>JAOSKN010000006.1 GCA_027493525.1 Planctomycetota bacterium | reverse complement strand
ACAGAACGCCGCCCCTCCGCGAGACAGGGACTCTGGGCACAGGCCGGCAGTGGCGCGGGTCTGAGCCGGGGGGGGCTTTTCACAAGAGATAGTCTCATGGTTGACCGCCTTCCCTCGCACACACACGACAACTTCGATCCCCGTGAGGAAATGCTGCGCGACCGGATCGCCGCGCTGGAAGCAGCGCTCGCCGAGGCCAACGCCCGCCTCAGCGAGGGCGACACCCGCTGGCAGGCGCTGCACGAGAGCCAGCTCTCGCTCGAAGCGCTGCTGGACAACCTGCCGGGCATGGCCTACCGCTGCCTGAACGATCCCCAATGGACGATGTTGTTGGTCAGCAGCGGCTGCGCAGCCCTCACCGGCTATGCGCCGGACGATCTGCTCTACAATCGCACGGTGTCCTATGGGAACCTCATTCATCCCGACGACCGCCAATACGTCTGGGAGACAACGCAGCAGAGCATCGCGGCGGGGCAGCCCTTCACCTACGCCTACCGCCTCCTGACGCGCGATGGCAAGGAGAAATGGGTGTGGGAGCAGGGTCGCCTGGTGTTGCAGCCCAGCGGCCAGCATGTGGTGGAGGGATTCATCACCGATGTCACCGACCAGCGGCTGGCCCAACAGGCGCTGGCCCAGAGCCAGGCGCAGTTGCAGGCTATGTTCGACAATACGGCCAGCGCCATCGCCCTGCTCGACGCCGATGGGCACTACCTGCAAGTCAACGAGCGCTGGCATGATATGTTCGGCTACGACTCTCTGGCGGGACTCACGTCAATGGGCATCACCGCACCGGACGATGCCAGCCTCACCGCCCGGCACTACCATGCTCTGCAGACGGGGGAATCGGACGCTTTCCAGTACGAGAAACGCTACATTCGGGCTGATGGCAGCGAGTTCTGGGGATTGGTCTCGGCCAGGGCTGTGCGCAATGCCGATAGCCAGGTGGACCACATCGTGCAGACCATCGTGGACATCACCGACCATAAGAACGCCGAAGCAGAGCAGATGAAGCTGGTGCTGGAGCGAGAGAAAGTCAACATCCTGGCGCATTTCATCGAAGACGCCTCGCACGAGTTCCGCACCCCACTCGCGGTGATCTACACCGGCCTGGAACTGATCGAGCGGGCGCTCCAGCCCCCGCCAGAGACTGCGCAGCGCATCAACGCCATGAAAGAGCAGGCGATGTACATCGGCAAGCTGATTGACGACATGCTGGCCATGTCTCACTTCGACAGTGGGCCGGCGATGGCAACCATGCCGCTCGATGTCAATTTCTGCTGCGCGATCTGCGCGCCGGGTTCGAGACGGCGGCCCAGGCAAAAGCCATTGACCTGGTGCTCAAGCCCGCGGACGTGCCCGCGCTCGTCCGTGCCAGCCTGCCCGACCTGCATCGCGCGCTGGCGGCCATCGTGCAGAACGCACTGGACTTCACCGCGTCGGGGGGCAGCGTGGACAGTGGGGAGAATGCCGTCGTCGGGGGATACAGTGACGGTGAGCGTCACCGATACGGGGATCGGCATCTCGGCAGAAGACCTGCCGCGCATCTTCGACCGCT
>JAOSKN010000005.1 GCA_027493525.1 Planctomycetota bacterium | reverse complement strand
CCCCGCCCGGTGCCGCCCACCGACGCCGCCCGACGCTACAGCCGCGCCGACGTGGCCGCCGAGCTTGGCGTGAGCGTTGACGCCGTGAAGCGACTGCAACGCCGCGCCGACGTGCCGGGGGAGCTGGTTCCTGCGGCGCACGGTGGCCGCGTCTGCATGGTGACTGCCGGCGACCTGGCCGCCCTGCGCCTGGCCGCGGCCGAGCTGGTGGCGCCCCCCCCCCCCCCCCCCCCCCCCCCCCCCCCCCCCCCCCGACGCCCGCGGCCCGCCGCCGCCCCCCCCCCCCCCCCCCGGCCGCCAGCGCGCCCCCCCCCCCCCCCCCCCCCCCGCGCCGCCCGACGCTGACACCGGGTGGCGGGAGGCCCTGGCCCTGGCGACCGCGGAGGCCGACCGTCTGCGGTCGCAGCTCGAGGTGGCGAACGCCGCGCGCCAGGAGGCCCTACGCCGCGCCGAGGCCGCCGAGGTGGCCCGTCACACCGCCCTAGAGCAGCGGGAGGCCCTGCGCGCCGCCTGGTGGCGGTGGTACGCGCTTGCGACGGCCCGCGGTCTGTGGGCTCGGCTCCGTGGCCGCCTGCCGGACCCGCCGGCCGAGATGACCGCGGATCGTCTGCTCACAGGGTAGGGTGTCGCGGTCGCACAAACCCTACACATTCCGGGCGGATCGGTGGCCTGCCCTTGACTCTGGCCGCCGCCGCGCCGAGAATCCAAGCAACACCCGCCGCCGTGGCGGGGGAGAGGCCCATGGCCCGCCCGCTGACAACCGCCAAGCTACGCGCCGCCGCCCGCCGAGCCGGCCGCGGTGAACGGGTTGTGGTGCCGGGCTCCGACGTGGCCGTGTTGTCGGCCGATGACCTGGCCCGGCTCGAAACCCTCGAGGATGCCGCCGACGTGGCCGCGGCCGAAGAGGCCCTGGCCGAAGGTCCGGCCCGGCCGTATGACGAGTTGCGCCGGAAGTATGGCCTGGCGTAGCCGTGGCCTACCAAGTCGAGTTCGCACCCGCCGTTGACCGCGACTTTGGCCGCCTGCCGCCCGACGTGCTACCCCGCGTTGACGCAGCAATCACCGCCCTGGCCGACAACCCGCGCCCGCCCGGTGCGAAAAAGCTCAAGGATGCGTCCGGCCTGTGGCGCGTCCGGGTTGGTGAGTACCGGGTACTCTACCGCATCGATGCCGCCGCAGAGGTGGTGACGATTGCCCGCGTTCGCCACCGCCGCGAAGCCTACCGCTGACCTGCCCGCCACCAGCTCGGAGCGGGGGCAAAGCGCGGGCAGACCGCGGGCGACGCAACGCCGCGGCCGCCTGTGGCCCGCAACGGCTCCGAACGGCCCGCCACCAGCTCGGCCAGGCCGAACCCCGCCGGACCGCTGACACCCGCCGGCAGACTTGGCGAACCTTGGCGAGTCGCGATCCGTGTCAACGCGGGAACCCGCCCTGACACGGTTTGGCGAAAATCTGGCCCGAACCCTTGACAGTGTAGCGCGTATGCGCTACACTAACAGTACGAAGGGGACGGGCTATGAAGGCGATCGGGTACATCCGGGTTTCGACCGAAGAGCAGGCCACCGCCGGTATCAGCCTTGACGCGCAGGAGGCGAAGCTCCGAGCGTACTGCGCCATGCGCGGCTTGGAGTTGACCGGAGGTTGTCGTTGACGCTGGGGTGAGCGCCGGCAAGCCGTTGGCGACCCGCACCGGTGGCCGCCGGGTGGCCGATCTGGTGAAGCGCGGCAAGGTTGCCGCCGTCGTGGCCTACAAGTTGGACCGCCTCTTCCGCGATGCCGCCGACTGCCTGAACGTCACCGCCGGTTGGGACAGGGCGGGGGTGGCGATGCACCTTGTTGACCTTGGGGGGCAGAGCATCGATACCAGCTCGGCGATGGGCCGCTTCTTCTTGACCGTCATGGCCGGTGCCGCCGAGCCCGAGCGGAACATGGTTCGGGAGCGGACCGCCTTCGCGATGGCCCGGAAGAAGGAACGCGGCGAGTTCTGCGGAGGCGAAGCGCCCTACGGCTTTCGGGTGGTTGCCGACGGTGGGCTTGAGCCCGACGAGGAAGAGCAGGCCGTGATTGCCGCCGCGCGTGAGTTGCGCGAAGCCGGTTTGAGCCTGCGCCGTGTTGGCGACCGCTTGGCCGAGCGCGGCTACCTGCCACGGTCCGGCGGTAAGTGGCACGCCGAAACGGTGAAGTCGTTGCTCAAGAGCGGGGTGGCGGCATGACCACCGCCTGCTTTGAGTGCGGCCTGCCGGCCGAGGTGGATCACCACGTCGTGCCGCGCAGCGCCGGTGGCACTCGGACTGTGCCGCTCTGCGGTTTCTGTCACCAGCAAGCCCACTCGGCCGCCATTGCTACGCCGGCCCTTGTCCGGCGCTCCCTGGCGCAGAAGAAGGCCCGCGGCGAGAAGACCGGCGGTTATCTGCCCTACGGGTGGCGCGTTGCCGACCTGGCGACCGGCCGGCTCGAGCCCGAACCCGCCGAGCAGGCCATGATTGCCGCGGCCCGCCGGTGGCGCAAGGAAGGTTTGAGCCTGCGGAAGATCGGCGACCGCTTGTCCGAAGAAGGCCGCCTGCCGCGATCTGGTGGCCGCTGGCACGCGGAGACGGTCAAGGCTCTGCTGACTGCCGAGGTGGCCGCGTGAGCGCCCGACGCCGCCCGCCGGTGGACTTGGCCCGCGCCCGCGCCGCAGAAGAGCGCCTGGCCGAGCTGCTGACCGAGAAACCGCACCTGGCCGAACGGACTGCCGCCATGTTGGCCGGCGACCTGCCCTGCCCGGACCTTGACGACGAAGAGGAGGCCCCGCCGATGCGCCGTTCGCAGACACCCGTCAACGTTCGCCTGCCCGATACCATGCTGGCACGGCTTGACGCTCTGGCGCCGCTGGTTGGCACCGCCGCCGAGCTGGCGATGGTGGACAAGGTGACCCGCTCGGACGTGCTACGCCTGGCCGTGCTGAAAGGCTTGGAGCAGCTCGAGGCCGAGTATGCCGGACACCCGGCCCTGCCGGGGATGGGGGAGTGAGCCATGCCCAAGGGGCAGTCCGGTGAGAGCTTGACGCAGAGACACTTCGTATCCCTGACGTATGACGATGCGCTGCTGGACAGCGCCACGAAGCTCCTGGACATCGGCGACAATGCTGCGATCCAGGCCGCAATGTCTGCCCCTGGAGGCCCGGATTGGGAGCGATTGCGGGCGATGCGCGCCCGCATCTGCCCAGACATTCCGCAGTGGCTATGGGAAGAGATGCTTACCGATCTGCCGATCCGCATTGCGATGGCCGACGTTGAAGTGTCCCTTGAAGTAGCGACCGAGACCGAAGAGTTGCGACACCGCGCCATGACCTTCGGGCTACTTGTGCAGGTTCAGTGCGCCAGGTCGGTCTACCTGCGATCCGAGCCCGAAATCGGGCCGACGGAGGCCGAGCAGCTCTCGCCGCGGCAGTGGGAAGTGGTAGCCCTCGTCTGCAACCGCGGACTGGACCTGCCCGAAGCAGCCGAGCGGCTCGGCATTGAGCCCGGAACGGCGCGTAAGCATTTCGACGCCGCGGCCAAGTCGCTCGGCCTGAGCGTCAAGGAACTGCGACGGCGCCGGCTTGGCGGGAGGTGAGCGTCAGACGTGCGCCGGACGTGCGTTAGACGTTTGTCATACGTGCATCCGCGTATCGGTTACCATGGTGCTACCCGCCTGTAGAAAGGGAAACCGAAGGTCTTGACAGTGGCAAAATAGCCTAGCTACAATAGAAGCGGCGCCCGTTCGTAGCGGGCGCCGCAGAAAGCCTGTCCGCGCGGGACTTGGCGGTTATCGCATCCCCAAGTCTATCGCGCGAGTCCGGCCGCGTCAAGCGGCCCGCGCCCGCTCAAGTGGGGCGCAGAGGCGGCGCCGGGAGGCGCCAGGAGCGCGATAGATGAGTGCTACCCCCGTGGTATCCGCCACCTTGGACGTGAGGCGCCTGCCGGCCCTGCGTCGCCAGCTCGGCTTGACGCAGCCCGAGTTGTGCGAACGGATCGGCGCCCGCGTTGACGACCTCTCCCGGCTCGAGCGGGCCGTTTCTCCCGGTGGTTTGTTGGACCGCGTTGTTGACGGTCTGACCGAAGCCGCCGAGGCCGCCGCCGCACAGTGAAACGCCGCGCCCGGCTTGGACCCGGAGCGCGGCGCGATGCGGCGAAACTGCTGCCCGCATTGTAGCTACACCCGGCCAGGTCAGCAAGCGCGGCATGGGGAGTGTGACACATGCCCAAGCCGAACCGCCCGCCGCGCCTACCCCGCGCCGCTGGTGAGCAACGTCGCAGCGCCCGCCGCGACGCCCGGACCCTGGCCGACGCCTACAGCCTCTCCGACGCCGCCCGCGAAGTGTTGGAGCTTGGCCTGGCCGGTGGTACGCCGAGCTGCTCGGAGGCGGTGAAGCGCGAGTTGACCGACGCCCGGTTAGCCGAGCGCCATGCCGCCGTGAGGCCAATCCTGCGCGCCGACCTGGCCGCGGCCGGCGCATCGGCCGAGCTGTCGAGCAGCTCCCGGTCTTGATGCCTGGGGGTACAGCGCAACGCTGCTCTGCCGCGAGAGACTGCGGAACCTCGCCCGCGCCGTCCGCGCCGTTGAAGCCGCGGGGGAGGGGGCAGGACGATGACCGCCACCGACCGCGCCCGTAGCTACCTGGCCGCCTGCCCCGGTGCCGGTGCCGGCGACCGCGACAACACCGCAATCGCCACCGCCTGCAAGCTGGTGGAACGGTTCGACCTGCCGGAAGGCGACCTGGCCGACCTGCTGCTCGAATGGAACACCGCCGCCAACACCCCGCCGATGACCGAGCGCGAGGTGCGAAAGTGTCTGCGGTCCGCGTTGGAGCGAACCGGCTACGATCCCGCCCTGGCGAACGGCACCGGCAAGCCGGAGGCCCGCCGCACCGACCGCAAGCCGGCCCGGCCACCGCAGGAGGAGCCCGCGCAACCGTTGCCCGACGCTGAGACGTGGCAGCAACTCCGCTCGCAGCTCACGGACGGCACCGGCGAGGCCGCGCAGGCGGCCCGAGAGTACCTGCTGCAGCTCGGCATTGACCCGACCGCCTGCGGGTGGGGACTCGGCAAGCTCACGGCCGCGCAGGCGGCCGCTCATGGCTTGCCACAGGCCGCCGCAGGGACTCGGTACCTCCTGCCGGTCTGCGACCCCGTGACGGGCGCCCTGGCCGACGTGAGACGCTATGCCGGCGGCCCGTTCGGCGAAGGTATCGAGCCCGGCGCGAAGCTGCTGCCGTGGGCCAAGGGAACCGGCGCGGCGAAGCCCTACCGCTTCGGCCCTGAGACTGCCGGCGCCGCGGTGATCTGGACCGAAGGCGAGAAAGACTGCGAAGCCGCCCGCGCCGCCGCGATCCTGGCCGTGAGCAACACCTGCGGCGCCGGCTCGGCCCGCCGGGTGGCCGAGGCCCTGCCCGACGAAGCCCTGCCCGCCGAGGTGGTGATCCTGTTCGACGCCGACACCGCCGGCCGTGACGGCGCCGAGCATCTGGCCGAGGCCCTGGCCGCCCGCGGGGTGCCGGTGAAGGTGGCGACCTGGCCGCCCGACGCGCCCGACGGGTACGACGTGGCCGACGCCCTGCGAGACGGCTACACCGCCGATGACCTGCGCGCCCGGCTCGAGCTGGCGACACCCTACACCCCGCCCGCACCGGACCCCACCGCGGCCGACTTGGTGACGGAGCTGGTGGACACCGTGACCGCGGCCGAGCCCGGAGACCGTCCCCAATTGGTGACAGACGCCCTGGCCGGCGGCATGGCCGAGGTTGTGGCCGAGCTGCGAGACACCGACCCAGGCGCCGCAGAGACCGCCTTTCAGCAGCTCAAGGCCGCCATGCCGCGAGGCGGGAAGGAACGGGTGGACGGTCTGTGGGGTGCGGCGAAGGAGTGTCAAAAGCAGAGCCGGCAGTCTACCCGCCTGGCCGAGCGCGCCGACATCGGCGACCGTGCCACCGAAGCGATGCAGGATTGGTTGGCCGAGCGATTCGTGCCTCTGTACCGCGTGCTAGACCCGCCCGGCCTGGCGCTATGGGATCGCGACCGCCGCGCCGAGCTGACGTTGCCCTTCATGCCGGCTCGAGCCCGTGAGCAGTTTGCCGTGGCGACCGGCGAGATCCTGCCGGCCCTGTTGGACCGCCTGGCGCCGCTACCGGCGACCGAGGCGAACCCTTCGCCGAGCTGGCGCCGCGCCCGCCTGGCCGCCGCTGAGACGTTGGTTGACGCGGCGACCTGCTACGGTGCCGACGCGCCGGTTCGCGCCGACCTGCGGGAACTGTCGCGAGGGGTTCACGTTGTCACCACGCCCGACGGCCCGCGGCCCGTTGTGGTGGAAGCCTCCCGGCCGATCTGGCGAATTGGTGACGGGTGGCGGGAGAGCGACCTGCCGACCTGCCCGTTCGGGTTGGTTCACCACGCTACCCGCGACTGCGCTAACCCGTGGTACCCGCAGCTCGGCCCCGCCATGTTGAACACCCCGCCGCGCTACACGCTCTTTGAGTGCCTGTCGCTGCTCAAGGGCGCGCTCAAGGCCGCTTGGCGGTGGCAGGATACCCATGCGCCGCTGCTGGTGGCCCTGTGGATCGCCTACGCCGTCGTGGCCTACCTGTGGGAGCGCCGGGTGTATCTGAGCATCTGCGGCGACAGCAACACCGGCAAGACGCAGATCCTCAAACTGTTGCGCTACTTCCTGCCGCATGGGTTCGCGGTCTCTGATGCGACCGAGTTCTCTCTCTCGGCCAGTTACGGCAACGCCGCCGCACCCCTGTTCATTGACGAGGCCGAGGCAAGCGACAACCGCCACCTGCCGGCGATCCTGACTGCGGCCCGCAAGGCGACCTATGGGGAGGCCGTCAAGCAACGTGGCACAGCAAGCGGTGGGGTTCGCGAGACGCGGTTTTCGTGGCCCCTGGCAACGTTCTCAATCGAACCAATCGGCTACACCCAGGCCGACGCTAACCGCTTCATGGTGGCCCGCACCCGGCCCGAGACAGGCCACATGACCGAGACGGCCCTGCCCGCGTTCTGGCGAGACAATCATGTTGACCCGACCGAACTGCGCGCCGACCTGTGGCGCCACATGCTCGGCAACCTGCCGGCCCTGGCCGCGGCCGCCGAGACAATGCGGGACGCCCTGCCCCTGCCGCCGGGGGTTGACTACCGCATCGCCGAGCCTGTGCAGATCCTGTTGGCCGCGGCCGAGGTGGCGCAGGCCGGCGATGGAGCCCGCGGGTTTGAGCACCTGGCGCCGATGCTCCAAGAGCAGACCGCCGCCACCGTGAGCTTGAGCCCCTCCGAAGAGCTGATCCAAGCGATCCTGTACCGGCCGTGGCGAACCACGGTCGAAGAGGCCGACCGGGAGCGCCAGGTCGAACGCAGCGGCGCCGCGGTGATACACGAGGCAGCTCGAGACAGTGACCGGGTGTTCAGCTTGGACCGCTACGCCGTGAAGGGCTACGTGGTCGAGGTGCCGGGCTCGACCGCCACCGACAAGCTCGACCCGCCGATGACCGGCCCGGAACTGTGGCTCAACCTGGCCGCCCTGCGAAGCCCCGGCGGCCCGCTGATTGGCACCACCTTTGAGAAGCTACCGGGGCAACGCCTGGCCGAGATGTTGGCCCGGCGAGACGCCCACCGTGGCCCGACGCCCGACGCCTGGCGCCGCGGGGGTGTCAAGGCCCGGTGGCAGCGACTGGACATCAACGCCCTGCTACCCGACTGCGAGGCCGACAATGCTTGACGCAGCCGGTTGTGGCAGCGTTGTGGCGGGGGTTGTGGCGGTGGTTGTGGCACCTACTAATAAGCTCTACAAGCTACTTTCTAAGATATATGCCACAAGTGCCACAAGCTATGTAGATACTCTCGCATGTGGGGAACTGGAAACAGAAGAGTGCAGAGTATATTTCCCCTCACGCGCGCACGCGCGTGTGTATCGCGGGGAGGTTGTGGCACCCTCTGGAATCCGCTCTAGGAGCGCGATACAGCCGCCACAACCCCCCTGCCACAAGTTGTGGCACCCCTCTGCATTGGCCCCGGATCGCCACCAGCTCGGCCCGACGGGAGAGCCTGGCCGCCACCTGGCGCCCGGCCCGAAGGTGGACAAGGTGGACACCCCGACGCGCGCGGGTGAGGGAGCCCATGCAGCGGGGGTGTCTGACGAGACCCCATGCAGCGGAGGGGCGAGGATCGGCGAGCCTACGCGGGCGCGCGCGTGAGACGTTCTGACCCTGCCCGCGGTGGGCAGGCCGACAAGCGACCGGCGGGGGTGCGGTAACACCGCCCGTCGGCCTGAGGCCGAACATGGAGCAACCATGCAGACCCTGACGAATGAGACGCCGGCCGACCTGGCCGGTTGCACAACCCGCCGCATCTGGACGCTACAGGACCCCGACGGCCGCACCGTGGCCGAGGTGTTCGACGCGGTGGCCGCCGACGGCACCGTCAAGCAGCGGTGGGGCAGCTTGGACCTTGACCCGCCGGCCGAGCCGGCGACCATGCGCGCCCGGCGAGAGGCCCTGGCCGCCGTCATGGGGTACGGCCCGGCCGCGTTGCCCGTCCTGTTTGAAGAGCTGTCCGAACGTGACGCCACCGCCCGGTTGGTGGTGGCCGTGGCCGACTGCTACACCGCCGCCGGCCTGTACATTGGCCGCGCCGCGGGGTGGGTTGCCGGCCCGGACCCCGCCGAGAATGACCGCCGCGCCGCCGCCTGCCACCGCGCCTTGCAAGCCGCGCCACAGTGACGGCCCGGCCGCCCGGACTGCGCCGCGGTTCGGGCGGCCCTCCCCAATTGGTGAGAGCCCATGGCCTATGACACCTGCGGCGCCCGGACCCGCGCGGGGACACCCTGCCGCCGGCCCGCCGGTTGGGGGACCTGGCACCCTGGCGCCGGCCGCTGCAAGCTCCATGGGGGTAGCACGCCGATCCGCCATGGCCTGCGGTCCAAGGTGCGGGGACTGACGGCCGCCGACCTCGAGGCGCAGGCCGACGCTGAAACCACGAAGCGGGTAACCGTGACCTGGCTGGTGGACTTCCTGGCCGCACACCTTGAAGCGCAACACACCGCCGCCCTGCGCTACGTACCCGATGACCGCAAGGCCGAGGCATCGGCCGCCATGGTGGCCGCAGCCGACCGGGTTGCAGCGGCGATGCGGCAACGCACCCCATGACCGATCCTGCCCACAGGGAGCCCATGGAGCCGGCGCCCTGCCGGACCGCCCTACCCTGCGCCCGCCACCAGCTCGAGCCCGGACCCGGCCGAGAGGCGGAGATCGGCGAACCCGCGCGGGCGCGAAAGGTGGACAAGGTTGACGGGTCCAACGCGCGCGTGAGGCGGTGAAAGGCGGTGCCAGGTGAGGCCGGACCGACTCTCGCAACCTGCGCCCGTGCCGGCGACTCAGAGGCGGCATGGACACAGAACCGCCCGACGCGCCCCCAAGCGCCGCCCAGAACGGCGTCAGCGTGTCCCTGTCGGCGTAGAAGCTGCGCGCGACGATCTCCAGCAGCGAATGGACGACCAGACCGAGCGTGAAGAATTGCAGCGTGCTGTAGACCAGCGCCGACGCCGACGTGTCGAACGCCCCGCCTTCCAGCAGGCTGATCAGCGTGCGCCCGATCAGGGATCAAG
>JAOSKN010000004.1 GCA_027493525.1 Planctomycetota bacterium | reverse complement strand
GAAGAACGAGGCGCTGGAGGTGCTCAAGCGCGGGAGCGCGCTGGACATCGACCCGGCGCAGTACGCGGCGTGCGTGGTGAAGCTGGAGACGGCGCTGGACGAGCTGGAGGCGTCGGGGAAAGGCGAGAGCGAGCTGGCGCAGGAGGTTTCGTCGGCGCTGTACTGGGCGCGGAAGTTCGCGACGCTCGAGCACATCGAGAAGATCCGCACGGCCGAAGGACGGCAGGCGCCGCGCGAGGCGAAGCCGGCGGAAGCGCGGAAGCCGGCGGAGCCCGCTCCGGATCCGGAGACCCCCGCCCTTCCGGGCGGCCCGGATTTCGCGCGGCAGGAGGCGGCGAAGAAGAAGTTCGAGGCGGGCGAGGCCTTCGCGCGGGCGCACGCGGCGGACGATTATGCGATCGGGCTGCGCTGGTTCCAGGTCTCGGAGGAGACGGCGGGGACGGACTACGCGCTGAAGGCGCTGGCGCTGGCGCGGGAGGCGCAGAAGCGCTACGCGACGCAGCAGCTCGCGAAGGGCGGCGACCCGATCGACGGGGATCCCATCGACGGGCCGCGGAAGCCGGCGCTGCCCGAGAATTTCACGGCGGCGCAGGCGCTGGCCGACGCGGGCAAGCACGCGGAGGCGGTCGCGGGCTTCGAACGGCTGGCGCGGACGGATTCGGGCGCGGCGGTGCAGCGCGCGCTGGCGCGGGCGTACTTCTCCCGCGCGCAGCAGATGAAAGAGGAACTGCTGCCGCGGTACGAGGCGATGGCGAAGGAATGGAAGGACGCGGTGGCGCAGTCGACGAAGACCGTGCGCACCGTCGGCGGGCGCTCGTACAAGAAGTTCGACCCGAACGCGCCGGCGATGCGCGAGGTCCAGGCGAAGGCCGCCGCGCTGACGAAGGCCGGGCAGGAGGCGATCGGGTTCTACGAGAAAGCCGCCGGCGCCTTCCGCCGGGTGCTCGACGCCAGCCCCGGCAAGCAGGACCTGGAGGCGGCCGCGAGCATCGCGCTATGCAGCAGCGTGCGCGGCGACCCCTACGCGCGGATGCGCGCGCGGAAGGAACTGGCCGGGTTCCTCGACGAGTACAAGCCGAAGAACGACGGCGAGCGGACGCTGTACGAGTTCTGCAAGTCGGAGCTGGCGCGGATCGATGCGAAGTAGCGGGGACCGTTTTCGGTAGTGCCACGGGTCGGCGCAGCCGCCCCGTGCTGGGGGGTACTCGATTGCGGATTGCGGATTGCGGAATGAACGGCGACGGCAACGGCTTACCACAGAGACGCAGAGAACGCAGAGGGGCACGGAGTACGGCGACGGCGATTGATCATTGATCATTGATCATGGTTCATTCATCATCGTTCATCGATCGGGCCGCGCCTGGGCGCGGCCTTTTTTGTTTCGTAGCGCCGGCGTCCCCGCCGGCTCACGCGGGCGTCCCGCCCGTGCGTCTTCCAGTTCTTCCGTCTCGCCCGCCGCCGCGTCCCGTAGGGACACGGCGAAAATAGCCCAGCCTTTCAAGGCTGGGCTCGTGAGCGCCGCACCACGAGCCCAGTCCCGCAGGGACGACTGAAGCGCGAGCGTACCGAGCGGCAACGGCGCTGCAACCCTTACAGGGTTGAATGGCTCGGGGTCCGCTGACCCAGGGTAGGCGCTGCGCGCCAACCCTGGGCTGGGGTATGCAAGCCCGTTGGGCTTGGGGGGATCGGTGCCACGGGTCGGCGGCGGGCGGGACGCCCGCGGTACAACGTACGAATGGCCGCCCGCATTCGCGGTTTACTGCGCGCCGGGTCCTGATTAGCGTGGACTGGGCTTGGAGCCTCGCGCCATGTCCGCCTTCCGCCGCCTCGCCGTGCTCGCCTCGATCCTGGCCCTCGCCGCCCCCGCCCCGGCGCGGGCTTGGGGGCCGGAGGGGCATGAGATCGTGGGCTGGGTCGCGCAGTTGCACCTGACCGAGAAGGCGCGCGCGCGGGTGCTGGCGCTGCTGGGCGCGGGCGAGTCGCTGGCGAGCGTCTCGAACTGGGCGGACTTCGTGCGGCTGGAGCGGCGCGAGACGGCGAGCTGGCACTACGTGGACATCCCGCTGGCCGACGAGCGGTACGAGCCGGAGAAGCACGGCGCGCGGCCGTGCGTCACGGAGAAGCTCAAGGAGTTCGCGAAGCGGCTGGCGAACGCCGAACTCAAGGACGAGGAGAAGCTCGAGGCGCTCAAGTTCCTGATCCACTTCGCCGGGGATCTGCACATGCCGCTGCACTGCGGTACGCGGGAGCTCCAGATCGACGGGAAGCCGGGGACGGACAAGGGCGGGAACCTGGCGCAGGTCTGGTGGAAGAAAGAAGGCGAGAAGAGCAACCTGCACCAGGTCTGGGACATCCACCTGGTCCGCGCGTGCCTTGGCGAATCGAACGCGAAGGATTACGCGGGCGCGCTGGAGGCGCAATTCAAGGACCAGGCCGCGAAGCTGGCGGAGGGCGACCCGGACGCCTGGACGACGGAGAGCCACGGCTTCGCGCGCGAGCGGGTGTACCAGAACGTGCCGGTCTCCGAACGGCCGGTGCTGCTGGGCGACGCGTACTTCGCGGCGAACAAGGATCTTGTGGAGCGGCAGCTTTACGCGGCGGGGGTGCGGCTGGCGAAGCTGTTGAATGCGGCGTTGGGGGAGTAGGAAGTTCCGAGTTCCGAGTTCCGAGGGATAGTTCGCGTATGGGTGCGGGGAAGATTTACGATTTACGATTGCGGATTGACGATTGAACGGCTTACCACGGAGGCACGGAGGGGCGCAGAGGCGATCCGGGCGGCATCTTGGGCGCCTAACGGATCGACGTTCAGCGGCCGGGCGGGCACCGGACGCACTCTCGAATCACGAGGACCGCGACGCCCGCCCGGTCCGCTGCAACGGCTGGTTATGCCTCACGCTTCGAGTGAAAACCAGCCGGGCCAGACATCCTCCGACGACGCGAAGCTAAGTTCATACGCCAAACCTCTGTCGTTCGTCTCAGCGTGCCGTTGCTCGCGAAATCGCAATATAGCGTCGGTGTCTTGGCCGGGCGTTGTCAACGCGATCGTTGATCCGTGCTCCGCGGTATATCCCGTCGCAAGAAGGGTGCTCCACGCTTGAGTCAGTGGCGCGACGTACCAAGCCGTCGCGTCATCGAACGCTAGCGCGATCAACCGCGCCCGGTGGTCGGCTCGGGCGCCCGGCCAATGTCGCGCATCGCGGCTGAAGTACTCCGCCATGTGCTCAGCGAGGTTGGACGGCAAGTGAGGCATAACATGTATTCGACCGCATTCGTGCGGCCTAGTAGATCCAGATCCTATGGAACATACCGCAGCAAGTCAACGCATGCGGTTGCAACTTGTACCCAGCCAGCACATTGGAGGATGCTCGGCAGGGACGACTTCGGGGACGCTTGCGCTTCAGTCGTCCCTGCGGGACTGGGCTTGTGGGGCGGGACGGCCGCTTGAACGGCAACGGCCATGGCTCATCGTTCATTGTCCATTCGTCATTGTTCATCGACAGTCCCGTGGGCCGGTCCACTCGGCAATGATCAATGGGAAATGAACGTTGAACGATGACCAATTGTCGTTCATCGGGCTGGTGGCACTGTCACCCTTCGCCTCGCCTTGTGCCTTTCAGGAACTGGCGCCGCTGGCTGCGGCTGTAGGCAGCCCGTGCTTCGCCGTCCGGATCGCGTGGCCCACTCAAGTTACTTCATTCGGGTCTACGTGCGAGTTAAATCCGGGGTGCGCGCCTCGCACTGGCTGCGGAGTACCGCAGCGCAGTGGCACCAGATCACAAACCAACCTCAGTCAGCGCCACCAGCCCGGGTTCGCTGCAGCGCATGGTTAGATGCGTTCATTCGTGACTCTCTCAACATGGCGAAGCATAGGCGCAAAATGATGCGAGTAGACTGAACCAAGTAGGTCGTGCGGAATCTCGCTGTCCGAACGGGCTGATGCTCCAACCAACTCCCAGCGACCTCCGCTGGCTCGAAACGAAAACCGCCACCAATCTCCGTGCGCGTTCTCCATGTGAAGCTCGTGCAAACTGCCGTCGCGCTGAAACTCCGTCCGATGGGAAACCTCGGAGAGCAACTCCTCGATGCTCTCCTCCACTGGCTCATGTGGAGGCATCGAGAAAGCGCCGCTCTTGATGGTCTGCCAATACGCTCGCACAAATCCCTCTGCGAAAGTCTCAAAGTTGGAATGTGCGATGGCGCTCATGACGAAGCATCAAACATGTATTCGACCGCATTCGTGCGGCCTAGTAAATCCAGAGCCTATGGAACATGCCGCAGCAAGTCAACGCAAGCGGTTGCAACTTGTACCCAGCCAGCACGTTGGAGGATGCTCGGCAGGGACGGCTGCGGGGTACGCCTGCGCTTCAGTCGTCCCTGCGGGACTGGGCTTGTGGGGCGGCGCTCACGGTCCCAGCCTTGAAAGGCTGGGCTATTTTCGTCGCGTCCCTGGGGGACGCGGCGGCGGGCGAAACGGGATGAACTGGAAGACGCGCGGGCGGGACGCCCACGCGAGCCGGCGGGGACGCCGGCGCTACGGCGGCAGCGCCGACCCGTGGCACGGCTGCGGGCGCGACACCCGAGGATCGACCCACGTTCATTACATCGCGTCCGATCACTGATCACTGATTACAGTTTTTGGTAGTTCCATTGCATCCGCGGCAAGGCTTGGCAGACTGTCCCGATGCCCGAAGCCGCCGCTTTCAAAGATCTGGCCGAAGTCCGGCGCTACATCGAGCACGCGCACGCGGAGCTGGATCCGCACTCGCGTTACGTCTCGGAGCTGCTCGCGGCGCTGAACGGGGCGGCGGACCTGACGGCGTTCGAGCGGCGGATGCTGGACGGCTGCCGCGGGCAGCGGCACGCGGGGGCGGACGTCTTCGCGAAGATGACGCTGCGCGAAAAGGTGCTGGCGAACCTGATCACGCCCGAGACGACGCTCTTCCGCTTCACCGAGGGCGAACTGGAGGCGCTGGACCGCGAGATCCTGCCGCACGTGCAGGGGCGGAAGGCGCGGGTGCTGGTCGTCCCGTGCAGCCTGGGCGACGAGGCGTTCACGGTCGCGGCGTTCCTGCTGAAGCGGAAGCTCGATTTCGAGATCCACGCCTTCGACATCCAGCCGGCGCTGGTGGAGTCGGCGCGGAGCGGGCGGCTGACCTTCGGGTTCCCGGTGGAGCACCTGGAGACGCCGGGGAAGGTCTCGGCGGAGGTGCTCGCGAGGATTCACTTCGAAGTGGGCAACGCCTTCGCGCTGCCGCTGCCGGACCAGGCCAAGCCGTTCGACGCGGTGCTGTGCCGGAACTTCATCGGGTACTTCGTGGCGGACAAGGCGCAGCGGCTGCTGGAGCGGCTGGCGCCGCGCGTGGCGCCGGGCGGCGCGCTGTTTCTCGACGGCTTCTGCCTGGCGAAGTTCCCGGAGCTGACGGGGCTGCTGCGGCAGCGCGGCGCGGCGCGGGTGGGCGAACGGCCGGTGTTCCTGTTTCCGAAGCATTGAGGGCGGGGTCCGGGGGCCGGTATCCGGACTCCGGGATACGAGGAGAAATCGAGATGCCGAAGCGGATCGTGGTGCCCGCGCCGCGGGAACTGGCCTGGGAAGAGTACGCGGAGCCCGCGCTGGCGGCCGACGAGATTCGGATCAAGGCGGAATTCGCGGCGGCGAAGCACGGCACGGAGATGAACGTCTACAAGGGGCGCATGCACGAGCGCGGGCGCTACAGCGAGGCGCTGCATCTCTTCGAGAAGCCCGAGGAGACGGGCGCGGCGTGGGGCAAGCCGACGGTGGGGAACATGCTCGTCGGGGAAGTCGTCGAGAAGGGCGCGGCGGCGGAGCGCTTCGCGGTGGGCGACCGGGTGCTCTGCTACAGCGGCTTCCGCGAGACGGTGGTGAAGAAGAACGCGGGGGGCGAATTCCAGACGGCGTGGAAGCTGCCGGCGGGGGTGCCGTGGCAGTCGGCGGTGTGCATGGACCCGGCCGACTTCGCGCTCGCGGCGCTGCGCGACGGGCAGGTGCGGATCGGGGACGCGGTGGCGGTCTTCGGGCTGGGCGCGATCGGGCTGATCGTGGTCCAGCTCGCCAAGCTGGCCGGCGCGTATCCGGTCTTCGCGGTGGACATGCTCCCGCGGCGGCTGGAGGCGGCGAAGACGTGCGGCGCCGACGCGGTGCTCGACGCGAAGGGCGCCGACGTGGGGCGACTGCTGAAGGAACAGACCGGCGGGCGCGGGGTGGACGTGGCGATCGAGTACAGCGCGAGCTGGCAGGCCTTGCAGGCGGCGATCCGCGGCGTGGCCTACGGCGGGACGGTGGTGGCCGGCGCGGCGCCTTCGCCGTACGGGGCGGGGCTGGACCTGGGCGCGGAGGCGCACCACAACCTCCCGAAGATCGTCTTCAGCCGCGCGTGCAGCCAGCCGGACCGCGACCACCCGCGCTGGGACAACTCTCGCGTGTACGAGACGTGCTGGCGGCTGATCCAGGAAGGCAAGATCGACGGCGTGCCGATCGTCGATCCGGTGGTGCCCTTCGAGAGCCTGCTGACGGAGTACCCGAAGATCGATTCGGAGCCGCAGCACAGCATCAAGCTGGGGGTGAAGTATTGAGGACCGCGGGCACCTTGCCCGCAAGTGCCACGGGTCGGCGCAGCCGCTGTAGCGCCGGCGTCCCCGCCGGCTCGCGCGGGCGTCCCGCCCGCGCGTCTTCTGGTTCTTCCCGTACCGCGAGCATCCTGCTCGCTTGCGTGCCACGGGTCGGCGCAGCCGCCCCGTGCCGGGCGATGAACGGCGATGGGTCATCGTTCAACGTTCATTTTCCATTGTTCATTGCCCGAGTGGCCCGGCCCCTTGGGCCGTCGATGAACGATGATGAATGGACCATGAACGATGAACAATCGCCGTTGCCGCTCGGCGGCGGGCGCGTACCCCTCAGCCGTCCCTGCGGGACTGAGTTCGTGACGCGGCGTTCATGGTCCCAGCCTTGAAAGGCTGGGCTATTTTCGTCGCGTCCCTACGGACGCGGCGTCGGCGAGAGCAGGGATCCATATGCGGCCCTTTCAAGGAGGCGTGTAGAAGGAATATAATCCACGAGCCGGGGTAGTTTTATCGGTTATCAATAGAATTGTTACATATTTCTTTGTATAGGTTTACACGCTTAATGCTTTTGGTTCTCAGGCTCGGGAACGGGTCTGGGCTTAGGGCCGAAGGCGGCCGAGTGGCGCGACGTTCGAAGCCAGGGCGGCAGAGGCGGCGTTCGCGGCGCTTCCTTATAACGATGGAAGGTCGAGGGCGTGCAGCAATCGGGGCGTTGCGGGTTCCTTTCTGATGAGGCCCACCGGCCCGGCTTCACGCGGCGTTGCTCCATGGCTTCTCAGACTCTAGAGTGGTCGCGGTGCTCATTTTTCAAGGAGTCGGCGATGCGTCAGCGACAGGATCGCGGTCCAGGCCAGGTCGCGTTGCGGAGTGCGGCGACCCGTCCCCTGCCCTGCTCCGTGCAAGGGTCCGCGCGGGCGCTCCTGGCCCTCGCGCTGAGTTTCTCGGCGTGGGGCTGGGCGGGCGAGGGCAACGCCGACCCGGCGCCGCCGCCGAAGCCCGAGCCGGTGAAGGCGCCGGAGCCCGCGAAGGAGGCGGAGAAGCCGGCGGAGGCGAAGGCGCCGCCCGCGCAGGGGGTGAAGGCCGAGGCGCGCGTGGAAGGCGCGGCCGTGGAGGCGGTGAAGCGGGCGGACGGGGACGAGCAGCCCAAGGGCGAGGACGGCGAAGAGAAGGCCGAGAGCCCGCCGCTGCCCGAGCCGATCGCGCCGCCGGCGGCGGCGCTTCCGCCGGGCGCGCTGGCGCGGCTGGGTTCGCTGAAGCTGCGGCACATGCAATACATCGGGGGGCTGGCGCTTCTGCGGGGACGGGAAGCGGCTGGTCTCGTGCGGGCACGACATGACGCTGCGGGAGTGGGACGCGGCGACGGGGGACGAGCTGCGGCGGGTGGAGCTTCCGATCAACCCGCTGGGGCTCCAGCTCCTGCCCGGCGGGAAGACGCTGCTGCTGAGCCTGCAAGACCAGAGCTTGAGGAAGCTCGACGCGGAGACGCTGAAGGAGACGGGCCGGATTCAGGTCGAAGGCGAGCACGTGATGAAGGTGTTCTGCTCACAGGACGGCAAGTCGGGGGCGGCGCAGACGAACAACGGGCTGCTGCTGCTGGACCTGGAAACGGGGGCGGTGCGGCAGAAGATCGCGCTGGACAAGCAGCGCTTCATGAGCGCGGCGTTCGTGGCGGACGGGCAGAAGCTGATCGGGGTGGGCAGCGACCGGAAGGTCTACGCGTACGACGCGAAGGACGGGAAGGAGCTGGAGGTCTTCGACCTGCCGGACAAGGCGTACCCGTCGGCGGTGGCGCTGACGCCGGACGGGGCGGGCCTGGCGGTGGGGAGCTGGGACAAGAAAGATCCGCTTCATTTCGCTGGAGACGGGCGAGCAGACGATGGAACTCCCGGAGAAGGGCACGGGGGTCCGGCACCTGATCTTCAGCGCCGACGGGAAGCGGCTGGTATGCGGGGGCAACGACGGGTTCGTGACGGTCTGGGAGTATCCGGGCAAGAAGCAGGTGCAGCGCTTCCAGGCCAGCCCGCAGGCGGTGAACCAGATGGAGCTGGCGCCGGACGGGAAGACGCTGGCGGTCTCGACGCAGGTGATCAGCCTGTGGGACGCGGAGGCGGGGAAGGCGCTGGTGGACCCGCCGGGCCATGCTTCGCAGATCGCGCAGATCGCCTTCGGGGCGGACCGCGACCGGGTGCTGACGGGGAGCAACGACGGGACGGTGCGGCTCTGGTCGGTGGAGGAGGCGCGGGACCCGCGGAAGTCGGGGGAGGCGAAGGTGCACCGGCAGCGCTACCGGATGGCGGCGCTCTCGAAGGACGGCGCGCTGCTGGCGCTGTGCGGCTTCGACAAGACGGTGAAGCTGCTGGAGGCCGAGAGCGGAAAGGAAGGCGCGAAGCTGGAGAACCTGCCGGGCTTCCCGACGGCGCTGTGCTTCTCGCCGGACGGCGGGCGGCTGGCGGTGGCGAGTTCGAACAAGCAGGTGCACCTGTACGAGACGAAGACGGGGAAGAAGCTCGCGGACGTCGCGGCGCCGGGGCAGAACGTGGGCAGCCTGGCCTACGCGCCGGACGGGAGCCTGTTCATCACCGCGAGCTACGACGGGGCGGTGGGTTTCTTCGAGGCCGCGACGGGCGAGGCGGTGTGCGAGTACACGCTGGGGCGGCTCTCGCCGAACTGCCTGGCGCTCTCGCCGGACTCGCGGCTGCTGGTGACGATGGGCCTGGGCGACGGAAACAACCCGCTGCGCGCGGGCGCGGCGGGCAATGGGAAGGCCGAAGGCGGCCAGCCCGGGGTGCGGATCGTGGAACTGGCGAGCGGGCAGGACGTGCTGCTGCTCCAGACGCCGGCGCCGTACCAGACGGGCCTGGCGTTCCTGCCCGGCGGGAAGGTGCTGGCGACGGCGGGGATGGACGGGGCGCTGCGCTTCTGGAACATGGCGACGGGCGCGGAACTGGCGAAGCTGGAGGCGAGCCCTTCCGATCCGGCGGAGGACAAGGAACTGGAGCGCTTGCAGGCGGCCGGCCCGGCGGCGGTCAAGATGGCGATGTCGCGGCAGTTCGGGAAGAACCGGATCCTGTGCATGGCGGCGAGCGCCGACGGGACGCGGCTGGCGACCGGGCACCAGGATACCACGGCGCTGGTCTGGGCGACGCCGGAGGCGGTGCTGAAGGCGGCGCTGCCGGAGACGGCCGGGGACGAGGAGGCGCTGAAAGGGCTGTGGGGCGAGCTGTCCGGCGAGGCCGGCGCGGCCTGGGCGGCGGTCTGGAAGCTGGCGGCCGGCGGCGAAGGCGCGGCGAAGTTCCTGGGGCGGATGCTGGAGCTGGCGCCGCCGCCGGAGGGCGAGCTGGGGCAACTGCTGGCGCAGCTCGACAGCGACGACGTGAACCAGCGCGACGAGGCCTCGAAGAAGCTGGAGCTGCTGGGGCGCGCGGCGGAGTCGGCGCTGCGCAAGGCCGCGGAGGCGTCCGAGTCGCTGGAGATCAAGAACCGCGCCAAGGCGGTGCTGGCGGCGCTGGAGAGCCCGACGCCGAGTTCGCCGGACCTGCTGCGGCGCGCGCGCGCGCTGGCGGCGCTGGAGCGCAACGGCACGCCGGCGGCGCGGGAGATCCTCTCGCGGCTGGCGGCGGGGGCTTCGGAGAGCCGCGAGGCCCGCGACGCGCAGGGGGCCATGAAGCGGCTGGGCGCGGCGGGGGACGACAAGAAGGAATAGGTTCGAGAGAGCGCGGAGCGCTGGATTCAACCGCAGAGGGCGCAGAGCACACAGAGAAGGGGTTATTTGCGCGCGGCTTGGCCGCTCAAACGTTCGTTGAGGGCGGCATCGAGCAATTCGTTGATGGCCGCATTCAGGCTGACGTTATGCAGCCGGGCGTAGATCGCGAGCTCGCGATGGGTTGCCAGGTTAAGCCGCAGCGGCAGCTTCCCGGTGACCGGCTTCTCGGGGGATTCGCCGCGCGAGGCGCAGAAATCGAGATAGTCGTCCACGGAATCCTTGAAGGCGCGTTCGATCTCCGCGACGCTCTTGCCCTGGAAGGTGACCACGTCGCGCAGCCCTAGAACCTCGCCGTGCAAAAGGCCGGCTTCAGGGTCGTACTGCGCCTTGCCGTAATAGCCTTTGTATTTGAGCATGCTCGTTTCCTCTACTCGTGCGCCGGACCGATCCCCGCATTCACGAGAAACAAACGCACCGACTTCAGCGCGCCCTTATCCGCGGTGGGTTGAGGATGCGGCCGGTGAAAGACGGCGCGGACGCCGTTCAGCGCGACCCTGACCCGCGATCCTCGACCTTCGGTAATCGTCGCGCCCAGACGTTTCAACAGGACTTCGACCGCGTCCCAGCGCACATCGCCTCTTACGGGGTCCTCGAAAATCTCCGCCAAGGTTCTGCGGGCCTTGCTGTTCATACCCCCACTAGATATCATGTGATGATATTATAATCAAGCCCACCCTATGGAGCGCGTAGAATTTGCTCCTACGACCCCGCCCTCCCGGTGTAGGCAATTTCATGACTGCATGTATGCAGATAGGAGCGGCCATGTCCCCCACCCTTAACTTGTTCAGTATCCTTGGGTTGTCGATTGGGCTTGCGCTGGGCGCTACGGCCGGCGAGGGGCGCGTGGGGTTCGAGGAACCCTTCGACAGCGCCGAAGGCTGGGCGGTCGCGTACGGCGCGCCGCTGAAGCAGATGAAGGCCGAAGGCGGGACGGTGCGCTTCGAGACGGTCTGCGGGGCGCTGGGCAGCGCCATGAAGATGAAGCGCGCGGACTGGCCGGAGTGGCCGGAAAAGCCGTTCGAGTCGAACACCGGGATCAAGAAGAACTACGGGCGGAAGATCGACCTGGATACGTACCGCTACGTCGCGGTGAAACTCGACGAGCGCGGCACGATGGTCAAGCTGGCCGTATGCGGGCGCTGGATCCCGGTCTGCTACACGACGGGGCTGCACGTCTTCGACCTGAAGAACTCGCCGTACGGCGAGACGCGGGACCTGGTGCTGACGCTGGAGTTCCTGAACACCTCGGGCGCGTGCACGTTCGATTCGATCCGTTTTTTAAGCGAGCTGAACGAGGAAGAGCGCGCGGCGCTGCTGCCGCCGCCGGTGGCGTATCCGAAGTGGAACCGGACGGCGAAGCCGTATCACGGGCTGGAGGCGCTGAACGCGCGCGCGGGGCGCTCGCGGCTGCCGGAGGCCGAGGGTCAGCTCGCCGCCTACCGCGACACGCTCAGCGGGGGGCTCGTCTGGCGGCTGACGTGCCAGCCGGGCGACCAGGCCTTCAGCGCCGGCGACACGAAACTGGGCTGGACGCGCGAAGGGCGCTACTTCCGCACGGCCGGCGGGCTGGACGGGCGAAAGGTCTTCGATCACTTCGCCGGGCGCTGGCAGCCCACGGCCGGCGGCGCGGAGACCAAGGCGCTGCCCGACTATCACGGGCAATGGCCCAGCCGGAAATTCGAGAACGTCACCTACGGCTACCGCGTGCAGTGGCGCAAGCCGGAGGCGGATTTCGTTTTCTACCGCTTCGACGCGGCGACGGGCGAGGAGCGCGAATGGGGCAAGCTCGCGTGCGACGGGAAATGGGACGTGCGCGAACTGGCGCCGGCGGAGCACGGCGAGCGGGCCGTCGTGGGGCTGCGCGGGACGCCGAACGTGTGGCTCCTCGATCCCGAGGCCGAACCGGAAAAGCGCATCACGCCGATCCGGCTCAAGACGCGCCTTAAGGGCGTGCGCTTCGCCAAGGACGACACGACGCTGCAATGGCACAACTGCTACACGTACGAGTCCTGGGAGTTGGACCTCAAGACGAACGAGACGCGCCTGGGCTACGAAATGAGCGGAAGCCATGCCGGCGGAGGAGGCGGGCGCTCGCTGCGGCATTACGAGGGCCTGACGACGGTGCAGCCGGCGGGGCTGACCGACTGGAAGGCCGGCGACCTCGTGAAGATCTTCGCCTATTTCAAAGAGGAATTGCCGACCGATTACGGGCATCTGGTCGACGGCGGGCGCTGGTGGCTGGTCAACGGGACCGGCGGCGACGTGGCGAGCCAGCATCTGCTGGTGGACGGCGAGGACTGCGCGACGGTGCTGCGGCTCTGCGGCTATTACACCTCGCGGAACTCGTGGATGACGAACACCTACACGACGGCCAGCCCGGACGCGACGAAGGTGGCGTGGGTCAGCGATCAGTTGGGCGACGGGGACGTGTATTTCGTCGTGGCGCGCGCGCCCGATCCGGTGCGGGGGTTGAAGCTCGAAGCGGCCGGCGGCGAGGTGAAGCTCGTGTGGGAAGCGCCCGCGCGTTCCAAGGAGTGCGCCGGATATGTGATTTACGGGGCCAAACCGAACGAGAAATTCGTGGCGCTGAATAAGGATCCGATCAAGGAGACGCATTGGAGCGGGAAAGCGGAAGGCCGGACGCGGTTCATGGTCGCGATGCGCGAGTGGAGCGGCCTGGAGGGACTCTTGAGCCCCGTCGTGAAGGCGCCGGGCGACGCGAGCCCCGAGAACCTGTATCTGCCGGCGGCGCTGGCCGAGCGGAGCCGCACGGCGCGGCTGCGCTTCGACGGGCACGCGGCGGGCTGCCGCGCGGCGCACTATTGGCAGGCCTCGGCGGCGGAGAAGGAGGCACCCACGTTGACGTGGAAGGGGGTGGCGGTCCCGGCGGGAAAGGTGAAGGCCTTCGCGCGTTGCCAGAAAGACGATGGGACGTGGCATTGGGAAGCGCTTGCGGCCGGCTTCGAGGCCGCCGGCGACGGCGTGCGCTTCGAGTTGCCGAAAGAGAAGGTCGTCGATGCGCTGATCGTGACGGGCGATCCGAATTACGAGCCCGCGCCGGGTTCCGTGGACGAGCGCTTCGCGCCCCCGCCGCCGGTAACGAACGCCAAGGCCGCGCGCGACGAACGCGGCGTGGTGACGCTGACGTGGACGCCGCCGGCCGTCGCGAATCTGGCGTACGTCGAGGTCCGCGAGCAGGCGCCGGATCGCGCGGCGTCTACACCGGGCCCGCACCAGCACACGCTCGGCGCGGCGCTGGCGTCGCAGCCGCAGGAGTTCCGCGATTGGGACCTGAAGCCCGGCCTCACGGTCGTCTACGAACTCGTTCCGGTGGACACGCGCGGCAACAGAGGCGACGCCGCGCGGGTCTCGGTCAAGATTCCCGAACAGGAAAAGCCGGTCCTGCTGGAACTCAAGCCCGACCCCGCGCAGGCCGGCGCGGCGTTCGAGGCCGTGCAGCGCGGCGGGCTGGCGATGCTCGCGCCGAAGGCCGCCGCGGAGAAGGCCAAGCCGGACGACGCCGACTGGAAGGCGCTGGAACTGCCTTTCGAAGTTCGCGAGGCCGGGCGATACGCGATCTGGGCGCGCTACGCGCCCGGCGCGACGGGGCGGCTGCATCTGCGCGTGGCGCTCGACGACGGGAAGCCGCAGACCTGGCGGCTGCGCGCGCCGGGGCGCGAGATGAGCAGCACGTTCAACCCGCCGAAGCTGGGCGCGGAGAAGGTCTTCAGCGACCGCGTGGTCCTGGGCGGCGCGGGCGGGCAGGACGTCTTCGAGCTGTCCGCCGGGAAGCACACGCTGAAGCTCTCGTTCGATCCCACGATCGAGAAGGGGCAGGTGCACGCGCTGGAGCAGGTCTGGATCGTGAACGACCCGAGCTTCCGGCCGCCGGGGTACGATCCGCGGGCGGACTTTGGGAAGTAGGGCGGATCATACGGCATTGACGGGCGGCGGACCGCGGACATGATCGTCGGATCTCGAATCCCGATCCGGAGCGCGCCTAAATGCCCACCTCCCGCCTGCGCGTACTGACGTGGAACCTGCTTGAGGGCGGCATGGACGGGCGGCTGGAGGGCATCCTGCGGCACATCCGCTCGGTGCGCCCGGACGTGGTGGCGCTGCAGGAATGCAACGGCTGGCACGCGCGCGGGGAGAAACTCCTGCGCCATGCCGCGCGCACGCTGAAGATGCAGGCCTTCCCGTATTGGACGCAGCACGGCTATCAGCCGGCGATCCTGACGCGCGTGAACGGCGCCGAAGCCATCGCGCACGACGACCAGGACCCTTTCCATCTGGGCTACCAGGAACTGCGGCTGCCGCTGCCGGGCGGGCGGACGTGGCACTTCTTCAACACGCACTTGAATCCGTTCGAAGAGAAAGCGCGGCTGGTGGAAATGCGGACGCTGACCCGCGTGATGAAGCCCTACCGTTCGGGGTTCTGCTCGCTGACCGGCGACCTGAACAGCGTCGCCGAGGGCGACACGTACCTGGGCGTGCGGCTGAAGCTGCGCAACAAGCTCGACCTGAACCGCAACGCGATGATCCGTTCGCGCTTCGAGTTCGTGGGGCTCAGCGGGCTGTACGGTTACGGCGACGTGAAGAATCCGACGGCGTGGATGCGGATCCCGGTGCGCGTGCGGCGGATGAAGGACTTCGCCGACGTGCGCACGGAAGTGATCGCGCACCTTCGGCGCGAGGGCTGGATCGACGGCTTCCGCAAGCTGCATCCGCGGGAGGATGGGCACACCATCCCCAGCACCATCCCGGAAGGGCGGATCGATTACGTCTGGCTCTCCCCCGCCCTCGCCCGGCGGCTGACGCGCTGCGAGGTGATGTACGGCCGGAAGTTGGCAAAGCTTTCGGACCACTGTCCGATTCTGTGGGAAGTGAGCGTGGATTGAGCGCCAGGCGGTCTTCCCCAAACACCCGGAGCCGCTTGCGAGTGGAAGGCCGTACGGGCGCAGGCCGTTCGGCACGGGGCGGCTGCGCCGACCCGTGGCACGTAGGGCGAGCAGGATGCTCGCGGTCCCGCCGGCAGGGATGCCGGCGCTCCAGCTACGACGGCGGGCGAGTCGCCCGCGCTACGGTAGCAGGCCGCAATTACTTCCTTCCGATACCCCAGTATTCGAAGCCCAGTTCCTTCATTTCGGCGGGATCGAAGAGGTTGCGTCCGTCGAAGACGGCGGGGCGTTTGAGGAGCTGCTTGACGCGCTCCCAGTCGGGCGAGCGGAACTCGTTCCACTCGGTGACGAGGACGAGGGCTTCGGCGCCATCGAGGGCGTCGTAGGGGTTTTTGGCGTAGTGGATGCGTTCCCCGAAGAGCGCGCGGACGTTGGCCATGGCCTCGGGGTCGAAGGCGCGGACCTTGACGCCCGCGTCGAGAAGCCGTTCGACGATGGCCAGCGCGGGCGCCTCGCGGATGTCGTCGGTGCGGGGCTTGAAGGCCAGGCCCCAGAGGCCGACCGCGCGGCCCTTGGGGCTGGGGCCGAGATGCTTGAGGATCTTGGGGACCAGGATCGTCTTCTGCGCGTCGTTGACGGCTTCGGCGGCCTCGACGATGGAGGCGCGCAGCCCCAGCGCGCGGGCGGTGGCGGCGAGGGCGCGGGTGTCCTTGGGGAAGCACGAGCCGCCGTAGCCGAGGCCCGGGAAGAGGAAGGCCTTGCCGATGCGCGCGTCGGCGGTGATGCCTCTGCGGACGAGTTCGACGTCGGCGCCGGTGGCTTCGCAGAGGCGCGCGATCTCGTTCATGAAGCTGATCTTCGCGGCGAGGAAACAGTTGGCCGCGTACTTGGTCAGTTCGGCGCTGGCCGGGTCCATCTGCAGGATCGGCGCGCCGGAGCGGCAGAAGGGCTCGTAGAGCGCCTCCAGGGTCTTGGCGGCGGCGGGCTCGTCGGCGCCGATGACGACGCGGTCGGGCTTGAGGAAGTCCTCGACGGCCGCGCCTTCCTTCAAGAACTCGGGGTTGCTGGCGACGGCGAAGGGCCCGGGGTAGGCGGCGGCGACGGCAGCGCGGACCTTCGCGGAGGTGCCGACCGGGACGGTGCTCTTGCAGACGAAGAGCGGCACGCGGAGCTGATGGGAACTCTTCGCGGGCGAGGCGTTGGGGTCGGCGTCGAGCCTGGCGAGTTCGCGCGCGAGGCCGGCGACCGCGCCGAGGACGTACTTCACGTCGGCCGAGCCGTCTTCGGCGGGCGGCGTGGGCAGGCAGAGGAAGAAGACGCGCGCGTGCCGGACGGCCTCGGCGCAGGACGTCGAGAAGTTCAGCCGGCCCTCGCGCGTGCCGCGCTGGAAGAGGTCCAGCAGGCCGGGCTCGTAGATGGTCAGTTCGCCCTTCTTTAGCCGCTCGATTTTGGCCTGGTCGATGTCGAGGCAGAGCACGTCGTGGCCGGATTCGGCGAAGCAGGTGCCGGCGACGAGCCCCACGTAGCCGGTTCCGACGATGGTCAGGCGCATGATGTCCCTCCGGGGCACATGACAGTAATCAGTAAGCAGTGAACAGTAAACAGGAAGTGCGCGTCACGCGCGGTAGGGGCCGGGATAGAATGGGGGCATGGCGCAGCGCACGGTCGGGGTGTTGCTCTTCGCGGCGATCTGGGCCGTGCTGTCCGTCGCGCTATTTGCCCTCCTGATTTACCGCTACCGCATACGGCTCGGCGACTCGCCGTGGCGCTTCCAGTTCCGGCTCACCGATCTCTGGGCGCAGGTGGTGAGCATGGTACCTACGCAGCTTGTCGCCGCGACCGCCTTCTCGGAAGCTGGCGCGTCACAACGCGATTTGCTGCTGGTGCTCGCACTGGGCATGGCCCTGGGGCAACTCGCCGGCGGATACATTGGCATGCTGAATCGCGAAGCAAGTCGCGCAAAGGGGAATATGACTCGCTTGTCCGCGCTTAATTACATTGCCGGAGGTTCGCTCTGGGGGCTGTTTACCTTGATCCTGCCGGGCATTCTCGCGCTTCTTTTGTCCGCGGAGCGCCTCTTCTTCTAAGCTCGGTCCGCGCTGAGAGGCAAGCGAAGACCGAAGCGTGACCGCCCTCACCCCCGGCCCCTCGCCCAGAGGGAGAGGGGGCCCGCGCGCACCTCGTACAAAACGTGTATGAAAGCGAAGTTTGCTTGAAGGTCGGTATCCGGCCGTAATGGCGGGGGCGTCGAAAGGCTCAAATAGAGTAGTTCCGAGTTCCGAGTTCCGAGTTCCGAGTTCCGAGTTCCGAGTTCCGAGTTCCGAGTTCCAGCGCCAGAGTCCGAGGCCCGAAGAAGAAAGCGAGATTGCCATGCCCGCCGCCGCCGACAGTTCCCGCGTTTACCACCGCCTGCCGCGCCAGGGCGGCTTGCGCCGTCACGAGCCGGTGCGCAAGACGCGCGCGCCGCGCGCCGGCCGCCGCGAGCGGCTGGACCGCGAGGACGGGCGCGAGCGGTTCGCGGCGGCGCCGAAGACGAGCGCCACGCCGCTGGTGCTGGCGGGGCTGGCGCTGGCCGCGACGGTGGGGCTGGCGGCGTTCGTGCTGCTCGGGCGCGGGGCGCCTCCGACCGCGGCGCCGGTGTCCAAGCCGCAAACCGAGGCCGCGCCGGCGAAGACGAGCACGGCGCCCGCGCAACCCGCCGAGGCCCCTCAGCCCGCCCCGGTGAAAGAACCTGTCGCGCCGAAGGAGCCCGCGCCGGCGAAGACCGAGCGGCCCGTCGTGGCGAGCGAGCCGAATCCGCGGCTGCGGCTCTTCCCGAGCCTGGGGCTTTCGCACCTCAGCCAGTTCGAGGACGGGACGGCGGGGCATTTCGCGCAGGCCGACGACGTGTGGACGATGCGCGTGCAGGGCCTGGAGCAGGGCGCGAACCAGCACCGCCTGACGCTGGCCATCGAAAAGGTCCTGAAGGGGCAAGCGCAGCCGGACGACCGGACGCTGATCCTGGGCTGCGTCGATCCGAAGCGCGAATTCGGACTCACGCCGGGCGCGACCGACGCCGCGCGCTTCGTGGTCTTCCTCACCGCGGACAACCGGTTTTTCATGCTCACGGCCGAGGACTACGCGAAGGCGACCGCGCCCGTTCCGGCGCCGGTCGCGGCGTTCGTGCCGCCGCCGGAAGCGCCCGCGCCGAGTGCCGAATCCCCGCCCGTGGAAGCGCCCGTCACCCAGGCGGAGAATCCCTTCGTCCCCGAGACCCCGGCCGGCGAGGGGAACGGGACGACGCGGGGGCTTATTCTGGTGCCGGTGGACGGGGGAAATCAGTGATCTGTAATCTGTAATCTGTAATCTGTGATCTGTAATCTGTGAACTACACTTCCACCCGGGCCGGGTGTTAGAGAGCCTCTTAGTCCTTTGCAAAGAGCTTCTTGAACAGGCGCTCCGATTCCTGCAGGCCCTCCGGCGTCAAGAAAACGGATTTCGCTTTCCTGACCGGATCGGAGATGAAGCCCTTCTCGTGGAGCCGGTTCATGGCATCCCAATCGAAGGACTTCCAAGCTCTTTCTTTGTGGTGAAGCGTCAAATAGAGCAGCGCCAAAACGGCTTCGTCAATCTTGTCGGTATCGGCGTCCATGACCGTAACTCCGCGGTCCTCCCGGACGCGCTGACGAATTCGACTTCCAGCCCGTCCGGCTCGTAGACGCGCACCACGGCTCCAAGGTCGCCTTTTCGGAGCCTGTGCTCGGGAAGGTCCCGGTTCAGGACAACGGCCTGGAGTTCCTTGAATCTCACGTTCGCGCTCCCGGGAAGGCCGTCACCAAACGGGGAAAATCCTCGCCGTAAAGCACGATCCAAACGGCGACGAGGGTTGCCGCCCTTCCGGCCGGTTCTTCGATTCTACCACGAATTTCGTACTTCTGCCCGTACTCGTTCCGCTCGGACGCAACCGCCGGATGGTCCAGCGCATGGCGCCGCAGGTCGGCGGCGAGCAATTGCCAGTCGTTCGCCGAGTAGCCCAGGCGCGCGAAGAAGGCGCACTTGAACCTCCGACGGGATGCGCGGCGGAAAGCAGGTAATCGCGGACTTTGGACGCGTCCACCTCCGCGCGTTCAACGCCAGGCAGCCTCACGGGCTTCCCTCCACGTACTGCTCGCGGACGGCGCTCGGTGGCAAGGTGTCGAGCGTCCTTGCGTTCCGGATCGGCGGCGGCGCTCCAGACGGCGGCTTGAATGTATGGCCAAGCCGCACGCTCCAGCAACCTCCGCTCAGGACTCCGGATCGAAGATGATCTCGCGAACTTCCTGCGCGCAGCGGCACGCGGCGGCGAACCTGGCGGCCCAATCGAGCGCCTCCTCGCGTGACGCAACCTCGATGATCGCAAACCCGCCGATCACCGCTTTGGTCTCCGGTACCGGTCCGAGTGCGACGGTCCCGTCCGTCGCAACCACGGCCGCTTGCTGGCGCTGCACGCCGGCGCCGAAGATCCAGACGCCCGCGGCCTTGGCCTCCCGAACCACCTGATGCGAAGCCTCGCCCACCGCCGGCCAATCCGCGTCGGGAATATGATCCATCGAGCCGTCATTGAACGAAATCAGGTATCGAGGCATCGCAGCGTTCCTTCATGGCGGCGCGGGTGAGTCAAGTTGTGCCGCTGGCGCATCAGCAAGGAGCAAGCAAACGGGCGCTTGCTCCTTGGCACCCATGCCTACCGGCCGCCTGCCCACCCGCCGACGGCTCCGCTGTATGTGGCCTAACGCAGAACTCTCACGGGCCAAACCAGCGACGATATTCGGATGGGCCACTCAGGGCAAAGCCAGCTTCACCGGCGTGCGTCCGTGCTCCATGAGGTTGCCATCGCCTTCGGCGCCCCCATAACGGCGTTATGGGGGCCACCCGCGTTCGCCGCACGAGCCACCCGCCGGGGACCCGCCCGATTACTTGGAAGTCAGTTTTGTCGATGCTTCGTACAGGGTGTCGGGGCAGATATCTTGCTCGTTCGGCCAAACGACGGTTCCGCCTTCAACGCGCGCTTGCGCGAAATACGTGGGGTCTTGAAGCTCGCTGAAAACCCCAAAATTCAGATACGGCGCACAGTCGAACGTGCCTACCTCGCCGTTGGAAAAAACGAGCTCAAGTACATAGTTTTGCTTGGCCGCGACCGTTTTTACGCGAGGATTCATCGCTCACCTCAGGGGCTCTATTTTGAATGGCCGTTGTCCCGCCACCGCGAGTTGCCAATCAGCCGTCAACTCCTCCTGGTGGATTTCAATCCATGCCAGCACCAACCTCATTTTACCAGGAGGAAGCGCGCCCTCCAGGATTTCTCCTTCTGGGATGGAGATGACGGCTTCTTGATCCTGATATCGTGCGTGGATATGAGGGCGGTTGTGCCGCCGGTTGTCCAAAAAATACAGGGACACCACAATCCCATAGAACATTGAAATAGCGGGCATGAATTATTCCTGACCGATTACCACCTGTTGGCCGCCAACAGGCCTTTCATCTTGAGGCGCTTTCTAACCGTTGACAAGAGTCTTCCTTGGGCAACGGTTCGCACCAAAGTGAGAGGTCAAACCATGGCCCGCTTTGTAGCGAGCTGCGGAGGCTCAACCCTGCCCACTTGGTTTACAGATTGCAGAACACAGATTACTGTCGTGCGATGCCACCTCACTTCACCTCGGCGAAGAATACCGCTACTTCGTTTATTCTCAAAGGCCTGCCAAGCTCCGTCCAGGGACGGCAGCTTGCCGGTTGCCGATGCGCATGCGCAGGTTACTGTCTTCCGCATGCCAACCTTCACTCTCGTGGGTTCCGGGGCGGTGCGGGCGAATCCTCGGCGCGGCGGGACGTGCCAGGCGCTGCGCTGCGCCGGCGAGACGCTCGTCATCGACCAGGGGCGCGGGGCCGTGCAGGGCTTGAAGAACTGCGGCTTCGACCTCGCGCGGATCGATACGGTCTTCCTGAGCCACCTGCACTTCGACCACGTCTGCGACCTCGCGCAGCTCATCCTTTTAAGCTGGGTCTACGGGCGCACGCACCGGCTGGCGATTTACGGGCCGCCCGGCACGCGCGAGTTCCTCGAGAAGGGCGTGCGCGAGGCCTACGCGATGGACATCGCGAGCCGGCTCAGCCACGGCAAGGACCCGGCGGGGATGGAGTGGGACGTGACGGAGATCGCGCGCGAGGGCGCGTTCCGCTCGACGCCGCAGTACGAGGCGCAGGCGCTCTTCACCGAGCACGGGCATTTGCCGAACATCAATTTCCGCTTCGAGCTGGACGGCAAAAGAATCGTCGTCACCAGCGATACCGAGCCTTCGCCGCGGCTGGTCGAATTTTGCCGTGGCGCGGAGCTGCTCTGCGTCGAGTGCAGCGGGACGCGGGAGTTCCTCGCCGCGCGCGAGTGGGGCGCGTGGCACATGAACCCGCAGACCGTCGCGGAGCTGGCTTCGAAGGCCGGCGTGAAGCGCGTGGTCTTGAAGCACCTGGTCATCGAGGACTGGAGCGAGGACCCGGAGATCTGCGCGAAACTGGGCGCGCAGGTCCGCGCGGGCTTCGGGGGCGAGGTGTTCGTCGGGCACGACGGGCTGGCGCTGGAGGTTTGAGATCCACCGCGGAGACGCGGGGCGCGCGGAGCGGAATTCAAGTACGGCTTTTGAAGGTACATGAGCCTACGGAACGCCTGCGGTACGGAAAAACTGAAGCCGCGCGGGCGGGACGGCGGCGCTACGAAACAAAGCGGATGGGGCGGACGGCCTTCGCCGGGCGCGCGCGCGCCAGATCGTACTGAGTCTGCAGGTTGATCCAGAATCCGGGGGTAGCGCCCAACGCACCGGCCAGGAGCCAGACCAACTCGGGCGTTACGCCGCGCTTGCCGGTTACGACTTCGTTGACGCGCTGGACGGAGGTGTTGAGATGCCGCGCGAGGTCCACCTGGGAGAGGCCCAGGGGGTATTGTCAAAAGTTGTGGATGAGCGAGAAAGAAAAGTGCGGCGTATCCTTGGTGGAGATCTAAGGCCACCACGCCCACAAGGGCAGGAGGATACGCCACATGAGCCAGGGTACGACGGTTTCGCTCGATCCGCAAGCGTCCAGCCGGGACGTGCTTACTCACATCCTGAACGAAGGCGCGCAGCGCTTGCTAGCCGCGGCGCTGAACGCGGAGGTGGAAGAATACCTCCAGCGTTTCGAGCGGGCGCGGGACGAGCGCGGGCATCGCGTGGTGGTGCGCAACGGCTACCTGCCGGAACGAACGATCCAGACGGGCATCGGCGCCGTACGCGTAGCGCAGCCGCGCGTGGAAGACCGGCGCCCCTCGGACGAGCGAGAGCCCTTTACGAGCAAGATTCTGCCGCCCTATTTGCGCCGGACCAAGAGCATGGAAGACCTGATCCCGTGGCTCTATTTGAAGGGCATCTCCACGCAGGACTTTCCGGAGGCGCTGAGCGCGCTGTTGGGGCCGCAAGCCAAGGGGCTTTCGGCCAATACGATCACGCGGATCAAGGACGTCTGGGCCTCCGAGTACGCGAGCTGGAACCGGCGGTCCTTGGCGGGCAAGCGCTACGTGTATCTGTGGGTGGACGGCATCTACTTCAACGTCCGCCTGGAGGAAGACCGCTCGTGCATCCTGGTGGTCATGGGGGCCACGGCCGACGGCAAGAAGGAACTGGTCGCCGTGCATGACGGCGTGCGGGAGAGCGAACAGTCCTGGCTTGAGGTCTTGACGGACCTGAAAGCGCGCGGCTTGAAGAACGGCCCGGACCTGGCCATCGGCGACGGTGCGTTGGGCTTCTGGGCGGCGCTTCCGAAAGCCTTTGCCAAGTGCCGGGTGCAGCGTTGCTGGGTTCACAAGACGATGAATGTGCTGAACGGCCTGCCCAAGAAATTACAGCCTTCAGCCAAGGAGAAATTGCATCAGATCTGGATGGCCCAGACGCGCAAGGATGCGCAGGCAGCGTTCGATGCGTTCGTGGCGACGTACCAAGCCAAGCATCCCAAGGCGGTCGAGTGTCTGCTCAAGGACCAAGACGCGCTGTTGGCGTTTTACGATTTCCCCGCCGAGCATTGGGCGCATCTGAGAACGACGAACCCGATCGAGTCCGCCTTCGCCACGGTGCGCTTGCGGACGCACAAGACCAAAGGCTGCGGCACGCGCCAAGCCACGCTGGCGATGGTGTTCAAACTCGCTCAGGTTGCCGAGAAGCGCTGGCGGAAACTAAACGGCCATAAGCTGCTGGAAGACGTGATTCGAGGCATCCGTTTCGTGGACGGCATCAAGGAAAACGCCGCATGATTCTCCTCTCGCCATCCACAACTTTTGACAATACCCCAGGCCCAGCGGCGCCAGGAACTCTTCGCGCAGGATTTCGCCGGGATGGGGGTCGGAATTCGCTTTTTAGGCAGCATTAGCGTCTCACTTTCCCTGTCTATTTACTCGCGCGGCGGGAGGTGCGCGCGGACGTCGTCCTGGGGCTCGTAGCCGAGGACTTCGCGGGCGGTGCGGAGGCTCATGTACTCGCGAACGGTCTTGCTGCGCCCGAAGGCCACGAGGAAGCCGACGCCGGGGGTCTCGATGGCCTTGGTGAAGAGCTGGACGGCGTCGCGGTCGCTGAGCCAGTTCCACGGCGCTTCGCTCTTCCAGGCGAAGCCCTCGGGCTTGGCCTTGCAGGTTCCGCCGAGGCGTAGCGCGACGAACTCGAGCGGATGGTGGTCGTGGAACCAGCGCCCCAGGACCTCGCCGAAGTGCTTGGTCGCGCCGTAGAGCGTATGCGGGCGCGGCGGGTCGTTCACGTCCACCGAGTCGGTCTCGAAGGGGCGCGCCATCACAGTCTGGACGCTGCTGGCGTAGACGACGCGGCGGACCTTGGCCTCGACGGCGGCCTGAAAGGCGTTGTAGAGGCCGACGATGTTGGGGCCGACGAGTTCCTCGCGGAACTTCGCGAAGGGATTGGGGTCCGCGGCGAGGTGGACCAGCACGTCGACGCCGGCCATGGCCTGGCGCAGGCCCTCGGCATCTTCAAGGTCGCCCCGGAGCGCGGCGGGATCGCCGGGGACCGGGACGCGGTCGAAGGCGCGGAGCGCGTAGCGTTCCTTGAAGGACGGGAGGAGCATCTGCCCGACGCGGCCGGCGGCGCCGGTGAGCAGGACGTTCAGTCGGTCGGCCATGCGGGTTGCTCCCCCGTTGCGTGTGCCCGGTGGGAAGTATACGCCGCGCGCGGCGGCCTTGCGGCGGACAAACACGCGAGGTTAAGCGGGTCGCGCCGCAAGCGCCTGGAGGTTGGCGGGGTTGCCGGTGTTTACAGCGTGAATTTTTCAGGCGGGCGGGGGCGGCAAATGCCGGCGAGGACGCCGGCGCTACGAACGGCGGGATGCCGGGGCTCCGCGTGAGGCACGGGGCGGCTGCGCCAACCCGTGGCACGATGCCGCGGCGAGAAGATTATGGGCTCTTGACGACTTGGGCGCCGGCGCAGGTCGGACAGCGCTTGGTGGGGACCTTGGCTTCACCGCCGCACTGCGAGCAGGGCTCGAAGCGGTCGCCGAAGTTGAGGAACCCGCGGGGCCGGGTCTTGACGCAGCGGGGGCACTCCTTGAAATCGGCGCCGCCGGTGCCGTTGCAGGGGGCGCACTCTTTGTAGCCACGCGGCACGACGATGCCGCCGGCAGTGCGCGGATACTGGGGCTCGACGCGGCCGGCGCCGTTGCAGCGGACGCAGCGGAGGGCCGGCAATTCGCCCCGGCCGGCGCAGCGCGGGCAGAGGCTGTGGCGTTCGCCGAGGTTCACGTAGCCGGGCTTGCCGGAACTCTTGCACTCCTGGCAGGGGAACCAGCGCGCGAACCCGGTGGCCTTGCAGTAGGCGCACGGCTGGGGCTGAGCGGCGGCCGCGGCGGCGCCGACTTCGCCGGGGACGGGCGTGGGCGGGGTCTCCAGCTTGATCGCCGGCGCGTCCTGAGCCTGGGCTTCTTCGGGGGTGACCCAGCGCTCTCCGTGCTTCACCTTGCCTTCGGCTTTCATTTTTTCTTCGAGGGGCACCCAGGCGCCGAGGTAGCGGACGAAGCCGAGGGCCTCGCGCGCGGCGAGGTGGTCTTCGTCGCACTTGAGCGCGTGCTCCCAGGCGGCCTTGGCCTGCTGGTCGAGCTGCTTGGAGGCGGCGAACTTCGCCAGGTCCGCCCAGGCGTCGGCGTTCTTCTGCTTCTCGGATTTCTCAAGTGTGGCCTGACGGGATTCGAACTCCTCGCGCGGCGAGAGGACCTTCTGGATCTCGCGGACCTCGCGCTTGAGGATCTTGGTCTTCCCGAAGCGGCCTTGGATCGTGTAGTACTCGCCGTCGTCGCCGACGATCTCGCCTTCGAGCGTGCGGCCGTCGAGGAAGACGATCAGGTCGGCGGCGGCGGGGCGGAGCGGGAGCAGCGCCAGGAGCAGGACGAGGCAAGTCAGCCGGTGCAAGGTCACGTAGTGCGTGCTCCATGGGAGGTCTGTTCGATAGATCTTAACGCAAAAGGGTACTCCGGCTGACCGTCTTTATCGGGGATAAATTGCGCTTAGTTCGGAGGTTCCGAGGCGCGGCCGGGTTTATGCGGGCGGAGCGTAGAATCGTGCAAGTTGGCGCGGGGGGTCGGGACAGGGAGAACTGGAAGACGCGCGGGCGGGACGCCCGCGCGAGCCGGCGAGGACGCCGGCGCTACCAATGGCGCGGTTACTGGTCGGGCTGGGCGCCCAACTGCATGAGGATGCCCTGGATCTCCTGGGCCTTGGGGCCTTCGGGCGCGGCGGCGAGGGCCTGCTTGAGGTTGGCGACCATCTCTTTGACGCGAACGTCGTTGAGGAGCATGGCCTTCTGGAGCAGGGCGCGCTGAAGAAGGTCGCCGGCGGGCTTGGTCTCGGCGAGAAACTCGTCGAGCTTGGCCATCACGGCCGCGGTCTCGGCGCCCTTGGCGTGTTCGGATTCCAGATCCTTGAGGGTCTTCAGGCCGCCGTACTTGGTCTTGAAGCCGCCCTGGTTCTCGGCGTCGGCGGCGAGGATCTGCTCGACGACTTCGTCGTAGCCGGCGAGGCTCCCAACCTGGGCGCTGACGGTCTGGAGAGCCTCGTCGAGGTGCTTGGCCTTCTCGGCGCCCTGCGCGGCGTCGGCCTTGGCGAAGAGTTCGTCGCGGGCGGCGCGCTTCTGGCGCAGGCCGGCGAGGTGTTCGAGGAACTTCTCGGCCCCGCCGGGCTGGTAGCCGGTCTTGGCGTAGGGGCGGCCCTTGCCGTCAAGGAGGATGACGGTGGGGAAGCCTTCGATGCCGAAGGTCTGCGCGAGCATCTTGTTCTGCTGCTTGACGGCCTCGTTCTGTTCCTTGCCGCGGGGGAAGTCGAGTTCAACGAGGACGAAGTGCTCGGGGGCGGCCTTCTTGAAGGCCTCCTGGTCGAAGACTTCGCCCTTCAACTGGACGCACCAATGGCACCAGTCGGAGCCGGTGAAGTCGAGAAGCACGTCCTTCTTGTCCTTTTCGGCCTTCTCGAGGGCGGCGGCGAAGTCTTCGGTCCAGAGCTTGTCTTCGGCGCGCGCGCCGGCGAGGCAGAGCATGGCGGCCAGCACGGCAAACGCCCAACGGATCGAACGCATGGACCCATCCTCCAGTGGAAAGCGGGAAGCGCAGGCGCGGCCCCGCCATTCTCGCGGAGCGCGCCTAAAATGCCACTCGCGGTTCTGACGGTGTTCATGGGGCGTTTCGTCGAAGGTCTTTTTGCATACTTTGGGAATGGTGGGAAGAAAGTCGTACAGGCGGGGCAGTTGCACGAGGTGCGGGGGTGGTTCACACCTTTTGCGGGACGCGGAGCCACAACAACGAGCCCAAGCAAGACCGCTCCGCCTTGCGGCGGCACGGTACTCAGTGCTCGTGCTTGTCGCTGAGGGCGCGGCCGAGGATGGAGGTGAAGCCGCGGGCGGAGGGGCGGACGTCGTTGGTGTCGGGGCGGCGGTAGAAGGCGACGACGCGGTCGCCGGGGATCTCGAGGTCCTCGCGCTTGAAGGCCTCGCGGAGGCGCGGGACGAATTGCTGGTCGATGAACCACTGCTGCTGGGGCCAGATGGTGAGCTGGACGCGGACGAAGCGCTCGCCGGTCGCGAGCGCGACCTCGCCGAGCGCCTCGGGGGGCTCCAGGACGATGCCGTCGAACTGGCGGGTCAGTTCGGCGGCGAGGGCGGCGACGAGGGGCCCGGCGCGCGCGGCGGCCTGGGCGTCGGCCACGGCGACGTCGACGAAGGACTCCAGGCCCCCGCGGGTGTAGTTCCCCACGACGGCGATGTTGCGGTTGGGGATCACGACGGTCTGGCCCTGGTAGTTGGCGAGCTTGGTCATGCGCAGGCCCAGGTCGCGGACGACGCCGGTCTGGCCGGAGATCTCGACCATGTCGCCGACGTCGAACTGGCCCTCGAAGATGATGAAGAAGCCGGTGACCATGTCCTGGACCAGGCCCTGGGAGCCGAAGCCGATCGCCAGGCCGATGACGGAGAGCGAGGCGAGGTAGGCCGTGTAGTTGATCCCGAGTTCGGAGAGCACATAACCCAGCGCGACGAAGCAGACGACGTACTTGGCGACGTTCAGGACCAGGCGGTGGATCGTGATGGTACGGTTCTTGTGATAGCGGAAGATGAAGCGCAGCGGGCCCCACTCGCCGAAGACCAGGAGCATGCTGACGAAGCGCAGGAGCACGATGAGGAGCCACGCGGCGAAGGCGATGCCCACGACAGCCACGCAGCGCATGAACTTGCGGCTCGCCGATTCCCAGGTGACCTCGAAGAGCCCGCCCCAGAGGCGCGCGAGCGCGGGGCGGTAGGTGAACTTGAGCGGCTTGGGCAGGTCGGCGCCGCTGAGGGTCAACTGGTTGCCGGCCAGCTCGTAGGCGTAGGCGACGGCGTTCGAGCCGGAGGTCAGCTCCAGCTTGTCGCCCTTGAAGGCGTAGGTCCCGCGCGCTTCTTCGAGGCTGAAGCCGCGGTCCTCGCGGAAGACGAGCAGGACGTTCTCCTTGCCCACCTCGGCGATCCACTCCCCTTGCAGCGCGGCGACGACGGCTTGTTCCTGGGCCTGGGCCAGGAGGCGCGGCGGCGGCGGGGCGTCCTCGCCGGCGCGGGCCGAAGCGGCGAGGGCGCAGGCGCAGAGCGCGGCGAGGGCCAGGAAGCGCGGTGGGGGCATGGCGGGGCATTGTAGGCCGGGCGCGTGAAACGGCGACTTCGCTTTCATGGCCTGCGCCACGGGTCCGCGAAGCGGCCCCGTGCCGAGCTGCTTGCGTCTGGAATTGGACTGTACGCCGTCAGGGCGCAGGCGCGGCCGAGGTCTTCTCCGCCGGCCTGGACGGCTGCTCTTCCTCAAGGTCCCGCTTGAGGTTCTCGATCCATTGCGGATGTGCGCGCCGCAAGGCCTCGAGGATCTTCTGCGCGGTCAACTCGATGGACGCGAAGCTGAGCATCATGACCACGCAGAGGCCCCCCGTGAGAAGCCAGGCGGCCCAGGCCTTGCGCCGGATAAACCCCAGCACCAGGACGAACGCCACGAGCGCGCCGACCCCCGCCTGACATTCCGTCCGATGCAGGGCCAGCGCCAGGACGGTCGGCGCGGGGAGGTCCACGGCAAGGGCCTTGAACAGGTCAAGCTTGGGCTCGACATAGTGGGCCTGAAAGACGAACCAGCCGGCCGCCACGCCGAACAAGAGCCCGCCGGAGATCACGAGTTCGGAGGTGGCCGTGCGTTGAGGTTCGGGCGCGGGAAGCCGGGGTTCGGACATGCGGAGCCTTTCCATTGCGGGTCGAGCGGCGCGGCGGACCAAACCTCGGAACTCGGAACTCGGAACTCGGAACTCGGAACTCGGAACTGATTTGAACCGCAGAGAACGCAAAGCACGCGGAGAACTGCCTTTTCTATTTCGCCCCCTCCGCGCTCTCTGCGTGCTCTGCGGTAAAGACCCGATCCTCGGAACTCGGAACTCGGAACTTAGTTTGCCAAGCTTTGTAACCGGATTAGCGTTTAACGCTTCATCCTTTCATTCACGGCCCGGAGATCCGACCCCATGGCGAAGCGCGTGCGTCTGGCCCTCATCGGTTGCGGGAACAACATGCGGCGGTCGCACATCCCGCGGCTGAAGGCGATCCCGGGGGCCGAGCTGGTCGCGGCGTGCGATCCGTTCCGGGCGAACGCCGAGGCGTGCATCGCCGAGTGGGGCAAGCCGTTGAACCTGTACGGGGATTACAAGGAGCTGCTGAAGCGCGAACCGCTGGACGGGGTGCTGATCAGCACGCCGCACAACCAGCACTTCGCGCAGATCCGCGACGCGCTGAACGCGGGGGTGCACGTGCTGGTCGAGAAGCCGCTGACGATCTCGAGCGCGCACTCGAAGGCGCTGCTGGCGCTGGCGAAGCGGAAGAAGCGGATCCTGCACGTCAGCTACCAGCGGCACCACATGCCGGTGTACCGCTACGTCCGCGACCTGCTGCGCTCGGGCAAGTTCGGGGAGGTGCGCGGGGTGGTGGCCTTCGTGACGCAGGGCTGGGGCGGGAAGGGCAAGGGCAACCCGAAGAAGATCTGGCGGCTCGATCCCAAGCAGTCCGGCGGCGGGATGTTCATGGACACGGGAAGCCACCTGGTGGCCGCCACGCTGTTCCTGACCGGGGCGCAGGCGACGGAGGTGAGCGCGCTGGTGGACTTCCACGGGCGCTTCGTGGACGTGAATACGGCGGCGGCGGTGCGCTGCAAGAACGGCGCGCTGCTCTCGCTGAACACCATCGGCAACGCGGTGCGGCACGACGAGCGGCTGGCGATCCATACGACGGCCGGGTCGATCGTGATCCACTTGCACCAATGGAGCGTAAGGAGCTTCCTGGTCAACAACGAGCCGACGGAGCCGCCGAAGAGCTACAAGCCGGACACGCCGGACGCCGCGTTCGTGGGCTGGATCCAGGGCAAGAAGGGGTACGAACCGCCTCTGTACGCGCTGGAGGTCGCGCGGCTGACGGAGGCGGCGTACCGGTCGGCGGAGCGGAGGCGGCCGGTGAAGACGGCGCGGTAATCTGTAATCTGTGCTCGGTGAGCGGCAACAGCAAGGCATGCCGTGCTGTTGCCGCTCAGGGCTGATTTGAGGGCGCGGTTACTTCTTCTCGTACTCGGTCAGGAAGCCGATGAACTCGCGGCGGTGGGCTTCCTCGTTCTCGAGGAGCGTGATGCAGAGGTCCTGCGTCGCGTAGTCGAAGCCGTCGCAGAGCTTGATGATCTTCCGGTACTGGGCGATGGCGCCGTTCTCGGCCTCGATCACGCCGCGGATGACGGCGGCGACGTCGGTGGTGTCCGCGCGGGGCTGGAGCGACTTCTGCATGGCGCGGAAGTCCATGCTGCCGGGGACGACGCCGCCGAGGACGTTGATGCGGCGGGCGAGCTGGGTGGCGTGTCCGAGTTCGGCCTGGATGTCCACCTGGAGCGACTTCTTGATCTCCTCGGCGCGGACGCCGTCGAGGTTCACCGAATTGCAGATGTAGCTGAGGACGGTTTCCATTTCCATCCAATACGAGACGATCAGTTCCTCGATGATCTTGCGGGTCTGCTTGTCCACTTTGCCCTTGGTGCGGGCCTTGTCTTTCTTCGGCATGTGCGACTCCTTGGTCGGCAGGTTGATGGAAACGCAAGTGCAACCGGCAAAGCGCGGGAGAGGGTAACGCGGGGCGATGCCGGGTGCAAGGTCGCTCGGAGTAGAGGCTTGGGGCTCGCGCTCATTTACCTTTTCGAATGCCGTTGAAATATCCCAACACCTTCTCGACGCACGGCGAATGCCCGACGCCGGGGAGCATCTCGCGGTCGATCTTCTCGAAGCCGCCGGCCCTGGCCATGGCCTGCACCAGCCGCCACTGGGGCTCCAGGATCGTGGCGAGGAACTGGTCCTTGTCGCCCTGGTACACGTGGACGGGAAGGGTCTTGCGGGCCTCGTGGTCGGAGACCTTGCGCAGCGGGATGCAGTTGGGGCAGGCGGGCGCGGCGGCGGCGAGCATTTCCGGGTGCAAGAAGATCATGATCCAGGTGAGGTTCCCGCCGCCGCTGAAGCCGGTCATGTAGAACTTCTCTTCGCCGCCGAAGTCCGCGCGGACGTCGTCGAGCACCTTAAGGAGCCCGTCGTGATCGAAGGTCGCGGCGCTGCCGGGGAGTTCCTGGATCCGTTTCCATTCCTCGTCGCTGTACATCGCGTAGTTGCCGCGGGCGTGGTTGGAGGTGTTGATGAAGGTGCAGGGGGCGACGACGATGTACGGTTCGTCGCCGCGGCGGCTGGTGTAGCTGCGGGCGCTGCCGAGGAAGTTGCAGCCGGCACCGTCGACGGTAACGAGGATGGGGTACTTCTTCCCGCGCTGCCAGCCCTTGGGCAGGCTGAGGTAGTAGCGCAGCGGGTGGTCCTTGGCCTTGCGCAGGAGCGGTTCCTTCTCGGCGGCCTTGAACTCCAGGTCCAGGAGCAGTTGCGCGCGGCGCTCGTCGGGCTTTACGCGCTGCGCGCCGGCGAGGACTTCGGCGGCGCGCGGCCAGTCTTCCTTTTTCTGGAGTTCGGCGACGCAGCGGGCGAGCGCGCCTTCGGTGGCGGCGGGGTCGAGTTCGTAGGCGCGGAGGAGGGGCTTGACTGAGGCCCCGTCGTTTTTCGCGACGTCGGCCAGCTCGCGGAGGTAGCCCGCGAGGATCGGGGCGAAGCGCTTAAGCTGGGATTCGTAGGCCGCGCGCGCGCCCTCGGCGGGTTCGTCGGAACCCTCGGCCTGCGCCTTGAGGGACTTCACGCGGGGGCCGCCGCGTCGAGCGCCTCGGCTTCGGCCAGGTGCGTCTTGGCCTCGGCCCAGAGCCGCTTCCCGCGGGCGAACTCGGCGAGCTGCGCGAAGCCGTCGGCGAGGGTCTGCTTGAGCTGCGCCTCGCGGTTCGAGGCGGCCGGCTGCGCGGCTTGAAGCGCGGCGCCGCCGCAGAGCGCCAACACGGCCGCCGCCCAGGCTCCCGGCCCGTTCCGTCGCATGCGCACCCCCCTTGCGGATTGCCCCTGATAGGAGGACTCGTCCTGAGGGCGTTTTGCTTCCGGAGAACCTGGAGCCTGTGATCTGTGATCTGTGATCTGTGATCTGTATTCTGTATTCTGTATTCTGTAAGCAGACGCATGCTTTAGGCGATCATCGCAACCCATTCCCTGCTCGCTGGTTACAGATTACAGATTACAGATTACAGATCACAGGCTACACGGTAATGCCGTCGCCCTCCGGGCGCAGCTTGGGGTGCGGCAACTCGGCGTACGACGGCCGCGGCGGGGCGTAGGTCCTGAAAAGGATGTCCAGCCAGGGGCAGGTGACGCTGAAATTAGCCGCCGGCGCGTGGAAGTGGTGCTCGAAGTGGCAGCCGCGCCACCAGCGGAAGGCGCGGCTTTCGCGAAGAACCTTGGGCAGCCAGGCTTCGTGATGCATCAGCGCGTGGCAGGCTTCGTAGACGAACACCACATGCCAGAGCGCGCCGGCCCAGACGAGCGTAACCGCCCACCAGGGCCAGACGAGCATCAGCGGCGAGCAGACGGCCAGGACGGCGGCGAAGAAGAGCAGGTCCAGGCGCGGGTCGAGGGTGCGCACGGCGACGGCGCGCGGCGGGAGGTGGAAGAACTCGCGGTGATGCCCGATGTGGAAGCCGAGCGCGAAGCGGTGCATGATCCAATGCAGGGCGTACTCGAGGAAAATTCCCGCGAGCCAGCCGGAAAAGAAGCAGGCGCACGCCGTCGGCATGGGGATATTGTAGGGGGAGGCGTGAAACGTGAGGACTACACTTTTCGTGGGGAAGGTCACTGGGTCGTTTCTTTTCACGTTTCACGTTTTTGAATTGCGCCCGTAAACCGGAAAGCTGCCGCCCATGCGCGACCTGATCCTCTCCCCCGCCCTGACGCTGCCGGCGCGGCTGCTCTCGGTGACGTTCTCGCGCTCCGGCGGGCCGGGCGGGCAGAACGTGAACAAGGTCGCGACGAAGGCCGACGTGCGGCTGGACCTGGCGGGCGCGGCGGGGTTTCTCCCGGCGGAGGACCTGGAACGGCTGCGCGCGGCGCTGGGTGCGCGGATCGACGCCGAAGGGCGCGTGCAGGTGGTGAGCAGCCGCTACCGCGAGCAGGCGCGGAACGTGGAGGACGCGCTTGCGCGGATGGAGGACCTGCTGCGGCAGGGGCTGCAGCGGCCGCGGAAGCGCAAGCGCACGCGGCCGAGCGCGGGGAGCAGGGAGCGGCGGCTGGGCGCGAAGAAGCACCGGAGCAGGATCAAGCAGATGCGAGGGCGCGGCGCGGCGGAGGACTGACGGCAGGACTGCGGTTCAAGGACTGAGGACTGAGTGGCTGAGGTACTTTTCTTACTTTTTACTCGGTCCGCAGTCCCCGATACTCAGTCCCGAACCGCCCCCGGAGGCCCCGCCATGCCCTGCGATTTCGACGTGGACGCGATCCTGAAGCACGTGCGGCCGGCCGAGCCGCTCCCCCCGCCCGAGGGCGTCGTCGTGCGCGTCAAGACCGGCGCGGAGCTGCACGCGGCGCTGCTCGACGCGAAGGCGCACTCGACGATCCTGCTCGATGACGGCCATTACCGCGTCCCGCGGGACATGCTGCTCGCGCAGAGCGACGTGACGGTGCGCTCGGCCAGCGGGAACCGCGAAGCGGTGGTGATCGACGGCGAGGGCGCGGACCTGACGCAGGGTTACCACCCCGGCGGGCACGCGCCGGCGATCCTGCGCCTGAAGCGCGCGCGGAACGTGACCATCGCCGACGTGACGTTCCGGAACTCGCCCAAGTACGCGGTGATGTTCTACGGCGACAGCGAGGTGCACGGGCTCAACGTCTACAACGTGAAGTTCCACAACATCTGGGTGCGCGGGCTGAAGGGCACGCACCCGGCGCGCCCCGACGACCGCGACCTGGGCGAGAGGAATTATCCCGCGGAGAAGGTCGAGGCCGTGCGCCCCGCCAACGGGCGCGTGCGGCACTGCCTCTTCCTCTGCGACCACGTGAAGACCGACCGCGAGGACGGCTTCGACGGCGATTACATCTCGGGCATCGACTGCATGGGCCTTAAGGACTGGCGCTTCTCGGACAACGCCTTTGTCGGGATCCGCGGCGCGAACGGCGGCGGGCGCGCGGGGATCTTCGTCTGGGTCGGCTCGTCGGGGGTGGTCTGCGAGCGGAATCTTTTCGTCGGCTGCGACCGCGGAATCTCCTTCGGCAACCCCAGCCAGACGGTGCCCGGCGTGAGCGGCGGCACGATCCGCGACAATCGCTTCTGCTGCGGCGCGGGCAAAGCCATCGAGGTCTGCGGCTCGCCGGAGATCGACGTTCACGGCAACATCGTCTTCGATCCCGGCATCAACCGCTTCTTCGCGGTGCAGTTCCACATGGGCAACCCCGGCACGCGCTGCCACGGGAATGTGCTCCTGGGGCCGCTGGCCAGCGACGCGACGGTGGTTTTCGAGCGAAACGTGATTGGGCACGGGGGCCGCGAGTGGTTCGCCGACCCGGAGCGCGGCGACTTCGCGCTGACGGAGAAGGGCCGGAAGGCGGTAGGGGAGAGCCTGTGCCTGTAATCTGTAATCTGTGATCTGTGATCTGATTCGGAGCACGGAACACTGAAAGTACAGAATACAGATCACAGATAACAGAATACAGATTACAGGCCTCCAGGGGATGCGCGCATGACCTTGCCCACGACGCGACGACGGCTCCGGTTCGATGGGAAGCGGGTGGTCGTGATCGAGGAGCCGCTTCCGCCGCCGAAGCCCAACGAGGCGCGGGTGCGGACGGAGTGGACGGAGATCTCGATCGGGACCGAGATCGCGCAGCTCAACGAGGCCGCGAAGGAAGGGAGGCCGCTCGACATCGGCTATTCGCACGTCGGGATCGTGGAGGCCGTGGGCGCGGAGGTGCGCGGGGTGCCGGCCGGGCAGCGGGTGCTCTCGTCGGCCGCGCACGCCTCGGCGTCGAATATCCCGGCCAACGGCGTGAACCTGCTCCCCCGTGCCCGAGAGGCTCGACCCGGCGCTCGCGACGCTGGGGGTGCTCGGCAGCGTCGCCTATCACATCGTCGAACGCGGCGCGCCGCGGCTGCTGGAGCCCACCGCGATCGTGGGCCAGGGCGTGGTGGGGAGCCTGATCTTGCAGTTGGCCCGGCAATGCGGCGCGCGCCCGCTGATCGCGCTGGACGCCGACGCGAAGCGGCTCGAAATGGCGAAGGAACTCGGCGCGGACGCGGTCGTGGACGTGAGCCAGGAAGACGCGGCGGCGCGCGTGAAGGCGCTGACCGGCGGGAAGGGCGTGAGCTGCTGCATCGAGGCCGCAGCCAATCATCGCGCGTACGAGACGGCCATCTCGATCCTCGCGCTGCGCGGGCGGCTGGTGCTGGCCTCGGCGGTCTACGAGCCGGTCTCGTTCCGGATCGACCTGGATTTGATCCACCGCGAGCTGACGCTGATCGGCGCGCACCAGCCGAAGGTGCCCGTCGAGGAGAACCCGTATTATCCGTACACGATGGCGCTGAACCGGACGGCGACGATGGAGGGAATCCGCGACGGGCGCTTGAAGGTCGCGCACCTGGTCAGCCACCGCATCAAGCCCGCCGACGCCACGGAGGTTTACGAAAGGCTGCGCGCGAAGGACCGGAGCTTCGTGGGCGTGGTGATCGATTGGCGGTAAACAGTAAACAGTAAACAGTAAACAGTAAACAGTAAACAGTAAACAGTAAACAGTAAACAGTAAACAGTAAACGGTAAACGGTAAACGGTAAACGGTAAACGGTAAACGGTGAACGGTGAACGGTGAACGGTGAACGGTGAACGGTGAACGGTGAACGGTACTTTAGTTGATGAAGCCGTTACTGTTTACTGCTCACTGTTTACTGTTCACTTTAAAAAAAGGCACGCCCTTCCCGGCCCGCTTGATCCGCGCGTACCAATCCTGCGCCGGGATCGGCGTCATGCCCTTGGCGTCCACGTCGGCGCCGATGGCCGGCCAGGGCTTCTCGCCCCAGAAGGCGGGCTTCTCCTTCAGGAAGAGCGAGGCGGGAAGCGGGCAGGGCTGGGCCTGGTTCCACTTGAGCTGCCCGTCGAAGAGGTTTCCTTCCGCGAGCGTGTCCTTGCAGCTCGGATCGATCTTGAGCGGCGCGCCGTCGGTGAAGGTGTTGCCGATGACGTTGCAGCCGTGGGAGGAGTCCTTGACGGTGAGGTTCATCTGGAAGCGCGGCCAGGGGTCGCTCTTGTTGGGGTGGATGCCGAGCTTGGCGTAAGCGGCGAGGTCGGCTTCCTTCTCGGGCGCGGCGATGCGGTTGCGGAAGAAGGTCATGCGCGGGCCGGCCGGGCCCCAATAGTCCCCCACCCCAATGCACTGGACGACGTTGCCTTCGAAGAGCAGGGCGTAGGGATAATGCCCGTGGATGGAGACGTCGTTGGAGTGCCACCAGGCCTTGCCCGCGTTGTCGCTGCCGGCGGTGTCGAACGAGAAGTTGTAGGCGTAGACGCCGCCGTTGGCGCCGACCTGGACGATCATGGCATGGCGCAGCGAGTGCAGGACGCAGTTCCAGACGAGGCAGTCGGAGGCGCAGCCGGTCATCTCGATGCCGTAGCCGTGCCCGCCGCCGCCGCGGTCGTGGGCGTGATGCGCGTAGCAGCTCTCGACGGTGACGCGGCGGCTGGCGCGGATGTCGATGTGGTAGCGCATGCAGCGCTCGGTCTCGACGTTCCGCACCCAGCAGTCCTCGGCGTAGAAGATGCCGACGATGGAATCCTCGGCCCGGTCCTCGCGCAGGATGTGGAGGTCTTCGAGGCCGGCGCGGCGGATCGGGGACAGGACGCGCAGGCGCGGCTTGAATTCGGCCTTGTAGTCGAGGTAGAGCGGCGTATCGAGGGTCACGTCCGCGCCCTGGACGGCTTTCACGTGGAGCACCTGGCCCATGGAGTTCTCGGCCCAATTCTGCTTCCACTCGGGCTTGGTATACATGAGCGCGGGGTCGTTGTCGGCGTAGACCCAGACCAGCGCGCCGGGCTGGAGGCCGGCGGCGGCGGCGAGGGTGATCCGGGTGGAGTTCAGCGCGGCGCCGGAGGCGATGGCGAACTCCTCCCCGCCCTTCTCGCCGCGCATTTCGACGCTCCCGCCTGAAGTCGAGTTGGGCGCGTTGACGACGAGGCGGGTCTTATCGAGCCCCGCGCCGCGCAGCACGACGCCGCTTCGGAGGCTGAGCCGCTTTTCGAGGCGGAAGGCGCCTTCCGGCAGGAGCACCGCGCCGGGGACCTGGACCGCGTCGATGGCTTTCTGAATCGCGGCGGAAGCGTCGGTCTTTCCGTCGGCAGGCAGGTCGGCGGGCTTCAGCGCTATGGCCACCGGGATTTCGGGGATGCCGCCGGCCACGCCGGGCTTCCAGTCGAGAAGCCGCTCCGGAGGCGGCCAGGCCGCGGCCAGGGCCTGCGTGGCACAGCATCCCGCCGCCAGCAGCATCAGCATCCGCATTGGGCAAACCTCCCTCGTTTGCGGTTGATACACTATCCGGAGTTGCCTTTTTCTCCGATTATTCGACCACCTTTCAACGGCCTGTAATCTGTAGTCTGTGATCTGTGGTCGGTGATCGGCGATCTGTCGGATCCCGTCTTGCTGTTACAGATTACAGAATACAGATTACAGATCACAGCCTTATCGGATCCCGTCTTGCTGTTACAGATCACAGAATACAGATTACAGATCACAGCCTTACTGGAGTTCCCCTTCCCCGTCGCTGCGCCCGTCGGTGATGTGATTGGCGATGAGGTCGTAGGTCAGGGCGACGCGGGCGTGGGTGCGACCGTGGCGGGCCTTGAGGACCTCCACGTCGAGGGCCACCGAACGGAGCGCGCCGGGAGCGGTCCAGCGGCCGGCGGCGGCGAGGACGGCCGTATCGACCTGGGGGTTGAGCGCGTCCATGAGGGCTTCGGTCTCGGTGCGCTTGCGGCGCGGGTTCTTCCTGGCGTGCCCGTTGCCGTTCCCGTTCGTTTTCAGGCCCAGCACCGGCCCGCCGCTCCAGGCGCTGAGGCCCATGGTCGCTGGGGCGCCGTCGTCGAAGGGCTGGGCCTCGGCGGCGGCCTGGTGATGATTGTAGAGCCCGTAGACGGTGGTCGCGTCCTGCTCCAGGTCGCCGGCCTCGCGGAGTTGCCAGAGGCGCGGGCGGTCGGTCTTGCCGGTGGATTCGCTGACGCGGTTGAGCTGCGCCGCGGCGACGACGGGGACGCCGAGTTCCTGGGCGAGCGCCTGGAGCGTGCGCGAGACGTAGCCGACTTCGCGCTGGCGCGAGTCGAGCGCCTTGCCGGCGCCGCGGTCGGGGCGGACCTGCTGGATGTAATCGACCATGATCGCGCCCAGCGGCCCGCCCGCGGCGATGGCCTTCGCGGCGCGGCCGAGTTCGCCGGCGCTCAGCGCGCGGTCCACGATAAAGAGGCGGCGCTCGAGCCCCTGCGCCTCCAGCCAGGCCAGCGCCGCGCGGGTGCGTTCGGCGAGTTCTTCGGCTTCCGGGTGCGACCCGGGATCGACGTCGCCGCGAAGCGCGTCCTCGACCTCGCGCAGGGCGTAACGGCGCGTGACGCGGCTGACGAGCTGGCTGAGGAGCTGCTCGCGCGGGCCGTCGTAGCTGAAGTACACGAAGCGGCGTTCGGGGTAAACCTTCAGCCAGTGGACGAGCAGATTAAGAAGAAAGGTCGTCTTGCCGTGGCTGGGGCGCGCGGCGACGAGGGTAATACGGCCGGGGTGGATCGCAGCGGCCTCGTCGAGCTTGCGATAGGGCGTCTCGAGAAAATCGGGGCGCTCCAGCACCGCCGCACGATACCCGCCGAGGCTGACCGGGGCGAGGACGTCCTTGAGCCCGGCATCGGCGCGCAGCGCGGCGGCGCGTTCGAGCCCCTCGCGGAGCGCGCTTTCCGCGCGCGCCAGCGCTTCTTCGCCGGGCGCGGCCTCGCGCGTCGAGCCGCCCAGCCCGGTCTGGACCTCCAGCGCGGCCCGCTGGAGCAGCTCCGCGCGGCGGCGCTGCGCGGCCAGGGCGCGGAACGGTTCGAGCCGCGCGGCGAGCGCGGCCTCGTCGAGCCCCAGCCCCGCCGCGACTAGGCGCGTCAGCTCGGCGACGAAGAGCGCCCGCGCGGGGCGCGCGGCTTCGCGTTCCAGCGCCTCGGCCAGCGCGGCGAGAACCGCTTCGATGCGGGGGCCGGACGCCGGGGGCCGGACACCGGGGGACAAGGAATTTTCCTGTTCAGGCCCTCCCCCTGCACCCTCCCGTGAAGGGAGGGGGGAAACGGCGGCGGCCGTGCCGTTCCCAGACTCCCCTCTGTGGCCCTCTGCGTCCTCTGTGCCTCTGTGGTGAGCCGTTCCGAGTCCCAGCAGCACCTCCGCGCGGAACTCGGCTTCGCTCCGCGTGTGCGTCTCGAAGAGGCCTTCGAAGACCTCCGCGCCGTGCCGGGTGAGCAGCTCGTCGGGGTCCTTGCAGCCCAGTTCGGCGGGCAGGCGCAGGACGCGCGGGAAGAACGTCCCGGCCTCGGCGAGGCGGTCGAGGGTCTCGAGCGTGCCCCGGGCGCCGGCGCCGCGCGCGGGGTCCGGGTCGTCGGCGTCGAAGCAGAGGACCAGTTCGCGGACGCCCGCGCGTTGGAGGGCTTCGAGCTGCGCGCGGTTGAGGCGGTTGGTCCCGGTCGCGACGAGCTGGCCGAGAAGCCGGGGGCTGGGTTCCGGGGGCTGGGTTCCGGGCGGTGCGGAGCCTGCCGCTTCTCCTCCCGCCAGCGCGTGGGCCAGGGCGGCGTCCAGGAAACCTTCGACCACGACGACGGCCTTGCGGCGGTCCACGGCGCGGAGATAGGCGGGCGCGTCGAGTTTGAGGCCCTTCGGATACCGGTACTTGGGCGCGTCGTCGGGCAAGTCGGCGACGGTCGCGCGGGCGACGAGGCTGCGCAGTTCGGGATAGGGAATGGCCAGGGTGTAGATCCGCGCGCCCGCGGCGTCGCGGCGCTCGAAAGCTGGATCCAGGAACGGCAGGCCCTGAAGGTCCCCGTGCGGGCTTGGCGGCGCCGCGTCCTCCGGAGTCCGGACCCCGGACCCCGGCTCCCCCGCTCAGAAAGGCCCGCGCCTGCTCGGCGGGCGGAAGGTAGGCGAGCCCCATCGCGCGGGCGAGGGGCTCGCCGTACCCGCGCGCCTCCAGGAAAGCGACGGTGCGGGCCGCTTCGCTCTCCGGATGGCGCGCTTCCGCCCAAAGCCGTTCGGTCGCCCAAGTCCAGAAGCGCTCGCAGAGCGCCGCGCGGCGCTCGCGCCGGCGCCAGGCCTCCGCGGCCCGCTCGGGATCGGCCCCTTTGCGCTTCGACAGGTCGACGCCGGCGCGCTCGGCGAGGGTGCGCAGGACGTCGGCCTCGGCGACGCCCTCGACCTGCCGAAGGTAATCCCAGGCGGAGAGCGCGAAGCCGCAATGGTTGAGCCGGTTGCAGCGCGCCTTCAGTCCCGGATAGCGCGGATCGTAGCGCAGGACGTAGAGGCTCTTCTGCCCGCAGCTTGGGCAGCGTCCGGTGAAGCGCGCGCCGCGTTCGGTCAGTTCCAATTTCTGGAACAGGCGGCGCGGGTCGAGCCGTTGATAGATCTCGTCCAGGAGCCCCCCTGAAACGAGCTTGCCATGTGCGGGCACCTCACCTAAAAATCGTAGGCCTCGCCGACCCCGGCCTCCAGGCCGGGTCGGGCGTAAGGCGTTAGTATTTAAGAGAGTATTTATAGCGCGTTATGGATAACAACATCAATAAAGGCCAAGTGTTATACCCTAACATCCAGGGCTTAGGGTCAAATTGGACGTGTTAGGGTGTCAAGGGGCTGTTATGGGTGGGGGTTTTGAGTCCCCTCCCCTTCTTGTTCAGGCTTACGAATCATGAAGGGGATGGAGGACTCGAAGGCCGGGGAAGCGGTCGAAGTCGCCATCGGACGTAACCCAGGTACAGCCCGACTCGATGGCCAGTGCCGCGAGGTAGGCATCCGGGACGAGATTGCCCTTGGCCTGCCCGGTCTCACAGAGGCGGACGAAGAGTTCCCAGTGCCGCGCGCCGGGTGCGAGCGCGACGAAGTTCGGGCGCGCACGAAGGATGTTTACAAAGGCCAGCGCCTTGTCCAAGGGACTGGGCGGATTGAAGACTTTGGGATGGGTTACGACTCGCAGGAAGCCCGAGAAGACCAGATCCGCAACCGCGAAGGATTCGTCGCCATTGACCAGGCGCTCCAGCCAGACGCGGTAAACGTCATGTCGCGGCGCATCGGCTCGATAGGCGTACACGAGCACGTTGACATCAAGAAGATGCACGCGGATCATCCATGGCTTCGAGGAGCGCCGCCGAGTCGTCCAGGTCGATGCCCGGTTGCAGGCCTCGACCCTTAAATATAGGCAGCTTAACAGGTTGCGCTTTGATTCCGGAGTGCTGGCGGGCCAGGGTCTCGCGTAAGGATTCCTCGATTACGGCCGTGAGGGTCTTGCGCCGCCGGGCGGCATATCGTTTGGCTTCGAGCAGGAGGTTTTCATCGAGCCGGATGGTCGTTCTCATATGTCTAGACATACATCAAATACATCAATATGTCAATCAGCCCTCGCGGGCGATTCGCCCGCGCTTCGGACCGGCTCCAATTCTCGTCAGAAGCCTGCGCTCGAACGCTACTTGAGCTTGAGTCGGCGTGGCGCAAGATACGCCTAAGGGGGCATGCATGCACGGCATTCGAGGCGTGATCCTGGCCGGCGGGACGGGTTCCCGGCTGATGCCGCTGACGAAGGTGACCAACAAGCACCTTCTTCCCGTCGGCAACAGGCCGATGATCCTGCATCCGGTGGGGAAGCTGGTGGAGGCCGGGATCACCGACCTGATGGTGATTACCGGGCCGGAACACATGGGCGCGATCGTGAGCCTGCTCGGTTCGGGCCGCGAGTACGGCGCGCGCTTCACGTACCGGGTCCAGGACGAGGCCGGGGGCATCGCGCAGGCGCTGGGCTTGTGCGCGGACTTCGTGGGCCGCGACCATTGCTGCGTGATCCTCGGCGACAACATCTTCACCGCGCCGCTGACGCCATATGCCGGGCGCTTCGCGCGGCAGAACTCCGGCGCGCTGATCCTATTGAAGGAAGTCCCCGACCCCGGGCGCTACGGCGTGGCGGAGCTTTCGCCCGACGGCGAAAAGGTCGTCGCCGTCGAGGAGAAGCCCAGGCAGCCCAAGACGAACCTCGCTGTGACGGGGATGTACTTCTACGATTGCCGCGTCTTCGACGTGGTCCGCACGCTGAAGCCATCGGCGCGGGGCGAACTGGAGATCACGGACGTCAACAACGACTATATCCGCCGCGGCGAGATGCTCTGGGACCGCCTGCCGGGCGAGTGGACCGACGCGGGGACGTTTCCGAGCCTGCTGCGGGCGAACGAGATCATGAGTGAAACGCAACCCTGAAGCGCGAGCCCGCCCATGCCCTTCCCACCGCCCCTGTACTTCTCCAACGCCACCGCCATCCTGCCCGACAGGCTGATCGAGGACGCGGCGCTGCTCGCCGAAGGCGGGCGGATCAAGGCCGTTGACGCGCGCGCGGCCCTCCCCTGCCCCGCCGGCGCCGAACGGATCGACGCGGGCGGCGGGTATCTCGGGCCGGGGTATCTCGACATTCACGTCCACGGCGGCGCGGGCGCGGACTTCATGGACGGGACGGCCGAGGCCGTGCGGGCCGCGGTCGGCTGCCACACGCGTCACGGCACGACGACGATCTTCCCCACGACGACGACCGGGAGCCGCGAGCAGATTCGCGCGATGCTGGAGGCCTGCCGCGAGGTTCGCGACGGCTGGGCGCCCGCGCAGGGCGCGCGGATCGCGGGCGTGCACTTCTACGGGCCGTACTTCGCCGCGCCGAAGGTCGGCTGCCACAACCCGGCCGGGCGGCGGGATCCGGATTCCGCCGAGTACCGCGCGGCGTTCGAGACCGGCCTGGTGAAGGTCGCCACCTGCGCGGCCGAATTGCCCGGCGTCGAGGACTTCTGCCGCGAAGCGCGCAAGCGCGGCTGCCTCGTCACCTGCGGACACAGCGACGCGAGCTGGACCGAGATGAAGCGCGCCTTCGATGCCGGCATGCGGCATGTCGATCACTTCTGGTGCGCGATGAGTTCCGTCCCTTCCCTGCGCGAGCGCTTCGGGACGCCGATGCAGGGGAGCATGGAGCAGTTCGTGCTCCGGCACGAGGAGATGAGCACGGAGGTGATCGCCGACGGGATCCACCTCGCGCCGGAGCTGCTCGAGTACGCGCACTTCATGAAGGGCCCGCAGCGGCTGCTGCTGGTCACGGACGCCAACCGCGCGGTGGACATGCCGCCGGGGCGCTACCGCTTCGGGCCGGCGAGCGACGGGGAGTGGTTCGAGTCCGACGGGAAGGTCGGCTTCCAGCCCGGGCACGGGCTGGCCAGCGGCGTCGTGGGCATGGACGCGATGGTCGCGCGAATGCACCGCCTCGCCGGCGTGAGCCTCCCCGACGCCGCGCGCATGGGCAGCCTGACGCCGGCCGAACGGACCGGGATCGCGGGCGAGGTCGGCAGCCTGGAGGCCGGCAAGCGCGCGGACGTGCTGATGCTGGACCGGGAGCTGGCGGTGCGGCGGGTGTTTGTTGAGGGCGTGGAGGTTCCGGGGGTATAATCCTCCCGGAGGTTCAAGCCATGAGCACGGCAACCAGGCTCACCTATGCCGATTACTGCGCGCTCCCCGACGACGGGGCGCGCTACGAACTGCTCGCGGGGGAACTCGTGATGATGGCGCCTGCGCCGACGCCGCGGCATCAGAAGGTCGTTGCCGGCATTGCTCATCGGTTGACGGGCCATGTCGAGTCTAAGCGATTGGGAACCGTCCTTTTCGCGCCGCTGGATGTGATCCTGACCGAACAGGAAGTCGTGCAGCCCGACATCGTCTTCATCTCGAAGGCTCGCGAAGGCATCATTCGGGAAAAAGGCATCTTCGGCGCGCCGGACCTGTGCGTCGAGGTCCTCTCGCCCAGCACACGCGAGAAGGATCTTACGGTCAAGCGCGAACTCTACACGCGCCATGGCGTCGTCGAATTGTGGTACGTGGACCTCGAGGCGCGGCGCGTGGAGCTGTACCGCCCGCGGGAAGAGCCGACGAAGCCGCAAACTTACTTTTACGAGAAGGACGCGCTGGTCTCGCCGCTCTTGCCGGGGTTCGAGCTGGCGCTGGAGCCGCTGTTCAAGGCGTAAACCCGGGAGCCCGCCCCTTGCGACTGCTCGTCACCGGCGGCGCCGGGTTCATCGGTTCGAGTTTCGCGCGCCTGGCGCTCGGCGCGGGGCACGCGGTCACGGTCCTCGACGCGCTCACCTATTGCGGCAACCTGGCGAACCTCGACGCGGCGCGGGACCACGCCGGGTATCGCTTCGTGAAGGGGGACATTGGGGACAAGGCGCTCTGGCCGGCGCTGCTGTCCGATGCCGCGCTCGGCGCGCCGTTCGAGGCGCTCGTGAATTTCGCCGCCGAGTCGCACGTGGACCGCAGCATCCTCGACGCGACGCCCTTTGTCCTGACCAACGTGGCCGGCACGCAGGTGATCCTGGACGCCGTGCGCGCCTACGGCGAAAGGAACGCCGGGCGCGCGCCGCGCTTTCTGCAGGTGAGCACCGACGAGGTGTACGGGAGCGCCGACGACGGGAAGCCGTTCACCGAGTCGACGCCACTGAAGCCCAACAGCCCATACGCGGCGAGCAAGGCCGGCGCCGATATGCTCGTGGCGGCTTACCATCACACGTTCGGGCTCGATACGGTCATTACGCGCTGCAGCAACAACTACGGTCCGCACCAGTTCCCCGAGAAGCTGATCCCGCTTTTCACGACGAACCTTTTCGAAGGCAAGCTCGTCCCGGTCTACGGCGACGGGAAGCAGGTTCGCGACTGGATTCATTGCGACGATCACAGCCGCGGCGTGCTGGCGGCGCTCGAACGGGGCGCCAGCGGCGCGGTCTACAACCTGGGCGGGAGCAACCCGGCCGAGAACCTCGCGATCACGAAGCTGCTGTTGAAGCTTACCGGGCGCGACGAGAGCTTCATCGCCCACGTGAAGGACCGCCCCGGCCACGACCGCAAGTACTTGATCGACCATGGCAAAGCCACGCGGGAACTGGGCTGGTCGCCGCGCGTGAAGTTCGAGGACGGGCTCGCCGAGACCGTGCGCTGGTACCGCGAGCACGAGGGCTGGTGGCGCGCGATCAAGAGCGGCGAGTATCTCAAGTACTACGAGCGGCAGTACGGCGACCGGGGAGGGTCGGGAACATGAAAGCCAAGCAGGAACTGCAAGACCTGATCGCGAAGATCGCCAGCAAAGACAGCCCCGTCGGCATGGACGCCGTGTACGTGCACGCGCTGATCCTGGACAAGCTGCTCTCCATCGAGAAGCGGCTCGACGCGCTGGAGCAGGCCGGGAAGGCGAAGCGCGGCAAGCCGTGACGGCGAAGCGGCCCCGCCCTTCGCTTTCCCTTTGCCTTCTCCGCATTCCCCGTAGACTTCTCAACTCGATTTTGCGATCCGGGATCCGGCCATGCCCATCCTGCTGCAACTGAAAGACGGCCTGAAGCGCTACGGCGCGCGCGCGCTGCTGGACGGGGCCTCGTGCGCGCTCGACGACGAGCGCAAGGTCGGGCTGATCGGGCGCAACGGCTCGGGCAAGTCCACGCTCTGCCGCGTGCTGCTGGGCGAGGAGGAACTCGACTCGGGCGAACTGGTGCGGCACCCGCAGTTGCGGATCGGCTACCTGCGGCAGCACGATCCGTTCCAGGCGGGCGAGAGCGTCCTCGCGTTCCTGATGCGCGACACCGGGCAGCCGGACTGGAAGTGCGGCGAGGTCGCCGGGCGCTTCGAGATCAAGAACGAGTTCCTCAACGGCCCGGTGCGGCAGCTCTCCGGCGGCTGGCAGACGCGCGTGAAGCTCGCCGCGCTGCTGTTGCAGGAGCCGAACCTGCTGATCCTCGATGAGCCCACGAACTTCCTCGACCTGCGCACGCAGATCCTGCTGGAGCACTTCCTCAAGACGTTCCGCGGCGGCGCGCTGATCGTGAGCCACGACCGGACGTTCCTGAAGGACACCTGCGAACACACGCTGGCGCTCTCGCGCGGGAAGCTGACGCACTATCCCGGCGACGTGGACGCGTACCTGGAGTACGAACTGGAGCGGAAGGAGCACGACGAGCGAGCCAACGCGGCGATTCTTTCCAAGCGCAAGCAACTCGAACGCTTCATCGCCAAGAACCGCGCGCACGCCAACACCGCCAGCCAGGCGCGGAGCAAGGCCAAGCAGCTCGAGCGGCTGGAGACGATCGAGATCGAAAGCGACGAAGCCACCGCGTACGTGCGCGTGCCGCAGGTCGAGAAGCGCCACGGCGTCGCGTTGCGCGCGCGGGGGCTCGACGTGGGCTATCCCGAGCGCACCATCGCGAAGGGCATCGACCTGGAGATCCACCACGGCGAGCGCGTCGTGGTGGTCGGCGACAACGGCGAGGGCAAGACGACGCTGCTGCGCTCGCTGGTCGGCTCGCTGCCGCCGAAGGCCGGCGAATCGAAGTGGGGGCACGGCTGCGAGGTCGGCACGTACGCGCAGCACGTCTACACGACGCTGCCGGAGGAGAGCACGGTCGAGGACTACCTGGCCGGCTGCGCGGCGGGCGCGTGCACGCACCAAGTCGTGCTGAACGTCGCGGGGAGCTTCCTCTTCCGCGGCGACGACGTGAAGAAGCCGATCCGGATCCTGAGCGGCGGCGAGCGCGCCCGCGCGTGCCTCGCCGGCCTGCTCCTCGGCGGCTACAACGTGCTGGTCCTCGACGAGCCCGGCAACCACCTGGACGTGGAGACGGTGGACGCCTTCGCCGAGGCGCTGACCGGCTACAAGGGCACGGTGGTCTTTACGAGCCACGACCGGGCCTTCACCGCGCGCGTGGCCACGAACGTGATCGAGGTCCGCGACGGGCGCGCCGTGCACTTGCCCGGCGACTTCGAGATGTACCGCTACAAGGTCGAGAAGGAGATCGAGGCCGGCGAGCGCGAACGCGACGCGCTGCGCAAGGCCAGGCCCGGCAAGGCCGAGCGCCCCGACGAGACGAAGGAGGAACGGAAGGCTCGGTCGCGGCGCGAGTACGAGACCCGCCGCGAGATCCAGTCGCTTGAACGGAAAATCGAGAAGTACGGCGCGCGCAAGGCCGAACTGGAGGCGCAGCTCGAGAAGGCCTCGAACCCGGAGGAGACCGAACGGCTCAAGGCCGAGCACGAGAAGGCCTGTACGGTGCTCGAAGAATCCGAGGCGCGCTGGCTCGAACTGCAGGAAACGCTGGACGCGTAAGTTCCAAGCGCGGGTAAAGTACCCGGGAATCCCCCGCCCGCGCCTTTCCCGGCCGCCCGAATCGGCTATTCTCGAAGCCAGCCCCTTCAAGCACGGGACGGGAGGCCCGCATGAGCGCGTCACGGAATTTCACCGTCGGCCTGGTGCAGATGGGGATGAGCGCCGATCCGGCGGAGAACCTCGCCAAGGCCTGCGCGAAGGTCGAAGAGGCCGCGGCGAAAGGCGCGCAAGTCGTCTGCCTGCCGGAACTCTTCCGCGGGCCGTACTTCTGCCAGACGGAGGACCTCGGAGCCTTCGACCTCGCCGAGACGGTGCCCGGGCCGAGCACGGAAGCGCTGGCGCAGGTCGCGCGGGCGCGGCAGGTCGTCGTCATCGCCTCGCTCTTCGAGAAGCGCGCGGAGGGGCTCTATCACAACACCGTCGCGGTGCTCGACGCCGACGGGCGGCTGGCCGGACGCTACCGGAAGATGCACATTCCCGACGATCCGGGCTTCTACGAGAAGTTCTATTTCACGCCGGGCGATCTGGGTTTCCAGGCGATCGAGACGCGCGCCGGGAAGCTCGGCACGCTGATCTGCTGGGACCAGTGGTATCCGGAGGCCGCGCGGCTGACGGCGCTGCAAGGCGCGCCGGTGCTGTTCTATCCCACGGCGATCGGCTGGCATCCCAAGCTGCTGCGGAGCATGGAAGGCCTGGAGATGCTCGACGCGTGGCGCACGGTCCAGCGCGGGCACGCGATCGCGAACGGGGTGTACGTCGCGGCGGTGAACCGGATCGGGCACGAGAAGCCAGCGGCCGGCGGCGACGGGTTGGTTTTTTGGGGCACGAGTTTCCTGTGCGACCCGTTCGGTTCGATCGTGGAGGAGGCGGCGGACGACAAGGAGCAGATCCTCGTCGCGGAGATCGACCTGGCGCGCGTGGAGCGGACGCGGCGCGAGTGGCCCTTCCTGCGCGACCGGCGCATCGACGCCTACGGCGGGCTGGAGCGGCGGTTCCTGGACGGCCCCGTATGAGCCGCGCCTCACGAAACGACGATGCGCTCTACATGCCCGCCGAATGGAAGCGGCATGCGGCAACGTGGATGGGCTGGCCGCACCACAACGCCGACTGGCCCGGGAAGTTCGCGGCGATTCCGTGGGTCTACGGCGAGATCGCGCGGCACGTGACGCGCGGCGAGGACCTGCGCCTGCTGGTCGAGAACGCCGCGCACGAGGCCCGCGCCCGGCGCGTGCTGGAGGCCGCGCGCGCGGACCTCAAGCGCGTGCGCTTCCACCGCTGGCGGACGAACCGCGGCTGGACGCGCGACTTCGGGCCGATATTCGTGCGGCGCGGGCGGCGCGGGAAACTCGCCATCGCCGGCTTCCGCTTCAACGCCTGGGCGCGCTACTCGAAATACCGCAAGGATCTGAAGATCGCCGCGCGCGCCGCGCGAGCCCTGCGCCTGCGCTGCCTGCCGGTGACCCTGCGCGGCCGGCACGTGGTCCTCGAAGGCGGCGCCATCGACGTCAACGGGCGCGGCACGCTGCTGACCACCGAGGAGTGCCTGCTCGATCCGCGCGTGCAGGTGCGCAACCCCGGGTTCACGCGCAAGGATTACGAGGCCGTCTTCGAGCGCGCCTTCGGCGTGCGCAACACGATCTGGCTGGGCCACGGCATCGCCGGCGACGACACCCACGGGCACGTGGACGACCTCTGCCGCTTCGTCAACCGCGACACCGTCGTGTTGATTCAGGAAGAGCACCGGCGCGACCGGAACTACAAGGCCCTGCAGGAGAACCGCGAGCGCCTGCAAGGCGCGCGGCTGGAGAACGGCTCGAAGCTGAACGTCGTTCACCTGCCGATGCCCCATCCGCTCTACCATGGCGGCGTCCGGCTGCCGGCGAGCTACGCGAACTTCTACATCGCCAACGCGGCGGTGCTGGTCCCGACCTTCAACGACTCCAACGACCGCGAGGCGCTGGGGATCCTCGGCGAACTCTTCGACCGGCCGGTGATCGGGATTCACGCGGTGGACCTGGTGCTCGGATACGGCACGCTGCACTGCCTGACGCAGCAGCAGCCGCGCGAGATCAGGGAGGCGTGAGGGCGCGGCCTCCGGCCTTCTACTTCAGTTCCGTCTTCGCCGCGCTCGCCGCGTCGAAGCGCAGCACCTTCAACGCGCCGGGATGGAGCTTGCAGGAGACGGCCCAGACCAGGCCGCGCGACGCGTCGTAGGCGAGCCCCAGGTCCACGCCGCAGCCGGCGGCGGTTTTGCCGCCGTTGAAAGCCTCCGCCGCGCCGGGCAGGTCGGCGAGATACCAGGCGTTGGCCGTTGCGTCGTAGCAGGGCGTGAGGAGTTTTTCGCCATGCTGGATCGCGCTGCCGCAGAGCATGGCGTCGGCGCCGGGCAGGTAGACGGCCTCGCGCGCCCAGCGCGGGGCCTTGATCTCGCCCGCACCCTGGGGGTTCAGCGCCTGCACTGCGCCGCTTTCGCGCGCGCAGCTCCAGACCTGCCCGACCCCCTCCCCGGTCTTCGCGCCGAAGACGCTGGTGAAAAGGAAGCGGTCGCGCTTCGAGTCGTAGACGAGCGTCGAACCCTTGTCGCAGACGGGCACGGGCAGCGCTTCGCCGCTCGTCTTGACCTGCTCCCAGGCCTTGCCGCCGCGGAGCCGGAAGAGGCCCGGATCCTTGCCGTGTTCGCTGAACTTGCCCCACGCATACAGGCCATGCGGCGTCGGGCAGAGGAAGGTCACGTACTTGGAGCCGGCGAAGGGCCGGGTCTCGAAGGTCTCCTCGAACGGCCAGCATTTCCGCTCCGGGTCGTAGAACATCGTCACGCTCTTGGCGAGGACCATGCGCTTGGTGGCCGGGTCGTAGGCGTAGGCTTTGTAATTATGATTGCCCCAAGGCGCGCCGTTGAAGGCCCACTCGCCGGGCCCGCTCAAGTCGTAGTTGAACTCCAGCGCGAACTGCGGGCGGCAGGAGATCGACCAGCGCCCGGTCTTCAGGTCGAAATGCGCGACGTCGTTCCCGAAGTAGGAACTGTGTCCGCCGCCGATGTGCAGGAGCCGGTCGCCGTCGGTGTCGAGCGCGACGGTGCTCCAGCCGCCGCCCTGCCGGTTGAGCGGCCACTTGGGGGCCTTGACCTCTACGAAGGCATTGGCGGGCAGTTCGGCCAGGAACTTCGAGAAGGCCGCCGGGTCGGGCGCGGGCGTCTCGGCCTCGTACCACGCCGGGTCGTAGCTCTCGGAGCGGAATTCCAGCGTCCCGGGCGGCACGCCCTGCGCGGTCCCCTCGGCGTCGGCCTGCTTCGCGTCGAAGGCGGCGAGCCAGGTCTCGTCGGCGTTCTTCGAACCCCAGGCGTCGGCTAGGAGCATGACCTCGTCGCGCGCGTTGGCGGCCGCGGCCAGCGGGCGGTTGGCGCGCTGCGCGGGTTCGCCCGCGGTCTTCAGTTTCGTCCACACGTTGGCCGCGACGTCGTAGGTCCAGGCCTCGAAGGGCAGCGGCTTGTAAAGTGTCGCTTGGTAGGCGGTCGAGGAGGTGTAGGTCTTCCCGCCCAGCAGCAGAACCTGGCCGGCCTTGGGGAGGTAGACGAGCGCGTGACCGAAGCGCGGCGCGGGCGAGACCGGGGGCTTGCGCTCTTCCCAGGTCCGCGAGGCGCAGTCGTAGCCCCACGTATCGGCGTAAAGCTGGTCGAGCCGGTCGCCGCCGAAGAGGACGATTTTCTTCTCCCTGGCGTCGAAGGCCATGGGCGCGAGCGCGCGGACGGGCGGCTGAACCGGAAGCTCGAGCTTGCGCCAGGCGTTGGTCTTCGTCGCGTAGACCCACGTCCCCGGCCCGCCGCGTTCGTTCGAGAGCGCGCCGCCGAAGAGGACGAGTTCCTCGTTCACCGGGTCGGCGGCCAGCGCGCCCCAGCAGAGCGACTCCTTGTAACTCCGCGTCGCCGGGGCGGGCGCTTCGGCCGGCTGAAGGTCCCGCCATGCGCGCGCGGCGGGATCGTACGCGAGCGTGCGCCCGCAGATCAGGGCGTAGACCTTGCCGTCCCAGGGCGCATGGGCGTACTGATAGTACATCTTCATGTGGTAGGGGTGCGGCCGGGCGAGGCCGTCCTTGTCCTGCATCTCGAAGTAGGGCGTCTTGAAGCCGGGATTCGAGACGGGGCCGGTCGTGCCGCCGCGCGCCTTGGCGGCTTCGGGAAGTTCGTTCCGCCAGCCGCGCGCGGCCTCGTCCCAGCGCATGATGTCGTAGGGTTGCGGGTCCTTGACTTGGTGGTCCACCATCCCGCCGAGCAGCACGAACGCGCCGGGCTTGTCGAGCCAGAGCAGGCCGGGCGAGACGCGCCGCCCGATCTGGTTTTCGGCGACCTTCGCCCACGCATTGGCGGACTCCGAGGCGCGCGCCGTCAACGCCAGGCCCGCCAGCGGCAGCACAAGAAGGATCAGGCAGGCTCGCGGCATCATTCGCTCCTCCAAATGGGCACGTGATTCGCCTTCCGCTTAGGCCCCGTCCCGCACGGCGCGCACGGCCGGGCGAGGCTCGATGAGGCGCGTCTTGACGTCGATGCGGCAGGCCGGCAGGCGCGGGTCGGCCGCGCGGGCCTTGAGCCGCGAGAGGGTCAGCCGCGCCAAGTCCTCGGGACGCCAGACGATCGTGGCGGGGACCGTGCCGGCGCCGGAGTCCAGGAAGGCCGGCGCCCAGCGCTCGCGGTACTCGCGCTCGGTGGCCCAACCGACGAGTTCGACGTCGCGGCCCGGCTTGATTCCGCAAGCGCGCAGCGCCTCGAGGACCGCGTGCCCGAGCGCCTGCCACATGCAGAGCAGCCCCGTGGGCCGGCGGTTCGCGGGGCGCGCGAAGGCCTCGCGGACCCATGTCGCCGCGGCCTCGGCATCGTCGTGGCTGGGCAGCACGGCGAGGTTCTCGGGAGCCGGCTCGATGCCGGCTTCGGCCAGCCCCGCCAGCGCGCCGGCGTACCGTTCGCGGTAGTGCGCGAAGCCGACGCGCGGGCCGAGCCACGCGACGCGCGGACCGCGCGCGGCCAGCCACGCGGCGGCCTGCCGCGCGCCGTTGAAGTTGTCCTGCAGGACCACGTCCAGCGCGGGGTGCTCGACGTAGGCGTCGACGACGACGCAGGGCATGCCGCTTACCGCGAAGGCCTCGGCGAGATCCGCGCGGCTGGAATCCAGCGCCACGCCCCACGCGCCCCGGGCCTTCAGTTCGGCCAGCAACTCCGCCGCGCCGCGCCCCTTGGCGCCAAGCGCCAGCGCGGGCCGGTTCTCGTCCAGCAGCACGCGGTGGAACGCCGCGAGCAACTGCTCGTGCGTGAAATCCCAGGCCGCGTCGGACTCGGCGCTGGCCAGGACGTACGCGAGCGCGCCCCCGGAATCCTCGTGCTTCGAGGCCCGGACGCGGTGGCCCTGGTGCGGCACGGCTTCGAGCAGCCCCTCGTCCACGAGCTGCGCCAGCGCGCGCCGCGCCGTGACGCGGCTGACGCCCAGCCGCGCGCTCAATTCGCGCTCGGCCGGCAGGAACGCGCCGGGCTCCACGCGCCCTTGCGACAACTGCGAACGCAGGCGCACGGCGGCTTGGTCGGTTCGAGATTGGCGTCCGGCGAGCGTGGCTTTCATGGTTTCTACATTGGTCCTATTATGGTCTTATAGTGGTATATACACCAGCGGAGAGAGGGCTGTAAACGCTTTTATTTTTTCATGTAACTATAATATAGTAAATAAGTTACAATACAAACCATCTCGGAACTCGGAACTCGGAACTCGGAACTCGGAACTCTATTCGTCATCTCCGCCAAAGAGCGGGCCGAGGACGGGGACGCGCTCCAGCACCTTTCCAACGCCGCGGACGGTGCTTCCCACCACGTCGCCGACGAAACGCGTGACCTTGTTGTCCACGATCCCGTCGAAGACCTCTTGCAGCGCGTGCTTCGCGTAGTCGGGCACCTCGATGCGCGGATCCTGCAGCGTGCCGGTGATGAGAATGGGTTGGATGGGCTCGCCGGTGGCCAGGCGTTGGAGGCTGCGCGAGCGCCGTTCGGAACGGCCGGGATCGGCGAGTTGCGTGTCCTGGCTGACGGTGAGGGAGCCGGACCAGTCGAGGCGGCCGGCGACGGTTGGGCCAGAGAATTTCGCGTCGAGGTCCCCGCGGACGAAGCCGGCGTCGGCCTTATTGCCCAGGCGGGTGCTGAGCGCGGGGAGCGCCAGGCCGCGGAGTTCGAGTTCGAGCAGGTAGGTCCATTCCGGGTGGCTGCCGCTGAGCCGCTTCCATTCCATGCGCACGCGCCCGTTGCCTTCGCTGCTGGCGGTGGGGGATTCCAGCCTGAGGAAGCCGGGACGGTCCTTGGGCGAGCGGGCGAGCGGGCCGACGCCGAACTGTTGCGTCTCGAGCATCAGGTCGTCCAGGCGCCAGTAGGCCGTGCGCCCGTGGGGATCCGGCCCGGCAAACTCGACGAGGCCGCCCTCGGCCTTGAGGTCGTACAGGTAGACCGACCAGCCGCCGGCGGGTTCGGCGCGCTCGCCGGGCTTGCCGGCCAGGCCGACGCGGAGGGTGTTCCAGATGCGCGCGAGGGTCTCGGCCTCGCCGGGGCTGGGCAGGTAGCTTCGCGCGCGGAGCGCCTCGAGTTTCACGCGGCGGAGCATGAGCAGCTTGGGGCGGCCGGCCTCCGTGCGCAGCTCGGCCTCACCGCGCGCGACGCGCAGGCCCTCGCGGAGCACCTCCCCGCGCGCGGTCTGCGCGTTGGCGGGCTCGCGCCCCGCGATGGGCGCGTCCACGACCAGCTCTTCGAAGGCGAGCTTGATCCACGGATCGGGCGCCGGCGCGCGCGCGGGATCGCTTCGGCTGGGGCGCCGAGAGATTGCGCAGGCTCAGCGCGGCCAAGCGCACGGTGACGGGGTCGGGGGCGAGTTCGCCCCGCGGCGCGGTCAAGTCCTTGGGGGCGTAAAAGGTGAGCGCCACGCCGCGGAAGTTCAGGTCGCCGAGCCCCGGAAGGTCGGCCTCTTTCTCGCGCCGCGCGAGCAGCTTCTCGAGGAACGCCTGGAAATTGCTGTGCCCGCGCCGGTCGGCGCCGACGTAAAAATGCGCGCCCGAAAATTCCATCGACTTGAAGAAGGTCCCGCCCAGGAGCAGCGCGGAGGGGATGTATTCGACCGTGAGGCGCTCGACTTCGGCCAGCGGATGCCCGCCGGTTTCGGGCACGGCCTCGCCGATGCGCAGGTTCTCGAGGACGGCGAGCGGGGGGTCCAGGCCGAGCCGGTAGGCGCCGATGGCGACGGGCTCCTGGAGCACCTCGGCGAGCTTCTTTTCGAGCGCCGGCTTCAGATCGGCCGCGCGCAGCTCCCCCGCCCCGGCGCAGCATGCCGCGAGCGCGAGCGCCCAGCGCACCGCCTCCGTGGCTTTGTTTCGACGCATGGCCGCCCCTTACGTAGTCAATAGATGCCCTGCTGTCTTACGGACGGTTCGCCATGCCTTCCTCTTCAGCCCCATTCTATTGGTGCCCTGCGCGCCGGGATCAGTTACTTGTTTTGTCCCGCCTCCCGGCCGCGGCCTACGCCGACTTGCCTGCAAGCCGTTCGACGAGCGCTTCCTCGATCACCGCGAGTTCGTCCGGGTTGCGCGGATCGGGGGTGAAGAGGCCGTCGAGGTCCAGGCGCGGGCCGCTCGCGAGGAACCCCCGCAACAGCGCGCGGACGAACATGCTCCGCGAGACTTTGACGCCGTCGCTGGCCGCGCTGAGGTCGCCCAGGCGGCGGTCGAGTTCCATATAGAGGTCCCGGTCGAGGATCACCGTGACCTGTTCGTAATCCTCCCCGCGCACGCGGCGCTTGAATTGCTTGCGCTGCCGCGCCTCGCGCAGGCGTCGGGCGAGGTCCTCGGGCCGCGCGGAGGACTTCCGGTTTCCGGCCACTCGTTTCCCGATCCTGGCCGCGGGTTCGGCGGGAGCCGGAGGGGCCGGGCTTGCGGCGGGCGGTTCGACCGAAGGCGCGGCGGGCTGCTCCGGCGGCGGCGCGGCGTGCCGGCCGTTCCCGTTCGAGCCCTGGACGACCTCGGGCGCGGTGGGCTCGGCGGGCGTCAGGAGCCGCGCGGCGCGCGAGGCGCCGGCCGGCGCGGGGCCGTTCGCGGGCTGCTCTGTGCCGCCGAGGGAGCGATAGAGGTTGAAGAGGCCCGAGCCGCCGCGCGCGCGCCCGCTCCACCCTCCCCCGCCCCAGGTTCCGCCGCGGTCGCCCGCGCCGCCGTTCCGTGCGACTCAGCCATGCGCCTGTTCCTCCCGAAGGGTGATTCCGGCATTCGGTTCGTGGTCCTGAAGACGCGGGGCCGCGCCGTCCCGCTGCCGCGCCGCCGGGTCGCCGAAGTGGAGCGAGTCCAAAAGCACCGGCTCGGCCTCGCGCCCGCGCGCCGGCCCGTCGAATTCGGCGCAACCCGGGAGCGCGGCAAGGAGGGAAGGATCAGAAGGCAACGAAGCGCGCGTCTCATGTGCGATTTCCAAGGGCCTGTAATCTGTATTCTGTAATCTGTAATCTGTAATCTGTGCTACGAACCACAGACCACAGATCACAGACCACAGATCACAGACCACAGATCACAGACCACAGACCACAGATCACAGACCACAGATCACAGACCACAGATCACAGACCACAGATCACAGACCACAGATCACAGACCACAGATCACAGACCACAGATCACAGACCACAGATCACAGACCACAGATCACAGACCACAGATCACAGACCACAGATCACAGACCACAGATCACAGACCACAGATCACAGACCACAGATCACAGACCACAGATCACAGACCACAGATCACAGACCACAGATCACAGATCACAGACCACAGACCACAGATCACAGACCACAGATCACAGATTAGAGGCCCCTACCCTCCCGCCGCCGAGACCTCGATAACCTCTGTTTCCTTCTCCTGCCGGACCGGGAGCTTCAGCCGGGCGAGCACCTCGTCGGCGAGCGCGTCGTAGTCCTGCGCGCCGGAGCTGCCCGGCGCGTGGGTGAAGATCGAGCGGAAGTGCCCGGGGGCCTCTTTCAGGCGCACGGTGAGCCGGATCGTCTGTTCCAGGACCTTGGCGCCGAAGACCGAGCGCAGGTTGGCTTCGACTTCCTTGTCCAGCGCCAGGCGCTTGTCGACCATCGTCAGCACGATGCCGAGGAGTTCGGGGTTGACCTGCAAGTCCGCGCGGGCCTCGTCGATGGTGGCCATCAGCGCTTCGAGGCCCTTCGCGGAAAGAAAGGACGGCGTGACCGGCACGAGCAGCCCGTCGGCGGAGCTGAGCGCGTTGGTGAACATCAGCGAGAGCGCCGGAGGGGCGTCCATGATGCAGAGGTCGTAGGCGGGCTTGACCGGTTCGAGCAGTCGCGCCAGGACGCGGACGGCGGTGAGCGGATTCTTGATGCGCAGTTCGAGCGTCGCCAGTTCCGGCCCGCCAAGGACGACCTCGACGCCTTCGATGCCGGTGGTGCGGATCATGTCCACGAGCGGGCGCTCGTCGAGGATCGCGCGGGCCAGCGTGGCCGGCTCGCGCGCGGGGTCCAGGCCCAGGCTGTAGGCGGCCGAACTCTGCGGGTCGAGGTCCACCAGCAGGACCCAGTAGCCGCGCGCGGCGCAGGCCGCGGCGAGGTTGACGGCGGTGGTGGTCTTGCCCGTACCGCCCTTCTGGTTGATCACGGCGACGGTCTTCATCGAGGCGGTTCCTCCGGCCCGGCGCGGTAAGGCGGCGGCCCGCCGGGGGCGGGACGACGCGCGGCCTTCGCGGGCTGTCCTCGGGGGGTGGGGTCCAGGGGCCGGGAAACCGTGGGGGGTTCGGTCGCCCGAGCCCCTGGACCTCGTTAAACATCGAGTTTCGAGTGGGTCGGCCTGACGGCGCCGCGTTCCTCACCGGTACAGTACAGGCATCGGCAGCGCGGGACGGCGGCTTGAAGGTTTCCGCGATTTTTTTCTCCGCCCTGCGGCATCCCGCGTCCCCTCTGCCCTTCAAACGGTCCTCCGCACCCCGGCGCTTTGCTGTGCGGGAGCCCATACTCCACTCCGCGGCGCTGCATGAAGCATCGTCACGGGACGCCGCGCCGCCGCAGGCCGAATCGCGGGAAGTTCCCTCCCTGTGCCTGGCGCCGCGGCATCCCGTGAGGCAGCGTCACGTGATGCTGGACCCTGCGGCGCGGGATCTTGCGTCACGTGACGCAGGCATGCGGCGCCCTGGGTCGCGGGAAAGCGGTATGCGGAGCGGTATTGCGCGGGCGTTCGAATCGATGTATTATACCGGGTATCGTTATAAAGTCCGCTCGGGAGGCCGCCCCATGTCCGACCTTCGTCTTGCCGTCCTCGCGGGGTGCCTTCTGCTGGCGCTGGCGCCGGCGTGGGGCGGGGAGAAGAAGCCGCGCGAGAAAAGAGGGGAGGGGGCTTGACCGAACAGACCTTCCGCGGCGCCGGCGGCGTGGACCTGGCGTACCGCTGGCTGGCGCCCAAGGCGCTCAAACCCGGCGAGAAGTATCCGCTGGTGCTGTGCCTGCATGGGGCCGGAGGCGGCAGCGAGGCGGCCAAGGTCCTCGCCGAAACCCCGATGCAGGAGAAGTTCCCCTGCTTCGTGATGGCGCCCAAGTTCGGCGCGGACGAACTTTGGGCCTTTCCCGATACGCCGGCGATGAAGGAGAAACTCGGCCGCATGGGGAAGAAGGTCGAGCGCCTGGCGCAGGTCATCGAAGCCCTGAAGGAGAAGCTGGCGCGGGAGCCGATTGACCCGGCGCGAGTCTACGTGACGGGGCAGTCGATGGGCGGGATGGGCGCCTGGGGCGCTGCGGCACGGCACCCGGAACTCTTCGCGGCGGCCGTCCCGATCTGCGGGGCGTGGAGCACCGAGGACGCGGAACGGCTCGCCAAGGTGCCGATCTGGGCCTTTCACGGCGAAAAGGACGGGGTCGTGCCGGTGACGTACTCGCGCGACCTGAAGGCCGCCCTGGAGAAGGCCGGAGGCGCGGTGAAGTACACGGAATATCCCGGGGTCGAGCACAACAGTTGGTCGCAAGCCTACGCCACCGCGGAGCTGTGGGCGTGGCTCTTCGAGCAGCGGAAGAAATAAGGCCCGCCTACCGCGCGCGCTTCCTCTTTTTACGTCCACCTGCGTCCGAATCGCGCCGTCTGCGCGAACTTTTCTCGCATGAATGCCGCGCTTGCCTTCGCGGCCGGGCCAGCGGTCCATTTCACGTTTTACGTTTCGCGTTTCGATGCCGTCGTTTAGCGTGGTGCCTTCCCATGGACGCATCCGCGCCGATGAGCGACGCTCCGCCGCCATCCGATCGTCCCGACGCCTCCGGAACGGGGCACCCCACCGTCCGGGCGCTCAAGGCCGCCGGGCGCGTGGTGAACCATACGCTGTTCAAGCTCGGCCTGGCCGTCGCGATCATGTCCGCGCTGTACTTCACCGGCAGCATCGATTTCCGGAAGCTGAAGCCTCAATCCTGGAACTGGGTCGGGGCGAGCGTGCTGCTCGTGCTGCCGAGCTTCTTCATCTCGTCGCTGCGCTTCAAGGTCTTGCTCGGCGGCCTGGAGCTGCCGTGCTCGCTCGGCCGCGCGGTGCTCTGGACGATGATCGGCGAATTCTGGAACGTGGCGACGCCCGGCACCGGCGGCGACCTGATGAAGATGCTGTACGTCGCCCAGGCCTACGGGAAAGGGCGCCGCGGCGTCGCGGCGCTCTGCGTGCTCCTCGACCGCATCATGGGCCTCTGGGGGCTGCTCTGTTTCGGGCTGCTGGCCTGCCTGCTGGGCGGGGAGACGATCGCCGCCGACCCGCGCCTGGTCCACGTCCGCGACATCCTGCTCGCGATCTGCTCCGGTTCGCTGCTCGTGCTGGCGCTGCTGGCCTCCCCCTGGGCCCGCCGGAGCGCGCTGCGCCAGAAGCTGATGGGCAAGCTGCCCTTTCCCGAGAAGTTCGAGAAGATCTATCAGGGCTTCTCGAGCCTGAGCCAGAAGCCCGGGCTGATCCTCGCCACGCTCGCGCTCTCCGTGCTCAACCACGCCGTCTGGTGCGTTTCCGTCCTGGCGCTGGCGCAGGGGATGGGCCTGCACTTCGACCTTTCGGCGGGCATGGTCGTCATTCCGATCGCCCTGTTCATCAACGTCTTCGGTTTTGCCGGCGGCTTCGGCTTCGGCGAATTCGCGTTTGAAAACCTCTTTGTGGAGTTGCTCAGCCAGCCCGCCGGCGCCGGGGGCGCCCTCGCCTTCGCCTTCCACATCCTGGCCCTGCTGCTGCGGATTACCGTCGCCGGGCCGTTTTACATCTTCGGCGGGCGGAAGAGCGGGGGAGGGGAGTTGGAGACGAGTGAACGGTCTACAGTGAACGGTGAACGGTGAACAGGAACGACTAGGCTATTTGTCATTGCCCAATCCAAGCGCTACCCCACCAGCGCCGGCAGCTCGGCCAATTGTTCGATGACGTACTTCGGCGCGTGCGAAGGTTCCGCCGGCTCCGGGTCGCCGCGCCGCAGCCACGCCGCGTCGATGCCCAGGCGGCCCGCGCCGATCACGTCGGGGCCGTAAAGGTCGCCGACGTGGAGCACCTCCGCCGGCGCGACGCCCAGGCCCTCCAGGCCGCGCATGAAAATTCCCGCGTCGGGTTTGCTGCTGCGCACGATCGAACTGTCCGCGATCAACTCGAAGCGCCCGGCCAGGCCCATGTAGGTCATCCGCCGCAAGAGCCGGCCGTCGTTGTTGGAGATCACCGCGAGCCGGCAGCCGGCGCGCGCGAGCCGGTCAAGCGTCTCGACGCAATCGGGGTAGGGGACGCGCGTGGAGTCGGACAGGTCGCGGAAGGCCTCCCCGAACTCCGCGGCGACCTGCTCGCTCTCCCCGGCCGGCAGGCCCAGCGCCTCGAGCAGCGCGCGCGCCCAGCGCGTATAGAAGGCCTCGTATCCTTCGTTGGTCTCGGGATGAACCGGCCAGCCGGCGCGCTCGGAGCAGCTTCGATGCAGGCGCTGCAAGGCCGCGTCTTCGTCGGGCAGGCTCAGGCGCAAGCCCGGGAATCGCTCCGCGCAGGTCCGCCGCAGCCGCGCGGGCAGCGGCACGGGGTTCTCCGGCGCCAGGGTGTTCCCGAAGTCGAGAAAGACGGCGCGGTAGCGCGGCATGGGTGGCTCCTAGTGAACTAGTACACTATACCCCCATGGTAAGCCGCCGGCCAGCGGAATTTCATGCGCCATGCGGAAAACAGCGGTGAACAGTCAACGGTGAACAGTCAGCGGTGAACAGTCAACGGTGAACGGTGGAATGAAATGGACATGCAAAGCATGGCCCCTTTATAGTTACCGCAAGCTGCTATTTAGTGTGCCGTTCACTGTTCACTGTTCACTGTTCACTGCTTACTGTTCACTGTTCACTGTTCACTGTTCACTGCTTACTGTTCACTGCTTACTGTTCACTGCTTACTGTTCACTGCTTACTGTTCACTGCTTACTGTCCCCTGTCCCCTGTCCCCTGCCGTGGCGCGAGATGTTCGAGCAACACGGCGAGCTGCGGGCGGTCCTGGGTGAACTTCTCGGCGGGATGGACGCTCAGCTTATAGTTATCGCCCCAGAAGATCCCGGCGGCCCAGTACGTCCCGCCCATGCCGGCTTCGTCGAGGCCGCGCATGAAGTTCTTGAGGACTTCGGTATACCAGCGCGGATCGTCGCGCGGGACGCCGAATTCGCCGAGGAACCCGCCGACCTTGTTCTCCTTGCACCAGTCCGCGAAGTCCTTGAGCCGCCGCACGCCGACGCGGGCGAGGTCAGGGTCGCGCTTGAGTTCCTCCTCGTAGGATTTCTTGTAAGACCCGCTGCGGTCGGAATCGAAGTAGCAGTGCGCTTCGTACAGAAAGCGCCCGGAGGGGTCGTCGATCCAGCTCTTCGGGCCGTTGTGCTTGCCCCAGTCCGCGGAGTTGGACCAGTGCAGGCCCGCGACGAGGATCGTTTTTAAGTCGCCGGAATCGCGCAGCGCCTTGACCGCGGCGTTCGAGATCGCCTTCCAGTCGGACGTGCCCATGTCGTGCGGCTCGTTCATCAGCCCGTAGCCCCAGACGGCCGGCTCGTCCTTGAACTCCTTGGAGAGCTTGAGCCAGATGTCCACGAAATGGGCGCGCGTGACGCGGACCTCGCCCTCGACTTCCACGTCGATGACGACGCTCTTCCAGGCCTCGCCGAGTTTCACGCGCCGCCGCCCGTAGTTGTGCAGGTCGAGGAGCACCTGCCCGCCGTGCGCCTTGGCCCACGCCACGTTCTGCTTCAGGTGCTGGAGGTACTCCGCGTCGAGTTCGCCGCCAAGTTCGGTTTGCAGGCGCTCCCACTTGAGCGGCACGCGGAACAGGTCGAGGCCCTTCTCGGCGAAGTATTTGAAGGTGGCCTCGTTGTTGAAGGTGTAATCCTTGTGGACCTTGCCGGGCAGCGCGCCGCCGAACTCGGGGCCGGCCGCGTTGACCCCGCGCCGGAAGGCGGGCTCCTCGCCGGCGGCCAGGCTCGCGCAGGCCGCGAGCAGCAGCGCGGCACAGGGAGTCTTTGGGTCGAAAGGCTGGCGCGTCATGTCGGGTTTTCCTGAAAGGCCACGAGTCCGGCGAAGGTCCATCCGCGCCCGTTGCGTACACCGAAGCCCCGGCCTCCACGGGCCTTTCTCCACTTTACGCGCGCGCAAGCAAGCTCAATGCTGAGCCGAAACGGATATTCTGGAGCGAAAACAGGCGTGCGCTTACTTCCACTCCTCGCGCTCTTGCAACTGTTTTCCATCCCGGCCCGGGCGCTGGAGCCGGACCTGCACGAAGCCGCGGAGCGCGGCGACCTCAAGCGCGTCAAAGCGCTGCTGGCCGCCTCGCCCGAGCGGCTGAAGGAAGCCGACCCCGGCGGCAACACGCCGCTGCATGCCGCCGCGCGGGGCGGGCGGAAGGACGTGCTGGCGTGGCTGCATCGGGAAGGCGCGGACCTGGACGCGCCCAACGGGAACGGCGAGACCCCGCTCATCGCCGCCGTGCGCGCGCATCAAGAGGCCGCCGTCGCCTGGCTGCTGGCGCAGCGCGCGGACTTGGACGCGCAGAGCAACGCCGGGACGGCGCTGCATCGCGCGGCGGTCGAGGCCGAGGCCGGCCTCGCCCGGAGGCTGCTCGAGGCCGGGGCCGAGGTCGACGCCCGCGCCGCCAGCGGCGTCACGCCTTTGCACTGGGCCGCCGCCTACGGCGCGAAGGATGTCGCGAACCTGCTGCTCGAACGCGGCGCGGCCGTCGATGCGCGCTCCGGCGGCGGCGAGACCCCCCTGCACGAGGCCGCCCGCGCCAACGCGAAGAACCTCGCCGAACTGCTGCTCAAGCGCGGCGCGAACGTAAACGCCCGAACCCGCTCGGGGCGGACGCCCCCTGCACCTTGCCGCCGAAGCGGGCTTCGATGAACTGCTGAAGCTGCTGCTCAAGCGCGGCGCGGCGCTCGACGCGGCGGACAAGCAGGGCCGCACGCCGCTGCATGCGGCCGCGTACAAGGCGCGGGCCGCCGCGATGGAATTACTCCTCGACGCCGGCGCCGAACCGCTGGCCCGGGACGCGGCGGGGCGCACGCCGGCCGAGGCGCTCGCGCGCCTTGCCCAGCCCTGACGGCGGTAACGGGTCACAGCAGGGGTCGGGAACTTTCGCGGCGCGGTACTCCGGGAGTAGAATGCGCGCATGACCCAGCAGGCGGTTTCCCGCCCGGTCCCTCCGGGACTCCTCGCGCGGCACGGCTGGCTGCTGCCGGTGGGCTGCGCCGCGCTGCTGCTGCTCTCGGCCGGCGGCTGCTTCGGCGTACTCTCGGCCATCTTCTATTCGATGAAGTCCAGCACGCCGTACCAGTCGGCGTTGAAGCAGATCAAGGCCGACCCGCGCGTGCGCGCGAAACTCGGCGCGCCCATTGAAGCCGCGTGGTCGGTGAGCGGGAACATCCAGGTTTCTAATACCTCGGGGAGCGCCGCGCTGGACTTCGGCATCTCGGGGCCCCAGGGCCAGGGCTCCGCGATCGTGCGCGCGACGCGGGCGAACGGCGCCTGGACCATCGACGAGCTGCGCGTGGATTGCGCCGACGGTTCGCCGCCGCTCTACCTGGTGGGCGCCCCGCCGCCGGCCTCCGTGCCGGGCGGGATCGGCGGGTCGGGCAAGACGCTGCCGGCGGAAGCCCCGCCGGTCCCGCGGGACGAGGCCGCGCAGCCCGGCGGCTGACGCCGCCGCAGGCTACTCGTCGTCGGCGAACTTCACCTTTCCGCGGCCCATCTTCTCGAACATCGCCAGGTAATCCTTCAGCGGGAAGAGCCCGATCTCCTTGCGGAGCTGCTCGACCTTGGCGCGGTCCTCGAGCGGCAGCACGACGGCCTCGCCTTGCTCGTTGGCGCCGATCTGCGTGCCGAAGCGCTGCTTGCCGCCGAGCATCAGGCTCAAGCGGTCGTGGAGCAGCGCGAAGGACTGCGCGTCGATGCTGCCCGCCTTGGTGTCTTTCTCGATCTCGGGGAGCGCCGCCTGCATCAGGCGCGGGTTCATGCTGTGCTGGACGAGCAGGAACGCCTGGTTGCTCACCTCCGGCCCGAAGCGTTCGGCGTCGATCCAGCCGACCTCCTGGACGAGCTTCATCAGCCACGCGGTGTTCTCGGCGTCCACTCGGCTCCAGTCCGCCCTGCGTTCGGGGTTCGTGCGCACGGCTTGGTCCTCGGCGCCGCGCTTCAGCAGCTCCTCCTGCAGCGCCTTGACGCGCTCGGCCGGCAGCGCCTTGGCCTCGCCCAGCGGCAGCGGGTCGAAGTTCAGCGTCTCGGGGACCCGCGCCAGCCTCGTCCAGTTCCGCGCGCCGTCGCCGAGGTCCAGGCGCAGCGTTTCGCCGTCGAAGGCGTACGCGAACCTGCGCGCGCGGCCCATGCTGACGGTCGTGAACGCGCCGGCTTCGTAGCTCACGCCGCACGCCTGGACCTCGCCGTCGAGGTCGAAGCCGGCGCGCCGGGGCTCGAAGCGGATCCGGAACTTGGGGTCCTCGGCCTGCCAGCAGCCGAGCAGCTTCGCGGCGTGCTCCGGAGCGGCGGCGGGTTCCGGCTCGGCCGCGAGGGCGCCGCGTGGCGCCAGGCACGAACCCAGACAGGCGAGCAGGAGGAATCGAACGGGCATGCGGCGTCTCCAGGGGCCGGTGGCTCTCCTTGGAGACGGCCCAGGGACGCGCATGATCCGCAACTTCCGGAGGATTTCGAGCGGGGCGCGCGCTCATTCGTAGTTGATCACGCGCGCCGCCCCGCGCCCGCGGCAGGCCGGGCAGCGCGTGTAGGCCGTGCTGCCCTGCGTGTTGAAAATTTCCATCACCCCGCGCCCGCCGCACTGCGAACAAGTGTCCCCGAACTGGCTCTTCACGCGGAAGAGCGCCTCCGCGGCGAAGGCTTTTAGCACCTGCTCGCGCACGCCGCTGGGCTGCGCGCGCCACCAGACTTCGGGGTCGTCGGAGTTGTCGGCGAAAGTGTTGCCCTCGGGCTCGGGCACGCCGCTGCCGTCGCGGAGCCACGCGCCGGGGCCGTAGTCGGCGGTGTGCAGCGTCGTGTAGATCGGCGTCTTCACGACCTGCGTGCCGTCGTACTTGGCCGTGCGGTTGAAGCGCCCTTCCCAGGCGTCCTTGACGCGCTCCTCTTTCGAGCGCAGCGCCTGCGCGATGCGCTTGAGCAGGTCCTTGCCCAGGCCGCCGTTCTTGTCGGTCACGTAGCGCTTCATGTACGCGAAGGTCGGGCCTTCCATGCGCGCGGCCCCTTGCGCCGAGAGGTCCACGTCGCGCAGGGTCATGATGTACTTCTTGGGGATGTCCACGCGCATTTCGCCGTCCTGGAGCGTGAGCGTATCCGCCGTTTCGGCCAGCAGCTTTCCGCGGAAGATGTGGTTCTTCGTCGTCGTGACCAGCTTCCCGGGCAGCGTCGGGAGCATTCGTCCTTTCGCGTCCACCGGCACGCGCTTGGACAACTGCTCGCGGATCAGGTCGAGCGTCAGGGTGTAGTACATCCGGATTACATTCTTCGAGAAGTCGGCGAGGTACTCCTTTTCGATCTGCGGCGAGAGGCCGTCCACCTTGGTGTAGTACGGGCTGTTCGGGAAGTTCGACTTGAGCAGCTCGATCTTGTCCAGCGCGCGCTCGTACGAGCCGCCGTAGTAGTCGCGCAGCAGGCTCAGGTACAGCTTCTCGGCCTCCTTGTCGGCGTGTTTGTTCAGCAGCTCCTCGTAATATTCCTTGCTCGTCTCCTTCACGCGCGGATCGACGGCCTCGGCCATGCGCAGGTGGTCGATGGCGCGGTCGTAGAGGCCCATCTCGCCGCAGCGGCGGGAGAACTCGAGCTGGTCGCGGGCCGAATCCAGCCCCGGCGGGCGCTCCAGCATCAGCCGGTCGTAGATGTCCGTCGCCGCGTAGATCTCGCTCTCGCGCTTGGTCAGCTTCTCCTCTTTCAGCACCTCGGCTTTCGGGATCTGCACGACCTGCGTGGCGTTCTTGAGGCAGCGATAGCCCAAGTACGCGCGCTCGGGGACCTCGCAGCCCTCGACGCTCTTCCCGCTCTTCAGGTGCAGGCGGACGCACTCGAGCTCCTTGCCGAAGACCAGCCGCCCTTCCTCGTGGACCTCCACGCCCAAAAGCTTCTGCACGCGCCGGCGCTCGGCCGCCTCCAGCGAGGACCAGCGGAAGAACATGCGGTCCTTCGTCTCGTTGAGCCTGAAGTGGAAGCCTTCGTCGGTGGCCGGGCGCAGCAGCGTCCCGTTGTACGGCTCGGAGCGGATCACCACCGTCACGTCGGGAATCTCGAAGTGCGCCGCCGGATCGGCGCCGGTGCTGGCTCCGAAGAGCACCGCGGGCCACAGGCACAAAGCAAGGGCGACCCCGTCGAGTATGCGCATGTTCGGTGGCTCCTTCCGCGCCCGGTCGATCGATGCCGCGCGCCGCCATTCGCGTTTCTTGGACGGGCGTTCGCGCCCAATGCTGCGCTCTCGATCGAAATTCTGACGGGGTAAACCGCGTAGGCGTGACCGGGCAGCCGTCGCCGCGAGTGAAGAAAGGAGAAATAGAAGGGTTAAAACCGGCGGGGAACAGGGGCCAATTCGGGCGGCGAAATGAGCTTTCGAAAGATCCGTTTTTTCAGCAGCAAGGAATGCGCCGCGGCGTCCTACCGATTCGGCCTCATGGCGCTTCCGCGAAACTTAGAGTGCGTACTAAATCGTTTCGTGGCCATCTTCGGGCGGGGGCGTCGCGAAGCGTCGTTGGGCTCCTTGCCGTATACTCGTCCCGATATGGCGTTCGGCCGCCTCGCCTCGCTTGCCCGGCGCTCCGAAGCCGTCTCTCGATCCGGTTTTTGGACGCACTCTCACTCGGTCCCGCACCGGATCGGCCGCTTGCACCCCACCGGGGCCAACCGCGCTTCCGTGACCGGCTCCAGGCTCGCGACGATCCGGAAGAGCTGCGCTTTGACCTCCAGATCCTCGGCGCTCTTCAATTCGCTCTTCACGCGCGGCAGGACGCCCTTGCCGAGGCCGACGATCGCGAGCGCCGCTTCGTTGCGGACGTCGAAACGTTCGTCGCCCAGTTTGGCCAGGTGTTCCTTCAACGCCGCGACTTGCCCTTCGCTCAACTCCGCGGGCGCTTCGACGGTAATGGGCTTCTCGCACCGGACGGCAACGACGCGGGCTTCGCACGCCTTGGCGCCGGGGAGCCAGGTGAACGCCAGGACCGCGCCGGCCGCGCCGAGGCTTGTCTTCAGGCTGAGGATGCGCTTGAGCGTCTGCATGGCCGGGTCTCCCTGGTTCGTCCGTCGGGGGATCAGACGCCGGTCAAGGCAAGAAGGTTTCGGAGAATAGCTCTCGACCCCGGACTTGCACGGAAGGTGATTTATATACATGAGTTATGGAATCCAGCGCAGACATCAGGGGCGGGCGCGATGCTTATTGTCCGAGCCCCCAACATGGCGCGGCAGCTTCTGGCATCCCGCCGCCATAACGGGTATAACACTTAGTGTTATGAGTCCCGACCTGGACGCCCCCGCGACGTCGAGGCCTCCGAGGCCGAAGCCGCGCCCGCGCCGCTGGCCCGCGTTGAGCCTCCACCCGGCGAGACGCCCGGCGGCGAGACCTTCCGCCTGCCTTCGACGGCGCTCTTCCTCGGCCTCATCCCCGTCTTCAGCGGGCAGGCGCGGCGCGGCGACCTCGCCGCCGCGCTGATGGAAGAAGGCCGCCCGCGGCGCGACCGCGAGGGGCGCGTGCGCGGGACCCAGCAGCGGACGTATATCGTCTACAACGGTCGCGAATCCCAGGCCCGCACCAGCGTCAGCCTCTTCGACGACGACCCGCTCTGGCAGGAAGGCGAACTCTCCTCGCTCATCAAGCGCCAGTTCGGCCCGACCGGGCTCAAGCACCTGCTCGGCGTCTTCATCGCCGCCGAGGAACAGGGCGCGGGCGTGCAGCCCGGCGGCCTGCCCGGCGCCTTCGTCTTCGACGTGAACCGGCACCTCGACATCCTCGGCTACAAGCGCTCCAACCGCGTCAATGGGAAGGCCTACCACACCACGAAGCACCTCGCCGAGTCGCGCGAGATCGTGAGCCTGCTCTGCGGGCTGACCATCGTCCAGGAGATCCGCCTCGGCACGCGCCGCGGGCAGACGCTGAAGGTCCGCCTGCTCCTCGACGAAGCCTCCGCGACCGACTGGGAGGACGTCGTCGGCGACGGCGAGCGCCTGAAAGAGCGGATCGAGACCAACGAGCGGCTGTATCTGCGCATCAACCCGCATCTGTTCAGCGTCGCCGCCGAAGGCACGCGCGCGCAGCAGAATTTTTACACGCACCAGCTTATCCAGTTGGCTCAGGAGAACGCGCATACGCAGGCGCTGACGCTGACCCTGGGCGTGCACCTGCCGATCAAGTTCCGCATGAGCGGCTGCCTGCCGCTGAAGTATTCCGCGCGCGCGTTCCTGCGCATGGCCGGGATCGCCGAGGACGAGTACACCGCCTACGAGCAGCTCGAACGCCTCGAGAAGACCGTCAAGTACATGGTCGATAAGGGCTACGTCTCGGCCTTCGAGACCGAGCGCTTCCGCTACGCGGCCGAAGGCGGCCCGGGCGCGAAGCCCGAACTGACCGTCAAGCCCAAGGATCCGGCCTTCCTGGGCGAGCCGCTCGACGAGAACTGGATCGTCGAGGCGCCGTACTTCTTGAAGGAACTCCTCGCCACCACGCTGGCCAAGCGCGCCGAGCAGGGGCTGCCGGCTGCCGGCGCGCCGCAGGCCCGCCCGCGCAAGGAGAAGGAGGCCCCCGAGGCCACGCCGCTCCTGCCGGGCTTCGAGGCCGAAGGCCCGCCGCCGCACGCCGGGGAATTGCTCAAGCAGGTTCGCGTCAAGCTTGGCCTGAGCCAGGGCAAGCTCGCCAAGGAGTTGAAGGTGACGCAGGCCGCGGTCAGCATGGCCGAAGCCGGCAAGCGCCCGCAGATGGCCGAGCGGCTTTACGAGCAGGCCCGCCGCCTCCGCCCGGAGGCGCCGTAGCGGCGGTAAACGCGGCAGTTCCCGCGCTCATCCGCCGCATGAGATCGCGGCCGCCGCAAGCTTGGTGTCGAGAAGGGACGAGGTATACTGGTTCCTGGAAGACGGGGAATGGATACATGGAACGTGAATTCACAGCCGTATTCGAGAAGCATGGCGCGTGGTATGCGGCGTATGTCGAAGAGGTTCCTGGCGTTAACACCCAGGGCCGAACCTTGAAGGAAGCGCGCGCGAACCTGAAGGAAGCGTTGCAACTCATTCTCGAAGCCAATCGCGGCTTGGCGCGGCGCGCAAGCAAAGGCGTTCGCCGCGAGGCCATGGTCATCCAATTCCCGGCGTGAAACGGCGCGATCTCCATAGAGTGCGTCCTAAAACGTCTCGCGGCCGTATTCGGGCGGCGGACTTCGCGCTGCGTCGTTGGCCTGCTCGCCGTATGCTCGTCCCGATACGGCTCGTTCGGCCGCCTCGCCTCGCTTGTCCGGCGCTCCGAAGCCGCCTCGCGATCCGGTTGTAGGACGCACTCTTAAGCACTTGGGCCGGCACGGCTGCCCCATTCTTCGGGAAGGCGGACGGCACACGGTAGTTTGGAATCCTCGTACGCGCCAAACATCCACGGTCCCGCGGCACAGGGAAGTCAACGAGTTCACGGCGCGAAAAATCTGTCAGGATCTCGGTATTCCAGAGTTCTAAGCGGCTTATCGGAGCCCTTTCAAGTATCTGCTTGGCCCCTGTTGCCTTTGTTACTGTTTACCGTTCACTGTTCACCGATTACTCTGTTACCCATGCGCCATCTCTTCGCACTGGCCATGCTTTTACCGCTCTCCGCGTGCCTCCGCGCCGGCGAGGACGAACCGCGGGCCGTCACCTTCGCCTACAAGGCTCCCGCCATCGGGCAGACCGTCCGCGAGACCTCCGAACTCGACGTCCGCCTCAAGCTCAAGCACAGCGCGGGCGCCCAGGTCATCGAAGAGAGCAACGACGATTTCCGCATGCGCCAGGTCAAGCAGGAGACGGCCCTGGAATCCGACGCCCGCGGCGTGACGAAGCTGAAGGTGAGATACGACAGCGTCGAACACAAGCGGGCCGGCGAGGAGCTCGACCGCCCGCTCGTCAACGGCCGCGCCTACGTCGTGACCGCGCGCGGGGGCAAGGTCGAGTTCATGGGCGAGGAGGCGCGCAAGCTCCATCCCTTCGAATTGGCGTTCCTCGAGGAGGATTACGCGGAGTTCGGCACGCTCGATCCGTTCATCGCCTGGTTCGACGGGCGCAAGGTGAAGGTCGGGGAGACGCTCGAACTCGAGGGGCCGCTCGGCCGGCGCCTCTTGAACCTCGGCAAGGACGACCCCGAGAAGATCGAGGCCTTCACGCTGACGCTCACCGGCACCCGCCCGCAGGCGGGCTTCGAGGTCGGCGTCTTCAAGACCAGGCTGGTGATGAGCAAGCGGCAGGCGCAGGACGGCAACGACCTGCGCATGGCGACGACTTTCGAGGGCGAACTGACGCTCGGCATCGCCAACGCCTGGATCGTCTCCTGCCACCTCACCGGCCCCGCCGAACTGAGCGGCAAGATCAGCGAAGGCGGCATCAAGATGAACGTGGCGGGCAGCGGGCGCGTCCGCATGGACCTCGATACCCGCGTGAACGAATGAAACGCCCGCGAACCTCGCGAACCAGGCGAACGCAGGAATTCAAGGTCCGCGAGGGCGTTCGGACATCGTTCTATTAATAGAGGGCGCCAGGCCAAGCCGGACCTGGCGCAAAAAATGCCATGCGGCGCGCGCGAATCCGTTAGCTTCTCCGAAAGCCGCGAAGGATGGGCCGGCCGGCGGGGCTCCAAGGGGCACGGGGGGAGCGGAGAACCATGCGCGCGCTCGGGTTGGCGGTGATGGTGCTCGCGGGCGCGGCCGGCGCGGCCGGCGCGGCCGAGCGCCCCGTGCCCAAGGAGCACCCGCGGCTCTTCGGCTCCCTGGCGAGCCTCCAGGCCCTCGCCCAGGCCCGCCCCAAGGCCTGGCAGGAGACCGTCCAGAACGCGCAGGACCCCAAGGTCCACGACGCCGGGCGGATGCCGGCGCTGAGCCTGGTCTGCGCGGTCAACGGCGACGCGGGGCTGGGCCGGGAGGCGGTCAAGCTCGCGCTGAAGTACGTCCGCGGGCCGATCCGCGTGGGGCACCAGACTTTCGGCCACGACCTGGCGCTCTGCGCGATGGTCTTCGATCATTGCCACGCGCAGTGGACCGGGGACGAGCGGGCCGCGTTCATCGAGTACCTCAACAAAACCGTCGACGCGAACGTGAACTCCGAGCGGGGGTCTTCCACAACGGCTATTACGGCTACAAGAACTGGGGCATCGGGCTGGCGTGCCTGGCCACGTGGCACGAGAACCCCCGCGCGCCGGAGCTCTACGCCAAGCTGCTTGCCGATTACCGCGCGCGGGCGTGCCCGGCCCTGGAGGCCGCCGGCGAGGGCGGGGGCTGGGCCGAGGGGCACTACGTCCACTATTGGATCTACGAGTGGCTGGTCTTCTGCGAGGCCGCGAAGCGCTGCGCCGGCGCGGACCTCTACGCGCCCGCGGCGAAGTTCTTCGGCCGGCGCGCGGTCGCGAGCTGCTTCGAGGTCTATCCCGGAACCGCGCCGAACGAGCTCAACCGGCCCGTGCCCATGGGCGACGGCGGGTACGGGGTCTACGGCGGCTACAGCGAGAAGATTCTCGCCGCGCGCCGGATGCTCGCCTCCCATTACCGCGACGACCCGCTCCACGCCTTCGTGGCCGCGTACAACAAGCAGATTCCCGGGGTCTGCATTCCCGAGTCCTACGGGTACATGAATTTCCTGTGGCACGATCCGGCGCAGCCGGCGGCCGACCTCAGCGGCTTCAAGCGCTCGCATTACGCCGCGGGAGCCGGCTGGGCGGCGGCGCGGAGCGACTGGACGGGGGAGGCGACCTACTTCTTCTTCCGCTGCGCCGACCGCTACACCGCCCACCAGCACCTCGACGCCGGGCACTTCCTGATCTACAAGCACGCGCCGCTGGCCGGGGACGGCGGGGTTTACGACAGCTTCGACAGCCAGCACACGGCGAACTACTACCTGCGCAGCATCGCGCACAACACGCTCCTGGTCCACGATCCGGGGGAGACCTTCCCGAGCGGGATCCGCGCGGCGGGCGCGGGCTTCAACGACGGCGGGCAGGCCTATCCGTGGTGCGGCACGCCGATGGGGCACAACGGCGGGCTGGGGGACCTGGACGACCTTGCCCCCAACAAGCCGCTCCACGACCTCGCCGACTTCCTCGCCTTCGAGGACCGCGGGGCCTTCGTCCACGCCGCCGCCGACTTCACGCGTGCGTACAGCCCGGCCAAGCTCGACCTCTGCACGCGCCAGATCGTCTACCTGCGCCCCGATACCTTCGTGATCTTCGACCGCGTCCGCGCGAAGAACCCCGCCTTCAAGAAAACCTGGCTGCTCCACGCGCTGAAGCCTCCCGCCAAGGACGGCGCGCGGCTCGTCGTGACGAACGGCCGCGGCCGGCTGACCGTCCAGACGCTCCTGCCGGCCGCGCCCGAGGTGCGGCTGCGCCAGGGCGCGGACCTCTACGCGTATGGCGGCCAGACCTTCGCGCCGTCGAAGAGCGTTGAGCACGTCCCCGAATGCCGCGTCGAGGTCTCGCCGTCCGCGCCGAGCGCCGAGGACTTCTTCCTGCACGTGCTCACCGCGGGCGAGGCCTCCGGCGCCGCGCCGGCGGCGGCGAGCTTCAAGGACTTGGGCGCGGCGGTGGAGGTCTCCGTCGCCGGGGCGACGCTGCGGCTGGAAAAAAACCGGATCGGCGGAAGCGTGGCGCTCCCCGACGGCACGCGCGCGCCGCTTTCGGCCGGCATCGAGGAGCAGCCCGGGGCGCGCCCTCCCTCTGGCCCCCTCTCGCAAGGGGAGGGGGCCGCCGCCCCGATCCCGCCGCGCCCGCCGCCGCTTCACCCGCGCCGGCCGAGGCCGGCCCCAGCGAGGCGGAGAAGCAGGCCGCCGAGGCGCGCTACGCGGAACTGAAGGCCGCGATCCTCGTGGGGCTCAAGGCCGGCGCGCGGAAGCCGGTCTACGTGGAGGTGCTGGGGCAGACGAGCAAGGTTCAGGCGCTGAGCGCCGACGCGGAGACGCTCCAGGTGAGCGTGCAGGGGAACAAGTTCCCGAAGAAATGGGCGGAGCTTTCGGCGCGGGAATTCTATTCGGTGGCGAGCGCGTACAGCGAGGACCGGCAGGCGCTGTACGAGTTCTGTCGGGGCTCGGGGCTGTTTCGGGAGGCGGAGGCGGAGTTGATGAAGAGATAGGGCGGGGGATAGGACAGGGAACCGGGAGCCGGACTCCGGGGGTACTCGATTGCGGATTGCGGAATGAACGGCGACGGCGACGGCAACGGCTTACCACAGAGGCGCGGAGAACGCAGAGGGGCACGGAGTACGGCGACGGCGATTGGTCATTGATCATGGTTCATTTTTCATGGTTCATCGATCGGGCCGCGCTTGGGCGCGGCCTTTTTTTGTTTGTAGCGCCGCCGTCCCGGCGGCTCGCGCGGGCGTCCCGCCCGTGCGTCTTCCGATTCTTCCGTACCGCGGGCGTCTCGCCCGCCGCCGCGTCCCGCCGGGACGCTCGCGGTACGGAAGAAGGCCGCCGGGACGGCGGCGCTACAGCCGGCGAGACGCCGGCGCTACGGCGGCTTCGCCGACTCGTGGCACGATATTGTTTTATGTCGAGGCGCAGCCTCGTTCGGGAGGGAAGGGCGGAGCGCGGGCGGAAAGGCAGAGCCTTTCCGCATATCGGGCGGCGGAGCCGCGCCGTTTTCGCCCCAACGGGGCGGAAGAATTTAGCCCCGGGTGCAACCCGGGGTGTGCGGCCCCCGCTAAGCGTCCCAAGCCCCGGAGGGGCGGCAGAGAGGCGGGGTACTCGATTGCGGATTGCGGATTGCGGATTGCGGAATGAACGGCGACGGCTCACCACGGAGCAGAGGCCTTGCTCCGTGCCACCCGCACACCACCGGAGGGGTTTAGCGGGCGGCGGAGGCTTGGGCGAGGCGGTCGTAGGCGTCGAGGGTGCGCTGGCCGATGCCCTGGGATTCCCAGAGATTACCGGTCTGGTTTCGGGCCTCCTCGGGGAGAAGCCCGGTGTGGTTGAAGGTGGTGAGGATGTATTCGGCGTCCTCGCGGGAGGTGCCGTAGAGGTGGAAGTAGGCGGCGTCGAGTTCGGCGCGGAGTTCGGCGCGTTCGGCTTCCTTCCAGAGATGCACGCCGTCGCCGCGCGAGCCCTTGAAACCGCAGGCTTCGGCGAGGGGTTTCATGTCCTCGGCGGTGCAGGAGAGTTTGAGGACGCGTTCGCTGATCCAGTGCTCGAGCGTCTCGCGCTTCGCCCAGGGGCACTTGTCGGCGTAGATGCCCGGGGGCAGGGTGGGGAGTTGTTCGACGATGAAGAAGTTGAGGTGCACGCTCCCGACCTTCTGCCGCGCCACGAAATCGAACGCAAAGGCATTTAGATTGGCGAGCAGGCAGGCTTCGCGGCGCGTGCCGATTTCTGGCCCGACAAAAATGAGGGGAGCCGAATTGACCACGGCCACACTAGGAAGAAAAGCCGCGATCATGGTGCGCTCGTTCGTGGCGCTCGTGATGTCCTTGTAGGCGAGAAACCATGGCTTTGAGGTTTCAGGCGAGACTTTCAGGACATCCTTTTCATCAACCCACCAACGAGGCATTACGGCAAATTCGGGGTTCGTGTATTCCACGAGGGAGGTTTCGGCCTTCTGCCCTTGGCGAACCCAGTTTTCCTCCTCCACCACCACGCTTGCCGCCCGATGGTCGAAAGCTTGGACCATCTTGGCTTCATATAGGGGCAGCGCGCGTTTCTTGCCGTGTTTGTACACATTACCTTCGAGCTTGTACTTTTTCATTTCCCAATAGGAAGCCGGATGGAACAACTTTGCATCGTTGGTCTGGTGGAACATGGTAAAGAATTTAGCTTCCCATGGATTGCCGCCCTGTTTGCGGTTCTCGTCGATGAGGATCGGCACGCGGCGATAGATGGCGCGGGTCAGTTCGGCGTCGCGTCGCGTCCGGAAGATGGGGCAAGTCCGGGTGTTGGGATTCAGGAGTTTCATGTCGGCGGCGGTCAAAGGAATATGGCGCTGCTTGTTCACCTCCGCGACTTCCTCGACCGCATGGGCGAAGAAGACGAAATCGGCCTTGTCGTTCTTGCACGCCGTACCCCCGAAGACCAGCGCCGTGAACTTGAAGGAGCGGTGAACGTCCTCAAAGTGGCCTTCCTTGTTCTCGAAGTCGTAGAGCGACACCAGCCGCCTGTCGTTCATCAAGCCGCTGAAAAACTCCTTGGTGGTGTCGTCGGTGGCGATGCCGGAGGGTACCAGGAGCCCCACGCGGCCGGTAGGCGCGACCAAGGACCGCGCGTGTTCGGCGAAGAGCATATAGAGGTTGATGTCGCCCTTGCCGGTTAACGGGAAGCGTCCGCCCTGCTGCTCGGATAAGCGGGCATAATCGAGCATCTTCTGGGCCTGATCGCGGGCCTGGAGATAGGATTGGTGCAACGCCGGATTATCCTTGGGCATCTTTTCGATGCGCTTCTTGCGGTCGGCGGCGTTGACGGTGCCCGCCGTTTCGGGGTCGGTGAGCGAGAAGAATTCGCGGTCCTGGACCTTCACCCGTTCCCACGGGGGGTTCCCGATCACGCAATCGAAGCCGCCGCGCTCGAAGATCGCCGGAAAGGTCTTGGGCCAATCGAGCGCCTTGGGGTGCACGGCGGGGTCGGAGACGAGGGAATTGCCCTGGACGATGTGGCTTGAAAGGTCGGTCAGGGTCTTGCCTTTGCGCGCGGAGCGGATCCAGAGCGCCAGTTGAGTGATCTCGACGCCTTCCAGCGAGAGGTCCACGCCGTAGAGGTTCCGTTCGAGGATCCTATCGGGAATACTTTCTTCCAGGGCGTTGACCTGCTCCGGGTCTTCGCCGGCCCCGGCCAGTCCGTGAATTACGGTTTTGTAGTGGGCGTCGAGGGCGTCGTAGGCGCGGATCAGGAAGGCCCCGGAACCGCAGGCGGGGTCGCAGACGGCGAAGGTCTCCAGGGTTTCGAGGCAGGCCCGCCAGTAGGCGCGGAGCTTCTCGTCCTTCTGGTTCTCGCGCGCCTCGGGATCGACCTTGTGTTTCTTCGCGAGCGCCGCGAAGCGTTCGGCGACCAGCGCATCGACGGTGCGCTCGACAATGAGCCCGGTGAAGGCGGGCGGGGTGTAGTAGATGCCGAAGCGCTTGCGCTGGGCGCTCTTGGGCATGCGGGAGAGCGGGGTATCGGGCGCGGCCTTTGGGGCGGGTTTGCGGGCCTTGCGGCGGCCTCTGCGCGGCGGGGCCTCGCCGTTGCCGTTGCCGCCCTCCACCGCGCTCTTGAGGGCGAAGAGTCCGCCGACGCGGAGCTTTTCGAGTTCGGTGATGGAGCGTTCGAAGAGGTGCCCCAGGACCTCGACGTTGACTTCCTCGGTGAAATCGAAATCGCCGAAGCCCTTGAAGTGGTGCGCCCATTCGTCGTCGCGGAGTTGCAGATCGTCGAGCGCCGGGTCGAGGGCGAAGAGTCCGCCGTTGAAGCGGCTGATGGGCGGCCTGCCCTCGCTGCCCTCGTCCATGGCCCGAAAGAGATTGAGCAGGTTGTGCCAGCGCGGATTCCTGACCTTGCTGAAGGCCGGGAGCTTCTCGTAGGCATCCTTCAGGCAATCCCTGGGCAGCAGTTCGCGGTCCTCGCAGAAGGCCACGAAGATGAGACGGTCGAGGAGCTTCTGCGCGATGCGGATGGCCTCGTCGAGTGGCTTGTCCTCGTACTTCTCCAGGTGTTCGATGAGCAGGAGGCGCTGGAGTTGGTAGCGATTGTAGAGGTCGTCGCCGACGTCCTTCTGGCGTTCCTGGGTGCGTTCGAGGAGCGCGAGCGCGCGGGGCTTCGGCGCGGCCGGCGTGGCCAAGAGGCCGCCGCGCTCGAAGAGGCAATAGAACTCGTCGAAGCGCGAGGGGTCGCGGAGTTCCTGGAGCGAGAATTCCTCGTAGGCGTGGATGCCCTTGCCGCGATGGTAGAGGCGGACGGTCGCGAAGTTGGAGACGATGCCCCACGGACAGTCCGGGAGCGCGTTGAGGTAGTCCCAGCACTGCTGGACGGCGGTGCGCCCGTTGGAACGGTCGCGGTCGAGGTCGGTCAGGGCGTCCTTGAGTTCGATGACCACGCGCGGACGGCCATGGGGAAAGTCGCCCAGGGCGCCGTCGGCGCTGCCCACGCCTTGGACGGCGTATTCGCGTTCGAGGTGCCAGGTGTCATGCGTGCGGGTCTTGTCGGTGTAGCCGAGGCCCTCGCCGAAGAGCTGCGTGAGAAACTGCGAGTCGATGGAGGTTTCCGTGGCCTGGGCGAGCGCGCCGGTTGTTTCCATCTCGGCCCAGCGCATGGCGATCTTATAGGCGTGGTCCCGTTCGGGTCCGGCGAGCGCGGGACTCGCGGCTTCCTGCGTGAGAAATTTGGGGATGAAGAGCGCGCGCTGGCGGCGCAGGCGGCGGATTTCGATGCGCGCTTGTTCTTCGTAGAGGTTGGGCAAGCCTCTTTGAGGATCGTTCTTGCGTCGGGCCATGCTGGTTCCGTCCGCGAGCGGGTGACGGGGGGTGATCGTATCCGGGTTTTCTGGGGGCGTCCACGGTTGGCGCGGCCGACGTTTCCGCCGCCCCGCCAGGGCTTGGGGGGCGGTTGCCGGTTGCTGAGGGGCCGCGCTTCGCGCGGAGTTTTCCGCTTCACCACCCCAACCCCTCCTCGGGGAGGAGGGGAAAACGGCGGGGTACTCGATTGCGGATTGCGGAATGGACGGCGATGGCTCACCACGGAGGCGCGGAGAACGCAGAGGGGCACGGAGTACGGCGACGGCGATTGGTCATTGATCATGGTTCATTTTTCATCGTTCATCGATCGGGCCGCGCCTGGGCGCGGCCTTTTTGTTTCGTGGCGCCGGCGGGACGCCGGCGCTACGGCGGCTGCGCCGACCCGTGGCACTCGCCGGCGCTACGATTGCGGGTGCTTCTCGGCACGGGGCGGCTTCGCCGACCCGTGGCACGATGGCGCCAGGGGAGGGGGAGCTACGTTTTTTCGGGCGGGCTGTTATGCTGCGCGCGGGCTTTAAGGGAGACCCGCGGCGATGCGCGATCCTCGATTGGACAAGCTGGCGGCGGTGCTGGTGGAGTATTCGACGGCGGTGCGGCCGGGGCAACTCGTGCGGCTGAGCGGTTCGCCGGTGGCCGAGCCGCTGCTGGAGGCGCTCTACGAGAAGCTGATCCAGGCCGGCGCCAACGTGCGGGTGCGCTGCACGCCGGACGCCTTCGACGAGATATTTTTCAAGCACGCCAGCGCCGCGCAACTCGCGTACGTCTCGCCGCTGGACCTGGAGGAGCTCAGGACGCTGGACGTCTCGATCGGGCTGTGGGCGGAGACGAACACGAAGGCGCTCTCGAACGTGGACCCCAAGCGGCAGGGGCAGGCGAGTTCGGCGCGGAAGCCGCTGTTCAAGCTTTTCATGGAGCGCGCGGCGCGGGGCGAGCTGAAGTGGACGGGGACGCTCTTCCCGACGCAGGCGAGCGCGCAGGACGCGGAGATGAGCCTGCGCGAGTACGAGGACTTCGTCTTCGCGGCGGGGCACCTCGACAAGCCCGACCCGGTCGCGGAGTGGAAGAAGATCCACGCGCGGCAGCAGCGCGTCGTCGAGTATCTGCAGGGCAAGCGCGAGGTCCGTTTCCGCGCGGCCAACGGGACCGACCTGCGGGTGAACGTCGAGGGCATGACGTGGATCAACTGTTCGGGGCGCGAGAACTTTCCCGACGGGGAGGTCTTCACCGGGCCGAACCTGAAGGCCCCCGACGGCGGGGTGAACGGGACGGTGCGCTTCAGCTTCCCGGCGGTGCATCACGGGCGCGAGGTCGAGGGCGTGGAGCTGACCTTCGAGCGGGGGCGCGTGACCGGGGCGAAGGCGGCGAAGAACGAGAAATTCCTGCTCGAGATGCTGGACCAGGACGAGGGCGCGCGGAACCTGGGCGAGATCGCGATCGGGACGAACTACCAGATCACGCGCTTCACGAAGAACACGCTCTTCGACGAGAAGATCGGCGGGACGTTCCACGCGGCGGTGGGGGCGGGGTATCCGGAGTCGGGGAACACGAACGAGTCGGGGCTGCACTGGGACATGGTCTGCGACCTGCGCGAAGGCGGGACGATCGAGGTGGACGGGGAGACGATCGGCAAGGACGGGCGGTTCGTCTTCGAGGGCTGGCCGGGGGCGTAAGGCCGGGGTCCGGGACCCGGGGTCCGGACTCCGGGCACAGTGGAGTAATTGATAGAGTGTGTCACGGATCGGCGCAGCCGCCCCGTGCCGAGCGGTGCGGCCGGTTACCGCGAAAAGAGTTCCTTTAGCTCCACTTCGAAACCCGGCAAGAGCGCGCTTTTCAGCGTCTCACGCGCTTTGAACACGCGCGCGGGCGCGGCGGAGTCTTCCTGGAGGCGGAAGACTTCGACCTGTTTGAGTTCCGGATCGACCAGCCACAATTCGAGCACGCCGAACTGCGCGTACAGTTTGCGCTTTACGTCGCGGTCCTGGTCGGCGGTGGATTTCGAGAGCACTTCCACGCACAGGTCCGGCGCGCCGCGTAGGCCTTCGCGGACGATGATGCGTTTGCGCTTCCTGGAGACGAAGACGATATCCGGCTGAAAGACGTTGGTCTCGGAGAGGATCAGGTCCACCGGCGCGCCGACGACCGTGCCGAGGCCATGATGCAGGACGTGGTTGTATAGCGCGGTACCCAGGCCCCAGACGAGTTTCTGATGCCCGAAATTGGGAGCCGGCGTCATCATGACCAATTCGCCCTCGATGACCTGATAACGCGGGCCGCCCTCGGGCAGGGTCTTGTAGTCGTCGTAGGTGATCTTCAATTCGGCGCGCATGGTCCCGATTCCCAGTCGAGTCTCACGACCGTTGAAGTATAGCCTTCGGGCTGCGCCAGCCCAAAGGGATTTCGAGCGCTCCGGGCGTAAGGTCCGATAATAGCTCTTATGTTCTGTTTTGTTGTAGGTTGTTGTACTGTAGATAGGTAAGAAGCGCAGCGCGCTCACGGCCGGTCGGCGGCTGCGTCGGCGGCCAAGCCGGCTTCGACTTCGGCCAGGTGCTCGTAGGCGTAGGCCAGCGCGTCGTGAACGTCGGACGGCTTCAGCGTCGGATAGTGCTGTACGATCTCTTCGACGCTCATGCCCTGCCGGTAACACCCCAGCACAAGCGCCACGCGAATACGGGTTCCGCCGATGACCGGCTGGCCGCCGCAGCGCGCGGGGTCGCGTTCGACGTTTCGATAATCCACCTTGGACATACGGGCCTCCTGCGGCTCCCTGCACCCACGCGCATGTTCAGAGCTTACCACGCTTGGGCCTGCGCCGTCGATACCTGCCTCGAACTGGATTCGCCGTCAGAGGTTATAATCCTGGCCCAATTTCGCGCCCGGTGCAGCCAGGGGGCGGCGGGAGGCGTCTAACATAAGGCACGCGGGGCTCGTCGGGAGTGCCTGCGGGCAACTCCCGGCACGGGGCGGACTGCGGCGGGCGGGCCGGGAAGAACTGGAAGACGCGCGGGCGAGACGCCCACGCGAGCCGGCGAG
>JAOSKN010000003.1 GCA_027493525.1 Planctomycetota bacterium | reverse complement strand
CACGTCTTACGAAGGTCGGTTCCCTTGCCGGCCTCTACTTTGTCATTTCTTTGTCATTTTGCAGGCCACTACGATGCCGACAACTTCGCCACAGCTTCGTCCATCGACTTCACGGAGTCGGTGGCGCTGACGTCCGCCAGGTAGCGCAGCATCGTCTCCAGCGTCTTCCAGCCGCCCCACTGCCTGACGGTCTCGACGTCGACACCGGCGCGCAACATCGACGTCGCGAAGAACCGGCGGAAGCCGTGCAGGTCGCCCACCATCATCCCGAGTTTCGCCTGGTCCCGCTTCAGGCACTCCAGCGCGTAGGACTCCTTCACGCGCCCGCCATTGGGACCACGAAACGCAAACTTCCCGATGGGCTGCCTTCTAAGCACTGCTTCAACCTTTGCCTGCATCGGCACCTTTCGGTCGCAGCGGCCTTTCGGCTTCCATTCTTCCTGAACGCGGATGCTGATCAGCCTTTCCTCCAGGTTCACGTCCTCCCAGCGCAGGTTGATCAGCTCGTCGATCCGCATGCCGGTCCACGCCAGCATGACCACAATCGGCCGGAGCCAGTCCCGCACCCCGGTCTCCATCCTGCTCACTTCACCGGCGGTGTAGCACCGGCGCTTGGGCTTGTCCGGTTCCGGCGTCTCCCAGTCGAGCGCCGGATTCACCGGTACGAAACCCCGGCTGGGCCGGGCGCCCCACTTGAACGCGCCCTTGAGCACGAGCGCGTCGTTGTAGGCGGTCTTCGCGTCGCAGCCTTCGTCGCCGGTCCGGAAGGGTACATACGCCTCCAGAACCGGCAGCGTCACCTGATCCGCGTACGCGATGTCGAGCGGGTACAGGTGCCGGCGAAACGCCTCCAGCGCCGCACGATAGCGCTTCAGCGTGCCGGAGGCCCGTCCGAGGACCTGTTTGTGCTGCAGAAACAAGTCCGCAAACTGCGACCACGTCAGCCGGTCCGGAAGCTTCGGTTCCGTCACCGGCGGCGAGTCCAACTGCCTCACCGCCGCCTCGGCCTCCGGTCTGGTGCGGGCGCCAAGACTTACCCGCTCACGACCACCGTTTTTCCTGAACGCCGCGTACCAGGAGCTGCCCTGCGGGTTGTAGTAAACCCGGTAGCGGCGACTCAAGAGCATGACAAACGATTTTGGAGTTTTTCTCATGGCTCTCGCCTCTTCTTCCACACCTCCTTTCGCCCCGTGGGACTAAGTTTGCGGCTGCCTGCAGACCGGCAACGTAGGGATTTCGTTCCGCGACAGCAGGTTCTCAACCGCTTCGGCGGATACATATAGCCGCCGGCCGACCCGCGTAAAGGTCAGGAGCTGGCGCTTGTGGCGCCAGCTCCTCACCGTCCGCACCTTGACGTGCAGCTTTTCGGCTACCTGCTCGAGGGTGAGCAGGTCGTCCAGCCTGTACTTTGCGCGCGCCATGGCCTGGTCCTCCGCTACGAGGCCAGGTCCGCGTCGGCCTTCAGGCGCAGGAGCACGCCGCGGCCGCGCAGAAGCTGCGCGAAGTTGTCGGCGTCGCCGACGGCTTCCGCCAGCGACTCCTCCCAGTCCTCCTCCAGCTCGATGACGTAACAGCCGCCGCGATAGCGGGCCTCGAGCGAGCCGACACTGACCTTCGGCGGCGGGGCGTTGCCGTCCTTCCCGTCCCCGTCGTCCTCGTCGTAGTCCTCCTCCTCACTGCCGTCGTCGTCCTCGACTTCCTCCTCGCCGTCATCGTCAGCATCCTCGGCGGCGCCGGTGATATCGCTGCCGTTGTCGTTGTCGTCGTCGTCGTCGCCGCCGCCGTCGGGCGCGGCGCTCACCTTGGCCTTGCGGGTGACCAAGCCCAGCAACTCGTACAGCTCGGTCAGGCCGCGGTCGCGCAGCTCCGGCTCCTCGGCGATGGCCTTGGCGATGGTCATGTAGTTATGCGCCGTGCGGTACTTGATGCCGCAGTCCTCTTCGATCCACGCCTTGAAGAGCTTCTTGGGGCGGAGCTTCTTCAGCTTCGGCTTGGTGGCGATGAGGAGGTTGCCGAGATCCACGGCGACCGGCGTCGACATCTTCGCGTAATTGCGGATGGTCTCCTCGCCGGCGCGCGCTTCCTCGGCCGCCGCGTCAACCTCGGTCTGGAGCGCCTGCTGCCGCTGGGACTTCTCCTCGGCCTTGAGGAGCTTGGCCTCTTCCTTCTCGGTCTTGCGCGCTTCACGCAGGGCCTTCTTCTGGGCGGCGCGCTCCTGGCGCTCCTGCTTTTCACGCGCCTTCATGGCCTTGCGTTCGGCCTTCTCGGCGGCGCGAAGGGCCCGCCGTTCCTCGGCTTCGCGCGTTTTGGCGGACTTCGCCAAAGCGCGCTCGGATACGCGCCGCGCCTTTTCGGTCAGGCGCTGTTCCTTGCGCTCCGACTTCTTCTTGGCGGCCTTGTTGCCGCCACTGCCGGACGCGCCTTCCTGACGCGTGCCTTCATCCTCCGAGCCGCTCTGGGCGGCCACTGCATCCTTGTCGAGCATGATTTGCTCTCCCAGGCGCCGCCACACTATTGGGCGGCACCTGGGCTACTGAAAAATTGATCAAGAAACCGCAAAGAAGCCATGTATCCCTTTTGCAGATAACACCTTATAAAACTACCCTTCCTCGGGTCTGTTGGTTCTCATGTTGCTCAACAGCTTATTCACGGGAACGCGCGCCGCGCGGGCTTCTTTTTCCATCTGCTCGTGGCGCGACGATGTTTCCTTGATGAAGGGCTTCTTCGCCTCTTGGAACAGTTTGTGTCTGCTGAGCGAAGAAGGGTCACATCCCAGTTCGGCAGCAATTTTCCGAGCCGATAGCCGTCCTTCGCTTTGTCGCAGCAGGATAATCGCCTCCCAGACATAATCAGGAGTCTCGCCACTTGGGGTGCGCTTTTTCCGTGGCTTCTCGGCCGCACCCGCAATCAGGCCAGTTTCTATCAAGTCCCGGCAATTCTTGATGGCAGGTAGGATCTTCCTGCGGGCTCTGGAAGATCGCGTCCTGGTCAACGCCAGGAGTCTGGCGAGCTTGTCCCAGGAAACCCCTGGTATGGGTGGCAGCCCGCACCCAATCATCCAGACAGCCACGTCGGTAGACCGTGTTGACAGTGCTCTCGCTGTTCTTCGATACTCCACGAGCCAGGGCTCTGTATGCCTGGGCTTTTGATCCGGGTCAGGCACCTTGGCCCAAAGAAGCACGACCTTTAGATGCTTAAGCAGGATGGCGCGGACGAACTCGAACTCCCCGGCCTTGATAAGTGCAGCGGTTCTCGACTGCAGGGTTCCTCTATCGCGGTTCTTGGTAAATTTTTTGAATGCGGACCAGCGAAATCTTATTGGGCCGCGTCCAACCCCATTTTCGTCTACCACGGAACTCCAGCACGGATCCGTCCAGTCGTCGATATTACGTTTCCAGGATTCGATATTCGTTCTCGTCGCCATGGCCGATCCCAAAAAAGTTCAACTGTTGAACATTTTACCCATGGCTCTTGAGTATGAGCGATGCGGCATCCTGTGGCCAGCGAAGCGATTTGCCGCCGAGACCCCTTAAGAACCCTGCCTTCTGGCTTGACCCTGGTATATACAAGGGATATGCTAAGAGGCGGTCTGGGGGCTTGGAGCATGTGTAGTGATTACGATGATTACATCGCTTACCAAGTAAGCGTTGCGACTTGAATGTGGCTGCGTTACTTGAACACCATGTCGTCGCACAAGTCGAAGCCCCTGATGGTCCGGCTGCCGAAGGAGTATTTGCCGGCCTTCGAGCATCTTGCGGATTCGTTCGCCGGGCTGCCGCCGGCAACGATTCTGAAGATGATCACCCAATTCTTCTTGGAAATGGATCACGAGGAACAGGTTCGCGCCATCGACGAACAGATTCGGCATCCGAAGAGATCGCGCAACCGCGTTCCTCCACACGCCTGCATGAATGCAGCATCCCGGTCAACCACGAGACGAAAAGAGAATTTCTGAATTTGGTTGGGCGTTTCTTTTTCCTGGCACAGGGCGCGGCACAATGAACGATCACGCCTCCCAACAGAATTCCAATGCACAGGCTGGCGGCGGTGAGGTACTCACGCCGGATGAAGCCTGGTTCTTCAGAAAATTCCTGCCCATCAGTGTTCCGGCAGCCAGCATGGCAGTCATCCTTCTGATCGGCTGGTTCTTCTTCGGATTCGGCCTTGGGTTGCTTTACGCTATGGGGTTTCCGCTGGCCTGTTGCTTGGGCATGCTCGTCCTGTCGCGGTACAGAAGGGGCCAGGGGGCGCCACCGCCGATCGCGCAACCGACTCAACCCCACATTTCCGTCTCGCCACAGGCCGGCTTGGCTCCAAGCAGTTTGCCACCAGGCTACATGCCGCCCTGGGAGCGCGGGTCCCGCGCGTATGCACCAGTCTCGGGAAATGGCTCGGAGCAGGGTTTTTTTTCGTCATCCATCCGCATCGCTCTAAAGGGCATCGTGGGGCTGATCCTAATTGGAGTTATTGTCTTTGGCGTGCTCTTCGTTCTGTATCTGGCAGGTAGCGCGATGAAAAGGCAAGAGTCCTCAGTCAAATCGGAAGAGCCCGCAGCTCGCCTGCTGGCCACCAAGATTATGGCCGAATACGAGGCAAACGAGGTGGGCGCGGACGCGCGTTACAAGGACAAGGTTGTTGAAGTTACAGGTGAGGTTAATCACGTCGGCAAGGACCTCTTTAACGACCCATATGTAACGCTCAAGACAGACAATGTCCTGTTATCGGTACAGTGCTTCTTTAAAGAAAAGGACGCCGGACAGCTTGGCAGTCTGTCTAAGGGATTACGTGTCAACATCCGAGGAAGATGCGACGGCAAGATGGGCAATGTCATCCTCAAGGACTGTGAATTAGGCCGATAATCGTCCGGACCCGTGGCCGCATTCGAGCCGGAGGGATTTCGCGTGGGCAAACTGGATGAGCGCGGTATCATGCTGGTGATTTTGGTGCCCATAGCCGCCAGCATTTACCTGCTGGTGACCCTGACCCCATATCTAACCTTTCGCGACACCTGGGAACGCGACAATAGAGGGCGCATCCTGGCGCTTGCCAAAAAGCTTGACGCCAAGGACGAGAAGGTCTCCCTCGCTGCGGCAAAAGAAATCCTTGACGTGGTCGCCAACCATGAACTGACCGACCCTAAACTGCTGCAGGCGATGGATACGGCGAAGGTTTTAGTCAGTGCACAACAAGGAACGACAGTGCCACGCGAACCGGAGTCCGCAAAGACTCCGGTGGACCAAAGTGAACCGGCGGAAGCAAGGCCCGCCAAAACCATAGTGGCTGAACCCCAAAGTGCACCGAAGCCCATCGACGATGTGAAAGTCGAGCCACCCAGTTCAGGTGACCCGGACCTGAAGGCCGCTTCCGACACGGTCGAGGCTTGGTTACAGGCACAGAAAGTTGGCGAGCCGGCAAGGGGGTACTGGGACCCTGAATCGAAGCTTTTGTACCAGGAATTTTACGCAGTTCAAAAGTGGGAGATTCTCAAGGCCGAGTTCGTGGTGCGGGACGGGAAGAAGAATCCGGAAAAAAATCTACCTGCGCATGCGTGTATGGTCCTCCAACAAAGCGGGCATGCCCATCGTCACCGACTCCGGATTCTGGATAAATAAGCGTAGTGAGAAATGGCTTATCGGCATGATTGGAGGTCTGTAGTTCACTGCCGCTTTCAGCCTACCCCGGATTCAAAATTCCCTGCATAATTGCCGGCTTCGCACCACCGCTACCAGGAGTTCCACCTATGGGCGATACGGCCTTGGCAAAGAACTTGGAGTGGCTTGACCGGTCTGAACTTGTCGAGCTTTTGGAAGCCCTTGCCAGCAGGGGAAGGGAATTTGCCCAAGCTATCGATGCGGCGGTTGAGGATCGCCTAACCGATAAGGCGCAACGGGATCGGCCGTCGCTGGTGGATCCCGAAGAACTGGTCTCGTTCCCGGAGATATGCAAGCAGTACAAGTATAACCCCGAATACCTGCGGCAGGTCGCGACCCAAGGCAAAATCAAAGCCTGGCTGGTGGGGCACACCTGGGTTTCGACGCGCGCGTTCCTTCTCGACTACATGCGCGGCCGGCAAACCGAAGGCTGGCCGCCAAAGCCGCTTCCGAAATCCAAAGTCACAGGCAAGACAAAAAAATCTCACAGAAGGCCTTGACCCTGGTTTATACCATGGTATGTTTTGGGGTCGTAGGTAGGCGCGGCGGCGCGGTGCTAGAACACCAACGCCGCCGCTAAATCCGCGCCAGCATGGGCTGTGCGCGAGATCTGCGTGGACTCTAGGCGCATTTTGTTGCGCGTCCAGGACACCGAAGGGTAGGTGCCTGAGTCCATCGCCGTCTCGCACGCAAAACCCATCATGGCGCCAACCCCAATGCCGCTTGGGCGGCGGAAGGAGTTTGCCATGTTGGAGAAGCGCGAAGGTCACCAGTCCGACGCGGAACTGCTCGACTGGCTCATGCAGGAGGTGGCGCAGGTAAGGAAGCGGATCAGGAAGGGAGAGGCCGGCGCCAGCCGCAAGCGCGTGGAGCCCACCAACACCGGCCCTGCCGAGACGGAGACCGGCGGCGACGAGGCGGGCACCCCGGTGCCCCCGATGGATCCAAGTGCGCAGCCGGTCGTCGCCCTCAGCCCGGGACACCGGAACCGCCGCCGCCGCATGCGCCGCGCGACCAGCATCCTGGCGCCCGGTCACACCGTGACCACCATTCCAGGCAGCCTTTACGACAGCATCTTCCGTGCGCTGGCTTGCGTCGGACAGCTCGCGCTCCATGATTCCCACTTTCGGGAATTCGGTCGCTGCCCGAGCGCGGTGGCGGCGCGCCAGCTGCTCGACGCGATCGGCGTCTATCGCCGTGAACTCGAGATTAAGCTCACCGGCGATGACCAGTTCAAGAGCCATCGCAGAAAGCGCACGATTTTCTGGCAAAATCGCGCCGCAGCCGGCATCGCCAAGGCGCAGGCGGTGGTGAGCAATCCGGCCATCTGGGGTCCGCGCGGATGGGAAGGGGACGTGGACGAGGCCATCTCCATCCTCTCCGGCTGCAACAAGCGGGCGCAGTACCGCGCCAGCCGCAATCTGGCCATTGCGCGCCGGGCCCGGCTGACGTTCGCCATGAGTTACCGCGGCCAGGACCAAGTGCTGTACCTCTACCCGATCCAGCATCGCCTCCTCTTCGAGCGCGCCCGCAGGCTCGCCTGCGAGTAGAAGGCAATTCTTCTGTTCCGGCCCGCGGCGGTGGCCATCATCGCCGCGGGCCTTCTCATTTTCGGCGGTGGAGACTCCCATGGACTCTGACCAAAATGAACTCAACCGTTTTTCGCTGGAAGGTACGGGACCGTTCGAGCCCTCCCAGGACGCATGGGAGGCTGGCCTGCTGGTATTGAATGCGCTCTATTTCTTGCGAGGACTGTGTCCGGCGGTGAAGTCGGACCACAAAGCCGCCAGCAAGCTCATCACCGAATACTGCCGTCGGCTGAGGCAGACCTCGGATTTGATTGACTTGGCTCGCGTCGTGCGGACGCAACGGCTTTCGAATGAAGGCGCGATAGTGGCGCTGGGAGCCATCGCCACTTGCTTCGAGGTGGGTGCGCATCGCAGGTTCCGGGATCCCATCATTCTCGCTGTGGGCTTCCATCCGCGGCGTCTGGCGGCACTCTACGCCACCATTGAAACGGGCGCCGGTATCGGAGCCCTGGTTACGTTCAGGGACGAAGCTTACCATCCCACGCCAAGACTGATGGAACTCATCACCACGCTGTCGCCGCCGGACTGGGACGCCATGCGCCGCCAAATTCGGAGTCTGCCCACTTCGATCCGGGACAGTTGAGATGAACTTCAACACGGGGGCTGGGTCTCCTCCTAGCCGTGCGGAACGCCGTGCTTCCTACCTGAAGCTTCTTGCCAAATTGATCGCTAACGGGCTCGTAAAGGGGACTGAATCTGGGGAGCGTCCTTCAGAAATCCGCCTCAAGGCAAAGGAAAACGGACTCGATTCTCCGAATTATATGGTAGGCCCGGGCACAAACGGTGCCCGGTAGACTAAAGGAGAGCCGCTATGGCAAAGGCAGCGATGTATCTACGCGTAAGTATGGAGCAGGACGACAAGAACAGTTTCGACGCGCAACGGTCGAAAATCCTGGAGGTCGCCCGCGCAAATGGCGACGAGATTGTCGACTCGGACCAGGACGACGGCGAAAGCGGCAAATCGGGCGACCGCGCCGGTTTCCTCCGGCTGCTGAGAAAAATCAAGAACGGGGAACTGAAGGTCTCGAAGCTGTACGTCTTCAAGTTTTCGCGCTTCATGAGGAATCTGGACGAGTCTTCCTTTTTCAAAATGTTGCTGGAGTCCTACGGCGTTACCGTAGTCAGCGCCATGGAGCCGATTCCCGACGACGGACCCATGGGGCGGTTCTTCCAAAAGGTCATCGCTCTGGTTGACGAGCTGTCGTCCGATATCACCGGGATGCATGTCCTTGCGGGCATGGAGGAAATCGCTCGGAAGAAGTACTGGACTGGCGGGCCTCCGCCGTTCGGATACCGGCTGATTGAAATTCCGGACCGCGATAACCCTGTCGGCAAGAACGGGCCCGTCCTGCGCGGTGACCTGATTCCCCATGAGACCCAGGCGCAGATTGTTCGCCGCATCTTCGAGTTGTCCGTCAGCACGGGCTTGGGCGGTGGTCGTATTTACGCCATCCTCTGCGCAGAAGCCGGCGGCCCGGTTCTGGGAAGCAACGGCGCGCCGCTGGGCGCTCGCGGTGTCAACGTCATCTTGCGAAAAACGATTTATAAGGGCCTTTTCATCTATAATTCGCACGGCATGAAACTTGTCTACAACGAGGATGGAGGAAGCGAGCGCCGAATGCGGAATTCCCGGTACGCCAAGCATGAAGAGAAATGGGTTCAGGTTCAGAACGAAGCTTGGCGGCTGATTTCCGATGAACTCTGGGAAGCTGCGCAACGTAGCCGGAAGGCGAACTACCGCGCCGAGTTCGGTCAGGGCCCGGCAAAAGCCAACTACCTGCTAACCGGCCTATTCGTCTGCGGTGCCTGCGGGAAGAGCGTTGGCGGCCATTTTCAGCAGAACGCGGACGGCTCCAACCGCTACCATTACTATCGCTGCCGTGAATCCGTCGGAGGCAAGGTCTGTCTGAACCGGGCCAAGGTGCGCGGCATCCCGCTCGAGACCGCCTTGCTGGCGAAAGTCGAAGCTGACCTCTTTTCCGAAAATTTTTTTGACGACTTGATTGAGGAAATCATCCGCCTTCATGCGGCTGAGGAAGCCGGAAAGCCTGACCGCTCGGCGTACGAAAAGCGCTTGGCGGAGCTAAGCGCCGAGATTCTCAGGCTGACGGAATTGGCGCTGCAGGCGCCCGATGTCCGAGAAATCGGTTCCTGCATCCGGCGGAAGGAGGAAGAACGAAAGGACATCGAAGCCAGGCTGGCCGCGGTTCCGGCGCCCGCCAAGCCATTGAACTGCGCGGCGCTCCTGGAAACCGTTCGCTTGAAGCTTGGGAAGACCCGGGACTTGCTGAAATCGAAATCGGATATGGCCGAGATGCGGATGGAGCTTCGGAAATGGATTGAGGCCATCCGGCTGGACCCGGACGGGAGGGTATGGGTCAAATGGAACGGCGCGGCGATTTTCGAGTTTCTGGAATTGCAGCCAGCTTCGGAACCAGGCGAGGGGGAACCCCCTCCTCCTGGTTCGGACATTACCCGTCGGCCCTGACCGCATGGCGGGAGGTCGTCTTGGCGCCCGGAGCGGTTGACATGGCCGGAATCTGGGGCCGTACCAAGGCGCTCGCCGCCGCGACTAGCGGAGTCTTGGGGTTCAGCTCTGCCAGCAGATTCTCGGGTTTTAGCGCCTGCGCTGCGTGCACTTCAGAGTTTCCTGGATTCAGCGGCTTTTCTGGTCCTGCAGCCTGATTGAAGGTGAACGTGGAGGTCTCCGTGCCATTCCCACCGGGCCGCTTGAACGTCGTCGGGGCGCCGCCGGCGTACAGTCCTGCGCGCGCTCCGGCGCGCGAACCTACACCCTTTTTGTCACGCGCCGCCCCCCACGTCGGCCGAGTGGACCGTCTCGACGGTCTTGCCCAGCTCGTTGACGAAGAACTCCGTCCAGATCCCCCGCGCGTCGGTGAGGCGTCCGTTGAGGTGGAGGGGATTTCACCGCCAGCACGCGCCGGAAAAGCCGGTCTCGCGTGGTAGGCGTCTTCCCCACGAGCGTGGGGAAGACACGCGCCGACCCAGGACGCGCATCCCCCGGGCCGGTTCACCCCCACGAGCGTGGGGAAGACCAATCCCCAGAGCCCGGCGCCCGGTCAGGCGACGGTTCACCCCCACGAGCGTGGGGAAGACTTCGGTACTGTTCACCGGCACCGGAACGTTCTCGGTTCACCCCCACGAGCGTGGGGAAGTCGGCGGCGGCCGCGTTGACGTAGTAGTTGGAGCCGGTTCACCCCCACGAGCGTGGGGAAGACGAGATCTCCGCGCCGTCCACGCCGGCGAGCGGCGGTTCACCCCCACGAGCGTGGGGAAGACAAAACCCCAACCCCGCGCGCGCCTGGGCGCGACGGTTCACCCCCACGAGCGTGGGGAAGACTCCGCGAGGCCATCGCGCGTCGAGCCCTGCCGCGGTTCACCCCCACGAGCGTGGGGAAGACGCCTCAGACGTGTCGGCCAGACAGGTCTCCAGCGGTTCACCCCCACGAGCGTGGGGAAGACTCCCACAAACGCCTACCATTACATGTTCTGTTCGGTTCACCCCCACGAGCGTGGGGAAGACGCCTCGTAGATCGCCGCCCGGAACGGCGAGGTCGGTTCACCCCCACGAGCGTGGGGAAGACAGTAATGTCCTGCATCAAGCGGTCGTAATACTCGGTTCACCCCCACGAGCGTGGGGAAGACGCTGCGGTACGCCAGCGAAGGCTTCGCGCAGCCGGTTCACCCCCACGAGCGTGGGGAAGACCCGACGAAGACACCGTCTTCCCATGCGCCGACCGGTTCACCCCCACGAGCGTGGGGAAGACCGGCAGCCGCCCGGTGCGGCCTCCCAGATACACGGTTCACCCCCACGAGCGTGGGGAAGACTTGGGCCTCGAACCCTCGCCTTTGTACATCTTCGGTTCACCCCCACGAGCGTGGGGAAGACCGGGTGTATTGGATGACGCTCTCGCCGTTCCACGGTTCACCCCCACGAGCGTGGGGAAGACCAGCTCGTGGAGATCCGGATCGAGGCCGGCTACGGTTCACCCCCACGAGCGTGGGGAAGACGCGGAGACGCCGCGGAGGCGCGCCTCGATCTGCGGTTCACCCCCACGAGCGTGGGGGAAGACCCCCCGAACCTCACGCCGGGTGCCACTGGCGGCGGTTCACCCCCACGAGCGTGGGGAAGACGAGCTGCTCGTCCGCCGGCTCGACCAGCCCGCCGGTTCACCCCCACGAGCGTGGGGAAGACTTTTAACGCAGAGTATAGGGCCTTAATCGGTGCGGTTCACCCCCACGAGCGTGGGGAAGACCGGCTTATCGTTTCTGGCCATCGTTTCAGCTCCGGTTCACCCCCACGAGCGTGGGGAAGACACGATTCCCGATTGCAGCGCCATGAGCCGAACCGGTTCACCCCCACGAGCGTGGGGAAGACGTGCGATCCCTCATCCACTCGCTCATGTGCCGCGGTTCACCCCCACGAGCGTGGGGAAGACGGCCGCCTCGAAAAAAGCCTTGCCGCGGAACTCGGTTCACCCCCACGAGCGTGGGGAAGACTTCATTATCTTTATTATTTAATCTTTCCTCTTCGGTTCACCCCCACGAGCGTGGGGAAGACATCGGATCATCCTCGACGGCGAGCACGCGCGGCGGTTCACCCCCACGAGCGTGGGGAAGACATCACGCGGCCCACGTCGCGCTGCTGCGCCGCCGGTTCACCCCCACGAGCGTGGGGAAGACGCCGTGGGCAGGCTGGTCGCGCTGAGCGCGGAGCCGGCGGGTTCACCCCCACGAGCGTGGGGAAGACTCCTTCATGGGTTTCAGGGTCGGATTCCCCAGCGGTTCACCCCCACGAGCGTGGGGAAGACAAGGCCTCCGGCTTCGCCGCGCTCGTCGCCGCCGGTTCACCCCCACGAGCGTGGGGAAGACCCCGGGTCGGCGCAGCCGCCCCGGGCCTACTCCGGTTCACCCCCACGAGCGTGGGGAAGACAGCGCGGCGGAAGAAACCCTGCTCTTCGAGATCGGTTCACCCCCACGAGCGTGGGGAAGACGTGGATGAGCCGGCCGCGAATCCTGACGGGTTCGGTTCACCCCCACGAGCGTGGGGAAGACGGCGCCCGCGCGAGGAGGACCGCGAGGATGAGCGGTTCACCCCCACGAGCGTGGGGAAGACTCGTGTGCCTATGCCGGGAACACAATGGTTTTCGGTTCACCCCCACGAGCGTGGGGAAGACCGGAGGAGCAGACGGCGGGCGTGCGGGCGGTGCGGTTCACCCCCACGAGCGTGGGGAAGACCGCGGGCTGGGGCAGTAGCGCATGGCCGAGTTCGGTTCACCCCCACGAGCGTGGGGAAGACCCGGCGGTATCGAAGCGTTCGAGCAGCACGACCGGTTCACCCCCACGAGCGTGGGGAAGACAACAGCGCCGTGACCCAACCCAGGATCGCGCTCGGTTCACCCCCACGAGCGTGGGGAAGACCGCGCAGGTCGGCGGCGTGGAGGTTTGCCACTCGGTTCACCCCCACGAGCGTGGGGAAGACGCCTCAAGAACCGCATCCAGCTTTCCACGGATGGGTTCACCCCCACGAGCGTGGGGAAGACATCTTCGCGGCGAACCTGGGCGCGCCTTCGGTGGGTTCACCCCCACGAGCGTGGGGAAGACGCCCGCGCGTCTTCAGGCTCACTCCGCGGCCGGGGTTCACCCCCACGAGCGTGGGGAAGACCATTCCTTGCGCGCCTCGATGGCCGCGCGGCGCGGTTCACCCCCACGAGCGTGGGGAAGACTTCACGCCGGCATGCTGGGCACGCCGGAGCGGTTCACCCCCACGAGCGTGGGGAAGACTTCGGAACTTTGGATTCGGCCTTCGTGCGGCCCGGTTCACCCCCACGAGCGTGGGGAAGACACTCGTTCGGCCAGCGCGGGATCGGATTCATCCGGTTCACCCCCACGAGCGTGGGGAAGACGCCTCACGAATCGCCTTGGCCTTGCCCCACGCCGGTTCACCCCCACGAGCGTGGGGAAGACCACGTACTTGAGTGTCAACATGACGGTGATGCCGGTTCACCCCCACGAGCGTGGGGAAGACTTTACCCGACGGGCGGCAACGCCGACCCCGAGCGGTTCACCCCCACGAGCGTGGGGAAGACCCGGCGCGCGCGTCCGTGACCAGCTGCGCGAACGGTTCACCCCCACGAGCGTGGGGAAGACCGAAATACAAGGTACTCATTTTATCACCCCTTCGGTTCACCCCCACGAGCGTGGGGAAGACTAAACCGGAATTTATCAAGGCCATGGCAATACTGGTTCACCCCCACGAGCGTGGGGAAGACTTAATTGGAGACATAAAGAAAGCGTGTGCGCCCGGTTCACCCCCACGAGCGTGGGGAAGACGGATTCGAGAGCAGCAGCCGGCACGCGGCGTCGGGCCGGTTCACCCCCACGAGCGTGGGGAAGACTTGGCTTCGATGAGCTTGAGCGCGTCGGCGAGCGGTTCACCCCCACGAGCGTGGGGAAGACTGCGCCGCCAGCCGACGCAACCAGATCCCTGTCGGTTCACCCCCACGAGCGTGGGGAAGACTCCAGCCGCTCGATCCACGTGGAAAGCAGGATCGGTTCACCCCCACGAGCGTGGGGAAGACCCGAACGAGGCGAACGCCTATCCCTATGCGCGCGGTTCACCCCCACGAGCGTGGGGAAGACAAAACGAATTCCCGCACCCGCCGCCCGGCCTTCGGTTCACCCCCACGAGCGTGGGGAAGACTTCACATGCCCCGCTGGGCCTCTCGCATCACGCGGTTCACCCCCACGAGCGTGGGGAAGACGGGTTGCGTGCGTGATCGAATAGCCCGCTCCCCGGTTCACCCCCACGAGCGTGGGGAAGACTCCAACATCTACACCAAAACAGCGCGCGAGTACACTACCCCTCGCGCGTTCACCCTATCTTAGGGAACGACCTCTTCAATTGTCAAAGAGCTACCGGTCTCCAGGCGCGGCATCCGACGCCTGCCGTTTCTTACGCTGCCGCTTGCGACGAACCAGCGCCAAGCCTTCCATGTTCACGAACCGCCGCCCCGTTACCCCCGCACCCCAGCCACGATACTTATAGCCCTGCGGACAGGGGTAGTTCCAAATCTGGATCACTCTCCCCCGGCCGCCCGCCTTCGCCACCGCCAGCTTCCAAAGCTCGTCCCGAATCCGGGCCGTTGGGTTCCCCAAAAACAGGCCAGTCTCCGGTTCGACCAGCCAGCGTGACAGCGCGCCCCGCAAGCTCGCCGGGACGCTCTTCAAGATCATCACCAGCATTCAGCACCTCCGCGATGTCCGGCAGCATGCGGTCCATGAGCTTCTCTCGATAGAACAGATCCCGGCACAGACGCCGCACCCGGCGCTCCAAATCTTCCTTCGAATGCGCCACGGCCTGGAACGCCGCCGGCACCGTAAGCTCGGTCTTGTACAGGTCCGCGACGTCGTAGACGAAGCTCAGCATCTTGCCCACGTGGATGAAACCGATGGCCGGCGAGTATCCGGCCGAGAGGATCGCGGCGTGCGAGACGCCGTACAGGCATGAGTTGGCCACCGAGAGCGCGCGGTTGAGCGGGTCGGCATGATCCCAGCGCTCCTGGTCGTAGGAGCGGCCCTTCCATTCGACGCCGTGTTGCCCGGCCAGGCGCCGATACGCGGCGCGCACGCGGGCGCCTTCCATGCCGCGGACCTGTTCGGGCGTAGCGCCCACGGGGATGGGCTCGGGAAAACGCTTCTGGAAGAGGCGGCGAACCACGCGAAGCCGTTCGGTCTCGTCGCAGTACAGCCGCGCCTGCCGCAGCAGCCGGTGAGCGCTGTGCGTGCCGCCGGTCGAATGAGCATAGAGCCGCACGCCCTCCTCGCCGGTCCAACAGACCAGGCAGTTGTTGTCGGCGAGGAGCTTCATGGCGGCCTGCGTGACCTTCGTGCCGGGTCCGAGCAAGAGGACGGCGAGCTGGTCGATGGGGATGGGCGTGACGCCCTCCTTGTCGGTCAGGGAGAGCGAGTTGGATTCTTTTTCCAGGGTGCCGCGTTCGAGGTAGAGATGGCTCCAGCGGTCGCCGAAGCGGGGGAGGATATGGAGGTGGCGCACGGCGGTCCCTCCGGTCGGTTATGTGCTATTCCGGCTTATCGGAGGATCGCCCGCCCGGCTTGAGGCAAGTTTCCCGGCTTGTTTCATCCGCGCCAAGGTCTTCATGCCCGCGCGACGGAGAGCAGCCCGAAGCCGAAAGCCTTGGCGGGGCCGATGCCGGAGTGAATCAAGGAACGCAGTTTGGCGGGGTCTTGGACCGTCAGCTTTCCCGTGTAGGTGACGGCCCACCACCGCATATCTTCTTTGGGAGTCTTGCCGCCCTTGTCGTAGTCGCCGCGCGAGGCGTGAGCCCAGCCGGTTTCGATGAACGGGTGTTCGCGTTCGGGCTTGGGTTCATTGATGGTCTTGACGACAAGTTCGGCAGCGTCGCCGAGCTTCTTTCTGAGCCAGTCGAGGTGGACTTGGCGGCGGGCCTGTTCGATTTTTTGGTTTGCTTCGAGGCGTTCTTCATCAGTTTTCGCGTCTTTGCAGGCATTCATGATTTCTTCGTCAATACGCAGGCGGTGGCGGCCCTTCTTGCCGTCGTTTCCGGTACGGGTTTCAACGACGTTGGCGCGCAGGATGAACCAGAGTTGGTCACCGGGCTTTGCTTCGTGTGCGAATTCCCCGGACTTCAAGACCAGCTTTTCGGTATCCGCGTCGATGTCAATTTCGCGAACCTGGGGTGGTGCGGCCAGCAGAAAGTCGGCGTTGCCTTTGGGAGGTTTGGGCGGGGTGTCTCCGTTGCGGTGCGCGCCGCTGCCGGGGTTGAGGCCGAAGGCGTGGTCCCAGTCCGGACGATTGGCGGACTGAACCACGATCACGGGTCTGCGCAGGGAACCGATTACCGGGTAGTCAATGCGGTAGAGAAAACCGGTGTATGGCGAACGCGGTTGATGCACATCCGGCGAGGCGCAATCTTCGTCGGCCTGTTGAAACGGGTCGTCCTTGTGAATCTGGAAAGGCGTGAAGGGCTTGCAGTATTCTGCGAAGTGCTCGGCCTCCGACTTTCCGGCAAGTGACTTGTCCTTGTCTGGAAATGCCATGCACAGGCGCTGGTGAACGCGGTAGAGGTTGCGCAGCCACGCTCGCGTGCGCTGCCAATCGACGCGGTCGGGGTTGTCCCCGGTGTTGATAAGCAGATGCGAATGGTACACGGCTACTCCTCCTCGTCGAGTTCTTCCAGCGCCTTCTTGTCCCGTTCCGGCGCGCGGGCCAGCGCGCGGCGGCGGCCTTCGACGCTGCGGAACTTCCGGATTTCATCGCGCTTGGCGATGATCTGGTCGCGCCACTTGGGGTGCGTCGGGTCGATGCGGTCCATCGTCATGCCCTCGCCGTACTCAAGCATGGTGCAGGCGTCGTGGCACAGGCGACAAAGCGAGGCCAGTTCTTTTTCTACAACCTCGCTGCCCCCCGCATTGCGGTAGGTGATGTGCTGGACGGTGTTGGCCGGCGCTTTGCAGAAGACGCAGAGGCCGTGGTCCCTGGCAAGACGCTGCCTGCGTTTGTCCTTCCACTCATTGCTGGTGTAGTTTGCGCGGGGGCGTGATGGACGCGAGACGCTGGTGAGCAGCGGGATGGGCTTGTTTTTGTTGTCGAGCGGGACGGGCACGCCGTTCTCGCCGACAGTCAGCGTGCATCGGGTAACGAACCGGGCCTGATGCACGGGGGCGACGCCGGTGTAGGCCACGGGCAGATCGTACCAGACTTCGGCGTCGCCGGGTGCTTCGGGCTGGGCTGCGGTGGCCCGCCACTCTAGAATGCAGGCGAGTTCCTTTGGCGGTTTGTCAAGGCTCTTGAAGCGCGGCTGCCATGGGATGCATTTCAGCGCGTCCTCCAACGAGATGCCCTGTTCGATGCGGGGTTCAAACTTGCCTTCTTCCAGCTTGTGCAAGACCAGCACGGGCACGGAAGGCGTACACGACTTGCGGCCAAGAAAAAGCGGCCACACGGGCTTACTCAGGGCACTCGCCACTTCTCTGACCAGCGCCTCATCGCCCTGAAGGGCAACAAGGAAGCTGGCGTCGGCGAGGTACTCGCGGCGGGTGATGAGGGTGCCTTGCGCGCCGGTTTTGACGCCGCCGGCGGCCGTGGTGAGGCCGATGCGCGCGCCGACGGTGTGGTAATCCCACCAGCGGGTGCCGGGGCGGTCAATGCGCACGCCCATGCGCAGCGCGTTGAGGCGCTTGAACTCCTCGGCCTGCTTGTCGCGCGTAACGCCCATCGCGCAGGCGAGGAGGCCCAGCACGCCGGATTTCGTGGGCGCTTCCATCGTGCGGCGGATGACGAACTTGGACGTATCGCCCCAAGCCTGCAACGGCCCCTCCAACCGCAGAAACAGCGTGTGAGGTTCGGGCATCACCTGGCCTCCGCGGGGGCCTTGACGGCTTTCATGACGGCCGTGACGAAGTCGTCAAATTTGCCATCCACCTTCAGGCCTTCGATGGTGGGTTCCAGCTTGAAACGCCCGTTGGGCGAGAAGAAGAAGCGCGTGGCCTCGATGCCATAGCCGGTGATAAGGTCGTTGGCGTAGGCGGCGAGTTTGGCGACACTCTCACCGACCAGGCCGCGCTCTGACTTCTCCGGAACCACCGGGTCGGCAAAGGCGTTGGCGTAGCTCACGGGCTTGTTGCTCTGTTTGACTTCGACGAGAATGGCGTCGGGACAGTTGAAGGCCGCAAACGAGTGCTGCTTGCCAGAAGGGTTGGCCTTGGCGGCGCCTTCGAGGAAGCACTTGACGGTTTTTTTGGCGAGGTCGTCATTGCCACCGAGGTTCTTCTTCAACTGGTCGAAGTCGATGGCGAAGTGCTTGTAGAAGCAGGCCGAATTGAAGAGGGCTTCGCCTGGATGGGCTGCGCCAGCGTCGGGACCAGGTACATCGTCAGCAGCCGTGAAGTAGTCCACCTCGTTGGTGACGGCGTGGGTGGAGAGGGCGTGCGCGGCGGACAGCGCGGCTTCGACCGTGAGCTTGCCCGCGAGGTCTTTGAACGCGCCGGTGGCGGCGAACTCGGTCATGCGGCCGCAGAGGGCGATGTCGGGAGTCTGGACAAACTTCTTGGTGATGTCGGCGAATTCCTTACCGAGGTCGGGTTTGTTCGCTTTGACCGCCTCGCCCATCTCGTTGATGGCGGACTGAGGCAGGAAGAAGAGGATGTCGAATTTGTCGCCGTCTTTATGGGTCTTCACGCCACATTCATCAAAAACCTTGAGAATCTTGGCTTCGGTCGATTTACCATCACTAGCCTCGACGATCTTTGTGGCAAGGCGGCGGGTGCGAACGCCGCCATCCTTTTCGAGAGCTTCGGCAAACTCCTGACTGCGTCGGATGCTGCGCTTTAGGCACTGGCTGGAGATACGGGCGCGAGTGACACCGCCGAAGATGCACGTCTTGGGGGCGCCCAGGTCGTCGCGGTTGAGGTTCGCCGGACTGTGGTTCTGGATCATGTGAATCTCAATCAGCATGGACTTTCTCCTTTTGCTGTCGCGGTTTGTTCTTCCTTGGCTGTGAGGTAGTGCTCCGCCCATTCATCACGTATGTCGCGGATATCGGCTTCCCGGTCGTCTTCGTTCAACCAACGTTTCTCGAAGCGCTCCCACTGCCAGAGGTCGTCCAGCAGTTGCGCCCAGTCGAGGCCGGGAACCAGCATCTTGTTCTTGCCGTGAGCCACGCGGACAAGCCCCAGCGTCCGGTCAAGGTGCGGCTCGATGGTATCCAGCGTGGCGCAGAGCAGGGCGTCAAAGCGGTCGCGAAAGCGCTTCTGCTCGTATTCGCCACTGTGCTCGCGGCGCTCGATGCGGCCCAAAATCGTGGCCAAGCGGTGTGTCGCGTCGTCATTGCTCTGCCGGCGTTTGTGGGGAATCGAGCGGGCGCAGAAGAGTTTGGCGACAAGCCAACTGGTTTCGCGGCTGGGCGCATTCTGGGCTCTCTCGCGCAGCGGCCACCAGAGGCCCGTAAACAAGTCGAAGCCCGCCAGCGATTCATGCAACGGCTTGCCTAGATGACGGCGCAGCAAGGATCGTTCGCCTTCCTTGAGGCTCTCAAGCTTGCGGATGAATTCTTCGGTCAGGCTCATGCCTCACCTTTCTCCTTGCGGCCGCGCTTGGTTTTGGCGGGCTTTTCCTGTGCGTCGCCCTCAGCCGCCCCGGCTGGCTGGTTCGCCTTGTCTACGATTTCATTGATATTCTTGCTGAGCAGGGCCAGCGCATGTTGTTTCGCCGCGCGACGGCGCAAGGGCGAGCCTTTGGCCGTGGATCCGACAATTTGTCCGACGACCGGCTCGTAGATTTCGCAAAGAAGGACTTCGTCGTCGGATTTCGATATCAATGTCGCCTGCACGCGGGTTTCGGCGTCGGGAGTCGCCAGCACAGTGGCCGCATGGATTTCAGGGTGCTGGCGATCGCGGTTGGGCGTGGTGTACTTGACGAGTCCGCTCAGGCCGTTGCGAATGTTTGCGGAGCGCTCAACGCGCTGATTCGTCGCCTCATCCGGAACGGACACGCTTGTGGCGTCTTGAAACGTGAATTTGTTTACGACAGGACCGATGGCGGTTACTTTGCCTTGGCGTTGACCGCGAAGACGGAGGGCGTCGCGCCAGAACCTGCTTGCCTGGATGCCCGCATCCGCATTTAAGTCGGGCAAGCCGAGAGCTTCCGCGTCTTTCAGCAGGTGCGGGTCCTCATCCCAGAACTTTTTGACCTGCATGTCGCTCTCGCTCAAATGAGGAGCTTCTTCTTTGGCAACCTTCTTGATCAGTTCCTTGATCGATTCCTGATCGCCCGCAGCGAAAAGCTGGTGGAAGACGCGGGCGATTTTCTGTTCGTCGGTTTCTGGATTGGGCGCACCGGTGGCTTGGGAGTCGGCTGCACCAAGCGCCGCCATTCTGCATTTTCGGATGAGTTGCGCGACCTTGACCACTTTGTCGGCCAGCTTGCGCTCGGCTGATTTTTTCGACTTGTAAGCAATGTTGATTTTCTGGAACTCGGCCAAGACGTCCTTTCCGAGCTGCTGGCCGTCGGTAGCGGGCGTGGACCAGCCTCCTTCGTTTTGCAGACTTTCGATCAACAATCCGTTGCTTCCGCAGTAGGCGCACGAGCCCGGACGGTCCCCGACGTTCAACCACAGTTTGCGCGGACGCCACGCCAGACGGGCGACGTCGTCAGGCGCTGTAGGGGGAGCGGTGAGCAGCCACGGAGCTTGCGGCGGGGCAGAGGCGGCTTGGGTTCGCGGTAGATTGGCGCGCAGAGTTTGAAGCAGGTTCTTCTCTTCGATCATCGCGTAGGCGGCAGACCCCGGATTCACTGAAGCGGGGTAAAACCTGTTGGCGGATGCCCAGACAGAGAAACGCAAGATACCGAGCGCGCAGCAGGCGGGGCAGAACCCGTAGGAACCATCATGCACAACATGGCGCATGTGGTTCACGGAATCGGCGCCCGGAAACTCGACGAAAAGGTCTGCGATGGGGCGGCGTTCCTTGTTCTGCAACGAGATATCTTGATAGAACCGTTGACCGTCGCCGAGGAGGGCGAACGCATCCTTATGCAGGCTCAGATTGCCCAGCCAATCCTGCGGGATGCCTTGAAGTCCGGTGTTTGCCGGCTTCTCCAGTTCCGTTTTCGTGTCGGGTTTGCACCACTGCTGCACGGCCAGCAGGAAGCGCAGGAGTGAGACGTTGTCCATCGGGTTCGAAGCCGCGATCTGACGAATCTTCCCCGCGTTGGTTAGTGCGCTCCCAATTCCCACGCGCTCCGCGTGGCCATCTCGCCAGAGCACGGGAATCCATGGCTCGTCTATTAAATTATATGTCCTTGCATTATTTCGCACGGCCCCGCCCCCTGGATCGTTTTTTCAGTTGTTGCCTGCATCTGACGGCTGCCGCAATTTCCCCCTGTGGCACGCCTGCCTCTACTGCGGCAATATGCATTGCCACTCGCGGACCTAGGTCACCGGTTGCAACGACTGCTCGTTCCCATACGCGTCGTAGGCACTCGCGGCGATGTTCGCGTTCATTCATGCTCCACAGTTTACGATTCCCAATGAATATGTCAAGGGTCGAGAGCAGTTAAAAAAAGATCTTGATTGGGAGATTTAACCTCCTATAATTCGAGTTTTACTTCCCCACGCTCGTGGGGGTGAACCTGGTCGGGAGCAGTTAAGTACATGTTGGTAAAGCCTTTCCCCACGCCAGTGGGGGCTGTCCTCGGGCGCGGCGAAAGCCGCGCCCGAGATCTCTTTTTTACCCTGTGCAAGACATTGTCTGAAAAACCTGGACCGGTTCGACGCCGCGATCTGACGAATCTTCCCTGCTTCGGTTAGTGCCTGTCCAAATGCCAACACGCTTGGCCCGCCCGTCCCGCCAGAGCACGGGTATCCATGGCTCGTAGAGCAGGTTAAAGCTCACGCGGGTTCTCCCCATTCACGCCGCCAGCTTGCGTCAGGTTCCTGAAATTCATCCGGCCCCTGAAGTGCAACAGGTCCATGCTCTCATTCCATGCCATGGACATCAGTATAATAAGGCAATCACCTATAAAATAATGGCCGCACGCTTCAAGCGCGAGTTGAGTCTTTTTCCCACTCGGCGTACAGGTTCCGGTCGAACCTTGTCGAGTTGTCATCCCCGTGGCGAACTTCGCCGCGAACCCGCCGCCCGCTTCCGGCTACAACCGCGGCACCCCCAACCAGAAGTGGAGCGGCGCCGCACCGCGCCGATCCTGGCGCGCGAAGAACCGCCGGCCGTCTCCGTGCGCCGCGTCCATTGCCGCGGCGGCAACAATCCGATCAAGCTCGATATTCGCGTGCTCCGTTCCGTGAAGCGCATCGTCCGATCCTTGCGCGTGCCGTGGCTCTTTGACAAAACGAGAATCGTTCGCTTCATCCGCGCGAGAGAAGTGCGACCGAATACGTTTCATATGCCGCATGCCTTTCACGCTTCCGGCTTCTTTGGAGGCTTCATAATCCCCTTGGCCGCTACACAACGATAGATAGAAGGAAATTGCTCTCGGATAGGGGTTTCCGGACGATTACCGAGCCATCTATTTCAGTCGAAACTCGATGGTCACCGTAATTTTGCCCGATACGGGTTTTCCGTCGTGCAAGGCGGGAGTAAAGCGCACGACACGCAGGGCTTCTTCGACCGAGTCTTTGAAGTCCTGATGCACGGCGGGGGGAAGGAAATCCCATCTATCTGGCTTTCCGGTCATGTCGATCCAGACGATGACTTTGACGGAAGCAGTATGCCCATTTCGACGCTGTGACTCGGGGTAGCGCGGTTGCAGCGGACTCGACAGTCGCGGTCCTTGGGCCGGCCCGCTCGCGCGCGGAGCAGATACCGGAGGAGGCCCATCGGACAGTTCCACGGAGGGCGCCGGCTTGACCTGCCGCTTGATGCGCAGACGAGGCGAGGATATCGCCCGTTCAATCGCCGTACCGAACGAATCGCTCGCGGCTAGTGACCAAGCGGACTCGGCCGGTTCCAATGCGTCGTCAACGACAAACTCGGGCGCCTCGACTTGCAACAGTTCCGTTGGATCGACTGCCGGCATGACCGGTGGAGCGAGCGCCAGTTGGCGCCGTGCCCGCGGGCGCGTCTCTTGCGATGGAGCGGCAATCGCCATGGGCTGTTCGTAACGCACGGACGGCCGATACCGCGCGATAGCCGGAACGAGCGCGCAGGCGACGGCCACGAGTCCCATATGGAACGCGAGCGAGACGAGCCAGAGCTTCGAGCGCGGCTTCTTCAGACTCCGCTCCATACGTTCCCGATGCGGCGGCGGCAGATGCTGCATGCTTGCCGCACCCAATTCAGCAGTCAATTCCGCGGGGGAAAGCTTCACGGCGACTTCGGCCGGCGGCAATAGGATCGAGATCTCAGCGCGCGGGAGTTGCACGCTGATCTCGGCGCATTCGGCGAGCGGCAGGGGCGCCTGGGCAGGATCTGTGCGGTGGATCATGCTCGTACTCAGTGCGAAGCTCCCACCAACCCAGATTCGGACACGGGCAGCCGGTATATTGTCTTTCGGTCCGTGGCGAGCACGTACGCGCCACCGGATGCGAGCACCACTTTCTTGATCGGACCGCCAGGCCAGCCTTCCACCGACGCCCATCCTTCGTTCTTGCGCAGCCACGCTCGCGCGGCATTCCAGAGCAACACCCCGTTCGTGGTCGCTTGACCGTGCCACGGTCCCTCCGTCGAAGGCAGTGGGCAAGCCACGAAACCGGCATCTCGAAGTACAAAAACGCCCCATTGGGCTTGGACCCAGGGAATGCCACGCTCTTCCCATAGCGCGCCGACTTCACCGGCGGACGCCGGGAGCACACCGAGTTTATGCGTCTGTCCCGTTCCCGGCTCGACCCGGTACACGCCCCTGTCTTCGGCGACCGCCAAGAGCGCCTCGGCGCTGGGCGTCACCAGGGAAACCCGCAGCGCACCGAGCGATTCGACTCTCCGCAACAGCTTCGGCTCTTCGGCGCGCCAAAGATAAAGCCCGTTCTTGCTGGACAGGGCCACGCCGCCGGCAAACGCCGTGATTCCCGTAAGCTCCAGCCAGAATTCGGACACCGCATCGAACTTCTCGTGCTTCCAGGAGAGCCCATCGTCTCTGCTCGCAAAGAGCCCACGTTGGCAGGCCAGGAAAAACGTGCCGTCCTCGGCACGCGCCAACCCTTCGGAGTCGTGCACCGTCCAGTCCCCGGATACGGGCGCCCAAGTATCCCCTTTGTCGACCGAACGAAACGTGCCGAAGGAGGTGGCCGCCAAGAACGAATCAGGCTTCAACGCATACAGTTTCTTGATGTGGTACGAGTGGTCCGGCACCGGATGGCCTGAGAACAGATCCAGCACGGTCCCATTGGTCAAGTCCACGGAGTAAGCGCCCTGTCCGCCCGCGACGATGGCTCGCCCGCGTTCAAGATCCAGATGCTCGGCCTCCGCGAAGACCGGATGCTTGGCCTCGATAGTGCTGTGTCCGGGCCGTTCGATGCGCAGCTTATGTCCATCCAATACCGCCAATTTCCCATCGGCCAAAAGCACGGCCGCAGTAATCGGCGTCTTCTTGTACTTCCCGTTTTCGCCGGACTTTACCTTGTGCCTCCAGCGTGTCACCGCGAGCGCGGGAGACGCCGCCAGAACCGCGTCGTGGTACGCCCCCGTCCAGAGCGTCTCCCACGTCGCGCCATCGTCCTTCGAGCGCAGCACCGCAGGAGTCATTTCCGGGCCGTGTTTCTTGCAAAAGACCCAGATGCCGTCCTCGCGCTCCTCGACTCGCGCCACCTCGCAGGAATCTTGAACGTAGACCGGCTGCCAAGCCTTATCGCGAAGCCGGTACACTCCCTTTTTGGCGCCGGCCCAGACGCTTCGCAACCCACTGACGCACTTGAGGTCCGAAGCGGTCAGGGCGGGCAGGAGATCCAGGGAACGACCGTCTGCGCCGCAGCGGTGAACCTCGCAGCACTTCCCGCGCTTGATGGCCACGTAAAAGCCCAGCGGCGCAGGGCCCAGCGCCTTGATCTCTCCGTCGGACCACCCTTCCGCCGCGACTAAGCGTTGATCGTCCAGGCGGAATAGTCCGGCGTGCGAGCCCAGCCAGAGTGTGCCTTGAACGCGCAGCATGTCTTTCACCTGTGGCCGGGCAAAATCGAGAATCGACGAAAGATCCATTTCAAACTCCCTCCAAACGGTTACTCGGCCACATGTGCCGCATGCGAAGCCGTCTCGGCGTTCGTACGCCACGGCGCTTGCGCGACCACCACTGCAATCATGACCAGGGCTGCGGCGACCATCTCATTCACGCGCGGTTTTTCACCCAAATACCACCATGCGAAACCGATGAAGACGGTCAACGTGACCGCCTCCTGAATGATCTTGAGCTGAGCGGCACTGAAATAGCCATGGCCAAGGCGATTGGCCGGAACTTGAAAACAGTATTCGAGAAACGCAATCAACCAACTCGCCGCGATGACCTTCCAGAGCGCGGCATCCTTGTGCTTCAGATGTCCGTACCAGGCGGCGGTCATGAATATGTTGGATACAAAAAGCGGGGCAACCGCGATCATGCGACAAGCTCCTGCACCCTTGTGCGCTCGGGATGGAAAATGCGAACCAGGGCGGGCTGCGCTTCACGGAATTTGACGTACATCACGCCAATCTGATTGAGCGGCTTTCCGATCAGCTTCAGGTTGACCAGGAATGCGGCGAGTTCGCCCGCGCTCACCTCTTCCGGAAGCAGTGGGAAGACGGTGGCCAGGAGCAGGACGGCGATCAGGCCGAGCCATTGGAGCGATTCCGTGAGAACCTCGGTTCCTTTCTTGCATAATTCAAAGCCGACCGAGGCGCGATAATAGGCTTCCTGCTCGGAATGCAAGTCCGCCCTGTGGTCACGATTGACCGCGTCAGAAATCGCCGCCATAGCCTTCAGCCTGCGATGGCTAAGTCGCTGTACGAATCTGCCGAGAAGGACGGTAAGTAGGAGCGATGGCGCGGCAGCCAACAACAGGGCCGAAATCCAATTGGGCGCGAGCTTCATCTGCCAGAGCAATACGGCCGGAAGCCCCACGACTACCAGCCAGATGTCGCGTTGCACGATATCGGCCACCTTGCGCGCCTGCTCGGCGTCGTTCAAGGTCCGGGCAATATCCTCTCCAGGATCCTTGTTCGGCCGGCGGTCGAAATAGGCGCGTTGAAGCTCGATTTTGAGCCGCTCGTCGAACATCTTGTCGACAAACGTGCCAAGGAGCTTAATGACCGCGAGGGCCAGGAAGACCGCCACGGCCCAGGGCACGAAACGGAGCAACTCTTCGCGGCTGAACGTCGCGCCTTCCTTGGTCATCGAATCCACCGCGAACTTGGCTACCCAGGCTTGCGCGGGCTCTACAATCGGAGCCAGGATGGACGGTAGAATCGTGCCGGCCAGGAGCCACGGATGCCTAAAGATAAGACGCCACATTTCCCGCGGCCAACTGGATGCGGTAGGAGCGCCTGAGGCAAGCATTGGTTCACTCATGGCCAAGTAAAGCGCCGGGCTCATCGGCTCGCTCGCCGGGCAGGGCGGGTTGCCCTGCCTCAAGCGAGCGTTACATGCCGATGGCGGTCAATGGTGCTCGTGCCCGAATTCGACCTTGGCCTTTTCGATGGAAATACTGGAGGCCGAGGCGAGATTCTTAAGCGCTGCCTGGAATTCACCCAGGCCTTTCTTCTGCGCGGCGTTCAAATCCTCCGCTTCCAGGAAGCCCTCGAACGCGACCTTGTTCCCGTTCTCGAGAAAATGCTCCAGCTTGACTTTCACTTTCATGGCTCTGTTCCTTTCCCCCAGGTTCTCCAGGGTACATTCGCCGCATCCCCATGACCGGCGCTTTCACCGCAAGGATCCTTCAGACCTCCCTGGTCCATCCGACCCTTGTATCCTCTTCGACTCGAGTTTTTGCGTCCTGCGCTTCGGCGAGCAAGTCGCGGAGCGGCACGACGCAGTTCCCGCACTTGGGCCAGCGGCCCAGCGCTCGAAAGCAAGCCTTTACCGTGGCAGCGCCTTCCTGGATCGCCTTCCGCGCCTCGCCCGCGCATACTCCGTGGCAAGTGCAGATCAGGCGGTCGTTTCCGGACGCCGCGTCGTTCAGAATTTCCATTTCAGGCCCATGTAAAACTTCCTTCCGCCTCCCTCGCTCTTGTACGAGAACTGACCGTTGTTCAGATTCAACTCCTTCTCGATCTTGCTCTTCTCGCCGGTCAGGTTGTCGGCCTCGAAGAAAATGAAGAGGCGCTCCTGAATCCGTTGCTGGAAGTACAGGTCTAGGCTGGAGGAGCGCAGAATGGTCTTGGTCTTGTCCACCGCGAATTCGTGCCGTGCCCCAGTATGTGTCCAGGAAAGCGCCAGAATGGTGCCCCAAGGTTCGTAATTGAAGTCTAAGCCCAAGTTAAAAATATGCTTAGGCTGCTGAAAGAACGGCTTGTCCAGTCCATTCGGGTCATCCAACTCGCTATCGAGCAGGGTCTGGTTCGACCAGATGGTTAGGCTCTCCAGACCCTTCACTCCCGTGATGCCCAAGTTGAGCCGCTGTTCGAGTTCGACGCCGCCGAGCCAGCCGTCCCCCGCGTTTACGACCTGCAGGACGTCGCGACCGTCCCGGTCGATGCCCGTGTCAACCTGCTGAATGTGATCGTACATTTCCTTGTAAAAGAAGTTCACGCCGGCAAAAACATGTTTGGTTGCATAATCCACCCCCACATCCACGTTATGAGAAATGGCCGGCCGCAGGTCGGGGTTTCCAATGACGAGGTCGTCGGCTCCCTGCTCTTGCTCGAAGGGGCTCAGTTCGTCGAATTTTGGGCGATTGACGCCGCGGGAAAAGGCCAGATGGACGCTCGTATCGTTCCGGGGCCGGAATAGGAAATGCAAGGATGGATTGAGATCGACGAAATCCTCCTCGTCCTCGGGGCTCACGGCATCGCGAGACCTCAACGCTACTTGCTCCAGACGCACGCCCGGCGTGATGGAAAACCAGCTCAGGGGCGTAATCTCGTCCTGCGCATATCCGGCGAAATAGTCCTCTTCCAGGAAGTACGTGTCCTTCGGCGTGGTGACATTGGTCGTCACGCCGGCGGCATTGGTCCGCAGCACGGACTTTTCCCTGTAGCGTTCGCGAAACCTGACGGAACCGCCCACCTTGATCCGGTGCTTAATGGCATCGCCGGCATTCAAATCGACGTGCGAATTGATCTGCCAGAACCGGTCCTCCTTGTCTTCCTTCTCGTCGTCGAATTGCCTGAATGTCTGAACGCCTCCGGGAAAATTGAAGCTGGGTTTGTCCTTATCCTTAGCTTCGACGGTGCTCCAGTAGCCGCCTTGAGTTTCCCAGCGAAGCTGATCCGAGAACTGGTGTTTGTGATGGATCGAGCCGCCCAGGGTGCACTGGTCGAACTCTTCGTTCTCGATTTCCAGGGCCGTCGGCGCGCCCGCGCCGTTTCGATTCAACTTCTTCTTGGGCTTGGGCTTCATCAGGTACAGCGCCATGGGCTTCACATGAACTTCGCCATCGGGATAAAAGAAGCCGGCATCGAGAAAGGCGTTGATCGAGTCGTTAATCCGCTCTTCGTCCTCGAATTCGGTGTTTCCGTTCGAGATATTTTTAAGCTTTTTGAATACGGCATGCTCATGCAGATAGTCGATCACGCCCATGATGCCAAACCAGCTCAAAGGGCGCAGGCCAAAGCCCACATTGCCTCCGTATAAGTCGCCATGAAGTCCGTTGTACCCGCCGAACCCCGCTTGTCCTTCGACTACGAGCTTTTCGGGAATGGGGCGGGAATCGATCGCCACGCGGCCGGCCAGGCCATCGCTTTCATACTCTGCCGTGGGGTTTCGTATGACCTTTACGTCCCCAATCAGGAACGAAGGTAACCGGTTGACTTGGAACTCGCGCTTCTCGCCGCCTCCTGGGAGTTGGATTCCGTCGAACTGGAGCCGCGTGAATTCCTTATCCAAGCCACGCAGCTTGATGTCCTTGTTCTCTTCCCCCGTGCCGCCGTCCATCGTAATGCCCGGCAGACGTTTCAGGATGTCGCCGACGCGGCGATTGTTGCGGTACTCGTAAACTTCGCGCTTCACTCCAGTCTGAGGGACGGGATCCACGAGGCGCTCGGCTTCCGGGGCGTTGGAAGGCAGAGGATTCTTTTCCTTGTCTGCTTCGATTACTACTTTCACGCTCTCGTCGGCGGGAACCGGTTGCTCCGCATCTTCGCGCGCGGAGCCCTCCTGCGGGTCGGTCTTCTTGACCGTCGATTCTTCCCCACCCAAGACACCGCCATTGCAACATCCTAAAATTAACAATGCCCAGCAAAGTGCTTGCCTGGAAGCCGCCTCCCGTTGCATGTGCCCCCCAATCGTGTATGAAAGGAGGAGCCCAGGTGGGCAACCTCCTGCGGCAACCTGGGTCGTTCGCTCAGACCTTTCCCGAGGGATGGCGAACGACCCAGCAACTTCTTTCTGCCCAATCAATTATGCATTGTCCGTGATCCGCCCATGCTCCGAGTCACTTGGCGCCTTGCTTAAAAATCAATTTAACTGAGACTCAATATACATAATCAAAATTCTATTGCAACTCATTCTCAAATATGATGTGCCTTTTAATTGGTATTGCGATTACCATGCCATGGATTCATGTAATTTAACACATTATACTGATTGGTGTTATGGATATGGACCGAAGAGCGTGTGATTGAGTTTCATACAGTTCAAGTACAAGAGTCATTCATGTTACGTGTATTTTAGTATTACAGGATTTGAGAGCTTGTGTAGTGAACCCATTCGGATGGACGGTTTTGCGCCGGGGATTTTGAGCATGCTCGAGGAGCATATTGAGAGATCCTCTGTGACAAACATGGGAAATATAACACGGCCAAAAGGCCCAAGCAGAAATGTCAAGGAGAGTGGGGCAGTACACTAACTTTCATGATCCTTCGATTTTCACTCTACGGCTTTCTCAAGAATCAGACCTATTTCGAGCCGTTCCTTGTGCTAGCGTTCCGCGAAGCCGGGATGAGTTTCTTCGAGATTGGCCTTCTAATCGGTTTCCGCGAAGTCGTCATCAATCTCTTCGAAGTGCCCAGCGGCGCGTTGGCGGACCTGCATGGGCGGCGGCGCTGCATGGTCGTCTCTTTCGCCTCCTACATCATCTCGTTCTTGATCCTCGCTTACGGCGCCGAACTGTGGCATCTGTTCGCGGGGATGTTCTTCTTCGGCGGGGGCGAGGCGTTCCGCACCGGCACGCACAAGGCCATGATCTTCGACTGGCTCCGTGCGCAGGGCCGCGCCGACGAGCGGACGAAGGTCTACGGCTATACGCGGAGTTGGTCGAAGCTGGGCTCCGCCATCTCCGTATTGATCGCCTCGGCGCTCGTCTTTTACGGCGGGAGTTACCGGAGCATCTTCCTGTTCGCGATCGCGCCGTACCTCGCGAATCTCATCAACTTGGCGACGTATCCAGCCAGCCTCGACGGAAACCGCTCGACGGAGGTCTCCTTCCGTCAGATGGCGCGCCATCTCTGGAGGGTGGCCTCCGACGCAATGCGCACGCCCATGTTGAGGAGGTTGCTCTGCGAATGCATGAGCTGCGAGGGAGTATACGCGGCGGTGAAGGACTACCTCCAGCCGATCCTGAAATTAGCGGCCCTCTCGCTCCCGATTCTCCTCTCTGTCTCGGACCGGCAGCGCACTGCGGTGGTGGTCGGCGCGGTCTATTTCGTCCTGCACCTGCTCTCCAGCGCCGCGTCGCGGTATTCGCACGTCACGGTGGAGCGCTGGGGCGGGGAGGAGGGCGCCGCGCGGCGGCTCTGGTGGATCGTGCTCGTCGCGTTTCTGCTGTTGATCGTTACGCTGCGTCTGCGCCTCGAAGGCGGCACCGTCGCGCTGTTCGTGTTGCTGTCCGTGACGCAGAACCTCTGGCGCCCCGTCCTGATCGGCCGCTTCGACTCGCACTCGAAGCCGGAGGTCGCCGCGACGCTGCTCTCGCTGGAATCGCAGGCCAACTCGGTCTCGACGATGCTGGTGGCGCCGCTGCTCGGGTACATGGTCGATTGGGCCAACGCCGGGGTCGCGACCGACAGCGAGCGTACCTTCTGGCCCATCGCCGTGGCAGGCGCGGCGCCGGCACTCTTGATGCTCGTGTGGCGCTCGCCGGCGAGAGAACTCAGGAACCTCCCAGATCCGCCTCGTAGCGGCTCGGAATCGCGAGATCCGGCGTAGCTACGACTCTTGGTGAAAGGCGGTTGAAAAGTGCGGCGGGGGCGGTCGAAGCTGCGGCCTGGCCGAGGGTTGGGGGCAGCGGGAGTAGGTCGCCGCGCTGGGTGATTCTTCTGGCCGGATTACCCGGCGGAAGGCGGACTTTGCGGCGCGCGTCACGGAGCGCTTCGGCGCCGGCGTCGAACTGCCGGCACGTGAAGTTGAAGCTCAAGTTTCCGGCTCTTCTCCAAAGAGAGTGGGTGTGGGTCGGGCGGGGATGGGCTCTAATCGCCTGAACGGGCGGGAATTCGGCGCTTTTCGCCCTGCTGGTTTCTGGCATGAATCGGCGTATGCCTACCGCTCAGAACCTGGTCCAGGAATACGCCTTCCCGGGCTTTCGGCCGCTGGCCCGCGTGCGCCGCGATTTGCATGACCCCGACGCCCGAATTGTGGTCCTCCGCCGGAGGGGGAAAAAACGTGCTGCGGCGCCTGCGGCTGCAGGCGCCGCACCTGGTACGTCCGCACCCCGCCGAGCGCGTCCGGAAGGTTCGCGCCGCCGATCGTCAGCCGCACAACCTGCCCCGCCACGACCGTGCTCGGACGCACGCTGACGACGTTGAACAGGTCCGGCTCGGGGTATTGTCAAAAGTTGTGGATGAGCGAGAAAGAAAAGTGCGGCGTATCCTTGGTGGAGATCTAAGGCCACCACGCCCACAAGGGCAGGAGGATACGCCACATGAGCCAGGGTACGACGGTTTCGCTCGATCCGCAAGCGTCCAGCCGGGACGTGCTTACTCACATCCTGAACGAAGGCGCGCAGCGCTTGCTAGCCGCGGCGCTGAACGCGGAGGTGGAAGAATACCTCCAGCGTTTCGAGCGGGCGCGGGACGAGCGCGGGCATCGCGTGGTGGGGCGCAACGGCTACCTGCCGGAACGAACGATCCAGACGGGCATCGGCGCCGTACGCGTAGCGCAGCCGCGCGTGGAAGACCGGCGCCCCTCGGACGAGCGAGAGCCCTTTACGAGCAAGATTCTGCCGCCCTATTTGCGCCGGACCAAGAGCATGGAAGACCTGATCCCGTGGCTCTATTTGAAGGGCATCTCCACGCAGGACTTTCCGGAGGCGCTGAGCGCGCTGTTGGGGCCGCAAGCCAAGGGGCTTTCGGCCAATACGATCACGCGGATCAAGGACGTCTGGGCCTCCGAGTACGCGAGCTGGAACCGGCGGTCCTTGGCGGGCAAGCGCTACGTGTATCTGTGGGTGGACGGCATCTACTTCAACGTCCGCCTGGAGGAAGACCGCTCGTGCATCCTGGTGGTCATGGGGGCCACGGCCGACGGCAAGAAGGAACTGGTCGCCGTGCATGACGGCGTGCGGGAGAGCGAACAGTCCTGGCTTGAGGTCTTGACGGACCTGAAAGCGCGCGGCTTGAAGAACGGCCCGGACCTGGCCATCGGCGACGGTGCGTTGGGCTTCTGGGCGGCGCTTCCGAAAGCCTTTGCCAAGTGCCGGGTGCAGCGTTGCTGGGTTCACAAGACGATGAATGTGCTGAACGGCCTGCCCAAGAAATTACAGCCTTCAGCCAAGGAGAAATTGCATCAGATCTGGATGGCCCAGACGCGCAAGGATGCGCAGGCAGCGTTCGATGCGTTCGTGGCGACGTACCAAGCCAAGCATCCCAAGGCGGTCGAGTGTCTGCTCAAGGACCAAGACGCGCTGTTGGCGTTTTACGATTTCCCCGCCGAGCATTGGGCGCATCTGAGAACGACGAACCCGATCGAGTCCGCCTTCGCCACGGTGCGCTTGCGGACGCACAAGACCAAAGGCTGCGGCACGCGCCAAGCCACGCTGGCGATGGTGTTCAAACTCGCTCAGGTTGCCGAGAAGCGCTGGCGGAAACTAAACGGCCATAAGCTGCTGGAAGACGTGATTCGAGGCATCCGTTTCGTGGACGGCATCAAGGAAAACGCCGCATGATTCTCCTCTCGCCATCCACAACTTTTGACAATACCCCGTCCGGCTCGCCGTTGACCGCGTGCATCCCCGGCGCTACGCCGGGGTCTTCGACATACGGGAACTCCGGATCGTCCGTGTTGAGGCGTTCCGGCTTCAGACGCAGCGTCGCCATCGACGTCGCCGGGTCGTAGGCCACCGTCTCGATCCCATCGACCCAAGGCCACTCGTTCGGGGCCGCGCCAGCCCTTGGTGAAATGAACACCTCGACCAGCCGCTCCTCTTCGTCCGAACGCGGCAGCGCCGTGACGTTCGGCTGCACACGGCTGGAAAAGTCTTCCTCGCCGGTGTCAGGATCGCGAACGGGGCCTGGGCCGGCGCCGGTGAAGTCGTAGTCGCGGTTCAGGGACACCGACAGTTCCTGGCCGTCGAAGACCGTCTTGCATTCCACTTCGATCCTGAACTTATGGCCATCAACGGGAGACGGCAGCCAAAGGAGACCGCCGCCGAGTTCGTGCCCGTCGATAAAGTGTCGCCCTTGTGCCGGAGGCCTCTGACCGGCCCGTCAACCAAGCTGCCAGCCGCTTAGCCCCTGTCCAATCGGAAAGGGGGACGCTTTACGCCTGCACTTTCCAGAATACCTGCGCCTCAAAGTGCTGACCTGCATGCTCCCGGAACTCTAACCCCCGCCCGACCCACCCACACTCTTTGGAGAAGAGCCTCCACAACTTTTGACAATATTTCATACACTCCCTCCCGACACATCTACACTCTTTTGAGAAGAGCCCATTTTTTCTATCATAAAGGTAACTAACAAACGCGAAAATCCAAAGTAGAGCATCTATCCAAAACATAGGATGTGATATTTTACCTAACAGGCATGGAGCCCTAAGCATTCTATATTTAACTATCGATCCATCAATAGTCCCAACAATTATCTCAGGCAGATTGGGGCAAAATCCAATCACTTGAACATCAGATTCCAACGTATCCACATACATCTCTTGATTTTCACGAAGATCCAGAACTTCAATACTCCTGGGATCAACCTTACTGAATAGCGGCCCTATTCCACTTAGCTTTGACCCATTCATCATCTCCAATTGCATTTCTAATTCTCTCAAAACGCACATCGGGTAAAGGTTAATATCGTCAACTAATACCATAGAACTAGTTTCCTCTATATTTTCTAAATTGCACTGATAAGTTTTCCCAATTATCGACTGTACAATAAGGGTACTCTCTTCTTCCCAAAATGCAAAACTACTAAGCACATCATCGGTTTTTAAGTCTACCTCTTCAAACAAATGCCCCTTTTTCAGGAGAAGACTTGTACGGTCACTCGCATTGATCACACAAGCAATTTTGCCATTCCACCTCACAGCCCAGGCCCGGTAGGTATTCGAGGTATGTTGCCTATAAATGAAATTGGAAGACGCTGAATCGAAAATAAATACCTCGCCTGAACCGGTTACGCCAGAAACTAAATTCCCCTTCTCAGAGTGATAGGCATGGTGCACTGGGCCACTTACTTGCAGTTCTTCCTTACATGTCAATTCAGGTGACGCCAAATCAAAAACCCTAACAACACCGTCTGCATAACCGGTCACAAAAGTATTGCAATTATCCGAACACCAAATGCCCAATACTGCTCCATCCTTACTAGTAAATCGCCCACTCAATGCCCAAATCGGGATGAAAAAAACAACAAATAACAAGCCGCCAGTGGCAGTCATGGCCATTAGCAGTGTCCTTAAACTAAAACGCTTAACCATTAACCACACCAACCTTCATTCGCCAGCAAGGAACTCCACTAAAACTACTTCGTTGCGAACTCGATCGAGCACTTCGTCGAAATATGTCGTTGCAAACTGATATGGAAGACCATACAAATTCCTAGGTCCTGTGTTCAATTTCCTTAAATCCAAGAAACTTGGTAGCGCAGGTGGCGGTGGACCGCCGTATACTTTTCCTGTTCTTAGGTCCACTTTTCCCACAGGAACAGGCGCCAACCCTCCTGTAGGGCTCTTAAATCCAAGGTACGCCTGTTCAATCGCCATCATTACAATATTGGCCAAGCTTACTTTTTGATACGAAGCATCACCAGATACATTAATATCCTGGGCGGTCCACTTAGGTTGTGAGTTTTCCACAAATGGATTATATGTCAACCGGTCTGGTGCCTGGACATATAATTGCCTAGCAATGCTATGCCACACAGCTGTATATAATATCATTGATCGCACATCATTTGTTTGAATATTCTCCTGAAAGTCAATGCGCGCTAGTTCCCTATTCGTATTGCCTAGTCGCGTGAGTGCGGAGAATATAGTAAACACCTTTTCGCGCTCCTCTTCTATGCCCAAGCCCGTTGCTGGCTCCTCAAGAAATTCCAAAATACCGAATCCGTGAACAGTCTCATATGGCAAAGTGTAATGAAGATTGCAAAGACCTGTCCCAGTAATTTGAAGTTGCAATTTTCTTACATATGTATTATTGGTAAGTGCGCTCTCCGCCCATACAGTAAAGGTATTATCGTCTTGAGTTTCAGAAAACAAGCCAGAGATAATCGCTTCCTTAGGTACCTTGGCCCATTCAGAAAGTTCTTTTAGCAATTTCCAATGATCCATTAACCACAGCACTTCGGCGATTCCCCGTGCATCTTGAAAACTCTGCACAATTGAATCATAAAGGTTGATACCTTCGGAAAAATAGCCAGGCAACTTCGCCTGCTCAAGATATTTTATCGTGCTTTTGACTGGTTCTCTTTGGTTTGTTCTTTTCAGGAAGTCGATTTCATATCCCAAGTCAGCTGGGATAATTGGCCTTGCACCAGTTATGATATTTATTTCATGCAAATGCGATCTAAAGGTAATAATGTTATTCAAGTATTCTCTAAATGGAGGGCTAAGGGAATCCACAAGCTTTATCGGCAAGCCGGTAGGTTGATAAGCAACAAGCTTTCCTTTCAGGTTATGGACCTTTTCAAACACCGTAACCGCATCAGCGAAAGACTTCTTAGATATGAGCGCCGTCCTTACAATTCCATCACGGTCAACCCAAGTCAAATAAAAAGCCCCATTTAACTTAACGATGCAGTACACCTGCTTGCTAGGCCCCTTAGGGTAATAGTAGCCGTCTTCCTTGACTCCTACTTCAAATGTTGTTCCTAGAACATCAATTTCGGAGTTCTCGTGCTCGACCCGATCTCTGTATCTAACGGTGAAGGGGAAGTATTCAGTTGATTCATTATCGCCTTCAAGACGCAGGCCAGTAATTCCGGCTTGATCGATGCCAGAAATATGATCAACAAATCGTCCTATCTCCAATCGTATTTCGATCGAACCAGTCAGACCAATTCCATTAGGGGAGGTGGTAATATCTAAGACAGTTTCTGTACTTGTCGAAATTGGAACCTCAATGGATATTGGTCCGAACTTTGCTCGATACGGATGTTGTAGCCAGTAATTTGAATTCTGAGATTCGTAGTTAATGTCTCGATTTAGTGGTTGCGTGTAAAACATATTTCCATTTACCGAAAACTTAATTGCATCAATATCTGATCCACCCAAAGACGCCAAACGCCCCACTCCGTTATCTGCGATTTTGTCAACTACGTAACCCGATACCGAAATGGATGCCTTCTCATTGTCTACTTGGACGTCATCTAAGCTTATAGGGTCAATAATAATTCTTGGTCTTGGGTTTGATATAGAAAGGAAAGTTGTTGATAGTTGTCCTGTAAAATCTGCGTGTTCTGGAACTAAATACTCAAAGTTTATGCTTTCAATAACCTCCTCCAACCGCGCCGTCCCCCATCCTTCAGCGGCAGCGTCAGGTCGTACAGCCCCACCGGCGCGTTCGCGCCGAGGCGCACTTCCAAATCCACTTCGCCGATTTCCGTCACGTAGCGCGGGTCTTTCCGCGTCCGCGCGCGAAGGACTTCGATCCCCGTGTCCTCTCCCGCCGGCGGCGGAACCCCGTCCGACGCCGTGAAGACGAACGAACTCGGCGGCGCGGCCGTCTGGAGCAAATCCCACAACTCCTCGTCGTTGTTGTAATCCACCGTCCGCACCCCGCCGAGCGCGTCCGGAAGGTTCGCGCCGCCGATCGTCAGCCGCACAACCTGCCCCGCCACGACCGTGCTCGGACGCACGCTGACGACGTTGAACAGGTCCGGCTCGCCGTTGACCGCGTGCATCCCCGGCGCTACGCCGGGGTCTTCGACATACGGGAACTCCGGATCGTCCGTGTTGAGGCGTTCCGGCTTCAGGCGCAGCGTCGCCATCGACGTCGCCGGGTCGTAGGCCACCGTCTCGATCCCATCGACCCAAGGCCACTCGTTCGGGGCCGCGCCCGTCCTTGGTGAAATGAACACCTCGACCAGCCGCTCCTCTTCGTCCGAGCGCGGCAGCGCCGTGACGTTCGGCTGCACACGGCTGGAAAAGTCTTCCTCGCCGGTGTCAGGATCGCGCACCGGACCCGGGCCGGCGCCGGTGAAGTCGTAGTCGCGGTTCAGGGACACCGACAGTTCCTGGCCGTCGAAGACCGTCTTGCATTCCACTTCGATCCTGAACTTATGGCCATCAACGGGAGACGGTAGCCAAAGGAGACCGCCGCCGAGTTCGTGCCCGTCGATAAAGTGTCCCCCTTGTGCCGGAGGCCTCTGACCGGCCCGTCAACCAAGCTGCCCGTCTCTTAGCCCCTGTCCAATCGGAAAGGGGGGCGCTTTACTGCTGCCGGGGCGAGGGGCGAGGAGCGCGTTGGGAGGAATACCACCTGCCAATTCATCTTCGCCGGTGCGCTCATCTCCCATGATGTCGCCCTCGGCAAGAGAGTTGGCTCGCCTCGTCACGGGAATTCGTGCCGCTCGTCGCGTTTGGGCGGTTCTTTTCTTGCGGCCTCCTCCGCTTCTTTCTTGAGTAATCCGCTGGCATGTGTTTCAACGATCCTAAGCCTCCGCTGAGTGGTATCGATGCTTTCAATAAGAATTCGAAGGTCTTGATGCCAGTCTTTCAATTGCCCCCATTTCTGTACATACTCCATGAAAGATTCCAGCGTCTCTACATCGTGTTCGCGCACGAGGTAACGGAGGAAAGAAAGTCTCACTTGCTGGCCGAGAATTGAAAAGATTTGAGCGGGAGAGGGCTTTGACAATACTTCCTGAGCGGAGTGTGGCGCATAGTGCTTGGATAATTCCAAGAGTACGGCAAAAAGATCGTCTTCGCCTCCGATCAGCAGCAAGGTTTTTGCGGCCGCGTTGGCTCTAAGCTGGAGACTTTGAATTGGATCGTCGAGGCCGATATCAGGGCGTACGATGTAGTACTTTCCAGTAATGTGCAGTTTTCCATGAACCGCATTACGGAGCACCTCTCGAATTTGGGGCAATTGTCCGATTGGCATTTCTCCAACGCTCTTCATGCGCTCGGGCTCAGGCTTATCCAGCAACCCTACAACACTTGCATGAACAGCTCGCGATTCTTGCTCATCCAAGCACCATGAGGAGTGCGCGAAAAGCGTTATCAGGACACATGCGACGCTTATGCGATAGTTCATCTTTATTGCCCTTCCGTATAAGTCAGCAAAGGGGCATAGCCCGGTGCAATCGGAGGAACCGAGGCGGGGCCCTGGCATTCAATCACGAAGCCACCCGATAATGGAGGAGTGCTTGGAGGAAGAACAAATTTCCTGAAGAATTCGACTCCATTTGCCTTTACTTGAACAGGCCCGGCCGCTTGAATGGTCCCTGTTGTCGTAAATGCTGGTGAAGGCTGAATAGTAGGTAGAGCATCCGCCGGTAAATTGATTGGAATTCCAGATGCGTTTAAAGGAACAAATGTCACCGTGATACCGGTTATCTTATTTGTTATGGGGTCAAAATCATTGGCCAAAGCAACATTCTGCCAGAATCTGTTCCCGATAATAAGCGATGTGAACGACTGACAACCAACTCCGTCGATTTCAACATGTACTCGATAGTCTGCTCTTAATGAGTTTGCTATTGCAGCACTATCCAAGGCTACAGAGATGATTGTGTCACCAGCTTTCCTCGTCGGTTGTCCAATAAGAGGAATACTGTCAGGACCATCTCCGGATATCTTGTCCAAACTGACTGTTATCATACCTGGAGGAAATGTAGTTCCAGCTTTTGATATAACATCAAGGACTTGCGGTCCTGGGAGGGAAGGTGCAATCGCCGTAGGTGAAATGGCTCCGATTACAAAATCCACAGTCGGGGGAGTGCTGATTAAATCGGGAGCCAATGAAGTAATGCCTGGCGCATTTAGGTTGTCATGCTGGAATGTACTGCTGCTTTGCAGGTCACCCTGAGGAGATTTTGTGACCGAAATTCGGCTAAACCAAACAAAATCTCCAGAGCAACGTACCGATTGATATTCGGTAAAGGTATTGAAGTTGCCACGAAATCGAAGAGTTTCGTTATGGATTATCTGGCTACTTGATACTCTAGGGGCATCGATACTATAGATATATAGATCTCTTTCTGAACCGTCACGATCTGGCTTTAGATCTTCGTCTGAAACGTCTCCATCGGGATCGTCGTCCCCATTGTCAACATTTGCTCCGCCGCCGGCGGGGTTTTCAGAAGTACAAATATCCGGCCCACTTTCAACCCACATTCTTGTTGTACGTTTCCGAGCGAAGTTGAAGCCATCCCTTTCGCTTGTTTCAATTCTGAAGTCAGTAGACACCATTCCGGAAGGGATGATCGTACCTCTAACGAGAATACCAGTATGGGCTACACTCTCCGCTGGTAGCTTAAGTATCCCAAACCCTGGTTTTCTAGTGAGAAAGCGAATGAAAAGGTTCTCTCGTAGTGGAAACCTACCATTATTCGGCTCAATCGGGAGTTCCGGCGCACCATTTCCATGGAAATCTGGCGGGGAATCCAGAGCAACCCAAAATGAAGTAAAGGTCTCGCTTGCCAATACGGCCTTGCTTACGGGGTCACGCACGGTGACGAGAATATCGTGCCGCGATTTACTTAGCCGGTCCCCCTGAAGCTTGATCCCATTATGAACCCCAGTAGGCAATAACAAGGTCCTTGGGTCTATTCTCCGTGAATCCTCAATGGTACAGCTTCCGGCTCCAGGCAGGTCTTCCACCGTTACAAGCGCTTGTTGTCCTGGCGGCAAGTCAGAAATGACGATTCTAACGTCCGCGTTTTGACTGCCAGGAGATACCCCAGCCATCTTGGCCACCATCACCCGGTACGTGTCCACGTCCACTATGGAGGCCTTAGGCTTGCCGAGATTTTCCACCACGGTGACGGTGTGGGTGTTGGAAACGGCTCGCGATGCGGTCGGCGCGCCCGGGGGCGCCACGGTAATGGTTATGTCGTAGTTGCCGGGTGGTACAAACACCGCGAATTCGTTCGTAAGGTCCCAGGCCAAAACGCCAGCAACATCGGTCAGGCTTACAGGCCCCGTTAATTTACGTATCAACTCGCCGCCCGAACTAATTTCCATCGTGGCCTCGAGGCTTTCCGCGTCAGGCGTTTGAGTCCCACCCGTTCCAATAAGGAGCGCTATATTCGCCGTACTATTCGGCCCCGCCACTACGACGTTCGTACTGGGCTCAAGGATGGCGGCTTCGTACACGGCGACCCGCTGGGATATGACCAAGGCTCCATCTTTGGGTTTGGCGGCTTGCGCCGTCACTTTGGTTCCAGGCGCGGCCTGAATTGCGACTTCATCCCTACTGGTTTCGTTCGCGCCTACTTTTATGGCCTTCGAAAAATACCTGACCGGATCGCCAATTCCTGGCTGGCGAGTGAGGGTGACTTCGATGGACTGGCTTCCCGCGCTTAAAGTGGCAACAATGGTATTGGCTACGGTGCCGCCTTGCGAAGCATCGTCCCTGCTCATCTCTACCCGAACAACGATCTCGTTGCTCCCCGACAGCCCCGCGCCGCGCGTCTGGAAGAACAGGCTGTCGGCGCCCGACTCCAGCAGGCGCAAAGGCGCGCCGGAGACGCCCTGCCGCGCCTCGCTGAAGCGCGCCTCGAATTCGTCCGCCGCATGCGCGTCGAATTCCACGCCCGCCGGCAGGACGAGCCGCGTCTTGCCGTTCGCGCTCCGGAAGTCCAGCGTATCCTTGCCCGTCTCGATCAGCAACGCGGGGTCCAGGTCCCGCGCCGTCGCGTCGAAGACGAAGGCCAGCGCCAAGTCCCGCCGGTTCGCATGCGGCCGGCCGATGAATAACACGCTCAAGCCGCGGTCGGGACTCCTGAAGGTTCGTGTATTCTTCCCGGTTTCGATCAAGTTGAAAGTCGTGTCGATCGCCAGGTATCTCGTCGAGGTAAGGGTGAGTTCCATCGTGTCGATACGCTTCGTGTCGTTCCCCGGAGGACGGGTCACTCGAGCGACGACCGTGCCGTCCGCGCTGAAGAAGTCCAGCGAGTCCGCGCCCGTCTCGGTAAGCGAAATCCGCTCCGAGAAGCCGTCCTGGTTTCGGGAAAGCTCCACGTTGAGCGTGTCGATCCGATCGTCGGACAGTTCGACCGGGGCAAGGCCGGAAGCGCGCGCCGCAACCGCCGCGCCGCCGCCGAATTGCAGGCTCACCACGGTTCCGAAACCCTGGCTGTCCACGGGCAATTTGTCCAGCTTATGGCCCAGGAATTCCAGTACATTGTCTTCGGTATCCAGGATGGCCGCGACGGCTCCCGCGGGAGCAGGCAGGACGGCAATGTCCGCCGTCGCGCAGATTTCGCTCCCCATGCCGGTGGCCACTTCCGCCCGTAGCGTCGTCAGCCCTTCGGTCAAGCCCGTCACGGGTATCGGGACGATCGCGCCGGCGGGCAGATTCGCGGGAATGGACGCTTTCGCGGCATCCGTCAGGGAGAACGTGACGCTGCCGGCCGCGCTCGCGGGCACGACCGTCGCGACGGTAAGTTCCGTTTCGCCAACCTCCACGGCCAGCACGTCCGGCTCGAACGTCACGCCCACCACGATCAGCGTCGCGTGCGCATCGCTCGATCCGTCCAGCGACGGATCCCCGTCGTTGTCCGTCACCACCAGCGTCGCCTCGTATTCGCCCGGCGCAGTCAGCACCGTCGTCGTCATGGCATTGGGGGTACTGAAGGTAATCGGCGGTTGCCCCGGGTCCGTCAGGTTCACCAGGGTCCAGGCATAGTTCTGAATCTGAGGCAGGATTTGGTCGTCGTTGACCGTGTCCGTATCGTGCGAGCCGCTGCCGTCCAGCGTCACCGTCCCGCCCGCGCAGATGACCGGCGTGGTCGTCTCCGCTATCGCGACGGGCGGCGTCTTGATAGACGGCGGAACCACGCTTACATACAGAAACTCGCAGTTCTCCGGGCCGAATTCGCCCTGGACTTGCGCGATTAATTCCGTGCTGCCTTCCGCCACGCCCTCGATCTGGACTTCGATGACGCCCGCGCCCGCGCTCGTCGCCTGGAAATTCGCCACGTCCGGCACGCTGAATTCAAAGCTGATCCCATCCGCCGCGCTCGCGGGGATCACTTCCGCGTTCGAGGTCGCCGTCGCGCCAACCTCGGCCTCCAGCGACGGCGGATCGAAGACGATCCCCACCGCCGTGAGCGTCCGGACCGCCGTGCCGAGTTCGCCCTCGTTATCCACGACGCGCAAGGTCACTTCGTATGCGCCGGGCTGATTCAGCCCGCTTGGAAACGCGAACGAATCGGGGCCCTCGTACACGAGCGGCCTCACCGCCGGATTCGTGAGGTTGACCAGACGCCAGTGAAACCAGCGCAGCGCGGGCGCGTCGCCCTCCGCGTCGGCGTCCGCCGAGAGGCTCCCGTCGAGCGCGACGTTCGTCGAGGCGTAATGCACGCAGGCGGTATCGGGGCTCACGCGGGCATCGGCGAGCGGCGGCGCGGTCGCGCCCGGCGGCGGCTCGAAGCCTTCCTCGGACACGGTGACGAACAGCGCGCCGTTATTGTCCCCGTAAAGCCCCAGAATATCCGCGAACGAACCGAGAATTTCCCCGTCGGCCGTCGCCGTAATGGAACCCGACGCGCCGATGGCCTGCCAACTTCCACTGCCGGGTTCCTGCGCGGCAAAGGTTCCAAAGAACATCCCCGCGAACGGGCCGCCGGAAATGGTCCCGAAGCTCGCCAGGCCTTCCGGGCCGGTGTCGAATTGAGGGTCCGGATCTTGCGCCCAAATCCCGGCGGCGGAGATGGTGTAGGTCTTGCCGTTCTCGGCCCCGCTGAAGATCACGGTGTTGGCTTCGCTGGTCGCCAGGACGAGCGTGGTCTGGACGGGCGAGACCTCGCGCGCGGCGACGGTTACCGGTTGCTGGTTTCCGGTCGCCGGTTTCCGGTTGCCGAGGAGCTTTTCCTCTTTCGCACCGGCCAAGGCCCGTGGCGCTCCGGCCGCCTGCTCCCCGCTGTCCAGCCGCGCCAGGTCGGCACGCGCTTGCTCCGCGAGCGCGGGACTCGCTTCGGCGTAGCGTTCGAGCAACAACTCCAGATGCCGGCGCGCGGCGGCTTGTTCGCCGTGGACGATCTCGCGGTGCGCCTGGGCGAGCAGCGTGCGCGCGCCGCCTTCGGGGCCGGAGAAGGGCGTGGGCCGGCCGTTCGCGCCGAGCGTGCCCGCGGGAAGGCACTCGGCGAAATCGGCGGCGCGGCGGAGCGCGTCATCGACGGCGGCGTCCGGTTTTCCAGCTTTTTGCAGCGCGCCGGCGAGGTTCATCGCGGCCTCGAAGTTTTCGTGGATGTTGCGCGCCCGATCCGCCTGCCGTTCGGCGAGCTTGACGAACGACTCGGGCTTGTTCTTCGCGGATAAAACAACAAGGGGCGCGGCGTGGCGGACCTGCGCGGGGATTGCGGCCGATTCAACCGGAGCGCTTACCCCCCCAAGAATCGGAGCCGGCCCAGGCGGAACCAGCGCGCCGATGCTCACCAGCAGCAGCGTGCCCAGGACCAAGCCGAATCCAATCGCGAGCACGCGCATACCGAGCCCCTCCATGATGAAGACGCATAAGGCGCGCCAAGTTTGCGCCCAAAGGATGTAATAACCTGGGTCATATGCTGAAACGGGCTTAGCCGCAATAATTAACTTGGGAGTACGTTAAAAGCTGGCGCACGATCTACGAGCCGGTCTTGGGGGGGACGGCTTCGAGCTTGGGTTCGGCGTCGAGGTAGCGCTGGAAGTCGGGCTCGGACCAGAGTTCGAAGCGGTCGGGGCAGGCGAGGATCACCACGCGGGCGCTGGCGTCCTTGAAGAAGCGCGCGCGCAACTGCGGGGGCACGACAACCGCGCCGTTTTCGACCGTGGCCTTGAAGGAGAGCGCCAGGCGCGCCTCGAGATCCTTCGGATCGACGCCGGCGTGGGCGCGCAGCGCCTCGAGCTGGCTCTCGGTGTAGGCGACGACGCAGTTCTCCTGCCCGCCTTCCTTGTAGTTGCCGAGCAGGACCAGTTCGGTGCCGTCGGGGATCTTGGCGGCGGCGACGGCGTCGCCCTTCAGCACGTCCTCCCAGCGCGGGGCCTCGCGGCGCTCGTTCCAGCGCTGCATCATCGCCGTGAGGGGCGCTTCGTCGGCCGGCCGGCCGCTGGGCATGTAGAAGAAGTGCGCGAGGGTGAGCGTCAGGAGCACCATCGCGGCGGCGAGGGCGGCGTAGCGCAGCCAGCCCAGGCCCGCGGGACGGTCCCGGCGCTCGGCGAGGCGGATCGAGGCGGAGGTCTTGCGCGAGGAGCGCGCGGCCTCGGCGGCGCGCAGCGCGGAGGCGGACGGAGACTCGACGGACGTCAGGCGCAGAGCCGTCGATCCAGGGCGCTTCAGTCGCCCGCTGCGCTCTTTGTGGACCACGGAATCGCGGATGCGCTGTTCAAGTTTCTTGCGGAAGGCGGCGCTGGGCTCGACCATGCCGATGCGATGGACGGCGCGGAGCGCCGCGCGGATCTGCTCGAGTTCCTCGCGCACGGCGGCATCGCGCTCGGCCAGCGCCTCAAGCTCGGCCTTGCGCTCGGCCGGCAACTCGTCCTTGACGAGCGCGACCAGATCTTCCTGAAGCCGTTCGTCCATCGTCAGTCCGCCTCGCCGCCGGCCTGTTGCCACGGGCCGCGCGCGCCTTTCATGCTCCGTCCGAGATGCTCCCGCAGGCGCTTGAGCGCGTGAAACATGCGGCTCTTGACCGTGCCCACCGGGATGCCCAGCGTCTCGCCGATCTCCTGGTACTTCATGCCCTGGACCTCGCTGAGGATGAAGACCAGCTTGTGGTCCTCCGGTAGCGCGTCGATGGCTTCGATGACCGCCTCGGTGAGTTCGTCCTTGCCCACCGTCGAGCGCGGATCTTCGGCCCGCGCGGCCACGGCCTCCGAAAGCGACCGCCCCTCCTCGTCCTGCGCGTCCAGACTGCGCGTCTTTCGTTCAGCCTTCGTCCGCCTCAGGTAGTCGATCCAGCAGTTGCGCCCGATGCGGTACAGGTACGTCGTGAACTTCGCGCGGGGCTCGTACTCTTCCCGGTGCGTATAGAGGCGCAGAAATACTTCCTGGGTCAGGTCTTCGGCCAGCGTGCGGTCCCAGAGCAGGCGGAAAAAGTAGTTCAACAGCCCGACCTGATGCCGCTTGACCAGCTTGTCGAAGGCCGACTCGTCGCCTCCCGCGAAGTCCGCCATCAGCTCGGGGTCGCTCTTCATCGGAGCAAACCCCATCCAACGGTCTTAGAAACGCTGGGCTGGGCGCTGAGGTTCAAAAAATTGTACTTATCTAAAGATCGCATGAGACTAAAGTTACCTCAATCGCATACAACGTGCAGCAGTCCCAGTGTAACGGTTGAGGGCGGCCGATTCCATCACCCTAAAAAAGATGCACGGGTGCATTGATCCGAGGTCAGGCCGTTCCCGTGGCCTCCGCCGGTTCGGGCGGCTTGGGTACGGTAGTCTCGGTCTGGGCCTGTCGCACGGCTTCCTGCGCGCCCAGGAGTACCTGCTCCGCGAGGGGTTCGGCCGGATCGCCGGGGTCTTCCACGTGCCCCCCATAACGGATCTTGACGCCGTAGAGTTCCGGCACGTCCTTCACCGAACCGCGCAGGCGCTTGATGACGACGTCGCCGCCCTGGGTCTCGGTGGCGCTGAGGAGCACGGCGAAGCGGCCGGGGCCGAGGACATAGGCGCTGTCGGAGATGCGCGTGGCCTGCTTGAGCGTGCGGGCCATCGCGCGCCAGGCGACGTACTGGGGAATCGCGAAGCGCTCGCCCTGGTCGAGTTCGGCGATCACGACCCCGACCTTCTTGCCGACGCGCTTGCTGCGCGACCATTCCACCTCGAGGTCCTGGCGCAGGCGTTCCTCGCCGAAGAGCCCCGTCAACTGGTCGAGCCCCTCGATCGAACCGTTGCTCCGCCCCAGCACGCCGCGCGCGGCCATGAAGCCGGCGAGGGCCGAGGGCAGCAGGCTCGCCAGCGCGCCCCACAGGAACGGCTGGATGCGCAGGTCGTCGGGGTTGAGCGTCAAAGCGCCCAGCAGTCCGCCGAGGAGCGCGCAGACGACGGCGACGGCCAGACCCGCGGCCCAACCCTTCATGCTCGATCCCCCGCCTCAAACTCGTTTGGACGTGAGGAGCCTACCACGGCCACGCACGCCGTAAAGCCTTCGCGCGGGTCGGATTGTCACGGCGCCGCCGCGCGCTACGCTGCACCCTATAAGGAGAGGCCACCATGCTCCGCAGCCCCTGGATCCACAACGCCCGGCATCCCGATACCTTCAGCCTCCGCCGCTTGGTGGCGCACGAGCGCTTTGCGGGTCGGCAGGACGAGGAACTCGCCCTGGCGCTCTGGCGCTACACCGTTGATCCGGTCGCGGGCTTCTACCACTTCTGGTCGCCTGCCGACCTGGACGTGCACCGCCCGTACCACCCGAACGACTACGTGAAGGATCCGCTGAAACTGATCAACGGCTACGGCTACATGCTCTGCGGGACCGTTGCGGCCATCTACGCCAATCTCTGCGAGGAGGCCGGGCTGGAGGCGGCGATCGTCGGCGTCACCGGGCATACGCTCAACGAGGTCCGCTACGGCGGCGCGTGGCGCCTGATCGACTGCGACCTGCGCGCGATCCATCGCCGCCCTGACGGGCAGATCGCCTCGCTGAAGGACTTGCTGGCCCATCCGGACCTCGTGGCGAACCCGGTTGCGCGCAGCGATCCATACTACGTCGCCGACCGCGACCCCGAGTCGATGGCGAAGAGCCTCTACGCGCCCGGCAAGGGCGGGCAGATGCCGCGCTTTATCGAGCGGCTGCACACGATGGATTATCTGCTCCGGCCTGGCGAGCGGCTGGTGCTTTACCCCGGCCCGCGCGAGGAACGCTGGTCGTTCCCGGCACATTGGGTCGAAGACAGCAAGAAATACCAGAACGAATGGCATGGCCGCGGGCCGCGAGAACGCTTCGAACCGCATCGAACCTATTCCAACGGGTGCTTTGAGTACGCGCCGGACTTGACGCACACGCCCGAAGTCCATGGCGCCTGGCTCGCGGAGGGCGTCGCGCAGGCCGGAGGTGGCCTGCGTGCCGCCGGCGGCAAACGCGCACGGATCGAGTACCTGATCCACTCGCCCTGGCCGATCACCGGGCGGGTGCTCGATCCTGGAGCGCCATCGCGGAAAGAAGGCGCGGCCTTTGCGGACCTGAACGTGGAGGCGCCCAAGGCCGGCGACGCGGTGAATGTGCTCATTACGCTGGACGGCGAAACCTGGGAGCGCGCGGCGCGCGCGGAACGTTCGGGCGCGCTGCATGCGGACTTCACGCGCTGGCTTGAGCGCCGGCACCGCGCGCGGATCGCGCTAGAGTTCGAAGGAGGCGCGGAGGCGCGCGACTTCAAATTGACGACCTGGTTCCAGCACGCGCCGAACGCGTACCCGTTCCTCGACGCGGGCCGGACGATGCTGAAGTTCCACGCCGGCGACGAGCGCGGCGGCGGGACGCTCACCGAGCCGTGGGTCGCGCCGCTCGAGGAGGCCGCCGGCTTCGCGCGGACGATCGTCGCGGCTTCGAACCTCAAGCGCGGGGACGCCCCGTACGTGCGGCTCTCGCCGGAGGATGCCTCCAAGCCCTGGAGCGCGGTCTTCAAAGCCGCGCCCCGCGTCTTTCGCGGCCGGCCGATTCACCGGGCATGGGTGCAGGCCTCGATCCAGTCCTTCAAGGGACACCCCGACGCTCCGCCGCCCGAGTACCTGAGCCGGCCGCCGCGCGCCAAACTGGAAGCCGCCTGCGCCCCCGATGGTCCCTGGACCCCGATCGACGAGCGCGTCGCGCCGGTCCACGAGCACGGCTATCACTTCAGCCTGGACGGCGAGTACCTGCCCGCGCAGGCGGCCGAGGCCATCTTCCTGCGCGTGACGGCGGACCTGCCCGGCTGGGAAGTGCGCGCGGGGCTGAGTTGCGAGCCGCCGGCGTGCGGCGAGGTGTCGCAACTCGAGATCGAACATGCCTGGACGCGCGACGGCATCGCATGCCGGCATCTCGAGCGCTTCGCGGCGTCGAATGTCGAAGGCTCCTACGTCGTCGAGACGGGCGCAGGACGAGTTGAGGACGTTTCGGTGACGTTGCGTGCCCTGGGAGTTCACGCTTAACCAAGGTCGTGCCCAAGCGGCGCCGGAGGGGCAGTACGCGGCGAATATATCCCGAGCAATCCCCGCATATTTTCCCGGTAATTTAGGCATCAGGAAACGCTTGTATTCTGCACTAATTAAAACAATTCACGGAAGCTCCGTTCATCGCCCCGGGCGCACCGGAGTATATGGGAATGTCCGCACCCGCAGCGCGAAGCCAGAATCATGGCGGGAAAAGTTCGAATCTTTTGCCGGGAAATTAAAGGAGAAGCGGCCATGACGAGACTTCGAGAGTTCTTCGCCCTAGCGTTCCTGATCGGTACGGCGCTATCCCTCCACGCGGCCCAGGACGGTGAGGCCCGTGCCCCGATTCCCGCCGAGCGTCTCGCCGAATGGTCTCCGGGTACGCACACCGGCGTGCCGGGCGGGATACCGGACAACCGCAACGTGCTGATCGACGTGACCAAGGCCCCCTATAACGCAGACCCCACGGGGCAGGCCGACGCGCAGCCGGCGATTCAGAAGGCGATCAATGAGGCGAAGCCGAACGAAGTCGTCTACCTGCCGGCCGGGACGTATCGCGTGAACAAGGGCGTCGGCTGCTTCGGCGGGAAGAGCCACATCACGATCCGCGGCGCCGGTCCCGAGAAGACGATCATGCTGGGCTATCAACCCGCCGGTAGCATCATCGGCATCGCGCCGGCCGACGGAGGCGACTGGTGGTATCCGCAGCGCGCCAAGCTCGAGATTGCCGGCAGCCCGGCCCGCGGCGCCACGGTCCTGACGGTCGGCGAGACCAAGGTGCTGGACGGATATCCAAACGGCGGCATCGGGCAGATCTGCCAGCTTGCGCTGAAGAACGACCCGAAGCTGCCCGTCGTGGTCCCGGCGAACTTCGACTACCAGCGCAAGCACCTGACCCGCATCGTCGCGAAGACGGAGACGACGGTCACCATCGAACCGGGGCTGCTTTTCGACCTGCCCGCGGAGCTGGCGCCCGTGCTGCGGCCGGTGGGGCGGTACTCCGAGGGCGTGGGCATCGAGGACCTCGCGGTGGACGGCGCCAACTCCCCCGCCCCCCATGGCCTGATCGGCGTGGGCCAAAGCTATGGGTGCTGGGTGAAGAACGTGGCTGTGCGCAACGGCGAGCGCTACCTATTCGGGATGGACGGCTCGCTGCGTTGCGAGATCCGGGGTTGCTTCATCGCCGGGCGCAAGACCGCCGCGGGGCCCAACGGAGGCGGGCTGCTCTTCACCATGTCCGGCTCCTGCCTGATCGAAGACAACGTGATCTCGCCGGGCACGGAAGTGGACGGCGGCTGCACCGGCAACGTCTTCGCCTACAATTTCTGCGACGACGCGGCGATCCAGGGCAATCTGCTCTGCGCCTCGATCAACACCAATCACGGCGCGCACAACAGCTTCAACCTGTACGAAGGCAACCTGGCTCCGCGCTTCCAGTGCGACGGCTACCACGGCAGCGCCTCGCACGACACGGCCTTCCGCAACTGGTTCCACGGCTCGTCCGCCAAGACCGATCAATACTGGATCTGCGTGACCCTGAACCGCTTCACGCGCTGCTACTCGCTGGTCGGCAACGTACTGGGACGCAAGGGGCACGAGTGGAACTACGAGGTCGGCATGTCCGGCTTCGCTTACGAGAAGCACTACATCTACTCGCTGGGCTTCCCCAACATGGGCAACGGCTGGTGCAACGGGAAGACGGCGCAGCCGAGCCTGGGCCAGTTCTGGCCCGATTGGGAGAAGATGCTGGCCGCCGCGCCGGGCAAGGGGCCGGGGCCCGGCGGCTTCCAGGAACTCGACCTGGACGTGCCGGCGACGACGCTCCGCAAAGGCAATTACAACTGCAAGGACCTGGGCGTGCCGGCGAGCGAAGCGCTGGACGGCGCGGCGCTGCCCGCCAGCCTCTACCGCAAAGAGAAGCCCGAGTGGTTCGGCGACCTGGCTTGGCCGGCCTTCGGCCCGGATACGGACTTCGAAAAGCACAAGATCCCGGCGCAGGCGCGCTTCGAAGCCCGGCAGGCATCCGCCGGCAGGTGACATAGCCGGGGCTTCGAGCGGGTATACTCCGCGAACAACCGCAAAGGAGCACGCCGATGGAGATGCTGCGCAATCGCCCCGAGGTGACGGCCGCGTCGTTCCTGCTCTGCGCACTGGCGAGCCTTGTAAGCGCGCGCGCAGAACAATCCGGCGGGATACTGCCCGCCGAGCGCCTCGCCGACTGGACGCCCGGGGTCCAGGTGGGCGTGCCGGGCGGAATCCCGAACAACCGGACCAACCTGATCGACGTGACGAAGGCGCCCTTCAACGCGGACAACACGGGGCAGGCCGACGCGCAGCCGGCCATCATGCAGGCGCTCGCGAAAGCCGGGGAGAACGACGTGGTGTACCTCCCGGCGGGCACCTACCGCGTGAACGGGCCGGTCGCCGTCAACAAGAGCAAGCTCACGATTCGCGGCGACGGCCCCGGCAAGACGATCGTGATGGCCTACAACAGCGGGCGCGGCGGCGCGATCGATGTCTACTTCCTGACCGCGCGGGGCGGCTGGTGGGACGGCAAGGCGCCGAAGCTGAAGATCCTCGGCGGCCCGAAGCGCGGGGCCACGGTCCTGAGCGTGGAAGACACCAAGGCGCTCGAGGCCTACCCGGACGGCGGCGTCGGGCAGCTCTGCCAATTGTCCCTGAAAAACGATCCCCAATTGCCGGTGCTCGCGCCGGCGAACTACGACTATCTGCGCAAGCAGAAGTCGCGGATCGTGGCGAAGACCGCCAACAGCGTCACCATCGCCCCCGGCCTGCTCTTCGACCTGCCCGAGACGCTGGAGCCTTACCTGAGCCCCGGCGGCGGCTACATCCAGTTTACCGGCGTCGAGGACCTGACGATCGACGGCACGCACTCCCAGACGCGCCACGCGCCGCTGATGATGCAGCAGGCCTACGGCTGCTGGGTCAAGAACGTCTCGATCGTGAACGTGCCGAACTACCACCTCTGGATCAACGAGTCGGTTCAATGCGAAGTGCGGCAATGCCACGTCGCCAAACGCAACAAGCCCATGGGACCCGACGGCGCGGGGCTGCTCATCGGGGGCTGCTCCTTTATCCTTGCCGAGGACAACATCCTCGCCGAAGCCTTCCCGAACATCGAAGTGAACTCCACCAGCGGCAGCGTCTTCGCCTACAATTTCTGCGACGACAAGGCGGTGCAGGGCGACCTGTTGGGCGGCTCCATCAATACCAACCACGCCGGGCACAACAGCTACAACCTGTACGAAGGCAACGTCGCGCCGAAGATCCAATGCGACGGCTACCACGGCAGCGCCTCTCACGACACGCTCTTCCGCAATTGGATTCACGGGACCTCCGCCCACACCAAGCAGTTCTGGGTCTGCGTGAACCTCAATCGGTTCACGCGCTGCTACTCGCTGGTCGGGAACGTGCTCGGGCGCAAGGGTCACGAGTGGATCTACGACGCCGGCGAGACGCCATTCCATTACGGGCAGCACCTGATCTACGCGCTGGGCTTCCCGAACATGGGCAACGGCGGATTCAACGGCACCGCGCAACTGAGTCAAAACAAGCCCTGGGCCGACTGGGAAAAGATGGCGACCCTCGAACACGGCAAGGGCCCGGGTCCGGGCGGCTTCCAGGAGCTGGACCTCGACGTCCGCGCCACGACGCTCCTCAAGGGCAACTTCAACTACAAGGACGGCGGCGTGCCCGCGAGCGAGGCGCTGAACGGCGCGACGCTGCCCGCCAGCTTGTACCTCAAGGCCAAGCCCGCGTGGTTCGGCGAACTGGCCTGGCCGGCCTTCGGGCCCGACGCCGACCCCGAGTCGCACAAGATCCCGGCGCAAGCGCGCTACGAGGCGCTGGCGAAATAGCCTCCGATTCCCAAGCGAAAGGGCGTGCCATGAGCGAAGTCGAAACCCTGACCGGCGACGAACTGGCCTCGAAGCTGAAGAACAATGTCGACTTCCAACGCCGGGGCGGCATTAAAGGCGAGGGACTGCGCCTGTCGCCCGAAGACCTTGCCTGGTGGCGCGACGCGCGCTTCGGGATGTTCATCCACTGGGGCCTGTACGCGATCCCCGCCGACGGGGAGTGGTACTTGCACTTCAGCGGGATCTCAAAGGAAGAGTACGCGAAGTATGCGGAGCAGTTCAGGCCGCGCAAGTTCGATGCGCGCGCCTGGGTGCGGGCCGCGCAGGACGCCGGGATGCGCTACATGGTCCTGACCGCGCGGCACCACGACGGCTTCGCGCTCTGGGACAGTCCGGCCTCTTACGGAAACTATTGCAGCACGCGCACCGCGGCGCGGCGCGATTTCGTCGCCGAGTACACGCAGGCCTGCCACGAAGCCGGGATGCGCGCGGGGCTGTACTACTCGCCGATGGACTGGCGCTTCCCGGGGTACTTCAAGCCGGATGAGTTCCCCGAGAACGCGCAACTGATGAAGCGGCAGTGCCACGGCCAGGTCGAAGAGTTGACGACGAAGTACGGCACGATCGACATCCTCTGGTACGACGGCGCGTGGCTCGCCCACAAGGGCACGGACGCCGACGCCGCGTGGCTCTGGGAGCCGGTCAAGTTGAACGAGATGGCGCGCCGGCATCAGCCGAAGATCGTGATCAGCCCGCGCTCGGGCTGGGAAGGCGACTTCGGCACCGACGAAGGCGGGCACCGCGCGGCCGGCCCGATCATCGACTGGCCGTGGGAGAAGTGCCTCAACCTGAACCGGCCCAGTTGGGGCTTCAACCGCGAGCAGGACCTGATGACGCGCGACGAGGTCATCCTGATGCTGGTCAATGTTGTGAATCGCGGCGGCAACGTGCTGTTGAACGTGGGGCCCGACGCCGACGGCGAGATTCCCCCGGCGCATGTCGAGCGGCTGCGCGAAGTCGGCGCCTGGATGGAGCGGTACGGGAAGAGCATCTACGGCACGCGCGCAGGGCCGTTCGAGCCGGTCGAGGACCGCTACGGCTCGACTTGCCGCGCGCGTTCCGTGTACGTCCATGTCCTGCCCGGCGAGGATCGCGAGACGCTGCCGCTGCCGGCGCTCGAGCGGAAGATCCTCGCGTGCCGCCAGCTCGGCGGCGCGGCGTTGGGCTTCGAGCAGAGCGCGTCGAGCGTTTCGATCCGCCTCCCCGCGGGCGGGCGCGAGGCTCCCGTCACGGTGCTGGAGCTGGAACTGGACCGGCCCGTCGGCCGCGCATGACCTCTCGTGGTCACTCGACAATCGTCAGCCTGAACGTGCGCCGGACTTCAAGCCACTGCGCGCGGCGCTTGTGCGTTACGGGATCCGTCACGACCACGCGCGCACGCGCGAGCATGCTGAAGACGTATTCGCCCGGGAGCCGCACATTGGCCACCAGCCGGTCGCGCGCGATGCGCAGGGCGCGCGGCATGACGCGCTTGTCGAGCGGCCGCCAGACGACCGCGCGCAGTTCGGCGAAAGCCGCCGGGCGTGCGACGTTCAGTACGATCCTCGTGCGGATCGGGAACGAGCCCAGGTCCACGACCCCGTCTTCCGCGTCGAGGTCCTGGACTTCGAAAAGCGGCCGGCCGGCGAGGCTCTCGTGTTCGTCGGAATTGCCGTCGCCGTCGCTGTCGATGGCGTCCGGATTCAGGCCGCGCGCGAGTTCGAAGACGTCCAGCAGACCGTCGCCGTCACGGTCCCCGTCGTGCCACCACAGGCGCGCGGGCTCGAAGCCCCTCGCGCCGGCCGCCGCGCGGCTGCCGACGCCGTCGCCCGCGCCGCTCGCGCTTGGCGCCACGATCACGACGTAGTGGCTCCCCGCGCCGGTGTTCCCCCCGTGCTTGTTCCCGCCCAGCGTCACGCTGCCGGCGGGGAAGCTCTTCGCATAGACGCGCATCGGGCCGGCCGCGCCGTCGGTGCTCGCAAGGCTCTCGCCCGTCAGCGTCCAACTCCCGTCGAGCCACGCGGGAAGCGCTGTCGCACGCTTGTCGTATCCCACGTAGACCGTCGCGGCCTGGCTGATCGTAAAGGTGAGATGCGGGTTCACGGCTACGTTCTTATCGTTGTTGGCCGTGCGGATCAGCGCGGCGCCTCCGAGCGCGGCGCTCAAACTCGCGATCGTGTAGCTGCGGTCGATGTAGATCAGCCCGCCGGCTTCGGCGACGGACAGATCGTACGCCTTGCCGGTCGAGACGAAGGCCACGGCCAGTTCGAAGCCGGCGGGCGGCGGAGGCGGCGGCTCGGGATTCGCGTCCACGCTCACGTCGGCGTACGCGCTGGCCATGCCGTCAGAGACCGTGACGCGCAGCACATACGTCCCCGCGGCGAAGAAACTCGCGCTCGCGCTCGCGGCGTTGGCGCCGACGAAGCTGACCGTGCCGGGGCCGCTCAGTTGCGACCAGACGTAGCTCAGCGGCGCAGGCCCGCCGTCGGGATCGACGGCGCTCGCGCCGAGCATAACGCCGGCCGGCAGCGTAACGGGGTTGGGCGACGCGGCGACGCTCGTGATCTGCGGAGGCTGATTCGGAGGGGGAGGCGGCGAGCCGCCGGCGATAGCGAGCACGTTGTAATTGCTTCCCGCGCCCGTGGGACCGCCCTGCTGGTTACCTCCCAGCACCACCGTGCCCGCGGCGAAATCCTTCCGGTACAGCACGCGGGAGACATCGCTGGTGCCAAGCGTGTCGGCGACGGTTGTCCAGGATCCATCGATGAAGGACGGCGCCGAACTCGCGCGCACGTCGTAGGCGACGTAGACGCTCGCGGCGGCGGTGAGCGTGAAGGTCAGATAGTTCGCGGCGTTCACGGTCTTGTCGTTGTTCGCCGTGCGAATGAACTCCTGGCCGGCGTACGCCGCCGGCACGTTGGTGAACGTGAAAGCGCGGTCCACGTAGACGAGTTTGCCGGCGGCAAGGGTGTCCACTTCGTACGCCGTGCCGGTGCTGGCGACGACGTTGGCGATCAGGCTGGAGACGGGCATCGCGTCCACGGCGACGAACACCTCGTCGCTTGCCGAAAGCTGCGAGTCGGAGGCCGTCAGGCGCAGTATATAGCCGCCCGGCGCCGAAAAGGTCGCCGTCGTGTCCACCGCGTTCGAGTTCCCGAAGCTTACCGTGCCGGGGCCGCTCACCTTCGCCCATGCGACGCTTACCGCGCTAGGAGGATTCGGCAGCCCGTCGTCGCTCACGGCTCCGTCCAGCGTGGCGCTCGCCGGGAGCGTGACGGCCAAGTCGGGACCGGCGCTGACGGCCGGCGCGGCGTTGACCGGCGGCGCGGGGTTGACGATGACGGTCACGTCATCGCTCGCAGAGAGCTGCGAATCGGACGCCGTCAGGCGCAGCGTGTACGTGCCCGCAACACTAAAGGAGGCGCTCGTAGCGATCGCATTCGCATTGCCGAACGTAACCGCGCCGGGTCCGCTGAGCTTGGACCAGGTCACCGTGACCGCACCGGGCGGATTGGGCAGTCCGTCGTCGCCGACCGAGCCGCCGAGCGAGGCGCTGGCGGGCAATGTGAGAACGAGATCCGGCCCCGCGCCGACGTCGGGCGCGGTGTTGGAGGGCGGGGCGGGGTTGACGGCGACAACCACATCGTCGGTGACGGTCGCCTCGCCGTCGGAGACGCTGACACGCAGCGTGTATTCGCCGGCGGCCGAAAAAGACGCGGTGCTCTGGCTGGCCGAAACGCTCCCGTTCGGCGTGAAGCCCACCGAGCCCGGACCGCTTACCTTCGACCACGTATACGCCAACGGCTGCGGGCCGCCGTCGGGGTCGCTGGCGACCACGTTGACGGCGGTCGTCGCCGGCAGCGTCACGGGATTCGGGTTCGCCCAGGCTCCGGACTCGATCGCGGGCGGCTGGTTCGGCGGGGGCGTATTCGCGAGCGCGGCGATCTCGGCGGCGCTTAGTACGCGGTCGTAAATGCGCACGTCATCGAGCACGCCGGAGAAGTAATCGCTCGCGCCGGTCCGCGTGCCCAGCGTGAGCGCAAACGATCCGGGGCCGGTGTTGTCGTGGTTCGTGCTCGAGGCGTCGAGCGAACCGTTGAAATACGTCTGCCGCGCGTTGCTCGCGCTGTCGTAGGTGCAGGCGACATGAAGCCACTGGCCGTTGGGCACGCTCGCGGCGCTCTGGAGCGTGTTGCTCCCGGCGGAGTTGAGTTGGTTGGCAAGCTTTCCGTTGCTCTCGATGGTGATTTCCCATGCGTCGTGCCCGCCCAGGATGCGCTGGCGCGCGCCGTCGATCGTAACCATGGCCCAGAACGCGACGGTGCCCTTGGCCGGCGGCGCGAAAGTCCCCGCGACGGAGACGCGGTCGTTGCTCCCGTCGAACTGCAACCCACCGCTCACCTGCCCCGCCGTCCAGGTTGGCCCGTTGACGAGCGTGCCCGTCCAGCCGTTGCCCGTGGCGTCGGCCGCGACCGTGCCGGAGGTCTCGTCGAACTTCCAATGCGCGAGCAAGCCGGCTGCCGGCGGCGCGGTCACGGCAAGGGAGACGGTGGCGGTGTTGCTGTTCGCGAGGCCATCGTTCACGCGCCAGGTGAAATTGTCCGCGCCCGTGTAGCCGGCGGCGGGCGTGTACGTGCGGTCGTTGCCGGCGCCGCCGAGCGAACCGTGGGTCGGCTGCGAAAGAATCGTGACCGTGTACGGGCCGGGGCCGTCCGGATCGGAGTACGAAAGGCTCATCGTGACCGGCGTGCCTTGCGGCGTCGATAAGCTCTGGTTGTTCGCGACGGGCGCGGCATTGCCCGGCGCCTGGACCGTGATCGAGACCGTCGCCGCGGCAGAGGTCGCCAGCCCGTCGTGGACCGTGAAGGCGAAGCTGTCGGGGCCGCTGTAGCCGGCCGCCGGCGCGTAGGTTCGATTCGCGCCGTTGCCGCTCAGCGCGCCGTGCGCCGGTCCGCTCGCGATCGCGAACGTGTACGGGCCGGGGCCGTCGGGATCCGTATACGTCAGGGCGATCGCTTGTGCGGTCTGGTACGCGACGCTCACGTTCTGCGGCAGCGCGGTGGGCGCGGCGTTGGCGCCGCCGCCGGTGCGCTTGAGGTAGAGCGCCAGCTCGTTGCCGATCCCGCCGGGCTTCGCGAAGGTCTGGTCGCCGGCGGCCACGCCGACGCCGTTCTGCGTGACGCTCGCGCCGGTGACGCAATCGAGCCACTTGAGCGTATAGGTTCCCGACGTCAGGCTCTTCAACCCCAAGCTCCCGCTGAGATTCGAGGCGTAGGCCGCATACGCCGCGCCGGGGTTGGCCAAAACGTATTGGGTGCCGCCATGCTTCAGTTCGTCGTGCGGCGCCAGGGCGGAGACGTCGAAGGACTCGAAGAACGCGCGCAGCCGGCCGCAATCCTGGAGGTCCGAGACGGAAGTCGAGGCGATGTCCATCCCCAGCCGCATGACGTACGCGCCACCCATCGCGCAGGCCCAATCCTTCAGGCGCGCCGTGGCGCCGGTTCCGTAACTCGCGGCCTCTGACATGTTGAGGTTGTACTTGCCGGCGGCGTTGTCCCAGGCGGTGACCATGCCGGCATGCAGCGAGTCGGCGGCGCCCTGGTTGTACTGGATCGCGAACTGGTCGATGTTGGGGTCGTCGGCGAACTCGCTGAAGCTCAGTCCGGAGAGCTTGTGGACGGCGATGGGGTGGTCGTGGTCGTCTTCGGCGCGGACGATGGCGGCCAATTCCGAGACGCGCGCGGCGGTGAACTGTTCCTGGTACTCCTCGGCGATGCACCAGACCAAGTGCTTGTGGTGCTCGAAGCGGTTGACGAGTTCGCAAAGCATGTAATCTTCGCGCGCGGCGGCGAACCCGGCGCTGTCGTCGAAGAAGAAGAAGTAGATCACGATACCGTTATCGTCCATCGCGTCGAACCAGAGCTCCCATTGGTTGAGGATGTCGGGATCGAGCGCGTTGTTGGGATCGGAGCCTTCGAAGGGGTTGTGGTCGGCCGCGCCATCGCCGCCGTGGGAACGGACGGCCTGGAAATAGATACAGTTGGCGCCGGTGCCGATTATTTTGTCGATCAGGGTCAACTGGTCGCCGCTGCGCGTGCCGTCGGCGTTGCGCGCGCCGCGGTAGAGGAAGTCCTCGGGATCGCCTGGACCGCACATGAAGAAGGGGTCCGGTTTGCCGTCGCCGTCGTTATCGCGGTTGTAGGCCAGCCAGCGCGGCGTGTCGGGATGGACGATGATTTGCCCGGGCAACGGACCGGACGGCGGCGCGGGATTCACCGTGACGGTGACGGTATCGCTCGCGGAGAGTTCGCCGTCGCCGGCCTCCAGCTTCAGCACGTACGTGCCGGCCGCCGAGAAACTGGCCGTGGTATCCACTGCGTTCGCATTGCCGAACGTGACCGTGCCGGGGCCGCTTTGCTTGAACCACATAACGGTCGCCGTGCCGGGCGGATTGGGGAGGCCGTCGTCGCTGACGGCGCCGTCGAGCGACGCGGAGACGGGGAGCGTGACCGTGCGATCGGGGCCGGCGTCCACGCTCGGCGCCTGGTTGGCGGGCGCGGCCTGGACGGACTCGACGAGCGGTTTGAGGACCAAGTTCATCGGGCCGGCGAACGAATCGGTGGGCGCGCCGGTCCCGCCGCGCCAGGCGGCGACGATACCCAGGCTGGGGATGACGGTCAGGACCTCCTTGTTCCAGTGGCCGTTGGCCTGGAACGTATCGGCCGGCGCGTCGGGCCACGTCTGCCGGTTGGGGTTGTGCCACCAGGCGTACCCGTAGATGCCCGGCCCCAGCGCGGTCTGGTTGGAGCCGCCGCCATGGGAGCCGATCCCCAGGTAGTCGTTGGTCCCGCCGGCGGTGCGGGGGAGTCCCGCGGGGACGATGGGCTTCATGTAGTTGTCGAAGTAGCTTTGCGGAACGAGCTGCGCGCCGTTCCAGCGGCCCCTGTTGAGCCAGAACCAGCCGACGCGGCAGAAGTCTCGCGGCGTCATGTTGATCCGCGGCGCGCCGTTCTTGATCGTCAGCACGTCGCCGTCCTGAAACTGGAGCGGGCCGAAGCGGTTGGCGGCGAGGAAGACGGCTTCGGTCTCCGCGTCGCTGGCGGCGTCGGCGCCGTACATGCGGTTGAGGAGCGTGAGCGCCCAGAGCTTGATCCCGTAGTCGTTGTAGCCCCACGCCGCGCCGGGATTCTCGGGCAGCGCGTAGCCGGAGATCATGTTGGCGAGATGCTCGAGCGTCATGGTCTGGTCCTTGGCGCTGAGGTTCCAGTTGTAGTCTTTGACCAAGTCGCCGACGCCGCCGGCGCGGCCTTCCTCGATGGCCATGAACATCAAGGTGGCGTAGACGGGCTTGGAGGCCGAGGCCCATTCGCCGTGCAACGTCTGCGTGCCCCACGAATAGACCAGATAGCCGTCCTTGATAACGCAGCCGGGGCCGCCGCCGGCAAGAGCGCGGAACTGATCGAGCTTGGCCGCGTCCAGGCCGGCCTGGACGGGCGTGCGCGTCTCCCAGGCCGCGCCGGGGAAGACGGTCCCAGCCCGCGCCAAGGGCAAGACGAGGAGTACGGCGAGCATGAAACGAGTCAGGGCCTTGGGCATCATCTAAGGCATCCTTTCGTCCTTGCGGGGACAGAATATCCCCGCGCGAGGAAGCGCTCCCCGCTTGCGCCCGGTGGTACCGGGGGTCCGGCGTCCTTTTCCGTAGGCTCGGCTCGCGGCGCGCAGGTCGGCCGCGCTATCTCGTCAGGTCCACGTAAACGCTTTCTTCCGCGGCGGCGCTCTTCCGCACTTCGCCTCCCGGCAGGAAGGCGGCGGAGCCATCCATGGCGTCGTAGTAGCTGTTGGCCATGAGCACGGCGATGCGATCCTTCGCGGCCAGAGGCGCGAGAAGTTCGAAGTAACGCGAAGTGTCCGGGTCGGCGTTAACAACGAGCAACAGGTCCGGCTTCGCCGCGACGGCTTCGCGGAGCCCCGTGCCGGAGTGAACGTCCTTGGAATGGATCATCGCTACGCGGCCGAAGGGCGTGTCGGCGGCGGCGAAGTCCTGGCCCGGCGTCGCGAAGCCGGTCTCGCGGGACGCCAACGCGACCTTGTACTGCTTATGCAGAAGCTTGCCATCGGGTCCGTAGAGCAGGCAGGCGACATAACGGTTGCCGTCAGGCTCCTCGAGGTACACGCCCAGCGCGACGCCAACCTTAAGCTGCTTCGCGCGTGCCGCCACGGCGCTGAGGAACGGGCCGTCGAGCTTCTGGACCAGTTCCGGGCCCGGCCGGCCGTTGCCTTCGATCGCACGCGGATGGAGCGCGTTGCCGGGGAGCACGATCAGCCGGGCGCCCTGTTCGGCGGCGCGGTCAAGTAGTTTGAGCAGGTACTGCCCGTTGGCCACGAGGTCCTTCGGCGTGGGCGGGTTCGCCTGCACGACCGCGGCCCGGTACGCGCGCGCCGCGCGCCCGCGCCACAGGTCCGCGGGGTCCAGCGCGCGCGCCGGAGAAGGCGCGAAGCCCTTGCGCGCGGCGCTGCGCTGCAGGGCCTGGAGCTTCACGCGGCCCTGTTCGTTCCCGAAGGTCACGGCGCCTTCTTCGACCAGCACTTCCGATTCGTCTGCGCCGATGCGCAGGCCGAAGCGGCTGCGCTCGGCCTTGAGCGTGGCGCAGGCCGTCTGGATTTCGAAAGACGCGGCGGAATGAACGCTGGCATAAAGCTGACCGCTGTCCGCGCGCAACGCCTCGTACCCGAGGCACTCGAGGCGCGTTTCGGCGGCCAAGTCGAGCGTCGCGCCGGTGTTGAACTCGAGCGCGGCCAACGCCGGCCGCGGGCCGGCCTCACCGGGCGCCATGCCGGCGCCGAACGTCTCGATGCGGTCGCCCTTGCGCAGTTCCAGGCCGTCGCGCAAGGGCAGCGTCTCGCCGCCGGCGCGGACCAGGCGCGGGGCCTCGGCGTTCGGACGACGCAACTCGGCGACGAAGACGACGCGGCCCAATTCCTCGGCTTCCCGCTCGATCGCCGCGACACGCCGCTCGGCCTCTTCGGCGCGCTGGCGCGCTTCGGCAAGCCGGCGCTCAAGCTCCTTCTCGGCGGCTTCGCGCGCGGCGAGGTCTTCGCGGATGCGGCGCTGGCGGGCTTCCAGGTCTTCCAGCGCGCGGCGGCGTTCTTCCTCGACGGCCTGCGCCTGCGCCACGCGTTCCTGCTCGGCCTGCAGGCGTTCGAGTTCGCGCCGCGCCACGGCGCGCGCGCTCTCCGATTCCTTCAGCTTGGCCTGGGCGTTCTCGACCTCGGCGCGCTGGCTGCTGAGATCCTGGCGCGCGGCGCGATGCGCTTCCAGCGTCTCCTGCTGCCGCTGTTCCAGCGCCTGCCGATGGGGTTCGGGCGCGCGCAGCATCGTCAACCCGACCAGGAACGCGACCAGGACGCCGGCGGCGATCAGCGCCGCGGTCCCGTGGCCGCGCGCCGCCTCGGCGCGCTTGCACTGCAACTGGCGCAGAACGATTCGGCGCGAAGATGCGCGGCGGCTGCGCGACTTCTCCTCGAGGCCCGGGCCGAACTGAATGTCCGGCCTGGCCTGCGCGGCGACCGGTTCCGGCACGTCCTCGTGATTCGGAGGCAGCTTTTCGACTGTTTGGGATTCGTCCGAGGCCAGCCGGGTGGACGACAGGGCTTGGCGAAGCGCGAGGTCCTGTTCGCAAAGCTCAGCCAACCGCGCGCGCGCGGCGGGTTCCGCCACGAGGCGCCCCTCCAATTCCGCCAAGTCCCGCTCGGAGATGTCGCCGGCGAGGTAAGCGACCAGCAGTTCATCGAGATGGATGTCGCGCGCCATGCGGGGCTCCTCAAGCTTGAGCGGCCTGCGCCCGCTCGGCGCATTCTGCCAGGGCCAGCCGCGCCCGCTTGAGCAGCGCGTAGACGCCCTGCACGGGCCTCCGCAGTTCGGCGGCGATCTCGTCGCAGGAGCGGTTCTCGGCGTAGCGGGCCTGGACGGCGGTGCGCGCGGCGCGTTCGAGCTTCTCGACGCAACCAGCCATGACCGCGCGGAGTTCCTTGCGCGGGTCGTTGACGCGAGGACGCTCGATGAAATGCGGTTCGACCAGCGCGAGCACTTCCGGGGAGAGCGTGAGCTGGCGCTTGAGTTTGCGGCGCGCCTCGAGGGCCTTGCGGCGCGTGGCTTCCTTCAGCCAGCGCTCAAGGCCGTCGCCAGCCGGCAACTCGTCCCAGCATTCGGCGACCCGCAGCGCGACCTCCTGGTACACGTCCTCCGCCGTCTGGAAGTCTCGGACGATCGCGTACGCGTACGCCTGCACGAGCGCCTGCTTCCTGGTCAGGAACTGCACAAGCGGTACGCGGTTGCCGGGGTTCGCCACGCTCACGATTATCTCCAGTCCGCAACGGCCTGCCCTTCGCAAACTCATGCAGGCCGGGGTCCGGATTAGGCGGGTTTTTTCAATGCTTTCATAACCTGTTTATTTTCAATGCAATACAAGTCAAACGGACAGGCGCGCGAATCACGCCTGCACGTTCGGCTCCTTACCCATTCACCATATCGAGCAGCCTCTACGGCTTCCACTTGAGTTCCACGGCGCGGAAATCCTGTCCGCCGACCGTGAAGGTGAGCACGTTGGCCTTGTGGGCAAGATCGCGGTCGGGCGGCGGGATCGGGAGATCGTCCTTGGGCTTCCAGTCGTCCACGTCCTCCACGGCGAAGCTCGCGCGGGCGGCGGCGGGAACGCCCAAGCGTTCGAGGTCCACGCTCACCTCGGCCTTGATCGGCTTCTTGAGGAAGTTTGCGACGACCAGCAGCGCGCGGCCGTTTTTCTTGTAGAGCGTGGCGCGTAGCGGCTCGCGCTTGACCGCTTCCCGCTGCTCGTCGCTCCAGTACTTGGCCTTCCATTTCTTGGGCAAGTCTTCCTCGGCCAGTTGCGCGGGAACCTCGGCCTTCAGCGTGAGGTACGCCTCGTTGCGCCAGAACAGGAGCACTTCGACGTCGGTCCCGTAGTATTCGCGCCCGGCGACGTCGGCGAGTTTCTTCGCCGGGATGCCGCCGTGCCCGACGATCGCAAAGCTGTGGTCGAAGAGCAGCCACATGGCCCAGGCCGAGCGCAGCGCCGCGAACTTCTGCGCGTCGTTGTACTTGGTAAGGTACTGGCCCTTGAACATCGGGACGGTGACCAGCCCCGTTCGCTCGGGGTTATCCATGATCTCGAAGCGCTCAAGCGTCCAGGCGTCCATGTAGGTGGTCCCGGCGGTGCTGAAACGGCCCTGGTCCTCGCAGTCGAAGGCCACGGTCGCGAAGGAGTGGAGGGGCCAGATCATGGTGTTGGTCATGTGGGTCGTGATGATCGGCGGCTTGCCGTGCTGGCAGAAGAGCGCGTAGACGCGCTTGAGGTACTCGCGGTAGGCGAAGAGTTCCAACCCGTAAACCTTGGGAACCTCCTTGCCCTCGGCCTTGAGCCGCTCCATCTCTTTCTCGGCCTCGGGGCCCGAGTCGAAGGCGAAGTCGCGGCCGTCGCCGGGCGAATAGTACGCGCTTCCGACCGGCGCGCCGTTGCAGTCGCGCTGCGGGAAGATGTCGTCGATGTAGATGCCGTCCATGCCGGAGGCCAGCCACCTGTCCATGTACCAGACCAGGTGGTCGACGCGGTCCTGCGGATAGGAGCCGACGCGCCAGATCCATTGGAAATAGCTGAGCACGTCGGGATGGACGGGGCACTTGGCCTTGTCGTGGTAGAGCATCAGCGCGCAGCCTTTGGGATACTTGCCGGCGTGGACGCTGTGCTGCTTCTCGCAAGCCAGGCGCGCGTGCTCCCAGTTGTCCAGCGGCGGCCAGTAGCTGAAGTAGCCGTCGCGGACCTTGATCGTGGGGTGCGGCACGTCGCGCGCGGCGGGGGAGATCTCCCACGGCGCGAAGGCGTCGCAACTCGTCAGCCGCCCGCCGACGACGCCGACCTTCTCGGATTCGCCGCGGTTCCAGAGCCGGTGGTCCTTGGGCAGGGGCTTGGGCGGCGTGGCGATCAGCCCGTAGGTGATGGCGCGCGCGGCGGCGAGCTTGAACGGCGCGGCGATCAGGTTCACGTTCAGCGTGACCGTCTCGCCGGCGCGCTCGATGGCCAGCGCGGGGCGCTCGGGGCTCGGCGCCCAGCCGCGGTCGTTCTCGGCGAACCAGCACAGTCCGCGCACCGCGCCGCCGAGCCAGAGCACGGAGGCGAAGCCGCCGAAGGGCCGCTCGGGGAGGCCCTCCATCGTCTTGAACCAGGTGTGCGTGTCCCAGAGCGCCCCGTCGCGCTCGGGGAGCGCGAAGGCGGTCAGGCAGGTGCGGAAGGCGCCGCCGGGCGGGATGGCGTTGAGCAGCCGGGCGTACTTCGCCTTGAGCGGGATCTGCAGGGTGAGGCCCTCCAGGTCCACCGCGCCGGCTTCCGGCTTCAGCACCAGGTCATAGCGCGCCATGCCGTCGTATTCGTAGACGACCTTGGAGAGCACCGCGACGCCCGCGCCGCGCGCTTCGCCTTCCCAGCGCGCCTCGGTCGCCGTGCAGGCCCCGAACTTGGGGCTCGCGCCGGCCAAAGGAAGGGACTTTCCGCCCGCGCGCGCCACGAAGCGGATCGGCGCGGCGAGAACCTCTTCGCCCAGGATCACCAGCGATTCGAAATTCCCGTCGCCGGCGACCGTCGCCTCCCGGCCCACAACCGAGACCTTGGACTCCTTCACGACGACCGGCTCGAAAGGCGGCGGCGGCGTCTCCGGGAGCCCCAGCTTGTTCCCCAGCCAAGGGAGCGGCACGCGGCGGAAGACGCTCTTGAAGCTTGCGAGTTCCTTGCCGCCGGCGTCCTGGAGCTTCCCCTCCAGCGTACTGTCGCCCTCGGGAAGCAGGCCCAGGTCGTGGAGCACCACCCCGCCCTTGCCGCCGGTGAACTCCAGGATCGAGCCGCGCGCCGATTTCCCGCCTGCGGCGGCCTTCAATTCGACCTCCGCCCGCTGCGCGGCCGTATCGTTCGCCTCCACGACCACCACCAGCTTGCCCAACGTCAGGCGATAGCCGAAGTACACCTTGACCGGCCCTTCGGTATTCAGACCCTTTACGTATCCCGCATTGAAGTTCGCGATCAACCCCATCGATGGCGAGGCGTCGGCGATCTTGATCTCGCCCACAGAAGCCACGTATTCAGGCGCAGGTAAGGTCTCGCCTCCAAAGACGCTCCCCGCAAGGAATCCCAGGAATCCACATGCCAGGAGAATCCAGCGTTGGAAGGTGGTTCGGAACATGGCGCTGCTCCTTTAATTATGGATCTTACGGACCCCATAAACATCACTAAAGTGATGTTAGTTACACCGTATTTGACTGGAAAGCAGTCATATATCAGGATGATGACTCCAAAATTGCCAAGATTTCGGTGTAATAACATCATTAGAATAATGTTTTATAAATCTACTGAGGTAATCATGGGGTCTCCGCTTTACGCACAATGTGGTATACACCGTCTTGGCAGAAAGGGAAGTCCATGAAGCTCGGAACGCAGCTCCTTGCCCTGGAATCGCTGGATCGACCGGCGGCGCTGAAGCTCGCGCACGAGTGGGGTTGCGCGGGGTTGGAGGTCACGCTTCCGGTGGCCGACCCGCGCCTGGACCAAGCGGGGCTCACGGAAGTGCTGGCCACGGGCGCGCGGCTCCGATCCGAATTCCAGGCGCACGGCCTGGAGGTCATCTCGCTGACACCAAACCTGCTGCTCAAGCAGAGCGCCGACGCGCATGCGCTTGAACGGGTCGCGCGTGCCGCCGACGCGCTGGGCTCGCGCTGCGTGCGAATGTTCTTTGAACCGCACGTGCGCTGGGGCGGGCCGAATTCGAAGCTCGATCCGGTCCACGCCGAGTACGATGGCGCCCGGCACAGCCGCGAGTGGATGGCGCGGCAGGCCGAATCCCTGAGCGCGCTCATGAGCCACGCCGAGCGGCACGCGCTGCGCTTCGTCTTCGAACTACACCACGGCTACGTGGTGAATTCGGCCAGCGCGGCGCTGCGTCTGCTGGACGCCTATCCCCCGTCACGCGCGGGCGTGCTGCTCGACCCGGGGAACATGGTCTTCGAGGGCGGCGAAGGCTGGCGCAACTCAGTACAACTGCTGGGACCTTACCTCGCGTACGTGCACTGCAAGAACGCGGCCTGGGAACGTGGCGTGGACGGGCGCTGGCATCGGAAGTGGGCCGGCCTGAGCGAAGGGATCGCCAACTACCCCGAACTGCTTACCGCGCTGAAGGACGAAGGTTTCGCGGGCTACCTTTCCGTAGAAGACCTGCGCCGCGAACTGCCCGCGGCCCAGCGCATCGCCGAAGGACTCGCATACCTGAAGGACCTGTGGACTTCGGACGTCCGGGTCATGCCCCAATGAGGCGCCGGGATTCCGCAACTCGAAGGAGGCTCGACCATGCAAATCCTCAAGCTCACCGTCCTCATCGGCGCGCTGCTCGCCGGGCCGCTGTCGGCGCAGGGCGAGGAAGCGGGCGCCGACGCCGACGACCTTAAGCTTCTGCCGGCGCAGGCGCAAAAGACCCTGGCTCAGTTCAAGGCCGCGCTGCCCGCCGGCTTCGACGTGCGCGCGGAGGTGCGCAAGGCCTACTCGGACGACGAGGCCAAGATCGTCGGGCACCTGCTCTCGCTCTGCCCTGTCGACGGCGCCGGGTTGGCCGAAGGCGAGGCGCGGTACTACGGCGAACACCTCCAGGTGCTCCGCACGGTGCCGTACAAGCAAGGAAAGAAGGAAGGGCTGGAGAAGAAATTCGCCCTCGGTCCCAACGAGAAGAAGCCGGAACTGGTCCTGGAATCGGAGACGCCCTGGAACGCCGACCGGGTGCACGGCGTCAAGAAGCTCTACCATTCCAATGGCAAGCTCCGCAGCGAGACGACCTACGTGAACGGGGCGCGCGAAGGCGAAAGCAAGAGCTACGACCTGCCGGGGCGGCTCGAACGGGTCACCGCGTACAAGAACGACAAGCGCGAGGGCGAGATGCTCGATTACTGGACGGCCACCGGCAAGCCCAAGCGCATCGTGCCGTACAAGGCCGACAAAGTGGACGGCACGGTCAAGGAGTTCTACGAGTCGGGGCAGGTCCGGCGCGAGGTTCCGCTTAAGGACGACCGCTTCGACGGCATCGAAGTACAGTACGATGAAAGCGGCGCGATCGCACGGAAGCGCTATTGGATCCAGGACAAGGAAGTCGACAAGGACGCCTTCGACAAGCGGCCTTGACCCGGCCCACGCGCGCGGGGACGCGGCCCATGAAGTTCTATTTTTGCGAAACGTGCGGCAAACGCCTCACCGAAGAGGACGTCGAGGCCGGCAAGGCCCGCGACAAGAAATTGCGCGGAGTCTTCTGCGCCAATTGCGCGGCGGGCATCCTGACCATGGAGACGCTCCCGCTCTCCGAGGCCGAAGCCCAGCGCGTGCTGAACGACCAACCCGGCGAGACGCCCGCGGCGCCCGTCGCGAAGCGCGCAAGGATCGCCTCCGAGGCGCGCATTCCACGGCCGCTCCGCCGTACGCCCGAGGCCGGACCCGCGGCGGCGACCCGTTCTCCCGGCGTCGCGCTTGCCTTCGTAGGCGCGGGCCTGTCGGCGGTGGTCTTGGGCGCGTACCTGCTCACTCGATCGCCGACCCTGCGGCCGGCCGCGCCCGGAAACCCCAGCGCCGAAAATGTGCCCGCGCCGCGTGGAGAGCCGCCCGTACGCACGCCAAGCGTCGAGAACCCGACGCCCGAACCGTCGGCTAAGAACCTCGAGCCCACGCCCGCCATGAAAACACCACCGACCGTTCGCCCGGCACCGTCGGAGCCCGCGCCGATCGAGCCGAAGGAGCCGAAGGAGCCGAAGTCCGTCCAGACCGCGCCGCCCGAGCCCAAGCCGCCGCTCGATCCAGCGCAACTGCACTTCGATGCGCATGTAAAATCGCTGACCATGGCCTTGCGTGACGGAAAACTGGACGAGGCGAAGCGCTTGGCGGACGCACTCGCCGCGGCGCCGGAGGCCGCCGCCGCGCCGGACCTCGCGCGCGGCATTCAGGACCTGGTTCGTTTGCACGCCTCGCGTGAGGAAGCCAAGCAGGCCGCGTACGCGAAGCTGGTCGGCAGCGAGGTAAAGCTCGAGACGCGGAACGGCGCGCGGCAGGGGAAGGTGCTCTCGTACGAGGCGGGCGTGCTGACGCTCCAGGCTGCGTTCCGCATCAACGGCCAGATGCGCGCGGGGCCGGAAGTCGGGGTGCTGGTGGCGGACCTGACGCCGGAAACCGTCGCGAAAATCCTCGGCCCGGCGCGGGAGGCGGACTCGCCCTCGGCCTGGATCGACCGCGCGCTCGCCTGCATGCTGGACGAGAACTGGGACGCGGCGTCTGACGCTGCAGAGCGCGCCAAGCCGCACATCCTGGCGCCGTTCGTGACGAAGCATCTCGAGGCGCGCCGGCGGTTGCACGACGACGAGGCGGCCCGGGCGGCCTGGGAAGCCCTGCGCGCGCGCTTGGACGGCGCGCACGAAGCCGCGGAAGTCCTGGCGCTCGGCGGCGCGCTCGGCGAATGGAAACTCGCGCACGGCCGGACGCGCTGGGCGCAGGAACACCGCGTGGGCTTCCGCGAGGCGGTCGAGGACCTGATGAAGCGAGCCAAGCCGATCCTGATCGTGGACTTCGGCGGCTCCAAGGACAGCCACGCCTACGGACCGCTCGGCTGGAAGGACCTGCTGCTCCCGGAAGGCACGTACCCCGCCAACGAAGGCCCCGGCGGGCTCCGTTCGAATCACAAGGACCGCAACCTGAACTGCCAGGGACTTCGCGGCCCCGCGCGCCGTTTCCTGCCGGGCGAGAAAATCGTGGTCACCTGGTTCAACAATAACCGCACCAACCTATTCGGTATCCATCCGAAGATCAGCTTCGACGATCCCGATGCCCCGGACAGCGGGCAGCCCGGCACGTGGCGGAACATGGTCAAAGCGAAGCTGCCCGCGCAGCAGTCCGGCATTTCGGTCTTCGTCTTCGACAAGGAGTCCGCCGGCGTGCACGGCCTGATCAACATCCAGTGCGACGAGCAAGCGGGCTTCAAGTGCATCTGCGACAAGATCGAACTGGAACTGGACTTCTCCCACCTGCTGGACGCGCCGTGACGCGCCCGTTGCTCAAAAGAGCCGCATTTGGCGCTGGTACATGGGCAGGTACTGCTTCTCCAGGGACAGGATCAGGATCGCCATCGCCGTGGGATAGGCCGGGCCCGCGTTGCGCGCGTGGACGGGGGTCTGGGGCGGCAGCGCCCAGCGCCCGTCGCCCTCCTGATGGTCAACCAGCAGCCGCTTCAGCGGCCCGGCGTAGCGCGCCCAGGCCTCGTCGCCGGCCTGAAACTGCCCTAGCGCCAGGTAGAAAGTCCCGAAGTAGAAGTAATTCTTGTAGGTGCGCCCGCCCCACTGCGGCGGAAATCCCTCGAGGTGCTTGAGCGCCTTCTTGGCGCGCTCGTCCACGGTCTGTTCGAGCAGCACCTTCACGAAGACTGCCGCCCCCGAGACGGCGGGGCTCTTGGGTTCGAAGTTGTGCTGCGAGTAGCGGAAGCCTGCTTCGCCCTGCTCGTTCTCGACGAAGGAGCGGTTGACGTAGGCCAGGCCCGCGTCGAAGACCGCCGGGTCGATTGCATACCCGCATTGGCGCGCCGCGTGGAGCACCGTAAGCATCCAGGTGGTCACGGACAGGTCGCTGTCGGGATCGTCCGGGCGGTACTTCCAGCCCCCGCGGGCGTAGGCGCCCTTGCGGACCTTCTGCGCCTCCACGACCAGGTTCACGGCCTTGCGGCACCACTCGGCCAGTTCCTTCTCGCCCTCGTCCTTTTCGGAACGGCCCAGGTAGGAGAGCCCGAAGAGCGTGCACATGGCATGCACGTACATGGTCCCGTCGGAAGCGCCGAGGTAGCCGTCCGGGCGCATCGTCTCGCGAACGTAGCGCATGGACCGTTCCAGTACCGCGCCGTACGGCCCGTCGCCCGGCCGGTGGCCGTTAGCCAGGAAGGCAAGTCCGGCGAGACTCGCCGCGGCGGCGCGATACTCGACGCACTCCCAGCTCCCGGCTGCCGGCCCTTCTGCGACCTGGTGCTCGGCCAGCCATTTCAGACCGTTCTCGATGGCGCGGTCGACTTCACGCGGCGCGGGCGGATCTTCACCGCCGAAACCCGCCGCCGCGCCCGCGGCCAGCGCGAGCGCCAACCCCCATGCATGCGTATTCATGTTCAGTACCTCACCCAGTCTTTCAGGGTCTCCAGGTATTCGCGAGTCAGGGCGCGGTAGTGCATGAGCTCCTTCCCGCGCTGGCGCGCCTTCTCGAGTTCGGCGTCGAAGAACTTGCGCAGCGGATCGCCGGCGCCCGCGTCCCGGCCGCTCCGCGCGAGGCGCACGCCCCCCACGCCGAACCAATCGCTGAAGGCCAGCCGGCGCAGGAAAGCCGCGGGGGCCTCTTCGTCCCCGCCCTGCGCCCCAGGCGCCAGGGCGCCGAAGACGCCCAGCATGAAGCGCGAGCGGGCCGCGCGGGCCTGCTCGGCGACGCGGCGGCGGGAGGCCTCCGCGGCCTTGGCCAGTTCGGCGACGCCCTCGAGCGCCGCGGGAGCCTCCAGGTAGGCCTCGAAGGGATCCTCGGCGCCGGCCTGCAGGGTCGCCAGCGCCTGCACCAGCCGCTCCGCGCGCTTGCGGGCTTCGCCCAGCGCGTAGCGCTTGCGGTTCAGCGTCTCCGCGTCGGGACGCTCGGCCAGCGCGAGCCGCTCCAACTCCGCCGCAAGGCCCTGCGCGTCGGCGAGCAGCCGCGCCGCGTCGTCCTGCCCCTCCAGCAGCTTCAAGCCATCCTGGAACCGCCCCAGCCGCCCGCGCGCGGAGGCCAGGGCCTCCTCGTAGGCAGCGCGCGCCGGGGCCTCGGCGTCGAGCGCGCGGGCCGCGGCATCGAGCGCCTCGCGCGCGCCGCCCACATCCTGGGCATGCTGGGCCAGCAGCGCCTGCGCGGCCTCGGGGGTCTCGCCCAGGAACGTTCGCGCGACCGCGGCGGCTTCCGGCTTCGCCAAGGCCGCCGCCACGTCCAGCATGCGCCGCAGGGACGCCCAAGTCTGGAGCACGGGATACTTCTCGCGTTCCTTGAGAAGCGACCCGTCGGCGCAGGCCTGCGCGAGCTTCTCCACCTGCGCGGCCAGCGCCGCGTGCTGCGAGGCCAGCGCGAGCGCGAGCCCGCGCGCGGAAGCGACGGCGCGCGAATCCGGCTCCGGCGATGCCAGCTCTTTGCTCAGCCCCGCGCGCGCTTCCCAGGAGCGGGCCTCGTGCCGGCTCAGCGTCTGGCTCAACCGGACGTACGCCAGCTCCTCGAGTTCCGCCTGCGGCGCGCCGGCGTGGAGGTCGCCCAGGCGCAAGGCCAGCGCGCCGCGCGCGCGGGCCAGCAAGGTCAGGTCGCGTTCCGAAGCCTCCGCCCATTCGCGCATCCGGGCGGTGAACGGCCCGGCCGCCTCGGCGCTGTCGCTGCCCAGCTTCTGCAGTTCCGCCGCCGTCCGGGCCGCGCGCGCGGCGGCCGAGGCGAGCCGCGCGGGGTCGAAATCGAGCGCCTCGATCCGCTGGACGGCCGCGCGCAGGGCCTCGAGCCGCGCCGCCGGCTCCATGCGCGCGCCGCGACCGGGCTCGGCGAGTTCCGCCAGCGCGCCACCGCCCTCGATGGGCAAGCCGCGCAAGGCCGCGAACGCCTCGGCGTCCCGCGCCGGATCCGGCGGGTCCACGCGCGCGCGCCACTGGAGGTTAAGCAGCCCCAGCTCCAGATTGCGTTCAGCCGCGGGGATGCGCTCCAGTTCGCGGACCCGGCCGGCTTCCCACTCGAAGGCGAGGTGTTCCGCGCCGGCGCGCGCGTCTTCCACGGCCTGCCGTACCGGTTCGTCGAGCCGCTCAAGCGCGGCGGCGCATTCGGCGAGCTTCGCGCGCGCGGCCTCGCCGCCTTCTTCGAAGTCCGCAAAGGCCGCGGCGAGCGCGTGCCGGACAAAGCGCGGCCAGAAGGGAGCGTACGGCTCGCGTCCCAGCATGCGCGCGTCGGCCTCGATCCAGCGCCGGGCCGCGGCGGCGTTCGAGCCGGCTTCGGGCGACGCCAGGCTCTTCAGCCCGCGCTCGTAGAGCCCGTTCAACTTCGCGCGTGCGACGGATTCCGACTGCCAGAGCGGCCCGAGCGCGTCGCGGAGCAGCTCGATCGCCTCGCGCAGCCCGGCGTCGAGCTTCTCGGCTTCTTCGAGCTGCTTCTTCGGCGCGGCGCGGCCAAGGTACAGGCGCGCCATGGTCGCGCGCCCGATGGCCTTGCTCACGCGGGCCTCGTCGAGCGCGGGCATGGCGCGCGCCAGTTCCAGCAGTTCCGCATTGCCGTCCTGGAGCGCCTCGAGATACAGCTTGGCCCGCCGGGCAAAGGCGGCTTTCTTGTCGGCGGCCCACTCCTCCTGGGTCGCGGCGGCTTCCAGTAGCTCGCGCAGGCGCGCGAGTTCGTGGCGCATCCCGCACTGGCGCCAGAGCAGGTTCGTCCCGGTGCGGAAGGCGGTGAGCTCAGGCAGCGTGGTCCCGGCGAAGGCGGCCGCCTCTTCGGCGGATGCGCGCGCCAGCGCGCCGCGTAGCATGCGCAAATCCTCCTGATGCCGCGGCGCGTCGGTGACGATCTGCTCGCGCTCCAGCGCCTCCAGGACCGAGGCCCAGGCGGGCGCTTCCGGCAACGCCAGCCCGCGGGCTCGCGCGGCCTTCAATGCCTTTTCGTAGGCTTCCGCCGTAATGTTCCCGTCCGCGTCGAAGGGCTGTGCGCCAAGCGCCTCCAGCGCCTCCCTCAGCCCGCGCAGCGCGGCGAGGCGCCGGCGTTCGTTTTCGCCCCGCGTGAAGGCGTTGACCTGGATCAGGATCTCCCGCGAGCGGCCCTCGTTGCCGGCCGCGTCGCGCGCGAAGACGTGGAACTGGACGCGATCTCCCGGCACGGCGCCGGTGCGGTCCAAGTCGAAGGCGTCGGGGAGCGCGACCTCCTTCGCCTTCTCGGGCTCCGGAGGCCAACTCAGCGCCTGCGGCGCCGGCTCGCGCTCCGGATCGGGATTCACGACGAAGCGCAGGCCCACCTCGGTCAGGCCCAGGTCGTCCCCGGCCGTGCCGCGCAGGGGAATCAGCGCGCCGGGGACGGCTTCGACGTCGCCGGCGGGACGTTCGAGCTGCACCATCGGCTCCTGGTCTTTGCGCAGGCCGATGACGACGCGCGCCCGGTCGACGTTTTCGAAGCCCTGCGCGTTGGCGACGCGGATTTCAAGCTCGAGCTTGTCCTGCAGCGTAAACGCGGCGCTTCCGGCGCGCCGGCCCGCGTCCCATTCCGGCGCCACGGGCTCGGCGGCGCCCGCGACGAGGATCCGCCGCTCCGGAACGTCCTGGTCGGTCTCGAACGTGACGCGGATCTCCGAGCCCGGCAGGAAGCTCAATGCGCCACGCACGGATTCAAGCCTGCTAGACGGCAGTCCCGCGTAGGTCGGCGGCGTCACGTCGAGGCGCAGCGCCACGATGCGCGGCTGCGCGACGACTTCGACCCGGCGCAGCTCCGTCTCCGCGTCGCCGCAGCGCATCCGGTAGCGGAAATCCTGGCGCAAGTCGCCGCGCGTGTAGAGGAACAGGTCGCGCTGGATCCGGCTCAGATCCTGGACCTCGGCTTCCTCGAAGCGCAGCTCGCCGTCCCGGCCTTCGGCGAGGGCGATCCGGCAGCGCTGAGCGCCGAGCCCCAGGCGCTGCATCAGGCCCCGCAGCCATTCCGGGGTCCGGTCGGTGATTTGCGCCTGGAGGATCGCTTCGCCGCCCAGACCCACGCGGAGTTCGGCGGGGCTGACGTCCAGGCGCACGAAGCTGGGCTTGGGCAGGTTGGCCGTTGGCCGCCAGAAACGCTCGGCCATCAGCGGGAATTCGTAACCTTCGGGGAGCGCGAGTAGACCGCAGACGGCAAGCAGACCGCAGGCCACGGCAAGCCACCCGCGCAGCCGGCGGTCGCGGACCAGCGCGCCGGCGCGCACGCTTCGGCCGTACTCGACCGCCGAGTCGCGCAACTGCCCGAGGAGTTCCAGGGCGACGGGGTTCCCCTCCAGCCCGCCCCGCCGCAGCACGTCGTCGAGGGTTACGAAGCGCTCCTGCGCGTCGGGCGGCAGGCGGCTCTCCAGTTCGTAAGCAAGACGCTGCACCGTCGCGCGCCGGAGCAGCGAGGCCAGCACGCCGCCGGCGAGGACCGCAGCCGCCAGCCCATGCGCGCCGTACGAGAGCGCCGCGCGCAGCCCCGCATCGAGGAACAGAAAGCGGTCCAGGTGCATCGCCACGAGCCCCAGGACCAGGTAGACCGAGAGCGCCGCGAAGGCCGCGCGGAGCAGGCGGAAGACGAGCTTGCGGCGGTGGAATGCGCGCAGCGGCGCGGCTACTTCCGGGGGCAAGTGTTTCAGCGGCAGTTCCATGTTCAGACCAGCCCCACCAGCTTGCGCCAGACCCACTCCAGCGCCAACGCGCAGACCAGGAGCCCCAGCACCAGACCGCTCTCCCAGAGCCGCCACACCGATTCGTGCTTCTCGATGCGGCGCTTGGGCTCGACGCGCGCGAGCAGGTATTCCAGGTCGGCGGCCTCCGCCCGCGCGCCTCCAGTGCCCTTGGCCAGCGCCTCGAGCACCGCCTCGTCCCGGGCCAGGCGCTTCAGCTCGACGTCCTCTTCCAAGCGGATCAGGCTCTCGGTGCGCGCGCGCGGCTCGCGCTTGAGGCGGAAGACGAAGGCACCTGCGGGCAGGGAATCGAAGACCGCGCGGCTCAACGGCGAACCCTCGCGCAAGGTTTCGAGCGGCTGCGTGGCGACTACGTTCTCGCCGTCGAGCGCCTCGACCTCCTCCCCCGGCCTGGCGTCGCGAGCCCAGACCTGGAGCGCGCGTCCGCCGCCTTCGCGGCGCCGGTCCAGCCCCAGCCGCGGCCCGGCGTAGGATTCCTCGCCCGTGCGGAGCCCGCCCTCCACCGCCCACGTGAGCTGCTCGAGGTACAAATCCATGTGCGCCTCGAGTTGCGTCGGGTTCAAGGCCTTCCAGAGGTCAGGCGTGTCGATGAGCAGGGTCTTGCCCTTGCCCGCGTCGCGGCAGCAGACCAGCGGGCGGAGGGTCTCGCGCTCGAGCAGCAGCGGGACCGTGTCGGGGCGCAAGCGCGGCATGGCCCCTGGGGGCGCGGTCTCGAGGACGCCGGCGAGACGGCGCGTGAGCGGATGCAGGCGCCCGGCCTCGGTGAGCGCCAGGCGCGCGGGGGCGTCGAGTTCGGCCGCGGACGCGCGCGCGCCTTCCTCGCGAGGCACGAGCGGCAGCAGCGCGCCGCGCAAGGCCTCATTGTCCGGGAGCGGATCCGCGCGGCCGGAACCGATCAGGCAAAGCGTGCGGCCCTGCTCCTCGACGAGCGCGCGCAACGCGCCCCATTCGGCCTCGGTCAGAACGCCCCCCGGTAGGTCGCCCAGTACCACCAAGTCGTACATCTTGAGCGCCTCGGGCGTGGCAGGCCAGGTCCCGCGTTCCACGCCGCGCTTGAGCGTCCCGTCTTCCTGGACCGCGACGACGATCGCGTTCAGGTCGATGTAGTCGAGGCGCTGGAAGACGTTGAGGGCGAAGCGGGTCTCCCAGCGCGGCTTCCAGTCGAGGAAGAGCACCTTGGTCCGGTCGGCGCGCGCGTGCACGGCGAACTCGGCGCGGTTGTTCCGCTCGGGAACGATCTCGCCTTCGGCCGGCGCGATGCGCAACTCGCAGCGAAACAGCCCCGCTGCGGGCAGCGTAACCTTCAGCGCGACCCGCGCCTCCGGCGCGTCGCCCAGATCCAGTTCTTCGGAAGCCAGCGCCCTGCCGGACTCCACGACCTCGACCTTCAGGCGCTGCGGCCCGGACAGGACCGTCTTCAGCCGTGCGCGCACCGTGAAGGGCACGCCCTGCACCGCGAATGGCGGGGCCACGACATCCAGGACGGCTAGGTCGAGCGGTTCCTCGACCGCGCCGACGCCCGCCGCCATGATGGGCGCCTGGCGCCGCGCGAAGGCGCGCGCGAGGTCCGGCAGGGAACGCCCCGAATGATCGCGCCCGTCGCTGACCAGCAGCACCGCGCTGAGCGGGTGAGCGCTCTCCTGCCCCACGATCGCTTCGAGCCGGCCCAGGAGGTCGGTCGGGCCCGGCGCGGGCTTCAGCGCCTCGCGGCCGGCCTCCACGCGCTCCAGCGCCTGCCCGCTCATGGCGCGGACGAACTCGATGCGCTGCCCGGGAAGCCCTTCCTCCCACTCCGGCTCCAGGCGCTTGAATTGGGCGGCAAGGAGTTCGAGCCGCGTGCCGTTCCGCATCCTGCGCAGCGCCTCGGTGCTCGGCGCGTCGCCCCGCGCGAGCGCGGCGGCGTCCAGGCGCGCCTGCAGTTCGAGGAACGTTCCGCGCAGGCCGGCCAGTTCCCCGTACAGCGCCTCGCAGGCCTGCGGTCCCGGAAAGGCCTCCGCGGACAGGATGGCCTCGAGTTCCGCGCGCCGCTCGCGTGCCGCCGCGAGCGCCGGCTCGGCACGCGGCGCGTCCTCGGGCAGCTTGGGCAGCGCGCCCGCGTCCGCGTCGAAGGGCTTGAAAACCTGTGCCAGGAGATCCTGTACGCGGCCCTGCTCGTCCCAGTACGCCTCCTCGGTCCGCGCGGTCCGGCGGGCGAAGCGTTCGAAGCGGCGGAGCAGGGCCTCCGCGCGGGCCAGACTCTCGGCGAGGCGGTGGAAGGCCTCCTGCTGCTCCTCGCCGGCGCCGAAGACCCGCCGATACCGGAACAGCGCGGTGGAGTCCGGATCGGACGTGTCGCGCGCAGTCATGCTCTCGGAATCGTCGACGACCACCACGACGCGGCCGGGGTAATCGAGCACGGTGCGGCGGATGAGACTGGGACGGAACGCCAGCGCGACGACGGCAAGGAGCAGCGCGGCGCGTAGCGCCCCGAGCAGCCGCCCGTGCGGGGGCTCCACGGCCCGAGCCTGCGCGCGGTAGAGGCGCCAGGCAAGCCAGCCGGCAAGCGGCAGCAGCGCCAGCAGCCACCACGGCGAGAGCGGCGCGGCGAACTGCACTTCCCATTGCGTCGCGGGCGTCGGCTCCAACGGCGTCATCCTAAAGGAAACGGCGTTCCATCAGCAGTTCGCCCACCAGCAGCGCCAGCAGGGCGAGTACGACCCAGTGATGCCACTCCGCGCCGCCACGGCTCGCGCGCAGCAGTTCGTCCAGGCGGTCCCAGTCGGGCGCTTCGGCCAGGCCCAGGGCCTGGACCAGTTCGGCGCGCGCTTCAGTCCCCAGCGGCGCCAGATCGGAGTCCGCACGCGGCCCCTGCACGCCGATCCAGATTTTTTCGGTGGAGGTTTCCCGCACCGCGAGCGCCGCGTACAGGCCGCTCCACTCGGGAGCCCCGGCGCTCTGCGCGACGAAGCCCTGCGGCGCCGGCTGCAGGGTCATGGGCAAGGGCTCGCGGCCTTCGGAATGCAGGGTCACTCCGCGCAGCCCGGCCGCCCCGGGCAGGCGCAGCCGCACCGGCGCGGCGCGGTCCACGGTTCTCGGGGAGTACGCGCCGGCGGCGGCTTCCGTGCAAAGCCGGAACAGGAACGGGAAAAAAAACTCGCGCACCGGCAGGTTGTTTACGCGCCCGTTTAGACCCGCGGCGAGCTGCACCACGGCTCCGGGATCGCGGCGTTCCAGCACCAGGAAGGGCAGCCCGTCGGCGAAGCGCAAGGGGATCCGCGCGTCTTCCGCGGGCTCGTCCAGTTCGAACCAGGAGTAGAAGCGCGCCTCGGCTAGATCGCCTCGTTCGGCGCTGGAGAGCGCGCGAAACGCCGCGCGTTCGGGGTCGGGCGCCGCCAGGGTTTGGAAGCGCTCGCCCGCGACCTGCTCCAGCCGCGCCGCGCGCAGCGGGGACGGCAGGAGCCCGGCATCGCCCAACAGCGCGTTCCAGGCCTGCGCGTCCACGGCATCGTCGGCGGAAAGCAGCAACCCGCCGCCGGCCTGTACGAAAGTCCGGAGCCGCGCGGCGGCTTCCGGCGCCAGCCCGCTCGCGCCGTCGACCACGACGACCTGCTTCTCGCGCAGCGCGGCCTCGTCGAGCGGGCCTTCGTGCACCGAGAAGACCAGCGGACCCAGCGTGAAGACCGGCGCGTCGTCCTTGTCGTTGAGCTTCTCGGACTGCCCGGCGATCTTGAGAAAATCCCAACTCGAATCGAATTTGCGCGTGCGCCCGGGATCGCGCAGGACCAGCACGTTGAGCTGCTCGACGACCTCCACCCCGGCGCTGAAGCGATTGTCCAGGTCCAGCGCGTCCGCGCCGACGCGCGCGGTGACGTAGTGTGAACCGGCGCGGTCAAAGATCACCTCGCCCTGGACCCAGCCGCTCTGCCCGGGGCGCAGCGAGAAGGCTTCCTTCGCCGCGAAGGCGCCGTCCACGAGCCATTCCATCTCGGCATGCTCCACGTCCCGCGTCCCGAAGTTCTGCACGCGAGCGAAGACCGGCGAAGCGTGTCCGGCGAGGCTCACGTCGCCGGCGAGGCGCACTTCCGTGACGGCCAGGTTCGAGGGCTCCTCCAGCGGCGGGACGATCCAGTACGCGCGAGGCGCGAAGTTCGGCGGCAGGCGCAAGGCCTCCGCTCGCGCCCAGCTCGCGGCTTGATCGTCGGCGCAGAAGTACAGTTCCACGCCGGGCTCGGAGGCGAGCTTCGCGAACACGGATTCGAGAGCCTTGGCCCACTCCACGCGCGCCTCGGCCGGCTTGAGCGCGTCGATGCGCGCGGCGCTGGCCTGCGCGTCCTCGATGGCCTCGCCGTCCACGAGCCATTCGACGCGCTCGGCGACGCGCGCGAGGGACCACTTCTCGCCGCGCCCCCACGTCGCCGTAAGGCGCTTAAGGACCTCCTTGCCGCGCTCCCAGCGCGCGCGCCCGGGCTCGCCCGCCAGCATGCTGTAGGAGGCGTCCACCAGGATCACGCGATGCATGCCCGAGCCGCTCACCGTGCCCGCCGCGCCGCTGGACGAAGGGCGCGCGAAGGCCAGCACCAGCGCCACGCACGCGAGCGTGCGCAGGGCCAGCAGGATCACCTGGTCCCAGTAGAGCTTTTTCTTGAGCTTCTCGAGTACGCGCTCGAGCACGTAGGTCGCGCCCCACTCCACCTTAAGCGAACGGAAGCGCATCAGGTAATAGATGAGCACCGGCAGCGCGGCGGCCGGCAGGACCCACAGGAACCCGGGGTTGATGAAGGTCATGAACCCCGCGGCTCCACGCGGCGGCGGATGTACGAGGTCAGCACCGTCTCGACCGGCTCGTCGGTCCGCGAGCTGACGAGGTGAACGTTGTACTTGCGCGCCCACTCCCGCCACTCCCGCTGCAGCGCCGCGTACTCCTCGCGGTAAAGGCGCTTGAGAGGAATCGTGTCCAACCGGTGGCGGCGCGCGGGGTCTTCCAGATCCTGGAACTGGACCCAGCGGTTGAAGGGGAAATCCTCCTCGGCCGGATCGCGCAACTGAAAGAGGAGGACCTCGTGCCCCTGCGCCTGAAGGCTCGCCAGCGCGCGCTGCACGGGCGCCGGGTCGAACATCAGGTCGCTGACCAGCGCCACGAGTCCCTTGCGCCGCGCGCGGTCCAGGATCTGCTGCAGGGTGACCGGGAGCTGGTCCAGGGCGCCGGCCTCCCGGGCGGCCAGGGCCTGGAGCACGCGGACGAGGTGCGCCTGGGTGGAGCCCGGCGTGACCCAGACGGTCTCGCCGGCGTCGCTGAGCGCCAGGCCGGCCGAGTCGCCTTGGCGGAGGGCCAGGTACACGAGCCCCGCGGCGATTCGCGCGGCCTGCAGGAACTTCGTCGCGCCGCCGCTGGCCCGGCGCATGGAGGCGCTGCGATCCACGACGATATGCAGCGTCAGCGCGGTGTCCTCCAGGTAGCGCTTGACGAAATAGCGGTCGTGGCGCGCGGAGACCTTCCAGTCCAGGTGCTTGAGCGGATCGCCGGGCTGGTACTGCTTGTGATGGTCGAACTCGGTGCTGATGCCCTTGCGGCGGCTGCGATGAACGCCGTGCAGCGCACCCTCGACGGCGCGCCGCGCGTTCAGCTCCAGGCTGCGCAAGGCGTCCTTCGCGCGCGCGGAGAGAATATCGTCCAGCCCGTAGGCCGGGAGGGGTGCTTGCGCCACGTGGAGGATCCTCGTCAGCTCGCGGCGGCGGCCGCGGCGGGCACGGGCACTTCCGCGAGGATTTTCTCGACGACGCGATCCGAGGTGACGCCTTCGGAGATAGCGGCGTAATTCACGATCACGCGGTGCCGCAGGACGGGCTTGGCCACGGCCTGGATATCGGCGGTGGTCACATGCGCGCGGCCGTCGAAGAAAGCGTGCGCCTTCGCGCCCAGCAGCAGGTTCTGGCAGGCGCGCGGGCCGGCGCCCCACGAGACCCACTCCTTCGCGTAAGGCAGGCAGTAGTCCTTGCTCACCCGCGTCGCGCGGACCAGGTTCACCACGTACGTGTACAGGTCTTCGCGCACGAGCACCTCGCGGACGATCTTCTGGTACTTGAGGATCGTCGCCCCGTCGAGGATCTGCTGGGGCTCGTCGCGGAAGTTCGTCGTGGTGCGCCGCAGCACCTCCACCTCGTCGTCCGCCTCCGGGTAGTCCACGACGATCAGATACATGAAGCGGTCGAGCTGCGCCTCGGGCAGGCTATAGGTGCCTTCCTGCTCGATGGGATTCTGCGTCGCCAGCACGAAAAAGGGCAGCTCCAGCTTGTACTTTTTGCTGCCGACGGAAACCTGGCGCTCCTGCATGGCCTCCAGCAGCGCGGCCTGCGTCTTGGGCGGCGTGCGGTTGATCTCGTCGGCCAGGAGCATGTTTGAGAAGATCGGCCCGGGCACGAAAACGAACTCCTTCTTGCCCGTCTCCGGATGCTCCTGGATGATCTCCGTGCCCGTGATGTCCGAGGGCATCAGGTCCGGCGTGAACTGAATTCTTTTCGATGTGATCCCGATCACCTGCGAGATCGTGGTGACCAGGAGCGTCTTGGCCAGCCCCGGCACGCCCATCAGCAGCGCGTGGTTGTGGCAGAAGATCGCCTGGAGGGTCAGGTCCACTAGTTCTTCCTGCCCCACGATGACCTTATGGATCTCCTTGCGCACCCGGTCGATCAGGTTTCGGAATTCCTCGGCCACCTTTGGCGTGATCGTCTCCGACATGGCGTCCCCGCCCTCCTCGATGTTCGTTTACCCTGGTCTTAGCCGCCGCATTCTACCTTCTAGTTACAATTGCGCACCTACATCGAATTAGGGTTTTAATAGCAATACCTCTGTATGCGCAAAAGCATCAGTTTAATGATGTTTATTACACCAGAATATCGATTTTAAAGGCAAAATAGTAGGGTTGTAGGACGAAAACACTGATTTATCGGTGTAGTTACATCAGTTGCATAAGGTTTTCGGAATCCCAATGAGGTAATTGAGGCGCATGGAACTCTCGGCTCCTTCTTCTTCCGATGCGGATGCCGACCTCGGCCTGGACCTGAAGGCGCTGGCGGTGCCGAAGTGGAAGAGCCTCCAAGTCTACCTGGAACGCAAGATTCACGGCGGCGCGTTCGCGCCAGAGAACCGGCTCCCGACGGAGAAGGAGCTGATGAGCCAGTTCGGCTACAGCTACGGGACCGTCAGCCGGGCGCTGCGCGCGCTGGCGGAGGCCGGAGTGGTGGAGCGCACGCGCGGGCGCGGGACCTTCGTAGTGGAAGGGCGCGCCGCGCCGGCCGTCTCGCAGAGCGCCGCCCGTCCCGACGGACAGACGCTGGCGTTTTTCCACTGCCGCATCTCGCCGGACTTCCATCCTTATTATTCGGCGCTGCTGGACGGCTTCATTCTCGCGGCGGGCCAGCACGGCATGAGCATGAAGTTCGTGACCGCGCCCGAGGGGAACGTCGGCGTCACCGAGAACTTTCTGGAGCGGCACGGCATCGCGGGCTTCGCCTGCCAGCATGCCCGGCCGGGCGAGTACCGCCGCGCGCTCCAGTTCCGCATCCCCGTCGTGGACCTCACCGGCTGGTATCCGCAGATTCCGCTCGACCGCGTCGTCGAGGACCACGGCGAGGAACTGCGCATGGGCTTCCGGCACCTGCTCGAACTGGGCCACAAGCACGTCGCGTTCCTGGGCAAGAGCCCCTGGCTGTCCCTCGGCCACGAGCTGGCGGAGGTCTTCGACTGCACGCCGCCGAACGTGCCAGTCCCACAGCTTCTGGTGGGCGGCTGGTCTCCGGAACACGCGCGGCGCGCCGTCGAGCGCTGGAAGCAGCTCGAACCGCGCCCCACGGGGCTCTTTGTCGCGGACGATTTCCTGCTGATGAATTTCATGCGCGAACTGGAAGCCGAAGGCGTGGCCGTACCGGGCGAACTCTCCGTGGTGGGCCGCGGTTCCTCGCTTTCGTCCCAGTTCATCGGGCAGTCGATGACGATGGTGGAGCAGGATCCGCTGGTGGTCGGGCGGGCGGCGATCGAGCTGCTCGTCCGCCAGCTCAACGGCGCCCCGCCGGCGGGGCGCGTGGTGCGCATCCCGCCCGTGCTCGTCCAGCGCGCCTCCACCGCGCCTCTCGGCGCGGGAACGGCGCCGGCGCAACCCGTGATCTCGTCCCGTAGCTGATACCGCCGCCCGCAGGGAGGGAATCCGCCGTGAAAAACTCGAGACTCGCCGGCCTGCTGCTGCTTTGCGTGAGCTTCTCCGCCGCGGCCGAGGACGCCTGGGAGGTCCTCAACAGCGAAACGGGCCTGCCCGGCGACGAAGTCCAGTTCATCAAGAAGGCCCAAGGCGGAGGCGCCTGGATCGGCACGCTTGCGGGCTTGGCGCGCTGGAAGGACGGCAAGGTCGAGACCGTGCTCCCGAAACTCCAGGCCTGGGACGTCTACGAACTGAGCCCCGAGGAGGCCTGGGTCGGCACCAACGCCGGCGCCATCCGGCTCAAGGGCGGACCCCAGGAACCGCTGCTCAAGGGCCAGAACGTCGCGCCGTTGCTGCGCTACGACGAGAAGACCGTCTGGGCGCTGTGCAAGGACCGGAACGAAGGTGCGGGCCGCGTGGTGGCCTGCGCGGGCGAAACCTGGGAGCCGGTGGAAGCCTTCAAGGACCTGCCGGTCCTGTACCTGAGCGCGACTTCGGACGGCAGGCTCTGGGTCGCCGTCGAAGCCGACGGCGTCTACTCGGTCGAACCCGGCAAGGGCCCCAGCGGCATCGTGCACCACCTCAAGGGGCGGCCCGTGACCTGCATCGCGCAGGACGGCCAGCAGCGGGTCTGGGCGGGCACCTGGGGCGCGGGCGTCTACGTCCTCGAAGGGGACGCCTGGATGCGGCACCTCGAGAAGGAAAAGGCCTCGATCAATACGATCGTCGCCGATACGGCCGGCGCGCTTTGGGTCGCCACCAGCGCGCACGGCCTCTGGCGCTATGACGGGCAAGCCTGGACGAACGATCTCAAGGACGAAGGCGCGATCAACCTGCTCGCGGCGACTTCCGACGGCAAGGTGTGGGTCAGCTCACAGACCCAGGGCGGCCTGCGCTTCTGGGACGGCAAGGCCTGGCAGGTTTCGCTGGCCAGCCCCTTCCCCATCCGCTGCATCTACGAGACGCCCGAGAAGGGCGTCTGGGCGGGCGGGATTCTCGACGGCGTACACATGCGCAAGTAGCGCGGTTTCCCTTTTTCGAAACGCTGACGATCCTTCACGCGGGAGGTCACGAAGATGAAGCCTGTCTGTGCGCAACGACTGGGCCTGCTGCTCCTGCTCGCGGCCGCGCCGCTGTCCGCACTGGAGTCCCCGACGTCCGACGGCTCCGTCGCGACCCTCGACACGCCGGTGCTGCGCCTGCCGCTCATGCGCGCGCTGCCGGCCATCGACGGGACGTTCACCGAGAAGGAGTGGGAAGACGCCGCGGCGCTCTCGGCCTTCTGGTCGTCCAGCATCGGCAACAAGCCGCCGCGCTACGAGCACCTTGCCCCGCACCAGATCCAGTCCAAGATTTACGCCGGCTTCGACCGCGAGAACCTGTACCTCGCGTATCTCGTCAACGTCTATCCCAAGAGCAGTTGGCTCAAGGCCAACGGGCGCTTCCCGGACGTCTACAACCATCCGCTCTACGGCCTGATGGGGGACGACCACGTCGAGTTCGAACTGCGCCCTTACCACGAAGTCGGGAAGGCCTACCGCCTGGGGCTCTTCAAGTGGTTCGTCAACCCGATCGGCACGGTCTCCGACCAGCTCTGGACGGTTAAGGAAGGCCTGGGCAAGGCCTGGCAGTCCCAGGCCGCCGTGCGCGCGGGGCAGACGGACGACTACTGGGTCGTAGAGATGCGCATCCCCTTCCAGAACCTCAAGGTCAAGGATTACGCCGAGAAGGACGAGAAGGGCCAGGAGTTGCTTCAATTGCCTCCGCCCGACGGGACCGCCTGGCGTTGCTGGTTCAAGAACGGCATCGGCGGCGCGGGGCAGTATGTCGTCCTCTTCGACCAGCACACCTGGAACACGACGAAGACGAAGCTGGTCCTCGATTCGCAGTCCGTGGGCTTCCAGGTCAACGAGCTGGGCCCGATCATGGAAGACGTCATCGACGTGACGGTGACGCTGAAGAACCACAACAAGCAGTCGGAAAACGTGCGCCTGGGCTTCTTCGTCGAGAACGCCGAGGGCCTGATCTACTCCAGCTACAGCGACGAGGCGACGAACGGCGGGATGGTCGAACTCGTTCCCGGCGAGACCAAGACCCTCCATCTGCGCAAGAAAATGCCCGGCATCTCGGCGGACGACAACTATCTCTGGTTCGACGTGCGCACCGAGGGCCGTCCGGCGAAGGTTTTGTTTCAGAACCGGTTGGCCAAATTCCATTCCGTGGACCCCACCCCGCGCCTCCAGGAATGGCGCAAGTACAAGGTCGACAGCCTGGCGAAGATGCGGCCGCCCAAGCGGGACTTCGACTTCCGCTACCAGTATTCCCCCTATACCGGCCGCCTCGCGGGCTACGTGGACCGCGGGATCCACGGCGCCAGCGACGAGGCCCGCAAGGCCGTCGAGGCGAAACTGGTCCTGATGAAAGCCGGCGACGACGAGGAATTGGTGAAGGAAAGCACTTCGAAATTCAACGGCGACTTCGCGACCTTCGAACTTGACCTGCCCGACCTCAAAGTCGGCTCCTACAAGGTCGCCCTGTTGCTGCTCGACGATAACCAGCGCCTCGTCGGCGAGCGCACGCCCGAGCCCTTCTACAAGGGCGCCTTCGAGTGGGAACGCAACAAGCTCGGCCTCGACGACGTCGTCTGGGCCCCCTTTACGCCCATCGAAGTCGAAGGCGCGAAGCTCAAGCTCTTCAAGCACGAGGTCGAGGTCGCGCCGTCCGGGCTGCCCGCGCAGATCGTCACTCGGCCCGATCCGCGCGAACTCCCCCTGGAACTGCGAGGCGCGAAGCAGGCCCCGCCGGAAGCGCTCCTGACCGCCATCGGCCGCGGGCCCCAACTCCGCGCGCCGGTGCGCTTTGAGGCCGTCGTCAAGGGCCAGCGCATCCCGGCCGAGGTCGTCGAGCCGGCCAAGCTCGTCCGGCAGTGGAAGAGCGAGGCGGAGTACGCCGCCAAACTCAAGGCCGGCCCGCTCGACCTCGAACTCGTCGCGCAGTACGACTGCGACGGCTCGCTCACCGCCAAGCTCGCCTACGGCGCGGCGCAGCCGGTTGAGGTCGAAGGCCTGGAGCTGGTCATGGACGTGGCCGGACCCATCGACCTGCGCGTCGGTGGACTCTACGGGATGCTGCCATCTTCGGGCCTGGAACTGATCCTGCCCCGCGACGAAGGCGTCGTCTGGGACAGCGCGAAGAACGAATACATGGAGGGGCTGGAACTCTACTACTCCCGCTTCTGCCCCTTCCTCTTCTTCGGCAGCGGCGACCGCGGCTTCACCTGGCTCTGCGACAGCGACCGCGGCTGGACGCTCGACCGCGCCGGTTCCTCGATGACCCTCGAGCGCAACGCGCAGGGCGAGGTCACCTGGCGCGTCAAGTTCGTCAACCACGCGGCGCGCATCGAAGGAAAGCGTGAAATCGAATTCTGCATCCTGACCCACCCGGCCAAGCCCAAGGAAGAAGGCTACCGGCGCGTCCAGTGGCTCGACTGGCATCCCCAGAATTACGAAGGCACCGGCCTGAAGTGCCTGCCCAACGACGGGCCCTGCGGCATCGACGGCTCCGACGAGACCTTCCAGTACTTCACCAAACAATATCCCAAGGGCGCGCCGCGGCTGTACTTCATCAAGAACTGGCAGAACAGCGGCACGCCCCCGCTGGCCAAGGGCGCCTACACCGGCGAGTGGCTCCTCGACTCCAGCGCCAAGGTGGACGCCACCCCGATGGACGCGCTGGGCGGCTACGAACAGCCCTGGACGCGCCCGGGCAAGGGGCTCGTGGGCATCGAGTGGGGTTCGAAGAGCTGGGAGGACTTCTACTGCTGGCACGTCGAGCGCATGATCCGGATCGGCCGCGTCCCGGGGCTCTGGTGGGACGAGACGCACTTCCCCGTCCGCACCAACTGTCTCGCCAACGGGCAGGCCTACTTTCGCGCGACTCAGGACGTCAAGCCCAACGAACTCCCGTTCCAGTCCAACTTCGGCTCGCTGAACCTGCGCGAGCTCTTCAAGCGCATCGCCCGGCTCCACGCCGTCAACAACGTGCCCAACCTGCACTCGCTCTGGGCCACCTCCGCGACCTCCCTGGAGTCCTATGCCGCGTGCAGCGAGATGGTGGAAAGCGCCGCCGGCTACTCGCTCTCGTACGAGATCGATTACGTCAACCGCTACCCCATCTCCCTGGTCCGCTACGTCTGCAATTCCGGCAAGAGCCTCACCACGCGGGTGAACTCGCGCACTTCCGGCTGGCTTACCGGCATCACCACCCCCGGCGACGACCCGCGCATCGACCGCGCGTACCTCGGCCGCGCCCTGCTCCACGATTTCGGCGTTTCCGAGCGCGTCAACAGCCACGAGCATTACGCGCGCGTCCTGAGCGCGCTCTACGATTTCGGCTACTTCGACGAGGCCGGCACCGAGATGCTGCCGTATTGGCGCAACGGCCGCGCGATCCGCTTCGGCGAAGGCGCCGAGACCGACGGCTTCGCGGTGGACCCCAAGGATCCCTTCGCCAAGGTCTACACGACCGTCTACCGCCGCGCGCTCCGGCCCGACGGGAAGGGCAAGGGGTACCAGGCCCTGATCGTGGTCATGAACGAGAACGACGAGCCGATCCGCGGGCGGCTCCATTTCCTCGATTCCAAGGCGCTCTTCGGGCAGGCGAACAACCTCAGCGCCGCCGACGTCAGCGCCGCCTACCGCGCGCCCTCGGGGCTGAGTTTCAAGCCCACCTCGCTCAATTATGGCAACACGCCCTGCCTCCTCGATCTCGAAACCGGCGGCGCGATCACCAAGGCCACGAAAGGCGAACCCAAGCAGGTGATCAAGGAGGAGATCTACGGCCCGCTCTACATCCCGGCGCACGACTTCCGCGTGCTCTACGCCCGCTTTGACCCCGATGAGGCGGCGGTCAAGGCGGAACGGCAGGAAAAGACCAAGGCCGCGCGCGCCGGGTATGCGGACCTGCCCACCGGCAGCGGCCTGCTCCAGAACCAGACGTGGTGGGAGGTCTGGAAAAAGCTGCCCCAGGAAGCCGGCCAGCCCGCGCAGCCCTGAGCCGGCCGCGGGAAGCTACGCGCCCTTCAGTTCGGGGCGCGTGCGCGGCGGGGCCTTCCCGGCGAGGAGCCGGGCGCCGTCGCTGAGCCCGTCCTGCGGGCGGCGCGCCAGGATTTCAATCAGCCGCCCCCGCCAGCGTTCCACGCGCGGGCGCGCCGCGGGCGCGGCGGCGAGATTGCGGCACTCGCGGGGATCCTCGCGCAGGTCGAAGAACCATTCGCGCCCCGAGACGCTCTCCCAGCAGAATTTCTCGCGCCCGTCGGTGACGAACTGCCAGCCCTGCGCGCCGAGCGACATCTCGCCGTGCACGTACTCGCGGTTCGGCATGCCGCTCCCGCGCAGCGCGGCGGACAGGCTTCGCCCCTCCACCTCGCCGGGCACGGGCAAGCCCGCTTCCTCAAGCAAGGTCGGCATCACGTCGCTGAGCGTGACCGGCGCCTCGCACCGCCCGCCGGCCTCGAACTTCGCGCCCCCCGCCGGCTTGAGCACGAACGGCACGCGCGCCGAACCCTCCATCGGCACGACCTTGCCGAAGCGGTTGTGGTCGCCCAGCATCTCCCCGTGGTCGGACGCGAAGAGGATGAACGTGTCGCGCCAGAGCGAGCCCGCGCTCTTCAGGTAGTGGATCAGGCGCCCGACCTGATAATCGAGATGCGCGAGCTGCGCGTAGTAGGCGCGCTGCGCGTCGGCCAACTGCGCCGGCGAAGGCGCTGGGAGGTGCGCGCTGGAGGCATCGCGGTCGACCCACTCGCCCACCGGCGGCGCCGGCATTTCACGCCCCTGGTAGCGCTGGAACCACGCGACCGGCGGATCGAATGGCGGGTGCGGGCGGTTGAAGCCCACATGCAGCAGGAACGGGCGCTGCGGGTCGCGCCGCTTCAGCAGTTCCAGCGCCGCGTCCATGGTCCACGAGTTGGGATGCAGGTGCTCGGGATGCGGCCACGGGCAGGGATACCAGGTGTTGCGGTTGAGTTCCATGCCCGTGTCGCGGACGTGCCCGCCGCCGGCGCGTTCGAGCCAGGCGTGGTAGTCGCACTCCGGCGCGTCGCCCAGAACCTTCGCCTCGTACTGCAGCAGCTTCTCGTAGCCCAGCGCGGTCATCTGCGGATAGAAGTGCGTCTTGCCGGCGAGCATTGTCTGGTAGCCGCCATCGCGGAGCAGGCGCATGTACGTCCGCTCGTAGCGCCACGGCACGCCTTCCTCCTGCCCCAACCGACCCGTCGACGACGGCGTCAGCCCCGTCGCCAGGCACGCACGCGCCGGGATGCACGACGGCGCCGGCGAGTAGGCGTGCGGGAAGGTCACCCCCGCGCGCATCAGCGCGTCGAGCCACGGCGTCTCCGCGACCGGATGCCCCAGCCCGCTCAGCGCGTCGCCGCGCCACTGGTCCGGAAAGAGCAGGATGAAATTGGGCCGCGGCGCGGCTGCGGGCATGAGGGCATCTCCCGGAGTTCGATTCTGTATACCGATTTACAGTATATACCCAAAGACCGCCGGGCGCCACGCGGCAGCGCGGCGCCCGGAGGAATGGATTGAAGAACCCGGAGAGGGGGCGTTCGTGGCGAATCAGGGCGCCGGATTCGCGACGACCTCGATCTTGCACTCGGCGCTCAGGGATCCCTGCGCGGTCGCGGCCTTGATCACGGCCTTGCCCGCCGCTTTAGCCAGGATCTGCCCGCGGGCATTGATCGTCGCGACCGCCGGATCGCTGGTGGTCCAGAGCACCGCCTGGCGCGTGGCGGCGAGGGCGCGGCGCCGGCGGCCAGGTCCCAGACGGCGCCGGCCTTCAGCGCCCGGGCCGGCGAGTTGAGGATTTCGAGCTTCTCGGCCGGGACTTCGGGAGCGCCGGCCTCGAGCTTCACCCGCGCGTCCACGTCGAAGGCCGGATCGTTGGGCTTGGAGATCCGTCCTTCGGCGTCGTAGGCGACCGCGGTGACGAGCCACTCCCCTTCCGGGGCCGCGCGCCAGGTGAAGGCGAACGGCGCGGCTTCGGACGCGCCGAGGAAACGCGCATCGCGGTAATACTCCACTCGGCGCACGTCCGGCGTGGTCTTCACTCGCAGCGCCACGTCCCCGCCGGCCTTCAAGACCGCGCCTTCCGCAGGAAAGGCCAGCGCGACGCCGGGGCGCGCGTTGGGCTCGGGCGCTTTCCCGCCCCGCGCGCAGAGGAACCCGTAGGCGAAGATCGACGGCGCCGTGTTCTGCGTGACCGTGAACTCCCCCGCCGCGATGCTGTAGCGGTTCTCGAAGCGCGTCTCGCTCAGCGGCCAGCTTTCCACGTCGGGGTAGGCCGAAGAGCGGCTGAAGTCCTCGTCGCCCGAGAAGTGGAAGCCCGGGCCGAAGAAGTCCACGCTGTCGCAGCTCCCGTACGGCACGATCCCGGGCAGGAACTCGTTGTCGTATACCATGCTGTCGTAATCGATCAGCGCCCAGGAATCGGGATGGAAGGGCGAGCGGACGCTGCGCTGCCCGAGCCCCGTCATCCAGACCATGTTCATCGGGTTTCCGCCCAGGAAGTACGCCGCCGAGGTGTGCATCGCGTCCAGGTATTTCCGGTCGCCGGTCAAGGTGTAGGCGATGGCGGGCTGGTACAGGATCGGCGAGCTGAACGTGCCGAGGTTGTGCGTCCGGTTCCAGTCGAAGCCCAGCCGGTAGCCGCGCTGGGAGGCGGTCTTGACGAACTCCCGCTCCGCCGCTTCCAGCACCTTCCCGCGCACGAGCTTCTGGAACTCCGCGTCCAGCCCCAGGAAGTCGGCCGGCAGCGGCCCGTAGACCCCCGCCGCCAGTTCCCACCAGCCCGGGCCGGCCCAGCCTTCCTCCCCGCGCTGAAACTGCGGATCGGCCTTGAGGTCGGCGGCGAAGACCTCGTGATACGCGGGCTCCTTGGTGACGCGGTACAGGCACAGCGCCGCGAGCATGCGCACGCCCCGCACCTTGCCCTCATCGCCCTCGCGCAGGTTCGCCTTGGACCAGTCCCAGGCGGCGCGAGCCTCTTTCACCCAGCCGGCGCTGTCCGGATGCGCGCCCTGGGCCGCCTTATCCAGGCACGCCGCCAGCCACGCCGCGCACGCGGCGTACTGATAGGTGGCCGCCGGATCCTCGGCCGAGAACTTCAGCGCGCGCGTATCCTTCCACGACGCCCCGCCCGCGCAGGAATCCACCCCTGCGTAGCTCCCCGGCACCCCGCCCGTGCACAGCCCCGTCTCCAGCCCCAGCGCCCGCGCGCGGCGGTAGTACTGGATCAGCCAGCTCGCCTCGTCCAGCAGGTCCGGAATCCCATTCTTCCCTTCTTCGTACCAGGACCCGTCGACGTTGGACTTGTAGCGGTTGCCCACCTGCCCGTCGGCGAAGTTCCCGGGCGCCAGGTCGTACAACAGCAGCAGGCTCAGCGGCACCAGCACGTGGCCGGGATAGCCGTCCCAGTCCCCGGCGTCGTGGTACCAGCCCCAGACCTTCAGCGCGCCGGTGGGGGCGATCTTCGCGTTGTGGTCGGGCTTGTCGATCCAGCGCCAGTTCTTGTCGTACTCGAAGGCCGCGAGCCCGTCGTCGGGATGGTGATCGCGCGGATAGTTCAGCCCGGGCTCGAGTTCCTTCTCGATGCCGGCCCGCTGGATGAACAGCCCGCGGCTCGCCGTGTAATAGGCCTTGTGGTACGCGTGCGCGCCGATCTCGAAGGGGAACGAACAGCCCACGCCCTCGACGGCCACGCGGTAGACGCCCGGCGTCTTGAACGCGGAGAAATCGCACTCGAAGACGTCGGCCCCGGTGAAGTTCTTCGGCGTGTGAGCCTTCTTCGCTCCGTTCCAGGGCGTGCCGTCCTGGGGCGAAGTCGTCAGGGGCGCGCCGCTCTTCGTATCCTTGCGCTTGGCGACCTTGCCGCCGAAAACGAGCGCGCCGTCCTCGGCGACCAAGTGGAACGGCTTGCCCGCGCAGGCGTCCAGGTCCGCCCCGCCCAGGTCGCCCATCCAGTGCGAAAGGTACGCGAACTTCGGCGCGTCCGGGGTGAATCCGATCTGACTCACGTGCACGCTCTCCGAGCGGAGCGTGAACTCGTTGAAGAGGAACGTCTGCTCCGGTGCGTTGCTCGCCAGATTCGTCACGCGCAGCGTGTAGCTGCACCCGCGCCGGAGCGGCTGCGGCAGCACCAGGTAGACCCAGTGGTCCAGGACGAACTTCTCCGGGCGGAACATCGAGAGCGTGTCCGCGGACTTCGCCTTCCGGCCCACCTTCGTCGGGTTCCGCGGCGTCTTGTACTCCGGGTCGTCTTCGCTCGAGAGGCTGTAGTTCCCCGGTTGCGCGGCGGCGGCGATGTCAAGCTTGACGATGTAGGGCCTGGCGCTCTTCTCCTCGAGCCCCTGGTCGATGTGGCCCTCGTCGAAGTGAACCATCAGGATCCCGTCGTGGACCGGGAGGACCTCGCGCAGGTCCGCGGCGCGGAGCGCCGGCGCCAGCCCGAGGGCCAGGGCGAGGAGCAGGGCGGGCGTCCGGATCGTGTCGCGCGTGCGGTTCATGTCATTCTCCGATGGATTGGGTCCTGCCTCATCTGCCTACACCTCGAATTGCGTCCGGCTCGATGGTCAATCCGGACTAATACATGTCCGATTCCGACCATGCTACGCCTTGAACTGCTCCCGCCAGTGCCGCGGCGAGAGTCCCGCGTAGGCCTTGAAACATTTCGAGAAGGAGAAGGCGTCGGAGAAGCCCAGCGCCTCGGCGATCTCCGCGTGGGTCCGTTCGCCTTCCCGCAGCCAGACGCTGGCCTGCTCCATCTTCCGCTTGCGCAGATGCTCGGCCGGGCTGGCGTGGAAGCGCTCCCGGTACGCGCGCGTCAGGTAGTCGGGATGCAGGTCCAGGGCCGCCGCCAGTTGGCCCAGCGAGCCGTAACGCTCGAACTGCTCCTCGATCAGATCCCGGCAGCGGTCGGCGTGAACGTCGCCTCGGGAGCGCGCGGCGGCGCCCGGCGCCTGGTCGCCCGCGGCGAGGTTCAGGAAGGCCTGAAAACAGTGCAGCCCCGCCGCCTGGTCATGGACGTTCCGGGAAGGCGCGTATTGAAGGAAATCCTCCAGCGCGCGCTCGATCTCGCGCCGCCGCCTGAACTCCAGCCGCCGCGCCTGCGCGCCGCCCAGCGCGGCCCACCAGCGCTCGCAGACCGCCCCGGTCGCGTTGGCGATGCCCAGCTCCAGGTCGCGCCCGCCGTCCACACGGAACCGGTAGCGCGCGCCCGGCGGGACCGCCAGGAGCTGCGAAGCGCCCGCGGTTTCGATCCGTTCGGCGCCCTCGGGGCCGTGTTCGAGCCGGCAGACGCCGCGGAGCACGTACAGGAGCACCGTCGTGCGCGCGGGCCCGAAGTAGATGCCCGTTTCGCGCGCCCAGCGCTCCCGCGCCGCGCGCTGGACGATCAGCTCGCCCGAGGCCGCCTGGAGCGGCTGGGGGGTCGCCCGCAGCACCTGGACCTTCAGCGGGCCGGCCAGATACCAGCGTGGCGCGGACATGCCAGCAGGGTCGATTATTGACATGGTTTTGTCAAGTCTTGCCATTACGGCGGGCATCCGGCGCGGGGTACATTCTCACGACGAAACCATAAGGATCGGAGATTGACATTCATGCGCCTCGGACTGCACAGCTTCAGCCGCCGGGAGGCCTTCAAGCGCCCCGGCTACGACGTCTTCGCCTTCCTCGACGAAGCCGCCGCGTGGGGCTTCGAGTCCGTCGAACTCATGACCGGCGGCGCGGGCAAGCCGCCCACCGACATCGGCGGCGACAGCCCCGAGCACCTGCGGAGGGTCGCCGCGTACGCGGCCGAGCGCGGGCTGCGCGTGCACTGCTTCTCGACCTACAACGACTTCGCCTTCGTGCGCAACGAGGCCTGGCGCCAGGACAATCTGCGCTACATCCAGGACTGGATCCGCCGCGCCGCGGCCTGCGGCGTGCCCAACCTGCGCTTCCTTTCCGGCTACTGGTCCCAGGATCGCGAGCACGGGGAACTCGAACGCCTCGTCGTCGAAGGCGCGCGGGCCTGCTGCGCCGTCGCCGAACGCGAAGGCGTGAACCTCGCCTTCGAGAACCACAGCACCATCTTTCTCTATGCCGAGGATGTCGAGCGCTTCCTGCGGGCCGTCGATTCCCCGCGACTGACCACCTGCCCGGATCCGACCAACGGCTTCCAGATCGGCGCCGCCCCGGCGGCCGAGCTGGAACGCATGTACGCCAACCTCGAACGCCTGGCCCCAAAGGCCACCAACGCGCATCTCAAGATCTTCGGCCTCGAAGGCGGCGCGCTTGCCGGCTACGACCTGGAGCGGATTCTGCGCATCTTCGCCGCGGCAGGCTACGACGGGCCGCTGCATTTCGAACTGGTCCAGGCCGACGCCGACCCGAAGCTGCTGCGCCAGGCCCGCGAGATCGCCGCCGCTGCGCTCGAACGCCTCGGCGTCGCGGGAGGCGCGCGATGAACCTCGAACGCCCCGGCATCGCTCTCATTGGCTGCGGGCAGATCGCCGCCAACTGCCACCTGCCCGGCATCCAGGCCTCGCCCTTCGCGCTCCGCGCCGTCTGCGACGCCGAGCGCGAGCGCGTCGAGCGCTTCAAGCGCGAGCAGAACCTGGACGCCTCCGTCGCCGTCTGTACTTCGCTGGACGAGATCCTGAAGCTCGACGGCGTGCAGGCCGTTTCCATCGCCACGCCTCCGGCCTCGCACGCGCCGCTCTCCATCCGGGCCCTCGACGCCGGCAAGCACGTGCTCTGCGAGAAACCCAGCACGCTCTCCGCCTCAGAAAACCGCGCGGTCTGCGCCGCGGTCGCGCGCAATCCGGGGCTCACGATCCAGTTCTTTTCCTCGCGCTTCCGCGATGGCGCGGCCCCCGCCGCGCGCAGATTCGTGCGGGAAGGCCGGCTCGGCGTTCCGTACAAGGCCGACATCCAGTTCTGGCTTCCCGCCGCGCGGACCTGCGACCGCGGCGGGCCGCCCTGGTTCGGGCAGAAGGCGCACGCCGGCGGCGGGCCGTTCATGGACATGGGCCAGTATTTCCTCGACCGTCTCTTCTTCATCCTCGGCTGGCCGCGCTGGCGGCGCCTGAGCGCGCAGACCTTCTCCGGCTTCCCCACCGGCAACCCGCCCGGCGTCGTCTACGACGTCGAGGACCACATGAGCCTCCTCGCGCACTTCGACGGCGGCCTGGCCCTGACGCTGGAGACCACCGCGCGCGTCAACCAGCATTACCGCTGGAGCACGACCGTCGCGGGGAGCGCCGGGACGCTGATCCTCGACAACGCCGCGCCCCGCCGCGCCGTCTTCCGCGCGCTCAAGGACGGCGTGCCCGTCGAGGAGGATCTCGAAGCCCCCGAGAGCGCGCCCGACATGCAGGCGCGCCTCGAACGGCTGGCCCTGCGGCTCAAGGGCGAGCGCCCCGAACTCGGCACGGACCACGAACAGGCGCTCTACATCACCGAGTTCTGCGAGGCCGCCTACCGCTCCGCGGCCGAAGGCCGGGAGTTGCGCGCGCCGGAGGAGGCGGCATGAGCGCCATACTCGGGTTGGGAATTGCCGGGGCGTACGACGCCCAACGCCTGCGCGCCTGCGTAGAGGCCGGCTTCGAGCCGCGCGCGCTCTTCGGCTCGAGCGCGGCGCTCGCGCGCGAAGCCGGCTGCCCGCATGCGGGCGCATGCGCGTCCTTCGAGGACCTGCTCGCGCGCGCCGACGTGGACGTGGTGGCCCTCGCCGCGCCGCACGAACGGCAGGCCGCCCAGGCCCTCGCCGCCGGCAAGCACGTCCTTTGCGAACGGCCTGGCGCGCTCTCCGCCGAGGACTGCGCCGCGCTCGTTCGAGCCGCCCACCGGCACGGCCGGACGGCGGCCTTCGCCTGCGCGCGCCTGCGCGCCGGCGGCTTCACGAGCCTCGCGCGGCAGTACCTCGAAGCGGGCCGCCTCGGCGCGCTCTACCGAGTCGAGGCCGTCGTCCACGGCCGGCCCCAAGGGCTCGATCCCGCGCCGGACGCGAGCGGCTTGTTCGAGGACTTCGGCTACGAGCTCCTCGACCAGGTGCTCGATCTGCTCGGCTGGCCGCGCGTGCGGACGCTCTGCGCCCACCAGGCCCCGGAGCCCCCCGGCCGCCCGCGCCACCTCTCCCTCTTCGCCCGCGCCGGACGCGGCATCGCGCTCTCCTTCGAGTTCGCCTCGGGCGGGCTGCTGCGACCGCGGCACAGCATCAACTTTCTTGGCGACCGCGGCGGCCTCCTGATCGATCACGCCGAAGGCGGCCGCGGCTTCAGCTTCTTCGAAGAAGCTCCCGGCCGGCGCGCGAAACTGCTGGAGACCAAGGCCGTCTTCAAGCTCGAGCCGTGCGGCTCGATCCTCGAGGCCTTCCGCGAACACCTGGCCGAGGGGCGGCCGCATCCCGGCACGACCCCCGAGCAGATGCTCGAGTTGGCCCGCTGGCGCGAGCGCGCGGCCGAGGCCCTTCAGTCCGACCGGGAAGTCCTGTGCGTATAAACCGCATTCGGCCCCAGCCAGGGCCGGCTCGTATCTCCTCTTTAGCGGTCTTGCCTACGAGTGCGTCCTAAAACCGGATCGCGGCCCTCTTCGGACGGCGGACCTCGCGATGCATTGTCGTCCTCCTTGCCGTGTACTCGTCCCGATACGGCTCGTTCGGCCGCCTCGCGCCATCGCGGCGCGGGGCGTTCCGCCCGCGCTCTTCCCTGGCCGGTCCGCGCGGCGTAGAATGGGGCGATGCAGGAGCCGCTTCCGCCGCCGCTGGACCTCGCCGCCCTCCCGCGCGCGCGCTACGGCGAATTGCGCCACGTCCCGCTCAAGCTGCGTCTGGGCTCGTTCGAGGCCGATATCCTCGGCTGGGGCTTCATCGACGGCGAGAAGTGGTGGCGCAATTACCTCCACGCGCACTCCTACTTCGAGATCTGCTACGCCTTCCGCGGGCGCGGAACCTTCCGCATGCTCGGCACGGACTACCCCGTCTCGGCCGGCGAGGTCTTCGTCGCCAAGCCGCGCGAGGAGCACGAGATCGTTGCCGACGAGGCCGACCCGCTGGGCATCTACTTCTGGTCGTACACGCTGCTGCCGGAGACGACCCCGTCGGCCGAGCACGTCCTGAACCCGCACGCGCGCGCGCAGCAGGAGGCGATCGACCGGCTGCTTCACGCTTTTGCCGGCTCCAGGCGCTGGGTCAGCCGCAACGTCCCCGGCATGGAGCGGACGCTGCAGTTGCTCGCCGAGGAAGTCGTGCGCCGGGAGCCCGGCTACGTGGGCGTCGTGGAGGGGCTCGTGCGCAAGCTCCTGCTCGATACGGCGCGCGCGGCCGTCGAAGAGGCGCTCCCGCCCGAAGCCGTCGCGCCCGTCACCCGCGATCCGCGCGAGGCCCTCGTCCAGCAGGCCGTCCGCTACCTGCGCGACAACTTCGGGCGCATCCAATCGGTCCGCGAGATCGCCGCGCAAGTGAACCTCAGCGAGCGCCACTTCTCGCGACTCTTCAAGGCCGGCGCCGGCGAAAGCCCCCAGGACATGCTCGCCCGCGTGCGCGTGGAGGCCGCCGCGCAGAAGCTTCTCGACCGCCGCCTGCCCATCAAGGAGATCGCCGCGCAGGTCGGCTACCCGGACGTGCGCTACTTCACCACCGTCTTCCGCCGGCAGATGGGCCTGCCCCCGGCCGAGTACCGCGCCAAGGGCGGCACGCGCTTCCGCGATCCCGAACGCGAGGCGCGCAAGCGCCCCGGGCACGTCACCGCCCCGCGCGTGCCGGGGAAGGACCGCGGCGCGAAACGCTAAGGCCGAAAATCAAACATCGATTGTGTATCTATAAACCATTGTTTTTCAATGAGTTGTGATCTATGGCCGATTATTAAACATCGATGGCAAGCCCGCTCAATCGCTCCCTGCACGCGCGCAGGGTATGGATACCCAACGAAGCAAGGGCGGTCAGGCGACCGCGAACCGACGAGGAGATCCGAGATGCCCACCCTTCAGGCCGTCGAACAGGCGCTGCGCTACCTTACCGAAGAGGACGTGGCCTTTTACCACGAGCACGGCTACCTGCGCATCCCCGGCGTCTTCACGCCCGAGGAGATGGATGCGCTGGACCGCGACCTGATGTACCTGATCGACCACTTTGCGACGAACGCCGCCGGCTGGTCGGGGCCCTGGCGCAAGGTCTACATGGACGAGGCGACCGAGAAGAAGTCCAAGCTGATCGCGATGCACGACCTTCAGTTCTACAGCGAGCCCTGGCTGCGCGCGGTCACCCACGAGAAGCTCTGCGACGCGATGGCCGACCTGCTCGGCCCGAACGTCGAACTCCACCACAGCACGCTTCACGCCAAGCCGCCGGAGACTGGGCATCCGTTCCCGATGCACCAGGACTGGGCCTTCTACAAGCACCGCGACGGGCGGTACGTGGACGTGCTCGTCCACCTCGACGACACCTGCCACGCCAATGGCGAGATCCGCTTCCTCGACGGCAGCCACAAGGCCGGCGCGCTCGAGCACATCACCAACACGCCCGAAGGCCCCTGCACGCCGCACCTGCCCACCGACAAGTACGACCTGAAGGATACGATCGCGGTCCCGGCCCAGCGCGGCGACGTGGTGGTCTTCAACCTTTTCACGATCCACGGCAGCCACATCAACACGACCGACAAGACCCGCCGGCTCGTGCGCATCGGTTACCGCGATCCGGAGAACGAGCAGACCCACGGGCAGTCGCTGGGCCGCCCGGGCCTGCAGGTCCGCGGGCGCCGGCCCAAGCAGGCGCTGCCGGCCACCGCCGCGGCCCCCAAGTTCGTGGAGGAGTAGCCATGCCCGCCTCCGACGCCCTCGTCGAGTCGCCCGCCGAGACCTACGCGCGGGAAGGCTTCTGCCTGCGCCCGCAGGTGCTCCCGCGCGAGCTGATCGAACGGGTCGTGCCGCGCATGGACGCCGTGATCGCCTGCGAATACGAGACCGGCGTGCCTCCGAAGAGCCGCTTGTGGAAACCGGGCGACGACCCGCGGAAGATCCGCAAGATCGACATGCCGCATCTGTGCGACCGGACGATCCACGAACTGATCTCGCACCCGGCGCTGGGGCGCGCGGCGGCCGAGATCACCGGCGCGGAGACGATCCAGGTCTGGGCCGTGCAGATGCTCTACAAGCCCCCCGGCGGCGCGACGGCCGGCGGCGTCGGCTGGCACCAGGACCGCCAGTACTGGCGCTATTGGGAAGGCGAGGTCTTCACGGCCTGGATCGCGGTGAGCGACGTGACGCCGGAAGCCGGGCCGATCCGCTTCGTCCCGCGCAGCCACGAGTGGGGCGAGGTCGAAGGCGGCGACTTCTTCCAGGGCCGGCTCGACGAACTGCGCGGGAAGATCGCCCTGCCGAACGGCGCGTCCTGGAGCGAAGTCGAAGGCGTCCTGCCGCCCGGCGGGGTGAGCTTCCACCACCGCTACACTTTCCACGGCAGCGGCCCGAACGTGTCCGCGGGCCCGCGGCGCAGCTTCGCCGTCCACCTGCGCACCGAAAAGTCCAGGCCCGTCGCCGGCGCGAAGGACTACTTCATCTCGAACCTCGACGATCCGACAGCCAATCCGGTGATTTACCGCGCCTGAAGCGCGCGCGGCCTGCGGTTGTATATGTTCCGCGTGGTCCGCGGCGCATCACGCCCCGCGCGCGATAGCCGGCACGTCGGCGAAGGACGCGACTTCGTGGTCGGGATTCAGCGCGCGCAACTCGGCCGGGTCGCCGATCCCATAGCTGACGATGCACACGGCCAGGCCGGCGCCGCGCGCGCCGGCCACGTCGGCCGGCCCGTCGCCGACCATCAGCGCCCGCGCCGGCTCGCCGTTCAGCTCGCGCACGGCGGCGAGCAGCGGCGCGGGGTTCGGCTTCAACCCGTGCGGGTTGTCCCCGCCGAGGATCGCGCCCAGAAAGCGCGCCAGGCCGAAATGTTCGAGCAGCTTCCGCGCCGAGCCGCCCGGCTTGTTCGTCACGACGCCCATCCGGCAGCCCGCCGCCTCCAGTTCGGCCAGCGCCTCGGCGACCCCGGGGTAGACCCGCGTGCCGTCGTACATGCCTTGCGAATAGAAGGAGAGGTACCGCGCGCGCGCCTCCGCGCAGAGCCCCGCGTCCTCGAAGCTCCGTTCAATCAGCCGGTCCACGCCGTCCCCGACGAAGGTTCGCACGAGGTCCAGCGGCAGCGCGCGCAGCCCGAACGACTCGCGTGCGAGGTTCACCGCGGAGGCGATCCCGCCGACGGAATCGAGCAGCGTCCCGTCGAGGTCGAAGAGCACGGTGGGGTAGCGCATGGGATGAGCGTACGGCGTGAAGCGTGAAACGTGAAACGCGAAAACGGCATTCGAGTCGGAGATCGCGGAGTATGCTCACGTTTCACGTTTCACGTTTCACGTTTCACGTTTCACGTTTCACGTTTCACGTTTCACGTTTCACGTTTCTCCCCGCCCCCAGCACGTCGCTCAGCACCACCAGCGCCAGCCCCCACGGCCCGAAGGCCAGGACCAGGCCGGGGTCGATCAGACGGCGGGTCTCGTACGACGCGGGCGCTTCGCCCGGGACCGAGAGCTTCACGGGCACGCTGGCTTCGTAGCGGCGCGGCCAGAGTTCGGGGTAGGGGAGCAGGTCGTACATCCCGACCACCCACTGCCGGTAGGTGACTTCGGAGCGCAGGAGGTCGAAGCCGCCGGGCGCGCGCGCCCAGACGCCGGAGACGCACGAGACCGGCCCCAGCGCGAGCACCGCGCAGGCGCCGGTCCGGCCCTGCGCGCGCTCGGCGTTGTACAAGTCCACCAGCGGGGCGCGCGTCCAGAGCAGGCTCGAAAGCGACAGCGCCAGGAAAAGCGCGAGGGCGATCCGCACCGGCTGGACGTACGGCGCGCAGAGCCGCTCCAGCAGCGCTGCCGCGCCGAGCAGTCCGAGACCGTAGGCCCCGACCAGCGCCGCCAGGCTGAACACGACGGCCCAGGGCGTCGAAATCGAGGCCAGCCCGAAGCCCAGCCACGCCCCCGCCGACCAGCACGCGAACCGCAGCGCGGCGCGAAGTCCGCCCCAGGCGCGCGGCTCGCGCGGCAGCAGGACGAAAGCGGCGCAGAGCAGGGCCAGGGCCAGCACGTGCGAGGCGGCGATGGCGGCCTGCGGCGGGGCGGGCCAGGCCGGCGGAGGCTTCAGAACGGCGCCAAGAGCCAGCGTGAGCGCGGCGGCCAGGAGCGCGCTCGCGCCGGCGCCCAGCCACGCCGCCGGCGCCGCGAGCGCCTCGGCGCATGCCGCCGGCAGCGCGCGCCACGCCGCGCGCAGGACCGCGCCCGCGCCGGACGGAGGCTCCGCGGCGTCGGGCGTCACGGCCGTTCCGGCGCCTGCTCCGGGGCCTCGGCGGTGTCCTTCAGGTCTTCGGGCTTGAGTTTCTCGCCGGACCACGGTTCGAAGATCAGCCGGCAGAAGGCGCCCTTCTTGGGGACGATCGCGCGGTTGACCTCGTAGAACGCCCCGGCGCGCTCCTGCCCCACGTTCGCCCGCTCGGCCTCGTCGAGGATGTTGTTCAGCAGCGCGTTCTCGTCGGGCATGATCGCCACGATGGAGCGTTCCAGCACCACCATCAGCACGTCCTTGCCGGTGTTGGGGTCCTTGACCATCTTCGAGCCGGTGAAGACCCAGGGCACGCGGCGCATCGGGGCCAGCGTGTGGCTGTTCCAGATCATCGTCTCCAGCGGCACGCGGACCCACTGCGTCTTCTCGCCCTGCGGGGCGACTTCGGTCCATTCGTATTCCACCGAGAGCATCACGCCGGCGCCTTTGGGCAGGTTCACTTTTCCGGCCTCGCCCAGTTCGCCCGCGTAGGTGTAGTTGCAGGCCAGCAGCGCGTAGGTGACCTGCATGGGGTCGGTGTTGAGGCCCAGCACGGTCTCGTGGAGTTTCGCGTTCTCGCCCTTGCACACGACGGCGTACTCCAGCGGGCCGGCCTCAAGCACGCATTCGCCCTCGATCGCGATCAGGCGCTTGTCCTGCTGGACCTGGACCTTGGGATTGCCGGTGCCGGGCTTCTTGCGGTCCCCGCCGAGGTTCCAGAAGTCGGCGCGGTCCAGCAGCGCCATGCCCTGTTCGGCGATCATCACCTTGGCCAGCAGCGATCGCACGTACGGGTATCCGGCGTGCTCGGGGAAGCGCATGCCGCGGAGCAGCGCGTTGCGGGCCTTCGCGCCCAGCCCGGCCAGATCCGCATAGGCCTGCGCCTGGAGCGCCTTGTCGTTCGAGGAGAGCTGCGCGAGGAAGACGTAGGAACGCAGGTCCTCGGCGGCCTGCTTGAGCGTCTCGTCGGCGGCCTTGGCGCATGCCTCCACCGCCGGCAGGCTCTCCACGCGCGCCAGCGGGCGCAGCGCCAGCAGCGCCTCGATGCGCAGCGGCGCGCCGCGCTTCTCGTCGGCGGCCAGCTTCTCCAGGTCCGCCGCCTTGGGCGCCAGTTCGGCCGTACCCGCCGCCTTGCAGCCGGCCGTCACCACGCCTTCGTCCGCGTGCTCCAGCGCCAGACCCACCAGGGAGAGCACCTTCTGGTAGCGCTCGGGGTTGGTCCGCTCGAAGCGGTACTCGCTGCACACGAACGCGACGTTCTCGAGCGCCTTGATCCGGACCGGCAGGTCGTTCGAGGCCGCGGCCTTCTCCAGCGCCTTGTAGGAATCGTCGTCCAGGTAGGTCATGTGGAACATCGCGAGGTGCCGCGTCATGTTCGCGCGCCACTTCTCGGGCTGCCGGGGTTCTTCCATCATCCCCGCCACGTCCTCCACCATCCACGCCATGCGCCAGTTCCCCAGCGTCATCAGCGCCTCGTCCCGCAGTTCGAAGGGCAGGTCGACCTGGTGGATCATCCAGCGCAGCGCGCGTTCCACCTTGGGGTCGTGCGGCGAGTTGGCCAGCGCGCGCAACTCCTGCTGCTGCTCGGAGAACTTCACCTCCGGGCCGCCGAAGGTGAGCTTCAGCACCTCGGGCGCCGGATCGGGCTTGGCCACCGGGCAATAGACCGCGTCCTCGCCCGCCGCCGCCAGGCCCAGCGCCAGCGTCCAGGCCGTCAAGAGATGAACTCGCGCTCGCGTCACGCTATGTGCCTCCGGCATGGTCTTCGATCCCTGCAAGCTCCAACGAAATTGGCGCGCCAATGGTGCAAGAAATTCGCGCTGCACCCGCGCCCGCGCGCCAGTCTAACCCGCGCGGCCTCGAAGTCTTGCAGCAGTTGCCCGAGAAAACATTCGGCGCCGCGATTCAGACTCAACGCGCCTGTACAAGGCATGATCACGCGCTGTCGGCGGCTTGCACACGCGGACCCTCGCCGTCCAGGATCGCGACCCGGCCCAACCTCCCGTCCACCCGCACGCGCTGCCCGGTCCGGATGCGCCGGGACGCTCCGTGAAGCCCCGCGACCGCCGGCAGTTTCAGTTCGCGCGCGACCACCGCCGCGTGGCAGAGCACGCCGCCGACCTCCATCACCAGCGCCCCGGCCCGCGAGAAGAGCGGCGTCCAGCCCGGATCGAGCGCGACCGCCACCAGCACCTCGCCGGCCTGGAGCGCGCGGGCCTCTTCAAAGGTACGCGCCACCCGGGCTGGGCCTTCGAAGACTCCCGCCGAAATCGCCACCCCGGCCATGCCGTCGCCGTCGTCCGCGCCGAGGAACGCCACCGTACCGCCGTCGCTGCGCAGGACCTCGGGGAATTCCAGCCGCCGCCAGCGCGCCTGCTCCCGCGCGCGCCGCGCGGCCAGCGCGCGGAGTTCCGAGCCGTCCGTCTTCCCGTCGGCCAGCGCGTCGAGTTCGCGCATCCGCAGCAGGAAGACGTCCTCGCGCCGTTCGAGCAGCCCGCGCGCGGCGAGCCCCTCGCCGTGCCGCAGGGCCAGCCGGCGCAGCCGCTCCAGGAACGGCATCCAGCCGTAGTGCTTGCCGTCTTCGCGCGTGCGGGCGAGCTTGCGCGCGCGCGGGAGCAGCCAGCGCAGCAACGCCGCGCGCAGGCCTCCCCCGAGTCCCTTCCGCGCAAGCTCCTCGATCAGGGCCTCCGCCGCGTGAGCCGGATCGGCCGCCGCGGGTTCCGGCGCTCCGCCCGAGTGCCACGCCAGCTCCAACGCCAGGTCGGGGCGCTCGCGCAGGCGCGGGTTGGAGAGGACCTGCTCGCCCGGCCCGCGGTGCCCGAACTCGGCCAGGAACGCCTCGAAGGCCGCGCGCCGCTCCGGCGGGAGGTCGCCGAGGTTCGGCGGCGCGGCGTGCCCGTCGGCGCGCAGGCCGCGGCCCAGCTCGCGCAGCGCCCGTTCCATCCGCGCCGTGCCGCTGGGATCCTCGCCCAGCCGCCCCGCGACCTCCACGTACGCCCGCCCCGACCAGCGCGCCGCCAACTGGCTCCACAGCACCGGCACGAAGAGCGCGTAGAAGACCCCCACCTGCCGCCCCATGATCGGCAGGAAGGCCGCGCGCAGCGCGCGCATCCGCCGCCACGCCTCTTGCGGGTCGAGCTCCTCCGCCGGTTCGCTTCCGCTCGCCGCGACCAGATCCCGCCCCGCCTGCTCGAAGTCCTTCAAGGCGCGCTCGCCCTGCCAGAGCGCGCGCAGGCTGTGCCGCGCCACGAAGCCCTGCACCTTCAAGATCGAGAGCAGCAGCACGCCTTTGTGCGCCGCCGGCAGCTCGCCCGCCGGCACGATCTGCCCGCTCCGCATCAGCCCTTCGACCGCGCGCATCATCCGGTCGTCGATCATCCGCATCGACTCGACGAAGTTCCGGTTGTAGAGCCCCAGGTGCTGCGCCAGCGCGAGATTCCAGCAGACGCGCCCGGCGAGCACCTCAACGAAACCCGCCTCCAGCCTCTTGAACAGCGGGCCAGCGCCCAGCGGGAGCAGCGTGACCGGGAGCATCAGGTCCAGCGCGTCCCAGGCCATCGCCGGAACCGGCCCGGGCATCGTCTCGACGAAGTTCCCGTGGAACCAGAGTTCCGGGTGCGCCAGCGGCCTGCGCTCGGGGAGCGGAAACGTCGGCGTCGTGACCGGGCGCGCCTGGAGAAGCCACAGCGCCGCGCCGTCGTGCGCCCACTCGAGGTCCACCGGCTCGCCGCCGAAGGCCGCGCGGACGCGCTCGCCCAGCGCGAGGACCTCCCGCGCGAGCCGCTCGAAAGCCTCGGGCTCTTCGCCGGCTGGCGCGCGCAGTTCCAGGAAGCGCCCCGCCCGCCGGTCGAAGCGCGCGTACGCCGGCTCGGTCCGCCCCGCGACCAGCCGCTCGCCCAGCCCGCGCACGGCTTCGACCACGCCGAGCTGTTCGATCCCGCTCTTGGGATCCGCCGTGAAGCAGACGCCCGCCCAGCGCGCCTCGATCTGGCGCTGGATCAGCACCGGCCCGTCCCGCTCGCCCCCTTCTCCCCCTGGGAAAGGAGCGGGGGTGCGGGTCCGTGCCACGGGTCGGCGCAACCGCCCCGTGCCGAAGCGTTGCCGCCTGAATCGAGCGTGGCGCCCTCAACAAAGGTCGCGGACCTCGAGTCGCGATTCGCAGCCAGCGCTTCCTCATACGCCTCGATCCGCGCCGCGGCGTACGAAGCGCGGACCGTGGCGAGCGCCTCGTGCAGCGCGCGTCCGCCGCGTACGCCGAGCACGCTCGCGAACTGCCCCGCGAAGCTCGCGTCGGCGCCGTCCTCGCACGCCACCGACGAACGCACCGCCAGCGCCGCGCCGTCCGGCGCCAGGTCCGCCGCCAGCCGCGCGCACGCCGCCTCGCCGGGCCGCGACGCGCCCGCCGGGAGCACCGCGCCGGGCGGGGTGGGGAGCCCCAGCGCCTCCAGCCGCGCCAGTTCGGCCGCCTTCCCGCCCGCGCGCGCCCGCTCCCGCGCCCGCGCGTCGCTTAACTGAATAAAGGGAGTATTCGCGTCCAAGCTCGCCCCAAGCCTTCCCAAGCCTATCCGCCGCGCGCGAGGGGACTATAATCGCTTGCACTGCGTTTGCCCGCCCGGAGAAGAAGGTGCCCGAACCCCACGAGGCCGAAGCGCCCCCGCCGGATGCCGGCGAGCCGCCCATGCCGCCGCCGCACCCATTCCAGGGGCGCAAGCGCGCGCTGCTCCTCCTTGGAGCCGGGTTCCTGCTCTTTCAGCTCGCGCTGGTGCTCTCCGTGCCGGCCTCGGATGCGCCGCCGCCGCTCGTCGAGCCTCCGCCCGCGCCCGCGGCGGTGGAGCAGGAAATCGACGTCGAGCGCCTGCTGAACGACCTGTCCGCCGGCGCGCCGCACGCGCTGATCCTCGCCGCCTTCGCCGCCTTGAACGTGCTGGGGATGCTCGCCGCCTGGGCCGGGTTCTCGGGCTGGCTCCTCGCGCCGGACCTCCGCGCGCGCCTGGCGCTGGGCCGTTTCGCGGATCGCGCGCAGCCGCGCGTTTCCGCGCTCGACCTGGGCGCCGTGGTCCTGCTCGTCTTCACCGCGCGGATCCTGTTCTTGCACGCGCTGGCGCGCTGCACCCCCGCGGCCTGGTGGGAGGCCGTGCCCGGCGGCTGGATGCCCGTCGGCGGCGCGGGGCTCGTGGCCAGCCTCGCCGCGCAGTTTCTCGGCTACGCCGTGGCCCTGGCCGGCCTGGTCTGGGCCGTGCGCGAACGCGATCCCGAGCGCGCCGCCGCCGGCATCTGGCCCTTCTGGAGCAACCGGACCGTCGCGCCGCCGTCCAATCCCGCCGCCGACGTGCGGCTTGGCCTGGCGGCGTACTTCCTGCTGAGCTGGCTGCTGCTGGCGATCAACGCGGCGAGCCAGGCGTTTTTCAAACGCTTCGGCATGACGCCCGACGAGAACCCCGTCCTCGACATTCTTCGCGACGAGACGAGCGCTTCCGGTTCCTGGCTCACCGTGGGCCTGCTCGTCCTCGCCGCCTCGCTCGGCGCGGCAGTCTTCGAAGAACTGCTCTTCCGCGGGCTGCTCTACAACGTCGCGCGGCGCTACCTGGGGCCGTTGCCGGGTGCGCTCGTCGCGGCCTTCGCCTTCGCGGGAATCCATTTCGTCTGGTCGAACTTTGCCGCCCTTTTCGTGATGGCGTTGGCGTTGACATGGCTCTACGAACGCACCGGGCGTCTGCTGGCGCCGATCGTGCTGCACTTCGTCAACAACCTGCTGGCGCTGGTGGTGACGATCGCCCTCGCGCACCGAGGTTGATGCTCGAAAGGATGGAAGGAGGCGGAAGACTGCACTTGCGGTGCGCCATGTTCCTAAGCCGGTCGGGGGAGTTATACACAGGCCAAATATGAACTTGTCCTAACCCTAATATGGAAGGCGACTTGGAGTGTGGAAAAGGTGTTAGGAAATAATTAATTTTCGCGCGTTGACACCCCAATATCCTGGGGTATTTGTATCGCTCACCGCACAAATAGTGCGACTTCGATTAAACATAACGGTCGCCTTGGCCGAAACATCACCTTGGTGACCGGGAGTTATCACCCTAACATGGGGTCGGGGTGAAGGGGATTCTTTCGGTTAAACTTAGGTGGGCGGGGTCGGAGAGGACTTTCACATGATTCAGCAGGTCGAGACCAAAAAGAGCGTAGTGAGGGATAATAAGGACGTGAAGGAGCGCGAGGCCGTCCAGGCGAAGCCGGCCGCCAAGGCCGCCGAAATCGACCCCGTCACGGCCAATGGCCAGGCGCTGGGGTTGACCGAGAACTGCATCCGCGTCCTGCGCGCCCGCTACCTCAAGAAGGGTCCCGACGGCAAGCCCACCGAAACCCCCGAAGCCCTCTTCCGCCGCGTCGCCCGCGTCGTCGCGCTCATCGAGAAGGACTACGGCGGCAACGACGAGACGGTCAAGAAGTACGAGGACCTCTTTTATCGCCTCATGGTCGCCGGCAAGTTCATGCCCAACAGCCCGACCCTGATGAACGCCGGCCGCGAGATGGGCATGCTCAGCGCCTGCTTCGTCCTCCCCCGTCGGCGACTCCATCGACGAGATTTTCGACTCGGTCAAAGCCACCGCCCTCATCCAGAAGGCCGGCGGCGGCACCGGCTTCGCCTTCGACCGCCTCCGCCCCACCGGCGACTGGATCAAGTCCAGCGGCGGCACCACCAGCGGCCCGATCAGCTTCTGGAAGGTCCTCAGCGAGGCCACCAACGCGATCCAGCAGGGCGCCTTCCGCCGCGGCGCGAACATGGGCATGATGAACATCACCCATCCCGACATCCTCAAGTTCATCAACGCCAAGCAGGACCTCACCCAGTTCACCAACTACAACATCTCCGTGAAGGTGACCGACGCCTGGATGGAGTCCTACCGCAAGGACAGCGCCAAGCCCCACGTCGTCATCAACCCGCGAAACGGGCTCCAGTTCGTGGTGCCCAAGAGCCTCGAGCCGATGGAATACCAGCTCGGCGACCTGATCCCGCTCGACCGCTACGAGGCCCAGCCCGCCGAAGCGCGCGCGGACGTCTGGTCGATGGGCGAGCTCTACGACGTGATCGTGCACCACGCCTGGCAGACCGGCGAGCCCGGCGTCGTCTTCATCGACCGCATCAACCAGGCCAACCCCACGCCCCACGTCGGCCCCATGGAGGCGACCAACCCCTGCGGCGAGCAGCCCCTGCTGCCCTACGAGGCCTGCAACCTCGGTTCGGTCAACCTGGGCCTCTTCGTCAAGCCCGGCGCCGAAGGCCGGCCCGTCGTCGACTGGGACGAACTGCGCAAGGCCGTCCGCATCTCCACCCGCTTCCTCGACAACATCATCGACGCCAACAACTACCCGCTGCCCCAGATCACCGAGATGTGCAAGAACAACCGCAAGATCGGCCTGGGCATCATGGGCTTCGCCGACGCGCTCTACAAGCTCGGCGTCGCCTACAACAGCGACGAAGGCGTGCAGTGGGGCGAGCGCTTCATGAAGTTCCTCAACGACGAAGCGCACCAGATGAGCGAAGAGCTGGCCGAGGAGCGCGGCAACTTCCCCAACTGGAAGGGCAGCACCTGGGACACCGTCCACCACCGCAAGATGCGCAACGCCTGCGCCACCACCGTCGCGCCCACCGGCACCATCAGCATCATCGCCAACTGCTCCGGCGGCGTGGAGCCCCTCTTCAGCCTGGCCTTCTTCCGCAACGTCCTCAACGGCCAGCGCCTCGTCGAGGTCAACCCGATCTTCAAGGAAGCCGCCCGGCAGCGCGGCTTCTACAGCGACGAGCTGATGGACAAGCTCGCCACCGTCGGCACCCTGCACCACATCGACGGCGTGCCCGAGGACGTCAAGCACGCCTTCGTCTGCGCGCACGACATCACGCCCGAGTGGCACATCCGCATGCAGGCGGCCTTCCAGAAGCACTGCGACAGCTCCATCAGCAAGACCACCAACTTCCCCGAGTCGGCCACCGAGGACGAAGTCCGCGCCATCTACAACCTCGCCTACGATACCGGCTGCAAGGGGGTCACCGTCTACCGCGACGGCTGCCGCAAGAACCAGCCCATGGCGCTCAAGAACAGCGGCAAGAAGCACGAAGCCCCCGCCGCCGCGCCGGCCGCCGCCGAGCCCAGCCCCTCGCGCCCGATCAAGACGCCCGCCATCCTCTCCGGCGTGCGCATCCGCCAGAACACCCCCTTCGGCCACATGCACGTCACCATCACCGTGGATCCGAAGTCCGGCCGCGAACTCGAAGTCTTCGCGCAGCTCGGCAAGGCCGGCGACGTGGCCATGTCCGACCTCGAAGCCATCTGCCGCATGGTCAGCCTCTTCCTGCGCGCCGGCGGCTCCATCGAGCAGGTCATGGATCAGCTCGAAGGCATCGGCAGCCATCTCTCGATCCCGACCCGCGACGGGCGCGTGATGTCCCTCGGCGACGCCCTGGGCAAGACGATCCGCAAATACTGGCAGGCCAAGAAGGAGTTCGGGCTCAAGGCGATCCTCCTCGGCGAGGTCGATATCGACGCGGTGAGCAACGGCAACGGCCACTCCAGCGCCGCGCTCCCCGCCGCCGTGAACATCGAAACCACCGTCAAGACCGCCGCCGACAAGCTCCTCGAGAAGTACAAGCTCAAGTGCCCCGAGTGCGGCAACGGGACGTTGTCCTTCATGGAAGGCTGCGTGAAGTGCCCCGGCTGCGGATTCTCTCAGTGCTAGGCGCGGGAGGACTGAGTTCCGAGTTCCGAGTTCTGAGTTCCGAGGACAGAGAAGTTTTCCCCTCCTTAGTTCAAGGAGGGGTAGGGGTGGTCCCCCTCTCCCTCCGGGAGAGGGTAGGGTGAGGGAGTGCTGGGAACTGAAGTTCGAAGACTCCGTGAAGCGAAGGCGGCGCTCTGCGCCGCACCTTAAAACCAGGAACCGAGAACCGGCAACCGACAACCAGCCTCTATCGTCTTCCAGCGGCCGGTGAGCAGCGAGCGCAAACCCCCCACGCGTTCGTTGCCCCGGCCGCTGGGGTTTTAAGAGTGCGTCCTAAAACCGGATCGCGAGGCGGCTTCGGAGCGCCGGGCAAGCGAGGCGAGGCGGCCGAACGAGTCGTATCGGGACGAGCATACGGCGAGCAGGCCAACGACGCATCGCGAAGCCCGCCGTCCGAAGACGGCCGCGAGACGTTTTAGGACGCACTCTAAGCGCGATTTTAATGCCCTATATCGGTACTTAGTGCAACCTGCGGCCGGTCTGCCGAGCAATGGCGGCTCCGGCGATCAAGAACCTTGGAAGAACGTTGAGGTGGGGTGGCGGTATTTCCCACCGGACGCGGAACCCTAATTGCCGCAACGGAGTGGCAGTATTCAATCGGTCACAGGTGTTTGTGGCCGACGACACAAGGTTATGGAATCCTCCGGTTGACCTATTGCGGTATTTGCTTGATGTGCTACGAAACTTAGGCCGCAATAGTGCGGTCGAAAACATGTTAGGCCTACAAGCGAATGGGCGAGAGTCTCTCGGGCGAGCAGGTCAAGGCTAGGCACCTCCGCGATCTCGGGTCCGACTTGGGCCCTCTCTATCACGCCCTCTACACGGAGGTCGTGTGGTTGCATGCCAAGTGGCTGCAGTATCGCCAGCTTTTCGGCCACTCAGCCCAGCGCATCGACCTCCTGAACAGGGTTGCCGGGCACCTCGTGCGGATCGTCCAAGACACCCTCTGGGAGGATGTCCTGCTCTCGCTGGCGCGGCTGACTGACCGGCCCGAGATCGGCAAGAGGCCCAACCTGACGCTTCAGCGTCTCTCCGGCGCGATCTCGGACGTCAGGCTCGCTCAGGATGTCGGTCGACTCGTGGATGACGTGTTGGCAAAGGTGGCGTTTGCGCGCGACTGGCGCAATCGTCACCTCGCGCACCGCGATCTCGATCTTGCCTTGGACAGGGCACAACCGCTTGAGGGTGCGAGCCGCGCACACGTGGAGACTGCTCTTCTGTCGATCCGCGCGGTGATGAACCGCATCGCGCACCACTACTGGAAGTCGGAGACGGTGTACGAGCGCTTCTTCGCGGAGGGTTGCGACGCCGAGTCACTGCTCCACTACCTCGCAGCAGGAGTACGTGCCGAGGAGCGGCGGCACGGCGCGGCGCCGCGGGACCCGGATTCGCACGATGAGGCCTAACAAGCCGCTGCAGCCGACGAGCGGCGGGCACGCGAGGTGCGGGTACGGTAGCATGGTGCGCGCCGCTCGCGGCTGAGCGGCAGGTCGTTAGGCGACTTCACACCTATGAATACAGACACCATGCGTTACGCCGGGTTTTGGCCTCGACTTGGATCTCTGCTGTTGGACTTGGTCGTCATGTCGCCTTTGATCGTATTGTCATTCTGGGGTACTTCACAGTTTCGAATGTTTCAGGTTTATTATTTCTTGCCTGCCATTTTGTTTGGCCTGTTTTACAGCGTTTATTTGGTGCGCCGTTTTGGCGGCACGCCGGGCAAGCTCATAGTCGGCATCCGTATTCGCAAGCCAGACGGTGAGCCCATTGGTTATCGTGAGGCCTTTTTGAGATTCTTACCGGATTTCATCCTAGGCACTCTGATGTCGATTGCCTTCATTATCGCGGTGTTCCACATGACCGATGCCGAATACAAATCGCTTGCATTTTTGGATCGCACCAAGCGCATTCTTGAGCTTGTGCCTTCATGGTATAGTCCATTGCACTGGATTCAGACTGCTTGGGTTTGGGGTGAGCTTATCGTCTTGCTTACGAATCGGAAGAGGCGCGCGTTGCATGATTTCATTGCCGGGACTGTGGTTGTTCATGCTTCACCCAGAGTCTTGCCACCAGTGGCCGACACAGCAGTTTCGGTTTAGCCAGTTATGAACCAGTCGGCCGGTGGCGCTGGCTGCACTCAGATTAGGTTTTGGCGCCACGCGGGTGGCCCCCATAACCCCGTTATGGGGGCGCCGAAGGCGATGGCAACCTCATGGAAAACACGCCACGACGGCGAAGCTCGCCCAACCTCTTCTTCGTCATCCTCTGCTTCTTACGGCCGCCGCTCGGCACGGGGCGGCTGCGCCGGCCCGTGGCACGGGAAACCAGAAATCCAAGCCTCACGCCCCGCCTCACCGGTACATCGGCAGGTAGCGGTAGTACACCTCCAGCGAGAGGCAGCTCAGCGCGGTCTGGCCGACGCGGCCCCACTCGTTCGCCCACGGCCCGGCCGATCCCACGAGCCTTCAAAGGCGCCGTCGCGCCGCTGGGTCGGGACCAGCGCGGCCTGGAGCCCCTCGTTCCAGAGCCGCCAGACCTCCCCGCCCTGCTGGAAGGCGCAGAGGGTTCCGTAGTACCAGTAGTAGAGGTCCACGCGCCCCGCGGCCGGCACGCCGCCGGCGCGCAGCATCCACTCCACGCCGCCGCGCAGCTCGTCCGGCTCCACGCCCATGAACTGCCGCGTCAGGCAGCCCATGGCGGTGCGCCGCGCGGTCACGTCCTGCCGCTCGGTATAGCCGTAGCGGTGCCGCCCGTTGTCCCAGGAGACGCCGGGGAGCGGCGGCAGTTCGCGGTTCTCGACGGCCTCGTCGAGGAACCACTTCACGCCTTCGAAGGCTTCGCGCGGGACGTGCAGCCCGGCCACCTTCGCCGACTTGAGCTGCATGATGTACCAGCCGGTGTTCGAGAGGTCGCCGGCCTGCTGCGCCACGTAGCGGTAGCCGCGGCATTGGCCGTCCACTCTCTGCTGGTGGACCTCGACGCCGTAGGTGACCGCGCGCTGCGCGGCGAGGATCGTCTCCGGGCGCCGCGCCATGCCCGCGGCCTCGGCCAGCGCCATCCCCGCGATCGCGTTCGCGTAGCCCAGGTTCTGCGCGTAGCTCGACGGGCGCAGCGCGCCGTTTTCCTGCTGCTGCGCGATCAGCCAGGCCACCGCGCGGCGAACGTGGTCCTGGTACTTCCCGATCTTCTCGGTGTGCCCCGCGCCCAGGAAAGCCAGCACCGAAAGGCCCGTCACCGTGGTGTCGCACCACTTGTGGGTCGCCGCGCCATGCTTGCGCGTGTCCCAGTGCCCGTCGGGTTCCTGGTTCGCCGCCAGCCAGGCCAGCCCGCGGTCCACGGCCGACTCGGTCTCGCGATTGCCGCCGGCCTTCACCGCGCGGCGCAGCCGCCCCAGCGGCGTGGCAGGGCGTCCGAACGCGCCGCTCCCGTCGCCGCCCAGGCCCATCCCGGCCACCGTCCCCGCGCCGCCGAGCGGGATATCGGAGAGTACCCCGCCGCCCTCAAGACCCAGCGGCTCGCCGGCCTCGCCCGGCAGCTCCACGAACTCCGCGATCTCCAGGTCCTCGTGGAAGAAGACCGGCGTCAGGACTTCCGCCGGCTGCGCCTCCACGCCGGGCACGCCGTACGGCGTCCCGCTTCCGTAGCCGGTGAGCGCCGTCCGGCGCGGGCGCTCGCGCTTCACCGGCACGTAGACCTTCGGCCGCTCGCGCAGGTTGACCTCCAGCGCCTCGTCCTCGAAGTGCAGCGGCGGCAGCGCCATGCTGACGAGCGTCATGAGCACGAACAGCAGGACGTGGAACGCCGTCGAGACGCACCACCAGGGCAGCGCGCCCAGCCGCGCGAGAAGCGCGGGCGCCTCAGGCTCCTGCCGCGACGCCTTCTGAACGCGCGGCGCGGCGGGCGCGGGTGTTTCGGCTCGGCCGGCAAGTCGCTGCAGCTCCGTCGCGCCGGCGGTCCGAGGCGCGGGCGCGGCAGGCTTTGCGGAACTTGGGGTGGGGGTGAGGGTCTTCATGGCCGGATCCTCCTGCTTCATTAAATCATAAAAAGATGAGAATATAAAAAGATAGCCAGCCTAAAGCCGCTCCCGGTGCGCAAACCCGGTAGGGCGATTGGTGCAGCACATGGCGCAAAACTTGCTCTAAAGTGTTCGGAGGTCTAGACGGCGGGGGCTGGGGGAAGGGGGACGGACTGCGGGAACGAGAAGGAGAAGCTCCTCAGCAACCGGTAACCGCGCTCCGACTCGGCAACCACCCGCTATGGCTTGCCTTCAGGATCCGCCGCAACCGAGATTCGGAATCTGCCGATATTGTAATTGAGGTGCTCTGAATCATGGGCCAGTAAGAAGCCCAACGAAACGGCATGGAATGGTTGGACGGGCTCAAATGTTGCCGAATGCGGCTTCCCTAGCTGACCGCCAACAGCCCAACCGGTATCCGCCTTGTCGTCTATCGCATTGGAAACAGAATACCCATTCTGACTGTAATCCGAGCGGGCGTTTTGAATTTCGATGAGCCGTCCGTCCGCAAATACCTTCAAATCGGTAAGGACGAAATTCCCGTTGTCCGCTCGGCCTGGCCCTCGCGCGGGCAGCGTTTCGTCCGGAAGTACGTCCAGACGGATTGCCACGATATTCTTCAAGTTCGGGCGCGTCGCGATGGCGTAGGTGTCGTTCCGCAAGACCGCGCCCGAGACCAGAATCGAGCCATCCTTCTGCTTAATAAATTGGGTCTCGGTCTTCTTCGACGAAGCGGTGGCGATGTCGAGCGTAACCCAATTGAGGGGCGTGCCAGACGAAAGGCGCGAACCGGGGATGGGCCGCTCTTGGGTTCCGTCGGGCAATTGCCAGCCCACGGCGAGGTGGTCCTCTCCCGCGCCTTCTTTATGCAGTGCTTCAATGCGATACCGCTGGCCCGCCTTGAGCGGGATGGCGGCGGACTTCTGCCCGCCGTCTTTTTCCCATTCGCGAACGCCCCTATAACCTTTCACCTCGGCTATCTTGCGAAGATGCTTTCGGTCCTCGTCCGTACTCAGCCAAAGCTGGCTCTCATCGTCGCTGGCAATCCAGAACACATAACTCCCGTCCAGGGGCGGATGAACAAAACCGCAGACGCGCGCACCGAAGTTGTCGCCATGATTGGCGGGCGTTTCGAAGCTGGTGAGTTCCCTGGCTTCCATCGGAAAGTAAGGATAGGCATAGTGCTGTGTCAGGCTGGCCACGGCAGGGCCTGGAATAGCGTTCCAAGTTTCCCAGAGAATGGAGTCTTTGGCGGCCTTCGGCGCGGGGATGGACTGCGTCGAGGTTGAAGGAGGAGGACTTGGGGCTGGCTCGGGAGCTTTCTCCGGGGCCGCTACCGACTGTGGAGACCGGTATGACAGGTTGCGGAAAGCGAAGTGGCTCAGGCCGGCCTCAGGACCGTAAAGCGCGAGATTGCCCGCGCCGGTTGGCGCTGTCTTTGCCGTCATGACCGTACGACCATCGACATCCACGCCTACTTCGGCGCCCTTTGCGCGAATGACGAAAGGCTGCCACACGCCGGTCTTTGCCCCATTGCTTTTGGCAATAACCTTGTCGTTCTCATCCTTTAATTGAAGAGTGCCATCCCAGAACCAGGCCAAGAGCAGCCCTCCTTTGCGGTCCTTGCCTGGCCTGCGAATGGCCAGCGATCCGACATGTTGATTCGGGGCCTTGTCGTACAATTGAACTTCGCCGCGAACCTCAAAGTCGGTTTCAGCCAGCGGCAATGAAATCTCGTCCGCTCCCTTGAGGTGCAAGGCCCCTTCAGCCGCTTGCGGCTTGCCACGGAGCGTTTCCCAGCCAGAAAGATCTCTCTCGTTGAACAGGCAGACCCAGCCTTCGGGGTCCTTTTGGCCGGCTTCCTTGGCCGCGGGAAGACGCACGGGCTTGCCGCCAGCATCCAGGGGCCGCCAAGCCAGCTCCTTCAACCGCCAGCGGCTCGATTGCTTGGCGTCAAAGGAGCCGAACAGGTTGAGCATAGTCGCCATTACCTTCGGGACGGCCGACGTGAGGATTTCCTTTCCCGCCAGCGAAAAGTCCAGCCGCCCATTAACTACGCGCAACTGAAACGACTGCCATTGCATCGGTTTTAGAACGCCGGGCGCTTCCTGGATCTTATTATTGTCCTGCGCGCAGGAAACGCCGCCATCCGCCTTCAACGCCAACGAAGCGATCGCTCCGCCCGCCCGGTGTAACTTGATAGTGCCAAAGTAATTGCTCGCAGAAGCGCGTTCGACCTGCAACTGCCCCCGAATTTCGTAGTCTTCCCGATTCAAGCGCCAGCCGATGTCGGACTTTCCTTCCAGCACCATGGCGCCTGCCTCGACGCGCGCGGGCTCGTTGTACACTCCCCACCCTTGCAGATCTTTGCCGTTGAAGGCCGTGATCCAACCATCGGCGTCGGTATGCCCGACTTCGCCGATCCCTGGCCCGTCACTCGAAGGGGTTGCAGGTTTCGAAGGCTCAGTTACCAGAGCAGCTTCAGGCACAACCGTCTTTGTGGGAATCGCCGCATTCAGTTTCAGTTCCAGTGTCCAGGTATTCCCATTGCCATCCAGATAGACCGTTACGTCATGAGCGGCATCGTATGCCGTCGCCGCGCAAGCGGCGTCGCCTGAAGGCGCTTCTCCCTGGTATGGAACCGCGATCCAGCGCTCGGCGGCCGTCTCGTAGACCCACAGGTCCATGAACGACTTATTATCCTTGTCTCGTCCTCCCGCCATGACACCCACGCCCAAACGTTCGTCAAAGACCAAACGATGGTACGTTCGAGGCTGGGGTCGAACTTCCGGCCTAAGCTCCCTCCACTGCCTGGTCTTCGCATCCAGCACCCAGGTGTCGTCCCCAAAATTGACGCAGGGAAACACGACAAAGGCCTTTCGAGTGGAATCGTAAAAGAGCCCCCCGTATCGCCAGACCCACGCTGGCGTAACGGAAGGCAACGGTTCGATCTTCCGGTCGCCGGGGTACAGGAAAAACCAGATGTTGGACTGCCCGCCATCGCCGTTGATCAGAAAGCGCTTTCCGTCCGGATCGTATAGCATGCCTTGATTGATCGAGTTGATGGGGACCTGGGCGTTGCGGATAAGCTGCTTCTGTTCCTGCCACGTTTTCGCATTGGGGTCGTAGCACCAGGCGAAATTAAGCCAATACAAGTCCTGGCCTTCGTCGTAATGGAAATTGTGTTGAATCGTGGCTGGCGGCCGGGTTTTCCCGGTCTCGGGTCCCTTGGGGTCGTTGGGCAGGAGACACGTCCACTTATGCGCGTCCAGGTCCAGGGCCCACAAATCGTTCTGATATTCTCCTCCGTACAAAACGCTGCGCTTGCGCTTGCGATCGTAGGTCATGGCCGTGACGAGGTAGGGACGCCGCCCTGGCCCAGGACCGTCGAGCGCAAGTTTGGACCAGCGGGCCGTATAGGGGCTTTCCCGCCCGGTGGATGCCGTCGAGCTTCCCGGCGACAACAATTTACCATCGAGCAAGGCCTGGCGCTCGGCGGCCAAGAGCGGGTCCACGCGCAGATCGCCGTAAGACCCACCGGCGTTGCCGTAGCTTCCCAGCCCAACCGTGCCCCCTTGATTCGATGCCGGCGGAGGCTCGGGGACGATGCCGAATAAATCCCTTTTATCGACAAGCACTTGCATCCGCCCGGCGCCCCAGAGTATTTCCACCTCTTTCGCCGTCCTGGGATTGTAAGCGAAGAAGCTGCGAGCCAGTTCCGTGATCTGGCCATGGCTAAGACATATGAGGGTCGCGAGTCTCGATTCGGCGCGCATATAAAAACGATAGTAGTTCGCTTCGTCGCGGTGATGAAAGAGCACGCCCAAGCCATCGTCGTCGTTGGGGAGTACATGAAGCTGGAGTTTGCCCTCCCTGAACTCGCCGCCTTGCAAGATCAGATGACTGCCGCCCCCGCCAACATCGCGGCCATCTACCGTTAGCGGCGGTCCAAAGGCATTCGTTTCTTGTACTACACTTGAGCCTTTGCCCACCCAGCGCGAAGGACCTTCCTTGAGGCCGCTTACGTCGAACACGCGCCAACCCTTGAGCGATGCATCGAAAGTCGCCTTGAAAGGCAACCCGATCTTTTCGGTGACTTCCGGCGGAAGGGGCGCGGCGGGCAACGCTTTCAGCACGGTCGCCGCTTCCTGCCCTGCCTTGGTGGTGGAATAGCTCCGCAGGAAGTCCTCGAACTTCCGGCGCAACGCGTCTGGGGCGGTCTTCCCGGCGCGCTGCTCCATCAAGAGCAGGTCGAGTTGCTTGCGGGCGTAGTCTTCTCTCGCGCCGGAAACCTCAGGTTCCTTCGGCGGCGCGTGCGCTGTCTTCGAAGCGTCAAGGAAGGCCGTCTTCGGACGCTCCGGCGGGGCCTTGCCGGAAACGTCTTCCGTTTTGGCTTTGGATGCAGGGATCTGCCCGTGCCCGTAAGGCGTTTCAGGATCGCCAGCATTAAGCACCATGCCCACGCCGACGCCCAAGGCCAGTACGCCAAGGACCATGAAGACGACCGGCCCGGTCAGGCGTACGGAGTGCTTGGATTCCAAACGGCGAGAGGGCTTTTGGCGCTCGGGAAGCTGCCCCGTTTGCGGTTCCGGGGGACCTCAAGCGGCACAATCTGGGCCGAGGACCGGCGCGCGGGAATTCCCCGGCCGGGCGTACCTCCGCGTTCCGGCGGAACGATCTTCTGCTGAGAAGTGCGCGTGCGCCCGCGAGGGCGTTCGGGGCGGGCCTTTATGGCCTCGAAGCGCTGCCGCACCCGCGCCTGGCGCTTGGGGCTCACTTTAACGCTCGAACTGCCCTCGCCCAGCGTGGCCCCTTCAGGCTCCTCTCCCCGCAGTACGCACTCCATGTCGTAGGCCGCGTCGCCTGGCGTGGCATAGCGGTCCTCGCGGTCCTTGGCCATCATCTTCTCGATGAGTGAGACGCAGCCGTCCCCCAACGAGGGATTAATCTCATCCGGCGCGGTAAGTTCCTCGGAAAGGTGCTTCGCCATCACGGCCATCGGCGTATCGCCGGAGAATGGAGTCTGGCCAGTCACCATGTGGTAGAGGGTGGCGCCCAAGGCATAGATGTCGGCGCGGATATCTACGTCTTTCTGGCCACGGGCCTGCTCTGGGGCGATATAGTGCGCCGTTCCGACCATGTAACCGGTCTGGGTCAGGTGCGAGGCCTCGGGATCCGTCTGTTTCACCAAGCCGAAATCGCTGAGTCGCGTTCGGCCCTCCCGGTCGAACATGATATTGGCGGGTTTAACGTCCCTGTGGACAAGGCCCCGCTCATGGGCGTACTGCAAGGCGAAGGCCACGTCTCGGGCAATACCCAAGGCCTCGCTCTCCGTCAAGATATTGCGCTCCTTCAACAACTTACGGACATCTCCGCCCTCGACAACCTCGAGCGCCATGAAATGAACGCCATGGTCTTCACCCATGTCGAGGGTCCGGACAATATTCGGATGTTCCAATTCCATCCCGATGCGCGCCTCGCGGTCAAAACGGGATATAAAAGCCGCGTTATCCGCATGCTTGCGCGGCAATACCTTGAGCGCGACTTCGGCCCCTGTCTGCGGTACTCGGGCGCGGTAGACGGCCCCCATTCCGCCTTCGCCCAGCTTGCCGACGACCTCATAAGGGCCGATCATCTTCGGCCCGCCGCGGCGCTTTTGCTCTTCAAGGATCAGATTGACCTGTGGCGGCGTGATGTAGCCGCGCTCGACCATGATCTGGCCCAGCGAACGGCGTGGCTGGCCCGCGGCTTGGTCATGGGCCTGAAGCTGAAGACAGAACGCAACATGCTCTTGGGCGGCCAAATGCATGTGGATGGCGATGCGGCCGAACAACGCGTCTTCGGGAGTTGGCATGTATTGCACCCCCAAGCCTGCGTATGAGAATCGCCCGGATGCCCGTCGAGAGGAGGACATATAACTTAACCGCACGGATTGGAATCGGTTGGAATATTTTCCTGGAAGGTAAGGGCTCGCCGGGCGCAAAAAAAACCGGCCCCGTTTTCGGGGCCGGCTTCGACATGGCTTGCGTGCGTGCGCTCTGCCGCCATCCCAACTCAATATCCCACTGCACCTTAGCCTATTTCCCGAAGCTTGGGCCCAACCTTGCCCGAGCTTACGAATGGTCAAACACCTCAACGCGAGAGGTGGCGTTCCTGGTAGGCTGACTTAGCACTACAACGCAACTTGCCCATCGCAACGGGGCAGGGCTGAACACTTGATGCTGAGTTGCCGCAGGTCACGCGAAGGGCCTCGGCGCGCCTCGATCTCGGCCCCAATGCCCGGCGCATAAACGACAATCTGAGTGAGTCACTATACAAAGCGGCCTTTCGGTGCGCTTTCAAGTATCTGCTTGGCCCTTTTGACCGTGCTCTTCGTCGTTCGCTCGTTGCAGATGTTCTCCAAATATGCTCCTCGCTCACTCCTCGATCACGGTCAAAGTGACCGGCGCATATTCCTTGAATTCGCACCGCAAGGCCGCTTAGGGTTTCATCCGCAGGTATAGGTAGGTCCCGATGCTTACGCCGAAGCCCAAGACGCAAAGCGCGGCGGCGAATGGTACGGAGGACACGAATTCGTTTTTGACAAGCAGGTGACTGCCCCAGAACAGGCCTGCCAAACCTCCCAGCAGCAGGCGGACTCGGTTCCGCCACGGCGAGAGCGCCAACAGCCCGAAAACTACGATGAGGTAAAAGGCTAAGTGCCCAGCATGCTGCTCCAATGCGGCGTTCTCGTAGAGTGGGACGAGCAGGTGGATCGGCACTAGCCATTCTAGGGCGGTACTGCCACGCCTGAGATCCAGGCTGCCGGAACGCTCTATGACGATCATCACGGCCAGCATCAACAACCCATTGAATGTTAGTGACAGGTAAATCTGCCGATCTTGCGGAATCCACTCCTCTAAACCGATCATCGTGGAAGTGGGTCCGCAGACCGCCATGACATCCAGCCCTAACACAAGGACGGCCAAAGCCAGCAAGTGAAATGGCAGCGCCCAGCGTACTTGTCGCCAATTCTCGAAACAAAGGGCAACCGCCTCTAGTGAAACGAGGGGCAGGAGCCAAAGCGCCTTGCGTTCGGTTGGAAGGCCCAACCAGTCGAAGATGAGAAGCAAGCCCCAGTATGTCAAAGCAGAGAGGACCATGGTTGTCCAGGCAAACGCCGTGAGTCGCAATCGGGCTAGGCCATAAAGCGATCCCAGCAGGCCAACAAGGGCCGCGACCAGGAACTGCGCATTGGAGAACGGTTCGCCGAGGATCCGATCTACGGCCTCCGGCCTCGTCGCGGCGATCCCTGCTTCAGCCAGGAAAGACAAGACAGCAGGAACGGCACTCAGTGCACTTGCAGCCAGAAAGGCAGCGGCGGCCAGCACATCTTGCCGGCGGTATGCCCAGACTCCGGCCGCCACGAGCCCTGCGCAACCCGTGAGCGGTCCAAGCCAGCGCGCCCACGCAGGCAGATCATCCCATCCCAGCCAGACCAGGAGGATAATCCCCACCACGACCAGCCAGACGCCTCCGTAAAGCGCCACCTGCGGCCAGGACAGGCGGCGCGCATCGACGATCCAATGGTCTTCGTCGGCCAGCATGCGGCGATAGACCGCATAGAGCCGGTCATATTCGGATGAGGCCACGATTCCCTGGCCGTGCCACTGTTCCAGTTCGTCCATGTGCGCGGCAAGCCTGCGCCTGAGGAGATCGGAATAGAGGGCGGGCCTCAGGCGTGCCGGCTCGCCCGCAAGGACGCGTGCCAGGTCCGCGGCGAGTGCTGCGGCGTTGGGGCGTGAGGAGGGGTCTCGCGCCAGGCAGGCCAGGCAGATGGCCTGTAAGTCTTCCGGAATGGAACGATCCTGGCCGCGGGGAAAGGGCGGATCTTGCGTAGTAATCTTCCGGAAGATTTCCTGGTAACTATCTCCCTGGAACGGTTCGCATCCGACCAGCAATTTATACATCAAGATACCGAATGAAAAGATGTCCGAGGACGTTGTGGGGGAGTCTCCCCGCGCCTGCTCCGGCGAGGCATACAGCGGCGTGCCGGCGAACTGCCCGGATTCGTGCCGGTAGGATTCCATGGAGATGGCCAGACCAAAATCCAGGATCTTGGGTTCCAGGGATTCGGGCCGAACCAGAATGTTTTCCGGTTTCAGGTCGCGGTGGACGATGCCCTTTTCGTGCGCATGGGCCAGGGCGTCGGCGCACTTTAGCAGCATGCGTGCTTTCTGCGCATGGGTGAGGGATGCCGCCGCTCGGTCGATGGCAAAGCCCTCGACGCGCTCCATCACGATGGCAGGCCGGGCTGTGTCTTCAGAGACCGAATAAATGGTGACAATGTTCGGGTGGTGCAGGCCGGCGGCGCGGCGTGCCTCCTCCAGCACACGGGCCCGGTGTTTGTCGAAGTCAGCCGCGTGCAGTACTTTCAGCGCGACCTTCCGGCGAAGCGTTTCGTCGAAGGCGGCATAGACCGCACCCAGACCGCCGGCTCCCAACCGCCTCTCCACACGGAAGCCGGAAATGGAGGGGAGCCCCTCCGGTTCCGTTGAGGCAAGGTGCGTTTGGGCTGTAGTTTTCAGCGCTTCCGCGAGAAGGTCCTGGCATCGCAGGCGGCGCTCGTCCGAATTGAGGTTAGACAGGTACTGTTCCTGGGAAGGCGCTTGGCCAGACAGGTGAAGCTCCAGATAACGCCGAACGATTTCGCGATCCGAGGCCGACAGATCACAGGTCTCGGATACGGGACCATGAGGCGACTTTCCCGGCATGGCTCACCGTGTATTCCTGGCGGACTGACCGGAAGCCGTAGCAGCGGTCCACATTTCACGCATCCTAATGCATCACCAATTCAGGCACAATCTTCATCCTGAATCCGTGGTTGGTCCGGTCGTTTAGGTTCAAGATCGCGCCCTCTGCTGGAGGTCGAGTAAGGTGCAGTGTACCGCGCGCAGCCGTGGCATCAACGGGCCGGTTCCCGATGAATCGCAGGGCAAAAAAACCGGCCCCGTTTCCGGGGCCGGCTTCGACATGGCTTGCGTGCGTGCGCTCTGCCGCGTTACTCTTTATAGAGCGGCAGGTAGCGGTAGTAGACTTCCAGGCAGAGGCAGCCGAGGGCCGTCTGGCCGACGCGGCCCCAGTACTGGCTGTAGGCGCCGACCGGATCCCACGAACCGTCTTCGTCGCCGCCCTTGCGCTGGTTGTCGCAGAGGGCCTTCTTCATGTCGTCGTTCCACTTCTTCCACAGCTCGCCGCCCTGCTGGAAGACGCAGAGGGTGCCGTAGTACCAGTAGTAGAGATCGACGCTGCCGCCCGCGGCGCCCCACTGCGGGGTTCCGCCCTGCTGGACGAACCACTCCACGCCGCCCTGCAGGTCTTCCTTCTTCCAGCCCAGGAACTGGCGGCCGAGGTTGCCGATGGCCGTCCGGCGCACGCCGACGCTCTGGGGATCCTTGTAGCCGTAGCGGTTGCCGCCGTAGCTGTCGCCCGCGGCGCCCTTGGCCTCGACGCTGTCGAGGAACTTGATCGCGCCTTCGAAGCCGGCGGGATCGACCTGCAGGCCCGCGACCTTGGCCGACTTGAGCTGCATGATGAACCAGCCCGAGACCGAGAGGTCGCCTTCCTGCTTCGGCGCGTAGCGCCAGCCGCGCTTGTCGGAGGCGTCGCCGCACTGGTGGGTGTCGATGGAGTAGTTGACGCCCTTCTGCGCGGAGGCCTTGGTCTCGGGGACGCGGCCCATGCCCGCGGCCTCGGCCATGGCCAGCCCGGCGATCGCGTGGTGGTAGCCGATGCCGTGGGTCTCGCCCTGCTTGTAGTACTTCCCGTCGTCGCTCTGGATGCTGCGCAGCCAGGCCGCCGCGCGCTTCACGTTGTCCTTGTACTTGCCGACCTTCTCGGTGTGCCCGGCGCCGAGGAAGGCCAGGAGCGCCAAACCGGTGCTGGCCACGTCGGCTTCCTTGCCGCCGTACTTGATGCAGTCCCAGTGCCCATCGGCTTCCTGGTGATCGGCGAGCCACTTGAGCGCCGCGTCCACGGCCGACTCGGTCGCCTTGCCGCCGCCGCCGCGCATCGCCAGCCGCCGCCGGCCGCCGCCCGTGCGGTGCCCGAACGCGCCGCCGCCGCCGCCGCCCAGCCCGATCGCCGCCACGGTGCCCACGCCGCCCAGGGGCACGTCGCTGATCGCGTTCTCGTCGCCCTTAGCCGTCGCCTGGTCCATGTCGTTCTCGGTCTCGACATGGTCGGAAATCTCAACCTCTTCGTGCGTCACCACCGGGTTCTCGACGGGCGGCTGGTCGCTGTCCACCGGAACCGGGTTCTTGAACACGTCGCGCGGCTTCTTCTCGTCGTACTCCGGCGGCTTGCTCTTCTCGAGGTCCGTGGTGATCACCACGTCGTCGCCCTTGGCGCGCATCAGCGCCATGCCGACCAACGTCAGCAGCAGCAGCAGCAGCGCGTGGAAGGCCCCCGAGATCACCCACCAGGGCGCCGAGCCAAACTGCGAAGACAGGGAGTCGAAGAACCCTTCGCCCCCTGGCCCCTGTTCTTCCTCTTCGAGTTCCTCGTCGAGGAGTTCGTCTTCAACCATTTCGTCTTGCCGAGCCATGTCATTCCTCCTGACTTTGTCCAGGCCGGAGGCGTCTGCCGCCGCGAGCCCCTGGATCTCTTGCACGCATGGGTGGTAACGTCCTTTAACCGGCGGACGTTCACGGATTCTGTATAAAAAGCACGCGGGTACTGTGTACCTCATGAGCAGACCCAGATGTCATTGTAACTCACTGATATAATTAATGTTGCAAAGACAAATCAGTTATCGTTTTAGCGCCTCTTGAACCCCCCATTGACGCGATTCCAACTTCCCTGAAGCAGGTCGAAACCGGCTATCCGAGAGGTTTTGAGGATAATATAGACAAGCAATATCCTCAGTATCTTGACGGACCACTACAAAACGACATAATAGAGCCGTCACCGACGCCCATCTGGCCCTTGAGGGTCAACCCGGCGTCCGGGCGGGCGCGCCTTGAGAGGGTTTTACGTATCATGGCCGAGTACCAGAAGGTGTTGAAGAAGGTGGACCTGAAAGACGGACAGGGGAAGTGCGTCGTCGTCGGCGGTAAGGCGATCGCGATCTTCCTCGCGGCCGGTCAGTTCTATGCCGTCGACGACCTCTGCACGCACGCGGAAGCTTCGCTGGCCGACGGCTGGCTTACCGAGGACTGCCGCGTCGCCTGTCCCTGGCACGGCGCGGAGTTCGACCTGAAGACCGGCGAGGCTAAAACCCCGCCGGCCTTCGATCCGGTCAAGACCTACCCCGTCCGCGTAAGCGGCGAGGACGTCGAGATCGAGGTGTAGTTCAGTTCCGAGTTCCGAGTTCCGAGTTCCGAGTTCCGAGTTCCGAGTTCCGAGTTCCGGGTTCCGGGTTCCGGGTTCCGAGCCTCGAGATCTGATCGTTGTGGGCTGGGTGGTTAGAGCAAGCCGTTTGCCCGAGGTTTCCGCCATGAGCAGTCCCCAATCCCGCACCGCGAAAGACGCGCCGGCGCTCGAGCGGCATCCCTTGGACGGGCGCAAGATCGCGCAGGACTTTCCGATCCTGAAGCAGAAGGTCCACGACAAGCGCCTCGTGTATCTCGATTCGGCCGCGACGAGCCAGAAGCCGTATACGGTCATCGACGCGCTGAACGAGTATTACCATTCCAGCAACGCCAACGTGCACCGCGGACTGCACGTGCTGGCCGAGCGCGCCACGGAGATCTACGAGTGCGCGCGGACGCGGACGAGCTGGTTCATCCACGCCGAGCGCCCCACCGAGATCGTCTGGACCAAGAACGCCACCGAGGCGCTGAACCTCGTCGCGCACGGCTGGGGTCGCCGGCACCTCAAGGCCGGCGACGAGGTGGTCGTCTCGCGGATGGAGCATCACAGCAACCTCGTTCCGTGGCACCTGCTGGCGAAGGACAAGGGCGTGGTGGTTCGCGCCATCGAACTGAACTCCGACGGCACGCTGCGGCTGGAGGATCTCGACCGGTTCCTCGCCGGGGGCAAGGTGAAACTCGTTGCGCTCACCCACGTCAGCAACGTGCTGGGCACGATCAACCCGATCGCGGAGATCGCCAAGAAAGTCCATGCCGCCGGGGCGGTCTTCGCCGTGGACGGCTGCCAGGGCGCGCCGCACCTGCCGGTGAACGTGCGCGACCTGGACGTGGATTTCTACGCCTTCAGCGCCCACAAGATGCTCGGGCCGACCGGCCTAGGCGTGCTCTACGGCAAGTACAAGCTGCTCGAACAGATGGACCCGTTCCTCGGCGGCGGCGAGATGATCGAGGAGGTCCGTATCGATAGCAGCACCTACAAGGCGCCGCCGCTGCGTTTCGAGGCCGGCACGCCGCCGATCGCGCAAACGGCGGGGCACGTTGCGGCGCTGGAGTACCTCGGCAAACTCGGGATGGCCAATGTCCGCGCGCACGAGAAGGATCTGACCGCGTACGCGCTGAACCGGCTGAAGGAAGTAGCAGGGCTCAAGATCTTCGGGCCGGCCGACCCCGCGCAGCGCGCCGGCGTGCTGACGTTCGAGCTCGAGCAGATCCACGCGCACGACATCGCGCAGGTGCTCGACAGCGAAGGGATCGCTGTCCGCGCGGGGCATCACTGCGCGCAGCCGCTGCATGAGTGGCTCGGCGCGCCTTCCAGCGCCCGCGCGAGCTTTTACGTCTATACGCACCAGGACGAGATCGACGCGCTGGCGCGAGGGTTGGAGAAGGTGCGGAAGTATTTTGCCTGAAACGCAAGAAGTCGGATGTTGCCGCTTCGGATCCGATCCTTACGTTTCACGTTTTGCGTTTTTGAGAGCCTTGGTTTAGCCCTGACGTAATCTTGTCGCGTTTGTCGCGGTCGCCTGAGCCGAGGACCCATGCCCGATCCCGACGCCCTGCGCGCCTCCCTTACGGTGACCGCCGACGACGTGCGGAGCCTCTTCGGGCGCGTCTACGCGGGGATGCGGCGCGGGGAGTTGAACGCGGCGCGGCAGATGATCAAGCCGGTGGGGCAGTGGGCGATCACGCGCATCGACGAGCAGCGCGAGGAGACCTTCCGCGCCAGCGACGGTTCGGCGGCGCTGCGCATCGTCTGGGACGCCGCGCCGCTGACGGACGAGAGCAAGGTCGTGACGTTCGAGGCACTGTGAATCAAGCACGCCCATGGCCGAGGTTTATTGCTATGCGTTTTCGTGCCAAGGTCCTGCTCGTAGCGGCCCTTTCGACATTGCTTTCCATGTCTGCGTCTTCCGGCGAAGAAATGTCGCCAGCCAGACCGGCAGAGGTCATCTATGCCAAGGTGAAACAGATCCGTTCTCGCGACGATTACCACGGCGCATTGATTTCCGTGGATCCCCAGCCGAAATGGGTGATTGAGGCGGAAGAAGTTGGCGTGGCCCCGGGCGAGCCGGGAGAAGCCTTGGCTTTTGGTATCCACGATATCGAAAATCGCTTTGGCGCCAAGGCGGAGGTGCTGATCGGGCGCACATTTGTTTTCACCGGGCTGCCACTTGGCGAGAACAAGGGTTGGCTCTGGACGATCAAGCCGGGACCGAATCTGCTGACCGGCGAATGGGAAGCCGCGACGTTCGAACGCAAGGACAGCCCACGAGTGCTATCGCAGGAGAATCTATTGGCCTTGGCTGCACAATTGAAGCAGGGCCTGACCCAGGAAGAGGTAAGAGCCCTAACTGCAACCGTTGCACCCAAAGTTGAATGGGTGGGTATCGGGACGGCTAGCGAAATGGGCCTCGGGACTCATGAAGTCATGCCGAGTTCAGATGGTTCGGGCGTCTCGCTGCGAATGCTCTACGACCATCGCTTGCGGCTTGTGACGTGGAACCTATGTCATCCCATGGAGAAGGAAGTGAAGGAATGGATCACGGATAATGTAGGGGTATTGAAAGGCGCTGACTATGCAGCGCGCGTGAAAAGTATAGTAAGACTCGCCGAGTTCAAGGGCGAAGCGCTTAAGCTCGAGAAGGATCCACAATGGGTTGTAACGTTTGAGCCGTACGCCGAGTTTCGCGGCATCATGCCGGAGCGGCTATCGGCCGCGCTCGCCGATCCCGAGGCAATCTTGGGCCGTGGCATCGAGGAGGCCATTGGGGTTCCCTGCAAAGTGATCTCTACGACTTACTGGCATCGAGGTACCAAGAAGCGCTTGCATGAAATTGAAGTTACCTTTCCGGTACCTGACATTCCCGGTCATCCGCAGATGATCATGACCCAGGAAGACGTAAAGTGGATTGCGGACCGAATAAAGCAGGGAATGACACAGGCTGAAATCAACCATCTTCGTTCTATGACGGGGAAGTCGGGATTCATGAGGGGCCGAGGTGGGCGAAATATCCCGTCAACTTTGGAAATCAAAGCCGATGATGGAAGTGGTTTCGTTCTGGAAATGGTCATGAAGGAAAATAAGGTAGACCATTGGGAGATTAAGACTGCTCTTCCGAAAGACGCAGACTCGAAGGCTTCCCTCAAGACAAATACCCCCGGTGAGTAAATGCCCACCGCCGCCGAAGTCCGCGAGAAGCTCAAGGAGATCTACGACCCCGAGATCCCGATCAATATCGTGGACCTGGGGCTGATCTACGAGGTCAAGGAAGCCGCGCCCGGCGATTACGAGATCGTCTTCACGCTCACCAACCCCGCCTGCCCCGTCCAGGACCAACTCGCCGCCAAGATGATCGCCGTCGCGGCCGAACTGGACGGCGTCGAGATCGTCACGCCCAAGCTCGTCTTCGATCCGCCGTGGAACAAGGAGAAGATGACTTTCGAAGGCAAGCTGCAGGCGAACCTGCTGGGGTTTGGATAGGGATGCGCGGCGTCCGCGCTCAATCCCATCACACCTTCCCCGCTTCTTCCGCGCCCTGCGGCCAGCGATCCTGCGGCTCGTAGCCCAGCAGCCGCTTCGCCGACTCGATGCAGAAGCGCGGCTTCTCGATGGGCTTGCTCGTCCCGAAGCAGCAGGCGTACTTGAACTCGACCTGCGTCTCCAGCGCGCAGGCGAAGAGGCGCCCGGCGTCGCGGGAACTGAGGTAGATGTCCTGTCCGAAGATGCCCTTCTTGATCTGGTCGATGTGGCTCTGGTCGCGCGGGCACCAGCCCAGGCGCAGCGCGACGACCTTCATCCCATGGCGGCGCGCGTACTGGCAGCCGGCGGCCTCGGCCAGGGCCTTGGTGGAGGCATACCAGTTCGTCGGCGTGCCGGGCATCTCGGGCGTCACGGGCCAGGGACCTTCGTGCCCGCTGACCATCTGCCCGGTGCTGGCCAGGACGACGCGCCCGATCCCTGCCTCCCGCGCGGCCTCCATGACGTTGAAGAGCCCCACGACGTTGTTCGGGAGCAGCAGACTCATGAAGTCCGCGTCGTCGGGGACGGCGGCGAGGTGCACCAGCCCCGTCATGCCTTCGGCCGCTTCGCGCAAGGCTTTGACGTCCTTGAGATCGCCGGTCCGCGCGTCGTCGAGGCCCGGGGTGGGACGGAGGTCGAAGCCGCGCACGCGGTGGCCGCGCCGAAGCAGCTCCGCGCAGACCGCCCGCCCGACGCGTCCGCCGGAACCGGTGACGAGGACGGACAAGGTCGCGGGCATGGTACGGCTCCAGGTTGAAGGGTGGCGAACCGACGCATCCTATTCTGATGCTTTGGGGGTTCGGGATCAAAGGCAGCTTCGGGAAGCAGGGGTTTACTCCCGGACGTCCTCCAGGCAGCGCATGCGTTTGAAGGCCCGGCAACCGCTCAGGGCGCTTGCTTTCAGGACGAATTCGACTAGGTAGGAGAAGCTGTTATCTCTACCAACATTGCCCGGGTTCTGGAACGCTGGCGCCCGCGGTCCATTTGAGGAGGATCGGTTCCATGTCGGTTTCGGGAGCGAAGCACCTTAAGGCTATGGCGGCCGCCATGCTGGCGGGGACGCTGGGTTGGGCGAGTTTCGCGGGCGAGGACCCCCCGCCTCCGGCCCCCGAAACGCCGCCCCCGCGCAGGAAACGCCGCCCGCGCCGGCTAAGGAAGATCCGCCGCCCCCGCCCGCGAAGGAAGATCCGGCGCCGCAGGTGACGCCGCCCAAACCTCCCAAGCATCCACGGCCGCCGCGGCTGTTGACGCCTCAGCAGCCGGGACCGGGACCCGAACCGGGGCAGCCGGCCCCGGTCCCTGGGCCGAAGCCCGAAGGCCGGCAGGTGCCCCCGCTGCCCGAGGACGTCCTGAACGAGACGAACTCGCACTACCTGATGGATCTCGCCGACATCCACCAGCGTTACAACGCGCTGGAACGGGCCGAGGCTCTGCTTAAGCGCGCCGTGGAGGGCGCGAAGACCGAGCAGGACAAGAGCCAGGCCTTCTCCAAGCTCGCGGGCGTGCTCGAACGGATGCAGGACTGGAAAGGCTCGATGGAGTTGTACGAGAAGGTGATGGCCGCGGAGGCCGACCCGGCCCAAAAGGCCAACTACGGGATGCGCCTGGCGAACCTCTACCAGAAACTGGAAGAGCACGAGAAGGCGGAGAAGCTGTTGGTGGAGTTGAGCGAACTTAAGCCCGCCGAGGGCGGCCAGAACCTGGAGTGGGTCAAGCGCATGGCCGAGGACCGGCTGCTGACGGTCTGGCAGAAGCAGCCCGGGCGGCTGGAGACGGTGATCAAGGAGTGCGACGAGCGGCTGGCGAAGGATCCCAAGGACGCCGCCGCGCTGGACCGGCTCTCGCGCATCTACACCTCCGCCCAGCGCGACAACGTCAAGGCCGCCGAGGCGCTGGAAAAGCTGGTCGCGCTGCAGCCCGAAGACAAGGAACTGAAAGACCGCCTCGCTGCCGTGTACCAGGCCAACCAGCAGATCGACAAGGCGCTGGAACTCTACAAGCAGATGCTCGCCGGGGCCGATCCGCAGGTGGCCTCCCGTTACGCCTACAAGGCCGGTTTGATGCTCGCGCGCGCCGACCGCAAGGACGAGGGCGTGGCGCTGGTCAAGGAGCATATGGATACCAAGGACGCCAATACGGCCACCTTGACGATGCTCTCGAGCTTCTACATGCAGGCGCAGATGCCGGAGGAGGCCGAGTCGATCTACCTCAAGCTCGCCGAGCAGGCCAAGGCGCCCGCCCAGCGCGCCGACTATCTCCTGCGCGTGGCCGACATGGCCAAACAGGCCAAGAACTACGACAAGGCCGAGCAGCAACTCCGCGCGATCCTGGAACAGTTCAAGGAGGACAAGGGCGTCAAGGCCCGCGCCAACCGCGCCTTGATTCAGCTTTACGAACAACAAGGGAAGGTGGGCGAGCTGAATCTTGAGAAGTAGGCCGCGGCGACATGGGATTCGGATTTTAGACCTTGGCTTGAAAGGCGCGCGCGGGAAGGGTGAAGCTGGAGGCCGGGAGGAAGCGGGCGCGAGGGCGGAGGAAGACGGGCTTGGCGCTCCGGCCGGGCCGTCCCGTGCCGAGCACGTTCGATCCGTGCCGCCATGCCTCCAGGGGTAGAAAGAACTCGACCGAGGGCCGTTCATGAACGAAGGCTGGTTCGCGAAGATTCGAGGCCAGCCGCCGCAGTGGGCGCGGTTCATCCTGGGCCTGGTCCCCGTCGCGATCCTCTTCGGCGTCTGGCACTACATGACCGTAGGGGAAGTGGAGGAGCGGCGGGTCCATCCGGTGATCCTGCCCAGCCCCGCCGAGGTCTGGGAGACCGTCCCCGCGCTGCGCGACCGGGACATCCTGACCAACACCTGGCTCAGCTTCCGCCGCGTCGGCATCGCCTACGGCATCGCGGTGGGGCTGGTCCTGCCGCTGGGCGTGCTGATGGGGGCCTTCGGCAGCATTCGCGCGATGTTCAACCCCGCCATGACCGCCAGCGGCTACGTGCCCATCGCGACCCTGCTGCCGTTGACGGTGGCCTGGTTCGGGACCGGCGAGAAGATGCGCGTCGCCTTCCTGGCGCTGGCCTTCGCGATCTTTCTGCTCCCGCTGATCGTGAAGGCCATCGACGCGGTGCCGGAAGTCTATCTGCGCACCGCTTACACGCTCGGAGCGACCCGCTGGCAGGCGATCTGGAACGTGCTGGTCCCGGTGGCGCTCCCCGATATCTGGTACGCGATGCGCCTGGCCTTCGGCGTGGGCTGGACCTACCTGGTGCTGGCGGAAGTCTTCGTGCTGGAAGGCGGGCTCGGCGCGCTGGTGGAAGTCTCGCGCCGCCGCCAGCCGCGCGAGCACATCTACCTGATCATCGTGCTGATCACGGTCATCGCCTGGGTCGTGGACCTGGCCTGGGACCATGGCGGCCGGCTGCTCTTCGGCAAGCGCGGGAGGGCCGAGGCATGATCGGACTGCCCAGAAGCGATGCGGCCCTGCCGGTGGTCGAATGCCGCGGCGTGACCGTGAAGTTCGGCGACTTCACCGCGATCCACGACATCAACCTGTGCGTCGAGGACAAGCCCGGCCACGGGGAGTTCATCAGCATCATCGGACCCTCCGGCTGCGGCAAGTCCACGCTGCTCAACCTGATCGCCGGGTTCCAGAAGCCCACCTCGGGCGAAGTGCGGGTGAAGGGCGAGGTCGTGCGCGGCCCGGGGCGCGACCGGGGCATGATCTTTCAGGAGTACAGCAGCTTTCCGCACCTGACCGTGCTCCAGAACGTCATGTTCGGGATGAAGATCAACGGGCGCAAGATGGGGCTGAGCGGCAAGGACCGCGAGGACCGCGCGCGGGAATTGATCCAAGCGACCGGCTTGGAAGGACACGAGCGCAAGTACCCCAACCAGCTCTCCGGCGGGCAGCGCCAGCGCGTCGCGATCGCCCGTTCGCTGGCGATGGAGCCGCGCATCCTGCTGATGGACGAACCCTTCTCGGCGCTCGACGAACCGACGCGCCTGGAAATGCAGCATCTCGTGATCAAGCTCTGGAAGCGCGTGCAGCCGACGATTCTCTGCATCACGCACAGCGTCACGGAGGCCGTCTACCTGGGCGAGCATGTCTGGATCTTCACCCAGGCGCCCGGGCAGATCGCCTACGATATCCGCGAATCCATTCCGCCGAACGACGACTTGCCGCCCCTGGACGCCCAGGAGCGCCCGCAGTTCAAGGAGGCGGTGCGCGTCGTCACCGAGGCCTTCCTCCGGATCGGCGAAAGCAAACCGGGCGGAAGCGCAAAGTAGGCTCATAGGCGCGGAGCGGCAGCCCCGCCGGCAAGCCGACCGCGCGTGATTTTCGGCGACCGGGCGGTAGACTGGCGAGCCGATGAAACCGGCCTTCTGGGACTACGTCAAATCGGCCTTCAGCGCGCGGCCGCTGGGCATGTTCCTCCCGCCGAACTGGGTTGGGCTGGCGGCCTGCGGCCTGCTCGGCCTCGTCAACCCCGGCTTCTGGGTGCTTGGGGCGGGCCTGGAAATTGGATACTTGTACACGCTGGTTTCGAACAAGCGTTTCCGCCGCGTCGTGGACGCCGAGTTCCTGGCCCGGGCGCGCAAGGTCTGGGAGGCCAAGCAGGAGAAACTGATGGACCGGCTCGACGCCGACGACCGGTCGCTCTACCGGCGCCTGGAGCGGCGCTGCCAGACGATCCTGCAACAGGCCTATGGAGGCGCGGGGCCTTCGGAGACCACGCTGCAGACGCAGGGCGAGGGCCTGGGCCGGCTGCTGTGGATCTACCTGCGCCTGCTGCTGACGCGCGGCCAGATCCGGCAGGGCATCCTGGGCGACGACGAGGACGGCGAGGGGCTCCAGGCGCGCATCGTCGAACTCGAGGAGAAATTAAAAGACGACGGGCTCTCCGAGAACCTGCGCAAGAGCTACGCGAGCCAGAAGGAGATCCTGCAGGCCCGCGTCGCCAAGCGCGCCGAGGCCCAGGAGAAGCTCAGCTTCCTCGACGCGGAACTCACGCGCGTCGAGGAGCAGGCGGAACTGATTCGCGAGCAGGCGCTCCTGAGCGCCGATCCGGACACGGTTTCCAGCCGCATCGACGAAGTCGCCGCGCGGCTTGACGGGACCGCGCAATGGATCCAGCAGCAGCAGAAGATGTACGGTCAGGTCGAGGACCTGCTGGTGGACGCGCCGCCGGTGAGCGTCGCGCCGCTGGAGAAGGAGGCCTCATGAGCGCGGCGCTGCCGCCCTGGGCGGAGGAGATGCGGGCCCTGTTCCGCTCGGGCTCGGTCTCGCAGTTCATCTTGCACGGGAACATCTTCGACGTCTTCCCGGCGCCGGGCGGGACGGCCCGCCGTTCGCTCTCCCTGTGCGAATACCTGCAGGAGGTGATGTTCGGCAGCTACGACGTGGTCCTGGTCTACGACCGCGGGCAGGGCGTGCGGGCGCTGAAGGGCGAGGAGGACTGGGGCGAGTGGCTGGAAAAGTTCGCCGGCGACGAAGGCCCCGGACTGGCGCAGATGCGCGAGGCCGGCCGCGCGCTGGAAGTCATCGACCGCTACATCCTCCGCACGCTGAACCTGAAGGCGCTGGCCGGGCAGAAGAGCAAAGTCCCCAGCCGCATCGCGGTGATCCTGGGCTTCGCCGAGTTCGTCGTGCCCCGCGGCGACCCGCTTAACCTCTCCGGCGCCTTCAGCGCCAACATCGTCAAGATCCTGGGCTGGGCCAACGATCCCGCCATCCTCCAGCACAACATCGCCACCGTGCTGCTCACCGAGGGACTCCACGACCTGAACGAACTGGTCGTCGAGAACCCGCACGCGGCGAAACTGCACATTCCACTCCCGGGCGAGACCGAGGTACGCGAGTACCTCGACGTGCTTGTCGAGACCCGCTTCCCCGCGCTGCCACAGAAGTGCGAGGTGCCCCTGGAGACGCTGGCCAAGCGGCTGACCGGCCTGAGCCTGGTGGGGGCGCGCACGGTCCTCGCCACCGCGCTGAACAACGACAAGGCCATCACCGCCGCATGGCTCGGCGAAATGAAGAAGCAGACCCTCGAGCGCGAGTGCCAGGGGCTGATGGAGTTCATCGAGTCCAAGTGGACGCTCGACCACGTCGCGGGCCTCGACGCCGCCAAGGCCTGGTTGCGCGACGACACCAAGCTGCTGAGGCTGGGCAAGCTCCATGCGCTGCCCATGGGCTACCTCGTTTGCGGGCGCATCGGCACGGGCAAGACGTTTCTGGTGAGCTGCTGGGCGGGCGAACTCGGCATCCCCTGCGTGGTCTTCAAGAACTTCCGCGACCGCTGGGTCGGCGCGACCGAATCGAACCTCGAGAAGATCTTCGGCATCCTCCGCGCGCTGGGGCAGGTCGTGGTCTTCGTGGACGAAGCCGACCAGGCCGCCGGCAAGCGCGAGAGCGGCAGCGGCGACAGCGGGCTCTCCGGGCGCGTTTACTCGATGCTCGCCAAGGAGATGTCCAACACCGCCAACCGCGGCAAGATCCTCTGGGTCTTCGCGACGTCGCGCCCGGACCTGCTGGAGGTGGACCTCAAGCGGCAGGGGCGGCTGGACGTACACATCCCGCTCTTCGCCCCGCAGACGCCCGAAGAAATGAAGGCGCTGCTCGACGCGATCGCGCGCAAACTCAAGTTTCCGCTGAAGCACGAGGACCTCCCGGACCTCGCCGAGGGGCTGCAGCTCGGTGGAAACGAGATCGAAGGCATCCTCGTCCGCGCCCTGCGCGTCTGGGAACTGAGCGACGCGGCCGACCGGAGCCTCAAGACGATCCTGAGCGAGGTCTTCAAGGAGATCCGCCCCAGCGCGCATACGCGCAAGCTGGAGTACATGGACCTCGTGGCCGTGAAAGAGTGCACCGACGCGCGCTTCCTGCCCCCGCGCTTCTCGAACCTGCCGCCGGAGGAACTCGAGGCGCGGATCGATGCGTTGAGCAAGTTTGTGTGAGTGCCGGAAGCTGAAAGTCGTAAGCTGCATCAGTGAACAGTGAACAGTGAACAGCGAAGCGCCCCTTGAGTATTGTGTTTCGTGAAAGCTGTTGCAGATCACGGATCACAGATTACAGATCACAGGGTTCCCCCATGTCCCTCCTCGAAAGATTTCGCACGCTGGGCGGCAAACTGGGCATCCTCGCGGTCGCGCCAGCCAAGCCCAAGGCCGAACCGGTGAAGCTGGAGATGCGCACGGTGACGCTTAGCGAATTGACGCAGGAGCTTGGAGCGCCGGACCTCTCCAAGCTGGCCGAGGCGCCGGAATTCCTGAACCTGTCCTGGCCGGAGGTCTACGCGGCGGCTGGCGTGCAGCCGCCCGAACACGGCTGGGGAGTCGAGAAGCTGGCCGCGACGCTCAAGAGCGAGGCCTACGCCAAGTTGGAGCGCACGGCCGTGCAGGCGGAATTGGCGCGGCTCTTCGTCTCGCAGGAAGCGGTCTTGGAGACGGTCCAGGAGGCGGTGGCGCGCGACCAGGCGCTGGACCGCTTCGAGCTCGCCGCGCGGATGAAGCTCGACCAGCGCGCCGCCCGCCGCAAGAAGGATCTCGCCGACCTGCGCCAGCGCTTCGAGGAGCTGCGGGAAGCCCTGGCGAAGATGGAACGGCAGGTGGCGGAGGCCGAGTCGGATGACGCGAAGCACTGGTTCGCCTGGCGCGAAAGGAAGCGCGAGGCCGAACGCGAGCTGGCGTGGACCGTTTCGTTCCTGCTGAAAGACCAGGTGATCTCGACGGGTGAGGATCCCGCGCCGCGACCCAAAGACAACTAGAAGGGTGCACCGGGCCGGAAGTCCAGGCGCGCTGCAGAGCCGCGAATAGGTCTGGGATTCTTGAAATACTTTGCGCGCTGTGCTTATTGCTCTTGCCGGCAGCCGGAATCGACGTTCACGCTCAAGCCCAACCGGCGCCGGGAGTTGTCGCGGTAAAGACCCTTGTGAGCGATTTCCGGGGTGGCTACAATGCCAAGCCTCCACCCCGGCGGCAAATTGAGAGAGGGAACCATGGGCTTTTTCGCGCGCATTGGACGGCTCTTCAAGGGCTTCGTCGGTATGTTCGTCAGCGGCCTGGAGGAGCGCAATCCCGAGGCGCTGATGGAGGCCGCCCGGCAGGATTTCCGCGACCGCATGGCCCAGTACAACATGGCCCTGGCGCGCATGGCCGGGATCGCCGAACGGCTCAAAACCCAGATCAAGACCAAGTCGGCCAAGCTGAAGGAGCTCGAGCGGCGCGTGATGGCCAATCACCGCGCGGGCAACATGCAATTGGCCGGCTCGCTGGCCCGCGAACTGCAGGAGATCCGCTCCGACCTGGAGGTCGACACCACCGAACTGAAGGACACCGAGGAGGCCTACAAGGCCAACCTGCGCCAGGCCAAGGTGGTCCAGAAGGATTTCGAGGACAAGATCCGCCGTCTCGAGAAGCAGCTTTCACAGGTCAAGATCAAGGAAGCGCAGGCCGAGGCCGCCGCGGCGCTCGGCAACGTGGCCTTCGAGATCGGCGACATGGGCGACACGATGAAGACCGTCGAAGAGGTCCTCAATAAGCGCTACGAAACCTCCGCCGGCAAGGCCCGCGTCGCCACGGACATGATCGACATGGAAAAGCTTAACGCCACCGAGAAGGAGCAGGAGGCGCTGGATCAGGCCGCGCTGGCGGACTTCCTGGCCGAGCAGGGCATCCAGGCGCCGGGCGTAAGTGCGGGCGCTCCGGCCGCCAAGGAGATGGGACCTTCGGAGGCCGTCTCCGATTCCGGAGCCCGCACCGAAGGAGATCGGGCCGGCCGCCGCCGAGTCCCAGTCTTCGTGAGCCTTTCGATTCCCCAACCGCGAGTCTCGATGTGAGGAGCGAACATGTCTGATAACGGCACTTCCCTGACCCCGCTGGGCAAGATGATCTCGATCCTCCTGATCCTCGGCCTGATCGGCCTGGGCGCGTGGCTGATCCTGAAGCCGGGCGGCGAAGCGCCGGTCGCGCAGAATGGGGGACACGATCCCAAGGGCGGCCCCGGTCCGGGACCCGGGCCCGAAGGGCCGGAGGGCCCGCTGAACCCGCCCGGCCCGGGCCTCGAGGCGCCCGACCTGACCGGCGTCACGACCGTCAAAGAGTACAAGTACGTCCCCGCCGACAAGCTCCCGCCGGTCAAGGGCGCGGCCAACTACAAGTGGGACGAGAAGGAGAAGGTGGTCGTCTTCAGTTACAACGTCTGGGCGGGCTGGCTTCCCATCATTGCCGCCAACCACGGCACCGAGCCGAACGAGGAAAGCGTCTTCTTCAAGAAATACGGCTTCAAGGTCAAGATGGAGCTGATCGACGATCCGGTGAAGGCGCGCGACGCCTTCGCGGCCGGCGAGGTCCACGCGCTCTGGGGCACCGTGGACATGCTCACGCTCTTCGCGCCGGAACTGATGCGCGACAGCCGCACCGCCCCGCGCATCGTCCAGCAGATCGACTGGTCCAGCGGCGGCGACGGCATCGTCGTGCGCAGCAAGTTCGTCCGCTCCGTCAAGGACCTGAAGGGGAAGACCGTCGCCTTCGCGCCCAACTCGCCCAGCGAGTACTACCTGACCTCGCTGCTCCTCTCGGCCGGCTTGAAGCCCTCGGACATCACGCCTAAGCCCACCGACACGGCGTTCAGCGCCGCGACGGCCTTTGTCAGCGAGGCGTCCATCCACGCCTGCGTCTCGTGGGCGCCGGATATCTACAATATCTCCGAGCGCATTCAAGGCACCAAGATCCTCTCCAGCACCGCCGACGCCAACAAGCTGATCGCCGACGTTTACGCGCTGCGCGCGGACTTCGTGCGCGACCACCCCGAAGTGGTCGAGGGCCTGATCGCGGGCATCTTCCAGGGCATGGATCTGGTCAAGGCCGATCCCGCCGGGCCGTGTGAGTGGATGGCCAAGGCCTTCCAGATGCAGCAGCAGGAAGTCATGGGCATGCGCCAGGACTTCCATACGACGAACTTCGCCGAGAACGTCCAGTTCTTCCTCAACGCCAGCAACCCAACCAACTTCGAGCGCACCTGGGAGAACGCCTGTTACGTCTACCGCAAGCTCGGCCGCGTCGATACGCCGGTTACTTTCGATCAGGTCTCGGACTTCAGCTTCATCAAAAAGCTGGAAGCGAAGGGGACCTTCAAGCACCAGAAGGACGAGAACGTCGCGCACTTCACGCCCGGCTCGTTCAGCGGCAGCGCCGAGGCGCCGATCCTGACCCAGACCATCCGCATCAACTTCTTCCCCAACAGCTCCAACCCCTACGAGCCCGCCCGCGATCCCTTCGGCAACCTGATCCAGGGCAAGCTCTACGACCCCAACGCCGACGCCACGCTGGAACAGTGCGCGCGCCTCTCCGGCCAGTTCGACCGCGCCGTGGTTCTGATCGAGGGACACACCGACGCGAGCATGAAGGGCAAGGTCCCCGAGGTCGCCGTCAAGAAGCTCAGCGAGGACCGCGCCAACGCCGTCAAGCAGGCGCTGATCGACAAGTTCAAGTTCGACCCCAACAAGTTCACCGTCCGCGGCATCGGCTGGGAGAAGCCCTTCGATCCCAATCAGCCGGCAAATCACGCGCTCAATCGCCGGGTGGAAATCAGCATCTTCCCACCAGAACAGCAGTAATCTGTGATCTGTAATCTGTGACCATGTGAGCGGCGGACAGGCAAAACCTGTCCACCGCTTGCTGTTCGCCGTTCGTTGTTTACTGTTCACTCTTAACCGATTACCGTTAGGCGGTCTTTCGAGGCCGGCCGAACCATGTCTCAATCCACGTCCCATCAAGGCGCCTGGCAGGGCCTGACGCCCGTATCCGTCCTGCCGCCGGTGGCCGCCGAGGCCGCGCCGGAGCCCGACGCGCCGCAGGGCGAGTACAACCCGCGCGCGCCCGAGGCCCCGCTGAGCGTGCCGCTGGTGGAACGCGCCGGCCCGGCGCGCCCCGCCGAACTCCTCGCCCCCGCCGGCGGCTTCGACGCGGCCTGCGCGGCATTCCACTACGGCGCCGACGCGATCTACCTGGGGCTCAAGAAGTTCTCCGCGCGCGCGGAGGCCGAGAACTTCTCGCTCGAGGAAGTCGACGCGATCACCGCCTTCGCGCATTCGCTGGCCCCGCGCCGACGCGTCTTCGTCACCGTCAACACGCTGATCCTGCAGCACGAGCTGCGCGAGGCCCTCGACGCCCTGGCCGCGCTGGAGGATATCGGCGTGGATGCGGCGATCGTCCAGGATCTCGGGGTCTACGCGCTGGTTCGGAAGCACTTTCCGGGTTTGGAACTCCACGGCAGCACGCAGATGAGCGTCCACAACCGCGCCGGCGCGGAGGCCCTGCGCAAGCTCGGCTTCGCGCGGGTCGTGCTCGCCCGCGAGCTGACCTTCGAGGAAGTCCGCGAGATCACGGCTTCCGGCGGCGTCGAGACCGAGGTCTTTGTCCACGGCGCGCTCTGCTACAGCTACAGCGGGCTGTGCCTCTTCAGTTCGCAGCTCGTCGGGCGCAGCGGCAACCGCGGCAAGTGCGCCTACACCTGCCGCGACAGCTACACGATCGAAGGCGCGCCGGAGATCCTCCGCGACGGCGCGCCGACGAAGCGCGACCCGTCCAGCGGCTTCCCGTTCAGCATGAAGGATCTCGCGCTGCCCGACCACCTGCCCGCGCTCAAGGCCGCCGGCGTGAGCTGCTTCAAGATTGAAGGGCGCAAGAAGAGCCCGCTCTACGTCGCGACCACGACCGACTACTACCGCGGGCTGCTCGACGAGAAGATCGCCCCGGAAGCTCGCGCCGCGCGCGAGGCCGACCTGCAGACCGTCTTCAGCCGCCCGTGGACGCGCCTCTTCGTCCAGTCCCACCGGGACAAGGAAGTGGCCGACCGCGACACCGTGGGCCACCGCGGCGCGCCCGTCGGCAAGGTCGAGCGCGTCGTGAACGCCGATGGGGCCGCGTGGCTCCGCTTCCGCACGCGGCGCAAGCTGGAGCGGCACGACGGTCTGCAAATCGACCTGCCGACCCTCGGCCGGCCCTTTGGCTTCGCCCTGGAGGAGCTGCGGCTCCCCGAAGCGCGGGAGGGTCCGGCCAGCCGCGGCCGCCGGCCGCGCGCGGAGCCGGAACGAACTTACGAAGCGCCCTCCGGAAGCCTCGTCGAGATCCGCCTGCCGGAAGACCACCCGCCGCTTCCCGAAGGCGCGACGGTCTACTGCGCCTCCTCGCAGGAGGTGAAGCGCCGCTTCGGCTTCGCGCGCCCCAATGCGGCCAAGTTCTTTGCGCGGCGCGGCGTGCGTATCGAGGTCGAACTGGCGCGCGAGGCCCTGCGCGCGGCCCTCCGCGTGCCCGCACGGCACGCGCGCGAGGCCGAGATCGCCGCACGCGCCGAACTCGCCGGTCCCTTCGAGCCCGCGCGCGACGCGGCCGGCACCGAGAAGGCCGTCCGCGCGGCCTTCGAGAAGCTCGGCGAGACGCGCTTCGAACTGGCCGACCTGAAGCTCTTGAATCCGGACGGGCTCTTCGTGCCCGCCTCGCGCCTGAACGCGCTGCGCCGGGACCTCTGCGCGGCCGCGGAAGCCGAGTTGCAGGCGCAGGCCCGCTCGGGACTCGAACGGATCTGGGCCGAGGTCGCGCCGCCCGCCGCCGCGACGGCGGGGACGGCGAAGCCCGGGGCGTTCCGCTGGTCCATCAAGGTGGACCGCGCGGCCGCGCTGGGCGCGCTGGAGGCCCCGGACCTCGACGGGCTCGACGAAGCCGTCGTCGACATCGCCCGCGACGGGCTGGGCGCGCTGGAAGAGCAGCTCGCGCGGCTCGAACCGCGGATCGGCCGCGAACGGATCCGCCTCGCGCTCCCCGCGCTGACGCGCAAGTGGGAGGAGCGCCAACTGCTCCACAAGCTCGAACGCCTGCGCGCCGCCGGCTGGACGCGCTGGGAGGTCGCGAACCTCTCCGGCTGGACGTACCTGGGCCTGGAGCCTGCGGAGGCAAGTGTCCGCGCCGCCGGGCTTGATCTCGCGACCGACTGGTCGATCTACGTGATTAACCGGATCGCCGCGCGGCAGGTTCTGGAACTGGGCGCAACCCGCTTTGCGTGCTCGCCTGAGGACGGTCTCGCCAATTTGCGCTCGCTGCTCCCCGAGTTCCCCGACCAGGCCACGGTGATCGTGCATCAGGACACGCCGCTTTTCCTCGCCGAGAGCTGCGCCTACGCGAACCTCATCGGCGGCTGCCCCGGCAAGGCCAACTGCCGCTTCGAGCAGATGGCGCTGACGAGCAGCTACAACGAGCGCTTCCTTGCGCTGGATTACCACTGCCGCACCATCGTGCTGGGGGAGGGCGCCTACTGCCTCGCGCCGCGCCTGGCGGACCTGGCCGCCGCCGGCGCGCGCCGCCTCCGCGCGGAGTTCATTTACCGGCAGTACGAGCCGGAAGAAGTCCGCGCTCGCTGGCGCCTGATTCGCAAGGGCCGCAACGTCCCGCAGGGGCACTGCGCGAATTTCGACCGCGGTTTGCTGTAATAATTTTCTATTTGAGTGTAATTTTCGTGAAATAATGTGTCGGACTTCATACTTCATACTTCATACTTTAGTTTCCCCGCGCCGCCGCCAGCACCGGCCAGCCCGGCGTAACCTTCACGTCCGGCATCCCCGCCAGCCGATCCAGCAGCCGTTCCAGGCACGCCGTCGAAAGCGGTCCCCAGCCCTCGTCGTCCAAACCGTGAGCGGTGTAGAAGAGCCAGCCTTCGGGCTGCTTCAAGAGCGCGTCGATCTGCCCCTCGAGGTGAGCGTCGCAGAAACCGGGCCCGAAGCCGGCGGTCGTCAGCTTCACCGTCTGGCGCGTGGGCAGGGGATTCAGCGCGTCGCCGCGAGTGCGAAAGGCGGCGATCACCGAAGGCAGCCAAGCTTCCAGTTCCGGCGTGGAGGTGTTGTACGCGAAGTTGTAGATCGACCCGAACGGATCGAAGCCGTCGAGTTCCTCCGCGAAAACCCCCAGGCAGCGCCGGATCAGGTCCTGCGCCTCGGCATGCGGCGTCTTCTGAAGATCGGCGTGCTTGTAGCTGTGGGGCATGATCTCGTGCCCGCGCGCCTGGAGTTCGTTCCAGAGCCCGAAATCGCCGAGCGGCGCGGCGGCCTGGTACTCGTCGGGCGCCACGTAATCCGGCCGGTGCCCCGTCGCGATCACGTTGAAGGTGGCCGAAAGCCCGTGCTTTTCGTACAGCTTCGCGATCTTCAGGTTCGACTTCTTGAAACCGTCGTCGAAACCCAGCGTGACGAAATGCATCGCGCGTTCCTCGTAACATGGGGGTGTGGGAAGGCCGTCCGTACTGGCGTCCCCGGGAGGACTCGAACCTCCAACCTCCGGATTAGAAATCCGGAGCTCTGTCCGGTTGAGCTACGGGGACGCGAAAACGCCTCGGACCCCGGACATTATAGATTGGCTGGTTCCGAATGCATGAGGGGAAATCGGGCTCACGGGACGGGTCGAATCCGATAAACTGCGGAGCCTCGGTGGGCCGCATGAAAGGAGCTGGGCGATGAGCGAAGCTGGCGTGGACTTCGACGCGCTGGTCGAGGAGGCCAAGCAGACGGGCACGGACGAGGCCATGTCGCGGCTCTGGGCGGCCACGTACGCGCTGCCGCAATGGAATTTCATCGCCCGCGGTGAACTCCCCAACGTCCGCCCGTTCATCGGGGTGATGGAGGACCGGCCGTTCCTCATGGCCTTCACCGACAGCGCGCATGCGCGGGCCTTCGGCGAGCGCCAGGGCTTCCTTGCGCCGGACGGCTCCCTGCAGCTGCTCGCGATGCCCGTCGCGGGCTTTGTCGAGACCGCGGCGAGCTACGCCGCCGGCGGCGTCTTCGGGATCATGTTCAACAACGGGCCTCACGGCTACTTCGCGCCGCTCTCGAACGTGCGGCCGATGTACGATTTCCATGTGCTGAAGAAGTAGACCTCACTCGAATTCCCCGCGCTGGTGGATGACCTAAGCCGCGCAATCCGGTCCAACCTTCACGAAACCCCGCATACCCCTCTTGCATTCAGCGCCGGAGCAGTGTAGGTATACGCATCATATTTGATTGCTCACTCGTGTGAGCACTGTGTAAACGATGGGAGACTCCCATGCCTGCGTCTGTGCCCTATACCTCTGCCGAACTCCGCCGCAGCGGGAAGGTCCGCAGCTTCACCGGTCCGGCGCTCGACCAGATTGCCTTTCCGCTGGGTGGGATTGGGACCGGTACCGTCTCCCTTGGCGGGCGCGGACAGTTGCAGGACTGGGAGATCTACAACCGTCCGGGCAAGGGCAACATGCTGCCGATGACGTTCTTCGCGGTCTGGGCTCAGGCCGGGAAGGGCGCCGCGCCGGTCGCCAAGATCCTCGAACGCCGCATCCTCCCGCCGTACCACGCGGGGCACGGTTACCCGCGGCATGCGCTCTCCGGCGTCGCGCGGCTCGATGAAGCCACGTTCTGCGGCGAGTACCCCTTCGCGCGGATCGAGTTCGCCGACCGCGAGCTGCCCGTCCGCGCGTCGCTCGAAGCCTTCACGCCCTTCATTCCATTGCGCGAGGACGACAGTTCGTACCCGGTCGCGATATTCCATTGGAGCTTCCGCAATTCCACGAAGCAGCCGCTTGAGCTGGCGCTTCTGGCGAGCATGCACAACCCGATCGGGCGGCACACGATCGGCGTCGAGAGCGAGATCAAGCAGTTGCAGAACCAGTACCGCTTCGACGACGCGCTGCGCGGGCTCTGGTTCAGCGCCCCGGGCCTGCCCGCGAACGATCCGAACTTCATGACCGCGGCGCTCGCGACGCCCTGGAACGACGTGGACGTGCAGACGCATCTCTACAAAGGCGGCTGGTGGGATTCGGCGCATCTGCTCTGGGACGACTTCGCCGAGGACGGCCGCCTGACCCCGCGCGTGCTCTCCACCTTTGGCGAGAAAATCCCGCAGGCGACGCAGGAACACAAGCCGCCGGGCTTCTTCGACCTTGCGCAGGGCAAGACGAAGGACGGTTCCGGCGCGCTCTGCCTGCGCGCGAAGGTCCGGCCCGGCGAGACCGTCACGCTGCCGGTGTATCTCGCCTGGCACACGCCGCACCTGAAAGCCTGGACGGACAACGCCGTCGTGCGCACGTACATGTCCGCGCAGTTCAAGGACGCCTGGGACGCCGCCGCGCGCCTGCATGCGAACAAGGCCGAACTGGAATCGGGCACGCGGGCCTGGCATCGCGCGTTCTTCGGGAGCACGCTGCCGCCGCACGTGCTCGACGCCGTCTCCAGCCAGGCCTCGATCGTCCGCACGCCCACGAGTCTGAGGCTGGCCGACGGGCAGTTCTACGGCTGGGAGGGCTGCAGCGACCAGGCCGGCTGCTGCGCGGGCACCTGCACTCACGTCTGGAATTACGAGCAGGCCCTCGCGTTCCTCTTCCCCGCGCTGGAGCGCTCGATCCGGCGCAACGAGTTCCTCAACTCGACCTACGCCAGCGGGGCGATGCGCTTCCGGACCTCGATGCCCGCGAACCTGCGCACGGGCGCCTTCCACCCGGCCGCCGACGGGCAGATGGGCTGCATCATCCGCGCCTACCGCGAATGGCGGCTCTGCGGCGACGAGAGCTGGCTGCGCGAGATCTGGCCGGGCCTCAAGCGCGCGCTCGAATTCGCCTGGACCGAGCCGCAGGGCTGGGATCCCGACAAGGACGGCGTGATGGAAGGCTGCCAGCACAACACGTATGACATCGAGTTTTACGGGCCGAACACGATGATGGGCGCGATGTACCTCGGCGCGCTGGAAGCCGGCGCGCGGCTGGCCGAGATCGTCGGCGAACCGTCCAAAGCCGAAGAATACCGCGCCATCGCCGCCAAGGGCCGCGTGCGCATGGAGAAGGAACTTTTCAACGGCGAGTTCTTCATCCAGAAGGTGGACGTGATGAAGGGGCTGGACGTCCCCGAGCACCTGCGCGGGCCGAAGGATCTCGGCGCGGCGGGCTGCGACGCGAGTTGCGACTGCAACGCGCCGCCCGGCGGCAAGGCGCCGGCGCTCGAGCCGGGCAAGGACTTCGAGGTGAAGTACCAGTACGGCGAAGGCTGCCTCTCCGACCAGTTGCTGGGCCAGTGGGCCGCGCACTGCGCGGGGCTCGGCTACGTGCTCGACGAGTCCAAGGTCCGCAAGGCAGTGGGCGCGGTCTTCAAGCATAACTTCCGCAAGCCCATCGGCGGCTTCAGCAACGTCCAGCGCGTCTACGCCCTCAACGACGAAGCCGGGCTGTTGCTCTGCTCGTGGCCCAAAGGCGCGCGCCCGCGCCTGCCGTTCGTCTACAGCGACGAGGTCTGGACGGGGATCGAGTACCAGGTCGCCGCGCACCTGATCTTCGAGGGCCTGCTCGACGAAGGCCTGGCGGTGGTGAAGGGCATCCGCGACCGGCACGACGGCGTGCGCCGCAACCCGTGGAACGAGTTCGAGTGCGGGCACCACTACGCGCGCGCGATGGCCTCCTGGTCGGTGCTGCAGGCGCTGAGCGGCTTCAAGTGCGACGTGCCGGCCGGGCGGCTGGCCTTCGCGCCGAAGCTCAATGCCGAGAACTTCCGCGTCGCCTTCAGCGCCGGCACGGGGTGGGGGACGTATTCGCAGAAAGCCGGCAAGAAGGATTTTCGCGCCGCGCTGGAACTCGGCGGCGGGAGGTTCGAGCTGCGCCGCGTGGATCTGGCCATCCCAGGCGCCGCGCGTGCGAAAGGCGCGAGCGCGAAGCTGGACGGCCGCGAGTTGAAAGCCGGCCTGGCCTGCGACGAAGGCGGCTGCAGCGTGACCTTCACGGAGCCTCTGGAATTGAGCGCGGGCCGGAAGCTGGAGATCGCCGTGCGCTGAGGCCGGAAAAGGAAGCCTCTTCTCAGCGCCTCCGTGGTTTGAATGCTTACTCCGGCTTGAATCGCGCGCCGATCACGATGGGCGGTTCGGCCTTGGTGCCGACGTTGCGCAGATCGAGCAGGAGTTCCTCGGGCGACTGGTAACGCATGGCGAGGTTCTTCTGCAGCGCCATGGAGAGGATCTTCGCGAAGTCGGAACTCAGTTTCTGGTTGCGCCGGTTGGCGGGCACGAGCGGCGCGTGGATGTGCATGTCGAGTACGACGTCTTCGTTGTCATCCTTGAAGGGCGGGACGCCGGTCGCGGCGTGGTAGATCGTCGCGCCCAGGCTGTAGACGTCGGAGCGGCTGTCGATGGCGACGCCGGGCTCGGCGCGGCATTGCTCGGGCGACATGTAGTACGCGGTGCCCGCGGCGACGCCCTCCCAGTCGATGCGCCCTTCGGCTTGCCGGGCAAAGCCCAGGTCCACCAGTTTGCAGTTGCCGGTGTTCTCGACCAGGATGTTGTCGGGCTTGATGTCCTGGTGCACGACGCCCTTGCGCCGCAGTTCGCGCAGCGCCTGGCCCATGTGCCGGAGCACCCAGATGCACTGGGATTCCTTCAGCGGCCCGCGCTCGATCAGTTCCTGGAGCGACTGGCCTACGACCAATTCGAAGGCGATGTAGGGCCGCCCGTCGATCCGGCCGACCTCAAGCGTCTTCACGACGTTCTCGTGGCTGATCTGCATCCCGGCCTTGGCTTCTTCCTCGAACATCGTCAGCACGTCTTCGTTGTCGATGAACCGGGAGGAGAGGAACTTCAGGGCGACGGGGATGTTGTTCTGCGTGTCGAAGGCGTGCCAGACCGTGCCTGTGGCGCCGCGGCCCAGGCGGCGCTTGAGCAGGTACGGCCCGAAGACGAGGTTCTCTCCGCTCATGCGCCGCTCTTTGCCGCCTTGCGCGACCGCGCCAGCTTCCAGCGCAGGTACGCCTCGATGAACGGGTCGAGGTCGCCGTCCAGCACGCCCTGGACGTTGGGATCCTTCAGTTCGGTTCGATGGTCGTTGGCCATGGTGTACGGCTGCAGCACGTAACTGCGAATCTGGCTCCCGAAGCCGATGCGCCCCTTTTCGGAGTGCTTGGAGGCCGCCTCGGCATCCAGCTTGTCCTGCTCCAACTGCAACAGCTTGGCCTTGAGGATCTGCATCGCCAGGACGCGGTTGCGCTGCTGGCTGCGTTCGATCTGGCAGCGCACGGTGATGCCGGTCGGGAGGTGCTTGAGCTGCACGCAGCTCTCGACCTTGTTCACGTTCTGCCCGCCGGCGCCGCCCGAGCGGCTGGTTTTGACCTCAAGGTCCTTGTCGGGGATTTCGATCTCTTTGCCGTCGTCCTCGATCTCCGGCCAGATGTCCACGCTCGCGAAGCTCGTCTGCCGCTTGCCCTGGGAGTTGAAGGGGCTGATGCGCACGAGCCGGTGCACTCCGGTCTCCCCCGCGAGCAGCCCGTAGGCCATGGGGCCTTCGAGCTTGATCGTCGCGGACTTGATCCCGGCCTCTTCGTTATCCAGGCGGTCCACCAGCGTCGTCTTGAAGCCCTTGCGTTCGGACCAGCGCGTGAACATCCGCAGCAGCATCTCCGCCCAGTCGCAGGATTCCGTGCCGCCTTCGCCGGCTTGCAGCGCCAGATACGCATTGCAGCGGTCGTGAGGCCCCTGCATCTGCGCCTGGAGTTCGAAGCGGTCCAGGTCCTTCACCAGTTGGACGTACTCGGCTTCAACTTGCTGCGCGGTGGCTTCGTCGTTCTCGGCCTCGGCCAGTTCCAGCAGCTCGCCAAGATCCTTGGCCTGCTGCTCGTACTGCGGCAGCGGACCCACGGTGGCCTTCAGGGCCTTCATCTCGCCGACCAGCTTCTGAGCTTTTTCGGGGTGGTCCCAGAAGCCGGCGCCTTCCATCTGGCGCTCGATCTCCTGCAAGCGCGCGAGGCGGCTTGGGACGTCAAAGAGAGTCCCTGAGCTGCAGAATCCGCTCGCTCAGGTCCGTTACGCGCACCTTCATGTCGGCGAAATGGAATGCCATGTCCCGATCCTCCCGGCGCGGACCGAAGCACGGCCGCATGTTGCGATTGTATGCAAGAGCCTCGTCCCTACAAGAGCCGGGACGATACGTAGTTGGGCGTAACGCTCAGGAATCCTTCCCGGACTTGGCGCTCGAATCGGAAGGGGCCGGCGCGGCCTCGGCGCGTGCGGGGATGAAGACCCGCTGTCCGTTGCGGATCACGATCTCCCCGTTGGCCTGCAGGGCCGGCAGGTCGGAGCAATCGAACATCCGTCCGCAGTTGGGGCAGACGGCCTTGCAATGATGCTCGTCGAGCACCGAGCCGCAGATTTCGCAGAGATAGATCAGGTCCGCCACCGTACAACCTCCCTATATAGGTTAGTCGGGTCGGCGCTCGGAAGCAAAGGGCTTGGCTGAGGGCGAATCTCCTTGACTCCGCTTGCGCCGCGCGTAGAGTCTCCCTCCACAACTGAATATCGGTCCGCTTATCGAGAGTGGCTGAGGGACTGGCCCGTTGACGCCACAGCATTCCGGGAGCGAAGACGACCGCGCCGCCGTGCCGGATGTCTTATCCTTGGATGCTAACTCCTGCGATACCGAGCGGCCGTACCGGTTCTGACCGCGTGCGACCGCAAGGATCGAGAGATAAGCAGGTGCCGCAGAAGACATAGGCCGGGGCCATGCCGCCCGGTCGCTGATCCTTCCTGCATGCGCCTCTCCTCTCGTCGCCTCGGACCGCGGCCGGAGAGGTTTTTTGTTGCCCTCCGCCGCGCCCGCCGGCCTCGTGGATTGTCTCGCTCCGCTCTCGCGCGGACCGCACGGCCTCGGAGATTCCGTCGCCGAACGCTGGGGAGAGGAGCGCCACGATGCCCGCCAAGTTCATTCTAGGCCTGAAGTGCCGCGAGTGCGGCCGCCGCTACGACCTGAAGCCCGTGCACATCTGTGAGTACGACTTCGGGCCGTTGGAAGTCGACTACGACTACGAGGCCATCGCCAAGGCCGTCTCGCGCGAGATCATCGAGAGCCGCCCCAAAAACATGTGGCGTTACGCCGAGTTTCTCCCGCTGGCCGGCGACCCGATCGTGGGGCGCAACACGGGCTTCACGCCGCTGGTCCGCGCCGAGCGGCTGGGGAAGGAGTTGGGCCTCAAGAACCTCTGGATCAAGAACGACGCGGTGAATTACCCGACGCTCTCGTTCAAGGACCGCGTCGTCAGCGTGGCGCTCTCGAAGGCCAAGGAATTCGGCTTCGACACGGTGGCCTGCGCGACGACCGGCAACCTGGGCAACAGCGTCGCCGCGCAGTCGATCCGCGCGGGGCTGGAGTGCTTCATCTTCATGCCCGCGAACCTGGAGCAGGGGAAGATCATCGGCACCAGCGTCTACGGCGTCCACGTCGTCGGCATCGGCGGCAACTACGACGGCGTCAACCGGCTCTGCAGCGAGATCGGCAACAAGTTCGGCTGGGCCTTCGCCAACATCAACATGCGCCCGTACTACAGCGAGGGTTCCAAGACCTACGGCATGGAGCTCTGCGAGCAGCTCGGCTGGAAGGCCCCCGACCACGTGATCGTGCCCATGGCCGGCGGCAGCCTGATCTGCAAGATCAAGAAGGCCGTCGACGAACTGCATAAGTGCGGCTTGATCGACTCGAACCACACCAAGATCTACGGCGCGCAGGCGGCCGGCTGCGCGCCCATCAGCACCGCCGTCAAGAAAGGCTGGGAACTCTTTAAGCCCGTCAAGCCGGACACCATCGCGCGCAGCATCGCCATCGGGAACCCCGCCGACGGCTTCTACGCGATCAAGAACATTACCGGCTCGGGCGGATGGTCCGAGGACGTCACCGACGAGGAACTCGTCGAGGGCATCAAGCTGCTTGCGCGGACCGAAGGCATCTTCACCGAGACCGCCGGCGGCGTGACGGTGGCCGTGACGAAGAAGCTCGTCGAGCAGGGCCGCCTGCCCGCCGGCGACACGGTCGTGATCAGCGTCACCGGGAACGGCCTCAAGACCATCGAAGCCGTGATGCCCGCCGTCCCCAAGCCCGACGTGATCGAGGCCAAGCTCAGCGACTTCGAAGCGCTCGTGGAGAAGATCAAGGACCGGAGCAAGGCCGCGGCGCCCGCGGCGGCGGGGGGCTGAATGTAACCACAGAGGACACAGAGAGCACAGAGATGGAAGTGAACGAAATTACAAAGATTATTATTGGCGCGGCCATGGAGGTGCATCGAAATCTAGGGCCGGGATTGCTCGAGTCGACCTATGAAGCTTGCTTGATGCATGAGCTGGTAACTCATGGCCTGGTGGTGGAGAAGCAAAAAGCATTGCCCGTGGACTATAAGGGAGTTCGCCTGGACTGCGGATACCGGATTGATCTGTTGGTTGAGAACGAGGTGATTGTTGAGCTTAAGGTGGTAGATGCTTTGACGTCGGTTCATGAGGCCCAGCTTCTGTCCTACTTGAAGTTGTCGCGGAAGAAGGTTGGCCTGTTAATCAACTTCAATGTGCAGGTGCTGAAGCAGGGCATCAAGAGAATGATGAATTAGTTCTCCGTGCCCTCTGTGATCTCTGTGGTTAAAAAAAATCGAGGATAAAGCGATGCCAGTGCGCGTACGAATTCCCGAGGCGCTCCGCACCCTGACCGGGGGCGCGGACGAGGTCCAGGTCGAGGCCGGCACCGTGGGGCAGATGCTCGAGGCGCTGGAGTCGAAGCATGCCGGCTTCAAGGAGCGGATCATGGACGAGAAAGGCCAGGTGCGCCGCTTCGTCAACATCTTCGTCAACGAGGAAGACATTCGCTTCCAGGAGAACCTCGAGACGAAACTCGCCGACGGGACCGAGGTCTCGATCCTGCCCGCCGTCGCGGGAGGCGGCTCGTCGAAGGCCTCCAAGAAGACCAAGGTCGCCAGGCGCCCGCCCGAGGGCGGCAAGGAGATCGTCTTCCGCGCGTATCTGACCTTCGACGAGAAGACCACCACGCGCCCGATGATCTACGAGCTGATCAAGAAGTTCGACGTCGTCCCCAACATCCGCACGGCCTCGTGCAAGGAAGACATGGCGATCATGAGCCTATCCATTACCGGAGACGAGGAAGAAATCGACCGCGCCTGCAAGTGGCTGCGCAAGGAAGGCGTGCGCATCGACCCGGTGGAGATGAACGTGGTGGAGTCGTGAGGATGGCTTGGCGCCAGGATGGGATAAGGCCGGCCATGAGCATGGGATTCTCGTGATACGCCATGTTCCGTGACCCGAATAAGCAGTAGTATCAGGGCATGGGTGGAATCCTGGAGGCTTGACCATGCCTAAGACGGAAGCCAAGAGACAGCCTGTGGCGCCCAAGTCTGGAGCGAAAGCCAAGGCAAGGGCAAAAGACAAGCGCTTGAAGAATAAAAAGGGCGAGCATTCGCCCAAAGAGATACAGGATGCGTTGGACAGGTACCATGCCTTGGTTGAGAAGATCGCGAAACTTGGGATTCCTCCCTTCAGCGCGGCGGAAGAACAGCGGGAGATGAGACGGAAAGAACTTGGATTATGAGGTCGTCGCGGGTGGTGGTGGATTCCTGCGTGTGGATTGGAGCGGTTGTTCCCACCGAGATCGAGCATTTTACATGCCGTGCCTTGATCGATCGGGTTCAAAGAGGGAAGCACCGTGTGGTAATTCCAGTGCCGATCTTGACCGAGGTGGTCTGCAGGCTCTCGGCCAGGTTTCGAGGCATGGGGAAGAATCCCCGCGATGCCGTGACGGTCGGCAAGGGTATGCTTGAGCTTTTGAACGTCGATTGGCTGCCGGTTGACGAAGCGTTTTGCGTTGGCGCCGCCGAGCTGGGTGTCCGCCACGGCCTGCGCGGCATGGACGCACTGATCGCGAACGCCGCGTTGAAGCATCGCTGCGAACTGATCACCAACGACCGCGACCTGCTGGACTCTTCGCTGGCCGAAGTGGTCCGAGTGAGGCGGCCGTAAATCCCGGCATTGGAGTGAGGAGCCTTCCGTGAGCACGCCGTTCGCCCGCTACAACCGCCAAGTCCTCCTCCCTTTCATCGGCGAAGAAGGGCAGAAGAAGATCTGCGCTTCGACCGCCGTCGTGATCGGCTGCGGCGCCCTCGGCACCGTCATCGCCAACGTGCTCGCGCGGGCCGGGGTGGGGCATCTGAAGATCATCGACCGCGACTTCATCGAGGAGAGCAATCTCCAGCGCCAGCTCCTCTTCGACGAGGACGATTGCCGCGACAATCTGCCCAAGGCCGCCGCCGCCGAGCGGAAGCTCAAGCAGGTCAATTCCACGATCCAGGTCGAAGGCATCGTCAGCGACGTGAACCCGACGAACATCGAGGAGTTCATCAAGGGCGCGACGGTCGTCGTGGACGGCGCGGACAACTTCGAGACCCGCTTCGTGCTCAACGACGCCTGCGTCAAGCACGGCCTGCCCTGGATTTACGGCGCCGCCGTAGGCAGCGTGGGCCTCAGCATGACCGTCATCCCCGGCACGACGCCGTGCCTGCGCTGCATCTTCGAGACCGCGCCGCCGCCGGGCATGACGCCGACCTGCGACACCGCCGGCGTCCTGGCCAGCGTGACGGGGCTGATCGGGAATTACGAGGCCGCCGAAGCGCTGAAAATCTGCGCCGGCCTGACCCAGCATGTCAACACCAAGCTTTTTCAGATCGACCTGTGGACGGGCGAGCAGCACGCCTTCAAGATCGCCCGCGCGCGCGAGGTCGCCGACTGCCCGTGCTGCAAGCGCCGCAACTTCGAGTTCCTCGAGGGGCAGGGAGCCAGCAGCACCACGAGCCTCTGCGGGCGCAACGCCGTCCAGATCAACCCCAAGAACGGCGCGAAGGTGAACATTGAGGACCTCGCGAAGCAGTTGAAGAATTCCAGCGACGTGAAGAACCTCAGCGCCAACAAGTTCCTGCTCAAGTTCAACGCGCCCGGCGGCGACGAAGGCCTGGAGATCACCGTCTTCCCCGACGCCCGCGCGATCGTGAAGGGCACCAAGCAGATCCCCGTCGCGCGCACCGCTTACGCGAAGTACGTGGGGGCGTAGTTCAAGATTGGCTTTCCAGGCGCAATAGCAATGCGGGAGCCGTGAGAATGGGAATCTTTTTGTATGCGCCAATTTCGAGGAGGTGGCGGTCGCCGGAAACGATGGCTTCGGCATTTGCGGCGAACGCACAAGCCAATACGTGGTCGTCCGAGGGATCTTCCCGAATCACTGGAGGAATCGAGGCCGGTTCGACCCAATGGGTCAGAGCGGAAAATTCCGCCATGACGGCATGTGGCGTAAGGCCGGCCTTCTTGAATATTGCAGCAAACTTCGGACGCTGTAGAACCCGAGCCAGTTCCTCAAACATGGGTCGAGAGATGAATAAACCGATACACTCACGGTGGGCAGACAACAGTAGTCTGTATGGAGCGCCGCGCCACAATAATCCGGAGACTACGGTATTCGTATCAGGAACGACGCGCACGCTTGCCTTTCGGAAAACTCCGAACCGTGCCTACTTCTTTCTCGACCAGTATGCGCACTTCGTCTTCGGTAAGTCCTCGGCCGGGGTTCGAAACTTGCAGCGCTCGGCTCATGCGCAGCAGTTTGTTTGCCGCCTTCTTGCGCAGAGCTTCGCGAAGCAATTGCTCGATGGTACCTGGGGCCAACAACCCTTCGGCCTTTGCCTTGCGAGCAAGATCGTCCGAAATCCTGATTTGAATAGCCGTCATGACTTCGCCCACCATGACCATTCCGGGTCAATAGTAACCATTCTGCCGACGCAAGGCAAGGAGTATGAGTGAATGGAGAAGCAAAGCCTTGGGCGATTGGCGCCCGTCGAATTGAGGACCGTCTGGGCCGACGAGGCTAGGGAATTTACTCCTTGGCTGGCCGAGAACCTGGATCGGCTTTCAGAAGTGCTTGATATGGATTTTGAATTGGACGGAGTTGAGGTTGCCGTAGGGCCGTACAAGGCCGATATTGTCGCTAACGATGCAAATTCAAACGCTAAAGTCATCATCGAAAACCAATTTGGCAAGACCGACCACGATCACCTGGGGAAGATCATTACCTACGCTTCCGGCCTTGGCGCCAGTGCCATCGTTTGGATTGCGGAAGCCTTTACCGAGGAACATCGGCAGGCTATCGATTTTTTGAATACCAACGCCTCGCCCGGGCTGCGATTGTTTGCGCTTGAAATCGGAGTCTACAAGATTGGGGATTCGGCTCCCGCGGAACAATTCAAGATCATTTCAAAGCCCAACGAATACTCGGTAGCCGTAAAATCGAAGTCCCGGGGGGAGACTGAAACACAGGCCTTGTACTTGGAATTCTGGAGCGCATTCAAGGAGTATTGCAGGAGCACCGGTTCTTCGTTGAAATTGCGGAAGCCCAGGCCTCAGCAGTGGACGGCCATGGCCGTAGGGAGAAGCAAGTTTCATCTAAGTTTGGCGGCAAGCTCTATGCATAAGAGAATCAGTTGTGAAATCTATATTCGTGGAGCAAACGCAAAGCGCGCGTTTGAGCTGCTAGAGCGATCGCGCGGGCAGATTGAAAAGGAAACCGGAACACTCGATTGGGATAAGCTGCCGGACGGCCAAGATTGCAGAATTGCTTTGCGCAGGCACGAGGTCAATGTATCGGACCGATCCGTTTGGAATTCGGCTTTCGAGTGGCTGAGGAAGAATGCCGAGGTGTTCCATCGCGTCTTTTCGCCTTTGGTCAAGGCCTTGCCAATCGCCGATGACGAAGCGGAAGCCCGTGAAGTCGATGAAGGCGATAAATAGGCGTCTCCATTGGGTAATCGGAAAGGTTCCATGATCTACTTCGACAACGCCGCCACCAGTTACCCCAAGCCGCCCGAGGTCTTCGCGGCGATGACGACCTTCATGGCCGAAGCCGGCGGAAATCCGGGCCGCAGCGGGCACCGCCTCGCTACCGCCGCCGAGGCGATGCTCGACGAGGCCCGCAACGCGCTGGGCAAGTTCTTCGGCGTGAAGGATCCGCACCGCGTGGTCTTCGCCTTCAACTGCACCGACGCGCTGAACATGGCGCTCAAGGGCTTCCTCGACCTGCATCCCGGCGCGCACGTGATCAGTTCGATGGCCGAGCACAACAGCGTCAACCGCCCCTTGCAGCAGGCGCACGACGACAAGCGGATCCGGCTGCAGCGCGTGGGCCTGGGCGCCGACGGGGCGTGGGGCGTGGACGAGGTGCTCGACGCGGTCACGCCCGGGACGAAGTTCGTCGCGCTGACGCATTGCAGCAACGTGACGGGCGTGATCGCGCCCGCCGCCGAACTGGGCCGGGCCCTGCGCGCGAAGCACCCGCGGGTCCGCTATCTCGTCGATGCCGCGCAGACGGCCGGCGTCGTGCCGCTGGACCTCGAGGCCGCGTGCATCGACTTCCTGTGCTTCCCCGGGCACAAGGCGCTCTTCGGCCCGCCAGGGACCGGCGCGCTGCTTCTGGGCGAGCGCGTCAAGCCCGAGGAACTCCATGGCTGGCGTGAGGGCGGCACCGGCGGCGACAGTTCCACGCCCCACCAGCCGCGCCAGTGGCCCTACTTCCTGGAAGGCGGCACGCCGAATTCCATGGGCATCGCGGGGCTGCTGGCGGGCCTGCGCGTGGTCCAGGCGCGGGGCCTGGAGAAGATCCTCGCGCACGAGCAGGCGCTGCAGCGGCGGCTTATCGAGAAACTCGGCGCCGACGAGCGCTTCACGCTTTACGGCACGCGCGAACCCTCGCGCAAGGCCGGCGTCCTTTCGGTCGCTCTGCGCGGGCGCGACGCCGCGGACGTCGCGACGATCCTCGACAGCGCCTTCGAGGTCTGCGTCCGCCCGGGACTCCACTGCGCGCCGTACACGCACAAGGCGCTGGGGACCTTCGAGTCCGGCGGCACCGTGCGCCTCTCGCCGGGACTGTTCAACTCGCTCGAGGAGTGCGACGCGGTCGTCGCGGCGCTGACGGAGATTGTGGGCTGAACGAGCGAACGGGGAACCGTGAAGGCTCGAAGCCTTTCCTGTTAGCGGAGCGCTTGCCGCCCCGGCAATAAAAAAGCCCCGCCTGCTGGCGGGGCTTTTTGCTTGTGCTGGACTCGCCGGCTACTTGGGATTCGCGGCCGGAATCCCGTCGAGCTTCTTCTGGGCGTCCTCGGCGTAGCTGGTGCCGGGGTACTTCTCGATGATCGCGTGGAGCTTCTCGCGGGCCTGTCCGGGCATGTTGTTCATCAGGAAGTTGTCGGCCTGGTTCATCAGCCGCGGGGCTTCCTTGTCGGCCTGCGTCTGAAGTTCGGTGTTCATCTGCTCGCGGCTGGCGGCGTTCTTGTTCAGGTCCTGAAGCTTGCGGTGCGCCTTGACCGCGGCGAGGGTGTTCTCGTAGCGCGAGTTGCCGGCGATGGCCTGGTACTGCTTGTATGCCTTCAGGGTGAAGCCGGCCGCCTCGGTGGACTCGGCCTCCGCGTATTCGACCAGTCCCGCGACCTTCGGGTTGGTCTTGAGCGCAACCAGCCGGGTGTAGGCTTCCTTGTGCACGTTCGAGAAGGGGAACTCGCGCGTCACGATGGAGAGTTCCTCGACTTCGCGGGTGAAATCCCGCTGGATGTGCGCGTCCATGGCGTTGTTGAAGTGCTGCTTGGCGAAGTCTTCCATCTCGGTGAAACGTTTGCGGCTGTCCTCGACCATCTTCTCGCTGTTGGGGACGTTGGCCATCGCGACGCTGGCATAGAAGGCGGCCGCTTCGCGGTACTGTTCGGCCTGGAAGCTGGCCTCGCCCTTCGCGAACATTTCCTTGATGTAAGCCAGATTCTGCAGCAGCTTCTCGCGGTACTCGGCCATCTCCTGCTTGGCCTTCGCCTTGTCGTCCTGCTTCGCGCCGGGCTGCTGGTAGTTCGTCCATTGGCCGGACTTGTCGTTGCCGCCTTCGCGGCCGGTGACGCCGGCTTCCTTCGCCTTGTCCAGGATCTCCTTCACGCCATCGAGCTGCTGCTGCATCTCGTTCTTGCGCGTGAACTCCTCGTAGGCCATCTTGAGGCGGTCTTCGAGCGCGCCCTTGGGGGCGTTGTTCTCGAAGAGCGTCGCGCCCTCGGGCGCCATCTGCTGCGACTCGCCGGCCCCTGCCGGCCTGCCGAACCAGACCGCCAGCGAAACCAGCGCGGCCAAGGCGAGCCTCCAGCGCAACGCCTCGCGGGTATCCTCGACCTTCCGCGCCGCCACGTTCAGGCCTTTGGAGATCCGTTTCACGGTCGTAGACCCTCGCAATTCCAACCTGGCCTTGCCTAAGTACACGGTTCCTTAACCTTTAGACGTTTGCTCGGGCGGATTTAATGCTCCGAAAGCACGCTCCCTGCGATTTTCCAGCCATGTACGTAACCTCTTTATTGTTATGTCTTTGCGCTTGCGCTTCGATCCAGAAAAAGAGCCGCTCCCAGCACCGCGCCCAGGAGCAGCGCCACCCAGGCCTCGCCCAGCACCATCGCCCAGGTATGCGGCGGGCGGTCGAGGCGCTTCAGCCGGAGCCGCCCGATGCCCACTTCATGCGGCGGGACGGGGATCTCCAGCCGGCCCAGCGGATCGACCTGGACGCTCACTCCGCTGTTGGTGACCCGGATCAGCGGGCGGCGAACCTCGACGCTCCGCAGCCGCGCCGCGCGGAGGTGCGCCCACTCGCCGCTGGAGCCGCGGAACCAGGCGTCGTTGGTCAGGTTCAGGAGCGCCTCCGCGCCGTCCTCCGCCGCGCGCCGCGCCAGGTCCGGGTGCGCGTCTTCCACGCACAGGTTGAAGGCGAAGCGCGCGCCGCCGGCTTCGAAGATCTCGCTGTCCCGCTCGCCCCGCGTGTAGGTATCGCGCGTGACGCTGCGGAGCCGTTTCAGGATCGGAAAGGTCCCGGTCCAGGGGATGTACTCGCCGAACGGGACCAGGCGCCGCTTGAAGTACCGGGCTTTCAGTTCCCCGCCGGCGTCCATCAGGAAGGCGGTGTTGTGCCAGCGCTGCGCCCAGGGGTCCTCGAGCGCCAGGTCGGCTTCGTTGATGAAGTCCGAGCCGAAGACCGTCGGCACGCCGTAGCGCATCACGGCCGCGCGGAATTCGATGCGGTGGTTGTCGCGGTTGTAGACGCCGGGGACCATCGTCTCGGCCCAGCAGACGAGCGCCGGCTTCTCGCCCGCCGGGGCTTCTTCGACGGCCTTGCGGTGCAGGGCGATGTGCTCGTCGAGCTGCCGGCGCTCTTCGGCGTAGGGGCGCTCGATCTTCTGGTAGGTGCAGCCTTGCAGGAGCGCCAACGCCGGGCCGTCCGTCTCGAGGCGTCCCTCCAACTGCGCCACTCGCGCCCGGCCGTAGACCAGCGCCGCCAGCAGCAGCCCCAGCACCGCCGCGGCGCAAGCCCTCCGTTGCAGAGGCGACCCCGGCGGTCCTTGCAGGCGCGCGGTCACGAAGGCCGGGGCGACGAAGGCCAGCGCGGCGTTGAAGGCCGCGACGAGGAAGCTCAGCCCGTAGACCCCGCCCAGGTCCGCGGCTTGGCGCAGGAATTCGGCGTCGGCCACGGCGTGGCCCAGGAGCAGCCACGGCCAGCCCAGGACGGGCATCCGGGAGCGGGCGATCTCGACGAGCGCCCAGACGGCGGCCGTCCCGAAGACCGCGCCGGCCGTCCCGCGCAGCGCCAGCGCCCGCACCGCCAGCAGCGCGGGGACGTAGTAAAGCCCCGTGTACAGCGCCGCCGCCAGCGCGCCGAAGGCCAGTTGCGTCGCGATGAACCAGCATCCCAGCAGCGTCCAAGGCAAGACGAAGCTCGCCGCCGCCAGCGCCGCGCCTTTCCAGGTTCGCGCCGCCGCGACCGCATAGAAGGCCGGCGCCAGCCCGAACCAGATCGGGAACTGCGCGAGTTCCACGAACGGCAGCCCGGCCAGCACGCCGCCGGCGGCCGAGAGGAGGCACGCGATCCAGAGGGACATGGGGATACTGTAGGTCCGGGATGAGAAAGGGGAAGGCGAAAGCCAGTCGGGGACGACTGAAACGTGAAACGCAAAACGTGAAAGGATTGGGAGTGGATATTTGAAAGTGGGTGTGAACGCCAGGTCCATTCACGTTTCACGTTTCACGTTTCACGTTTACGTCGCCCCGCGCCCAAAGGTCTCGACGCGCTGCTCGTCCCAAACCCACGCGACGACCATTAAGGGATGCGCGCCGGCGTCGATCTCGGCGCGGGTCAGCGCGGTGGCGGCCTGGCAGACGGCGCGGAGCTTCGGCGCGTCGCCGCGCTGCATGCGGAAGGTCGCCTGCCGCGCGATCAGCTCGGCGAACTCCAGCGGGAGCGGTTGCGCGGAGCTAAAGGGAAGCTCCAGCAGCCACGGCGACTCGGCGCCCCGGCGCGGGACGCGCAGCAAGAGCCGGGGGAGCGTCCGCCCGTCGTACCCGGCCGGGTAAAGCGCCGCCTCGGCGCGGACCTCGACCCCGGGCGCGAACGGTCCGGGGTGCGGCGGCGGAGGCTGGCGCGTGCGCAGCCCGAGGTAGACGAAGAAGCCCAGGTTCACGAGCGTGAACCAGGCCACGACCCCGCCCGCGGTGACCTCCCAGCGCCCGCTCAGCGCGCCGTAATAGACCAGCCCGAAGAGCCCGCCGGCCAGTACGGCGAACCAGAGCGGCTTGCTCCAGTCGAAGCCGCGCGCGCAGAGCCTCCAGCGAAACCAGTCGTGCCATTCCTGCCGGCGCCAGAGGTCCAGGCGCGCCCGCGCGGCGTCCGCGCCGGGTTCCGGTCCGTCGAGCGCCTCCGCGGCCCGCGCCCAGCGCGCCTCGAAGGAGGTGTTGTCAAGCACGGGTGCGCGCGCGTGGTCAGTCAGACGGAGTTCCCTTCCAAGGTTCCTGGGTTTCTCAGTTTCCGGTTTCCGGCGCCGGAATCCAGGTAAGGCTTGCGGCCCGCAGCCTGCCGTAATGCCCCATTGCTCCACGTGGAGCAAATGGAGCCCTAAGGGCGGGGGTTTGGACGAGGGATGTTCCGGGAGCTGAAAAATGTTGCACGCTGTGCGTCGATTGCGTCGAGCTATTCTTCCGGAACTCGGAACTCGCACCTCGAACCTGCCGTAATGCCCCATTGCTCCACGTGGAGCAATTGGAACCCTAACGGTGGGGGTCGGGTTCTGGGTTCTGGAGGCTGAGCTCTGGCAACAGGCCACTCGGAGCCCTGCAAAATGTTGCACGCTGTGCGCTAGAGTAGGGATGGCGGTCCGGCGTAACCTTTGACACTCGGAATTAACATACCGAAAAATTGCTCCACGTGGAGCAAACATTACCCTAAAGTGGTCGGAGGTCTAGATGGGGAAGAGAACTCCAGTTCCGAGTTCCGAGTTCCGGAAACGGGGGCCGGGAACCGGGAGCCGGACGCCGGGGGATTGACGCTTGAAGCCGCCGTAGCGCCGGCGTCCCCGCCGGCTCGCGTGGGCGTCCCGCCCGCGCGCCTTTTCGTTCTCCCGCACCGCGAGCATCCCGCCCGCCCGCGTGCCTCGGATCGGCGCAGCCTCCGTAGCGCCGGCGTCCCCGCCGGCCCGCGTGGGCGTCCCGCCCGCGCGTCTTCCAATTCTTCCCGTTCCGCCCGCCGCCGCGTCCTCCAGGGACGCGATGAAAATAGCCCAGCCTTTCAAGGCTGGGACCGTGAACGCCGCACCACGAACCCAGTCCCGCAGGGACGACTGAAGCACGCGCGCGCCTCAGCCGTCCCTTCGGGACTTGATCGCAGGCGCTGCCCTGACCTCCCAGCCCTGAAGGGCTGGGCTATTTTCACGGCGTCCCGGCGGGACGCTCGCGGCGCGGAAGAAGGCCGCCGGGACGGCGGCGGCGGGTAGCACTGACTGAGGTTGGTTTGTGATCTGGTGCCACTGCGCTGCGGTACTCCGCAGCCAGTGCGAGACGCGCACCCCGGATTCAACTCGCACGTAGACCCGAATGAAGTAACTTGAGTGGGCCACGCGATCCGGACGGCGAAGCACTGGCTGCCTACAGCCGCAGCCAGCGGCGCCAATTCCTGGAAGGCACAAGGCGAAGCGAGGAGTGACAGTGCCGCCAGCCAATCGTTCTCTGACGAGTGGTGAATAGAATTATGAGGAAGCCTAAATTTAATGAGTGGGATAAATTACACGAGGAGGAATATAGGATTGGGTGCTTACCCCAATGGATGGGGCGGCTTATGTATAACGGCGGCAATGCGGCTGTTACCTGGGAACGCATACTTGTTGTACTCTGGCCTTGGCGTCACGTATATGGCCTTAGGTTGTCCTTGATTGATTTTGTTTTAGGGATCATGGCATTAGGATCAAGTGTTGGGGTTACAGTCGGAGCCACTACGAATGCGGCAATTCGTGCTCCTTGGGTCGCACTATTATTATATTTTGTTTTCTCATCATGCTTCTCTGTAATGATTATTTGTAAGCAGTATCAAGGTGATGATTGCGCATCTAGTTCGTGGAGGGAACTGTTGTATTCCTTATTAGTTCCTGTATTTATTTGGCACTTGATCGCTTACATAATCTATATAAGATACTCATTAAATCAATATTGAAGGAATTCTTCCTTCGTGTAGTAGGAGAAAAAGTTGCGGTGATGCGCATGTACCGCCCCAGCGACCCGCCCCAGGAACCACCGACCCCGAACACGGAGAACAATGACCCGCCCGGCCCAGGCGAGCCCAAGTGAACCGCGGGTGGCCCCCATAACGCCGTTATGGGGGCGCCGAAGGCGATGGCAACTTCATGAAAACCAATCGCGATCCTGAAATGCCAGGTTGTCTCCTGGTAAGCGCGCCTTAAAATCGCGGCATGGCCGCCACTTGACCACCACGCACGATCTTCGACATCGAAGGCCATCTTCAATTCGTCACTTTTTCATGCTATCGAAAGTTTCAATTCCTGAGCCGAGACCGCTGCAAGCAGATCGTCCTGGCGCACCTCGACCGTTGGGGCTGGCAGGAGCGCGTCGGGGTCGTGGGTTACGTCGTGATGCCCGACCACGTCCATGCGTTGCTGCGCCCCGCGGAACCCGGACGCCTGAGTCCGTTCATGCAGCTTTGGAAACGCGAATCAAGCCGGCATATTCATGCCTTCCTCCGCCTGGGTGACGGCGCCGCGCCCTTTGGCGCAAGGGTCCGCGACGACGCGGGCCGCGTGCACTGCTGGAACAAACGTTATTATCCCTTCAACGTGTACAGCATGAAAAAGGCGATACAAAAGCTGGAGTACATGCACCACAATCCCGTGCGGCAAGGCTTGGTGGACGATCCGTGCGCCTGGGCCTGGAGCAGCGCCCGCTACTGGCAGCAAGGCATTCGCCCGCCCGTCCGCATGTGCGGGATCGAAGGGTCCTTGCCGTGGGAGCGGAGCGCGAAGCGAGTGCAGGCTTGAAAGGGCCGTGGCACGTTCTTCATGAGGTTGCCATCGGCTTCGCCGCCCCCATAACGGGGTTATGGGGGCCACCCGCGTGTCAAATTAGCTGCTCTAAACCCGGAGCGAAGGTAATTAAGTATGACTACGCCGGCAATGCAGTTATCACACCATCCGGCAAACAGCAAGGCGTATGTAATGACGTCGCAGCACGAGCTGAAAGACAATTGAATGCCGGGCAAGAGCCGGATTGGGAGCCTTGAGGGCACGAGGGAATGAAACCAAGAATTCGCATTCGACTGGCGACCATCATATTGCTGCACATAACTGCCGCGCTGGTTCTTGGTGTAAATCTAATGCCAACTTCGCACTTCAATGATGCACCTGAATCTGTTCTGTTTGCTATAGGCAAGCGGGTACAAGAACCGCCCAGTGTTAGCCTTGATAGACGAATGCCAAATGGTCTATATTTCCGTATTGAGAAGTTTGGATGGCCTAGCACATATCGAACGCGTAGCAAACTAGTATACATTGATGATGGACAGATTGTTGACGATTCAGGGGACCTGTCGCCCAAGTTGAAAGAGCTACTTAAGACAAGGCTTTCAACCGATGAAGTGGATGAGCATGTTGGCTGGGCTCCTAACACGTTTGAAAATGATTGGTATGCGAAAAACTCAACTTTGACCGATGTAGGAGTAGGAATACTAATATGCATAAGCATTGTGGTTCTTATGGAATTTATATTGTGCGTAGCAGCCCATGAGACCGAGAAGGCCAAAAAGGAATCGGAACCGCGAAAGGAATGAGGCGAAGCCCCGAGACCCTCCTGACCCCTCTGGCCCTTAGCCCATGGGTTCGGGCGGAGGCGATGGAGCAGGCCGAGGAGGATGCCCGAGTTACCTGAAGCGCGGCCCATCGAGACGGTCTCGGTCGAACGGAAGGACGGGCGGTTCGTCGTGGTCGTCAGGCGCGGCGGGATCGAAGCCACGGGCACGGACAAGGACGAGCAGACGGCGCTCTTCGCGGCGCGGAGCGCGTGAGGCACGGGGCGGCTGCGCCGACCCGTGGCACGGCGGGCGGGATGTTCGCGGTATGGGAGAACGAAAAGGCGCGCGGGCGGGACGCCCACGCGAGCCGGCGAGGACGCCGGCGCTACGAAAGGCGCGGGGCGGCTGCGCTGGCACGGGGCAGCTTCGCTGACCCGTGGCACGACGGGGTGGATGCTCGCGGTACGGGAAGAACCAGAAGACGCGCGGGCGGGACGCCCACGCGAGCCGGCGGGGACGCCGGCGCTACGGGCGGGGGCGCTGGGGGGAGTCGGACGCCGTGGCCGGGTTCGGGTTGGGGGGCGGTTCGGCGCCCGGGAAGGTCGGGGCGGCGGGCGGGGGCGGGGGGCTTTCAGCTCGCGGAGCTTGCGCTGGGCTTGGGCGTAGCGCGGCGAGTCCTGTCCGACCTTTTTGAGCGCTTCGAGGACGTTCAGAAAACGCGCTTGGGCTTCGACGAGATCCCCGCGGCGCTCGGCGAGGTTCACGAGGGCCAGTTCGGCGCCGGCCTGGAGGTACCAGGCGTCGCTGAGGCGCGGGTCGGCGGCGCGGGCTTGTTCGACGCGCGCCATGGTCTCGGCAACAGCCTGGGCGCGCGCCGCGGGATCGGCGTCGAGGATCCAGGCTTCGCGGAGGGTGGTCTCGGAGAGGGCCAGGCAGGCCTGGGCGAGCATGTCGAGGTTGTAGTAGTAGTCGATGCCGTTCAAGCGCATGCGGCGGAAGCCGGCCTTCGCGAGCACCGGCGGGACGCCGTCGAGTTCGCCGCCGGGCGGGGCGGGCGGCGGCGTGAGGCCTTCCAGCGCCCAGCGCACGCGCGGGTTGAGGTCTCCGAAGAGGCCGGTGTCGGTGAGGTCGTTGGCGCCCTTGGCGAGGAAGACGCGGACGCGCAGGGGATCGAAGTAGCGGTAGGCGTCGGGGCACTGGAGCGCGCGCTCGAACTGGAGGTAGATCTCCTGCCAGAGCAGCAGGTCGAGGGGCAGGCCGTCGCGCGGCTGGAAGGGGGATGGGCCATCCCACGGGTCGGCGCCCTGGACGGCGACGAAGAAGGGTTTGTCCTCGGCCTTGAGCAGCTCGAAGGACTTGCGGCGGAGGGTGGTGGCGAACTGGATGCGCACGAGCCCGCTGCGGGGCTGGTTCAGGACGGACTGGGCCATCAGGGCGGCGGGGTCGGCCCAGAGGCGGCTGCGCTGGAGGGCCAGGCCGCCGAGGGCGAGGACCCAGGCGCCGCCGAGGAGCAGCGCCGCGGCGCCGGGCCCGGCGGCCGGATCGGCGCGGTTCAGGAGGCGGCGCGCGCGGGCGAGGATCCCGGCGGCGGTTTCGAGGAGCACGAGCAGCGCGCCGATCATGGGCAGGTAGACGTAGCGGTCCTGCATGGTGAAGGAGTAGGAGACGAAGTTGGCGTAGGGCAGGAGCATCCCGAAAAACCAGAGCCAGCCGAAGAGCGCGCGGACGCGGTGGCGGGCGAGGGCGAGGGTGAGGCCCACGGCGGCGGCCAGAAGCGCGGCGTGGCTCCAGAAACGCGGCTCGGCGAGCGAACGGATGTCCTCGACGCCGTAGATCTGGCTGAGCTTGAGCGGCGCGAGGAGGTTGCCGAGATAGCGCGCGAAGATCTCGGCGTCGGTGAGCGCGGCGGTGAAGACGGTTCCTCCGGGCGGGGGGATGCCGCGGATCTTGGCGGCGGTCAGGGCGAGGAGGGTGCAGGCGGCGCCGAGGACGAGGAAGGGGAGCACGCGCGCGCCGGCGCCGGCGTAGGCGCCCGCGGCGCCGAGCTGGCGGCGGCAGGTTTCGCGGTCGAACCTCAGGCGCTCGGGCCCGCCGAGGAGTTCGAGGCTCACGAAGACGGCGCACCAGGCGACGCCGGCGGGCTTGCCCAGGCAGGCGAGGGCCGCGCCGAGGAGCCCGAGCAGCAGCCCGCGCCACTCGCCGTGCCAGCGCAGGGCGGCCCAGAGCCCGGCCAGGCCGCAGCAGGCCACGACGCCGTTGTTGCGATGGATGATCCACGCGACGCTCTCGCCGGCGAGCGGGTGCGCGGCCCAGGCGGCGGCGACGAAGAGGGCCTCGATGCGCGCCAGCCCCAGGCGGAGCAGGACCGCGGCGAGGAGGATCGCGCTCAGGCCGTGCAGGAGCCAGTTGCCCATGCGGAAGGCCCAGGGGGCCTCGCGGCCGAAGATCTCGAAGGTGAGGCGGAAGCTGAACTGGGTCAGCGGGGCGTACTCGGTGTTGTGCGGGCGGAGGAAGGGCGCGAAGAGGCCGGTCTCGGGGGCGTAAAGGGGATTGTGGAGGACGAGGTTCTCGTCGTCGAGGTAGCTGAAGGGGGCGTTCCAGGCGCCGGCGACGGGGAGGAAGGCTGCGGCGAGGAGGACGAGGCCGGCGGCGAGCCAGAAGGCCTCCGCGCGCCAGGCGGGCCACTCGCGCGCGGGTTCGCCGTTCACGCGCCGCTCCCGTAAGACTCCAGCACCGCGCCGGATTCGAGGTCCAGGACGCGGACGTGGAATTTCGGCGGGGTGTGTGGGGCCTCGGGTTCCTGGATGGTGAGGAGCCCGCAACTGATGGGCGTGCGGAAGCGGCGCGGCCCGCAGGAGCCGGGGTTGACGAAGAGGACGCCGCCGTGTTCGGCGATCAGGGGCATGTGGGTATGCCCGGAGAGAATCAGGCGAGGCTTCTCGGCGCGCAGGACGGCGGCGACGGGCGGGAGGGGCTGTTCGGGCATGCCGGAGTAGTGGGTGATCAGGATCGAGACGCCGTGGAGGTCGCGGATGAGAAAGGAGGGGAGGTTCAGCTCCTTCACGCAGACATCCACGTTGCCTTTGACGGCGCTGACGGGCGCGAGCAGGCGGAGGCGCTCGAGGACCTCGGGCTTGCCCACGTCTCCGGCGTGGAGGATTTCCTCGACGCCGCCGAGGATGACCTGCAGTTCCTCGCGGTAGAGGCCGTGGGTATCGGAGACCAGGCCGATGCGATAAGGGCCGCGCCCGCCTGCGGCGCGGCGGGAGCTTCTCCGGGACGACCTTCGCTGGCTGGCCACCGCGCGTATCTCCGGTTTCACCCATTGCACACTGTAAACGCTGCGCGGCGATTTCAACCGCAGAGGTTCGGTGAAGCGCCTCGGCTTGACAGCCGCGTCGAGGCGCGATTAGGCTTGCCCGTGGGAAGTATCCTTGAAACAAGAAGTTAGGGAGTCGGCGCGAGCGGCGGAAAGGTCCGGCACGGTGGTTCATCGGCTCTGCATCGTAGGACTGGGATTGATGGGCGGCGCGGTGGGGCTGACGGCCCGGCGGCGCGGCGCGGCGACGCGGATCGTCGGGGTGGGGGACCGCTCCGAGACGATCGAGCAGGCGCGGCGGATGGGCGCGGTGGACGACGCCACGGTGGACCTGCGCGAAGGGGTGCGCGACGCGGACCTGGTCGTGCTGGCGGTGCCGGTGCGGCTGATCCCGGACGCGGCGCGGAGCGTGCTGGCGGCATGCCGGCCGCAGACGATCGTGACCGACCTGGGGAGTTCGAAGGCGGGGGTGGTGGCGGCGGTGGAGGCGCTGATCGCGCAGACGAAGGCGCAGGCCTTTTTCGTGGGGAGCCACCCGATCGCGGGGAGCGAGAAGTCGGGGATCGAGAGCGCCGGGGAGGTGCGGCTCGAGGGCGCGGCGTGCGTGCTGACGCCGACGCCGGCGACGGACAACGAATCGTACCGGACGGTGGACGAGTTCTGGAAGGCGCTGGGGATGAAGACCCACCGCCTCTCGCCCGAAGATCACGACGCGATGCTGGCGCGTTCGAGCCACCTGCCGCACCTGCTGAGCTACGCGCTGATCCACGCGCAGAGCGGCCGCTCGCTGCAACTGGCCGGCCCGGGGCTGCGGGACATGACGCGGCTTTCGGGGAGCGACGTGCGGCTGTGGGTGGACATCATGCAGCAGAACGCGGGCGAACTGGCGCGGGTGATGAAGGAGTTCGCCGCGGAGATGCAGCATCTGGCGCAGGAAGTGGAGATGCTCGCGATGGCGGGGACGCCGGGGGCCGAGTCCGCGCGGGAGCGGCTGTTCCGTTATCTGGCCGACGCCAAGCAGCGGCACGACGAGCAGTTCGCCGCGGCGCCGGCGCCGTCCGAGGAGCCGAAGGACGAGAATCTGCGCAGCAAGGATACGCAAGTGGTGCCGCCGCCGCCGGGGGGGTAGGAGTGGGGGCTTGAATGCAGTTCCGGACACGCCATGCGCTTCAAAGGGCATGGCCGCCGCCCCTGCCTGGTACGAACGCTATGACATGCATGAAAACGGTCCGGGGATATCCGCATGCTGGAACTGATCGGCTGGCTGGAGCGTGTCTTCGCCGGTCTGCCGCTCCCGTTCCTGGAGGTCTGGGGCCGCTTCAGTTTCCTCGTGGGCGGGGCGCTCGCGCTGTACGCCTTCTGCGGATTCACGTTCCGGCAAGGCGGGGGCTGGGGGTGGGGGCGCGAGCGGCAGACCTGGGACACGCGGGCGTTCTTGAGCCTTCCTCTGACGTTCGTCCTGATCACCGCGACCGGCTACATCGGCTCTTCGATCGTGCTGGTGCCGGGCGCGCAGACCTTCGAGTCGCTGAAAGATTTAGTCGTTTTTCTGTGCATCGTGCTGCTGGGGTATCCGGCGCTCATCACGGTGCCCTTCGCGTACGGGCTTTCGGACCTGATCGAAGGCGTGCCGCCTGAATTCCTGTTGAACTGGCTGCCGGGCTATTTCATCAATCCGACCTGTTTCTGGATCGCGTACCAGCTCATCGGCAAGGATCCCGACTTCCGGAAGATCCGGACGTGGGGCGGCTACCTGCTGTTCGTGCCGGCCTTCATGATCCTTGAACCGGTGCTGTGGGGCTATATCTGCTCGGATGAATTCACGCCGGAAATATCCTATCGAACCATCACGCCCGCGCTGTTCTTCACGACCGGGATCACCTGGATACTGGCGCCGTTCGCGATGCTGGCCGCGTTGCCGCTGGCCCGCAAGGCGGGGCTGTACTGGGCCGAGATTCCCGGTCACGTGAACGAGCGCCTGCTGGGGCGCGAAACCTGCGTCTGGGCGTCCGGGGAGGGCGACGCGCGGCCCGAGTCCGCCGCGCCCAGGGGCTTGCCCATCCGGATGGCCCTCTTGCTCCCCTTCATCGTCCTGGTCCTGCTGATGGTCGGCCTGACGGCGTTCGTGACCTTGTACGGCGCGGAGAACCACGAGCGGATGCTGGCCGCGCAACTCCAGCAGGTGAGTTCCGCGGCCCTCGTCTCGAACCTGGACGATCATCTGAACGCCTCGCCGTCCGCGGCGCCTGACGCGCGCGAGGCCGGGCTCTCGAAGCTGCTTCGGAAAGCGCCGCTCGCCGCGCACGGCCGGCTGGCCGTGCTCGATTTCTCGGGACGGGCGATCGGCAGCTCCGCCCCTCCCGGCGATGCGGTCATGCAAAGCGGGATCGAGGCCCTGCGCCGGCGGCCCGGCGGACTGGAGGGCGTGGGCGCTTTTCAGACCCTCACGTTCGAGCATCTGACCGCGAAGCCGCTTTCGAAGGAGACCTGGCTCGCCCACGCGGCGCTCTACACGCCGCCGGGCGCGAACGAGCCGGCGTGGATTCTGCTCACGATGCTGCCCGAGAGCTATTTCCTCTCGGGGGTGCGCTCGGGCAGCAGCCGTTCGGCCACGATCTTCGCGGTGGCCCTGCTGTTCAGCCTCGCCCTGGCCTTCGCCCTGGCGTCGCTGGTCACCGCGCCGATCCGCCGCCTCTCTCGCGCCACGGCGGCGCTGGCCGGGGGCGACCTCTCGCAGCGCGTCCCGGGGAGCCGGCTGCAGGAACTGGGCGAACTGGCGGAAGCGTTCTCCAACATGTCCAGCCAATTGGAAAAGTCCTTCTCCGAAATCCAGGCCCAGGTGGAGGAGCGGCGGCGGCGCGAGCGCGAGTTGCAGGAAAGCGAGGAACGGCTGAAGACGGTCATTGGGAACATGAGCGAAGGTCTGGTCATCGCCGACCTCAACGGCCAGATCCTGCAATGGAACCGCACGGCGCTGAACATGCACGGGTTCGAGAACGAAGCGGAGTGGCTGCGCAGGCTGCCGGAGTTCGAGACGATCTTCGAACTGTCCACGGAGGATGGGAAGGTCCTGAAGCTGGAGGAGTGGCCGCTGGCGAGGGTCATGCGCGGCGAGTCGCTGCGCGAACTCGATCTGCGCGTCCAGCGCCCGGGTTCGGACTGGCGGCGCGTTTTCCGTTACGGCGGTTCGATCGTGAACGATCCGCTCGGCCGCTCCCTGGCGCTGCTGACCATCGGCGACATCACCGAGCGCACGCGGCTCGAGGAGCAATTCCGGCAGTCCCAGAAGATGGAAGCGGTCGGCCAACTGGCCTCCGGCGTGGCGCACGACTTCAACAACCTGCTGACGGTGATCAACGGGTACAGCCAGATTCTTCTGGCCGCCATGCCTCCGGACGAACCCCGGCGCGGGCAGGTCGACCAGATTCTGCAGGCCGGCGAGCGGGCCGCGGCCCTGACCCGCCAGCTCCTGGCTTTTTCCCGCAAGCAGGTGGTGGAGCCCAAGGTCCTGAACCCCAACGAGGTGTTGGCGCAGACCGAGAAGATGCTGCAGCGGCTGATCGGCGAGAACATCGAGCTGGAACTCAGGCTGGCGCGGGACCTCGGGCGCGTGCGGATCGACCCCGGGCAACTCGATCAGGTCCTGCTCAATCTGGCCGTCAACGCGCGCGACGCCATGTCGCGGGGCGGCAAGCTGAGCATCGAGACCCGCGACCTGGTCCTGGACGAGGATTACTGCGCCGCGCATCCCGAAAGCAAGCCCGGGCGCTACGTGCTCCTGTCCATGACCGATACCGGATGCGGCATGCCGCCCGAGGTCAAGGCGCGCATCTTCGAGCCGTTCTTCACCACCAAGGGCGTGGGCAAGGGGACGGGGCTGGGGCTGGCGACGGTCTTCGGGATCGTGAAGCAGAGCGGCGGGCAGATCGAGGCCTACAGCGAAGTGGACGTCGGGACGTGCTTCAAGCTCTACCTGCCGTCGGTGGATGCCGCGCCCGACCGTGCGGCGGCGGACCACGAATCGGACGCGGACCTGCGCGGCAGCGAGACGATCCTGCTGGTGGAAGACGAGCAGAGCGTGCGCGAGATCGCGCGCCTGGTGTTGCAGCGCTACGGATACGAAGTGCTCGAGGCGCGCAACGGCCGGGAGGGGCTCGAGGCGGCCAGGCAGCGGGAAGGCCCCATCCACCTGCTGCTGACCGACGTGGTGATGCCCGAACTGGGCGGCCGGCAGCTCGCGGAGACGCTGCAGGAGCGTATTCCGAGCCTGAAGGTGCTTTACATGAGCGGGTACATCGCCGACGCGGCGGTGCATCACGGGATCGTCGAGCAGAACGTCGCGTTCCTCAACAAGCCCTTCTCCCCTCAGGCGCTGGCGCGGAAGGTGCGCGAGGTGCTGGGCGCCAGGAAGGGGAGCGCTCGACAAGGCGCGTGAGCGCCCCGGCGGGCGCCACAACGCGGCATGAACCGCGGAGCACGCGGAGAAATCTTCTTTGGGGTTCTCGACATGCCGGCCAGGAATGTCGAATGCGTACTTCATGTAGCGCCCGCTACCCGTAACCCTTCCTGCCATTGCGCTCTCCGCGCGCTCTGAGGTTTCTTTCTGGCGCGGCGGCATTAGGATTTCCAGCCGTGTTCCGGCGTCCGGAGACGGGCATCGATGCGCGCCTCGGCCTTCCTGCTCCCGCTGCTGCTGGCGCTCTTTCTTCCGCAACCCGCCGCGCGCGCCGAGGACGGCGGCGAAGGCGCGCGCCCTGGGCCGAAGAGCTACGAGACGCCTTTCGAACAGACGGGCGAGGTCGCGCAGCAGAACACGGTTTGGCTGCGGGGCATCGTCCAGGAAGCCGGTCCCGAGGGCGCGGGGGCGCTGGCGCCCGTCGAGGACGCGCTGAACCGGCTGACCGGCGCGATCGAAGAGCACAAGACCAAGTACGACGAATTCAAGCGGGCCACGCGGGAACCCGACCAGGAAGGCCCGGCGCGCCGCAACCCGCGGATCAAGGCGCTGGCCAAGGCGCTGGACGAGGCCACGCAGAAGTGCAAGGACCTGAGCAACGAATTCAATCTGGCGTTCCGGAAGGCCTCGGGGGTCGCGCAGGAGGCCCGGGCGCGCTTCAAGCTGGCGCAGGCGGCTGGGGACGTATTTGCCGCCAACGCTCCTCCGCCCGGGGGCGCGCCGCCGCCCGCCGCCGTTCCGGATCCCGCGCCGGCGCCGCCCGACCCGCCGGACGCGGATCCTCCGCCGCAGGGCCGGCGCCCGCTGATCCCGCTGGAGCCGATCCGCGATACCTCTCGAGATCCGCCCAGGCCGCTGCAGGGGCGCGTCGAGGAGCGCGCGCCGGCGCCGCCCGATCCGCCGGACGCGGATCCTCCGCCGCAGGGCCGGCGCCCGCTGATCCCGCTGGAGCCGATCCGCGATACCTCTCGAGATCCGCCCAGGCCGCTGCAGGGGCGCGTCGAGGAGCGCGCGCCGGCGCCGCCCGATCCGCCGGACGCGGATCCTCCGCCGCAGGGCCGGCGCCCGCTGATCCCGCTGGAACCGATCCGCGATACCTCGCGCGACCCGCTCCGTGGGCGTGTCGAGAAGACTCAGCCGCCCCAGGACCCGCAGAAGCACGAACCGCCCGGAAAGGAGGATCCGGAGAAGCCGGAGCAGAAGGACGAAGGCCCCGATCCGGCGAGGAAGACCCAGCCCGCCCCGCCCGGCGGCAAGGGGCCGCCCACGCTGCAAGGGACCGCGCAGGACCAGGACGACAACCCGTTGAGGCCGAAGATCGGCGTGGAGCGGACCCACCGCACGGTTCCCGACGATCCGAAGAAGAACAAGAAGAAGACCGAGTTCAAGATTTCGCTGGAAGTGCCCGAGAACCGGCGGCTGCGCGGGCGCACCTTCAAGGACGGGAACAACGAGGTGACGGTGGGCTACGGGACGGCGCGCGCGGAGCTGAAGGCCAGCGACGAGGGCGTGGAACTGAACGGCGAGGTCGAGGTGACGGGGGTGAAGCAGAAGGCCGTACTCTACAAGAGCCGCGACACGGAGGTGAACCTGGAGGCCGATTACCTGACGGCGAAGGGCGGGGCGTCGGCGACGTTCAAGAAGGGCGCGCGGGGGCTCGAAGCCAAGGCGGCCGTCGGCGGCGAGGCCAAGCTCTTCGACGTGAAGGGCAGCGCGAAGCAGCGGGTGGTGATTGGGGATTACGCGGTCAACTTCGAGCTGGAAGGCTCGGCGGGGGTCGGCGCGGGCGGGACGATCGAGGGGGAATTGGATACGTCGCGGGGGTTCAAATACAAGGGCCGGGAAGGATTTGGCTTCGGGTTTTTGCAGAGCGTGCAGTTCTCGTTCGACGTGGAGCCGGTGAAGAAGTGAGCGCGAGGCGCCGAAGCTTCCGACTCCTGTCTGAGACGCGGAACCATGCTCGTGGCTACGGTCGCGCCCCGCGTTTGCTGTTTACCGCTTCGCGTCCAGCGATTAGCGTTCAGCCCAAGATGAGCAAGACTCCCGATGCGCCGCCGGCATCCGGCGACGGCAACCCCTTCGACGACGGGCGCTTGGTCGTGCCGCCGGGGGAACGTCTCGGGGATCGTGAGCGAGCCGACGGAAGTTCCGATCTTTCAGGGTTCGGTCTCGCTGTGGATGGGCTGGCGCTCGCTGGCGGCCTCCGGCTTCATCGGGCTCTTTGGCGTGGGCGTGCTGATCGCCGGCCTCTTTCAGGCGCCGGGCTTCGCGCGGACGGCGATGGTCGTCGTCGGCGGGGCGGCCTTCGGCGCCAACGCGATCCTGCTCCCGTACCTGATCGTCTCCATCCGCTGCCTGCGCTACACGATCACCAACCGGCTGATCGAGCGCGAGAAGGGCGTCTTCCTCAAGCGCGTCGACGCGCTGGACCTGGCGCGCGTGAAGGACGTGGAACTGACGCAGAGCGTAGTTCAGCGCATGCTGAAGATCGGGACCATCGAGGTCTACAGCTCGGACCAGAGCGACCCGACGATGCGGATCGAGGACATCCCCAACCCGCGGCCGGTGTACGAGCAGCTCCGCAACTCGGTGATCGCCCTCTCGCAGCGGCGCGGGATCATCTCGATGGACCGGTAGAAATTCGGAATGCGGTTTGCGGACTGCGGATGGCGGAATGAGCGGCGCGGGACGGCGCGCTTGGCGCAATGGCTTGCTGCGCGGTTGCACATGTTTTTCCGGAACGGGCGGCCCGGCGCAGACGTTAGGGAAGCATGGACTCCGATGCGCTTCCCGCGCCTGAACCTGAAAGGCTGAACGCGCGCGCAAAGCTCGCGGCCTTCCGGATGTCGCGCTATCGCTCGGTGAAGCGGCGCGCGGCGCTGCTGGACGCGAGCCTCACCAGGCTGCGCCGCGCCAATCACTACGGCTTCCTGCTCACCGTGCTGGGCCTCTTCCTTTATTACGTGCCGCCGCTGTGCCTGCTGTTCCTCGCGCTGGGCCTTTCGACGCTCCTGGCCGTGGCGGTGCTGGAAGGGCCGTATTTGCTCTTCCGGCGCGTGCAGATCCAAATGCACGAGCTCATGGCGCTGGTGGCCGTGACGAGCGGGCTTTGGGCGTTCATCTTTCAGGAACTGGTTGGCGATCGCGGCGCCTACGCCAACGCGCCTTTGGCCGTCGCGCTCTGCGCGCTGGTGGCGGTCTGGATGCTGCGCGGAGCGGCGTGGGGGTTGTGGGTGGCGAAGTGGCTCAAGCACGAGACCGCGGCGGCGCGGCTGGGGCTGCTGCTGATGGGGCTCGGCGCGCCGGCGGTCTTCGCGCTGCCCGCGTTCATGCTCTACTGGTGCTCGCAAGCACGCGCCCGCGACATGCTGTCCTGGATGGACCTGCTCGCGACCGCCGCCAGCTTCATCTGCGCGTACGGCGGCCTGGGCGTCTACATGTACGGGCTGCACCGCCGCGCGCGGCGGCACGAGGACTGGAGCGCCGCCGAGTTGTCGGAGCAGGCGCTGGAAGAGCACCGGGCCGCGAAGGGCGCGCAACAGGCCGGATAGCCGTCGGGTTTTCCGGCGTTGTCCGCTCTCTCGCGACTTCTATACTGCGCGCATGAACGCCGCCGCTCCGCAACTCTACCGAATCGAAGTGGGTTTGAAGGAGGGCCTCCCGGACCCCGCCGGCGAGAGCCTGCGCGGCGAGTTCGAGGCGCTGGGCCTGCCGCCGCCCGAGAAGGCCCGCACGATCCGGCTCTTCTGGATCGAAGGCCCGTTCGAGCGCGCGGTCGCCGAGGACCTGGCGCGGGGGCTCTTCAGCGATCCGGTCACCGAACGCGCGGCCGTCGACGCGCCGGTCTACCCGGAGGCGAAGGGCGCGCGGAGCGTGGAGATCGTCCGCAAGCCCGGCGTGATGGACCCGGTCGTCGGGAGCATCAAGAAGGCGCTGGCCGACCGCGGCCTCGCGCCGACCTACGTGGGAACGGGCCGGAAGGTGCTCTTCTTCGGGAAGCTCGACGACGAAACATTGCGCGCGGCCGGCCGGCGCATCCTGGCCAACGAATCCATCGAAGAGGTCCACTTCGACACGCCCGCGCCGGTGCACCGCATCCACGGCGAGGCGAAGTTCGAGCCGCGCACGGTCGCGCTGCGCGGGAAGAGCGACGCGGAACTCGAGCGGATCAGCAAGGAAGGGATGCTTTCGCTCAGCGTCCCCGAGATGCGCTCCATCGTCGCGCACTACGAGACGCTGGGCCGCGACCCTACGGACATCGAGCTGGAGACGGTCGCGCAGACGTGGTCGGAGCACTGCCGGCACAAGACGCTCAAGGGCGTGGTGAACTTCTCCGGGCCGGACGAAGGCAAGCGCTACGAGAACCTGCTGAAGGAGACGATCGTCCGCGCCACCGAGACGATAAAGCACCCGGCGTGCCTCTCGGTCTTCAAGGACAACGCGGGCGTGGTGGCCTTCGACGAGAAGTGGGCGGTGACGTTCAAGGTCGAGACGCACAACCATCCGAGCGCCATCGAGCCCTACGGCGGGGCGGGGACGGGGATCGGCGGCTGCATCCGAGATACGCTGGGCACCGGCCTGGGCGCCAAGCCCATCGCGAACACCGACGTCTTCTGCTTCGGGATGCCGGACACGCCCTTCGAGTCGCTCCCGCCGGGGACGCTGCACCCGCGGCGGGTCATGGGCGGAGTGGTCGGCGGCGTGCGCGACTACGGGAACCGCATGGGCATCCCGACGGTCAACGGCGCGGTGCACTTCGACCCGCGCTACGTCGGGAACCCGCTGGTCTTCTGCGGCAGCGTGGGGTTGATTCCGCGGGACAAGATCGAGAAGGCCGCGCGCGCCGGCGATTTGATCGTCGCGCTGGGCGGGCGCACCGGGCGCGACGGCATCCACGGCGCGACCTTCAGCAGCGTCGAACTGACCAGCGAGAGCGAGACCGTCAGCAGCGGCGCGGTGCAGATCGGGAACGCGATCGAAGAGAAGAAGGTCCTCGACGTGCTGATGCAGGCGCGCGACCGGGGGCTCTTCACCTGCGTCACCGACTGCGGCGCGGGCGGGTTCTCCTCGGCCGTCGGCGAGATGGGCGAGGAGACCGGCGCGGAGGTGAACCTCGAGAAGGCCCCGCTGAAGTACGCGGGCCTGAGCTACACCGAGATCTGGATCAGCGAGGCGCAGGAGCGGATGGTGCTCGCCGTGCCGCCCGAGAAGTGGCCCGAACTGGAGGCGCTCGCCAAGGGCGAGGATGTCGAGGCCACGGTCATCGGGCGCTTTACCGGCGACGGGCAGTTGCGGCTGCGCTATCGAGGCGCGCCGGTCGGCGAGCTGGCGATGCGTTTCCTCCACGGCGGGTTGCCGAAGGTGGAGCGGCAGGCGGTCTGGCAGGCGCCGAAGCGCGACTCGGAAGCGCATGCAAAACCAAACGTCCGCGCGGGCCGGCCGGAGGCCGGCGCTACGCTGCCGCGCCTGCTCGCGCATCCGACGATCGCCTCGAAGCAGTGGATCGTCCGGCAATACGACCACGAGGTTCAAGGGCGCACGGTTCTCAAGCCCCTGGTCGGCGCGCGGGACGACGGGCCCGGCGACGCGGCGGTGATCACGCCGGTGCTGGGCGGGACGAAGGGCCTGGCGCTCTCGAACGGGCTCTGCCCGCAGTTCACGGACCTGCACCCGCGAGAGATGGCGAAGCTGGCGGTGGACGAGGCGCTGCGCAACGCGGTGGCCGTCGGGGCGGATCCGGCGCAGGCGTTCATCCTCGACAACTTCGCGTGGGGCAACACTTCGAAGCCCGAGCAGCTCGGCAGCCTGACGCTGGCCTGCGAAGGCGCGACCGAGGCGGCCATCGCCTACGGCACGCCGTTCATCAGCGGGAAGGATTCGCTGAACAACGAGTACGCCGCCGGCGGCACGACGATCGCGATTCCCGGGACGCTCCTGATCAGCGCCATGGCCATCGTGCCGGACGTGCGCCGCTGCGTGACGATGGACCTCAAGCGGCCCGGCAACCGGATCTACCTCGTCGGCGAGACCCGCGACGAGCTGGGCGGCTCGCACTTCAACCTGGTCACGGGGCGCTCGCCGCTGGAGGGGCTCGTCCCGCGCGTGAACCTCGCGGTGGCGAAGGCCACCTACGCGCGCCTGCACGCGGCGATCCGCGCGGGGCTGGTCGCGGCGTGCCACGACCTGAGCGAAGGCGGGCTGGCGGTCGCCGCCGCGGAGATGGCGCTGGCCGGAAACCTGGGCCTGTCGCTGGACTTGGACTTCATGCCCACGCCCGATCCGCGGGAGCTTTCGGCGGCCGCGCGGCTGTACTCGGAGAGCCCCTCGCGCTTCCTGGTCGAGGTCGCCGCGGACCGGGCGAAGGCATTCCGCGACGCGCTGCAAGGCGTGCCGTGCGCGGACTGCGGCATCGTGCAGGAAGAGCCCGTCGTGCGCTTACAGTTCAGCGAAGCCGCCGACAAGGCGGTCGTGCTGGTCAACGCGCCCGTCGAAGGGCTGCGCAAGGCGTGGCAGGGGGCGTTCTGAATGCTTCAGGAATTTCGTACGGAAAGCCGATTTGATGGAATACTCGCACGAGCTTTCTCCCTTATATAAGTACGCCTCATAGGGTGGCCTTCAGGCCCTGCACAAAGGAGATCGAGCATGCGGATCATCGACGGGATTCTGGGGGAGTACGAACACGAATGCGCGACGACGCGCAAGCTGCTGGAACTGGTCCCTGAAGCGGACTTCGGCTGGAAGCCGCACGAGAAGTCCATGTCCCTGGGCGTGCTGGCCGGGCACCTGGCCGAAAACCCCGGCTGGACCGAGGTGACGCTGAAGCAGGACGGGATGGACATGAACCCGGACGAGTACAGGCCCTTCACGCCGAAGACGAAGAAGGAACTGCTGGAGGCCTTCGACCAGAACGTGGCCAAGGCCAAGGCGGTGATGGCCGAGACGTCGAACGAGGAATTGCTGAAGCCGTGGACGATGAAGGTTCGCGGGAAGGTCCACATGAGCATGCCGAAGATCGCGGTGCTGCGCGGGTTCATCATGAACCACACGGTTCACCATCGCGGGCAGTTGACGGTCTATCTGCGCATGCGGAATGTGAAGCTGCCGAGCGTGTACGGCCCGACGGCCGACGCGCCGATGTAAGACCGGGCTGCGGTTGATCCCGCGCGCGCGGTGTGTAAGGTGTATTGTGTAGTACAAGAGAGGGAGGCGCCCCATGCACCGCGCGCAGGTCCTGATCGAAGAGTGGCAGCACGAAGTGCTCAAGGCGCGAGCCGAGCGTGAAGGCAAGAGCGTCTCGGAGCTGCTCCGCGAACTCCTGGATCGTGAGTTCGCCGGTTCGAAGAAATCCGGCGCGAAAGGCCTGAGGGCGATCAAGGGCATCTTCAGCGATCCCCAGGTACGCGGCCGGGATCATGACCGCATCCTGTATGGGAAAGGCAAGCGCTAGGCGTGCGGCGCATTTTCGTGGATACCAGCGCCTGGATCGCTTACGCCAATCGGGGCGAGCAAGATCACGGGTCCGTTTCGAAGGCGCTTGAATCGTGGAAGGGACGCTTGCTGACCACCAATTTCGTCTTCGATGAGGCCGTGACCTTGCTCGGGTACTCGTTCCGACATGACGTTGCCGTGTGCATGGGGCAGACGTTGCTGGATTCCAGCGTGGTGAACCTGCTGCGCGTTTCGTTGGAAGACGAGCGGGCGGCCTGGGAGCTTTTCCGGCAGCGCGAGGACAAGTCCTACAGCTTTACGGACTGCACGTCCTTTGTCCTGATGAGGCGCTTGGGGATTCGAGAGGCCGTGACCCTTGACGAGGATTTTCGCCGCGAAGGATTTCAGGTCAGGCCTTAAGCCGAGTTTGCCGGAGAGGAGTTCATGAGCCAGCCTTCCGTGCTGCTGCTGCGCACCGCCGGGACCAATTGCGACGAGGAGACGCGCTTCGCCTTCGAGCGCGCCGGCGCGACGGTGGAGGCCGTCCACGTGCGGCGGCTTGGCCGAGGGGTCTTGCGGTGTTTCGGGTCCAGGGTGTAAGGTAATCAAGGGCACGCAGGATGGAAGACGTTATGGATCGCAAAACCCTCTTGCAGCGGATTTCGATCGACCCGCGGGTTTGTTTCGGGAAGCCGTGCGTCCGCGGGCATCGCATCTGGGTTTCCCTGGTCCTCGATTTCCTGGCCGAGGGGGCGACGCCTGAGGAGGTCCTCGCGGAATACCCGGGGTTGGAACGCAACGACATCCTCGCCTGCCTGGCCTACGCCGCGGAGATGTCGCGAGAGCGCGTGGTGGACATTCCAGCGGGCCAGAGCGCGTGAAGTTGAAGCTAGACGAAAACCTGGGCTCCCGGGGCATCCAGCTTTTCCGCGATGCCGGCCACGACGTGTCCACCGTGCGCGAGCAAGGTCTGGAAGGCACGGAGGATGCCAAGCTGGCCGAGGTGTGCCGCAACGAACGAAGATGCCTCGTCACCATGGACCTCGACTTCGCCAATCCCATGCGGTTCGATCCCGAACGGCATTCCGGCTTGGCGGTCCTGCGCCCTCCCGCGCCGGCCACGCGCGCGACCCTCCACGCCGCGATCCGGACTCTGGTTGGCGGACTGCGGCGCGAATCGATCGAGGGCAGGCTCTGGATCGTGGAAGTGGGCCGGATTCGGATTCATCAGTCCGATGCCGAGGCTGGGGAATAGGATGCCATGAGCCAGCCTTCCGTGCTGCTGCTGCGCACCGCCGGGACCAATTGCGACGAGGAGACGCGCTTCGCCTTCGAGCGCGCCGGCGCGACGGTGGAGGCCGTCCACGTGCGGCGGCTTGGCGAGGCGCCCGCGCTGCTGGACGCGCATGCGATCCTGGTCCTGCCCGGCGGATTCTCCTACGGCGACGACCTGGGCAGCGGGGTGGTGCTGGCGCACGAGATCACGCGGCGGCTGGCCGAACCCTTCGCGCGCTTCGTCGAGCGCGGCGGGCTGGCCATCGGGATCTGCAACGGTTTCCAAGTGCTGGTGAAGACGGGGTTGCTGCCGGGGCCGAGTTACCGTAGCGAGTCAAACCAATCCGCAATTCGCAATTCGCAATCCGCAATCGCCACGGCGGACTGGGCCGCGACGCTGACCTTCAACGACTCCCAGCGCTTCGAGGACCGCTGGGTCCGGCTGGAGGTTGCCGAGAGCAGCTCACCGTTCCTGACCGGGCAGGCCGGGCGGCACGTAACGTTTCCGGTCGCGCACGGCGAAGGCAAGTTCGTGGCGCGCGACAAGGCGACGCTTCAGCGGATCGTCGATTCGAGGCAGGTCGCGTTCCGCTACGCCGGCGCCAACGGAGCCAAGCCGCAGTATCCCGAGAACCCCAACGGCAGCCAGGCGGATATCGCCGGGATCACCGACGAGACCGGGCGCGTGCTGGGGTTGATGCCGCATCCCGAGCGGCACGCGCTGCCGTGGCAGCATCCGCGCTGGACGCGCGAAGGGTTGGCCGAGGACGGCGAGGGGATGTTCCTGTTCCGCAATGCCGTGACGTTTGCACGGAGTTGATGACGCAACATCTTGCATCGTAAAACGTTACGTAATTGGCTGATGGCTGGCTTTGAATCCAAAGGAGCGCCTCGTACTCCGGCGGATGATTCGAAGGGCGGGGTTTGGCCTGGCGCAGCATTCTGAAGTTCGGGTAGTTGAATAATAGGCGGGAATCGGGGAGTATAGAGCAGTTACCGACCGCGCTCCCGTTCTCGTATGGCAGCCCGTCGGAATGGACATAAGTCGAGCGGGAGCAGCTTCCGAATCCACCCGAATCTCACCGACCGTCGGCGCGACCCTTGGAAGGGCGGGGCGATGGTGCGGCATTTTAGAGGAGCAAGTGCATGGGCAAGAAGATTTACGTGGGCAACCTGCCGTATTCACTGACCGATGACGATCTCAAGGACTTGTTTGCCGCCCACGGCAGCGTGCAGTCCGCGCAGATCATCATGGACCGCGACACCGGCCGCTCGAAGGGCTTCGGGTTCGTGGAGATGGGCAGCGACGAAGAAGCGAAGGCGGCGATCACCGCGCTGAATGGCAAGGATCTCGAAGGACGCGCGATCACCGTCAACGAAGCGCGCCCGAAGGAGAACCGAGCTGGCGGCGGCGGCCGTGGCGGTTACGGCGGCGGCGGCGGCGGGTACGGTGGCGGCCGTGGCGGTGGTGGCGGCTACGGCGGCGGCGGTGGTGGGGGCGGATACGGCGGTCGTGGCGGCGGCGGCGGCGGTTACGGCGGCCGTGGCGGCGGCGGCGGCGGACGCTACTAAGCGGTTCAAGCGCAACCTTTACCATGCTGGCGCAAAGGGGCGAACCTTCGGGTTCGCCCCTTTTTTTTGCCCCGCTCGCGCGCGCAAGGATTCGAGCCGGATTTCCGCTGCCGCGCATGCGCTTCCAATCCCGCATTCGAAATCTAGAATCGCGGCATGCCGCTCTATCTCATCGCCACGCCCATCGGAAACCTGGGCGACCTCACGCGCCGCGCCGAGGAACTCCTGCGCAAGGCGGAGATCCTGGCGGCCGAGGACACCCGCACCGCGCGGCGGCTGCTGAGCGCCCTCGAGATTCCGCTCGCCGGACGGGCGTTGTTGAGCTACGGCGAGCACAACGAACACGGCATGTCGGCGCGGCTGGCCGGCGACCTGCGCGCCGGCAAGGACGTCGCGCTCTTCAGCGAGAGCGGGACGCCGCTGGTGAGCGATCCCGGATACCGGCTGGTCCGCGCGGCCATTGAGGCGGGCGTGGCGGTCGTGCCCGTTCCGGGCGCGTGCGCGGCGGTGGCGGCGCTGGCCGGCAGCGGCCTGCCCGTGCACGCCTTCTCCTTCCACGGCTTTCTGCCCAAGAAGCCCGGCGCGCGCGGGAAACTCCTGGCGCGGCTGCGCGAGCGCGGCGAGACGCTCATTTTTTACGAGTCGCCCCAGCGGGTGCCGAAGGTGTGGGGGGAACTGGTTGAGGCCTTCGGCGCCGGGCGCCCGGCCTGCCTGGCCCGGGAACTGACCAAGCGGCACGAGACTTTCCTGCGCGGGACGCTGGGCGAACTGGCGGGGCGGCTGGCCGGCCCGCATGCCGAGGACCTAAAGGGGGAGTGCACGATTCTGATCGCGGGGGCGGACCTCGACGAATCGCGGGAAGAAGCCTGAGAGACGGTTTCAATGCCGGCGGCGTGGCGGAGGTGCGGCGTCGAACGAGCGGTCGGGAATGGCGAACAAGGCTCTTGTAGCGAGAGATAGGTCGAGCGAACCTGAAGATACGCCGCGAAATCTTCCAGGAATCCTGCAAGGAACCTGCACCTTGTACGGTAAACCTGCGGAGGATTCTGTCCGCAGCGTGGGGGCTCGCGGAGCGGCTTTGGTCCTTGCCTGGAGCCTGGACTGTTACTATAACGTTCTCAGATACCAGGAGTTGAACGGTCGCCGGGGCTCGCGAAGGCGGGTCGGGCGCCCCTGTTTGGAGGATGGGCAGCGATGCGCGGATTGCATGTGAAGGCTGGGCTGATCCTGGCGGTGCTTGGAGCGTGGACGGTTCATGCGGCCAGCGACACGGTGGTGGTGAAGAAGGGCGAGCCCGTCCAGGGGAGCGTGAACAAGGACGACCTCGACGGCGTGGAAGTCTCGATCGGGGGCGGCGGGAAGATGACCCTCGACGTGAACGACGTCGTGGAGATCAAGTGGGACATCGCGACGCAGGAGTGGATGGAAGGGCAGCGCGAGATTCGCTCGGGGAACTTCGCCGACGCGGCGGCGGCGTTCCAGGTGATGACGCAGCCGGAGGTGGTGCGCAATTCGGGCATCCGCCCGGTGATGCTGCCGTACATTTACTTCCTCGCGGGGGACTGCCTGTACCGCGCCGGCAAGCCCCAGGACGCGGCGAACGTGCTCCGCGAGTTCATGACCAAGTTCCCCAAGTCGCGGTACCTGCCGAAGGTGACGGAGCGGCTGGTGGATTCGGCGATCCAGTCGGGGCAGTTCAAGGAGGTACCCGACCTGTTGTCCAAGCTGAAGGGCCAGGGCGCGGCGATGGCGGCGAAGGCGACCTGCCTGGAGGCGGACATGCTGCGCGCGCAGGGCAAGGCCGACGCGGCGGCGGCGAAGTACGAGGAAGCGGCCCGCACCGCCGCCGACAACGAGACCCGCGCGCTGGCGAAGCTGGGCGTGGCCCGCTGCGCCGTGGAGAAGAAGGACTTCGCCAAGGCGCAGCAGATGGCCGAGCAGGCGCTGGATTCCGGCGACATTCCCGTGGTCGCGGCGACCGCGCACCTGATCATCGGCAATTCGCTGCTCGAACAGGCCAACAAGGCGACCGGCGACGCGGCCCAGGAACTGTACCTCGACGCGGTGATCGAGTTCCTGCGCATCCCGGTGATGTACGGCGGGGACGAACGGACCGAGCCGGAGTCGCTGTTCCAGGCCGGGATGTGCTTCCAGCGGCTCTCGAAGTTCCCTTCACGCGCCAGCGACAAGCGCCGCGCGGCGGGGCTGTACGTCACGCTGATCCAGAACTACAGCGGCTCCTCCTGGGCGGCGCAGGCGCGGGAGAACATGAAGAACGTGCGCTGACGCGGTTATCCATTATTTGCAGGCCGCAGACCTGGAAACCGCGCCGAGCCCCGGCGCGGTTTTTTTACGCCCGCGCGGTTCCATTTCGTACATGCCCGTTTCGGTTTGCTTCACCTTCCCCGGCGAAGTTCACGCACGTCGTATGAAGGGACGGGTTAACGCACTTAACCTCGAAGGATTCGTGACGATTTTCGGATACGTCAGTAGGCACCTAGGCGTCACATGCGCATGACGGTTCGGAACGGGGAGGTTCATACCCGCATGAGGCGAAGCGTACTTGTGCTCCTGCTGCTCGCGCTGTGCGCCGGGTGGAACGCTTCGGCGGCCGACCGGGAGACGGCGCTGGCGCTGCTGCAAGGGGCGGAGGCGCTGCTGCAGCAGGGGCAGCACTCGAAGGCCGTGGAAGTGTGCGACCGCGCGCTGGCGTCCGACGCGGCCTGCGCGGAGGCCTGGTTCGCCAAGGCGCGCTGCCAGGAAGGCATGGGGCTGCCCGGCGACGCGTTCGCGAGCTACCGCAAGGCCGAGACCTTGGCGCGGGAAGGGAATCCGCGGCTGATGCGCCAGGCCCACGACGCGGCGGAGAAGATCTCGCCCGGCCTGATCCGGCTCGGCGAGGCCGACGAGGCGCTGATCCAGAAGCTCCTGCCGCTGGCGCAGGCCGCGCAGGAAGCCGGGCACCTGGAGACCGCGCTGGAGGCCTACGCGATCGTGCTCAACCTGGAGCCCGGGCACAAGGCGGCGGAGGATGGGCAGCGCGAGGCGCAGAAGACGCTTTTGCAGCGCGGCGACCTGGTCGAATCGCAACTGGCCGAGGCGATGCTTTCGGAGATCTGGTACCTGATGGGCGCGGGGAAGAAGAGCGAGGCGCGGCAGATGGCCGGCGACCTGAGCAAGCGCTACCCGAAGACGAACGGCGGGCGCGAGGCGATCCAGCTCCTGGCCGCCGATCTCAAGGCCCCCAAGAAGGAAGACGTGGCCGCGCTGAGCCGGCAGGTCGTGGCCGAGGAGCAGCGGCGCGAGAAGATCCGCGAGGCGGTCCAGAGCGCGCAGGCGCAACTGGGCGAGATCTCGGCCAAGCCGGCGGTCCAACCGCGCGCCGAAGAGGTCTCGGTGGCGAAGCTGGAGCGGAGCGCCGAGGACGAGGCGAAGAGCGTGGACAAGGCGCAGTTGAGCGCGAAGTTCAAGGAGGCCTACGCGGCGGGGAAGGCGGAGTACGCGCAGGCGGCGCCCGGCGCCACGGACAACCAGAAGCATCTCGCCGCGGCGCTGGAAGCCTTCACGCGCTGCGAGGCGCTGTACTTGAAGCTCGAAGAGCAGAAGCTCCTCACGCCCGAAATCGAGAACCTGGGCCAGGAAGCCTCCATGCTGCGCTACGGCTGCATGAAGATGACGATCCTGACCAAGCTGTAAGCCGATCCGCCGAATCGCGATACGAGGAAAAGCTGCGATGACCAAGTCCTTGATCTGTACGCTCCTGCTCCTGGCGCTGGCCGCGCCGCCGGCGCGCGCGGACGACCCGGCGATGGCCATGGCGCTGGCCGCCTCCGCCGAGAAGCTCTACTCGGACGGGCAGCGCGACAAGGCCAGGCAGATGTGCTACCGCTCGCTCGCCAACGACAAGAACTGCCCGCAGGCGCTGTACCTGATGGCCAAGCTGCTCGAGGAGGACGGGCAGGGCGTCGCGGCGGGCATGTTCTACGTGAAGGCGCACCAGGAGCTGACGCGCGCGGCGGCAAGCCAGCGGACCCTGCAGTACAAGGCGCGCGAGGCCGAGATCTCCATGCGCCGGCTCAACCCCTTCGCGTCGGGCCTGCAGCGCGAGATGGAAAAATACACCTTCGAGCTGGAGAAGATCGTGCAGCGCTCGCCCGACAGCCTCACCGAAGGCGCCACGTTTCAGCACGCCAAGAGCCTGAACCTGGCCCATTACGTCGCGCCCGAGAAGATGCCGAGGTTCAAGCAGCCTTCCGCGCCCGCCGCGGCCTCCAACAACACGGGACCGCGCGAGCAGCCCGCGCCCGCGGCGGCGCTGACGCCGGAGATCGAGCGCGCGCTGAAGGGCGCCGGCTGGAAGACGATCGCCGGGAGCTGGAAAAAGGTCGGCGTGAACGTCTACGAGGCGACCGACGGGCGACTGGAAGCCGACTTTGTCCACGGCGCGCTTTCGGTGCTCGTGCATCGCGGCGGGAAGGGGAAGGTCACCGCGTTCGTGCGCAACGAGAAGGACGAGGAGGAGCCGGACGCCCGCAATACGCGCATGTCGGGATTCGGCATGGGCGGAGGCCCGTCCTCGGGGTTCGGCGCCGTGGTGGAAGGCAACAAAGTGGATATCTACTCGCCCTCGGATTCCTTTGGCGGCAGCGGCTCGAACTGGGAGCCCTGGAAGGCGCACACCAGCCCGCTCCCGGACGGGTTCCCCAAGGACGCGATCGTGGTCTCCGTCGCGCGGAACAACCTCGACATTTTCGTGAACAACAAGAAGGAAAAGAAGACCACCTACCAGATCCGCGAGAGCGGCCAGTTCGTGATTATCGTGAAGGGCACGAAGACGCTCGAGCTGCCGCAGGCGCGCGGGCAGTAACTCGAATGCGGAATGCGGAAGGTGGAATTGGCGGGGCGGAATCCGCAGAAGTGCAATATATCGCTTGCCGGTCAGTTCGCAAAATACCGACCGAATTCAGCGCCCTCGTTTTTCTTCCAGAAACATCAGCATCGCCCCGATGTCGGTGAACTTCTCGCGGAGCTTGCCCTTGGCGGCGCCGCGCCGGAGTTCTTCCGCGTCCAGCGCGTGCCAGTCGTCGAAGGTCACGAAGCGCACGCCGCGCTCGCGGAGCAGGGCCTCCACGGCCGCGGGATCGGCCTGAACGGGCGGGCGGGGGCGCGGGGCGGCGCCGGCGAAGTCCTCGAGGATCGCGTTCACGGTCGCGGCCGAATCGAGCTTGTTGGTTCCGATCAGTCCGCTGGGTCCGCGCTTGGCCCAGCCCACGACGTACTCGCCCGGCCGCGGGTTTCCGGCCTCGTCCAGGACGCGGCCTTCGCGGTTGGGGATGCGCCCGGAGCGTTCGTCAAAGGGGACGCCGGGGATGGGGATGCCGCGGTAGCCCACGGCGCGGAAGGCCAGGCCGGCGGGAAGTTTCTCGAACCGCCCCGAACCGCGCGGGCGGGGAGAGCCGTCCTTGCCTGCCTGCAATTCGTTCCGTTCGAGGAGCACCTGGGTCAGGCGGCCGTCGGGACCGGCCTTGAACTCGGTGGGCGAGACCAGGAAGCGCACGCGGATTTCGCGGGGCTTGCCGGCGGGCTTCACGCGGCTGTGTTTCTCGACGTACTCGGCGTTCTTCAGCGCGTTGGGATCTTTTTCCTTTTCGAGCCAGGCGCGGCTGAGTTCGTCGAGCGCGGCCTCGTGGGGCTCAAAGACGAGGTCGGCGTACTTGAGCGCGCCGAGTTCCTTGATTTCCTTGGGGCTGAAAGCGGCCTGCGCCGGTCCGCGCCGGCCCAGGACGTGGATGCGCCGGATGCGCGTGGCCGCGCGGAGGGCCTCGATGGCGTAGTCGGGCATGTCGCTGGCGGCGAGTTCCTCGGGATCCTGAGTCAGGATGCGCGCGACGTCCATGGCCACGTTCCCGATGCCGACCACGGCGACGTCTTCGACGTTCAGGTCGAACTTGAGATGGCGGTAATCGGGGTGCCCGTTGTACCAGAAGACGAACTCGGCGGCGGAGTAGCTGCCGGGGAGGTCCTCGCCGGGGATTTCGAGCCGCCGGTCGGTCTCGGCGCCGACGGCGTACACGAGCGCGTCGTAGTGGCGGCGCAGGTCCTCGGAGCCGATGCCGGAGCCCAGCTTGACGTTGCCGAAGAAACGGAAGCCCGGCGTAGCGGCAATTTTTTTCGTAGACCTGGATGACCTTCTTGATGTTCTGGTGGTCTGGGGCGACGCCGCCGCGGACGAGCCCGAAGGGCGTGGGGAGGCGGTCGAAGAGGTCCACGCGGACCTTGGCGCCGCGCTTCTGCATCAGCGCCTCGGCGGCGTAGAAGCCGCTGGGCCCGGCGCCCACGATGGCGACGCGCAACGGAGGGGCCTGCGTGCGCTTGGATTCGGAGGCGCTCATGATGCGGCGATCCGCTGCGATGCCCTCGCTTCGATAGCCTGAATCCGGACAAATAAGATATGGTAGGACTAGTGACTTGGCAACCGTTTACGCCGGCCGGCACGCCGTCCCGCGCGTTCAGGCCTCGATGCCCAACAGTTCCTTCAGGTAGCCCGAGTACTGGGGGAGCAATTCGTCGGGATCGGGTTCGGGGTGCATCGACTCGATGGACAGGTAACCGCGGTAGATGCCGGACTTGAGCAGGTCGACGACGCGAGACATGGGGACGATGCCGCCACCCGGGTCGCAGCGGGTGATCTGGGTGCGGTCTTCGTTGAAGTTCGCGTCGGTGAGGTGGACGTAGCGGACGTGGGGCCCGAGCTTGTCGTAGGTCTGCTCGACCTTCTCGAGCATGCGGATCGGGTTGAGCGTGTTCCAGAGGACGCCGATCTTGGGGCTGTAGACCTGATCGATGACCTCGCTGATGAACTTGGAGTGGCTGAAGACGCCCTGGGACTCGATGAGCGCCATGCTGCGGATTTTCTCTTCCTCGGCGAACTCGGCGACCTCGGCGAGGGCCTCGGCGACGTAATCGATGACGCCGGTGACCTCGAAGCCCGCGGGGACCTCGCCGCCGAAGACGCGGACGAAAGGCGAGCCGAGTTGGTCGGCGACGCGCAGGGCCTGCTTGACGGACTCGACGGTCTTGGTCCGCTCGGCCTCGTCGGCGTTGGAGAGGTTGAACGCGGTGGCCAGGCAGGAGATGGCGGTGCTGGCCTCGTCGAACTGCTTGCGGATGTCGGCGAGCATGTCGGCGGGGCTGTCCAGTTCCACGCCGTGCAAGTGCCCCTTGCCCAGGCAGAACTCCACGCCTTCGAATCCGTAGGCCTGCATGCCGTCGATGATGGCGGCGGAGGTCCATTCCGGACAGAGGGTGGTGGAGAAGGCGAGCTTGAAGTTGTACGTATTGGCGGCGATCGTGGCCATGCCCGGGCGTCACTCCCAAGAGGTAACACTGCACCCATGCCGCCGGAGCGTCACCGCCCCAGGGCTTCCCTTTAGCCAGTATGCGCACAAGGGACCGAAACAGTCTAGGAGATTGAAGATAGGGCGTCAAGGAACGCCCCGTCCGCCTTGACAACCTTTTGCATTCGAATCAGACTCTCGGCATGCCCGAGCAGGTCATTCTGGATATCGGCTGCGGCGAGTCGAAAACGCCGGGCGCCGTCGGCATCGACATCCTTCCCGGCCCGTCGGTCGACATCGTGCACGACCTAAACAGTCTTCCGTGGCCCCTGGAAGAGAACCGCTTCGAGCGGATCGTCGCCAGCCACGTGTTGGAGCACCTGAACGATCTGGTCGGGGTGATGAACGAGATCCACCGGGTGGCCAAGCCCGGCGCGCGGATCGAACTGCTCACGCCGCACTTCTCGAGCCTCAATTCGTGGGAGGATCCCACGCACACGCGCCACTTTGCGCGGCGGAGCTTCGAGTTTTTCGATACCTCGAAGCCCCACCATTACACCAACCGGTGCATGAAGACGCGGAAGGTCGAACTCACGTTTGGCGGCGGGCTGTGGGACCTGTTTGGGAAGATCCTCTACAAGCTCTCGCCCAACCTGTGGGAGAAGCATTTCTGCTTTATCTGGCGCGCGCGGAATCTGAGCGTCGAATTGGAAGTGGTGAAGTAGACCCATGCACGATGTGTAGGCGGTTTTTCTCGAAACGTCCGTAACACGCGCCACCCCGGCGGCCCTTTCCCGGCAGGTAACGACGATGAGGCATTCGGTTGAAACCCCTTCGGCGCTCGGCACGTCCGAGGCCCTCCGGCGGCTCGCGCAGGGGCGCGACGCGGAGGCCTGGGCGGCGCTGCTCGCCCGGCACGGCGCAGAGATCCATCGCGTCGCACGCCGCATCCTGCGGGACGAGGGGCTGGCCGAGGACGCGAGCCAGGAGACGCTGCTCGTGCTGCGGGACTACGCCGGACGTTTCCAGCCATCAGGGAAAGAGCCCGACGAAGTCGCGCGCGGCTGGGTGCTGCGGATCGCCTGTTCCACGGCGCTGCAGATGAGCCGTTCGCGCAAGCGCGCGAAGGCGCGGGACGCACGCGGAGCCGGCGCGCGGCCGGAGCCTCCCGCGGACGGCCCCTCGGAGCATGCCGAGGAGCGCGAAGCGCGCGAGGCGGCGCTGGACGAGCTGGCGCGGCTGCCGGAGGACCAGCGCATGCCGCTGGTGCTGCATTACTTCGGCGGGCTGGAGTACGAGCGGATCGGCGCGCAGTTGGGCTGTACGCCCGGCGCCGCGCGCGTGCGCGCGCACCGCGGGCTGGAGAACCTCCGGCGCAGGCTGGCCCTGCTGGCGCTGATCTTCAGCCTGGGCCAGCTCGAGAAGCTGCTCGGCGGCGCGGCCGAGGCCGCCGAGGCGTCCTGGGAACCGAGTGCCTCCCAACAACAACAGTGGCGGGACCTGCTGGACAGCGCGCGCAAGCCTGTCGAGCCCCCGCCTTTAACCACGGGAGGCTGGACCATGTTTCAGAAGCTGAGTCTGGTTTCGATGTTCTGCGTCGCGGCGCTGCTGGCGCTGGCCGCGACGCGCTCCGACGGCGCCACGCCGTCAGCGGCTCCACGACCGAGTCCGCCGCCAAGGGAGACGGCCGGAGAGGAGAAGGCGCTTCCGCCCCTGCCGGACCTCTCCGACGCCGACAAGCTGGCCCTGGCGCGCGCCGGGAACGCCTTCGCACTGGACCTGTTCGGGAAGCTGCGGGCTCGCGACGGGAACCTGTTCTTCTCGCCGTACAGCGTGAACACGGCGCTGGGGATGCTCTATCCGGGCGCGCGGGCCCGGACGGCGGCGCAGATCAAGCAGACGCTCCACGCGCCCTTCGAGGGGGCGCGCTTCGCGGAGGCCTGCGCGGCGCTCCTGAAGGCGCAAAACACCGCCGAGGGCGGGCAGGCGCCCCATACGCTGCGCATCGCCAACCGGCTCTGGGGCCAGCAGGGCGAGCCCTTCGTGCCCGCGTACCTGCGGCTCACCAAGGAGTATTTCGGCGCAGGGCTGGAGGCCGTGGACTTCGCGGCCAAGCCTGAAGAGGCGCGGCGGACGATCAACGCCTGGGTGGCCGAGCGCACCGAGCAAAAGATTCCCGAACTGCTGGCGGACGGAGCGGTTTCGGAGGCCACCCGCCTGGTGCTGACCAACGCGATCTATTTCAAGGGAAGCTGGGTGGAGCCGTTCGACCCGGCGCTTACCCGGCCCGCGGCGTTCGAGCCCGCTCCAGGGCGGAAGCTTGCCGTCCCCACCATGCACCACGGGGAATTCAAATACGAATGGCTGAAGAACGAGACGGTCCAGGTGCTGCGCCTGGCGTACCGGGGCAACGGGACGGCGGCCTACTTCGTGCTGCCGGCCAAGCGGCACGCTCTGGCCGAGGTGGAGCAGGGCCTGAAGCTCGAGACGCTGAACGGCTGGCTGGAGGGCGTGAAACCGAACGACATCATGCTCGCCATCCCCAAGTTCAGGATCCGCTCGCGCTTCGACATGACGGACGCTCTCCGTGGTATGGGCATGTCCGATGCGTTCACGCCGGGCGCGGACTTCTCCGGGATCACGGGTAACGAAATGTTCGTAAACCGGGTCGTGCACGAGGCGTACGTGGACTTGGACGAAAAGGGAACCGAGGCCGCCGCGGCAACGGCGGTGGGCATGGACAAAGGGGAGCCGCCATCGTTCACGCTCGACCAGCCGTTCCTGTTCCTGATCCGGGACGAGAAGAGCAAGGCGATCCTGTTCATGGGCCGCATCGCCGACCCGCGCTGAGGACAAGTAAAGAGAAACGGGGCAGGGGGTCGATGCGACCGCCTGCCCCGTTTTTTGTTCGCGATGGGGTCTGTGGCGGGCTTCAGTCCGCGCGCGCGCCGGCCTTCGCAATGCGGGTCATGGCCTCGACGAGAGCCTCGGCCCGCGCGCCGGTGAGGGATTCGTCGGCTTCGACGAAGAGCACGTTCTCTTCCTGGTAGAAGTCGTCGCGGAGGCGCTGGGCGATGCGCTTGCCGAGGCGCGCGATCTCGTCGCCATCGTCGCCGGGCTTCACGACGGCCACGGCCTGGCCGAAGAGGTCAATCTCCTCGTGGAGCAGGCGGTGCTCCTTGGCCATCATCGACATCGGGCTGCCCCAGGAGATGAAGGGGACGAGGGCGGGGAAGAGCACCTCGTCTTCCTGGCGCATGTGAGCGGGCAGGTCGATCTGCAGGAAACGCTGGATGCGCTTCAGGGCCGGCATCTGCGCCTCGGCCACCTTCGTTCCAGCCAATTCGGCGGCAAGGCGGTCCAGTTCGGCGAGCACCTCCTCGGCGCGGCGGTGGTCGTCGCGCAGGCGGGCGGTCACGGTCGGCGAGGCGGCCGGCGGGAGCGGCTGGGCCGCGGGGGACTCGGCGGCGGCCTGGGCGAAGGGGCTCTGCGCAGGATGAGCGGCGGGCGCGGCGGGGGTTTCGACGGGCGCGGCCTGCACGACCTCGGTGACTTCCGGCACGCGCGCCTTCAGGTGCTTCTCGATGCCGGCCTTCAGCGTGACCGTGCTCGACGGGCAACCGATGCAGTGCCCCATCAGGCGCACGGTGACGACCGACCCGTCCACCTTGACGAGTTCCACGTCGCCTCCGTCGGCCTGGATATAGGGCCGAATCTCTTCCAGGGCGGCTTGGACTTTAGGGCGCATCGCTCCTCCAGGTTCCGTGCAAAGACCATTATGGAGCACGCAAGCGCCAGGGTCAACACGGGGAGCCGTGAAGATCGCGTAAGCCGGCGACTTCTTAAAGTTCAGGAACCACGAGAGTAGCCGCTGCACCTCGATCGGGCCTCACTCCGCGGGTCGCGGGCCTTCCAGCGCCGCCTGCCCCGCGTACAACTCCGCCAGCGGCAGCGCGGCAGCGCCTACGGGGAAGCTGACGCGCAACGCCGAAACGCGGCGATCGGCGAAGCGCAGGCCCCACGCCGCCGGGCGCTCGGGGCGCCGTAGCGGGAAGCATTCCCCTTCGGCTGGGCGCTCCCAGGCGTAGCTCGGCTGGCCGCCGTCGAGGCGCTGGACTTGCAGTTCCAGATCGAGCTCCTTCAGGAGGCGAAACCGTTCCGGATCGAGCCCGCGGCCCGCGAGGAGCCAGACGACGTTGATCTCGGGCGCAAGCCCGCGCGCGTCGGGCTTTAACTCCAGCGCCAAGCCGCCGGCCAGGTCGCGCGCTTCCAGGAGCGCGGCGGTGTCGGGGTCCCCGTCGAGCAGCGCCAGGGCGTCATCCCGCGGGAGGAGGCGCGCGCCGGCGGCGGCCCGGGTCGCCTCGCGTCGCCGCAGGCGGTTGGCGCGGGCCAGACCGTGCTCGTCCCACGCGGAGGTTTCGCGAAACCGGTACAGCCGGAAGGCGGGTGGCGCGCCGTAAACGCCCCGCGCCTCGAAGTCGGGCAGCCCCTCGAGCAGCGGGACGGCATGCGGGAGCTGCTCCGGCGAGGCCACGACCCAGCCGGCGCCGAGCCGCCAGAGGTTGCGCGGCGAGGGCGTATTCAGCGCGCGCGCCCAGCTTGCGCTGCGCACGCCCCAATCGTTGAGTTCCGGGTTGACGCTGCGGATCGGCCTGCCCAGGACGGCCGGGGCGACGGGGGCGCTGTCGCGCCCGTAGGCCAGCACGGGGGCGGGTTCGCCGGAGCGGCGGACGGCTTCCAGGGCCTCGAGCTGCCCCGCCGGCAGGCGCAGGGGATGCGCGGGGTCGGGCGCGAGGAGCGCCTGCGCCGCCGCGCGGACGCTCTGCATGCAGAGCAGGCACGCCGCGAGCACGCACGCCGCGCGGCGCAGGCTTCGCGTGGCCGGGTGTTCGGCCGTCCAGAGCTTCGCCAACAGCAGCCCCGCCGCCAGCATCACGGCGCTGAAGTGAAGCTGCGCGAAACGCGCCAGCCCGATCGAGTCCAGGGGCAGGTGGAACCAGAGCGCGAGCGCCAGCCCCGGGGCGGTCGCCAGCACCAGCCAGCGCGCGGCGGCCGGCGCGCGGAGCCCCGGCGCGAGCGCCCACGCCCACCAGAGCGGCGCCAGCCAGCCGCCCAGCCCCAGCTCGCGCCAGCCGTAGGCGAAATACCCGGGCAGCTCCGGCCCGACGCGCTGATGCCACGCCGGGAAGACCGGAAGCAGCGCGCCGTTCCAGCGCAGCGCGACCTGCCCCGAGCCGGAGAATCCGAGCAGCACGCCGCTTAACGTCCCGCCCTGCACGGCCGCGAGCCCCACGCCCAGCGCGCCGGCCAGGATCCAATCGCCCAGCGGGCGCGGCCCGCGCCCCGTCGCGAGAGTTGCCGCGGTCACGGCCAGCAGCGCCAGGCCCGCCAGGATCCCCGCGTGCGGACCGGCCAGGATCGAGACGGCCAGCAGCAGTCCCAGCGGCAGCGCGGGGGTGGCGAGGCTCCAGCGGCCGCGCGCCGCGGGCTCGGGCCAGCGCAGCACCGCCGCCAGGATGCCCGAAAAGGCCAGCCATCCGCCGCCCAGGGATTGCACGACGATGCTCCCAGCGAACGAATCGTTGAAGCCCAGACGCGCCAAGTCGGTGAAGTCCTTGACGCCGCTCAGCCAATCGATCCAGGCGAAGCTGCCCGCAAAGGCGAAGAGCAGCGCGCCGAAGACCAGCTCGGCGCTCGAGGCCGCGCGGCCTTCGCGGGCGGCCGCCGCGCGGAGGATTTCGACGACGAGCAGCAGCGTCCAGACGCCGGAGCACGCCGTCCAGAAGGTCACCATCCAGACGGGCGGGAGGCCCGCGCTCGCGCCCAGCCATGCGCCGAGCAGGTCCGTCCCGTAGTGGTACATGAAAACCTGCCCGGGGTCGTAGGGGTGCCGCATGGGCAGCCCGTCGGCGAGCATCACTCCGGCGATGTTGGCGTGGTTCAGTTGATCGGTCGTGCCGGTCAGCAGGACCGAAAGGAAGCACCAGCCGGCCAGCACAAGCAGCCACGGCGCCGCGCCGCGCAATTCGGCGCGCGCGGCGGCCGTCTCGAAACTTCCAGCCTGAAGCGCGCCGCGCCCGCATGCGAGCAGGAGCAGGACCTCGACGCCGGCAAGCAGCCAGCCGGCCGCGGGGATCGGGAACAGGTAACTCAGCGCATGCAGCGCGATCAGGTGCGCGGCGAAGCCCGCCGCGCCGCCCAGCGCCAGGCAGGTGACGAGGTCGCGCGTCCGAAAAGCCGCGCGCGCCCAGAGCGCCCCAGCGCCAGCATCGGCGTCAGCAGCACGGCGGCGAACAATCCTTGCAGGACGAGCATGCGCGAGTCGAATCCCCAATCCCGGAACGAGGTTGCCGGTTGTTCCGCAATCCGCAATCCGCAATCCGCGCGCCGGCCAATTGCCGCTTGTAAATCCGGCCTGCGCGGCTTGGATGAAAGGATCACCGGAGGCTTCCTCATGCCCGCCTGGCGCGTTGGCTGTTCGACGTACATCTGGACTCAGCATATGGATCTGGCCGAGCATTTCGGGCGAGTGGCCGAAGAGATCGCCGGCGCCGGCTTCGCGGGGCTGGAGTGCTTCAGCAAATTCGTCGAGTCCGACGCGGCGGTAACTTCAGTCAAGCGGAGCCTGGCCGCGTCGAAACTGGACCTCGCGGGATTGTACCTGGGCGGTGATTTTCACGATCCGGAGCGGCACGCGCACCTGGTTCCGCGCACCGAAGGCTTCGCGCGCCGGCTCGCGGATCTGGGACGGCCGGACTCGGTCCTGATCTGGGGACCCACGCCGATCCCAGGCCGCGCCAAGACCGACGCGGAACTCGTCCACGAGGCCGCGGCGTGCGCGCAGGTTGGCGCGGCCCTGCGCCGGCTGGGACTCGGACCGCTCTGCGTCCACAACCACGTCCCCGAGCTGCTGGAGGACGCGAAGGAGCTGGACGCGCTGTGCCGCGCCGTTGGACCCGAGGACCTGGGGCTCAACGTGGACCTGGAGTGGTGCGCGCAGGCCGGCTTCGACCCGCTCGCGGTCCTGCGCCGCTTCGGGCCGCGCGTGCGGCACCTGCATCTGCGCAACAGCGCGAAGAAGGTCTGGAGCGAGCACCTCGGCGAAGGCGACCTCGAGTATCCGCGGATCGCGGAGACCTTGCGCGAGATCGACTACCGCGGCTGGCTGATCCTGGAGGACGCCTGGGACCGCAAGCGCGAGTTGAAACTGGGCTTCAAGGAACGCGCCGAGCGGGGTCGGGAAGCCATTCGCCGCTGGTTCGGCGTCTGAATGCCGTGCCACGGGTCGGCGCAGCCGCCCCGTGCCGAGCAGCAAACGACTACAACTTCACTTCCTCTTCCTTGGCCTTATCGCCGCCGACGCTGGCGCGCATGGCGTCGGCCTGCGCCGCGACGGTCTTGTCGGGTCCGGTGAGCTTCACGAAGTACATGCCCTTCTCGCCCAAGGGCACGATCAGGGCGAGCATGCGCGAGCCCGGGACGTCCTCGCTCTTGCCGGCCATCGGCGGGCCGATGGACTTCTTGTAGGTTCCGCTCACGTCCAGGAGGTAGTACTCGCCCTGCGCGCACTTGCCCTTCACGCACGCGGCGGTGCGGCCGTCGGGCTGGAACTGCGCGACCCAGCGTTTGAGGTTGGCGTCGACCGAGCCGCCGCCGGGGAAGGTGAAGACGGCCAGCTCGCCGTCCTCCTTATCGCCCTCGACCTTCGGGATCCTGAACTGCGCCGCGCGCATGCTGCTGCTGGGCTCTTCCTGCTTCCAGCTTTTGGGGACGTTCAAGGTCAGGTCGCGGGCCTTCACCTCGATGGTCTCCTCGGCCTGCGCGGCGGCGGCGAGCGCCAGGACGGCCAGGGCGAGGCGGTTCAGGGCGGGGGTCGTCTTCGGCATGAGTTATTCCTCGGGTTGGGATTGCGTGCCATTATGCCGCGATCCTGCGCATGGCAAGCGCCTGCGCACGGGCGCCTCGGGCTGCCAGATCGGTCGCGGCGGGGAGGCGAAAAGGGGTCATCCTATTCCGGGACGGCGAAACGCGTGCTTTCTTCACGAATTGGCGCGACCATCAATTGAGAGTAAACTCCCCAGCATGCGCCGCCTGATGGTTCTACTTTTCCTGGCCCTGCCCCTCGCCGCCGGCGAGGCGCGGCCCGATCCGATCCCCTTCGAGCGCGGGCGCGACAAGCTGCGCCTGGAACTCCTCGCCGCGCGCTCCGGGCTCTGCGCGCTCAACGTCGCCGCGCACCCCGACGACGAGGACGGCGCGACGATCGCCTGGCTGCGCCGCGTGGCCGGCGTCGAGGTCCACATCTGCCTCGCCACGCGCGGCGAAGGCGGGCAGAACGAGAGCGGCCCCGAACTCGGCGCGGACCTCGCCGCGCTGCGCACCGCCGAGTCCGAAGCCTCGGCGCGCATCCTCGGCGCGAAACTCTGGTATCTCAACCTCCCCGATTTCGGCTTCTCCAAGAGCGACGCCGAGGCGCTGAAGGTCTGGGGCCACGAACGGGCGCTGGGCCGGCTCGTGCGCATCGTCCGGATCGTCAAGCCCGACATTCTTTTCACCAACCACGACCCGGATGGCGCCGACCACGGGCACCATCGCGCCACCGCGCGGCTGGTCTTCGAGGCCTACGAAGCCGCCGCCGACCCGAAGCGCTTTCCCGAGCAGCTCGAGAAAGAAGGCCTCCAGCCGTGGGCCGTCGCGAAGCTCTACCGGCGGCTCTGGCAGCCGACCGACGCGACCGTCACGGTGGAAGTATCCGCGCGCGACGAATCCGGCGGTTACGGCCCCGCCGAGATCGCCGCGTGGGCGCTCTCGCGGCACGTCTCGCAGGGCATGAACCGCGAGGTGAAGGCCGGCGAGCGCGTGCTGCGGCATTACGTCCTAGCGAAGTCCCGAGGGTCGGAGCCGGGGAAGGAGCGGACGCTCCTCGACGGCCTCCCGGCGGTGGCTTACGGTCCGCTGCATCTGCGGCCGTTCACGCCCGCGCCAGGAAGCGACGATCCGCTGCGCAAGCTCCAGGAACTGCTCAACGGCGAGGCAACCGGCGGCGCGGGCTTCGCGCTCGGCCAATTATTCGGCTCGCCCGAGCGCGACGTCTGGGCCGCGCGGAACGCCCTTGAAAGCCTCCAGGCCGGCGAGCCGCCCGGCGAGGATGCCGCCGCGAAGGCCCGCCGCGCGCGCGCCCGCGCGCACCTCGACGCGGCCGCCGTGGAGGCCCTCGGCGTAAGGCTTGAGGCTCGCCCCGCGGATTCGATCGTGACGGCCGGCGAGGAGGCCCAAATCGAAATGCGCCTGGCCAACACCGGCCCGTTTCCCGTCACGCTCAAGAGCTGGCGGCTGATCGCCGAGCCCGAGTGGAACGTCCAGGCGCTGCCGGCGCCCGAGGGCCCGCTCGCGCCGGGCGCGGCCTTCGAGGCCGCCGCGAAGGCGACCGCCACGCCTCGCGCCTGCCCGAACCATCCAACGGCGGCGTTTCTCTTCGAACGCCACGAGACCCGGTCGCCCCTGCGCGTCGAGGCGGTTCTGAGCTACGAGGGCCTGGATGTCGCGATGCCGCCGGTGGAAGTCCCGCTCGAGCTGGCTCCTCCCTTCGAGGCCCGCGTGCAGCCGTCGCCGCTGCTGGTCTTCGACGACCCCGACCGGCCGGAGAACGCGGAGGTGACCGTGGGCGCGCGCCTCGTCGTCGTCAATCACCGCCGCGAGGCGTGGAAACTGTACGGCATGCTCGAGAACGACGAGCGCTTCATCTCGCGCAAAGCCAGCGAGAGCGTTTTCGACTTCACGCGCGAGGAACAGACGCTCTCCGACGCGGTCGGATTCACCATCGCGCTGGGCAAGCTGGATCGCGGGACCATTCGCGCGAAGACCGTGCTGTGGACGAAGGAGGCGCGGCAGGCCGCGCCGATCCTGGACGTGCGCCGCATCCCGCTCAAGCTCGCCGTCCCGCTCAATGTCGGCGTCGTGCGCACCTACGACGCGGCGACGTGGGAGGCGCTGGAGCGCTTCGCGGCGCAGTATCCCAGCCTGAATCTCGTCGAATTGACGCCCGACGACTTGCGCGGGAGCGACCTGAAGCCGCTGCACAGCATCGTGCTCGACTTGCGTTGCACGCAGTACCGCCCGGACGTGCTGGAGAACCGCGAGCGCCTGAAGGCTTACATGGAAGGCGGCGGGAACGTCGTGTGCCTGTACCACAAGGATTTCGACTGGAACGAACCCGGCGAGGACGCGCGCGGGCGGGGCATTTTCCGAGGCGGCGGCGGCGGCGGGGCCATCGCGCCATATCCGCTCACGCTCTCCTTCGAGCGCGTCACCGACGAGGCCGCGCCAGTGCGGATCCTGAGGCCCGAGCACCCGCTGCTGACCAAGCCCTGCCGCATCTGGGAGGACGACTGGGCGGACTGGGTCCAGGAACGCGGGGTCTATTTCCCATCGAAATGGGATGAGAAATACGAGGCCCTGCTGGCATCCAACGACGAGGGCGGCAAGGCGCTGGAGGGCGGGCTGCTGGTGGCCCAGGTGGGCGAGGGCAGCTTCATTTATACGAGCTTCGTCTGGTACCGGCAGTTGCGCGCGGGCGTCCCCGGCGCCTACCGCATGCTGGCGAATTTGATCTCGTATCCGAAGGTGAAGCGCTGACGTTCCCGAAATGCGGCTGGCGCGGTGGAGAGGATCGAAGCGCATGGAGCGCTGGTATCTGAGCGGCCTGCGAGCGGCCGTCTTCCGCGCGGGGAGCGCCGGACCATGACCCCAGGCCAGCGCCGCATGCTTTGGCTGTGCACCTTTCTGCTGGCCTTCATATTTTTCTGGGAGGCTGGCGGCGAGCCGTTGATCCGGCGCAGCGAAGCGCCGCCGCCGCCGCGAGGCGCGGTGCTGGAGGCGCACCATTACGGGCAGATGGCGTACGGGGCGGTCTTCCTGCTGCTTGGCGGCACGCTCTCGTACCTGTTCGCGAAGCGCTCCGTAAACCTCCCTGGAGCGGATGCAACACCGGCTCCGCCGTACCATCCACTGGATTGGGCCGCTCTCGCCGCGGGCCTGGGCCTGCTCTGCGGAATCGCCTGGCGCAGCTACATGCTGGTGTACGGCGGGGGCTGACGGCGCTCAGACCTCCAGCCGCTGCTTCACCACCGCGACGGCCTCATCGATCTTGATGCGCTCTTGCTGCATCGTATCCCGCTCGCGGATGGTGACGGTCTGGTCCTGCAAGGTCTGCCCGTCCACGGTGAGGCAGTACGGGGTGCCGGCCTCGTCCTGCCGCGCGTAGCGGCGGCCCACGGCGTCCTTCTCGTCGTAAAACGCGTTGATCCCCGCGCGGTGGAATTCCTTGACGATTTCGAGCGCCTTTTCGGGCATGCCGTCCTTCTTGACCAGCGGGAAAACGGCGGCCTTCAAGGGCGCCAGGCGCGGATGGAGCTTGAGCAGCACGCGCCCTTCCTTGCGTGTCTCGCTGGGAGGCTCCTCGGTGTAGGCGTCGATGAGAAAGGCGAGCGTCGCGCGGTCGGCGCCGGCGGCCGGCTCGATCACGTACGGGTGATAATGCTTGTTCAATTGCGGGTCAAAATAAGTGAGCTTCTTCCCGCTGGCCTTCTCGTGGGCTTTCAGGTCGTAATCGGTGCGGTGCGCGATCCCTTCAAGTTCCCCCAGCCCCAGGGGTAGTTGTACTCGACGTCCTGGCAGGCCTTCGCGTAATGCGCCAGTTCGCTGGCCTCGTGCGGGCGCAGGCGCAGGTTCTCCTCGCGTATGCCCAGGCTCGCGTACCAGTTTCTGCGCTCCTGGCACCAGTACTCGAACCAGGCCATGTCGTCCTTCTCGCCCTCGGCGACGTATCCCGGGGGCGGGACGAAGAACTCCATCTCCATCTGTTCGAACTCGCAGGAACGGAAGATGAAGTGCTCGACGGTGATCTCGTTGCGGAACGATTTGCCCTGCTGCGCGATCCCGAAAGGCGGCTTCATCCGCGCGGAAGTCTGTACGTTCAGAAAGTTGACGAACATGGCCTGCGCGGTTTCGGGGCGCAGGTAGACGGCGGTCTTCTCGACGGCCTCGGCGATGGCGGCCTTGAGCTTGGCTGGATCGCTCAGCGCTTCGGGGCCGCCGGATTTGGCCAGTTCTTCGACGGCCCTCTGGATGTTCTGTATCGGGTCTACCGGCCCTAGGGACGCGCGGAACATCAGGTTGAACTGGCGCTCGTCCGAGAGGAAGGGGCTCCCGCAGACCGGACAACGATAGTCGTTGCATGGATGCCATGTTGCCGTCTCGACATTTCCGGATGCGGGGTCGGCGATCGCCAGCTCGCTCTTGCCAGTGACGGAACGGCGGACGGCGACCTTGGCCGAGAGAACTCTGCCATCGCGCTTGAAGCGAGTGATGCTTTCGGCGGGGACTCCTTTGGATTCTTGCCAGACTTTGGCGATTCCCTTGTCTGGCGCGGTGATTTCGATAGTGAATTCTCGAGGTGAATCCAAGGCTCCCACATTCATTTTTGGTGCTTTATCCGCGCGAAATCGTTCCTTGCAGATTTTGCAGTCCACGACCGGGTCGCTGAATCCCGCCAGATGCCCGCTCGCCTTCCAGACCTGCGGCGACATGATGATGCTCGCGTCGAGCCCCACCACGTCCTCGCGCTCGTGGACCATCCGGCGCCACCACTCGGCCTTCACGTTGCGCTTCAGTTCCGCGCCCAGCGGGCCGTAGTCGTAGCAGCTCTTCAAGCCCCCGTAGATTTCGCTCGACTGAAAGACGAACCCGCGCCGCTTGCACAGGCTCACCAGCTTCTCCATCACGTCCGGCTCGGCCGCCGGTTTCTTTTCCTGGCTCATCGTTTTCGCTCCCACAGGCCCGCGGTCCCGCCGAGGCGGCGCGGACGGTTTGGTTCGAAAGAAATGGAAGTCACGAGGGAGAAGGCGCGACAACCCCGCGCGCGCGGAGCGGCCGCGCTAACTACCCATGCCGTCGCCGGCCCAGAGCAGGACGCGCAGCAGCGGCTCGCGAAGAACAGGGTCGCTCGTCAACATGGGCGGGATGATAACGCCCGCAAGAAGACCAGCAACTTCCGAATCAGCCGGTGGACAAGGCGCGCCGTGGGATGAACAATGTTGCGCACCCCTCGATTCTGGGAGGCCCCGATGCCCGCACACCCCTTCAATGTAATCGCCCACCGCGGCGACAAGGTCCACGCCCCCGAGAATACGCTGCCGGCTTTCGAAGCCGCGCTGGCCCTGGGCGCCGACGGAATCGAACTCGACGTGCGGCTCACCCGCGACGGCGTGCCCGCCATCGTCCACGACAAGGATCTGAAGCGGGTCGGCGGCGTGGAGTGGGTCGTCGAGGAGACCGAGTGGTCCGCGCTGCGCGATGTACCCGTGGGCGAGCGCTTCGGGCCGGGGTTTCCCGGCGCGCGCGTGCCGCGCCTCGAGGAGGTCCTGGAGCGCTTCGCGGCGCGGATCCCACTGGAATTGGAATTGAAGGCCGGCGCGGCCGCGCCGGCGGTCGTCGCCGCGTTGCGGACGCTCGGAAACTCCGAGGCGCGCGCGAAGGTCATCGTGACCAGCTTCGAACCCGAGTGGCTTGCGGAAGTCCATCGGCTCGATCCCGAGCAGCGCGTCGCGTGGCTGAGCCGGCGCGAGACGACCGAGCACTGGGGGCCGCTCGAACGGACAGGCGCGTGGGGCTGGTATCCGCACCTGAGCGAACTGACCCCCGAGCGGCTCGCGGAGGCGCGCCGCCGCGGGCTGGCCGTGCGGGCCTGGGGGGTGAAGGACCTCGCCGCCGCCCGCGCCGCGTACGCCTTGGGCGCGGAAGGATGCACCTACGACGACCCCGGGGAATTGATCGCCTTTTTGAAGCGTGAAAAGCTTCGCGCCTAGGCGATCCTACATAAGTTGCTTTCGGTTTTGGATCGCGCTTCGCGCGGACTTGTTAAGACGCCACCCCTGCCCCTCCTCGGAGAGGAGGGGAAACCGCGCTGGGCCATGGCAAAAATCTCATGTGAGACCGCTTAGAACCAGTCGAGCCGGTACAGGTGCGGACTGCTCTCAGGGAAGAGCGCGCGCAGGTAACCCGGGGCGCCGCCCGCGGCCACTCCGGGAATCTCCGTATACGGCAGCGTGCCCAGGACCATCTGGAACAGGGACTGCTGCGTGGCGCTCAGGGTCAAGTCCACAGACTTGTTGGAGGCCGCGACGCCGCCCAGCCGCGCGGCGTTCAGGGCGAGCCCGTACTTCGCGCCGTCCACGTCCAGGCCCAGGCGAACGGGCCGTTCGAGCCCCGCGCGCGAGAGGCGCGCCTCGAATTCCGGCCGGACCGTTTCGAGGAATCGCGGCACGTCCAGAATTCGGCCCATCCCGCTGGCGGTCCAGCGCAAGCCGCCCTCGGTGGCGTGGTTGAAGCGCCGCGCATACCTCCACAGCGGGTGCGTGGGGCAGAGCTGGTGGAGCGCGACGTCCTTTTCGAGCGCCTCGACTTGCCGCTGGCGCAACCAGGCCAGGACCGCCGCGCACGCGCCCTCGTCGTCGGGCGCCATGCCGGCTTCGAGCAGCTTGCCTTCCTTGAACGCCGCGTAGGCTCGAAGGACCCGCCGGCCGCGCGGTTCATGGAAGACCCAGAGCGCGCCGTCGCGGTCGCGGGCGGTCTTCTCGGCGAGCTGGAGTCGCCGGATGCCGTGCTTCATGCGCGCGGCGTCGCGCACGACCGAACTCGGGGTCTCCGCGGCCGCGGCATTGTAGAGGTCCGCGAGGGCCGGAAGGTCCCCGGGCGCATAGGGGCGGGCCTTCAGCGGCGCGCGTAGCTTGTCGAGATCGGCGACGGCGAGTTTCAGCGCGTAGCCCGGCCAGCAGCCGATGTAACCGAAGCGCAGGTAATAACGCTCGATGCCCAGCAGGGTCGTGACCGGCAGCCCTTCGCGGCGCATGACTTCCAGCGCGTCTTCCATGCAGACGGCGGCGAGGCCTTGGCGGCGATAGCGCGGGTCGCAGCTCACCGCTCCGATGCCGCCCATGCGCAGCGTGACGGCGCCGAGGCGGATCGGCTTCTCGTAAATGCCGACGTGCGCGACGATCCGGCCCCGGCGCCGGGCCACGCGCAGGTAGTGCGGCCGGACGCCGGGGTCGGCCTTTGCATCCCCGCGGAAAACACTGCGCCAGCGGACGGCGCCGGGAAAAAACGCCGCGCCCAGCAAATCCAGGAGCTGCTCGAAGTCGCGTTCGGTGCGGGGATGATCGGTGCGCATGGGGCTCCCTGGAAGATGGTTTCGAGCGCAGCGGAACGTTTGCACCTAAAAAGGATGGAATATGAATTCTGAAGTATGAAAGTAGCGACGAGCTCATTGGGATTGAGCCGTTACTTCATTATTCAGCCTTCATGCTTCATCCTTCTTATTCGAGGTTCTGCACCTGCTCGCGAATCTTCTCGACCAACTGCTTCATCTCGACGACCCGATGGGTAATCGCGTCGTCGTTGGCCTTGCTGCCGATGGTGTTGACCTCGCGGTTCAATTCCTGGGTGAGGAAGTCGAGCTTCTTGCCGGCCTCTCCGCCGGCGGCGAGCGTCGCGTCCATCTGGGCCAGGTGGCTATCCAGGCGCGCCAGTTCTTCGCTGACGTCCATGCGGTCGGAGAGGAGCACCATCTCGCGCTCCAGGTCGGCCGCGCTCACGCGCCCGGCCGCGCCGTTCTCGTCGAGGAGGCGCTGGACGCGCTCCCGCAGCCGTTGCCCGGCCAGCTTCTGCGCGGCGGGGGCCTGGGCCAGGAGTTCGGCGCGATGCGCGCGCAGCCCTTCCAGTTGCGCGCGGATATCCCCGGCCAGCGCGCGGCCTTCTTTCTCGCGCATGCCGTCGAACCGATCGAGGGCCTGCAGCAGCGCCGGCTCGATCCGCGCCCAGACGCCTTCCAGGTCCTCGTCGGGCTCCACGCGCACCACCGCGCCGGGGAGACCGAGCAGCGCGTGGAGCGGCGGCTTGGCGTCGGTCTTCAGCGTCTTGGCCAGCGCGCGGTACTGCTCCGCGTAGCGCGACAGGGCGTCCGCGTCGAGCCTGTGCCCGCCCAACCCGCGCGCGGCTTCGTCAAGATACAGCGCGACCTCCACGCTGCCCCGGCGCACGCCGCGGTGGTTGAGCAGATCCTTGACCCGCTCTTCAAGTGCGCCGAAGCGCGGCGGGAGCTTGAAGGTGAGCTTCAGGAAACGCCCGTTGACGGAGCGGATCTCCGCGACACAGCGCCCGGATTCCGACTCGAGCGCGTAGCGGCCGTAGCCGGTCATCGAGCGGACGGCCGGCTGCGCGGGGGGCTTGGCGCGGGGCATGGGGCGAGCGGCGTCCGAGGCTACTCGGGCTTGTCCGCCTCGCCGGTCTTGGCTTCCGTTTTCGCTTCGGGGGCGGCTTCGGTCTTGGCTTCGCCGGTCTTTTCCTCGGCGGGCGCAGCGGTTTTGGTCTCGGGCGTCTTGGCGGCCTCGGTCTTCGGCTCTTCGGTCTTGGCTTCCGGGGTCTTGGCCTCGCCTGCGGGCTCGGTCTTGGCTTCGCCCGTCTTCGCGGCGGGGGCCTCGGTCTTGGCCGGCGGCGGTTCCGCTTCGGCCGGCCCGGCGCTTTCTTCCTGCTTGTCCTTCTCGGTGGATTCCAGGGCGGTCGCGTTGTCGAACAGGCCTTCCCGGTCGGTGCGTTCGGCGCGCAGGGAAAGCATGCCCAGCATGATCGCGAGGAGGAACCAGACGGCGCTGAGCCAGGCCGTGGCGCGGCGGATCGGATTGGTCACGCCTTCGACGCCCGCGGCCTTGGTGCCGCCGAGTCCCGCCAGCCCGCCGCCCTTGCCTTCCTGGAGCAGGATGAGAAAGGTCATCAGCAGCCCGGTCAGGATGAATGCGGCGTTGAGGATCCACATCAAAATGTCTTGCATCGCGCTTCCGTCCTTTTCTCAATCCCAGTCTTGCCTTGAACCCGCGGCCGTCAGGCGCCGGCCTTCACGATGGCCGCGAAGTCGGCCGCTTTCAGGCTCGCGCCGCCGATCAGCCCGCCGTCGATGTCCGGCTGGGCGAAGAGTTCCGCGGCGTTGTCGGGCTTTACCGAGCCGCCGTATTGTATCCGCACCCCGCCGGCCACGTCCGCACCAAAATGCTGGGCCAGCAGGCCGCGGATGAAGGCGTGGACCTCCTGCGCCTGGGCCGGGCTGGCGGTGCGGCCGGTACCGATGGCCCAGACCGGCTCGTAGGCCAGCGTCACGGAGGCCATCTGCGCGCCGTCGATCCCGTTCAGCGCGCCGCGGATCTGGTGCCCGACGATATCGTTGGTGATGCCGCGTTCCCGCTGGTCCAGGGTTTCGCCGACGCAGACGATGACCTCCAGGCCGGCGCCCAGGGCTCCTTTCATCCGGTCGTGGACTCCTTCGTCGGTCTCGCCGAAGAACTGCCGCCGCTCGCTGTGGCCGACGATGGCCACGGCGCAACCGACGGCCTTGAGCATCCCGGGCGAGACCTCGCCGGTGAACGCGCCCTTGGCCTCGCCGTGGACGTTCTGCGCGCCTAGTTTCACGCGCGAGCCCCGCAGCACATCCGCCACCGCGGAAAGGCAGACGAAGGGCGGGCAGAGCGCCACGTCCACACCGTCGTGTCCCGCGACGGCCTTCACCACCTCCGCGGCCAGACTCGCCGCCTCGGCCGGCGTCGTGTGCATCTTCCAATTCCCGGCGATGTAAGGTCTGCGTGCCAACGTTGTGCTCCTTAGTGGGGCCGTAAGCGTTGTCCATGGGAATGGCATCCTGCCGCTCGCCGATCCTCGCCTACGTCTTTTTTCTCTCCTGCAACGAGGCATGTTCCTTCGCGCTCGGCACTCGCGATGCGGCGGGGTAGCTGCCGAGGACCTCGACGTGCCGTGAGTTCGACTCGACGTCCCGCAGCGCGCGCGCCAAGCGCGGCTCGCTCGCGTGGCCCAGCATGTCCATGTAAAAGACGTAGTCCCACGCGCGGCGGCGGCTGGGGCGCGACTCGATGCGGGTCAGGTTGATCCCGTGTTTCTGGAATGGGCGCAGGAGACGCATTAACGCGCCGGACTCATCGAGGATCGAGACGCAAACGCTGGTCTTATCGTCGCCCGTCGGGATGGCCATCTGCTCGGCGACGACGAAGAAGCGCGTGATGTTCTCGGCGTGGTCCTCGATGTTCTCGACCTGGATCGGGACCTTGTAGATTTCGGCGGCGAGGAGCCCCGCGATGGCGCCGGCGTGTTTTTCTTTCGCGGCGCGCTCGGCGGCCTCGGCGGTGCTCCCGACTTCCTTGCGTTCCACGTCGCCCAGGTTGCCGGCCAGCCAGGTGCGGCACTGGGCGAAGGGCTGCGGGTGGCTGTAGAGGATGCGGATCTGCCTGGGCCTGGCGAAGGAGAGCAGGTGGTGGTGGATCGGGAGGTAGATCTCGCTGCAGATCTTCAGACGGGTCTCGCCGAGCAGGTCGATGGACTGGTTGACGCCGCCTTCGGTGGAATTCTCGATGGGGATCACGCCGTAATCGACGCGTCCGCGCGAGACGGCCATGAAGACGTCGCGGATATCGCGCGCGGCGGCGTACTCGACGGAGGCGCCGAATTTGGTCCGCGCGGCGAGGTGCGTGAAGCTGCCCTGCTGCCCGAAGTAGGCGACGCGCGTGGGCCGCTCCAGGGCGATCGTCGCGCTCATGATCTCGCGGTAGATCGACTGGAAGGCCGAGTCGGGGAGCGGACCGCGGTTGAGGCTCGCGACGCGCCGGTAGACCTGCCGCTCGCGGCTGGGAGCGTAGGGCTTGACGCCTTCGCGGGCCTTGGCGCGTCCGATCCGCCCGGCCACCTCCGCGCGCTCGTTGATCAGCTTCACGAGCTGGCCGTCCATGGCGTCGATCTTGGCGCGCAGCGCGTCGAGTTCGGTTTCGAGCTGCGCCGGGGAGGCGCCGGGACGGGCGGCGGCCTTGCGGGCGCGGCGGCGGGGCGTTGTGGGTCGGTCGGGCATGGCCGGGGTCCGGGTTCCTGTCGCGCTCAGCCGTCGAAGCGGATCTCGAGGACCTTGTAGCGCAGCGTCTTCTTGGGCGCGGGGACTTCCACCGTTTCGCCCACCTTCTTGGTCAGCATCGCCTGGCCCATGGGACTCGTGGTCAGGATTTTATTGGAGAAGGGGTCGGCCTCGCCGTCGCCGACGAGGGTGAACTCCTCCTCTTCCTTGTCGTCGAGATTCCGCAGCTTGACGGTGGCGCCGAAGACGATGGCGTCGCCCTTGCTCTTCGAGGTGTCCACGATGGTCGCGCTGGCGATGCGCCCCTGCAGGTCCGTGATGCGGGTGTTGGTGCCCATCAGGTCCTCGCGCGCGGCGTGGTACTCGGCGTTTTCCCGCAGGTCGCCCTTCTCGCGCGCGATCTCGACCTTGCGGGCAAGGTCCAAGGCCTTCGCCTCCAGCGCGGACAGTTCCGCCTTGAGCTTCTCGAGGCCCTGCTTGGTCATCGGCGTGGACATCGTTCGCGCTCCTCGAATCCTTGGGTGCGTTCGGCGCGGGATGGAAGCCTCAGCCCAGCAACTCCGCCAGCCGGTCCAGGCCCTTGTCGATCAGTTCCCTGCTCGTCGCGTACGAGAGCCGCACGTGGCGCGGGCTGCCGAAGGCCTCGCCGGGCACGACCGCGACCCGCGCCTTGTCCAGGGCAACGTTGGTGAAGTCCATCGCGCTCTGGATCTTCACGCCGCCCAGTTCGCGCCCGAAGACCCCGCTCACGTTGGCGAAGGCGTAGAACGCGCCGAGGGGTTCCAGGATGCTGACGCCCTTTAGCGCGTTGAGGCGCTGGACGATGTGCTTGCGCCGCTCGTCGAACTCCTCGCGCATCGACATGACGGCTTCATCCGACATGCGCCGGTTCTTGAGCGCCTCGCAGGCGCCGGCCTGGCAGAAGGCCGCGGGGTCGGAGGTGGCGTGGCTCTGCAGCTTCCGGATCGCGGCCACGATCGGCTTCGGTCCGGCCGCGTAGCCGATGCGCCAGCCGGTCATGGCGAAGGTCTTGGAGACGCCGTTGACGGTGATGACCAGCTCCTCCAGCAGCTTCTTGCTCAAGCTGCCCATGCTGAGGTGCTCGATCTCGCCGTAGATGAGGTGCTCGTAGATCTCGTCGCTGATCGTGACGAGGTTGTGCTTCTCGATCACCGCCGCCAGCGCGCGGATTTCGTCGGGGGTGTAGACGGCGCCGGTGGGGTTCGAGGGGCTGTTGAAGATGAAAAGCTTCGACTTGGGCGTGATGGCGGCTTCCAACTGCGCGGGACCGATCTTGAAGCCGCTCTCTTCGGTTGTCTCGAGAATCACGGGCGTCCCGCCGGCCAGGCGCGCCTGCTCCAAATAGCTGACCCAGTACGGCGCGGGAATGATCACCTCGTCGCCTTCGTCCACCAGGACCTGGTAGATGTTGTAGAGGCTGTGCTTGGCGCCGCTGCTGACGACGATCTGCTCGGCGCCGTATTCCAGGCCGTTCTCGCGCTTGAGCTTCGCGGCGATCGCTTCCTTCAATTCGTTGCCGCGCTTGGCGCCGTAGCGGGTGTCGCCGGTGGTGAGCGCGCCGACGCCGGCCTGGACGATGTGCTGGGGGGTGTTGAAGTCGGGCTCGCCCGCGCCGAAGCCGACGACGTCGATGCCCTGGGCTTGCATGGCCTTGGCCTTGGCGTCCACGGCCAGGGTGGCCGAAGGCTGGACCTCACGGATACGGCGCGCGTACGTCGAGGACATGGAACCTCCCGCCGGAGCCTGTCCGCCCCGTGCGCCCCGCCGAATTTCAATCAGGCAACAAAAAAACCAGGGCCGCGGGCGGGCGGCCCTGAGTCAAGGCAGCATCGTATATAAAGGGGGAGCCGAATCAAGGGCGGGGCGGGGGCTCCGGCGCCTCCAGCCGCCGCTCCAGCGCCGCGGCCGCTTCCGCTTGGCCGGCCTCGCGCAGGCAGTCCGCGTACGCCCGGGCGAGGCCAAGGTAGTACGGATGCCGGCGGCCGTAGCGTGCCTCCAGTACCGGAAGCGCCGCGGCGAAAATCTTCTGAGCCTCGGCGAAGTCCTTCAGCGCGGCGTGGGTGCGGGCCAACTCGGCCTGCGCCGTCGCGACCTCCACGTCCTCCGCCCCCAGCGCCTGGGTCAGCAGGGGCAGCACGGCGAGGAGCCGTTCGCGCGCTCGCTCGGGCTTGCCGGTCTCCCGGTCCACCACCGCCAGCCGCGCCTCCAGGAGGCTGCGCCCCAGGGCTTGCCTGCCGCCCGCGTCGAGCAGCAGGTTGAGCGCCCGCGTCAGATCCCGCCGCGCGTCCTCCCAGTTCTTGAGCTGCAAGGCGGCCGCGCCCATGGCGCCGAGGACCGAAGCCCGCATCTCCCTGTCCTTCGGCTCCAGGCGCTCCAGGATCCGCAGGGCCTCCGCCCCGGCTTCGAGCACGGCTTCGGGCCTGACTTGAAGCATCCGGGCGCTCGCGAGGGGCGCCAGGGTTTGCGCGCGCGTCATGGCCAGGCGCTCTTCCTTCAAGATCGGTTGCCGCAGGGCCAGCTCAAGCTGCACGGCGGCCTCGTCGTAGTCCCTGTCGTCCATGCAGGCGCGGCCATGGCCCGAAAGCGCCAAGGCGTGGAATTCGGCGAGGGCCGGGAGGTCCTTCGCGAAGGCCGCGGCCGCTTGCCGGTAAAGCGGGCGCGCCGCGGCGAAATCGCGCTGCCAGTGCAGGCTCGCGGCGAGAAAGAACCTGGTGTACGCCAGGGCCGGGTCGTCCTTGGCGAGGCGGCCCTCCTGGAGCGCCAATGCGCGGCGCAGGTGCGCGACGGCTCGGTCGTGTCGCCCCAGGTCGTGGCAGGTGCAGCCCAGGGCCAGAAGGCTGGCGGCGAGGCGCGGGTCATCGGGGCCGTTCAACTCTTCGCGTATCGCCAGGCTGCGGCCCGCCGCCTGAAGCGCGTCTTCCTGCCTGCCTAAGGCGCGGAGATCCTGGACCTCCACGTCCAGCGAGTCCGCCACCCAGGCGTGCCGCGCTCCGTACGTCCGCGCGATGACGTCGACGATGCGATGCTGCAAGCGCGCGGCTTCCTCGCGCCGGCCTGAATTCCGGCAGAGGGTCGTCAGCGGATTGAGAATCGCGAGGAGGCTCTCGTTCTCGCCGTAGCCGAGTTCTTCCCATTCCTTGAGCAGCGCGCGCGCCTTTTGTTCGCTGGCCTCGAGCGCTCCGCGCTGGACGGCGATGGAGAGCAGGTAGCTTTCGGTCATGAGGATCCAGGCGTGCCGCTCGGGCAGGGCCTTGCGGTAGAACTCCAGCGCGCGCGTGTAGCTCTTTTCGGCGTCGTCCAGCCGCTGGAGCGCGAGCCGCGCGCTGCCCAAATCGTTGTGGAGCGTACCCAGCGCGGCTGCATCCGCCTCGGGCTGCGCCTCAGCGCACGCCAGCGCGCGTTCAAGGAACGCGAGCGCGGGCTCGTTCTTGTACTGCCAGCGCAGCGCATTCCCGATGTAGCCGGCGGTCATCCCGGTCCAGGCGTGGCCCTCGGGGAGGCTCTTCTCGTAGACGGCCAGCGCTTGGCGGTACTGGGCCTCGGCCTCGGCGTATCGCCCCTGCGCGGCATGGAGCGCGCCGAGGTTGTTGAAGACGCGCCCGCGGTTCGCGTCGTCCGCGCCTAGCGCGCGCTCGTAGATCTCCAGCGCCTTCAGGTACGCCGCCTCGCCTTCCGCGAAGCGCCGCGCGAAGCGGTACTGGTCGCCCAGGAGATCGAGGATCTCGGCGGACTTCATTCCGCCAGGCAAGGCCTCCTCGTAGCCGTGAAGCGCCTTGCGCAAGTGCGCCACGGCTTCTTCCCCATGGCCCTGTTCAGCGTGCGTGCGCGCAAGCGCAAGGTGGGCGTCCCCCGCGTTGCTCGAATCGGGGCCATGGACTTCGAGCGCGATCTCGAGGACACGCTCCAGCCATCGAAGACCCTCCAGGGGATGTTGTTGCAGCGCCTCAAGACGGGAAAGGGCATGGAGTACAGCTATACGCAGAGGCGACCAGCGCTTCTTGGCATCCGCGGCGAGCAGGCGTTCGGCCTTTTCAAGCGGTTCTCGTGCGCGATCCTTTTTTTTAACGTCATGCAAAAGGTAAAAGCCTAGGTCGTACAAATACTCAGCCAGTCGGACATCGGCGGGGCCGCCGCGCTTTTCGCGTATTGCGATGGCGCCCAGAAGCTCTTCGATCGCCTTCGCGCTCTGTTCGGTTACATATAAATTCGTGTATGCGTGCTCATATAGAGCTTCGGCCAAACGCAAATCTTCGGCGCCAAAGCCCTCGGCGCGCTTGAGCGCGGTTCCGAACGCAGCACGAGCTTCGTCTCTTTTCCCCTTCTTAGCAGCCTCCCGCCCCTCTTGCATGAGGCGCTCGTATGCCTGCTCGTCCGTCTCCTGCGCGGCCTCGCCCGCATGGAGTCCGCCGGCCCAGGCCAGCAGGACGCCTAATGCAAAAGTGGCGAAAAAATGCGACCGCATGGCACAACCTCGAATTCGCTAGCAAGAGGCTACGGCGCCTATTCTATTCGCCTTCCTGGGCAGCGTCCTGGCGCGTTTTCCGCCGCTACCAGGTTGGCAGGAGCCGCGGTCCGCGCGTTCGACCAAACCCAAGCGCGCAAGGCGCGTACTAACCGTGTGCTTCGGCGCGAGTCGCGACGAACGCATTGGAGGTCGCGAGCGCCATGGGTCTCGGCCGCTGGCTGTTGCGCGAGTGCGTCCGCGCCAACCCCTTCTACGCCATCAGCGCGATGCTCATCGCCTACGGCGTCCTGGAACTGAATACGCGGCTGGACCCGCAGATCGGGCACGCCGGCGGGATTCTGCTGGCCCTGAGCCTACTCCATTTTTACGAATGGGCCTTGCTTGGCACGGCGGCCGTTCTGCTTCCGCGCGCGCGGGCCGGACGGGACGCGCATGGGCTGGCTTTCATCGCCGCGCTGTTCCTGTGCGGTTCGTTTCTGGCGCTCGACGAACTGGCCGCGCTCTGGCCCCACAGAGCGCCGGCGCTCGTGGGCGGGGCGCTCGCGCTGGCCTGGTTCAAGCTGCGGCTCTACGCGAGCCTGCCCGGACTGCGGCTGACCTCGCGGGTGCGTCTGCTGGCGCTGGCGGTCCTGGCGGCGCATGCCGGCTCGCCGCTGCTGGGCGCCGCGACGGTGCAGGGCGTGCTCGGCGCCGCGCTGGCTCAGGACCTGGCGTGGCTCGCGGGCTGGCTCTCGTTCGTGCCGCTTTTCCTGCTGCTCTGGGCCGCGCGCCCCGCGCCGCAGGAACTCTTCGCGAAGGATCCCGACCGGGGCGAGCGCCCGGATGTGCTGGCCATGCCGGCGGCCGGCGCGTGGCTGCTCGCCATCGCCTCGGCCGGCGGGCTGGCGCATCTTGTCGCCGCGGACTGGGTCTTCGACCGGCCCTTCGATCCCGCGCGCGGGCTCCCGGCCGCGACGCTGCTCCTCGCGCTGGGCCTGCTGCGCAGGCGCCAAGTGGCCGCGCGCTACGCCGAAATCCACGTCTGGCTGGCGGCCTCGCCCGCGCTGGCGCTGCAGGCCATGTGGCGTGCGCGCTCGCCCTGGAGCCAATTGGAGGCCTCGGCCACGCTCGTCGATCCCGTGGTCCAGTTCACGCTCGCCGCCGCGCTGGCGTACGTGCTGCTCGCGCTGGCTACGGGCCGGCGGGCTTTCTACTGGGGTCTGGGCGGCCCGCTGGGCGCGCCTGCGGCCACGGGCATCCTGCGGCTGCGCGAGTCGCTGCCGCATTTCCGCGCCTTCGTCTGCACGCTGCTGGGGTTCCTCACGCTGGGCGCGGCGTTGCTGGTGAGCCTCTACCGCGAGCGGCTGCTGCGCTGGCTCGAGCCGCCCCCGCCCCCGCCTCCGCCGCGTCCGGAGCCGCCGCGCGCCTTCGAGGACGATGTCGCCGACGGATTGAATTCGCTGGGCCGGGAGTCCTGATGCGCCGCCGATTCGGAACTCAGGGCCGGCATACGAACCGGTAGATCGGCCGGCCCTGCCGGATGTACTTGATCTCGAAGTTGGTCCGCCCCTCCGGCGCGTCGGGCCACGGCCCGGACTGTTCCTCGACTCGGAGTCCCTCGCGCAGGACCGGCAGCGCATCCTCCAGCGCGTCGAAGTGATCGGTGGCGTAATAGAGCGCGCCATCGGGCTTGAGCGTGCGGCGGACGTGCGCCACGAACTCCGGCCGAATCACGCGGCGCTTGCGGTGGCGCTTCTTGGGCCAGGGGTCGGGGAAGTAAAGATGGTAATGGTCCACGCAGGCGTCGGGAAAGACGGACGCGATCAAGTCCACCGCGTCGGTGCGGACGAGCTTCAGGTTGGCCAGGCTCCGCTTCGCGACGCGCTCCTTCATCACGTAGAAGTATTCGCCGGACGGTTCGATCCCCACGAAGTTCCAGTCGGGCTTGCGTTCGGCTTCGCCGATGATGAAGCGCCCGCCGCCGCTCCCAATCTCCACGGCCAGCGGCGCGCGGCGGCCGAAGATTTCGCTCCAGTCCAGCGGCAGCGGCAGTCGTCCGGGAACGAGCTGAGGGTCGGGCGCATCCGCGGCGTTCGTTCGCGTGGCGTCGGGCATGGGCGAAAGGATCGGTCCGCGCTACTCGAATAGCTCGCCGGCGGGCCCTTGCGTGCGCCCGCGCTTGCCGGCGCCGCGCGGCGCGCGCCGCCCTCGGCCCTCGGCGGGCGGAGGCTCGAGGTCCGCCGTGTCCGCCGTGTCCACGCTGTCGACGTCCAGCGTATCGTCCTTGGTTTCGACGAAGGGATCGCCCTGGGCTTCAAAGACGGACTCGCCGCCCTCGGCCTGCGTGGCGCCTGGGAACGTCGCGAGGTCTTTCAAAGCGGGTTTGCCGTCGGGTCCGGCGACGAGCAGCTTCAGGCGCCGTTCGGCGCGATTGAGGATCTCGTGGCAGCTCTTCAGCGCTTTCACGCCGCGCTCGTAAAGGTCCAGGCTCGCGTCGAGCGGCTTGTCGCCGGCCTCGAGCTGCCGCACGACCTCTTCCAGGTCGGCCAGCCGCGACTCGAAGGTCGGCTCCTGCGCCGGGTCGGGCTCGGGTTCGTTCTTGCGCGCCATGGCGGGCCTGTTGTAACGGATGCGCCAGGACGCGCAACGCGGCAATCGCGCCGCGGCCTCTTTGTCCCCGGGGCGCTTACGGTTTCCGGTGGCGGAGCTTGAACGGATGCCGGCCGGGCTCGACGAGGTCGAGCTGCCCGCCGCCGTCCACCGGATGGATGCGGCCGTCGCGGCGCGGATCGGCGTACCGCGCAAACCAGCGGTCCAGCCGCGCGCGCAGTTCGAGCATCCGTTCGCGGTGCGCCTCGGACTCCGCCAGGTTCCGCGCCTCGCCGGGATCGTCCGCCAGGTGGTACAGCTCGTGCGGTCCGTAGGGGTAGCGATGCACGTACTTCCACTCGCGGGTGCGGAGCATGCGCACGGGGCCGTACTCGTCGAAGACCACGACGTCCTCGCGCTCCTCGTGCCGCTCCCCGCGCAACAGCGGCGCGAAGCTACGGCCGGGCAGCTTCTCCGGCTCGGGTACGGGCAGGCCGAGGTAATCGAGGAGCGTCGGCATGACGTCGTAGTGGCTCAGCAGGCTCTCGTTGACGAGGCCCTGCGGGATGTGCCCGGGCCGCGAGATCAGCGCGGGGACTTTCACGGACGTGTCGTACATGTTCAGCGGGAAGGTGCCGTTGCCTTTCCCGCAGATGCCGTGGTGGCCCATGTTCATCCCGTTGTCGCCGGTGAAGAAGACGACGGTATTCTCGCGCAGGCCCTGACGCTCAAGCCAGTCCAGGACGCGCCCGACGCCGCGGTCGAGGCCGGTGATCGCGGCGAAGTACCCGCTGAGCCACTCGCGCCGGCCCTCCGGCGACTCGAAGAGCTTTTCGAGGATCCCCTTGCCCCAGGGGTGCCGTGGCTCGCAGGGGACGGACTCGAAGGGGCAGCGATCGAAGTACGAATCGAAGAGCTCCGGCGGGTGCTCGTGCCGCTCCCACGGGCTGTGCGGCGCGGTGAAGTTAAGAGCAAGGTAGAACGGCGCGTCGCCCTCACGCTGCGTGTCGAGGAAGGTTAGCGCGTTATCGGTGAACAGGTCGCTGACGTAAATCCCCTTGGCGCGCTCGACCTCGGACTCGTTTCGGATCATCGGGGCGTTGAAGTAGGGCCCGCCGCCCATCGCATGCGGCTTCCAGTAGCTGAAGCCTTTCTGCGGATGGTGCGCATCGCCGAGATGCCATTTGCCGCTCAGTCCGCAGATCCAGCCGGCGCGCGCGAGAACCTCCGTGTACGCCGGCGTCCCTTTGAGGTACTCGATCAGCCCCGCGCCTTTCGCGTGGTCCTCGACGCTGTTTCCGCCGCAGAGCCAGTCGTGAATGCCGTGCTGCGAAGGCAGGCGCCCGGTCAGCAGCGAGGCGCGCGCGGGCGAGGAAACCGGCGAGACGCAGAAGAAGTTCTCGAAGCGGATCCCTTCGGCGGCGATGCGGTCCAGGTTTGGCGTGCGCAGCTCCGAATTGCCCGCGCAGCCCATCGCCCAATGGCCCTGGTCGTCGGTGAGGATCGCGACGAGATTAGGGCGCTGCGGATCGCGGCTGGCCATGACCAAGTCCTTTCGGCGGTTCTCTGATCGAGACGCAGAGGCGCGGAGCACGAATCGGCGATGAGTCCATACAGGCTCCCCGCCGCGTTCCCCATCATTCCCTCCGTGTGCTCCGTGCCTCCGTGGTAATCAGATCTTCGGCGCGGCGAAGTCGGGGTATTCGGCGACGGTCGGCTCCAGCGCGGGGTTGGCCTCGTCGGCGCCGAGCCTGCGCGTCAGCGGACCGTACAGTTCGGGATGGCGCTGCCGCGCGAAGTAGCGCGAGGCGTCCACGAACTGCGGGTTGGCCCACGCGCGGCGCAGCAGCGGGCGCGCGTCGAGGTCCACCGTGCCGGCGACGACGCCTTCGCACGTCATGCTTCCGGCCACCAGTTGCCCAAGGGCGTTGAAGACCGCGCTCGTCATCGGCTTCATGTTCAGGTGCTGGTTGGGCGTCACGTAGGTCGTCACAGCGAACGGCAGCTTGTGTTCGTACGCGCGCGCGGGGAGCACGGCGCGGTAAAGAATCTCCTCGGATTCGCACTGCCGCATCGTGGTCCAGATCAGGATCTCCGCGCCCTGCAACTCGTAGCAGCGCGTGATCTCGGGGAAGTTGATGTCGTAGCAGACCAGCAGCCCCAGCTTGCCGAAGGGCGTCGCGACCGGCTCGAGCTTCGCGCCGAAGTCCACCGTCTTCTGCTCCTCGGGCGCGAGGTGGACCTTGTCGTAGTGTCCCAGCCGCTCGCCCTCGGGGCCGATCACCACGCAGCGGTTGTAGGGCCGGCCGCCTTCCAGCCAGAGGACGTCGGGAATGACCACCATGCCGTGTTTCCGCGCGCTTTCGCGCAGCGACTTGATGAACGGCGCATCCCAGGTCAGCCCGACCACGCGGCGCAGTTCGTCGATGGATTGGCGGTGCGCCTCGCCGGCCTCGTGCGTGACGTGGTGGTCGGCGAACTCGGGCAGCGCCACGATCTGGCAGCCGCGCCGGCCGGCTTCCTCGACCCAGTGCAACAGCCGTTCGCGCCGCTCCTGCATGGGCTGGTTCCGGTGCAGTACATTGACCATGCCGAGCGTGATGGGGCGGGCCATGAGTAGGCTCCTGGGGCGGGTGTTTGCCAGAGCTTGAAGATAATTAGGTCGGATGAAACGTACATTGCAGATTGGCAGGTGGGAAACGTGCGGCGAGCGGCCATGCGTTGGAATCGCGCTTTGGCCTTCATCGCATCTGGCGTTTTACGTTTTGTATCGCTTCACGGACTGACCCACTCGCCACGCGCAGCGCCTCCTCGGCCTCGTCCGCCCCGCACCCCGCCGCGTCCATGACCAGGTTTCGCGCGCGCTCGCGGAGCTTCTCGCACTTGAGCTGCAAGTCGAGCATCGCGTTGCCGCGGACCTTGCCGAGCTTCACCATCACGCTAGTGGAAAGCATGTTGAGGATCAGCTTCTGCGCGGTGCCGGCCTTCATGCGCGTGGAACCGGCGACGGGTTCGGGCCCGGTTTCGGCGACGAGCGCGACCTGGGCGCACGCGGCCAGGGGCGAGTTGCGGTTGCAGGTAAGCGCCGCGGTGAAGGCGCCGCGCCGGCCGGCCTCGCGCAGGGCCTCGCGGACGTAGCGCGCGCGGCCGCTCGCCGAGAGCCCCACCACCGCGTCGCGCGGTCCGACCCCGCGCGCGGCCAGGTCACGGACGCCCGCCGCGCCGTCGTCCTCCGCGCCTTCGATGCTCGCCAGCAGCGCGGCCGGGCCGCCGGCGATGATTCCCTGGACCAGCTCGGGCGGGACGCCGTAGGTCGGCGGCATCTCGGCGGCGTCGAGGCAGCCCAGCCGTCCGCTTGTGCCGGCCCCGACGTATAAGAGCCGCCCCCGGCGCGCAGCCTCGAGGCGACCTCGTCCACCACTCGCTCCAGCGCCGGGAGCGCCGCGCGAACCGCGCGCGGCACGCGCTGGTCTTCCTCGTTGAGCCGCGCCAGCAGTTCGCGGGTCGGGAGCAGGTCCAGGTCGCGCGTCCGCGGATTGGTTGCCTCGGTGGCCAAGTCGCGCAGGTCGGGGACGGCTTCGGGCGGCGGGGTGGACGGGCGGATCATGGCGGCTCTCCGGGCGGGGAAATCCCCATCTCGGAATCGACCCGTTTCGCCCGAGAATGCAGCGAATCCTGAGGCGCTCGCTTTGCCGCGCCGGGAATCAGCCGGCCACCGCCGCGCGGCGGCGCGGCAGCTTCACGGCGCCGGTCCCGGCGGCCCTGCGCTTGACCGTGCGGCAGCGCGCGTCCCAGTGCTCGACGAGGTTCAGCCGCCCGCGCAGCGCGCGGTAGACCGCCGGCAGGTCGAAGCGCTTCAGCACGCCGCGGGGCATGTTGGCCGCGGGCCAGCCGACCAGCGGCGCGGTGGCCCATTCCAGGTAGGAGATCGGCGCGTGGCGCAACGTCACGCGCGTCACCAGGTCCGGGCAGAGCAGCGCCGCGTACGCCGCCAGCAGCGCGCCTTGCCCGCGCCCGAACAATTCCAATTCCTCCACGCCTTCGCTCGCCAGCAGGTCCAGCACGCGCAGGACGTCGTGGACGCGCCGGCCCAGGTAGCTCCGGCCGAGGAGCAGGCCGTGGCCGTGGTGCAGGTAGTCCATTCCGTAGCCGTGAAAGAAATCGCCCTCGGCGGGCATGGACATGCCCAGGCCGCGCGCGTCGAGCGCGAGCAGGCCGCCGCGTTTGAGCAGCGCGCCGGCCAGGCGCGGATCGTTCAGCTCGGCTTCGGCGCTGATGTGCGGCAGCCAGAGCGCGGCGCGTGGCTCCAGGTCCAGCGTGTGCCCCTGCGTCGCGCGGGGCTGGAACAGGAACGCGCGCAGGCGCGCGTCGGCGTCGCGCTCGGGCGATTCGGTCTCCACCGCGAAGCACGCGGCGCGAACGGCTCCGTACAGCGCGGGGCGCAGCGCGCGGAAGTGCGGCGGGCGTTTGCGTCCCGCGCGCGTGCCCGCTTCCCCGTCGAGATCCAGCGTCCTGCGCACCGTCTTGGCGAGGGCCTTGGCGCCGGGCGCGCCCTTATTGCGGCGCGCGGCGTCCTGCGCCCGCGCGAGCTCGGCGATCCGCGCGTAAATCGGCGTCGCGCCGGCCGCGATGGTGTTTCCCTTGGGCGTCGCGAGCAGCTTCTCGCCCAGGTCGGGCAGTTCGGCGTCGGGGACCTGCGGCGGCTTCCCGCGCCCATAAGCGTGGCGGTGGAAGAAGCGGACCATGTCGTGCTGGTTGTGCCAGGTGTAGCCGTGCCCATCGGGGCCGAAGAAGAGCCCGTGGTGGGAAGCCGGCGCGCCGAGCAGCTCGTAGAAGCGCCGCAACTCGGCGTACCCTTCCTTCAAGCCGCGCCGGTCGAAGAAGTCCAGGTGCTGCCCGAGCAGCAGCAGCGGCTTGGGCGCGCGGGCAATGAGCAGGTCGATCTCCTCGAGCCCCGCCCCGATCACGCCGGGCGGATATTGCTCGTTGTCGGCTGGCATTTCGTTCTCGAGGTTGCTGGCGAAGCTCGTGATGAAGCAGCTCGGCGCGGCCATCGTGAAGCGCGGCTCGGCGGCCCAGAGCCAGCTCGTCATCGTTCCGCCGCCGCTGTTGCCGGTCACGCCGAGCCGGGTCGGGTCGACTTCGGGGCGCGTAAGCAGGTAGTCGAGGCCGCGGATCCCGTCCCAGGCCCGCCACATGCCGAAGAACTCGCCCAGCAGCTCGAGCTGTTTGCCCATCATGTTGTGCGCGAGGCAGCAGCCGGCGCGAATCTTCCTCGCGAAGTCGTCCTCCAGACCCCAGTACTGGTCGCGTTCACCCTGGTTGTAGGGGTCGTAGACCAGCGTGACGAAGCCCGCGAGCGCCAGGCGCTGCGCGAAGCGTTGGTAGATCGCCGCGCTCTTCCCGTTGGCGCTGTGCCCGCACGGGCCCAGCACGCCGGGGCACGGGCGTCGCGCGTCGCAGCCGTCGGGCACGTACAGGTTCGCGGTGACGAGGATCCCGGGGCGGCTCTCGTAAAGCACGTTCTCCACGCGGAAGCCGCGCGCCTCGGTCGCGCCGGTGACGCGGGCCTTGAGCGGCGTCTTGGGCGGGCGCGGGGAAAAGGCGCGGTCGATGGCTTCCTGCGCGCGATTCTGGTAGCGCCGCGCCTCGCGCGCCGTGCGGACCTCGGCCAGCCGCGCCTTGCGCTCGCGCCGCATCGCCCGCACCCGCGCGACGTAATCGTCGGTCACCATCAACGGGTGCGGATTGCGGATGCCGCGGGGCGTCTCGAACGGTCCGGTAGCCGGGCGATTCGGGGCGGGCTTGGGCATGGCCTAGGCCTCCAGACGGAATGGAGCGGGGGAGCAGTCCATTCTGCTCCGGAAGGCCGTGGATTTGCAAGTCCTTCGCGCTATGAAGGAGGTATGTCCTCGCGAGCCTTCCGCGGCGCGATCGTGCTGGCGCTGGCCGTCCTGGCGGCCGCCGCCGCGAGCGCGGAAGAGCCGGGCGTTCCGTTGCCCCGCCCGCTCGGGCCGCCGGTCGGGCCGCGCGGGCCCATCGGCGCGGGCGCGGGCGCGAAGCAGGTCAACGAACTGGTCATCAACAAACCCGGTGTCTACGAAAATTACGTCGTGGACGGCGAGTTCAAGGGCAAGAACCTCGTCCAGATCAAGGCCGACGGCGTCACGCTGCGCAACTGCACGATCCTGCGCGGAGCCGGCAACGGCGTCTCCGTCTACGCGAAGAATGTGGTCATCGAGTGCTGCGAGATCCACCACATGCTCTCGGGATCCTTCAAGGACCAGGACGACGCGCACGGCATCACCGGCTGCCCCGGCGCGCTCCTGGTCCGCGACTGCGACATCCACCACTGCTCCGGCGACGGCATCCAGTTCGATCCAAGCCGCAAGCACTGGGGGCCGCTGACGGTCGAGCACTGCCGCTTCTGGACGGGGCCGCTCGAGGCCGACGCGGCGGGGTTCAAGAAGGGCGAACGGCCCGGCGAGAACGGCATCGACACCAAGCATCCCGAGAAAGACCCGCGCGCCCAGTTGACCATCCGCAACTGCGTCGGCTTCGGCTTCCGCGGCGGGCAGATCGACAACATGGCCGCGTTCAACCTCAAGGAACACATCGACGCCCGCATCGAAGGCTGCATCTTCTACGACAACGAAATCGGCTTGCGCCTGCGCGGACCGGGCCGCAACGGCGGCGCGAAGGTGAGCGTCTTCGCCTGCGCCTTCTTCGACTCGGACATGGCCGCGCGCATCGAGAACCAGCCCCGCGACCTCAAGCTGCGCAACCTCGCCCTCGGCTCGGGGCTGAAGGACGGCGTCAAGCTCGTCGGCAAGCCTGGAGAGGGCTACGAAGACGCCGGCTCCGGCCCCGCGCCGCCCCTCGCGCAGGCGCTGCGGACCTGGGGTGCGCGGCAGTAGGCGCGCGAGGGATGCCCCTCGCCGCGCTCTTCACGCATCGCGGCGGCGTGCGAATCGAGTTGCTCCCCCTGCCGTGCGCTCTTCAATGCCTGCGGCCGGCCGATCCAGACGTTCTCGACGCCCGGCGAGTACGTCGCGCCGGCGTAGCGCGGCTCGCGCGCCCATGCGCCGAGGCTCTCGAGCAGGCTCAGGTCTTCCAGGTCCGCCTTGACGATCGCCTGCGGCCACGGCGGGTGCCAGATGCGGAACCGGCGTTTGCGCCCGTTCCGTTCGGTGTACGCCGTGTAACGTTCCATCAGCCAGGCGGTGCGCGAACCGCCGGGCGCGGTCTCGAAGGGCACGCGCCGGTCGAGCTTCGCGCGGTACTTCAGCCCGCCGGCCATACCGCGCGGGCGGACCTCGCCCGCCAGCGCGCCGCGTTCGTGTTCGTGCGCGTACTCGAGTTGCCCCAACTCGTATGGCAGCCCGTACAGCAGGGGCCCCAGCAGCTTCGCGAGCGCGTTGGGAATCCATTCGGCGATGAAAAAGATGCCCGGCTCGCCGCCCGCGCGCACGTAGGTCCGCACGTTCAGGAAGGCGTGTGAGGCCACCGGCCGGCTGAGCCGCTCCGTGAAGCGCCCGCCGAGCCGCGGGCGCAGCCGCTCCTGCACGAACGCGACCAGCGAGACGTAGGCCCGCCCGAGATGCAGGTCGAGTTCGAACGGCGTCGCGCGCTGGAGCGGCTCGGGATCGACCTCGAAGTGCAAAAGCAGCATGCGCGACCAGTCGGCCAGGAAGAGCGGCGCGCCTTCGGTCTCGAGCAACCGCGCGCGCGCGGCCCGGCTCGCAGCGGTCCCGTCGATCGTCAGCGCCATGGCGGATTCCTCGGTGCGTTCACTCCGCGGCCCGGCGCGCGCGGAGGTGCGTACGGCGGCCGATGGGGCGAGTTGGCCCTCACCCGGCGGTTTGCTCCACCCTTCGCGTGCCCCGCGGCGCATCTTCAACGCTCCGCTCGAAGCGGGCCTGGAAGGCGTATCCGAGCAGCCCGCCCATCGCGCCCAGCGGCGCGGCAAGCAACAGCGTCCGCGCCATCGGCGCGAGCCCTTCAAGGCCCAGTCCGACCAGCGCGAATGCCGCGATGCCGACCGTCAGCGCGCCCAGGCCCGCGCACGCGAAGCGGCCGCGCCGCGCGTCATAGCCGTGCAGCAAGACCGCGAAGAATCCCATCCAGAATGGGATGCCCGCGAAGAAGCCCCAGCCGAGCTGGAATTTCTGGTGCACGCCCAGCGCGAGCGCCAGCATGGCGAGCGCCGCGGTCAGGGCGATCGAGCCCAGCGCGCAGGGAACGGCGCCGCGAGGGATGGCGAGTTCCGCGAGGCCGCGCCATAGATAGAACGCGTCGCCGCACCGCAGGTCTTCGGCCCGCCGCGAAGGCGCGAGCGCCAGCGCGCCGAAGAGCAGCACGTTCAAGAGCGGCACGAAGAAAAAGAGCGCCAGCCACGCCGGCCACAGCGCGTCGCGCAGCCGCCGCACCGTCAGCACCAGCCCGGCCCAGACGAACGGCAGCGCCACGAAGAGGATCGCGGTGTTCAGGTCTCGGTCGAGTTCCGTGCAGTACGAAGCCGGTTCGGGGAGCACGAACGCCAGCAGCGGCCACGCGCGCCAGAAGTAGACCTCCGCGATCGCGTTGTTGATGACGTACTGCAGCGCGCCCAGCAGCACGCCCAGCGTGACGTACCGAGCGCGCCCGAGCCGCCCGTGCCAGGACCAGAGGTCGGCGAGCGAGACGTTCATGGCGAACTCCTCCTCATCGGCTCGCGAACGTCGCGGCGCTGAAGATGGCAAAGAGCGCAATGAAAACCCCCATCAGCGCGTGATACCCGGCCTTCAGCCACCACACCGGCAGGTCGGGTTTGAACGAGAAGACCGCGAACTGGACGCCGATGCGCACCAGCCAGAAGAACGCGATGAAGCCGCAGAGCAGCCGCGAGAGCGTCGTGCCCGCCGCCAGTTCTGCCGGGAAGAAGAGCGCCAGCGCCGCGAACCAGCCGATGATCAGCACGATGTACGCGCCGTGGACCCAGATCAGTTTACGCAGCAGCTCCGGCAGCGGCGCGAGGTGCCGGTCCCAGGACAGGAAGCGCGGCACCAGCGAGCCGGCGACGATCAGGCTCAGATGCAGCAGCCCGCCGAGGCGTATCCAGGATTCGATCCCGTTCATGGCGCTTCTCCTTTCAAAGCAAGCCGCTCCACGCGAGGAACGGCAGGATTACCTCGCGTGGAAAGGCTGGAGGAAAGAGCAGCGGCAGCGGCGCGAGCAGGACCAGCAATGCGAAGCCGCGCCGTGCGAGGGCGCGTAGGGCTACGGGTGCGCGGCCAAATGCGCGGCGTTCCAGATGCAGGCCCAAGCCCTGCAGCAGGAAGTACGCCGTCGGCCCACCATAGCCCGAACCCGCGGGCACCGTGACGACCAGCTCGTGGATAAGGCCGGAGGCCAGAAAGACGCAGGCAAGCGCGGCCGCAGGATTCCAGCGCCGCGCCAGCGGCCGGAAAACGACGCTGCGTGCGGTGTCGCGAAAGCCGCGATTCCAGCGCTCGTTCCAGAATTCCGACAGCGAACTCGCAAGCAACGGCTGGTTCATCAGCGGCTCGACCGGCACGCCGGCCGCGCGCCACGCATGGGCCAGCAGGTCGAAGGTGCCGAAATGGAGGATCAGCATCAGCCCCACCATCCCCGCCCAGCCCGCAGCGAGCGGATACGCTCCGGCCAACTGTCCGGCTGCGCTGCAGATAAGTACGAATCCCAGCGCGACCTTTAGCGCCGCTTCGACCCACGCGCCCAAGGCCGCGCGGGATGCCGCGCCGTTCCCATGTTTCCAGAACGGCCGCGGGTCCATGCCCGGCCAAAGCAGCAGATACGCAAGATCCACCGCGCCGGGCGCGCCCGCTTCGAGTTTGCGTTCGATGCCCCACGTCGCGATCTTGGACGCGCAGAAGATCGCAAAGGCCAGCAGCCACATGAGCGCCCAGCCGGGTAGTGGTTGCGCGACGCTCGCGGCGAGGCCCAGAGCCCACGCCAACGCAAGACAAGGGAGCACGGGATCGCAGGAGGAGCTTGTGCGAAGCATGTTCATGACCCGCCCTCCGCAACCTTTGGATTTTTCATAATTTTCAAAATTTCAGAAATTCCTGAAGCATGCGCCCAAAAAAAGAGGGGTCGGCTACGCGCCTAGCCCCAGCGTCTTGAGCACCTTTCCGCCCATGCGCACGAACTTGACCAGGGCCTGCGTGGGCAGGCGCCTGAGCTGCTCGTACCACTGGTCCATCGTCTCCAGGAAGTTGAGCATCGTGCCCAGCCGCTCCCGCGTATGCGCGTCCTCCTTGCCCTTCTCGGCCTGCGCGAGGCACTCGCGGAGCATCTGCAGCGTGGGGTCGATCTCCCGGCGCTTGCGTTCGTCCAGCACCACGCGGAACATCTCCCACACGTCGCTCATGGACTCGAAGTGATCGCGCCGGTCGCCGAGGACGTGGACGACCTTGACGATGCCCCAACCCTGCAGCTCGCGCAGGCTGGTGCTCACGTTGCTGCGGGCCACGGAGAGCGTTGTGGCGATCTCTTCGGCATGGAGCGGGTGCGGCGCGAGGTACAGCAGCGCGTGGATCTGCGCCACCGTGCGGTTGATGCCCCACTTGGCGCCCATCTCGCCCCAATGCAGGATGAACTTCTCCTGGACGCCGCTCAGCCGCATCGCTATTCTCCTATTTCTGTCTATACAGAAATTACCGCAAAGGATGCGCGCCGTCAAGGCGGAAGGCGAAGGATGGCGCGGCGGGGCGGATGGCCCTCGTTACTCGTTGGCCGGGCGGGGGATGCGGGATGATTGATGAACCGTTGATCCGGCTGCGCGGGGTCGAACGCGTCTACGGGAGCGGCTCGGCGCGTTGCGCGGCCCTGGCCGGCGTGGACCTGGACGTCCCGGCGGGGCAGGCGCTGGCCCTGGTCGGCCCCAGCGGGAGCGGCAAGAGCACGCTGCTGCATCTGGTCGGGGCCATGGACGCGCCCAGTAAGGGCACGGTCAAGGTGGCCGGGCGCGACTTGGCCGCGCTCGGCGATGCCGCGGCCGCGCGTTACCGCCGCGAGACCGTCGGCTTCGTCTTCCAGTTCTTCAATCTGGTCCCGACGCTCAGCGCGCGCGAGAACGTGGCGCTTCCCGCGCGCCTGGCCGGCCGCCCCGGCGCGCAGGCCCGCGCGCGCGCCGACGAACTTCTCGCGCAGGTCGGCCTGGCCGGGAAGCGCGAGGCCTTCCCCGACGCGCTCTCCGGCGGGCAGCAGCAGCGCGTCGCGCTTGCGCGCGCGCTGATCAACGAGCCCCGCATCGTCCTCGCCGACGAGCCCACCGGCGCGCTCGACCAGGCCACCGGCGACGAAATCCTCAAGCTGCTTCGGGAACTGGCTGCGCGCCACGGCGTGACGCTGCTGATGGCGACCCACAGCGAGAGCGCCGTGCGAGTTTGCGACCGCGTGATCCGCATGCTAGACGGCCGGATGGCGGACTAGCCTGGAATCGAATCGGCTGAGCAACTCGCATGCGTGACGGCGCGGTTTATTCGTAGAAGTACAAAACCCAACCGCAAACATAGAGTCCGCCCAGCAGCATCACGGCTATGAACATGCCCAGCGAGAACTGAAAGTGCGAACGCAACGGCGCCAGCTTACCTTCCTCTCGCCAGAGGGCTACATCGCGAATGAGCAGGCAATCGGCCGCGCCCAGGGCGGAACAAATTGCGATGGAGAGCGATGAGACAATCGATTCGCTGCGCAAGCGCTCTTCCCGCGAAGCCAAAATCCAGAAGAGTCCCAACGCGAGGATTGGGCCCGCGGACAGGCTCCCTCCGATAAAGAGCGCGGGCATTTGGAGGTGCTGGCAGAAGGCATGGACACGCAGCTTCCGGAGGATCACCGCCAGGACGACGGGAACGGCGACGGTGCAAAACAGGGGAGCCGGCAGGATTGCAAAGAAGATCATGCCCAGGATGGCCAGACCAATCAGGTTTTCACTGCTATACAGCAGCGTACTTTGGATTTCCCTCGTGGACTGGATCTCCGCCCATTTAACGCGCAGACTCCACCCGAAATACGCGCCCAGCAGGCACGCCAGCGGGATGGCGACATAGACCGTTCTCAGGTAGTGGAAAAGCGAACGATCGTACACGAAGAGCGAAGTAAACTGCGCAGGCAGCACCACCGCGATCAGGAACGTCCAGCCCAGAACGGAGGCAGCGGCCGCCTTCGCGTACAAAAACGCCCCGCGCCGCATGCACGCAAACAGGTCGTACGATTCTTGCGCGGGCGGATCAGGGTACATGCCGCTCATAGAACCATCGTCAATTGTGAATCGTCAATCGAAAATCGAGCGCTATTCCTTCAACTCGTCCATCGGGATGTAGACCGGCTGGCGCGACTCGGGGTCGGAGGTCTTCTCCCAGTCCTTGCGCGCCTTCTGGTGCTCGAAGGGGTCGTCCTCCACGCGCGGGTCGGCGGTGGGCGCGGAGGCCGGCAGGCCCTTCTCGCGCAGGGTCTCGGGGAGCGTGCCGTCGATCAGCCCGCCGGGGTGGCGCGCGGAGAGGTCCACGCGGCCGGTCGGCTTGCCCACGACCGTCTCCAGTTCGGCCAGCCGCACCACGTAATCGAGCCGGCGGTTGATGAAGTCGGTCTTCGCGGAGAGCAGGTTGTCCTCGGCGCGGATCACGTCGAAGCTGTCCTTCAGCCCGCGCTCGAAGCTGATCTGCGCGGCCTCGACCGAGCGCTTGGCCTGTTCGACCTTCTTGCCCTGAATCAGGATCGACTTCTCGGTCTCGCGCAGCGTGCGCAGGATCACGCGCACGTCCAGGTGGACTTGCGTGCGGGCCTGCTTGAGCTGGATCTCGGAGCGCTGCAGGTCGAGCAGCGCGCGTTCGTAGCTGGCCCGGTCGGCGATCTTGCCCCATGGCAGCGAATACTTGATCTCGGCGCTGTAATCGTAGTCTTCCAGGCCGTGCGAGACGGCGAAGGTGTCGCCGGCCTTGCTCCGCCCGTAGCTGGCGACGAGATCGATCTGGTGGCCCAGCCCATCGCGCGCCAGCAGCGCGTTGAGCTTGCGGATCGCCGTCGTGCGCCGGCTGTTGAGCAGGTCCAGGCGGTTCTGCAGCGACTCCCGCAGGATCGTCGCCTCGTCGAAGCGCGTCGCCTGGAACATCGTCTCGGGCTTGCCCAGCGCGTCGCCGACGACGGTGGTCTTGATCTTCGTCCCGTCGGGCCGCGCGATCTCGGCCTCCTTCTGCTCGCGCTTGACCAGCAGCACCGTCCCGGACTTCTCGTCGGTCTCGATGCGGATGTCCTCGTTGGCCCCCGGATTCTCGCCGAACTCCACCCGCTGCTGCACCACCCCGACGCTTTCCTCGAGGTCCACGTCCATGATCTGCTTCAGGAAGTCGAAGGCGTTTTCCAGCGCGCGGATGTTGGCGGTGAGCGCCAGTTCGCGGTCGGCAAGCTGGACCTCGGCGTTGAAGACGTCCAGCCGCGTCACCTGCCCGGCGCGCTCGCGCGCGCGCGTCAGGTCCAGGAAGGTCTGCGCCGACTTCACCGCGCGCTGGTTGACCTCCAGGGTCTGGATCTGCCGCACGCAATTGGCGTAGGAACTGCGCACGTTGAAGATCAGGTCCTGCACGTCCAGTTCCAGCGAGCCCCGGCTGATCAGCTTCGTCAGCCGCGCCACGCGGATGTCGTGCAGCCCCACGTCGAACCCCGAGCCGCGCCACAGCGGCTGCGCCACCGAGACGCCCCAGTCCGTCGCGCGCGAGCCGGGGTTCGAGAAGCTCTCCGACCCGCTCAGCGTCACCCGCGTGCCCCACGGCGCTTCCTGCGTCACGCTCGACGTCAGGCTCGTCGTCCCGCCGTGACCTTCGCCGTCGCGCCCGCCGCTGTGCTTCGCCGAGATGCCGAACGAAGGGCGATACTGCGCCCACGCGACTTCCAGGTCCAGGTCGTTGGCCCGGTCGCTCAGCCGGCTCAGGCGCAGCCCCAGGTTGTTCTGGACCGCGATCTCGATGCACTCCTCCAGAGTCAGCACCAAGTCCTTGGCCGGCGCGCGCAGCGGCGCCGCCAGCAGCGCGCCATCGCCCTCCGGCGCGGCCACGGCGGCCGCCTCGCCTTCGGGTTTCGCCGGCGCGGCGGCCTCTTCCATTTCCTGTTTGAGCCGGATGATGCGCGCCTGGATCAGGCCTTCCTCGGGGCGCTGGTGTTCCGCGGCGAGTTTCTTCGCGTCGTCGAGCGTCTGCAGCGCCTTCTCGCGTTCGCCGGCCTCGCTCTGCCGCTGCGCGGCCAGGATCCGTTCGGCCAAAAGCCGGGTTACCTCGTCGGACTCCGGCGCCTTCGCCGGCGCGTTCCCGCCTTCCTCCGCGGCGCGGCCTTCTTCGGCGCCCTGCGACGGAGCGTGGCAGAGCGTTGCCAAGCCCAGCAAGACGGCGAGTATCTGACGGTTGCGTGACAAGGCTCGATCCTCGTACGGTACGGATGGCGGCGCCGGCTCTCGAATTATCCTACCGGCGAGTCAATGCCGCGCTGCACTCGCGCAACTTGACTCTGCCAGCACGCTCCCCGCATCCGGATGGAATGCAACCGGAAGAGGTCGTCGTCGGACGTCCGTTCAGGCCACGTAAAGCCTAGCCCGCCCCTGCGCATGGGCAAGCACATCGTCAAACGTCTTATGGAACCGGCCGGTCACTCCCATGTCCCCCTTTGAATTCTTTGGGGATAGGCGTTGAACCGCAATCTGTTTCATTTTATAGCCGAGTAGTTATACCCTTTCGGCGCGCTATATGCGTCTTCGTGATGGAGGGGGTTGGTATGCGCGTGCTCGCGATTGGATTCGGCTTGGTCCTGGGCACGCTGCTGCTGGTGAGCGTCGGCGCGCTGGTTCCGCCTGGGCCGGCTCCGATTCTTGGGGAGGTAAGCGCTCCGGTTGAATCGGCCGCAATCCCCGCTTAGGTCCGCCACGCCGCGCCCCTTGTATTACGCGCGAAGAACAAGCCCGAGACGTTCGTCAAGCTCGCAGTCAGGTTTTGGCATGGATCGATGAAAGGGTTGCCGATATCGCTGGCACTTCCCCGGCCAAGTTGTCGGAGTGGCTGCGCAAGAACGCTTCCCAGCTAAGCCTTGATGACGCGAGTGGAAAGTTTACATCGAAAAAGGTACATGCTCCTCAAGTGCCCGACCAGGAGTAACTCGCGGACGTGCCGATTACGTTCCCTCCCATACCCAAAGGAGCATCCGTGAAGATGGCAGAAGAACCTCTTTTGCCCAAGCAAACCGTTGAGTCCAAACGCAGGCGGATGTGGTTGGTTTGTTTTATGCTTGCATTTGCCCTTGTGTTTTCCGTTCGTGCTGTTTACTTGATGGTCAAGAGCTATCGCACCATTTCACGCGCCTTGGCCGCCGGCGCATTGGATAAACCGCAGGATGACATCGCCGAGAAATTAGACAAGATGGATGCGCTGCTTGAGCGGCAAAAGGAACTTTTGGATCAGGCCGCGGCGCTTCAGGGGCAACTCTCAAAGGGGCTGGGAATTCATCGTAAGCCGGTGCGTGACCTGCCCAGAGGCGAATTTTGTCTTGGCGTGGAACTTGCCAATATGGGCAAGTCCGAGTCCGAGGAGGGGCTTAAGGTTCTCGTTGAGCGCATCTTGAACGAGGCGGTGGAATGTAGATTTGAGAGTCCGGAGAGTTCGATCCTTCTGTGTCACGGCTTGGAGGAGGATTACGCGATCGGGGTAAAGGCGGAGCTGGAAGCCGCGGGCATCAAGGCAACCGTCTTCAAGGAACAAGCCGGTGAATAACGCCTGGGCCGCTCGGAATGCTGGACGGACGCTCCGCCTCGTCATGTTCCTCGGGTTCGCGCTGGCCCCATTCGCGCACGGCGGCGAAGACGCCGGCGAAGGATCCTGAGCACGCACCCGTGGAAGCCAAAACAAGCGAGCCGTAATAGCCACTTCGAGTCGTCGGTCAGACAGCGATTGAATGCCAGGGTCCCGACTAGGAGCCGGAAATATGTATCGGTATACAGCACTCTTGCCGTTCTTGATCTGTATCGGCGAAGCCATGGCCCTTCAGGTCCATTTCGAGTCCATCGCGCCTCATCGCTACCTCGTTGACGAATTGCTGCGGCTTGACCTGGAGAAGATCCGGCAAGAAAGGAGCGAAGGCAAGATATGGGTGGTCGCGCACATCCGCCCTGCGCCATCCAGCGGCGTCGCCCAAATGGCCCCCATGACTTTTAGCCGGGAAACCGGGAAGGTAAAATTACCGGAAGATAAGAAGTTATATAAGTCGTATTCTGGATGGTATACCGTCATTCATGTATTAGGCCATAAGGCTCCAGCAAATGCGGATGGGACTTTCGGCTGGACGATCGTAGTCGAGGAAACGCTCGTGGGCGATGGCCAAAGACCGCCCCTTCGCACGTGGCCCTTCGAGCGGCAGCCTAGTTCCATGATTATGTGCAAGCTGAACGAAGCGGAAAAAGGCATGGAGCAGTTCGCGGAAGCGGTTCTTCTCCCAGAGTACTGGGACCGCTTCGCGCCCGAAGCCGTCCAGCCGGGAGACGATTACGTGGCTCGGATTGAGTCGTTGAAGCAAAAGCCCTCCGTCCCGGAAATCTCCGGCTTTCTCACGCAGAAGAACCCGCTGCTCGCCATCGAAGCCGCGAAGAAACTCGTCCAAATTCCCGAAGGCCGCGCCTGCTTGATTGACAGCGCCGCAAACGGGGCATCGGGATACCGCCAGGCCATTTTCATGGAACTCGCGATCCGGAATGCCCTTGAGAAGGAAGACGAAGACGCATGCGCGGAGATTAAGAAGATTTATGAGTCGAAGGAATCTTCCTACCACGTCTGGGGATTGGCCCTGGCCGCTCACCGGTTGTTATTCAAAAGAGCTCGTTTTTCGGGTGGCAATACGAAGGCCTTTGCCAGGGAGTTATTGAAATCCATGCGAATGGATAATTTTCCCGCCAGTGAGGTTGGAGAAAGGCAATACGAAGAACTCCATGAGATGTTGAGCGCGGTTCGAAATGAGGACAACGAGGAAATCAAGCCCGAAGGCGATCCGGAAGAGTAGAAGCGGCTTGCTGTCGCGCTGCGCGGCGTCGCCCGCGCCGGCTTCCGCGGCCCGTGGATCATCGAGTTCGAAGGCCGGGAGGACGCTTCGACGGCCTGCGTAAAAGCCTCGCGCTGCTCTCGGCGTGCCTTCGCGAGGCGATTTGATTCCCCTCACCCCGGCAGCAGCTCGCACGCCGGGCGGTTGATCCAGCGGGACACGTGGTAGCTCTCCGCGTAGGCGCGCGCCGTCACGTCCCGCCATTCGCGCGGGCGCTCCAGTTCCGGGTCGCCCATGTCCCGGAGTTGCTTACGCACCGAGCCTTTCAGCGCCGGGTCCGCGCCGTGCGCCAGCAGCCGCTGCGCCAGCGCCGGCGTGTGCGCGCCCATCGTCACCACCGTATGAAAGAGCGGCGTGTAGCCGCCGAAGCCTTCGGCGTTCACCGCGCTGCGCGCGTTGGGATCGGCCCCGCGTTCCAGCAGCCACGCGGCCGCCGCCTCGTCGTGGAACTCCACGGCCGCGTGCAGCAGCGTGATCCCGTCCATCGGCGTCAGGCACAACCCGTCGCCGGGCTTCACGCCCAGCTCGGGCGGGAAAATCTCGGCCTCGGAGAAGAGCCGGTTGAGCGCGGCGGGCTCGCGCTGGAGGTGCGCCTCCAGCAGATCCATCCGGCCCCGGTGCAATGCCAGCATGGGCGTGTCGGGCATCGCCATGCCGTGAGCGGCGAGAACCTCCAGGCACGCCTGCTTGCCTGTCGCGTGGCGCGCGTAGGTGCACAGCAGCATCGCCAGCGGGTTGCCGTAGGCGGGAGAGACCGCGTCGAGGCTCGCGCCGCGCTCGAGCAGCCAGGCCAGCGCCTTCGGCGCCAGGGTCTCGCACGGCCCGAGGACGATCGGGTAGTTCCCGTTCCAGCGCGCGTTCACGTCCGCGCCGTGCGCGACGAGCAGCTCCAGCATGGGGATGCGCGCGTCGTTCAGCGCCGCCCGCATCAGCGGGCCGTCCTGCCCCTGGTGGACGTCGCTGCCGTGATCGAGCATCCAGCGCGCCATCGCCAGCCGGACCTCGGTGGCGCCGGGCTTGCCGCGGCATTCGGCCACCCAGGTGAGCGGCCCGTTCTTCCCGTAGCCCAGCGGCGCGCGGTGAAGCTCCGGGTGCTCGGTCAGCAGCGCCTGCACGCGCGGCAGGTCGTCGGCGTCGATCGACTCCTTAAGCTGCCCGGCAAGCCGCAGCGATTCGACGTGCCGCTTGAGCTTGGGCCAGCTCGCGAAGCCGTAGCTCTGCGCGATCTGGAATTGCGCCTTGGCCAGGGTCGGCGCGGCGCCGGAGCGCTGCAAGTCCTTGGCCTGATCCTTCAAGTGCTTCAGGTCGGGACGGTCGGGAAGGGGGCGCGGCGCCCCCGCGGGCGGGGTGGTCATGGCGACCTCCTTTCAAGAGCCTGCCCGAGGTCCGCAGCGCCGGGCTGAAAGGGAGTCGCTTAGGTTGTCACGAACTCAGGCGAGCTTCTGCTCTTTCCGCGGACCGGCGGCGCCCTGCGCGCACGGAAGGAAGCCTAGCCGGCGCGGGGAGAGTCTCAAGGCCTATTCCATCCCAGGCCACCTCGCTCAAGGAGGCGCCCCGTAATCTGTAATCTGTATTCTGTATTCTGTATTCTGTATTCTGTGAACTGTAATCTGTTTTCGGTTCAACTACGTCACAGATCACAGATCCTACCATCCCGCCTTGCGCAACTGCTTCAGCTCGCTCACCCAGGCCACCAGACGCTGGAGAAACTCCGGCACGCGCGCGCCGGTGTACCCGGAGATTTCCAGGACCTCGGCGCCGGTCTCCTCGCGCAGGCGCTGGGCGTTGGCGGCGGCCTCGGGCAGGTCGAGCTTGTTGGCGACGAGCAGGCGCGGGCGCTCGGCGAGAACCTGCGAATAGAGCCGCAGCTCGTTCTCGATCAGCTTGTAGTTGGCGACCGGGTCGCTGCCGTCGTCGGGCGCGGCGTCGACGAGGTGGACGAGCAGGCTTGTCCGTTCGACGTGACGCAGGAACTCGTCGCCGAGCCCCGCGCCGGCGTGCGCGCCCTCGATCAGCCCCGGCAGGTCCGCGACGACGAACTGCCGGTAGCCGCCGGCATCGACGATCCCAAGCTGCGGCTCTTTGGTCGTGAACGGGTAGGGGGCGATCTTGGGATGCGCGGCGCTGATTCGCGAGAGCAGCGTGGACTTGCCCGCGTTGGGCAGCCCGATCAGGCCCACGTCGGCGATGAGCTTCAGCTCGAGATGCAGGCGCCGCTCTTCGCCTTCCGTGCCGAGTTCGAACTCGCGCGGGGTCTGATGCGTGCTCGTGGCGAAGTGCTGGTTCCCGCGCCCGCCTTTGCCGCCCCGCGCCACGACGAAGCGCGCGCCGGGCTCGGTCAGGTCGCAGAGGAGTTCGCCGCTCGCGCGGTCGGTCACCAGCGTGCCCAGCGGCACCTTGACGATCATGTCGGGGGCGCTCTTCCCGGACATGTTCTTGTTCTGCCCGGGCTGCCCGTTCTTCGCGATCAATTTGCGCTGGCGGTAGAGGGTCAGCAGCGTATCCGTATGCAAGTCGGCTTCGAAGACGACGCTCCCTCCGCGGCCCCCGTCGCCGCCGGCGGGACCGCCCCAGGGCCGGTATTTCTCGCGCAGGAACGCGGCCACCCCGTCCCCGCCTTTGCCGGCTTTTACAAAGAGGTCTGTTTCATCGATGAACATGTTCGTTGCCTGAGTGTGCCCGCACATGTGACACGTTGCAATGAGGTTAGTGTCTTGGAATGGCCGTAATTGCGTATAGTGCATCTTTTTGAGACCTCGAGCTGGGCCTCTTTTGACCTCATAACTGACGATAGGCCTTTGGATTGGAAATTCAGAACTGAGGGGTTGCAAAGCGGATTAACAGGATTAAAAGTGTGATATTGTTTGTTGAACTGCTGGTTAAGGATTGACTTTTATTGGACGGTTGGTAGGTTTATTGCATGCGGCGGCCACCGTGATTGAACCGAATCTGGTAAGACTCCTGGATGCGAACGCCAATCGCGCTCGCGAGGGCCTTCGTTCGGCTGAAGATTATGCGCGTTTCATCGTGGGGACAGGACGCTGGTACGGCAGACTCAAGCAGGCGCGGCATCGCCTGACGGAATTGCTGACCGCACATCCGGGCAACGAGGTATGGGCAGCGGCACGAAGGGTTCAAAGCGATCTCGGAAACCCTGAACAGGTTGAAACGCTGCCTGCGCCGGGCGGCGGCGAGCCCACGCGGGAGGTGGCGTTGCGTGGCCTCAAGCGGGCCCAGGAAGCCTTGCGGGCTCTGGAGGAGTACACGCGCGCGGGTTTCGGCGAGCTTTCGCGGGACCTCTCGAAGCTGCGCTACGGGGCGTACGAAGCGGAGCAGTGGCTGGTGCAGGGCTCGGATCGGTCGCGCGCGCTGAACCGGGCGAAGCTGTACGTGTTGCTCTGCGAGGAAGATTGCGCGCTGGGCCTGGAAGGGACGGCTCGCGCGGCGCTGGAAGGCGGCGCGGAGATCTTGCAGCTTCGCGAGAAGCGGCTCGAAGGCGCGGCGATCCTGGAGCGCGCGCGGCGGCTGCGCGAGGTCTGCGCCGAACGCGGCGCGCTGCTGGTCGTGAACGACCGGGTGGACGTGGCGCTGGCCGCGGAAGCCGATGGCGCGCACCTGGGCCAGAAGGATCTTCCGCCGGCCGATGCGCGCCGCCAGACCGGGCCGGGCGTGCTGCTGGGGCGTTCGACGCACACGCTCGAGCAGGCGCGGCGCGCGCTGGAAGAGGACGTCGATTACCTCGCCGTGGGGGCGATGTACGCGACGGAGACGAAGGCCGGGTACACGCTGGCCGGGCCGGGCCTGGCGCGTGAGGTCGCGGCGCTGGGGGCGGATCGGCCGGTCTTCGCGATCGGGGGGATCACGGCCGCTCGGGCGGCCGAGTTGAAGCGGGCGGGCATCGGGCGCGTGGCGGTCGGCAAGGCCGTCTGCGCCGCGAAAGACCCGTGCGCGGCGGCCGCGGCACTGCGGGCCGCGCTGGAGCAGTAGGCAGGCGTACATGCGGCGCGGGCTGGAACCCGCGCCGGCTTCCGGCCGAGGGCCGGCGTATCGGGGAGCCAGGTCGCAAGGCTGTAGGGTGCAGCCAGACATCCCGAGTCGACACCGTGGGCAGGTCTAGGAAAGGAAGGATCATCGAGATGAGCTACCATAGCGCCTCTATCGCTCGCACGTTTCCGCAGCGTATAGGGATTTTCATCGACGTTCAGAACATGTTTTACTCCGCCAAGCTGCTGCATCAGAGCAAGGTGGATTACGGGCGCCTGCTGCGCGAGATCACCGGGACGCGCCATCTGATCCGGGCCATCGCGTACATCGTCCAGAAGCCCGACGTCAATCAGTCCGGCTTCCACGAGGCGCTCAGCCGCTTCGGCTACGAGCTGAAGATCAAGGAACTCAAGATCCGGCCCGATCCCGAAGGCCGCGGCGGCACCACCGCCAAGGGCTCCTGGGACGTCGGCATGACCATCGACGCGCTTAACATGGCCGAGAAGCTCGATACGGTCATCCTCGTCACCGGCGACGGAGACTACGTGCCGCTGATCGAGGCCCTGCGCGCGCGCGGCTGCCGCGTGGAAGTCGTCAGCTTCGAGCGCTCCACGGCCAACGAACTGATCCGCGCCGCCGACCAGTACATCCCCATCCAGGAGGCCTGGATCTTCAAGGAGAAGAAGTTTGTCGAGCAGGCCGCGCCGGCCCCGGTCGGTGGAAACGGCCTGCTGGGCTCCACCGCGCCCGGGCAGACCAACTACGAAGGCCTCCCGCGCGACGAGGACCTCGAGGCCGATTCCGCGGCCATGGAAGCCGCCGAACAGGAAGGGCCCTACGGCGAGGAGGACGCGGCCGAGCCGCAGCCTCCCGCGCCCGCCAGCCGGCCGTCTTCGCGCGGCCGGGGCGAAAAGCGCCCGGACCTGGGGATTCTGGCCAGAGCGAATTTGCACAGCCCCCGAATCGGCGACCCCGCTCCTCAAGAGCGGGGTCGCTTGATTCAGGGCTAATGAAGTCCTGCGTCCCTCGGCCTCCGGAATTTTTCAGGATTGCCACGGAGCCGAAGAACGTTAAATAGGCATGTGCAAAAGATGAGAACCAGATCAAGCACCTTGCGCGGAATTTGACACCCTGCGCATCGTGCGGTGTAATGAAGGTTAGTTCCTGAAGTCAGGGAACAGTACGGAGTTGGATGCCCATGGCCGACTTGAACCAGGTCACCGGCACGGCGCTGATCCACCGGGACACGGAGCTGTTCAAGCACGCCCTGATCGAAGCCGAGCGGCACAAGTGGATCGAGTCCGAGAAGGCCGGGCGCGATTTGGGCGAAGAGGCGCTCCGCGACTGGTCCAGGCGTTACTGGTGGAAGTGGTGCCGCGATCGCTGGATCGAGCACCTCAGCGGCGAGCGCTACTGGGGGGAATTGGATCGCGAAGACTTCGAACTCCTCAAGCGCAACTTCCACGCCAACACCCGGCTCATCTCGGTCATCGTCGAACTGATCAAGCACGGTGGCGAGAACCTCGACATCATCCAGTGGACCCTCGACCGCGGCGAATCCCTGAACGACGCGCTTGAGATCCTGACCCTCCTCGACATCAACTCTCGCCGCTTCAATTTCTGGCCGTAAGCTGAGCTACAACTGTTGAACATTAGGTTGGGGCGACAGGGCAGGTCTGCCTGTGCCGTACGCCATAGAGTTACGGTTCTCCTTCCGCCCAGCGTACATTCTCGGAAGGCGTGTACTTGAACAGTTGGTCGTCCCACGCAACATCGGTCTTAATAAAGTCTATCGTAGTCGTCATCCGAAGACCTTGTGGGTCTATCCCCGACTCCAGCCGCATGAAACGTCCGTCGGTCTTATCCAGGCAAACGCGCGTCTTCTTGAAGCAGGCCACGAGGGCGGCTTGTTTTGCTTGGGCGCGCACGTCCTCTCCGGCCGACTCCAGCATGGCTTCGGCTTTTTCGGGCGCAATCGAGCCCGAAAGCACCAGGCATGCACGGCCTTCTTCCTGCACTTCCTCGAGTTGGTAAAAAACGAAGTCATTGCGCAAGTGCTGGAACACCTTGAAGGGATGATCCGCGCCATTGGGCAATTGGCCCTCTTCCATGGCCTGCTGAGGTTGCTTGAACCCAATTTTCTGTCCCGGCCAATTCGGTACTTCGGTTTCTGCCCAGACCGTCGTTCCATCGGCGACGATATGAGCGGTCGAACGCTCGGTTCCTTGTACCATAACGGTATCCGCGACCATGCGCTTTCCATCGGCATGGAACTTTACCTCGGTGGATGAGGTCATCCGATTCTCGCCCCGGGTCAACACAAACGTAATTACGGCGTGGAAAGCCTTGCTTGTCGGGAGTGCCTTCTGGCCGCGAACCAATATGGCGTCGGCTTTCCGCATCTCGAGAACTTTGGCCGCCGCGGAGGCCAGCGACCGGTCCTGCTGGTGCGCGAGTTCCCTAAGAACGGGTTCGATCTGGGCGCTCGCGGATATTAGGCGCCGTCGAGCGACAGCGCCCGCTTGCAGATCTTGTCCGCCCATCGCGTCCAGCAGAGAAAGCATCTCTTTTTCGCCGAGCGCTGGCTCGGATTCTGCCCCATGAACTCCAACGACTATTGAGAGCAGAAGCAAAGGTAATAGCGCTCTGAGAATGGACATGTGGCGCACTCGATTGCCGTTGACGTTATGAAAAGCATAAGCTCCAAGCACGCATCGCAAAGGATAGATTCGAAACGGGCTTGGGAGGCGACGAGTCGCCGCTAACCGCGCTCGATGATATAGCCTACTCGAACCAATCCGCTATCCCTTCTTCCGCCCCAGCTTCCGCCCGAAGGCGGACTTCAGTTCCTCGTACTCGTGACTCTGACAGCCCTGCACCGCGAAGAGATAGACGATCAGGCCCGCGACCACCGGGACCGCGCCGCGCTGGAAGACCAGCGCGAAGGCGAAGCCGGCCGGCGGGAGGCTTTCCCGCACCGCCCATACGCCGATGCCCATGATCGCGCTGGAGAGAGCCACCGAATAGAGCGCGTGAAAGAAGGCCAGGTCCTCGGGCCAGAACCGCGGCGGCAGGCCGTAGCGGAACAGGTCGGCGCGGGTCAGAGGGGATTTCGCGCCGCTCTTCTGGGCCTGCGCCTCGGCCTCGACCCGCAGCGGCTCCACCTGCTTCTTGAAGAAGCTCGAGCCGAGCAGCCAGAGCGGGAGGATGCCCGCGGCGGCGCAGGCGAAGAAGATAACGAAGCCCTCGTAATCCGGATGGCGCCCGAACTCGGCCTGGATGTACGTCGCGCCGAGCACGCCGAGCAGCGCGCCGCCGGCGAGATTCAGCGCGAAGGGAATCAGGCGGCCCGAACGCGCCGCGCCCAGCCGCGTGTAGAGCGCGCGCGCCATCCAGAGCGTCTGGAAGGCGCCGGAGACCGCCGAGGCCAGCGCGAGGCCCGCTTCCTTCATCGAGAGCACGAGGATCACGTTGAGGACCAGGTTCACGCCCACCGACCACGCCGCCGCGTGCGTGGGCGTCTTCATGTCCTTCGTCGCGTAAAGCGCGCGGGCGAGGACGGAATTGAGGCTGTAGAAGGGCAGTCCGAGGGCCAGGTAGAAGACGACGCGGCCGGTGCGGCGCACGGTCTCCCCGTAGTCGGCCAGGAAGGCGCCGGTGCCGTAGAAGAGGCGCACGAGGTCGTCGGCGAGGAGCGCCAGGCCCACGGCGGAGGGCACGGCGAGGAAGAGCGTGTTGCGCACCGCGGCGCTCACCGCGTGCGCGAAGGCCGGCCTGTCGTCCTTGGCCCAGAAGCGCGAGAGCATCGGCAGCGCGGCGGTGGCCACCGAGAGCGAGAAGATCGCCCAGGGCAACTGGATCAGCCGATTGCCGTAGGCGAGCATCGTGACCGGGCCGTCCTCGGGGATCATCACGCGCGCGATGAGCTGATCCAGGAGCACGTTGATCTGAAAGAGCGCGACGCCCAGCACGATCGCGCCGAACTTGCTCATCACCTCCCGGTAGCCCGCGTCGGTCTTGTCCAGGCTGGGGCGGTAGCGGAACCCCCGCGCCAGCGCCGGGGCGACCAGGATCAGCACCTGCAACGCCCCGCCGGCCATCACGGCCCAGGCAACGAGGTAGACGCGCTCCTCCAGCGGCCCGGCGGCGTATTTCAGCGCGTACCAGCACGCCCCGATCATGCTCAGGTTGAGGAGCACCGGGGCGAAGGCCGGCATCGCGAAGTGCCCCAGCGAATTCAGGACCCCCATCAGCGCCGCGCCCACGTTGGCCAGCACGCAGTAGAAGAGCATCACCGCGGCCAGGCGCAGGGTCAGCGCGACCGCCTCGTGCCCGGCTCCGCCGAGTTGCGCGCTTAAGCCCAGCGCCGCGGCCACGCAGACGCCGCTGACCAGGATCAGGAAGACGGCCAGGCGCGTGAGCAGCACGGAGGCGGTGCGAAAGGCCTCGTCGCGCTTCTCCAGGGCGAGCTGCTCGGAAAAGATCGGGACGAAGGCCGAGGAAAGCGCGCCCTCGCCGAAGAGCCGCCGGGTCAGGTTGGGCAGGATGAAGGCCAGGTTGAAGGCGTCGCTGATCCAGGTCGCGCCAAAGAGCCCGGCCAGGAGCCGGTCGCGCCAGAGCCCCAGCACGCGGCTGACCACGGTGAGGAAACTCACCAGCCCCGCGGCGCGCAGCATCTCCCCGCGCTGGGCGTGCGCCCCCGCGCCGGCGTCCGGGCCGGGCGAAGCGTTCGAATCCACGGGGGCGGCGGTCTCGGCCATCGGCGAGCGTTAGTGTCCTGTAAGCGGAATTCGGTGTGCGTTTTGGGGCGCTTTTGACCGTACTCTTCGTTGCGCTCCGATCGGCGTATCTTCTTGATACGATGATTCTTCGCGCGCCTCGATCACGGCCAAAATCCCTCCCAAACCGCATCAACGTATTTCTCTTACAGGACACCGGGATCCTGGGCTGCGGTACGAAGCGGCGAGACACTATACCGGTATCGACCAGACCGGTCCATGTGCCGCAACCTTCAAGAAAATCGAACACGCTCTGAAAGGCGTGGCCTGGTGCGGACGGCGCGGGCGGCTGCGCCGTCCCGTGGCGCGTCAGGCGATCGTCGCCAGCATCTTCTCCGTGACCGCGAACTGCGGCGGCTCGCCCGCGCAGCAGCGGCGCAGCTCCTCGTAGGCCTGCCGGCCCAGGCGGTTGCGGCTGCGAACCTTCGATCCGGCGATGTGCGGCGTCAGGTGCAGGTTGGGGCAGTTGAAGAGCGGCGAGTCGGGCTTCGGCGGCTCGGGGTCGGTGACGTCCAGGAAGGCCCAGAGCCCGCGCCCCTTCTTCAGTTCCGCGACCAGCGCGGCCTCGTCGATCATCGTGCCGCGCGAGGTGTTGATCAGCCCCGCGTCGTCCTTCATCAGCCCCAGGGTGCGCGCGTTGATCATGTGCCGCGTGGCCGGCAGCGAGGGGGCGTGGATGGTGACGATGTCCGAACGCTTCATCAGGTCGTCCAGGCCGGCTTTCTCGGCCCCCAGTTCGCGGGCCTGCTCGGGCGTCACGAACGGATCGAAGAGCAGGACCTCGACCTCGTAGTGCTTCAGCAGGCGCAGGACGTTCCGCCCGACGTGGCTGGCGGAGATGACCCCCACGGTCGCGTAGCGCAGGTCGGTGGCGGCGCGCGCGTCCTTGGGCTCGCCCCACTTCCCGGCGCTCACCGCCGGGGAGATGCCAAGCAGGTTCTTGCTGCCCACGACCATCAGCGCGACGGCGTACTGCGCCACGTCCACCGCGATCTGCGCGGCGGCGCTGGTGACGGTGATGTTGCGCGCCCAGAGCGCCTCGCTGACCACGCCCTTCACCGTGCCGGCCGAGTGCGCGACGATCTTCAACCCGGGCATGCGTTCCGCGAGACCCGGCGAGATGGCGCAGGCGCCCCAGCCGGTCACGATGCCCCAGGCGTCGGGCGCCAGCGCGGCCAGTTCGTCTTCCGTGGGCCGCTTCCCGCCCTGGAACCAGCGCATGTCGAAATCGCGCTCCAGACGATCGCGGCACCACGCGTCGATCACTTCATGCTGCGTGCTGACGGGCATATTGACGAGGACAACCGGTTTGTTGGGCATGGGCGAGGCTCCTGGAGAAGGGTTGCGCGCGGGCGGCGCGTCAATCGAACCACTCGTCTTGCGGGTCGAAATGAGGCACGACGATGTTGAGGATCTTCATGGGCTTGCCGCCGCTGACGGCGCGGTGCCGTACACCCGGGCGCAACAGCACGGCCATGCCCGGCTTCACCGGGTGCGCCTGGCCGTCGAGTTCGATCTGCCCTTCGCCCTCGAGGAAGTAGTACACCTCGGTCATGTATTTGTGGTAGTGCGGCACGGCGTCGGCCTTGATCTCGACGAGGTGCAGCGTGCAGGCGCGGTTGTCCTCGCGGGTGAAGGCGCGGCGGCTGATCCCGCAGGGGCAGGGCGTGCCGGGGACTTCGAGGAGGTTGGCGATCTCGAAGGGCGCCCGCAGGCCGGTATCGACGGGCGCGCCGTCGGGGCCGGGAATCAGCTCGCGGGGCAGATCGAGCGGTAGCGCAAGGCGCTTGGCGTCGGATGACATGCGGCGGACTCCGGTGGCGCTGTAACGGTTGAGCATGTGAAGTTACACCGCGCGCGGGGGCGCGCAATCGGGAATCCGTTTCCCGGGAAGCAGAGCGTATTGATCGCAGGCCCCTGGATCGGCTACAAGCATTTCAGATCGCGTGAACTTGCCGCCTATTAGGGGGAGCCCCGCTATGAAACTCCTGGTCGCCGACGACGACAAGGTCTGCCGCATGATCCTTGAGAAGCAACTGGCCAAGACCCGCCACGAGGTCCAGATCGTATCCGATGGGGAGGCGGCCCTGCGCGCGCTGCAGGCCGCGCACGCGCCGCAGGTGGCGATCCTGGACTGGATGATGCCGGGCCTGAGCGGCCCGCAGGTTTGCCGGCAGGTCCGCGCGCGGCAAGGCGTGCCGTACACCTACCTGATCATCTGTACCGCGCGCTCGCGCAGCGAGGATCTCGTGGCGGGGCTCGACGCGGGCGCCGACGACTACCTGATCAAGCCCTACGAGGCCGAAGAACTGCTCGCGCGCCTGCGCGTGGCCGAGCGGATCCTGCGCGTGCAGGAGGAGCTGCGCGAGCACGCCGAGCAGATGGAGCGGATGCTCAAGCGCCACAACCTGCTTGGGGACGCGCTGGCCCGGCGCGCTTCGCCGGAGGACGCCGTGCGGGCAGCGCCGGCCCGCGATGCGCAGGCTGCGGCCCCGGAGGCCAAGCCGCTCGTCGAGGGCCAGCTTGAGTATTCCGAACGTTTCGCGGAGGTGCAGGCCCTGCGCCGGTTCGAAGCGCTCGTGCCGCGGGTCTTCGAACAGTTCGATGCGCCGGTGCGAGCGGACGGCGCGGAGCGGGTTCGCCCGGGGCTGCCCGTGTACCTGGCCGGCACGTCGGTCTACGTGGAGACCCTGGCCAGTTGGCTGGACCTGCGCATCAGCCTGGATGCGCCGACCCTCGCCGCGCTCTTCCAGCAGATCACCCAGACCCTGTCCATGGAACTGGACGACCAGGTTCAATTGGCCGCGGAGTTCGCCAACCAGTTCCAGCGCACGCTGAAAGCGGCGTTGGAATCCGAAGGCCACCGCGTGCTGACGCCTTACGTCGCGCGCATGCTCCGAGCGGGCGAAGCCCCGGAAACCGGCGAGGCGGGCGGGGGCGGGGGCGCGTATCTGTGGGCCACCTCCACGCTGGCGTTGCAGTTCGAGACGCGCGAGCATCCGGCCAAGGCGCGTTCGACGCCGGCCGCGAAGCTCGAAGCCGGCGATGTGGTGGTCGAGGCGCTGCCGGACGGGCGCGAGGTCCCGGCGCCGCTCAGCCGCATCGGCGCGCTGACGGCCGCGCAGGCGCGAAACATCCGGCGCTGGGCCGAAGCCTCGAAGAACCCGCCCGCGGTGAAGGTGCTGAGCCCGTCGGCGTGGGCGCGGGCGCTGGAGCTGGGTTCGACGCCGGTGTAGCGGGGCTCAACGCTCTTCCGAATCCGGCGCGGCCTGAACGGCCCCCCATAGTTCGGAGAATTTGGGTCGGACGTAGGGATGAAGTCCCAGCGTGAAATTGCGTTTAAGCTTCAACACGCGGATCAATTCAACTACGTCGGCGAGATCCTTAAGGCGATTCAAGTTGCTCATGCCCGAGGCGAGTTTCAATTCGATCAAGGCAGGCAAGCTAAGGTATGAAATGCCGCCCAGTCTCACGGCGCAGGTGGACGGATCGGGAAAAGCGACCGGTTTGGGCTTGCCGTCGCCTGGAAATTGGCCCGCGACAAGAAACTCAATTCTGACACCCAGTTCGGTATCGCGCAGATTTTTGCTCTTCTCAAAGGGAGGCAAATAACCAAGACCCACCAGGTTTTGGTGCACCTGAGTAAGAGATTCCTGCGTGACCAGGATATCCACGTCGGCCGTCGTGCGATCGTAGCCGTGAGCCACCAGCGCCATGCCCCCGCAGACGGCATGAGGGATGTTCAGATCCTCCAGTCTCGATGCAATTTTATGGAGCGCGCGGTGTACGGGATCATCACGCATGAAGAAGCGCTCCACCTGGGCAATCGCGGCGTCTCCCCCGCGTTGCATGCGTTCCTCAAAGGGCTCGACCATAAACGCCTCCCGGCGTCCATTAGACGCCAGGAGGCCGGGGAGGTCAATACGTTAGGGTGGCGCGGCGCGGTTCAGGCCTGAATCGCGCCCTTGGCGATGAGCCATTCGGCCGTCAGGATCGCGCCTTTGGCCGCGCCCATCTTGGTGTTGTGGCTGAGCAGGACGTACTTGATGCCGTTGGCGAGGACGGCGTCCTCGCGGAGCCGGCCGATGGTCGTGGTCATGCCGCCCTCGCGGTCGCGGTCGAGGCGCGGCTGCGGGCGGAAGGGCTCCTCGGTGTAGTGGATCATCTCGCGCGGAGCGGTGGGCAACCCCGAGCCGCGCAGTTCCTCGTAGCTCTGCCGCCAGACCGCCTTCACCTCGTCGAGGCTCGCCTTGCGCCCCAACGCGACGCTGACGCACTCGGTGTGCGACTCCAGCACGTTCACGCGCGTGCAGGTGGCCGAGACGCGGAAGCCCGCCGGCTCGATCGCGCCGCCCTTCAGCGCGCCGAGGATCTTGCGCGTCTCCTTCTCGACCTTCTCCTCCTCCTTCGGGATGTACGGGACGAGGTTGTCGGTGATGTCGAGGGCCAGCACGCCGGGGCTGCGTCCCGCGCCGCTGACGGCCTGGAGGCTCGTCATCAGCACCGCCTGCACGCCGAAGGCGTCGAAGAGGGGCTTGAGGCTGATCGCGAGGCCCACGGTGGTGCAATTGGGGCCGGGCGTGACGAAGCCCTTGAAGCCGCGCTCCTTGCGCTGCCGCTCGATCAGCTTCGCGTGGTCCGGATTGATCCCGGGGAGGAAGATCGGGACGTCTTCCTCGTAGCGGAACGCGCTGGCCGTGCTGACGACCGGGAGCTTCTTCGCGTAGAGGGGCTCGACCACCTTGGCCGCGTCGGATTCCAGCGCGGTGAAGACGAGGTCCAGGTCGTCGAGGACGAGCTTCTCGGCGAGTTCGACGTTGAGCTTGAGGAAGGCCTCGGGGCAGGGCTCCTCGCCGTACCAGCGCGTCGCGCCCGTGGCGGGATCCTTGAGGGCCTCGCCGAAGGGTTTGCCGGCGCTGCGCTCGCTCGCCGCCACGCGCTTCAGCGTGAACCAGGGATGTCCATCCAACGCCGCGAGGAACTGCTGACCCGCGATGCCCGTGGCGCCGACGACGGCCACGCGCAGGGGTCGCGAGGGGGCCTGCCCGCTCATAACGTACCCGCCTTTCCTTCCCGATGGTGCGAAAAAAAGCCCCGCCTTCGCCATCGCGAAGCGGGGCCGCCGAAGCCCTTTCAGCGCGCACGGTTATCCGCGAGAATCCATCCAGCGTCAAGTGGCCCCGAACGCGCGTTGCGCCGCCGGCGCGGGGCAGGTAGTTGAAGGGTTCCGGTTCGCAGGCCGAGGCCGAGCCATGCCCGAATCCGCGCCGCCGAACGATCCCTGGGACGGCGTCAGCGTCTGGATCCGCCACGCCGGGCGCTACCCGTGCCAGCCCGCGTGGCAGATCGCGCCTTACAAGTCCGGGCATTACTGCTTCTTCTACATCGAGCAGGGCCGCGGCTGGGTGGACCGCGACGGCTCGCGCCTGGAGGCCCGGCCCGGCGACCTGTTCGTATTCCGGCCCGGGCACACCTACGCGGCGGGGCACGATCCCAAGCGCCCGGTGACGGTGCTCTCGATCGGCTTCCTGCTCCAGCGCGCCGGGCGGGTGGATGCGCTGCGAAGCCAGGCGCTCCCGGAGCGGCTCGAACTGGCCGCCGCCGAACGGCGCGCCGTCGTGCCGACCTACGAGCGGGCCGTGGCCGCCTGGGCTTCGAAGACCTCGACGGGGCGGCTGGACGCGCGCGGCTCGATCCTGAACCTGGTGGCGGCGGTGCTGAACCTGATCGAGACGCTGCCGGCCGCCCACCGCGCGGGGCTGGCCGAAGCCCCGCCGGGCGAACAGACGCGCGCGGCGGCGGTGCAGTCGTACGTCGAGGCGCATCTGGCCGAGCCGCTGGCGCTCAAGGACCTGGCCGGGATCGCGCACCTCAGCCCCGTCTACTTCGCGGCGCTCTTTCGCAAGCAGACCGGGCAGGCGCCGATGGAGTACGTGCGGCGGCGGCGCGTGGAGGCCGCGCGCGCGCTGCTGACGGAGAGCGACGAGAGCGTGGAGCGGATCGCCAAGCGGGTGGGGTACGACGATCCCTTCTACTTCAGCCGGCTCTTCCGGCGCATGGTGGGGCAGGCGCCGAGCGAATACCGCGAAGCGTTCAAAAATCCATTCCTGCGATAAGCCAGTCCATTCCGGCGGCGCGCGCGGCCGAGTAGGGTTCCCGCACAGGCACGCAGGGAGGAACGCTCATGAGCGCCACGGCCGCCGTGATGCCCGAATGGAAGCTCCGCTTCGATCTCGACGGGTTCATCAACTACGGGCAGATCCTGGCCGGCTCCGAACTGCGCGCGCTGCAGGAACGGCTGGACGGGATCTGCCGCGGCGAGGTCGAGGTCCCGCGCGCCTGCGTGCGCCTGCACGCCGGGATGAGCTGGGAGCGGCCGGACGGGTCGCGCGATCCCGGCGCGGTCTGGCAGCTCCTGGGCCTGGAGAAGCACGACGCCGCGTTCCGGACGGTCTGCGAGTTGCCGTCGATCCGCGGGATCCTCGAGACGCTCCTCGAAGGGCCGGCGCGGCTCTGGTCGAGCTAGGTGATCATGAAGCAGGCCGGGCACGGCAACGAAGTGCCCTGGCACCAGGACACGAGCTACTGGGGGCAGGAGAAACGCATGACGTGCTGGCTCGCGATCGACGACGCCACGCCGGAGAACGGCTGCATGCGCATGATCCCCGGGAGCCACCGCAAAGGCCAATTGAAGTTCACGCCGACCCGGTTCGAAGGGGTCGGGCAGGACCTGCTGCGGGCGGACGAGGTCAACGAGGACACGCAGGTGTACGTGCCGGTGCGCGCGGGCTGCGCCAGCTTCCACCATCCGCTGACGCTGCACGCGAGTTCGCCCAATCGAAGCGGGAAGAGCCGGCGCGCCCTGGCGATTACCTACCTGGCCGGCGCCTGAACCGGCTTACTCCAGCAGGAAGATGGAAGAGACCTTGAGCAGGCGCGGGCCCTGCTCGTCCGGCGCGGGCAGCGGAAAGCCCACGACGCCCACGCGCCGGCCCACGTGGCCGTCGAGGCGCAGGCCTTCGTCCGGGACGAGGAGGCACAAGGTTCGCTTGCCATCGGTCAGAAGATGGCTGGCGCCGTGAGCTGCCGTTTGGGGCGCCCGGTTCAGGCGGCCTTCCACCGTAATCCTCGCCGGCTGTGCGCCGACGGTGACCGGCTGGGCGGGTTCCCGGGCCGGCTCGTCGGGCTTGCGGACGTCTTCGGGCTCGGGCAGCAATTCGCCGAACGCCGGGTCGATGTCGCGCCGGGGCGCTTCGGGCCGTACGGGCGCGGTCAGGAGCGGGGACTCGGTGACCGTGCCAAGAGGCTCATGAGCCTGGGCCGGCTGGGCCTCGCCGGGTTCCTCCCGTGGCGATTCGACGAAGGCCGGCGCGGCCAGGACGGGCGGCGGCTGCAACGCGGGCCGGTCTCCGGCGAGTTCCGGCTCGTCGCGCGGGGCGGCGACCTGCGGCGCGCCGGCGAAGACCTCGGTTTCGGGTGCGTGCGCCAACGCGGCGGCGGACGGTTCCGGATCGGCCGGCGCGGGCGCGGCTTCGAGTTCGTCCTCGAGCGGCGGCGGCGCGGGGACCTGAATCACGGCCGGCTCGGCCGGCGGCGCGGCCACTTCGGGCGCGGACGGCAAGGCCGAGGCGATCCCTTCGTCTTCGCGAATGGCGATGCTTGGCGGCGAGTTGGCGGGTTCGTCCGCTACGCGAACGGGCGCGGCCGCTACGGTCTGAGTCGGTTCCGCTTCGACCGGTGCGGAGGTGGCCGCCACGGCTTGGGATGGGGGCTCTTCGACGGCCGTGCGCGCCGATACCGGGGGCTCGGCCGGCGCGGAGGAGAGGCGCTCGGGTTCCTGCGCCGGCCCGATGCCGGCGGGGGCCTGCACGCCGAGGATCGCGTACTTCGCGAAGATGAAGGCGTGCGCGTCGGCCGGAGGCGCGACCTTGTACCAGTCGCCGGACTCGCCGACGATGCGGAGCTTCTCGCCGCGGTTGACCTCGCGGAGAACCGGCGCCTCGAGCGTCCCGCGGGCGCGGACGCGGACGCGGTCGCCGCGCACGGTCCCGTCGGGGTCCAGGAACGAGCGCGAGATCCAGGCGGGCGAGTCGTCCGGCCAGTCGATCTCGAGCCAGCTTCCGACCTGGCCGTAGACGTGGATGTAATCGCCCCCTTTCAGGGTCGTCACGATCCCGAAGCTGTTGCTCGGCCCGGTGCGGACGTTGAGGCGCCAGGCGCTAACCTGACCCCAGACCGGCTGCGCGAAGATCTCTTTTGTGGCCGTTGCGGCGGCGTCGGGCAGGCTTGCGCTGCGCGCGACGGGCCGAGGCGGCAAGGTGCCGGCGTCGGCGACGAGGGTCCGTTCGGCTTCGGCGGCAGGGCTCGCGGACGCCAGCAGCCAGCACAGGCTGGCCGCGGAGACGGTCCACGTCAGGAGACGGGAGGGGCGGGGCATGGAGGGGTCCTCAAAGCGTTCACCGATGGCACGTCCCAGGCCTGTTCGGAGGCAGGCCACGCAATAGAAGGAGGATCGGCAGGCTATGGAGGGAAACTTTAGGGGTTGTGGCGGTTGTCGGGTGAGTTTGCTGAACCGAGTTGGTACGCCTGGCGTAATGCAGGCATGGCTGAGACCCGAGACAGGGCGATTTGGCGGTGGTTCAGGCTGCCGCTGCAATTTCAACTTACAACCGCTCTAGTGTTGGTCTTTGTATCGGCCATTATTCTCTATAAGGGGTGTCAGCCTGGATGGGATGCGGTAGGGAGCGCCGGCAATCGGCAGCTAATCGCGTATGGTTACGGCTGGCCTTGGAAGGTGGTCGTGTGGAACCACTTTGGCAGTGGTTGGCGTATCAGGCTGCCTGTCCTGTTGCTCGATATTTTCTGCCTCGTGGTCGTTCTGGGGATTGTGGCCTTGGTCTGCGAGAGATTCCTATTTCGGCGGCGACTCCCTTAGAAGATGTAATCGGTGTTGATGAAGTTCGAGGTCCTGCGCAGCAGGATCTCCTGCATCAACTCGGTGTTGGCCTCGCTGTTGGGCGCGGCGATCATGCTGCGGATGGAGAAGCAGCGCAGGGCGTCGCTGACGGAGAGCGTGCCTTCGGCGCTGTCCTTGCGGCCGGTGAAGGGGTAGACGTCCGGGCCGCGCTGGCACTGGGCGTTGATGTTCACGCGGCTGACCTCGTTGGCCAGCACGTCCACGACCGAGCCGATGGTCTTGGGGTCGTTGCCGAAGACGCTGGCCTGCTGTCCGAAGGGGGCCAGGGTGACGTAATCGAGAACCTCGTTGACGTCGTCGTAGACGGCGACGGGGATGACGGGCCCGAACTGTTCCTCGTGGTACATCCGCATCTTGGGGGTGACGGGGTAGGCGACGGCGGGATAGAAGAAGGTCAGGTTGGAGAGTCCGCCGTACTTGTTGCAGACCTTCGCGCCGCCCTTCTTCGCGTCCGCGAGCAGCTCCGCCAGATACTCGCTCTTGTTGGGCTCGGGGAGCGGCGTGATCTTGACGCCTTCCTCCCAGGGCAGGCCGAAGGGGAGCTTGTCGACGGCCTCGGCGAGCGCGGCGACGAACTCCTCGGCGCGCGAACGGTGCACGAACAGGAGCTTCAGCGCGGTGCAGCGCTGCCCGTTGTAGGAGAGCGCGCCGGTGACGCAGTGCTCGACGGCCAGCCCCACGTCCGCGTCGGGGAGGACGATGCCGGGGTTCTTGGCGTTGAGGCCCAGGATGCAGCGCAGGCGGTTGGGCATGGGGTGCTGGCGCTTGAGAATGTTCGCGACCTTGGCCGAGCCGATGAAGGCCAGCGCGGCGAGGTGTTCGCTGGCGATGGCGGGCGTCACCACCGTGGCCCCGTCGCCGTTGACGATGTTGACCACGCCGGCGGGGAAGGCGCTGGCGAAGCAGCGCAGCAGCGGGGCGCTGCAGAGGACGCCGAAGCGCGGGAGCTTGCAGATCACGGTGTTGCCCATGATCAGCGCGGGGACGAGGGTGGTGAAGGTTTCGTTGAGCGGGTAGTTGTAGGGGCCCATGCAGAGGGTCACGCCGAGCGGGCTGCGGCGGATCTGGGCGAGGATGCCGGAGTGCATCGAGAAGCGCCCGGCCTGGCGGTCGACGTCCTTGAGCGCCTCGATGGTGTCGCGGATGTACTCGACGGTGCGGTCGAACTCCTTTTCGGAATCCTTGCGCGTCTTTCCGATCTCCCACATCAGCAGGCGCACGACCTCCTCGCGCGTCCCTTCCATCAGCTCCGCGAAGTGCTCGACGCAATGGATGCGCTCGGCGACCTTCATCTGCGGCCACTTGCCGCGCCCGCGGTCGTAGGCGCGGACGGCGGCCTGCATCGCGCGGGCGGCTTCCTCGGCGGTGAGCGTGGCGGCGCGGCCGATCAGGCGCGGCGCCGCGGGGCCGTCCTTCTCCGAGACGCAGACGGGAGAGGTCACGGGCGCGGTCGCGCCGGCCCAGCGCTTCACCTCCCCATCGAGCAGGTACAGGTCGCCCTTCTCGTAGAGCCCGCCGCCGGGCGCGAAGTCATGGGTCCCCGGCACCTCGAAGATCTTCGGAAAGAGGTTCTTGATCCGCGCGCGGACATCGGTGCTGGGCATAGGGATGGTCCTTTCGAGTTCGGGCCGCTCGCCAGGGTTCGGTCTCCTTTAAGGGAACTCCGCCCGAAAGTCAGGTGGAAGTTGGCATGCAGAAGGGGCGCCGGGGACCGGTCCCCGGACTCCGGGACGATTGGCCGCGCCCTGCGTCCCGAATCCTGGACGAAGGCCCCGCAGCGCTGTCCACGAGAGCTTAAAAAAGATGCACGCGTGTGCGTTAGGGGAGCGGCAACCGGATTAAAGGCCCCTGTGCGACACTTCGGCGCCCTGAGTCCTGCAGCCGACCCCTCACGACTGTCTACGAGAGCTTAAAAAAGATGCACTGGTGTGCATGAACGGGCCGCAGAACCGGAATTCGGGTTCGCAGGCGGCGCTTCGGAGTCCTGAATCCGTCGATGGGTCAACTCGTGACCGTCTACGAGATCCTAAAAAATATGCACACACGTGCATAGTCTATACAAATTGATATACAAACTATCTTGTCTACGATCTAATGGTTGGCCTTGGCGTTGCTTGGACGGATGCGATCCGTTCCTGAAACTCCCAACCCGGCTCATTCGGCGTCCGCGGCGGGATCGTCCTTCAGGCGTGCCTGAAAGGCGGGAAGTTCGCGGAGGGGGTCGAAGTCGGATTCGTCCTTTGCCAACTCGCGCATGTGGGGCTCGAGTTTGAGCGCGGCGTCGAGGGCCAGGAGCGCATCGTCGGCGCGCCCGAGGAGGCTGAGGTAGCAGGCGAGGTTGTAGTGAAGCAGGGCCTCGTCGTCGCGGTGCTTGAGCGCCTCGTGGTAGACCCGCGCGGCGTCCGCGACGCGGTCGAGGCGCTTGAGGCACCAGCCGGCGCCGATGGTGGCGACGAGGTGGCCGGGCTCAAGGGCCAGCGCGGCGTGGAAGTGGGGCAACGCCTCGGCGAAGCGGTCCTGCCGGCGGAGGGCCTCGCCGCGGAGGAGCGCGCACTCCAGGGGCAGCAGTCCGGCGGCCTCGGCCTCGGCGATGCGCTTATCGGCCTCCGCGTACAGCCCCAGTTCGACGTAGCCCTCGGCTTCGCTGAGCCGGCGCTGCGCGCGTTCCTCGGGGTTGGGCCTGGACTTGGGGAACTCGCTCATGGGGGAAGCACGATCCCCGCCTCCGAGTACGGCGTCAAGAGGGGAAACAGGCTCTCGCGAAGGGGCAGCGTTCGTCGCGGCAGCGCGCGGCCTCGCGGGGCTTGGGCCGCGCGGCGGCGGATGCCACGCGGCCGGCTCGGGGCGGCCGTCGAGGCAGGCCGCGAGCGCGGCGCGGAGGGCCGCGTCGCCGAGGCGCGCGGGGAAGGGCGGATCGAAGGGCAGCTCCGCCACGGGCCGCGGCTCGGCCGCGCCGTCCTCGAGAAAGAGCAGCGCCGGTTCGACGGCGTCGGGTTCGGCGCCCAGCAGCTTGGCGGCGGCGCGGGCGTAGAGGCTGGCCTGCCAGGCGTAGCGCAGGAGCGCCTCGCGCCCCGGGCCTCCGCGCGCGTGGGCCAGGGCGGCGAGTTTGTAATCGACGACGCGCCAGCCGGCGGCGTCGCGGCAGAGGAGGTCGAGGGTTCCGGTGAGGACGACGGCGCGGCCGGCGCCGAGGTCCACGCGCCAGCGGAAGGAACGCTCGGCAAAGCGCTCGGCCTGCGGGAGGGCGAGGACGCGCCGCGCCCAGTCCGCGGCGAGGGCGGCCTCGAGCAGGCGGCGGACGCGCGCCGGTTCGGCGCCGCGCGGGTCGAGGCCTGCCGCGGCGAGGGCGGCCTCGAAGGCGCGCCCCGGATCGCCGCGGGCGCCGAAGGCGGCTTCCAGGAGCGCGTGCGCGGCCGTGCCGAGCGCGCGCGCGTCGCGCGGGGCATCCGATTCGCCGGCCTCCGTTTCCCGCGCGGACTCCGCGTCCGGTTCGCCCAGGCCGGGCTCGCCGTCGCGGCTCCAGGCATGGCGGCGCGGGCAGGCGAGGAAGCGCGCGACGGCGGAGGCGCTGAGTTCCTCGATGCGCGGCGCGGGGAGCGGCGGGTCGGGTTCGCCGGCGCGCGCGAGCTGGATGCGCAACGCTTGAACGGTTTCCTCCGGCGCCGGCCGGGCGGGCGGCCGGGCCAGGGCCAGCGTCCCGCCGCGCGGTTCGAGCAGGCTGGGGGACGGGTCGGGCCGCGCGCCCGCCAGCGCGGGCGCGTCGAAGCGCACGACCGGCAGGCCTGGGCGGCCCGCGGCGGCGAGCCCTTCTTCGTAGGCGTCGAGCCAGCGGCGCCAGGAGGAGGCGTTTTCATGCTCGCGCTCGCCGCAGAGGATCAGGTAGTCGCGGGCGCGGGTCAGCGCGACGTAGAGCTTGCGCCGGGACTCCTCCTCGTCGTCGGCCTTCTCGCGCTCCAGGTTGGTTTCGAAGAGGAAATCGGGCTGCCGGCCCAGCCCGGCGTCGGCGTGACCGAGCTTGAGCCCGAGCCCGCCGGCGGGGTGGTAGAGCGCGTCGCCTTTGAACGGGAGCGGACCGACGCCGAGTTCGGGGAGCACGACGATGGGGAATTCGAGCCCCTTGGCTTTATGGACGGTGCCGATGTGGACGGCGCTGCCGGTCTCGGGGAGGTCGGGTTCGAGGTCGGGGCGGTCGGGCGCGCCGGGATCGTCGCGCTCGCGGTCGGCCTCGTCCTGGAGGAAGGCGACGAAATCGGCGAGGGTGCGCGCGCCGCGGGCTTCGAACTCGCGCGCGACCTCGATGAGCCGGCGCACGGCGGCGACGGCGACCTCGCCCTGGGGCTGGAGCGCGAGGAGCCCGAGGAAGCCGGCGGCGCGGCAGGCGCGGTCGATGAGTTCGGCGACGGTGGCGCGCCCGCGCAGGCGGCGCAGTTCGGCGAGCAGGCGCGCGCCGCGGGCGAAGGCCTCGGCGTCGCCGGGCGGGAGCCCCGCTCCGTCGGCGCGCGCGACCCGTTCGGCCAGCGCCGCGGCGTGCGCACGGCTGGCCTCGCCGCCGCAGGCGAGGCGGAAGAGCGCGCCGTCGGAGAGCTGCGCGAAGGGCGAGCGGAGGAAGCCCGCGAGCGAGGCGGTGTCGGCCTCGTCGGCGACGGCGGCAAGGAGGTTCAGGACGTCGAGGACCTCCTGGCGCATGTAGAAGGTGGTCCCGCCGAGCATGCGGAAGGGGATGCCGTACTCGGCGAGCGCGATTTCGAGGGGCACGCGGAGGTTCTTGACGCTTTGCGCGAGGATCGCGATGTCGCCGTAGCGGATCTCGTCGCGCAGGCGCCGCTCGTGCTTGTCCCAGACGCGGGGCTGGACGAGGCCGGCGCCGCCGTCGCGGAGGGTGCGGATGCGGCGGGCGATGGCGCGGGCCTGGAGCCAGCGGCGCTCGTCGGCGCTCGTCTTTTCGGCGTCGTCCGGCGGGCGGAGCCACTCGCCGGGCGGGCCGTTCCAGGCGTGGCGCCCGGGGTGGCGCCGCGTCTCGGGGACGAGCCGGTGTCCGGCGTCGTAGGCGAGCGCCGCGCCCTGGCGGCCGGGGGGCCAGATCTCGCGCTCGAAGAACCCGTTGAGCCACTCGAGGACGGCGGCGCGGCTGCGGTAGTTCTCGGTGAGCGGGAGGGTTTCGAGTCCGGCGCGGGCCTCGCGCATCAGCCCGACCTCCGCGCCGCGGAAGCGGTAGATGGACTGCTTTTCGTCGCCGACGAGCACCAGGCGCGGGCGTTCCGGCGCGGGCGCGCCGCCGGGAGGGAAGGCGACGCGGAAGAGGATGTCCTTCTGGAGCGGGTCGGTGTCCTGGAACTCGTCGATGAGCACGAAGCGGTAGCGCGCGGCAAGGCCCGGCTCGCCGGCGAGCAGGCGCCGGGCTTCGGCGAGCAGGTCGTCGAAGTCCAGTTCGCCGCGGCGGAACTTCTCCGCGCGGAAGCGCTCGCGGGCGTCGCGGACGAGCCGGAAGAGGGCGTCGCGGAACGGGGCGTGCGCGAGGGCCAAGGCGCGGCGCGCGGGTTCGTACAGGTCGAGTTCGAGGGCCCAGTCGTAAGGGTCGCCGTCGCTCTTGGCGACGGCCTGGCGAGCCGCGAGCGCGAGGGCGCGCAGGCCTTCCCCGTCGCGGCCCTGGGGATCGAGGGCGTGCAACTCGCGGATCTTGGCGCGGGTGGACGGATGCCCCTTGGGGTCCTTGCGGCGCGCGCGTTCGGCGATGCCGCGGAGCAGCTCGCGGAGTTCGGCGCCGGCCGCGGCCTCGTCGTACGGTTCGGCGAGGTCCTCCAGGTCGCGGACGTGTTTCTTGAGCTGGGCGTTGAGGCGGCGCGCGACGCCGACGAGCCCGCCGCCGCCGCCCGAACGGAGTCCCCACTCGCGGGCGAGCCGGTTCAGCCAGGCGTCGCCGCCGTCGTCGAGGCGTTCGGCGAGGAGATCGTGGAGCGCGGCTTCCTCGAGGTCGCGCGCTTCCTCGGCTTCGAGGACGCGGTAGCCGCAGGGGACGCGCGCGCGGGCGCCGGCTTCCTTGAGCAGCCGCCCGCAGAAGGCGTGGATGGTCTGGATGGGCGCGCCGGGGAGTTCCCTGCGGCAGGCGCGGAGGTGTTCGCGGGCTTCGCCGTCCGGCGCGGCGTCGAGGAGCTTCTCCAGTTCGGTGCGGACGCGCTCGCGCAGTTCGGTGGCGGCCTTCTCGGTGAAGGTGACGGCGACGATCTCGGGCGGGCGCAGGCGCGCGGGCCCGCGCGCCTCCGCGCGCGATTCGGCGGGAACCTCCCCGAGGAGCAGGCCGAGGTAGACGGCGGTGAGGGTGTGGGTCTTGCCGGTGCCGGCGCTGGCGGAGAGGACGCGGCTGCGCGCGCCGTCCAGGGCGGCGCGCTGCTGGGGCGAGAGGCCGAAGCCGGCCAGGGGATCGGGAGCGGCGGCCGCCGCGGGCTTCCTGCGCGCCACGATCAGGCGTCCTCTCCGCCGGCGGGCAGGTCGCGGTAGCGGCAGGCGAAGCGCATGCCGCAGAAGCCTCCGGCGCACTCGGCGGGACGGACCAGGAAACCGCCCTGCAGGGCCGCGCCGACGGTGGCGCGGACGCGCGCGAAGAGCCCATCCTCGCCGCCGTCGTCGCGGAGGTAGGCGCCGAGGTCGCCGGGCCAGTCCTTCGGCATCACGAGCGCGGACTTTTCCTGGCGGTTGAGTTCGGCGAGGCCGCTGAGGCGGTAGTACGCGGCGAAGCTGCCCGCGTAGACCCCGGGCCAATCGACGCGCAGCCGCTTCGCGGCTTCCTCGGCCTTGAGGTGGTTCAGCGCGGCGGCGAGGTAGACGGGCAACTGCGCGTTCAGGAGCGCGCGGAGCGCCTCGGCCGAGGCCAGCTCCTTCAGGCGCGCCTCGCCGCCGGTCTTGTAGTCGAAGGCGCGCAAGCGGCGCACGAGCGGGACGGGGGCCTCCGGGTCGTCCACCGCGAGGTCCAGGCGGTCGATGACGCCGCGCAGATGCAGCTCGCGCGCGCCGCCGGGCTCGGGGATGCGCACCGGCGGCCCCGAGCCGGCCTGGGCGTCGCCGAAGGCGTATTCGACGAGCGCGGGATGGAAGGGCGCGTCGCCGGCGGCGGCCAGTTCGAGGAATTCGCGTTCGAGCCAGGCCTCGAGGCCCGCTTCGATCCTTGCGCGCTGGAGTTTCCAGACGCCGCGGTGGCCGGTGAAGTAGCGCTGCGGCGCGCTTTCGAGCCGTGCGCCGGCGAGGGCGCGGAGGCGCTCGAGGTAAGCGGCGCGGCGCGTGGGGTCGAGCACGGCCAGGAAGCGCCCGCGCGCGCGGGCCTCGGCGAGGATCCCGGCGTAGAAGTCCTTGAGGATCTCGTGCCAGAGGCTGCCGCGGTCGGGGGCGGAGAGCTCCTCTTCAGGGCGTTCGAGGCGGTCGAGGCGCAGGACCGTCTCGCCCAGGAAGCGGAAGGCGCAGCCGGCGAGGGACTGGAGCGCGGTGGGCGAGAGCGCGGGCGCGCCGGGGGCCGTGCCGGCGGGGTGGAGCCAGCGCGCCTCCAGGACGCGCGGGGCGTCGGGGTCGGTGGCGCGGACGAGGCCGTCGTAGGGGCCGCCTTCGACGGCGCCGGGCTCGGCGCCGGACTCGCGCGCGGAGGCCAGGGCCACCTGGTCGAAGAAGCGGCGGCGCTCCGCTTCGACGGCCGCGCGGCGCAGGAGGAGGTTCATGCGCCCGGCGGGGGGCTCGGCGAGCGCGGCGGCGGCGGCGCGTTCGGCCTCGCGGGCCTCCGGCGGTCCAGCGTAGCCCCCGCCCAGGATCCAGGCGGCGCGGAGTTCGGCCTCCTCGGGAAGTTCGCATTCGGCGAGCGCGGGCGCGGGGCGGACGGCGGTGGCCGTCTCGACCTGTTCCCCTGCGGCGGCGCGGAAGCGCGGTTCGTCCCAGAAGATCGAAGCGCCCGCGGGCTTGCCGTCGGCGCCGTTCTCGCTGCGCGCGAGGAGCAGCTCGCCGCCCGGCGCGACGGCCTCCCAGGCGAGCCAGAGCAGCGCGCGCTCTTCTTCCTGGTGCTCCTCGGGTGTGCGCGGTTCGAGCCCGGCCAGCGGCGCGCGCTCGGGGGCGCTTGCCTCCAGCGCTTCGCGCAGGGCGCGGGCGTGCCCTCCGCCGAGGAGCGGGTCGGGGCCGGGGAGCGCGGGGAAGCGGCCTTCCATCAGGCCCCCGAGGATCACCTTCTTAAAGGAGAGTCCGCGGAGGTCGTAGAGGTTCAGGACGCGGACGCCGCCGGCGCGGTGGGCGCCTTCGGAGCCGACGTGGCGCGCGCCGATGGCGGACTCGAAGAGCGTGGCGAAGGCCTCGGCGCTGACCGGCTCGTCCCCGGCGCCGGGGCCTTCGGCGCACTGCTCGAGGGCCGCGTCGAGGGCTTTCCAGGCCTCGGCGTCGCGGCGGGCCTCGGCGCCGCCGCGCGGGAGATCGAGGCGCGCGCGCAGGGCCTCGGCTTCGAGCCCGGCGCCGCACCAGAATTCGCGCCAGTCGGCGGAGAAGCGCGCGCGCGTGCGCGGGGCGCGGAGGCCGTCCAGGCGTTCGAGGATCTTCGCGAGGGCCTGCGCGCCGAGGCGCGCGCGCTCGTCGCCGGCCCGATCGCGGCGCGCAAGCCGCGCGGCCCAGCATTCGGCGGGGCGGGCGAGATCCGCGCCGTGGAGCCGGTCGATGCGGGCGTCGAGCGCGAGGCGGTGCAGCTCGTGGGCCGGCGGCGCGCCCGGGACGCCGCTGAGGCGGGCGAGGTCCAGCGGCCCCGCGCCGAGGAAGCGGAAGACGGCCTCGCGGCTGAGTTCGGAGCGCACGGCGTCCATGGCGGTAAGCGCGACGCGGACGAGCGGCTGGAAGGCGGCGGGCTCGCCGCGGCGCAGGTAATACGGCAGGCCCAGGCGACGGAAGACATCGGCGAGGAGCTGGCTGTAGGGCCCGAGGTCGCGGAAGACGACGGCGATCTCGCGCGGCTCCACGCCCTCGTCTTCGATCCAGCGTCGCACGCGGCGGCCGATCTCGTAGACCTCCGCGTAGGGCGTCGCGGCGAGCACTCGGCGGACCCGCGCCGGGCCGGCGCTCGCGGGCGGCGCGGCCAGGCCGGCCTCGAACGGGCCGAAGCTGCGCAGCAGCGTTTCGAGCGGCGGATCGCCGGGCGCGGGTTCCCGCAGGTCGATAGCGGCGGCGAACTCGAGCTTCACGCCGAGGCGCGCCAGTTCCGCGCAGACTTCGCGGTGCGGCCCGGGCAGGCGGAGCAGGCGCTCGACCCGCAGCGCGCCGCGCCCGGGCAGTACGCCGGGCGGGAGCGCACGCGCGTCGCGGAGGCGTTCGAGGAGGCGGCGCTGCCGGCCCTCGGCATCGGTCCATGCCGCGCCGAGCCGGCGCTCGTAATCTTCCCATACCGCGGCGACGAAGGCGAGCGTCTCGCGCAAATGCGCGGCCGGGCCGGCCACGCGCCGGGAGGCGCGGAGCACGTGTTCGGGCGCCAGGCCCGCGCCCTTCCAGGCCGCGAGAAGGCCCGCGAGGGCTTCGACCGCGCCGCGCGTGGGGGCCGGCGCGTGCGGCGCGCGCGCGCGCGCGGAGGCCCAGGCATCGCCGAGGAGCGCGAACCGCGCGGTCTCGTTCAGTTCGCGGCGCGCGCCTCCGGGTTCCGGGAGCGCGAGGTCCAGGGCGGCCAGGAGTTCGACCCAGGTGAGGTCCGCGTCGCCCCAACTCGCCTCGCCGGCGGCGTCGAGCGCCGCGTTGCGGGCGAGGAGCGAAGGGTGGAGGGTGGTGGAGGACATGCTTTGGAAAGGTTCCAATACTCAAGAATCAAGAACCAGCAAACGTCAAGAACTCAATTCCAAGCTAACTGCAAACTGCTGAAGGAGGACGGCGGATTCAGGATAACGCATCTTTCGCGGCATCCAACGGGGGACGGGGAACTTCGGGGCGGCGGCGGTATCATGCTTCCGGCACGGATGGGCGAGACGATGGCCGAGAAGCCGGAAGGCAGAGGCGCATGGCGGGACCCTTGGGCAGAGGCTCAAGCGGAAGCCGCGAAGCCGGCTACGACGTACACCGGCCCGCTGCCGGATTCGATCGTGCGGCCGCGGACGATGGTGCTGTGCGGGTCGCTGCTGTATGCGGGGTCGGTTGCGGTTGCGCTGGGCCTGGGGTATCTGCTCCAGGAACGCGGCTTACGCGGAGGGCTGCGGGCCTTCGCGGAACTGAGTTTCATTCTCGTTCCACTCGCGGGACTGCTGGGCGCGGCGCAGGCGTACGGCGACTATCGTAAGCTGGTCGGTTCAAGGCCGATGCGCAAGGTCGGCACGGTGTTCTGGGGCGTCGCGTTCGTGCTGCTGCTGCCGTTTTGCCTCTCGTTCGTCGTGCCGCCGATCTGGATTCACCTGCGCTGGAGGTACCGGCTGCTCGCGGAAGGGCTGCGCGTGCCGAGCGTCTGGCCGTTCGGCTTCGCGGGTCTGGCCCTCGCGTGCGCGACGCTGCTGCTGGGATTCCGTACGCGGGACTTCGTCGAGTACGCCGCGCTGAGCCTGCCCTCGGCGTGCTTCGCCATCCTGGCCGGGGACGCGTGGCTGACGCTGCTGCTGGCGCGCTGGCGCTATGGCCAGCGCATGGCGCCGCCGCCTTCGCACCGGGTGCAGTTCAGCCTGGGGACGCTGCTGCTGCTCACGCTGCTGGCGGGCGGGTGGATCAGCGGTCTGGTGGCGATCTTCGGACCGTGACGCCGCGCGTCAGTCCCCGTCGAGCGGTACGAGCTTGAGGGCGTTGCGGTACGCCAGCTTCTCGAAGGCCTCGCGGGGCAGGTCCTGGCTCTTGATAAAGGTCATCAGCCGGTCGTCGAAACAGTCTCGCCCAAAGAGCAATTTATCCTGGAATTCCAGGAGGAAATTCCGTCCCTGTCCCACGGGAGGCCGCGAGATCGCGGTGAGGCCCGAGCCGGCGCTGAGGTCGGCGTAGAGGTTGGGGTAGGCGCGCATGAGCTGCTGCACGCGCCCGCCGGGCGTGACTTCGCCCTTGGGATAGGCGCCCGCGGCCGTGTAGCCGTCGCCGCTGATGTGCCTCCAGAAGCCCGGCGCGTGGCCGACGAAGATCGTCTCGGGGCAGGCCTTCAGCGCCGTCTCGAGCTTGTCGATGTCCACGCAGTACCAGTAGTCGCGGCTCGGCGGTTTGGGGCGCTCGGCCGCGGGGATGTCGATGTGGAAGACAACGGGGAGCTTCAGTTCGCCGCAGCGTTTGAACATCCGCAGCACGTCGGGGTCGTCGAAGAGGATGCGGATTTTTAGTTCTCCGTACACGCGGACCTTGTGCATGCGCACGGCGGCTTCGAGGCGTTCGATGGCGTCCGGGCGGCGCGGGTCGGGCGCGAAACCGGCGACGAAACGCTTGGGATGCCGCTCGCAGGCATGGATGATCCGCGTGAAGGGCATGCCGATGTCGCGCGGATCGAAGATGCCGTTGTAGCCCGGATCGTACTCGCCCTCGGGCACCTCCCACGAGAGCAGCCACGAGACGTCGATGCCGGCGGCGTCCATGTTGGCGACGACGGCGTCGCAGTCCTTGCCGTGCCAATTGGTGTGCTGATGGGAGTCGATGAGCAAGGGGAAAGCTCCAAATTAGAAGAACCGGGAGACTGACAAATTCCAAATTAGAAGCACTAAGAACCAAACAAATTCCAAACTGCAAGAACCAAATTCCAAACAAACGGCAAACTGAAAACTGCAAAACTACAACCGCCAACCGCCAAGAGTCCACCTACCTGTCAATCACATCCAGAATGTCGTTGCCACGGATGCGGATCGTCTGGCCGTCGACGCGCTCGACGTCGATGCCGTTGTCGGCGCCGTCGGCCATGTCGGTGCGGAAGAAGCGCTTTTCGAGGACGAAGGGGCCCTTGAGCTTGAGCGGGGCGATGGGTTTCTCGCGGTGGCGCCGCACGGCCTGGCGGACGCCGGCTTCGATCATCTTGCGCGCGACGGGGGCGGTGAAGGAGATCGCGGCGTTGACGGCGACGCCTTCCTTGACGGCGACGGTGGTAATGCCGGGAACGAGTTCGGCGGCTTCGCGGCAGCCGGCCTCGTCGCCGCTGAGGAAGATCAGCGGCGTGCCGTAGGCGCCCAGCCTGTAGGCGAACTGGGCGATCTCGCCAATGAGGTTCCCGTTGAGCTTGTAGTAGTCGATGGACTTGCTGGATTGCGTGTGATTCTGGTTGCCGAACTGGAGCCCGGCCATGGCATGCTGCCCGATCATCAGGGAGATGTCGAAGCCCTGAAGAATGCGGTTGCGGACGGGGCGCGAAGGGCCGGGACGGCCGTGCCAGAGCTTAGCCGGCGGGTCGAGGTCCTCGAACCAGACTCCGCCCGGGCCGTGGCCGTCGATGACGAGGATGTCCTCGATGCCTTCGGCGACGAGACCTCGGACGGCGGCGTTGATCTCCTGGGTCAGTAGGCGCTTGGCCTGGTCATGATAGCGCCCGGTCGGATAGGACTGCGACTCGTGGGACTCGACGCCCGCGACGCCTTCGAGATCGGTCATCACCAGGGCTTTCATGTGGGGTCCTTTCGCATTCAGGCCGATTCCGCGCGCCAAGCGCGGATGCGTTGCGCGACCTCGACGACGGGCGCGACCCAGAACCGCTCCGGATACCGCGCCAGGTGGTCGCAGAGTTCTCGGAAATCCACCTCGCTCACGCTCACGTGCCCTTCCAGGATGCCGTGAAAGGTGAGCACGGTCCAGGCGCCTTTGTTGGCGGCGCGCTCGCAGAGCCCGAGCAATTCGTGCCCGCCCATGCGCTCGCAGGCGTGGGAGCCGACGCAGCTCAGGTCGCAGGCGGCCGGGAAATTGACGTGATGGAGGCCGTTGAATTTCCCGCGGCCGGCCACGAAATGTTTCGCGATCAGCGGGACGTAACTTGCCCGCGACTCGCCTTCGCCGACGTGCCGGTCGTAGCACGGGTAGCAGAAGCTGCGCGCGCGCTTGCCAAGGACCTCGTCGAGGCGGCGTTCGCATTCGAGGATGTCCGCTTCGAGCGCGTTCAGGGTCGTCGTCTCCAGGCCCTTCTCGCGCCCGAACGGCCCGCGCGAGCAGAGGTGCGAGCAGGTGTGGTTGCCGGCCTCGTGGCCCTTTTCGACGACGGCCTTCCACGGTTCGAGCCGCTCGCGCCAGGCGTCGCCCGGCGTGTTGAGATAAAAGGTGCCGCGCAGCCCGAGGCGGTCCAGATACGGGATCGCACGCTCGAGCTGCGACGTCATGCCGTCGTCGAAGCTGAGCGAGACGGCGCAGGCGGCGCCGCCCGGCCACTCGGGGATGGCGGTCGGTTCCATCGCGCCAGGCTCAGCTCGCTTCGCCGGCGCGGACGGCGCGGGCGACCTTGATCAACGCATTGGCGTAGACGGCGATCCGCTCGGGATGGTCGTGCTTGAACCACGGCACGCCGAAGCAGCGCCCGGGCAGGGACTCGGTGACGGGCAGCGGTTCGATCTTGCAGCCGGCATCCTTGAAGAGCGGATGCAGATGCAGGGGCTCGTTGGCGCCGGCGGCGGCGTGGAAGCCTTCCTTGTTGAGCAACTCGCAGAAGCGCGAAGCCGGGACGCCACGCATCTTGCTCGGGTCGTAGAGCCCGCGCGGGAAATACCAGCCGCCGCAGTCGCTGCCGCTGCCCTGGGGCGGGCGGTGCGCGGTTACGCCGTCGGGGATTTCGGCCTCGACCAAGTCCCAGAAGCGGTTCATCGCGGCCTGGAGCGCGGCGAGGCGCGCGGGGTAGTGCTTCAACTGCACGCGGCCCATCGCGGAAGCTAGTTGCTGAAGCCGGTACTTCACGCCGCCCATGGGGATGCCCGCGTACTTCATCAGGTCGGGGTCGGTGAGGCAGGGTTCGTCGCAGTACTTGGTGCCGGGGCGCGTGCGTTCGTAGTGGCCGAAGGCGACGGCGCGCTCGAAGACCTGGCGGTCGTCGGTGAGGAGCATGCCGGCCTCGCCGATGGCCAGCGCCTTGCCGGCCATCATGCTCATGCCCGCGGCGTGCCCGATGGACCCGACGAGGCGGCCCTTGTAGTGTCCGCCGTGCGCATGGCTGACGTCCTCGATGACTTTGAGCCCGTGGCGGTTGGCGATCTCGAGGAGGGGATCCATGTCGGCCGGATAGCCGCAGTAATGGACGACCGTGATCGCCTTGGTGCGCTTCGTGATGCGGTGCTCGATGTCGGCGGGGTCGAGGTTGAGCGTGTCGGGTCGGGATTCGGCGAAGACGATCTTCGCGCCGAGGCTCAGCGCCTGGGTGCAGGTGGCCCAGAAGGTGAAGCTGGGCGAGATGATCTCGTCGCCGGGTCCGACGCCGCAGCCGTGCATGGCCATGTGGAGCGCGGAGGTGCCGTTGGGATGCGCGAGGGCGAACTTTCTTCCGTGGAACGCGGCGATCTCGCGCTCGAACTGCTGGGTGACGTCGGTCCCGGACATGGCCTTGCGGCGCAGGACCTCCAGGACGGCCTGTTCGTCCTCCGCGGTGACGATGGGCCAGTCGAAGAGGTCCGGATCGTGCCGCGCGATGGCTTTGGGTCCACCGAAGGCGGCGAGCTTTTCACGGGTGTCGAGCGCGGGCATGCGGTTCTCCTTGGGGGTTCAGCGGGCGTTTGCCGCGGCGAAGTGGGCCGCGACCTTGCGGATGCCGGCGAGGGTCTGTTCGAGGTCGTCCTCGCTGAAGGATTCGCGCACGGCCAGGCGCACGGCGTCGGCGAGGATCGCTTCGGCGTTGGGGCAGAGGCCGGGCTCGTAGCGCAGGTGCGGGGCGAGGTTGAAGGGGAAGTCGGAGTCCCCGAAGCCGCGGCGCTTGAGGAAGAACTCGTACAGGTAGACGGGCTTGGGGATGTAGCCGGCGGAGGCGTTGAGGCCTTCGGCCTGGAGCGCTTCGACGAAGGCCGCGCGCGGCCCGAGGACGTTTTCATCCATGCGGAGCATGTAGAACCAGAAGCTGCCGCGCCCGCCGGGGACGAACTTCTGCGGGCGCAGGCCCGGCAGTCCGCGCAGCCCGTCGTGAAGGCGTTCGCCGTAGCGGCGGCGGCCGGCGACGATGCGGTCGAGCTTGTCGAGCTGCGCGAGGGCGACGGCGGCCTGGAGTTCGCACATGCGGTAGTTGGGCGCGATCATCCAGGGGTCGTGCGCGCCGCCGGCGCGGTCGTAGCACTTGTCGCTGAAGAGCCGGGCCTTGCGCGCCAGCTCGTCGTCGTTGGTCACGAGCATGCCCGCATCGCCGGCGCCGATGTGCTTGAAGTCGTTGAGCGAGAAGCAGCCGAGGTCGCCGAGGGTGCCGCAGAGCTGGCGCTTGTACTCGGTGAGGTACGCCTGCGCGCAGTCCTCGACGAGCCAGAGGTCGTGGCGCGCGGCCAGTTCGCGCAGGGGATCGAGGTCGCAGGGCGCGCCGGCGAGGTGCACGGGCAGGATCGCGGCGGTGCGCGGGGAGATTTTCGCGGCGACGGAGGCCGGATCGAGCACGTAGGCGTGCGGGTCGAGGTCCGCGAAGACGGGAAGCGCGCCGCACAGTAGGATCGCGGAGAGCGTGCCCATGTCGGTGATCGGCGCGGTAATGACTTCGTCGCCGGGCTTGATGCGGCAGGCGCCGAGGGCGATGTGGAGCGCCGCGGTCCCGCTGCTGCACGGGATCACGTGCCGGACGCCGTAGCGCGCGGCGAAGCGCTCACAGAACTCCTTCGTCTTCTTCCCGCTGGCGTAGAAGAGCGTCTGCTGGGCCAGCGCTTCCTTTAATTGTTGCAGTTCCTCGTCGCCCAGGCGCGGCGCGGTCGCGTAGGGCGCGGGCTTGGCTTTTGGCCCGCCGTGAAGCGCGAGCTTTTCCCGGGAAGCGGCAGGGGGATGTTGGGTCAGCGTCGTCATGCGCGGCTCCTGAATGTGTACACCTTTCCATGGCAAGCGGAGTGCCGCTCGACAGGGATTCGAAAAAATCGTGTAACTTCGATACACGTAAGGGGTTGATGTTTCGGGCCGGGCGCGCGAATGTCATAATTATGACAGTTCGGGGGGCGCGCTCGAGGCACTATGTCAAGATTATGACATCACGGCCTTCCACCAGTCGTAGACGAGCTTGAGGCAGGCGAGGACGAGGAAGAGGTAGATGAGCTGAATGAAGCGGCTCGCGCTGAGCCGCCGGTTCAGCCAGGAGCCGAAGCCGACTCCAAGCGGCGCGAGGAGCATCAGCCAGAGCGCCTGCTTGAAGGTCGCCAGGGTCATGAATCCGATCGCGACGAAGAAGGGGATCTTGAGCGTGTTGAAGGTGAAGAAGAAGCGCCCGGTGGTGCCGACGAAGACGCGCTGGTCGAGCTTCATGGGCAGGAAGAACATGGTGACGATCGTGCCGGCGGCGTGCGCGATCATGGTGGTGACGCCGGCCAGAAAGCCGATGGGGGTGCTGGCGAGCCACGAGGGCCGCCAGGGCTCGGCGGAGGCCGCGTCCTGCTTTTTGGGCCGGAACTGGAGCGCGACGAAGACGAAGGCGATCAGCGCCACGCCCAGTTTGAGCCACGCCTCCTGGTGCTTCAGTTCCGCCGGCGGGGCTTGCGGGTCGATGCCGCTCAGGAACCAGGTGGTGAGCGCGATGCCCAGGAGCACGCCCGGCGCGAGCTTGACGAAGGCGCGCGGGCTCCATTCCTTCGGGTAGCGGTGGATCGTGGCGATGTCGCAGGCGATCAGGACCGGAAGCCACATCCCCACGACGAACTGGTACGGCGCGACCTGGAGCATCAGCGGGACCGAGACGATCCCGACGCCGCCGCCAAAGCCCCCTTTGCTGACCGCCGTGATCGTCATCGCCACGACGGCGGTGGCGATGTAGAGCCAGGGTTCGACGGTGGCTTCGGGCGGGACGAGCCAGGCGTGGAGGAAGGATTCGGCGAGCAAAGGGTGGGGGATCAAGAGACGGCTCCAGAATTCCAATCGGCAATCCGCGGCGAGGGGCGCTAACGCTTGCGCCGCGCGGGCTTCCTGGCGGGTTTCGCGCGCTTGGAAGGCGAAGGCTGCATTGCCCCGCGTCTGGTCTTGCCGGATTTAGGCTTCTTCTTCGCAGGTTTGGCCTTGCCGTCCAGCGCGTAACGCTCGAGTTTCTGCAAAAGGGTCGTGCGCTTGAGGCCGAGGAGCGCGGCGGCGCGGGAGCGGTTGTCCCGGCACAAATGGAGGGCTTCCTGGAGCAGGACGCGCTCGACGGTGGCGAGGCGTTCGTCGAGGCTCCAGGCGTTGCCGGGAACAAGGATGGCGGCGCGGCTGGCGCGGGTGGGGGCCGAAGGCGGCGCGGCCTGGTCGCCGGCCGGATTGAGCTCGGGGACGCGGCGGCGCAGGGCTTCGGGGAGGTCCACCGCGCGGATCACGGCCCCGCGGGCGAAGACGACGGCGCGTTCGACCAGGTTGCGCAGTTCGCGGACGTTGCCGGGGTAGTCGTAGGCGGCGAGGACTTCGAGCGCCTGCTCGGAGAAGGCCTCGAAGGGCTTGCCGGCCTCGCGCGCGAAACGCTGCGCGAAGAACTGGCTCAGCAGGGGCACGTCGTCCTTCCGTTCGCGGAGGCTCGGGACGCGCAAGGTCACGACGTTGAGGCGGTAGAAGAGGTCGGCGCGGAAGCGTTTCTGCGCGACGAGGTCGGCGAGGGGTTCGTTGGTCGCCGAGACGACGCGGACATCGACGTTCAGCTCGCGGCTGGCGCCGACGCGGCGGATCACGCCGCTCTCCAGGACGCGCAGGAGCTTGCCCTGGCAGGCGGGGCTGGTGAGGCCGATCTCGTCGAGGAAGAGCGTGCCGGCGTGGGCGGCCTCGAAGACGCCCACGCGCGTGGCGTCGGCGCCGGTGAACGCGCCCTTCTCGTGCCCGAAGAGTTCGCTTTCGAGGAGGCTTTCGGGGATCGCGCCGCAGTGGAGCGCGACAAACGGCCCGTGCCGGCGCGCGCTGGCTTCGTGGAGCGCGCGCGCGACGCCCTCCTTGCCCGCGCCGGACTCGCCTTCGATCAGCACGGGGGAGGGCGTCGGTCCGGCCTGGCGGACCAGCTCGCAGAGTTCGCGGAACGCGGGGCTCTTCCCGACCAGCCCGGCGAAGAAGGCGGCGTGTTCGCCGGCGAGGGCCGCGTTGAGGTCGCGGGCCTTGCGCAGCGCGGCGCGGCGGCTGACGGCGCGCTCGAGCGCCGCGAGCACCTCCGTGGCGTCCCGGTGCGGCTCGATCAGGTAGTCGTAGGCCCCGCGCTGCATGGCCTCGACGACGACCTTGGGGTTCTGCTCGTGGGTCGAGATGATCACGGGGGTGAGCGGGTCGGCCTTGAGGATCGCCTCCATCACGTCGAGGCCCCACGCGTCGCTCATGCGCAAGCTGCACAGGACCACGCCGTACTCGCGCTGCGCGGCCTCGGCGAGGGCCTCGGCGCCCTGGAGGAATTCCTCGACGAGCAGGTCGGTGCCGCGCAGCGCCGCGTAGAGTTCGGGGTTGAAGCCGCCGATCAGGAGCAGCCGCTCGCGGGGCGCGCGCCGGGGCTTGTGGATCGTCACGCAGGGCATGTCAGAATGGTGACACCGAGCGCGGGCCGGTCAACGGCGGATTTCAGCCTGCCCAGAACTTCAACAGCTCGCGCGCGTAGAAGAGATGCCCCGGCGTGTACATGTGGATGTCGCCGCCGACGGGGCGCCAGCTTTCCCAATCCGGCGCTTGCGCGTGGCGGCGCTGGAAATCGAGGAAGACGCCGCCCTCGCGCGCGCAGAGTTCGCGCTGAAAGCGGTGGGCCTCCTGCTGGTCGTCGCGGCCTTCGAAGGCCCAGGGGCGGACGTCGTCGACGAGGTGGAAGCGGATGTCCTGGGCTTTCATGCGCGCCACGATCTCCGCGAGGCTCTCGCGGTCGGAGGCGTTCCCGACAAAGACGAGCACGTAGGCTTCGTCGGGTTTCCAGAGCAGCAGGCGCTCGACGAGCCCTTCTCTGAGCGCGCGCGCCGGAGTGAGCCCGCCGGCCTGGAAGCTGGCGTACTCGAAGCGCGGTTCGAGCAGGCGGCGGACCTCGCAGGCGGTCTCGATCCACGAGCCGTGCGTGGTCCAGTGGAGGCTCATGGTCATGCTGTGGCCCAGCACGGCGACGCGGCGCGCGGGGCGCGCGGCGAGGGCGGGCTTGAGCGCGGCGAGGCCGGGTTCCCGGAGCAGTTCGGCGGCCAGCGCGTAACGGTCGCGCCCGGCGTGTTTCTGGAGCCAGAGTTCCACCTTCTGCAGCGCGGCTTGCCAGGCGACGGGGCCGGTGTCGAAGGGGCACGGCTTCACGCGCGCGGCGAGGTCTTCGCCGATCCGGAGCAGCCCGGGGAGGTCCACCGGCAGCCCCAGCGCAGCGGGCGAGGCCTTCAAGCCCAGGGCGAGGTAGACGCGGAAGAGTTCCTGCAGGAGGTCGCCGTCGCGCTGGACCAGGAGCGCGAGCTGGACCAGGTTGGCGAGCGCGGCGCGGTCTTGCGGCGCGGCGCCGGGCGCGCGCGCGGCGAGCCAGGCCTCGCAGACCGGGGCGGGGGAGCCCGCGGGGGGTCGGGCAGCGCGTGGCGCAGGAGCGTGGCGTCGCGTCCGATCTCGGGGCGGCGGCCGCGTTCGACCTAGTCGACGAAGGCCTCGGTCGGCGAAGCGGCCAATGCCTCGCCCAGTTCGATCCACGGCGCATGGGCTTCCCCGCGCGCGGCTTCGGCTTCAAAGAGGTCCGGGTCGCCCTGCTGCGGGCCGCGCGCGTGCTTGGCCAGGTGCAGCGCATGGACCAGGCGAGTGAATCCCTGTACCAGGCGCAGCGCGCGCCCGGCGCGTTCGTCGAGAGCCGGCATGCGACGTTCTCCCCGCGGCAGATGGAAGCAGTATTCTTTCCGTATACCCCCGGCGCGGGGCGCGAAGCAAACGGCGTTATCGATTTTGCGGGCGCCGGCGGCGCGGCTTTGCGCAGCGCTTGCGTGGAACGGCGCTTAGGAGTATCGATATCGGAAGCCCCCAGCCGCCAGGAAACGGAGCCGAGCCGCGATGAGCGACGCCAAGAGCGAGACGAAGGCGCTGTACGATCAGGCCGAGGAAGGCTGGCGCGAGCTGGTCGCCGCCGCCGGGAAGATCCTGGAGGCCGCGGGGAAGCTGAAGAAGACCGAGCGGAGCATCGACGGCTACAACATCGAGCGCGCGGTGCTGAAGCATAAGCCCGAGCTGATGAGCCAGCATCTTGACGGGCTGGTCGAGCACCGCAAAGAGGAAGGCGTCTAGCTAGCAGCCCGTTGAAAAGGGGAGCGGGCCATTAAACGGCGCTTTTTACCCAGCCCCTTGTTGCTTCCTCGTCACAGATTTCCTCTGGATATGCTCCTCGGTCGCGCCTCGGTCTGGACAAAAATCGCTCGTTTACTGACCGCGCCCCTCTTTTCAACGGGCTGCCAGACCCGCGGCGCGCCTCCCGGGTTACACGAAGGTTCCGGATTTCCAAATCGTACCCGTGAATTTCCATGCCGGACGCCTCGAGCGCACAGGTGTCTTTTTCTTTCAACGCATTCCCAAAATCTGCCGCGCGGTATGTCCCATTCTCCCGTAAGCGCTTGCTCCTGCGCCGGCTAGGCCGGCGCGGCGGGAGCGCATGCCGGTGAATTACGAACGAGAACCTGATTTGAATTCGGCTCGACTCGTCACGAAACCGAAAGACCGGCGTCTAAGCACTGAAGATTGCCATGTCGCTACAGGTTTCGGAGTCCGCCATGTCGTCTGACGCCGCGCTCGGCACGCCGCCCACGCACTCCCAGCCGCTCCAGTACCTGGGCGGGTTCGAGCTGCTGGAGGTGATCGGGCGGGGCGGGATGGGCGCGGTGTACAAGGCGCGGCAGCCGAACCTGAACCGGATCGTGGCGCTGAAGATCCTGCCGCCCGGCGCGGCGAGCCGGGACCCGGCGGCGGTGGAGCGCTTCATCCGGGAGGCGCGCGTCACCGCGCGCTTCAATCATCCGCACGTCGTCCAGGGGATCGAGGTCGGGCGCGACGAGGCGACCGGCCTGTATTACTTCGCGATGGAGTACGTGAACGGGCCGAACTTGAAGGACCTGCTGCGGCAGGCCGGGGCGATCGAGGCGCGTCGCGGGCTGTCGATCGTCAGGCAGGTCGCGGAGGCGCTGGCTTACGCGCGCAAGCTGGGGATCGTGCACCGGGACATCAAGCCGGACAACGTCCTGCTCAATTCGCGCGGCGAGGCGAAGCTCGCCGACCTGGGCCTGGCGCGGCAGATGTCGATGGCGGAGACGTTCACGCCGAGCGGCGAGGCGCCCGCGGCCGACGCCTCCCTGACGCAGGCCGGCGTCACCGTGGGCACGCCGTACTACATGCCTCCGGAGCAGGCGCGCGGGCGGCTGGACCTGCTCGACGTCCGCTCCGACCTTTACGCGCTCGGCGCGACCCTCTATCACATGCTTGCCGGACGGCCGCCGTACCAGGGCCGGGACTCCGTCTCGATCATGCGCAAGCACATCGACGCGCCGATCCCGCGGCTGCTCGACGTTCGGCCGGAGTTGGATCCCGAGATCGGCGCGCTGGTCGAACGCATGCTGCAGAAGGATCCCGGGCGGCGGTTCCAGTCGCCCGAGGACCTGATCGAACGGATCGACGCGATCCTGGAACCGCGAACCACCCAGGCGCCGGCGCGTCCGCGCCCGCGGCAGGAAGGGCGCGTCGGCGCGCCGGTTACGGCCCTGCGCGCCGGGCGTGGGCACGCGGTCTCGGCGTTGCGCGCGGGTAAGCACGGCGGGACGTCCTCGGAGATGCGCACGCCCCGCTCGGGCAACCCGTTGCGACCCAGCGGCCGCCGGCGCGGGCTACTTCCTCAGCTTGCCCTGGTCGGGGCCGTGGCGCTCGCCTGCGTCGCGCTGGCCGCGATGCTGTTCCGTGCCCCGCCCAAGAAGGATGAAGCCAAGCCGCAGGAGCCCATCCGCTCCCACGAGGCCCCGCCGGAGCGTCCCGAGCCGAAAGCGGAGCGCGTGGATCCGAAGCCGCTCGCGTCCGAGACGGACGGTTCCAGTTCGGCCCGCGAGTCGCCGCCGGTCCGCGGGGAACGCGGGCCGGTTGACGGCGAGAGCCCCAACAGGCCCCTGGAAAAAGTCCGCCGGCCGGCCGTCGAGCGCGCGCCGGAGTCCAGCAAGGACGAACGGAAGACGACGGCGAATCCGGTCGCTGAGGCCCCGCCGATCGTGGTGCTGCCCGCGCCCAAGGCCGGCGACCTGATCTCGGAGATCCCCTTTACCCGGCCCGAGCGCCCCGCCGTGCCGGCGCCGCCGGCGGAGGCGCGGGAATCGGAGGCCGACTTCGCGGTTCGCGTCGCGGCCCTTGCGCCCGAGGCAGCGGCCAAGGCCGTCGCCGAGCGGCTGAAGCTGCTCAATCCGGGCTACGACGGCGCCTTCGAGCCGGGCATCCTGGGCGGGCGCTTGATGATGCTCGGGTTCCGCAGCGAACAGCTCCGCGACGTTTCTCCGCTGGCTGCGATCCCCACGCTGCACGCCTTGTCGCTCACCGGGCTTTCGCCCACGTACCGCTGCCCGCTGAAGGACGTGACGCCGCTGGCCAAGCTGCGGAACCTGCGCGAACTGAATCTTTCCTGCAGCATGGTCGCGGACCTCGCGCCGCTGAAGGACCTGCCCCTGGTAACCTTCTACGCCGCCTGGACGGAGATCGTGGATCTCGAGCCGCTGCGCGGCATGCCGCTGAACGCGCTGATGCTGGGCGGCGCGAAGGTCGAGAGCCTGGAGCCGCTGCGCGGCCGGCGCCTGACCCGGATCGACGTGGGCATGACGAAAGTGCGCGACCTCTCGCCGCTCCACGGCATGCCGCTCGAATTGCTTGGCCTCTTCCAGATCAAAGTCGTCGAGCTGAAGCCGCTGGTGAAGCCCAGCCTCAAGTCGCTGCGCATCGATAAGACGGGCGTGGCCGGCCTGGGCATGCTGAAGGGCCTGCCGGCGCTGGAAGAGCTGTGGTGCGACTACGACCTCGGGCGCGACGGCGAATTGCTGCGGTCGCTGCCCGCGCTGCAGCGGCTGAATGGCAAGGCGGCAGGGAAGGCGCTGGGCGGGAGCGGTAAGGAGTAGGCGGCCACGGCCCTCCAGGCTGGCAAGCCGCGTGCCTCAGGTTGCGCCGAGTACCTCTCAACGGACTCCTTTACCCATCTCCCATCTTGGCGGCTCCGCGCCGCCGCGAGCCGCCTTTCATGGCATTCCAGCCCGAGTCCCACGACGGTCAGTCATCGTCCTTCAACGGAATATTCTGATCTTTTGTGTCCGCAGATTCAACATTTTCGCGATTCTTTAAGCTGCCCAAATATGCTTCACAGTTCTTTTTCATTAATTCCAATTCAGTTTCAACCCTCGACTGCCTATACTCCGGCAGGCTAAGCGTCGAAGGCTTTTCTGACTTTACATCAGACACAATTAGGTCTTCAACAATCTTATGGAAATTGTCCCATACCAAATCTTTGTCTTCTAATGAGAAGTATGGCTTTGATATCGAGGCCCCGCCAAAGTACTCTAATAGAATAGTATTTAATTGCCTACATGCCTCTACGCGAACTTCATTCGGCATGTCCTTATTTAGGACCAATCCGTGAAAAAAGGAAAGCATTTTACAAGTTGGGTATTCGCCCAAGACTTTGAGTAGTTCCAATTCAAATACAACCCCGCGAGTTATTTCCACTTGCTTCATTTCGGAGCCATCCAAGGTATACCTTGTTGTTTCTTGGCCTTTCGATTCAGTCTTTATTACTCCTCCAATATTTACAGACCTAAAGGCGCCCGGTATCCTTTCCTGTTCAATTAATAGAGCCCTCGACCGTAAGAGAATCTTACTATACTCTTCTCGAATCCAATTCAGGACATCATGATTTCCTCTTGCTTCCCGCTGGATCCAATCGAGCCGCTCTCTCATCGCAATTCCATCATCGACTATGGCCTTCATAAATCCACATTTTGTGAGCGGCATTAGCTTACTTTCGGTGGCGGATTGACAGTGGACTGCCGATGAAGCCACTAAAGCTAGCGCAATAGAAATTTTTAAAAACCAATCTTTAGTAAGCATTCTTATCCTCTCATCGGATTTCTAAAGAGCTATTTGACGCTGAATGGAATCTCGTGGTAATCGTCCTCGAAATCAATCAACCTTAGCTTGCCACTTCCTTTTGACACGGCCCTCAATTTGCCGTCGGTTAGCCCTAATTCAATACCCTTTCCCTCGACTTCGATAACCGGCGCGGCTCCTGGGCGAAGGAAGATATTGCCCTCAAGGGACAATTCCTCGCCTATTCTTAGATCAACAGATGAAATGAGCCACTGGGGATACTGGAGGTCGGCATCTTCTGGGTGGACGTTTTGCGGATGCGGATCAATAGCATCCCGAATTTCGCTGACGTTCTGGCCAAGTTCGAATGATGCGATCTGCGCTAGAGTTTCTCCTGACCCCGAGGATTCGTGAATAACAACGGCCTCTAATTTAGTCTCTATATGTGTTGTCTCAACTGCCAGCTTTCCTTGGCTCCAGTGGCTATTAAAGCCTTCTGCTTCTTGTACGCCCTCATGTACAAGTACGTTTTCCTGGACCTGTTCAATAGTCGCTTGAGGGAGGTCGCCCTGAGCGATGTAAAACGGATGTTTCTTGTCAAAAAGCGCATCACTAATACTTGCTTCCCAGTCCCACCGAACACGCGGAAACTTTACCAGATAAATATAGCCCTTGTTAGGCCCATTGGTGATTGTTCGAACTTTCCAGTCTCCTTTGCTGGAAAGATTTGGTCGTGATTGACCTAAGTCGCCATTTGCTCTGGGGAATTCGGGGAGGCCGTCATTGCCTCGGTTCTTTACACGACGGTAATCATGGACTGGGTCAAATTCTCTCGCCGTTACAAAAACGTTGCTCTGAAGAAATATTTTTCTTTGTCCTAGTTGTACATTTACGGATACTTTTCCTGTGGTTGCAAATTCTCCTTCCCATGCATCTTCATTATTATTCCCATCTCTTTGGATTTCAACCTCTCTTGCTTCGAATTGCCAATTTGAGAAAATTGGTTCGACGCTGTTATCGCAAACTCTTACTCTAAATTTTCCTTTCCTGCCTCTTTCGACGGTAATATCTGGTAGCACAGCTGTGTCAGAGACTAGGACCATCAGTTTGTCGTCGGTCCCATCATCCCCCGACGCAACTGCCTCTATGAACCCAGGATGGCTCGCCTTTACCTTGCCTCGGACCTCTTTCTTCCCAGAAACTGTCACCGGATCTGGATCACCTCCTGATATTGTTAGGTTTATCGTAACTGTGCCGTCTGTATGCCTAGCAATGAATTCGACATTCTCTCCTATGCAGAAAATTAGACTCTCGGGTTTTGTATTCAAGGTTAGGCCTTCTACTTTTTCTTGTACAATTACTGTCGTACTTTGGCAAATTACATAACTTGGCACTTGAGTGGAGACAATTTCGATTGCACTTTCACCAGAACTGTTGCCATTAATTAGAATATCCGCCGTGCTCTCATGTCGAGTTACACTCGAAATGCTTGCAATATTGGGGTCCACCGATTGAAATCCAACTAGGTCAAAAGCTTCTTCGGGCATGACTGTAATTGTCATGGCTCTTGATTGGCCAATTGGTACTTGCAAGTCCGATGGTGTGGCTTGAACATCAATTGCCATCACCACAAAGTAGGTGTATGATGATTCTTGCAATGACTTCTGGCCATCATTGTCGGTTACAACCAAGCTAAAGACATACTCGCCCGGATTTGGAACTGTAAAACTAGAAACGGGATCTGTTGTACTGAAAACTTGTTGGGATTCCGGGTCCTGGCTATTAGTGACTGTCCATTCGTATGCCAGTATTTGAGGGCTACCTAAGCTGTCGTTGACCGTGTCCGTATCGTGCGAGCCGCTGCCGTCCAGCGTCACCGTCCCGCCCGCGCAGATGACCGGCGTGGCGGTCTCCGCGATCGCGACGGGCGGGGTCGTATTGGATGGAGGAACCACGCTGAGAAACAACGCCTCGCAGTTCTCCGGGCCGAATTCGCCCTGGACTTGCGCGATTAATTCCGTGCTGCCTTCCGCCACGCCCTCGATCTGGACTTCGATGACGCCCGCGCCCGCGTTCGTCGCCTGGAAATTCGCCACGTCCGGCACGCTGAATTCAAAGCTGATTCCGTCCGCCGCGCTCGCGGGGATCACTTCCGCGTTCGAGGCCGCCGTTGAACCCACCGCAACCTCCAGCGACGGCGGATCGAAGACGATCCCCACCGCCGTGAGCGTCCGGACCGCCGTGCCGAGTTCGCCCTCGTTATCCACGACGCGCAAGGTCACTTCGTATGCGCCGGGCTGATTCAGCCCGCTTGGAAACGCGAACGAATCGGGGCCCTCGTACACGAGCGGCCTCACCGCCGGATTCGTGAGGTTGACCAGACGCCAGTGAAACCAGCGCAGCGCGGGCGCGTCGCCCTCCGCGTCGGCGTCCGCCGAGAGGCTCCCGTCGAGCGCGACGTTCGTCGAGGCGTAATAAACGCAGACGGTATCGGGGGTCACTTGCGCATCGGCGAGCGGCGGCGCGGTCGCGCCCGGCGGCGGTTCGAAGCCTTCCTCGGACACGGTGACGAACAGCGCGCCGTTATTGTCCCCGTAAAGCCCCAGAATATCCGCGAACGAACCGAGAATTTCCCCGTCGGCCGTCGCCGTAATGGAGCCCGACGCGCCGATGGCCTGCCAACTTCCACTGCCGGGTTCCTGCGCGGCAAAGGTTCCAAAGAACATCCCCGCGAACGGGCCGCCTGAAATGGTCCCGAAGCTCGCCAGGCCTTCCGGGCCGGTGTCGAATTGAGGGTCCGGATCTTGCGCCCAAGTCCCGGCGGCGGAGATGGTATAGGTCTTGCCGTTCTCGGCCCCGCTAAAGATGACGGTGTTGGCTTCACTGGTCGCCAGGACGAGCGTGGTCTGGACGGGCGAGACCTCGCGCGCGGCTATGCCGGTTGACGGTTGCTGGTTTCCGGTCGCCGGTTTCCGGTTGCCGAGGAGCTTTTCCTCTTTCGCACCGGCCAAGGCCCGTGGCGCTCCGGCCGCCTGCTCCCCGCTGTCCAGCCGCGCCAGGTCGGCACGCGCTTGCTCCGCGAGCGCGGGACTCGCTTCGGCGTAGCGTTCGAGCAACAACTCCAGATGCCGGCGCGCGGCGGCTTGTTCGCCATGGACGATCTCGCGGTGCGCCTGGGCGAGCAGCGTGCGCGCGCCGCCTTCGGGGCCGGAGAAGGGCGTGGGCCGGCCGTTCGCGCCCAGCGTGCCCGCGGGAAGGCACTCGGCGAAATCGGCGGCGCGGCGGAGCGCGTCATCGACGGCGGCGTCCGGTTTTCCAGCTTTTTGCAGCGCGCCGGCGAGGTTCATCGCGGCCTCGAAGTTTTCGTGGATGTTGCGCGCCCGATCCGACTGCCGTTCGGCGAGCTTGACGAACGTCTCGGGCTTGTTCTTCGCGGATAATACAAGGGGCGCGGCGTGGCGGACCTGCGCGGGGATTGCGGCCGATTCAACCGGAGCGCTTACCCCCCCAAGAATCGGAGCCGGCCCAGTCGGAACCAGCGCGCCGATGCTCACCAGCAGCAGCGTGCCCAGGACCAAGCCGATTCCAATCGCGAGCACGCGCATACCGAGCCCCTCCATGATGAAGACGCATAAGGCGCGCCAAGTTTGCGCCCAAAGGATGTAATAACCTGGGTCATATGCTGAAACGGGCTTAGCCGCAATAATTAACTTGGGAGTACGTGAAGTAATTAGGGGTGCGACTGGACGCTCAAGTGCGTTTAGTCCACGCTGCAAGTTGTAAAATATGCCCCTTGGCCGTCTTGGGGCGGGGGCGCGACGCTTCGTTGGCCTGTAATTGTCCGCTCATTCGACTGCCTCGGCACGCTTACCCTTCGTGCTCAAGCCATCTCTCGATCCGATGTCAGCCCCGCGCCGGCCCGAAGCGGCCGGAGATGCGGCTGGCGCGGTTGGACGTGCGGTTCGATTCGCGCATCGGGTAGCCGACCTGGTCGGGGCGGCTGACGGCGAAGCGCCCGGACTGCCGGGCGAGCATCGGCGCGCGCCCGCGGACGAATTCGCTGGGGCTGATCCCCGTCACCTGCCGGAAGACCCGGCTGAAGTGGTGCGCATCGGCGAAATTCAGGCGCGCGGCGACGTCCTTGATCGTCACCCCGCGCTGCGAGAGCAGGCGCTCGGCTTCCTTCACGCGCCGGTCGCGGACGTAAGCCATGGGCGAAAGCCCGAGGCTCTTGCGAAAGACCTGGATCAGGCGGCGCTCGCTGAAGCCCGCCACGCGCGCCAGTTCGGGGAGTTTCAACTCGCGGTCCAGATGCATCTGAACGTAATCCATCACCTTGGCGACGGGTTCGGGGACCGAGCGCCCGAAGCGCCCCGAGCCGCGCGGCGCCACGGGCGCCAACGCGCGAGTCTCTTCCTTCTTGCGGTGGCTCTCGGCGAGGAGGCGCGCGAAGGTGATCCCCAGCAGCGTGAGCTGGGCTCGCGCCGCCGCGCCGGCGGCGGGCAGGCGGCGGCCAAGTTCGTGCTGGAGCTGCCGGAAGAAGCCCGCGACCTCGGGGCGGAAATCGCCCGCCGCTACGGGGGGCTCCGCGGCGTCGATCTCGACGTGCAGGTCCGCGCCGAGATCCCACGGCCAGCCCAGGTGCTGGCCTTGGGCGCCGCGGTGCGGGTCGAGTTCAAAATAGGCGAAGTAGAAGCCGAGCACGCTCCCGGTCTTCAGGCGCGGCTGGAATTCGGCGTCCTGGGGTACGGCAAACAAGTCGCCGCGGCGCATCGGGAACTCCCAAGCGCCGATTCGCATCGTGCCGTCGCCGGAGGTGACGTAGACGAGCGCAGCCTGGCGCTGCGGATCCAGCGGGGGCCTGCGGGTGGCGTGATCGGATTGAAAGAACCCGGCCGCGATGGGTCTGGCCTGTTCGAAGAGCATCGTCCTCCCTTCCGCCCCCGTGGTATGACGCGCCCTTCGCGTTATGGAATGCTGAAACCGTTCAAAGCTGCGAAAGCAACCTGATTCTTACAGCCGATTCTGGCAAGAGTTTCAGCGCAGTGCGGAATGAGACGGGAGAGACCCTAAATCGCTACCTAAAATTCAAGTAAATCGGAACACATGGTGCGTTAGTACGTGTACGTTTTGGAAATCGCTTTGTCTCTAAGCGCAAACTCAAAAAACCTTGGGCTTAAAACGCTTAGATACGTGTCATACGAGTGCAGCACAGAAGCGAAGCAGGTTGAATCAGGGTTCTTTCAGGGTTCTAAACCGAAGCGACGGAGGAGTTAGGGATGAACAAGGGCGTTATCGCGATCATGGGTCTGCTGCTGACCGGGTTTATCGGCAGCGACTGCATGGCCATGGGCGGCGGCCGGAGCGGCGGATTCGTGGCCGTGGGTTCGGACCGCAAATACGTGACGAGCGGCACGCTGACCAGCGTGACGGGACTCAACGGCGGCAAGAAGGACAATCAGGTTGCCGCGGACGGCACCCCGAAGCCCGAGATGCCGCCCACGGTCGATATCGCCGCGCTGGACTCGTCCAAGTTCGACGGCGCGTCCGAGGGGCTGGACCTGAGCACCGAGCAGAAGGAAAAGGTCGCCGCCGCCAAGGCCGCGGTGAACGCCAAGCGCGAGAAGTACGTCAAGGCGCAGACCGACGCCCGCACCGGGTACGACAAGGCCAACGACCGCGCCGCGATCCAGGCTGCCGCGCAGGAAGTGGTCGCCGCGGCACGAGAAGCGCGCAACTACGATCCGAACATCGATTTTGCAGCGGAACTCCGGCGCATCCTCAGCACGGAGCAGTTTGGCAAGTTCCGCGAGATCCTCACGAAGGGGTAACCCGCGGCGGGAGTTCCCCCGACTCCCCCGCACCCCAAGGGTACCTCTTCCCACCCCAGACCGGCGCCGCCCTCACCCCGAGCGGCGCCGGTTTCTTTTTTGCCCTAGTGGGCCTTCAATCTTGAATGTCGGGTTGCGTCGGCGCTTTTGGCCGTGCTCTTCGTTGCGCTCCGGTTGGCGTATCTTCTCGATATGCCGCCCCTTCGCGCGCCTCGATCACGACCAAAATCCCTCGACGCCACCTCGTCATTCAAGTTTGAACTCCCACTCGCCGATAGCCCGTTTCGAGCCCCGCCGGATTCTCGTTGCGCGTTAATTCCGTAGCAGGAGATGACCTGCGGGCGGCGTCCCTGTATGAAGAATGGGACCGTTAAAAAGATGCACAAGTGCGTTCCGGTTCGTGACTTCCGTCCGGGCCTCATAGGAAGGTGAGCATGCGCGATTCGGGATCAAGCCGGGTGGCCTGGTGGGCGCTGGCGGTTGCGTCGCTGGGGTTGGTGGCGTTGGGCGGGGCGTGGTTTGGGCGGGTGGCGGGTCAGGAGCAGGGGCCTCGGGCGAGCGTGCGGCTGGAGCTGGAGCCGGCGCCGGCCTTCGCCGATCCGGGGCCGGAGTACCTCGTGGGGGCCGAGCAGACCCCCGGCGGGACGCACTTCTTCTGGGCCGACTTCAGCGTGGGCGGGGAGTCCAACCGCTTCCGGCTCTACTTCGACCGCGAGGACAACGACAACTTCCACTTCCTCGACCGCGACGGCGAGCAGGTCGCGCTGGGGCTGCGCGAGGGCGGGGTGGAGCAGACGCTGGTCGCGGCTTCGCTGCCGACCGACGCGCCGGGGCCCTTGCGCGTGGCGCGGCACGGTTCGTCGATCGGGGTCTTCCGCGGGCGCTGCCTGGTGGCCTCGGCCTTCGACGACCGGCACGTGGGCGGGACGGCCGGCGTGCGCAACCGGCACGACGGGGCGCTGCTGACGATCCACGCGGAGGCGCGCGACGAGATCCACTTCGCCGACGACTTCATGCGCGAGGACAACAGCTCGGCGCTCTGGAAGAAGGTCCGCTGCGGGGAGGAGCGCGGGGACTTCTACATCAAGAGCCTGCGCCACCCGCTCTTGAGCGCCAACGCCTTCGCGTACCTGGGCATGGGGCGCGGTTCGATGTCGGTGGCCGGTCAGTCGTGGTGGAGCAACTACCGCTTCCAGGCCTCGCTGCGCGGCCCGGAGCACGCGCGGCTGGGGCTGGTCTTCGCGTACCAGGACGAGCGGAACTACGGGCTCTTCCGCTGGACGGCTCGGCCGGTGCAGGCCGACGGGACGCCGACGGGCCCGGGGCAGCGGGAGCTGGTGCGGGTGCGCGACGGCAAGGAAGAGGTGCTGCAGAGCCAGCCGGGCGGGTATCTGCCGAACCAGTTTTACGCGGCGGACCTGCTGGTGACGCACGCGCGGCTGGCGGTCTCGATCGACGGGCATCCCTTGATGGAAGTGCACGACCCGTGGCTGGCGTCGGGCTCGGTGGGCTTCTGGTGCGACGTGGAGCTCCCCGGGCGGGTGGCGCTGGACCCGAAGGCGGCGCCGTTCGCGGTGAACAGCCTGTGGGAGCTGATGAACCAGCACGCGGTCTTCGACGACGTGAAGGTGACGACGGTGAGCAGCTTCGAGGACGATTTCCGGCACGCGGGGGCGCTGGGGCGGGGCTGGCTGGTGGGTACGGGCACGTGGAAGGTGGAGACCTCGCGGGAGGGCCAGCCGGGGGTGCTGGCGGCTCGTCCGGGCCCGTGGGCGACGAAGAGCCTGATCGGGGACCGCAACTGGTCGCGCTACGAGGCGGACGTGACGGTGGATCCGGGCGCGGGCCTGGCGGGGGTGGTGTTCCTGTACCGGGACGAGTCGAACTATTTCCTGGCGCGGACGGACGGGCGGAGCCTGGAGCTGCTGAAGGCCTCGGAGGGCGCGGAGCAGGCTCGGACGATCGACCGGGCGAAGCTGCGCGATCCGTCGCGGGCGGTGCAGGACGGATTCGTGCGCCTGAACGCGCAGATCAAGGACGACCATATTCTGGTGAAGGCGGAGGACGGTACGAGCGTGGAGGCGTTCGAGTCGGGGACGTCGCTGCGCGGGCGCGCGGGCCTGTGGGCGCAGCCGGGCCCGGGCTCGGAAGGGCGCCCGGCGCGCTTCCGGCGCTTCCGCCTGCGCTTCCTCGAGCAGCCCCAGCAGATGGTCACGACCAACGCGATCTTCGAGGACGAGGCGTCGATGCGGAACTGGACGAACCGGCAGGAAGAGTGGCTGCGCCCCTCGAAGCCGCTCGTCGTCGACGGCCGCCCGGTGAACCTGTACTGGCATTCGAGCCAGTTCCCGGGGGACGTGGAGCTGGAGATCGAGCCGCGCGAGATCCTCGAGGAGGAGCACGAGGCGGCGCTCTCTGTGAACAAGTCCGGCTCCGAGAAGAACAACGGGTATATCTTCAAGTACCACGCGGGGATTCCCGCGGAGGACGGGAAGAAGGTCACGCGGCTGGAGATCCTGCGCAACGGGGAGGCGGTGGCGAGCAAGGATCTGCCCGACGGCGCGGTCCCCGAACTGACGACACTGAGCTTCCGCCGCGCGGGCAAGTACCTGATCGGGAAGCTCAACGGACGCCCGCGGCTGACCTGGCGCGACGATCGGCCGCTGGAAGGCACCAAGGTCGCCTACTACACGAAGGGCATGCTGGCCAAGATCGAGGCGAGCAAGATCACCAGCGAGCACTTTTACGACGAGCCGTTCAGCTCCGCGCCGACGGCGTGGCGCACGGCGGGGTACGCGGTGGCGGAGGTGACGAACCGCTGGCAGTGCGACCCGCGCTGGTCCTTCTTCTCGCTCAAGAACGACCGGGCCAAGGGCAAGCCGGCGGTGCTCTGGAACAAAAAGCTCTACGACGGCGACCTGACGCTCGAATGGTACGTGGGGAACAAGATGGAGACCGAGCGCGGGCCGATCTACACCTACGCGCGGGACATCAACCTGACGATCTGCTCGGACGGGCACGACCTGACCAAGGGCTACACGTTCATGTTCGGCGGCGAGAACAACCAAGCCTCGATGATCCTGCGCAACGGGGTCGAGGTGAAGCGCGAGAACGTGACGGTCCCGACGACCAAGAACTTCCACCACCACTGGTTCTACATCCGCCTGGAGAAGCGCGGGAACCGGCTGACCTACCGCGTGGACCGGTACTTCGACACGCTCCCGGAAGGCTCGCTGGTCTACGAAGACCCCGAACCCCTGACGGGCAAACACATCGCATTGTGGACGTACGACCACGCGCTGATGATCGGCCGCGTGCGGATCAGCGGGGAGGGCGGGCTCGAGTGGGAGGCGCCGGATATGGAGTTGGAGGCGCTGAAGACGACGTACGACAAATAAATTCCAAATCAGAAGAACCAAGAACCAAACAAGGTTCAAACAGCAAACGGCAAGAACCAAATTCCAAACAAACTGCAAACTGCAAACTGCAAACTGCAAACTGCAAACTGCAAACGGCAAACGGCAGAAAGGCTTGCGTTGCGGCTGACGGGGTTGCCACAGACAGGCCTTCGCTAAAGCTTGCGGCTCTGCCTCCTGATGTGCGGAAAGGCTATGCCTTTCCGTGCAGAGACTTCCCTCCTGATCGTCGAGGCCATGCCTCGCTGGGTTTAACCTTTGGATGCCGAGGCGTAGCCTCGGCTATGCGATGGGGTGTGCGGCTTGGCGGAAAGGCGGAGCCTTTCCGCAAATCGGGCGGCATAGCCGCTATGACCTCGGAATTTGACGGGGAATTACGGCCGCATACCGGAATTGTTCAAGACGAACGCGGGTTGCGATGACCCGAGATCGCATTTCCCGAAGCAAAGAACGTGCAGAAGGTCTTGCCCTGTTTGCTCGCGGTTTGCAGCGTGTGTCGAATTTGCCGTTTGGTAACCGTTCAGTTCCCTACCGCTGCAAGGAATGCCGGAGCCTTTGCGCCGGTGCGGTGAGCAGCCAAGGCCCTGCGCAGATAGTCAAGGATGGGACGCTTTTGCAAACGCAAGGTCTGCACGGTGGTCAAGATCCGTTCGGTGAAACGGCAGCCTGCGGTACTGTGATTGCCGAAGCTCCCTTTGCGCCACAGCACCGCCGGACGCAACATCCGTTCGGCGTGGTTGTTGGTCGGTTCGATGCCTTCGACGGCCGCGAAGGTCCACAGCGCGTCGTAGACTTTCAGCACGCGTCTGCAAAAGCGCTTGGTTTTGGGGTCCGCGCCCCTGCTTCCGAGCCGGAGCGTTCTCTGGAAACGCAGGCGTATCGGTTGCAACCGCACGTGTAGCGCGGCACGGTCGCAACGCCGGTCTTTGAAATCCTTCCAGGCCGCAAAGACCGCTCGGGCGGTCTTGCGGCCCGCTCGGCCGAGCGGTTGTGTCGCGGATCCCAGGTCGATCAACTTCTGAAAATCGCGCTTGAGGTGCGCCCAGCAAATTTGCCGCTGCCGCGGCGGCAGGTGCGCGTAGGCGCCCCAGCGGTCGGAGCCGAGGATGCCGCAACACGCCCCCAGCAACGCCTTCAGGCCGTCCTTACCCCGGTGGGCGTGAATTTGAAAGGCTGCGACGCTCCGCGTGGCTGCCACCCACAGCCAACACAGCTTGCCACCCTTCGCCCAGCCGGTTTCATCCACGTTTTTGAAAGCCGCCCCACGCACGGCCGCCAGCGCCTGCGCGTGAGGCCCTTCCAGCGCGCCGCTCATCTCGTGTTCGAGCTTGATCACCGTGCCCAGGGATAGCGGGACCCCAAAGACGGTCTCGGCGAGTTCCTGGACGTTGCGCTTGCTGGCGTGGCCACGCCCACTCAGATACGACAACGCCGCCGCCAGGTTGGGACCCAGCGCATGGGCTTGAATCTCCGGCGGAATCTCCGCGCGGGTGCGGCAGCCGCAGCACGGACAGGTGCGTGCGTGCCCCTGGTATTCGGTGATTTCGGCCGGCTGCGGCGGCAACTCCGCGACTTGATGCCAAGTCGGAGGCGGATCGTGTGGCCCTGGCCGCTTAGACAAGGGGGCTTGGCATTCCGCACATACGTGCGGCACGTAATGGACCACGTGCGTGACCCGTTCGGGCGGCAAACGTACACGGTGATGGCCCGGATGTCCGGGTTGTCCGCCGGGTTTGCGGCCGCTCGGCTTCTTGGCGGCTGGAGGCTTCTGCCAGGGCGCATCGGACGACGGTGGTTTGGAAGAGTTCGAGGAATTCTGGTTCAAGCGCTCGGAAAGCCGCTCCAGCTTGGCTTCCAATTCTTCGATCCGCGCCAGGAGCACCGCGCAATTCGGACAAGCCGGGTTGGGTTTAAGGTCGCGCACACATACAGTATCGGATGGCGTGACGTAAAAAATGAGCCTTCATAGGGGACTGAACGGTTACGCCGTTTGAAGTTTGCCATTTTGGAATTTCCCGCCCTCACGGCTTGCTTTCCTTGTAGACCCTTCCATCGGCCATGCGCGAGAAGTCCGTCCAGGCGCCGGTGTTGCCGCTCTCGGTGTCCTGTTCGATGAGCGACTGGAGGCCCTGGACCTTGGCGTCCATGCACTCGAGGTGGTGCAGCGCGACGGCTTCGGCGGTGCAGGGGGTGACGGGGCTGCCGAACTCGCGGGTGCCATGGTGGCTCAGGATCAGGTGCAGGATCAGGTCGCGCTTCTTGGGCGGAAAGTCCTTGAACTCCAGGATGAAGCGCTGGACGAGGAGCGCGCCGAGGACGATGTGCCCGATCAGGCGGCCGGTGTCGGTGTAGTTGAAGCCCGGGCCGCTGTCGAGTTCGAGGATCTTGCCGATGTCGTGGAGGATCACGCCGGCGACGAGCAGGTCGCGGTTGAGGAACGGGCGTTCGTCGGCGACGTGCGCGGCGGTCTTGCAGGCGGAGAGGACGTGTTCGGCCAGCCCGCCGATCCAGGCGTGGTGGAGCATGTTCGCGGCGGGGCTGACGAAGAACTTCTCGCGCACTTCCTTGTCGGCGAAGAGCGCCTTGAGCATGCGCTTGTAGTCGGGATCGGTGAACGTCTCGAGCAGCTCGTCGAACTCCTTTTCCATCTCCTCGCGGGGGCGCTTGGAAACGGGGACGTAATCGCCGGCATTGACGGTTTTTTCGTCGGCGCGCTGGACCTCGAAGACGACCATCTGGAGCTTGGACTGGTAGGTCTCGACGCGCCCGCGGGCCTTGGCGAAGGAGCGGGCCTGGTAGGCCTGGAAGACGACGTCGTTGGCGTCCCAGTGGCGGACGGGGATGGTGCCGGTGCGGTCGGCGAAGACGGCCTGGACGTACTTGCTGCCGTTCTTGGCCGCGCGGAGGGAGGCGTCGGCGACGAGGAAGACGCCATCGATCTCCTGCCCGGCGACGAGGTCCTTGATGAAGGTGTGTTCGGCGGGACCGGCCTTGCCGCCGCGCGCATTTTTCGCGCCGCGCTGCTGCGCGGGCTTCAATTCTTCGGGAAACAGCGAGCCTAATTGAGCCACGATTTAGTCCTCGTTCAGCTTGCGCTGCCTTGCCACAAAGGGCACGTACTGCGGTGCGGGCGAGAGGCCCGCGCTTCGTTTCTTACCCGCCGGCTAGCGCTTGTCGAGATAGAACATGTACCACCAGCGCGGGCAGTTGCGTTCGACGACCTTCTCTTTCAGCCAGTCGAAGTCGCTCATGGTCAGCGGCGAAGGCGGCTTGACGCCCATGTACTCGAAGCCTTCGGGGTCCAGGAACGAGACGAGCAGCCGCCCGCCGGGCTGCAGGAGGTCCATCAGCTTCCCGATGCGTTCCTGGAGCTTCGCCTTGCCTTCGGGCAGGTGATCGAGGAGTTCGGTGCAGATGACGCCGGTGCAGGAGCCGGGTTCAATGCCGGTCTCTTCGAGCGTGCCGGTGCGGAAGGTGCAGTTCTTGAGGCGGTGCTCCTGGAGCAGTTGGCGGCCGACTTCGAGGCGCTTGTCGTCGGGGTCGATCCCGATGACCTCGGTGCGCGGCTTCTTCCAGGCGAGATTGACGGTCACGATGCCGTAGCCGCAGCCGACGTCAGCGATGCGGCCTTCGTTGGGCGCGAGGCGCAGTTCGGCCTGCATGCGCGTCTGGGCGACCCAGTGGATGGGCTGGAAGACGCCCTGGGCGGCCTGAATCGGCCCGCGCCAGATCATGGTGTTGCGGTCGAGGTAGATCCAGGCGTTCTGGACCTCTTGGAGGGACATGGAAGGCTCCGGGTAACGCGCGGCTTTTCTTACCACAGAGGGCACAGCGGACACAGGGAATTTCGAGATGGGATGTATTGCGCGCGCGGCGCGACTCGGCGCCCTATGCGGGCGAGACGCCCGCGGCACGGGAGGAGGTTCCCTGCTTGTGCGCGGGGCGCGCGGACGGTAAGAAATCACCCCGTAACCGGGGGCGGGCCTGGCGGCCGATGATCGCACTTCTCTCCGACGTTCACGCCAACCTGGAGGCGCTGCAAGCGGTCTACCAGGACGTGACCCAGCGCGGCATCAAGCGGATCTTCTTCCTCGGGGACATCGTCGGGTACGGCCCCAATCCCGTCGAGGTGCTCGATTTCATCCAGCATTTCGAGTTCTGCCTGCTGGGCAATCACGACCAGGCGGCGCTGCGGGGGCCGCTGCGGACCTTCAACAAGATCGCGCAGTCGGCCACCTGGTGGACCCATGACCAGCTCAACCCCGAGAACGTCCAAGCCAAGTTTCTGCGCAAGGGCCTTTACGAGCAGAAGAAGAAGCATTGGGAGTTTCTTCAAGCTTTGAAGCCGATCCGCAACGTCGGGGACACGATGTTCGTCCACGATTACCCCGCCGAGCCCGGGAGCTGGAAGTACGTGCGCAAGCCCGAGGACGCCAAGCGGGGCTTCGCGGCGCATCCGAACCTGCGCCTTTTCTTTTTCGGTCACAGCCACATCCCCGGCGTCTGGACCGAGGAGAGCTTCACCAAGCCCGAGCCCGGGCAGGTCTTCCGCTTCGACCGGCGCATGATGGTCAACGTCGGCTCGGTAGGCCAGCCGCGCGACAAGGATCCGCGCGCGTGCTACGTGATCCTGGAGCCCGACAACATTCGCTTCTACCGCGTGCCGTACGATGTGGCGAAGACGCAGGCGAAGATTCGCGAGACGCCGGAGCTGGACGACTCGCTGGCCGAGCGCTTGGGGAAAGGGCTGTAGCGAGTTTGGATTGAGGATTGCCGATTTTGGATTGACGGTCCAACGCTTCAGTGCCGGCCCAGGCGCTTGACCTCTTCCCCGCTCAGCAGCTCGTGCGTCTCGCGCAGGTAATCGGGAATCAGCTTGGCGAAGGGCGAGGCTTTCAGCGCGGGCCTCACATCCACTTCGTCGAGCTTGTCGGCCTTGCGGCCGGGGAACCAGTGCCCGCCGTTGCCGAGCAGGTTGTAGCGCATCTTGCCGTACTCGAGCATGTCGAAGGCCTTGGCGAAATTCCGCAGGCGCAGGATCTCGAAGACGTGGATCTCGCCGGGGACGTCGCGCCAGTGCGGCAGGCCTTCGTGCCAGCGCGAGATCCATTCCCTGCCGTGCACCTTCACCAGTTCGGCTTCCAGGCGTTCCTCGACGGGCTTCAGGAGCGCGCGGGTGTTCACGCCGTCCTTGAGGAGGTCGAGCGCCTTGAGGTGCTCGTCGAAGTCGGTGGGGCGCGCGGCGCCCAGCGAGAGGGTGTGGACCTCCGGGCGCGCCAGGCACCAGGCGTCGTTGAAGACCATCGGCGAGTACGGTTTCGTCAGCTCGACGAGCTTGGCGCTGGGCTGGTAGAGCTTCCCGCCTTTGTCGGACGGGCTGATGATGAAGACGCCCATCTCGCGCCGCGCGGCTTCTTCGATCGCGGGCCAATTGAAGGGCGAGACGTAGTACCAGTGCAGGTTGACGTACTCGAAGCGCCCGTCGCGGATCGCATCGAGGATCACCGGGAGGTGCGCGTGGGTGCTGAAGCCGACGTGCCGCGCGCGCCCCTGCGCCTTCAGCTTCAGCGCGGCCTCCAGGCAGCCGCCGGGCCGCAGCGACCATTCGAGGAGCTCCTCGTTGTTGATGCCGTGGAGGCTGAGCAGGTCGACGTGCTCCAGGCGCAGTTTCTGCATGCAGGTCTCGAAGGTCTGGAGGAACTTCTTCACGTCCGCGGATGGCGCGACCTTGGTCTGGACGATCAGCTCGCCGCGCGGCAGCTCCGGGAGGACGCGCCCGAGCTGCTCCTCGCTGGTGCCGTAGCCGCGGGCGGTCTCGATGTGGGTGATGCCGACCTCGAGCGCGCGGCGGATGCAGGCCTCGACGTTGCGCTGGCTCTCCTCGCCGATCGCATCCTCGGACTTCCAGGACTGCTGGTAGCGCATGCCGCCGCAGGAGAGGACGGGCATGCGGAGTCCGGTCTTGCCGAAGCGTCGGTAGAGCATGTTGGGAAATCGCCCTGGGCTACTGGAGTCGCGGCGGATTGGTGACGGGCAGCTTGACCTCGGCGCCGCAGTCTTCGCAGTTGACGCAGCGGACGCGGAACTCGTTGATCTCGCGGTGGCGCTTGCCGCACTTGGGGCACTTGACTTCAAGGACCCATTTTACTTTCGGCAGCTCGAAGCACTGGGCGAAGACCTTGTCGCGTTTGAGCTTCCACAAGCCCAGCCCGCCGAGGAGGGAGTCGCCGCGCGCGATGTGGTCCACGTAATGCTCGATGGCGCGGAGCTTGAGCGCCTTGTAGCCGCACTCGGGGCAGACGAGGTCCTCGCCCATCGGGACGTTGCACTCGGGGCATTCGATCTCGTCGCCAGCGGGTTCGGGTGCGGCTTCCTCGGGCTCCGGCTCCGCCTGGACCTGGGCTTGCTCGCCTGAGCGCCGCCGCTTTCCGAAGCGGCGCCTGCCTCGCGGCGCGGCGGCATCCTCCTGCGCCTCGTCTTCCTCTTCCACGGCCTGCGGGGGTGGCGCGGGGGATGGCGCGGCGATGGCGCCGGAGGGCTGGCCGCCGCCCTGGGCCTGGAGTTCGGCGATCTCGTCGGGCGCGCTTTCGTCGGTGGGGCCGTGGTAGACGACGCGGTACTGGCCCACGGTCAGCTCGTCGCCCTCGCGGAGGCGGCGCTTGCCGATCTTCACGCCGTTGACGCGCAGGCCGTTGGTCGAACCCAGGTCGATGGCGTTGAAATAATCGCCGGCGGCCTCGATGAGGAAGTGCTTGCGCGAGGCCTTTTTGTCGGGAAGGCAGACGTGGTTCTTCTCGTCGCGCCCAAAGGTCATCGAGACGCGATCGAGCGCGAAGACGGTCTTGTGCCCTTCGGGGTCGAAGACGTCGATGCTGGCCTCGGCGCTCGAAGCGCCCCCGCCGTCCGGGCCGTCGCCTTCGTCTTCATCCTCATCGTCGTCCACGGTCTCGGGCACGGTGACGGCGGTCTCGACGCGCGGCGGGACCGCCTTTTCAACCATGGTGGGCCGCGCGGGCCGGGCGGGCTGGTCGAAGGGATCGTCGTCCTCGTCCTCTTCGGGCTCGCCCTCGAGCATGCGGGTGAGTTCGTCGAGGTCGGCGACGGGGGCCTGGGACTGGGCCTTCGCGAAGGCCTCGATGGGTACGGGGGCCGGGAGCGGTTTGGGTTCCAGCGCGATCGGGACCGGGGCCGCTGGCGCGGGCTTCGGCGCGGCGGGCTGGGGCTTGGGCGCCGGAGGTGGCTCGGCCTTCGGCGCGGGCATGCGTTCCGGCTCGGGGCGCGGCGCGGCCTTCGGCGCAGGCGCGGGCTTGGGCGCCGGTTGTGGAGCGGCCTTTGGCGCGGGCTTGAGCGCGGGCTGCGGAGCGGCCTTCCGGAACGGGCTGGGGCGCGGGGGCCGGCTTGGGTTGCTTCTGCGGCGGGGCTTCGAGCATCTCGTCGAGCGCCTCGATCTCGACGGGCTCCAATTCTTCAAGCTCCTCCGGTTCCCCAATGGGCTCGAGGGTCGGCATGTCGTCCGGATCGAGTTCTTCGGGCTCTTCCGGCGCGGGGGGCTTGCCCTTGGCGGCCATACCGACTCCTCCACGAGCGCGGCGGCGGGATACCGTAGAAGGCGAAGCACATTGTACCACGGAACGCCGCGCGCACAGGGCGCAAATGGGCGCGCTCGATTGCGGAGCACGGCGCGTTGCCGTAGAATTGAAGGCGTCGGTCGGCGCTCCGTGGCCTCCCGCCGCCATCTTCTCCGGAATACGACCTCATGGGACAGTTGGTCCGTCTGCAGAAAATCCTGGCGCGAGCCGGGTTCGGCTCGCGGCGTGCCTGCGAGAAGTTCATCGTCGAAGGGCGCGTGCAGGTGGACGGCGCGGTCGTCCACGAACTGGGCGCGAAGGCCGACCCCGAGGCGCAGACGGTGGTCTTCGACGGGCAGAAGGTCGCGGGCCCCGGGATGGCCGCGAAGTCGGTGCGCCTGGAGACCCAGCGCGTCTATTACATGCTCAACAAGCCCCGCGGCGTGCTCTGCACCAACGACGATCCTTCCGGGCGGCCGCTGGCGGTGAACCTGGTGCCCGAGCGCCGGCGCATCTTCTGCGTGGGGCGGCTGGACATGGACTCCGAGGGGCTGATCGTCCTGACCAACGACGGGGAACTGGCGCACCGCCTGACGCATCCGCGCTACGCGGTCCCGAAGACCTACGTCGCGCGGGTGGACGGCAAGGTGACTGGCGCGCATCTGGAGCGGATTCAGCGCGGGGTGCGGCTCGCCGAAGGACGCACGCAGGGCGCCGACGCGCGGATCCGCAAGCGCGGGATGAACGGGAGCGTGCTCCAGATCGTGGTCCGCGAGGGGCTGAACCGCGAGGTCCGGCGCATGCTGGCGGCGGTGGGGTTGCGCTGCCGGCGGCTGAAGCGCGTGCGCCTGGGGCCGCTGGTGCTGGGGCAGCTTCCGGTCGGCGCGAGCCGCGAGCTGGCGCGGGATGAGGTCCACGCGCTGGAGCGCGCGGGCACGGTCGCCACGCCTCCGCCGGCCTGGCTGCGCCGCGAGCACCACGAACACCCCGATCCGTGGAGGAAGGCGGACCGCGGGGAGCATGAGCGCGCGGGCGGCCGCGGCGAAGGTTCTCGCGACGGCAAGCAGCGCGACGGCGGGGCGCGGCGCGGGTTCCGAGAGCGGACCCAGCAGCGCGACGACCGGCGAGGCGGGAAGGGCTGCCGCGAGGAGCGGGGCCAGCGGCTGGGGCGGGGCGAACGCCAGGACCGGAGCGGCCAGCAGCACGAACGCCGCGGCAAGGGAGGCGAAGCCCGGGCCGTGCGCGAGGATCGGCGCGGCCGCAAGCGCCCGTTCCCCAAAGAGCAGCAGGATCGGCGTGGCATGAACCAGGGGCGCGCAGGCGCGCAGCAGGACCAGCAGCGTCCGCCCAGGCCTTTGGAGCCCATCCCCGGCAGCGACTTCGCGAACGGGAACACGACCGGGAGTCGGCCGGCGTGGCGCGCAATGTCCGGCCCGCCGGGAAAAAGTTCCGGCGCGGAAAGCCCAAGGACGGCCGGGCGCGTCCCTGAAGCGCGCGCGGCGGGCCCGGAGCCGCCCTCGGCCGGGACCGTCCGGGTGACCCGTACCCTCTTGCCGCGGTTACGGAATCGTGGAGAATACGCCGATGTGCTCGCGATCGAATCCCGCGTCACGCCTTGCCGCCGCCCTGCTGGGGCTCGCGCTGGCGCTCTGCGCCGGGCAGGCTCGCGTGCGCGCGGACCTGGAAGTCAATACCCGCAAAGACCTCGTGACGCTCAAGGACGGCACCGAGATCGAGTGCATCGTGCTGATGGAATCGCCCAGGGCGGTCATGGTCGTGGTCAAGAATCCGGACGACCCCGAAGGGAAGCCGATCCAGAAGGTCATCCCCGCCGAGCAGGTGGCCAAGATCGAGCGGGGGAAGTGGGAAGGCACCGTCCAGGGCTTCCAGACGACGCAGGAGCAGACCCAGAAGGTGGTCCAGGGCAGCGGGTACCGGAAAGTCGAGAAGAAGGAAAAGGACGATGGCCCCGTCGTGCCGGTCGGCCGAATCGGGAAAGTGGATGCCGACACGACCCTCCTGCCCGGCCCGACGACACCCCAGCCCAAGCTCATCTCCAACACCAAGCTCGATCCCCGTCAGGTATCGGACGCCTACCTGACCAAGTACCCGGCGCTGGTGGAGATCTCGGAACTGATGCTGGGGAGCAGCAAGCAGGCCGAGGGGCTCTTCAAGAAAGCGATGGATGGGGATCCTGAAGTGCGCAAGCAGTTGGAGAGCTACCTGAATCTGTTCCTGACGGAACCCGCGCAGGCTCCAGCAGTTACGCCAGGGGCGCCGGCTCCCGGGAAGCCCGCCGGCCCGCAGAAAGTCCCCGCCAAGCCCGAACCGGCCCGTGCCGAGAAGTAAGCCGCGGAATAATCGCAAGTCTTGAGCTAATCGTTCGTTAAGCCAAAAGGGTCTGGGATTGCACCTTGACCCTACCTTAAACTATTGCTATCAAGGCGTAAGGTAGAGCGCCTGACGAGCACGCGCAGGGGAGGACTCCGAACCATGGCGACGAGGCGAAGTGGACGCCAATCGGCACGCGCCAGCGGCCGCGCATCGGGGCGGGCGGAGAGCCCACCGGCGCGGGCATCCGCGCGGGCTTCGGCCCGCGGATCTCAGCGCGGAGCCGCGGAAGAGCCCAAGCCGAAGGGTCGCAAGCGCGGCGGGGGCGGCGGCGGCACCGAACTGGCGATCTGCCTGGGCATTCTCGTGGTGCTGCTGGTGACGTGCGGCGTCATGTGGAGCTACCGGAACAACGAGCGCTCCGAGTTCGAACGCGAGACGCGCGCGAAGAAGGCGGCCCAGGAAGCGAACGAAGACAAGGCCTACCAGGCGTTCAACAGGGCTCTTTCGGTCGGCGCCTCGTTCATCAAGGGCGAGAACGCGAACATGACCGACGACGAGCTGTTCGCGTCCTTCCGCAGCGATCCCGACGTGTACAACGTGATTTTCAACCGCATGTACAAGGACAAGCGGAACAAGGACCAGACCGACCAGCGAACGATGGACAAGAGCCGCTTGCGGATCAAGCAGTTCGGCGGGGGTTCGATCAAGGACGGGATCTCGATCAGCCGCGGTAAGGCCGAAAACGACACGATGGACATCATGATCGCCACCAAGCGGGTCAATGCGGAGGAAGGCAACAAGGCGAACCTCGGCGGCGACATCCTGATCATGGTCAAGGCGGTGAAGGCGGACTTCTGATGCTCCCACGCGCACCGCGCCGGCTCCGGCCGGCGGCGGTTCTTGCGCTGCTCCTGTTCTGCGCGCCAGCCGGTTCCGCGCGCGCGGACATCGTGATCCTGAAAAACGGCAAGAGCCTTGAGGGCCGGGTCGTCGAGGACGGCGACGCGGTCGTCGTGCATCTGAGCTTCGGCACGGTCCGCATCGCGCGGGACCGCATCGAGAAGATCGTCGCCAAGAAGACCCCGCTGGACGAGTACCACGAACGCGCCGCCGCGCTGGACGTCCGCTTCGGCCCCGAAGCCGCGGGCGCGGAGGCCGGCGCGATGTGGTTCGAACTGGCGGGGTGGTGCGGCCAGCGGGAGTTGCCGCGGCAGCGCGAAGAGGCGCTCAAGCGCGTCATCGCCCTGGACCCCGGCCACGAAGCCGCGCGGGAGGCGCTGGGCTACGTGCGGGTGGGGGAACGCTGGGTGAGCGGCGACGAGCGCCAGGAGGCGCTGGGGCTGGTGCGTTACAACGGCCAGTGGGTGACGCCGGAAGCGCGGGACGAGGCGGAACGGCGCGCCGAAGACGCGCGGCGGAAGGACCTGGTGGGCCGGATCCAGGAGGCGGACCTGCGCCTGAAGCAGGCGCAGGCGGAGAAGACCGAGGCCGAGCGCGCGCTGCTCGACACGAAGGCCCGGCAAGACGAGCAGGAACGCCGCCGGCTCGACGCCGAGTGGGCCGCGCTGGAGCGCGAGCGTTCGCGGCTTTACTACGACCGCTACAACTATCCGTACTACAGCTATCCGCCGGTGCTCGTGGCGCCCTCGCGGCCCCGTCCGCCGGGCCATGCGCCTCCGGCGCCGCCCGCGCCCGCCAAACCGCCGGCGGCCGGACCGCGCCCTCCGACGACCTCGCCGACGCACAACAACGGGACCGGCGGACTGGGCTTTCCGCACCTGTCCTTCGGCCCGCGGGATTGACGGCGGCGCCCGCCCGAAACGTCCCTTGGCGCTCGGCGCGGCGTGCACTAGATTCGCGTTTCCAATCGTTCACCACCGGTTCGAGTCGGCTGCGAGGGCAGGGGCATGGCCAAACCGTCATCCGTACGCAAGAGCGCCAGGCCGGCGTCGCGCAAGGCCTCGAAGTCCGGTCCCGGCAACGTTCGTTGCGTGCTCTGCGCGATGGACCTGACCGAGACCTCGCACCACGCCCTGGCGATGGCCGCGGAGTTGGCCGAGGCCTACGACGCCAAGCTCCTGGTCGTGCACGTCGTCGAGGTCTGGGACAAGCGTTACGACTTCCTGGTCAAGAACCTGACCAAGGAACTGGCGGCGGAAGCCAACGAGAAGGTCCACGCGGAACTAGCCCACCTGGAGAAGGACGCCGCGATCGAGGTGGAGGCGCTCGTCTGCAAAGGCAACCCGGTGGACGAGGTCATGAAGGTGGTCGCCGAGCGGAAGCCGGACCTGCTCGTCATCGGCGCCAACGGAGGGCGGGTGGATCGCGACGAGCCCCTGGGTTCGGTGGCCAACCGGCTGCTGACGATCTCGCCGGTCTCCGTCGTGGTGAACCGCCCGTGCGTGGCGCCGGACATCAAGCGCGTGCTCTGCGCGACCGACGGCTCGGCCGTCTCGCGCCTGGCGCTGGACTGGGCCATCGACCTGGCCAAGCGCGAGCACGTGGAATCGCTGGAGATCGTCAACGCCTTCCAGGTCCCCACCGGGTACATCGAGGCGGGGATGACCTTCGACCAGGCGCGCGAGAAGATGCGGAAGCTGCACGAGGATGAAGTCGCGAAGATCCAGAAGCAGCGCCAGAACGAGAAGATCAGGCTGGTCCCGATTCTGGAGGACGGCCCGGCCGCGGAGGTGATCTGCAGCGTGGCCGACGTGGAGCGCGCCGACCTGGTGGTCATCGGCTACCGCGCGCGCTCGCAGTTCGCGCGCTTCCTGCTGGGCAGCGTCGCGTTGAAGGTCGTGCGCCAGGCGCACGTCTCGGTGCTCGTGGTCAAGGACGAGGAGCACAAACTGACCTTCCTCGAGGCGCTGATGAAGTTCTGACGGCCGGCTTCAGCTCGATTCTTTCTTTCCGCGCGCAGGCGCCTTGCCCTGCCAGGTGCGGGCCAGCACCGCGTCCAGCAGGCGCGGCGAGAGCCACTGGGCCAGCACGGCCAGCTTGCCCGGGAGCGTGAGGTAGACATTGCGGCGCGGGCTGCGCGCGCAGCGCAGGATCGTCCGCGCGACGACCTCCGGAGGCATCCCGCCTTCCGGCTGCAGGAAGCCGGGCGGGCGCTGCCCGCCGGCGCTCTCGAAGAACTCGGTGCGGGTCAGGCCGGGGTTCACCACGCTCACGCCGATGCGCAGGCTCCGCAGTTCGACGCGCAGCGCCTCGGCGAAGCCCTCCAACGCAAACTTGGACGCGCAGTAGGCTCCGGCGCCGGGGAAGGCGCGCCGGCCGACGATGCTGCTGACGCAGACGACGTTCGCGCCCCAGCGCCCGCCGCGCGCGGCGGCGGCGGCCTTTAGCAGCGGCAGCGCCGCCTGAGTGCAGCGGACCGCGCCGAGGTAGTTGGTCTCCATGCTCGCCTGGAAATCCTCGAGGCGCGCCTGTTCCAGCGTGCCGTAGTGGCCGTAGCCGGCGTTGTTGACGAGGGCGTCGAGGGCGCCGAAGCGCGCGTGGAGCGCCTGGAAGGCCGCGGCGACGGACGCGGAGTCGGCCACGTCGCAAGGCAGGGGCAGAATCTCGGCCCCGGGCGCGGCGGCGCGGGCCTCGGCGGCGAGCGTCTCCAGCCGCTCGGTCCGGCGCGCGGCGGCGGCCACGCGCCAGCCGGCCGTGGCGAACCTCAGGACGCAGGCCGCGCCGATGCCGGCGCTGGCGCCCGTGATCAGGACAGTCCTCGGGGTTTCGGTCATCGCGCCCCCAGCGTAACCAGCCGCGGGCAGGGGGAAAGGGCGTCAGTCGCGGGGCCGGGTCTTGACCGCCGAGCGGCCGATTAGCCGCCCCTCGCGGTAGACGAGGCGGAGCGCTTCGCCCTCTTCGGCGCCGCGGATGATGTAGTAATGGATCTCGTCGCCGCCGTCGTGCTGGATCGCGTCGGGTTCGCGGCCCATCGCGGCCTGCGCCTCGGCGGGGCTGGAGTAGTCCTGGATCAGCATGATCTTGCGCTTCTCGGCGGCGACGACGTTGGCCCGCTCGACGCCGACCTTGGTGTCGCGCTTGACCGAGCAGCCCGCGAAGATCGCGGGAAGGGCCAGCCAAGCCAGGGCGCGGAAGCGGCGCATCGTTTCGCTCCGGGGTCTCATGCTCGAGGCGGATCCTAACACAAACGGAAGACCCGCCTAAGCCGAAATCGAGCCGCTACTCCGCGGGCTTCAGGTTTTTGAAGCGCTGGTCGAGGACCTTGTTCCACTCGGCGAGGCGTTCCTTCATCTTGCCGAAGAGCGCGGAGACGTCGCCTTCGAGGCTGGCTTTGACGATCTTGTCGCCGCGCTGGATCTTGTTCACCACCGCCTGATCCTCGCGGCTCAGCACCACCCCGAAGACCGAGTGCTTGTCGTTGAGGTGCGGCGTGGCGACGTGGGTGACGAAGAACTGGCTGCCGTTGGTGCGCGGCCCGGCGTTGGCCATCGAGAGGATGCCGGGACGGTCGTGGCGCAGCTCGGGATCGAATTCGTCCTCGAACGCGTAGCCCGGTCCTCCCATTCCGTTGCCCTGGGGATCTCCGCCCTGGATCATGAAATTGGGGAGGACGCGGTGGAAGGTCAGGCCGTCGTAGAAGCCGCGGCGCACCAGGTTGGCGAAGCTGGCGCAGGTGAGGGGCGCCTGCTGGGTGAAGAGGCGCAGCCGGATGGCGCCTTGCGTGGTTTCCAGGGTCACCACGACCTGGGCGAGGCGGGCGACGAGCCCCTCCAGGCGGGCTTTGACCTCGGCATCGGCGGCCGTCTCGAGGGCTTTCTTGAGGGCGGGGGCGACGGCGCCGCCCCATTCACCGAGCTTCCGGCTGGCCTCCTCGCGCTTCATGCCGTCCTCGTCCCCAAGCTGCTTGATCAGGGCCTGTACGGCCTCGGGATCGGGCTCGGCGGCCTGGAGCGGGGCGGCGGCGAGGAGCAGGGCAAACAGGGCGAGCGGGCAGAGTTGGCGCATGGACATTCCTTTCGCTAACGGGCGGGCCGGGCTCGTATGTACGGCTTTTCCGCGATCTTTCAACCTCGCGCGCGCCCTGCCGTTGCAGACTGAAGGGCACTCGGTAAGTTGGAGCCTTCCCGCACCCGGACCCTCCGGCCTGGAGAATCCTCGATGGTTGGCGAACGCAAAGGCGTCGACACCCGGTCGGTCACCGGGCATTCGCGTTACCGCGCGGTCCTGCTCATGGGCGCGCCGGGCTCGGGCAAGGGAACCCAGGGCGGCATCCTCGGGCAGATTCCGGGCTTCTATCACTTCGCCATGGGTGACGCGCTGCGGGTGATCAACATTCGCAGCGATCTGGGCAAGATTTTCTACGAATACACCAGCCGCGGCGAACTGGTGCCCGACGACGTGGTGATCAAGTTCTGGGCCAAGAACCTTGACGCGCACGCCACGCTGGGCGACTTCAAGCCGGACGACGACCTCTTGATCCTGGACGGCATCCCGCGCACGGTCAACCAGGCCCGCGTGCTGCAGCAGCACATCCAGGTGCAGCGGATCATCCACCTGGTCTGCCGCGACGAGAACGCCATGTTCGAGCGCTTGCGCCGGCGCGCGCTGAAGGAGAACCGCGCCGACGACGCCGACGAGAAGGTCATCCGCCGGCGCATGAAAGTCTACGAGGATGCCACGCGACCGGTCCTCGAGTTCTACTCGAAGGACATCGTCGCCGAGGTCGAGTCGGTCGGCTCGCCCGCGCGCGTCTTGAGCCAGATCCTGACCGTACTCGCGCCCCTGCAGGACCAGCACTTTTCAGGCAAGCTGGAGTAGCGGAGATTCCGTCGCGCTTGAACCCGGCAGCGGCCGCCATGGGGCGTATCGCCGCATTTCTCGCGAGCGGCGGCAGCGCCGAGGAGGCGCCGAGGATTCCTTCGCCGAGCGTAATGAATGGAGGCGCGGCATGGCTTACATTGACGGTTTCCTGATCCCGGTGCCGAAGAAGAACCTGAGCGCGTACCGGCGCATGGCGAAGGCGGCCGGCAAGGTCTGGAAGGACCACGGGGCGCTCGAGTACCGCGAGTGCGTGGGCGACGACCTGGATGTCAAATACGGGCTGCCGTTTCCGCGGGGCATGAAGCTCAAGCGCGGGGAGACGGCGGTCTTTTCCTGGATCGTCTACAAGTCCCGCGCGCAGCGCGACAAGGTCAACGCGAAAGTGATGGCGGACCCGCGCCTCGCGAAAATGGCCCCGATGAAGATGCCCTTCGACATCAAGCGCATGATGTTCGGCGGCTTCAGGATCATCGTAGAGGCTTGAACCCGCCGCGGCGCGAGCGTCAATCAGGAGCCGAACCATGAGCAGCGTCCGCGTGCTGGTGGGAACCAAAAAGGGCGCGTTTATCCTGACCTCGGACGGGAAGCGCGAAAAGTGGAAGGTCGACGGCCCGCACTTCGCGGGCTGGGAGGTCTACCACATGAAGGGTTCGCCGCTGAACCCGGACCGGCTCTATGCGTCGCAGACCAGCGGCTGGTTCGGGCAGCAGATTCCGCGCTCCGACGACGGAGGCAAGACCTGGGAGCCCGTGGACAATCACTTCGCCTACGTGGGAACCCCCGGCACGCATAAGTGGTACGACGGGACACAGCATCCCTGGGAGTTCAAGCGCATCTGGCACCTCGAGCCTTCGCTGCATGACGCGGAGACCGTCTACGCCGGCGCGGAGGACGCGGCGTTCTTCCGTTCGGCCGACGGCGGCAAGTCCTGGCAGGAACTGCCCGCGCTGCGCGCCGTGAAAGGCGACCTTTGGCAGCCCGGCGCGGGCGGGATGGGCCTGCATACGATCCTGCTCGACCCCGCCAACTCCAAGCGGATCTACATCGCGATCTCGGCGGCCGGCGCCTTCCGGACCGACGACGGCGGGGAGAGTTGGAAGCCCATCAACCAGGGCCTGCGCTCCCAGTACGAACTGCCGGATCCGAAGGCCGAGGTCGGGCACTGCGTCCACAGCATCACGTTGCACCCCTCGCGCCCGAACGTGCTCTTCATGCAGAAGCATTGGGACGTGCTGCGCACGGACAACGCCGGCGAGATGTGGCGCGAGGTCAGCGGGAACCTGCCGACCGATTTCGGCTTCCCCATCGCCGTACACGCGCACGAGCCCGAGACCGTCTACGTCGTGCCGATCAAGAGCGACTCCGAGCACTTCCCGCCGGAAGGCAAGCTGCGCGTCTACCGCAGCCGCAAGGGCGGCAACGAATGGGAGGCGCTCACCAAGGGCCTGCCGCAAAGCGACTGCTACGTCAACGTGCTGCGCGACGCGATGAGCGTGGACACGCTCGATTCGTGCGGCGTCTACTTCGGGACCACGGGCGGGCAGGTGTACGCGTCGGCCGATTCGGGCGACACGTGGGCGCCCATTGTCCGCGACCTGCCGGCGGTGCTGTCGGTGGAGGTCCAGACGCTGCCGTGATCCGCGTCGTGCTGCCCCAGCACCTGCGCACGCTGGCGCGCGTCGAGGGCGAGGTGGGGCTCGAGATTCCCGGCCCGGTCAGCGTCGCCGCGATCCTCGACGCGCTCGAGGCGCGCTTTCCCGCCCTGCGCGGCGCGATCCGGGATCGCGATACGAAGAAGCGCCGGCCCTTCATCCGCTTCTATGCCTGCGAAGAGGACTTCAGCCACGCGCCGCCCGAGTCGCCGCTGCCCGAGGCGGTCGCGCAAGGCCGCGAGCCGCTGCGAATCGTCGGCGCGATGGCGGGAGGATGAAGGCGCGCGGCGTCTGCAATTTCAACGCGGCCTCGGCGGCCGGAATCGGCCGCGCTATTCTGGAGTTGGAAGGATCAAAAATGGTGGAGCTGACGGGAGTTGAACCCGTGACCTCTTGCATGCCATTTGACTAGGCGCAGCGTAAAAAACTGTAACCCATTGCCAAGCAATATACACCCAATCGCAATTATTGCAAGAATTGTTCCTTAAAATAGCCAATCATGCCCCAGAACGTATCCATGATACCTACCCGTTGGGATTCTAGCTCCCCAATGAAACCGCGCCCCCTTGGAGAATATCTAGGCTTCACCAAAGGCGAGCCTCGGGGTTCATTTGGGCCGCGGGTTCAAGGTCTATTCGGGCAGGTCCGGGATTGTGGCAAGCGCAACTCGTCAAGGCGTTCTTTCCGCCAGCGCCGCGCCGGAAGGGCAAGGCGACCCGTCCGGGGGCGCGCCAGCCCCACACGGGGCCAGCTCGGTGGGCTCAATTGTCCTCGGGCTCGGCAGGCGCGGGGGGAGTAGTGAGCAGCGCCACCAGGCAGGCGAAGTTGAAGGCGTGAGACTGGCCGGCCAGATCTTCCACGACGAGAAACCCGCGCGGTGAACACAGCGCCTCGAAAACCCGCGCGTGCTCGCGGATCGTCACGTCCAGTCGTTGTTCGTGGACGACGGCCGCCCCCGGCACGGCGTAGCGCACGAGCGTCTTTCCGCGTCCCTCGCCTTTCGTGCGGTCCTATGTGGCGACGCTCAACAGTTCGTCCCAGCGCGTCGTATACCGTTGGGAACGCGAGTTGCAAAGCGTGCGCCACGGCTTCTCGAATCCTTCCGCCGCGTAGCGAACCGTCCCCGTGCCCCATGCCCGGTTGGCCGCGTCCAGCGCGGCCATAAGCCGCCGGCTCTTCTCACGGTCGCGCGCGTCGAAGAGGCTCCCTTGCACGCTTCCATGCCGCAGGTCGGTCAGGATCGCCCCCGCCTTTCGGTAGCGGTGGCCGGGCCGGTACGTCGCCCGGAAAAGCTCCAACGCGACGGCCATGAGTTCCGCCGTGTCGTCGGTCGGCACGGGCAGCACGGCCATGCGCGAACCGTAGTGTTGGGGTTCATTCCGGTATTGATCGGTGTGCAGGAAGATCCACAGCGCCCCCGCCGTCGCGTGTTGCCCGCGCAGTTTTTCCGCCGCGCGCGAGACGTAGGCGGCAAGGGCCTGTTCAAGTTCCCCCTTGTCCGCAGTGGGATAGGCGAGCGAACGCGACGTGGCAATCTCCCGCTTGGCGGGCGGGACTTCCTCCAAGGCCAGGCACGTTTCGCCGCGCAGTTCCAGGGCCAACCGCAAGCCCACGACGCCCAAGGCCCGCTTGATCCAACGCGCGTCGGCGCGCGCGAAGTCCAGCGCGTTGCGGATACCGCCGCGTTCCAGCCGGCGCGCGAAGCCGGGGCCGATGCCCCACACGTCTTGCAGCGCCGTGGATTCGAGCAACGCATCCCGCCCCGCCGGCTCGTCGGGACAGGCAAAGACGCCCATGGGCGCTTGCTTGGCCGCGCGCGCCGCGAGTTTCGCCAGCGCCTTGGATGGACCGATGCCCACGGATACCGGGATGCCCGTCCAGCGCCCCACCGTCGCGCGCAGTTCCGCCGCGTGCGCGCCTGGTTCCCGAATGCCGTCCAGGGACAGAAACGCTTCATCTATCGAGTAGATTTCCAGGGACGGCGTGAACCGCGCGAGCACTTGCATGACCCGCCGCGAAAGGTCGCCGTAGAGCGCGTAGTTGGACGAGAAGACGGCGGCCTTGTGCTTCGCAATGAGACTCCGCACCTGATAAACCGGCACGCCCATGCCGATGCCTGCCGCTTTCGCCTCATTGGAGCGCGAGACGACACAGCCGTCGTTGTTCGACAGCACCACGACGGGCCGGGCACGCAAGGCGGGATTGAATACCCGCTCGCAACTCGCGTAGAAGTTGTTGCAGTCTGCCAGCGCGAAGACGCGCGGCTTAGTGGAGCCGGTGAATGCAGTTGGTAACGACACCCCACACCTCGAATGTGCTGCCCGCGTCGATCCAGAGGGCCGGATAGGCCGGGTTCTCCGGCGTGAGGTACGGCCGGCCGCCGCACTTTTGCAGCCGCTTTACCGTCAACTCCCCGTCCACGCACGCCACGACGATGCTCCCATTCCTTGGACTCAAACTTCGATCCACGATCAGCAAGTCGCCGTCGTGAATGCCGGCGTCGCGCATCGAATCCCCGGATGCCCGGACGATGAACGTGGCCGCCGGGTGCTTAATAAGGTGCTCGTTCAAGTCCAGCGGCGCCTCCAGGTGATCGTCCGCCGGTGACGGAAAACCCGCCGGTACGCGGGCCAGCGCGAACGCAATTGCGAGCGTAGGTGGATCGGCGGCGGGATTCAGGACTTCAAGAGCGGCGGGCATGGCATAGGCTCCGGGTCCGATACCTCCGGTGACGTTAGGGATGACTTAGGGATAGTCAAGTATGTGCGGGCGCTTTGGATTCAACGTTAATCGCCAACGTCTTGCGGAGTGTTTCGGCCTGGACCTGGACGCCGTGCCGGACCTGACTCCGCGCTACAACATCGCTCCAACCCAGCCCGTTGCCGTCGTGCGCCAGGTTGGGGAGAAACGCGCCGTCGCCATGATGCGTTGGGGCCTGACCGCCGCATGGTCGGGCAGTCGCCCGCTCTTCAATGCGCGCGCCGAGACGATCCATAGTAAGAGCGCGTTTCGAGAAGCCTTTGCGCAGCGCCGGTGCCTCGTGCCCGCCAGTTGGTTCTACGAATGGCCGCGAGACGCGCGCGGCGAGATGGGCAAGCGCGCGTTCATGCTTGCGCGTCGGGATCATGCGCCCTTCGCGTTCGCGGGCGTTTGGGACGCGAGCGATAAGGGCGATGCCGTGGCCGTCGTGACTTGTGCGCCTAATGCTCTGATGGTTCCCATTCACGACCGGATGCCGGTGATCCTACAGCCGGATGCGTTCGGCCTCTGGCTTGCGCCGGATGCCGAGCCGGCGCGCGGGTTGCTCGCGCCGCGCCCGTGGGATGATTTCGAGGCCGTTCCAGTCGGGAGCTACGTCAACAGCACGAGGAATGAAGGGCCGGATTGCATTCTCCCTGCCGCGCCAGAACCGACACAGGGGGAGTTGTTCTAGTTGGCGAACGTGCGCTTAATGCAGGCCAGCCTGAAGCCCCGGGAATGACCCCTCCTGCCGCGCGCGACTCAGGGGTTGGAAGGGAGAGGTCCGGCGGTCGCCGGCGTTAGCGTCCCGTCGCCATGCTTTCGCTCCTTCGGTAGCGACGCCATTGCGAAACGACCCTGAAAGCCGGCGCTATGCGAATGCGCATTCCTTCTTTTCAGGCGCGGACCGGCCCGCCCAGGACGCCGCCACGTCCCGCCACGCCGCGCGCGGGCATTCGCGCGGCGGGCGCGTCACCCCGGCCGCGTTCGCTCGCGCGAGGTTCTCCGCCTCCTCGCGCCGCCGGATTTCAAGGGCTTCCGCCTCGTCCCGGACGGGATAAAAGCCCGGCTGGCCGCGCCTCTTGATCGCGGCGGCGTAGCGCTCCCAAGCGGCGGCGTGCGCGGCCTGCGCGGCCTGCCATTCATGCTCCAGGATCGCTGCGCGCCGTTCGCTCTGCGCGCGGTAGGTCGCGTAATCCACGGTCACGACCGGCGCCTTGAGGTCGAATTCCAGCCGGTCCCCGCCGGGAGATAAGAGCGTGCAGTAATCGAGCGGCGGCATTTCATGCCCCAGCGCGTCGGCGTACTGGAACTTCAGCACACGCAAGTCCACCCCGGCGCGCGCGCTGCGCGCGTGCCGCTGTTCGCACTCGAATTCCGCGGCGGTGAGCCGCTTGAGGCGCTCCCGATGCTCCAGCTCTTGCTTCTGGAACGCGGCATGTTCCTTTGCCGTCGCGGCGCGCGCGGCTTCCAGTTTTTGCAAGGCGTCCGCCTCGTTATCCGCTTCCCCCTCCAGTTCCCTCATTTTCAGCAGCGCGGCGGCGAGATCCCGGTATTCCTCCGCCGTCGCGGCGTTTCGGGCGAGCAGCGCATCCAACTCCTTGGCGTCCTTTTCCGTCGCTTCGCCGGCGGCCTCCAATCGCGCGAGCCGCCCCAGCGCGAGCCGCGCCGACGCGCGTTCCCCCTCGCGAAATCCCAGCAAACTCTTAATCCGGCTCACCATGGTCGATTCTCCCCGCACTCCGTTTCCTCTTCCGGCTCGGCGCGCCGCGCGGCGCGCTCCAGGTAGTCCCAGGCCGCGAGTCTCTTTTTCACTTCCTCCGCCCGGGTATTCGAGCAAGCGGCCTTCACCTTCCGCGCTCCGTCCCGCGCCCAGGCGGCTTCCTCGCGCTCCACGGTATCGCGGCCCCGAAGCTCGACTTCGACGGCCCGTCGCATGCGCAGATGATGCTCCCGGCCGCGCCAGGGCGCTCCCGCCGTGCGCCATTCGGCCAGGGCTTCCCTTTCGGGATTCGCGCCCGCGATGCCGGCCAGCGCCCGCGCTTCACGATCCGTAAGGTTTCCCTTTTCCGCCAGCGCCGCGCCCAGGCGGAGAATCGCGCCGGCGGCTTCCTTCGTGCCGAGCGCCAAAAGGACGCTTCCCTCGCACACGTCCCGTAACGCGCGCGGCGCGCGGTGCCGCGCGAGAAGCGCGCGAATCGCCCGCGCGTCGTGGGCCACGCGCGGCGCGTTCCAATCCGGCGCGCGGCGCTGGAAGAACGCTTCCGCCAACTCTCCCGCGAGGTAAAATTGAAGCGCCGTGGCGGCCCCCTTCAGCCCCTCGGCGTCCACCGCGCCCGCTTGCGGCGACGCGAGGCAACGCGTAATCGCGCCGCCCTTGAGCAGGGCGATGTAGGCGTGCGCCGCCTCGTGAATCGCAATCGCAGCGCGGGTCATGGTTGCCCCTTCACCCCCAGCCAGAGCAGGAAAAGCAACAGCGCCAGCGCCACAAGCAGCGCCGGCCAGCCCGATTCGGAATCGCCTCGCGGCCTTGTATGTACCGTGAATTCGTCCTCGGCTTCGCCGTCGTAAACCGGCAGGGCGGCGCGCTCGGGTTCGGCCGCGGAGCCCTGCCACCCGCTAAACGCCCCGGCTCGCGCGGCCTCGTCGCGCACATAGCGCACTTCGCGCGGCGCGCCGTGGCGCGCGGCCTCGTCGCGGAATTCGCGGAGCACCTCGCGCGGGTCAAGCATGCCGGTTCAGGCCGATGCGCGATGCCAGCTTCAGCGCCTCCGCGCGCGAACGCTGCGCGACCTTGAGTTGCGGGGCCTCAAGAATCTTCGTCACCTCGCCCTTGTCGTTGCGGAGCGTCAGCACCGTCCCATTGGCGGCGATGAACGCCTCGGCGTCCAGCCACCGCGCGCGTTCGACGCAGTAGGCCTCCACGTGCTGCGCGGCGCTCGGCGTCGCGGGCTCGCCTACGCGCGCGACGACTTCGCGCCAGATGTTCGCCTGCGCTTCCGTAAGGTGCTCCGGAATCACCCCGGCGCCCTCCCCGATTCGGCGAACGTCCACCCCGAACGGCGCAGGTCGATTGCAAGCGGGCCGTCGTTGAAATACCTCCCCGGTCCCCGGCCAGTGCGCGCGCGTTCGCATCGGCCGCCGCTTCGTTTTCGCGCAGCCGCTCGAAATCCTTGCAGTTGTCGAAGGGGCGCTTCGCGAATTGCGAGCCAGGCGCGTGCGAATCGAACAGTTCCGCGCACACGCCGCGCAGGTATGCCGCCATGCCGGCATCGTCCGAAATCTCGAACGACTCCAAGCGGCGATTTTCGTTGAGGTTCATGGAGGAGCGAATCACGAGGTTCCACGATTCGTTCCCTATCAGGACGAACTTCGCGTGGGTCTTCGTCACCCGGATTGCATCGTCTCCGAACCGCTCGCGCAACGCGGCGCAGTACGCGGGCTGCCTGGACGGGAAAGAGAAGTCCACGATGAACTTCAATGAGCGAATCGCGCCGTTGCGAAGCAGCGCCAGGGCAAAATCTATATCCGCGCCGGCGGCCGTCCAAGTTGAGATCAGAACCTCAGCCGGACCGCTCGCTTTCAGGCAGTGCTCGATTATATCCACGAGGCTGAATTGTCCCTTGGACAGCCCGTAAATTTCGCAGCCGGGTCGAATCTCTCCGATGGCCTCGGCGGCGTTGCGCGAGGTCAGCGCCCGTCGAATCTCGCGGGAAGCGGCGCGGGAGCCGCGCTTGTGGACGGTCGCCTGCTTCATTCCTCGCCCCCGCGAAAAAACCGCCCCTTCCCGTTCGTTTCCGGCGCGGGCGCGGCGGGCAGCTTCAACCGCGCCCGCGACGCGGGACTCAACCCGAATTCCCCAGCGGCGGAATCGAACGCGCGCCAGGCCATGGAAGCCTGGATGAGCAAGCGGTACGCGTCGGGGTCGAGCGCGTCCAGGCGTTCGACGGCGGCCATGCAGCGCCTAAACAGCCCGTACCAGCGGCATAGCCCCTCCAACTTCGCGGCATCGGCCGCCTTCAGCACTCCGTCCGGCGCGAGGTTTTTGTTCACCATCCGCCACAGCGCCGCCGCGTCAGGATTCGTCGCGACGGACGGCGGTATGCGCAGCGGCCTGGACGGCGCGGCGGACGCGGGCAGACCGTGCCGGTCTTTGCGGTACGTGCCGCGCGCGATATGGGACTCGACCGGGATTCGCGGTCTGCCTCGCAATTTCATCGAGCTGCACCCCGCCGATTTTTGCCAAAACGTGCGTAACGGTGCCGATCACGGTCCGTCGCGCCACCCCCAAGAGATGGCGCGCCCCCTGGTCAAGGGGGGCCTATCCCGTCCTCGCAGCGGGGCTTAGTTCCCCCAGGTGCACCAGCGCCAAGAGATGATAGCCCGATCCCGCAAAGGCTTGTTCTTTCGCGATTTCCAGCAACTTCCGCCGCTCTGATTCGGTGACCAGCGGCTTGACCTTCCGCTTGCCCAGCGCCAGCTTTGAACCAGGAAGCAGCCATCCTCTCGCGTCTCTTCGGACTTGATTCGGCTTCGATTCCATCGTCAAATGCTCCCGAATTCCAACCGAAAAGTAACTACAAATTCGCCCTACCGTCAAGGTTTTTCTTGCAAAGTTTCGTGTTATCTGGGCTCTCGATTGTGTCACCGGCCTTGTTGTGAACGACTCGATACAATTTCCAGGTGCCGGGCTTCGCGGGGTTGGGAAAGATCATCCAGCGCGCGGCCTTGGTCTCGCGGCCGTGCATGGAAACGATTCGCCCTTGGGCGTCGCGGCGGGCTTCAAGCTCGCCAAGCAAGATCATCCGCATACTGCTAATCCTCGACCACAACCCCGAGTTCGTGCAGCGTCAACGTAGTTCCGTCGAACTGAAATGCGTTTTGTTCCCATTCGCGGCCGCGGCCGTTCCGTGCTTTGAAAACGGTTAAGGTTCGGTTGTGCGTAACGGTGGAAACGCCACATGAAGTGCGGACATGTGCTGCCTTGGGGGTATGGGCAGAAAGGTACAGGATCGTTTGCGCGAATCGGGAATAGGCAACCCCGCCGGCAAGATCGTCAATGCTCATTGCCCCAGGCTTCGCGCCGGCAGGCATTTTCCGCGGATGCGTGACGAGGAACAGACTTGCGCCGTGCGCTTCAATGATTCGCTTGGCGCCAAGTAGGAAAGTTTCATCCGCGGTCCAAGGCGTCTTGCCCCGCTGCATGAACGTAACGGGGTCGATTGCGATTATTCGATTGCCCGATTCGGCAGCGCGTGCAATCCAGGCCAAGAACGCTTCCGGCGTAGGCTTTGTGTCTTGGGGGAGCACGTCCAGGCAAGGTTGCAGGCTTTCCAATTCCGCGCGCGCGGCAGCTTTCGCGGCTTCCACTTCGTCCGGATGTTCCCTGCACCAATCGTCGCGCGTCAAATCAGAATTTTCGGCAATCTGTGCAAGCGCGCGGCGCAGGTGGTAGGTCTTGCCGTCTTCAAGCTCCAGGGCTACGGCCTTATTGCCGTTGGAAATCCAGTATCGCAGCGCTTGCAGGGTGCAAAGGCTCTTGGTCGCCCCCGGGCTTCCGCACAGGATTGTGACGGTTCCCGGGAGTAGCGCGCGCGTGGACGTGCTCAGGATCGTCCAGGGCAGGGGCACGGCAAACCGCCGGCCGGCTACCGCGTCCGCTAGTTCTGATTCAAGTTCCGATAACGGACCTAGGGGCACGGCTTGGCGCAAGACTTCTTGCACCAATTCCGCCGCGTCCACGCCGTGCAGCTCCACGAAGTCCGCGGCATCGCCCTTGTCTGGAAGCCCCAGGCGGTCGGGGTCGATCCAATACACGGCCGCCGGCTTTGTGGGAAGCGCGTCCAGGATGCCGGCCACGTCTCGCATATGTTCAAGGCCGGTTCGCTTTCCGGTCTTGGGGTCTACGGGGTCCGCATCCGGCCAGAGATAAACGGTCTTGCCAGCCAAGGGCGCCCAATCTGCATATCTAGCCTTGCCGGCGCCGGCCGCGGACGTGGTAGCCGTGAAACCGAAACGTTGGAGCGCTCCCGCGGCTTTCTCGCCCTCGACCACGATTACCAATTCAGATTCCTGCACGCGCGCCAGTGAATACAACGGCCAAGGCTTGGGCGGCGCCTGCATCGCGTAGCCGTCGCCTTCCGGCCGGCATTGGCGAAATGCCTTGGAACCGTCCGGGCGCTCTAAGCGCAGCACGATTAAGGCCGGCTTGCCATCGGCGCCGCGGTAGACGTGGGCAACCTTCACCTTTCCGCCGGCTTCGCGGTCGCTCCGTTCGGCCGCGGCCTTCAAGGCTTCCAGGGTCCGATGAACTACGGGCGGCCTTGTGGGACTGGCGGCCGATGGTAGCGGCTCCCCGAATTCAACCCCGCGTAGCCGGCGGATTTCCTCCCCTCGATTCGTGCCGCTCAGCTTCGCGCGCACGTCCAGCACGTCGCCCCCGAATCCGCATCCGGCCGCTTGGCACTTGAACCGCCATCCGCCATCGTCGGCTTGATAGATGCCGGCGGATGCGTGCTTGTCATCGTGGAATGGACAGCCGCATACGTTGCCCTTGAACGCGGCGCCGGCATCACTAAGCACGCGAACAAGGCTTTCACGGTCCGCGCGTATCCCGGTGAAGTCGATTTCAGTTTTATTCATGCTTCACCCCGCGCACGCTTGGCAGCACGTCCGGCCGCGGCTAGTCGGTTGGCTTCGTCGTCGGGGTTTAGTTCCCCAACTGGCTGCGCCCCGTTCCCATTCACGCGCGGCTCGAAAATCCCGGTCCAGCCGTTCGCGATGCTGTGCCGGATGGCTATGGTGGCGCGCTCCGGTCCCCATTCGGCCAGTTGCAGGAACTGGTTTCGCGTCGCGGTCGGGGTCAACGGCTTATGAATCTCGCGGCGGTGCGCCTGCCAGTCGGCCCACGCGGCGCCGAAGTGCTCGGTGTCCAGCGCGCTCGGCACTTCGGGAAGCTCGGCCTTGGGTTTCGCGCGCTTCGCTTTGGGCTTGGCTCCACCCCTCGAAGCATCTTCCGTCGAGTCCTCCCCGCGCGCAGCGCGCGCTTGTTGGTTGGTAGGTAGGTTGGTAGGTAGGTTGGTAGGTAGGTTGGTAGGTAGGTTGGTAGGTCGCCCATTACCGGACGCGCACGTAACTGTTACGTGACCGTTACGTAATGCGTTCGTTTCCGTTTCGTATTCACTCGGTGCGCTCAAATCGCGTGCGGCGTGCTCGTTACGTGCTCTCCAATTTTGCACGCGCTTCCGATTGGCGGCCTTGCGCTCCAGAATTCGCCCCGCGTATTCATGCCAGTCGTGGAGTAGGTTGTCGGCGTCAACGAATCCGGCCTCATGCAGGCCCTTGACGAACGTTTCCGGGTCGCCCTCCCACTCCCCGGCCAGCGCGATTTCATCCGCCCCGAACGCGGTAAGGCTGCCGTCCTGTGCGTATTGAATCGCCCAATGCCACAGGAAATGCAGGTGTCCCATGACGGCGGCGCGGGAGGTTCCCAGCGCGCGGGAAAGGCGCAAAAGCTTCGGGTGCCTGCCAAGTTCTACGTGACTTTCGATCCACATGATCCCCGACCCCGCGCCTGGACTCCAACAATTCTACGCAAAATTCGCACAAATATTGGCGCAGGTCACAACCTGCGGCCGGCGCGGTTTTTTCTCCTCTACAAACCCTCGCGCGCCGCCTCGGCGTCGGCGCGCTCCAGCGCGCTCGCTGCGCGTCGCGGCCGGGGCGGGCGGCCCCGATGGGCGGTGACAATGCCCTGATCGGCAACCGCCATCGTGAACGCCTCCAGAGCGCCCCGGGTCGTCACCATGCGGCCGCCCACTAGGCGAACCTCCAAGCGCACGCCGCGCACGCCGACGCGCGCCCACCGCCAAACAGTCGCCATATGAAGTTTTCGGCCGTTGAGGCGCGGTAGAGCGGCGGCGGCCTCGGCGAGGGTGAGGGGCGGGTCGGCGGGATCGAACAGCATGCAATATCCTCCGTGCGTGGCCGGCGGCGGCAATGCGCCGCGCTGGAGGAGTATGGCCTGCGAGTCGGTGACAGAGGGAGGACTGTCACCGGTCGAAATTTTATTTATTTGGTGTGTCGCAGGATGGTCCTGCAAGAAACCCTATACTTTTTGGCTACTTGATGGCGGGCGTTGGTGATTTTCATGCCCTTATCGGTCAGGTCATTTACCTCCTGCTTCCACGCCCGATACCGTTCCTCCCGACCTTCCCTTGTGCCATGTGCGGCCCTATGTCCCTTTCGGCCGCCCCCTTCAACCCGCATCCCGATTACCGCGTGCTCGTCGAAGGCAAGCCGGAACATTTCATGCGCGATCCGAACCAGCCGCGCGGAGGCGAGGCAAAAGCGCCAGGCGGCAATGGAGTCCTGGTTATTCATATAATGCTCAAGCTTGCCGGCAACCGCGAAGGCTTCGCGGGCCAGGTTCGCCAAGGGATTTTTGCTCTTCGATTTCGAGTTTAATTTCTCGCCGGCATGGCGTGTAATGCTTGCGGAGTACGCCGATATCAGGCGCGTGAGTAAAAGCGGGTGCCAACCCCCTTCGCAGTATTCCTCCTCCAGCCGGTAGATTCGTAATGCGGCGATGGCCTGGTTGACTCTTCCCGCATCGATTGCAGCGCCTTCGGATTCCTTAAATGCCATGCGCGCATACTGCACGGCCGCGATCTTTTCTTCTTCGCTGGGCTCTTGTTTCAAATGCGCTTGAATGACCCCGATTTCCCAGGGCTCCAATGCGTATTCCATGTTTCGCGCCTCCGTGCGCGTCTCCGAAAAGAAGCGCCGGGCAGGCGGTCGGAGGTCCGCTTTTCGGGAGCTACCCTAGCCCGGTGCAACTACCCTACTCCTTCCCGCGTGGAATCACGCAAGAATTACACCACCGTCTTCTGCATGACCAGCGCCTTGTGAACCTTGGCCAGCAGCGGGCGCGGGTCCGCCTTCGGGGCCTTCCCGGTCTTGGCGTACTCAAGAATTGCCTGCCGATCCTTCCAATAATCGTCGTGCCCGTCGGTCGCGGGATGCTCCCCACGCGCGGCCTTGGCCTCCAGCGGGTCCACGTGTCTTGCCAGCCGCGCCGCTCGCACGTCCTCGTGCAGGGCCTTGACAAGCCGCCCCGTCTTCCCCCTGAATTCAGTTTTCATCCTGTCCAAGGTCCACTCCGTTTCGTGTGAAATAGCGCCGTTCCAGGTCAAGGCTTCCTGCAACAGCCAGCAATGAAGCGCCGCGCTCGGGGCGTGGTTAAAAGCAAGCGACCAGCGCAGCGCCGCGCGCATGTCCAGCCCTTTTTGCATCGAGACCGTTTCCACTCCATAGGCCGCGAGAATATATTCCCGCCCCGTCCGTTCGGCCTGCGCCTCGTCGGTCTCGATCATCTTGAGCGCCTCGTACACCGCGCAGGCATCCATCCCGAAGGTAGCCCAGTCTTCTTCCTTTTTCAGGATCGCCAACGCGGCGTACAGGTGCTTCCTCACTCTCCCCCGGTCTCGTTCGCTCAACATGTCATCATCCTCCCCGCCGGCGCCGTCCGGCCGTCGCGCTTCAAAAGGTCCGCCTCCAACGCCAGCCAGGCGGAAACGTCGCAGCCGGTGTCTTCGACCAGCGGCAAGAATGTCTCGACGGAAACCAACTCCCAATAGGTGTCTGTCCCATGCTTCAAGTCGTCCTGGAGCAACTGCACGACCCACTTGAAGCCTTCCTCCTTCAAGCCCAGCGCGAAGCAGGCACGCGCGGCGCTGTGCGCAAAAAAGGAAACGGACAAGGGCAACCCGGCCTCGTTTTCGCAGCCGATCGCGTGCGCCCGACTAAGGTACTCAAGCGCCTGCTTGGGCTCGGCGTCCGCCGCAAGCCAGAGTAGGAAATGGGTGCAGGCGACGTGCTCGCGCCCGTGGATCACCTCGAGAAGCTCCAAGCCGGCCACCATCCACGCCACGCGCTCTTTCTTCGGCCGCTCGTATGGAGCGTCGAGGTTGCAGAAGTCGGTGACGAACAGCGCGAAGGTCTCCGGGTGCGCCTCGATCAGCGTGCGCAGCTTCACGTAGGCCGCGCCGTACTCGGTCGGTATTGCCATGGTCTGCCCTTTCCCAATTGGGCCGCGCCTGTAGCCTTTCGCTCAAGCAGCGGCCGGCCTGTACCTGGTCCTGCTTAGGGGCGTTGGCCGGGTTCCCAGCCGGCCAGCGCTCCGCCTACCCGACTCGCTCAACCACGCTCCGGGCTTTCGCCTTGTCCGCTTCGCGCGAGTAGTGCTGCGTCATGGCGTGGACTTGATGCCCCGCGAATGCGCGGGCGGCTTCCATGCCGAATCTGCGCTTCACTCTAGTAATGGCCGAATGCCGTAGACGGTGCGGAGTCCATTCCGGCACGCCGGCCTTCTCGCAGGCGCGAGTAATCGCGCGCCTGTAGGTGTCCACGTCGTAGTGATCCCCCAGCCGCCGGGAAGTCTTCGGCTCGTTTTCCTTCTGGTTCTTCCTGCGGTGAGTTTTGCAGCGGGCGTAGCGCTCGCGTTCGGCCTCGACGGGCGAAAACAACGGTTGCCCCACGGGCCGGGATTCGATGAAGCGCCGTAGAATGCGCTGCGCCTTCGGGCCGAAGACAATCGTGCGGTCATGCCCATGAAAGGCGGTCTTGTGGGCGGCGGGTTTGTAGAGCCAGACCTTGCCCTTGCAGTCGATCTCGGTTGCCCGAAGCGCCACGATCTCGCCGGCGCGCGCGCCGGTGTACCACTGGATTTTCACGAGGGCCGCGACGGGCGACGGTAGGAAGGGCAGCACGCGCCTGACATGATCGACAGGGACGGGCCGACCCGCGCGGCCTTCGGGGGCCTCGGTGCGCCCCGCCCGTAGCCCCGTGACGGTCTGGAGCGCGTGGAAGACAGAGGCGGGTATCAGTTCTTCGGAAGCTGCCCACTTAAAGCACGCTCGCAGCCGGGAAACCGCGCCGTTGATGGTCTTGCGCGTCCAGCCTTTCCCGATCATGGCAGCGCGAACCGCGCGCAGTTTCTTCGGGCCGAAGTCAGCCGCGGGGAGCGTCTTGTACAGCTTGCGCAGGATCCGAAGGCAAGACTTGCGGCAGCCTACTTCGCTGGTGAATTTTCCATCGGGCTTAAGGTAGGTGGCCTTGACATATTTGAAGTGCAGCACGCACAGTTCGCTGATGGTCAACTCGCGCGCCGCGACGGGCGCCGCGCCGCTCCCTGCTGCCCATTCTGCCAGCACGCGCCGGTATGCTTCGCGAGATTCGGGCGTGCCGTGCTCGCCCAGGTAGACGCGGCGGCCTGCGAGCACGACGAACGCGCGCGCGGGGTTTCCATCCGCCGAAGGTTGGCGACGGTACGACGGAAGAGACTGGGGCATCGCGGCCTCCTCGGTCGAAAGGTATCAGTTGATACCTTTTCGACTTGGGTTGCAGCCGCTCTGCCGCTTGGCAGGTATCCCTATAACTCAGGGATTCAGCCTAGTTTACAAATGGTGGAGCTGACGGGAGTTGAACCCGTGACCTCTTGCATGCCATGCAAGCGCGCTCCCAGCTGCGCCACAGCCCCACGGGAGTCGCACGCCTCATCGCAACCGGCGTGGAAAACTCAGTTTCGGCCAACTTCCGCGCCTGTCAAGGCGATTCCGCTGCGCCCGGGCGCGAATGTTTGACATCGGGAGGCGCATGAGGTTGAGTGTGCCCATGATGGTTTCAGGCATCGCCCCCCGCCGCTCCGACGGCGCCCCCCCGAAGGGAGCCTTCAGCGCTCGCGCATCGTTCCGCGCGGGCGCGGGCCTCCCTCGCTAGCTTACGTCCCCCGTTTTCGGTAAAGTCCCCTTTCGCTCAGGCGTTGGGCTTGAGTTGATCCGTGCGCTTCGCGCCGTGGCGCGAAGCGAGAGACTTTTGATGCCCGTCGAGGACCCGCCATGTCCGCCGCGCCGTCGTCCAAATACACGCCCAGCGAAATCGAACCGAAGTGGCAGCAGCATTGGGCCGAGCAGAAGACCTTCGTGACGCCGAATCCCGGCGAGCCGGGGTTCGACGCGTCCAAGCCCAAATTCTACGTACTCGACATGTTCCCGTACCCCAGCGGCGACGGGCTGCATGTGGGTCACCCCGAGGGTTACACGGCCACCGACATCCTGGCGCGTTGGAAGCGCATGCGCGGCTTCAACGTGCTGCATCCGATGGGCTGGGACGCTTACGGGCTGCCGGCCGAGCAGTACGCCGTCCAGCACGGCATCCATCCCAGCATCACCACGCAGAAGAACATCGGCACGATGAAGCGCCAGATCCAGGCGCTGGGCTTCAGCTACGACTGGAGCCGCGAGGTCGATACGACCGACCCCGGCTACTTCCGCTGGACGCAGTGGATCTTCCTGCAGCTCTACAAGCAGGGCCTGGCGTACCTGGCCGAGGTCCCGGTCTGGTGGTGCGAGGCGCTGGGCACGGTGCTGGCCAACGAGGAGGTCGTCGAAGGGCGCAGCGAGCGCGGCGACCACCCCTGCGTGCGCCGGCCCATGAAACAGTGGATGCTGAAGATCACCGCCTACGCCGACCGGCTGCTGGACGACCTGGAGGCGCTGGACTGGCCCGAGTCGATCAAGGCACAGCAGCGCAACTGGATCGGCAGGAGCGAAGGTGCGGAAGTGGACTTCAAGGCCGCGGACTCGGGAGACGTGATCCGCGTCTTCACCACCCGTCCGGACACGCTCTTCGGCGCGACGTATATGGTCCTGGCGCCCGAGCATCCGCTGGTCGCGAAGCTGACCACGCCCGAGAGGAAGGCCGAGGTCGAAGCATATGTCGCCGCGGCCGCAAAGAAGTCCGACCTGGCGCGAACCGAACTGGCCAAGGAGAAGACCGGCGTATTCACCGGGGCCTACGCCATGAACCCGGTCTACGAGGCAAGCGATCCCAAGGCGAAGATTCCGATCTGGATCGCCGACTACGTGCTGACGGGCTACGGCACCGGCGCGATCATGGCCGTTCCCGCGCACGACGAACGCGACTGGGAGTTCGCCAAACAGTTCCAACTGCCCGTGATCAACGTCGTGGCCTCGCCCGAACCCCCGCCGGACCTGGTCGAGAAGATGAAGAAGTACGAGACCTGGAACGGGCTGAAGCCGGCCTCGCGCAAGATCCCCGTCCATGGCTCCAAGATGGGCAAGACCGCCGAGGGCAAAGACAAGCTGTACTTCGAGTGGCTGAACCTGCCCTTCACCGGGCAGGGCATGGCGATCCATTCCCCGGCCATCGAGGGCCTGCCCACGGCGGAGGCCAAGAAGACGATCACCGCCTGGCTGGAAGAACGGAAGCTGGGGAAGGGGACGATCAATTACCGCCTGCGCGACTGGCTCTTCAGCCGGCAGCGCTACTGGGGCGAGCCGTTTCCGGTGGTTCACTTCGAGGACGGTTCGCACGCGGCGATTCCCGAGAACGAACTGCCGCTGGCTTCGCCGCAAATGGCCGACTTCAAGCCCACCGGGACGTTCGATCCACCGCTGAGCAAGGCCAAGGACTGGGTGCAGGTCGTCGCGGAGGTCGACGCGCGGGGCCAAGTCGTTCGCACGCGGCCGTACAAGGAAGGCGAGGCGCTGAAGCCCGGCGAGAAGCGCGCGCGGCGCGAGACCAACACCATGCCCAACTGGGCGGGCTCCTGCTGGTACTACTTGCGCTACCTGGACGCCCACAACGCCTCCGCGGGCTGGCGCAAGGAGGCCGAGGCCTACTGGATGCCCGTGGACCTGTACGTGGGCGGCGCCGAGCACGCCGTCCTGCACCTGCTCTACGCGCGCTTCTGGCACAAGGTTCTGTACGACCTGGGCTGCGTTCACGCCAAGGAGCCTTTTCAGCGCCTTTTCAACCAGGGCATGATCACCGCTTTCGCCTACAAGGACCGAAGCGGGCGGCTGACCCCCGTGGACGAGGTCGAGGAGCGTGGCGGCGTCTTCGTGTTGAAGAGCGATGGGCAGCCGGTCGAGCCGATCGTCGCCAAGATGTCCAAGACCCTGAAGAACGTCGTCAACCCCGACGAGGTCGTGAAGGAGTACGGCGCCGACACGCTGCGCCTGTACGAGATGTTCATGGGCCCGCTGGACGGCTCCAAGCCCTGGAATCCGCGAGATGTGCCCGGCGTATTTCGCTTCCTCCAGCGCGCGTGGCGGCTGATCGTCGAAGAAGATGAAACCAAGCCGGACGCCGGCCAGGTCCGGCCCAACCTGCGTGAGGACAACGCCGGCGAAGAGGAACTGGAGCGCGCGCTGCACAAAACGATCAAGAAAGTCACCGAGGATCTGGAGCGGATGGCCTTCAACACCGCCATCAGCGCGATGATGATTTTCGTCAACGAGGCGCTGAAGAGTCCCGAGAAGCTGGGCCGTTCGCAGGCCGGCCGCTTCACGCTGCTGCTGGCGCCCTTCGCGCCGCACCTGGCCGAGGAATTGTGGAGCCGCCTGGGCCACGCGCGGTCGCTGGCTTACGAGCCCTGGCCGTCGTTCGATCCCGAACTGACGGTGGACGCCTCCGTCGAACTGGCCGTGCAGGTCAATGGAAAGGTGCGGGGCAAGATCGGCGTCGGGGCCGATGCCGGGGAGAATGAAGTGAAGGCGCGTGCCCAGGAAGCCGTGGCCGCGCACCTGGAAGGCAAGCAGATCGTGAAGGTGGTCGTGATCAAGAACCGGCTGGTGAATATCGTGGTGAAGTAGCGGGGCTTCAGGGCAGGAACATCAGCACGGCGAAGGTGAGCGCTCCCGCCGCGGCCACTGCAACCACCCCCAGCACCCACATGCCCGCCGCGCCGCGCGCCCAGCGACCGGCGCGGTTCGACCAGTGCGGCTTGGGCGTCAACTGCTGAAGCAGCCGGCGCGGTCCCGTGCCCGCACGGCGACGCCGCCGAAAGAGTCCGCGCAACGACCAGGCCTCGCGCGTGGACGAATCGTGGGCCTTCAGCAAACCGGGCGTATCGATGTGCCGTACCGGCTCGCCGTTGGGCTTCACCTCGGTACGCAACTCGGTGACATTCTCCAGCGCGGCGAATTTCTCCTCCGTGCCGGGATCGACCGGAGGTGGATTGAGCCGGTCCTGGGGCAGAGGTCGATTGGTGGTCATCATGGTTCTGCTTTCTGTACTACCTTAAAGATTCCGTATCTGTCCGTCTGCTGCATGATAGCGCACACGTGCAGTCAAGATAGATGTAAACTCAAGTAATCCCTTCAACCGATCACAAGTGCACCGGCCACTATTTATACGCAATCCCATAAGTGCTTATTTAACATTCAGGTAGGAAAGTTTGATGAACAAGTCTAAAGACAAGGCGTTTAGCGCCAAGATGTTGACGTATCTCCTGTTTTAGCAAGCAGATAGCTTGTCTGGAAGGTAATGGGTCCATCGGGTGATTGAATCACAATGGTGATATCCAGCAAGTGGGTCAGCAACCCGGATCCGACAAGTGGAATCCCCGTTCCTTGAATGGGTCGAGTGGAGACTCGGAACCCCTTGTTGGAGCCTGTGAACATCAGCGAGGCCAGTTCGGGCGGGGCGTTCACATCCCTGGTGTTAAGTCGGTAGGTGATGCGGGGCGGTGTGCCGCTCAGGGGGATGGTGCTGCTAGGCACGTCGATGGGCGCGGGCATGGTTCCGAAGATCAGGCGCACGTCCTGGTTGCTGCCGCCGTCGTTGATAGCGAGTTCGCCGCCGCCGGCGGGCAGGATATTGCCGCTGGCGGAGAGAATGAATCCGCCGCCCTTGCTGGCCGGGTTTTCCCTCGCGGAGACCCTGGGTGCGACGAAGAACCCGCCGTACGCGGGGTTCTTGCTGGCGCTGAACCGGCCGCTGGAACTGAGGCCTTGGGTGGACCGGACGGAGAACTGGAACTGACCCGCGGCGTCCACGTAGGAGACCGTTTCGGCGGCGTTGGTGATTCGCAGGCGCACGGCGACGGTCTGGGTGAGGGTCGAGCTGGTGACGTTGTCGGGGTCGAGCGTCGCGAGCAGGTTGGCGGAGCGGAGGGAGATCGAGTAGGACTTCGCGCGGGCGCTGAGGGCGTATCGCACGCCGGGGAGCACGCCGGTAGCCGAGGCGAAGGCGCCTCGCGAGTCCAGGGCGCCGGTCGGCTGGTCGACGCCGTTGAGTTCCAGCAGGAAGTGCAGGCCCGTCAGGTTCGTCGGCAGATTGGCGGGACTGAAGAGGCCCCGCAGCATGAAAGCATCGGCGTTGGTCTTGTTGAAGCGGACGCTGAAGCTGCCGGTCGAGGCATGGAGATCCCCGTCGTCGGCCCCGCCGGAGACCAGCACGGTCATCTGCGCCTGGAAGCTGTCCACGCCTTCGTCGTCGGTGACGACGAGGGTGACGGTGTACGCGCCGGGCGCGGCGTACGTATGGCTGGGAATGCCGGTAAGATCCGAGGGGCTGGTTGCGCCGTCCCCAAAATTCCACGCGAAGTTGGCGATGGCCCCACCGTCCGGATCGTTCGAAGCCAAGGCGCTGAAATCGACATCCTCCCCGGCCAGGATTCCGGTCTGACCGCTTTCCAGATTGCCGGTAAAAATCGCCACGGGCAGCGCATGCACTCTGAAGCCGTTGGTCTCCACGTCATTCTTGGCGTCAGGATTGGTTACCGTGACGTTCCTGAATCCCAGCGTCGCGCCTGCGGTTACCGACACGCCGACTGTGAGCTGGGAGGAGGAATTGAAAGTGACGCCGGTTGAACTGACCCCCGTTCCGGACAATGTCACCGCAGGCGTTCCGCCTTCGTTATGGAAGTTCGAGCCCATGATGACCACATCTCCAGCGAAGCCTTGGAGCACCAGGGACGGGTTGATTGAGGTAATGCTGGGGGCGGGGGCCTCCACGGTAAAGCCATTGGCCACCAGGGCGGCTCCTCCGTCATCCAGGTTTGTTACCGTTACGTTACGCGCGCCGAGCGTGGCGCCGGCCGCGATGTCGATGGTCGCGGTCAATTGGGTCGCGGAATTCCTGACCACACCGTCCACGCTGATCCCGGAGCCGCTGAAGGTTACGTTGTTGCCGCCGGTGTGGAAGTTGCTTCCCGTGATCACGACATCCAAGTTGTTCGTGCCGCGGATGCCCGAATTGGGCGCTAGATTGGTCACGACAGGCGGTGGAATGGTCACCGTTACCGTAACGGAGACCTCGTCGCTATAGAGCGAGTCGTTACCCGCCGAAGCAAAGACGGCTTTGACTCGGTACTTGTAAACGGCGCCGTTCACGAAGGCCCCGTTATCGACGAAATTGAAGGCGTTCTGGGCATGGGACAAGTCGCCGTCCGCGTTGTTCGTTCCGGGACCTTGAACGTTGCTGTCCAGTACCGCAAAGCTAGAATCGTTGGGGCCGGTGCGCTCGACGATGTATTTGGAAATAGAGTCGTGTTCGAGCACGCCCGTACCCGTACCGGGTCCGTGCCCCGTCGGGGGCGCCACCATTGAATCGCCTTGGAAGTTGTCATCGGAATCGGTGCCCAGTTGTATGGGCGTTGCGCGGCCGATGGAAAGAGTGACTTGATCGGATTGGCTGGCATTGCCGCTCAGTTTTGCGGGCGCCACGCCATAGAGAAACTGGCTGTACCAGCGGTCGTCAGGCGCCGGGCCAAGGTTGGAATTGAGAAACGGCTCCATCAAGGCGTTCACGGTGGAGTCGGGTCCCGTGTGGCTAAACCCGATCGCATGGCCGATTTCGTGCGCCACCGTTGAATGAACGTCGCTGCTGCTCCAATTGGCACCACCCTCGTTCTTATCCAACTGTACGAAGCCATCCGTAATGAACCAATGATTCGAGGAGGTGGACGCAGACTGGAATCCGCCCACACCCACGGTACCGCCGGGGCCTCCCAGGTTTGTTGTGCCGATCACGATGTCGGCGGAGGAAGTACTCGAAGTATAGGTGAGCAGAATGCCGCAAGTGTCATTCCAAGATTCGACAGCCTTCTTAATTAGATCCACCAATTCTGAGAGACTCCCGGCCGCGCCGCTGAAATCGGATAGTGTGATTGGTTGCATGGTGCGTCCGGCTTTAGAAACGTTAGAGCCGCTAGTGTTGATACCGTAGGTGACTACGGTTCTTCGGTCTGGCACGTAGGGTTTTGAAGCACTGGAATCGGAAACCCAGCGTGCCGCATAATCCGAGTTGGTATTCACTTCAAATACACCACGCACGCCTACGCGAGGAGTCAGGTGTACTTGATGGATCGCCGGATCGAACCCACATGCGCATGTTCGCGAAAGTGTTTCACCCGACCAAGCCCCGATTGAATAGAGGGTTAGGGTGCAGAAGGAGAACTGCCATAGCCGCGTCATCTTAGTTTAGTTTCAACCTCCCTATTGGACCTTAACCGTCTATTTGCACAATGTAAAGTCGCGGGTGCGATAAAAATACACAAATATATATTGAAAGGATTTGCATAGGTGATTGACGCACGTGTGCTTGCAAGGTGAGGTTTGCGGGCGTACCGTAGCCGCTTGAAAATGCGCTCCTCGTTCAGGTGGTGCACTTTTCCAGGCCCTCGGTTTACCTCATTTCCCGGATTGGGAAGGGCTTAGGCGGGTTTTTCTTAGGAGGAAGTTGCTCAAATGGCCGATCTCATTGCTCCACACGGCGGAATCCTGGTCGAACGCCAGCTTGCGGGGTCGAAGCGCGAAGCGCTGCTGGAAAAGGCGCGGGGCCTGCCCAAGATCCGGCTGCACGACTTCGAAGTCTCCGACCTCGACATGCTCGCCTGCGGCGCGCTGAGCCCCTTGCAGGGCTTCATGGGCAAGGCCGAGGTCGAGAGCGTCCTGGAGTCGATGCGCCTCCCGAACGGGACCGTGTGGAGCCTCCCGATCGTCCTGGCGCGGCCCAAGGAACTGGTCGGCCGCCTGAGCGCCGGCGACGACGTGGCGCTCACCGACCACGACGAGAACGTGCTGGGCGTGCTGCATATTGAGGATATCTACGCGCACGACCAGGACGCGCACGCCAAGCTCGCCTTCGGTACGCAGGATGAGGCGCACCCCGGCGTCGCGCGCGTGATGAACCTGATGGGCAACACCGGGCTGGGCGGGAAGGTCTCGGTCCTGAACCGCGTGCGCTACGAGGACTTCCGCGAGTTCCGGCTGGATCCGAAGGAGACGCGCGCGTACTTCGCCGAGCTGGGCTGGAAGACGGTCTCCGCGTTCCAGACGCGCAACCCGATCCACCGCGCCCACGAGTACCTGACCAAAGTGGCGCTGGAAGTGACCGACGGGCTGCTGATCCATCCGCTGGTGGGCGCGACGAAGGGCGACGACATCCCCGCCGACGTGCGCATGAAGTGCTACGAGGTCCTGCTGGCGAACTACTACCCGAAGAAGCGCGTCAAGCTGGCGGTCTTCCCCGCGGCGATGCGCTACGGCGGCCCGCGCGAGGCGATCTTCCACGCGCTCTGCCGCAAGAACTACGGCGTGACGCACTTCATCGTCGGCCGCGACCATGCCGGGGTGAAAGATGCCGCCGGGAAGTCCTACTATGGCGACTACGACGCGCAGAACATCTTCGACCGCTTCAAGCCCGAAGAGATCGGCGTGGAGATCTTCAAGTTCGAGCACACCTACTACGACAAGAAGAGCCAGGGGATGGTCAGCTTCAAGACCGCGCCGGAGAACGCCGAGGCCGTCAGCGTCTCGGGGACCAAGCTCCGCGATATGCTGGCCAAGGGCGAGATTCCGCCGCCCGAGGTCACGCGTCCCGAGGTGGCCCAGATCCTGATCGAGTTCATGAAGGGCAAGTAGCCCGGGGGCGCCTCCGGGCGCATTTTCCGGTGTGAACCGGCCTCCTGCTGCGTCTAAGATGGAAGCACGGGGAGGGTTCGCGTGTTCCAGGGAGCCTCGATACGGGCCTCAGGCCCGGCGCTGCTGCTGGCCTGGGTCCTGTGCGGTCCGAGTCTGGCCGGCGACGCGCCGCCTCCGGCGGCCCAGGATCCGCCGCCGGCCCAGCCGGCCCCCGCCGACCGGGCGCGGGAGTTGATCCGGAAGCTGGGCGACCCCGCCTACGGCATCCGCACCCAGGCCTACGGCGAACTTAAACGGCTGGGCCAGCCGGCCCTGGAGCCGCTCACCGACGCGCTTTCCGCCGAAGATCCCGAGATCCGTACGCGCGCGGCCGAACTGCTGATCGACCTGCGCGGGCGGGGCTTCATCGGAATCGGCCTGGACGACGATTGGGGCGAAGACGAACCCGACGACCGCACCGAACTGACGCATGCGGAGTACCAGGAATACCAGATGCGCATGAAGGCCCCGCGCGAGATGGTCATATTCAACGACGCGGAGGAGGTCGCACCGGTCCAGACCAAGCCCGGGTTCCTGCCCGCGCCGGTGGTGAACGTCACCCAGGTGCTCCCGCCCGAGCAGGCCGGCGGACGGGTGCTGCCAGGGACCAAGGCAGGGCTGAAGGACGGCGACAAGCTCCTGGCCGTGAACGGGCACGCGATCAAGGGTACGGCCGACCTGATGCGCGAGGTGATCTACGCCGGGCCGGGGACCGAGACCACGCTCCTGGTCGAACGAGACGGCGCGCGGAGCATCGTGCCGCTGACGTTGACGCGCAATCCGGGCGACCCCGCGCCGCCCATCCTGCTCAAGCTGCCCGACGACGGTGCGCCGCCGGCTCCGGCGGACCAGCAGCCCTGAACGGATCGGCAGGACAAAACGGCGCCCTCGACCGCGCGAGCGGCCGGGCGGAACGCTTCAGGTCGCGTGGGACTCGATCAGCCGAAGACGGTCGCGGTCCGGCCGCGCGCGCGACGGCGATTCATGATCTTGCGGCCGGATTTGCTGCGGTTGCGGGCCAGGAACCCGGACACGCGCCGCTTCTTGAGCTTCGAGTTGCGTACGTTGGTCTTCATGCCGCTGGACTCCTCTGCTTCGGCGCGGGCGAACCGGCTGCCCTAAGGGTGGGGCATTATGCCGGAAGGCGGCGGGGCGTCAAGTCGAGGCTCCGCACGTTGCGAATTCGGACCGCTTGGCCCATGATCCCATACCTCCCATGTCCCTGACCGATCCGCGTCTGCGCGAGGCCCTCCTGGTCGCGCTCCTGGCCGGCCTGATCTTTCTCTATGGCCTGGACCGCCGCGCGCTGCTCCGCGCCAGCGAGGGCCGCGTCGCGCGCGTGGCCCAGGAGATGTTGGATGACGGGGAATGGGTCGTCCCGCACTTGAACGGGGAGGCGCGCGTCAAGAAGCCGCCGCTGGCCTCCTGGGTGGTCGCGCTTTGGGCCCGCGCCTTCAACGGGGGTCTGGTGACCGTGCGCGAGGCCTGCATCCCGTCCGGGCTGGCGGGGGCGCTCTGCGTTCTGCTGGCGTACCTGTGGTGCTCGCGGAAACCCGCGGCGTCGGCCTCCGATGGGGGCGACCGCGCGGCGGGTTGGCTGGCGGCGCTGGCGCTGACCGGTTCGGCGGCCTTCTATGGGCAGGCGCGCATGGCCGAGATCGACATCTGGGTGGCGCTCTTTACGCTGTTGGCCTTTCGCGCCTGGGAAGACGTGCGCGGCAAGGGCTGCCCGGGTGCGCTCCTGTTGTTCTATACCGCGCTGGCGCTGGGCGTTCTGGCCAAGGGACATGTGATCCTGGTCCTCGTGGCCCCGGTGCTTGGGGTCTGGGGCTGGCTGGAACGCAGGGGCGGCGCGCCGGCCGCGGCGATGCCGAGGAAGGCGCTCTGGCACCTTGCCGGCTTGGCTCTGTTCCTGGCGCCGGTATTGGGGTGGGGGATCCCGTTCCTGCAACGGAGCGGCATGACCTTCTCCGACTTCTACCAGGAAGGCGTCAACCGGTTCGGAGAAGACACGGGGCATCAGAAGCCGGCTTACTATTATGTCTTGAACGTGCTCGGCTGGGCCCTGCCGTGGAGCGTGTGGCTGCCGTTCGTCGCGTGGTGGCAGCGGGCCAAGGCGCCCGAGCCGGCGGACGCGCGGCGGCGGCTCTGGTGGCTCTGGTTCGGCGTGAACTTGGCGCTCTGGTCGTGCCTCTCGGCGAAGCAGCGGCATTACGCGGTGCCGTGGCTGGTTCCGCTGGCGCTCCTGGCCGGGGACGGCATGGCGGGGATCCTGCGCGAGTTCGCCGCCGGTTCGCGCCGGGTGGACGTGCTGTGGGGCAGGCGTGCGGCGCTGTGGCTTGGCGTGCTGCTGGCCGCCGCCGGGCCGGCCCTGGCCGGTTACGCCGCGCGCGAATTCCAGGCCGGCGCCTGGGTCTGGATCTTCGGCGGGCTTTCCGGCGCGGCCTTCCTGCTGGGGACCTGGAAGCTCCTGCGCGGCTCGTGCGCGTGCCACTGGGCCTGGTGGGGCGGGGTGGTCTGCCTGACCTCGCTCTTCGCGCTAAGCGTCCAGGCCTACGAGCACGAGGCCGAGACGATGGAGCCGTTCTGCGCCCGCGCGCGGGAGGCCCTGCCCGAGGACGCGGCGCTCTACGACGCCGGCATCGGGCGCCCGCAGATGCTTTTCTACCTGCGCCGGAACGTGCGCGACGTGGAGAACCGGCCCGAGGCGATCGCCGAACTGCTCCGCCCCGGCGGCTCGGGCGCGTATGTGCTCGTCTCCACGAAGACCCTGCGCGCGCTGCCGTCTGGGTCGTACCGGGAGGCGGTTCTGGGAGAGGAACCCGGCGCGCGCTTCCGCTACGGCGCGCACCTGCTCGCGCCGGCGCGGTAGCGGACGCACTTTCATCCCCGGCGCGTGCGGGTATAACGCGAACTTTCCAACCTGAGCCCCAAGGAACCTTCGCATGGCCGAGATCAACCCGCCCCGCGCCGCCGAAGCCGCGCCCGCGAACGCCTCGAAGGACGATCTGGCGCTCGTCGAGACGCTGCGCAAGGGCTACGACGCGCTGATGGCCGAGATGGGCAAGTCGATCGTGGGCCAGCGCGACGTGCTGGACCAGATCCTGATCGCGATGTTCTGCCGCGGCCACGCGCTGATGGTCGGCGTGCCGGGGCTGGCCAAGACGCTGATGGTTCGCACGCTCGCGCAGATCCTGGACCTGTCTTTCAACCGGGTGCAGTTCACGCCGGACCTGATGCCCAGCGACATCGTGGGCACGGAGGTGGTCGAGGAAGACCGCGCGACGGGGCAGCGCAGCTTCCGCTTCGTGAAGGGGCCGGTCTTCGCGAACATGATCCTGGCCGACGAGATCAACCGCACGCCGCCCAAGACGCAGGCCGCGCTGCTGGAGGCCATGGAAGAGCACCGCGTCACGGCGGGCGGCGAGACCTACCCGCTCCCGGCGCCGTTCTTCGTGCTGGCCACGCAGAACCCCATCGAGCAGGAGGGCACCTACCCGCTCCCCGAGGCGCAGCTCGACCGCTTCATGTTCGAGATTCGGATCCTGTATCCCTCGAAAGCCGAAGAGGTCGAGATCGTGCGGCAGACGACGGCGCTGCGCGACACCAAGCTCGAACCGGTGATGACCTCCGCGCAGGTCCTGGAAGTCCAGCGGGTGGTGCGGAAGATCCCGGTCGGCGAGGCGGTGCTGCAATACGCGGTGAACCTCGCCTGCGCCAGCCGCCCTCAAGGCGAGGACGCGCCGGACTTCATCAAGGAGTGGGTGCGCTACGGCGCCGGGCCGCGCGCGAGCCAGTTCCTGATCCTGGGCGCCAAGGCGCGCGCGGCGATCCGCGGGAACTTCGCCGTCAGCGTCGGCGACGTCAAGGCCGTGGCCCCCGTCGTCCTGCGCCACCGCATCGTCACCAACTTCCACGCCGAATCCGAAGGCATCACCAGCGACGAGATCGTCCGCCGCCTGATCGAGCATGTAAAGGCCGGCTGACGGCCTAATCGGCTTCACCGCAGAGACGCCGAGCGCGCAGAGCGCCACAAATTGTGGAGCTGTGTTGAGATGGCGCGTCGGTCAGGTTGATGGCGTTACGCAGCGAGGAACGCAGATGTCGAACGAAAGCCCCGGCCGTCCCCACGCACCCGACGTGGCCGAACGGCGCGACGTCGATCATGGCTTCTCCGCCGGCTGGGGCCTGCATTTCCAGCCCAGCGTGAAGTACTGGCTCGACTGCCATACCCATATGTCCGAGACGCGAGCGAAGGACGCGCTGAAGGCCGTCGCCGACTGGCACGATACGATGTGGGCCTTCCGGCTGCGCCGGCACGTGGCGGTGGACGGTTTTCCCGAGCGCGCCGAGGCGCTGGCCGCCGCCGCGCGCGGGGACGACCGCTTCCTGTGGCTCTGCCGCATGAAGTTCGACGCGCCGGACGTGAAGCACCTCGAACGCTGCAAGGAACTCGGCGCCGTCGGCCTGAAGCTCCACAACGCCCCGCTGATCCAGAGCGGCGCCGAGCGGCGCTCGGTGCTGAGCGCCGCCTGGCAGGCGGTCTACGCGCGCGCCGGGGAACTTGGCATGCCGGTGCTCTGGCACGTCACGCAGCGGCATACCGCCAGCCCCTACACCGGCGGCGGGCTCCACAGCTACTGGAAAGAAGGCTGGAAGAACGGCGTTACCTACACGAACGAGGAGCTGCTGGGGGATTTCCTCGAAGCCGTCGCCGCGCACCGCGGGACGACGTTCATCGGGGCGCACCAGCTCCATATCGGCCCCGAGCGCATGGCGGCGCTCTTCGCCGCGCATCCGAACCTGGTGGTGGATACGTCCATCGGCTGCTACGTCGCGCCCGACGACGAAATGTACGAGGAAGACCGTGTGGCCTTGCGGGCGTTCTTCCTCGCCCACGCCGACCGGCTGCTCTTCGGCAGCGACGTGGTTCTCGACCGGCGCACCGCCAACACCGAACTGCTGCGGCAGCATTTCCTCGGGCACGTGCGCTTCATCAAGCAGCTCCGGCTGCCGCAGGAGGAGCTGACGAAGATCGCGCACGCGAACTTCGAGCGCCTCGCGGGGCTGGCGGAGGTGCAACCCTTCGAATGGGGCGCGCTGCGACCTTGAGTGCGCTCCAAGCTCTTGGAAGGGCCGGGAAAGGCTATTGGAAGCTGCGCGCTTATTGGCGTGCCTGATGCCGAGCCCGCACCCAACCCAATTCCCCACCTCCAAGATCGATCAGAGGAAGGGTTCGAGCAGCTTCTGGCTCTCGGGATCGAGCGCCTTCAGGGAGGGGATTTCGTAGCGGTTGCCGTAGGTGTCGGTGAGCATGATCCGCCCGTCCTCGCGGCGGTCGATCTGCTCGTAGATGTCGTTCATGTCGAACTCGGAAGCGCCGCGGTCGGTCTGGACGGCCCAGTGGACGAGGTAGCGCATGTCGTTGACGTGGAGGATGCGCAGGATCCTGGGCACGATATAGGCTCGGCCCAGCGCTTCGTCGACGGCCTTGCGGTCGGCTTCGGAGAGCGCGGTGCAGTCGTGGAGCATGCCGATCACCTCGCCGCGGTTGCCGTCGGGTTTGCCTTCGAAGAGCTGGATGAAGTGCTTGGGGTCGCTGTGCGGGAAGGCGTACGCGGCGAAGACGCGGGGGTAGCTGCGGTCGCCGGCGACGGTCATGCGCACGGGCTCGGCGCCGCCCTTCCAGTAGAAGGAGAGCTTGGCGGGGTCCAGCCAGACGAGGACCTCGGGCTTGACCGCTTCTTTGGTTTCCGGCGGAGTCTCGCCGGCGTCTTCGTGCCGCGCCACCACGTCAACCTCCCACCGCGATCGCGCGGCTCCATTCGGTCTGGATCTCCACGAGCTTGCGGTACTCGCCGCCCTCCTTGGCCATCAATTCGGCATGCGAGCCCTGCTCAACGATCTCGCCGCCCTTCATCACGATCAGGCGACTGGCGTGGCGGAGGGTGCTCAGCCGGTGCGCGATGGCGATGGTGGTGCGGCCCTTGACGAGGTTGGCGAGGGCCTGCTGGATCTTGGATTCGGTGATCGTGTCCACGCTGCTGGTGGCCTCGTCGAGGACCAGGATCTTGGGGTCGTGGAGGATCGCGCGGGCGATGGAGATGCGCTGACGCTCGCCGCCGCTGAGCTTCTGCCCGCGCTCTCCGACGATGGTGTCGTAGCCGTCGGGGAGCTTCATGATGAACTCGTGGGCGTTGGCGGCCACGGCGGCTTCGATGATCGCTTTGCGGTCGGCGTCGGGTCGGGAGTAGGCGATGTTCGCGGCGATCGGGCCGTTGAAAAGGAAGGTGTCCTGGAGCACGAAGCCCATGTGCTCGCGCAGGTCGGAGACGCGGACGTTTTTCACGTCCACGCCGTCGATCAGGATCTGGCCGTCCTCGATCTCGTAGAGCCGTCCCATCAGGTTGATCAGCGTGGACTTGCCCGCGCCGCTGTGGCCGACGAGGCCGACCATCTCGCCCGGCTTGATCTCCAGGGAGAGGTTCTTGAGCACCTGGGTGTGCTTCTCGTAGCCGAAGGTGACGTTGCGCAGTTCGATGTGCCCCTTGATCTCGGGCATCGCGCGCGCGGCGGACTCGTCCTTGATCTCCGGCTCGGTGTCGAGGATTTCGAAGACGCGCGCGGCGGCGGTCATGCTGCGCGTCAGCCAGTCGTTCATGCGCGAGATGAGCTGCAAGGGGCCGTAGATCATGCCCAGGTAGCTCATGTAGGCCAGCAGCCCGCCCAGGGTGAGCCGCCCGCCGTAGACCTCGTAGGCGCCGAAGTACCAGATCAGAAGCGTCGAGGACTGCATGATCAGATTCAGCATCGGCACGAGGGTCTGCCAGGTGGTCTCCGCGTCGATCAGGTGGTCGCGCATGGTCCCGGTCTTCTTGTCGAAGCGCGCGATCTCGTCGTCCTCGCGCCCGAAGGCCTTGATCACGCGGACGCCGCTGAGCGCGTCGTTGAGGTAGCTGGAGACCGCCGAGGTGCTCGACCAAAGCAGCCGCCAGCGCCGGTGGACCTTGCGCCAGATGTAGCGCGAGAGCACGATCACGAATGGCGTCGGCACCAGCACCAGCATACCCAGCAACGGGTTCATCCAGAGCAGCGTGGTCACGACGCCGATCACCACCAGGACGTTGACGATGGTGTACTGGATGCCGTCGGTCAGGAAGCCCTGCATCTGCCGCGCGTCGTTGTTGATCCGGCTCATCAGCGCGCCGGTCTGGTGCCGGTTGTAGAAGGAGAGCGAGAGCGCCTGCAGGTGGTTGAAGGCCTGCTGCTGGATCCGCGTGGTGACGTGGCTGCCGACCCAGACGCCCAGTTGGGCGTGCAGGATCCCGAGCGCATGGCGCCAGATCATCAGCACGCCCATCAGCGCGATCAGCAGGATCATCAGCCCGGCCTGGGATTCGCTGACCAGCGCCTTGTCCACGATCACGCGCATGATCTGCGGCGGGATGAGCTGCAAGAGCATCTCCACCACCATCAGCGCGCCCATGGCGGCGATCTGGCGCTTGTAGGGCGTCGCGAAGCGGAGAATCCGCAGCAGGGTGCCCGCGCGCCGGATGCAGAACGGACAGACCTTGGAGTTCTTCGGATAGGCGCGCCCGCACTCCCCCGCAGAGCAGTTCGCGCTGCTTGCCCAGGAGTTCGTCGAAGGAGAGCGGCTGGCGGACGGCGGGCAGGGCTTCCACCGGGGCGGGCGCGGCGGGCGGCTCGCGGCCGAGATCCTTGGCCGGGGCCGGAGCCTGCTCCTTCTCAGGCTTAACGTGCTTCTGGATCTGCTGCGCGATGCCGCCGAAGAGCCCGGACTGGCCGATGTCGTAGCGGAGGATCTCCTGCGCGGCGCCGCCGATGTCGAGGATCAGCACGCCGCCGCCGGTGACCTTGTGCGTCCGCGCCCCCGTCACGCTGGCCATGGGCGTGGACCACGTCACCTGCGCGGGATGGCCGTTGCGAACCACGACCGCGACCTGCTCGGCGCCCACCGCGAGCCAGCTCTCGCCGTAGCGCCCGTCGAGGCGCATCTTGGTCTGGACGCAGAGCCGGCAGGCCGGCGGGCGCAGGCCGTGCGTGGACAGCGTGCGCGCCACGTCGTCGGGAACCTTGTGGAGGCTGACCGGGCTCCATTCGGATGCCGGTGCGGCCGGCGGATTGGCCTTGGAGCCCACTCGCGATGCGCCCTCGAGATGGAGTATGAGACCCAGCATCGAATCCGGATTGCACTGGAGCGTTAACGTACCTCTTTTATGAGCTAAAAACAAGCCGCCGGTTCAAGAGAGCAATCGAATTATTGTTCATTTTTGAACTTAAATAAGTGCACGTGCGAAGGCGTTATGGGGCGGCGGGCGGCTCGGGCTTCTTTTTCTGCTCCGTCAGGAACAATGCGAGTTCCAGCAGCTCCTGCACTTTGATCTGCCCCTGAATCTCCGGCATGCGCGATTTGCCATCGACCGTATACAGCGGATCGCCCGCGGTGATCTTCGCATTCGGGTTGGCGATCGACTCCACGAGTTCGTCGAAGCTCAGGCGCGCGCCGACGTCCGCGAGGTCCGGACCCAGCACGGGCGTAACGGTCCCCGGAGGTTCCGGCATCTCGGGCAGGACGTGGCATAAGAAACACTGCTGCTTTTCGAAGGCCTTCTTTCCGCGTTCGATGGCCGACGCGCGCTGGCGCGATTCGGTCGGGAGCAGCCAGCGGATCGCGCCCGGGGAGGCCGTTTCGCCCGCGGCCCCCGGGGCCTGCTTATCGGCGCGCTGCCGGATGACCAGCGCGCGCTGCCCCAGGTAATAGCCCAGCAACATGCCGAGCAGGACCATCACGAAAGTCACCACGCGCGCGATGTTGTTCATGCGAAGCGATCCCAGATTCGAGGCCGCAGGAGCGAAGCGCGAGTCTACCACGGGCGCGAGCCGGCGGGACTTCCCTTTTGGATGCCGGAAAAAAGGCATGCCGCGCGAAACAAAGGGGCGGGCCGCATGGCCCGCCCCTCGACACGGCATCGGGACTCGATGAGGCTACTTGGAGGCGACCGGCGCGCCCTGCACTTCGCGGGCCGCCTGCCGCAGCCCTTCGGCCTGCTTCTCGATTTCCTCGGCGCTCCAGTTGAGCCCGATCCCGACGGAGACGACGCGGGCGAGGTTTTCGAGGGTGCGCGGGAGCATGTCCTTCGTGTAGCGCTGCGCGCGTCCGGCTTCGGTGGTGTGCAGCGGATCGCGCGCGGGATGGTAGGCCCCGCGGCGTTCAAGCAGGACTTCCCAGTTGGTGTAAACGTGCCGCCCGCTGTCGTAAGGGAGGCCGGTCGAGAGGCCGCGTTCTCCGGCCAGCTTGTGGAACGCGAGGGCCTGCTCGCGGTTCTCGACGCGCAGGAAGAGCGCCGCGCCGGTGACGCCTTCCGGGTCGTGGACCGGCGCGAAGGAGAGGCCCGGCGCGCCATCCAGGCGCTGAGCCAGGGTCTTGCGCGCGGCGCGCAGCCGGGTCAGGATCGACTGGAGGCGCCCGAGCTGAACGCGCATCACCGCCCCGCGCAGTTCGTCGAAGCGGTAGTTCTCGCCCGCGAAGAGCGGGATCTGCATCTGCCCGATGTCGTCGCGCCAAGCCGTGCCCGTGTCGTGCTGGACGCGCCCGCGCTGCCAGGCCGTCTTGTCGTTCGTCACCAGCATCCCGCCTTCGCCGGCGCTGAGGACCTTGTAGAAGTTCAGGCTGTACGCGCCCGTCTTGCCCCACGTGCCGGCGCGCTTGCCGCGGTAGCTTCCGCCGACGCACTGGCAGGCGTCTTCGATGACCATTACGCCGCGCTCATTGGCGAGCTTGAGCATGGGCTCCAGGTCGGCGACGTGGCCGAGCATGTGAACGGGCATGATCGCGCGGGTGCGTTGGGTCAGCTTGGCCTGCACGTCCTTGGGATCGAGCATCAGGCCGGCGTCGACTTCCGCCAGGACCGGCACCGCGCCGACGGCCAGGATCGCCTGCGCGGAGGCCACGAAGGTGTAGCCGGGCAGGATCACCTCGTCGCCGGGCTCGATCCCCGCCCCGATCAGCGCGACGATCAGCGCGGAGGTTCCGCTGTTAACGGCCAGCGCGTGCGCGGCGCCGAACTGCGCGGCCCATTCGCGCTCCAGCAGTTCGCACTCGGTGGGCTCCTTGCCGCCGTAGCGGAAGAGCTTCTTGCGCCGGATCACGCGCGCGACGGCCTCGACCTCTTCCTCGCCGATCTCGTACATGGGTTGCCCTTTCGTAGCTGACCGCTTGCCCCTTACCGCCCCGCGACGTGAGCCGCTTCGACGCGCGCCTCCGCGCCGACGACGCCCGCCTTGCAGTAGATCCCGCGTTGCCGTTCGAGCAAGACTTCCAGTTCCGTCGCGCCGATTTCGCGGAGCATCTCGGCGACCGGCGTCTTCGGATCGTTGGACCAGAAGAGCCCGTAGGCTTCTTCCGGGTAGAAGCGGAAGCCGATGCGGCCGCCGAAGCGCTCCTTCATGTCCGCGCCGCCTTCGCCCACGCGCCCGCCGCCGGTGGCGACGATCGCGTTGCTCAGGTCGATTTCCTGGACGAGCAGCGGGTCGGCCGGATCGGCGGTTGCGACGATCTTGCCGGTCGGCTCGAAAACGTGCGCGGTGGTCATGTAGGTGGCCGAGACGATGAAGTAGCGATGGTAGAGCGCGCGGGAGGTGGCGTGCGCCGTGCCCGGGCGCCAGGTGGGCCAGACCACCAACTCCGCGCCGCGCCGCGCCAACTCGTCCCAGCCGTACTCGAACATGGCGTCCAGGCAGATCTGAATGCCCAGCTTGCCGAAGTCGCATTCGAAGACCGGCGCCTCGCAGCCCGGCGACGTGCCGCCCTCGAGATCCTCCTTGCCCTGCTGCGAGGCCAGATGGATCTTGCGGTAGATCCCGGCGACGCGGCCTTCGCGGTCGAGCAGGATCGCGGCATTGGATACCGTCTCGGGGTCGTCGGCCTCCACCAGGTTCATGGGGACGACGAGATAGCTGCGCAGTTCGCGGGCCTTCTTCGAGAAGGCTTCGCGCAGCGCGCCGTCGAAGGGCAGCGCGCGTTCCCTGGCGGTGGCCTCCCAGCCCCCGCGCCCGCCGGTGACGGCCATCTCCGGAAGCACGGCGAGGTCGAGGCCCCGGCCGTAGCGCTTATGCGACTCGGCGGCCATGCGGTCGAAGATCGCGAGCAGTTCTTCGGTGCGCTTTTCCACGCCCGGGTAGGGGGACGGAAGGCGCGGCTCACCGTGCCCACGATCACCTTGCGCGGCGGCAGGTGGGAAGCGCTCTTGACGCGCGGGATCTCGTTCATCGCCGGTTTCCTCGCTTCGGGGTTTGCCTTTTCGTCGCCTGCGACTCGGGGCGGCCGCACGTTTCCGTCCCAGGACCAGATGAGCGTGCCGCAGAAGAGCGCCAGGATCAGAAGGGCGCCGATCTTTTCGCTTCCATTCAGTGCCATGGCCGGCTCCTTGGCAGCTTTATTCACCGCAGAGGTCCCACAGAGAACACAGAGAAGAATGGGGGCAAGAACTCAAGCCCCCTCCTTCTCATCCATTTTTCCTTCTCTGTGTGCTCTGTGCCCTCTGTGGTTCTATTTCGTCACGCCAGCGGCTCCGGCAACTCGCGGCGGATCTCCGCCACTCGATACCCGAAGCCCGGCCCGCGCAGCGTGGCGAGGTCCATGACGCCTTCGCGGCGCCGGTACGCGCCGGGATGGACCTGCGCTTCCTCCGCGGAGGCCGCCGGCCAGAACTGCATGCTGTTGGTCTCGACGCCCATGATCGTGCCCGCATGCGCGGCCAGTTGCAGGTGCGCGAGCTGCGCCAGGCGCGGGTTGGTGAGGTCCTGGACCATCAGCGTCATGCCGTGCGCGCGCGCCCAGCAGAGGCTCAGCAGCGCCCCGCTCTGCGTCTTGCACGTCTTCAGCGCCACGCCCGTCCAGCCCAGCTCGCGCCCGGTCCGCACGTGCTTCCAGTCGTGCGCGCTCTCGTCGAGAAAGAGCGGCTTGCGGGCGGCCACCGAGTGCGTGTCGATGCGGTGCCGTTCCAGGTCGTAGGGGAAGGGCTGTTCGACGTAGAGCAACATCCCGTACAGGCGCGGCTGCTCCTTCAGCAGGCGATCGAGGATCGCATTGACGTATTCCGGGTCGGTGACGGTGCAGTTGAAGTCGGTCGTCAGCCAGTCCACGCCGAGCGCGACGGCGAGCGTCCCGACTTTCACGATCCGCGCGTAGTCCCACTCCGCGTCCGCCCCGTTGAGCTTGATCTTGAGGCACTTCAAGCCGTCGGCGCGGATCCAGTCGGCGAGCAGCACCGGGAGCCCGTCGCGCGGCTCGGTGCCCTTCAGCTCCGATTCGTCGATGGGGTCCAGCGCGCCGACCAAGTGCCAGGCGGGGAGGCGCGCCTGCCGGGGCGTGAGATACTCGTTCGGGAAGCGCCCGGAGAAGGAGACGTGGGAACTCGCCGGCTGCAGGAAGCCGGCCAGGTCGCGGCTGATCCACTTCGCGTTGTAGGTCTCGTAGATCGGGACGTCATGCAGCACGCCGTACGTGTCGTGAAGCGCCTGGTCGAAGGCCGAGCAGCAGACCAGCGCGCAGAGCCAGGGCATGGGTTCGCCGCCTCGCGCGGCGTTGAAGGCTTCGAGTTCCTTCGGCAGGACGCCGTCGACAAAGTCCCAGCCGACCTCGAGGGGATGCCCCGAGTCGCCGAAGCCGCGCCAAGCCTTGGCCAGCCGCGCGCAAAAGGCCTGCATCGCCGCGTAGCGCTCCGTATCGGGCACGGAACTGGGCCAGGACCATTGCGTCGCCAGCGGGGTCTCGCCCCAGCCCTCGGCGCGCTTGCCGGCTTGGTCCTCCAGGGTCATGCGCACGCGCACGGTGCCCATCTTGCTGGTCACGCGCCCGCCGAACTTCAGCGGCATGCGCTGTTCGAGCGGCAGGACGTAGGCCTGCAGGTCCTTCACGCGCGCGTCGGTTGCCTTCGCCATGCTGGAATCCCCGGATCGCAGGCGCCGCGGCGCTTCCGCGGCGTGCGGACCATCCTACTTGCCGCCCTCGAGTCGCGCCTGCGCCTGCTTGGCCCACGCGCTGCCCGCGAACTTGCTCACGACATCCTGGTAAATGGGGTTGGCCCGGGCGGCCTCGCCCCGGGCGAGGAGGTACTCGGCCATGTAGAAGCGGTCCTGGGCCTCGAGGTCCTTCGGGTCCATCTTAAGGAAGCGCTCGCGCGCCGGGATCGTGCCGGCCATGGGGCTGCGGTCCGGGCCGATCGGGGGCCACGGCAGGTTGCCGAAGAAGGCGGGCTTCTTCTTCAGATACAGCGACTCCGGCAGTTCCTTCGAGGCGATCTTTGCGTCCCAATGCGTCTGCTTACCGACGTAATCGAAATTGCCATGGCGCAGCAGCGTCTGCGCGACCTTCGGATCGTCTTCCGTTGTGCCACTGGGCGCTTTGCTGCCCAGGCGATAGATCAGCGGTTTGCCCAAGTCGTAGCCTTCGAAAAGCCCCGAGAGCCCTTCGTGTCCGAAGACGTTGCCCAGCACGTTGGTGTAGCGGTTGTAAGCGTCCACGCGCAGGCCGATGCGCGCTATCATCGGAGAACCGTCGAGCTTGCGGATGTCCATGTCGGCGGCATTGCGGAAGATCGTGTTGTGGCTCGAGGAGCCCCAGTAGTTGTCCATGCTGATGGACGAGACGTGGTTCCCCTCGACCAGGTTCATGAACGGGTGCGCGCCGTGGAAGCTGATGTCGTTGTGCGCCCAGTCGGTGTCGGGGTAGTCGCGGCCCCAGCAACGCTCGGAGAAATTGTAGGCGACCACGTTGCCCGGTCCGGCGCATTCGAGCATGTAACCGGCGTTGGCGCTGAAGCTGACGTTGTTCTCCACCAGCGTGTCGGTGCTGTGCGCGAAGACCCACACCCCGTAGCCGTGCCCCGCGCCGTAGCCGTGCGCGTGGTGGAAGTAGCTGTCGCGAACCTCGCAGCCCAGGCAGTTCTGCATCGTCACGTGCCCGGCGTACCAGCCCCGCGAGGACTCGATGTTCTTCACCCAGCAGTGGACGCCGTTCCAGATCTTGATCGTGGAACTGTTGTCCTTGCGCTTTTTCAGCATCTCGAGATAGAGGTTCTCGACGCCCGCGAACGAGATCGTCCGGTCGGTCGTGCGCAGCGCCTCGGGCGCGAACTCGGCCTTGAAGTCGAAATACAGCGGGCGGCTCAGGGCGACCTCGTTGCCCTGCATGGCCGTGACCTGGACCAGTTGGGCCATGGCGCGCTCGCCCTTGTCCCGGCCGGCCCAACCGCAGACCCCGCCGGCGCCCTTGACGCTGGCGATCTCGGGGTCGTTCTTCTGGTCGATCTTAAGCACGTCGCCCACCTTGATCCGTTCGACGTCCGCGAGGGTGAGGCGCGTGGAGCCCTTCTCGTGGCCCTTGAGAATCTTCTTGGGGATCGCGTTGTCGAAGTTGCAGATTCCGATGACGTGCTTGGCGTCGGCCTCGTTGATCAGCCGCGTCTTGTCCGGGCCTTCCCCGCGCACGACCACGCCGTTTCGGGCCAGGTCCAGCATCGCCGTAAGCCGGTAGACGCCCGCGGGGAGCAGCACGGCATGCTTTTCAGGGCACGCGTCGATGGCCTTCTGGATCGCGGCGGTGTCGTCGGCCACGCCGTCGCCCTTGGCGCCGTAAGCCGGATCCTTGACGCTGGCAAAGACGGGATAGACGGGGATGCCGCCGGGGACGCCGGGGCTCCATTCGATCCGCCGCTCGGCGGGGAGCGGCTCCGCGCCATGGGCCGCGCAGGCGCAGGCCAGGGCGAGCACGAACGGCACGGAGCATGTCGCGGCGCGGGGCATCAGGGCGTCCTCCAGGGTTCAACGGCCGGCATGGGCAATCGTCAGGCCGAATCCCGCTCGATGTACGGGCAGTCCAGCACGATCCGGCAGACGGGGCTGTGGGGATGGCTGAGGCGCCACATGACGCGCTCGGCCGCCGTGCGCACCATCGCTTCCTTGTCCACCTTTATGGTGGAAAGGCGCGGGACGGAGAACTCGCCCAACTCGATGCCGTCCACGCCCAGCACGGCGACGTCCTTGGGGACCTTGAGCCCCAGGTCGTGCGCGGCGCGGAGCGCGCCGAGCATCGCGTGGTCGCTGCCGAAGAGTGCGGTGGGGCGCTCGGCGGCGGGGCGCGCGAGCACCTGCCGGGCCAGCGCGTAACCGCCCTCCGGCGAACCGACGTTCCCGGCGACCCAGTCCGGCCCGGGCTCGATGCCCGCCAGGTCCAGCGCCCGCCGCGCGCCGTCGTAAATCTGCATCTCGAAGGATTCCTGCCCCTCGCGGGCCGCGGAGAGGAGCGCAAAGCGGCGGTGGCCCTTCCCGATCAGGATGCGCAGCGCGTCGAAGGCGCACTGCCGGTAATCGGCCAGGACCGCGTCGGCATGGAGCCCGGGCCGCGCGCAGTCCATCGTGACGACGGGCATGCGCTGGAGCATCCGCGCGACCTGCTCGTGGCTGGCGTCGAGGGCCAGCGCGCCGTCGCTGCGCTCCAACTCGGCCGGCATCCGCTCCATCGCGCGGGGCCACTCCAGCGCCTGCACCCGCGCGCCGCAACGCGGCAGGAGGTCCAGGGTTTGGTCGAAGAGCGGCGCGAAGAAGGGGCTGCGCCGAATGCGCTGGCGGTCGTTGAAGACGATCGCGATTGAAGCGAGGCGGTCGGCCTTCGCGGGACGCCCGCGCCGGGGCCCGTTGCCGGCGCGATAGCCGTGCTCGGCCAGCGCTTGCTCGACCTGGCGGCGGGTCGTCTCGGCCACATCGAAATGCCCGCGCAGGACGCGGGAAATCGTGCTGGTGCTCAAGCCAGTAGCGGCGGCGATTTCGGTAAGAGTGGGCATGGCCAATCCTCAAGCTCCTTGGTTCCTGTACACCAGTCGGGCCGGGAAATTACGCATTTGCCAAGTGAATATGTGTCGTATTTAACTAGTATAAGATGTTTAATAAAATCATATTATAAGATAAGACCTGAATCGAATGCGCCGTAAGAAAAAGCAACAGTAATCATAATAAACAATAATCCCGGTAAATATAATGCAAAATAGTTACTGTTAATATTGACAATGCATTAATTGCATGATTAACTCCCGCTGTGATGACCGTCACCGAACCTGCTCGCGCCGAGCTCGGACCTTCCGGAGCGCTCACCCATGGCCTGGAGGTGCTCCGCATCCTGGCCGAATCCGAGGCGCCGATGACCTCGACGGAGATCGCGCGCCGCGTGGGGCTGCACCAGAGTTCCGTCTCGCGCGTGCTGAAGACGCTCATGGCCGCAGGATACGTCCGCAAGCCCGACTACCATTCTTTCGCGGCCGACTACGGGTTGTTGGCGCTGGGGGGGCGCGCGACGTCTCATTTCGCCGCGGCCACCCGCCCGCGCCGCGCCATTGCCGTTTTCGCCGAGCGCTGCGAGGGGCTCACGGTGAGCTTCGCGACGCTCTGGCGCGGGCAGCTCATCTACCTGGTCCGAGCACAGCGCGGGCAGGAGACGATCGGCCCGTGGTCGGGCGGCTATCCGCTGCATCTGTCCTCGCTCGCGCTGCGAATTCTGCTGGAGGCCCCGGCCGCCGAAGCGCGCGAGGCGCTCGCCGAATCCCGGCGCAAGTACGGCTGGGACCAGCCGACCGCGCGGGTGCCCGGGAGCGAGGCGGCGTGCCTGTCCGCCGCGCGCGAGCGGCTCCGGCACGACGTCCTGGTCCTCGACGACTGGCAGGCTTTCGGCCGGCTCACCGCGGCCATTCCGGTCGCGGCCGAGGGTCAGCCGCCGCTGGCGCTTTCGCTGAGCGGAAATGTTTCGCACGTCCCCATCGAGACGGTGCTCCTGCTGTTGCAGGAAGGCCGGCGCGAAGTCGAGCGGGCGATGCGGGAGCCTGGATAGGCCCTTGCCGCTCCATTCCGAACAGGCAAGGAGTGCGCAGGATGCTCGCCGAGACCCAAGCCCTCGCCGCCGAGCGAAAGCTCATCGACGTGAGCGGCGTATTCCGACAGCTCTGCCTGGGCGCCGAGCTGGGTCCGCCGCGCACCGAGGGCGCAACGAAGAGCACGGTCAAAAGCGCCCCAAAACGCGCGAAGGATATCGGTTACAGGACACGAGGCGGCGCTTGGTCGGTCGGCCGGAGCGGCGGGGCTTCGGCAGGACATTCGGATCGGGTTGGCCTGCGCGAGCCTTTCGGAGTTGAGAGCGTTCGAGGAAGGAAAGGGCGGTGAAACGATGGCTGCTGCGATCGATGAGCCGGCTCGCGAGACGGACGTGCTGGTTGTCGGCGGTGGTCCGGCCGGTGTAGGCGCTGCCTTTGCCGCTGCGAGGCAAGGAGCAAAGGTGCTGATCGTCGAGCAATTCAACTGCTTGGGCGGCGTCGCCACGGCAGGCGGGCACGCGCAAATGACCATCTTCAACGCGTGGGGCGATTCCACTCGCGTGGTGGGTGGAATCCCCTACGAGATCGCACAGCGCATCGAGCGGGAAGGCTTCGGACAACTTCGCGGCGGGGCGGTTTTTTTCGAGATCGAGCCGCTTAAATTCCTTTACGAGCGCATGGCGCGCGAACTGGGCGTAGAGACCCTTTACCATACCTTCTTTTGCGAAGCGCTGGTGGAAAACGGCGCCGTGGCCGGCGTAGCGGTCCAGAACAAATCCGGCCGCCGGATCCTGCGCGCCAAGCGCGTCGTCGATTGCACCGGCGACGGGGATGTGGGCGCTTCGGCCGGAGCGCCGGTCGAAATCGGCCGGCCCGGCGACGGGCGCTGTCAGCCGGTCACCCTCATGTTCACGATCGGCGGGGTGAACTGGGATTGCGTTAGCCGCTGGCGCAAGGATTACAAGATGAAGGAGGTTTGGGCGCGGGCGCAGCGCAACGGCGACATGGAGCCGTTTCAGGATCAAGTTATGGGCTTCTGGTGGACGCCCACGCGGCCGGACCAAGTCGGGGTGAATTTCACGCACGTCATTGGCGTGGATGCCACCCGGGCGGAGGATTTAACCTGGGCGACGATCGAAGCGCGGCGGCAGGCTTTTCACAGCCTGGACGTTTTCCGGAAATACGTGCCCGGCATGGAACGCGCCTACATGGTCAGCATACCCCATACCTTGGGGCTGCGCGAATCGCGCCGCTTGATGGGGGAAGTTGTCTTGACCGAGCAGGACATGCTGGCGCGCCGCGAATGGCCCGACACCATCGGCTACGGATCATTTTTCATTGACATCCATAACCTCGACGGTCCGGGCATGGCCGAAAGCACGGTGCGGCCCGAACCCGGGTTTCGCTATCAGATTCCTTACCGCATCCTGGTCCCGCGCGGAGTCGAAAATCTGTTATGCGCGGGGCGCTGCGTCAGCGTGACGCATGTCGCCTTGGGCTCCATTCGCGTGATGGTGCAATGCATGCTCTCGGGACAAGCGGCCGGCGCCGCCGCGGCGCTTTCTTTGCGGGAAGGCGTCTCGCCGCGCAACCTCCCTGTCCAGCCGCTGCAAGCCGCCTTGCGCGCCGGACAGGCTTTGCTGAGCGAAGAGGATATCGCACGCGCCAACTCGCGGTCGGCTTTCAGCGTGGCCTGAATGCGGCGCGAAGTTGAACCGGCCCAAGTTGCGGGCGAGCGGCTCGCGTGAAACCGAAGCGCACAAAGCCCCCCGGCTCTGGCGCTCCTGCCGATAAGAAAGGGAAACGCCATGTTGCCCCGTCCCCATACCGTGCGGCTCAACGAAACTCAAAAGGCCTCTTTCGAGGAAAACGGCTACCTGATCCTCAAAGGCGCGTTGCAGGACGAAGCCCTGCTACGGGTAAGAACATGGATCGAGCGGCTCGATGCGCGAGAGCGCGCCGCGGGAAACTTGGCTCCCGAGGCCTTCCTCGAAATTCGTAATGCGATCCACAAGGAGCCGGCCTTCCTGGAACTGCTCGACTGGCCCGGCGCCTTTCCGCTGGTTGCCGAACTGATGGGCCCCGCGATCCAGCTCTGCACGAGCCACGCGATGGTCCGCCCGCCGCAGCCGAAGGACACGCCGGCCAGCTACAAGCGCATCGACTGGCACCGCGACGGGTGCCGCGAGGTCGAGCCCATTCACGGCACGTATCCGTGGATCTACACGAAGATCGGCTACTTCCTGACCGACCTCAGCGCGCCGAACATGGGCAACCTGCGCGTGATTCCGGGGAGCCACAAGCGGGCCGAGCCGCCGAAGCGGCGGGAAGGCCAGGTCGATCCCGACGGCGCCGTGACGGTCCTGACCGAGCCCGGCGACGCGGTGCTCTTCCAGCAGCGCCTCTGGCATGCCGTCGGCCCCAACACTTCCGACGTGACGCGGAAGAACATCTATCTGGGCTACTGCTACCGCTGGGTGAAGCCGCTGGACTACCTGCTTCCGGAGGCTTCGCTTCTACAGCGCGCCACACCGCTCCAGCGCCAGCTGCTCGGCGAGTACGCCAGCGAGATGACCTTCTGGCTGCCCAAGCCCGAAGAGGTGCCGCTGAAGGGCTGGCTCGAGGAGCACAAGAAGGGCGCGTTGCAGCCCGCGTAAGGCTCATTGAAGCGGCTGCGCGAACTTTTCGATGGCCTCGGCGGTCAGCGTCGTGCCTGCGCCAGGTTCCTGCGGCGGCACGAAGTCGCCATCCTGGACCGTAGCGGGCTCGGTGAAGCAGCGGCGGATCCAGGGGATGTACTCCAGGATCGCGCAGGCCGGGTGCGCCAGCGAGGTGTGCAGGTGTACCTGCATCATGTCGCCGACATGCGCGGCGACGGGCAGGTCGTGTTCGGCGGCGAGGTCCGCGACCTGCTTCCATTCGGTGACGCCCGCCAGGCGCGTCACGTCGGGCTGGACGAAGCGCACCGCGCCGGCCCGGATGAAGTTCCGGAAGTCGTGGAAGGAATACAACTGCTCCCCCAGCGCAACGGGGATCTCCGAGCGCGCGGCCAGTTCCGCGTGCGCGGGGATGTCGTCGTACCAGAGCGGCTCCTCGATCCAGTACACGTCCAGCTCGCGCAGGCGCGGGCACCATTCGAGCGCCGTCTGCAGCGGCCACTTGCCGTTGGCGTCCACCATCAGCTTGACCCCGGGTCCGATGGCTTTGCGCACGGCGGCCACGCGCGCGAGGTCCTCCGCCGGGTCGGGCTTCCCGATCTTCAGCTTCACGCCGCGGAAGCCTTCTTCCTGCGTAAAGCGCTTGGCGTTGGCGACGACGGTCTCCCGCGCGAGGTTCAGCCAGCCGCCGTCGGTGTTGTAGGCCTCCAGCTTCGGCGCTTCGGCCTGCGCGCTCATGAGCTGCCAGAGCGGTTTTCCAGCGGCTTTGGCCCGCAGGTCCCAGAGCGCCACGTCGATCGCGCCGAGGCCCAGGTGCGTGATGCCCGCGCGGCCCACCCATTGCGCGGGAGGAAAGTGGTAAATCTTCTTCCATAGATGCTCGATCCGCGCGGGGTCCTCGCCCAGGAGCAGCGGCGCGGCGGTCTGCGCGATGAAGCCGGCGATCAGGCGGTCGGTGGGCAGATGCGCGTGGGTGCCCGAGTAGCCGCAGCCGCTCAGGCCGGAATCGGTGTGCAGGATCACGCCGGGCACGCCCCAATGCGTGAGGCGGTGCATGCTGTCGGCGATCTCCTGCCCGGTCACGGGTACGTGCAGGATGAAAGGTTCGACGGAGACGATCTGCATGCGCGAGACCCTATTCCTTTTAGGCCGGCTTGTGTACACGCAGCACCGTCAAGGCCGGTGGTTTGCCGCCCCTGGCGCGCAGCGTGAGCGTGTGCTTGCCCGGCGGCAGATTGGCGCGGAGGACCGTGGGGTTTTCGCGCGTGGGATCCTCGACCTTGGGGCCGCGTAAGCGGCTACGTCGGCCACGCCTCGGGTCGCAAGCGCCATGAGGAGGAATGCCGCAAGCATCTTCAAGATGGAAAAAGATCATGGGTGGCCGCGGGCCTCCGGTCGGGGTACAATCTACGCCGCTATCGAACGGTGTGCCGAGCGCGTCGATTCTACGGTTACACCGTGTCAAAGCCAGCCTCGCGGAGTTCTCGCGCGGCGAAACTACTTTCGCGCCGTACCGGTTGAAAACAGCGGCAAGCCAAGGCGGCGACGCTCATGCTCGATGCGCCTCAAGCCCCAGCCCCCGACGTGGCGACTCTGGCCGACCTGGAGGTCTTCGACCCCGACGGCGACGAGATCCGCCTGGGCGACCTCTGGAACGGCCAGCGCGTGGTTCTGGTCTTCGTGCCGCAGTTCGGGTCGGCGGGCGCGCGCGAGCACGCGGGCCTGGTGAAGGAGAAGCTCACCGACATCCGCCGCCTGGGCGCCGAGGTCTACCTGATTGGGAACGGGCCTACGGAGGCGCTGCTGGCCTACGAGACCGAACTCAAGCCCGGCTGCGAGGTCTACGCCGATTCGGAGCTGAAGGCGTACGCCGCGGCGGGCATGCTCCGCAAGGCCGGGAGCAACTGGGCCCTGAAGGCGATGGGGCAGCGAGTCCGTTCGGTGCTCCAGGGCGCGCAGGGCGACCTGTGGCAGCTCGGCGGCGTGCTCGCCATCGCGCCGCCCGGCCGCGCGGTCTTCCACAAGCCCTGTCAGACCCCGGCCGAGGCGCCCGACCTGGAAAGCGCGCGCCTGGCGCTGAAGAACTCCGGCTGGAGCCACCTATCGATCTGAGCGGTTCGCTATTCCCCGGCGCGCCCTCGCTCGAGCCGCCGCTTCCCCGCGTCGTAGGCCTTCCGCAGGACGTCCAGCATCTCGCGTTCCACCTCCGGGTCCTGCCCGCCCGCGCCGCTGTTCCAGAGGATCATCTTGCGCACGCCGCGCTCGGCCAGGCCCACGAGCAGCCGCTCGTACTGTTCCGAAGTCATGTGCCGCTTCTGGGGCTTGGGCTCGTCCTCGTCCTTGCCGAAGTTCGGGGGGCAGATCCAGGGGGCAAAGCCGCTCCGGGCCGCCGTACATCGCGATCATCTCGTCGGCGTGCATGAGCATCGCCTCGGTCGTGTCCTTCGCTTCCGGGTGGACTTTTAGCCAGAAGGTCTGCCCGTAATAGGGCGGCGAGGCCGCGTTGCCAACGCCGGGCACTTCCTTCAGTTCCGGCTTCAGTTCGTGCAGCTTCATCCAGCCTTCCTTGCGGCCCCAGATGCCCATCGGCGCGTCGCTGTCCCAATGAATGGTTTTGCGGTGGCGGTTGTAGTCGCTGACCGTGGCGTGCGGGTAGGTCTCGGTGAGCGGTCGATGGAACGCCTCGGTCAGCGCCTCCGAGGCGACAAAGTGACCCACCACGACGACCCACTCGTACGCGAGACGGCTGTCGGGAATGTCGTTGAAAGGCTTGCGCTTCCAGACGTCCTTTTCGTTCTCGAGCGCGGCCGGGTCGAAGAGGTCGCCGCCGGCCACGTCCAGGCCGAGCAGCTTTTTCTCTTTCCAGCGCGGATCCTGGACGATGTTACGGAAAGTGTAGGGTTCCTGAAAGTTGTGCGCCCACTCCTGGATGCTCGTCTCGTTGTCGAGCGGCCAGAAGTCGAGCCGGACCTTTTCCTTTTTAAGAAGGTCCAGCAGCTTCTTCTGGTTTTCAAGCCAGTGCGCGAGGCCCTTTTCGGGCCAGATCCCCGGCGTGTTCTGCGCGGTGACGTCCTCGCCGAAGGCCAGCAGGTTGGTGCGGTCCCAGTAGGGCTTGTAGTTGCCCATCCAGCCGTGAATCTGGAGCCAGACCGGCTCGCCGGCGGGCTTCTTTTTCGCTTCGGCGACGATGTACGCGGCGAGGTCCTCGACGCTGGCCTTTTTCAGGTACCACTTGAAGTAGATCATCGGGAAGACCCAGGGCGGGGTCTCGAGCTTCACCGGGAACCAGCAGCCGACCTGGAGCGGCGCGTCGGCGACGGGGCCGGTCGTGCGCAGTTCGTTCTCCTCGGCGCGCGCGAGCGCAGCGGCCAGGATCAGGGCCAGCGGCAGGGCAAGGCGTGGCATGACAGGTTCTCCGAGTGAGGCGTGACAGGATACGCACCCGCGCGGGGATCGAAAGGGAAAGTCTGCGCCGCTCAGGGGGCGAAGCGGGCCTGGGCTTCCTCGATGGCCGGGAGCGGGTCGTTGCCTAGGTAGTCCAGCTTCAAATCCAGGCTCGCGGCGCGCGCCGTGACGGAACCGACGAGGTACAGGCCGAAGCGGGTGGACTCCGCCGACCACAGGTCCAGGCAGAAGACGTAGGCCGGCGGCCGGATCCCCGGCACGGGATGGACGGTGAGGCTCTCGACGCCGTGCCCGCGGGGCGCGCGGAAGGCGGCGTTGGGAACCTCGATCAGACGCTCCTTGCAGCGCTTCACGGCGCGCGCCAGGGCCTCGGGCGTGAGGCCGGGTCCCAACGCGGCCAGCGCTTCGAACTCGCCCGCGACCAGCCGCTTCACCAGCGGTTGAAGGACCTCGCGCAACCGGTCGAAGATGGGCGGCGGCCCGGACAGGATCTGCCGCGAGGCCGGATCCTGGAACCCTTCCTCCAGATCGTAGTGTGAGTCCCAGGACTCGCAGCGCTCCAAGCCCTTCGCCAAGCCGCCGAGCGCCTCGAATTCCAGCGGCTTGTCGAGGGTCACGGCCAGCGGGCATTTCGTCCAGGTGCGGCAGACGATGCGCGGGCGATTGCCGCGTTCGAGTTCGAAGCAATAGACGGCGCGCAGGGCGGGGGTCAACTCGGCCGCGTCGAACTCGGGAACCTCCGGCGGGCGCGGGAAACAGAGCTGGTGCCGGCACGGAGCGCAGTTCAAGACGATGAAGGCCATGGGGTCGAGGGTTTCGAGGCCCTTAGGGAGGGGCTGGTCGCCGAGCGCGGCGTCCGGCTTGGCGCCTTCCTCGAAGACGACACTGTAGCGCCGGTTCGTGCGGTCCCAGCGCCGGTACTCGACGCGGCAGCCGGATTCGCGCGCGCGCGCGAGGAGCGGTTGCAGGTGCGCGCAGACCTCGGCGGGGCAGTCGGTGGGTTTAGGCTTCTTGGCGCGCGGCATGAGTCAGGGCTCTAAGCGGGAAGGCGGTTGAGAGACGGCCTTAATAAATTGGTCCATCTCGGGCTTGGAAGCGGCGTACTCTTCTTCCCAGACTTCGAAGAGGAAAGTCTGACTCTTTGTTACTACGTATCTGTAGTGTAGGCGTGCGCCGTCGAGTTCGCGAATCCAATCGAAGTCCATTGAGTTTCCGGGAATTCTCTCCTTATCCTCAGTGAATCCCAGCAATCGAAGCATATTCGGCTCATGCTTGGCCTGTCTATCATCAGCGTCATCAGATCCAGAACCGGTAAGAGCGTTGGGAACTGGGAAAACGACTGAAACCCCCGTCTTCCTGAAGAAGGCAAGGCCAACGGCATCGCTCGCAGGAACTGCCCAGCCCTTTGGAATCCCCCAGCCCTTATATTGATTGGGTTCACGTTCGAGTATTTCCACGACAGACACATCGGCAAACGACAGACGCATAGTTCCTTTCCATGTCGAGTTGGTTGGCATCGAGGTAGTGGTCTGATGCTCCATCGCCCATTGCTCTGCGTTCTCTATCGTGCCAACGCCGATGGGCGGTTCATTGCGCTCGACGACGATCTCGTTGGATAGGACCGGTTCCCATAAATCGAGGGCATCCGCGTATTCCGGCTTCGGTTGCTTATAAATGGCCCGGATGAAGAACTTGCCGTTTCGCACCAGTTTCAACTCACGGAGTGGAGGCAGTTCCACCGAATAGCATTCACCGGGCTTGAGGATGCGTTCCGCGAGCGGAAGCGCTACCGCTTCGTGAACTTCTGGCAAATCCTTTACCCCCGACTTGATGACCAACCCAAAGACCCACGAAGCGGAAATGCTTGCCCGGACCCTGACGTTCTGGCGGGCTACGTTTTTTAGCGTCACCGTCGGCACGAATTTCTTGTCAATCGAAAGGGTGAGCTTAAGCGGCCCAGGTTCCTCCTTGCCCTTGTTGCAGGAACAAAGGCCAAAGCAGAAGAGCAGCAGAGTTGTAACCCGATATGCATTTATCATACGGCCTCAATCGAAGTCTTTGCCGTTACAGATCACAGATCACAGATCACAGGCCACAGGCCACAGGCCACAGGCCACAGGCCGCGGCTCACGGATTACTCGGCTTCGGCAACCGCTGCGTCTCGTCGAAGCGCCGCATGCTCTCCATCAATAAGCCCATCGTGTCCAGCGTGACCGCCGACTCGTCCGGCCACTTGGGGTTCTCTTCGACGAAGGCGAAGTCGCCGTCGGGCCAGACGGTGAGCATGTAGAAGGCCTCGTCGCCGTCGTGCGGGCCGCTCTCGGCGGCCTTGAGCGAACCCTTGACGAAATAGAGCTTGGCCTCGTCTTCCTTCCGCGTCACGGTCAGCGTGCCGGTGCGGCGGCTGGCGTGGAGGGTCTGGACGAGTTCGCCGACGGTGAGCATCGAGAGCTTGCCGCGGATTCCCCGCCCGCGCTCGGCCTGGAGGGTCAGATTCAGCGCGCGGAGGCGGTCGGCGAGCAGGTGCGCGAAGACTCGGTTCAGTTCGTCGCTGAGCGCCAGTTGCTTTTCGAGCGCGTCGCGGGGCAGGGAGAGGATCTTCACGCTCCCGCGGGCTCGGACGGTGGCCGAGGTTGGCTCGCCGGTGACCAACGACATCTCGCCGAAGCATTCGCCCCAGCCCAGCACCGCCAGGACCGTCTCGGCGCCGGTGTCCGGATGTTTGCGTACGACCTCGACTTCCCCGTCGCCGATGATGCAAAGCGCTTCGCCCGCGACGCCTTCCTGGAGGATGCTCTCGCCCGGCTTGAAACTCAGCGGGACCGTGGCCGCGACGATCTTGCCGGCCAGGGCGGGGGAGAGGCGCGCCAGGAACGGCCCCGTGCGCCCGGTCCCGCTTAGCGCCGTCACCGGCGCGGGAAGGTCCGCGGCGCGCGCTTCTTCGAGCCGGAAAGCGACCTGGCAACCCGAACCCCCGCAATGCAGCGTCGCTTGCGGCAGCGCGCCCCCGTTCGCAAGGATGCGCTCGACTTGCGGGAAGACCGTCGAAAGCGCGTAGGCACAGAGTCGCCCGTCGCCGGGATGCACCTTGCCGCCTTCCAGGATCCAGCGATCCCCGGCCTGCACCAAGGAGCACCCTCCGGCATCGCAGACACGCAATCCAATTCGGCGCGAGTCCATCAGCAGGAGCGTCCTCAAACCGTACACCAACCGCCAAGTCTGTCAGGTAGTTAGGTATAGCTCAATCCAGGAAGATGCCAAGTAGTCAGCATTTGTAAGATGCTGAAAACTAAGACCTGTCCAACTCTGCGATAGGTCACGACGCATATCGCGCCGCACTTGTTGCACTGTGCGTCCGCGTATGTCACCACCAGGTAACGAGTTGCAATGCACATTGAGAACTTGCCTGGGATTTTATCTGGCTTTGAAGTCAACTTGAAATGTGAAACAGATGATAAATCTTCCATTCCCGTTAGGGATTAATTCTTACTTCATTTTGAACACCCCGTTGGCACGTTCTGTGCTTTACCTCTTATCAAGTCGCCGCAGGCTGCGGCACTTTATCTGCCGACACCGCAGCAGGAAGGAGCCCAACCTATGATCCGCCTCGAACCCAGTCTGGTGATGAAGTATGTGGAAGGCCTCGACGCCTTCGTGCGCTTTCGGATCTTTTCGCAGGACGAATTGCAGCTCGTGCTGCGCGACGCCAACATCACCAACCGCCGATCCTACGTCGAGTTGATTCTCGAGAAGTGCATGGTCAGCATGCCCGAAGAGGCGCGCGCCAAGCTCCTTGCGGGCGATGAGCGCTCGGACCAGCTCAAGGAAGTCCTTTACGAGGTGAGCATCGGGCTGAACCCGGGGATGGACATCCACAAGATCGTGCTCCCGGTTTCGGACCCGAAGGGCTTGAGCCTGGATACGCAGTTGAGCCCGCTGGCGGAGCCTGCGCCCCCGTTGCGCATGGACGCGCTGGCGCGGCGCATGAAGCAACAGGTCGTGGGGCAGGACGAGGCGGTGGACTCCGTGGCCGCCGCGGTGGCGCGAGCCTACGCGGGGTTGCGCGATCCGAACCGGCCGGTGGCGACCTTCCTGTTCGTCGGCCAGACCGGGGTGGGCAAGACGGAGCTGGCGAAGGCGCTGGCCGAGCAGCTCGGCGGCGGCGACCGCCGCGGGATGGTCCGCATCGACTGTTCGGAGTACAGCCTGCCGCACGAATACGCGAAGCTGATCGGCGCGCCTCCGGGGTACGTGGGGCACGAGCAGGGCGGGTACCTCAGCAGCGTGATGGCCGAGGCCAACGCCGAGGTCGTGCTCTTCGACGAGATCGAGAAGGCCGACGAGAAGGTCCACCACCTGCTGCTCCAGATCATGGACGAGGGCTTCGTGACCGACGCGAAGGGCGTGAAGATCGACTTCACCGACTCGATCGTGATCCTGACGAGCAACCTGGGCGCTTCGGAGGCCGACGCGCTGCAGCGGCGGCTGGGCTTCGGGATGGCCGCACGCGGGCCGCTGGAGTACGGGCAACGCATCGAGGCCACGCAGGAGGCCCTGCGCAAGAAGTTCAAGCCCGAGTTCCTGAACCGCATCGACGAGACCATCGTCTTCCGCGGCCTGGACGCCGAGGACGGCAGCCGGATCCTGGACAAGTTCCTCTCCCAGTTGGGCCGCCGCGCCGGCGGGCGGGGCATCGAGGTGAGTTTCAGCGCCCGCGCCAAGGGCTGGCTGCTGGAGCAGGGGTTCTCGAACGAGTACGGCGCGCGAGAGATCCGGCGCTCGGTGCAGCGTCTGCTGGAGACGCCGCTGGCGCGCGAACTGGTCTCGGGACGCCTGCCGCAGAAGGGCCGCGTCAAAGTGGATTTCCGCGACGACCGGCTCTGTTTCCGCCACCTGCGCCGCCCGCGCCGCGCGGCGAGCAAGACGACGGCCACGCTCTAAACGCACCGAAAGTCCGCTTCGAGGCACCAAACGCCCCCCGCCAGCAACGAGCTACACATCCTGATGGCGTCCTTGCGCCACGGGGGGCGCCTTTTTTTCTCCTGCCCGTTCGTGGATGATTCCGCGGCCCCGGCGTAGTATACTTACCGCTTTCCAGGCCCGGGACCCGGATCCTCCTTATGGCCCAGCCTCCGCAAGGCGATTCCAGCCGCAAGCCCGCGCCAAAGAAGCCGGCGAGCGCCCGCCCGGCGCCCCAGCCGGCCTCCTCCGAGCCCGCCGCCGACGCGCCCGAGATCAAGCCCGCCAGCAGCGGCAGCGACCGGCAGCGCGCGACCGGGCGTTCCAGCGCGCGCGGCCGCTCGGTCCAGAGCAGTTCGGTCGAAGCGCACCGCAAGGCGCTGGGGCTCTCCGACGTCGCGCCTTCCGAGATGATCAAGGGCCTCGACCGCGTGGCCGAGCGCGCCGAGAAGGTGCACCAGCGCCAGGAGGCCAAGCGCAAGGCCGGCGGCAAGATCAATCTCAACGTCGCCTTGCAGGTGGACGAAACCGGCGCGCGCTGGCAGAGCAAGGTCAAGCTGGGCATCCTTTCCGTGCTGCTGGTGGGCGGAGTCGTCGGCGGCGCGATGTACTGGTGGTCCAACCGCGAGAAAACCGATGTCCGCGAGGCGGCCATGGAGACCAACAACCGGTTGGCCCGTTACGGCAGCTACGCTCAGCGGTTCAAACCTCTTGAAGAGGATGAGCCGGTCACCGTCGATTCCTTTAAGCAGCTCCTTGCGGACTTCATCGCCAAGGAGTTCGAGGATCTGGAAAAGGTGGCCAAGCAGGAAAAGGAAGGCCGCCAGGCCGTTTCTTCCGCGACCCAGCAGGCGCTGCTCAGGCTGAAGAACGACCTCGACTTCAAGGACGGCTGGGGCCAGCCCTTCGCATTCAAGGAAGGCCATGAAGGCGCGATCGAGATCCGCTCCAGCCACACCGGGAACCATAAGTACCGCTCCGATACCTCGGGCGAGATGGAAGAGATCCGCGTCGATTCGGTCGAGATCGCCGTGCCGCGCCTGCGCGCCAAGGCGGCCGTCAAGACCGGCGCGCCGCCCGCCCCGTAGCCCCATGCCGCTCCATGCCGCGCGCCAGGTCGGGCTGCTGTGCGCCTGCGCGCTCCTGGCATTCGCCGCGCGGCCCGCGCGCGCCGGCGCCGAGGCCCCGCCCGGCATCCCCGCGCTCGAGATCCGCGTCCTCGACGACCAGACCGTCGTGCTGAGCCACGGCGAGCGCCTGCTTGCGGCCGCGCGCATCCGCGCGGCGGGCGGGCGGCACGAGCCGGTGCTGGACCCCAAGGGCGCGTGGGCCAAGGCCGAACTCGTCGCCGCCGGCGCCGAACTCCTGCGCCCCATGGACTGGCAGGCTCGCGGCGGCGCGGCCGTTTCGCTGGTCCTGCGGGTCCAGCGCCTGGCTGCCGGCGCGCACCTGCTCCTGACGGCCGGCCCCGCGCAGGAAGAGGGCGGCGAACTCCTCCCGCTCGAACTGGCCGTGCAATTCTTCGACGCCGACGAGAAGCAGCCGCTGCGGCTGGCGGCGCTCGACGCGGCGGGCCCGATCGACGTGCCCGACCCGGACGACGCGCTGCCGCCGGAGGACGGCAAGCCCTTCGGCGCGCGGGCGCTCTCGTTCCGCGGGGCCGACGGCCGGCGCGTGGAACTCGTCCGCAGCGGCCCGGCGCGCTGGGAACTCGAGACCTGCAAGCGCGGGCGCGTGGCCCGCCAGCGCCTGCTCCCCGATCCGCGGGAGCCCTCCCTGCCGGGCTCGTTCGAACTGTATCTCGGGGTGGAGCGCGACCATCGCCCGCCGCGCATCTCGCCGCTGGTCCTCGACAAGCGCCAGACCCCGGCCTGGGATCCGATCGAAGGCGCCGTGCGCGTGTACGCCTCGGGCATCGACCCCTTCGGCTTCGACGAACTGACGGTGATGGCCGAGATCGCCGTCCCGCCGCTGGAGGACGGCAAGCCCCCGGAGATCCTGCGCCTGCCGTGCTTCTTCTGGGAGGCTCCTTCGCGCGCGCCGGCGGAGGGGGAGTTCCGCTTCCGCTTTGCGCCGCCGCGCGCGGGGGATTACGGCGTGCGGATCCTCGCGGTCTCCTCGGCCGGCATGCTGCGCGGGGAAGCGGCGAGTTTCCGCGCCGGCCCGCCGGCCAGCGGCGGATTCGTGCGCGTGCGGCCCGGCGAGCGCGTCTTCCGCTTCGACGACGGGCGCGTCTGGCTCCCCGTCGGCCTGAACCTGGCTTGGCCCGCGCGGCAGGGAGAGGCCGAAAGCCAGCGCCGCCGCTTCGTGGAACTGGCGCGCCACGGCGGGAACGCCGCGCGCGTCTGGCTCTGCAGTTGGGGTTTGCCGCTGGAGCGCGAGAAACCCGGGCGCTTCGACCCCGACGTGGCGGAAGCGCTCGACGACCTGTTTCTCGCCGCGCAGGCGCGCGACATCCGCGTGATCCTCGTCGCCGAGAACGCGCACGACCTGGCCGAGAAATCGAAGGACCATCCGTATTTCCACGAGCGCGGCGGGCCGCTCACCGCCGCCAGCCAGTTCTTCCGCGACAACGACGCGGTGCGCCTCTTCAAGCGCCGCCTGAGTTACCTCGCGGCGCGCTACGGCGCGTGGCGCTCGCTCTGGGCGTGGGAACTGATCAACGAGGTCGACGAGGCCTGGCCGGCGCTGAAATACGATCCGGAGGATCCCGCCGCGCCGCCCGACGAGGCCGACCGCGCGCGGCGCTTCCGGCGCGAGATCCTCGGCTGGTGCGGGCAGATGAGCCAGCATCTGGAGGCGCTCGACAGCCACCGCCATCCGGTCTGCATTTCCCTGGCGCTTCCGCCTGAGAAGCCGTGGCTCGACCTGGAGCGCGCGCCGGGGCTCTCCTTCATCCAGGCGCACGGGTATCTGCCCGAGGCCGCCGACGCGCGCAGCGACCTGGCCTTCGACGCGGCGGCGCAACTGGAGGCCTGGGCGCGGGAGGCGCGCGAGGTCGGGCGCGGCCGGCGGCCCTGGCTGCTGGGCGAGTTCGGCTACTTCGCGCCCTCCGACGAGGCCCTGGCGAAGGGCGGAGGCGAGGCGCGCGCCAAGGAACGGAACCTCCGCGACCGCGACGGCATCCTGCTCCACAACGCGCTGATGGCGGGGTTGGCCGCGGGGCAGTCCGGCGCGCCGATGACGTGGTGGTGGGACCGCGCCGTCGAGCGGCACGACTTGTGGAAGCTCTTCCGCGGGCCGGCGCGCTTCGCGCGCGCGCTGGAGGATCTGGCGACGAAGGAAGATCCCGGCACGCTCCGGCAGGTCTCGAACGCCGCCGAAGCTCATTCGGCCGTGCGCGTCCTCGGCCGCGTCGGGCGCAAGGGCATGGCCGTCTGGATTCAGGACCGCCGCAGCACCTGGTCGGCGGCGCTCGAACGGAACGAACCTCCGCCGCCGGAGATCGGCGACCTGAAAATCCATCTCCCCGCGCTGGATGCGGGAACCTACCGCGTGACCTGGCTGGACCCCTGGACCGGCGAGACGCAGGCCGGCGAAGCGTTGAAAGTGGAGCAGGGCGCGGAGGCGCTTGAACTGAACGTGCCGAAGTTCAGGCGCGACGTGGGGGTGATGGTGGAGGAATGAAATGTAAACCGTAACGCGAATGTATACGGTTCGACTTCACGGAGCTGTTGTTACGTCTTGCGTTTTGCGTTTTCTTCCCCGTTCCCCAAGATCCTCGCCCTGTACTCCCTCGGCGTCTGCTTCTCCTCCTTCTTGAAAATCCTCGAAAAGTGCGCGGCGTCGCCGAAGCCGCAGAGGTCGGCGATGCGGCCGATGGCGTAATCGCTGTTGCGGAGGAGTTCCTTCGCGCGCGTGAGGCGCTGCAGGCGAAGTTCCTCGCCGATGCTGCGGCGCGTGAGCTTCTTGTAGGTGTGCGCGACGGTGGAGGCCGAACGGCGCACGTAGGCGGCGAGTTCCTCCAGCGCCAGGGGGCGGCGGAAGTTCCTGCGCAGGTACAGGTTGACCTGCTCGACGAGCTGCCGGCCGGTGGGCGGCGGTCCGGCGGGTCGCGGGGCGGCCTGCGCGGCGGCGTCGGCGTGGACGCGGGCCAGGGTCAGGATCAAGTCCCAGATGCGCAGCTCGACCAGCGCGCCCTTGCCTTGCGTCTCGCGGGCCTCGGCGCGGAGCACGTCCAGGGCGCCTTCGACCAGTTCGCGCCCGCGCGCGTCGAGCTTGAACGGGGTCGGCCACGGCGCGCCGCCGGCAAGCTCCTCGATCAGCCCCGTCAGCGGGCGGTGCGGGTGCAGGACGAAGGTCGCCTCCAGGTAGGTGTGCGGGTCCTTCCGCGCGGCCGAGAAGTTGTGAAGGGTTTCGGCGTCCACCAAATAGACCTCGCCCGGCGCGATGGTGTACCAGCGGTCCACCAGGTAGATGCGGCCCTGCCCCGAGTGGTAATAGATGACGTGCTGCTCTTTATTGCCGCGGTGGTCGTGTTCGCGGTTGTGTTCGCCGCCCTGGAAGGGCATGCGTTCGCTGTGGCTGAATTCGGCGCGCAGCGCCTTACCGGCTTGGTCCTGGAGCAGGATCATGGAGCGGTCCCGATTTTTGTCCTGCCAGGATACCCGATTTTCGTGGGGCTTCCTTCACCACGGAGACACGGAGGCGCGGCGCGGAGGGCTTCAGGGATGAATTCGAAAGTATGAAGCATGAAAGGGTCGGCCAGCCTTCATCCTGCCTATTCTTCCCGCATCTTTTTCTCTGTGGCCCTCTGAGTTCTCTGTGCCTCTGCGGTGAAGTCGTTAGCAAACCTTCGCGCGGCTCGGTATAGTCCCGGACTGCTTTCAGATAACCCCGCGAGACGAAGGAGCGATGCGGTGCAGCTCGACCCGAAGGTGACGCGCGTGGCCATACCCAGCAAGGGGCGCCTCCAGGAGCCCGCGGAGAAACTGCTCCAGGCGGCGGGGATCCGCTTCCGGCGGCGCGACCGCTCGCTCTTCGCGCACGTGAACGGCCTGGATCTGGTCGTGCTGCTGGTCCGCCCCGACGACATCCCGGTCCTCGTCGCCGAAGGCGCCGCCGACCTGGGCATCGTCGGGCAGGATCTCGTCGAGGAGCACGGCTGCGTGCGGCGCGTCGAGCACCTCCTGGACCTGGACTTCGGGCACTGCCGGCTCTGCGTGGCGGCGCGGGAACGGAGCGGGATCAAGGCGGTCAAGCACCTGGCCGGCAAGAAGGTCGCCGCCTCGATGGTGCATTCGGCGCGCGCCTTCTTCAAGCGGCACAAGGTCAAGGCGGACCTCGTTGAAGTGAGCGGCTCGGTGGAGGTGATGGTCGCGCTGGGCCTGGCCGACGCGATCGTGGACCTGGTCGAGTCCGGCGATACGCTCCGCGACAACGGGCTGGCCGTGATCGATACCGTCTCGCGCTCGCAGGCCGTCCTGATCCGCAGCCGCCGCCCGCGCGACGCGAAGCTCTGCGACTTGATCCAGCGCCGCCTCAAGGGCGTGCTCACCGCGCGCCAGTACACCCTGCTGGAGTACAACGTCCGCCGCGACCGCCTGAAGGCCGCCGAGAAGATCACGCCCGGCTTCGAGTCGCCCACCGTCAGCGACCTCGAGGACCCCAAGTGGTGCGCGGTGAAGGTGATGATCCCCAAGAAGCAGAGCGTGGAGATCATCGACAAGCTGGAGGCGCTCGGCGCCTCGGCGATCCTGGAGACCGAGATTCTCAATTGCCGGCTTTGATAAACCACAGAGAGCACAGAGCACACAGAGAGCTTCTTTTTTTAATCGTCTGGGTCGTTCTCTGGGTGCTCTGTGCTCTCCGTGGTTAGATAACAATGTTTGAAGAAGAGGAGGCTGCTCATGGCGATCGAAGAGGGCAAGGCCGCGCCGGCGTTCACGCTGGCCGATCAGGACGGCAAGAAGGTGAGCCTGAAGGACTTCAAGGGCAAGGACGTGATCGTCTACTTCTACCCGAAGGACGACACGCCCGGCTGCACGAAGGAAGCCTGCGGCTTTCGCGATTCGTGGAAGGCGCTGAAAGACAAGGGCGTTGTGGTGCTGGGCGTCTCGCCCGACGACGAGGAATCCCACCGGGCGTTCATCAAGAAGTTCGACCTGAACTTCACGCTGCTCTGCGACCCCGAGAAGAAGACGATGGAGGCCTACGGGGCCTGGGGCGAGAAGATGATGTACGGCGAGAAGAAGATCGGCGTGATCCGCAGCACCGTCTGGATCGGGCCCGACGGCAAAGTGAAGAAGCACTGGAAGAAGGTCCCCGACGCGGCCGCGCATCCGGAAAAGGTCCTGCAGGCGCTGGAAGGCAAATAGGCCCCGTCGATTGAAGTGCAATTCCCTCCCGCTGAGGTAAAAGAGTACCAGGCCAGGAATGCCCACGATGAGCCACGCCCTTCCTTCGTTACCCGATCCCAACGCGGCGCGGATGAGCCTGCTGCCGCCGTATCTGCTTGGGCGGATCAACGCGCTGAACGACGAGTTGCGCGCACAAGGCGTGGACGTGATCGACTTGGGCATGGGCAATCCGGTCGATCCCGTCCAGGACGAGGTGCTCGCCGCGATGCGCGAGGCGCTGACGAAGGTCGAGAACCACCGCTACAGCCAGGCCAAGGGCATCCTGCCGCTCAAAGAAGCCTTCGCGCGGCACTACGCAAGGCATTACGCCGTCGAACTGGATCCGAAGGAAGAGATCATCGCCACGATCGGCTCGAAAGAGGCCTTCAGCCACCTGATGCTGGGGATGCTCGGGCCGGGCGATTCGTGCGTGGTGCCCACGCCGGCGTTCACGATCCACATGTACGCGCCGATCATCGCGGGCGCGAGCGCCATCGGGGTGTACCTGCGCGAGGAACAGCCCGGCGCGGGGCTGCTGGAGGACATCCGGCGCACCTTCGAGACCGTCCGCCCGCGCCCCAAGCTCCTGGTGCTGAACTTCCCGCACAATCCCACGGCGAAGACGGTGGATCTGGGCTTTTACGAAGAGGCCGTCGCGATGGCCAGGCACTTCGGCTTCTGGGTGCTCAACGATTTCGCCTACGGGCATTCCTGCTTCGGCGGGTACAAGGCGCCGAGCATCCTGCAGGTCAAGGGCGCGAAGGATCTCGCCGTCGAGACCTTCACGATGTCCAAGCCCTACAACATGGCAGGCTGGCGCGTGGGCTTCCTCGCCGGCAGCCGCAAGCTGGTGGATATTCTCGGCCGGATCAAGGGCTACTTCGACTACGGCATCTTCCAGTGCATCCAGCTTTCCGCGATCCAGGCGCTGGACCACGGCGACGGCTTCATCAAGCGCCAGGCGCAGCTCTACGAGCGCCGGCTCGACGCGCTGCTCGACGGGCTCAAGGCCGCCGGCTGGAAGAAGACGATCCGGAACCGCGCGACGATGTTCAGTTGGCAGCCCGTGCCCGACGCGCCGAAGGTGAAGGGCCTCAACGCCGTCGATTTCTGCATGACGCTGGCGCGCGAGACCGGCGTCAGCTTCGTCCCCGGCAGCGGCTTCGGCGCCGAGGGCGAGGGCTACCTGCGCATGGCGCTCGTCGCCCCCGAGGCCCGCATCGGGGAGGCCTGCGCGCGCATCGGGAAGTTTTTACGGTCTTGATCAAGCATCTTCCGCCCGGACAATAGCCTTCATGAACGAGCCCGAAAAGAAGCCGGACGACCAGGATGTCCCGGAAATCGCGGAAGCGCGGGATGCCGGCGCGCCGCCCGATGCGGAAGCGCCCGGCGCGAAGGCTTCCGCAAACGAGGGCGAGGGCGGAGACCTGGACCTGAGCCGTTCGGTCCTGGCCGGCCAGGCCGGCGCGGCCGTGGTAGAGCCGGAGGGCGCCGAAGCCGCGGAGACCGAAGAAGGCCCGGACGAGGCCCCGGTCGATCTCGAGCAGCTTGGGCGGACGCTGGAAGCGCTGCTCTTCTCGGCGGACCATCCGCTGACGGTGCGCGAGATGGGCCGCGCGGCCGGCGTCAAGACCGGCTCGGTGCGCAAGTCGTTGAAGCTGCTCGGCGAGCGCTACGAAGCCGAGGCTCGCGCGTGGATGCTCGCGGAGGTCTCCGGCGGATACCAGCTCGTGACGCGCCCCGAGTACCATCCGGCGATCCAGAGGCTCCGCGCCTCGCGCTCGCACCGCAAACTCACTCAGGCGGCGATCGAGACGCTGGCTTTCATCGCCTACAGCAAGGAACCGGTGGGGCGCGCGGAGATCGAATCGGTCCGCGGCGTGGAATCCGGCGCGGTGCTGCGCCAGCTTCTCGAACGCAAGCTCGTCCGCATCGCCGGGCGCGGAACGGGACTGGGCCAGCCGCTCCTGTATTCCGTCTCCTCCGAGTTTCTCGAATACTTCGGGCTCAAGTCGGCCGAGGAACTCCCGCGCAGCGGGGAACTCAAGGGCGCGTAAGCGCGGAAAGCGAGGCGATCCATGTGCGCCAAGCCTGCCGGGTTGTTGGTCGCGCTTGTCCTCTTGATCTCGATGTGCGGCTGCGGCGAAAAGAAGGCCCAGTCGCAGGAGCCGCCCGAACCCCAGCCCGCTCCCGTCGCGCAACCGGCCTTCGCCAACCCCAAGCCGGGCCTCTGCCCGGTCAGCGGCGACGAGGCCGACACGGAGATTACCGCCACGGTGGGCGGCAAGACGTATGCCTTCTGTTGCAAGGGCTGCGCCGCTTCCTTCAAGAAGGATCCCGGTAAGTTCCTGGTCGGCGCGGACGAAGCCGCGCAGGCCGAGCCTCCGGCGGCCGCCGACGCCAAGCTCGAATGGCAGTCCATCCAGTTCGGCAAGAAGGTCCAGCATACGCTGCAAGTGCCCAAGGCCTGGAAGGCGCAGGAACCCGAGAACAACATGCGCCTGTTCCAGATGCAGGTGCCCAAGTACGAGTACGACGAGCACGACGGCGAGTTCCTGGTCTTCCGCTTCATGGCAGGCGGGAACGTGGACGACAACCTCAAGCGCTGGCAGGGGCAGTTCGGCGGCGAAGACGCGCTGAAGCGGCGCACGAACGACCTTCCCACCGCGAGCGGCGACAAGGCCTCGCTCGTCGAGTTCGAAGGCAGCTACGCGGCGATGAGCGTCAAGCAGGAGGGGCTCGACAAGCCGCGTGACAATTACAGAATGTTCGTCGCCGTGATCCCCACCGCCGACGGGCTCTACTATCTCAAGCTCGTCGGGCCGAAGGACACCCTCGAGGCCTACAAGCCGGTTATCGAGAAGCTGGTCAAGTCGTTCAAGTAGCGTATCCCCGCGGGATCGCCATGCCGCCGCCGAATGTCGTCTTCATCATGTCCGACAACCAGGGCGCCTGGACGCTGGGCTCCCACGGGAACCCCGACATCCGCACGCCGCACCTGGACCGGCTCGCCGCGGAAGGCCTGCGCTGCGAGCGCGCGTACTGCGTGAACTCGGTCTGCTCGCCGTGCCGCGCCACGTGCCTTACCGGCCTGATCCCGTCGCAGCACGGCGTCCACACGTACCTGGGCATGGAGAAGCCCGACGCGCAGATGGGGCCGGACGCGTACTGCACGATCGGGGAGTTTCGCGGCCTGCCCGAGATCTTTGCCGATCGGGGGTACGTCTGCGGGCTTTCCGGCAAGTGGCACCTGGGCGACAGCCTGCATCCTCAGAAGGGATTCACGGACTGGCTGACGCGCCCAACGGGGCATACCGAGCGTTTCGTCAACGACGTATTGATCCGAGACGGGGCCACGTACGTCGAGCCGCGGGACGTGACCGAGGTCTTCACGGACCATGCCATCGCGTTCATCGAGCGGAACCGCGCGCGGCCTTTCTTTCTCTACGTCCCTTACACCGGGCCGTATGGGCTATCCCAGTCGATGCTCGATCCCTATCGCAACCGGCATTGGGCATATTACCGGGATCGCGAGATGGCCAGTTTCCCGCGCGAGCCCAAGCATCCCTGGCTGCGCCGGAACGTGGACCTCCTGAACAACACGGATGCGATGCGCAACTATGCGGCGGCACTCGGCGGCGTGGACGACGGCGTGGGGCGGCTCCTGGAGGCGCTGGCGCGGCTGGGGCTCGACGAGCATACGCTCGTCGTCTACACCGCCGATCAGGGCCTCTGCGCCGGGCACCATGGCATGTGGGGCATGGGCGACCACTCTCGGCCGCTGCACACCTTCGAGGAAGCCGTGCATATCCCCATGTTGTGGCGGCATCCGCAGGGCATCCCGGCCGGGCGGACCTTCAAGCCGCTGACCTGCAACTACGATTTCTTCCCGACGCTCCTGGATTACCTGGGCCTGGCGGATGAGATCCCATCCAAGCCGCGCGGACCGGGAACCAGCTACGCCGCCGCTCTGCGCGGGGGCGAAGCGCGGATGCCGGACGCGATCTTTCACGATTTCGAGAATACGAGGATGATCCGCACCGAGGCGTGGAAGTACACCAGGCGGCATCCGGGCGGCCCGCATGAACTCTACGACATGCTCCACGACCCGGGCGAGCGCACGAACCTCGCCGGCGATCCGAAGCACGCGGCCCTGGAAGCGGAACTGCGCGCGCGCCTGGAGACCTTCTTCGACCGCTACGCCGATCCGCAGTACGACCGTTGGAGAGGCGGGCGAACGAAGGCCAGCCCGATGGGTCTGTAGCGCCTTCGCGCTAAAGCGCCGTTTGTGCCAGCAGCATCAGCCCGAAGCCGCTCATGAAGGTCCACACGAACGGCCGGCGGCGGCCGAGCGCCAGCGCTTCCGGGATCAGTTCCACCAGCACCAGGTACATCATTGCGCCGGCGGCGAAGCCCAGCGCCGGGATCAGCAGCGGCTTGAAGACCCAGACGGCCCACGCGGCGGGAATCGCCGCGAGCGGCTGCGTGGCGCTGCTCAGCGCGGCCAGCACGAAGCAGCGCGCGATCGAGGCGCCCTCGGCGCGCGCGGGCAGCGCGATGGCGAGGCCCTCGGGGATGTTGTGGATCGCGATGGCCCACGCCAGGCACGTCCCGAGATGCTCGACGCCGGAGGCGTAGCCGACGCCCACCGCCATGCCTTCGGGGATTGAGTGGCAGGTCATGGCGATGAAGATCAACAGCGAGCGCCGCGAGCCCAGTCCCATCACGGGCGCGCCGTGCCCGTCGGGCAGATGCCGGTCCACCGCGTGCATGAACGCGCAGCCGGCCAGCAGGCCAAGGAGGAGCAGGGGAACGCCCAGCGCCTGCCCCTGCTGCACCGCCGGGCCGATCAGGTTCAGGACCGAAGCCGCGAGCATCAGTCCGGCGGCGAAGGCATAGCCCAAGTGCACGCGGCCCCGCACGTCCAGGCGCCGGATCGCGAGCGGCAGCGCGCCCAGGCCGCAGGCGAGGCACGCGAGCAGGCTTGCCATGGTGGTTTGAAGCAGGATCTCGGATGGCATATTCGGCTCCTAAATTCCTGCCCAAGCTCAAGAGAAATCTACCTGAAGGGGTCGTTAATCGATCTGGAATTTTTCTTATAACTTATTTATTTAACGATGCTTATACGTGTTCTCAAAACCGCCATGGCAGCGCCGAATGGGATCAATTAGCCGAGGCATTCTGATATTGAATTCCATCCGCGCTCCGGGAGAGCCAAGGTTGGAGCGACCGAATCTCAACGGGCCGGTTGCTCAACGCCGCTAGCGGATACCGGTTCGCAGGTTGGCGGCTTGTGGGCGTCGATTCGATAACCTATAGTTGAGCATGGAGTTGGATAATGGCAAAAAGCCTTGAACGGCGCCGGTTTGGCCGCGTTGAGGAGATTCGCGAAAAGGAAGGGAAGGAATCGGCGGGCGGTTCGTTGTAGCTCATGAAGCACCTCGTGAACCTGACCGGGAGGTGGACTTTGTCCGAGATCCCCAAATTCAGCGCCACACGGAAAGCGGAAGAGCGCGCGCGCCGAGACTCCAACGCGCCGCGGAGCGTGGACGAGATGTCGTGGATGCAGCAGAAGCCCGCCAACGTCTCGGACGTTTTCTCCAAGCGCATGGGCTTCATGCTTGTTCTGGCGGTCGTGCTCGGCGGCGGCATCTTCATGGTGCGCGACAGGGCCAAGACGAACACGCGGGGGATGATTCACGACATCGAGGAGGCTACGCGCGACAAGGAGCCTGCGCTGCCCTCGACGAAGTTTTCCCAGCATCCGGATTCCGGGCCCGTCGAACTGGTCGGGCCGGACGGCAAGCCGTTGAAGGCCGACGTCCCCGCGGCGGAGCACGCGAAGACCGGCGCGGAAGAGGGCAAGACGGGAGGCGAGCCTGCGCCCGAGGACGAGGCCGAAGCCAAGACCGGCGCCGCCAAGACGCTCGGGGAACTCGACGAAGAACGCAAGATGTACTCCTTCAAGGAAGGCGTCCAGCGCGTGTTCAAGGACATGTTGCCGGAGTTCGAGCCGCTGGAGGATCTCGACCCTGCGGGCGAGGACTGGGCCGACGCCTACGACATGGTCTTCGACGAGAAGCTGGACTCGAAGCAGGGACTGATGGACGCCCACGAGATCGGCGAGGCGCGGGGCGTGCTGTACCTCTTTTACCGCTTCCTGCGAACCTGCGAATCCGCGCCGGAGAAGTTCGAGGCGTACGCGGAGCGGCGGCGCCAGGAATTGCTGGCGAAGCACGAGAAGCCCGCCGCGGCCGTGGCCGGGTATTCCAACGTGATGTTCGGCGACTACCGCGACTACCGCGGCGTCCCGTACCGGTTCCAGGGCAGCCTGATCCGCAAGTACCAGATCCTGAACTGGACGGCCGACCCGGAGAACAAGAGCGGCATCCGCTACACCTGGCTGCTGATCTGCCGGGACGCCAAATACAAGCACTACGCGGTGCTGGTGCCACAGAGCATGAAGGATCTGATCAGCAAGGACGACGCGGAGAACGCGGACCTCGTCGACTGGACGGGGCTGTTCGTCCAGCGCTGGAGCTTCGTGCGCACCGACAAGAACTGGGATCTGATGCCGCTCTACGCCGCGCTGAACGTGAAGAAGTACGAGGCGCCGTCCGACGGCACGACCTCGGTGGTGCTGGCGATCGCGGCGCTCGCCGCGGTCGGGTTCATCGTGGTGCTGCGCCAGTTGCGCCGGGACGAAGAGTCGGCCTCGCAGATCACCAAGCGCCTGCGCCGCAAGCCGCTGCTGCCGAAAGGCGCCGCGCCGGCGGCCGCCGCCGGTCCGAGCGAAGGCGAGGCCGCGCCCCAAGGCGAGCCGGCTGGCGAACCGGCGTCCGGCGCGCCGCCCGAGGGCGGGGAGCAGCCGGCTTGAGGTATCCGCGCCGCGGCAGCGCCCGCCTGTCCCTCGCGAGACTTGTCCACGAGAGCTTAAAAAAGATGCACCAGTGTGCAGGGGCCCGGAGGCCGGTGTCCGGACTCCGGGAGGCAGGCGAGCCAATCGAGAGGCGCTTGCCGTTCCCAGGGTCCTGAGTTCGGGTCCCGTTCCCCGCCGTCGGCGTCCACGAGAGCTTAAAAAAGATGCACCAGTGTGCAGGGACCCGGGGGTCGGTGTCCGGACTCCGGGAGAGTTGGTGAGCCACTTTAGAGGCGCCTCCCGTTCTCGGAGCCCTGGGTCAGGGTCCCGTTCCCTTCCGCCGATGTCTACGAGAGCTTAAAAAAGATGCACCAGTGTGCAGGTGCCCGGGGGCCGGTGTCCGGACTCCGGGAGAGTTGGTGAGCCACATTAGAGGCGTCTTCCGTCCCGGCGTCCTGAGTCCAAATCCCGGTTCCCGCCTTCGACATCTACGAGAGCTTAAAAAAGATGCACCCGTGTGCATGCCGGCGGGTGGCTATTGGGCCAGGCCCAGCGCGACCTTGGCGGCGCTGACGGCGGCGGCATCCTTTAAGGAGGCCTTGGCGAAGGCTTCGTCGGACTGCTCTGCGTTGCCGTCGGCGGCAAGGTAGACGCCGGCGAGGACCAGCGCGGGCGCGTCCTCGCCCAAGGCTTCGACGAGGCCCTTGGCGAGGTTGGCGCGCTCGGCGACGGAGAGGTTCGCCCACGGCACGGGCATCTTGTTGCCCTGCACGAGGACCTGGAGGTCGGCGTCGCCCACCGCGCCGAGGCGGTAGCGCTTGAGCTGGTCCTGCGGGCCGAAGAGGCGCAGGTAGGCGTTGACGGCCTTGCCGTCTTTCACGGCCAGGCGGAGACATTCCTTCAACTTGGGATCCCACTCGGCGAGCTTGGCCGGGTCGACGCTGGGCTTGGGCGGCGGCTCGGGCTTGGGCGGCGCTTGCGCCTCGGCGGGCCTGGATGCCTCGGGCGACTTGGCGGGGGCCGCGGCGACCTGCGGGCCGCCGCCGAGCATCTTGAAGGGCTGCTTGTAATACTCGCCCACGCGCAGGCGGATGTATCCGCCGTCGTCGTCGGCGTACTTCGACTCGTGGCCGAGGTTGCCGGGGATCGGGTCGGGGTTGGTGATGCCGTCCTTCTTGTCGTCCGTGCAATGGGTCTGGAAGCCCTGCCCGGCGTTGAAGACGAAGCCCGCGCAGCCGGCGGCGGCGAAGCGGCCGATGGTGGGATTGCCGGGGTAGCCTTCGAGGATCGACTGGGCGATGCCGTCGCAGTAGTGCCCGTCGGTCTGGTTGCAAGTCTTGAAGTACGTGTTGCCGATGGCGACCTGCCACATCCAGACCCAGAGCCCCGTGCCTTTGTGCAGCGTCTCGATCCACTTGAGCATCTGGTCGTAGGAAGCGAAGCGGGTCACGTAGTCGGCTTCGGTGTAGGGCGGAGCCTTGCCGCTGCAGCCGAGGTCGCGGTCGCCGAACTCCAGGACGGCGCCGTCCCATTGGTCCACGCCGCACTGCTTGAAGATCTCGACCCAGTTCTCGGCGGCCATGCTCCCGCGCCAGTCCCAGGCCGAGGGGTTGGTCACAAGCAGGACGTTGGAAGGCGCGTACGCATTACGTAATTTGTACCAGGCCTGGGCGTAGCCGACCAGGTTGTCGGGCAGGCCCTTCACGTCCTCCATGCCGCAGGAGCCGACCTTCACGTCCACCTTCTCGGGGAAGAGCGCCTTGCCCTCGCGCTTGCTGAGCAGCAGGTGGCCCCACTCGTCGGGCTCGACCTGCACGACGACGGGGTGGGGCTTGAATTTGTCGCAGAGCTGCATCAGCAGCTTGACCTGTTCCCAGTAGCTCTTCATGGTTTCGGCGACGGCGGCGTTGGCCGGGGCGGCCTGCGCGGGGCCGGGCTTGTAGTCGGCGGGGTTGGACTGCGCAAGGTTGTAGAAGGTGATCCAGGGGACGTAGCCGTTCTCGATCGTCGGCTTGATGAAGTTCTCGGCCCAGACGCCCTTGCGCTTGTCGGGGTTGACCCATTTGTTCCAGGGGTTGAGGAAGACGCTGTCCCAGGACTTGTCCTTGGCCGCGCCGCCGGAGAAGTACTGCTGGCGGAACTTCCATTTCGCGCCGTTCTGGTCGCGGGTCTCGTTGCACCATTCGACGGGGGCGCAGATGCCGAAGTGGAAATGGTCGAGGAGCCCCTGGCGGAGCTTCGCGCGGGCTTCACGGCCGGGGTCGCCGGCGTCGCTGGCGGCGGCGGCGACGCAGCCGAGAAGAATTCCAATCGCCACGGAGACACGGAGGCACGGAGAACTGAAAGCCATGGGTCGAGCATGGACGCGGCGCGCGGGCGCACGCAGCGGATTCAAGCTTCGAGTTTCTTGCATCCTGGTCCCTTTCAAACTCCGTGCCTCCGTGTCTCCATGGTTTGAAGCCGTTCAGGGTGTGGCGGCGCTGAAAGCCGCTTCGACGGCGGCGGCTTTATCGCGGGCCTTGTCGAGGTGGTCGCGGGCGAGGTCGGGTTTGTCGGTGAGGAGCAGGAAGAAGGCCGCGCGGGCGTGATCTTCGGGCGAGTCTTCGTCCACGAGGGCGAGCGCGAGGTTGCGCCAGTCCTCGTGGGTGAAGCGCTTCCATTCCACGTCGAGCTTCCCGCCGCCCCCGCGCATCTGGATGAGCGCCTGCTCGTCGCCGGCCTTGAGCATCTCGACGTCCTGCTTGAGGCTGGCGAGGGTGAAGCGCGGGCGGACGCTCTTGGCGAGCGCGGCCTGGGCGCGCGCGCGGAGTTCGGCGGTGAACTTCGCGAGCGCCTCGGCGGAGGCCTCGCGCTTCGGCGGCGGGGCGGGGCGCTCGGGCGCGAGCAGCGTCTCGGCGACGGGTTTGGCCGCGGCGGCGGTCTTCTTCGGCGTCCCGGGGCCGTCGAGGGCGCCGGGCAGCCTGCCGAGGGCGGCGACGGCGGGCGGCGCGGCCATCCGCGAGAGGCTCACGTTTTCGCCGGTCCCGCGGAACTCGGGCGCGTTGCCGTAGAACTCGCAGTTGGCGTAGTGTTCGTCGATCAGCTTGGCGCCGAAGATCGCGCCGCCGATGCTCGGCGATTTGTTGTTGGCGAAGGTGCAGTTCACGACGTGGAGATGGCAGTACATGCTGTAGATCGCGCCGCCGTGGGTGCCGCGGTAGCCTTCGACCTTGTCCACCGAGCTGTTCTCGAAGATCGTGTTGTAGTAGACGCTCACCGAATCCTGGTTGGGGCGCGTGTAGCCGAAGATCGCGCCGGCGTGGGCGCCGGCGCTGTTGTCCTTGAAGTGGCAGTCGCCGACGTAGAGGAGCTTCTTGTCGGCGTTCTGGTCGACGCCGTCGATGTAGACCGCACCGCCGATGCCGCCCTGGCCGTTGGGCCCGGCGTCGGCGCCGCCGCCGCTTCCGAAGGCGCGGCAGTTGAAGAAGCTGCAGCCGACAAGGGTCATCTGGCAGCCGATGGTGCAGATGGCGCCGCCGTTGGAGCCCTCGCAGCCGGTAAAGCGGCAGTTGGAGACGATGAGGTTCTTCTGCCCGGTGACGCGGATCGCCCCGCCGCCGATGTCCGGGCCTTTCGAGGTCGTCTTGCAGTCCTCGAACTGGCAGTCGATGACGCTCATGCGCCCGTCCCAGTTGGTGTTCCAGATCGCCGCGCCTTCCTTTTCGGTGCGCGCGTGCTGGAACCTGAGGCGCTGGACGGTCAGTTCGGTCTTCCACTCCTTTTCGAGGATGCGCGTGGCGCCGCCGCCGTCGAGGGTCACGAGATGATGACCGTCGATGACCGTGGGCTTGGCGCGCTGGGACATGTTGAGGGTCTTGGTCACGGTGAGCGTGACGGGCTGGCCGCCGGTGTTGAAGACGATCACGCCGCCTTTATTCAGCGCCGCCTGGAGCGCCTCGAGCGTGACGCTCTGCGGGCTGCCGGAGCCGATGACGTGATCGGGCTTGGACGTGTCCACGGGCGCGAAGCGTTCGATGATTTCCGGCGGCTTGGCGGGTTCGCCGGCGTGCACGGCCAGGGCGAGGGTCCATAAGACCGCGGAGGCGCGGAGGCGCGGAAAATGCGGAATACGGAATGCGGAATGCGGAATGAACCGCCGGAGATTGACGAATGGACGGGGAGGTGCGGAAGGATGCGTGGCCATGTTCACCTCCTTATATAGTGCGCGTCCCGATGCGGCACCAGGCGTGTGACGTTTCAGAAAGGCGTTTGCGTCATGGCCTCGCGTTTCAAAGGTGGTAACGAAGCGGAGGCGGCGTTTCGTTCATAAATTCCCAATTCCAAACAGGTTGTAACATCGGGCCGTGTGACGACCTAAGCGGGGTTGGCGGGCCAAGTTGCCGCAAGTTTCTTTCGAAAACGGGATGTAAGGAAGGGAAAGAATGGAGCGGCCCATAGGTCGGGACGTGAGTCCCAGGTTCTCGGTTTCGCAACCCCCCTACCGATCCGCCAGGCCCGTAATCGCCGGGGTCCAGCCGCTGGCTTTCTCGCCGATGAGGCCGATCTCGGTGGCGGGATTGAGGAACTCGATGCCGACTTCTTCGGTGGTCAATGGGCGGCCGCGGGGGCTCATGGGGCGGTCGATGCGGACGGGACGGGGCTTGAGGGCGGGGAGCATGTCGACGACGTCGCCGACGCGGAGGATGCCCCAGGCGCAGGTGAGGAAGTTGACCTGCTCGGGGTCGTAGAAGCGGTCCTCGGCGGCGAAGCGGAAGCTGAGGGGCATGCCTTCGAGGCTCAGGGCGGCGAGTCGTGGCTCGAGGACGGCCGCGTAGAGCGCCCAGGCGCCGGCGATGCCGACTCCGGAGACGGCGACCTCGCCGGCATCGAAGCGGGAGCGGAGGTAATCGAAGCCGCGGAGGACGTCGAAGACGCGCAGCCCGAGGGTGGAGATACGCAGCTTCATGGCATCGCAGCCGAGCTTCCATTCCGTGCCGTGGGTTTCGGCCGCGCGGCCGATGCCGCGGGAGCGGACGGCGCCGATGCCGCGGACGTCGAGGACGCAGACGCGGCGGTTGCGTTCGAGGAGCGCGATCAGGCGCGAGCGTTCCTGGGGAATCTGGGCGGTGCCTTCGGGGAGCAGGAGCAGCTCGGCGCCGGCGGCGCGCTCTTCGCGGCGCGGGTGGCAGAGGATGGCGGTGAGGACCACGTCGGGCTCGGCGAAGAAGAAGAGCTTTTCGCAGCGGTAGCCGTGGACGTTGGCCTCCTGGATCACGCGCGGGTAGATGACGCGCTCGCGGGGCGCGCCCTTCCACTGCGCTTCGCCGTCGGGCTGGCCGGCGCCGATGCCGAGGACGCCGGCGAGGTCCGCGCGCAGGGCCTCGGGTTCCTGCACGCGGGGGGAGAGCGGCAGTTCGAGCTGGATCTCCTTGCGCAACAGGCTGCTGACGGTGTGGCACTCGGCGACGCTGCGCAGGACCTGGCCGTGCTCGGTGACCCAGAGGTCCTTTTGCGGGAGGGGCTCGGGCTCCTGGGTCTTGAAGGTCTCTTCCTCGCCCCGCAGCGCGCGGCGGAAGAAGTTGACGGCGGCCTCGCGCAGCTTCGGCGAATACTGGTGGGTGGTCGGGGCGACGGCGTAGTCGAGATGCTTCTCGGCGCCGTAGAGCGCGAAGGCCTTGCGCGCGCGCTCGATGGCCGCCAAGCTGCCTTCGATGGGGAAGAAGTCGTAGGCGGCGAGGCCGACGCGGACGGGGCGGGGGGCCATGGCGCTGAGGTATTCGTCGTGGTCGGGGCCGTCGGCGAAGCCGGCCCAGTGGTTCTGCTCGCCGTCCTGCGGCTGGCCGGTCTTGAGGTAGCTCTCGTAGTCCATCACGAAGGTGCAGGGCATGGCGGCGGCGAGGCGCGGTTCGGCGAGCATCAGGAAGACCGACTGGGTGCCGCCGCCGCTGTTGCCGGTGACGCCGATCTTCTTCGCGTCGACCTCGGGGCGCTCGACCAGGTAGTCGATGCCGCGGCTGCCGTCCCAGACGAACTGGCGCGCGATGGACATGCCGGCCATGTAGTACTGGAAGCCGGCGTAGCTGTGTTCCGTGGTGCCCCAGCGCACGCGCTGCTCGCCGGTGGACTCGTCGATGAACTGAAAGCGCTCGCCCTGCCCCGGGGGATCGACGGCGAGGACGACGAAGCCGTCGAGGGCGAGGTCGATGCAGACCTGTTGATACTTGGGATAAGCCTTGGCTTCCTCCGCATGCCCGCACACAAACAGCACGGCCGGGCCGGGCTTCGCGCCGCGGCGGCTCTTGGGGACGTACAGGTTGGCGGTGACGGGGAAGTTGGGGAGGCTCTCGTAGAGGATCTTCTCGATTTCGTACGCGCCGCGGTCGAGCGTGCCGGCGACTTTGGCGTTGAGCGGGGCGCGCTTGGACGGCAGGCCGCCGATGGCCTTGAGGAAGGTCTCGCGGAGTTGGGCGCGGCGGGCCTCGAAGGCTTCGATGCTCGTCAACGCCTCGCGCTCGCGCTCGCGCCGGCGGAAGGCGGCCTCGGCGCGGCGGCGCAGGTAGTGGATGAGCTGGTCCTCGACGTCGTAGTAGCCGTCCACGCGGGGTCCGAAGGTGAGCATGCGCGGGTCTCCGGTCGGTTCGTGAAGCTCCTTTATATCCGAGGGCCGGGGCGGACGCTCTGCCTTTCGCAAAGGCGCGGACGGGTGGTATAAGCGAGCTATTCATGAACCGCAGAGGGCGCGGAGCACGCGGAGAACGGCATTGGACTTGGGACGGATGGGTCTTCCCGCTTCGGAATACTCTGCGCGCTCTGCGGTTCGTCCGAATCTGGAGACCGCTGCATGGCGAAGTCGAAGAAGCAACCCTGGCGCTTGCAGGAACTGAGCCTGAAGGACGTGCGCGACACGGAGTTCGAGGCGGCGATCCTGCCGTTCGGGGCGACGGAGCCGCACAACCTGCACCTGCCGTACGGGACGGACACCTACGAGATCGTCTCGATCTGCGACCGGGCGTGCGCGTGGGCGTGGAAGAAGGGCGCGCGGGTGGCGCTGCTGCCGCAGATCCCGTTCGGGGCGAACCAGAACACGCTGGGCTTCCCGATGACGATCAACCTGGACCAGGCGGTGCTGGACGAGATCGTCGCGGCGACGTGCGAGTCGCTGGAGCGGCACGACGTCTTCAAGCTGGTGGTGGCCAACGGGCACGGCGGCAACCAGTTTCAGCCGGGGATCCGCTCGCTGCACGGGCGTTCGCCGGTCTTCGTCTGCCTGGTGAACTTCTACCAGATGATGGCCGACGTGGGCGCGAAGCTCTTCAGCGAGTCCGGGGATCACGCCGACGAGATGGAGACGAGCCTGATGCTGGCGCTGGAGCCGGAGCTGGTCGAGCTGAAGGCGGCCGACGACGGCGCGGTGTACCCGTCGCGCTTCGAGGCGGTGCGGCGGAAGTGGGCCTGGCACCCTCGGCAATGGGATCTGGCGACAAAGAACAGCGGAGTCGGCGACCCGCGCAAGGCCACGGCGGAGAAGGGCGCGAAGTACCTGAAGACGTCGGAGGAGCGCTTCGGTTCGTTCCTGGTGGAATTGGCGGAGTCGGAGCTCGACGCGGACTTCCCCTTCGACCGGCGGAAGGCTGCGCCGCCGGGCGGCGAGGCGGGCGGGGGGCACGCGTGAGGGCGGTTGCCGGTCTCCGGTTCCCGGTTTTCGGCGGTCCCGCGCTGGGCGAACCTGCGCCGTGAATCTTCTTCTATCCTTCCAACACCGCGGCCTTGAGCTGAACGTCCCCGGGGGCGTGGAGGTTCGCGCCGCGCGCCCGGTCGAGCCCGAGGCGGCCGCGCTGAAGGGCGCCGAGGCGCTGGGCGCGGCGCTGGATGGGGCGGGCTTCGCCGGCCTGCTGGCAGGCCGGCGGCGGCCGGCGCTCGTGATCGGGGACTTCACTTGGCCGGCGGCGTATGCCGAAGTTTTACCCGAACTGGCGCGGCGGCTGATCGAGGCGGGCATCCGGCCGACGCGCGTGCGCTTCCTGGCCTGGCCCGGGACCCTCGACCGCGTGCTGGGCCGCGCGGCGATCCGGCGCTACGGCGAGCGCGTCGTGGGCGAGCACGAATTGCGCGCGTGGAAGCCCAAACCCGGCGGCCAGCCCGATGCCGAGTACGCCGCCGCCGACCTGCGCATCGCGGTGTTCCCCGATCTGCCGGGCGCGCTGGACGCGCTGCCCGCGTTCGATCTGGCCTTGCTGCTCGCGCCGGGGCGCGGCCCGGAGACGCGCATCGCCGGCGTGCGTTCTCTGCCGGCGCTCGCGCAGAAGGAACAGGCTGTGGAGGATGGCGCTCGGTCCGCCTTCTCCCCGAGGGAGCGGGTCCTGGCGGAGGCCGAGGCGTATCTCACGACCGGCGGCGGCGCGCCGAACGACGCGACCTTGGAAGAGGCGCTGCTGGCGCTGCGCTTCGCGCCGCGCCCGGCGGACGCGAAGCGTTCGCTGGCGCTGGCGTTTCACGGCGGCGAGGGCCTGGGCTCGGGGCTTTTCGCGCGGGACCTCGACGGGCTGCTGGAGCAGGCCGAGGAAGCCCTGGCGCGCGGCGAGGCGCTGAACCTGGGGGCCGATCTGGCGCAAAGCACGCACTGGGATCCGGCCGCCGCGCTGGCCTCGGCGCTCTGCGCCTGGGGCCGCGTGATCCTCTTCGCGCCGGAACTCTTCGAGCACGAGGACGCGGAGCTCCTCGGCGAGCGGCTGGCCGAATCGCCGCGGCTGGCCGAACGGCTGCACTGGGTCGGGGAGGCGGACGAACTGTGGGCGAAACTCGCGGAGGCGCACGGACCGAAGTACGCGATCCAGGCGGAGCCGTTGGGATGGCGAGGAAGTTCCGTGTTCCCAGTTCCGGGTTCCGAGTAAGCGGCAGCGGCGGGGCCAGTCGGAAGCGCACGGGCGAAGGCCAGGGGCGCCCGGCTCGAGCGGTTTCAGGCTCGTGGCACGCGAGTGGGAATGCGGGCGCAAGGGACGCGGATTGGGCGATACTCTAGGCGGGATTTCAGGAGCCAGGGCTTGAGTAAGAAGGATAAGGAAGAAGCCAAGGGCGCGGCGCCGGACGACGCTTCGTCCGCGCCGGCGCCTGAACGCCCGCAGGGCGACTGGCCGGCGCGGCCGGAAGGCTCGACGCCGGTGCAACTCGCGCAGCGTCGAACGTGGCGGCGCGGGATGTTCTTCGGCGCGCTGCTGCTGCTGGTGTTGCTGGTGCTGCTGCCGTTGCTGGCTTACGGGCTGGCGCTGGGCTACGTGAAGCTGGGCTTCCTGAAGAGCCGGATCGACGCGGAACTGGCCAAGAATTTCGGCGCGGGCGCGGGGCTGGCGGCGCTGGACTCCGAGGGCCTTGAGGCGCTGCATCTGGAGTCGATCCGCCTGCCCGATGCGGCGGGGCAGGGGCAGGACGCGGTTACCGTCGAGTCGGCCGACCTGCGCTGGGACCTGTGGACCCTGGCGACCGAGCAGCGCCTGCGTTCGGTGAGCCTGCTCAAACCCAACCTGATTCTGCGCCGCGACACGCAGGGGGCATGGAACCTGAAGCTCTCCGGCGGCGGCGGTTCGTCGTACGTGATCGAACAGCTCGAAGCGCGGGACGGAACGCTGGACCTTTCGTGGGCGCCAGGTCGGCGGGTGAAGCTGGAGGCGCTCCAGGCGACGCTGCTCCAGCCGGACGCGCCGCTGCCGGTCTCGGCGACGCTGCAGGGGCGCTGGCCCTCGGGGCAGGCGTTCAACGGCACGTTCACCTTCGGGCCGGGCTTCGCGTTCTCGACGACCTTGAACGGCGCGTTGGAGTTGAAACGGGATCTCGGAGAGGCGTTCCCGGCGCCGGAGGGCCTGGAGGGCGCGCTGACGTTCGACCTCAGCGCGCACCGTGAAGCCGGTGCGGGCGAGGCGCCGACGCCGGTGACGGGGCGGGTGGAGGCGCGCGGGCTGAAGCTGCCCCTCGGGCCCGATCTGGCGCTGAAGCTGGAGCGGCGCGCGCTGGAATTGCGCGGGGCGCTGGCCTGGCCGAAGGACGCCCTGGTTCCCGAGCCGCGGGACCTCGAGATTCGGCTGGAGCGGGTGGGGCGCTTTGGGGGCACGCCATCGTATGAGGCCGGCGGGCGCCCCGCGCTGGGGTTGCGCGACGGCACGCTGAACGTGGACCTCGCGGCCCTGCGGGCGCTCTTCGACCCGCCGTTGCTGGGGCCTGAATACTCCGCGCAGGGCACGCTGAAACTCGAGGAGGTCCGCGCGCGCGTGCCGCTGGACGGCGCCTGGACGGCGGCGGCGTTTGAAGGACGGCTTGCGGCGGAAGGGGTGCGGGTGAGCGTCCCGGAGTTTGGCGCGCTCCCGGCGCTCGGGCTGCGCGCGAAGCTCGACTACAGCGAAGGGCGGCTCCAGGTGAGCGGCGCGGAGGTGAGCGTCGAAAACCTGCTGAGCCTGGCGGGGAGCGTCTCGGGGCGCGTGGCGCCGCCGGCCGAGCCCCTGCTCGAACTGCTCAAAGGGCTGCGCCTGGAGCGGGTCGAACTGGACCTGGGGCGCTTCGCGGCCTCGACGCTGGGACAGGAGCTGATCGAACGGCGGCTGCCGCGGGCGTGGCTGGCCGGCGGCGCGCCGCCGCTGGAGGCCCTCGGCAAGCTGGCCGGGCAGGACTTGAAAGTGACGAGCCGCGCGGAGGGCGAGCGGACCACGCTGCGGTTGGAGGGGCTGGCCGCGCAGGGCCTGGAGGTGGTCCGCTGGCCTGCGGAGTTGAACGTGCCGCAGGTCCGCTTCGACGGGGATCTGGCGGCGGAGGCGCGCTTCGTGGGCGGGGCGTGCCGCGCCGTGGCGGTCGAGGGCGGATCCGTTCGGACGGCGCGCCCGCGGTGCAGGGGGAACTGGGCTTCGAGGCCGACCTGGACGGGGAAGGGCGGCTTCGCCCGCGGCGGCTCGCGCTGGTGAATCTCCACGCGCCGGCCGCGGACGTGGCGCGCCTGGCGGGGCTGAAGGATCTCTACAAGTTCAAGGTGGACGGGAAGCTGGAGGTGCTGGACGGGGTGCTGGACCTCTCAGGCGGGGGCTTTACGGGGTCGATCCGGCTGAACGGGTTCGGGGTGGACCACGCGATCAACCAGGTCAGCACGCTGGATATGAACATATTGAAGGTCAAGGACGTCCAGGCTGTAGCGGAGGTGAAGCGCGCGGGGCCGCGGTGGAGCGTGGCGGGCAGGATCGAGTCGGCCGACGCCTACGTGCTGCTGCTGAAGGTGGTGGGCGCGGCGTTCCCGATGAACTTCGCGGCGAGCCTCGAGGACGCGGGCGCGGACGGCGCGCGGCCGGTGAGACTGGACCTGAACTGGCAGGGCGGATTCGTGAAACTCGACGGCGTCCTGGAGACGAGCGAACGCGGCGCGCTGCGCCTGAAGGGCCACGCCGAGACGTCGATGCTGGACCGGCTGGCCTTCAACTTCGACGTCACGGTGGACCCGGAGAACCGGCGGGTCGGCCCGCTGCAAGTCACGGCGCGCGGCGTGAACCTGGCGCAGGTCATCGAACGGCTGCCGGCGTCGCTGCGGCCGGCGGGCTGGACGCTGGCCGGACAGGCGCCGGAGCTGAAGCTGAGCGTGGAGCCGTTCGTGCTGGGGAGCGTCTGGGATCTCGCGGAAGGCAAGTTCCCGCTGAAAGGGCGGCTCTCGGGCACGCTCAAGGACGGGAGCGTGAGGCACGCGGGGACGGCGTCGGAGGCGGAGCGGATCGAGGGCGCGTTCGAGGCGACGTTCGCGCGGGAGAGCGCCTCGCCGAGCTACCTTTTCGGCGGTTTCGCGAGGCTGGACGGCTACGAGGCGCTGCTGTTCCGGGACGTCTACGTGCCGCCGCCGGAGCCCGGGCAGCAGTCCGTGTGCCAGTGGGGGCTGCGGGTCCTGCGCGACGCCGACGGGAGCATGGACGTGCGGGTGGACCGCGCGGCGCTGGACCTGGCGGGGCTGCTGGCGTTCGAGGCCCACGGGCGGGTGCGCGTGCCGGCGGAGGGCGCGGCGCCTGCGGGCGGCGAGGGGCTGTTGAAGGCGAAGCTGAACGTGCCGGACCTGGCGAAGGCGCAGGCGAAGCTGGGGCGCCCGAACCTGCGCTTTCGCTTCCCGGACCTGGCGGAGATGCGGGTCTCCGGCGGGCTGAGCTACGAAGGCACGCACGTCTGGTCGGCGGAAAGCGGCGCGCTGAGCGGGCGCGCGCGCTTCCGGCGCGCGGCCTTCGAACTGGGCGGGGCGCGGGCGCTGAAGGTGCGCGACCTCGACGGGGAGCTGCCGCTGTGCTTCTACCGCGGGCTCTGGCCGGGGGACTGGGCGCGCGAGCAGCGCGCGACGCTGACGGTCTCGGGGATCGCCCTGGAGCCGGCGCGCGTCCCGCAGGCGCCGCTGGCGATCGTCGCCACGCCCAACGAGCTGCGCGTGGTCAACGCGGTGCCGGTGGAGGTTCCGGGCGGGCGCGCGCTGGTCTCGGACGCGCGCGCGGCCGATCTGCTGGGCCGCGAGCCGCGGCTGGAGGCCGGCGTGGAGGTGGAGCGGATCGACCTCGACGCGCTGGCGCAGGCGGAAGGCTGGCGCGTGAAGGGGCTTCAGAACGCGGTCCTCGCCGGCAACCTGGGCCGCGTGACGCTGGTGCGGCGCGCCGAGCCGGTCGCATCGTGGCTGCTGGCGGCCGACGGCGAGCTGCGCGCGCCGTTTTTCCTGGGACAGTTGAAGGTCGGCGGGCTCTATGCGCGCGGGCTCTTCGGGAACAGCCCGGTCTGGGGGCTCAAGCGCGTGGCGCTCGAGGGCTTCAGCCTGCGCAACCTGACCAAGTCCAATCCGCAGCTCGGGCGGGTGAAGACGGTGGCCACGGTGGCGCTGACGGACCTCTCCGCGGTGGGCCTGCGCCTGGAGGACATCGTTTCGTTCACGCTGGACATCGATTCCGTGCCGCGGGACGGCGCCGACGACGAGTACGACGGGCGCTTCGCGTACGTCGTCGCGCCGGAGATGGTCGAGCGTACGGCGAAGTCGAAAGGGATGACGGTCGATGGGATCGCGGACATGAACTTCGGCTTCTCGAAGCTTGGGATGCGCTTCGTGCTGGCGGGTGGGAAGCTGGCGGGGCCGCAGGGGAAGGTCGCGGGCGGGTTGATCATCAAGGGCGCGGGGCTCTTCAGCCCCGACATCGCCGGCCGCCCGGGCCTCGCGATGGACTGGCAGGAGTGCGTGAGGTATCTGCGCGAGCGCGCGGCGAAGCTCCAGACGCTGCCGCCCCCGCCGGAGGGCGACTGATGCGCGAGTTCCGAGTTCGGGGTTCCGAGTTCCGAGGCCATGCCGCTGCCGCGCTGGCGTTGATCCTTGCGGCGGGCTGCACGGCCTGGGCCGAGGAGAAGCCGCTCGACCTGGAGGTGAAGACGCCGGCCATCGAGCGGCTGCGCGAGGCCGCGGCCGCGCGCGCCGCGGCGGTGCAGGAACTCAAGGACGGGTACTTCGTCGGCGAGGGGCGCGACGGGCTGCTGGCCGTGCGCGCGCTGGAGAAGATTCCGCTGGCGCGGAAAAAGGAGATCCAGGACGTGGTCGCCGCCGAGAACGCCGACCGGCGCGCGCTGTACCTGGAGATCCTCAAGGCCCACGACCTGCCCGAGAGCGAACTGCCGCGCCTGATGCGCCTGGCCGCGGAGAAGCGCTACGCCGAGAGCGCGCCGGGGCATTACGTCCAGCATCCGGAAGACGGGCGCTGGGTGGTGGCGCGGGACGTTCAATCGAAGTAGGAAGTCAAGCTTCCAAAGTCCAGGGTCGAAGGTCGGGAAAGAAAGCGGCTAGCGCGCCCAGGGCGCGGCCTGACGGCGGTAGGCTTGCGGCGAGAGGCCGACGCGGCGTTTGAAGATCCGGCTGAAGGTGTACGGGTCGCCGAGGCCCACGCGCGCGCCGATCTCCTTGACGCTCAAGTCGGTGTCGCTGAGCAGGGTCCGCGCGGCATCGCAGCGGAGCGTGGTGAGGTAGTGCGCGGGCGCCTGCCCGGTGAGCTTGCGCAGGCTCTGGCGGAGCGTGGAATAGCTCATCGCGTGCGCGGCGGCAAGGGCCTTGAAGTCCACGTCCACCTGAAAGTGCCGGCGGCAGTGTTCCAGGACGGCCTGCATGGACGTGCTGGGCGTCTGCGCCTGCTGGAGCGACTCGCGGCTGTAGTACATCTCCACCAGCAGGCGCTCGGCCATCAGCACGGCGCGGTCGGCGTCTCCGGGGCCGGCGCGCCTGACCACGCGGAGCAGCTCGCGGATGCCTTCGACGAGGGGCGCGACGTTGACGAGCTGGTGCACGCTGCCGTCGGCGGGGAAGACGCCCGCGTCGATGAGGCGCTGGAGGCCGGGGCCGCTGACGCCGAAGTGGTACTCGCACCAGGCCGTGTGCGGCAGGGGTCCGTAGTGGAAGACCGGGCCGGGGAAGACCGGGAAGAGGCAACCCGGTTCGATGTTCCGCACCGGCCCGCCGTCGAGCTGGAAGGTGCCGCGGCCGGAGGTGACGAAGCCCACGGCGTAGTCGTTGAAGCGGTGGTTGACCCAGGTGACCTTGTTGGGGGCGCAGCCGGCGAGGATGACGGTGAGGTCGCGGATGAGCGCCGGGCGCATGAGCGGGCGCATGAAGATGGTCGGGTCGGCGGGCGGGGGCGGGCTGGGCGGCGCGCGGCGGGTCATTGTCAAAACATCCATCTTATTTGTCATGCCGACTATGGGAAGTCGGATTTCATGGGGGTATATACCCTCAACGTCGAACGGAACCAATGTCAAAACAGGCATTCCAGGGGAGGACGGGCAGCATGGGCATCACCCCGGCGCAGGTCGCGCGGTTTCAGGGGCAGGGCTACACGGTCCTGCCGGAGTTCTTCACGGCGCACGAGATCCAGGCTTTCCGCGCGGAACTCGACCGGCTCCGCCGCGCCGGGCACTTCAACAACGTCCGCACCGAGGGCGACGGGAAGTCGGTTTCGCGGGAGAAGATGAACCTGCAGATCTGCCCGCTGGTCCACAAGAGCACGTTCTTCCGCGCGCTGCCGTTCCACCCGCGGGTGCTCGAGACGATCCCGCAACTCATCGGCGACCCGGCGATCCTGCATCTCGACCAGGTCTTCCTGAAGCCCGCGCGCCACGGCACCGGAACGAACTGGCACCAGGACAACGCCTACTTCAAGATCGACGATCCGATGCGCGGCACGGCCATGTGGATCGCGGTTCACGACGCGACGATCGCCAACGGCACCTTGAACGTGATCCCCGGCGCGTTCCGTGAGAACCTGGAGCACGGCCGGGATCCGGAGAGCAACCACCACATCCGCTGCTACCCCGACGAGTCGAAGGCCGTCGCGGTGGAGGTTCCCGCGGGCGGCGCGGTCTTCTTCTGCTACGGCGTCCCGCACTGCACGCGCGCCAACCAGACCGATCGGGACCGCGCCGGGGTCGCGTACCACTTCCTGCACGAGTCCTGCTACACCGACGAGTACCGCAAGCACCACAAGCCCCTCGGCACGTACCTGACGGGCTCCAAGTCGACGGGCGGCCTGAAGGAGTACGGCGTGAAGGTCGCCGGCACGTGGGAGGCCGAATGCGAGGTGGCGTTGTCGAGCCTGGCGGCGGTTTGAGAGAGCCGGCATTTCAAAAACCACTGAGCACGCAGAGCACACAGAGAACGGTCTTGGATGGGTGAGCGTGCTTCACCCGTTACTTTGTACAGGCCTTTCTCCGTGCGCTCTGCGATCTCCGTGGTTAACTCAACGTCGTTCAGGCCCTGGCGCCGCGCAACCGGCCGCGGACGACTTCCACCGGGACGCTGATGCGGATCGGGGAGGACGGCGCGCCGGCGAGGATCTGCCGAAGCCGGTCGAAGGCGAGCGCGCCAAGGCGCGCGTAGTCGGTCCGGGCGGCGGCGGCGGTGGGCGGGAGGTAGTCGTCCCTGGCGACGAAGCCGGCGAGGAGCGGACGCTCGGCGGCCGGCCCGCCGTAGGGTTCGAGTCCGGCGGCCAGGGCGCGCGTGGGCCCGTCGCCGTCGGCCAGGACCGCGGCGGGGGCGCGCTTGAGGCGTTTGAGCGCGGAGACGGCGGCGTCCGGGGCGAGGTCTTCCGGCGCGAGTTCCAGCACGTCGTCGTCGTCCCAGGCCACGCCGTCTTCCTTCAGCGCGAGGCGGAGGCCGTCTTCGCGTTCGGCCGAAGGCGCGCCGGGGTCGAGAGGCGCCGAACGGGGGCGCAGGAGCGCGAACTGGCGCAGCCCGGCCTGGGTGAGCAACCGCGCGACCTGGTAGCCCGCGGAGAAGTGATCCGGCGCGACGGCATTGAGCGGCAGTTCGTGCGGGACCTGATCCACCAGCACCGCGGGGGGCTCGGCGTTCGCCCAGCGCTCCAGTTCGGCGCGCGGGCGGGTGCCGAGGAGCAGCACGCCCTGCGCGCCGGCCGCGCGGAGCGCCTCGGGTTCGACCTCGGGGCGGCGCGGGTGGCTGTTGTAGAGCAACAGCGCGTCCCCGCCTTCGGCGGCGCGCTGGCGGATGCCGCGCAGGATCGCCTCCAGGTGCGGCTGGGCCTCCCATCCGGTCGGCGCGGGCAGGGCCACCGCGACGGTGCGCCGTTCGCGGAGCGCGCGCAGGCCGACGAGGCGCGTATCGATCACCGTGGAAGTGTCGAAGAGTTCCGGCTCCTCCGGCGCGGCGGCCTCGAGGCGCGGCGCGGGCGGCGGGACGGCGGGCGGCGCGGAGGGCGCGGCCTTTACGAACGTCCCGCGCCCCTGTTCGAGGCTCAAGAGGCCTTCCTCCGCGAGCTGCCCCAGCGCGCGGCGGACCGAGTTGTAGCTGATCCCGTACTCCTTCATCAGCTCGCGGACGGTGAGGATCGGATCGCCGGGCTTGAGCTTTCCGCTGCGGACCTGTTCTCGAATGTCCTTCACCAGCGGCTCGCCGACGGGCGTGCCGTGGTGCCTCAAGGAAGGCTTCTCTTCGGCGGGTGGCGTGGCTTCACTGCTCATCTTTATAGATTCATAGCTCAATCGGGATTCAACTCAAGCCGGTTTGATCCGTAACTTGTGCGCAAGTCGATGGTTCCGTTACCGGGGGTTGAATCAGGGATGAATTTTTCCGTCCTCATATTGGGCGTATTCGCGGTGGCCTGGAAGTGGTTAAATGAGGCAGGAGGTCGGCATGGTTCGAGCCGGTTTCATTGCATGCATGCTGATGCTGGCGAGCATCGCCTTGGCGCAGGAGGCGGAGCCCCCGGTTCCGGTGGCGTCGGCCACGACGAGCGGCGGTTCCGCCCAGGCCCCCGCGGACCTCGCCGAGCACGCGCGCACGCTCTCCGATTCGGGCCATCTCGAAGAGGACGGCTTGGAGGCCGAGGCTTGGCGCAGCGAAGCGGGTGGGAACCCGGCGGCGCTGCTGAATGTGGACGTGCAGGACGGCGAGCGGACGTTCAAGCGGCTGGCGGTGGAACTTCAGGGCGGCGCGAAGGACTATGCCTCGATCAAGTGCGAGGGCGCCTGGCGGTTGAAGCTCGACCGCGGGGCGCGGACGCATCTGGTCGTCTTTAATGCGACCGCGGGCGCGCTGCGTTTCAGCCTCGCGTACAGCGTGGGGAAAGACTGGGAGTGGCACGAGTCGCCGGCGCAGACGCTCAAGCCGGGCTGGAACCGCATTCGCATCGAGCAGGGCGCGGCGGACTTCAAGGCGGAGCGGACGCAGTGGAAGCATGCCGCGCGGCTTTCGTCGCCGCTCTGCCGGGCGGTGAACCTGGTCCTGCACAGCGGGGGGCGGACGGGGCGGCTCTTCGTCGAGGCGCTGCGGGTGGACGGGGAGAAACTGGAACTGCCCAAGCCGCCGGAGCGGAAGACGGAGGAGGTTGAGGAGAAGACGGCAGGCAAGACCGAAGACTCGACAAAGCAAGAGCCTTGATTCCGTAATCCGCATTGACGCAGCACACTTGACACCCCGCCGCGGCGCCGGTAGGCCCATCGGTTCATCCAGGACGTCAATACTTCAAACACGAGAGGGCGCGGGCCATGGGCGCGATGCGGGTCGGGTTCATCGGGACGGGCAAGAAGCCGGAGAAGCCGGGCCCGCTGGGCTACGGGATGGCGCACCAGCACGCGGCGGCCTACAAGTCGCTGGGCGGGCAGGTGGAGATCGTCGCGGTGGCGGACATCTCGCGCGAGAACGCCGAGGCCTTCTGCGGGATGTTCGGCGTGGATCCGGCGAAGGTCTACACCGATTACCCGAAGATGCTCAAGAACGAGAAGCTGGACCTGGTCAGCATCTGCACGTGGCCGCGGCTGCATGCGCCGATGGCGATCGCGTGCGCGAAGGCCGGGGTGAAGGGGGTCTACTGCGAGAAGCCGATGGCCGACGACTTCGGTTCGGCGCGGAAGATGCACGAGACCTGCGCGCGGCTGGGCACGCGGCTGGGCTTCAACCACCAGCGGCGCTACGGACGCCCGTTCCGGCAGGCGCGGAAGCTGATCGACGAGGGCGCGATCGGGAAGCTCCAGCAGGTCCAGTTCACCTGCGGCGACATCTACGACTACGGGACGCACAGCATCGACCTGAGCAACTACCTGGCCGGCGAGCAGCGCGCGAAGTGGGTGCTGGCGCAGATCGACTACACGCAGGCCAAGGTGATCTTCGGGATGCACTGCGAGAACCAGGCCGTGGTGATCTGGGAGTACGAGAACGGGGTGATGGGCTTCGGCGCGACGGGCCCCGGGCGCCCGCTGGTCAACGCGCACAACCGCGCGGTAGGGAGCGAAGGGATCGTCGAGGTCGGGCCGTTCGAGCAGGGCGAGCACCCGACGCAACTGCGCATCCGGCGCTTCGGGCAGGGCGGCTGGGAGTACCTGGATTGCGGCGGCGAGCACTGCCACGGGCCGGGCTACATCGAGCGCGCCATCGGGGACTTCGTGGCCTGCCTGCGGGACGGCCGGCCCTGCGAACTGGAGAGCGGCGCGGCGATGCGCGCGACGGAGATCATCTTCGGCGCGTACGAGTCGAGCCGCCGCCGCGCGCGGATCGAGCTCCCGCCGAAGCTCACCGACAACCCGCTTGTGGCGATGGTGGAGGCCGGCGACCTCAAGCCCGCCGGCTGGACGCCCGCGCCGAAGCCGAAGGCCGCGAAGAAGCAGGCCCGGGCGGCGAAGAAGGCGAAGAAACCCGCCAAGAAGAAGCCCGCGAAACAGAAAGCCGCGAAGAAGAAGGCCGGGCGAAGGAAGTAGCGCGCCGGGCCTTCACAGCTTTCCGAAGAGCGCCATCAGGATCTCGAGGACGATCAGCAGGACGATGGCGATTTCGAGGAGCAGGCTGCGGCGGACATCGATCTCCTGGAGCAGGTTGGCGTAGAGTTCGTTGAGCGTGGCGACCTTGCTCGCGACGCTCTGCTGGAAGTCCGCGCAATGCAGTTTTCCCGCGGCGCCCAGGTAGACGCGCGCCAGATACCACTCGCCGAAGAACTTCGAGAGGTTCGCCAGCTCGTCGGTGGCCTTGGCCAGGTCCATGCGGACTTCGGCCAGCTCGCGGCTCATGCGCCAGGCCTTGCGCGCGAAGAGCCGCGGGCGGCGCGCGAGGCGCTCGAATTCCACGTAACTGCGCTCCAGCACGTCGTCGAGGTACTTGTCGTACTTGCGCAGCACGAGGAGCTGCAGGTTGGCGGCCTCGAAGACGTAGAGCAGGTCCTCGTACTGCCCGCTGGGCTCCAGCAGGAAGGCGGCGTCCCAGTCGGCGACGGCGAGATCGCCGGCGTAGTAGCTGAAGCGCTGGCGCAGGGTGTCGTCGAGCGTGCCCGGGGCGAGGCGGTGCGCGTCGGGTTCGCTGAGCAGCAGCCCCGCGACCTGCGCGCGCTCGCGGACGAGCAGTTCGGCGGCCTCCAGGGGCGCCTCGGTGAGGCAGTAGACGGTGTAGCGCTCGGGCTCGATGGGGACCTGGAAGACTTCGTCGATGGCGTCCTTGAGGGTGGGGCGTAGGCGTTCGGCGAGGCGCTCGAACCACTCGCGGATCGCCGCATCGCGTCCGTCGAGGGCCGGGCGGAACTCGGAGGCGCGCGCGAAATCCTTGAGGTTGTCCGCGCGCACGGGGACGCGGAGCATCAGGGCGAGCCCGCCGACTTCGTAGAGCCGCGCGGAAGCGGCGACGGGGCGGCCCGCATATTCGCCCGGCGCCAGGTTGAGCGAGGCGAGGTTGAGCGGGAGGGGCAGCGCGAAGCTGACGTACTCGGGCGCGCCGCGCGCGGAGGCGACCGCGCCGGCGTCGGCGAGGGCGCCCAGCGCCTCGCGGGCCTTGGCCAGGTCCACGGTCCCGCCCAGGTCGAAGATGCGCAGGAAGACGACCTCGCCGGCGTAACGCATCGCGTTGGCCTTCGCTCAATCCACGGAGTCAGATTCGGACGCGCTCGCCGCGCTGGCCCGAGGCGTAGATCGCGTCGATGACCTTCAGCACGCGCAGGCCGTCCGCGCCGGTCGCGCAGAGCGGCCGGTGCGCGGGGTCGAGGATCGCGCGGGAAACGTCATCCACCTGCATGCGGTAGATCTCGCGGCGTTCCAACGGCACGGGTGAGACGGCAGGCGGCGTGGGGTCGCTGCTGAAGCGGTCGAGCCGGACGTTGGGGTTGTCGAGCAGCGAGAGCGTGTAGTCGCCGCGCAGCGAGCCTTTCGTACCGAGAACCTCGAAGCCGTTGCGGAAGGGCTCGTTGAAACTCACCTCCAGCGTGGCCAGCGCGCCGCCGGCGAGCCTCAGCACGGCCTTGGCGCGCTCCTCGCAGCGCCCGCCGGCCAGATCGCGCGCGGGCTCGACGACTGCATGCGCTTCAACCACGTCCTGCCCGGTCAGATGGAGAAAGAAGTCCAGCAGGTGCGGGGCGAGGTCCATCAGCGGGCCGCCGCCGCTGAGCTTCGCGTCGAGCCGCCAGACGCCGGGCTTGCAGAGGAACGAGTAATGCCCGCGCACGCTTTGCAGTTCGCCCAGTTCGCCGGCGGCGAGCAGCGCGCGCGCCTGCTCGACGGCATGCTGGTAGCGGAAGCAGTGCCCGACGAAGAGCCGCACGCCGGCCTTCGCGCAGGCTTCGATCATCCGCGCGCATGCGGCGGCGTCGACGCTCATGGGTTTCTCGACGAGCACGTGTTTGCCGGCGGCGGCGCAGGCGAGGACGTCGTCGAGGTGCGCGGCGTTGGGCGTGGCGACGAAGACGGCCTGGACCTCGGCGTCGGCGAGGAGTTCCTCGCGCGAAGCGTACGCGCGCGGGACGCCGGCTTCCTTCGCGGTCGCCAGGGCCTGCGCGAGGTCGCGGCGCTGCAGGGCGACGGCGCGCGCGTGGGCGGACGCCTTGAAGACCGGGAGCACGCGGCGGCGGAGGAAGCTCCCGCAGCCGAGCAGGCCCCATGCGACGCGAGCATTGGACATGTTCCTTTCGTAGCCGGGCGCGGCGCGCGCGTCCAGAGCCGGTCGGAAGATCGTGCCGCCGGCAGGAATGCCCGCGGTACGTACGAGCGGGTCACGCATTGCCGCCTGTCCTAAGAACGCATACCATGACGGCGTCCGTATAAGGGAGGCCGCATGGCGCTGGATACCCAGGACCGCGACGAACTGCTGGCGCGTTTGTCCAACCTGCGCAACGACGTCAACGCGCTGCTGGACGAGGTCGCGAAAGAGATCATCGGGCAGGAGGCGGTCCTGCGGCTGATGCTCGCGGCGAGCTTCGCGCGCGGGCACTGCCTCCTGGTGGGCGTGCCGGGGCTGGCGAAGACGAGCATGGTCAAGGCGCTGGCGCGCGCGCTGGACCTGCCCTTCAAGCGCATTCAGTTCACGCCGGACCTGATGCCCAGCGACATCACCGGCACGGAGGTTCTCTTCGAGGAGCAGGGCGCGCGGGGCTTCCGCTTCGTGCAGGGGCCGCTCTTCGCGAGCGTGATCCTGGCCGACGAGATCAACCGCACGCCGCCGAAGACGCAGGCCGCGCTGCTCGAGGCGATGCAGGAGCGGCAAGTCACGGTGGCCAACCGGACGCACGAATTGCCGAATCCGTTCCTGGTCATCGCCACGCAGAACCCCATCGAGCAGGAAGGCACCTACGAACTCCCCGAAGCGCAGCTCGACCGGTTCATGTTCCAGGTCGAAGTGAATTACCCTTCGCTTCAGGAGGAAGAATCGATCCTCATGCGCGCCAGCGAGGGCCTGATGCGCGCCGCGGGGGTGCTCGACGGCGACCGCGTCCGCGAGATCCAGGCGCTGATCCAGGGCGTGCACTGCACGAACTACATGGTCAGCTACGTCGCGCGGCTGATCCGCGCCACGCGCCCGGGCGACGATTTCTCGCCGGCCTTCGTGAACGAACTGGTCGAATGGGGCGCCGGGCCGCGCGCGGGGCAGTTCCTGATCCAGGGCGGGAAGGCGCTCGCCGCGATGGACGGGCGGCCCACCGTGAGCCCCGCCGACATCCAGGCGCTGGCCGTCCCGGTGCTAAGGCACCGCGTCGCGCCGAACTTCCAGGCGCAGGCCGACGGCGTGACGAGCGTGGATCTGATCCGGCGCGTGCTGGAGGCGACGCCGATACCGAAGGGGTAGGGGTCTGTAATCTGTAATCTGTGATCTGTGATCAGTGATCAGTGATCTGTGAACAGTGAACAGTGAACAGCCTTGTGAGATGGATAACGATGGGCGGCGCTATGAGTGCTACTTTCAAGAGCGCTTTCTCTGTGTGCTCTGTGCTCTCTGTGGTTATTTTGACGTTCCTTTTCTTCGGAAAATCGGCGCTGGGTTCGTGCCCATGCAACGGCGGGGACGTGGAGCTTGCGTTTCTGCTCGACTGCTCGGGGAGCATGAACCACACGCTGGGGACGCTTCAGGAGCAGATCAAGCGGATCGCGGAGGCGCTGAACGCTCAACTCCGGACGGTGCGCGTGGCGGTGGTGGTCTACCGGACCGAGGAATACCGGGGCGCGCAGGAGAAGTTCGAGGTGCTCGACTTCACCGGCGACCGCGCGGAGGTCAACCGGTTTCTCCAGAAGCAGCGCGCGGAGGGCGGAGGCGAGGAGATGGTCGAGGACGCGCTGCACGCGGCGCTGATCCGGCTCACCTGGTCGGCCGGCGCGCGGAAGGTCGCGGTATTGATGGGCGACGAGCAGCCGAAGCCGCCCGAGCAGGGGCGCTGCCTGGAATGGGCCAAGGCCCTGAAGCAGCAGGGCATCGCGCTTCACGCCGTCACCGCCAGCCAGTCGGCGTGGATCTATTACATCCCCAACAGCGGCGGGAATTGGAAGCAGCAGTTGCAGGGCCTGAGCGCCGAGGAGAAGCGCACGTTCAAGCTCCCCTTCTTCACCGAATTGGCCGCGGCCGGCGGGGGCTTGAGCGTGAGCAGTTGGGAGAGCAAGGAGCTGATCCTCTGGCTTCTCGCCTTCGGCCTGGGCCTCAACGAGAAGGAAGCCCCCGGGAAGATCGACGTCAACAAGTACCTGGAATGGTCCAAGCAGCGCGATCAGGAGGAAACGGCCTTGCCCGCGGCCGCGGCTGCGGCGGGAACGCCGCTGCTGGGCTGGCTGCGCGACCGCAGCGATTGGAAATCGACACACCACTTCGAGGGGCTGCTCGAATACCTCGGTAAGAAACTGGAGCTTTCCGGGCCGCCGGCTGTGGAGGTCTTGGACCTGGCCGCTGCGGACTTGGCGCGCTTTCCGGTGCTGTACCTGTCCGGACGCCGGGCGCCGACCTGGAGCTTCGCGCAGCGGCAGAAGCTGAAGGCGCGCCTCGAGGCCGGCGGGTTCCTCGCGGTGGATGCGTGCTGCGCCGACGAGGCCTTCGACCGCGCGTTCCGTGAGGCGCTGGCGGAACTCTTCCCCGCGGCGAAGCTCGAACGGCTCGCGCCCGAGCATCCGCTTTTCTCGATCGGGCACCGCATCGGGAAGGTCCGGCGCAGCGAGAAGCCGTGCACGGGCGAACTGAAGCCGCTCGATCCGGAACTGTACGGCCTGGAACTGCCGGACCCGCATGGGGGCAAGCCGCGGCTGGCGGTCGTCTACTGCCCGCACGATCTGGGCGGCTCATGGCGCAGCAGCCCGCTGGGGTTGCCGGTGATGTACGCGCCGGAGGACGGCTTGGCGCTGAGCGCGAATATCTTTCTTTGGGCGCTGACAAAATGACGGCCCCGTCAAGAATTCTCGGCTTCTTCCGCGGTTTTCGACAGCGAGTACGGTTTTCGCTGCGTACGCTTGTAATTCTACATGTACTTGCTGGGCTGGGATTGGGAATATGGTTGATTGGAAAACCTTATTATCGTGCTCTGGAACTATTTCAACGTTGGGACAGGGATAAAGTAGAAGGAGCTTTATTTGATCGAAAGGGATGGTACGGTCCTTTTGGGGAGAAAGAAGCGCAAGCTCAGCATGACTTAGACGCTCTTATGTCAAATGAGTCAATGGCTGTTTGGGTCGCTTCCAGTTATTTGAGCCACCAAGATGCACGCATGCGGCGATTGGCGATACAGGTGCTGCAGAGACTTGCCGATCCAGACCTTATTCCCTACGACCGATTGATACCACTTCTTGGAGATCCTTGGCCCACCCCGAGATATGTCATGATTTGCTTTCAGTCTGGTGGCGCACGTTCGAATTGCGCTCTTCCGAGGTTGAGGGAATTAGAGGGTAATGCGGATTATTATCCCCATGAATTGCTTCTGAGAAAGTTGAGAGTTAGTGTCGAAAATCCACTCAGTGAATCCCCTGAACCTGATGATACGCTCGACAAAGTAAGGCAAGCTAGAGTCGCGGCTGAATTATCGCGTGAGCCTGAAATCCGATCATTGGCGCGTAGCACGATAAATTCCATTCTTGAGTCTCAACAAGCTCGAAAGCACGAATAGCCTATGCCGCGCCTCGACCTGCCCCAATCCCTCAAGGGCCTGCGCCAGCGGTTGCAGCAGCGCCTGCTCAAACCGGAAGAGGCCGACCGGCCGCCGCGCGAAGTCTTGCGCCCCGAGTTCCTCGCGGGCTTGAAGCGGCTCGACCTGCGCGCTCGCGCGCTGGTGCAGGGTTTCCTGCAAGGGCTGCACCGCTCGCCACGGCGCGGCTTCAGCGTGGAGTTCAGCGATTACCGCAATTTCGTGGCCGGCGACGATCCGCGCTGGATCGACTGGCGGCTCTACGCGCGCACCGACCGGCTCTTCGTGAAGCGCTACGAGGCCGAGAGCGCCACGCGCGCGACGCTGGTCCTCGACGCATCGGCGAGCATGGGCTACCGGAGCGAGAAGCGTGGGAGCTTCGCCGCGCCGGCCTTCAGCAAGCTCGGCTACGCGGTCACGCTCGCCGCGGCCTTCGCCTACCTGCTCCAGCACCAGCGCGACCGCGTGGGGTTGCTCTGCGCGGGAGGGGCCAGCGGAGGCGCGTACCTCCCGCCGCGCAGTTCGCGCCAGCACGTCCAGCGGGTGCTGGAGAACCTCAGCGCGCTGCGGGCCGAGGGCGACGCCGACATCGCCGCGGCTTTGAGCGGCCTGGCGGCGCAGGACCGCCGGCGGGGGCTGATCGTGGTATTCACCGACGCGCTGACCGGCCGCGCCCGGCTGCTCGACGCGCTGAAGCGGCTGAGGCACCGCGGGCACGAACTGGTCCTGTTCCAGGTCTGGGATCCGGCGGAACTCGACCCGCCCGCGACAGAAGGGCTCAGCTTCCGCGATCCCGAGACCGGCGCGCGGCGCGACCCGCTTCCGCATCCCGAGTACGTCGCGCGCGCGCGAGGGCATCTGGCCGAGATCCGGCGCGGGTGCCTGGCCGTTCCCGCCGAGTTCCAGTTCCTGCTGAACACCTCGCCCTTCGACCGCGCGCTGTACAAGTTCCTGCGCTTGCGCCGCCGGCGGCACTGAACGCTTCCTCACCACGGAGACACGGAGACACGGAGGAGTGTTAGAGGTTGGCTTGCGCGTAGCAGCACGGGGCAGCTTCGCTGACCCGTGGCACGTAGGATTCGCAGTGGCAGTAGGATTCGCCGTGGCACGAAACCTGCGAAAATAGATGAAAGTCGAACGCGCGTGGGGCAAGTCGGGCGGCTGGCGCGTGCGGCGGGGTATAGTGTGCTGAACGCGCACTTATTTTTTTCAAGCCACGGAGAGGCCGCGTGAGCCGCATGGACGACCGCCCGAACATCCTGTGGATCTGCACCGACAGCCAGCGCTGGGATACGCTGGGTTGCTACGAAAATCGGTTCGTGCGCACGCCGCGGGTGGACGCGCTGGCGCGCGAGGGCGTGCTCTTCGAGTGCGCGCTGGCCCAGAACCCGCTTTGCCAGCCCAGCCGCGGCGGGATGCTGACGGGGCGCTACCCGGTCGCGAACAAGCTGCGCCAGAACGGGCAGGATATCCCCGCTGCGGAGGTGCTCGTCACGAAGCTGCTCGCCGAGGCCGGCTACGTCTGCGGGCTCGCGGGGAAGCTGCACCTCAGCGCCTGTGACCGGCGGATCGAGCGTTGCGGCAAGGAGTGGTGGAAGCACGACAAGGAACTGTACTTCAGCGGGAGCGAGCGGCGCATCGACGACGGCTACGCGGAATTCCACTGGGATCACGCGCCGGCCGGCATCCATCGCAGCAGCGCGTACACGCGCTGGCTCCTGGAGCGCGGCGCGAAAGTCGAGACGCCCGCCCGCGCGGACTGCGCCTTCGTACACCACGGCATGCCCGAAGAGCTGCATCAGACGAAATGGTGCGCGGACCGGGCGATCGATTTTCTGCGCGCCTACGCCGACGCGCCGAACCCGTGGCTCTTCAGCGTCAACATCTTCGACCCGCATTTCGCCTTCAATCCACCCGACGAATACCTCGAACCGTACCTGCGGCGGCTCGAAGAGATCCCGCTGCCGGCGTACGAGCCCGGCGAATTCGAGGTTAAGCCGCCGTACCAGAAAAAGTTCGCGACGGAGAGCAAATTCGATCCGGGCAAGCTGAGCGCGCGCGACCACCGCATGCTCCGCGCGGCCTACTGGGCGATGTGCGACCTGATCGATGTCCATGTCGGGAGGATGCTCGATGCGCTGGCCGAAAGCGGGCAGCGCGAACGGACGCTCGTGATCTTCACTTCCGATCACGGCGAACTGCTCGGCGACCACGGGATCTACCACAAGGGGCCGTTCCTTTACGACGGCGCGCTGCGCGTGCCGCTGATTGTCTCGTGGCCGGGCCGGATCCCGGGCGGCCGGCGCAGCGGCGCGCTGGTGGAACTGAACGATCTGGCGCCGACGCTGCTCGACGCCGCCGGCCTGCCCCGGCATCCCGGGATGCAGGCGCGCAGCCTCTGGGAACCGCTCACGTCATCGGGTCCGCTCGAGCGTTTCCGTGAGGACCTGTACGCCGAGTACTACAATTCCAATCCGAACAAGCCGGGGCAGTACTGCACGATGCTGCGGACGCCGGCGCACAAGCTCGTGGCCTGGCACGGCCAGCGGATGGGAGAGCTGTACGACCTCAAGGCCGATCCGAACGAACTGCGCAACCTCTGGGACGATCCCGCGGCGTCGAGCGTGAAAGCGGAACTGTTCCAGCGCCTCTGCGACCGCATGGCCTTCACCGCCGACCCGCTGCCGCCGCGCGTGGGTATCTATTGAGGGCGGAAGAGGCGGTACGGCGAAACGCCTGAGAGAAAGAGGCTGCGTTGGCGCGGCGGGCAGGAAGCTCGAGATTTGACCACGGAGCCGGGAAAGAAAGAAAAAAGGGCGGCCTTTTCAGGCCGCCCTTTTTTATGTTCCTCAGTCCTCAGTCCTCAGTCCTCAGTCCTCAGTCCTCAGTCCTCAGTCCTCAGTCCTCAGTCCTCAGTCCTCAGGTCGCAGTCCCGCTTACCAGAGCGAGCCGGCGGAGCCGCCCTTTTCGTTCCAGTTCTTGGCGTCCAGGCAGAAGCGGGCGAAGCGTTCGGCGCGACGGAGCATCTTGAGGTCTTCCAGGCGCTGCTGACCCCACCGGTAGTCCGGAGCGTAGAAGAACCACTTGCCCAGCTCGGTGTAGAGGTCCATCGGAGTCTTGCGGCCGAGGTAGACGATGCCGTTGTTCAGGTCGATGCGGGCCACCGCGGTCATGCCGCCTTCGGAGCGGGGGGAGGCCGGTGGCGGCGGCGACGCCGGAGGGATCGTAGAAGATCTCGACGGCGCCGGGGACGTTGGCGCGCTGGACCTCGAGCTTTTCCTTGGCGGCGAAGGCGTGGGCGGCCTGGGCGGCGTTGCGGAAGTGCCAGGCCAGCAGGTCGCGGCGTTCGCTCTCGATTTCGGGCGTGGAGTTGACGACCAGTTCGCTGGGCAAGCTGACCAGAACCTGCTTGGCCTGGATCGAGCCGTCGGCGTGGGTGTAGAGGGGGATGCGGTAGCTGTGGCGTTCGCGGTTTCCGCCGTTGACCGTGGAGGTCTGGAGCAGCATGCCGAAGGCGGCGAGTACGAAGCCCAGAGCCAGCGTTTTGATCGTGCGTTCCATGGTAACCTCCTTTGCGCCTGCGTTCCGATAGGCACTAGAGAACATCGCGTGCCAAAGAGGTTTTGCGTTTCAATGTTCCTGTAATATACTTTCATAAAACGAGATGTGTGATTGGCGCGCTTCGGATTCCCGTCCGAGCCGCTGGACTGAGCCGATGACCGCCTTCCGGCATCTCGGAATCCCGGACGAGCCTCAAGAACCTGAAACCGAGCCGGCCGCGGCCCTGTTAAGCTCGCAAACGCGAGGGCTTCACATGCGCAGCGGTGCAAGCTTGGAAGGTCTGGTCTGGTTGTGTCTGGCGTGCGTTGGGATCGCGACCGTGCGGGCGGGCTGGGCGGCTGAGCCCGGCGTGCCCGAATGGCGCGGCAAGCAGGCTGGGACCGCGTACCTGGGTTCGGACGTGCTCTGGCGCCCGCGTGAGTGGCTCATCTTCCACATGCTCGACGAGCAGGGCGACGGCTTCACGCTTGACCTGACCGTGCGGGACATGAACACCTACGTTCAGGGCCCTTCGGATTTGCTGGCTTGGGTCGTCGGGCCGGACAGCCGGACGCTTGCGCGCGAAACCCTCGAAGACGACGGCGTGGTCAGCGGGAACGAACGCTACCGCGACGGGATTTACGATCCCTGGCAGGACTTCCGATACCGTGAATGGCACCGGACCTTCAGCCCGGGCGGCTACCCGCCTGGGAAGGCGCGTTCGCCATACCTCGAACACCCCGAGCGGCTGCCGGCCCGCAACTTGAAGGTCAACGTTCCAGCCGCCGGCAAGGGACTCTACCGCGTCTACGTGATGGGGCGCTGGGATCATTGGGTGAGCCTCACGCCCAGCCGCCCGGTGATGACGGCGGTGCATCCGGGGCCCGGCCCGCTCTACGTTCACGCCCCCGTGCTGCGCGAGAGCTACCTCTACGTGCCGTCCAACACGCAGGACCTGGGCATCTCGGTCAGCGAAGAAGCGCAGCCCTACGGCTGGACGCTGGCGCTCGACGGCCCCGACGGGAAGGAACTCGGCAAGACCGTTCCGCGAGCGTTCATGAACTACCTGCTGCACACGCCCGAGCAGAAGGACGCCGTGTATCGGCTGCGCTTCGAAGCCGGGCAGCCCGGCGCCTGTCTGCACATCCAGGGGCTGCCGATGGTCCTCGCACCCGATGCCGAGACGGCGAAGAAGATTCACGGCGGGATTGAGGTCGACGCGAAAAATCGCGCGAGTTCCTTCGCGCACCAGCGCGCGCTGCACGCCTGGGCCGACGCGCTGAAGCCCGAAGACCTCGCCGTGGAAGCGAAGCCCGCGGGCGAGCGGCCGAAGGATCTCGACCGCGCCCTGGCGGCGTTGCTCGACGCGGCGCCCGCGCTGCTGGCCGCGCAGGACCTGGATCCGCGGAGCCCCGGCTTCGGCGAGTTGACGGAGGACGGCAAGAAGTCCTGGCAGGAAGCCGTGAAGGCGCAGCGCTTCCTTCAACAGAAGCATGCGGCGGACGCCTTGGCGGCGCTGGCCGCCTGGAACGCCCCGGCCAACCCCTACGCGGGGCAACTCGCGCTGGTTCGCCGCGCCCTGCTGCTTCGCATCGGCAACCTGGACCGGCAGCACGTCTTCACCTGGTTCGACAACCGCGAACTGCCGCGCACGTTCACGAAAGAGGTCAAGACGATCTGGGACGTGCCGTTGCGCTCGGGCTGGTACGGCCTGGGCCTGGACGCGGATCACATCCAGACCGCGTTAAACGCGAAGGACCTGCTGGAGCCGGCGCTTGGCAAGGAGGCCGCCGAGGCCTGGAAGACGGCGTTCGACCTGTGGATCGGCGGGCACTGGATGATGCACGTGGCCGAAGTGTCCAACCAGTGGACCTACAGCTTGAACCGCGTGATGTGGGCGGCCGAATTGACCGGACGCGAGGAATACCTCGAACTGGTCCGCCGGCATTGCCATTGGCTGACCGAGCCGGGCCGTTACGGGCGGCTCCATCCCGATCCGACCCCGTCCGACCTCCAGAGCGGCCTGGGCTACACGCGCGCCTGCGACATCGGGCGCACGGCCTCGGGCTACCTAGCCGATGGCTTCGGCTTCGACAGCGAGTACACGATCGAGCAGGTCGCGAACATGGGCCGCGTCTGGCGGGAGCTCAAGGAACCGTGCCTGGTGGACTGGTGGAACGAATTCTACGTGCTCAAGACGCACCTCACGCTGCCCAAGCAGGGCGCGCATACGGTCGATACGTACGGCGGGACGTGCTCGCCGACCGACTTGAACTTCCGCACGCGCTACTACACGCACAAGTCGGGGCTGCCCGAAGAACTGCGCGACGAAGTGGCATACGGCGACCTCTGGAAGCCCGTGAAGGACCATGCGCCTCGGAAGCCCTGGCCCTGCCTGGAGGACGGCGCGTTCGTCAGGAACATCGACCACCGGTTCTTCTTCGTGAAGACACCGGGCTACTACAGCATCGTCTACGCCGGCCCGACGCTCCCGGATTGGACGCACTTCGGCGTGACCGAACCGGTCGCGCCGGGCTCCATTCGCTGCGCCGGCTACAGCGGCCCCGGCTACGGCGGATTCCAGCGCAAGGCGACCAAGCCCGGCGGGCTGAGTGCCGTCTGGGTCAAGGACTGCGGCCCGACGTTCCTCTCGCAGAATCACAACGTGATGTTCAGCAACGTGGTCTGGGGCCGGCGGACGACGCCAATCTGCCCGGTCTGGAAAGAAGGCGACGTGGATCCGACGATCGTCTGCAGCGGCTTCAGCGATCCGGAGGCTTTCTTCGACGAAGCCGGCCGAGTCTACCGTAAGATCGAACGCATGCACGACACGCCGTTGACGGTTACGCGCACCATCCGGTTCAAGGACGACCGCATCGTTGTGGACCTGGAGGTGCTCGCCACGCAGGACACCGAGTTGAAGGAACTCTTCGAGTGCCTGCCGTACTTCGCCGACAAGCGCAAGGTGGCGCTCTTCGGCGCGGATTTGAGCGCGGGGAGCGAATTCGTGATCCCTGAGTTCGTCTCGGACGCCTACAAGCCTGCGCCGGGGGCAACCGCCGACCTGCGCACGGGGGAAGATCCCAGTCTCCCGACGGCGACCTTCCGCGCCGTGGACATCTCGGCCGAGAGCGGCGCGGGCACCACGCTGCTCCTGGGGCAGGCACACACCTGCCGCCAGACGCGCCCGCTGCGCTACCGCGAGGTGGCCTCGGCCACCGGCGCCTTCAACCTGCCGCTGCCGCTGAAGTGGACGGCCGGGCAGGCCTGGAAGCTCCGCTACGCGCTCTACAGCCACGCGCAGGCGGTGAGCGGCGAAGAGTTGAAAAGGGTCGTGGCGGAGGAAGGGTTATAAACGGCTTGAGGTTCGAGGACCGAGTTCCCGAAAGCGCCATGAAAGGGCGGCCTGTGCAGGCCGCCCTTTTTCATGTGCTCGGCCCGCGGCCCCCTCGTTTCCCGCGACTTGCAGCCTCCGCGCGCGTCGCTACGCTTCCTGAATCCACCCGCGCCCTGCAAGGACACCCATGCCGAACGCTCCCGTGCGCCTCTTCGAGAAGACGCTGAAGCTGCCTGGATACCCGCCGGGCCCCGACGAGCGGGTGCCGCTCTTCTTCCAGGACGGGCACATCCGCATCTACCCGTACCCGCTACGCGACCATATCACCTTCAAGAAGCAGACCCTGCAGGTCCGCGCGCTGGGCCTGGAAAACGAGCACGTGCGGGTGCTGGTGACGCCGTGCTTCGGCGGGCACGTCTGGAGCTTCTACGACAAGCGGCGCAAGCGGGAAGTCTTCTACACGCCGGATCTCGTGAAGCCGGGGCTGATCCGCCTGCCGGGGGCGTGGATGCCGCTGGGCCTGGAGTTCAACTTCCCGAACGGCCACACGCCGATGTCGATGTCGCCGGTGGCGGCGTCCGCGCGCAAGCTCCCGGACGGCGCGGCGGGGATCGTGGTTGGCGACGTGGACCTGATGACGCGGATGCGCTGGCAGGTGGAGGTGAGCCTGCGGCCGGGCGTGGCGGCCATGGACGTTTCGGTGCGATTGTCCAACCCCATGCCGCGGCGGCAGCGCTGGTATTTCTGGGCCAACGCGGGCGTGGAAGTGAGCGAAGGCTGGCAGTTTCTCTGCCCGGCGCGGTACGGGCGCGAGGCCTGGACCGGAGGCCAATTCGATTTCCCGGTCCACCGCGGTCGCGACGTGACGCGCTACACGAACTACGACGGAGGCGGCGAGGTTTTCGTCGCGGGCGTCGCGGAGGATTTCTTCGGCTGCTACGACCATGACAGCGGCGAAGGGATCGTGCACGTCGCCGACTGGCGCGCGATGCGCGGGAAGAAGTTCTTCACCTGGGGCAGCGGGCCCGAAGGCAAGGTCTGGGGCCGCATGTTCTGCGACAAGCCGGTGCGGCATTACGCGGAGATCCAGTGCGGGCCGCTGGAGACCCAGGCCGACCGCGAGTGGTTCCCGCCGTACGGCGAGCGAAGCTGGAGCGACCGCTGGTATCCCGTCGCCGGGACCGGCCCGTTCTTCTTCGCGACGGCTCAACTCGCGCTGGGCGTGCGCGGCGCGGGCGCGAAGCGGAAGCTGACGCTCTTCCCCTGCGAGGACCTGGGCCCGGCGACGCTGGAGCTGAGGCTCGGCAAGGCCGTCCGCCGTACCAGGCTGACGTTGCGCGCGGGCCGGCGCGCGGAGGCCGCCTGCGGCGGGGAGGGAGTTTCCGGGCGCGCGTGCGGGATGCGCAAGGGCGCGTGCTGGTGGACGTAAGCTATCCCTATCGCCCGCGCATGGAGGCGGGGACGCTCGAACGCCTGCGCAAGCAGCGGCTCCAGGTCGCGCGCCTGGAGAAGCCAGGCTCGCCCCGCGAACGGGTCGAACAGGCCGACAAGTGGCTGATCGACGGCGAGGTCCGGCGCGGGCGCAAGCGGCTCGAGGAGGCGCTGAAGGAGGATCCCGATCACCCGCGCGCGCGGCTCTTGCGCGGGGAACTGTTCCTGAGCCAGGGCTTGTGGGGGCGCGCCGAGGTCGACTTGAAGGCCGCGGAAGCGTCGGCGGAGCGGGGCGTCTCGAGCGAGGCGCGCTTCCTGCGGGGCGTGCTGGCGCGATACCGCGGCAACCTGATGGAGGCGGGAGATGCGTTCCTGAAGGCGAGCGTCCTGGAAATTCACGAGTCCCAGACGTGGGCGCGCGCCGAACAGGCGCTGGCGGAGGTCGAACTGGCGCAGGGCGCCGCGCTGCGGGCGAAGGGCCGCTTGGGCCGGCTGTGCGAGAATCCCGCGCACGTGACGGCGCAGCGGATGACTCTGCTGGCGCTCTCCCGCCGGCTGCTCGGCGACTGCTACGGCGCGCTGTCCACGGTGGAGTCCGTGCTGCGCGACGATCCGCTTTACCTGCCCGCGCGCTGGGAGCGCTGGGCGGCGGCGCATTACGGGCGGCTCGAGCCCTTCAAAGTCCAGCTCGAAGAGATTCACAAGCTGCATGAATCCGGCGCGCACCCGTCGGCCGACCGGGCCATGGAGGTCGCGTGGTGGTACGCGAACCTGGGGCAGTATGCGCTCGCGGTGACGGTGCTGGGCGCGTCGCAGTTCGAGGATCCGCGCCCGTCGTACCTGGCCGCGTACCTCGATGCGCGGGGCGGCTTGGCGCCCACTTCGTGGGCCGAGAAGCACCTCGACCGCGCCGCGAAGCTGCGCGCCGAGTACGCCTTCCCCTTCCGCCTGGAAGAAGAAGCGCTCTTCGATTGGGTCACGCGCCAGCGCCCCAACGACGCGCAGGCCTGGTGCCTGCGCGGAACCTTGCAGGGGAGCTTCTTCCGCTTCGACGAGGCCGCCGGGAACTTCCGCAAGGCCGTGAAGCTCGATCCCCGGGACGCCCTGGCTTGGCGCAACCTCGGGATCTGCCTGTGGCAACTCGGCCGTCCGCCGCACGTCTCGACCGAATGCTTCGAGCAGGCGCACGCGCTGCGGCCGGACGATCCGGACATCGCCTGCGAACTGCTTTCGCAGTACGAACGGATGGGCCGGACCGAAAAGCGAGTCGCGCTCCTTGAGGGGGCCTCCCGCGGGCTGCGCGCGAACCACCGCTTCCGCAAGCGGGCGCTGGGGATCCTGGCGGAGGCCGGGCGCTTCCACGAGGCGGTCCAACTCGTCGAGAAGCAGCCGTTCGTACGCTGGGAGGGCGAAGTCAGCCCGCATGGCGTGTACGCCTTCGGCTGCCTGGAACTCTGCCGCGAAGCGCTCGCGGGCCGGCGCCACGCCGAGGCCGTGCGCTGGGCGGAGCGCGCGGGGCGCTATCCCGCGACCACTTTTACCGTGCGGCCGTCGAAACCGGTGGACTGCATCTGGCGCTACTGGAAAGCCGTGGCGCTGGAGGCCTCGGGAAAGCGCAAGCAGGCCGAGGCCGAGTACCGCAAGGCCGCCGACGAAGGAGACTGGTCGGTCTGGTACTGGATCAGCACCGAGGCGCCGCTCTGGCGCGCCATGGCGCGGCGGAGGCTGGGGCGCGAGCGCGAAGCGCGCGCGGACCTTAAGAAGGTCCTGAAGCTCTCGACCCGCAAGGAGCTGTTCTACGGCGGCAGCACGGCCTTCGCCGATTACATCTCCGCGCTGGCGAACCTGGCGCTCGGCGACCGCGAAGCCGCGATCAAAGGCCTGGAGACGGTGCTCAAGGAAGGCGGCCTGCGCTTCCGCGCGCGCCCCTGGATCGCCGAGTTGCGGAAGGCGAAGGGCGCGAAGCGGTTTTTGTGGCCACATGAACGGATGGGACAGGATACACAGCAGTGAACAGTGAACAGTGAACAGTGAACAGTGAACAGCCAGAGCCAGGAGCTACTACAGTTCAAAGTTCACAGATCACAGATCACAGATCACAGATCACAGATTACAGATTACAGATTACAGATTACTGAACCCAGGCTTCCATGTCGCCATCCCGCCCCTCGTCTCCGGTTGAACTCTTCGGCAGGACGTTGCCGGAGCTGATTCGTAGGTTGAAGCCTGCGGACATCCACTTCGACCGTTCGCGGCGCGGGCGGCGGCTGGCCAAGCCGCCCGCGCGCTGGGCGCAGCCGCCGCGCGGGTATCCGCCCGCGCACCGGCACGAGAACTACGAATTCTGCTTCGCGCTACGCGGGCGCTGCCCGTTCCTGCTGGGCGAGGAACGCATCCTGCTGCGCGCGGGGCAACTGGTGGTGCTCTCGCCGCGCGTCTTTCACCGGGAGTTCGCCGCCGAACGCGCCGAGCCGTACACGCTGCTCTGGTGTTCGTTCCAGAAGACGTGGATGGGCGGGCACGTGTACGCGCATCTGGGGCGGGGGCGCTTCCGCTCCGACAAGCTGCGCGTCTGGTTCGAAGGCTTCGCGGATGGGCTGCGCGCGGCGGAGGCGGTGGACCTGGAACTCTTCGAGGACCGTCCCGGGGCCTTCTTGCGAGTGCAGGGGCTGCTGCTGGCGTGGTGCGGCGCGGCGCTGCGGCATCTCGAGGAAGCCGGCGCGCCGGCCCCGGAACCTTCGAAGCGCGAGGCGCAGCAGCAGCAGCGCGTCAAGGCGGCGGTGGACTTCGTCCGCGACCGCTTCGCCGAACCGCTGGATCTGGCCGCCGTCGCGGCGCACGTCGGCATCGGGGCGGGCTACCTGAGCGCGCTCTTCACGCGCGAACTTGGGCGCACGTTCACGGAGTTCCTCGCCGCCTGCCGGCTCGAGGAGGCCGAACGCCTGTTGCGCGATCCGGCGTTGAGCGTGAAGGAGATCGCGCACCGCGTCGGCTTCGAGAACCCATTTTATTTTTCCCGCCTGTTCCGCCGCCGCACGGGCAAGTCCCCGAAGCAGTGGCGCGAGATTTGAGGCGTAAGTCCGCTCGTACATCCGTTCCGATGACTGCTGCATGCCCTTGTCGATTCCGTGCAGGCCTTCGCAAACCCGTCCATGGCCTCGCGCCGCGCGGGTGGGGTATCTATTCCCGGGATTCAACGGAATCGGGAAAGGACACCCCCATGAACGAACTGGCGCTCTTCGGCGGCGAACCCGTACAGCGCGGCGCGTGGCCCAAGTGGCCCATTCATGATCAGCGCGAGGTCGAACGTTTGGTGAAGGTCGCGCGCAGCGGGGTGTGGGGCTACAACGGGCCTGAAGAGGCCGAGTTCCGCGCGGCGTTCTGCAGGTACCTCGGGGTCAAGCACGGCATCTGCGTCACCAACGGGACGCACGCGCTGCAACTGGCCCTGGAAGCCCTCGATGTCGGCGCGTACGACGAGGTGATCGTGCCCGGCCTGACGTGGCAGGCGACGGCCGCCTGTGCGCTGGACGTCAACGCCGTGCCGGTGCTTGCGGACATCGACCCCGAGACGCTGACGCTCGACCCCAAGGCGGTGCTCGCCGCGATCACGCCGCGCACGAAGGCGATCGTTCCGGTGCATCTGTACGGCCGCGTGGCCGAGATGGACGCGCTGCTGGCGATCGGGCGCGAGCACGGCATCCCGGTCGTCGAAGATTGCAGCCACCAGCACGGCAGCGAGTGGCGCGAGCGAAAGGTCGGGAGCCTTGGCGCGCTGGGCTGCTTCAGCCTCCAGGCCAGCAAGGTGCTCAACAGCGGCGAGGGCGGGTTCATCTCGACGAACGACGAGAGGCTCTATCGGCGCCTCGAGGCGCTGCGCTCCTGCGGGCGCTACGGCTTTGCCGACGACGTGCTGCCCCTCGATCGGGTTCCGCAAAGCGGCAACTATCGGATAAGCGAAATGCAGGCGGCGATCCTGAACGTGCAGCTCGCGCGGCTCCCGGAACAGGTTGCCCGGCGCGAGGAGGCCGGCGCGCTGCTGGACCGGCTGCTCGCGGACGTTCCGGGCATCGCGCCGTTGCGCCGCGCGCCGCAGATCACGCGGCAATCGAGCTACGCCTACAGCTTCCGCTACGACAAGCAGGCTTTCGGCGGGTTGCGGCGCGGGCGCTTCTGCGAGGCGCTGGGCGCCGAAATGGGCCTTGGGTTCGGCGGGACCTACGAGCCGCTGCACAAGACCTTCCTCTACAAGCCTCAGACCAAGCGCCGGCACCGGCTCGGCGAGGCGTACTGGAAGCAGATCGATCCGAAGCGCTTCGCGCTGCCCGAATGCGAGCGCGCGCATGCCGAGATCGTGCTGGTCGCGCAGACGTTCCTGCTCGGCGAACGCGCGCAGCTCGAGAAGCTCCCCGAGGCGATCGAGAAAGTCCGCCGGCACGCCGGCGCGCTGCTGTCTGAGCCGGCGCTGAAGGCCTGAACGCACGCGCGAAACGCGTCGCGCGGCGATCCTCATGCGGTAGGATTCCGGCGAATCGAAGGGATCCTTCGCGGGAGGGGCGGCGCGTGAAAGTCTGCATCGTCGGCGGGACGGGGAACATCAGCGCGAGCACGGTCCGGCTGCTGCTCCGGCAGGGGCACGAGGTCGTCTGCTGCAACCGCGGGCAAACCGGCGAACTGCCCGACGGCGCGCGCCGGATCGTCTGCGACCGCAAGGACCGCGAAGGCTTCGAGAGCGCCATGCAGGCGGAGCGCTTCGACGCGGCGATCGACATGATCTGCTTCAATAAGGAAGACGCGCTGAGCAGCATCCGCGCGTTCCAGGGCGTGAAGCATTTCGTGCAGTGCTCGACCGTCTGCACCTACGGCATCGCGTACGACTGGTTTCCGAGCACCGAAGACCATCCGCTGCGCCCGATCACCGACTACGGGCGGAACAAGGTCGCGGCCGACGACGCATTCCTCGCGGCGTATCACGGGCAGGGCTTCCCGGTCACGATCGTCAAGCCCTCGACGACCTACGGCCCGAAACAGGGGCTGCTGCGCCAGATCGGCCGCGGCTTCGGGTGGCTCGACCGCATCCGCCGCGGCAAGCCGCTGCTGGTCTGCGGCGACGGCAACGCGCTGCACCAGCACCTCCACGTGGACGACGCGGCGCTCTGCTTCGCCAACGTGCTCGGCAAAACGCAATGCCTGGGGCAGGCCTACAACATGGTCGACCGTGGGTTCGTCGCCTGGGCCGACCATCATCGCACGGCGATGAGGGTGCTGGGGCGCGAGGTGGACCTGGTGGGGATTCCGCTGGCCGACCTGCTGGCGCTGAACCGGCCGGAGACGGCCATCTGCCGCGACATCTTTGCGCACCACACCTACTACAGCAACGCGAAGCTCTGCCGCGATGTGCCCGAGTTCAAGCCGGCCATCTCGCTCGAAGAAGGCATGCGGCGAGTGCTTGAGGCGATGGACCGCGCTGGCCGTATCGCGTCGGCGGCTGAGGACGATTGGGAAGACCGGGTCATCGAGGCGCAGCGCCGCGTGCGGTCCTGCCTGAGCTAGGCGGACGGGCTCATCCTGCGTAGAGTGCTGGACAATCCCCGAGGACGCCCGCATGCCCACCACCGGTTCGCCCTGGCCCGACGGCAAGCAAGCCGCGATCTCGCTGACCTTCGACGACGGAGCCAAGTCGCAGCTCGAGCGCGCGATTCCATACCTCAATAAGCTTGGCCTGCCCGGCACCTTCTATCTGAACCCCAGGGACGACTGGCGGGAGCGCCTCAAGCCCTGGCGGGAAGTCGCCGCGGCCGGGCACGAGATCGGGAACCACACGGTCGGCCACCCGTGTTCGCGCGCGCTGTGGGGGCAGGAACACGGCCTCGAGACGATGACACTCGAGCAACTGGAATCGGACATCGTGACGGCTGAAGAGCGCCTGCGCGAGGCCATCCCCGAGCAGACCGAGCGGACCTTCTGCTATCCATGCTACTACCATCACGTCGGCTCGGGTCGCGACCGGCAGAGCTACGTCCCGCTGATCGCCAGGCATTTCATCGCCGGACGCGGCGGCACCTGCAACCTCGGCTTCGCCGTCGCGCCGTCCGGCTGCGACCTGGCGTACCTGGAGGGGCACCCCGCCGAGCGCCTCGCGGGGTACGAACTGATCGGGCTCTGCGAGCGCGCGGCCGCGCGCGGGCATTGGCTGCTGCTGGTCTTTCACGGGATCCAGGAAGGCGCGCTCGCCGTGGCCGATGGGGACTTCCGCGAACTCTGCGACCACCTCAAGCGTTTCGAGGACCGCTTCTGGACGGCTACGGTGCTCGACGCCGCGAAGCGCGTCAAAGCGTGGCGGGGGTGATTGGGGGATTTACGATTTTGGATTGGAAACCAGAACTGTTGGGCATTCCGATCCGCATTTTTTCTAATCCCAATTCCAGAATCCCAAACGGACGGGGTGACTCATGCCGGCATGGACGCTCGGGTTTGCGCAGCGCAAGGTCACGCCGGAGATGGGCGTGGCGCTGGCGGGATACGGCCTGCAACCGAAGCGCACGGCGGAGGCGGTGCTCGACGACCTTTTCGCGCGCGCGATCGTGCTTGGAGACGGCGCGCGCAAGGTCGCGCTCTGCAGCGTGGACGTGATCGGGCTGAGCGCGGACCTGGTGCAGACGGTGCGCAAGCGCGTCGAGAAGGAGGCCGGCATTCCGCCCGAGCGCGTGCTGCTTTCGGCGGTCCACAGCCACTCCACCCCGACGACCTCGGTTTTCCGCATGTGGGGCGCGCTCAGCACGTCGTACGTCAAATGGGTGGCGCAGGCGGTGGGCGACGCGGTCGTCGAGGCCGCACAAGGCGCACGGAAAGTGGAGCTCGGCTTCGGTTCGGCCGAGGTCCGCGGCGTGGCGAAGAACCGCGTGCGCGCGGACGGGCCGGTGGACCACACGTTGAGGGTGCTGGCGGCGCGGGAACCCGGCGCCGCGACGCCGTGCCTGGTTGCCGCGAACTTCGGCTGCCACCCGGTCTGCATGGACAGCCACAGCCGCTTCGTCAGCGCCGACTACCCTGGGCGGATGCTGCGCGACCTGAAGCAGGCGTATCCTGCCGCCGAGCCGGTCTTCTTCCAGGGTTGCCTGGGCGACATCAACCCCGAGCGCACGCACGGCGGCGTGGATGCGGCGCAGGATCATGGCCGGCGCCTGGCCGAGGCCGCCGCCGGGATCCTGCGCGAGATGAAGTACGACGCGCCGGCCTTCGTGGACGGGGCGCGCGTGGATCTCGACCTGCCGCTCGACGCCGAGCGCTACCGGAGCGACGCGGAGGCGTACCTCTATCGCGGCGTCGTTCCCAAATACCACGACTGGATCGCGATCGGCGGGTTCATGCGCGATTGGGCGGTCGAGGCGCTGGCGCTCTCGGCCGCCGGCGTGCCGCCCGCGGTGCGCACGGAGGCCCAGGCGCTGCGGATCGGCGAGACGGTTGTCGTCGGATTGCCGGGCGAAATTTACACGCTGATCGGCGACGGAATCCGCAAGGGTCTCCCGAATTCAAAGCACGTCTGGGTCGTCAATTTCTCCAATGCGAACGTCGGGTACATCTGCGATCCGCGCGACTACCCCGAAGAGAGCTACGCCGCGCTGATGGGGCCGAAGATCTACGGCCTGCCGCCGTTCAGGCCTCACGCCTGGGAGGCCGCGGTTCGCGCGGGATTGGATGCGGCCGGGAAAATCCTATAGCCGGCCAGCACTACGTACGGGATGGCCTCACTCTTGTGGCGCCTGAGTCTTACCAGTTGTTGAAGCCGCCGTCCGGCCGGCGCAGCAGCGGGGCGAGCCAGGGCTTGTAGGGATGCTTCGGCAGCGCGGCCTCGCGCACGTCCACGCCCAGCCCCGGCGCGGCGGGGATCTCGTACCAGGGCACGTTGCGTTCGAGCTTGAACTCGAAGAGGTCCGGCGCGTGATCCGGGCCGGGGCCGTGTTCGAGGACCATGAAGTTCGGAATCGCGGCGGCCAGGTGCACGCAGGCGGCGGTGCTGATCGGTCCCAGCGGATTGTGGGGAATCACGTCGATGTAGTGCGTCTCGGCCATCGCGGCGACTTTGCGGGCCTCGGTGAGCCCCCCGACGTTGCAGAGATCGATCCGTGCGTAGTCGATGGCGTCCTTCTCGATGAGCTGCTGGAACTCCCACTTGCTGCTGCATTCCTCGCCGACGGCCAGCGGGACGTGCGTGCGCGATCGGAACGCGGCGTAGTTGGCGGCGCTGGGGCTGCGCAGCGGATCTTCGACGAAGAACGGGCGGTACGGCGCGATCAGGTTGCAGGCCTGCGCGGCGGCGGGCGGATTGAAGCGCGTGTGGAAGTCGATGCAGATGCGGACGTCCTCGCCGAGACGTTCGCGCGTCTGGCGGACGGTGTCGTGGACGCTGCGGACGGCCTCGTCGGGGTCGAAGATGCCGCCGTCTTTGCCGTGCGCGGGCCCCGCGCCGAAGCGCAGGTAGCGCCACCCGGCGGCGACGGCCTCGGCGGCGTTGGCGAGGCCGACGGCGAGGTAGCACTCGATCCGGTCGCGGCTGCGCCCGCCGAGAAGCTGCCAGCACGGGACATTCAGGTGTTTGCCCAGGATGTCCCAAAGCGCGAGGTCCACCGCGCTGAGCGCGCCGCCCAGGATCGTCCCGCCTTCGAAGAAGCCGCCGCGGAACATGAGCTGCCAGAGGTGGTCGATGCGCCGCGGGTCCTCGCCGGCGAGGCGGTCGGCGAAGGCCTCCACGCAGCCGGCCATGGCGCGCTCGTGCCCGCTGATGCCGCCCTCGCCCCAGCCGTGCACGCCCGCGTCGGTCTCGACCTTGACCAGGAGCATGCTGCGGTGGCCGTAGGTGATGGGGACGGGTTTGACGGCGGTGATTTTCATGGGCATTTCCGGGGGCCGCAGCCTACTCTTTTTTCTCGCGATCCAGCGAACGGTACTGCAGCGCCTCGCTGACGTGCGCCGCGCCGAGTTGCTCCGCGCCTTCCAGGTCCGCGATGGTCCGCGCGACCTTTAATATCCGCGCGTAGGCGCGCGCGCTGAAGCCGAGCGCGTCGACGGCGTTCTTGAGCAGCGCCGAGCCCTCCTTGTCGGGCTTGCAGAAGCTCTGCACTTGCTTCTCGCTCAGCGCCGCGTTGCAGTGGGCCTCGCTCCCGGCCAGGCGCGCCTGCTGGAGCTTGCGCGCGGCGAGCACCGTCCCGCGAACCTCGGCGCTCGACGGCCCCGCGCGCTCGCTGGAAAGATCCTCGTACGGCACGTGCGGGACTTCGACGTGCAGGTCGATGCGGTCCATCACCGGCCCGCTGACGCGCCCGAAGTAGCGCTGAATCTGCATCTCCGAGCAGCGGCAGGCGCGCTTGGGGTCGCCGTAGTGCCCGCAGGGGCAGGGGTTCATCGCCGCGACGAGCATGATGTTGGCCGGGAAGCGCGCGCGCCCGCTGACGCGCGAGACGGTGATCACGCGGTCTTCGAGCGGCTGGCGCATGGCTTCAAGCGCCTTGCGGTCGAATTCGGGCAGCTCGTCGAGAAACAGCACGCCGTGGTGCGCGAGGCTGATCTCGCCGGGCTTGGGGTCGATCCCGCCGCCGACGAGCGCCGGGTAGCTGAGCGTGTGGTGCGGGTCGCGAACCGGGCGGCGGCGCACGAGCGGCTCGTGCGGCCTGAGCTTCCCCGCCACGGACCAGATCTTCGTCGTCTCCAGCGCCTCGGGCAGCGTCAGCGGCGGGAGGATCGTCGGGACGCGCTTGGCGAGCATCGATTTGCCCGAACCCGGCGGCCCGATCATCAGGATGTTGTGCCCGCCGGCGGCGGCGACGGTGAGCGCGCGCTTGGCGGCCTCCTGCCCCTTCACGTCGGCCAGATCGAGCAGCGCCTCCCCGTCCTCGTGGGCGAAGAGCGCGTCGAGGTCCACGCGGACCGGTTCGAGGCGGAGGTTTCCGCAGAGAAAGCCGACGGCCTCGCCCAGGGTCGCGGGGGCGTAGACCTCAAGGCCTTCGACGACGGCGGCCTCTTCCGCGTTCTCCGGCGGGCAGAGGATGCCCTTGCGGCCTTCGGCGCGGGCGAGCAGGGCGTAAAGCAGCACGCCGCGGACAGGCCGGAGGCGGCCGTCGAGCGCGAGTTCGCCAACCATCAGGAACGCGCCGAGCCGCGCGGGCTCAAGCTGGCCCGCGGCGGCCATCAGCCCGAGGGCAATGGGCAGATCGTAGAGCGGCCCTTCCTTGCGCGTGTCGGCGGGTGCCAGATTGACGGTGACGCGCTTGTTCGCGGGCCAAGAGAAGCCGGTGTGCGCCAGGGCCGAACGGACGCGGTGAAGCGATTCCTTCACGGCCGCGTCGGGCAGTCCGACGATCTGCTGCGTCGCCATCCCCGGCGCGACGTCGACTTCGACCTCGACGGGCGCGGCCTCGACGCCCTGCGCGGCGGCGGAAAAACACTTGGCGAGCATGGGGAAAGCCTAACGGAGGCGGAACGGCGTGGAAAGGGCGGGGCGGACTTGGAGTGCGTCCTAAAACCGGATCGCGAGGCGGCTTCGGAGCGCCGGGCAAGCGAGGCGAGGCGGCCGAACGAGCCGTATCGGGACAGCGCCTACGGCGAGCAGGCCAACGACGCAGCGCGAATTCCGCCGTCCGAAGACGGCCGCGAGACGTTTTGGGACGCGCTCCTACTTCGGAAGTTCCAGTTTGTAGCGCGCCACGCGCGCGAGCATCGAGTTGGCCTCGGCGTTCGCGCCCGGGAAGGATGCTGCATACAGCCGGTAAAGGCCGCTCAAGGGTACGCGGGTACAATAGTTCTTGAACCACGATTCCGCGAATTTTTTCGCGCACCGTGGACAAGGCGACGGTCACGTCTTGCACGGACTGGCAATGCTCGCTCCCGCCCACCAGGGTCACGCCGGCCTCCTTGCCCGCCTCGGTGACGACCGCTTTGGTGCGCAGACTGCTATATGGCGGCAGGTCCAGTATGGCGGCGGCGCCCTCTTTCCCCCACGTCTCGCTTTTACCCAAGGTCCCCCGGTAAAAGCCCGGCAGGTCGCCCGCCCACACGATCCGGCCCCCGCATCGAGGTATTTTCGGAACGTGCAGTTCTTGTCTTTGCTTTCAAGAACCGTCTCGGGCGCGATACCCTGCGCGATGACACAGACCGAACCCACGGCGCCTTCGGCTACCCGCTCCTTCATCCAGATCCCCAGCGCGTCGGCGTTGAGCATGGTGAAGCCGCGATGCGAAAAGAATTCCGCGAAGGCGTCAGGATCATTTTGCCAAATCCGTGGATAGTCGAGATCGTGATAGAAGACATGCAGGAGCCCCGCTGCAACGGGGCTTGGTTCCTCGGGGTCTGGACCTGGAGCAACCGGCGCGGGGCTTGCCGGCTCGGAGGGCGCTGCGGCGTTAGACGCCTGCGGCGGTAACGCAGCGGCTACCGGGTCGGCCATCAGGACCAGACGTTGCCAGAGTTCCCGCTGCACAAAGCTCTCGCCATTCTGAAGTCTCAGGAACAGCTTGTACGTGCCTGGCGCAAGACCCTTGAGCGGCAGGACGCCGGAAAACCCGGCCCGCGCGTAGGCGGAGCCGTAGACTCGAACAATGTCCGGACGTTCCGTCCGCTGTTCGTCTCCGAAGGCCCACTGGCCCTGGTCCGAGACCAGGATCAGGAGCACCTGCCCTTGAGCCGTCCCATGGCTAAGGTCAAGAATCCATCCGCTGTAGGGCAGCAGCCCCGCTTCGCTGGCGTGGCAGTTGAGCAGGGGCTTGCTCACGTCCAGGTGGGCCAGACTGTCCAGGTGGCACTGGATGCGCTGCTTGCCCGCGTCCAGGTAGTCGGGCCGACGCAGCCTTACCTTGACCTCGCGGATGCGCAAGGGCCGCTTACCTGGGTAGTGGAAATAGATGCCCACGTCGCCGTGCCAGAGCTTCCCGTCGGTTCGCGCGTCGGGAATGGCGAAGGTGGCCGTCTTCCAGGTCTTGGTCCCCGAAAGCGAATAGGAAGCGTGAACCTTGTACGCTTCCTTCCAGGCGGGCACGTAACAGATCTGGCCGCCGCCCTCGTCGTCGAACCACTCGACCTCCAGGTCCATGGGGCAATCGAAGCTGCCGTCGCGGCGGTAGAGTTCCGCCGGCAGCCGGAAGACGGCGTTGGCGCCCTTTTGGCCCTTGCAGCGTAGAACAAGTTCGCCTTTCTTGAGGTTCACGTCGTCGGTGTTCACGATGCGGACCAGTCCGCCCAGCCCTTCCCGCGGCCAGGAGGCTTCGAGCACGCGGCATTGTTGGCGCAGCGCCTGGGCCTGCGCGGTGGGCCAGCCCGGAAGGCCCTCCAGCGCATGCCGCGCGATGCGCAGGAATTCTTCCAGCGAGCCTTCGGGCGGAAGCTCCTCGCGCTTGCGCAGGAGTCCGTCGAAGAGCCTGCCCAGCCACGACGACGCGGGCTTGGCCGCTGGCGCGTACGCGTAGCCGTTCCGGATTTCGTAGCCCTTGCTTCTCAGGCGCGTCTCCAGCCCGCTCCGGCTGGGCACGGGCAGGATCTGCTCCGGGAAGGCGCCGCGGACTTCCGCGCGCCGCAGGTCGTCCTGCAGCTCGGCAAGCACGTCATAGGCAAGCGCGGCCGCCAGGAGGGTATTGTCGATCGCGCCGCGGAAGGCGATGGGCAGGGGGTACGCGAGCACGGCGTCGGCGCGCGCCTGCGGGGATTCGGAAAGGCCCGCCGGCAGCATCAGATGGCAGGTGCGAACTGACTTCTCGCCTCGAACCCTCGCGCCCGCTCCGTGAAAGACGAACGGCTCGGCGCGGACCAGGCCTTCCAGCACGTCGGCGCGGCTGACGCAGAAGCGCCCGCGGCAACTCCGGGGTTGGCTCTCCTGAGACGGGTGAACGGGGAACGGCCCGTGCAGCGTGCCGCACAGCGAGACCGGGTCGTTGAAGCCCGGCGTATCCGCCAGATGTTCGAGGCTTTCGAGCGCGAAAAGAAAAACCCTCTCGACATCCAGCGCGCGGGGCAGCGCGAGCTGGGTCTGCGCGCTCAGTTGGACCTGCAGCAGGTCGGGAAGGCGGCCCTTGTCACGATAGGGAAGCGTGCGCAGGCGGCCGTCGCCGTCCATGACCACGCCCCACAGGTTGTCCAGGGGCCAGCCGAAGTAAGAGATGCCGAAGAGGTCGAGCGCCTGGAGGCAATGTTCGAGTGCATGAGGCGGAAGGTCGTCGTGCGCGCCGGTCGGGGCGAAGTTCGTGGGCCAGTTCACGGTCTCGGACATACGCGCGGTCCCATGCTCATGTCGGCGTCGATTCAATTATCACGAGAGGGTACTTGAGACGGCACGCCCTGGAAAGAGCGGTCGGGGCATGCAGCCCCTGAACGAACGCATTTTCGGACGAATTCCCAGGTCCCAGGGGAATCGCTGGAAAGGGAATGGCCGACGCGGTCGTCAGCGCCGGTGTGCGCGGGTCTGGACGCGGTGAAAGATCACGCGCGTCTGGTAGACGCACAGTCCCAGTTCGCCGCGCCGCTGGCCTAATGAGAAGCCCTGCATGCCCACGTACTGTCCCCAGGGCGGCCGGTTCCAGCGAACCCGCTGCCCGTCGATCGTGCCGGTACAGTCGTCCTGGCGAACTTCCAGCAGCGCGGTCAGCCGGCGCCCCTTGGGGATATAATCGGCGGTATGCACCGGCGTGGGATTGTTCTGGAAATTATCGAAGGAGTCCTGATCCCAAATAAAGGCGTGGTGGCGGAAGTCGCGGCACCACATGCCCAGCCGCGCCTCGAGTTCGTCCTTGCAGAAGACGATGCCGACCTCGCCCAGCTCTTGGCCAATGTTGTCCGCGGCGACGGTGAACTCGATCCGCACGTCGAACTCCGGTCCCGGCGGCGGCCCCAGGGCCAGGCGGGCGCACTCGCGGTCCGGGCCGCGCGCGAGTTCCAGTTCCCCATTCCGCACCGCCCAGGTCCCGACCGGCGCGTCCTCGCCGGGCCGGATTCGCGGGATCAGGTCGGTCCACGGCTCTTCGCGAGGAGGCGGAACGACGGGCTCGGTCTTGGCCGCGCTTTCGGTCTTCGCGGTCTTTGCGGTCTTGAGGACCGGCTCGGCGCTCCAGCCCTTCGATCCGCCTTCAGCGGTTGGCGCGCCCCGTTTCGAGCCTGAGTCGTTCCGAGCGCCTGGCCAGAAGAAATAGAGCAGCAGCAGCGCGAACAGGAAAGCAAGCCCGGCGCCGAGCCACAAGACCAGCGGCGCGTCCTTGCGGCGGCGCTCCTCGCGGTCGCTCGGGCGCGCGGGCTGGAAGCGCCCGGCGTGGGCGCGGCCTTTGTTCAGGCCGGCGGTCTCTTCGCGTTCGATGGCCCCCGAGGCGCGCTTGGCCGGCGCGGGCTTGGCGCCGGAGGGGATCGTCCGGGCCTCGCGCAGTCCCGGGGCGGCGGCGGCCGGGGCCTCGCCGCGCAGGGTCCGCTCCAGATCCTCCGCCAGCGCGTCCGGCGTCGCGTAGCGCCCGGCCGGGTCCATGGCCATCATCCTGAGGATGACGCGCTCGCAGGCCGCGCTCAACTCCGGGTGGACCTTGCGCGGGGGCGTGAGCGGACCGGTGGCGTGTTTCACGACGACTTCGTAGGCGGTCTGGCCCTCGTAGGGCGTGCGGCCGGTGACCATGTGATAGAGCGTGGCGCCCAGGGCGTAAATATCGGCGCGGATGTCGGCGCCCTTGCTGTTGGTGGCCTGCTCGGGCGCGATGTAGTGCGGCGTGCCGAAGATCACGCCGGTCTGGGTCAGGAAGGTCGATTCGGCGTCGTCGCCCTTGACCAGACCGAAGTCGCTCAGCTTCACCGTCCCGGCGCGGTCGAACATGATGTTGGCGGGCTTGATGTCGCGGTGCACGAGCCCGCGCTCGTGGGCAGCCTGCAGCCCTTTGGCCACGTCCCGGACGATCGCGAGCGCCTCGGCCTCGGGCAGCCGCTTCTGCTTCTCCAGCCGGCCCAGCAGGTCGCCGCCTTCGACCAGTTCGAGGGTGATGAAGTGCAGCCCGTCGTCCTCGCCGAAATCCATGGTGCGGACGATGTGCGGATGGATGAGCTGCTGGCCCAGCCGGGCCTCGCGCTGGAAGCGCGCGAAGCGCTCCTTGTCGTTGACCATCTCGGCGGGGAGCACCTTCAGCGCGACACGGATGTTGGTGTCGCGGAGCTTGGCCTTGAAGACGGCGCCCATGCCGCCCTCGCCGAGTTTGCCTTCGATCTCGTAGGGCCCGATGGTCTTGGGTCCGCCGGGCGCGCCGCGCCCGGTCATCAGGCGGTTGACCTGGGCCTGGGTCAGGAAGCCCTGATCGACCAGGACCGCTTGCAGCGTGGGCGCCTCGCCGCCCTTATCCTTGGCGTTTTCCTGAAGGCGCTGACAATGGGTCAGGTCTTCCGGACGGATGAAGCCCTTCGAGAGCGCCAGTTGGCTCAGGAACAGGTCGTCGTCGTTCGCCATGCGCCTTGCGCGCGCTCCAGGTGCCTCGCGCACATCGTAAAGGGATTCAACAAAAGTTCGAGGGGCAAGTTCCGGGCTTGCGCGAAATGGAGCCTGCTGGCCGATTTCCGGCAGGTTTGGCGCGCGGTCCCTGCCGCCCGGCTAACCCCGGCTGGACGCCTTCACGCGCGAACGTTATAAGGGCGTGCCCTTCAAGGACCGCAATTGCTGCCTGCCGAGGAACCCATGCCACGCAAGCCGAAGGCTAAGCTCGCTGCAACTCTGTTGAACCATCCCGCCGAGGCGTTTGCGACCGGCACGCGGCGTAAGGGCGTGCGCCGGATCAAGCGCCTGCTCGTCGCCAACCGCAGCGAGATCGCGATTCGTGTCTTCCGCGCCTGCACCGAACTGGGCATCGGGACGGTGGGCATCTACAGCCACGAGGACAAGCTCGCGCTGCATCGCTACAAGTGCGACGAGGCGTACCTCGTCGGAGAGGGCAAGGGTCCCGTCGCGGCCTACCTGGACATGGACGGGATCATCCGTATCGCGCTCGATAAGGGCGTGGACGCGATCCATCCCGGGTATGGTTTCCTGAGCGAGAACCCCGAGTTCGCGGAGAAGGTCATCGCCGCGGGCCTGATCTGGGTCGGGCCGGCGCCGGACGTGATGCGCAAGGTCTCGGACAAGGTCGGCGCGCGCGAACTGGCGAAGAAGATGAAGCTCCCGGTGATCCCCGGGACCGACGGGCCGGTGGAGGGGATCGCCGAGGCGCTCAAGTTCGCGCAACATGCCGGCTACCCGGTGATGGTCAAGGCCAGCCACGGCGGGGGCGGGCGCGGGATCCGCATGGCCCGCAACGCCGCGGAGCTGAAGGAACTCCTGCCGCTCGCCAAGCGCGAGGCGCTCCAGGCCTTCGGCAACGACGAATGCTACCTTGAGAAAGCCATCCTCCGGCCCAAGCACCTCGAGGTGCAAATCCTGGGCGACCACCACGGCAACCTGATGCACCTCTTCGAGCGCGACTGCTCCATCCAGCGCCGGCATCAGAAGCTGATCGAGTTCGCGCCGAGCCTGGTGCTGAGCGAGGAAGAACGCGCCAGGCTCTGCGGCATGGCCGTGACCTTCTCGAAGGCCGCGGGCTACCAGAACGCCGGGACGGTGGAGTTCCTGCGCGACCAGGACGGCGGGATGTACCTGATCGAGATGAACAGCCGCATCCAGGTCGAGCACACGGTGACCGAGGAAATCACCGGCGTCGACCTGGTCCAGGCGCAGATCCGCATCGCCGAAGGGTACGCGCTAAGCGACCCGGAAGTTCGCGTGCCGCCGCAGGACCGGCTCGAACACTCCGGCTTCGCGATCCAGTGCCGCATCACCACCGAGGATCCGCGCAAGGGCTTCGCGCCGGACTACGGCCGGATCGGCGCGTACCGTTCCGCGGCCGGCTTCGGGCTGCGCCTCGACGGCGGCACGGCCTTCGGCGGGGCGCTGATCACGCCCTACTACGATTCGCTGCTGGTGAAGGTCACGACGTATGGGCGGGAGTTCGCGGCGGCGGCGGCGCGGATGTTCCGGGGCTTGAGCGAGTTCCGCATCCGCGGGCTCAATACCAACATTCCCTTCCTCCAGAACGTGCTGCGCCACCCGGAGTTCCTCTCCGGGGACTGCGACACCGGCTTCATCGACCAGAATCCGCAGTTGATGCGCTTCCGCGAGCCTCGCGACCGGGCCAACAAGATCCTGAGCTTCCTGGCCGACGTGACCGTCAACGGCAATCCGATCGTGGGCCACGGCAGCAAGGCGCCCCAGGGGCTGCCGCCGGCCGTAGCGCCGATCCCCGAAGTCCCCGGCTGCGAGGACGGCACACGGCAGATCCTGGACCGCACCGGACCCGCCGGTCTCGTGAAGTGGATCCTCAAGCAGAAGCGGCTGCTCGTCACCGACACGACCTTCCGCGACGCGCATCAGTCGCTGCTCGCGACGCGCATGCGCTCCATCGACCTGCTCAATGTCGCCGACTTCTACGCCGCGCGCGCCGGCGACTTGTTCAGCCTGGAGATGTGGGGCGGGGCGACGTTCGACGCCTCGATGCGCTTCCTGAAGGAAGATCCCTGGGAGCGGTTGGTCGAACTGCGCGCCAAGGTCCCCAACGTGCTGTTCCAGATGCTCGTCCGCGGCAGCTCCGCGGTGGGCTACACGAACTACCCCGACAACGTGGTCAAGGCCTTCGTCAAGGAGGCCGCGCAGGCGGGGATCGACGTGTTCCGTATCTTCGACGCGCTCAACTGGGTTCCCGGCATGGAAGTCGCCATCGAGGCCGCGCGGGAGAGCGGGCGGGTCTGCGAGGCGGCCATCTGCTACACCGGCGACATCTTCGACAAGAGCCGCCCCAAGTACGACCTGAAGTACTACGTCAAGCTCGCCAAGGAACTGGTCCGGCGCGGGACGCACATCCTGGGCATCAAGGACATGGCCGGGCTCTGCAAGCCCTACGCCGCCTACACGCTGGTCAAGACGCTCCGCGAGGAAGCCGGCGTCCCGATCCACTTCCACACCCACGACACCGGCGGCTGCCAGTCCGCGGCGATCGTCAAGGCGGCCGAGGCCGGCGTGCACATCGCCGACATGGCCATCGCCAGCATGAGCGGCCTGACCAGCCAGCCGAACCTGAACAGCCTCGTCGCGGTGCTCAAGGACGGCCCGCGCGACACCGGCCTGGACTTGGCCGCGCTGAACAGGGTCGCCGACTACTTCGAGCAGGTGCGGAAGTTCTACTACCCCTTCGAAAGCGGCATGCAGGCCGGGACCGCGGAAGTCTGGGAACACGAGATGCCCGGCGGACAGTACACCAATCTCCAGGCGCAGGCCAAGTCCCTGGGCCTGGAGGACCGCTGGGAAGAGATCCGCAATCAGTACCGCGCCGTGAACTTCCTTTTCGGCGACATCGTGAAGGTGACGCCGTCAAGCAAGATCATCGGGGACATGGCGCTGTACCTGGTCAGCAACCGGCTCAGCGCCGAGGACGTGCTGACCAAGGGCAAGCACCTCAGCTTCCCGGAGTCGGTCGTCCAGTTCTTCGAGGGGCACATCGGCTTCCCGCCCGGCGGGTTCGACCCGCGGCTCCAGAAAATCATCCTCAAGGACCGCAAACCGCTGAAAAAGCGCGCTGGGGCGCTGCTGAAGCCCGTGAACCTTAAGCGCCTCGAGGAAGGCCTGGTCAGGAAGTTCGGCCACGAGGTCGGACCGCGCGACGCCTTGGCCGCGGCGCTGTACGAAAAGGTCTACGAGGAGTTCGCCGCGCACCGCAAGAAATACGGGAACGTCTCGCATGTGCCCACGCGGAACTTCCTCTTTGGCATGGAAGTGGACGAGGAGATCTACGTCGAGATCGAGCCCGGCAAGACGCTGATCATCAAGCTGATCTCCATCGCGCGGGCCACGCCGGACGGCATGCGCAAGGTGTATTTCGAACTGAACGGCTCGCCGCGCGAGGCTTTCGTCCGCGACAAGAGCATCCAGTCCGCCGTCGTGGAGCGCCGCAAGGCCGATCCGGAGAACCTGCACCACCTCGGCGCGTCCATGCCGGGCGTCGTCGCCGACGTGAAGGTCAAGAAGGGCAGCGAGGTGAAGAAGGGCGAGGTGCTCATCGTGCTGGAAGCGATGAAGATGCAGGTCAACGTCGTCGCGCCCGAGGCACACGTGGTGGGCGAGGTGACCGTGAAGTCCGGCGACACGGTGGACGCCGGGGACCTGCTGGTCGCGTTCGAATGAAGTTCGTGCTGAGTGGGCTGAAGAAAGCCTCGTGGCGGCCGTCCGTTCAAAAACGGTTGCATCCGCGGAAGAATCTTTCTAAACCGTAGGCGTCCGGCGCGCGCGAAGCCACGAGGTATCCCGATGTCGTCTGCCTTGCCATTCCGCTTGATTCCATGGTGCTTTTTCGTCCTCGCGGCCTGTCCGGGCAGCGCGGCGGGCTCCGCCGCCGAGGCCTCGGAGCCGCCGCCCGCCATTCGGATCCCGGGGCTCGACGAGTTCAGCCGGGAGACGGAGTTGCGCGCCACCAAGAAGGGCAAGGTTCACGTTCACGGCCTGGTGGCTACGATCAACTACAAGGAGTTCGCCAAACGCAAGATCGAGGCGAACAGCCTGAAGCTTCCGGGGCAGGCTACCGGCTTCAAGGATTCGTTCGAGGTGACGCTGGCCCTGCAGCCGCGTCCGGCTCCGCTGGCCGTGATCCTGCTGGGTTTCGCGCAGGAAGCGGACGACAAGCTGGCCAAGGCCTGGATGCACGACGCCTACGGCGCGGGCTGCCACGTCGTCACCTTCCCTTCGGTCTTCGCGAACGGGTTCAACGAGGCGTCCGGGCATGGCGTGGCGGGGAACGTGGAGGCAGAAGCCGGCGCCGTCGCGCGGCTCGTGGACGCCTTGCTCAAGCATCGCGAGGACGGCAAGGCGGCGCTGCGCGAGCGCGTCACGAGCGTGCGCCTGCTGGGCGCCAGCTACGGCGGAATCCTCGCGCTGAACCTGATGAAACACCCCGGCTCGGCGGCCTGGCCCGTGGACCGCGTGTTGGTGCTCTCGCCTCCGGTCAGCCTCTGCACGGCCGCGCGGCGGCTCGACGAGTGCTTTCAGAACGACCTCCCGCTTTTCGGCCCTTCGCTGATCAAGCTCCTCGACGGCTTCACCCCTGACGAGAATCAGCCGAACGCGCGCGAAGAGTCGCTCATGCGCGCGGGGATCGCCTACGATTTCCTGGGCGCCCTGGAGGACATCCTCAAGTCCAACGAGAGGCGCTACCGGCCCGGCATGCTGAACGAGTTCAAGGCGCGGGACGAGGAGCCCGAGGCGCGCAAGGCGCGCGAGAAAGAAGCCCGGGCCGTCAAGGATCGCCACGAGCTCGAAAAGAAGGAACTCAAGGCGCGCTTCCCGCAACGCGACGACGACGAGAAGCAGAAACTGGCCTACGAGGACGCCCGGCGCGACCTGGAGGATCGCCAGAAGGTCGAGAAGGAGAAGCTCAAGCGCACGCTTGGCGATTCGGCTTGCTGGACCTTCACCGACTATCTCCAGCGCTTCTGCGCCCCGTACTGGAAAAAGTCGCCGGAGGAACTCTGTGCGAAGGGCGAGATCGCCGCGCTGCTGGCGAACCCGCCGCCCTACGTGGAGGTCGTCATCGCCCGCGACGACCCGCTTAACGAGCCCAAGGAACTCGACGCGCTCTGCCAGAAGTGCGCCGGGCCCTCGCTGATCATCCTGCCCCACGGCGGGCACCTGGGCTTTGCCGGCACCGATTGGGTGCAGAAAACCGTGCGCGAGATGTTCAAGCCCTGAGTGCCGACCGCCGAGCTCGCGCCGCGCCATTGCGCCGGTAAAGGCATGCCGTAGACTGCTGGCATGTCGTGCTGCGGTTCTTCCACGCCCTTCGCGCCCGTCGTCGACGCCTACGGCCGGCGCTTCACCTATCTGCGCGTCTCGGTCACCGACGTCTGCAACCTCCGCTGCGTCTACTGCATGCCCGAGGAAGGCGTGGCTTGGCTGCCCAAGGACGAGATCCTCAGCTACGAGGAGATCCGGACCGTCGTGGAGGCCGCCGCCGCGACGGGCGTATACAAGGTCCGCATCACCGGCGGCGAGCCCCTGGCGCGCAAGCAGATCGACGTCCTCACGGGCATGCTCGCGCGCGTGCCGGGGATCGACGATCTGGCCATGACCACCAACGGGATCCTGCTCGCGCAACACGCCAGGGCGCTGCGCGAGGCCGGGCTCAAGCGCGTCAACGTCTCGCTCGATACGCTGAATCCGGAACGCTTCGCCCGGATCGCGCGGCGCGGCGATGTAAAGGACGTCCTGGCGGGGCTGGCCGCCGCGCAGGTCGCCGGCTTCGACCCGGTCAAGCTCAACATGGTCGTGCTCGGCGGGGTGAACGACGACGAAGTCGAGGCCTTCGCCGCGCTGACGCTCGAACGCGCCATCGAAGTCCGCTTCATCGAGTACATGCCGCTCCAGGAAGCCAAGGGTTGCGCGTTGGGCTCCGGATCGTTCGGCTTCGTCTCCAACGCGACGACGAAGGAGCGGATCGCGCGCCGCTTCGGCGACCTCGAAGCCCTGGAGGTTGGAGAGGGGATGCGCGGGCCGGCCGAGGTCTGGAGGCTGCCCCGCGCCGCAGGGCGGCTGGGCTTTATCAGCGCCATGAGCGCCCCGTTCTGCGCGCGCTGCGACCGCCTGAGGCTCACCGCCACCGGCGAAATCCGCAGTTGCCTCCTCGACGGCGGCGGCGTGGATGCAAAACGCATCCTGCGCGGAGGGGCTCGCGCGAGGATCTGATCGAGAGCTTCCGCCAGGCCGCGCGCCTCAAGCCTGAGGTCCACAAGGCCTGGGATGAGATTCCTGCCTCGGCCATGAGCCGCATCGGCGGCTGATTACAGCGCACCACGTGCCTGCGCAGTAAGTTCCAGTCAATATGATCCTCTAATTAAGAACCAGAGGCTCATCCGCTCCGTCTCATGCTTAGGCCATGCTCCGAAAGGCGATATCAATGCGCAACGTGCAAGTTTTTTCAGGGGTGCTGCTTCTGGTCTTCGGTTCATTCGCGGTCCAGGGCGCGGGCGGCGGACCGGAGAAGCGCGACCTAGCCGGCGGAGGTCACTATGTGCTTGTCCTGCCCAGCGGGTACGACGCGGCGAAGAAGTACGATCTGATCGTCGCGCTGCACGGTGCGGGGGATACGGCCGAGAACTTCGCGCGCTTTTGGACGGGGCATGCGGGCAAGCGCGGGAGCATCCTCGCCGTGCCGGAGGCCAGTTCCCAGATGGGCCCTGGCTTCACCTGGAACGGCAACGACATCGACCGCATCGTCGCGACCGTGGGTGACGTGGCCAAGAGTTTCAGCGCCGACCCCCGCCGCGTGCTCCTGACCGGCCACAGCGCCGGCTGCGCGATGGGCTTCATGGTGCTGGAGGCCAAGGCCGACCATTTCACCTGTTTCGGCGGGACGGCCCACGGCCTGACGCCGCGCCATGCGATGGACAAGCTCAAGGAGGCGGCGAAGACGACCGCGATCTACTACTCGGTGGGCACGAAGGACCCCAACTACGCGATCTACGAATCGACGGTGAAGCAATTGACGGAGGCGAAGTTCTTCCTGAAGAGCGAGGCGCCGGAGATCGGGCACACGATCGTCCCGGAGCAGGTCGAGCACATGCTCGCGCACTTCGACGCGGCCTGCGACCAGGCCGGCGCGGAGAAGCTGGCCGCGGCGAAGAAGCTCCTGGAGGGCAAACACTGGGCCCAGGCCGAGACGGCGCTCGCCGAGGCCGGCGTGGGTTTCGGCGCCGCGGCGCAAGAGGCCAAGACGCTGCTCGATAGTCTCCAGAAAGACTTGCAGGCCAAGTTCGAGGCGGCCAAGAGCCAGACCGGCCCTGAAGCCGTGGCGGCGCTCAAAGCGTTCGCGAAGGAGTTTGCTGGGACGAAGAGCGCCCAAGAGGCCGAAGCTCTCGCCGCGCAGGTCGCCTCCGATCCCAAGACCGTAGACGCGCTACGCGACCGCAAGCAGCAGGCGCGGAACGAGGAGGCCGTCAAGGCGCTCGCTGACGCCGGGGCGCTCGAGAAGGCGGGAAAGCTGCCGCTGGCCCTGGACGCCTACCGCCGGATCGCCCGCGAGTACGCCGACACGCCGGTCAAGACTCCAGCCGAGGCTGCTGCCGCGCGCATGGAAAAGGACCCGAAGGTCAACGAGGCTCAGGCCAAAGCCGAGGCCGAGCGCCTCTTCAAGCGCGCCGAGAACTACCAGCGCAACAGCGCCAACGAAATGGCCAAGAAAATCTACCTGGAAATCGCCGATAAATTCCCCGGGACCGAGGCGGCCAGGGAAGCGAAGGAACGCGCAGGCAAACTGTAGGAAGGCAGAAGGCAGAAGGCAGTAGGTAGTGAACAGTGAACAGTGAACGGTGAACAGTGAACGGTGAACAGTGAACGGTGAACAGTGAACGGTGAACAGTGAACGGTGAACAGTGAACGGTGAACAGTGAACGGTAACAGCAGTTGCACTTAGTCTGTGCCGTTACTGGTTACTGTTTACTGTTTACTGTTCACTGTTATCTGGCCCCACCTAGGCTTCCGCTTCGATTTTCTTGAACAAGACCTCCGGCTTGGCCAGCGTTGCGCCGGGCTTGGCGAAATCGCGGGCGTCGCGGAGCGCGCTGCCGGCGGCGAAGGATTCCTTGTCGCTCAGGTTGAAGGTCGCGAGCAGCCTCGCGGAACTCTCCGGCAGGAACGGGCGCAGGCCCAGGCCCAACGCGCCGGCGGTTTCGAGACACGCCCGCAGCGTCGCGCCGCAGGCCTCCGGGTCGTCCTTGCGCTGTTTCCATGGCGCTTTCTCGTCGAAATAGCGATTGCCTTCCCGCGCGAGGTCGATGACCGCGGCCAGGGCGTTCTTGAACCGGAACCCGTCCAGGGCGCCGGCCCACGCCGCGCGAGCCGCTTCGGCGGCCGCGCGGAGCTTCGCTTCGGCGGGGCCGGCCGGCTTGCCTTCGGGGACGCGGCCTTCGAAATACTTGTGCGTGAACGTAAAGGTGCGATGCGCGAAGTTGCCCAGCACGTCGGCCAGTTCGCCGTTGTAGCGGTGCCTGAAGTCCTCCCAGGTGAAGTTGCTGTCGCTGTCCTCGGGCGCGATCGCGGTCAGGTAATAGCGCAGCGGGTCGGCGCCGTGCTGGCGCACGAAGTCGGCGATCTCGACGGCATTGCCCTTCGATTTGCTCCCTTTCTCGCCGCCGAAGGTGAGGAACTCGTTGGCGACAACCTGCGTGGCGAGCCGGTAGGGCCGTTCGCCTCCCTCGCGTCCGTCGTTGTAGCCCAGCTCCATCGCCGGCCAGGTGATGCAATGGAACGGGATGTTGTCTTTGCCGATGAAGTTGTAGATCGGGCAGTCGGGGTTCTGCCAGTACTCGCGCCAGCCTTCGGGGTCGCCGCGCTGCGCGAAGAGCTGCTGCGTGAACGTGACGTAGCCGATGGGCGCGTCGAACCAGACGTAGAGCCGTTTGCTGGCGACTTCGGCGTCGTCGAGCGGAATGCGCACGCCCCACTCGGTGTCGCGCGTGATGCAGCGCGCGCGCAAGCCGGCCTTGAGCCACCCTTCGGCGCCGCGGAGCGTGTTGAGCCGCCACGCGCCGGGGCCGGCGGCCTCATGCGAGGCGACGTACTCCTCCAGGCGCGCCTGAAAGGCCTCGAGCTTCAGATACCAGTGGTTCGTCGTCTTCAGGACCGGCGTGGAGTCGTCTCCCGGCAGCGCGCAGCGCGGCTGCTTCAGTTCGGTGACGTCGTAGGTGCCGCCGCACGCGTCGCACTGGTCGCCGCGTGCTCCGTCGGCGTTGCAGCGCGGGCAGACGCCTTCCACGTAGCGGTCGGGGAGAAACATCCTGGAACGCTCGCTGTAGTACTGCTCCGAGCCGCGCTTCTCGATGTAGCTCTTGGCGTGCAGGACCTTGAAGAACTCCTGCGTCAGCCGGTGGTGCTCGGCGGAACTCGTCCGGCCCCAGATGTCGAAATGGACCAGCGCGCTGGCGAACGCCCCGCCGTTGGCCACGTGGTATTCGTCCACCACGTCCTGCGGCGTGGTCTTGTTCTTCAACGCGCTGAGCGTGATCGGGACGCCGTGCTCGTCGCTGCCGCAGACATAGACGACATCGTCTCCCTTCAGCCGCCGCCAGCGGACGTAGGTGTCCGAGGGCAGGTACGCGCCCGCCAGATGGCCCAGATGCACGCGCCCGTTGGCGTAGGGGAGCGCGCTGGTTACGAGAACCTTGCCCACGATCAAGCTCCTTGCGAGCCGGCGGTTAGGCCGGCAGCGAACACTGTAACCCAAGCTCATCCCGCGCCAATCGCAGGAACGTCGGGCACTATCCAAACAGAAAATGTAACGGCGCGCGCCAGGAGCGGCGCGGGGACGGCGGCGGGACGGTCACATCAACAGGCCCATGGCGGGCGAGCCTCCAATGATACCGGCTCTATATACCCCATGGATCGTGCTAACGTCAAACCGGAGAGGGCGGCGTTCCTGGGCTGTTCCGCCCTTTCGGGTGCGCCATGATTGCACGCCCTCGGCGTGAAGGAGGTGCGATGCCTTCGAGCAGGCCCGTGCTTCTCTGGTTTCGGCAGGACCTGCGCCTGGCCGATCATCCAGCCCTGCGCGCGGCTCTTGCGCGCGGCGGCCCGGTCGTGCCGGTTTACGTCTGGGCGCCGGAAGAAGCTGGCTGCTGGGCGCGGTGGCTTGTGCGAGCAGGTCGAGAACGATCGTGGCGTCCATGAAGGCGCCGTCGCCCGTCTCAAGGTGGCTGAAGCGTTCCATGGATTGACCGAAGCGCGCGGATTTCGTCGACGGTGAATTTGCTCACTGCCCCACTCCCGAATTGCTGGTCTTTCGAGCATGGGTGGCGTCGGCTTGTAGGTCAAGGGCGGCAAACCGTACGCGGCGGAAGTCCGTCGTGTCTCGGGAGAGGCTCCAGATGAGACCCAGGCAGGACGCCAGCGCGACCCAGAAAACAGGCAGCCAGGCGGCGCCCCACCATTGTTCAGGGCGAAGGCGGAGCCAGAGGCGCGCGGCGCCGTCCTCGCTGCCCGTCAGCAGCTTTGTGCCATCGGGCGAGAAGGCGAGGGCCGTGATGGGCCGGGTGTGGCCGTGCAACTCGCAGAGAGGTTCACCCGTATGGGCGTCCATCAACTTGGCTGTAGCCCAGGCAGAGATTGGCGCGTTGGATTGACCAGGTCGATATACGGCGATGCGGCGTAGATCGGGCGAAAGCACGCTATCCCCCGAAAACTCGCGCAACCTCCGATGCGTGCCCGCATCCAAAAGACACAGGCCGCCGTACATGGAGTCCGAACTCAGTGCCCAGAGCGTTTCATGGTCTGCGGCATAGTAGGCATACGGACAGCGAAATGCGTCCAAGGATTCTAGCGTGTCGCGCGACCACAGGCGAAGAATCTGCTCGGATCTAACGTCGTTGAAAGGACCTTGAGACTCGATGTACGCACCTGGGCTCCGATCGCGCGTCGTGAGGATCGAAGGGCCTGTCCTGGTTCGTCTGGGGTCCGGTAGCGAGCCGGGCAGGCTCCGGAGCAGGCGCCAATCCCGCATGTCCCACACGTCGATACGGTGAGGTTGGCTGCCGTCGACCTCTGGATTGCAAATCAAACGATGGTCATCCAGTTGGCAGACGATTTCGCCATTCAAGTAGCCGACTTCTCGGCCTGATGCCGGATCGAGCATGTGCGTGCCGTAGCCGTAATAGTAGATGGTGGCGTATTCCGGCTTTCCCCAGAATCCACAGGCGTCAATACTTAGGTTTTCCGATGTCCAAGTCTTGATCGCGCGGCCTTTGTCCACATCGTAGAGTTGGGCGAAATGCAAGGCGCGCGACAAGACTCCGCCGGAACTTGGCGGCTTGTAATCGTAGCCGGATACCAATGCGACTTGGCCGTTCGCCGACAAAAAGATTCTGTCGATTCTGGCGTGAGGATTCCACCGGGCCACCTCGACCTGCCGAGAAGCGTCCCAGACGGCTATTTCGGATTCTTCGCGGTTCGCCAGTCTCATCAGGATCCTGTTGCTCTGTGCCTTGCAGGTTTGGGACGTCTGGTATCCACAGGGTTCCGGCTCTGTCGTGTAATAGCGGCGTTCCAGCGGATTCTCGGTGAGTTCATCCGGCTTGAACGCAACCGGTCGAGAGCGCTTTACGGGCAATCCCGTCCGAACCTCGAATATGGCGCTGGGACTGCCCGCTTCATGACTCGAGTGCATAATCAGCCAGCGGCCATCCTCAGAGAACGCAGGAACACCATCGGGTGGTAAAGTTGGGGCGTAGGCCGACCGCTCCCTGATACTGATATCTCCAGCAGCGCCGAAGCCGGTCGAAAGTCCTGAGTATCCCCACCGAATGAGACAGACCGGCGCGCCTGTCTGCGCATTCCATATCCAGGCGGAATTGTATGGATGGGCGCCTTCTTCCCGCTGACCGAAGGGCGTGCTGACGTACGCTCGATAGGTTAGGGCCAGTCTCCCATCCGGAGAGAAAGCCACGTACTCTGGAGGCAGATCGTGTCCATTCAGCACGGCAACACACGTCCAGGGGGGCCATTGCCATGCCAGAATTTGGATGCTCCCGATCAGCAAGACCGCGAGGGCCAACGAGCGCAATGTGAATCGGACATTGCCGCGCAGGCCCGCCACGCCGTGCCCTCCATGCCGATGCGCGTAGGACGGCTTGGAGGCGTGACGCGTGACGGCAAATAAAAAGCCCCGCGGGGCCACCGCGAGGCTTAAACGTGCGATGGTTCCGCGATGCCTAGTGCGTCAGGTAGTACATCAGGATGTTGATGCCCATTTTGATCCCCTCGAGGTTCTTCTCGGGGGCCCAATAGCGGTTCATCCAGCCGCAGTGCAGGTCGCCGGGCGAGACCACCGTCATCAGGCGCCCGGTGCCCTTCTCGAAGAGTCCCCACAGCCCGTGGTCCACGCCTTGCATGACCGGGCAGCGGTCGAAATGGAAGTAGCAGCGGTGGATCTCGTGGTTCGGCGGGATCGGGCGCATCGGATTGTCCGGGAAGAGCGAGTTGATGATGCGCACGTAGTCCATGAAGAAGCGGTCGCCGTCGATGGACGGATCCTTTTCGCGGACCTTGTACTCGAAGACCCCGTCCTTGAGGTCCGTCTTCATGGTGCGGCCCTTGCAGCGGCTATGGCAGCAGTCGTCGGCGTGGATGAAACCGCCGCGGAGCAGATATTCGCGCAGGTTGTCCGCATCCTTCGGCGTCAGGTCGAACTCCGTCTCGGCGGTCATGAACACGTAAGGGTAGCGGGACATCTTGTCGAGGTCGTCGAGGCTGACGACGACCGGCTCTTCGCTGGCGTTGATGTTGGTCAGGTCGCGTAGTTTGCGGCGCAGGATCGCGTCGCCGGAGGGACCCACGTCCCAGATGTCGAAGCGGCGGTCCTTCACGTGGAACTTCAGGCGCGGGAAGAAGAAGGTTCCCGTCTTGACCGCGTCGTCGCCATCCTGCTTGCCGCCGCGATAGCCTTTGCCGTCGAGCACCTTCGGCAGGGGCCTCTCCTCCGCGGCCTGAAGGCTCTGGAACATCGCGCCCAGCGTTCCCACCAATCCGGCCCCGCCCAGCGAAGCCAGGACCGAGTCCTTCATGAACCGGCGCCGGCCGTAATCGTCTTCAACCAGGGGGCGATAGGGTGGGCGTCGTTTCATCGGGAACCTCCTCAAGGCCTGGGACCAAAGCGTTCTAAACCCCCATACACCGCAAGGGCTTAATCTGTTGGGAGTTAGTATGCAGCGCACCAAGTAAGGCTCAAAACGGGTGCGCACCAACGTGCGTACATTATAACCGTTTGAGCGGAGTTCGTCCATGCATCTCCCGTCAATTCGTAACCTGTTAATAGCAAAGAGATAATAAGGTGGGCTGGCTTGAAGTCCTGCTGCATATCGTGCAGGAAGGAACGGCTTGGCGTAGTCTACCTATTATACGCGTCCTCCGGGAACCCGTCATGAAGTTCTATTTCTGTGAAGGCTGCGGCAAACGTATCACCGACACGGACCTCACGAAAGGGGAGGGACGGGACAAGAAACTCAAGGGCGTCTTCTGCAAGGCTTGCGCGCAAGGCGTGATGACGATGGAAACCCTGCCCATGGACGAGGAGCAGGCGCGCGCGGTCCTGGATAAATCCCTTGAGCCCGACCCGAGTGTCACGCCCCTGATCCAAACTCCTAGCGCGCCGGCAAGGCTGTCGCGGCGATCGTCGGCTTCGATGATACCGGCGGCGCGCCGCCGCGAACCGGCCCCGCGCGAGCCCCGCGCAGGCCATGCGCCCCCGGCCAGGCGGAACACAGCCTTCGTGGCGACCGCCGGAATCGCGCTGCTCGTCGCGGGCGCCACGATCATCTTGCTGAACCGGAGCCGGCGGCCTGCAGAGTCCGCGCAAGGCAAGCCAGCGCCTGAACAGCGCGCGGCCCTGTCTCAGGCTGGGGCGGCGCCCGCCCCGGTGAACCGTGAAGCGCCGGCGGCGCCCACCCAAGCGGTCGCCATTCCGCGGGCGGAACCTGCGCCCGAGCCGCATCATCCCGAGGCGGAATCGCCGGGGGCGCCCGGCCCGTCAGCCCCCGCTGAGCAAGAAGCGGAATCCGTAGCCTCGCCCCCGCACGTGATACTTGCGCGCGTGGACGATCCGGCGAAGTCCGTAGCGGAGAAGATCGCGCTGATTGAAGATGCGTTGAGCGCCTTGCCTAACGCCAGGTATTCCGACGCGCTGCGCCAGCGCTTGCAAGAGCTGAAGGCCGGGGAAGCTCCCCAACCTCAGCCGGAGGTCCCGGTTGCGCAGGCTTCAAGGCCTGGGGCCGTGGATGCCGCCGAACGCGCTCTGGCAGCGAACATGAGCTTGTTTCTGGAGGCCGTGCGAACGTCGAACATAGCCGAAGCACGCCGCCTTGGAACCGTCCTGCTGGAAACCATCGATCTCGCGCGCCAGTCCGCGATGGCCTCCCTGGTGAAGAATGCGCTCCATTACTTGACGCTTCGGCGGAACGCCCGCATCGAGGCGCTCAATCGCTTACAAGGCCAGGAAATCCGCCTTGAAACGGTTCAAGGCGCGCTTCGAGGAAAGATTCTTGAGGTAGGGGGAATATCGATCAAATTTCTTCCCCACAGCGAGACGGACGGAACGTCCCGGGCGGCCCAGTACCGCATGATCCCCTTTCTTGAATTGACGGAGGCCGGCTGGGAGACGTTGGAAGTCAAAGCTCCGGAAGGCGCCGAAGCCGACTGGGACATGGTACTGAAAGCTCTCGCGGGCGAGTGTTCGCCGGAAGCCCGGGCGAAGCTCGTCAACGAGAAAACAAAGTCCATCCAACCCTTGCTTGGGCTGGTCGAATTGGCCCAAACTCTAGTTGCCGGCCCTGCCGAGCCGCCGCCCGCGGTCAATCCTAACGCCGAACGCATCTTGCTGGTGGATTTCGGCGGCGCCAACGACCGGCACCGCTTCGGTCTGGCAGGTTGGAACCAGGTTTTTCGCGAGCAGTACAGCGAGTTGACCGCCGCCGGGCCGGGCGGGGTCTGCATGCCCGCGGGGACCAACCCGAGCAATGCTTACCAGGGCGTGAAGGGTCCGCCGCGCAAGTTCTCGGCGGGCGACCGGATCGAAGTCACCTGGCACAACGGGTCAACCGCCACGCAACTTTTGAGGCCCCGGCTGACCTTCACCGTCGAAAAGCGAATTTATTCCGAGCTGACCGGAGAAGGCGGCTGGCAGCGCATGACCTCCGTGACCATCGAACCGGGCCAATCGGGCGTGACGACCTTCGTGCTGGACGCGAAGATCGAGGGGGAGTACGGGCTCGTCAACGTGGGCTTTCTACCGCAAGAGAGCACGGGTCTGCTCTGCGACAAGATCGAGTTGGTTACGGCCGGCGGCGCCTCCGTTTCAAGCGCCTCCGTTTCAAGCGCGCCGGTAGACAGCGCGCGGGGCCAACGCATCCTGCTGGTGGATTTTGGCGGCAGCAACGACCGGCATCGCTTCGGTCTTGAGGGTTGGAGTGAAGTCTTCATGGACCGCTATTCGACGCCCTGCGACCTGGGACCCGCCGGGATTCGCATCTCCACTGGCAACAACGGGGCCTTTTCGCATCAAGGCCTCAAAGGCAGCGCCCGCAGATTCGCTCCAGGCGGGAAGATCGTGGTTATTTGGTATAACCACGGCAAGAAAGCCGTCACGATGACGCCGCGTCTCAGCATGAGCTTTGGGGGACGGCTGATCCCCGATAACGCCAACAACGAATTGAAATGGTTCGAGATGAGCGCCGTGACCGTTCCGCCCGAAGCCTCCGCCGATTCCTGCTATGAATTCACAAAGGAGACCAAAGGGACCTACGAACTGGTGAACGTGGGCTACGTCCCGAACAACGAAGGCACGCTGGTCTGCGACAAGATCGAGTGGCTGCCTCCCGATGCGGTTGAAGAAAAGGAAGCCGCAACCGGTGGACCGGAGCCAACCGCGACGCCACAGCCGGGTCCAGCCCCCGAACCCCGTGCCGTGCCGGCTCCGGCCGCCGCGGCCTTGACCTATCCCGAACTCCCCTGGGGCGGCATCGCCCCGGGGTGGGCGGGCGAGACCTTTACCCTCGGCGTGGGCGGTCGCCGCGAAAACACCGCCCTGGGTTCGGCCAAGCTGGTTCAACTGCCGTATGCCTGGAATAACGTGCGGGGCGCGCAACTCAAATTGATGAAGCCCGACCCTCGCAATCCAGGTGCGGCCGATGGGGTGCTGGTCACCGACGACCGCTCGCCCGAACCCAGTTTCGACCTCGACGAGGCGTCTTGGCGGCCGGCGCGCCTATGGGTGGCCTGCGATTTTCACCTCGACGAGCAGACCGCCGGTTCGGCCTCCCTGTTTGTGAGTCCCGAAGCGGATAAGATGGACCCCCAGAAGGCCGCTTACTTGCTGCATCGGAACGCCGAATGGAAGAATATGCCGGCCGGATGGCATCGCATGGCGATGTGCGTCGACCTGAAGCAGAAAAAGTACGTCATCTGGATCAACGGCGAGATCAAGAAAGAGCGCGAGTACCCCGGCGACAAGGTCGTTCGCGTTGGCGTGATTTTTCGTAGTGTTACCAAGGGTACGTGGGCGGCCGACAATTTCCAGATCCGGATCGAGAAGGAGTGACCTAGGCCGGCCGCGCTCCGATTTCACGATTTTCCCTGCACAAACCCCTTCCCGCCGTGTAGTTATCTAGCGAGCCCAACGGTCTTCTTTTCCTTACCCGGGGTACCGCGCATGGCCGACCGCAAGGTGGACGTCGCCTTCTTGAAGGAGGCGCGCGGCAGGATTCTTCAGGAATTGCGCCACGCGATCGTGGGGCACGCCGAACCGATCGATCAGGTCCTGACCGCCTTCTTTGCCGGCGGGCACTGTCTGATCACCGGGGTCCCCGGCGCCGCCAAGACGCTGCTCATCGCCAGCCTCGCCCCGATCCTGGAACTCTCCTTCAAGCGCATCCAGTTCACGCCCGACCTGATGCCCGCCGACATCACCGGGACCGAACTGCTCGAGGAAGACCAGACTTCAGGGCATCGCGAGTTGAAGTTCGTCAAGGGCCCGATCTTCGCCAACATCGTGATGGCCGACGAAATCAACCGCACGCCGCCCAAGACCCAGGCCGCGCTCCTGGAGGCCATGCAGGAGAAGCAGGTCACGATGTCCGGCACCACTTACCCGCTGCCCAAGCCCTTCTACGTGCTCGCCACGCAGATCCCCTTCGAGCAGGAAGGAACCTATCCGCTCCCGGAGGCGCAGCAGGACCGCTTCATGTTCAACGTCCTGATGCCCTACCTGAGCGAGGACGAGGAGGTCGAAGTCGTCTCTCGCGCGACCGGCACGGGCCTGGGCGCGCTCAAGCCCGTCATCACCGGAGCCGAGCTGGCCGAGGCCCAGCAGGTCATCCGCGACGTGGAGGTGCCGCGCGAACTGAGCGCCTACATCGTGGATCTCGTGGCCGCCACGCGCCCCGACGAGTCCACCGCCGCCGACTTCGCGAAGTCCTACATCGCCTGGGGCGCCGGATTGCGCGCCAGCCAGAACCTGGTCCTGGCCGCCAAGAGCCGCGCGGCGCTCGACGCCCGCACCACCGCGAACCTGAAAGACGTGCAGGACGTGCTGACCCCGGTGCTGCGCCACCGCATCGGGCTCAATTTCCGCGCCGAGGTGGACCGCGTCACGGTCGAGGACCTGATCGGCCGTCTGGTCAAGCACGTGCCGGCGCCGGGTAAGAAGTGAGCACCTGCTGAGAACGCGGTCACGCACTCTGGGAGATTGCACGCGATGGCCCAACTAACGGAAGCGGACGTCAAGAAGAAGGTCGAGAAGCTCGGCGACAGCAAGACCCGCATCCTGGGCGAGATCCGCAAGGCGGTGATCGGGCAGGAGCAAGTCGTCGGCGAGGTGCTGATGTCCTTCTTCGCCGGCGGGCACTGCCTGATCACGGGCGTCCCCGGCCTGGCCAAGACGCTCCTGATCAAGAGCCTCGGCGACGTCCTGGCGCTGGACTTCCGGCGCATCCAGTTCACGCCGGACCTGATGCCCAGCGACATCACCGGCACCGAGGTGCTGGAAGAGGACAAGGCCACGCACAAGCGGGCGCTGCGCTTCAAGCGCGGCCCGCTCTTCGCCAACATCGTCCTCGCCGACGAGATCAACCGCACGCCGCCCAAGACCCAGGCTGCGCTCCTGGAAGCCATGCAGGAGCACCAGGTGACCGTCGCGGGCGTGACGTACAAGCTGAAAGAGCCCTTCTTCGTGCTCGCCACGCAGAACCCCATCGAACAGGAAGGCACGTACGCGCTGCCGCAGATCCAGCAGGACCGCTTCATGTTCTCAAGTATCATCGGGTACCTGCCGCGCGAGGACGAGATCGCGGTGATCGACCAGACCACCCGGCGCGCCGTGCCGAAACTGGAGACCGTCCTGCAAGGCGAGGAACTGCTCGAATACCAGCGCATCGTCCGCGAGGTGCCCGTCGCCGAGCCGGTGCTCCGCTACGCCGTGCAACTCTCCGCCGCCAGCCGCCCGGAGAATGCCACCGCGCCGGACTTCGTGAAGGAGTACGTCTCCTGGGGCGCCAGCACGCGCGCGCCGATCAACCTGATCCTCGCCGCCAAGGCCCGCGCGGTGCTGGAAGGGCGCTTCCACGTCTCCACCGGCGACGTCAAATCCGTCTCCCTGCCGGTCCTGCGCCACCGCATCGTCACCAATTTCCGCGCCGAATCCGCCCGTATCAAGAGCGAGACCATCATCGGCCGGCTGCTGGAGCACGTGAAGGAGCCGAAGAGCGGGCTTTAACGGCAGGACTGAGGACTGAGGACTGAGGACTGAGGACTGAGGACTGAGGACTGAGGACTGAGGACTGAGGACTGCCGCTAATAATTGCGTGGATCTGACGAAATGCCAAAAATCAATCGCTTTGAAGAATTGGTGGGGTGGCAAAAGGCGAGGGAATTTTCACGGGCGATTTACGCGCAGACTCGGAAAAGGTCCTTTGCGCGCGACTTTGGATTGGCGGGGCAGATTCAGAGGGCCGTCGTTTCGATCATGTCTAATTTGGCCGAGGGTTTCGAGCGCGGTAAGCGTGGCGAATTTCATCAGTTCGTGAGCGTGGCAAAGGGGTCCTGTGCGGAGGTCCGATCCCATCTATATGTGGCATTGGATATTGGCTACTTGGATCGAAGATCCTTCGACCTCCTGTTGGGGCGGGCTGAGGAGATTGGACGAATTCTTGGCGGGCTTCGCAAGTCTTTGGAGCGGCAGCGCAATGATCGCTAGTGCGGTTTGCAGCGGTGCGTCCTGCCGCAGCCGGCGTGCAACTCGGCAATTGAGTATGGCGTTCTGGGCTGTTACTCAGTCCTCAGTCCTCAGTCCTCAGTCCTTCGCAGCCGGCCCGCAGTCCTGGGTGCGGAGGCGCCACGGTGGCTGACTTCAAGTACCTCGACTTCGAGACGCTCGGCCGCATCAAGAGCATGCAGATGCTCGCCAAGACGGTCGTCGAGGGGTTCATCCTGGGCCTGCACCGCAGCCCCTACCGCGGATTCTCGGTGGAATTCGCCGAGTACCGGCAGTACGTCCCCGGCGACGACGTGAAGCACGTTGACTGGAAGGTCTTCGCCAAGTCCGACCGCTACTACATTAAGCAGTTCGAGGAAGAGACGAACCTCGCCTGCAACATCCTCGTCGACTGCTCGCCCAGCATGAACTACAAGGGGAGCCAGAGCGGCTGGACCAAGCTCGAGTACGCCTGCCGGCTCGCGGCGTGCCTCTCGTACTTCATGATCGGGCAGCGCGACGCGACGGGGCTGCTGGTCTTCGACCATGAGATCCGCCAGATGCTCCCCGCGCGCGGCAGCCCCGCGCACCGCCAGCTCCTGCTCTCCACGCTCGACCAGGTCGAGCCCGGCACGGGCGACACGGACATCGCCACGCCCATGCACCACCTCGCCGAAAGCCTCTCCCGGCGCGGGATGGTTATTCTGATCAGCGACCTGCTCGACGACCCGCTCAAGGTCATGGGCGCGCTCCAGCACTTCCGCTTTCTGGGCAACGAGGTGATCGTCTTCCACGTCCTGGACCGCGACGAGATCGAGTTCCCCTTCGACACGCTCACCGAATTCACCGACAGCGAGAGCGCCGAGAAGGTCCTCGTCGCGCCGCAGTCGGTCCGCAAGCTTTACATGCAGAAGTTCGACGAATTCTTCGGCGCCTACCGCCGCGGCTGCGGCGACCTCAATGTCGATTACAAGCTCATGAATACCTCCATGGGCATGGAACTGGCGCTGAGCGAGTACCTTTACCGGCGCGGCAAACTGTATTAGGCCGTCGATCCGTAAGCGGTGGACGGCAACTGGTCCTGATGGGAAGGCATGAAGAAATGAACAGGTGGAGTCGGACAAGGCCCAGGCGTCGGGCGGTCAGGGACGCCGTTGCCGATCGCCGCGTGCCGATCGCCGATCCCGGGATTTCCGCATGGCGCTTCTGAATCCCTGGTATCTCCTCGGCCTGGCAGCCGTCGCGGTGCCGATCCTGATTCACATCCTGCAACGGGATCGGGTGCAGCGGATCGTCTTCCCGGCGGTGCGCTTCCTCCTGGGGGCCTCGCAGAAGATCACGCGCACGCAGCGGCTGCGCGAACTGCTGCTGATGCTCCTGCGCTGCGCCCTGGTGCTGCTGTTGGCCTTCGCGCTGGCGCGGCCGTTCCTGGCCGGGTCGGGGGCGAGGGCGGGCAGGGCCTTAAGGTTGTGCTCCTGGTCGTGGACGCCTCGGCCTCCATGCGCCAGGGCGAACGGATGAACGAGGCGCGCAAGCTGGCGCTGGAGAAGCTCGAAAAACTCGATCCGGCCGCCACGCGCGTCGGGCTGATCGCGTTCGACCAGATGCCGCAGGTGAAGCTCGCGCCCACCGCCGACCTGCCGCAGGTCCGCGCGGCCCTGGACGAACTGAAGGCCGGCTACGGGGCCACCGGCCTCGTCGCGGCGCTCCAGCGCGCCGACCAGTTGCTCCAGGCCGACGAGTTCAAGGACAGCCTCAAGGAGGTCGTCGTGATCGGCGACTTCCAGCGCTCGGGCTGGGCGGCGTACGACGGCGAGTGGCGGCTCTCCGCTGGCGTGGACCTGGCGCTCCGTCCGGTGACGCACGCCGTCGCGGCGAACGTCGCGATCACGCAGGTCTCGATGCCCCGCAGCACGGTGCTCAGCCCGCGCCCCGAAGCGCTCAACGTCCGCATCTCCAATTTCGGCGCCGAACGCAAGGAGGGTGTCAAGGTCGTGCTGGCCTTCAACGGCGCCGCCGTCGAGGAGAAACTCGTCAACTTGCGCCCGAACAACGCCGAGATCGTGCGCTTCAGGCACGTCTTCGATCAGCCCGGCGACAGCTTCGGGACGATCGCCGTGGAAGGCCAGGACGCCTGCCCCGAGGACGACATATACCACTTCAACGTCCGCGTGCTCCCGCGCATCCAGGTGCTCGTGGTCAACGGCGGCGCGGCGATGAAGAAGTCGGAGGACGATGCCTTTTTCCTCAGGGCCGCGCTTTCCGTGGAGGGCTCGCCCTTCGAGGTCCGCCCCGCCGAGCCCGACCGGGTCAAGCCCACCGACCTCGAGGGCGCCGATGCCGTGATCCTGACCAACGTGAACCGGCTCCCCGGCGGCATGGAAGAGGCGCTCCTGGAGTTCCTCGGCCGCGGCAAGGGCGTGCTGCTCTTCCCCGGAGATCGCGTCACGCCGGAGGACTTCAACGCCTCGTTCTCCAAGCTCGCGCCCTGCCGGCTCAAAGAGGTCGTCCATTATCCGCGCGGCGGAGACGGAGTGCCCGTCGCGGAGGTGGATTTCACGCACCGCGTATTCCGGCTCTTCGCGGCGCCTCAGAGCGGCGAGTTCTCCCGCGCGCGCTACTTCGAGTACTTCATGGTGACCGATTCCCAGGCCGCGCAGGTTCGCGCGCGTTACCTCGACGGCCGCCCGGCGCTCCTGGAGCGGGAGTTCCCCGGCGGTGGAATCTGCCTGCTCTTCACCTCCTCGGCGGGCCTGAAGTGGAACGACTTCGCGCGCCAGGGCGGGCTCTTCGTCCCCTTCATGCACGAGGCCGTCCGCTACCTCGCCGTGCGCGGGGAGGCCATCACCACCGCGCAGGTCGGCCAGCCCCTGGTCCTCGCCGTGGAAGCAAAGGGCGGGGAACTGACGCCGGCCGAGGGCGAAAAGATAGCGCTCGCCGCGGGCTCCCAGAGTTTCGTCCCGACCCGCCCGGGGCTGCACGTTCTGACGCAGGGGGAGCAGATCGAGCGCTTCGCGGTAAACCTGGATCCCGAGGAGTCCGACCCGGCGGTCCTCGACCCCGAAGAGATCCGGTCCGCCGTCTCTTCCAACCCGGCGGGAAGCCAGGTCGAGATCGAGGGCGCGAAGGTTTTGGTGGCCGCCAGCGGCGAGGTGCGGGAGCGGATAGAAAAGGGCCAGGCCTGGGGCTGGTACTTGCTGATCCTGCTCCTGCTGGGCCTAGTGGGGGAGCACCTGCTGGCCAACCACACCTCCCGGAATTAAAGGCCTGGACGGCCTAGGCCAAACCTACGGTTAAGCCCCTATTTTTCTTGGAGTTACAAGGCCGAATCGTGCTAAACCTCGCGACGGGGAAGGTCCGGCTGGTGTATAAGCTAAGGTAGCCCGGATCCACTTACCGGAGAGCCTCCCATGGCGCAGCATTATTCCGAACTGAAGCAGCATCTCGACGAGGTCCGCCGCGGCTGGAAACAGACGCAGGCCCTCCAAGGGCTGGCGGTGGTGCTCGTGGAGGGCTTGGGCCTTTTCGTGGTCTTCAGCCTCCTGGACTACGCCTACGTTTGGCCGCAGGGAATGCGCGTCGGGGCGCTGGCCCTGCTCGGCGGGCTGCTGGCGTTCCTCTTCGGGCGGCACGTGATCCGGCCTCTGCGCCGCGAGATCCCCGACCGCCAAGTCGCGCTCTACGTCGAGGAACGGCACAAGGCGCTTGACGGCGCGCTGCTTTCGGCGACCGAGTTTGGGTCGAAAAACCCGGACGGCGCCTCGCCTATCTACAGCTTCATCGTGCAGGAGATCGTCCGCGAAGCCGCGCTCCAGGCGCGCTCGTTCCGCCTGGGCGAAATCCTGGACCTGAGCCGGTTGCGTAAGTACGCCATCGCCGCCGCGCTGGTGCTCGTCGTCTTCGGCGTCTCCGCGCTGCGCTACCAGGACTTCTTCGGCCGGCAGTCGCGGCGCATCCTGATGCCCTGGGAGATGACGCAGGAGGACCGCATCGAGGCCGGCGTGTACGTCTCGACCGAGCCGCCGATCCGGGTGGAACTCGTCACGCCCGCGCCGGGCAACCGGCGCATCCTGCGCGGCGGGTCGGTGGACGTGAAGGTCCGCTTCAGCCGGGCTCCCGAAGGCGAGGTCGCGCTCATGTTCCGCGGCAAGGGCGCGATCGAGTTCCAGCGCCTCCAGATGGACGAAGTGGACGAGCTGAACACCTACGCCCTGCGCCTCACTGACTTGAACGAAGAGACCGAATTGATGGCCAAGGCCGGGACGGCGGCCAGCGACAACGTTCGGATCGAGGTCTACGACCCGCTGCGCCTGAAGGGCATCGAACTGACCGCCACGCCGCCCAATTACACGCGCCAGAAGCCCATGACCCAGTTCGGCAGCTCCGGCGACGTCACCGCGCTGGTCGGCACGCAAGTCCGCCTGCGCGCGGTCGGCAACGCCCCGCTGGCCGGCGGCAAGCTGGTCTTCGACGGCGGCAAGGAAGTCGAATTGAAGCCGCTCACGGGCGAAGGCGAAGACGGCGCGGTCGCCATCTTCCCGGTCGAGCAGGACGCCGGGTACACCGTCTACGTCCGCGGCGCCGACGGGCAGGAGTACGACCTGGGCCAGACCTTCTACGTCAAGGCGCTCGCCGACGAGCCTCCCACGCTGGAGGTGCTCGCGCCGGGAAGCGACAGCTCCGCGCACCCGCTCTCCGAAGTCACCTTCTCCGTCCGCGCACAGGACGACGTGGGCCTGGGCGAGGTCGTCCTGCATTACCAGCACGGCGACGACGAGGCGGGCAAGGTGGACGTGCCCTTCGCGCTGGCCAATCAGCCCGAGCCCGGCGGCTTCGAGTACGCGCATGTGCTCGCCCTTTCCGAATTGCCCAAGAAGGTGGCCGCCGGCGACACGCTCTTCTACCACCTCTCCGTGAAGGACCTGAAGGGTCAGCTTTACGTCAGCGACATCTATTACCTCAAAGTCAGCCCGCTCGAGGTTGCCGGCGCCTTCCCCGCCAGCGAGCCCCACCCGCACCCTCCGGAACCCCTGCCGCTGCAACTCATCAAGTACATCGCCGTCGCCTGGAACATCCACGTGGAGAAGGAGAAGGTGGGCGATGACGAGCACAACCAGCGCTGCGCCAATCTTGTTCAGGCCATGACCTACGATGACGGCACCCCGCGCAAGTTCCACAAGTTCAAGCAGAGCAAGATGCCCCCCGAGAAGTGGGCCCTGGTGGCCGAAGCCGAGGAGTACATCAAGCAGGGCATCGACGTGCTGAAGACCAACAAGCCCGAGACCTCGGTTGCGCGCTGGCGCAAGGCGCAGGCGCTGCTCGAAAAGGTCGCGACGGGGCTGGACTTCCTCGACAAGGCCACCGCCGGCGGCGGCGGGATGGCCGCGCAGAAGGATCCCATGAAGGAAGCGCTGGGCTTCCTCAAGATGGAAATCCCAACGCCGGATCTCGCGGGCGTCACCGTCGCGGCCGACGAGCCCCCGCTGCCCGACTACCAGCGCAAGCTGCCCATGGAGGAAGCCGAGAAGCTCCGCGAAAAGGCCCAGGAACTGAAGCGCGAACAGCAGCAGATTCTCGACGAGGCCGAGAAGCTCGCGCGAAACGAGAAGCCTCAGGACGAGCGGGATCCGGGCGCGCCGAAACCCGAGGGCGCGCAAGCCAAGCCCGAAGGCGGCCAGCCCAAGCCGCAGGGTGAGCAGCAGGCCAAGGAGGGCGGCCAGCCCAAGCCGCAGGGTGAGCAGCAGGCCAAGGAAGGCGGCCAGCCCAAGCCCCAGGGCGAACAGCAGGCCAAGGGCGAATCCGGCGAGCGGAAGCCCAACGAAGGCGCGCGGCCCGAGAAGCAGAATGACACCGACATGGCCAGCGCCGACCGCGAGGAGCGCCGCCGCGCGCTCCAGGATCGCCAGGCTCGCCTCGCCGACCAGACGCGCAAGCTCGCCGAGGAACTGATCCGCAAGGCGCCCGCCAGCGACGAGACCGCCCGCGAAGTCGCCGAGCACATCCGGAACTCCGCCAAGGAGATGGACGAGGCGCTTCGGAACATCGGCGAGCAGAACGACCAGCGCGCCGCGGCCCGAGGGCAGAAGGCGCGCGACGAACTGGACCTTGCCGCCGAAAAGCTGCGCCTCTCCAGTTTCAACGAACTCGACAAGGCCCTCGCCGCGGCCGACGACCGGGCCCGCAAGGTCGCCGACGACCAGCACAAAATCAACAACGCCACCAAGGACGTCGTCAGCGAAATCGAGAAGCGCGCGGGCAAGCCCGCCGACGACGCGCCCTTGAAGGAACGCGAAAAACAGAAGCTCCAGGGCGTCGCGAAGCTCCAGGTCGAGAACCAGAAGAAGCTTGAGGACCTCGAGGATTACCTCAAGGGGCTTCACGAATGGGCCGAAAAGGCCGGCAAGAAGGAAACCGCCGAGGAAATCGGCAAGGCCATGCGCACCCTGCGCCAGGACGACGTCAATCGCCAGATGGTCACCGCCGCCGTCAACCTCGGCCAGCAGTACCTCGAAGATGCCAAGGAGACACAGGAGAAGGTTGAGAAGTCGCTCAATAAGGTCGGTCAGGCCCTCCGCAATGCCGGAGACGCGCTGGCCACCAACAAGGAAGACAAGCTTAAGAACGCTCTCAAACAGGCCAACGAAATCGCCAAGCGGGCCGACGAAGGCGCCAAGGGCAAGCCGTTGGGTGAAAAGAACGAGGGCGAAGGCAAGCCCGATGGCGAGAAGAAGCTTGGTGAAGGCGAGGAGATCGCGCAGGGTAAGCCCGATGGCGAGAAGAAGCCGGGCGAAGGCAAGGAGACCGCGCAGGGTAAGCCCGATGGCGAGAAGAAGCCGGGCGAAAGCGAGGAGAACGCGCAGGGTAAACCCGACGGCGAGAAGAAGCCGGGCGAAGGCGAGGAGACCGCGCAGGGTAAACCCGATGGCGAGAAGAAGCCGGGCGAAGGCAAGGAGACCGCACAGGGTAAGCCCGATGGCGAGAAGAAGCCGGGCGAAGGCAAGGAGACCGCGCAGGGTAAGCCCGACGGTGAGAAGAAGCCGGGTGAAGGCAAGGAAACCGCGCAAGGCAAGCCCGACGGCGAAAAGAAGCCCGGCGAAGGGCAAGAGACGGCGCAAGGCAAGCCGGCCGGCGAGAAGGAACCTGGAGCAAGCAAGCAGCCGTCCGAGTCCACGCCGCGCCGCTCGTTCTCGCGAGAGGAGAAAGAAGAGCTGGCCGGACAGTTGCGCAACATGACCTCGCGCTTGGTGGAGCGCCTCGAACGCGACCGGCTGGTGGAGGCGGGCCTGCGCGAGGAATTGAACAGGAACAAGAACCTCACCGGGCAGCTCTTCGAGAAAGAGAAGAAGGATGAGTTGGACCGCTACTTGGCGACCCTGCAGGCCGTCCAGGGCCGGCTCGAAGAAAAACTGGAGAGCACGCTCAAGGCGCAGCGTTTGAGCAATGCGCAGCGCGAAGAGTGTCCGATCGTGTACCGCAAGATGGTGAACCAGTACTACGAGACGATCGCCAAGGAATAGGCTGCTTCGCGAGTTGACGTGGTACGCCCCGCCGCATCGGCGGGGCGGGGGAGTCAAGGCGTCGCACTTCGAACCTGGACCGCACGCGCACGGGGCCGCCGCAACGCAAACGCATGTTCGAAAAGCTCTTCAAGTATCCGTGGGAACTGTACGCCGAGGGGCGCTTCGCCTTCTCGACGCGCATGCCGGTCGAGGTGCGGCTTCTGCTGCTCGTGGCCGCCGCCACGCTCGCTTGGTATCTCTACCGGCAGAGCCGCCAGTCGCTCCCGGCGCGCAAGCGGAACATCCTCACCGCCTTGCGTACGCTCTCCCTGATCGTGCTCCTGCTCATGGTGCTGGGCCCCGCGCTGCGGCTGCCCAAACAGAAGGACGAAGAAACGTTTGTCGCGCTGATGCTGGATGTCTCGCGGAGCATGAGCATCGAAGACGCGGCCGGCTCGCGGCCCCGCTTTGCCGCCGCGCGTGAACTGCTCCTGGGCCCGGCCGGGGCGGCGGAAGACGGCGGGCTTTCGGGCGAGTTGAGCCGTCAGTGCGCGCTGCGCGTCTTCGGCTTCGACGAAGAGGCGCGCCGCCTGCGCGTATCGGAATTGAAGGATCCCGAGGGCGACCGCACCAATCTTTTCCGGTCGGTTCGCGACGTGGAGCAGGAACTGCGCGGCGTACCGCTAGCCGCCGTGGTGCTGCTCGGCGATGGCGGGCACAACACCGGCGGCCTCCCGCTTGACATCGCCCGGCATCTGAAGACGCGAGACGTAAAGCTCTTCTGCGTCGGCTACGGCAGCGCTAATCCGCCCCGGGACTACGAGGTCGTTCGCGTCGCCGTGCCGCGCGAAGTCCGCCGCAACACCACCGTCGACGCCTTTGCGACTGTCCGCGCAACGGGCTTCACCGATGACTTTACCGTCTATCTGCGCGAAGCCGGCGAGGAAGGCGTCCTCTCGACCATGAAAGTCCGCCCCGAGCCCGGGCAGGACATGTACCGGATCCGCTTTCGCTTCTACCCCGAGAAAGTCGGGAGCCAGAAGTACGAGGTCTTCGTCAAGCCCGATCCGGTCGAACGCCTCACCGACAACAACCGCCAGGAGTTCGTCGTGGAGGTCAAGGAGAACCGACTGCCGGTGCTCTACGTCGAGGGCAGTCCGCGCACGGAATTCCGCTTCATTCGCCGCGCGCTCTTCCGCGATCCTGACTTCCGCATCGTCTCCTGGCTGCGCACCGGCGCCGGCACGGGCGGCGAGGCGCACCGCTACATCCAGGGCGCCGAGGACATGCCCGAACTCGCCAAGGGCTTCCCAAAGACCAAGGAATTGCTCTACAAGTTCGAGGCGGTCATCCTGGGGGACATCGAGTCTGGTTTCTTCACCAAGGAGCAGCTCGCGCTGCTCGAGGAATTCGTTCGGGAGCGCGGCGGCGGCTTCGCCATGCTCGGCGGGGTCAACTCCTTCAATCTGGGCGGCTACGCCGGCACGCCCGTCGAAAAGATGCTTCCGGTCACGCTCAGCCGCACCGAGAAGTCCTATTCGCCCGATCTCTTCAAGCTGATCGTCCCCGAGGAGGCGCTGAAGCATCCGATCCTGCACCAGGACGACGATGCCGACGAGAACCGGCAGATCTGGGCCAAAGTGCCGAATCTCCAGGGCTACAACGTCGTCCAGGATCTCAAGAGCGGCGCGGTGCTGCTGGGGCAGCACCCCCAGACCGGCCGGCCGATTCTTGCGGTGCAGAACTACGGGCTCGGGCGCGTCGCGGCCTTCGCCACCGGCGGAAGCTGGTACTGGCGCATGTCCGTCGGGACCGACGTGGAGATTCAGGAAAAGTTCTGGCGGCAGCTTGTCCGTTGGCTGGCCGTCGGCAGCAAGGAGAAGATCACCGTCACCCTCGACCGCGACATCTACAGCAAGGGCGAACACGTGGTCATCAATGTCTCCGTCCTCGACCCCAGCCTGGAGGCCGTGAACGACGCCTCGGTGAAGGTCGTCGTCCGCGATCCTTTCGGCAACGAGGAGGAGCTGGAATTGCCCTGGGTCCTGACCCAGGACGGCGTCTACCAGGGGCGCTACGCCCCGCGCGACCACGGCGACTACCTCGTCACGGTGAAGGCCGAGAGCGAGAAGGTCAAGGCGCAGGAGGTCGTCACCGGCTTCTCGGTCACGCGGCCCTTCGTCGAGTTCAACAACGCCGGCCTCAACGAGGCCCTGCTTGGCGACATGGCGCGCATCACCGGCGGGCGGTATTTCGCCGAGGCCGAGGGCGATGAGGTCGCCGATGCGGTGGCCGCGCTGCTGCGCGAACGCCGCCGCGGCGCGAACTTCATCGAGGAGAAGGATCTTTGGGACGCCCCCGTCTTCTTCCTCGTGCTGGTCGTCCTGCTGGGCGTCGAATGGAGCCTGCGCCGGCGGGCAGGACTTGCCTGAACCGATTCGAAAGGAGGCCCGAGTTGATGGGAAGCCGTCCGATCGCGCTCCTCGCGTTCCTCCTGGCGCTCTCGGCGGGGGCCGGCGAGCCCGCCGTGCGCGCGCTTGTCGTGGCCGGCGAGAGCGGCGAGCCCAACTTCGCGGCGAACTTCAAGGACTGGACCCAGCGCTTCCACGCGGTCCTCACCGGGAAGTGCGGCATCCCTGCCGCGAACGTGGCCGTGTTCATGGAGCGCAAGGACGCGCTGCCCGGTGTCGTAAAGGAAGCGAGCACGCGGGAGAACGTGCTCAAGGCCCTGGCCGCCTGGGAGACGCAGGTGCATCCCGGCGACCAGGCCGTGCTCGTGCTCATGGGCCACGGCTCGACGGACGCGAAATCCGCGAAGCTCTGCCTGCCCGGCGCGGACCTTTCGGCCGCCGACCTTGCCGCGGCGCTCAAGAAGGTGCCCACGCGGGATGTGATCGTGATCGACTTGGCTTCGGCGTCCCACCCCTTCGTGGCGCCGCTGAGCCATCCCGACCGCATTATCGTTGCCGCCACCAACAACCCCGCGCAGGGGAACGCGACATACTTCGCCGAGTTTTTCCTCGCCGCGTACGAGAAGCCCGGCGCCGACGCCAATGGCGACGGCAAGCTCCAGCTCCTGGAGACCTTCAACGCCGCCGCGCTTAACTGCGCCAAGTGGTACCTGCGCCAGTATTTCAGCGACGGCGGGGAGTGGCGCATCGAGGGCAAGCAATCCCGCGAACTCTGGAAAAAGTTCTACGGCTCCATCCCCGAAAAAAAGATGGGCGCGCCCATGGATCCCGAGGCCGACGACGCCGAACCGGAGTTGGGTGAATGGGGGCCGCAGTGGATGGGCCGGCGCATGTGCACCGAGTTCGCGCAGCTCGAGGACAACGGCGACAAGGTCGGCAGCGCGGTCTTCAACAACAGCGCCTTTGCGCCGGTCAAAGGCGTCGATCCTGGCGAGGACGGCAAGCTGGCCGCCCAGACGATCCTCGGTATGCCCCGCGGCCTGGCCGGCGCACCGGTCTTCAAGGAAGAAGAGAAGGAAGAAAAGAAGTAGCCGGTAGTTCGGCTCTGTTCCGTTCGTTCCGGGAAGCTCCATGCTCCGCTTCACGCACGCAGCGCTGCTGGTCGCCTTTATCGCGGTCCACCCGGTCGCGGGGGAGGAGCCCGACGTGGCCGGTGGCCGCTTCGTCTGGCGGGCGCAGATGGAGGTCAAGCGCGCCGATGGCGTCTTTCCGGATCCGGCCGACCCCGACCGCTGCCTTGTCGCGACCCGCGAAGGGCTCATGGAATCGCGCGACGACGGCCTGACCTGGACGGCGCTCCCGAACTCCGACCGCGCGGCCCTGGGCCGCGTCGCGGACCTCTGCTTCGCGCGTCTCAACCCCAGGCTCGTCTACCTTGGCTCGCGTGACCTGGGCGTCTTCAAGTCCGAGGACGGCGGCCGCACCTGGGCCTCCATCGGCAACGAGCAGGGCGGCCTGGCCTCCAATGCCGTCGCGCGACTGCGCCTCTACCCCGGCGACCTTTCCATGCGCACGCTGTACGTGACCCACGGCGCCGGCGTGGCCGGGATCAGCAAGACGATGGACGGCGGGAAGACTTGGACCGTCATCGCGCAGAAGCATTTCGCGGATGAGATCCTCTTCTCCGGCACCACCGGCTACATGGGCGGCGGGGCCATGGACGAGGAAGACGTCTGGGGCATCTACCGCAGCCATGATGGAGGGCGATACTGGAGCGAATTGATCCGCGACGTGCGGCCGACCGTCGGACTCCTGCCGCGCTTCAAGCCCGACGACCCGTGGTTCGGCACGCGCGGCGGGCGCCTGATGCGGGTCGAGAGCTGGGAGTCGGTGGGGCCGGAGGCCTCCGAGGACGCGGAGTGGGTATCCCTCTTCCAGGCCTGGGGCGACAAGCCCGACGAGACCTGGATCTACGCCTACGATCCCCATTCCCGCGGGCTGCTCGCGAGCAAGGACGGCTTCAAGACCTGGTTCGCGGAAAACGAAGGCCTCTTCATCGACCGGCTCGTCAAGTCCGGCGCCAACGCCGCCGCCAACGCCAACGGAAGCACGCTCTACGCGAGTGTCAACGGGCAGCTTTATGTCGCGCGCCGCGTCGTGCCGCCCGGCCCGCAGGTCGCGCGGCTGCGCGCCGAACCCGGGAGCCTCGTCCTGCCGTACTGGGGGTACCGGGCTTACATGGGCGGATTGCGCGCCCAGTTCCTCAAGCTTGCCGACGCGCGCCACGCGGGGCACATGGCCCTGGGCATGCGCGAGAAGCTCCACGCCCTGGCCGAATGGTCGAAGGGCGTTCCCGTCACCTTCACGGCCAAGGTCAACGCCGCCGGCGATGCGCCGATCAAGGCCGTTACGCTCGATCTGCGTCCTCTGCTGGGCGAACCGACCGCGCTCCTGGATGACGGCCAGCACGGCGACGGCGAGGCCGGCGACGGCGTGTACGGGGCGAGCATGGTCGTGGGCCCGCGCGCCATGGCCTGGTCCGCAGACCAGGATAGCGGCGGCCCCAAGCTGCCGGGGCAGCTTCCGCTGACCCTCACCGCGACCGACGAGAAAGGACGCTCCACCTCCGGCGTGCTCGTCTTCGCCGCCTGGCCCAGGCAGGAAGACATGGGCTTCTGGGACGGCGAGGACAACAACTGGGGCCGCGCCATGGCCGCCGAAGGCGAAGTGGACCTGACCGTGTCCGAAGTTCAGGCGCGCAACGGCGAGCGCTGCCTGCGCCTCCACGCCAAGTCCGGGCCATGGGCCATCGCCTGGGGTGTGGACCGCTGGGGCGACAGCGGCGGCGCCGGGCGGAACATCACCGAGCAGGACGCGCTCGTCTTTTGGGTCAAGAGCCCCGCGCCATCCGACCGCGACGTCCGTGTCTGCCTGATGGACATGACCGATCACTGGTCCTCGGCCAACCGCACGCGCGAGGTCTGGCTGCTCAAGGACGGCTACCTCAAGTCATTCACCGCCGCTTACCAGCGCGTCCGCGTGCCCTTGGCCGACATCATGAAGCAGACCGCGTTCTTCCCGGACAAATGCGGCGCGCTCGTCTTCGCGGGCGACGACCCCGACGGGCACCAGTTTTACATCGACGACATCGGCTTCGAAGTCGAGCGGGACAGGCAATAACCGGCGCGCCCGGGTATCCTGAGGCGCGGAAGGGCTCTGGCTGGAAGGAGACCGAGGTGATGCAACGTCTTGCCCTGGCGAGGGCGCTCGCCGCCGGCGGGTTGCTGCTGGCGCTGGCCTGCGGCGCCGCCGCGGCGGCCGATTGGAACAACGATTTCAACGACCTTCGCCGCCTGCGCGACCAGAACAAATGGAAGGAAGGGCTCGAGAAGGGCGACGCCATGCTTCAGGCCTACGCCGCCGACTTGGCCAAAGTGCGCGAGATCTACCTGCACATGGCCGATGTCTGCCGGCGCGTCAAAAAAATGGGACGAAGCCCTCAAAGTCTACGAGCGCTTCGCGGCCAATTTCGAGAACGACCGGAAGACGCGGCTCGAAGCCCTGACTGCGCGCGGCGACACGCTGCGCGACGCGGGGCGCGTCGAAGAATCCGAGGCCGCATATCGTAAGGTTGTCGAAATCGCCGGCGCCGAGGAGCCTTCGTTGAACGCCAATGCGCGGCTGCAGATCGCGTACCTGTACAAGGACCGCGTGCGCGACTACGAGAAAGCCATCGCCGAGTTCAAGGAAGTCGAAAAGGCCGATCCCAAGGACGAGTCCCGTGTCGCCGCGTCCCTGAACGGCTCCGGAGACTGCCACCTTGCCCTCAAGCGGCCCAAGGAGGCTTTCGCCTGCTACAAGCGGATGCTGCAGGAATTCTCCAGGAACCAGCCCCACTGGGTCGTGCGGCCGGCCAAGCAGAACGCCGTGCGCGCGGTGATGGAAGCTGCGAATTGGGACGAAGGGATACCCTTCCTCGCCGAGATCGAAGCCAGCGAGGGCGATTACCGCCTGCGCGCGGACCTCGCCATTAACCATGCGCACGCCCTGCGGCAGTCCGGGAAAAAGGCCGAGGCTCGCGCCGACTACGTCCGCTGCCAGGCGTATTACGCTTCGGAAGCCGATTACCTGTACGCCTGTCAGAAGGGCGTCGTCGAACTCTGGGTCGAGGAAGGCAAGGCCGCCGAGGCGCTCAAGGCCGCGAAGTCCCTTTACGACGTCGCCTCCAACGACCGCCTGCTCATCGAAGCCTGCACCATCGCCGCCGCGCAGTTGAAGGCCGTGGACGGGCACCTCCAGCGCGCCAACGAGTTTCTGAAATTCCAGAAGTTCGGCCCCCTGGGGCCCGACGGAAAACCCGGCGGAGACGATCCTTCGAATCCGCTTGCCGAGGTGAGCTGCGACACAGATCCCGCGCGGCTCAAGCTGCTCCAGGAAGGCTTCGACAAGACCGGCGATTCGGACGCGGGCGCGCGGCAGCGCGCGTACCTGCTGATCCTGATGGGCAAGCCCAAGGAGGCGCTCGGACAGTTTCGCGCGCAGTTCGCGCGCTGCAGCGAGGACGGGATTCAGAGAGCCGGAGCAGAGTGGGTCGTCGTCGGGGTCAAAGCCGTGCAAGGGCACGTCACGGAGTTGAAGCCGTTTTACGAATGGCTCAATTACGGGCCCGGCGGGAAAGACGGCAAGGGTCCCAAGGACGACCCCTTCAAGGCGCTGGAGGGCAAATGACCGGCTACCGCAGGCGCTTCCCGCCTCCCGCATCCCGTGCGCGTCGGCTTGGCGCGTTGCTGCTGCTCGCGCTCTGGGGCGCGGGCCTCGCGCGCGCGCAAGACGAAGAAGCCAAGCCCGGCGATCCCGCGGCGGAGGCTGCCGCGCTTCGCGACCTCCAGACCATGCTCGAAAAAATGGCGCTGGACCCCACCGAGCAGCCGCGCGATCGCGAATACGCGCTCCGAGCGCTCTCCCGCGTGCGCGAGGCGCTGGAGTCCTGGGGCGCGGCCGTCGAGTTCTACGACCGGCTCCTCGCGACACCGGGGGTCGAGCGCATGGCGCGCTTCGCCGTGGACGGCGCCGTCGCGGCGCGCAAATCCCGCGACGGGCACTTCCGCGGCGCGCGGGAGTTCATCGCCGAGGAAGGCCCGAAGCTCGCCAAGCGCGCGGGCGAACTCAGCGAAGCCGTCCGGCGCGCCGACCAGGTCCTGGACCGCGCCGGGAAGGGCCTCGATAACGGCGCGCAGGGCGACGGACTCCGCCTGCGCCCGATGCAGGGCGCGCATGGCAAGGATCCCAACGCGCCCCTCTGGTTCATTCCCATGCCCGACTGGCTTGAATCGCGGCAGCCGCCAAGGAAGGAAAAGGGCAAAGAAAAGGAGAAGGAAAGCGACGCGCCCACGCAGCTCAAGTTTCAGGCGGAATGGGCCGTCCAAGCCGTTCAGCCAGATATGCAGAAGCTGATTCAACTCCCGCCTGAAGAAAAAAAATAACTCTTACGACTCCTGGTAGATCTCCAAACATTCACGCGCCGCGCGATCCCAGGAAAAGGCCTTCGCGCGCTCCAGCCCCTCCGCGCGCAGGCGCCGCCGCAAATCCTCGCCGGAAAGCAGCCGGGCCGCCTGCGCGGCCATCTCATCGAGGTTCTCGGGATCGGCGAGCAGCGCCGCCGGGCCCGCGATCTCGGGAACGCTCCCTTTCGTCCCGCCGAGCACCGGGCAGCCGCACGAAAAAGCCTCAAGGACCGGAATCCCGAAGCCCTCGTACAGCGTACAGAAGAAAAGCCCCAACGCGCCGCCGTAGAGCGCGGGCACGTCCGCATCGGGCAGGTAGCCCAGCAGGCGCACGAAGCCGCCGGCCCGCGACTCCTCAATCGCGCGGTGGATCTCCTCGCCGCCGAAGCCGACGCGGCCGCCCACGGCGAAGAGCGCGTCGCTTCGCGCCGCTTCGCGCGCCCGCGCGAAGGCCCGGATCATCCGCGGCAGGTTCTTGCGTTTGTTGATCGTGCCCACATAGACAAGATACGGCGCATCCAGACCGTATTTCGCGCGGATGGCCTTGATTTCATTCTCGCTTCTAGGCGTGAATTCCTCGCCTCCGGCCTCGTGCACGACCCTCAGCTTGGCCGGGTCCGGCTCCAGGGTCTCCAGCACGTCCCGGCGGCAGGCCTCGCTTACCACGACGATCCGGTCGGCTCGCTCGACGAGGTCCCGGTAGCGCTCCGCTTTCATGCGGCGGAACTCCTCGGCGGCGAATTCGCGGGATTGCAGCGCCGAATAGACGTCATGAACGGTTACCACCAGCCGCGCCTTGACGCCCGGGCCGGGAAGGCGCGCGTCCAGCCCGTGGAAAACATCCAGGCTGCGCGAGAAAAACGGATGGAACACCTGCGCCGGTTCGAGCAGAATCTTGGCGCGGAATTTCGAGTCCGGAGGCGCGACGAAATGACGGCACTGCTTCACTCTGGAGAGCCGGTGCGCCAGCAGGAATTCGTGCCCTGCGCCGACGCGCCCGAAGGCGGCGACGAGACGCCGGATGTACATCGCCACGCCGGTGGCTTCCGCGCGCGCGGCGCTGGAGCAATCCAGGGCGATGCGCATGCTTACGGTCCCGGATCCCGCGGCGCGCCCCCGGCCGGTGGTCCCTCCGGGCCGTCCAGCGCGTAAATCGCCGCCCAGTCGTCCTTGTACACATAGCCCCAAGTCCGGTCGGTCAACTCGGGGTACGCGCCGGCCACTTCGGCGCGCAGAATCATGTACCGCGCACCAAAGGTCCTGGCCAGCAGCGGACCGTCCAATGGGCGCCTGCGCGTGCGGATCTCCTCCAGCAGCCGCGCGCAGTCGGTGCCTTCCTGCCGGTCCCGCCGCTGCATGAACGTCGGGTCAAGTCCGACCAGGTAGTGCTGCCGGTAGCCGTCATAGTAGAGTTCGGGAAAGTCGTCCCACCAGAGATTGACAACCGTCTCGCCCGGATCGAGATGCGCGGCCATCCACTCGCTAGCCTTTTTGAACCGCGCCGGCGGCAATTCCCGCATCGAATCCAGGGCGAAAAGGACTCCCTGGATGTGGAACCCGGCCAGCGCCAGCAGCAGGCCCGCGCCGACGGCCCGCGCGGCCCAGGGGTGCTTGCGGACGAATTCCTCGCGCAAGTCGAAGCCCTCCAGGGCGTCGCGGGCGAGCAGCGCCAGGGCGACGACGAACAGCGGCACGGCGTATTCCATGAAGCGCGAGAAAACCAGGGTCATTGCGATCCAGGCCAGCGCGGCGGCGAGCGCGCCCAGGGTCTCCGGTTTGGCGCGCTTGCCCAGCCGCCAGCCGGCCAGTGGCAATGCCAGCAGCAGGAGGGTCAGCAGCGGGAACGCGAGCAGAAAGCTGCGCGTGGAATAAGGATAGATTTCCTTGCCCAATTCCAGGGCCGCGGAGGCCTTGCCCTGTGCGCCCATGAACAGGATCTCCGCGATGGTGCGCAGGACCTCGAGCGTCAGGGGCGTGTACGGATGGACGGCCATCCCCAGCAGCGCCCCGCCCAGCGCCGCCGCGGGGCAGCGCCAATCGAAGCGCTCCCCGCCGATCCAGCGCCCGACGGCGAAAGGCGCCGCGATCAGGGCCAGGACCAGAGGCACGGTATAGCTCCAGGCAAACGCAAACCCCACCAGGCCCGTCCATTTCCAGTCGCGCCTGAGCAGGAAATGGACGCCGACCAGGGTAAGCAGGATGCTCAACACATGGGAGCGGATCATCGCGATCCGGATCAGGAACGGCCCGCCCATGCACAGCAGCAGCGCGGCGAAGCAGACCGCGCCGCGCACGCCGGTCCGCCGCAGGACCTGCCAGAGCGCCGCGCAGACGGCGAGGTCCAGGCACAGGATGAACGTCTTGGCGCCGGTCAGCGGTTCAGCGGCCAGGCGCGCGAAGGGGACCATCAGCAGGTGGAACAGGAACTCCTTGTCCGCGAATTGGTCCTTCCAGGTGCTGAATTGAGTCCATGGAAACTGCCGCGTCAGGCCGAACGACGGAAATTGCTGCGCAAAGCGCGCGTGGAAATAGCCGTCGCGCTCGTACAAGCCGTGGGCGCCGAACTGCATTTGCGCGAAAAGCGCGGCGGCGTAGAGCAGCAGCAGGGCGGCGGCTGCGCGCTCTGCCCGGGGGCGCTGCCACCAGGCCGGTTCCGCTTCGGCGCGGGGCGCCGCCGGCTCGCTCACGCGCCTTCCTTTCGGAGCGCCGGGCCGACGGGCTTGCGCGCGACCGCGACGATCGAGAGGCCGTGCCACGGGAACAGGAAATCGATGCGCCGCCAGAGCCAGACCAAACTGTCGTAGGCCTTCAACTGGAATTTGGCCATGCGCGTGCGGCGCAGGATCTTCCCGTTCAACAGCCAGCCCAGCACGCCGATGCGATTGAAGTGGAAGGTGGTCTCGACCTGGAACCCCGCCGCTTCCAGTTCCGCGGCCAATTCTCGGCGCCGGTAGCGTTTGACGTGTTCGAGGGCCTTGTCGAGCGGGCAATAGAGCCACGCGCCTTGCGGGACCAGTACGATCAGGCGGCCGCCCGGCTCCAACGCGTCGAAAAAAGTTGCCCAGCGCGGTGGAGGCGTTGGGAATGTGCTCAAGCACGTTCAGGCAGACGATGCTGTCGATGCGGCCGCGAAGGGACGCGAAGTCCTCTTTGCGCTGGGCGTCGATCCGCAGCACCTCGATCTGTTTCCGGCGCAGGGCCAGGTTCCTGAGCACGTCCAGATGCAGGTCGTCGAGGTCGCTGGCGACATAGCGCTCACGCGGCAGCAGTTGCGCGGTCAGGTTGCCGATGCCCGCGCCGATTTCGAGGACGCGGTGCCCCAGGTGCGGCCGGACGCGCTGCGCCATCCAGCGGTTGAAGCGATGAGCGCGCGAGAGGTCCGCGAGGATCTGGTGCCCGGTGCGTTCGTCGTACAGATCGTCGATCAGCCAGTATTTCAGGATCACATACAGCGCGCGATACCCGTCGCGCCAGGTGATCTTCTTGCCCTCGGCGTACGTGCGCCCGTCGTAGCTGATCGGCACCTCGTAGATGCGCACGTTTCGTTTGGCGAGCTTGGCCGTCAGTTCGACCTCGATGCCAAAGTCGTTCCTGCGGATCGGTATCGTCTTCAAGACCTCCGTGCGAATCGCCTTGTAGCAGGTCTCCACGTCGGTCAGGTCGAGGTCGGTGAAGAAATTCGAGAGCGCGGTGAGGGTCCGATTCATCTTGGTGTGCCAGTACGAAAGCACGCGCCGCCGCGGGCCGGGCATATAGCGCGAACCGTAGACCGCGTCGGCCTTGCCTTCCAGCAGCGGTTCCAGCAGCTTCGGGTAGTCCGCGGGGTCGTATTCCAGGTCCGCATCCTGAAACAGGCAGAAGTCGCCTCGAGCCCTGCCGATGGCGGTGCGGATCGCCGCGCCCTTGCCGCGGTTCATGGGGTGGGGGACGTACTGGACCTCGGGGCGTTCGCGCGCCAGCGCCTCGAGGATCTCGCGCGTCCCGTCCGTCGAACCGTCGTCGACGACGATCACCTCGCGTTCCAGTCCTTCGGGCAGCGGCGCGGCCAGCACCCGGCGCAGCAGTTCGGCCGCCAGGTACCGCTCGTTGTAGACCGGTATCAGGATGCTGAGTTTCACCTGCTAGAGTCTAGATCGGCGCGACCGTTTTGCCCACTGCCGGGCGCGCCGGGTTGACTTTCTTTTTACGCGCGGCGGCCTACAACGGGAGCGAACCGAATGGCAAGGAGCCGCGCATGCCGACAAACACGCCGGTCGCGTTCCTGGGCCTGGGCCTGATGGGCCGGCCCATGGCCTTTCACCTGCTCGAACGCGGCTGCAAGGTCGCCGTGTGGAACCGCTCCGCCGGCAAGACCGCTGGCTTCGCGGAGAAAGGCGCGCGCGTCGCGGAGAGCCCCGCCGATGCGGCCAAGGGCGCGAAGCTCGTCTTTACCTGCGTGGGCGACGCGCCGGACGTCGAAGAGGTCCTCTTTCACGATCTGGCCGGCGCGACGACCAAGGCCGACCTGGGCACGCTTTTCGTCGATCACAGCACCATTTCCCCGGCCAAAGCCCACGACCTGGAAGTTTCGCTGCGCGACGAGGGCTTCCGGTTTCTCGACGCGCCCATCAGCGGCGGGCAGAAGGGCGCGATCGCCGGCCAGCTTGCGATCATGTGCGGCGGCGCCGAGGCGGACTTCGCCGAAGCCGAGCCGGTCATGCGCGCCTATGGGAAGAACATCGTCCACGTAGGCGGACCCGGCATGGGGCAGGTCTGCAAGGCCTGCAATCAGGTGCTGGTCGTGGCCAATATCATGGGCGTGGCCGAGGCGCTGAACCTGGCCAAGAATCTCGGCGCGAATCCGGAGAAAGTCCTCGAGGCCGTCAAGGGCGGCGCCGCCGGCTCGTGGTCGCTGGAGAACCTGGGTCCGAAGATGATCGCCGGCGACGACAGTGCCGGTTTTTATGTGAAGCACCAGCAGAAGGATCTGCGGATCGTGCTCGAAGCCGCGCGCGAGGCCGGCTTGCCGCTGCCCGGCACGGCGCTGATCCATGAACTCTACAAGATCGTGCAGAACCGCGGCGGCGACGAGAAGGGCAACCACTGCCTCTTCCGCGCGCTGGAAGTGATGAAGGGCTCCGACTGGCGCGCGGAGTGAACGCGCGTCACGGTGCGGTCGGAGCGTTCGCCCAGGCCTCGACCTCGTCCAGCAGTTCATTCCGCTTCGAGAAGAACAGGAAGTGATCTTCGTCCGCGTACGTCTTCACGCGTACCGCGGCGCCGGCCTCTTCCAGCCCTTTGACGCCAGCCAGCGCGTACTCGTACGGGATGCGCCGGTCGAGCTCGCCGTGCAGGACCAGCACGCGGCGATCCTTCCAAGCCCCCGAGCGGCACAGCGCCTCGAAGGCCTCTCCGTCGCGCACCGCCGAGATGAACACGAAGCCCGCGTAGGCGCCGGCCTGGCGCCGCGCCTCGACGCATACGCCACGCCCGCCGTTCGAGAGCCCCGCCAGCAGTACGCGCGAACCGTCCAGTTCCGGTTGCGCGTCGATCCAATTTCGCGCGCGCGCGATGACTTCGACGCCGCCCGGACGGCTCCAGTTTCCCCAGCCGAAGGTTGGCGCGACGATCGCGTACCCGGCGCGGTCGGCCAACTCTTTCCACAGGTAAAGGTAGGCTTTGAAATTCCCTGCGCTTCCGTGCAGGAACAAGATCGCCGGGCGCGGGCCTCGAACCGGCGTAGCAGGCACGTAGACGTATGCATGCCCGCTATCGGCCGTGCCGCCGAGCAGTTCGTCATAGGCCCACGGCAGCGCACTACCCAGTTCGCGCCATGCGGGATCGTCTTGCATGGGCCGGTATAGGTCCATGGTCAGTCCGCGCAGCCGCTCTCCCTGCTCGGAATCTATGATCGGATCGAGATACGGGACCACGTACGTGCCCCACTTGATCTGGTCGATCTCTGGGACGAGGTTCGTCAACGCGCGCCGCGGATAAGCCGTACCTTCCTTTAGGAATACGTTGCTGGAGCCCGGTTCCGAACCGCGGCCGGCCGGCGAATTCAGATGCAAGCCCACGAACAAAATCAGGCTGAGCCCCAGCAAAATCCAAGGCAATAAGCGTAGACAGGAAAAGAGCGACCTCAGTTTCCAGCGCAGCACCAGGCTAAGCGGAAACAGCAGAATTAGCAGAACTATGACCGCGAACACGCGGCCGGGCCAAGTCTCCGAGCAGCAGAGCAGGACCAAGGCGGGGGAGGCCGAGGATCGGGGCCAGGATGCCGTACGCGCCGAGGCCGACGTGGAACACCGCGCGCAGCGCGGCTTGGTATGGCGAGTTCGGTGCTGGCGCGTCCGGCTTCATGGACTCAGTCTGAGGCGCGCGCGAGGGCTTGCAACGCGCGTTTCAGGTTTGTCCGCGCGGCGGCGTCCCAGCGCAAGTGCAGCGCGTCCGTGGAGTAAATCCGCGGGCGGCTCAGGAAGCCTCGCAGGATGCGCGCGCGCCCGGAGCGGAATTCGGCCTCCGGAACCTAGGCGTATTCCCTGCGAATCGCGCGCTCATAGATCTCATATTCCTCATGCGGCGCGGCAAGAATAGCCAGGTCCAGATCGCAGAGCAGCCGCACGTCGGCGTCGACCGGAACTTGCGCGTGAGCGGTTGCGAGGACCAGCGCAGAGACGCGCGCTCCGAATTCCGCGGGCAAGCCCAGTTCGCGCAAGGCCTCCACGGCCCACGCCGCGCTGCGCGCCTCATTGTCCTTCGCGCGTGGATCGTAGATGACGTCATGGAACCAGATCCCCAGTTCGACGGCGTCTCGGTCGCGCGCCAAGCCCGTGAATTCGTTGAGGCCGTGCAGCAGCTTCGCGATGTGATCCAGATTGTGATAGGCGCGGTGCGGCTCGGCGTAATGCGCAACGAGCAAGTCGAATATGCGTATGGCAGGCCGCCTTGCCCCGAGGTTCGAATGCAGCGCGCGCCAGCGTTCGAACAAAGCTTCGTGGTTCGTCATATCAATTCAGCCATGACAAGTCGGGAATTCGCGTCGGTGAGATCCTATTTGATCCTCTCAGTTGCAGGATCTCTCTGTGTTCGCTGTGCTCTCTGTGGCTAAAACCCGTCATCGCGCGCCCGGCACGATCTCCAGCGAGATTCGTTCGCCGCCGCGGAGAATTTCAACGGTGGTCTTTTCACCGGCTTTCAGCGCGTCGATGGCCTTGAGCAGTTCCTCGGCGCTCTTGAGTTCCGTCGCGCCGAGCTTCACGAGCTTATCGCCGGCTTTCAGGCCCGCGTGCTCGGCGGGACTTCCGGGCGTGATGCCCTTCAGCATCACGCCGGTCCCGTCGCCTTGGTACTCGGGGCGCGTGCCCAGGTACGGTCGCTTGATGTGGGTGGTCGTCAGTTCGGCTGCGGAAGCGTACGCGACCTTCGCGTCGCCGGTGGCAAGCCGGTAGATCGCGCCGAGGGCGATGTTGGCGCGGTCGTGGAGCGCAGCGAGGTCCGGCGCGCCGGCGTCGGCTTCCGAGCCCGTAGCGCCGGAGATGACCAGGGCCGGGACCTTGGCCTCCGCGCAGCGTTTGAGCGCCCCGTCGTAGCGACGGAAAGCCCGCGCATGCTCGTCCTTGGGATCGGGCAGCGCGTCGGGATCGGTCCGCTCGTCGATCAAAAAAAGGCGTTGCTGGGGATTCGCCGCGGCGAGCTGCTCGGCCAGCAGTCGCCAGCCGCCGCTGGCGCGGGCGTGGAGGATGGATGTGGTTCCGGGCGGTGCGCAGGCGTCAATCAGGATGAACGCGCTTGCTGCCAGGTCTTCGTGCGTTGGGAGGCCCTTGACGAGTTCTTCACATGCAAAGCCGAAAACCAGAGGCCGTTTGAGTTCCCTGAATTGGGATACGGTTTTCATCTCTCTTGCTATTTCGATCAATGCCGCGCCGCTGGCGCCGCCTTGAGGCGTATCCAGCGAGGCGAGCACCCACAGGCAGGGCGTTTCGTTCTCGTGGAGTGGCAGGGAGGCTGGTGCGGTTTGTGACTGGAGCACGCCAAGCGTCGATATCGCAGCGCCTGGGCCGCCCAATCCCAGGTCGAGTCGTCCCAGAAAGTCTTCTTTCGCGATTCTGGCGTCCTTGGACTTCTGGGGCGGAGTAAGACCGATGGTGTGGAAGGCTTCCGCTGCGTACAGCAGCGAAGGTTCCGTTCCGACACGGTCCGGATTCCACGCAACCTCAGGATCGTTCAAGTGCTTCAGGTGCGCTCGCAGCCGTTCTAGATCGACGCCATCCCTCTTTTCTCCATTGGGTTCCGGCTCTGCCGGCAACGCCCGCTCCAAGCCCGGCAAGAACACGTCCGCGACGTACACGTGGCTGTTGTCCGTGTCGCGCGTGCTCGTCCACATCAGCTCCCGTCCGTCGGGGCTGAAGACCGGGAGCCCGTCGAAGCCCTGCGCGTAGGTGATCCGCGTCAGGTCGCCGCCGTCCGGGCGCACCGCGTACAGCTCGAAGGCCGGATCCTCGTGGTTGCAGGCGAATACGAGCCACTGCATCGACGGGTGCCAGTACGGCGCCCAGGCGACCGCGCCGATCTTCGTCACCTGCCGCTGCTCGCTCCCGTCGGCGTTCATGACCCAGACTTCCGCGCCCTTCTCGTCGGGCGTGAAGCGGCGCCAGACGATCCGCTTCCCGTCCGGCGAGAAGAACGGCCCGCCGTCGTAGCCCTTCACCTCCGTCAACCGCTTGGCGTTCTTCCCGTCGGCGTCCATCGTGTAGATCTCGCCGTCGCCGTCGCGGAAGCTGCAGAAGACGATCTTCGAGCCGTCGGGGCTGTACGCGCACTCGGCGTCGTAGCCGTCGGCCTCGGTAAGCTGCGCCGGGCGCCCGCCGTCGAAGTCCGTCTCGAAGAGGTCCATCTGCGGATCGAAGATCCACTCGTAGCGCCGCGCCGGGCCGGTCTTCTGCTTCTCAAGCTCGTCCGCCTGGTGCTTTTCCGCGTCGGGGTCGAGGTGCGAAGTCGAGAAGAGCAGCCGCTCCTTCGTGGGATGGAAGTAGCTGCAGGTCGTACGCCCCTTGCCGAAGCTGACGCGCTGCGTCTTGCCCGTGGCGCGGTCGAGCACGTAGATCTGATAGAAGGGATTCTTCAGGTCCGCCTCGCGCACGGCCTGGAAGCTGATACGCTCGCCCTTGGGGCTGAAGTACGCCTCGCCGTTCTTGGCGCCCGCGTAGGTGATCCGGCGGATCTGGCGCAGGTATTGGGCTTCCTTGAGCCGGTCCTCGGGCGGCGTGTTGCGCAGCGGGGAAGGGGGAGGGCTCTCGCCTGCGCGGGCCGGGCCGGCCAGGGTGAGCAGGACGAGCAGGACGATGCGGCGAATGAGCATGGAATCTTCCCGCAAGCAAGGACGCGTCGCGGGCTATTCGGCCGCGCGCGGGGCTATTCGGTCTTCTTGGCCGGCGCCGCGCCCGGGAGGCCTTCGGGCACCGGCTGGTCGGGGCGGATGGCGCCGGGCGCCGCGCCCGCCTCCGGCAGCGGCACGGTCTCGCCCGCCGGTTCGTTCTGCTCCTGCGGCGTCTTCGCCTCGGTCTTGACCGCGGGCTCGGGCGGCGCGGGCGGGCTGCCGCCTTCGCCGTCCAGGTTTCCGCCCCGGCCCCAGAGCAGTACGACCAGCAGCGCCACCACCAGCACGCCGATGCCGACGAAGAGCAGGACGGTGCGCTTGAGCCCCGCCACGCGATCGGCTTCGCGGTTGCGGGACGTGACCAGTTCCTGCAGCTTCTCCGCGTCCTGCCGCTGGCGGTTGGAGATCGCGCAATCGAGCGCCGCCTGGGCGTGTTTGGCCGCGTTCTCGTAATCGCCCACGTCGAGGCAGATCTGCGCCTCGCTCACGCTCATGTCGAAGTTCTGCTTCTTCAGTTCCATCTCGCCCAGCTCGATCTTGACGCGCAGCCCCGCGTGCTCGGGGCCTTTCTGGAAGGCGTCCTTCCAGGAGATCACCGCGGCGGCCAGTTGCCCCGCGTGGTACAGGTCGTCGCCTTTGCGCTCCAGGTCGCTCTGCGGGATGGTGGACTGGATGTGCGGCTTGAGCTTGCCGATGGAGGTGAGCCCGCGGCCCAGGCGCGCGCCCGAGCCCTTCGGGTCGGCGTCCTTGGACGCCGACCGCGCGTGCGCCGCCGCGCCCGTCGAATCGGCCAGCAGCGCCGCGGCCAGCGCGCCGGAACTCTCTTCGGGCGGCTTGGGTTGAGGCGGCTTCTCGAACGCGAACGGGTCGTTGCGCGTGCTCGGGCTGCGCGCCGCCGTCGCGGCCGCGCCGGGCTTGGCCGCGTGAACCGTCGAGGGCGGCCGTTCGGGCAACTGCGCCGGCGGCCCGCCGCGCAGCGGCTCCATGGGCTGGCCCGCGCGCAGCCGGTCGATGTCCGCGAGCACGTCGGCGGTCTGCCCGTAGCGCCGCGTGGGCTCCTTCGCCATCAGCCGCCCGAGGAACTCCTGAAGCTCAGGCGTCAGGTCGTCGCGCACCTCGCTCACCGCCAGCGGCTCTTTCTCCAGCACCGCCTGCGCCACCGCCGCCGGGTCGCTCCCCGAGAACGGATCCTGCCCGGCGAGCATGAAGTAAAGGCATCCGCCCAGCGCGTAGAGGTCGCTGCCGGGCGTCGCTGCGGCGCCCTGGATCCGTTCCGGCGCCTGGTAGCCCACCGCCGGCGCCATCAGCACCCCGCTCAGCGCCCGCGGGCAGACGGCCAGGATTCCCGAGCCCTCGAGCTTCACGTCCTGGTCCTGGGTCAGGAGCACGTTCGAGGCCCATACGTCGCCGTGCGCGAAGCCCGCCTCGTGCAGCGCCTTGAGCCCCTCGCCGATCTCCTTGAGGATTTCGAGCATGTCGCGCCAGGCCAGCTTGGGGCCGGTGTGGACGAGCTGCCGCAACGAGCGGACGTGCAGCAGTTCGGCCAGCGCGAAGAAGCCGTGCTCCTCGTCCACCCCCGTCCCGAAGCAGGTGACGAGGTTCGCGTGGACCACGCCGCGGACCTGCTCCAGGTTCCGGCTCAGCGCTTCGCACAGCGCCTTGTCGCCCGCGAGGTCCTCGCGCAGGACCTTCACCGCGAGCGGGTCGCCGGAGGTCTGCGCCTGGTAGACGACCCCGTAGGCGCCCTTGCCGAGCTGCTTCTCGATGGGGTAACCGCCGACGGTTTTTCCGATCAGGTCGGCCATGAGCCGGGAGCGTCCCGTGGGTTCCGGTGGCCGCCTACTCTACCGCACGGCGGTCGAGGGCAAGAGACTTTTTCCGGCCGCGCGCGGCGGTTGCCGGAAGCCGCCGCGCCGTCTATAACGCGGGCCTTCCACGCCGCCAGGAGCCGCCGCCGCATGTCCATCGTCGTCGCCGTCCGCAAAGGCAAGCGCATCGTCATGGCCGCCGACACGCTCACCACCAGCGGCACCCACCGCCACGCTCCGGGCAACGTCGCCACGCACAAGATCCGCCGCGTCGGCCGCGCCCTCGTCGGCGCCACCGGCTGGTCGCTTTACGACAACCTGCTCGACGACCACCTGGGCTCGAAACGCCCCCCCGCGCTGGGCGACAAGCGCGCGATCTTCAAGTTCTTCGTGGGCTTCTGGCACGCCCTGCGCAAGAAGTACAACCTCGTCAACGACCAGCCGCCCGAGAAGGACTCCCCCTTCGGCGACCTCGACGCGACCTTCCTGGTCGCCAACCGCCGCGGCATCTTCGCCGTCTTCTCGAACCTGACCGTGATGCCCGTCGAACGATACTACGCCATCGGCGGCGGCGGGGATTACGCCTTCGGCGCGCTGCATGTGCTCTACGAGCGCGAACGCGATCCGAAGCAGATCGCCCTCCAGGCCGTCGAGACCGCCATCGAGTTCGACGTCCATTGCGGCGGCGAGCCCGAAGTCTTCGACGTACCGTAGCGCAGGCTGACCCCAGCGACCCGCGCCTCGAATCCAAAGTCCCAAATCGCTACACCACCTTGATCTTCTTGGGGTCGAAGGTCACCTTCGGCCAGCTCATCCGCAGCCGGTTGAGCGTCTCGACGAGAATCTGGCTCACCGCGTAGTTGCGGAACCACTTGGCGTTGGCGGGGATCACGTACCACGGCGCCCAGGGGGTGCTGCACTTCGAGAGCACCTCCTCGTACGCCAGCATGTACTCGTTCCAGTGCTTTCGCTCGGCCAGATCGCCGACCGAAAACTTCCAGCGCTTGAGCGGATCCTTAAGGCGCGCCTCGAGCCGCTTCTTCTGTTCGTCCTTGCTGATGTGGAGGAAGAACTTGACGATCGTGACGCCGTTCTCCGCCAAGTAGTGCTCGAACCGGTTGATCTGCTCGAAGCGCTTCGACCAGACGGACTTCGGGACGAGGTCGTGCACGCGCACCACCAGCACGTCCTCGTAGTGGCTGCGGTTGAAGATGCCCACCTCGCCCTTGGGCGGCACGGCCTGGTGGATGCGCCACAGGTACTCGTGGTCGAACTCCTTCTCCGAGGGCTTCTTGAAGGGGACCACGCGGCAGCCTTGGGGGTTCATGCCCGTCATCACGTGCCGGATCAACCCGTCCTTCCCCGCGGTGTCCATCGCCTGGAGCACCACCAAGAGGCTGTGCTTGTTCTCGGCGTACATCTTGTATTGGAGGTCGAAGAGTCGCTCGACGTTCTTCTTCGTTGCGGACTTGACCTCGGCCTTGCCCTGGAACGCGCCGGTGAAGTCGGGATCGTGGCGGGCGAGCTTCACGCGCTGGCGAGGACGGATGCGCAGGCGGGTCGTGAGCGATTCGGCCACGGGTCGGCTCCTTACAACGAACGAGGCCGCGGGGATTCGCGGCCTCGGGCGATGCTTCTGAAGTGGTGCGCACGAGTGGATTTGAACCACCACGGGGTTGCCCCCACCAGCCCCTCAAGCTGGCGCGTCTGCCAATTCCGCCACGTGCGCTACGGGGAAGCTGCGGCGGCCACTCGTTAGACCGGCGACCCGCGACAGGCTTCGCGGGGTATTTTGGGCATGTGCGCCGGATTGTCAAATGCGTGCGGGATGTACCACGGAGGAACGGTAAGGGGTAGGGCGCTTCCTTCTGCTTCATCCTTCCTATTTCATCCTTTCGATCCGCACCTCCGCCCCTCGCCCCGCCCGGAACCTCCGCGCCGCGCTCCTCCCGCACCGCGATCTCAAGCTGCCCGTGGCTCCCGATCAACGCCAGCGCGCGCCCGGGTTTCACCGCCGCGTAATGCGTCCCGAAGGGGATCTTGCGGCAGCCCAAGTGGACAGTGAATGCGTGGAAGGCCGCCAGGTCGTCGGCCGAGACGTTCGTGATCAGGTTCCCGAAGCGGTCCACGGCGATCACGCGCCCGCGCAGGCCCGTGCGCGTGCGCCTCAGTTCCGGCCACGGCGCGGGCGCGAGGCTCCGCGGTTCGACGCGCGGCCCCAACCGGGCGACCGGCAAGCCTCCCGCCAGCCGCGCGGCGACCGGCGCGAAGATGTCCCGCCCGTGAAAGACCGGGCTCACGCGCGGCAGGAAGTATCTCGCCTCCGTCACCGCATGCAGGGCGCGCGGCGCGCCGAGGCTCGCCAAACCCGCGAGGATTCCGTTGTCGGGCAGCAGCGCGAGGATCCCGTTCCCGAAGCGCGCGGCCACGATCCGGCGGGCGCTCCCCACGCCGGGGTCGATCACCGCGCAGACGATCGTCCGGGCCGGCAGGTGCGGCGCGGCGCTCTTGAGCGCCAGCGCGGCGGCGGCGAGGTCCTGCGGAGGCAGGTCGTGGGCCAGGTCCAGGACCGGCGCGCGCGGGGCGTACGCATGGAGCACCAGCTTCATCTGCCCGACGTAGGCGCTCTGCGGGCCGAAATCGGTCAGCAGCACGATGAGGCGTTCGGGCGCGCGGGGCATGTCCTGGTGTAGTGGCTCACTCAGCTTGACGTTTATGCGCCGGTCATTTTGGTCGTGATCGAGGCGCGTGAAGGGACGACGTATCAGGAAGATACGGTAACCGGAACGCAACGAAGAGCACGGCCAAAAGGGCCAAGCAGAAACGTCAAGAAGGGTGAGCCACTACGCCAGCTTGGCCTGGAAGCGGGTTCCCTGTCAAATTCGTTGCCGCTTGTCAAAATGGGGGATGCCGATATGAACATGGCGGCAGGACGGCCGCGCCAAGGCATGCGTCGGCGCTGGGGGAGGCGAGGCCTGGGTGGCCTCGCCGGCGCGCGGGACCGACGGGAGGAGCGTCCAGGGTGGCCACGCTGGCGGGTGAACTGGTCGTGCTCTCCGGGCCTTACAAGGGCCGGCGCGTGCCCATCAGCAAGGAAGTGATGCGCCTGGGGCGCGAGCGGACCTGCGAGGTCGCGCTCGAGGACGAAGCCGCCAGCCGCGTCCACGCCGAGGTTCGCAACAACGGCGGGTCGCTCTCGCTCAAGGATCTCGACAGCACCAACGGCACCTACCTCAACGACGAGCGCATCGCGAAGGAAATCCAGCTCAAGAACGGCGACCGCGTGGCCATCGGCGACACCGTCTTTCTGGTCGAGATGGCCGCCGCCTCGCGCGCCTCCCCGCAGGTGGTCTTCAGCGAGGAGCGCAAGGGCGTCACCACCCGCGTCACGCTCCAACTCGACGACCAGCGCTTCCTGGAGCTGAAGGAGACCACCGTCACCGACGCGCTGCGCTACGTGACGGTACTCTACGAATTCATGTCCGCCGTCACCGGGGTCCTGCATCGCGGGGCGATGCTGGAGCGGATGCTGGACTTCATGCTCAAGGTCTTCCGCGCCGACCGCGGCGTGGTCCTGCTGCTGGCCCCCGACGGTTCCCCCGGCGCCAAGCACATCCGCGTCCGCGACGGCCTGGAGGCGCGCGACGACATCAGCATCTCCCGCACCGCCGCGCGGCAGGTGCTGGAACAGAAGCAGAGCTTTCTCTCGGTCAACACCGAGACCGACGAGCGGCTCGCCGAGGCCGACAGCATCCACAAGAGCCGCGTCCGCTCGATCATGGGCGTCCCGCTCAAGCTCAAGGACCGCATCCTGGGCCTCGTCTACCTGGACAAGCTCGAGGCCAAGGACGCCTTCAGCGAGACCGACCTCAAGCTCTGCACCGCGATGTGCCTGCAGGCCGCCGTCTGCCTCGAGAACGCCAACCTCTACTCCGAGCTGCTGGACGCGGCCGAGTTCAACAACGCGATCCTGCGCAGCCTCACCAGCGGGCTGCTCGTGGTGGACCTCTACGGGCGCGTGATCCGCGTCAACCGCGCCGCGCTCGAGATCCTCGGCTGCCCCGAGGGCGCGCTCCTGAACAAGAAGCTGGGCGACCAGGAGGCATTCGCCGACCTCGGCCGCGTTGTCGACGAGACCCTCGAGAAGGGCACCCCCGAGGACCGCTACGAGATCCGCCTGCGCCGCGAGAACGGCATCGTGCCGCTGGGCTTGAGCACCTCGCCGCTTACCGACCATGGCGGACAGCTCGTCGGCGTCGTCGCGAATTTCCGGAACCTCGCCCACCTGCGCAAGCTCGAGGAGCAGCTCCGCCGCAGCCAGCACCTCGCCGCCCTGGGCCAGATGGCCGCCGGCGTCGCGCACGAGATCCGCAACCCGCTCAACTCGATCCGCGGCTTCACCCAGCTCATCCAGGAGGCCAACGCCAAGGACGAGAGCCGCGAGAAGTTCGCCGAGTACACCCAGATCGTGCTCGAAGAAGTCGACCGCATGAACAAGATCGTCCAGGACCTCCTGGACTTCTCGCGCCAGCGCGACCTGACCCTCATCCCCGTCGCCCTCGACAAGCTCGTCGCCGACCTGCTCAAGGACATGGAGCCCGACTTCAAGGCCGCGCGGATCAAGCTGGATTTCGCGCCGCCCGAGCAGCCTCCGCCGGGCGTACTCGGCAACGACGACAAGCTCCGCCAGGTCCTGCGCAACATGCTGCTCAACGCGATCCAGGCCTCCGAGGCCGGCGCCTCGATCGAGGTCCGCGTCGAGGCCGCCGAAGGCGTCGTCCTCCAGCGCAACGAGGAAGACGAAGCCATGACGCGCCCGCGCCGGGAGGTCGTCGTCGTGATCCAGGACCACGGCGTCGGCATGACCCCGGAGATCCAGGGGCGCATTTTCGATCCGTTCTTCACCCAGAAGGACATCGGTACCGGGCTGGGCCTCTCGATCTCGCAGAAGATCGTCGACCAGCACGGCGGGCGCATCGAAGTCGAGAGCGCGCCGGGCCAGGGCAGCACCTTCTCCGTGCACCTGCCGGCCGTCTGAACCATAGCAAAGGGAGCCGTCATGAAGCCGGGCATCACTCAACTCTGCTTAAAACGCGAGAGCCTCGAAGCGGACCTCGACCGCGCCAGGACCCTGGGCTACGAGGCCATCGAGCTCGTCTTCAGCGACGCCGGGCAGCCGGGCATCGACGGCTCCAACGCGCAAGTGGACGCCGTGCGCAAGGCCTGCGACTCCCGCGGCCTCGAGATCTGCAGCATCATCGCCGTCCGCAAGGACGCCGGCTCGCTGCTCAGCCCCGATCCCGCGCAGCGCCAGAAGCGCGTCGCGATTCTCGAGCGCGGCCTGGAGCTCGCCGAGCGCCTCGGCGTCGACGGCATGCTCCTCCATCCGGGCCAGCTCGAGCCCCAGGACAGCTACTTCCGCGCCTGGAACGACTGCCGCGACGCGCTCAAGGGCCTCGCCTCCCTCGCCGAGAAGCGCCAATGCTCGCTCTGCATCGAAAACGTCTGGAACAAGTTCATTCTCACGCCCGGCGAAGCCGTCCAGTTCCTCGACGAAGTCGGCAGCCCGCGCATCGGCCTCTACCTCGACACCGCCAATCTGATCCACTTTGGCTTCACCGAGATGTGGATCCGCGACATCGGCCGCCGCATCCAGAAAGTCCACGTGAAGGACTACCTGCGCAAGGGCGCCCAGTGGGTGCAGCTCATGGACGGCGACTGCAATTGGCCCGAGATCGTCAAGGAGTTGCGCAGGATCGGCTTCGACGGCGCGCTGGTCAGTGAAGTCGGCGGGGACGACGAGCGCATGCAGGAGACCGTCGCCCGCATCCGCAAGATCGCCGCGTTGTAGCGAACGCCGGCCTGTCTTCGTACCGCGGGCCTACCGCCCGGCCGTGGTTCGTAGCGCCGGCGTCCTCGCCGGCCGTATCGCCGCCGTCTCGGCGGCAGCCGTTCGTACCGCGGGCGTCCCGCCCGCTATCTCCCTCTGGGATAAGGTCGGCGCGCCGCAAGCGCGCGGGGTGAGAACGAGATAAACCAACCATGCCGCCTCCACCCCTCACCTTCCTCATCACCGGCGCAGGCAGCGGGCTGGGGCGGGGGCTTGCCGAACACTTCCTCCGCGCCGGCCACGCCGTCATCGGCTGCGACGTCGCGCCGGCCCTGCACGACGATCCGCTCTTCCACGCCGCGCCCGCTCGCGCGCTGGTCTTCGACGTCAGCGACCCCGCGCAGGTCGAACGCGCCATCGGGGAACTCGGCGCCGCCCGCCTCGACGTGCTCGTCAACAACGCCGGCCTCCAGCACGTCGCCAAGGTCGAGGAGTTCCCGCCCGAGACCTGGGGCCGCCTCATCGACATCATGCTCAAAGGGCCGTTCCTGCTCTCGCGCCAAGTCCTCCCGCGCATGCGCGCCCAGGGATACGGGCGGATCGTCAACGTCGGCTCGATCCACTCGCTGATCGCCTCGCCCTTCAAGAGCGCCTATGTCGCCGCCAAGCACGGCCTCGTGGGCCTCGCCAAGACGCTGGCGCTCGAGACCGCCGGCGCGGACATTACCGTCAACACCATCTGCCCCAGCTACATCCATACGCCGCTGGTGGACAAACAGATCGGGAATCAGGCGCAGGTCCATGGCCTCAGCGAACAGGAAGTGATCGAGAAGATCATGCTCGAACCGATGCCCAAGAAGGCCTTCATCGGCATCGACGAGGTCGCCGGGGCCATCGAATTCCTCTGCGGCCCCGCCGCGCGCAACATCACCGGGCAAACGCTTGTCATGGACGGCGGCTGGACCGCGCGGTGAACGGATATTAACCACGGAGAGCACAGAGAAATGCGGGATAGAGTTGGGTAAATCGCTCAGGCATGCCGCATTTCGAAATCCGCATTCGGCATTTCTCCGTGCCCTCTGTGTGCTCTGTGGTTGATCAAGCCCGGCCGTAGAAGCACAGCGCGTGCGGCCCGTCCGTCCAGTGCCGCGCCAGCGCCAGCCCCGCCGCTTGCGGCGGCTCGGCCTTCTTCTCGCAGCGCAGCACCAGCCGGCCCTCCGGCGCGAGCACCTTCGCGGCCAGTTCCAGTTCCCCGGCCAGCGCCGCGCGGTGCGCGGCTTCGCGGCTGAACTCGAACGGCGGATCGTACAGCAGCAGGTCGAACAGCGGCTCCGTCGGCAGCCGTTCCAGCACGCGGCGGACTTCGTCGCGCTTCACCTCCGCCCGGTCGGCCAGCCGCGTCTTGGCCAGGTTCTCTTCCAGCAGCTTGATCGCATCCGGGCGCCGTTCGACGAAGAGGCAATGCGCCGCCCCGCGCGAGAGCGCCTCGAGGCCCATGGTCCCCGTCCCGGCGTACAGGTCCGCCACCCGCGTCCGGTCCAGGAGTCCCGCGCTGAAAAGAATGTCGAACAGGCTCTTCTTGACCCGGTCGAGGATCGGGCGGGTGTTGAAGTCCGGGAGGGTTTTCAGCGGTACGCCGCGGGCCAATCCAGACAGGACGCGCATGGTGCAACATTCTCCCTATCGGTATCCCATCCGTTCAAGTATTTTGTAGCCCTCGTGCAGTTTAATGATAGTGACACGGCTCCTCATTACCGTCCGGACCATGGGGCAACGCCGGTCGGGACATGCGATAAAAGAGAGGCGGGCGGTATGCGGCATGCCGGATCGGGTTGGGCGTTAGGCATCCTGGCCCTGGGCCTGTTGGTTAGTCCCTCCGGCGCCGGCTCCGAGATCGACGGCAAGGTCAAGAAGGCCCGCGACAAGGTCTTTCCCGCGCTGGTCAACGTCCGTCCGATCCTGGAACTCTACCACGGCGGCGAGAAGGTCGTCACCGGCAGCTCCATCGGCAGCGGCGTGATCTTCTCCGCGGAAGGCCACGTCCTGACCAACTTCCACGTCGCCGGGCACGCCGAAAAGGTCATCCTCACCCTGGGCACCAAGGAGCGCGTGCACGGCAAGGTCATCGGCGGCGATCCGTGGACCGACCTGGCGGTCGTGCAGCTCAGCAGGGAAGACTGGGAAAAGTACCATCCCGGCGCGCCGGTGCCGTACGCGAAGCTGGGCGATTCCGCGAAGCTGGAGGTGGGCGAGGCCGTCCTGGCGATGGGCAGCCCGCGCGGGCTCTCCCGCAGCGTCTCCATGGGCATCGTCTCCAACACCGAGCGCTACTTGGGCGACGAGATGACCCTGCCCACGGGCGAGCGCACGGGCATGTTCAGCGTCTGGATCCAGACCGACGCGGCGATCAACCCCGGCAACTCGGGTGGTCCGCTCGTCAACCTCAAAGGCGAGGTCGTTGGCATCAACAGCCGCGTCGTCGGCAACTCGAACAACCTTGGCTTCGCCCTGCCCATCGACCACGCCAAGCAGGTCGTCGCCGCGATCCTCTCGGCCGGAAAAGTCACGCGCAGCAACGTCGGCGCGCGCCTCCAGGAACTCCAGGAACTTGAAGAACTCCTCGGCTCCGATTCGCGCAAGGGCGTTCTCGTCACCGCGGTGGAGCCTTCCAGCCCCGCCGAGGCGGCGGGCATCGAGGCCGGCGACGTGATCGTGGCCTTCGACGGCCAGGAAGTCTCGGCGCGCTTCGTCGAAGACCTGCCGGCCATCTACGACCGCGTCGCGCGCTGGGAGGTCGGGAGCAAGCACGCCGTCAGTGTCCAGCGCAAGGGCCGCAACCTCGAACTCTCCGTGGTCAGCGAGGAACTCGCCCAGGCCGGCGGCAAGGAGACCGAAATCGCCGAATGGGGCATGACCGTCCGCGACCTCACCGAGGCCCAGAAACGCGATCTCGATGTCGAGGCCGGCGTCCTGGTCACCGGCACCAAGGCCGGCGGCCTCGCCTCGCTGGCCAAGCTCGAGAACGGCGACGTGATCCAGTTCGTGGACCAGGCCGCGACCCCCGACGTCAAGAGCTTCCGCGCCGCCGTCGAAGCCGCGGAGAAGGACAGGGCGCAGAAGGGCGTCGTCGGCCTGAAAGATCCGCCGCGGGAAGGGGCTCTACACCCGCGCGCTGAAGCTGGCGCCCTGAGGCGCCCTGCTGGTGCGGGGCATGTGTACGTAGCGCCGGCGTCTCGCCGGCATTGGGTCCGTTCCGCGGGCGACACGCCCGCCTCGGAACGGGCTGGACCGAGTCGATACGGAGAAACTCGAACGATGCGACGCGACGTCCTGGCATGGATGCTGGCGCTGGCCGCGGCCGGCGGAGCCTGCGCCTCCGAGAAGGCGGCCGCCGTCGCGGAGAAGCTCGAGCCGTCCGTGGTCCAGGTCTCCTTCCAGGTCGTCATGGAGAACGACAGCAAGCGCAAGCTGGTCGCGGTCGGGACGGTCATGGATGCCGCCGGCCTGATCGCCATCTCCGGCGACCTGCTCCCGCGCCAGATGCCCGACGACCGCTTCGCCGACTTCGCCGTGAAGTTCGTCGCCGCCGACCAGCAGCCTTCGCTCAAGGCCGAACTCGTCACCCGCGACCAGGATCTCCACGTCGCCCTGGTCAAGCTCGCCGAGGATCCCGCCGCCAGGGGCATCAAGCTCGTGCCCGCCGTGCGCGGCGACCCGCGCGCCTTCAAGCGCGGCGACAAGGTCTTCGGCTTCGGGCTGCTCCCCAGCACCTACCAGGGCACGCTCAACGTCGGCGACGGGATGGTCGTCAAGGTCGTGGACCATCCCCAGGAACTCGTGGTCATCTCCGGGGACGCCTCCCTCGCGCTCTTCGGCCCCGTCGCCAACGCCGCCGGGGAACTCGTCGGCTTCGTGGTCCAGGATCCGCTCTTCGAGCGCACCCGCCAGAACAACGACCCCGAGATGCGCCCTGCTTCGGTCTTCCTCCCCGTCACCCGTCTCGCCGACCTGCTGGAGGATCCCACCCGCAAGCGCAGCAAGGGCTGGCTCGGCGTTTCCGACATGCAGCCGCTCGGCAAGGACGTCGGACAGGTCCTGGGCCTCTCCGGCGACTTGGCGGCGAAGGGCGGCGTCATCGTCGGCCGCGTCCTGGAGGGCCAGCCCGCCGCGAAGGCCGGCCTTAAGGTCGACGATATCATCGTGGAACTGGGCGGCTCGCCCGTCGAGGTCCGCACCGAGAACGACCTGCGCGCCTTCATGGACCGGCTCAAGAAGCTCCAGGTCGGAGAGGAGGTCAGGACCGTCGTCCTCCGCGCCGGCAAGCCCGAAACCATCACCGTCGCGATCGGCGAGCGCCCCAAGGAGGAGTCCGAGGCCGCGCGCTTCGAGTACGCCGACCTGGGCCTCGTCCTGCGCGAGCTCGTCTACTACGACCGCCTCGGCCTGGACCTCCCGCTGGACTTCTCCGGCCTGCACGTCCACTACGTCAAGTCCGGCAGTTCCCCGGAACTCGGCGGACTCCGCGGCGGAGACATCATCACCAAAATCGACGACCTGGAGTTGAAGGGCCGCGGAGAGGAAGCCTTCGCGCAACTCAAAGCCGCGCTCGACGACCTGAAGCACAAGCACAAGAAACAGTTCGTCTTCTTCGTCTCCCGCGGCCCCAAGGGCCAGAACTCCGCCTTCATCAAGGTGGAGACCGATTGGGGCGAATCGAAGCCGCAACCGTAGCCGGAAAGGGCGGGCTATCCCATGCGACCCATCCGTTCGAGCGTCCTCCAGGTCATCCTGGCCTGCGCTTTCCTGCTGGCGCTGGCCGCGCCGGCCTTGCGCGCCAAGGAGCACGCCCCCGATGATCCGCCCGTCGTCGCGCCCGAACGCGCGCCCGTCGTCAACCCCACCGCCGTGCCCGTCCGCCCCCGCCGAACTGGGCGAGATCGACAAGGGCGAACTCCTCGGGCACATCCAGTTCCTGGCTTCCGAAGACTTCCGCGGGCGCGAGGCCGGCACTCCCGATCAGCTCAGGGCCGCCGAGTACATCGCCGCCGAATTCAAGCGCTTCGGTCTCCCGCCTTACGGGGAACCCGACGAGGCCGGCGCGCGGACCTATTTCCAGAGCTTCAACCTCCCCGTCTGCAACGGGCTCGGGCCGGCCAACGAGATGACCCTCGAGGTCGGCAGCGAGAAGCGCGCCTTCAAGGTCAAGGACGACTTCCTCCCGCTCCCCGCCAACGAGGAGAGCCCCCAGGTCGCCCAGGGCGCCATCGTCTTCGCCGGCTACGGCATCGCCGCCCCCGAGTACGAATACGACGACTTCAAAGGCGTCGACTTGGCCGGCAAGTGGGCGCTCATCCTGCGCTACGAGCCGCAGGAGCACGACCCCAACAGCAAGTTCGGCGGCAAGCGCATGACCCGGCACGCCAACTTCACCGCCAAGATCGCCGCCTGTGTCCTGCGCCGCGCCGCCGGCGTCCTGATCGTCAACGGCCCGCACGGCTCGGGCGCCAAGGAAGAGTTCCCCGAGGCCAAAGGCGCCTGCTTCGGCGACTACAAGATCCCGGTGCTCATGGTCAAGCGCTCGCTCGCCGACGCCCTGCTCAAGCCCGCCGGGAAATCCCTCGGCGACCTCCAGGCGGCCATCGACAAGGACCTCTCCTGCCAGTCCTTCGAGTTGCCCGGCCTCAAGCTCGGCGCCGTCTCCGATCTCGTCATCGACCCCAAGACCACGAAGAACGTCATGGCCCTGCTGGAAGGCTCCGATCCGGAGCTGAAGAAGGAAGTCGTCGTCGTCGGCGCGCACTGCGATCACGTCGGTCTGGGTTACTTTGGGAGCCTGATGGGCCCCAAGGGGGCCGGCCAGATCCACCCCGGCGCCGACGACAACGCCAGCGGCAGCGCGGGCCTGCTGGAAGTCGCGCAGTACTTCGCCAAGCTCGCGCCCGAAGCGCGCCCCCGCCGCAGCATCCTCTTCCAGGCCTACTCGGGCGAAGAGAAGGGCCTGCTGGGCTCGGAGTACTACGTCCGGCACCCCATCGTCCCGCTCAAGGACACCGTCGCGATGCTCAACATGGACATGATCGGCCGCAGCACCGACGGCGCGGTGCAGGTCAGCGGCGTCGGCACCGGCAAGGGCTTGAAGGAACTGGTCCAGAAGCACGGCAACGACCCGGCCCTGAAGGTCTATCTCTCCAGCGGCGGCGTCGCGCCCAGCGACAACACCAGCTTCTACCGGAAGAACATCCCTGTGCTTTTCTTCTTCACCGGCACGCACCCCGACTACCATCGCCCCAGCGACACCTGGGACAAGATCAACGCCCCGGCCGCCGCCGCCATCGCCGGAATGGCCGCCGAGCTGGCCTTCGAAATCGCCCACAGGCCCGAGCGGATCGAGTTCATCAAGTCCAACGCCCAGGGCTACCTCGGCGTCGGCGTCGACCGCAAGGCCGCCGCCGAGGCCAAGGGTTACCCCATCGGCGAAGTCGCCGCGGGCAGCCCCGCCGAGAAGGTCGGCATCCTCAACGGCGACCTGATCGTCAAGGCCGGCGGGCAGGAGATCGGCCGCGCCGGCGACCTGCCCATGGCCCTCATCGGCTACGCCCCCGGCGACCCCGTGGAACTCGTCATCCAACGCGGCGACGAGCAGAAGACGTTCCTCGTGGTTCTCGGCGAGCGCGGCAAGTAACCGCCTCCCAGGCCACGCCGTCCTCCCCCGCTTGCCGTTCGTTCCGCGGGCGTCCCTCAAAATCCCCCTTGCCTCGCCCCGGCCTGCCCCTATACTTTTCTGCTTCGCACACGGAGGCGCTGAGGTCATGAAGGCCGGCATTCATCCCAAGTACGAGAAGGTCACCATCAAGTGCGTCGGCTGCAACACGCTGATCGAGACCCGTTCCACCAAGGGGCAGAACTTCTCCATCGACGTTTGCAGCCACTGCCATCCGTTCTATACGGGCCGCCAGAAGTTCGTCGACTCCGCCGGGCGTATCGAGCGCTTCCAGCAGAAATGGAAGATCGCCGAGGCCAAGCAGAAGGGGAAGGCCGAGAAGGCCGAGAAGGCAGAGACGACCGAGAAGGCCGAGTAAACCCGATTGCCTCACGCATGAAAAAGCCCGCCGTACGGCGGGCTTTTTTGTCGGCCTCGCGCGCCCAGCCGCTCACTTCACTTCACTTCACTTCGCACGCCGCCCGTTCCAGGTCCACCTCGATCGTCCGCGCGCCTTGGGCCGTGCGGACGTCCGCGCGCACCTTGCCCTCCGCGACCTCGACCTTCGGCGCCTCGGGGCTCTCCGCGCCGGCCTCGCGCGCGTGGAGGTACGTCACGAGCACCGTCTTCGCCACCGGCTGGGTGGACTCCGCGCCGATCCGTTTCCGCTCCCAATAGGCCTCGGGCATCATGTACCCGGTGTTGGGCGGCGGCGAACTCGCCTTCAGCGCGAAGCCTTCCGCCGGCGCGCAGAGCATCACGTCCAGCCCCGCCCGTTGGCCGTCGGCGCGCGCGTGCCGCGGCGAGACGTCCTTCGGTTCGCCCAGCACCTGCAGGTTGCTCGACACGTCCGGGGTCTTCGCCTCCGGCTGGGCCGGCTCCAGTTCGATCTCGTCGATCAGCAGCACGTCGTCGGGTTTCAGGAATACCACGTGCCGCCGGTAGGTCTTGACGCCGGCCTCCGGGCGGTACGCCTTCGAGGCGTCGCCGGCGAAGTAATCGAAGGCCGGCGCGCTCTTCGCGTTCAGCAGTTTCGGCTGCTCCGGCATCTTGAAGGCCGCGCTGACCACCAGCCCGCTCTCTTTGCTGGGGCCGGACTCGCCGATCTGACCGACCCCGCGGAAGAGCGGCAGGTTGTGGTTCTCGCAGTAGGAGTTTCCGTACGCCGTGAGCCGCTCGCCGCGCGAGATGAGCTGGATCGCGGTCTGGTCGGCGCGCGCGTGCCCCGATCCGACGTCCTTCTTCAGCACCTCCGTGGCCGCGCGGCCCTGGTAGGCGCCGCACTTGAACCAGAGCACCGTCGCCTCCGCGTCCCAGCCGCTGCGCGCGCTGACGATCCCCAGTTCCGGGAAGACGCTCAGCGTCGGGTTCGCCCCGTATCTCCCGCGAGGCACCGTCGGGTCGTACCAGAGCAGCGCCAGCGGCGGGAGCGGCGAGTTCCGGCCCACGTCCTGCTCGAGCAGCGTGAAGGCCAGGTCCTGCACCGCCGGATCGCGCGAGGCCGCCGCGGCCTTGAAGAGGATGTGCTCCGGCCCGTGCGTCCCGGTGCTCAGGCTCGCCGCGCCGTACGAGACCGCGAAGTCGCCGGGGCGGATCCACGGCGTCATGTGCGCCAGCAGGAAGCGCCCCGCGTTGCGCAGGTAGCCCGAGGTCGCGAAGAAATCCCGTCCCATGTTCCGCTGCGCCAGGTCGGCGTAGAGCATGCAATGCTCCATGCTGTAGCCCCAGTAGTTGATGCCCTCCATGCTCGAGCCGTCTTCGTTCAGGATCGAGAAGACCGTCTCGAAGTGCGCTTCCGCGTGCTTCAGCCACTCCTTGGCTTCCGGCAACTCGTGGTAGAAGACGATCGCCGCCGTCGCCAGCCCCTGGCAGTTCTCCTGCCCGTGATTCTGCAGGAACGCCTTGGTCCACCACGTGCCGCCCTTGACGTGCTCCTTGCCCCAGACCCGGTCCATCCGGTTGCCCTGGAGCTGGATTTTCTCGCGGATCGCGGTCCGCTGTTTCTCGCTCAGGTCTTTGTAGAACCAGTCGTAGACGGTCGAGACCGACCAGAGCGCGTGCCCGGCCGCCAGGTCCACGTCAATGTCCCAGTGCGGGTACGCGCAGACGAGTTCCGCGTACTGCATCGCCGCTTCCTTGAACTTCGAATCGCCCGTCGCCGCGTAGGCCCAGGCCATCTGGGCCGGCTTGCGGACCTCGTGCCGCATCGGGCTCTCCGCGTTCCGCGGCGACGGGTTGCAGCCCTCCTTAAGGATCTCCTCGGCGCGCTTCGCGATCGTCTCGGCGATGGCCTTGTGCGTCGTCTTCGAGCGCTCGATCAGTTCCTCCACGCCGCCCGGCGGCACGTAGACGCGCGGGTGCCCGGTCTGCTCCTCCAGCGGCAGCTTCTCGGGGATCGGCGGCAGCCGCGGCGCGGCGTATTCCAGGCTGGGCCCTCCGCCGGGCGCGGGAGCCTCCTCTGCGCGGGCGGGCAGGCCGCAGGCCGCCAGGACCGTCAACACGCACCAGGCAGGGAGCGTTCGCATCGGGGGGCTCTCCGGTTGCTCACGGCAGCAGCATCGGTTCGAGGTAGCGCTTCGACAGCCTCAGCATCTTCGCGCGCAGGTCGGGGCGCTTCTGCCACGGGCCGTGCGGCTCGATCGAGAGCGCGCCCGCGTAGCGGTGCTCGTACAGGAACGCCAGGATCTTCGGGAACGGCACGTCGCCCATGCCCGCCGCCGGCTGGCTCGCCAGCTCGCCTTCGTGGTACAGATGATCTTTGATGTGGACGTGCAGGATTTTGTCGCCGTGCTTGCGCGGCGCCGGGAGCGGATCCATGCCCTTGCCCATCCAGTTCGCCGCGTCGTACTTCATCCCCAGCCGCGGAAAGTCGCGCCAGAGCCGCTCGTAGGCCTCCAGGTTGACCAGCCAGCTCGCGCGCTCGTCGCTTAGGTCCTTCCGTGCACCCCGTACAGCGCGATCCGCACCCCGCGCCGCTCGGCGTGCTGCAGGATCGGCTCGAACGCCGCCGAGAAGGCCCGCGCGCAGGCTTCCACGTCCGGGCCCAGCAGCGTCCCGCCGCCCGTCACCAGCACCGGGCATTCCAGCTCGTGGCAGTAATCCAGGTAGCGCTTCAGCTCCTCGTGGCAGCGCGCGCGTTCGGCCGCGTCGGGATGGATCGGATTCCGCCGCCAGAACCCCGCCGCCGAGAGCCCCACGCCGAACTCGCGCAGCATGTTCTTCTCGGCCTGCCGGCGTTCCCAGTGCGCCTCCGTGAAGTCGTCCCAGACCAGCTCCAAATGCGGCATCCCGTGCTCCGCCGCGAAGCGCGCGTCCTCGACCGTGATGGGCGTCTTGGGCTGCGCGATGAATCCGATCTTCATTCGAGTCTCCAGTCCTTTGCGCCCTGCTTGTGCTCACGGAGGCCCCGAGAAGGATGCTGAGCCGTCGGGGTTTTTAGGTTCGGCTCCCGATCCGAAATCCTCTCCGTGTCTCCGTGCCTCCGTGGTTAAACGGATCCTACGCCAGCGGCAGGTTCACCGGCTCCCCGCCGCGCTCGGCCGAACGGTTCGCCGCGAGGCAGACCTCCGCGCTCTTCACCGCGTCGGCGAAGTCGCTGGACAGCAGCGCACGGTCCCCGGTCTTGACCGCCTCCACGAAGCGCCGGTCCACGCTCGCGCGCGCGTTGTCCAGGAACAGCGGGCTCTCGAGTTCGGGAACGGCGAGCGGCTCCGGCGACTCGATGGCCAGGTCGGTCCCGTCGAACTTCACGCACAGGCTCCGGCCCCAGAACTCCACGCCGCCGCGCTGCAGGCCCTCCATCAGGCAGAACAGATGCAGCGTCGCCAGCGCGCCGCTCTCGAATTCGAGCGTCACCGTCTGCGTGTCGGGGATCGTCGTCTCGGGTTCCTTGCCGAGCAGCGTATAGCCGTAGCGCGCCTGCACCGTCTTCACCTCGCCCAGCACGAAGCGCAGGAAATCGACCTCGTGCGTGCCCTGCTCGACGAGTTGCCCGCCGCCCTGGTCGTAGCGCTTCCACCACGCCTTCGGCGGGAGCTTGAACCAGCGCACGGCGTGGGCCGTCGCGATCGGCTTCCCGCGCAGCAGCTCGCGGACTTGGTGGCCCGCCTTCACGTGCCGGTAGTTGTAGCCCACCGACGCGATCACGCCCGCCTTCCCGATGGCCGCCGCCGCGCGCCGCGCCGGCTCCAGGTACAGGTTCACCGGCTTCTCGACCAGCATGTGCAGGCCTCGCTCGGCGCAGTCCGCCTCGATCGTGCCGTGGAGGTGCGGCGGCAGCGCGATCAGCACCGCGTCGAGCTTCTCCGTTTCGATCATCTTCAGGTAGTCGTCGTACGCGCGCCCGCCGTAAGCCTGCGCCGCGGCCTTCGCCGCCGGCATCACCACGTCGCTGTGCGCGATCATGGCGACGTCCGCGAAGCGTTTGAGCTGCTCCTTGTGGCTGCGCGAGATGTTTCCCGAGCCGATGAACCCCATCCGAACCTTGTCCATGCCGTTTCTCCTTTTGCTCTCGGTTTACAAGCCCGGGTACCAGCGCCGCGCGTTCTCCAGGTAGAGCCCTTTCAGGATCGCGTCGGGCAGCGCCAACCCCTGAATCGAACGCCCGCGCAGTTCCAGCACGCGGTCCGTCTCGTAGTACGCGAAGGCCGCCGCGTGCCCCGCCCGGATCCGCTCCAGCGCCGTGCGCCGCCCCTCGGGGCTCGCCGCGTCCTCCGCCGTCGCGTGCTGGTCGCTGCCGAACAGGATCCGGTCTGGGAAGTCTTCGAAGAGCCGCCGCACCCGCGCGCGGTCCTGCTTGCCCAGGTCCGCCGCGCGCGCGAGCCCCGAGGTATCCACCGCGAAGTTCGGGTAGCGCTCGAAGCGCCGCGCCAGTTCGGTGGCGTCGTACTCCAGGCTTCCCAGGTGCGCGCCCACCACCCGCAGCTTGGGATGACGCTCGACGACGCGGTCGCGCGAGGCGATCAGCTCCGCGTGCGAGGGCATCTCCGGCCGCCCGTGCATGTACTTGTCCGGATGCTTCTCGTAGAACCCGCTGTACTGGTTGTCCGGGCCGAGCGGCTGCCAGCAGCCCTGCGGCTCGGCGATGTGCATCAGCAGCGTCTTGCCGGAGCGCTCCACGAAGGAGACGATCGGCTCCAGGATCGGATGATCCACCAGCACGTGCCGGCCTTCGGGGTCGCGCAGCCCCATCCCGTAGGTCTTCCAGATCTTGCAGCCGACGGCGCCGGCCTCGAAGTCGCGCCGCAGTCCCTCGATCGCGCGCTCCGCGTACTCGGGATCGCCGAAGCCGGGCAGGTCGAAGCTCGTGATCCACGCGAAGCGCTGGGGCTGCGTCCGCGCCAGCCGCGCGTACGGGACCGCGCGACGCTCGCGCCAGCCCGGATCCTCCACCCCGCCGATCGTGTTCAGCAGCTTCAGCTCCCACGCCTCGAGCTGCCGCACGAACTCCTCGTGCTCGCCCTCGAAGTGAATATGCGCGTCGATTCGGCTCATGAATTCATCCTCGTTCGCCCTCTCCCTCGGGAGCGGGCGGGGGGAGGGCTCTCCGCTATTGCTCCCGCGGCCCGATGTCCGGCCCGCGCCCCTTGAACGGCTGCCCCGCGTCCACGCCCGCGTCGACCAGCCTCCCGCCCGGCGCGGGGCGCAGGAAATTCGTCTCCGGCAGGCTCCCGTCGGCCTGCCGCGGGCCGAGCATCCCCGCGTCGTTCACGCTCGCGAAATCCGCCTCGCTTACCGTCGTCGCCGCCGCGTCCTGCGCCCAGGTCCCGTTCCCGACGCGGTTGCCGAAGGCGAACGTGTTGCGAACTTCGTTCGCCTTCAGCTTGATCCCGAAAAAGGCGTCCTCGGCGTTGTTGTACGCGGCGCAATGGATGAGCTTGTACGGCCCCCCGGCCACGTTCCAGCCGTGCGAGAAGTTGGCCCATGCGATGCAGCGGATCGCGACGTGCGGGCCGCTGTCGTCCTTGTAGCCCAGCTTGATCCCGTCCCCGTCGTAGCGCCGGATGCCCCAATTCGGCTTTCCGGTGATCGAACCCTTCGCGTCGTCGAGGCCCGAGTACGCCGCCCAGCACTCCACCAGCTCGATGGGCTCGGTCGCCTGCGTCGTGTCGTAGCCGTCGTCGAGGTTGTGCCAGGCGCGGCAGCCGAGCAGCTTCACGCGCGTCCCGTTGAAGATCCGCCAGCCGTCGCCGTGCTGGTAGATGTTCGCCTCGACGCTCTCCCCGGGCTTCGTCTTGTGGTTGGCGTTGTGGTGCGCGTCGCAGTTCTTGAACAGGATCTCCGAAATCTCCGGCCCCTGAACCATGAAGCCGTGCCCGCCGCGTTCGGCCGTCTTCCCGTTGTAGCTCGACTCGATCAGCTCGAACTCGAGGTGCGTGCTGTCGTGATCGACGAAAACCCCCGCGCCGCGCCCGTTCGTCAGATGGATCGGGCCGCGGATGCGCCAGTACCCCGCCTTCGAGAAGCGCCAGGTCGGATCCGAACCCGGCAGCGCTTCGGCGTCGAGCAGCGGGACCTCGCCCGGGTAGCTCCGCACCTCCACGTACGCGCCGGGCTGCCCGCCGCCCTTGAACTGCGTGATCGCCGTCAAGCGGTAGGTTCCGCCGCGCAGGCAGATCGTCTGCCCGGGCTTGGCCTGCCCGAGCGCGTGCTGGAGCGTCCCGAAGGGGCGCTCGAACGTGCCGGGGTGCTGGTCGCTGCCGTTCGGCGCGACGAAGCAGTGCGCCGCGAACGGGCCTGGAACCTGCGGGATCGCCGCCGCCGGGGCGGGCGTCGAGGGGGCTGGCGCGGGCTGGGCCGGCGCCGCCGCGGGCTCGGCCTGTTCCTTCGCCTTGGCCTCGGCCGCCGAGAGCAACTTCAGCGCCTCCGCGTCGCGGGGATTCTGCTCCAACAAAGTGGATAACGTGCGTTGCGCTTCGCGCTCCAGCCCCGCGCCCAGCGCGAAGGCGGCCATGCGCCGCCGTGCCGCGGCGTCTTCCCCAGCCAGGTCCAGGCCCAATTGAAAGAGCTGCGCGTCGCTGAGCTTCTCCCAGGGCAGCGGCATCGTCAGCCCTGAGGCGTTCACCGTCGCCTGCGCCGCGTCGGCCTGCACCAGCTTCGCCTTGACGCGCTGCGAACCCAGTTCCATCTCGAAGCCCGGCCGCTTTCCGGCGGCCAAGGCATCCTTCACGAGCTGCAGCACGCCGGCGCGCGTGGCCTCCGGCGCGGCCGGTTCCTCGCCCGCGAAGCCCGCGGCGCACGCGAGTCCCAGCACGAGGCTTGCCGCGAGCTTGCGCATGGCCTACTCCTTCCCCAGCCAGCGGATGAGCCGTTCGAAGAGCTTCAGGTTCTCGCCGCGCGCCAAGTCGTCCGGGCGCAGCCAGGAGTCCGCGCCGGCGACGGCCGCGCGCCCCTGCCCGTATTCCACCGCGACCAGCGCCGGCTGCCCGGGGCCGCGCCGCTCTTCGCCCCACGGATGGAAGGTGTACGAGACCGGCCCGCCCGCGAAGAGCGCCGTCGCCCGCGCGTCCTTGTCCACGATCCGCACCGGCTTCGCGCCCGGCGGCTGCCACTCCGATACGCCTTGCGTGATGGGATGCTCGCCGGCCTTCTCGAAGCGCGCGTAAAGCGGCTCGCCCAGCGCGTTCCGCTCGGGGTCGTGAAAGTTCGCGCGCCCGATCTCCAGCCCCAGCGCCCGCGCCAGCGGGTGCGCTTTCCCCGCGTGGTGGTATTCCGTCGGCGCGCAGTAGAGCAGCCCGCCGCCGCCCTTCACGAACGCCAGCACGGCCGCCTGCGCCGGCTCGTCCAGATCGCTCGCGTCCAGTCCGGCCAGGATCAGCACCCGGTACTCGCCCAGCGTCGCGTCCTTCAGGTCCTCGCCGTTGCGCGCCACGAGCTTCGCCAGCGGCTTGACCGACGTGTGGACCTCGTAACCCAGGTCCTCCAGCCGTTTCACCGCCGTCGGCATACGGTAGGCGTGCATGCGTCCCTCGAGCGTGGAAACGGCGTCGATCAGGATCTTCTTCTCCGACGCGGGACTCTTCCGGTACAGCCACGCCAGCGCCTCGCGCTGCTCGTCGCTCAAGGTCTCCAGCGCCAGCGGCTCGCGTTCGGGGTCTTCGAGCAGCAGCACCACCGGGTCCTGGCTGGGGAACTCGACCGGCACGCCGGCCTTCAGCGCGTCGGGCGTCCACGGGCTCGGCGTTGCGCTCGTGCCTCCGTCCGGCTTCAGGTATTTCCCGTCGCGGACGTTGCGCACCGTCATCGGCTTCGCGGCCTCCGCGGGGACGAGGCGGCCCGCGCAGGCGCCTCCGAAATTCAGCGCGTACCAGACCTGCCGGCCGTCGCGCTCGAAGCGGTGCGTCTCGATCGGCAGGAACGGGAACAGGTCGCCGGGAAGCGGCAGCTCCGAAGGGCTCGTCGTTTCCAGGTCCGCCCGCGCTCCGCATTGCCCGGCGATCCAGCGCATGAGCTGGAAGCGGGAGCGGTCCGAGGGCTCGTAGGCGAGGTGGTACACCTTGCCTCGCCCCAGGTCGTTCACGGTCAGCGCCGGCTTGCCGCCGGCGGCCGCCAGAAGCCGCGCCGTCGTCGGCTCGAATTCGTACCCGTGCACCGGCGCGGCGAAATCGAAGTCCCGCTCGCCGCTGGGCGCGCTGGCGATGCCTTTCGAGCCGCACTCGCCGAGCCCCGCGAGCGCGTCCTGGAATACGGGGCGCGCGGCCTGCGTGAGCGGCTTGCCCGCGCGCCCGCCCAGGAACGCCTCCGTCTCCAGCCGCGCGCCCGAATCGTCGTCGAAGCGCAGGCTGTCGGGCGAGACCAGCACCGTCCCGCCGGCCTGCGCGTACGCCGCCAGCTTCTCCAGCACGCCCTGCCGCGCGCGCCAGGCGTGCGGAACGACCAGCAGCTTGTAGTCGCCGGCCTTCCCGGCCAGCACCTGCTCGCTCGTGACGATATCGACGGGCGCGCGCGTGAAGAGCGCCGCGCCGTAATAGTCGGCGAACTCCGCCACGAATTGGTGGCACAGGTTGTCCTTTTCGGGCCGGATCACGCGCGAGGTCTCCAGCGAGTAGAGCACCCCGATGCGGCCCTTGATCCGCGGATTCGGGAGCACGATCTCGGCCAGCGCCCCGATCTCGCCCCGCGTGCGCGGCAGCTCCCGGATCGAGTCCAGCGTGTGCCGCTGGGGATCCCAGACGCTGCCCCCGCCGCCGCTCGTGGCGTTCCCGTAGAAGTACCCGATCACGCTCCCCGAGACGCCGTGCACCGCCTGGTGCCAGAAGAACGTCCGCGTGCCGGCCGCGCCGATCCGGTATGCCTTCTCCGGCTCGTCCTTGGCGCGCGGATAGCCGTTGATCGTGCACTCCAGGTTCACGTGCGGCTTCGCCGGGGCGCTGGCCCGGATCAGGTCGTTGGCGATCTGCTGCTCCAGCATCTGCGTCAGCTCTTCCCACTTCTCCGAACCGCGCTCCTGCCGGAACAGGTTCAGGACCTGCTCGCCGCCATAGAGATCCTCCGTGCGCCCCTTCGTCGCCGGGGACATCGCGTTGCGCCCTTCCCAATACGGGCTCTGGTAGCAGCCTTTGGCGCCGGGATCGAGCTTCTGCAACTCGGCCTGGAGCTCGCGGAAGACCTCCTCCCCGCGCCCTTCCATCCAGCGCGCCCAGTCGATCCACAGCGGCACGCTCAGGTCCTTCCCGTGCGGCACGACGCCCCACTCGCTGTTGTAGATCATCCCCGAGCCGATGTTCAGCGGCGGCAGGACCGCCTCGAACGAGCCGTAGCGCGTGCCCCACGCGGAGTTCGCCTGCTCGAGCGTCCCGTACTTGCGCGCCATCTCCTCCTGGAAGCGCTGCGCGTTCGCCGCGCACGGGCAGATGTAGCTCACCTCGTTGATCAGCTCGTACATCCAGACCGGATACTTCCGCGCGTGCCGCGCGCTCCAGCGCAGCATGTTCACGTAGAGCTGCCGCGCCTCCGGGTTCTCCTGGCACAGGTCGAAGAAGTGGCTGCTGTTCTTGTGGAACCCCGGCACGCCCGGGCAGTACAGCGGCGGCTGGAAGTCGTACACCTCGTACGGGAGCGGATGAAACGTCTTGTTCATCATCAGCTCGTACGTCAGCAGCGTCCCCCCGCGCAGCGCCTCCTTGAAGCGCAGCTCCAGCCAGGGGCTCTCGACGGGCGAGGAGGCTTCGAGCAGCAGCGTCCCGTCGGCGGCCTTCTTCTTCTCGACCTTCAGCGAGGCGCGGAACTCGCCCCGCGCGAGGATCGACAGTTCCGTGAAGTCCAGCCCCAGGATCCGGTGCAGCCACGCGCCGTTGTACAGCTCCGCCTCGACGCCGAAGAGGAAGACCGGCTTCCCGTCGCGCAGGAAGTTCCCGTCCGCCCCGATCACGACGTCGTGCGCCGACTTCGGGAACGCCTCCGCCGAGCGCTCGAACGCCGCGGGCAGCTCCAGCGGGACCACATGCAGGCGCGCCGGCGTCAGGTCGAGTTTCTTGTATCCCGGCGCCTTCTTCAGCCCTTCCTGCCGCGCCCGTTCGTCCGCGCGCGCCTGCTCGACCGCGCTCTCGCCCGCCTGCGAGGCCGATGGAGCATGCGCACAGACCGCCGCCAGCATGGAGCCCAAGGCCAGGAGGCTCCCAGGCCGCCGCGCTCCCCTCCTCTTCGAGGGCAGGCAGGGGGAGCAGTCCTTATTCTTCTCCCCCTCACCGAGGGGGGCAGGGGGTGCCCGCCGTTACGCATCGCTCCCGCCCTCCACCTGCGCCGAACCCCGCACGACGAACTCCGCCGCCACGCGCCGGTAGGCCGCCTCGCACCGTCCTTCGGCCAGCATCTCCGCCAGTTGTTCCACCGCGCCCGCCCCCGTCCCGCCGAACGGCAGCCGCACCGTGGCCAACCCCGCCTGCGCGGCCTCGGGCGCGTCGTCGCACCCGATCAGCGCCACGTCCTCCGGAACCTTGACGCCCGCCCGCGTCAGATGGTCCAGCGCCTGCAAGGCCCAGCGGTCGGTCCGGCACAGCAGCGCGTCGATCCCGTAGGCCTGCAAGTCGTGCGCGACGAGCCGCTCCAATGCCGCGCGCGGGCTCTCAACGCACCAGTACGCCCGCGGCGGCTTCGCGCCGGCCTCCGCCGCCGCGGCCTCCACCCAGGGCAAATGCGAATGCGCGCCCGAGGGGTCGTTCGAGAGGTACGCCGCGTTTCGCCGCCCGATCCGCTTCAGATGCGCGAAGGCCGCGCGGTACGCCGGCGCCAGGTCGAAGCCCACCCCGTTCACCCGCTCCCGGTAGGGGCTCACGATGGCATAAGGGACGCGCCGCCCGCGCAGCGCGCCTTCCATCCGGTTGGACAGGTCCTCGTTCAGAAACAGCACGCCGTCATGAAGCGGCTCCACGGCCTGGAGCAGCTCCTCGAGGGTCATGAAACGGTAGGGGTTCACGAATTGGAGCGCCGTCCCCAGCCCCAGCCGGCGGCAGGCTTCCGTCGCCCCCTCCAGCCGCCCCAGCAGCACGTGCGGGCTGCTCGATTCGTGCAACTGTTCCCGCTCCCGCGGCACCAGCACGTCGATGACCTTCGTGCGCCGGGACGTCTCGCCCGCCGATCCATTCGCCGGCACCGCCCGGCGCAGGAACGTCCCGCTCCCCGCCCGCGCCGTCAGCACGCCCTCCTCGATCATCCCCCGCAGCGCGCGGTCGACCGTGTCGTTGGAGACCTCCAGCCGCCGCCGCCAGAAGGGGCGCGAAGGTACCCGGTCGCCGGGTTTCAGCCCCAACCGCTGGATCTCGTCCAGGATCAGCTCGCGGAGCTGCTCGTGTTTGCTGGTCAGGGTCTTGGTCATCATTTCCTATCCGAAAAACGGTTAGATATTCTAAATACACCGGATAGGATGGCTTAGATCAGTTAAGATTAAATATTATAACATATTGTATATAAAGAAAATATATAATAAAATCACCTGTCCGGTCGCTCGAATGTGGTCGGATAGCTTTGCCCTCAAACCTCAAACCTCAAACCTCAAACCTCAAACCTCAAACCTCAAACCTCAAACCTCAAACCTCAAGCCTCAAGCCTCAAGCCTCAAGCCTCAAGCCTTAAGCCTTAAGCCTTAAGCCTCTAGCCCCAAGCCCTGGGTCGACCGGAGTTCCTCGTATTCATGTAACGTAGACTATATATGATTTTTAACTTATATATTGACATAGCGCCGGCTGCCGCGCAGAATCTCTCCTTGAGCGGAGAGCGCTCGAGCGCCAAGCCCTGGCCGCGCGCTCGGACTTACCTTGGCCTCTCCGTGGGGGATGAGCGCCTCTTTAAGGAGGCCGTGCTCGCGCCGGCGGACCTGGCGGATCCGCGGCGCCTCCGCGCATCCCGCGGCCGTCTTGCGTGGCAAGCCTTGGCTCGCCCCGCGAAGCAAGTGCACCACGGTGCATCTTTTTTACGGTCTCGTGGACAAGGCCCGCCGAAGACTTCGGGCGAACGACTGGATAGGAGGCGTGATGACCCCAACGCCCCGTGGCGACTGAACTCTGCGCACCACGGTGCAACTTTTTTACGCTCTCGACAACTTATGGAAGCGGTTTGGCTACCCGGTGACGGCCGCGACCTGTTCGGATGCCGGAGTCCGGCATCCGGCGCCCTGACGTTCGGCGTTCCAGCGCTGCGCCTGCTCGCCGATCTGAAGGTACAGGTTTCCAAACGGCGGATCCCAAGCCTTGCGCTTGGCGATGTAGATCCGCCCGGCCTCGCAGCGCACGGTCTCGCTGAAGCGGCCGCGCACCTGGAAGCCCGTGTCCTGCCAGATGTGGTCGGCGAGCTGGTACGCGTCGGCGTTGCGGTACTGGTACACCACGCCGCGCCGCGGGAGCCCGCTCTTGTTCGGCCCGCTGCCGTGCAGCGTCAGGCAGTGGTGGATGCTGATCCCGCCGGCGCGCACCCGGACGGGCACGACCTTCGAGGCATCGGACCAGGCCTGTTCCTCCTGGCACTTGCCGCTGAAGTAGCCGTCCACGCGGTGCTCCAGCAGCCCCAGCTTGTGGCTGCCCCGGACCATCGACATGCAGCCGTTCTCCGTGTCGGTGTCGTCGAGGTACACGAAGATCGCGGCCAGGTCCGTGTTCGTATGCGGGAAGAAGGCGAAGTCCTGGTGCCAGCCGAAGCCGCCCACGTCCTTCTTCAGCGGCTGCGTGGCCAGCTTGCTGTGCTGGACCTGCAAGTCCTCGCCGATGAGCGGCGCGAGCTTGTCCGTGAGCCGCGCGTCGGCGGCGAGGTCCCGGAAGAGCGGGTCCTTGCAGGTCACCTCGAGCTGGTGGACGTGGACCTCGGTGTGCTTGCGGTTCGCGTTGATTTCGCGGATCCGCCCGCTCTCGGCCGCCGCGCGATAGGCCGCGACCTCCGCCGGCGAGAAGACGTCCTCGACAACCAGGAACCCGTCCGTGCGAAAGCGTGCGATCTGTTCGGCGTTCAGCATGTTCTGCTCCTTCAATTCCCTCTCCTCGCGGGAGGGAGCAGGGGGGATGTGCCACGGGTCAGCGAAGCTGCCCCGTGCCCGCTCCCTACGCGGGAGGTGGCAAGGGCGGCGTGCCACGGGTCAGCGAAGCTGCCCCGTGCCCGGCTCCCCTCGCGGAAGAGGGCACGGCGAAGGCTTCTCCCTCGATCCCCGCCCGACCCCCGAACCCTATCCCACGAACGCCTTGCGCCCTAGAGAGGATAGGCTTATCTTTTAGCACGAATCTATGATTCGGACCGCCCGGTCCTAAGCGCCAGGGAACCTCCCCATGCCCCAGAGCCCCCAGTTGTCAGCCCCCTGACCGTCCGGCTTCCGCGCCTACAGGCGGCCAAGGTCCATGAGGGCTCGCAGCACGTTCGGATGCACACGCACCAGACCGTCGAGTTCGTCTTCACCGTCCGCGGGAACCTCGTCATCACCGCCGGCCGCGAAGCGCTGGAAGGCCGGCCCGGCACGCTCTTCATCTTGCCCGGCAACGTGCCCCACGACCAAGCCTGCGACGGGCCTTGGAAAACCCTCTGCGTCCTCTACCGCCACGGCGAGCACCTCCTCGACGAGACCGCGCGGACGCTGCAACTCGGCGACGAGCCGCACGTCCGTGGCTGGATGGAGGAACTCTGCGCGCTCAGCCAGAACCCCGCGCGCGCCGCCGAGGAACTCCTCGACGGCCTGCTCTTCACGCTGCTCAGCGCCGTCCGCCGGGCCGAACAGCGCGTCCAGACCATCGAAGCCCTCCATCCGCGCCTCGCCGACGCCGTCCGCTACCTCCAGCAGCACCTCCTTGAGGACATCGACGCCCAGGCGCTCGCCGAGGCCTCCTGCGTCAGCTACAGCCACCTGAGCGCGCTCTTCCGCGAGCGCTTCGGCTGCGGGCCGCTCAAGTATCAGCAGGATCTGCGTCTGGCCCGCGCGAGGCGGCAGCTCCTCGATCCGTATCTCAGCATCGACGAGATCGCCCGCGACTGCGGCTACGAGGACGCCAACTACTTCGTCCGGCTCTTCCGGAAAGCCCACGGCATGCCGCCGGGGCGCTGGCGCAAGCTGCAGCGCGTCGAAGCCGTCCGTGCCGGCGCCTGAGGCCCGGGGAGGGAAGAAAGCGGGTAAGCTCGCCGGATGCGCGTGTGGGGGACCTTGAATTATAGCGCCTTCACACATGCCTTTCTAAGGCCAGAAATGACCCTTTGGAATTCAGCGATCCGTACCGCCCAGATGCAAACCCATACCTGCCATGGCGGTACTTGGAAGGCCTTGAACGTCCTCTCGGTCAGGATCGAGTGCATATGCTAATAAAATCCTATTTTATACGGAATTTTGATCCGGTCTTGTTTCAACTTCGCGATATAAACTGTCTTTTAATCTCTGCTTATACAATTCCGTAATATTTTAGATTTGCAAAGTGCTCTAAATAGAAGCGGGACGCGGCGTAACGACTCATAACGGGTTCTGTTTGCGGAATTTTAATTTGAATTTTGGTCGGGCTTGGACTTAATTATAGGTCGGCACACATAGTGCAATCGAATTCAAGGAACCTTCACAGGAGATCGTGAATGCGCACAGAGGCAAAGGCGAAGGAGCGCGCCGCCGACCAGCAGCTCTTCCATACGCTCGGACTGGCGGTGGTGGGCTGCGTCTCGGTCGTGAGCCTGATCTTTTCGATCATGGCCTGGAGCAACAGCAGACCGGCGGGACCTGACGCCGGTCCGGTGGCCGAGCCCGTTCATTCGAACGATCAGGCGGTCGCCGAGGTCAACCGTGTCCGCACGGAGTTCGAGAATTACCGCCGCGAGTACGAGCAGCAGCAGGCTTACATGCGCCAGCTTCAGGTCAAGGTGGATGGGATCGACAACGGGCTCGGACAAATCCGCACCCAGGTCGGCGACGTTCGCGCCACGCACGGCGAGACGCCCGTGGAGCCGGCGCCGCAGAATCTGCCGGAGGGTCAGCCTCAATGAGGGCCGTGCCCCTTCGCCTGCTTCGCGCCCGCGGCATCTCCCTGCTGGAGATCCTGAGGCGCCGAGGGCGAGGTCCGCTTCGGGGTGGGGGACTTCGGCGCCACCAACGCCTACCACTCCACCTCCAACCCCACCGCGACCTACCAGATCCGCTTCGTCATGCCCGGCGACCCGGAGATCGCGTACGTCCCGCCGGTCGAGTTCGTTCACGAAAGCGTCGTCAACCAGGATCTCAACCGCGACGGCGACATGAGCGACCACTTCGCCATCAGCTCCCTGGTCTTCCTGCGCAACGACCAGTCTTACGGGCCGGGCAACCCGCGCCTGCTCGCCGGCCGCTGCACCATCGAAGTCAGCGCCTCCAATGCGCCCATCGGGCGTATCTTCCGCCTCGACGCCGAGCCCTTCTCCGACCTCAACGGCAACAACATCTACGAGGAGCCCGAACTGGAGACCTACACCGACGAGAACGGCAACGGGCGCTGGGACGCGAAGCTCGAGATCGAGATCCGCGCCATCGACGACCGCGAGAAGAAGGGCCGCGTCCGCGCGGTGAAGACCAAGATCAATTACTTCCGCAACGCCATCTGACGGAGGCCAGAACATGTTCGCTCTCAGGAAACGGCATGCGCGCGGCGGGGCGCTCATCGTCGCCCTCATCTCCGTCATCATGGCCACCGCCATGATGCTCGCGATCCTGGAGATCAGTTCGGGCAACGCCCGCAACACCGACCGGATGCTCTCCCGCGAGGCCGCCTTCTACGCCGCCACCGGCGGCGTGGATATGGTCGTCAGCGACCTCTGGGGCGACTATCTCATCCGCCGCGAGACCGGCAGCCCCAACTTCCGCTCCCTGCTCCTCGAACGCTTCCCCGGCCTGATCGACCCCACCCCCAACGCCGCCGGCGGCGGGCAGATCAGCTTCAACGACAACGGCGCCTTCGGCACCACCTGGATCGGCCAGCGCATCGGTTCGGCCACCATCACCCGCATCCGCTTCACCCGCGAAGACCGCGACTACAACGACGGCTACATCAAGAACACCGACCTGCTCGTCGAGGTCCAGGCCACCACCGACTCCGGGCAGTCCGTCTGGGCCTCCCGCGCCATCACCGCCCGCAACCCCGACGACTACAAGGGCTTCGATTACGCCGTCCTGACCAACAACATCACCTGCACCGTCTGCCACCTGCACGTCCAGAGCATCGCCAAGAAGAACAACGCCGATTCCACCAAGATCGGCTCCTTCGAGCGCGTCAAGGTCGGCACCCTCGAACAGCTCGCCATCCGCCCCGGCAGCGCCGAATCCATGATCGAAGGCACGCTCTACCACCGCGGCCGCTTCGAGGAGGAGTTCAGCGGCAACGCGCTGAACCTCGCCGACCTCTCCGGCTCCACCTTCAAGACCGCCAAGTTCAACGAGAACTCCGGCGTCCGCAAATCGACCATCTACCAGGACGACAGCTCCACGAGCACGCCCAACGCCGTCCATTACGAATCCTTCTACGACGACGGCGCCGACGGCTCGACCGGCCTCTGGCAGCCCAAGCAGAACCTGTACCTGAATTACACGACCGACACCCAGACGATGGCCAACAGCGACGGCGACCTGCCCACCGAGTTCCCCTCGCCCTTCAAGGACTACTACCCGCTCCAGGCCGACGGCTCCCCAACCAAGAATCGCAAGATCGACCCCGACGAATTCGACGCCGTGGCCGCCGACGCCACCGGCAGCGTCGGCGGGGGCATCGGCGTGAACGTCCCCGCGGGTTCCACCTACAACGCGGCCACGCTGCCCTCCAGCGGCGCCCCGATCGACGTCTCGGGCACCCACTCCGGAAACCTCATCCTCATCGGCACCGCCGACAACCCCATTCAGCTCAACGGCAAGATCATGGTCCAGGGCGACGTGATGATCCAGGGCTATGTCGAAGGCAGCGGCGAGATCTGGGCCTCCGGCAACATCTACGCCCCGGGCGACGTGATCTACAAGAACGTCACGGAGAACGGCGAGGAAGTCTTCGGCAAGAACGCCTCCGGCGGCGCCAACCTGCTGGGCATGGTCGCCGGCGGGAACATCGTCATCGGCGACTACCTCAGCCAGGTCCAGCACTGGGACTCCAACAGGAGCGCCTTCTACAAGTACGGCGTCCCCGAACCCGGCGACAAGGTCTCCGGCTATTCCCTCCCCGACACCGGCTCGCTCAACGGCGCCAGCCCCAACAACTACAACTTCGCCAACTTCGTCGTCGAGGAACTCGCCTTCTTCAACCGCGACGAACTGACCAAGAACCTCACCCACGTCCCATCCTCGGCCACCAGCAGCTTCGTCAATACCTCCAATCCCATCGTGACCAACTCCAGCAAGTACACCCTTTCCAACCCCAAATACGATCCGAACTACGTTCCGCGCTATTACTCCTTCTACAAGGACGGGAACGTCCCCGTGTACCTCAACGACAAGAACTACTGGAACTCGTCCAAACAGTGGTGGAACAACACCGGCGACCCGCACACCTACGCGACCATGCGCAACCTGGACCAGATTCCCTCGTCCAAGCAAGGACCCCAGAAGGCCAACGCCCAGAAGCTGCACATCCACCCCGAGTGGATCACCCCCGGCAACATGCTCAACCTGATCCTCAAGGCCGAGGAAAGCCGCCCCAGCGCCCCGCGCCAGATCGACGGGCTGCTCTACACCAACAACGCGATCTTCGCGATCGAGCGCAAGAAGGTCCAGAAGTACTCGGGTACGTGGAACGCCAGCACCCAGACGTTCTCCGGGGGAAGCTGGTCCAAGGTCAACTCCAAGTCCGGCGGCCGCATGATCGTCAACGGCGCGATCATCGCCCCCGACCTGGGCATCCTCGTCACCGGCGGCACCCAGACCAGCGGTTCGGCCCAGGACGGCTACAACCGCGTCAAGAAGAACGGCTCGTACACCTACGAACGCAAAGCGTTTACCGTCAACTACGACTCCCGCGTCCGCAAGATGCTCGACATCAACAACAGTTCCAACACCAATTGGGGCATCATCCGCCGCGGCTGGTCGCGCAACCTGGGCGCCTTCTGACCCTGGCCCCGCGGGGCCGAACCAGGCAGAGCGGCAGGAGCGGACCTTGAGCGCAAGGTCCGCTCCTTGCCTTTTGAGCCTCCGTGTGCCGCCAGGAAACAGCGGCTGGAGCATGGGGGCCGTTGTACATTAGGAACTATTCCCACCCAGTCTGCCTCAGGGGAAAAGCAAGGTTTGAAAAATTCACCTTGATCCCATAACACAAACTACACCTAACAAAAAAATTCAATTAGGTGCACGTTTGGTGGTCATCAGAGTAACCCCTTAAAAATCAAGAGCATCTATCAGAAAAATTAGTTTTCAATGGATTGACAAACGTCAATTACGTTTTATTTCTGCGCATAGAGCACGCATTGAATTTTTCAAAGCCGGGTACTCACTTCCTCCGCACCTTGGGAGGAATCCGATGCGCCGCCTCGGGCTCTTGAGCCCCAAGGCCAGCCATAAAAGGGGATCGCCATGCCGAACACAACCGCCACCCGAAGCGCCGCCCGCTCCTCCAAGAAGCCGCGCCACCGCGCGCCGGCTCCCAAGTCTGCGCCGAAGCCGAAGCCGGAGCCGGAAGCGGTCGTTCAGGCGCCGGTCCGCCGCAAGCTCGTCTCCCCCGTCACCGCGCCGCTGACCTTCCGCCCCCCGCGCCCGCTGGAGACCGACGCCTCGGGCGAACTGACCCCCGAAGAGCGCGCGCGCGTCGAGGCCAAGGCCGCCAAGCGCCGTCACGAGGATGAACTCTGGGCCGCATACCACCAGAGCGGCGCCGCGGACGACCGCAACCGGCTCTGGGTACACTACCAGTCGCTGGTCCGCTACATCGCCGAGCGCCAGAAGACGAAGCTTCCGGAGTGCGTCGACGTGATGGACCTGCTCAGCGCCGGCAACCTGGGGCTCCAGGACGCGATCCAGAAGTTCGATCCGTCCAAGGGCGTGCGCTTCGAGACCTACTGCGTCCCGCGCATCCGCGGCGCGATGCTCGATTCGATCCGCGCCTGCGACTGGGTTCCGCGCCTGATCCGCAACAAGCACCACCTCTACGCCCGCACCATCCGCGAACTGGGCAGCGAACTCGGCCGCGAGCCCGTCGACGAGGAGATCGCCGCGCGCCTCGATATGGATCTCGATAAGCTCAACAAGCTCCGGCGGGAACTGGACGTGAAGGCCCAGATCAGCCTGGACGGCGGGACCTCGGACAACTCCGACGAGCGCGACCTGCTGCGCCTGGAGATGCTGGAAGACAGGGAAGAGGACGAGCCGACCCGCGAACTGCAGCGCGAGGAGATCCGCGAGATCGCCCTGCGCGGCCTGCACCCCAACGAACGCGCCGTCGTCGAGCAGTACTACTTCAACGGCCGGAGCATGAAGCAGATCGGCGACCTCCTGGACCTCTCGGAGTCGCGCATCTGCCAGATCCATGCCCAGGTGATCGAGGTGCTGCGCAAGAAGTTCAGGAGTTACCAGAACTCGGTCTGCTTCTGAGCGCCAAGGAGCCCTGGCTGGCGTTCATGCGCCTTCGGACTTGGAACGCCCCTTGGCGTCGCAGTGGCGCAGCAGGAAGTCGACCTGCTCGGTCGAAAGGCCCAGCCCGTCCTGGAGCCGGATCCTGGAGCGCGGGGTGGCTTTGATCAGGCCCCGTTCCAGGCGGTAAAGGGTGGCGGGGCTGAGCCCCGTGCGATTGCTCAATTCCCGCAACGTCAAACCCAGACGTATTCTATAGGTGATAAGGTCGGAACGGGGGTCGGGTTCTGGTAACGGACCAGAAGGCTTGGGCTTCTCGGGCACGGGCAGTCCTCTTCCTCTCGGCGCGCGGCAGCAAGAAGTAGGTGCAAGAACCTAAATACGCCGCTTGCGCATCAAATCAATCTCCTAACCCCACCAGCGTTTCATCTGTTTCATGGAGCATGTGCCCTAATTGGAGGGGCTGGTCTGTAAACCCGGTTCATTTTAGCTCTCCAAAGACCCCAGCTTAGGCATGTCGCCGTGGACATCTAAGCGGCACGGGTATGTTAAATGCCCGGGCCTGTCATTATCGAGTCGCAAACGATGTGAACATTGTAGCAAGGATGCGCAAAGTGCCCATTTCAAAAATGCTGCAATGCGTAAGAGCGTTTCACTTTCTTCATTTGAACTGGTTGTGCTCCGGAGTCTTGTGCGAGAGGCCCGATGGCGGAAAACGTTATGCGGGCAGGATGGCGCAAGCGTAAATTATAGCTCCGGCGCCGTGCGTCGTGGGAGGGCTCGGAGCTGCCGGGGCGGGGCGGTGTACCAGGTGCGGGGAAAGGGCGTCTTAGGGAGCGCAGGAGGCTCCTTTAAGCCCTTTGGCGCGATAGTTTTCGCTCTTGACACTCCCGGTTTTCAGCCCTACCATGCCGAAGCTTTTAAGCCTTTAATGTACTGGGTTAGACGCGCTCCCTTAGCAGGTCGGAGCGGCGGTCGGGATCGAGCGCGGCGCGTGACCGCGCGTTCCGGAGCCGTTTCGGGGGCCGGTCAGGGTTTATTGTGGGGCGTAGTTGGGGGCGCTCCGTCCGTGCGGAGGATGCTGGACATGACGGGTCGAACGCGGTCCTCGTTCGGTGCTGGCTTCGCCTGGGTGCTTGCCTTGGCGGGGTTGATGCTGGTGGCGCCTCGCGCGCATGCGCAGGCCGATCCGGCCGAGATCGAGAAGCTCTGGCGGGAAGGGGTGGACTTCTTCCTGCAGGGCAAATTCTCCGAGTCCCAGCAGCGCCTGCACAAACTCCTCTCCATGGAACCGCGCAAGGAGATGGCCGCGCGCCTGGTCGACGAGGCCGGCCCGCGGATCGTCGCGGAGATGATGGCCAATCCGCGCATGGGCGCCGAGCCGACCTACGTCTGGCAGCTTTACCGCAAGTACTACATCAGCAAGCTCGCCGACCAGGAGCGCATGGCCCGCATGGCCGCGCGCGTCGTCGATCCGGCCACGAGCGAGGACGAACGCGTCCAGCTCTACCGCGAGTTCGCGGAGCTGGGCCACTACGCCGTCCCGGTCGTCTCCAAGTACCTGAACGACGCCAACCATGACGACTTCCGCACCCACGCGCGGATCGTGCTCGCCCGCATGGGCACGCAGGCGATCCTGCCGCTCGTCGAGCTGCTCGGGCACTCCGACGTGCTGATGCGCGAGAATGCGATCCTCACCATCACCGACATCTACCCGCTGGACGAGCGCGCCATCCCGGCCCTCAAGGCCCGCCTCGAAGACCCCAAGGAGACCGATACCTGCAAGCGCTACGCGACCCGCGCGCTGGAGCAGATCACGGGCCTCCCGGCGGCCGAACTCAAGAAGGCCTCCACCTACTATTACGAAGCGGCCAACCGCTACTACCTGGAGCGCTCCGGCGTCGCCGACGAGGCCGAGCAGGTGGACGGGTACCTCTGGCACCTCAACGAAAGCGGCGGCCTGGTCCCGGTGCTGTATCCTTTCTGGGCCTGGAACGAGCAGCTCGCCGAGGAGCTGGTCCTGCGCGGAATCGACCTCGAAGTTGACCAGACCGACTTCTACCCGCTCGCCGCCTGCATCTACGCCGCCCAGTACCAGGAAGTTCAGGACCTGGTCGACGTGATCAACGAGCAGCCCACGCAGCACTACCTCTCCGAGGAAGAGAAGCAGACGGTCATCGAGTGGAACCAGAAACTGATCGACTGCCGCAACCTCACCGACGCCTGCGGCAAGTACTACGTCAACGCGGGCCTGAACAAGGTCCTGCGCGACCTGAAGCGCTACCCGGGCCATCCGTTCCTGCCCCGCGTCGGCGTCTTCCTGGCCCAGCGGCTGCGCGATCTGGATCCGACCGGCGACCTGCTGCCGGCTCCGGCGCCCCGCCGCTGCCCGCCGCTGCCGCGCCGGCCGCCGCCGAATCCCCGGTCTTGACGAGCATCGTGGTCAAGCCCGCCAACGCCCAAGTGGCCCCGGGCCAGACCGTCCGTTTCAAGGCCACGGCGCTGGACCAGTACGGCGCCAAGATGCCCGCGATCGCGAACTTCCGCTGGTCCGCCGAAGGCGGCAGCATCGACGAGGGCGGGCTGTACACGGGCCAGCTTCCGGGCGCGCACCCGGTCTGGGCCGAAGCGCTTGACGAGAAGGGCAACGTAATCGGCGCCGCCGCCCAGAAGGGCGGGGCCAGCGCCGAAGTCGCGCCGCCCCCCCCGCCGGGCGATGCGCCGACCAAGCCCGCCGAGGCCGGCTCGGGACTGCCCACGCCCATCGAACCCGAAATGGATCCGACGCCCTCCAGCGCGGCCTTGGTCAACGGCCTGACCAGCAGCAACCAGAACATCGAGTATGCCTGCGCGCTCTCGCTGGCCGCGATCAACCGCTACCCGGACGCCTGGGCCGGCAGCGACACGGTCGGCACGGTCCTCGCCCGCGGCGTAAGCGAAAACAAGCCGCTGCAGATCATGGTCGTCGACGAGGATCAGAATTCGCGCAACGCCCTGCGCGACGCCCTTCAGTCCCTCAACTACGGCGTCACCGACGCCGTGGACGGCCGCGACGCGATCCTCAAGGGCCGCAGCTTCCCGCCCAAGGATATCATCCTGATCGCCAACGAGATCCGCCGCGACCTCAACGCCGAGCAGTTGATGGAGGAATTGAAGGCCGACGTGCGCACCCGGTACGTCCCGGTCGGCATCATCCTCAATCAGGCGACCCGCAACCTGACCCAGGCGCGCTTCGGCACGGAGATCCCGCTGGTCGAGCGCGAGATGAAGGGCCACGACCTGCAAGGCGTGATCGAGAAGCTCGAACAACTGCGCCCGGCCGAGGCGGTCTCGAAGCGCGACGCGCACAACATCGCCGTCAACTGCGCCCAGGCGCTGGCCGCCCTGGACATCCGCAGCACGAACATCATCCTGGCCGACGGCGTAAAGGCCTGCGCCGAGGCGCTCAAGAACCGCAAGGACGACGTGCGCATTCCGGCGGCGGAGGCCATCGGCAAGGCCCGCGGCGGCAACATGAAGGAAGAGGCCGCCCAGGCGCTTCTGGCCGTCTTCCAGGACGCGCAGAACACGAAGGACATGCGCCTGGCCGCGCTGAAGAGCCTGGCCGACGTCCAGCCCGAGAAGTTCGCCGACGTCTACCTCAAGGCGCAGACCGAGTCCGAACACATCCTGCAGGAGTGGGCCGCGATCGGCTTCGGCCGGCACGAGCGGACCAACAAGGAGCTCCGCGAATTCCTGCGCTCCAAGCGCGTCGACCGCGAGAAGAAGGAGAAGTAACGCGGCTTCAGGAAGGTTCGGGGAACACAGCCATACCCGGGGGGCCTCGGACATTCGCCCGAGGCCCCCTTTTTTATACGCCGTGAGCCGCGCGCGCTGGGGACTCCCGGGCCTGGCCGGAGCCGCGCGCGGCCGGCGTAAGCCGCTTCAGGGGAGTCCGGGGCGCGCGTGAACACGAACGCTTCAACGTGGCGTCTGGCGGCCGTCGCCTTGCTCATGGGCGCGCTGGCCCCCAGCCTCATCGCGCGTTGCTTCCACTCCGATTACCTGCGCCAGTGGGACGACGGCGTCTACGTACTGGACGCCGCGCCGGTGCGCGAGGGGCTTACCGCCGAGGCCTTGCGCAAGGAGTTTGTCGAGCCGCTGAAGGATCCGCGCCCCCGCCCGGGCTACATGCCTCTCTCCGCGCTCTCGCATGGCCTGGAGCAGGCGCTGTACGGCGAGCGGCCCGACCTGAACCGCCTGGTGAACCTGCTGCTGCACCTGGCCTCCGCGCTGCTGATCTGGCGCCTGGCCGTGAAACTCCTGCCGCAGCTCGAGCCAAACTACGCCGCCTGGGCCGGATTGCCGGTGGTGCTCTTTGTCGTGCATCCAACCAACGTGGAGTCCGTGGCCTGGATCACCGAGCGCGACAACGTGCTGGCGCTCGCGCTGAGCCTGGCCGCGCTGAACCTGCTGGTGGTGCGGCATCCGTTCTCGGAGGCCGAGGCCGTCCACGTCCCGGCGGGGTGGGCGCGGACGCTGGGGGCGCTGGCGCTCTACACCCTGGCCTGCCTGGCCAAGGGCACGCCATCCTGCTACGCGGTCGCGTTCGCCGCCTTCGAACTGCTGATGGTGCGGGGGAGCCTCGCGGGCCGCCTGCTCCGCTCGGCCGGGTTCCTGGCGATCGGCGCCGCCTGTGTCGCGGCGAACCTCCATACCTACGCGTCCGTGGTCGTGCCGCCGGCCGGCGGGAGCCTCGGCACGCACGCGATGACCGCGTGCTACGTGATCCTGCGCTACGCGGCGAACCTCGTCTGGCCCTTCAATCTCGCCTACGCCTACGCGGTGGCGCCGGTCCTGGATCCCACCGAAGGGCGGATGTGGTTGGGCGTGGCGGTGATCCTGGGCTGGAGCGCGACGGTGCTCTGGTCGGTGCTTCAGTCGCGCGCGGCGATCTTCCTGCTGCTCTGGACGGCCGCCAGCTTCGGCATCTTCCTCGCGCCGCAGGGTCTGCCGGCGCTGATGCACGACCGCTTTCTATACTGGGCGCTGCCGGGGCTCACGCTCTCGCTGGTGCTCATGCTCGACGGGCTGTTCTGCCGTTTCGGCTACGTCATGAATTTCATGGAGCAGCTCGCGCGCGGGTTTGCGCTGATGGTGCTGCTGGGCCTGGCGGCGCTCTACGGCTGGAAGTCCTGCCAGCGCAGCGCGGTCTTCGCCAGCGAAGACGCGCTCTTCGAGGATTCCGTCGCCAAGGAACCGCGCAGCGGGCTGGGGCAGTACTGGCTGGCCGACCGCGGCGTCCTGCGCGTGCTCAAAGGCGACGAGTCGTGGTCCGAGGCCGAGCGGCAGCGGGAACTGGATGAGGCGCTGGAGCACCTGAAGCTGGCGCGCCGCGGGGTCAACATCGAACGGCATCCGGCGCCGCTGATCCTGGATGTCCGCGAGGGCACGATCCTCTTCCTTCAAGGGCGCCTGATGGAAGCCAAGCCCTGGTTTGAAAAAATCCTGGCCGTGCCGCCGGCCGAGTTGCAGCCCAGCGAACATGATGCCGTCTTCGAGGCGCATTACGGGCTGGCCGAGATCGCGTTCCGGCAGGATCCGCCGCAGTTGGAGGAAGCCCTCAAGCACCTGGAAGCCTGCCTGGCGCAGCGTCCGGACCATCTCAAGGTGCAGTTTCAGCGCGCGGCCATCCTAGAGTCTCTGGGCCGGAAAGCCGAGGCCTTGCAAGGCTATGAAAAGCTAAAGGACGATGCGTGGTTTGGGCCGGCGTCGCGCGATGCCATGAATCGGCTCAAGGGGCCGCAATAAGCTTGGCCGTTGAGATATAAAGTATTTGTGTAGTTGGCGTTAGATGCCAGTATTCTTCCTTGACTAACTTTGTCTAGATTAATAGAAGTAGGACTCCGCATTCCGTCGGTGCGTTGAACCGCGATCACGTTGCGCATGACCTGCCGGATGACCGGATAGAGGGGACGCGCATGCTCTGTCGAGAACTGTACGAGATCCAGGAAAAGTATGGCTACATCCCTGAAAAGGAAATGAAGGATCTGGCGCGACGGAACAACGTTCCGCTGTACGAAGTCTACGGCGTCGCGACGTTTTATCCCGGCTACCGCGTGACGCCCCCGCCGAAGGCGCAGATCAACATCTGCCGCGACTTCCCCTGCCACTTGCGCGGCGCGGTGAAGTTGCGGGACAAGATCGAAGAGATGGTTCGCGAAGTCGGCGGCGAAGGCGTGGTCGTGGGCGGGGTCTCCTGTCTGGGCCAGTGCGACGGCGCGCCGGCGGTGCAAATCAACGACGCTTCCTACGCGCGCAAGAGCGAGAAGGAGATTCTCGCGCTGGTTCAGGAGGCGATCGCGGGGAAGAAGCTCCACGAGCAGCACTTCGAGCCGATGGCCAAGGGTCCGTTCAAGTCCGATCCGTACGAAGGCGGCGAGAAGTACGGCGCGCTGAAGGCGTTGGGGCAGTCGAAGGATTACGACGGGATCATCAAGAAGCTCAAGGAAGCCGGGCTGCGCGGGATGGGCGGCGCGGGCTTCCCCACCGGCGTGAAGTGGGACGGCGTCCGGAACTGCAAGAGCGACGAGAAGTACATCGTCTGCAACGCGGACGAGGCCGAGGTGGCGACCTTCAAGGATCGCGAGATCATGAAGTCGCTGCCGCACCTGGTGGTCGAAGGCATGGCCATCGCGGGCCTGGTCACCGGCGCGACGCAGGGCTACATCTACATCCGCCACGAGTACCACGACCAGATCCACAGCATGAACGAGGAGATTAAGCGCGCGCGCGAAGCGGGGATCCTCGGGGCCAACTGTGCGGGCAGCGGGCAGCGCTACGACATGGAAGTGTTCATGAGCCCCGGCGGGTACGTGCAGGGCGAAGAGAGCGCGCTGCTGGAGGCGATCGAAGGCAAGCGCGGGCAGCCGCGCGTAAAGCCGCCATTCCCGGTTTTCGTAGGGCTTTACGGCAAACCCACGGTCATCAACAACGTCGAGACGCTGGCCTACGTGGCGCCGATCCTGATCAAGGGCATGGACTGGTGGAAGGCCCAGGGCAAGAACGGCTGCGTGGGGCTGAAATGGATCGGGGTCAGCGGGCACGTCAAGAAGCCGGGAGTTTTCGAGGTGCCCATGGGCACGACCTACCGCGAGGCGATCTTCGACCTGTGCGGCGGGATGCTTGGCGACAAGCCGATCAAGGCCTTCGCGCCCTCGGGTCCGTCGGGCGGCTTCCTGCCTGCCTCGATGCTCGACCTGCCCATGGACTTCCAGAAGATGTCCGAGGCCGGGAGCATGCTGGGCAGCGGCGCGATCGTGGCCATCGCCGAGGGCAACGACATGGTCGAACTGGCGCTCAACGCGACCCAGTTCTACCGCAACGAGTCCTGCGGCAAATGCGTGCCCTGCCGCGTGGGCAGCCAGAAGATGGTCGACGTGATCTACCGGGTCATGGAAGGCAAAGGCAAGAAGGACGACTACGAGACGATCACGCGCCTCTCCGACACCATGCTGATGACGTCCATCTGCGGGCTGGGGCAGGTCGTGGCCGCGCCCATCGACAGCGTCGTGAAGCACTTCAAGCCGGAACTGGACGCGAAGATCAAGGGCTAGGCCGCCGGAGCGGCGGCATATTCCGGGCGCCGACGTTCGAACGCCGTAGAGCTATCCGCTTGGGGAATCGTTCATGAACGCCGAACAGGTAACGCTGAAGATCGACGGCCGGGACGTGACCGTGGCGAAGGGCGTCACGATCTGGGAAGCCGCGCAGCAGCTCGGCATCAACATCCCCGTCCTGTGCCACAAGCCCTCGCTGAACCCGGTGGGCGTCTGCCGCGTCTGCGTGGTGGACGTCGGCGCGCGCGTCTACGCGGCCTCCTGCGTGCGCCCCGCCGAGAACGGCATGAACGTCCAGACCACCAGCGAGCGGCTCGAGCGCGACCGCAAGACCCTGGTGGAGATGCTCCTCGCCGACCACCCCGCGCCCTGCGAGAAGCACAAGCAGACGCATACCTGCGAGCTGGAACTGCTGGCCGAGAAGTTCCAGATCCTGCAGCCCCTGCCGAAGGGGCAACCGGTGCCCGAGCCGCGCTACTGGAGCCCGACCTTCCTCTCGCGCGGGCAGGACCTCAAGAACGCGCTGCTGCCCGAGGACTTGAGCCCGCGCCGCGCGCAGAAGGGGACCGACTTCTCGAACCCCAGCATCGCCATCGACCACCGCGCGTGCATCCTCTGCGACCGCTGCGTGCGCGCCTGCACCGAAGTGAAGCACAACAACGTCATCGGGCGCATGGGCAAGGGTTACAGCGCCAGCATCTCCTTCGACACCAACATGCCGATGGGCACCTCGAGCTGCGTCAACTGCGGCGAGTGCATGATCTCCTGCCCGACCGGCGCGATCACCAGCAAGCAGGAAGTCGGCGTACAGCTCGAGACCGGCGAGAAGCTCACGGTCGAGCAGATGCTCGAGATCCCGATCTTCCAGGGCATCTCCTCGGAGTTCCTCAAGCGCAACGAAGGCTGCGTGGTGAAGCGCAAGTACAAGAAAGGCGAGATCGTCTGCCGCGAGGGCGAGTTCGGTTCGACGGCGTTCTACATCCTCAACGGCAAGGCCGACGTGTTCATCAACACGCCCATGGCCCACGTCAAGAGCGACAAGGGCGCCTCGGGCGGGTTCTTCAGCCGCTTCAAGCACTTCCTGGTGGGCAAGAAGGACGACCCGCGGGAGGAAGGCGCGCGGAAATTCATCCCCATCGACGCGCCCGTGGACTTGGCGATGGACAACCCCATCGCGCAAATCCTGCCCGAGGAACTCTTCGGCGAAATGACCTGCCTCACCTTCCAGCCGCGCTCGGCCACCGTCCGCGCCGCCGAGGACTGCGAGATGCTGGAGATGCTGCGCAGCGTGCTCCAGGTCCTGCAGAAGAACAAGAAGTTCCGCGAGCAGCTCGAGGCCAACTACCGCGAGCGCGCGCTCGGCCAGCACCTGCGCAGCGTCCCGATATTCGGGGGTATCGACGATCCGAAGTTCGTGGACCAGCTCAAGCAGCGCGTCGAACTCGTCCACTTCGACCCGGGACAGGCGATCATCCGCGAAGGCGCCGAGGGCGACGCCTTCTATCTGATCCGCGTCGGCTGCGTGAAGGTCAGCAAGAACCTGCCCGGCGGCGACCTGGTGCTCTCGTACCTGACCCGCGGCGAGTTCTTCGGCGAAATGGCGCTGCTGGACCGCAGCCCCCGCACGGCCACCGTCAGCGCGTTGGACCACGTCGAGATCGTCAAGATCCGCAAGACCGACTTCGACTTCATGCTCGACTGGTTCGAGGACCTGCGTCCCAAGATCGAAGCCGAGGCCAAGAAGCGCAAGGAAATGACCGAGCGCATGACGCGCCTGGCGCCCAGCACCAGCCTCGACGACTTCCTGGCCCAGGGCCTGATGCACGCTCAGAGCCTGCTGCTTCTGGACCTGGAGCGCTGCGTGCGCTGCGACGAATGCGTGCGCGCCTGCGCCGACGCCCACGACGGCGTCACGCGGCTGGTACGCGAGGGCCTGCGCTTCGACAAGTACCTCGTCGCCACCTCCTGCCGCTCCTGCATGGACCCGCTGTGCATGGTCGGCTGCCCGGTCGGTTCGATCCGGCGCAAGGAGTCCCTCGAGGTCATCATCGAGGACTGGTGCATCGGCTGCGGGCTCTGCGCCCAGCAGTGTCCCTACGGCAACATCAACATGCACCACTTCCAGGTGCAGGGCGAGGACCCCGAGCACGCCGGCGTTAAGAAAGCCGTGCAGAAGCAGAAGGCCACCCTCTGCGACCTCTGCACCGACCTGAAGGAGCCGAGCTGCGTGTACGCCTGCCCGCACGATGCCGCGCACCGCGTCAACGCCCGCGACTTCTTCACGGAGCTGACCACGCAACAGCAGTAAGCGCGCCGCGAAGGCGCCGCCGCAGAGGGCGACTCATGCCCGCTCAACACCGCATCCCCGCGACGCCCGAAGCCTTCCCGGGCCTCGTGGCGTTCTGGGATTTCCAGGAACCCGCCGGCGGCCCGCGCCGCTCGAAGGTGCCGCACGGCTACGCGCTCCAGGAACGCAACGGGCCGATCGCGCGAGTCGAGACCCCCGGCAACCCGTTCGGGCCGTACGCGGCGAAGCTCCATGAGGGGCAGTGGTTCAACCTGCCGCGCGCCGAGTGCCCCGCGCTGGATCTCCACGGCCCGCAGGCGCAGCTCACCGTGGTCGCGTGGCTCGCGCGGTCGAAGAAGACGCTGCCGCACTGCGAGTTCGTCGCGGGGCAGTGGAACGAGACGAACAAGGGCCGCCAGTACGGGCTCTTCCTCAACTTGAAGCTTTGGGGCACGAGCCACTGCGTCTGCGCGCACGTCTCGAACGTGGGCGGCCCGACGCCGGGCTACAAGTATTGCATGGACGCGGCCATCGGGGCGACGCCGGTGCCGTTCGACGAGTGGTCCTGCGTGGCCATGAGCTACGACGGGGTGGCCGCGCGGGCGTACCTCAACGGGGAACTCGACGCGCGCGAGGGCCTGAATCCCTATTCGTACGCTGGCGGGCTGCATGACGGCGGGGCGGGGGGCTCGGACTTCACCGTCGGCGGGGTGGACCGCAGCGGCGAGATGGGCAACTGGTTCGCGGGGCTGCTGGGCGGGCTGGGCGTCTGGCGCCGCGCGCTCTCGCCGGCCGAACTGCGCGCCTTGAACGACCCGCGAGCGGCGGCGCCATAAAAAAAACCGGGCCCCACGGGGCCCGGTTCATGGTTACGCGTCGGCTTCTCGAACCTCGAAGCGCGTGGCTTAGAAATCCATCGCAAAGCGCATCATGAAGGTGTGCGCCTGGCCGTTGGCGCGATTGGGACCTTCGACGCCGTCCACGACCGTGGTATTCCGGTCGCCGTCTTCCACGTCGGTGAAGACGTAGTTGAACATGACCTTGGCGTTGGGGTTGAGATACCAGTTGGCGGCGGCGGTGATGTTCTGGAGCTTGCCGCCGCGGATGCGGGAGGTCTCGGTGCCGCCGTTGTCGTCCGGGCCGTCGCTGTCGAGGTCGATCCAGGTGTAGCGCAGCGCGAGTTCCCACGCGCCCAGGCCGATCTCGTCGTTTCCGGCCCAGAAGTTCCGCTTGGGCTTGACGCGGTCGAAGACGCCGCCGCCCTTCTTGTAACGGCGATGTTCGCCGGTCAAGAAGTAGCTGCCGAAGACGTAGAAGCCGTGGAAGAAGGGGTCGTCGGAGCGGTCGTCGTTGATCGTGGGGGCGCGCCGGGGTCGTCGGTGAAGAGGCCGATATCGCGGTTGTCCCAGCGGGCCATGTATTCGGCCTGCAGCGACCAACTGTCGTAGACCATGGCCAGTTCGGCGCCGAAGATGTGCGAATCGTCGGCGGTGAAGGTGCCCGTATCGAGAACCTGGGTGAACGTGTGGACCTCGGGGCGCGCGCGGTGCCGCAGGGTGCGCGACGGGTGCATGTGGTACATGTAAGCCAGGCCGAGGTGGACCATCTTCTGGCCATCCTCTTCCCACCACGGCAGGCCCACGATCCGGCCGTCGAAGCGCCAGTTCGCCTGCCCGTCGCTGGGGCGGAAATTGCCGTCGTCGTCGGCCACGATGACGTCCGCGTCGTCGTCCTTGCTGCTCTCGCCGTCCACGTTGCCGAGCCGGAAGACGCCGAGGGCCCAATAAAGGCGGTCGTCGAGGTGGCTGTTCTCGAGGCGCATGCCGGGGTTGCGGCCCGGGGTAAAGACGTTCTCGATCGCGCCGCGCTCCATGAAGGTCGTGTACTTGCTGCTGGTCTGTTCTTCGAGGCTGAAGGGCTCGAACTGGTTGCCGAATTTGGCCGTGCCGATCCCGGGCAGGTTGGTCAGGCCCATGTAGACGTCCTTGAATTCCGTGGAGCCGTCGCCATCGTCCGAGAAATCGTACTCGCCCTTAAAGATGAAGTTGTTGTAGAGCGTGCCGCTGACGCCCAGGCGCGCGCGCCGGAACTCGGTGAATACTTCCTGCTCGCCCAGGGAGTCGGAGATGCGCGCGTCTTCCCAGGGAAAGACGTAGTCGTACTGGACGCGGCCGCCGATGGCGAGCTTGAACTGCTTGTCGGCCGTCTCCAGGCGCAGGCCCTCCTTCCAGAAGACCTTGAAGGTGTTGTCGCTTTTCCCTTCGGCGGCGCTGGGGGCGAAGTAGGTCTTGCGCTCGAGGATCCGTTCGATGCTCTGGTCGGTGGTCGTCTGCATCGTCTCGAGGGCCTTGATCCGCTTCTCGGCTTCAACCAGGTCGCGGTCCTTCTCGCCCAGCTTCTGCTGCATGGACTGGAGCTGTTCCTGCTGCCGCTGGACCATGTCTTCGAGTTTCCGCATCCGCTCTTCCTGGTCGGATTCGGATGCGCGCGCCGCCAGCGACAGGATCAGCACGCAGCCCAGAACCTTGCAAATCCGCATCATCCATGCTCCTTTGCCGGCCTTGGGAAAGACCGTTCCTACTCCGCGAAATAATACTTGGCAGATTAGGTATCTTAGCAAAGCCCCTCTGCTTTTGAAGCGCCAAACGCCGAGCTCTTTACATATTCGGGTTCTGTTTCCAGTGCACGACGGGCGCTACAAGAGGCAGGCAATCCCATAAAGTGCTTTTCCTCGCGGCTGAAATTTGGATAATGGCTGCGCGCTTAAACTCAAAGCGGGCTTCTCGCGCGAGTATGGATCAGGCCAACGCATGGGGCCGAGTCGCGTTGCATTGGAGCAACGGCGCATGTCGGGGTTTCGATCGGCTAGGGAAGGATTTTCAGGTTCATGCCACTTCCACGCGAGTTTCAGCCGGACGAGAGCGAGCGCACCAACCCTAGCGACGCGACGCCGCTGGAAGAAATGGTCCAGGCCCGCATCTCGCGCCGAAGGTTGATGAAGGGCCTGCTGCTGCCGCCGTTCGTCGCGGCGTTCGGCGAGTTCTTCGCGGCGCGCGAGGCGGCCGCCGCCGGCACGAGCCTGACCTTCGCGGAACTGGATTCGCGCGTCGAGGACGGGCACCGGGTCGCGAAGGGGTATCGCGCCGAGGTGCTGATCCGCTGGGGCGACGCGGTGCTCCCGGGCGCGCCGGCCTTCAATCCGCGCGCGCAGACGCCGGAGGCGCAGCTCAAGCAGTTCGGCTACAACAACGACTTCATCGCCTTTCTTCCGCTGCCCAAGGGCTCGCAGAACTCCGACCACGGCCTGCTCTGCGTCAACCATGAGTACGGCAGCCCGGAACTGATGTTCCCGCGGGAGCCCGCCGACGAACCGCGGCCGAGCCCCGAGGAACGGATCGAGATCCGCGAGCGCGAAAAGAAGAAGGTCGACGTGCTGATGGCCGCGCACGGGCACAGCGTGCTCGAGGTCAAGCGCGAAGGCGGCGCCTGGAAGGTCGTCGCGGACAGCCCGTACAACCGGCGCATCAGCCTGACCGAGACTCAATGCCGGATCTCGGGCCCCGCGGCCGGCCATGCGCGGATGAAGACGACCGAAGACCCCACAGGCGCCCTGGTCCGCGGGACCATGAACAACTGCGCCGGGGGCGTCACGCCCTGGGGCACGGTGGTCATCTGCGAGGAGAACTTCGACTTCTACTTCGGCGGCAAGCCGCGCCCCGTCGACGCGCTCTCGCTGGAACGCTACTCGATCAAGGGCAAGCCCAAGTGGGATCTGGGCGAATATTACGACCGCTTCGACGTCTCGCGCGAGCCCGGCGAGCCCAACCGCTTCGGCTGGGCGGTCGAGTACGACCCCTACGATCCGAAGTCCGTGCCGGTCAAGCGCACCGCCCTGGGACGCTACAAGCACGAAGGCGCGGCGATGCTGGTCAATAAGAAAGACGGGCGCGTGGTCCTCTTCGGCGGCGACGACCAGGCCTTCGAGTACATCTACCGCTTCGTGAGCAAGAACCCGTTCGACCCGAAGAACCCGGAGAAGAACAAGGATCTGCTCGACGAGGGCACGCTTTGCGTCGCGCGCTTCGACGACGACGGTACGCTCCATTGGCTGCCCCTGGTCTTCGGCGAGGGCCGCCTCACGCCGTCCTTCGGATTCGATTCCCAGGCCGACGTGGTGATCGACGCCCGCCGCGCCGCGGACCTGGTCGGGGCCACGCCCATGGACCGCCCGGAGGACGTCGAGGCCAACCCCGTGACTGGGAAGGTCTACGCCTCGCTCACCAACAACACCTCGCGCGACATCGACCGGCTGGACAAGGCCAATCCGCGCTTCGATAACCGCTACGGGCACCTGCTGGAGTTCACCCCGCCCGGCGAAGGCGACCAGCAGGACCATGCCGCCGACACGTTCACCTGGGACGTTTTCATCCTGGCCGGCAACCCCAACAAGAAGCGCGACCATGCGAAGTACGGCGGGGAGGTCACCAAGCACGGCTGGTTCGCCTGCCCGGACAACATGACCTTCGACAACCTGGGGCGCATCTGGATCGCGACCGACCAGGGCCGCAACATTCACGAGACCCGGATCTGCGACGGGCTCTGGGCCTGCGATACCGTGGGCCCGGGCCGCGCCCAGCCGAAGCACTTCTTCACCGCCCCCATCGGCGCGGAGATGTGCGGGCCGTGCATGACGCCCGACAACAAGACGCTGTTCCTCTCCGTGCAGCATCCTGGCGAGGACAAAGGCTCGACCTTCGACGACCCGCTGACCCGCTGGCCCGACTTCAAGAAGGACACGCCGCCGCGCCCGTCGGTGGTGGTGGTCACGAAGGAAGACGGCGGGGCGATCGGGACGTAGCTGTGCGCCCCGCGACTGGATCTAGAACAGCGCCCGGATCTGATCGTTCGCCACGATGATACGCTGCGAGAGCAGCTTGATGATGTAGCGGTGGAATTCCATCGCGGCGTCCGGATGGGACTTCTCCAACTCCTCGAGCGCGGCGTAGCGGAACTTCTGCACGCGCGCGTTGGTTACCGCCACGCCCTCGGCGGTGCGGGGCAGGTGGGAGTAGAGCGCCATCTCGCCGACAACCGACCCCGGGCCGAAGGTGCGCAATCGAAGGACCCGGCCTTCCACGGTCAGTTGCACGGAAACCTCGCCGCGTTCGATGAAGTACATCGCGTCGCCGGGGTCGCCCTGCCCGAAGAGCTTCTCGTCCTGCTCCAGCGCCACCGGCTCGCAACGCGAGAGGATCGAGTCCAGCACGTCCGGCGAGAAGTGCGGCTCCAGCAGCCGGCGCAGCACGTCGTCCATGCTCATGAAGGTCATGGTGCTGGCTGCGTCCACTTCGGCGCGGGTGCTCTGCGGCTGGACGGCGTTGGCGACCTCCGGCGACTCGAGGATCTTCTCCTCGAAGTGCTCCAGGCCCCGGTCCAGGTCGGGGAAGACGGGCACGTGCGGGCTGGGCAGCAGCCCGCCGCGGTTGAACATGCGCTCGAGTTCCGCGGAGAGGCCGCAGAGGGCCAGTTCGGCGCCCTCGCGCTGGCACAGCCCGCGCAGCTTTACCAGGCTGACGACGGCCGAGATGTCGATGCCCTGGACCATGCGGAAGTCGAGCAGGATGTACTTCGTCTTCTTGGGTCCGAGCAGCTCGCGGCCGAGTTCCAGGATGCGGCTAGAGGTGGCGAAGAAAATGTATCCTTGCAGGACCAGCGCGCGGGCGCAGGCGCCGTGCTTGCGCAGCGCCTGCGCGGCCTCCATGGAGCGCTCCTTGTTCGAGGTGCGGTCGCTTACGGCGAAGGTGTAGCGCACGCAGCTCGCCCGGCTGTAGCTGTAGACGAAATAGACCAGCGCGATCACCAGCCCGAAGACGACGCCCACCACCAGCCCCTGGAAGGCCACCAGCAGCAGGATCGCCGCGATCAGGGCGAACTCGAAGAGCGAAAGCTGGCGGTAGCTCTTCCAGAGCCAGTTCTTGAGCATGGAACAGCCGAGGTACAGGAGCATCCCCACCAGCACCGGCTTGGGGATGTACTCGACCCACGGCCCCATCAGGTACGCGCTGGCCAGGACCAGGATCGCGCACCAGACGCCGCCCTTGCGCGTGACGGCGCCGGCCTTGTGGTGCAGCAAACTCCGCGTCGTCGAGACGCAGCCGACCATCCCGCCGGCCAGGCCCGCGAAGACGTTGGCCACGCCGTTGATCTGCATCTCCTTGTCGAAGTCCACGTCGTCCTCGGTCGCCGCGTCCATCCCGATCGAGGTGAACATGATCGAGAAGACCACGACGACCACCAGCGCCAGCAGGTTCTCCCACTGATGCATCAGCAGGTCCGTGCGCACGTGGTCCAGGGTGGGGAAGTGGATGGGTATGCGGTCCAGGGCGGGCACGCGGAAGAGCAGCCCGGCCTGACGCGCCGAATCCATGCTCATCCCGAACGCGCCCAGCGTCGAGAAGAACGCCACGCTGCCGGCCAGCAGCCCCACGGGCATCGAGAGGACCGGCAGCGCCAGGCGCTTGAAGGCCGGCGTCACGAACAGCACCGCGGCCGTTGCCAGCAACGCGGGAATCGGCACGCGCGGCGGCGTTTTCAGCATGCCCCAGTTCGGCGCCTCGCCAAGGAGCACGCCCAGACCGCCGGAGATCAGCAGGAAGCCGGTGCTGGCCATGAACCCGGCGACCACCGAGTACGGCACGAAACTCAGCAGCCGCCCGCAGCGCCACAGCCCGAGCAGGTACAGGAGCAGCCCGGTCAGGATCGCGCTGATCGCGAGCATCACCAGGATCGTCGCGGTCAGTTGCTCCGGCGGGACGTTGGCCGTGACCAGTTCCCTGGCCAGGGTCGCCGCCATCACGGCGAGGACCGCGGTGGGCTTGGGGGTCGGGCCGGCGATGGAGACGGGAGAACTGCTGCCCAAAGCCACGATCAGGCACATCAGCCAGCTCGTCAGCAGCACCGCGTGGAGGCCCACCGCGAGCTGCCCCGAGAGGATCGGGCCGCTAAAGATCAGCACGCCGTAACTGAGGGTTGCGCCCAGGGTTACGGCCGCGGTGAGCGTGCCGGCGGCCGCGTCGCGGGCGAGCACGCCCGCCCAGGAGGTCGACTTGGTGAGCGCAAGCGTCTGCTTGCGTTGCGTAACGGTGTCGCGCATTTTCACGGGAACTTAACGGTAGCGGGCGGCAGGCGCTACCGCATTCGCGCCGGCCGCCTCATACAGGGTTTCGGGTGCGAGCCTGATGCTCTTCTTCCACGCCCCGTTCGGTCTTCCGGGTTCTAGCGCGGCGGACTTCTTGCCGTCCTCCAGGGGTGCCCGTCCCGGCCGGGCTGGAACCCCGCGGGGGAGTGCGCCCCAGTCGAGGCGCCGGCGGATGGGTTTGCACGGAAGCTCGTACTGGCACGGCTCGGCGGCGGCTTCGCGTTCGGGCGGCCCGCCGTGGAGCCGCTTTTCAGGGCCTCCGACCCCATGGTGGGGCTGAATTTCCCCGGAGGAGGGCGTCCGAGGATCCAGCCATTCCCGTCACCGGCCGCAAGAACCGCACGGTCTTCGATGCCGCCGATGGTCTTGCGTATAATGTAAAAGGAGTTATATACTATTTTATCTACTTACATCGAGAGCCGATTCGCGCTTGTGAAGGCCGCTACCTCGTGACGCATTCGCGTATTCTCATTCGTGAAGTGAAAGTCCTCTTGGGTCCGGCCGGTCTTCCCGAGGGCGCGTGCGATATCGAGATCGCCGGGGGGCGAATCGCGGACGTTCGGCCCGCGGGGGGGGTCGTTCCGGAGCATGCGATGCTCTGCGACGGGAAAGGGCTTGTGGCTTGCCCCGGCTTCATCGATCTGCACGTTCATGGCGGGATGGGCTCGGACTTCATGGACGCGACGGAAGAAGGCTTTCAAACCATCGGGGCCTATCATGCCGCGGGCGGCACGACGGCCTACCTTCCAACTACGGCAACCGAGTCTCCCCGCGCGATCTTCGCGTGCATTGACCGGGCCGCGAAATGCCGCGAGCAGGGCATCGGAGGCGTGGAGATCCTGGGCGTACACGTCGAAGGGCCCTACATGGCGCCGCGCAAACACGGTTGCCACGATCCCGGTTTCGTGCGGGAGCCTTCGCGCGAAGAAAACCGCGGATACCTCGATCGCGCGCACGTCGTACGGCGCATCACCTGCGCCCCGGAAGTTCCAGGGGTGCAGCCCTTCATCCGCGAAGCAAGCCGCGAAGGGATCGTCGTCTCCGGCGGGCACAGCGACGCCACGTTCGCGCAAACCCTCCAAGCCGTCGAAAACGGCATGAGCATGATCACCCATCTCTATTCGGCCATGTCCACCATCGCGAAAGACGGACCTCATCGGGTGGCCGGCATGCTTGAGGCGACGTTGCTTGACGACCGCTTGGCGACGGAACTCATCGCGGATCTTCGCCACGCGCCCAAGGAACTCCTGCTTCTCGCGCTGAAGGCGAAAGCGCGGGATACCGTCTGTTTCACCACCGACGCCATGCGGGGAGCGGGAATGCCCGACGGCGTTTACACCTTCGGGTCGCTCCGCGGCACGAAGGCGGTGGTTCAAGGCGGCGTGGCGCGAAATGCGGCGAATACGGGCTTCGCCAGTTCCACCGTCCGCATGATCGATCTTGTGCGTAACGGCGTCGAAATCCTGGGATTGAGCCTCGAAGCGGCCGTTCGCCGGGCCAGCCTCATACCGGCTCGCATCGCGGGCGTGGAGCGCCGCAAGGGAACGCTGGAGGCGGGAAAGGATGCCGACATCGTTTTGCTTGCGGAACGTCCGCGCCTTGAAGTGCGCATGACGATGGCCCGGGGAAATGCGATCGCGCGAACGGAACCGTGAGATCGGGCAACGCGGAACGCGTGTCCGCTGCTTGTATGAGGCTGTAGAACCGGTTTTATAAGCTCCGTCGGCCCATGATGGGCCGAGATGCCCAAGAGCCGCCCAGCGTTCTTCCCCAGCGCTTGCCCGCGTATTGCTTGGAAGGACTCATGCAACCGTTCCCGGCGCCGAAATCGTTTCAGCGCTCTTCTTCTTCCACGACTTGCTCGGTCTTGCGCTCGGGTCCGCCGGTCTTCTTGCCGCCTTCCAGGGGCGGGGCGGGCGGGTTCCCGGCTTCGGTCTTCTTGGCCGCGACGGTCTTGGCCGCCGGGGGCGGCGCGGCGGGGTCCACGACCACCCAGCGGAACCAGTCCGTGCTGCGCTTCCCGTCGGAGCCCACGCAGGAGATCCCGGCTACGTAGCTCCCCGCGCGGCTGGGCTTGCCCTTCAGGACTCCGTCCCGCCCGAGTTGCAGGCCCGGTGGGAGCGGTCCGGCGGGGCCGAAGAGATACGGCTCCTTCCCGCCTCGCGCGCTGAAGCGCAGCTCGAAGGCCTCGTTCAGCTTCAGCGGGCCGGACGGGGCAGGGGCCTGGAGCACCGGCGCGTCGGGCGTGAGCGGCTCGAAGGGCGGGATCTCCTGGGGCTTGAGCCATCCGGCGCCGGTGGGGGCTTCGGCCCGGTAGTAAAGGAGCAGCTTGGGGCGCTCGCCTGCGCCGTTGAACTGCCGGCTGCGCACGCGGAACTCGGCCGTGCAGCCCTTCTCGAACATCAGCGCCACGCCCTGGTTCGCGTTGGGGTTGCCCTGCCAGACGCGCGCAAGCGCGGTGAGGTCAAGATCGAGGGTGCGGTTCTTCTCGCCGCCGATGGGCCCGCTGATCCAGGCGGCCGCGGCGGCCTGAGGGTTCCAGTCCCCGCCGGGGTGCGTCCAGCGCGCCGCGCCGGTGGCCATGTCCCAGGACGCGTCGCCTTCGTTCCAGGACGAAGTGATCGCGTGGGCGCGGAGGAAGCTCGTGGCATTCGCGGGCCAGTGCGCGTTCCAGCAGCTCAGCCGCAGGACCGCCTTCGCGAAGCCCGGGGGCGCCTGGCGCAGATCGAACTTCACCAAGGCGCGGTACATGGCCGCGTCGGCGCGGCCGTAAATCTGCAGCTCGTCCTTCTCGCCGCGGCCCGCGGGCTTGCCGGTGTGCTCGGAGCTGAGGAACGTGTCGTCGCTCGGCTCCAGCGCGATGGGATCGTCCGCGCCATGCAGCGCAAAGGCCAGCAAGAGGGATATGCAGCCGGCAAACGTGCGCATGGCCTGTTCCTTCGGGATGCCGGGATTGGCATACAAGCGGCATGCCGCATCCCCGCTTTCCGTCAGCGTTCTTCTTCCTCGACCGCCTGCGTCTTGTCCGTCTTCCCGGCCGGAGCCGCGCCGGTCTTGCCTTGCTCCGCGGCCAGCGGGTTGCCCGCGCCCGCCGCGGCGACGGCCTCGGCGACGACGAACTCCAGCCGCTTGTTCGCGCGGCGCTTGTCGGCCCCGGCGCAGGTCACTTCGAGCGAGAAGCGCCCGGCCTTCTGCCCGGTGCCCGCGAGCACGCCGTCCTCGGAGACCGTGAACCCGTCCGGCACGCCACGCGCGCTGAAGACATACGGCCGCGCCCCGCCGCGCACCAGCAGCTTCTGCGTGAACGGCTCCCCGACCCGCGCCTGGTTGAGCGACTCCATCGTCCAGACCGGATCGAGGTTCACCGGCTTGCCGTACGGGGGAATCTTCGAGCCCAGGACCATCCCGCGGCCCGGCGTGAGCGGCTTGGCGTAGGCGAGCACCAGCTCGGGCGGGTTCGCGCCTTTCTCGCGGCTGCGGCAGCGGACCTCCGAGGTCGAGCCCGAATCCAGCATCAGCGCGACCCCGTAATTGGGCCGGCGTTTGGCCACCCAGAGCTGCACCAGCGGCGTGACGTCGAACTCCAGCCACCAGCCGGACTCGCCGCCCATCTCCACGGTCACGTTGCAGCCCGAGACGGCCACGGGATCCCAGTCGCCGCCGGCGTTCGCCCACTGGTCGCCTTCCTGGCACAAATCCCAGCTCGCCCACTCTTCGGTCCACTCGCGAACCAGCGGATGGCAGCGGATCAGTTCGGTCTTCTTTGGCCGCCCGATGTTCCAGGCGTAGACGCGCAGGAACGCCTGCGCCGGCGGAGCCTTGATCTGGCTCAAGTCGAAGCGCAGCAGCGCCCGGAACTGCTGCTCGTTGGCTTGCCCGTAGATCTGGAACTCGTCGCGCTTCCCGCGATCGCCCGGGCGGCCGGTGTGCGACGCCGAGAGGTAGGTATCTGCGACAGGGTGCAGCGTCACCGGATCGCCTTGGGCCCAAAGCGATCCGCAAAAAACTAATCCTAAGAGTAGCAAAAGGTTACGCATAGATTGCATCCCGAATCCCCAATACAGAAGGGAAAGTATAGCAGGACTGGGAGGTCTATACCACCCAGAAGTTTCACGCTCCTACCGCATCCCACACCGGGAGGGTATGGTGGCGCCGCTTAAAGACGCTAGTCCTGACCGGAAGCAGGAAAGGAGCGGCGATGGGCGCTACCTGGAAGAAAGGGCGTGGGAAACTGGGCTTACTGCAGCCGCTTCTGGGGCGTTGGGAAGCGGAAGCCGATTCCCCGATGGGCCCGTTGCGCTGCACGCGAGTCTTTGAATCCGTGCTGGGCGGGGCGTACGTACGGCTCGAAGCGCGCTGGGTCTTCGGCGCGAAGGCGCGGAAGGCCATGCCGAAGAAATATGCATGCCAGGGTAGCGGCTACGAGGAGTTCGCGCTCATCGGAGTGGGGGACGATGGCAAGGTTGCGTTCTGGTCGTTCACTTCGGATGGAAAACGCTCGAGCGGCTGGGCCGCGGACGTCACCGACCTGCACCCCGAGGCCGTCGGCTTCGAGGCCCAAATGCCTTCCGGATTCGCGCGCATGGCTTACTGGCCGGACGGCGCCGGAGGCTGCCGCTGGGTCGTGGAATCCCGGACCAAGAAAGGCTGGAAGCGCTTCGTGGAGCACCGCTACCGCAAGGTCAAGCAGCGCTAGTGCTCCTTGACTCTTGGTCTTGTGTGTTGCGGAGAGGAGTCTTGGCCGTGATCGAGGCGCGCGAAGAATCACCGTATCAAGAAGATACGCTGCTCGGAGCGCAACGCAGAGCACGGCCAAAAGAACCGACGCAACACACAAGAATAAGAGGCAAGGGGCACTAACCCGACTGCGGCCCTTCCTGTTCGCGGTAGGCCCGCGGCGAGAGCCCCACGCGCTTGCGGAAGACGCGGCTGAAGTACGCGGGATCCTCGTAGCCGACCGCCCGGGCGACTTCGCCCAGGCGCAGCTCGGGCTGCGTGAGGATCAGTTCCTGCGCGCGCCCCACACGGAACTTCTCCAGGTATTCCATGGGCGTGAAGCCCGTCGCGCCCTTGAAGCGCCGGATGAAGTGGTACTCGCTCATGTGGGCCACGCGGGCCAGTTCGGCCACGGCGAGCGTGCGCTGGTGGTTGAAGTGGAGGTGCTCGCGCGCGGCGGCGATGCCTTCGGGGGCCGCCCCGGAGATCTCGACGCGCCCGAGTTTCTCGTTACCGGCGCGGCGCAAGCCCTCCACGACGTTGGCCACGAGCGCCGCCAGCCTCGCGTAAACCCAAGCATCGTAGCCAGGCGGGAGGTCGGCGAGGAGCCGCGCCAGGGCGCGGAAGTCCTCGTCGAGCCGCGCGCGATCGGCGAAGGGCATCACGCACGAACCGGCCGCCGAGAGGAGCGCCGTGAAGCTCGCGGCCACCCCCGGCCCGTCGAAGCGCACCCAGTACATCTCCCACGGGTCGTCGGGCTGCGCGAAGTAGGCGTGCGGCTGACGCAGGTCCATCAGCACCGCCTGCCCGCCGGAGGCCGTAAACGGCACGCCGCGGTACATGCCCGTGCCGCGCCCGCCGAGCATGAACATGATCTGGTGCCCGAAGAAGCTCTCTCGCGCGCAGCCGAACTCCGGGCCGCAGCGGACGTGCGCGCCGTTGTGGACGTACCAGCCCAGCCGGCGCGCCTGTTCGCTGGCCAGGCCGGTGATGCGGAGCAGGTTGACGGAGCGGGGTGAAGCAGGATTATCCAAGTATTTAGCAAAAGCCTCCGAATGCACAGGTAAGCGCCAAGGGGTATGGTATCCAAGTCAGGCAGAATAAGTCAACTTTGTTCCAAGGAGCCCCCCATGTCCGCTCAGACCGCTACCGTCTTCAGCGCCGAAGACCGCATCGCCTACGACCGCGACGGCTTTCTCCTCAAGCGCGGCCTGCTCCCTCAGGATTGGATGCGGGCGATCGACGAGGAAACGCAGGCGCTTCACGAGGAGATGGCCAGGGCAGTGCCCGAAGGCGCCGGCGTCACCTGGGACAAGCAGGTTCCCGGCCGCCCCAAGCGCATCCGGCAGCTCATGAACAGCGAACTCGTTTGCCCCACGCTGATGAAAGCGATTCACAGCGACTTCGTGCTGGACGTGATCGAGGGTCTGATCGGGCCGGACATCACCCTTTTCCACAGCAAGCTGCTGATGAAAGCCGCGCGCGACGGGACGATCACGCCCTGGCACCAGGACTTCGGCTACTGGCGCCACGGGCACGCGGCCCCGGTGCAGGTCAACTGCATGCTGGCGATCGATCCGGCCACCCGCGAGAACGGCTGCATTCAGTTCGTGCCCGGGAGCCAGAAGCGCGGACTGGTGGAGCACATCAAGGAAGACACCGGGTACGGCTTTGGGATCTACCTGCCCGGCTACTTCAATCCGCGCAACGACGCGGTGGCGGTGGAGATGCAGCCCGGCGACTGCGTCTTCTTCGGCGCGCTGGTGATCCACGGCAGCGACGCCAATAAGTCCGACCGCGGCCGCCGCGCCAATACGATGGCCTACACCGTCACCGGCGACGAGCCCCAGCGCTGCCGCGGCGTGGTGCGCGGGCGGGCGCTCTGATCGACCGCAAGGAGCACGGAGCGCAGCGTTTCACCGCGGAGCGCTGAGTACGCGGAGTAGGGAGTGGGCGTTTTATTCCCGATCCTCTGCGCTCCCGGGGCTCTCTGCGGTGAATTGAGTTCAGCGCCCGTCGCGGAAGCGCGCGGCCAGCGCGTCGATCTCGGCCTCGGTTGGGTCGGCGTGGTGGTTGAAATAGGTCTCGATGCTGACGCGCTCGCGCTGCATTCCGGCGCGGTACAGCGCCTTGCGCACCGCGTGGACCATCTCGCCGTTCCCGACGAGGTGGAAGTGGTGCGCGGGCAGATCCCGCAGCAGCGGGGGCACGGACTCGGTGAGCCGCCCCTTCAAGCCTGCCCAGCCGTTGGAAGGTCGCGAGACGGTGAAGCGCCAGGCGAAATTCGCATGCTCGCGGGCGAGCGCTTCGAGTTTATCCACGAGGCAGAAGTCGGCCTCCTCCCGGAACCCGATGTACAGCGCCAGGGGGCGAGCCTCGCCCTCGCGCAGCGTCTTCTCCGCGAAGCCGAAGAGCGGGCCGATGCCGGTGCCGGTGGCCAGCCCCGCGATCCGCTTGGCCTCGGCGCGAACTTCTTCCTGGATCGGCGTATGCCCGGGGCCGTGGAAGTAGACGGTGGCGCCGGCGCCAAGTTCGGCCAGGCGCGGCGTCATGCGCCCTTCGGGAATCACGCGGTAAAGATGTTCGAAGCGCCGGCGCGCCGGATCGCCGCGGCTGACCGTGTAGGCATGCCGCACGTAGCCGCCGTCCTCTTCCTGCAAGCCCAAGCCAAGCACGTGGCCGGGCTGATACGCGGCGGGTCGGTCGTCGTCGGCCTCGAGTGCGAGCCACATGCTGCCGCGCGCGACCGGCCGGTTCTCGACCACGCGCGCCGGCCGCCAGTTGCGGTTCTCGTCGCTGGCCATTGGGTCATTCTAAGTTCGCGAGGTGGATGGTGCCAGTGGGCAGTGAGCGGTGAACAGTAAACAGTGAACGGTAAACGGTGAACAGTAAAAGCTTCCTAATCCGACTCTCATACTACTGTTGTTCGTTTGCCGTTCGCTGTTCACTGTTTACTGGCAGTTCCACGCCGCGCACGCCGCGATGCAGGCCGTCTCCACGCGCAGGATATGCTCGCCGAGTCTTGCGCGCGGGATGCCGGCTTGCTCGACGACGCGCCGCTCCTCGTTGCTGAAGCCGCCTTCGGGGCCGACGAAGACGAGGAACGGCTCGGCCGTCGTCCGACGTTCGCGGACGAACTCGGCCCAACTCCGGTCGGCGCCCGGGTCGAGCAGGACCGCGTGCGCGCGCGGGGCTTCTTCGGCCAGCACGGCGCCGAAGGAGCGCTCGTCGTCGAGTTGCGGGACGTCGCGCCGCCCGCACTGCTTGGTCGCCTCGGCGGCGACGCGGCGCAGCCGCGCCAGGCCCTCGCCTCCCGCATCCTTTGTCACCACGCTCCGCGCGCAGCGCAGCGGCAGGATCCGCGCGACGCCCAGTTCGGCGCACTTCTCGATCAGGATCGCGGCGCGCTTTCCCTTGGGCCAGGCGGTGGCCAGCCAGAGCGGCGCGCGCTCGGGCGTCGAGCCGCTCAGCGGCGCGAGCAGTTCCGCGGACATCCCGTTGGGTTCCAGGCGCGCGCGCCACGCCAAGCCGCTGCCGTCGAAAAGTTCCACGACCGTGCCGGCCTCCAGGCGCAGCACGCGCGCGTGCTTGGACTCCTCGGGCGACAGCAGCACGGACGCGCCGGGCTCCAGGCTGGCCAGGGATTCGACTTTGAAACGCCGCGGTTTGGACATGCCGGGGAAGGTAAACGGTGAAGGGTAATCGGTAAACGTTGGTTTCCGCGCCACGGGCCGGCGCAGCCGCCCGGTGCCGGGCGGTCATGGTGTACCTCCGCTTCTTGGCATTCCTGTTTATGCGAGCCGGTTTGGTGGAACGGAGCAGAAGAAAAGCCGCGTGGGTTCAGCACGGGGCGGCTGCGTCGGCCCGTGGCACGTCCGGCTACACCTTGACCGGTTTGCCCGTCTTGGCGCTCTCGATCTCACGGTAGCAGAGTGTGAGCGCGGCCAGCGCGCCGTCGGCCGAAAGCAGTTCGCCTTCGTGCTTGCCCTGCAAGGCCTCGACGCAGTGCCGGATTTCTTCGGCGAAGGCGTCCTCGGGGCCGGCGCCCTTCGTCTTCACCGGCGCGGCCTTGCCGTCGGGGGTCAGCAGCGTCAGCGGCATCACCGCGTGCGGCTTGCCGCCCAGCGTGGCCCACTCGTAGAGCAGCGTGCCGCGCTCGAGGTAGATCTCGAAGCCGTGCGTGAAGCTCCGCCCGCGTTGCGAGAGCGAGCCGCTGGCGCAGCTCACCGCGAGATTCGAGTCCGCGAAGAGGTAATTCGTGGCGAGGTACTGCATCGCGCCTTGCGCCTGAATGCCGCGCGCGTAGACCGCCTTCGGCACGCCGAAGAGCAGTTGAATGAAGTGGGTGTCGTGAATGTGCAGGTCGATGGCCGGCCCGCCGCTGCGGCTGTGATCGCGCGCCTCGGCGGACCAGTCGGGCTTGCTGATGATGCGCTTGAAATGCGCGCCAAGCAGCTTGCCGTGCTTCCCGGATGCCGCGATCCGGCGCGCCTCGGCGTAGTCCGGAAAGAACGGCAGCACGTGCGCGACGAAGAGCTTGCGCCCGGCCTTCTTCGCGGCGGCGGTCATGCGCCGGCCTTCCTCGAGCTTTAGCGCGATCGGCTTCTCGACCAGCACGTGCTTCCCGGCCTTCAGCGCGGCGAGCGTCACGTCCAGGTGCCGCGCCGTTGGCAGCGTGATGTCGATCAGGTCCAGCTCCGGGTCGGCGAGCAGCTCCTCGAGCCGCTCGTAAGCGCGGACTCTGCGCAGATCCTCCTGCCCGCCGCGCGGGCCGAAATTGCCTTGGATCGAGGTCCAGTCCCCGGCCAGCTTCTTCGGGTCGCGCGTGCCGATCGCGTCCACGCGCACGCCCTTGAGGCGCTTGATCGCGTGGTAGTGCGTCATGCCCATGAAGCCCAGCCCGGCGATTCCGACGCGGATCATCTGCAAGACTCCTGATGGCGGTCATAAACGGTGCACGGTAATCCGTGAACCGTCACAGCCAAGCGCATGTGTTGGAATCGCGGCTTTCCGCCGCCTGCCCCTTGCGGGCGTCACAGACTTATATGAAACTTATCTCATGGGCAAACGTACACGCGGTAAACCGGTTCCGGCAGACCCTTCCGAAGCGCTCACGCGCAATCGCGCGGCGAGCGGGATGGTCGCGGACCTGATCGCGAAGATCCATTCCGGCGCGCTCCCGCCGGGCGCGCTGGTCTCGTCCGGGCCGGCGCTGAGCAAGCAGTACGGGATCAGTTACCAGACGGTCGTGCGCGCGCTGGGCGAACTCGTCGAGCGCGGCTGGCTGGTGCGGCGGCAGGGGCGCGGAACCTACGTCGCGCCGCATCCGCCGCGCGAGTCCGCCGCGGAGGCGTTCGCCGAACGGCGCACGGTGCTCCTGGCGCTCGATCCGCAGTCGCTGATCCGCGGGCGCTTCGGCTATCCGATCGCCGTCTCGCTCGACGAGGCCCTCACCCATGCCGGATTGCGCGTGCGCTACGCGCCGCTCTCCGAAGCCGGGGAAAATGCGCTGCTTGAGGAACTCGCCGGCGGCGGCGCAGGCCCCGAGGCCGCGGCGCTGCTGGTGGGGCTCGACCGCCCGTTGTTTTTGGCCCGCGCGCGGCGGCGCTGCCCGCATCTGCCGATGCTCGCCGTTCACGGCGCGCCCGACGGCTTCGGCACGCCGCGCGAACCGCACACCGATGCGATCCTGGTGGACGACCGCCCCGGCGCGCGCGTCGCCGGCGGGCTGCTGGTCCAGGCCGGGCATTCCAAAATAGGTTTTTTGGGCGGGCCGCGCGACGATCCGCGCGCGCGGAGCCGCTATGACGGGCTCTGCGAGGCCCTGAAAGACGCGGGGCTCAAGCCGCGCGCCGCCGTCTGGGGCTCGGCCTGGGACGAGGAAGCCGGCCGCGAGGCCGCGCCCGAGCTGCTTGACGCGCTCTTCGAGGACGCCGCGCCGGCGGCGGTTTTCTGCGCGAACGACCGGCATGCGAGCGGCCTTTACGATACGGCCCGCGAGCGCGGACTGAGGATTCCAGAAGCCTTGAGCGTGGTGGGCTTCGACGACAACGACTTGGCCGCGGGGCTCGATCCGCCACTGACGACCTTCCGCATCGACCGCGACGCCTACGGCCGGCAGGCCGCGCTGCTGGTCGTCCAGCGCCTTGCGCAGCCCAACCTCCCGCCGCAGTTTCAGCGTGTGCCGGTCAAGCGGATTGACCGCGCCTCGATCCGCTCGCTCGCGACGTAGGCTTGCCGCGCCTCGGCGAGCCTACTTCACGTAATGCACGCCTTGCCTGCGCAGCAGCGTCGAGGTGCCGGTCGTGATTCCGTCCACGATCAGTTGCAGGTCCAGCGTGAGCCTATCGGGCGCGCCGGAGGTCGGCGTCACGTCCGGCGTGCCGAAGATGCCGGCGTTCATCCAATGCGTCACGACCGTGACGCGCCAGCGCCCCTGGTCGAAGACCAGCTTCGAGACGCTCGACGGCGCGACCGGGTTGGAATTGAAGTCGCGTTGGGGGCGTATGTACGTCTGGATCGTGCCCGCCGTGTTGTTCGCGAAACCCGGCAGGAGCGGGTCGGTCCCCACGATTTCGTTGTACGTCCCGATGGTCAGGTCCGCGCCGGCCGCATTGGGATCGAAGAGCGCGCCGCCGGCCGGGCGGAAGCAGAGCGTCATGACGGCCCGGTGCAGATCGCCGAAGCCGCGCGAGAAGCGCTGCTGGATCTGCACGCGCTCGGCGAAGAAGAACCCGTCCGGCAAGTCGCTCGGCGCCCTGCCGTAGGTAAAGGTTCCGACGCCGGAGGCGGCGGCGGTTCGGCGCGTGTAGACCGTGCGCAGGTTCAGCGTCGCGCTGAACGCGCCCAGATCGAGTTGCAGCGGGACGTCGAACGCCGCGCCGGTGGCGGGCGGGGCGGGGGGCGTGAGCGTGCTCTGAAGGTCCGCGCCTATGACGGTCGCGCTCAGCGGCCCGGCGAGCTTCGGGATTCGGACCACCACGCGCGGTCGGAAGGCGGCGGGGGTGGTTTCGAAGATGACGTACCGGGCATTCTCCGTTTTGACCGGCGCGGGCGGCAGCGCCACGCCGCCGAAGCTGAGCAGCAGGGGATTGGCGCCGAGATTGTCCAGGTTGAGCCCCGCCGCCTGGAGCGCGGCGAACTCCAGCTTGCCGCGGAACGTAAGGAAATCGAAGCCCGGCCCGCGCCGGTAGTTTAGCACGTACCGCAGCGAATCGACCTTCATCCCCGAGTCGCCGGCGAAAGCGCTGCCGACGACCGCGCTGGCCTGGTCGTCTTCGGCCGCCTGCTGGTTGTTCACCGTCGAGTCCGGGTCGGGAAGGTCCGAAGCGGTGATCTCGGCCGTGTTCGGGATGGTTCCGGGATTGTCCACGAGGACCGTGATGTTCAGCGTCGCGTTCGCGCCGTTGTTGAGCGCCCCCACGGTCCAGACGCCCGTGCCGGAATCGTATGCGCCGCCGCCGTCGTCTCCGACGTAGCTCACGCCCGCCGGAAGCAGGTCGGTCGCTTCCACGCCGGTCGCATCGAGGGGGCCGTCGTTGGTTATCGTCAGCGTGTAGACAACCTGCTCGCCGACCAGGGGCATCGAGTTGTCCACGTCCTTGGTCAGGCTGAGATCGGCGCGCGCGGGGAAAATGACCACGTCGTTCCCGTCGCCGCCAAGATAAGTGATGGCGAACTCGGTCGCGCCCAGCGTGAACGTGGCGCCTTCGGCCAGCCCGTTGAACGTGCCGTTCACCGGGTTGGCGCCGCGGTTATCGACAATCATCAGGTCGTCGGCCGTCGCGGGCGTGTAGCCCAGGGAGGCATTGAGCGTCGCCCCGGCCAAAGTTACGTCGCCGTTCACGACGAGCTGGTCGTATCCCGTGCCTGCGGTGTTGCCGTTTAGTTCGACCGTGAATGTGCTCGTCGCCGCGAATGCCGTGTCGCCCGCGGTGAAGCTGCCCGCGCCACCGTCGCCGGGCGCCAAGGTCGAGGCGTTCTGAACGTTCAGCGCGCCGAGCAGCGTGCCTGTGCCGCCGAGGGTGCCGTCCTGCACGGCGGTCGCGCCCATGTACAGGTGCGCGTCGTTCAGAATGAGGGTGCCCGTACCCATCTTGGTCAGACCCGCGGTGTTGCTGCCGCCGTTAAGCGCGGTTTCGTCGGCCAGCGACCCGGCGAGGGTGCGCGTGACCGAACCGCCGAGGTCCACGTTCAGGGTCTGCCCCGAGCCTTGGAGGAAGCCGAGCGTGCCCGCGGCTTCGCCGTCCTGGGCCGCCACGAGCAAGGAGCTTGTGCTGCCGGCGACGCCCAGGTTCACCGTTCCTGCCAGATCCATGCCGCCGGACGTGGTGTTTTGGATCGTCAGCGATCCGCCTTCACGCACGAAGAACGCACCGCCGAGTCCGGCTCCACCGCCGCCTCCTGCGCCATTCACGGCGGCGGTATTGCCACCGGCTCCGCCGCCGAGGCCGCCCGCCGCCGCCGATCCGGTGGCCCCTGCGCCGCCGCCTCCAAAGCCGCCGGTACCGCCCGAGGGTAGGGGGCCGATCGTGGTGCCGGTTCCGCCGCCGCCGCCGCCGAAGCCGCCGTCGCCGCCACTGCCGCCGCCCGCCGCCGAGAGCCCCGAGTTGATGGCGCCGCCTCCTCCTCCGCCCGAATGATCGCCGCCGGCGCCGCCCGGATTGCCGGGCAAGGCGTTGTCCGTCGAGCCTTCGCCGCCGAGTCCACCGGAGGGACCGCCGCCGAGACCGCCGTCGCCGTCGGATACGGCATCGATGCCGTCGCCTCCGTTGGCGGCCGACCCAGGCACGTCCACGCCTCCGCCACCGCCGCCGCCCCGGATGCCGGATCCGATGCCGCCGCCGCCGTCGCCTCCTTGCGCGGAGTTCGAATCCAGGCGCACGTTTAGCAGCGTCACGTCAGCGCCTGAATTCACGAAGACCGCGCCGCCTGCGCCCAGCCCGCCTCCGCCTGCCCCCGCGCCTGCCCCGCCATCGCCGCCTTGGGCGTAGCCGTTGGCCAGCGTCATCGATTGGATCACGACCGTGCCCGAGTCCACGAAGAAGATGCGCTGCGCGCCGCCGCCATCCACCGTGAGGTTCTTCGGATTCACGGTGTTCAAATTCAGGTCGCCGACCACGGACAGGCCGCCGAGCGTCAGGTTGATCGTGGCATTGTTCAGGCCGGACGAGAAAAAGATCGTGTCCGCGCCGGGGTTCGAATTGGTGATGGAGAGCGCTTCGCGCAGGCTCAGGTCGTTGGGGTCGGTGAGGTCGGAGTCGAGTTCGTCGTCGGCCGTGGTGACGATGAGGCTCAGATTGACAACTTGCCGTTCCACCGCGCCCAGGTCCACGATGAGGTTGCTGACGCGCCCGAGCCCGCGCTGGTCCGTGGTCAGACCCGCGCCCGAAGCCGCCGTGTTATCGCCGGCGTCGAGGGCCGGACTGCCCGCCTGTGGCAGGTGCGTCGCCGTGGGGCCGCCGTTGTCGCCCAGCGGCGTCAGCATGGCCTCGTCCACGTCCACGCCTCCCGTATTGGCCGTCCCGCCGGTGTTTACCACCGCGCTTTCCAGCAGATTGGGATCCGTGGCCGTGAGCGTGGCGGTCATGGCCCCCGCGCGCTGCTCGTTGACGGCCTCGCTCACGCCATCCGTGGCATCGGCCAGAATCGAATTGGAAAGTACAAGGGTGGCGTTCGCGGCCGTGACCCCGTCCCCGGTCTCGTGCGCCAAGTTGTATACGGAACCGCCCGCGGCGGCCGTGTTGTTCGCGAAGGTCGCGTTCACGACGGTGACGGACCCATTGAGGTTGAAGACGCCGCCGCCGAAGCCCGTACCGTCGCCGGCGTTGACGCCGCCGCTTCCGCCCGTGGCGCTATTGCCGGAGACGGTGCTGTTCAGGATCGTTACCGTGGCGCCCAGGTTGAAGACCGCGCCGCCCAAGCCCGCGCCGCCGCCACCGCCGTTATTAGTGGCATTGGGCTCTCCTCCTCCGTCTCCCGCGCCGAAACCGCCCGTGCCCGCGGTACTTGCTAATTGGTTGCCACGCGCGCCGCCGCCCCCGCCGAAGCCGCCCCCGCCGCCGTTGCCGCCCGTTCCCCCGCCTGCGCCGCCGCCCCCGCCAAAGCCGCCGGCTCCACCGGCTCCACCGGTATCCGCCCCTCCGCCGCCCCCACCGCCTCCGCCGAAACCGCCCGCGCCACCCGCGCCGCCGGTACCCCCGGCGCCGCTTCCCGCCCCCGCCGCCGCCGCCGCCCGCGCCGGGAGCCGCACCGCCCGCGCCGAAGTCCGAAGCTCCGCCCGCATTTCCTCCGCTGCCCCCCGTGCCGCCGTCGCCTCCCGCGCCCAGGTTCACGCCATTCTGCCCGTCGCCGGAAGTGCCGCCGCCGCCCGCGCCGCTACCGATGCCGACCGCCGGCCCGCCGACGCCGCCGTCCCCGCCCAGGCCGGCCCCGCCGCCACCGCCCCCGGAGGTATTGCCCCCATTTCCGGTCGCGTCTCCACCGTCGCCGCCTTGCGCGGCGTTGCTCATCAACGTGCTGTTTTCGATCCGCAGTACGCCTTGGTTGAAGATCGCACCGCCAAGGCCCGGCGCGCCGCCGCCGCCGCTGTAAAGACCGCCGCCACCCAGTCCCCCTGTGCCGCCTCGCGCGAGCCCACCGCGTAACGTCACCTGCTGCAACGTCAAGTTCCCGGAAGCGGCCACATTAAACAGGCGCATCTCCGGGCCGCCACCGTCGCGCGCGAAGATAATCCCGCTATTCCCCGTCGGACCTTGGATGGTCATCGTCGAGGTGACGCCGAACGCCGACGGCCCGGCCGTGGTGTCTCCCACGATCGATAGCGTCAGCGTACGGTCGCCGCCGGACGTCAGCGCCGGGGCGAAGGTAATCGTGTCCAGGCTCGCGTAGGCATTGGCCAGCGCGATGGCCTCGCGCAGGGAGAGGTCGCCGGCGCCGTAGTCCCCGTCGTCCTCGTCGCTGGAGATATCCACCACCAGGGTGGCGGAGAACGCCGCTCCGAATTCAACCGCGCCCAGATCGGCCCTCAGCATGCCGCTGTCAACCACTCGCGCGAACCCGAAACCGCGCTGGTCATTGGCGAAGGAGGCCGGAGGTACGGGACCCTGGTCGATGCCCGCGCCGCCGGCCGCGGGCAGGTGCGTGTTCGTCGGGCCGCCGTTGTCGGCCAGTGCGGTCAGCGTCGGATCGCCTGTAACGACGACGCCCGGGGGAGCCGTGCCGCCGCTTGTGCGAACCAGATTGCGCCCCGCCGAAAGCGTGGAGGATCCGGCGGTATTCTGGAATTCGAGATCGGTCACGGCAGTATCCGACTGCCCCAGGATGTTGTCGAATAGCTGGAGCGTATGTCCGCTGCCCACGAAATCGCCCAGCGAATAGACCTGCCGCCCGCCGTCGGCCCCGACGTTTAGCGAAAAGGTGCAGAAGGTCAGCGTCACGAAGCCATTGTGGTTGAATAGTCCGCCGCCTTGGCTGGCGCCGTCCACGCCCGTGCCGCTCCCGCCGAGGGCCGTGTTGCCGCTGAAGGTGCTTTGGGTGATGGCGACGGTGCCGTCCTCGTTGTAAAGGCCGCCGCCCTGTCCATTGCCGCCGTTGGCCCCGGTTCCGCCTTGCGCCACGTTGCCGCTAAACGTGCAGTTTGAAATCGTTACCGTACCCTGATCGACGAAAAGGCTTCCGCCCAAGCCGTCGCCTCCGTTGCCCGCTCCGCCATCCGCGCCCTGCGCCTGCCCCCCGATGAGCGTCAGGAACTGCAATGTCAAGGCGCCCGTGGGGCCGACGTAGACATGGCGCATAAGCGCGCCGGAGGCGTCGAGGATGATGCCGTTGTCGCCTTGGGGGCCGCGGATCGTGATGTTGGTGGTGATGCCGATGGCGGCTGCCCCCGCGCTGCTGTCGCCGATCGTGTTCAAAATAATGGATGCATCGCCGCCGAGGGTAAGCGCAAGGGAAAAGACGATGACGTCCGCGCCGCTCCCCGCCGCCTGGCCCGGCGCCGGCGCGACGTCATTCTCCGCCGCGAAGATCGCGTCGCGCAAGGTGACGGCGCCGTCGGTGAGGTCGACCGCGCCGTCGGAAAGGCTGTTAACCGTGATCGTCGCGCCCCACGCAGATGGGAGGCCAACAAGACCGGCTATCAACAGCACACCAAACACCGGCCGCAAAACGGCAGGGAAGCGCGACATGACTCATCTCCCGGGGGCGAGCGGGGTGCCAGCAATTCCTTATAAGAACCGAAAACAGTATAGGCTAACTTCGAGATGTATTAAACTGATTGTTTTCGGTTTTCCTCATAAAAGGCGGGGGCGCAAAAGCCCCTTCGCGTGTAACTCCCATACGCAAGGAAACGGCGGCTATCCGCCCAGGTTGCTCTCCTTCCAGTTCTGTACGTAGTTTCCGAGCCCCGGCGCGCGCCCGCCGCGGGCCTGGTGCTTGTAGGACGCCGGGAGCGGCGCGCCCAGGAACGCCTCCAATTTGCCGCGCAATTCCTTCGCGATTTCTTTTCGAGATGCCGCGAGGTTCTCGTTGCATTTCGGGTCGGATTTCAGGTCGTAAAGCTCCGTCTGCTTCGACGGATCGTACGTGTCCACCAAGTAATGCCAGTCGTCCTGGCGCACGAAGGCGTGCTGCGACCAGGCGCCGATGACGTGATCGCGGACACGGTCCTTTTGCCCCGAAAGCACCGGCATCAGGTCTTTGCCGTCGTAGGGTTCCTGCGAGTCCACGCCCATCCACTTGCAGATCGTGGGCGCGAGGTCGATGTTCATCGCGAAGGCGTCGCTCGATTTGCCCTGCGTGCTCTGCTCGGGGTGCCGCACGATCAGGTTGAGCCGCGAGTTGTAGTCGTACAGCCGTGCTCCGCCTTTCCCGAAGCGCCCCTTGTCGCGCAGCTCCGTGCCGTGGTCGCTGGTTACGATCACCACCGTCTCGTCCCAGAGCTTGTGCTCGTCGAGTTTCGAGAAGAGGCGCCCGATCCACTTGTCCATGAAGGTGCAGTAACCGTAGTAGAGCGCCTTGGTGCGCCGGTCCTCGTCTTCCGTGAACTTGAAGCGGTCCTGGAAGAACTGCGGATAGGCGTAGTCGATCAGGCCGTCCTTCTTGAAGTAGCGGTCGGCGAACGCCTTCGGCGGATCCCAGAACTCGTGGGGCGTGAAGCTGTCGATCCAGAGCAGGAACGGCCCCTGGCTGGCGTTGTCGTCGATCCAGCGGGCCGCCGACCGCATCACGCGCGGGCAGAAATAATCTTCCTCGCTTTTGCGGTCCAGCGTATTGAGCAGGTACTGGACCAGCCCGCCGTGGCGCTTGAAGTCCTTCTCGCCGGGATGCAGGTGCCGCTTCAGGTCCACGCGCGAGATCGGCCCGCTGCGCACGCGGTCGGTCTCCTGGCCGCGGATGTAGTCGTACGAACAGTAGCCGCGCGAGAAGTTCATCGTCGGCTTGAACATATGGTAGAGGTCGGCGACGAGCCCCGTCATGCGCCCTTGGGCCGAGAGCGTCTCGGCGAGCGTCGTGTACTCGCTGGGGATCGCGTGCCAGCCCACCAGGTTCGGGACGCTGCCGCGGTCGTCGATGTCGTGATTCCATGGGTACGCGCGGCGGCCCGTGTAGAACCCGCGCCGGCTCGGCACGGTCGGATACCCGTCGCCGTACGCGCGCGTGAAGCTGAACGCCTGTTCGCGCAGGCGGTCGAGGTTCGGCAGGTCCACGCGGTCTTCCCACGTATGATCGACGACGTCCGCGCGCAGCGTGTCGTTGCAGATGACGATGACGTTCAGTCCGGACTTGGGCATGGCAATGCTCCTTAAATGATTATAATTCGGCGGTTGCTTGAAACGTAAAACGTAAAACGTGAAAAGGCTTGAAAGCGGCCGCTTCTCGTGTTTTTTTACGTTTCACGTTTCACGTTTCACGTTTCACGTTTCACGTTTCACGTTTCCGTCCGCGATTCCCAATCTCACGCCCTGTTCGCCGGGCGCTTTAACTTCACTCAGAAACTGGCCCAACGCTCCGCGCAACCGTGCGTATTCCCGCGGCCTTTCGGCGGCTACATTCCGCTCCTGCGCGTAGTCCTCGGGGAGGAACCAGAGCCCGTCGTCGGCCGGGCCGCGGACGTGATCGACGGGATAACGCAGCCGCGCGCCGTCGAACGGGCCAAGGCCCCGCGGGACGATGAACTCCGGCGGGTGCGCGGAGTACCAGTAGAGCGGCTCGTTCCGCTCTCGGTCGGGCGGCCACTTGGCCAGCGTCCATGCGCCGTCGGTGACGTGGATTGCCTCGCCGTACTTCCCGAAGCACGCGTACTCGCGGTTCTTCGCCTCGCTCGAACCCAGCAGCGGGAGCAGCGAGCGGCCGTGCAGTCTCTGGCCGTCTTGCGCGACGCCCAGCGTCTCAAGGATTGTCGGGTAGTGATCCACGGGCTGGACGAGCTGCGTCCGCCGCGCGCCGGCCTGGCTCTTGAAGTCCGGGTGATAAACCATCAGCGGGATGTGCGCCATGGGCTGGTAGAGCGTGCTGTCGCCATGTCCGCTGCCGGGCTTTCCGATCATGCCGTGCTCGCCGAAGAGGTGCCCGTGGTCGGTAGTGACGACCACCGCCGTCGTCTCGAGCAGCTTCAGTTCCTCGAGCTTCCGCATGAAGTGCCCGAACCAGGCGTCCACCAGCGAGACCTTGCCGGCGTAGAGCGCGCGGATGTCGCGCAGCTCGGCTTCGGTGTAGCGGTCGGCTTTCCCGTAGATCGGCCAGCGCACGCGCTCGGCGGGAATCTCGCCGTCCGTGTACAGGGTGTCGTAAGGCGCCGGCGGGTCGAAGGGCTCGTGCGGATCGAAGTGGTCGATGGTCAGGAAGAAATCCTTGTCATGCAGCCCGCGGTTGCGCTCGAGCCACTCGCCGGCGGCGCGGAAGGTCTGCGCGGTGAACGTGTCGCGCTCGTCGGCCCAGGTTCCGTCGGGCGCGCGCCACTTGGCCGTGTTGCGCCAGTACTGCGCCCAGCGGAAGTGGCACTTAGTTTTCTCGGGGGCCGGCCAGCGCGGCTCGATCGAAGGGTCGGTTTCCCAGGCGTCGTTTTCGTGCCCGCGGATGAACTGCCAGCCGTTGAAGTGGAAGTGATAGTTTCCGCTGCCGTGCTCGAAGAGGTGGTAGTGGTCGGTGATGAGGTACGTCGGGCGGCCGGCTTTGGTGAGCGCGCCGGGGAGGTCGCGGTCGCCGTGCTCCAGCGGGCCCCAGCCGCGGAAGGGGAATTCGAAGCGCCCGGTCAGGATGTCCCTCCGCGCCGGCATGCAGGGGCTCGATCCCAAGTACGCGTTTTCGAACGTCACCCGCGCGCGGCGAAGGCATCGAGGTTCGGCGTCTTGATCCACGAGTTGCCGTAGCAACCCAGGTGGTCGCGGCGCAGCGTGTCGAGCAGGATGAAGATGACGTTCATGGTTCAACCCAGCCCCAGCAGGCGCACGCGGACCTGCTCCAGGTGCCGCACCGCGGCCTCGCGGGCCTGCCTCGGCTGTCCCGATGCCAGCGCGTCGAGCAGGTCGTAATGCGTCACGGCCGCGTCCGGCGGCGTCTGCCCGAGCTGCGGTTCGAACGGATGCCGCGCCATCTCGCTGCGCAGGATCAGCCGCATGCGCGTGACCGTCTCAGCCAAGGCCTCGCAGCCGCTGGCGTCCACGATCGCGCGGTGGAAGAGGCAGTTGGCCATGCGCGTCTCGTAATAGCGCCCCGCAAGCCGGTGCTCGCGGTAGGCGTCTGCAAGCCCCTGGAGCCGCGCGGACAGCTCGTCGTTCCAGTGCGAGGCCAGGAGCTCGGCCGCGAGGCCCTCGAGCTGCTCGCGGACATGGAACAGTTCGGCGACTTCGCGGGCGGGAATCTCGCGCACGAACGCCCCAACGTTGGGCACCAGTCGCACCCAACCCATCTCGGCCAGCTTCGCCAAGGCCTGTCGCAAGGGGGTCCGGCTGACGCCAAAGCGCTGGGCCAGTTTGACTTCAGCAAGGTGGCTGCCTGGAGCCAGGTCGCCGGCGAGGATTTCCTCCTCTATCTGTTCCGCCAGAGAGAGTTGTGTGGTTTCTGCTGTAATGGGCATAGAATTGTATACAATATGTATGCAAATATGGCAAGCAAATTTGGATTGGCAGTTCGAATGTCTCCTGAGAATAATTGTTGAGAATGGTTCGCATATTGATTGATAATTTTTGAGAGTAATGGTATGAATATGTTTTCTGAGAATAAATCTCAGTTGATGAGATCGCTCAGTGCGTCTCAATCTCATTGCGGGAGGGGATCCGATGTGCGGTGCGAAGGCTAAGTGGTGGGGGCTGTTCGGTTGCGCGCTGGCTCTGTCGGCCTGTGCCGTGGCGCGGGGCGGCGAAGCCGGCATGGCGGATCTCATGGCCCAGATCCAGGCCATGCGCGAAGCCTACGAATCCCGCATCGCCAACCTGGAAACGCAGGTCAAGACGCTGACCTCGCAGCGCGACACCGCGGTGCGCGAGACGAAGATTCAGGAAGGCATCGACAAGGCGCTGGGCTCGGACCCGGATCGGACGCCGATTTCCGAGCGGTTCTTTTCCAGTGCCAGTACGTCCGTCCGTTCGGCCACGGACATGACCATCGGGGGCTACACGGAGTTTACTTACGTGGATCGTGGCGACACGATTTCCCGCTTCGATCAGTTGCGCACGATCCTCGAATTCGGGGCGCAACTTCACGAGAACATTCAGTTCTACATGGAACTGGAGTACGAGCACGGCGCGGTTATCTCCGGACCGGGCACGACCGAAGGCGAACTCGAACTCGAACAGGCTTGGGTCGACTTCAAGGTCCTGGACGAGTTGGTCTTCCGAGCCGGGCAGATCCTGGTGCCGACCAGCAGGTACAATCTCTATCACGAAGCCTGGACCAACAATTTCGTGGATCGCCCCCTTATAAGCCGCCGGATCACGCCTACGACGTGGTGGGAGGAAGGTGTTGGGTTCCACGGGCAGTTGCTCGATACCGACGCGATCGGCATCGAATATGAGGCGTACCTGTTTAATCCCGGACGCGCGGACCGCATTTCGGTGGGCGGCGGCTTGCGCAGCCTGCGTTTGAACGGCGACGCGCCGATTTACGACAGCAAGAAGGCGGGGGCCTTCCGCGTGGCCTTCGAGCCGGCGCGCAGCGCGTCCTGGCTCGCCGACCACCTCGAAATCGGCATCGGCGGGTATTTTAGCGGCTTCGACGGCGCCAAGGGGCTTTTCGACGACGACGGCGACCCCAACACGCCCGATGTTTATTACAATGCCGACGCCGGCACCGTGCAGATCTGGTCGGCGGATCTCACCTTCGAGCGCGGCGACTTCGGCTTCCGTGGAGAGGCGGCCATGGCTCATGCTCCCGCAGGCCGCACGGTTGGCGGCGAGGGCCAGCAGGCGTTCGGGTTCTATACCGAGGCGTACTACAGCTTCTGGCCCAGCTTTATCAACAGCACGCCATTCGGGAAGGACACCTACAAGGATCCCAAGCTCGTCGCCGCCGTGCGCTTCGATTATGTGGACCTGGCCCTCGACAATTTCGACCAGCGCGATCTCCGGCGCCTGACCCTGGGGCTCTCTTACCGGCCGATTCCGCGCACCGTCTTCAAGTTCGACTACCAGATGGACTGGAGCCCCTCCACGCGCCAAGGGACCACGTTGAGCGAGTCGGGCGCGAACGACGAGACGGACGCCTTCCTCTTCAGCGTCGCGGTCGGTTTTTGAGCGGGACTGGGCGATACGGGAGGCCGGGCCATGGAGTGCCGGAGCGAATCGGGGAGATTCGACCTGCCGCCGCCGCGCCTCCACCGCAGCCACATGCGCTGCGTGATCGAACCGTGGGGCGGCTGGAAGATTCTGGGCTACGACCGCCGCCGCCCGGAATATGCCAGCCTCTATATGCAGTCGCGCACGCCGTTGCAGTTGTTGGGAAGCCACCCGGCCGCCGGAGCGCTCAGCCTGATCACGCCCTGCCGTCAGACCGACGGGAAGTTCGAACTCTGGGTCGCGGGGCTCACGCAGCGCTTCTGCTGCTACTGCTGCGCCGGAAAGCGCGTCGAGGCCGCGCTCGACGTCATGCTGCCGCCGTGGCAGGTTTGGATGCCTTACCTGCTGCTTGAGTCGGCAGGATACCAGTGGGATCCGCGAGCGCCGCGCGAGCGCGGCCTGGCCGGATAGGTGGGGGGTAGAGCGTGTCCGATTCCGGGGAGGTGCGCCCCATGACGCGCCGCGATTGCCTCGCCTGGCTGGCGCGAGCCGCGGCCGGCTGCGCCGCCTTGCAGGCGTGTCCGGCACGGGCCGGCGACGACGATGAGAAGGAGCGCAAACTTGCCAACCTGATGGCGCTGCCGAACAACTCGGCCAAGGAGTACGACGACCCCGACCTGATCCTGGTGCGCACCGACCGCGGCATCGCCTGCTATCCGCGCGTCTGCACCCACCGCCATACGCCGTTGGCCGTCGGACCCGACGGCGGGATCGTCTGCCCGCTCCACGGCAGTCAGTTCGACCTGGCCGGCAAGCCCACCAACGGCCCCGCCACGCGCGCGTTGCGGGGGTTCCAGGTTCGCGTCGACGCCGCCGGCAATATCTTCGTCACCACCGGCAAGCGGGTCGCCGAAGGCACCTTCGCCCCGCTCCCGGACTGGGCGAAGCCGAAGGACGCCGGAAAGTAGCGCCGTTTAGTACCGCGCCGCGGAAGTTTCTTACCCGCGGCGCAGGGCCTTTTGCCCCGGCTCTACGTTGCGTCTCGGTCACAGATCTTCGTCCCGATATGTTCTCTCGGCGCGATCGGTCTGGATAAAAAATCGCTCGTTTTCTGACCACGGCCCCCTTTTCAACGGGCTGCCAGCGGGTATGAAGGGACGATCCAGGCAGGGCATGACCGATGAGCGCCAATCCACCACGGCCTCAACACGATTACCAGGCCATCGCGGAAAACTACGCGAATCTTTTGCGACAGCACGCCAAGTTTCGCGCCGACTTCAGCCCCGCCAGCGTGGCCGCGCTCGACATCGTCATCGACCTGTCCTTCGGGACGCAGCCCGCGGTTCCGGAAGGCGCCGACTTCACGCCCAGCCAGGAACAGATGCAAGCCATCTGGAACGTCGGCTGCTACGTGGGCGAAGTGTTCAGGCGCCTCTACGGCGGGGTTTGGCGGGAGGTGATCAATACCAACGCCTATCCGTACTCGGCCGGCGTCGTGATGCCGCCCGGCGACCATTCGGCGCTCTCGTTCATGCGCGTCTACAAGCGGCTCAAGTACGGCAACGAGCAACTCCTGCCCTGGTTCGACCAGATCCGCATGATGATTCAGCGCACGCGGGCGTCCTTGGCGACCCAGGGGCGCGTCTGCACGCCCGAGGAGATGTTCGCCCCGCTCAAGCCGGGCGAGGGCCTGCCCTGCGCGCCGAACGAGCCCGACGAGTGGGTCAGCTTCGGCAACGACCTGGCCGCCATGGACCGTACCGACGACGCCATCCGGTTCTACGAACGCGCGACGCGCCTGGCCCCGCGGCATCCGCTCGCCTGGTCCTCCCTCGGCTGCATGCTCGTGGATAAGCAGCAGATGCCGCGCGCGCACGAATGCTGGCACAAGGCCCTCGAGTACGCCGACCCGAACAAGGACGCGGAACTGATCGGAAAGGTACGCGGTTTCCTGGAGCGAATCGCGCAGCCGGGCTTCGCGCAACCGCAGGTTACGCTGCTGGAGGCGATCAGCCTCGTGCACGAGGGCTCGGATGGCGCGGCCAAGGCGCTACCCACCTTGGACTACTTTCTCGCGCAAAAGCCCGAGTCGACCGTCTGGTGGGCGCTCAAGGGCGACGCGCACGTCTCGCTGAAGCAGTTCGACGCCGCGCAGGCCGCGTACCGGAAGGTGCTCGAACTCGAGCCCGGCGACGGTCCCGCCCGCCGCGGGCTGGCCGACTGCCTGCTGCAACTCCAGCGGCCGGACGAAGCCCTCGCGTTGGTCGAGGAGGCCCTGCGGAAAGACGAGCGCGACCACCCGGCCTGGTGCGTCAAGGGCCGCGTCCTGCGCGCGCTGGGCCGCAGGGAAGAAGCGCTGGCGTGCCTGGTGAAGTGCAGCGAGATCGAAGCCCATTACGGCGCGGCCTGGTTCGAGCGGGGATTCGTCGAGGACGAGTTGGGACGGCACGAAGCGTCCGTCGCGAGCTGGCGGCGTTACGGGGAACTCGCGCGCGCCCCGCAGCACGAAGAGGTCTTCCGCATCGCCGAGCGGCTGGCCGCGCGGTGCGGTGCGCCCGCGCCGCAACGAGGTTCCGCCGCCGGGCTGCCCGCCGAGGTGCCGAAGCAGCCCGCAAACGCCGGCGACCGGCTCGAGGTCGTCAAGACCGACGTCACGGCCAGCGCCGAGGCCGTGAAGCTCATCGACGAGGCCACCGCCCTCGGCAACCAGGGCCGCCACGCCGATGCCCTGGCCAAGCTCGAAGAAGCGTTGCGGCTGGCGCCGCGGAACCCCGTCGTCTGGACCAACAAGGGCAACCGTCTCGGGCGGCTGGGGCGCTGGGACGAGGCCCTCGCCTGCCACGAGACCGCGGTGCGCTACGATCCTCAGTTCGCGCTGGGCTGGTCCAACAAGGCCTTCGCGCTGATCCAGCTCAAGCGCTTCCAGGAGGCGGTCGGCGCCAGCGACGCGGCGCTGCGCGCGAACGCCGGCCTCGCGCAGGGCCACGTCAACAAGTCCATGGCGCTCCTCTCGCTCTCCCGCTTTCCCGACGCGCTGGCCGCCGCCGAGGCGGGATTGCGCGCCGATCCCCGCTCCGCGCCGCTGGCCTACAACGCCGCGGTCGCGGCCGACAAATCCTACCAGCAGGCCAAGGCACTCCAGTTCTACCGGCGCTTCGTGGAGTTCGCTCCCGCCGGGGCGGCCCGCGAGATCGAGTTCGCCAAGGGCCGGCTCAAGGCTTTGGGCGGGTGACGCAAAGCGCATCCGGTCCTGGAAGGCCGCGCGCCCCGCGTTAGCATGATTTCGTTCATCGACTCGCCTGAAACGACAATGCCGCCAGCGGAGGCCGCGACATGCTCAAGCGTACCGTCCCCAAGATCAATATTTTCCAGGGGCTCACCAAGTCCCAGGTGGACGAGTTGATGGCCTGGCTGCAGCGGCGCGATTACCCCGAGCAGCAGATCCTCTTTCGCGAAGGGCAGGCTTCCGACGGGCTCTACATGCTCTGCCGCGGCAAGGTCGGCGTGATCAAGAGTTCCTCGAAGGGGCACTTCCGGCTCGCCGAACTCGAAGCGCCGAATTTCTTCGGCGAGATGGCCTTGCTCACCGACGAGCCGCGCTCGTCCACGATTCGCGCGATGGCGCCGTGCATCTGCGGCGTGCTGCCGACCGAGATCTACCGGCAGAAAATGGGGCGGCAGGATCCGATCGCCATGCAGATCACCGCGAATCTGGCGCACCTGCTGGCCGAACGGCTCTCCGAGGCCAACAAGGAGATCGCCCGCCTCGCCGGCCGCGTCCTGCGCAAGAAGAGCGCCCTGCGCGGCCGGGGTTGAACGCGCGCCTGCGTTCTGGATACTCCCGGTGGATTCGGACCACGAAACGCAGTCCCTTGCTACAGCGGCACCAGTTCCACGCTCAGCACGTGCTCCTGCGCGCGAAGCTTCGCGAGCGTCGCGGGTTGGGGCTCCGAGTCCAGTTCGATCCGCGCCACCGCGGCTTCCGCGCCCAGGAAGACGATGTTGCTGGTGCGCTGGACGTTGATCCCGCCGCCCCGCAGTTCGTCGAAGATCCCCGCCAGCACGCCCACGCGATCGTAGTGTCGCACCGCGAGCAGGTAGCGGGCGGGCGTGCGCTCGGCCAGGTTCACGCAATTCGGCACTTCGCCGGTCGCCAGGAAAGCCTCCACGATCCGCACGGCTTCTTCGGCGATCGCCTCCTGCGCCTGCTCGGTGGAGGCGCCGATGTGCGGCGTGCCGACGAACGAGGCTTCCTTCGCCACGGCCAGGTCCACGGGGCCCGCCGCGGCGGCGGGCTCCGCTTCGAAGACGTCCAGCGCGGGCCGGATGCCCTTCTCGGCGATGGCCTTGCGCAGGGCCGCCTCGTCGACGACCGCCCCGCGCGAGGTGTTGACCAGGATCGCGCGCGGCTTCATCGCGGCGAGGAAAGCTTCCCCGACCAGGTGGTGCGTCTCTTTGCCGTAGGCGACGTGGAGCGTGACGGCGTCGGCGGCCCGCGCGACGTCCAGCGGCGTGGCGGCGTACCGCACGCCCAGTTCCTCCGCGCGCTCGGGGGTCAGCGAGCGGCTCCAGGCGACGATCTTCATCCCGAAGGCCTGCGCGCGCTCGATCACGAGTTGCCCGATCCCGCCCAGGCCCAGCACCCCCAGCGTGCGCCCCTTGATGCCGTCGGCCTTGCCGTACTCTTTCTTGTTCCACGTGCCGGCCTTGAGGTCCGCGGTGGCCTGCGGGATGCGCCGGTCGGCCGCCAGCAGCAGGCCCAGGGCCAGTTCCGCCACCGCCGCCGCGTTCCGCCCGGGGCAGTTGGCGACGTAGATGCCCAGCGTGCTGGCCTTGGCGGTATCGATGTTGTCCGTTCCTGCGCCGGCGCGGACGATGAGCTGCAAATCCTTCCCGGCCGCGATGGCCTCGGCCTTCACCTTGGTGCTGCGCACGACCAGCACGGCGACGCCCTCGAGCAGCCCCGGCAGCTTCTCGGGCGCCAGGTCGGGCTCGTACTTCACCTCCAGCCCGCGCGACTTCAGCCGCTTCAGGCCCGAATCCGGAAACTTATCGGCCACCAGAATGCGCTTCCCGTCGGACATGCAGGCCTCCCGTCGCTGAAGGGGTCAGAAGAAGATTCGGCGCGCGGCGCGGCGCGTCAAGCGAAACGGAAGGCGCTCAACCGGCATCCGGCGCGGTTTCAGGCTTGGAAGTCGCGGCGGTTGGGGCGGGGGCTGCACGCCTCGGGAGGTGACCGTCCAATGGAAAGTCTTCGGGCCGGATGTCCGCCGGGAGCTGGTCCCGCGCCGCCTTCGCCTGCGCCACGCTCCAGGCCGCTTCGCGAACCACGCCGCTCAGCCAGACCAGCGGGTAGCTGCCGCCCAGCACGAAGAGCGACATGCCCAGGAAGACGGTGACGAGGCGGTCCACCGATCGCCAGGTCATGCCGCGGAAAAACTCGCCCGCCATGGTGAAGGCTCCCAGGGCGAAGCAGACGCATGCGGCGGCCATCAGGAGCGAGTAGCCCAGCCCGAATTCGGGAAGCGCATTCAACTTCCGCGCGCCGCCGGCTTCGAGCACCGCCTGCTGCGCGCGCCGCCACGCATGCAACTTTGCAAGCACCAGGTACAGGGCCAGGCAGGCGCTCCCGAAGAACACGTTCATGCCGAACATGAGCACCAGCTCTTCATTGTCTAGGAACCTGCCCTCGGTGATGAAGAGGAAAAGGTCCAGCAGCAGGCCCATCGGGATGACCGCCAGCGGGATCATGCACAGAAGGAAGTTCCTGCCGTCGCGCCAGCGGATGGGCAGCCTCCGCCGGTCGGCCAGACCCTGCCAGGCGCCGGCGGCGAAGTCCAAGATCGCGCCCAGGCGCGCCAGCGAGTACCCCACGCCGAGGATTCCGACGCCGCCGATCAGGCCCCAGCGTGTCTCGGACTCGTTATTGTACCGCGCGTTATCCAGGACGAGGAGGATCGTCGAGAAGCTCGCACCGGCGCAGCCGGCCAGGGGGACGATACCCAGGAAACTCAAAAAGGTATACGGGCGCACCGTCGGCGGGGGCAGGTACGTCGCCCCCCGTTCCAGGCTCTTCGCCAGCAGCGCCTGCCGCCAGAGGAAGAAGTAGACGTTTTCGAAGAGCATGCCGGCGATCAGCCCGAGCCCCGCCAAGATCAGCCCGCACAGCGCCGCGAAGAAGTTGCCGTCTTCCATGCCGGCCATCGCCAGCGCAACGCCACCGGCGCCGGCCAACACCGCCACCGGCAGGATCAGCGGGAGGTTCGAGCCCGGCGGGCGCGGCAGCGGCGCGTCCAGCGCGCCGCGCCGCCAGGCCCAGTGTACGAGATCCCGGTCCAGCCGGCCGAACGAGGCCGCCAGGTAATACAGGCTCCAGGCCGCCGCCAGCCCGGCCGGCACGTAAGACAGGCCCCACAGTTCGTGCCACCTGAAACTGAAGAAGCGCAGGATGTCCGGCAAGGCAAAGACGAGGAAGAGGGCGCAGCCCACGCCGGCCGCGATCAATTGAAGGAGGCCCAGCACGTGGACCAGCGTGTACGCGGGGCTCGCCGGCTCGCGGGGAATCTCGCGCGGCGCCGGCTCCGGTTCGGCGCCGGGCACCTGCTCGTTCGCGCCGCCGAGGCGGAAGCGCTTGCCGCAATTGACGCAGCGGACCTGCCCGTCGGCGCCAGCCTGGACGCTGCGGAGGACCGTCTCGCATTGCGGGCAGGTGACTTCCGCTTGCCGTTCGGGCGCGCTCGGCGATTCGGCTTCCGGCATCCGTTCGTGCCCCTCGGTTCTTTACGGACGCTTCCGCTCCAGCGCTTCCACGACGCGGAAGGGCAGCTTCACCGTGCTGCCCAGCAGTTCGGCCTCGATCTCGCCTTCGTGCACCGCCTTCAGGTTAAGGTCGAACGCCGTGCCCTGCCGCAGCACCAGCGTCCAGGCGCGCGGCGCGTTGTGGGCGGGCGCATCCTGGGATGGAGGCCAGACGAGGTAGCGCGCGCTGGACAGGTCGATCGTCCATGCGCCCGCGCCGTCCTTGGGGTCCACGGTGAGTGTGTTCTCCTTGGCGTCGAGCGCGAGGATCTCGGCGTCGTCCATCCGCGGCAGCCCTTCGGTGGGGTGGACGGACGGATCCTTGGGCTGGTTCGGGTCCTTTTCCACCTGTGGGGAGTGGGCGTCGGATTCATGCATTTGGCTGCGGTATTCGACGCCGGGCTTCTCGTCCTTCCCCACCGCCAGGGGCGCCGCCTTGGCGCCCTCGGCGGGCGCCTCCGGCCAGAGGTCCACCTTGCGCAGCAGCTTCGCGGGAACGGTGATCTGGACGCCGCCGGCCAGGCCCAGGTCCGCGCGCCCTTCGGCGAGCTTCAGCAGGCTGGCTTTGAATTGCTCGCCCGACTGGAAGAGCACCTCGTTGAGCCGCGCGACGCGCTCCTCGGGCGGCGTCTCGGCGGCGGCGGCCTGAGGCGGCTCGAAGCGTTCCAGCAGGTCGAAGGGAATCGCCCAGGGCGGCGCGGCGTCATCCAGGAAGGCGGGGCGCAGCGCCAGCGTTTCCGCGCGTTCGGAGTTGAGCGCCAGGCCGGTCAGGCATTGGCCGTCGGAAAGCCTAGCCTCGCCGAAGCGTTCGTCCCGTTCGGCCGGGAGGACGTGCCCGATCAGCAGATCGTCGATGCGTAGCGCCTGCTCGCCGGCCGGATCGGCGCGGAAAAGGCGCACCCGGTGGATCGGCACGCGCGCGCTGATGCCCAGGACTTCGTTGCTCAGCGCGCCGCCCGCGACCATGTTGCCGTCCTGCTTGTTGAAGACGCGCAGCAGCAGCCGGCCGTGCCGGTCGAAGGCCTCCATCCCGATGCTCTCGGGCTTGGCCGGTCCGAGCGCGCAGGCCACCATGAAGACGCCGCCGGGGCGGCCATCGCGCGTCTTGGGCTCATAACTTCCCGGCCGGACGAAGCGCAGTTCGAGATTGCCGGCGCCGGGCGGGGCGTCCACGGCCGCCGCATGCCCGCGCGTCACGCCGGCGAAGTCTTCGTCCTTGTTCGCGACCACCTTCTGGCGCTCGTCTTCTGCGCGCAGCAGCAGCCCCCACTCGGCGTAGGCGTCCTCGACCTCGGCGCCGAGCTTGATCTCCGTCTTGCCGTCGGGGAGCTGGTCGAAACCGGCCAGCCGCGCGCCGCCCAAATTGAGCCGATGCAGGCCGGCCACGCCGTTGGGACCGATGCCGAGCGGGTCGTCCTGCGCGCCGAAATCGAGCCGCTGGGCCAGCTCCTTCTCGGAACGGGGCGCGGGCGCGCGCGCCATGATCGGCGCCCCGTCGGGAACCCGCGGCGGCGCCGCCCCGGCCGGGGCCTGCGCGAGTTCCGCCAGCGCCTCGGGCGGGAAGCGCACCGTGCCCCAGGCGGTGCCGGCCATGAAGGCCTCGAACTCCGCCTTCCCGCGCAGCGTTCGGCCGTCCGCCAGCTCCAACCGGTCCAGCGGATCGTCCGCCTCGCCCGCGCCGAGCTTCGCCATGAGCTGCTTCGCGCGCGACGCGACCTCCGCGTCGTCCGTGTCCTGCGCCTCGTACAGTGCGGGAATCGCCGCGCGGCCCAGTTCGTCCAATGTCTGGAGCGCCTTCCGGCGCACCTCGAAGTTGTCGTCGCCGAGTTCCTTCAGGGCCTGCCGTGCCCGCGCCAGGCGCCGCGGGTCGGAGCGGGTCGCCAGACGCAGCCGCTTCACATCCTTCCAGGGATGCGTGGCGCGCTCCATCCCGGCCGAGAACTTGAGGCCGGACGGTTCAAGCGCCGTGACGGCAAGACGCGAGCCGTCCTGCGTCTGAAGCGCCAGAACCTCCGGCTCTCCGCCGCGAAGCGAGGCCGCGCCAACCAGCATGAGCAGGAGGCAAAAACCGAGGCTGGCGTGCGCGCGAGGGGGCATACGCGGTATCTTACTCTCGGGACTGGCCGTCTACCAAGCGGCCCTTACAAGCAAGTAGCTCTCTATTAAGGAGTTGATCCATGCCCTTTCACCGCGGTTGCCACTCGGCATGACCGGCGCGATCCTCGCCGGCGGGCGCTCCAGGCGGCTCCAGGGGCCCGACAAGACGCGCCTGCTCTGGCGCGGTGAGCGCGTGATTCAGCGGCAGGCCAAGCTTCTCAGGCTCTGCTGCGAGCGCGTCGTCGTGGTCGCACGGCAGGAACAGCTCGAAGCCCTGGACGATCTGCCCGTGGACGAAGTGCTCGCCGATCTCTTCGAGGGCTGCGGCCCGCTTGGCGGGCTCTATACCGCTCTGGAAGACACGGAGGACGAGATCTTCCTGCTCGCCTGCGATATGCCCTTTATCACCCCCGAACTCGTTCACGGCCTGCATGCTGCATTTGACCAGGGCGGGGCAGGGTTTGGCGTCGTGACGCGCACCATTGATGAGCAAGGTCTGGCTCAAGTGGAACCATTGTGCAGCATCTGGTCCCATCACGCTCGCAGACCCGCCTACGTAGCGCTGGAATCCGGCGAGCGCTCAGTCCGAGCGTTCGCCGACCAATTAGGCGTACGCTATGTAGACGTTCCGTTTTCGAGTGCCGATCGCCTTCGTAGCATAAATACAGTCAATGAGTTACAGGAACATGGCGAGGATCTCGGATTTAGCGGCGAAAACTAGATACCGACTTGCACTATGTGGTGTAGAGGTAAGAGGATGATAGAACTTTGGAATCCAAGTCGCTGTCGCAACTTTAGTATGATTTACATGCCAGCCCTATAGATTTCGCCCGTTTATTGGTATATGAAGTCTGGCGCGGGACGGGGTGGCGGCAGGAGTAAGCTTCATGCACAGCCAAGGTGAAGATCGTAGCTTGCGCGAAGATGAAGAGATGGATCGCCAGAACGGTTTCATGCCGCTCGATACGCCCGTCTACATTGGACTTTGGAAGATTCGGAAGGGCTTTCTTCCGCGCCTTTACGCGACGTTGGTGCGCCCCGGCGCACCCCGGCTGGTCCGAAAGCCCAAGTCCAAGCCTGCGCGAAAGTTAAAGACGCCGCGCATGATGTTGCCCAACCTGCTCGGTTGAGGCCTAGGCCAATAATCTTCCAACTCATTTGAATATACCGAGTTCCAAAGGCGTCCGAGATTGCAGTACGGCTCTCGGAAATGCCGTCTCAGTCTTTATCGCGTTCTCAAAGCGCGTATGGGCTGCCGACCCTGAAACTCGAGCCGTGTGAGATAAGGCGCATCGCGAAGCGCGCGAGGGCGCTTGGGCTGCGGACTCACTTGGTGGACGACGCGTGGTCGTCCTTTGGAGTTCGCTATTTCGGAGGTGGTTACGCATGAGCCGCATGACGAAGGTTTGGGGGGTCTGCGCGGCCCTCGCCCTGATGTGCGTGTGTTCGGCCGGCTGGGCGCAGGACGAAATGGGCGGCGGAGAAGAAGGCGCCAAGACCGGCGAGAAGGAAAAGAAGGACAACCCGAAGCGCGAACACGGCGGGGGCTTCAACATCCCCACCAACGAAACCCTGCAAGAGAAGCTCGGCGACACCAAGCTCACCGAGGAGCAGGCGAAGAAGATCGAGGACCTGCGCACGAGCCTCAAGACCAAGTGGGATGAACTGCGCGCCAGCGAAGCCTACAAGAAGGCCGAAGAGGACTTGAAGGCCGCCGCCGAGAAGAAGGACAAGGACGCGATGAAGGCCGCCCGCGAGGAACTGTCCAAGGCCACCGGCGGCTTCCAACTCCTGACCGAGTTCCAGAAGGGCCTCGTCGAGATCCTGGGCGAAGAACTGGCCAAGAAGGCCATGCCGCCGCGCGAGCGCCGCGAAAAGACCGCCAAGCCCGAGAAGGAAAAGAAGGAAGGCGGCGACGGCGAGAAGAAGGAAGGCGAATAACCCGCGCCTCGACGTTCACGCAAGCCAACAACGAAACGGGCCGCCCGGCATGCGCCGCGCGGCCCGTTTTATGTTCCGCTCCCGGGAGAGGTTCGTCACTCGCCAAAGATCCCGAAGCCGCCGCCGTCGCCTTTACGCGGCGGCTCGGATGGCGGCGGCGCCCCGTCCCCGTCGGCGCCGGCCTCGGCCGTGCGCGTCTTCGGCGCTTCGGGCGCTTCGGCGCCCTTGGCCGGGAGCGGCGGCGGGGCGGCCTTCAGGCGCTTGGGCGTGTGCCCCGACGGCAATTCATCGAGCGCCTCGTCGTCGCCTTCGGGGCCCGCGTCGTAATCGTCGAAGTTGGGCGCCACGTACCCGGGTTGCCGGGCGCGCTCCTGCTCGTCCTGGTACGCCTTCAGGATCGCCGCCTGCAGTTCCGTCCGGCAGCGGCTGTTGATGGGGTGCGCGATGTCCGCGTGCAGCTTGGCCCGGCCCCGGTTGTCCGTCCGCGAGCGGTTGGGATTGAGCCGCTTGCCGCACTGGTTGCAGAACTGCGCCTGCAAGTGGTTCTTGAAGCCGCAGCCCGGGCAGCGATCGGTCATCTTGCGGCTGGGCATCGCCACGAAGAGTCCCGAGTTGCCCTGGATCAGGCGGATGTCGCGCACCACGAAGCTCTGATCGAACGTCACGCTGGCAAAGGCGAGCAGCTTGTCGGTCGGGCGGGAGACCAGTTTGATCTTGATTTCCGTGATTCTCATAGGCTAGCGGTCCTTGCCGCCGTTGGTGCGGCTGGGCGTTGGATAACTTCCCATAAGGCGACGGCCGAGCTTTAGATCTGTTGGCCTTGCTCCTCTTTTTCTGTCCCAGCTATGCCGTCTGGGTTCGCAGGATGCGCACGTCCGGCGGCAGTCCCTTCCGCAGCGTCCGCTCCATCTCCGAGTCTCGTCCTTGCGAGCTGCCGATCACGAAGTGGACCGCACCGCTGCCCGAGAGCCGCCATCGCTCCGACGCAAGCTCGTCAAGTCGCGCCTCCAGCGCCGCGAGCCGTGGTTCAGCCGCACAGGCCGCTTCGCGCAGATCGTTCCTGCATCCATCGAGTAGTGAAGCATTCCTATAATGCCTAGTAATTTGCATCCTAATGTTATCCGAAACCTCTGTCAAGGCTCGACCTTGCTTCGAAGAATCCCAAGCCGGCGCTTGCAGCTTTCTGTATACCGCAGGCGTCGGAACTCCAAAAGATGGAATAACAAGAAAAATAGTCAGCTTCTCGGAAATAGGTGGCCCAAGGAGCGGCGCCACGCGCTCGCCGCGCCCGGTGCACTGGCACCAGCCGCCCCAGAGAAAGTACGCGATGTCGCTCCCTAGCCGCGCGGCCAGTTCGGCGAGACGCTCCCGCGCCCAGCCCAGCTCCCACAATTCATTCAAGGCCAGCAGCGTCGTCGCCGCGTCGCTGCTCCCGCCGCCCAGGCCGCCGCCGGCGGGGACGTGTTTTTCCAGATGGATGCGGGCGCCGGCAGGCCGCCGCGCTTCGCCGGCCAGCAGCCGCGCGGCTTTCACGACCAGGTTTGAGTCGTCGCAGGGCAGGGAGGGGTCCGAGCAGGTCAGCTCCAGCCGTTCGGCCGGCTCGAAGGTCATCCGGTCGGCCAGCTCGATGCCGGCCATGACCGTATCCAGTTCATGAAAGCCGTCGGGACGCTTGCCGAGGATGCGCAGGTCCCAGTTGATCTTCGCGCGCGCGAGCCGCTCCATGCGGGCGTTGTACCGGGCCGCCCCGGCCTCGACAAGCGGACCCTATTCCCCGGCCTGGGCGGCCGGTCCGTCTTCCGGGCGCCACCAGGCGTACTGGACTTTCTTGCCGCGCTCGTGGCGGTTGCCCCAGCGCGCGATGAAGCCGCGGCAATCGATGTGCACATGGCTGCCCACGCTGAATTCCCCGGGCCAGTCGTACAGCCCGATCCCGCCCGCGGCGACGAGCCCCTCCGCTTCGAGGTCCTCGCAGGCCTTGGCGATGACCAGCCCGTCCTGCCAGTCGTTGCGCCCGTCGCCATTCAGGTCGTCGATCTTCAGGTCGCGGTTCTCGTCGATGCAAAGATCCACCGCGTCCCCCAGCAGTGCCGGCTGAACGCCGCCCCGCCGACCTGCTTGTTGTACGCCGGCGTGCGGAACCCGCTGGTGATGTAAAAGCGCGTCACCTTCACGCCCTGCGCGCGCAGCCGCTCGCGCAACTTGGACAGCTTCTCGTACAGTTCCGCGCAGACCGGCAGCACCTGCGTATGGCGCTTTTCGGTGAGCACCTTCCGGCCGTCGGGCGCGCGCTCTTCCATGAAGGCGACAAGCTGTCCGAGGTCCAGGTCCGGCCCCACCGGCAAGGCGGCGCTCCGTTCGTCCAGCAACGCGAAGAGCCGGGGCGGCCTGTAGCGCTCCGCGTGGTCGCGGACGCTCTCGCTCGGCGCCGTCGCCGGGTCGGGGTAGGGGCCCAGCACCTCGCCGCCAACCTCCAGTCTGTTCTCCCGGCTGCGCGCCCGCGCCAGCACCAGCACCTCCAGTGCCGCGGTCTCGCCAGGCCGGTCGCCTGTCCAGGCCAGCCGGTAGCGGCCGGGTTCCTGCGGCGCGCGCCCCGTGAAGCGGCCCCCTGCGGTCTGCGGCGCGAGTTCGCCGCCGGCATGGTCCCAGCGCTCGGCGTCCTCCACCTTCAGGCTCCCGGACAGCCCCGCCGGATGTGTCGCCAGCATGAAGTCCGCGCCCTGGGGCAGGAAGATCGGAGCGCCCAGGGCCTGGTGCCGTTCCAGTTCGCTGAAATCCTCGTCCGGAACCGGCGCCGGGAAGCGCAGCGTCCAGCCCTGGAGCGGGCCCTGCGGCGCGGCGGGCGGCGCTGCCCGCGCCTCGGCCCGCACCCAGCACCAGGCCAGTACGACGAGGAACAGGATCGCGAAACCCACGTACAAACCTTGGCGGCGTTCGCCCACGAGCCGCTTGAGCCTCTCCGTGCACGGCAGCCAGCGCCGCAGCGGTTTCAGGGCCTTGAGAGTGAGGGTGTCCAAGGGCAGACCCTCCGCGTGAGTGGTTTTTGAGAACGAGCCGGGACGCGGCGCGCCCTGGTCCGGGTATCGGCGCGGACGGAGGCCGGCTTCAGGAATTCGCGCCGGGAGGTGCGGGAGGAGGCGGCAGCGGCAATGCGCCTTCGTACCATTCGACGCGCTCGTCCCCCATCAGCACGTTTCCGCCTTCGCCGCGGCCGCAGTGCACGCAGTACGCGATGGGCTCGGTGGTGTGGGATTCGGTGTGGCCGGGCCGGTACACGAAGTCGATCCGCGGGACGGGGCCTTCCGCCGCCCCTTCCTGGCCTTTCGCGCAATTGGGGCACAGAAAAACGCGCGGATCCGTGACGATGCCGGGATACAGGTCGGAGAGCTTCGGCGGGAAGCGACCCATGTGTTCGCCGATGTCGGCATATATGCTCAATGCTTTGCCGATCTGGGAGAGGTTGCTGGCGCATTGCCGTTTGCGCGCATCGAATTTCGTATGGCGCGTGAAGCCCGAGAAGTACAGGCCCGCCAGGACCAGGGCGATCAACCCCACGGCCAGCGCGGCGGCGATCCGACCCGCGGAGGAGCGCAAATCGCGATGAGGAGGACTCGAGATTTCTTCCGGCATGGCCGCATGTCCGAACCGAGGCGATCCGCTTTCCTGGATGTACGCTGTGGCGCGGGCCGCGGTTCGAAATAATGCAGCGTGCCTGAAGCGCGTAACCGCGCGCCGAAGCGCCAAGGATTACGAGTTACGCAAACGGCGGCGCGGCCGTGTGGCGCTCAGCGCGTCCGGGCTTTGGCCTTGGCCTTCGGCTTCGGCGCGCCCGTTTCGCGCATCGTCCGTCCGATGGCCTCGAAGATCCGCCCGCCGACAATCGTGTAAGCCGGCGCGCCCTTCAGGTGCCAGCCCGCGAACGGACAATTCCGCGCCTTGCTCCTGAAGCGCGCGGCGTCCACCTGCCAGCGCAGGTCCAGGTCCAGGATCGTCAGGTCCGCGGGGCCGCCGACCTTGAGCGACCCGCCGGGCAGATCGAAGATCCGCGCCGCGGCGCTCGTCCATGCCTCCACGAACCGCTTCAGGCTCAGCCTCTGCTTGTGGACCAGGTGCGTCAGCAGCACGCCGATGTTCGTCTCGAGCCCGATCACGCCGTTGGGCGCGTGGATGAACTCCTGCGACTTCTCCTCCGTCGTATGCGGCGCGTGATCGCTGGCGAAGCAGTCGATGGAGCCGTCGGCGAGTCCTTCGAGGCACGCCTCCAGGTCGGACTCCTCTCGCAGCGGCGGGTTCATCTTGAAGTTCGCGTCGAAGTCCCGGCAGCATTCGGCGGTGAGCAGCAGGTGGTGCGGGGCGACTTCGGTGCTGACCTTCACGCCGCGGCGCTTGGCCTCCCGGACCAGCGCGACGCTGCCCTTGGCGCTGATGTGCTGGACGTGCAGCCGCGCGTTGGCCAGCTTGGCCAGCCGGATGTCGCGCGCGACGACGATCTCCTCGGCCGCCGACGGATACCCGTTGATCCCCAGCGCCGCGCTGACGCGGCCTTCGTGCAGGATCGCGCCGTTGGACAGGTCGTGGTCCTCGCAGTGCTCCACCACGACCTTGCCCAGCGAGCGCGCGTACTCCAGCGCGCTGCGCATCAGGAAGCTCGAACGCACGCAGTCCCCGTCGTCGGTGAAGCCCACCGCCCCCGCGCGGGCCAGCAGCCCCAGTTCGGCCAGGTCCTCGCCCGCGCGCCCCTTGGTGATGCAGCCCATCGGGTAGACGCGCGCCATGCCGGCGTTCTGTGCCTGAAGGTACTGGTATGCGATGGCGCTGGCGTTATCGAGCGGCGGGTCGGTGTTCGGCTGCGTCACAACGGTCGTGAACCCGCCGTGCACCGCCGCCGCGCTCCCCGTCGCGATCGTCTCCTTCGACGTGTACCCGGGCTCGCGGAAGTGCACGTGGATGTCGAGGAAGCCCGGGCAGACGAGCAGGTCCGTGCAGTCGAGCACTTCGGCGCCGGCGGGCGCCTTGAGGTTCTTGCCGATGGCTTTTATGACGCCGGCGGCGCGGTCGATGAGCACGTCGGCCTGCCGGTCCAGTCTGCGGGACGGGTCGAAGAGGCGGCCGTGGGTGAGGGTGAGGATGGACATGGCTGGCTTGGCTGACCTCCCGTTGGTTTTCATCTCATGAGCAACAAGGAAGGGAGAGAAATGGAAACTATTCGTGGGTCCGGTATTGGCACATCGTCAAGTAGCGTGACTAGAATACCAAATGGCGCATTGTACACAGACTTCTCGATAAAGGAGCGTATCCCAAGGGTATCCGAATGTGGGTCAATTCTGCGCCGATATTTCACCTCCAAAGGGATACGCTTGTCGCCAACGGTAAGTACAAAGTCAATTTCCGGTTCAACTGCTCGTGTGGGAAAGTGAGCGAGATCCAGATGCGGAAGGCTGGATAGGTAATATCCAACAGCGCTTTCCGCGATGTGGCCGGCAAGATCGCTCAAGTGAGTGGCCTCTTTTAGCCCCTCATCATGAAGCGGAATGATCTCTTGTAACCAACTCGCTCTTAAGGCATGGTCGCACAAGCATATCTTGTCATTTCCTTTCCTTCGCTTAAGCCTTAATTCCATTGGATGGATTAGCTTAATAAGCAGCGCGCCATCCAGAAATCTCAGGTAGGCTAGAATCCGTGTCCAGCCGACACCGCCTTCTAATAATTGTTTGACTTCTTGAACGAAAATATCGCGCCCCGGCGATTGTCCCGCATACCTACAAGCTAATCGATAGACTTCTTCAAGCAGTTGTTGGTCTCGTCTTTTACCGCGGGCGCCCATCCGAAGATCGTGCTGTATGGCCCGTTTAACTACAGTCTCATTGAGCTGGTCAGCAATTTCCGACCATGGCACCTCGGGATTCGCTTGGGCCATGGGATAACCACCTCTAAGCGAAAAGGCCTTAAATGCGCGGTCTCGTAGATCCTTATGCGCGACTCCGTGCGCGTGGAGGTCCTTCCAGAATTCCTGGCGCAACAAAGGCTCTAGGCCATTTTCGGGGAGGAAGGGCTGGAGGGACTCTTGTAGTCCAATTTCGGCGATTTCCCTCAATAGCAAGGTTCCAAGTTCCACGGTCGTAATTCTGCCGGCGAGGCTGTCCCTGCCGGCCTCAATTCGGAGCGCAGAACTTCCAGTAACAAGAACCTTGACAGTATTCTGGTCGACAAGCGCTTTGATCTGGGGTGCCCAATCGTTGAGATTTTGAACTTCATCTAGAAAAATGTAGGCGGGCTTTCCAGCGCGCGCGGTTTCGTTGAGCGAGTGCTTCAGAATGCGGTTCTCGTACCATCTGGCAAGCGAGAGAATCGAATCTTTCAGGCCTCTTAGCGAAGGCAATTCATCAAACTGAACCCGAAAAAATGCGCGTGGGTTCGATGCCTTGGCTCGCCATCAGTTGTTCGATAATTTGAAGTTGAAGCGTTGTTTTCCCGACTTGGCGAGGTCCACGCAGAACGACTGCGTGCGCCAGCCCCGCATTCATCTTTTTGAGCGTTGTATGGAATGCCCACCGACGATAGGGAGGTAATGCCGGCCCGGGCTTGCCTTCCCACCAAGGATTAGAATCCCGTACAAACGCATCAAGCTCGGGATGCAATCGTCCCTTGTCGAAGATGTCTCTTGTCATGTTTAATTCCAGATGCAAGATTTCAAACTTGGCTGATTCTAACCCCCAGGCACAAGTACAGCGCCGCCATCCGCACCGCCAATCCGTTGCTCACCTGCTCCAAAATCACGCTGCGCGGGCCGTCGGCGAGTTCCGGCGTCAACTCGATGCCGCGGTTGATCGGCCCGGGGTGCATGATGATCGCGGCGGCCTTCGCGCGCTTCATGCGCTCCTCGGTCAGGCCGTAGATCGCGGCGTACTCGCGCACGCCGGGGAAGAAGCGCCCGGCTTTGCGCTCGAACTGGATGCGCAGGCAGTTCAAGACGTCCGACTGCTCGACCACCGCGTCGATATCGTGGCTCACTTCGACCCCCAGCGCCGCGCCGATGGCCGGCGGGACCAGCGTGGGCGGGCCGGCGAGGATCACGCGCGCGCCGAGCTTGCGCAGGCCGTGCGCGTTCGAGCGCGCCACGCGGCTGTGCCGGATGTCGCCCAGGATCGAGACCGTCAGCCCCGCGACCTTGCCGAGCTTCTCGCGGATGGTGAAGATGTCGAGCAGGCCCTGCGTGGGGTGTTCGTGGCTCCCGTCGCCGGCGTTGAGCACCGAGCAGTTCGTGTGCCGGGCCAGGAAGTGCGGCGCGCCGGGCGCCGAGTGCCGGATCACGAAGGCATCCACGCCCATCGCCTCGATGTTCTTCGCCGTGTCGATCAGCGTCTCGCCCTTGCTGACGCTCGATCCGGAACTGGAGAAGCTCATCGTGTCCGCCGAGAGGCGCTTGGCCGCGAGCGCGAAACTGTTGCTGGTGCGCGTGGAGGCCTCGAAGAAGAGGTTGACCACGACGCGCCCGCGCAGCGCGGGGACTTTTTTGACGCTGCGCCCGGAGACTTCCTTGAACGAGGCGGCCGTGTCGAGGAGCTCCACGATCTCGGCCTTGCTGAGCGACTCCAGGTCCAGCAGGTGCTTGCGGGTCCAGGGCATGGGTATTGACGATTGACGATTGAGGATTGACGATTCGCGCAGGCGCGCAATTCGGTTTCCGCCTTTCGGCAACCGCCCTCCTTTTCAATCGTGAATCGTCAATCTGAAATCGAAAATCCGCTCAGCGCATTCCGCCCACCACCACGTAGACGCCTTCCTCGCCGTCGGTCTCCTCCAGGCGCACGTCCACGCGGTCGGCGTGGGGCACGCTGAGCCGTTCGGCGACGCGGTCGGGCTGGATCGGCAGCTCCCGCCCGCCGCGGTCGATCAGGCTGAAGAGCCGTACCGCGCCGGGGCGGCCGAAATCGGTCAATTCGTCCAGCGCCGCGCGGATCGTCCGTCCCGTGCAGATCACGTCGTCGATCAGGAAGACCACGCGGTGGTCCACCGGGCCGTCGATGACGGTGCCCTTCTTGCCGGTGTGGAGCGCCGGGCCGCGCAGCGCCACGTCGTCGCGGTAGAGCGTGATGTCCAGCGCGCCGTAGGGCACCTTCCGGCCGCCGGTCTGCTCGAGTTGCTTCTGCACGCGCCGCGCCAACTCCGCGCCGCGCCGCCGGATGCCCACGATCAGCGCGAGGTCGAGCATCCCCGAGTCGAGGATCTCCCGCGCGAAGACGTCGATCTGCTTGCGGATCCACTTCGCGTCGTGGATCGCGCGCTCCTTGCGCGACTCGGAATGGGGGCCTTTGCGCTTTGCCATGCCGTGCGGGGCTACGCGTCGTTCCGCGCCCATTCGCGGAAGACCGCCGCCAGTTCCTCTTCATTGGGACGGGTGCCTACGAGGTTCCGAATATGCCCGATCAGCTCCACGCCGTCCAATCCCTGTTCGAGCCCCCACTTCAGCGCCTCCAGCGCGCGCGCCTGCCGCGGCGTGAACGGCCCGCCGGCTTCGAAGCCTTCCACGCCCAGCAGCGCCCGCTCGATGGCCAACTCCAGTTCGTCCAGCCCCCGTCCGTCCCGCGCGCAGACGCGGCAAGTCTCCGCGCCGAGCGCGAAGGCCAGCCCCTCCGCCTCCGCGTGCGTGCCCAGGTCGAGCTTGTTCAGGACCAGCAGGCGCGGGCGCGCGGCGAGCGGCTCCAGCGCCGCGCACTCGGCCTCCGCCGGCGCGCGCGAACCGTCGATCACGATCAGGACCAGGTCCGCCTCCGCGGCGGCCTCCAGCGCGCGGCGCTGGCCTTCGCGCTCCAGATCCTCGGAGGGCGCGCGCAGGCCCGCGGCGTCGATGAGGTTCAGCGCCAGCCCGCGCGTCGCGGCGGGGCGCTCCAGCCGGTCGCGCGTGGTCCCGGGCTCGTCGCCGACCAGGGAGGCCTCCGCGCCCAGCAGCCGGTTGGAGAGCGTGGACTTCCCGGCGTTGACGGGGCCGGCGAGGAGCACGCGGTGCGTGGCGAGCAGCTTCCGTCCCGGCTCGCTGCGTTCGTAATCGAGGAGCGCGGCGGCGTGCAACGGCTCGCGCCAGTCGATCTCGCGCCGGCGCATGCCCAGCGAGGCCTCCATCCCCAGCCGCTCCCAGCGCGCCTGGAACTCGCCGCGCGCCAGCAGCAGTTCGGCCTGCCGAGGCGTGGCGGCGGCCGGCAGGCGCAGCCGCGTTTCCAGCTCGATCAGGCCCAGCTTTCCCGCGCGATGCGCGCGCGCGGACAGCTCGTGCGCCGGAGCGTGGCGGAATCCCGCGGCCACCAGCGTCTCGCGCACGGCGGCGCACGTCCCCAGGCCGCCGTGGCAGGAGAGCTCGAGCTGCTCGAAGCCCGTCTCGCTCTCTTTTTCGCCGAGCGGCGCGGCGACGACCTCGTCCACGAGCTTCCCGCCGGCGTCGACGAGCTGACCGTGCAGAAGCCGCCCCGCTTGCGAGGCCTCGGGCGCTTGTTGGCCCTTCCACAGCGGCGTGAAGGCCGCCAGCGCGCCTTTGCCGTCGAGCACGAACGTGGCGATGGCCGCGGCGCCCGGCGCCGTCGCCTGGACGCAGATCGGATCGGAGGAGGGCGGCGGTGGTTCCACGCGGCGCTTCAGCTCGGCGGTTTCCACTGCCTGTGGCAGGCCCACGCGGTGAGCAACCCGTCGGGCACGGCTTCGTGATAGAGATGCGGCTTATACGCCTTGAGTTCCTTCTGCAAGTCCTTCGCCAGGGGTTCGATGCCGCCGCCGGTCAAAAGGATCCTTGTGCCGCGGCCGAGCAGCTTAGCCTGATCGCGCGCGACGGCGGCGATGGCATGCTGGACCATCCGGCGCACGCCAGCGCGGATCGCCTCCGCGGTGTTCTTGCCGAGCGCCGGCGGTTTGCGTCGTGTGTCCTCCGGCCAAGGCGCCAGCTCGGGAAGCTGCGCGGTGCCGCGCGCAAGGGCCTCCAGGGCCAGCCGTTCGCCGGGGAAGATCAGACCGCCTTCGAAGGTGCCCAGATTCCCGCGCTTCGCGGGGCGAAAGGCGTTGACGGTTATCGCGGTGCCGCAATCGACGATGACCCACGGATGCGAGTCCCCGAAGCTCAGTGTCGCGAGCGCCGCCAGCAGCCGGTCGTCGCCGACCGCGCGGGCGGGCTTGGGCGCGATCTTGAGCGGGCAGGGGAGGTTCCGGCGGAAGCGCCAGACCCGCGGGCCGCCGCGCTTGCGAAGCAGCTTCTCCAGCGCGTCGAGCGCCTTCGGCACCACGCCGCCGAGGACCACTTCGGTCTCCTTTTGGACCTGCGCGACATGCTCGATCCAGCGCCAGGCCGCGGCGGGGCGGCGCGCGAGTTCGTTCGTGGGGAGCGGGCCGCACGGAGAATCGATCCAGTCTTCCGCCAGCGCGCGGACGGCGGTGTTCGTGTTCCCCACCGCGAGCGCCAGCGCGGTGGCGGGCGGGCGCCGCGCGTGCTCGCAGTGGGTGTGGTCGTGCGGGTGGGCGTGTGCGGGCATCGGTGAAAGGGCCGCCGGTTGCAGGTGACAAGCGCCATCGAATGCGTCAGGCTATCATACGTCTTCCTGTAAACCTCGCCAGCCTGAGCGGAGACCCCCATGTCCGAGCCGCGCCCGCACCTGCTCCTCATCACCACCGACCAGCAGCGCTACGACGCCCTGGGCCTCAACGGGAACCCCGTCCTGGAGACGCCGAACCTCGACCACTGGGCGGCCACGGGCGTCAACTTCAGGCGCGGGTACACCACCTGCCCAAGCTGTATCGCCGCGCGCCGCACGATCCTCACCGGCCAGGCGCCGGCTACCCACGGCCTCGTCGGCTACAGCGAGTCCGCGCCCTTCGACCCGCCCTTCACGCTCCCCCAACTGCTCCGCGACGCCGGCTACCAGACCCAGCTCATCGGCAAGCTTCACCAGCAGCCGCAGCGCCGCCGCTTCGGCTTCGAGCACATGGTCCGCAGCGACGGCCCGGCGTACCGGCCGGATTCGGCCTGGTCCCGCGAGAACGACTACATCGACTGGCTGCGCGAGATGGGCGTGCGCGAGCCCTCCAACTTGCACGGCATCAACGGCAACGGCCGGCTCGCGCGCCCCTTCCACCTCGAGGAGTACTACCACCAGACGACTTTCCTGACCTCGAAGGCCATCGAGTTCATGACGCAGAAGCGCGACCCCTCGCAGCCGTTCTTCCTGCACCTCTCCTACTGGGCGCCGCACCCCCCGCTGATCCCGCCGCGGGACTACTACGAGCGCTACGTCCGCCGCGCCGAGCGCATGCGCCCGCACATCGGCGAATGGGTCCCCGAGTTCGAGGACTGGATCCCGGGCATCGCCGCCGATTCCAAGTTCGGGCCGTACCGCATCGAGGAGATCCGCAACGCCATGGCCGGCTACTTTGGCCTGATCAACCACATCGACGACCAACTCCAGCGCCTGATGGAAGCGTTCTACGCCTACGGCGGGCCGCGCGGCAAGGAACCGCTGTACCTGCTCTACAGCAGCGACCACGGCGAGATGCTCGGCGACCATCACCTCTTCCGCAAATCCCTCGGCTACGAAGGCAGCGCCCACGTGCCCTTCTTCATCCATGGCCGCAACGTCCCGCTCAAGCAGGGCGCCAGCGACGAGCTGGTCTGCCTGGAGGACATCCTGCCGACCTTCTGCGAACTCGGCGGCGCGAAAATCCCCGAAAAGGTCGATGGCAAGTCGCTCGCCCCGATCCTGCGCGGCGAGAAGATCCGCACGCGCGAGGATCTGCACGGCGAACACGCCGGCGCCGACATCGGGAATCACTTCCTGCTCCACGGCCCGCACAAGTACATCTGGTTCGTGAAGCACAACGAGGAGCAGATCTTCGACCTCGAGGAGGATCCGCACGAGCGGCACGATCTCTCGGGCAACCGCAAGCTCCTCAAGAGCCTGCGCGAGCGGATGGCGAAGTACCTCAAAGGCCGCACGGACTACACCTACGACGCCGCGAAGCTGAAACCCCTGGAGAACGCGCCGCCGACGGGGTTCTGGAAGCTGTAGGCGGGTTCTGGGTTCTGGGTTCTGGGTTCTGGGTCGAGTGCTGGATGGCGGGCAGCTTAATGTTGTTGAAGAATACGGATTATATTTCGCCGCGGAGCGGCGCAGGATATTAGCCGGGGGTCAGGCGCGTAGCGCCTGCACCCCCGGTGGCCGCGCCAGAATAGCCCGCGCTCCGGAGGGGCGCGAAGAAGCCTTTCTCGCCGGTTCCAATTGCGAAACGGGATGAAGCGGAGCTACGCCGCCGCCAGCAGCGGCTGCCCGTGCCGGTCCACCTTGAGCACGAAGCGCTTCACGTACCAGCTCTCCAGCAGCCCGAAGCACGCGCTCGCCGCGAAGTACAGGATCAACCCCGCCGGGAACTTGTAAAACAGGAACCCGAACATCACCGGCATGAAGGACATGATCTTCCGCTGCAATTCCTGGTTCGGGTCGGCGTTCGGCGCCTTCGGCGCGCGGAGTGTCGTGATCAGCGTCATCACGATGTAGATGATCGGGAGCAGGTTCAGTTCGTTCGGCCATGCGGAGAAGGTCAGCACGCGGTCGGAGAGCGAGAGGTCCTTCACCCACAGGAAGCTGGCGTGGCGCATCTCGAAGGCGTGCGAGAACGTCCCGTAGAGCGCGAAGAAGATCGGCATCTGCAAGAGCATCGGCAGGCAGCCCATCGTGGGATTGACGCCTTCCGAGCGCATCAGGTCCCACTTCTCCATCTCTTTTTTCTGCCGCATCTCCGGCTTGGTCTGGTTCTTGTACTTCTCCTCGATCGCGTTCAGCTTCGGCTGCAGCATCTGCATCTTATGCATCGAGACGGTCATCTTGCGCTGGAACGGGTGCAGCGCCAGCTTCACGATCAGCGTCAGCACGATCACCGCCAGCCCGTAGCTCCCGCTCACGTGCTGCAGGCCGCGGAAGAGCAGCAGCAGCACGCCCGCCAGCCAGTCGATCCGCGGCCAGCGCGTGCCCCATACGTCGCAGTACTGCACCGCCTGTTCCAGGTGGTACGGCTTGCTCAGCCCCAGGCCCGCTTCCCATTCCCGCACGAGATTCGGCTGCAAGGGGCCCAGGTACAGCACGAACCGTTCGGGCGCGCTGGTGGCTCCGCCGGCCAGCGGCTCGCTGGTCTTGCGGTAAAAAATCGGCGAGATGTTCGCCTCCAGGAAGCGCTTATCCGCCAGCTTGTCCTCCCGCTTGCCCTTCTCGACCCCGTCCGCCACGATCTGCACGATCTGCCCGGGCTTCTCCGCCAGCACGGCGGCCATGAAGAAGCGGTTGGTCAGCGCCGCCCAGAGGTTCTCCTCGCTGCTCACGCGGCGGTCTTCCAGCTTCGGCTCCTTCGCCGGCTCGTACGGATGCTCGATCTCGATCTCCGGCTCCTCGGCGCTCAGGATGCGCCCCGCCATCTGCAGCTTGATCAGGGCGTAGGCGCCCTGCTGCGGGTTTTCGGGCGGGCCGTCGAGCAGGATCCCCGCGGGGCCGCGGAGCTGGTAGGCGTAAGTCGTCTCGCGCCCAGTGAGGTTCTCGACGGCGAGGCTCAGGATCACATGCGGCCGGTCCTTGGGCAGCGTGAAGCGTTTGGTCACCCGCGCCATGGGCGCGTCGCCGTCGAGGAGCGTCGTCGCGTAGGCGACGCCGCTGGCCTCGGCGTCATCTTCGCCGGCGGGCTCCCATGGGGCCTGCTCCCAGCGCCGCGACTCCAGGTCCTTGAACTCGCGGTCGCCGAACTTGAAGTAGACCAGGGCCAGGGAGCGCTTCCCGGGCTGGATCTCGTCGAGGATCTCCAGCCCGCGCTCGTCGTCGGGCGTCGTGGCGAGGACCTTCTCGCGCGCCAGCCTCGCGCGGCGCAGCGCCGCGCCGTCCTGCGAAAAGACCAGCGTCAGCGGGCCGGGATCGTCCGGGCCGGCGCCGAGTTCCACATCGTCCACTTTGGCGACTTCGGTCTGGGGCGGGGCTTCGACCGGATTCTTGACCGGATCGGCGGGGGCGCCGGCCGTCTTCGCGACTTCGCCGGTTTTGGCCACGAAGGCCGGGGTCTCGCCGGTCTTTCCTTCCACCGTCTCGGGGGTCTTACCGGCTTCGCCGGTCTTCGCGCCTTCGGCATGCGCCAGCGCCTGGTCTTCGCGCTCCTTGACCCACGCCTCGTACGCCTCGGGGTTCTCGTTCTTCCAGCGTTCGAGCCGCGCCTCCTCGTGCGAGCGGAGGAACGACTGTCCGCCGAGGTAGATCGCGACCGCAAGGGCGATCATGCCGATCTTGACCAGGTCGATGGAGGCGGGCTTCGCGGTGGTCTGGGACATGGCGGCGTGGCGCTTTCCTTACTCGTGTGAACATCCGCCCGGCGCGGCCGCGCGGGACTGCTCGTCAGGGCCCGGCGGAACGGGATCGTAGCCGCCGCGGCAGAACGGGTGGCAACGGAACAGGCGTCCCAGCGCCAGCATCCAGCCCTTCAGCGCGCCGTGCCGGGCAATGGCCTCCAGCGCGTACGTCGAACACGACGGCTCGAAGCGGCATTGCCCGCCCAGGAGCCAGGAGAAGGTCGCGCGGTATACGTGCACCGGCGCCATCGCCACGCGCTTCGACCAGGTAAGTCGCGTCGTCATCGCCGCTTCCGCGCCGGCACGCCCCTGGCTGTGTTCGCTACGGCCCATCCATTAGTACCGTTTGCCCGAAACCTCTTTCGCAGGCAGGCGCCGATTTCAGCACTCAACCCGTCCCGGCTCGCTTCAGCCGCCGTGCCAGCTTCTCCAAGTCCGCTCCAAGCTGCTCCGTCGTGGACAGCGTCTCGCGCCGGCGCGGGACGAGCACGAAGTCGTAACCCGCCGGCAGACCGTGCTCGAACTTCTGGTAGGCCTCGCGCAGCGCCCGCTTGATCCGGTTCCGGCGGACTGCGTTGCCGTGCTTTCGCCCCACCGACAAGCCGATCCTCGCGATGGGCAAGCCGTTGTCCAGGAAGAAGATCACGACGTGCGGACCATGCCAGGCCTGCTTGGCCTCGTAGACTCGCTGAAAGTCCCGGTTCGCGCGCAGGCGCTGGTGCTTGCGAAGGCGGCGCCCGCGAGCCGGTGGGACGGCGGCTTCCTCCAAATGTACGTCCTCGGCATCCCCAAAAAGGGCAAGCGATTGTAGGTCCGAAGCTGCCATTCTTCAAGCCACGCCCGTTGAGCAGCGGCGGGATTCTTCGATTCTGGAATCCGGAGTCGCCGCCGCGCCCGGCCCGGACCTGGAAGCCCCGCCGGCCCGGCTCCCAATCCAAAATCCAAATGCGCAAATCCGCAGGCCCCGTGTAGCATACCGCTGCCATCAACCCTTGAGTTCATCCGCACCAGGAGAAGGGCATGTCCGAGGAACGCCCCGCGTCCGCCTTGCGCCGGCGCGCGCTTGGAAATACCGGCCTGAACGTCGGAGAGATCGGGTTCGGCGCGTGGGCGATCGGCGGCGGCGCGCGCCTGGGCGACAAAGCCTTCGGCTACGGCGACACCGACGACCAGGCCAGCCTCGCCGCGCTCGCCCGCGCCTTCGAACTCGGCGTCAACCTCGTCGATACCGCCGACAGTTACGGCCACGGGCACAGCGAACTGCTCGTCGGGAAGGCCATCCGGCAGGCCCCGCGCCGCGTTTTCGTCGCCACGAAGGTCGGCGCCGTCCGGCGCGATCCCGAGCCCCCGCGCAAGGACTTCTCGCCGGCCTACATCGAGCAGGCCTGCGAGCGCAGCCTGCACCGACTCGGCGTCACCGGCATCGACCTCTACCAGCTCCACAATCCCCCTCGCGAAGTCATCGAGGACCCCGCCGTCTGGAACGCCCTGCGCGAGCTGAAAGACAAGGGCCGCATCCACCATTACGGCATCTCGATCGGGCGCCCCGATGAAGGCCTCCTCGCGATCGAGAAGGGCGAGGTCGAGACGATCCAGGTCGTCTACAACCTGCTCGAACGCGAGGCCGCCGAGAAGCTCTTCGCCAAGGCCGAACGCCACGGGGTGGGGCTTATCGTCCGCGTGCCGCTGGCCTCGGGGCTCCTCTCGGGCGCCTACAAGCCCGGGCACGTCTTCGCCGAGAACGACCACCGCCGCGACAAGTACCCGCCCGACCGCCTCGCCCGCGCCCTCGAACGCGTCGAGAAGCTCGCCTTCCTCGCACGGGGCGCGGGCCGCACGCCCGCCCAGGCCGCGCTCAAGTTCTGCCTCGTCCCCGACGCCGTCAGCGTCGTGATCCCCGGCGCCAAGACCGCGAAGCAGGTGGAGGAGAACGTAAGCGCCGCGTCCGCGCCGGACATTACGGCCGAGGAGTTGCAGAGGATCCTGGAAGTATAGGCGCGGACAGGACTGCGTGGTGAGGACTGGGGACTAAGGACTGAACAACGGCGGTACTAAGCATCATTGAAGTAGCTCACGAAGTGGTGCTCTAGAAGTTCTCGTAATTCGCTCAAGCTGGCTACGGGTATCTTGGGGCTTAGTTGGAGGTAAAAGCCATTCGTATTGTTGGCTCCTTCTACGAACTCACGCAAGTAGAACTGCCCATCCTCAACAAACCAACCACCCATTTCAAGAAACGGATGCAGCGATAGGACGGATTGGGTGAATTCATTCTCGCTGAGGCGGCCTTCGCCATTCAATCGGCCAAGCACATAACATGCATTGTATAGCCTGTGTCTGTGCGAGAGCATGACCCATTCGAGCAGGAGGCAAAACCGCGCGGGATATGTGCCTGTGCGAAAGGAGTTCTCCAGGGTCCGTGCAAGGCGCAATCTTCCCTGAAGGTGTGCGTAACAGAAAACTCCATCCAGTGCGTGTTCTGGTTTATGAAAGTCCAGGATCTCGTTCAATTCAACCTGCTGGTCGCGCATGAATCGATATGCGAAGTGGATGCCCGTGGGCTCATACCCCAGGGCTTTCAAAACCTTGCTTCTTATGGCCCGGCCTTCGATGATTGCACGATCCAGGGCATTCGCCGGAGGAAGTTCGATCATGCGATCGGCGTCCATCGCCAAAGCTTGATTGCAAATAAACTATCAAACTCAGTAAGAAATACTCTGAAGGCTTAGATTCAAACTATCTCCTCAGTCCTCAGTCCTCAGTCCTCAGTCCCCGCTTCAGTCCTTCTTCACCGCTTCGGTCGACGCGCACCGTCCCGCGACGCCCGGGCAGTTGCCGGCGTCGATCTGCTCCTGGAGGCGCAGCAGATCGCCGAGCGTCTTGCCTTGCAGTTCGTCCACGATACGCTCGCGCAATTCGCCCAGCGTGACATCGATCGCGCAATTGCCGGCGTGCGAGCAGGATTCCGGGTCGGTCATGCAGTGCATCACCGTGATCGGCCCGTCGATGGCTTCGACCACCTCCCGCAGGCTGACGCGGGCGGGCTCCCAGGCAAGGCTGAAGCCGCCCTTGATGCCGCGGTGCGAGCGCACGATCTCGTGTTTGGCCAAGCTCTTCAGGATCTTGACCAGGTAGTTGCGCGGCAGCCCGGCTTTCTCGGCGAGATCCTGGAGGAAGAAGCGCGTGCCCGGCGGCTGGCGAGACATCAGCACGAGCGCGCGCAATCCGTAATCTACGGCGCGCGTAAATTTCATTGGGTGCTCCGGATCGGGGGATAGGGCGGGGCAGCGGTTCCGGCCGGCCCCGCGTGACGTTGGCGACGGGGCTTAGCCGCCGCTCATGCCTTCCATCAATTTGATCATGGGCATGAACAGGGCGATGACGATGAAGCCTACCGTGCCGCCCATGCCGATGATCAGGATGGGTTCAAGCAGGCTCATCAGCGAGCCCACCAGCGTGTCGACTTCGTTGTCGTAATTGTCGGCGACCTTGATCAGCATCTTATCCAGTTCGCCCGTCTCCTCGCCGACCTGGATCATGTTCACCACCAGGTCGTCGAAGACGCCCGAGTGCCGCAGCGGTTCGGCGATCGTGTCGCCTTCGCGGATCGAGTTGTGCACGTTCTCGATCGCCGTCGCCACCACCGCGTTGCCCGTCGCGTTCTTGATGATCGCCAGCGCGTTCAGGATCGGCACGCCCGACTGGATCAGGGTGCCCAGCGTGCGGCAGAAGCGGCTCACCGAGGACTTCGAAATGATCAGCCCGAAGATCGGAAACTTGAGGCTGATCATGTCCAGGTAATAGCGCCCCTGCGGCGTACGGCGAACCCCGACGAAAACGCCGTACAGGATGAACGGCACCAGCAGCAGCAGGTACCAGAAGTTCACCACCACGTTCGCCATGCCCAGCAGCATCTTGGTCATGATCGGCAGGTCAAGGCCCATGTCGTTGAACATCGCTTCGAACTTCGGAATGATGAAGATCATGATCAGCGACAGGATGCCCGCCGCGATCGTGATGACCGCGATCGGATAAGTCAGCGCGCCGACGATCTTCTGCTTCAGCCGCTGGGCTTTCTCCAGGTAGTCCGCCAGGCGCGAGAGAATCTGGTCCAGGATGCCCGCCGCCTCGCCCGCCTTGACCATGTTCACGTACAGCTTGTCGAACGCCTTGGGATGCTTCGTCAGCGCCTCCGAGAGCGCCGAGCCGCCCTCGACGTCTTCCTTCACCTCGCCGACCACGTCCTTCAGCATCCCCGGGCGCAGGTTGTTCTGCAGGATGTCCAGGCTCCGCACCACCGGCAGGCCCGCGTCCAGCAGCGTCGCGAACTGCCGAGTGAACTCCGACAGTTCCTTCGGCTTCACGCGGAAACTCAGCGAAAGCCCCCCGCGCTTGCGCGCCACCGCCTGCGGCGTGGCCATCGAAGCCGCGCCACCGCCCTGCGATTGAACCTTCGTCGGGTAGTAATTCATCGCGCGAATCTTGTCGTTCGCTTCCTTCTCCGAGGCAGCCTCGATCGTGTCCTTGACCGTGTTGCCCTGGCTGTCCATGGCTTCGTACATGAACGTAGGCATTCGCGCGTCTCCTGCGAAAACAAATGCTGCACGGCCCGAGCGCCTTGAGGCGCATGAGAGCGAATGTATGGGGCTTGATGCTAGGGCCTGCTCCCGTGCGCGTGAGCCTTGCTGCACGTCAGGCCGAACTTCGTTAATTCTCACTCTTTTATTGGGTTCTGTCAACGCTACGGCTTGGCATTTCGACTCTTCAAGGCCCCTCCCGCCGCCTGCTTCATTGCACATGCGCAACCTTGGCAGCCCGTTGAAAAGGGGCGCGGTCAGTAAACGAGCAATTTTTGTCCAGACCGAGGCGCGACCGACGAACATGTCCAGAGGAGCTCTGTGACGAGGGCGCAACGAAGGGCTGGGCAAAAAGCGCCGTTTTATGGCCCGCTCCCTTTTTCAACGGACTGCTAGGTTTGATTCTGCGAGACTCCCCGATTAGCGTGATTGTTTTATCCCCATGCTCGTCTCGTTGGGTAGGAGTCGGGCTGCACATGTGCGAAGCAACGAAAGGATCGTCCGAGATGGTCAAGCCGCTTACCTGGTTCCTGCTGATGCTGCTCGCCTTGGCCGGTTTGGGTCTCGGCGTGCGCGCCGAGGAACCCCCGCCGGAGACCGCCAGTCCCGCCCGAATCCGCCAGCTCATCGAGCAGCTCAACGCGCCCAACGTCGAGGACCGCGAAAAGGCCGAGCAGGCGCTGCTGCAGATCGGCGAGCCGTCCCTGATGGCGCTTAAGATCGCCCAGCAGTCGCCCATCCCCGAGGTCTCCGCCCGCGCCCGACGCCTGGTCAAACAGCTCGGCACGAACAACAAGATGCCCAAGCAGAGCATCGGCGCCTCGCTCCCGCAGGCCTCGATGGTCTTCCTGGAAGTCCCCGACCTCCGCCGCACCGCGACCAACCTGGCCGGATCCCCCTGGGAAAGCTGTGGGCCGACGCCGCCGTCGCCACCTGGTGGCGCAAGTACGTCCGCGACGAGCTGGACGAGATGGAGCAGCAGGAAATCGAGATCCGCGGCAAGATCGCCGACCTCGCCGACGGCCGCGCCGTGCTGGCGCTCGGCCCCCCTGGAACCTTTCTCGACGAAGAGATCGACCCGCCATGGATCCTCGTCCTCGAGCACAAGGCCGTGAACGCGCTCGAGCCGCTCTTCCGCGAGTACTGGGATCTCGAAGGCGATCCGCCCGACCAGCCCAAGCAGATCGGCAACTACGCCGTGCTCGAGCACGCCGCCGGCTCGCAGTCGCTGTACCTCCCCAACGCCAGCATCTTCGCGGCCGGCGCCTCCGGCATGGACGTCCTGCTCAAGGGCATGGAAGAGGCGCCGAAGCCTTCGCTGGAGCCCGAGATCCTGGCGGCGCGCGAACTGCTCCCCGAGTCGGACCTGGCCCTGATCCTGCGGCGCGACGGGATGGACAAGCTCGCGGAGGGCGTCCCCGACCTCGCGGTCTTCGACGTCCCCGCCACGCTCGACGCCCTGGGCTGGGCGCCCGGCAGCCGTGCGCTCGGCGCGTTCAAGCTCACGCCCAAGGGTCTTGAGGAACGCTACCTCGCCAACTTTACCGACGCGGCGGGGCTCGTCCCGATTCTGGCCGCGCTTCCCGTCGCCGAGGCCCCCGCCGCCGGCGCCCCGCTGGCGCTCGACGCCATCCCGCCCCACGCGGCGCTTTGGGTCTCCTGCCGCGGGCAGCTCGCGCCGCAAGCCAAGGCCGTCGCCGTGGCCCTGCGCAAGCTCGACCTAGCCCTGACCGTGGGCGCCCTGGGCCCGCCGCCGCCGAATCCGGCCAACCCCCAGCAACCCCAGCTTCCCGGCGCCGGGATCGTCTCGCGCATCGACGAACTCGAACGCGCCATGGGCAAGCTCGAAGCGCTCCTCGAACAGGTCCAGGGCGGCATCGAACTCGGCGTGCTCGTCAAGGCCGTGGGCGAAGAACTGCCCGCCGACCCGCCGCTGGCTCTCGTGCTCAGCGCCGTGCTCAAGGACGCCGCGGCCGTGCAGGGCGCCCTGGAACGCCTCACCAAGGCGGACGTGACCACCTGGGAGAAGGCCGAAGTCGGCGGCGGCGCCCACTACCGGCTCCTCGGCTATGACGAGCCGCCCGGCGTCTGGATCAAGGACAACCGCCTGATTTACGCCAGCGAACCGGCCGTCCTCAGCCTCGCCCTCGCCGCGCTCCAGCACGCAAAGGGCAACGAGCGCCTCGCCGACCGCGCCGACGTGCAGGCCTGGCTCAAGGACGAGGCCCTCTCGCCCAAGTGCGCCCTTCGGATCCTCGGCGACGCCGGCCAGTTTCTCGAGATGCCCTACGGGCTCTGGCACAACCTCTACAGCGACTTCAACGAGGCCAACCCCTGGCCGGCCTTTCCCGCCGTCCTGCGCCCCCACTTGGGCCGCTTCCGCGTGGAACTCACGCCGGGCGCAAAAGCCGACGAAGTCGAGGTCCGCGCCTTCAGCCCCGTGCCCCTGGCGGCCATGGTCTACGTGGTCTTCAAACCCTTCGTGGACCTGGGATGGTGAGATCCAAACCCAAAGCGTAAACATGGCCTGCAGGGACGGTCTCGCGCGGCGTATCGAGTTCGGCGTTCACATTTCACGATTCCGCGTCTCGATACCTCAACAGGAAATTTCCGTTCCCTGTATGCTTTAGACCGGGGTGGGGATGCGGCGGCATGTACGATCCTGACGTGCTCAAAATCAAACGCGGCGGCGGCTGGCTGATGCTCTTCGGCTTCCCGTTCTTCGCCATGGGTTCGATGTTCTGCATCGCCGGGATCATGGGGCAGGTCCAGAGTTCCGGCGGCGGGCCGGCCCCGGTCTTATTCGTGGTGCCTTTCAGCCTGATCTTCGTGAGCATCGGCGCGGCGTTCATGTTCGGGCGCTACGGGCTGATCCTGAACCGGCGCGAGCGCACCGCCGCGACCTGGTGGGGGCTGCTCATCCCCTTCAAGACCACCGTGCACCAGCTCGGCGACGACGCGCTCGTGACCATCTCCCGGGAGACCCGCCGCAACAAGAACAGCACCTACACGGTCTTCCCCGTGCGCATCGCCTTCTCCGGGACGAAGGTGGACGTGGAGGAACCGCAGAATTTCGAGCGCGCGCGCACGGAGGCCGAGCGCGTCGCGAAGTTCATGGACCTGGGCCTCGCCGACCGCAGCGGCGGCGTCGAGATCCTCCGCGAAAAGGGCACTCTCGACGAAAGCCTGCGCGAGCGCCTGCGCCGCGAGGGGACCGCCCTGCAGCCGCCCCAGCGTCCCGAGAACTGCCGCGTCGAGGAGCGCGTCGAAGGCGACGAGGCCGTCTTCGACCTGCCCAAGCCCGAGGTCCCGCCGGTCGCGTTCCTTGCCGCCGGCTGCGGCCTGATCGTCGCCTTCGGCATCATGGGCGTGGTCGGGTTCTCCTTCTTTGCCGGCGCCGCCAACACGCCCGCGGTCTGGATCATCCTGCCTTTCGGGGTCCTGATGGGCGTCGGCGTCCTGAGCACCATCGTCAAGGCGGCGAAGGATGGAGCCGCGCCCGAACGCATCGTCGTCAGCACGCGCGGGCTGCGCTTGGTGAAGGGCAGGAAGACCACCGAGATTCCCGCCGACCGGCTCGAGGAACTCTACGTGGACGAATTGGGGCGCGTGCAGTTGGGCGGGCGCCGCGGCCTGATCGTCGCCCGGAGCGACGAGCAGAACCTCTCCTTCGGCGCCGGCATGACCTCCGCCGAACGCGCCTGGCTCTGCGACGTGATCCGCTTCCTCGTCACCGCGCCCGAGAAGTAGCCGCGCTGTACTCAGGAGCCTTCGCCGCCGGCCTCGGCGGTCTTGTGGTTCAGCGGGCCGGGCACCGCGCGCAGCACCCGCGTCAGCTTGTACTCGCGCAGCAGATGCAGCGGCACGATGTTCCCGCGCGGCGTCAGGAAGCAGCGGCCGAAGACGCGAAACGGCGCCTGCCGCACCGCCTGTTCCACGTTATGCGGCATGCGCGCGCCCGGGCGGACGTTGAAGACGCGCCAGCGGTCGGGCTTGCATTCGGGGCAGTCCTCCAATTCTTCCTGGATTGATGTCTGGCAGGAACGCTTGCAGTGCCGGCACCCGATCATGCGAGCGCTCCTCTCGAACCTTGGCGGTCCAGATTTTCGCGGCGGCCCGGATGCGGATCGAGATGGGGATAGGAACGCGCGCCTGCCTCGCATAAACGCCTTTCGGAGGCCGGCGCGTGGCTCCGATTACGTTAAAAATAGCCCGATCACTCGTGCAACAAAAGCCATTCCGTGCGGTATGTCGAAGAATTCCGCCAACGAACTTTTATTCGCTAACGGCCTCATGGATGCCCGAGCCGCCGCGGCTGCGCGCCACCAGCGTGGAGTGGACGAGTTCAAGAAGCGCTTCCTTGCGATAGGGGCGGCGCAGCGAGGCGTCGAAGAGGTCCGGGTCGGGGCCGAAGTCGCGCCGCGAGTAGATGCCCAGGATCGGCGTGGACTGGCTCCGCGCGTCCACGCGCAGCGCCGCCGCCACCCGCGGGCCCTGGCCCGTGCGGTAACTCACGTCCAGGATCGCCAGCGCCACGCGCTGGTCGCGGATGATTTCGCAGAGCGCGTCCACGTCGTCGGCCTTGTCGCAGGCCGCCGCCGGCAGCCGCAGGCTTTCGTCCTTGGCGCGCTTGCGCGCCTCCAGCACGGCCGTGCTGTCCTCCCGCGGCCGAGGGCCGGGCGGCCCGACCACCACCGTGTAGCCGTCTTCGCCCAGGATGCCTTTGAGAATGTCCGCGCGGGCCTCGTCGTCGTCGAGCACCAGGATCGCCAGGCCCTCGCGCATCATCCGCGCCACCAGGTCCGGGCGCTCGAAGGCCTTCTCGCGCATGCTCCGCAGCGTCGGCACGCCCGACTTGTGCCAGGCGTCCTCGACCGCCTCCTTGATCAGGCGGTTGATCTCCTTCAGTTCGCACCACGCCGCGTAGCCCGGCACGTTCGGCTCGAAATGGAACGTGTCGTGCCGGTCCACCGCGAAGACGAACTCGTCGGCGAAGTACGCCTCCACCAGCGCGAGCTTCATGTGCGGGTAGGCGAGATTCCCCAGCCGCAGCGCGTAGACCCGCGGCGCGGACCCCGAAACCGGGACCGGTTCGGCCGCCAGCGTGCTGGGCGTCCCGCCCGTAAGATCCTCGAACGGATGCTCGCGCTGCAGGACCTCGGCCAGCGTCTCCGCCGGCTTGAACTGCGGCACATTGCGCGCCCGCTCGGGATGCCCGCGGTAGGCGTGTTCAAGGTACAGGGCGATGGCGCGATTGAGCAGTTCGCCCGAGATCTCCTGCATCTTCATCGGCAGGTCCTCGAACCGGCGGCCCTTTCGGAAGGTCGCGGTACGGCGTTCCCGGTTGGCGCGCATATGCTACCCGATGGGTGAGGCCCCGTGCATCTTAATTCGCCCCCGGCCGGGCAGTTTGAAGGGAGCGCTGCCCGCCGCGGTCCGATACCGTACTACAGGCCGTTGAAGCAGACTCGATTAAGGATGACTTCTGCGTGAGCCTCGCCATCGACGCAACCTGCACGAAAGCCGGCAGCTTCTGGGCGGCCCAACCCGGCGGCGGCCCTGGCCGCGCGCGGGAAGGCAGGGCAGGCGCGCCGCTCCGGCGGGCGTTCCGGACCGCCGCGGCGCTCGTCCTCGCCGCGCTGCTCCTCGCCGGCTGCGAACGCCAGGTGCCGGCCCTCGATTACTTTCCCATGCGCGACGGAAACCGCTGGGAGTACCGCCTCCTGGACCACGAGATGCTCAAGCGGATCGAGGCCGGCGGGACCGTCAGCGCCGAACTCACCGACGGCACGGTCACCGAAGAGGAACTGATCGAACACCTCCCGCCCAAGGCCGAGACGGTCCCGCCCGACGGCGCGGAGGCGCCGCCCGAGGCGAAGCCCGCCGCGCCGCCCGCCGATCCCGGCAGGAAGGCGCGCCGCGTGGTCCTGGAACTCCTGGAGGCCGTTACGCCCGTCACCTACCGCGCCAAGTACGATCGCTACGAGCAGGTCTGGTCCAAGCAGGGCGGCTACGTGGGCTTCCAGAACGCGCGCGGCCGGCACTACCTTCTGATCCTCCCCCCGCACAGCACCTACAAGTGGGTCGTCACCGCGCCCAGCGGGGATAATCTCTTTTACGAAATCGAAGCCCACCAGGACGTCGAGACCCCCGCCGGCATCTTCCGCGCCTGCGCCATCGCGCGGGAGGAGACCCGCGACAAGCGCGTCGTCTACCGTTACTGGTTCGCGCCCCATACCGGGCTCGTCCGCCGCAGCCGCTACTACCTGGGCGAGGAGGTCTTCCGCCAGGAGCTGATCGACAGCAAGATCCGACCCTCGACGGCCGAAGGGCGCATGGCCGAAGAGCGCGAAATCCACGAGGCGCTCAAGGGCACGCGCCGCGGGCGGGAGTATCAGAAGAAGAAGCCCGGCATCGAGACCGAACCGCCTCCGCTGCCGGAGGGGGAGTAAGCTGAATAAAGGATGGGCAGTCGGAAGCGCAAAGCATTCACGTCGAGGGAAATAATCTATGAAGTATGAAGTATGAAGAAAAAGAAAGTACGAAATCCAAAGCTCTCTTGCTAAGCCCCAAGCCCCAAGCCCCAAGCCTCCCCTCACTCGATCAGCAGCGTCGTCGCGGTGATGTCGTCGTGCTGCTCGGCGTTTCCCTGGTGGGCGGCGAGGGCTTCCTTCAAGCCATTGACGAAGTCGCGGCTCTTCTCCGGGGCGTGGGCTTTGAGGTAGGCGATCAGCGCGTCGTCGCCCCATTCCTCGCGCGCCTCGTTCATCGACTCCACGATCCCGTCGGTATACAGCAGCACGCGGTCGCCGGGGCGCAGCAGGAGCTTCTTCTCGCGGATCGCCTTGTCGAAGAGCGGCCCGCGGTCGAAGCCCATGCCCATCCCCGAGGGATTGATCAGCTCGACTTCCTTGGTCTGGCCGCGGTAGAGCATCATCGGGTTGTGCCCCGCGCTGGCCACGTTGAACTCGCGCGTGCGCACGTTCAGGATCCCGTAGAAGACCGTCACGAACATGCCGCGGCGGATGTCCCGCGCGACGTGGTAGTTGGTTTTGCTGAGCACGTCGGCGGGGCTGAGGTTCCCCGAGGACATCAGGCGCAGGACGGTGCGGGTCGTGCTGACCACCAGCGCCCCGCCGATCGATTTGCCCGAGACGTCGGCGACCAGGATCGCCAGATGCTCGTTGTCCACGGGGATGAAGTCGTAGTAGTCCCCGCCGACCTCGCGCGCGCAATAGTACAGCGTCGCGACGTCGTAGCCCGGCAGCTTGGGCAGTTTCGACGGCATCAGCTTGGCGACGATCTCCTTGGCCAGGTCCAGGTCGCCGGCCAGCCGCTGCACCTGCATCTCCTGCTCGCGCGCTTCGGCCAGGCTCTTGGTCATCCGGCTCAGCGCCGTCGCCAGCAGGCCCATCTCGTCGCGCGAGATCACCTGGGGCATATGGTCCAGATCGCCCTGCGCGATCACGTTCATGTCCTGGACCAGTTGCGTCACCGGCCGCGTCACCCCGCCGGCCAGCCCCAGCGCGATGGCGATCCCCACCGCCAGAAAGGCCGCGCCGAAGATCGCGATCTTGATCAGCAGGTTGTTCACTTCGCGGTTGATGTGCGCGATCGGGACCGTGACCAGCACGTTCGCCAGCGCGTACTTCCCCTGCGACTCGATGGGCACGCGGAAGAACAGCGCCGGCACCTCGCCGCTCTCGTCGTGGAACGACTTCTCCCAGATCTCCACCGCGGCCTCGTCGCCCGGCGGCGGGATCAGCGCGGTGTCTTCCGGCGGGCCGAAGCCCTCCGGCTTCGCGCCCCCGTACACGATCACCTCGCTGGGATTCTCCACCATCTTGGTCGCCCGGGAGGGCTGCTGCAGCACCGCCACGCTGTACAGCCGCGGCTCGTTCTCGACCAGCTTCTGCAGCAGCTTCCCGTCGGTCTCGCGCTGCGTGCTCCCGGCGTAATCCGCCGTCCGCCCGCTCAGGTTCCGCGCGTCGTCGAAGACCCGCTGCCCGAACGAGCGCAGCGCCAAAGTCTGCCCGTACCCGAAGCGCAGGATCTCCGCCCGCAGATTCGCGCGGAAGAACGCCGTCACCGCGAATCCCACCAGCAGCGCCAGGACCACGAACGAGAGGCTGAGCACCAGCACGAACTTCGTCTTCAGCGACATCCCGCGCAGGTGGTAGATCCCGATCTCCGCACCGCCGGCGCCGCCTTCCGCCGCGCCCTCGGGCTGCGCCGATCCGCCCGTCGGCGACTTCCGCCGCCGCAGCCCGGAGGCCAGCTTCCGCGCGCCGCCGCCCGGCGTGCTCTTCTCCGAGCCGCCTGGGGAGACTTCACGCGCAACGCGCTCACGCCCGGCGAACGGCGCACCTGCCCGCTCGTCTTGCGTTTGCCCGATCGCTCGCGGCCCGAGCCGGGAGTCTTGGCCACCGCTGATTCCTCTGTTCCGATAGGGCGGAGTCGTGTTCGCAGCGCCGATTCCGATTCGCCGCCGAGCGACCCTTGCGCCCGCGGCTCCTGATGAACCCAAACCCGGCATCATACGCGAAGCACGTTGCGTACGCCAAAAGCGAAACACCGCACCGTCTCCGCTCTACGATTACACGTTGTGCAGGTTTGACAACCGCAGGATCGTGGGGGATTTTAATTGTATGACAAATAAACGCCTTGACCTCAGCCGCCTCCAGCAGCCCCTGGCCCGAGGCGATCGGACCCAGGCGCTCAGCCAGGCCGTGCTCCGGGAACTCCTCCGCAGCGGCGCGCGACCCGGGGACCGGCTCCCGACCGAGCACGAGCTGGCCGATCGTTTCGGCGTCTCACGGCCGACCGTCCGGCAGGCGCTCAAGTCCCTGGACGCGGCGGGGCTGGTCGAGTCCAAACCCCGGCGTGGCACGGTCTTGCGCCGCCCGAACCTGCGCTCCCTGGCCCCCTGGTTCGGCGCCCATGTGGCCCTGGCGTTGGCCGGCGATCCCGCCGAGGCCGACGCCACCCGCGCGACCCTCTCGGCCTTGGCCGAGGCCCGCTGGCTGATCGAGCGGAGCATCGGCGTTCTGGTCGCCGCCCGCCGCACCGAGACGGACCTCGACGCGCTCCGCCAGGCTGCCTCCGACTACGAGCGGAGCATGGCCGGGGACGACCTCCAGCCCCGCATCGCCGCCGACGCGGCCTTTCACCATGCGTACGTCAATGCCGCCCACAATCCGGTGCTCAGCGGTTTCGCCGAGGTCATCGACGGCTACTTCCAGATCCGCTCGGAGGTCCAGACGCGGCTGCCCATGCCCACGCGTAAGACCTTCGACCGCACCCTGCGCGAGCACCGCGCCCTCTGCGCGGCCATCGAGGCGCGCGACGGCGCGAAGACCAAGGCCCTGATGGACAAGCACCTCAGGCCGATCCTGAAGGCCCATAACGTGGAGCTTCCGTAGCGGCGGCGCCGGAAACGTGCCGCCCCGGAACCATTAAGGAGACCGACGCATGCCCGCGAAGTTCTCGAAGCTGGAGTGGGAAGGCATCCTGGCGCCGATCCTCACGCCCCTGACGCCCGACGAGCAGCTCGACGAGGGCGCCTTCGCGGCCTTCGCGCACAAGCTCCTCGACGAAGGCCAGGCGGGACTTTACGTCACCGGCGGCACCGGTGAAGAGTACGGCCTGGACGACGCCGTCCGCGTCGAGGCCTTCCGCCTCGCCGCGCGGGCTGCGCGCGAGCGCGGCGACGGGAAGAAGATCATCGCCCACGTCGGCGGCGTGCACCTCAAGCGCGCCGTCGCCATGGCCCGCGCCGCCGCGGATGCCGGATGCCACGCGCTGGCCGCGCTGCCTCCGCACGGCGGGCGTTACGGCTTCGACGACCTCACCGTCTACTACCGCGATCTCGCCGCCGCCACGCCGCTCCCGGCCTTCGTCTACAACATCCCCGTCGTGACCGGCCTGGACCTCTCGCGCGAGCAGCTCTCGCGCTGGCTCGAGCTTCCCAACGTCCGCGGGATGAAGTTCACCTGCACGGACATGTACAAGTTCGAGCGCCTCGCCACGAAGCATCCCGAGGCCGCGCTCTTCCACGGCCACGACCCCATGCTGATGCACGGCGTCGCCGTCGGAGCCACCGGCGCCATCGGCTCGACCTACAACGTCCTCGGCCCCCTGGCCCTGCGCATCTTCAAGGCCGTCCGCGACGGCGACCTCCCCACGGCCCGCCGCGCCCAGGGGATCCTCAACACCTTCGTCGAGGACTTTCACGCCTGCGGGCGCGCCCGCGCGCTCAAGGCCGCCGTCGCCCGGCGCATGGGCTGGAAGGCCTGCGTCTCGCCCGCGCCCGGCTCGATTCCGGCGCCCGAAACCGTCGACCGCCTCGACGCCGCGCTCACGCGCGCCCTGCGCGCCGCCGAGGAACTCACGGCCGTCGCCATGTAGCGCCGCGCGAAAACCCGAACTCGGAGATCGCCATGAACGCCGAATCCGCTTCCTTCGTCCAGCTCGCCGGCTTGAACAAGGTCTACGACCCGGGCTGCCACTGCGCTTTCACCGACCTGACGTACTGGCGCGGCCGCGTCTGGCTTGCGTTCCGCGAAGCGCTCAACCACGGCATCCACCCCTCCAGCCAGATCGTGGTGCTGGCCTCGGCCGACCACGGGCACAGCTTCCAGCTCATGGCGCGGATCGCCGCCCGCGGCCTCGACGTCCGCGATCCCCACTTCTACGTCGTCGACGACCGGCTCCATCTCACCATTCCGTGCTGGAAGAACCCGCCCACCGATTCGGCGAAGGGCAAGCGCGTCACGATCCTGGCCCGCAGCGACGATGGGCTCGCTTGGGAACTGCACCGCGAAGTCCCGCTCCTCGAAGACCAGACGGTCTGGCGCCCGCGTAAGCATCCCTCGGAAAACGCCTGGTACGCGGCAAGCTACGAACGCGAGGTGGCGCGGGACGCCGGCCGCGTCAGGCTCATCCGCACCGTCGACGGACTGGCCTGGGAAGCGGTCTCCACCATCGAGGACGCCGGCTTCCCCAACGAGACGGACCTCTGCTTCCTCCCCGACGGCGCCCTGCTGGCGCTGGTGCGGCGCGAGAAAGCTGAAGGGATTCCGATCCTGGCCCGCGCGCGCGCGCCGTACACCGAATGGTCCAAGACGCCTTGCGACCGCTGGTTCAAGGGCCCGCTCCTCGAGCGTCTGCCCGGCGGGCAACTGCTCGCCGTGGGGCGCGTGCAGCGCGAGGACGACGCCAAGCGCTACGTCACTCGCATGCACCTCCTCGACCCGGAAACCGGCGTCCTGGCGCCGAGCCATACGCTCGAGAGCGGCAACGACACGTCTTACGCGGCCCTCGCGCATTTGCCCCCAGGCGCCGGCGCGCCGCACAATGCCCTGCTGAGCTACTACTCCGGTCACGGCTACGACAACGGCAGCTACCGCGGCGGCGATGCGCCGCAGCGCTGCGCGATCTACGTCGCGCGCCTGGCGGTCTGATCGGACCCGCCGGGGCGCGCAATGCCTGAGTCGGGAGCCATCCGTTGCATGATTCTTCAGGAGGAATGGCATGAGCGGCAGCGCATTGAAGGAAAAGATCAAGTCGGGCAAGCCGGTCTTCGGCACCTTCATCCACTACGTCACCCAGCCCAGGCTCGCCGAACTGCTCCCGCTCGACGCGCTGGACTTCGTGGTCCTCAACACCGAGCACAACGCCTACGGCCTCTCGGACTTCCTCCCCCTGAGCCTGGCCCTGAAGGGCAGCGGCGTCGCGTGCCTCGTCCGGGTCACCGGGCACTCGACCGACGAGATCTCCAAGGCCTGCGACGCCTTCCCCGACGGCGTCGTGATCCCGTACGTGGAGGACGTCGAGAAGACCCGCCGCCTCGTCGCCGCCGCCAACCGCCGCCCGCTCAAGGGCGCCTCCCTCGAGCGCGCGCTCACCGAGGACGTCTGGCCCAGCGCGAAGTCCAAGGCCTACCTCGACAAGCGCAACGCCAATGTCGCCGTCTGCCTGATGATCGAATCGGTCCGCGCCCTGGAGAACCTCGACGCGCTCTGTGCGATCCCCGGCGTCAACGCGGTCTTCGCCGGCCCCAACGACCTGAGCATCTCCCTGGGCATCCCCGACGAGTACGAGCATCCCGAGTACCTCGCCGCGCTGCAGAAGATCGTGGACGCCGCCAACCGGCACGGCCTGGCCGGCGGCAGCCACTTCTCCTCCATGCGGCATGCGCGCTACTGGCTCGAGCGCGGCGCGCGCTTCATCCCTTACCACAACGACGGGAAGTTCCTGAAGAGCGCCGCCGAGCAGGCCTTCGGGGAGCTTGCCGGGCGCGGCGGGCGCGCGCCGGACCAGGTGGTTTGAGGGAGAACAAAGTTCCCCAAACATAATCGAGCACCGAAGGTCTGTATCACATCACACATCTCAGGTCTCAGGTCAAAGGTCAAAGGTCTAGGGTCACAGATTACAGATCACAGATTACTGGGAGTACCCCATGCCCACTGCCGACCTGCCCACGACGCCTTTCCTGCTCTCCGACGCCGGTTCCACCCGCGCGACGGCGTACTGCTTCGGCAACAAGAGCGTCCGGATCGGCGAGCAGACGCACGTCGTCTGGCTCGACGCAATCGCCAAGGTCCGCGGGCGGACTTTCGATCATGGGACCGGGCACTGGAGCGAGACGTTCGACCTCTTTGAAGGCTGCGACAACCACACCAATCCCGCGCTGACCGCCGACGCCGAGGGGCATCTGCGCCTCGCCTACGGGCCGCACGTGCGCGGCTGGAACGAGGGGCGCTTCAAGTGGCGGCGCTCGACGCATCCCAATCGCATCGACGCCTGGGAGAAGGAAACGGACTTCGGCTACGGCGCGACTTACGCGTGCCTGGTTCATCTCCCCGAAGGGCGCGACGCGATCGCCTACCGCGGCGGCGACTACCCGCTCGCCGCGATGTTCCAGAAGCAGCGCGCGCTGGGCGGCTGGACCCCTGCGAAGCCCATCTTCCGCCAGGAGATCGTGCCGCAGTACACGCATTACGGCGCCCACCTGGCCGCCGCGCCGGACGGGACGCTCTATTTCGCCGCGCACTTCTACAACAACGGTCTGCCGCAGAAAGGTCCGCATCGGAAGAGCTTCGCGCAATCCCACGGGCATGCCCTGCTCAGGTCCGCCGACGGGGGCGAGACCTGGACCGACCTGCGCGGCGAGCCCGTCGCCACGCCGGCGCTCTATCACGAGCGCTACGCCGTGCCGCCGTACGGCGCCGACCGCCGCGTCGAAGGCCTTGTCCTCGACGCCCGCGGGCTGCCGTGGATGCTCAGCACCTGCGCCAACGCGGAGGACCGCACGGCCCTGCTGATCCATTGGGATGGCGCGGCCTGGAAGAGCCTGGACCTCGCGCAGTTTCTTCCGGCCGAGCGCAACCCCACCGGCGGCTCGTTGACGATCGACACGCGCGGGGCACTGCATGTGGCGTTGATGGCTTTCGACGAGAACGCCTACGCGCGCGACCCGGATCCCGCGACCTGGGGGCATCCGTCGCTGGAAGTCTTCCACCTGCGCGTCGCGCCGAACCTGAAGGAGGTTGCCGCGCGGCAGGTCAGCCCTGCCGACCCCGCGACCCCGCACTGGCTCCCAAGCCTCTCCCAGCCCGGCCTGCATCATCCCGTGGAACGCCCGCTGCTGGTCTATACGGCCGGCGTGAAAGGGGAGGGGTGCACCCCGCCGGACCGGACGCGGGTGTATGCGCTGTGGGTGTGAGGACTATGGCGGATTCAGGTGGCGCTTGAATCGCCCAGCCATTCGAGGTGCTTCCCGGCAGGAGTATCCTTGAGCGCGTTCACGAACCGCTTGTCGGCGCTGATGAGGATTGAGCGGGTCTTCAAGGCCAAAGCAAGATAAAGTCCGTCGTAAACTGAGCGGTCGAATTTCACCGCCAATTCCAAGGCATCCGCGAGCAGCCCGGACGCCGGGTGAATCTGCAAAGGCAGCGTGAGAAACGATCGGACCACGCTCGCAGCGTCGGCGCCGCTCAGATCACCGCGCCGCTGCCGCTTCCAGACCACGTTGCCCATCTCGGCCCAGATCAAATCCGGCGCGAGGACCTCCGGGATGAGGCGCACGCAGCGTTCGGCCGCCTCGGAATGCTCTTCCTGAAAATAGAGTTTGATCGCGACGCTCGCATCCAGGACCGCCCGCTTCATCGGTCGCGATCCTCGCGGATCAAGACGGCGCTGTCGTCAAAGCGCTTGCCCAGTTTGCGGCGCAAGGCGCGCGCATCTTTCAGCGCCTCGGCCATCGTGCGTCCTGCGGCGTTCTCCAGCACGAGTTTGACCTCGCCTTGTAGCGACCGGCCGTGGCGCTTGGCGCGCGACTTAAGCCGCTTGACGGTCTGCGCATCGAGCCCGCGGATCAGCATGTCGGACATGGCATCCGTCCTCCGTCCTTTGATATCGTAATGATATCATCTGAATGGCGGTTGGCTAGGGCGAATCCAAGAATTCCGATTGCGGATTGACGGGTTCCACGTCGCGCCGTTGCTTGCGCCAGTCGAGCCCGTGCAGGAACGCCTCGGACCCCTGCCATGCGAAGCCGAGGATGAACAGGCCCGCCAGCACGTTGGCGATAGGGGTGGTGTCGGTTCGCGCATACTCAATCGTCACATCCGTAGTCAACGGGTTCGGTCCCTCGGAACGTCACGCGGTGGATAAAGGCTGCATCCTCGTCCGTGAGTTCCAGGACGAACTCTTGGCGCGCCGTCTCTTCCGAATCCCCAATGGCAAAGGAGTAGACGTTCAACTCTGAAGCTTCGACGGGCATGTAGGCGTGCGCCTTCGTATGGGCTCGCCCTCGTTCCAGGTATTCTGGCAGCCGCTCCTGAATCTCCATGTAAAGCTGGCGTTGGCGGTCCGAAGGGCCTTCTTCACCTGCATCAATAGTTACGAAGGGTTCATACTTTTCGTTGTCCGGCTTGATGACGGTGCACCATATATAAGAGTCATATTCCAAGGCCCCAAATACAGGATCTTCGAGCCTAATGACCGGCTTCTTCTTAAAGAGGAAATCGAAGATACCCATATGCGCAACATCCCCTCATCTTTATCTTACGTAACTCAAGCCATTGTAGTCCAGTCTCCCAGAACCCAGAACCCAGAACCCAGAACCCAGAACCCAGAACCCACGCCCCCGCCATGCTGCGCTTGAATCGCCTGCACAAGAGCGTTATAAGCCACGACCCCCTTTTGACTGCCATCTCAAGACTGGGTCGGCTGGGCCTCACGGCCCGGGGGTTCACGAACAGCGGACGGTACGCACGGCGTCCACAACGCGGAGATTCACCCATGCCCAAGCGTGTCTACTTCTTCGGCGGCGGCAAGGCGGAAGGCCGCGGCGACCAGAAACTCCTCCTCGGCGGCAAGGGCGCGGGTCTGGCCGAGATGACCAACATCGGCCTGCCCGTCCCGCCCGGCTTCACCCTTACCATCGACGCCTGCGCCGAATACTGGAAGCTCGGCAAGCGCTATCCCGCGGGCCTCGAAAAGGAAGTCCTCCAGCACCTCAAGAAGCTCGAAGCCGTCACCGGCAAGAAACTCGGCGACTCGGTCGATCCGCTGCTGGTCTCGGTCCGCTCCGGCGCCGCGCGTTCCATGCCCGGCATGATGGAGACGATCCTCAACCTGGGCCTCAACGACAAGTCCGTCGAGGGCCTCGCCGCCAAGACCAACAACCCGCGCTTCGCCTACGACAGCTACCGCCGCTTCATTCAGATGTACGCCACCACCGCCATGGGCCTCAGCAAGGAACCCATGGAGGAGATGCTGCATCGCATGAAGAAGTCGAAGGGCGTCAAGAACGACACCGACCTCGGCGCGCACGACCTCAAGGACCTCTGCGCGGAGTTCAAGGCGTTCTACCAGGAAAAGAAGGGCGACGCCTTCCCGCAGGATCCCATCCAGCAGCTTTGGGGCGCGATCTCGGCGGTCTTCGACTGCTGGGAGGCCGAGAAAGCCGTCACTTACCGGCGCGTCGAGAAGATCGTCGACCTCAAGGGCACCGCGGTCAACATCTGCACCATGGTCTTCGGCAACAAGGGCGACAACTCGGGCACCGGCGTCTGCTTCACCCGCGATCCCAACAGCGGCAAGAACAAGTTCTACGGCGACTGCCTGATCAATGCGCAAGGCGAGGACGTCGTCGCAGGCATCCGCACCCCGATGAAGCTGATCGAACTCAAGACCCTCCTGCCCAAAGCCTACGCGCAGCTCTGCGGCGTGCGCCAGACCCTCGAGCAGCATTACAAGGACATGCAGGACCTCGAATTCACCATCGAGGACGAGAAGCTCTACATGCTCCAATGCCGCACCGGCAAGCGCTCGCCGCAGGCCGCCTTCCGCATCGCCGTGGAGATGGTCAAGGAGAAGCTCATCTCCAAGGCCGGCGCGATCTCGCGCATCTCGACCGCGGAAATCGAAGGCCTCTTCTATCCGGTCATCGATCCCAAGACCGGCAAGGACGTGCTGAAGTCCAAGCACATCGCCACCGGCATCGACGCGGTCCCCGGCGCGGCCTCCGGCAGCGTCGTCTTCAGCGCCGCGAAGGCCGAGGAGCTCGCCGCCAAGGGCACCCGCGTGATCCTCGTCCGCAAGGAGACCAGCCCCGAGGACGTCGGCGGCATGCACGCCGCGCAGGGCATCCTCACCGCCACCGGCGGCAAGACCAGCCACGCCGCCGTCGTCGCGCGCGGCTGGGGCAAGTGCTGCGTCGTCGGCTGCGAGGCGCTCGAGATCGACTACAAGGCCGGCACGCTCCAGGTCGGCGGGCACACCGTCCGCCAGGGCGACTTCCTTACCCTCAACGGCTCCACCGGCGAGGTCTTCCTCGGCGAGCTGGCGCTGGTCAAGCCCGAGCCCCCCGAGAGCTACTACACCTTGATGAGCTGGGCCGACGAGATCCGCCGCCTCAAGGTCCGCACCAACGCCGACACCCCTTACGACAGCCAGAAGGCCGTCGAGATGGGCGCTGAAGGCATCGGCCTCTGCCGCACCGAACACATGTTCTTCGACACCGAAGAGCGCCGCCTCGCGATCCAGGAGATGATCGTCGCCAGCTCCGAGGAGGCGCGCCGCCGCGCCCTCGAGAAGCTGCTCCCCTTCCAGCGCGAGGACTTCATCGGCATCTTCAAGGCCATGGACGGCAAGCCCGTCACCATCCGCCTCATCGACCCGCCGCTGCATGAATTCACGCCCAAGGACGACGCCGGCGTCGAGAAGCTCAGCAGGGCCACCGGCCTGCCTCCCGACCTGATCCGGCACCGCTGCGAGCAGCTCCACGAATCCAACCCCATGCTCGGCCACCGCGGCTGCCGGCTCTGCATCACCTATCCCGAAATCCTCGAGATGCAGGTCCGCGCCATCGTCGAGGCCGCCGTCGCCTGCCAGAAGCAGGGCGTCAAGGCGCTTCCCGAGATCATGGTCCCCCTCGTCCTCGACCGGAAGGAACTCCAGCTCCTCGAAGAGCGCACCCGCAAGGTCGCCGACGCGATCGTCGCCCAGGCCGGCGTCAAGCTCGCCTACCTGGTCGGGACGATGATCGAGATCCCCCGCGCCGCGCTGATGGCCCGCGAAATCGCCGAGGTCGCCGAATTCTTCAGCTTCGGCACCAACGACCTGACCCAGATGACCATGGGCCTCTCCCGCGACGACGCCGGGCGCTTCCTCTCCGAGTACGTCGACGAGAAGAAGGCCGGCATCTTCAAAGCCGACCCCTTCCAGTCCCTCGATACCGCCGGCGTCGGGCAGCTCGTCGAACTCGGCATCGAACGCGGGCGCGCCGCGCGGCCCAAGCTCAAGGTCGGCATCTGCGGCGAACACGGCGGCGAAGCCGCCAGCGTCAAGTTCTGCCACGCCGTGGGCATGGACTACGTGAGCTGCAGCCCCTATCGCGTTCCCATCGCGCGACTCGCCGCCGCCCAGGCCGTCATCGAGGAGCAGGCCAAGAAGAAGACCGCTCCCCCGCGCACCGGCAAGGCGAAGGCCAAGAAGGCCGGCCCCGCTCGCAAAGGTTCGGCGCGCAAAGCCAAGCCCGCGCGTAAGCAGGCGCCGACCCGCAAAAAGCCCGCCGCCAGACGCAAGCCCGCGAAGAAGAAGGGCAAGAAGAAATAGGGGCGGGGAACCGCCGTTGCCAATCGTAGCGCCGGCCTCCTCCCCGTCACCGCGTGCCACGGGTCGGCGCAGCCGCTCCGTGCCTCTTGATTCCCGGCGCCCCGCGCGTGGCCCAATCGTAGCGCCGGCCACTCGCCAGTTCTTCGTACCGCGGGCGTCCCGCGCCGCGCCATCTGTAAGCCGCGGGCTCTTGGCCGCCCACAATCCGTAGGTAGCCCCTGGCTTTGCCTTCTCTCCGCGCCTCGGCGGTGAACTTCGAATAAGAATGAATGTCGCAAGGCAGCAAAACAAACGCCCCGCGTATCGTCCTTCTCAAGGAGGCTCTGATGACCCCACTCGTACGCCGCGTTTCCTTCCTTTTATGGTTCCTGGCCCCGGCCCTCGCCGCACAGGAGCCCCTGCCGGGGCTCTTCGTCGAAGCCGAGGCCCCCGCCGCGCGCGAACCGGCCGAAGGTTCCTACGGCATCCCCGCCTTCGAACGTTACGCCAGCGGCGGGACGGTCATCCGCGACCTGCGCGAAGGGCGCATGCACTACCGCTTCGAACTGGCGGCCGCCGGTCCGCGCACGCTCTGGATGCGCTACGCCAACCCCGCCGCCGCGGCGATGGATTTCGTCCTCGAAACGGGCGGGAAAAAGTCCACGCATCGCGCCGAGCTTCCGGCCACGCCCGCGCTGAACCTCACCTCCTGCTACCGTTGGGCGAAGCTGGCGCGTCTCGATCTCCCCGCGGGCGAAACGAAGTTTGAAATCGCCGGCGTCCCCGGCCGCCTCGACGCCTTCTACCTCACGCCCGAGGAGGCCGAGCCCGGCTGGGACTTCTGGCTGCGGCTCTGGCGCGGAAAGGTGGACGCCGCGACCTGGGAAAAACTCCGCCGCCCCCTCGAACCCGTCCGCCCGCGGTGGCTCGACGGAGCGGGGGACTATCGCCTTCCCGCATGGTTCGAAGGCGCGCGCGTGCAGCTCCACACCCGCCTAGGCCTGACCTGGTTCCGCCGCCCGAATCCGGAGATTTTTTCTAGACGCCGCGAAATTCTTCAAGGAACTCGGCGTCGAAGTCTTCACGCGGCATATCAAGAGCGGCAAGGAAGGCGCATGGTGGCCCACCGAACTGGGCGACGTCGTTCCCGAGGCCCGCGAACGCAACCTCGCCAAGGAGATCCTCGACTCCGCCCACGCCCTGGGCCAGCGCGTCCTCGTCTATCACCGGCACATGGAAGACGAGGCCATGCTGAACGCGCACCCCGAATGGGCCTGCCTCACCTCCAAGGGCGAGCAGGTCGATGCCGGGCGCGGCATCCACATGTGCCTCAATACGCCTTACGCCGATTACTTCCTCAAACGCATGCTCGAACTGGTCGACTTCGGTGCCGACGGATTCTACTTCGACGAGGAGCACATGCCGCCCGCCGGCTGCTGGTGCCCGGCCTGCAAGGACGGCTTCGCGAAGCTCACCGGGCTCGAGCCGCCCCCGAACGAGGACCACACCAGCCCGCTCTGGCACAAGTTCGTCGATTACAACAACCGCGTCGTCGAACAGGCCTTCCTCAAGTGGCGCGCGGGCCTACACGCGAAACGCCCCGACGTCGTCATGCTCATCAGCAGCAACTCCTACCCGGCCATGATCGAACGCCACCTCACCCAGCGGCTCTGGCGCGCCACAGACTCGGTGAAAACCGAGTTCCACGTCGCGGCGCGGAAGGGCAAGTACCAGTTCCTCGACCGAAACCCGCAGCTCTTCCGGCCCGAACCCGACGTGCGCATCGGCTTCGCCTTCGACCTCTCGCGAGACGCCGCCGACGGGCGCCCTCCGCACATCTGGACCCATGGCGTCCCCGACGAGAAGAGCCTCCTTTTCGCCACCGGCGGGCTGCTTACCCACGGCGCCATCGCCAACCTCGACATGAACGAGAAGACGATCCCCAATCCGAGCTTCAAGTCCTCCTTCGACCTCGGCAGGAAAGTCTCTCCGTTCCTGGCCGGCACGCGCCCGGCCTCCTGGGCGCTCATCCACTACTCCGAACTCGCGCGAGATGTCTACGCCACCGACGAGGCCGCGTGGTGGGCCCGCGAAATGCTTCCCGTCCTCGGCGCCTACGAGGCGCTGCTCCACGCGCGGCGCCCCGCCGGCGTGCTCACCGACAGCCAGTTCGAAGAAGGCCGCTTCGGCGGCGCGAAGGTTCTCTTCCTCCCCGCGCCGGAGCACCTGACCGAGCCGATGCGCAAACAGGCCGACGCCTTCCGCGCCCGCGGCGGCCTCGTCGTCGAGAACCGCCCCGAGTGGCGCTGGGCCGAGCCCCAGGGCGCCGCGCCCGCCCGGGAGGCCTTCCTCAAGTTCCTCGACGCCGCGCCGCCCTGCCCGGTCCACGCGACCGGCGGCCATCCCCGGCTCCATCTTGGCGCCTTCGAGAACCCCGAACGCACGCGCATGTCGGTCCTTCTCGCCAACCCCTTCACCTGGATCTTCACCGGCGCGGCCGAGAAAGGCGAAGAAGAGACGAAGGCCCGCCTCGACCAGGCGCCGGCTCCCGGCAAAGGCGTGATCGTGACGCTTGCGGGCCGGCGTCCCCTCAAGGTCACCGAAATTCTGAGTGGAAACGAGCTGGAAATACAATCCGCGGCGGGCGGAGCCTGGAAGGTCGAAGCCCCCGAGTTCGAATTCCTCTCGTTCTTGAGCGTCGAATTCGAAGCCGCGAAGCCGTAGCCGGATGCGCGGAGGCTCGATCCCGATACCGGAAGCGGCGCCTGAAGTGCGGTTGCATTGCCGGGCCTGATGCGTTGGAATGCGGCCTTGCCTTGGCCGCGCACGGTCGAATCGAAAGGATCCCCATGCCGAACCGCTGTCTGCTTTCGTTCCTCTTCGCCTGCGCCTGCTTCGCCCTCGACGCCGGGGGAACCCGCGCAGGCGCCCCCGCCCGAAGGCGCGCGCCTCTACGCCACCCCCGAGGATTTCGGCGCGGTCGGCGACGACGAAGGCGACGACACCGACGCCTTCGAGAAGCTCGCCGAGGTGCTTAAGCAGGACCAGGCCATCGTGATCCCCGCGCGCCGCTACCTCATCTCCCGCACCTGGAAGCTCCCCTACGTCCAGGGCGGGCGCATCACCGGACTGGGCGGGCTCAGCCATCACGAGATCAAGCTCGAGCACGGCCTGCGCGGCGCCGGGGCGGAACTCTGCTGGATCGGCGAGGATGGCGGCACCATGGTCGAACTCTCCGGCTCCAACCTGATCTGGGACGCCGTCTCGCTGCACGGCCGCAAGAAGGCCGAGGTCGGCTTCTACATGAAGAAGCCCGCCGACCGCAAAGGTCTCGGTACCGGCAAGCACGCCATCCGCGGCCTCTCCGTCAGCGGCTGCAAGTACGGCATCCGCCTCAGCGACGGCGGGAGCAACGTCGATTCGACCGTATACGAGTACATCTACACGGAGAGCTGCGAGGTCGGACTGCTCATCGACGCCGACATGGCCATGGGCCACTACTTCGCCTACTTCCATCCGCGCAGTTGCGGCGTCGCCATCTGGCTGCGCCGCGGCGGGGCGCTCGTCGTCCGCGGCGGACTCAACACCTCCACCGGCACCTTCCTCCGCATCGGCGACAAAGACCCCGATGTCGGGCCTGGGCGCAACAACGGCCTCGTGCTCATCGAAGGAATCAAGACCGACGCGCAGAACAAGGAGATGCGCTGGGTCGAAATGCTCGCCCCGCGCCAGGTCTACCTCACCTTCAACAACTGCCAGCAGTCCTGGACCCAGGACGGTTCGGTCTACGCCCGCAAGTGGCAACTCTGGGGCCCCGCGACGTTGACTCTCCGCGATTGCAGCAACCTCTTCGGGCTTAAATCCTTTACCCTTCAGCCGGCCGTAAAGGATAAAGTCGAGGTCTACGAAGGGAATCCCGAGGGCGAAGGGGTCCGCGTCAGCACGCGCGAACAGAAGCCCAACGTGCTCCTCGAGCGCTGCCACGTCGATTTCGGCGCCGAGCCCAAGGATTGGTTTGAAGCCGACGAAGGCCACTGGTCGTTCCGCGTGCGGGACTGCTACCGCGGCAACGGCGAGCCGCTCAAGGACGTGGACAAGTAAGGCGGCCGGTATGGGCAATCGTCACGACGCGCCCGCCTCCGGCACGTCGAGCAGTTGCTCCTGAAGGAGCGGCATAGGCAACGCGTCGAGCGTCACCGCGCGCTCCAGCGTGTACGGCCCGATCGCCGTCCTTCGCAGCGACGCCAGATGCCCGCCCGTCCCGAGCCGTTCGCCGAGCTGCCGCGCCAGGCTGCGGATGTACGTCCCGCGCCCGCACGTCACCCGCAGCGCCAGCCTCGGCCACGCGAACTCCAGCACCTCCAGCGAATCGATCCGCACCGGCCGCGCGGCCAGTTCGACCGCCTCGCCCTTCCGCGCGTAGCGGTACGCCGGCCGCCCGTCGACCTTCAGCGCGCTGTACTGCGGCGGGCGCTGCTCGATCGTCCCGATGAACTCCGGCAGCACCGCGTCCAGTTCCGCCCGCGCCGGCGGGCGCGCGACGGCGACCTCTTCGCGCGGGCCTTCGGCGTCGTCCGTCGCCGTGAAGGCGCTCAGGTCGACGACCGTCTCGTAGATCTTGGTCAACCCCATCAGCCCTTCGACGGCCTTCGTCGCCTGCCCCAGGCAGACGACCAGCACGCCCGTCGCCAGCGGGTCCAGTGTCCCCGCGTGCCCCGTCTTGTGCCCGCCCGCCGCGCGCCGCACGATCCGGACCACGTCCATGCTCGTCTTGCCGAGCGGCTTGTCGACGACCAGGAGCCCGTGCAGCGGCGGGCCGGTGGGGGTGCGGCGGCGCATGCCCCTACCTTAGAGGACCGCGCGCCGGAGGTCACCCTCAAGATCGGTCTGCCGCGCGGAACCGGAGCGCTTCCCGAAGGCATCATGCGTCCTTCATGGACAAGCGCCGACATTGACGGAGTGGGCGGCCCCTTGCATACTGAAGGCGCAGGGGCAGGTGGAAGGCCGGCTCGCCGCGCGATGCACGAGTGCATCATTTTTAAGCACTCGTAGACATCGCTTGCCGGAAGCCGTGAACCTTCGGCCATGCCAGGCCGGGCCGGCCGAGGTTCCATTGGCTGCGGACGCTGCACCTAGGTGCAACTTTTTTTGCGCTATCGTGGATCGGGCCTCGCGTGCGCTCTGGTCGAGGTCATAGAGAGAATAGAGACATAAGGCCTGATCGAGAGCTTTCTTGTGCACGCATGTGCATCATTTTTAAGCTCTCGTAGACAGGCATCCATGGAGGTATCCCGATCGAAAGGCAAGGCTTTGTGCCTTCCATGACGGCGCTTGAGGCGCACTCATGCACATCTGTGCATCTTTTTCATGACTCGTGGATTACATCGCTGGCCTGGAATCCGACCGGAGATCTCGAAGCCATGAACGACTCAACCCGCCTGCCCGACTTGGTGCATGACGTGATCCGGCCCCGGCGCCAGCCCCTGGACCCGTTCTTCAAGCCCGCCAGCGTCGCGCTCATCGGCGCCACCGAAAAGGAGGGCAGCGTCGGGCGCACCATCATGCAGAACCTGATCGCGACCTCATTCGGCGGCACGGTCTTCCCGGTTAACCCCAAGCGCCCTGCGGTGCTGGGGGTCCGCGCCTATCCCAGCGTCGCCGCGATCCCCGACCCCGTGGAACTCGCCGTCCTCGTCACGCCCGCCGCTTCCGTCCCGGGCCTGATCAAGGAGTGCGTCGACGCGGGGGTCAAGGCCGCCGTGATCATCTCGGCCGGCTTCAAGGAGGCCGGGCCCGCCGGCCGCGAATTGGAGCGCCAAGTCCTCGCCGAGGCCCGCCGCGGCGGCATGCGCATCGTCGGGCCCAACTGCCTGGGTGTGATGAGCCCCGTTCACGGCCTCAACGCCACCTTCGCGCAGGGCATGGCCCGCCCCGGCAACGTGGGCTTCCTCAGCCAGAGCGGCGCGCTCTGCACCGCGATCCTGGACTGGAGCCACCGCGAGCACGTCGGCTTCAGCGCCTTCGTCTCCACCGGCTCGATGCTCGACGTCGGCTGGAGCGACCTGATCTGGTACTTGGGCGACGACCCGAATACGCAAAGCATATTGATCTACATGGAGTCCATCGGCGATGCGCGCGGTTTCCTCTCCGCCGCCCGCGAGGTCGCGCTGCGCAAGCCCATCGTCGTGATTCACGTCGGCAAGTCCGAGCAGGCCGCCAAAGCCGCCGCCAGCCACACCGGCGCCCTCACCGCCAGCAGCGCCGTCCTGGAGGCCGCCTTCCGCCGCTGCGGCGTCACCTCCGTCGGACGCATCGAGGACCTCTTCGATCTCGCCGAGGTCCTCGGCAAGCAGCCGCGTCCCAAAGGCCCGCGTCTGACCATCCTCACCAACGCCGGAGGCCCGGGCGTCCTCGCCACCGACGCGCTGATCGGCATGGGCGGCGAACTCGCCCCGCTGGCCGATGCGACGAAGCGCGAACTCGACGCCTTCCTTCCCGCGCACTGGAGCCATAACAACCCCATCGACATCCTGGGCGACGCCGATCCCGAGCGTTACCGCAAGGCGCTGGAGGTCGCCGCGCGCGATCCCCATGCCGACGGCCTGCTCCTGATCCTCACGCCGCAGGGCATGACGCATCCCAGCCGCATCGCCGAAGGCGTCGCCGCCGTCGCGCCCACCATCGACAAGCCCGTCCTCGCGAGCTGGATGGGCGGCGTCGAGGTCGCTGCCGGCGCCGAGATTCTAAACCGCGCGAAGATCCCCACCTTCGACTACCCCGACACCGCCGCGCGCGTCTTCACCCTCATGTGGCGCGGCGCTTACAACCTGCGCGGGCTCTACGAGACCCCGGCCCTCGCGGCGGGGCTCGACGAACGCGAGGCCGAAGCCCAGCGCGCCCGCGGAGCCGAACTCGTCGCATCCGTCCTCAAAGAAGGCCGCACGCTGCTCACCGAACTCGAATCGAAGGCGCTCCTCGAGGCCTACGGCTTGCCCACCGTGCCCACGCGCTTCGCCAAGGACGCCGTCGCGGCCGTCCGTCTCGCCGAAGGTTTCGGCTTCCCCGTCGTGCTCAAGCTCCACTCCCATACGATCACCCACAAGACCGACGTCGGCGGCGTGAAGTTGAACCTGCGCGGCGCGGACGAGGTTCGCGCGGCCTTCGATGCGATCCGCGGAGGCGTCGGCGCGGGGGACTTCCTGGGCGTGACCGTGCAGCCGATGGTCCCGCTCGACGGCTACGAGTTGATCGTCGGCTGCAGCCCCGACCCGATCTTCGGCCCCGTCGTCCTCTTCGGCACGGGCGGGCAACTCGTCGAGGTCTTCAAGGACCGCGCGCTCGGGCTGCCGCCCTTCAACGCGACCCTCGCGCGCCGGCTGATGGAGCAGACGAAGATTCTCACGGCCCTCAAGGGCGTGCGCGGCCGCAAGCCGGTTGACCTCGCCGCGCTCGAGAACCTCCTCGTCCGCTTTGGGCGGCTTGTCGTCGAGCAGCCGCGCATCCAGGAACTCGACATCAACCCGCTGCTCGCTTCTGGCGAGCGCTTGCTGGCCCTCGACGCGCGCGTGGTCCTTCATCCGGCCTCCGTGCCCGACGCCGAACTGCCGCGCCCCGCCGTGCGCGCCTACCCGAGCCGCTACGTCGAAGACTGGACCATGCCCGACGGGACCCGCGTCGCCTTCCGGCCCATCCGCCCCGAAGACGAACCGGCGCTGGCCGCCTTTCATGCGACCCTCTCCGACCGCAGCGTCTTCCTCCGCTACGCCAACAAGCTGGGCCTGGGCGAGCGCATCGCCCACGAGCGCCTTGCGCGCCTCTGCTTCGTCGACTACGACCGCGAGATCCCGCTCGTCGTCGAGCACCGCGCGGAGGACGGGAAGCCGGCGCTCGTCGCCATCGGCCGGCTCAGCAAGCGCCACGGCGCGGCCGAAGCCAGCTTCGCGCTGCTCATCGCCGATCGCTTTCAGGGCCGGGGCCTGGGCACCGAACTGCTCCGCCGCCTGGTTCGCGTGGCCCGCGACGAGAAGATCGAACGCCTCGCCGCCGGCATCCTGGCCGAGAACAAAAACATGCAAAGCGTATGCGCGGCCCTGGGCTTCAGCCTCTCGCCCTCGGGGCAGGACGGCGTCTTGATCGCCGAATTGATGCTGGATTCCTAGCTGGAATTGGCCGAAGTAATCGCGGCGGCCGCGGAGCACGGATGGGGGCAGGAGCTGAATGGCGCCCGCTCGCAAGCCTCAAGGGTTCAATGGATCTAGCAGATGCGCGGGAGTTGCTCGCCGTTCGGGAGATCGAGCACGCGGCGCGCCCCCAGGCGGGTGAGCAGGTCGACCCGCCCGCGCCCGGTTCCGGCGACGCGGCCGATGCGGAGCGCGCCGGCCGAAACGGGTTCGGCGCGCAGCGCCTCCAGCGCGCGCTCGGCCTGGGCCTCGGGCACGCACGCGATGAAGCGCCCTTCATTCGCCGCGTAATTCGGATCCAGGCCAAGCAGCTCGCATGCGCCGCGGACCTCGTCGCGGACCGGGATCGCCGACTCGTCCACCTCCAGGCGCAGTCCGGCGGTCTCGGCGATTTCGTTCAGCCCCGCCGTCAGGCCTCCGCGCGTCAGGTCGCGCAGGACGTGAAGCTCGACGCCGGCCTCGATCAGGCGCCGCACCGCCGGCCAGAGCGGCGCGCAATCGCTTTCGAGCGCCGTTTCGAAGGCCAGGCCTTCGCGCACGGCCATTACCGCGATCGCATGCCGGCCCAGGTCGCCGCTGAGCAAGATCGCGTCTCCGGGCCGCGCGCGCCTTGGCGAAGGGCCCGGATCCTGGCGCGGAATCCCCGCGCCGCTCGTGGCGATGTAGATGCCGTCGCCCTTGCCGCGGTCCACGACCTTGGTATCCCCGGCGACGATCTGCACTCCGGCAAGCTTGGCCGCCTCGCGCATGCCGCAGGCGATGCGCCAGAGCGTCGCCATGGGCAGGCCTTCCTCGAGGATGAACGCGGCGCTGAGCCACGCCGGCTCGGCGGCGCACATCGCCAGGTCGTTCGCCGTGCCGTACACCGCCAGCCGGCCGATATCCCCGCCGGGGAACTCGAGCGGGCGGACCACGAAGGCGTCGGTCGTCAGCGCGAGCGGGCCGGCGCCCGGCACCCGCGCGCCATCGTGTCCTTCTGCCAGGAATTCGTTGCCGAAAGCAGCGTGAAAAACTTTCCCGATCAGGTCGCGCGTAAGCCGCCCGCCGCCCCCGTGCGCGAGCGTCACGTTCGGATACTCGCGGATCGGCAGCGGGCACTGGAGGGAAAATTCGGGCTCGTGTTCGCTCATGAATTACGCCCGCCGGTATCTGTAGTAGGCCGCGCAAGCGCCTTCGGCGCTGACCATCGTCGCGCCGAAGGGGCGTTCGGGCGTGCAGCGCGTCCCGAAGGCCGGGCAGTCGGCGGGCTTGCGCAGGCCCTGCAGGATCTGCCCGCTGATGCACTCGGTCGATTCCTCCGTCCGCAGCGCCGCGACTTCGAAGCGCGCTTCGGCGTCGTACGCGTCGAAGGGCGGACGCAGGCCCAGGCCGCTGCGCGGCAGGGTCCCGATCCCGCGCCATGCTCGCGGCACGACTTGGAAGACCTCGCGCAGGAGCCGTTGCGCCTCGGCGTTGCCGGCCTGCGTGACCGAACGGCTGTACTGGTTCTCGACCTCGCAGCGCCCTTCTTCGAGCTGCCGCACCGCCATCAACACGCCCTGCAGGATATCGAGCGGCTCGAAGCCGGTCACCACGATCGGCGCCCGGTAGCGCGCGGCGAGCGGCGCGTACTCCTCCCAGCCCATCACCGTGCAGACGTGGCCCGGCGCGAGGAACGCCTGCACGCGGTTGCGCGGCGACGCGAGGATCGCCTCCATCGCCGGCGGCACCAGCACCTGGCTGATCAGCACGGAGAAATTCCGCAGCCCCAGCGCGTGCGCCTGGCGTACGGCCAGCGCGTTCGCCGGCGCGGTGGTCTCGAAGCCCACCGCGAAAAAGACAACCTGCCGGCGGGGATTTGCCCGCGCGAGGGTCACCGCGTCCAGCGGCGAGTAGACAACCCGCACGTCGCCGCCGCCAGCCTTCACGCTGAACAGGTCGCCGCGCGAGCCCGGCACGCGCAGCATGTCGCCGAAGGAGCAGAACGTCACTTCGGGGCGCGCGGCGATGGCGAGCGCCTTGTCGAGCTGCTCCAGCGGCGTGACGCAGACCGGGCAGCCCGGGCCGTGGACGAGTTCGATCGTCTCGGGCAGCAGCGTGTCGATGCCGTGCCGCACGATCGAATGCGTCTGCCCGCCGCAGACCTCCATGATCGTCCAGGGGCGCGTCGCGTGCCTCGCGATGGCCGTCGCGTAGCGCCGTGCGGCTTCGGGATCGCGGAACTCGTCGAGGTATTTCATGGCGGGCTTTCCGCTTTCAGTTCGCCGATCTCTTCGAGGTAGGAGAAGACGCGGCGAGCCTCGGCTTCGTCGATGCGCGTAAGCGCCATGCCGACGTGGACGAGCACGAAGTCGCCGACGCGCGCTTCCGGCAAGCAGGCGAAGTTCACCTCCTTCACGATCCCGCCGAAACGGACCTTGCCGGTGCGGGTGAGCGGCTCGCTGTCGCTGAGGCTTTCAACCAGGCCCGGAATCGCAAGGCACATGCTCAGTCCGTCCTCTTCAAGACCCGCCGCGCCGCGACGAGTTGCCCCAGCGCCAGACCCCCGTCGTTGGGCGGCACGCGCTGGTGCGTGTACGCTTTGCGGCCCAGTCCTTCCAGCGCCGCGACGGCGCGTTCCAGAAGCGCCGCGTTCTGGAAGCAGCCGCCGCTCAGCGCGATCCGCTCCGCGCCCAGCCGTTCCGCTGTCTCGGCCGCCGCGCGCGCCAGCGCGTCGTGGAAACGCGCCGAGACCGCCCCGGCCGCCGCGCCTCGCGCTAGATCTTCGAGCAGCGCGTCGAGGAGCGGCGCCCAGTCGAGCACCCACGCGGAACGCGAGCCGAACTCCGCGCCGGGCCGGAGCGCCAGCGTGTAACCATTCTCCACGGTCGCCGGGTCGAGGGCAAACTCCAGCGCCTGCGCCGCCTGCCCCTCGAACGAACTGCGCCGCCGCAGTCCCGCCAGCGCGGCGACGGCATCGAAGAGCCGGCCCACACTTGAGGTGCGCGGGCAGTTGAGCCCGCGATCGAGCATGCGCCGCAGGACCCGCGCGTCGGCGTCTTGCAACAGCGGCTTAAGTAATTCGGCATGTAATTCGAACAGGCCATCCCCGAAGCGCTCATAAAGCAATCCCAGCGCCGCGCGCCAGCCTTCGCGCGACGCGGACTCGCCCCCAGGCAGCGGGAACGTTCGCAGGTGCGCGGAGCGCTCGAATTCATGTTCCGAAATGAGCAGGAATTCACCGCCCCAAACGGTCCCGTCGCTCCCGTAGCCTGCGCCGTCCCATGCCACGCCGAGCACGGGCGGGGCCAGCCGGTTCTCGACCATGCACGCCAGGACGTGGGCGTAATGGTGCTGGACCTCCACGCGCCGCTCGGGGCGCGAGAGCGTCCAGCGCGTCGAGGCGTAATCGGGATGCGCGTCGCAGGCGAGGACTGCCTGAGCGGCGCCGTAGAGCCCCCCGTAGTCCCGCGCTGCACGCTCGAAGCCTTCGCGCGCGGCGGGGGATTCGAGGTCGCCCAGGTGCTGGGAGATTATCGCCTCTCCCTCGACGGCCAGCGCGACGGTGCTCTTGAGATGTCCGCCGGCCGCGAGCACGGCCGGTCCCGGCTCGGGCAGCGCAATCGGCCAGGGCGCGTAACCCCGCGCGCGCCGGAGTATCAACTCGCGTCCCAGGGCAATCCGCGCGATCGAGTCGTCCACCGCGCGCGCGATGGGGCGGTCGTGGAGCAGGAAGCCGTCCGCGATCCCGCCCAGCCGTTCGAGCGCCTCGGCATTCTCGACGCACAGCGGTTCGTCGGAGACGTTCCCGCTCGTGGCGACAACGGGCATATTGAGCGCGCGCAGCAGCAAGTGATGCAGCGGCGTGTACGGCAGCAGCGCGCCGAGGCAGGGATTTCCCGGCGCGACGCTCGGCGCCAGCGCGGAATGCCGGGACCGGCGCAGCAGGACGATGGGCGCTTCAGGCGACGCCAGAAGCCGCGCCTCCAGCGGCGCGACACTCGCGTGCGCGCGGAGCGCCTCAAGATCCGGGAACATCGCCGCGAAGGGCTTTTCCTCGCGGGCCTTCCGTTCGCGCAGCCTTCGCACGGCCGACTCGTCCCGCGCGTCGGCGAAGAGATGAAAGCCGCCGAGGCCCTTGACGGCCGCGATGCCGCCCGCGCGAATCAACTCCACGGCGCGGCCCAGGGCTTCGTTGCCTTCGGCCCGTTCTGCGCCGCGTTGCCACGCGAGCCGCGGCCCGCAGTCGGGGCAGGCGTTGGGCTGCGCGTGAAAGCGGCGGTCGCGCGGGTCCTCGTATTCCCGGCGACAGCGCGCGCACATCTCGAAGCGTGCCATGGTCGTGTTGGGCCGGTCGTACGGCAGCGCGGTGACGATGCTCAGGCGCGGCCCGCAAGAGGTGCAGTTGACGAACGGATGGCGGAAGCGCCGATCGCGCGGGTCGAAGAGTTCGCGCAGGCATTCGGCGCAGGTCGCCACGTCGGGGCGAATGCCCGCGCGAGGCGCCCCGGCGGCGCTCGGCAGAATCTCGAAGCGCGCATGCCCAGCGGGTTCGAGCCAGGTCGGCTCCAGGGACTCCAGGCGCGCGCCCGGAGGCAATTCACCCGCCAATCGAAGCAGGAATTGCTCCAGGGCCGCGCGCGCGCCCTCGACTTCGATCTCGACGCCCGCGCCGGTGTTGCGGACCCAGCCGGACAGCGCAAGCGCCTCGGCGAGGCGATGGACGTGCGGGCGGAAGCCCACGCCCTGCACCAAGCCGCGCGCCTCCACGCGCAGGCGCCCGCGCGCCGCGGAGGCGTTCACGCGTCCTCGACCTCGACGCTCTCGAGCAGGATCTCCTGGGCGCGCGGATCCGATTCGTCCTTGGATTCGATGACTTCGAGGCGCGCGCCGGACAGCGGCGTGCCACGCACGGCTTCGTCGAAGTGCTCGCGGAAGTGGCTTGCGGAAATGTGAGCCAGCGCGCCGAGGCGCACCGTGACCGAGACGACCTTTCCGGCCTGCTGTTCCGCGCGAACCCGGTCGATCTTGCGCAGGAGGTCCTTCAGGAGCGAGAATTCGTGCATGAATCCAGTCCTCGAATCATGGCTTGGCCGCGCGGGCCGCGGCCCACTCGGCGAGTTCCCGCCGCACGCGCGCGGCGGCTTCGCGAACGGCGCCGGCGACGGGCGGGGAGAGCGGCGCGCCGTGGCCGAAGTCGGCGCCTTCGATGCCGAAGAGCACCAGGCGCGGCGGCAGTTCACCCAGCGCGCGCGCCAGTTCCACCGCCTGCCCCAGCCCGAAGGCGTGGGTGCTGGTCCCGCCGAAGTCCGCGGGGACGGATTCCGCCACGGCGTCGATGCGGCGAATCGTGCCGGGAGGCGCGCCGGATTGCAGCGCATCGATCGCGACCACGCCTTGGGCTCCGCGCCAGGATTCCATGATCGCCGAGGCTTCCGCGAAGACGATCCTCACGGCCGTGTGCGGCGGCGGGCTCGCGGCGATCCTGCGCGCGACCTCGATCCCTACCGCATCGTCGCCGCGCTGCGCGTTGCCGATGCCGAGCACAAGGAGTCGAGATTCGGAGTGGATCATGGCTCATATCCGCAGCGCATTCGGAGGGCGCAGTGAGAGAAGACAGGCCCATGCTCCGCGCTAAACCTCGGCAGGCTCCTGCGTCCTCTGCGGTGAACGGGAAGATTAAGGCGTCCGCTCCACGTTCAGTTTGAGGAAGTGCGTGGCGCAACTGATGCACGGATCGTAGTTGCGGATCGCCTGCTCGCATTCCCAGGTCAGTTCGTCCTGCTTTTTGTGCGCTCTCGGCGGCACGAATTTGGCAAGGTCGTCCTCGATCTGCTTCTGGTTCTGGCTCGTGGGCGGGACGATCTTGGCGCTCACGATCAGGCCCTTCTCGTCCAGCTCGTAGCGGTGGTAAAGCATCCCGCGCGGCGCTTCGGTCGCGGCGTGCCCGATGCCGGCGCGGGGCGCGACCTCCACGTGCGGCCGGTCGGGCTCCTCGTAGGCCTTGACGATGCGCAGCGCCTCCTCGAAGGCGAAGACGATCTCGATCGAGCGGACCACGATGCTCTTGAAGGGATTGCGGCAGGGCGTTTCGAGGCCCAACTCCTTCGCCAGGTCCCGGCAGATCGCGGGGAGCTTCTCGAAGTTGAGCGCGAAGCGCGCCTGCGGGCCGACGAAGTACGCGCCGCCCCCGGTGCGGACGCTGTGCAGGGCGTTGCTGTGGGCGACGTGCTGCTCCTGAAAGTGCGCGCCGTACTCCTCCGCGCCGATGTCGAGCCCGCGGTTGGAGACCAGGCGTCCTTCGTTGAAGGGGTACTCGCCGGGATGGCAAAGGCTGACGAATTCGTAATCCTGCTCGAATTCGGGAAACTTGAACGCGTTGACCCAGCGCGCGGTCTCGACCGCCGCGTCGCGCGCCCATTCGAGGTCGTCTTTCAGCTTCAGCAGGTCCGCCTTGCGCGGGGCCTTGTAGAAGCCCCCGACGCGGACGTTGACGGGGTGGATCTCGCGGCCGCCGACGAGCGTGACGAGTTCGTTGCCGATCTTCTTGAGGCGCAGGCCGCGCTTCACTTCGTCGGGGTGGTCCTTCGCGAGCCGGATCGCGTCCTGGTAACCCAGGAAGTCGGGCGCGTGGAGCATGTAGACGTGCAGCCCGTGGCTCTCGATCCACTCGCCGCAGTAGAGCAGCCGCCGCAACTCGCGCAGCATCCCGCCGACCTTTACGCCCAGCGCGTCCTCCATCGCGTGCACGCTGCTCATCTGGTAGGCGACGGGGCAGATGCCGCAGATGCGCGCGGTGATGTCGGGCGCCTCGGCGAAGCCGCGCCCGCGCATGAAGGCCTCGAAGAAACGCGGCGGCTCGAAAATCTTGAGCTTCACGTCCTCGACGCGGTTCCCGGCGAGCTTGAGGTACAGCGCGCCCTCGCCTTCGACGCGCGCGAGGTAATCGACCTTGATCGTCCGGGTCTTAGCCATGGGCCTCGTGCTCCTGCTTGAAGGCGTCGGAGCCGACGTTGAAGGTGCCGAAGACGCGGCGCACGGCGCCGGCGTCGAGCCCGTGCCGCCCCAGCCAGGGGCGCAGGCCCGCGGGGTTGGCGCGCTCCTTCGGCCCGTAGCAGCCGTAGCAGCCGCGGTCGAAGCTGGGGCAGATCGCGCCGCAGCCGGCGTGCGTGACCGGCCCGAGGCACGGCGTGCCGTGCGCCACCGCGACGCAGACGTTGCCGCGCAGCTTGCACTCCACGCAGACGCTCTGGTCGGGGACGTTGGGGCGGCGCCGGTGCAGGAACGCGGAAAGAACCTCCACGAGCTGCGCCTTGTTGATCGGGCAGCCGCGCAGCTCGTAGTCCACGCGGACGTGCGCGGCGATGGGCGTGGAGGTCTTCAGCGTCGAAATGTAAGCCGGCGTGGCGTAGACCGCGCGCGTGAACTCCTCCACGTCGGCGAAGTTCCGCAGGGCCTGGATCCCGCCGGCGGTCGCGCACGCCCCGATGGTGACGAGGAACTTCGAGGTCCGGCGCACTTCCTGGATCCGCTCTGCGTCGTGCGGCGTGGTGATGCTGCCTTCGACCAGCGAGAGGTCGTAGGGGCCATCGACGACGGCGCGCGTGGCCTCCATGAAGTTGGCGATCTGGATCTTTCCGGCGACGGCGAGGAGTTCGTCTTCGCAGTCGAGCAGGCTCAACTGGCAGCCGTCGCAGCTCGCGAACTTCCAGACCGCCAGCTTGGGCAGGCGCGGCGCGGAGGCCGCGGTCCGCTTCGGGGCGGGCTTCGCCCGCCGCGGCGCCTTCTTTGGGGATGCTTTTCGCGCGCGCGCCACGTCAGAGCTCCCTCACGCCGAAGATGCGTTCGATGCGGTCGAAGCGGAAGACGGGGCCGTCCTTGCAGACGAACTCCGGCCCGTACTGGCAATGCCCGCACAGCCCGATCGCGCACTTCATGTTCCGCTCCATGGTCACGTGAACGGACGCGGCGGGCAGGCCGCGGTGGGCGAGCTCCTGGACCGTGAAGCGCATCATGACTTCCGGCCCGCAGACGAAGGCGCGCGCGTTGGCCGGATCGAAGGCCGCGCGCGGGAGCAGCGCCGTCACCACGCCGACGTGCCCGCGCCAGCCCGGCGGCGCGTGGTCCACCGTGAGCAGGACGTCCACGTCGAACTTGGAGCGCCAGCGCTCGAGATCCTTCGCGAGCAGGATGTCGGCGGGTGAGCGCGTGCCGAAGACGATGGAGACGCGGCCGAAACGGTCGCGGCGAGCCAGCACCTGGCAGATCAGCGGTCGCAGCGGCGCCAGCCCGATGCCGCCGGCGACGACGACCACGTCCCGGCCCTCGGCGTCGAGGACCGGCCACGGCGCGCCGTAGGGCCCGCGCACGCCGAGGCTGTCGCCCTTCTTGAGTCCCTCCAGCAGCCGGGTCACGCCGCCGACGGCGCGGACCGTATGCATCAGCCGCCCGGGGCGCGTCGGGTCGCCGCTGATCGAGATGGGCACCTCGCCGGCGCCCAGGACGTAGAGCATGTTGAACTGGCCGGGCTCGAAGGCGAAGGCTTCGCCGGGCGCATCGGCCGGTTCGAGTTCAAGTGTGAATACGTCGTGCGTCTCGCGGCGGCGCGCGGCGACGCGGAAGGCCCGGGGCAGCATCGGCTCGGCGGCCAATGGGGCGGGGCGGAGGTCAGCGGCCGGGCGCGGCATAGACGTCCAGGATCTGCAGGCGCGTGGCGTGGAGCCGGCGCTCCATCATCGCGGCGATGCGTTTGAAGAGTTCGTAACCCAGGTCGTGGTTGGCCTCGCATTTCTTGCGCAGGCACGCGCCGTCTAGGGCGAGGCAGCGCGTGGCCTCGACGGCCTTCGCGTCGAATGCCCAGCGGTAGGGCGGGACGAGCCACGACCAGCCGATCACGTCGCCCTCGGAGAAGCTCTGGATCGTCAGGGGCTCGCGGCCGGGCGCTTCCATCTGGAGCTGCACGCGCCCGGCGCGCAGGACGAAGAATTGATCCGCCTTATGGCCTTCGCGGAGCAGGTACTGCCCAGGCTTGAAGACCACGTTCTTGGCGCAGCCCGCGCAGAGGCGGATGTAGTCCTCGGCGAGGTCGCGGAAGAATGGGTGTTCGGCCAGGGTCGGTTCAAGGGTGCGCATGCTCGCCGTCCTTCCCGAGGTCGTTCGCGCGGATGGCCGCGAGTTCCTCCGTCACGTCGATGCCCACCGGGCACCAGGAGATGCAGCGCCCGCAGCCGACACAGCCCGAGACGCCGAACTGATCGTGCCACGTCCCGAACTTGTGGGTCAGCCACTGCCGGTAGCGCGACATGGCCGAGGCGCGCACCGCGCCGCCGTGTAGGTACGAATGGTCGAAGGTGAAGCAGGAGTCCCAGCGCCGCCAGCGTTCGGCATGCTCGCCGGTAAGGTCCGAGACGTCCTCGACGGTGCTGCAGAAGCAGGTGGGGCAGACGAGCGTGCAGTTGGCGCAGGTCTGGCAGCGGCTGGCGACCTCGTCCCAGCGCGGGTGCTCCAGGTTGCGCGCGAGCAGTTCGCGCAGGCCGCCGGGTTCGACCTTCCGGCGGAGCGTCGCGGCGGTCCGTTCGACGACGCGCGCGGCCTCCGCGAGATCCTCCGGCGCGGCGGCTTGAGGGCTCAGCTCGTCCACGAACTTTGCCCCGCGCGCGCTGCCGGCTTCGACGACGAAGCGCTGCCCGCCGTCGAGCAGTTCGGTCAGGGCCAGGTCGAAGCCGCGTTCGACCTTGGGCCCCGTCCCCATCGAGGCGCAGAAACAGGTCGCCGCGGACGTGCCGCAGTTGACCGCGACGACCAGCGAGCCCTCGCGGACAGCGCGGTAGTAGGGGTCCGCATAAGGCCCCTCGAGAAACGCCTTGTCCTGGACCTGAAGCGCATGGAGTTCGCAGCCGCGCACTCCGATGAAGGCGTACTTCGGCGGCGCTTCCGCGGAAGGCTTGAATTCCAGCCCGCCGGCTGCGCGGTCGGCCGACCAGAGCTTGCGGCGCGGTGGAAAGAGGTATTGCTTCCACGACTGCGGCCCGACCACGTACCCGAAGAGCGCCTCGTCGCCGCGCTTGCGCAACCGGTACGCGCCCGGTTCTTGTTCGTCACCCCAGCCTACCGGCAGGTCGCGCGTGGAACTCAGCGTGTCGTACACGATCGCGCCGTCGCGCAGCGTCGGCCCCACCGGCTGATAGCCCTCTTTGCGCAACGTTTCGAAGAAACGGTCCATATCGCCGCGCGTCCAGAGGACGGGTGCAGGGAGGGTCGGCGAGGCATGCTTGGACATGGAGGTTCCTGGGAACGCGATAACCCTTTTATAATGGAGAGGGTGCACTTGCCAATACGATCCTACCGCAAATCGCGGGTCTTTACTTCTGTTTAGAGTGCGTCCTAAAACCGGATCGCGAGGCGGCTTCGGAGCGCCGGGCAAGCGAGGCGAGGCGGCCGAACGAGCCGTATCGGGACGAGGATACGGCAAGGAGGCCAACGACGCATCGCGATGCCCGCCGCCCGAAGACGGCCGCGAGACGTTTTAGGACGCACTCTTAGCCGATAGAGTGGAGCGCATGGGTCGAGTATCGATCACGGCCCCGCGAGGGAGGCCAGCTTGCGCGCCTGCGCGGGATCGAGTTCGTAGAGGCGATCGCGGATGCGCGCATGGAGCGCCTGAAGCTCAGGCCCCGCCGCGAGGGCCCCGGCATGGACGAGAAGCTCCGGCCGCTCGTTGAAGCAGGCGAAGGCGATGCGCGCCACATCCTCGTCCTTGAGATCCTTCCATGCCAGCGGCAGATCGTTGCCCTGAATGCGCACGAAGACCGCTCTCGCGTCGGCGCGGACGAGCGCGACCTCGTCCTGCCGGCCCAGCACGTTGACGTGCGCCTTCTTGCCGGAGAGCGCGCTCGCACGCAGGGCCTCCTCCAGCGCCGCGCGGTGCTCGGCCGCGGCGGGCGGCGCGGGCGGCGAACTGGCGGCGACGGCAGCAGCGGGGGGTGGCGCCGGAGGCGTGCGCTCGGGTTGCGCCGCAGGCAACGCGCGCGCGACCGGCTTATCGAGACCGGACGGCTCGAGCAGGCGCATCCGGCCGGTCTCGAATGAGGATTCGAACCGGTAGGTCCTGCCCGAAAGCTGGACGCGGATCGTGAGCGTCGAGGCGGCGGCCAGGTCGGCGGGTTCGACCGTCACGTCCTGCACGTGGCCGGTCTCCTTGGCGCGCGCAGGGTCGAGCACCGCCACCACGGCGAGCCTTCGCGCGCCGGCATGGCGCAGCATCAGCATCGGCATGGGCTTGGCCGTATACCCGCTTGGCCCCTGCGCGGTGAAGACCTCGCTGCCCGCGGGCTGGACGAGATGAGCGCGCAGCGTGGCCGCGCCTCCTTTCCGGCCGCCGGGCAAGCTCGCATCGGCCACCAAGGCAGGTTTGCCGGCGCCGCGCCTGACGTCCTTCAGCGCCACGTAACCGTCGCTCTTGCCCAGCGCGCCCTCGGCCGCCTTGAGTTCCAGGGGCAGATTCCACTCGCCCGGCCCGTGCAGCGACCAGTCGTACCGGTGCGGCGCGCCCGACTGCAAGCCGTCGACGAGCACCACGACGCCTTCGGGGAGGAGCGCGAGGTGGCGCTGCGCGTTCACGCCCGGGGCCAGGCCGTCCACCTTTGCGCACACGATCTGGATCGGCGCGCCGAGCAGTTCGTGGGTCAGCGTGCCGCCCACGTTCGCGTGGTCCTGGCCGTCCACGAGGATGAAATTCCCGCCCAGCGCGTGCTTGTACCACGAGCCGAAGAACTCATGGCTGTACGGCGCGGTTCCGCAGGGCTGGATGAGGTGCTGGTCGAGCGCGTAGAACTGGATATCGAAGCGGCAGCCGTCGTTGCGCTTGGGCTGCCCCCAATGGAAGCCCAGACAGGCCGGTCCGTCCGGCGTCTGCGCGCGCAGGAAGGTCAACCCGCTGTCATGGTAGGTGGTGCTTCGCTCGGGCGCGCGGCTCTTCCAGGCGCGGTTGCCCACGTTGCCGTGCGCGAAGCCGGGCAGGCTGCCGTCGGGAAAGCGCGTCCCGTCCAGCGCCTCGCGCAGGAAGCGAATCTTGTCGATGTAGAAGCGGCCCGCGTCCTCGCCCAGCGCGTCCCCGAAGCCGTCGAGCTGTTCCACCATGATCGTGTGATAGGTCGGGAACTTCGGCGAGAGCCCGTCCGGCGCGAATTGCGTGAAGAGCGCGTCGAGCGCGCGGTCGGGCCGGTAGAAGGCCCGGTAGAGCAGGTCCGGATCCTTCAGCACAAGCCCGATCTGGCCGATGCACTGCGCCAGTTCGAGGTTGCCCTCCGGATAGCGGTTGTCGGGAAACCAGCGGTCCACGGTCTTGACCACGTTCCGGAATAGACCATTTTCAATCGCGCTTCGCTCCTCCGGCGTGCAGGCCTCGTAGACGCCGTCGTAGGCCCGGGTCATGGAGTTGACGATGAAGACGTCCTGGAGCCAGTTGAACGTCAGGCGTCCGTCGTCCGGGCCCTTGGGGAAGGTGGGGTAGATCCGCGCGTATTCCAGCAGCCCCTCGATCGCGCGTCTGGCGCAGGCCTGGTCGCCCGTGCGCAGGTACGCGCGGCCGAGCGCTTCGAGCCAGTCGCCGTCCTGGTTGCGGCACCAGGTCGTGTAAGCCTTCTCGACCTTTTCGTGGGCGTACGTCCGCCCGCATTTGGGGCAGGCGTGGGTCGCCGCGTCCTTGCGCTCCAGGATGTGGCTGCACGAGCGGCATTGGTAGCTTTGCCCGTGCGCGCCTTGAATGGAACTGATGCCGAGCAGCTTGCGTTTGAGGAGATCGGAAACGGGCGTCTGGTCCCGCGCTTTGAGGTCCTGCGGAAGCATGGGACGGGGACGCTTGAGGAGGAGCTGGACTTCCGGAACCTGGCTGGCCGCTCCAGCCCAAGCGCCCCACGCGGCGGCTGCTGCGGCTCCCAGAAGGATGAGCGCGGATCGAAGTCTGAACATGCCCGGTCCCCTGGCCGTCCTGCAACTAAATGATAGGCAATAGGTTATAGTTTAAGTTCGAGTGCCGTTTTTACTCCTGGGCCGGTGTATCCTCGTGTATACTGATCTACGGTTGGATTAATTACACCGCAGTTCGGTATAAATGGCGGAGAAAGTTGGGCGATTCCATGGCGCGCACCGACGATACGGCCGACCTTCGCGTAGGGTCCCAAGCCTACAAGGCTTACAAGCGCGTTGTGCGGTACCTGCACATCCACCAATTAAAGGAGGGGGACCGGCTGCCGACACAGCAGGAGTTCTGCAAACTCCTGAACACGAACAACGATACGCTAAACGGCGCCATGCACGCGCTGGTCAAGGCCGGCGTGCTTAGGCGCAAGAGCAAAGTTGGCACGACGGTCGCCGAGCTGGGCAAGCTGGGTCCGGTGGTCTGGTCGGTGGGCCTGGCGGCGCTGCCGGCGGCCTTTCAGGGCCCCAATTCCTATAACGCGGTGCTGGCCTATGGCGTGCAGTCCGAGCTGACGCGCCTGGGTTGCCGGGTTCAATGCTACTACCGTTACAAGCAGGAGGTCCCGGCGAAGCTCTCGAGCTTTCCGGGCCTCGAGGATGATTTGGAGCACGGCGAGCTGGACGGCTTGGTGGTGCTGGCGCGCGCCAAGCCCGGCGTCTGGAAAGACCTGGCGCGCCTTGAGGTTGCAGGCCATGAGTTCACGGGCGATCCCACCGCGCCGTGCGGCACCTCGATCGACAACGTGCCGGCGGTCGTCGATGCGGTCTCCATCCTGGTGCGCGAAGGCTGCCGGCGGGTTGCGGTCGTCCACAAACGCCCTCGCAACGATCCGCCAGCGGGCATGAAGGATGGCGTGGGCGCGGTGCTCTCCGAGGCGGGCCTGAAGCCCGAGGCCGTCGAGTGGATCTTTGCGCCGCCCGGAATGGACAGTGGCCGCAAGCTGGGCCTCGAATTCCTGGAACGCGCGCCCAGCGCGCGCCCCGACGGAATGCTGGTCATCGACGACTACTCCTGCCTGGGCGTGACCCAGGAACTGCACCCCCACGCCTCCTACCGGCCCCGGCTCGCGGCGATGACGAACCGGCAGCTCCCGCTCGGGTTTGCCCTTCCCGTGATCCGCTTCGAGCTGGATATCGATGAGCTGGTTCGGCGCGCCTCGGCGCTCTTTCTGAAGCAGCTCTACAATCCCACGCTAACCGGTCAATTCGAATGGGTGGTGCCGAAGCGGGCCGATGCGCAGACGCCCTTGGCTTCTCCCATACCGGAGTAGCCGCCTCAACGTGCCGGTTCTTCCCATTTTAAGAACGAAACGCGAACTCACCCATTCGTTTCTTGCAAACGACTCCTTTCCATCATTTCTGTACTTTATTTGAATAATAGTAGTTACCTTTATTTGCATAGTTTAGTGATGGACTTTGGAGTAAATTTCACAGTGGCGTTGAGGGATTATCAGCTTGCGGTGTACCCAGTTGCAAGAGGTGCTACGGACAATCATCGGAGCCTTTTCCATGAACAGCTCTTGGCGAATCTCGGTTCCCTTGGCCTTGCTTGCGCTTGGCGCCGGACTGCAATGCGCGCGCGCGGGGGAGCCTTTCTCCTGGGCCCAGCCGCACGCCGAGGTTACCCCGGAAGGCGACCTGAAGTGGCAGCCCAAGCCGTTCGTCTTCGAACCCGGCGCATCGGTGAAGTACATCGATTACGAAGGCGGCGACGACGCGGCGGCGGGAACGAAGGAAGCGCCGTGGAAGCACCACCCCTGGGACCCCAACGCGGCCGGCGCCGCGAAGGCCTGCAAAGGCGTCCATACGTATGTCTTCAAGCGCGGCGTGACCTACCGCGGTGAGTTGCGCGGCGCGGAGTCCGGTGAGCCGGGCAACCCGATCCGTCTGACCAGCGATCCGGCGTGGGGGCAGGGCGAGGCGCTCATCTGCGGTTCGGAGCTGGTCAAAAACTGGAAGCAGGGAGAAGCGCACGCGAAGATTCCGGATGGCGCGAAGGTCTGGCACGCGGATCTCGACTTCGTGCCGCGGAACGTCTGGCTGGTGGAGGGCGAGAAGATCACGCGCCTGAACCTGGCGCGCATGCCCAACTGGAAGGTGAGCAACCTCGAAGACGTGATGAGCGAATGGTGGGAGTGGGAGCAGCCGGAATGGTGGAAGGAAACGAACAACAAATTCACCGTCAAGGGCAAGCAGATGCACCTGGGGGTGGACAAAAAGCGCCTGACCCAGGACGCGGATTTCTACGTCGGGGCGATCGTGCGCAGCGAGTGGGGCATCGTGATGGGGACGCCGTTCCCATCCAAAGTGGAGGCGTTCGACGCGCAGCGCAAGGGACTCGCGTTCCAGGGGCCGTGGTGGGGCGACAGCGGGAAGCTGCTCACGGCGAACCGCTACTACCTGGAGGACAAGCCGCACTACCTGGACGAGCCGGGCGAGTTCTGGTTCGAGAAGAAGGGCGAGGGCGGGCGGCTGTATGCGCGCATGCCGGGGGACGCGGATCCGAATGCGGCGCGGATCGAGGCGGCGAAGCGCTTCGACCTGCTCTCGGACCCCACCGCCGCGGACGCCCCGGACCGGATGGACATCTTCCCGGCCGAGAAGAAGGAAACGATGAACGTGAAGGGCGCCAGCCACCTGGTCGTTTCGGGCCTGACGTTCCGCTTCACGAACACGTGGTGGGATCTGGAATTCCCGAGCTGGATGCACAAGAACGTGGAGAACGCCTGCGTGCGCCTGCGGGGGACGAGCGACGACGTGACGATCTCGAGCTGCGCGTTCGAGCACGTCTCGCGTGGCGTTTCGGTCGAGGCGATTCATGGACGCTGCGCGATCGGATCGGTGACGGTGCAGGACTGTTCCTTCAGGTTCACGGACCATGGCGCGGTGCACCTCAGCAAGGGCTCGGGCGCGCGCTTCGAGCGGGCGCGGGTGCTGCGCAACAACTTCGAGATGGTCGGGATGCGCCCGAACCGGCAGTCGAGCGGGCATAACCTGGACATCGGCTTCGCCGTCGAGCAGGAAGTGGCGGGGAACATCATGCGCCGCTGCTACGGCTCGGGGATCTTCGTGCACGGCGGGAAAGGCGGCGGCCCCGGGGAGGCGCCGCTCTCGCGGGTGCTGATCCACCACAACAAGGTCGTGGATTCGCTGCTGGCGGCGAACGACTGGGGCGGGATCGAGACGTGGCAGGGCGGGCCGTTCTACCTCTACAGCAACATCTCGGGGAACCCCGGCGGGTACTGGCACTGGAACGGCTCGCGCGGGAAGAACGCGAGGCTGGGGTTCGCGTTCTATCACGACGGGGGCTTCAAGAATTACAATTTTAACAACATCGCGTGGGGTAAATCCAGCGATCCGTCGAGCCCGCTCTGCGCGGAGGTGGCCTTTTACGAAGCGGTGCCGACGGTGCTGAACTACTTCTACCAGAATACCATTTTCCGCTTCAAACAGGCTTCGAATTGGTCGCCGCGCGGAGGCTATCATAATTGGGTCGGCAACGTGTTCGAGGACATCAGCAGCTACGTCTTCGCCCACGGGAAGCTGAAGGAAGACAAGGGCGAGGCGGTGAACGAGCATCCGCACGAGACCAACGCCTTCGCGCGGAACGTTTTTTCCAAGACCTCCAAGGAATTCGCGATCTTCGAACAGGCGGGGAGAAAGCACGAGAGCTTCGCGTCGATGCAGGCCGCGCTCGTCGAGCGCAAGGCCATGGCCGCGTCGCTGGGAGTGGAGGCGTCCTCGCCCGTGTTGAAGGACGGGGCGAACCTGGACTTCCGGCCCGCGAGCGGGTCGGCGGCGATCGACGCGGGGGCCAGATTCTTCGTGCCGTGGAGCCTCTACGGCGTGGTGGGCGAATGGAACTTCGTCCCGGCAGGCAACGATCCGGGCACGATCCTGGACGAGCACTGGTACATGACGGATTACGACCTGGACCGCCACGACTACCACTCGAAGCATCCCCGCTTTCCCTTGAAGGTCGCGGGCGCAGGCGCCGGGGATTACGAGACCGGCCCGTTGGAAGACTGGGCGCAAGGCGCGCTGAAGCTCAACGGGAAGGACCGCTTCGCCTGCGCCGCGCATGCCGAGATGACCAAGCCGTTGCCGGTCAAGCAGACCACCGGCAAGGGCAAGAACCAGAAGACGGTGGACGAGACCTACGAAGGCGCGCGGCTGAAGACGCCCGACATCCACAAGTCGAACTTCCTGATCGAGGCGTATGTCAAGCTCGAGGCCGCGCCTGCGGCCGGCGTGCTGGTGCGCAAGCGCGCCGAGCGCGGCTTCGCCCTGGAACTGGCCGACGGGGCGCTCGTCTTCTCCGTCAATACCGGCGCCGGCACGCACCAGGTGAAGAGCACGGCGAAGTTCAACAACGGGGCATGGCGCCATGTGATCGCCGAGTGCGACCGCGCCTCGAAGAAGCTGACGCTGTACGTGGACGGGAAGAAGGACGCCGAAGGCGAAGGCCCGGACGCGGAGGCGAGCCTCGACAACGGCGGCGATCTGTGCGTGGGCGGCACGCCGCAGGGCGAGTGCCTGGCCGGCGCGGTGGACTTTCTGCGCATCGCCCATGGCACGCTGAAGGACGCGAAGACGAGCATCGAGGAGCTGTACGCGTGGCAGTTCGACGGGCCATTCCTGCGCGATTTCACCGGCAGGAAGCCACAGGGTAAAGGCCGCGATGCCGGAGCGCTGGAAGGCGAGTAGTCGTCAAAGATGCGGCTTGCCCGTCTTCTGCGCCAGCCTGGCCGGCGCGGCGCGCCTGCCCCGGCGCCGCCGCGAGTGAACTGGCTCAGGTCGCATGCTCCGGCGCAACGGCGGCTTGGGACACTTCCTGGTGGTACGCGAAGACCTCCGGCGTGCCGCCGGTATGTACGAACACGACGACGCTGCCGGGAGCGATCTCGCCTTTACGGACGTAATCGATGAGGCCCGCCAGGCCCTTGCCGGTGTAGACGGGTCCCGCGACAAGGCCTTCGGTGCGCGCGAGCAGGGCGAGGGCCTCGAGGCCTTCCGCGGTGGCCTCGCCGTAAGCTGCGCCGGCGTACGCCGAGGTGTTGACGATATCGCCGGCTGAAAAGGATTCCTCGCCGCCCAGCAGCCGCGCGGCTTCCCGCGCCGCCCGCGCGGCGGCTTCGCGCCGCCTGGCTTCGTCGGCCGAGGGGGAAGGCGCGAATCCGAGCACGCGGCCGCGCCAGCCGAGCACGCGCGCGCCCAGGGCCAGCCCGGCCTGGGTTCCGTTCCATCCCGTGACGCATACGACGCCGGGCTCAGCGCCTCGCTCGAGGCCCTGCTCCAGGATTTCGGCGAGGCACAAGGCGTAGGCGACCGCGCCCAAGGCTTCGTCCTGCGACCCGATGAGATAGGGCGTGCGCCCTTGCGCCTTGAGCCGCTCCACGAGCCGCTGCTTGGCGGCGGGCTGCTCGTCCGGCGCGACCATCTCGATCCGCGCGCCGAAGAGGTGCGAGAGGAGCAGGTTTCCTTGCGGCGCGCCCGCGGTCTTGTGATCGCGGCGCAGGACGAGGTGGCAGGGCAGGCCGAGCTTCGCGCAGGCGGCGGCCGTCTGCCGGCAGTAATTGGATTGCCCGGCCAGGCCGTGCACGACCGTATCGCAACCCTGGGCGAGCGCCGCGCCCAGGCTGAACTCGAGTTTGCGGATCTTGTTGCCGCCGAAGCCCAGCGAAGTCAGGTCGTCGCGCTTGAGGTGCAGGCGCAGGCCGTGCCCGATGGCCCGGCTCAAGCGCTCGCAGGCTTGAAGCGGCGTCGGCAACTCGGTGAGCGATACGCGCGGCAGGCGCGCGGCGCGCTCCCTCAGGTCGGCGATCCGCGCGTGCAGATCCTCGCGCATGCCTACTTTCCGCCCGCGCCGTTCCAGTCGAGTTCCAGGAAGCTGACGGGTCCCGCGACGCCGCCCTTGCGCCGGACGCGCATCTCGATCCGGTTGCGGCCCGGGTGGAGCTTCCAGGCGTGCGAGGCCGGCGCCTGCTCCCAGCCCTTGCCATCCACGTTGACCAGGAAGCTCTCGAAGTTCGGCGTGACGGTGCCCATCTGAATTCGGATTGAGCCTACATCGGGCTCCGGCGCGGCGTCGAAGCAGACCTGATTAAGCGTCCAGTTGATGTCGGCGTCGCGCGCCGTGAAGTTTCCGTAGGAGTAGAGCTTCGGCACGCGCGGGGGTTCCCAGACCCAGTACCCGGTCCAGTCCCAGTGGAAGCCTTGCTCGTAGGGCAGTGGCCGCGGATTGGCATACCAGTCGTTGCGCGGCACATAGCGGACGTTGAGCCACTTGTACCAAGGCTCCCACTTCTTGGGGACCTCGCCTTCCGCCACCGGCTTGGGCGTCATTTCGAGCCGCCAGCAGGTGCGCATATCGGCGGCGTAGACGGGAGACTTGATGAGGTTTTCCGGCCGGATCTCTTTGTCGCCGTACATCGCGCGGATCATGCGTTCCTGTACTTCGGTCATGCTGAGGGGCACGTTCGTCGCGGCGTCCACCTGATGGATGCTCTGGTTGGCGTCCATCAGGATCCACTTCCGGTGTTCGTTGGACCAGACTTCGCAGATTTCGTGCCCCGAGCCCGGTCCGCCGGGGTGGTAGCCGAAGAAGAAGCGCGCCTCATGCCCCAGCGCCAGGCAGCACTGCACGTAGACGATGGCGAACTGCACGCAGAACCCGCGCTGGCCCTGGATGATCTCGTCGGCGTCCCAGCCCGGGTACGTTTGCACGGGCGGATCGTACTTCCACCGGCGCTTGACCCATTCGCGGAGCAGCACCTGCGCCTCGAACTCGCTCTTGGCGTCCTTCACGACCTCCTCGAGCTTGTACTTCTCGCGCAGCGCCTTGAGCTTGGGATGCTCGTAGTCCTCGTAGGCGAAGGGCATGGAGGTGTAGCGGAGTTCTTCGTTGCGGGCGCCGGCAACCTTCAGGGCGGCGGCCCAGGCCGGCGCGGCCCTTTCAGCGTCCACTTCCACGTTGACGCGCTTGAGGACCGGCGTGGCGCAAGGGTCGGTGGTCCGGAGCACCGCCTTCCACTGCGCGTAGGCGTGCCCGTCCGGAACGCTGGCCGACTCGCGCGCGGGCGTCCAGCCGCTCCAGGACGCCTCGCCGGGCACGGGCGACGCGCCGGTGCGCACGAAAAGTTCCACCGCGCCGCCTTTGGGCGTCTCCGCCTCGGCCTTCAGGGCGAGGCCCTTGACGCTGAGCGGCTCGCGCAGTGCGCCGGCTTTGCCGTCGGTCGCGCCCAGATACAGGGCGGGGGAGAGGAAATGGCCTTCGGCGGCATATTGGAAAAGGTGCAGCCGAACGCGGCACTCGCCGTCGAGGGGTTTCCAGGTCTTGCCGCCGTCCTGGCTCACGAAACTGCGCGGGGCCTGGTCTTTGCGCGCGGGATCGTTAAGCAGGAGTTCCTCGCGCCTGGAGTAGAGCACCTTGGCCGGCTTCTCGCCTGCGGCTAGGACGATCTCGTTTTCGCCGGCCTTGAGCAAGTCCACGGGCACGATGCTGCCGTCAACCGGCTTGCCGTTGATCGAGACCTTCGCGCCGCGCCCCGTGGAGTGCAGAAAGAGCCTCGCGGAGAGCGCGGGCGCGCGCTCCAGATGCAGCACCTTCTTGACCTGGGTAGCGCCCTGCAATTCGATCGCCGGCGCCTGGGGCAGCTTGTACCACGCGGCCGGGTTGTAGCCGTGCGCCCCCGGGCCGTCGTCTTCGAGCAGCAGCCGGTCGTAGAGCACCACGCCCTTGCCGTCCGGGTCGCGCATCACGCCAAACGCGCCCTGCCCGCGCTCGAAGGCGTCCAACGCGCCGGTCGAGATCGACTCGCGCTCGGCAGCTTGAGCCCGGGTCTGCAGCGGCGAGAGTACGCTCAACAGGCCCAATATAAGGAGCATGAGCAAGGACACGTCGAAGCAGTTCGAGGGCATTGGACAGGCTCCACAGGCTCCACCGTCGCCTAGAGGATCATACCTCCGATGCACTTTGAGGATCGTTCGAATGTCCGAACCAGAAGTGGAACATTCTTCAGAACCTTTCAATAGTATAACACTCCATATGGTTGGAGGTTAAGAGAGTTGTCTCATTATCCGGTTTCACCAGGGCAGCCAAACTCGAAGTTGCGGTGTAATCTATTATACGAATAACGTCATTCGTAACAATAGCGCGCTGGGGCGGTCCGGATGCGGCATATAAAGGGATAGGCATGGACCATGACCTTGAGGTGTTGATCGCCCGGCATGGGTTTGTTGGGCGGGACGGCCAACGCCGGGTGCCCGATCCGCGCTGGGCATTGGACGACCCGCGGCTGCGCCCGATCGGACGGCGGCAGGCGGAGCGGCTGGGCCGGCGGCTGGCCGAGGATCCGGACGGGCCGCCGGGCCAGATCGTGGCCTCGCCGTTGTGGCGGACCGCCGAGACCGCGCAGCTCGTCGCCGAGGCGCTGGATCTGCGTTTCCGGGTCGATGCGGGCTTGATGGAGATCTGCCACCCGCGGATGCTCGGCGTCTTCCAGGGCCTGCAACCCCGCGAGGCGGAGCTGCTCTTCGACCGGCTCGAGAACCCGGACGCGCTGGAAGGCCGCTGGTGGCCGCACGAGGCCGAGACGGGGGCAGGCTGCTGCGCGCGAGTGGCGCTTGCCATGGAGCGGATGCTGGACGGCTGGCGCAGGGACGGGCTGCGCAGGATCCTGCTGGTGGGGCACGGCGGGAGCACCGACGCGGCATTGGATTGGCTTACCCGGCCCGGCGCCTCGGGGCGCGGGCACGACCTCTGCGGGCTCTCGCAGGTGCTGCTGCCGGGCGGACGGCGACCCGGCGAGCTGCTGCGCCTGAATTGCCAGCGGCATTTGGAGGCCGAGCCGCAGCTCGTGGTGGACAGCGCGCGGGTTCATTGAGGCTCACGAAACAAGGAGCAGGCGCATGCACGCACCGGATCGTTACGCGCGGGTGGTTTCCATTTCGAAGGAAGGCCTGAACACGGACAGCCGCGCGGAGGCCGTCCAGAGTTTTCTGGAACGGCTCGATCAGGCCGCTTCGTTCCGGCCGGACCTGGCCTGCCTGCCGGAGAATACTCCGGGACGGGAACCCGAAGAGGTGCCGGGTCCCTCGACGGAGGCCTTCGCGGCCTGGGCCAAGGCGCATCGCTGCTGGGTGATCTGCCCGCTCATCGCGCGCGAGAACGGCGTGCTCTACAACACCTCCGTGCTCTTCGACCGCGAGGGGCGCATCGTTTGGCGCTACCGCAAGCAGCATCCGACGGAACCGGAGATCGAACGCGGCATCCTGCCCGGTCCGCGCCACCCCGGCGTCTTCAAGACCGACTTCGGCAACCTCGGGATGGCCATCTGTTTCGACGTGAACTGGTTTGAGGACTGGACCAACTTGAAGGAAGCCGGCGCCGACTTGGCCGTCTTTTCCTCGGCTTACTCGGCGAACCTGGTGCTGGCCGCGCACGCCCTGCGCAACGAGATGTACATCGTCTCCTCCACGCGCAGCCGGCTCTGCCGCATCTACGACATCACCGGGACCGAACTGGACCATTCCGGGGCCTATCGCGGTTGGGCGCAGTACAACCTGAATCTCGACAAGCGGCTCTTCGAGATCGACTTCCACATGAAGAAGATCCGCGCGCTGGAGCAGAAGTACGGGGACCGCGTGGAGCTGACGTGGTTCCACGACGAAGATTGGTTCACGCTTGCCTCGCGCGACCCGGAACTCTCCACCGCGGCATTGATCGAGGAATTCGAGCTCGTCCCGCGCCGTCCGTACCACAAGCGTTGCGAGGACGCGCAAAATCGAGCGCGACCCTCGCGCGAGCGTGCCGGGGCCGTCTCCTGAGTGCCGCGGCTTGGCGAAGTTGGGCCTTGCCGAGCGATTGAAGAACCCGGAGCGGCCGTATATGGCCCAGCATGGGTCGTATGCAGCGCACGACTCGTGGCACGTTCTGCCGGCATCCGGTAAGGTGAGTCCTTCGCGAATTTGAGGGCTGGCGCGACGCCGGGCTTCCTCGTTCGCTCAGGACGGAACCCCGCGCATGTCCGCGCCGCTTCGCATTCCGCTGGACCCCGAAGGCGTACACGGCCTGATCCTGGTTCCCTCGCCGGAAGGCGGTCGGATCGAGCTGTTCAGGCCGGCGTCCAGCCTTCGCTCGCCGCTCCACGACGCCTTTCGCAGCCAACTCGCGCTCGAAATGGATGGCGAGCCGCTGGAGCTGACAGGCGACCCGCCTTGCGCGGCATGGCGGGCCGGCTCGCGCGTGCTGCGCGCCGCGCTGGGCCAGCGTTCGGGCTTTGAGGTGCTCGAAGTCGCCCTGGGCGCGGAGCCAAGGGTCTTGCGCGGCCCGTACCGGCTCTCACCCTTTGAATCGCGCTATCTTGCCGAGAACGGGCAGCCGCATCCGTCGCCGGGCCTGGAGGCGCTGGCGCCCGCGGGGCTGGCGACCGATCTGCACGTTCACTTCGCCGGGTGCCTCTCGGGTGAGGACCTGCTCGAATTGGGCGCGCGGCACGGCGCGGCGTATCCTTCGGCGCTGCTGCGGGAGGCCGGGATGGAGGCCGGCGGCGGCGGGGAGCTTCCGCTCGCCGAACTCCCCGCGTCCCCGCGCGCGCGGCTGGCCGAGCGGCTCTCGATCCCCTGCGACCGGCAGATCACGTTCCTCGAAATGGAGCGGCTGTACCGCCTGCGCGGTCCGCTGACGAAGCGCCTGACGCTCTTCGCGCCGCTGCTGCGCCGGATCGCCGCGGATTACGCGAAGATGGGCGCGCGCTACGTCGAGCTTTCGCTCTCGAACGCGATCGAAGCGGAGTGGCTGCGCGAGATTCACCGCGAGGCGCCGGCGATCGAAGCCGAGTCCGGCGTTACGATCCGCTTTCTCGCCGCGCTGAGCCGCCACGACGACCTGGAGTGGGACCTCGACTGCATCGAGCGGATCAAGCGCCTCAAAGCGAGTCGCTACCTCGCCGGCGTGGATTTCATGGGGCACGAGACGAATTCGACGCGCACCTTCGAGCGGCAGTTGCGCGAGCTGGCCGAGTGGGCGCACGAGGCGCGGCCGGGCTTCGTGCTGCGGGTGCACGCCGGGGAGAACCCCGCCTATCCGGAAAACGTTCGCGCCTGTATGGAAGCGGTCGCGAGCCAGAACGTGCAACTTCGTATCGGGCATGGTCTCTACGGCGCCGATGAAGAGACGCTCAAGCGGCTCGTCGAGAGCCGCGCCGTCGTTGAGTTTAACCTCAATTCGAACTTCGCGCTGAACAACATTCAGGGCGCGGGCGAGGTCCCGCTGCGGCGCTACGTCGAACGCGGCGTGCGCGTGACGCTGGGCACCGACGGCTACGGCATCTACCGCTCGACGCTGGAACTCGAGGCCCGCGCGGCGCGGCTCTGCGGGCTGGAGGCGAAACACCTCGAAGCGCTGCGCGCGACCGAGCGCGAATACCTCGATGAGCGGTCGAAGCACGAGGCGCGGCACACCGCCGAACCCGCCGCTTTCGACGTGCCCGACGATCCGGCGCCGCATTACTACACGCCGGACGTGCCCGCGAGAAAGAAGGCCGAACGCGAGGCGCGCGAGGCCGCGCTGCGCGCGCGGCTGGCGGAACTGCGCGTGCCGCTCGTGTCCGGGCCGGAACTCGAAACGCTGCTGCGCGGCCGCTTCGTGGTCTCCTTCGCCGGCTCGTGGGCGCACGCCTGGGAACGAACTTCGGAGCAGGAGCGCGAGGCGGTTTGCCGGCTCGCGGAGGAGCTGTTCCGGGCTTGGGACCCGCGGAAGACGGTCATCGTCGCCGGCGGCACGCGGCACGGCGTGGAGGGCGTCGTACAGGCCCGCGCGCGCGCGGCGGGCTTCGACTGCCTCGGCACGCTGGTCTGGGCCACGCCGCCGGAGTCCCTGGAGCCGGGGCTGCTCACGCACGCGGCCGTCGTGGGCCGCACGCTCTACGACAAGGGCGCGGGGCTGTACGAGCTGATCCGTGAGTTCAATGGGCTGTGCCTGTTTGTCGGCGGCGGACCCATCGTCAACGACGAGATTCAGACCGCGGCCAACCTGCGGCTGCGCTACCTGCTCATGGACGGCCCCGCGGGCGCGAGCACCCAGCATGCGCGCCGCCAGCCGGAGCGGGCCTTTCGCGACGCGGCCAGCGTGCTGGCGCAGCTTGAAGACGCCCCCGCATTCCGTTCGCGCCCGGACCCGTACTGGCACCTGGGGCCGAATCCGACGGCCGACATGGTCCTGGTCCGCGCGAACCCCGCCACGGCCGCGCGCGAAGTGCTGTTGATCCGGCGCGACCCGGACGCGCCCGCCGAGCCCGGCAAGTGGGCGCTGCCCGGCGGCTTCGTCGCGACCGACGCGCCGCGCGGCGAGCTCTGGCGGCCCGGCGTCGAGACGGCCAGCTCCGCATGCTTGCGCGAACTCCTGGAGGAGACGGGACTGGACATCCGCGCCCTGGAAGCCAAGCTGCTGCGAGTCGGGGTATACGAAGGGGGCGGGCGGGATCCGCGCGATACGGCCGCGGCCTGGAGCCGTTCGACGGTCTTCGCGCTGAACCTGCCGCGCGAACGCGCCGGCGCGCTGGTCGCCGGGAGCGACGACGCCAACGAAGCGCGCTGGTTCCCGCTGGACAGCCTGCCGCCGCGTCTGGCCTTCGACCATGCGCGCATCCTCGCCGACGGGCTCCGCGCGCTGGCGCAAGAACCGGAGGGACGCGGATGAGGCCGCGGATCGCGATCTACGGCGGGAGCTTCAGCCCGCCGGGGCAGCATCACCGCCGCATCGCCGAACTGCTCGCGCGGGAGTTCGACCGCGTGATCGTCGTGCCCTGCGGGCCGCGGCCCGACAAGCAGGTCGCCACGAGCGTCGATCCGATCTACCGCGCGGCGATGACCGACATCGCCTTCCGCGGGCTCAGGAACGTGGACGTGGAGCTTTTCGATCTGGAGCAGGCCACGTTCACGCGCACGCACGACCTGGAAACGCGCTTCGCCTCGCGCGGCGATTTGTGGCACGTCGTCGGGACCGACCTGGTGGCCGGCGGGCGCGAGGGTCAATCCTTCATTCACCGCGTCTGGGAGCGCGGCCCGGAACTCTGGCGCACCTTGCGTTTCGCCGTCGTTAATCGGCGCGGGCACGAGGCCGGGCCGGGGGACCTCCCGCCCCAGCATCGGCTGGTGAACGCGGAACTGGAAGGCTCGAGTTTCCACATTCGCGAGATGCTGTTCCGGCGCGAGGAGATCCGGCATTGCGTCAGCCCCGAGATCGCGGCGTACATCGAGCGGCAGGGGCTCTACTGCGGGACCTTCCCGCGGCGCGTGACCAAGCACGCGTTCAAGGACGGCCTGCGCCCGCTGCTGGCCTACGACGAGCGCAACCCCAAAGCCGTGGCGTGGGCCAGGGAGTTCGAGAAGCACGGCAACCACGACGAGCCCAACTGCATCCTGGTCTTCGGCGGCGACGGCAGCATGCTTCACGCGATCCAGAAGCACTGGCGCAAGCGCGTGCCGTTCTTCGGGATCAACGCCGGGCACCTCGGCTTCCTGCTCAACGACTACCGGCGCGTCGTCGAGGAGGGCTTCCCCGACGCGGAGATCGTGCTGCGGCAGATGCCGATGCTCTACGTCGAGATGCAGGCGCCGGACGGATCCTGGCGGGATATGCTGACCTTCAACGATGCCTGGGTGGAGCGCAAGTCGGGGCAGACGGCGTGGCTGGGAATCAAGGTCAACGGCCAGACGCGGATCGAGAAGATGGTCTGCGACGGCGTGCTGGTGAGCACCGCGGCGGGCTCGACCGCCTACGCGCGGGCGATGGGCGCGACGCCGTTATTGGCCGATACTCCGGCGTGGCTCCTGGCCGGCTCGAACGTCCTGACGCCCGCGCATTGGAAGTCGGCGCTGCTCTCCATGGACGCGAGCGTCGAGATCGAGTCGCTGGATTACGCCAAGCGGCCGCTGCAGGGGTACGTGTACGGCGTCGAGATGGGCGAGGTGCGGGGCATGCGCGCCCGGGTGAGCCGCATCGCCGCCGCCGAACTGGCGTTCTGCGCGAACCACGACATGGCCGAGAAGATCGCGCACATCCAGTTCCCGCGGGCTTGATCGCGAATCCGGAGGCCTTGTGTCCTTGACCCCGCCCCGCCACACGGTCCTGATCGCCGACGACGAAGCCTACATGCGCGACGACCTGGGCGAACTCCTGGCCGCCCGGGGCTATGCTACGTTATTCGCGAAGAGCGCCGCCGAAGCCGTTGCAGAAGCCGAGGCGCGCCGTCCGGACCTCGTGCTCCTCGACCTGCTCTTCCCGGACTGCCGCGACCTGACGACCTTGCGCCGGATTCGCCAGCTCCCCGATCCGCCGGAGATCGTCATCCTGAGCGGGCAGACGGAGAACATCCCTCTGGTCGTCGAGGCGATCAAAGCCGGCGCGTTCGACTACGTCCCCAAGCCTTTCGCCGAGGCCGAACTGCTGAACCGGATCGAGAAGGCCCTCGGCCTGCGCGCGCTGAAGCGTTCCCACGCCCGGCTGCTCCAGGACGCGCGGGGCGATTTCGGCCCGGAGGCCTTGGTCGGGGAGAGCGCGCCGATGCGGCAGGTACGCGAGACCCTGCGCAAGCTTGCGGATTTCGAAGGCTGCGTGCTCGTGCGCGGCGAGAGCGGTACGGGCAAGGAACTGGCCGCCCGCGCGCTGCACTATCTTAGCCGCCGCGCGAGCAGCCCCTTCGTGGTCGTCAACTGCGCGGCGATCCCGGAAGCGCTCACCGAGTCGGTGCTCTTCGGCCACCGCAAGGGCGCGTTCACCGGCGCCATCGAATCGAGCCGCGGCAAGTTCGAGCAGGCCGAGGACGGCACGCTCTTTCTCGACGAGATCGGTGACATGCCCCTGAAGCAGCAGGCCGCGCTGCTGCGCGTGCTGGAATACCGCACCTTCGCGCCGCTGGGGGAGGCGCGCGAGCGGGAATGCCGCGCGCGCTTCGTCCTGGCCACCAACCGCGACCTGCGCGCGGCCGTCGCGGCCGGCGCCTTTCGCGAAGACCTCTTCCACCGCATCAACGTCTCGACCGTCGCGCTCCCGGCGCTGAGCAGCCGGCCGGAGGATCTTCCGCGCCTGGCGGAATTCTTCTGCGCGAAGCTGAGCGTCCAACTCGGCCGCCCGGGACTCGCCGTGGAGCCGGAGGCGCTCATGGTCTTCCGGCGCTACGACTGGCCCGGCAACGTGCGCGAGCTGCGCAACGTCCTGGAGGCCGCGACCATGCTGTTGGATCCGGGCGAGACGAGCATCGGGCTCGCGCGCCTGCCCGCCGAACTCCTGGCCAGCCGCGAGGCGTCCGAAGCGGTCCTCTCGCCGAAGGAGCAGCGGGAGAAGGAGGAACTCGTTGCCGCCCTGCGCAAGTTCCACGGCAACCAGTCCAAGGCCGCCCAGGCCCTGGGCTATCACCGCAACACGATCCGGTCGAAGATCCGCTACTTCGGCATCACGCTTTCGGAAGGCTGACCCATGGCCGCGCGGGCATGGTGGGTTTATCTGGTCCGCTGCGCCGATGGCTCGCTTTATGCCGGGATCGCCACCAATGTCGCCCGGCGTTTGGAGGCGCACCGGCGCGGGCGCGGGGCAAAGTATCTGCGCGGCAAGGGCCGCCTGGACCTCGTGCTTAAGCGCAGGGTGGGGGAGAAAGGCCTGGCGCTGTCGGTCGAACTCCGGATCAAGCGCCTGCCGAAGGCGGAGAAGGAAGCCTTGTTGAGCCACCGAACCCGTCTGGGCCGCCTGGTGGCCGAACTGCGCCGGGAACGGCGCCAACAACGGAACTCCAATTAAGTTAAGAACTTGAAAGATCGATGGGGCCGTGGCACGGATCGCGCGCGAGGCTTGGTTTTCCTGCTTCCGCATCCTGGACCTAGGCCTTAAGTTGGCTATGGAATCCAGGTCGTCTCGGGCTAGGATTTCGGGGTGCGCGAGATCAACTGCGAAGCCGTCCGCGGACGTTGTTCCGCGGTCGGGCGTGGCTTCATTACGCCCAAGGGGTCCGCCGGGTGAGAGAACTCAACTCAGGGTGGAGTATGGCCTATACGTCGACCCACCCTGCTGCACGACGAAAGTTCGGCCTCATCGGGAGTTAGCATGCCGCAGGCCGCCGGATTAGCGACGACCGCCGGGGAAACCGCGGCTCTGCTCGAGGCGCTCCACGCCGTCGATCGGCCGTTTTATGTCCTCGCCAAGGGCGGCATGCTGGAGATCAGCGATCTTCCGCCCGAAACCCACGCCTCCGGCGAGGCCCGCGCTTACGTGCCCGCCTGCCGCCCCGAGCACCTGGGTGACACCAGCTTCTGCCGCGATCTGGGCCTGCGTTACCCGTACCTCACCGGCGCGATGGCCAACGGGATCGGCTCGGTGGAGATCGTCGAGGCGATGGGCCGCGCGGGGATGTTGGGCTTTTTCGGCGCGGCGGGCCTTTCGCTGGAGCGGATCGAGGCCGTGATCGAGCGGCTCCAATCGGGCGGCAACGAGTTCCCCTGCGGCTTCAACCTGATCCATACGCCCAACGAACCGCGCATCGAGGCGGCGGTGGTGGACCTGTACTTGCGCCGCGGGGTGCGCTTGGTCGAGGCCTCCGCGTACCTCGACCTGACGTTGCCGCTGGTCCGCTACCGCGTGAAAGGCCTTCGCCGCGGCCCGGACGGCGAGCCGCTGCCGCTCAACCGCATCGTGGCGAAGGTTTCGCGCGTCGAGGTGGCCGCGAAGTTCTTCGCCCCGCCGCCGGAACGGCTGCTGAAGGAACTCGTCGCGCAGGGCGAGATCACCGAGGATCAGGCGCGGCTGGCCGCGCGGATGCCGATGGCGCAGGATCTCACCGCCGAGGCCGACAGCGGAGGGCATACCGACAACCGCCCGGCCATCGCGCTGCTCCCGACGATGCTCGCGCTGCGCGACCGGATGCAAGCGCAGTACGGTTTCGGCTCGCCCTTGCGCGTGGGCGCCGCCGGCGGCATCTCCACGCCGGCCTCCGCCGCGGCGATGTACGCCATGGGCGCGGCCTGGGTGCTTACCGGTTCGGTCAACCAAGCCTGCGTGGAGTCCGGTTCGTCCGATCGGGTCCGCGCGATGCTCGCCGAGGCCCAGCAGGCCGACGTCGCCATGGCCCCGGCCGCGGACATGTTCGAGATGGGCGTCAAGCTGCAGGTGCTCAAGCGCGGGACCATGTTCCCCATGCGCGCCGCGAAGCTCTACCAGCTCTACCGGACCTACGAGAGCCTGGAGGCGCTCCCCGCGGCCGAGCGCGCGACGCTCGAACAGACCGTCTTCCGCGCGCCGCTGGACGAGATCTGGGCGCAGACGCGGAGCTTCTTCCTACAGCGCGATCCCAGCCAGGTCGAACGCGCCGAGCGCGAGCCCCGGCATAAGCTCGCGCTCGTCTTCCGCTGGTACCTGGGCATGTCATCGCGCTGGGCCAACGCGGGCGAGGCCTCCCGCGCGGTGGACTATCAGGTCTGGTGCGGTCCGGCGATGGGCGCCTTCAACGAATGGGCCAAGGGCTCGTGCCTGGAACGGCCCGAACGGCGCCGTGTGGTCGCGGTGGCCCTGAACATCCTGTACGGCGCGGCGGTGCTGACCCGCGTGCACGCCTTGCGCTGCCAGGGCGTCGCGGTCCCGCCCGGCGCGGCGGAGGCGCGTCCGCTGGAGTTCGAGACGCTGGCCGCGCGGTTGAACTCGATGAGGAACCCGACTTGAGCACGGAAGCATCCCGCCCGCCGGACTCCGCGGCCGCGACGCCCCTGGCGATCGTCGGCATGAGCTGCCTTTTCCCCAAAGCCGGCTCGAGCACGGCGTACTGGGCGAACGTCCGCAACGGCGTGGACGCCATCACCGAGGTTCCCGCGACGCACTGGCGCCCCGAGGATTACTTCGACGGGGATCCGCAGAAACCCGACATGACCTACGGCCGGCGCGGCGGGTTCCTCTCCCCCGTCGATTTCGACCCGCTCGCCTACGGCATCTCGCCGAACAACCTCGAGGCCACCGACAGCGCGCAGTTGCTGGGCGTCTGGGCCGCCGACCAGGCCATGCGCGACGCCGGCTACGGGCCCGGCCGCGAGTTCGACCGCGAACGGGTCAGCGTGATCATGGGCGTCACCGGGACGCTCGAACTGGTCATCCCCCTGGGCGCGCGGCTGGGCCACCCGATCTGGCGCAAGGCGCTGCGGGATTCCGGCGTCGATCCGAAGACCGCCGAGGAGGTCGTCGAGCGGATCGCCGAGAGCTACGTGCCGTGGCAGGAGAACTCCTTCCCGGGCCTGCTGGGCAACGTGGTCGCGGGGCGCATCGCCAACCGGCTCAACCTCGGCGGAACCAATTGCGTGGTCGACGCGGCCTGCGCCAGTTCGCTCGGGGCGGTGCATCTGGCCGCGCTGGAACTCGCCGCGGGGCGCTCCGATTTGGTCGTTACCGGCGGCGTGGACACCTTCAACGACATCTTCATGTTCATGTGCTTCAGCAAGACCCCGGCGCTCTCGCCGACCGGCGACGCGCGGCCGTTCGACCGGAACGCCGATGGCACGATTCTGGGCGAAGGCCTCGGCGTGTTGGTGCTCAAGCGCCTGGACGACGCCCGCCGCGACGGCGACCGGATCTACGCGGTGATCAAGGGCTTGGGCTCGTCGAGCGACGGAAAGGGCAACGCGATCTACGCCCCCAAGGCCGCCGGGCAGCAGCGCGCGCTGCGCAACGCTTACCGCGCGGCGGGCGTCACGCCGGACACCATCGAGCTGATCGAGGCGCACGGCACGGGCACCAAGGTCGGCGATGCCACGGAGGTCTCGGCGCTGACCGAGGTATTCCGCGAGGCGCGGGCCGACGGAACCTGGTGCGCGCTGGGTTCGGTCAAGTCGCAGATCGGGCACACCAAGGCCGCCGCGGGCATGGCCGGCATCATCAAGGCCGCCCTGGCCCTGCACCGCAAAGTCCTGCCGCCCACGATCAAGGTCGAGGCGCCCGGCGAGCGCTTGGCCGGCGGCGAGACGCCCTTCTACGTGAACACCGAGGCCCGGCCATGGCTCCCGCAGGCCGGGCACCCGCGCCGAGCCGGCGTCAGCTCCTTCGGGTTCGGCGGGAGCAATTTCCACTGCGTGCTGGAGGAAGCCGAGCCGGAGCACGACGAGATCGACTGGGACGGCGAGGAGCAGTTCGCGGCCTTCTCGGCGGCTGACCCTGCGGCGCTCGCCAATAAACTTGACGTCTTCGCCAAGCCCCTGGACTGGGACGCCGTGCGCCTTTACGCGGCGCGCGCGCGGGCCGCGTTCGATCCCGCGCAACCGTGCCGGCTGGCGTTCGCCTTCGAACGCGGCGCGGACCTTCCGGCGCGGGTCGCGGCGCTCAGGGAGCAACTCGCCCGGCGCGGCGGCGAGGCTTTCTGGACGCTGCCCGACGGCGCGGCCTATGCGCGCGGCCCACTCGCCGGGAAACTGGCGCTGCTCTTCCCCGGCCAAGGCGCGCAGTATGTCGGCATGCTTCGCGCCTGGGCCTGCCGCTTCCCGGCCTTCCAGCGGGTACTGCGCGAGGCGGATCTTGGCTTCGAAGGTGAAGACGCCGCGCTGAGCGAGCGGCTGTACCCGCAGCCCGCCTTCGACGCCGAAGCGCGCGCGCGGCAGGCGTCCGAGTTGCAGGCCACGCAGCATGCGCAGCCGGCGCTCGGCGCGGTCAGCCTCGGCGCGCTGCGCGTGCTCGAGGGCTTTGGGCTGAAACCGAACTTTTGCGCGGGCCACAGCTACGGCGAACTGGTCGCGCTCCGCGCGGGCGGGCGGCTCGACGACGCGGCGCTGCACGCGCTCTCGAAGGCGCGCGGCGAACGGATGGCGCGGGCCGGGCAAGACGGCGCCGATCCCGGAACGATGCTCGCCGTCCAGGCGCCGCTGGCGAAGCTCGAGGCCGCGCTGGCCGAGATCGGCCTGCCGGACGTGACGATCGCCAACCGCAACGCGCCCAACCAGTACGTGCTCTCCGGACCCACGGCGCGGATCGAGGCGGCCGCCGAAGCCCTGGCGCAGCGCGGGCTCAAGAGCAAGCGCCTGGCCGTCGCGGCGGCGTTCCACAGCCCGCTGGTGGCCTCGGCGCAGGCCCCCTTCGCCGCGGATCTCGAGCGCCACGCTTTCGCGCCGGGCGGGCCCGCCGCGCCGGCGGTCTTTGCCAACGCCACCGCCGAGCCGTATCCCGCGGAAGCCGGCGCCGCGCGCGCCATCCTGGCTCGCCAGCTCGCCGAGCCGGTCCGCTTCGAAGAGACGATCGGAAACCTCTATGCCGCCGGCGCGCGGATCTTTCTCGAGGTCGGGCCAGGCGCGCGGCTGACGGGCCTGGTCCGGGAGATCCTGGGTTCGAGCCCGCATGCGGCGTGCGCGGTGGACGCCGGCTCGGGGCGGCGCCCGGGGCTGGGCGACCTCGCCCGCGCGCTGGCGCAACTCGCCGCGCTCGGCGTGCCTCTCAACTTGACGCGCTGGGACGAGCCGGGCGCGAAGCTGCCGGAACCCGCGGCAGGCGCCAGGCTCACGGTGCCCATCTGTGGAGCGAACTACGTGAAGCCGAGGAAGCAACGTCCCGCGTCGGAAGCGCGAGCGGAGTCCGTCGTGGAAGCGCCGAGGCCCGCGCCTGCGGCCAGCGCGCAGGCCCCGGCCGCGCCTTCGCCTCCGGTTCGGACCGCCTCCGCGCCCGCCGCGTACTCCTCCGAAGCCCTCCAGGCCATTCAGGCGAATATGCTCGCCCTGCAGAGTCTTCAGGAGCAGACCGCGAACCTGCACCGCCAGTTCCTCGAAGGCCAGCAGGCCGCCGTGCGGACCTTCCAGATGCTGATCGAGCAGCAGCATCAGGTGCTGGCCGGAGGCGCGCTTCTCGCGCCCGCCCCGGCGCTGGCGCCACCTCCCGTTCCGGCGCTGGCGCCCGCTCCGGCATCGGCGCCCGTGCCCGTTCCGGCCGCTCCGGCCATTACGGTTGTGCCGGTCGCGCCGGTTGCGCCCGCCGTCGAGGCCTCCAACGTCGAGAAGATCCTGCTGGAGACCGTCGCGTCGGCGACCGGATATCCGCAAGAGATGCTGGGCCTCGCGATGGAACTGGACTCCGACCTGGGCATCGATTCGATCAAGCGCGTCGAGATCCTGAGTCTGCTGCAGGAACGCCTGCCCGGCGCGCCGCAGGTGGCCTCCGACCGGCTTGGCGCGGTTCGCACGCTGCGGGATATCGTGGCGCTGCTCGGGGCCGGCGCGCCCGTGCCGCCTGCCGCGAGGCCTGAACAGGCCGCGCCCGCCACGGCGCCGGTTCCGGCGCCTGCGCAGCCGGCGGCCGCGACGGAACGACTCTCCAAGGTGTTGCTTGAAGTCGTCGCGGAGAAGACCGGCTACCCGCTCGAGATGCTCAATCTGGGGATGGACCTGGAGTCCGACCTGGGCATCGACTCGATCAAGCGCGTCGAGATCCTCTCGGTCCTGCAGGAACGCTTCCCCGAGGCGCCGGCGGTGGAGTCCGAACGCCTGGGCGCGCTGCGGACGCTCGAGCAGATCGTCGCGTATCTCTCCGCCGGCGCGCAGCCCGCCGCGCCGGCTCCCGCGCCCCAAGCACAGCCGGCCGACGCACCCGTGCCCGCCGAGTTGGGCAACGGGCATGTCGAGCGCTTCGCGCTCCGCGCCGAGAGTCTCGGCGAGGCCGGTGCGCGGGACGCGGTGCGCCTCCCCGCGCGCTCGGCCGTCTGGATCACCGACGACGGCTCGGACTTTCCCGCGCACCTGGAACGGCGCCTGAAAGAGCGCGGTTACGAGGCGCGCCGCGTGCCGGCGGGCGCGCTGGAAGTCCCGCAACGCCCGGCGAAGCTGGGCGGGCTGATCATCGTCGCGCCGGAGGCCGGCGCGAGCGACGAGTTCCTGAAGGCCGCGTTCATGCTGCTGCAGGGGAGCGCGGCGGGGCTGCGCCGTTCCGCGCGGGAAGGCGGCGCGGTCTTCGCGACGGTCTCGCGCCTCGACGGCTGCTTCGGGCTGAACGGCGACGACGACATCAAGCAGCCGGAGTCCGGCGGGCTGGCCGGCCTGGCCAAGACCGCGCGGCACGAATGGCCCGAGGTCCACGCGCGGGCGCTGGACTTGGCCGGCGACTTCGAGTCCGCCGAGGCCGCGGCGGCGCGGATCGCCGACGAACTCTTCCGCGCCGGGCCGGTCGAGGTCGGCCTGAATGCCGAAGGCCGCTGGCGACTTGAACTGGCTCCGCTCCCGCTCAACGGCCGCGTCCCGCAGCCGCCGCTGCGCGAGGGGGATGTGGTCGTGGTGACCGGCGGCGCGCACGGGATCACCGCCGAGGTTTCCGTCGCGCTGGCGCGCGCGTTCAGGCCTACGCTGGCGCTGTTGGGCCGCAGCCCCGAGCCGGAGCCGGAGCCCGAGTGGCTGGCGGGGCTCGAGAGCGAGGCCGAGATCCGCCAGGCCCTGCTCGCGCACCGCAACGGCAAGCTGGGCACGCCCAAGGCCGTGGAGGCCGAACTGCGCCGGCTTTCGGTGAACCGCAAGCTGCTGCGAAACCTCGCGCGCATGCGCGAGGCCGGGGCGAAGGTCGTCTACCGCCCCGCCGACGTGCGCGACTCCCAGGCCGTGCGGCAGGCCGTGCGCGAGATCGCCGCGAGCGCCGGGCCGGTACGGGGCGTGATCCACGGCGCGGGCGTCCTCGCCGACCGCCTGATCGAGGAGAAGACGCCTGAACAGTTCAGCGCGGTCTACGACACGAAGGTCGTCGGCCTGCGCGGACTGCTGGGGGCCGTGGACGCCGAATGCCCCGGCGCGCTGCGGCTGCTGGTGCTTTTCTCGTCGTCCACCGGGCGCTTCGGCCGCCGCGGGCAGGTCGCCTACGCGGTCTCGAACGAAGTCCTGAACAAGGTCGCGCAGCAGCAGGCGCGCCGGCGCCCGGACTGCCGCGTCGTCTCCATCAACTGGGGCCCCTGGAACGGCGGGATGGTTACCGAAGGCTTGCGCAAGATCTTCGCGCAGGAAGGCGTGGGGCTGATCGACCTGCAGGTTGGAGCCGACTACCTCGTCCACGAGATCGCCTCCAGCGACGAGTGCCCCGTGGAGGTCACCGTGCTGGGCGGGAACAGCCGGCTCCCGGAATGGCCCGCCGCCGGCTCGAACGGGTCGTCGCGCGCTTCAACCGAGAAGGGCGACAGGAAGGGTACGCCCAGTGCAAGCCTGCCGCTCGCGTTCGAGCAGGTCCTGAGCCTGGACGAATGCCCGGTGCTGCGCGACCACGTGATGGACGGGCATCCCGTCCTGCCGCTGGCCCTGATCGCCGAGTGGTTCGGGCAGGCGGCGCTGCACGGGAACCCCGGCCTGGTCTTCCATGGGCTCGACGAGATCCACGTGCTCAAAGGCGTGGTGCTGAAGCGCGAGTCCGCGGCGACGCTGCGCTTCCACGCGGGCAAGGCCGCGCCGGCGGAAGACGGGCTCTTCCGCGTCCCGGTCGAACTGTGGTCGGCCGAGCAGGGCGCGGAGCGCGCGCGGCTGCACGCGAGCGGCGAGGTCGTGCTCGCGCCGCCGGGCGCCGTGCCGGCGGCCCCCGTGCCGCGGCTGGCCGGCCTGGCGCTGCCGCCCTACCCGCATCAGGCGGGCGAGGACTACGCGGAGCGGCTCTTCCACGGACCGCTGCTGCATGCCATCAAGCGAGTCGAAGGTTGCGGCCCGGAAGGCATCGCCGCGCGCGTGCAGGGCGCGCCGCCGCCGGCGGAATGGCTGCGCCAGCCGCGCCGCCGCCAGTGGCTCACCGATCCGCTTGTTCTCGATGCCGCCTTCCAGATGGCGATCCTGTGGAGTCTCGAGCAAGCCGGGGCCGGTTCGCTGCCCTGCCGCATCGGGCGCTACCGGCAGTTTGCGGCGGCGGGCGCTTCGCGGGACGTGCGGATCGTGCTGCGCGTCACGCGGCGCAAGGCGCGGATGGCGCAGGCGGAACTGGAGTTTTTCGACGCCGAAGGCCGCCTGCTGGCCCGGCTGGGCGAGTTCGAGTGCGTCATCGACGCCTCGCTGGAGCACGCCTTCCGGCGCAACAGCGTGACGTCCTGAGCGGCTGCCGGGCGTGGCGGGGGGAGCGGTGAGGCCGTCGGCATCGAACGCGCTTGAGCGCCGCATCGCCCTGGTCGGCATCGGCGCGGTCTTCCCCGGCGCTTCCGACCTCCCGGGCTTCTGGCGCAACGTCCGCGACGGCGTGGACGGCGCGCGCGAGGCGCCGCCCGGCCGCTGGCCCCGCGATTCCCGCGCGTACCTCGACCCGCGCCCCGGCGCGCCCGACCGCGTCTACTCGGCGCGCGGTTGCTTCCTCGAGCCCTTCGAGTTCAGCCCGACCCCTGATCTCCACGTCGACGCGGCGTGGCTGGCCGGCATGGACCCGCTCTTCGCGCTCGTGCTCCGCGCGGGCGTGGACGCTTTCCGCGCGGCGCGCATGGATCGCGTGGAACGGCGCAGGATCGGCGTGATCCTCGGCAACATCGCGTTGCCGACCGAGCGGGCCTCCGCGCTGGCGCGGGAGATCCTCGGCCGCACGCTCTTCGAGCGGGCCGGCGCGCGGGCCTCGCGGGAGCCGCCCGTCGATCCGCGCAACCGGCTCGTCGCGGGCCTGCCGGGAGGCGTGCTGGCTCACGCGCTGGGGTTGGGCGGCGGCGCGTTCACGCTCGACGCCGCGTGCGCCTCGGGGCTCTACGCGCTGAAGCTCGCGGTGGACGAACTGCAATCCGGGCGCGCCGACGCGATGCTCGCGGGGGGGCTCTCGCGCCCCGATTGCCTGTATACCCAGATGGGCTTCGCGCAGTTGCGCGCGCTCTCGCCGAGCGGGCGCTGCGCGCCCTTCGACGCCAAGGCCGACGGGCTGGTCGTCGGCGAAGGCGCGGCGATCTTCGCGCTCAAGCGCCTCCCGGACGCCCTGCGCGATGGCGATGCGATCCTCGCCACGATCGCCGGCATGGGCCTCTCTAACGACGTCCAAGGCAGCCTGCTCGCGCCAAGCAGCGAGGGGCAGCTTCGGGCCATGCGCTCGGCCTACGCGCAGGCCGGCTGGGCTCCCGACGAGGTGGACCATATCGAGTGCCACGCGACCGGCACGCCGCTCGGCGACGCCGTCGAGTTCCAGAGCCTGCGCGCGCTCTGGGCGGAGTCCGGAACCCCCGCGCGCAAAGCGGTCCTCGGCGGCGTGAAGTCGAACGTCGGGCACCTGCTCACCGGCGCCGGGGCCGCGGGCCTGGCCAAGACGCTCCTGGCGCTGCGTGAAGGGATCCTGCCGCCGACCGCGAACTTCGAACGCGCCGCCGCGAAGCTGAACCTGGAGCATTCACCCTTCGAGGTCCTCTCCGCCGCGCGCGAATGGCCGCGCCGCGAGCCCGGACGGCGGCGCCGCGCGGCGGTGAGCGCCTTCGGCTTCGGCGGGATCAATGCGCATCTGCTGGTCGAGGAGTGGCTGCCTAGGCCGGTCGATGTCTCCTCGGCATCCATCGAGGTTCGCTCCGGGCCCGCCGAACCGCTCGCCGTCGTTGGCCTCGACGCGCGCTTCGGGCCGTGGGATTCGTTCGAGGCCTTCCGAGAGCGCGCGCTGGGCGGGCGCGAGGAACTCCCCGCGCCGCCGCGCCGCTGGTGGGGCGTCGCCGAGAGCCGCTGGTATCTGGAGGCGGGCCTGCGCGCGCCCGAAGGGTACTACCTCGACGAACTGCGCGTGCCGCTCGGGCGCTTCAGGATCCCGCCGAACGAACTGGCCGAGATGCTCCCGCAGCAGGCGCTGATGCTGCTCGCCGCAGACGGCGCGCTGAAGGACGCGAAGCTCGATGGCGACCTGGGCGCGCGAACCGGGATCTTCGTGGGCCTGGAACTGGACCTGAACACGACCAATTTTCAACTCCGTTGGACGCTCCCCGAGGGCGAAGACGGGGCGTTGCGCGAGGCGTGCGGCCCGGCGCTCAGCGCGAACCGGACGATGGGCGCGCTGGGGGGGATCGTGGCCAGCCGCATCGCGCGGGAATTCCGCTGCGGCGGCCCCAGCCATACGCTCTCTTGCGAAGAGGCCTCGGGCTTGAGCGCGCTTCGGGTGGCCGCCGAAGCGCTGCGCAAGGGCGAGATCGATCGCGCGCTGGTGGGCGCCGTGGATCTGGCCGGCGACCCGCGCGCGCTCCACGGGACAGGGCGATCCCTGGCAGGCGAAGGCGCGGCGGCGCTGGTTCTCAAGCGCCTTGCGGATGCCGAGCGCGACGGCGACCGCGTGTACGCCGTGGTCCGCGGCCTCGGGCTCTCCGGTTCGGACTCCGATTCGGGCGCGGACCCGCTTGAGGATGCCGTGCGCCGCGCCTGGAGCGATGCGGGCTTGGTGCCGGAATCCGGGGGGTACCTGGAGACGGCCGCGCATCCTTCGGTCTCCGACCCGGGCGCGGACCTCGCGGCATGGCTGGCCGCCTTGACGCCCGAGGGCCGGCCGGGCGCCCTGGTGCTCGGGCATCTGGCCTCCGACATCGGGCATGCGGGCGCGGCGACCGGGCTCGCGGCCTTGGTCCGCGCCTGCCTGTGCCTCCACCATCGCATGCTTCCGCCGCTGCGGCAGGAGGGACGCGCCACCGAAGGCCTGGACTTGGGGCCCGCGTGCCTGGCGCCGCGCGCGCCGCAGGCCTGGCTGCGCAACCGCGCCGACGGGCCGCGCCGCGCCGGCGTAAGCGTCCGCGGCGAAGGGGGCTCCTGCGCGCACGCGCTGCTGGAGGAATACGCTCCCCGCGGCGCCCGCCCCGCGCACGACCTTCGAACCTGCGCGGAACCTGCGCTCCTACCGCAACCCGCGCTCCTGCTCGTCGAGGGCGACGCGCCGGAGGACCTTCTCGCGGGCCTGCAAAGGCTCGAACGTTTCGCGCAGGCGCGGGCGCTGGACGGGCCGGCCTCGCTGGCCGCGGCCTGGCTGCGGGCGCAGCCGCCGCAGGCCGCGAAGCGCCAGGGGCTCGCGCTGATCGCGCGGGATCCTAACGAGTTGCGCCAACGCCTGGATGCGGCCAGGGAACTCGTCCGCGCGGGCGCGCCACGGCGCCATGCAGGCGCGGAAGAAGTGTTCCATGCGCCTGAGCCGCTGCGCGGCCCGCTCGCCTTCGTGTACCCCGGTTCGGGCAACGCCTTCGCGGGGATGGGACGCGAACTGGCGCTCCTTGCGCCGGGCCTCGCGCGGAACCAGGACTTGGAGAACGAACGGTTCCGCGACCAACTCCGGCCGGATCTCTTCTGGAACGCTGCGCCCGGAAGCCGCCTCGACGCGAACCCGCAGGATCTCCTCATGGGCCAGGTCGCGTTCGGTACGCTTTCGAGCGACCTGCTGGCGGCGCTGGGGCTGCGCCCTGCCTTCGTGCTCGGTTACAGTCTCGGGGAATCGGCAAGCCTCTTCGGGCTCCGCGCCTGGCGCGCGCGCGACGAGATGCTCCGCCGGCTGCGCGCCTCGACGCTCTTCACGCACGACCTTGCCGGGCCTTGCCGCGCGGTTCGCCGCGCCTGGAAACTTGCCGACGACGAGCCGATCGAGTGGGTCGTGGGGCTGGTGGACCGGCCGTCGGGGATCGTCGAGGCCGCGCTCCAGGGCCGCGAACGCGTCGCGCTGCTGATCGTCAATTCGCCCGCGGCCTGCGTGATCGGCGGCGACCGCCCGGCGGTGGAGGCGCTCGTCCGCGAGCTGGGTTGCGCGTTCCTCCGGATTCCAGGCGTCACCGTCGCGCACCACCGCGTCGTGGAGCCCGTCGCCGCGGCGTATCGCGAGCTGCACCGCTTTCCGGTTCACGCATTGGAGGGCGCGCGCTTTTACAACGGGGCGAGCCGCTCGGCGTACGCGCTCTCCGAGGACGCTTGCGCCGACGCGATCCTGGCCCAGGCGCTCCACCCGATCGATTTTCCGGGCCTCGTCGAGACGGCCTACGCCGACGGCGCGCGGATCTTCCTGGAAGTGGGGCCCGGCGCGTCCTGCACCCAGATGATTCGCAAGGTCCTCGCCGGTCGCCCTCATCGCGCGCTTTCGGTCTCGGCGGCAGGGCAGCCCGAGGCGCTCACGCTGCTGCGCGCCCTGGCGCAATGCCTCGCCGAACGCCTGCCGGTGGACCTGGGTTTCCTGTTTCCGGACGCGGCTATCGAGGTCCAGGCCTGTTCCGAAGAAAAGCTCCTGGCATTGCCCGTGCGCCAGGTGGCTTTCGAGGCGCCGGCGCTCGCGCCTCGCGCGGAGTCCGTCGCGGCCGCCGCGCCGGAACCCGCGCTTGCGCTGGCCGCGGGCGGCGCGGCGTGGAGCCTCCACGCGCCCAGGCTGACCGAAGGTTTTCGCGCCGCCGAGCGCGCGCGGATGGAGGCGCATGGGCAATACCTCCGGTTCACCGAGGATCTCGGCCGCGCGATGGCCTCCACGATCCAGGCGCAGCTCGCGCTGCTCGGACGCGGCGGCTTCGCAGCGCCCGCTCGGCCGGAGCCGGAACGCGCGCCGGTCTTCATGGACCGTTCGCAGTGCCTGGAATTCGCGGTCGGTTCCATCGCGAAGGTGCTGGGGCCGGCGTTTGCGCCGGTGGACGCCCATCCCACCCGCGTGCGGCTGCCCGACGAGCCGCTGATGCTGGTGGATCGGATCCTGGACGTCGAAGGCGAGCCGCGCGGCATGTCCTCGGGGCGGGTCGTCACCGAGCACGACGTCCTGCCCGGCGCTTGGTATCTCGACAACGAGCGCATTCCGACCTGCATCGCCGTCGAAGCCGGGCAGGCCGACCTCTTCCTCTCAGGATACCTGGGGATCGACTTCAAGACCGAAGGCCGCGCCATGTACCGGCTTCTCGACGCGGTCGTTACCTTTCACCAGGGACTGCCAACGCCCGGCAGCGCGATTCACTACGACATCCGGATCGAGAACTTCTTCCGGCAGGGCAAGACCTACCTCTTCCGCTTCAGCTTCGAGTCCAGCGTCGCGGGCCGGCCGCTGCTGTCGATGAAAAACGGCTGCGCGGGGTTCTTCACGAACGAGGAACTCGCGGCGGGGCAGGGGATCGTGCACACCGAACTGGATAAGCGCCCGATCCCCGGCAAGCGCCCGGACGGCTGGCGCCCGCTCGTGCCGCTGGACGGCGTCGAGAGCTATTCCGCCGCGCAGGTCGACGCGCTGCGCCGCGGGGACCTCACGGCCTGCTTCGGCCCGGCCTTCGCGAGCCTGAAGCTGGCGCATCCGCCGCGCCTGCCCGGAGGCCGGCCGGGCGACCGCATGCGCCTGGTCGACCGCATCCTGCGCCTCGATCCGAAGGGCGGGCGCTACGGCCTGGGGCAGATCGACGGCGAAATGGACATCCGCCCCGACGACTGGTTCCTAACCTGCCACTTCTCCGACGACCGCGTGATGCCCGGCACCCTGATGTACGAGTGCTGCCTGCACACGCTGCGCATCCTCTTGCTGCGGATGGGCTGGGTCGGGGAGCACGAGCGCGTGGCGCACGAGCCGGTCCCCGGCGTCGCGAGCCAGCTCAAGTGCCGCGGGCAGGTGATCGAGACGACCCGGAAGGTGCTCTATCGGATCTCGCTGAAGGAGATCGGGTTCCGTCCCGAGCCCTTCGCCATCGCCGACGCGCTGATGTTCGCCGACGGGAAGCCCATCGTCGAGATCACCGACATGTCGATTCGCCTGAGCGGGCTGACCCGCGAGGGACTCGAAGCGCTCTGGTCCGCGCAGGGCGGTTCCGACGATCTCGGCGAACCCGCCTACGAGCGCAAGCCGGCACGGTACGGGCCCGAGCGGATCAGGGCCTTCGCGGTCGGGAAGCCGTCGGAGGCCTTCGGCGAGCCGTACGCCATCTTCGACGCCTCTGCGGAAAGCGGTTCCGGCCGGGTTATCGCGCGCCTGCCCGGCCCGCCGTACCAGTTCCTGGACCGCGTCACTTCCGTCGATGGCGAGCCATGGCGAATGGCGCCAGGCATCACGGTCGAGGCGCAGTACGACGTGCCGCCGGATGAATGGTATTTCCCCGCGCACCGCGGTCAGGGCATGCCCTTCGCCGTGCTGCTGGAAGTGGCCCTTCAGCCTTGCGGCTGGCTGGCCGCCTACATGGGCAGCGCGCTGACGAGCCCCATTGACCTCTCGTTCCGCAATCTTGGGGGTTCGGCGACGCAGCACCGCGCCGTCGGTCCGCGCGCCGGCACGCTGACCACGCGGGTCAAGTCCACCAAAGTCTCGGCGTCCGGCGGGATGGTCATCCAGCATTACGACCTGGAGGTTCATTCTCGGGAAGGGTTGGTGTACTCCGGCAACACCTACTTCGGCTTCTTCAGCAAACAGGCGCTGGCCCAGCAGGTGGGCATCCGCGACGCCAAGCCGTATCGCGAGGCTCGCGCCGGCGAGGCCTTCGCGTACCCGCAGCAGCCGCCGTATCCGGACGCGCAATTGCGGATGCTCGACCGCGTCGAGGCGTGGGTTCCCGGCGGCGGCCCGGCCGGCCTGGGATTCCTGCGCGGCTCGCTCGACGTCGATCCCGGCGCATGGTTCTTCAAGGCGCACTTCTTCCAGGATCCGGTCTGCCCGGGCTCGCTGGGGCTGGAGTCCTTCCTGCAGCTCGTCAGCGTCGCGGCGCGCGCGCGCTGGGGCGAGTCCACGCGGCTCCATGCGCTGACGCCGGGTCTCGCGCACCGCTGGACGTACCGCGGGCAGATCGTCCCGCCGGACCGGAAGGTCACGGTCGAGGCCTGGATTACCCGGTGGGACGACGCCGCGCGGCAGGTTTGCGCCGAGGGCTTCCTGAGCGTTGACGGAAGACTTATCTACCAGATGCAGGACTTCGGCCTTCAAGCGCTCTGAGCGGGAAGACCTCCGTGCGCCGAGGCGCGATTCCCGCATGGCCCTGGCTGGGCCTGCCTTCTCCGTATCCTTCGCCCTGGGCCGCGAGCCGGGAGGCCTGAAATTCCCATTCGCCACGCTCCGGTTCTTCCGTATAATCCCCACCTTACACGCGGGCTCAGCGGCGAATCATGAAGTACACCAAGGTCCACATCGAAGCCCTTGCCTACGAGTTGCCGCCGGTGGTGGTGACGAGCGAGGAGCTGGAGGAACGGCTCGCGCCGCTGTTCAAGAAGCTTCACATTCCCCGCGGCCAATTGACGCAGTGGACGGGCATCACCGAACGGCGCTGGTGGGAGCAGGGCTACGAACTCTCGCAGGGCGCCGCCGCGGCAGGGCGAAAGGCCCTGCTCGCCTCCGGCGTGCCGCCGCGCGACATCGAGGCGCTGATCTACGCCGGCGTCTGCCGCGAAAATTTCGAGCCCGCGACGGCCTGCCGCGTGGCCGCCGCCCTGGGCATCAGCCCGCGCGCCTCGGTTTACGACGTCAGCAACGCCTGCCTCGGCGTGCTCAACGGGATCGTCGAGATCGCCAACCGCATCGAACTGGGGCAGCTTCGCGCGGGGATGGTCGTCTCGTGCGAGAGCGCCCGCGACATCGTCGAGCGCATGATCGACTACATGCTCGAAAACCCCAACATGGAACTGCTCAAGTCTTCGCTTGCCACGCTCACCGGCGGCTCCGGCGCCGTCGCGGTGCTGCTCACCGACGGCTCCTACTCGACCTCCAAGCGCCGCCGCCTGCTGGGCGGGGGAGAACATGGCCGCGCCGGAGCATCACGGGCTCTGCCGATGGGGCCTGCAGAAGATGACGCTGATCGGCGAGCACGTCGCGACGCAGGTGATGGCGACCGATTCCCCGCTCGTCCTCAAGTACGGGGTGGAACTCGGACTGCGCACCTGGCTGGGGTTCCTGGAGCGCCTGGGCTGGGCGGCGGGCCAGGTCGACAAGGTGATCTGCCACCAGGTCGGCTCCGGGCACCAGTCTTCGATCCTCAAGACGCTCGGCATCGCCCCCGAGAAAGACTTCACCACCTACCCGTACCTCGGCAACATCGGCACGGTCTCGCTGCCGCTCACCGCGGCGCTGGCCGAGGAGCGCGCCTTCCTGCGCGCCGGCGACCGCGTCGGATTCCTCGGCATCGGCAGCGGGCTGAACTGCATGATGCTTGGCCTGGAGTGGTGACCGCCCAAACGCATGGACGAGACGGCGATGCAAGCGGCCCTGCGCGCGAAACTCCAGGAGCTGGACCCCGCGCTGTACCCCTTTGAGAACCGGTACCTCGACCGCGGCGGCCTGCGCTACCACTATCTCGACGAAGGGCAGGGCGAGCCGCTGGTGATGGTCCACGGCAACCCCACCTGGTCGTTCTACTTCAGGAACCTCGTCGCCGCCTTCCGTTCGCACTATCGCTGCGTGGCGCCCGACCACATCGGCTGCGGGTTCTCCGACAAGCCCGGCGACGAGCGCTATGCGTATACGCTGGACCGGCGCGTGGACGACCTCGAGGCCCTGCTCGAACGTCTCGGCCTGCGCGAGGATCTTACGTTGATCCTGCACGACTGGGGCGGGATGATCGGGCTGGCCTACGCGGCGCGCCATCCCGAGCGCGTGCGGCGTTTCGTGATCCTGAACACCTCCGCCTTCCACCTGCCGGCCTCCAAGCCCTTTCCCTGGCAGCTCTGGCTGACCCGGACGCCCCTGGGCGCGCTGCTGGTGCGGGGCCTCAACCTGTTCGGCCGCGGCGCGGCGCGCGCCTGCGTCACGCGCCGGCCCCTGCCGCCGGAGGTGCGCGCGGCCTATCTGGCGCCGTACGATTCCTGGGCGCATCGCATCGCCGTGCTCCGCTTCGTCCAGGACATCCCGCTCCGGCCCCGCGATCCCGGCTACGAGACCGTCAGCGGCGTCGAGCAGAGCCTTGCGCGGTTCCGCGACCGGCCCATGCTGATCTGCTGGGGCGAGAAGGATTTCGTCTTCGACCGCCACTTCCTGGCCGAATGGGAGCGCGCCTTCCCCGGGGCCGAACTGCACCGTTTTCCCGATTGCGGCCACTATATCCTCGAAGACGCCGGCGCGGAGATCGCCGAGCTGGTCCGCGAGTTCCTGGACCGGCACCCCCTGCGCGCGGCCGGGCAGGCCTGATGGAGTCCGCCAACGTCGCCGCGCACCTGCCGCGCATGGCGCGGCTGCAGCCCGATACGCCGGCGGTGATCCTCCAGCGCGGCCTGAACGATTACGGCGTCCACACCTTCCGGGAACTCGACGAACTGAGCGACGCGTACGCGGCCGGCCTGGAGGCCTACGGCATCCGGCGCGGCACGCGCGCGGCGCTGATGGTCAAGCCGAGCCTGGAGTTTTTCGGCCTCGTCTTCGCCCTCTTCAAGAGCGGCGCCGTGCCGGTGCTGATCGATCCGGCGATCGGCGCCCGCAACCTGCGGCACTGCCTCGAAGAGGCCGCGCCCGAGGCGTTCATCGGCATCCCCAAGGCCCAGGCCGCCCGCGTGCTGCTGGGGTGGGGGAAGAAGAGCATCGAAAAGGTGGTCACCGCCGGCCCGCGGCTCTTCTGGGGCGGGCGCAGCCTCAAGGCGCTCCGGCGCGAGGGCGCGCGCCGGCTGCCGTACGCGATGCCCGCGGTCGAGGCCGGCGAGGCCGCGGCGATCCTCTTTACGAGCGGCAGCACCGGCGAGCCCAAGGGCGCGCTCTACACGCACGGCATCTTCCTCGCGCAGGTCGAGGCGCTGCGCGCGGCGTACGGGATTCAGCCGGGCGAGATGGACCTGGCAACCTTCCCGCTCTTCGCACTCTTTGGACCCGCGTTGGGGATGACGGCCCTCGTGCCGGACATGGACGCCACGCGCCCGGCCAAGGCCGACCCGGAGAGACTCGTCGCGGCGATCGCGCGCTGGAAGGCCACCAACCTCTTTGGCTCGCCCGCGCTGATCGACAAGCTCAGCCGCTACGGCGAGGCGCGCGGGATCGCGCTGCCCTCGCTGAAGCGCGCGCTCTCGGCCGGCGCGCCGGTGCCGCCGGCGACGATCCGGCGCTTCCAGAAGCTGCTCGCGCCCGGCGTCCAGTTGTTCACGCCCTACGGCGCCACGGAGGCGCTGCCCGTCTGCAGCATCGGCAGCGCGGAGATCCTGGGCGAGACCGCCGAGGCCACGCGGCAGGGGCGCGGGGTCTGCGTGGGGCCGCCGCTCGCCGGGATGCAGGTCCGAATCGTGCGCATCACAGACGAACCCGTCGCGAACTGGTCCGAGGACTTGGAGATTTCACGCGGCGAGATTGGGGAAATTGCGGTGAAGGGGCCGGTTGTCACCCGCGCTTACTTTAACCGCGACCGCGCGACCGAGCTGGCCAAGATCGCCGATCCCCGCGACGGCGGCTTCTGGCATCGCATGGGCGACCTGGGATACCTCGACGAACGCGGGCGCGTCTGGATGTGCGGGCGCAAGTCGCATCGAGTTCGCACGGCGGAGGGCGAACTCTACACCGTGCCCTGCGAAGGGATCTTCAACGCGCACCCGAGCGTCTTCCGCACCGCGCTGGTCGGCGTGGGGCCGCCCGGCGCGCAGCGCCCGGTGCTCTGCGTGGAGCTGGAGAAGCACGCGGATCCCGACCTGTCGCGCGTGCGCCGGGAACTGCTCGAACTCGGCGCGGCCCATGAACTCACCCGAGGCATCCGGGAGATCCTGTTCCATTCGGCCTTCCCCGTGGACATCCGGCACAATGCGAAGATCTTTCGCGAGCGGCTCGCCGTCTGGGCCGCGCGCCGGCTGCGCGGAGGCGCGGGCGCATGAAGGCCCTGGTCACCGGCGGGGGCGGATTCCTCGGCGGCGCGATCGTCCGCCAACTGCTCGAGCGCGGCGCCGACGTGCGCAGCTTCTCGCGCGGCGAGCACCCCTGGCTCAAGAAACTCGGCGTCGAGCAGGTTCGCGGGGATCTCTGCGACCTCGGCGCCCTGCGCCGGGCCGCCGCCGGGCGCGAGATCGTCTTCCACGCCGCCGCCATGCCGGGCATCTGGGGCCCCTACGCCGAATACCACCGCGTGAACGTCACGGGGACCGGGCGGGTGCTCGAGGTCTGCCGCGAGTCCGGGGTGGGCAAGCTCGTCTTCACCGGCAGCCCCAGCGTGACCTTCGATGGCTCCGACCAGGATGGCGTGGACGAGTCCGCGCCTTACCCGGCGCGTTGGCTGGCGCACTACCCGCACACCAAGGCGCTGGCCGAGCAACTCGTGCTGGCGGCCAACGGCGCGGCGCTGGCGACGGTGAGCCTCCGTCCGCACCTGGTCTGGGGGCCGCGAGACAACCACCTCGTGCCGCGCCTGATCGCTCGCGCGAAGGCCGGCAAGCTGCGCCTGATCCGCGCGCCGGGCAAGCGCGTCGATTCCGTGTACATCGAGAATGCCGCCGAGGCGCATCTGCTGGCCGCCGAGAAGCTCGCGCCCGGCGCGACCTGCGCGGGGCGCGCCTATTTCATCACCAACGGCGAGCCGCTCCCGATGGGCGAACTGATCAACGGAATCCTGCGCGCCGCGGGCCTGCCGCCCGTCACGAAGACGCTCTCGCCCCGCACGGCCTACCTTGCGGGCTGCGTCATGGAAGGGTGGTACGGTTTGCTGAGCCGCAGGAGCGAGCCGCTGATGACGCGCTTCCTGGCGCGGCAACTCGGGACGTCGCACTGGTTCAAGCTGGATCGCGCGCGCGTGGATTTGGGCTACGAACCCCGCGTGAGCATTGCGCGAGGTCTGGAAGAGCTGGCGCGGTATCTCCGCGAATCGGGACGGGCGTAAGGAAAGAACCGCGGAAGCGAACCCGCTGCGGCTCGTGTTCGCGGTCCTTTGCAGCTCATCCGGCGCAAGTCAATCGGGGCGGCGGGATTTGAACCCACGACCTCCTGCTCCCAAAGCAGGCGTTCTACCAAGCTGAACTACGCCCCGGAAACTTTCTTGCGCCGTGCAAGGCATGGATTCGCGCGCACGAATGGCGTGCGGGAATCGCAGGCCCGCCTTCCTGGATGTCCGGCCCCCGCGCATGCCGTAGGATCCGCGCCACGGGTCCGGCCGCCGCTGCCTTTCGAAGCACGATCCTACCGGAATTCTCGGCACAGGGAAGTTCCTGGCAGAGTTCCCGCAACCGGCGCGGCTCGGGCCTTCGCGCCGGAGCGCGCCGTACGCATCGGAGGGATGCCGTTCGCCGCGCGGGGCCGGGTTTTGAAGGCCTGACGCAGCACGCCGCCGATCCGCTTCGAGCCACGCCTCGAATCGAACTTCGCGCTGTGCGGGCTCGGCTGCGCCCCAGTCCTCCTCCACCCAGAGCGGAGCGGCCTCGCCGCAAACGACCTGCGCCGGGTCGTCGGCCGATTCCCAGTCGATGCTCGTGCGCAGCGCGCCGTGCCGCTTAACGACCTCGGCCCACGCCCGCTGGATGAGCGGCGCGTTCAGGGCTTCGAGGAATTCAAAGACGAACTGCTCGATGTTCTCGCCGGAGGCGGATTCCGCAGGTAGTGAAACAGCATGCCCTGCCGCAGTGGGACCAGTGGACAGCGGTCGCGCACACGAACGGACACGCAAGGACTCCCGTAAGCGCCGGAATCTTGGCGCGCCGGCCCGCGAGTTTCAAGCGCGCTCGGCGGCTCCCAGCGCAGCCTGCTCGTCGAGCACCGCATCGAGGTCCACCTCGGTCGTCAAAGGGTTGGCGAGCACGGCGCGCAAGGCCACGATCGGCGCCGCCGTCCCGAAGCGCGCGGGATCCAGGCTGGTTCGAGAGATGAAGCTCCGGCCGGCTCGAGTCTGGCGTTCCTGAATCCGGCGATTGACCTCGCCGATCGCGTTTTGCTGCGCGGCATCCAACGCGCCTTGCCGGGCGCCGGCGCGAAACGGTTTGGGCACGTATCGATAGAGCAGGACGTCGAGTTGCGGATCGCACAACAGTTCGAATTCCGGGCGCGCTTTGATCCGCTCCGCGAAATGCCGAGTCTTGCGCAGGCCTTCGTCGATCAGCCAGCCCAGGCCTTGCCGGCCCAGCAGGTGCAGGGCCGCGTGCAGATACAACGCCATCGCGGGGCGCGAACCTTCGAGGGCGCGTCTGCCCAGGTCGAGGGAGTTGGTGCGGATAATGTATTCGGCTCGCGCCTCGATCGTCGCGGCCGCGCCGGGATCGCGAAATAGCGCCAGGCCCACGCCCATCGGGCAGTAGAGCTGCTTGTGGCCGTCGAAGGTCGCCGAGTCGCTCCGCTCGATGCCTCGCAGCAATCGCGCATGCCGTTCGGAGAAGAGCGTCGGCCCACCCCAGGCCGCGTCGACGTGGAAATGGATCCCGTGCTCCCGCGCCAGGTCGGCCATCTCGTCCAGCGGGTCGACGGCGCCGCTGTCGGTGGTTCCCGCGATGCCCACCAGCGCCAGCACGCAGCGCTTGCGCTCGCGCAAGCGAACCAGCGTCTCGCGCAGCCGGTCGGTCCGGATCCTGTGGCGGGAATCAAGTTCGACCTTCACCAGGTTCGCGCGGCCGATGCCCAGCACGTCGGCGGCCTTCTCCAGGGAATAGTGCATCAGCGTGCTGCCGACGACGACCGCCTCTTCGAAGCCGTAATGCCTCAGCGCGGCCGGCAGGCCCGCGGCCAGCACGCCTGAGAAATCGCCGTCCGGACCCAGCCGGCGGTTGCGCGCGACCCAGAGGGCGGTCAGGTTGGCGACCGTGCCTCCCGAGGCGACCATCCCCAGCGTGCTCTCGGCAGCTTGCGCGTGCCGGGCGTAGAAGCGGTCGTCCTGCGCATAGACCAGCCGGTGGAACGCGCCCAGCACGTGCCGCTCCAGAGGCGTTACCGCGTCCGCGGTCTCCACCTTCACCGGGTTCTGATTCATCGCCACCAGCAGACGGCTCAGCGAGCGCATGAAATAGGGCAGGGCCGTGGTCATATGCCCGACAAAATGAGGCGAAGAAACTTGCGTCGAGTGCTTCACCACCCGTTCGCGAAGTTCATCCAGGTAGCGGTCGGGATCCTGTGGCGACACCGGTATCGCGACGGCGCCGAAGGGCGCCGACTGCGCTTCCGGCGGTTGAGGCGGATGAATCGCGCGCTGGTCCAGAAACCCGCGAACTACTTCGCCGACCAGAGCGTCCAGGCGGCGCTCCGCCTCCGCGGACGAAGCCGTGTCGAAGAGCGAGGTCCATTCGGCCGGAGGTGTGGACACGCTAAGGGTACTGGGCTGAAGGGGCAGCGGCTCGGACAACTTGAAATCCTCGTTGCCGTTAGGCGCCGAAATTATAGATGATACGAAACCAAGCAGCCAGTCCTGTGAAATCCTAAACGAGCCCAAGACGTTCCCTGTATCCAACCCGACAGCCAATCCCATGCGTAAGGCCACGGCGGGTCGTGCGTTCGATACGATGGGGGACTTCCACGACCCATCGCAGCAATTTTATCTTGGTCTGCCCAAGAGTCCTTAATCGAGGGATTGAGTTCATTATCGCGGTCTGTAGGCTTCTGGCTTTGCTCAAACAGGCTTGAGCCTATAGTCATATTGAGAACAGATTTCGATACTTCCGCCTTGGACCTGGATCGGACTTTGAACTAGAGGCTGGTTCATGATCGTAACATATTCCCTGGAAAATAGTTATGATCATGGCTTACGTCCAGCCAAGTAGCCTGTATTATTCTTGACCTGAGCGCGCAATGCTCTATGCTGTTGGCGCAGTCATTGAGAATAGTTCTCAACTGGATAGCGGTTAGCCGGGTTGTCTTGAGGATGCAGTTCATGTCCGCCTCAAACCGCAAGTCGCTCAGTATCCGCCAAGGGGCCCTCGCCGCGCCCATGCCTCCGGCGGTTCGCGGCCTTTCGGCGCTCGCTCGCCTCTCCCGTAAACTTCGAGACCAGCTCCGCATGACGCGCTCACGCACGTCCGACGTGGCGAAGGGTACGCAGATCAAGCTGGCCGAGGCGCGCAAGGGTCATCGCGTCGCCGTGCTGGATGTCCAGGGCGAATCCTGCGAGATCCGCCGACTGGGCGAGCTGGGCGTCTTTCCGGGCGCGTGCCTGGAGATCGTGAGCGTCAGCCGCGGCGGGCGCGTGGTTTTACGCCTGGGCAGTTCGAAGCTCGCGCTGGACGCGTCCGTGGGTGAACGGGTGCTGGTGACGCCGGTCTGATCCGCGCCCGAATTGGAAACGTTCAACAACGCCATGTGGTGGGAATCTCTTCTCGTCGGCGCGATCGTGGCCGCCGCGTGCGGCTGGACGCTGCGCTTCGCTTGGCGTTCGATGCGCGGCGCTTCGGGCTGCGGCTGCGGCAAGACCTGCACGCGCGCGCCGGACCTGGCCGCCGAACCGCGGGCCGCGCGCGCGGAGCGGACGTCATGTTGCTGAGCGCATGCCGGCCGGGGCAGGGGGGGCGAGTCACCCGCACCCTCGCCGAGGGCCCGCTGGGGCAACGCCTGATGGAGATGGGGCTGATCGAAGGCGCGCGCGTGCAGGTCGTGCGCGTGGCCCCGCTGGGCGATCCGGTCGAGATCCGCCTCAACGACTACCACCTGTCCCTGCGCAAGGCCGAGGCCGAAGGCGTCGAAATCGAGCCATGAGCGTTAGCGCCGCGGCGAGCGTGCGCCGGATCGCGCTCATCGGAAACCCCAATACCGGCAAGACGACCCTCTTCAACGCCCTCACCGGCTTGGCGCAGCGCGTCGGCAACTATCCTGGCGTTACCGTCGAAAAGAAGATCGGGAAGCTGGAGCCGGGGCTGGAAGTCATCGACCTTCCGGGCACCTACAGCCTGGCCGCGCACAGCCCCGACGAACGCGTCGCCGTGGACGTGCTGCTCGGCGCGCAGGCGGGCGAACCGCGCCCGGATCTCGTCGTCGTGATCGCGGACGCCGGCAACCTCGAGCGCAACCTGTACCTCGTCACGCAGGTGATGGAGACCGGGCTCCCGGTCGTCGTGGCGCTCAATATGATGGACGTGGCGCGGGAGAACGGGATCGCCGTCGATCCGGCGGGGCTCGAGTCCGCGCTGGGCGTGCCGATCGTGCCCATGGTGGCCGCACGGCGCGAGGGCCTCGACGAACTGCGCGCCGCGGTGAAGCGGCGCCTCGGCTCCCCCGCGCCCAAGACCGGGTGGACCTGGCCGCCGCCGCTGGCGAAGGAACTCGAGGCATTGCGCCACGCGTGCCAGGAAGAAGACTGCCTGCTCCTGCGCGCGCTGGTGGACGAAGGCGGCGCGGCGGAGGAGGCCCTGGCCGGGCGCCATGGGGCCGGCGTGCGGGAGCGCCTCCGCGGCGCGCGCGCGCGCATCCGCGAGGCCGGCAAGCCCGCGGCGGCGTTCGAGGCCCAGACGCGCTATGCCTGGATCGGGCAGGCCGTTCGCCCGCACGTTTCGCGCCGCGACGCCGGCGTCTCCTTCACCGACCGCGCGGACGCCTTGCTGACCCACCGCGTGTTCGGATCGGCCGTCTTCGCGGTGCTGATGACCGGCGTCTTCATGGTCATCTTCCGCTGCGCCGGGCCGTTCATGGACTTCATCGACGCCATGTTCGGGACGCTCCAGGAAGGCGTCACGGGGCTGCTGGCGGGGACGGCGCTCGAAGGCGGCGCGTTCGAGAGCCTGCTCGTGGACGGCGTCATCGCGGGCGTCGGGGGCGTGCTGATCTTCCTGCCGCAGATCTGCTTCCTGTTCCTCTTCATCGCGCTGCTTGAAGACTGCGGCTACATGGCGCGCGCGGCCTTCCTGATGGACCGCCTGCTGCGCTTCTGCGGCCTGAGCGGGCACAGCTTCATCCCGATGATGAGTTCCTTCGCCTGCGCCGTGCCGGGCGTGATGTCCGCGCGCACCATCGCCAACCCGCGCGACCGCCTGGCCACGATCCTGGTCGCGCCCCTGATGAGCTGCTCGGCGCGCCTGCCGGTCTACAGCCTGCTGGTCGCCGCCTTCGTTTCAGACGCCGTCGTCGCCGGGTTCCTGCCCCTGCGCGGGCTGGTCTTCGCGGCGATGTACTTCCTGGGCATCGTCGTCGCGGTGGCGGTGGCCTTCCTGCTGAAGCGCACGCTCCTCAAAGGTCCGACCCCTCCGTTCGTGATGGAACTGCCGCCCTACCGCCGGCCCAGCCCGCGGAACGTCTCGCTGCGCGTCTGGGAGGCCGCCAAGGCCTTCACCGTGCGCGCGGGGACGATCATCCTGGCCATCTCGATCGTGATCTGGGCGCTTAACTACTTCCCGCGTTCGGACGAGATCGCCGAAAGCTACGCGATCCTGCGCGAGGCCGCCGAAGCGGAGGGGCTCGACGAGGACGCGCTCGCGGCGCGCCTGGAAGACCTCGAACGCCTGGAAGCCGGCGCGTACCAGCGCGACAGCTACTTTGGCCGCATGGGGCATTTTATCGAGCCGCTCGTGCGCCCGCTGGGCTGGGACTGGCGCATTGGCATGGCCGCGCTGGCGAGCTTCCCGGCCCGCGAGGTCGTCGTCGCCACCCTGGGGATCATCTACGATCTGGGCGGCGAGGTGGACGTGGAGGACGACACCAGCCGCGCGCGGATGGTCGAACGCCTGCAGGCCGTTGCCTGGCCCGACGGCCGTCCGGTCTTCAATCTGCCCGTGGCGCTCTCGATCATGGTCTTCTTCGCGCTCTGCTGCCAGTGCGGCGCCACGGTCGCGACGATCAAGCGCGAGACCAACTCCTGGAAGTGGGCGCTCTTCGCCTTTGCCTACATGACCGTCCTGGCGTACGTCGGCGCCCTGGCGGCCTACCAGATCGGAATCCGGGTCTGAACCTGTATCGGGCTCCCGCTTGGCGGAAACCCGCACGTCTGGCATAATGCGCCTTTGCGCGCCTCGCGGCGCCACGACACCATGAGCGACGCCAAGCCCTTCACCCCCGGCCATACCCCGCCTCCGCCCATGCAGGACCTCGTCTGTTACTGCTTCCAGGTGACCGAGCGCGAGGTCGAGGCGGCGATCCGGCTGCTGGGACTCAAAACCATCGAGGACGTCAACGACGCCACCCGCGCGGGTTGCGGCTGCCACACCTGCTGGCCGGATCTGGAGAGCATCCTGAACCGCTGCCTGCGGGGGCAGTACAAGTTTGACTTGACCGACGAGGACCGCCGCCGCTTCGCGGCGCGGCACGGCACGCCGCGGCCCGTCCGGCCCGGCCAGCCGGAGTGACCCCAGGGAACGCGGAACGCAAGGAGCGGCAAGCATGCCGGGCTCGAAGTACTACACCGTGGAGCGGGCCGAACGGGCGCTGCCGCTTGTCCGGCGCATCGTCCAGGATCTCGTGGACGCCTTCGTCGCCCGCGAGAAGCTGCTCGCGCGCCGCCATGCCCTGGGCGCGCAGCCCAACCCCGGATCCAGCGCCGAAGAGACCGCCTTCCGGCTGGAGCGCGAGATCGATTCGCAGGAGGCCTCGCTGCGCCGGTATCTGGCCGAACTCGAGCTGCTCGGCGTGGAACTGAAGGACTGGCGCCGCGGGCTGATCGATTTCTACAGCCTGTACCAGGGGCGCGAGGTCTACCTGTGCTGGATGCTCGGCGAAGGCAAGACCCTCGAGCACTTCCACGAGTTGCAGGCCGGCTTCGGCGGCCGCCAGCCCATCACGCCCGAGAACCGCGCCGAGTTCAAGGACTCCGGGCGGGAGGTGCCCGAAGCCGGTCCCTTGCCCCGCCGGTCGCGATGACTCCGCTCGATTCACCTTCCTGCGCCGAAGCGCCCGCCGAGGTCGAAGCGCTGGTCCATGAAGTCGACGCGCTGATGTACGAGGTGAAGAACAACGGGAAGGACGGCGTGCTGCAACGGTCCTGGGCGCAGGCGGGCTGAACTCAGGCGCCCGCGGCGGCGGGGAACGTCTCGGCGAGGGCCGCGCCCAATCGCTCCAGCGCCCGGCACAGCCCCTCGGCGCCCTGGTCTTCGCGGAATCCCTGCAGCGCCGCGTCGCGAGCCTCGTTCCAGGCTTCGGGCCGCACCTTTGCCGCCACCGCCGGGTCGGCGGCCACGACGACGGCCTTCTCGAAGACGGACACGTACAGCACGACCGCGGGCCGTTCGCCCGAGGTGTGCTCGCCGAGGCAGCGTTCGGCGGCGAACTGCACGCGGCGGTCCATCAGCGCGCGGCCGGCTACGCGGTAGCGCAGGCCGTCCAGGCGTCCCAGCCCCGCAGCGCCAAGCAGGTAGGCGGCCAGTTGCGCCGGCAGCAGCAAATGCACCGGCGCCAGCCCGTCCGAGCCGGCCAGCCAGAAGGCGATCGTCGCCGCGATCGCCAGGAACAGGCCCAGCAGGTGCGCCGCGCGTTCGTACCGGGAACTCGTGGTGACCACGATCGTGCGCAGGGCCGCGGAGGTGCGCGCTTGCGCGGCGGCCGAGGCCGCGCGGACCTTCGCGCGGTCGGCGTCGGTGAAGCTTCTCGCGGCCGGACGTCCCATCCCGCGCGTCCCCTCTCGTCCCTTGCTGCCCGTTACCAGTGTCCCAGGGCCACCGCGCGCTCTTCGGGGCGCGGGGGCGGCGGCAGGTCCAGCCCTTGGGCGTGCTCCAGGCCGCCGCCTCCGGCCTGGTCTTCGCCGCCATGCAGGACCAGCAGGAACATGCCCAGGAAGATGGCCAGCCCGAAGCAGAGCCCCGCGAGGTACCAACCCGTGTCCTCTTTCGTGCTCAGCACGTACACGAACCCGAGCAGGTGCAGGACCAGCAGCATCCAGATCCAGCTCTGCTGGAGGAACGCCGCCGCCGATTTCCAGATGACCGGGCCGGAGCGGTCGCGCTGCCTCAGCAGCGCGGGCATGAGTTCGGTGAGCGCTTCGAGGATCGCGCCGCTCACGTCCCGCTTCTTCGGCTCCCCCTGGTCGTCTTTGCTGCTCAGGCGCTTGATCATGACTTTCTGAATGAGTTCGTCCACCAGCATCCCGTAGTTCGAGCCCCAATCCCCGCCCATCCAGATGGCGACCTGCCCGTCCTCGAGCGCGACCAGCATGAGCAGGCCCAGGTCGGGATTCTTGCGGTTCACGCAAAGCTGTTCCATCAGCGCCTTGGCCGTCGTGATGGCGTCCCCGCTGCGGTCGCCCGTCTCCGCCAGCCGGTTCAGGACCACGACCGCGATGGGGCATTGCGAGCGCTGGTGAAAGTCCTCGCATTGGAGCTGGATCCGGTCGGCCTCCAACGGCGTAAGCGTGCCCGTCGTGTCGTAGACGTAACGGTCGAGCCTGAACAAGCCGGTTGCGTCCTTGCCCTCGCCAGCCTTCGGGGTCTTGGCGCCTTCTTCGGCTCCCGCGAAGCTGGGCGCCAGCGCAACTCCTGCGGCGAGCAGCAGGGCCGCACCAGTGCCGGTCCGCGCGCGAGTCAACAAGGCTGAGCCACTCCGGGTCGAGGACCAAGGTTCTATCATGTTTTCTCCAACGCGGCGCAAGCAATCGTCCGCGCCCATAAGGGGTAGCCTTATCGCGCGCTTCCCAGACGCGAAAACCCTCCGCCGGCGCGGGGATTTGGCGGCGCTTGCACCCGCGCGGCGGCGCGCCGGGGGCGATTCATGGTTCAAATCCAGGTTGGGGCCGCGAGCCGAAGCGGTTTCGTGCAAGGCTCCCGAACGCTCCCGAACGTCTCGTCAGCGCGTTTCATGGCACTCGAGTTCGAGCCCCGCGCCGGCGCCTGGACGCGAGAGCGCACGCCCGCGGGCGAGGCTTCTAAACCTCACGCAGGCAGGTGCTTAAATCCTTTTCACAAGCTGGCGCAAAGGACTCTGTTCGGATAGAATTCGGGACTCAAGAAGGTGCTCGTAATCAGGGCATTTTAGATGCCGGCAGCCCCCTCTCCACCGGACGAAACCGACCCGGAAGGCGGCCCGGACGCAGCCCCAACTCGGAACGAGGCGGAAGATTCCATGACGGATGCCGTCGCCCCCACCAACGCCAGCCACGTCGAGGAAGGCACCTATACTTCCGACGAGATTCGCGTCCTGGAATTCCCCGAGGCGATCCGCAAGCGCCCCGGCATGTACGTCGGCGGCACCAACGAGAACGGCCTTCACCACTGCGTCTACGAAGCGATCGACAACGCGGTGGACGAGCACATGGCCGGGCACTGCAAGAACATCAAGGTCCACATTTTCCAGGACGGCTCGCTTAGCGTCGAGGACGACGGGCGCGGGATTCCGGTCGACGAGCATGCCGAGAAGAAAGTCAGCACGCTCGAACTGGTCATGACCGAATTGCACGCCGGCGGCAAGTTCGGCGATACGAAGGGCTATAAGGTCAGCGGCGGGCTGCACGGGGTCGGGATCAAGTGCGCCAACGCGCTCTCCGAGTGGTTCCACGTGACCGTCTGGCGCGGCGGCGGGCAGTACGAGCAGCGCTACGACCGCGGCATCAAGAGCGGGCCCGTGCGGCAGACCGGCGCCGCGAACCAGCACGGCACGCGCGTGCATTTCAAGCTGGATCACGAAATCTTCCCCGGGCTGGAGTTCAAGTACGAGCGGCTCGCCGGCCGGTTCCGCGAGCTGGCGTTCCTCAACCCGGGCCTGCGCATTTCGCTGGCCGACGACCGGCAGGACAAGACCGAAGTGTTCCTCTATCCCGGCGGGCTCAAGACCTTCGTCGAGCACCTCAACGCCGGCCGCAACGTGATCCACAAGGACGTGATCGTCTGCGGCGCGAAGGCCGAGAACATCGAGGTCGACGTGGCGTTGCAGTACAACGACGGGTACGAAGAGAAGATCTTCTGCTTCGCCAACAACATCAACACCGCCGGCGGCGGCACGCACCTCTCCGGCTTCAAGACCGCGCTCACGCGCATCTTTAACAAGTACGCGAAGGACCACAACCTGCTCAAGGAGAAGGACCCGACGCTGAGCGGGGACGACCTGCGCGAGGGGCTGGCCGCGGTGATCTCGATCAAGATCCCCGAGCCGCAGTACGACAGCCAGAACAAGTTCCGGCTTTGCAACGCCGAGGTCGAAGGGCTGGTCAACAGCCTGGTGGGCGAGGAGCTGGCGCGCTTCGGCGAGCAGAACCCGCGCGTGGCCTCGGACATCGTGCGCAAGGCGATCAGCGCGGCCATCGCGCGCGAGGCCGCCCGCAAGGCCCGCGAGATGGCGCGGCGCAAGAGCGCGTTCTCCTCGGGCGGGCTGCCGGGCAAGCTCGCCGACTGCCAGTCCCGCGACCGCGAGGAATCCGAGCTGTTCGTCGTCGAGGGGGACTCGGCAGGCGGGAGCGCCAAGAGCGGGCGCAACCGGCAGTTCCAGGCGATCCTTCCGCTGCGCGGCAAGGTGCTCAACGTCGAGAAGGCGCGTCTCGACAAGATGCTCTCGAACAACGAAATCTCCACCATGATTCAGGCCGTGGGGACGAACATCGGCGACGAGTTCGACCTGGGCAAGCTGCGTTACGGCAAGATCATCATCATGACCGACGCCGACGTGGACGGCAGCCACATCCGCACCCTGCTGCTCACCTTTTTCTTCCGGCAGATGGCGCAGCTCATCGAGGAAGGGCGCGTCTACTGCGCGCAGCCGCCGCTCTTCCGCGTCAAGCGCGGCAAGCACGTCGAATACGTCACCTCGCTGGAGGAGATGAACGCGACCTTCCTGAGGCTGGGCTTCAAGGGCGCGCGCCTCGAGGTCGCCAACCGCGCCGAACCGCTCGCCGCGGACGGCCTCGAGCGGCTGCTGAAGATGCTCGAGCGCCTCGAACGCCTGCGGGGCAACCTGAAGCAGAAAGGCATCCCCTTCGAGGAGTACCTGGCGCAGGAAGACGAAGGGCGCTTCCCCGAGTGGCACGTGGTCGCGTTCGGCGAGGAGGCCTACTTCTTCGATCAAGGCGAGGCCGAACGCTTCCGCGACGAGAAGCGGCAGGCCGCCGAGGCCCGCCTGGCCGAGAACGGCTCCGCCGACGAGCCCAGGAAGAAGCGGCGCCGGGAAGAGAGCGACGAGGGCGAGGGCGAAGGCGGAGAGGATTCGAGCGCCGAGGACCTGAGCGGCTACGACGAGGACGGCGGCGGCAAGAGCCAGGCCATGCTCGCCGTGGCCGGGCTGGGCGTCGAGATGCGCAAGCTCAGCGAGGCCAACACGCTCACCGAGGCCTTCGGCGAACTGGCCGCGCTGGGTTTCGCGCGCGCCGACTATCTGGGCGCGGGGATCACCGACGTCGGCTACAAGTTCCGGCTGATCGAGAGCGGCGGGGCCGAGCACGGCGTCGCCTCGCTCGCCGAGATCCTCGACAAGGTCCGCCAACTCGGCAAGGACGCCAAAGGCCAGGAGGTGAGCCGCTTCAAGGGGCTGGGCGAGATGAACGCCGAGGAACTCTGGTCCACCACGATGGACCCCAGCCGGCGCATCCTCATGCGCGTCAAGCTCGAGGACGTCCTCGCCGCCGACGACATGTTCAAGATCCTGATGGGCGAGGAAGTCGGCGCGCGCCGCGAGTTCATCGAGCAGCACGCGCTGGAGATCACCGACCTGGACGTGTAGGGTCAAGCGTAAAACGTAAAAACGTAAAACGTAAAACGTGAAGACAGCCTGAGGCACGCGCCTTAGGGGCGTTCACGCGCCATCGACGCCGCCAGGATAGGGGACCGCTGGTCGCGGAGGCGACTCTTATAAGGTTGCCGTGGCGGGTTCAATTCCCGCTATGCCACCAGGACGCCACCGCCTGAACGCGACGATCTGGCGGAAGCGGTCGCCTCAGCGCCTTAATCACGTTTCACGTTTTACGTTTTTTAACCGCGATCGCGAAGCCCGGGAGCACGGGCCGCGCCTACAGTACCTTGAACGCGATCATCGTGATGTCGTCTTCCTGCGCCGAGGCGCCGATGTAGCTGTGGATGGTCTCTTCGAGGATGTTCAGCAGGTCGATCACGTTCAGCGCGTGGTTGCGCAGCAGGAGTTCCTTCACGCGATCCTCGCCAAACTCGTTCTTTTCCTTGTCGGGGGCTTCGACCAGGCCGTCCGTGTATTGGAAGAACAGGTCGCCGCTCTGGAGCTGGATCGACTCTTCCTTCATCACCAGCGGAAAGCGCTTGCCGGTCTTGTCCACGCCGATGACCATGCCGTTGGGCTTGATCTCGCTCACCGCCGGTTGCCGCGCGGGATTGACCAGGAACGGCGGATTGTGCCCGGCGCGCGCGAAGCGCAGGACGCGTTGCGCGATATCCAGTTCGCCGTAGCTCGCGGAGAGGAACGTCTCGCCGTCGAGGTCCTGCGAGAGGTCTTCGTTGGCCACGACCAGGATCTCTTTGGGTCCCGTGCGGCCTTTGGCGTAGATCTGCATGGCCTTCTTCGCCATGCCCATGATGATCCCGGCCTCGATGCCATGTCCCGAGACGTCGCCCATGGCCATTCCGATGCTCGTCTCGCCGTTCATCACGAAGTCGTAGAAGTCGCCCGAGACGTTCGTGGCCGGAAGATACAGCGCGTGGAATTCGTAGCCGGGAACCTTGGGAACCTTGGGGAGCATGCGAAGCTGGCGCTTGGTCGCCATCTTCATGCTCTTCTTCATTTCTTCCTGCTGGCGAATCTGGTTCGCCAGTTGCTTCAGTCTTGAAGTGTCCACGTCCATCCCATTCTGGGGAGTCCTGCTCCCTGTTCATAACCACAGACCGCCGATGGGCAGTATAACCAATGGTGCTGCACGGAGTCAATCGAAGGGCAACTGCCGCGTGCGGCACGAGTTACCGGCCCGGCGGAAACAAAGGCGCGCGCGGCCGGAGTGCGCGGGCTCCATACTTGCCCCACACCGGTCAGATTGTACAATGAAACGGCGAGGCACGTGCGTGCCGCGGACCCTTGGTTGGAGTTCACCCATGCCCTATCCGGAAGAACTGGTCGCCCCGATGCGCGCGGAGCTCTCCTCGATCGGCGTCGAGGAACTTCGGACCGCCTCCGCCGTGGACAAGTTCATGGGCCAGAAGGCAGGCACCGCGATGGTGGTCGTCAACTCCGTCTGCGGCTGCGCCGCCGGCGGCGCGCGCCCGGGAATCCGGCTGGCGCTGAAGGCCCCGAACCGTCCGGACCGCGTGGCCACCGTCTTCGCGGGGCAGGACCTGGAGGCCGTCGCCAAGGCGCGCGGGTACTTTTCCGACGTGCCGCCCTCCAGCCCGTCCATCGCGCTCTTCAAGGACGGCGAACTGGTCCACTTCGTTCCGCGCCACATGATCGAGGGGCGCTCGCCCGACATGATCGCGCAGGAGCTCGTCCAGGCCTTCCAGGAACACTGCGTCAAGGCCTGAGCCGTCTCAACGCCCGGAGCGCCGCCATGGGAACCTTTCACCACGACAAGCACGAACTCCACGGCATCACCGTGGCGGTCGAGACGCCCGGGAAGGTCTACGTGGGCCGCTGCGACGACATGGACGACGACGAGGTGATCCTGCTCGACGTGGACGAGCACGCCGAAGGGCAGGGCGGGCGGAGCAAGGAGCAGTACCTCGTCCGCGCGGCCAAATTCGGGGTCTGGAAGAAGCACGCCCGCGTCAGCATCCCGCGCGCCGAGGTGGCCTGGGTGCGGCGGCTGGGCGATTTCACCCAAGGCATGCCCGCCGACTTGCAGGCCTCCGTGGCCACGGCGACGGCTGTGGCCGAGCCGCCTCCCGCCAAGGCGCAGCCCGCGCCCCGTCCGGCCGCGCCCCAGCACGCCCAGGAGGTCGTCGCGCTTACCGAGGCCGCGCAGGCCGAGGTGCGGCGGCTGGTCCGCGACGAGCACAAGGAAGGGCTTGGACTGCGCCTGGCCGTCTCCGGCGGCGGCTGCTCGGGGCTCGTCTACAAGCTCGACTTCGACAAGAAGAAGGATGGCGACGTCGCGATCCCGTACGACGGCTTCGAGGTCTACCTGGACAAGAAGAGCACCATCTACCTGCGCGGCGTGACCCTCGACCACCAGAAGGGGCTGGGGGCAAGGGCTTCGTCTTCAAGAACCCCAACGCCACGAACACCTGCGGCTGCGGCGAGAGCTTCTCCGTATAACGATTTCATCATGAGCTTGGAACAGGCGCTGGAACTCGCGCGAAAGGCCCGCCAGTCGGGCCTTTTTGCTGCCGTGACCGAGGCCTCGGCCCCCGCCGCCGGCTTGGCCGGCCTCGGCGCGCTGCTGGTGACCGGCAGCGAGGCCGCGGCCTTCCTGCAGGGGCAGCTTACCAACGAGGTCGCGGCGCTGAAGCCCGGCGAGGGCAACCTCAACGCGCGCGCCGATTCCAAGGGCCGGCTGCTGCGCCTCCTCTCCGTCCACGCGCTGCCCGACGAGGCGCCCGCCGCGCCGGGTTTCCTGCTGCTGCTCGACCGCGATGGCGTCCCCGATCTGCGGGAGGACCTCGACCGCTACCAGTTCAGCGACGCGGTGGAACTCGACGACGCCTCCGACGCCTTCGACTGGATCCTGCTGCAGGGGCCCGCCGCGCCGGGCGTGGTCTCGGCCGCGCTGCCCAAGGAAGTCGGCGAGCCGCTGCTCGCGCTGCCCGATCAGGGCATGCGCATGCTGGCCGGCGAACAGCTTCCGCCCGGCGCCTTCGCGCTGAACCTCTCCCTGACCGGCGACTCCGGGTACGTCCTGGGCCTGCCGGCCGGGGCGGCGGAGGATGCGGCGCTGGTCCGCAAGCTCCGTGCGGCCGCCTCCGCGCGCGAGCTGATCGAGCCGGCCCCGGGCCTGCTCGGCGAGGTCCTGGAGGTGCTGCGCATCGAGGCCGGCATCCCGCGCCGGGGGGGCGACTACGAACCCGGCGCGCGCGTGCTCCCCGAGACCGGCCTGGAGCAGCAAGTCGTCAGTTACGCGAAGGGCTGCTTCGTCGGGCAGGAAGTGATCGCGCGCATCCGCACCTACGGCGCGGCGAACCGCGCGCTGCGCGGGCTGGTCCTGGAAGGCGCGCCCGCGGCGGCGCTCGCGGACCTCCCCGCGGCAGGCGCGGACCTGGCGCTGGAGGACGGCACGCGCGCCGGCGAGATCGCCTCGCGGACGTACTCGCCCATGCTGGAGGCGCCGGTCGCTTTCGCGTACCTCGACAAGGCCCGCCGCACCCCGGGCGGGAAACTGGCGTTCAAGGGCCCGCGCGGAACGTTCAAGGCCCGCGTGGTCCTGCTGCCCTTCTATCATGCCCGCGACCGCGCCCAGCGCGCGCGCTTCCTGCACGACCGCGCGGTGCGGAGCTTCGCCGAGCACCGTGACGACGCGGCCATCGCGCTGCTCGAGGAGGCGCTGCGCGCGGATCCATCCTACGCGGACGGGTACGAGGCCCTGGGCGTGATGCTTGGCCGGCGCGAGCGCTTTCACGAAGCCATCGACATTTTCAAGCGGCTGGAGGAGGTCGCGCCGAACGAGCCGATGGTCCACACCAACCTCTCGCTCTTCTACATGAAGCTCGGCGACAAGGAGGCGGCCGAGAACGAGAAGGCCAAGGCCACCGTCAAGCGCTTCAGCGGCTTCGCCGACGCCAAGGCCGCGCAGGAGCGCGAGGCCGCCGAACTTGCCGCGCGCAAGGCCGACGCCGAGCGGAAGAAGGCGATGTTCGAGGAGGTTCTCGAAATCGACGCGGCCGACCCCGTCGCGCTCTTCGGCCTCGGCAACGCCCTCGCGACGCTCGAAGACTGGGATGGCGCGGCGCTGGTCTACCGCAAGGCCATCGAGGCCCAGAAGGACAACAGCCCGCTGTACCTGGCGTACGGAAAGTCGCTGGAGCGTCTCGGCCGCGAAGCGGAGGCGCTGGGGGTCTACCGGCAGGGGATCGAAGTGGCCTCGCGCAAGGGCGACTTGATGCCCTTGAAGGAGATGGAACACCGCGCGCTGCTGCTGGAAGGTCCGGGGAATGCTTGACCGCGAAGAGTAACGCCTAAAGGCTCCAGGCCGGCAGGCGCGCCGGCGCATGGGCAGGCTTCAATTCCTCTTCGGGTAATTCCAGTGTGGTAAGATCGCCTGCTCCGAGATCCAGGCGCAGGCCGTATAGCCGGCGTCCTTTTACGCCAATGCATCCACGGTCTTCGACGACCTGTGCAACCGCCTTGCGAGTAACGTAGGTGAAGGCCACCCAATCGCCGATTTTGTAACGGGGCGTTCTTTGCGCTGTAGGCACGGCTCATCCGCCTTTCACCACGGGCATGTTCCGGTTAGCGTGTGGATGTGGCCTCTCATCACCTTGTCGAATTCCTTGGCCAAGCCGTTGCATGCCATGCGCCAATCGTTAACCATGCTCAACCTAAGCCTTGAGCTTCCGCCCAGTTTATTGGGATCGAAGTCCTGGTGCGCAATTGCATTTCTCCACGTATTCAGCGAGTCCAATCTCACTTCAGTTCTTGAAGCCACGGCCTATGGCCGTGCGACCCTAAGAGGTTCGACCGATCCGGCGTGCCAGATAGGTTCTCCCTCCGGGAAAGCCCCGTGGGACAGGAGGGAGAACCATGGACAACTGGCAGAGTTTGTCCCACGTGCGATGGGATTGTAAGTATCATGTGGTAATCGTGCCCAAGTATCGGCACAAGGTGTTTTACGGAAAGTCCAGGTCCAAGGTGGGTGTGGTGTTGAAGCAGTTGTGTCAACAGCGTGGCGTGGAGTTGATCGAAGGTCATGCGATGCCCGATCACATTCATATGTGTTTGAGCATCCCGCCCAAGTTCAGCGTTTCTCATACCCTGGGCTTCCTGAAAGGGAAGAGCGCAGTTCGGATACATCGGCAGTTAAGGCAAGAGCGGCGTATGACGGGCTTGCATTTCTGGGCGCCTGGGTACTGCGTCAGTACGGTAGGCTTGAACGAAGAGCAGATCCGGAGGTACATTCGGGAACAGGAACAGCTTGAGCTAGGCCAAGGCTACTTGGACCTCGCTTGAGCCCAAGCCCCAACGGGGCTTTCCCCACGCAAACGCCCCCCTCGGGGGGGCTTCCTAAAGCCACGCCCTATGGGCGTGGTTGATTACTTGGACTGTCGGCACCTGTCTTTCGATTTGGATCGTGGCCGACGGCATCCGCATCCTCACCAGTTCGATCTACAAAACCGGGCGTTCCAGCGGCGGAGGACATCATGACCGGGAGGGCCCTGCGACAAGCGGCGCATCCATCGCGGCTCTGATTCTAGCGCTGGTGTCGCTCTTCTTCTTTCCCCCCTTTGTCGGCGTGGCCGCGTTCGCGTGCGCGATAATTGGCTTGGTTACATCCAGAAAAAAGGCCCTGCCCATCATTGCGCTCCTGCTGTCGATTGTCTGCCCCATCATAGGATTCTTCATGGGAGTCATAGTTGCAATCTTCACGCAAGCTTCGCCCAATGCGCTCGGATCTGTCTCGGAGAGCAATGAAGCTTCGGCCATTGCAAGTTGCAGGATTTTTGCTGAAGCCGAAGACATCTACTTCCGCACCGATTGGGATGGGGACGGCGTGCACGAGTACAGCCAGTTCATTGCCGGCGCCAACAGCCTTTACGAAACGAGAGAGGGGGCGGGCGATCTGACCCTGGTAGATGCCGCAATGGCTGGAGCGGAAGTGCGCGCGGGCAAGCCGGCGAGGATGCCCAAGGCCGGCTACTACTTCAAGGTCCTGTGGAAACAGGGCCCTGGTGCGCCGGGCGGAAACCAGAACTACATCAAGCGCGGAAATATGGTTGAGGGCTATGCCATCGTCGCCTGGCCGGCTCAGTATGGGATGACGGGCCAGAACACGTTCATCCTCAGCAAGACTGGGACGGTCTACGCGCGTGACCTCGGGCAAGATACGCAAAGCCAGTGCGAACGGATGGATACCTTCGATCCAACCGGGTGGCAGCCCGTTGAATGAATCGTGTTCGTTAGGCCCTATTTGCGGGAGGTTCTGTCATGGCCACAGCAGTAGACAAACGCGGATTGGGGATTGCGGCAGGATACCTCCTGGTGGGCCTCGGCTCCGCATTCCTCTCGATTGCCCTTGCCGCACTTTTGGCCGTCGCCTCAATGGTATTTCTCCTGCTGCCCATTTGCAGTTCATACGCTCGCTCCCGGCTGAAGGAATGCAGCTCTATTAGCCCGGTTCTGGTCTCGATCGTAGGTACAGCGTGCTCCTTGGCGATCATAATGGCCGCCATGATGCTGTACGGAAAAGAACGCGATGCTCTGAGGAAAACGGCGGCAGAGCGCGCGCGGGTTAAGAAAGAGTCGGAGCTCGTTCAGAAAGCAATGAAGGACGCCGAGGCGAAGCTCGCGGTAAACGACATTGCCGGCGCAATAGGCGTCCTTGCGGAAGCGGAAGACGCCAAGGACGGCGACGGGTTCGATAAGCTGGAAACTCACCTCGACAACTGCAAAAAGGCCGCATCCGATGAGTTCTTCAGATCGACGGTGATCTCCATGGGGGATGCCGAATTCGAGGCATTCTTTCTTTCCAGGGGAAACGAGACCAGATTCTTCGAGGACGAGAAACTGAATGCGGCATTCACCAAGCGGCTATTGGGATTGAAAGGCAAGGCCTCGGCAATCCGCAAGGACGAGAAGGAGCGAATGGCATCGGAATCGGAGCGGCAGGCGCGGCAAGCGGAGCAAGATCGGATCGCACGAGAAGAAGCGGAGAAAGCGCAACGGGAAAAGGAGAAGGCTGAAACGAAGGAAAGGACAAAAAGGGCTCTGGAACCCGCCGCCAAGACCTTCGCGGATACCGTCGGGTTCAAGATCGGGTTGCGGGAACCGGATGCGAAGCGATTCTTCACCAATCTGGTTCTTCAACAGGGCCCGGACAAGGCCGTAACCATCGTCGAGCGCATGGAAGTCATCCATGCCGTCAATCCCAAGTTGCTTCGATGGACTTTCAGTTCGGCTTCCGAGGAGCATTTCAAGAAGCTCATGACCGCGAGCGCGCTCAACGACGAGTTCCCGGATTCGACCGACGTACGCGTGCTCTTTGCGGTGTACGCCGCGTATAGCGAAAGGGAGTAGCAACTCCCGTGGCCGCCATGCTTTTGGGACGTCCAAAATCACGCCGCAAGACGATCAATGTTTTGCGCGGCAAATAATTCTAAAAAATTCTTGCAGGAATGCAGATCGCTTCCTTTGAACTAAACAAGGGAAGGCGGGCCACTTGGGCTCGCCGCTATGAAAGGAGGCTGAGTATGAATCGGTGCACGGACTCAAGAGAGTATGATTGGGAAATTGTCAGGAAGGTGGAGAGCCGCAAGCGCAACTTCTCGCTTCTGTTCCTTCGGAACTTGGATTCAGGGCAAAATTGCATGGCGTTTGGAGAATACTTTGGGTCGAATCGAAGGCTCGTCAATATAGAGATCGACCTAAACAACGGGAGCATCGACATCTGGAAAGCCGGCCATGATCAAAACCGCTGCTCTGCCAGCTGAGCTAAGGTGGCGGGCGCCCTTGGGCGGATACGCTCAAATTACAGGTTACTTCCAATCCGCGGTCAGGCAAGAGGGGCGGGCGCGCAGGACGCAGCGTCTACAGGGAGACGCCGCGCTTCCAGGGCTGGAAGTCGGCTTGGCCGAGCCGGTCGGCTTTGGTCTGGTATTCGCCGGAGGCCGTGCGCAGCACCAGTTCGAAGAGTTCCTCGCCCACCTCCGAGATGCTCTTCGCGCCGGTGACGATGGGACCGGCGTCGAGGTCGATCAGGTCCGGGAGGCGCTGCGCGAGGATCGTGTTGGTGGAGAGCTTCAGGACCGGCGCGATGGCGTTGCCGGTGGGCGTGCCCAGGCCCGTGCTGAAGGCGACGACGTTGGCTCCCGCGCCGACCATGGCCGTGACGCTCTCCACGTCCCCGCCGGGCGTGCATTGCAGGTTGAGGCCCTTGCGCCGGAGCGGGGCGGGGTAGTCGAGCACGTCCACGACGGGGCTCGTGCCGCCCTTCTTGGCCGCGCCGGCCGACTTCATCGCGTCGGTGATCAGCCCGTCCTTGATGTTGCCGGGAGAAGGATTGGCTTCGAAGCCGCTGCCCACGGCCGCGGCGCGCCTGGCGTAGGCGCGCATCAGGTCCAGGAAGCGCGCGGCTACCTCGTCGTCGGCGCAGCGGCGCACCAAGTCGCCTTCCACGCCGCAGAGTTCGGGGAACTCGCTGAGGATCACGCCGCCGCCTGCGCCAACGAGCAGGTCGCTGGCGTGACCGATGGCCGGGTTGGCGCTGATGCCCGAGAAGCCGTCGCTTCCGCCGCACTCCACGCCCAGCACCAGGTGTTCGATCCCAACCGCCTCGCGCCGGCAGCGCTCGGCGCGCGCGAGCCCCGCGAAGGTCTCCCGCAGCGCGCGGCGCATCAGCTCGTTCTCGGACGGCTGCTGCTGCTGCTCCAGGATCACCAGCGGCTTCTCGAAGTACGGGTCGCGCGCGGCGAGTTCTTCCTTGAGCCACGCGACCTGCGCGTTCTGGCAGCCCAGCGAGAGGATGGTGCCCCCGGCGACGTTGGGGTGGGTCAGGTAGCCGGCGATCAGCCCGCAGAGCGTGCGCGCGTCCTCGCGCGTGCCTCCGCAGCCCATGCCGTGCGTGAGGAACGGGACGCCGTCCACGTGCGGGAAGAGCCTGGCGCGCGCGTCGCCGGCCTTGGGCGCGCCGGCATCGAAGGCCAGCAGGTCCTCGGGCGAGGCCCCCGTGCGCGCCTTGGAGGCCAGTTGCCGGGCGACCTCGCGGTACGGCGCGGCGGGGCTGTAGCCGAGTTCGTCGAAGAGCGCGTCGCGGAGCGTGAGGATGTTGCGGTTCTCGCAGAAGACCAGCGGCACGACGATCCAGTGGTTGGCCGTCCCGACGCGGCCGTCGGCGCGGCGGTAGCCCTGGAAGGTGCGGCCCTTCAGCTTCGCGTAAGGCGGCGGCGTCCAGGCGCGCGATTCGGGCTTCGCCTCGCAGGCGTCGCTCTCGTGGACCACGTTCTCGATGCGCAAGCGCGCTCCGCGCGGGATGCGTTCCCGGGCGCGCCCGATGGTCAGCCCGTACATCGTCAGCGTCTGTCCCGGCGCGAACTCGCGCGCGGCAAACTTGTGCTTGGCGGGGATCGCCTCGACGAGGTCGTAGGCCTGCCCGTCGAGGTTCACGCGCTCCTGCGGCGCCAGGTCCTGCAAGGCCAGGATCACGTCATCGGACGGATGAATGCGGAGGACGCGCGGGGGCATGGGGCGGCTCCTGAAGTCCGTAAACAGTAATCAGTGCGCTGCGAACAGTGAAGGGGAGATTGGGGAAAGCCAGAAAGCTCAAAACGGAACTACCGTACCTGAAGTTGGATTGAAAGGGGTTCGGCCGTCCTGACCCTAGAGATTCGCAGTTCACCGATCATCCATGGCTACCGATCCCTGTTTACCTTTTACTTTTTTCGTAACCGTTCAGTTCCCTACCGCTGCAAGGAATGCCGGAGCCTTTGCGCCGGTGCGGTGAGCAGCCAAGGCCCTGCGCAGATAGTCAAGGATGGGACGCTTTTGCAAACGCAAGGTCTGCACGGTGGTCAAGATCCGTTCGGTGAAACGGCAGCCTGCGGTACTGTGATTGCCGAAGCTCCCTTTGCGCCACAGCACCGCCGGACGCAACATCCGTTCGGCGTGGTTGTTGGTCGGTTCGATGCCTTCGACGGCCGCGAAGGTCCACAGCGCGTCGTAGACTTTCAGCACGCGTCTGCAAAAGCGCTTGGTTTTGGGGTCCGCGCCCCTGCTTCCGAGCCGGAGCGTTCTCTGGAAACGCAGGCGTATCGGTTGCAACCGCACGTGTAGCGCGGCACGGTCGCAACGCCGGTCTTTGAAATCCTTCCAGGCCGCAAAGACCGCTCGGGCGGTCTTGCGGCCCGCTCGGCCGAGCGGTTGTGTCGCGGATCCCAGGTCGATCAACTTCTGAAAATCGCGCTTGAGGTGCGCCCAGCAAATTTGCCGCTGCCGCGGCGGCAGGTGCGCGTAGGCGCCCCAGCGGTCGGAGCCGAGGATGCCGCAACACGCCCCCAGCAACGCCTTCAGGCCGTCCTTACCCCGGTGGGCGTGAATTTGAAAGGCTGCGACGCTCCGCGTGGCTGCCACCCACAGCCAACACAGCTTGCCACCCTTCGCCCAGCCGGTTTCATCCACGTTTTTGAAAGCCGCCCCACGCACGGCCGCCAGCGCCTGCGCGTGAGGCCCTTCCAGCGCGCCGCTCATCTCGTGTTCGAGCTTGATCACCGTGCCCAGGGATAGCGGGACCCCAAAGACGGTCTCGGCGAGTTCCTGGACGTTGCGCTTGCTGGCGTGGCCACGCCCACTCAGATACGACAACGCCGCCGCCAGGTTGGGACCCAGCGCATGGGCTTGAATCTCCGGCGGAATCTCCGCGCGGGTGCGGCAGCCGCAGCACGGACAGGTGCGTGCGTGCCACTGGTATTCGGTGATTTCGGCCGGCTGCGGAGGCAACTACGCGACTTGATGCCAAGTCGGAGGCGGATCGTGTGGCCCTGGCCGCTTAGACAAGGGGCTTGGCATTCCGCACATACGTGCGGCACGTAATGGACCACGTGCGTGACCCGTTCGGGCGGCAAACGTACACGGTGATGGCCCGGATGTCCGGGTTGTCCGCCGGGTTTGCGGCCGCTCGGCTTCTTGGCGGCTGGAGGCTTCTGCCAGGGCGCATCGGACGACGGTGGTTTGGAAGAGTTCGAGGAATTCTGGTTCAAGCGCTCGGAAAGCCGCTCCAGCTTGGCTTCCAATTCTTCGATCCGCGCCAGGAGCACCGCGCAATTCGGACAAGCCGGGTTGGGTTTAAGCTCGCGCACACATACAGTATCGGATGGCGTGACGTAAAAAATGAGCCTTCATAGGGGACTGAACGGTTACCTTTTTTCTTTTTTCCTACTCCGAACCATCCGTATTCGACACCTGCTCCACCACGTCCGGAACGGCGGGCTTCTTCTCGATGAAATGCGTCATGCTGAAGCGGATCCCGAAGGGCACGCGGCTCTGGGCGATCACGAAAAAGCTGGTCTTGAGCGAGAAGCGCTCGACGTCGCCGCGCAGTTCGCGGACGGTGGGGAGCATCAGCAGGCAGGCGCTGAGGCGCAGGAAGAAGCTCAACGCGAGCAGGTACATGAAGGTCGTCTTGACCGTCACCGACCAGCCGGCGAACGCGAGGGTCAGCGGCAGGCAGCCCGCGAGCCACGAGCCAAGCATCGAGCCGCCGAAGATGCCCAGGCCCACGATGATGTTCAGGTATGCCGTGCAGCGCGGGCGCTTCGGGGGGCTGACGGCTTCCAGGAGGTAGTTCCAGGTGCTGAGGCCAAAACCGGCCCAGAGCACGCCGGATGCGGCGTTGATCAGGCCCAGCAGGAGCAGGTTCTCGGTGAGCATCCATCCGACGGGGATCAGCGCGATGCCGTAGCCGGTATAAAGCATCGTGTTGCGGTTCCCGAAGCGCTGGCTGAAGCGGCCCCAGCCCAGCATCGTCAGGATCGCCGCCACCGCCGTGATGCTGCTCTGCACGACCCACTCCCACTCGGTGTAGCCGAGCGTGTACATCCAGTAAGGCAGGAAGAACGGCCCGGCGACCTGCGTGCCGAAGTGCAGCAGCGCGGCGAAGAGCACGAAGTGGACGAAGTTCGACTCGCGCGCGCGGCGGATGAACTTCCAGAAGGTGAAGACGGTGTCGGGCGAAGATTCGTGCGGCGGCTCCTGCATGCGCTGGATGCAGAGAAACGAGCCGAAACGCGCCACGCCGGCCAGGGCCAGGCCCGAAGCGAAGACCCACGCCAGCGCGTTGTATTCCCGCCCCAGGTAGAAGCCGACGCCCATCGCGACCTGCATGACCATCCCGATGGTTCCGACGAGGCGCGACTGCCGCGCGAAGTACTCGAAGCGCCCTTCGGCCGGGACGAGGTCGCCGATGAGCCCCGTCCACGGCGGCGCGCTGAAGTGCCCCGCGACGAAGTAAACCGTCACCACGACCAGGAAGGCCGCCTGCGCCAGCCTGCCGGGGCCCGCGAAGACCAGCAGCACCAGCGGCACGAAACTCACCGACTGCGCGAGAACCGCCACGATGACCAGGAGCTTGCGCCGGCGCGTCTTGTCGACCAGGTTCGCCGCCCAAACCTGCGCCAGCGGACCGAGCAGTTGCGGGATGCCGGCCAGCAAGCCGAAGAAACTCGCGGGGGCCTGGAGGAACGCGCCGAGCAGGTTGAAGCTGGCTTCGCCCGCGCCGAACATCACCGCCCAGCAGCTTGCCTGGCGAAGCGCGCGCTTGAGGTCCGGCGTGAGCGGCGGCGCCGGCGGGTCGGGTGGGGCGTTCATGGAGCGTTGTTGCCGTGCGGGAAGGGAGAGCTCTTGACGGGGCCTCGGGACTGATCCTGGATGCGTTTCCATTATACCTTCTACGCCAAGCGCAAACACGAAATGAGGCGGCCTGCACGATATGTAATCCATTACTATTGCGCTGGACAGGTTTTATAGTCAGGGATGAGCTGGATTGCAGGCCTCGGGTTCGTTGATGCACTTGCGCCACGCCGAGACACTGTAAGGGGTGGCAAGGGTGATGGGCCGGGACGCACACGCTACGATTCGGCGTGCGGGTGGTTCATTCGCATTTCGAATTCAGCATTTGATGTCAGCCCGCATGCTCCGGATTGCGCCGCGGGCGCAGGGCTTCGACTTCTTCCTGCCAGGCATGGAGGCGCCGGCGCATGGCGTAGGCTCGATCGGGCTGGCTCGGCGCGAGATCCTGCGTCTCGCCGAGGTCCTCGCGCAGGTTGTAGAGTTCGATGCGGTCGTCTTCGAAGAACTCGATCAGCTTCCAGTCGCCGTCGCGCATCGAGGCGCCGGGGCGGCCGCCCTGGTTGCCGTAGTGCGGGTAGTGCCAGAAAAGCGCGCGCTCGGGGAGCGTGCCCGTGCCCTTGAAGAGCGGGGCGAGGCTGACGCCGTCGCAGTGCTGTTCGGGCATCGGGTCAAGGCCGGCCGCGTCGAGGAGGGTGGGGTAGAAGTCGGGGCTCGAGACGGGCGCGCGGCTGACGCCGGGGTTCACGCGGCCGGGGCCCCAGACGATGAGCGGCTCGCGCGTGCCGCCTTCGTACATCCAGCCCTTGCCTTCGCAGAGCGGGCGATTGGTCGTCGGCGAACCTTCGGACGTCGCCAAGCCGCCATTGTCGCTCGTAAAGACGAGCAGCGTGTTATCCATCTGGCCGCTGGCTTCGAGCGCGTTGACGAGCCGCCCGATGTTGGTGTCCATCGTCTCGACCATCGCCGCGTACGTGGGGTCGGACTGGACGAGCCGGCGCTTGATGCGGACGTGTTTCTTGTGCTCGGTCGGGTGGAAGTCGCCGTCCTCGAACGTCGGAACCTTGTCGAGACCCATTTCCAGGACCTTCTCCCGATACTTGGCCACCAGGTCCGGCTTGCCCTGGATCGGCGTATGGACGAGGTAGTACCAGAGGTTAAGGAAGAAAGGCCGCCCGTCGTTCTTGCGGATCAGGTTGATCGCTTCGTCGGTGAGGCGGTCGTCGAGGAACTCGCCCGTTGGGCCGTCGGGGGAGGTTGGCGATGTTCCAGGGGCTGAAGTAGGTCTTGGGACAGCCGCGCTCGCTTCCGCCGACGTTGACGTCGAAGCCTTGGCGGTCGGGGTAGTGTTCGGGGCCGCCGAGATGCCACTTGCCTACGTGCCAGGTGCGGTAGCCGCCTTCCTTGAGCGCGCGAGCGAGGCTGGTCTCGGTGAGCGGGAGGTGGTCGACGTACGGCGCGTCGATGAGACGCCCGCGGCAGGGGTGGGACTTGCCGCCCCAGTTGATCCAGTCGGTGACGCCCACGCGCGCGGGGTAGCGGCCGGTCATGACGCTGGCGCGGGAGGGCGAAGAGACGGGGCAGGCGGCGTAGGCGTCGGTGAAACGCAGGCCTTCCTTCGCAAGCCGGTCCAGGTTGGGCGTCTCGTAGAATTCGCTGCCCTGGCAGCCCAGGTCGCGCCAGCCCAGGTCGTCCATGAGGATGAAGATGAGGTTGGGTCGCATGGCGGACCTCCGGGTTGAATTGTGTTTATTGATACCCTTCCCCGATGCGTAAACAGCCTATCCCGTGCACCAGGGCATCGGGAATGGCAGCTTTGGCCGATTTCTTGTATTTTTTGATACGGCTTCCCGGAGGGTTCGGCATGCGGGTGCGTGAAGGCGGCGTGTACCGGATGGGCGTGGGCACGACTTCGGCGCAATTGCGCGCGGGGCTGATGCGCAAGCGCGGCGGGTTCGCCGAGCGCGACTTCCTGACGCCGCAATACGCGGTCGTGTACCTGCCAGACGCTCAAGGAGAGTACACCGACGCGCGCGGGCGGAGCTTCCCCATCGCGCCCGGCGCGCTGATGCAACGCTTCCCGAGCCGCCCGCATTCGGTGCGGCTCGACCCCTGCGGCTTGCGCTGCTACGTCGCCGTGCCTTGCCAGGTTTTCGAATTGCTGGCGCTGCTGGGGCTCTCTTCGCTCGACCGGCCCGTCCTGCAAGTGGGCGTCGGCGAGCGCTGGATCGCGGGCTTCGCCGAGCTGCGCGACCGGCTGCGGCGCTGCGACGAGCGCGACTTCATGCCGCTCCTGCTTGACATGCAGCGCTTCATCGTGGAACTGCTGGAGCACGACCGCGCGCGCCGCCTCCCCCGCGCCCGGCGGGCCGCTCGCCCGCGCCATGCAGATCCTCAACGAGGATCTCGCCGGGGCGCTAGCGCTTCCGGAGGTCGCCCGCCGCGTCGGCATGAGCTACAGCGCCTTCCGTAAGCGCTTCGCCGAGCGCTTCGGCACCGCGCCCCGCGACTACCGCATCCGCCGGCGGGTCGAGCGCGCCATGGCGCTGTTGACGAAGGACCGTTCGCGGCGCATGAAGGAGATCGCCGCCGAGCTGGGGTATCCCGACGAATACGCCTTCAGCGCGCAGTTCAAGAAGCTGACGGGCATCTCGCCGCGGGGCTTTCGTGAACGGAACAGTTAGAGTGCGTCCTAAAACCGGATCGCGAGGCGGTTTCGGAGCGCCGGGCAAGCGAGGCGAGGCGGCCGAACGAACTGTATCGGGACAGCGCCTACGGCGAGCAGGCCAACGACGCATCGCGAAGCCCGCCGCCCGAAGACGGCCGCGTGACGTCTTAGGACGCACTCTAAGTTGGATCGTTAAGGTTTACGACCGCATTCCGCATTCGTACTTACTTCTGCCCCTTGATCCACTTTTTCCATGCTCCGACGTCGTCGCCGAAGTTCTGGCCGGTGACGGCGCGCAGCGCGCTGGCGGGGGCGCTGACGGTCGTGCGGACGCGGGTAATGGACAACTCGGGGAACTGGACCGGGAAGCTGAGCAGGATCGGGATGATCACGTTCCCACCCTGCTGGACGGTGAAGCTGTCGATCTGCCGGGTGCGGAAGCTGGCCAGTTCGGTCACGGTCGGGCGCATCTCGCAGACGACGTAGTACAGCAGCGCCTCATAGACGCGGGAGTCGCCGAGCGCGCGGAGCGACTTCACCGCGGCGTCGCGGACGGGGGCGTTGCGCAGCCCGCCGACCTCGTCGAAGGCGCCGACCAGGTGCCGGATCATCCCGCCGACGGCCTCGTCGTCTTTGCGGTCCTTGATCAGGCCGACGGCGGCTTCGCGGACATCCTCGACGGGGATCCATCACCGCCGACCAGGCCAGGGACGGCGGGGTGCGCGGGCTGGCGGACTTGACCACCTTGAGGCCCTTCAGCGCGCCCAGGCGGACCTCTTCGTCGGCCACGCGGCGGAAGTCGAGGCAGCCCAGCAGCGCGTCGCCGACGCGCTCGCGGTCGCGCACGAACTCCGCCACGACAACCTCTTTGTCTTCGTCTTTGCTGTCGCTCTTGCCCAGGATGCGCGCCTGCTCGAGTACCTTCCGCTCGAATTGCGCCTTCTCGGGGTCCACCGCGCGAGTCGTCCCATCGCCTCCCTGGGTCTCGCCGATGATCCAGCTCTCTTCGGCTTTGGCCGAGGCGGGCAGCTTGGCGGCTTCTTCGGCGCTCAGCCAGCGGCCATCCCGGTAAACGTGTCCCAATACCTTCCGCGCCTGCGCGTGTTGGGGATCGGCCTTCAGCGTCGTCTGGAGCGCCTGGTCGGCGAAGCTGTACATGCGCTTGCTCTTGGCCCACTTGTACAACTCGAAGTGCCCCTTGGCGTCCTTCGCGTCCAGGGCGTTGAACTGTCGCGCGAACTCCTGCCGGGACGCATCGTCGAGTTGCACCTGCCGAATCTGCCCGCGCTGGAGGGTCGTGCTGCGGATACCCGTATTGATGACGACCTCGGCCTGTTGCGGCGTGTAGTTGACCAGTTCTCCTTCGAGGATGGTCCCATTCTTTAGGATCAAGGAGTCGGCGGCGCTAACTTGGACTGCGCCGAGCCCCAATCCCGCGATCGCCACCGCCACCAGCTTCCAATACGCATTCATGTCCAACATCCTCAGGAAACCATGTTTAGAACAGGTTGGGCCGTTTCATCTGAGGCATGGACGAACCGAGCTTGGGGTTCTTAGGTGCATTCGAGCCCTGCAAAAGCCTAAAAATAATGCACTAGGTGCCTAAGCTTTGCCGCAGAGGCTCATGAAACGCACATGTGCCTCGACGCCCCTCTGGAAGGTTGGCAGGTGGACCTTCTCATTGGGCGCGTGGAGATTGTCGTCGGGGAGCCCGAAGCCCATCAGGAGCGACTTCAAGCCCAGGGTCTCCTCGATCTGGGCGACGGCCGGGATGGTTCCGCCCTGTCTGAAGAAGATGGGCTTGCGGCCCCAGGCGGCTTCCAGGGCCTGCCCGGCGGCACGGGCTTCGCGGCTGTCCCGTTCCACGATGGACGGGCGCGCGGCGGCGTGGGTGAGCAGTTCCCAGCGGACGCTGGGCGGCGCGTGCTCCTTCAGATACCGCTCCAGTCCAACCTTGACCTTGGCCGGATCCTGGTCGGCGACGAGGCGCATGGAGAGCTTGGCCATGGCGCGGGACGGCAGGACCGTTTTGGAGCCCGTCCCGGTGAAGCCGCTGAGCAGACCGTTGACCTCCAGGGTCGGGCGCGCGGTGGCGCGCTCGGTTGGCGTATATCCGGCTTCGCCCCAGAGCGCCGGCGCGCCGGTGCCCGCCAGCCACCAGGCCTCGTCCTGCGGCACCCTCGCGAGGTCCGCGCGTTCCTCGGCGCTCAGTTCGCGGACGTCCTCGTAGAAGCCCGGGAGCGTGACCCGCCCTTGCGCGTCCTTCATTCCGGCGAGCAGGTTCGCGAGAACTTCCGCGGGGTTGTGGACGGCGCCGCCGAAGAGCCCCGAATGGAGATCCCGCGCCGGACCGCTAAGCCGGATCTCGAAGTAGGCCAGCCCGCGCAACGCGTAGCAAAGCCCCGGGCGGTCGGCGCCGAGGATCCCGCTGTCCCCGTTGAGACAGAAGTCGCTCTTGAGCCGCTCGCGCTCCCGCGCCATGAAATCGGGCAGGCTGGGCGAGCCGATCTCCTCCTCGCCTTCGAGCATGTACTTGAGGTTGACCGGGAGGTTGCCGCCGCCGCTCTTGACGAGCGCCTCGACGGCCTTCAGGTGCGCGACGAGCTGGCCCTTGCTGTCCGAAGCGCCGCGCGCGTAGAGGTTCTCGCCGCGCACCGTCGGCTCGAAGGGCGGCGTCTCCCATTCGTCGAGCGGTTCCGGCGGCTGGACGTCGTAGTGGTCGTAGAAGAGGATCGTCGGCTTGCCTGGGCCCGCCGCGAGGTGCTCGGCGTAGACGACCGGATGCCGCGCCGTCGGCAGCACCGCGGCGTTCCGGAAGCCCAGTCCGCGCAGTTGCGCCGCGCACCATTCGGCGGCCTGCTTCATCTCCGCCGCGCGCCCGGGGTCGGTGCTGACCGACGGGATGCGCACCAGTTCGATCAGGTCGTCGCGGAACTTCTCGCGATGTTCACCGGCGTACTTCAGGGCCGCTTCGAGGTTGGGCATGGGGAACTCCATTCTAAGGCGTGAATGGCGAACGGTAGCGGCTAATTCACGTCCAGGAAGTAACTGTTTGCCATTCTCTGTTTACTTCTTTCACGCCGGCTTCGCATTCACCATCAAGCAGGCATCGCCCTCGAGATGAGCGCCAGCGACGTATCGTAGCGCCAAGTCGTGTTGCGGTGCGTCCCGTCGAATTCCTCGTAGTGATGCGTGATCCCGAACTCCTCGAGCCTGCGCTTGAACTGCCTGCAGCCGAAATGCAGGTTGAATTCGTCCCTGTTCCCGCAGTCGAAATAGAGCAGCCGCAGGCTCTGGAGCGCCTGCCGGACCTGCGTGTCTTCGAGCATGAAAAGCGGATCCTGCGCCTCCCAGCGCGCCCAGACCTCGGGGCGCAGCGCGCAGGTTTCCGGATCCACCGGCAGGTCGAAGCCCAGCAGCGCGCCGGGGTGGGGTCCGTAGCAGGCCGACATGGCCGCGATGTTCAGCAAGTCGAAGAACGCGCCGTCGCGCTCGCGTACGCTCCGCGGATCGGCGAGCACCTTCGCGATGTCGCCGAACTTCGCCGCGGCGCGCGCGAACTTGGGAAAGTCCGGCTTGTAACAGAGTTCGAAACCCTTGTCGCCGGAGTGGTCCGCGACGAGTCCGAAGACATCCGAGTGGCGCATCCCCAGCGTCAGCGCGCCGTAGCCGCCGGAGGACTTCCCCGCGACCGCGCGGTGCTCGCGCCCGGCCCGCGTGCGGAAGGTGGCGTCCACGTGCGCGACGAGTTCGAGGATGTAATCGGCGTAGCGCCCGACGGCGGGGCTGTTGAGGTACTGCGAACCGCCGTAGCGCGTGAAGGCATCGGGAAAGGCGACAAGCATCGGGCGGCATGCGCCGCTCGAAATCAGCCGGTCCATGCGCTGCGTGAAGGTCTCGTCCCAGGCCTTCTCTTCGAGGTAGTTCGCGCCGCGCCCGGTGTAGCCGGCGAGGATGAAGACGACCGGGTAGCGCTCGCCGCCCTCGTCGTAGCCCGGCGGGAGGTAGACGGGGAGCGTCCGCGCGTGCGGGTCGTCGAGCGGGTTGCCCTTCAGCGCGGCGCTCTCGAAGCGTTCGCATGCGACTCGCGAAGGCGTAACGCCCATGGCGGCGTCCTCTGGGTTCGGGCCGAGCGCGGAGTATAGCGCGGGGCGGGGGATCCGGCCGGGCGTTTTGGACGGTTCAAGCCGCGTGTCGTACTTGCAAGTTTCGAGCGAGGCGCTAAGTATGTTGCTCCCACCAGGCGGATTCTCCGAAGCCGTGCGCGTGGGCAGGTGGCCGAGCGGTCAAAGGCAACAGACTGTAAATCTGTCGACGAAAGTCTACGGGGGTTCAAATCCCTCCCTGCCCACCATTTTTAAGGACTGGCGTTTGAAGAGGTTGCGAGGTTAGTTGAGCGGCACGGCTCGGGAGGGTCGTGCCGCGGGTAAGAATTTCGTAACCTATTCGTAACAAACGAACGTTGAAGCGTAGCCACAGGTTGGTGTATTCGGGGCTTCAGGGACTCTACTCAACAGGGTTGCCTGGTAATGGACACGCCGCGCAAGCGCCGCTGGTTCCAGCTTCACCTGAGCACGTGCGTGGCGCTGATGATCGTGGCGGGATTGATATTGTGGTCGAACATGCGACCTGGATCGGCAGTCATCACCCTCGCAAGACCTCCAATCAAGGTTTACGGTTGGCCTTGGACTATTGCGAATCAGCCGCCTGCGCAAATTGAGAATGAGCATATTAACCTAGGCGCTTACTCGTTCTACTTGGATGGATTAGAGTTCACCAATCAACTTAATGCGCTGACCGCAACCTACGGCCGGAATCTGGTTTGGAACGTTCTTGTCGCCCTCGCCATCCTCGCCGCTGTTGCGCTACCGCTCGAATACCTTGCGCGCAGGAGCGAGCGATAAGCACGAGCCCAAGCGACTGGGATTTCGTTGCTGCCTTGGAGGCTGCGGACGGTGTGTGGCGGAAGGGGCCCTGATTATGGCATGATGGGGACGCGCAGGCATGGATCGCGCCATGGGGAACCAGGTGGGACAGATCTTCGTCGATGCGGACGCGTGTCCGGTGAAGGCGGAGGTGGCGCGGGTGGCGCTGCGCTGCAAATGGACGGTTTTTTACGTCTCAAATTCGGGCATGAATATCCCCAAAGGGGATGGGCTCGAGCTGGTCGTCGTGGACGGCGGGTTCGACGCGGCGGACGACTGGATCGCCGAGCGGGCCAGGGCGGGGGACCTGGTGGTCACGGCGGATATCCCCCTGGCTTCGCGCTGCGTGAAGGCGGGCGCGCGCGTGCTGGACTTCAAGGGCGGCGAGTTCAGCGAGGCTTCGATCGGGGAGGCCGTCGCGCGGCGCGAGATCCTCGCCAAGCTGCGCGAGATGGGCATGGCGGCGGGCGGGCCGGCGCCATTCGACAAGCGGGACCGTTCGGCGTTCTTGCAGCGCATGGATCAGGTGCTGCGGAAGCTAAGCAAGCTACCTTGATTTTCCCGCGCCCCTAGCTAGCCGCCCGTTGAACAAGAGTGCGGGCCATGAAACGGCGCTTTTTGCCCAGCCCTTCGTCGCTCCCTCGTCACAGAGCTCCTCTGAATATGCTCCTAGGTCGCGCCTCGGTCAGGACAAAAATCGCTCGTTTCCTGACCGCGCCCCATTTTTTCAACGGGCTGCAGGTCTGGGATATTCCGTCGCAGGATGGGAGGCTCGCACTTGCCGCATGAAACGCCCCTGGTTCCGTTTTCGCCTGTCCACACCGCTGGCGCTGGCGGTCGCGGCGGGTGCTGCCGTGAATGAATTTCACGCCGTGCGTCTTCGGCGAAGATGCCTACAACGACCCCAGAACTGAATGTCACGGATGGCCCTTTAGAGGCGAATAACTCCCGGTGGGCTAAATGCCTGTCCCAAGATTTGCGTGGCGTCCGCCTTGAGCCAGTTTGTAATGACGTCGGCATAGACCTGTCTGAAGTCGATTTTGTGCACAAGATCGCCGCGATTTAAGTTCACCAGATCCGGGTTTCCACCGTGCCGCCCGGCTATAATGGGACCGCCCAGCAAGAACATCGGCCCCGCAGCCCCATGGTCGGTGCCTCGTGAGCCGTTCTCCCCGACGCGCCGTCCGAACTCCGTGAAGGTCATGACGAGCACGCGTTCCAAATTCCGCTGCTCGGCCAGATCGTCAATAAACGCCTTCAGGCTGTCGCTGAGCTCCTGCAGCAATTTTGCATGCCGATCTGGCTGCTGCGTATGCGTGTCGTATCCGCCTTGATGTATGTAAAAAATCCGCGTCTTCATCCGGGCATGAATCAGTTTGGCGACATATTCAAACGATCGTCCCAAGCGGTGTTCCGGGAATGCCACTCGGCCCTTGGCATGGCAAGCGTCCTTAATTTTTTCCGCGCAAATCTGCGCGTCCAGACTAACACGTTCGAGGTAGTCCAACTCGCCCTGTAGCGTGGGGCGAGTACGCGCAACGCCAATATTGACTTCCGGCGCGACGCTTATCTTTTCAAAAGCCTTCTTAAGGTGCGGATAGCGTCCCTGCTTCCAATCCAGTTCCTCGGGAGTGGAGAACGCGACCGGTATGTACTTCATGCCCTGAAGGGTCAATGGCGCCTCTTGAGTGAGCGCGATCGCGCTCTCGGGCGTAACGCGCTCGGCGCCCTTACACTGCGCATCGAAGAACCGCCCAAGCCAACCGCGGTGTTGTACTCCATCGGGACTTGCAGTTTCCCAGATATCGGTAGCCGTAAAGTGACTGCGGTTAGGATTGGGATATCCCACATTTTGCACGATTGACAGTTGTGCGTTGTCGTAAAGCGCCTTGAGCCCCGCGCAAGAGGCATGAAAAGCGAAGTCATCCCCGCCCTTCAGCAGATCCTTCTCCTTAAGCGACAAATTGGGGCGAAGTTTATAATAAGCATCGTCGCGTATGGGCACGATCGTATTAAGGCCATCGTTTCCTCCGGCCAGTTGTATGACTACCAGAATGCGCTCATCCGCATCTGGGGCCGCGCACGCTTCCCGGGCCAGTGCATTAAGAAATGCCGGGGCCGTGACGGCCAGCCCAAACAACCCTACTCCGCCTTGCCGGAGAAACTCCCGGCGGCTAAAACCGTGCACCTGACGCATGTTCGGGCACTCCTCAAAGGGACGAATCCTCTGCCGCCCATCTCAATTGAGCTGAAATTCCGGCATGCTCATGATTAAGTGCACCAAATGCCGTATGCGTTGGACCGATTCGGGATCCTGTAATGTCAGCTTGCCCCCTTCCACCAAGCTGCCAAGCAGAACAACGGCCTTTTCTTGATCTGGAACTACCGGAAGCAAGCGCTCTTGAAAATGGAGTACGGCTTCCACGGGCGTTTTCAGGGCATGCTTTTGCACGATAGGCATGGGATCGAACGACTGCCATGGTTTGGAAAACGTCAGCGGCAGCATCTCGTCTTCCAACGCCTCTTGAAGGATCTTTTCGGCCGTCAGCGCTAAGATCCTGAAGCATCCGCTCGACCATTTTTCGGGCGGGTTCAGCCGTTGGGTTATCGAGCATTTCGGTTCCTGCACGCGACAAACCCGGTATCTGCCCCAATAGGCGCGCCCCGAAATTATAGCGGTTAAACAGGGTGCTGGTGTTGATCCAAGACCTGCCACCGTCCCAGCCATCCACATCGGGAGGCTGAAAGAGATCCAAGCCCATGCCGCGGATATCTTGATAGATCAGTCTTGCATTCACCGGCTCCATTTCCAAGGCCCGATAGGATCCAATAACGAGTTCGACGGGCGATTTGATCTGTGCCGCGAGGACATCCCGGCTATAGAAGAAATCGCTCTTGAACATAAATCGGACGGTTTCGCGCAGGTTATAATCGGTGTCGCGCAGCTTCCCGGCCACGCGTTCAATCTCCCCGGCAGGAGGATCGCGTATGACAAAAAAACCAGCAGCTTAGCAGCCAGAAACTTCGAGCATTCCGGCGTTTTAAGAACGCGGTCCACAATGTCCTCCAGACCCCAGCGCCCCTTTTCCCCCAGGAATTCTTTTTCGCCGTCATCGTGCCGGTCTCGAGCGAACTCGGACCCCGCCTGACCGGGCTTCACCCGCCAACCTGTCAACGCCCGCGCCGCTTCCAGGACATCCTTTTCGGTGTAAACGACGCCTTCGCCGAGCGTGAACAATTCCATGAGTTCCCTGGCGAAATTCTCGTTCGGTTTGCCTTTGGTGCTCAGGTTTCCATCCAAGTAGACCAGCATGGCCGGATCTTTGCTAATGGCGAGAGTCAGGTCGCGAAACGAGCCCAGGCACATTCGGCGCAACAATCGATTTTGCTCGAACATGAAATCCCATCGCCTGACTTCCTCGAAGCCGCTGCAGAAATGGCCGTGCCAGAAGAGGGTCATCTTCTCTTCAAAGGGTCGAGGCGTCAGGATCATTTTTCGCACCCACCACTCCCGAAGAGCCTGCATATGGCCGTTTTCAATGCGGCGCAGAATATCGCCTAGGCTTCTGCGGTCCTCGGGAGACAGCTTCCGGCCAATTCCCTGAAGCTTGGGGTTTAGTCGGCGACCCGGATAGTCTGGAACGGTTTGCGGTATTTTTTCGAAATCGACCAAGTAATCTACGGCTTTATCCCGCCCCATGGCATGCAAGCTGCCAATGTCCTTGTAACATCCCCCGAATCCTGCGCGACGCAGCAAATGGGCGGCTTGGTCACGCGTCCAATTGCCAGGCGCCCCGGCAGGCGCAGAGCCCTGCTCCCCCGCAAAGCCGGCCAACGGTCCGAATAAGATCCACGCCCATGACATCCACCGCATGTGTTTTTTCCTCATGTCGCCGTCGCTCGCCGCACAACCAGCGTCCTCAATCGCCTGTCGCCGAAGGCACCGCGGTTTCCAGCCCGCCCTTTGGCAGGCCGACCCCCACAACTTCAGGACGTCCCTTCAGCGCGCCAAGACGACTTACGACGAACCACGTCAATGGCATCACGCCGCCCAGTACGAAAATGGCGCCTCCCAGAATTCGCATCCAGGTCAGCGTCTGGAATGCGTCGCCCTGGATGAATGCCTGCGATCGAGCAGACCACAAACCATCCTTGAGAACCGCGTTGAACTGGTAGATTCCGGCAGGCAACAGGTCCAACAAGACCATTAAGAACAACCCCAAGTTGATGGACCAGAAGGAGACGCGAAGCAGTCCGCCGTTCCACCGCTCCGGGCGAATGAGATACCTGCCACAGAACAAAACGGCGGCGATGGAAAGGTTCCCATAGACGCCCATGAGAGCGGCATGCCCATGGTTAACCGTCAGATACGTGCCATGTTCGTAATAGTTGATGACGGGGAGATTGATGATGAAACCAAACACGCCCGCCCCAAGGAAGTTCCAGAAATTCACGCCGACGAGGAATAGAAAGGGTTCGCCAAGGCCAAAACGAGCCTGTTTGTCCGAGGATGCGGCTCGCAAAGCCACTTCCGGCAAGTGCCGGAATTTCCATGCCTCAAGGGTGAGCAAGATCAGGGGCACGACCTGCATGGTCGAGAAGACGCTGCCCAAGGCGAGCGTCGCCTCGGGCTTCGCGTTCCAATAGAAGTTATGAGAAATGCCAAGAAAACCCGAACCAATGAATAGTATCGTAGCGAAATAGACGACGCGCCCGGCGGCCTCCCGCCCGATCAAACCCATGAGCACCATGTAGTATGCGATCACGACCGTCGTGAAAACTTCGAAGAAGCACTCGGCCCACATGTGGATGACCATCCAACGCCAGAAATCGGCGATAACGAAATTGGTCCGCGGCCCGGCAACAAAGCTCGAACAGAACAGGGCGACAATGCCGACCACGACGTAAAGCATCCACTGGGGCAGCTCGAAGGGCCGCAGTTGAGACAGGACGGGTTGGATTCCACGAACGAGAATCCAGGCCCATAGCGCGAGGCCAGCGAAGAGCAGGCCTTGCCACAGTTTGCCCAATTCCACGAATTCCCAACCTTGATTTCCCAACAAGCGCCAGTTTTCGCCCAAGAGTCCTTTCGGCCCCGCGATGACCCCCACCAAAGTCCCCGCGACTACCAAGGCCAACACGAGAAAGAGCGCATCGACCAGAAGTTTTTGCCGCGGCGGCTCCTGGCGGCAGATGCGGGGAAGAATAAAAATGGAGCCGGCGATCCAAGTCGTGGCTATCCAGAGGATCGAAAGTTGCACGTGCCAGCTTCGTACCACCGGCAGCGGCAATGTTTCCGCGATGTCGTGGCCGAAGAAATGGGTAAATCCCACGAAATCGTGCACCGTCAGAATCCCAGCCAGGACCTGAAGAAGAAACAGGACTATGGCGACCGCGAAGAACTTATAGGTGGCCCGTTGCGTAGGCGTGGGCGCGGCATCCGAGACCGCGGCTAGCGTGGCAATATCCTCGCCATCGCGGGAGGGCTGCCACGAGCGGTGATCCTGATACCTGCCGAAATAGAAGAGGACGATTCCCAACGCAAGCATGAGGCTCAACGATCCCACCACGCTCCACAGAATGGATTCGGATGTAAGGTTGTTGCCTGCCTGTTCGTCGTATGGCCAGTTATGGGTATAACTGGACTCGTGGCCTGGACGGCGCGCGGAGCATACCCAGGCGCCCCAAAAGAAGAAGGCTGAAAGCCGGTCAATTTCAGCCATGTTGCCGATGTAGTTCAGGGGCTTGAACGATTCCGCTTCCTGCGCGGTGAACTTTGCCCGGTAATACGCTTTCAGAATCTTAAACGCCTCGGCTTGGCCCTCGCTGAGCGCGGCTTCGCCTTTCTCTGCCGAGTAAGAGTTTTCCTTGAGTTCGCGTTTTACCCGCTCCCTCACGCTTTCTCGCACCTGCCCAGGCGCCGGCGTCGTCTCGGAGTCACGGCCAAGCGCCGTGTAATGGTCTTCCATGGCCAGCGCGATGCGGTGGAGTGCCTCCGCCGTGAAGTCAGGTCCGCGCATGCCGCCATCGCCGAACATACTGCCGTATTCCATGAGCGCATACTTTTGGAATATTTCTTGGCCGTCCAGGATCTGTTCGCGCGAAATGACTATCTCGCCATCGGGCCCGACAAAGGAAGGAAGCGGAGGGGCTTCCTTGTACGTCTGCACACCCATAAAGAGCACGCCGGCTCCGCCAATAACCATTACGCCCACCAAGACTTTCCACCAATGTCGTTTGGCCACGTCTTCTTCCTCTCCTGGCCACTTCCCTTTAAATAGATATACGGAGGTTAAACTCCATATATATCGAAGGACGTTCTTTCGGCGAGCCCTGCTGCCATATTCCGTGTGGATTTTGGAGCGCTAACCGGCCGCTACGAAGAGTGCTCCGAGGAGGGGATTTGTCGTCGCTCTGTAGTTCGAGGTAAGACAGCGGGGAATCGTTCCCGTCATTTGTGCAGGCGGAGTGCTGCGAGCTTGCGGGCAAATGAGGATGGACTTGAGGGGGCGAGGAGACGCAGCGGGGTTGTGCAAGAGCCCCTGAACCTGTGCATAAGCTGCCTGCGTGGCCGCATGCAGGAGCAAGGCTATGGAGGCTTGGCGTTATACGGCACGCGGCGGCCTTGCTCGAAGGGTATCGTGAACAGACGCGTGTATAGGCGCTCCGCGTGAAGCAGCGGGGCGGCGTTCACCGCGGAGGGGCGGAGGACGCGATGAAACGGGCCGATTCGGATATCTCGTTTCCTGTTTCGGATCTCCCTTGCCGCTCGGCTTGCGTGCGGACGAGCCACCCGCGGTACGAATGAGGATCGTTGCCGCACGCGCGGGCGGGAGCTACAAAGGGCTCGTGAAACCGCGCCGCGCGCAACGCCCCGCCGATCCCGCCCAGGTCCTGCCGGCCATCTACGACGCGCTCTATGAAGCCTGGGGGCCCCAAGGCTGGTGGCCGGGAGAGACGCCGTTCGAGGTGATGGTCGGCGCGATCCTGACGCAGAACTGCGCGTGGACCAACGTCGTAAAGGCCATCGCGAGCCTGAAGCGCGAACGGATGCTCGAGCCGCGCGCGCTCCACGAGGCCTCGCACGAACGGGTCGCCGAGCTGATCCGCCCCACCGGCTACTTCAACGTCAAGGCGCGGCGGCTCAAGAGTTTTCTCGCCTGGTTCATGCGCGAGGCCGGCGGCGACGAGAAGAGCCTCCGCGCGATTCCCACTCCGGTCCTGCGCGAACGGCTTTTGTCCGTGAACGGACTGGGGCGCGAGACCGCCGACAGCATCCTGCTTTACGCGCTGGGCCGGCGCATCTTCGTCATCGACGCCTACACGCGGCGCATCCTGAAGCGGCACCGCGTCATCGCGGGCGACGAGCCATACGACGACTTGCGCGCGATGTTCGAAGCCCACATGCCAAAGCGCCGGAAGCTCTACAACGAATATCACGGGCTTATCGTCAACGCGGGGAAGGACCACTGCAGGCCGGCGGCCCGCTGCGCGGGTTGCCCGTTGGCGCGCTTTCAGCACGACGAGTCCTTGTAAGAGTGCGTCCTAAAACCGGATCGCGAGGCGGCTTGGGAGCGCCGGACCCGCGAGGCGAGGCGGCCGCACGAGCCGTATCGGGTCGGCGCCTACGGCGAGCAGGCCAACGAAGCATCGCGCGGTCCGCCGCCCCAAGACGGCCGCGAGACGTTTTAGGACGCACTCTAGGCCGGAAAGAAATGGACCGCTCATTGCGGAATGCGGAATGCGGAATGCGAAATGGACAGCTAGACTGCGCGGCGGCGCTCGTGTTCAAGGATGAAAACATGGAAAGTTTCGAGATCCGCACGTCCGAGCATGCCGAGTTTCGCGAGATCACCAAAGAGGTCCAGGCGGTGGTCGCGAAGAGCGGCGTCAAGCGCGGGCACGTCATCGTCTACATCCCGCACACCACCGCCGGCGTGACGATCAACGAGAACGCGGACCCCGACGTGAGGCACGACATGCTGGCGATGCTGGAGGAACTGGCGCCCTGGGAGCGCCCGTACTACCGGCACGGCGAAGGGAACAGTTCGGCGCACGTCAAGGCCAGCATGATGGGCCACAGCGCCACGGTCTTCGTCGAGGGCGGCAGGCTGGCGCTCGGCACGTGGCAGGGGCTTTATTTCTGCGAGTTCGACGGCCCGCGCACGCGCAAGGTGCTGGTGAACGTGCTGCGGGCGGACTGAGCGGGGCCGAATCGGAACGCGAATCATGCTTCCCGAGTCCTACCGCGAGTGCCTGGAGCCTCCCGCGACCGCGGGCCTGCGCGCGGGGCTCGCCCATGCCGCGGAGGCCGCCGCGGCGCTGGTCTATCCGCCGCACTGCCTGGCTTGCGGGCTCCCGCTGCCGCCGATGCCCAACCGGGTCCTTTGCGGGGGCTGTGCGGAGCGGATCGAGTGGGTTGGCGCCGACCGCTGCACGCGCTGTGGGGACCGGGTGGGGGAAGGGCGCGGTTCGGTGGACGGCTGCCCCTCATGCGCGGCCCATCCGCCCGTGTACGTGACGCAGTCCGCGACCTTGGCGCGCTATGCGGAACCGTTGCGCGCGCTGATCCTGGGACTCAAGTTCGGCGCGGGCTTGCAGGCGGTCCCGCTGCTGGCGGCGCTGCTGGCGCGGCGCGTGCGCGATACCCGGTTGCTGGAAGGCGCGCGCCCGCTGGCCGCGATCGTCCCGGTGCCCCTGGCCCGCAAGGACTTCCGGGCGCGCGGGTTCAACCAGGCGGAGGAGCTGGCGCGCGACCTGGGCCGGCGGCTGAGCCTTCCGGTCGAGACGCGGATGCTGCGGAAGGTCCGCGCGACGAGCCCGCAGGCGACGCTCGACGCCGACGCGCGCCGCGAGAACCTGCGTGGAGCGTTCGAGGCCGCGCCCCGGGAGGCGGCGCGTTACATGCCGTCGGCCGTGCTGCTGCTCGACGACGTGATCACGACGGGGAGCACGATCGGCGAGTGCGCGCGGACGCTGCGCCAGGCGGGGGTCGCGGAGGTCCGGGCGGCGGCGGTAGCGCGCGGCTGACGAGTATGCAAATACCGTTTGCCGAACCGGGGCAAAGGTTTAGCCTTCCCCCCGGCCGACAGTAAGGGATCATGTATGTCGCTGGGACTCAGCGCACAGGACAGCAGCGGCGGATTCGCCTCCGAACTGAACCTGGTGCCCCAACCGCAGTCGATCAGTCCGCAAGGCGCGCCGTGGCGCCTGCCGCCCAGCCTGTACCTGCACCTGCCGACTTCCCCGCTCCCGGGGATTCGCGCGCGCGCCCAGATCGCGGTCGGGCAGCTCGAGGATCTGGGGATGCGCACCCAGCTCATGGCCAGCGAGACGCTGGAGCCCAACCAGGCGCTGCTGACCAATTCGCCGACGGTGCCGCGCGCGTGGATCAAGGTCGGGCGGCCCCTGCGCGGCGCGGCGCGCAAGCCCGAAGGCTACCGGCTCACGATCCGCGACGACGGCGCCCTGATCGAGGCCAGCGACGAGAACGGTTTCTACTACGCGGCCCAGACGATCCAGCAGTTGCTGGAGAACCGCCAGGATATGCCCGGGCTGGTGATCGAGGACGGCCCGCTGCTCCCGCACCGCGCCGTGCATCTGGACTTCAAGGGCTGGCCTCCGACCCGGTCGTACCTCGAGACCACCCTCGATCGCCTGAGCCACTACCGCTTCAATATCGTGATCCTGGAGTACGAGGACTATTTCCTATACAACTCGCAGCCGGGCCTCTCGCATCCCAAAGCGCTTCCGCCGAATTACATCGTCGAGATCGACACGCTGGCGAAGGAGCGCGGGATCACGCTGGTCCCGCTGCTGCACGGTCTGGGGAATGTGGGCTATATCCTCAAGCTCGACCCGTACCGCGAGTTGCGCGAGGATCCGCGCTACCTGCAGATGTTCTGCCCCAGCCATCCTTCGACGCTCGAGATCTTCACCGCGATGGTGGAGGACCTGCTGGCCTGCCACAGCGCGCCGCTCTTTCATATTGGCGGGGATCCTGCGCGGTTCCTGGGGCAGTGCCCGGCCTGCCAGGCGCGCGCACGGCAGCTCGGGGGCGCTCGGCGCTGTACCTCGACCACTTCGGGAAGGCCTCGCGGTATTTGATCTCGCGGGGCAAGAGCGTGCTGATGTGGGACGAGCGCGTGCGTGAGATGACCGACGAGCAGATCCGATGGCTCCCGCCGGAAGTCTGTCTCTGCCTCAACGAGGCCACGGGCCTGGGCGGGCGCACCGGACAGCCGCTCTTGGTCGCGCTGGACCGCTACCGCAACCTGGATCGGAAGGTCTGGGGTACGGCCGTGCGGCAGCCTTCGTTCAAGTACGACGCCTTCGACTCGCTGGACGCCTGGGCGGAGGCCGCCGACCTCGGTTACATCACCGGCCTGGTCAGCGCCGGGTGGACGCGCGAGTATTCCATGGGCCCGCTCCACGAGCCGCCGGAACTGGCGTGGCCGGCGCTGCTGTACGCCAGCGAACGGGCCTGGGGCGGCATGAAGAACACGCACCGTCAGGCTTTCTATTCGCGATTCGGCGCCCGGTTCCACGGGCTCAAGGAAAAGGCGCAACAGGATCGTTTCTGGGCGGTCTACGACATGCACCTGCGGGAGTACCCGCGCGAGGCGCGCGAAGTGCTGCACGACCTCTACGAGCAGTGTGCCCGGCACCGCAGCGTGCTGACCCTCGTGGACGCCTGGAGCAGCATCGGCGCCTTTCTGTACTACGTGGAACACTTCGATCAGGCAGTGGCCTCCGACTTTGGCAATCTGCAGGCAGGCACGGCCGATCCGTTCCAAGCCGGACGGCTGCGCTGGCGCGTGGAGGACCTCAAGGCCAAGACCGGCGACTTGGTGGAACATTTTCGCAATGCCTGCCAGCATATGAGCCTGCCGGAATCAGCCGAGGAATACCTGAACTGCAAGATGGCCTATGGGTTGCGCCGCCTGGACCAGCTTCAGGAGGTTCTGGAGGCCTACCCCTTGCCCGAGACCGACTGGCAGCAACCCGTTCGAGTTTGAGGTTTCGGGGGCCTGAGAGCCGAATTCCTGTCCTAGTTTACGGGTTCCATGCCACCATCCCGTTGTGACCCCGTACGCGCGCGGACAGGAATGGAGCTCGTGGAGACTCGACTGCGCCCGATGACGGTTCCGCCTTCCCCCTCCACGCCGCGGGAGTCCGTGCCCGCGGAGACGCCCGATGCTCCATTGCAGGCTGCGCGGCCCGCGCCGGACCCGCATCACGTGCCCTGGTGGAGCAACGTCCATTTCGTGGTCTGCTGGCTCGCCGGGCTGTCCGGGATGATGCTTGGCTTCCTGGCCTTCGGCATGGCGCTGGGCACGGGCAACTTCGTCTCCGCCGGGGTCTGCGCGGCGGTCGGCCTGGTGAGTGTATCCTGGCTGCCGGCCGCGGTGGGATTACGCCGGCACAGCCGCGCGTCGCTGGGCTGGATCGTGGCGACGTTCGTGTTCCTGACCGTCTTGAATGGGTGGCGGTTCGCGGACCTGGCGGCCTACCACGACCTGCTCGAGGTCGCGCAGCCATCGCTGTCCCGTTCGCTGGATTTCTTCGCGCCGCTGCTGATGGCCACCTTCGGCGGGGCGCTGGCGCGGTTTTTCGTGCCCCACCGCGCGCCGCAGGCGCGGGGTTCGAAGCTCCCGCTGTACGCCGCGCTGGGCCTGTATGCGACGGCGATCCTCGCTGCCGCCTTCGCGTTGCCGCCGCTGCTGGCCGGGCGCGCGCGCTTGGAGGCCGAGGAACTGCGCCGGCTGCATCCGCCGCGCGCGGCCCCGAAGCCGATTCTGGGTGCGACGTTGACCCCGATCTTCGGCGCGGCGTATCGACCGTACGAAGTCGGCTGGCTCTCGCGGGAGGCGCTGGAATCGGGCTACGAGGCGGAATTGGCCTCGATCCTGGCGTCCGGCGCCCGGACGGTCGCCTTCCGGGTTTCGCAGTTGGGCGAAGGCGAGGGGCCGAAGGCCGAGGTCGAACTGCTCGGCCGGCTGGTGCAGCAGGCCCGCGACGGCGGCGCGCGGATCGTCTTCCTGGACGTGCCGAAGCCCTATCGCGCGCAGGACCCGCCGCAATCCTGGCAGAACTTCCGGGAACGCCACGCCACGCGGGTCAAGCGCTACAACGAAGAGTTCATGCCCGACGTTTTCCTGCTCGCCTCGTCCATTTACGGATACCACCGCCTCGGCGAGATCGCCGGGATGTTCGAGCACGAATTCCATCAGAACGCGTGGGAGAGCCATCTGGCGGACCTGGCCGAGTCGGTCAAGAAGAAGAACCCCGGCGCGCTGGTCGGCGTGGCGTTCGAGCCCTGGATTCCCGAGGACACCGAACAGTACCGGCGGATGCTCGCTGAGGAGAACGTGGACATCCTGGCGTTCTCCCCGCAGGACCTGGCGGGGCTGGAAGCGGCGCGGCGGCTGACGACGTCGCAGGGGCACCCCGAGAGCGAGGGGCAGCGGCTCTGGCTGGTGAACATGTGGCGCGGGCATCCCGTCGAGCCGCGTCCCGCGGAGGACGCCGATACGTTCTGGATGGAAGCCCTGGCCGGCTGGGCGCAGGATCACTCGGCGGACGCGCTGCTGTACCGGCCGGGCGCGAGCCTGGCTCCCGGCGCGCTGCCGGGCGACCTCTGGACGGGTGCGTTGGGCGCGCATTGGGCCGCGGGACAGGGGGAACTGTCGAACCTGGGGCGGCGACTGAAGGAATTGATCGGACTATCGGGGCGCGGTTGGTCTGAGCCCCGGCCGGACTTCGACGTCCCCCGCCGGCCCGCTCGGAAGGAGCCCAAGGAGAAGGAACCCAAGACCGGGCGGCATCCGCACCGCGGCGAGACCTGATCCTCGCGCTCCCTTTTCTTTTCCCGGCCCGAAGTATATTATGGCGGGTTCAGGGCCAGGAGCCGCTTCCGCAACGATGCGTAAACTCGTGCTGCACTCGGGCCAAGGCGAGGTCGTCGTTCCGATCCGGAACGGCGCGACCGCCGGCAGCCTGCCCGGCCTTGAGGTTCACCTCGAAGGAAAGCAGGTTCAGGATCGGCACGCGGTCTTCTCCGTCGTAGGGCAGTACGTCTTCCTCGAGGACCTCGATACGGACCACGGCACGGTCGTCAACGGCAAGAAAATCCGCCGCACCAAGATCGTCAAAGGGGACACGATCGAGATCGGCGGGAACAAGCTGGTCTACGACGAGGACGACCAGCCCGATCCGCCGCCGGCGAAAGCCAAGTCCAAGGCTCCTCCCGCCGCGTCCTCGACGAAGCAGGCCGCCGCCGCGAAGCCCGCGTCCGCGTCGGGCAAGACCCCGGCCGCCGCGAAGCCCTCGGGGTCCTCCGCCAAGCAACCGGCCAAGCCCGGTTCGGCGCTGCGCAAGCAGGCGGAAGGGAAGACCGAGATCCTGCCCAAGCCCAAGAGCGGCGCGCAAGCCCCGTCGTCCTCCTCGGAACGCCGCCCGCCCATGCCCACGCAGTCCGCTCCGCGCATCCGAGTGGGGGGATGTTCGAAGGCGGGCCGAATTCAGGCGGGCGGGCGAGTTCTTCCGGGATCCGGCCGGCCTCGAGTTCAGGTCGCAAGGGCTCTTCGGGGCGCCAGGCCGCGCTACCCGGCGCATCCGGCAAGCGCGAGTCCGTCTCCGACCGGCTCTCCAGCGGGCGCAGCTCCTCGATGCTCAGTTCCAGCCGGCTCAGCGCGGCGGCGGACGAAGCCATGGCGGCTACGATCAGCTCGCGCTCCGCGCCGGTCGAAGCGGTGCCGTTCAAGAAGATGACGCGCATCGGCATCGTGGCCATGCTCCTGCTCATCGTCGTGCCGCTCGTCGTCGCCGTGGGCGTGCCTCAATACAAGCGCTGGCAAAAGGAGAAGCAGGCGCTCGCGGAGCGGGACCTGGCTCTGGCCGAGGCCTTGGCGCGGTTGAAAGAAGAACAGTCCGCGAAGCGCCAGGATGACCTCGCTTTGGCGCTGGATCGCCTTAAAACGCTGCAGAACTGGGAGGACGTGGAAAAGTTGCTGGGCAAGCCTTCGCTGCAGTTCCAGGAACGCATCAAGCTCTGGGATCCGGTGCGCGGTACGTACGAGCAGGCGGGTCAGGAGTTCAGGGCCTACTACATCGAGGACCAAGCCAAGTCGTACCAGTTCGAGGACGTGCCGCTCGTTCCGGTCCTGCTTTTCAAGGTCGAGGGGGAGAACAAGATCTCCCTGCTGGGAACCCACCGGTACGCCAGGCGCGACACGCCGCCGCTGCAATTCCACGCCCCCAAGGAGGTGCAGGCTGCTCCCGATGACGCGGCCCCGCCGCCGTCCGACCTGCCGCCCGAGGGCCAGATGGAGGTTCCCCCCAATTCACCCGACGCGCCGCCGGAAATGCCCTCGGTCTCGCCCGATGCGCCGAGTCCTGAAGTCCCGCCGGCGCCCGACGGCGAAGCCAAGACGCCCGAAGCGCAGAGCCCTTAGCTAAGCGGTCTAACCGATTAGTTGAATTCGCTGCGAGCATGTTCCCATCCTCCCCGAGAAGGGGCAGGGGTGGCGCCTGAAATAATCCGCGCGAAGCGCGATCCATATTCCGAAAGAAACTCCTGCAAGACCGCTTTGAGCGCAGGTTCCGCATTCCGCATTCATACCCCGCCGTTACTGTTTACTGTTCACCGCTCACTGTTTACTGTACTGAGCATGTCCAAGCCGCAATCTCCGGCCAAGCCCGCCGCCGCTGCGGAGAAGAAGCCTTATTTCAAGGTGGTCGCGACGAACCGGCGCGCGCGGCACGATTACACGATCGAAGAAAGCCTCGAGGCCGGCCTGGTATTGCACGGCAGCGAGGTCAAGAGCCTGCGCGCGGGCAAGGTGGATTTCGCCGACAGCTATGCGCGGGTCTACGAGGGCCAGTGCTGGCTCGTGGGCCTGCGCATCTCGCCGTATGAAAAAGCCTTCGTGGAAGTGCCCATCGCCGACCGCCGCCGCAAGCTGCTCCTGAAGAAGCGCGAGATCCAGAAACTCCAAGCGCGCATGGACCGCGCCGGCTATACGGTGGTGCCGCTGGAGGTCTACTTTCACGGCAACTGGGCCAAGGTGAAGCTGGGCATCTGCCGGGGCAAGACCAAAGCCGACAAGCGCCAGGCGCTGCGGAAGGACGAAGCTCGGCGCGAGGTGGATCGTGCGATGAAAATGCGCAACCGCGGTTGACGCAACAAATTGGAAGCGCGCCGTGCCCAGGAACCCAGAGAGGATTGAGGGCCGGAAGCCCTATTTGAAAGCCTCGTGTAATTAACCAGTTAGGTATTGAGATTTGGAATTTGTTCGGATATCGGTTCTTGAGCATTGGAACTTCTTTCTAGACGATTGCAAAAAAAACCTGCATCGCCTATCCTAACTCGTTCAAGATCAAGGTTTATGGCGTTGCTGGGGAACGGGGACGGTAATCCCCAACAAGCGGCTAAGGGAACCTGACGGCGACACGTCTCGGCCTTACGTTGCGTCGTTTCCCGAGCCCGTCGCGGGGTGGTCGGGGGAGCAACGTCAGCCAGAGAATCGAATGAGGGGCGTGTTCGACGCCGGGCCGAGTTGTTGTCCGAGCCTGAGGCGGGGGCGCCACCTGGAAGCCGTACCAGTCGAGAAAGGGTGAAGCACATGCGTTTTGAATCCCCAAGCCGGATTCCGAGTTCTCGCGGCCGCACGCTGGCGCTGGCGGGGCTATTCGTCCTGGTCGCCTTCGGCGCGGGGCGGGCGAGCGCGCAGACGACGGTGGACGACTTCAGCGTCGTGCAAGCGGCGGTGACTCCCGCGAGCAATGCGACCGCGTCGGCTTCCGTTGCGGCGGGATTGGGCGGCGAACGCGACCTGACGGTAACGGAAGATGGCGGCGGCACGGCCAGCGCGGCGGTTGCCGGCGGCGTGCTGACCTACACCCAGGATACGGCGGGCATCCTTGAATTGCAGTACGATGGGGTGGATGGAAGCGGCACGCTGGATCCCACGGGTTTGGGCGGCCTGGATTTCACTGCCGGCGGAACGCTTAATGCGATTTCGATCAGCGGTTCATCAACAGGTTCTTTCAGCACCACCATCGAGGTTTTCACGGACGGCTCGAATTCTTCGACCTTTACCTTTACCTTCGACGGCACAACGCCCGATCCGTTCGTCGTTCCGTTCGAATGCTTCAGCGCGAATTTAGGCGCGGGCGCCGATTTTACCGATGTGGGCGCGCTCGTGCTGACCTTCGATGAAGACGGCGGCGGGGCACCCACCTTGACGCTTGATGCGATTACCCTCGTTCAGTGCGTCACGGCGACGATGGATGACGGCCTGGATATTACGACCGACGGGTTATGCCCAGGCGACGCATTAGTCTATACGGTGACCATCACGAATACGGCCACCTCAGGATGCGATGTTACGGACATTAGGTTTACCCTGGATCCCTTTTCCACGAACACGGAATTTTCCAATTCATCCACCAGCACGACGGGTAGCGTTGGCGCCATTACCCTTACCGAGACCCCCCCCACGGCGCTTACCGTGGATATCGAGTCGCTTGGCGGGGGCTCCATCGTTACCATCACGGTCAATGCGACGATTTCCAGTCCACTGGCTACACCGGCGTTCACTGTGACCAATCAAGGCGTGGTCGAGACGGAATTCGGGTCGGGTACGCCCATCGCCCCGGTGACCTTCATGACCGACGACCCGGAATCCGCGGCCGCCGACGACGCCACCGTCACCAACCTCAATCCAATCATAAGCGGGGTCGTCTGGCACGATTTGAACGCAGATGGCATCCGCCAGGGCGGGGAGCCCCCGGTGGATGGGACCGTGGATATGGATGTGACCGTCGCGCTGCTCGACTTTGGCGGGGGCGTTGTAGTCGCTGCCGCACCTGTCGATGCTTCAGGCGCCTACATGTTTTGCCAACCGGCGGGCGATTACATCGTTCAGTTCGCCTTTGACGATACGATGACCTACCAGTTCTTCACCGACCAGGACGTCGGCGCGGACACCACCGACAGCGACGCCGACCCCGATCCGGTAAGCGCCACCTTCGGCCAGACGGCCGTCTTCACCACCGTCTTCGGCGCCGACACCTCCAACGTGGACGCCGGCCTGCTCCAGGAGGCCTTCCTGAGCGGCATGGTCTTCGACGACGACAACGACAACGGCCAGTTCAACGATCCCCCTGAACTGGGCGTCGGCGGCATCACCGTCAACTTGTACGACAGCACGGGGGTAACGCTCCTCGATACGACGACCAGTGCGGGCGACGGAACCTACGCCTTCCCCAGCGGTGGCATGCTCACCTCCCTGCGCCCAGGCCAGTACATCGTGGAGTTCGATCCGACCACGCTGCCCGCGGGCTTCGCCTTCACGCTCCGCAACGTCGGCAGCGACCTGACCGACAGCGATCCGGACCGCACGACGGGCCGCACCGCGGTCATCGATCTCGATTCGGCCGAGGCCGACGACACCGTCTTCGCCGGGCTCACCGACTCGACCGACCTGCGCCTGACCAAGTCGGTCAGTAACGCCACGCCGGCCAACGGCGACACGGTGACATTCACGGTGACGATCCAGAACCTCGGCTTCGCCGACGCGACGACCGTCGTGGTCACCGACGACCTGGGCGGCAGCGGCCTGACGGCGATGCCCGCCGTGCCCACTCAGGGCACCTTTGACGAAACGACCGGCGTCTGGGACGTGGGCACCCTGCTCGCGGGCGCCACGGCCACGCTCGTCTACGACGCCGTGGTCGACTTCATCGTGGGCGGCACGGCCATCACCAACACGGTCACCTTCACGGCCGACAACAACGACACCAACCCCGCCAACGACACCGACTCCGCGACCGTCCTGGCCGTCGGCGATTCGATCAAGATCGAGAGCGCCAGCGTCACGCTGGACTTCAACAAGCGCCTGCTCCAGGGCAAGGGCGACTTCGTGGACAGCTACATCGTCCGCGGCAAGCTCAGCCTCGCCGCGCTGACCGCGCAGGGGATCAACCTCTTCCAGTTGGGCGGGTACATCGTGACGGTGGAATTCCCCGCGCCGGGCGCGTACCCCGACCCCGACACGGCCATCTGGCTGGCCACCCCGATGCGCGTGACCCCACGACGGTCGTCTGGCGTTCGCCCCCCGCGGCCCAGCCCAACCTGACCGTGACCGTCAACAAGCTCACCGGCGCCTTCACCGTGGTCGCGCGGAACGTGGCGCTGCAGGAGATCATGGAACTGTACGCGGGCGCGACCCTCAAGCGCGGGGTGGGCTCGCGCGCTGTGGCCATGTCACTCAACGACCCGCTGACCGCGCCCCTGACCCTGGATGCGGTGCCCTTCCGCCTCACCTTCGGCACCGACCCGACTCTGACGCAGTTCATCTTCCAGGGCGTCACCGAGATCGGCATGACGTACAGCATCCGGAGAGCCAACACCGTGGGCAAGGCCGCCTACCAGTTCGGGAAGACCGGCACGCCTCCGACGCCGTTCACCTTCATCGATTCGGCTTCCCTCGCGCAGCGCCGGCTGCCGGGCGACGTGTACGTCAGCCAGTTGCGCGCCACGCTCTGTCTGGTCCCCGACCCCTTGAACACCAACACCGATCCGTACGATCCGACCGATCCGGCCTCCACCATGGACATCACCGTGGGCGGGTTGGCGCTCTTCAACCTCGTGAATACGAACTTCACGGGCCGGAACGGGAACTTCACCGCGCGCAACCCCGCGCCGGGGCTCCTTTCGGTGACGTTCAACAACCAGACCTACAAGCTGACGCTGGTCACCGACTGGCTGGACCCGCTGGCGAACTTCGGGGTCGAACCGGTGGTCGATTCGCGGGGCGACGCGCCCTTCTCGCGCCAGTCGATCTACTTCCCGATCCAGGTGGACCTGGACACGACCGATACGCATTTCGCAACCGTACTGCTGGGCCGCCAGGGCACGACCTTCAAGACCGCGACGCCGACCGTCGTATTCCCGCCGGCACCGTAAACGCGAGCCAGGCCACGAAGCGAAAAAGGGCGCCCCAAGGGGCGCCCTTTTTCATGTCGGAGTTGTGTATTGGCCTCAAGCCTCAAGCCTCAAGGCAGGGCCTTTTACACGGCTTTTCGCTACGCTTCGGTCGCAGACCTTTGTCCCAATAGGCTCCCTCGGTGCGCCTCGATCCGGGCCAAAATGCCCGGCGCATGATGTCAGTTCTTTCGCGATACGATATTTCAGTGGTAACAGCGACCTAAAAACTCTATCTTTACTTCATTAAAATTACTACATAATCAGGCATCGCTTTGCTTATTAGCGATTAAATCGAAAGGTATTGTAGCTATAAAAGAGAAAATAAAATACTGTAAATTACAAAAGCAAGTGAGGTAATTTGAAATTTATGAAAGTAAGGACCAAACAGTAGTGCTGTTTATTCAGTATTTTACCGTAGGCGTATTGGGGTGGCTTGGGAGTCTACGGTCGCTACTTCCAATGTCTCCATCTGAGTGAAGCAGGGGGTGCTGGATGTTGTTTCGATCTGCCCGTGTATTGCTTTTTGTCGTTCTGGGATTTGGGGGGATCGCAAGCGCCGCCACGGTCACCTGGACGGGGGCGGGGCGGACAACAACTGGTCCACGCCCTTGAACTGGTCCGGTGGGTCGGCGCCAGGCCCCGGCGACGACGTGGTGTTTGACGGGACCTCAACGAAGTCCTGCACGCTGGACGTTGACCCCACCATCCAATCGCTCGACATGCAAGCCGGGTACGCGGGCGGGGGCGGGCTTCAGGCGGGCGCGCGCACGCTCACCGTCACGGGGAACTTCACCATCGCGAACACCGCCGGATTGTTCGTGAAGGGCACGTCCACGGTGGACCTGACGGGCACGGGGAACTTGGCCAATCCCCAGTTTTCCAACAACTTTTACAAGTTGAAACTGGCGGCGGCGGGGCAGATCACGACGATGACGGATAGTTTCCGCGGTCGTAATCTCGAGCTGGGGACGGGCACGCTCAACCGTACGGCCGGCTCCATTATCGTCGGGGACAGTGCGACCACCGAGCAGATCTTGATCAATGCCGGGGCCACGGTGACGGGGTCGCCCCAGTGGACTTTCAGCACCACCGCCGGGAATGTGGCGACGCTGGACGGGGGGGATTTAGGCGGCGGAAATGCCAACTTCACGGGAACCAACCCGACGGTGATCTTACGGCTGCTCGGCAACCTGACCGTCGGGCGCTTCGACATGACCGGTTCGGCCACCTTTGACGCCAACGGCTTTGATCTCACCGTGGTCAACCAACTCAACGTTGGGTTTTCGACCGGCACCCCGACGTTTAACGCCGGCTTGGGGACGATTGACGCGAACAACTTCTTTCTGGAAACGGCTGGCGGCGCCCCGACCATCAACCTCGACTCGAGCAGTTTCATCTGCCGGGGCAACTGGCTGGTCCAGGCTGGCGGCACGGTGAATCCGGGGACATCCACCGTGACCTTCACCCGGGTTGGCGGAACCTCTTCGATCACCTCGGTCGGCCAGCCCTTCGCCAACGTCGTCTTCGATGACGGCGGCACGGGCGTTTCCTTCACCCTCAACGACGACATGCGCGCGACCGACGACGTGACGTTCACGAGCTTGACGAACCTCAACGGAAACACATTCTTCATCGAGGGCGATCTTTTTTCGACGGACACCGCCGTGGGCGGTACCACCGCGCTGACCCTCGACGGCGCGCTCGACCAAACGATCACGACCGGAGCCGGCGACCTGCCCGACGGGGCCTTCACCGTGGACAAGGCCGCCGGGACGGCTTTCCTGGCGGATGCGCTCTCGTTGAACGCCGCCGGGCAGAATCTCGCGATCGATCAGGGTACGCTGGACCTTAACGGCAACGACCTCACCGTCAACGGCACGACCAGCGTACAAAATGGCGGAACGCTGAGCGGCTCGGGAACGGTCAATGGGACCGTCTCGGTTCAGCCGGGCGGCGCCGTGGCGCCGGGCAGCGCCGGCCCCGGAATTCTGGGCTCCGCCGATACCACATTCGCGGCCGGAGCCACGTTCGACATCGAGTTGAACGGGACGACGGCAGGTACGGAGTACGATCGGCTCGACGTTGCCGGCACCGTGGACGTAACCGGCGCCACGCTGTCCGTTACGCTCGGTTTCACCCCGACATCCGGGGACACCTTTACCATTGCAAATAACGACGCGGCGGATGCCGTTACCGGGACCTTCAACGGCTTGGCGGAAGGCGCCACGTTCGTAACGGGAGGCGAAACCTTCCGCATTACGTATGTGGGCGGCGACGGGAATGACATCGTGCTCACGTCGCTCCAAGCGGATCTGTCCATTACCAAGGACGATGGCGTGGCAACCGTGACGCCTGGGGGAGGTGTCACGTATACCATCGTCGTCACGAACGGAGGCCCGTTTGACGACCCGAGCGTCTCCGTGGCGGATACGTTTCCGGCAAGCCTGCTGAATGTGGCCTACACCAGCGTCGCTGCCGGCGGCGCTACCGGGAATACGGCTTCGGGTCTGGGCGATCTTGCCGACACGCTCGACATGCCGGCCGGCAGTTCTGTGACCTACACGGCGACGGCGGACGTCGATCCGGCGGCGACGGGGACCCTGTCGAACACCGCTACGGTTACTGGATCGTTCGATCCCGATGCGAGCAACAACACCGCGACGGATGACGACGCGCTGGTAGCGGGAGCCGACTTGCTCGTCACCAAGTCCGTCAGTAATCCAACGCCCTCGAACGGCGGTACGGTAACCTATACCATCGTGATCCAGAATCTTGGGCCGTCGGATGCCGATAATGTCATGCTGGTAGACGATCTGGGCGGAAGCGGACTGGCCATCGTGGCGTCATTTTCCACGGTTACGCAGGGCTCCTTCGATGAAGGGACCGCGACGTGGGACTTGGTAACTCCATTGGTTGCCGGCGGCTCGGCCACGCTCACCTACGACGCGATCGTCGATTTCGCCTCGGGCGGTACATCCATTACCAATACCGCCTTGGCAACCGCCTCGTCGACCGATCTTAACCTCGGCAATAACGAGGCATCCGCCACGGTGCTCGCCGCGGGCGAATCGATCAAGATCGAACGCGCCAGTTTCCAGCTCCACTATAACAAGCGCCTCGTCGGGAACGATCCGGTCGACAGCTACACCGTCGCCGGGCGCCTGAACCTGGCCGCGCTGGTCGCGCAGGGCATCGACTTGTTCCAGTTGGGCGGGTACACGGTCAACTTCGAGTTCGCCTACGACGACGCCTTCCCCGATCCGGAACAGGGTGTCACGCTCGCCGTGCCGCTGCGCGTGACGCCCTCGACGGTCGTCTGGAAGACGGGCCGCGGCGCCAAGCCCAGCGTGACCTTCACTCTCAACAAGTACACGGGGGCCTTCACGGCCATCGTCAACTACATCCCGCTGCAGGACGTGATGGAGAACTTCAGCACGCCGCCGGCGCCGTTGAAGCGCGGCGTGAGTTCCAGGGTGGGCTCGATTCTCAACGATCCAACGACAGCGCCGCCCTTCGTGTATGCCGTCCCGATGCGCATCGGCATCGGAGCCGACCCGAGCGTCACGCCCTTGGTCTTCCAGGGCACGACCGCGCTCACGGAGATGGAGTATAGCATTAGGAAACCGAATACCGTGGGCCGCGGCACCTTTATCTTCGGCAGGAAGGGGACGCCACCGCAGCCGCTCGCGTTCATCGACTCCGCGCGGCTGGTGCAGCGCAAGCTGCCGGGCAACGTCTACGAGAGCCAACTGCGGGCGACGCTCTGCCTGGTTCCTGATCCAGGCAATACGGGCGCCGATCCGTACGACCCGAGCGCGGGCGGCTCCACGATGGATATCACCCTGGGTAGCGGAGGCGTGCAAAGCCTCACGTCCGGGAACTTCATCGCCCGCAACGGAAACTTCACGGCGCGTAGCCCTACCGCCGGGCTGTCCTCGGCGATGTACAACAATACGACCTACAAGCTGGTGATCGTTTCGACCTGGGGCGATCCCCTGGCCAGCTTTGGCGTGGATACGATCATGGACGCCAAGGGCGATATTCCACTGGGCCGACTTGCGATCTTCTTCCCAATCCAGGTCACGCTCGACGGAGCGGACGCGCACTTCGCGACCACCATCCTGGGCCGCCGAGGCACGACCTTCATGACCGGCGTGCCGACCGTTGTGTTTGCCACGGCGCCGTAAGCGGGACCGTTCCTGAATCGAAAAGGATCCTTCGGGCGCACTTTCTTCTCTTCAAGTCTACGTGCGGCCGGTCGGGTCGCCGTTCCACCCTCGCCCCGCGCGCCTGCGGCGCGCCGCCCTCTCCTATAGGCAGAGGGCGGGGGCGCATTCGTTGGCGCTACGCCCCAAGCCTCAAGCCTTCTTAAAGTAGTCCTGAAGCGCCTTGACGCCGTAGCCCTGGCTCATGCTCTCGATGGCCAGCACCACGGCTTCGGCGGCGGCGATGGTGGTGATGCAGGGGATGTTGCGGGCGACCATGGCCGAGCGGATCTTGGCTTCGTCGGTATGGTGGCCCTTGCCGGTGGGGGTGTTGATGACGAGGTCGATCTGGCCGCTGCGGCTCATGTCGAGCATGTTGGGGCGGCCTTCGCTGATCTTCTTGGCGCGCTCGACGGGGACGCCGTGGCGCGCGAGCATCTTGTGGGTGCCGCCGGTGGAGACGAGTTTGAAGCCCAGCGCGCGGAGGCGCTTGGCGATGCCCACCACCGCGCGCTTGTCGGCGTCGTTCACCGAGATGAAGACGGCGCCCGTCAGCGGCAGGGTCTGGTAGGCCGACATCTGCGCCTTGGCGAAGGCGCGCCCGAAATCGGTATCCAGGCCCATCACCTCGCCGGTGGACTTCATCTCCGGGCCCAGGACCGTGTCGTTGCCCAGGAACTTGTTGAAGGGGAAGACCGATTCCTTGATCGCGATGTGCTCGGTCTCGACCGGTCCCGTGATGCCCTGTTCCTTCAGGGTGACCCCGACCATGCACTTGGCCGCGACCTTGGCCCAGGGGATGCCGGTAGCCTTGCTGACGAAGGGCACGGTGCGGCTGGCGCGCGGGTTGACCTCCAGCACGTAAAGCAGGTCGCTCTTCATCGCGAACTGGACGTTCATCAGTCCGCAGACGTTCAAGGCCTTGGCCAGTCTGGTGGTGGTCTCGCGGATCTTCGCGACCTGGCCGTCGGAGAGGCTGTGCGGGGGCAGGCACATGGCCGCGTCGCCGCTGTGCGTGCCGGCCTCCTCGATGTGCTCCAGGACGCCGGCCACGATGACCTGCTCGCCGTCGGAGACGGCGTCCACGTCGATCTCGATGGCGTCCTCGATGAACTTGTCGATCAGCACGGGGGCGTCGGGGCTGGCCTCGAAAGCCTGCTGCACGAAGCCTTCGAGCATGGACGGCTCGTAGCAGATCTCCATGGCGCGTCCGCCCAGCACGTAGCTGGGCCGCACGAGGACCGGGTAGCCGATCCGTTCGGCGCAGGCGCGGGCCTCGGCGAGGCTCGTCGCCGTCTCGCCGGGGGGCTGGAGCAGCTTGAGGCGCCGGATCAGGGCGTTGAAGAGCTTGCGGTCCTCGGCGGCCTCGATCGACTCCACCGACGTCCCGACGATCTTGACGCCGGCGTCGGCGAGCCCGCGCGCGAGGTTCAGCGGGGTCTGCCCGCCGTACTGAACGATGGCGCCGTCGGGCTTGATGCGCTCGTGGATGTTCAGCACGTCCTCCATCGTGAGCGGCTCGAAGAAGAGCAGGTCGGAGGTGTCGTAGTCGGTGCTGACGGTCTCGGGGTTCGAGTTGACCATGATCGACTCGTAGCCGAGTTCCTTCATCGCGAAGGCCGCATGGACGCAGCAGTAGTCGAATTCGATGCCCTGCCCGATGCGGTTGGGCCCGCCGCCGAGGATCATGATCTTCTTGCGCTCGCTTACGCGCGCCTCGCACTCCGGCTCGTGGCTGGAGTAGTAATAGGGCGTGTAGGCCTCGAACTCGGCGGCGCAGGTGTCCACGAGCTTGTAGGCGGCCTTGGTTCCCAGGTCGAGGCGCAGCTTGCGGACCTCGGCCTCGGTGAGCCCCCAGAGGCAGCCGAGTTGCGCGTCGGAGAAGCCGTCGCGCTTGGCCTCGCGCAGCAGCGGGGAGAGTTCCTCGAGCAGCTTCACGTCGGCCTGGAGCTTGCGGGCGTCGGCATCGAGCCAGACGCCGCTGCGCTCCACGGGGTCGGCGGCCTTCGGCAGGCGTTCGCGGAAGGCGCGCAGGCGCTCCTCGGTCTCGAGCAGTTCCATGATGTTGCGCAGGAACCAGGGATCGACGTGCGTGAGCTGCTGGATCTTCTCCAGGCTCATGCCGCAGCGGAAGGCCTGGCGGATGTAGAAGATGCGTTCGGCGTTGGGCCGGGAAAGCTTGTTCAGGAGCGTCTCGCCGTCGGGGAGCGGGGCGTGCGCCTCGGCGCGGTCGCAGCCCAGGCCGGCGCGGCGGATCTCGAGCCCGCGCAGGGCCTTCTGCAGGGACTCCTTGAAGGTGCGCCCGATCGCCATCACCTCGCCGACGGACTTCATCTGGGTCGTGAGCGTGGCGTCGGCGCCGGGGAACTTCTCGAAGGCGAAGCGCGGGATCTTCACCACGCAGTAATCGATGGTCGGCTCGAAACTCGCCGGCGTCTCGCGCGTGATGTCGTTCTTCAGCTCGTGCAGGCCGTAGCCGACGGCAAGCTTGGCGGCGATCTTGGCGATGGGGAAGCCGGTGGCTTTGCTGGCGAGCGCCGAACTGCGGCTGACCCGCGGGTTCATCTCGATCACGATCAGCCGGCCCGTCTCGGGTTGCACGGCGAACTGGATGTTGCTCCCGCCGGTCTCGACGCCGATCTCGCGGATCACCGCGATGGCCGTGTCGCGGAGGCGCTGGTACTCCTTGTCGGTAAGCGTCTGCGCCGGCGCGACGGTGATGGAGTCGCCGGTGTGCACGCCCATGGGGTCGAAATTCTCGATGCTGCAGATGATCACGACGTTGTCGAAACGGTCGCGCATCACCTCCAGCTCGTACTCCTTCCAGCCCTCGACGGATTCCTCGACCAGGATTTCCTTGTTGAGGCTGTACATCAGGCCGCGCGCGGCGATCTCTTCGAACTCTTCCTGGTTGTAGGCGATGCCACCGCCGGTGCCGCCGAGCGTGAAGCCGGGGCGGATCACGCAGGGCAGCCCGATCTTTTCCAGCGCCGTCCGGGCCTCGTCCATGTTGTGGACGAAGCGGCTGCGCGGGACGTCGGCGCCGATCTTCTCCATGGCGTGCTTGAACTGCTCGCGGTCCTCGGCCTTGCGGATCGCCTTCTCGTCGGCGCCGATCATCTGGACGTTGTACTTCGCGAGCACGCCCTGCTCGACGAGCTGGATCGCGGTGTTCAGGCCGGTCTGCCCGCCCAGCGTGGGCAGCAGCGCGTCGGGGCGCTCGGCGGCGATGATCTTCTCGACGACCTCGGCCGTGACCGGCTCGATGTACGTCCGGTCGGCCATCTCCGGATCGGTCATGATCGTGGCCGGGTTGGAGTTGACGAGGACGACGGTATAGCCTTCCTCGCGCAGCGCCTTGCAGGCCTGCGCGCCGGAATAATCGAACTCGCAGGCCTGGCCGATGATGATGGGGCCGGAGCCGATGAGGAGGATTTTCTTCAGGTCGGTGCGGCGCGGCATGAGGTCGTATCCCAACGAGCGAACGCACCGGTGCGCGCGCTCAAATTGGGACAGGATGATACGAGCATCGCGGCGAAATTAAAGGATGGAAACGACTTGGCGGTCCCGTCCCGCTAACCCGTTGCAGAGTCAGGAGTCGTAGGCGACGACTTCGAGCGGGCCCTGCTCGGCGTAGGTATGCTCCCACTCGCCGATCGGATCGACGTCCAGTCCGTTGATGAGCTTCTTGAACTCTTCGTCCGAGAGCGTCACCGCCGGGACCGGCTCGGCCGGCGCAGGCTGCGCCTCCACGGGCAGTTTGCGGTCCTGGGCGGCGGGCGCCGGCTCGGGCTCGGCTTCGGCCTCGAGGCTTGCCTTGTACTCGTCCAGCGATTCGGCCACCAGCTCGGCGACCGGGAGGTTCTCGACCAGTTCCAACAGGCCGGGATCGGGCTCGGCGTCTTCAGGCGGCGCGATGCCGTCGGCGTAGAAGTAGGCGAGGTCCACTTCTTCGAACGGCGCGAAGCCTTCCACGGCGGGTTTCCTGAGCGCGGTCTTGGCGGGCGCGGCCCTGGGAGCGCCGCGAGCCGTCGAAGGGCGCCCGGCCGAGGCGGAAATCTCCTCAAGGCTCTCGGAATCCTCGTGCTCCATCTCGCCGGTCTCGACGACCTCGGCGGCCTCGTCCACGTCCAGTTCGTCGAGGTTGACGTTGATGCGCGCTTCGCCCTTGGGCAGGTTGATCGGCTCGTCGGCGAAGGTGGGGCGGTTGGAGCGGCGCAGGCCGCGCTTGTCCACCTCGATCACTTCGGCATTGGACTCGTCGAGATTGTCGAGGCCTTCGATCTCCGGCTCGGGGGCAACTCCGGCTCCGCGGCGTGCGGGGCTTCTTCTTCCTCGTCGAGGTCCACCGCGCCGGCGGCGACCGGCGGCGCGATCTCCATCGGCGCCTGGATGCCCACGTCTCCGTCGAGCGAGTCGACGACTTGCACGTCCTCGTCCGCATCGCCGACCTCAAGCTGCGGCGCGGATTCGTCGACGCGCGAGAGGTTCTCCTCGGTGTAGCTCTTGTCGATCAGCAGCTTGATCTTCGGCCAGGGCGCCTTGAAGGGCTTGACCTTGAGGCGCGACTTCTCTTCGATGGTGTTGATGGCCCGGCGATTGAGCGGGTTGCCCATCACGACGCAGAGCAGGTTGCCGAGCCGCTCGAAGGGGCAGAGCTTGTCGGCTTCGCACTGCTCCAGGGGCACCGCGCCGAGCACCGAACTGCCGACCTCGAGATCCTCGCAGTGGATGTCCGTGACCTGGACCTGCTTCAGCAGCGCGGCGGCGACGGCGTGCTCGTCGCAGGCGCCCATGCGCCGCAGGATCTGGCCGATCAGCCCGCCTTCGCGTTCCTGGGTTTTCAGCGCCTTGGCGATCTGCTCGGCGCCCACGTCCCCGTTGTCCTGGAGCAACTGGCCGAGTTGCTTCGAGCGCATCGAGAAGCGGGTGGAGCGGCGGGACGGTTGCTGGGCCATCGGGGGACCTCGAGGTGCGCGTGCCTATTCCAGAACCTTGATCAGGGTCAACAGGTTTCCGCCCCGCGGATTGGGCCGGTGCTCGACGGTGTCCATGGAGCCGATCACGCTCTCGAAACGCTGGTCACCGTAGATCGAGCCGCCCGCGCCGAAATCGAAAGGCTTGCCATGGTCGGAGATCTTGATCGTCAGCGTGTTGCCGTTGGGCTGGATGAGCAGATGGTAGTTCTGCTTGGCGTCGCCGTCGTAGGCCAGCTCGATGACGCGCTCGCAGGCCGAGACCACCGCGGTGCTGATGCGGTCCAGGGAGTCGCCGTTGAAGCCGCAGCTCTCGGCGCAGCGCGCGGCCAGTTCGCCGACGCCGCTGAGCAGTTCCGCGCGCGTCGGGAGGTTGACTTCGATCGGCGTGCCTTTCTTCGAGGCGAAGAAGCGGACCTTGCCCGTGGGCTCCACGGCCAGCACCGCCCCGCAGCGCGGGCAGCGGTACTTGCCGACGCTCGGAATCTCCAGCGTCACGCGGCAGCGCGCGCAGTGCGCGTGGGTCGGGAAGGCCACGGCGGCCGGCGCGGCTGGCGGCGGCGGGGGAGGCACGGCCGTGGGGTAGGCCGGCTGTTGGGCATAGGCCGGGGGCGCCGCGGGGTACGCCGGCTGCGGCGGAGGCGCCGCGGGCGCGGGCGGCGGCATCTGCTGGTGCACCGGCACGGATGCCGGCGGGGCGGCCTCGCCCGAGAACGAACGCAGCGCCGTGGCCTCGTCGGGGACGATGTTGAAGAGGGCGTTGAAGCCCAACATCTCCATCACCAGCATCACCTTGCTCGGCACCCGGCAGAAAGCGATGTGCCCGCCGATCGACTCGAAAGTGTCGGCGTACTTCAGGAGCGTGCCCAGGCCCGTCGAGTTGATGTACTTGACGCTGGTGCAGTCCAGGATCAGGTTCTTGACGCCGCGCTCGATCAGCTTGTCCATCACCTGCTGGAACTGCTGGATCGTCGTGGCGTCGATGGAGCCGTCGATCTCAGCGAGCGTTGCCGTCGTCCCGGTGGGCGACTTGATCACCTTGACGCGAAATTCAATGGTTGCCATCGACCCCGCACCTCGTCCTTGACGCTACGAATCGCATGGTTCCAAGGCCCCCCGCGGCCCGAACGGGCAGGGGAGGGTCACTGGCGCCGAATGAACTTCGTGAGCGTGATCTTGTTGCCGGCGTAGTTGTACTCCAGCTTGTCCACGCAGCGCAGCATCAGCATGATGCCCAGGCCCCCGGCGCCTCCGGCCTGGTTACGTTCGCGCGCCGCCTCCACGGGATTGCCGCCCACTCCGCGACTGAGGTAGATCTCGGTGTCGAATCCTTCGCCGTCGTCGGTCACCGAGACCGTCACCTTCTCGCGGTCCACGAAATACTGCACGTCGACGTTTCGCGTCTCGTTGTACTTGTTCCCGTGGCGCGCGCCGTTGTCGACCGCCTCGCGGAAGGCGATCGCCAGGGCCTCCCGGTTTTCCTCGGGCATGCCCGACTGCTCCAACAACTGCCCGAACAGCTCGTTGCAGCGCTCGATGCAGCCTTCCTTCGTCTGAAGCTTGAAATGAATCTGGTGGTCGAAGTAATTCCGCTCCTCGGCGAAACGCGCGAGTTCGGCCTCCGAAAGCCGCACCAGTTCGGACAGCTCGAAGGGCTCCGAGATCGACTCGTCGCAGAGCACTTCCAGGCCCTTGATGTTCTTGCGGTCCTCGTCTTCCGCATAGATGCGGACCATCGCGATCATGCTGCTTTCTTTGCTCTTCTTGACCGCCTCGCAGACCTTGGAGGGCTCGGCCAGCCCGACGTCCAGCACCACGAGGTCCGGCGAGGCCTGCTTGACGCTGGCGACCGCCTCGTCCTCGCCCTGGACCACCGTGACCTCGCTGCGCGGGCTGGTCAGCCGCGCGGCCATCACCCCGGTGAAGAAATTCTTCTTCGGCACCACCAGCAGAATCTGGTAGACGCCCGTGCCTTCGAGTTTCTTGCGCAGGTCCTCGTCGAGTTCCATCTGCACGCGGCGGACCGCCGGGAGATGGATGTTCGAATCCGCCGCGCTCTTCGCCGCCACGGGCTGCCCGGCCTTGAGCTGCACGGTCAGAAAGGTGGGAAGTTCGATCTTGTTGCCGCGCTGCAATTCCTTCTTCATCACTTCGATCGCGCGATCCAGGACCGCCCGCGCCTGAGGCTCGGGCTGATTGAGTTCCTGAGCCACGCGCTGGGCCAGTTCTGGTGTGGATAAGCTCTTCATGTACGCGCCGCGCTCCCGAACGCCGCAACCCGGAACAGCGTATGCCCAAACCTAAGACCTGTGAGGGCTTCTAGTATACTGCCGCTCCCGAGCGCCGGTCAATGCTACTTGTGCTTGGCCACGCGCCCAAACAACTCCTCCCGGTCGATCACCTTCTTCTCCACCAGCAGCTCCACCAGCGCCTTCAACAGCGCCGTCGGAGCCACTTCCACCCGGCCCTGGCGCTGACCCGAGCCCGGCGTCGCCGCCACCCCGCCTGAAGCCTTCAACGCCGCCTCGGCTTCCACCAATTCCCGGCACGTTCGACCGTGGCAGTAGTAGTCGATCGCCTTCTGGATGTCCGAGCGCGTCGCGACCGCCAAGTCCGTCCGCAGGCCCGTCAGGAATCGGATCTCGTCCACCGCCGCGTAGTCCAGCGGATCGGCCACCGCCAGGATCAGCGCGTCCTCGGTCCGCCGTATCGGAAGCAACTGGTGCTTCTCAAGCACCTCCACGTCGATCAGCGCCGAAACCTGCGGCGAGACGATCAGGTCGCGCAGCCCCAGCAGCGGTACGCCCAGATGCTTGCTCAACACCTGCGCGAGCTGCTCGTCGCTCAGGTAGCGCAACTTCGCGAGGATGACGGCAAGCTTGCCGCCTACTTGCCGTTGGGTGTCTTGAGCCGTCTTGAGTTGGTCTTGGTTGAGCAGTCCATCCTGCAAAAGCCATTCGGCTAATTTGTCGCTCATTGTGCAAACTCCCGCGCCGGGCGCCCGAAGAATACGTCGCTCCCCGTCAAGCTGCATACATGTCAAGGCTTTACGGAAACTTATTCACCCTCATGGGCACTGTCAAGCTATTTCATAGGAACCATGAAGAAGGTTATGCGCGCCATGAGGTGCGCAGAGGTACGCCATGAACGATTCCGGTGGGAAGATTCAGCGCAATTGCGTGGCGAGGGTGGAGAGTTGCGCGGCGACGGCCACGAACTTGTCGCCTTTCTTATGCAAATCCTTCACCTTTTGAGTCGTGCTGTTCCCGGTATCGAGACTGGACTCGCCTACTTCCGTATGCGAAGGGGGCAGCGCGGTGGAACTCTTCAGCCGGTCGCCCTCGCTTTTGCAGTTCTTGGCAACCCTCTCGATCGAACCGCGCGCGGTGGAGATGATGCTTCCCGCCAGCGCCTGCGCGGCGCGTTCTGCCTCGGCGAACTGCTCGGCCAACAGTTTGCCCTTGGCGTCTTCCAGGTTGCCCCCCAGCCGGGCGAGGGTCTGGTCCAGTTCGTTTCGGAATTCCGGCTTCTCGCCAACGGGGCTGCCGCTGACGAGCTTCTGCGCGTTCGCCAACGTGCTCCGAGCGTTCGAGAGGGCCTGTTCGGCGGCGACCATCTGGGCCAGCGCGCGCGCGAGGACGCTCAGTTCGCCCGCGTCTCCGCCCACCTCGCGGACCGCCGTATCCGCCTGGGATTTGGCCTGCGTGTAGTTGCCGCCCTTGACGGCGGTGGAAATCCCGCCCCAGTGCTTGGCCTTGACCTGGCGGATTTTCCGCTGCTGAATGGCCTGATTGAAGCGGGTGATCAGGGCGTTGGCCTGCGGGGTGAAATTGGGCCCGTTGGTCGCGTCCGTCGCGAAGATGGCTAAGGCCTCCTTGGCCTTCGCGAGCCCCTGGTCGAGCGTCGCGTCGCTGCCCAATTCCTTCTGCGCCTCGCCCATCAGCCCGTTGAACCGGGCCTGATTCTTCTCGAATTCCTTTTGCAGGCGATCCTGTTCGCGGACATAGACCAGGATCTTCTCGTAGGCCGCCTCGCCCAGCGGGTTGAGCTTCTTAAGCTCTTCGTAATCCGCGAGCGCCTCCGCCCAGCGTTTCTGCGCCTTCATCTCGCCGGCGTGCTTCTCTTTCTCCCCGATCTCCTTGGCCTTCTTGGTCAGTTCATCGAGGCGGCCCTTGATCTGCGCGGCCTTCGGCGGCAGCTCCGCCCCGCCGCTCTTCTTGTAGGCCTCCTGCGCGCGCTCGAATATCTTGCTGGCCTGCTGCTGTTTCGAGAGCGCCTCGAAGCCCTTGTCCGCTTCCTTCAGCAGCGCCTGGCCTTCGGAGATCGTCTGCGAGAGCGTCACGAGCTGCAGACGCAATTCGACGTCGCGCTTGGCGATCTCGTCCGAACGCTTGCCCAGCGCGTCCTGGTAGGCCTTCTGGGCGTCCACCCACTGCCCCTTGTCCAGCTTGCCGTCGCCGTCCTCGATGCCCAGCTTGTAGGCGCGCAGGTTCTTCAGCTTCGAGAGGCTGACCTCGTAGGTCGCCTTGTGCGCGGGGTGCTCCTCGGTGAGCTTGTCGTAGGACTTGATGGCCTCGTCGTAGGCCTCGTCCTTGGCCTGCTCGGCGGCCAGTTTCTCCAGCGCGGCCAATTCCTCGAGCTTCTGCCTCACGTCGCCCGCGCGCTTCGTCACATCGGCGATCAACTCGCCGTTCTTCGACAGCTTGGCCAGCTTATCCACGCTCTCAAAGCGCGACTGCGCGTCTTCCCACAGCTTCTTCTTGGCGGCCTTGATCGCGGGTCCCAGTTCGATCTTCGCGGAGGCCTCGTTCAGCAGCGTCAGCGCCTCGGCGTTGTCCTTCTGCTCTTCCAGGCAGCTCTCGAAGTAGGTCTTTGCCTCGGGGAAATTGCCCGAACTCAGCCGGTCCTTGCCTTCCTGGAGCAGTTCCTTGAACTTCTTGGTGCCGACGAACTTCTTGCGCGCCTCCTGGAACTTCTTGTCCAACTCCTGGTCCTGGGGGAGCAGCGAACGGGCCTGGTTAAGCAGCGAGACGGCCTTGGCCCAGTCCTCCTGGTCGATGTACTGCTGGGCGCGGTGGACGAACCCGTCGGCGCGGATCCGGTTCGACTCGTCCTGCAGTTCCTTGCGCAGGACGGCGTCGTCGCCGGCGTAGGTCAGCGCGCTCATGACCGTCTCGGCGGCCATGTCGTAGTCCTGGTCGTTCTTGATCGTGTCCTGGGCGGTCTTGCGCAGCCGCTCGACGTTCGCCAGGTTGCGGTAGCGGATGACGAGAAGCTGGGCCTCGCCCTCGTTGAACTGCAACGCCTCGTTCGCCCGCGCCAGCGCGTCTTGGAAGCGGCGTTCCTTGTCGGCCGCGTCGATCAACTTCTTGAGCCGCTCGAAGCCCACCTCATTGCGCCGGCGCTGCCCTTCCAGCCGCCCGATGCTGGCGCCGACCAGGTTGGCCTGTTCGAACTTCGTGAGCGCTTCTTCCAGCTTGCCCGACTGGTAGAGGTCCTCGCCTTCTTTCATGGCGCTCTGCCACTTGATGAAGTTGTCGCCGCCGGCGCTGACCAGCGCGTCGATGGCCGTGTTCTCCAGTTTTCGAAGCAGCTCGCTCGAGCGGAACTGCCCGTAGGCTTCCTGGGCCAGGGCCTTCGCCGCGCGCGGGTCGCCCTGGGAAAGCAGTTCGTTGACCGCGTCGGTCACGGAGGCCTCGTAGTGGCCCAGTTCCTGCTTTTCGATCGCCGCGAATTTCTCGTCGCCGGGGAAGAGGCCCAGGGCCTTCACCGCCTCGGCATTCGCCGCCGCGTGCTTCTGGTAGGGCTTGGCGAACTCCGAACTGGCCTGGAGCGCCTGGATCAGCTCCAGGCATTTCTCGTGGATCTCCTGCTTGCGCTTCACGAGCGAGTCGTTGCCGGGGAATTCGCGCAGGCCGTTGTTGACGACGCGCAGCGCGTCCGGGACCTTGCCCTCATTGAGGTGCGTGCTCGACTGCGCCAGATAGTCGTTCAACTGCGAATTCCGGTAGGCCCAGAAGCCCCCGCCGGCCACCGCGATCAGCACCACGGCGGCGACGGCCGAGAGCACCAGGACCTTGCGCAGGCTCGCACCGCCGGGGCCCTGCCTACCGGCCGGCGTGGTGTCGTAGGCGATCGGGCCTGGGCGGGGCGTGTGCGGCCCGGGCGACTGCATCATCGTCGGTTCAAAGCCGGATGTATTTCGCGGACCGGGGGTCGCCTGCGTGCGGCTGCCCGAACCGGTGGGCCCGGGGGAGATCATCGTCGCCGCCAAATGGTCGCCCTGGGAGGGCGACTGCGTCGGATAAGCCTGCTCCGTTGCCGTCATCGGGACATGCGTGGAGCCGGACCCCGAGCCCGCCCCCGCATGCGTCAAGGGCGTGGGTCCCGGAGTCATCTCGTCGGGCGCCAGATCCTGCGCTTTCGGCGCGCACTCCTCGATGAGTTTGAGCACGTCGTAGCCGGCCGGCGGATCGCCCACGATCTTGAGCGCCGCCTGAATGTCCTTCTGAGCCGCTTCCGCGCTCTGATAGCGCTCTTCGCGGTTCTTCGCCATCAGCTTGAAGACGATCTTGCAGGTCTCTTCATGGAGCGAGTTGACGAGCGTGCGCGGATCGGGCGTCGCCTCGAACTTGTGCTTGTAGAGCACGCCCAGCGCGGTCGGGGCGGTGAAGGGCGGCTGCCCCGTCAGGAGCGCGAAGAAGCTCGCGCCCATCGAGTACAGGTCGCTGCGCACGTCGGCCACGTCCCCGTCGCACTGCTCGGGGCTCATGAACGTCGGCGTGCCCAGGAAGGTGCCGGTCCGCGTAAGATGCGACTGGCTGGAAGACTCCAGGACCAGCCCGAAGTCCACGATCTTGACGGTGCCTTCCAGGTTGACCAGGATGTTCTCGGGCTTGATGTCGCGGTGGATCAGCCCGTGTTTGTGCGCCGCGCCGAGGCCCTTGACGGCTTGGCCGAAGAACTCGAGCGCGGTGCTCTCGGGGAGCGGCCCATGGTCTCGAACCAGACCGCCCAGGCTCGCGCCTTCGATCAACTCCATCGCGATGTAATAGAGGCCTTCGGACTCGCCTGCGTCGTGTACGGCGACGACGTTGGGATGACTCAGGTTCGCGATCGCGCGCGCCTCGCGGAGGAAGCGCGCGACGTACTCGGGACTGCGCGTGAACTCGCTCGGCAGGACCTTTAGCGCAATCTTGCGGCCCAGGGTGGTGTGGACAGCACGATACACGCTGCCCATGCCGCCGGCGCCGATCTTACCGACGATCTTGCAGTTGGCGATGACTCGCGCGGCGCTGGCCACCAGCACTAACCCCTTGATTCGTGAGGGCTAAGGGACGCTGAGCGAACCGCGATACGCCCGCTGAACAGGCGCAATTTCCACTTGTCGGAGGGCGGTTCGCTTGCCTCCTCTCCCTTTATCTGTAAATTTTGCCTCAAAGCAAACCAATTTTCATGGCCAAAAAGCGGTTGACGCCAGGGGCTCTCGAGCGCAAGGAAACAAAAGCATCCGCTGCTATCCGCTGGACAGCATGCCGGAATTTAACCAGCTCCATGCCGGGGTTAGGATGGAATGGTGGAGAGCGCGTTAAGATTCCGTGTAGGATCCACGCTCGAACATGTGCAAGAATATGCCTTCCGGAGGCTTTGCTTTTTAATAAAGAGTAAAATTAAATCTCATAACATGCCTTTAAAATTAAAGTTACAATTTTGGCCCTGGGCGGTTATTATGCGTGAAAGCGTATTGACATTCGTGAGAAGGTCTGTAGAGTTTCGTGACCTTGCCACATAGGCACGTTCATCGAGACCGTGACCCACGGTCTTTGGAGGGGCAGCGCATGCAGAGGCTTGCTGTGTTGTTTGTAGTCGCGATGGTCAGTCTCACTTCGGCGTACGCGGAAGTCTCCGACAAGGACTTCTCGGACGTCAAGAAGGAGATCGAGGGACTTCGCGCGCGGCTGGCGCAGAAGAACGTCACGCCCAGCACCGCGGGGCCAATCGGTCGGGCCAACGCGCTCATCGACAACAAGTACGGGCCCAACGCCACCGTGACCACGAAGGATGGCAAGCTCACCATGAGCGGGCTGATCCAGGTCTGGTGGACGAACATCCAGAACGACACGAAGGACTTCACCGACCTTCCTCCGGGCAGCGGGAACTCCAACGAGTTCTTCGATAACGACAGCTACCGGGTTCGCCGCGCCGAGTTGAAGTTCACGCTCGACATCACCCCTCACATCACGGCGGTGATCATGGTCGACCCGACGGGCCAGGACGAATTCAACTCGTTCCCGGGTTCGCCGACCAACCAGGGCATCATCGTCAAGGGCAGCCAGTCGAACAGCTTCATGACGCTGGTGCGTGCGCGTAACCCGATCTTCGGGCAGAGCAGTTCCAGCAGCGACTTCGGCAATCCGATCCTGAGCGGCACCACGGACACCACCCGCGGCCGCGTGCAGAACGGCACGGTCGTCGCGAACCGCCTGCTCCAGGACGCCTACATCAACTACCACCCGCACTTCATGCCGCAGCACGACTTCACCATCGGCCAGTTCAAGCCTCCGATGAGCGAAGAAGGCTGGCGCAACACCGGGCAGCTCGATTTCGCCGAACGCGCGATGATCAACCAGTTCCCGAACCAGCGCGACCTCGGCATCATGGTTCACGGCACTTGGTGGGAAGGCCGCTTCCAGTACTGGCTCGGCGCCTTCGACTCCCCCGGATCCTTCCACAACAGCTTCGGCTCCTACCAGAACCGCAGCGACGACAACGATGCCAAGGACGTGGCTTGGCGCTTGATGGTCCGCCCGGTCTGGCACCAGGAAAACTGGGGCAGCCTGGAGTTGGGCTTCTCCCGTCAGGATGGCGTGCATGGCGAAGCCGGTAAGGGTGGCTTCCTTTCGGGTGCGCCGGTGGACGGCCTGAGCTTCCAGGAAACTCACGCGTACCGCCAGTGGGCCTGGGCCTGGTATCGGCCGGGTTGGGTGATGCGCGGCTTCTGGCTGCGCGGCGAGTACGGCAAGATGAAGGACCGCTATCAGCCGATCTTCCAGGACAGCCCGCAGCCTTACGACCGCACCGGCTGGTACGCCGCGGTCGGGTATCACCTCGGGCAGAGCATCTGGGCCGACAAGCTCGAGAGCGGCGGCTGGATCACCAAGTACATGAAGGATCTGGAATTCGCGATGCGCTACGAAGAGTTCCAGAACATGCTCATTCAGGACGATGGCGGCGGGAAGGAAAGGACGAACGCCTACAAGACCAGCGTGCTGACCCTCGGCCTGAACTACTACTGGAAGGGCCACAACGTCCGCAGCCAGCTCAACTACAGCTTCGTGAACGAGGTGGAGTCTTCGCCCATCATTCGCGAAGTCGACAACAACCAGTTGATCCTGACCCATCAGGTTCAGTGGTAAGCTAGTTCGCGGTTACCTCCGCGCGAAGCGCCCTCCTCAACGGAGGGCGCTTTCGTTTGAGGGCAATGGTTGGAGGGAGCGCCGCTCCGGATTTCCATTCTCGGATTTGCCCCTAAAAGCAGTTGCACCCGTGCGGCGCGACGGTATCTTTTGCCCTCAAGTAAGCGTGAGGAAACGTTACGGGTGCGCCTCACGAGAGGGCAGGCGCACGTTGATCCTCCAGGGGAGGATCGAGTCGGTTTGGGAAGATCGCCGGACGCTCCGGCGCTCGCGTGGTGGAGAGACGGTACACGGCATGGCGCTCACTCTTGAAGCTCGACAGGACATCGTCAAGAAGTACCAGACGGCTCCCAACGACACGGGGAGTTGCGAGGTCCAGGTTGCGCTCCTGACCGAGCACATCCTGCTGATGACCGAGCACCTGAAGCAGCACGCCAAGGATTTCCATTCCCGCCGTGGATTGGAAGCCATGGTCTCCAAACGCACCCGCCTTCTGACCTACCTCCGCAAGCGGAACCTTGGGCGTTACAAGTCGCTGATCGAGCGCCTCGGCCTCCGCAAGTAGCCCTCGCCATTCAGAGGACGGAATCTTCACGCGATCTGCATTGCCGCGCGGGCTCATGCCCAGGCGTGCGCAGGCGCTTTGAATCGTCCGCGGAAACCTTCCGCTAGGGAGATCGAACGATGAATCATGTGGTGGTGGAACGCGAAATCGGCGGCCGCACGCTGCGTATCGAGACGGGCAAAGTAGCCAAACAGTCAGCCGGCGCGGCGGTCGTCACGCTCGGCGAAACCGTGGTCCTGGCGGCCGCGGCCGACCAGGATCTCCGCGCGGGCATGGACTTCTTCCCGCTGACGGTGGATTACCGCGAGCGCGGGTACGCCGCGGGCATGATCTTCGGCGGGCGCTTCATGAAGCGCGAGGGCCGGCCCAGCGACAAAGAGACGCTGACCATGCGCCTCATCGACCGCCACATCCGCCCGCTCTGGCCCAACGGTTACGCGCGCGACGTGCTGATCCAATGCCTGGTTCTCTCCGCGCAGCCGGAGGTCGATCCGGACGTCGTGGCCATGATCGCCACCAGCGCGGCGCTCTCCGTCTCCAACCTGCCCTTTGGCGGGCCGACCGGCGGCGTGCGCGTCGCCTACGTGAACGGCCAGTACCTCGCCAATCCCTCCAAGGCGGACCTGGACGCCTCGGAGCTTGAACTGGTCGTCGCCGGCACGTCCAAGTCGGTCACGATGGTCGAGTCCGGAGCGAAGGGCGTCAGCGAGGACGTGATGTACGGCGCCATCGAATTCGGGCACGGCATCATCAAGCAGGTCGTGCAGGCGATCGAAGAACTCGCCGGCAAGGTCGGCGTCGAGAAGGTGGCCTTCGAGGAGCCTCAGCCCGATCCGCTGATCGACGAGTTGTGGGGCAGGCACGAAGCGGAGTTCATGGCCGCCGGATACACGGTGGGCAAGTTCGGCCGCCGCGACGCGCGCAAGGCGCTGACCAAGAAAATGGTCGAGGCCTATGCCGCCAAGGACGAGGCCGAAGCCGCCGCGGGCAAGCCCGATGCCGGCCACATCAAGGAGGTCTGCAGCGCGCTCTGGGAGCGCACCATCCGCAAGATGATCGTGCTCAACAAGCGCTGCGACGGCCGCTCCCGAACCGACATCCGGCCCATCTGGTGCGAAGTGCAGAGCCTTCCGCGCACGCACGGCTCGGCGCTCTTTACTCGCGGCGAGACCCAGGCCCTTGTCGCGGCCACGCTGGGGACCATCGACGACGAGCAGCTTGTCGAGAGCCTGACCGGCGAGTTCAGCGAGAAATTCCTCCTGCATTACAACTTCCCGAGCTTCTGCGTGGGCGAGGTGAAGATGCCGCGCGGCCCCGGGCGTCGAGAGATCGGCCACGGACGGCTGGCCAAGCGCGCCCTCGAGCCGATGCTCCCCGACTACGAGAAGTTCCCCTACACCCTGCGCCTGGTCAGCGAAATCCTCGAGTCCAACGGCTCCAGCTCCATGGCCACCGTCTGCGGCGGCACGCTGGCGCTCTACGACGCCGGCGTCCCGATGAAGGCCCCGGTGGCGGGGATCGCCATGGGTCTGGTGGAGGAGGGCGGGGAGTTCGCCGTCATCTCCGACATCCTGGGCGACGAGGACCACTACGGCGACATGGACTTCAAGGTCGCCGGGACCCGCGACGGCATCACCGCGCTGCAGATGGACATCAAGAGCAGCGGCGTGCCGGCCGACGTGATGAAGCGCGCGCTGGCGCAGGCCCGCGACGGGCGCATCCACATCCTGGATCAGATGGCCCAGACCCTCGCCGCGCCGCGCGAGCAGATCTCCGAGCACGCGCCGAAGATCATCCAGCTCAAGATCGAGGTCGAGAAGATCGGCAAGCTCATCGGTCCCGGCGGCAAGACCATCCGCGGCCTGGAGGAGAAGTACGGCGTCACGGTCAACGTGGACGATTCGGGCAACGTCGTCGTCTCGGCGCCCAAGCGCGACAAGGCCAACGAGGTCGCCGGGCTGATCGAGGCGATCTGCGGGACGCCCGAGGTCGGCCGCGTCTATCACGGCGAGGTCGTCAACATCAAGGACTTCGGGATCTTCGTCGAGATCATGCCCGGCGTGGACGGCATGTGCCACGTCTCCGAACTCGACGTGGCCTACGTCAAGAACCCCGGCGACGTGGTCAAGGTCGGCGACAAGATCGACGTGAAACTGATCGCCATCGACGACCTGGGGCGCCTGAAGCTCTCCCGCAAAGCCCTGCTGGTCGAAGCCGGCGTAACCGCTCCCGAAGGCGCCGCGGCGCCCTCGAATGGGGGTGGGGAAGGCGGCGGCGATCGGCAGAGGCGTCCGCGCCGTCCGCGCCGCGATGATAACTGACCGGACGGGTCGTTTCGGCTCCTCGACGCCAAGCACGCCCGCTTCAGATTCTGAAGCGGGCGTTTTTATTGAACGACCGGTAGGGGTTTGGGCCCGGACTTTCGAATCTTTCGTATATCCCCTCGTCCGGTGGGATCTTATGAATATATACGAACACGTAGTACAACGTTGCGGATATAATGACCGGCGGGTCACTTCAGGGGTATAGTACAGAGACAGAATTGAGGGCTGCATCGCTTTGGCGCATGCCGAGAAACATTCGACAGCCTCCCGCAGGCCTTATGGACTCGCCTTATTGGGCGTGTCGCTGACGGTATTGATCGCTTGGGCGATCGGCGTGGTCGGGTGGGACCGTCCGGCCGCGGCCGACCCCCTGGACGGCGCCGAATGGGCCGTCGTGAAGTGCACCGATTTCACCGAATCCTGCGTGGAAGATGGGCGCCTGCTGCCGGTAAAGGTCACCACCATCGGCTTCATGCACTCCGGCCGGCTGGCTTGGGCGGTGGAAGAGGGCACGCGTGTCAAGAAAGGCGAACCGATCGCCACGCAGGAGACGGACGAGCTCAAGGAGAACATTCAGCGCACGGAAGACGATCTGGCCGTGGCCGAGCGCGGGTTGGCCCAGCAGCGGCAGGCGCGCGAACTCGAGACCAAGCGCCTGGACGCGGAGCTGCAATCCGCCCGCGACGGCCTGGAACTGGCGGGACTGAAGGAAAAAGAGACGCTGGGGCATCCCACGCCGTTGGAGCGCGACGAAGCGGACAACCTGCTGAAAGGCGCCCAGGCGCGGCTTGCGGCCGCCCATGCCGAACTCGACTCGATGCGCCCGCTGGTGGCGAAGGGCTACGCCAATCGCGCCGACCTGGAGGCCAAGGAACTCGCGCTGAAGCTGGCGGAGACCGACTTGGCCAACGCCACCCTGCAGGCCAACCTGTTGCTGGCCGGCGCCATCGCCGCCGACCGGGACCGCGCACGCCTGAATCGCCAGCAGGCCGAGGTCGCCTACAAGCTCAAGGAGCTGGACCGCCGGACCTCCCTGGAAAAAATCGACGCGAAGATCGACGCCGCGGAGCACAGCATCAAGCGACTCAACCAGAAACTGGCCGACCAGAAGCGCGAATTCGAAGACAGCACGCGCCTCGCGCCACACGACGGGATCGTCGTGTACCGCGAGATCGGCTGGGGCGAGAAGAAGAAGCTGGCGGTCGGCGACCGTGTCAGCCGCTGGCAGCCGCCGTTCGACCTGCCCAGCTACGAAAAAATGAAGGTCCGCGCCCAGATTCCCGAATCGGTCGTGCGCAGGCTCGCCACCCGCCGCGACGGCCAGCCGGGCTCCAAAGCCCTCATCCGCGTCAAGACCCTCCCTGGGCGGGTCTACCACGGCGAGGTGATCTGGATCGACGGCTGGGCGCGGGACCGCAACGCCAACCTCTCCAACGCCGACGTCAAAGCCCATGGTCTTTCCGGGTTGCGGGTCTTCGACCTGGAGGTTGAGCTGGAAGAGAGCGACCCGGAGCGGTTGCGCGAAGGGTTCAAGGCGACCGTCGAATTCCCCATCGCTACGCTGCGCGGCGTCATCGTGCTCCCCGAGCACGCGGTGCGGAAGGCGGGGCGGCAGGCCACGGTCCGAGTCGCTTCGGGTTCGGGCATCGAGGAGCGCGTCGTCCAGCTTGGCGCGGTTTCCAACGGGCAGGTCGTGATCGCGTCGGGCTTGAAGGAAGGCGAGCGGGTCCTGATTCCGCCCGCGCCCACGGAAGAGGTTGTCGTGGAGCCCCCGGTTCAGACGGTGGGCGGCAACGAGGCAAGCAAAGTCGGCGGGGGCAGCGGCAGCATGGGTCCCATGCCCTCCGGCGGCGGCCCGCCCGGCGCCGCCGCTCCGCCCGGCGCTCCAACCAAAGGCGGGGAGCGTCCGCCGGGCGGCAGCGGGCGCCGGCGCGGTGGCGGATCCAGCGGGAAAGGCGGCCGGGGCTCCTGAGCCGCGTTTCGGCGCGCGGGAGAGGTTCCAGGTCTAACGTCGTTCGGAGCGGGAGCAGCGAGTCCCCGGTGACGTCACGGCAATCCTACAGAGGCTGGCTCGCCCTGGCGGCCCTGCTTGCGCTCGCCGTCCTGATGGCCCTGGGTAAGTCCTTCTTCGCCGAAGCCATCAAGGAAGATCCGCGCGTCGCGGTGGTCGAACGGCGCGACTTCGTCCAGAACCTCACGCGCACCGGCATCCTCGCCCCGGTGAGCCAGCAGATCGTGATGTCCAAGGTCAACGGCACGCTCCAGGAGATCGTCGCCGACGGCTCCCGCGTGGCCGAAGGCGATGCCCTCTTCCTGGTCGATCCCAAGCCGCACCAGGAGCAGCTTGTCCAGCAGGAAGCCAAGATGCGCCGCGTCCAGGCCGAATGGGTCAAGGAGCGCGAGGAACTGGCCAAGGAACTGCGCAAGGCCCAGGGCGAGGCGCAGTCGCGCGAACTGAAGCTGAACCTCGAGGCCCTGCGGCTCAAGGAACTGCAGCTCGGCCCCAGCGCCTCCGACGAACTCGAAGCCCAGAACCAGCTCGCCAACGCCAAGAACCTCTTCCAGGCGCTCAGCGAAGAGCGCGACATCCTCGCCTCCCTCGCCGAGGACGGCTTCGTCTCCTTCGTCGAGGTCCGGCAGAAGGACCTCGATACCACCGAGCAGCGGCTCAAGGTCAGGGATGCCGAGATCAAGCTCGCCAAGCTGCATCTCCCCGACGCGGTGAAGCTGGCCGAGCAGAAGCTCAAGGTTCAGGTCGAGGAAAAGGCCCTGGAGCGCGCCAACCAGCGCGTCACGATGCTGGCCGAGAACATGGACCGGGCGAAGGAGCGCTTCGAGGTGCGCTGGAAGCGCGAGGAGCAGAACCTGAGTGACTGCAGGGATAACCTGGCGAATACCAAGCACCTCTCGCCCATTCCGGGCATCGCCATGATCCGCTCGTCGTGGGGCATCCGCTACGGCCCGGGGCGCGAAGTCGGCAGCGGCCGCGACGTGCTGACCCTCGCCGACCTGCGGCACATGAAAGTGCAGCTCACCGTGGACGAAGGCCGCATCGCCTACGTGCGGCCGGGGCAGCAGGCGAAGATCCGCGTCGCGGGCCTCCAGGAGCGCGTCTTCAGCGGCTCGGTCGTGCGCGTGGCCGAGAAGGGGCGCGACGAGTTCGAGGCCCTGCGCTGGGAGACGCGGGAATTCACCGGGCAGGCCGAACGGCAGGTCTTCGATATCGAGGTGGAGATCGCCGAAGAGGCCGACGTGCTCCGGCCGGGCCTGCGCGTGGAAGTGGATCTCGAACTCCAGCGCTACCAGGACGTCCTGGTCGTGCCCCGCGCGGCCCTGGTCCGCGAAAAGGACATCTGCTACGTGCGCAAGACCGCGGCGGGAGGCCCCGAGCGCGTGCAGGTCGAGCCCAGGCTCGAGGACCGCCTTTATGCCGTCGTGAACTCCGAAGAGCTGAAGGAAGGAGACCGCGTGTGGCTGGTGGCGCCATGACGCCGGGATCCCGCGAGCCCGCGGACTCGCCCCTGGCCTCCTCGGTCATCATGGCCGCGCGCGGCCGGGCCTTGGCGCGCCGTGAGCGCCGGCGCAAGGCCGCGCTCTTTTCCGCCGTGATCCTGCTCGCGTTGTCCGGCGCCTGGTTCGTGCTGAGCCGGGTCAAGGGGGACGAGCGCGCCTGGGCGCCCGCGGTCCGCGCGCCGCTGCCCTTCCAGCTCGCCGAGATCGGCGAGGTCGCCGCGCGCCTCGAGACCCCCGTGCTTACCGGGTTCACCGGCGAAATCGTCTGGAAGATCGAGGAGGGCTCGCATGTCGAGCCCGGCGCGGTCATCGTTCGCTTCGACGCCACCAAGGCCAAGACGGACCTGGAGGAACAGGAGAAGGATCTCTTCGACAAGGAACAGGCCGTCGAGCAGGCCAGGAAGAATCTGGAGGCCGTGCGGCTCAAGTACGAGTACGAGAATTCCAACCTGCAGGCGGCCCTGGACCTGGCGACCATCGCCCGGACCGAGACCTACGCCCGGCCCACCGCCGAAGAGAAGCAGAAGGCCGACTTTGCCTTGCAGTCCTCGCGGATCAAGTACGAACAGTCGCAGCGCGAATACGACAGCCACGAAGACCTCCAGCGCCAGGGCTACGTCACCGAAGCGGTGCTCAAGCAGAAGCGCCTGGGGCTCGCCCGCGTGAAGGCCGACTACGCCAAGGAGCAGGTCCTGCACCAGCTTGCCTACGCCGGCGCGGGCTCCGACACCCGGCGCCTGGCCGACTTGGCCGTGGCCGAAGCGCGCAAGAACCTCGACATGAGCGTCTTCAACCGCGACGCGGACCTTGCCATCGCGCAGGCCGACCTGGACCTGGCCCAGGTGGACCTGGACAACTTCAAGCTGAACCTCGAGCAGAAGCGGCGCGAGATCGACCAGGCCGAAGTCCGCGCGCCGCTGGGCGGCCGCGTCGCCTTCGTCGATGTCTGGAAAGGCTCGTCCACCAGCCTCTCGCCGATCCAGCTCGGCGAGACGCGCAACCGCGGGCAGGACCTCTGCAAGATCGTGGATACCGCCGGGCTGCGCGTGAAGGTCCACGTCTGCGAAGCCGACGTGCTCCAGCTCAAGGAGGGTCAGCGCGCGAGCGTGCGGCTGCCGGCGTACGCCTCGCGAACCTATCCCGCGCGTGTCGCGGAGATCGCGCTGGTGGCCAACGACAAGAACGTGGAGCTTTCGCGCCTGGCCCTGGCCAAGTCCGGCGAAGCCTTCGTCAACGTCGTCCCGGTATGGCTGGACTTCGAGGATCTTTCCGAGTCCGACCGGCAGGCCATGCGCCTGGGCTTCACCGCGGACGTGCGCATCGACTGCGGCCCCGACGAGCCGGTCCTGGCGGTGCCGTGGTGCGCCGTGAAGCGCGACGCGGAGGGGCGGGCCTACGTCCAGGTCCGCGGCGCGCTGGGCGGGTCCGATCGGCGCGCGGTGGAACTCGGGCGCAGCGACGCTTTTCGCGTGGCCGTCACGGAGGGGCTCGCCGAAGGCGAGGAGGTCCTGGTGCCGAAGAGCGAGGCCGCGCGCCTCGAACGCGCGCGGCGCACGGCGCAATCGGAAGGCGGGGAACCCCGATGAGCGGCGCCGCGCAGGTGGTCCTCGAAGCCCGCGAACTGGGGAAAGCCTACGCGCTTCCCGGCGGCATCGTCGTGCCCGCGCTCAACGGGGTCTCCTTCGCCGTGCGCCGCGGCGAGTTCGTCTCGATCATGGGCCAGTCCGGCTCGGGCAAGAGTACGCTGCTGCACGTCCTGGGCTGCCTGCATCAGCGCAGTTCGGGGCATTACTTCCTCGACGGCGTGGACGTCTCCGACCTCGACGACGAAGCGCTCTCGCGCCTGCGCAACGAAAAGATCGGCTTCGTCTTTCAGAAGTTCAACCTGCTTTCGCAGGAAGACACGCTGGAGAACGTGGCGCTGCCGCTGGTTTACGCGCGCGTGCCGCGCGCCGAGCGCCTGCAGCTCGCGCGCGCGGTCCTGGAGCGGGTCGGGCTGGGCGACCGCACGCACCACAAGCCGACGGAACTCTCGGGCGGGCAGAGCCAGCGCGTGGCCATCGCGCGCGCGCTCGTCACCGAGCCGGCGATCATCCTGGCCGACGAGCCCACCGGGAACCTCGACAGCCGCACCGGCGACGAGATCATGGGCGTCTTCCAGGCCTTGCACCGCCAGGGCCGCACCATCGTCCAGGTCACGCACGACCGGGAGAAGGCCGAATATTCCCAGCGCATCATCCACTTGAAGGACGGGCTGATCGAGCGGGAAGAGACGATCGAGACGCCGCGCCAAGCGGGCGTGGTCGCGTTGACGTGAGGGTTGGATGGAAACCATGGATCTGGTCAACTCCCTCCGCATCGGCCTCAAGGGCCTCTCGGTCCACAAGGTCCGCGCGGCCCTCTCGATGCTCGGCATCATCTTCGGCGTGGCCTCGGTGGTCGCGGTGATCGCGGTGAGCCAGGGCGCGCGGGGCGAAATGGTCAAACAGTTGGCCGCGCTGGGCGCCAACAACGTCATCGTCAAAGGCATCGACTGGCGCAGCCAGACCCCCGAGGAGCGCAAGCTGAAGAAGTCCGCCCGGCTGCGTTCGGAGGGGCTCACCCGCAACGAGGCCCGCGTGCTGGCCGAGTCCTGCGACCTGATCGACGCCCACGCGCCCTGGCGCCGCGTCTTCGCGACCGTCCGCAAGGGCGAGGAGCCCGTGGCGGCCGAGGTCGTCGGGACCACGCCCGCCTTCCTGGGCGTGATGAATTTCAACCTGCTCCACGGTCGCTTTCTCAACCCGGCCGACGAGACCGCCGCGCGGCGCGTCTGCGTCATCGAGCAGGCCATTGGCGACGAGATCTTCAGCGACGTCGATACCCCGGTCGGGCAGGTCCTGGCCATCGATCACGAGCCGTACTTCATCGTCGGCGTGCTCAAGAGCAAGGAAGTGACCGAGGAGAAGTTCGACGTCGCGCAGGTCCGCAGGCTCAACCGCCGCATTTACATCCCCTTGGAGGCCGCGCTTCGCCGCACCACCCAGGCTCCGCTCGACGACGAAGTGACCCAGGTCGTCTACCATTGCCGCGACACCGCGGAGGTGCGCTCGGCCGAGGCTCTGATCCGCCGCTTCTACGAGACCGCCCACGGCATGGAAGGCCGCCCGCTCGAGGAACGCGACTACGAAATCGTCGTCTCGCAGGACCTGCTCCAGCAGGTCGAGCAGGCGCAGCAGATCTTCAATATCGTGATGCTCTGTTCGGCCGGCATCTCCCTCGTCGTCGGCGGCATCGGGATCATGAACATCATGCTGGCCAACGTCAGCGAGCGGCGCCGCGAGGTCGGAATCCGCAGGGCCGTGGGCGCCACCAAGGCCGACATCCTCAAACAGTTCCTCTTCGAGTCCCTGATCATCTGCCTGGTCGGCGGCATCCTGGGCTGCGTGATGGGGATCGGGTTCACGATCCTGGTGCACCATTGGACCGGCTGGCAGGTCTCGCTGGCGGTCTGGGGGATGATCGTGGCGGTGGGGGTTTCGCTGCTGGACGGCGTTATATTCGGGACCTTCCCGGCCTGGAAGGCCGCCACCCTGGACCCCATCGACGCCCTGCGGTACGAGTAGCGGCGCACCTGGTGCAACTTTTTTACGCACCCTTGTCTCGGAATCCCGTTTCCCTATAGAATACTTAACCTGCGGTCTATGCAGAGATTGGAGAAGGGCATGGCTCGACACGCGTGGCTGAGCGTCGTCTGCTTGGGGCTTTTGTTGGGGGCGCCGGCCCAGGCCGAGGAGGTCGTGCCGGACCGGGGCTACTCCTTCGACCGCGGCACCCGCGACGACCTCGAGAAGGGCGTCCGCGTCATCGAGGATGAAAAGGACGGCTACGGCAAGAAGAAGAAAGAAGAAGACGCCAAGAACGCCCGCGCCATCCGGACGCACCTCCAGAACCTCTCGGACCCCGACCCCAAGATTCGCGAGACCTCGGCGGAGATGCTCGGCTACCTCGCCGCGCCCGACTCCGTGCCGTACCTGATCGAGGCGCTCAAGGACCAGCACATCAACGTGCAGATCAAGGCCCACGGCGCGCTGAACAAGATCACGGGCGAGAACTTCGGCTACAAGAATTACCCGGCCTGGAACAACTGGTGGCTGCACAACCGGGAAGAGTTTCTGAAAAAGGCGGGGACGGGCGTAAGCGACGCCGACGAGAACCGCGGCCGGTATCTCAACACGCTGGGCCTGGAGGCCCTGAAGGCGGGGCAACTGGCGCAGGCGGTGAAGTTCTTCCGCGAGGCCGTCAACGCCGATCCCAAGATCCCCGACTACCGCAACAACCTGGGGCTGGCGCTGATGGAGTGGGGCCGTCCCATCGACGCGATCACGTACTTCCAGGAAGCGATGGGCCTCAACGACCGGCTGCCCCAGCCGTACATGAACATCGGGTCCTGCTTCGCCCGCCTGAACCGGCACATCGAGGCGCAGCACTGGTACCGCAAGGCCATGCACACCGACAAGGAAGGCAACCTCTGGGAGCCCTTCTGGACCCTGGGCAAGGAGTACCTGCGCAAGGGCAACTACAACATGGCCATGGAGTTCCTCGAGCAGGCGCAACTCAAGGCCGCCCGCCACAACATCTACGACCCGCGCATTTACCGGGATCTGGCGCTGACCTACTACGGCCTGGACCAGTACTACTCGGCCTGGGTGGCGATCAACGACGTCCACCGGCTCGGCTACAACCTGGAAGAAGGCTTCGTCAAGAAGGTCCGGCAGGCCCTGGAAGCCCAGGGGCAGGACCCCGACAAGCTGGTGGTGGCGCCTACGACGCCCGGCAGCCAGCCCTGAACGCATCCGGCCGGAACTTCGCCGGCCGCCCGCGCTGAAATCGCAGGCTTTCCATGACCGCTACCAACGTGGCCGGCGCCCCCGCTTGCGCCTCTGGACAAGCGACCAACGGGTCCGTTTCTAGGGATCCCGAGGCGCGCCGAAATTTCACGCTCGGCGTGGTCAACGGCTCGCTGATCCAGGGCGCCTTCTCCTGCATCTCGCCCGAGATCATCCTGGCCCCGCTGATTCTGCATCTTTCGGGCTCGATGGTCCTGGCCGGCATCGTCGGAGTGCTCAACCAGGCCTTCTTCATGCTCCCGCAGATGCTGGTCAGCGGCTACATCGAGTCGCTGCCGCGCAAGATCCATGTGTACCGCGTCTGCGCCGTGCTGCGCGGGCTCAACTGGCTGGCCATGACCGTGGCCTTCTACTTCCTGAGCGGCGACGTGGGCGGCCTGCGCGGGCCGGCGCTCGCCTGGCTCGTGATCGGCTTCCAGGTCGTGCAGGGCTTCCTGGTCGGCGCGTCCATGCTGGCCTTCCAGGAAGTGGTGGCCAAGACCGTGCCGGCCGGCTCGCGGGAGCGCTTCTTCGGGATGCGCACCTTCCTGGGGCGGCTGATCCAGATCGGGCTGACCTTCACCTGGATCCCGTTTGTCCTGGAGCGGCAGGGGGCGCCGTATCCGCGCAACCACAGCCTGCTGTTCCTGACGGGCAGCGTCTTCGCGGTCCTTTCGATGGTTTCCTTCTGCCTGGTGCGCGAGCCCGAGGAACAGGCGCCCGCGCCGCGCCAGAGCCTGGGCGGGCAGTTCCGGCGCAGCTTGGCGATCTGGCGCGACGACGGGAACTTTCGGCTCCTGATCCTCTTCCGCGTGCTGGGCCTGCTCAGCATGATGGCCCTGCCGCTTCTGACGGTCTTCGCGCTGGCCGATCCCGCCCAGGGCGGGTTCGGGCTGGGCGGGCCGGCCCATGGCGCGGAGCCTTCGCCCCTGACCGCCCAGGCGCAGACGGTTTTCCTGGTGACGCTGGCCGTCAGCGAGGCGCTGACGGCGGGCGTCTGGGCCTGGATCGCGCCGCGCATCTCGGCCGGGAAGGGGCTGGCCATCGGCGTGGGCGTGCGCCTGGTCCTGACGGTCCTGCTGGCCGGCGCCCCGCTCGTCCTGGGCCTGCCCCGTGACTACCGCCTCGTCGTGATGGCCGCGCTCTTCGTACTCCGCGGCGCCCAGAATGTAATGATGATGATCGAGATGCAGGCGCTGGTCCTCGAACTGGCCCCCGACGAAAATCGCCCCACGTTCATCGGGTTCCTCAACACGCTCTCCTTCCCGCTCATGCTCGGCGGGCCGGTTCTCGGCGCGGCGCTGGCCAAGTACGCCGGGTACACGCCAACCTTCATCGTGATGGCCATCTTCAGCCTGCTCTCGCTGGCCATCGCCCACCGCCTGGGCCAGGCCAAACAGGTGGCCCGGGAACTGGCCGTCCGCGCGCCCATTCCGCCCACGCCGTGACGATATTGGATTGGGGCGCGGCACGTAGCCGTGGCATGGACTGCGAATCCTCGATCCCAATCCCAAACCGCTCTCCGTACGTCCTGGAATCTCCGCTGCAATTGTCCGAAACTCCTGTCATGCGCCCGCGCCTTGTCCTAATCCTCGTCCCGGTCCTGCTCGCCGCCGGCGCGCTCTGGTGGTTGCGCGCGAGTCGCGCGCCGGGCGATCCGCTCGAAGACCTGGAGCCCGGCGCGGAGGTCACCGTGGTGCTGGGCCGCGCGGGGCTTGCCGTGGACGGCGACGCGGCCGACGCGCTGGCCGGGATCCGCGTGACCCACGAAGGCGCGGAATTGGCCCTCGAGGGGAGCTGGGTCTGGCCCGACGGCTCGCGCGCCGTACTCTTCTTCGACGTGGCCCCGCGACCGCTGGAAGTGGCGATCCAAACCGCGCACCGCTCCCACGCCGAGCGGATCGAGGCCGGACGCGAGCCCCTGCCGCTGCTGCTGCGCACCGTCGATCTGCGCCTGCCCGAGACATTCGCCCCTGACGCCGTGCCCCCCACCGCCTTGGCCTTCTCGCCCGATGGGAAGCGGATTGCGATCGCTTCGGCCGGCGGCGAGGTGATCCTCGAGCCCTCCATCGGCGGCGCGCGGGCCCTGGACCTCGGCCTGGAGCCGCGCCGCGCGCCCGGGCTGGCCTTCGCGGGTGACGGCGGGATTCTCGTGGTGGGCATCGACGGCATGCCGCCGCGGCTGGAAGGCTACGAGGCCGCGAGCGGTGTGAAACTGTGGGCCGCGGTCCTGGAGGACAGCCTATGGAGCCTCCAAGCCGAGGCCGCCCCGCCCGGCGATCCGGTGACGAGGTCACTCAGGCGGCTGCTGCCCTTGCACGAAAAGGATGAGGTGCTGGCCGTATTGGAAAGCCCGGCGAGCGGGAAGCTGCTCCGTGTCCAGGCGCTGCGCGGAAACCCCTTGTGGCATCATCCGCCGGATCGTCCTGGGGACGCGCGGTGGATCTACGCTCTCGATTCAAGCCCCGGCGCCGCCGCGTTTGTCGCCGCCATGGGGCGCGCGAAACTGCCGGTCGGCTTCGAACTGTTCTTTCAACGCAAGGACGGCGGAGGGTCGTGGGAGAACGCCGAGTTCATGACGCTCTCGGGGACGGACAGCATTCCCGAGCATGGGTTCGCGATGTCGGCCGACGGCGCGTCCATTACGATCGGCACGCGGGAAGGGGAACTGCGCTGCTTTCGGCGGGACGGCGGGTCGTGGAAGGGTCTTTGGCGCGAGCGGCTGGGCGCGTGGGAAGGCCCCTCGCCGCGGCAGGGTGCGGCGGTCGCGGTTCGCTGCGGCGCGCGCTCGGCTTACGTGGCCTGGGAAGACCGGCCCGCGCCCGCGGAGGCCGGCGGGCAGCCCGCTCCGGGCCCTCGAACCGGTCTCCTGAGCGCGTATGGAACGCTGGACCCGGCCCCGGACCTGAAGTGGGCCCGCGCGCTCCCCGGGCTGCCGCGCGGGCTCTGGCTGGACCCGGCCGGGCGCTGGCTCGCGGCGGCTTGGATGCGCCCCGCGGGGATGGATGACTTCGGGCGCGCCACGCCTCCGGCTTTCGGGCTATCGATGTTCGATCTGGAACGGGAAGGGGAAGGAGAGAAGGAGTTCAAGCCGCTCTGGACCCTGGCCACTCGCGGACCGCTTGGCGCGGAGGGCGCCTTCTCCCCCGATGGCCGGTATCTCGCCGTAGTCGAAGGGCCTGCCCCAACGGACGACCCCGAGCAGCCCGAACGGGTCTATCGCGTCCTGATCCTGCACTGAAGCGCGATAGGGCGTGGAGCGCCGGGCGCCGCCCGGGCGCTTAGCACTACAACGCTACATGAACCGCAGAGCACGCGGAGAACGCCGAGAAGTCTTCTTACAGGTTCAAGTCATGACGGACAGGAATCCCCAGCGTGTCCTTAAGGCAGCGACCCTTTACCATACCCTTCCTGTCTTTGCGCTCTCTGCGTGCTCTGCGGCTTCGTTTTAGCGTTGTAGAATTGGAGTGCGTCCTAAAACCGGATCGCAGGCGGCTTCGGAGCGCCGGGCAAGCGAGGCGAGGCGGCCGAACAAGCCGTATCGGGGCAGCGCCTACGGCAAGGAGGCCAACGACGCATCGCGAAGCCCGCCGCCCGAAGACGGCCGCGAGACGTTTTAGGACGCACTCTTATTTCCAGGAGCGGATGATGGCCGACTTGCGCGTGATGCGCTTGAAGCCTCCGATCACGAAGTTGAAGTTGTCGTCCATGGTCGCCTCGTCGCGCAGGTCGAGGTCGAAGCCGACGAAGAGATCGGCGATGACGCCCAACTCTTCCGCGCCCTTGCCGAGCTTGGCCAGCGGCAGGCCGACTTCGTTGGCCACCTCGGCGGGCACCTTGAGGAGCTTCAGGGTGAAGTCGCCCGTATTGCGGTTGAGCTTGAACAGCATCACCGGATCGCCCTTCACGCCCTTGTAGATGATGTTGCCGGCGTTGTAGACCAGCCGCTTGGTCGCCGCGGCCACATCCAGCGGGAGGTCGCCCGAATCGAACTCGCCTACGTAGAAACGGAAGTTCCGGCCCGGGGTCAGGTAGTCGGTCGGGAGCGAGTGAGGGTCGGTCGTCTTGGTAATGCCGCCGGGCGGGATCAGCTTGCCGAGCACCGTGACCGTGTGCGTGGATTCGACCAGCATCGTCAGCTTGTTCAATTTGGCGGTCTCGATGACGGAGACCTTCTTGAAGGTCAGGCTGCCGGTATCCTCCTTGCCGGTGCCGTTGTAAAAGTACGTCCCGATCCCCGAAATGCCCGCCTTGCCCGTATACAGGCTCACCACCGTCGTCGTGCCGAAATCGGCCGCACCGACATCGATGGCGAACTGGATTTTCCGGTCTACTGAGGGGTTCTGGTGGTTGAGTTCGTCGTTGACGAGGTGATGGTTGCCGCCGCCCTTGAGGAACCCGTCGATGATCTCGAATTTGAACTTGCCGGTCTTCGCGTTGAGGTTGAAGCGGACGCGGTCCTGCGCCAGCCCGTTGCTGGACTCGAACCCGCCGTTGTTGTCGAGCGTGAAAGCGGCGTCGAAGGTCCCGTCGATGGCGTCGTCGTCGAAGCCCGTGGCGCCGGGGAAGAGTTCCACGCCGCCGACGCTGACCATGACCGTCTTCCCGATCAGGGTGTCGGGGATCAGGCTCGGATCGAGCGTGCCTTCGACCAGGAGCGTGTCGGTGGGCGCGCCGACGTTAAGGAAGTCGAGGAAGTACGTGAGCTTGGAGATCGTGAGCGCCGTGTTGACGTTCATGCCGTTGGCGATCGGGGCCGCGCCGGGGACCGTCGCGTCGGCGCCGGGCAGGCCCAGGCCCAGGCCTACGGTGACCTTGCGCACCGAATTGGACTGGTACAGCGAGACGTCGGAGAGGCGCAGGCGCGGGAAGAAGACGCCGGCCTTCACGTAGGTCTTCGAGGCCGTCTCGGTGCCGGCCAGGACGTTCAGGCTCGAACCGTCGCCGAAGTTGAGGTTCTGCTTCAGTTCTGGGAAGGAGAGGCCGTCGGAGGCCGACCAGTCGAAGTCGAGCGGCGTCGGAGCGTTCTGCTTGATCGCGACGGGGTCGGTGGCGGAGGCGAAGTCCAGCCGGGCCACCAGGTCTTCGTTGGTGTTGACCGTATCGCCCGAATCCAGCAGCCGCCCCTGAAGGGTGGTGCCGAGGTTGGGGTTGGCGGTCCCGCCATTGAGCCAGCAAACGAGAAAGCGGCTGTCGTCGGCCCCGTTAAAGTTCCGGCTGGCCGCGGCCACCGGGTTGCGGCGGAGCGTCACGGCGGCATCGTCGATCTGCACGGGCTTCTGGTCCAGTTCAGCGCCGTTCTGGTCGAAGCGCTTGGCCAGGAAGTGGTACGCACCGTTGGACAGCCGGTAGTTGTGGACCATGAGCCACTCGAAACCCGTTCCGCCGCCCGGGACCGAGACCGTGCTGCCGTAAAAGGCCGTCGGGAAGGAGTCTTCCAGGGGCACGCCGGAAGGAGCGAAGCCCATCTGGGCGAAGGGCGTGCCGTCGGAGATCGTCGCCGTCCCGTCGTCGGCCAAGCGGTGCCTGTAAAAGTAGCTGTCTCCGGTCTGGTCGTGCGTCGAGATGAGGTCCCAGCCGCCGAAAGTCGTGTTGTAGGCCACGCCGATCGGCGCGCCGAAGCCGTCCTCGCCGCGCAGGTCGTTGAAGAGGCTGATGCCCTGCGGGTCGAGGATCTCCCCGCCGTTGGCGCTGCTGATCCGCATCACGCGGGTCTGGAGCGGCTTCTCGTTGATTTCGCGCATGGAGAGCAGCGAAATGTTGTTCGGGCCGGGGGTCACGAAGAACCCGTACTGGCTCTTGACCTTGACCGACGGGCCGGGAACCAGCTTCGCCTGCGTCGCCTGCCCGTTCGTGCGGTTCACGAAACAATACTGCATCTGGATCCCGTTCCCAATCCGGTCGTGCCAGACCACGATGTAGTTGTCCCCGCCGTGGTAGGCGACGAGGGGCAGTTCGTTGGCGACCTTCCCCGAGGTGTTGGCGATCAGGATCAGCTCCGTGTCGTTCGGCGGGGTCCCGAAGACCTCCAGGCTCCCGTCGGCATTGACGATCGAGCCGAGGATCTGATTGAAGGCCGCGTCGATCCAGATCGCCAGGAACTTCGTCCCGTCCGTCGCGACCTGCGAGCGCTGCGGCACCACGCCCAGCGGGAACTCCCCCGCTTCCGGCACGGTCAATTCGATCTCGGCCAGCGGGCCGGCCGTCGGGTAGAGCACCGCCTTCATGATCGGAGCGTTGCGGAACCGGAGGTCGTTGAACATGACGCAGAACTGGGTGTCGCTCCCGGCCACGCAGGGGCTGGTGGGGTCGGACGGGCTCCCGTCGTTGTCGGTTATCGTCGTCTGCGTGCCGACCACCAGGCCAGGATCGATGACGATGGGGTAAGCGGCCTCCTCCAGCCAGGCGTGCGGCAGCGCAAAGCGAACCGTCGCCCCGTCGGCCTCAAGAAGCGTATGCACCGCGATCTCGCGGCCTTCCAGGTCCTTCGCGAGCACGTTGGTGATGCGCATGCCCGTATCGCCGCGCCGATTCATGAACGGCACGCCCATGGGAGACGGCTCGGGCAGCGGGAGCAGGTTCGAATCGACCTTCGCGGTAAAGACCAGGTCGCCTTTGCCGGCGGGGGCCTTGGCCAGATCCCAGAGCAGTTCGACGCCGTCCTTTAAGAGTTCGCAGCGCTCCTGCATATGCGCCCCGCGCGGGAAGCTCAGCCCCTTGCCGTCGGACTTCTCGTTGACCCGCGCCATGCCGTGCGCGCTGTTGGTCTCTTCGTACAGGGTCTCGGCGCCGCGCCGGACCTCGGTGAGCGTCCACGTCAGATGGTCGGGCTCGCGGGCCCCGGCGGGGAGGTTCTTGAGCGAGACGCTCCCGGCGGGGTGGACGTCCACCTGGATCGCGCCCATCCGCGCGCTGTATCGGCCGGCTTCGACCTCCGCAAAGCGGCCTTCCGGCGGGGCTTCAGCGAAGCGAACCGGTTGCGGCTCGTTGGAGGATGGAGCGTGTTCCTGCTCGAGGGCCTGCTCTTGGTGGCCACCTAACGGACCAACCGGTTGGTTTTGTTTGGGTGGCGAGAAGCTGGTGACGGCAAGCCAGCTCAGTCCCGCCAGGAGCAACAGGCCCAATGCTAACTTCTTTGCCAAGCTCGACATCGAAACGTTCTCCCTACGCTATGCCCCCGCGAAGTGGCATTCCCCTGGATTCTGTTGACTGGCGAATCAAGAAAGGGTGATCTTAGTGCACTTGTGAGATTACTTCAAACTTTCAGTTTCACATTTTATCAGGGAGGTCTTTCCCTATAAGTCCAGCACCCTCCTCGACTTCACCGTAGTAGGCCTCCGCCCGCAGTCCAGCGATTCGCTTCACCGACGCCACCACACTGTCCACTTCAACTTGGGACAGGCTGGAGACCACGCCGTAAGCAGGAGGCCGGGCCACGGTATAGACTTGGACGAGGCGAATCCGGGCGCCTTCAGCCTTCAACTTCAGAAGTCGCTGACAGAATGCTTTGATTTCCCGGTCGTCCGGCCCGCTCCCGCGCACCCGCATGAAACAGGACTGGATCACGATCTCCCGCTCCCTGGCACATGAAACGATGTTCTCCAGGATGCGTTGGAACGGGAATTCCGTGTGGTCGATCAGACGGAAGTATTCGGGCGTGCCGGCATCGAGTTTCGCCCAGACCTCGCCGCGGTGGGCGTCGAGGAAGCGCAGGGCCTCTTTCACGTCGGGCCGGTCCAGGCCGGTCGCGTTGGTGATCAGGACCACCTTGGCGTCGTCGAAGCCCAGGCCTTCCTTGACCTCGACGCAGCGCGCGGCCACTTCGCGGAAATTCTTGAAGGTCGTCGGCTCGCCGTCGCCGCTGAAGGCGATGTCGGTGACGCGCTTCTTCCCGGCCGGCAGCGCGGCGAATTCGGGCTCGCTCCAGAGTTTCCCGCCGGGCTTCAGCCCGCCCAGAACCTCGCGGAGCTCCGCGACCAGCTTCTCCATGCCGACGAAGCGCTCCTGCGGAGTCTTGCTCCGGTCCACCTGGCAGTAGATGCAGTCGAAATTGCAGGCCTTGTCGGGGTTCAGGTTGATTCCGACCGAGACGCCGCCGCTGCGCCGCGAGAGGACCGGATATACGTACGTGTGGGTCCGGAACGTCCGCGGGTGCGCGGCCTCCTTGAGCGTCGGGTCGAGCCGGTCGGGTGGGTTCATGGGTGGCATGGCCCTTCGCGGCTTCTTTACGCCCCATTCGGCCCGGGCGAGTTGCCGAACGCCGAACCTTGAGTATACCCGGTTTCGTTCCCTGCGCTCATTGAACGAACGACCGCCCGGACCGAGGGAGGCGCCATGCGCATCGACTACGAACTGAAGCCGAAGTCCTTTCAGCCGCTCCTGAAGCGCTTCTTCGCCCTGAGCGGGCGGAAGATCAAGAACCTCGAGAAGACCTGGGACCCCGCCAAGGGCACGCCGGTCTTCACGGTAAAGGGCCGCTACGCCACGCGCGGCTGGACCGAATGGACCCAGGGCTTCCAATACGGCTGCCAGATCCTCCAGTTCGAGGCCACCGGCGACCAGGCCTTCCTGAAGCTGGGTCTTAAGAACACGCTCGAACGGATGGCCGTCCACGTCAGCCACGTCGGCGTCCACGACCACGGCTTCAACAACGTCTCGACGTACGGGAACCTGCGCCGGCTGATGAACGCGGGGCGGATCAAGGAGGACGCCGGGTTGCGCGCGTGCCTCGAACTGGCGCTGAAGGTCAGCGGCGCGGTGCAGGCCGCGCGCTGGACGCGCACCGCCGACGGGACCGGCTTCATCCACAGCTTCAACGGCCCGCAGTCGCTCTTCAGCGACACGATCCGCAGCCTGCGCGTCTTGGCGCTCGCGCACGTCTTCGGGCACGCGCTGATGGGCGAGAACGACGCGAAGATCTCGCTGCTGCGCCGCTTCGTCGAGCACCTCGAGAACACGCTGAAGTACAACGTCTACTACGGCCGCGGGCGCGACAGTTGGGACGTGCGCGGGCGGGTGGTCCACGAGTCGATCTTCAACCCGGCCGACGGGCAGTACCGCTGCCCCAGCACGCAGCAGGGCTACAGCCCCTTCAGCACCTGGACGCGCGGGCTGGCGTGGATTCTGACCGGTTGCGCGGAGCAGCTCGAGTTCCTGCCCACGCTGCCCGAGCGCGAGTTCAAGGGCCTGGTCGAACGAGGCGGCCTCATCAAGCGCGTCGAACGCGCCGCGCGCGCGACGGCCGATTTCCTGATCGCGCATACCTGCGCCGACGGGATCCCCATGTGGGACACCGGCGCGCCGGGGCTCGTCCATCTGCCCAAGCTCTACGACCAGCCCTCGCAGCCGCGCAACCCCTACGAGCCCGTGGACAGCTCGGCGGCCGCCATCGCCGCGCAGGGTTATTTACGCCTGGGCGCGTACTTCCGCGCGCGGAAGAACCGCAAGCTCGCGGCGCGCTACACCCAGGCCGGCCTGACGATGGCGCACACGCTGCTCTGCCCGCCGTACCTCAGCGAGGACCCCAAGCACCAGGGCCTGCTCCTGCACAGCATCTACCACCAGCCCCGCGGCTGGGACTACCGTCCTGAACGCGGCCGCGCGCCGTACGGCGAGTCGAGCCTGTGGGGCGACTACCACGCGATGGAACTTGCGGTGATGTTGCAGAAATTGGCGAAGGGGGAGGGGTGGTTCCGGTATTTTGATTGAGGCTGCGGCAGCGCTACGTTCGTTGTATTCCTGTCGTCACCGAAGGAGTTGCTGTCGATGCCAAGCCGGCCCAACCTCCTGATCGTCCACACCGACCAGCAGAGCTGCTGGTCGCTCGGCTGCTACGGCGGGCGGGTGGGCGATACGCCGCGCCTCGACGCGCTCGCGGCCGTGCCGCATTCAATCCAACATCCCAACTCGTAAATCCCCAATCGTCACGCCCCCACCGCCACCTTTCCGCGCAGCTCCGTGAACGCCGGCGACAGAATCTCGATCCCGGCCTCGTCGAATGTCTCCCGGATCGTCTCGTGGAGCTTGCTGCGGACCCGCGGCAGGCGCGCAACCTCCTTCGTGTAGGCGAAGAGTTCGTAGCTGACGTAGTAATCGTCGAGCGACTTCTGGACGACGAAGGGCGCGGGGTCGGCGAGAATCTCCGCGTCGCGCTTGGCGGCCTCCAGCAGCGCCGCGTGAACCTTCGTTCCTGGCACGTCGTAGCCGATGCTTACCGCGCCCCGCACGGCGACGTGCTCGGACCGGGAGTAGTTCTTCATCGCGCTGGTCAGGACCAGGCTGTTGGGGATCGCGACTTCCTCGTTGGCCAGGGTCAGGATGCGCGTGGAGAAAAGGTCCACCTGCAGGATCCTGCCGACATGCGCGCCGACCTCCACCGTGTCGCCGACGCGGAAGGCGCGCATGTACTGGAGCACGAACGACGCGATCAGGTTCGCGACGGCCGTGGACGAACCCAGCGAGACCAGCACGCCGATGAAGAGCGTCACCGCCTGGAAGGCGTTGGAGCCGCTCCCGGGCAGGTACGGCGCGACGACGACCATCGCGAAGACGACGATGAAGAAGGTCGCGATCTGCCGCGTCGGGGCGGCGTATTCCGGCGGGAACATGCGAAACGCGAGCTTCTGCTCCTCGATCTGCTGCATGAACGCCTTGAGCAGCCGGATCGCGTGCGCGGTCAGCCAGACCACCGCCGCGATGTAGACCAAGCTCGGGATGTAGAGCAGGACGTCGAGCAGGAGCGCGTAGAGCCGCTGCCCGAGCGCCTCGGCCATCGCCCACCCGGCGCGTTCGGTCTGCGGAAAGAGGTTCAGCACCACCACCGCGTAGGCGGCCAGCAGGAAGAGGCGCAGGAGCACGAAGAGGAAGCGGAACGCGGCTTCGATGCGCTGCCGGGCCGCGTCGGCCGGGAGGATCTCCCAGGTCTTGTAGCGGACGCCCTCCCGCGCCCAAGCCATGTCCGCGACCCCGCGGGCGAGGCGTGTGAAGAACAGCTTGGCGAGCAGCAGGCCCAGGAGCAGCGCCAGAAGCCAGACGCCGGCCCAGATCAGGGCCGTAAGCTGCGGGTGCCGGGCCTGGTAGCCCAGGTATTGATCCAGATAGGGGTCGATCCAGTCGAACACCGCCGGGCCCTCGCGAGTTCCGATACCTTCCGGTTATCGGCATTCTTGAGGGCCGAACAGAAGCCAATTGAGAGGACTACTCCCGCGCGATCTCGTAAAGCATCCGCGCGCCTTCCTCCTCGCCGCCGGCGGCCACGTCGGCCGTAAAGACCAGCGCCCCGTCCTTGACCTCGGGCTTCAATTCCGCCACGCGCTTCCCGTTCGTCGCGAGCGACCAGACCTTGTACGCGCCGGGTTCGTCGAGCTTGACGCGGACCTCGGCCCGGCCCGCGCGGACCAGGTGCGGCAGTTTGCCCCATTCCAGGAGCGTCTGCCGTGCCCGCTCGCCGTAGCGAATCTCAGTGTTCTGCAGGTCGGTCAGGTGCGTGACGAGCAGCCGCTTGCTGGACGTGATCGGCCGGTCGTCCAACGCGCTGACCCAGACCGTCGCGTCGCTTCCGGCCATCACGGCCCGCACGCCGCCGCGCGGGGCCTCCACGGCCTTCCCGTCCGGAGCGTAGCCGCCGGCGGTGCGGGGGGTATCGAGGACCATCACGTCGTTGGCGCCGTCGATGAAGAGTTCTCCGGTCTCGCTCTCCAGGACGTTGCGCTTCGGATCGCTGCGATTCCCTTTGGGAAGGATCTTCTCCTTCAACGCGGCGAGCAGCGCGTCGTCTTCGATTTCGTAGGCGCCCTGGCCCGCGGCGAGGTTCGCGCCGGCGAAAGCCTCGGGCTTCGTCGCCCAGCCCACGGGCAGGACGAGGTCGTATTCCAGCTTCGCCGCCGGGTCGGCGACGCAGTCGTAGCCCACGCGCGTGAGCCAGGCCGCCCAATCCCAACGCGGCGCGGCCCCGGCACGGAGCGGCCGGGCCGCTGCGCGTCCTCCGGCGTGAGCGCGATCGCGAGCCGGTGCGGGGCCGGCTGCATGTCGCCGCGGAGGTACAGCAGCAGCGCCGCGCGCTCGGCGGCCTGGCTCAGCGGATCCCCGCACATGTTGAAATAGTCCATCCGATACGGCGTGAAGATGTGATTGCGGTTATGCGAGTACGCGAAGCGCCAGAGCGCGCCCCAGTCCTGCAGCGCGCCGAGCGCGCCGGTGAGGATCCCGCCGACGCCGCGGAAGCGCCCCGGTCCGGAGTAGTTGTACTCGGTGATCGTGAACGGCTTGTCGAAGAGCCGCACGAAGGCGTTGCCGCGACCGCCGTGCGCCCCGCCGGCGATGGGGCTGGTGTTCGGGCAGCGGCTGGGCAGTCGCCAGGCCTGCTCGATGAACTGCGGGTGATCGATGTAGAAGTGGTCGTCCACGTAGTCGAAGGGCTCGCGCATCCACGCGTCGACGCCCAGGTTGGTCCAGCCGTTGAAGTCGGTCAACAGCGCCTTGCAGCCCAGCTCGTCGCGCACGTACTGCTTCATGCGCTCGAAGCTGCGGCGGCTGGATTCGGCGAGGAGGACCGCGAGATCGCTTCTGGCGCGGGTCGCCGCGGCTGTGGATGTTGCCGAGCATTTCGACGTTCCCCTGCGCGGGGTCCTGGCCGTCCTTGAGCTTCCCCTCCCAGGCCGCGTTGAGCTTCTCGCGCGTCTCGTACCGGGCGGCGAGCCACGCGTTCCACGCCCGGACCCACTCGGGAATCTCGAGCAGCGTGTTGATGTGGTTGGCCAGGTTGTCTTCGTTGAGCATGCAGATCCAGGCGAGCCCCGGCTCTTCCGCCCAGCTCCGCCGCGTGTACGGGTTGACGTGCTCGAGCAGGTTCTTCGAGAAGAGCTTCCAGTTGGCGAACGCGCCGCCGTGGATGTGCGCCAGCTCCTTGAAGCGCCCCTCGTTCCCGTCGCCCGGCAGCCCCAGCTCGGACTTCTTGATCGGGCGCGAGACGTACAGGTCGGTGGTCGCGTAGATCCCGCGCTTGAAGCACGCGGCCAGCAGGTAGTCGAGCTGGTCGAGCTTCTCCGGGTTGAACGTCGTCGAGAGCGGCTGGCCCTGGCACAGTTCGCCCTCGTAGTGGTGGATGCGGATCGCGTTGTAGCCCAGACGCGCGAGACGCTCGGCCAGTTCGTCGCTCTGTTCGTGCGTCATGTAGTTGGCGCTGAAGCAGAAATTCACGCCGTAGAACCGGACGGGCTTGTCGGGCCGCTTCTCGAAGACGAATTGCCCCTGGGCGTTCGTTTGAATCCAGCCGTGCTTCCCCGCGGGCGCGTCGAGGAAACCCAGCTCCGAGAAGTCCAGCGCGCTGCCGGGTTCGATCCGCAGGTCGGTCTTCAGCGGCTTCCATTCCTCGTTCGCGACGAGGACGAGGGGCTTGTCGTGGGTCAGCTTCACGCCGCCCCGGGACGCGATGCGGAAGGCCAGTTCGTATTCCTTCCCGGCCTGGTAGGTCTGCCCGTTGTCGCCTTCGCCCGCGAGGATCAGGCGGATCACGAAATCGCGCGACCATTTGCGGTTGTCCTGGATCAGCACGCTCGTCGGCTGCGGGAATTCGAAGCGCACGTTCGCGCCGCCGGCGAGCGTCAGCTCCAGGAACTTCGCCTTGTTGCCGAAGAGGTGGATCTTGTCGGGGTCGAGGTTCTCGGGGAACGCGCCCTCGGCCGAATCGGTCTTCCACGATCCGCCCAGGCAGTTCGCGACGGGGAATTCCCCGGCGATATGCAGGCTGTTCAGTTCGGCGGGCTTGTCCGGGGTCAGCTTCAGCGACGCCGCGGCGGCTTCGCCTTCGGCGGCCATGCGAATCGAACCCTTGAAGACCGCGCCAAAGGGCGTGCGCATGCGGATCAGGTGCGTCTGCTCGTCCGGCCCGTCGCCTTTCTCGGCCAGCGCGCCCGCGCCGCGCCAGGCCTTGTCGAAGCAGGCCACGTCCAGCGCGCCGAGCGTCCTGCCGCCGGTTTGGACCTGCGTGCGCCCGTCGGTGCCGGCGAATAGCTCCAGCGCGTCGTCCGCCGCGCTCGCGCCGGGGGCGTAAAGCCCAAGCAGGAGGCTCGCGAACACCAGCGGAAGCGTCGGGTTCTTGCGCATGCGTGGCTCCAGGGGACGGTTCGGTCCCGCCTTCATACCCCGCGAGGGCGGGAGCGTCGATGGAATTCGACCCTCCGAAGCGAATGAAAGGCGCTGGCAGGCGTCGCCTTGCATGGGGATACTGTCGCGTCCCGATCCGCCCGGACCCCCGGCGATGCGCAAGGAGCCCCGCGTTTACATGTCCAGCCGAGCCATTGCTTCGACGAGCCGCGCGTTCGTTTCCGCCGCGGCCTTCCTGATCCTCTTGCTGGCCGGCGCCGCCCGGGGCGGCGAGGAGCGGCCGCTCGAGGCCGCGCTCAAGGCCGCCGCCCGCGACGGCAAGCCCGTCCTGGTCCTCGTGCGCCGCGACTGGGACGTCGCGAGCCTCGACGCCGGCCACTGGCTCGACGAACCCACCGGCTTCAAGGAGCGCCTGGCGCGCTTCCATGCCGTGAAGGTCTGGTCGGGCGAGAAAGACCTCGCGCCGTTTGCCGGCGCGCCGCAGGACGGGTTTCTGTTTCTCACGCCCAAGGGCGAGACCATCGCCGTCTCCGAAGTCCCGTTGCTCAAGGCCAAGATGGCCGACCTGCTCGATGGGATCCTCAAGTGGCCGCTCCCGTATGCCGCGCTGCGCGACGCCGTGAAGGCCGATCCCGCCGACGCGGCCCGCCGCGCGCATGCCCTGGCGGTCCTGGAGCAGATGGGCCGCTCGGACGAGGCCGCCGCGCTGCTCGCGCCGCTGGCCGGCAAGGAGCCGGCCCTCGCCGCGCGCCTGGAGGAACTCGCCGCCGAGGCCCCCGCGCACCAGGCCGCGCGCGCCGCGCGGCTCGTGCAGCTCCTGGAAAAGCTCGCGCAGGCCAAGCGCGCCGACGCGCCGCCCGCTTCGGCGCTGGAGCCGGCGCTGCGCGAGTTCGTGAGCCTCTCCGGAAGCTGGCCCGAGCCGGCTCGCAAGGCGCTTGCCGCCGCGCACGAGGCCGCCGTCAAGTACGCCGCCGCGCCGGACACCGACGAGGCTTTCGCCGCCGTTCAGCAGGCCGCCGCGCCCCTGCCCGCCGTCCTGCGCGCCGCGATGCAGGCCCTGGGGCAGGAGGCCCAGAAGCGCAACGCCGCGCTCGCCCAGGCCCGCCCCGCCGACCTCAAAGTCCAGCTCGCCGCCCTGCGCTCGCTCCTGCGCGGCGGAGAGCGCGACGCCAAGAACGACGCGCCGCTCAAGGAACTTCTCGACAAGCTGATCGCGCGCGAGATGTCGCTGGAGGAATTGCTGCGCGCGACGGGCCTCGTGGCCTACGCCGCGCTGCTGCTGGAGCAGGACGAGGCCTGCCGGGCCTGGGCCGCGCGGCTCACGAGGGAGGCCCCGCTCGGGCGAAACGTCGCCGATACCTTCCTCGATCTGGCCGACTGGGCCTTCGCGGCGGGCGCCGAGAAGGAGGCCGACGAGTATTATCGCGAGGCCGAGAAGGCCTCCTCCGCCGGCGAGTCGGTGACGCTCTACCGCGCCGCGCGGGCCATGCGCGACGCGGCCGACGGGCGCAACGGACCCAACCGTTCCAAATGGGCCAAGCGCACGATCCGCGACGTGCTGGTCCTCGTGCCCGACATGGACGCCTACGCCAACGCGCTCGCGGCCTGGAGCGACGGCGAGTTCTTCCCCGTGCTCTTCCAGGACGACGAATACGCGCCGCGCTTCGCCGCCGCCTTCAAGCCCCGGCAGGTGCTCGTCGTCCCGCCCGCCGAAGGGCGGGGGGCCGGCGACGCGCTGGAGCCCGACCTGCTGCGGCGCACCGTGGCCGCCGCCTGGGAGCGCGACGACGGGAAAGTCCCCGCCCGCGTCGGCGTCGAGGACCTGCGCGAACGCCTCGCCCGCGTCGAAAGCGAGCCGCTGGGCCTCGTGGTGAGCGACGGCGTCTCGGGCGAGACCGCCGGCGGGCTGGCGCTGGCCGCCGGGCGCTTTCAGGGCTTCGAGATCGTTCCCGTGCCCGAGATCGGTTCCGGCGACCAGAAGCGCACCGCGCAGCCCAACGACTTCCTCAGCGCGGCGCAGGCCTGGGACCTGGCCGCGCGCGTGCTCCAGGGCCTCAATGCCATCGGGCTCCCGCGCGAGGACCGCTGGGCCGCCGTGACCCTCGCCGGCGCGTACCCCTACCGCTATTCGGGCGAGGTCTACGAGCGCTGGGGCGGCACGCACGCGCTCGAGGACACCCTCGGACGCGACCCCGGCGACCACACCCGCCTGGCCGTCGCCACGCGCCTCCTCGGCGACGCCCCGCGCAGCGCCTACCAGGCCATGTGCTCGCTCTTCCTGCAGCCCCAGGACGCGCTCCTCTTCAACACCTACGGCACGAACCCCAAGACGATCTGGGGCAAGTACCGCATGGACTTCTCCGAAGCGGCCTGGAAAGGCCTCCTGCGCGTGGACCACGTGAACGGCAAGGACGCGGTAATCGAGACCTTCCGCGCCCGAACCGGCCCCTGGAATCGCTACGGCCTGCTGACCATCAACAGCTCCGGCGGCTCGACGAACTGGTCCATCGGCGGGGGCGGGGGAACTCCGACGACTTCCCCGTCGGCGGCCCCGTGGCGATTCACGTGACCCACTCCGGTTCCGCGGCGGACGTCGTCAGTCCGGACAGCCTGGCCGGGCGCGCGCTGTGGGGCGGGGCCTACTGGTATTTCGGCTCCACCGCCGAGCCGTTCCTCACCAGCTTCCAGCCGCCCAGCTACTACGGCCCGCGGATCGCCAAGGGCACGCCGTTCGCCAGCGCCTTCCGGCTCCGCACGGCGCAGAACTTCTGGCTCCCCTGGCGGCTGATGATCGTCGGCGACGCGCTCTGCTGCCTCCGGACCAAGGAAGCCAAACGCAAGGAGTACAAGCTCGAGGCGCAGCCGCTGGTGCGGGCCGGCGAGCGGCTTCTCACCCCGGGCGGCCCCGTGACCCTGCCGCCGAAGGGCGATCTGGCCGCCTGGCAGGCCGCGTTGCGCCTCGCGCGCTGGTGCGGCGACAGGCCCATCTCGTCGCTCCTCTCCGAGCCGCCCGCGCCGGCCCTGGCGGACGGCCCTTCGCTGGGGCTGCTGCTATCCGAGTGCGTCCGGACCTACGCCGGAACGGGAATCGTTCAGCCGGGCGAAGGCGGGATCCAGCTCGCCCGCAAGCACTGGTTGGCCGCGAAACCGGAAGCCCAGGCCGACTACGCCGCGCGCGTCTACGCGCGCCAGGCCCTCGGGCATCTCGCCGACCTCGCGCTCGCCGCCAAGGACTGCGCCGCGCTCCAGGAGCGTCTGGCCGAACTCCTGACCGCCGCGCCCAGCGGCCCGCTCGTCAACCGCTTCGTCGAGAAGCTCGAGGCCCTCGCCAAGGAACTGAAGAAGGACGCCGAGTTCGAGGCCTGGCTGGCCGCCCGCGCGCGGGACGAGGCCGCCGGCGCGTTCAAGGACGTCTTTGAACGCCAATTGGCCGACCGGCGCTTCGCGGCGCTGCTGGCGAAGGAACAATGGAGCGGCGAGGAGCGCGCCGAGGCGCTCAAGCATTTCGTCGAGACGGTCAAGCGCGAACGGCGGGCCGACGCCGTGGCGCGCGAACTGCGAAAGTTCCACGACGCCGTCGCCGCCAAGGCGCCCGCTGCCGCCGGCGAGCCGCTGTTGAAGGAGCTCGCCGCGGTATTCGACCCGGAATCGAAGGAAGGCAAGCGCCTCGGCGAGGCCCTGCTGGCCTTCGAGAAGGAGCGCGGCTATTTCAAGCACTGGCTCTTCCTCGGGCCGTTCCAGGACGAGAAGGCCGGCGCGTGGGAGACGGTCGCGAAGGACGGCCGCCCCGATTTCGCCGCGACGTACAAAGACGGCGAGCGCGACGTGGCTTGGCGGACGCTCTTTAAGCCCGCGGACTTCGGCCCGATCGACCTGGCCAAAGCGCTCAGCCCCAACGTGAACGCCTATGTCTACGCCGCGGCCCTCGTGAAGGTCGAGAAGGAGGTTGCCGGCCGGCTCCTGCTGGGCAGCGATGACGGCATCGTGGTCTGGATCGACGGGCAGGAAGTGCATCGCCACGAGATCGAACGCGGCCTCACCCCCGACGAGGATAAGGTTCAGGTGGCGCTGAAGGCCGGAGAACACCTCGTGGTCGTGCGTGTGAACCAGGGCGAGGGCGGCTGGGGCTTCTCGGCCCGCCTGGCGGGCGAGGACGACCGCGCGCTGCCGGGCGTGGTCTGGATGTGCCCCCAACCTAAAGCCGAAAAGTAGCCGCGCCAGGCCGCGCGCTTCCCTTTGACGGAAGCCGGCCCTCGCGTCATACTTTGCCTCCCCGCGCAAGCCGCGGGGACGCATGGAGTGTGGGGCTGTAGCTCAGTTGGGAGAGCGCTGCGTTCGCAATGCAGAGGTCAGGGGTTCAAATCCCCTCAGCTCCACCACTTCTCATATTTCCCTCGACACGTCCAGAAGGCAGAGCGTTGAGGCGCGCGGCCGGCGCCGTTCATGACCGCCGCCCGGCCAGGGCCTGCGCGTCCACGCGGTCCATCCCCCGGGCCATCTCGGCGGCCAGGTCGCGGATGTGCGGCTCCTGGAACATGGAGACGTGGCTGCCGCGGATCTCCACGCATTCCAGGTTCGGCGCGACGGCCTGCCAGTGCGCGATGTAGGTCTTCTCGCGCGTGTCGGAACTGTTGTGGTAGAGCGTCACCGCGCCGGCGTAGGGCTCCGCCTCGTAGGTGCGCCGGGCCTTTTTGTGGATACTCTTGAGATCCTGGATGCGGCGCTGCGTGGGCGAGGCTTCCTTCAGCGCCTCGCGCTCGGCGCGGCGCTTCTTCCATTTGCGGACCTTGCGGGCCAGGTCGAAATGCCGGATGAAGCGCTTCAGTTTGACCGGGATCGGATCCTGGGCGTGCTTCTTGCGCGAACTGAGCAGGTTCCGCGTGTCGAGGAGCGCGACGTAGGGCACGGCGAACCCCAGGTCCGCCAGCCGGCGCGCCATCTCGAAGGCGATGATCCCGCCCATGCAGCGCCCGCCGATGAGGTACGGGCCCTCGGGCTGTACCGAACGGACCACCTCGGCGTAGTAGGCGGCCATCTCCTCGATGCTGGAGTGCAGTTCGGCGTCCTCGAGGTCCTCCACGCCCTTCGCCTGGAGCCCGTAGATCGGGCGCTCCGGGTCGAAGTGCTTCACGAGCGTCCCGAAGCTGTAGACCGAGCCGCCCGCGGGGTGGACGCAGAAGAACGCGCGCTTGGTCCCGCTGCGCTTGATCGGCACCACCGACGTCGAGAGCGGCGGCTGGGCCTCGGCGCCGGCCGGCTCCGCCGCGGGCTTGCCGCTCGGCGCCTCCCGCGCATAGCCCAGGGCGCGCGCGTTCCGCCACGTCACCTCGCCCAGGAAGTCCCTGTCGTAGGCCTCGCGCCAGCGGTCGGCCATCCGCGCGTCGATGGACTTGTGCTTGTGGAACTTCGGGTCGCCGATCATCCGCGAGACCGCGTGCAGCCCGTCGGTCATCTTGGCTTCCTTGCCTTCGTACGGCGTGAGCATGCGCTCGTCGAACGGCACCTGCATGAAGTCCGACAGCTCGAGCATCCGCGCGCGCGGGTCGGCGACGAGGTCCTCGTAGCGCAGCAGCATCTGCCGCGCGGCCGGGACGTTCGCGAGGAACGTGCGGATGTTCTCCGTGCAGACGTTCCAGATCAGTTCCGCCAGCCGCCGCACGCCAAAGGGGTGCGCGACGCGGAAGAAAACCTGGTCGATGCGGGACTCCTCGAAGGAGAGCGTCATCCCGTACGGGTGCCGGTTGAGGTGGACGTAGCGCGGCGCCTCGAAGCAGGCCTCGGCCCGCTCCAGCGCATGCAGGTCCAGCGCGTAGGCCGGGGTCTTGTCGACGAGGAGCCGGCCGCCGAGCCAGCCCTGCAGTTCGCCGAAGAAGCTGCCCGTGTCCAGGTCGCGGTCTTCGTAAGGGGTCATCAGCGCGCGCGCGGCCTCGGCGTCGACGCCCTTCAGGTCCATCAGCGCGCGCAGCAGCCCCTCGAGCTTTCCGGCCAGCGGGCCGGCGCAGTACTCCCGCCGCGCGCCCAGCGAATCGAAGTTCAGCAGCTCCAATTCCGGCGGCGCGAAGAGCCCCGGGTGCCCGGCAAGCATCACGCGCAGCAGCGTCGAACCGCAGCGCGGCGGGGAGAGCACGAAGACCGCGCGCGGGTTCTTCCGCGCCGGCGGGCGCGGCGGCTGCTTGGGCAGCGCGGGGATCAGCGCGCGCAGCGCGGCGAGCATGGCCTCGTCCACGGGCGGCTCGTCGGCCTGCGCCCGGGTTCCGGCCCAGGCGTCGCCGGCCCCGAGCCGTTTGAGCAGCGCGGCGGTCGTGCGCGGGTAATCCTTGCGCAGCATCGCCGCGAACTGCCCGGCCGTGGGGGCGTCGAAGAGCGCCACCGCGTGGAAGGTCTCCTCGGCCAGCTCCTGGAGGTCGTTGATGAACTGAGCGGCCATGATCGAGTCGCCGCCGAGGTCGAAGAAATTGGCGTCCGGCTCGACGGCCCCGGCCTTGAGCACGCCGGACCAGGCGCGCACGACGTACCCGACGAGGGGATCGCCGGGGTCGGCGGGGGCGAAGGCCGGGGCGCGCGGCGCGGGGGCTCCGCGCCGGGGTCGCGGTCGTACTTCGCCAGCGCCTTGCCCAGCGCGCGCAGGAAGCCCGCCGCCGTGCGCCCCTCGGTGAGCAGGTGGTCGAAGGTGAGCGTCAGCGTCAGCGCGCGTCCGGCGCCGTGCGGCAGCTCCGCGCCGATGCCCAGCGTCGCCGCCTGGGCCTCGTTCAGCACCGGCACGAACTGCTGCACGCCCTCGCCGCTCAGGTCGGAGAGCGTGAACGTCGCGCCCTCCAAGTCCGCGGCGGCCAGCTCGCCGCGCAGGTACGTCATCAGGAAGGCCTGCAGCTCGGCGGCGATTTCGCGCAGGCTCTTGCGGTCGGCGTCGCGGATCACCGGCGCCTTGAGCCCCTTGCCGGCGTCCATCGCCACGGCGACGTTGACGGATTCGTAGAAGTGGATCGCGTCGTCGTGCTGGTAGGCGTTCAGGACGGGGACTTCGCGCAAGAGCCGCGCCAACTCGTGGATCGCCACCGCCGTGAAGCTGCCGTAGCGCTCGGACTGCTCGTGGATCGACGCGCGCAGCCCGCGCGTGGGGACCTGGACCGAGACGGTGCTGGGCACGGTCCGCGCCGCGGCGGCGCGGAGCATGCGGTTCTCGGCGCGCTTGGCGCGCGGGAGCCGTTCGCGGCGCGCGGGCGCGCCGGGCTTCGCGAAGGCTGGCGGCGGCTCGCACGCGGCGGCAGGGGCGTGATCTGCCTGGGCGGGGCGGCAAGCCTTGAGCACGTCCGCGCCGCGGACCAGGCCCTGGCCGTCGAAGCGCCGTTCGTCCAGGCCGTGCTCGGCGATCAACCGGCGCGCCTCGGCGCTGAACCGCGCGGGGCCTCCTGCGCGCGGCGCGTCAGAGTCGGCCTGAGCGTGCGCCGGCTTCAGCGCCTCGGCGGCGAACTCGGGGCGCCGCTCGGTGTCCGCGATCCCACAGAGCGCTCCGCCGACGGGGATGTCCGCGCCTTCCTCCGCGCACCAGAAGACGTACCCGTCGCGCGGCGCCTCGACCTCGATGCTGGCCTTGCTCGTCTCGAGCACCGCGAGGACTTCGCCGGCCTTCACCGCGCGACCCTCGGCCACGGCGCGGCGCTGGAGCGTCACCGTCTCGTCGTTCACGGTCTCGTGCGGCACGCGGACGATGGCGGGTTCAGGCATCGGCGCACATCCCCGCCGCGGTTTCGACGAGCTGCGCGGCGCCCGGCAGCAGCGCCTTCTCCAGCGGGCCGCTGGAGGGGATGGGGTGCGCGGGCGCGGCCAGGCGGCGGACGCGCGCCGGCGCCGCGCCGCGTTCGGCCAGTTGCGCCAGGACCTCCGCCCCGAGCGCCGCGAACCCCTGCCCTTCCTCGACGATCAGGAGCTTGCCCGTGCGGCGCAGCGATTCCTCCAGCGGCGCGGCGTTGAACGGATAGAGGCACGCCGGGCAGACGATCTCGGCGGCCAGGTCGTGCTCTTCGAAGAGCCGGTCCGCGGCCTGCTCGGCCTCCGGCAGCAGGCCCCCGTAACAGAAGATGACGAGGTCCGGCTCGGTCAGCGGGCGCAGCCGCGTCGTGGGGAACGTTTCGTCGCTGTGCTCCACGACGAAACCCCGCGGCGGCGGCGCGTCGGTCTTGAGCCCGTAGAGCAGCTTGTTCTCGATCAGCAGGGTGGGGCGGTCGGCGTTGGAAAGGAGGCGGTCGACGAGTTCGTACGGGTCGAAGCGGTGATGCAGCGCCAGCACCCGCGTGTGCGGCACGCCCAGCCAGTGCTTCTCCAGCGACTGGCTGTGCGTCGCGCCGTAGCCGCGCCTGCCGCCCATGGGCGTGCGGATCACGAGCGGGACCTTGACCTGCTCGTTGTACATGTAGCGGAACTTCGCGGCGTGATTCAGGAACTGGTCGAAGGCCAGCGTCAGGAAGTCGCCGAACATGATCTCGCAGACGGGGAGCCAGCCGTTGAGCGCGAGGCCGTTGCCGAGCCCCACCAGCGCCGCCTCGCTGATCGGCGTGTTGCGCACGCGGCCGGGGAACTCCAGGCTGAGCTGCCGCGTGACCTTGAAGGCCCCGCCGTACGGCCCGGCGATGTCCTCACCCAGCAGCACGAGCTTCTCGTTCTGCAGCAGGTGGTTGCGCAGCGCGTCGTGGAGGCGCCCGACCACGCGGTCGTGCGCCTGGAAGGTCGTGGGCTGCCAGCGCACGGCGCGCCAGGCCGGGGGATCGGCGTCGTGCGGGCCGGCCTCCGCGTACGGCGCGGCCTCGGCCTTGGCCACGGCGCGGTCCACGAGCGCGGAGGCTTCGCGCTGCAGGCGCGCGGCATCCTCGGGGTGCTCGGCCGCGAAGCGCCCCAGCGGATCCTTCGCGCGGTACGCGGCGACCTCCGCCGGGTCTCGGTCGTCGTCGCCCTTGGAGTGCGCCATCAGCCGGTAGGTGTCCACGCGCAGAAAGAACGGCTTGCGCTCGCGCCGCACGTAGGCCGCGGCGGCCTCCGCGCGAGCCAGGAGCTGCGGGATGTCCCACAGTTCGCAGCGGCCGGCGCGGATCCCGAAGGCCTCCGCGCGCGCGTCGAGCTCCCCGGCGAGCGTCTCGCGCTGGCTGGTGCTCTGCGCGTAGCCGTTGTTCTCGAGCACGACCAGCAGCGGCAGCGCCCACTTGCTCGCGATATTCAGCGTCTCGTAGACGACGCCTTCGCCCAGCGTGCCGTCGCCGATGAAGACCGCGGCGAGGTTGGAGGTCCCGGCGAGTTCCTCGGCCAGCGCCAGCCCCGCCGCCACCGGCACGATCCCGCCCTGCACGCCGTTGCTGAAGAAGCCCGCCGCGCAGAGGTGCTGGCTGCCGCCGCGCCCGCCGCAGAGCCCCGTCGCGCGGCCCATGATCTCCGCGGTCAGGCCCTCCACGTCGCCGGTGCGCGCGAGGTAATGCCCGTGGCAGCGATGGTTGCTGAAGATCAGGTCGCCCGGCTGGAGCGCCTCCGCGACCGCGACCGCCGTGTACTCCTGGCCGATGCAGGTGTGGACGGTGCCGAAGAGCTTGCCTTCCGAGAAGAGCCGCAGGAAGCGCTCTTCGGTCTCGCGAATCAGGAGCGTCTTCGCCCAGAGTTCCAGGGAAACCCCGTTCCAGGTTTCCACGGCCATCGAAACGCCCCTCCTGAAGTCCCGACTCGCGCCTGGAAGCCTGCGCGGCCGGTGGATTGCGCGGATAACTAATTGTCCCCGAAACCCGTCCAAAATGAATTGGAAAAAGCGGCCTGCGAAGTTCGGGGCGCGTGGTAGCGGGATTCCGCTCGACGGAGCCCGGGCGGACGGGGAGAATGGAGGCGATCAGGTATGGAACGCGAGCCGTGAGCGAGACCCGCAAACGCGCCTGGTTTCAGCTTCACCTCTCCACGCTGCTGCTCCTGACCTTCGCCGCGGCGGGGATGCTGTGGGCGAACGTGCGGGTCGTGGAGGACATTCGCGAATTTTATTTACCCGCGAAATCTATCGAACCAGTACCACCACGGACACCACGGAAAGCAAAAGCTTTCCGCGGGCGGCAAGGCTGGCCTTTTGCAATAAGGCAAGAAAAGGAATTTGGTCCCGAAGCTGCGGTGGTAGGAATTACATCCCCCATGTCCCCAATGGATGCCGACTTCCAGATTGCCGGCGTGTTCAAGAACCTGCTGGTTGCCTTGGGCATCCTGATCGCGCTGGCCGTGCCGCTGGAGTGGCTGGCGCGGCGTAAGCCCCGCGTTGAATAAATGCCGCGCCGAGCCTGGACCGTGCGCCGCACGGTCCAAACCCGGCGCGGATCAAACTTCACGCCTGATACGCAGGTAACGACTACTCGGTCTTCTCGGCGTCGGTCTTCTCGGCGGTTTTCTCGCCCGTCTTGCCGCCGCAGCCGTCCTTGCCGCCGCAGCCGTCCTTGCCCGAGCACGAGGCCTTCTCGCCGGTCTTCTCCGTCGCGGCGGGGGTCTTCGCGGGAGTCTTCTCCGGCGCCTTCGCGCCGCCGGCGCAGCCCGCCAGCATCCCGCTCATCGCCATCGCCACCAGGAACTTCGCCTTGCCGCCCTTGTTCTTCTCCACGTTTCGCTTCCTTTCCTTCACGCGCCACGCTCCGCACCGGCGCCTCGATCCGGCCGCCGGAACGCCAAAGCCTCGCGTTCACGCGAACGCCATAGGCCCTGATACTGAATTCGAACCGTGCCCTTTTGAAGCATCGCCTGAGCATTTCAAGCCCTTAGTTAGGTTCCGAGTTCCGAAACCCGAGACCCGAACCCGAGACCCGGGATTCGAGTGCCGGATTCCTGGTGCGGATAGATGCACCTCACCCTGTCCTTTATTCCGGTTTGATGGAACGATTCTTCCGCGTGGATCATGCGGGCCTTTCAAGCTTTTCGATCTGATTTCTCGTCTCTCGGAACTCGGAACTCGGAACTCGGAACTCGGAACTCACTTCGTCGTCGCCACGTACACCCCATCCCAGTCCGCCGCCGGCGGCGTCGCGAGGAACCTCGCGCAGCGCTCGGCCAGCACCCGCGCGGGTGCGTCGGCGCCCAGGTTCGCGCAAGCGGCCTGCGCGGCGGTGAAGTCCCGCGCGAGGTAGCGCTCGAAGGCCGCCTCGTATGCGCGCGCGGCCGCGCAACGGTCCTGGGGGACTGCGGCGCTCTCGCCCAGCAGCTCGTAGACGCGCAGCGCCTTCGACTTGCCCTTCACCGCGACGAGGTCCAGCAGCCTGAAGTCGAAGGCCTCCCCGGCGGCCTGGCGCACGTCCTCGCTGACCACGATCCGCGTGCCGTAGGCCTTGTTGAGCCCTTCCAGGCGCGAGGCGAGGTTCACGTTGTCGCCGAGCGCGGTGTAATTCATCCGCTCCGGCGCGCCGAAATGCCCGACCATCGCGCCGCCGGTGTGGAGCCCGAAGCGCGTCGTCCAGACCGGCAGGCCGCGCCACGCGGGCGAGGCATAGAGCGCCTCCGCCGCGCGGGCGCAGGCCAGCGCGGCCGCGCAGGCGCTTCGCGCGTGCCCGGGCGTCTCGTCGGGGGCGTTCCAGAGCGCCATCACCGCGTCGCCGATGTACTTGTCGATCACGCCGCCCTCGGCGTGGACGGCCTCGGTCAGCGTCTGGAGGTACAGCCCCAGCGCCTGTGCGAGCACGTCCGGGGCGAGCCGTTCCGAGACCTGCGTGAAGTCCTTGATGTCCGAGAACAGGATCGTCAGGTCGCGCAGTTCCCCGCCCAGGACCGGCTCGCGCCCGCTCTCGTAGAGCTGCCGCACCAGCGCGACGGGGACGTACTTGCCCATGGCGCGCGTCGCGGTCTTGGCCAGTTCCAGCCCCTCGACGACCTCGCCGACGTCGCGCAGCCGGACCTCCCGCGCGCGGGGCTCGAACTCGAAGCGCCGCATCCGCGCGGTCTCGTCCACGACCTGGCTCAGGTCGCGCCGCACCAGCCGCAGCGTCCACCAGCCGCCGAGCAGGATCGCGGCCATCACCAGCGCCGAAGCGAGGGCGAGGCTGCGCTGCATCGCGGCCAGCCCGCCGAGGTACGCCTCCTCCGCCACCGCGATGCCCACGCTCCAGTCCCCCGCGCCCGCATTGAAGTAGCCGGCCTCGTCGAGCGGCCGGAACGTGACGAGGCAGCGCCCGCCAGGGGTCTCCAGCGTCCCGCTGAAGCTCCGCGGCTCGGGCGCGTGCCCGCCCAGCGAGCGCCACAGCGCCAGCGCCTCCCGCACGGCTTCCGGCGCGTCGCGCTCGTCCGCGCGCAGGTCGGTCTCGGTCTCGAGCATGCGCGCCTGCGGCGCCGGGCGCGAAACCAGCCCGCCGTAGCCGTTGACGAGGAAGATCAGGTGTGGGTCGGCCTCCCCGGTGTCGGCGCGGCGCACCGCGGCGATCCTGTCGAGCTGCTTCGTGGTGAAGCCCACGCGCAGCACGCCGGCGAACTCGCCCTTGGCGTCTTCGAGGACCTGCTGCACGGTCAGCACCGTCCGGCGGCGGTCTTCGGGCAGGTTCGCGTCGAGCTGCGAGCGGTGCAGGTCGCTCCAGAAGGCTTGCCCGTAGACATCCGCGCTCGTCACGCCGAGAAACGTCGGATGCCCGGTGGGGTCGGGGATGGGCGCGCCGGCGAGGTTGCCTTCGCGCCGCGGCGTCGGTGCGGCGTAGCCGTCGTCCGGCCCGCGCCCGCGCAACGCGGTGAAGAAGGCGCCGCGTTCCTCTTCGATCCAGCGCGTGTAAATCGGCGGGGCCTCCGCGTCGGCGCCCTCGACCAGCGCGCGGAAGACCGAGACCTGCCCGCGCCCGGCTTGCTCGAGTACCAGCGCGCCGCCGGCGTCGAAGCCCGTCTGCCTGCCGTAGGTGAGCGTCAGTTCGGCGAGGTTGGGGTTGTCCACGAGCTGCGTATAGAAGTCGCGCTCCAGGGCGAGCGTGTCGCGGGGCTCGAGCAGCCCTTTCGCGATGCGCGTCCGGACGCCCTGGAGCGCCTCGTAGGCCTGCCCCAGGTAGTCGCGGACGCGCGAGGCCACGCCCCGCCCGACCTCCTCGCGCATCCGCGCCGAGAGTTCCAGCGTGGATTGCCGCGAGCCGTGCAGGATCAGCGCGAAGAGCAGCCCCAGCAGCAGCGCCAGGCCCAGCACGCTGGCGAGAAAAAGCAGGCCCAGGCCGGGGCGGAAGGATTTTGGATTTGCGATTCCAGATTTGGGATTGGAGTGCGCGGACGCGCCGCCGGTTCCGGAGCCGCCCGCGCCGTCGTGGGTTGCTTTCGCTTCACGGTTTGCCATACGCGATCCCGAATCCGCGGCGCGAATCCGATAGAGGTCCCAATGGTGCTCTTATGTGTCCGGCGCGCCGTGGTATTCCAAATTAAGGGCCAGGGTCAGGCCGCGGCCGAGCCGCCCGCGGTACGGTCAGGCTGCGGGCGAGACGCATGCGGTGTGGTCAGACGAAGGCCTGCACGATCGGCTTGATGGTCAGCTCGGTCACCTCCGCGCGCGGGGGCAGGCAGGCGACCATCAGCACGGCCGCGGCCACGTCTTCCGGGTGGAGCATCTTCGCGCGGTGTTCGGGCGTGACCGGCTTGGGGCGGTTGGCCAGGATCGGCGTATCGACCTCGCCCGGATGAATCGTCGTCACGCGCACGCCTTCCTCGCGCAGTTCGTCCATCACGCTGATGCTCAGCGCCTTCAGCGCGAACTTGCTGGCGTTGTAGGCCACGCCGCCGAGCGCCCCGGCGCGCAGCCCCGCCGTGGAGCCGATGTTGATCACCAGCCCGTCGCGGCGCTCGCGCATCCGCGGCAGGACGCCCTTGAGCATGTTGAACGCGCCGGTGACGTTGATCGCCATGATCATGTCCCAGTCCTCGGGCTTCACCTCGCCGATCAGGCGGTTCGGCACGTTCGTCCCGGCGCCGTTGATCAGGATGTCGATGCGCCCGAGTTCCTTCCCCGCCCACGCCAGCAGCGCGGCCACGCTGGCGCGGTCGGCCACGTCGCAGGGATGCGCGAGGATCTTCGGCTCGCCCTTGAACGCGGCCGCGGCGGTCTCGAGCTTCCGCGCGTCGCGCCCGCAGATCGCCACGCGGCAGCCTTCGGCCGCCAGGGCCGCCGCGCACGCCGCGCCGATGCCCGAACCGCCGCCGGTGATCAGCGCCGTCTTGCCGTCGAGTCGCTTCATCGTCCGCTCCGCTGGGGTGAAAGGATCAGTCTCCGCGCTTCGCGCCGGGATTCCAGTGCCGCGCCCCGGCGCTGGCCTCGGGGGCGGCTTTGCGCCAGACTGTCCGCATGACCGACGCCGATCGCGCGCGCGGGGCCTTCGTGGCCTGGAAGGCCAACGCCGACTTTTCCGAGGCCGCGGTGCTGCTCGCCGACGGCACGCGCCTCTTTTTCAGGCACCGCCTGCGCGAGCGCAAGGCCTTCGCCGCGGGGCCGGACGGGCGCGAGCGGGAACTCGGCGAAGCCGGCGCGCTCCTTCAGCGCATCGCCATCTTCCGACTCAACGCGAAACACCTCGACGTGACCTTCCGGGACGAGAGCCGCTGGGAGCTTGACCCGCAGGCGGCGCTGCCGTTGAAACCAACGGACGCCTGACGTGCCACGGGTCAGCGAAGCTGCCCCGTGCCGGGTGAAGCACCGATTCCCGTTGTTGCCGTGCCACGGGTCAGCGAAGCTGCCCCGTGCCGTCGGGTACAGATGCGCCATCGCCCAGCTCGGAGCGTGCGTTGCGCGCACGTTCCGTGGCACGGCAAGCGCATCGATCTCCAACCCCAAATCGTAAATCGAAAACCCTGGACGCAGCGCGTAGGCTGTCGTCATCGTACGGACGCGGGGTCTTTCCATGTCCACTCCACACTCGGTCCTGATCGTGGGCTGCGGGTATCGCGGGCGGCGGCTGGCGCAGCGGTTGCTCGCGCGGGGGCATGCCGTGCGGGGCCTCACGCGCAAGGAAGAACGCCTACCCGTGCTGCGCGCGCTGGGCATCGAACCGCGGCTCGGCGACGTGACGAAGCCCGAGACGCTGCGCGAGATCGGCGCGGGCATCACCGCCGTCTACCACCTTATGGGCAGCATGCAGGGTTCGCCCGAACAGCTCCAGGCGCTCCACGTGGACGGGACGCGCAACGTCCTGGCCGCGCTGGAAGGCGCCAAACTCGCGCGCTACGTCTACGAGAGCAGCACCGCCGTCTACGGGCAGACCGGCGGCGAGTGGCTCGACGAGGACGCGCCGCGCGACCCGGCCAGCGCGATGGGCAGGCTCCGCGTGGCCGCGGAGGAACTGCTCTTCGCGGCGCACCGCGAACGCGGCCTGCCGGTCGTGATCTTCCGCCCCGCCTCGATCTACCGCCCCCAGGGCGTCATCAACGAGAAGATCGCCGCCGGCACGTATCGCCTCACCTGGGACCCCGAGAAGGTGATGAACCACATCTACATCGAGGACTTCCTCGAAGCCTTCGCGCTGGCGTTGGAGCGCGGCCGGGCGGGGGAGGCGTACAACCTAAGCGACGACGAGCCCAAGCGCGGCGGCGAGTACGTCAACCGCATCGCCGAACTGATGAGCGCCCCGCCGCCGCCGGTCGACTACAAGGCCCCCGCCGACGCCTGCGCGGACCTGCTCAGGCAGAGCAACAAGCGCGTCGGCAACGCGAAGCTCAAGCGCGACTTCGGCCTCGCGCTGCGCTTCCCCACCTACCGCGAAGGGTTGGCGGAGTCGGCGCGCTTGGGCTGGAAGGAAGAGTCCATCTGAATGCGGAATTCAAAATGCGGAATGCGGAATGAACGGCACGCGGCGAACGGCGAACAGCGAACAGCGAACAGCGAACAGCGAACAGCGAACAGCGAACAGCGAACAGCGAACAGCTCACCACAGAGGCACAGAGTACACAGAGGGCCGCAGAGTTTTTGATGTGGTTCAATCCCAATTCGTTCGCGGTTGCTGTTTGTCGTTTGCTGTTTGCCGTTTGCCGTTTGTTTGGTTCTTGCCGTTTGTGATTTGCCGTTTTGTTTGGCATCTTGGTTCTTGCCGATTGAGATTTTCCGTTTTGCCCGGCATCTTGGTTCTTGCCGTTTGTGATTTGCCGTTTTGTTTGGCATCTTGGTTCCTGGGCACTTGGAATTTAGGCTCGCTCCGTGAAGCCCAATATCCTCTTCATTTTCAGCGACCAGCACCGCCACGATTGCGCGGGCTATGCCGGGCATCCGCTGGTGAAGACGCCGAATCTGGACCGGCTGGCGCGCGAGGGCCTGGTCTTCACGCACGCGGGCTGCAACACGCCCGTCAGCGCGCCGGCGCGGCAGTCGCTCCTGACGGGCTTGTGGCCGGTCGAGCACGGCGGGATCGCGCTCTTCAACCTCAGCGAGTCCCGCGCGCATGCGCCGCTGAGCCTGGAGTTCTTCCCGCGGCTGCTGAAGCGGGCCGGCTACGTCTCCGCGCACGCCGGCAAGTGGCACGTCGCGCCGGGCTACAAGCCGCAGGACGTGGGCTTCGACGAGTTCCTCAACGTGCCGCCCGAGAAGAACCACGCGGGCCTCCCACCGCGCGACAGCCTCCCGCCGTGCCTCCCGCATCCCGTCGCGGGCGCGCCGGAGGAACACCAGAGCGCGCGCGTCACGGCGTTGACGCGGGAGTTCATCCGCGCCCAGGCCGGACGCGACCGGCCGTTCTTCGCGATGCTCAACTTCGAGGAGCCGCATCCGCCGTACCACACGCCCGAGCCGTACGCCTCGATGTACGACCCTGCCGCCATCGAACCCTGGCCGAATTTCGCCGACGATCTGGCCGGCAAGCCGCGCCAGCAGCGGCAGATGCGCCGCACCTGGGAACTCGACGGCAAGCCCTGGCGCGGCTACTGGGACCGCCAGGCCGCCGGCTATTTCGGCTCGGTGAGCATGATCGACCGGCGCGTCGGCACGCTCCTGGACGCCTTGGAAGAGGACGGCATCGCCGGAGAGACCCTGGTCGTATACAGCACCGACCACGGCGACATGACCGGCGCTCACGGGCTCTTCGACAAGCACTGCAACCTCTACGACGAGATCGTCCGCGTGCCGCTCCTGGCGCGCTGGCCCGGCACGATCGCGCCCGGGCGGCGCTATGACGGCTTCGCCAGCAACGTGCTGGATCTCGCCGCAACCTTCGCGGACCTCGCGACCGGCGCGGTCCCGGCGAAATTCCAAGGCCGTTCGCTGCTGCCGATCCTGAAAGGGCAGGACGACGACTCGCCCTGCCGCCGGCGGCTGCTGGCAACGTACCACGGCGGGCAGTTCGGGATGTACTCGCAGCGCATGTACCGGGACAAGGACTGGAAGCTGGTCTGGAATCCGACCGATCTGGACGAACTCTACGACCTTCGCGCCGACCCCCACGAAGGCCGGAACCTCGCCGAAGACCCCGCCCACGCGACGAAGCTCGCCGAGATGCGCGCGAAGCTCTACGCGGCCTTTCTGGAACTCCGCGACCCGCTGATGAAGACCCATTGGGTGCGCCGGATGCTCATGGAGGGGGGTAGTATTTAGGATTTTATACGGTATTTGGATTTCCCATCAAATGTCCTCAACCAGGTCATGGGATCTTCCATTTGAATGTCTGATACCTGCTTCTCGGAGTAAAATCATAAGTGCAACCTATTATATTATAATATATTACAACATTATTTTGTTTTCCGCTGACCACCGCCTCACTTGTGGGGTAAGACTCTCTATGTCTGTCACCACCTGTCACTTTTAAGTATCAGACAAGGACAGATTCGGGAGCCCCCTGATGTTCGAGGCCGCACTCTCCAAGACCCAGCAAGTCACCGAGGCGCTCCGGCGCGAGATCGTCCAGGGCCTCGTCGCGCCCGGCAGCCGGTTGGCGAACGTCCGCGAACTGGCCGGGCGCTTCGCGGTGAGCCGGACGGTGGTGCTCTCGGCCTTCGATGCCCTGGAGAGCGAAGGGTTCATCACGCGCGAGCCGCGGCGCGGGATCTTCGTCGCCGAGACGCAGACCGCCACCTTCGGCCTGCTGACCAGTTACCTCCCCGCCGAACTCGAACCTTACTTCAAGGACCTGGATACGGCGCTGGGCGAAGCCGGCGCGATCCAGGTTCAGATCGCCTTCGAGCGCGACGAGGCGCGGCTGGCGCTGGGCCTCCAGGCCATCGCCTCGCTGCGGGCGCGCGCCGTGCTGGTGGACCTCTCCGGCGACCAGGGCGACATCCGCCGCATCCGGAGCATGGCCCAGGGTCTGCGCGTCGTCGCCTGCAATCGCTGGTTCTGGGACCAGCCGCCGCAAGGCCCGGCGGTGCTGACCGATCACGCGGACCTGATCCGCCAGGCCGCGGCGCACTTCCTCGGTCGCGGGCGCCACGAGATCGTCTGGCTCGCCATTCTGGAGTGGCAGGTCCCGCTGCTTACGCGGCTGCTGAAGCAGGCGCTCGCGGCGCTCGGCGAGCCTTTCGATCCCGCGCGCCACCGGATCGTCGCGATGCAGTCGCTGGAGGACGAACCGCAGCGCCTGCGCGCGGTGCTGCCTGGCGCGAGCGCCGTCTTCGGCTGGACCGACTACACGCTCTGGCGCTTCCTGACGCTCCTGCGCGCCCGCGCGCCCGGTGCCGGTCCGCTCGAGTGCTGCGGCGTGAACGCGACCCCCTGGTCCATGCAGCCGGGCCGCGCGTTCCATTCCTTTCGAATTCCGTACCTCGAAATCTGGCGTCGCGCGCTGGCGCGTAGTGCGGAGCGGGACACGGCGGTCGAGTTTATCAAGCCGCAGCTTCTGCTTCGAGAACAGGGGCCGGGATTGTTGGTCGAGTAGCGGCCAGGCGCGGTGGCGGCGGCGCGCCCCTTCGGGCGCGGCTTACCTCCGGCGAGGATCGAAAATTCGGGAGGTTCGAGTTTCATGATCGAGCGCATGGACGTTATACGCGGATTTGGCATGACCTGCTTTCTGTTCATGGCGGCCGCGTTCGCGGCGTGCCCGGCTTGGGCGGAGGACGACGATACGGAGGATACGCCCGGCGTTCCCGAGGCGGCAGATGTCCCTCCGGCGCCCGTCATCGCGGCGGATTCCGACGATTCGTCTTTCTACGACCTGCGCCGGCACGGCGCCGTGGTGGGTCAGGACTGCACGGAGGTCTTGCAGCGCGCGCTCGACACGCAGGGCCAGCACCGCAAGCCCATCCTGCTGCCGGCGGGGCCGCTGCTGATCTCCAAGACCATCGTTGCCCCCTTCAAAGTTGGCGGGCAGTTGCTCGGCAGCGGTCGCGGGGGGCGATGAAGGAGGGCTCTTCTCTGGACGGGGGCGTCACGGCCCTGGTCTGGGTGGGGCCGCCGGGTGGCACGGTGCTGGAGATGCGTGGAGGCGAAATGGAGGTGCGTGACCTCTCGATCATTGGCCGGCCCATAGGCGCCGAAGGACGCGCCGGCATCGGCATCCTGGTGACCAAGCCGGGCAAGGGCATCGGGAGCGGCAAGCATCATTTCCCGTCCCTGCATATCGAGGATTGCGAGATCGCCATCCAGGTCGGGCAGAAGCCGACGGAGCACAACTGCGACAACTTGGTTTTCGGTTACCTCACCGTGACCAATTGCGGGTATGGGCTTCGCGTGATGAACGCCATGGGCATGGGCTTCAAGTTCGATTACGTCCATACGCGCGGGGTCGGCGAGATGTTCGACTTCTGGGGCGGCGGCAACTTGTGGGTCGATGCCTGGAAGATCATCGCCGGGAACGTGGGCATCCACATCCGCGACGAGCCGGGCTTTGTCGCGATCGGCAAGAACAACGCTTCCTACGTCTGCAATAACCTGAAGCTCGACGCGAACTCCAAGGAGTACAAACTGATTCAGCAGGACGGCAACAAGCCCGCCCTGATCGTGTTGAACCACGGGCATATCGCGAACAAGGTCTCCCTGGAGAAACCCTTCATCGAAGTCGGCGGGAACACCTGCGTGACGTTGCGCGACTGGTACAACTTCAAGATCGGCAAGATCGTCGCGCACGAGATCGACGGCGTGAAGCCCAACATCCTGCTCGACCGCTGCCGCCTGGGCGCGTTCACCGAGCCCCAGGAGTTCCTGATCGGCAAGGGCTACCTGAAGCTGCGCGACTGCATGGTGGGCGTCACCACCGTGCCCGTCCCCGATGTCCTGATCGAAAAATAGAGCCTCTGCCGCGCGTTGACGCAAGCCGCGCGGACGCGCCTCGTTTCCGCGGAGGATGTCCGATGTACCTGCGAATCGCCCTGCTGCTTCTGGCCTGCGCCTCGCTCTTCGGCGCCGAGGAGCCCCGCGTCTTCGCGCTCCCGCTGAGCGTGGAGCAGAACTCCGGGGCGTACGTCAGCGGCGGGCGCATCAGCCTCAAAGGCGCCGTGCCTTCGCAGCCGGGAAACGTGAAGTACTTGGCCCTGGAGGCCGAGAACTACGACGACGTCTTCTGGCAGGACGTGGACAAGAGCGGCACGTCCAGCGAGGCGATCATGGACGCGCTCCGCGCCCACGGCCAGAACCGCGACTTCGAGGATCCGGAGGCCGCCGGCGGGAAGTATATCGAACGCGCCACGACGCTGGTGCTCCCGGTCATCGTGCGCTTTCCCGGCACGTACCAGGTCTGGACGCGGCTCTGGCGCCCGTCGGGCGGGCACTGGGTCTACAACCAGCAGGTCGGGACCGGCGCGCCCGCGCCGGTGGTCCTCGCGTCCAAGGAGTTCAGGACTTGGTACTGGCAGCAGACCGGCACGGTCGAACTGCGCAAGGGCTTCACGACGGTCACGATCTCGAACCTGCACGGCGGCAAGCGCCTGGACCGGATCGTGCTGCATCCCGACGCGGAGTTCGTCCCGGAGGGGCTCGGGCCCCCCGCGACGCCTTCGGCCTTCTCCAAGTCGGCGACGCTGGACTTCAAGACGCTGCGCCTGCCGGGCGTGAAGGCCTGGCGGCGCGTGCACCTGGACCGGCTCAACGCCCACGGGCGCGTGAGCTGCGAGACGTCCTTCGACGAGGGCGGGACGTGGACCGCGTTGCCCTTCGACGGCGCGCTGAGCCACGAGCCGCAGGCGCCGCCGGCCTCGCTCCGCGTGCGCCTGACGCTCGAGACCGACGGCCCCGCGGAGATCCCGGTCCTCGCGCTGCCGGAGGTCCTGGCCGAGGTGGACCCCGCCGCCTACCCGCAGCTCGCGGGCGAGAACGTCCGCTACACCTTCTCGGCGCGGACCGGCGCGCTGGCGGGCATCGAGACGCTCGGCGCCGGCTCGGCGAAGCTCGTCCCGCCGGGCCTGGAGAGCCCCGCCTTCCGCGTCTTCGTCAAGCCCGACGACGGGAAGAACGACAGCGGCTTGTGGCTCGACGCCGCGAGCGGCTTCAAGCTCGTCGAAGGCGCCGTCTCCGGGCGCGAGGCGCGCTTCCAGTACCGGGGTCTCGAGCTGCCGATCGAGGTCGTCACCCGCTACACGCTCACCGACGCCGGCTACCTGGAGTCGGACGTCACGGTGAAGAACGGGCACGCGGAGGACGTCCTGCAAGTCCACTTCCCGATCCTGGAGCAAGTCCGCATCGGGGCCGACGGGCGCGACGACACGCTGCTGTGGCCGTATGGGACGGGGAAGAAGTTCCCCGATCCGACCACCAAGGCGGCGCTGGAGAGCCCGTACCCGATCGGCCCGGCGGGGGTACTTCGACCTCTACGACGGGCAGGCCGGCTTCTACCTCGGGACGCACGACCCGAAGCTGGTCTCGTCGGTCTTCAAGGCCGCGCCCGACGCCTCGCGGACCTGGATGGGCTTCAGCCTGCTGCGGCAGGACCGCATCAAGGCCGGCGGCGGCGAGGCGACCTTCCACGCGGCGCTGGGCGCGCACGCGGGCGACTGGCACGCCGGCGCGCTCTGGTACAAGGCCTGGTTCCGGACCGTCTTCCCCGACGCGACGTGGCCGGCGTGGACGGCCGACACCGACGGCTGGATGTTCGGGAACGTCTCGTTCCAGCGCCCGGGCTTCCAGTACGAGTCCATGACGGAAGGCGTGCTGCGCAAGGCGATCGAGATGGGCTTCAGCCACGTGCAGGTCTGGGGTTCCGACACCGCGCAGTCCTGCCCCTGCTACTACTATCCGCCCGACGACGCCGGCGGGCCGGAGGCCTTCGCGAAGCTCAACAAGTCCTGGCGCGAGCAGGGCGGGCAGATCGGCTACTACATCCTGCCGCAAGGGCCTTCGACGTGGGTCTTCGACGACGCCTGCAAGGACTTCTTCGGCACGCCGTGGGAGCGGATGCCCGACTGGGCCGCGCCGCCCGGCAAGAAGGAGGGCAAGGCCTGGCAGTGGCTGCTCGAGAACGCGCGCTACGGCTCGCCCGCGCGCAAGCCCCCGGAGCCGAAGGCCGAGTGGCCCGGGGAAATGGAGAAGATCCGCGCCAGCGGCTTCCGCGGCGGCTATCCGTGGGCGTACACGGCCATGTCCGCCTACAGCAAGCCGTGGCGCGACTGGCTGACCTTCTGGGTCGCCGAGAAGTACGCCGGGGACTTCCACTGCACGACCGCGTACCTCGACACGTTCCACACCCAGGGCTACATCCCGGAGTACAACCCCCACCTCGGGATGCACGGCGAAGGGCGCGGCGGCTACCACCGTTCGCAGCTCGCCAAACGCATCCTCGAGGAGAGCCGCAAGCGCAACCCGGACTTCCTCCCGATCATGGAGATGCAGTGCGACGCCTACCAGCCCTACATGGCCCAGCAGGTGGGCAGCAGCAGCATGGACAGCGAGATGCTCCGCTTCACGCATCCCGACCACTTGCAGTTCGAGGGGCAGTCGGGCTCGGGCTGGGGCGCGAAGCGCTTCAAGCGCTTCAACTCGGCGTGGATGTACGGCACGCGGCTGGACCACCGCGAGGAGGAGCCGTGGGCGGTCGAGGTCGTGCGCCTGCGCAACTGGATCACGCGCTGGATCAACGAGGCGCGCTTCCTCGACGACCTGGGGCTGGAGATCGACGGGAACCTCCCGCTGGCCTCGCAGTTCAAGGGCCGCATCATGCTCAGCGAGAGCGAGCTGAACGGGAAGCTGCATCGCGTGCTCAGCCCCGACGGGACGCGCGGCTTCCTGGCGCAGTTCTGGAACCGCAGCCGGCGCGACTGGCCGGAAGGCAACGCCACGCTGGAAGGGCGCGCGTGGCACGACTACAGGGCGCGGATCGACCTGACGCCGCTGGCCGAGTTGGACGCCGCCGGCACGGCGCCCGCCGACTGGATCCCGACCCGCGCGGTGCTGCTGGAACTGGGCCGGCCGCCGCGCGAGATCCGCTTCGAGACCGTCTACCGCGGCGGGCGGCCGACGGTGGAGTTCCTCGTCCCGGCGCGGCAGCTCTGCGGGATCCTCTTCGTCCGCGAGGCCCGGGGCGTCCACAGCCTGCTCTCGCACTGGGACCAGCGCGACTTCAGGCAGATGGACGTCCACCTCTACAACCCGACGCAGCGCGCGATCTCGGGCGAGGTCCGCGCGGCCTCGGCCCACGCGGCCCTCGAGACGGCGAAGCTCCCGTTCAGCGTCGGCCCGGGCGAACTGGCGACGGTCAGCTTCCCCTACGCCGACCCGGCGGCGCTGCGCCGCCCGGAGATCGTGGACCTGGAGGTCGAAGCCGAGGGCGCCGTCCGGAAGCTCCGCGCCGGCGCCTACCCGTTCATGGACGATCCCTCGTTCGAGTTCGACCGCTTCGGCGGGACGTACCACGAGGCGGCGGCGGCCGACGGGAAGCGCTCGCTCCTGGCCGGAAGCAAGAAGGTCCTGAATTACCGCCTCGAACCGGCCGCGAAATACCGGCTCTCGTTCGCGGCCCGCGCGCTCGAGGGCGCGTTCGGCGCGAGCGTGGACGTGAACCGGATCCTGGGCAAGAACAACGCCATCGACGGGCGGTACCTGCGCTTCCGGGAGTCGTTCGAGGTCAACGACCGGGACTGGACGCGGGTGAGCTTCACGCTGCTCACGCCCGCGCCGTTCCATCCGGGGAACCTGTACTTCCTCGCCGGGGAAGGCAAAGCGCTATTGCTCGACGATTTCCGCCTCGAAAAGCTGCCGGACGACGCGGAGGTGGAGCATCTTCCGGACACGGTGACGACGATGCCGAACGCGCGGGACGTGAAGTAGGCGGAGGCGGAAGCCCCGGGACTTTCCGCAACGCTACACAGCCGTTTCTCGCTCAATCCATGCGCGCCGCCTGCGCGCGCGCCAGCAGCTTCCCGCCCTTCAGCCCGAGATACCGGAACCCGCGCGGCTGCCAGCTCTCCGGGAGCGGTTCGTACCGCGCCGCGACCCAGGCCTCCAGCGGCGGCGGCCACGGCGCGTCGCTGGCCAGCACCAGCAGCTCCGGGCGCGCGGCTTCCAGGTCCGCGAGCAGCCGCGCGCGGAGCGGTTCGGTCAGCGGCCCGGCGCGCAGGGGCTCATGGAATAGGATCCCCGACGGCGGGCGGCGCTTCGAGTAGAAGTACAGCCCCGTCTCCTTGCCCCACTGGTAGAAGCGCTCGCCCGGCTCGAGCAGCCGCTCGATGTCGAAGGCCAGCTCGCGGACTTCCACAAAGCGTTCGTGGGGATACTTGGCGCGCGTCCACTGCTCCGGTTCGAGCCGGTAGCTCGGGGCCTGGAGCAGCACCAGCAGCAGGACGCTGGCCGCGCCGAGGCGCAGCAAGGCCGGCTTGCGCCGGGGCCTGAGCCGCGCGGCGAGCCGCCGCAGCGCCCACGCGCCGGCGAGGCAGAGCGCCGGGAGCCAGAGCTGGTAGTAGTGCGGATAGAAGCGCCCGGGCAGGCAGACGGCGAGGAAGGTCGCGGCGGCGTAGGCCAGCAGTTGCGCGTCGCGGGGGCGCGGCTTCTTCCAGCGGCCCAGCGCGAGGCCCAGCGCGGCGAGGCCCAGCAGCGGCGTCACGTTGGCCATCGCCGCGGGCACGAGCTTGGAGAGGCTCAGGCCCATGCGCACGTTCGCGCTCCAGAGCCCCGAGAAGAAGCGGTTGTAGTCGAAGACCGCGGCCACGAAGTCCACGTACCCGCCGCTGAGCAAAAAGGCGCCCGCGACGAGCAGCCACGGCGCGAGCCCCGCGGCGGCGGCGACGGCCAGGTGCTTCGCGGCGCGCGCCGGCGCGCCGGGTTCGACGCGGTAGGCCAGGTACGCGAGCGACCCGAACGCGGCGTGGACGAAGACGACGGGCTTGAAGAGCGAGGCCAGCGCCATCGACAGCCCGAGCGCGGCGAAGGTCCACGGGCGCGGCCGGCCGTCGGAGGCGCGGAGCCAGCAGACGAAGGCCCAGACGAGGCAGGCGTTGAGGAAGACCTCGGTGTTCGGCTGGTTGGCCTGGAGTTGCAGGTCGCCGGCGACGGCGGCCCAGAAGGCCGCGGCCAGCACGCCGCCAAGGCGCGAGCGGGTCAGCGCGGCGCCGGCGGCGTAGAGCCCCGCGGCGGTGAGGCAGGCCGGGACGAGCCAGAGCAGATAGAGCGAGGCCTCGGTCATCCCGCAGAGCGCCTGCGCGGCGGCGTAGGCGGCGAAGAGCGCGGGCGGCTTGTGGTCCCAGAGTTCGGCGTAGAGCGCGCGCCCGTGGCGCCATTCGCGCGCGGCCACCGAGTAGCTGGTGAGGTCGAACTCGAGCGGCTCGTTCCAGGTATGCAGGCGCGCGGCGGCGAGGACGGCGAAGGCCAGGGGCAGCACGGCGGCGGCGGGGCGGCGCCGGAGCGCGGAGAGGAACGCGGGCAAGCGGGGATCCCCGGGGGCTTTCGCGGGCGATGATAAAGCCGCCCGCGCGGGGCGCAAATTCATCGCCTTGCTTACGCAATACGTATCGATCGCGCGCCAGCAGCCGGCGGCACGGAGCGGGGGCACGGGGCGGCTGCGCCGACCCGTGGCACGGCGGGCGGGACGCCCATGCCTAGAACATACGCAATACGTTTGATGCCCGCCTCAGGGTTCCGCTTGATCTTCTTCTTCCTCTTCCAGCGGCGGCGCAGGCGTCTTCGCGGCCGGGGCCGCGGCGCCTTCGCGGCGGCCGATGAGCAGTTCGCCGCCGGCCTCGGTCGAAACGTCGGGCCGGGGCCGCTCCTCGAACTCGGGATTCTCCGCGATGTCGAGCGGTTGCTGGAGGACGGCGCGCTTGTGCCAGGCTTCCCAGGCGGCGGGGTCGTCGCCGAGCTGCTGCTGGGTGAGCTTGACCAGGGCGCGCGCGCATTCGTTGCGCAGGTTCAGCTTTTCGAACTTCATCAACTCGATCAGCTTGGGCCAAGCGTCCTTGCCGCGGGCCTTCAGCTCGCCCAGCGCGCGCGCGGCGATGAGCGAGTCGGGAACGGGGTCGTCGGCGTCCCAGACCTCCACGGCGAGGCGGCCGAGCAGCCGGTCCTCGTTTTCCGCGAGGCGCAGGTCGCGGAGCGGCGGCGGGACCGGCTGCGCCTCGACGAGCGCGGCGAGGCGCTGCGCGGTCTTGGCGGCTTCGAGGTTGCGATGGCGGAGGTTTTGCTTCAGCACCTCCAACGCGCCCTGGCCCATGTTTACCAGGACCTGCTCCAGGTCGGCGCGGAACTCGTCGGCGGGGAGCATGTCCGAGCCGACGTTGCCCATGCCCGCGCCGGGCGCGGGATAACGGGTGTTGAAGCGCAGGACCTCGCCGGCGAGTTCCTGCGCCTGCTTCTGATACTCGGCCAGGAGCAGGCGCAGGTCGGGATCGGAGGCGGCGCGCGGGTGCATCGCGACGAGCTGGAAGACGCGCTGGTCTCCGCCCAGCAGGCCGTAGGGGAAGGCGCCGGTCCTGCGGTTGGCGGGGACCGCGCGGTGGGCCTTGCCGTCGGCGCCCTGCACGGCGACGCGCGGCATGCCTTCGTACGGGACGCCGGCGAGATTCATGGCGTCGACCCAGGCGGCGAGGACGCGGTCCTCGCGGCTCGGCGGCGCGGGTTCGAGGGCGGCCTTGAGTTCAGGGAAGCGCTTGGCCGACTCGCGGTACTTGAAGAAGGCGGCCTGCTGCTCGTCGCGGCGGGCGCGGATGGCGGCGAGGGTCTTGCGCCGTTCCTCGGTGGCGAAGCGGATCTCGTCGGCGAGGGCTTCCCAGACCGCGGGCGCGGCGGCGGCGCCGAGTTCCTGCAGGATCGTGGCGGCGCAGGCGCGCGCGTGCTCGCGCCCTTCCTCGCTGTGCATCCAGCCCGGGGAGTCGGGCGCGTCGTTGTAGGTATCGACGTAACGCAGGATGCGCAGCAGCTCGCGGACGACGCCGTCGCGCATCGGTTCGCCGCGCAGCACGGGGCGCCCGTTGACGAACGACGTCGCGGGGGAGACCTTGTCGAGCCGCGGCTTGAGGCGCTGCCAGTCTTCGTGGAAGTCGCCGGTGAAGTAGGCCGCATGGAAGCCGCAGGCGATCAGCGGGGCCGGCAGCGCAAGGACCAGCAGCAGCGCGAGCGCGGGGGCCAGGGCGCGCGCGGGAGATCGGTTAGCGGGCTTGCGCATGGATCTAGGACGTTTGTCGCGCCTCGCTTGCCACCGGAATTTCAGGCCGATTTCCCATCCCGCGGACGAAGCGCGGAGCGGCCTCGCGGATCGAATGCCCATTGCGAGCGCGCCCGCGCGGCCTCTCACTGGCCGGTCAGGAAGCGGCGCGCGCGGCGGCAGTCCGCGCCGAGCCCGAGGAACTCGATCTCTTCGAGGCGCCGCAGGTCCGGGACGCAGGCGCTCCCGCGCCGGCGCAGTTCGCGCGCGGCCTCTTCGGTGGCGGGTGACGGCCCGTGGGGATCGCCGTAATCCCAGGCCGCCGCGGCCAGGCGCGCCAGGCGCAGCGGGCGGCTTTCCAGCGCGCGCAGCCCCGGGTAGGGCTCGACGCCGCCGGCGCGGAGGCGTTCGAGCAGGCGCCGGGCGGCCTGCGCGACGCGGGGGCTGCGGTGGTTCAAGCCTTCGCGCAGCAGCGGCTCGGCGCGCGCGCCCATCCGCAGCAGGACCTCCTCCAGCGCTTCGGCGTACTCGGGACAGGGGAGCACGTCGCCGCGGACGAACTCGGGATAGCGCGAGCGGAAACTCCGCGCGACGGATTCGGCCTTGTCGAGTTCGGCCCGGTACGAGCTGGCGAGAAGGTACAGGTCGTCCACGCGGTACAGGTCGTCGAAGCGCTTCAGTTCGCGGATGAGGGCCTCGGGCGAGTTGAGCCTGCTCGGCGGCGCAGCGCTCTCGCCGCGGTACGGGCGGTGCAGGTGGGAATCCAGCCTGAAGTTCGTCTCCGGGCCGAGGCGCTGGACGATGAGCGGGTCGCGCGTGGTCAGGTACAGGCGGACGGCGGCGGCGATCTCGCGGTCCTCGCGCTCGCGGTCGGTCTCCAGGCTGCCGAGCAGTCTCGGGATGCGGCGGCCGGCCTTCTCGCGGAGCGTCAGCCAGGTGGCTTCGGCGGTGGCGCGGCGGGTGCGGATCTCTTCCAGCAGCTTGCGCGGGGCGGGACTCTCGAAGCGCAGCTCCTGCGCGTAGGCCTCCCAGACCGGCTGGGCGGAGTCGGCGGCGAGTTCGCAGAGGATCGCCTGCGCCATCGCGCGCGCCATCTCGCGGCCGGCCTCGGTCTGCGCCCAAGGCGGGGAGTCCGGCGCGATGTTGTAGGGGTCCACGTAATGCAGGATGTCGAGCAGCTCCTGGATCACCGAGTAGAGCAGCGAGGCGTCGACCGCGTCGCCGGCCTGCGCGGCGCCGAAGAGGCGGAAGCGGAGCTTCTCCCATTGCTCGGGGAAGTGCGGCTCGCTGAAGTGCTCGGTGTGGAAGCCGTCGGCCTGGCTCGGGCGCGGGGCCGGCTGGCAGACGATGGCGAAGGCGAGGGCCAGCACGGCGAGGCGCCGCGCGCGCCTTGCGCGAGGTAAGCCTGCCGGGGCCGCGCCTTTTCGCATGCCCCTTATGACGCGGTGGTTGCGGGGCCTGGGACGGGATTCCGCGCGGCGGCGGCAGGTTAAGTGGGCGGAATCGGCTGGCAGGCGCGCGCGGGCGGGGTATAAGGATCATATAAGTTTCAAACAAGCTGGAGCCTCCTTTATATGAGCGTGCCGCCGACCCTGGCGTACCTCCCGGAGCTGCCACGGCGCAAGGACTGGCGGATCGGAGTGGTCGGGGCGGGGTTCATCGTGGCCGACTGCCACCTGGTCGCGTACCGGCAGGCGGGGCTGAACCCGGTGGCCATTGCCTCGCGGACGCCGGCGCGGGCGCGCGAGGTCGCGGCGCGGCACGGGCTGCCGAAGGTTCACGAGACGCTCGCGGGGCTGCTGGCGGACGAGTCGCTCGAGGTGCTGGATATCGGGGTGCCGCCGCACGAGCAGTTCGGCGTGGTGCGCGAGGCGGTCCGTTACGCAAAGCGGTTGAAGGGGATCTTGTGCCAGAAGCCGCTGGGCGCGAACTACGCGCAGGCGCGGGAGCTCGTGCGGCTCTGCGAGGACGCGGGGCTGACCCTGGCGGTGAACCAGAACATGCGCTACGACCAGGCGGTCCGCGCGGCGAAGGATCTGCTGGGGCGGGGGCTGCTGGGCGAGCCGGTGCTGGCGACGCTGGAGCTGCGCGCGATCCCGCACTGGATGCCGTGGCAGGCCGAGCAGGGCTGGTGCACGCTGCGGATCATGTCGATCCACCATCTCGACACCTTCCGCTTCTGGTTCGGCGACCCGGCGCGGGTCTACGCGAGCGTGCGGCCGGACCCGCGGACGCGCTTCGCGCATTCCGACGGCATCTGCCTGTACATCCTCGAATACGAGAACGGGCTGCGCGCGACGGCGTGGGACGACGTCTGGACCGGCCCGGCGCGGGAGGGCTGCGCGGGCGAGATCGGGATCCGCTGGCGCATCGAGGGGCTCGACGGGCTGGCGCTGGGCACGGTGGGCTGGCCGAAGTATCCCGAGCGCGCGCCGAGCACGCTGGACTACGCCTGCAAAGCGTATCCGGGCTGGCAGCGCCCGCGCTGGGAGGAGGTCTGGTTCCCGGACGCCTTCGCCGGGCCGATGGCGGAGCTGCTCTGCGCGCTGGAGTCCGGGCGCGCCCCGGCGAGCCTCTCCGGCCGCGACAACCTCAAGACGATGGCGCTCGTGGACGCCTGCTACAAGAGCGCCGCGGAGCGCCGGGCGGTGGAATTGGCGGAGATCGAGGAAGGGAAATAGGAAGCTTGAAGCGGTCCTTATTTCATACTTCATATTTCCTCCTTCATCCTTGCGCGAGAAAGCCAAAAGGAGAATTCCCATGAAGCTTGGCATGATCAATTCGGCCTGGGATCAGAGCGGGAAACCGCTGGAGCAGGGGGCTGGAGTGGACGAAGGAGCTGGGCTTCGACACGGTGGACATCCAGCTCGATCCGCTGGAGCCGGACGCGCCGGAGAAGATATATCGGATTCGCAAGACCTGCGCGCGGCTGAAGCTGCCGATCGTGAGCGTCGCCGGGTGCAGCCTGGGGCTCTGCGATTTCAGCTCGACCGTCCGCGAGTTCCATCTGAAGCGCAGCAAGGCCTACGTGGACATGCTCTCGACGTTCGACGGGCACAACTACCTGTTGGTGCTCGGCGAGTACCTCTGGCAGCGGGAGGTGATCCCGCCGAAGCTGCAATGGCAGTGGGGCGTGGAGGCGTGCAAGGCGCTGGGCGATTACGCGGAGAAGCAGGGGAAGCTGGTGGCGCTGGAACTGGAGCCGTTCAAGCTCTCGATCCTGAACGACATCGAGGCGATGTCGCGGTTCCTCGACGACGTGAAGCATCCGGCGATCCAGGCGAACATCGACATCAGCCACATGGTCCTGAGCGGGACGCCGGCCGGCGCGCTGGAGGCGCTGAAGGGCCGCGCCTGCCACGTCCATATCAGCGACTGCGACGGGAAGGTTCACGGCGACCTGCCTCCGGGGCGCGGCGTGGTGAAGTTCGGCCCGTACCTGAAGGCGCTCGGGAAAGTGGGCGTCGCCAGCGGGACGATCAGCCTGGAACTGGAGTACAGCCCCGAGCCCGAGAAGATCCGCGAGTGGGTCGGCGAGGCCTACGCGGCCACGCGGAAGCTGATGAAGGAGGCGGGGGTGTAGGGGGACAGTGAACAGTAAGCAGTAAACAGTGAACAGGGAACAGGGAACAGCGAACAATGAGTTGAGGCGGCTCGGCATGAGCGGCGGCAGGGGTTGAGTCACGTAGTAATTACTTGGTTGGGCTACATGTCAATTGCTCCATCTATCTTCGTCGGGATCGTAATTCTTATCGAAGACGGCGCGTAAAAGGTCCTCGCGTCCTTCCGGGGCGAGGCCGTGCTCGGCGCGGAAGGCGTCGAGGGCGCCGGCGGCGCGGTCGATTTCCTCCATGCTGTAGCCCAGCCAGCGCGCGGCCTCGCGGCCGAAGTCCTTGCCCGGCCGGGTCTCGGCGCTGAAGCGCGCATTATGAATCACCAGCACCGCGGGGTCCAATTCCCTGCGCTGGCAGTAGCTTACGACCGAATTCCAGTCCGTGAGCGGCTCAAAAATAAACGGGTTGCGCGGGTCGGGCCTGGGGTTCGGGACCCAGATGCCGGGCTTGCCGAGGCTGCCGGTCCGCGAGCTTAAAAAAGCTGCACGGCGTGCCTCGCGCTCGCGTTCGCCGGGCGCTTCGGCGCGCCAGAGCCGGCAGGCCCCCGGATCGAAGTACCAGCCGGCCTGCGCCTCGGCGGCGACTTCGGCGTCGAGCGCGGCGGCGGTGCGCCCGGCGGCGAGGTACAGGGCGCGGTCGAGGCGCGCGGCGTTGCGGAAGCCCAGGGCCCAGGCGCGCTCCTGGCGCGAGCGGCCGGCTTCGCGGCGGCGGCGCTGGAGGGCGTGGAGGATCCGCCCGGCGCCCGGCCGGCGCTTGTCCGAGTTACGGCCCGGCGGGAAGGGCTCGCCGTCGAGCCAGGCGCGGGCGTCTTCCTTCAGCGCCTCGACGAGGGCCGGGGCGCGCAGGAGGTCCCACCATTCGCGGGCGGTCTGCCCGGTGCGTTCGCGGCAGAGGCGGTTGAGGGCGGACTCGGGGAGCCCGAGGAGTTCGGCCAGTTCGTAGCCGGGCTCGCGGGCAGGCAATACGCTTTGCGTGTCCGCTGCGGCGGCGGCCTCGTCGCGCTCGGCGCGGAGCCAGAGGAGCACGAAGGCGGCGAGGCGGTGCAGGGCGTGTCTACGAACGTGAATAGAGGTTGCGCCGCGGTCTTGGAGCGGGGCGAGGCGCTGCCAGAGGGGCGGGGCGGGTTCCGGGTTCTTGGGGCTGGGTTCCGGGGGCACGGCGGGGACCGGGCGGGCCGCCCGCGCCACCGGTGGCGGGGGCGTGGGGGGAGGCGCGGGGCGGGGCGCCGGCCCGTGGCGCGGAGATGGCGAACGCAATGCGTAGACGAGCACCTCGAGTTCCTGGCGCTCGGCCTCGGGGAGGGCTTCGATCCAGGCGGCGGCGGGATCGGGCGGCGCGGCGGGGGCTTCGGGCGGGGGCGCTTCGGAGGAAGCCCAGGTCGTGGCAGGGTTGGCTGCGCGGCGGGGGCGGCGGGAGCCGGAAGGGCGCGGCGGGGCTGGAGGCGCGCAGGGCGCTGGCGGCAGGGACGGGCATGGGGGTGTCCTTGGGAGGTCGGGCGGGGCGCGCGGTGAGGCACGGGCCTGAGGGGGTCGCGCGTCCACGATACGGGAAATATACGGGATAGGGTCTAGGGTGTCAAGGGCGTAATGGGGTTAGTAAATTCCAAATTAGAAGAACTAAAGGGCGGGGAAGAACCAAATTAAAGAACCAAGAACCAAACAAGCTTCAAACGGCAAACGGCAAGAACCAAATTCCAAACAAACGCGGGTGGCCCCCATAACTCCGTTATGGGGGCGGCGAAGCCGATGGCAACCTCATGAAGAACGTGCCACGGTCCTTTCAAGCCTGCACTCGCTTCGCGCTCCGCTCCCACGGCAAGGACCCTTCGATCCCGCACATGCGGACGGGCGGGCGAATGCCTTGCTGCCAGTAGCGGGCGCTGCTCCAGGCCCAGGCGCACGGATCCTCCGCCAAGCCTTGCCGCACGGGATTGTGGTGCATGTACTCCAGCTTTTGTATCGCCTTTTTCATGCTGTACACGTTGAAGGGATAATAGCGTTTGTTCCAGCAGTGCACGCGGCCCGCGTCGTCGCGGACCCTTGCGCCAAAGGGCGCGGCGCCGTCACCCAGACGGAGGAAGGCGTGAATGTGCCGGCTTGATTCGCGTTTCCAAAGCTGCATGAACGGACTCAGGCGTCCGGGTTCCGCGGGGCGCAGCAGCGCATGGACGTGGTCGGGCATCACGACGTAACCCACGACCCCGACGCGCTCCTGCCAGCCCCAACGGTCGAGGTGCGTCAGGACGATCTGCTTGCAGCGGTCTCGGCTCAGGAATTGAAACTTTCGATAGCAGGAAAAGGTGACGAACTACAGATGGCCTTCGAGATCGAAGATCGTGCGTGGTGGTCGAGTGGAGGCCATGCCGAAAATTTAAGGCGCGCTTTACCTGGAGACAACCCGGCATTTCAGGATCGCGATTGGTTTTCATGAAGTTGCCATCGCCTTCGGCGCCCCCATAACGGGGTTATGGGGGCCACCCGCGACCGGCCCGCTAACCAAGCTGCCAGTCTCTTAGCCCCTGTCCAATCGGAAAGGGGGACGCTTTATTTGTTTGGCATTTGGTTCTTGTTGTTTGCCGTTTTGAGCCGGATCCCCAGTCTCGTAAGGCTGGGCTATTTTCACGGCGTCCCTGCGGGACGCGGGCGGGTCGCCTCCGCCCGCCCCCACGCGCTGCGGGCAAGAGGAGATATGCATGAGCTCAACCGCCTGCAACATCAGCTGCTTACGCCACGTGAACATTTATGGCGTATACGAAAGTACTTACCTGAAACGGAAATGGTATGAATAAAATAGGCCAAAAAATATACAGTTAAAGGCCAAGGCAATCATCAAGGCGCGAATGCGACTAATGAGGAAATCTTTGGCTAGAATATAAAACAACTTTGCACTAAGCCCTGAAGAAAGGATTGAAAGGGCCAAGAATACGCCCTGATCGTTAATTTTGTAATTTGGGATGACCAGCACTAGGATGATATTAATAGATTCCAAGAATAGGAAGAGAAAATATGCCCATCGCCTTAAGCCTTTACGATCCATGAATACTCCTAGGTAAGGGCCTAAACGGCGGGTGGTTCCGAAGTGTGCCACTGGCGGCTTGTCCGCCAGTGCTCTTGGATGGAACGCACGAGCCGAAATCCATTCCAATCCTTCTCACGCCCAAAGAATATGTTGCGCAACTCTTCATCGCAATCTCTAACTTGCCGGCCGTCGCACTGGCGGACAAGCCGCCAGTGGCACACTCCAGTAAAGGCCATCATCGGCCGCCACCCGTGCCACCCGTCCGAGTTGAACCTGGGGTGCGCGCCTCGCACTGGCTGCGGAGTACCGCAGCGCAGTGGCACCAGATCACAAACCAACCTCAGTCAGTGCCACCCAACACTGTTCGGCTCAAGCCTTGCGTGGTGAGAAGGCTCGGCGAGAAGACGGTCCTGTGTGTGCCGGCAGGGCTTCGGACTTGGGCGGCTGGAGGCGCGGCGGGTTTGCGTTGGGGCATGACGGGGCGCGGCCGGTCGTGGGGCGACACGACGGCTGCGCATTCAAGGCCGGGCGCTTTTACAGCGCTGGAGTTCCTCCTCGACGTCGCGCCACTCGGCCCAGCCCATCAGGTACAGGTGCAGCGTCGTCAGCAGGCCCTTGGTGGGTTTGCGCCCGGTATGGACGACCGCCAGCAGCGTGGCGATCGGCGCGGCGTAGAACTGCAGCGCCAGGCCGTTCTCCGACTCGGCCAGCAGATGCCGGCACTTCAAGGTGTTCTTGAACCAGCGGAAAAACGTCTCGATCTGCCAGCGGTAGGCGTAGAGCGCCACCAGCAACTCCGCGTCCAGGTCGAAGCGGTCGGTCACGAGCACCCATTCCTGGTCGAGCGGTTCGTGCGCGTAGGCCGCGTGCTTGCCGCGCTTGCGCTGCGGGTGCAGGTTGCGCGGGGCCGGAGCGCGATGCCGCGCGCGGACCACGCGCACGCGCTGGCGCCGAGCCGGGTCCTTGCCCAAGTCCACGATTTCGTCGCTGACGACGCCGGCGCCGCGCGCGGCCTCGGAGCGCGCCCGCGTCTCCACGACCGACACGCACGGGCCCTCGCGCAGGCGCATGAGGAACGAGGCTTGCGCGGCGCGAAAGGCTTGGAGCACGGAGAAGGAGAAGTAGCCGCGGTCGAGCAGGTAAAAGGCGCCGGCGAGCAGCTGCTTAGGCAGGACGTGCCGTTCGTCGGTCGCGCCTTCGGTGAAGGCCGCGTCGACGGGGACTCCGCGCAACACGTCGAAGACGAAGTGTCCTTTCAGGGCGCCTTTGCGGGCGCGGGTGAGCGGTCCGACGTACAACGCGCGCGCCATGCGCGGCAGGAGTTTCCAGAGCGAGGCGTCGGCGGCCAGCAGGCGCAGGTCTTCGGGCAGCCCTTGGGGGCGCGGCGGGGCGTCGAGCGCTTGGGCTTGACCGGCCAGTTCCAGGAAGATCCGCCGGAGCCCGTCGGGATCGAAGACGTGCGAGGCCTCGGAAAGACTGCCCAGCGAGGTGCGGTGCAGGCCCAGGTTGCGCTCGGTCCAGGGCAGGCCGGCGGCCTTGCGCAGTCCGCGCAAGGATTGCAGGACGGGGTTGTAGTAGGCCAGCAGGAGCAGGATGAGGTATTCGTCGTAATGCAGGGTGCGGTTGGGATTCGCGTGCCGTTCGCGCAGTTCGCCCAAGAGCCGGCTCAAGGGCTTGAAGAACTTGAGTCCTTGATAGCGCTCCGGGTGTTCCATGCGCTAAGCATCGGCTGGAAAAATGAATGAAAAATAAGCGCGCTAAAAATGTTTCGAGAACGACTCACACGCAACAATCGTGCCGAACAGTATTGAGTGCCACCAGCCGGGTCGCTTCATATGCACTTGCCTCATTCGGGAGTGGCTACTTCACCTTCAAATATCTGCATACCACCGTCTTTTAAATAAAAAATGCCAATAACCTTGGTCCTTTTAGATTCTATAGGCCTTACCCAATATATGACATTCTTCCTCTTGTCCCATTTTGGAACCGACTCCCTATTTTCATAGTCAATAGTCACTAGACTAAATCTTAGTGTATTTTCGTCACCAACAGTGCTGAGCGTTGGCTTAGTTCCCACAAATTCCTGGACCTTTTCAGGATCAATTTTCTTTTCTACCGCTTCCCTGATTTTAGCCACTAACTCCTTGTCAGAAAGTTTATTGGGTACAGGTTTATCATCTTCCGCCCTAAGGACGCTAGCGCTGAACAAACTCATGCCAATCAGCATTGTAAGGGGGTATTGTCAAAAGTTGTGGATGAGCGAGAAAGAAAAGTGCGGCGTATCCTTGGTGGAGATCTAAGGCCACCACGCCCACAAGGGCAGGAGGATACGCCACATGAGCCAGGGTACGACGGTTTCGCTCGATCCGCAAGCGTCCAGCCGGGACGTGCTTACTCACATCCTGAACGAAGGCGCGCAGCGCTTGCTAGCCGCGGCGCTGAACGCGGAGGTGGAAGAATACCTCCAGCGTTTCGAGCGGGCGCGGGACGAGCGCGGGCATCGCGTGGTGGTGCGCAACGGCTACCTGCCGGAACGAACGATCCAGACGGGCATCGGCGCCGTACGCGTAGCGCAGCCGCGCGTGGAAGACCGGCGCCCCTCGGACGAGCGAGAGCCCTTTACGAGCAAGATTCTGCCGCCCTATTTGCGCCGGACCAAGAGCATGGAAGACCTGATCCCGTGGCTCTATTTGAAGGGCATCTCCACGCAGGACTTTCCGGAGGCGCTGAGCGCGCTGTTGGGGCCGCAAGCCAAGGGGCTTTCGGCCAATACGATCACGCGGATCAAGGACGTCTGGGCCTCCGAGTACGCGAGCTGGAACCGGCGGTCCTTGGCGGGCAAGCGCTACGTGTATCTGTGGGTGGACGGCATCTACTTCAACGTCCGCCTGGAGGAAGACCGCTCGTGCATCCTGGTGGTCATGGGGGCCACGGCCGACGGCAAGAAGGAACTGGTCGCCGTGCATGACGGCGTGCGGGAGAGCGAACAGTCCTGGCTTGAGGTCTTGACGGACCTGAAAGCGCGCGGCTTGAAGAACGGCCCGGACCTGGCCATCGGCGACGGTGCGTTGGGCTTCTGGGCGGCGCTTCCGAAAGCCTTTGCCAAGTGCCGGGTGCAGCGTTGCTGGGTTCACAAGACGATGAATGTGCTGAACGGCCTGCCCAAGAAATTACAGCCTTCAGCCAAGGAGAAATTGCATCAGATCTGGATGGCCCAGACGCGCAAGGATGCGCAGGCAGCGTTCGATGCGTTCGTGGCGACGTACCAAGCCAAGCATCCCAAGGCGGTCGAGTGTCTGCTCAAGGACCAAGACGCGCTGTTGGCGTTTTACGATTTCCCCGCCGAGCATTGGGCGCATCTGAGAACGACGAACCCGATCGAGTCCGCCTTCGCCACGGTGCGCTTGCGGACGCACAAGACCAAAGGCTGCGGCACGCGCCAAGCCACGCTGGCGATGGTGTTCAAACTCGCTCAGGTTGCCGAGAAGCGCTGGCGGAAACTAAACGGCCATAAGCTGCTGGAAGACGTGATTCGAGGCATCCGTTTCGTGGACGGCATCAAGGAAAACGCCGCATGATTCTCCTCTCGCCATCCACAACTTTTGACAATACCCCCATTGTAAGAGCCATGCTAGTATGTAAGAATTGCATCTTGATCCTCCAGTTTATTCCATCTTTCTGTGGCGTCCTTGAACTGCTGGGAGCCGCCGCAACTAGCACTTGGCCAATTGAGTATTGCTTTTCCTTGTGCATCAATAAAAAATCCCCTGGCTGGTAGCACTGTCACTCTTCGCCTCGCCTTGTGCCTTTCAGGAACTGGCGCAACTGGCTGCGACCGTTGGCAGCCAGCGCCACGCGACCCGGGTCGCGTGGCCCACTCAAGTTACTTCATTCGGGTCTACGTGCGAGTTGAATCCGGGGTGCGCGCCTCGCACTGGCTGCGGAGTACCGCAGCGCAGTGGCACCACAATCAAGGAGTCTTGCCTTCATCGTGTGTCTTCTCGGCGCCCGTGCCACCCGCCCGTGATCTTTTCGCAAGTCGTGGCTCTTTGGCAATTCGAAAACCCTTCGCCGTATCCGTGCGTGAGAAGTGCGGCCGCAGTTGTTTCGTCCGTTCCACATCTTTCACGCTTTCGACTCCTATTCATCCTCTACAGTCGCCTTGGCCGCTACACGCGCTACAGCAACAAATTACTGTCGTTAAAAATTCGGTAGCTCTTCCACGTGCCAATTTCCTTCTATGTCAATATAGGGAGTCGCTCCAGCATCGCTACTAGAGTTACGCATATATGGGGGTATTGTCAAAAGTTGTGGATGAGCGAGAAAGAAAAGTGCGGCGTATCCTTGGTGGAGATCTAAGGCCACCACGCCCACAAGGGCAGGAGGATACGCCACATGAGCCAGGGTACGACGGTTTCGCTCGATCCGCAAGCTGCCAGCCGGGACGGGCTTACTCACATCCTGAACGAAGGCGCGCAGCGCTTGCTAGCCGCGGCGCTGAACGCGGAGGTGGAAGAATACCTCCAGCGTTTCGAGCGGGCGCGGGACGAGCGCGGGCATCGCGTGGTGGTGCGCAACGGCTACCTGCCGGAACGAACGATCCAGACGGGCATCGGCGCCGTACGCGTAGCGCAGCCGCGCGTGGAAGACCGGCGCCCCTCGGACGAGCGAGAGCCCTTTACGAGCAAGATTCTGCCGCCCTATTTGCGCCGGACCAAGAGCATGGAAGACCTGATCCCGTGGCTCTATTTGAAGGGCATCTCCACGCAGGACTTTCCGGAGGCGCTGAGCGCGCTGTTGGGGCCGCAAGCCAAGGGGCTTTCGGCCAATACGATCACGCGGATCAAGGACGTCTGGGCCTCCGAGTACGCGAGCTGGAACCGGCGGTCCTTGGCGGGCAAGCGCTACGTGTATCTGTGGGTGGACGGCATCTACTTCAACGTCCGCCTGGAGGAAGACCGCTCGTGCATCCTGGTGGTCATGGGGGCCACGGCCGACGGCAAGAAGGAACTGGTCGCCGTGCATGACGGCGTGCGGGAGAGCGAACAGTCCTGGCTTGAGGTCTTGACGGACCTGAAAGCGCGCGGCTTGAAGAACGGCCCGGACCTGGCCATCGGCGACGGTGCGTTGGGCTTCTGGGCGGCGCTTCCGAAAGCCTTTGCCAAGTGCCGGGTGCAGCGTTGCTGGGTTCACAAGACGATGAATGTGCTGAACGGCCTGCCCAAGAAATTACAGCCTTCAGCCAAGGAGAAATTGCATCAGATCTGGATGGCCCAGACGCGCAAGGATGCGCAGGCAGCGTTCGATGCGTTCGTGGCGACGTACCAAGCCAAGCATCCCAAGGCGGTCGAGTGTCTGCTCAAGGACCAAGACGCGCTGTTGGCGTTTTACGATTTCCCCGCCGAGCATTGGGCGCATCTGAGAACGACGAACCCGATCGAGTCCGCCTTCGCCACGGTGCGCTTGCGGACGCACAAGACCAAAGGCTGCGGCACGCGCCAAGCCACGCTGGCGATGGTGTTCAAACTCGCTCAGGTTGCCGAGAAGCGCTGGCGGAAACTAAACGGCCATAAGCTGCTGGAAGACGTGATTCGAGGCATCCGTTTCGTGGACGGCATCAAGGAAAACGCCGCATGATTCTCCTCTCGCCATCCACAACTTTTGACAATACCCCGCATATATGCCCAAACCATCAAACCTCGAGCCAAGCTATCATTCTCACTTTGTATCCTGGCGTTCAAGAATTGAAGAGTCTCAGGATCAACGGAGCCCGCCCATGCAATAATGTATGCAGCATTTCGTCTAACCTGAGGAGATTTACTTTGCAGGGCACACTCTAAAGACCATAGCGAATATTTATTTATGGCTCCAACTTCGTCTCTAAACTTAGATCCCATGGGCTCCCTTCTAGATTGACTATTGCGCAATACATAGCCAGTGACTAATGTATCCAAAGGCATAGCGCAATACCTATCTATTGATTTCTTAGCCAAATAATACGGATAAATATAGACCGTAATTCCAATCGCCACCCCCGCAGTAATGACAATTCCAATTAGCGTACTCAGGCGATATTGAAGCTTCATCGCTCATTTCCCGTATTCTGGAACATTAACGATTCGGTTTACGTCACATCCAAAGGCTTCTTTAATGGATAATGGGCAGGGTTCACTTGTCTTCTTTCCCTTTTCCTCAATTCCAGAACTTTTTGCAAGAATTGTATTATATATCGCCAATCTATAATCAATCCAGGATTCCGGTATTCGCCCAGTTTTATCCTTTACGGTTAAACGCCAATCACTAGTTAGCTCCAAGCCAACGGCACGCCTCCCCACAAAAATAATTCCAGGGTTATCATAAATTTCAATTGTCTTTCCCACAACTATAGCCTTTAGTGGAATCTCAATGCCATATGGATCCTTCTTGACAATGTTGTTTTCCGCAATAATTTCGTTTTTCCATTCACGCACAAATGAACAGTCTTCGGGATCTGATCCATCGCTCAGTTTGACTAAGACCTTAAACAGCACGGTAGATTCATAGTAAAGCTTTCCCTTATTTTTTCCGGCCGCAACAATTCCAACAAAATTAATACTTCCTCCTGCCCAATTACGAAGGGGATAAGGGTACGTTTGTCCAGGCTGAGCAGGCGGATACTTGATATACCCTGTATCAATTATGGTAAAATCAGTTACACAGCAGTACAATCCCACCGGGTCAACTAAGAGAACTGGTGAATTATCTACGAAAACATATTTTTGCAATAATTGAGTCCTTCGGGCTAATAGCATTGCTCCAGGAATGCCACCCTCAAATATAGCGGATGAATCATTTGGGCTGTGGCCACTAAGAAGTATATAAGTATCGAGCGGATCTCTACTTGGGAACCTCCCTGTCTCCGGGTCATAAACACGAGTAGGACTCAAACACAACCGCTTGGCCCCTATGGTAAAGGTCAACCAGTTGGCCTGGTAGATGAGCTCGCCGGCCCATGCGCCGGACTGGGCGCGGACGGGACGGGGGCGCTTGCTGGGCGCCGCTCGGCGCGGGTAACGCTCCACGCCCGCTCGGGTTGGGCCACGGCCACCATGCGCGCAGCATACCCTGTTACCGGCCGTATGCCATACTTTGGCTACGACGCTACTACGCCTACGATGCCACTACGTCTACGGCGCTACTACGCATACGACGCGACTACGGCTACGAGGCCAGGGCGAGATGGCACTTGCCGCCGGGACGGGGCGGTATGGCCGGCGGGACGCCGGCGCTACGAAAGGCTCGGGGCGGCTGCGCTGGCACGGGGCAGCTTCGCTGACCCGTGGCACGACATGGGACGAGGCGGTGCGGGGGCACGGGGCGGAGTACCGACCCGCGGCACGGCGGGGCGCGGGGTTCAGCGTTTGAGGAACCACGGCGCGGCGGTGCTGTCCTTGGTCAGGAGCTCGTGCCAGCGGCCGTAGGCGAAGGCTTTGCCGGAGCCGCTGGGATGGACGCCGTCGGCGGCGAAGCGATCCTTGGGCGGATTGTGCTCCCAGATGTAGCCGCCCCAGGCCAGCCAGGGCGCTTTGCGGTTGGGGCCTTCGAAGGCCAGTTCGGGATCGCCTTTGAGCTGCTCTTCGATGAGCGCTTTGAAGGCGAACGCTTCTTCCCAGACCATCGGTTCGAGGCCGGAGTTTCCGCGCCAGGTGTCGCACCCCAGGTAGGCGAGTTTGAGCTGGGGATAGGTCTTGGCGAAGGCCTGGACGATGACCTTGAGATCCTCCTTCATCGCCTGCGTGCGCGCCTCGAAGTTCATTTTGAGCGCCTCGGGCTGCTTCTTCTCGGTCGCGCCGCGGGAGGCGTTGTGATAGGAGGTGAGCAGGAAGAGCACCTGCGTCTCCTTCGGCCCGCCGGCGGGCGTCTGGGCGCGGCATTCCTTGGCCCAATCCTGGCACATTTTCCCGCCCTTGCAGATCGAGGCGAGCGCGACCTTGGGATGGAGCGCGCCCTTCTGGACTTCGGCGGCGATGAACGGCGCGTAGGCGCCGAAGTATTCGCGCGGGTTGGAATGGCCGGCGGCGAGGAGCGCGATCCTGCCGTTGGGGTCAGGCTGGCCCGCCGGGCTGAGCGGGACGATCTGCGCGGCGAGGCGTTCGCCGGCCTTGCGATGGGCCTCGGGCATCTCGTTCTTGCCGCCGGGATAGAGGCCGCATTCGTAGCGCTTCCCGTCGCGCTCGTAGACGCCTTGTTCGGGAAACGGCTTGAGGGCCGGCATAGAAGAGGCAGCTTGGCCGGCGAAGAGGGGGGCGGCGGCGAGGCCGCACGCGATGAATGTGATCTTGTAAGGCATGGTATGTTAGTTCCTTATGAAGTCCTGTATGTAGCATACTACCAGTATTGTAGTACATACACCGGTGGCCGGGGGACGTACAGGGCAAATTGCGAATCGGGGGCGCGGGGCGGCGGCGAGAACCAGGGAGGCGGGAAGAACCAAATTAGAAGAACCAAGAGCCAAACAAATTTCAAACGGCAAGAACCAAATTCCAAACAAACGGCAAACGGCTGGAAAGGCGGGGCAGGGGGCGGCTGCGCCGACCCGTGGCACGACGTGGAATCGGGGCACGGGGCGGAGTACCGACCCGTGGCATGACGTGGAATCGGGGCACGGGGCGGAGTACCGACTCGTGGCACGCGGGGTTGGGCGCTGAGGCATTCGACAGGCTCGGGGCGCGTGGCATACTGCGAACGAAGGTGCAAGGGGGCACGGATGGACGCGAACATCTGGAAGGCGGCGGCGGGGTTCGGCTTCATACTGGCGCTGGCCTTCGCGCTGCTGTGGCTGCGGGGCGGGGCGGCGGGCGGGGCGGGTTCGGGGGCGCCGGAGCGGCCGCTCGATCCGGCGCCGGCGCCCGCGCCCGCGCCGAAAATCCCGGACGAGGCGGGGACGGCGGCGGGGGTGGCGCGGCTGCTGGGGCACGCGGATCCGAAGGTACGCAAAGAGGCGGTCGAGCTGCTGGCGGCGCTGGACCCGAAGCTTGCGGCCGAGCGGCTGCCGGAGCTGCTGAAGCGGGAGGCCGATCCGGGCGCGCAGTTGGCGGCGCTGCACGCGGCGGGGCTGGCGAAGGCGGGCGGGGCGTACGAGGCGGTCTTCGGGCTGCTGGATTCGGAGGAGCCGAGCGTGCGGCGGAAGGCGGCGGTGACGCTGGCGCAACTGGCCGCGGGGCTGCCGGAGGAGCAGCGGGTCAGGGCGGCCGAACGGATCGCGCTGGGCTTGCAGAACGAGCAGAAGAAGCTCCGCGCGCCGCTGCAGGCGGCCGACGCCGGGGCGCTGCTGCCGTACCTCGGCGCGCTGGGCGAGACGGGAACGCCGGCCGCCGCGCCGGCGCTGCTGGGGTGCTTGCGCAGCGCCGCGGTCCCGCTGGTGCGGCGGATGGCGGCCGACGCGCTGGACAAGGTCGCGCGGAAGGAGCACCAGGCGGCGCTGGAGGCGGCGTGGCGCGCGGAGGCCGAGCCGCTGGTGCGGCAGGCGCTCGAGAAGATCCTGGCGCGGCCGCCGTTCAACCACCGGATCAAGGAGGGCGCGAAGGTGCTGGCGCCGGAGGCGAAAGAGTAACGAGTTTAATAGATTCAAGCTGCGTACGGAAAACTGCAAACGGCAAGAATCAAATTCCAAACAAACGGCAAACTGCAAACGGAATACAGCAAGAGACGAACTGCGGGTGGCCAGGAGCGGGTGCGACGGAGCAAGGGCGGTTGACTTGCTCCGTGCTGGGAGGCGTCCGCTCGCGCTCACGCTTCCATCCAATCGTTCGCGCGCAGGAGTTCCCGGTCTCGAAAGCCTCCGTGCTTGCGGAAGATTCCAGCTCCATCGAACGCGCATCGGCAAGGAGCAAGTGAACGGTCGCTTGCTGTTTGGCGCCCTTCCTCCCGGCCACCCGCCCGGAACAGCCCCCCAGGTCCAGGACGCGCTCGAAGCGGCCCGCGCAGGATGAGCGCCGGAACCCAGGGGCCGCGAAGAGCGCCGTCTGCTCGTCCTGGTCCGCGCCCGTGGCCTCGATCCCGCCGCGCCTGACGACCACGACGCACCGCCCGTCCTGCCGCTCGACCGAGACCGTCTCGATGGGCGGCGGGGTCATGGGGCGGGGTCCTTGGGGCAATCTCGTTCAACCTCCTGCGACGACGACTGTTTACGCCTCACGAACATTTTTGACACATACGCCCTTCGCCGTATCCGTGCGTGAGAAGTGCGGCCGCAGTTGTTTCGTCCGTTCCACATCTTCACGCTTTCGACTCCTTTTCATCCTTTACAGTCGCCTGGGCCGCTACATCCCCTACAGGCGGGTCGCTGGGGCGATGCAGGGCCGTCACACGTTTTTCAAGGTAAACCCCCAATAATATGACTATCGATACCCCTGGGATTATTACCACTAAAATATCAGCCACGTTTTCCTGAAAGGTAATCTTCTTCCAATACCAAACCCCAACTCCAAGGAAAAATGCAGATGCACAAACACACGCAAGTAGAGTTGAAAGATGAAACTTAGGCGAAATGCTCTTGACCCGAGAAGTATCATGCTCTTTACTTAAGTCTCTTCTTGTGCCCAAACGATAGATGGACCTGAACAGGTAAACGAGACCCAATGCAATTATAAGATTCGATCCCTCATATAATCCATAAGCAATCAGAACAATTGCTCCTGTTACCACCACAAGAAAAAGCACCTTCCCAAGCTCGGGCATGTATCAATTTCTCATTAGCCTACCTATCGCATCCGTACTCCTTCCGCAAATCTCTCAACTCGGACTGTTCGGCCTCCGTGAGATTGCGTATAATTTCGCTCCGTCTATCGTCGCCAAGTAATCGACTTGGACTATTGTCGCAATCCCGTAGACGCTCCCGCAATTGCTTAAGATTGAAAACACCTCCATGGATTGACTTACGCCAATAGGCATTATATCTATCACCGAGGCCTGGCTTTATTCCATTAAGTTTGTTTATAACTCCTGTATCCAATGTCCCCAAATCTTCAACCGACGAAATGGTACGAGTTAGATCCTGCATATTGTAGATTTTAAGGCCTCCCAGGCCAATCTCTAACGCCTCAGCCGCAAGCGCAGCTTTGTGGCCCAATAAGGCAGTTCTCGTAACCGTACTCCCGACGGCAATGGTCGATTCTAGAACAACTGGTGCTTTTGCAAATGCAAGTACCCCTGCTGAAACCACTGTCAGCGCAACTGCCACAATAAAGTCATTGCGAATTTTATCCCCTCCGGCAGTCAAGAATTCTTGGAGAACATTGTTCCATTCAGGGTCGTTACGCCTTGCCCTATTAGCCTCAAAGAATAGCAAGAGAGCGTCCTCCATGCACTCACAAACCTTCTTGCATCTTATTCTTTCGTATTCGTCGCGTACACGCTTATCCTCGCTTTGGGCAAAGTCATTGAGAGCATCCCTTAAGATTTCTCGGAATTTCTGCCTTCTTCTGGCGTACTCTAATTCTGCTTGATGAAGTGATTCTTGATGGCTTGTCAAGTTAGTTATGCCAAATTTGGTTGCTTGTTCTAGGTCGTCCTTATAAAAATTGATCCATTGTTCGGCAGAATCTAGCCATCTCTTGGCAATTTCGATTCTGACTTCTGGCCGCAATCCAGACAACGATATGTCAAGGTGATATCCTGTAAGTGTATCAGTTGAAGCCAATCCGTCCCTATCCACCTGCCCCACGGGATTATTCGACCACGCCCTGTACTTGTTTGGGTACGGCAGGAAGTCTCGGCTCAGGAAGATGCCCAACTCGGGGCATTGGATACGATACCGCGACAGGAAGAACCTGCGCCCGCCGATGGTAAAGGTCAACCAGTTGGCCTGATAGATTGTGCTTGAGTGGTGGATTTCAGCGCTTCGCTTACGACGCCAAGGGAGCCACTCAGCGGACTCAAGTTCACGCCTGCGCAGGGGTTCGGCTCGCGCCACCATGACGGCAGCATACCAAGTCCGGCGCGCCAGTCCAGACTATGGGTACGATGCCCCTCTACTACGCGTACGACGCTCTACTTCGGCTACGACGCAACCGACCCGTGGCACGGCGGGGAGCGGTACGGAAGAAGGCCGGCGAGGACGCCGGGGCTACGGGGGCACGGGGCAGCTTCGCTGACCCGTGGCACGGCGGGCGGGACGCTCGCGGTATGGGGGAACGAAAAGACGCGCGGGCGGGACGCCCGCGCGAGCCGGCGAGGACGCCGGCGCTACGAAAGGCACGGGGCGGCTTCGCCGACCCGTGGCACGGCGGGCGGGACGCCCGCGCGAGCCGGCGAGGACGCCGGCGCTACGAAAGGCACGGGGCGGCTTCGCTGACCCGTGGCACGTGGAGCGGGCGGGACGCTCGCGGTACGATTCCGAATCCACCGTTTGCCGTGTACGGACGAGCGATTACCTTCCCAGCATGGCGGAGCGGCTTCCTTCGATCGAACCCGAGCGGATCGCGCGGAACCTGGCGGAGGTGCGGGCGCGGATCGGCGCGGCGGCGGCGCGGGCCGGGCGCGACGCGGCGGGGGTGCGGCTGATCGCGGTGACGAAGTACGTCGGCGCGGCGGAGGTCCGGGCGCTCTTGGCCGGGGGCGTGCGCGACTTGGGGGAGAACCGGATCCAGGACGCGCGGGAGAAGCTCGAGGCGCTGCGCGGCGAGGTTGCCGCGGCCGGGGCGCGCTGGCACTTCATCGGGCACCTCCAGACGAACAAAGTCAAATACGCATTGCGCGACTACGCCTGGCTGGGCGCGGTGGATTCGAGCCGGCTGCTCCGCGAGATCGCGCGGGAGGCGCGCAAGCGCGGGCTGGCGGAGGTCCCCTGCCTGGCGGAGGTGAACGTGAGCGGCGAGGCGCAGAAGCACGGGCTGGCGCCGGGCGAACTGCGCGGGTTTCTGGGCGAGGCGGCGGCGTGCGCGCCGTGCCGCGTGGCGGGCTTGATGGCGATGGCGCCGCACGGGGACGACGCGGAGCGGGTTGCGCGCCCGGTCTTCGCGCGGCTGCGGGCGCTGCTGGAGGAGGCCAACGCGCAAGGCTGGGCGCCGGCGCCGCTGCTCGAGTTATCGATGGGCATGACGCAGGACTATGAGGCGGCGGTGGAGGAAGGCGCGACGATGGTGCGGGTGGGATCGGCGCTCTTTGCGTAGTCCCGCCTTCCGCACACGACCACACGGCTTGAACCGCAGAAGACGCGGAGAACGCCGAGCAATTTTAGTCTGAACTCCATTCGGAATTGGGGCGCGCTTCGCGCGGATTGGTTCGGCGCCGCCCCTGCCCCTCCTCGGGGAGGAAGGGAAAGCGATCAAGGCGCAGGAGACAAGGATAAGTAGGAAGGCATGGAGACGAGCGCGGGGCGGGTTCCTTTTCCCAGTTGGCAACTACGCAAGGTGCGTTAGCATTTGCATCGACCTCTTCCAACCGCAGAGGGCCAGAGCACGCGGGGCGGACGGGACGGGTTCACCTTCGAGTTGGCGTGCCGCGCACGGACGGGTTGACGCTTCATGGAATTGGCGAGCCGGACGTTGGGACTGCTGGGCGCGGGCAACATGGCCGAGGCGCTGGCGCGCGGTGTAATCAAGAGCAATCTGCTGCCGAAAGACCGTGTGATCGCCAGCGACGTATCGGACGCGCGGCGGGAGCTCTTCGCGAAGGAACTCGGGGTGCGCGCGGCGCGGACCAACCGCGAGGTGCTCGAGGCGGCGGACGTGCTGGTGCTGTGCGTGAAGCCGCAGACGATCGAAGAGGTCTTGAAGGACATCGGCGCGTTCTTCGAGGTGAAGCGGCACCTGCTGGCGTCGATCGCGGCGGGGGTGCCGACGCGGCGGCTGGAGGCGGGGCTTCCGGCGGGCGCGCGGACGGTGCGGGTGATGCCGAACACGCCGATGCTGGTGGGCCTGGGCGCGGCGTGCCTGTGCGCGGGCCGGCACGCGACGGAGCCGGACCTGCGCGCGATCGAGACGCTGCTTTCGAGTTCCGCGGTCGTGCTGCGCGTCGAAGAGCGGATGATGGACGCGGTGACGGGGCTTTCGGGGAGCGGCCCGGCGTACCTGTTCTACCTGGTCGAGGCGATGGTCGAGGCGGGGATTCGCGAGGGTTTCACGCCGCAGCAGGCGCTGCAATTGAGCACGCGGACGTGCCTGGGCGCGGCGAAGCTGCTGGAGGAGACGGGCCTGGCGCCGGAGGAACTGCGCCGGCGCGTGACGAGTCCCAACGGCACCACGCAGGCGGCGGTGGAGCGGCTGGAGGCCGACGGGGTGAAGGAGAAGCTCACCGCGGCGATCCGGCGCGCGGCGGAGCGGAGCCGGGAACTGGGGCAGGGACCGTAGTCAGTGATCAGTGATCAGTGAACAGTGAACAGTGGTCAGTGAACAGTGAACAGTGATCAGTGGTCAGTGAACAGTGAACAGAATTGGGATTTCTTGACATGCAGTGGCAGTGGTTGATTACTGATTACTGATTACTGATTACTGATTACTGATTACTGATTACTGATTACTGATTACTACGGAGTTACGAATGCCTCGCCTGATCGTCGAACGCGGCAACGAGAAGGGCGTGAGCCTCAATCTTGAGGAAGATCGCGCCTACGTGATCGGGCGTTCGGCGCAGTGCGATCTGATCCTCACGGACTTCCTGGTCTCGCGGACGCATTTCCAGATCCAGCGGCAGAAGGAACTTTACGTCATCACCGACCTGGAAAGCCACAACGGCACGCTCGTGAACGGGATGAAGATCGCGAAGGACACGATGCTGTGCGTGGGCGACACGGTGCGGCTGGGCGAGACGCTGCTGAGTTTTCTTTCGGACAGCGACAAGAGCGAGGGCTCGCTGGCGGGACAGAAGATCGGCGGATACCACCTGCAGACGCGGATCGGCGTGGGCGGGATGGGCGAGGTCTACAAGGCGACGCAGATCTCGCTGGGGCGGACGGTGGCGCTGAAGATCCTCGCGCCGGAGCTGGTCCGCGACCGCTCGTTCGTGGAGCGGTTCCTTTCGGAGGCGCGCGCGGCGGGGCGGCTGAACCATCCGAACGTGATCGGGGTGCACGAGGTCGGCGAGGAGGGCGGGGTCTACTTCCTCTCGATGGAGTTCGTCGGCGGGGGTTCGGTGCAGGACCTGATCAGCCGCGGGCGGAAGCTGGAGGCGGTGCGCGCGACGGAGATCGTCCTGCAGGCGGCGCGGGCGCTGGAGTACGCCGAGAAGTCGAAGATCGTGCACTGCGACATCAAGCCGGACAACCTGATGCTGACGGAGTCGGGCGAGGTGCGGCTGGCGGACCTGGGGATCGCGAAGACGCTGAACGAGAAGGGCAAGGCCGACCAGAGCGAGGGCGTCTTCGGGAGCCCGCACTACATGGCGCCGGAGCAGGCGCGCGGGCTGCCGCTGGACCACCGCGCGGACATCTACAGCCTGGGCGTGAGCTACTGGCGGATGCTGACGGGGAAGGTCCCCTTCACGGGCAAGGACGCGAAGGAGATCATGGAGAAGCAGGTTTTCGAGGACCCGGAGCCGATCGAGCGGCTGGTGCCGGGGCAGGCGCCGATGGTGTACTTCGTGGTGGACCGGATGATGCGCAAGAAGCCCGGCGAGCGGCAGCAGACGGCCTCGACGCTGGTGCGGGACCTGGAGCGGGCGCTGGACCAGATCCGCAGCGGGGTGAAGGACACGGACACGACGTCGTACCGCAGCCCGAGCGGCGCGATCAGCGCGGTGCATCGTTCGTCGTCGCGGCGGCGCAACCGGCGGAGCCGGTTCTTCGGGCTGTTCGGGGACAAGAAGTAGGCTCATTGCGGATTGCGGATTGCGGAATTAATCAGCCGATTTCTTTGATCACATTTCCAGCCGCTGGCTCGTAAATTAATTCTTTGAACTGTGTAATGCGGTTTGAAAGTGCATCCGCAATCCGCAATCCGCAATCCGCAATCCTAAATCCCCTCTCCGCGCGCTTTGTCTTCTCCGCGGTTCCCCGCCGGATTCTTGGGGCGCCGTCCCTGCCCCTTCTCGAGGAGCAGGGGAAAACGCTTGAGGCAGGGGCGACGGGCTCAGATGCCCAGGCGCTTGCGGGCGGTTTGGGCGTCGAGGCCCTGGACGCGGACGCGCTTCTGGCGTGACGCGAGGCCGGCGACGACGGTTACGGCCTTCGGGGGTACGCCGAGGACCTCGGCGAGGAGCCGTTCGAGCGCGGCGTTGGCTTTTCCTTTCTCCGGCGGGGCGTTGACGGCGACCTTGAGGGCCGCGCCGTGGAGGCCGCGCACGCCGGCCTTCGAGCTGCCGGGGCTTGCGTGGACGGCGAACTCGACGCCGCCCGGCGCCGCGCGGATCTCGAAGGCTGCGCTCATGCGCGTTACTCCTCGCCGACCTTTCGCGAGCATACCGGGAATCCGGTATGGAGTGTAGGGCGGGGCGGGGGCACGGAGGCGCGGCACGGGGCGGCTTCGCCGACCCGTGGCACGCGGGCGGGATGCTCACGGTACGGGAGAACGAAAAGACGCGCGGGCGGGACGCCCACGCGAGCCGGCGAGGACGCCGGCGCTACGGCGGCTTCGCCGACCCGTGGCACGGCGGGGGAGGCGGGATGCTCGCGGTACGGGAGAACGAACAGACGCGCGGGCGGGACGCCCACGCGAGCCGGCGAGGACGCCGGCGCTACGGGCGGGCACGGGGCAGCTTCGCTGACCCGTGGCACGCGGGCGGGCGCGGCTCCGTATCACGTTCCCTTTTTTTCGGGGTCACCAGCAGCTTATCCACGCGGTTGCCGTCCATGTCCACGACTTCGAAGGTCCAGTCCTGGAGGTCGAAGCGTTCGGCCGCTCGCGGGACCTTCTGGAGCACGTGCATGGCGAGTCCGCCGGCCGTCTTATACCCGGCGTCGTTTTCGCCGGGGAGCGCGCCCAGTTCGAGCACGTCTTTCAGGCGGTCGAGATAGACCAGGCCGTCGACGAGGTAGGAGCCGTCGGGCCGTTTCGCGATGTCCGGTTCCACCGCGGGCGCCGCCGGCAGCCCGCCCACGATGGCCTTGAGGATGTCGTTGAGGGTCACGATGCCCAGGACGAGTCCGTACTCGTCGATGACCAGCGCCTGGCGCAGGTTCATCTGCTTGAAGAGTTCCAGGAGCCGCGCCCCGGTGCTGGTCTCGGGCACGTACAGGGGCGCGGACAGCCTGCTGGCCACGTCGGGCGCTTTCCCCGACATGCCCTCGGCCCAGATGTCCTTCACGGCCAGCATGCCCAGGATGTGATTCAGGCTTCCCCGGCAGACGGGAAAGTGGGTGTGCCGGGATTGCCCGAGGGCGATCCAGTCGATCGCGGCGGGGTCGGACGCGTCGATCCAGACCAGTTCGTCGCGCGGCGTCATGAGCCGGCCGACGGGCAGATCGTCCAGGCGCAGGACGTTGTTCAGCAGCGCCTGCTCGCCGCGCTTGAGCACGCCCGACTGGGCCGCCTGGTCCATGAGCAGCTTCAATTCCTCCTCCGTCACCGCGGGTTCGCTGGCGTGCGGGACGGGAAGCAGCTTGAGCAGCAGGCTCGTCGAGAAGCTCAGCACGCGCACCGCCGGATGCGTCAGGCGCGCAAGGACCCGCATCGGGCGCGCGAGCCACACGGCCAGGACCTCCGGATGCGCCAGCGCCAGCCGCTTGGGCACCAGCTCGCCGAGCACCAGCGAGAGGTAGGTAATCGATCCCACGGTGAGCCCGAAACCGAGCGGCTGGCCGTAAGGCGCCAGGGGCTCGATGCGGCCGATCCATTCGGCGAGCTTCGTCGCGAGGCTCGCCCCGCCGAACGCGCCGGCGACGATCCCGATCAGCGTGATCCCGATCTGCACGGCGGCCAGGAAGTCGTCGGGGTTGTCCTTGAGCTTGAGCGCGGCGTCCGCGCCGCCCCTGCCGCCGGCGGCCAGGCGCTGGAGCCGCGCGCGGCGAGCCGAAACGAGCGCCATTTCGGACATCGCGAAGAGCCCGTTGACGCCAACCAGGGCCAGCACGATGGCCAGTTCCGTCAGGATGAGCATGCGCTTCGGACCTCCGGTACGCGAGCCAGACGACTGGAACGAAGCATTCCGCGACATCGTACGGCTCACGTGGACGGCGAACTCGAGGCCGCCCGGCGCCGCGCGGATTTCAAAGGACGCGCTCATGCGCGCCGAGCTTCACCAATCCGTCGCGAGCATACAGGGAATTCGGTATAGGATGTAGGGCGGAGCGGGGGGGTACGGAGGAGGGGAGGCACGGGGCAGCTTCGCTGACCCGTGGCGCGGCGGGCGGCCCGGATGTTCGCGGTACGGGAGAACGAAAAGACGCGCGGGCGGGACGCCCACGCGAGCCGGCGAGGACGCCGGCGCTACAGCGGCATCGCCGACCCGTGGCACGCGAGGGCGAGGGATGGGCGAGGGCGAGGCTTCAACGAACCGGCCGGCGGCGTTGGAACGCGGGCTGATCTGGACGCTGATCGCGCTCTCTTCGTCGGGGCTGGTGATGTTCGGCTGGGCGCTCTTCGGCGGGCGGATACCTCGCGCGGGGCTGAACTGGACGGTCTTCGGCGCGCTGCTGGCCGTCGCGGCGCTCGCGTCGTGGCGGCTGATGGTCCTGGAGGCGCGCCGGCGGCGGGCGGAGCGGGACCTCAAGGCGCAGCTCTTCACGACCGACCTCTTGGCCGGGAGCTTCCTGGTGGCCGGCTACTTCGCGGGCTTCCTGGCGTTGTACGAGCCGAATTTCGTGCCGTACGGCGTGCTGGGCGGCGCGGCGTGGGCCGGGGCGCTGGTGATCAGCCTGCTGCACGCTTCGCGGCGCGGGCATTTCCGCTTCAGGCCGCGCTGGGCCTTCGCGCTGGGGTACGCGCTGAGTTACCTCGGGCTGGGCTGCGCGTCGCTGCTGGCCTTCTACTGCCTCGTGACGCCGCTCTTCACCTCGTGGGCGGTCTTCCTCCAGCGCCTGACGGATTACGAGACCGCGCCGCTCCGGATCGCCGGCTTTTACGGCGCGCTGGGGCTGCTGGCGGGGCAGGGGTTGTTGTGGTGGGTGAGGAGGGGCGGCCGGGGAGCGGAAAATGCGGAATGCGGAATTCGAAATGCGGAATGTGAGGGGCAAGACGCAAGAGATGAGGCCTGAGGCTCGCCTCGCTTGCCCGGCGCTCCGAAGCCGCTTAGGACGCCCTCTTATCCGCACCGCTTAGCGCTCGATTTTTACCGAGAATTCTCCATCCGTCTTCATCCCATTCCATTCGAGGCTGCGCCCGGGGAGGGCGAGGGCGGCGGCGTAGGCATGCGGGCCGTTGCGGACGCGGAGGGCGCAGCCTTCGGGTTCGGCGTGGGTTTCCACGCGCGGCGGTTCGGCGCCGGCTTTGAACGGCGCGAGGAGGACCAGGGCAAGCAGCGGCTGGGCGATGCGGTCGTAGCGCAGGCGCGGATGGCCGAGGAAGGCCTCTTGCCGCCAGTGCCCGATACCGGGGGCGAGCATCCGCACGAGGCAGCGCTGGCCGGCGTTCCCGCCGGTGAGGACGGCCTGGGGGCCGTCGAACTCGGCGCTGTTGCGGGCGTGGGTGTGGAGCAGCCAGGAGGTGAGGACGGGGCCTTCGGCGTCCCACTCGGCGAGGTCCGCGACGAGGAGGAACGGCGCTTCGCCGGGGGCGCCGGGGAGCCAGGCGAGGCGGCGGGTGAAGCGGTTCAGGGAGCGCCAACTGGCGCCGATTTCGGCTTCGACGCGGGGAATCTCGGCGTCCAAGTCCAGCTTGCGGATGCCGCCGGGGGCGGGCATTTCATGCTGCATTTCGCCGTGAATCAGGGGCAGGTTGTGCGCTTCGCCGAGGGCGCCCATGCGCAGGGTTCCCGCGCCGTGGACGGCGACCTTGCCGTAGCCGGTGTCGACGGCGAAGGCTTCGCCGAGGGCGTGGAAGGCGAAGTGTCCGCGGTCGGCCTGGCGGTGCCCGCCGCGGGGCGAGTGGTCGCAGACGAAGGAGAGGAAGGCGTCGTCGCGGTCCCAGCCGGTGCGGAGGTCGACGAGGTCGCGTTCGGGGAAGCGCATGCGCAGCGGCAGGCCGGCCTCGCGGGGCGGGACGGGCTTCAGCGCGGGGTCGCAGTAGAGCAGGTAGCGGGTCTCGAAGGCGCGCCAGACGTCGCGTTCATCGGGCTGGATGCGCGGCGCTTCGGGGAAGTTGGTCATGCGCTGCCAGAGCCACTGGGCGAGGCCGTCGCGGGCGCTGGAGGCGGCGAGGGCCAGCCAGGGGAGCGCGTGGGGTTCGTTGCAGTCGTTGAGGTGGTTGGGGACGCCGGTGGCGGGGACGAGTTCGTGGACGAGCCCGCGGACGGCGAGCGCCCAGGCGGGGTGGCCGAGGAGTTCGCGGTCGCCGAGGCGCGCGCGGGCGTAGGCGTAGGCGGCGACGTACTCGAGGGCGCTGGCGCCGTAGCAGGGCCCCTCGAAGAGCGCGCCTCCGGCGTCCACGCAGCGGCCGAGGAGCACCTTCGCGCGATGCAGGGCCATGCGCTGCGCGCGCTCGCAGCGCGCCTCGTCAAGCAGGCCGGCGTCGTGGAGCGCGAGGGCGAGGAGGGCGAGGCCGGTCGTCGCGGTGCTGGCGATGTTCCATTCGGGCTTCAGCTCGTCGGGATCCGGGGCATGCTCGAAGAGGTACTCGATGAAGGGCCGCAGCCACGCGCCGATCTTCACGCGCTCGGCGGCGGCGAGGAACGGGTGGAGCGCGTCGAAGGCCAGGCCCAGGGCGACGGAGCTGGCGCCGGCATCGAGCGGGGTGTGCCGCCAGCCCTTGTGGAGTACGCCGTGCGGGTTGAGGGTCTCCATCTCCTCGTCGATGCGGCGGTCGACCAGGGTCATGAAGAGGTCGCGGGCGTGCGCGGCGTGGGCTTCGTCGAGGAGCACGGCGGCGAAGCTGAACTGTTCGAGGGCGGCGGGGATGGCGCGGCAGCCCATGCGCTGCTTCCAGATGGGGAGCTCGCACGCGCGCCAGTCGAGGTGGTAGCGCGAGCCGGGGGTCCGGATCGCTTCGCAGCGCGCGCGCAGGTGCTCGCGGAAGAACTCGAGGCCGGGCGCGTGTTTGCGTTCGAGGAGCGCCTGGCCGAAGAGGCTGCGGGGTTCGGGCATGGGGGCCTCCTAGTGAACTAGTACACTTATAATACCCCTGCGGCATTTGTAAGACAATAGAATTCCCGGGGGAATTTCAGGGCGTGATCGAGTTAGCGCCGTGCGCGCGGTTCACTTTTCCGCGGGGGCGGCGGCGGGGGCGGGCGCGTCGAGGACGTGCTCCTTCAGGAGCTTGAAGGTGGAGGCGGGCTCGGCCTTGCCGTCGAGGACCCAGAGGCAGACGCCGGGGAGGCCGTGTTCGCGGGCGAGCTTGAGCTTGGCGGCGAGGGACTCGTCGTCCTCGTACCAGCCCTGCACGAAGACGTCGTTATCCTTGTAGCAGTACCAGGGGCCTGCTGCTCGGGGTCGAAGCGGCGGCCGTGCCGTTTGGCCTGCTCGGCGGCCTCGGCGGCGGTGAGCTTGCGGGGCTTGGCGAGAAGCGGATAGATGCCGGCGAGGGGCTTGTCGCTGGAGACGGTCCACTCGTTGCCGCCGCGGTGGAGGCCCAGGCCCAGGACGAGCTTCTCCTTCGCCCCGCCGGTGGCTTCGAGGTAGTCCTTGATCACGGTGTCGTAGTCGCGCGCGTGGGCGCCGACCTTGCCGCCGCCGCGGACGGGCTGCGCGCTGCCGGTCCAGCCGATGGTGGGGGTGAACATGCAGTAGGACATGAAGGTGATGTGATCGACGTGCCGGACGATGGTCTTGAAGTCGAGCCAGGCCGCGCCGTACTTGTCGTCGGCGGAGATGACGGGCGGGGCGGCGTAGCTGATGTGGTAGGCGGGGTTAGCGGCCTTGAGCGTGTCGTGGAGGGTCTTGAAGAGCAGGTTGACGCGGTCGCGGTTGGAGTCGCCGGCGACCTCGTTGTGCTCCTGCCAGGTCTCGTCGTCGAGGTTGACACCGTCCAGGCCGTACTCCTTGAGAAACTTGAGGACCTCGTCGGCGAAGGTCTTGGCGTGCTCGGCGAGGTACGCGTCGGCGGCCTTGCGCCCGCTGCCCCAGACGAGGACGCAGACCTTGACCTTGTGCGCGTGGGCCTCGGCGACGAGGGCCTTGATCTTCTCGGGGTCGCAGCCGCCGCCGATCTTGAGCGTGCCGTCGGCCTGGACGACGGCGGAGCGGAAGCAGATATGGGTGAGCGCCGACCAGTCCACCGCGGCGGTGCTCCAGTCGTTCATGTCGGCCGGGAACCAGGCGTAAACGACGCGCTCGGGCTTCGGCGGAGCCTCCCCGTCGCCGGCGCGGGCCGCGGCGCAGGCCGCAAGGAGGAGTAGGGGAAGGAGTGCGGAGGTCAGGTTGGACATGGGCGCATCCTTGAGATGGTTGATCGGTAAACAGTGATCAGTAAACAGTGATCAGTAAACAGTGAACGGTAAATAGTAACTGCAAGAAACAGTAAAGTGTCTTAGAGCACCTGCCGTTCACCGTTCACCGTTCACCGTTCACCGTTCACCGTTCACCGTTCACCGTTCACCGTTCACTGTTCACTGTTCACTGTTCACTGTTCACTGTTCACTGTTCACTGTTCACTGGCCGGCGACGCTTTCTCCTTGCACGGCTACGGCGGCTAGGACTTCCCGGCGGACTTCGCGGCCGGGATCGGCGATGCGTTCGTTCAGGAGGCGCAGGGCGGACGCGCCGAGCGCCTTGGGGTCGAAACTCATCCGTTCCAGCGCCCGCCCGCCCGGGAGGCTCCAGAGGCCCTCGGCGGTGGTCGCGGCGAGGGACAGGTCCTCGGGGACGCGCAGGCCGCGCCGCGCGGCGACCTCGGCGGCGGTCAGGGCCAGCGCGCCGTTGAAGCAGACCAGGGCGGTGAGGCCCTGCCCAAGGAGCAGGTCGAGGGCGCTGTGCCCGGTCTCACCCAGATCGACGTCCACGCGGGCGATCCATTCGGGGCGGACGGGAAGGCTGGCGGCGCCCATGGCGTGGCGGTAGCCGGCTTCGCGCTCGGGGCTGCTCTGCCCGCGGGGGATGCCGGCAAAGCCGATCTTGCGGTGCCCGAGCCCGATGAGCTTGTAGGTGAGGTCGCGGGCGGCGCCGGCGTTGTCGAAGACGACCCCGTCGACGGGGACGCTCTCGAGTTGCACGTCCACCAGCACGGCCGGGAAACGCAGGGCGTGGAGGCGGCGGACGAACTCCTCCACGGCCGAACCCAGCAGGGCCACGCCGTCCAGGCGGCGGCGGTCGGCGATCTTTTCGGCGGCGCCGGGGGCGCGGAGATCGCCGGCGCGGGCCAGGACCAGGGTGTCGAGGCGCTCGGCCCAGGCGGCTTCCTGTACCGCGCGCATGGCGCGCCAGAAGAAGGTTTCTTCGGAGAGGTCCACGGGCAGGCCGGGGGGGAGAAGGCCGATAACACCCGTCCGGGGCAGGTCGGCGGCGCTTTCGGCGGAGCCCCGGGTGACGAAGGTACCCCTGCCGCGGTGGATCTCGACGACGCCCAGGCGTTCCAGTTCGGCGTAGGCTTGCCGGACGGTCTTGTCGGCGACCTGGAGGGTCCGCGAGAGCCAGGGATAAGAAGGGAGCAGATCGCCGGGCTTGGCTCGGCCGGCTTCGATGTGGGAAAGAATCAGGTCCTGGATCTGAAGGTAGAGGGGCGCTACGGATTCTTTGGGGAGGTTCCAGAGGCGCGGGCGCTGGAGGGGGCTGGTGTTCATGGCGGCGAGATCCGAGTTAAGTACCTAAGTATGTATACTTCGAATTTCTTGATTTCACAAGGATTCCGTAGGATTTACTGGCTAGGCTTGCTTTGCGGGCTAAAGCGGCCGGCGCCGGTGGGTTGGCGATGGGAGCGAGGGCGAAGGATTGAATTCTAAGAGATTTCGATTGATCGCCGAGCGCGCGTTAAACGGGATTCCGGCGGAGTTTCGGCCTTACGTGGACGAGTGCGTGCTGCAGATCCAGCCGCGCATCCAGGCCGCGCAGCGGGAGGGGTTGGGGCTTGCGCCCGACGAGGAGGTCTACGGGCTGTACGAGGGGGATCCGTTGACGGAGCGTTCGGTGGACGACGCGCCGGCGCTGCCGCCGCGGATCTTCCTGTATTTTGAGCCGCTGCTGGCGGACTACCCGGACGAGGCGGATTTGACCCATCAGATCCAGGTGACGGTGCTGCATGAGATCGGGCACCACTTCGGTCTGGACGAGGAGCGGCTGGCGGAGTTGGGGTTTGAGTAGGGGGCTGGGGTTGTGGGGGCTGGTAGCCGTCGGGTGGACTGGAAGTACGTGAAGGGTGGCACGGAGCAAGCCCACGGCGCTTCCTACGAGGCATGCTGCAATTGGGCCTTTTTGCGTCGATCCTTTGTTTTCCTTGACCTCAAAGAGTTCCATGCTTCAATGCGTTTTTCTAGTCGGGAGGGGAGTATGGAAAACGAGCCGAAGGGCGAAGAACCGGCACCCGAAACCCCCAATCCTGAGGGAGTTTCCGTCCAGCAGAAGGCCAGCGAACCTCAAGCGCAACCTTCGCCGCCCCAGACCGATCCGGCGCCTACCTCAGAACCAATCATAGAAAGACCGAGCGAGCCGCAAAAGGCCCGGAGGCGCAGGCGAGCAAAAAAAGGACGCTGCCGAGCAGAGACTCCTCGGGCGTCATGCTCTATGCAAAGGGGTCGCTGACATCGCATCTCACATGTTAAAGACGGTCATGCTCAGGATTCTCGGCAACTATCTTGAGTCAACCAGGGGGCTGGACGACAAAGCACTCGAAGCAACGATAGTAAAGGACGCCAAGAAACTAACAGCAAAGGATAGAGTTCTCGCCGCAATCAAGGAAACTGACCCCGACGTAAACAGGCGCAATCTCAAAGAGATTATTCTCTACGAGATCCTCCTCCAAGAGGAGTCATACGGACTTGAGGAGTCGAAACTCGACGAGAAGGTAATCAATTATGAAAAGAACCTCATTAAGGCTGCAAAGGACCTAGATTTCTTCGACCCCAAGAAACATGACCCGATCCGCTGGCACCATTACGATACATACAGGATCGTCCTTGAGGCCGCATGGAGGAATGACAATGTCTCCGAGGACGAAGCAAACCTCCTGCTCGCTCTGCGTAACTACTTGAGCATTTCCAGGGAGGAGCACTGGCTTATTGGTGCCTATATTAAGAGGTTTCCTCGGCCTAAATGCGAGCTGCATACAGCAGACGATATAAATGAGGCTCGCAAGGCCCTTCAACGAGAGGGAATCCTTTGGAGCTACCGGGACGAGAACAATAAGAACATAGACATTATTCCTACGGAGATCGTAGCCATACTCCGGAAGGATATAACCAGCATGGAACTTCAGCGGATGAACTATCGGCGCATTCTTCAGCATGACAGTATTACTTTGGCGGACCTAAGGAACGTTCTCGACTCTAAGAAAATGGACAAGGGCGGCAATAAGCCAGACGTAATAGAGAGGATCGTCAACGGCGACGTGCTTCCCTCTCAAGTTTTGGAAGTCTTAGGCGGCGCAAAGTTGTCTGAAATGTGCCGCCTTGTTGGGTTGAAGGGAAGCGGCTCGAAGGCCGAAACCATTTTGCGGCTCCTGGAGTTTTATGACGACCTAACTTTTGAAGAGCGAACGACCCAAGACGAGCGTGAGGAATGGTACAATAATTATGAACTCCTCGCCTCAAGGGCGTACGCTGATTTGAAGGCCAAGAAGATCATAACGAAAGACTTGGATATCGAACACCAGTTCGAGAAGGCTACTGATTTCCTGATTGACGAGTTGTTGGGAGTAGACATTGACAACAGCAGAAAAATATCGAAAGCAGACGGTCGAATACTCTTGGAGAATAAGGAAATCATATTGTGGGACTGCAAGACGGACGAGAAGCAGGTAAATCTACAGGATCATATTGAGTCACAGTTCGACGGGTACTTGAGGAAGGAGAGGGAAAAGGGCCTTGTCCCTCTCGCATTCTTGGTCATAGGCCCTGGTTTTACTCAGCAGTCCCTCGCAACCGCATTCCAGTATAAGGCCCGGACGAATTGGGATATTGCTCTCGTACAGGCTGACGCATTGAAGCTCTTGGCCGAACGCTGGAGCGCCATAGATACGGAAAAGCCGTTCCCGATCAAGTTGTTGAACCGTACCGAGATCATAGACAAGGAGAAGGTCGAGATACTCTTGAGCCTGGCATGATCGCCGCTCACCGATCCGAGGCTCGCACATGCCGACCACTTCCCTCTTCGACCGGATTCAGGAAGCCGCCGCCGCGATCAAGAAGGCCCTGCTGCCGCAGCCGCCGAGGGCCGCCATCGTGCTGGGGACGGGGTTGGGGGGCTTGAGCGGGAGGCTGGAGGCGCGCAAGGCGCTGCCATTCGGCGAGGTCCCGCACTTCCCTTCCAGCACCGTGACGAGCCACGCCGGCGAGGTGGTCGCGGGGACGCTGGGCGGCGTGCCGGTGGTCGCCTTCAGCGGGCGCTTCCATCTGTACGAGGGTTGGTCGCTGGAGCAGGTGACGCTCCCGGTGCGCGTGGGCAAGGCGCTGGGCGCGGAGTACCTGTTCCTTTCCGGCGCGTGCGGGGGGCTGAACAAGTTCCAGCGCAAGGGCGACGTGGCGCTGCTCGACGACCACATCAACCTGATGGGCGTCAATCCGCTGGCGGGGCCCAACGACGAGCGGCTCGGCCCGCGCTTCCCCGACATGTGCCGGCCCTACGACCCGGAACTGCTCGCACGAGCCGAGAAGATCTGCCTGGCCGAGGGGATCCGCGCGCACCGCGCCGTCTACGCCGGGGTGCTGGGGCCGAACCTCGAGACGCGCGCCGAGTACCGGATGCTCCAGGTCATGGGCGCCGACGTGGTGGGGATGAGCACCGTGCCGGAGACGCTCGCGGCGGTTCACGCGGGCTTGAAGGTCTTCGGGGCGAGCATCGTGACGGACCTGTGCCTCCCCGACGCGCTGGAGCCGGCGGAGATCAAGTCGATCATCGCCACCGCGAACGAGGCCGAGCCGAAGGTGACGAAGCTGGTCGAGCGGCTGGTGGCGGGGTTGTAGGTTCCAGGCTGCGGCTTCTTGAGGTATACTCGCTTCGTCGAATGGGAGGCGCGAATATGGGAACGCTGCCTTTGGAATTGGCCAAGCGCGAAGGCCGCAAGCCCACGTGGGGCATGGCGCTGCTCTATCCCGATCAAGGAGGCTGGACCCTTGAGGACTACCTAGGCTTGGACGTGGGACGGCACGTCGAGTTCGATCGCGGTTTCCTGGAGTTCCTGCCCATGCCCGATAACGAGCACCAGGATATCGTATTTCAATTCACCTCGGCGCTGAAAGCGTATGCCCGCGGCCATGGGGGCCGGGCGGCGCATGCTCCTTTTCCGATGCGGTTGTGGGGCGAGAAGTTTCGCGAGCCGGACGCGCTCTTCATGCGGCAGGAAAACCTGAGCCGGTGCAAAGGCCGCTTCTGGGAGCAGGCGGATCTGGTCGTGGAGGTCGTCAGCTCTTCCAATAAGACGCTCGACTTGAAAACCAAGCGCGCTGAGTACGCTCGCGCGGGCATTCCCGAATATTGGATCGTCGATCCCGCGCGCGGGTCCATCACGGTCCTGACCCTGCCCAAGCGCCGCAAAGCGTACGTCGTTCACGGCGAGTTCAAGAAAGGCAAAACGGCCAGCTCCGCGCTGCTCAAGGGCTTCGAGGTGGATGTGTCGGCGGCGCTGGAAGCGCGGTAGCGCGAAAGATTCCGGACGAATTCCGTAAACCCACGTATGTCCCGAGTGTCCGACCCTCGAACCGCGGTGCGCGCTCCGCGGGAGGCGTCCGCGCCGCCGCGCCGGCGGTTCCGGTTTTCGCTGCGTTCGCTGCTCCTGGCGGCGATCCTGCTGGGCACGTACTGGGCGTACCAGGCGCGGTTGAGCCAGAACCTGACGCGCCTGAACGCGGGCTTCAGCCACAGCCTGTGGCGCGCGGAGGTCTCGCCGGACGGCTCCATGGTCGTCGCGAGCGGGGAGCAGGCCGCGGTCTGGAACGCGGCGACGGGCGAGCTGCTCCATTTCAACGCCGGCCATGCCGCTTCGATCCGCTACTGCGGCTTCTCGCCCGACGGCGCGTACTACCTGACCGCCAGCGACGACGGGACGGCGGGGGTCTGGGACGTGAAGACGGGCGCGAGCGTGGCGTGGCTGAAGGGGCACACGGATGCCGTGAACTACGTGGCGGTCTCGCCGGACGGGAAGCTGGCGCTGACGGGCGGCGACGACGAGACGCTGCGGCTTTGGGACCTGCCTTCGGGCGCCGAGCGCGCGCGCATCGCCGTCCAGCATTCGCGCGCGGCGCCGGCGGCGTTCTCGCCCGATGGGAAGTTCGTGGCCGTGCCGGATCCCAGCTCGGCGGGCGTGATCCTCCGCACGGCGGACCTCCAGCCGCACGCGACGCTGGAAGGGAAGCGGGGGAGTTTCGTCAGCTTTTCGCCGGACGGGCGCAAGGTGCTGGCGCTGAATTACGATTCCGCCTCCTACCTTTGCGAGCTTACGGTATTTGAAGCGGAGACCGGGACGAAAATCTCGAAGCTCGAAGGTCCATTCAATTGGTACGTCTGGGCGCAATTCTCGCCCGACGGCGCGCGCATCGCCGCGGATACCGGGAACGTCGAGGCTGACGCCCGGGCTGTGGGCGTGTGGGATGTTGCCAGCGGGAAGCGGCTTTTCGAGCTGGAGGGCGCGGCGCCGGACCTTTACGCAGGACCGCTCTGGTCGCCGGACGGAAAGATGCTGACGGCGGTGGGCAAGAAGGGCTACGACGGCGCGCTCTGGGACGCCGCGGATGGACGCAAACTGCGCGACCTGCCGAGTACGACGCACCTTGGCTTTACGCCGGATTCGAAGCGGCTCGTGCGCGTCTATGCCACCGGCGGCGCGCCGGTCGAACTGGACGCGCAACTGGCGGCTTCCGAACCGAACGGCTACCTGCGCCTGCCGGAGTTCTGGGGGGTATTGTCAAAAGTTGTGGATGAGCGAGAAAGAAAAGTGCGGCGTATCCTTGGTGGAGATCTAAGGCCACCACGCCCACAAGGGCAGGAGGATACGCCACATGAGCCAGGGTACGACGGTTTCGCTCGATCCGCAAGCGTCCAGCCGGGACGTGCTTACTCACATCCTGAACGAAGGCGCGCAGCGCTTGCTAGCCGCGGCGCTGAACGCGGAGGTGGAAGAATACCTCCAGCGTTTCGAGCGGGCGCGGGACGAGCGCGGGCATCGCGTGGTGGTGCGCAACGGCTACCTGCCGGAACGAACGATCCAGACGGGCATCGGCGCCGTACGCGTAGCGCAGCCGCGCGTGGAAGACCGGCGCCCCTCGGACGAGCGAGAGCCCTTTACGAGCAAGATTCTGCCGCCCTATTTGCGCCGGACCAAGAGCATGGAAGACCTGATCCCGTGGCTCTATTTGAAGGGCATCTCCACGCAGGACTTTCCGGAGGCGCTGAGCGCGCTGTTGGGGCCGCAAGCCAAGGGGCTTTCGGCCAATACGATCACGCGGATCAAGGACGTCTGGGCCTCCGAGTACGCGAGCTGGAACCGGCGGTCCTTGGCGGGCAAGCGCTACGTGTATCTGTGGGTGGACGGCATCTACTTCAACGTCCGCCTGGAGGAAGACCGCTCGTGCATCCTGGTGGTCATGGGGGCCACGGCCGACGGCAAGAAGGAACTGGTCGCCGTGCATGACGGCGTGCGGGAGAGCGAACAGTCCTGGCTTGAGGTCTTGACGGACCTGAAAGCGCGCGGCTTGAAGAACGGCCCGGACCTGGCCATCGGCGACGGTGCGTTGGGCTTCTGGGCGGCGCTTCCGAAAGCCTTTGCCAAGTGCCGGGTGCAGCGTTGCTGGGTTCACAAGACGATGAATGTGCTGAACGGCCTGCCCAAGAAATTACAGCCTTCAGCCAAGGAGAAATTGCATCAGATCTGGATGGCCCAGACGCGCAAGGATGCGCAGGCAGCGTTCGATGCGTTCGTGGCGACGTACCAAGCCAAGCATCCCAAGGCGGTCGAGTGTCTGCTCAAGGACCAAGACGCGCTGTTGGCGTTTTACGATTTCCCCGCCGAGCATTGGGCGCATCTGAGAACGACGAACCCGATCGAGTCCGCCTTCGCCACGGTGCGCTTGCGGACGCACAAGACCAAAGGCTGCGGCACGCGCCAAGCCACGCTGGCGATGGTGTTCAAACTCGCTCAGGTTGCCGAGAAGCGCTGGCGGAAACTAAACGGCCATAAGCTGCTGGAAGACGTGATTCGAGGCATCCGTTTCGTGGACGGCATCAAGGAAAACGCCGCATGATTCTCCTCTCGCCATCCACAACTTTTGACAATACCCCGAGTTCTGGGCGCTGGTCACGGTGGCGCTGGGCTTCCTGGTGAGCTTGTGGCGGGACCGTGGGGATTTCCGGGCTTTAAGGGCCGCGTAGGAAGGATTAACCACAGAGGGCACAGAGAACACAGAGATGGGATTTAGGGATAATTTGCCGAAGATGTTTCGGCTGGTTCATGCTCGCGGCGCAGAGGCCGGATTGGGTGTCGCCCTCGCGCGGCAAAGCGCGCGAACGAAGAAATAATAGTACCGCACTTTGGAGGTCAAATTTCTTGTCTTAAAGATTCCCGCCATACTGGGCGAAAGAAGATATGGAAAAGATGCCGATTGACGTGTTGCGGCCATCGTCTTAGCCTCTGGATTTGCCAGGCCGCAATAAGGTGGTCGAATACATGTTAGGCGGAGGGATCGAATGCCATCGCATCTCGAAGAGCAGTTCCACGCGACTATGCTCCACATCTATGAGTCAGCGGCTCGTCTTAGCCCGCCGTACCGCGCTACCCGCTTTCTTCAGATGGTCCAAGGCAGCGGCGGCAAGGCCGCTGCAGATCAGCTACTGGCGTCCGCCAATCCCTCTGCTGGCTTCACGGAGCTATTCCTTCGTGGCCGAGAGCAGTTAAAACTCAGTGTCGAGTACCTTGTCCTACAAGAGCCTTGGCGGGCACTGTTCTCCGAAGAGCAGCTGGCAATAGCCACCAAGCGATTGAAGGACGTGGGCGTTGAGCCTCCCGGGCCCTCCGCCTAACAATTCATTCAAGCCGAAGCCGCTTCGCGGTTCGGCTTAGCTCAAGCTTCATGCCGCTTCGTCTCTGACCGGTGGGTTCCCATGAGCATGCACATCAGCGTCGTTTCGATTGAGGGCGAGCACCTCGATGAAATCGCCGACATTCTCCGGAAATGCGAGTACGTCATCGAGGACTCCTTCACGGTGCCGACCGGCGACCAGGCATCGCGTGAACTCGACTGGAATCCCGATTGCAATCGAGTAGCCAAGGTGGCGTACGTCGCCGACGGTTGGACGTTCATCGTCGATCCTGAACTCGTTCTGATGGTAGACGACGTGTGGCTGAAATATTCCCAGAAATGGAATACTCGGGTTGTTGGCTGGGTGTGCGAAGGCGCTTCGGGCTCATACGGTTTAACAGTTTTCGATTCAGGGAGCAAGCGACGCGAAGTATTCAGCGGTGAGGGCGAGGTCGGCGTCAACAATGGGAAGCCGCTCCCCGAAGAGTCGGAAATGGATTGGAGCCAAGCTTGGGAGGACGACGTGCTGGAAATCGCGAAACGGCTGGGCGCTGAATACGATTTCCTTGCCGACCGTGAATATCTCGTCTTCCATCTCGACGAATCACAAATGGAAGTGCGAGGCGCGTGCCCCGGGTTCAACTCGCGCGAAAAACCGAATGGCGCAATTTAGCGGCCGCGCAAGTTGGCGCGCGTGGCACTGGCTGCCAACGGCCGCGGCCAGCGGCGCCCGATCCTGAAAGGCGCAAGGCGATGCGATGGGCGATCGTGCCGCCAGCCTTGCCGGGAAATGCTCCGGTAGATAGGATTCCTGTGTTCACTTTTTGGAACATGGGTCGACCAGTGGGTTGCGGATCTAAGCTTTCAGCGTAAGGAATGGCTTCGATTTCAGCTTATGCCCAACTGAATGCCCGTGTCCAGCCTGAACCGTGGCAAGCGGCCTAACCAGCGGCTGAGCCTCGGTCGCTATCCGGCTTCGAGGCTTGCCCATTAACAATGTTCGCTGCCCGGCTTATCGCGATTATCTGGTTGCTCGGCGCCACTTACATCCTCGTGGCCAGCCGTCTCTCGCCTGGGCTGTTCGGGATTACCACGGCCGTCCTCGCCATCCCCGCGGGAATCGGCATCCTATTGCGTCGGAAATGGGCTGTTGTCCCGGCGGTGCTTTTGTGCCTCGCTTGGGGAGCGTTCGCAGTCCTGTTCATGGTAAAGGGCGCCGGCCTGACCCTGAACAACATCGTGCTGCTCATCGCGGCCGTGGCGTGCGGCATCATCGTCGTTCATTGGCATCAGACCGGGCGCGGTAGGAGCGTGTGGATCGAGTTGCAGTGACTTGGCCGCCGGCCAGCCGGATAACCACGCACTGCAACGGACTTTCCGGGTCGAACTGTCCTCGTGATTGCAACGCGGCTCGGTGCCCGGCCGTCTGTTGAATATTGACCCGATAACCCGCCGCTGAAGCACCGGCGCGCCTCGATGCGCACTCAGGTCAAGGGCCGCCGCGCGCTACCAGACCCCAGACCCCAGAACCCAGCACCCGGCGTTCTACTTCTGTCTTTCCGCCGGCTTTTCTTCCCCGCCCAACTGCGCGCCGAAGGTGGCGAGGACGGCGGAGAAGGCCGCGACCGGCGGCGCGACGACTTCCAGCGAGGGCAATGGGCTGCGGCTGGTCATGACCACGCCTTGCTCCGTCGCTTCGATCACCGCCATGGCCGGGAAGAGATGCCGGGTGACGGCGTCGGGCGCGGGCAGCAGGTTCAGGTCCACGCCGACTTCCTTGAGCAGGGCTTCGGGCGCGATGAGTTTCAGCGCGGTCGCGCCGAGGTTAAAGGCCGACGAATACCACTGCGCCCAGTCCACGTAGACGAACATGCTGCCGAGACGGCCGTCGGTGCCCTTCACAGCCTCCTTGTAGTGGGCCATCTGGAGCAGCCCGTCTTCCTTCAGGTTCTTGAGGGCGCTCTTGAGGACCAGCATGTCCATCGCCACGATCAGGCGTTCGGCGGTGAGGACGTACTTGGGTTCGGTGCCGCTGCCGGACTGGACGCCGCGGATGTAGCGGACCTTCTTGCCTTCCACGTCGACGGACTGGAGCGCGACCTGCCCGGCGCCTTCGGCGTTGTGGACCTTGACGGCGCGCTCGAGGACCTGCGCGAGGAGTTCTTCGGCCTTGGCCGGATCCTTGACGGAGAGGCTGAAGACGAGCGAACTGGAGGCGCCGAGGGTGGGGCTGCCGGGGTCCTTGTAGCTGGTGACGATCAGCTCGTTGCCGAAGGCCTCGGCCAGTTCCTTGCCCAGGTCGCGGCCGTCGGCCTTGGCCTGCTCGAAGACCTTGCGCATGCGCTCGCTGGCGGCGCTGCCCGCGCCCATGCCGCCGCGGAGCAGGCGCGAGAGGTACTCGGGCTTGGCCTTGAGGCCCACGATGAAGGGGGTATGGGGCGGGCAGATCTTGAGCGCTTCGGGGCCGAGCGGTTCGTTGTCGAGGGCCGCGAGCAGCCCGCCGCGCTTGTCCTTGGTCAGGAAGGCCGCGCGGGAGGCGAAGGCCTGCCCGTCGAGGCGCATGGACCAGGCGATGGAGTGGAGGTCTTCGAGGCCCAGGAAGTCGAGGGTCTCCCTGATGCGGCCGGCGTCGGCGCCGGGCTGCGCGCCGAGCATCTCGCGGAGGGCGGCGACATTGAGGAACGCGCCCATGGGCTCGGCGCCGGTGAGCCCGCTGGCCTGGAAGCGCGGATTGTCGGCGAGTTTCTTGGGCAGGATGCCGCCGATGCCGTCGACGATCTGCTTGCAGAGTTCCCTGTCGGTGGTGAAGACGAGGTGCTTGCCGTACTCGGTGATCGAGAAGGAGTATTGCTCGGTGGGGGCGACGAGGATCAGCGCGCCCTGGTAGTCCTCCTTCTGCAGGACCTTGAAGGGCAACTGGTCCTGGAGGATCTGGACGACCTTGACCCACTGCCCGACGCTGGTGCTGCGCATGATCACGGCGAGGGCGGGGGGGCTTGGGCGGGGCGCCGGCGGCGGGTTCGCCGCCGCGGCAGACGGCGAGCGTGACCGGCCCGGGCACGAAGGCCTGGAGGGTGTTGAGGACGTTGGCGACGATGCCGGCCGCGCCGCCGCCGGCTGGGGCGGGCTGCGCGGGGTTGGCGGGATCCTTGGTCAGGTCGCGCCAGCGCGCCAGCGGGCCGGCCATGAAGGCCTGGATCTCCGGCTCGGCGCAGATCTTCGCGAGGCTGGTCTTGTCCCAGTCCTGCGCCCAGCGGCTCCATTCGCCCAAACGGATGGCGAGGATGGTGTCCTCGGGGAGGATCTGCCCGGCGGACGGGACGTCTTCCTCGGCGCGGGCCAGGCCGCTCACGGCGAGCAACACCAGCAGCGCCGCGGTCTTGCGCGGCAGGTTAAGGCGCTTCATGCGATGGGGCGCTCCTCTTTGAGTTCGAGTCCCAACCTTCTACAGGGTACTTACTGTAACGGTTTCCGCGCTTTCACGCCATGGCGGGGCGCGGGAGCCGGGGCTCCCCATGGAAGACGCGCGAACGGGGCCGGCATTCGAGCGGGTTGGGCGGAAAGCGCGGGGCGAAGGGACGTGACGACGGCGCGGCCGGCGGTCGAGACGCGCGCGGCACGGGGGTCAGTCGGCGGTCCCGAGCATCTTGCGCCAGGCCTGGCGTTCGTTGCCGAGGTCGAAGTCGGTGTGCCCGGAATGCTCGAGGTTGCGGAATTTTCCATCCGCGAGGAACAGGGCGATCCGGCGCGCGCAGTCGATCGCGACGTCCTCGGCGTTGGCGCCGCCGTAGCGCCAGACGGTGGTGAGGCGCGGGGTCATCTGCTTGAGGATGGTGGAGAAGTGGGTGCTGCCGGCGTCCGCTTCGCCGCCGCCGTCCTTGAGCCAGAAGAGGGTGCGGCGGAAGAAGAAGACGGGCGTCTCGCCCATCAGGAAGTCCAGCGACGGGAGGAGCTTCATGGAGCCGAAGGTGTTGACGACGAAGAGGTCGGGCTTCTGCCCGCGCGCCTGGAGCGTCTTCATGATGTCGCGGAGGTCGTTGAGCGAAGCGGCGAAGGGCCAGTATTTGACGCCGTGATGGAAGAGCGCGCGCATGGACATGCGCACGATCTGGACGGGTCGGGTTCCGGGTTCGGGAGGGGCTTCGAAGTAGATGGCGAAGCGCTGCATACGTTTAGCACCCAGCCCCAATACGACAGCCATGCACGCTACGTGCATATGCTTATGTATTCAGTGTACCACAACGACCATGATCTATAACGCCTTGGCTTTAATTTAGATAATATTCCTATTGGCATCCGAACGAAAGCCGACTATATTTTGTGCATAGTCGTTTGGAGTACATCCTCATGTTGGTTGCGGACCTCCCTTCTATCCTGCTTGTCGAAGACGACTTCGCGTGGCGCACGCTGGTCAGCTACCGCCTTTCCGAGGGCTTTCAGGTGTATGCCTGCGAGGACGGCGAGGAGGCGCTGGACGTGCTGGCCGGGGCGCGCGTGGGGGTGATCCTGGTGGACGTGGTGATGCCCAACATGGACGGAACGGCGCTGGCGCGGGCGCTGCTGCGGCATCCGGCGTTGAAGTTTGATCCTCCGCCGCCGGTGCTGGTGTTGACGGGGCTTGCGCCGGAGGACCGGCAGGTGGAGGCGCTGCGCCGGATGCCGCTGGTGACGGCGGTCTTCCACAAGCCGATCGATATGGAAGTGCTGCACGCGGCCGTGCAGCGGGCCGCGGCGCACGACTGGGCGGCGGTGCAGGGGTTGGCGGCGCGCTGCGCTTGAAGCTTGTTTCACCACGGAGGCACGGAGGCCGGAGAATTCGGGTTCTGGGTTCTGGCGATTGACTGCCGCAGGTGCTACAGGGCTTGGTTGGCGGGGGAGACGGAAGGTATCGGGATTATAGATTCTTCACCGCGACAGCCATACTCTTTGCCGCGCTTTACCTGCCTTGGCCCGTGATCAAAAAGGCGGGGCACGCCATCGCGCGCCCCGCCTCTCCCGTTCACTGATTACAGAATACAGAAAATACAGAATACAGATTACAGATTACCGCCGCCCTACGGCGTGGCCCCCACGGGCTTGGGCGCGACGTGGCCGGGCCGCTCGGTCTTCTTGACGGCGGTATCGCCTTTGGCGCAGGCGCGGCAGACGGCGTTGAGGTAGGCCTTGGCGCTGGCTTCGATGATGTCGGTGCTGAAGCCGCGCCCGTAGAGCACCTCGCCGTCGAAGTCGCACTTGATGTCGACCTCGCCCTGGGCCTCGCGCCCTTCGCTGACGGCGCGGACCTGGTAATCGAGGATCTTGCCCGAGACGCCGGTGATGCGGTCGATGGCCTTGGTGAGCGCGTCGATGGGGCCGTCGCCGGTGGCGGCGTCCTGGTAGACGGCCTTTTCGCGGCGCAGGATCACGGTGGCGGTGGGCACGGCCTTGTTGCCGCTGGCGACTTGCAGCAGTTCCAGTTCCCAGACGGGAGCGGACGAGACGAGCTGGTCCTCGACGAGCGCGATCAGGTCGGCGTCGTAGATGGTCTTCTTCTTGTCGCAGAGGGTCTTGAACTTCTCGAAGGCGTCGACGAGCGGCTTCTCCTCCAGGTCGTAGCCCAGGTCCTTCAGGCGATTCTTGAAGGCGTGCTTCCCGCTGTGCTTGCCGAGGACCAGCATGGACTTCTCGACGCCGACGTCTTCGGGGCGCATGATCTCGTAGGTGGTGCGCTCCTTGAGCACGCCGTCCTGGTGGATGCCGGATTCGTGGGCGAAGGCGTTCTCGCCGACGACGGCCTTGTTGCGCTGGACGTGGATGCCGGTGATGTTGCTGACGAGCTTGCTGGTGGGCAGGATGCGGCGCGAGTCGATCCCGGTGACGTAGGGGAAGAAGTCGTGGCGTGTGCGCAGCGCCATGACCAGTTCCTCCAGGGCGGCGTTGCCGGCGCGTTCGCCGATGCCGTTGATGGTGCATTCGACCTGCCGCGCGCCGTTGCGGACGCCGGCGAGGCTGTTGGCGACGGCGAGGCCCAGGTCGTTGTGGCAGTGCACGCTGATCACGGCGTCCTCGATGTTGGGAACCTTCTCCTTGAGCGTGCGAATGACGGAGCCGAACTGGTCGGGGATGGCGTAGCCGACGGTGTCGGGGATGTTGACGGTGGAGGCGCCGGCGGCGATGACGGCCTCGGTGACCTCGCAGAGAAACTCGGGCTCGGTGCGGCTGGCGTCCTCGGGGCTGAACTCGATGTCCTCCACGAGGCTCCGGGCGAAGGTCACGGCCTCGACGGCCTGCTTGACGATCTCGTCCTTGGCCTTCTTGAGCTTGAACTGGCGGTGGATGGCGCTGGTGGCCAGGAAGACGTGGATGCGCGGCCGGCGCGCGTTCTTGACGGCGCTGGCGGCGGAGCGGATGTCCTTCTCGAGGCTGCGCGCGAGGCCGCAGATAATGGGCGCGTCCTTCTCGTCGAGGTCCTCGGCGATGGCCTTCACCGCGTCGTGGTCGCCGGGGCTGGCGATGGGGAAGCCGGCCTCGATGACGTCGACCTTCAGCCGGTAGAGCGCGCGGGCGACCTGGATCTTCTCCTCCTGGTTCATGGTCGCGCCCGGGGACTGCTCGCCGTCGCGAAGGGTGGTATCGAAGACGACGAGGCGGTTGGGATCGGCGCCGGGCTTGACGGCCTTGGCGCGGGCGGATTTGGCGGTGCTCATGGGTTCAGGTTCCTGTTCTTCGTCGCAAGGCGCGTGAAGCGCCGGTCAAAGTTCGGTCGTCGCGCGCACGTTCGCGCGGCTCGGGGCACGGCTTGGATTCGGTTCGTCAGGGTCGAGGCGCAAGGCACGGCGGGGTTACAGCGGGAGCACCACGTCCGCGGCAAAGGCTCCGCGGACGTTGAACCCTCCAGGCGCCGAGGGGGCGCGGGAAGCGTGGGTCTGGGGTGCGGCGCACATGATCGGGTCAATAAACCGGCTGGCGGCGCGGATGTCAACGGCAAAATGAGACCTTGCGAATGCGGAATGCGGGATGGGGAATGAAGGAAGGGGTCTGATTCATAGCCCCAATCCCTCTTCACCTCCGTGTGCTCTGTGTTCTCTGCGGTGAAGCACCCCGTCCGCGTTCCGCGCGGGCAGGATTGCGGTTCGGCGGGGCGGGGGCGGGCGTGTTAAGATACGGCCCTATCGTACGCCGGGGCGAAAGGGCGCGCGCATGGCGAAGCTGACGGGCGACGACCGCAAACTCGGCGAGATTCTGCTGCACCGGCGGCAGGCGACGGCGGCGCAGCTCGAAGCGGCCGCCGGCGGGGCGAAGCAGCACGGGATGCGGCTGGGCGCGTACCTCGTGGCCGCCGGGGACCTCACGCCGGAGCAGCTCCGCGACGCGCTGGCGCTGCTGGCGAACCTGCCGACGGTGGACCTGGAGGCGCGCGCGATCCCCGACGAGTACAGCCGGATCTTCCCGTACCGCGCGCTGAAGGACCACCGCTGCGTGCCCTTCGAGGAGACGCCGGGGTACGTCTGCCTGGCCGTCGCCGAGCCGCTCAAGCCGGGCGCGGTGCGCGAGCTGGAGTACGGCTGCCGCCGGGCCGTCAAGCTCTTCGTGGCGCGCGAGGACCACGTGGAGGCGCGGCGCGACCGTCTGTATCGCGGGCGCATCCCGCGCAAGTTCTCGCGCTTCCGCGCGCGGATCCCGGTGAGCCTGCAATTCTGCACGCGGATCGGTTCGCCGATCGAGGACGAGATCCGCTTCGTGACGACGCTGGACATCTCGCAGGGCGGCCTGGCGGTGATGGACGTCCCGCGCGTGCCGGTGGCGATCTCGGAGGCCCAGCCCAGCGACGTCTACGCCGACGTGACCTTGCAGGATCCCGAGCACGAGGTCCGCGCGGTCTGCCAGGTGCGCTGGATCCGCGAGCAGGAGAAGCCCGACCAGGAGAGCCACCGCTTTCAGGCCGGGCTGGAGATCGTGGAGATCAAGCCCGCGTACCAGCAGGCGCTCCTGGCGCTGTGCGTGAAGGCGTCGAAGGACGCGAAGGCGTAGCGGGGCTTCTTGAAATCCCAAGTGCTCAAGAACCAAGAACCAAACAAACTGCAAACTGCAAACCAGCAACCGGCGCCTCTTAGCCGCTACTTCTCGATGCGCAGATCCTTCAACAGCACGGTCCCGTCTTCGCGCAGGTTGTAGAGGAGGACGACGACGCGGACGACCTGTTCGCGGGGGCGGAAGGGGGTGTCGTAGGCTTTCCACTCGGTCTTGTCGCTCTTGAAATCGTCGAGGTCGAGCGGGAAGCGGATGCCGCGGTTCCAGCCGGGGCGGACGTAGACCGGGCGGGTCTCGAAGCTGCTCCAATCGGGGCCGGTCTGAAGAAGCAGCGCGACGTTGAAGCCGTTGGGCAGGCCGGAGTGGAGGTCCAGGACGAGCGCGCGGGCCTGGGCGAGGTTCAGTTCGACGGCGCGGCCGACGGCGGCTTTCATTTTATCCCCACCCTTGAAGCGCACGCGCAGGACGGGTTCGCCGGCGGCCTGTGCGGGTTCGGCGGCGGCCGGGTTGCTCCATTCCTCGACGCGCCAGGCCTTCCCGCCGGCCTCGGCGCCGGCCGAGACGAAGTCGTCGAAGACGCGCAGCGGCGGGCCGTGGTAGCGGTAGAGCTTGAGCGCCTCGGCGGAGCCTTCCGGAGGCCTGGGGAAGACGGGGGCTTCGGCGCCCAGGGCCAGCGCGAGCAGGTTGATGCCGAAGCGGAGCGAGCCTTCCAGCATCTCGTCGGGGGTGAGGTCGGTGAGGGACATGCGCCCGGCGGTCATGCGCGGGTCGATCTCGAGCCCGTCGGCGTAGTCGTTGCGCGTATAGAGCAGGGCGAGGCGCCCGCGTCCATCTGCGGAGGGGTAGACGACGCCGCGGAGGTGCTCCTCGCGGTACTTGTCGCCGGGCGGGATGCGGTAGCCCTTGTAGCCGGGGGTGAGGTCGTAGGCGGCGCGGAAATACGGGTGGTCGGGCGGGAGGCGTTCGAGGCCGCGTTCGGGGAGCGCGCGGGCAAGCATCGCGCGGAAGGCCGTGTCGAAGCGTTCGTCCTCGCTGGCGCTGGAGTCGTTGACCCAGAGCGTCCCGCCCTGCTTGAGGTACGCGGCCAGGGCGCGCTCCTGGCGGGGCGTGAAGGGGATCGGCTCGTTGGAGGTCATCAGTACGACGCGGCACTCGGCGAGGGACTCGGCGCGGTCGAGTTCGACTTGGCGGACGGAGACTTCGGCGTCCGGGAGCCCGCAGCGCTCACGGAAGGCCGTGGCGAGGTGGTAGAGCGCGGTGGGGGAGGAGTTCCAGTCGCCGCCGTGCCGTGCGAGGCCAAGGGTGAGGCGGAGCGCGGCCTGCCGCGGGTAGCCCCAGAGCGGGCGGCTGCCGGTCTCGCGGGCGGTGAAGGCCCCGCGCAGGCCGGGGTCGGTGGCGAAGGCCGGCCGCCAGGCGAGGTCCGGGTCGAGCGCGGCGGCGCCGCGTTCGGGGCGCGGCCCGCCCGCGCCGCCGGTTCCGCCGAGCGCGCCGAGTTCGGCGAGGCCGCCGGCGCCCGGCCCTTCTCCGGCGTAGCCGAGTCCCGAGCCGGCGGCGTGCGCGCGCCCGGGGCCGGCGCCGGCCTCGGCCGCGCCCTGTCCCGCGCCGGGACCGGGCTTCGCGCCCGCGCCGCTCCCGCCGAGGTCCAGCGGGGCGTCGCCGAGTCCCGCGCCGTCTTCGCGCGCGCCCCGGGCGAGCCCATCGCCAGCGCCCGCGCCGGGGCCGAATTTCTCCGAGCCGAAACCCGCGCCATCGAGTTCGCCCAGGCCGCCGCGCCCCGCGCGCGGGCCGGCGCTGCGATCGCCCTGTCCCGCCCGTCCAAGCTCCGCCAGACCGTCGCGTCCCGCGCCCGCGCCGCCGATGCCGCTGGCGGAGGGCGCGCCGCCGCCGCGCGCGGCCGGATGGTTCCCGGTCCCGTTCGCGCCGCCGGTCTTCCGGGCCGCGCCGGCGCTCCCGGCGCCTCCGGCAAGCGGTCCGGCATCGAGCGCGACGTCGGTCCCGTCGCCGAAGGCCAGCCCGCCGGCGACGCGGGCGTCCGCGCCGCCGCGCGCGCGCCCGCCCTGCGCCAGCGCAGCGCCCCAATTCACCGGCGTGCTCGGCTGGCCCGGCGCGGCGGCGGCCGCGGGTTGCGCGGGTTGCGCGGAATGCGCGGAGTCCGCGCCATCCGGCGCGGCGACGACGGGCTCGATGTTCTCATCCAGCAGCGCGCTGGCGTTGGCGCGGGCGGGCGCGGTGGGGACCTGGGCATCGGGCGTGGCGGGCCGCGGCGCGGCAACAGGGTTCGCGACGAGCGGGGCGTCGACGAGCGGCGCATCGCTGGCGGCGGGGGCTTCGCGGGTAGGGCGAGATTCGGCGGGGCGCGAGGCCGCCGCCGGCTGGGCGGGCTGAGCGGGGCGCGGATCGGCGAGCGCGGCGGCGGCGGCCGGCTGGCGCTCGGGGGTCGCGAGCGGCGCGGTCAAGGCGGGGAACTCGGGCGCGCTCGCGGCGGCCACGCTGCCGGCCTCCGGGGCGCGGCGGGGCTCGGGCGCGGGGGCGGGGCGCGCGGGCGCGGGAACTTCGAGCGGTTCGGAACTCAGCGGGCGGTCTTCGACGGGTTGCGCGGGCTCGGCGCGCTGCGTCTCCGGAGCGGGCGCGCCGGGGCGCTGCTCTTCGAGCCGCGGATCCTGCATCGCGGCGGCCGCCGCAGGGGCGGCGTCGGCGGCTTGGAGCAGGTCCCCGGCAAGCTCGGGCGCGCCGCCGCCGGGGGCTTCCATGCCGGAGCCGGCGGCCTTCGCGCCGGCCTGCCCGGCGTCGGCGGTGGCGCCCAGTTCGTCGAGGCGGCGCTGCTGCTCGGGGGAGAGTTCGCCGCTCCACTGTTCCTCCGCCTGGAGGAGCGTGAGCTGGACGGAGTCGGGGAGCGCGGCGACGAGTTCGCCGGGCGGGACGGCGATCAGGAAGAAGGCGGCATGGAGCAGGCAGGCGTAGGCGAGGTAGCGGACCCAGCGCTTGCGGAGCAGCGCGCGAATGAGGAGCACGAGCAGGAGCAGAATCAGGAGCAGGAGCAGGCGGAGCCAGTCGAAGTAGCTGAGCCCGCCGGGTTGGGGCAGCCCCGCGCCCTTGGGCGCCGCGTCGACTTTCTCGATGGCGAGGGCGACGGCCTGCTCTTCCTGCTCCGCGCGGAGCACGAGCGCGCCGAACTCCTCGTGGACGGCGTCGGGGTGCGCGCGGACGTACAGGCTCAGTTGCCCGCGTCCGGGGAGGTTCCATTCGGCGGCCCGCGCGGGGAGGCCGGCTTCGTCGAGCAGCACGCCGCAGCCCTGCGCGTAGCCCGCGCCGGGGCGGACGAGCGCGGAGAGAGGCAGGTCGTGGTCGCGGTGCGAGGTGACGACGACGCGGCTCGCGGGCTCGGGGATGCCGTCGACGATGCGAAGGGTGAGCGCGGTGGGCGTGACATGGAAGGGCGGGATGGGAATGGGGCTGACGACGCGGACGCGGACCGGGACGCGCTGCTCGCCGAGCCGGGAGCGGACCAGCAGGGCGGTCGCGTAGAGGCCGTCCTCGGCGCTCTCGGGCACGGCGAGGCGGGCTTCCCAGCCGGCGTCCTGCCCGGGGCCCAGTTCCTCGGGGCCGGCGGAGAGCGCGAAGGCGCCTTCGGGGAAGGCGGTGGCTTCGAAGCGGGGCTTGGCCGGCGGGTGCGGGACGCGGAGAGTCAGGTTCACGCTTCGCGCGGCGGTGAGGCGGCCCGTGAGGCGGATCAGCTTCAACTGACCGGGGAGGAGCGAGCCGAAGTCGAGTTCGAGCGGGTCGAGGCTGAGCTTGGGCGGGATGACCTCGACGTGCCAGCGCCCGCGGGCGAGGGCGGGGCCGAAGTCGAGCGCGTAGCCGCCTTCGAGCGGCCCGCCGGCGGCGCGCTCGGAGAGGGTCAGCTGAGGCGCGCCCGGGGCGCGGCGGCGGCCTCGACGGCGGCTTCCTCGGGCCGGTCGGCGGCGGCGGCGAGGCGCGGCGGCGGCAGGGCGTCGAGGATGTCGGCGGGGGCGGTGGCGGTCCAGACCAGGTCGCGCTCGGCCAGGTCGCCGGGCTCCAGGACACCGAAATCGAGGCGCTCGTCCACGATCAAGGCCATGGCGCGCACCGAGGCGCGGAGGGGGATGCGGCCGAGTTCGCGCCCATCGAAGTCCCGGACCAGGATCTCCCGATCGAGCGCGCCGGCGCGCGCGCGCGGCGAGACCTCGAAGGCCAGTTCGAACGCAGCGCCCTCGGCGTCGAGCGGCGCGAGGCGTTCCGGTCCGCCGCTCAGTTTCAGGGCGGGCAGAAGTTCGTGCACATGTACCCCCTCTCCCTGCGGGAGGGGGAGGGGAAGGGGGAGGGCTTATTGGCACGCAGTTCGAACGGCAAAAGGCGCGTGCGCCCGCCGCGGGTGGCGAGACGAAGGGTCTTGAGCGCGCGCTGCCCCGGCCAGAGCGCGCCGAGGTCGAGGGGCTCGGCGCGGAGTTCCGGCGCGCGGACCTCCACGCGCCAGGGAACCTCGGCGGCGACGGGCTCGCGGCCGGCGCCGGCGACGCGGAGGCGGAGCGTCCCGCCGTAGCGTCCGGGCGCGAGGCCCTCGGGAAGCGCGAGGCTCAAGCTCAGTTCGGCGGGTTGGCGCGGCTCCAGGGACGCCGGCACGCCATCGAGCCGCGGGGGCGCGGGCGGGGCGAGCAAGCCTTCTCCTTCCGGAGCGGGGAGGAGTTCCGCCTGCAACGCGCCGCCGGGGCCGCGGAGCCTGAGCGCGACGAGGCCCCGCGCGTCGGAGCCCGACCAGTGCGTCCCGAGATCGAGCGGCCCGGAGGCGGCCAGGGCGCGCGCGCCGGAGCGGCGGAGGATCCAGGGGGCCGCGGCTTCGCGGCGGAAGGACTCGGTTCCCATCCGCGCGCCGCTGGCGAGGATGCGGAGCGTGCCGCGCGCGTCGTCGGGCCAGCCGCGTTCGGCGAACTCGGGGAGGTCGGCGGCGAAGACGCCGTCGCCGGGCGCGCCGTCGCCGTGCCGCCCGTCGTCGTGAAGCTGGATTTCAATGAGCGCGCCGGGGTCGCCCTCGCGCGCGAGTTCGAGCCGCACGGCCGCGCCGGGCTGGAGCGCGATTCCTTCGGCCAGGGAGAGGGCGACACGGGGGTCGTCGGGGTCGAGTTCGACGGGCGCGCCGGGGTGCGGGCGGGCGCGGAAGAAGAGCGGGTAGAGCGGGGTCTGGGCGGCGGCCTCGAAGCGCGCGCTCCGCGGGCCGCTCCAGCTCGCAAGCCACGCGCCCAGGGGCGGCATCTGGCGGAAAAGAACGGCGTGCTCGCGCGCCTCGCTGGGGGTCTCGTGGCCCGCCGGTTCTTTCAGCAGCAGCGCGCCGGGGGGCTTCGGACTTCGCGCTCGCGGCGAGCGAACGGATGGAGCCGTCGACGGGGAAGCCCGCGCCGGCCGCGCCGGGCTCGAGGGCGGCCTCGCAGAGCGTGCGCCCGCCCAGGATGCGCCCGGCGATCGTGCCGTAGAGATGGAGCAGGTCCTGCCCGCTCTCGGCGTCGCTGCACGTGCCGCCGGTGTCGGCGGCGATGCGCTGGAGCAGCGCGCGGTCGGCGGACTGGCCCAGCGCGACGGTGTGGATGGGGATGCCGGCCTGCTTCGCGGCCTGGTGCGCCTCCGCGTACTCGCCGGGTTCCTGCTTGCCGTCGGTGAGGAGCACCACCGCCGCGCGCGCCTCGGCCTCGCGCCCGGCCAGCAGGTCCACGGCGGTGCGGATGCCGCCGTTGATGTCGGTCATGCCCAGTTCGCGCAGTTCGCTGAAGGTGAGCTCGAAGCGCCCGCGTTCGGCCACCGGCGTCAGCGGCAGAAGCAGGCGCGGCTTGTCGTCGAACTGGACCACCGCGACGCGCCCGATCCCGCCGGAGCGGAGCGCGAGGTTCACGAAGGTCCGCGCGGCCTCGACGCGCAGCCGCTGCGGGTCGTTGCGGCCCATGGAGAGCGAGCCGTCGAGGAGCAGGACGACGTCGGGGAGCCCGACCCGGAAACGGACGGCCTGTTTGAGGCGGACCTCGCCGCCGGGAGCGTCCGGCCAGGTCCAGCGCAGGAGCAGATCCCAGGCCTTCGGGGCGTCCGGGCCGGTTCGCGGCGCGTCCAGACCGCGCAGGTGCACTAACCACTCGCCCAGGCGGGTCGGAGAAGGCCAGACGAAGGCGCGGCCGTCGCCGGAGTTCCCGGCGGCGGGAGCCTGGCCGGATTCGAGGAGCCAGGCGTGGAGAGCGGGGTTTGTGGCGCCGAAGGCTGCTCGTTTAAGACCTTCTTCTCCAAGTGCTTGCGCGGTGAGGGTCAGCTCCAGCGTGTCGTCGGGTCCCAGCGCCGCCGAGCCGGCATCCGGGAGGACGATGGGGTCTTCGGCGGCTCGCAGGGGGCCAAAAAAAGTTGCACATGTGAGGACGAGCAGTGCCAGCAGGCTGGCCTGCGGGAGGAGCTGAGTACATCGAAGGCCGGCTGGCATCTAGATGCGTGCGCTCTCTAGGGTTCCAGGGCTCTCGCCTATGGCCCTGACTCCTATACTGAGCTACCCTTCATAAGTCACCGCGTCCTTAGTATTAAGGACGCTTGGCCAGGTGTTTTGTTGCAGTAGGCAACGGCAGAAACGTAAAACGTAAAACGTGAAGACGGTATGGCGCGCACCTTCACCAAGAGGCAACCGAAGGCTGGTCCTTTCACGCTCCACGTTTTACGTTTCTGAACGGCGTGCTTGAGCCTGTGGATCCTGGAGCTTCCCATGTCTGCCTGGCAGCGCTACGAGACCCTCCGGCCCGACCAGCTTCGCGCGGCGGTGGACGAGGCGCCGGTGCTGTACTGGCCGCTGGGGCTGCTGGAGCACCACGGCTGGCATTTGCCGGTGGGCTTCGACGGGTTGAAGGCGGAGCGGCTCTGCATCCGGATGGCCGAGCGGACCGGCGGGTTGCTCTTGCCGGTGATGTGGTGGGGCGCCGGGGGCGGGCACGGCGAGTTCGCGTGGACCTTCTATCAGGACGCGGAGGCGGCGAAGAAGATCCTGCGCGAGACGCTGGAGCGCGCGGCGCTGCAGGGCTTCAAGGCGCTGGTGGTGGTCGCCGGGCATTATCCGTGGCAGCCGCTGCTGAATTCGGTCGTGCCGGTCGTGGAGCACCGGCATCCGGACGTGCTGATCCTGGCCGGCAACGAGATGGCGCTGGGGCGCGCGCTGGACGTGCCGGTCTCCGGGGACCACGCGGCGCGCTGGGAGACGAGCTACGGGCTGGCGCTGCTGCCGGAGCACGTCGAGATGGCGGCGCTCCGCGAAGGCCGCACGAGCGCAGACTGGCCGAACCCGCACAAGCGGCCGCGGCCGGAAGACGTGCCCAAGCTGCAACTCGATCCAGGCCATGCGCTCTTCAGCCAGGTCGGGGAGGACCCGCGCGGGACGGCGACGGCGGAGGCCGGCGAGGCCGCGCTGAGCGCGCTCTGCGACGCGCTCGCGGCGAAGGTTGCGGCGAAGCTGAAGGGTGCGTGAGCGCGCGCCGGTTCGGAATAAAGCCCATTTTCCGGCACCAACTCGTCCTTCGCCCCGTCATGAGAATCGAACGACCCCTTGCCGCCGCGAGCGGAGGCGCGCCCGTGCCCTCGAATCGATGCTTCCTTAGTACCGCGCCGCAGAAGTTCCTGACCCACTGCTTGGGCCTTTGGCCCCGGCTCTTCGTTGCGCCTCAGTCACAGATCTTCGTCCCGATATGCTCCCTCGGCGCGCCTCGATCCGGGGCAAAATGCCCGGCGCATTGGGCCAGTTACTTCAACGGCACGGTACTTAGCGCCTGTGTCCTGGGCCTAACGGCGCTGGCCGCCGCGGCGCACTCAGGGGAAGCGCCGACGCCCCTCGACCCGGCACAGGTGCGGCAACGGATCGAGGACTTGGGCAGCGACCGGTACGAGACCCGCGAAAAGGCGCATGCGGAGTTGCTGGCGCAGGGCCTTCGGGTCCTGCCGCAGCTCGAGGAGGCGCGGCGCGCGACGCAGGACCAGGAGGTCGCCCTGCGGCTCGAACGCATCGCGGTGCGCTTCGCCCTGCTCGACTATCGCGCCAAGCTGGAGAAGCCGGTCACCCTGAACTACCGCGAGACGCCCCTCGAAGAGGCCTTGGCGGACCTCGCCCGCCAGGTCGGCCTGCCGCTGGCGCTGGGGCCCGAATCCGAGGACGCGCGCGAGATCCCCATCGACTTGGAAGCCAAGTCCATGAGCGGGGAGCACGCGCTGAACTGGTTGTGCCGATGCGCTCAACTGGTCCAGAGCATCGAGCCCCGGCGCATCGCGCTGACGAAGCAGGCTTACCAGCTTCGGCACTACGAGACGCGCTTATACGAGGCCGGGAACCTGGGCCTGCCGCTGGCGGATGTCGCCCAGCTTTTCGAGGAGCGGCTGCTGGCGGCCGACCCCACCGCTTCCGTCGCGACCCATGAGGGCAAGCTGGCGATTCGCGGCCCGGCCCAGTCCCACGAGGAGGTGGAGCGCTTCCTTGGATGCTGGCGGAAGCAGGCGGCCGAGCAGGTCGTGATCCTGCGAGAGGAACCGCCGGCCTGGATGTCGCGCTTAAAGCGGCAGCTCGCCGAACCGAAAGTCAGTTTCGAGTTCGAGAATCGCCCGCTTACGGAGTGCATCGCCTTGCTGCGCCGGCACACCGACGCGCCGCTGCTGATAGATCCAGGCGTTCTGGAAGGGGGGATACCGATCATCAGCCTGCGCGTGAAGGAGTTGCCGCTGGTCACGGCGCTGGAGTGGGTCCTGCGCTGCGCCGACCTGGATTACAGCCTGATCGACGAGGCGGTCTTCATCAGCAACCAGGTGAACGTCTGCGCCTGGGCGATCGAGCTTCACATCTACTCGGTGGAGCGCCTGACGAAAGGCCCGGGCATGCCGCTGACGACGGCCTCGATCACCGACCTGATCCGCAACCGGGTGCGGCCCGATTCGTGGGATCCCAACCAAGGCACGACGATCCAGGAACGTGGAGGGAAGCTCGTTGTCATGCAGTCGGCGGAGGTCCACGCGGGGATTGTTCGCCTGCTGGGGGAGTTGGAAGCCTGGCAAAAGCGGGTCCGCGCCGTGGAGCCGGAGGGGAAGCGCCCGGAACGCCCGCTCGATCCGAAGCGCGTTCCGACGCCCTGGATAGGCAGCGGCGCGGACCGGGCCTGGCGGGACGAACTGCGCGCGAAGCTGGACGAGAAGCGCATCCACGTGGATTTCAGGGAGACGCCGCTCGGCGAGGCGCTGGACGAGGTGGCGGAGCAGACCGGACTCGTCGTCGGGCTCGATCCGCGCCGGCATACCGAAGGCGTCGGCCAACTGGCGGTCACGCTGCGCGCGGAGAACCTGCGGGCCGCGAGCGTCCTGAACCTGCTGGCGCGGATATCCCAATTGGCCGTGGACTTGCGCGACGGGGGCGTCTGCCTCACCAAGCGCGGCGACGCGCACGCCGGCCTCGAGGTGGGCATTCATTACACGCGCGATCTGAAGAACGTTTATATGCTCGCCACCTGGATCGTGGAAGGCCCATTGAATGGCGACTTCGCGGACCCTGCCACGTCGCTTCAGGAGCACGACGGCAACCTGATCGTGATGGCCGAGGCCGAAGGGCACGCGCGGCTGGGCCGGCTGCTCGAGGCCCTGCGCCGCCCCGCCGCCGGCCGCAGCCACGAGGTGAGCGACGGACCCGAGGCCGCGGCGGCGCCGGCCTGCCTCGATCGCGAGGCGCTGCGCAAGAAGCTGGCCCTGCCGGTCTCGCCTGACGTCGCCGAAGCGCCGCTCGCGCAAGCCTTCGAGGAGTACGGCAAAGTCCTGGGCGCGCCCATCGTGCTGGATCCCGGCGCCGGCGCGAACCTGCACGATCGCCGGATCGCGCTGGCGGCGCGGGAGCGGCCCGGCGGCGAGGTGCTCCGCGAGGCGCTCAAGCCCCTGGCCTTGGATTACGTGCTTGGCGACGAGGCCGTCTGGGTCGCGCTGAAGTCGAGCTGCGATGGCCTGCCCCTGAAAGTGCGCGTGTACGACTTGGACGGCCTGCGAATCCTCAGCGACGAACTGCTGGCGCGCGTCAAGAAGGAGGTTGCCCCGGAGTTTTGGATGATCGAGACCGGCGCGCAGCTCCACTTGAGCATGGGCAAACTGGTGGTGGTACAAACTCCGGAGGTCCATGCCGCACTCGAAGCATGGCTTGTTAAGGAGCGTCAACGGGCGACCCAGCCGTAGCCGAGTCGATTCGCGGTCGATTGCGCATCTTATTTTATTTGAATGGGTTATGGTTTTGTATCGAACGCGGCGGCGAAAATTCCGCGGCAGGCGGTGACATGTCGGCATCAGAAGTGTATTAGAATGAGAGCAGTTTGGTATCAGGATGCGGCCCTTGGCAACCCCAACCCTCAAACGACCCGGCAAGCGCGAGCGCGTCCGCGCATACCTTGAGGCGCAGCTCGCGACGGGGCGGCTTTCGCCCGGGGACCGGCTGGTCTCGGTGCGGGTCCTGGCGAGGCAGTTCCGCACGGCGCCGCGCGAGGTCCTGGCCGCGCTGCATGAGCTGGCCGAGTCCGGCGCGCTCGAAGGGCGCGCGCGGAGCGGATTCTTCGTGCGCGTAGGCCGCGGGAAGCCGGAAGCCGGAGGGCCGTCCTCAGGCGGGTACGAGGTCGACCGCGCGGCGCTGGATCGGCCCCGGCGCGCGGCGACGCTGCGGGTGTACGTCGCCGACGCGTATCCGCCGCAGGTGGAAGCGTGGCGGCGGGCGGTCGCGGGCTTCGAGGCGCGCCAGGCGCGGGTCCGGGTGGAACTTGTAACGGGCCAGGCCGGGCACGTGCAGGATCTGCACGCCGAGTCGCCTTTTGACGTGGCGGTGGCGGGCAGCGCGGTGCTGGGGGCGCTGGGCGCGGAGCGGTTCCTCACGGCGGCGGAGCTGAAGCGGCAGGGCGTCGGGGTGGACGACCCGCTGCCCGAAGTCGCGCATTGGACGGCGCACGCCGAACCGGCCGTGGGCGCGGCGGTGCTGGCGAACCTGCGCTGGGTCTACGTCAATTCGGAGCTTCTCTCGCGCGCGGGGCTTGCGGCGGACGCGCCGCGGGACTGGGAGGCACTCTATGCGCGCGCGGAGGCCGCGGAGGCCGCGCCGGACGGCGCGCCGCTGGGCTACTCGCCGGGCTCGCTCTTCGACGAGCTGACACGGGCGGGAGCGCTGCGCGCGGGGGCCTGCGGGCGCATGGAACTGGATGCCGCGCGGGCCGGGGCGTATCTCCAATGGCGCGCGAAGCGACCGCTGCGCGGGGACCGGCGCTGGGCGCCGGACTTCGCGCTGCCGGAGTTTCGCGCGGGGCGGCTGCTGGCCTTTCCGATGGGCAGCTATCTGGCGCTGGCGCTGCCGCACACGGTCTCCTTTCCCTGGACGGTCTGGCCGCTGGCCCTTGGCGCGGACGGCTGCGACGAACTGCGCCTGATGAGCGTCGGCGTGCGGCGGGACGGGCCTCATCCGGGCGAGGCGCTGGAACTGGCCCGCGCGTTCTGCACGCCGGAAGTCCAGCGCGCGATGGCGGCGCTGCACGGAAACCTGCCGGTCTCGCGCGCGGCCTTCGAAGAGTCGTACGCGCCGGGGCATCCGGCGCCCGAGGCGTACCTGCGCGCGGGGCTGGCCGGGGCGACGGCGCGCGTCGGCGATACGCCGGCCAAGGTGGCCTTGCAGGAGCGGGTCGCCGCGCTGCACGCGCCGTTCCTGCGCGGCCTGCGCGGGGCGGGCGACGCGCTGGCCGACCTGGAGCGGCTCGTGCGCGCGTGCCGTGAAGCGGATGCGAAGCGAGGCGGCGCGCGCGCCGCCAATGGGGAGCCTGGAGCATGACGATGCGTTTACGGCTAGGCCTCGCGGTGCTGGCGGCACTGTGCCTGCCGGGGCCGGCGCGAAGTTCGGAAGGCGGCGGCGCAGGCTTCGCCGTGCCGGTGGACCTCGCGATCCCCGACGAACGATTGCGGGAGCCGGAGCCGGCGCCGGCGCCGGCGCTCCCGGCCGGCGGACCGTCCGCCCAGGCCGCGCCGGACGCCGCGGCGCTGGAGCGGCTCGACTGGAGCAGCGCGCCGGTGCGGCTGACGCTCCACGGCGCAGGCGCGGCGGCGGCGCTGCGGCTGAGCGCCGGCGGCGTGGACGCGCTCAACACGAACGGCGAGCCGCTGTGGACGGAGACGAAGCTGAGCGTGCGCGTCCGCAGCGTGGCGCTGGAGCAGGGCGGGCTGGCGGTCTTCGACCTGCGCAACGAGACGGAGGAGGCGCAAGCCGTCCCGGCGTTCCGCTGGACGTGCGGCTTCGGGCCGGAGGCGAAGTACGTCAACCCGGCGCGCTGTCCGCGGCTCTCGCAGGGGGGCCAGCGCACGAACCATCCGCGCGACGCGTACCCCGGGGTGGCGTACTCTCCAATCGCGGGCTTCGGCGAGCACGGGTTGTTTGTTGGCGCGGCGTTCCTGTACGACGCGGCGAACCTGGACCATCTCGTCGGGGTGCGCAATTACCGGGACGGCGAGCGCTGGGTGGCGGAGTACGCGCCGCTGGGACCGTGGCCTGACGGAAAATCCGTGCCCAAGCAGAACCCGCCGGCGCTGAAGCTCGCGCCAGGCGCTTCGCGGCGCTACGCGCTGGCCTTCGGCGCCGCGCCGCTGGAGCGCTGGTACACGGCGTTCGAGGCGTACAAGCGCTTCCTGCACGCGAGCTGGGGCGAGGTGCGCTACGAACGCGACCCACGCCCGATCGCGGCGTTCAGCTTCGGGATCCAGGAGCTGATCGGCGCGGCGAATCCCAAGGGGCACTCCTACCGGCTGGACCTGCTCGGCTGGAAGGACTGGGTGGACCGGTTCCTGCGCGAGCAGCACCCGCGCGGCTGGCGCAAGACGATGATCTGGCAGGTGGCGGGCTCGTACGCCGAGCACCGCGGGGCGAACATGGTCTTCGAGATCGGGACGGGCGTCTGCGAGAAGGGGCGGGAGACGGCCGGCGAACTGAAGCGGCTCTACGAGCGGGACGTGACGGTGGGGCTGTGGATGGGTCGCGCGGCGAGCCTCTCGGCGGGCTTCGACAGCGGGGAGCGCTGGCCGATCGATACGGAGAAGGCCGAGGACCGCGCGATCTGGGAGCGGGAGCTGGACCTGGTCCGCGCGTGGGGCATCCGGCTCACCGGACTGGACGATACGAGCCACGGGCAGCGCACGAAATGGGCGCCGTCGAACGTCGAGATGGCGCGGAAATTCTTTCCGTATATCCGTGGGAAATACCCGGACCACGAATTCCCCATCGAGACGGCGGCGTGCGACTTCACGCATCTGTGGGGGCCGTCGATCTTCCCCGAGCGCTTCATTCCCCGGGGCAAGCCGGAGTACGCGGAGTGGCTCTCGCCGGGGGTGGTCTTCTACCCGATCTTCAAGAAGGGGATGACGGGCGGCGACGATCCGAAGGCGCATTTGGACCCGAATCGGCTTCAAGAATTGATGGATTGGAGTTACGTGCCGATCGTGTTCCAATATCCGTCGCAGGTCTTCGACCTGACGCGGCGGCCTGTCGCGGCGATTCCGCTGGAGGCTCCCGCTCCGGTTCCCGCGCCGGCGGAGGAGAAGAAGGCGCCGGTGGAGGCGAAGACGGAGGACGGTGAGGAGTAAGGGGGCGGGCATCGTGGAATCCACGGTCTTGTGTTTTAGGCCGGCGAGCGCTTAGAATAAGCAGAGAGGCGGCCCCGGAGGCGGACGGACATGTCGGATCTCGAACTTCTCAATCGAATTACCTTGGACCCCGGCATTATGGTGGGCAAGCCGGTGATACGTGGGACGCGCCTGACGGTCGAACGCATCCTGAATCTGCTCGCGCACGGCGTTTCGGAAGCTGAGATCCTGGGAGAATACGAGGGCTTGACTTCCGAGGACGTTCGCGCCTGCCTGTTGTTCGCTTCTCGTTCGCTGGAAAGCACATCTTTCGTGCCGCTCGCGAAGGAAAGTGCCTGAGTGCGATTTCTAGTGGATGAAAGCACAGGCCCAACGGTCGCGCGCTGGCTTGTGAGTCAAGGCCATGAAGTCTGGTCTGTGTACGAACATTCGCGCGGCATTACAGATGAAGAGGTGCTGCGGAAGGCCCATGCGGAAGACTGGATTCTGATAACGAACGACAAGGATTTCGGTGAGAAGGTATTTCGGGAACGCATGCCTCACAAAGGCGTAGTGTTGCTGCGCCTGGACGATGAGCGGGCAGCGAACGCAATCGGCGCACTCACGCGCCTTCTGGCGCATCATGCGGGGAACCTTCGCGATCACTTTGTGGTGGTTACCGATTCTCAAGTTCGTTTCGCGAAGCGAACGTAGCGAATCGTGAGAGACGCATGGGTTTAAGTCATCGAAAGTGCGCTCGGGAGGAATTGTAAGTGTCGCGATGGATGCTACAGGCACTCCGGGGATGAAGCGGCGCTAGGCAAGCTTCAAGAGCGCCAAAAAGTTTAGTAACCGTTCAGTCCCCTATGAAGGCTCATTTTTTACGTCACGCCATCCGATACTGTATGTGTGCGCGAGCTTAAACCCAACCCGGCTTGTCCGAATTGCGCGGTGCTCCTGGCGCGGATCGAAGAATTGGAAGCCAAGCTGGAGCGGCTTTCCGAGCGCTTGAACCAGAATGCCTCGAACTCTTCCAAACCACCGTCGTCCGATGCGCCCTGGCAGAAGCCTCCAGCCGCCAAGAAGCCGAGCGGCCGCAAACCCGGCGGACAACCCGGACATCCGGGCCATCACCGTGTACGTTTGCCGCCCGAACGGGTCACGCACGTGGTCCATTACGTGCCGCACGTATGTGCGGAATGCCAAGCCCCCTTGTCTAAGCGGCCAGGGCCACACGATCCGCCTCCGACTTGGCATCAAGTCGCGGAGTTGCCGCCGCAGCCGGCCGAAATCACCGAATACCAGGGGCACGCACGCACCTGTCCGTGCTGCGGCTGCCGCACCCGCGCGGAGATTCCGCCGGAGATTCAAGCCCATGCGCTGGGTCCCAACCTGGCGGCGGCGTTGTCGTATCTGAGTGGGCGTGGCCACGCCAGCAAGCGCAACGTCCAGGAACTCGCCGAGACCGTCTTTGGGGTCCCGCTATCCCTGGGCACGGTGATCAAGCTCGAACACGAGATGAGCGGCGCGCTGGAAGGGCCTCACGCGCAGGCGCTGGCGGCCGTGCGTGGGGCGGCTTTCAAAAACGTGGATGAAACCGGCTGGGCGAAGGGTGGCAAGCTGTGTTGGCTGTGGGTGGCAGCCACGCGGAGCGTCGCAGCCTTTCAAATTCACGCCCACCGGGGTAAGGACGGCCTGAAGGCGTTGCTGGGGGCGTGTTGCGGCATCCTCGGCTCCGACCGCTGGGGCGCCTACGCGCACCTGCCGCCGCGGCAGCGGCAAATTTGCTGGGCGCACCTCAAGCGCGATTTTCAGAAGTTGATCGACCTGGGATCCGCGACACAACCGCTCGGCCGAGCGGGCCGCAAGACCGCCCGAGCGGTCTTTGCGGCCTGGAAGGATTTCAAAGACCGGCGTTGCGACCGTGCCGCGCTACACGTGCGGTTGCAACCGATACGCCTGCGTTTCCAGAGAACGCTCCGGCTCGGAAGCAGGGGCGCGGACCCCAAAACCAAGCGCTTTTGCAGACGCGTGCTGAAAGTCTACGACGCGCTGTGGACCTTCGCGGCCGTCGAAGGCATCGAACCGACCAACAACCACGCCGAACGGATGTTGCGTCCGGCGGTGCTGTGGCGCAAAGGGAGCTTCGGCAATCACAGTACCGCAGGCTGCCGTTTCACCGAACGGATCTTGACCACCGTGCAGACCTTGCGTTTGCAAAAGCGTCCCATCCTTGACTATCTGCGCAGGGCCTTGGCTGCTCACCGCACCGGCGCAAAGGCTCCGGCATTCCTTGCATCGGTAGGGAACTGAACGGTTACAAAGTTTATAAATTCAAAAGGTTCAAGGAATTCGCCAATGGAGATGCATTCGAACTAAAGTTTCTCAAAAAGAAAATGGCCTGATCCAGGCGGTTGTTCTTGGCTTACTTTCCGGCGGCCTTCTCTTCTTTCAGCTTCTTCTCGAACTTCTCCACCTTCGGCGCGATGACGCTGCGGCAGTAGGGCTGCTCGCCGTGAAGGTCGAAGTAGTCCTGGTGGTAGTCCTCGGCCTTGTAGTAGGTCTTGGCGGGGCTGATCTCGGTGACGACCGGCTTGCCGAAGGCGTTTTCGTCGTTGAGCTTCCGCTTGGCCTCCTCGGCGGCCTTCTTCTGCGCTTCGGAATGATAGAAGATCACGCTGCGGTACTGGGTGCCTTCATCGGCGCCCTGGCGGTTGAGGGTCGTCGGGTCGTGGGCGCTGTGGAAGAAAACCTCCAGGAGCTTCCCGAAGCCGACCTTGGCCGGGTCGAAGACGATCTGGCAGACTTCGGCGTGTCCGGTCTCGCCGGTGCAGACCTGCTTGTAGGTGGGATTTTCGACGCTGCCGCCCATGTAGCCGGAGGTAACCGACGCGACGCCGTCGACGCGCTGGTAGATCGCCTCCACGCACCAGAAGCAGCCCGCGCCGAAGGTGGCGGTCTCCATGTGGGCCTCCTTGGGGGGATCCTTCGGCTTCTCCGAGTCCCCGGGTTTCGGTTCGTCGGCGCTGCGCGCCGCCGCAGCCGGCCAGCGCCAGCATTGCCAGGGCGGTGAGCATGCTTCGCATCGTCGCGCTCCCTTTGGCCTCGCACGTATCGTAGCCGGGCGCGCTCGGGATGGAAGTCCGGGCGCGCGGTCCTCCGATCCATGTGCGGCGGCGCGCGCGGTATTCCGGGCACGGTCTTACACCGCAGGGGCGCAGAAGACGCGGAGGGGACAAGAAGTTTGAGCCCCCAGGCCACTCATATTATTAGCAAAACAGGGCTCCGCGTGGGTCGGGTACCATAGAGCTTGTGCTTTGCTAAAGATTGAAAATTATTGGGACTCCGGCGCGCCGAGCGGGGGTATGCAGATACGTCACGCAAGGAGGCTCGTATGCGCCGCGCACACGCCGCTTTTGTCTTGGTCTCGATGCTGACGTTCGCCCTGCCCGCCTGGGGCAAGGGCGCGAAGGACAAAGGGAACGACGCCGACCCGGAGATCCAGCTCAAGAAGGTCCCCGCGCGCGACCCGGAAGTCTCCGAGCCGAAGCGGCTGCTCAAGGACGTGCTGGGCCAGCATCCGCGGCTGCTCTTCTCGAAGGACGAACTCGCGAAGCTGAAGGAGAAGATCGCCGGCCCGGGCAAGGCCGACTACGAGGGCCTGCTGGCGTACCTCAAGGCCTGCAACCCGCCGAAGCTGGAGGAGGTGAAGTTCACGAAGGACGCGACCGACGCGCAGCGGCACGGGCTCTGGCGGCTGCCGACGGCGGCGCTGCATTACGCGCTGACGGGTGAGAAGTCCTCGTTCGAGAAGACGAAGGGCTACATGGAGCTGCTGCTGAAGTTGCCGGTCTGGGAAGATTGCCCCGAAGTCGATAGCGGGATGGGCGCGGCGAACGTGATGATCGGCGCGGCGCTGGCCTACGACTGGCTTTACGAGGACCTGGAGCCGGAGTTCCGCGAGGCGTACCGCACGAATCTGCTGCTGCGCGCGCGGCGAATGTACCACCTCGGGCACCTGCAGAAGGCCGACGCGACGCACTACTGGCAGCAGGATCCGCAGAACAACCACCGGCACCACCGGCTCGCGGGGCTGGCCCTCTGCGCGCTGGCGAGCGCGGAAGGCAAACCCGAAGAAGATTGGATCGTCACGAAGACCTGGGAGGAACTGAAGTTCGTCGCCGATTGGCATTCGCCGGACGGCTCGTACCACGATTCGCCTTCGTACATGCCCTTCGGCGTGCAATACCTGGTGCTGGCCTTCGACGCGGCGGACCGCTGCTTCGGGACGGACTACCTCGACCACGGATTCTTCGCGAACAACGCGCTCTTCCGGCTCCAGACGCTCGCGCCGGGATTCAAGCAGCTCTTCTGCTACGGGGATTCGGGCCTGACGGCGATGGGCAGCTATAACAACTATCTCCTGCGCTGCGCGGCGAAGCACCGCGACAAGGACGTGTACGCGGGGATCCTGGAATTCTTCAAGGCCCAGGCGAACGCGGCGGAGTTCAAGTGGTTCTCGATCCTCTGGTCCGACCCCGCGCTGGAGAGCGGTTCGCTGGACGCGGTGGCGAAGACGAAGCTGTATCCCGACCTGGGGCTGGCCTTCGTGCGCGACGGCTGGAAGGAAAAAAGCGTGGCCGCGATGTTCAAGTGCGGGCCGTACGGCGGGTACACGCTGAACCGCTACCGCAACGAGAACGACTTCCACTACATCAACATCGCGCACGATCACCCGGACGCCAACTCGTTCCAGCTCTTCGCCGGCGGCGAGATGCTCGCGACCGACGACGGCTACCCGCAGGGGAAGTGGACCGAGCCGCACAATACGATCCTCGTCGACGGAAAGGGACAGCTTGGCGAAAGCGGCGGCTGGACGCAGCCGCCGAAAGGCGTGGACCTGACGACGCTGGCGCGGACGGTGGCCTTCAAGGACGCGGGCAACGTGGTGGTCGCGCAGGGCGAGGCGGCGGGGCTCTACCAGGGCCTGACCCGCTTCCGGCGCGGCTTCGTCTGGGTGCGCGGCGGGTACGTGCTGGTTCTCGACGAGATCGGCGCGAAGGCGGAGGCCGAGATCGCCTGGCTGCTGCACAGCCCCGAGTTGAGCGCCGTGGACGCCGCCGCCGGGACGTACCGGCTCAAGAAAGGCGAGGCCGCCTGCGCCATGCAACTGCTCAGCGCGCCCGCCGGGACGGCGGAAATCCTCGCCGACGAGGAGGACAAGAAGGGCAAGAAGTCGCCGCGCGGGCAGAAGCTGCACTACACGGCCAAGACCGCGCAATGGCGCGTGGCCGCGGTCTTCGACCCGTGGGCGAAGGGCGACCTGAAGCTGAGCGCCGAGGGCTCGACGGCGCGAAGACAACGCTCCGCGTGACCGGCCAGGGCGTGGACGACACCTGGACCTGGGAAGCCGCCGCCGATGGCGAGACCCCGGCGGCGCTAACGTTGACGCGGAAGGATGGGACGAAGGTGGAGGTGGGGGCGGGGGACAAGGTTGGGGTGAAGCAGTAAACGGTAAACAGTGAACAGTGAACAGTGAACAGTGAACAGCGAACAGTGAACAGTCAACAGGCAACAGAACTGAATGAGGGCTTGAAGGGCTATTATTGAGTCAAGTCTGTCTTGAGTTCTTCGCTCATCGCGAAATCAGGATGTCCGAGCCGTTACTGTTAACCGTTTACTGTTTACGGTTCACTCTCAGCCGTTCACTTCCTCCCACCGCACCGCATGCGGCAAACGCCCGGTTAACGCCGCCTTCGCCGCGACCTTACCGGCGGCTGCGCCGCCGCTGCGGGCGCGACGCCCGCGGTACACCCCTGGACGAGTGATCTCACAGCTCGAAGACCACTTTGAACGCGCCGCTGGTTCCGGCGCGGAAGGCGTCGTCGAGCGCGCGGGCGTAGGCGTGGAGCGGGTAGCGGCGGTTGACGAGCTTGGCCAGCTTCGCGCCGGCGTCGCTCGCAAGAATCTCCAGCGCCAGCGCCAGGGTCTTGACCGTCCGCCCGCCGTGCGCCTCCCAGCCGTACGCGTAGGTTCCGTGCAGGCGCAGGGCCTTGTACCAGAGCGCCGTCATGTCCACGCCCTTGGGGATGCCGGGCATCCCAACCATCAGCACCAGGGCGCCGGGCGCGGCGAGGCGCAGCGCGTCGTCGATGCTCTGCGAGGAACCGACGCAATCGAGGACCGCCGGCGCGCCGCCGAGCGGGACGGGCTTTCCGAGTTCCGGGCGGTGGAGGCTGCCGGAGGTCCGTTCGAGGACCCAGCGGTAGACGGCTTCGGTCTCGCGCTCGCGGCAGACCTCGTCGGCGCCCAGTTCGCGCGCCATCTGAGCCTGATGGTCGTAACGCGCGAGGGCCAGCACGCGTCCGCGCCCGCCCACGGCGCGGTAGCCGGCGATGGCCAGCAGGCCGATCGAGCCGCAGCCGATCGCCAGCAGCGTGGCCTCGGGCTCGCGCGGGGCCAGCAGCGCCGCGTGGAGCGAGCAGGCGAAGGGCTCGGCGAGCACCGCCGCGTCGTCGCTTAGTCCATCCGGCACCGCGTGAAGCTGCGACGGATGCGCCACCAGCCCGCCGCTCCAGCCGCCGCCGGTGCTCGCGCAGTAGCCCGTCTGGATCCCGCCGGCGATGGAGCCTTTGAGGATGTTCACGCAATGCGCGTATTGCCCGCGCGCGCAATACGCGCAGGGCGGTTCGATCCCGCGGACCGCGCAGCCGAGCGCCGGCTCCAGGACCACGCGCTGCCCGACCTTCCATTCCGGCGGCGTCGCGGGTCCGAGTTCCTCGATGGCGCCGACGACTTCATGCCCCAGCGTGAACGGCGTCGAGACGAAGGGCGAGAAGTACGGGCTGCCCTTGCAGGCGATGGCGCTCAGGTCGGAACCGCAGATGCCGCTGAGCTTCGGCTTGATGCGGACCCACTCGGGCGCGGGGCGCACCGGCGGATCGACCTGGGCAAGCTGGATGCACGAGAGCGACCCCGTCGCCAGGCTGGGCACATAAGGCCCCAGTCCGCGCACCAGCAGCCAGCGCGGGACCGAACGGATGAACCGGAGAGCTTGCATTCGATAGCAAGTTATCCGATGCGCACGTGCGCGCCAAGACTGCGCAAGGGTTTGAAGCGGGCTGAAACGCGGACGTCTACCTGGCGGAATGTCGAGGCCTGTTGGCGACATAGGCCCAGTGCGATGGAGGCGCTCGGGTAAACGGGCGAGTTCGGTAAACGCGGGTACGCGAAATATGCACCAAGTGATGGGCGGAGAAAGGCGGATTCACCATGGAACTCTGCGACTTGACCAGTTTCAGCACCGTGCTTTTTCCGGTGATCTACTCCCTGCGCCCGCAGAAGGACGCGCCGCGCGTGGCGCGGCTGCTGCTGATGCAGAAGTCGGTGCGGGAGTTGGACGCGCTGATCGAGAAAATCGAGAAGGAACTGCGGCAGCCGAGCTGCGAGATCCGGCACACGCTGCCGCTGGCCTGCGATCCGCCCGAAGAGGACGTGCGCGAGTTCCTGCGCCTGGTCGTGGTCCACCTGCGCGGCTCGCTGAACGCGCTGGAGACGAAGACCCTGAGCGCGCGGGCGTGAAACCCTCCCGTCCGGTCAGCCGTTGACGGCGGCCGGACTGGGCAGGCAGTCCATTTGAATCCCCACGTTCAGGTAGGGGCGATCCGGCTGCTTCAGGCGGCGCAGGAGCAGTTCGCCCGCGACCGAGCCCATCTCGCGGGTATTCAGAAGGATGTTCACCGCCGGCCCCGCAACGCGGCGGTCGGTGGCGCCCGCCGCTTCCAGATGCAGGCCCTGCGCGGCGCAGGCGGCGACCAGCGCGTTGGCGTGATCCAGGCCATGGCAAACGAGCGCCTGCGGGCGTTCAAGCTCGGGTAGCGCGGCGAGGCGGGCGGCCAGTTCCGGCGCCGCAGCGCCGTCGAACCTGTGGATGTGCGCGTCCTGGACCTCGAGGCGGTGCGCGTCCATCGCCTGCCGGAAGGTGCTCAGGCGGAGAAAGGAATCCGGATCGGTCCGCTTGCCGTAGCGGAAACCGCTCTTCCGGCTGGGATCGTTTATCTTCTTGTGCGGGTCCCAGACGTACGCGGTGACGAAATGGATCCGCGTCAGGCCGCGCGCGACGAAGGCGTCCACCGCGTCGCGGTAACCGATCTGCGGGTCGGCATAGACGAGGTCGGCGCGGCGCCCCAGCCGCTGCGATGGACAGTCCACGATCACCGCGGGCAGGCCCAGGTTCAGGAGTTCCCCGAGCCAGGCCTCCTCGATGATGCCCAAGGTCATGAGGCCGTCGTACCCGGCGTCGCGCACGACCTTCAGCGCGGGCGCGCGCGACTGGCCGCCCCACTCGTTGCCCAGGCATTCCACGACCAGGTTCCGCGCCTGCTGGCGCCAGGCGGCGCGGGTGTAGGTCCCGGCGCGGTTTTCTTCGAATTCGGGTTCGAGCGACCCCAGGCCCCAGGCATCCAAGGCGCCTCTCGAGAGTTCGTGGCACAGGCCGCCGAAGAGGCTCGCGCGGACCGAGTGATACCAGAGGATGCCGAGTTTCAGGCGCCGGCCGGGGAGGAGCGGCGGGTTGGCCTGTTCGGCCACGAAGGTCCCGCTCCCGCGCCGGCGGACGATCAGCCCCTCGCGCGCGAGGTCGTTCAGGGCGCGGACCACGGTGGAGTCGCTGGCGCGGAACTCGCGGAAGAGTTCGATCTCGGTGGGCAGGCGCATCCCCGGCGCGTACTGGCCGTCCAGGATCCGGGCGCGGAGCTTCTCGCGGACCTTCTCGTATTTGGGCAACGCCGCGGCGCGAGGCATGACTGGCTCCCTGGATGCGCAAGCAGGTATCGTTCTAAAGCATTCCATATTACATGCAAGTTTTTATTTATTACATGCATGTTTTGGTGTATGTGGGAGCGGACCGTTGGAGGAGCGACGATGCCTGAGACCCGCGACCGGTTGGCTCTGATCGCACTACTTATTATTTCTATTGGGGTTACGGATCGATCTCGGGCCTCGCAGGACGCCGGGGGCGGGGATTGGCCGCAGTGGCGCGGGCCTCGGCGCAGCGGGATCGCCTCGCCCGGCCCGAAGCTGCTGGAGCGCTGGCCGGAGGAAGGGCCGAAGCTGCTCTGGGAGAGCGAGAAGTTCCCCGGCCTGGCCAAGGGCGGCTACAGCAACAACTCGATCGTCGGCGGCTGCGGAAGCGTCAGCGTGGTTGGCGAGCGCGCCTACTACTTCGCGCACTGCCAGTTCAAAACGGGCAACGTGAGCGTGACCACCGGGATGCTCGAACGGTGGGGCTGGGGCGAGGGGGTCACGGAAGAGCTTTCCAATAAGGTCCGCGAGGCGCGGAGCAAGCGGCCGGTCTCGGAGGCCGAGCAGGAGGCGTATCTCAAGAATTTTCTGGCCGCCTTGGACCCGTCCGAGGCCAAGGCGCACGCGGACTTCGTGGCGCGGCATCTCAAGGGCGACGCCTTGGGCAAGGGGGCCGGCGTCAATCAATTGCTAAGTTGGAAGCTGCTGGGGCAATTGGCGGCGGTACGCGACAAGCCCTTCGGCTCGGTGCAGGAACTGGCGCGGGAGGCCCAGGTCAGCCTGAACCCGCATGCGGAAGGCGCGCGGATCATCGACAAGGTCGATGCCACGGGCGAACGGATCGCCGATCTGATCTTCTGCCTGGACGCGAAGACCGGCAAGCAGCTCTGGCGGACCGAGTTCCCGGGCGGGCAGACCGACGGGCAGTACCACTTTCCGGCCTCCGGGACGCCTGCCGTCGCGGACGGCAAGGTCTACGTCGCGGGGAGCGCGGGCACGTACTGCGTTGCGGCCGAGGACGGCAAGGAGCTCTGGAAGGCCGCCACGAACTTCACCAACTCGTCGCCGCTGGTGCTGCAGGGCCTCGTCGTCATCGGCTACAAGAACGGCCTGGTGGCGTACGACGCGCAGACCGGCGCGGTGCGCTGGAAGCAGGAGCAGGTGCGGAACGGGTTCGGCTCCGCCACGCCCTGGGAACAGGGCGGCAACCTCGTCCTGATCGTGGGCACGTACCCCGAGGGCCGCCGGTATACGGCGGTGGCCGGGGTGAACGCGCGGGACGGGAGCGTGCTCTGGCAATGCGACCAAGGCGTCTTCGATGCCTACACCTCGCCGGCGATCGACGGGAATCTGGCGGTGCTGTTCAACAAGGGTAACATCGCGGCGATCCGGCTCGGCCTGGACCAGGGCGCCCGCGCCTGGGTCAGCAAGGAACGCTACGACGAACGCGGCGGCAGCGTGGTCGTCCACGACGGCTACGTCTACTCCCTGGGCGGAGGATACCGGACCTCGGGCGCGCACTGCCACGACCTGAAGACGGGGGAGACGAAGTGGATCGAGGAGATGCAGAAACACGAGACCGGCTCGCCGATCCTCGCGGACGGGAAGCTCATCGCCTTCGCCCCGGACGTCGGATCCGAGGCGAAGGAAAAGCCGCGCATCTGCATCATGTACCGTGCTACGCCGGAGAAATACGAGGAACTGGGGCGGCTGAGCGGGAAGGCGTTCAATCCTTACAGTTCGCCTTCGATCGCCGCCGGCAGGCTGTACCTGCGCTGCAAGGACACGGTGGCCTGCTACGACCTGCGCGCGCCGTAGGCGCGTCTCAAATTCCGGCCTGCTCGCGAAACTCGCTCGGCGTCATGCCCATGTGCTTCTTGAAGACCACGCTGAAGTACTGCGCGCTGGAGAAGCCCAGTTCCAGCGCGACGGCGCCGACGTCGAGGTCCGGCGCGCGGCGCAGGCGCCGGGCGGCCTCGCCGATGCGCGCGGCGGTGAGGTACTCCAGCGGCGTGCGGTCGGTCTGCTGCTTGAAGCGGACGGCGAAGTGGGCGGGAGAAAGCCCGGCGCGCGCGGCCATCTCGGAGAGCGAAGGCGGGTCGGCGAGGCGGGTGCTCAGCCAGAGCGTCAGCTCGCGGAAGCGGTCGTCGAGCGGGCGGGCGCCGGCCGCGAGGGGCCTGGGTTCCGCGGGGCCTTGTTTCGCCGCGTAGAGGCGCGCGACGCCCACCAGCAATTCCACGAGCAAGGCCTGGGTCATCAGCAGCCGCAGGGCGCGCGCGGCCGGCTCGGCGGGGGCGGGCGGGTCCAGTTCCGCCAGCAGCCGCCGGTAGATCCGTTCGATGCCCTGCGCGCCGGGGATCACGCGCTGGTCCAGCGCGGCCCAGCCGCGTTCCAGCGCCGCGGCCTCGTCCACGGCCTGCGCCACGTCGCGGGCGGGCGCGTCGAGGGCGCGCGGTCCCATCGGCGGCAGCGCGCTCGGGTCGAGCCCCACCACGTACAGGTGATAGGGGTCGCGCGGATCGGTGCGCCCGCCGTGGACCTCGCCGGGCTTGGTGATGTAGAGGTCGCCGGGCTTCAGGTCCCACTCGCGCCCGCCGGCGAACCAGGTCCCGCGCCCGGCGTGGATGTAGCAGATCTCGAAGCTCTCGTGCGTATGCGGGAGGAGCTGGTGCGCGGGCGCGCAGATGGCCTCGTGGACATGGGTGAGCGCCGGGAATTCCTGCAGCGGCTGCTCCAGCGCGTGAAGATGCGCGGCTTGGGGCAGGGCGGGTCCGAAGTGACGGCGCATGGCGGCGATCCCGGAATCTCGAACGCCGATCGAAGGATCCTGAACGCGGGCCGGCGCCCGCAGGGCGTAATCTTCCGGCGAACCGCTCGGGATGCAATCGTCGCCTGGACCCCGGAGACCTCGCCATGCCCGCCGCCGCCGAGACGCTCGCCTCGACCGAACTGAGCCCCGCAGAACTCGCCGCCTGGAAGAAGGATGGCTTCCATGTCCACGGCAAGCTCTTCGACGACGCGGAACTCGAGGTCCTGCGCGCGGCCTGCGAGGGCGTCATCGACGGGCGGCACGAGACCGGCTCCCCGCCGGACGGCAGTTACTGGCGGCAGGCGAGCCACCCTCTGGCGGTGCGCAAGTTCGACAACGCGTGGAAAGCCGACCGCACGATCGAGGCCTGCGTCACGAGCGAACGGCTGGGGCGGATCTGCGCGCAGTTGCTCGGCGCGCCGGGTATCCGGCTCTGGCACGACCAGATCGCCTACAAGCCGCCCGGCGGCGGGCACGTCGTCACCTGGCACCAGGACTGGGCCTACTGGCAGGTCGTCGCCGAGTGCGAGACGGTCACCTGCTGGATCGCGCTCGACGACGTGACGGCCGACCAGGGGCCGATGGTTTTCATGGCCGGCAGCCACCGGCTCGGCCTCTTCGAATTGCCCAGGCACATCAGCGGGAATAACGAGGAGAAGCCGGATCTGCCGGAGGAACTGGGGCTGCGGGAGGTCCCCGCGCTGCTGAAGGCCGGCGAGGTGAGCTTTCATCACGGCAAGACCCTGCACGGGAGCGGCATGAACCACAGCCCGCGCTGGCGCAAGGGCCTGGTCTCGCACGCGATCTCGAGCGCCTGCACGTATCGCCTGCATCCGCGCGGGCACCCCAACGAAACGTGGATGAAGCGCTGCGCGGAGTACCCGCAACCTGGAGAGTCGTGGCGCGGCCCGCAGTTCCCGATGCTCTGGCCGAAGCCCTGAGTACCGCGCCGCGGAAGTTCCTGACCCAATGCTGGGGCCTTTTGCCCCGGCTCTTCGTTGCGTCTCGGTCTCAGATCTTCGTCCCGATATGCTCCCTCGGCGCGCCTCGATCCGGGACAAAATGCCCGGCGCATTGGGCCAGTTACTTCCGCGGCGCGGTACTGAGGCTCATGACGGCGTTCGACCGCAACGCAGGCTATTCCATACTCCGGTCGGCCGCCTGTTTGAAGCGCCGCGCGTAAAGGGTCGGCGAGAGGCCCGCCACCTGGGTGAAGACGCGCGAGAAGTAGAATGCGTTGGGAAAGCCGAGGCTTCGCGCCACCGATTTGACCGTCGCGGAAGGCTGCGCGAGCAGACGGCGAGCCTCTCGGACGCGCAGCCAGCGGATGCGCTGCACGACCGTCAGGCCGGTCTCGGCCTTGAAACGGTGCGCGAGCGACGAGACCGACATGTTGAGCAGCGCCGCGAGCTGCTCCAGCGTGGGCGGGGATTTCAGCGCGCGCGTCACGTGCCGGTCCACCTGATGCAGCAGCCGGCCCTGGGCGTCGGCTTCGAGCGAATCCGGAGCCAGCACGCGCCAAGGATCTTCCGGAGTGCCGGCGGCCCCGGCGCGCGCCGCCGTCAGAATCCGGCCCAGCACGCAGAGCAGGTAGCCGTGCAGCGTCCACTCGCTCCCCGGCAGGCCGCGTTCCTGCAGCAGCCCCATCGCGCGCACGTCCGCGCCGAGCTGATCCTCCGGGTCGGCGAGCACCGCGAAATCGCGGGCTTTCAGTTCAAGCGGCGGCTGGCGCAATTCGAAGAGCAGCCACAGGTCCTGCGAGGGCAGGTCCGTGCGGTCCATGCGCAGGCGATAGGGCGTGTGAGGCGCGTAGAGGTGCCAGGTGCCGGGGCGCCAGGCAAACGGCGGCCCTTCCGCGCCCTCTCGTTCGATCCGGCAGGACTCGCCTTCCAGCCCGCAGTAATCCAGCACCCAGGTGGGATGGCAGACGCGCGTGAGCCAGACGCCGCTGGGGCGCAAGCGGGGCTTGGCGCGGTGCACGGCGGCCTTCAGCGTGGCGTCCGGCAAGAATTGCATAATAAGATATGTACTCTGCAAGCTTTGAAGGGGCAAGTCCGGTATGCGACAAGGAGCAGCATAATTCGTATTACATGGAAAGGGCGAAAGATGACAAGCCGACCCAAGGGCACGAGTGCAGCAAGTTCTGGATGCTGGCTTGCACTGGCCGTGCTGGCCGCCGCATGCGATGCCGGCGCCGCGACGATGTACGTGGACGGCAAGCTGGCGGCGGACTGCAAGGGCACGTACTCGATCGCCAAGCGCGACGCCTCGGGAGCGGACGGCGACGCCTTCACCTGCATTTCCAAGGCCGCGGCCGTCGCCGTCTCCGGCGATACGGTGCTGATTCGGGAGGGCGTGTACCACTCGCGGAAGAGCGCCGAGGAGCACGACGTCTTGCAACCTCGGCATTCCGGCAAACCCGGGGCGCCCATTCGGTTCCAGGCCTTCAAGGACGAGAAGGTGGTCCTGGGCGGCGACTCCGGATACCCGACGGACGAGATATCGCCCACGCGCTGCGTGCTGGTCCTGCGCGAAATAGGGTATCTGACATTCGAGAACCTGACCTTCGAGGAGGTGGAAGGCTGGGTTTTTGCCCGCAAGTGCCAGCACCTGACCTTCAAGCGCTGCGTATTCAAGGACGGCCGAAACGCGGGGAAGGGATGCGTGAAGCTGATTGAATGCGAACGCTGCCGTTTCGAGGACTGCCTGTTTCGGAATTCGGGCTTCGACAGCTTGATCCTGGAGAAGAGCGACCGGAATGTGGTGGAGTACTGTACCTTCGAGATCGCGGCGCACGCGCTGATCGCCATCCGAGGCGGCAGCTATAACGTGATCCGGCGCAACCACCTGACCAATGCCTACTACGTCAAGGCGCGCGCGGAGAAGCTGGTCGAGGTCTACGACATCAAGCCCGACCGGCGCGGTCCGGACAATCCTTCCTACATGCCCGAAGCGGCCTACGACAGCGCGCGCTTCAATCTGTTCGAGGCGAACTACTTCGGGTACACCCCGTTCCGCCCGGATGCCGGCGCTCAGCCGTCGGCCCTGCAATACTCGGGGCAGCACGGCCTGATTCGACGCAACATTTTCAGCAATCCCCAACTCGAGAAACCCGATGCCGATTATCCGGAGGGCGTCGCCGGCGGGATGGCCATCGGGTTTCGCTGGGGCGGCTCCTGGGAAGGCTGGCACCAGCGCTCGGACGGCACGGGCTTCTGGATGGGCGAGGGGCACGAGGCCGGTTTCGTCTCGGGCAATCGCATCTATCACAATACATTCCACGGCTACGACAACGGCTGCGTGGGTACGCCCTCGGACAAGGCCATGGAAGGCTTCCTCGATCCACCGCCCTTGGAAAACCGGAAGGACAGCCGCCAATTTCACAAACGTTTCGAGTTCAAGGATAACTTGATCAAGAACAATCTTTTTATGCCAGAGCCCTACCGCGCGCATATCAACTGGGCTTGGAAGAAAGCGGTCACCGGCAAGCCCTTGGCTTGGGTGTGCGGCGGCAACCTGGCAAACACGCGATTTGAATGCAACAACGTATACGCCGGCGCCGGTGAGGAAGTCGCCTATGTCGTGGATAAGCAGAATCCGCCGACCGGCGTGGCCGGTATTGAAGCGCGATTTCCTGGGACGTTTTCCGGCAATCTGCAGAAGGATCCCCAAGTGGCGGATCTCGACAAACGTGATTACCGACTGACGGAGCACAGTCCCATGCGCGACGCGGCCGCGCCTCTTACGACGGCTTCGGCCGACGGCGCCTCGAAGGAGTTGCCCGTCGCCGATGCCGGTTTCTTCTATGACGGTTTCGGGATCGAGGGCGAAGTGGGGGATACGATCCAACTCGCCGGGGGCGCCGAGACGGCGCGCGTCGTGAAGGTCGACTACGAGAATAGAGTGCTCACGCTCGACAAGCCGCTGGCCTGGCAAAAGGGCCAAGGCGTAAGTCTGGCGTATGCGGGCAAGGCCGCCGACGTGGGCGCGCTGGAGTTCGGTTCGGACGCGCCGAGCCACGGCGTGCGGCCCTGACGTTCAAGCGGGCCTCGGTGGTTCGAGCGCCGCCTTCGGGCGGCGTTTTTTTGTGCCTTCGCGCACCGGGGCGCTCCATGAAGATGTGCAAATAAAGATATGTTAGATGCAAACGCCGCGATATTTCATGGGGTATCTTCCCCAAGATCAGTTGCAGAAAAACAAATGGAGGTTCCCGCCATGCCCGCCGTCTCGCCGCCGCCCGCCGCGCCCGCTATCCACGCCAGACTCGCCGCATTAGGCGGACCCAAGGCCGTCACGATCCAGCGTCCGCCGTGGCCGTGGCCCAACGAGGCCGAGATCCAGGCCGTTCTGGCCACCTTGCGCAAAGCGCCGGAGGACATCGCCAACCTCTGCTCCGCGCGCGGAGGCGGCCCCGGCGAGGCCCTGGAGGCGCGCATGAAGCGGGACCTCGGCGTGCCCTACGCGATCGCCACCTGCGGCGGCGGGCCGGCGCTGCATATCGCCTGCATGTGCGCCCTGGAAGCGGGGGACGAAGCGATCGTCTCGCCGTACACGTGGGGCCAGACCGTCTCCTGCATCCTGCAGGCCGGCGGCGTGCCGGTCTTCGCGGACATCGATCCCGAGACGCTGACCCTCGACCCGGACGCCGTCGCGGCGCGGATCACGCCGCGCACCAAGGCCATCGTGGCGGTTCACCTCGGGGGCATTCCCGCCGAGATGGACCGCCTCGCGGCGCTGGCCGAGAAGCACGGGCTGTGCCTGATCGAGGACTGCGCGCAGGCGCAGGGTTCGCGGTACCGCGGGCGCAGCGTCGGAAGCTTCGGCCACTTCGGCTGCTTCTCCTTCGGCTCCACCAAGAACATCGCCGCCGGCGACGCGGGGATGCTCGTTACGCGCGACCGCGGCCTCTACGAACGGGCGCTCCTGACGGGCATGCACCCGAACCGTACGACTCACGAGATTGAGGATCCCGAGCGCCGGCGCTGGATCGACAGCCTCATCTACACCTACCGCGTCAACGTGATGAGCGCGGCGCTGGCGCTGGCGCAGTTCGACCGGCTCGAGGAACTGAACGCCTGGCGCCGCGCCAACGCGCGCGCGCTGGTCGAGCGGCTCCGCGGCGTCCCCGGCATCCGCGCGCTGCGCCTTCCCGAACGCCTCGATCCCGCCTGGCACAGCGTCCACTTCGTCTTCGTGCCCGAGGAGGTCCCCGGCGTGACCCGGAGCCAGTACGTCCAGGCGTTGAGCGCTGAGGGCGTGCCCATCTTCACCGGCTACGACTCGGCGATCCACCTGCGGCCGGCGTTCCAGGAGAAGCGCACCCACTTCGGGCGGGGCTTCCCGTGGTCCGCGCACCCGCGCGGCGGGGAGATCGTCTATCGCGCCGGCGACTGCCCGGTGGCCGAACGGCGCTGCGGGGAGACGGGCCTGACCATGCTCGGCGGCTGGAGCTGCCGGGACATCGCGCCGCTGCTGGACCAGATCGGCGTCGCGTTCCGCAAGGTCGCGGCGCAACTCGATCAGGTGGCTCGGCTCGACCCGGCGCCGGCCGTCTGAATTTCTTTTCAAAAGGAGATAGGAAATGCGTGAGATCGTCGACTGCCACATTCACCTGCCTCTCGCCGAGCAGGGGCGCCGCGGGAATTGCGGCCACTTCCTCGACTTCGGCGCCGAGACCTTCGTCGAACGGCTGAAGTCCGCCGGCGTGACGCAGTGCTGCGGCACCTGCGGCGACCTGCGCGCGGGCCCCGCGGGCCTCGAGGACCTGCGCTTCTGCAACGAATCCGCCTACCGCATGCGCGACCGGTACCCGGACTTCTACCTGCCGGCCGTGCACGCGCACCCGGAATTCCCGGACGAATCCTGCGCTCAAATCGAGCGCGCGGTGAAGCAGGAAGGCGTGCGCTGGATCGGCGAGATGGCGTGGTACGGTTTCGGGCGGCAGGAACTGCTCGGGAGCCCCGAGGCGCTGGGCATGTTCCGCCTGGTGGAGGACCTCGGCGCGACGCTGAACATCCACTGCAACGACCACGCGCTGGTCCGGCGGCTCGCCGAGTCGCTCCCGCGCCTGCGCCTCGTCCTCGCGCATCCGCGGCAGGACATCCCGGGCATCCGCGAGCGCGTGGCGCTGGTGCGCGAGCTGCCGAACCTGCATCTGGACCTCTCGGGCAGCGGGCTGCATCGCTACGGGATGCTGCATTACGCGATCGAACAGGCCGGCGCGGAGAAGTTCCTCTGGGGGAGCGATTTCCCGCTTTGCGGGGCCGCCGGGTTCATCGCCGATGTGCTGCACGAACCGATCACGGAGGCGCAGCGCGAACTGGTCTTCAGCGGGAACTTCAAGCGCCTGACGGCGGAACTCGTGCCGCTGGAAGCTGGCGTGGCTTGAACTGGGTTTAACCACGGGGACACGGAGCAGGGTGGGGCGCGCCGGAACGCGCTTCACCCTTTTTTTGCCCGCGCGAACTTCGGACGGCCTCAGCGCCCACCGCCGCGGCGCTTGCGGGCGGGCGAGGTGGTCCAGAGCCAGTCGCGGATCTCCGGCAAGTCCTCGCCGTGCTTATGAATGTAGTTCTTGTGATCGATCAGCTTGTCGCGGACGAACTGCTTGGCGTAGGCCGCGCGCGCGCCGAGGGCCGGAACGCGGTCGATCGCGTCGTCAACCAGGTGGAAGCGGTCCAGGTCGTTCAGCACCACCATGTCGAAGGGCGTCGTGGTCGTGCCTTCCTCTTTATAGCCGCGCACGTGGAGGTTCTTATGGTTCGTGCGGCGGTAGGTGAGGCGATGGATCAGCCATGGGTAGCCGTGGAAGGCGAAGATGATCGGCTTGTCCTTCGTGAAGAGCGCGTCGAAGTCGCGGTCGCTGAGCCCGTGAGGGTGCTCGATCTGCGGCTGGAGCGTCATCAGGTTCACGACGTTGACCACGCGGACCTTCAGATCGGGGAAGAGTTCGCGGAGCAGTTTGGCTGCGGCGAGGGTCTCCAGCGTCGGCACGTCGCCGGCGCAGGCCAGCACCACGTCGGGCTCGCCGCCGTCGTTGTTGCTGGCCCAGGTCCAGATCCCCAAACCGGCGGTGCAGTGCTTCACGGCCGCGTCCATGTCGAGCCACTGCGGCTGCGGCTGCTTGCCGGCGACGATCACGTTGACGTAGTTCCGGCTGCGCAGACAGTGGTCGGCGACGGAGAGAAGCGTGTTGGCGTCCGGCGGGAGGTACACGCGGATGATCTCGGCCTTCTTGTTCACCACGTGGTCGATGAAGCCCGGGTCCTGGTGGCTGAACCCGTTGTGGTCCTGGCGCCAGACGTGTGAGGTGAGCAGGTAGTTCAGCGAGGCGATGGGCCGGCGCCATGGCAGATGCCGCGTCACCTTCAGCCACTTGGCGTGCTGGTTGAACATCGAATCGACGATGTGGATGAAGGCCTCGTAGCACGAGAAGAAGCCGTGGCGGCCGGTGAGCAGGTAACCTTCCAGCCAGCCCTGGCAGAGGTGCTCGCTGAGGACTTCCATGACACGCCCGTCCGGCGCGAGGTGCTCGTCGCTCGGCAGGATCTCGCCGGTGAACTGGCGCGCGGTGGCCTCGAAGACCGCCCCCAGGCGGTTGGAGGCGGTCTCGTCGGGGCCGAAGATGCGGAAATTGCGCGCCTGGGCGTTGAGCTTGGCGGCGTCGCGCAGGAACCCGCCCATGATGCGGATGGATTCGGCGTTCGTCGCGCCGGGACAGGTGACCGTCACGGCGTAGTCGCGGAAGTCCGGCAGGCGCAGGTCGCGCAGCAGCAGCCCGCCGTTGGCGCGCGGGTTGGCGCCCATGCGCCGTTCCCCCGCGGGTGCGAGCGCGGCGAGTTCCGGCTTAAGGCGCCCGTCCGCATCGAAAAGTTCCTCGGGCTTGTAGCTCTTCAGCCAGCGTTCGAGCTGCTTCAGGTGCGCGGGGTTGGTATGCGTGCCGGAGAGCGGGACTTGGTGCGAGCGCCACGAGCCTTCGGTCGGCTTGCCGTCCACTTCCTTCGGCCCCGTCCAGCCCTTGGGCGTGCGCAGCACGATCATCGGCCAGCTCGGTCGGCGCTTGAAGCCCTTCGCGCGCGCCTCGCGCTGGATCGCGCGGATCTCGGCGACGACCTTGTCGAGCGTCTCGGCCATCTTGCGGTGCATCGGTTCGGGCTCGTGGCCTTCCACGAAGTAGGGCGTGTAGCCGTAGCCGCGGAAGAGCTGCGCGAGTTCCTCGTTCGGGATGCGCGCCAAAAGCGTCGGGTTGGCGATCTTGTAACCGTTGAGATGCAATATCGGGAGGACCGCGCCGTCGTGGACCGGGTTCAGGAACTTGTTCGAGTGCCAGCTCGCCGCGAGCGGCCCGGTCTCGGCCTCGCCGTCGCCGACCACGCAGGCCGCGATCAGTTCGGGCGCGTCGAAGACCGCGCCGTAAGCGTGCGCGAGCACGTAACCGAGTTCGCCGCCTTCGTGGATCGAGCCGGGCGTCTCGGGCGCGGCGTGGCTGGGGATCCCACCGGGGAAGGAGAATTGCTTGAAGAGCCGGCGCATGCCTTCTTCGTCCCGCGTGATGTTGGGGTAGAGCTCGCTGTAGCTGCCTTCCAGGTAGGTGCTGGCGACCATCGCCGGACCGCCGTGGCCGGGGCCGCAGAGGTAGAGCATGTCCAGGTCATTCCGCTTGATGACCCGGTTCAAGTGGACGTAGATGAAATTCAGCCCCGGCGAGGTGCCCCAATGCCCCAGCAGGCGCGGCTTGACGTGCTCGGCCTTCAGCGGCTTGCGCAGGAGCGGGTTATCGTAGAGGTAGATCTGGCCCACGGAGAGGTAATTTGCGGCACGCCAGTAGGCGTCCATTCTGCTCAGTTCTTCGTTGCGGTCCAGGCCCGTGGACTTCTTGGCAGAGGCCTTCTTTTTCATCGGGGAGGTCCTTTCAGATCAGGTTAAGCAGCCTGCGTACGTCGCGCGCGATCATGCGCTCCTCGTCGGTGGGGATGACGCGCACCGTCACCTTCCCGCCCGGCGCGGAGACGACCGGCGCGTGGCGCGCGTTGGCGGCGGGGTCCAGCGTTACGCCGAGGAACTCCAGCCCCGCGCAGGCGCGCGCGCGGACCTCGGGCGCGTGTTCGCCGATGCCGGCGCTGAAGACGAGCGTTTCGAGGCCGCCCAGCGCCGCGGCATAAGCGCCGATGCGCAGGCGGAGCGCGTAGCAGAAGACGGCCAGCGCGTCGGCCGCGCGCGCGTCGCCGGCGGCCTCGCGCGCGAGGAGGTCGCGGACGTCGGACGAGGTCTCCGAGAGGCCCAGCAGTCCGGATTCCTCGTTGAGCATGCGATAGAGCTTCTCGATGCCGAGCCCCTCGCGCGCGCCGAGATACCAGAGCACGCCCGGGTCGAGATCGCCGCTGCGGGTGCTCATGGGAATTCCGGCCGTCGGGGTGAAGGCCATGCTGGTGTCGAGCGCGCGCCCGCCGCGGACGGCGGCGAGGCTCGCGCCGTTGCCGAGGTGCGCGAGGACCACGCGGCCGCCGGCCGCCGCGGGATCCAGGCGCGTCAATTCTTCCATCAAATACGCGTAGGAAATCCCATGGAATCCGTAGCGCCGCACGCCCAGCGCCTCGTAACGTCGCGGGATCGGGAGCAGCCGCGCTTCGCGCGGCAACTCCCGGTGGAAGGCCGTATCGAAACACGCGACCTGCGGCAGGCCGGGAAAGTGCCGCGTGAAGGCCTCGAGGACCGCGAGCTCCGAGGGCAGGTGCCGCGGCGCGAAGGGTTCGAGCCGGCGCAGTTCGGCGAGGACTTCCGGCGTGACGCTCGTCGGCGCGGCGAAGCGCTCGCCTCCGTGAACCACGCGATGCCCGATCGCGACGACCTCGAACGTTCCGGCTTCGCGCCGCAGGGCTTCCAGCGCAAGCCGCGCGGCTGCGTCGTGGTCCGGAACCTCGGCGCGCCGCTCTGCGTCGCCGAAATGAAGCTTCGCGCCAGGAAGTCCGATCCGTTCGATCCGGCCGGACCAGAGCCGCGCCTCGTCCGCGGCGGCGGCGTAGACGGCCAGTTTCAGGCTCGAGGAACCGCCGTTAACCGCCAGCACCGCGCGCCGCGGGCCGTGCGAAGGTGGAGGAGGTGCGGCTGCGGAGGCCATTCCAATTCTCTTGCGTCGTCGGACGCAGGCGAATGCGGTGCCGCGGAATGAAACAGACGGGTATGTCGAACGTGCTCGGTTTACACCCGCCTCGCACCGTCGTCCACGACAAGCCGCCGCTTTGCATGAAGTATGAAGGGCAGGAGAAGACGAGTGATGAATGGTGAACCGTCTGGCTGCCCCTAGGCGCGAACGCGCGGCGCGTCAGTGGCGCCGCGTCAACTGGTCCTGGCTTTGCGTGTCGAGTGCGGCCACGTCGGAAACGTCGTGGCGGTTGCGGTTTGCTGCATGGCCACGCCAAGCACGGCCGAAGCCGCCTCGTCTTCAGCGGGGGCGGCCTGTGGCGGCCGGGTTGGCGGCGCCGATCGCCCGCTACGGTGGCAGCACGAGGCCCTTGCCGGTGGCGTTGCCCGAGAAGTTCGCCCGATTGAACCAGCGCAGCGGCACGTCGCCGCTGACGAGCGTCGTACCGATCTGGATGGAGGTGGGCGCCGTTACGGGCGTGCCCTGGGCCTGGACGTTCATCAACCCGTCGTCGAGCCACTGGCCCTGATAAGCGCCGAAGGGGCTGCGCAGGATGACGCGCAGTTGGTTCGTGCGGCGGAGATACCGGACGATCAGATTGCGTCCGTTGGTTAGCGTGTCCCTGCCGCGCGCATTCAGCGTGAAGGCGAAGACCTGTTCGCCGATGTCGATCGTGACGGCGGTCCCGTCAAAGGGATACGGCACGCCCGGGGCGGGTGCCGCGTCGGGGTTGTCCATGAGCGCGATCAGGACCGCGCGATCGCGGTTGGGCGTCCGCCAGTTGCTGGTCAGGCGCAGGTACGTGGGCAGGTAGCCGGAGCCGGGGAGAATGGGATTCTCGACCTCGACGGCGCCAATGTCGAAGTTGCTTCCCTGCGGCCGCGCGATGCCGCGCTGATCGACGGCTTGGCCCGCCGCGATCGCGTCGATGACCGGGCTGGAGCCTTCGACCGGTAAATGGGTGAACGCCGGCCCGCCGTTGTCGGCCAGCGCGTTGAGGGCCGGGTCCACGCCGACCAGGTTGCCGTTGGTCCCGTCGATGAACGGGTGGCCGGTCGGATCTTCGATCAGGTTGTTGTTGCCGGTGAGCGAGTCGGTTCCGGCGTTGATCGTCGCCGTCTCCAGGTCCGTCGCGGCGTTGGCCGAATCGGCGACGATGCTGTTGTTCAGCGTGACGGTCCCGGCCGCGCCGTCGCCCACATTGAAGAGGCCTCCGCCGCCGTCGTCGGCGGTGTTGTTCGCGATCGTCGCGTTGGTCAGCGTCACCGTCCCGTTGCGGTTGAAGACCCCGCCGCCCAGGCCGGCGCCGTCTCCGCCGTCCACGCCCAGGCCGCCGTTGTTGTTGGCGCCGCCGCCCGTACCGCCCTGCGCCGTATTCCCCGAGATGGTGCTGTTCGTGACGGTAAGCGTCCCGCCGTAGTTGAAGATCCCGCCGCCCAGGCCCGCGCCGCCGCCGCCGCCGCCGCCGCCAGGCCCTGCGCCCGCTCCGCCTGCGCCGCCCGCTCCCCCTCCGAAGCCGCTTGCGCCGCCTGCTCCTGCGCCGACATAGCTTCCTCCTCCTCCGCCGCCGCCTGCTCCGAATCCGCCCGCGCCACCGGCGCCGCCGTTAGTACCTAAACCCGAACCTCCGCCTCCGCCCCCGCCGCCAAACGAACTGGCGCCGCCCGCGCCGCTGGCCGTAAAGGAAGTGGCGCCGCCGCCCCCACCGCCACCGAATCCGCCTGCGCCGCCGGCGCCGCCATCAAAACTGCCTCCGCCGCCCCCGTTGGCCGTGCCCGCCGCGCCGCCCGTGCCGCCGCTGGCGTTGCCGCCCGCGCTTGCCGTTCCGCCCCCGCCGCCGCCGCCGTCGGAAGCCGCGCCGCCGTTTCCTCCGAAGCCCCCGCCGCCGCCGCCAGCGTAATAGTAGTATGTTGCTCCATTAGGAGTTCTTCGGCCTCCGTCGCCCCCGTCGCCGCCGAGCGCCTGATTGCCCGACAGCGTGCTCTGCACCAGACTCAGCGTCCCCGCATTGAAGACCGCGCCGCCCAAGCCTCCCGCGCCGCCGCCGCCGCTGTCGGTATTCTGGGTTCCAAACCCGCCGCCGTTTCCGCCCACCGCGCGCCCGTTGCTCAGCGTCAGGTTCTGGAGCGTCAACGAAGAGCCCGCGTCCACGTAGAACAGGCGCATGTCGCCGGCCGCGCCGTCGCGGGCGACAGTGATCCCGTTGTCGGCGGCTGGCCCCGTGATGGTGATGTCCGAAGTGACGCCCAGCGCGGAAGGGCCGGCGTTCGTGTCGCCCACGCTGGACAGGTTCAGCGTGGCGTCCCCGCCGGCGGTGAGCGCCGGGTCGAAGCCGATCGCGTTTGCCCCTCCGTTGAAGTTGGCCAGCCCGACGGCCTCGCGCAGCGAGAAATCGCCGGGGCCGAAGTCGCCGTCGTCCTCGTCCGCGGCGTTGTCCACGATGAGGTTCGTGAGCGCGGCGGCGCCGGATTCGACCGCGCCCATGTCCACCGTGCCGTTGGCGACGCGCCCCAGGAGCCGCTGGTCGACCAGGAGGCCGGCGGCCAGCGTATTGTCGCCCGCGTCGATGGCCGGGCCGGCGCCCGGCAGCATGGTCTGCGTCGGGCCGCCGTTGTCCTGGAGCGCCCCGAGGTTCGGATCCTGAAGCGTGATGTTGTTGGAGCCGGTCAGGGTGGCGCCGGAGGGATCCTCGATCAGACTGAAGTCGGAATTCACCGAACCCGAGATGTCGGGTCCTGAGCCGCCGGCCGTATTGTCGGACACGATCGTGTTCTGAATGGCTAACGTGCCCCCTGAGACTTGGACGCCCCCGCCATCGCCCGCGGTGGAATTCCCCGCGACGGTGCTGTTCAGGAGAGTCGCGTCGCCGAAGGTGTAGATGCCGCCGCCATTCGGCGCGGAGTTTCCGGTGATGGTGCTGTTCCTCAGGTTCAGCGTGCCGTACACATTGATGGCGCCGCCGCCGCCTTCCGCCGCGTTACCCGTGAAGGTGGAATTGTTTACGGTGGCCGTTTGTCCGAAGCGGACGTCGAGCCCGCCGCCGTACGCGAAACCGCCGACGGCCGTGTTGCCCGTGATGGTGCAGTTGTTGAGGATCAAGGTTCCGTTCGCGCGGATGCCGCCGCCGTTGTAGTTGCTGCTCGAACGACCGTTGGCGATGGTGGTGTTTTGGAGCGTCAGGTTGCCGCCGCTGATCAGGAGGATGCGGAAGTCCGGCGCGGCGCCGCTGCGCGTGATGGTCGCGCCCCGGCCATTGATGCGCAGCGGATTGCCGCCGTCGGCCGCGATGGCGGGGAGCCCATTATCGCCGGAAGAGGTATTGTTCGACGCCGTAAGCGTATAGGTGCCCGCGGGCGCCAGGTTGATCGTGTCGGCTTCGCCGTTCGCGTTCGCCGTGGCGATCGCGCTAACCAGGCCGGTCACGTCCCCGTCGGCGATCTCGAAGGTCGCGCCGAACGCCGACCCTACGTGCAGGCTCGCCGCCAGCCCCAGCCCGACGACCGTCCGCCGGATCATCCCGATGCTTGTCCAACGTCCGCGCTTAGGCATGGATTGCTCCCCGCTCAGGTAAAAGCCGTTCCTAAACCGAAAATTTAAACGAATATAGAAGTGTCATGTTAGTGCTGCACCTTGCGAATTCAACGCGAGAACATAAAAATGAGCCAACTCGATCCTATCTTTTTTCCCTATATGCTGTATCGACTTGAGTCAACGCTTCGTCCGGCAGGGCAAAGGAGCCGTTGATCCGTTCCTGGTCTTCGTTCAACAGTTCAGGGAAGCGCTGTCCGTGCAGCACGCGGACCTCGAAGACCTCCTGCACCGCGTCGTCGAACTGCAAGCGCCCGGCTTCCTGGCCGTTGCGCGTATCGACGATCCAGACGCCGCACTGCCGTTTGTAGTCCTCGCGCGTGATGGGCAGGTCGCCGAACCAGGCGCGCTCGCGGGCGTGCGAGAGCCCCACCAGCGCGTACGGCCCCAGAAAGTCCAGCCCGCGCGTGAAGCCCGGCAGCTCCGCGACCGTTTCCGCGCGGCGCGCGGCGAGGTCCACGCGGCAGAGCGCGCCGCGGCCGGAGTCCAGCACCCAGAGCGCGCCGTCGTGCCAGCGCGGCGAATGGGGCATCGCGAGGCCCTCGCAGACCGGCTTGCTGGTGGAGACCTCGAGCACGCAGCCGCCGTCGGCCTTCCCCCTCGCGCCAGCCGCCGTGTTTGTCGCTGAGACCCAGGACGGTCGCGAAGGCCGGCCGGCCGCCGACCAGCGCCAGGCCGTTGAGATGGCAGCGGTCCTCGGGCGCGAGCGCGGTGATGAACTTCGGGCGCCAGCGCGGCACGAAGCTGTGCGTCCCGTCGAGGGTGCAGACGCAGGAGAAGAGGGTGTTGACGAGCCAGAGGCCGCCGTCGCCGTAGTGCAGTTCGTGGACCTTGATGTCGCCGGTCACCGAAGCGATGCGCGGGAGATAGCACGCGTCGTGCTTGCCAACCGGCTCGAGCTTGCGCGCCACGGCCGGGAGGTCGTGGAATTCCCAGATCGTGTGGATTGTCCCCACCGCCAGCCGCCCGCGGGCGGCCGCCAGCCCCATCGGGCGCACGAAGCTCCGGAAATGCGTGTTGACGATGCCCTCGTCGGCGCGCGCGAAGACCAGCTTGCCGGCCTGGTAGGTCGAGATCGCCAGCGAACTCCCGGTCTTCGCGAGCAGCTCGGCGAAACTGGCCGTGTGCCGGCTGCGCAGCGGAGGAGGCGCCGCGGCTTCGGACGGCTCGGGTTGGGTCATGCCTCGGGACCCCTGAGGTTCCCGAGCGATGTACCCGAAGGACGGCGCAAACGCGACGACTTTCTACGCGCGCGGGCCTGCCAGCGGATCCCGCCGCGTCAGGAAGCGCACGCCGGCCTTCCGCGCCTGCGCGTGCGCGCGGGCGAAGTTCTCGGCGTACTCGGCTTCCGTCTTGAGGTGCTCGCAGTAGCACGGCGTGTCCGGAGGCAGCGCGCCGAGGCGCGTCAGGTAGGCGCCGTAGTCGAGGACGCCGTCGCCAATGAGGACCTCGTCCCACTTGAGAAAGAGGTGGCGGTGGTCCCAGCGCACGTCCTTCAGGTGCACGCTTACCACGTCGGGGGCGAGCAGGTCGAAGGTTTTGCGGATCAATTCGGACGTGTTGTAGAAGTACGGCTGGCTGACCATGTTCATCTGGTCGAGATGCAGGCCGAGGGCCGGATGGGCGACGGCGTCGAGAAACCCGCGGATCTCTTCGGGCTGGTAGAAGAAGCTGTTGTGCCAGGGCTCGATGACGTACTTCGTCGCGCGCAGGTCCAGGCCGTCGAGGATGCGCAGCACGACCTCGCGGAACTCCCGTTTGCAGTCGTCCGTATACAGGTAAGGGTGGGGGGCCGCGGCGGAATCGGAGGGATCCTTCGTCCCGACGAGGCTCACCACGCAGCGGCAGCCCATCCGTTCGGCCTTGCGCAGCAGCGCGCGGACGCGCTCGATCCGTTCGGCGCGCAGGCTCGCGTCGTCGGTCAGCAGGTTCTGCCACATGCCCGCTTCGCCGACGACAAGGCCGCGCGCGCGGGCGGCTTCGCCGTAGGCCGCGCATTCGTCGTCGTCCATCTCGAGCAGCCGGCCGGGCGCGGAGATGGCGGAGAGCCCGAGCGCGTCGAGCTTCTCGCAGAGCGCGTCGAGCTGCGCCGCGTCCCGGGCGCCGTGGAAGCCGCCGAGCCTCATCGCGCGGGCCGTTCCAGCGCGGCGGCCAGGTCATGGGGGAGCTTGACCGCGACGGGCTCGCCTTGCTCGAGGCTCGCGATCAGCGCCTCGAGCGTGTAGGCGTTGGCGACGGACTCGTCGAGGGGCATGCCGGGGCGCGCGCGCCCGCGGATCGCGGCGGCGAAGTTCTCGAACTGGCGCGCGTAGGCGTTGGCGTCCTCGACGGGGTGCGAGAGGCGCTCGAAGTCGATCCAGCCGGGACAGCGCTGCTCGGCGATGGCGACGGGGAGGGGCAGGCTCCAGGCGACGGGCAGGACGAGGCGGCCGTGCGCGCAGGCCAGTTCCACGCGCTGGCTGTGGTTGGCCTTCTTGCTGCTCTCCAGGGTGGCGACGACCCCGTTGGCGTATTCGAGCATCGCGTACATGCGGTTGACGGTCCCGTAATGCGGGCTGGTCCCGCCGCGGCACCAGACCCGCACGGGGGGCGCGCCGGCGAAGTGCTGGCAGGCGTTGACGCAGTAGCAGGCGAAGTCGAAGGGAATCCCGCCGCCGCATTCCTTGCGCTGCCGCCAGTTGCGGCTCGCGTCGTCGGCCGGGGCCCGTTCGGCGTCGTAGGCGCTGAAGTCCGCGCGGATCGAATCGAGCGGGCCCAGGCGGCCCGAGGCGAGCAGCTCGTCGAGCTTCGCGACGGCCGGATGGTGCCGGAACATGAAGCCTTCCATGACGATGGCCGCGCGCGCGCGCGCCAGCGCGCGGATCTCCAGGGCCTCGGCGGGGCTCAGCGCGAGCGCCTTCTCGCAGAGGATCGCGCGCGCGCCGGCGTCGAGGCAGCGCTCGATCTGTTCGCGGTGCTGGTTGGGCCAGGTGGCCAGGAGCACGCCGTCGAGCCGCTCCGCGCGGAGCATCGCGGCGTAATCGGCGTGGTGGCTCTCGCAGCCGTACTTCTCGGCCCAGGCCTTCGCGGCGGGCTCGTGGATGTCGCAGCAGGCGGCGATGCGGACGGTCTCGGGGATCGTCAGCGCGGCCTTGGCGTGGACGTGCGAGATGCCGCCGCAGCCGACGAGGCCGAGGCGTACCGGCGGCTCGGAAGAGGTCATGGATGCGGGTTCCTCAAAGGGGCGCGGCTACTCTCCGGGCTTCGGCGCGAGCTTGACGCCGGCGGCCTTGAGGACGGCGTCGAAAGCCGGCTGCGGCGAGGCGCTGACCAGGAAATGCTGCTCCCTTTCCTCTTTTGCATCGCGGTAACTCAGGACCTGGAGGCACTCGAAGCAGATCACCAGGTCGTGGGTCGTCTCGCCGTCCTTGACGCGAATCCCATGGCGGGGCTCGAAGCATTTGGCCATCTCGCCCTGGTTCTCCTCAACCCCCTTCTTAAACGCCGCAAGCAGCTCCTTGCGGGTCTCGGCCTCTTTCACTTCCGTCTGCCCGAGCACCGCGTAGCCGTGAAAAGCGTCCTTGGGCTTTTCCTCGCGCTCGCGGGGGTCCAGGGAATAGAGCGTGAACGACTCGGCTTTTTCAAGCGCCGCCTGAACCGCCTCGGGGATCCGGTTCTTCTCCTCGGCCCGTGCGCCGGCGGCGGCCAGCGCAAAGAGCGCCAGCAGGAAGCAGGTTCGAATCGTCCGCATCGCAGATGCTCCTGTGGTTCGTGAAACGAGGGTTACTCTCCAGGCTTCGCCGCGAGCTTGATGCCGGCGGCTTTGAGGGCGGCATCGAAGGCCGGCTGCGGCGAGGCGGCCACCAGGAATCCGGCGCGCTCTTCGCCGCCCGCGTCGGCGCGCTCCGGACGACCCTCGCCGGCCGGGAGCTTCCCGCCTCCGTAGCAGTGTACTTGCAGGCATTCGAAGCAGATCACGAAGTCCACGGTCGTCTCGCCCTTCTTGACGCGGATGCCGTGGCGCGGTTCGAAACACATCGCGACCTCGCCCTGATTCTCCTTCACGCCTTTCTTGAAGGCCTCGACGAGCTTGGCTCGCGCGTCGGCGTCCTTGACCTCGGTCTGCCCGAGCACCGCGTAGCCGTGAAAAGCGTCCTTGGGCTTTTCCTCGCCTCGGCTGGCAGCGGGGTCGAGCGAATAAAGGATGAACGTCTCGGCCTTCTCGAGCACCGTCTGCGCCAGCTCGGGCATCCGGTTGCCGTCCTCGGCGCAAGCGGTGGAGAGGAGGATGCAACACAGCAAGAGAGTCGGGTCCAGGCGGCGCATGCTTGGATCTCCATATGCTCAAACCATTGATCGTACAGGCCTGAAACTCGCGGGCAAGTGAGCACGTCATCCCGCCTCCCCCGCGCGAGGCGGGTGACAAGCCCCGCGGGAAAGCCTAGACTCCCTCGAACCTCCGGCGGCCCCGAACACATGCCCGACGCATCCGGCGCGACGCCCGAACCCACTCACGCACCCGGCCTGGCGCGCGACCGCGCCGCCTGGGCGCTCCTGGCGCTGGCGCTCGGTTGGGGGCTCTTCCAGGCCCTGCGGCTCTGGTGGCACTGCGACGATGCGTACCTGGGCTACCGCTACGCGCAGAACCTGGTGAACGGGCAGGGGCTGGTCTTCAACCCGGGCGAACGGGTGGAGGGCTTCACGGACCTGCTCTGGATTCTCTGGGTCGCGCTGGGCATGGCGCTCGGCGCGGGACCGGAGACCTGGGCCAATGCCACCAGCGTGTTCTGCTACGCCGGCGCGCTGCTCCTGCTGGGGCTGCTGCCGCTGCGGTTGCGCGCCCGGTACGGGCTGGCCCTGCCCTGGGCCGCGCCCTTCGCGGCGCTCGCCGGGGCCTTCCATCCGGACTGGAACGTTTACGCCACGAGCGGGATCGAGACGACCCCCTTCGCGCTGGCGCTCCTGGGAGGTTACGCGGTCCTGGTCTGGCAAGGCGTGACGCCCGCGCGGGCCCTGGCGGCGGGGGCGCTCTTCGGCGCGGCGTCGCTCCTGCGCCCGGATGGGATGCTGCCGGCGGCGGTGGCCGGCGTGTACGTGCTCTGGCAGGCTCCGCGGCGGGCCCTCGCGGGCGCGCTCTTCGCCGCGGGCGTGGCGTTCTTCTGGGCGCCCGCGCAGGCCTGGCGCATGGCGTACTACGGCGACTTCTTCCCAAACACCTACTACGCCAAGTCGGCGTCTCTGCCCTGGTACGAGCAGGGCGCGTATTACGCGTGGGTTTATCTCCGCACGTACTGGTCGCTCTTCATGCTCGTCCCGCTCGGCGCGTTCGCCGCGTGGCGCTGGCGCCGCGAGCGCCCGAGCCTGCGCGAGGGCTTCGCCGCGCCGGGGCTGTTCGCGCTGGCCCTCGCGGCGAGCTACACCTTTTACGTCATCCGCGTCGGCGGGGATTTCATGTTCGCGCGGCTGCTGATTCCCGCCACGCCTTTCTACCTGCTCGCCCTGGACCTGCTCCTGTTGCGCGCTCCGGTCTCCCCGCGGCTGCGCGCGGGGTGCGCGGCGTTCCTGACCGCGGGGCCCGCGCTGGTGATCTGGATCGCGCCGATCCACGGCTACGGTCGCTGGATCTGGAACGAGTGGGGCTCCTACGCGCCGGAGGTCCGTGCGCGCTACGACGAACTGGCCGCGGAACTGCGCGCCTGCACCGAGGACCTGCCCGTGCGGGTCCTGATCTTCGGCTCGGAGGCCCGCATCGCCTACAAGGCCGGCTTCCATGAGATCCTGGAAGGCCACGGGCTCACGGACCGCGTCATCGCGCGCCGCGAGCTTCAGCAGCGCGGCGTGCCGGGGCACGAGAAGCTGCCCACCGTCGACTACGTGCTCTTCGAGCGGCGCATGCACTTCATGTTCCGGCCCGACGGGTACGTCGAACCGATGCACTTCGACCGGTTCATTCCGTACTACACGGTTCGCATGGGCTCGATCGAGGGCTTCGTGCTGACCTGGGATCCGGAACTGATGGAAGCGCTGCGCTCGCGCGGGGCGGGGCTGCGCGACTTCCGCGCGGACCTCGACGCGTACCTCGCGGGGATGCAGGAACTCTCCGACGCGCGCGTCGCGGCGGACTTCGCGCGCTTCTGGAACTTCTACTTCGCGCACACCGACGACCCGGCGCGGGAGCGCCCCTTCATCAAGCGCCTGGGACTGGCCGCCCGCCCCAAAGGGCTGCTGCTGCCGGGGCGGCCGTAACGCCTACCAGCGGAACGCCCGGTACGGGTCGTCCCAAATCTCCGGCTCGTCGAGATACAGGCCTTCGAGCCAGCGCCGCTCCGGACCCTTAACCGGCGCTTTGAAGCGCTCGAGTACCAGCGTCGAGGCCTGCGCGTCCAGGTTGCCCAGCAGCCGCGAGACCAGGCACGAGGCGCGCCGGAACGTGCGCTTGTTGTGCTGCGGGATCTTGTACTCGAAGCTCCACGGCACGAGTTGGCAGAAGACGACTTGGCCCTCTTGTGCCTGCGCCAGGACGCCGTTGGCGAGCGGCGTCGCGCCTTCCGTGATGAGCGGCAGCTCGCGCGGATTGCGGCAGTGCACGTCGGCGGGGCCGAGCCCGGCGAAGGGGCTCTCCGCGCCGGCGCGCTCGAAGTACGCGGCCAGGTGTTCCGCCGTCCGCGTGCCGACCTTGAAGGGCAGAAACGCGCCGGTCTCCTTTTCATCCAGGCCCAGGGCCAGCAGCCGGCCGCCCGACTTGAGCCACGCCGCGAGCGCTTCGCCGTGCGCCGAGAGCGCCGCGCCGCCGCCGGGACCGACGGCCAGGAGCTGATCCGGCTTGGGGCTCCCGCCCGCGTAGGCGCTCACGGCAAAGCCCGCGCGCTTCAGGTGCGCCAGGCCTTCGGGGGCGCCGGCGTACAGCACCGCCCGGCGCGGCTTTGGCTTCCAGCGCGCCGCGTACGAAAGGATGTTCCGCGCCAGCGTCTCCGCCGCGGGGTCGGCCTCGGTGCGTCCCGTTACGTCCAACTGGCAAAAGAGCGCCATGCCCTGCCCTTCGCGGTATTCGAGCAAGGGCGCGTACTGCTGGCTGAAGCCGCCGTCGGCCAGAGCCAGGAAATCGCCGCACGCGGGTTTCTCGATCGGCACGGAGGCCACGTTGCCGCGGTTCCCGCAGCGCCAGAGCCTCGGCACGTCCAGGCCGCACCATGGGACCGTCGGCGAGCCCTTGAACACATTGATGTTGTAGTCCGGCGAAAGCCGCTCGGGCAGCAGCGTCGCCGAGCCGCGCCAGTCGCGCAGGGCCTCGTCGTCCAGCCCCGCCAGCAGCGCGTGCCCGGGCACGCGGGCGAAGACCTGCCGCAGGCCGTACTCCTGCACGCGGAAGCCCAGGCGCCGCTCCAACGCCTGCGAGGTCTGCTCGAAGACCACGACCTTCAGCCCGTCGCGCACCTTGGCCAGGTCCGGCGCCGGCGACTCCAGATCCAGCGCGGCTTTGCCGACGATGAGCAGCTCGAATCCGGCCAGGTCCGCGTCCGCTTCGATCCGTGTGTACTTCGCGCCCAGCCCGTTGAGGAGCTTGGCCGTCTCGCCCCGCGGGTCGAAGAGCGCGATCCGGGCCTCGAGCGCGGCCGCCGGCGGGGCGGGCAGGACGCGGATCGCGAACGTATCCTTCTGCGTCTCGCCGTTCCCGAACCGGACGCTGGCGCTCAGCTCGTAGGACCCCGGGGGCAGGTCCGCCGGCAGTTCGAAGCGCAGCGGGAGCTTCTCGATCCCGCCCGTGGGGAGGGTGAGCTTCTTCGAGCCGGCCGCGGCCTGGGGCAGGTTCAGCGACCACGCGCATTCGCAGTCCTGCGCGAGGCGCGAATTGTTGATCAGGACGAGCTGCTTCTCGAAGCGCTCGCCGGGCGTGAAAAGATGGTCCTTGCTGGTGAAGGCTCCGGGCTTGCCCGCGAGGTACGCCAGGAGAGGCATGTTGTAGCGCTGGAGCGCGTCCGAGGCGGGCGTGGCGACCCAGTCCTCCCGCGCATACGACATGAGACTGTTTTTCGAGATGTTCTCGATGTAATCCGCGCTGAAGCCGGGCTTCTGCAGGCGCGCCCAGTCCACCGGGAGCGCCTTGCGGCTCGTGTCGGCCCCTTCGCGCAACTTCCAGTAGCTGTGATGCTGCCAGGCCGAAATCGCCGAGACGCCCCAGGTCCGGAAGGCCGGCCAGTTGTCGGCATAATACTGCCCGATCACCGGAAACTGCTCGTCGAGGTCGCGGGAGCCCACATGCGTGGGATAGTCCCAGCGGTGCCACTCCTTGCCGGCCTTGAGCTTCTCCGTTTCCCAGCGCAGGTTGGCCTTGTCCCGTTCGCTGATTTTATACGCCGCGTCGCCCAGGAATTGAGCGTTCCATTCGGCCAGGCTGAATTCCCACGGCACGACCGCGCTGCCGAAGACGCGCTCCTGCACGACCTTCCCGTCCGCCTGCGTGCGGGGAAAGAAGCCGCGGTACATCGTGAAGTCCCAGGTGAACGGCGCGCCGTATTCGCAGGTGAACGCCGGCGCCTTCCCCGCCGTCGCCCAGTGTCCGAACCAGTCCGAGAGCTCCTGAATGGGCACGAAATTCGGGTAGAAATTGCAGGTCCACATCGAGCCGAGATTGCCCGAAGAATGGTGGTAGATCACGCGCCCCGGATCGAGCCGCCGCACCAGCGCCTCGGCGCGCAGCGCGCGCTGCGCGGTGTTCCGGCTCCAGGGGTGGTTCCGGTGGTCCGTCGCGCCGTCGATCTTGTCCGGGTCCATGTCGCCCGTGTAGCCGCCGGCGTTGTGGTTCATCGCGTACATCGCCACCGCCGGGTGGTTGCCCGCCTGCTGCACATAGAACCTCGCGTGATCGGAGTAGCCGTTCTTCCAGTCCGCATAGGGGTCGTCCCAGTCGTAATGGCTGAAATGCGGCTGCGAAAAAGAAACCAGCATGCCCGCGTCGTCGGCCGCGCGGAGAATCTCCCCGAAGCCCAGGTGCGAGCCCGGGTCGCAGCCGTAGTTGTGCGTGTAGGTGAAATTGTTCCCCCAGCTCTTCATGCGCAGCAGCGTCTCCTTGGCGCCCTCGTAGCTGGCGGCGTAGACGCCCGTCTGCGCGTTGTCCAGGGGCACGCCGGAGAGAAAGATCCGCGTCCCGTTGAGATAAAAGTCGCGGCCCTCGATCCAGAACTCGCGGAACCCGAAGCGCACCGGCAGCGCCACGTCCACCGTTTCGCCTTGTTCGTTCTGCGCGCCCTTCTCGTTCCGCAAGGTGACTTCTAGGTGGTGCATATGCTGAGGCGTGTGCAGATCCCAGAGCTTCTCGGGCTTCCACTTCGTGCCGAAGGCGATGCGCCCGAACTTGAGGTCTTCCAGGATGAACCGCGTGCTGGAGAACTCCGCGACCGCCCGGTCCCCGTCGCTGACCTTGGCGTGCAGCGTGTACTCCAGGTTCCAGGCCAGGCCCTGCAATTCGGCCTCGACCTGGATCTCGCCCTTGCGGACCGAGGTGTCCACCTTCAGGTCGGCGATCCGCCCCTGCGCCGGCGCGCTCTCCAGGAACACGTCCCCGCAAAGCCCCTTCAGGCTCACCGAGCCCTTCACCGTCCGAGCCGTGTTCGTGTCGTGGTACGAAGTCATCACGCCCTTCAGCGGCAAGGCCACGACCAGCAGCGAAAGGGACTGCTTCTGGCCGGGCTTGCAGTGCGCCGTCAGGTCGAGGTCGCAGGCCGGATAGCGCGCTTCGCCGGCCTGCTTCCCGTCGAGGTAGACGACGGCGTAGGAATTGAGGTACTCGGCGCGGAGCGCGATGCGGCGCCCTTTCCATGCCTCGGGAACCTCGATCTCGCGCTGATACCACGCGCTCTTGGTGCCGCGCAGCCCCTTGAGGTCCCAGGCCGGATGCGGGAACCAGCGCGGCTGTTCGGAGTCCGGAGCGTGGACCGCGGGCCAGTAGGAGGGGACCTTCAAGTAGCCCCAGCCTTGGGTCGGGGGCTGTTCCGCGGCCGGCTCGGGCTTCGCGTTCTCGCCGGCCTGTTCAGGAACCGGCTTGTTCGCTTCCGATACCGGTTGCCAGCGCCAGAGCCCGTTCAGGCAGACGCGCTCGCGCGTGGGCGTCGCGTCCCGCTGGGCCTTCTCGAGGTCCCAGACGGCCTGCACCCCTTCAGGCAGCTCGACCGCATCCTGCGCGCGCAGCGCCGCGCCGCCCAGGGACGCCCATCCGGCCAGCATGACCACGCAGCAAAAGGCCCGGCCATTCATGGACTGCTCCTTCGCCACGAGATTCGGCGGTGACGCGCGTTCGCGCGTTGTATCGTGGAAGCCCAGCAAGCACCCAGCGTTGTGAAACCCGGCCAGAGTTTTCGCCATCAGCCTTTCGTACACCAAGTTGCTTGGCATTCCCTATGATTCCGCTTGCCCGATTCTCCGGGGTATGCTGCGATCGAAGCGAAATGCGGGCGCCAGCCACAGCGTACGGCAAAACCAAGGGCCAGTCGGAGAATTAATTGGGATGAGATGCGCCGCGCCGGCCAAGCTCGCCGAAGTCCTGATGAAGCCCTGCGCAGGTCGCCGCCAGCAGATCGTCCCAAGTAATTCACCGACTTGCCCCAAGGGCATGCTCGAGTACGCGGATTACTCACCCCGCTCCCAGCGCCGCAGGTGGCGCAGGACGCGGATCAGCCAGAGGCTCCCGCTGCCCAGGGCGATCCAGAATTCCGGGCGGGCGGAGACCGCCAGGCCGGGTTCCGGCAGCAGAAAGAGGCCGAGGACCGACCCGGCAAAGATGACCGTCAGGAGCAAGCCCAGCAGCGAGAAGGTCCGCCCTTGCGGCAGCGGCGCGCCGGCGGCTTCGGCCTCGGCCTCGCGCCCGGCGCGCTCGCGGTAGATCAGCAGCAGGATGCCCGGGCCGAACGCCCAGAACATCACGAGCACCCCGGCCGCGATCCCGGCGGCCGTCTGCAAGCCCACCAGGCAGCCCGGGCGGCGGCTCACCAGGATATGCGCCGGAATGCAGCCGAGCGTCTCGGCCAGGCTGCCCAGCAGCAGCCACTTCGCCAGGCGCTCCAGGAGCGCCAGCTTGGGCAGGCCCCGCGTGCGGACATAGAAGAGGACGCTCCAGGCGGACCAGACGGCGGCCAGGCCCGCCCAGAACCAGGCCGTATCGGGAAAGATGAAATCCGGCTGCCACGCCGTGAATTCGGCGCAGGCCCAAACGGCCGTGACGGTCATGAACCCGAAGAGCAGCCCGGCCACGATCAGCGGCGGGAGCAGGCGGCGCTTGCGATGGATCGGTTTCAGCAGGTCGCGCGTGCCGGCGCCGAAGATGAATACGGCCTGGGTCAGCGCCAGCAGCGCGATCGCGAGCAGGAAGACGTTCCAGTCGCGGTCGTGCGCGCGGGCGCTAAGGCCCAGCAGGAAGAAGAGCAGCAGCAGCGCCGCATAGAGCGACAGCATGATCCAGCGAAAGCGAGTCACGCGGAAGCGCATGCCCGCATGCTATCGCGATTCCGGAACTCGGCCATTTCCGGGCCAGGACAGTTCGTACCGCGCCCGCCGTGCCACGGGTCGGCGCTGCCGAGCCATGCCCGCCGTGCCACGGGTCGGCGCAGCCGCCGTAGCGCCGGCGTCCTCGCCGGCTCGCGTGGGCGTCCCGCCCGCGCGTCCTTTCGTTCTTCCGTACCGCGAGCATCCAGCTCGCCCGCCGTGCCACGGTCGGCGCAGCCGCCCCGTGCCGAGCCGTCTCGAATCCCGATCGCCGGTATCCGCACGCCGGCAACCCTCTCCCCTTGTGGGAGAGGGCCAGGGTGAGGGCGTAAACGGCAGGTGCGAGGTTCGAGGGGCGGGGTTCGAGAACGGCCCCCTCTCCGCCGCGCGGGAAATTAACCACGAAAACGTTGATTCAATTGGCGTGCAGGCTGGCGTCTCCGTCACTTCTCGCACTACCCGCACGGGTTGCGGAATTCCGCATCCGGTGGCGCCAGACCCTGGAATAGCCTCAGCCCGCGCCACGGCCAGGGAGCAAGCGAACGGCCTCTTGCTCCTTGCCTCCCTTCCCGCCGGCCGGCCGCCTTGCGAAAATAATCGGCGCAAAATTTTTCGGACATGTAAAGATATACGGATAATTATGTATTATAACGTGATCGCCTGGGAGATTTACGTATGCGCAAGCGTCGCTTGGGTGAGCCGTTTTGGCGCGTTCCGCTGGCGGCCGCGATCCTCGCGCTTTGCGGATCGTGCGCGGGCTTGTTCGCGGAAGAAGACGGCCGCGGCGAGGAGGTAGCCCCTCGCGACGGGGCTGAGCGGAAGGAGGAGCGCGATAACGGCAAGCCCGGCGAACCGGCGGTCATCGAGGTGATCGTCACCGCGTCGCGAACGCCCGCGCCGTATACGGATAGTTCCCGAAGCGTGACCGTGATCGGCGAAAAGCGGCTCGCGGAGCGCGGGTCCGCCTCGATCCTGGACGTGCTCAGCGACCAGCCGGGGGTCTGGCTCGAAAAACGCAACTCAACCAACACGAACCTCATCCTGCGCGGGTTCGGCGGCGCCAACAATTTGGCGCTCGTGGATGGAGACACGCTGACCACGCTCTGGGGCGAAGGCGGGGAAGGCGGCGACGATCTTTACGGGAAGGTGGAAACGGAGTCCGTCAAACAAGTGGAGGTCGTGCGAGGCCCCGCTTCGGTGCTCTATGGCTCCAACTGTCTTGGCGGCGTCGTTAATTTCATCGCCCGGAAATGTCCGTACGATTATACCGACGGCGAGGAGTTCAAGGTCGGAGGGCGGGCCAAGGCGTCCTTCGAATCCGCGAGCGAAGGTTATTTCGGCCGGGGCGAAGTCTACGGCGCATCCTCGAAGGTTCGCTGGTTTCTCGGCGGCGGCGCCCGGAACGCCTCGGACACCCGTTCCGGCGGAGGACGATACCTCAAGCCCACCGGCGGGGAGAGCAAGCATCTCGACGCGGCGCTCGAGTTCAAACTGGCGCAAGAACACGTCCTGGAACTCACCTATCAGCACATGGATATTGACCATCTCTACCGTTATTACCGCCCGACCCAGTTGAACGCCAACGACCGCGATGCCGGCCATCTTCTTTACCGTTGGAGGCCCCCGGCCGGGCCCGTGCGTGAAGTCCAGGCGAAGGCCTACTTGCAAAGGAAAAAGGACCGGCGTTTCTGGGACGACGGCTCCCGCGGGCGCGCGCTCTGGGAAACGCTCGTCCTGAGCAGCCAGGTGGAGCTCGGCTTCGACCAGGACCGGCGCCGCCTCGTGGCCGGGCTGAACTACGAAGTGGACTGGGGCGAGAGTCCCGACGACGAGCAGTTCACCATCCGCGCGCCAGGCGGCCAGCGGGCCAAGGCCGCGCCGGACACCGAGTGGTACGACAGCGCGGCCTTTGTCCTCTATGAGTGGAAACCGCTCGACGACCTGACGCTCTCCGTGAGCGCGCGCGGCGACTACTTCGAGTTCATCTCGAACTCCGACCGCTACTACGTCCCCGCCGCGCCGGGCTACGACCCGGAGAACGACGAGCTGTCGGCCTATAACACGATCCTTAGCGGCGGCGCGGGACTGGTCTATCGCGTGCTGCACGATCCCGACGTCCGCCTGTTCGCCAATATTTCACGAGGTTATCGGCTCTACCCTCCGGTTTTCGGGTTGACCCAGCACGGACAGGGGATCCGCGCGCCCAGCGGCATGCTCGACCCGATCACGGGAGACCAGTTTGAATTCGGAACGAGGAATGAGAGTTCGCACCTGCGCGGCTCGCTGGCCGGTTATTACTCGGCCTTCGCGCATTTTCAAACCATGACGCCGGGCGCCTTCGCGGGTTCCGACTGGTTCGACTGGAACCAGGACGGAAATCGTGACCCCGATGAGTCCATTCTGGTCACTTCCGACGGCGGTGGAGCCTACCTGATGGGCCTCGAACTGATGCAGGAAGCGCGCATCGACCACTTCTTGCGCCTCCCTTGCCGCATTTGGGTGGGAGCCGGCTTCGCATGGAATTATGGGGAACAGGAAAGTGGCGCCCCCATCCGGTTCACCCATCCGCCGTGGGGGCTGGCAAAAATCCGCTGGGAACAGGGCCGCATGTTGCAGGACGGTTGGATCTCGGGCCTTTATCTTGAATACGAGGCCCGGATCGTGGGCGACTACGAGCGGATTCCTCGCGATTACCTCCTCGGCGACCGGGGCTATCGGGTGGACCCTCAGGATGCGAGTTCGCCGCTGCTGCGCCCCTTCGGGCTGCCCGGTTATACCGTCCATGACCTCCGGATAGGGTTTACCGTCAAGGACCGCTGGGGCATTTCGCTCAATGTGGAAAACCTTGGCGACAAGAAGTACCGTCAAGCGCACAGCCGCTGGGACGAGTCCGGCCGAAACGTCCTCTTTTGCGCTCAATTCGCCTGGTAACGGGCGCGACATCGAGGCCCCATTCGTTACCAACCGCTCTTCCGGAGCGGATTAAAGTATGAGGGATGCCATGAAAAGGAGGCTCCGCGGGTGCGCGGGTGGCGACCGATGAAGGCCGGATCGTATGTGTCAAAAAAGTTCGTGTGGCGTAAACCGTCGCCGGGGCAGGAGGTTGAACGAGATTGGCCCAAGAATCCCGCCCCATGACCCCGCCGCCCATCGAGACGGTCTCGGTCGAACGCGTCGGCCACACGCTGGTCTTCGAACGCGTCGAGAATCTGAAGGTCGAAGCTAACGCCTGCACCGAGCCGGGTGCGTACAACAAGGGCGCGCGCGTGAACCGGTGGAAGCGGACTTCCGCGGCGCGGTCCTAACACTACAACGCTACAGAACCGCGGAGCACGCGGAGAACTTCGTGAGGCCTCGCGCCGAACAGCCGGCGCGAGCCTCGCTAAGTGCTCTGCGGTTTTCTCACGGCGTTGTGGCGCTAAGCGGCCTTGCGGTGCGAATTCAAGGAATATGCGCCGGTCATTTTGACCGTGATCGGAGAGCGAGCGAGGAGCATATTCGGAGAACATCTGCAACGAGCGAACGACGAAGAGCACGGTCAAAAGGGCCAAGCAGATACTTGAAAGCGCGCCGCAAGGCCGCTTAGCAGCCCGTTGAAAAAGGGGCGCGGTCAGTAAACGAGCGATTTTTGTCCAGACCGAGGCGCGACCGAGGAGCATATCCAGAGGATCTCTGTGACGAGAGCGCAACGAAGGGCTGGGCAAAAGCGCCGTTTAATGGCCCGCTCCCTTTTTCAACGGGCTGCTAGAGTCCCAGTGGGACGCTGGGGTTGGACGAGGCCAGAAGTGACGCAATGGAATGCGATCCCAAAGCCTTCTCCGCCTGGACCTGTACATCATCCAACTGCCGGTGAAGGTCGCACAGCTTTGTCCCGTGCGCTTTCAGCCCCAAGGGGCAATGGCGGATGCGTTTCAGCGGATGGACGGCATTGATCACGTCCAGCACGCTTAGCCGCTCAGGATCCTTCTTGAGCATGAACCCGCCGTGTATCCCTCGCCTCGAATCCACCAGTTCTTCCTTGCGCAGGACTTGCATGAGCTTCGCGAGATAGCCCAGCGGCACCTTCGTCCGCTCCGAGATCTGTTCGTTGGTCAGCGACTCTTCCGGCCGGTTGGCCAGGCACACCACCACACGCAGTGCGTATTCGGCCGTTTGAGATATCATATATAAAACTCCTTTTGTCCAGAATATAGATTGACACCGTGGCGTTGCAAGGTAAAAATGGGATATCAGGACCTTGAGGTTATTTTTTGGGTGACTTGCCTGGAGGGGCGCCATGAATCCCGGAAGGCTTTGGCTCGGATTTGGCGTGGTCGTGGCGGCTTCATTTGCCGTCCTCGGTTACTACGGCTGGGAGATTTACCGCGCGGCGCCGCCGATCCCGTCGCGCGTGGTCTCGGCCTCCGGCGAAACGCTCATGACCGGCGAGGAGATTCAAGCCGGCCAGAACGTCTGGCAGTCCATCGGCGGCCAGGAAGTCGGCACCGTCTGGGGCCACGGTTCCTACGTGGCGCCCGACTGGTCGGCCGACTACCTGCACCGCGAATGCGCATGGCTGCTGGACCACTGGGCGAAACGGGAACACGGCGCTGCCTTTGCCGAAGTGAACGCCGAGGCCCAGGCGGCCTTGAAGGCGCGCCTGCGACGGGAGATACGCGCCAACACCTACGATCCGGGGAGCGGGACGCTGACCGTCTCGGATGACCGCGCACGCGCCATGCAAGCGGTGGCGGCGCACTATGCCGGGTTGTTCGGCGATGCCCCGGAACTCAAGGAGCTTCGCGATGCCTATGCCATTCCCGCTAACACGATCAAGACGCCCGAACGGCAAACGCGGATGAACGCCTTCTTCTTTTGGGCCGCTTGGGCCTGCGGCACGGACCGGCCCGGCCAGGCGGTCACCTACACCCACAACTGGCCCGCGGAGGAATGGATCGGCAACAGGCCGACGGCCTCGATCGTCGTCTGGTCGGTGCTGAGCGTGGTGCTCCTGCTGGCTGGCATCGGAGCCCTGGCTTGGTACTTCGCGGTGCAACGCCATCGCGAAGAGCCCGAGACGGCTCTGCCCGAACGCGATCCGCTGTTGGCCCTGGACCCCACGCCGTCGATGAAGGCCACGCTCAAGTACTTCTGGATCGTCGCGGCGCTGATCGTGGCGCAAGTGGGCCTGGGCGCGGTGACCGCGCACTACGGCGTGGAGGGTTCGGGCTTCTACGGATTCCCGCTGGCGGAGTATCTCCCTTATGCCGTCACGCGCACTTGGCATACCCAACTGGGCATCTTCTGGATCGCCACGGCCTGGCTCGCCACGGGCCTGTTCATGGCCCCGGCGGTCTCGGGGTACGAGCCCCGATTCCAGCGGCTGGGCGTGAACTTCCTGCTGGTCTGCCTGCTGATCATCGTGGTCGGCTCCCTGGCCGGCCAATGGCTGGGCGTGCAGCAGCGCCTGAACCCGGAGATGAACTTCTGGTTCGGACACCAGGGGTACGAGTACGTCGACCTGGGCCGCTTCTGGCAGATCTTCCTTTTCGTCGGCCTGTTCGTGTGGCTGTTCCTGATGGGCCGCGCGCTCTGGCCGGCCCTGCGCCACCCGGGCGACAACCGGCACCTGCTGGGCATGTTCTTCGTCGCCTCCGCCGCCATCGCCCTCTTCTACGGCGCGGGCCTGATGTGGGGACGGCACACGAACCTGGCCATGGTGGAGTACTGGCGCTGGTGGGTCGTGCATCTGTGGGTGGAAGGCTTCTTCGAGGTCTTCGCCACGGTGGTCATCGCGTTCCTGTTCACGCGCATGGGCCTGCTGGGGACGCGCACCGCGACCTCGGCCGTGCTCTTTTCCACCATCATCTTCCTGTCCGGCGGCATCGTCGGGACCTTCCACCACCTGTACTTCACCGGCACGCCGACGGCCGTCATGGCCCTCGGCGCGACTTTCAGCGCGCTGGAAGTGGTGCCCCTGGTGCTGATCGGCTTCGAAGCCTACGAGAACCTGACGCTGAGCCGCGCCAAGCCCTGGGTCTCGGAATACAAGTGGCCGATCTATTTCTTCGTTGCCGTCTCGTTCTGGAACCTGGTCGGCGCCGGCCTGTTCGGCTTCATGATCAACACGCCGGTCGCGCTCTACTACATGCAAGGCCTGAATACCACGCCCGTCCACGGGCACACGGCGCTCTTCGGCGTCTACGGCATGCTCGGCATCGGCCTGATGCTCTTCTGCCTAAAGGGGCTGGCGGCGCGCAGGCGCTGGCGCACGGGAGCCCTCTCCTTCGCATTCTGGTCGATCAATATCGGGTTGGCGCTGATGGTGCTGTTGAGCCTGCTGCCGGTCGGCCTGTTGCAGACCTACGCCAGCATCGAGCACGGCATGTGGTACGCGCGTTCGGCGGAGTTCCTTCAAACGCCCCTCATGGACGCCTTGCGCTGGCTGAGGGTCGTCGGCGACACGATCTTTGCCATGGGGGTAATCGCTCTGGGCTGGTTCGTCCTGGGCCTGAAAACCGGCTGGTCGGCGAAGGAATCCGTGGCGCCTGAAATCTCTGCCCTCGCCGGACTTGGCGCTTCGCAGTCGGGCGACTGATCGGCGCGTGCATCGAAGGAATTGCTCCATGTTCGAGACGACCCGGGCGGGCGGCTCGCTCAGCCGGCCTGTCCTCCGGCGCCGCCCATGACTTGGCGATGTAGCGATCAGGCTCCCGCCTCGGTGATATACGGGCTTGCTCGGCGAAGAATATCCCCGGCACTGCGAGGAGGGAACCCATGCGGAAGCTGCAAGCCGTAACGGAGGAAGCACGCAGACTTGAGTTTTCCACGGCTTGTTCCATGCGGAAAGGCAGGGCAGGCGGGGCCCTCCACCGCCCCAAGCCGCCTTCCTCTAACACTACAACGCTACATGAACCGCAGAGCACGCGGAGAACGCCGAGAAGTCTTCCTACGGGTTCAAGTCATGACGGACAGGAATCCCCAGCGTGTCCTTAAGGCAGCGACCCTTTACCATACCCTTCCTGTCTTTGCGCTCTCTGCGTGCTCTGCGGCTTCGTTTTAGCGTTGTAGAACTAAAAGCATGGAAACAAGCCGTGGGAAACTCCCGCGCAACGAACTTCAGAGCGGTACAGAAAGCAGGGGGACACTACAGCCTCTCCGAGGAGGGGCAGGGGCGGTGACTTGAATTACCCGCGCGAAGCGCGTTCCCTATGCTGTTTCCCCTCCTCTCCGAGGAGGGGCAGGGGCGGTGACTTGAATTTCCCGCGCGAAGCGCGCTCCATTTCCGCATGACTCCCGCCGTGCCACGGGTCGGCGCAGCCGCCGTAGCGCCGGCGTCCTCGCCGGCTCGCGTGGGCGTCCCGCCCGCGCGTCTTTTCGTTCTCCCGTACCGCAAGCATCCCGCCCGCCGTGCCACGGGTCGGCGCAGCCGCCGTAGCGCCGGCGTCCTCGCCGGCCCGCGTGGGCGTCCCGCCCGCGCGTCTTTTCGTTCTCCCATACCGCCTGGCGCCACTCGCTGGGGCCGTTTCCAGCCAGTGCCACGCGCTCCGTGCCGCGAAGAGCGCCGTCTGCTCGTCCTGGTCCGTGCCCGTGGCCTCGATCCCGCCGCGCCTGACGACCACGACGACCCGCCCGTCCTGCCGTTCGACCGAGACCGTCTCGATGGGCGGCGGGGTCGTCCGTTTCACTTCTCTCACGCTTCCGGTTCCTTTTCATCCTTCACAGTCTGCTGGGCCGCTACAGTCGGGCGAGATACCAACAGAAGCTCCTTCTCTTCGGGGAAAAAATGTTTAAGGAAATTCCTTGCGGCATAAAGATATTCATCGGCCATCTCTCGGCATTTGAACTTTGGATCAGAATAGCCCTTTGCCGCCCTTCTAACCAACTCGAGTGCCTTTTCTCGGTTACCCAAAAGAGCATACGCAATAGGGATATTGATTTTGCAGTTTCCATGAAACTTAATAGCGCCACTCTCCGTATCCATCAGATGTACGAGCCTATCCAGGGAACAATTGCTGTGCATATATGGCAATACATGAGTCTTTGTGAGAGCAATGAATTCAGCAATCTTTTTGTCGACGTCCTTATCGAGATGGTCAAACTCCATTCTTAGATACGCATTGTTGGTCAATGTTTGAAGGTGAAATGTAAAACAGTGGGGGCCGATCCATCCTGTGTGAATTCACTAGCTATTTTCGTGATACGAAGATCCTCTAGCCCAAAGAAGGGCAAAATGCTGAAGCCGGCACTTTGGAAATGAGCATCGTTAAGCCCTACGATTCCAATCACCTCGTCTGAAATTCTATAGGCAAGGAGGCCATAATATTTCTCGGAAAATCCAAGTTCTCGAAGAGCCTCTCTTACCCTGTTCTCAACGTGTTTCCGAAATTGAGCAGGCTTCATATTTTATTGAATCCTTTCGATTCGGTAGCACCCCGCGGGTGGCCCCCATAACCCCGTTATGGGGGCGGCGAAGCCGATGGCAACCTCATGAAGAACGCGACACGCCCTCTTTAAGCCTGCGCTCGTTTCGCGCTCCGGTCCCACGGCAAGGACCCTTCGATCCCGCACATGCGGACGGGCGGGCGAATGCCTTGCTGCCAGTAGCGGGCGCTGCTCCAGGCCCAGGCGCACGGATCCTCCACCAGGCCTTGCCGCACGGGATTGTTGTGCATGTACTCCAGCTTTTGTATCGCCTTTTTCATGCTGTACACGTTGAAGGGATAATAGCGTTTGTTCCAGCAGTGCACGCGGCCCGCGTCGTCGCGGACCCTTGCGCCAAAGGGCGCGGCGCCGTCACCCAGACGGAGGAAGGCGTGAATGTGCCGGCTTGATTCGCGTTTCCAAAGCTGCATGAACGGACTCAGGCATCCGGGTTCCGCGGGGCGCAGCAGCGCATGGACGTGGTCGGGCATCACGACGTAACCCACAACTCCGACCCGTTCCTGCCAGCCCCAACGGTCGAGGTGCGCCAGGACGATCTGCTTGCAGCGGTCGCGGCCCAGGAATTGAAACTTTCGATAGCAGGAAAAGGTGACGAATTGAAGCTGGCCTTCGATGTCGAAGATCGTGCGTGGCGGTCGAGCGGCGGCCATGCCGCGATTTTAAAGCGCGCTTACCAGGAGACAACCTGGCATTTCAGGATCGCGATTGGTTTTCATGAAGTTGCCATCGCCTTCGGCGCCCCCATAACGGCGTTATGGGGGCCACCCGCGGCGATCCCAATCTGATCCGGCTCGACATCCGCGTCTTGCGCTCGGTCAAACGCAGCGCTTGATGTTCGTGCGTGCCGTGGCTCTTTGGCAATGCAAAAATCGTTCGCCTCATCCGCGTGAGAGAAGTGCGGTCGCAGTTGTTCCATCCGTTGCACTCCTTTCGCGCTTCCGGCTCCTTTAGAGGTTTCACTGTCCGGTGAGCCGCTACACGATGCTGGTTCATCCGGATCAGTTCTTTCACGCTTCCGACTCCTTTTCATCCTTCACAGTGGGCTGGGCCGGTACAGCCTTCACTTTCGAAATTAAGTTCCTTGCAAGTTGTCTTGTCGATTGCGATGCCCAAGGTGCCTTCGTCAGGCCACCTAATACTTTCAAAAATTGACCCGGTATGGTATAGTTTCTTAGCCAACTGAGTGCCCTGCTCGCCCAATAGTCTGAACCAATCTCCATGCCACACCGAATGGCGGTGATGACTGGGAACGTATCCTCAACCGATTTACCTGCTCCTACTTCAGCAAGTGCTGATTTGAGTCGCAGTTCGAAATCCTCTCGCTGCAACTCCAATATCGGTAGTAAACACACCGGAGGCGACTGCTTTTCCACTAGGATAACTTGATCGCCGATACGCTCGGCTCCACAAACCCAATTACCGCTCCTTGTAAGTCCAAACCAACTGTCTTTATCTATTTTGATAACTGGAATCCAAAACTCACCGAAAGCTATTATGTCGGGGCAGAAAACCCATCTCCCATCATCAAAGCTGGGCAATTCCTCACGATTCTTCACGGGGCCTCTCTCCCTAGTTCAACCTTTTGGCGCGTAAGATCTTCTAAAAATGCCTTTAGTTTCCTTTCTTTTTCAGGCGTCCAGTTTCTCCAATAATGCCCACTATGCTGATTCAAGATAATGGAGCCATCTTCACCTCGACGGAACATACCTCCAACTACGTTACTCCCATCTCCGTCCAAAAAGTAGGCAAGTTTTTGATGATTAGAAAAAGCCGGTACAAAATCTTTGGGTTTGCCTACTAGAAAGCGTTCTGCGCTAGGGTCAAATACAAACTCAATCCCTCCCTGTTTTGGTGAATAGTTTCTAAATGCCGCATAGGACTTAGAATTTCGGCTGACTTCGATCACACCTCTTGCAGGACCACTGCCCTTACTTCCGACTTTCGCAGCAGCCTCTTCCAATTCATTGATACTCTGTAGCAATCTCCCATTGGTTGGCCCTCCAACAACCTTGATTGAAGCATGTGTAACGGCAGCTACAAAGAGTGTTCCACCTGCCAATTTGGTTAGCGCGTGTGCACCGTCGCTCTCAGGAGCATACAAATCCCTGGACCAATCAGGCGCTGGATCAAGAACTCGGTCGTATTTGGGATCATTTCCAAAAAGGCGTGTGTCTTCGCCTGGAGAGCCAAACCACTCACCTGGAATGTCCATGTGCGGGTTCATTGACCAATTAAGACTCTCAACAGTAACGTCTGTAGCGCCATTTGAGGCACTCGCACTAACTTGTAGAACTTGATCTGGGAAATTTGCACCTTTGGCATCGGCGAATTCAGATGGATGAATTTGCTTATAGTATCTAATTACCTCATCTTCGTCGTTTGCATCTAGTTCTGGGACTCCCGAAATCAAGGCACGTTCAAATTCTTTGATCTGATCGCCTTGAAGGGACTTAAGAATTCGAGAATACGCCGCATTATTGGGATCCGCTGAAATCGGCTTACCCCGAATAAGCACCAGCGTCCCCATCGGGTCCCACCGATTCACCGGGTCGCCGCCCGCGTAGTTGTACGTGTTCAGCCCGCCCGAATACCCGATCGGGTCCCACGCCGTGAACCGCCCAAGCGCCGGATTGTATTGCCGGTTGCGGAGATAAATCTCCCCCGTGCCCGCGTCGTGCAACTGCCCGCGATAGCCCGGCAGCGAATAATGCGGATAAGAGGACTCGCGCGCCGCTACGCCCGCAAAACCGAACCCGCCCTGTTGCGCGAGCGGGTCGTGAAGCTGCGGCGCGGGACCCGCCGCCTGCAACGGGCTGGACGGTCCGAAGGCGCCATCTTGAGCCCTGTCCGCCAAGGCCGCGTCGAGTTTCGCGCGCGCATCCGCCGCGTAAGGGTGGCGAGTTCCGGGAGGCGGAGATCCCAGCGCGTTGGAGCGGTTGAACTCATTCGCCCACTCCAGTAGTTCCCTGGCTTCGCGCGCCGCGGCGTCCTCCGCGCCCCACTCGTTTTCGTGACCGGACCTTTCGGGAGCCGGCAGTTGCGGGCCGTAGACCGCGGGGCGGCGCCCGAAACCCGGTTCGCGCGTGCGCCCCATTTCCGGCCGCGCGGCGCCCGAGAATTCATCTCGTGAAAATGTATCGAAATTCGGCGCTGGCGCGCGCTCGGCCCGCGGTACGGCCCCAGAGACCCCAGCCGGTTCGGCGCGCGGAAGGATTCGCGGCGCGGCAACGGCGGCAAACAAAAGGGCCAGAACCGCGCATGTCGAAAAGAACGGCGCATAACCGCCTTGCGCCGGGCGGGAACGTTCGGGATGGGGCCCCGCGGGCCGCTTCAACTTCGGTCGCTTTTTCCGATGGCGGGCCAAGAGGTGTCTCCTTGAATCTATAGACAGTACGAATAACATGTAAGTTGTCGAGAGGGCATGTCAAGCTTCGTGTCCAGGGTTTGTTTCATGCGATCGATAAGCGGATTGGTGATGCGGTGAACAGGTTCCCTCCTGTGTGATATACGGGCTTGTTCGTGGAAGAACTTCCCAAGCACTGCGAGGAGGGAACCCGATGAAGAAGCTACGGCGGCGTGGCCGGCGGTTCAAGGGGTGGTGCCTGATGCCCCTGCCTATGACCGTTTCCAGCCAGTGCTCTTCTTGTTGTGCGGCTTCTTCGGGTGCGGAAGGTTGCTCCTGGAGTTCACGCCTATTTCCCGCCACTTACCTGCTCCAGAATCCCCGCGCCCATTCCCGCACCCTACCCATCCCGAACCGACCCGCAAGAGGGGAGAAAGAAGTTCCTTGAACTACAGTTCCGAGTTCCGAGTTCCGAGGCCCGAGACCCGAGCAGGATGCTCGCGGTACGGGAAGAACCAGAAGACGCGCGGGCGGGACGCCCACGCGAGCCGGCGGGGACGCCGGCGCTACGGCGCCGACCCGCGGCACGCAGGCGGGCGGGATGCTCACGGTACGGGAGAACGAAAAGACGCGCGGGCGAGACGCCCACGCGAGCCGGCGGGGACGCCGGCGCTACGGCGGCTGCGCCGACCCGAGGCACGCGGGCGGGCGGGATGCTCGCGATCCCGCCGGCAGGATGCCGGCGCTCCGAGCCCGGCGTCCGGATACCGGTCCCCGGCCCCCGTTTCCGGAACTCGGAACTCTCCCTCCCCCATCTAGACCTCCGACCACTTTAGGGTAATGTTTGCTCCACGTGGAGCAATTTTTCGGTATGTTAATTCCGAGTTCTGGGGGCCGAGCCGGACCGCCATCCCTACTCTAGCGCACAGCGTGCAACATTTTACAGGTTCCAGAACCGGTCTCCTCCAAAAACCGGAATCCGCTCCCTTCATTTTAGGGTTCCAATTGCTCCACGTGGAGCAATTGGCCGTTACGGAAGGCTCGAGGTGCTAGGTGCGAGAGAAAAGGAAGGAGGAACTAGTAGACGCATAGCGTGCAACTTTTTGCAGGGCTCCGAGTGGCCTGTTGCCAGAGCTCAGCCTCCAGAACCCAGAACCCGACCCCCACCGTTAGGGTTCCAATTGCTCCACGTGGAGCAATGGGGCATTACGGCAGGTGCGAGGTTCCAGGTGCAAGGATCTAGGGAATAAGGTGCACAGCGTGCAACATTTTGCAGGGCTCTGAGTGGGCGGGCGAGACGCCCGCGATACAGCCCGCCGGAGGCCGGCGCTACACCCGGAGTCCGGCTCCCGGTTCCCGGCCCCCGCTTCCCGCACCACGGTGCATCTTTTTTAAGCCTCTGCGCAGACCTGGAACCAGACCCAACCATGGGTGCAAGGCTGTGTGTGGATGGGACTAATAAGCGTGCGGACGAGACGCCCGCGATACAGCCGGCGGGACGCCGGCGCTACACCCAAGCCCCAAGCCTTTGCCCCCGAAGCCCGGCCCCGCCGTTAGGGTTCCATTGCTCCACGTGGAGCAATGGGCCATTCGAGAATTCTGGTTTCACCGGTCGGGCAAGTGAATCACGGCTTCGGCTTGAGGAGCGCCTCCAGTTCGCCAGCCTTGGCGGCGTCGAGCTTGCGCAGCGCCAGGGCCAGTTCGGCGTAGAGCGCGTCGGCCTTCGAGGCGGCGGCAAGGACGGCGGCGTGAAAGAGCGCCTCGGCGTCGGCCGGCGCGAGCGCCTGCGCGATCCGCGCGAGCCCTTCGTCGTCGAAATCCTTCCAGCGCAGGGGCAGCTTGTTGCCCTTGAACTCCACCGTCGCGCCGTCCTTGCCGGGCGCGAGGACCTTCACGGTCTCCTGCTTGCCCAGGATCTTCAGCGCCAGCGGCGGCGTGGCCTTCCCGGCCGCGGCGGCAAGCCCTTCGGCCAGCGCCGCGCGGTGCGGCGCCGGATCGATCGCGGGCGCGGCCGGTTCCGGGGGCTTGGGCGGCGCGGCGGGCCGCGGCGGCGCCGGCGGCGGAGCGGGCGCGGCCTTGGCCGGCCCGATGTAGCGGCGCGCGACGACGATATCGTCCATCCAGAGCGTCATCGGCTGCGGGAAGTTCTCGGTCGTGCGGTACAGGTTCAGCGTCGCGACTTCGGGCCAGGCGTCCTCGATCGTGCGGAAGCACAGCTTGGTGACGCGCGCCTGGAGCACGCCGTCGATCCAGTACCGCATCTCGCCGTCCCGTTGGCCCGGGGTGTTCAGATACAGCCCGATCTCGAAGCAGTACCACTTCTCGTACTGGATGTAGAGGTACTCTTTTGCGTAAGTGGAAAAGCGCGTCGTGGGCGGATCGTTGAGCTTGTTCTCGCCGACGACGGCGACGGCCTCCTTGGGGAAGGGCATGTAACTGTAGCAGTGCCCGAACCAGTAGTAGCCGTCCTGCGCGCCGGGCTTGTTGCCGTCCCAGCCCACGAATTGGTCCTCGGCGGTGTACCAGTCCGTCCCGTCGCACGTCCCGCCGGAGACGGTCCCGCCGCGTCCGTCGAACTTGGCCTTGAGGCAGCAGAGCCCCATGCCCTTGAGGCCCACCTTCTTCTTCACGTCGCCGGGGTGCCAGTTCCTGTCGAACTTGCGGTACGCGCGCAGGAAGTAGCAGGGGTTGGCCCCCTGGTGGGCCGCCTTGGGGAGCCAGTAGCGCGCCGCGCCGCCGTTGTCGCCTTCCTTCCAGACGCGGACGCCGCAGAACGCGCCCAGATGCGGATTCTGGTCGGTCACTTGCATCAGGTCGGCGAGTTTGTTCCCTTCCTTGTACGGCCAGACGACCTTGCCGCTCTCGAAGTCCTCGACGTGCCAGACGTCGGGATCCTGGGCAAGCCCCGCGTCGTTGGCGTACTTCGCGGCGAGCCCGGCGTTCTCGCCGGGCGCCAGGCCGTCCGCCCAGCCCGGCGGGAGCGGCGCGTCCTCGCCCGCATGCAGCGAGGCCGTGAGCAGGACCAGGATCGGCACGTAACTGGCGAGAGGGTTCATGGTTCGTTCCGTAAGCACCGGCGCCGTGTGTAGCGTACCCGAATCGTGAAGGTTGTCAGCAGGGATGCGCCTTGTCTGTCGGTTGCGAATGGATAGCGTGCTGGTGCTTGCGCCACCAGAAGCCGCGAGGTGCTCCATGGATTACATCGCCACGCCCGGCGCGCCGAAGCCCGCAGGGCATTACTCGCAGGGCGTGCGCCACGCCGGGCTGGTCCACGTCGCCGGGCAACTGCCGCTCGATCCGGCCACGGGGGAACTCGTCGGGGCGGGGGACATCGTCGCGCAGACCGAGCGGACCCTGCGTAACGTCGAGGCGATCCTCCAGGCGGCCGGGAGCGCGCTCGAACGGACGCTCTCGGTGACGGTCTACGTGACCGATCGCGCGCTCTGGCCGAAGGTCAACGAGACCTATGCGCGGATCTTCGGAGCGCACAAACCCGCGCGCGCGGTGATCCCGGTGAAGGAACTCAAACCCGGCTGCCTCATCGAAATCCAGGCCGTGGGCGCCACGGAGCCGTAGGCGCATGGCCGGCGATCGCGCTCTCCCGTCCCTGCCGCGCTCGGTCGTCCTCGGCGCGCTGGGCTTCGGCGCGGCCAGCGTCGCGGTCTTCGCGACGGTGGCCTTCGGCGAACGTTGGATGTACCGGACGCTGGGCCACCTCGGCGCGTACGCGGCGTGGACGGCGCTCTTTATCGTGTTGGGTGGCGCGGCGCTGGCCCCGCTGCTGGCCGGCCCGCGCCGCCTCCTGCGCAGTTACCTGCTATTCGGCGGATCCTTCCTGGCCTACGCGGGAACCTGGGTCGGGGCGTATTTCAGTTTGCACGGAGCGGCCGGCGAATGGGTCGGCTCCGCGGTGGGCTCGGCGTTGATGGCCCTGGTCCTGGCCGGCGGCTTCAAGTCGTGGCGAACGCTGCCCCGGGTGGCGCCGGTCCTTTTCGCCTCTAACGCACTGGGCTACTTCCTGGGTGGGATGCCGTTCTACGCGCTCAAGTCGCCGGCCGGGATGCTGCTCTGGGGTGTCATCTACGGCTTGTTCCTTGGGGCGGGGTTGGGCGCGAGTTTCCACCTCGCGCAAGTTCAGCGCTCGCGGCCATCTGAAGCCTGAAAACGAAAAGGCCCGGGCGGCCATGCAGGCCCGGGCCTCTTCAGAGCCGGTTCGCGGCACGCCCATCTCAGCGGCAGACGCCGAATCGGCGCCTCTGGTCCTTGCCGCGCTGGGGTCGATGCGCTTGTCCGGCCCTTACTGCACCTCCGTCCTCTCCGTTCCTTTTCTTCCCGCCTGGGCGCCCTAGTAGGTCAGGATCACCATGAAGCGGGCCAGCATCAGCAGCGCCAAACCTATGCCCATACCGAGAAGCACGTAGGGGATGGGGCGTTCGCCGGTCATCGGAAACTCCTCCTGTTCCAGTTCCTTTGCGGGCTTCCGTCTTCCATCTATATAAATACCTCAATATATTAATATGTCAAGTGAGTCGGGCAAATTCCAGCATGAACGCGCCCAGGCGACCGGGCATGTCGGAAACCAAGCCTTCCGGTATGCTGGCGCGCCTTGAAGGCATCTTCGGGGAGCCCACGCATGCGCATCGGAAGGTTACGCTTCGGAGTCCTGGCTCTTGGCGCGGCGCTGTGCCTGGCGCGCGCGGGCCGGGGCGGGGAGGAGGTCAAGGCGTCCCAGTCGGCCGGCGAGAACGCGCCCTTGGCCACCACGCTTGCATACCGGATCGAGCGCAGCGAGAGCGGCGAGACGCGCCTGCAGAACCAGCCCGTCGCCTACATGCAGCGTATCCCTTCGGACTGGAAGCTCACCGCGCTGTTGGGTCGAGCGGCGGAGGCTCCCGAACGGCTCATGGTGCTGGTGCCGAAACTCGAGCGCGAACAGGAGCGCGCGGCGGGCAAGGAGTCCCTGCGCATCGACGCGGAACTCTTCGACCAGCGGCTTAACGGCAAGACCGAGCGGCGCTTTGGCTCGAAGGGTACACGGGAGGAAGCGGAGGCGCTGCGCCGCTTCACGGCCAGCCCCTGGTACGAACTGCTCTGGAGCGGTTCGGCCTGGACGCAGGTGGAGAACGTCGCCGAGGGCACGGCTTGGCCCTTCGCCGACCGCCTGGCGCTGGGGCGCGAACTGGTCCTTTATCTGCCGCCGCTGCCTGACCAGCCGAAGGATGGCGCGGCGTTCAAGCAGGTCGTCGTGCTGCCCTTTTCCGCCCCGGTGGCGCCCGCTCAGACGGCCGTGGTGGAATACAAGGTCGCCTCGCAGGCCGGGGATTCGCGCGACGTCGCGCTGACCTTCCTGGGCAGCGTGGACAACTACTGCGCCAAGGGCTTCGAGTGGGGCGGGATCCGGCTCAACGACGTTCGCGTCCAGGTGCGGCTCCAGGGTTCCGCGCGGGTCGCGATACATTCGCGCGAACTGCGGGAGGCCTCGCTGACCTACAGCGCGAGCGTCGAAACCGTGCGCGGCCCGGACGCTTTCAAATCGGAGTGGCGGCTGCGCAGCGCCTGGAAGCAGACGAGTCCGTAGCGCCATGCGGTCCGCGACCGAAAGTCCCATGGCAAGCAGGCTGCGGAAGCCCGGCGAGGCGGTGCGGCGATGAGCGAAGCGAAGCGCAAGGTGGCCGTGCTCCTGAGCGGCAACGGCACCACCCTCGAGAACCTCTTTCAGCGCGGCGAGTCCGGCGCGCTGCCGATCCAGGTCGTGGCGGTGCTCTCTTCGCGCGCCGACGCCTACGGGCTGGAACGCGCGCGGCGCCGCGGCGTGCCGGCCCTCGTGGTCGAGCGCAAGCGCTTCGTCCTGCCCGAAGAATATTCGGCCGCGCTCTTCGAGGCCCTCGCGCCGTACGCTCCCGAGCTGGTCTGCCTCGCGGGATTCATGTCCCTGCTGCGGATCCCGCCGGCCTACGAGCAGCGCATCCTCAACGTCCACCCCGCGCTGCTCCCGGCCTTTGGCGGGAAGGGCTATTACGGCATGAAGGTCCACGAGGCCGTCTTGCGCCACGGCTGCAAGGTCTCGGGCTGTACGGTGCATTTCGTGGACAACGAGTACGACCACGGCCCGATCGTGCTCCAGCGCGCGGTCCCGGTACTTGAAAACGACACCCCCGAATCCCTCTCCGAGCGCGTCCAAGCGGCGGAACGCGAAGCTTACCCGGAAGCGATCCGGCTCCTCGCGCAGGGCCAACTCCGGGTCGAAGGCCGCCGAGTTCGCGTTCTCACAAGCAAATAGAGGAAGTCCCGCCAGAAAGCTGCCAGCTCGATCCTGTCCAGGCCCTTCTTGCGTTTCATGTACTAACGTTATAGTTTTCAGTGAGTTAGCGTAGCGGGGCGGCCGAATCTTAGCTCAAGCCACCTTCTTGACGAGTTCGCAGGCGACTGCTAAACTCGTGCGGCGCTTGCACCTAGTGCAAAGGGTGTGTAAAGTAAGACCGGCTCAAGGCTGTGGTGTTGTTGGTGAGATTTCGACAAACCTGTACGGGGTTTTGATAGCTGCATGGTCACCCTAGAAGAACTGCTGCGCGTGATGATGGAACGACGCTCGTCGGACTTGCACATCAGTGCCGGTTCTCCGCCGCGCATTCGCATCGACGGCGCGCTCATCCCCACCGAGTACGACATGCTCGACGCCGAGTCGACGCAGAAGCTGGTCTACTCGGTCCTGGATAACGAGCAGATTGCCAAGTTCGAGTCCGAGAAGGAACTGGACATGAGCTTCGGGATCGCCGGGATCGGGCGGTTCCGCGTGAACGTCTTCTACCAGCGCGGCGCGGTCGGCGCGGCGATTCGCGTCATTCCCTACGAAATCGCCACCTTCGAGCAATTGGGGCTGCCGCGCGACGTGTGCCAGGGGCTCTGCGACCTGCCCAAGGGGCTGGTGCTGGTGACCGGCGCGACGGGCTCGGGCAAGTCCACCTCGCTCGCCTCGATGATCGATTTGATCAACAGCACCCAGCAGCTCCACATCATCACCATCGAAGACCCGATCGAATTCGTGCACCGGAACAAGCAGTGCCTGGTGAACCAGCGCGAGGTCGGCCCCGACACGCTGGGCTTCGCGCAGGCGCTCAAGCACGTGCTGCGCCAGGACCCGGACGTCGTGCTGATCGGCGAAATGCGCGACATGGAGACGATTGAACTGGGGCTGACGCTCGCGGAGACCGGCCACCTGACCTTCGCCACGCTGCACACCAGCACCGCGGTGCAGACGATCAACCGCATCATCGACGTCTTCCCGGCGGGACAGCAGAGCCAGATCCGCACGCAGTTGTCCTTCGTGCTCCAAGGCGTCTTCTGCCAGCAGCTCCTGCCGCTGGCCGGGGGCAAGGGGCGCTGCCTGGCCGCGGAGATCATGCTGCCCAACGACGCCATTCGCGCCAACATCCGCGACGACAAGGTCCACCAGATCTATTCGTCGATCCAGACCGGCGGCAAGTCGGGCATGCGCACGATGAACGCCTCGCTGTACGAGCTGTTCAAATCCGGGAAGGCCGACTACGAAGCCGTCATGGCCGGCACCCTGAATCCCGAAGAGCTGACGAAGCTGATTCAGAACAAGTAACCGGCCGCGCAGAGGAATACGATGGTAGCTCGCGTCACCCGCATGACCAAGCGCCGGCTCGGAGAGCTGCTCCGGGCCGAAGGCATGGTGACCGAAGAGCAGGTCCAGCAGGCGCTGGTCGAACAGCGCAAGTCCAATATGTTCCTCGGCGAGGCCCTGGTGAAGCTCGGTTACGTCACCGAAGAGTCCATCGCCTCCACCATCGCCCAGCAATTCAACCTGCCCTACATCGCCTCCGAGCAATACGACGTACAAAAAGGATGTCCTGGACATTTTCCCCGAGAGCCTGCTCTGGGAGTATCAGTTCCTGCCGCTCGAAAAGCTCGGCCCGGTCCTGATCATCGTCGGCGCGGGGCTGATGAACCACGACGTGCTCGCCGAACTGGAACGGCTCTCCGGCCAGAAGATCTGCCAGTTCGTGGGCACCTGGAACGACATCCGGCGCGCCATCGACGAGCAGTTCAAGAACCGCAAGAAACGCGAAGACTCGGACCTCACCAGCCTGGGCAAGATGCTGCTGGTGGAAGATCCCGCGGCGGCGCCCGTGGACGAGGAGGAAGTGGCCGTCGACGCGGGCGATCTGGGCGCGGACCTTGCCGAAGCCGTCGGCACCTCGCAGGGGCTCCAGGAAGCCCTGGCGGCGGTGGAAGGCATGTCCGACGACGACCTGGGCGGGACCGAGGATGCCGCGTCCGACGACGAGCCCGCGCCCCCGGCGCTGGCCGGCTCGGGCAAGGGCGCATCGTCCAACGCGCTCCCCAAGACGTCGGAGCGCTCGCCGTCCTCGTCGAAGTTCTCGGACAAGAAGATCTCGGCCTTCTCCGGCTCCTTCAAGTCCGTGAAGGAGAAGGAAGGCGAGGGCGAAGGGGAAGGCGAGGCCAAGGACGAAAAGGACGCCGGCGGCAAGAAGCCGGCCAAGGGCGGGCTGCTCGGATTCCTCAAGAAGTGAACGCGCGCGGGAGCTGAACCATGGCCAAATTCGACAAGAAGCTTGCCGCCATCCTGGTCAAGCACCGGCTGCTCGACGACGAACAGAAGGAAAAATTCCTGGGCGATTCCGAGCGCGCCAACGCCTCGCTGACGGAGACGCTGATTCAGCAGAGCGTGGTGAAGGAAGTGGACATCATCGCCGCCGTCTCCCAGGAGATGAACTACCATCCCATCAACCTGGACCGCGTGAAGCCCAATCCCACGGCCCTCGAGCGGCTCACCGAGGAGCAGTGCAAGACCTGGCAGGTGCTGCCCATCTCGCGCCTGGGCAAGATGCTGACCATCGCCATGGCCAACCCCTTCGACGTGCTGATCCTCGACGACGTCAAGCTGGTCACGGGTTGCGAGATCGTGCCCGTCGTCAGCACCGACGTGGCCGTGATGCGCGCGATCGGCAACGCCTTCCGCGAGGAAGTCGACACCGGCCAGGAGATGGACCAGCTCCTCTCCGGCGCCGACTCCGCCGAAGGCGCGCTGGAATTGAACGAAAACAAGGAAGACGACGGTCAACTGGACCTGACCGAGGACATCAAGTCGGGCAGTTCGCCGATCGTGAAGATGGCCAACCTGCTGATCCTGCAGGCCATCGAACAGCGCGCGTCGGACATTCACGTGGAAGCTTTCGAGAAGCGCGTGCGCGTGCGGTACCGCATCGACGGCGCGTGTCACGAGATGAACAGCCTGCCCAAGCGCGTCCATCCGGCGCTGATCTCGCGCGTGAAAATCATGGCCAACCTGGACATCGCCGAGCGGCGCAAGCCGCAGGACGGCAAGTTCCAGATGCGCGTCAAGGGCCGCCAGGTCGACTTCCGCGTCTCGATCCTGCCGATGATCCACGGCGAAAAGGTCTGTATTCGTATTCTCGACTCCTCCGGCCTGTCGCTCTCGCTGGAGTCGCTGGGCTTCGAGCCGGAGGCGCTCGAGGACTTCCGCTGGGCCGTCAACCAGGCCTACGGGATGGTGCTCGTCACCGGACCGACGGGTTCGGGCAAGTCCACGACCCTCTACTCGGCCGTCCGCGAGGTCATGCGCGTCGAGGACAACATCACCACGGTCGAGGACCCGGTCGAATACCAGCTCGACGGCGTCAACCAGGTCCCGGTCAGCGAAAAGCGCGGGCTGACCTTCGCCGCGGCCCTGCGCTCGATCCTGCGCCAGGACCCGGACACGGTGATGATCGGCGAAATCCGCGACAAGGAGACGGCCGAGATCGCGATCAAGGCCGCGCTCACCGGGCACTTGGTCTTCAGCACCCTGCACACCAACGACGCGCCCAGCACCGTCAGCCGCCTGGTGGACATGGGCATCGATCCGTTCATGGTCTCCAGCTCGGTGATCCTGGTCTCGGCGCAGCGCCTGCTGCGCAAGCTCTGCTCCGAATGCCGCGAGAAGAAGCAGATCTCCCGCGACGCCATGATGCAGGCGGGCATCAAGGAGTCCGAGATGGAGTCGGCCGCGTTCCAGGAGGCGAAGGGCTGCTCGCGCTGCAGCATGGGCTACAAGGGCCGGTTCGCGATCCTGGAAACCATGCGCCTGCGCGAGGACATCAAGCGCATCGTCATTGACGGCGGTTCGGCGCTGGACGTGCGCGGCAAGGCGCTCGAAAACGGCATGATCACGCTGCGCCGCTGCGCCTTGCTGAACGCGATGCGCGGCAAGACCTCCCTGGAAGAAGTGATGATGATGACGCAGGACGAAATCTGAGCTTTCGCCCGACCGGATCGGCGCCGCGCCGCGCCTACTGCACGGAGATTCGTACATGCCGACTTTCAAGTACGTCGCCCGGGATCAAGGGGGCAAACGCGTCACCCAGACCATCGAAGGCGCCACGCGCGACGAGGTCATGTCCAGCCTGCGCGGCCAGAACCTCCAGGTCCTCTCGGTCACCGAAGTGGGTGGAGGCGGCGGCGCCAAGGGGGGCGCCGGCAAAAGCCTCTGGGCCACACTCAACAGCACCGGCAAGCCGCGCATCAGCGGCGAAGGCCTGGTCATCTTCACGCGCCAGTTCTCGACGATGATCAGCGCCGGCATCCCGGTGCTCGAATGTCTGGACATCCTCGAAGAACAGGCCGAAGACCCCGGTTTCAAAACCTGCGTCGGCACGATCATCGAGGACGTGCGCGGCGGCGTGGACCTGAGCGCCGCGCTGACCAAGCATCCGACGGTCTTCAGCCGCATCTACGTCAACATGATCAAGGCCGGCGAAGCGTCCGGTCAGCTCGACACCATCCTGCAGCGCCTCGCCGACTACATGGAATCGGTGGAGCAATTGAAGCGCAAAGATCCAGGGCGCGATGACTTACCCGGTCGTCTCGCTGGTCATGATCCTGGGCATCACGACCTTCCTGCTCGTCTTCATCATACCGAAGTTCCAGGACATCTTCAAAGCGCTGGGCGTCGCGCTCCCGCTGCCCACCGTGATCGTCTTGGGCATCAGCAAGGCCCTCACGGATTACTGGTTGCACCTGATCATGATCGGGACGGGCTCGTTCCTGCTCCTCAAGTGGTACAAATCCACCGACAGCGGCGGGTACGTCTGGGACCGCATGATGCTGAAGATGCCCGTATTCGGGCAGCTCTTTCAGAAGATCGCGCTCTCGCGCTTCTCCAAGACCTTCTCGACGCTGCTGCGCTCCGGCGTGCCGATCCTGGGCGCGCTCGAAATCGTGGCCTCCACCGCCGGCAACCGCGTGGTCGAAGAGGCCGTCGCCAACGCCCGCGATGCGATCCGTCAGGGCGAACCGCTGGCCAAGCCGCTGGGCGATTCGCCCGTCTTCCCGCCCATGGTGGTGCGCATGGTCGCCATCGGCGAAAAGTCCGGCGCGCTGGAACAGTTGCTGGAAAAGATCTCCGAGTTCTACGACCAGCAGGTCGAGGCCACCGTCGAATCGTTGACCTCGCTGATCGAACCGCTGATGATCGGCGTGATGGGCCTGATCGTCGGCGGCATCGTGCTCTCCGTGTTCCTCCCGATCTTCAAGATTCAGGAGGCGCTGCGCAAGAAGTAGCCGTTCGGCCAGGCGCCGGCCCCGGCGCGTGTCGCGCCGGGCGCCGGGTATGCTTTCTCATTTGCGGCAGCGTTCCGGTTTCGGGGGCCGCGGGTTTGGCCCCGGCGAACTTCTGAGCGTGGCGGAAACGCCGCGACGCCGGATACTATGCATGTGCGGGAAACGGGCAGGAGTCCTGGGGTGTTCGAGACCGAACCGCTCGTCGAAAGCCAGCAGCGCACCATTCGCGGCAACCGCTTTCTGATCGCGCTGCGCCTCCTGCTCGCGACCATCGCGCTCACCATTCTGCTCCTGCAGGAATCCTTGACCCACGGCGACGGACGGGAAGGACTCCGGCTCCCGGCCCCGGAGGGCGAAGTCACCGCGCTCGAATTTTCCTCCAACGGCAGCGTGCTGTTCTCAGGCGGCAGCGACGCCACCGTCCGCGCCTGGGACGTGGCGAGCGAAAGCGAAAAGCTGGCCACCATCGAAGGCCACGGCAATATCGTCACGCAGGTCGCGCTCTCGCGGGACGGTTCGCGCCTGGCCTCTTCCAGCATGGACGGTTCGGTGCGCCTGTACGCCGCGAGCACCGGGAACTTCGAGGCGCTGCTCAAGCACGACGGGCCGGTGCTGCATCTGGCCTGGTCGCCGGACGGAACGCGGCTGGTCGCCGGGACCGGCGCTTACGGCCTGTACCTCTGGGAGGTCTCCGCCAAAGAGCCCAAAGTCCTTGAGCGCACGGGCGAGGACCCCAAGGGCCAGGACACCTGCTTCGCGGCCTTTCTGGACGCCGAACGGCTCGTCACCGCGGGGCAGGACGGCGCGGTGCGCTTCTGGAGCGTCTCCGGGCTGCGCGTGGAGAACGAGGTGGACGCCCACATCCGCCCGATCCTCGCCGCCGCCATCTCTCCCAATCGCAAGTGGATGGTCACCGGCGGCCTGATCCTGCGCCTGTGGAACCTCGAGGAGAAGCGCGTCGTGCGCGCCAGCGAGGCGCACGGGCTGCCCATCTCCGCGCTGGGCTTTTGCGCCGACAACGAGCACTTCTTCTCGGCCGGGCGAGACCGGCGCCTGCTCTTCTGGTCCGTCGGCGAGCGCCGCGAACTGAAGGCCTTCGGCGAACACGCCGACTGGGTCCTCTCCGGCGCGATCTCGCCCGACGGCAAGACCATCGCCACCGGCACCGGCGACCGCATCATCCGGCTGTGGGACGTGGCCACGGGCGAGGAGCGGCAGAAGCTGGTCGGGCACCGGCCCACGCTGCGCGCGGCGTACGCCGCCCTGCCGCAGCGCCGCGAGGCGGCGCCCGCCGTGCAGGTCCCGCTCTACCTGCAGCCCGAAGGCCTCGTCGTGGTGATCGTGCTGCTCCTGACCATCCTGTACACGTGGGCGCTGCGTCGCGCGGAACTGGCGCCCAAGCTGGCCTCCCTGCAGATCTTCGTGGATATCGGCCTGGTCTCGGCCCTGGTCTACCACACCGGCGGCGTCGACAGCCCCTTCGTGACGCTCTACCTGATCGGCATCGTCGCCGCCGCCTTCGTGCTCTCCTGGCGCGGCGCGATCCTGGTGGCCGCGTTCACCGCGACCGCGTTCAGCCTGCTGACCCTCTCCTACGGCTTGGGCTACATCCCCGAGAATTACCTGCTCTCGGCCGGAGACGCCCAGTTGCGCAAATTCCGCGACCTGAGCCCCGTGCGTTACTTCTACCTGCTGATCATGCCCATCGCCGCGTTCTTCCTGGTCGCGGTGCTCAGCGGCCGGCTCTCGCGCAGCCTCACCGTGGCGCGCCTGCTGCACCATGAAGTTCTGGAAGGCTTGGGCGAAGGCATCCTGGTGCTGGGCGCCTCGCGCGAGGTCGTCTACCACAACAACGAAGTCATGCGCCTGCTCGCGGTGGAAGGCGTGCCCGTGCGCGCCAGCCTGCGGGAATTGCTGGGCGACCACGTCGACCAGCAGGCGCGCAAGTCCTTCGAGGAAGATACCGGACGCCGGATCGAGATCTCGCACCGCCGGCCCGACGGCATCATTCTGCCCTTCGAGGTCAAGATCAAGCCGTTCAGCGAACCCGGGCAGCCGCCGCACGCGCTGATCGTCGTGGTCCACGACATCACCGCCGAGAAGAAGATGGAGGAGTTCTTCAAGCACAAGGAACGCCTCGACGCGATGGGCCAGATCTCCGCCTCCATCGCCCACGAGATCCGCAATCCGCTGGCCTCCATCCGCGGCGCGGTCCAGGAGATTGCGCGCTCCGTCGAGATTCCCGAAAGCAAGAAAATCCTGATCGAGATCGTGCTCTCCGAATCCGATCGCCTCGACCATATCATCACCGACTTCCTCAAGTACGCGCGCATGCGCTCCCCGCGGCTGGTTGGCGTGGAGTTGACCGAGCTGCTCCGCGACCTCCGCCTGATGCTCGTCTCGCGCGCCGAAGCCAAGGACATCCAGATCTCGCTGGAGGCCGACGAGGAGGTCGACCCGATCCGCGCCGACCCCGAACAGCTCCGCCAGATCTTCCTCAACTTCGGCGTCAACGCGATGCAGGCCCTCGACGGCTGCGCCGAGAAGAAGATCGTCTTCCGTGTCCGCAAGCTGAAGCTGCACGACCTCGAGAAGGTCGCCGGCAAGGCGATCCAGGACCGCGTCAACCGTCCCGGCGTGCTGGTGGAGATCGAGGACTCCGGCCCCGGCATTCCCAGGGACGTCCTCGAGCAGATTTTCGAGCCGTTCTTCACCACCAAGCCCAGCGGCACCGGCCTGGGCCTGGCCATCGCCGACCGCATCGTTCAGGGGCACGAAGGCGTCATCAAGGTCAAGAGCGAGGAAGGGCGCGGCGCCACCTTCCAGGTCTGGCTGCCCAGCGACCTGCAGGGCGAAGAGGAGGCGCCGCGCGGCGCCGGCACGCTGGCGGAGCGGATGAAGGCATGAGCGCGAACGACGCCGCCACCGCCGCCCGCCTGCCCGGCGCCGCCGAGCAGGCCCGTACGCGCCGCATCCTCGTCCTCGACGACGAGCCCGGCATGCAGCGGCTCATGAAGGTCATCCTCGAAGGCGAGGGCTACGAGGCCATCGTGACCGACGACGGCGCGCAGGCGCTCGAGATCCTGAACCGCGGCGCCTTCGACCTCGTCATTCAGGACCTGCGCATGCCCAAGATGGACGGGCTCACGTTCCTGCGCCTGATGAAAGAAAAGCACCCCGAGACCCTCTCCATCGTCGTCACCGCCTACGGCACCTGGGAGACGGCCGTCGAGGCCATGCGCCTCGGGGCCTATACGCACCTCACCAAGCCCTTCGACACCGAGGAGTTCCGCAGCCTCGTCGCCCGCGCCCTGGAGCGCCGCGAACTCGCCGAGCGCGGCTCGGCGCGCGACCACTTCCCGCTCCTCGATCTCGTCGGCAACTCGCCCTCGATGAACGCCATCGTGGTGATGGTCAAGCGCATCGCGCCCACCGACACCACCGTCCTGATCAGCGGCGAGAGCGGCACTGGCAAGGAACTCGTGGCCCGCGCGATCCACTACAATTCCCTGCGCGCCCAGGGCCCCTTCGTCGCGGTCAACTGCGGCGCCTTCACCGAGACGCTCCTCGAATCCGAACTCTTCGGGCACGTCAAGGGCGCCTTCACCAACGCCATCGCCGACCGCAAGGGGCTCTTCGAGACCGCCGACCGCGGCACGCTCTTTCTCGACGAGATCGGCGAGATGAGCATGCTCATGCAGGTCAAGCTCCTGCGCGTGCTGGAGACCCACACCTTCAAGCCCGTCGGCGGCAACCGCGAGACCCGCTGCGACGTGCGCATCATCGCCGCCACCAACCGCACCCTCAGCCAGATGTGCGCCGAGGGCGAGTTCCGCGAGGACCTCTTCCACCGGCTCAACGTCATCCCCATCGCGCTGCCTCCGCTGCGCGAGCGGCCGGAGGACGTGCCGATGCTGGCCGGGCACTTCCTGGCCCGCTACTCCAAGCGCATGGGCAAGGTCGTCAAGACCATCACCGAATCCTCCATGCGCCGGCTCATCGCGTACCACTGGCCCGGCAACGTCCGCGAACTGGAAAACACCATCGAGCGCGCCGTCGCGCTCTGCACCGGCGACAAAATCACCGAGGGCGATCTGGTCGGGCCGATGGCCGCGCCCCCGGGAAGCGGAAGCCTCAATCCCGTCCAGCTCGCCTCGGGTTACGCCATACCCGCCGTGACCCCCGCCGACCTGCAGCGCTACCGCGAACGCAAGGGCAGCACGCGCGTGCTTTCGCCGGCGGGCCTCCCGCGGCCCTCCAGCGTCAATATGCCCGCGGCGCAGATCGTCCCGGGGCTCACAGCCGTGCCGCAGACCCTCCCGGAGGAAGGCATGGACCTCGAACGCTTCCTGCTCGAGCAGGAGCGCGCCTTCATCGTCCAGGCTTTGGAGCGCACGGGCTGGAACATGACCGAGGCGGCCAAGCTGCTGGGCATGACCTTCCGCTCCATCCGCTACCGGGTCTCCAAGCTCAACATCGAAAGGCCCTCGAGATCGTGACCGCCCGCCCGGCCAGTTTCCTCTGCGGCATCGTGCTCCTGGTCCTCGCGGGCCGGGCCTTCGGCGAGCGGGCGCCCGCGCCCGCCGAGCCGGCCTATCGCTGGCAGCCCAAGACGGTGTACCGTTTCAACTACGAGAAGAAGATCGAGGTGCAGCAGGTCATTGCGGGGCGCGAGCCGGTCGTCAAGGCCACCGAGATGCAGGGCGTGCTGGTCCTGCGCACCGAGAACGTGGACGCGCTGGGCACGGCGGCCGCCTCGATGAGCCTCGAAAGCGTGCGCCTCGCCATGCCGCCGTACCGCCGCTACGACGACGACGTGGACGAATTCAGGAACGACGAACGCCTTGCCGCCGCGCTGAACCGCGAGATCGAGGACACGTTCATCGAACTCGTCTGGCAGGTTAAACTCGACCGGCACGGGCGCATGGAGATCCTGAGCCGCGAGCCGCAGGATCTTGTCGAAGCCTTCCAGCGGGTGATGCGCACGCTCCGCATGCCCAAGAAACTGCTCCGCGACATGGGGGCTTCGCTCGAAAGCCGTTTCGGGCTGAGCCCCGGGCGCATGGACGACCAGATCCTCGCCGCGCTCCAGCCGGCCGGCGACCTGGCACAGGCCGGCGGCTACGAGATTCTCCGCACCGATCGCAAGCTCCGCATCGGGACGCCCGACGCCGCCCGGCGCGTGAAGCTCGACCTGAGCCGCCAGGCGCGCGTCGATCCCGCCGCGGGCGAATCGGTGCGGCTCGAGAACATCTTCGACCGTGCCGGCACCGTGCGCCTGAAGCCGGGGGCGGTCGAGTCCAGCGGCGGCCAGGCCGTCTTCGACCTCGAACTCGGCATGCTCGACGAACTTTCGGAGCGCTACGTCGTCCTGAGTTCCTGCGCCAACCGCGACCGCAGCCTGGATCAGACGGCCACCATCGTGTACCGGCTCAAGCGGCTGGCCCCGGCTCCGCGGGGCGAAGACGCGGAGACCGACGCCAAGCCCTGAATGCGCGGGCAGGGCGGAAATGGGGGACAGGGGAGAGGCATGGCGACAACCGGGCCACACAGCGACTTGATGATCTCGATCTCCGGCGTGCGGGGCATCGTCGGCAAGAGCCTCACCCCGGAACTCCTGGCGCGCTTGGGCCAGGCCTTCGGCACCTACGTCTGCTCCGGGCGCGTCGTCGTCGGGCGCGACACCCGCGTTTCCGGCGAGATGGTCAAGCACGCCGTCCTGAGCGGGCTCATCTCCGCGGGCTGCCAGGTGCTCGACATCGGCGTCGTGGCCACGCCCACGGCCACGCTGATGATCGAGGACCTCAAGGCCGACGGCGGGATCGTCATCTCGGCCAGCCACAATCCCGTCGAGTGGAACGCGCTCAAATTCTTTCGCTCCGACGGCATCTACCTCAACGCCGACGAAGGCCGCGACCTGCTCAACATCTACTACGGCGGCGATTTCGTGCAGAAGCCTTGGGACGGCCTGAAGCCCGTCGAGCAGGTCTCCGACGCCGAGGCGCATCACGTCGAGAAGGTCCTCTCCATCCTGGACGTGGAGAAGATCAAGGCGCGGCGCTTCACCGTCGCGCTGGACTGCTGCAACGGCGCGGGGGTCGGCGTGAGCCTGCGGCTCTTGCGCGCGCTGGGCTGCCAGGTCGAGCCGATCCACTGCACGCCGGACGGGCTCTTTCCGCACACGCCCGAACCGAACTTCGACAACCTGCAGGGACCTCTGCCGCTTCACCAAGGAGCGCGGCGCGGACCTGGGCTTCGCCGCCGACCCCGACGCCGACCGCGTGGCCGTGGTCTCCGAGCAAGGCGCGTTCCTGGGCGAGGAGACCAGCCTCGCGCTGGCGACCCAGTTCGCGCTGCGCAAGCGCGGCATCGAGAATGGCCTCGTGGTCATCAACATGTCCACCAGCCGCATGACCGAGGACGTGGCCAAGGCGGCCGGGGCGCGCGTGGTGCGTACCGCTGTTGGAGAAGTGAACGTTGCCGAGCGGATGAAGGACGAAAAGGCCTCATTCGGAGGGGAAGGCAACGGCGGCGTGATGGATCCGCTGGTGCACTATGGGCGTGACGCCATCGTCGGCATGGGTTTGATCCTCGAGCACCTCGCCGTGACTGGAAAACCCGTCTCGCAACTGGCTTCCGCGCTCCCAAAGTGGTACATGGTGAAGAGCCGAATCGAGATTCCAACGGCGCGCAGCCGCGAGATGCTGCGCCGGCTCAAGGCCGAATCGCACGAGGCCGAGGTGAATACCGAGGACGGGCTGAGGCTGGATTGGGCGGAGCGCTGGGTGCATCTTCGCGCGTCCAACACCGAGCCGGTCATGCGCGTCATCGCCGAGGCGCGCCGCGAAGGCGAGGCCGAGGCGCTGGTCGAACAGTACACGCGGCGCGTGCAGGAGTTGCTCAAGAGCTGAGTTTTCCCTTGAACGTGGAAGAGGGTAAGGCGACGGCGCGCCATCGTGCCGCCGGTCGAGGGACATAAAGGAGAACGTCATGGCGGAAGAACAGGCTGCAAGCGGAGTGACGGCGGACGAGAAGCAGTGGGGCATGCTGGCGCACCTGCTGGTCCTGTCCGGTTACATCATTCCGTTCGGGAATTTCATCGCGCCCGTCGTCGTCTTCTTCATGAAGAAGGACGAATCCAAGTTTGTGAAGTTCCATGCGCTTCAATCGATCTTCCTGCAGCTCGCGCTCTTCGTCGTCATGCTGATCCTGATGATTCCCATCATTATCCTGACCTTCATCACCGCCGGGCTGGCGACGTTGCTGATGATCCCCCTCTTCGGCTTGATCGGCATCGGCTTGCTCATCTACGTGATCATGATCGGGCTCAAGGCCAACAAGGGCGAATTGGCGCGCTATTATTTCGTGGGCGACATCGCCTACAAGAAGGTTTACGAAGGGGCTTAGACTTTCGCGCGGGGATCGTCGTCCGTGCCAGAATCGGTCTACATCGAGACGACGATCCCCTCCGCGTATTTTGAATTGCGGCGGGAATCTTACAATGTCGCAGTACGCGCCCTGACCAGGCGCTGGTGGAAGAGATACGCACCCTCCTACCGATGTGTGAGTTCCGAGGTGGTGGTTCATGAGTTGAGCAGTACGGACTACCCGGATTCGGCTCGCGCGAAGGCATTGGAATTGATTCAGAGCCTTGACGGGTTAACGCTCGATGACCCATCCTTGGAAGCCGCCGAGACCTACCTGCAGGAACGCCTGATGCCGGCCGATTCCATCGGCGATGCGCTGCACCTTGCACTCGCGAGCCGTCATGGCTTTACTTACCTATTGACTTGGAATTGCCGCCACCTTGCCAATCCCAGGAAAAGAAGGCATATTGAAGTCGTGAACGGGAGACTTGGCCTCGGCGTGCCCATGCTCCTTACGCCAACTAATTTGATGCGAAACAGCGATGGGGACTGAGATGACAGGCTCCGGCGGACGCTCAAAGGACGCTGTTGAGGAAGTGCGAAGGGTGCGCACTGCCATTTCGGCTGAATTTGGCCATGACCTGAAGGCCTACGTCGAGTATCTCCGCGAATCGCAAAAGAACCGTAGGAAGGCCAAGCCCGCCAAGCGCCGCGCCGCCTCCAAGGTCGCCGAAGCTCGCGCGCCTTACGCCCGCCGCAAGCGAAAGCGCGCCACCTGACGCATGTGCGGCATCGTCGGATACACCGGGCCCGGGAAGGCCGCCCCCTTCGTGCTCGACGGCCTGAGCCGGCTTGAGTACCGCGGCTACGACTCGGCCGGCATCGCGCTCCTGCTGAAGGACCGGCTCGAGATCGTCCGCGTCGTCGGGCGCGTCGCCGAACTGCGCGCGAAGCTGGGCGAACGCGGCGGCGGCGCGCACACCGCCATCGGGCATACGCGCTGGGCCACGCACGGCCGACCCAGCGAGGCCAACGCGCACCCGCACCGCAGCCACGACGGCCGCATCGCCCTCGTCCACAACGGGATCGTCGAAAACCACGCCGCGCTGCGGAAGGAACTCGAAGCCTCCGGCTGCCGCTTCGCCTCCCAGACCGATACCGAAGTCGCCGCGAACCTCGTGGCGGCGCTCTACGAGGGCGACCTCCAGGCCGCCGTCGAACGGGCCATCGCGCGGATCGAAGGCTCCTTCGCCTTTGCCGTCTGCGCGGCCGGCGAACCCGGCCTCATCGTCGGCGCGCGCCGCGGCTCGCCCCTTGCCGTGGGGCTCGGGGAAGGCCGCGGCGAGTTCTTCCTCGCCAGCGACGCCATGCCCATCGTCGAGCGCACGCGCCGGGTCGTCTACCTCGACGACGACCAGGTCGTCGCGCTGGCGCCTGGGCGCTTCGAGCTGCGCGCCGGCGGGAAGCCCGTCGAACCGCGCGTGCAGGAGATCCGCTGGGACGTGGCCGACGTGGAGCGCGGCGGCTTCGCGCACTTCATGCTCAAGGAGATCCACGAGCAGCCCGGCGCCCTGCGCACGCTCGCCCAGCGCCTCGTCGCCGACCCCGGCGGCGAGGGCGCCTTCCCTTCATTCCATCTGCCCGGCCTGAAAGTGGACGACGAATACCTCCGGCGGGTCAACCGCATCGTGATGGTGGGGCAGGGGACGGCGCTGCACGCGGCGATGGTCGGCCGGAACATGATCGAGCGGACCGCGCGCATCCCCGTGCAGGTCGAGTTCGGCAGCGATTTCCGCTATCGCGACCCGGTCCTGGACCCCAACGTGCTCGTGATGGCCGTCTCGCAGTCCGGCGAGACCGCCGACACCCTCGGCGCGATCCGCCACGCCAGGCAGGAAGGCTGCAAGACCGTCTCGATCGTGAACGTCGAGGGCAGCACGCTCGCCCGCGAGAGCGACGGCGTCGTCTACATGCACGTCGGCCCCGAGATCGGCGTCGCCTCGACCAAGGCCTTCACCGGCCAGCTCGCCGCGCTCTACGTCTTCGCCCTGCGCCTGGGCATCCTGCGCGGGAAGCTCGATCCCGAGGACGCCCGCCGCCGCGTCCACGACCTGCTCCAGGTGCCCGTGCGCATCGAGGAGGCGCTCGCCCACGACGCGCGGATCCGCGAGGTCGCGCTGAAATACAAGGACGCCGCCAACGCGCTCTACCTCGGGCGCGGGACCGGCTGGCCGCTGGCGCTCGAAGGCGCGTTGAAGCTGAAGGAAGTCAGCTACATCCACGCCGAAGGCTACGACGCCGCCGAGATGAAGCACGGCCCCATCGCGCTGATCGACGAGAAGATGCCCGTCGTGATCCTCGCGCTCAGCGGCCGGCGCTACGAGAAAATCCTCAGCAACATCCAGGAAGTGAAAGCCCGCGGCGGGCGCGTGATCGCCATCGCCAGCCACGACGACCGCGAGATCGGAAAGCTCGTCGACGACGTGCTCCCCGTCCACGACGACCGCGGGATCATGAACTCGGCCGTCTGCGCCGTGCCGCTCCAGCTCATCGCCTACCACATCGCCGTGGCCCGGGGCTGCGACGTGGATAAACCCCGGAACCTGGCCAAGAGCGTGACGGTGGAATGACCTGAACGAGCACCATGTGCAACATTTTTAAGCCTCCACAGCCTCACAATCCTGCTGACAGCGGCGTCCGTTAAGTTAAGATAAACTCTTTCGGGGTTAAGGCTTCCCCGCGAGGAACGCAGCCTCATGAGCGGTCGCGAGAGCGACAATCTGATTCAGCTCCATGCGGTCAGCAAGGAGTTCAAGACCGGCCCGGTCACGGTCCATGCCGTCGAACACGCCTCGTTGACCCTCAAGCGCGGGGAGTTCGTGCTTCTGCAGGGGCCCTCGGGAAGCGGCAAGACGACCCTGCTTTCGATCATGGGCCTGCTGATGAAACCCACTCGCGGCCGCGTCTGGCTTGGCGGGAACGACGTCACGGGCTACGGCGAAGACCAGTTGCCGGCGCTGCGCCTGAAACACATCGGGTTCATCTTCCAAAGCTACAACCTCTTTCCGGCCCTGACGGCTTTGCAGAACATTACCCTGGCGCTGCAATTGAAGGGCTTTGGCTGGCGGGAACGCAAGAGGGAATCGCAGGCCCTGCTGGACCGCGTGGGCCTGGCCGACTGCATGAACCGCCGCCCTGACGCGCTCTCCGGCGGGCAGCGCCAGCGCGTCTGCATCGCCCGTGCGATGGCCGGGAACAGCGACGTGATCCTCGCCGACGAGCCCACCGCCGCGCTGGACACCGCCACCGGGCTTTCCGTGATGGCGCTGCTTCGGGACGAGGTTCTGGCTGGACGCCGCGCGGCTCTTGTCGTGACTCACGACCCGCGCCTGGAACGCTTCGCGACGCGCGTGGACCATATCACCGACGGCAAGCTGACCATCGCCGCGCCGCTCGAAAAAGGCACCGTGATCCTGCCCAGCGTCTCGAAAATCGATGCCGCCGCCCCGGAACCGGTTGCGGCCCCGAAGGAGCAGGTGGCGGGGGATTAGAGCGAAGGAACCAGGCAGACTTCAAACTGCAAATTCCAAACAAACAGCACGCGCCAGCAGGTCATGGCGCCCCTTCGGCTCCGCTCAATTGATGACCACCGTCCCGCCTTGCGGCAGCCAGTCGTAAAGCTCTTCCACCGAAGCGTTGTGCATGCGCACGCAGCCCTTGCTCTCCCGCCCGGGGACGCTTTCGGGGATCGTCGTGCCGTGGACGCCGATGCCCGCGCCCTTTCCGCCGGCCTCCTCGCGGTCGAAGCCCAGCCAGCGCGTGCCGAGCACGTTTTCGGGATTGCCGAAGGGGATCTTTCTTCCCGCCGTAGTACCAGTCGGGATTGACCAGCTTGGTGCGGATCGTGAAACGACCCGAAGGCGTGGCCTCGCCCGGGCCGATCCCCACCGGCCAACGCCTCAGGTACGCGCCGTCGCAGAAAAGCGTCGCCGTGAGCCGCCAGCGGTCCACCACGAGCCGCGCCTCGCCTGGCAGCACCTTCAGGGTCTGGCCCACGCGCAGGAACCCGTTCCGATCGAGCTGGTTGAGCCGGCAGAGTTGGCCGATCGACACCCCGTGCTGCCGCGCGATCTGGTACAGGGACTGCCCGGGCTCGACCGCATGAAAGACCGCCTTGGGCGCGCCCAGCGCGTGCCGGCGCGCGGGGCTGAGCACGATCTTCTCGGTCAGCGCCTCCAGCCGCGCCTGGCAGATGCGTTCGAGTTCCGCGGGCAGGGCATCGGAGGTCAGGGCCTTCTGGTACGCCGCGCGCGCGTGCTCGTCGGCGCTGGCCAGGCCCGGCGCCTTCCCCGAGTCGAGCGCGCCAGCCCAGCCGAACGCCGCGACGGCCGCGCCCCAGCCAGGGCTCTCGCCGCCGGCGAGCGCCTGTAGCTCCTCGAGCGCCGCGGCTTGGAGGTTCCCGTTGGCCGCGCAGAGCGCCAGCCCCAGCCTGCCGTCGGCGCGCGCTTCGGCGTTGGTGCCCGCATGGAAGAGTTCCGCGAAACGCCCTCGAGCGTCGGGCAGCCGCCCCAGCGCCAGCAGCGCCCGCGCTTCGACGGCCTTCACGCCGTCCGCCGGCGCGGGGCCGTGCTTACGCGCCCAGGCCAGCGCCTGGTCCGCGCGTCCGGCATCCAGCAGCGCGAGGCCTTCCGAGAGCGGGCCGCGCCAGCGGACGATGGCCTGAGGGCCACGGGTGGCCGGAGGCTGCGGCGGCGCGGCCGGTTCGGCTTCCAGGGGTGGAGCGGGGTGGGCGACCGGAACCGCGGGGCTCCCGTGGGAAACGGCGGCGGGCAGCGGCGGACGCGCCTCGGCGGACGCGGGTGTGCGTCCCGAAAAGCGCCACCAGGCCCAGCACCGCCAGGCCGCCGACGGCGAAGGCCATGGCGCTCAACTCGATGGCCCGCTTGCGCTGTTGCGCCTGCGTGTCCCAGATCATGGGTGCTCCTCCCGCAACATGAGGCGAGAAAACTCCTTGGCGGTATCGACAGGGAAAGAAAGCGCCTTAAAGGAAAGCGCATGTTCCGCACACGTGCTTTCTGGCTATGGGAGAATTGGCATTCAAATTGTGCATATGTCATGAATGCGGTTGGATGATGTAATCCGCGTCGAAGGAGTGGCTTCCGATGCCTCATTCAGCGTCAGATGGCGGCCGGCGTTGCCGAGTTTTGGTCGTGGACGATAACTACGCTTGGCGCGCGATGATGGCCAGCCGGCTTGGCGAGGACTGTGACGTGACCCAGGCCGGCAACGGGGTCGAGGCGGCGGCCGTCCTGCAGCACCAGGCCTTCGACGTCATCGTCAGCGACCTCGACATGCCCGGCATGGACGGGACGATGTTGACGCTGGGGATCCTGATGGGCGAGATACCGACGCCGGCATCCGTCTCGCCCCCTATGCTTGTCGTGACCGGACTGGACGGCGACCAGCGGCGCGTGAAAGCGCTGAGCCAGGCCGACAACGTCGTGGCGGTTTTCAAGAAGCCGTTGGACCTGGAGGTGCTTCATTCGGCCGTCAAGCGGGTGGCGCAGGGCGACGTGGATGGCGTGCGGCAGTTGGCGGACGAACTGCGGAGCCTGGACGACCTGCTGGAATCGGCATAGGCGCGCAGCCGCCTCCGCGCCCTACTTCACGGCCTGCTCGTTGTATGCCTCCGGATCCATGGCATAGAGCGCCCGCGCGAGGCTCGTCGTGGTCTGCTCGTCCAACTCCACGAAGCGCCCGCGCACGCGAAAGCGGAATTCGCCGTCTTCCAGCGGGTCCACCGCGATCACCTCGAAGCGCAGCCCGCCCGGAAGCTGCTCGCGCATCAAAGGGATGTCGAGCATTCCCTGCTCGCCGAGCTTGTACGGGTGGTCGGTCTGAATCTGCACGCCGCCCAGGCTGATGTCCACGGTCCGGCTCTGCACCGAGGAGTAGGCCGTCACCGAGAACGGCACCCGGAAGAAGCGCCGGCGGTTGGGCGAGAAGCGATAGGCCTTGCCGCGAAAGCGCTTGAGGCTCTCGCGCAGGTGCCCCCAGAAGAGCCGCGCGGGCATCGGCTGGGGCTGCAATTCCACGCGCAGGCTCTCCGCGCGCTGCTGGGACTCCTCGTTCACGTCCTTGTAGGAGACCGCCGCGAAGAACGGCAGTTCGGCCCACTCCATCTCGCCGCGCAGGCGGGAGGCCAGTTCGCGCGCGTCCTTGCCGAAGCCGACCGTCAGGAGCACCGCGTCGCCGGGCTTGCCGAGTTCCTGGCGCGTCTCGTCCAGCGCCGAAGTGACGACGATATCCAGTTCCTGCGCGTCGGAATCGTACGGCGGCAGCAACCCGGCGGCGTCCTCGAAGGAGGGCGCCCAGCAGGCCACCTTGCCTCGGGCTCGTGCGCGTTTCGTCTCGCGGGCCATGATTCCTTGCCGGCGGCGCTCCTTTCTCAGCTTCCAGGTTGCCTCGGCGCCCCCGGAATACAACGGGTTTCCACCGGCCTTGTTGGTGCGCGCCCGAATTGCGCCTCGTCCCCGACCCAACCCGCTACGGCGCGGGCTGCACTCCCAGCATGCTGAGATCGTCAAGCTGGAACGGCCCCGCGGCGCCGACGAACTCGAACCACAGGCACGGCGCGGAGGCTTCGATCAAATTCGCGGCCGCTTCGGGCAGGTCTTCGTCGACGGCCTGGGTCTCGTTGACGCGGACGCTCAGGCGGCGTTCCGAGCGTGTGACCACGATCCGGTAGACGCCGTCCTGGGCGAAGGGCGGCTTGGCGGCGGCGCCCTGCACGAGCCCGGTGGCCAGCAGTCCGGGCTGCTTCATGCCCTCGAACGGGCCGGGCGGGCCGCCGTTGGTGAGGTTCTGCCGCGGGCCGCGCAGGAACGCCGCCACGAGCCCCTGCGCGCGGCTGGATACGTCAAAGTACACGCGCGCGTGGTTCAAGGGCTCCATGGTCACCTTCTCGCCCGGGAGCATTAAAACCAAGTGCGCGCAGAGCGTCCCGGTCTCCTTGCGGTTGGCCTCCGCGATCCGTTGCCCGCTCAGCGGGGTCGTCAGCGTGAAGCTCAGCTTGAAGTTCCGGCCCAACCGGAACGAGGGGGCCTGGAACAGCAGGCGGCTGATGTTGGCGGGGCGCGCCGATTCGATCCGAAGCTGGCCGTCTTCCACGGCGAACGAGGCGAGATGCTGGCCGCCGGCGGTCCAGAGTTTCTCGAACCGCGCGGCGCTTTCGGGGGACTGGAAGTCGAAGAGCAGCCCTTCGGCACGCGTAATCTCCCGTTCGGCGCGTTCGCGCCATTCCGCGAGCCGCACCGCGCCGGCTTGCGCGGCGCGCGTCTCACCGTGCTTGCGGGCGAACTCGTCCAATTCGGCGGCCAGCGCCTTCCAGGCACAGCGTTCGAATTGCTCGGCCATGCTTTCGAACGCCAGCCGGGCCGCTTCTTCCCGCGCCCACGCCTCGCTCAGCTCCAGCCGCGCCTCGACCCAAGCCACCGTTTCCGCCGGCGCGCCGGCCTGCCGGGCGGCCTCCCAGCTCGCGCGGACGGCCGCGGCATCGTTGAGCACGCCGAAGGCCAGGAATTTCAGCGCAGCGCGCAGGACCTGGTCGCTTGCATCCCGGCCCAATCCGAGCTCCATCAACCTGGCGCGCGTGGCGAGGCTGAGTTTGGCGAACGGCGCGGGCGCCTGGAGGCCCTTCTGCTCGAGCTGCATGCCGCTCTCGTCCACCTTCACCACCTGGAGGACGCCGCGTTTGCCGACCTTGAGCGGCGCTCCGCCTCCAAGGTCCAATTCGAACAAGTCCGCTTCGGCGAGGGCTTCCGCGCCACGCCTGAGCGCCGCGGCCAGGGCCGGCGCCCACTCGAGCGCGCGCCGGTCCTCGAGGGCCTCCTTGCGCCAGGCGTCCAGTCCGTCCAGGGTTGCGGCGGCTTCGATTCGTTCGCGCGCGCCGGCCTCGTCGCCGCGGAGCAGCGCGTCGCGCCACGCCGCGACCGCGCGCGCGTATTCCAGGCGCTGGGCGTCCCGGACGGCTAGGGCGGCGGCGGGATCGGGGAGCGGCTCCGGCGCGCCGGGCTCGCTGGACTCGGCGCGCGTCGAGACCACCCGCGGGCTGGGCACGGCGGGCGCAGGCAAAACGGCCGGTTCCTGCGGCAGATCCGGCTCGAGGGCCTTGGCCGGCGGCGCCGCCGCGGGCACGCCGGTCGCAGGGGGCGGAGCGGGGGCCGTCGCGGCCGGCGCGGACGAAGCCGCGACCGGAGCCGGTTCGGGAGCGGCTTCCGGCTCGGCCGGCTTGAAGGCGCCGAAGGCCAGGGCGCAGACAAAGCCCAGGCCGGTGAGCGCCACCAGCGCGCCGGCAAGGGGCGAGCCGTGCCGAGGCCTGCGCACCGCGTGCCGCGGCCCGGTCGTATCGCTGCGCACCGGGTTGAGCTCGTGCTGCGAGGACTCGCGCCCGTGGCCGCGGAGCCGCGGCGGGACGCGCGGGGCGCTGAGAAGCTTGTCGATCTCGGCGATCAGTTGCGCGGGCGTGGCGATCCGCTTGTCCAGGTCGCGCTGCATCAGGTGGGCGATCAGCCGCCCGAGCGGCTCCCCGACTCGCGGCGAGACGCGGTGCGCCAGCGGCGCGCGTCCGGCCATCACCCGCGTCATCACCACGGCCGCGGTGGGGCCTTCGAACGGGGCGCGTCCGGTCACGAGGTGGAAGAGCGTCGAGCCCAGCGAGTACAGGTCGCTGCGCACGTCCAGTTCGCGGCTCCCGCCCGCCTGCTCGGGGGACATGTAGGCCGGGGTTCCGATCGCCATGCCCGCCTGCGTCAGGCTCGCGTCCGTTGCCTGTTTGGAAAGCCCCAGATCGGCGAGCTTGGCCTCGCCCCCGGACGTCAGGAGGATGTTGGCGGGCTTGATGTCGCGGTGCACGATCCCGTGCTGCCGCGCGCACTCCAGGGCCGCGGCCATCGCGCGGGCGAGCTCCAGCGCGCGCTTTTCCGGGAGCGCCTTGTCGCGCTGGAGCAGCGTCTCCAGGGAGGGCCCGTCCACGTACTCCATCGCGAAGTACCACAGCCCCGTGGGCGCGTCGAAGCCGACGTCGATCCCCTGCACGATGCTGGCGTGATTCAGCTTGGCCACCGCGCGCGCTTCGCGCTGGAAGCGTTCGGTGAAGGCGGCGTCTTTGGCCAGCGCGGCGGGCAGGACCTTCAGCGCGACGATCCGGTCGAGCCCCGGTTGCCGCGCCCGGTACACCGCGCCCATGGCGCCTTCGCCGAGCTTCTCGAGGAGCTCGAAACCGCCGACCGATTTCGGCGCGGCTTGCGCATCCTGCGTGGCCATGCTCTTACTGTATAAACCGGGGCAGGATAACGATCGGTTCAGCGAAAACTCATAAGCTCTTAAACTTGAAGCACCGGTGCAGCATATGAACCTGTGCAGGGTTTTCGTCGCCTGGAATCGTTCCGGGCTGCCGATACCCTGAGTTCCGCCGGGCAGCCGGGTGAATGGGAGGCGCCGTGACCTTGCGCATGCGATGGGGGATGTTCGCGGCCCTGCTGCCGGTCCTGCTGCCGCTCTGGGGCGGGGAGGGCGAGGCCGAGCCTCCCGAGGATCCCGCGGCGCTGAAACCCGGCGTGATCCTCCCCAAGGTCGTCACGCTCCACGACCCCGCGCAGAGCTACGCGCTGTACATCCCGTCCTACTACACCCCCGAGAAGAAGTGGCCGATCTTGTATGCCTTTTCGCCGAACGCGCAGGGCGGCACCCCGGTCAACCTGTTCCGGAATGCGGCCGAACAATTCGGCTGGATCGTGGCCGGGAGCAACGTGGCCCGCAACGGGCCGTACGAGCCGATCCGCGCCGCCTCGGAGGCGCTCTGGAAGGACACCTGGGCGCGCCTGGCGCTGGACGAGACGCGGCTCTACGCCACGGGCTTCTCGGGCGGCGCGCGGATGGCCTGCGAGATGGCCCTGGAGCGGGACAAGCCGTTCGCGGGCTGGATTCCGTGCGGCGCCGGCTTTTCCTCGAACGTCCGCCCCAAGGAAGGCGACGGGCTTCGAGTCTGCGCCCTTGTCGGCCGCCAGGACTTCAACTTCGACGAAGTGCAGCGGATGAAGCGCGCGCTGGAGCGGCTGAAGCTGCCCTGCCGGCTCACGGTCTTCGAGGGCGGGCACGACTGGCCCCCGCGCAAATTGGCCTACGGCGCCGTGCGCTACCTGGATCTGGCCGCGCGCTGCGCCTCGCCCGAGCCCGGCGGGGAAACCCTCACGGCCATGCTGAAGGAGGAACTGGCCGCCGCGCGCAAGCTTCTCGACGATCCGCGCCTCTTCATGGACGGCTACCGGCAGCTCAGGGACCTCCAGGCCCTTGCCGCGAAGGCGCCTGGCGTGGAGGCCGTCGCGGCCCTGGCGGCCGAGATCGAAGCCGCGCCGAAATTCAAGCAGGAACTGGCCGCGGAGGACGCGCTCAACGCGCTCCGCGACGAGCTGGACGAACTCACGGATACGCACGAGCGCTTCGCGCGCATGGTCGAAGCCTACCGCGGCTTCGGCGCGAAGCACCCCGGCACCGCCGCCGCGAGCCTGGCCCAGGAAACCCTGGACGGGCTCCCGGAGCAGATGGCCTTCGCGGGGCGGCTCCTGATGCGCCGGATGGACTTCGCCCGCGCCGCCGTATACCTGGAGCGCGCCCTGAGCCTCCAGCCGAACCCGGACTTGGCCTACGCGCTGGCCTGCGCGCGGGCCCGCGCCGGCGAGAAGGACGCCGCCTGCGCGGCCCTCGAAGAGGCCGTCCAACTCGGCTTCCGCGACGGGGCGCACCTGAATTCCAACGAAGACCTCGCCGGCTTGCGCGAGGAGCCGCGCTTCAAGGCGCTCGCCGTCAAGCTGGCCGCGGCCCCGCCGGCCGCGAAGACAGGGCCGTAGAGGGAAGGCGGGTATCCGTGCTCGGAATCGGAAGAACGGCGCGGTCCTGAGCGCTTCCCCTGGCTTCCGCCTCAACGAGGCGTCCATTCCAAGGAGTTTCCCGTGCCGCTTGAACACTTCGAAATCGTCCAGGGCTGGCAGGCCCAGTGGATCTGGCATCCGGAGGCCACGCGCGACGGGTACGCGGTCGTGCTGTTCCGGAAGACGCTCGACCTGCCGCACGAGGTGGAAGACCCCACGCTCTGGATCACGGCCGACGAGCGGTTCGTCTTCTATCTGGATGGGAACCTGCTTGCGCGCGGCCCGACCCGTTCGGACCCCACGCGCTGGCCCTGCGCCCGAGTGCGGCCCGGGACGCTCGCCGCCGGCCGGCACACGCTCGCGGCGGCGGCTTTCCATTTCGGCCCCGACCACGCCGGGATGGGGCAGCTCTCCTGCCGCGCCGGGTTCCTGCTGCGCGGGGAGGCGCCGCAGGGCGGGGAGGCCTTCGATGCGCGCGTGCGGACGGACGCGAGCTGGCGTTGCTTCCAGGATCTCTCGCGCGGCCCGGTTGCGCCGGAGTGGGGCGACCTGCGCATCTATTACTGCGCCGGCGACGGCGAACGGATCGACGGCGCCCGCGCGCCCTGGGGCTGGATGGGGCCGGACTTCGACGACCGCGACTGGCGCGCGCCCGTCGAACTCTGCCCGGGCGTGGTCTGGGGCCAGCGGCAGCCGCGCGCCAACCACTGGCTCGTCCCGGATCCGCTCCCTCCGATGGACGAGGACGAGGAACGCTTCGCGCGGGTCGCGGAGACCGACCATCCGGAGCCGGAAGCGCTCGACGCCTGGCTCCGGGAGGATCGCGCCGTCCAAGTCGCGGCGCACAGCAAGGTCCGCATTCTTCTCGACCGCGGGCTGCTCACCAACGCCTACACCCCCCTGACCGTCTCGGGCGGGCAGGGCGCGGCGATTCGAGCCGTCAACGTCGAGGCGCTGTACCTGGACGGCAAGCTGAACAAGGGCGACCGGAACCAGACCGCCGGGAAGCACGCCTGGGGGCAGGTGGACGAGTTCCTGCCGGGCGGGGGCGAGCGCGAGACGTTCGAGACGCTCTGGTGGCGTTCCTATCGCTACCTTGAGCTGACCGTCACGACGGGGGACCGGCCGTTGACCCTGGACAAGATCCGCTCGCGCTTCACCGGCTATCCGCTGCGCGAGCGCGGCGGGTTTACGCCCGACGAGCCGCACCGCCCGAGCTTTGCGAAGATGCTGGACCTGGGCTGGCGCACCGCGCGGCTCTGCGCGCACGAGACCTACTTCGACTGCCCGCACTTCGAGCAGCTCCAGTACATCGGCGACACGCGCGTGCAGGCGCTCTTTTCGTACTTGCTCGCCGGCGACGATCGGCTTGCCCGGAAATCCATCGACGATTTCTGGCACTCGCGGATCCCCGAGGGGCTGACGCAGAGCCGCTTCCCGACGCGGCTGCGGCAGGTGATCCCGCCCTTCTCGCTGTACTGGATCGGGATGCTCTACGACTTTTTCCTCTACCGCGGGGACAAGGCGTTCCTCGAACCCTATTTGCCCGCGGCGCGAGAAATCCTGGCCTGGTTTCTGAGGCGCCGCCGCGAGGACGGCCTGATCGGCCCGCTCCCGCACTGGAACTTCACCGACTGGGTTCCGGCGTGGAAGCACGGCGAGTCGCCCGGGAACTCCACCGGCGGTTCGGCCTACTTGGCGCTCCTGGTCGCTCAGGCCGCGCGCTGGCTTAGCAAACTCGAATGGGAGTTCGACTACCCGGACCTTTCGCGCCGCTGGAAGACCGTAGCCGATACGCTCGGCGCCGACGTCGTGCGGGAATGCTGGGACGCAGAGCGCCGCATGCTCTCCGACCAGCCCCGTTCCTCGAGCTTCTCGCAGCACGCGAACGTTCAAGGCATCCTGGAGGGCGCCCTGGGGCGGTACGACACGCGCGAACTGCTCCAACGCATTCTTCGCGATCCGGGCGTCACGCCGCCCGGAAGCCCGTATTTCCGCTTCTATGTGGCGCAGGCCATGAAGGCCGTCGGCTGGCGCGCGGGCTTCTTCGAATTGCTCAAGCACTGGGAGGGCCTGCTCGAGGGCACGGGGCTGACCACCTGGCCGGAGAGCGACGGGCGGACGCGCAGCGATTGCCACGCCTGGTCCTGCACGCCCAGCATCGAGTTTCTGCAGACGGTCCTGGGCGTCGAACCCGACCTGGAGATCGGCGGCTTCCGCCGCGCCGTCATCACGCCCTGCCTGGGCCCGCTGAACGAGGCGGCCGGGGAGGTTCCCACGCCCCACGGTTCGATCCGGCTCGAACTGCAACGCCTCGAACGCGGGGCCGTTCGCGCTCGCGTCGAGACGCCGGTCTCGGCGAAGCTGGTGGAGGAAGCCAGCGGGCGCTTGCACCCGCTCTCGCCGGGCTTCAATGAAGTGGTGTTCATGGAGGTGTAAGCCCGGCCGATTCTTCCCAGGACGAGCCCCCACGTGCTGCACTTGTTCCGCGAGCAAGGGCTGGCTATCTCTGCGCGTCGCCTCCTGTTGACACGAACGGCCTGTATCATAAAAAGGTGCTTGCACGTTGAGCAAAGTCCGATGTTGAGCGTCTAACCGAAGGGCGATCTGGGTGCACATGCGTCCCGGACGCCCCGATGACAGGGAGATCTCCTTTGAGCGCGTTGCACGAACGGACCTTGGTGATCGTGAAGCCGGATGGCGTGGCGCGGGGCCTGGCGGGCGAGATCGTCGCGCGCTTCGAGCGGAAGGGCTTGAGCCTCGCCGGATTGAAGCTGATGCGCGTGGACCGCGGGCTGGCCGAGAAGCACTACGCCGAGCACAACCAGAAGCCGTTTTTCGGAAGCCTCGTCGAGTTCATCACCTCGGCGCCGGTCGTGGTCATGGCGCTGGAAGGGCAGGGGGCAATCGAGGTGGTTCGCGGGCTGGTCGGGCCGACCTCGGGGCTCAAGGCGCCCGGCGGAACGATCCGCGGCGACTACGCGCTCTCCATGCAGAATAACCTGATCCATGCGTCGGACAGTCAGGACTCCTCGCGGCGCGAATTGGAACTCTGGTTCAAGGCCAGCGAACTGGTCCCCCCTGGCGAAGGCTCGGGCGTTTCGATCCGCGGCTGGCTTTACAGCGCCGACGACAAGAAGAAGTGAGCCCGGTCGGAAATGCGTTAGAATGCACATGGCCCCGCGGCTGTCGTTCGCGGAGGCCGAAAGGAGTATGCCGATGAACAGGATCTCGTGGCTGATCTCGGGCGCGTTGGGGCTGGTCCTTTTCGCCGCTCCGTGCCGGGCGGATACGGTCTTCCTCAAGGACGGGACGGAGATTCCCGGGGAGATCGTCGAGGAATCCCCGGCCGCCGTGGTGATCAAGGACGGCCGCACGGGGCGCTTGCGCTCGATTCGCCGCGAGAACATCGACCTGGTTGTCCGCGACAAGCCCAAGACCGACAACAGCAGCCTCTTCGGGCTGGGCACCGGCCTCCGCACGCGCGTCAAGCCCGTGGTTAAGGATGAAGACGAGCCCAAGGAGGGCGAGGCCGCCGAGGGCGAAAAGAAAGAAGGCGAGGGCGAAGTCAAGGCGCCGGATGGCGAAAAGAAGCCCGGCGAAGGCGAAACCGCCGAAGGGGAAAAGAAGGAAGGCGAGAGCGCCGAGGGCGAGAAGAAACCGGGCGAAGCCGAAAAGACCGCCGAAGGCGCGGGCGCTCCCGACGAGAAGAAAGACGCCTTCGCCGTCCCTGAAAAACACCAGGCCGCGTTCAAGAAGGGCCTCGAGTTGCTGGGCAGCCAGAACCCCACCGAGCGCGCCAAGGGCAAGTCCGACCTCCAGGCGCTGGGCAAGGAGATTATCCCGGGCCTGATTCCGGTCCTGCTCCACAAGGATCCCGAGGCCCGCGCCTGCGCGGCCGACCTGCTCTCCGAATTCAACGCCAAGAACTCCATCAAGTTCCTGGTCGAGGCGCTCTATGGGATCATGCCGGACAAGGGCGAGGCGGCCACCTGGAACCGCGGCAACGTGCGCTCGCTCAAAGACGCCCTCTCGCGCACCACCGGCCAGTCCTTCATTAACGTCGAACCGCGCAGCCCGCTCGTGCAGGACGGCCTGCAGAAGTACGTCAAGTGGTACAATGAGAACTTCGACCGCCTGCCGTCGCAGGTGGGAGAGCCCGAGATCGATCCCACCGACAAGGACTACTTCGCGAAGCTGAAAGAAGCCCGCTCGCTGAAGCTCGAAAAGCGCTCCTTCCCGCGCCCCGCGCTCTCCGCCGACATCGCCACCGGCCAGAAGCCCGGCACGCCGCCCCCGACCGAGGGTTACAAGACCGTCGAGAAGGAATTCAAAGAGAACTTTCCCACCGCCACGCGCGAAAATGCCGCGGGCGTGATCCGCGAGAAGGACAAGGAAACCGCCAAGGACTTCTTTGACAACCCCTGAGCGCGTCGCCTAGGCGTCCATCGCGGCGCCGTCGGCCGCCCCTCCGGTCCAATCTTGCCGATCGGAGGAAACGCCGGGCCGCCGGTTGCGCACCAATCCTGGCTGAGGATTTGAAGAGGGTCCGGGATCGCGCGGCAACCGATTACGCGGTTCGAAGACTTTCCCAGGCCCCTTGAGCCCAGGGGCCCATTGGGTCGATACCGTCTGAGACGCGGGGGCGCCGATACACGCTTTGTCGCATCGTGCCAAGGGGGCTCGCCTGGGCTTATTTCAGGCGGGGTCAAGATTTACCGGTTGCTTTGAAGAAAAGTGTGCTATCATTTTCGTGCTGTCTGCACCTTGAAGGAAGCAATGACGCCTCGCGCTTGAGCGAAGGCGTGGGTTTCGAATCGTTGGAGTGCGCGAGGTGATCAAGATCAAGCGCGTTCTGGTTTCGACCGATTTCTCCGAGGCCGCGGCCAAGGCGCTCCCGTATGCCGCGAGCTTGGCGCAGGAGTACAAGGCCGAGCTGCATGTGGTCCACGTCGTCGAGGACAGCCTGTACTACGCGCAGTTCGTCTACGATGGCGCGCCCTTCGACCCGACCGTGTTGATCGAAGGTCTGGTCGCGGATCGCAAGAAACGCCTGGAAGAGGTCCTGAAAGGCCTGCCCTCGGGGCTGAAGGTAACGACGCACCTGCGGCGCGGCGTGGTGGCCAGCGAGATCATCGCCAGCGCTGGCGAATTGGACGCGGACGTGGTGGTGATCGCGACGCACGGCCGCACGGGCCTCTCGCACCTGATCTTCGGCTCGGTGGCCGAACGCGTCGTGCGCGAATGCCCCTGCCCGGTGCTCACGGTGCGCGAGAAGGCGCACGGCATGATCGCCAACGGGAATGCCGGCAAGAAGTAGGGCTTGAACGGAACGCGGAGACGCGCCCAGCCATGATCTCGAGCCGAACGCTTCCCGTCCTGCTGGCGCTGCTGGCGCTGGGCGCTTCCTCGGCCCGGGCCGAGTCGAAGGGCGACGACGAGAAGGACACCTACCGCTACGAAGTCATCAAGGTGGACGGCGAGATCTATAAGTTCGACAAGAAGACCGGCGAGCTGATCCCGCTCAAGGCCGGCGCCCCAGCCAAAAGGCCCGAGCCGGTCGAGTCCACAAAGGAAAGCGCGCGCCCCGAGCCCCGGAAGAACGGGCTGCCGGTCCTGGGCGGCGTCGAAGACGCCGCGCCGGGCGAAGCCTACGTGCCTCGCGCCCTCACCGACGTCCATCGCACGCGCGCCAAGGACGACCTCGCCGCCTACCGCGACAACCTGGGCATTCTCTCCGTGCTGGACATCTCCGGGGACCGCTTGCGCGGAACGCTGAACGTTTCAAATAAGGGCCAGCGCAAGTTGCTTGCGCTGGAACTGACCATCTCGATGGTGGACGGCGGCGGGCAGAAGGTCGAGCACCGCGTCGTGATGGGCCCGCATCCGGGGCAGGAACCGCCTCCGCAGCCATCGCGCCAGCAGGGCGAGGAGAGCAAGAAGGCCTACCTGCGCGTGGACTTCCCCGCGCCGGCCGGGCTGCGCGGCAAGATCTCGGTCGATCCCACCTACATCAAGTTCGACGAGGAAGAGTAACCGGCGGGTCGGTCCACCCGGCGCCGGCGCGAGTGCCCGTTATTCACCAGATCCTGTTCCGTCCACATGCCGATCGAGTCTTCTCGCGCCAAAAGAAGTTCCCCGCCACGCACTTGCGGACATTTTCCGAACCGGCACAATGAACGCGGACGCACGGACGGTTTGACGCGCGCGCCGGCCCACCCGGAACCCTGCCCGTGGACGATTCGGTCGGTCATCACTGCGGACTGGCCGGGACCTACAACGTCCCGGACGCGGCGGCGCGCTGCTACATGGGCCTGTTCGCCCTGCAGCATCGGGGGCAAGAGAGCGCCGGCATCGCGGTCTCCGACGGCAAGCAGGTCCGCACGCGCAAGGCCATGGGGCTGGTCACGGAGGTCTTCAGCAAGGCCGACCTCGACGCGCTGAGCGGGCACATTTCCATCGGCCACGTCCGCTACAGCACGACCGGCTCCAGCCGCCTGGCCAACGTACAGCCGCTGACGATCGACACCGCGCACGGGCAGATCGCCGTCGCGCACAACGGCAACCTGGTCAACGCACGCACGCTCCGCGACGAATTCGAGGCCCACGGCTCGATCTTCCAGACCAGCACCGACAGCGAAGTGATCGTGCACCTGCTGGCGCAGCCGGAATTCCGCACCTACGAGGAGGGCTTGCTCGGGAGCCTCCCGCGGATCCTCGGCGCTTACAGTTTCATCTTCATGACTCCCGACAAGCTGATGGCCGCGCGCGACCCGCAGGGCTTTCGCCCGCTGGTGCTGGGGCGCATCACCGTGCCCGGCCAGCTCGGTTCCATCGGCGAAGGCTGGATGATCGCCAGCGAGACCTGCGCGCTGGACCAGGCCGGGGCGGTATTCGAGCGCGAGATCGAGCCGGGCGAACTGGTGGTCATCGACGCCGAAGGGTTGCGCTCGCGCCGTTTCGCCAAACCCCGGCCCGCGCACTGCATGTTCGAGCACGTCTACTTCGCGCGCCCCGACAGCCGCATCTTCGGCGACTACGTTCACGAGGTCCGGCTGCGCCTGGGCGGCCGACTGGCTCGGGAGCACCCCGTCCAGGCCGATGTCGTGACCGGCGTCCCCGACAGCGGCAACGTGGCGGCGCAGGGCTTCGCGCGGGCCTCGGGGATCCCCTTCGACTTCGGTTTCATCCGCAGCCATTACGTCGGGCGCAGCTTCATCAAGCCCGAGCAGATGCAGCGCGAGCAGGTGGTGGACATGAAGTTCAACGCGGTCCGCTCGGTGGTGGACGGCAAGCGCGTCGTGGTCGTGGACGATTCGCTCGTGCGCGGCACCACCTTTCGCCGCCAGGCGAAGCTGCTGCGCGAGGCCGGGGCGACGGAGATCCACCTGCGCATCTCCTGCCCGCCCACGCGCCACGCCTGCTACTACGGCATCGACTTCCTCAGCCGCGGCGAACTGATCGCCGGGCGGCTCAAGACCGTCGAGGCAATCCGGGAGTACCTGGGCATCGAATCGCTGGGGTACCTCAGCGTCGAGGGTTTGCTCTCGGTCGTCTCGCAGCCCAAGGCCCACTACTGCACCGCCTGCTGGGCCGGGGAGTATCCCGTCCCTCCGGTGGACGTGATGGACAAGCTGGGGATGGAGAAGTGTTGAACGGCTGAAACGTGAAACGTAAAACGTGAAGCTCGATCGACGGCGCTGTGCGGCGTTCACGTATTACGTTTCTGATGCCTGCGCAATTACTCAGAGATCAAGGCCTAACCGTGACCAAGAAACCCGCCAAGGGCCTCACCTACAAGGACGCCGGCGTCGACATCCGCATGGGCGACCGCGTGGCCGACTCCATCGGGAAGCTCGCGCAGAGCACCTACGGGCCCGAGGTGCTCGGCGGGGTGGGGGGCTTCGCGGGGCTCTTCGAACTCGGCGGCGAGGTGAAGCTCCTGCGCGGGCAGTACAAGGATCCCGTCCTCGTCGCGTGCACCGACGGCGTGGGCACCAAGCTCAAGATCGCCTTCCTGACCGGCAAGCACGACACGGTGGGCATCGACCTCGTCGCGATGTCGGTCAACGACATGGTCGTGCAGGGCGCCGAGCCGCTCTTCTTCCTCGATTACATCGGCATGGCCAAGAAGGAGCCGGCGGTCTGCGAGGCGCTGGTGAAGGGCGTGGTGGAAGGCTGCCACCAGGCGCGCTGCGCCCTGCTGGGCGGCGAGACGGCCTCGCTCCCGGACCTCTACGCGCCGGGCGAGTACGACCTGGCCGGCTTCTGCGTGGGCGTGGTCGAGCGTGACAAGGTCATCGACGGCTCGAAGGTATCGCCCGGCGACGTGGTCCTCGGCGTGCACAGTTCGGGCTTGCACTCCAACGGCTACAGCCTCGCGCGCAAGGCGCTGCTGGAGCGCGCCGGGATGCAACTCGACGCGCAGGTCCCTGAGCTGGGCTGCACGCTGGGGGAGGAGCTCCTGCGCCCGACGCTGATTTACGCGCTGCCCGTCCGGCAGGTGCTCGAACGCTACAAGGTCAAAGAGATCGTCAAGGCCATGGCGAACATCACCGGCTCGGGCCTGCCGGGGAACATCCCTCGCACGCTGCCCAAGGGCGTGGTGGCGCGGATCAAAAAGGGCACGTGGCCGGTTCCGCCGATCTTCGGCCTCATTCAAAAAAGCCGGCGACGTCGAAGCGTCCGAGATGTACGACACGTTTAACATGGGCATCGGGCTTACGCTGGTCTGCCCCGAGTTCAACGCCAACGCGATCCGCGCCACCCTGGAGCAGACGGGCTTCCCGACGAGCGCGATCGGGACGATAGAAGCCGCCGGAAACCCGGACGCGGAGGCGGCGGTGGTGTTAGAATAAGTGTGTGCGTCAGGAGGATCGGTCATGCCTTCGGAAAAGGAAGAGGCTCTGGAGTGCTTGACTCAAATGCCGGACGACTGCACGCTTGAGGATATGCTGTACCGGCTCTACGTGGTTCAGCGAATCAAGCGTGGCTTGGCCGACTCCAAAGCGGGCCATAAGAAGCCTCACGCCGAAGCCATGAAGGAAATCCGCGAGTGGCTTTATCGGTTACATGGACCGCAGGCGCCATCGAAGACCTGAAAGAGATCCTGGAGTACATCTCGCTCGATGCGCCGGCCGCGGCCCTGAAAGTCGGTGAGCGCATTGCCGAGCGTACGATGCGGCTTGCGCGGTATCCCCGCTCCGGCCACAGGATCGAGGAATTCCCGGACGATGCGATTCGTGAAGTGGTCGTTTACAGTTACCGTGTGATCTGCCGAATTCTTCCCTCCGAAGTGGAAATTCTCTCGGTCATTCACGGCGGCCGAGACCTTCAAAAAGCCATGCAGGGTCGATTAAGGAGGTGACGTCAACATGTCCCCCATCCGCCGCGCGCTGATCAGCGTGCACGACAAGACCGGCGTGGTCGAATTCGCCGCCGGGCTCGCGAAGCTTGGCGTCGAACTCGTCTCCACCGGCGGCACGGCGAAGGCGCTGCGCGAGGCCGGCCTGAAGGCCCTCGACGTCTCCGAACTCACCGGCTTCCCGGAGATGCTCGACGGGCGCGTCAAGACGCTCCATCCCAAGGTCCACGGCGGGCTGCTTTTCCGGCGCGACCTGGGCGAGCATCGCGCGCAGGCCGCCGAGCACGGCATCGCGCCGATCGACCTCGTCGCGGTGAACCTGTATCCGTTCGAGAAGACCGTCGCGAAGCCCGGCGTCACGCTCGAGGAGGCCATCGAGCAGATCGATATCGGCGGACCGTCGATGCTTCGCAGCGCGGCCAAGAACTGGGCGGCGGTCACCGTCGTCTGCGACCCGCAGGACTACCTGACGGTGCTCACCGAACTGCACGGCAACGACGGCATGACGCGCAAGGAGACGCGCCTGCGCCTTGCCTCCAAGGTCTTCGCGCTGACCAGCCGCTACGACGCGGCCATCGGGGCGTACCTGGAAGGCGTGGGCGAGGACGGCCCGCCGCGCTCCTTCCTGCTCCAGGGCGCGCTGGTCCAGCACATGCGCTACGGCGAGAACCCGCACCAGAAGGCCGGCTTCTATGCGATCCCCGGGTGCGCCGAGCCCAACGTCGCCGACGCGCGGCAGCTTTCGGGCAAGGAGCCCGGCTTTAACAACGTCCTGGACCTCGCCGCGGCCCTGGAGATCGTGAAGGAGTTTTCCGCGCCGGCCGCCTGCGTCGTCAAGCACAACAACCCCTGCGGCGCCGCGGCCGCCGACGACATCCTGGAGGCCTTCAAGCGGGCTTACGCCGGCGACCCGCTCTCGGCCTTCGGCGGCGTGATCGGGCTTAATCGCAAACTCGACGAGCGCCTCGCCGAGGAGATCGTCGCCAACGCCAAGGTCGACGCCATCGTCGCGCCGCTCTACACCGAGGCCGCCGTCCAGATCCTGACCACGAAGAAGAAGTGGGGCGCCAACGCGGTGCTGCTGGAGACGGGCCTCTTCGAGGACTTTCCCGGAGGCGGGCGCGAGTATGACGTGCGGCGCGTCGTGGGCGGGCTGCTCGTCCAGGATCTCGACCGCGTGGCCGACGAGTTCGCCAACCTGAAGACCGTGACGAAGCGCGAGCCGTCGGCCGAGGAGCTCGCGGCGCTCAAGTTCGCCATGACGATCTGCAAGCACGTGAAGTCGAACGCGATCGTGCTGGCGCAGGGCCGCGCCGTCGTCGGCGTGGGCGCGGGCCAGATGAGCCGCGTGGATTCGGTCGAGATCGCGGTGAAGAAGGCCGGCTCGCGCGCCGGCGGCTCGGTGCTGGCTTCCGACGCCTTCTTCCCGTTCCCGGACGGGCTGGAAGCGGCCGCGAAGGCCGGCGTGAAGGCCGTGATCCAGCCCGGCGGCAGCGTGAAGGACGGCGAGGTCATCGCCGCCGCCGACGCCCACGGCGTGGCGATGGTCTTCACCGGCATCCGGCACTTCCGGCATTGACGCCCGGCCCGCGGACAACCCGACGGACCAAGCTCAGCGACTCCGCGAGCCCGGGCGCTGTACGGTTCGCGGCCCTGACGTGTCTGGTTTGGGGTGGATCCTTGGGGGTGGTCGCGCTGGCCGGATGGATGACGGGCAAAGTGGCGCCAAGCGCCGCGGCCATGTACGCGATTTTGGCCTTTGTTCTGGCAGGACTGGGCTTGGCCGTGGACCGCGAGCGCAAGATCAACCGTAAGGGCGAGGATTGTGCCTCCAGGTCCGACGATCCGCCCTCCGACTGACGTTTAGAAGCCTCCGTCGGGCGCCGGCGCGGCGCCGCCGCCTTCCTTGGCCTTTCTGAGCATCTCCTCGACGTCCATGACGGTCGCGCCTTCGGGGGGCGTGTACTTGAACTCGTCTTCCTTGAGTTCAACGTTGATCTTCATGTTTTTCATGTCCATTTCCATCACGGCGGCGCCCTGCGCGTCGAGGACGTTCAACTTGCGGACAAGCAGGTCTTCCTTGTCGATGTAAATGGTCGCGCTGTCCATGCCCTGCATCTGCGCGCGGGCCATGGCCGCCGCCTGCGCGCCGCCTACCTCTTCCGCGCGCTTGGCGGCCTCGTCCGCGGCGTTGGCCTTGATCTTGCCCTTCAGCACGTAGACCGCGCGTTCGCCCAGCTTGTCTTCCGAGACCTCGGTGAAGTCGTAGGTCTTGCGCATCTGCTGAACCTGGTCCATCGGGCTGCCGCCCTGCTGGCCGCCCAACTTCTTCATCATCTCCCCCGACATTTTCTGGACCATCTTGCCCTGGCCGCCCGGCATGGTGGTCTCGATCCATACGGTCGTGCCGTCGTTGACCATGTTCATCTTCATTTCCTGGCCCATCACTTGCATGGTCATGTCCATGATGAACTTGCTGCTGTCGCCCTTGCCCTTGAAGTGCCCGGCGCCGCCGGTCTGCATGCCCATCATTGACATCTTCATCTCGAAGTCGGCCTCGAGCGATTGCGCCTTGGCGGCCGACTCGGTCATCTTCGCCAGCAGCGGTTCGGTCTTGAGCTTGCCGAGGAGCCGGCCGGCGCGCTGCTTCGTCTCGATGTCGTCGCTCAGCGCGGCCTTCTCGAGCGCCGCCTCGGCGGCCGGGCCGGCCTGGAGCAGCTTTTCCTCAGCCTCCGCCCGCTTCGCGAAATCCTCATGGCCCAGTTGCGCGACCCAGGCCTGGACCTGATCTGCGCTCGGCGCGTCCTGAGCGTGCGCGCCCGGAACGAACCCGCAGAACAAGCCCAGCACGGCGACGGCGAGCATCGAACGCATGGCGTACCCTTTCGGCTGGTTTAGAAGGCCATCAATCTAGCGCATGGCTACGCCAGTATACAGGCGGATGAGAGGGCTCTTTCAGGAATTGTGCCGCGCGGTTTATGGCTTGGCGGGTAAGGGGTTATGTACGGTCTGCGCGCGGGTTTTCAGCGCTTCGACGGCCGCTTCAATCCGCTCGGGCGCGAGTTCGTGGATTTCGATCTTCCGCCCCAGACCGTCGGGCATCGTCAGGGTCAGCCGTCCGCCAAGATGCTGCCGGAACTCCTCGAGTCCCTCGACGACCTTCAGCGCGCCGGTGACCCCGTTGCGCCGGAGCAGTGCGTCGTGCCAGAGCGGCAGGCGGCAGGCGGCCATCGCGTCCAGGACCCGCTCCCGCGCGGCCGCGCCAAGCAGCCCCAAGCCTTCGGCGAGGTATAGGTCCAGCGCGATGCCGATCGCGACGGCTTCGCCGTGCCGCAGTTCGTGGTGGGTGAGCGCTTCGAGCTTGTGCGCCGACCAGTGCCCGAAGTCGAGCGGGCGCGCGGAGCCGAATTCGAAGGGATCGCCGCCCCCGCGGATGTGCTCCAGGTGGAGCAACGCGCAGCGCACGACCATCCGCTCCATCGCGTCCAGGTCCCGCGCGACGAGGCGCGGGGCCAGCGCTTCCAGTTCGTCCAGCAGCGCGGCGTCCTTGATCAACGCGACCTTGAAGGTTTCGGCGAGCCCCGAGAACCAGTCGCGGTCCTCCAGGTCGGCGAGGAACTCCAGGTCGCTCAGGACCGCGAAAGGCGGGGCGAAGGTTCCGATCAGGTTCTTCACGCCGTCCAGGTTGATGCCGTTCTTGACCCCGACGCCACTGTCGTTCTGGGAGAGCACCGTCGTGGGCACGCGCACCAGCCGCAGCCCGCGGTGAAAGACCGCCGCGGCCAGGCCCACGGCGTCCAGGACCGCGCCGCCGCCGACGGCGATCACGTAGTTGTGCCGGTCCAGTTCGAAGCGCTGGAACTGGTGGGTCATGCGCTGGACAAAGGTGAGGTCGTTCTTGACGGCCTCGCCGCCGGGAACGGCGACGGGGCCCCCGCGGAGCGCGAGGGCCTCCGGATGCGCGCGCGTCCAGGCCTCGATCGCTTCGGGCAGGTCGGGCCGGCGCTTCAGCACGCCCTGATCGATGAAGACCGCCGCCTTCGCCGGCCCGTCCGCGTGAGGCAACGACTCGGCCAGCGTGAGGTTGTCGGGTGCGAAGAGCCCACGCGTGAAGACCACGTCGTAGGCGAAAGGCACGCTCAGTTGCTGGCGATACCGCATCGGATGGCTGGCCTCGCTCATTTTGCCTCGGCGGGCGATTCCGCCGCCGCCTCGCCCGTCTTGGCCTCTTCGGGGGCCTGAGTTTTCTGCGCGGGCCGGATCTCCACGAAGCCCACTTCAGTTGTCACGTTTGCATATTCCTTGGCCCCTTCGGCCCGCAGAATGAAATTGCGCACGTCCCCAGGAGCCACCGCGTCGGGCAGGACCTTCTCGACCTTCGTCAATTCCGAGCCGTCGGCCTTGAGGAAGCGCGCGATGACCTTGATCTCCTTGACGTGATGCGGCCTGCCGTTGCGCGCGGCGCAAACAATTACCAGCGAACCGTCGTCGCGCGGGCTGAACTCCTTGAGCAGGACCTCGACGGTCTCCGCGTTCGTGAACTCGGGCGTCTTGCCCTTGGGCGCGGTCTTTTTGGCGCTCACCGCGCCATAGCCCATGGCCTGCTCGAACGAGTCGTACTTGGGCACCTGCGGAATGACGAACGAGACGTCCTGTTCGGCGCCGGGGGCGATTGGATCCTTCAACTCGAAGCGGTGCTTCTTCACTTCCTTGCGTCCGTCCTTCTCGTTCTTGAAGAAGACGAGGTCGAGCTTGATCTCGCCGGCGGCCTCCTTGAGCCCGTTGCGGAGGCGGCAGGAGACAGACAGGTCCGCGTCGTTTTCGCCCGTGCGCTTGAACTTGTAGTGCGCGGATTCCAGGTCGTTGAGGTTCTGGAACTCGCCCCCGGACATGGCCGCTTCCGAGCTGGCTTCGTCGCAACCGATGCTGAGGCTGTAGCCGGTGAAGTGGGTGCGCGCGACGGCCAGCGGCACGCTGAGCTGGAAGATTCTTTCCTCGCCGCCCTTGAGCGTCCCGTCGCCGAGGGGGCCCGTCCACTCCTTGATGATGGGGCGTTTGGGGCCTTCGCCGGCGGCCTCGGCCTCCTTGTCCGTCTTGCCGGCGGTCTTGGAGGTCTTGGCCGGCGGGCGCGCGGGCTGGCGGGGTTCGGGGCCGTAGACTTTGAGGAAGACTTGAATGTTTTTCGCGACCTGGTCGCCTTCGTTCTTGACCCGGACCGGGCCGGCGAGGCGCCCGGCGCCGTCCAGATTCAGCTCGCTGCCAAGCAGGCGCGCGGAAGCAACGCCCTTCAGGGACTTCTCGGCCTTGGGCGAGGGGTTGCCGGTGTCGGACGAACTGTGCCAGCGCTCCTGGCCGTCCTTGTGCCGAACGTAGAGTTCGTAGCTTTGAAAGACCGGGATCCACTCGGCGGACATCTCGACGTGCTTCTTTTCCTTGGCGTTGACCCGGCCCACGCGCTGGGTGATCGGATCGCCCGCCGGTTGGCCCATGGCATCGGAGAAACCGAGCACCAGGACCAGCTCCTCGAGCGGTTGGCCGGTGACGTTCTCGAGGGTGAACGCGCAGGTGACCTTGTTGGAGCCGGTGATCGTCTTGCGCGAGCGGGCGTACTGCCAGCCTTCGATCTTGACGCGGGGATCGGGCGCGTCCTCGCCGCCGAGCAGGGCGGGGGCGAGGCACGCCGCCAGGAGCAGCGTCAGGTGCGCAAGACGACGGGGCATCTCCGGCCTCCGAGGCGGCGCGCTACTTGGCCGCGGCGCAGTAATCGAGCGCGATGAGCGCGTAGGCGGTGGCCAGCACGGGATCGGCCTCCCACCAGCGCTTCTCGTCGTTCGCGAACGAACCGTCGGGCTTCTGGAGCTTCGCCAGGTGCCCGCTCAGGTCCTTGGCCCAGTTCACTTTCTTGCCTTCGGCGGTGGTGAATTCCAGGGTTCCGGCGGCGGTGAAGGCCTTGGCGAAGGCGACCGCGTAGTAGTAATAGCCTTCGCTGCCCTTTCCGCCGGGGTTGGCGGTCGCGTCGTAGTGTTCCTTGATCCACTTCCAGGCGGCCTGCATCTCGGGGCTGTCGGCCTTGGCGCCGCAGTAGATGAGCGACTTGATGCCGGCGTAGGTCATGTTGCCGTAGGGTTTGGGGGCTTCCTTGCCGGCGCGGGTCTTGTACGTGCCGAACTCGCCGTCACCCGGCAGGTAGACGAAGCCGCCGGTGCTCTCGCCGCTCTTCATCACCGGGGCGTCGTTGGTCTCGACGTTGTCCTGGCAGCGGCGGATGAAGGTCAGCGCGTTCTTGTAGGCTTCGGAGCCCTCTTCCACGCCCATCGCCTTCAGGGCGTCGAGGCTGAAGGCCGTGTTGGAAAGGTCCGCGCGCTTGGCGCTGCCGTAACCGAATCCGCCGAAGGCCAGGTAGTGTTCGTCTTCCTTGTAGCCCTTCGATTCATCGAGTTGGCAGCCGAGGACGTAGGTTTTGGCCTTCGCGAGCACTTCGTCGTACTTGGGATCGTTCAGCGCCTTCAGGGCCACGATCACGACGGAGGTGTTGTAGTTCTCGAGCCCCTGTCCGGGGATGGTGAAGGAACCGTCGGCCTGTTGCAGGGCGACCAGGTACGCGGCGGCCTTGTCGAGCACCTTCTGCGTTTCGGGCGAGCGCGGGCCGGGGGCCATGGCCAAGCCGGTGAGGCAGAGGCCCACGACGCCGGGCGCCTTGGCGGCGGGGCCGGGGCCAATGGTGCCGTCTTCGTTGGCGTGCTTGACCATCCACGCGGCGGCCTTCTGGGCGGCGGCGGCGCCGGGGGCTTCTTCGCCGCCGCGCGCGGCCGGCGGATGCGCCAGCACCAGCAGCGCCGTAAGGACCGGGATCAGACTGCGCATCGAGCTTCTCCTTAATGCTTCTCGGACACCGTTAGTAACGAAACCGCACGACTCCAAGGTTCACAAACTCCCGAGACCGGGACGATTCCGGCTCCGGCTCACTTCAGCGCCTTGAGTTCCTTGTAGCACAGGTTCAAGGCGGCCAAGGCGTAGGCCGAGCAGAGCACCTTGTCGCCTTCCATCCACTTCTGCTCCTCGTTGACCCAGTAGCCGTCGCGGTGTTGCTTGGAGAGAAGCTGGCCGGCCATGCTCGCGGCCCAGTGCGCTTTGGCGCCTTCGCCGGCGGGGAGTTCCGCCGCCCCCAGCGCATGCAGGGCGCGGGCGGCGGCATAGGCGTAGTAGTAGTAGCCGGCCTGCCCGATGCCGGGATTCTCCGCCGCGCTGTAGTGCTGGCCGAACCAGCGCAAGGCGGCCTTCACCTCCGCGGCCTCGGCCGTCAGCCCGCAGTGCAGGAAGCTCTCCAATGCCGCGGCGCTCATGCTGCCGTACGGCTTGGGGTACTCCCTGCCTTCGCGGACCTTGACCGTGCCGGCCTCGCTCTTGCCGGGCTGGTAGTAGGCCCCGCCGCTGGCCGGGCCGCCTCGAGCTTCGAGGTCCGGGTTGGTCTCGGGGTTGTCCTGTACGCGGCGCAGGAAGACGAGCGTGTCTTCGAAGGCCTTGGACGGCTCGCCGGCCGCGCGCAGGGCGCAGAGCGAGAACCAGGTGTTGCTCAGGTCGCCGCCGTGGCGGAAGCCGTACCCGTAGGTGAACCCGCCGTCCTTGGCCTTGGCGGTGCGGAGGTACGAAGCCGCCTTCGAGATCGCGTCGGCGTACTTCTCGTTCCGCGTCGCGGCCAGGGCCTGGAGCGCCAGGGAGGTGTTGTACGTGTCGAAGCCGCCGTCCTTGAGCTTGATCGAGCCGTCCTCCTGCTGCTGCTTGAGCAGGTACTTGACCGGCTCGGAGACGAACGGCCCGAGGGGCTCGCTGTAGCGCCGGTGGTGGCTCTGGAGCGCGATGAGGACCATCCCCACCACGCCGGGCTGCCTGGCGATCTCGCTGTTCCCGTAGGTTCCGGTCTTGAGGTCGTGCTGCTCGATGAGCCAGTTCGCGCCCCGGTCGGCCGCGGACTTGACCGCGCCGGCATCGGCGGCAGCCAAGTCGGGCATGGCCAATAGCCCGGCCCACAAGATCCCGATACAGAGTCTGCGCATGTCACTCCTCCTTGCGTTGCGGTCTCTTGAGAGTTCAGGATGCCACGCCGCACCCCTAATGCAAGAGTCCGCGTCGCAAGACGTTAAAGCTCCGGAGGTCGCGCTTCGTAGTACCGCGCCAAGGCCTCGCTCACATCCGGAAAGCGTATCCGCGCGACGCCGACGAGTTCGGCGGGAGCCTGCGCGGCCTCCGGCGCGCCGACCTGCTCCAGCGCCGGCGAATGAGGCGCCTCCTCGCCCGCGCCCGCCACGACCTGCGAGCCCGCCTCCGGCGCGTCGGGCCGACTTTCCTTGCCGGTCTGCCGGCGCAACTCGCTCAGCACGCGGCGGACTTCGTCGTCCAACTCCGACTCCGGGCGCCCCGCGACCTTGCCTTCGAGCTTGGCCAGGAACGCCTCTTTCAGCGCCAGCGGGAACTGTTCGTCGGAGGCGTACAGCCGGGCCTCGTACAGTTCCTGCGGGCTGAGCGGATTGACCCGAAAGCCGCTCGATACCGGCGAGAGCGGCCGAACCGGCCCGCCCGCTGCGCCGCCGCCGGCTTGGGTCCGTTCGGTTTCATGGAGTCGAAGCCCCTCGGGCCTCTCGCGCGCCGCATCCTGCTCGGGCATCAGGAGCGCGCAGCCGAGGGCCAGCAAGCCCAGCCAAAGCCCGCGGCTCCAGGCGGGCAAGGCCAGCGGCACACAGGCCGAGGCATCGAGCGACTCGGCGGCACGCAGCGTGGCGTTCTTCTGCGCTTCGCGGAAGGCTTCGCTCCAGGGCTCGCCCGACGACCCGCGCCGGCGCAGATCCAGCCAAGTCGTGAGATGCTCGGCCAGACCGGCGCGGCCATCGAGCCGCAGCGCGACCCGTTCGGGCGAGGGTCGGGATTGCGCGTAGCCCCATATGGCCACGCCCAGCGCCGCCACGCCCGCCAGCCAGACCCGGTTCGCAAGGACCGGCTCCCATGCCGGCCAGATGCGCGCTACGACGACCGCCAACGCGGAGCCCGCTAGCGCCAGGCCCAACCCCGCACAGCCCCAGCGCAGCGCATCGTTAAGGCGAAAACGCCAGATGCCGCGCTCAAGTTGAATTTGGAGCTGCCCTTCGGTCATGCTTGACCCCATTCCAAGCATCTGTCGAACGGCAAGCCCAAGGCCAATGAATGTGATTCAAGGCATTCAAGTAACGCTTGACAAGATCGAGACTTGCAAAAATCGACGCGAAGAACTGCGAACCGGAAGGCCATCCCGCATACAGTCGCATGTACAGCTCGTGTACACGCTCAAATCATTACGGAACATCAGGTTCGGACGGCGGCCCCCAGCTCTGAATGGGTTGGGCGGGGAGAGGAGCTGCCGAGCCGGGTCCCAGGAGCCGTTGCGGCAGCTTGAGGGAGCCGGATTCAAAGCGACTCCAGATTGCTTCCTTGCGGGCTTCTTCCTGTTCCGGGGACTGGTACTCGGCCGGCATGGCGCCGATGGTGACCCGGAATTCTTCGGGGATGGTGCTCTCGCCGCGCAGGACGTGCACGCGCATGGGATCGCCGGGCGCCATGGCGCTCCAGATCTCCATGGCCTGCTCCTGCGTGACCCCGTCTTTGAAGTCGTGGCTGTCGATCTTGACGATCAGGTCGCCGTCCTTCAGCCCCGCCGCTTCGGCGCTGGTCCCCTCGATGACGCTGACGACCTGGATGCCCGGCGGGTCCCCGTTCATCGACCATTGGATGCCCAGGAAACCCTTGCCCATCCTCCACTCGGCCAACTCGGGCAGGACGCGCGTCATGAAGATCGTTTTGATCGTCTCGCCCAGGCGCTGGCGGACGCCCTGATCGTCCTCGCGCTCCGCGGCTTGTCGCAGATGCTGCAACGAGGCCAGGGGCAGGCTTTCGAGGGCCATGCGGGCGTCTTCGCGCTCGGCAAAGCGCTCGCTGTCGAGCATCCGGATCGTGGCCGCGAGACGTTCGCCGTCCCAGGGCGCCTGCGGCGGCGCGGGGTGGGCGGGCGAGGGGAGAACCGGTTTGGGTTCCGGTGCGACCGGCTCGGGGGTGGGGTCGGACGGCTCCTGGGCGCGAAGGCTCAACGCACCCAGCGCAAGACCCAGGAGCAACAGCGGAATGGGGCACATGCAGGCGCGGGTCACGGGCAGCTCCAAGCCCTCCTCTTTACATGAGACTACAACGCAGGGGGTGGCGTTCCATGGGAAAGTGAGCTTGCGACACTCGACTACACATGAGTCCGTAAAAAAGATGCACCAAGGTGCAGAGATGCGGTCAGGATTTACCCATAGAGTGCCCTCCAAGAGCTATAATGTTCACGGATTCTCGCACGCCTTAATTCGCTGGTGAGGACAGGAATGGAGCGCATGGGCGATTTGGGACATGCTCCTGATGGCAGCCAACAAGGGTCTCATGCCAACGCTGCTCCCATCGATTCAGGCAACTCTTCAGCTAATCTTCCAGACCACACCAAGAGGCCATTTCAATTCTCCTATTGGAGTCTACTGGTCATAGTGGTTCTGTTGGCGGCGTTGCCGATTGCAGTCAAGAAGCTAATTGAGTTAACGCCATTCTATAAAACGCCACACCAAGCGGCCCTGGAGAGCGTAAATAACCGGGATGGATGGGCTCGACGAGACAGACATGGCTATGTTACGGCTGACTTGAACGGTGGGACAATCGCCATTCATGATCAAAGTCTTTGCGATCTAGTGGCTTGCCAGAAGCTACGGGAGCTAAACGCATTCAAGACCTCGATCACCGATGCTGGATTGGTTTATTTGACAGGACATACCGACCTGAAAATCCTGCGTTTGGACGGCTCGATAGGAATCTCGGATGCAGCTATACCCGTGCTTTCCAAACTAATAGGCCTTGAACTGCTCTCTTTGAAAGATACGCGCATGTCCCAAGCTGGCATCGCTAGGTTGAGGGCGGCCCTTCCGGCCTGCGAGATTTTGTACTAGAAAGAAGGTCATGCTCCATGCGACCGTGCTGGGGTGCCCTGTCGGAATGTGTGTACGATCGCTAACTTGATGCCTCTAACGAACCAACACCCCGCCCAAGAGATAGCCCAACCAGACGCCCAGCAATCCGAGCAGCACGCTCCCCAGGCTGTAGGCGATGGCCGTGCGAAGCTGCCCGTTCTGGATCAGTTGCAGCGTCTCGAGGCTGAAGCTGGAGAAGGTCGTAAAGCCGCCCAGGACGCCGACCATCAGCCCGCGCGCAAGCAGGCCCGGAAGCAGCGTGCCACTAACGGCTACGCAGAAGATCAGGCCCATCAGGAACGATCCGGCCAGATTGACGAGGAAGGTGCCGTAAGGGAAGGCGCGGCCCCAGTGCGCGTAGGCGGCTTCCCCGGCGAGGTAGCGGGCCACGCTGCCGAGCGCTCCGCCCAGCGCGACATAGAGCAGGATGCGCGCCGAATCGGGCATCCGCTACTCCGCGCTGACCTGACCGCCTTCCGCGCGCAGCTTGGGCAGTTCCTGGTTCGGCTGAAGCTTGATGATCTTGGACGTGACCTTGGGATCGACGGTGGAGAAGTCCACCGTGTAGAGCCCCGCGTCGCCCTTCCAGTGCTTGGCCAGGATCGCGACCTGCCGCGGCGTCACCTGCGCGACCTGGACCTTGGTGAAGGGATCGACCGTGCAGAGCCGGTGCCACTCCCAGTCCTCGATGCCGCGGTGCAGGACCTTCTGGACGTAGTAGATCTCGCGGTACGGCGCGGTCCGGTTCAGTTCGTAGAACATGTACTCGAAGCTCGGATGGCCGCGTTCGAACTGGTCCCAGAAATCGCGGACGTCCTCGACCTTCCGGTCCACCACCTTGTAAGGCAGGACGCGGAAACGCTCCTCGTTCGACTCGATTTCCTTGGTGTTGGTCTGCGAGTTGCCGATGCCGCGGACGATCGCCTTGATCGTGTACTCGCCCGGCTCGACGACCTTGTACCACTTGCCCGCCGGCAGGATGAACTCGGGGGAGGTCTCCCCGGCGGCCAGGTACGCGGTGGGGACGAAGTCCGAGACCGCGGTGTGCTGGACCATCATGTTCCGCTCGACCGGCGCGGGCTTCTCGTCGCCTTCGGTCACCTTCGTGATGACGAAGCGGACCAGGTCGTGCGGCCCCAGCACGGGCGGAGCGTAGGCCAGCCCCAGGCTGTCCTTGTTCACCGGCTGGCGCTCGACCTTGCGCGGCTTTTCCTTCGACTTCATGAACTCGTCGAGCTTGCTCGCGAACTCCTCGCGCTGCTCTTTGGTCTCGAGGTTCTCGCGGGCGAGTTGTTCGATCTTCTGCATGTCCTCGTTAGTGAGGAAGTCCACGTCGCGGTAGGTGTCGGTCTCGTTCTGGAGCCGCTCCGTGGAGGTCTTATTGGTCAGGGTCAGCTTCACGGACAGGTCGGCGATGGGATCGGTCGCGCCGTGCAGGTACGTGCTGCCGTTGGGCAGCTCGATCTTGCATTCGACGAAGTCTTTCCCGAAGTCCTGGGCGGCGAGCGGCGCGGCGGAAAAGACGCACGCCAGGATCAGGCTTGCACACGGGCGCATGATGGCCCCCTTTCCGGCAAACCAAGTCATTGATTTGAAAGCAGATATGAAATAGCCGCTCTGCGCGTTTTCGTCAAGCGTCTGGTCGGCATCCTTTATGACGCCAAGGTCAGCTCGTAGAGCGCCACGTCCCGGGGCGCGCTTTCCTCCACCTCGCCGGGCTTGGGCGCGGGGCGCACCGAGAGCGGGGAACGGATGGCGCACGGGACCGCGCGCCGCCGGCAGGCGACCTCCAGTCCGGCTTCCCGCGCCACGTGACTGAAGTTCCGCGCCGACCAACGATCCGGGTCGGCCAGGACGGCTTTCGAGCCTTTCCCGGGAGCCAGGGTCGCGCGCACGAATTCCGCAAGATACTTCGAGTATTCGGGGTCGTAGATGCAGTCGGAGGCCAGGATCAGGCGGTGCCGTGCGGGATAGGGTTCCCGGAAGTCCAGCCGCCGCGTCTCGACGCGATCGCCGATCCCGTGCCGCCGCGCGTTCTCGGCGGTGAGTTCCAGCGCTTCGGGGACAAAGTCCGTCGCCAGAACGCGGGCCCCGCGGAGCGCCGCGGCCACGGAGACAACACCTGTTCCGCAGCCAAGTTCCAGGACCGGCTCGGGGCCTTCCGGCAGATCGATCTCGCCGTCCAGCAGCGCTCCGGCCAGCGCGATGCCCGCGTGCCAAAGCTCGGCCCAGTAGACCTCGGGCGCCTTCTCGGTGCGCGTCTGGATCAGATCCAGCGGGTTGCACAGCGCGAGGATGGAAAGGGCATGCGAACCGATCTGCAGCCGTTGCTCCCTAAGGGGCGCATGGGGGAAGAGCGCGGGCAGCGAAGCGGGATCGGAAGGCATGGCGTGTTGGGTTCTCGGGGCCGTCCGGGCATCCTATCCCCGCGAAACGAAAGGCCCAAGGGCATTCCCGGAGTTTGGAGCGACGGCCGGGATTTTCCGCCCATGCCGCGCCCCAAGCCGTTGCACGTGTGGGCCGTCCGGACGATTTTCTTGCGGCGGAGACGTTGCGCCGCGGCGAAGCGGCTTCAGAATACGAATCCAGGGAAGGCGAACGGCATGAGCGTCAACGAGGCGTACGTCTACGTCAAAAGCTCTTCCGATGCCGCGGTCGTGCGCGAGGCCGGCGGCGAGTTGCGGCGCTGGGTCCGCGAGGTCTGCCCCAAGGTCTCGCCCCAATTCGACGACCCCGCCGACTGGGGCGCCGATTCGGGCTGGCGCCGCCAGCTTCTGCATCTGCCCAGCCAGGACGAGTGGACGCTCCTGATCGACACGGCGCTCGAAAACAGCGACCCGGAACTGGCGCGCCGGATCTCGAAGGCGCTGAAGACCACCGCCGTCTGGTGCCTGCTCCTGGGCGGCTGCTACCACTGGCGCTTCCGGATCTACGACAACGGCCGCGAGGTGAAATCGGGCGCGCATCCGGAGTCGATGCCGCCGCTGCGGCAGGTGCTTAACGCGAAGCCGGCGCGGGCGGGGGACGAGTCGGGCAAGCACTTCGCCGAAGGCGCCATGCCGCTGTACCAGGATGCCGAGGCCGAGGTCTACCATTTCCTCGGGGACCTGGGCGTGCCGGCGACGCTGCGCATGGTCACGCACGACATCCGCGTCCCGGCGGAGGTCGCGCGCGAGGCCGGCATGACCTACCAGGGCACGCTGCTGACCGTGGACGGGGTTCAGGCGGGGATGCCGGAACTGAAGGTCGTGGCCCAGGCGCTGGTCGAGCCGCCCGGGGGCGGCATCGTCCCGATCAGCTTCGACGGCGTGGCGCGGGACAAGGAAGGCCGGCGCTTTTTTCTCGAACGCCGCCGCGTCTTCGGGGAGCCCTCGCCCGAGGCGCTGGGGCGGCTGTTGGAGGTCGAACGCGAGGTTCGCAACCGCTACGAGTACCCTTTCCTGGAACTGGCCGACAAAGTCGCGCCGGAGATGCGCTTCTCGTACGTCCACGGCGGGCTGGGGAAGGGGGAGCTCGACCGCCGCCTGCAAGTGCGCCGGCGCGTCTACGAACGGCTGAACCCGTCGAAGCGCGAGTTCCTGCGCCTCGCGTTCAAGGTGCTGAAGCAGCGCTGGCCCACGCTCAAGCCCGGCGCGCGCGCGGGCTTCGGGTTCCAGATGAAGCCGCCCACCGGCGGGCGCGGCAGCGCCTGGGTGATCCGGCTCGACAACGCCTACGAGGAATACCGTGCGCGCCCGGGCGACCTGGCCCCCGCCGCGTTCCTGGCGCGCTTCTTCGAGCGGCTCTTCGGGACGCTGCTGGCGCGCCCGCTGCCCAACTGGGACGCCGCCAAGTCCACCCTCCTGCCGCGCTTGCGCGGGGACGGCGCGCGTGGCCCGGCCAGCACCGAGGCCCTCGACGCCATCGCGCGGAACGACCTCCCCGTCGTGGAGGCCGGGGCGGGCTTGCAGGCGGGGCTGGTCAGCGAGCGCGACCAGGGGCTCGTCCATGTTCACGCCGCGGCGCTGAAGTCCTGGAAAGTCGAACTCGGCGCGGCCTATGCCGCGGCCCTGGCGAACCTCGGCGCGCGCACCCCCGCCGGCCTGGAAGGCGCGCGCCTGGACGCCGAACGGGGGCCCGACGGCGGGCGCGTCTGCGTGGTCTCCTACGGCGACGGGCACAGCGCCGCGCGGGTCCTGCTCCCGGAGTTCCGCCGCGCCCTGCTGGCGCGCCTCGGCGACAAGACCGCCATCGTCTCCTTCGCCGACCGCGACGCCCTGCGCGCGGCCGCCGAAAGCGACCTTTTCGGGATGGAACTCCTGCGCCAGGACCGCCGCCGCGCCGCCGGCCAGGCGCCGGAACTGTTTCGCATCACCGCCGAGGGCGTGGCGCGTTACGAAGGCTGGGAAGATTAGGCTGGATTGGCTCTTGGCTCCCGGCTCCGCACTCATAGATTAGACGGCGCGGATGGATATGAAGCGTTTGGATCCGGAGCTCACGCCCAAGCTCTAATTGCCAAAAGCCCAGAGCCACGCCACATGCCTGCTTCGCCCTTCGTCGATGCCGCCGTCCAGGCCCCGGAATACCTCTTCAGCGAATCCCCGGCGTTGCCGGCGGGCTGCGAAGGCGCGATCCTGCACGGCCGCGACGCCAAGGCGCGCCGCGACGAGGCCTTCCGCTGGCATCCGCGGCTGCGCTGGCGGCACGCCGAACGGCTCGACCGGGTCGCCGGAGAGGCCCACGCCAGCTTCCCGTCGCGCTCGACGTTCCTGGTGGACCTGGACCTCGACCTGCACGACCTTCAGGGTTACCTGAAGCGCCCCGAGGAGTGGTGGCCGGTCTGCCACGCGCTGCGCGGGACCCGCCGCATGCTGCGCCTGAAGCTCCCGCCGGGCACGCAATTCGTCGCCGGGGCCAAACAGGTCGTGCGCCGCTACCTCGACACGCGCTTCTGGCTGGACCCCTTCGCCTTCGGCCCGTTGGAAGGTTGGCAGGCCCATGTGCGGCTGGCGGAGAACGAGAACGTCTATCTCACCACGCTGGGGCTCTTCGACGCGTCGAAGGGCTGGACGGAGGACCTGCGCCGCGAAGCGCTCCATTTCCTGATCGGCGAAGTCGGCGCGGCGACGCTGCTTTATGCCAGCGGGCTGGATTGGGACGGGCTGCTCTCGGGCGCGGGCGACGCCGGGCGCGCGTGGCTGCGCGCATGCGGCGTAATGGACGAGGACGAGGCGGCGATGGTGCTCGCCGACAACGCGCGCGGGCTGATGGGGGAGAGCGACCTGTTGATGTCGGTGCTGCCGTAGGCCGTTCGCGCCGCGGGCGTCCCGCCCGCGAGTATTGCTGACAAAGTTCTAGGTGCAATCATTTGGATCTAAGTCTTGCGCGTATCGTTTCACCTGTGGAAAGGAGGGCGACCATTCCAAGCATCACAACATAGATCCCAGGATAAAGGGATAGGAATGAATGGACCAAGTTCCTGGAATCCAGTTCGGGCCTGAACGAAGACCAAATCACCAAACCCGAAATTGCTGTAAATGCCATTGAGAATAGGATGTTTGAAATCATGAAGAGAGAATACAGGTGTTCCCCGACTCTTGAATGCGAGGCAAGTAGCTGCTTCCCATAAATCCAACGGCACAAGGTAATCATGAAGACAGCGATGCAAAGTCCCCCACCGATCATGCACTGCTCGTCTAAGTCACGCTCCCCAAACTCCAGTCCTTCTGAATAAGCAGGCCAGCAGGCAAAGAATTGCCAAGCGAAGGCCAGGAGGAGCACAAGAACCTCTTCCTTCGTCGTGCTCTTGACGCCTCGATTTTCGAGCATCAGAGAGTTTCCCTAGGTCTGGTTTTATGACTCCGCATAACTTGCAAATGGATTAGCGCCATTGGGGCATGGTATATACGCTTTCGATTCCCATTCAATCCCGAGGACCTTGCGCATGCCCGCCAAGCAGGACCCCGCCGCACGCGCCGCCGAACTGCGCGACGAGATCGCGCGGCACGACCAAGCCTACTACGTCCAGCAAAAACCCACCATCTCCGACCGCGCGTACGACGAACTCTACCGCGAACTGCGCGAACTCGAGGCCGCGCACCCCGAACTCGCCACGCCCGACAGCCCCACGCGGCGCGTCGGGAACGAACTCCCCGAAGGCTCGAAATTCCCCACCGTCGCGCATCGCCGGCCCATGCTGAGCCTCGACAACACCTACTCCGAGGAGGAGGTCCGGCACTTCGAGCAAGAGACCGTGCGCAAGCGCCTGGCCAAGGCCGGCGTCGCCGAGGCCCCCGAGTTCGCCGTCGAGCTGAAGATCGACGGGACGGCGGTGAGCCTCTGGTACGAGCGCGGCCTGTTCGTGAAGGGGCTCACCCGCGGCGACGGCGTGCGCGGCGAGGACATCACCGCCAACCTGCGCACGATCCGCGAGATCCCGTTGCGCCTGCGCGCGAAAGGGGAACCGCCGGCCTTCGTCGAGCTGCGCGGCGAGGTGTACCTCCCGCGGAGCGAGTTCGCGCGGATCAACGCGCAGCGCGAGGAGCAAGGCCTGGAGACCTTCGTCAACCCGCGCAACGCCGCCGCTGGGACGCTGAAGCAGAAGAACCCCAAGGCCGTCGCCGAACGCCGGCTCGGCGTCTTCGTCCACACGCCGGGGAGCTTCGAAGGGGTTGCCTTCGAACGCTACCATCTCTTCCTCGAGACCGTCCGCGCCTGGGGCCTGCCCGTCAATCCGCACCGCAGGGTCTGCAAGGACGCCGGCGAAATCCTCGCCTTCATCGCCGAGTACGACATGCCGCGGCGTACCTACGATTACGACACCGACGGGATCGTGATCAAGGTGGACCAGCTCGCGCTCCACGAGACGCTCGGCACGACGGCCAAGTCGCCGCGCTACGCCATCGCCTACAAGTACAAGCCCGAGGAGGCCGAGACGACGGTGCTCGACATCGAGGCCCACGTCGGCAAGACGGGCGTGCTCACGCCGCGCGCGCGCTTCGAGCCGGTCTTCGTCGCGGGCACCACGGTGACCTACGCCTCGCTCCACAACCAGGACGAGATCGACCGGAAGGACATCCGCATCGGCGACCGGGTGACGATCGAGAAGGCCGGCGAGATCATCCCGCAGGTCGTGCGCGTGCTCGTCGAAAAGCGCCGGGGCGACCCGCCGAAATATCGGCTTCCCGAAGCATGCCCCGTCTGCGGGACGGCGACCGTGCGCCGCGAGGACGAGGTCGCGCTGCGCTGCCCCAACGCGCGCTGCCCGGGGCGCTTCCGCGAGCGGATCGTCTACTTCGCCGGGCGCGGCTGCATGGACATCGAAGCGCTCGGCGAGAAGATGGTCGATAAGCTCATCGCCGCCGGGCTGCTGAAGGACCTGCCCGACATCTACCGGCTTGAGCGCGCGAAGCTGCTCGAACTGGAGCGGACCGGCGAGAAGTCCATCGATAACCTGCTCGCGAACATCGAGGCCAGCAAGCGGAACGACCTGGCCCGGCTGCTGGCCGGGCTGAACATGCCGCACGTCGGCACGCGCAACGCCGAACTTCTCGCCGAACACTTCGAGACGCTGGACGCGCTGCGCAAGGCGGGCGTGGAGGAACTCGAGGCCGTCGAGGGCGTCGGGCCGGTGATGGCGCAGGCGCTGGTGGACTATTTCGCCGACCCGGACGAGCGCGCGCGCGTGGACGGACTGGTCGCGGCGGGACTCAACACGAAGAGCCTCACCGCGAAGGTGCGCAAGCAGGCCGCGGCCTCCGGCGGCGCGTTCGCGGGCAAGGTTTTTGTGCTCACCGGCGATCTGGGCAAGTACTCGCGCGAGGAGGCCTCGAAGCTGATCAAGGACCGCGGCGGGAAGACCGCGTCGAGCGTCAGCGCGAAGACCGACTACGTGCTCGCGGGCGAGAAGGCCGGCAGCAAACTCAAGAAGGCCGAGCAACTCGGCGTGAAGGTGATCGACCTGGAGGCGTTCGAGAAGCTGCTGGCCGAGTAGGGCGGTGCGTGCCACGGGCCGGCGCTACAGCCGGCCCCCGTTTACGCACCACGGTGCATCTTTTTTCAGGACTCTACATACGTGGCCGAGACTCACCGCCCGCTCTTGACCCACACCTTCCAGTCAAGCTCCAGCTTCTCCGGCGGGACGCCGAAGGCCTGCTCGAGGGCCTGCGGCGCGGTCTTGCCGATACGGAACTGCGTGACGAGCTTCGCGAAGGCCGCGCCGTCGCGTTTATAAAGGTAGCGCACGATCGAGAAGAGACACTGGTAGTCCAGCGGCGGCATCGAGATCATGTCGGCCTCGAAGAGCACCTTCCAGGGCTTGGCCTTGTTCTGGCGCACGGCCTCGGCGGCGGCCTTGTTCCAATCGGGCTCGAAGTCGACCTTGTTGAATTCGTAGGCGATTGAATAGCACTGCTGGGAGCCCAGCACGAGGTTCTCGCCCAGCGAGGCGAAGCCTTCTTCGAACCAGCGCGGGGTCTTCCCGTCGCCCAGATGCCGGATCAGCATGCGCGCCCAGGCGAAGACGGCCATGTGCGGAAGCCCCGCGCCGGCGGGCGGGACGAGCAGGTCGCGGCGCATCAGGGTCATGTTCCGCGTGCCGAAGGCGCCGGCGGACTTGGCGAGGTCGTACCAGTTCGGGTCGTCGCTCTGATGGTTCAGCGCGTCGCGGACGTAGCCGAGGCCCTGCAGGTAGGCCTTCTCGTTCTCGACGACGAGCAGGCGCAGATCGCGAGGCCCAAGTTCGCCGAAGAACTCCGCGCCGAGGTGCGCGCGCAGTTCGGCGTCGAGCCGGTCCAGGAGGAACGCGACCTCGCGGGCTTCGGCAGCCGAGGCCTGAAAGTGCCCGCTGGCGTGGCGAGTCTCGAAGTCCACGAAGGCGAGCTTCATGCGCCGTTCGAAGGCGTCGTAATCCTTGCGCCGTTCGAGCTGCCGCTTCATCTCGGCCTCGAAAGCGGCCTGCTGCTTCGGCCCGAGGGCGCAGTCGGGGCAGGGGCTCCAGCCGAGCATCTGCTCGGGCCCGGGTGGATCGTCGTCGCCTTCCATCAGCACGTAGGGTTTGAAGGTCTTGAGCGGCATGCGCCCGCTGCTCCGGCAGGTCTCGCAGGGCGCGGGCGGGGCCTCGTCGCGGCGGCCGATCTCGAGCATGGGCACGGGCGCCGGATCGGGTTCGGCCTCGCCGGCGTGCGCGGCCAAGGCGAGGAGCAGGACGCTCCAGACCAACCTGAAACCAATTGACGGCATAGGAGTTAGACTTCCACGGCCAGTCCAGGAAGCCCGCTGAACGCGGGGCGAGCTCGGAGTCTCGTTAGCTAGACGGCCTCACGCACAGGTACTTTAGCCCAGAGCGCTTGGAATTCCCATGCACGTTGCGCCGTAGATCGAGGGTTTGCTCCGTCCACCGTAAGGGTCCATGGGGCGGCAGAAGTTTGACTCGGAAGGACGCGCGGCGCTTGATTTCGTGCGTCTATTCCATAACGTTAGCCGGAATCTGAAATTAGACCAATGGCGCAGGGTTCCGCTATGGCTGACGACGATCTGGATGACGCGCCGGCTTCGCTCGCCGAGACCGCATCCCTCGAGCGGCTGGGGCGCTCCATCAAGCGCCTGCACGCCGCCCATTCACTCGAAGAGCTGACCGGGGCGCTGGAACGGCGCGCCAAGAAGCTCCTGAACTGCGAGCAGGCGCTCTTCTTCCGCTTCGTAGAGGAGGGGAAAGTCGCCAACTTGGTCGGGTGGCGGAAGGGGGGCGCGAAAAGGTCTCGGTCCCGGTCGGCCGCGGCGTGGCGGGGTCGGTGGCGGGGGAGGAAGGCTATTACCTCTGCAACGACCCCGAGTCGGACGAGCTTTACGTGAAAGCGATCGACGGACTGCCGAATGCCGCGGTGCGGAACTTGGCCTCGGTCTCGATGATGACCTCGGACGGTCCGGTGGGCGTCTTGCAGGTCTGGAACAAGACCGGGGGTTCGTTCGAGGAGAACGACGCGTACTTTTTGCAGCAGTTGGCCGACCACGGGGCGCTGGCGTACGCGCGCTTGGCGCGGAGCGAGGACGGCTGGGCGCTGGCCACGAAGCTGGCGCACTCGCTGGCCTCGGCGGTGGACGACAAGCACGTCGGGACGGTGGGGCACGCCGACCGCACGCGCCAAGTCGCCGTCGCGCTGGGGCGGGCGCTGGACCTGAACGAAGACGAGCTGCTGGAGCTGGAACTGGCGGCGCTGCTCCACGACATCGGGCGGCTGGCGCTCTCGCCAGAGGCCTTCGAGCTGACCGGGGGCGAGGGGCACGCGGCGAAGCATTACGCCACGGAGGGCGAGCGGCTCCACGTGGTCCTGACCGAGGCGGTGCTGCGCGACCTGGAGTTCCCCAAGTACCTCGCGCGGGTGCCGGAGATCGTGCTTTCGCACCACGAGCGCGGCGACGGGAAGGGCTTTCCGCGCGGGCTGAAGAATTCCGAGCTTTCGCTCAGCGCGCGAATCCTGATCGTGGCCAACGCCTGGGACATGCTCACCGGCGGGCGCGCGGCGGCCTGCCAGGGCAAGCGCATGAACGACGAGGAGGCCGCGGCCTACCTGCGGGCGCAGGCGGGGAAGCTCTTCGACAAGGAGATCGTCGAGAAGCTGCTGGACGAGCGCTTGTATCAGATCGAGAAGCGGCGTTACCCGCGCTACGACTACGAGGTGCCGCTGGCGGTGACGGTGCTGGGGGAGGCCGGGAACGAGAATCCCAAGTCGGTGACCTTCGAGACGGAGGCGCTGGAGCTGTCCGAGGGCGGGATCCTCTTTCGCAGCCCGAACAAGCTCCCCGACCAGGGGCTGCTGAAGCTGAAGATCGAGTTGCCCACGGAGACGCTCGACGCGCTGGCGCGCGTGGCGCGGCACCTGCCGGGGGCGAGAAGGGGTTCAAGGTCGGGGCGTACTTCCTCTGGTACGGCAGCCAGGGTTGACGGGGACGCGCATTTCGGGTGCCTGAAACACGATGGCGAAACTGATCCTGTACCGCGGCAGCGAGATGAAAGAGTACGCCCTGACGGGCGAGTTGACCGTCGGGCGTCAGAAGGGCAACACCATCCGCATCAACGAGCCGAAGTCCTCGCGCAACCACCTGCGCGTCTTCGGCCAGAACGGGTCGTTCTTCGTCGAGGATTTGCAGAGTTCCAACGGCACCAAGGTCAACGGGCACAAGATCGAGAAGGTCAAGCTGGCGCACGGCGACACGATCCAGATCGGCGCGACGCGCTTCGTATTCGAGTTGAAAGAAGGCGCGGCGGCGGTCCCGGAGCCGCTGGACTTCGACGAGCCGTCCTCCCAGGCCAAGCCTCGCAAGCCCGCGGCGGCGCGAGCGCGACGAGGAAGCGCGCGCGAAGGCCGGTTCGCGGCGCGAGCCGGACCCGCTGCTGGGCAAGAAGCTCGGCAACTACCAGATCGTCGCGAAGCTCGGCGCCGGCGGCATGGGCACGGTCTACAAGGCCACGCAGTTGAGCATGGACCGCACGATCGCGCTGAAGGTGCTGAAGCAGGAGCTCTCGCAGAACCGCGAGTTCGCCCGGGGCTTCCTGAAAGAGGCGCGCGTCGCGGGGCAACTCACCCATCCGGCGCTGGTGCAGGTGCACGACTTCGGCGAGGCCGGCGGCGTGCTGTACTTCTCTATGGAGTACATCGACGGCGAGTCGGTGATGGCCAGGCTCAAGCGCGACGGCAAGCTGGAGGCCGAGGCGGCCGTCGATATCGCGATCACCGTCGGCGAGGCGCTGGCGCACGCGGCCAACCATCGCGTCGTTCACCAGGACGTGAAGCCGCACAACATCATGGTGGACAAGCGCGGCAACGTGAAGCTCACCGACCTCGGCTTGGCCACCATCACCGGGCGCGAGAAGCACGGCGCGAAGAAGCAGAAGGGCGTGATGGGCACGCCGCATTACATGGCCCCCGAGCAGAGCAAGCAGGGCAAGATCGACCCGCGCACGGACCTCTACGCGCTGGGCTGCACCATCTTCCATATGCTCACCGGGCGCGTGCCCTTCGAAGGCCCCAACAGCCTGGTGATCCTGACCAAGCACGTGATCAACGAGCGCCCCGACCCGCGCGAATTCGACGTGACCATCCCCGACGACCTGGCCGACCTGGTCATGGAGATGATGGCCATCGACATGGACGAGCGTCCGGCGGGGCCGAAGGACGTCGTGGAGCGGCTGAAGGCGATCAAGACGTCGATCCTGAAGGGCGAGGCGGAAGGCGAAGGGAAGAAGAAGGGCGCCGGCGTGGTCCGCCGCCGCGCGATGCTCAAGCGCCCCGCCGCGCGCATCCTGCCCGCCAAGTCCGGCGGCCCGGCCATCGCCGTCTCCGAGGACTACGACGGCCCGGAGGAACTGACCGAGACGGCGACATCGCGCGAGCCGCGCGAACCCGTCCGCAGCCGCCGCACCCGCGGCCGGCGCGAACAGCTCCGCACCGTCGCGCTCTTCGGCCTATTCCTGCTGGTCGCCTGGGTCACCTTCCGGATGATCCCGTCGGGAGGCGAGGGCGGCAACAAGGGCAAGCGGCCGTACGTGCCGCCCACGGACAATGGCGCCTCCGCGGATCCCGCGGCCAAGACCGATGCGCCGCCTTCAAAGACCCTGGCCGCCAAGTCGGAGCCGGCGGGAAAGACCGTCGCCGCCAAGACCGAGGCCGCCGATCCGCCGGAGGGCCCCGCGCCGATCGACCCGGAGGCGCTGGCCGAACTGCAGAAGGCCATGGACGCCCGCGACCGGGCGCTGGTGACCGGGAACTTCACCGGCGCGCGCCAAGCGCTCACGCGCTACCTTTCCAACCGCATGACCGGCCCCGCCGCCGAGCGCGCGCGGAAGGAACTGCGCGACACCGAGACGACCATCGAGGAGACGATCTCGCAGACGCTCAAGGAGGCTCAGGAGGCCGCCGACAAACGCAACTACCGCGCGGCGGCGTACAAGTGCACCAAGCTCCTCGCTGCCGACCCCGGCGGGCGCGGCGCGCGCGAAGCCCAGGCGCTGATGAACCGGATCGACACGGAGAGCGAGCCGCGCTTCGGCGCGGTCAAGCTCGGCGCCGACCAGGCGCTCGAAAAGGGCCGGCTCGACGAGGCGCTCAAGGCGCTCGACAAGGGCCTCACCGACCTTGGCGGAACGAAATGGGCCGACCAGATCGCCGCGCGCCAGTTCCAGGTCGTGCTCGCCGCGCAGTTCCTCAAGCGCCTTGAAAAACTCCGGGGCGAACTGGCGGGGGCCGGGAAGCCGCCGGAGGTGATGGTCACGGACCTCAAGGGCAAGAAGGTCGCCGCGCGGCTGAAGAAAGTGGACGGCTTGGCGCTGGAGGTTGAACTGGGCGGCACCGGCTTCCCGCATTCCTTCACCAAGCTCGAGCCCAACGAGATCTACGACCTGATCGACACCGGGATGGGGTTGCTGAAGGATCACCTGGGCAAGGCCAACCTTTTCGTCGTGCTGGGCCAGGAGGAGTTCGCGCGCAAGGAGGCGGAGCGCGCGATGAAGGAACCCGAGCAGGCCGAGGAGGCCGCGCGCATGGCCGCGCGTCTCAGCGGGGTCTCGAACCTGCACGTCTACGACTTCGCCAAGTGGCAGCAGGTGATGGACTGGGATTCGCCCTTCGGCGCGTGGTCCACCAAGAACGACCAGTACGTGCTGGAGAGCCCCGAGGGCGGCGACAGCTTTCTCAAGACCGACGCCATCGGCGGGCCGCTGGAAGCCAAAGGCGCGCGGATCGGGTTCGAGTTCACGCGCCCGGCGGTGACCAGCGAGGGCTGGTTCTTGGCGCTGGAGTACGGGACCGAACAGCGGAATATCTCGGTGATCTTCAATGCCGAGGGCGTCGCGCTGCAGGCGAACGTCAACGAGATGAAGAGCGAGAAAGGCGCGTGGAAGCCGGGCGCGACCCGCGTGGAACTGGCCCTGGACGAGAACGACAAGGTCACGCTCACGGTCAACGGGCAGCCCGGGCCGAGCCTGAGCGCGGCCGGCGCCTCGGCCCTGCGCGGCGGGATCGGCTTCCGCATCCGCGAGGCCACCTGCGCGTTCGACAACATCATCCTGCGGAACGTGAAGGAGTAGGGCGCACTCAACGCGAACTTCGTACGCGCGGAAGGGCCGCAACCAAGCGTATGCGCGGACGCTTCAACGCGACGACTTGCGGTAGCCGCCCGGCGAGCGACCCGTGGCCTTGCGCACGCGCCGCGCGAGCGTGTGCTTGCTGGTGAAGCCGCTCTGTTCGGCCACCGCCGCCACCGGCAGGCCGGTGTCGCGGAGCAGTTCCAGGGCCTTCTGGAGCTTGGCCCCGGCCAGCCACGCCGCCGGCCCTTTGCCGGTGCGCGCGGCGAAGACGCGCGTGAGGTGCTCCCGGCTGACCCCGTGCCGCGCCGAGACGGCCTTCAGCGACCACGGCTGAAGCGGATGGCGCAGCAGTTCCTCGACGGCGCGCTCCACCGGCGGCTTCTCGCGCGACCACTGCTCCTCCAGGTAGGCGTACAGGCGCATGAGCCAGGCGTAGAGCGCGGCGGCGTGCAGCGAGGCGTCGGCGGCCGAGCGGGGCCGCGACTGGTCGGTGAGCGGCCGCATCGCCTCCAGCACCGGGTTGTCCTCGCCCAGCCGGTAGACCGAGCCAAAGCGCGCGCGCAACTGGTTGACGTGGTCCAGGAGCCCCGCGCCGTGGAGCGACATGTGGTGGGTCGTGAGCGGCTCGCCGAATTCGGGCCGCACCCCGTAGTAACTCTCCTCGCCGAGGGCGAAAAGCGCGGCGCCACCGGGGAGGACCTCGTGCGCGCCCCGGCGGTCGCGGTAATACATGCGCCCGCGGGCGACGAACTGAAAGATGACCACGCCCGCGGTCTGACGGTGCGCGTTCTCGAAGGCCCAGCCGCTCTCGGGGGCCACCTGCTGGTGGAACTGGAAGCCGCGGACCTGCCAGAAGGCCTGGCTGGGGGCGTGAAGCGGGACGGGGCGCCGCATGTCACAAATTGTACATCAGGTATCACAGTTTGCATCCGGATATGGGAAATTGAGCATGGTACTCTACACGTGCAGTCACAAACTGGAACGTGGCCATCAGGGTGAGCGGCCATCGGCGGGCAAGACCGGGTGAGCCGCCGCGCCCCGGTTTCGCTGCGCACCCACACCTCGGAATCCGGGAGAAGCTCCATGTCCAGCCAAGCCTTCAAACTCAAGTACGCCCCGCACTTTGGGATGTTCAAGCACCACGTCGGCGACGATCTGCTGGAGCATCTGCGCTTCGCGGCGGGCGAAGGCTTCACCGCGTGGGAAGACAACGGGATGCGCAAGCGCGAGGTCGGCGTGCAGGAGTCGGTCGCCAAGGAGATGCAGAAGCTCAAGCTCGAGATGGGCGTCTTCGTGGCGACGGCGACCTTCGAGAACGTCACCTTCGCCGGGACCGACCCGGCGCAGCGCGACGCGGTGCTCGCCGACATGCGCCAGGCCGTGGAGGTGGCCAAGCGCGTCAACGCGAAGTGGTGCACCGTCGTGCCGGGCCTCTTCGACCTCAAGCTGGCCTGGGATTACCAGACCGTCAACACGATCGAGCTGCTCAAGCGCTGTTGCGAGATCCTCGAAGGCAGCGGGCTGACGATGGTCCTGGAGCCGCTGAACCGGCTGACCAATCACCCGCGCGTCTTCCTGGCCGAGATGCCCCAGGCCTACATGATCTGCAAGGCCGTGAACCATCCGGCCTGCAAGATCCTCTGCGACCTCTACCACCAGCAGATCACCGAAGGAAACCTGATCCCGAACGTGGACATGAGCTGGAGCGAGATCGGCTACTTCCAGGTCGGCGACAACCCCGGCCGCAAGGAGCCGACCACCGGCGAGATCAACTACCGCAACATCTTCAAGCACCTGCACGAGAAGGAATGGCGCGGGATCGTGGGGATGGAGCACGGCATCAGCCAGCCGGGCAAGGAAGGCGAGCGCCGGCTGATCGAAGCGTACCGGGAAGTGGACAGCTTCTGATTTTGGATTTTGAATTGGAAGCGGGGATGCGCAGGGGCAGCTCGCGCGCGGGTTGGCAGGCCGAGCGGGGATGTGGGGTTCGGCGGGTTCAGGGTTGAGCTGAGGGCTTGGATGCGGATCTTGGGTGGGTTGAGACCCGCGGCGCCGCGGACTTGAAACGGGCGCGCCTCGGTTCCCAAGTCAAAGTCCACAATCCAAATTCACCATAGGGAGACATCGATGAAGGCGATCCTGGTCGGGCTGGGCGGACGCGGCAAGGGCTGGCTGCGCGACCTGCGGGAGAACCCCGAGGTCGAACTGGTCGCGGTCGTGGAGCCCGCACCGAAGAATAAGGAAAAGGCGGTCAAGGAACTGGAGGTCCCGGAGAAGATCATCTTCGACGACCTGGCCGATGCGGCGAAGAAGCACAAGGCCGACTTCATCGTCGACGTGACCCCGCCGGCGATCCACCACAAGGTCGCGTACACGGCCTTCGAGCACGGCCTGCACGTGCTGGGCGAGAAGCCGCTGAGCGACAAGTACGAGGTCGCGCGCGACGTGGTGGCCGCGGGCAAGAAGGCCGGCGTGAAGCACATGATCACGCAGAATTACCGCTGGGCGGGGCTCCCGCGCACCACGCGCCGCCTCCTGGACCAGGGCGCCATCGGGCAGGTCGGGCAGCTCGACGTGAGCCTCTACGTGAACTGGGCCGACGCCCCGGGCAGCCATTACGTCACGCAGCCGTACATGTTCCTGACCGACATGGGCATCCACCACTTCGACATGATGCGCTACACGCTCGGGACCGACTGCGTCAGCGCGCGCGCGATCACCTGGAACCTGCCCTGGGGCTGGCACCAGGGCGACGCCTGCCAGTTGATCCTGTTCAGGATGGCCAACGGGATCAACGCCACGCACCGTGGCGTCGGCTGCACCGTCGGGCACGTCCCGGCCGGGCACAACGGCGAATGGCGCTACGAAGGCCCCAAGGGCACGCTCACCTGGGAAGGCTTCAAGCTCTTCCAGACCCACCAGCACAAGGCCGACCCGAAGATCCGCGAGGAGATCGCGCTCGATACGGCCGGCACCGGCGGGCCGAAGCAGCTTCTCGGCGACTTCCTCAAGGCGCTGAAGGAAGGCAAGCAGCCGGAGTGCAATGCGGAAGACAACCTGAAGAGCATGGCCATGGTCTTCGCGGCGCTCAAGAGCGCCAAGGAAGACGGGCGCGAGGTGAAGATCGGCGAGCTGTAAGCCGGTCCCCCGGACGAATCCTGGCAACAAAACGGGGAGCGCCCAGCGCTCCCCGTTTTCGTTTTCCGGTGTCCGGCGCCCGGACCTCCGGCTCCCGTGCTTACGCCCCCGCGATCCGCGGCATCCGCGTCGGCTCGCGCGCGATCTCGGCCTGCACGAATTTCTCGAAGAGCCGCGCCTTCACCGCCGCGCAATCCGGGTCGTCCCAGCGATTGTGGGTCTCGTGCGGGTCTTCGCGCAGGTCGAAGAGTTCTCCGTACGTCTCGCCGCGGTAGACGGTCAGCTTGTAGCGCTCGTCCACGAAGGTGCGGACGTGGATCTTCGTGGGCTGGTGCCGGTTCTCGACGATGGCGTGGTCGCGGGCGCGTTCGGCCCGCCCGCGCCAGACGTCGAGCTGGCTGACGCCCTGCATCAGCCCGGGAACCTCGATCCCTGCGGCGCTGAGGAAGGTCGGCGCGTAATCCACCTGGCTTTGCAGCGCCTCGCAGGAGCGCCCGGCGGGAACCTGCCCCGGCCAGCGGACCAGGTGGGGGAGGCGGATCAGATCGTCGAAGTGGAAGGCTCCTTTCGCGATCAGCCCGTGCTGCCCCAGGAAATGCCCGTGGTCGGTGCTGAACATCACCAGGGTGTTCTCGGCGATGCCCAGCCGGTCCAGTTCGTCCAGGGTGCGCCCGATCTGCTGGTCCATGAAGCTGGTCATCCCGTAATAGACGGCCATGTTCTTGCGGAACTCGGCGTCGTCGTGCAGGTGCGACTGGAAGCCGTGGTTGCCGTACGGGGTCTCCTTCCAGTACGAGAAGTCGGGCTTGGCTTCCTGGGTCTTGCGGAAGTGCGGCGGCAGGCGCTCGAGTTCTCCCGGGGCGAGCCGTCCCGGCTGCATGTCCTTGGGGTCGTACATGCTCGCCCAGGGCTCGGAGACCAGATACGGCGGGTGCGGGTCGTGGTAGCTCGACCACAGGAAGAACGGCTCGTCGCGTTCGACGTGGCGCCGGATGTTGGCGATGGTCCGTTCGGCCGTCCAGCGCGTGTAGTGGAATCGCTCCGGAAGATTCCAGGAGTGCTTGCGCGGCTTGTGCGCGTCGTCCGCCGGCCACATCTGGAAGTAGTCCTTCCAGTTCCCGAGGCCCTGTTCTTCCATCCAGATCGCGTAGTGCTGGCCGGCGTGCGCCTCGTCGGCGTGCATCCGCGCGGTCTCGACGCGCTGGAAGCCGTACCAGGGGCCATGGAAGGAGCGCCAGAAGTCGAGGTTGCGCAGGACCGGCTGGCATTCAAGGGATTCCATCCCCGGGCGCGTCGCGAGCGGCTGGAAGTGCGCTTTCCCGACCAGCGTCGTGCCGTAGCCGTGCCGCTGGAACGTCTCCCCGACCGTCGGGACGTCCTCCGGGAGCTTGACCCCGATCGTCCAGCAGCCGTGAGAGGACGGATACAGGCCCGTGACGATCGTGGACCGGGAGGGCGAACTGACCGGGTTCGAGCAGTACGAGCGCGTGAAGCGCGTGCCTTCGCGGGCCAGGCGGTCCAGGTTCGGCGTCTTGATCCGCGGGTTGGTCAGCCCAATCGTGTCCCAATGCTGCTGGTCGGAGGTGATCAGAAGAATGTTGGGCCGCTTGCTCAAAGTGGGCTCCTTTTAACGCACAGGCTTCGTGCCGTGCCGGGTTAGGGAGGAGACTTTTACTATACTCCGATAGAATGCCGGGCGCGACAGCGAATACGGATCTTCGAACGGCGGGCTCCCGTGGCGCAGGCGGGGTGCTCCGTTCCTCGGTTGACGGATTGGGCTTATCTGCTTAACCTCTTCGATTCACGAACGTTGTCCCGCGCCGTGCCTCGTGCACGGTGCGTTTCTTTTGAGGTCTCAGCGCAGGCAGGAGTCCCATGGCGGCCACCGACGCCACCACCACCACGGCCGAAACCGGTTCCACGCAGGACGCGAACAAGCTCGATTCGTATTCGGGCATCGTTTCGTTCGTCGTGATGGGGCTAGGAGCGCTTCTGATCGTGGCCGTGATCGTACTGCTGGTGATGCGGCAGGTGGAGATTCGCCGCCTCGCCACCGCGCAGGCATCTTGGGACGAGGTCTTTCAGGCGCTGAAGGAGAAGGACACCTTCAAGGAACGGATTCCGGCCCTGGAAGGCATCTGGGACAAGGTCAAGGGCTCCGACGCGCACCCGTTTGTGATGCTGAAACTGGGTAACGCGCTCTTTGAGGACGGGCTGAAGTTCGAGAAGCCGCCGGCCGAGCGGCGCGAATCGATCGAAAAGGCCAAGAAAGTCTTCGAGCTGGTCCTCAAGGAGTATCCCAACAACAGCGCCTACGGCCCGCTGGCCGCGCAGAACGCGGGGCTCTGCGCCGAGCAGCTCCAGGACTTCGACGGCGCGCTGGCGATTTACACCAAGGCCGCCACGGACTTCGAGGACCACTTCCTGTATCCCCAGCTCTGTTACCAGATCGCCCGAGCGCACTGGCTGAAGGCGCGCCAGAGCGGGGGCGGGGTCGAGGACGGCGCGCGCGAAGAGGCTCGCAAGTGGGTCGAGCGCGCGCTGAAGGACAGCACCGATCCGGGCTTCGGCAACACCTGGCGGCAGCAGGCCGAGTACCTGGGCAGCCTGCTCGAAAACCTTGGCCCGGCGCTCCCCGACGGTAGGATTCCCGAGCGGCGCGTGAAGAAGACCGAGTCCGAGGGGACGGAAGGCAAGACCGGCGAAGCCAAGGACGAGCCGAAGGGCGAAGAGAAGACCGGCGCGGCCAAGACCGAGGAGGCGAAGACCGAAGAGGCCAAGACGGAAGCCAAGACCGAGCCCGCCAAGACCGAAGACGCGAAGACCGAAGCCAAGACCGAGTAACCTTCCGCCGCGCGCACGCATCCACCCGCGCCGCCGCGCGCGGGTTCCCGATTTTTTCGGATGCCGAATCCTCCCGCGACCTGGACACTGAGGCGCGTAACGTCCCGGGAGGAGCATCGGTTTGACGACGCCGGCCATCGAGCAGGAGCGGCGCTCGTGCGCGCGCCGCGCGGCGCTCGCCCTGGGCCTGAGCTGCATCAGCATCTACGCGCTCTTCAACTACGGCGGCCTCCGTTCCCCCGACGAGGAAGTGGTCTTTCGCGTGGCCGAGGCGCTGGCCCAGCGCGGCAGTTTCGCGGTGGAACAGGCGCTGGAGTGGGAGTCGTTCGGGCTCCCGTTTGGCGTGGACGGCCGGCGCTATTCCATATTGGGGCCCGCGCAGTCGCTCGCCGCCGCGCCGCTGGTCTGGAGCGCCGGGAAGCTTGGCGCGGCGGAGGCTCCGGTCCCGGCCAGCTACTACAGCACCGACGCCTGGGCGTACCTCGTCCACGGCGAACCCCCGCCGCGCTGGGCGCCGCACGTCCTGCGCAACCGGGTCTCGTATTTCAACTCCTTCGTGGCGGCCGGCTGCGTCGCGCTCTTCTTCCTGCTGGTCCTGGAACTGGCCGGAGATGCGCGCGCAGCGTTCTGGTCCGCGCTGCTCTTCGCCTTCGGCTCCCTGCTTTTCCCTTACGCGGGGACCTTCTTCAGCGAGCCGCTTGCGATCCTGGCGCTGCTGGGCTCGTTGCTGGCGCTGGTGCGCTCCGCGCGTTCCGGTTCGCCCGCGCCGGGCCTGGCCGGGGCGGGTCTGCTGCTGGGGTTTGCCGTGGCCGCGCACGTCAGCGCGATCCTCTTCACGCCCTTCTGGCTGCTTATCGCCGCCTGCGAGGACCGCGGCGCGCCGGAGGCATCCGGGCGCGCGTTTCGCCGCGCGCTGGCCTTTATCGCCGGCCTGGCGCCGGCCCTGGCGCTGTTGGGGTACTACAACTACGCGCGCTTCGGGAGTTGTCTCGAGACCGGCCGCACGGCCGACCCGGAGATGGTCTACGCGGTCTTCGTTCCGCCGTGGCGCGGGCTGTGGGGGCTGCTCTTCCGGGGCGGGGAAGGGGCTGCTGCTCTACTGTCCCGCGGCGCTGCTGGGGTTGTGGGCCTGGCGGGAGCTCCACCGCGCGCGCCCGCTGCTGTCGTGGGCGCTGGGCCTGGCGGTCCTTTTCCGGCTCGTCTTCGTCGCCAGCCGCAGCGACTGGCACGGGGGGTTCTGCCTCGGCCCGCGGCTGTTGCTCCAGGCGCTTCCGTTGCTTCTCCTGCCGGTGGGCTACTGGCTGAAGGAGGCCTTCGCGCGTCCGCGCGCGCGGCGGACGTTCGCGGCCACGCTGTTCCTGTGCGTCGCGCAGCAACTCTACTTCTGCCAGGGCGAGGTCTTCTCGCTGCTGCTGCGCCTGAAGTGGGCCGGGAAGCCCTGGGCCGCGACGTGTTCGCGGGCGACATGCTGTACCTGAGCTGGGAGACCTCGCCGCTGCGGCATCTGTGGCGCGGGCGGCAAGGGCCCTGGTTCGCGCAAGGCGCGGGCCTGGGCTTCTGGCCGGCCTGGGCCGTCTCGGCGCTCGCCGCGGCGATTCTGCTGGCGGTGCTCTGGAGGCTGAAAGGGCCGAACCCTGCGAGCGCGGGCGCCGGGCAAGCGTCAGAGGAAAGCCCAAGCCGCAAAGGGCCTTGAAATGCCGCGCACTTGAGGGATACTCACCCGCCGTTCGAGACGTCCTCCGCGTACCCGTAGCTCAGCCCGGATAGAGCGCAACCCTGCGGAGGTTGAGGTCAGAGGTTCGAATCCTCTCGGGTACGCCATTTCTCCCTTCGCGGCGCTTCTCCTGGACTACGGTTGGCCCGCTTCCGGTTGGGTGAAGCGGCACGACGCGACCAGCGCGTCGAGGTCCTCGGTTTTGGCCTTGTCCGTGTACATGAAGACGAGCACGAACGTGTGCTCGCCCTCCTTTCGCGAGTAAAAGTCCAGCATCGCCGTGCCGCCGTTATCGCCGAACCAGAGCGGGAAGGCGATCGAGTCCACCTGCCAGTCGCCGGATTTCGACTGTTTGCAGACGGCCTTGGCCTTTTTTGCGTGCGGGTTCTTGGCCACTTCGTTGGCGTCCCACTTGCCGTGCGACTTGACGAAGTTCTCGACGTCCAGCAGTTCCCAGGTCCCGACGTACGCGCGCATCTGCACATCGGCGTTGGAGCTGCCCGCTTCGCCCCAGCCCTCCGCGCCGCCATGGAAGGCGCAGCGGTCGAACGGCAGCGCGGCGTTGGCGACGCGGTCGAACTGCGGATCCCATTCGCCCTTGGGCTCGCGCGCGGCGCGGATTTCGTCGGGCGTGAGGCGCAGGTTCTTCGCGCCGCCTTCGAAGGCCTTGAGCCACGTGGCGGGGAGTTCGAAACTCAAGCGCCCCGGCAGGAGCGTGACCGTGCGGTCCTGGCGCCGCGAAGAGGCCGGCGGCGCGCCCCCGGTGGCCGTGGCCGCCGATGGGGCCGGACCTCCGGCGGAGGCTTGCTCGGGGCCGTCCTCGGCCAGCAGACCGGGACCCAGCGCAACCAGGGCCAGGACGACCGCCGCGGTACCCGACTTCGCGCGCTTCATGCGCTGCTCCTTTCGGCTTCAGCGGCTCTGCCGGCCTAGGCCGCTCGCCTTTTGCGCACTAGTTCTCTAAGAGTCGCGTACACCGCCGACCGTCCGCGGGCGGTCTTGGAACCGGAAATTGGCGCAACTCGGACGCGGTAGGCGCGGTACTTAGCGCAGGAGCTCGTCCACCTCGACATAGCGCTTCTCCGCGGCGGCGCGGTAGAGGGCCTGGATGATCGCGACGTCGCGCAGGCCGACTTCACCGGGCACCGGGGCCGGCCGGCCGTCGCGCACCGCGCGGGCGAAGGCGAGTTGCTGGACGTGGGGGTAATCGGCGGGGGTCTGGGTGCGCTGTTTGGAGGCCTCGCCGCGGATCGAGACGGCTTCGCCGGGCCGGGCGTCCGGTCCGGGGTAGCTCAAGATCTCGTCCTCGAACGGCGCGTTGGCTTCGAGAGTCAAGTCGCCATCCCGGGACATGACGAAATGCCCTTCCGTGCCGTACACGGCGGTCATGTTGCCGATGCTGGAATAGCCCGATTGCATGGTGAGCTTCGCGCCGCCGCGGAACTCGCCGGCTCCCGCGGCGACGTCCTCCCCGTCCAGCGAGTGCCGGCAGTGGAGGTTGTCCGCGAAGCCGCAGACGCGGACGATTTCGTCGTTCAGGAGCCATTGGACCAGGTTGAGGTTGTGGACGCCGAGCTGCATGAAGCTGCCGCCGCCGACGTTCTCGGCCTTCGCGCGCCAGTGGTTCTTGTCCGCGCGCTTCGTCAAGGGGCCGCGATGGGCGTTGCGGATGTGGACGCTCGCGATCTTCCCGAAGAGGCCTTTTTCGTACATCGCCTTGAGGCTGCGGTAGAGCGGGACGCCGTGCATGACCATCAGCATGCCCAGGGTCTTGCCGGCGCGGCGGGCCGCGTCGCACATGCTCCGGCAGTCGGCGACCGTCGGGGCCATGGGTTTCTGGCAGAGCACGTGCTTGCCGGCCTCGAGCGCCGAGATCGCCTGCCGGGGATGGATGTGGTTGGGCGTCGAAACGTCCACCATCTCGGCGTCGCCGGCCAGGACCTCGTCCCAGTCGCTCGTCGCGCGGGCCTCGGGAAACTTCGCGGCGACTTCCCGAAGCCGCGCCTCGTCCACGTCATGCAGCAGCGCCAGTTCGGTGTCCGCGCTATCGCGGTACCAGTGCAGCATCGAACGTGAAACGCCCAGGCCGGTGACTGCGACCTTCACGCGACGAGACATGGTTTAAGTTCCGAGTTCCGAGTTCCGAGTTCCGAGTTCCGAGTTCCGAGTTCTGAGTTCTGAGTTCTGAGAATCGAGAGCCGAGATTCGTGTTTCGAACGTCGAACTCCGAAGCGGCTTGAAGGCGCCCCGCGCCTCAAGCTTACTCTTTCAGTTCTTCGGGCTGCTTCTCCGGCGCGGGGGCTGCCTTGGGGAGGAATTCAAAGCTCCCGACGGCCTGTTCGATGGCCTTGCGGTTCTTTTCCCAGGCGTCCTCGGCGGTGGTGCCGACGATCATCAACATGTTGTTGCCCTTGATGAAAACGAGCTGAAGGATGTGGACGTTCTCGCCGCCGGCGCCGCCGGAGAATTCCATCTCGTAGCCTTTCTGCCCGTTGCGGTCCACAAACCCGCTTTTGACCTTCTTGAAGGTCTCGAACTGCATCTTCAAGCCCATTTCCATCGACATGGGGAGCATCTCGATGGGGACGGGCATCGGCAGCGGCTGGGTGACCACGGCGACGGTGGCTTTTCCGCCATCGCCTTTCAGCTCAGCCAGCGGGGAGCCGACGGGCAATTCGGTGGGCGTCTCGCTGAAGGCCCAGCCTTCGGCGTCGGGCTTCTTGATGCGCAGGCCTTCGCCGGGGTTGGTGTAAACGCCGTCCTGTATGTTTCCTTTCCCGAGCTTGGGCTTGTTCTTCTGCATCTGTTCGAGCATCTGCATGGCCATGGCCTGGACGTTGGGATCGCTGAGCAGTTTGCCGAGGTCGAGCCCGCCGTCGCCGCCAAGGAGCTTGGCCAGTTCTCCGCCGTCCTCGCCGAGAAGCTTGGCCAGTTCTCCGCCGTCCTCGCCCATGAGCTTCTTGAGATCCATGCCGCCGTCGCCGCCCATGTTCTCGAGCATCTTCTGCATCGACGGATCCTGGAGCATCTTGGCCAGCTCGCCCATGTTGGCCGAGGGGGGCTTGTCGGCGTCGGTGATGCCCAGCGCGGCGTAGTCGAGGTCCGGCGAGGCGGGGCGTTCGGCCTTGGCGGCGAAGAGGGCCTTGTAGAGGTTTTCGCGCGCGGCGTCGCCGAGGGCCTCGCCGCCCTTGACCAACAGCACGCGGGTCCCGCCGCGCAGGACGGCGGCGCGCCCTTCGGGGAAGGCCGCGCGCGTGGAGGCCTCGAATTCGCGGGCTTCCTCCTCGCCGTCCCATTCGGTGATCCAGGCCAGCACCTCGGCCTTGTCCTTGGCGTAGAGCGCGAACGCATCGCCGCCCCAGCCGGCCGCGGCCTTTTCGGCCTGCGCGCGCTCGGCGTCGCCCAGCAGGTCCGCGAGCAGCACGCGGACGCCGAATTCGCCCCACGTCCCCTGGCTCACCTTGGCGTAGCCCGGGAGCGGGCCGGCGAGGTCGGGCATCTCGAGGCCCACCGGCACGTCGCGGCGCGCCAGCCATTTTTCCGGATGCAGGATCTGCTCGGTGGACTTCGGAGGGTCCTTGACGAAGGCGTAATCGAGAAGTTTCTGACCGCCGGCCTTGCGCACCGCGACGACGAATTCCAGGCCCTGCATGTAGCTGAAGAGCAGCGAGTCGCGGATGATCGCCGGGGCCTCCATCATTTCCTTCGCGCCCGGCATCTCGGGCATCATGGCGATCAGGTCTTTCGGGTTTCGCGTCATCATCTTCAGCGACGCCTCGACCATCGGCACGCGCTCCATGCCCATCCCGAAGAAGTGGCTGTACATCACGTGCGTCGCGTCGCCTTCGATCAGGGCGAGCTTGGCGGCGGCGGCGTCGGAGAGCGGCGCGTCGTGCCCGTACTTGGACAGGTCGAAGTGCTGGTCTTGCAGCGCGTGGGTCAGTTCGTGGACCATCACCATGTCGTCCATCCGCCCAGCCAGCTCCGCGCCGAACTGCTTGGCGAGCTGCGCGTTCTGCCCCTCGGGGTCGTTGACGAGGACAAGATACTTCTCCTTGGGCTCGTAGAACCCGCCAACCTGGCTGGTGAGGAGCTGCGGATAGTAGGCGTTCAGGTCGAGTTCGGCGGGGATGAGGCCGAAGGCGCGGTAGACCTTCTGGATCGGATCCAGCGTCTCCGGCGGCATCTCCTCCTTGAACATGTGGACGAGCTTTTTCTTGAGCCCCTCGCGGTCGAGCTGCCCCATGGCGACCTTGGCCTTGCCGGGCAGGCCGCGGTACTTCTCGGCCCCCTTGACCAGCCCTTCGAGCCGGTCCTGGATGTCCTGGGACAGGGCCTGGACGCCTTCCGGCAGCTTGGGCTGCGGCGGGGCCTCGACGGCCTCCTCGGCGCGCGCCGCGCCGCAGAGGGCCAAGGCGAGCAGCGCCGCCAGCGGGGCGAGGCCCCGGCATCTTGAATGGATCATGGGCATTCTCCTGGAGCGGCGCTGTACTTACCGGCCCCGCCACGGTCAAGGCTTTACGGACTTCTTGTGCTCTTCGGCTTCCTGATTCAGACCCCGTTCCTGGCAGTAGGCCGCCAGGGCCGCGTGATCGGCCGAAGTGGGATCCTTGAGGAACAGCCGGTAGATATCGTACTGCTGTTTGGGGCTGAACTCGCTGAGCTTCTTGGTCATGCCGGGCGCGGCGGTCTTGGGGATCGGGTCGAGCTTCAGCGCGTTCTCGCCGAACCCGGCCACGGCCCAGGTTTTCACGTTCTCGATCTTGTCGAAGACGACTTCGAAGGGCAGGGGCACGGGCTGGGCGGCGCGGCCGACGAGGTCCGCGAAGCGCTCGTGGATCTGCTTCTGGAGCTTGAGCTGCTCGTCGCGGCCCTTCTCCTCTTCTTCCCACTTGGTCTGTCCAAGCTGGGCGCTCAGGCGCGCCTGGCGCTGCATGGCGCTGTCGTATTCGTAGCGCAGCGCGAGGTCGTGGACCGCGCCGCGCTCGGTCCCGGCGAACTTTTCCGCGGCGGCGAGGAGCTCGTCGCGAGCCTTCTCGGCCTCGCCCTTGCGAGAGTCGTCGCGGATCTGGTCCAGGTAGCGCTCCCAGACTTCGAGCGCCTGGGGCAGCGGGCGGGAGGTTTCCTTGCGCTTGCGCTCGGACTCCTCGCGAGCCTTGTCGAAGGCCTGCTGCGCCTCGTCCTCGAGTTCCTTCAGGCGCTTCTCGGCCTCGGTTTTCTGCGCCGTGCCGTTGTGGGCCTGGATGAACTCCTGGAGCGGCCGGCGCGCGGTGTTGTAGTCCTTCTGAGCCAGGGCCGCGTTGGCGTCGCGCACGGCCATGTCCAGCGCCGCCTGCAGGTTGGCCGACTCGAAGGCCTTGCGCTTCTCTTCCCACTCCTTGAATTTCCGGTCGGCCTCGTCGCGCACGCTCTGCACGTCCCCGGCGGCCTTGCTCACCTCGGCGAAGCGGTCGGCGATGGCCTTCATGTCCGCCGTATTGGAGGCGTGCTCCTGCTCGAACTTCCTGGCCGCGGCGAGCGCCGCCTGCGCGGCTTTGACGGTGGCCTCGCGGCGCCGCTGGTCGATGGCTTCCTGGAGCTTCTTGGCCTCCTCGCTCTGCGGCACCGTGGGGTAGTTGGTCGTGAGTTCCTTGATCCGCGTCTCGGCTTCCTTCGAGACCGGATCGGCGTCGAGGAGCTGCTTGATTTCGTCGAGCAGCTTCTGCGCGGCCGGGTTGACGTTTTCCACGACGGCGCCGGAACCGTTCGCGGGGTTGTCGGGCGGCGTGGTTCGCTGCGGGTCCGGCGGCACGGGCGGCGCCGGGTTCTCGCCGCTGCCGTTCTGGCCGCCGCGAAGCAGCACCACCACGATCGCGACGACGGCCAGGAACAGCGCCGCGACGCCCGCGTACAGCAGCAGCCCGGCCACCGGCGTCTGCACGCCCGTGGAAAACTCCTCGGTGACCTTCTTCTTGTCCTTGAGCTTCTTGCGGTCGTCGTCGGAGATCGCGCGCATGATCGTGCTGTCGCCGGCCGGGATGCGTTCGATCTCCTCCCCGATGCCCTGCCCGGCGCGTTCCAGGTCCTGGATCAGCTTGGTCATGTTCGAGTAGCGCTTCTCGGGCAGCTTCGCCATCATGCGCTCGACGATGAAACAGATCGGATCGGGGACGTCCTTGTTGAGTTCCTGGATCGGGGCCAGCGAATCCTGGATGTGCGCCTTCAGCACCTCGTGGGCCGTGCTCCCGGTGAAAGGCGTGGTGCCGGTGAGCATGTGGTAGAAGGTCGCGCCCAGGGAGTAGATGTCGACGCGGTGGTCGATCTCCTTGCCCAGCGCCTGCTCGGGCGCCATGTAGTGCGGCGTGCCCATCACCCGGTTGCCCTGCGAGGACCCGCTGGCGTCGCCGGTCTCGTCGAAGCTCTTGGCGATGCCCAGGTCGGCGATCTTGACCACGCCGTCCTTCGTCAACATCAGGTTGTCGGGCTTGATGTCGCGGTGGACGATGCCGTTTTCGTGCGCGAACTCCAGCGCACGGCCCGTCTGCAGCACGATGTCCAGCGCCTGCTCCAGCCCCAGCCGGCGGTTGATTCGCAGCAGTTCCTTGACCGAGTTGCCGTCCACGAACTCCATCGAGAAATAGTGCCGGCCGTTGGCCTTGGAGACGTCGTGGACGTGAATCACGTTGGGGTGGTTCAGCTTGCCCGCCGCGCGCGCCTCGCGAATGAAGCGCTCCACGAACTCCCGGTTGCCGCCGTACTTCTCGTTCAGCACCTTCAAAGCGACGACGCGGTCCATCGAGAGCTGCTTGGCCTTGTAGACGTTGCCCATCCCGCCCGCGCCGATCTTCTCCTGAATCTTGTAGCCCGGGATCTCGATCTCGATCTTCTCGGCCTTCTCGTCGACGACCTCCATCACCGTCTCGCCGATGCGGATCTTGTCGCCGAAGTTCAGCGGCGTGCCGCTGTCTTCCTTGTTGGCGAGCGCCTCGTTGACGAAGGTGCCGTTGCGGCTGAGGTCCTGAAGGTAAAACTTGCCGTCGCGGCGGTGGATGACGGCGTGTTCGCGCGAGGCCTTGGGATCGAGGACGGGAACCGGCAGGGCCGAACGCCGCCCGCAGATCATCCGGTCGGCATTGAGCTTGTACTCCATGCCGGCGTTTCGACCTTTGCGCACGACCAGCTTGGCCACGAGGTTCCACTCTCCCGAGCCCGCGGGGCGCCCAAGGGCATGACGCAAAGGGACCGACCCGGCCAGTTAGGGCAGCGCGCGAGCCCCAGGCCCGCGCCCATAAATTATGGAGTCCTCAACAGGTTATGTCAATCGCGGAGCATCCTGCAAGGGGGCGCGAAGGACTTTGAACCTTTACCTGGGCGGCGGCGTCAATAGCAGTTAGGGTGGGCTCTCACGTGGCCGGATCGAATCGACCTCCGACGCCGGTATCAGCGCGCTCCGGCGCGGCGCCCGCGCTCTTTTGGTGCGCCGGTTTCGCGGGCATACTGACAGCCGGATTGGCCGTGGCCCTGGTTTACGAGAAGCCGGCCGCGCAAGAATCCGCCTCGTCATCGAGCGCCCTGGCGGCGCAAATCGAACTCAACCCGCCGGCCCAGGCCGGCGCATCGGGCTCGACGGGCGCGCCGGAACCCGGGAACGCGCGCGAACGCCGCGCGCCCGGGATCGGACCGACCCTTTCGGGCGATGCCGCCGACGAGGTCAAGAGCCAAGTCTTCGCGCGCCTCGACCCGCTGGACGCCGCGGGCTTCACGCGGATGGGCAGGCCCAGGCCGGGCGAGTGGTTGTCCTCGTTCCGTGAATCGCCGCAGCCCATGGAACTCTACCGGATGCAGCGGCCGGTTCGGCCCACGCCCGAGCGCCGCACCATCGTCCTGCAGCCCCTGGGCGAGTTCACCCCCGGGCAGCGCAAGGTGCTTGAGTCGATGCGCGAGTACGCCGAGGTCTTCTTTCAGCTTCCGGCGCGGCTTGAACGGACCATGCCCTTCCCGCGCGGCGACGAAGCGCTGGAGGAACAGCTCGTCCGCATTGTCCCGGTGGGGCAGCGCCACGGCTCCTACGACCGCCAGTACCGCGCCGAGACGATCCTCGACCGGATGCTCAAGACGCATCTCCCTGCCGATGCCGTCGTCTACCTGGGCATCACCATGGAGGACCTGTGGGCCAGCAACCTCGCGTACGTCTTCGGGCTGGGGAGTTTCAAAGACCGCGTCGGCGTTTACGGCCTGTGCCGCTACTACCCCGAATTCTGGGGCCGCGCGCGCGGCCCCGGCGACGAGCTCAAGGGGCTCCACCGCTCCTGCAAGGTTTTGAATCACGAAGCCGGCCACATGTTCGGGCTCTCGCACTGCGTCTTCTTTCATTGCTCGATGAACGGAAGCAACTCGCTGCCCGAGACCGACGCCGCGCCGATCCATTTCTGCCCTGTCTGCCAGCGCAAGCTGGCCTGGAACATCGGTTACGACCCGCTCAAGCGCTTCGATGCCCTCGAAGCTTTCTATCGAGCGCAGGGCTTGAGCGAGGACGCCGACTGGATGAAGGCGCGGATCGGCAACTGGAAAAACCTCCTGGATAAGCAGGCGGTCGTAGAGGAGGAAGAGTGAGTAGTTAAAGTGAACTGTAAACAGTTAACAGTAAACGGTGAACAGCCCTACGAAGGAGCTGTTTTTTTTTATTGCCGTCACTGTTCACTGTTTACCGTTCACCGTTCACTGGAGTTTGCATTTGCCGCTCCGCCCGCTCCGTTTACCTTAGGCTTCGTCAACAGCCTGGATCCCTCGATGGCCAAACTCGATACGGCGCACGCGATCCGCATCCGCGGGGCGCGCGAGCACAACCTCAAGAACGTCAACGTGGACCTGCCCCGCGATAAGCTCGTGGTGATCACGGGCCTCTCCGGGTCCGGCAAGTCCACGCTCGCGTTCGACACCGTCTACGCCGAAGGGCAGCGCCGCTACGTCGAGAGCCTCAGCGCGTACGCGCGGCAATTCCTTCAAATGCTTCAGAAGCCCGACGTGGAGAGCATCGAGGGATTGACGCCGACCATCGCCATCGAACAGCGCAGCGGGCACGCCAATCCGCGCTCCACGGTCGCCACCACGACGGAGATCTACGACTTCCTGCGCGTGCTCTTCGCGCGCATCGGCACGCCGCACTGCCATGTTTGCGGCCGGGAGATCGAAGGGCAGTCCGCGCAGCAGATCGTGGACCGCCTGCAAGCCTTCCCCGAAGGCACGCGCCTGACGCTCATGGCCCCGCTGGTCCGCGGGCGCAAGGGCGAGCACAAGGATATCCTCGACGCGGCGCGCCGCGAAGGCTTCGCGCGCCTGCGGGTGGACGGCGAGATCATCGACACCCGCCAGACCAAGGCCCTGGCCAAGACCTTCAAGCACACCATCGAGGCCGTCATCGACCGGATCGTGGTCAAGGCAGGCGGCGAATCGCGCCTGACCGAGTCCGTCGAGCTGGCCTTGAAGGTCGGCGACGGGCTCCTGCTCGCCAGCGCCCAGGAGAGCGACGCCGACAAGCCCAAGGACCACCTATTCTCCGAGCGCTACGCCTGCCCGGTCCATGGCGTGGGACTGGAGGAACTCTCGCCGCGCATGTTCAGCTTCAACGGCCCGTACGGTTCGTGCCCGACCTGCGTCGGGCTCGGCACCAAAATGGAGGTGGACGTCGAGCTGCTCGTGCCCGAGCGGAAGCTGAGCGTGGACGCGGGGCTGATCAAGAACCTCTACAAGCTCGGCTACAACTACGGCATCTGGTACGGCCGCGCGGTGCGCCGTTTCTGCAAAGCCGCCGGCGTGGACACCGAAACCCCCATCCAGAGCCTGCCCAAGCCCTTCTTCAAGGCGCTGATGCACGGCGCGGGCGGCAAGGCCGCCGAAAAGAAGTTCGGGCGCGCCTTCCGCGGCCTCGTGCCGTCGCTCACCGAGAGATTTCACCGCACGCAGAGCGAGATGATCAAGACGCGAATCCACGAGTTCATGTCCGCGCTGCCCTGCCCGGACTGCAACGGCGCGCGCCTGCGCCCCGAGGTGCTCGCCGTGAAGGTCGGCGGGAAGAGCATCCACGAACTCTCGATCCAGACCATCGAGCGCGCGCAAGCCTTCTTTCATGAACTGCCGCTCGACGGCGAGAAGAAGAAGATCGCGCAGGGCGTGCTGAAGGAGATCGGCGACAGGCTGGGCTTCCTGGTGGACGTGGGCCTCGCCTACCTGACCCTCGACCGCACCAGCGGGACCTTGAGCGGCGGCGAGGCCCAGCGCATCCGGCTGGCCAGCCAGGTCGGCAGCAAGCTCGTCGGCGTCACCTACGTGCTCGACGAGCCCACCATCGGCCTGCATCAGCGCGACAACGACCGGCTGCTCAAGACGCTGCTGCTGCTGCGCGATCTGGGCAACACGGTGCTGGTCGTGGAGCACGACGAGGACGTGATCCGCCGCGCCGACTGGATCGTGGACATGGGCCCGCGCGCGGGGGAGCACGGCGGCGAGGTCGTCGCCTCCGGGGATTTGAAGGATCTCGCGCGCGCCGAGCGGAGCCTCACCGGGAAGTACCTCTCCGGCGAGCTGGAGATCGCGCTCCCGCGAGAGCGCCGCGCCAACGACTCGAGCCGCGCGATCTGCGTCCGCGGCGCCGCCGAGAACAACCTCAAGCGCCTCGACGCGGACCTGCCCGTCGGCCGCTTCGTCTGCGTCACCGGCGTCAGCGGCAGCGGCAAGAGTTCGCTCGTCAACGAGGTCCTCTACAAGAGCCTCGCGCGGCAGCTCCACAACGCCCGCGCCAAGCCCGGCGCCTGCGACAAGGTCTTCCTCTCCAAGGGCGCCGAGATCGACAAGATCATCGACATCGACCAGAGCCCCATCGGGCGCACGCCGCGGAGCAACCCCGCGACCTACACCGGCGTCTTCGACGAGGTCCGCAAGCTCTTCGCGCAGATGACCGAGGCCAAGATTCGCGGCTACAGCGCCGGGCGCTTCAGCTTCAACGTGAAAGGCGGGCGCTGCGAGGCCTGCCAGGGGCAGGGCGTCAAGGCCATCGAGATGCACTTCCTCGCCGACGTCTACGTCACCTGCGAGGTCTGCAAGGGGCAGCGCTTCAACCGCGAGACCCTGGAGGTCCGCTACAAGGCCCACCACATCGCCGAAGTGCTCGACCTTTCCGTCGAGGCCGCGCTCAAGCTCTTCGCCAACCATCCCAAGATCAAGGACGGGCTCCAGACGCTCTACGATGTCGGTCTGGGCTACGTGCGGCTGGGGCAGTCCTCGACGACGCTCAGCGGCGGCGAGGCGCAGCGCATCAAGCTCGCCTTCGAACTGGCCAAGAAGGCGACCGGCAACACGCTCTATGTCCTCGACGAGCCGACCACCGGGCTGCATTTCCACGACATCGCCAAGCTCCTCGACGTGCTCCAGCGCCTCGTGGACCTCGGCAACACCGTCGTCGTGATCGAGCACAACCTCGACGTGATCAAGCAGGCCGATTGGATCGTGGACCTGGGCCCGGAAGGCGGGGAAGGCGGCGGGGTACTCGTCGCGGCCGGCACCCCGGAAGAGATCGCGCGGCATCCGAAGAGCTACACCGGTCAGTACCTCAAGCGCGTCCTGCGCCAGCCCGAACCGGCGGCGGCGAAGTAGGGCTCAATTCACCGCAGAGGCGCGGAGAACGCAGAGAGGAACAGAAGGATGAAATAAGGGGTATGAACAACGAGACCTTTTCTCTTTTTCCTGCCTACTCCTCTCTGCGTTCTTTGCGCCTCTGCGGTGAAACCGATTCCTACCGCCCGTTGACCAGATAAAAGATCTTCAGCTCCCCGCATTTGGGGCACTTGATCCGGCTGCCTTTGAAGTTCCCCGGGATCGGCTTGTTGAAACCGCAGGCGCACGCGAAAGCGCCGGGGATCAGCGCGCGGCGGGCGTCGTCGTCGCCGGGATCTTCGGGCGGCGTGCCATTGTGCGAGGCCGCATGCGCGCGAGCGGTCGCAGGCGGCGGGGGCGGGATCTGCGGGCGCGGCGGAGGCGGGGCCGGAGCCGAGGGGTTTAGCATCGAGCCGCGCAGTTCCTTCGCGCCGCGTGACGGATCCTGCTTCAGGTCCTGGAACATCTTCCAGCGCTCCACGCCGGCGTGGCGTTCCTCGAAGTTGATGCCGTCCTCCTTGCCGTCCCCATCGGCATCCTGGACGCCGTAGTTCGAGGCTTGTGCGCCGTGCGGGGCGACCTCGATGCGGCTGGTGTGCGGCGGCACGGGCCGGGGCGGCGGGGGAACCGGCGGCGTTCCGGTGGACGAGAGGCGGGGGCGGGGGCGGCGGCACGCCGACGCCCAACTGCGCGGGCGTCTGGACCTGCGCGCCCTGTTTGCCGGCCTGCGCCTTCGCGCGCGCGATGGCCTCGACGGCCTCGCGGCTCACCGGCAGCTTCGCCCCGCAGCGCGTACAGGGAATCTCGCCGGGCTGCTCGGGGACCGGCAACTTCTGCCCGCAGGCGCAGGCCATCATCAGCGTGCCCAGCCCGCCGCCGAAGAGCGCCGCGAGGGCCGCGTCGGGCGGGAGCGTCCCGCGCGCCACGTCCCCGCAGGCCAGGATCCGCGCCAGCGGCTCCATGCGGCGGTGCAGGTCCTGCGGGGACTTGACGGGGCCTTTCTGGCTCATCGCGCCGGGCAGTTCCCAGACCGGCACGTTCCCGTCGGCGTGCGTGCCCGGAGGCTTGCGCTGCGCGCGCTCGGCCGAGGCCTGTTGCAGGTCGGCGGGCTTGTAGAGCCCCCCCTTGCGCCCTTCCTTCGCGATCAGGCGGTACTGCTTCTCGTAGTCGTTGAGCGTCGCGCCAACGGCGAGGCTGCGCAGGATCGCGATCCGTTCGGTGATCGGCGGGTGCGTGCTGAAGATATTCTTGGCGCGTTCCTCGTGCGATTTGATCGGGTTGGCGATGTACAGCGGCGAGGTGGCGCGGTTGGCGACCTCCAGCACCTCCTGGTCGGAGGAGATCTTCTCCAGCGCGCTGGCGAGGCCCTCGGGGTTCCGCGTGAACTCCACCGAGCAGGCGTCGGCGAGGTACTCGCGGCGGCGCGAGATGCACAGGTACAGCATCCGCGCGATGATCGGCGCCAGGATCGCCAGGACCAGCGCGAGGAGCAGGATCACGAGCTGCGCCGCGCCGCCGCCCTTGCTGTCGCTGCTGCGCCGGGAACGGGTCCCGCCGCCGAACCAGGTGTAGCGCAGGAAGAAGTCGCACATCAGCGCGATCGTGCCGACCATCACCGCCGCGCGGATCATGAACTTGGTGTCGCGGTTGCGGATGTGCGCGAACTCGTGCGCGATCACCCCGGTCAGCTCGTCGCGCGTCAGCTTCTGAAGCAAGCCCGTCGTGACGGCCACCGCGGCGTTCCGCGGCGTGCGTCCCACGGCGAAGGCGTTCGGCGCGGTGTCGTTGATCAGGTAGATGCGCGGGCGCGGGACCGCCGCCGCCAGCGCGATCTCCTCGACCACGTTCCAGAGCCGCGGGAATTCCTTATGCGTGATCTCTCGCGCGCCCGACATCGCCAGCACCGCGCGGTCGGCGGCGAAGTATGCGAAGAGCGTCAGGACGAACCAGATGCCGAGCGCCAGGATGGCCCCGGCAGCCAGGCCGTTCCGGGGGTCGATCGCCGCGCCCAGCACCGCGCCCACCAGGACCGTGAAGGCCCCCAGCGCGCCCATCAGCAGGAGCGAACGGCGTTCGTTCTGGCGGATCAGTTCCCACATGGTTCAATCCAGGGGGCCGGGCGCCGGGGGCCGGACTCCGGCAACTGAAAGGAAGCTCCTTAACCTCGGCGTCCGGAGTCCGGTTCCCGGATCCCATACTCGTTCGCCGCTTACAATAACAGGTCGCTCCGGGAAGGTTTCAGGAAAAGGGCCGTCCATGGCCCTGCGCAAGATGCTCCTGTGCGCCGCGTGACTTTGGGGGGCTCCGGCGCGTACACTGCCCAGGGGCCGCCGCGAAAGGAACGGTGCATGGAACCGAGCGATGAACTCGATGCCGACTTCGACGAGCTATTCAAGGACGACGACGGCGCCGAGCTCGATCTGACCGAGCGGATCAAGGAAGCCGATGCGCCGGTCGTTAAGATGGCCAACCTGATCCTCCTCCAAGCCGTGGAGCGGCGGGCCGAGGAGATCCATCTCGAGCGGCACGCCGAACGGCTCGTGGTGCGGCAACGCGTTGACGGAAGGCTGCATCCGCACATGGATCTGCCGGTGAAGCTCCAGAACGGCCTCATGGCGCGCCTGAAGATCCTCGCCTGCCTCGACATCGCCGAACGCCGCCGGCCGCAGAGCGGACGCTTCTCCATGCAAGTCCACGGCGTGCCCCGCGAGTTCCACCTCTTCACGCTCCCCGGCCGCCTCGGCGAGAGCCTGCTGATCCGGATCGTCCCGCCCGCCGGGAGCCTCCCGCCGCTCGACGCGCTGGACTTCTCGCCGGCCAACCTCGCGCGTTACCAGCGCTTGCTCGCCTCGCCGCGGGGGCTGCTCGTCCATGCCGGCGTGGGCGACGCGGGGCACGACGAAACGATGCGCTGCGCGCTCCAGGCGCTGGCCGGCCCCGAGCGGAAGCTCATCTCGATCGAGCATGCGGTCTTCTGTTCCGTGGACGGCGTGATTCAGATGGAGGCGCGCCCCGAGTTGCCTATGGACGCGGCGCTCCACGCGGCCCTGAGCCAGCGCCCGGACGTGCTGCTGCTGAGCGAAATCCACGATCTGGCGATTCTGGACCTTGCGCTGAAAGCCGCCTTGCATGGTTGTCTGGTCCTCGCGGCGCTGCCCGTGCGCGAGGCCCCGGCGGCCTTGGCGCGGCTGCTCGACATGGGCGCGCCGCCGTACCTGCTCGCCGAGGCGCTCGTGGGCGTCTGCGCGCAGCGACGCGTGCGCCGGCTCTGCCCGGTCTGCGCCGAGCCGCATGCGCTTTCGCGCGAGGAGATGAAACTGCTCCGCACCGACCAGCCCGTCCGCCGCGCGCGGGTCGCGGCGCCCGATACCCCGTCACCCTGTCCGGCCTGCATGGGGCTGGGCTATCGCGGGCGGTTGAGTATTCAGGAGGTCCTGGAGGTCACGCCGGCGCTGCGAGAACGCCTTCGCGCGGCCGCCTCGACGAGCGACTTGGCGCAAGCCGCCCGAGCCGGCGGCTGGGAGCCGTGCTTCGAGGACGCCCGCGAGAAGGTGCTCGACGGCCGGACCAGCCTCGATGAATTGCTCTGCGCGGCCCCGCCGGATAACTCAACTGAATAGCGCGAACAGCGCACAGCCCATCTTGATTTGGAGCACCGCATCAGGCAGTGTGCGGCGAGGTTTCTAATTCTGCTTAATGCATTAGCGTTTTGAGTGGTCTACGATGAGTCCGGTCATCAGACCCAATCCAAGAATGATGACAAACATTCCGGATGTGGCGTAGAAAGTTACGAAGAACCAGAATGTGAAAGGTTGACGTTTGCGAAAAATCCTCTTGGATTTTACCGCTATCACGCCAGTTTTATATCCATTCCAGGCGACCCATACCAGTACTGCCGATAAGGACATGTAGAGTGGGGATAACAGTTTTTCCAATTGCGTAAGGGTCATCTTAGGACGTATCCATCATCGGTTCGGATCGTGTTTCCTTGCGTTTGCACTGGCCAAGGCCAGTGGCCTCCTTCCGGAGTCCGGTGCCCGACCCCCCGCCGTTCGTTACCTCAGGCTCACCTTCGGCGCCGCCTTCTCGGCTTCCTCGGTCTTCCACATGGGAAATTCCTGCCGGAAGCCGCACATGCCCGCGACGATGTTCGTGGGGATCTGCTCGCGGGCCGTGTCATAACGCATCACCGAGTCGTTATAGGCCTGCCGGCTGTACGCGATCCGGTTCTCGGTGCTGGTCAGTTCTTCCTGGAGTTCCGAGACGTTCTTGTTCGCCTTCAGCTCGGGGTAGTTCTCCATGACCACGTAGAGCCCCGCCAGGGCGCGGCTGAGCCCGTTTTCGGCGGCGGCCTGGGCGCCGGGGCCCTGGCTGGCCGCGCCCATGGCCACGTTGCGGGCCTTGGTGACATTTTCGAGCGTTTCCTGCTCGAACGCCATGTAGTCCTTTACCACACTGACCAGGTTGGGGATCAGGTCGTGGCGGCGCTTGAGCTGCACGTCGATCTGGCTCCACTGGTTCCGCGTCTCGTTGCGCATGCGCACGAGGCCGTTGTAGCCGCCGACGAACCAGAAGATCAGGATCAGGAAGAAGAGTCCCACGACGCCCAGGCCGATCCAGAGCGGCTCCAGAGCGAGAAGGGTCATCCAAGTCATTCGAGCGATCCTCCGTTGACGGCCCCAGGGAAGGAAGGGCTGCACCCCGGGCACATTTTAACAGGGCTTGGCGTAGAGGCTTTTAGGAAATCGGGGCATAAAAAAAAGCCCGACCGTTTCCGGTCGGGCTTTACTGAGAGGTCCAATGCGACACGGGGCGGGGTTAGACCAAAGTCGCTGATGCTGCGGGTCTAGGAAGTACTGCTATCGCGGGGTATTGTGAACTACAGAGATTACAACCGGTAGGTCGGCCTTGGTCTCTGCCCCGCCCGCGTGTCGCTGTCTTGAACCTCCTTTACGCTCAGGTTTTCTAGGTCTCCCGGATGGACGCCCATCAGGACGGACGTGGAGGAGGGGTTTCCAGGGACACCGTCCCTCAGAGCGCCATCCGGGAGTGACTTCGTTCTCCGATCCAGCTTTTCGTACGCTTCCTGTCACTTCTGTACCTTAAGCAACTTTTGCGCCAGCTTTCGTCGTGCTCTCGTCTTTCATGCTCACTTATTTGACATCCAGACCAGTCAGTTTCTTCAAGCTATTTCCGATCTTTCTACGTGTGTACTTCCCCAACTTATTCCAGACAAAATCCTAACTGTCAATTCCCTGCGAACAGCAGCTTTAGGCCTGCAATCAGGTTAATGACCGGTATTGACTCCCTAAATACACCACATAGTGGGTCCAATGTCAACATCATTAACGACCAACCGGTTGGTTTTGTTCGTGAAGACAAAAAAATGGCGGGTGAGTCAGGTAAGTAGCAGTTTTCGAAGAGTTTCCATCGCGTGGTGCATAGGTAGCTGGTCGCTTGACTTACCCTGTAAGCAGACGCCGAAAATAGCGCTCACCACCGTCAGGCTCAGGTCCTGCGGCGGGATGTCCTTGCGCATGTCGCCTTCTTCCTGGGCGCGATGGACCAAGTGCTCCCAGAAGCTCAGCCAGCGTGTCCGCAGCTCATGAATCGCGCGGCCCAATTCGTCCTCTTCGGGGGACAGTTCGCTGCTCCAGGTCGCCAGAAGCTTGCAGTAGCACCAATCGGGCTTGGCGTTGAGTTCCTCGATGGTCTTCAAAGTCCGTTCGATCTTCTCCCGCGCGCGCCCTTCCTGCTCCAGCACGGGATAGATGTGCTCCATATACGCCTGCTTGACCTCTTCAAGGATCGTGAGCGCCAGGTCCTCTTTGGTCCGCCAGTGGTGATAGAACGCCCCCTTGGTGATCCCGGCCTTCTGGAAGAGATCGTAGATGCTGGTGTTGTGGTACCCGTTCTGAGTGAAGAGCTTCTTGGCCGCGTGGAGGATCTGCTCGCGCGTCAGTTCGCCCTTGAGGTATCGGCGGGTGGACGGTCGAGCCATGAAAGAGCATCCGCTGGGGAATCGCGTGCGACGAAGGTACGTTTCTACGTCTCGCTTTGGCAAATACAAGCGTTTTGACTCAGCTCATCAGGTGCGGCATTTCGAGGCTGAAGCTCTCGATGCGGGCCTCGAATTCGACGCCGTCGTCGCGGCGCATGAAGTAACTCCCGCGCATGTGCCCCAGCGGCGTGCGCAGTGGGCAGTAGCTGGCGTACTCGAAGCTCTCGCCCGGCCGCAGGTGCGGCTGTTTGCCCACGACGCCGGGGCCGCGGACTTCTTCGACCGCGCCCAGCTCGTCGGTGATGATCCAGTGCCGCGAGATCAACTGCGCGGGAACCGCTCCCTCGTTATGCAGACGAACCGTATAGGTGAAAAAAATAGCGCTCATTCGCCGGGTCGGACTCCGACGGCAGGTAGCGGCTCTCGACTTCCACGCGGATGCCCTGCGTCGTGGCGGCGGACACGCCCATGAACCTGCTCCTTGCGGCATTTGAGCGAGACCATCCTATCATGGATCGGCCTCGCGGTATTCCAGAAACCCCGCGGCGGAACCCGGCGCTTGCGCCGCTTGGGCCAGCCTATAGGTTGGTCCACTTCGAGAGGCGGAATCCGATGAGCGTCGTACCCGACCTGCGGACGTTCAGCGCGCTGCATGCGCGGCACCCCGACCGGCTGATCGCGGTGCACCGCCGCTTCCTGGCCGACACGTTGACGCCGGTGGAGGCCTTCGCGCGGCTGGGCGGTTCGGAATACGGCTTCCTGCTGGAGTCGGTCGAACGCGGCGAGCGGATCGGGCGCTACAGCTTCGTCGGCGCGGAGCCCGAGGCCGTCTTTCGCGGGCAGGTGCTGCCGGAGCCGCGCGTGAGCATGACGCGGGCCGGCGCCGCGCCCGAGCCGCCGAGGCCCGGCGATCCGGTGGCCGAGATCGAGCGTTACGTCGCCGCGAACCGCGCGTTGCCCCCGGATCCGGCCTGGGGCGTGCCGCCGTTCGCGGGCGGCGCGGTGGGCTATCTGGGCTACGACATCGCGCGCCTCTTCGAACCGCGCCTGGCCAGGCGCCCCCCGGCGAAGCTCGGCTTTCCCGGCGTTCCCGACGTGCTGGTGCCCGTTTACCGGACGCTGCTGGCGTTCGATCATGTCAAGAACGTGGTCTTCGTGGTCCACCACGCCGATCCGCGCGAGGGGGGACCGGAAGCGGCGCACGCGCGCGCCTGCAAGACGCTCGACGAGGTCGTCGCGAAGCTGGCCACGCCGCGCGCCGGGCCGCTCAGCGAGATCCTCCCCGCCGCCGCGCCGGCCGAGGAGGTCCAGAGCAACCTCGAACGCGCGGCGTTTCTGAAGGCCGTCGAGGCCGCCAAGGAGTTCATCGCCGCGGGGGACATCATCCAGGCGGTGCTCTCGCAGCGCTTCACGCGCCCGACGAGCGCCCCGCCTTTCGAGGTCTACCGCTCGCTGCGCGCCGTGAACCCCTCGCCGTACATGTTTTACCTGCGCGCGCCGGAGGTCCACCTGGTGGGCTCCTCGCCGGAGGTGATGGTGCGCGTGGAGGACGGGCTGATCACGGTCCGTCCCATCGCCGGGACGCGCCCGCGCGGGAAGTCGCCCGAGGAAGACGCCGCGCTCGCCCGCGAGCTGCTCGCCGACGAGAAGGAGCGCGCCGAGCACGTCATGCTCCTGGACCTCGGCCGCAACGACGTGGGGCGCGTCTCGAACTTCGGCTCGGTCCACGTCACCGAGGAGATGGCGATCGAGAACTACAGCCACGTCATGCACATCGTCAGCAACGTCGAGGGACGCATGACCGAAGGGCGGGGGGCCTTCGACGTGCTGCGCGCCTGCCATCCGGCGGGCACGGTGAGCGGCGCGCCGAAGATCCGGGCGATGGAGATCATCGACGAACTGGAGCCCGACAGCCGCGGGCCGTACGCCGGCGCGGTGGGCGTGATCGATCTGCTGGGCAACCTCAACACCTGCATCGCGATCCGGACCTTCGTGATGCGCCGGCGTCCGGACGGGCGCTGGGACGCGCATGTCCAGGCCGGCGCGGGGATCGTCGCCGACAGCGTGCCCGAGCGCGAGTTCGAAGAGACGCGGAACAAGGCCCGCGCGCTCTTGCGCAGCCTGGATGCCGCCGAGGCGCGCCTGGCGAAGAAATAGCCATTCCGCAACTCGCCCTTGTCGGCAATCAACGGTTCCGTCATTACCTTTCGGAATCAGGCAAGCGATACTGCCTATAGGAATTGGATTTCAGGAATCGGACCCCCATGCGCTTCGCCGACTACTTCGCCAACGTGGGCCGCAAGCCCGTCTACTCCTTCGAGGTCTTTCCGCCCAAGACCGACAAGGCCTACGCGAACCTGAAGGAGATCCTGCCCGAGCTGATCGAGCTGAAGCCGGCGTACATGACCGTCACCTACGGCGCGATGGGCACGACGCAGGAGCGCACGCTGGAAATCGCCGCGCTCATCAAGCGCCAGTTCAAGCTCGAAACGGCCAGCCACCTGACCTGCGTGGGGTCGTCCCGCGCGCAGCTCGACGCGATCCTCGAGAACCTCCAGCGCAACGAGATCCATAACATCGTCGCGTTGCGCGGGGACCCGCCCAAGGGCGAGGAATCCTTCACGCCTCCGCCCGATGGCCTCGCGCACGCCAACGAACTCGTCGCGCACATTCGCGGCTGGTGCGAGCGGACCGGGAACCCGCGCTTCGGTATCGCCGTCGCCGGCTACCCCGAGAAGCACCTCGAAGCGCCGGACGCGGCCGCCGACCTTCGCAACCTCAAGCGCAAGGTCGAGACCGGCGCCGAAGCGGTCATCACGCAGCTCTTTTACGACAACGCCGACTACTTCCGCTTCGTGGAGGCCGCGCGCGGAGCGGGCATCGCGCAACCCATCGTGCCGGGGTTGATGCCGATCCAGTCCGGCAAGCAGATCCAGCGCATCACGTCGATGTGCGGCTCGAAGATCCCCGCGCCGCTCCTGAAGGACCTCCAGGCCGCAGGGGACGACGATGCGCGCTGCACCGAGATCGGCATCGCGTGGTGCGCGGCGCAGGCCCGTGAACTGGTGGCCGGCGGCGCGCCGGGGATTCACTTCTACGTCCTGAACAAGGCCGCGCATATGCGCGAGATCATGCGGCAACTCTGAACCGATCCCGCGGCGGCGTCCGCCGGACGCCCTCACGGCTGCGGCGGATCGGGTTCTTTCGGCGCGGCGGGCGCGGCCGCGGGCTGGGGTTTTGGGAAAAGCCGCAACACGAGCCGGAACAACCCCAGCACCGCCAGCGGCAGGCCCAGGCCGGCGAGCAGCCCCAGCGCCAGGTTCGGGTAGACCCAGGCGTCCACGGTTTTCGAGGCGTGCTTGCGCAGCGTCTTCATATGCTTGGCGATGGCCAGCACCCACGGGTTGGCGCCGGGGTTCGCTTCCAGATACGCGTCGACGCTGGGCGTGCGGATGAAGAACAGGAAGACCGTTCGAGGATCGGCGCCGAGGAGCCACTCGCCCAGCGCGTCGCCGACGAGCCAGGTGAACCCGCGCAGGCACCAGTTGGCGATCAGGCCGTGCTCTTCCACCCCGGAAAGCTTCCCCAATCCCGCGTCGAAGTCGTCTTCCGCGAGGTCGTCCAGGCCTTTCGACGCGGCCAGCACGCGGTCGAACTCCTCCGCGCTCTCCGCGCCGGTGGCCCGGTAGCCGGCCTTGTCGAGGACCACCGCGCAATACAGCCGCGCGACGGCCTGGTCGAGGATCAGGTGCTCGTGGATGTAGATCTTCAGGCAGCGCCCGCCGCCGAACCACGCGCCGCCGTAGGCCCCGCCCAGCAGCGCAAGCGTAAGGAAGAGGGCCAGCCAGAGCCCGTGGACGAGCCCCGAGCGGCGTTCGCGCACGTCCAACGCGCCCCGGCGGCGGAGGGTCCGCCAGAGGAGGAATGCGACCAGACCCAGCAGCAGCGCCAGCGCCAGGGACCAGCCCAGGATCGACCAGAACAGGTCCGCGGTCAGCGCGCCGGCGCCGGAAGCGGCGTCGGCCAGCAGCGTCAGGAAGTTGGCGGTGAAGGTGGAGGGCCGCGCCGATTCCGGGAGGGATTCCGCGGGCAAGCTTTCCTGCGCCGGCGAGGCTTCTTCGGCCTGCGCGCAGGACAGGGCCAACCCCAGCAGGAAAGCGGGGAGCAGCGCGAAGCTCGCTCTTCGGATCATGGACATGCGCAGGCCTCTCATGACGCGAACGGCGGCGCCCCGTTTTCCGCCGCGCCGGGTTGCTCTCGCGGTATGATGGACGAACGGCGGAGTGGGGCAAGTCCAGGCTCGGGGCGGAGGATGCAGGTGCTGCGCGAAGACCGTGACGTACGGCAGCTCAAGGGCGAACCCCGGCGGCGCTGGTTCTCCGACGCCACCTTCGACCTGATCGTCTGGCACGACGAGCAGGGCTGGCTTGCGGGGTTCCAGTTGTGCTACCGCGTCGGCGGGCCGGAGCGCGCGATTCAGTATTTCGAGGGCCTGGGCTACACGCACCGCGACGTCGACGAGGGCGACGTCAACGAGATCGGGCACAAGTCCGCGCCGATCCTGGTCGCCGGCGGGCCGTTCAAGAAAGATCTGGTGATCGAGGCCTTCCGCCGCGCCAGCGAGATGCTCGACCCGCCCATCGCCGGGTTCGTGCTGGCCAAGCTGCGCGCGTACGAGTAAGCGCTACCAGCGCTCCCAGATGCCGGCCTCGAACGCATCCTTCAACGTCTTGAAATGGGCGTGGGCCTCGCGCACGACCTCGCCGGGCTCCAGGTACTCGTTGGGAATCGCCACCACGCGGCAGCCGGCGGCGCGGGCGCTTTTGACGCCGGCGGGGGAATCCTCGAAGACGATGCAGCGCTCCGGCGGCACGCCCAGCCCCGCGGCGGCCTTGAGATACGGCTCGGGATCCGGCTTCAGGTTCGTCACGCGATCCCCGGTGACGACCGCGCCGAAGTGCCGCTCCAGGTCGGGCTCGCGCCCGAAGTGCCCCAGCACGACTTCCATCGTCTTCACCACCTGCGGGTAGACGGTGCTGCTGACCAGCGCGCGGGGCAGGCCCAAGGCGTCGCAGGCGTCGAACATCTCGCGCGAGCCGGCCAGCGGCGCGGGGCGCTCCTCGCGCAGAATGCGCAAAAAGTTCTCCTGTTCGATGCGCATGATCTCGTCGGGCGTGGTCCGGACCTTCACCTGTTCGGCCAGCCACGCGGAGACCTTCCACGAGCTGTGCCCGATCCAGCAGGCGTATTCGCGGGGCTCCCGAGCGTAGCCCAGCGCCGCGGCGGTCTCGGCGAAGGCCCGCATGTGCAGGTCCTCGGTGTCGATCAGCAGGCCGTCCATGTCGAAGAAAAAGGCGCGCAGCGAGGTGCTCATGCGAGAGATGCTCCAAGGCGTCCACCCATTCTAGCCCGCGTTCCGGCTCTTGCATGGCAAGGATGCGTGGACGGCGTCGCGATCTCGCCTTGCCCCGCGCGTACCGGATCGGGTATCAGGCTAGGACCGCTTGGAGCCGTGTGGTCATGGGCGCCATCGTACCCGTTCGCCGCGTAACGCCTTTCTGCGCGATCCTGCACGGCCACGACGAGGATCTGCCGCCGGCGCGCGAAGCACTTCTCGAATGCTTCGGGCCGCTCGAACTGGAAAGCGAGCCGTATCCGTTCACGGCCACCGAGTATTACCGCGACGAGATGGGCGCGGGGCTGCGGCGAACCTTCCTGACCTTCCAGCGCCTCGCCGACCCTGCCGAACTGCCCGAGTGGAAGCGCGAGACGAACGAGCTGGAGGCGCGCCTGGCCGAGGCGCTCGCCGCGCGCGATCGCGCCGCCGGCCGTCCCGAGCGCCGCCGCCCGGTAAACCTCGATCCGGGCTACCTCAGCGCCGCGAAACTCGTGTTGGCCTCGACCAAGGACTTTGCGCACCGCATCTACCTGCGTCAGGGAATCTTCGCCGAGATCACGCTGGCCTACCGTGCCGGGCGCTGGGAGCCGCATCCCTTCACCTTTCCCGATTTCCGAGCGGAAACCTATCACGCCTTTCTCACGCGCGCGCGGGATCGGCATATGCGCAAGGACGGGCTTGAGGCGCCGCGTAGCCCCGATGCAAATCAGGCTTGAACCGAAGTGGGGTACAGGGCGCTTTGGCTGCACATGATTCTGGCGGCACGCACAGGGTATCTGACAGGCAAGGCGATTTCGTAACACATTGTTGATGCTATAGTTATGTGTGAAAATCTGTTCAGGTATCGACTTGGCGCAAAAATCCCAGCGGAAGCATGACGAATAGGCGGGGCATATGTTACGTTTACGTATTAGTAGATGGGGCGAGGGAGGAGCACGGCATGCAACGGCGCTGGTTGGTCTCGAGCGTGGCGGCGGTCGCGGTACTGGGCCTGGGCGCCTGGCTCCTGCAGGGGCTGCTGAACGAACGGGAGGCGCGCCGGTCGGCGGAGGACCGGGCCGCGAACCTGTCGGTGCAGGTCACAAGGCAGGACGAACGGCTCGAAGAAGCGACCCGCAAAGAATTGGATACCGCGCGCGCGGTGGAGCGGCTGAGCGCCGACTTCCAGGCCCTGCGCGACTACGCGCAGCAGGAGACCCAGCGGCTGCGCGCGCTCAATGACGACCTGCTCGTGGAGAAGACCGAACTGCTCAAGCGCGTGAACGGCCTCGACGTCTCGCTCCAGGAAGTGCGGCTCGAGCGGCAGGTGCTGGCGTCCGATCTCTCCCGGGCCGAGCAGTCGAGCGAGAAGGCCCGCGCGCAGTGGGCCGTGGAGCAGGCGCAGGCCGCGGCGGCACAGGAGGCGCTACGCGGGCAGGCCGCGCAGGCGCAACGCACGGCCCTGGAGACCGAGCTGGAACTGAAGCGCACGCAGACCAAGGCCGTGGAACTGGAAAAAAATCTGCTCCAGACCGGCGCAGCCGCCGATCGCGCGCGGCAGGCCAACGAGCAGTTGAACGGCGCCCTGCAACAGACGCAAGCCGAACGCGATACGGCGGCCTGGCAGGCCGCCCAGGCCGGCGCGGCGCTGAACGACGCCTACCGGCACATCGAAGACCACCACGAGAGCGATGCGCAGCTCCGCGCGCGCCTCCAGCGCCTGGGCCGGGACTTGAACGCGGCGCAAGCCGAGACCGCGGCGCTCCGGAAGCAGAATCAATCCCTGAACGCGACGGTCACGCAGCTACAGCAGGAGATCCAGCGCCTGCGCGAGCAGTTGGCCGGCCGTCCGGGCGTGCCGCCGCAGTCCCAGCCGCCGCGGCAGCAGCCGGTCCAGAATCCTCCGCCTCCCATCGGCAAGCGCCCGATGGTCCGTGTCGCCAGCGAGTAGCCGGTTCCGGTCCACGGGCTACCGGCCGCGCTGGCGCTTCCGGTAGTCGCTTGGCGAGGCCCCGGCGTGGCGCTTGAAACTGCGGCTGAAGTGCGTCGAGGAGTGGAAGCCCACCAGCCCCCGACCTCTTTCACGGGGATGCTCGATTCGCGCAACAGCCGGCAGGCCGCGTTGAGCCGCACTTCCTGGATGTACTCGATGACCGTCTTCCCCATAGCCTGGGAAAAGAGCGAACTGAAGTAGTTGGGGCTCAGGTAGACGAGCTGCGAGATTTTCTTGAGGCTCAAGTCCTCCGCGTAGTGCGTTTCGATGTGCGTCTTGGCCAGTTCGATCATGCTGAAGAGGCTCTGGTTGGCGGCGTGCAGGCCGTGCTGGTCGATATGCCGCGCGATGCGGACCAGGGCCTCCGTCGCCCGCGCGCGGATCAGCGAAAGCCACGCCAGCGGACGGCCGTGCGCCTCTTCCGTGCCTTCCTGGAACAGCTTGCAGATGTCGGCGCAGTTGAGAATCGTCGCCCCCGAGATTTTCTCGAAACGGTCGGCCTGCCGGTACGACGAGGCGTGAATGCGGATCAACTGGTTGTACAGGCAGAACCAGATCGCCTGGTAAGGCGTGTGCGTCTCGTGGATGCGTTCGAGGTGCGGCACGAAGGACGGCAGGATCGCGAGGTCGCCGCGCGCGAGCAGGTAACGCCGGTCCTCCACGGCCAACTCGGCCTCGCCCACGAAGCCGAAGACCCACTCGATATGCCGGTGGCCCTGGTACGCGACGATGGACTCGGGAAGCTCCTTGCCGGACGCCTCGTCGGCCGCGCGGTCTGGAGGGTAGGGGCCCAACGCCGCCTTGCCGCACTCGTTGGGCAGGATGAGTTTTTCTCGGGAAAGGGTCTCCGCGAACGGGATCAGATCCCGCGTCAGGACCTCGATGAGCTGGCGGACTTCCCAACCTTGCTGTGCTTGAAGCATTTCTGGCATGGCATCGTCACCGCATCTTGAAGGTCGGATTGCACCTGCGCAACTTTTTGAAGGTCAAGCGTACCACGCGCGAAGCGTTCGCCCAGTCCGCGCAACTCCGAGTACACGCTTGGCCCATATAATAGTGCAGGTCGAATCGGAAAACTTGTAAGGCCAAGCAGGTGTATGAGGTAGCGAGCGACAACGGACTGGAGCATAGGGCTTCGCGCTCGCGTCCAAGGGCTGGCGAGCGAAGTCGGACAAGTCGCGGCTTCCGCGCATCGTCCCGATGGAGCCGAAACCCAGCACTCGTAAGCAGGGCCGGAAGAGTCGCGCGCAAGCCGGGAGGTTGAGCCGGGTCCGGTCGCGCGAGAATATCCCGGGGATCGGCGGATCAAATGGGACGGCGCGCGGGACGAACATGTGCAGCAGATCGCAAGGCTCGGATTGTTCGGACACCTGGAGGTACACGTGATGACGCTTGAGCGCACCTTGCTGGCGGTCGTGGCGCTGCTGCCGCTGGTCCTGATGAGCCTGAACGCGCGCGGCGAAGAAGATTCGGCGCCGCTGCCCGAAGGGGTGAAGGCCGTCTGGGACCTGGACAAGGCCTGGCGCGAGACGACGCCGACGCGGGAGCGCGTCTGCCTCAACGGGCTTTGGCAGTGGCAGCCCGACCAGGAGACGAGCCAGGGCCAGCCGCCGGTGGGATCCTGGGGCTGGTTCAAGGTGCCGGGGATCTGGCCGGGCATGACCAGCTACATCCAGAAGGACTGCCAAACCGTACATGAACATCCGAAGTGGAAGGGCGTGAACCTGCGGGAGGTGGCCAGCGCTTGGTACCGGCGCGAATTAACCGTCCCGCAAGGCTGGACCGGCCGGCGGATCGCGCTGGCGCTGGAACACGTCAACTCGCTGGCGCTGGTCTTCGTCGACGGGACCAAAGCCGGTTCGATCAAGTTTCCGAGCGGGACGCTGGATCTGACGTCGTTCGTCCAGCCCGGTAAGAAGCACGCGCTGGCGATACAGGTCTTCTCCCTGCCGCTTAAGGCGACGATCGAGAACTTCGGCGATTCGAGCGCGCCCAAGAAGGCCACGGCGAAAGTCGGGCGGCGAGGCTTGTGCGGGGATGTCTTTCTGGAAGGAACGCCCGCGAAAGCTCGCGTGGACCTGGTGCGACTGGAGCCGTCATACCGCAACGGCGCGTTGAAAATCGAGACGCATCTGTCCGACCTCGACGCCGCGGCCGGCTACAAACTCGTGGCGAAGATCGCCGAGAGCGGCAAGGAAGTGAAGACTCTGTCGAGCGAGGCGTTCAAGGGCGCCGACGCCAAGGACGGCCGCTTCAGCTTCGTTCAGCCGTGGAAGCCCGAGAAGCTCTGGGACGTCCATACGCCCGGGCACCAATACGAGATGGAACTGACCCTTCAGGACGCGGCGGGGAAGGTCCTGGACGCCTGGCCCTTGCAGCGCTTCGGATACCGCGAGCTCTGGATCGACGGCCGCGACTTCTACCTGAACGGCACGCGCATTTACCTCTCGTCGGTGCCTCTCGACAACCCCGAGATGGGCGCGGCCTGGTCGACCTACGATGCGGCCAAGGAGAGCATGCTCCGCCTGATGAGCTTCGGGATCAATTACGTCTACACGCACAACTACAGTTGCGAGCCCGGCACGCACCTGGCCTTCGAGGAGATCCTGCGCGCGGCCGACGACGTGGGCATGCTGATCGGGCTCTCTCAGCCGCACGCCGGGCATTACGTCTGGGACCAGCCGGACTCGGAAACCGCGAATGGATACTTCGGGCACGCGGAGCATTACGTCCGCGTCGCGGGGAACCATCCGTCGGTCGTCTTTTACGTCACCACCCACAACGCCACGTCGGATTCCTACGGCATGGATCCCGAAATGATGGGCCTGGACTACGCCGATCGGATCAAGAGCAGCTACTCCGCCAAATACCGGACCATCGGCGCGAAGGCGGAGGCGATCATCCGCAAATTGGACCCCAGCCGCATCGTCTACCACCATTCCTCCGCCAGCTTCGGCGCCGTCCATTCGGAGAATTTCTACACGAACTTTGTGCCGGTCCAGGAGATGTCGGACTGGTTCGAGACCTGGTCGCAGAAGGGCGTCAAGCCGATCTTCACCTGTGAATACGGCGTGCCATTCGCCTGGGACTGGACGATGTATCGCGGCTGGTTCCCGGCCGAAGGTCCGCCCAATGGAAAGCGCACCTTCGGCAGCGCCGTCGTGCCCTGGGAGTTCTGCATGGCCGAATGGAACGCGCAGTATTTCGGCGACCGCGCCTACCGGATCAGCGACAAGGAGAAGACGAACCTGCGCTGGGAGGCCGAGAAGTTCAAGACCGGCAAGGGCTGGCACCGCTGGGATTATCCGCATGTGGTCGGCTCGAACGACTGCCCGGAGCGGGATGAGGTCTACGGGATCTATTTCAAGGACAATTGGCGCGCCTTCCGGACCTGGGGGATGTCGGCCAACTCGCCTTGGGAGAACCACCTGCTCTTCGCGAAACGAACCGGCTTGCAGGCCGGACGCAAGGAACTGAAGACGGATTGGGAGAACCTCCAGCGCCCCGGTTACAGCCCGGATTACCTGGACGGCCTCTACGAGCGGATGGATCTGGCCTACGAGCGCTCCGACTGGCGGCCCACGGCCGGCGCCCAGGCCCTCGAACGCAACAACCGCCCGCTCCTGGCCTACGTCGCCGGCAAGTCCTCGAGCGTCACGAGCAAAGACCACCTGTTCCTGCCCGGCGAGAGCTTCGAGAAGCAACTGGTCGTCATTAACAACTCGCGCCAGACCGTCTCCTGCGATTGCTCGTGGACCTTCGCCCTCCCGCAGGCCGCAACGGGCGGCAAGAAGGTCGAGGTGCCGACCGGGAACCAAGTCCGCGTACCGCTGAGTTTCGCGCTCCCGGCGGATCTCAAGCCCGGTGCATACACCTTGTCCGCCAAGTTCGCCTTCACCACGGGCGAGACACAGGAGGACGCATTCACGATCCGGGTGCTCGCCCGCGCGCCCGAACCCAAGGTTGGCGCCAAGATCGCGCTCTTCGATCCCAAGGGCGAGACCGCGAAGCTCCTGGCCGACTTGGGCGTCAAGGCCGAGACGGTGGACGCCAAGGCCGACTTGGGAGCCTACGAGATGCTGATCGTGGGCAAGGAGGCCTTGAAGCTGGACGGCGCGGCGCCGTCGCTGGCGCGAGTGCGCGACGGCCTCAAGGTCGTCGTCTTCGAGCAGACGCCGGAGGTCCTGGAGCAGCGCCTGGGCTTCCGCGTCGCGACCTACGGATTGCGCCAGGTTTTCCCGCGCGTTCCGGACCACCCGATCCTCTCGGGGCTCCAGGTCGAAGACCTCCGCGACTGGCGCGGGTCGGGCACGATTCTGCCGCCGCGGCTCCCCGAAGGTTCTCGGAGTCGCGAAGAGAATTACGGTTTTAACTATACGTGGTGCGGGATCCAGGTCTCGCGGGTCAACCGTGCGGGGAACCGCGGCACCGTTGCCAGCGCGCTGATCGAAAAGCCCGCGCGCGGCGATTTCCTCCCGCTCACCGACGGAGGCTTCAGCCTCCAGTACAGCCCGCTGCTGGAGTACCGCGAAGGCCGAGGGGCCGTCTGGTTTTGCCAGATGGACGTGACCGGCCGCACCGAGGCGGACCCGGCCGCGCAGCGGCTTGCCGGCAATCTGCTGGCGCACGCCGCGAGTTGGCGGCCGAGCGGCCAGACTCAGCAGGTGCTATATGCCGGCGCGCCGGAAGGGCTCAAGCACCTGGGTGCCTCGGGCTTCGGTGTGGAGCCGTACCGGGGCGGTGCGCTGCAAGCCGGGCAGATCCTGGTCCTCGGGCCGGGAGGCGGGAAGCAGGCGGCCCCGCACAAGGACGCGATCGCGGCGGGCCTGAAGGCCGGCGCCGGCGTGGTCGCCGTGGCGCTGGACCAGGATGAACTGCGCGCCGTCCTGTCCGCTCCGGTTGAAACCAAGAGCGCCGAACACATCGCCGCGTTCTTCGAGGCGCCCGGGGCGGCATCGCCCTTCGCCGGATGCAGTCCGGCCGACGTGCACAGCCGGGAGCCGCGCCAGATCCCGCTGGTGACAGGCGGCGCCGAGGCGCTGGGCGACGGCGTCCTGGCGGCGGCCGCCGCGGGCCGCGCAGCGCTCGTGCAACTCGCACCGTGGAGTTACAAGCAGGATCAATTCAACACCAAGCGCACCTTCCGCCGCGCGAGCTGCCTCCTGACCCGCGTGCTGGGCAATCTGGGCGCGCAGGGGACGACGCCGCTGTCCGTGCATTTTTCCAACCCGGCCAAGTCCAGCGAGACGCGCTGGCTGGGCAGCTACTACCTCGATACGCCCGAAGCGTGGGACCACCCCTATCGCTTCTTCCGCTGGTGAGCGCCGGAAGGCCGGAAGGAAGGACACTCGGGAGCGCCGTGCATGAAACCTCGCAGCCCAGGACCTCGGCCCGCCGTCATCGGCGCCTGCGTGTTGTCGAATCGCGACGTGCCGCGTGAGCGTCTGCTGGGCAACGGCTTGATGGCGCTCGACCGGATCGCGCGGGATGCGGCTTCGCGAGGCTGGGGCCTGGACCTGGCCGTGCTGCCGGAAAACTTCGCGCATCCGCCGGGCAGCGATCCGTTCGACACCGCCGAGGACCTCGATGGGCCGATTCTCTCGGCCATGGGCGCCAAGGCGCGCGAACTGCGTGCGAACCTCGCCGTCCCGGTGCGGCTGCGCGACGGCGCGCGGGTCTTTAACTCCGTCGCCATGCTTGACCGCCAGGGCCGCCTGCTGGGCACGTACCGCAAGGTCTTTCCCGTGGTGCTCCCCGATGGCAGCGTGGAAGGCGGCATGACGCCGGGTCGCGACTTTCCCGCGTTCGACCTGGACATCGGGCGCGTGGGCGTTCAGGTCTGCTTCGACGCATGCTTCGAAGACGGCTGGGCCAGGCTGGGCGAGCAAGGCGCGGAGCTGGTGCTTTACCCGTCCGCGGCGCCCAGCGTCTCGGCGCTCGTCAGTTACGCCTGGCGGCATGCCTACTACACGGTCGGCTCCACCTGGCGCGCCCCGGCGCTGGTGGTCAATCCGCTCGGCAGGGAACTCGCCCGCGCCACAAAGGAACAGGATACGGCGGTGGTCCGCGTCGATCTCGATTACCGCATCCTGCCGTCGCGCTTCACCTGGACGCGGGGGCCCGAAATCAAGAAGAAGTATGGCGAGCGCATCGATTTCGGCTGGCACGACGCCGAGTGCGCCTGCCTGCTCACCTCGCGCGACCCGGCGCTGCCCATCGGCCGGCTCGTGGAAGACGAAGGCCTGGAGACGATGAGCGCGTTCCTGGCGCGCAACCTTCAGGCGCAGGCCGAGGCGCGGGCGGCGGACGCAGGGCGGGCGGTCGCGGCCGCCGCCGGGAGGGGCTGAGCCGATGCCGCGCGCGCGCGCCGGTTCTTGCGCTGGCGCCGGGAGGAGGGGCGGCGAGGATTCGCGGGCATCCGATTCGCGAGCGGCCGGCGTTCCGGCCTCCGCGGCGGCTCCCGGAGATTCTAAACATGCTGCGCAGACCCTACGGCCCGTCGAAGCTTCCCGTCAGCGCGATCGTCTTTGGCGGCATCGTCGTCAAGGATCTTCCACAGGAGCGGGCCAACGCGGTCGTCCGGCGCGCCTTCGACCGCGGCGTGAACTACTTCGACGTGGCGCCGACCTACGGCACGCCCGAGGCGCTGCTGGGGCCGGCGCTGGCGGAACTGCCGCGCAGCGAGGTCTTCCTTGCCTGCAAGACCACGAAGCGCGACGCGGCCGGCGCGCGCGCCGAGCTGGAAAACTCGCTCAAGACGCTTCAGGTCGAGCACCTGGATCTCTATCAGTTCCACGCGGTCGGTTCGCAGGCGGACGTGGACCGGATTCTCGCGCCGGGCGGCGCGCTGGAGACCTTCGTGCGCGCGAAAGAGCGGGGCCGCGTGCGGCATCTCGGCTTCTCGGCGCACGACGAGGACGCCGGGCTGCGGCTGCTCGAGGCCTACCCGTTCGACTCGGCGCTCTTTCCAGTGAACTGGGTCAGCCTGTGCGCGGATGTCTTCGGGCGCCGGCTTCTGGAGGCCTGCAAGGCCAAGGGCGTCTCGGCGCTGGCGCTGAAGGCCATGGCGCGGTGCGCATGGTCCGGGACCCGCGACCCGCGCTATCCGTTTCTCTGGTACCAGCCGGAGACGGATCCGGAGCTTGCCGCGCTGGCGCTGCGCTACACGCTCGCGCAGGGCGTGACGGCCGCGGTCCCTCCGGGGCACGAGGAACTATTTTGGCGGGCCGTGGACGTCGCCGAGCGCTACCGCGCTCCGGACGGCGAGGAACTCAGGCGGCTTGAGGCGCGCGCGGAAGAGCTGACCCCGCTCTTTCCGGTTCCGCCGAAAGCCTAGGCTGCGAGGAATCAGGTATGCAGGCGAAGCGCGTGTTTTTTCCGGAGCTGAATCGGGTGGACTTCGGCCCGGTGGAAGTCGGCGAACCGGTCGAGAAGCAGCTCCTCGTGCGCGTCCTGCACAGCGCCATCAGCCCCGGGACGGAACTGGCCAACCTGCGCGGGGATCCGAATACGCCCAGGACGTTTCCGATGGCCACGGGTTATAGCGCCTGCGCGGTGGTGGAGGCCGTCGGGCCGGGCGTCGCGGACCTCGAGCCGGGCCAGCGCCTAATCTGCGCGGCGAACCACCAGTCGCGCGCGCTCGTGGCGCGCCGGCATGCCAGCCGGATCGGTGAACGCCTCGATAGCGCCATGGCCGCGCCGTACCGGCTCGCCTCGATCGCCCTCCAAGGCGTGCGCAAGGCGCGCGTGCAACTCGGGCAGCGCGTCGCGGTGGTCGGGCTCGGCCCCATCGGGAACCTGGCCGGTCAGCTCGCCCGTGCCGCCGGCGCGACCTCCGTGGTCGGGCTCGATCCTGTGCCCTGGCGCTGCGAATTGGCGCGCGCGAGCGGCTTCACCGAAGCTTTCGCGAGCCCCGAAGATTTGGCACGCGCCGCCACGCCCCACGGGCGTATCCCTGCGGCCTTCGACCTGGTGATCGAAGCAACGGGCCTTCCCGCGCCGATCAAGACCGCCCTGGGCCTCGCGAAGAAGCTGGGGCAGGTGATCCTGCTTGGCTCCCCCCGCGGCATCACCGACCAGGTGGATTTCTACAACGACGTTCACAAGAAGGGCATCGCCATCGTCGGCGCGCACGCCAGCCTGCGCGGCCCCGAGGACGATATCGGGGTGCTCTGGTCGAACGCCAGCGACGAGCGGACCGTCGTGGAACTCCTCGAGGACGGCCGCCTCGACATGAAATCGATCGTCAGCGACGTGATGCCGGCGCGGGAAGCCGTGCGCGCCTACGCGCGGCTCCTCGACCGCAACGAACGCCTGATGACGCTCGTGCTCGACTGGTCGGCGGAATGAGCCGCGCGGCGGCGCCGGAAAGGGATTGCGCGTGAAAATCTTCATGCACTGGGACATGGAAGGCTGCAGCGGGCTCTTCGAGCGCGAGCAGGTCTGGTACTGGGAGCCCGGTGTCCGGCCGGACGTCGCGGAAGCCGGCAAGCAGCTTCTGATCGCGGACGTCAACGCGGCGGTGAAGGCGGCCCTGGCCGCCGGCGCCGACGAGATCATCGTCTGCGACACGCACCACGGCGGCGGGAACATGCGCCTCGAGGCCATGCACCAGGATCCGCGCGTCACCTACCACATTCGCAGCCGCGGCGTGCAGGACGGCAAGTGGCGCTGGATGCCGGGGCTCGACGAGAGCGTGGACGGCCTGTTCCTGCTCGGGCATCACGCCAAATCGGGCACTCCGAACGCGTTCCTTCCGCATACGTCAAGGAAGGACTGGGAAGAATTCAGCATCAACGGGCAGAGTGTGGGGGAAGTGGGCATCGAATCGTGCTTCGCGGCGCATTTCGGCATCCCGCTGGCCATGGTCCAGTCCGACGAGGCCGGCTGCCGCGAGATCCAGGAGCAGTTCCCGGGCGTGGTCACCGCCGCGGTGAAGCGAGCCGTCAACCACGACCTCTGCACGGGGCTTCCGCCGGAAGAGGCCCACGCGCTTACAGCGACGAAGATCGCCGAGGCGCTCACGAAGCTGCGCGCGCGCGCCTTCAAACCGTACCGGCCCGCGCTTCCGATGGACGTGGTCGTGAAGGCCCGCACGCCCGAGATCGCGGATAAGATCGCCGCGCGGCCCGGCGTGGAGCGGGTAAACGAGCGGACCGTCCGCGCGCGCGTGGAGCGCTACTGCGACATCATGATGTGGATCGTCGGGACCGGTCTGGACATGCCCGCGCCGGCGGCGCAAACGGCGAAAGCCTGAGGACGGCGAGATCACGTGGAGCGGCCGAACTTCCTCTTCATCCTGACCGACCAGCAGCGCGCCGACACGCTGGGCGCCTACGGCTGCGCGGTTGGGGCCACGCCGAACCTCGACCGGCTCGCCGCCGGCGGCGTGACTTGCGCGCGCGCCTACTGCAACAACCCGCTCTGCATGCCTTCGCGCGCCTCGCTGCTGACTGGACGCTATCCTCACGCCAGCGGCGTGCGAACCAACGGCTGCGCGCCGCGCTCGGGCCAGGCGCTGCTTCCGGACCTGCTGTCCCGGGCCGGGTACCGCACCGCCGCATTCGGAAAGGTGCACTACCATCCGGTGCGCGCCGAACCCGAAGGCTACTGGCCCGAGAACCAGCACGTCATCGCCAGCGGCGAGGACCTCACGCGGCCTTACCTCGGCTTTCACGAGATTGCCCTGGGCTGCGGGCACGGCGACGTGATGCCCGGGCTGCACACGCGGGAACTTCAGGCGCGGCATCCGGAGGTCCTGGAACGGCGCGGCCCGCGCGGGGCGCTCAGGACCCCCGACACGGCGCTCAAGGAAACCCGCGGCCTGAATACGTACCAGACCTCCGTCCCGCTCGAGCACTACCCGACCACCTGGGTCACCGACCGCACGGTGGAGTACCTGATGCGCGCGGAGGAGCCGTTTTTCCTCTGGTGCGGGCTCAACGATCCGCACCATCCGTTCTGTCCGCCGGGGCCTTACTGGGATCGCTTCAAGCCCGAGGAGATGCCCGCGCCCAGAAAGCGCGCGGGCGAACTCGACGCCATGCCGCCGCATTTCAAGGCCGTCTACGAAGGGCGCTACCGGGATCGCGACACCGACGGCTTCATGTGGGGCAGCGAGCCCTACCTCAGCGAGGAAAACGTGCGCCTGATGGCGGCGGCCTACTACGGCATGATCGCGCTCATCGACGACAGCGTGGCCCGCATGCTGGACGCGCTCGAGCGGCGCGGCCTGCGCGAGAACACGGTCGTCGTCTTCGCCTCCGATCACGGCGAGTTGCTCGGCGATCATGGCCTGATCCTGAAGGGGCCGTACCAGTACGAGAGTTCGCTGCGCGTGCCGTTCGTCTGGAACGCGCCGCGCCGCCTGCCCGCGTGCGGCGTCGTGCGGCGCCCGGTCGGCCTGGTGGACTTCATGCCCACGATTTTGGAACTGGCCGGCGTCGAATGCCCCGCCGGCGTGCAGGGGCGCAGTCTCGTGGAGGCGCTCGGCGGGCTCGACGCATCGGATGAAGGCGAGGCCTACGTCGAGAACGACGTGGACGCCTTGGGCCTGCGCATGCGGACGCTCGTCACCGAACGCTGGAAGATCACCGCCTACGCCAACCCCGAGCACGGCGAGCTCTTCGACCTCGAAAACGATCCGGACGAGTTCGAGAATCTCTGGGACCGCGGCGACCCCAAAGTGAAGCAGGCCCTTTTGAGGCGGCTGGCGGCGGCGATGATCCGCAACCAGGATCCGCTTCCAGCCAAAACGTGCCACGCGTGAAAAAAGGTTGCGCGATGAAGCCATTTCCACGCCGGGACATGAAGCGAGCCGGCGGGCGAAACAGGCGCGAACAGATTGGACACGGGAAACTGGCATGAGACCCGAAACGTCCGCGGGAGCGCGCGCATGAACGCCAAGCGCATGGTTTTGATCCTGTTGGCGGCATGCGCCCTGTGCGGCGCGCGCTTCGCCGCGTGCCAGGACGCCGAGCCCGCGCCAGCTCCGCTGCCCGAGGGCCCCGGTCTGGCCGCGAAATTCGTGGGTGATGCGGGCATCGAGCAGGATCCGGCCGTGGTTTTCGCCGACGGGTTCGAGAACGACCGCGGCAACTTCGACAACGGTTGGGGCGGAATCGAGTTCGTTACGCAGCCGGAGAACGTACACGGCGGGAAAAAATCCCTGGAGATGAAGATGGTCCCGCCCAAGCCGGGCGGCGAAACCAGCCTGGGCGTGCAGAAGCACTTCCGGGATCGCGGCTACGACACGCTCCATGTCCGCTATTACGCAAAGTTCGAGAAGACCATGGACATGCTTCATCACAACCACAACAACTGCTGCATCGCCGCGCGCGCGCCCGGCGTGCCCGACGCCAAGCCCGGCATCCCCGCCGACGGGCGCAACGAATTCACGATCGCGCTTGAGACCTGGCGCTCCGACGACCGCAAAGCCGATCCGCCCGGCGAACTGAACATCTACTGCTATCATCCCGCGCAGCGCTCGCAATGGGGCGACCACTTCTTCCCGACCGGCCTGATTACTCCGCAGCCGAAGGCCGACTCGCCCAAGAACCTGTTCGGAAAGCATTTCGCCGCGCGTCCCAACCTTGTCCCCGAGCGCGACCGCTGGGCCTGCTACGAACTGATGGTGCAGGCCAACACGCCGGGCAAGCTCGACGGGCGCATCGCCTACTGGGTGGACGGCCGGCTCGCCGCGGACTTCCCGAACCTCCGGCTGCGCGATGTCCCGGAACTGAAAGCCAACCGCTTCGGCTTCGGCATGTCCACGCGCAACGCCAAGGACACGCACGTCAATACGATGTGGTTCGACGACGTGGTCGCGGCGACCTCCTACATCGGCCCGCGCGCCACGGCGCCGGCGCCGCAGCCCCCGCCGAGCAAGCCTGCGGCCGAACCGGCCGCGCAGCCCAAGCCCGCCGGCCCCACGCCCGAGCAGCAGGCCCGCGCGAAAGAACGCTACGCGGAGCTGAAGACGGCGATCCTGGCCGAAGTCGCGAAGGGCCGGCGCGAGGCGGTCTTCGTGGACGTCCTGGGCAAGCTGAGCAAGGTCCAGGTCGTCGCCGCCGACGAGAAGGCGCTGAACGTGAGCCTGCAAGGCAACCGCTTTCCGCTGGCGTGGGACGACCTGCCGGCCGAACAGTTCTTCAATGTCGCCAGCCAGTACGGGGCGAACAAGGTCGCGCTTCACGAGTACTGCCTGGGCATGGGGCTGGAACGGCAGGCCGAGCAGGCGCTCTTGCGGCGCTGAAACGGGTTGCGGAAATGGAGGCTACGATGCGTTTCGACCGGTCGCTGGAAATCTTCGAAGAGGCCCGGAAGCTGATCCCTGGCGGCAGCCAGACGAACAGCAAGCGGCCGAAGCAGTTCGCCTACGGCGCTTACCCGATCTACGCCAGGCGCGCGGAGGGCTGCCGGATCGAGGACGTGGACGGCAACCGGTTCATCGATCTGGTCATGGCCTTTGGGCCGATCGTCCTCGGGCACGCCTACCCGCGCGTGCAGGAGGCCGTCCGCGCGCAGCTTGAACGCGGAACCCTGGCCGGCCTGATGTTCGAGGCCGAGGTCGAGGCCGCGCGCCTCGTCGTCGAGACCGTGCCCTGCGCCGAGATGGTCCGCTTCCTGAAGGGCGGGGGAGAGGCCACCGCCGCCGCCGCGCGCATCGTCCGGGCGCATTCGGGCAAGGAGCTGATCCTCAACTGCGGCTACCGCGGCTGGCCGGACGTCTGGGGCATCAACCACCCGCTCTCGCGCGGCGTGCCGGGCGCGCTGAAGGGCACGCTGCTCAACTTCCCCTTCAACGACGCGCCCGCGCTGGAACGGCTGATGGACGAGCACAAGGGCCAGGTCGCCGCCGTCTTCCTCGAGGTGCCCGCCATCGACCCGCACGACGGGTACCTGCAGGCCGTCCGCGACCTGACCCGCAAGCACGGCACGCTGATGGTCATGGACGAGGTCGTCACCGGCTTCCGGCTCGCCCCCGGCGGCGCGCAGGAATACTACGGCGTCACGCCGGACCTGGCCTGCTTCGCCAAGGCCATGGCCAACGGGATGCCGGTCAGCGCCGTGGCCGGGCGCGCCGACGTGATGCGCGTCGCCGAGGAACTCCTGATCACGGTCACGTACGGCGGCGAGGCGCTCTCGCTGGCCGCCACCGTCGCGACCATCCGCGAGCTGCGCGAGAAGCGCGTCTGCGAGCAGCTCTGGAAGCTGGGCGCGGAATTGAAGGACGGGCTCAACGCCGCGGCCCGCCGCGCCGGGATCCCGTTCCTCTCGTCCGGACCGGCGCCCCTGGCGCTGATGCGCTTCGACGTCGGCGAGAAGGATGCGGAGGCGGATACGTGGACGTTCTTCCTTCAGGAGATGGCCGCGCGCGGCGTCCTGATGCGGCGCGGCGGCTGGAATCTCGTCACCTTCAGCCACACGCGCGAGGACATCCAGACCGTCGTGCGCGCGGCCGGGGAGGTCTTCGGTGAACTGAAGGGCCTGCTCGGCACGCCGGAATTGAAGGCGCGCCTGCGCACGCATGACGCCGAACGCGCCGCCGCGGCGGTCAGGTAATCAGCTCAACCCATTCAGGAGCGCCCACGTGAACGCGAAACTTGCAGCCCCCAGGAACGGCTACATCGACGTGCATACGCACCTCTTCAAAGGCGATCTGCCCCAAGAGGAGGAGATGGACCTTTCGCTGCGCCTGGCGACCGCCGCCGGCGTGGCCTTGCAGATCGAGCTGGGCAACTTGCGGCTCGGCACGCCGACCTTCGCGCGCCCCGATCCGGAAGGGATCGCCAAGGTCAACAATCACACCATCAAGGCCGTCCAGCGCCACCCGGACCGCTTCGTCGGCTTCTGCTACCTGAATCCCGCCAACCCGGTCTCGGCGAGCCTGGAAGAGATGGAACGCTGCATCGTCGAAGGCCCCCTGCGTGGATTGAAATTCGAGATCTCCGTCAACGCCACCTCGCCGCTGATGGATCCGATCTTCGAGCGCGCGCGGGAACTCGGGATCCCGGTCCTCCATCACGCCTGGTACAACATGGAGGGGAATCAGGAGCACGAAAGCACCGCGGCCGATGTCGCGCACCTGGCGCGGCGGCACCCCGAGGTCACGATCGTCATGGCGCACCTGGGCGGCGCGCGCGAGCGCGGCGTACAGGACATCGCCGACTGTCCCAACGTGCTTGTGGACACGTCCGGTTCCTATCCGGAGGCCGGGCACGTCGAGTACGCCGTCAGGCGCCTTGGCGCGCGGCGCGTGGTGTACGGTTCGGACTGGCCGTGCCGGGACTACGCCACGCAGGTCGGCCGGATTCTCGGCGCGGACCTGAAGCCCGAGGAACGCGACCTGGTGCTCCGCGGGAACGCCGCGCGCGTGCTGGGCCTGGAAGGGGTGCATGCATGAACGACCTGATCGACGTGAGCGTCTGGTCCGGGCACTGGCCGTTCCGCGCGGTGAAGCGGCGCGAGCCCAAGGAACTCAAGGCCTTCCTTCAAGGCAAGGGGGTGCGGCAGGCCTGGATCTCCTCCGCCGAAGCCGTGCTCTACCCCGATCCCATGCAGGGCAACGAGCCCCTGCTGGAGGCCGTCGGCGGCGACGAGTTCTTCCTCCCGGTGCCGATCCTCGACGTGAGCCTGCCGCTCTGGCGCAAAGACGCCGAGGAGTGCGTGCGGCGCTTTAAGGTCAAGGCCTTCAAGCTCACGCCCAACTACCACCAGACGCCGCTCAACGACCGCAAGGTGGACGAGTTCTGCGCCTTCGCGGCCGAGAAGAAACTCGCCGTCTGCATCCAGCTCCGGATGATGGAAGAACGCACCCACCACCCGCTGATGAAGATCCCCCCGGTCCAGCTTGGCGATCTCGCCAAACTGGCAAGCCAGCACCCGACCGTGAAGTTTCTCGCCTGCGCCGCCTTCTGCCGCGACCTGCCGAAGCTGCGCGAGGCGAGCAATGTCTTCGTCGAGCATTCGCTCGTCGAGTCCCCCTTTACGCTCAAGGTCGCGCTGGACGCCGTGGGGCCCGAGCGGCTGGTCTTCGGTTCGCATAGCCCGTTCATCTACTACGAGGCGAACCTCGCGAAGCTGAACGCCGATCCGGTGGACGTCAAGCCGGAGGCGCTCCGGGCGATCCGCCACGGCAACGCCGCGCGGATCCTCGGCGCATGAGCCCGCTTGGGCGCGTCGCGAGGCTGCAGATCCAGCGCGCGCGGCTCAAGCTTGGCGCGCGCCCCGCGCGCCGGTACGAGCCCGCGCCGCTGCAGGAGGTCCCGGAACTCGAATTGGGTCCCGAAGGCGTCTGGGGCCACTCGCCCGGAGGCGAGCGGATCGCGGACGTCCACAACCGCGCGCACGAAGCACACAACCACCGCGGCGAGAACGGCGTCTGCTTCGGGTTCACGCGCCATTACGCGGCGCTCCGCGAACGCTTCGGCGCGCGCCTGGCCGACGGGATCGCAGGCGAGAACATCCTGATTGAATCCGGCGAAGCGCCCGAACTCGCTCGGGTGGCCGGAGGCCTTGGGATCGAGAGAGACGGCGGCGCGCTGCTGCGCCTCACGCGCGTGCTGGTCGCCGAGCCGTGCCTGGAGTTCGCGCGCTACGCGCTGGGCCTCCCGCTCGACGCCCCGGGCGGCCGGCACGTGACCGAGGCCCTGCAAGCCCTGCGCGAAGGCCGCCGTGGCTTTTACGCGACCTGCGCGGAGCCTGGCCGCATTCGTGTGGGCGCGACCGTGTACGTCCTTTGAGCCCCAGGTAGAGGAGTGACGCTCGAGCCATGCTCACGATCCTGATCGCCGGTTGCCGCCAGGAAGTCTCGACCTTCAATCCCTGGCCCAGCGGCTACGAGGACTTTCACGTCTCGACCGGGCAGGCGATCCTGTCGCGCAATCGCGGCCGGCGCACCTCGATCGGCGGCGCGCTGGAGGTCCTTGAAGCGCGCGGCGACTGCCGCCTTGTTCCCGCCTTCGATGCCGGAGCCTGTTCGGCGGGCGTCCTGAAGGCCGCGGACTTCAAGCGGCTCGCCGGCGAGTTCCTCGGCGCGCTGAAGGAAGCGCCTCCGGCCGACGGCGCGTACTTCTCGTTCCACGGTTCGATGGTCGCCGAAGGCGAAGAGGATCCCGAGGGCTACCTGCTCGCGGAGGCGCGGAAGATCCTGGGCGAGAAGATTCCCATCGTCCTCTCGCTCGACCTCCACGGCATCGTCACCCGAAGGATGCTCGAATTGAGCGACGCGGCGGTCCTGTATCACACGTACCCGCACGTGGATCTCGGCGAGACCGGCCAGCGCGCCGCGCGGGTGCTGCTCCGGATATTGACCGAAGGCGCCCAACCCGTCACGGCGCTGGTTGAGATCCCCGCGTTGGTCCGCGGCGATGAACTCGTCACCGAGACCGGGCTGTACGGCAAGATGCTTCAAGGCGCGCGGGACTTCGAGCGCCGCCCGGGCGGCCTCGCCGCGGGCATCTTCATCGGCAACCCGTTCACCGACGTGCCGGGCCTGCGTTCGGGGAGCCTCGTCGTGACCGACAACGACCCGCGCGCGGCCGAACGCGAGGCGTTGAATCTGGCCGAGTTCTTCTGGGTGGTCCACGAACGCCTCCAGGCGCCCCTCGTCCCGCTGAAGGACGCCGTACGCCTGGCGCACGAAGCCGAAGGGCCGCTGCTGCTCTTCGACGCCGCCGACGCGCCAAGCAGCGGGGCCTCCGGCGACGGCAACGCGATCCTGAAGGAACTGCTCGCGCAGGGCTTCGGGAAGCCCGCGCTCGTGCCGATCGTGGATGCCCCCGCGGCGCGGGCGGCTCAGCAGGCGGGAATCGGAAAAATGCTGCGCGTCGCCGTGGGCGGCACGCGCGATCCGGGCCGCTTCCAGCCGATCGAACTGGATGCCCGCGTCAAGACCCTCTCCGACGGGAAGTTTCCCTTCGAGCGCGACTACGGGAGCGCCGACGCCGGACCCACCGCGGTCCTGGAATCCGGGCCCATCACGCTCGTTGTCTTCAGCGGGCCGCTCAGCATCCACGACCGCTCGCCCTTCTACGTCCACGGCCTCGACCCGGCCAGGTTCCACGTCACCGTGGCCAAGTGCCCGCATTGGCACCGCAGGTACATGGACGGATGGGTGAAGGAGATCGTCAACGTGGACGCGCCGGGTTCGACAAGCGCCAATTTGCGCTCGCTGGGTCACACGCGCTGCCCGCGCCCGATCTTCCCGCTGGATGCCAACGTGGTTTTCGAGCCGCGCGTCTCGCTGATCCGCCGCGCGCGTTAGAGGGTTCCGGCTACATGCCCTGCCGGCGCGCCGTCCTCAAGCCGCTCCGTGCCGCGAGGCGCTCGAACTCTTCCACGCTCAATTGAAGGCCCTGCTGCAGCAGGATCCGCGAACGCGGCGTGAGCGAAGACTTGCGCTGCTCGATGCGGTGCAACGTGGCCGGACTCAGCCCGGTCAACTCGCTCAATTGGCGGAGCGTCAGCCCTTTGCGGACCCGATACGTCACGAGGTCGGGGCAGTCACTGGGATTCACCATGGTGCAACCCCTCAGGTGGTTTGACCGGGTCATAAACAAAGCCTGTGCCTGATCCGGTATTTATCCGCAATGCGTTATGGGTCTTAACGTTACCGTGAAACAACATTATTCCGCGGAAGCCCGGTATTCTGGGGTCGCCAAGCGATGAGTCGTTACTGCACTAGAATTGGGCAATCAAATCGGCATATCGCTCTCAATTTGAGCCGTGCGGCGGCCGAGATTCCCGGAGAGAACTTCCAGCGCGTGCGGCAGAAGCATCCCGGCGGCCATGCCGGCCAGCATCAGGATATGATCGCTTAGAACGCGGAGGGCGAGCGGTACGGATTCGGTGAAAAGGCTCGAAACCTGGCCGCCCGCGCGCATGCCGAAGACCATCGCGGGCACGCCGATAAGGAGCATCCCCGCGCAGCAGAAGCGCCGCCACTCGAACGGCACGGAGGTATGCCGCAGCCAGAACATCGCGGGCACGCCGAGCAACAGCATCAGCCCGTTCATCCACGAGCCCAGAAGTTCCGGCAACCCGGCGCGCGCGTGGCACGCGCAGCCGGCGATGGCCGGGCCGAAATCGAGGTCCACCCACCAGCCGAAGGCCATGCCGAGCCCGCCGACGGTCAGCATGCCGAAGGTCATGTCGGCCCAAGCGGGGAAGCGCGGCCAGAATTCCAGGAGCGCCCAGCCCAAGGCCAGCGCGGCGCCGCACAGGGCCAGCGCGGCGGGCGCGTCGAGGTTCGCGAGGAGCGCCAGGATCGCGGCCTGCCCCGCGATGCAAGCCAGGTGCAGCCCGCCGAACCACCGCACGCGCGCGCCGCCGGGAAGGGCCTCGGCCGGCTCGGGCGTCAGGTCGCGTCGCGGCGATTCCGAGTCGCCCTCGGCCCGGGCCGTCGCGTGGAACGTGCGCCAACTGACCAGCGCGCTCGATACGGCCATCAGCAGCGCCGCGACGACCGGGTGCAGGTGTCCCGTCGCGGCCAGCGCGATGCCCAACAGGTTGTAGCAGGCCGCCCAGCGCAGGTTGCTCCGCACGAGCCGCACGGCGCGGCGCGCGGACGCGAAGGCCTCCGGCAGCACGTTCAGATCCGCGCCGAGCAGCGCGCCGTCGGCGGCCTCGAGCGTCACCGCCGAGCCGCGCGCGAGGGCCAGCCCCGCGTGGCTGGCCGCCATGGCCGCCGCGTCGTTGAAGCCGTCGCCGACGAAGACGGGGCGCCGAAATCCGGGCGCGCCCCCGCGCAGCTCGTGGATCAATTCCAGCTTCCGCTCCGGGGAGAGCCCCGCTTCCACCGGCGCCAGGTGCGCGACGGCCCGCGCGGCCTCGGCCGTGCTTCCCGTCATGATGCGAACGTTCAGCCCGGCGCGCTTTAGCCGCTCGATGCAGGTCTCCGTGCCTTCGCGGAGCCGTTCGCGGAACGTCGCATAGCCGGCCGGCCGTCCATCCAGCTCCACGTCGATGCGGAAGCTCCCGTCCTGCGCGCCGCGCCCGCCGACGAGCCGCAGCGTGCGCCGCGCCTGGCCGCCCACGCGCACTTCGGCCTGGACGCCGCGGCCGGGCAGCGTCGCGACGTTCAGGACCTCAACCGCCGGCGCACCGGGCGGGAGGTCCAGATCGCGCAGAAGCCGGGCGACGGGATGCGCGGCGCAGCGCTCCACGGCCGCGACGATCGCGCGCGCCTCGGCCTGCTGCCGTGCGTCCCCGAACCACTCGGTCACGGCCAACTCCAGGTCTTCGCGACCCAGCGTGCCGGTCTTGTCGAAGACGACGCCGTCGGCCTCGGCGAGCTTCTCCACGGCGTCGCCGCCGCGCAGCAGCAGCCCCCGCCGGGCCAGTTCGCCCATCGTCCGCCACAGGGCCAGCGGCGCGGCCAGTCCGGCCGCGCAAGGGCAAGCGACCAGCAGGACCGCCAGCGCGTGAAAGAGCGCCGTCTGCGCGTCCGCCGCCTGGCTCCAGTAGAGGAACGTCCCGCACGCAGCCAGCAGCACCACCGGCAGGAAGCGGCGCACGAAGCGGTCGGACTCGCGCAGCAGGGCGCTGGGCCGCGCGCGCAGCCGGCCCAGTTCCCGCGCCAGGGCGTCCACGCGCCGTTCCGCGCCGGGCGCGGTGGCCTTCACGACCAAGTAGCCGTCTTCGCAGACGACGCCGGCCGCGATCCGCTCGCCCACGCCGCGCCGGACCGGAACGGTCTCGCCTGAAAACGGCGTCTCGCGAACGAAGGCGCCGCCGCGCTCGATGACGCCGTCGACGGGCACGAACTCGCCGGGCAGCACGCGCACGAACTCGCCGGGGCGGATATCCGCCGCCGGGACGCGCGCTTCTTCCGCGGTTTCGGGCGAGGCCACCCGCCGGGCGGTCGCGAAGCGCGCGGTCCAGCCCTCCAGCGAGGCCAGCGCCTTGCGCCGGCTCCCCGTGGCGACGGCGCGCCCGACCGCGTAGACGATCAGCAGCACGCAGACGACGTCGAAGTAGACGGGGCCGGCGCCCGAAGCCATCGAGCGGCACGAGAGCGCGAACGTCCCCAGCACGCAAAGCAGGAAGAGCGCCTCCATCGTGACCCGCCCCGCGCGCGCCTGCCGGACGGCCTCGCGCGCCAGCGGCCAGCCGAGCATCGCCAGAACCAGCAGCGTTGCGGCGAGCATCCCGCCTTGCAGGCCCAGGCGCGTCGCCGCGTCCTCGGGGGGCTCAGGTTGATCGCCAGCCCCAGCAGCATGGTCTGCGCGGCCACGAAGAGCCCCGCCGCAAGGCGCAGCAGGGGAAACGGCGCCGGCCCGCAGTCCGCGCCGAGCAGGCAGCAGGTCTCGTCCTGCATGGCTTCGGAGTGGGATACGGCGGGGCGCGCGCGCGCGAAGGAAGCCGGCACGCCGACGGCGGTCGGGGCGTGCAGCGGCGATCTCACGGCGTCTTGCCGGCCTCGGTCTTGGCGGCAGGTTCAGTCTTCGCGCCTTCGGGCGCTGGAGCGCCCTCGGCGGGCGTGGCGAGGTCGTCCTTTTCGAGGGCCAGCAACTCCTCGGCCTTCCACGGCTGGCCGCGGTCCTTCACGGCCGCGCGCGTGGCGGCGGCGCTTTCGGGGGAGACCGGCGGCGCGCCGTTCTCCCAACCGTGCCGGATGAAGCTGAGCACCGCGGCGAGCTTCTCGTCGTTGAACTTGGCCTCGAAGGCCGGCATGTTCCCGTTGTAGGTCGCGCCTTTCACGCTCACAGGGCCTTCAAGTCCCTTCAGCAGGATCCGCTTGAGCCGGTAGTCCGGGCCCAGGACCCACTCGGAGCCGGCCAGCGGCGGGTACTGCCCCGGGACGCCCTGGCCCGAGGCCTGGTGGCACGAGACGCAGTTGGCCTTGAAGAGCTTCTCCCCCAGCACGAGCGGATCGACGACCTTGGGCGCGGCCGAGCCGCCGGCGAATTGCGCCGCGGGATCGGGGTTGAGCACGTCGGAGCGGAAGCCGCCGCTGTAGGCCGCCAGATAGTAACCGCCCCAGAAGATCAGGCCGGCGAAGAGCATCAGCATGAACATCGGGATCGGCTCGTGCCCGTCCTGCGGATCGCGCAGCTCGCGCAGGATCGGCTCGTGCAGCGCGGCGACGTCGATCTCCTGCTGCTGATCGAGCTGGTGCGTGTGGCGCGGATCGGCCTCGGCCATGCGCTACTCCTTGAACTCGTAGCTGCGGTCGAGGCTCTTCAGGTACGCCACGAGCGCGCGCGCCTCGCGGCTGGGGACGACTTCGTATCCCTCCGCCGGGCTCGCCGCGCCTTCCAGTTCCAGGGCCTCGGGCGAGGGCTGGCCGACGATCTTGCGAAGTTCGAAGAGGAACCGGTACGGCGGCATGACCGAGCCCTTGGACGTAAGCTGCGGGTCGTACAGATGCAGGTAATGCCATTTGTCGCTGGGCTGGCGCGCGCCGATGTTGGCCAGGTCCGGGCCGGTGCGCATGGAGCCCAGGACGTGCGGGGCGTCGTGGACGTAGTCCCGCGGGTCGCTGCGCCGCGCGCCCCAGCCGCGCGCCAGATCGGCGTTGTAGTCGCCGCCGCGAACCTGCTGCGTGTGGCAGTACCAGCAGCCCTCGCGCACGTAAACTGAGCGCCCGTAGAGGGCCTCGCCGCTGTAGGGCGGCGGAAAGACCTGCCCGCTGTCGGCGTCTTTCTGGGCGCGCAGGCCGCTCAATTGCTCGTGCGGAAAGAAGACCAGCCCCAGCCACGCCGCCGCGAAGGTCAGGAAGACGCCGAGGAAGATCCAGGTCGCGTAATTCATCGCTCAGTCCCCGGAGTTGGCCGGCGTCAGGTCCGCGCGCGCCTGCCGCAGGGCGCGATCGTAGTCCGCGGCGTCCTCGTCGTGGAATAACGTCGGCCCGATGTGCCGGCGGCCCCAGGCATGCACGTTCATCACCATCAGCACCGCGAAGGCCGCGTGCCCGGCCAGCAGGAGCACGCCCGAGACCGTGCGCAGCTTCAGCCAGAGCAGCGTGCCGTGGACGATCTCCAGGAACGGCACCGCGCCGTTCTGCGCCTTGAAGCCCTCGACGAACTTGGAGATGCCGTCCAGGTAGCCGAACTGCGCGATCAGTTTCTCGAGCGATTCGCCGGCCTGGTTCAGTTCAAGGCCCTGGATGACGCCCCCGATCGAGAGGCACAGGTACATCAGCGCGAAGCCCAGCGCCACGCCCCAGAAGTGGATCCGGATCAGGCGCGCCGAATGCCACTCGCGACCGGTAAGCCGCGGCACGATGTAGTACATGCTCCCGAACATGGTCATGGTGAAGAACGAGTACATCCCCAGGTGCGCGTGCCCGATGGTGCGGTGCGTGAAGTGGAACGGCTCGTTGAGGAAACGGAAGGACATCATGCTCCCTTCCAGGCTCACGATCGTGTAGCTCATCGCGCCGAAGACGATGAAGCGCAGCGTGGGGCTGTACTTGAGCAGGCGGAAGTTACCGTGCAGCGTCATGTGGTGGTTCAGCGCCACGGTGACCACCGGGATGATCATCATCACGCTGCCGACGATGGAGGCCGTCACGATCCACGCCGGCACGGGCCCCGAGACCAGGTGGTGCGCGCCGGCCCAGTTGTAGAAGAGCGCCAGCGTCCAAAAGCCCAGGATCGAGAGGTAGTACGAGTAGATCGGCCGGCCGATCACTTTCGGCAGCAGGTAATAGATGGCGGCCAGCCCGATCGGCGAGAACCACAGCCCCAGCACGTTATGCGCGAACCACCAGTTGATACAGGCTTGAGGTATCCCCTTCACCGGGAAGAGCATCAGCAGGAGCTGCACCGTTACGTACAACCAGGGAAACCAGAAGACCGCCGCGAAAAGATACCACTGCGAGACGTAGACGTGCTCGGCCTGCCGCTGCGCGAAGGTGGCCACCGACCAGAGCGTCACGATCGCGAAGCCGCTGAAGAGCAGGAACGCCGCGGGCATCGGGAACTCGAGCCATTCGATCCCGGTGCTGTAGCCCATCAGGATCCCCACGGTGCCGACCGTCAGGCCCAGGTTCCAGAGGCCCGCGGCCACGACGAGCATCGCCGGGTACATCAGCGGCACGCGGCAGAGCCGGCACATCAGCCAGAGCAGCGTGGCGATCCCGGCCATGGAGGCCCAGCCGTAGATCACCGTGTTGAGGTGCGCAGGACGCACGCGCCCGAAGGTCAGCCAGCTCCAGTCGGCCAGGAATTCGGGATGGTGCAACTTGACGGACGCGAGCAGCGCGAAGAATGTTCCCGCGAGCAGCCAAAAGATGCTGCTGGCATAGAAGACGAGGCAGGGCGTGGCGCAGGAGCGGTCGATCTCCGCCCGGCGCGCGGTCCAGCCGCCCTGGTCTTGCTCGAGCTGATTCATGCCTTGCGCTCGTTTGCGCGGCGCGCGAGTTCCTTCCGGTACTCCTCGCGCAGGTCGGGAAACACGTCGCAGGGGCGCAGCGTCGGCTCGTCATCGTCCAGCACCGACTGCGCGCCCTTCTGGAAGTCCGAGAACTGCCCGCCGCGCAGCGCCCACCACAGGCCCCAGACGATCGACGCGCCGAAGAGCAGCATGATGCCGAAGACCAGGACGTAGTAGACCGAGATCATGGCTGGACCTCTTCGCGCGCGGGCCCGGCCAGCAGCAGTTCCATCGCCCGCTCGATCGGCACGCGGACCACGCCCTTCTCCTTGTCCACCCAGCCGTAGGTCTTCAGTTCCAGCTCGTGCTGCGCGCGAACCTCCAGCAGCACTTCCTGCGCGGGCCGGCCCTCGGGGCCCTTGGGCGCGGGCGCCGGCGGCCGGCGCGTGTAGAACATCAGCCCCAGCACGGTCCAGAAGACGCACAGGCCTCCCAGGGCGCCCACGACGCCGGTCAGCTTCTTGCCGGGGGCGAAGAAGTCGGGATGCGGAACGGGGCCGGTCTCGGACATGCGGGGCTCCTCGGCGTCAGTCCCCGGCGGCGGCCGGGTGTGCGTGCTCCTCGTGGCCGTGCCCGTGCGCGGCGATGAGCGCCTCGTTCAGCCGCGGGTCGTTCACCGGGTAGAGCGGGTGGGCCTTCAGGGCTCGCAGCACCGCGATACCCAACGCGCCTGCCACCAGGCAGAGCGTCGCCGCGTCCACCCACAGCAGCCCGAACGGGACGTGCTCGGGATGAGCCACCGGCATCACCAGCCAGTACAGGTCGACGTAATGCGCGAAGAGAACCAGGCTCGAGATTCCCACCAGGGTGGGGAAGTGGCGCTTCTTCGCCGCGGGCATCAGCACCACGAAAGGCACGACCCACATGCTCAGCGCCAACAGCGTCGAGATAGCCTTCCAGTCGCCGTTCCAGCGCTCCAGCATCCAGCCGGTCTCCTCGGGAACGTTGGCGTACCAGATCAGGAAGAACTGGCTGAAGGCGATGTAGGCCCAGAAGCAGCAGAAGGCGAAGAGCAGCTTGCCCAAGTCGTGAAACTGCGCGTCGCCCAGCTTGCCTTTCAGCGGGCCGCCGTGAAGCCAGACGCTCACGATGCTCAGCGTCGCCATGGCCGCCGCCGCGGCTCCGGCGAAGATGTAAACGCCGTACATCGTCGAGAACCAGTGGTAGTCCAGCGTCATCGCCCAGTCGATTCCGGCGAAGGATACGGAGAAGGCATACAGGTACATCCCCGGCGCGCTGGCCCGGCGCATGGAGAGGCTCAGCTTCGGGTCGCCGCTGGCGTCCTGGGCCAGCGACTTCCCGCGCACGATCCGCGCCAGGAGGATCCAGATCAGGAAATAGAGCGCCGCGCGGAAGATGAAGAAGGGCACGTTGAGGAACGGCTTCTTCACCAAGTACAGCGGGTTCGCGTGCTCCGACTCGTTCGTCCACTTGTAGAGCGTCTGCATGCCGAGAAGCACGGGCAGCAGCAGCAAGGCCAGCACGGGCAGCGCCGCCAGGAACTGCTCGGCCGGCCGGCGCAGCACCGTGGACCAGCCCGCGTCGGTCAGGTGCTGGATCATCACGAAGAAGAGCATGCCCAGCACGATGGTGAGCCCGAAGAGGAAGGCCACCAGGTAGGCGAAAAGGGTGTGGCGCAGGTCGACGGCCGCGCCCGCCAGCGACCCGAGCAGTCCGGCGCCCGCCAGGATGGGCAGGAGCTTATCCAGCCGGGCGCTCCAAGCGCCGCCGTGAGCCGCGTGGGCTTCCTGGTTCACTTGCTCAATTCCTTTCGCGCCTCTTCCGGCACGTCCTCGAGCTTCGCGTTCTGGGCGCGCTGCAGGGCGCGCACGTAGGCGATGACCGCCCACCGGTCCTCGCGCGCGAGCTTGTCGGCGTAGGAGCCCATCTTGCCCTTGCCCAGCGTGATGACCTTGTAGAACTCGCCGTCGGGCATCTCGCGGATCCGGTCGGAGTGGTACGAGGGCGGGGGACCAGCCCGTATTTCGTCACGATCCCGTCGCCCTTGCCGCTGAGGCCGTGGCAGACCGCGCAGTTGATCGCGTACTTCTCGCGCCCGCGTACGAGCAGCGCGCGGTCCATGGCGAGGGGCATCTTCTTCAGCTCGAACAGGTCCGCGTCGGCCGTGGCGAATTCCGGGTCGGCGCGTTCGGCCTTGCGCCCCCAGGGCACGGCGTGTTCCGGCGGCAAACGCTGGGAGCGTCCGTCGGCGAAGTAGCGGCTCTCGCTCTGCGGCATGTACTTCTGCTGGTCCACCATGTCCAGGAAGGGCATCAGCGGCGGCTTGTCCGACTTGGAGCCGCGGAAGCCCAGCAGCGCCACCGTGACCAGCGCCACGCAGCCGACCAGGATGAGCATCAGTCGGATCATCGGCTCAAGGCTCCAGCAGCGCCACGTTCCGGCCGCCCAATTCCAGCAGCAGCGCCCGCGTCCGTTCCTCGTGGAACAGCACGTCCGTCGCGTCCACGACCATGAAAAAACGGTTGTCGGTGGCCCCCAGCATCGGCGCGTGCTTCAGCGTCGGGTGGTACCAGTTGGGCAGCCCGTTCAGCGCGATCATGCCGAAGACGGTCCCGAAGGCCGAGAAGAGCACCGTCAGCTCGAACATGATCACCATCCACGCCGGCCAGCTCGCGTAGGGCTTGCCGCCCGTGATCAGCGGATAATCGATCGCCTGCGCGTAGTACTGCAGCCCGACGGCGATGGAGAACCCCGTCAGCGCGCCGGCCAGCGTGCAGTACGAGACCTTGCTGCGGCCCAGCCCCATCGCCTCGTCCATCCCGTGGATGGGGTAGGGCGTCTGGACGTCGTAGCGCAGATACCCGGCCTTGCGCAGGCCGCGCGCGGCATGCAGCAGCGCGTGCTCGCGCGGGAACTCCGCGACCATGAAGGCCGGCGCGGGCGTCCCGGGGTCGTCGTCTCGTCGGCGGCCACGTTGCCTCTCTCCTGCCTCCTCTATTGCTATTGTTTCGCCGTGTCCGGCGGCTTGCGCTTCTCGTCGTCCATCACGCCCTTCACCTCGGCCATCGCCACCATCGGCAGATAGCGCAGGAAGAGCAGGAACAGCGTCGCGAAGACCCCGAACGTGCCGACGAAGGTGAGGATGTCCACCCAGGTCGGCGAATAGTAGTCCCAGCTCGAGGGGAGCGCGTCGCGATGCAGCGAGGTCACCGTGATCACGAAGCGCTCGAACCACATCCCGATGTTGACGAAGATGGCGATCACGAACATCGCCAGCGGGCTGGTGCGGATGCGCTTGAACCAGAAGAGCTGCGGCGAAATCACGTTGCAGGTCACCATCGTCCAATACGCCCACCAGTACGGCCCCGTCGCGCGCGAGACGAAGAAGACGAAGGACTCGAACGGGTTCGCGCTGTACCAGGCGGTGAAGAACTCCATCATGTAGGCGTAGCCCACGATGCTGCCGGTGGCCAGGATCACCTTGCACATGTTTTCCAGGTGCCGCGGCGTGATCAGATCCTTCAGCCCGAAAAAGCTCCCGCGCGGGCACCAGCAGCGTGATCACCATCGCGAAGCCGCTGAAGATCGCGCCGGCCACGAAGTACGGCGGGAAGATCGTGGTGTGCCAGCCGGGGATCTGCGAGGCCGCGAAGTCGAAGCTCACCACCGTGTGCACGCTCAGCACCAGCGGCGTGGCCAGCCCCGCCAGGAGCAGGTACGCCAGCTCGTAGTTCTGCCACTGCTTGTTCGTCCCGCGCCAGCCCAGCGCGAAGAGACCGTAGAGGAACTGCTTGATCTTGCTCGTGGCGCGGTCGCGGAAGGTCGCCAGGTCGGGGATCAGCCCCACGTACCAGAACATCACCGAGACCGTCGCGTAGGTCCCGACCGCGAAAACGTCCCACAAGAGCGGGCTGCGGAAATTCGGCCACAGATCCAGGTGGTTCGGGACCGGCGCCAGGAAATAGACCCGCCAGACGCGCCCCACGTGAATCCCCGGGAAGATTCCCGCGCAGCAGACCGCGAAGATCGTCATCGCCTCGGCCGCCCGGTTGATGCTCGTGCGCCACTTCTGCCGGAACAGGAACAGGATCGCCGAGATCAGCGTCCCGGCGTGCCCGATGCCGACCCAGAAGACGAAGTTCACGATCGCCCAGCCCCAGCCCACGGGCTGGTTCAGGCCCCACACGCCGACGCCCGTGAAAAACAGGTAGAAGATCAGCAGGAAGCACATCCCCGCCACGGCCGCCGAAACGCAGAGCGCCGGAAGCCACCACCTGGGCGCGGGGCGTTCGACGATCCGCGAGACGCGCTCGGTGACGTCGCCCGTCGTGTGTCCGCCCAGGACGAGGGGCGCGCGCGCGGCCGGGTCCGCGCTGGGATCGCCGGACGGCGGCGGGGCGAGGTGCATTTCCGTCGCGTGCGTGCTCATCCGTGTTCGTGCCCGCCGTGCTTGGGTTCGGCGCCGTGGTCGTGCCCGCCATGTCCGCCAGGTCCATGGGCGGGCTCGTGGAACTCCGGCATGCCGTAAACCGACTCGGGCATCTCGGGGTTCAGGTTCCGCAGCCGCGCCAAGTACGTCGTTCGAGGGCGGACGTTCAGGTGCCCCAGGACCTCGTAGTTCCGCGACTGCGCCTTGAGCTTCGAAACGCGGCTGTTGGGGTCCGAGATGTCGCCGAAGACGATCGCGTCCAGCGGGCAGGCCTGCTGGCAGGCCGACTGGACCATCCCGTCGGGGACTTTTTGGGGCCGCGTTTGTCCCGCCTCGGCTTTCATCTCCTGGCGCGCTTCCTGGATGCGCTGGACGCAGAAGGTGCACTTCTCCATCACGCCGCGCATGCGCACGGTCACGTCCGGGTTCTTCTGCATCCGCAGCAATTCGGATAGCTCCGTCTGTAGCAGCCGCGGCTTGCTCAGCCCGCTGGCCGGATCCGGCGCGATGTCGCCGTCGAAGGCCCGGTCCCCCTCGCGCAGCGTGTCCACGTTCCAGTCGTAGAAGTTGAAGCGCCGGACCTTGTAAGGGCAATTGTTCGAGCAGTACCGCGTGCCGATGCAGCGGTTGTAGACCATCGCGTTGAGCCCTTCGTGGTCGTGCACCGTCGCGTTGACCGGGCAGACCGGCTCGCACGGCGCGTTCTCGCAGTGCTGGCACATCATCGGCTGGTGCGAGATGCCCACCTCGCCCAGCGGATCGGCGCCTTGGTAGTAGCGGTCGATGCGCAGCCACTGCATTTCGCGCCCGCGAATCACTTCGTCCTTGCCCACGATCGGGACGTTGTTCTCGGCCTGGCAGGCGATTGCGCAGGCGTTGCAGCCGATGCACTGCGAGAGGTCGATCGCCAGGCCCCACTGGTGGTCGCCGTCCAGCTTCGGCGTCCCGTGGATGTTCAGGCGGGGCGCGTGCAGGCCCATGTGCTGTGCGAATTCGGGGTGCTCGGCGAAGCCTGCCAGGGTTCCTTCCCGGACGATCGCGCGCTCCTTCAACTGCCCGTCGATCATTTCGTGCGTCTCGATCGACCAGTGTTCCTGGGTCACGGCCAGCGGGTAGCCGCCGCCCGCCTTGGCGGCCTCGCCGGCCGCGAATCCCGCCGCGCCTGAGGAGCGCAGCGGGTAGACGTTGAAGCCCGCGTGCCGCCCCAGCGCGCCGCTGGCCTTCCGCCCGTACCCCAGCGGGAGGTTGATCGAGCCGTCGGCCGAGCCCGGCAGGACCAGCGCGGGAATTTTCACTTCGCCGCCGCCGGCCTTGAGCAGCAGCCAGTCGCCGGTCTTCACGTCCAGTCCCGCGGCCGTGGCGGGGCTCAGGCAGGCCGCGTTGTCCCAGGTCAGGCGCGTGACCGGGTCGGGCATCTCCTGCAGCCAGCCGTTGTTGGCGAAGCGCCCGTCGTAGACGCTTGCGTCGGCGCAGAAGGCCAGTTCCACGCCCCCGGATCCCGGCGCGGCGAACTGGAGCTTCGAGAGGTCCAGCGGCGGCACGGGCGCGGCTTCGCGCGGGGCTTCGGCGACGCCCAGATGCAGGAAGAGCCGCCAGCGCTTCTCGAAGTCCACGCTGCCCGTGAGCTGCCGGAAGGCCGCGCGCACGAGCGTGTACGGCTCGGTCTCGGCGTAGCCGCTCAGCCGCGCCAGCAGTTCCAGCGCCGTCTTGCCGCCGTGCAGCGGGTCGATCATGGGCTGGATCGGCGAGAGCGTATCGCCGCTGCGCGCCAGGTCCCAGCGTTCGAGGTCGTGCGCGGCCGGCACGTGCCAGACGCAGCGGCGCGAGGTCTCGTCGCGGTAAAGGCTCAGGTGGATCGAGGTCTCAACCTTGGCGAGTAGATCCTTGAAACCCAGGTCGGCCGGCGCGTTGTAGGCGGGATTCCCACCCAGGATCAGGAGCGTCCGGACCGCGCCGGCCTTGAGCTTCTCGGCCAATTCGGCGAGGGAGGAGGCCTCGAACGCCGGCTTGCGGTAGCTGACCGTCTTGCCCGTGTTGCCAAGGGACTCGTTGAGCAGCCGCGCGAGGACGTGGACGGCTTCCGGCTGACGCCGCCCGGTCGCGATCAGGCAGCGCCCGCGGTGCGCCTGCAAGTCCTTGGCGACCGCGGTAATCCACTTTGCGTCGCCCTTGAACGAAGTGTTTAGTGACGCCAGCGCCGGCGGCGCCGAGCCGCCTAGAATCTCCTTGGCCAGCGCGGCGGCATAGCCCGCCACGTCCCCGGCCTTCAGGCGCAGGCGGTGGTCGGCGGCCGAACCCGTCGAGGTAAAGTGCGGTTCGACGACGTAGAGCCGGTTCATCGTGTCGCCGGGCTTGGCGACCTTGCGCTTGCTCGCGTAGCCGCGCTTGTGCCGGACCCCGTCGTCTTCCAGCCCCAGCAGGTCGGCGTCGAGGGCCAGGATCACGTCGGCCTGGCCCAGCTCGTAGCGCGCCTCCCAGCTTCCCGGAGCGTAGGGGTTGCCGGGTTCGAGCGGTTCGTGGACGTGGAAGGAGGCCTTCCCAAGCGTGGCCTTGAACTGCTCGCGCAACAGGTCGAGGGCCGGCGAGGCGTAGGCTTCGCTGAGGACCGCCAGGCCCTCACCGCCGGATTCGCGCAGCGCCGCGCCTAGGCGGTCGAGTTCCGGGAGGAAATCGCTCTCCCAGCGCGCCAACTGGTCCTTGTGCCAGACCTGCCGCGAGCGGTCGGGGTCGTAAAGTTCCAGGATCGAGGCTTGCCCGAAGCCGTCCAGCGCGCCGAGGCTGTTGGGATGCTCGGGGTTGCCTTCGAGCTTGGTGGGCCGGCCTTCGTGCGTCTCGGCGAGGATTCCCGTCACGCGCCCGGCCAGCACGAAGCTCGTCGCGTAGAAGAGCGGCACGCCGGGGACGATCTCGGGCGGCTTCTTCTTGTACGGGAGCGCCTTGTACTCCTCGCGCCGGCAGCCGCTCAAGCCCGTCAGCCCGGCCAGGGCCATTGAGGCGCCCATGAGCTGAAGGAAGCGCCGGCGCCCTACGCCCTGGGTGGGGTCGGGGCGGTCAAGTTCCATGGAGAGCGCCGGGAATTCGCGCTCGGCCCACGCGCGGAACTCCGGCGTGTCGGCGTACTCCTCGAGGCTGCGCCAATAGCGCTGCCCGCTCGGCGCGCCGGGCAGGGGAAGGACGGGCGGGGGCGTCTCGTTCGACATGGGACGTCTCGAGTTCCTCAGCGATGGCACGCCGAACAGTCTTTCGGCGGCTTGATGTCCGCGTCCTTGATCAGAGCCTTCACGAAGGCATCCTGGCTGCCGCTGTCGTTGGGGCTCCAGTTCAGGTTGGTCACCTGGTCGGCCGGGCGCAGCGCCTTCTCCGGGTTGCGGTGGCAGTTCAGGCACCAGCCCATGCTCAGCGGCTCGTGGTGGTAGACCACTTCCATCTCGTTGACCTTGCCGTGGCAGCTCACGCAGCTCACCCCGCGCTTCACGTGCACGGCATGGTTGAAGTAGACGTATTCGGGGACCTTATGGATGCGGATCCACGGCACCGGCTGCCCTGTGTCCCAGGCGACGCGCAGCGGGGCCAACTCGGGGCTGTCCGGCTTGATGCCCCCGAAGTCCTTCCCATGGCAGTTGATGCACGTTGCGGTCCCGGGCACGTTCGAGTGCGGCGAGTCGCCGACGTGGTTATGGCAATACCGGCAGTCCAGGCCCAGCTCGCCCACGTGCCACTTGTGGCTGAAAGAGATCGGCTGCTGCGGCTGATACCCCACGCGCGTGTACTTAGGCGTTACGTAGTAGGTGACTCCAGCGACGACCAACACCCCAATCAGGGCCAGTCCGAGCAGGGCCACCAGAAAGATCCTGCGTGAGTAGGCAGGAAAGAGGTTGGACACGACGAACCCTCAAAACGAAGGTCGATGGTTCCGAACCGCGTGCTGTGGAGCTTGAGTGCCGGTATACCGACAAGCAGGTTGGCGAGCAAGTAAAATGGACTGCGCGAGGTTGGTTTTGAGCCGGTGGTTAATTCCAGGTGAAACATGGCTTAACACAACGCGAAGCGTCTACTCGGACAAGGTGCGTAACAGCCCTTCCTTCAGCTCCGCGAAGCCTTGTACGCTCAGGTGCTCAAAATCCACCGCCGCCGCGTCGTCGTCGAAAGCCTGCTTGAACTCGCTCGCCAGCGGGACCTTCGTGCTCACCAGCGCCGCCGCCTGCCCAAGCGTCCACTTCTTGCGAGCCATCCAGAGCCGCAGGAGTTCAGCGTCCTGGGCGCCGCGCCGCAGCGCGAGCACGCGCAGCGAGGCGACCGGCCCGGCATGGCCCGCGCCCTCGCCGGCCGTAATTAGCGCCAGGTCGTTGCCCTTCTTGAAGTCCGGCTTGCCCGTCGCATTCCAGGGCAGCACGCCCTCGGCGCCCAGCGCCCAGGCTTTCAGGCACCACGCCGCCGACTGGAGGTTGCTCTTGCCCGGGGCGTTGCACGAGCCGTAGACGTACCAGCGATACGGGTTGCGCCGGTGCAGTTCCTCAATCGTGCGGGGCATCGAAAACGCGCGCCCGTTGACGTACATGTGGTCCACCAGCCCGTCCAACTGCCCGAAGGCCCAGTACGGGCGCGAGACGTCGGCGCGGTAATAGAGCGGGACGCCTGCGTGGTTCTTCAGGCCCTCCCGCCACATCCGGCCCCACTCGGCCAGCGCCTGGTAGTCGGGCTCCGAGGCCGGCTCGTCGAGGTGCCAGAAGTTCTTGCCGTGCTCATTGTCCTTGTTGTTCAGGTAGAACTGCGCCTCGGCGCGCGTCCAGCCCTTGGCCGCGAAGTGCTTGGCGTAATCGTCCACGACGGAGGCGAAAAGCTCGCGGTACGACGCCTCGAAGGCTTCGGCAGGCTTGGGGCCGAGCAGCCGGTACTCGGTCACCTGCGCGGCGTTCGCGCCGGGCTTTTTCCATTTGAAGTGCTTCGTGAAGTCCTCCGGGTACTGCTCGAAGAAGCCCAGGTAGAAGGTCTTCACCGGCACGCCCGCGCGCGGATTGTCCTTGAAGAGCGAGCCGTCCAGGAGCGGGCCGAGCGTCTTGTCGAAGGCGCTCCAGTCGGCGACCTTCCCGTCCCGCACCGGCGCGTCCCAGGGTTCGCGAATCTTCCCGCTCTGCGAGTACGGCAGCGTATTGAGCGTGCAGCGGTGGTAGTGGGCGAGCTTATGCGCGGCGTAGTAGTAGTCCGATCCCGCGCCGCCGGGCGGGCCGTAGCTGTTCAGCTCCGGGTTGAAGCTCAGTTCGCCGGGGAGCGTGGCCGGGAAGACCTCCAGGCGCAGCTCCAGTTCGAAGGGCGCGATCCCCCGTGCGGAGAGTCCGAGCTTCCCTGCGTACGCGCCGGGCGCGGTCTCCGGAGGCACGTGGAAGTCGAGCAGCAGGCCCTGGTGCTTCTGCCCGGGGATCTCGTTCTTCGCGAAGGGCACGCTGAGCGGGCCGTCATCCGGGATGGCGTACTCGCTCAGGTACTCGTCCTTCGGCTTCACGTACCAAGTGCGGAACTTCCGGGCGTGTGCGGCGGCGGGAAAGGTCTTGCCGTCCGCTCCCGCCAAGTCGCGCAGCTCGACCCGGATCTCCTCGACGGGCTCCTCGCCGGCGCGCTCGAAGATCAGCTCCACGCCCACGAGTTCGCCGCGCGCGGCGACGAGCCGGATCGTGCCCGTTGCGCCGTCCCAGACCGGGTTCTTCGCGTGGAAGATCGCGCCGGCCTGGCCCTCGAAATGGACCGTCCCCGGACCGGATCGGTCTTGACGCATTCCGGTACGGCCCAGACCTTCAACTTGCCGTCGCGCGCCGGCGGCTCGCCGCCCTGCGGTTTGAAGGTAGGCTCCGGCAGCGCCGGCGGGATGGGCAGGGCCGCCGCGCTGGCAACCTTCTGCTCCACCGCCGCGGAGACGTTCCCCGCGCCGTCGGCGACCGCGAAAGAGATGGCCAGTTCCCGCTCCGGCGGGAGATCGCGCAGGACCAGCGTCTGTGACGCGCCGGCCGTCCCCGGACGCGCGACCTGCCAGGGCTCCAGGCGCTTGCCGTCGACGCGCACGTGGAACGCCGCCGCGTCTTCGGGAACCACGAATTGAAGGCGTAAGGCGCCAGTCGAAGTCGTGGACGCTTCGGGCGCGGGTTCCATGACCACGGCCGGCGCCTCGGGCGCCTGCGCGTCGTCGCCTTCAATCTGCACCACGAGATACGGCTCGCAGCCCTTCGACTCCCGGCTGTGCACGAACAGGTCCAGCGCCTCGCCGCCGGAGGGGAACGTGTCCTCGCTGAGCCACAACCCGTGGCCGCCTTCGGCCCGCAGCGTCTCGAGCTGCGCGCGGGAGACCGGCACGCGGAACCAGTAGCCGTCCAGCCGTTCGGCCTCGGTCCGCGCGCCGACGCTGTTCCCATTCCCATGGATCACGTCCCACGGACGGCTGCCCGGCCAGGCCCAAGGTTCGGCGCCGAAGCTGGCCTCGTCGAACGTCGCGCCGCGCCCTTCCGGGTCGTCTTTGTACTCCTCCGCCTGCACCCCTTCGACCCAATGCGAGGAGACCGTGCTCACGCCCACCCAGCGCACGGGGACGCCTTTGAGTTCGTCGAGCAGGTGCCCGAGCTTCAGCCGCTGCATGCCCTTCGCCGCCTGCGCCTCGTCCACGCGCAAGTACAGCCAGCCTCCGGACTCCGCCACGCGCTTGCCCTTTAGCGCCGTCCAGTCGAAGTCCAGCAGGAAGAACTCCTCCAGGAACTTCATCTTCAGGCGCTCCGTGCGCCCCATGCTGTTGGTGTTTTCCTTCTTGTAGGAACTGATCCAGACGTCCCGGGTGCAGGCCAGTTTGACCGAAGCGCCTTCCGGCTCGCCCGCCGCGGCCGCCACCGCGAGGCACAGGCAGGCAAGGGTCAGGCCGAACGCGATGGGCAGGACGGGGCGTCGCATCGAGGGCTTCCTCGGCTTTTCGTGGACTAGTGCACTAATCCATTTTACACCGTCGAGGTCCGGCGCGTTGAAGAAAGCCGCCGTATTCGCCGTTTCTTGCGCGCGAGGACCGGGGAAGCGAAGATGGGAACGGCTTGGAAGGAGCGCCTACCACGATGGCCACCGACTGGATGGCGTGCCGAAGGGCCTTCCCCGTCTTGCGGGAGTGGGCGTACTTCGGCTGGGCCAGCGTCGCGCCGCTGGCGGTCCCGGTTGTCGAAGCCATGCAGGGGCAACTGGCCGGCATGCGCGATCGCGGCGCGCTGGGCTACCGCGATTGGTACGCGGCTTACGACCGCGCGCGCGCCCTCGCCGCCGAACTGCTCGGCGCGCTGCCTGCCGAGATCGCGCTGCTCAAGAACACCAGCGAAGGCCTCGCCACCGTCGCCCACGGCCTGGAATGGAAGCAAGGCGACAACCTCGTCCTGCCGGCCGGCGAATTTCCCGCCAACGCCTATCCCTGGCTGGCGCTGGCCGAGCGCGGCGTGGAGGTCCGGCGCGTGCCGCTGAATTCCGAAGGCGGCTTCACGCCCGCGGACGTCGAGGCGAAGATGGACGCGCGCACGCGCCTGCTCTCGGTCTCCTTCGTCAACTACCTGACCGGCTTCCGCGCGGACTTGAAGAAACTGGGCGCCCTGTGCGAACAGCGCGGCGTCTTTTTTTGCGTGGACGCGATCCAGGGGCTCGGCGCGCTCCCGCTCGACGTGCGGACCATGCGCATCGACGCGCTGGCCGCCGACGGGCACAAGTGGCTCTGCGGGCCGGAGGGGCAGGCCATCCTGTTCGTGCGCCGGAAGTGGCTGCCGCACCTGAAGCCCCTGGCGCTGGGCTGGTGGGGCGTCAAGAACCCCGCGCGCTACGACCTGGACGACCAGGAACTCTGCTCCACCGCGCGGCGCTACGAGTGCGGCACGCTCAACACCGTCGGCGTCTACGGGTTGGCCGCGGCGCTGGAATTCATCAAGCGCGCCGAGCTGAAGTTTATCACCGCGCGCCTGCTCGATCTTGCGCGCCTCCTGGCCGAGGGACTGCGCGCGAAGGGCATGCGGGTGGACCGCGCGAACGCCGCGGCGAACCAGTCGGGCATCGTCTCGTTCTCCTGCCCCGGCCGGCCCTCGCGCGAACTGGCCGAAGCGCTGGAGCAGGAACGAATTTTCGTCAATCCGCGCGGCGAACGCCTCCGCGCGGCGGTGCATGCGTGGAACGACGAGCGCGACATCGAGCGGCTCGTGGAGGCGCTGCCCGATGCTTGAACCAGGAAGCCCTCCGGAAGCCCCCGCCGGGCGCGTGGACTACGACCGGATTGCCGCGCGTTACGACGAGCACCGTTCCTGGGACGACGAGATGGCCCGCCGTCTGATCCGCCTCGCCGCCGGCGCGCCTGGGATTGGGACGCTCCTGGAACTCGGCGCCGGCACGGGGAACCTGACCGGTTGCCTGGAGCGGAACTGGCCCGGCGCGATCCTGGCGCTGGACCGCTCGCGCGGGATGCTGTCCAAGGCCCGCCCCAAGCTTTCGCGCGCGGCGCTGGTTCGCGCCGACGCCTCTTGCCCGCCGCTCGGCCCGGCGCAACTGGACGCGGCGGTGGGAACCTTCTTCCTGCATCATCTCGACGAGGCCGCGCGGCGGCGGCTCTTCCGCGGCCTGCGGCTGGCCTTGCGCCCCGGCGGCGGCGCGGCGTTCCTCACGACCGATCATGCCCAGATCCGCGCCTGCGCGCTCGCGCGCTGGTTTCCGAGCGTTGCGCGGATCGACTGCGCGCGCTTCCCGGAGGTCGGGCGCGTCCTGGGCGAACTGCGCGACGCAGGCTTCGTGGGCGCCGGCCGCGAAGGCGTGGTCCACGAGCGCGGCCCGGGCGGGGCGGAGTACCTCGAGAAGGTCCGCGCGCGCTTCATCAGCACCCTGGACCTGCTGGAGCCGGCGGAGTTCGATGCGGGCCTCGCGGCGATGCGCACGCAGCTCGAACGCGACGGGCGCCTCGGCGAGATCTCCTGGCGCGGGACGGTCGTGTACGCGCGGGCGCCGGGCGGGTGAGGCCATGACCGACCTCGACGAGAGCGTGTACAAGGGCCCGCGGCTCGAGCCGCCGCCGCCGGCGCAGCTTTCCTGGGTCCGCTGGCTGCTCCTGCTTATGGGCGCCAACGCCTTCGGCATGACCTGGCTGGCGGTGCAGTTCAGCACGCCTGAAAGCGGACGCTCGGCCATGGACGGGATCATGCGCATCCTGGTCGGCGCGGCCACGGCCTACGCCGGTTATCGCATCCTGACGCGCTTCGCCTTCCGCACGCTCGAACTGGTCGCCATGGTCTTCGTGCTCGGCCTGGGCGTGCAGGCGACGCTGTACTTCCTGGAGAACTTCTCGCGCGTCAGCTTCCTCTGGGAAGGCTCGGTGCAGGACCGCGAGAAGCTGCCCACCGTGCTCCAGTTGTGCCTCTTCACCAGCAGCCTGCTCCTGGCCGGCGCGGCCTGGGGGCTGCGCTACTGCGAGAAGCTGCGCATCGAGGGTTCGCTGGGCCGGGTCTGGGCGATGGTCAGCGGGATGCTGCTGCTCCCGGCCGCCGCGCTCTTCGTCACGCTGCCCACCTCGGCGCTCTTCGGCCTGATGGCCGGCGCCGACGACCTGGATACGCTCGTTTATCTGCTGCTCTGGATGGGCTCGTTCGTCGTCTGCGCGTGGAACCTCAAGCTCTTCGTCGCGAGTCTCGCGCTGCATGCGGGGATCAAGGACGGAGAGTAAGCCTGGATCAGGCCTTCTTTTTCTGCTTGGCGTAGAGTTCCCGGGCGGTGGTCCAGGTGGGCGCCGGTCCGGCCTCGCCATCGAGCTTCCGCGCGAGCATGACGTTCATGGCGCGGCCTGCGACGGTCTCCGCCGCGGCCCGGTCCACCGCGAAGCCCGTTCGCGCCAGCCGCTCGCGGAGTTCCTCCAGCGGGTAGACGCGTTTGCCCGGCCCGAGCAGGCGCGAGCGGAGCATCGAAATGAAGCCTTCTCCGGCCGGCTCGAGCTGCAACAGCTTCCCGTCCGGCTTCAGCACGCGGTGGAACTCGGCCAGCACCGTCCACGGCGGGCGGACGGCGAAGAGCGCCTCGACGGCCAGCAGCGCGTCGAAGCTCCGCGCGTGGAACGGCAGCCGCGCGGCCTGGCCGCACAGCGGAGTGGCTTGGAGCTGACTGGACACGCGGCGCAGACGCTCCGCGTGGCTGTCCAGGAAAAAGTAGGCCGCCTTCGGGCCGGCAAATTCCACGGCCTGGAAGTGGGCTTCGGCGCGGGGTCCCGGCGCGAGCACGAGCAAGCGCGAGGTCGGCGGCCATTCGCGTAAAAACGAGGCAAGGTCCGCCGTCATGCGTTCAAATCCTCTTCCACTTTTCGGGCAAGGCCTGCCGATTGTAGTCGAAGAACTTGAACTCGATACGCAAGGTTGCGCCGGATGCGAACAGGACCTCGTGCGCAAGAAACTCGCGCCCGCAGGGGGTCAATTCGTCGTAGCCCCAGTCGTCAAAGCCGCCGCCTTCTTGGTGAAACAGGGGCTGCTGGCTCGGGAAGGACAGGTCGATGCGGCGCACTTGCTTGTACACAAGTCGGAAAAGATGCGCCGGTCGGCAAGGTACGACATCCATCTCGACGCGCGTCGGGTGGGGCGGGAGCATCGGCTCCCGGGCCGCCCATGGGCTGTCGCCAAGCTGCAGCACGCGGAATTCGAGCAGCCGGCCGTCGTGAAAGGAACGGTTCATGAAGAAAGCGTGGGCGCGCTTCGAGAGCCTGTGCCTCAGGCGGCCAAGCTGCTTCCAATAGGCTGCGCGTCGAGTATTGGCGATTCGGAACCACTTGGCGCTGTGTTTGTCCTGCCAACCCAGCCACATTTCCTTGGTGAAGTATTTCATGTGGCGAAACTCGCGGCGTCTCTTGGCCTCACGCCGGCAGCAGGCGCACGAAGCCTTCCTGCTCGAAATGCCGGTCGGTCGTGAGCGCCTCGGTCTCGCCCTGCGCGCGCATGACGAGAAAGCTCACCGCGTCGCAGAGGGAATAGGTCTTGTCGGCGCGCGATTCCAACAGCGTCAAGGCGCCGGTATGAAGATCCTTGCCGACCCACGTAAGCTCCAGATCGGACTGCTCAAGCAACTTGCGGCTGTATCCCAGAACCATGCGCCTGGGGATTCTTCGTACCAGGGCCAGAGCGTGGAGCTCTGCCAGCACATAATTGGCGGTAAGAAATCCGCTGTTCGCATCGAACAGCTCCTGCGCGCGACGTTGTTGCGGATCCTTATCGGAAAGCAGGGCGAACAGCCCCGACGTGTCGAGGAACATCGTCCTCTTCATGGGAACTGCCGTACTCCCTGGCCAGGTCGCGATCGATGGAATCGTTTTCCGAGCCCCCGTCAATGGGGCCTTTCCATGCTCCAAAGTATTCGCGCAACTCCCGCTTTTGGCGCTCCGCAACCTCGGGGCTCGACACACGCTTCCGAGGTAAGTGGTTCGCCATCCACTCGACGACCACGTCCTGCATGGGCCTGCCTTCCTCGCGCGCCTTCCGCTCGAGGACCTCGTAGATCTCGTCCGGCACCTCGATCGTCACGGTCTTGCCCATGGAGCGGCTCCTGTACCTCCACCCTGGACAGCATACCTGGACTTGGCGGCCTTTGTAAACCCCGCGCCCCCTCAGACGTTCATGCTCATCAGGAACTCGATGTTGCTCTTCGTCTTCTTCATCTTCTCGATCAGGAATTCCATCGCTTCGACCACGTTCAAATCGGCGAGGTACTTGCGCAGCAGCCAGATGCGCTGCAACTCGTCCGGGTGCAGCAGCAGTTCCTCGCGGCGGGTCCAGGACAGGTTCACGTCCACGGTCGGGAAGAGGCGGCGGTTCATCAGGCGCCGGTCCAGGTGTACCTCCATATTGCCCGTGCCCTTGAACTCTTCGTAAATCACTTCGTCCATCCGGCTGCCGGTGTCGATCAGCGCCGTGCCGATGATCGTCAGCGAGCCGCCGTGCTCGATCTTGCGCGCCGCGCCGAAGAACTTCTTGGGCTTCTGCAGCGCCGTGGCGTCCACGCCGCCGGTGAGGATCTTGCCGGAGTGCGGGACTTCGGTGTTGTAGGCGCGGCCCAGGCGCGTGATGCTGTCCAGCAGGATCACCACGTCGTCGCCGTACTCGACCATGCGCTTGGCGCGGTCGATGACCATCTCGGCCACCTGGCAGTGCCGGCTCGCCGGTTCGTCGAAGGTGCTCGCGATGACTTCGCCGCGCACGCTCCGCTCCATTTCCGTCACTTCCTCGGGCCGTTCGTCGATCAGCAGCACGATCAGCTTCGACTCGGGGTTATTCTGCGCGATGCTTCGCGCGATCTGCTGCAGCATCACCGTCTTGCCGGCCTTGGGCGGCGAGACCAGCAGCCCGCGCTGGCCCTTGCCGATCGGCGCGATCAGGTCCAGGATGCGCATCGAAATGTCTTCCGGGCTCGTCTCGAGCAGGAAGCGCGTGTTGGGATGGATCGGCGTCAGTTCGTCGAAGGGGATCTTCTCGTTGACCTTTTCCGGCGCCTCGCCGTTGATCGACTTGATCTGCAGGAGCGCGAAGTAGCGTTCGTTGTCCTTCGGCGGGCGAATCTGGCCCGTCACCAGGTGGCCCGTGCGCAGGTTGAAGCGCCGGATCTGGCTGGGCGAGATGTAGATGTCGTCGGGGCAGGGGAGGTAGTCGTAGTCTGGGCTGCGCAGGAATCCGAAGCCGTCGGGCAGGATCTCCAGCACGCCTTCGCCCATCAGCACGTGCTGCTGGGCCATCTTCTCCTTGATGATGCGGAAGATCAGGTCGTGCTTGAGCAGCGAGGAATAGCCCTCGATGTTCAGGTCCCGGGCCATCTGGTGCAGCTCGGTGATGGGCTTGCGCTTCAGGTCGTTGATGTAGGTGATCTGCCCGGGCGCCGGCGGCGGGCCGGCGGGGCGTGGCGTCGCGTCCGCGGGCGCTGCCGCGGAAGCCGGTTCGGGCATCGGATCGTTCATAGGCATAGGATACCCCTGGGGTGGCATTTGGGGGCGGTGGCTGTTGTGGTTGTGGCCTCCGGGTCGCGGCCCGCCCCCCTTTCGGGGCCGGCCCCGGCGCGTCGCGGAACGTCCGCCGTCCTGATTCTCCATGTTCATGTCCTTCTTCTCCCTCTTCCTTCACTCGCGAACGCCGGGAGCGACCCAGGCCGCCCACAGTTCCGCCACGCGTCGGTCCACATCCTCAAGCGTGCCGCCGTTCTCCAGAACGGCATCGCAGCGCTTGCGTTTTTCCTGCTCGTCCAGCATGCGCCCTTCGCGCCTGGCGAGTTCCCCCGGCTCCCAGCCGCGGCCTCGCGCCCAGGCCTCGCGGCGGGCCCGCGGCGCGGACACGAAGAGCAGCCGGTCGCACAAGGCCCCGCGCCCGGACTCCAGCAGCGTCGGCGCGTCGAGCACCAGCGCGGGCGCCTGCCCGGCGCGAAACGTGCGCAGCCGGGCGTCGAGCGCCTCGCCGGTGCGCGGAAAGATCACCTCCCGCGTCAACTCCGCCAGCTTCGCCTCGTCGGCGAAGACCAGCGCGCCCAGCTTCTTGCGGTCCACCTCGCCGTCCGGCGCGAACACGTCCGCTCCGAAGCGCTTCCGCACCTCCGCCTTCACCTCGGCGCGGCGGTAGAGTTCGTGGACCAGCTTGTCCGCCTCGTACAGCTCCGCGCCTCGGCGCCGGAAGGCCTCGGCCACGGTGCTCTTGCCCGTGCAGACCTGGCCCAGCAGGCCGATCACCGGGCGCGCCGCGCTCATTTCACGTCGTCCAGCAGCTCGTCCACCCATTCGCGGAAGTCGGCCGCGGTCATCTCCGTCGCGTTCTCGAGCGCGGTCTCGAGGCTCTCCTCGTCGCGGAACTCGGGGCTCTTGGAGGTCAGCCGGATCAGGGCCTCGAGGTGTCCGGCCTCCAGGTCGCCGCTGGCCACCATCCGCCGCAGCCGCGCGGCCAGGTCCTCGTCGAAGTGCTTCAGCAGGTCGTCGGCCGATTTCTTCCCGGGCATGGCATTCAATCCTTTACGTTGAGCCAGTTGTCGCCTACGCCGAGGTCCACCACGAGAGGGACCTTGAGCTCCAGCGCGTGCTCCATGCTCTCCTTGACCAGTTCCTTCAACGCATCCACTTCCTCGGCGGGGCATTCGAAGACCAGTTCGTCGTGGATCTGCAGGATCATGCGCGACTGCTTCAGGCCGCGGGCGGGCTTGCCGCCGCCGGCCGGGTGCAGCGCGCGGTGGATGACCAGCATGGCCTTCTTGATCAAGTCCGCCGCCGAGCCCTGGAAGACCGTGTTGACCGCGATCCGCTCGCCCAGCCGCTCCTGCGACTTCTCGCGCAACTGCGGGACGAAGCGCCGCCGGCCCAGGATCGTCGTGACGTAGCCCTGCGCCTTCGCCTCCGCCACGATCCCGTCCAGGCATTTGCGCACGCCGGGATGGCTCCCGAAGAAGCGCTCGATGATCTCGCGCGCCTCCTTCTGCGGGATCGAGAGCACCTGCGCGAGGCCGAAGGCCGTCTGCCCGTAGAGCACTCCGAAGTTCACCGTCTTGGCCTTGGCGCGCTGCTCGCGCGTGACCTCCTTCTCTTGAACGTCGAAGATCCGCGCGGCTACGGCGGCGTGAATATCCTGCCCGGAATCGAAGGCCCGCATCAGGACCTTGTCCTCGCTGTAGTGCGCCAGCAGCCGCAGTTCGATCTGCGAGTAGTCCGCCCCGACGATCTTCCAGCCCGCCGCGTCGTCGGGGCCCGGGCGGAAGGCCGCGCGGATCGAGCGCCCCAGTTCGCTGCGCACCGGAATGTTCTGCAGGTTCGGGTCGTTCGAGGAGAGCCGCCCGGTCTCCGCGCCCGTCTGGTTGAAGCTCGCGTGGATCCGCCCCGTGCGCGGGCTGATCAGCTCCGGCAACTGGTCCACGTAGGTGCTCTTGAGCTTGCTGAACTGGCGGTATTCGAGGATCAGGCGCGGCAACTCGTGCTGCGAAGCAAGCTGCTGCAGGACGTCCTCGCTCGTCGAGGGCTGCCCCGAGGAGGTCTTGCCGAGCACGGGAAGCTGGAGCTTCTCGAAGAGGATCTCCCCGAGCTGCTTGGGGCTGTTGATCGTGAAGCGCTGCCCGGCCAGCTTGTAGATCTCCTGCTCCTGCGCCAGAAGCTGCTCGCCCAGGTGCGCGCCCATCTCGCGGAGCAGGTCGCCGTCCACGCGCACGCCGGTCCATTCCATTTCGGCGAGGACCTCGACGAGCGGCGTCTCGACCTCGTCCATCAGCTTCTCGATCCCGGCTTCCTTCAGCTTGGGCGCCAGGACCGCGGCGAGCCGCCACGTCACGTCGGCGTCCTCGCAGGCGTAGCGCGCGACGTCCTCGACAGGCACCAGGTCCATCGTGGCCGGGCCGTCGCGGCCGATCAGGCTCGAGGTCGCGATCTTGCGCAACTGGAGGTGCGTGTAGGCCAGCGAATCCAGGTCATGCCGCAGCGCGCCCGGATCGAGCAGCCAGCCGGCGAGGAGCGTGTCGAAGGCCACGCCGCGCAGGCGCACGCCCAGCGTGCGCATCACGTTCACGTCGTACTTCGCATTCTGCCCGATCTTCCGGACGCCCGGGTCTTCCAGCGCCGCGCGGCAGGCGCCCACGGCGGCCTCCTGGTCCAGCAGCCGCGCGCCCTGCGGGCCGCGCACCGGGAGGTACCAGGCCTCGTTGTCCGCCCAGCAGAAGGACATCCCCACCAGCCGCGCCTCCAGCGCGCGCCGGCTCGTCGTCTCGGTGTCGAAGGCGAAGGCTTTCTGCTTGGCGAGGCGCTTGGCGAAGCCGGCGAGCTTCTCCGGCGCATCCACGATGTGGTACTCGCTCGCGCTGGCCGCCTCGGCGGCCTTGGCCTCGGCGTGGGTGAGCAGGTCTTCCTCGCCGCCGCCCAGATCGCGCAGGAAGCTGCGGAAGTCGAGCTGTTGCAGGAGCGGAAAGAGCTTCTCGCGGTGCGATTCGCCCGGCTTGAAGCGTTCGGCGTCGAAGGCGATCGGCGCGTCGCAGCGGATCGTCGCCAGCTCCTTGCTCGCGCGCGCCTGGTCGCCCTGCCCGAAGAGGTAGGCTTCCACGACCTTCACGCCCTTGGGCGGCTTGAGCTTCTTCCGCTCGTCCTTCTCCTTCTTCGACTCGGCCAGGTGCTCCTCGTAGAAGGCCTGAATCTCCGCGGCGCGGTCGCGGTAGGCCTCCTGGTAATGATCGAGGACGCCTTCGAGGGTCGCATGCTCCTTCAGCAGCTTCTGGGCGGTCTGGTCGCCGACGCCGGCCACGCCGGGGATGTTGTCGGCGCTGTCGCCCATCAACCCCAGCCAGTCGGGAATCTGGCTCGGCTTGAGCCCCTTGTCCTCTTCTACCGCGGCCGCGTCGTACATCTTTTTGTTTCATGGGGTCGAAGACGGCGATCGTGTCGTCCACGAGTTGAAGCAGATCCTTGTCGCCCGTGACGATCACCACCCGGTAGCCCTTCTCGACCGCTTGCCGGGCCAGCGTGCCCAGGACGTCGTCGGCCTCGTACTCCTCGACCTGCACCGCCGGGACGCCGTAACCCTCGCAGAGTTCGAAGGCGAAGGGGATCTGAATGCGCAGATCGTCGGGCATGGGCGGGCGCTGGGCCTTGTAGCCGGCATATTCTTTCTCGCGGAAGGTCCCGCCCTTGGGGTCGAAGACGCAGACCAGCAACTCGGGCTTGAACTTCGATTGAATCATCCGGAGCTGGTTGAAGAAGCCGAAGAGCGCGCCCGTGGGCGTGCCGTCGGTGGCCCGGCGGTTCTCGCGCAAATGCGCGTGGTGAGCCCGATAGAGTTGGGCGTGGCCGTCGATGAGGTAGAGTGTTGGGGCCTTGGTGGCCATGACGTTCGGGTTTGGGGGTCCGTGGGCGTCTTTTTCGAGCTATGACACCGGTTTATGACTCGCAGGGTGACCGCCGGCCAAGGGTGGGAGCAGTCACGAATCTTTGTCGGTTGGCTGAGGTAAGACGATCACCCGGTCGTTAAGGCCATACCAGGAAGCTTGGGGTATGAAGAATTCGACCGGCTGACGCCTGCCCTTATGACACGGTTCCCGTAGCCTGTCAAGGAAGAATTCGGCGGACCGCTCACGGCGTGGCCGGAACGGGCCCATCCCCGAAAATGACGGGGCCGAGCCAGAGCGTGCAGGGGAGCCCCTTGGTCCCGGCATAAATGGTCGTCCCGCTGCACGTCATCCCGGCCACGGGATGGCTGTTGGGGCCCTTCTTGATGTCGCGCGTAAAGTCCGACATCTTGATGGTCACCCAGAACCATTTGCCTTGCGGCTGGCCGGTGACGTGTTTCTCGAAGATCGCCCCGCCGGAATACCCCGAGTGGAAACAGAGGTTGCTCGCGCCATCCAGCTTCACCGCGACCTGCATCCAGCTCTGGTCGGTCACGGCCGGATGGTCTTTGAAGTTGATGCTGACCGAACTGGAGAACCAAGTCGGGTTCTCGATCTTCTTGGCCTTCCAGGAGAAGAGCTTGCCGGAGTAGACTTCCGTGGTGTCCTTTTCGCCGTTCCGGTAACAGGTTTCGTCCTCGGCCCGGTCCTGCGTCACGGCAAAGAGCACCTTCGCCGCGCCGAGCTCGGGCGTGGCGGTCGCGCCCGGTTCCTGGGCCGGCTCTTTGACCACCACGAGTTCCTTCGGTGGCGGCGGCGGCTCCACCTCCGGCGTCTGCGCCAGCAGCTTTGCGCCGTCCTGGCCGGCCTTCGTCGATCCGTTGCCTTGAACGAACTGCTCCAGCCGCTGCCGGACGTAGTAGGCATGTTCCTTGCCTTCGTCGAACGCCTTGCGGATCTCGTCCAGTTGCTTCCGAGCGTATTGCTCGCGGATATCCCCGATGCCTGCATTTGCCGTTTCGGCAGGCTTGGAGGTCTCGAGTGCCTCGGTAGGCGCGGTCACCGCAGGAGCCGGCTTTTTAAACTCGACCTTCCGCTCGCCCCCGGGTTCGCTCCGTACCGGCGTGGTGAGATTCGTGTTCGAGGCCGAGCCGGAGGAAAGATCGAGCTGCTTGGAAGCGTCGGTGGCGCGCGCCGTATGTTGCGTGGAGCTTGGCGAACCGCCGGCGAAGATCAGGAACCCGCCGATCAGCAACACCAGCGCGCCGGCGCCCAAGGCAATCAACTTGCCTGGCGATGGTCCCTCGGCCGCGTGCGCGCCGCGAACCGAAGCCCCTGCCGCAACAGGGGTTGCGCGGACGCCTTTGCGCGTCGTGGTCTGCGCCCCGGTCCGCTTCCCCACGGCCTCCGCCACGCCCGTCCGGGGCGGTGGCATCAAACCCGCGGCGCTCGGGCTGAGCGGCGCCGTGGGCATCGTCTGGGTGCGCTTCTGGTTGCACTCGACGCAATAGGACTTCTCTTCTGCCGCCGGCTGAGGCTGCTCGTCCTGAATCCGTTTGCCGCAGAGGTCGCAGAAGATGATCTGCATGAGGCTGCAATCCGAGCCAGAGCCTGAACTCAAGTATACCTGCACGTCGTGTTGCAGGTATTAAAATTTGTGCACAATATGGCTTCTAATGGGCATCCTGCGCCAAGTGGACGCAACCCGATTTACCACTAATGCACGTTTCATCTACTTTCAGAACAATGTCAGCGCGCTTGGGACTTGACCGCAGTGGCCCGCATCGGATTAATTGTATTACAAATGTGCCCGACAAGGAGCCACTCATGCCGATCCAGAAGTTCCGCGTCGCCCACGACCCCGAGCTTTACCACGCCTGGCCCGACGTCGCGCTCACGCCTTCGGGGAAGCTCGTCTGCGTCTTCTCCGAGTGCACCCACCACGGCGATCGGAGCTACACCCGCTTCATGCTCACCGAGAGCGCCGACCGGGGGCGGAGCTGGTCGCCCAAGCGCCCGCTCAGCGAACCGCTGCGTTGCGACGCCAAGGCCGGGCCGTACTGGAACTGCGCCCGGATCGTCGCGCTCGCCGACGGCCGGCTCTGCGCGGTGGGCGACCGCATCCGCGGGCGGAGCGAAGGCAACCAGGGCGGGCTGGCGGCCGAGCAGAGCAACTGGCTCTGGTTCAGCGCCGACGAGGGCGCGCACTGGGACGGCCCGCATCCGACGCCCGTGCACGGGATCGTCCCGGACCAGCTCGTGGAACTGAAGCGCGGCGGGCGCGAAGGGCAGTGGGTCCTCTCGGCGCATACCGTGCAGATGGACGGCGAGAGCGAGAAGCGCTGGCACGAGCGCGCCTGGATCAGCGCCGACCGCGGCGCGAGCTGGGACGGCCCGCATACGGTCGCGAGCGTGCCCGGCCTGAAGCTCTGCGAGGGCAGCGTCTTCGAACTCCCAGGGGCGAGCTGGCTTGCCTGCTCCGCGAGAACAGCGGCGAGGGGCTCGACGCCTACAAGGCCCTCAGCTCCGACGGCGGGCGGACCTGGGGCCCGGCCGTGCGCTTCCCGCTCCCCGGCTGCCACCGCCCGGTCGCGCGGGTGCTTCAGTCCGGGCGCGTCCTGATCACCTACCGCTTCATGCAGGGCGGGAAGGGCTGGCTGGGAAGCTGGACCCAGAACTTCTTCGCCGCGCTCACCGACGCCGACTCGATCCTCGCCCCCGAGCGCAAGGGCGCCTCGGTGCGCATACTGCCCCTCGACTTCGACCGCAGTTCCAAGAGCGACCTGGGCTACAGCGGCTGGGTCCAATTCCCCGATGGCGAGATCTACGTCGTCAATTACCTCGTCGACGACACGCACCCTATGGCCCCAGATCCGCGGCTACAGCCTGCGGGAAGACGATTTCCTGCTGCCGTGAAGCCGGTCTCCGGTTGCCGGTTCTTAGTTGCCGGTTGCTGAGGTCCTACCTTGTCCGAGGCCTGAGGCTCGGACAGGGGGCCGAGGATAGGGGACCGGGAGCCGGTATCCGGACTCCGGGTGTAGCGCCGGCTTCCCGCCGGCTGTAGCGCGGGCGTCTCGCCCGCGCGCCTATTAGTCCCATCCAACCAACGCCTTGCGCCCATGGCCGGGCTCTGTTCCAAGTCTGCGCAGAGGCTTAAAAAAAGATGCACTGTGGTGCGGGAAGCGGGGGCCGGGAACCGGGCGCCGGACTCCGGGTGTAGCGCCAGCCTCCGGCGGGCTGTATCGCGCGCGTCTCGCCCGCCCACTCAGAGCCCTGTAAAAGTTGCACGCTGTGCGTTTACTAGCTCCTTCATTTCTCTCAAACCTCGCACCTGCCGTAATGCCCCATTGCTCCACGTGGAGCAAATGGAGCCCTAAGGGCGGGGGTTTGGACGAGGGATGTTCCGGGAGCTGAAAAATGTTGCACGCTGTGCGTCGATTGCGTCGAGCTATTCTTCCGGAACTCGGAACTCGGAACTCGGAACTCGCACCTCGAACCTGCCGTAACGGCCAATTGCTCCACGTGGAGCAATTGGAACCCTAAAATGAGGGGCGCGGATTCCGGTTTTGGAAGAAGCCGGTTCTGGAGCCTGCAAAATGTTGCACGCTGTGCGTTATAGTGGGGATGGTGGTCCGCGTAGTTTTCGGAACTCGGAATTAACATACCGAAAAATTGCTCCACGTGGAGCAAACATTACCCTAAAGTGGTCGGATGTCTAGATGGGAAAGAGAACTGGGGACTGGGGACTGAGGACTGAGCAACGGCGGGAACCGGGGACCGGTATCCGGACGCCGGGCTCGGAGCGCCGGCATCCTGCCGGCGGGATCGCGAGCATCCTGCTCGCCTGCGTGCCACGGGTCGGCGCAGCCGCCGTAGCGCCGGCGTCCCCGCCGGCTCGCGTGGGCGTCCCGCCCGCGCGTCCTTATCGTTCTTCCCGCCCCGCGAGCATCCCGCCCGCCTGCGTGCCACGGGTCGGCGCAGCCGCCGTAGCGCCGGCGTCCCTGCCGGCTCGCGTGGGCGTCCCGCCCGCGCGTCTTCCAGTTCTTCCCGTTTCGCCCGCCGCCGCGTCCCCCAGGGACGCGATGAAAATAGCCCAGCCTTTCAAGGCTGGGACCATGAACGCCGCACTACGAACCCAGTCCCGCAGGGACGACTGAAACACGCGCGCGCGCCTCAGCCGTCCCTTCGGGACTCGGCCTCAGGCGCTGCCTTGACCTCCCAGCCCTGAAGGGCTGGGCTATTTTCACGGCCATGACAAGAACATCTGGAGTTTGGAGAAGGCCATCGGCAAGGCCGCGTACTGCCACCGCAATCCCGTGGAACGCGGTCTTGTGCGCGAGCCCGAGCCACGGCGCTGGTCGAGTTACCGGTGGTTGGAATTGGGAACGCAAGAAGGAGAGCCATTAAAGGTTGACGATTGGGACGAGCGCTTGCGAGACGATCCGGACGGCGAAGCACGGGCTGCCTACAGCCGCAGCCAGTGGCGCCAGTTTCTGAAAGGCACAAAGCGATGCGAAGGGTGACAGTGGCGGGTGGCCGGGAGGAAGGGTGCCAAGGAGCAAGAGGCCGTTTGCTTACTCCTTGCCGATGCGCGCCCGATGGGGTTGAATCATTCGCGGGCTGGAATGGGGCCTTTGATTCGAGACGGTGAACCCCTGCGCGTGAGCGAAGGGAAGTAAGCATGAGCGCGAGCGGACGCCGCTCAGCACGGAGCAAGTCAACAGCCCTTGCTCCGCGGCACCCGCTGCCGGCCACCCGTCGGCTTGCGAGAAGGAACCCATGGTCCTTAAATGGAAATAAAAAGCAGATGATATTCCGGCGTGCGCAAGTTTCCTTAAGGAGCCTTGTTTTGATGGTAATGCTCTTGAGTAGCTTGATGCTAAGTTGGTTTCATTCTGATGCTTGGATTGAAGATAAATTAATGCATAGAGTTGATGGAATTGCATCGGATTCAAGTGGCGAACCCCAAGAAATATTTCTTGTTCCAACGCGTGATTTTGTCAACGACGCGGAAAGATACATGGATGGGGGAGAGCTATTGAATCCTGAAAAGTTTGTCGATGAGGAGGATATTCCTTGCAACACATCGCCAAATGGACGCGTAATTGTTACTATTGAAAAGGATGGATCGGGAGTCATATGGGATGCATCAAGTGGCAAAAGGCTTGCTGGAATTAAGGGTCACCAAAGCAAGATCGATTTGATAGGTTTTTCCAGCGATGGTTTAAGAATATTAACCATTTGCCTTGAATTGAATGAGCAAAAGCTTTGGATTAGGAGACGGCCGGAGCAATGGTGGGGACTGTTCTGTATTCGTGAGACTTGGATTGTTTTTACTTGTGGGGTTGGATTGGCGGTGAGCCTTTTGTCGGATAGGAGGCAGAATGCCTTTCGCGGCGTATCGTCAAGAGTGTTGGATATCGCGAAATAAGTCAATCGACGGTTATCTTGATAACGCGGGTGGCCCCCATAACGCCGTTATGGGGGCGCCGAAGGCGATGGCAACTTCATGAAAACCAATCGCGATCCTGAAATGCCAGGTTGTCTCCAGGTAAAGCGCGCCTTAAATTTTCGGCATGGCCGCCACTCGACCGCCACGCACGATCTTCGATCTCGAAGGCCATCTGTAGTTCGCCACCTTTTCCTGCTATCGAAAGTTTCAATTCCTGAGCCGAGACCGCTGCAAGCAGATCGTCCTGGCGCACCTCGACCGTTGGGGCTGGCAGGAGCGCGTCGGGGTCGTGGGTTACGTCGTGACGCCCGACCACGTCCATGCGCTGCTGCGCCCCGCGGAACCCGGATGCCTGAGTCCGTTCATGCAGCTTTGGAAACGCGAATCGAGCCGGCACATTCACGCCTTCCTCCGTCTGGGTGACGGCGCCGCGCCCTTTGGCGCAAGGGTCCGCGACGACGCGGGCCGCGTGCACTGCTGGAACAAACGCTATTATCCCTTCAACGTGTACAGCATGAAAAAGGCGATACAAAAGCTGGAGTACATGCACCACAATCCCGTGCGGCAAGGCCTGGCGGAGGATCCGTGCGCCTGGGCCTGGAGCAGCGCCCGCTACTGGCAGCAAGGCATTCGCCCGCCCGTCCGCATGTGCGGGGGATCGAAGGGTCCTTGCCGTGGGACCGGAGCGCGAAACGAGCGCAGGCTTGAAAGGGCCGTGGCACGTTCTTCATGAGGTTGCCATCGGCTTCGCCGCCCCCATAACGGGGTTATGGGGGCCACCCGCGTTCTTCATGAGGTTGCCATCGGCTTCGCCGCCCCCATAACGGGGTTATGGGGGCCACCCGCGAAAATGCTTGCAAGCGAGATAATATCAGGAAGCGGTCTTCACTAAGAGATCAAAAGAAGAACCCCTAACAGTTTTTTGTTTTTGGCGGACAGATAAAATGAAACTATATACAATAAATGGGGCCTATAAATATAGCCTTCGAGCCCTTTTAGTTTTTATTATTTTCATTGCGCTGATTCTTGGAATTTACATTTACTACTATCCATATTACTCGACAACTAGTAGCATTGACGCGCTTAGCCCGAGCAATATTGATGAATTCATATTAAATGCACGAACGGGGAATCCTGGAGTACAGGACGCCATAGCAGGGGCGCTATCCAAGCCGCATAGGCATATGGCAACGTTAGCTCTTTTCCTGGAGGCTATAGGGCGATTAGGTGAGTCGGGATCGATATATTGCAGTCAGTTGAGATTATTGGAAAAGGCGGGTTTATCTGATCGGCGTATTGTAACTAGTTTGGCATTTGCGCAGGCCTCAAATTGTAATGATATGAGCAAGCTGGCGCAATTAGAAGAGGGGTTAACGTTCGCTGATACCCAACTGGATGCCATAAGGTATTTAGGATTCCTAAAAGAGAAGGCCGAGGATTCAGCCGTGCAGATTGTAATTTGCTTCTTGGAATCCAGTGAGGAAGATCATCGGTTGCGGGATGCCTGCAAAAGCGCCTTTCACAGCATTACAGGGAGGGATCTCAGCGTTTTTACAAATGAGAAAATGCGGGTGTTGAAGCGTCCCAGCGAACCGCCGCAGGATCGTCCGGGGGCGAACACGGCGAAGAATGAAACGCCCGAAACGGATGCAACGAAGTGAAGCCGCGTCAAGATGGAGTTTCCCCGTCCGGTTGCCGCTGTTTGAAAGCCGAGTTGTCAAAGAGCACCGGCGAGCAGCGTCAAGCGCTGCGCTTGACCGAGCGCAGCAAGACGATCCTGGCGATGGATAAATGGCGGTCGTCTTCGTAGTCGAGGCGCTCGACCCGGACGGCCGGTTGAACCGGATCGCGGGCCAGGATGCGCAGCGGCTCGGGAGAACGAAAAGACGCGCGGGCGGGACGCCCACGCGGGCCGGCGGGGACGCCGGCGCTACGGCGGCTGCGCCGACCCGTGGCACGCGGGCGGGATGCTCGCGGTACGGGAGAATGAAAAGACGCGCGGGCGGGACGCCCACGCGGGCCGGCGAGGACGCCGGCGCTACGGCGGCTGCGCCGACCCGTGGCACGCTCATGACGCGGCGCCAAGTCGGGGCACGTTGACGCTACCACGCCGGGCAGGATCAGACGCGGTTGGCGCGGCGGTAGGCGGCGGGGGCGAGGCCCATGCGGCGGGCGAAGACGCGGGTGAAGTAGAAGCGGTCGCGAAAGCCGGTCCGTGCGGCGACGGTTTCGATGGAATCCTCCGAGAAAAAGAGTTCCTGCGCGGCGCGCTTGACGCGCGCGTCGATGACGTACTGCGCGGGGGACTGCCCGGTGAAGCGGCGGAAGAGGCGGATGAAGTGGTCGACGCTGAGGTGGCAGCGGGCGGCGAGTTCGGGGTTCTCGAGCGGGCCGGCGAGGTTCCGTTCGATGTGCTCGAGCGCGGGCAGGACGGCGGCGCTGCCGGCGTAGTAGTGGCTGACGCGGCGCTGGGCATCGGGCGAGAGCCCCGCCATCAAGCGCGCGACGGTCCAATGCAGCAGGGCGAGGGCGCGGCAGGCGGCGGGGAGTTCACGCCGTTCGGGGGGCCTGAGGTCGGCGGTCCAGTCCTCGACGAGCATGCGCCCGCCGGCGTCGAGCGGCAGCGCGCGCGGCTCGGGGAAAAGGTCCTGCACGAGCGGCGCGGGCAGGCCCACGAAATCGAAGTGCATGTAGAAGTGGTCGACCTTGCGCGTGAGCCAGGTTTGGCAAGCGACCCAGGCCGGGACGAGGTGGACCTTCCCCGGCGTCAGCGGGTGCGCTTTCCCGTTCACGCGCACTCCGGCCCCCGAACGGTTATTTACATACAGGCGCCAGAAGCTGCTGCGGAGGCTCAGGCCGTTCCAGCCGGGCCCGGCCGCGAGCAGCCGGCTCGTGAGGAGCCGGACGTTGAAGTCCGAGAGCAGGCGGTCGTAACGTTCCTGGTCGCCCATGGCGCGCGCCTCCCACGAATGCCGTAAATGTACACAAACCGGTCGGCTTCTTCCATAGCCCGGGCGCGGAGGCGTGTGGGAGAATCCGGTATCGACTGAGGACTGAGGACTGAGGACTGCGTAACGGCGGGGCGGACGGGCAGGCTAACGGCACGATCCGCTAGTGTCCTGTAAGCGAAATCCGTTGCGCGTTTTGGGGCGCTTTTGAGCGTGCTCTTCGTTGCGCTTCGATCGTCGTATCTTCTTGATACGGCTATTCTTCGCGCGCCTCGATCACGGCCAAAATCCCTCCCAAACCGCATCAACGTATTTCTCTTACAGGACACTAGGGCACGATTATTCACGGGCTTCTTGTCGTGCTGCGCTCGACCCGGCCCGGTGGGCCGGGCCACCCGAGTCAAAATAATAAAGGAGTGCATGCCATGTCGAAGGTCAAGCTTGCGGTGATCGGCGCGGGGCGGCAGTGCACGAAGTCCTTGATGCCGGGCATCCCGTACATCGAGACGCTGGACTTGGTCGCGGTCTGCGATTTGCAGCAAGAACTGGCCGAACGGAACGCGCGGAACTTCGGCGCGCGGGCGGCCTACACGGACATCGAGAAGATGCTGGCGGAGGCCAGGCCCGAGGCGTGCATGGTCGTCGGCCCGCCGCAGATGCACCTGGACATCGGGCTGCGCGTGCTGGAGGCCGGCTGCCATCTGTTCGTTGAGAAGCCGACCGCGCCGACGGTCGAGGGCGCGCGGAAGCTCGCGGAGCTGTCGGTGAAGAAGGGCTTGGTCGGGCAGGTGGGGCACATGATGCGCCACGCCGGGCCGGTGCGGATCGCCGAGGAGCTTTCGAAGAGCGAAGGCTTCGGCAAGCTGCTTTCGGTGGAATCGAAGTACACGACGTGGCCGACGGGGGCGCTCCCGGCGGATTCCGGCTGGGGGAATTCGGACGAGGATTGGAGCTACATGCTGGTGCAGGGCGGGCATCCGATCGACCTGCTGCGGCACTTCCTGGGCGAGGTCGCGCGGGTCTCGGCCTTCCGCTGCCACGGCCAGAAGAACGCGAAGGTCTACCAGGCGACGCTCGAGGGGCAGGATGGGCGCGTGGGCTTCCTGAACCTGCAGGATTCGTTCAACGGCTGGTACACGGGGCTCGAACTGGTCGGCGACGGGAAGGCCGTCGTGCGCGTGGACGACCTGGGGCGCGTGACCTATCGGACCGGGAAGCGGATGAACGAGGCCGCGCGGGCCTTCTGGGGCAACGACACGCAGGTCTGGGAGCCGCACCATACGCTTTCGGCCTGGGAGCGGACGGGCTATGGGAACCAGTTGCGGCATTTCGCCGACTGCATCCTGAACAAGAAGGCGCCGTATCCGAGCTTGGTGGACGGCTGGAAGAACCTGGTGGTCGCGCGGGCGATCCTGGATTCGATCGCGCAGCGGAAGACGATCGAGGCGCCGCAGGAGACGCTGGCGGTGTAAGGGCTGGGGACAGGGTGCTGGGTCGTGCGAGGGTTCGAGACGTTCGATACGCTGCACTGCAAGACTCAAGAGCACGCATTCAGAGGATTCTTGTCGAGCTGCGCTCGACCCGGCCAGCGGGCCGGGCTACCCATATCGACAGGATCGCGAATTGGGACTGCGTACCGACGGGCATTGGAGGCGATGGCCATGTATTCGACGCTTTGTTGCGGCGCGATCCGGGTGAAGCTGCCGACGCTGGAGGCGCAGCTTGCCGGGGCGAAAAAGCACGGCTTCCGGGGCTTGCAGGTCGATGCGGGGCCGCTGGCGGAGCGGATCGAGCGGGACGGGCTCGAGTCCGTGCGCGGGCTCTTCGAGGCGGCGGGCGTGCGCGCGGCGGGCTTCGGCCTGCCGGTGGACTGGCGCGGGACGGAGGAAGCCTGGCGGCAGGGGCTGGAGCGGCTCCCGCGGCTGGCGCGCGCGATGGCGGCGCTGGGGGTGAAGCGGACCTTCACGCATCTGTGGCCGTCCTCGGACGAGCTGAACTTCGACGCGAACTGGCGCTTCCACGTGGAGCGCTTCACGCCCATCGCGAAGATTCTGGCGGAGCACGGCGCCGCGCTGGGGCTGGAGTTTTTGGGGCCGAAGACACTGCGGGACTCGAAGCGCTACCCGTTCGTCTACACGCTGGGCGGGATGCTGGAACTGGGGCGCGCGATCGGGCCGAACGTGGGGCTGCTGCTGGACTGCTGGCACTGGCATACGGGCGGCGGGACGGTCGCGGAACTCCGCGCGTTGCGTCCCGAACAGGTCGTCTTCGTCCACGTCAACGACGCGCCGGCCGGGATTCCGGTGGACGAGGTCCAGGACACGACGCGGGCGCTGCCGGGCGAGACGGGCGTCATCGACATCGTGGGCTTCCTGCGCGCCTTGAAGGAGATCGGCTACGACGGGCCGGTGACGCCGGAGCCGTTCAAGAAGGAGTTGAAGGATCTGCCCGATGACGACGCGCGGCTGGCGGCGGTGGGGGCGTCGATGAACGCGATCTTCAGCCGGGCTTTTTAGCAGCAGGCAGGCCGGTTAAATTCCAAGCGCCCAAGAACCAAGAAGCCAAACAAGCTCCAATTACAAGCGGGGATGCACTTCCTATTCAAGGCTGAGCCTCTTGTTTGGGTACGCTGAGGCCCCCGGCGGGTCACGTCGAGGTAGACGGGGCTGCCGGTGAGGTTCAGCTTCAGCTTGCCGCCGGGAGCGGGGAGCTTGGAGGCTTCGCCGTAGAGGCCGCGGGCATTTATTTCAGTCTCGCCTTCGGCGCTCAATTCAATCTCGTGCGGCGTGAACTGCTCGGGCGTGGACTTGGGCGGCGGACAGGTCCAGGCGGCGAGCTTGCGCCTGCCTTCGGCGTTCTGGAAGAGCAGCAGGTAGTCGAGCGGCGCGCCGGTCTCGAGGCGCTGCTTGAATTTGAATCCGCTGAGTTCATCGGCCAGGGTGCGCAGGGCGCGCCAGCCGGGGCGCTTATCGCCGCCGGAGACGAGCCCGAAGTCCTCCTTGTCGCCGGGCTTCATCTCCCATTCGTACCAGATCGTGAGGCGGATGCCGGCGAGGCGGTCGAGGAGCATCTGGCGGGCGAGGTGCCAGGCCTGGTGCGCCTGGGCCTGTTCGAGCGGCCCGCCGGACCAGCCTTCTTTGGCCTTGGTGATCGCGAACCCGCGCTCGCTGTTGATGAGCGGGAAGCCGGGTTCGCCGGCTTCGGCGAGCAGTTCGCGGACCTTCGCGTAGCCGCCCAGGTGGTCCTCGGGCATGCGGAAGCCGTAGGGATGGATCGACCAGGCCTTGATGCCGGACTTGAGAATGCCCTGTTCGAAGCAGGACTTGGTCCAGTTGAAGGAAGGCTCCCAGAGGCAGGAGACGGAGCCGGCCATGACGAAGACGCCGGGGTCGGCGGCGCGCATGGCCGCGACGGTCTCCTTGACGAGCGCGGTGTACTCGGCGGCGAACTCGGGATTGTTGCCCGCCTTGACGTCGTTGCGCCAGAAGGTCTTGGTGTTCGGCTCGTTCCAGACCTCCCAGAGGATGCCGCGGCCCTTGAAATGCCCGGCGAGCGCCGCGCCGAAGGCGGCGAAACCCTTGCGGCCTTCCTCGGTCTGCACGCCGCCGCGGCCGTCGTCCTCGCGAACCTTGTTGTTGCCGAAGAGCACGCCGAGGACGCGCAGGCCCTGCTTGTCGGCCTCGTCGAGGAGCTTGTCGTACTCGTCGAAGGTGTAGACGCCCTTTTCCTTCTCGATCGAGCCCCAGTAGAAGCCGCGGCGGATGAAGGTCGCGCCCGAGCCCTTGACGGCTTCGACATGCGCGGGCGAGCAGGAGTGGTTCTTGAGGTTCACGCCGAGCGTGTGGGGGATGACGTTCTCGGGGAAGTCGGAGGCGCGGAGCGGCGCGGCGAGGAGCAGGACAGGCAGCGCCATGACGGAGACCCGGAGCGTGAGAGGTTCGTTGTTCATCATGCGGGAAGTGTAGCCTCGAACGGCCGCCGGGAACAATGGACGGGCGCGCCAAAATCTTGTACTTTAATACTGTTCTATGGCTAAAAGGCAAGATTTTGAGCGCATCGCGCTTCCGGACGTGGCCTCGGGCAAGCGGCTCGAGGAGGCGCTGGCGTGCGCCGAGGCGGCCTTCGGCGTGCGCCTGACGGTGAGCGACCACGCGGCGCTGTTCCTGGACGCCTCCGGCGAGCCGGCGCTGCCGCCCGCGCGGCGGCGGCACGAGCTGCCCTACTGCGAGTGGGGGCGGCGGCGGCCGGCGTGGGACCAGGCGTGCCTGGCGCATTGCGGTCGCGCGGTGCCGTTGCAGGCGGCGGAGTACGACCGGCCGTTCGCGCACTGCTGCTGGAAAGGCGCGGCGGAGATCGTGGTGCCGGTCCATTACGAGGGCGCGCACGCCTGCACGCTCTTCGCGGGGCTCTGGCGCAGCCCGCATCCGTACCAGGCGCCGCTGAAGCGCGGCGGCGCGCCGCCGGAACTGGAGGCGCTGCGCGCGGAACTGCCCGAACTGAAGCGCGCGGAGCTGGCGCGCCTGGCGGGGCCGCTGCAGCTTTTCGGGGCGGGGCTGGTGAGCCTCTGGCTGGGGCAACTGCGCTGGGGCGGCGAGGCCGACCGTGCGGCGCGGATCCGGCGCTTCATCCACTTGCGCGCGCACGAGCAGGTGAAGCTTGCCGACCTGGCAAGATACCTCGCGCTCTCGCCTTCGCGAACGGGCGCGCTGGCGCGGGCGTGCCTGGGCCGGCCGTTCCAGGAGGCGCTGAGTTTCGAGCGGATCCGGCGCGCGCGGACGCTGCTGCGGCAGACGCGGCGCTCGGTGAAGGAGATCGCGCGGCGTGTGGGATTCAACAGCGAGTATTATTTCAACCGCGCGTTCAAGCGAGAGGTGGGCGAGGCGCCCGGGCGCTGGCGGCGGAGGCAGGTTCGATAAGCCTCGCGCCGCGCGCTTGTGGCGAGGGCCGCGAGGGCGTATTCTTCGCGGACATGCCGCACGCCAATCATCTCGGGCAGCCGATCGGCGCGCCTTTGGCAGGCTGGAAGCCGCCGCCGCACCCGCCGCGCGAGGCACTGGCCGGGCGAAGCTGCCGGCTGGAGCCGCTCGAAGCCGCGAAGCACGCGCGCGAACTCTTCGACGCGAACGCGCTCGATGCGGACGGGGCGCTTTGGACCTACCTGCCGTATGGCCCATTCGAGTCCTTTGAGGCGTACGAGGCGTGGGTCAAGGACGCAGCCGCCGGCGCCGATCCGCTCTTTTTCGCCATCGTCGATACGCAAAGCGGGAAGGCCGCGGGCGTGGCGAGCCTGATGCGCATATTCCCGGCGCTCGGGAGCATCGAGGTCGGGCACATCAACTACGCGCCGCCGCTGCAACAGACGGTGGCGGCGAGCGAGTCGATGTACCTGCTGATGAAGCGCGCCTTCGAACTGGGCTACCGGCGCTACGAATGGAAGTGCGACGCGTTCAATGCGAAGTCGCGGCAGGCGGCGCAGCGGCTGGGGTTCTCGTATGAGGGGCTCTTCCGGCAGCACACGATCTACAAGGGGCGCACGCGCGATACGGCGTGGTACTCGGTGATCGATTCGGAGTGGCCGGCGCTGCGGGAGGCGTTCGAGCGCTGGCTTGATCCGGCGAACTTCGACGCGCAGGGGCGGCAACTGCGGCGGCTCTCGGAACTGACCGGCCCGCTGCTTAAACAGCGCGGTTGAACAATCCCGCATCACGGTTGGGCGAAAATCCGCACAGGCTCCGCGCGCGAGAACGCGGAGTACACGGCGAAGGGGAAGAAGAAGCAGGCGCGGGAACTGTGGCCCGAAATCAAAACTCAGAAACGGGCCTGCAGGGGTTCTCGGCGGCACAGTGCCGGCATACACGGTCTTTACTTCCCGCCCGTGGCCCAAGGCAGCGCCTTCAGCTCATCGAGCGCCTGTGCCGCGAGTTTCAGCCGCCCGTTGAGGTCCGCGATCCGAGCCTTGGCCTGTTCGATGGGTTTGGCGTTGGCGGGCTCCGTGCCGTATTCGGCGAAGCGCTTCGTCTCTTCTGCGAGGCGCTTGTCCTGCACGGCGATGTGGTCCTGGAGCTTGGCGATTTCCTCCCGCGCGCGCCGCAGCGCGACGAGGACCTTCGGTTCCATGGGCGGCTTGCCGAACTGGTCGAGGCCCTGGGCGATGTAGTTTTCGTATTTCGGGATCCAGGCTTTCGAGTTGTCCAGCGTCCGCTGAAGGTTCTGGCGTTCCTTCTCGCTCAACCCGGGGTCCAGGATCCTGGCCTCCTGTTCGGACAAGATCGCGCGGTGGCGCATGAGGGCTTCGCGCGACGCGAGCGCGTTGAGTATCTTCGCCACGGCTTGGTGCTCGGGCTTGCCGGCCTCGATGAGTTTTCGATAGTTCTCGGGATCCTTTTTCAGTTCGTCGTCTTCCTCCCAGGCCGTGCCCGACCAGAAGCACTCGCTCTTGGCGCCGGTGAGCGGCCTGTAGGATCCGCGGTCGGAGGATACGATCAGGAGCGAGTTGTCGAAGACCTTCCAGGTTTTATCGACCTTCCAGATGCCCTCTGCGGTCGCCGGCGGCGCGGGAAGTTCCTCCGTCCTCCCGTCGGTACGGTAGGCGACCCACTTGGGGCCTTTGAAGACCTCCAGGGCGTCCTTGGCGGCGGGCGAGCCGGCGGCGGCGGCTCGATCCATCCATTCCAGGGCTTTGGCCTTGTCCTGCGCCACGCCTTCGCCGCGGTAGTACATCCAGCCGAGATCGTACACGGCGAAGGAGACCTGCTTATCGGCGGCCTTGTTCATCCAGGCGAAGGCCTCTGCGGGGTTCTTTTCGAGGTTCTTGCCGCCCAATCGATAGAGTAGAGCGATCTGATACAACGAGAGGTCGTGGCCGGCGTCGGCGGCTTCCTTGAAGAGTTCGACGGCTTTGGCCTTGTCGGGTTCGAGCTTGGCCTTGGAGAAGAGCCTTTCCTGCGCGGCCTTCTTCTCCTGCGCGGCCTTTTTTTCGGCGAGGGTCTGCTTGGGCTTGGCGGGAGGTTTGGCGGGCGCGGTCTTGTGCTCCGGCGTTTCAACCGATTCGGTCTCCGGCGTTACAGCGATGGTCTTGGCGCCCTCGCCGCAGGCGGAGAGGAGCAGTCCCAGGGCCAGCAAACAGAAGTGGCTCACTCGCATATGCGGGTCCTCGACGGGCGTCAGGAATTCCGCAGCCGGGCCAGACGTTCGCCTGCGGCCTGGAGGGTCTCCTGGCGCTTGGAAAAGTTGAAGCGGATAAGCGATTTCCCTTCCGGCGCGCCGGGGCGGTAGAAGCTCGAACCCGGCACGGCGGCGACGCCGACGGTCTCGATCAGGCAGCGCGCGAAGGCCACGTCGTCGCCGGCGATGCCCGCGGCGGTGGGGTACTCGGTCATGACGTAGTAGGCGCCCTGCGGCGGGAAGCAGCGGAAGCCGGCGCGTTCGAGCATCTCGAGGCAGAAGGTCCTGCGCGCGGCGTAGTCCACGCGGAGTTTCTCGTAATAGGCGTCTTCGAAGGCGAGCGCGACGGCGGCTCCTTCCTGGAGCGGCGCGGGGGCGCCGACGGTGAGGAAGTCGTGGACCTTGCGGATCGCGCCGGTGATCTCGGGCGGGGCGATGCACCAGCCGATGCGCCAGCCCGTGGCGCTGTAGGTCTTGCTGAGTCCGGTGATGGTGACGGTGCGCTCGCGCAACCCCGGCATGGAGGCCGGATAGACGTGCTCGCGCCCGTCGTAGAGGATGTGCTCGTAGATCTCGTCGGTGTAGATCAGCGCGTCGTGCCGCGCCGCCAGTTGGCCAATGAAGGCCAGTTCCTCGCGGGTGAAGACCTTGCCGGTCGGATTGTGCGGCGTGTTGACCACGATGCCCTTGGTCTGGGGGCCGCAGGCGGCGGCGAGTTCGGCGCGGTCGAAGCTCCAGTCGGGCGGGCGGAGGCTGACGTAGCGCGGGACGGCGCCGGAGAGGATGCAATCGGGGCCGTAGTTCTCGTAGAAGGGCTCGAAGATGACGATCTCGTCGCCGGGGTCGGCGGTGGCGAGGACGGCGGAGATCATCGCCTCGGTGCTGCCGCAGCAGACGACGATCTCGCGCTCGGGGTCGGGGCGGTAGCCGGCGAAGCGCTCGGTCTTCTTGGCGATGGCCTCGCGCAGCGACTTGGCGCCCCAGGTGATGGCGTACTGGTTGATCTCGGCGTCGATGGCGGCCTTGGCGGCGGCCTTCATCTCGGCGGGGGCGGGGAAGTCGGGGAAGCCCTGGGCGAGGTTGACGCCGCCGTGCTTGTTGCAGAGCCGGGTCATCTCGCGGATCACGGATTCGGTGAAGCGCCCGGCTTTGGCGGAGACCTTCGGCTTCATGGCTTGGCTTCCCAGGGCGGGTCGCGGGCGAGGAGTTCGTCGTCGTAGACGGCGCCCTGCAACTGGTGGAAGGTGAGCTGCTGCTCGAAGCGCGCGAGCTTCTCCTGGGCGAGCGCCTCGCGGAGATCCTTCTCGAAATCCTCGAAGCCGCGTGCTTCGGCAAACCTGAGCACGTGGAAGCCGAACTCGGTCTCGACGACCTCCGAGAGGCCGCCGGGCTTATCAAGCTTGTAGAGCGCCTCGCAGAAGGGGCGCACCCAGGGGCCGCGGCGGGGGATGAAGCCCAAGTCGCCGCCGCGCTCGCGCGAGGGGCATTCGCTGAGTTCCCTGGCGAGCTGGGCGAAATCCGCGCCGGCCTTGAGCTTCTTCAGCGCCTCGGCGGCGAGGGCCTGGGCCTGCTCCTTCGGGCGCGCGATCTCGGAACGCGCGGCGCCGGCTGAACCTTCGTAGAGCAAGAGGAGGTGCGCGCAGCGGCGAAGCGGAAGGTCGTCGCGGCGCGCTTCGAAGGCGGCTTTCACGTCGTCGCCGGTGATGTCCGCGCCGAGCTTCTTCATCACCGCAAGCTGTGCGCGCTTCCAGCGCTGGAACTCGGCGTCGTTGGCGCCCTGGTTGGCGAGCCACTGCTCGTAGCGGAGCTGCTGGCCCTCGAGAAGCGCGGCGAAGCCCTTCATGAACTCGGCCCAGCCCGCGTCGTCGAGGCTGAGGTTCTCCTTCTTCGCGTACTGGACGATGAGTTCAAGCCGCAGCTCGCGCTCGGCGATCTCGCGGCGCTTGTCTTTGCGCAGGTTGGGAAGGGGATTGAAGCTGGCATCGCGCGCGCGCTCGCTCTCGAGCCAGGCCTTCTCGATGCGCCAGACGCGCTCGGCCCGCACTTCGAGGTCGCCGAGGCGCGCCATGGATTTGTCGCCGGGGCCGGGCTCTTCCGCGGCGAGTAGCGCCGGCGCGGCGAGTCCAGCCAGGGCAACGAGCAGCAAGCGGATCACCGCGGGCCCTCCACGGGTGGCGCGGGGGCGGCGGGTTCCTCGTCGCGGGATCGGAGATACTCGGCGTAGGCGTCGCGGGGCTTGCAGTGGGTGCAGGGAATCTTGCCGGCGCGCTCGGCGTCGTCGGGGGACGCATAGCCAAGCTGCTCGCGCGGCGGGATGTCCTTGGCGTAGGCGCAGGAGCAAAAATGGAAGACGGAGGTGCTCCGGCCGGAGAGGACAAGGGCTTTATCGGCGGGCACGGTCTGAACCGAGGGCGCGGCCGGCGTGCGCGGCTGCCCGCAACCCGACGCCAACGCGAGCAGTGCGAAACCCAGCGAGCAGGAAAGAGCGCGGCGCATCCCCGGCACTTCGGTTCTCCGTGCAAACATCTCTCAACACCATCGTCAGTCGATTTCGCGTATCGTCAATCCGAAAAGCATGGCGTAAAGTGCGCGCATGAACGAACCCGCGCCGCTGAGCGAAGGCGAGCAGCGCCGATTGCGCGGACTGGACGCCGGAGCGCTCTGGCATCCGTTCACGCAGATGCAGGCGTATCTGGACGACGATCCGCCGCCGCCGCTGATCGTCTCGGCCGAAGGCAACTGGCTGGTCGCGATGGACGGCTCGCGGTACCTCGACGCGAATTGCGGATACTGGTGCCAGGCGCTGGGGGCGCGGCCGGCGGCCGTGGAGCGGGCGGTCGCGGCGCAGCTCCAGCGCTTTAGCCATTCGACGCTGCTGGGGCTGGGGCACGCGCCGGCGGCGGAACTTGCCGGACGGCTGGCGGAATTGGCCGGCGAGCCGCTCGCGCACGCCTTCTTCGCGGATTCCGGGAGCGAGGCCGTCGAGGTCGCGCTGAAGATCGCCTACCAGTATCAGGTCCACCGCGGGCATCCGGAACGCTCGCGCTTCCTGGCGCTGGGCGAGGCCTACCACGGCGACACGCTGGGCGCGGTCTCCGTCGGCGGGGTGGAACTCTTTCATGCCACGTACCGCCCGCTGCTCTTTCCGGTCGAGCGCGTCCCGCCGCCGTACTGCTTCCGCTGCCCGTGGAAGAAGAAGCCGGAATCCTGCGCGCTGGAGTGCGCGGGCGCGCTGGAGGCGGCGCTCGAGCAGCACGCGCACGAACTGGCGGCGCTGATCGTCGAACCGTTCGTGCTGGGGCCTGGCGGGGTGATCCCGCAGCCCAGGGATTATCTTGCGCGCAGCGTGGCTGCCGCGCGCAGGCACGGCGTGCCGGTGATCTTCGACGAGGTGGCGGTGGGCATGGGGCGGCTGGGACGCATCTTCGCCTTCGAGGAACTCGGGGCGAAGCCGGACCTCGTATGCGTCGCGAAGGGGCTTACCGCCGGCGTGGTCCCGCTCTCGGCGGTGCTGGCCACGCGGGAGATCTACGCGGCGTTCCTCGGCACGTTCGGCGAACGCAAGACGTTCTTCCACGGGCACACGTTCACCGGCTCGGCGCTGGGCTGCGCGGCGGCGCTGGCGGCGCTGGAGATCCTGGGCGAACCGGAGTTTCAGCGGCGGCTGCGCGAGGAAACGATCCCGGCGTTCTGGAGGATGCTCGAACCGCTGCGCGAGCTGCCGCACGTCGGCGAGGTCCGCGGGCGGGGGATGATGGCGGGGCTCGAGCTGGTGCGGGATCAGGTGGCGCGCGAGGCGTTTCCCTGGGCGCGGCGCACGGGGCACCGCGTGGTGCTCGCCGCGCGCAAGCGCGGCGTGAACCTGCGCGCGATCGGGGATCTGGTGCTGGCGGTACCGCCGTTGACGCTAAAGCCGGACGAGCTGGCGCTGCTGGGGCGGGTGCTGGGCGAGAGTATTCGGGACGTGGCGGAGGATTCAAAAACGTAAAACGTAAAAAGGTAAAACGAAACGGTTCGTTTGGGATGCCGACATCAAACGACCTAAAGAGCTGCTGCCTCAATCCCAATACTCAAAGTATCGTTCCGCCGAAGGCCGAATAGAGCAGGTCCACGGCCAGCGCGGCGGTGGCATTGCGTTCGTCGAGGACGGGGTTGACTTCGACGAGTTCGCAGGAGGCCAGCTTCCCGGTGTCGGCGACGAGTTCCATGAGCAGGTGCGCCTCGCGGACGGTCAGGCCGCCCTGGACGGGGGTGCCGACTCCGGGCGCGAAGCGCGGGTCGAGGGAATCGATGTCGAAGGAGAGATGGAAGCCGTCGGTGCCGCCGCAGACCTTGCGCAGGGCCAACTGCATGGCGGCGTAGACGCCGAGTTCGTCGATCTGGCGCATGGTGACGACGGTCGCGCCGAGGCTCTTGAGGTTGCGCTTCTCGCCGGCATCGAGGTTGCGCACGCCGAAGAGGACGGTGTGCTCGGGCGCGGCCATCGGCTGCGGGGCCAAGTCTCTCAGCGAGGGCGGTCCCAGGCCCAGCGCGACGGCCAGCGGCATGCCATGGATGTTCCCGCTCGGGGAAGTCGCCGGGGTGTTGCAGTCGCCGTGCGCGTCGACCCAGAGCAGGCCCAGGTTGCGCCTGCCGCGCCGCGCGCCGCGCGCCAGGCCGGCCAGGGTGCCGATGGCGAGGCTGTGGTCGCCGCCCAGAACGAGGGGCAGCCCGCCGCCGCGCAGGATGGTTTCGACCTCGCGCGCGAGCTGCATGCACGCCCTGCGCACGGCCGACTCGTACTTGAGCTTCCCGCCGGCCTTGCCGGCGTCGACGGCGTGGGGCACGGCGAGGTTGCCGCGGTCGTGGAGCCGGAGCCCCAGCCCGCGCAGGCGCGGCAGGAGCCCCGCGATGCGGATCGCGGAAGGACCCATATCGACGCCGCGCAGGTGGCTGCCGAGATCCATGGGTACGCCGAGGACTTCGATGCGCCGCGAATTGGATATAGGCATCGTGAGCGAATCCCTGCACTTGCGGCAAGCGTAGATGGAAACAGGAGATGCGCAAGCGGGTGCGTGGGGCCTCAAGGCCCGGTGGGCGCACGTCGCGCACCCGGAATTCCGTTCGGCATACGCATAGGCCGCACATTGCGTGCCCCTTCATTCTAGGTTAGAAAGTATGCGACCGTCCGACTCGCCGCGGTAGTTCGAGGGGCGCGCATGCCCACCTTGGAAGACATCCGCCTGGGCCAACTGGCCGTCGCGCAGGGGCTTGCTCAGCCACTCGAAATCGAGCAGGCGATCAACGAACAGCACCGCAGCGAACAATCCGGCAACCAGACGGCGCTCGGCGAGATCCTCATCAGCCATGGCTACATCACGCGCGGGCAGCTCGAACGGCTGCTGCAGATGCAGCGCGAGACGGCGCAGAAGGTGACGCGCATCGGCTGCTACGACCTGATTCGGAAGCTGGGCGAAGGCGGGATGGGGGCGGTCTACCAGGCGAAGGACACGCGCGACAACAAGATCGTGGCGCTGAAGGTGCTGCCCCGCAGCCGCGCCCGGGACAAGACGTTCCTGACGCGCTTCGAGGCCGAGGCGCGCGCGTCGTTCGAACTGGATCACCCGAACATCGTCCGCGGGTACGACCTGGGGCATGCCGACGGCTACCACTTCCTGGTGATGGAATACGTCGAGGGGCACGACGTCTACTCGCTGCTGGAGCAGAAGGGGCGCTTCAGCGAGAAAGAGGCGCTCTCGATCCTGCGCCAGACGGCCAGCGCGCTGGACCACATCCACGGCGAGCGGTTGGTGCACCGGGACATCAAGCCGGAGAACATCATCGTCACGCCCTCGGGCGAAGCCAAGCTTGCCGACATGGGCCTGGCGGTGGACAAGGAGGCGCAGGGGCGGCGGAGAATCACCAAGGCCGGGATCGCGATGGGCACGCCGTTTTACCTCTCGCCCGAGCAGATCCAGGGGAAGACCGAGATCGACATTCGCAGCGACATCTATTCGCTGGGCGCGACGGTCTACGAGATGGTCACTGGGCGCCCGCCGTTCGAAGGCGACACGGCGGCGGTGGTGATGATGAAGCACCTCACCGAACAGGTGCCCAGCCCGCACGACATCGACCGCGGGATTTCGCCGGGCTTCTGCCACGTGCTGGAACGGATGATGGCGAAGGATCCGGCGGAACGCTACCAGACGCCCGCGGAACTGCTCGAGGACCTGGCGCTGGCCGCGCAGGGAAAGACGCCGGCGGGCGTGCGGCCCGGCGAAGGGCGCAGCAGCGTCTCGCGCCCGCTCTCGGCGCAGGTCGCCGAACAGCGGGCCAACCGGAAGAGCGGGAGCCGGGTCGAGCCGGCCTCGCGGGTCAACGAGAACCTGGATAAGCTCGCGCCGCTGCTGGAGCGCGCGGCGCGCGGCCCGAACTCGTCGAGCCGCATGATGGGCGTGGCGGGGCGGCGCAGCATGGGGCACTCGCGCGTGCGCAGCGCGATCCGCCCGCCGGTGGCGGGGATCAGCATGAAGTGGGCGCTCTTGGCGGGCGTGGCCGTCGCGGCGATCGTGACCATCGTCTTCCTGATCGTCAATATATTTGGCGGCAGCCCGAAATAAATATCTCTCGTGAACAAGTGTTCAAGAACCAAGAACCAAGAACCAAACAAATCACAAACTGCAAACTGAAAATTCCAAACAAACTGCAATCTGAACACGCCACGCAGCAAGGGGTAACTGAACTTTCTGGTCTCAGGCACGGGTTGCTGTTCGTTGGCTGTTTGGAATTTGCAGGTTGAAGTTTGTTTGGATCTTAGTGCTTGGGCATTTGATTCTTTCTCATTCCGTGACCCCAATATGCCCTGGAACGAGACCTGCCTGTGGAGGCCCACATGCTTAACGCACACGTCATTGCGCGCATTGAATCGCGCACCTTGCAGCGCAGCTATCCGCGCGCGATTCCTCGAAACGCCAAGGGCGGCTACCACGGGCAGCACGCCAAGGTCCAGGTGCGGATCGTCCGGACCGACCAGGGCGCGATGGGCTGGGGGATGTCGGGCGGTCCGGACGAGGCCGTGCAGGCGCTCGTGGGCCGGCGGGTCTCGGAGTTGATCGACCCGGCGCGCGGCGCGGCTCCGGAGGCTCGCGTCTTGGACGTTCCCTTGCATGACCTGGCGGGAAAGATCCTCGGGCTGCCCGTCTGGAAGATGCTGGGCGGCGCGGGCGGGCCGCGGGTCGAGGTCTACGCGGGCGGCATCTACTTCGACGAGCTGGAGCCGCCGGAGAACCCGCGCGGACTCGAGGCGATCCTGGCCGCCTGCGCCCAGGATGCCGAGGCGGGGCACGCGCACTTCAAGCTGAAGATCGGACGCGGGGCGAAGGTCATGGCGCGCGCCGCGGGGGACCGGCGCGACATCGAGGTGACGCGGCTGGTCCGCGAGCGCCACCCCAAGGCGAAGCTGCTGGTGGACGCCAACGACGGCTACGATTCGGAAGGCTACTGCCGCTATCTCGATGCGGTCATGGATTGCGGGCTTTTCTGGGTCGAGGAGCCGTTCCGCGAGGAACCCGCGGGGTTGCGCCGGCTGCGCGCGAAGCTCGCCGAGCGCAGCCCCGCGACGCTGATCGCCGACGGCGAGGCGCGCAACGGCCCGACGCAAGATCCGCCGGGGCCGTTCGGCAAGTGGCCGCGCGACCAGTTGAACGGACTCCTGGCCCTGGGGCGCGAGAAGCTCCTCGACGTGCTGCTGATGGACGTGAGCGCCATGGGCTTCACGGCGTGGCGGACGCTGATGCCCGAGTTGCAGGCCGCGGGTGTGCTGGGTTCGCCGCACGCCTGGGGCGAGCCGCTGAAGACGCTATATGCCGCGCAGCTTGCGGGCGGACTGGGCAACGTGAACATCGTCGAGGGCGTGCCGGGCGCGACGGAGGGCGTGGACGCCACAGCGTATGCCTTAAAGGACGGCGTGCTGACGCTGCCGGAACAGCCGGGGTTCGGGCTGGAACTGGCGGAATAGGATCGCGCGGCGGCGTCCTCACGCATCCGCCCGGTGCGCCCGCCGGTACGCGCGCGGGGGCATCTTGAATTCCTGCCGGAACAGCCTCGATAAATGGTTTGCATCGGCATATCCGACGCGCACGGCGATCTCGCGGATGGGGGCGTCGGTCGCGGCCAGCAGGCGCGCGGCCTCGCGCATTTTCGTCTCGTGACAGAGTCGCGGAAAGGACTTGCCGAAGAGGCGTTTGACCTCGCGCCCGGCGTGCGGCGGCGAGAGGTCGAGGCGCCGGGCCAGGTCGGGCAGGCGCACGGGCCGCCGCAGGCTGGCCTCGAGAAAGGCCAGGATGCGCTCGCGCCGCGGAACGGGCGCGGCGCCATCGTCCTTGCGCAGCAGCCTGCCCAGTTGATCCGCGATGCCGCGCAGGATCACGAGCCGGTCGTCGAGCCACTGGCGGTCGGGCGGGACGACCAGGCCGGGGTAGGGCGGCGGGCCTTTGCCGAGCCAGCACTGGCCGGCGAAGAGCACGCCGGCCATCGCCCCATCGCCCGGCACGGGCACGGCCAGTTCGGTGAAGCCGAAGGGACAGACGTGGATGCGCCCTTCCGGCTTGCGGGCCAGCGCGCGCGGGACTTCCCCCACGTCGAAGCGCGTACAGATGTCCCGGCCTTGGCCCTCCTGCTGGCGCTTGGCGGCCCGGCAGCATGGCGTCATGTGCCCGCGCCAGGCGCCCCCGCCGCGAAAGCCTCCGCGGAGATGCTTGTAGGAGATCCACAGTCCCAGCGTCCGGCGGCTCGCCTGCATCAACTCGTCCACGTGCTTCAGAACGGAGCGATCGAGCTGCGCCATCGCGGGGGCCCTGGGTCTGAAGAAATAGTATCAAAAACATCATAAATATCCAGATATATCCTCGAATTACGCAGCATCCGGCGCCGGGTCGTGGGCCAGAATATCGCGTGCGAGGCCTGGAGGAACAAACGATGCCGCAACTGCGCGTGCGTCGGACCTGGCTGGGATGGCTGGCGCTGGCCGGGACCTGGGGCTGCCTCGGGCAGGCGAAAGAGGCGGGGGCCGAGGCCCTGAGCCGGGCGCTGCTGAGCGGCGACGCGAGTTGGTTCGAGCGCGTATCAAAGCCGGAACTGGTTCGCCTGAATCAAGGCGGTGCGTTTTCACGGATCCAGGAGCTCTGCGTCGCGAACGGCGACAAGGCGGCGCTGTACCTTGCGGCGCTGGGCGGCGGGCTCAAGAATCGGGATGCGGCGCCGGTGGCGGCGCGCGAGCTGTTGTATCTCGATCCGTCGCCCCTGTTCGCCACGGCGCAAGGGCAGGCCCTGGCGCGGTCGATTCTTGAGGCGATCCCGAAGGCGCCGGGCGTGGATGAACGGACTCGTGACGAACTCCTGGCGCGCTTCGCCCCGCCGGGCATGCCGGTTACGCCCCAAGGAGGCGCCGTGAGCTGGAGGCAACTGCTGGACGACCGCCGGCAAGTGCGCGTCAGCGCGATCGGCGAGCGCCGCGCCACCGCGTACACGATGACCAACCTGATCGTGCGGCACAAGCACAGGCTGTTGTTCACGTGGCAGGACCAGCCGATCACCAACGCGCTGGGCCGATGCGATGAAGACGGCTCGCAGGCGCGCGTGCTCTGCGTCCTGGGCCTGCCTTCAGACGACCACGGCAATGCGGCGCTGGCGCTGGACACGCAGGGGCGGCTGCACGCGCTCATCGGCGCGCACCATGGCCCGCTGCTGCACCGCGTATGCGACGATCCCGAGAAGCCGCACGCCTGGCGCGATGTGGCGGAACTCGGGGCGAAGGCGACGCATCCGAGCCTCGTCTGCGACCGCCGGGGAACTCTGCATCTGACCTACCGATCAAGCGTCAACAACCCCTGGACGCTGGACTACCAGCGGCTTGAGCCGAACGGCGCGTGGAGCGAACCGGTCTCTCTCGTGCGCGCGGCAAAGACCTGGTACGTGAGCTGGACGAACACGCTTGCCGTGGCCCCCGACAATACCCTGCATCTGGTCTTCTCGGTCAACCGCGTGCAGGGGCGCGGGGACGCGTACTTCGGCGCGGCGCATCTGTTCTCGACCGATGCCGGGCGAACCTGGCAGCAGTACGAGGGCTCGCCGCTGAAGCCGCCGGCCGACGCCGGCAGCCTGAAGACGCTGGAGCCGGCCGCCGAGGCCGCCGCGCGGACGATGCCGGGCGAGCGCTATGCAAGACTCAAAGGCACGCCGGTCGAAAAGCTGGGCACCACGCTGCAGATGCTGCTCTCCAACGCCGTGGTGGACGCGCAGGGCCGCCCTTGGGTGGTCCTGCATAACGGGCTGGCCAAGTCGGCGGAACTCTACTGCGCGGAGCACGGGCGCTGGGCGGCGCGAAGCGATCTGCTGAAGGCCGTGCAGGCGGTTCTCCCGGGCTGGGCGATCAGCGAGCAGTCGGCGCTTTCAAGGCACTCCGACGGGACGCTCGAAGCCGTTTTGATGGTCGTCCCGCTGAAGGGCCGCGCGCCGCTGGAGTTCATGGGCTGGCAGTCGAACGACCTGGAATTGCTGCGCGTCCTCTTCGACGCGGAAGGCCGGACGCTGGGCGCGAAGCTCGTCCGCCCGGCCGATCCGGAGAAGGCCACGTGGCTGCCGAGCCTGGAGAAGTGGGACTGGAACCACCCCTTCGACCATCCGGCGCTGCTCTACTCGACGGGGGTGAGCGAGAGCGCCTATTACGAATCCCGCGAGCGGAAGAAGAAAGCCAAGGCCGCGGCGAGCATGGAGGTCTGGCTGGACCTGGCCCGGTAAGCTCGCCGGCCCGGCCCGCGCTCTAATTCGCGGACTTCTTCGTCGGCCAGCCGGGTTCCCGGCCGGGCAGCCGTTCGACGTGAACCGCGAGGCGGCTGGGCGGGCCTTCGTGGCCGGCCAGATTGACCGCGCGGAATTCGACGCGGTTTTCACCCAAGTGAAGCTGCCAGGGGAACTCGATTCCTTTGATGACCTGGGGCGCTCCGCCGTCCACGCGGGCGACATGATGGGAGAAGTTGGGCACGCAGGAGCCGGCGAAGACGACGCGTGCGAGGTAAGGCACCTTGCCGGGCTCCAGCAGGTCGAAGCGCGTGCCGTTGAGGTCCGGATAGGCGTCGGCGAGGCGTTCGGTAGTCAGGAAGGTTCCGTTCTTGTAGCGCACGTGCGGGTAGGTTTCCGGCGGGCGCCCCTGCAGCCAGGTGTTCTTCTTCCGCTCTTCGTCCACCAGGAAGACGACCGGGTCGGGCCAACTCAGGCGCCCGCGGTTGAAGACCGCGTTGAGCGTATCGATGTAGTGCCAGTAGAAGCAGGCCGATTCGTGTTGGCCTGCGATCCCCGCGCGCGGGCGTTCGACCTCGCGCCGATCGAGGCCGACCAGGCCCACGATCCCTTGCCCCTGGTTGCGCCGCCAGGCCTGCCCGAGTTCCTCCGCGTTCAGCGGGACGCCGTCGAGTTCGTAATGGTGGTCGTAATTCGGATCGACATGGACCCATTTGCGATATTTATTGACCCAGACGTCGGCGACGCCGTGGTGCGAGCCGGGTTCGTCGGGTCCGCGCAGGTTGTCGATGCCGAGGTGCCGCGCGGGGAATCCGCACGCGGAGGCTGCGGCGACGAAGACGTAAGCGAAGTAGGTGCAGTAGAAGGTCGCTCCGGCCAGCGAAGCGTCCACGGTCTCGGCGGCGTAGCCCTGTCCCAGCCCCCAACTGGGCTGCCCGTCGCGGAGGTTCATGAAGGCCCAGTGGCGCAGCCGCAGGATGGCCTCCCAGTCGTCGCGCGCGCCGGCGATGAGTTCGAGCAGCTTGTGCTTTTCGCGGAAGGCGGCGGCATGCCGGTTGTCGTAATCCTGCCAGGCGTAGGGGAGATGCGCGAAGGCGCTGGCCGGGTTATGGACCTCGCGCTCGAGGATGCGCCAGGCGTAGCGGCGTTCCATCTCGGCCCAGACCGATTCGAAAACGCGAGCCGATGCTTCGTTCGAGGTGGATCTCGCGGCTTGCGCGGGAAGCGTGGCGGCGTGGCCCATGGCATTGGCTCCTGACCAGAAGGGTGGACTTGGAAAAGTACCCCCCTTGCAGGTTGGCTGTCCACTTTATCGAGCGAATCGAGCTTGAATTCCCAACGCACCTTCGGTGGTCGAATCGGTAGACCATGCCGGTCCTGCGCAGGTATGCGAAGGTCTGCCTCGCAAGCGCTTCAAAGCCGGAGCTCATACTTCGCGCCAGCGCGGGGCGATCTGGTCGGGCTCGTCGGCGGTGATGAGCCAGTCGAGGAGGGCGTCCTTCAGCTCGCGTTTGACCCCCGCGCAGGCCGGATCGTTCGCGCGATTGCGCATCTCGCCGGGATCTTTTTCGAGGTCGTAGAGTTCCTCGCCGTGCCCCACGTAGTAACAGTACTTCCAGCGCTTCGAGCGGACCATCTTGGCGTCGGGATGCCGGATCCCGTCCACGCCCCGCCCGGGCGCGTAAGCATTGTCGAGCTTCGGCGTGGTCATCACCTCCGGCAGGACATTCTCGGCGAAGACGTAGCGGCGCGGCTCGTACGCGGAGGCTGGCGCGGATCCGATGCGGCCGAGGAGGCTGCGGCCCTGGAAGCACGAAGGCCGCTCCAATCCGCAGAGCTCAATGACGGTCGGCAGGACATCGGTGGACTCGACGAGGTCGTCGCAGGGGCCGGGACGGATCGAGGGATGCGCGAGCATCAGCGGCACGCGGACGGAGCCTTCGAAGAAGACATTCTTGCCGTAGAGGCCATGTTCGAGCATCTGATCGCCGTGGTCGGAGCAAAAGATCACGAGGGTCGAGTCGCGCAAGCCGAGTTCGTCGAGCACGTCGAGGGTCGCGCCGACTTCGCGGTCGATCTGGCTGCACGCGGCAAAGTAGCTCCGGTACTTCCACTGTACGTCCTCGGCGCTCGTTTCGAAGGGGCGCGCGCCGCCGCGCAGGATCATCTTTTGAACGGGAAGAGGCAGGCTTTGGACGTACGCGAGGTCGACGAAATCCGGAAGCGGGAACTCGACCTCGTCGTACATGCTCGCCCAAGGTTCCGGGACCTCGAACGGAGCGTGCGGTTTCCAGTACGAAGAAAAAAAGGAAGAAGGGGCGCTCCGCGGCGGCGAGGCGGCGGAGCATCGCGCGGGTCTCCTGTCCGCACCAGGTGGTCTCGTGAAGTTCGTCGGCGATCTTCGCGCGGTGGGGGTTGCCGCCGGGAAGCGGCTCGCGGGCGCGATAGCGGCGCGGCTCGGGGTGGCCGCGCTCGGCGAGCCACTTCACGTAGTCGCTGTAGGCGTCGGTGTGCGCGGCGTCGTGGAGGCGCAACTCGTCGAAGCCGGTGCCGAGCGCACGCTCGCGCGTGGGCGGGTAGTAGTGCAGCTTGCCGGCGCAACCGGTCGCATACCCGGCTTCGCGCAACCGCGCCTGAACGAGCGTCTCGTCAGGCTTGAGCGGCGTGTAGTTCACGCGGTTGCGGTGGCTGTGCGGATAGCGGCTAGTAAAGAAGGTCTGGCGCGACGGTACGCAGACGGGGGCCTGGACGAAGGCGTGCGAGAAGTTCGCCGCTCGCGCGGCGAACGCGTCGAGATGCGGCGTCTTAACGAGCGGGTTGGCGTTGGCTCCCAGAGCGTCGTAACGCTGCTGGTCGGTCATGATCCAGAGAATGTTGGGGCGTGCGGCTGCGGGCATGGGCGGCGCCTCCTGCGACCGGTTTACCTTAATGCGCGCGCGCAAGCTTGCCAGAAGCGGGCACGAAGTGAGCGAGCTTCGCATGCGGCTTCGATGGCGATGACTTTCGATCCGCATCGAAACGGCATGAGCGAACCAGGTGCATAACCGAATTTCGACCGCGCGGGGTATACTTCAATTGCCATCGCAGTTTTACGGCATATTGAGTTATGTGCGATGAAATGGAAATCTTTGCCGATCGGATTTGACGAAACAGGACTTCCTGTGCTTTCATTAATGATGGCCGACAACCGAAGCCGGGCCTTCTTGGCGCTGCCTGACGTGCGGGGTTGAAAAGGAGGGGCGGCGCGAGAGAAGCACAACGCCAACGCCGATGAGCGGCATCGTCGGCGCACCGAGCGGGCCTTCAGGATGCGCGAACTGGATTCCGGTTCGCCGAGGGCACGTCGATGCGCGCGCGAGACCGAGTATTCATCCGGCAGTTCCCGAACCTGCCAAGTTTCATACACCGTGCATGCCGATGCCGGCATGAGAACTTTGAATTCCTGGTATTTTTTCTCCCAACAATTCGCGAGGACTTCCGCTCTCGCGCGCAGGAGGAAGGGCTATGACCATGGGACACCATCTGCTGCTGGCCGAGACGCGGCACGATTCGCGCGAGGCGCTCTCCATCCTCCTGCGGCGCGAAGGCTACCGCGTCACGGCGGCCGGCCACCATGCCGCGCTGCGGCGCGCCCTGGCCGAGCATCCGGACGTGGACCTGCTGATCCTGGACGCGCACTTCGGGTGCGGACGGCTGGCGCAGCTCGTCGCGGATGCGCGGCGGCGTTCCCACACGCGGCTGCCCGTGGTGGTGCTCACGTCGAATCATTCGCTTCTGGATCTTGCCGAGGCGTACCGCGGCGACGTGACGTTCTGCCTGGCGCGGCCGGTGAACGAGCGGCTGTTGCGTCACGCGCTGGCGTACATCCTTAAGGATCTGGCGCCGCGCAAGTCCGCCGCGCTGGAGCTGGAGCTGCTCACCGCCGAAGGCGTGTACTTCGGCTGAGCGCGAGAAGGGGGGAGGGCTGTTGTGAAGGAGGACGGATCATGCCGAAGCCTCTCCTGTATCCCGCCCGCGCCCCGGCGCGCGAAGCCACGAGACCATCCAGCGCGCTGCGGGCTTTCTGGCGCGGCGCCGAGCGCCGCGCGGGCCTGGCGCCAACCCTGCGGCGGACGGAAGTATCCGGCGCGCTGGCGCTGGAGCGCGCGCCGGAGCCACGGCGCGCCATGCCGTCTGGACGCCGCGAGCCGGCGCGGCCAAGCGAGTCGATCCGCGAGCGGCGCGTGCTTCTGGTCGAGGCGGACGAGTGGAACCGCCGCGTGCTTACGTCGCTCCTGGCGCGGCGCGGGCTCTCGGTGCGCCTGGCGCCGGACCCGTCGAGCGCCAGGCGCCTGCTCGCCGAGCGCCCAATCGTGGACCTGGTGTTGGCGCGGCTGGAACTGCCGTGGGCGCGCGGGACGGACTGGCTGGGCCGGCTGCACGAAGATGCGCCCGACACGCCGATCTTCGTCCTGGCCTCGTACCTGTGCGGGCGCGCGATCGACACCTGCTGCCGGGAGGGCATCACCTACTGCCTCCCGCTGCCGCTCAGCGAAGAGATCCTAGACGTCGCGCTGATCTTCGCGCTGGAAGACCTGAGCCCGGAGGCGCGGGCGCGCGTGCTGGCGAGGTTGGACGAATTGACGGAGTAGGTAAGCCTGGATTCTAGAGCTTGGGATTTGGGTTGGCTGCCGCTTAATGCTCCGCCCGCGTCCAGAGGTAGGGCGGCTCGCGCGCCGCGTCGGGCCAGAAGGCGCCGCCGCCTTCGGCATCGCCAAGAACGAACTGAAGCAGGAGTCCGCCCGGGGGCTCCTGGAGTTCGATGGCAAACAGGCCGGCGCCGGAAAGTTTGAGCGGCGCGCGGCGCCACTCGGGTTCGCTGCGCAGGCCCTTGAAGAGCACCGCGACGACGTCCGGCCTAGGGTCGCCCGCGGGAAAGGCGAGCGTCACGGCAAGCTGCTTGCCCTGCCGCCGCAAGCTCAACTCCGGGCGCGCGAAGCTCGCGCGCCCCTGGCGCACGCGCGCGTGGCCCCGCGGTTCACCCTCCCAATCCGCGCCGGCGGGATAGCGCGCGCGCGCGGCTTCGGCGCGCCTGCGTGCTTCGGCTTCCAGCGTCTCCAGGGGCTTGAGCGCCGCGCTCCAGGCAAAGTCGCGGCCCGCGCGCAGGGGATCCTGCACGGGCAGGAAGAGCTTGTCGGCAACGTCGGCGAGATCCTTCCACTGGCGCACGGCCTCCGCCATGCGTTCGCCGGACACGCGCGCCCAGCGGGGATCGACGTTCCTTTCGAAGAGCGCCCACGCGGTTAGCGCGCGAAGGCGCTGGGCGTGCGAGCGCCCCAGCGCGGCGAGCGCGCGGGCTTCGGCGGCCAGGCCCGCCAGCGGCGCGGGATCCTCGGCCCGGCCCAATGCCTGGACGAGGCGGTCGGCGGCCTCGGCGGCGCAGGCGGCGTCGAACTCCAGCGCATCGGCGGCCTGCCAGGGGTTTTCGCGCCCTTCGGGCTTGCCCTGCGCGACGGCGGCGGCGAACTCGGCGGGCGAACAGGCGCGCGCGCCGTCGAGCGGGCCGATGGCGGCCAGGTCGTGGAGCTTCCGCGGCGCGGCCTTGCGGTCGCGCGGGAGCGCGGCGATCTCCAGTTCGGGCGCGTAGTCGCGATGATCGAGCCCGGCGCAGTAGGTGCTGTAGACGCGCGGGACGACGCGGCTCATGGCGCGCAGCGCGGCGTAGGCGAGCGGGCCGGCCTCCGGCCCATAGCGCGCGGCAAAGTCCCGCTCGAAGACGGCGTCAGGCGTCGCGGGGTTGTAGCTCAGGCGCCCCCAGGCCAGATACCACGCGCGGTTGGCCTCGAAGACGTAGCGCTCGTTCCGGCCCAGGACCCGGGCCGGCTCGCGGTAGCGCTCGACCAGCTCGACCGGATGGTAGGCCCAGAGCGGTTCGATGGAGAAGCCCCGCGCGCCGCCGAGCGCGAAGCTTCGCGCGGCCACTCGAGCGAAGTCCGGGTCGCACCAGCGGAAGACGCGGTGGGTGCCGGCGGCGCGGACCTGCCAAAGGACCTCGAAGTTGCGCCCGGGCAGGAGGTAATCCTGGAAGCCGTAGTCCTCGCCGCGCCCGTGCACGGCGGGGTAGGGCAGGCCGAGGTGCTCGCCGTTGAATTTCAGTTCGACGCTGAGCCTGCCGCGGGCGAGATCGGCCATCTTTTGGATCGTCTCGAGGTCGGTGCCCCACGAGCGGGTGATGAAATCCCCGCCGTATCCGGCGCGGCGCGCGGGCTTGACGTAGCCGTTCTCGAAGACCTCCCGCGCGTCGCTGCCGGTGCGCTTAAGGCGCGCGCCGAGGAAGGCGAGGTTGGGCGTCTGGCGGCAGACGCGGGCGAGGGCCTCGCCCAGCGCGTCGGTCTTCTCTTCGTCGCCCTTCCCGTAGCTCATCAGCGCGAGGCGCACGCCGCGGGCCTCGGCCCACGCGGCGATCCGCGCGAGCTGCGCGCGATCCCGAGCGGCGGCCTCGCCGGTTCCGCCGAAGATCGTCCAGAGGTCGCCCAGGCCGGTGGTCTCGGGAACATACGGCCCGTGGATGTCGAGCACGTTGAAGCGGCTCTCGGCGAGCAGGTCGAAGAGGCGGGTCCAGAACGCCTGCTCGTAGAACCACGGGGCAAGGCGGCGCTGGGTATCGGCGTGGAGAAAGATATTCAGTGCGCGGACCGGCAGGTACGGCGCCTCGCGGCGCGGCTCGAGACGCCGGCGGAGCGGCGTCCAGTCCCGTTCGGGAGGCGCGCCGCGAAACTGGGATGCAAGTTCGAGGAGTCCGTACATCGCGCCGGTCGCGTCGCCCCCGCGGAGCCGCACCGGCCCGTCGGGCTCGATTTCGAGTTCGTAGCCTTCGGGCGGGAGCGCGCCGGGGGCCGTGAGGTCGATGAGAATCGCGCCGGGCGGGAGGTCCGGGCGGCCGCGGCTTTGCAGGGTGCGTTCGACCTCGCCCGCCGCCCAGCGGACGCACTCGGGAGCCGTCTCGGGGAGGCGCAGCGCCGGGCTCGTGGCGAGTTCTTCCGCGCGGGGCGCGGAGGCTGCCAGGAGCATGAACGCGAAACGCAAAAGCCTGGCAACGGTCGCACCGCGGCGCGTCACTAAACGGGAAGGCGATGTCGGCGCGCAGGACAAGTTCGGCTCCGAGCGCATGCGCATGGGACGATTGGCGCGGCGCGGCCATTCGGACCAACCGCCGGCACTTTAACCGAGGCGGACGGGGGCGTAAAAGGTCGGTCAAGTGCTGGCGAGGCTGGCGAAACGAGAGTACGATAACTGCCGGGGATTACTGAATTACCGGGAGCGCCGATGGGCAAGCCCAACTGGAAACTACGAATCGCAGGGTTGATCGCGGTCCTGTTCCTGCTCATGGTCGGGTTCACCTTCTCGCAGTCCGGTTGCGACATGGCCCGCGATCACCTTCGTCAAGTCTACAAGGAGACCCCGCCGGAGCAGCGCGCCCTCCACTGGTCCGCCGACTATTGGTTGAAACTGGCGTGGTGGGAAGGCTTTATCTGCGGCCGCCGCGAGGTGGCCAACGAATTGTGGTTCGAGTTCCTGGCCATTCAGCCTACCGACAACGTCCCTTTCGAACAGCGCCTGCGCGAGACCGGCATGGCGAAGTGGAACGGGATGATGGACGCGGATACCAAAAACAAGACCGGCTGGAGCATCTGGCATGAGCGCTCGCCGGAAACGTTTTACAACTACCTGGAGCTGAACTCGAATTACAACTCGGAGCAGTCGATCTCCGAACTCTCGCGCCTGTACCATATCCTCTTTTACGAGCAGTACATGCGCATGACGCGCGGAACTCGCCCGCACCCCAAGTTTTACGTCTTCTGGGATCGCGTGCGGGACCGCTACGTCATGAAGTGGCGGGGCGCGACGCCTCTGCAAGTCCTTCCCAAGCCTGCGGATATGGAAGGCCCTCCGGAAGAGCGCTAGGCAATCTGCGGGCCCGGTTTTCGAGTCTAATTGCACCGGTGCATGACCCGTCCTAAGCGCGACCGAAAAGGCCCGGCATAAGCGACTTGACTGCATCGTCCCTTGGATACGGCAAGGCCCAGGGAAATGAACGTGAATCGCAAGCCCCATAAGTTCCTGCGTGGCGCGGCTCTTGCCCTCGGGGCCGCAGGGCTGCTGCTGTGCGCCGCCAGCGCTCGCGGCGAGGACGTCAAATCGACCTTCCAGACGTTGATGGAGCGGCTGCGCTCCACGAACCCCACGCAAGCTCAAGCCGCCGAGAAGGAACTCCAGACGCTGCCCCTTTCCCGGACCCTCGACCTGCAGCGCGCGTTGCAGGTCGAGCGGCAGCTCGACGCGGCCCGGCGGCTGGCGCTGATCCTCTCGCGGCGCGGCGTGGAGTTCCGGCGCGTGGCGGAGCTGCCGCCGGTGCTGCAGAACGAGCTGAAGCCTCTGGCGGCGAAACTCTTCGCGGCGGTGGACGGGCCGGCAACCGATGAGGCCCTGGAGGCGCTTTTTGGCGTACGGCCGCTCCGGCGCCCCGTGGCTGTTGCCGGAGCTGAACGCGCGCGGGGTTCCGGCGGCCCGCGCCCGCCGCGCGGCTCGCGGACTCGCGCGAATGGGCTACGCCGAGGCGCTCCCCGTGTTGGTGGACGCGCTGGAGGACGATGCGGCGTATTTCGAGATTCGCGGCGAACTGCTCGGGCTGGGCGATGGCGCGGCCGATCCACTGATCAAACTGGGGCTGGCGTCGGCGCGCGAGCAGGTGCGCCGCCGGGCCACGGATCTGCTCGGGTGGCTGGGCGCGGAAGCGGCCGGCCCGGTGGGCGCGCAGGCGCTGCTGCGCGGGATGCAGGACCGCGCGCCGGCGGTGGCGCTGGCAAGTCATGTGGCGCTGGCCAACTTGAAGAGCGAGGCGCTCTTTCCGCAGTTGCTCCGCTACGTCCAGCAGGCCTCGGCTCAGGATCCGCTGCGGCTGCACGCGGCCGCGGTGGCGCTGTCGCAATCGGCCAGCCGCGAGCAGCTTCCGCAGGTGCTGGCGCTGGCCGCTTCGGGAAACGTGAAGCACCGCGAGGCGGCGGCTATCGCGCTGGGGCTCTGGGCGCATGCGGCCGGTTCGGAACAGGAACGAATCGAGCCGGTCCTGGCGGGGCTGCTCGAGGACGGCGCCAGCAGCGTGCAGGAGCGCGCCGCGCAGGCCCTGGGCGCGCGCGCGGAACGGCGCGTGCCTGCGGCGCTGGAGGCCCAGGGGGCGCTGTACCAGTGTTTCTCGAAGGGCCGGCCGCTCGTGCGCTACGCCGCGGCGCTGGCGCTGGGCGAACTGGCCGCGCGCGGCAAGGACCTCGAGCCGAAACTGCGCGCGCCCATCGAGCAGACGCTGCGTTGCGCGAAGATCGAAGAGGCCGCCGGCGCCTGCCGCGAGGCCCTGCTGAGCGTGACCGAGCGGGTCAGCGCGTCCATCGCCGGGCCGGCCAAACCCAAGGAGAGCGATCCGGCCGAACCCGCCAAGACCGAGGAGGCGAAGACCGCGCCGCCCGCCGAGGAGCCCAAGACCGAGCCCTCCGAGCCTTCCGAACCCGCGACCCAGGAACCGGCTCCGGCCGAGGGCGGCGAGAGCCCGAGCGAGCCCGCGCCGGGCGGCGAAGGCTCGAGCGACGGGGAAAACGGCGCATCCGGCGAGGCGCCAAAGGAGCCGGCGGCCGAGGCCGCGCCGCACGAGAAGCCGGCGAACACGCCCGCGGCGCCAGCCAAAGTTGGCGTGGTGGCCAAACGCCATTCGACAATCCCCGCCGGGCCGCCGAGCTTCGCGCGCCAGCGGCTCGAAGAGCTCGATAACCCCGCGCGTCCGGGCCAGGCGGCGTTCAGCGGGTACGTGCTGGTGCGATAGCCCGAGTGCGCCCGCCTCTTTTCGCGCTTACCAAATCCCGCGCGCTTCGTATCTTCAACGCATGGCCTTTTCGTCCACGGACCGCGCGGCGCTGCGCAAGCGGCTCCTTTCCTGGTACCGGCGGCACCGGCGCGATCTCCCGTGGCGCCGCGAGCCGGACCTGTACCGCGTGCTGCTCTCCGAGTTTATGCTCCAGCAGACGCGGGTGGAGCAGGCGCTGCCGTACTTCGAACGCTTCCTGAAGGCCTTTCCGGACCTGCGCGCGCTGGCCGCCGCGCCGGCGCAGGAGGTCCTGAAGCTGTGGGAGGGGCTGGGCTACTACCGGCGCGCGCGGCACCTTCACGAAACGGCCAAGCGGCTGGCGCCGCTGAAGCAGGTGGGAGTCGCGGAATTGGCCGAATGCCCCGGAATCGGCCCGTATACGCACGCGGCGATCTCGAGCATCGTCTTCGGCGCCGCGCTGCCCGTGGTGGATGGAAACGTCAATCGGGTGCTGGCGCGGCTGCTCGCGCTGGCCGAGCCGCCCGAGAGCGCGAAGGGCAGGCGCGCGATCCGCGCGGCCGCGGCGGAACTGCTGGCCCCGCGCGCGCCCGGCGACTTCAACCAGGCGCTGATGGAACTGGGCGCGACGGTTTGCCTGCCCCGCGGGCCGCAGTGCCTGCTCTGTCCGGTGCAAGCCTGGTGCCGGGCGAAGGAACGGGGCACGCCCGAAGCCTGGCCGCTCAAGCGTCCCAAGCCGGCGCGCCCGCATAAGCAGATCGCGGCGGCCATCGTCCGGCGCCGCGACGGGAAGATCCTCATCGCGCAACGCCTGAGCGGCGCGCTGCTGGGCGATCTGTGGGAGTTCCCCGGCGGGAAACGGGAGCCCGGCGAGTCCCTGGAGGCCGCCTGCGCGCGGGAAGTGCGGGAGGAATTGGGCGTCGAGGTGGACGTGGGCGCCAAGGTCTTCGAAATCGAGCACGGCTACAGCCACTTCACGATCACGCTGCACGTCTTCGAGTGCGCGTATCGCAAGGGCAAGCCGCGCGCGCTGGGCTGCCAGGCCTTCGCGTGGATTCGCGAGGACGAACTGAGCCGCTACCCGTTCCCCAAGGCGAACCACCCGATCGTCGCGAAGCTGAGCGGAAGGTGAGGGGACGGCGGAGCATGGTACAATGCGCGCCCGGATCGAAGCACGGCGACGGCCCATCGTCCTGGACGAAGGCCCGCCGCGAACACGAGCCAAGTGAGGGGCTGGACCGATGAATGCCAGGGGCTTGAACGGCAACGTCCGGATCTGGATGGGCGCGGTGCTGGCGCTGGCCGCATGCGCGGCGTGGGGCGGGGAGGACGCGCAGGCCCCGCAGCAGGCGGACCTCGTGAAGCTGCTCAATGACCCGCCGGGCACGGGGCTGCTGGTCCTCTTCGTCGCTCCCGACGGGCAGGCGGCCGAGCACCGCATGGCGGTCGGCGACGTGCTGACGCATTACGCCGGGAAAGCCGTCGGTGCGCTGGAGGATTTGCAGGCGCTGGCCGCGGAGCAGCGGGGCGAAGTGGAGGTGGGCTACCTGCGCGAGGGCCAGGCGCGGACGGTCAAGGTCAAGGCGGGCAAACTGGGCGTGAACCTCGTCCCGGTCAAGAAGGGCCAGGCGACGGAACTCCGCCCGCCGGCGACCGAAGTAACCTTCGATTTTTCGAAGCTGGAAGGCGCGCCGCGCGATTCCTGGTACGACTTTCAGATCGGCGGGAAGAAGGTGGGCTTCGAACACAATCGGCTCACCACGGCCGGCGGGCGCCTGATGCTGCGCAGCACGGTGGCCTTCGACGGCGGGGAGCAGTGGGGCGTGAACCACTTCGAAGTGCTGGCGGTGGCGACCGCGCGCCCGCGCCCGCAGATCCTGGAGACGCATTTCACCTTCGTGCCGACGAAGGTTTCCACCGCGGGGCAGCGGATCGGGGAGCCGGGGCAGGAGCCGTTCAAATGGCACGCGAGCTTCAAGGGCGAGAAGGGCCCCACGTCGCTTACCTCCGAAGCCCCTGCGAACACGATGGCCGACTATCTTATTACGCCGCTGGCGAGCTTCATGCCGCGCGAGAAGGGCGCATGCTGGCATTACACGGTGCTGAGCGAGGCCGAGGGCGCGGCGCTCTTGCCGGCAGGCCTGTTCGCGGCCGAACTGGAGGACGTGAAGGTCGGCGTGGAGACGCGGAGCTGCATGCGCTACGAAGTGCACTCGATGGGGCGCGTGACTCGGTCGATATGGGTGGACGAGAAGGGGCAGATCGTAAAGAACGATTACCTGGGCGCGCAGAGCGTGCTGGTCTCTAAGGAAGCCGCGTTGCAGGGCCTGCCGGAGTCGTTGAAGGGCTTGAAGGGAGAGTAGAAGGGCGTGTTTGGTAAGCGGTAATCTGCAACGGCGATGACAGGCTGGCTTGCGGCTGCCCATTACGCCGGATTTGAATGCGACCAAGCAGGGGCGCTGAGATGACCGAATTGGAACGCTTGCGGCGGTTATTCGCCTACGATGCGTGGTGCCACCGGCGGATGCTGGCGGCGCTGCGCGGGTTTCAAGGCGAGGCGCGGCGGAGCCTGAAGCAGTTCGGGCATATCCTCGTGGCGAGCCGGACGTGGCTGGCGCGGTTGCGCGGCGAAGACACGTCCGGCGTGGACCTGTGGCCGGACCTGGACGTGCTCGCATGCAAGCGGCTGCTGGAGGAGAACGCGGGCGGGTTCGAGGCGCTCTTCGCGGGGCTGAAGGCCGAGGAGTTGAATGAGCCCATCGCCTACACGAACACGCGCGGCGAGCGCCACCGCACGCCGCGGATCGAAATCCTCCAGCACCTGGTCCTGCACTCCGCCTACCACCGCGGGCAGCTCACGCAGGCGTTCATGGCGGAGGGCGGCGCGCCGGTCGCCACGGACTTCATCTTGTTCGTGCGGGAGCATCCTCCGGCGTAGGGCCGCCCTACGCCGGCGCTTCCGAAACCTGTGGTCAGTGCGGAATGCCCAGGTCGTGCATGCGCTTGTGGATGGCCTGGATCGCCTGGCGGTAGGGCTCTTCCAGGAACTTCAGGTGGTCTTCGTGGTGGTGATGGTGGGTCACGCTGCCCTTTTCGTGCTGCGGGCTGCGCTTGTGGATGTAATCGATTCCGCCGTGCAGCAGCGTGAGCATGTAATTGGCGGTTCCGAGATCGAACATCCACCAAGGCCCGCCGACGGCGAGATAGATCGGCGAGGTGTGCGCCATCAGCCCGCGGCGCCAGCCGTCCTGGTGCTTGCGGCTCTCCCAGTACTTCGGCCCCGAGCAGCGCGCGGCGAGCCAGGCGTGCTTCTCGACGGTCAGCTTCTCCTTCAAGGAGAGCGCCCGCACCGGCTGCTTCGATTCGGTCCGCGCGACGACCTGCCCGTTCATTACCAGTTCAAGCGAGTTGAAGGGAAGCACGCCGCGGGCGGAGGCCTCGACCTCGACGGCGCCGCCGTTGCCGGGCAGGTTCACGGTGCTTCCGATGGGCTGCCCGTTGGCGCTGAAGCGCAGCAGCGGTCCGCCGCTGTGGAAGGTATTCCCGGCCTTCATGTACTTGCACCAGGAATCGTAGGTGAAGGGCTCGCCCTCGGGGATGTGAACGTAGGTGCGGTAGATGCCGACCGGGACGTCGGCGGTCATCTTGTCGGTCCCGCCGACGATGGGGAGCTTGTAGCCGCAATTAAGGTAGCGGTAGTACTCCTGATGCATGTAGCTGTCGTGGATGAGCCACTCGGCGGCGTCGGCGCGGCCGGTGGCGATGAGCGCGGCGGGCTCGCCGTTGGGGTTGGGGATGTGCGGGATGACGACGGTGCCGCCCTGCGCGTGGCAGGCGTCGGCCCAGCGGCTGAGCGTGGTTTCGAGGTTGCCGCCGAGTTCGGCCTCGCCCGGCCCGTCGCTGCACCACGGCATGACGGGCTCTTTCAGGCCCAGCAGCGTGAGATGCCCCAGCATGTGCTGCCGGTTCTCCTGCGTCGCATAGACGATGGTCTCGCCGCCGTGATCGACGCTGGGCCGGCCGGTGAATTCTTCGGTGTTGGTGAAGAGATGCCCCCACTGCGAGAGGAGCAAGTTGACGACGTTGAGGCCTTCGCCGGCGGCCTCGCAGTGCGCGCCTTGAGTGCTGAGGAAGTGGACGTGCGTGTCGCCGCTGAAGTAGCGCTCCTTGGCCATGTTCGCGAAGCGCTTGAGGCGCAGGGTCAACTCGCGCTGCCCGGGCTTGATTTCGAGCTTCTCGCGCAACGGCTCGTACTCGTAGCCGCGCGCGACGTCCACGACGATCTCGCCGCGCGGGAGCCAGCCTTCGCAGCGCCCGTCGATATAGGCGTAGCTGATCTGCCCGAGGCGCAGGTCGCCTCCGATGTCGATGTGCCAGGTGCCCATGTCGGAGTTCACGTGCGGGTGGTGGCCGTGCGGGGCGAAGGGGACGCCGTCGCGGCTGCGGAAGTGGATGCGGCAGGGGACGGGCTTGCCGGTCTCGTCGTCGAGGACCGTCGTCCGGACCCAATTGCGCCCTTCGTCCACCAGGATCAGCTCGAGGCGCTTGTTGGGCTTGACTTTCTTCTTCCGTTGCACCTCGCCCCAGTTGGCGGCGCCGAGTTTCTTCCCGCCTTGCTTGACGGTGACGGTGGCCGACGGGGTCGCGGCGATCTCGACATAGGCCGGGCTGGCCTTCTCGTTCTTCTCTTCGCCCCAGCCCTTGAAGTCGTCCTTAAGAAAGCCCTTCACGGGATCGCGCGGCAGGGCATAGGGGAAGGTGGCGACGCCGCGATCGACCTCCACTTCCAGCGCGAAGCGCTGGTCGGCGTCGGCCTTTTTCGGCAGGACGATCTTGACCTCGCGCTTGGCCTGGGTGCGGAAGGGTTCCTCGTCGAGCAGCCCCAGCGTGACGGCGCCGACGTAGAAGCGCGGGCCGAGCGGGCGGACGAGAAGTTCGGCGAGCTTCCGTTCGGGGTGCGGATTGCGCCAGGGCCAGAGGTAGAAGTCGCGCGGGTAGGCGCCGTTGGCCTCGGTCTGCCGGTGTCCGGCCGCGCCCCAGTGGCCTTCGTAACGCGGCGGGAGGCCCTCGATCGAATCCGGCCAGGCCAGGAAGGGCAATTGGCCCCAGCCGCTCGGGACGATGGCGATCTCCATCCGCTCGCGGATCGGCACGACGAGTTCCTCGCCGCCGGCGTAGCGGAAGACGTACTCCGCGCACGCCCGCCCGACGTTATCGCCCTCGCGGAGCTTCGAGTCGAGCAGGCGGTGCGCGACGATGACGCTGTAGGCGGTTCGGTTGATGGGGATGGACAGTGGTTTGGCGTTGAGCTTCGCGCCGAAGGCCACGACGCACCGTCCGCCGCGCCCGCCGCCGACCTTGAAGGGCAGTCCGTGCCAGGTTCGTTTCCCGCTGGGGACCTTGCCATCTCGGCCGAGCTTGGCGGTGGCGTTGCAGAGTTTCGCGAGATCGAGGGGGCGGTAACCGGACATGGGGCGTCTCCATAAAGAGAATGGGCGGGTGAGTTGGGTATACGAAGGCTGGCGGGGAAGGCAAAGGCGGAATTCGGGGCGGGTCGGGCAGGTCCACGTTTATTGTGGATTTCGCGTAACGACTGCCCAGCGGTTCGATCGGTAGGGCGATGCCGCACAAGCCGATGGCCTCCCCAGCCTCCACGCCCGCCGAACCGGGCCGAGGCCCATTCGCCGGATGGCTTGGAAGATTATCAGGCCGTGCTTCCCGTAACCCGCTTCAGTGTGGGCTCGCACGGGTGCTGTCGGCTCCCGAGGCGTTGAGCGGCATTCCTTTAAGCCCTCGGAGAAATCAGCCGATTCCCCCTACGTGCACCTTTTAAAAAGGGGCGGGTGGGCGTTCCTGGGGACAACACGTGCAAGCCAACTGCTATCGTGGTAAGAAGGTCCTGGTCATGGGGTTAGGGCTTTTCGGCGGGGGGGTCGGCGCGGCGCGCTTCTTTGGCGAGGCCGGCGCGGAAGTGACGGTCACCGACAAGCGCACGGCGGCGGACCTGAGGCCCTCCGTAGAGGCGCTGGCGGATCTGAAGATTCGCTATGTGCTGGAACGGCATGACCCGGACGACTTTCGCGGCACGGACATCGTCGTGGTCAATCCCGGCGTGGCCGACGACTCACCGCTGGTCGCCATGGCGCGTGGGGCGGGTGCGCAGGTCGAGCGCGAGATCAATCTGCTCTTCAAACTGACGCCGCACAACCCCAAGCTCGCAATTACCGGAAGCAACGGGAAGTCCACCACCACGGCGATGCTCGGCGCGATGATGAAGCTGAACAACCCGGCCACGCTGCTGGGCGGGAACATCGGCAAGTCGCTCCTTAAAGAGGCCCGCACGGTAGCGGAAGGGACACCGCTGGTGCTGGAACTCTCCAGCTTCATGCTGGAGGGACTGCGCGACTTGGGCGAGAGCCCGCAAATCGCCGTGGTGACGAACCTTTCCCCCAACCACCTGGACCGGCACCGCACCCTGGAGAATTACTACGGGGCCAAGCGCGCGATCCTGGACTACCAGGGCGCCGAGGATACGGCGGTGCTCAACGCCGACGACCCGGAACTCTCGAACTGGGGCGCGCACGCGCGCGGCCGTGTGATCTGGGTCAGCACGGAGTTCGAGCCGGAAGGCGACGCGGCCTTCGTGGCCGACGGGCACCTGATCGTGCGCATCGGCGACGAAGAAACGGCGGTGGGCGTGGTCTCCGAACTGCGGCTGCCGGGGCGGCACAACTTGGCCAACGCGCTGGCGGCGAGCGCGGCGGCGCGCGCGCACGGGGTCCACGCTTGGCAGATCGCGGAGGCGCTCGCGAATTTCAGCGGGCTGCCGCACCGCCTTGAGATGGTCGCGCGGAGCGCCGACAACGTCGTCTACTACAACGATTCGATCGCCACGACGCCCGAATCGGCCATCTGCGCGCTCAATGCCTTCGGCGGGCCGGTGACGCTCATCGCGGGCGGCTACGACAAGGGCTCATCCTTCGAGGATCTCGGGCAGGCGATCGTGCGCAAGGCGCGGCGCGTGATCCTGCTCGGCGCGACCGCCTCGCGGATCGAAGAGTCGGTCACGCGCGCGGCGCGGGATCTCCGGCGCATGCCCGAGATCGTCCATGCGCGGGGGTTGGGCGAGGCCGCGCGGCTGGCCCACGACGGGGCGATTCCGGGCGAAGTGATCCTGCTCTCGCCGGCTTGCGCCAGCTACGATCAGTTCCGCAACTTCCAGGAACGCGGCGAGCTGTTCCGCCAGTTGGCCTGCGCGATGGCGGTTTCGCGAGGCCGCGCGGCGTCGTAGCTGCCTCACTCCTGCACCCAGGGGAAACTGCCCATGGATCTGCTTTACAGCGACGGTTTCCTGTTCTCCCTGGCGTTTCTGATCTTCGGGCTGAGCGTGCTCGCGCTGCTCTGCGAGCTTCGCGACGCGCGGCGGCTGCGGCAGGAGGTCCTGCGCGCCGACCCCGAGCGCGTGATCTGGAAAGATCGCCGGCGGCGCTGAGCCCGCGCGCGCCCCGCTTCGCCTCTTCGGCGCCCGCTTGACTCTTGTGGGAAATTTGGCGTGCTCGTACAGTGCTTCATGGCAGAGCACGTGGAGCACTCGATGGCCTTACCGGGCACCGGCGCCTCGTCCACCAGTCTCAGGGCCGTTGCGCTTGAAGAGACGTACGCGGCCTTGGGCAAGGTGCTGGGGGAGTTGCCTCCGCAGGCCTCGCCCGGGCTGAGCGTGCTGGGCGCCTTGAAGGGGCTTTGGGCCGAGGCCCGCCGGCACGCCGGCGAGTTGAACAAGGCCTCGGGCGGGCGCGCGGCCGGCGAGTTCCTCGCCGACGCCGCGGACAAGATGCTCAAGCGGCTGCTGGATTTCTCGGCCGAGCGCGCGCGGCTGCGCGCCGGGACGCCGGGTATCGCGCTGCTGGCGATGGGCAGCTACGGCCGGCGCGAGATGGCGCCCTTCAGCGACCTGGACATCCTGATCCTCTATTCGGGCACCGGCCCGGCCGAATCCGACGCGAAGCTCGACCAGCTCCTGGGCGGGCTGCTGCGGCCGCTCTGGGACGCGGGTTTCATCCTGGGCCACGCGGTCCGCACGCCCGAAGAGTGCATGGCGCTCATGGACGAAGGGGTCAGCGGCGACCAGGCGCTGGAGACGGCCACGGCGCTGCTGGAGACCCGCTACGTCGCCGGGGACTCGGTGCTCGCGAACCTGTTCCTCAAGAAGGACCTGGGCGAGTTCTTCAAGACCCGCGGGCGCCCCTTCGTGGAAGCCAAGCTGCAGGAGGCCGAGCAGCGGCGGCGGCGCTTCGGCGGGAGCGTCTACCGCACGCAGCCCAACCTGAAGGAAAGTCCCGGCGCGCTCCGCGACTACCAGCTCTCGATCTGGATCGATCGCGCCAGCCAGCTCTCCGGGTATCTGCCGCGGCTGGCGGGCCGGCCGCTCCTGTCCAGCGCGATCATCGACGAGGCGCGCGCGGGGTACGAGCGGCAGATGACCTTCCGCACCGCGCTGCATACGAGCTGCGGGCGAAAGCAGGACGTGCTCGACTTTCAGATGCAGGGCGCCCTGGCGCAGGAACTGGGCTACGAGGGCACCGACGAACTGCGCGGGAGCGAGCTGCTCCTGCGGGACTACTTCCAGTCGGCGACGGCGGTGAACCGGCTGGCCGACAACGTGATCCGGCGCTACCGCGAGGAGCGCGCGCTGGCCGAGCGGGACATCGAGTCGCTGCGGCGGCGCCCGCTGGACAAGACCTTCACGCGCGTCGGCGATTACCTTTACATGTCCCGCCGCGACGCCTTCGAGGGCGACGAGTGGCTGGCCGAGACGATGCAGGCCTACCTGTACCAGGCGCGGCTGGGGATCTCGCTGAGCCAGGAGGTGCGCGCGGCGATCGGGAGGCGCTTGTCCGCTCTGAACGACCGCTCGCGGCGCGAGCCGCGGGCGGCCGAGCGCTTTCTCGCGCTGCTCAACCGCCGCGCCGGGGTGGGGCGCGCGTTGCGCAGCATGCGCAACGTCGGGCTGCTGGGCGAGTACCTGCCCGAGTTCGGCGGGATCCAGGGGCTGGTGATCCACGACGTGGTGCACGACTTCACGGTGGACGAGCATACGCTGAACGTGGTCGAGTACTTCGACCGGCTCTACGCCAGCGGCGACCCGGCCGACCGGATGCGCCGGGAGATCCTGGAGCGGCTGGAGCGGCCGGTGGTGCTGCGCCTGGCGGCGCTCTTTCACGACGTGGGCAAATCGCGCGGCGGCGCGGGGCATTCGAAGCGCGGGGCGCTGATGATCCCGCCCATCGCCGAGCGGCTGGGGCTGAACGAACGCGACGCGCGCGCGCTGGCGTGGCTGGTCGAGCAGCACCTTACGTTCAGCCAGACCAGCCTGCGCCGCGACACCTCCGACCCCAAGCTCGTCGAGGACCTGGCGCGCAAGATCGGCAACCGCGAACGCCTGGACCTGCTCTACCTGCTCACCTGCGCGGACATCAGCGCGGTGGGGCAGGGGAGCTTCACGCACTGGAAGGACGAGCTGCTCCGCGACCTGTACAAGCGCCTCGACGCGAGTTTCGCGGCGAGCACGGCGCCGGGCGACCCCGGCGCGCTGGAGGCGGCGCTGCTGGCCGAGGCGCCGGACGAACCCGCGCGCGCGCTGGTCCGCGAGCACCTCGAGCGGATGCCGAAAGAATACTCGATCGAGGTCTCGCCGGAGGAGGCGCGGCTGCATCTGCGGCTGCTGCGGCAATTGCGCGACGAGAAACGCCCGGCGGTGGCCGCCGCCCACGGCGAAGGCGCGCTGGTGGACGTCTGGGTGGTGACCTCCGACAAGGCCAAGCTCTTCGCGCAGATCACCGGCGCCTTCCTGGGCGCGGGGCTGAACCTGGTCTCGGCCATCGCCTACACGCGCGCCGACGGCTTCGTCTTCGACCAGTTCCGCGTGAGCCTGCCGCCCGACGGCGGGGTGACGGCCGAACAAGCCGACGCGGCGTGGTGGTTGCGCGTCTGCGAATCGATCGAGCAGAGCATCGGCGGAAAGCTGAACGTCCGCGAGCGGATCGAGGCCATGCGCCGGCGCATCCCGCGCGCCCCGCAGATCACCCGCGCCATCGAGCCGGAAGTGAAATTCGACAACAAGCTCAGCGACCGTTACACGGTGATCGACATCGTTTGCGGCGACCGCATCGGGCTGCTGTACGGCCTCTCGCGCGCGCTTTCGGACATGGGCTTGAACCTCCACTTCGCCAAGGTGGACACCAACCGCGGCCTGGCCAACGCGGTCTTCTACGTCAGCGAAATGAGCGGCGAGAAGGTGGTCGACGAAGAGAAGGCGCACGTGATCCGGCTGCTCTTGAAGGCCGTCGCGCAGGAATTCCAGTCGGCGAAGCGGTGAATTGAGCACAGGCGGGTGCGCTCAATCCTTCTGTCCCTTTCCCTCAGTCCTTGACCGCGCTCTGCTTGTGCACGCGGCCGACGAAGAACGGCCCCAGCGACTCCATGTACTCGCTGGTCTGCTTCGTCTTGCGCATCTCCTGGACCAGTCGCGAGAGCGGGAAGAGTTCGGGACCGACCAGGCCGATGACGAATTCGTTGTCGTTCACGTCCAGGCCGTGGCAGGCGAGGCGGATGTCCTGCGCGTAGCCGCACTTGCCGTAGGTCCGCCCGATCATGGCGTGCTCGAAGAGCATCTTGCCCTGCTCGGCGGCCGGGAGGCGGTTGAACTCGGGTTTGCGGCGCAGCGGATACCAGACCGCCCAGGGGTACTCGGGGTTCAGCGCATTACGGCGCGGCTTGACGAGGAGCCAGTCGAGCAGGTCGGGCTCGCGCCCGGCGCTGTAGGTCCGGCCGATCATGGTCAGGCTCGGCTTGTGGTTCAGCTTGAGGAACGGCTCGCTGGAGAGCGCCGCGCGGGCTTGCGTGGCGAGCAGATCGGGATCCTCGACGATGAAGACCACCGCCACGCCGGACGGGTCGTTGAGGTCGCGGTAAAGCACGTACTCGAGGCCGCTCTTGTCGAGCGGCTTGACCAGCGCGTCGGGATCGGCGCAACCGCCGAAGGCTTGAAGCTGGAGGTAGAGCCGGCGGTTGGAGGCTTGCGGCGCGCCCATCACCGGAGCGCCCTTCTCGCGGATGTCGCGCGGGTCGTCGGCGCAGGTCAGGTCGCGGTCGGGATTGACGTTCCAGCGCTTGGCGGTCTCGGCCAGTACGTCGGTCAGCGGCCACTGGTCGCCGATGGGCCGTCCGGTGTAGCTGGGATTGCCGCCCTTGAGCGCCATGCAGTTGCGGTTGTCGCCGAGGCGCTCCATCTCCTCGAGGACCTCCTTGGGCAGCGGCTGGGTCTTGGCCAGCTCGGCGAGTTCTTCGGCGAGGACCTCGACGGGCTTCGCGTCCGGGCCGGCTTCCTGGATCAGCGTGGGCACGACGGCCTCGACGGCCTCCTGTCCCAGGCACCAGCGGCAGGCGAGTTGGAAGAGGTTCATCTTGTGCTGCCGGGCGAACTGTTCAAAACGCTCGACCTTGGGCTGCGCGGCCTCGACCCAGCCGGCCGGGCGAAAGCTGCGATGATCGTGTCGGGAGAGCTTCGCGCCGGGCTTGATCCCGCCGAGGAACACGCCGCCGTAGTCCACGACGCGCGTGACGACCTTGACGCCGTGCTTGGCCGCCGCGGGGAGCGCCATCTTCGCGGGCCAGGGCTCCAACGGGTTCAGGATCAGCATGGCCCAGTCGATCAGGCTGCCGTAGCGCTCGAGGCAGTGGATCACGTCGAGCGTGAAACCGTTGGCGGGGCCGGGGGCCAGGCCGAGCAGCTCGGTCTTGCCCTCCTCGCGGATCTGTTCCAGCGCGCGCCAGACGCCTTCGTGCGTGTAGCCGGTGTAGTCGGGGTTGTGCAGGAAGAGCAGGTCGAAACGGTCGGAGCCGAGCCGCTCCAGCGACTTGTCCACGGCCATGCGCAGGTAGGAGGCGTATTCCCCGGGGCCGCGCAGCTCCGGGTCGGTGAAGCGCGGGTAGGCCTCGTCGACGCGCTCGCCCTTGTAGAAGTCGTGCCCCACCGCGCCGATCAGGCAGTAGCTCTCGCGCGGAAACTCGGCCAGAGCGCGGCCCAGGATCGAGTCGGCGGCGCCGCAACCGTATACGTCGGCGGTCATGAAGCTGCGGATGCCCTTCGCGTAGCAGTGCCGCACGAGGCCGACGAAGCGTTCTTCGCCGACGTTCTCGCCGAAGCTCATGAAGCGCCCGCCGCTCCAGACGCCGAAGACCGATTGCGTAGGATTCATGGAACCTCCCAAGAAGCAGTGAACAGTGAACAGTAAGCAGTGAACGGTAAGGGCGCATTGAGCCCGTTACTTCCGCGCCACGGTGCTTAGCGTTCAGCTTCGGTTCCGGCAGTTACCGTTCACCGTTTACTGTTTACGGTTCACTTTCCGTTAATGGGGCCTTCCGCCGCCCATGCCCTGCGGCGTGTAGACGTGGTGGCGCGGCGGGCCTTCGAGGATGTCGCGGCCGAAGTTCTGCGCCGACTTGAAGGCGTCCGAGGCCATGAAGGCGCGAAAGTCCTCGGGCTTCTCCCAGTTGCTGTAAATCATCAGGCTGTTGGGCTTCTGGACGTCGCGGTACAGGCGCGTCTCGACGTGCCCGTTGAAGCCGTTCATCGCGGCCAGGACCTTCAGGGCGTAGTCCTCGAACTCCTTGACGTGATCGGGCTTGACGTCGTAATTCAGGCCGAAGGTAACCATGCGGTGGCGTTCCTTTCGCGGCGATGCCGGAATGCAAGCCAAAGACGGGAAGCACTTTAGTCCAGGAAGGCCACGGCGTCAAAACGAGGTTGGAGTCAATCGTCGCGGGGTGGTTCAGCGCCTGGAAGTAGACGTGAGGCAGGCCTCCCGGCTCGACGGCGCATGGCCCCTTCGAGGATCAGCGCCATCATGACCAGAATGCCCGATGCGATAGCCAGATTTCCTGGGACTCCGAACTTCCAGTCCCATTGAAGCTCAGGTTGTTCGATAGGCAATTGAATATTGTTGACCGGCGTCCGGGAACTCTCGTAGTGTACGGTGAACTCGGTTCGGCATACGGTCAATGGCCAGCCGTAGACCTCGCATCGTGCGGTCTCGATCTGAGGATCAAATGCCCCGCCGTCTTCGGTATAGCTTGCGACGAAGCTGCGTTGGCCGTCGAATCTCGGACGGAGATTGAGGCCGAGGAGGATCCCCGCGAGCACCAGCAGCACGAGCAGCGTACTGAGGTGAAACTGGAGCCGCGCAGGCCTTGATGTGGCGTGCTCAGGAGACATGCTTTAAGACAAGGACGATTGAGGATGGCGCTATGTGACTCAATAAGCCTGGACTGGGCGTATTTCCCGTAAGTCGAACACACTGCCGGAAGATAATGGAAGTCTTCAACCGTAGCCTGTTCTGAGTTGCATGCATGGAAATGGGTAAGGAACCTACGCCTTCCCCCCAGGCTTGCGCTTGGGCCGGACGGCCTTCTCGTGGGTCTTGCTGCCCACGGCTTTGGAGCGCGAATTGCTTCCAATGGCCTTCGTGCGCGGACTGCTCCCCGCGGGCGGTTGGCGGGTCTTGGAACCTCCCGGTCCGGAACGCGCTGTCGCACCGGGGCGGGGCTTGGCCCGCGCCGGACGGGCTTCGGGCTCGTCCTCGGGCTCCTCTGCATCCTGTGCTTCGGCTTCCTCGGCGGCGGCCTCCGCCTTCGCCGCCTGCATGGCTTCCTCGCCGAATAACTCGGCCAGTTCCTCGGGAATCGGGCCCGGGCCGAAGTGCGGCTTCAGAGGCACGTCCAGGGCCTCCGCGAGCTTTCGCGCCTCTTCGTGAATCTCCAGCAGCGCCACCTCGTACGTCTTCAGGCGCGCGGCTTCGTCGGTGCTGATCTCCGCATAGCCTTCGAGCCGGACGAAGGGAATCCCGCCGAAGGGGCGGGGCAGGACGACGCATGCGTCGAGGCGCCAGCAGCGCGGGTCGTTCTTCTTCGTGTGGCCCGCGCAGACGACGTGCTCGGGCTTGCAGTGGATCTCCTTCTTGAAGGGAATCCAGAAGACCGTGCGCGAGGTGACGATGCGGCCGGATTCCACGAGCATGCGCCGGCGATCGCCGATCGTCAGGATGCCTTTCAGCACGACGCCCAGTCCGGCCAGGCCCAGGACCGCGCCGCCGCCGTAGCGCGCGAGTTCGGACATCGACTCGGCCCGATACAGCAGGTACGCCGCGGTGCACAGTACGCCGCCCAGCAGCAGATAGACAAAGGAGACTTCGAAGGGGACGCGGTCGGTGAGCCCCTCGGCGCGGCCCTCGTCGGCTTCCTGGAGCCGGTAGAGCGGCGCGTCCTGCCGCGGATCGTACGAGGGCGCCTTCTTGAGGCTTGCGACGTTCTTGCCCACGCGGACTTCATAGGCCCAGCGACCGGCCATGGCGTGCGCCCTCCGTGGGGTGACTCGGCCTGTCGGGATCGATACCGGCTGGATACGTCCGCGCCCTTCATACCAACCTGGCGGGCCCGCGTCCAGGGCGTGCAGCCCGGCCAGCCCATTCCCATGCGCAGGGGCGCGCGTTATCCTCTTGAAGGCTCCCAGGAGTCCGGCGTCTGACCGGTTAGATGCCGGGGGCGGAGGAGCCCCCCGGGCCTCGTACCGGGTATCCGATGAGGGCTTTGCCATGAAAGCGTGCGTACTGCCCGTCTTTGCGATCGTCCTGGCGACCTTCCCGGCGTGGAGCCAAGAGCCCGCGCCTCAGGCCGAGGCTCCCCCCAAGACCGAGACCGAGCGGCTCCTGGAACTCGAGAAGCGCATTCAGGACCTGGAGCGTTCGATGGTCGAGAAGGACGCGCGGATCCTGGACCTGCAGCGGCGGCTGGAGCAGCCGCCGGCTCCGGAGCAGGGCCCGCTGCCCGGTTTCACGTTCCGCATGAGCCCCGAGGAGATGCAGCAGTTCCAGCAGCGGCTGCACGAGCACTTCCGGCGCAATCTGGAGGACCTCTTCGACCCCCGCCGGCCGATGGACATGCTCGACGAGGACGATGACGAGTTCTTCAACCTGCCGCGGCTGAACGGTGGATTCGACGATTGGGGCCGGCCGCGCATGGCGCCGCGCGAGCGCCCGCGCCTTGGCGTGCAGGTCCAGACCGCCTCGCCCGATCTGGCCGCGCGCTATCGGAACGAAGCCGAGAGCGGCGCGTTCGTGATCGAGGTCACGCTGGGCTCGGCGGCCGAGAAGGCTGGCTTGAAAGAGGGCGACTGCGTCACGGCGTTCGACAAGAGCCCGATCCGCACCGCCGACGACCTGATCCGCATCGTCCAGGAAGCGCCCGAAGGCCGGCACGACCTGAAGGTGGTCCGGCGCGGCGAGTCGATCGACGTGGCGGTAAGCCTGGAGCCGGCGCGCCCGGCGGAAGCTCCCGCGCCTCGGCGAAACGCGCGGGACGAGCGCTTCCGCGAACGCGGCGGATGGCTCGAACGGAACGAAAACGCCCAGCGCGACCTGCGCGAGATGGTCGAGGTCAAGGCCAGCCAGTTGGAACTGAACGACAAGCTTGCCGGCGAACTGAAGCTGACGGGCGAGCAGCGCAAGAAGATGGACGACGTGCTGCTCAAGCGGCGCCAGAAGCTGAACGACGAATACGCGATGCTCAACCAGGGCGGCGGCGACCGCCCGCGCTTCGGCTTCAATGCCGACGCGCGGCTCCGCGAACTGGCCGAAAAGCACGCCAAGGCCGCCGAGGAGGACCTGGCCGGCGTGCTGACGGACGAGCAGGCCAAGGCTTGGCGCGAGTGGCGCGCGCGGCACCAGGAATTGTCGGTGTCCCGGCACCTGCAGATGGAGGAGCGGGGCGGGAGCGCGGACCGGGACCTGGGCTTCTGAGCGGCGCGCGGGAGCCGGGAGCGGGACGCCCCGGCTTGACAGGGCCGGGCGCGGGGTTAGGCTTGAGCGGGCAGGTGTTAACCGAAGCTAACTTCAAGCGAAACCGGCCATGAATGCGTCTCCCGCCATCCTCCTCTCGCCGCGCTCCGGAAGCGAAGGCGGGGCGCCCGACACGCTGGCCCAGCTCGCCCCCGGACAGACCCAGACCCCCGAGCAGATCCTCAGGCGCCAGCTCGCCCGCCGAGGGCTCAAGTACACGTCCGAGCGCCGCGAGATTCTCCGCGCGGTCCTGGAGACGCACGAGCACTTCGACGCCGATGGACTCTACAAGCGCGTGCGGAATGCCGGGAAGGTCTCCAAGGCGACCGTTTACCGCACCCTCAGCCTGCTCTGCGAGTGCGACCTTGTCCGAGAGGTCTTCCAGGCCCCCGGCGGCGCGCGCTACGAGCACGTCTACGGACACGAACACCATGAGCACATGATCTGCCTGGATTGTGGGAAGGTGATCGAGTTCATCTCCCGAGAATTGGAGAAGCTGCAAGACGAGGCTTGCCGCGCGCACGGGTTCCACGCCGTACGGCACCACCTCCAGGTCTTCGGCTACTGCGCCGACTGCCATCCCTGCGGCGCGGCGTTCCCACATCGTCAGCACCTTGCGCCGGACGGCTTCGATGCCCGGCGCCTTCGCGCCGGCGCTGCCCGTCCAACCCGGCGACGTGCTGACCCACAAGGCCCCCGGCGAGAGCCTTTCGCCCGAGCAGATCCTGACTCGCCAGCTCGCCCGCCGCGGGCTCAAGCTGACCAACGAGCGGCGCGAGATCCTGCGCACGATTCTCCAGACGCATCAGCACTTCGACGCGGAGTGGCTCTGCGCCAAGTTCAAAGCCGAAGGCGTGCGCGTCTCCCGGGCCACCGTGTACCGCACGCTGGGCCTGTTGTGCGAGATCTACCTCGTCCGTGAAGTTTTCCAGGCGCCCAGCGGCGCGCATTACGAGCACGTCTACGGGCACGAGCACCACGAGCACATGATCTGCCTGACCTGCAACGAAGTTCTTGAGTTCGTTTCGCGCCGCCTGGAGCATCTTCAGGAGGAAGCCTGCCGCGCTCACGGATTCCATGCGCGCCGGCATCACTTGCAGGTCTTTGGCTATTGCGCGCGCTGCCATCCCTGCAAGGCGGGCTTCCCGCCGCTCAAGAACGCAGCGGCCGGCGTTTAGACAAGCTTGATCGCGGGAACGCGCTCAGGATGTCTCGGTACGCATGCGCCTGCCGCGTCGAGGGCGGCGCGGCGAAGGCTGCTACTTCTCCTCTTCTTCCCCGTCGGGCGCGTTGGGCGGGATGACGGTCTTCGCCTCGGCGGGGTCTTCCGGCACGGCGGGCGCCGCGGTCTTCTCCGGCTCAGCCGGGTTATCGATGACCGGCACGCCGTAGCGCTCTTTGAGCGTGGTCACGAGCCGGCGCATGGCGACGGCGAGATTCAGTTTCTCGCGCCGGGTCTTGGGGTCGTCTTCGTGCCCTTTGGTGACGCCCCCCGGGCCGAAATCCAGCGTGCCGGTGGGCACCAGCGGGGCGAGCGGATAGATCTTCAGGTTCTGCAGCATCTTGGCATGGAGATCGAGCATCTGCGGATCGTCCACGCCGCGCAAAGTGACCGTCTCGCGAAATTTCGGCGTCAGCACCTCTTCGTTCAGGTTCAAGCCGTCGCGATAGGCCCAGGCGATCCAGCGCATGTAGTTATGGAAGGCCTCGCGGTTGGACGGGTTGGAGGTGTTGACGCTCGCCGCGGTCTTGCTCGCGGGCGTGGGCTTGGTGGCCTTCGCGCCGCTCGTGGAAGGCTTGACGGCGGCGGGCTTGCTCTGCGCGCCAGGGCTCTCGCTCTGCGCGGCGGGCGATTCCTGCGCTTCGCGCTGTGCCGGAGGTTTGGGCGGCGGCGCGGGCTTGAAGGCGAAATAACAGCCGACGACGATGATAACCACCGCGGCCAGCCCCGCGATGGGAATCAGGTTGCTCGTATCGAGTTGCGTGGGCCTGCCGTCCACGGCCTGCACCGGGCGGCGCGGGCCATGGTAGACCGGTTCGTCCTCGACTTTTTTTTCGGGGCGCCGCCTCGACCTGCAGGCTCAGTTCGTCCTCTTCGTTGAGCGCGACCGTGTTGCCGGGATCGTCGGAACTCGCCGGCGGCAGGCTAAGCGGTTCGTCCGCCGGGGGCGGTCCGGAGGCGGGCTTGGGCTGGGCCGAGCGTTGGGGCCGGGACGGCCGGGGTTCGCGAGCCATGACGGATCCTTAATGCCTCACGCCGGCTGCAAGCTCCGGCGCGGGGTTAGGATACCGCAGGCGCGAAGGAAAGGGGCAGTAAATTCTCGACGCGTTCAATTCCGACGCTTGGCGCCACGCCTCTTCAAGCGCGCGATGATGGCTTCCTGCGTCAATTCTTTAGGTGTTCGAACGCCGCGCTCCCACTCCGAGATGCGCGGAGGCGAACACTGCAGGATCACGGCTACTTCCGATTGGGTAAGCCCCAGTTTCCTCCTGAGTACCTTAAGTCGCGCACCAAAGGCCTGTGCCATGCCAAGACCTCAATTCCACTACCCCGGTGGTCATTCTCCCCTCCTCGTCTGAAACATACGCAAATAGTACGCCTTCTCGAGGATTACTCCATGCCGCGGTTGAACTTCGAGTGTAACTATTTGAAGTAGGTGGCAATACGAAAGAATTATTCCGTTGGATTTTTACATGAAGTGTTCGATAATTAAACGATGACATCATTTGTACTCCCCTGCATCCATGGGATAACGGTGCAATAATATGCCTGTTGGCGTGTATTGCAGCGCCATGCCAAAATGGCAATGGAGCATAATTCCGTCCGAGCTTCCCACCTTGGAGGCACCTAGATAGTGCGAGATTAACCGCTTGCCGGCCTGGAGCGGCATGTTGGAGAATGGCGTATGTTCAAAGGCCAGAAGATCGTAGCGGTGATGCCGGCCTACAACGCCGAGAAGACCCTCGAACGGACCGTGGGCGAGGTCAACCGCCAACTGATCGACGAGATCGTGCTCGTGGACGACTGCTCCCGCGACCGCACGGTGGACAAGGCCCGCGAACTGGGCCTGCACGTCGTGGTCCATGAGAAGAATCGCGGTTACGGCGGCAACCAGAAGACCTGCTACACCACCGCGCTGGACCTCGGCGCCGACATCGCGATCATGATCCACCCCGATTACCAGTACACGCCGCTGCTGGCCGAGGCGATGGTGACGATGATCGCCAACGGCGTCTACGACGTCGTGCTGGGCAGCCGGATCCTTTCCGGCGGCGCGCTGAAGGGCGGAATGCCCTTCTACAAGTACGTCGCCAACCGGTTCCTCACCGCGACGCAGAATGTTTTTACCGCCGCGAAGCTTTCGGAGTACCACACCGGCTACCGCGCCTTCAGCCGCGAGGTCCTGCTGAACCTCCCGCTGGAGGAAAATTCGGACGACTTCGTCTTCGACAACCAGATGCTCAGCCAGGTGCTTTACTTCGGCTGGAAGGTGGGCGAGATCTCCTGTCCGACGAAGTACTTCGAGGAGGCCTCCTCGATCAACTTCCTGCGCTCCTGCAAGTACGGCCTGGGCTGCCTGGGCGTCTCGCTGCAGTTCCGGCTTGCCAAGCTGGGCCTCTACACGCCGCGTATCTTCAGCGCCGACGGCAAGCGCTTGCGCCACAAGCCCGAGTCCGCGCGCCTGAAGCGCATCGCCGAGGGCCTCCCCGGCGACAGCGTGCGGACGAAGGCGGTCCCGGCGGAGAGTTAGGCGTAGGCACTACGCGTTGCGTATCGCCAACGCGGCGCGGGCCTTGGCCTTGCCGCGCAGCACGGGGCGGCCGCGCCGACCCGTGGCACGGAACACCGCCGACCCGGAACTAGGAACCCACCGCCAAGCGGCTATAACCCGGGTTTGCCCCGGGGAAACGCACCTTGGCCTCAAACGGAAATACCGCGCCCGCATCCGGCGCGCCCCTGCGTCTGGGTTGCGTGCCGTACCTAAACAGCAAGGTCCTGATCTGGAACCTCGCCTCGCGCGGTACGTTCGCCGGCGCGGACGGGAACCCCGTGCCGTATACGCTGATACTCGAGCCGCCGAGCCTGCTGGCCAGGCGCCTGGCGGCCGGCGCGCTGGACGTGGCGCTCGTCAGCAGCGTCGAATTCTTCCGCCATCCGGGCTACTCGCTCGTCCCGGGCCTCTCCGTGACGGGGCGCGGGGAGATGTGGAGCATCCAGCTCTTTCACCGCGTGCCGCTGGCGCGCGCGAAGCGGATCGGCCTGGATCCCTCCAGCGAGACGACCAACGCGCTCCTGCGGATCGTGCTGCGCGAGCGGTTGGGGCTGGCGCCGGAATACGTCGCGCTCGCGCCCGGCGAGAATCCGCGGGCGCGGGCGGACCTGGACGGCTTTCTCCTTATCGGCGACCCCGCGCTGGCCTTCCAGGATCCCGGATACGAGGCTTGCGACCTGTTGAAGCTCTGGGACGCGCTGACCGGTTTGCCCTTCGTCTTCGCCGCGTGGCTGGTGCGGGAGGGCGCGGATCTGCGCGGGGCAGAACGCTGGCTCCAGGCCGTACGCGACGAGGGCCTGCGCCGTTCGGACGAGGTCGCCGCGGCCTGGCACGCCGAGGCCGGGATCGGTCTGGAGCGCGCCAAGGCGTACGTCGCGCGTATCGTCCACTACGGTTTGGGTCCCGAGGAGCAGGCGGGGCTGGAGCGGTTCGCGGACTATCTCGAGCGGCACGGTCTGGCGCGGGCGCGAACGCTGCGGTTTTATGGAGGATAAGACCTGCCGCCGGAAGTCGGCGGCCGGTCCATCGGAGGGAGATGCGCGCGGATGCCGCGGCGGATCAAGCTGACGCTGGAGTACGACGGCACGGACTTTCACGGCTGGCAGAGCCAGCGCGCGGAGCCGGGCGCGGACGTTCCCGGGGCCGTGCGCACGGTCCAGGACGAGGTCGAGGCGGCGCTGCGCGCGCTCACCGGGCAGACGCTGCGCGTCCACGGCGCGAGCCGCACCGACGTGGGCGTCCACGCCGCGGGCCAGGTCGCGCACGTGGATTTGCCCGACGAACCCGCGCTGCCCGTCGAGCGGCTCGTGCGCGCGCTCAACGGCGTCCTGCCCCCCGATGTCAGCGCGCGGGAGGCGGTGGAAGTCGGCCCCGAGTTCCACGCACGGCATGCGTCCCGGGGCAAACTCTACCGCTACCGCATCCATGCCTGTGCGGACCGCTCCGCCCTGCGCCGGCGCACCCACTGGCACGTCCGCTTCGCGCTCGATCCGGCGAAGATGGCCGAGGCCGCGCGCGGCTTCGCGGGGACGCATGACTTTTCGGCTTTCGTGACCGACCTGGCCAACGCGCAAGAACTGCGGAAAGAGCAGGGACAAGCGCCGCTCCAGACCGTCCGCGAGATCCGGCGCGTGGAGGTCCGCGTTTCCTCGGCCGACCCGCTGGAACTGGAAGTGGACGTCGAGGGCGGCGGATTTCTCTACAAGATGGTTCGCACCATGGTGGGCACGCTGGTGGAGGTCGGGCGGGGGAGGCATCCGCCGGCATGGATCGGAGAGGTGCTGGCCTCGCGTGAGCGCCGGAATGCCGGGCCCACCGCGCCAGCGAAAGGCCTCTGCCTGATGCGGGTCTTTTACGCGCCCGAATCCGGCGCAAGCCCAAGCCCTCACGAGATTTCCTGAGCCGCGGCGGCTGCGCGCCCGATACCCCCTGTACCGGTCGGCCAGGGGGGCGCATCCGTGGGCATGCTCACCGACATTCTGCTTGTCGCGTTCCTGCTCTTTCAGGCCTGGATGGGCTGGCGCAGCGGGCTGATGTGGCAGGCGGTGGCGATGGCCTCGGTGGGTTTCGGCGTGCTGCTGGGCACGGCGCTCGCGCCGGCCCTGGGTGCGCGGCTGCTGGGCACGGTGACGGGAAGCGCCTTCCACGCCAAACTGGTCGGGTTCCTCTTCGTGGCCGGGGTGGTCTGCCTGGCGCTGCGGATCGCCGCGACCTGGGCCGAACAGCAGTCGGAGACCGGGCTGCCGCCCAAGGAGCGCGAGGTCCGGCGCGGGCACGACCGCATCCTGGGCGGGATCTTTGGGGCGCTGAAGGGCGGGGTCATCGCGCTGGTGCTGGCGGCAGCGGCCGTCACGCTCTGGCCGCAGGAGCAGGTCTGGCAAAGCTCGCGGCTGGTCCCGCCGCTGGCGCAGGCCGGCGCGCGGCTGCTCCCGGACGGCGCGCTCGACGAGATGAAGCAGCGGCTGCGGGTCTCGATGGAGGAGTGGAAGGAGTCGCCGGACCCGCGCGCCGCCGAGGCGCGCGAGCCGGCCGATTCCGAATAGCCGCCGTTCGAGGACCTATTTCACGACCAGCAGGGGCGTAAGCACGACCGACGGCGCGCCGGTCTGGAAGGTCGTGCCGCGGCGGCCGACCAGCGTCTGAAAGCCATTCAGGTACTCGCCTTCCAACTCGATGACCACCGGGATCACCAGGTAGTGCCGCTGCTCGTTCTTGGCATCCTCTACCGGATCTACGCAGAACGCGTCGTCGGGCAGGAAGTCCGTGCGGATGGTCATGATCCCGGTTTCGAAGTTGAGCTGCATGAACGCGATGCCGGGCGGGGCGCCTCGGGGCTTGGTATAGGTCAGGATGAGCCGGCCTGGGGTCTCCCTGAAGCTGTCCCTGGGGATCGCTTCGGTATAGCCGCCGATGGAGACAAAGATGTCCTGTCCCCCGTTGCGCTTCAGGGCCACGGTAAGGCTCTCGTCGTACGCGGCGCGGACGGTGGCCTTCTGCGCGTAACCGTCGCCCGAGCGGCGCTGCTGGATGCTGAGGTGCTCGACGAAGAAGACGATCGGGTCGAAGTCGCAGCATTCGGAGGTCTCAAAGATGGAATCCCGGCCGAGCCGGAACTGGCCGCGCCCGACGGCGTCGGGCCGGGACTGGTTGTAGACCGAGAGGAACTCCACCGAGGCGATGGAGTATTCGGGAAAGAGCAGTTCGAATCCGGCGTCCACCTGAACGTTCTTGAGGGCGTCGTTGAGATCCTGGCTGAAGCCGCTGCCACAGCGCTTGAGTCCCACGCCTCCGTTGGCCAGGTTGGCATTGCGGACGGTGACGCTGAAGAATCCGGTAGAGGGGCTGATGGTCAGGCGGATGAAAGTGTCGTCGCCGGGCACGCTCTGCCAGGTGACGCCATTCACGGTCGCGTTGATGGGCGCCTCGGCGGGGTAGAACTCCACGCCCTGCAGGGAAACGCCCACCACGTTGTCCAGGAACAGGTCCATCAGGACGAGCGGCGGGTCGAAGCCGACCCCGCGCTGCAACTGCTGGCCGCCGCCGAAGTCGTCAATCAGCTTGGCCAAGTTGACGTAGCCGGTTGCGGTGAAGCTGTCTCCGCCGGGATTCTTGGGCCAGTTGAGCGTGTAGTCGAGCCGGTGCAGGATCATGCTGTCGCCGATCTCGGACTCGACGAACGAGCAACCGATGCGGGCTTCGACGCCTGAATCCTCGCTGGCCGTTACGGCCGGCGCGAGGGAAAAGGCGCACAGCAGCGCAAGCGAACCGAGCACGCCCATGAATCCGCGCATAGCACAAGCTCCCAAGCCCTTGAGGCTTCCCATCGTTCCACTCATCAGGTCGAATTCCGGAGGCAGGCGCCGGCCTGGCGCCAGGCGTTATTCTCCTATTTCGCCGAGCCCTTCGAACTCCTCCAGCGGCGTCATGACCACGGAGGTCGCGCCGGTCTGGAATGTCGTCCCGTTCCGGCCCAGCAGGGCCAGGAAGCCGAATTCGCCCACATCCTCGAAGATGATGTTGAGAGGCAGGAGCAGGAAGCGCCTCCCGTCGTTAGCCGGGCTTTGTACGGCCGGCAGATCGAGCCAGCCTTCCGGCAGGAAGTCGGTCCTGACCGTGAAGGTGCCCCTGATGAAGTTGAACTGGAAGAAGGCCACCCCCGGCTCGCCGCCACGAGGCTTCCGATAGGTAAACACGCCCGCGGGGCGTTCGACGAAGAGATCCTCGGGGACGGACTCGCTGAAGCAGCCGGCTTCGAACGTGACGAGGTCCTCGCCGATTTGGCGCTTGAGCGCCTCACCCCGAAACAGGGGCGCGAAAACCCCGCTGGCATCCACTTTCTGCTCGAATCCATCGCCCCGGCGGCGCTGGGTGATCTTCACGTTCTCGGGGAAGTACAGGGCGATGTCTTCATCGAAGGCGATCGGGTCACGGCCCAGGCGGAAGCTGCCCCTGCCCGTCTGGCCTTCGGCGCGCTGGTTGTAGCGGGTCAGGAACTCGACGCAGGCCTCGTAGAACGGATCGAGAAACAGGCAGAAGTTCGTCTCGACCGTCTCGTTCTGGAACGCGCCGTTAAGTCCGCCGAAGGAGCCGCCTTTGCGGCGCTTGAGCCAGTCGCCGCCGGTCAGGTCCGCGTGCAATACATTGACCGTGAAATAGCCCGAGGACGGATCGAGTGTAATCTGCACGAACGGGCTCTCGCCCGGCTGGCTGCGCCAGACGATTTTCTTGGCCGTCGCGCTGACCGGCGTGGGGTTAGGGAAGAAGGCATTGCCGTCCAGTTGCACGCCGACGGGGAAATCGAGAAACAGGTCCAGGAGCACCAGCGGCGGGTCGAACTCAACATCTCGCTGAAGGCCATTGCCTCCGAACAATCCCAGGTACTGCGCGATCACGTCAACCAGATTGATGTAGCCGGTGGCCGAGAAGCTGTCCTCGCCGGGCGACTTGGGCCAGTTCAACGTGTAATCCAGAGTGTGAAGGACCATCCCGTCGCCGATTTCGAGGAACGGATCACAGCAACGAGCCGAAACGCCGGAGTCCTCGCTGGCCGTGGCGGGCGCGCAAGGCGCGAGGCACGCTAAGGCAAGCAGCAGTACTCCAGAGATGAAAGCATGGACGCGGGCGGTGCACATCGGGGGTAGTCTCCTCAATTCGGGGCAAACCACAACTTGATCCGATTCAGATCAGATCCTATCCGTTCAGAATGAAGCTAAGAGTTTACCAGAATGTCGTTCAATCGCTAGAAATTGGTTGGATCAAGTCAGGCTTGGCTTGAACTTGTAACAGTTTTTGGATGAACAGGTTAGGGGGTAGGGTTGCTTCCGGTCCAGAATAATACTCGTCGCGCACAAGTGCGGGATGCCCGAGCGTACCGGCGGCACAACTATCTCGCGCGCACTTGCCGATCGGCCTGCCAGTCATACCAGCCGGGCTGGGCGTAAAAGCCGAAGAGGCGTTTTTCGTCTTCGGCCAATTCTGCGGCGACTTCTGGCGAGATGCTCTTGGGAAAGTCCCACTGCGGGCGAACCCAACTCCGGCTGTAATAGGCGTGAATGGCGCGGCGGGGCTGGTCCGTGCGATTCTGGCTTCCGGCGTGCCAGACTCCGCCATTGTAGGCGATCACGCTGCCGGCCTCGGCTTCGACTTGCAGGGCTTCACTTTCCAGAGCTGCCATTTTATCGCGGCCGGGAAAGGGTCGGTCCTGGCTTCCAGGAACCAGTCGTGTGCAGCCGTTCTCCTTCCTGAAGTCGTCGAGACAGTGCAAGGCATTGATGTAGAGCACCGCGCCGGGGACGGTCTCCCACTGGTCGATGTGGAGCCCCTGCGGCTTGCCTCCAGGGGTCATGGTCAGTCCGTTGAGGCTGGCCATGACGCATTCGCGCCCCAGCAGCTCCTGCATCAGGGGGTACAGGCGTGGATTGAGCCCGAAGCGGCGGAAATGGGGATGCTTCTGAGGCAGCATATAGGCCACCTGATAGACCTCGTTCTTCCAGCCGCGGGAGCGTGCCATGGGCTCTTCATGCCGGAAGACCTCATCCAGGGCCTCGCGCGCCTGCCGGAGTTGCTCGGCGTCCAGCACGCCTTTGATCACCGTGTAACCCTGGGTGCGCAGACGTTGGGCATGAGAATCAAGGTCGTGCATGGGCGCCTCACCGGTGGGATGTCAGGGAGCGGTAAAATCTCGCAGCAGACGCGGCTTGAGCGGTCTCATCCGATTGCATGCGGCGTATGCATAATGCTTACCCCCTGCGCCCGCCTAACCGCAAGACGGGAATGGGCTTGAGCCGCGAGGACTTTGCAGGGGCAGGTCGTGAAAGGAGTTCTGAAAAGAAACCAATAGAACTTTGGTGACGTAACCCAAGGCGCAAAGTTCAAAATACCGAGAACCTTGGCGCAGGCCATGCGTCTAGAACAGTGGAAGCAGACTGGGGGCGGCAACTGGGCGTAAGGCGGCAAGGGAGCAGGGCATGGTCAAGATGATTCGTCGGGCACTGGCCGGATTCGTGCTGATGTCCAGCAAGACCGACGCGCCCCTGCCTGAGATTCCGCATCGGGAAGACGGGGTCATCTGCCGCGCGAGCGGAATTCGCGGGTTCCAGGACAAGAGCAAGACCACCCAACTGTACTTTCTCCCTGGTCACGAAGAGCCAGACGTCTTGCGCCGCCTCCGCAGCGTGGTTGTGGAAAACGACCGCGCGCCGAACGCGCTCAACTACGATCAAGGCATGAACGTCGTCGTCTTTCGCGGCGTCTTCGGCTCCGGAGGCTACGGCCTGGAAGTCCGCTCGGTCCGGATGAACGGCCGTGTCGTCGAGATCGAATGTGACTTCGAAGATCCAGGCGACGGCATTCGCACCACGGCCGGCTTCACGCAACCCACCGCGATCATTCCCCTCAAGCGCCTCCCGCCCGGCAAATACCAGGCCCGGCTCATGGCGCGCGTGCTCACCCGTTCGTCGCAAGGCGTCTCGGAGAAGTCCCCTAGCCGCGAATGGAGCAGCATGAGTTTCAAGATCACCGGCTGAGTCCCTCCCGGAGCCGGGCGGTTTTCTCCGGCTTGCTTGTAGACCTTTAGACACATACGTAATAAGATGGAAGAGCGCGGGATCTCCGATCCTCACGCTCGTTTTTTATGCTCGTGCGGGGTGATGTATATGATATATATGAAACGGATGAAACTTGCTCGGATCTTAGCAACTCTCGTATTGGTGGGGTGTTGTTCGACAGTTGACAAATATGAAACAGACGGCTATTTGGGATTTTCTTAGCAATCAGGGTAGATAGAACGGAAAGCCTGAAGTCGGCTTCGAGGCACATTCATGGCCAGGAAACGAGCACAGGAATCGGGGCGGCGTGGCAGGCTCTCGAAAGGTGCTGATAAGCGCCGCGGGCGCCGGCGACGCATGGAACCTATGATCGTGGCCGAGGAGGCAGCCCACTACGGGATTCGGGCGCCGGCCGCGTTGCCGCCTTCTGATCGCTATCTATCTCCAAACGAGGCCGGGCGCATCCTGAACGTGACCGGCGAGGCCGTGAAACAATGGATCTACCACCGCCGACTGCCTGCGACCAAACTGAGTAATGGCTATTGGAAGATCAAGGTGGCCGACCTGGAGAACTTTATCCGCGCGCGCCAAAACCTTGGCCAGAAGCGGATTATGGTGATCGACAACGACGAGGCCAACATCAAGGAGTTGGTCGGCGCCATCGAGCGCTTAGGGCATGATCCGATCGTGGCGCATAACGCTTCCGATGCGTTGCTTAAGGCCTCCGACTTGTACCCTTCGCTTTTTATCGTCAATGTGACGGCTTCGATATTCGAGCCCTGGAAGCTTTTGGACAAGGTTCGCAAGACTCGGAATATCAAAAACGTCCCCATGCTCATCGTCTCCAGCCAGGATCTTCAGGACGCCGACAGCGATCGTGCGCTCGAACTGGGCGCGCAGGGGTTCCTCCGCACGCCGTTCAAGGCCGGAGTGGTGGCCGAAGAAATCGGTAAGGTCCTCACTCGAATCATGTAGTGCGAGTACGCATGGCGCAAAACTATATATCTTTTTGAATGAAAAGTTTGTCTGCCTCGTCCGTTATCCAGGTACGAACGTAATAACACAGGAGGATACTCTGTCTTGGTCATGCTTGCGGCGAAACGCGCGAGGTGCAGGATGGTCCAATGCAGGGTGGGTTTTCGCCGCGGACGAGCAGCCGGAAAGTGAGGTCATCCATGAGTCTTACCCATTATGCACAGGCTTGGATCTTGTTGCCTACGCTGGCCTGTCTCGCCTGGATCCCCGTGTCGAGCGCGCAGGACGAGATGCCTCCGATACCCGTACCGACGCAACCGGATACCCCGAGCGATACTTCCAAGACTTCCGAAGCGCCTAACGTGCCCAAGGCCGGCGAATCGACTCAGGACCTCTTGCAGAAGTTTCGCGAAGAGATCGAAGAGTTGAATAAGCGGTTTTCCCGCGAGGACCAGGAAAACACCCGCCGGACGTTGTCGATGAATGCCAAGACGAAATACCAGGCCGCGCTCCAGTCGTCGATTATCCCCGACAAGACGATCGAGCACCACTTCGAGCAGCTCATGGAGAATATCGATCTGGCGCGGCGTTCGTTTCGCTTTCGCGACGCCGATCGCGCGAGGTCGGACTGGATCGTCGAGGCCACCCATCTGATGCAACGGGAAATCAGAGGCGCCAAGGACCTGAAGAAGAGCCGCTCGGCGCAGGCGTGGTTCGAAGAGTACCTTCAGCTCATGGTGCGGCTCAGGGATAAGGTCGGAAACGACCTGGGGCTTGCGCGGCGCCTGTATTCCACCTGTAACAACATCTTTGGTCTCGTGTACCGGGAAATCGACGTTCAGCCGGAGAAGAACGCCAGCGAGATACTGGAGAGCAACCTGCGCCTGATCAAACGCTTTTTCCCAACGGCTACCGAGGAGCAGAAGTCCAAGAACGACAGTCTGGCGCGGACCATGGAACGCAACGCGACGCAGATCTTCAAGGACCAGACCAAGGCGAAATAGCTCACGGCGGCGCGGGGCGCTCCGGCAGGAGCGCCTCCGCCACCCGATACGCGCCCACCCCGAAGGCTACCGCGACATTCAGCGACGTTTTAAGCCCCCGCATCGGCAGGTGGCAGACGGTATCGCAGGCGTCCAGCGCCTCGGGGCTGAGCCCCGCCACCTCGTTGCCCATGAGCAGGCATAGGGGCCTGCGCAACGCGCCGCCGGCCAGCGCCTCGGCCAGGGGCGTGCTGGCTTCCGTGCGTTCCAAGCCCACGAGCATGGCCCCTTGCGCCCGGAGGCCGGGGAGGACCTCCAGCACCCCCGCCGCGTAGGACCAGGCGAGGTGCGCTTCGCTGCCCAGGCTGGTCTTGGCGATCTCCTTCCGCGGGGGCAGCCGGTGATGCCGCAAAGGTACAGCCGGGAAAACCCCGCGCCATCGGCGGTGCGGAAGATCGACCCCACGTTGTAGAGGCTGCGAATGTCCTCCAGGAGCGCGTAGAGCCCCGTATCGGGGCGCGCTTCGGCGTCTTGAGCCGGACGGCCGTTCAGAAAGGCCTGTTGCCGTTCGAGCTTTTCGAGGATCTCCAGCGGCCGGAAGGTGATGACCTGCCCGCAGCGCGGGCAGGGGCCGTTCTTGCCGGCGCGGTCGTCGGGGAGATCGAAGGCGTGCCGGCAGCGCGGATTCGGGCAACGGGTCTGCATGAGGCTCCAGGATCGGGGACTGCGGCCCGGGGATCAAGGCGCCAACCGAAGCGCCGCCGCGTCACGCGGAGCCCGCGCCCCGGTCGCGCTTGCCCATGGCGTCGTAGGTAGCGTACTTGTAGAGGTCGCCAAGCGTGGGGTAGTTGAAGCAGGCGCGGATGAAGATCTCGTACGTCGCATCGGCCAAGAGGGCCAGCATGCCGACGTGAACGACCTCGGTGGCGCTCTCGCCCACCACGTGGACGCCCAGCAGTTTCATGCTCTCGCGGTGGAAGATCAGCTTCAGCAGCCCGTCGAAGTCCCCCACGATCACGCCGCGCGGATTCTGGCCGTAGCTGGCGCGGCCGATGACGACGGGGATGCCGCGCTCCTCGAGGGCCTGCTCGGTCTGCCCCGCCATGGAGACTTCGGGGATGGTAAAGATGCCGAACGGCAGGATCGGAGTGAACACGGTCTTGTACTTCAGGTCGAAGGCGTGAACCATGGCCAGGCGCGCCTGTTCCATGCTGGTGGAGGCCAGCGCGGGGAATCCGATCACGTCGCCGGCGGCGTAGATGTGGGGGATCTGGGTCTGGAAGCAAGCGTTGACATGGATCAGGCCGCGCGGACCCGGTTGGATCCCGGCGTTTTCCAGCTTGAGCCCTGCCGTGTTGCTCTGCCTCCCGGCGGCGACGAGCACGGCCTCGACGTCGAGAACCTCCCCGCCGTCCAGGGCCAGTTTCACCGTCTTGCCGGAAGGGTCGCACGCGGTGACGCGCGCGGGGGCCACGATGCGGATGCCCAACTTGCGTTCCATGGTCTCGCGCAGCCGGCCTGAGATCTCCCGGTCCAGGAAGTCGAGCAGGTTGGCGCGGCCGTCCACGAGCGAGACCTCCGCCCCCAGCGCGGCGAAGGTGCAGGCGTATTCGCTCCCGATCACCCCGGCGCCCACTACGGCCATGGAGTGGGGCATGAAGTCGAGGTTCAGGACCTGGTCGGAGTCCCAGATGCGGCGGTCTTCAAAGGCGAACAATTCGGGGCGGCGCGGGGCGCTCCCGGTGGCGATCAGGATCTTTTCGCCGCGCAGGCGCGCGGGCGGTCCATCAGGGCCGCAGACCTCGATGGTGTGCGCGTCGGCGAAGGCTCCGGCGCCGTGGTACAGGTCCACGCCGTGCCGGTCGATGTTGCGGGCGATCCGCTCGCGCTCCAGCGCCTTCACGGTCCGTTCGCGGTACACGAAGTCCTTGACCGTGGCTTCGCGGCGCAGCGAGAGGTCCACGCCGTAGACTTCGCGCGCGCGGAAGCCCGAGAGCATCAGCGCCGTCTCGCGGAGCGTTTTGCTGGGCAGCGTGCCGGTGTTGGCGGCGGCCCCGCCCAGGATCGGCTCGCGTTCGACGAGCGCCACGGACTTGCCGAAGTAGGCGGCTTGGGCCGCGCCTTTTTCGCCGGCGGGCCCCGAACCGATCACGACGAGATCGTAGTTGCGCTCCGCCATGGCAGATCCTTTTGGCGCATGGCTGCTGCCGGCGGTGGGCGGCCTCCGAAGTCGGCGGCCCTACTTGGCGGTGACGGCTCCGGAGACCTCGTCTTCAATGGGGTCGCTGGCCGTGAGCACGTCGGCGTTGGCTTCCAGGGTCTCCGCCTCGGCCTCCAGGCTGGACTTCTTGTAGCTGAAGTAGCTCCAGTAGGAGACGGCCACGAAGGCCAGGTCCAGGCAGGCCAGCGCGACGACGTAGCGCTGGCCCATGTTGGCGCCGGCGCCGTAGCTATGCAGGCCGGAGCCGAGCACGAAGTTCACGCCGTACCAGGCCATCACCACCGCGTTGAAGGAAACGACCGAGCCGACGCTCAGCCCGAAGTTCCCCCACCAGCCGGTAAAGCGGCCGTGCAGGACGATCAGGTAGCAGATCAGCGCGATGAAGGCCCAGGTCTCCTTCGGGTCCCAGCCCCAGAAGCGGCCCCAGGAGTAGTACGCCCAGACGCCGCCCAGGATGGTGCCGGACGCGAGCAGCAGCACGCCGACCTGCAGGACGCGGTACACGAAGCCGTGGAGCTGGTGCTGCTCGTGCTTCTCCGCGGGCTTGAAGAGGTGCCAGCCCAGGGTGGCATGCCCCAGCAGCCAGGCCAGCGCGAAGGCCGCGTAAGAGAGCGTGATCGTGAGCACGTGGATCGTGAGCCAGAAGTTGTCGCGGAGCACCGGGACGAGCGGGTTGATCTTGGATTCGAAACCCGGAAGCTGCGCGTTGCCCGCGAACCACGGGATCAGGTCCATCAGCATCAGGCACAGGAAGCCGCCGAAGGCGCCGCAGAAGAGGTAGTAGCGAACCCGGTACAGGGCCTCGAAGATCATCCCGAAGAAGACCACGCCGAAGCCGACCCAGATCACCGACTCGTACATGTTCGTCACCGGCGGGCGCCCGGCAATCAGGCAGCGCAGCGTGAAGCCGTAAAAGTGGTACGCCAGCCCGCCCAGGAAGAGCGCCCAAGTCAGGGCGTAGGAGACCTTCTCCCGGAGTTTCCAAGCCACGAGGCCGGCGAAGAGCGCGAGCAGGTACAGCCGCCAGGCCATGGCGAACGGATGCTGCTCCTGGTAGCGGATCTCGCGCGTCAGACTGGCCGCATCCGGGTACACGGTCGGGCTCAGCGTGGCGAGGTAGGAGCGCAGGTCGGCGCTGGCTTGGCTGAAGGCGCTCTTGTCCCGCTTATAATAGGCCTCGGCGAAGGCGCGGAACTTGGGCGCCAGGTTGACCCGGGATTCCTTCTTGTAGTTGTTCGTGTAGTCGGCGTAGAGCTTGCCGGCCAGCTCCGCATTGCCGCGGTAGCGGTTCTGGACCAGATACTCCAGCGCCTCGTCCTGGGTCGCGCCCATCATGATGCTGAACTCGCGGATCGTGACCCAGGTGCCGTTTTTGTCGGTGGGATGGGGGATGACCGCGACCTGCTGGGTGACAATCTTGAGCAGCGCGTCCATGCGGCTGCCGACGAGTTCGGCTTCACGTTCCAGCGCCGACATGTCGTCGGCTTTGTCCTGATGCCGCTTCTTCAAGGCGGAATTGTAGAGTTCGTTGAACTTCTTGTTTTGAGCGAGGACTTTGAAGGGGAAGCGCTTCTCGCCTTCATCCAGTTCCATGATCGTGCGCAAGGGCTTATAGGGCACCAGCACGAGCGGAAGCTGTTCCCAGTTGTCCACCGCGCTCAGCCAGAGCCGCAGGAACAGGTCGATTCCTTCGATGGCCTCGCCGGTGGCCGGATCCTTGAACGCGGGGCCGGGATTGAACAGGCGCATGGACGGCCCGTAGACCTGCTCCAGGGCTTCCGTCGCAAAGGTCTGGAGGGGCTTCTTGCGTCCGCCCTCCTGGATCGCCAGGGCCTTGATCGCGCGAAAGTCCATCTCGCCCACGAGCACGCTTGGCGGGCGCGGCACATCCTCCTCATCGGCGCGATCGTGGCCGTGGTGCGCCTCGCCGTGCGCTCCGTGCCCGTGCGGGCTTTCGCCGTGGGGCGAAGCCTGCTTCGGCGGGGCGTCGGGGTCGCCGGATTCGGCGCGGAGGGCGAAGGGCGTGAGCGCCGCCAGGCAGAACAGGGCGGGGAGCGCGCGATGCGGGAACATGGCTCAGGACTCCTTGACGACTTCCTGGGGCTGCTGCGACTTGCGCCCGGCCAGGTCCTTCGCCGGCGCGGCGGCTTTGGCGGAAGCGGACGCGACGGCGCCCGCCGCCGGCTTCCGTCGGAAGTACGGCTTCAGGTAGAACATCGTGAAGATGCCGAAGACAATCATCAGGCTCCCGATCCACTTCGGCGCCCAGCCGGGATCGCGGAGCACCTGCACCCCGGAGTAATAGGGGTCGGGAGGATCCTTGAGCATGCCATGGTCGGCCTGCGAGAACTTGAATCCCGTGCCCAGCCACGGCCCGTACCAGGTGACGGGGTAGCTGGTGGGGTGATTCATGTGGATCTTCGCTTCCGTCTGGCCGTCGAAGCGCAGCGTGCTCTCGAAGGCCGTGAAGGCCTTGGCGCCCTCGAGCCCTTCCTGCGGCGGCGCGTCGGTCTGGACCAGCTCGACGCGGAAGGGCAGGTCCATGGTGACCCGCGTGAACGCCAGTTCGACCGGCTTGCCCGCGACGTCCACCTTCAGGAAATTCAGATTCTTCGGGTTCCCGGAGAAGGGAATCCACTCCTCGACGGCCGGGGAGTCATTCCCGCGTTTCAGTTCCACGTTCAGCCCGGAAAAGTGCTCGATCTTGGGCAGCATCGCCGTCTCCACGGGCCGCCAGGAGCGGACGGGCTTGGCCTTGGGCTCCAGGCGGTCCACGACGAGCTGCGCGCCGGGCATCCAGCCCAGGGGCAGCGCCGTGCCGATCTCGATGTCGCCCGTCGTCTCGCCGCTCTTGCGCGACTTGAGGTGGTAGCGCAGCTTCCCGTCTTCGCCGAGGTAGAACGAGATCACATTGGCGTTCGGATCGCCGAAGGCGGAGCCCATGCCGCCGCCGTGGCCACCGGCCGCCTGACCGTGGGGGCTGGAGGCGGGCTTCTCGCTGGCCTCCACCAGCGGCCCGATCAGTTCGAAGATGATCGCGGGGTTCTCCGGTTTGTCGTCGAGGCTGACGGGCTTGTTGTCCTGCATCCGCAGGTTCGGGTAATAGCCCTTGACCTCGCAGCTCCAGCCTTCCAGACCCGACAGCGGCTGGGCTTTGCCGATGAAGGCCAGCACCGGGAGTTCGAAGCGCTCCTCGAAAACGTGGAGGATGAGCCGCACGTCCTTGCCGTCGGGGCTCACCACCAGCTCGGACTTGGCGCCGGTGGCGGGGCCCGCCTGGATGTCGGGGCCCATCATGTCCTTCAGATCCCGGCGCGCGAACTGCCGGTGGCGTTCGCGGCGCGGGACCATGGCGGGCTTCACGGGATCCTTTGTGCTTTCCTCGCCCTCGGGCTTCTCGGGTTTCTCGGGCTTTTGCACTTCCGGAGGCATGCCGGGGAGGAACCGGGCCGTCGCCGGCCCCAGGACCTTTTCCTGGTTCAGGAGCATGACCTGGGGCTGGCGGCCGATAAGCGGCGATTCCAGCGCCCATTCCAGGCCCGGCAGGCCGTTGGGATCTTGCTCCAGCCCGACGAACTCGTAGGTGACCGTGTCCATGCCCTTAACGAGCACCTGCAACTCCGCCGCGGGCGCCTTGGCTTCGAGCGGCGCTCCGCGCCGCTCCTGAACGTCGATCACGAAGGTGGTCCGCGCCTCCTGGCCGTCCTCGCGGACGATCACCTCCTGCTCGTTCTTGGCCATGTAGGTCGTCGGCGCTTCGCCGATGCGCAGGCTCACGAAGCCCTCGAGACCCCAGATCCGGTCGACGATCCCGCCGATCAGGAGCAGAATGATCCCCGCATGCGTGATCACGAAGCCGGTGAGATGAGGCTTCCAGGGATAGCGGACCATCGCGGCGCAGAAGAGATTGACGATCAGGAGCAGCAGCCAGAAGTTGAACCACGCGGCGTTGTAGACGTAAGCCCGCGCGACCTCGGCGTTGAACTTGGACTCCACGACCGTGCCGTAGACGCAGGCGGCGTTGAGCACCGCCAGCAGGACGATGGCGAGCTTCAATGAGCCGCAGAAGCGGTAAATTTCGCGGAGCATGCTTGTCCACCGTAGCCCGGGTCGAAGAAGGTGCGAAGATTCCTTGATCGGACGAGCCTGCAGTCCCCCTTTATCAAACAAACCCCGCGCCGAAGGCGGTTTCCAGGCGCGCCACGACCCCGCGAAAGGGGTTCCCGAAGCGCCAATAGCCTAACCGAAGGGAGGGTCTAAGCATAGAAAATGCCAAACGGCAGCCTTAGGGGCTGCCGTTTGGCGAATGGGTCCGTTTCGAGGCGAGGCTTACAGCTTGAGGCTCCGGGGCAACTTGATGTAAGGCAGCCGGAGGCCCTGCAGGATGCTGCTGTTGGTGATGCGCTGGGTGGTGACGTCGATGACCCCGCCCGGGAAGTCCAGGTTGGGGTACTCGCCCGAGAGCTTGGCCAAGCCGGCCAGGAGCGCCGCGCGGACCTGGGCCTCCGTAGCCTGATCGCAGCGCACCGGAGGTTCGAAGCCCTTGTGCCCCGCGAAGGCCGCCGCGTCGTCCTGGTCCACGCCATCGCCCGAGATCCCGACCGACCCGACGAGAATGCGCTGGCCGGTGCCATCGTCCTTATACAGCGGGCAGCTCCCCGGGAAGATCGTGAAGGCATTGGGGATCGTCGTGGCGGGGCTGTTGACGTGGCCCAGCGTCAGGTCCACCGTGACGCACAACTGGAGCGGGGAGAGGCGGCCATCCTTGATGTGCGGCATGCGGGCGGAGAGCAACTGCAGCGCGCCGTCCACGATGGTTGGATTGGCCATGGGGGCGAAGTTGACGCCGTTGTCGGTCAGGAGCTGGCTGATCTCGGTGAGCCGGCCGCTGCCCCGGGTGAGGTCGCTGGTGGGCGGAGAGACGCCGTAGTCGACCACGGAGTCGGTGGTCCCGAGGTCGGCCGGGTCCACGTTGCCCGACGGCGGCAGCAGACCGCTGAGCGGACCGGGCGTCTGCGGCCCCAGCCCGGGCGGGTAGCTGACCTGCGACATGAAGCCGATGGCGCGGCTGGTGAAGCCGACCTGGTCGGTGCTCCAGAAAGCACAGGTGCGGGCTTTCTGAATGGCGACGTCGTAGCTGAAGACCGTGGCGTCCTCGGTGCGGTAGGCGCCCAGGATGTTGCCGGCAAGGTCCACGACGCAGATGAAGATGCGCATCGGCTGTCCGATGGGGCGGCGGATGGCGCCGCGCGTGCGGAACGACTGGGCCGCGGCCTGCGCGACGATCAGGTCCACGTCGGCCTCGGTCAGCCCGCCCGATCCCGTGGCCGGAATGATGCTGTCGCGCGACGGGTAGCGCGGGACCCAGCCCTGGCGCGGGAATTCCTGGAGTGGCGTGTCGCGGGGACTGGCGACGAAAGGCATCAATTCGCCCGGCGTCATGTACGGGTTCATCTCGCCGCCGTCGGGATCACGCTCGGTTCCGTCGGTGTCGAATACTAATTCAAAATCGCCGAAGGCCGCGAGGTTGCCCGTGACGCCCACCAAGTCGGCGGGGCGCAGGCGGCCCTTCGCGGCGCTTTTGTTGACGTAGGGGAAGCGGAATCCGTTGACGAGCACGCGCGTGGCTTGAATCGCCGCGGTGGGCTTGAACGGGAACTGCCCCGCGAAGGCGGCCTGTTCCTCGATGAAGCGCTTGGAGACGCCGATATTGTCCGCGCGGAGGACGCCGACATCCGGCCGGCCCGGCGAACGCGCGGCCTGGTCGTCTCCCAGGACACCAAAGGCGTCGATCTCTACGCCCAATCCGCCGACGCCGCGAATGTGACGCGCCAAGCGGCCGAGCCGGCCCTTGGGGAGCATGCCCCACTTATGCAGCGCCAAGCCGCCCAGGTCATCGCTGAGGGGCGTGATGACCAGCGGTTGGTCCGCGGGACGGTTGGCGGTATTGCCCGCGTCCACCGTGTCGGTTGGCGCGTTGACGCCATTGATGAAGACGATCGCCGAAGGCACCTGAAGCTGGCCGTCGCCCAGACGATTGCCCGCGCCGACGCCCTTGGGGAAGCTGGAGAAGGGCACCCCGTAAAGCGGGCCGCCTTCAAGGTTCCCGATGCCCGGCGGGAAGTGCTCGTTGATGATGAAGCCCGCGGTCAGCGTCGTGAACGATCCAAAGTCGGAGCAGAAAAAGGCCGCCGTCCGCGCTTTGACCTGGGCCTGCTCGTTGATGCGGATATCGCCATTCGCATACCCGGCGGAAAAGTCCATGCGGAAGTGCGCCAGGATATGCCCTTCGCGGTCGGTGACGGTGATGACGCCGTCCTCGCCAACTTTGGCAAGGTAGGCGACCGCCCGTTCAAGGACGAGTTGCACATCGGCCGCCAAGAGGGCTGGTTCGACGCCGCCGAAACCGCCACCATTATTAATATCGTTGGAAATGGTGGGCGGAAGCGCGAGCTGAGCCTTGGCCGACGACGCCGTGAACAGGCTCACAAGGCTAAGCAACAAGGCTGCAGTGAAACCCGCACTTGTGCGCATGGCACATGCAAACATTACGCAACTCCTTTGATCTTAAAGGAATTCATCCCATCCCGCATTCTCGGAGATTCGGGACGAAACGATAGCATTGGCTCTTAGCCGTAGCAACCGAAAAACTGGTTTTTGAAGGGTTCGTTTCGCGCAATGTGCATTGACTTTAAAAGCGCTATTTTCGATTGCCCACGTGCGGGGTCTGTGGTAAACGATGGGCATTACCCTACGAGATCATTCTCTGCCCGGATACTAATCTGGGCTGGGGGGATTTGGCTGACCCAAAGGGGCGGTTCATAAACTCATGCACTCTGCACGTGTGACCCTGCATTCCAGAGTCGGTTTCCTCGCCTGCTGTGGCCTCTTTCTGGCGACGTGGCTGGCGTGTGCGAGCGTAGCCCGCGCAGGCGAAACCGAGTCCAAGCCCGAAGACGACCGCTACAAGCGCTTCAAGGAAAAGCCGGCCGAAGGCGAAGTCGCCGCACAACCTGCCGCCGAGCCGGAAGCCAAGGCTAAGAAGGAAGAAGGGGGCGAAGCCAAGAAGGAAGAGGGCGAGGCGAAGGCTCCCGAGGCCGCTCCGGTCGAGGCAACGCGCGAGGATCCCGACGAGCCGGAACTCGTGGACCTCTACTTGGACGCGGAGAAGAACGAGAAAGGCACGGGGAAGAACGGCGAGCCAATCGGCAAAACGGTCTGGAACAAGAATCAGGTTCCACGCTGGGCGATCGATCAGGAGCCCATCGTCCCGGTGGCCCACCGCTGGAATTTGGGCTTCTCGGACAATCCGCGCCACGTCAAGAACCGCTCCTGGCACAACCCCTTCCGCCAGAACGTGCTCAAGGGCGACTATCCGATCTTGGGGCAGAACAAGTTCCTGTCGGTCATCGCGGGCTCGGAGACCGTCGCCGAGTACCGCGACATCCCGACGCCCTCGGGGAACACGCCGTTCGCGCCGGCGGGATTCGACTTCTTCGGCTCGCCGAACCAGTGGTTCGTGCAGCAGAACTTCTTCTTCTCGCTGGAACTGTTCGGCGGCGAGACCGACTTCAAGCCGCGCGAATGGGAAGTCCGCATCACGCCGGTCTTCAACGTCAACTACGTGAGCACCGAAGAGCGGCTGGCGATCAACATCGACTCGCGCCGCGGCCGGGACCGCCTGGACCACCAGATCGCGTTCCAGGAACTCTTCGGCGAGTACCACTTCGCCGACCTCTCGCCCTACTACGATTTCGTCGCGGCGCGCGGCGGGATTCAGTTCTACAACGAGGACTTCCGCGGCTTCCTCTTCGCCGACAACCAGCTCGGCGTACGCGCCTTCGGCAACTACGAGAACAACCGGCTGCAGTACAACTTCACCTACTTCGAGATGCTCAATAAGGACACGAACTCGGGGCTCAACACCGTCTTCGACCTGAAGGACGAGCACGTCTTCATGGCGAACCTGATCCGCCAGGACACGTTCGTCAAGGGCTACAACATCATCGGGAATATCGCGGCGAGCGTCGAGGAAGAGTCGGTCTACTTCAACGAGAACGGCGTGCCGGTGCGCCCCGTCCCGATCGGCGACGCCGCGCCGCACTCGAATAAGGTGGGCTACGTGGGCTTCGGCGGGAACGGGCATATCGGCCGCTTCAACCTCTCCCATCAGTACTACTACGCTTTCGGCAAGGACACGCACAACCAGCTCGCCGGACGCGAAAACGACATCAGCGCGCATATGTTCGCGGCCGAGCTGTCGTACGACTGGGACTGGATGCGCTTCCGCACGAGCTACTTCTACGCCTCGGGCGACTCCGAGCCGTACGACGACAAGGCCACCGGCTTCGACGCGATCTTCGACAACCCCGAGTTCGCCGGCGGGCAGTTCAGCTACTGGGTGCGCCAGGGCTTCGGCGCGGGCAACACGTTCACGCTGCTCAAGAGCCGCAACTCGCTGCTGCCGAACCTGAGCCCCGGCAAGGAAGAAGGCCAGGCCAACTTCGTCAATCCAGGCGTGCACCTCTTCAACCTGGGCTACGACGCGGAGCTGACCCAGAGCCTGCGCGCGATCTGTAACGTCAACTACATCAAGTTCGACGACACGACCGTGCTCGAACAGTTGCTGGGGCAGAATTCGATCCCGAAGGACCTGGGGATCGACTACTCGCTGGGCCTGATCTGGCGCCCGCTGCTGAACCAGCAGATCGTGCTGACCGGCGGCATCGCGGCGCTGCAGCCGCTGGAAGGCTACAAGAAGATCTACGATACCAGCCACACGCAGTTGTCTGGCTTCATGAACGTACTCGTGAAGTACTAAGCCTGGGCTGACCCGGACAAGAAAACGAACCCGTTCAACGGAAACCACATGATGGGACGCATGACCAAATCGACCGTAGCCTGGGCCGGCCTGGCGGCGGTGACCCTCGCGCTCCTCTGGGGCTGCGATCACCCCGCGGACCTGTACTACGACGAGGGCCCCGATTTCCCGAAGGAGCCGAGGATGCACTCGGCTCCCGCTTCGCAGTCCGATGAGGACGTGAAGCAGAAGTCGGAAGGCTGCATGACCTGCCACCAGGGGATCGAAAATCCCAACATGCACGCCTCCGAGGCGATCAAGCTCGGTTGCGTGGACTGTCACGGCGGAAATGGCACGGCGACGAGCAAGGAAGAGGCGCACGTCCAGCCGCGCGGCCCCTGGTACCACATCGGACACCATGGCCTGACGGGTCCGAAGCACGAGCACGAAGGCCATGGCGCTGAAGCCGGCGGGCACGGCGCCGCGGCGCCTGCTGCGCACGACGCCCACGGCGCCGAAGGGGAAGGCCACGGAGCCCACGGAGGCGGAGCCGTTCCTGCGGCGCACGGCGGGCAGCACAAGTCGGCCTGGCCGAAGCGCGTCGGCGCGGTCTGGTTCAAGGAAGATCCGGCTTTCGTGCGCTTCATCAACCCGACCGACCTGCGCGTGGTCAAATACTCCTGCGGCGAATGCCATGCCGGGTACACCGAGCGCGTCTCCAGCAGCATGATGGCCCACGGCGCGATGCTGTGGAATGCGGCGCTCTACAACAACGGCGGCAACAACCAGAAGTGGGGCCGCTACGGCGAGGCCTACTTCTACGATGGGAAGCCCGCGCGCCTGAACTCGCTGAAGATGAACGCGGAAGGCAAGTGGGAGGTCTACAAACCCACGGCCGAGGAGATCAAGACCCGCGGCGTGCTGCCCTGGCTGGATCCGCTCCCGCGCTACAACATCACGCAGTCGGGCAACATCCTGCGCGCGTTCGAGCGCGGCGGCCGCGTGAAGCTCGAGACGGCCCAACCACTCGGCCAGATCACCCCCGGCAAGCCCGAAATCGACGAAACCGGGCGCCCCGAGTTCAAGCTCTCGATCCGCGGCTTCGGCACGTTCCTGAGCACCGACCCGGTCTTCCTGGGGCTCCAGAAGCTGCGCCTGCTGGATCCGATTCTCTGGGAGCCGGGCACCAACGACCAGACCGGCGACTACCGCAGCTCGGGCTGCGCGGCCTGCCACGTGATTTACGCCAACGACCGCGACCCGGTCCACTCCGGTTCCTACGCGAAGTACGGGCACGCGGGCCATTCGTTCAGCACCGACGCCACGCTTGCGGGCGCTGCGGGCAAGGTGAACGAGAAGGGCGAAGTGACCCAGATGGGCTCCTCGCGCGGCCATCCGATCAAGCACGTCTTTACGCGCACGATTCCCTCGAGCCAGTGCATCGTCTGCCACGTCCACCCGGGCACGACGGTCACGATGACTTACTACGGAAACCTGTGGTACGACAACGAGACCGAAGGCGACAAGATGTACGAGACCTCGCACCGCCCGAACATGTCGGAGCGCGAGGCGCTCAAGATCAAGCTGCGCAACCCCGAAGGCGCGGCGCTGCGCGGCAAGTGGGGCGACGTGGAGTGGCTTGAGGCGCTCTGGGACAAGAACAGCGATTTCAAGCAGGTCCAGTTCGCCGACTACCACGGCCACGGCTGGATCTTCCGCAACATCTACAAGCTCGACCGCAAGGGCAATCTGCTGGACAAGGACGGCAAGGTCGTCGCGCATGACTCGCCGGACAAGTTCAAGAAGGGCGAGAAGGGCGAGCCGATTCCGGGCTCGGCCGTGCACATGCAGGACATCCACTTGGAGAAGGGGATGCACTGCGTGGACTGTCACTTCAACATCGATAACCACGGCAACGGCCTGTTGTACAGCGAAGTCCGCAACGCCACGGAGATCACGTGCGCGGATTGCCACGGCACGGTCTTCGCCAAGGCCACGCTCAAGACCACCGGCAACGCGGCGCCCGATGGCGGCACGGACCTCGCGCAGTCGAACACGACCTTCGGGAAGCGCTTCCGCTGGGTCGGCGACAAGCTGATGCAGCAGTCGGCGGTCGAATCGGACAAGAAGTGGGAGGTGCCGCAGGTCATCGATACGATCACGCCGGGCCACGCGCGCTACAACGAGACGGCGCGGCTGGCGAAGACGATGCGCCGCGACGCGAAGACCTGGGGCGATATCCCCGATGACCCGGCGCAGCTCGCCCACCAGAACGAGAAGATGGACTGTTACACCTGCCACACGTCGTGGATGGCCTCGTGCTTCGGCTGCCACCTCCCGATGCGCGCCAACCAGCACCGCGACAACAACCACTACGAAGGGGCGCACAGCCGCAACTGGACCCAGTACAACTTCCAGACGCTGCGCGAAGACCTGTTCATGCTCGGCCTGGACGGGACGGTCAAGAAGCACAAGATCGCGCCGGTCCGCTCGGCCTGCGGCGTGGTCGTCGGCTCGCAGAACGCGCAGCGCGAATGGATCTACAGCCAGCAACAGACGGTCAGCGCCGAAGGGTTCAGCGGCCAGGCCTTCAGTCCGCACTACCCGCACGCCGTGCGCGGCAAGGGCGAGACCAAGATGTGCGTGGACTGCCACGTCTCGAAGGATGGCGACAACAACGCCTGGATGGCCCAGGTCCTGATGCAGGGCACCAACCAGACGAACTTCATGTACCGATACGTGTACGTCTCCTGTGAAGACGGCGGCCTGCACGCGGTCGTGGCCACGGAGGCCGACGAGCCGCAGGCGGTCATCGGCAGCTCGCTGCACAAGGATGCCTATCCCGAGGAGTACCAGGAGCACCTGGCGCGGGGCAAGGTCCTGCAGGACGAATACGGCAAGTACGGCTTTGTGCAGCAGTCGCAGCTCCGCGGCGAATACGTCTATGCGGCTCGCGGCGGCGGCGGCGTGACGATCTACGACGTGGCGCAGATCGATAACAAGGGTTTCAGCCAGCGTATCACGACCTCGCCGGTCAGTCCGCTGGGCCAGCGCTTGTACGTGAAGTCCGAGGACTGCACGCAGGTGATCAGCCCGACGGTCCTGGGCGTCGATCCGACGCGCCAGCCGCCCTTCATGCCGCGCGACCCGCTCAACCAGGAGCAGGCCATCAGCCCGGTCTATGCCTTCCTGTACTGCCTGGACCGCAAGGAGGGGCTCTTTACGATCAACGCCGCGACCCTGCTCGACGGCGACCCGACCAACAACTTCATGGAGCGGCACCTCACCTTCAACCCCGACGGCGCGCTTACCGGCGCCGTGAACGGGATCGTGACCGGCAATCATCTGTGGGTCTGCGCGGACCGCGGCCTGGTCTGCGTGGACATCGGCAAGATCGGCACCGAACTGGTTGAAGCGGCGTTGAAGATGAATCCGGACGGCAAGAAGACGCTGGAGATCAAGAAGGTCGTGAAGGAGGCTCGCAAGCCCGACCCGAACGAACTGAAGATCGCCAGCATCGTTCCGTTGAACAAGCCGAAGAGCGTGCGGATTCAGTTCCGCTACGCCTTCGTCGTGGACGCCGACGGGCTTAAGGTGATCGACATCACCAAGCCGGAGAGCCCGAAGTTGGTCGAAGGCGCCACGGTGCCCTTCACCGACGCGCACAGCCTGTACCTTTCCCGCACCATGGCCTACGTGGGCGGCGGCAAGGAAGGGCTGGGCATCGTGGACATCACCAAGGCCGAGCAGCCGAAGCTGTACATGAAGTACACGGCCGACGGGTTCTTGAGCGACGTTCGCGACGTGAAGATCGGGATGACGAACAACTCGACCTTCGCCTACATTGCCAACGGCAAGAAAGGCCTGGCGGTGGTGCAGTTGATCGGGCCGTACTCGGTGCCGGGCTTCCAGGGCTGGGCGCCCGAGCCGAAACCGGAACTGATCGCGCACAAGGATCTGCCGGGCGTGGCGGTGAACATCAGCGAAGGGCTGCAGCGCGACCGGGCGGTGGACGAGAGCGGCAACCAGCTTTCGGTCTTCAATCGCGTCGGCGCGCGACCGTTCAACAAGCAGGAAGCCGAGGCGCTGTACATGCTCGACGGGAACCTGTTCATGGTCTCGAACGAGCCCCCGGGTCCGCCAAACGAATGGAAGGCGCCTGGCGGCGGCACGGCCGAACTCGAGAAGAAGCTGGAGGAGCTGAAGAAGGATCTCGAGAAGGAGAAGAACCCGCTTAAGAAGCGCAAGATCCAGAAGGAGATCGAGGATCTCGATGCCAAGATCAAGGCAATGGGCGGCAGCGAGAAGGATAAGAAGATCAAGGAACTCGAGGAGGCCATCGGCAAGGAAAAGAACCCGATCAAGAAGCGCAAGCTGGAGCAGGAGTTGAAGCAGTTGAAGGGCGAATAGCGCTGAGATCGGGAAGGGCAAGCGTTTCAAGGGGGGCCGGCCCGGGGTCGGCCCCCTTCATTTTCGGCGCCGACGCGCGGGATTGACAGGCGGCGCGGGCTCTGTAGCATCATCTCAGGCGAGGGCATCTACGTGCAGGCGCGAAACGGCTTCTATTTTGAGTACTTTTATTTCGCCTGGCGCAGGCCAGGGCGGAGGGGTGCCGCGTAGAAGCCGGCGAAACGACCAGACGACCCCGAAGCCCTGAGTGAAACTCAGGGCTTTTTTGTTGGGTCCGGCGTGACGATACTTCGGGAAACGGAGCGGAACATGCAAGGCGAACGGCTCGACGATCTGCGCATCAAGGAAATCCGGCCGCTGGAATCCCCAGCCAAGGTGCGCGCGAAGTACCCGCTGGACGACGGCGCGGCCGCGACCGTTCGTGAGACCCGCCTCGGGCTCCGCGACATCATCCATGGGCGGGACGAGCGGCGCATGGCGGCGATCGTGGGGCCCTGCTCGATCCACGACCCCGAGGCGGCGCTCGACTACGCCGCGCGGCTCAAGCGCGTCGCCGACGATCTGCGGGGCGAATTGGTCGTCCTGATGCGCGCCTATTTCGAGAAGCCGCGCACGACAGTGGGCTGGAAGGGCCTGATCAACGATCCGCACCTGGACGGGAGCTGCGACGTGGCGGCGGGGCTGGAGAAGGCCCGCGCGCTGCTGCTGAAGATCAACGCGCTGGGGGTGGGTTGCGCGACGGAATTCCTGGAGCCGATCACGCCGCAGTACATCGCGGACCTGGTGAGCTGGGCGGCGATCGGGGCGCGGACGACCGAGAGCCAGACGCACCGGCAGATGGCCAGCGGGCTCTCCATGCCGGTCGGCTTCAAGAACGGGATCGACGGCGGGCTCCAGACGGCGTTGAACGCGCTGGTCTCGGCGCGCCAGCCGCACAGTTTTCTGGGCATCAACAGCGTCGGCTTGACCGCGATCGTGAAGACCACGGGCAACCCGGATTGCCACATCGTCCTGCGCGGCGGCGAATCCCGGACGAACTACGGGTCGGAAGACGTTGAGCGCGCCGCGACGCTGGCCTCGGAGGGCGGCGTCACGCGGCCGGTTCTGGTGGACTGCTCGCACGGCAACTCGGCGAAGGATCCCACGCGGCAGGGCGTGGCGTGGCGCGACGTGCTGGAGCAGTTCCGGGCCGGGGAAGGGCGGCTGATGGGGCTCACCCTGGAGAGCAACCTCAAGCCGGGCAAGCAGGTCTGGAAGGAAGGCGCGCGGCTCGAGTACGGCGTATCCATCACCGACGGCTGCATTGGCTGGGACGAGACCGAGACGCTGCTGCGTGAAATGGCCGAAACCGTCCGTGAGGCCGGCGCGCGCGCCGCGAAGTCCGGCGGGTAAACCGGCCGGAGCTACTTCGCTTTGCGCGTCGCCTGGGCCAGGCGCTTCTTCCAGGCCTGGATCTCGCGGCGGACCATTTTGGGATTGGGCGAGCCGGCGGAGGCGTAGGCCGCCACGACGCCCTTCGCGCCCAGCACCGAGCGGGCTTCCTCGTTCAGCAGCGCGTGAATCTGTTTCAGTTCCCCGATGCTCAACTCGCTGAGCCGTTTGCCCTTCTCCGCGGCCACGCGCACGAGCTGGCCGGCGGCGTGGTGCGCCTGCCGGAAGGGGATGCCGCGCTGGACGAGGAACTCGGCCAGCGCCGTGGCGTCCATGTAGCCGCCTTCGCACGCGGCGGCCATCTTCTGGCGGTCGAAGCTCAGGTTGTCGAGCAGCTTCGAGAGGACCTCGAGGCAGCTCTGGTACTGCTTCGTGGTGTCGAAGAGCAGCTCCTTGTCCTCCTGGCAGTCCCGGTTGTAGGTCATCGGGAGGCCCTTGAGCATGACGAGGAGATGGTTAAGCGTGCCGACGGCGCGGCCGGTCTTCCCGCGAATCAGTTCCAGCAGGTCGGGATTGCGCTTCTGGGGCATGATCGAGCTGCCGGTGCACCAGGCGTCGTCGATGCGGAGCCAGCCGAACTCGGCGCTCGCGTAGAGGATGAAGTCCTCGGCCAGGCGCGAGAGGTGGACCATGCTGAGCGCCATCGCGTACGCGAAATCCACCAGGTGGTCGCGGTCGCCGGTGGTGTCCATGCTGTTGCGGGTGACGCCGTCGAAGCCGAGCAACTCGGCGACGTACTCGCGGTCGATGGGCAGGCTGGTCCCGGCGAGGGCGCAGGCGCCCAGGGGCAGCACGTTGGCCCGGCGGCGGGTCTCGGCCAGGCGGTCCTTGTCGCGTTCGAGCATCTCCACGAAGGCCAGCAGGTAGTGCCCGCAGGTGACCGGTTGGGCGCGCTGTAAATGCGTATAGCCGGGCATGACGTCGGCGGCGTACTCCTCGGCGCGGCGCAGGAGCGCCTCCTGGACTGCCGTGAGCATGGCGCGGCAGCGGTCGATCTCGTCGCGGAGCCAGAGCCGCTCGTCGAGCGCGACCTGGTCGTTGCGGCTGCGCGCGGTGTGGAGCTTGCCGGCGGCGGGGCCGATTCGGGCCTCCAGCGCCTTCTCCACGTTCATGTGGATGTCTTCGAACTCCTCGCGGAAGTCGAAGCGCCCGGCCTCGATCTCGGCCAGGATCGCCTTGAGCCCCTTGCGGATCGCCTCCTCTTCGCTCTTCTTTAGCAGCCCGACCTTGTGAAGCATCTGGGCGTGCGCCAGCGAGCCGGCGATGTCGTGGCGGTAAAGCGCCTTGTCGAAGGCGATCGACTGGGAGAAGGCCAGGGTGAGCGGGTCGGCGGGCTTGCTGAAGACCCCGCTGCGCGAAGGCGATTGCTCGGACGGTGCGGCGCCGGCCATGGCTTGCCTCCAGGGACGAGGGTGCGCCGGGCCGGGACCGGTGCACGGCCAGACCGAGCCACGAGCGCGTCGGCGGCACGTCGATCCGGATTGAAATGAAGAACGGTCGCCCGGCGGCGGGAGCTTAGCGCTTCTTACGGCGGTTGCGGCGCTCCCGGCGCTTCTTACTTCCGATCTTGCGTCGGCGGCGAGGTTTGAAAGCCATGGACCATCCGGTCTCCGTCGGGCGAGCGTCCCATCGCTCGGTCTGGGAAACCATCATTATCCCCAAGTCAGGCTCAGCCGCAAGCGCAGGCGACCTTGGTTCTCCCTTCTCTCCCAGGGGGCGCTGGGAGTGAGGGGTGGCGGGCGCGCAATGCCACGAGTACACTACTCTCATGGCCGCAAGCTATTGCATCAATCATACCGACCGGAAGGCTGCGCACCGCTGCTTCACCTGCCACAAGCCCCTGTGCGACGATTGTGTCCACCAGGAGGCCGAGGGGGAATTCTGCGGCTCGGCCTGCCGCGAGAACTACCAGAAGTTCCACGCACGCTACGAGCCCGAGCGCTCCTCGGGCCTCTTCGGCTGGCTCTTCGGCGGAATCAAGAACCTGATCGTGACCGTGATCGGGCTGGGGATCCTGGGCCTGATCCTGGTTTACGCGGGCGCGAAGATCCTGGGCCTGGGGTTCTGCCAGAACCTGCTGAAGACGCTGGGAATTCCGTGATGGCGGCATTGAATCTTGGCGTGTTTCTACCGGCGCCGGGTTATTTAGGCGAGAGCGAGAAGCGGTAGTTCAAATACAACTCGACCTCGGTGACTCCGATGCGGTGTACCTGGATTCGCTGGTCCAGGCCTGCGAGCGTGAAATGGAAGCCGTCCGAGAAAATCTCGCCAACTTTTTTCAGGTCCTTCGCGATGGCCGCGAGGAGTTCGTAGCGGCTGGCTTCGGCATTGAGGACGCTCAGGCCCACCGTTCCTGGAAACAGCAGGGTCCTTCCTTCTGGTTTTGCATTCGTGACGAAGGACTGAAGCTCTTCAGTCAGCTTGGGCACATCCGCTCCTTCTTTCAACGGCATCTTGACGAAAATCAAAGCCTGCGAGGTGTCCTTCCGCGACGGTCCGTCCACAATCTTGAGCAGGGGCCTATCGGCGCCGATGGCGTGAATGCCGGAGTGAAGCTTGATCTCACCTTTTGCAGCGGCCGTATTGGCCAGAACGCGCACGGTCGCGATGATCTCCGCTTCGCGCTGCTGTTCGTGCCAAGCAGAATAAACGTCCAACGGATTTTAAGCTTGTGCATACGGCGCCCTTTCTTGATCGACTTTACTCCCCGATCCGGCCGTCCGCCCACAGCTTCGTCTTGTCGGGGTCGCTGTTGAGCGGGTAGAGGATGGGCATCTTGCCTTCGCCCAGCTTCGCGCCGCGCATGTAGAGCAGCTTGGCGCCGCTGGCCGGGCACTGCAGGTTGCCCTTGGCGTCGAGCAGGGCCTGTTCCGGTTTGAGGAAGCCTTCGCTCACCAGCTCGCCCAGCGTCTTCGGGTTCTCCTTGTGCTTCTCGATGTAGGCCTTGAAAGCAGGGTAGTAGGCTTCGAAGAGCGCCTTTCTCGTGAGCCCGGCCTTGGGCGGGACGACCGGCTGGGGCTCGGGCGTGTCGGTAACTTCGGGGACAGGCGGCGCGACGCCGGCGGGCTGGTCCGGGTTGGCGCGCGGCGGCGCGCCGGAGGCCAACTGCTCCATGCTCAGCCCGACGCGCTCCAGGACCGTCTTCACGGCGCGCTCGACGTTCGGCTCCAGCGCCTTGTCCTTCGCGGCGGGTTCCAGGGTCTTCAGGCTGTTCTCGATCCAGGTCAGGAGCCCTTCGCGGTTGGCGGCCTTGATCTTCCCCGAGACGGCGTCGCTGGCGAGCAGGGCGCGGGCGGCCTTGAGCCAGAGCGCGGCGTGTTCGGGTTCGCGGCCGTCCCGGCGGAGCGACTCGCCGATCAGGTAGGCCGTGCGCCCCGCGTCGTTGAGCGACTCGGGTTCCTTGCCGAAGAAGAGCGACTGCATCAGGTGGTCGGCGGCCTTGTAGAGGTGGTCCCGTTCGCGGACCAGCGCCAGGCGCCGGTCGTCGGCGATGTCGCGCAGCATCTGGAGTTCCTGGAGCTTCCGCTGCTTGACCTCGTCGGGCACCTCGCCGCCGCCGCCGAGCGACTGGGGGATGACCTTTTTGGCTTCGTCGAGGGCCTTCTGCGCGCCCAGCAGGTCCCCGAGGCGGTCCAGGTATCCGGCGTAGCGCAGGTTCAGGACGAAGATGTCGGCGACGTTGAAGCGCGCGACATCGCCGGCGCGCTCGGGATCCTTCGATTCGACCTCGTGCACGACCCGTTCGCCGCGATCCAGGATGCGCTTGGCCGCCGGCGCGAGGATCTCCGGATCGGTGGTGGGATCGAAGGGGTCGAGGAACTTCTCGCGGCGCAGCTCGCGCCGGATCTCGAGGGATTCGGCGAGGATGTAAGTGGCCATGCGCCGGATCGACTTGCTCAGCGTGATCAGGCTCTGCGGGTCCAGCCCGGGCACGCCGATCTCGCTGTACAGGTGCCGGCGGTTGGCGTGCGCCGCTTCCAGTTCCAGCCGGCCCATCAGGTAGTGCGGGGCCTTGATCGCGGACTGTTCCATGATCTTCAGCGCGTTCTCGTACTTGATCCAGTCGGGGATCTCGGTGGATTTCACGTAGTCGTTGAACTGCTTCATCCGCTCGGAGAGTTCCCCGCCGTCCTTGCCGCTGAGGCCCAGGATCTGCATCAACTGGTTGCGCGTGGACCCCATCAGGTTCTGCTGGACGAAGGCCAGGGTCTGCGCGCCTAGCGGGCTGCCGTCGGGTTCCTTCCCAAACCATTGCATCGGCGCCGCGTAGCCGCTCTCGGGGTCCATCCACACGGAAGCGTGCACCGCCGCGCGCCCGACGCTGTGCCGGCAGAAGTCGTAGTCGAAACCGTCCTTGAAGTTCACGTTACCGGGCTTGGCCGTCATGAAGCTCCGGCCCACGAAAGGCGAGGCCACCGAGACCCATTCGATGGACTGCACGTTCTTGTCCACCGGCACGCATTCGAAGTTGGGATCCGTGTGCTTGTAGAGCGGCTGGCTGCAGACCGTGCAGATCGCCGCATGGGCCGCGTCCACCTGCAGCGGACGGCCATCCTGGCCCCGCTCGAAGAGCTGCTGGATCGGAGGCTTCTCGCCGTCCTGCGGTTGGATGGGATTGGGCGGGGTGACGACGGTCTGCGCCCAGCCCGCAGGGACGGCGGCCAGAGCGGCTAGTAGAACCCAACGGCTCGACGGCATGACCTCGCTCCTCATCAGTTCAGCCGGGTCGTAATCCAATTCGGTTATTGTACGGGTTTTAGCGCACCTGAGCAACGGGGGACTTCCAGGTTGACTCGCATCCCGGGGCCGCATCTCAGTATTCCATAGGACGCGCCAGTCCCCTCTGAGTCGCACACAAATCCAAGCCACGGTTGTAGAACGAGAGCCGCCGTCCTAGGATGGGGAAATGGGCGAGCTGGGCCTGATTCGCCGCTTTCGGCAGCATCCTCCCGATCATCCCTGGCTGAAAGTTGGCCCAGGGCATGATTGCGCCATCCTGGCCTGGCCGCCTGGCCGGGAACTGGCCTACAAGATCGACCAGGTCGTCGAAGGCACTCACTTTCTCCTCAGCGGACCCGAAGCCGCCACGCCACGCCGGATCGGCTGGAAGGCCATGGCCAAGGCGTGCAGCGATATGGCCGCGGCGGGGTGCGAGCCCGTCGCGGCGCTGGCGGCCGTGAACCTGCGCGAGGGGCTCGGCGACGCCTTCGCGCTGGAGTTGTACGAGGGAATTCGAGCCTGCTGCGAACGCTTCCGCTTTGCGCTGGCCGGAGGCGACCTTACGTCCAGCCCGGCTACGGCGACGGTCTGCGTGAGCCTCCTTGGGGCCGCGCCCGTAGGCGCCTCGGCGTGGCTGCGGAGCGGCGCGCGGCCGGGGGACCTGTTGGTGGTTACGGGCGAGTTGGGTGGGAGCCGGGGCGGGAAGCACCTGGATTTCGTTCCACGTTTGGAGGAGGCCGCGAAGCTGCGCGCGTTGGCCGGCTCGAGCGTCCATGCCTGCATCGACCTCACCGACGGGCTTGCGCGCGACGCGGGACATCTCTGCGAGGAGAGCGGCGTCGGCGTGGAACTGGACGAAGCCGCGCTTCCGATCGCGCCGGCCGCGCGTGAGGCTTCCGGCCGCGACGGGCGCTCCGTGCTGGAGCATGTGCTCGGCGACGGGGAGGATTTCGAACTGCTGTTGGCCGTGGCGCCGGAGGCGGCCGAGCGCGTGACTAGGGCATGGGACGGGAACGTCCCGTTGCGCCGGATCGGCCGGTTCGTGGAGGCCGCCGCGGGGCGCAGGATCCTGCGGGCGGGCGGCGCGCTGGAGCCGCTGCCGGACGTGGGGTACGAGCATCGGACCGCGCGCGAAGGGAATTCCACGCCTTGAACGAAGCGGAATGGCGCGCCGGCTTCGTGATCGAGACGCACGGCTCCGCGGAGACCGAGGCGCTGGGGCGGTGCTGCGGCGAACTCGCGCCCCTGGGCTTCGCGGTCACGCTGAAGGGCGACCTGGGAGCGGGCAAGACGGTTTTCGTGCGCGGGCTCGCCCAGGGGCTGCTGGCGCCCGGCGAGGCCGAGGTCTCAAGCCCCACCTACGTCCTGCAGCACGTCCATCGGGGCGGCCTGGCGACGTTGTACCACATCGACGCGTACCGGATCGAGGGCGGGGCGGGGGAGTTCGAGGCCTCGGGGTTGGGGAGTGCCTGGACGACGCGCGGGGCGTCGTCTGCATCGAATGGCCGGAGCGGGTCGCGGAACTGCTTCCGGAGGACCGGTTGTACGTGGAGATCGAACACCGCGGAGGCGACGCGCGGCTGGTGCACGTGCTCGCTACGGGAGTGCGCGCGGGGAGGATCGTCGACGCCATGGCCTCGCGAGTCGGTTCCCGGCGGCAGTTGCGCGTCTTCATGGGCCTCGAGGAGCCGCCGCGCCTGCCCGATGAACACCCGCCGTCGCTGTCGTAGGTTTGCCGCGATCCGGCTTAAATCGGGAGACTTGGAATGGAAGGCGCCGCCCGGCGTTGGCCTTCTAACCCTTGTCGCAGACGGCCTGGACGGCAAGATCGAAAAGCGTTGGAGCCGCGTCGGCAACTGGACGAAACCGGTCCCGTAAGGGCTTCCGATTCCAGGCCTTGCGTCACAGGCGCCGGTGCGAGTAACCTCATGGACGGGTGAGCCGGGAGGGCAACTCATGGCGAAAAAAGTCACCAGCCGCGTCGGCGACAATGGGCAGCGGGTGGCCGTGGAAGATCCCGCGACCGAACGCGCCAAAGCCAAGGACCGTATCACGCCCCGCCTGAAGGAATCGCCGCCCGCCAAGCCTCCCGAAGAGCCCGCCAAGCGCCGGCACGACATGTGGGAGCAGTCGCTCCGGCAACTCGAAGACACCGCCTCGCGCATTAAACTCGATCAAGACACGCACGTGATGCTGCGTCACTGCAAGCGCACGCTGGAAGTCTCCGTGCCCGTGCGCATGGACGACGGGCGCATCGAGGTTTTCAACGGCTATCGCGTGCACCACAACCAGTACCGCGGCCCGGCCAAGGGCGGCTTGCGCTATCACCCGGAAGTGAGCATGGACGAGGTGAAGGCCCTGGCCATGCTGATGACCTGGAAGTGCGCGCTGATGAACATCCCCTACGGCGGAGCGAAGGGCGGCGTGGTCTGCGATCCGCGGACCATGTCCGAGCACGAATTGGAGGCGCTGACGCGGCGCTTTACCTCCGAGATCATGATCATCATCGGCCCGGACAAGGACATCCCCGCGCCGGACATGGGCACCAACGCGCAGGTGATGGCCTGGATGTACGACACCTACAGCATGACGACGGGCCACGCGGTCCCGCAGATCGTGACCGGCAAGCCGGTTTCGCTGGGCGGGAGCCTGGGGCGCATCGAGGCGACCGGGCGCGGCGTGAGCTACGTCGTGGCGGCCATCGCGCAGGAGAAGGGCCTGAACGTAAAGGACCTGCGCGTGGCGATCCAGGGTTCGGGCAACGTCGGCTCCAACGCCGCCAAGGCGCTCCACGAGATGGGCGCCAAGATCGTCGGGATCAGCGACGTCAACGGCGGGATCAGCGCGCCCGACGGGATCGATCCGTTCCGGCTGTTCGCGCAGCTTGGGCCGAAGGATAGCGTGCAGGGTTACCCGGGCACGCAAAACGTCTCCAACGAAGAGCTGCTCGAACTCGACTGCGACATCCTGATCCCCGCGGCGATCGGCGGCGTCATCACCGAGCGCAACGCCAAGAACATCCGCGCGAAGGTGATCGTGGAAGCCGCCAACGGCCCGACCACGAACGAGGCCGACCAGATCCTGATGGAGCGCAACATCACCGTCGTGCCGGACATCCTGGCGAACGCCGGCGGCGTGACGGTGAGTTACTTCGAGTGGGTGCAGGGCATCCAGTATTATTTCTGGGAGCTGGATGAGATCAATACGCGCCTGCACAAGGTCATGAACAAGGCCTTCAACGCCACCTGGGCGCTTTCGCGGCGCGAGCGGGTCCCCATGCGCACGGCGGCCATGATGATCGCCGTCAGCCGCGTGGCCGAAGCCGCCAAGAGCCTGGGGCTCTTCCCCTGATGGCGCCATGACCACGGCAGAGCCGGAAGCGCCGAGCGACCCTTCCTCCACCGCCGCGCGGCTGCGGCGCCTGCCCCGTTTCAACCTGCTGCGCTATTTCACCGGCGCCAGCTTGCTGGTCATCGCGGCCACGTTGCTGGCCGCCAGCCTCCTCGCCGGGCGCGTCGTCTACGACGTCTTTCTCGAGATCGAGCGCGAAGAAGCCGACAGCCTGGTCGAGGATCTCCTCGACCGCATGGCCTACGAGGGCTACGGTCCCGAGCGCTGGGGGCAGCCCGTGGACGCCAAGCTGGACGGCATCGTCCGCGCCAAGCTGGAGAACTTCGGCATCCTGGAATTCGCGCTGCTGAACGCCTCGGGGCGCGAACACTTCGCCTTCGCCGCCGAGGGCCGGCCCCGAGCCGAACACGCGCCCAAAGCCTTCGACCGCGCGTTGAAGGGGGAGCCCAGCTTGACTTGGCACTCCCGCTACCCGGGCCCCCTGGTCCTGATCAGCGAAGAAGGCAGCACCATCGACACCTACGTGCCCGTGCGCGACGGCGAGGGGCGCGTCACGGCGGTCGCCCACCTGCACCGCAGCCTCGAGATCGTGCTGCCCAAGACGCGCCTGCTCCTCCCGCGGCTGCTGGTTTTGGCGGGCCTGAGCGCCAGCGTGATCTTCCTCGCCCTCTGGTTCCTGGTCCGTAAGGCCGACCGCATCATGGAGCGGCAGCAGGAGCAGATCGCGGAATTCACTTCCCAGTTGGCGGAGCGCAACCGGCTCCTGGAAGAGTACAACCGGCGCAAGGACGAGTTCCTGGCCATCTGCAGCCACGACCTGCGCAGCCCCCTCAACAGCATCTTCGCCGGTTGCAAGGTCCTGGCCGCGCAGCGCCTGGGCGAGCTGAACGGCAAACAGACGGAGATCAACGCGGAGAACCTGAAGAAGGCCCGCCAGATGATCGAGCTGATCGACGACCTGCTGGACCTGAGCCGCATCGAGGCCGGGCGGGAAGATCTGAACGTGGAGACCTTCGACCTCACCGAGAAGGTCCGCGAGTCGATCGCCTCTCACCAACAGCTCGCCGCCGCGAAGCAGGTGAAGCTCGAACTGCGCGCGCCGGAAGGCGAATTGAGAGTCGAAGCCGACCCGCTGAAGGTCCTGCGCATCTCCAATAACCTCGTCTCCAACGCGATCAAGTACTCGGCTCCGGGCCTGGTGGAAGTCGAGCTGCGCGGCGACGGCGAGTCGGCCCGCCTGTGCGTCACGGACCACGGCCCGGGCATCCCGGCGGCGCTGCTCCCCAATCTCTTCGACAAGTATTCGGGCCTGGCCCGGAAGCAGAAGACGCGCGCGGAAGGGACGGGGCTCGGGCTGGCCATCACCCAGGAGTTGGTGCGGCTCCACGGCGGGTCGCTGGAGGTCCGCAGCGAGGAAGGGCGGGGGGCCGCCTTCACGGTCACGCTGCCGCGGGCGCGGTCCAAGCCCGTAGAAGCCTGAACGCGGCCGCCGGCTTACGGGGCGGGATCCTGAGCGGCGTGGCGGGCGAGCGCCGCCTCGATGGCCGGCTTCAGGCGCTGGGCCACCAGCAGGTTGCCGGCGGCGTTCGGATGCCGGCCGTCGCTCCAGTGGTAGGGCTGGTTCAGGTCGTACTGGATGTTCTCGACGTGCGATGCGCCATACTTCGCGCTCAGTTCGCGCTCCATGCGCAGGATCGCGTCCCCGAATCCCGGGTCGCCTTCCTTGTAGCGCTTCCCGCCCGCCTGTCCGTCCGGCGCGAGATGTTCCCCAAAGACGCCGGCCACCACGGTCTCGATCCCGCGGTCTTTGCACGCCAGCAGCATGAACTCGAGGTCCGCCCGCAGTTCCTCGATGCTCCGCTCTCGCTGATGGAAGTCGTTGGCGCCCAGTTCGATGACCACGACCTTCGGATCCAGGACCAGGACGTCCGACAGGAAGCGCCGGCGCCCGCCGGCGAGGGTATCCCCGTTGACGCCTTTGTTGACGAACTCGGCGTCCGGCAGCAGGTCCGCCAGATGGTCGGTGTAACGCCCGCCCCAGCCTCCGCAGACGGTCAGGCTGTCCCCGATGCAGACGACGCGGTTCCGCGAGCGCAGCGCGTCGCGGTGCACGAACCAGGTGCCCGACGCAAGCGCCGCGAAGAGGAGGAGCAAAGTCACGCTGACCAACCAGCGCATGCCGCGCGGGCTGAGTTCGTGCTCCATCTCGACGCTTTGCGGATCACCGGCGGGCGCCGGCGCGTCGGTGGATGCTTGCGGGATGACCTGCGGCTTGGCTTCGGACATTGGATAGCTTGCTTATACCCTCGGCCGACTCTTTCCGGAAGCAAAAGGGCCCACCTCGCGTTCGGATTCTTTTAGTAGCCGAGCGTCTCGGAATTCGCACACTCGTGAAAAAGCATGGGATAAAAAATTGACGCATGGGTCAAGAATTTCCAGGACTAGACGATTGGAATAGAAGGTCGAGGTGGCTTGCAAGCCTTCGATAAATGGGCGAACACCCCTAATACCTATGCCCCGGAGGATCGCGAGCGCGCTTGCCTTCACACCTTTCCTTCGCATGCGGCCGGCACGTTAAGTAGTTGATATGGTCTGGTTAAAAGACTTCAAGGGATGTAGAATTCTTGACGAGGCTGCATTCAGAACCGCCCCTAACATCGGCGGATTCGCCGACACCTCTCCTTAACGTGGAGCCTCCGAACCCCACCATGAGCACCTCAATGCAGAAACCACTCGCGCCAGGCGTCCAGGAGCGCAAGCGGCTGGAGCACGTGACGGTCCGCTTCGCCGGGGATAGCGGCGACGGGGTGCAGATCACGGGGGACCAGTTCACCAACACGACGGCGATCGCGGGGAACGATCTGGCCACGCTGCCGGACTACCCCGCCGAGATCCGCGCGCCCGCCGGTACGTTGCCGGGGGTCAGCGGGTTCCAGATCCAGTTCGCGGCGACGGACATTTACACGCCCGGCGACCAGCCCGATGTGCTCGTGGCCTTCAACCCCGCCGCGCTCAAGGTCCACGTCAACGACTTGGTTCAGAACGGCGTGCTGATCGTGGACACGAAGAAATTCGACAAGATCAACATGGCCAAGGCGGGCTACGCGACCAACCCGCTCGAGGACAGTTCCCTCTCGAATTACCGACTCTTCTCCGAGCCCATCACGGACATGACGATGCGCTCGCTGCAGGGCCTGGAGAGCGTCAGCGCGCGCGAAAAGGAGCGCTGCAAGAACTTCTTCGCGCTGGGCATGGCTTACTGGATCTTCAACCGCGATCTGGGGCCGAGCCTGCGCTGGATCCAGGACAAGTTCAAGAAGTCCCCCGGCATCGCCGAGGCCTGCCAGACGGCGCTCAAGGCCGGTTACAACTACTGCGACATGACCGACGCGTTTCAGGCGGTGGCCTACGAGATCCCCGCGGCGCCGACCAAGCCGGGCCTGTACCGCAACATTTCGGGGAACCAGGCCCTCGCGACGGGGCTTGTGGCCGCCTCGGTGCGCAGCGGGCTCAAACTCTTTTACGGGGCTTATCCGATCACGCCGGCCAGCGACATCCTGCACGAACTGGCCAAGCATAAGAATTTCGGAGTGATCACGTTTCAGGCCGAGGACGAGATCGCGGCGATGGCCGCCGTGGTGGGCGCGGCCTTCTCGGGAGCGCTCTCCGTCGCCGGCACCGCCGGCCCGGGCCTGGCGCTGAAGTCGGAAGCCATGTCCCTGGCGATCATGACCGAACTGCCGGTGGTCGTGATCGACGTTCAGCGCGGCGGGCCGTCCACCGGGCTGCCGACGAAGACTGAACAAGCCGACCTGCTCTTCGCAATGTACGGGCGCCACGGCGAGTCCCCCGTCGCGATCCTGGCCCCCGCCACGCCCGCCGAGAACTTCTTGTTCGCCATCGAAGCCTGCCGGCTGGCGGTACGGCACATGACGCCCGTGATCCTCCTTTCCGACGGCTACCTGGCGAACGGCTCGGAGCCCTGGCGCATCCCGGAGCTGTCCGAACTGCCCGAGATGAAGACCGAGTTCGCGCACGCCAACGGCAAGGAGTTCATGCCCTACGCCCGCGACGAGAAGACGCTCTCGCGGCCTTGGGCCGTGCCCGGCACGCCGGGGTTGGAGCACCGCATCGGCGGGCTCGAGAGCCGAGAGCTGACCGGCGACGTGAGCTACGATCCGCATAACCACGAACGGATGTGCGTGCTGCGCGCGGCCAAGGTCGCGCGCATCGCCGAGGACATCCCGCCGCTCGAAGTCATGGGCGACGAGGACGCCGAGGTGCTGGTGATCGGTTGGGGCAGCACCTACGGCGCGATCCGTTCGGCCTGCCGCCGGGTGCAGGAGGCCGGGCGCAAGGTGGCGCAGGCGCACCTGCGCTACCTGAATCCGCTGCCCCGGAACACCGAGCAGGTCCTCAAGCGCTACAAGAAGGTCATCTGCCCGGAGATCAACCTGGGCCAGCTCTCGCACTTGCTGCGCGGCCGGTTCCTGGTGGACGTGATCCCCCTGAACAAGATGCAGGGCTCGCCGTTCACGGGGCGTGAAGTGCTGGAAGGAATCGAAGCCGTGATGGAAGGTCGTCCCGTCCGCCAGCCCGGCAGCGATCGCCCGTTTTTGACGACCTCGAACTACTCGGAAGGATAAGCCCGCATGCCCGCCATCACCGCATCGAAGGCTGAAAAGCAGAAGTTCACCAAGGCGGACTTCCAGTCCAACCAGGAAGTGCGTTGGTGCCCGGGCTGCGGCGACTACGCGATCCTGACCGGCGCGCTGCAGGTCTTCGCCGGCCTGGGCATTCCCCGCGAGAACTTCGTGATGGTCTCGGGTATCGGCTGTTCCAGCCGCTTCCCGTACTACGTGAACACCTACGGCTTTCATACCATCCACGGGCGCGCGCCGGCCGTCGCGACGGGCGTCAAGTTGGCCAATCCCGAGTTGCAGGTCTGGGTCATCACCGGCGACGGCGACGGCATGTCCATCGGCGGCAACCACCTGATGCACGCCTTGCGCCGCAACCTCGACATCAAGATCCTGATGTTCAACAACCGGATCTACGGGCTGACCAAGGGGCAGTACTCGCCAACCTCCGAGTACGGCAAGGTCACCAAGTCCACGCCCTTCGGCTCGGTGGACCAGCCGGTCAATCCCGTCTCCTTCGCGCTGGCCTCCGAAGCGACCTTCGTGGCGCGGACCGCGGACATCTACCTCCCGCACCTCCAGTCGGTCCTGAACCGCGCCGCCGAGCACAAAGGCGTCGCGTTCATCGAGATTCTCCAGAACTGCGTCATCTTCAACGACGGCGCTTTCAAGGATGTGACCGAGCGCTCGATCCGCGACGACGAGAACGTGCTGCTGGAAGACGGGAAGCCGATGATCTTCGGCAAGGGCCGCAAGAAGGGCCTGCGCCTCAAGGGCCTCTCCGTGGAATCCGTCGAACTGGGACAAGACGGGGTCACCGAAAAGGATCTGCTCGTCCACGACCAGCGCGCGGAAGACCAGACGCTGGCCTACATGCTCTCGCGCCTGGACCATCCCACGGTGATGGGCATCTTCCGCGACGTCACCCGGCCGTCCTTCGAACGGCGCGCGCACGAACAGGTCCAGAACGCCAAGGAGCGCTACGGCGAAGGCGACCTGCTGGACCTGATCCGGGGCAAGGAGACCTGGACGATCAAGTAGCCGCGCCGCATCCATGGGAATTCGGCCAAAACCGGTCGCGCCGCGCGCCCGCCGGTTGTAACATGACTAAGCAGGGATTTGCCGCCCGCCTACCCAAACCGGACGAGTCGAGGATCGCCCATGGGCCTGATCGAGCGCGAAGAAGACGAGCAGATGTACAAGGACACCACGTCCCTCGTGAAGCGGCAGCTCACGGACGAAGTCCTGCGCGAGCCGCTCAGTCACGTGGAATGCTCCAACGCAACCTGTTTCGCGCCCGATACCTGCATCCAGCAGGTCGTCGAAACGATGCGCGAGGCCCGCATGGGCGCGGTGCTCATCACCGACCCCGAGAGCGGGAAGCTGATCGGGATTTTCACCGAACGCGACTTGCTGAACCGCGTCGCGGGCCGGGGCTGGAACTGGCGGGAGCGGAAGATCGGGGAGGTGATGACCGCCAACCCCGAGACGCTCACCCCACGCGACTTGGTCGGCTACGCGCTGAACATGATGATGACCCACGGTTACCGGCACATCCCCATCGTGAAGCGCAAGGGCGAGCCATGGGGCATGATCAGCGTGCGGAATATCCTGCACTTCCTCTGCGAGCACTTCCCCGAGGACGTCATTAACCTGCCGCCCTCCCCGCAGATGCCCAGCAGCCGCGAAGGCGGCTGAGGCGCGCGCCTACTCGCCCTCGGGGGCGGGCGCCTCGATCACACCGGGCGGCTGGCTCGCCATCCACTTCTTGCCTTCCTCGGACTTCATGAAGCTCGCGTACTCCGCGACGGAGTTCAGGTCCTTGAACGTCATCTGAAACTTGTCGCGGATCCGGGTGAGCCACTCGGCGACCTCGGCATGGTTCTTCGAGTTCAGGCCGATGGTGACCATGGTCCAGTGCGGCTCGATCAAGAGCGGCTCGGCTTCCACGGCCTTCTGCGCCAGTTCCCGCGCCTTCTCGAAGCGTTCGGCCAGCATGTTGATGTTGGCCTTCAGGAACGTGAGGTAGGCGTCGCCCTGCACGCTCTTTTCGAGCCGGTCCATGGCGGCCAGGGCCGCATCCCACTTCTGGGTCAGGATCAGGCCGTCCGAGGCCGCCAGGTCGGCGGCGGGGTCGTTTGGGTGGAACTTTCGGAAGTCCTGCATCGCGGCGAGGTATTCCTTGTCGTTCGTGTTCATCGCCGCGGTGATGCGCATCAACAGATACGCCTTCTCCCGTTTGAGCGAGTCCGGCAACTGCTGGTAGTGCTGAAGCGCCTGGGCGAACTGCTGGCTGCCCAGGGCCGCCTGCAGTTTCTGGATGGTGGGCAGCGCGGCAACGAAGTCCGAGTCTTTCTGCATCAGCTTGCCGAGGAGGCTTTGCTGGTTCTGCGCCACAGCCTGAAGCATCATGCGGTGGCACGTCTCGGTCATCATCTCGCCCGCGATGTAGGGGTAGCAGTCGTAGATCTGGTATTGCCCCTCCGCGGCCGGCTTGAGGTACAGCTCGATGTAATTGAGCCCGCCGTTGGAGACGAGCCGGTAAAGCGCGGTGGGGTGGCCGTTCACCTCGCGCACTCGCAGCAGTTTGAACGTGCCGCCGCGCTTGACTTCTTCGGCGAAGCGCTGGGGGAGGTTCAGGCTGGAGCGCAGACCCATCTTGACATTCGCCAGATCGCTCGCGTTCAGACCCAAGCCCTCCGTGGCCTTGTCGATGAATGCGTTGAGGTCCATGTGCTGGATCATGTAGACCGGGTCGCCCTGGCCCAGCGTCGCTTCGACCTGGCGCGCAAAAGCTTCAATGGCCTGCTGTTGCTCCGAGGCGAGCTCTTTCCCTTCCGGGAGCGCCTTGGCCTCGGGGGCGGGCGCGTTCGGCGCGGGTGCGGGCGCCTTGTCGCCGCCGCCGCATCCGGCGAGGAGCACGGCCCACAAAGGCAGAGCCAAGCGCAGGTCCAGTCGGTTCGTCGTCATACGTACTCCATGGAAGTGGGAATCGATTTGGAACTTGACCATAATCGCGCCGCCAGAAAGGTCTATGCCGAATCCTGGCTAAAGGCGCGAATCGCGCCGGATAACGCGGCGCTGAAGCGGCGCACGGGTATACTCCCGCCATGCCCAAGCCCCGCCTGTTGATGCTCGTCCAGCGCTTCCCGCCCGACATCGGCGGCATGGCGACCAGCGGCGCGCGCATCGCCGCGGCCTGCCGGCGGCTCGGGCACGCCGTCGAGGTGGTGGCGTGGACGAAGTCCCTCCCGCCGGGCGAGGTCGAACGGTTGGACGCCGGAGAGGTCGCGGCGGCCGCGCGCGGCGTCGCGCTCCATCGCGTCGGGCTCTTTCACAACTGGGACCTTTCGCTTCAGCACACCGGAAATGTGATGGAGTGGCTCCACGGGCAGGCGCCCTTCGACGCGCTGTGGGGGCACGGGCTCTATCCGGCGGGCTTCATGGCGGCTTTTTTCGGCTCGCGATTCGGGGTCCGGTCCATCGTCAGCGCGCGTGGGAATGACGTGGATCAGATGATGTTTCCGCCGGGCGACTTCGCGCGGCTGCTCTGGACCCTTCAGCGCGCCTCCGCGATCACCTCCGTCAGCGCCGACTTGGCGCGCAAAATCGACGTGCTTCTGGGGCGCGACGGCGGCGTCGTCGTCACGCCGAACGCCGTCGATACGGGGCTCTTTTCGCCTGGGCCGCCGGATGCCGAACTGCGCCGGAGGCTGGGCATCGCCGAGGGCGAGGCCGTGCTCGCCTTCAGCGGCGAACTGCGGCACAAGAAGGGCTTTCCCTTCATGCAGGAGGCGCTCACGGCCGTGCGCCGCGCGCGCCCCGCGTGCCTGCTGGTGGTGGGGGAGGTGCGCCCGCGTGAGCAGGCCCAACTGGCGCACTACGCCGCGCAGTTTCCTGAAGACGCCGCGCGCGTGCTCGTCACCGGGCACCTCGACGACCCCGCCGCCGTCGCGCGCCACCTGCGCCTCGCCGACCTGTTCCTGATGCCCTCGCTCTGGGACGGGCTGCCCAACGCGCTGCTGGAAGCCCTGAGCTGCGGCGTGCTCTGTCTCGGCAGCGACGGAGGCGGGATTCCGGAGGTTCTGGAACACGGCCTCAACGGCGTCGTGCTTCCGCGCACGCAGTTGCACCGGCTGGGCGAGGCGATCCTGGAAGCCTTGGCGCTGCCGGAAGCCCGGAGGCGCGGACTGGCCGAAGCCGGGCGCAAGACGATCGTGGAGCGTTTTGACGGAGCTTCGGAGGCGCAGGCCTTGAGGCGGGTGCTCGGAAAGGGGCGGCAGCGATCCGAAGCTTGGGACGTGAGAGGGAATCAGCGCGACTCTTGAAAATCATGCTGCAACGAAGGGGTTATTTCGCGTTGCGGTCTTCCTCCGGCATCGTGCGTTCCCCCTTGTCCTTGTACCATTCCCGCCTGCGGGCGTAGTCGTCCATCGAGAAGGGCAGGTCCGGGTCTGCTTCTCCTTTCTGCCACTGCTCGAAGATCATTTTGAGGAACGGGACGCACCAGCCGCAGCCCGTCCCCGCGCCGTGGCACTGCGAGAGCTGGCTGGCGACTTTCGGCTTCTCGATCCGGCAGTAGTTGACCAACTTGCGCCGGGAGACGCGGAAGCAGAGGCAGATATGTTCGTCCGGGCCCATTTGCGCATGATACCCGGTGTGCGCGCTTACGGATCGCGGAATTCCACGGCATGGGCCGTCGCGGCCGCCCCGTACCGAGCCGAGTCGGGTTGGGCTTGAGGCGCGCCGCTGCTGCAGCCTTCGTGAATCGGCCCGCAAGGCTCAACCAGGCCCCAGCCCGAGCGCCTCCCGGTACGCTTCAACCAGGCTTTCCTGCGCGCGCCGCCAGGTGAAGTTCGCAGCGACGTGGGCGCGGGCGGCGGAGGAGAGGCGCGCGGCGAGCGCCGCATCGGCGTGGAGGCGCAGCAGCGCGTCCTTGATCTGCTTGGTGTTGCCCGGTTTGGCGGCGAGAAAGTGCTCCCCGGGGCGCGCCAGATCCGTCACGACCGGCATCTCGCTGGCGACCAGCGGGGCGCCGGCGGCCATGGCCTCGAGCACCTTCAGCGGGCAGCAGCCCTGGACGAGGTTGCGGTCGTTCGGCATCAAAGGGGCCAGCGCGGCGTCGTGCTCATGGTGCAGCGCGGCGAGGTCCGCCTGCGCGACGGGTTCGCGCAGTTCCACGAACGCCGCGAGCTTCAGCTCGTGCACGCGCTCCAGGACGTTCTTGCGCTGCCGCGTACCGGCATGCCCGACGAGCGTAAGCCGCGCGGGCACGTCGCGGCGCAACAACGCCAGGGCCTCCACGGCCACTCGCGCGCCTTGCCAGGCCGCCAGCGTGCCGCTGTAGAGCACGCGCAGTTCGCCCGTGCGCGGCGGCGGCGGGCGGTGCGGGAAGACCTCCAGATCCACGCCATTGGGAATCACCCTGAGCTTCTTGGCGTCCACGCCGCGCGCGGCGCGCAGGTGCGCGGCCGTCACGGCGCTGGGAGTGACGAGCAGGTCGGCCGCGTCGAGGCATGCTTGTTCCTGTGCGAGGAGTTTGCGGGTCAGCTCGGTATCGTCGGCGACGCCCGGATGGTGGTACTTCAGCTCGATCGAGGGCAGCCCGTTGACCTCGTAGATGAGCTTCTCGCAGGCCTGCCCCTTACGCCGCGCCAGCGGATAGCCTTCGAAGATCGAGCGAACGTGCGCGAAGCGCGCGCGGCGCGCGCCCCACCAATCGCCCAGGAAGGCGCGGAACGAGAGCGCGCGCGCGATCGCATCGGAGCCATGGACATGGATGGGATGCTGGGTCACGCCCGGCCAGAGTTCCCGCGCCGGACCCACGCCGGCGGGCGGCGCTTCCCCGGCGGGCGGCGCCGCGAGGGTGACGAGGTCGAGCGGGCCGAAGCTTTGCGCAAGGGCCTGTGCGAAGGCTTGTATATGTACGGCGGCCCCCTTGGGCGCGGGGACGCGGTCGAAGCTGGCGTATACACCCCGTCCGGTTGACATCGATTGAAGCGTCCCTACGATCGAAGCCGTTAACGCAGCCCGCGAGCGTGGAGCCACGTCGTGCCGCTGAACCTTGACGCCTTCAAGTCCTCCCTCATCTATCAGACGGCCGATACCGTCAACTCCATTCGGCTCGACGTGGCCGAACTGCGCAAGCTCGACAAGTACAAGGAAAGCAAGCAAGCGAAGTGGACGTGGCTGGGCTGCATGGGGCTCCTGGCCGTGTTCATTACGGGGATCGGCTCCATCTTCCTGCCGCTGCTCCTGCCGCTGCTGGCCGTGGCCGGCGTCGTGACCGTCGTGAGCTTCGTGATCCGGAGCATCCATAAGCGGCTGAACTACGAGAACCGCCGCTACGAGCTGCTCGACAAGGTCCTGGGCCTGATCGGGAAGGATGCCGCCAAGGACGAAAAGCTGGATGTGCGCCTGGACCTTCGCCCGGCCGAGCACAAGGACAAGTTTGTCCGCCAGGGGCAGGTGGGCGTCTGGAAGGTGAAGTATTACGAGGATCCCTGGCTCGAACTGGAAGGCCGGCTCCTGGACGGCACCCGCTTCCGCCTGACCATGATCGAGAAGTGTCAGGCGCGGAGCTGCTGGAAGCGCGGCCGGAGCGGCAAGTCCAAGTACAAGTCGAAGAAGAAAAGCGCCGCCGAAAGCGCGCTGCTGCTGCGCTTCAAGCCCGGACGGTACGCCGCGATGGAGCGCATCGGATCGGAACTTGCCGGCGCCGTCCAATTGCCCCCGGCGTGGATTTGAAGAGCGTGGCGGCCGAACCCGGCAGCCTGCTCCTGAAGGCCGCGCTGAAGGGCGAATGGGCCGTCAAGGAATCCAAGGCCGGCGAAGTGACCTGCGTGGACGGCGTGAAGCTGGTGGCGTTGATGTTCCTGAGCCTGTACCAGGCGCTGAACCTCGCGCGGCGGGTCTCGCATCCCGGCTGAGCCGGCGGCGTCGCCCGTTCGTCCCAAGTCCCGAAGGAGTCTCCCATGTTCGATACGGCGAAGCGTGCTCTGGGCCCGGCGTTGCTGCTGCTGCTGCTTGTGGGTTGCGGCGCGGGCGATAAGCCCGAAGGCGGCGGCGCGACGAAGCCCACCGGCGACAGCAGCAGCGGGGCCGGGCAGCCCTCGGCCCTCCAGCCGCCGGCCGTCTTCGGGAAGCTCAAGTTCAAGACCGGCGCCGAAAGCACCGCGTTCAGCCTCAAGCCCGAATCCAACGGCTATAAGCTCCTCGATGGCGCCGAGCGGGAGCTCTTCCGTTACACCTGGAAAGGGGACAAGTTGAAGATCAAGGACGACGCCGACCGGGAAGTCGGCTACATCACCGGCGCGGACGGGAAGTACAAGGTGAAGACCGCCGACCAGCAGACCGTGCTCTTCATCCTGCAGCGTCAGGAGGACGGCGACTGGAAGCTCGAGACCGGCGACGAGAAGCTGCTGGTGAAGATCAACAAGCGCGAGTACGGCTGGGAGTTGGAGGACGCCGGCGAGAAGGAGCTCTACAAGGTCAAGCTCAAGGACGACAAGGCCAGCCTTCGCGACGCCGCGGACGAGACGAAACTCTACACCAAGGACCCTCTCGAAAATCTCGCCGCGCTGGCCTGCCTGGGTCTGGACGCCCTGAACGACGCGCAGCGCTTCGGGCTTTTCGCGCGCCTGAACACCCCCGCCGAAGCCAAGTAAGGTCCGCGCCCGAGCGTCCCGGAACTCAGGCCTGCTTGGGCGGATCGCCGCCGTTGGTCATCTCGAGGAAGAGGTCTTCGAGGCGCTTGTCCTCGGAGCCCTGGCGCAGCGCGCGCAGCTCCTGCATGGCGCCCAGGGCGATCACGCGCCCCTGGTGGATGATCCCGATGCGGTCGGCGACTTCCTCGGCCACCGAGAGCGTGTGCGTGGTCATGAAAACGGTCAGCTTGCGCTCGCGGGTGAGCGCGCGGAGCAGGTCTTTCAGCGTCCGTGAGCTCTTGGGATCCAGCCCCACCATGGGTTCGTCGACGACCAGGAGCTTGGGGCCGTGCAGCAGCGCGGATGCGACCACGACGCGCTGCTTCATGCCGTGGGAGTAGCTCTCGCAGAGGTCGTCGAGGAAACCGCCCAGTTCGAAGGTCTCGGAGAGTTCCCCGATGCGCTGCTCGATCTCGGCGCGCTCCATGCGATACAGTTCGCCGACCATGCGCAGGAACTCCCGCGCGGTCAGCTTTTCGTAGAGGAACGGCTGGTCGGGCACGTAGCTCATCAGCGCGCGGGCCTTGAGCCCGTCCTTGACCACGTCGTGCCCGCCGACGATCGCCGTACCGGCGGTGGGGCGCACGAGCCCCGAGAGAATCTTGATGGTGGTCGTCTTGCCGGCGCCGTTGGGCCCGAGGAAGGCGAAGAGTTCGCCGTCGCCGACGTCGAGGTTCAGGTCCCAGAGGGCCACCTTGTCCCCGTAGCGCTTGCTGAGGTTGCGGATTTCGATCATGGCTCGGCGCGGGGGCCTCGGCGTGCGCGCCGTCCGAAAAATCGGCCTCGTCGCGCACGAAGGTCAGGTCCAGCAGCTCCTTGAATTTCCAGTGTTCCTTCAGCACGTAGCCTTCAGGAGAGTAGTACGCATAATACTGCAACTGCTCGTGTTTGGCTTCCACCTCATAGACGCCCACGTAGCGCCCGTGAAACTTGGTGGCCGTCTGGCGGAGCACCTTCGCCCGGACCGCCGCCAGGACCGGCCGGCCCGAGGACTGCGTCAGGTCCAGCATCCCGATCTCCCACTCGTCCCCGAGCTTGATCTCCGGCCGGAAGCCGAAGGGCGAGGGGTCCACCTGCGGCGAGCCGCCGCCCAGCGCGAAGGTCTCCTGCGTATAAAGCAGCTTCTCGTTGCCGCGGAAGATGCCGACCGAGGCCTTGAGCGCGTCGCCTTCGCGGACCACCCGGCTGGCGATCTCCAGGTTGCCCAGTCGCAGCAGCGCCGTCACGTCCTGCAGCCCGCCCTCCCGGGTGTGCCGCTGGGTGCACTCCCAGCGCGGATCGCCGACCAGTTCGTTCAGGTTTGGCGAGAGGCCCACGGGGAGCATCAACTGCATCACGGTCTTGATCTCGGCGCGATTGTAGTCGGGATGCTTGACGCTCTCTTCCTTGCGCCCGACTTTCACCTCGCCCGGAAACGCCCCCGCGTCCTCGGCCAGGCGTTGCTCTTCCTGGTGCTCCCGCAGCCAATTGTCGGCCAGGCGCGGGTTGAGGAAGCCGCCATGGAACTACCATGCGGGCCGGCGAGTTTCTTGGGATTGAGGTAAATGGTCCAGCGCCGCGACCGCGGGGCCAAGTCCGCGAAGATCGCGTCGCGCGCCTGCCGGTTGGCCAGGGCTTCGGCGGAGGGGGGCGTGGGGCCGTATTCGCGATACACCACGGCCAGGCTCGCGAGCCATGCCGACAGCGCCAGCAGCAGGATCATCCAGCGCAGCAAGGCGTGCTCCCCATTCTCCCGCGCACGCTACCACACCTTGCGGCGCGAAACCAGCATGGCCGGCCCTCGCTGAGGTAGCGCCGGAATCACGGATTCAGACTCGCTTTAGGCGCCCGATTTCGATGTTCCGATTCGTCCATCCCACGGGTATAAAAAGCTCGTTCGAACCTGGAATCCGGAGGAATCGCTCATGCCTGCCCGCATCGGACTGCTGGTCCTGGTCCTTTTCGCCCTGGCCGGCGGACTGCGCGCCGAAGAACTCGAAAAGGTCGTCGTCACTTACCAGGACGGGCGCAAGGAAGAAGCCCAACTGGTCAAGTACGACGATAAAAACCTCGTCCTGCGCGTGAGCATGAAGGGCAATGCCCTGGACCTCACGGTGCCCTGGGCCAAGGTCAAGGAATTGAGCAACGGCCTCACGCCGGAATTGATCCAGAAGCGCTGGGCCGCGGCGAACAAGGACAAACTCTGCCCCACTTGCAAAGGAGAGAAGAGCGTCGCCTGCGCCGCCTGCGACGGGTCCGGATTCAAGGCCAGGGAACGGGTCTCCTGCACGGCCTGCAAGGGCGCGGGGACGTCTGCCTGCCAGGCGCAGGGCTGCGAAGCCGGCAAGGTAACATGCCCCGATTCCTGCCTCAAACTGAGCGAAGGCAAGTGGGAACTCGGGAAGGATAACCTCCGCTGGCGGCGCTTTACCTTTGGCGGCGCCTGGATGGAATGGAGCGAACGGCACCTGGGCGAGGTGATCGCCATGGAGGACGGCAAGCCCGTCAACAAGGGCAAGTGCGCCACCTGCGGCGGTACGACCAAGGTCAACTGCGCGGCCTGCGCGGGGGCCGGACAGGTTTCCTGCGCGGCCTGTAAGGGGACGAAGGAGGTTCCCAAGCCCGGCGCGGCCCCCGCCTGCGGGCAGTGCCAGAAAGGCCGCGTCGCCTGCGCCGAGTGCAAGGGCGCGGGGATCAAAGAGCCTTAGGTAATCGCGGCATTACGGCTCGTAGACCGTGACCGTCACGTTGACGAAGCCGATGTTGTCCTTGAAGGCCGAATCGTTGTCGTTGGCCTGAAAGAAGAGCTTGCCGGTTTCTTCCCACGGGCCGTTCCAGTTGGCTCCCACCTCGAACTGCCCGCCGTCGGCCCCGCCGCGCTTGGCGAGCAGGCACATGGCCGGATACTCGCCGAGCCGCTGCTTGTAGCCTTCCGGCCCGCAGGGCGCCATCGCCCCGCCCTGGTTCCACTGGCCCTTGGCGACGATCTCGACCTGGTCGCCCTGATTCAGGATGATCTTGCTGTCCTGCCAGCGCAGGTTGCCCATCACGATCAGGTTCTTGGTGAGCTTCACCTTGCGCTTGGGCGGCGGGGGCGGGTTGTTCTGCGGGCCGGGCGGAGGATTGGAGGCGACCGCCGCGCCGCCAACTGGCCCGCGCACGGAGTCCGGATCCCGCGACGCCTGCGCGATCCACGCCTCCGGCAGCGTCCCGCTGAAACTGACCTGGGTGTAGGACGTGTCCATGAAGTTCGCCAGCCCGAACTTGTTGAACTTGGCCGGATCGGGCGGATTCTCGTCGGCGTACTTGATCCGCTCCTGGCCCTCGACCGCGAGCCGCCACTCGCGCCCATCGAACGTGACCTCGATGGAGATGGCCCCGCGGTCGGCCGGAATCTTGTAGGGCACTTGCCAGACTTCCGTCCCGAGCCGGAAGATCCGGGCGAGATCCTTCTTGCCCACGTCGAAGGTCATCCCGTTCCGCCACGCTTCCTGAATGTCCACCTGCTTGGGTTCGCAGTTGGCCAGGACCACGGCGTCGAGGGACGTGTTCGCAACCACGCTGACCTTCAAGGGCGGACGCCAGGACGCGAAGTGGTACAGGATGCCGCGGTTCTCGGGGTCACCCTGGAAGAAGAGCCGGCTGGCGACGATCTTCGGCGCCGCGCCGATGCGGATCGGGAAGTCGTCCAACTGCGCCGGGTCGCTCCAGTCGTAGCTGACCCGGAAGGCGCCGCCTCCAAGTTCTTCCAGCTTGCCCCGGAAGGCCTTGGCCAGCCCGGTTAGCCGCGCCGGTTGCGCCGGCTGTGCGGCGGCGAGTTGCTTCTCGACCTCTTCGAGCCACGCGCGGCCGCCCAGCGCCACGGTGGTCGTCTTGAGCGGAGGGGCGTTCAGGGCCTCCAGCGCCTGCCGCGCCTCGCCCCATTGCTTCGCGGCTACCTGCTCCTTGAGCCGGGCCAGCAGCTCCTGCGCCTTGCGCTCGTTCGGATCGGGGCTTAGCGCCGCCAGCAGCGGAGGCCAGAGCTTCAAGCGCTCCTTGGCCGCGTCCGTGCCGTGCTGAAGCCCCCGCTCGAAGAGCGCCTGCGCCTTTTCCGTCTCGCCAAGCAGCGCCAGGAATCCCCGAGCATCTCGGCGCGTTCCAGCGGCACGGCGTTGAGCACGGCCATCACGTCGCCGCCGCGCAGGCCCGCGAGGAAAAGCAAATCGGGCCACTCGACCCCGTCCAGCCGCGTGTTGGTCACCTGAGGAAAATCCGGCTTGGGCCGGTAGTAGAGCCGCTCGTTCTCGATCTTGTAATAGACGCGGTCGTTCTCGGGGAAGACGAGGCCCTTCTCTTCGTGCCCGACCAGCCGGGCGGCGGCCATGCGGTTCAGGTCCGCGACTCCGTCGAAAGCCTCCGGCAGCAGCCGCAGCAGCTCCTGAGCCGGGCGCAGTTCGGCGTCGTTGAGCGCGCGCCGGACCTCGGCCTGCGCCTCGTCCGTCTTCCTCTGCCGGACCAACTCCGCGACCGACTTGGCCAGACCGAAGAGCTTCTGCCGGGCGGCTTCGGCCGCGGCGGCCTGCGCCTGGGCGATCTGGCCGCGCACCGCCTCCAGTTTCGCGGCGGCTTCCTTGGCGACGGGCTGGTACTTGAAGCGCGAGGCGGCCTCGTAGGCGCCCACGGCCTCCTCGAGCTTGCCCGCTGCGGCCAGATCCGCGGCGGCTTGCAGCGGCTTCGCGCCGGCCTCCTGGCCCCGCGCGGCGAGTTCCTGCGCGGCATTGTCGAGCGCGGCCTTGAGTTCCCCGTTCCCGGCGAGCTTCCCGTCCGCGGCGGCGAGGTGCGCCAGCGCCGCGTCGAAGTCGCCCTGCCCGGCCAGCGCGCCGGCCTCCCCGATGAGCCGCTCCACGGCCTTGGCCGCGGCCGCGGCCTTCAGTTCCCCAATCTCCTTCAGCTTGTCGTTGGCCAGCTTGGCGTAGGCATGGTCGCCGGCGCTCCGCCGCAGTTCCGACCAGGCCAGTTCCAGGGCCTCGAGGTCGCCTGCCGCAACCTGCTCGGCTTTCGATTTCAGTTCGTCCAGTTTCCGTTGCGCCTCGGCCTCGGCCTGGCGGCGTTCTTCGAGCTGCCGCTGCTTTTCTGCGCCCTCGGGATTGGGAGCGGGCTGGGTGTCCGTGCGATTCTCGGTTGAAGCCTGGTCGGGCGAAGACTTGGCCGGATCGGCCGGCTTGCCCGAAGACGAACTCAGCAGCACGCCGAGCAGGGCCAGGAGCGCCACGCCCCCGACGGCCACGGGCAGGACCGGGAAGCTTTTCGAAGCGGAGGCCGTGCGCGGGCCGGTCTCGCCCTCGCCGTCACGTTTCCGAGGGCCCACGGCTCCGGCGCCCTTGGTCGTCACGCGCCCGCGCGGGCCGGTGGTGCCGTGCTTGCCCGTCACCGCGCCGACCGGACCGGTGCTCTTGCCGCGCAGGCCCTTGAGCTTGATGTGCTTGGGCGTGTCCCCGGCCAGCACCAGGCCCAGGTCGTCGGCGAGCGCCTGTGCGTTGGGGTAGCGCTCCTCCGGCTTCTTGGCCATCAGCTTCCGGACGATCTCGCAGACCTCCGGCTCCAGGTCGGCGCGCAGCTTCTTGGGGTCGGGCACGGGCTCGCCGATGTGCTTGGTCATGATGACCGCGCTGGACTCGCCTTCGTACGGGGGCTTCCCCGTCAGCAGGTGATAGAGCGTCCCGCCGAGACAGTAGAGGTCGCAGGCCCCGCTGAGGTTGCTCTCGCCGCGCGCCTGCTCCGGCGAGAGGTAGAAGGGGGTGCCCAGCGCCGAACCGGCCTCGGTGCGGTGCCCGTCCTCGTCCTCCAGCGCCCGGGCCAGGCCCAGGTCCATCACTTTTACGGTCAGGCCCTGGCTGGCGGAGCCGGGTTTGAGCAGCATCAGGTTCGCGGGTTTGATGTCCCGGTGGATCAGGTTCCGGGTGTGCGCGTGCGCGAGCGCAAGCGCCGTCTGCCGGCCGATCTCCAGCACGTCCTTCACCGGCAGCGGGCCTTCACGCTTGAAGCGCTCGTGGACCGTCTCGCCGTCGATGTACTCCATGGCGAAGTAGTTGACGCCCTTGTCTTCGCCGACGTCGATGCCCTGGACGATATTGGGATGGTTCAGCGCGGCGCTCGCGCGCGCCTCGCGCACGAAGCGCTCCACGAACTGCTTGTTCTTGGCCAGGCTCGGCGGGAGGATCTTGAGCGCCACGATCCGGTCGAGCGACTTCTGGCGCACCTTGAAGACCGCGCCCATCGCGCCTTGTCCGATCTTCTCCAGGATCTCGAACCCGGCCAGTTCGCGCAACTTCTCCTTGGTAACCTCGTTCCGAGAACCGCTGGCTTTGGCCGCCCGCCGCGCGACCTCCTCGCGGACCTTCTTGATCTGCTCCGCCGACAGCATGCCCTTCTGCTCGCAAATCTCGAGGAAGTCCTTGGGCAGGTCGAGGGTCTGGGCGACGTGAATCTGCAGCCGGTGCGCCTGTTCGGCCTTGGCCTTGGTCAACAGGCCCAGCTTGACGGCGACGGTCTTGAACGGCTCAGGGTTGGGCGGGGAAGCCATGCGGAGGCGCTACTCCTCAATCTGGACCTACTCAAAAGACGCGCCAAGCATAACGGGGACTGCACCCAATGCACCTGGGGACCCTTGGATACATAAACTTCAAATTGATAGGACGGTCAATCTTGTTTATATCAATATAACTATCTGTATTTTTTCGTTGGTTACATGAAAATCCCCCGGGCTCGCCTGCACCATGTGAAGTGCTGGGTCTACCTCCTCGATATGGGTATGGCCTTGCCCGTCTGGTCCGAGCGTTCCACCGCCTCGCTGAACTCCATGTACTTCACGCCTTCCTCGAATGAAGGCGTCACCGGCGACCCGTTGCGGATCGCGTTCACGAAGTCCTGCTCGACCTCCCAATGCCGCGCCTCGGCGTCCGTGTACGGGACTTCCCGGTACTCGCCGCCGACCTTCGCCGTCCAGATCTTGTGGCTGTCCAGGCTGTAGCGGATCATCCCCGCGGTCCCGAAGGCCTCGACGACGTTCTCGCCCGCCTGCAGTGCCACGCTGCTGAACATGTACGTCGCCTGCATCCCGTTCTTCTTCTCGGCCAGGATGGAGATCAGGTCGGGGCGCTCGACCTTCTGGAGCTTCGCGCCGCCGGCCTCGACCGGGCGCTTCTTCGTGACGATCCGCGTCCGCGCCATCACGTTCAGCGTGTCGCCGAACCAGCGCTGCACGGGCTCGTTCAGCATCCCCAGGGTCAGCGCGTTGACGCCCTGAAACTTCCTGATCTGCCGCCAGATGATCGGCGTGGCCGGATTCAGCAACCCGCCGCCCATGTGCCGGACGTAGAGCTGCACCGGCTTGCCGAGCACGCCGTCCTTGATCAGCCGCTTCATCACGTAATCGCCGCGGAAGCCGGTGGGGGGCGGGCAGAGCATTGTCCTCAGCCCGCGCTTCTTCGCGGCCTTCGACGCGGCAAGCATCTCCCGCGCGTGCTTTGCGTCCCAGGCCATGCGGCTCTCGCAGAGCACGTGCTTGCCGGCCTTCAGCGCCGCCAGCGTCACGTCGCGGTGCAGGTTCGGCCACGTCCCGATCACGATCGCGTTGAGATCCTCGCGCGCGACGAGCTTCTTCCAGTTCGTCTCCACGCCGGGGATCCCGAACTCGCCCGCGAACTTCCGGCCGGATTCCTCCGAGCGGTTGCAGACGGCCACGATCTCCACGCCCTGGATCTTGCGGAAGTTGGGGACGTGCTTGGACCGGCAGATGCCGCCGGCGCCGACGATGCCGATGCGAATATTCATGACCACTCCTTGCGAGGGGCTTTGATTCGCAGGATAGAGGTCATCTTGAGCTTGTGCAAGAAAAGGGGCTGGGTTCTGGGGACTGGGTTCTGGCAACAACGCTTGAAAATGCCGATACCGTCCTATGAACGGTCCTTAGGAGGAGAGGGAATGAGCAATATCAAGAGCTACCGCGACCTCGAAGCGTGGCAGTTAGGGATGGAACTGGCCGAAAAGGTCCACCGCCTCACGCGGCGATATCCCAAAGAGGAACTATTCGGCCTGACGAGCCAGACTCGGCGCGCGGCCTCTTCGATTCCGGCGAATATCGCGGAAGGCCACAGCCGAAACACACGCAAGGAATTTAAGCAATTCGTCCTGATTTCGCGCGCGGATCGCTTGCCGAATTGGAGACCCACCTCATCCTCGCCCAACGCCTGGATTACCTGCCTCGTGACAAGATGAAAGAAATCTGGCCCTTGGCTCAATCCGTGGGCAGACTGATCAACGGCCTTCGCCGAGCCCTGTAGCCGATCGGTTTTGGAGAGCCGCAGAAGGCTCCTTTTTCCCCAGCCCCCAGAACCCAGCCCCCAGAACCCAGCCCCCAGAACCCGCCTCAGCGCTGCGTGAAGATCCACTGCCCCCACGCCGCCTGAAGCTCGGGCACCTTGCGCTTGTACGCGGCCTCCATCGCCGTCTTGCTGTCCGTGCCGGCGCGAATCTTGAGGAGCATATCGACGAAGGCCTTGGGGTTGGCCTGGATAAGAAAGCTCGTCATCGAGTAGCAACTGATGTAGTCCAGCGGCTTCATCCCGATCAGGTCCAGCGGGAAGATGTACTCCCAGGGCTTGAGCTTCTGCTCCTTGGCGAACTTCTGCGCGTCTTCGTTCCAGTTCTGCCCGAACTGGACCTCGTTCTTCTCGTAATGGAAGGTGTACATCAGGTTCTTGCGCGTGATCGCGTTCTCGGCGTAGGCGCCGAAGCCCTCCTTCAGCCACGCCGGCGCCTTCCCGTTGGTCGCCTCTTCCATCAACATCCAGCCGAATTGATGCAGCGCGCAGTTCTCCGGCGGGGTGCCCTTGTCCGAACGGAAGGTGCTCAGCTTCCAGCCCACCATCCCGCCGCTGCCCTTGGCCAGCGAGAAGTCCGACCCCGGCTGCTGCTTCTGCAGGTAGTCCAGCCACTTGGAGTAACTGGCCTGGTCGTTGATGACCACGATCTCGTGCGTGTCCGGGCGCGTCTGCGCCAGCGTCGTCACGCCGGTGCTCTGCTGCACCAGGTCGGTGAAGGCGTTGAGCGCCGCCAGCACCGCGCGCGTGCGGTTGGCGTCGAGCTGCGAGTGGACCGCCACGTGCCGCGTCTGCCCGAGCAGGAAATTGAGCCCGCTCTCCTGGCGCAGCCCCGCATGCCGCGAGACCGCCACGTTCATCCGCCGCTGCCCGTCGGCTTCCAGCCCCGCCGCGTCGAGCCCCGCCTTGCACTTCGGACACGGCTGGTACGGCGCCGGACCCCGCCCGCCGGGAATTGGCTCTCCCTGGATCCACGCCACGCCCGGTTGCCGGAACGGCAGATACCCGGTCCCCTTGCAGCTCTCGCAGACGGCCGCCGGGGCCGGCGCCGGAGCGGCCTGCGGAGCCGGCTTCGGGCCGTCCTGCTTCTCGTTCCCGGGCGCTTGTCCTTCGGGCGTGAATGGGAGGAACTTGGGATCCTGCGTGGCCGTGCGCCCCGGGGTCTTCTCGGTCTTCTTCGGCTCGGCGGCCGGCGCGTCCTCTTCTTCCTCCTCGCGCGGGAGGAACGGATTGGGCTCGCCGCCAATCGCCGGGAACGCCGACAGCGCCAGGACCAGCGCCAGGAACCAGCCGAACGCGCGCGCCATGGGGAGGGCCTCCGTGGGATAAAGAGCGTGGAATCCTACTCAAATAAAGAGCCTCTGCACCCCTTTTCACTGCATGAATTGGGTTCCGGGTTTCGGGGGCTGGGTTCTGGCAACCGTCGGCGGAAGCAATGAAGGATACCCATCGCCGTGCTTCAAGGATTGATAGGTACGACCCGGATTCAACCTTTGGTTTAAGGCTCAAGGACGACGAAGAGGATTCTCCATCCTTTTCCAGAACCCAGCCTCCGGAACCCAGAACCCCCTTACAGGTTTCCGGGAATCGGACATAATAACCCCCCGATGCCCACGACCCTTTTCATCCTGGCCGGCGAAGCCTCCGGCGACCTGCACGGCGCCAAGCTCATCGAGGCCTGGAAGGAACTCGATCCGTCCGCGCGCTTCGTGGGCATGGGCGGGCCCAAGATGGCCGCGGCGGGGCTGGAGGTCGCGAAGGATCTCGACGGGATGCAGGTCGTGGGCTTCTGGGAAGTCGCCAAGCGCTACGGCTTCTTCAAGCGCGTCTTCTATCAGCTCCTGGACCGCGTGAAGCAGGAGCGCCCCGCCGCGCTGATCTGCATCGACTACCCGGGCTTCAACCTGCGCTTCGCCAAGGCCGTGAAGAAGCTCGGCATCCCCTGCCTGTACTACATCGTCCCGCAGGTCTGGGCCTGGAAGCCCAAGCGCGCGGCGAAGATGGCGGCGTTCATCGACCGGGCGTACTGCGTCTTCGAATTCGAGCCGCCGTTCTTCGAGAAATTCCGCACGCCGGCGCGGGCGATGAAGACGGAGTTCGTCGGACATCCGTTGCTCGATTGCGGATTGCGGATTGCGGATTGCGGATTGACATCAAGAAATAACTTCAAGACCATCGCATTCCTGCCCGGCAGTAGGGAAAAGGAAATCCTCTTCCATCTAAGCCCACTACACGACGCCTATCGGATCGTAAAAGGGAATTACGATACGGCTCGGTGCTTGATTTCTATTTCTGACTCCACTCCCAAGATGCTGCACAAGTATTATCGAAGTGTTGTTTCGGAAGACGAGAGCGCCTATGACCCCGTAGGAATGGGCGGCAATCCCCACGAGGACGACTATGGCCCAAATGGAACTCCAGACATTTTGATTGGCGGCAAAGCACATGCGGCGGCAGACAATCAGCGACTGCTCGAACTAGGCAAGCACTCGCCCCATGCATCGCTCCTTCCAGCCCTCTCCGACTTCTCCGTCGTCAAGTCCGGCACCTCGACCCTCGAAGCCGGCCTGCAAGGCAATCCGATGTGCGTCGTCTACAAGGGCGGCCGGATCAGCTACGCCATCGCGCGCCTGCTCGTCGACATCCCCGTCTTCTCGCTCGTGAACATCGTCCTGGGCAGGTACGCCGTGCCCGAGTTGCTTCAGGATGAAGTCAACCCGCAGCGCATCGCCGCCGAGATCGAACGCGGCCTGACGGACCGGAAGTACATCGACCAGCAGCGCGCGGCGCTCGCCGAACTGCCCAAGAAACTCGGCGGGCCGGGGGCCAGCAAGCGCGCCGCCCAAGGCATGCTTGATTTCCTGAAGGGCAAGGCCAACTCGTAGCTCGGGGATGGGCGGCCCGGCCCCAGCGGGCCACGCCGTTGCGAGGTACTCAGTGCTCGAACCTCGGTCCTGCGCTTTCAACACCCTTGCTTGAGCAGCCATTGTTCTTCAGCCGACCAGGGCCGCACGCCGTAGCGCCATAAGTACCGCATCGGGTCGCTCGGCGGCTCTTCGGGATAGGCATAGGCGGGTAGGTAGAACTGCTTCAACGCAGCAGGCCATGATGACTGCTGTATGGCCACAAACGCATAGCCCACCGGTTCCTGCGCGAGCGGCGCAGGGGCCGCGCGCCGGCAGATGCGAAAGACGTACAGGTCATCCAGCGCGCGCAGGCCCTGCTCCCAGCGCTCGAGCACGTTCCCCAGCCGCAGCCGGACTTCTGGGTCGTCGTGGGCCAAGCGCGCCCGTTCCAAGGCCGGCCGGGCGCGGGGCCCCAGGTCCACCAACCCCGCCGAAGCCCGATCCCGAACCTCCGCTTCGTCGGAGGCCAGGAACGGGAGCAGCTCGTCCACCGGCGAGGCGCAGGATAACGCGCAACCGGTCTCCAGGCCCCGCGCGGAACTCAGCGCGCAGAGCGCCAGGAACAGGAATCCCAGGTTCGTCTTCATGGCTTGCCCCTTACGGATTCCAGTTCAGCGGGACCGGCGCGCCCAACTGCTGCGGCACGTTCACCTCGATGTCGTTCAGTACCAGTTCTTGTTGCGCCAGTTGCTGGCCGCTCTGGTATGGAACCAAGCCCACGCTCCAGCCGTTCCAAGGAGGAGATTGGTCTAAAAGGTACTCGGGTTCGAACGTGGCGTTGATCGCCCATGAGTTCATGACCCGATGGTCGTAGGTCAATCGATAGCCCGCATGGCCTCCTTGTGCTGAAGGTCCTGGCGAGCGCGCCTCGAAGATCCGGAAGACGTACAAGTTGCCGAGCGCCCGAAGCTCCGCCTCCCAGCGGTTCACGAGATTGCTCAGCCGCAGACGTGCCTCGGGGTCGGCGCTGGCCTCGTACGCCGACTCCAGCCCGGCCCGCGCGCGCGGGCCGAGGTCTTCCAACTCCTGGGAGGCCTGGTCGCGGACCTCGCAGTCGTCCGACGCCAGCAACGGGACCCAGCGCGCGACCTCCGCGCAGTCGGCGGGAGTGGGTTCCAGGGCCCGCGCCGAATCCGGCGGCGCCAGGGCCAGCAGCGTCAGGCAAGCCAGGGGCATCAGCGCTCGATCGAATCGCATACCGGGTTCCTCCGTGGGCTATGCCTATTGGACACCTTTTCGCGGCGAAGTGGTGTAACGAGGGGGTAAAACTGCTGCGAGCCGGCGTATGACATGGATCAGACAAACGCGCCGGGGCATGTGAAGCAGACCGGCAAAGCCGAAAAGGCCGCTGCGCCGAAGCGGTTTTACCTGGTAGTTGCCTTCGCCTTGAGCCTTTCCCCTCTCCCCGAGGAGGGGAAAGGGTGGTGACTGAAAAGCCGCGCGAAGCGCGCTCCAAATTCCGAAAGAAACTTAGACCGCTTAGGTGTTGACCCCGCGTGCCGCCTTCGAAATCCCAGAACCGGTTGCCCCCAAGCCCCGGGTTGGGTACACAAGGCCCTGTGCCTTGCCCGGAGAACCATCCGATGCCGACCGTTCACGTGGGCCACTCGCCCGACCCCGACGACGCCTTCATGTTCTGCGCGCTGACCTTCGGGAAACTCGAAACCGCCCCGGAGACCTACGAGCACCACCTTCTGGACATCGAGACCCTGAACCAGAAAGCCGCGCGCGGCGAGTACGAGGTCACCGCCTTCAGCATCCACGCCTATGCTTTCCTGACCGGGAAGTACCTGCTCCTCCCGCACGGGGCGAGCATGGGCGATGGGTACGGCCCGATGATCGTCGCGCGGCCAGGCGACTACGACGGCTCCGACCCCCGCGTCTGGCTCGAAGGGAAGCGCATTGCCATCCCGGGCGTCCAGACCAGCGCGTTCCTGGCCCTGAACCTCTTTGCCGCCGACCAGACGGGCGGAGAGGGGGAGGCCGGCGCGGCCGCGCGCCCTCGGTTCACGCACCACGTGACCCCCTTCGACGAGATCATGAAAGAGGTTTCCGCAGGGCGGTTCGACGCCGGGTTGATCATCCACGAGGGGCAACTCACCTATCACGAGAAAGCCAGCGGGGGCCTCAAGAAGGTCGTGGACCTGGGGGAGTGGTGGAAAGGGCGGACGGGCCTGCCCCTGCCCCTTGGAGGGAACGGGATCCGGAAGGATTTAGGGGCGGAGCGGATCGCCAGGGTCTCGAAACACCTGTATCAGAGTATCAAGTGGGGCCTGGAGCACCGCCAGGAAGCCCTGAAATATGCCCTGAAATACGCCCGCGACATGGGTATTGAGAAGGCCGATCGCTTCGTGGGCATGTACGTCAACGACTACACTCTGGATTACGGGGACGCGGGACGGGCTGCCATCTCCCGGTTCCTCCATGCGGGGCGCCGCATCGGCATGTTGCCTCATGCAGTTGAACCCGAATGGGCCACGGATTGAATCAGACAGGGATACGGCGTCGTAGCTCCATGTGGATTCAATCCATCTGTGGAACTTGAGAATCGAAAAGTTATTTTGGCATTTTAATCTTATATAAAATAATTAGGTACATATCTTAAGCACTTAACTATATGATATAAACCTATTTATATAATGAGTTATATAAATCTGACTACATCGTATTTCATGCGCCATAAATCGGTTCATCTCTGTACGATCCCGATTGCGCCAAGGCGTCATGTGTTGAATCCCTCCTGTGGATTTGAATCAATCCAGTCGCGTCTCTCGGTGCGATTGCCTTAACTTCCCTGTAAACTAGGCCGATATCCAGATCATGGGGGAATCGCGGACACGGTGGCCGTCCGTCCGTTGGGGGCGGCGGAGGCGGTGGCGGCTCAGGCCGGAGCTGCCGCCAAGGGTCCCGTCTGGCTGCGCGGACTCAAGTTCCTGGCCGCTCTGGTTCTCCTACCCGCCTGCGTGGGCCTGCCACAGGGGCTCTGGAGCCACTTCCTTCACACCGGCGCGAAACTGCGAGTGCAACTCCTCGGCTGGCCGCAGGAGATGGTCTGGTTTGGATACGGGATCCTCGCATTCGGCGCCCTCGCTTTCTTCTGGCGTCCGGTCGTAGTCTATCTATTCGGGCACGAGCTAGTGCATGCCTTGGCGACCTGGATTTGCCTGGGCAAGGTCAGCAACTTGCGCGTTTCGGCATCGGGCGGGCAGGTCACCACCAGCAAGAGCAACACGTTTATCCGCCTCGCGCCGTACTTCCTGCCGCTCTATGTTCTCCTGGCGGCGGGCGTTTACTTGGGGTTGGACCGGTTCTGGCGGCCACTGGCAGAGTACCGCTGGTGCCTCTGCGTGGCGCTGGGCTTTGGGATGGCCTTCCATTTGGCGTTCACGGTCTGGTGCCTGCGGCTCGACCAGCCGGACTTGAAGCCCGATGGCTGGTTCTTTTCCCTGGTCCTGATCTATCTGGCGAACCTGCTGGTGCTGGCGCTCGTGCTTGGGCTGGTGCTTTCGGGTACGGCGGGCGGTGCATGGACGCATTTCCAGGAAAGCGCGAAGCTTGGCATCGAGCGAAGCCATGGCATCTATCTCGAGTTGCTGCGGCAAGTTGAGGGCATGACACGGAGCTAAGGAATAACACTTAAGGTACATCCATAACACATCAATTGTCGAAATTTAGTGTTATGTATATCTCGTGAATGTTATTGATTCCGGAAGCCGGTGCTTGAATTAACATTCTCTCAAATTGCTCCACGTGGAGCAATTGGCCATTTCGAGCCTTTGGAACGCCAAAGTCGAGTTCATGAAAATCGGAGGATGCGGCTTCAAATCCCCTTCTTTTATTACAGCCAAGTGGCTGGGTTTTGAGTCTTGAGCACGCTCAATCCCGGTGAAGGCTCAAATCGACGGCGGCGCCGCCGCGCCATTCCGGTAGCCTCCGGAATCGTTTAGAATGGAAGGCTCAAGCGGAGACGGGCGCGAAGCGTCTACTTGGCGTCGAATCGCTACTCCGAAATGGGCGGCCGCATGGCTCAGCAGCTCTCTATTCTGATTCCCGTCTTCAACGAAGAGGAGAACCTCCCACAGTGCCTCGAGTCCCTGGGCGGGCTGGGGGACGAGGTCTTCGTGGTGGACAGCTTCTCCACCGACCGAACCGTTGAACTTGCCAAGGCCGCCGGCGCCCGGGTCGTGCAGCACGAGTACGTCAACTCCGCCGCGCAGAAGAACTGGGCCATCCCGCAGTGCCGGCATGAATGGGTCTTCATCATCGACGCCGACGAGCGGATGACGCCGGAGCTGCGCGAGGAGATCCGCGCGCTGCTGGCCCGCTCCGAAGGCCCGGACTGGGACGGCTATTTCTGCGTGCGCCGAAACTACTTCCTCGGCGGCGAGATCCGGCACTCCGGCTGGCAGCGCAACGACGTCCAGCGGCTCTTCAAGCGCGACCTGGGCCGTTATGCGGAGCGTGAAGTGCACGCCGATGTCGAGGTCGGCACCGGGCGCAGCGGGCGGCTCAAAGGGCGGCTCGACCACGTCACGCTCCCGCCGACCATCGCGGGCCTGAACCGGTACTTCCAGCGCTTCAACCGCTACACCACGCAGGCCGCCGAGCGCTACCACCGCGAGGGGCGAAAGCCGCGCATCTGGAATTTCATTTTCCATCCCGCGTGGGAGTTCTTCCGCGTGTACTTCGTCCAGTTCGGGATTCTCGACGGCATTCCGGGGTTGACCATCGCCGCGGTGAGCGGCTTCACGCGCTTCGTCCGCTACGTGAAGCTCTACGCGTTGATCCTGTCCAAGACGCCGCGCCACCAGAGCTACAACGAAGGAGCGTCGACCGCGCGCGCGATCGACGGCGTCGCCGACGCCCAGGCCGCCGGGCGCGAAGCCGATTCGAAGCCGGAGCCTGCCCGCAAGTGATCTCTCTCTGGCGCGCGATGAAGCTCCTGCTCCCGCATCGGGCCATGGTGGTCCTGTTCATGGTCAATGCGGTGCTGCTGGGCGCGGTGGAGAGCCTGCCGCTGCTGCTGGGGCGCGCGTGGATCCTGCATCTGGAAGGCAAGCAGTCGCACACGACCGATCCCATCGGGCGCTGGATCCAGGCGAACCTTGCGACGTTCTTTTCCGGCGAACAAGCGTACCTGACGGCGCTTTGCGCGGCGATCCTGCTCACGCTGCTGGTCAAGTGCGTGCTGGACTACTTCGACTCGTATTTGCAGGGCTGGATCGCGAATCGCCTCTCGGCCGACGCGATGAGCAAGCTGATGCATCACCTGCTGGGGCTGGACATCGGCTACTTCGACCGCCGCAAGCTCGGCGACATGGTCAGCCGCATGGTGGTGGACGCGCAGTTCCTGCGCCGCACGGCGAAGCTGACTCTGGATTTCCTCCAGAAGCCGCCGACCGTCTGCTTCTTCGTCGGCCTGGCGGTGTGGCTCAACTGGAAGCTCTTTCTCTGCGCGGCGGTCTTCGTCCCGCTGGTGGTGCTCCCGCTCTACCTGGTCACGCGGAACATCTACAAGTACTCCTCCAAGGCGCGCGAGAAGATCGGCGACATGGCCCAGGTGATGCTCCAGGCGCTCTCCGGCATGCGCACGGTCCAGGCCTACGGCGCGGTGGAGGACGAGGGCCGGAATTTCGCGAAGCTGGCGGAGAAGTATTTCCGCGCGAGCATGCGCCGCGCCCGGAACCGCGCGCTGCAGCGCCCCATGACCGAGATCGTGATGGGCTTGGGCGCCGTGCTGGTCCTGTACGTGGGCAGCACCTTCGTCGCCGAAGGCACGATGGCGATCGCCGACTTCCTGGCCTTCATCGCGGCCCTGAGCGCGCTTTATTCGCCCGTCCGCGGAATGATCGCCTCGGCGGGCGAGATCGCCGAGTTTGTCCCCTCGGCCGAAAGGACCTTCGAGGTTCTCGACGTGAAGGCCCGCATCGTCGACGAGCCGGGCGCGGTTCCCTGTGCGCCGCTCGAGACGGGACTCGCCTTCGAAGACGTCAGTTTCGATTACGGGCGCGGGCCCGTCTTCGAACATCTCAACCTGCGGATCCGGGCCGGCGAGCGCATCGGCGTGGTCGGACGAACCGGGGCCGGCAAGTCCACGCTCCTCTCGCTCGTGCTGCGCTTCTACGACCCCAGCGCCGGGCGCCTCACCTTCGACGGGCAGGACATTCGCCGCGTCTCGCTCGAAAGCCTGCGCCGGCAGGTCGCGTACGTGGGGCAGGATCCGTTTCTCTTTCACGCCGCCATTTCCGAGAACATCCGCTACGGCAAGGCCGGCGCGACGCAAGAGGAGATCGAAGCGGCCGCGAAGATCGCCGAGATCCACGACGAAATCATGGAACTCCCCGACAAGTACGAGACCATCGCCGGGGAGCGCGGCGTGACGCTCAGCGGCGGGCAGCGGCAGCGCATCGCCCTCGCCCGCGCCATCGTGCGCCAGGCCCCGATCCTGCTTCTCGACGAAGCCACCAGCGCGCTCGACAGCCAGATCGAGCGGAAGGTCCAGGACGCGCTTTACAAACTGCTCGAAAACCGCACGTGCCTGATCGTCGCGCACCGGCTCAGCACCTTGCGGCAGGTCCACCGCATCGTGGTCTTCAGGCCGACGGGCGGAATCGAGGCGGTCGGGCCGCACGACGAACTGCTCCAGACCTCGCCGACCTATCGCAAACTCTGGGAGAGCCACACCGGACAGGGCGTGGAGACGATTCCGGAGGCGCTGGGCGAGGGCAAACCCGATCCCGGCGGCGAACGCCGTCCGCCGGAAGCCCCGCGCCGCGAAGACGAGCCGCCGCGCCTGCGCGCCGGGGACGACCTGGACGAGGACGAGTTGGGCGCGGCGGGCATTTCGCCGGCGGATTGAGTACCAGAGGCGTATATCGGAAGCACGACTGCCTCTTGATCCCAAGTACCAAGAAAGGTACACTTGTCGATGGCGAGTGCGCCCGTGGTGCTGGACGTCCGATTCTTCTCAACCGGAGCCGGCACGCAGCCTGTGCGGGAGTGGCTCAAGGAAGAGTTGAGCCCCGGTGCGCGCAAAGCCGTGGGCGAAACGCTGAAGACGGTGCAGTTCCGCTGGCCTCTTGGCATGCCCTGGGTCCGCAAGATGGGGCCGGATTTGTGGGAGGTACGGGCGAGGATCCCTGAAGGAATCGCCCGAGTACTCTTCACCATCCTGCCCTTGCGGCCGGAGGAGCGGCCAGCAGACGGTCCGACCACGGGGCTGCTGATTGCCCTGCACGGCTTTGTTAAAAAGTCGTCCAACGCCTCGCGAGGATCTGGATACGGCGCGCAAGCGTCTCGCCCTTTTGAAAGGATCGCAATCTTGAACCGGATGCATGTCGGGGACCGGCTCGACGACCTGTTGGCCGAGGAGGGCGTTCTTGCCGAGGTCGAAGCCGCGGCGCTGCGCCGGGTGGCGGCGCTCGAATTACGCGACCTGATGAAGAAGGTGCGCGTTTCGAAGGCGACTCTGGCCCGTCGCATGGGTACAAGTCGCGCGCAACTCGACCGCATGCTCGATCCCACAGGCGAGAGCAGCCTGACCCTGCGCAGCCTCAGCGCCGCCGTCACGGCAATGGGGCACACCGTCTCTGTGAAATTCGAACGTCGCGCACGATCTTCTCCTGCAACGCGCACCGGCAAGAGCAAAGAGAAGGGCGCCGGGCACGTCGCTAGTACTGCCAAGACGGCAAAGCGCTCGCGCGTCTGAGAAAGATTGAACGTTATTTGTTGGCTTGGGAGAAGATCCATGTGTTCGCGCTCGGCCGTACTCCGTGCCACCGTAATATTGCTATGTAGCTTCTACGCACTCGGCGGGGAACCTGAAAATGCAGCCATTCAGACCTTTACCTTTGAACATCAGGGTTCCACCATCAAGGCCACGGCCTATCGAGGCCAAGACGGCCATTGGGTCCCGCACGGTACCTGGATTAGCACCTTGGAAGGCAAACGTAACGGGTACCGTGAGTACGCGCACGGAAAACTGAACGGCAGAGTCGAAACTTACTACATGGACTACAAAGGTCCTCAACTGAGCACTGTGGCCACATACAAAATGGGCGTCAGAGACGGCGAATTTCGCGAAGCCGCGTCGGAATACACGCCCGAAGTCGTTGGACACTACGCGCATGGGCTGAAGGACGGAACGTGGCGCGTTCGCTCAGTAAAGGGCGCGCCTCTGGGCCAATATGAGATGAAGGTTGGCACGGGTACGGAAAAGGAAATCGATCTGGACGGTAGCGTGCTTAGTGAGGCGGAAATCAAGGATGGATTCCGGCATGGCGAATATAAGGAATGGTTCGAGGGCAACCTGCGCGTGGAGGGTTCATATTTTGCCATGCCGGAATCTGGTTACTCGGTGAAGGATGGGCGGTGGATATTTCGAGGATTCAAGCCGGAAGGGCCACAGGCGCTTATTGCGGACATTACCTACGCCAAAGGGGTTCCAATTACCGGAAGTGGCATGGTCAGGTTACAGCGCGATCCGAATCATAAGACTTTTTCTACCGCCCAGCAGGTCGTAATGAAATTCACTGACGGCATCATGAGCCTTGGAGACAATCCCATCCAGGCGTTCAATGGCCTCTTTCGCATGATGGGCGGTGCCATGACCGGTAACCTGGAGATTCGTGACGGTCGTCCCCTGAATGGCCAATTCGATGAGTCTACCTTCAAAGATGGCAAAGTCGTCGGCGGTTGGCAACGCGATGGAGGCGCTTCAGACTACGGCATTGAAATCCTAAATCAGCACGTGAAAGATTAGCGACTAACCCGGATTCTTTCGGAACAGGTCCCGCAACTCTTCCCACATCTCGCCCGCCGCCAAGCCATGCCGTGCGGCGTAGCCCGCTGCCATCTCCGCCACGTGAACCGTGCCGGCGGGCGTGCGTCGGTAATCGACTTGCGCGCGCAGGCGCGCCAGCACGAGGATGCGGAAGTCCGCGTCGAGGTACGCCAGATCGAGGTCGAACGGCACGCCGAACATGTGGAACCAGCCTGCGTCGCCGACGCTTTCGAAGAAATAGACTTCGTCGGATTCCAGGACGTCGCGCCCGATCACGCCTCGTGCCTGCTCGGCTTCGGTGCGCAGGATGCGGAGGCGCAGGGGCAAGGCGTGCTCCCGAAAGGCCGTAAACAGTGATCGGTAAACAGTGAACGGTGACGGCAACGCTTGAATGGGGATATCGTACACGTCGTGGCGTGTAAGGTCTCTTTCAAGTCCGGTTACTGTTCACTGATTCCAGTTCCCTTGCTCTTTCGCCGCGCTATGGTCGTACGCATGTCGCACGACGACGAGATCCCGAATACCCGTCCGGCCCATGGATCGGATACTACCTCTATGAGGCCAACGGGGTGCGGCATCGGCAGGAATTGACGCTGGAATTCAAAACGGGAAATCTTCGCGGCGATGGCTACGATGGCGTGGGGGCGTTCCTGATCCGCGGGCGTTACGACCGCGAATCCCGCGAGGTCTGGTGGACGAAGCAGTACCTGTTGGCGCATGCCGTCGATTACCGGGGCTTCCGCGAAGGTCGCGGCATCTGGGGCACCTGGGAAATTCGCGGCCAGGTCCGCGGCGGCTTCCGCATCTGGCCCAAGGCGCTGGGCGAGACCGAGGGCGAGTACGACGCGGCGGAGATCGAAGCGCCCGCCGACGCGCTCGCGATAGCTGCAGCCGCACCAGGGGTTTTGCGCTGAACCTTCGGCGGGGGCAGGTGCATGTCCGATTCCTTCGACGTCGCCGCCTACGAACGGGGCCTCGCGGCGTACTACCGCGAACGCGCGCCGTTCTACCACAAGCAGTTCAACCGCCCGGGACATCCCATCGACGCGGCCTGGCGCGAGATGGCCGGCGAGATCCGCGAGGTCCTGCGCGGACGGCGCGTCCTTGAGCTCGCCTGCGGGACCGGCTTCTTCACCGAGTTCGCGGCGGAGACCGCCGAACGGGTCCTCGCCACGGATCTCTCGGACGAGATGCTCGCCGAGGCGCGCCGGCGGTCCTATCCTCGCGGTAACGTCGCCTTCGGAAAAGCCGACGCCTTCGCGCTACATGAAGTTGGCGAGCCGGTTGACGCGGTGCTGGCGGTGCAGTGGTTCTCGCACGTGCCCAAGGTCCGCTACGCCGACCTGCTGGGCGGCATCAACGCGCGGCTGGGGCGGGGCGGGGTGGTTTACCTGGCCGACGGCGGGCACGACGCCCAAGCGGTTCCCGGCACGATGCCCGGCCGTGCGAAGTACCTCAAGCCCGGCTTCGAAGACGTATACTCATTAAGGCAGGCGCAAGACAGCGAGCGCTCGTACGAGATCGTCAAGAACCACTTCAAAAGCGAGGCCGAGATGCGCGCGGTCTTCGGACCGTACGCGGCGAACCTCGAGACGCGCTTGGGCGAGTTCTTCTGGCGGGCGTGGTATACGGCGCCGTAAGTCCAAGTCCATTGCACGTGCGTATCGCGTGACGCATTTTGACCTGTCCGGCATACTCATATTGCGACAGCACCATCCGAAATTCCGGATGGCGGAGTCTGACTCTATTGGAGCGCGCATTGGTCCGGCCTTTGCTGTAATCCACTCGTGAGGGCAGGGGTATGATCATGAATATCCCGGAAACGGCGATTCGAACGGGGCAAGAGAGCGGCGCGCGAGCGGAGCCCACGGCCGATCAAGTCCTGACCCTGACCGACGTGGCGCGGCTGCTGTCTTGCAGCGTGGAAGACGCGCGCGCGTTCCTGACCCGCGCCCAGGTGCCGGCGCTCTGCCTGCCTTCGGGCTCGCACCGCTTCCTGGCGAGCGCGGTCTTCGAGGCGATCCGGCGTTGCATGCAGCCGTACCAGGAGTCACCGGTCCGGGCCGAGGCCCCATCTTCGCGCGAGGTCGAGGTGGAGCGGGCCTGGACGCAGTGGGCCCAGGCCCGCGGAGAGGAAGCCTGCCGCAAATTGGGCCGCAGTTGGCGGAGCTGGCTGCAACTGATGCTCGAAGCGAACCTCACGCCCGAGCGCTTCTTCAAGCTGGGCCTCGAGGACCGCAAGGAACTGCTCGCCGGCATCCGCAAGGCGACGGGCTCCCAGCCCTTCGACGAGACGGGCGTCTTCTGCGCGCCCGGCGAGGAGGAACTGGCCACGCGCGCGACCCGCGTGCTGCGCGGCGGGACGATGAGCCGCAAGCTCTTCGAGTAAGAAGGCTACTTTACCGCGCCGGGCTGATTGGCCGGCGCCGAGCCGGTCTCCGCGCCGGGCAGATGCAGCTTCCGGCCGCCGGCGCTCATTTTCCGCTTCAACTCGTTCGCGGCCTTCAGCGCCTCGGCGGCGAGCACCTCACCGGCCTCCGCGCCGAGGGGCGAGGTGAGGACCTCGTAGCCGCCCCACTCGTAGGCGTTGCGGTGCGGGATGTAGCCGATGTGGTCGGTGGCAAGGAACATCACGAAGGTCTTGGCGAACGGGCTGCTCCACTTCAGCCGCAGCCCCCACTCGGCGGTGACCTCGCCCGGCACGCCGACGAAGAGGATCGGCCCGAGCGCCCAGAGGGAGACGTGCGCGCGCAGCCCGCCGTTCACGCGCAGGTCCTCGCGCGGGGGGCGCCAGGTGAAGGAAAAATTCTGCGGGAGCGCGCGGAATTCGGTCTCGCTCATTTCCGGCAGGACCAGCTCGCGATATTCGCAGCCCAGCGGCGGATCGTCGAGCGCGACCGAATCCCAGCGGTGGTAGAGGGCTTTCTGCGCCAGCGCCAGGCCCATCTGCTCCGAGCGCGAGAAGCCGGCTTCCGCCCCGAGCGGGTGGTTGTCGCCGCAGGCGCCCTGGACGAAGAGCGCGACGCCTCCGAGGCTCGCCTCGATCTCGCGCTTCAGCACGCCCGGGTAGTCGGCGCTCGCCAGCGTGCTGGTGTCGCCGACGGTGAGCGGGTGCGCGGTGTAATTCACCAGCGTCGCGACGTAGCCTTCGCCCTTCAGGCGCTTGAAAAAGAGCACGCCCAGTTCGTCGTCCACCGCGCCGTCGGAGAGCCCCGAGAGGTTCTTCTGCTTGGGTTGGTAGAAGTACTGCCCGCTGGGAAAGAAGACGCGGCGGTTGAGGTTCTCGCGGATGCGCCCGCTGTTGTAGCTGACCGCGGCGGGCTCGGCGGACTTGACCGCGGCGGCGAGGGCCTCGGCCGAGCGCGCGAGCACGCGCTCGCGGTAGGCCGCGCTGAAGAGCGGCTGGCTTTCCGCGGCGCGCTTTACATTGAAGCGCACGCCGGGCGTGGAATGCGAATGCGAGACGGTCGTCAGGATCGCGCGAGGCGGCAGGCCGGTGGCTTCCGAGCAGCGCCGCTGCACGTCGTCCACGAAGGCCGCGTCGAGGGAGATCGTGTCGTAGGTCAGGAGCGCTACGCGCTCGCCGCCGCGTTCGAGGTACAGCGCGGCGACGTGGAGGTCGTCGTGAATCCCCGTCGCGACGAGGTCGCCGCGGTAGCCCAGCAGGTGGATGGGCAACTCGGGGTTGATGCTGGCCTTGGCCGCGCCGCAATGGAGCATGCGCGCATGGTAGCGCCGGCGGCGGCGAGTGCAAACGGACGCGCCTCCTTCTAATACGACCGGCCGTGAAGGCCGTCCTGGGAGGAGCGTCTTGAAGGGAACCCAGCGAATCGCGCCAGTTGCAGCAAAGCGCGCGAGAACTTAGACTTGCCGTGCCGCTGCGAGAAGTCGCCCGTGGGGGGCCGGGGTGCGCGCCACAGGCCGGAAGGCCGCGCCGCGCCGTCGTCTCGGGAGGTTCAGTCCACCCCATGTCCGCGTTGAAGTTCGCGCTGCGCCTGCTGCTCGGCTCGGCGCTGCTCATCTACCTCTTCCACGAGCATGAGGTGGAACTTGGCGGGGTCGCGGAGCGGCTCCGCGCGCTGCCGCTCTGGGCGGTGCTGGCGGCGGTCGCTGTCGACGTACTGAGCCAGACCCTGGCCGCGCTGCGCTGGCAGCGGGTCTTGCGCCTGGGCGGGCACGCGCAACCGTTCCGCGCCGTCTGGCCGCTGCACTTCTCCGGCATGTTCTTCAGCCTCTGCCTCCCGACGAACGTGGGCGGGGACGTGTACAAGATGCTCGGCATGAGCCGGCGCATCGGGAGCAAGTCCGCGTCGTTCGCCTCGCTCTTCCTGCACCGCGACTTGGGCATGGCGGCGTTGCTGAGCCTGGGCTTCGTCGCGGCGCTGGCCTGGCCGACGTCCATCGAGATCACGCTCCGCGGCACGCGAATCGCGACTCCGCTCTGGCCGGTCTTTCTCGCGCTGGGGGCGGGCTTCGCGGCGGTCAACGTGATCCTGTTCAGCCGCCGCGTCTACCGCGCGCTGGACCGGCTGCTCTTCGCGCGCCTCCCCGAGGCCTTCCGTGCCAAGGTCGCGAAACTTCACGCCAGCGTGCAGGCCTACCGCGTCCCCCTTCCGCGCTTTGCCGGCATCTACGGCCTCGCGCTGGCTTACCAGATCGCCGAGGGCGGCTGCGTCTGGCTGCTGGCGCGCAGGCTGGGAATGGAGTTGCCGTACTGGGTCTTCGCGGCGCTGGTCACTTTCCAGGCGGTGGCGGGGCTCGTCCCGGTCACGATCAACAACATCGGCGTGCGCGAGGGCGTCTTTTGCGCGGTCCTGCTCGGGCAGGCCGCGGCGGCGGGCTGGAGCGACGTGGCGATCAAGGACGGCGCACTGGCGCTCTCGCTGGGCTACTTCGGCGTGGTGATGACCTCGGGGCTCATCGGCGGCGCGGTCTACATGGCCTCGGGGCTCTCGCGGCAGCCGGCGCTCGATCCGGGCGTCTCGAACACCCAGGCCACGGCGGTCGGGCCATGATTCGCAAAGTTTCGGTCGTCACCCCGATCCACAACGAGGCGGAAAACATTCCCGAGCTCGTCGAGCGCATCGCCGCGACGATGGAGGCGTGGCGCGCCGAGCGTGACGGCAGGGACTGGGAACACCTCGCCTGCGACGATCATTCTTCGGACCCAAGCCTCGAATTGCTCCAGGAACTGGCCGCGAAATACCCGCGCCTGCGCCCGGTCCGCAATCCCGTCCGCAGCGGCCAGACCGGCGGCTTCCAGACGGGCTTCGCGCACGCGAGCGGCGACACCATCGTGACCATGGACGCCGATTTGCAGAACTTCCCCGAGGACATTCCCAAGCTGCTCGCGCCGCTCGACGAGGGCCGCCTGGACCTGACCAACGCGATCCGCATGCGCCGGCAGCATGCCTTGGGTCTCATCGCGATCAGCCGGCTCGGCAATCTCCTGATCCGCTTCCTGATGACCTGCCCGGTGAAGGACGCGGCCAGCAATTTCACGGCGCTTCCGGCGCAGCTCGCGCGCGGCCTGAAGCTCCTCGAGAACGACCACCGTTATGTGATCCCGATTCTCGTCCGGCGCGGACTGGACCCGAAACGCATTGGCGACGTCGAGACCCGGCACGCGCCGCGGAAGCACGGCGCGAGCAAGTACAAGGCGCTGCGCAAGGCGCTCACCGGCGTCCCCGAACTGCTGCGCTGCAAGAAGCGCCTCCGCGCGGGCTTTTACGATCTTAAAGAGGCGGCCGCGGCGGCCCGCCCCGCCGGGGCGGCCGGCGCGTGAGCGAACTCCGCGCGCGGGATTTCCGGCCGGCGTGGCCCGGCGCGCTGGCGCTGGCCGCCGTCTACCTCTTCGCCAGCGCCTGCAACCTCTCCATCCAGCGGATCGAGAAACCCGACGAACCGCGCTACTGCTGCCCCGCGCGCGACCTCGCTGAAGCCCGGAGCGGCGAGGGGTGCAGCGACTGGATCGTGCCGAAGTTCAACGGCGAGCAGCGCCTGAAGAAGCCCGTGCTGATCTACTGGACGCTGGCGCTCTTCGGGATCGCCGGACGCGCGCTGGGTTTTGAACTGGCGACGGCCTTCCGCGCCATGCCCGTTTTCTTCGGCTTGCTGGGCGTCCTCTTTACCTACGGCTTGGGGCGCAGGCTCTACGGCTCGCGCACGGGCCTGCTGGCGGGGCTGGCGCTCTGCTCGACCTACTTCTACGAGTCGATCGTCCGGGAGATCCTGATCGACCCGATGCTGACCGCGTTCCTGGCCGGCGCCTGGTATTGCTTCGTCGTGGCGCTGCAAAAACTCGAGGCCGGCGAAGACCGCGCGGCCGGCTGGCCGCTGCTGGGCTTTTATCTCTTTCTCGGGCTGGCTTGCCAGGCCAAGGGGCCGCCGCTGGTGGGGATCTTCGCCGTCGTCCCCGCCTGCGCGTACCTGCTCTGGGAGCGCAAACGCTACGCCTCGGGCGGCTGGCTGCGCCTGCTTTGGCGCTCGCGCGTCTGGTACGGCGCGCCGCTGGCCCTGATCGTGGGCATGTTCTGGTTCTACGCGCTCTGGAAGACCGGCGAATGGCACGCGGTCAGGCTGATCCTGGAGCAGGAGAACCTCCAGCGCGCGATGGGCAAGGTCGATCACAACAGCGGGATCCGCGTCTATCCTTTCGTCTTTTACGTCCAGAACGTGCCGCTGCATTTCCTGCCCTGGGCGCTGCTCTTCTTCCCGGCGTTCTGGTGGAGCGCCCGGAACGCGCGGAACATCGGCCCCGAGGGCCGGCTGCTCGCGTGCGCGCTCCTGATTCCGTGGTTCATCATGGGCGCGGTGGGGAGCAAGCGCAGCGTCTACATGCTTCCGCTCTATCCGTTCTTTGCGCTCTGGCTTGCGCGGGCCTGGGACGCGGCGTTCCTCTCGGCGCCGCCCGGCACGTATCCGCGCCTGGAGCGCTGCTGGAAGGCGATCCTGGCGCTCATCGCGGTCCTGACGCCGCTGGGCGCGCTGGCCGTGGCCGCGGGCGGGTACTGGAAGCTGGGCCGCGAACTGCCGCTGACGGGGCGCGAGTACGCCGTCGCGGCGCTGGCCGCCGTGGCGCTGGGCTGCGGCGCCGCCTACGCGCTGCGCGCGCTGCGCGGGGAAAGGCGCTGGGCGGCGAGCCTCGCCGCGCTGCTCCTCGTCGCCGGACTGTGTTTCGTGAAGGAAGCCACCATTCGCGCGGCTCAGGAGCGCAACGAACCCAAGCGCGAGTTCTTCGCCGGCGTCCGCGAGCACCTCGGCGGCGCGCGCCTGGCCTGGTACGGCGGGAGCGGCAACGAGGGCGCCTGGTATCTCGACCGGATCGTCCACGAGGTCACGCCTTGGGACGGCATGAAGGAGTTCTTCTTCGAGTCGCCCGTCCCGTCCCTGCTCCTTGTCCGCGGAAAAGAATTCGACCGCGACCACTCGGCCCCGCTGCGCGAGGCCGTCTCCGCCGTCGCGCGGCTCGACTACGGCGGCAAGGACTACTACCTCGTCAAGCCGAAAGACGGCGCGCGCCCCGATCCGGCCCTGTACAAGCCGCCGCCCGGCATCCGGCGCGACGAGGACGAGGTGGTCGACCCCGCCGAGTGGGTCTTCCCGATTTTGTTCATCGTCGCGTTCCTGGGCCTGGGCTATCATGCTTGGCGGGCTGGAGCGCGTGAAGCGCGCGCGGTGGAAGGCATCCCGTAGCGTTCGGCGGCAAACACCCGGCGGGTTCGCGAGGCCTCGAGCGATGCGCAAGATCCTGATCACCGGCGGCTGTGGCTTCGTGGGCTCCTACCTGGCCCGGGACCTCGCGCGCCGCGATTACGAACTCCTGCTCTTCGATGCCTTCCTCAATTACATCTCGCCCTTCGTCAGCCACCACCAGCATTTCCTCAAGACCCGCATGGCCGACTTGCTCAAGCGCCCCAATGTGCGGGTCGAGCGCGGGGACATCCGCGTGCAGAAGCGCGTCCAGCAGCTCATGCACGAATGGAAGCCCGACGCCGTCGTGCATCTGGCGGCGATGCCTTCGGCCAAGGAGTCCACCCTCTATCCCACCGAGGCGCTCCAGACCAACGTGGACGGCACGCTCAGCATCCTCGAGGGCGTCCGCGCCGCCGGCACCGTCCGGCGTTTCATCTTCGCCAGCTCCAGCTTCGTCTACGGGCACTTCAAGACCGAGATCGCCGACGAGACCCACCCGACCGACCCGATCGACGTCTACGGCGGGACGAAGCTGACCGGCGAGATCCTGACCAAGAGCTACTCCACCGCGCACGGCTTCGAGCACGTCATCGTGCGCCCCAGCGCCGTCTACGGCTTCGGCGACCCCAACCGGCGCGTGACGGGCATCCTGATCGAGAACGCGATGACCGGAAAGCCGCTGGTGCTCCACGACGGGGGCGCTCCAAGATCGACTTCACCTACGTCACCGACCTCGCCGACGGGCTCGCGCGCTGCCTCGAACAACCCGGCGCGGCGAACCAGACCTTCAACCTGACGCGCGGCAACGCGCGCTCGGTCCGCGAATTCGCCCTGGAAGTGAAGAAGCATTTTCCCTCCGCCGTGCTGGAAGAACGCCCCACGGACGCCGCGCGCCCGGAACGCGGCACGCTCTCCATCGAGAAGGCCCACAAGCTGCTCGGCTATGCGCCAAAGGTGGACATCGAGGAAGGCATCGAAAAGTACGTCGCGGACCTGAAAGAACGCGGCCCGCAAGAGCTGCGGGGCTGACGCCCATGCCCGACCCCAAGCGCAGCGTCCCGCTCTGCATCCCGAACCTCGACGCCGCAGAACTCGACGCCGTCGCCGAGGTGCTCAAGTCCGGCTGGCTCGCCCACGGGCCGCTGAACCACGAATTCGAGCACAAGTTCCGCGAGTTCCTGAACGTCCCGCACGCGGTGAGCATGAACTCCTGCACCTCCGCGCTCTTCCTGGCGCTGGTCGCGAACGGCATCCGGGGCGAGGTGATCCTGCCCAGCTTCACCTTCGTCGCGAGCGCCAACGCCGTCGTCACCGCCGGCGCCACGCCGGTCTTCGCCGACGTCGAGTACGAGACCTGCAACCTGGATCCCGATGCCGCCGAGGCACTGATCACGCCGGCGGCCGAAGCGCTGATGGTCGTGCATTACGCCGGGCAGGTTGCCGACATGGCGCGCTTCGCGCAGCTCGCCAAGAAGCACAAGCTGCTCCTGATCGAGGATTCCGCCGAGGCCATTGGGGCCGAGCAGCACGGGATCAAGACGGGCGGGTGGGGGACCGGCTGCTTCTCGTTCTTCCCCACCAAGAACCTCACCACCGGCGAAGGCGGGATGCTGACCACGCGCGACGCGGCGCTGGCGGCGAAGGTCAAGGCGCTGGTCGGGCACGGGATCGAATCGACGACGCTGGCGCGCGAGAAGAAGGAACGCCCGTGGCTGCGCGCGGCGACCTATGCCGGCTACAACTTCCGGCTCAGCAACGTCCTCGCGGCGCTCGGCGCCAGGCAGATGGACAAGCTCGAGGCGATGAACGAAGCCCGCCGGAAGCACGCGAAGCGCTACGACGAGCTGCTCGACCGGAACCTCTTCGATCTGCCGGTGGAGCGCCCGGGGTTCAAGCACGTCTACCAGATGTACGTCGTGAAGGCCAAGGGCTTCGACCGAACGCGCTTCCTGGCCACGCTGAAGGAGGCCGGCGTCGGCGCCTCGGTGCATTTCGATCCGCCGGTGCACACGCAGCCGTTCTACGCGGAGGCCGCTTATCCGCAGGGCGCGCTGGAGGTCACCGAGCGGCTTGCGGCGTCCTGCGTCACGCTCCCGATGTACCCGCAGATGACCGATGACGACGTGGCGTACGTGGCCGCCTGCTGCAACCGGGCCGCTCGCGAACTCGGCCGGTAGCCTGTGAGTACCGCGTCGCTCCGTCTGGAGCCGCCATGCCATCGAACGTCGAGATCAAAGCGCGGCTGCGCGACCGGGCGGGGGTCCAGGCCCGCGCGGAGGCCCTGAGCGCTGAGAAGGCCTGGCTGATCCGGCAGGAAGACGTCTTCTTCAAGTCCCCCAAGGCCGCCTGAAGCTGCGCGTATTCAACGAGGCCTCGGGCGAATTGATCTACTACGAGCGCCCGGACCAGGCCGGCCCCAAGACTTCTCATTATCGGATCTCCCAAACGGCCGAACCGCGGAAACTCCAAGAGACTCTGGCCGCCGCGCTGGGCGTGCGTGGCATCGTGCGCAAAGAGCGGACCCTGATCCTGGTCGGCCAGACCCGCGTACACCTGGACCGCGTGGAAGGCCTGGGCGAATACCTGGAACTGGAGGTCGTCCTGAAACCCGGCCAGTCTCAGGCCGAAGGCCAAGCCATCGCGGAAGACCTCATGGCCAAATTGGGAATTGTCGCCGCCGACCTCGTCGAACCGGCCTATATCGATCTGCTATCCCAAGCTGGGAAATGACCGTTGGCCGCGGAACCCGCTGAACGTGCAGCCCAGGCAACTTCGCGGCCGAACACGGCTTTGCCCCACCGTCCGATAATCAACGTTATGTATCGTTGCGCGGGAGTGAACCCGGCCCGCGAAGCCGCAGTGAAAAGCCAGACGCCCCGGCCATTAACCGCCCCTGCAACTTGACGCGCATACACGGGGAACCTGCCTCGCCAGTGGCCGGTAATCCTGGTAACCTTCCTATTGGTATCGCGGAATCTCACGAAAGGCAGAGCATGAGTACGGCAAACCGCGGATGGCTGGCAGGGCTGACCTTCGGCTTCCTGACCACCCTGCTCGCGCTGGCGGGCGAACCCGCGACGACCCAACCGGTCGAAAAGAACCCTCTGTACCACAAGCGCTTTCTCGAAGACATCAAAAAGATGAACGGCGACGTCACTCTCGTCTTCATAGGGGACTCGATTACCGACTTCTGGCGCCAGGGCAGCGACTTTATGCGCGGCCAAGGCGGCGGCAAGGCCATCTGGGAGAAGTATTTCGAGCCGTACAAAGCACTGAATCTCGGCCTTGCCGGTGACCGCACGGAGAACGTGCTGTGGCGGCTCAGGAACGGCGAACTGGACGGCTACAAAGCCAAACTATTCGTGGTGATGATCGGCACCAACAACAACGCCGGTCCCGCCGACTCGGCCCCAAACGTCGCCGCCGGTATCGAAGCCATCATTAAGGAGATCACGGGCAAGCAGCCGCAGGCGAAAATCCTGTTGCTCGGTATCTTTCCTCGCGCCGAACCCAATCATGCAGTACGCCGGAAAAATGACGAGGTCAACAAGCTCATCGAGAAATTCGACGACAAGAAGACGGTCTTTTATCTCGACATCGGCGACAAGTTTCTCGACAAAGACCGCGTGATCGCCAAGGACCTCATGCCCGATGGCCTGCATCCCAGCGCGAAGGGCTACCAGGTCTGGGCGGACGCCATCGACACCATGGTCAAGACGCTTCTGGGCGCGAAGCCGTAGTTCGGCCGACCGCATCGAAAGCGCACGCTGCGCCTGCCCTCGCATTATTTCCACGAAAAATCCGCTCACGCCGCCACGGCTCGTCCGTCGTGCATATCCGCCGGAGGCTGTTCGCCCGTGTCTCCATGCCGGCGACGAAAACTTCGTCACTGTTGGGCGCGCCGGTCAGATCCATTGCGCCGGGGCGGCAAGGCGAAGGAGGAAGTGCCATGCGAACGACGGCGGGGCGTACGGGTCTGGCCCTGGGGCTGGTTTTGGCCAAGCTGGAAGCCCTGGCGAAGGGGCTGCTTGTGAAGGAGGAGTAAGTGCAAGGCCGGGACGGCCGCTCTCCCGAAAGCGCCGGCGGCAGCGATCGTTAACCCAGCGGGCGATCCGCCCGCAAGCCGGCCCGGCGGTGGACGACAGCGAACGCGCCGCGCTTTCTCTTACTTACTTCAAAAGACCCGAGCCGCCGGCCCCAATTCGTGAGTCACAGGACCGAGAGACCCGAAAGCATGCGCCGCCCATTGCTGATCCTAGCACTTGCCGCCGTCTGCTGGGGTTCCGTGGAAGTATGGGGTCAGGAACCATTCGCCGAGATCGGGACGGAGGCCCCGCCAACGTACCTCGCCGAGTGGTATGGCCCGGAGCCAGCCCAAGCCAAGGACGGGCGCGCCGCCATCCGCGTCCATCTGCTGGTCGGTTCGCTTCAACACAAAACCATGCGCGCGGCGATTCGGGAACTTTCTGATTCCATCCAGGCCTTCCGGCAATCGAACATTCGCGGCGAGATCGTCTGCGAAGAGTCCGCCGAGAACGTTCTCAACTTCCTGGGCCAGCAGCCCCGGCCCCTGCCGTATCGCCTGGGCCGCGGCTCCGGCGAGCGCACCTTCGAGGCCTGGCGCAAGGCGTTTCACGATCCCGACCCCGAGCGGCTTCCCGGCAAGCTCCTGAAGAATCGCGAGAAGATCTGCTACGCCATGCTGACCCTAGACGGCAAGGTCTTCTGGCACGGGCATCCGCTCAGCCCGGACCTGGACTGGGCGCTCTATCGCGCTTCCACCGGAACACTCGACCTGAAATCCGCGCGGACGCTCATGCGCCTGGATGAAGCCTATTCCCGGTATCTGACTCTGGCTCGAAAGGAAGCGTTGAGCGATGAATTGAGAGCGCTCGGCCGAGATCTCCTGGCCGACGCCGCAGATTATGACTTATTCCTGACCGCCTTTGCGCGCAAACTGATTGAAGATGAGACGCTGAAGGAACCCGATCTGGAATTGGCGCTGGAGGCCAGCCTTCGAGGCGCTCGAGCGCCCAGGCTGGTACGAAATGACTTTGCCTGGAGCGTCGTGGCCGATGCCTACTTCTTTCTGGATCGTTACAAGGAGGCGTACAACGCCCTGGATCGAGCCATGCGATGCTGCGCGGACGAACAATTCAAGGCGCACCTGGAGGCGCAGAAGAAGCACTACGCGGACTGGCAGGCGGCCGAAGCCAAGGACGCCGCACGCGCCGAATCAAAGCCCTGAGTTCAGGACCGCCTGCCGCCAGCGCGCTTCATGCAGGTCGTAAAGCCGGAACAGCGCCTCGCGGAAGTCGCCGCCCGTCGCGCGCAACTCCGCCAGGACCTCGTCGGGCCGCACCAGCCTGGGCAGCTCCGGGCTCCGGTTCAGGACGGCCTCGACGAGCGCCTCGGCCAGCGCCGGGTCCACGCCGCTGCGGTAAAGCTCCGGAAGCCCCAGGCTTTCGTGCGCCGTCGCCAGGACGCCCCAGCCGCGCCGCCGGATCGTCCAGCGCACCCGCCACCAGGCCGTTCGCGCGAGCCGTTCGGCGCCATCGAGAACCAGGATCGGCGGCCGCGCCGGAGCGCCGCCGGTTTCTTCGTACCGGTCCCAACCAGAGGGCATGGCGTACGCCGGCGCCTGGAGCCGCACGTTCCGGACCCGGTGGCCGTGCGCGCCAAGCTCGGCCTCGAACGCCCGCAGCAGCGTCGATTTCCCGGTCCCGTGCGGACCGCGAATCTCGCCCCGCCACCGGCTGGCCTCGAAACGCTCGTACAGGCCGCCCGCCGAACCCGCGCCGCGCCGCGCTTCGAAGCGGAACGCCAGCGCGCCCGGCGCGTGGAAGCGCGTGCAGAACGGATTGGCCGGCGCGCCGGGGTTCAGAGACATCTCAGCGCGCCTCCGCCTGGCCGTCGGCTTGAGGCTTGGGCGCCCAGCCCTTGGGCCTAAGCTGGAAGGATGCGTCGGCGGCGAATTCCTGGCCCTGCCGCGGCGTGACGTTCACGCGCACGGCCCAGCGGATTTTCACGAGCCGGCCGTCGTAGGTCCACGGTTCGTCCGGGAGCGCGACCTCGAACGGAAACGCGCGCCCGGCGTCCAACGTGCCGTCCTCGACGCTCGCTTGCGACCCGTGCACGCCGCTGTCGCAGTCGCCCTTGCCCTCGGTGAACCAGAAGACGCGGACCTCGGCGCGCTTCACCTCCAGGGGCTCCTCCGAGTTGTAGCGCCAGCCTCCGCGAAGCGCCTCGCCGGGATGCCGGACCCGGACGGCGTCATCGATCAGGATCTCGAGCCGCTCCGCGCGTTCGTCCACACCTAATCCCCCTGCGTCCGGGCCGCCACGCGCAGAGGGAATTCGCGGTCGAAGTCCGGCCAGCGCTCAATGTCGCCCTGCACCCGCAGCTTCCAGACGATCTTGTTGTGCTCCGCCGAAAAACTGTGCATGGCGTCGGCCGGGAGCGTCACCGTCGCGCTCAACTCCTCCGGCTTGCCCATGCCGACCGAGAACTCCGTCCGTTCCGCCTGCAACGCGTCGAGCACCGTCTCGGTCTCCGTGCGCGTGCTGGTGCCCTGCCGGTAGCTGGCCTCTTCCTTGCAAACCAGATGCACGGAGAGCCGGTTGACCCGCATCGCGCGCCCGGACTGGCTGACCCAGATCTCGAAACGCTGCCCCGGAACCAAGCGGGCGGCGCTGGTCTCCACCACCGTGGCCCCCACCCCCAGCCGATCAGGCCCTGCCAGAACGCCGCGCCGAGCATCCCCAGGCCCGCGAGCACGAAGAGCCCAAGAAAGATGATCCCGATCCAGTCCCCGCCTCGCAGGCAGCTCACCCAGACCCCGCCGCTGATGCCGGTCCAGACCAGCCCGAAGCAGCCCAGCCCGATGGCGACGGCCTTCTCCGCCGTCTCGCACTTGAGGCGGTACGCCAGCTTGGCGCCACGCTCCCATTCGGGCTCCGGCTCGCCGCCCGGAGCGGGCTTGGGCGACGCCGGCGCCGGCGACGAAGTCCCCTCGAAGAGTTGCGCCTCCGAACCCCGCCCCAGCCAGTGCCGGATTGGGACGACGACCCCGAAGAGTCCGAAGCCCACGAACGGGATCGGGAACAGCAGCCAGAGCAGGTTCCAGGCGCTCGGCTTGACCAGCACCGCACGGTTGGGGTCCGAAGGGTCGTACCAGCATGGGTAGCTCTGTCCCACCTGGTACGCGTCCAGGATGGCCTGATGCCCTCTCCGCCCGCTGCTGGAGGTGTTCGTCCCGTCGTAGTCCGTGACCGTGTACGCCACGCCGTCCCCGCCGGCTTCCACCGCCCCGGGCGCGACTTGGAAGGTAAAGGTGAACTCCGGACGGTAGGTCGTCCCGTCGCTGTCCGAACTCTCCACCAGGCGCTTGCTCTGGATCACGCAGGAGGCCGGGACGTAGACCGTATGCGCCCGGTATCCATGGTAGACCTCGTGGACGATGACCGCCCCCACCCCCAGCCCGGCAAGCAGGAAGACCAGCCCGAACAGGAACAGGCAGCCCGAGGACATCTCACGGGATTTCTTGCCTGGGGTCACAGGATGAACCGGCATGCGTCCAGCGTACCGTTCCCAGGGTGTCTTGCCCACGCCGCTCGTGCGGATTCGCGGCCGCAATAGGCCGTGCTTCTATTTCCCTGTAGAGCGCCGCGTTCTTTCCGTAAACCCGCCGGTCTCGCTTTTCACCTCCACGAATAGCGGGATCGCCCCTGCGGCTTTCTTTAGTTTATTGCCGGCCTAACTCGTTTAGAAGTGTTGGCCCGGCCCTGCTATGGCCGAATTTTAGTCATGTTACTTGTGGTTTTATAATATATTACAAATATTATGCTTAAGCGTCTGTTGAGGCGGAGAAATTGGCGTTAGCGAGCCTGCCGGCGCTTATGGATTCAGTGATGCCTCAATGAATTCAATCGCCCAACTGAATCGTGCGCCCATCCGCCGCGGAACGGAGGATCGCCTCGGTCAGTTCGACCACGGCACGCCCGTCGTGGGCCCCCGCCGGCGGCGGCTCGCCCTTCTCGAGGCTCGCCACGAAAACCTCGTCGCTGCTCGGCGACCCCGACAGTTCCACCGGCTGGGAGGCCAATTCTCCGGTTCGGCTCCCGTATAACGACTTTTGATACTCCGACTCGTAAGCGTGCCAGCCCCCTTCCAGGGTTCCAACCCCGCCGCCGGCGAACTCAAGTTGCGCGACGACGTGGTCGTTGGCGTCCGGATGATCCCGATGGTAGGCATAGGTCCGCGCCGTCACGCGTGCCACGTCGCCGCCAACCCAGCGCAGCCAATCCAGTTCGTGAGCCAGTATCTCGGCGAGCACTCCGCCCGTTTGGCTGCTGTCCGCGCGCCAGCCCGTCGCGTTCCGTTCCGCCTCGTCCTTGCGCGCGGCGATCCGGCGAACCGCGACGGCGACCAGTTCGCCCAGTTTCCCCTCCGCGAAGAGCTGCCGCATCTGAAACGCCGGCGCGCCCCAGCGAATCGAGAACCCCGTCATGAACGCCTGCCCCGTCCGCTCGACGGCGGCCACGACCCGGTCGGCGTCGGCAAGCGTCAGCGCCAGAGGCTTCTCGCAATAGACGGCCTTGCCGGCCTCCAGGCACGCGATGGACTGCTCCACATGGAAGCGGTTCGGGCTGATGACGATCACCGCGTCGCTCGCCGCCAGCAGTTCGTCCATGCCGCCGACCGGCTGCGCGCCGCACTCGCGCGCCAGCTTCTCGCGGGCCGCGGCGACCGGGTCCAGGATCGCCGAAACCTTGACGCGCCCGGCTTCCTGAAGCGGTCTGAGCATCTTCAGGTGTCCGCCCGCGCGCAACCCGGCCCCGATCAGACCCATGCGAATCATGTCCTGGCCCCTTAATCCCCTGGGATACACGGAGGTACGACTTGGAATAGGGTCGCCCCCAATCCCGTCTTCTCCGTGCCTCCGTGTCTCCGTGGTTTCAATGAACTAGATCCCGATGGACTTCAAGTACGCGCGGCTCAGTTTGGCGCTCTCGGCGGCGGGGATCTCGGTGCGGTCCTTCTCGGTCACGACCCACGGCAGGTTCAGCGGCTCGATGGCCTTGAAGATGCCCGGCCAGTCCAGCTCCCCCGCCCCGACCTCGGTGAACGTCCCGCCTTTGCGGTCCTTCAGATGCAGCATCCCGATCCGCTCGCGGTGCTTCGTCAGGTACGCCACGACGTCCTCGCCGCCGTCGGCGACCCAATAGGTATCGAAGCAGCACTTCACGTGCTGGGGATCGGTCTCCTCGAGCAGGATCCGCATGCCGCTGACGCCGTCGAAGACCTCTTTGAACTCCCAGGAGTGGTTGTGGTAGCAGAGCGTCAGGCCCGCGTCGCGCGCGCGGCGGCCGTACTCGTTGAGCACCTTCGAGGCCTTGCGATAGGAGGCGGCGCCCTCGGCGCGGTCGCCGGTGCAGGAGACCATCAGCAGCTTCGCGCCGAAATCGCTGCAGAAGCGTACGAACGCGGGGAACTCGTCGAGCTTGAAGTAGCTGATATGCGTGCCGGCGACCCGCAGGCCGGTCTCGGCGAGCACCTCGCGGACCTTCGCGGGATCTTTCAGGCGGGGCCATCTCGACGCCGTCGTACCCGGCGGCCGCGATGTCGCGCAAGACGTTGAGCAAGTCGCCGGGCAGGCGCTCGCGGAAGACGATCGATTGGCAGCCGACCTTGGGCTTGGGCATCGCGTGAGCTCTCCTGGCGTGGGTCGTTGAATCAAGATACCCCATACGTGCACTGTGCCGACGGCCGGCAGGGCACGAGCGGATGGAAGCAAGGGAAAACCGTGCCTCGAACGCGAATTGCGTACGTGCTGAAAATGCGGGAAAGTTCACGGCAATCTCTGGAAGGGCTGTCGATCGATCCCTCGACTCGGAGGATGTATGCGCTCGATCCTGACATGCGGTCTGCTGCTGTACGCATTGGCCTTGCAGGCCGGCGAGCCTGCCGCCGACACCTGGATCGTCTCCGGGCAATCCAACGCCTGCGGCCGCGCGCCGCTTCCGGGATACGATGAACACCCGCAGGTTCAGATGTTTGCGGGAGGCAAATGGGCGCCCGCCAAGGAGCCCCTGCCCCTCGGCGGCCGGGTCGGGCCGTGGCTGGCCGCGGCCGTCGAGACCGCGAAGGCTTCCGGCTTCGGCATGAAGCTCACCGGCTGGGCCCAGGGCGGGCAGCCCATCGGCATCTGGGACGAAGGCGGCACGGGCTGGCGCGGGCTGAAGGCCTCGATCCAGGCTTCCGGCAAGAACGCCGGCGTATTCCTCTGGTATCAGGGCGAGAGCGACGCGGCGAAAGGACTGAAGCAGGATGAATACGAGGCCAAGCTGACGGACCTGATCGCGCGCGTGCGCAAGGAGTCCGGCACTCCGGCGCTGCAAGTCGTGATCGTGCAAATCTCCCGCTTCGGCAACGCGCAGGCGACCACGATGGAGATTCGCGAGGCGCAGCGGCAGGTCGTGCTCAAGGATCCCCACGCGCTGCTGGTCACGGCCATCGGGCGGCGTTGCGACGGCGTGCATCTCTACAAGGACGGCTACTTCGAACTGGGCGCCGAGATCGCCCGCGCGCTGCTCAAGACCCGCTACGGGAAGAAGGACGTGGACTGGCCGGGGCCGGTCATGGATGCCGGCGTCCTGGGCGCGGACGGCAAGACCGTGGGCGTGCACTTCGCCGAAGTCGGCAAACTCGCGGGCGTGAAGGAGGCCGACTTTGGCGCCATCGACGCCGGAGGGATGGTGAAGTGCGTCAAAGCGCAGGCCCAGAATACCGTCGTCGTCTTGACGCTCGAACGCGCGATCAAGCTGCCCGCCAGGGTCGTCTACGGTTTTGGGCAGGCCCCGGAAGCCACGCTGGTCGACGAAGCCGGCAATCGCGCGCCAGCGGTAATGCTGGACCTGAGCGCAGCCCCCCTGCCACCCGATCAACCGACGAAGTGCCCGAACGGCGCGGGGCTTCCAGCGGGCGCGCCTGTTCGCAAGTAGGCTTATTTGCAGAACGCGGCGGCCGCCTCGACCCTGGGAAATATCCGCGCATTGGAACATGTGCTTCTGCGGCACGGTTTCTAACCACAGGTTGGTTGCCTTCGCTTTGAGCAGTTTCCCCTCCTCTCCGAGGAGGGGCAGGGGTGGTGACTGCAAAGACCGCGCAAAGCGCGAACCAAATTCCGAAAGAAACTTAGGTTAGACCGCTTGGCGGCGTGGTGTATTTGAATCTGGTTGCCCCGGCCTGGAATCAATGCGGACGGTCTGTCCTGATATCCCGTTGAGTTCTGAGCGCAACCCGGAAAGGAAACCTGAAATGCGCGGTGGGTGGATCGCTTTGCTGCTGGCGCTTCTTGGCGGATCGAGTTTAAGCCTGCTTTATGGCGGCGAGGCGCAACCTGCGGTCGTCTGCAATGTCAAGGTGCTCTCGGACAAGGTTGAGGACGTCTCCAGCTTCGAGGCTTGGCAGCAGGCCGTCATCAAGCCGGATATGAGCGACGCGCAGAAGGCGCTGGCCGCCTGGGAGACGGTGGTGAAGTTCCGTCACCACGATACCTTCCCCGACGAATGCTCCGCACTCGGGCCTTCGGGCACGCTCGACGCGATCAAACTCTTCAACGTCTATGGATATTGCCGTGGTACGGGAGCGCAGCCGGCGTTCCTGCAACTCGTGCGGCAGATGGGATACGAGGCGCGCGCATGGTCGGTGAATCGCTGGGGCGTGCCGGAGCTCAAATACGGCGGCGCCTGGCACATGTTCGACCCCGGAATGATCTGCTACTTCCGCAAGCCCGACGGCGCGGTCGCTTCAGTTGAAGAACTTGTCGCTGGCGTGAAGGGTTGGCTCGAGCAGCATCCCGGCATGCAGGGCGACGAGCCCAAGATCCGCAAATACCAGGCCGACCCGGGCTTCAAGCAAGGCCCCGGGATTCTGGTGAACTGTCCGACTTACGACGAGCGTGGGAATTTCGCGCTGAACTACTTCGGCTGGTTCTCGGCCATGGTGCTCTACGACGGCAGCAACAACACGCCGTTCCTGTACGAAGAAGCCAGCAGCCAGGGCTATCGCGTGAACATTCGCTTGCGCAAAGGCGAACGGCTTACCAGGAACTGGTCGAACAAAGGCCTGCATGTGACCGCAGGCGACGGCAAAAAAGTGGAATGCCTTGAGCTCCAGACCGGCAGTAAGGCGCTCTATTACACGCCCAAGTGGGGGGATTTGGCAAACGGGCGCGTCGGCAACGGCACGCTGGAGTACGCCGTACCGCTCGGCGATCCGGAAGTGTTCGGCGCGTTCCTGAGCGCGGAAAACCTGGCGCAGAGGGCCGCGAATCGGGAAGCCGAGGCGCTCCTGCACGTACAGGATGCCGCGAAGCCGGGGGAATTCGTCCTGCACATGCCGTGCAGCTACGTGTATCTCGCCGGAAAGCTGGCCTACGACGCGCTCGTGGGTGACGGCGGTTCGATCGCCGTGGCGTTCTCCGACAACCACGGCCGCGAGTGGAGGCCCCTCGGCGAAGCCAAGACCTCGGGACCGCAGGAACTCGATCTCACGCCCTTCGTCCTGCGCCGCTACGACTACCGCTTGAAATTCACTTTGCGTGGAAAGGGCTCGGGGCTGAACAAGCTCGAACTGACGCACGATATTCAACACTCACAGCGCGCGCTTCCGGCGCTGGGCCAGGGCGAAAACACCGTCCGCTTCAGCGCCGGTCCGCAGGAGAGCACGCTCTCGATTGAAGGCGCGGGCATGCAGTTCAAAGGCAAGCAGGTGACCTGCGAGGAGTTCGGCGCCTTATTCAACGGGATCAACATGGAAAAGCACGCGAAGGCCGGCGTCTGGATCCCGGAGGGCGCGCAGTGCGACGTGACCTTTCCCATCGAGACGCCCGGCGATCTTGCGCGTATCCGCTTCGGCTGCAACTATCGTGCCGGCCAGGAACAGGAATACTGGGACTTGCAGGTTTCGCTCGACGGCGGCAAGACCTTCCAGAGCGCCGGGCGCGCGGCCGGACCTACGCGGCAAAACGCCAAGTGGGTGGTCTTCTCCGAGATTCCACCGGGCACGCGAAAGGCGCTGGTGCGCTTTGCCGGAGTCAGCCGGGGCAACATCGTGCTCTGGCGCCACCGCATTGACGCGGATTACCTCGAACCGCGCGGCGGCTTTGCGCCCATCAAGGTGATGTACACATGGGAGGAGGCCGGGCAGCCCAAGGAAGACATACATATCGCGCGAATGCCGGAAGAGACCTGGGGCATTACATGCGCACAAAAACCGGTGCTCAAGTCCATCGTCCTTGAACGAGCCGATTGAACCTGTCTGAAACCGGCATGGCCACCGCTTTGGAACTCGGATCGCATCAGCGGCAGAACAAATCCCGCCCCTTCACCAGCGCGGCCATCTTCGCGTCGGCCACCGTGCGCGGGAGCATCCAGAAGCCGCAGTCGGGGTGCGCCCAGCCGACCCGCTCGGCCCCCAGCGCCTTGACCGCCTTCTCGATCCGCCGCGCGACCTCCTCCGGAGACTCCACCTGGTTGTCCTTGATGTCGATCACGCCCACGCCCATCTGGATCGAGGGCTTCAGGTCCTTGAAGATCTCGATCTCGTTCATCCCGCGCCGCGCGAACTCCAGCACCAGGTGGTCGCAGTTCAGCGCGTTGCAGAACGCGAGCAGGTCCTTCCACAGGCCCTTCTGGATGCTCTGCCCGCCGTAGTTCCCGAAGCACAGATGCACGCCCTTGCCGCGCGAGGCGCCTTCCAGCACCACGTTGATCGCCTCCGCGACCAGCGGCCCGTCGGCGGGGCTCCCGGGCAGGTTCGCCTCATCGACTTGCAGCACGTCCGCGTCGATCTTGCGGACCTGCTCGCGCAGCACGCCGGCCAGCGCGAGGACCAGTTCGCGGCGGTTGCCGTAGTGCTTGTCGAGGAGCGTCTTGGCGAGCATGTACGGGCTGGTGACGGTGAACTTGAGCGGGCGCGAAGCCAGGCCCTTCACCGCCTCGTAGTCGCGCTCCAGGTTCAGCGTCCCCTCCCCCAGCGGCCCGGTGACGACCCCGGCCGGCTGGCTGCGGAAACCCATCCCCTGCTGCGCGCGGAACTCGGCGACCTGCGTCCGCGTGAGGTCCGTATCGATCCCGGCCATCGGGCGCACGAAGTACTCGATCATCCCGTTCGTCTCGGGGTGGTTGACGTCGAAGCGCGAGAGTTCGCCGTCGCTGACCACGTCGAGCCCCGCGAGTTCCTGCGTCTTGAGCACCGTCAGGATCGCGTCGCGCAGGTTCGGCGAGGACGGGTACGCGCGCAGCCACGCCGGCGTCGGATAGCTGCCCACCACGGTCGTGCGGATCGGCATCGGAGGTCTCCCTTATGTTTGCGCTTGGGACGGGACCGTATCGGTTTACACCCGGCGGTCGGCTGAATCCATCGCTTCCCCTTCCCCCGGGAGAGGGCGGCGCGCCGCAAGCGCGCGGGGTGAGGAAAGTTCGAGCAGTCGATCGCGCGCCATCTCATGGGTCGATTGCAGTTTGCAGTACGTCGTCCGTTTGCAGTTTGCAGTTTTCAGTTTGTTTGGGATTTGGTTCTTGCCGTTTGGAATTGGGAGTATGGGTACACGTCTCCTGCCATTGCCCCCCGCGAACCCGCGATTAGCGTAATGCCATGCCCGCCATCCCCCGCCCGTGGACCAGCTCGACGCGCTCCTGGCCGAAGCCGCGTTCCGCTGCGAGTGCGTCGTGCTCAGCACGATCAAGAACTCCTGGGTCCCGCTCGCGCACCGCAGCCACTGCGACAAGATCTACGTCGTCACCGGCGGGCGCGGAACCGCGCGGCTGGGCGACGCGACCTACAAGATCGTCCCGGGCGAGGTCTACATCTTCGCGGCCGGCACCATTCAGCAGGGCGACACCGACCGCGACGACCCGCTCCAGAAGATCTGGGTCCACTTCGAGGTCAGCACCACCGAGACGCTCCAGTTGCTGCGTCTTTTCCCGCCGCCGCAGTGCCTGAAAGGCGCGACCGCCGAGCGCATCCGCGCGCTCTCGGAGGAACTCCTCGCCGAATGGTACGGGAAGGGCTACGCGCGGCAGCTCGCCGTCAAGAGCCTGATCATGCGCATCCTGCTCGAAGCCTACCGCGCGCCGGCGTCCGACCACCGCAAGCCCGACGGCCGCGTGCGCAGGAAGAAAGGCCCGCCCGAGGCCGCCGAGAACACCAGCACGCGCCTGCCCGTCGACCGCATCCGGCAGGTCCTGGCGATGCTCACGCGCCGCTACCCCGAGTCGCTCTCGTTGCAGGACCTCGCCGACTGCGCGTATCTGCATCCGACGTACTTCACGCAGGTCTTCAAGCGCCTCGTGGGGATGCCGCCGATGAAATACCTGGAGCAGATCCGCCTCCGCCGCGCCCAGGAACTCCTCGCCCGCACCCAGCGCCCGATCGCGCAGGTGGCCGAACAGGTCGGCTACGGCGACCCCTATTATTTCAGCCGCGCCTTCCGCCGCCTCTCCGGCCTCGCCCCCACGGCCTTCCGCGAGCAGGCGCAGAAGGCGACCGGGGAACTGCGGGAGTAGTGAACGGTAAACAGTAAACGGTGAACAGTAACGGCGAATAAGCGTTGACGCGCCGGCACGGCGCGTGCCACCACCGGTGCAAAGCACTCTACCCCCCCCGACCCCGGAGGGGTCGCAGCGGCGCACGCAATAATGTGAAAGGACTTGGCCGTTTGGGCTATACTTCATGCCGAGGAGCACGCTCATGCGGCCCACCATCGCCGACCTCCGCGAAGCCCTGGCCCGCTGCCCAGATCCGGAACGGGCGAAGAGGTTGGGCATCGGGCTGGAAAGGTACGAGAAGGGGTACTGGGCCGTGATTTTCAAAATCGCGCTTCCCGTAGTTCTTGGGGGGTATCTTCTAACACCGCTTATTGCTTGGACCTTGAACGATTGGCCGACACCAACAGAGTGGTTTGAATTGCTATTGGGCCTTCCATTGTCTGTGCTCGTTTCGACCTGGATTCTCTGGTTTTTAATGCCGTACTTAATGCGTCATATGCTGAAGGAGCCACCCTATCTAAAGGCGTATCGTGAAACCGATGGCCTTTGGGCGGCCGGCACCCTCTTGGCACTTGCAAGCATCCTGGTCTCGTTCATCTCATTTCAACTGCACACTCATACTCAAGAGTCGATGGCCCTTGGTGCCGTTGTCCTCATCGCAGGCGCCGTAGTTTTGGCTTGGAGCAGCGTGCGAAGGAGTCTGGCAATCCGTAACGATTCATTCTGGAAGAGCAGATCGCTCATTAACCGATCCATTCTTGCCGGGGGACCGCCGATTGTTATGGTGCTGATGGTGGGCCTCGGGCTCGCCTTCCTATTCCTTCAACTCCATCACGCCCAGTTTGAAGAGACGCTTTATCGTCTCGTGAGGCTCAAGCTATAGCCGCTATTTGGTCTGAGGCCCCGGTGCAATACGTGTGGAGTGGGCAGCCTCCCACAGTCTTTCACCAAATCGAGATTTTACATCGAATCTACGGCGCTCCGTCCACCGAGGAGGATAACGTATCATCTGAGGAGCGTTTCGTGCATGCGGCGGACGATTGCGAAACTTCAGGAAGCCTTGGTTCTCAGTCCGAACCCGAAGCTGGCGCAGCATACGAAATATCTGGTCCGAATCCTCGAGTGCGGGCTCGTATCCACCCTTCTCGCGTTCGGGTTCCGCCTGGTTCTTCCCTGCGTGATTCTTGCGAGCCTCCTTACTCTTCCAGCACTAGGTTTTGGACAGTGGCTCAACCATTGTCTTTTCCCAGTAACCTTGGGGTTGCTGGGAATATGGCTCATAGGCGGCTTGGCTTTATACGCCCTCTTGCCTGTCGTCTTGATCTGGATGTTGAAGCTGTACCCGGAGACTCCCGCGCAGAAGGAAGCGGACCGTTTGTTCGGCGTGGTTTTTATCGCGCTCGTCGGTGGGTTGTTCTTGAGAATCTGGGCGGAAGAAGACGCTTCCGTGAATGCCACCCTGCTCTCGCTCGCCGGTATGGCTTTCGTCCTGGCAGGCGTCTGCTCGGGCTGGGCAGTTGCCAGGACCCATGCGGCCAATCGTGAGGATCCGAATTGGAACCGACGCAGTCGCAGCGACAGATTGCTTCATTCGTTTGTTCAGTACTTCGCAGGAGTTTTTGGCGTTCTGGCGTCCGCTTTCCTTCTTTACATGAGCGGAGAATTCTAACTGATGGTCGCGGCATGAGCCATCGCCGGCTCAGTCATAAAGCGCCGCGGCCACCTATTTCTTACTTGTATTTCGCATACACAATCCACGCCCCGCCTTCCGATTCTCTCCCTGGCCCTCGTCCGTCCCCCCTAACCCCTGCCCCTTTCCCGGTATATGGCATGGCTCCCGTCCATCCGAAACACTTAGAAAGTCCAGGCAAACCCTAGACGCATCCATGGTGAACCCCGCGCGCGCAGGGTAGCGTTCAAACGTACTCGTTCGATACCACCTCGGAGGCCGCGCGCCATGATCGTCCGACACCAGCCCCTCAAGCTCCTCACCGATACGCAGGTCCAGCAGTTCCTCGTCAACGGGTTTCTCGTCCTCAACGACGAACTTCCCCAGTCGTTCCACGATACCCTGCGCCGGCAGTGCGCGGCGGTTGCCGAGCGGCGCGGCGGCAACCCCGGGAACAACATCCTCCCGCACGTCCCCGCGCTCCAGGCGGTCTTCGAATCCCCCGCGATCAAGGGCGCGCTGACGAGCATCCTCGGGCCGCGCTTCTGCATGCACCCGCACCGCCACATGCACGAGAACCGCAACAGCGCCGGCGGCGGCTGGCACAAGGACAGCTATTGGGGCTACAAGCGCCAGATGCGCCACCATCGCCCGTGGTGGGTGATGATCATGTACTATCCGCAGGACACCACCACCGAGATGGGCCCCACCGGCGTCATTCCGGGCTCGGCCAGCCACCAGACCCGCGACGGCGACGAAGGCGCGCTCGGCGTCACCGGCAAGGCCGGCACCTTCTTCATGATCGAGTACGACATCTGGCACCGCGCCACGCCCAACACCAGCGGGCTCGAACGCTACATGCTCAAGTTCGAGTTCATCCGTCTGGAGGCCCCGCACCAGGCCGCGTGGAACGACGCCGGTTCGGCGTGGGATCCGGCCTCCGAGCCGGCCGTCCCCGCCGCGCACCGCGGCATGTGGCGGCAGCAGCTCAACTGGCTCCGCGGCCATGGCGCGCCCCACCGCGGGCCGAAGCTCGAACCGGCCCTCGCGCTGGACGAGGCCCTGAAGCTCCTCGTGTCCGAGAACCCCAAGGACCGCGCCCGCGCCGCCGACGAACTGGAGCACCACGGCGCGGAAGCCGCTAGCGCCGTCCCCGTGCTCGCCAAAGCTCTCAACGATTCGTACGAACCGGCCGCGCTCAACGCCGCCTACGCGCTCGCCGCGATCGGCGAACCGGCCGTCGCGGCCGTCGGGCAGGTCTTCCTCAACGCCGAGCCCCCCGCGCGCCTCAACGCGACCTACGCGCTCGCCGCGATGGGCCGCGAGGCCGTTCCCGCGCTCCTCGAGGCGCTGCGCCACGCCGACGCGAGCGTCCGCACGCATGCGGCCTTCGCGCTGGGCGAGATCCCCGGCACCGGCGGCGACGTCCGCGAGGCCCTTGAACGCGCCACTCGCGACGAAGAGGCCGCCGTCCGCCAGCACGCCGTCGAAGCGCTGAGCATGAAGGGCGCGGCCTCCAAGGCCAGCGTCCCGGCCCTGCTCGAACGCCTCGCCGATCCCGAGGACGAAGTCCGCTTCAACGCCGTCCTGGCCCTCGCGCGCCTGGGTTCCTCCGCGGCCGAAGCCGTCGAGGCCCTCGCCGGATGCCTCCTCGACCCCAACCGCTACGTCCGCGGGTACGCCGTCGAGGCCCTGCACCAGATCGGGACCCCGGACGCGCTGAGCGTCCTGATCCCGTACCTCAAGACGGCCCGCTGGTGCGAGACGACGCACACCTCGAGCCCCTTCTATCCGTAACGGCGGGGAACCAGGAGCCGGACTCCGGCGCCCGGGAGAACGGCGGCAAAACGAGAATTCGAGCGGTGTCCAGATACCGGCCCCCGGACCCGCCTGCTGAAAGTCCATCCACTCCCTAACCGGCATCCATGGCCGGTGCGCCTCCATTACGGGTACTCTTCGCGCGTGCAGGCCAAGCGTCTATCCCACGCCAAGGAGAGCCCGATGAGCGCGAGCGTCGCCGTTTCCCAGGTCCCCGTGCAGGAGCTGGAAGTCTTCGCCGACGATCTGGACATCGAGAAGGCCGCGGCGATCTACCGTGAGCACGGCGCGCTGGTCGTGCGCGGGCTGATGAAGCCCTACCTCAAGACCATCGCCGGCGAGATCGAGCGCAAGGCCCAGGAGGCCATTGCGCTGCTCCCCCAGGCGAAGAAGATCGTCGAAGGCTGGACGGTCCCTAACGGCACGCTCTTCCTCCCGGCCCCGCCCGGCTTCAAGCGCGACCGGCAGATCATGGTGCTGGGCTACAACTACCACGCCAGCGCGACCTTCTTCCGCAGCGCCCTCGACGAACGCACCCTCGCGCTGGTCAAGGCGGTGCTCGGCGAGAACATCGAACTCTTCGGCAACGGCCAGTGCCTTTACAAGGAGCCCGTCGGCGGGCACCCCAAGCACCTGCACCAGGACGCCGCGTACTTCGAGCACAAATACGAAGGCCCCATGGCGATGCTTAACTACGTCGTGGATACCGACCTGCTCAACGGCGCGCTGCATGTCGTTCCCGGCAGCCACCGCTTCGGCGTGCTGAACCACGTGGACACGTTCTCGCATCTGGGCCTCGACGAGCGCGAGTGGCCGTGGGAGCGCGCCACCCCGGTCTGCGGCCAAGCCGGCGACTCGATCTTCTTCCACGTGAAGACGATTCACGGCTCGAAGGAGAACCATTCGACGCAGCCGCGCCCGGTCTTCATCCACCGTTACCGGCGCAGCGACGACTACACCGTCGTCAGCGCGACCACGGCGGCCAACCGCGCCGAGAACGAGAAGCACCGCGAAGAGCGCAAGAAGGAGAATCAGCTCGGCTTCATGCTCAGCGGCTTCCGCGCCTGGGAAGCCCGCGACTGAGCGTACTGCGGGGACCGGGTGCCGGATTCCGGACACCGGGCCTCCCGCGCCCGCCCCGGCGACGCGGACCTAAATCGTACCGCGCAATCCGAGAGGCCCTCGCCCCAGCCCGGCGCGAGGGTCTTTCGTTTTGCCGTTTGCCGTTTGTTTGGAATTTGGTGCTTGCCGTTTGAGGCTTGTTTAGTTCTTGGCTCTTCTGATTTGGTTCTTATGCTTCGCCTCTGTCTTGACACATCCGCCCCGAAACCCGAGAATCCCGCCCGTACCGCGCGTGCGGGTATAGCTCAATGGTAGAGCGCCAGCCTTCCAAGCTGGCTATGCGGGTTCGATTCCCGCTACCCGCTCCACGCCCCGGCCGCCTTCTCAACCAGTTTGAGCGCCTTATGTTGTGGATTTGCGTAACCGCATGAAGGTTGCCACGGTCTCAATAGGGAACCGACCCGTATTCACACCGGAGGCTTCCATGACTCGCCGCCTTTTCGCCTTCCTCCCTCTCGCCGCCGCGCTGCTGCTCGTGCCCGGCGCGCGCTTGCCTGTCGAGGCCTGCTGTCCTGCGCCACGGGAAGGGCAGCAGGTCCTCAACGCCGACCAGACCCTCGTGATCCTCTGGGACGCCGAGCGCAAGATCGAGCACTTCATCCGCAAGGCCACCTTTAAGAGCGAGGCTCAGGACTTCGGCTTCATCGTCCCCTCGCCCACCCAGCCCGAACTGAGCGAGTCCGGCGGCGAGGCGTTCTCCCTTTTAAGCAGGCTCACCGAACCGGAGATCGTCCGCCAGCCGCGTCCGAGGCGTGGGGGCGGCCTGGGTTGCGGCGGTGTGCGGGCAACGAAGACCGCGGCGCCCGAGGGCGCCATGCTGAGCGAACCCGAGGTCCGCGTGCTGGAAGAGAAGCTCGTCGCCGGCTTCAAGGCGACCGTCCTGGAGGCCGACACCGCCGCCGTGCTGATGGAGTGGCTGAAGGCCAACGGCTATGCCTTCTCGCCCGAGGTCGAAGCCTGGGCCGCGCCGTACGTCGAGCAGAAGTGGAAGCTCACCGCGTTGAAGGTCGCCGCCGCGGATACGCAAAGCGGCCCGCGCAGCCTCGAAGCGCCGGCGCTGCGCATGAGTTTCCAGACCGACCGGCCGCTCTTCCCCTACCGCGAACCGGACTCGAAGGCCGCCACCGCGGCCCTCGATACGCGCTACCGCCTGCTGCGCATCTTCTTCGTCGGCGAGGCGCGCTACGCCGGCGCGCTGACCCCGGAGGAAGCCTGGACCGGCCGCGCCGCCTGGTCGAACCCGCTCAAGCCCGAACAGCGCGCGGACCTGCTCGAGAAGCTCAAGCTCCCGGCCGAGACCGGCCCCGCGACCTTCTGGCTCACCGAGTTCGAAGACCCCTGGCCGTACAAGCTGGCGCCGTCGGACCTGTACTTCTCGAAGGCCGGCAAACAGGCCACGCTCAAGCGCCCGCCCATCATCGAGTACTACGACTCGCCGTGGCCGGACGACGCGATCCTGTATGTGATCGGAGTCGGGATCGTGCTGGGCGGCATCGTGGCCGTCAGGCGCATGCGGCGCGCGAAGGCCTGATCAGTCCATCAGTCCTTGGGCGCCAGCGTGAGGTCGTCGACCAGGAACTCGACCTTGCCGTCCTTCACGCGCAGATCGAAGCCCATGCTGGCCGTATTCTGGCCTGGGCGGAATTCCAGGCTTACCTGCTGCCATTGCCCGAGCGGCTCCAGCGGCAGGTTCTCGCGCATGCTGGGATTGCCGCGCCCGCCCAGGAATATGCGCGGCGCCTTGGTCCCCTCTACTTTCAGCAGCTTGATCCAGGCCGTCAATACGTAGGTCTTGCCCGCCGGCAGCGTCACTTGGCGCTCCACCTTCGCGCCGCGCTCATGCGTGGTTACCAGATGCAGCGCGTGCCGCCCGCTGCGCGCGCCCTGCGATTCGACCTTCGCCAGTTCCAGATCGCCGTTCCAACCCTCCAGCTTGCCGCTCTCGAAGCCGCCGTCGGACAGCGCCGAGGCCGCTGCCGGAGCCGGCTTCAGACGCTCGCGCAGCGCGTCCAGATCCTTCGTGTGTTCCTTGACGGTATCCGTCCCGGCATAGCGCTTCGCCCAGGCGTCCAGCTCAGCCAGCAGCGCCTCCGCCGCTCCGCCCTCGGGCTTCGGGTCGGCCTTCGCTTCGAGCGCCTTCCAGTCGCGCTCGGCCAGCGCCTCCGTCTCCCCCTGCTTCAGCAACCCGACCATGCGCAGGTAGCGTTCGGCGAGCGGAAAGGCCTTCGCGGGCTCCAGCAAGGCCTGCGCGGCGGGCGGATCTTCGGCGCCCTTGCGCAGGCGCAGGATCGCCGCGGCGACGCGCTCGGCGTCGTCGGCCGGCGCGGTCTTCGGCGCGAGCCTCGCGCGCTCCTCCTCGGGCAGATCGGCGAGCTTCACCGGCAGCGCGATCGTCGCGCCTTGCATCTGCGCGTCGAGGACCACCGCGCCGGCCTTCACTTCGCGGATCTTGCCCTTGAGCTTCTCGCCCTTGACCGTCCAATCCACCTCGCGCCCGACCAGGGCCTCCAGCGCCTTCCGCTCCTGCTCCTTCATCTTCTCGAAGGCCGCGGCGACGGCTTGCAGCGCCTGGACCTCGGCGGGCAGCGCCGCCTTCAGCGCCGCGTCCTGCGCGCTCTCCGCGGCGACCTTGCGGGCGGCCTCGAGGTCCCCCTTGGCCAGCGCCTCCGCGTCGAAGCGCGCCAGCGCCTTCGCCCAGCTTTCGGCGGCCTCCTTCGACGCGCGCGCCAGCGCGGCCTGCGCCTCCTCCTTCGCCGCTGCGAGCTTCGAGCGCGCCTCCTTCAGTTGCGGCTTGGCCGGCGCGAACTTCACTTCCGCGGCCGCGTCGAGCGCTTCCTCGGCCTGGCCCCAATCCGCGGCCTGCATGGCCTTCTCGGCGGCGGCGAGCGCCGCGCCCACCTGCGCCTCGCCCCGCGCGCGAACCTGCTCCTCGAGCGCCGCGCGCTCGGCGTCCTTCAGCTCGCCGAAGGCCTTCTTGAATTCATTGAGCCGCGCCAGCGCGGCGTTGTAGTCCGCGGCTTGGAGCTTCTCGTTCGCCTCGGCCGAAGCCGCCAGCCACGCGCCGTCGGCCGCGGCGGCCTGCCGCTTCTGGTTCTCGTCGAGCGCCGCCTGGATCGCGCCGGCCAGTTCGCCCTGAGTCTTCTCCTTCGCCTGCAAGAGCAGCTTCTCGTAGCGCTCGCCGATCTGCCGGAAGGCCTCGGGATTCTTCCGCGCGTACTCCTGCGCTCGGTCCCATTGCCGGTCGAGCGGCGTGCGCTCGGGGTCCGTCTCGTCGCCGGGGACTTCGGGCGGCGGCGCGAGAGCGGGCGCGGGCGTCTTCGCATCTATCGCGGCCACGTGCGTCTCGCGGGCCGGAGGGGAATCCTTGTGCGGCGCCGGCTTGGGCTCCTGGGCGCTGTGCGGCTTCGCGCCGCCGCCCAGGAACAGGAAGCCCAGCAGGACCAGCAGCGCCAGCGCGCCGCCGGCGACGACGGGCGCCGGAAGCGCCGGCTTCCGCCGCGTCTCGAAGGCTTCTCCCGCCGGCGCGGCCACCGGGCGCAGGCCCAGCGTCGTCCGCCCCAGCGGCTTGCGCGGCCCGGTCGTGCCCTTGCTGCCGCCGATCGGCGTGCGCGGCCCGGTCGTCGAGAAGCGCGAGCCGCTGCGGCTGGCCTCGATCCGCGCCAGCCGGTCCAGCAGCGCGTCGGGATGCTCCGGCCGCTTCTCCTTCTCCTTCTGCATCAGCTCGTTGAGCAGCCGGCTGAAGACCTCGCTGACCTCGCCCACCGGCTGCTGGTGCGCGAACGGGACCTTCTCGCGCAGGTGCTTGGCCATGATCTCCGCCGACGTCCCGCCCTGGTACGGCGGCTTGCCGGTGAGCAGATGAAAGAGCGTCGCGCCCAGCGCGTAAAAATCCGTGCGGATGTCGATCTCGTCGTTCTCGCCGCGAACCTGTTCGGGCGCCATGTAGAAAGGCGTCCCGACCGCCTTGCCGGCCTGCGTCAGTTCCGCGTCGTCGTCCGCTTCGACCTGCTTGGCCAGGCCCAGGTCGGCCAGCTTCGCCGCGCCGCGGCTGGTGAGCAGGATGTTGTCCGGCTTGATGTCGCGATGGACCAGCCCGGACTTGTGCGCCGCCTGCAGCGCCTCGCACATCTCGCGCGCGATCCGCCGCACGTCCGGTTCAGGCAGCCGCTCCTTCTCCTTCAGCACCTGCTTCAGCGTCGGGCCGTCGACGAACTCCATCGCGAAGTAGTAGAGCCCTGAAGCCTGGTCGCAGCCGGCGTCGATGCCCTGGACGATGTTGGGATGATTGAGCTGCCCGCTGGCGCGCGCCTCGCGCAGGAAGCGCGCGATGTACGTGGGGTCCTGCGCGATCTTCGGCGGCAGCACCTTCAGCGCCACGACGCGGTCCATCGAGACCTGCCGCGCTCGGAAGACCGCGCCCATGCCGCCCTGGCCGATCTTCTCCAGCAGCTCGAAGCCGCCGATGACCTTCGGGCGGCTCTTCTCGGCGCTCGGCGCCTCGGACATGACCGCGTCCCCGTGACGAACCTTGAATTCTATGACGAGGCCGCGAATCTGCCTACTGCAAAGGAAACGTCAGTCTAAAACCCAAAACCAAGCGGTATTTCTTAGGTTTGTTGCCTTCGCCTTGAGCCGTTTCCTCTCCTCTCCGAGGAGGGGCAGGGGTGGTGCCTGAAAAATCGCGCGCAGCGCGATCCCAATTCCGAAAGAACCTCAGGTAAGACCGCTAAGAGTGTCCTCCGTGCCTCCGTGGTGATCCGCCCGCCGTTCATTCCGCATTCCGCATTCTGCATTGAGTTCACGCCGGACTCAGCGTCCACGCCATGCGGTGCGCGATTTCCAGGTTCCGCTTCCCCTCGAACCCCGGCTTGAAGAGCCACGCGCCGTAGCGCCACGCGCCCAAGTCCGTCCGCGCGACGCCCGCGCAGACCTCCGGGTGCCCGGCCTTCAAGGTCGCCGTCTCGCGCCCCTGCGCGAACTGCGCCAGCGCGGCGAGCAGCGCGCCGGGGCCGGCTTCGTCGCCGTTGAGCCTCCAGCTTGCCGGCAGCCCGGCGTTCTCCGAACCGATCTCGCCCTGCGCGCGCCAGAGCCCGTTCAAGACCTGCGCGCGCGTCACGCTCAGGTCCCGCGCGAGCACCTTCGGTTCGAGCACCGGCCCCGGCAGCCGCACGGGGTCCACCCGGTCGCGCCACGAGCGGTCGCCCGTCAGCCGCGCGGCCAGTTCGCCCAGCGCCTCCTGCGCGCTCAGCGCGCCCCCGCCCTCCCCGTCGCGCTCGATCCAGTCCGGGCCTTCGGCCAGCCGCGCGAAGGCCTCGGCCGGCCAGCGTTCGGCCTGCCGCGCGGCCTTGCGCTTGTTCAGCTCGCCCAGCAGCGTCTCGTAATCGGTGAACGCAAAGCGTGCGTCGGCCTTGATCCGGTCGAGGAACGCGCCCCAGCGCGTGAAGATCCGCTCGACGTCCTCGTCGCTGCGCAGCGGCGCCGGTTCCCACTGCGCCTTCGGGCGGTTGACGCCCGCGTTGAAGTTGTGCCGGTCCCAGAAGATCTCGTGGACCATGATCGTGGGGTGGATGCAAAGGATCGCCAGCGGGTTGCCGGCCTGCGCCTCGAGCCGCGCCCAGACCTGCTCGACGGTCTCCTTGGAGAAGACCGCGTCGGCGCCGAGCGTGTACGGGACGCTCACGCCGCCGAGGTAGCGGTAAGGCCGCCCGCCGGTCCGGCCCAGGAAGCCCGCCGAGTAGATCGGGATCCCGGCGCGCTGGTAGAGCCAGATCGCTTGCGGCGCGGTGTTGGCGCCCGGCGGCACGGCCGTCCAGAGCGCGTCGCGGCCGAAGATCTCCTTCACCCAGCCCATCGCTTCCAGTTCCGTCGCGCGCAGCTCGGCCAGCCCGCGCTCCCAGCCGTATTCTTCACAGCGCGGCGCGAGGGTCGGATGGATCGAGTGGTCGCGGCTGTGAAAGCAGATTTCGTGCGGCTTGAGCGCCTCGAAGACGTCGCTCCGCCCGCGCGCCTTCAGCACCCGCGCCTTCTCGCCAACCATGCAGAAACTCCCGCGCAGGCCCTTGGCGGTAAGCGTCGTCGCGAGGCGCAGCAGGGCGTCGTCGGCCTTGGGCCCGATGAAGTCTTCGGTGTCGAAGCTGATGATGACTTGCGTGGTCATGGCGTGGCTCCGTATGAGTTGGGGTTGCCGGTCGAAGGTTCAATCTTGAAGCCGCCTGCGCAAGTACGCCAGTGCAGACGGGGGGACCAATAAGAAAAGGGGCGCTCGAGATGGCGCCCGCCAACTTCCCGCGCGAAGCGCAAGCGGCTCCGCCGCCCGATATGCGGAAAGGCTTGCCTTTCCGCGAAACCCTTATGCTCCATTTGGCATCGAGGCTATGTCTCGTAGCACACCATGAAGACACCGAGGCACAGCCTCGGCTCCTGATCAGCAGTGGATTGCTCCGCGGAAAGGCAGAGCCTTTCCGCACATCAAGCGGCGTAGCCGCTTGAGGGATTCAGGCACTTGGGCAAGACTCTGGTCTGGATAACAGACCAAACTTCTTCATGAGGTTGCCATCGCCTTCGGCGCACCCATAACGGCGTTATGGGTGCCACCCGGGTCCCGGTCCACGCCCACCGCCACCAGCACCGCTACGTTGCGGACTTCGCCGCCCCAACTGCGCTTCAAGTACAGCCCGTCGAGGTACACGTACGGATGCTCGCCTTCGATCGGCGCGTTGCGCCACGCATCGATCTTGTCGTACACCTTCTGGTTCAGTTCGCTGAGCGTGCTCGACGAAACGCGCGAACCCCACAGCGCCTGGGTGATGTCCTCCACGCGGCGCGCCGAGACGCCGGCCAGGTACATCTCGATCAGTGCTTCCTCGACGGACGCCTCGCGGCGTCGGTATCGTTCGACGATGGCCGTCTCGAACGGGAGCGTGCGCAGCTTCGGCATCTTCAGTTCGACTTCACCGGCCTTGGTATGCAGCGAACGCGTGTAATGTCCCGCGCGCGTGTCACGCCGAGCGGCCGTGCGTTCGTAGCGCCTGGCTTGGCAGAGTTCGTCGGCCTCGGCGTCCAGGAGCGCGTTGAGCGTCTCCTCGACACTCTGCCGGACCTTCTCGTCCAAGTGCGCCTGGATGCGCCCCTCGTCGATCTGAATGACCTTCTTCAACTCATTCTCACGCCTTGCGTTAACGTCCATTCCCGGTCCTCCTCAGGTAGTGACCGAGAGCCCTCTATCCCATTTTTCAAAAGTGCGCAAAAGAACGGACGTTATCCCTTGAACCGCATCGTCCTGGATCTGCTGCGCCATCGTGCGTCCCCCTGTACCGGAGGCCTGCGACCGGCCCCTTAAACCAAGGTGCCAGTCCCTTAGCCCCTGTCCAATCGGAAAGGGGGACGCTTTAGGCTGTTGAGGAAGAAGCGCAGAGGATTCTTTGAGGCTCCGCCGCGTTTGGAATTCAGGCTCATGCTCGAAACTTAGGCCTTGATGGCGGACCCATCTTCTTCATGTGGTTGTCATCGCCTTTGGCGCACCCATAACGGCGTTATGGGTGCCAACCAGGTTAAGATTGAGGTAATTCTGTCGAGGTTTCTGAGACAGGGTCACTTTTTTCAAGGTCACCTCCGGTTGTAGCACCACTCGCTATAGTTGGTCTTTGAGGCATTGAAGAAGGCTGTGTCATTGTCCCTTCTGATTCCATGGGCTCAACTAGGGGTTTCATACTCGTTTCAGCCGTATATGATTGGTGAAGACTCTCCCTTAAATGTCCCAATAAATCGTCACGAGTAATTTTCTCGATTTTCGCCTTTTCATCCTTAAATTGAGCAAGCAAAATTCGTAGAAATCGAGCAAGTTTCCCCGAAGAAACTTTATGTACTTCAAAGTGGAAATTGCTATCGAGGACTTTTACCTTAGTCGTACCCGGTCTCTTTTCGGGGCGAAGCTCGGCCTCTCGGAATGAAGAATCGTCAAACACTATATAGGACACATGCTTCCATTCTTGCCTCGGCATGAGTAGTGCAATAAGAATCTGATATAGGACCTTTTTATCAGGTATATTCCAGAGAGACAGTTCATTATCACACCAATCTCCCAAGAGTTTCGCTGGTACTTCATTTTCACCGCACCAATCCGGAAATCCTTTTACGGAAATTTCCAACCACGTTCCTTTATTGGTTGTATTTAATAGCCTGAGCATGGCACTCATGTGAATGAATCCCTAGTCAAAAAAAGAAATTTATACAATATCTCCATGTAATATCATTTCTTCCACGAACCCAAGAAGTTCCTTAACAAGATTCTTCTGAAGTTCTGGATTAAGTAACTCGGTATTTTCCTGCGCTGTATTAATATCAAATTCCTGCCGTGCCGCAAACCTTGGCTTGCCTTCGGTAGCAGATAAAGATTTGATATTCCCAAAGGGTAAGATGGGCAACTGTACGCTCATGGGGATTTCAACTGGAACAAGCCATTTAGCTACACGATTTATACCCAATCCGTCCTTTACCTGGCTTTTTCTCTTACGATTGATCTGATAGATAAAATCGCTAGATCCTTCGACATCAAGTTTCACGTATCCCTTAACCAACTCTTTAATAATTTCATAACCAGCTTTTCGATTTGATACGGGGACTTCCACAACGCATCCGACTGCAATTCTTATTGATGAAGGGCATTCCGCAAGTTTTAAATATTGATCAGCTATAGAGGAGAATTTCTCGATGGAGTCTTTCCATGCGGTCACCTCACCACTTTGGCTTTCATTCGAATTAATTAGCAGCCAATCGACCCTACCTGCTTGCCACTGAAGTGCCAGCGTTTCTTCGCCTATTTGACCAATCTCATGAAACTGCCCTTGCTGCCGAACAAGTTGATCACTTTTCGGAAGGTTAGATACCTTCGACCACCAAGATTGGAGAGATGGAGGCTCTATTGAGTCAGACAAGAAAGCAGTAAAGCGCAGAAGTTTAGCTATCCACTTAGGAGTAGTTTCTGCGTCTCCCGAGTTACTCACTTGATACCCCCCATTTATGAAAACTTATCAGCAAAGCCTAGATTCATATAGCGCAAGATACGCCGGTAGCAAAACCAGAAATACAAAAACTTCTAAGAGTCCATATATATTTGTATGTAATTAAATGTGGCCGCGGAACACAACTTCGGCGGAACTCAACGCGGGCCAGTTCGCACCAGAGCAGTGCCGCTTCCGGGCCGGTGACGTAGCTGTTTCGCGCGCCCATCAGGAGGCGCACTTTCGTCCTTCGGAGGCGGAGGCTTTCTGGCGCTTGTTCTGCTTGGCGCAGTGCTTCCGCTCCAGTTCCACCCAGTGGTCCCACAGCGCGTCAAGGGTCTTGAATTTGCGCTCGAGTCGGCGGCGTACCTTCCGGATGCGCTCGACTTCGGCGCCATCGGGCGGCGAAAGTGCCTTTTTCGTTTTCATTCAACCTCTCCTTACATCCTTCCCATACATCGCGCGCGGAATGGTGTCCGGCGAAACCAGGAAGGGCGCGCGATAGCCTTCCCGTACGTTCAGTAGCCTCAGTCGTTCCTGGACCTGTACGTTCGCCAGATGAGCGTGGTTCCAAGTCAGCAGATAGTCCATGTTGTGAACGACTGCCAGGGCCAAGTGAATGGCATCCTCAGGCTTAGACTCCGGAACCAGCCCTTCAATCAAGTATAGTTGGTGGTAGCGCCGAACGGTAGCGTTTACCTGCAGGTATCCCAGGCGCTGCGCCTGAGCCAGGGCTTTCTTCTGATTGGGGTACTTGCCCTGGGCAAGTTCATCTTCGGCTATGACGGACGTGTAGAGTTGGAAGAGGCCGCGTTCACGCTCCCACCATTCTTTGGTGGACTGTGCCTGGTAGCTGACGCGCAAATCCTTGCCCCGATAGTAAAGGACGGACAGGATGTTCGTGTCCAAATATACGGTGGGTTTTCCCCGTGCCATAGTTGCGGACGCCCCCTCTCACCCCGCCCCGCAATCCCGCCGCATCCCCCAATGCCACCACTCCGCCAGGTACGGCTCGAAATGCCCCGCGCTCATCGCCCGCATCAGCATGCGCCGGTGGTCGCGGAACGGGACTTCGGCGGGCAACAGCTCCGGCTTCAGTTCGTACCAGAGCAGCGCCGCTTCCGGGCCGGTGACGTAGCTGAACGGGACGCCCATGTCGAGCGCCTGGCCCGTGGCGTCCACGACCGTCAGGTCCACCTCGCCGCCGTAGCGATGGCTGTCGAAGCCCGGCACGATCCGCGCCAGCGGCGCCATCTCGCGCCGGCGCTCAAAAAGCCGTTCCTCCGGCCACTCCGGATGCGCCGCGCGGAGCTTCGCCAGCGCCTGCTCGGCGCACTTCTGCTGCACCGCCCACGAGCGCCACCCGGAGACAAGCTTGAAGTTATGCCCGGCCGGGAGCGCCGCGCGGGCGCGCTCCAAGCCCTCCGCCAGAGCCGGACGGACGCGGATCCGCAGATCGTCCGTCCAGCCTTGCTTGAAGCTCGAAGACTCCAGCACGAACCCGCGCCCCTCGAGGTCAACAAGGCGGGCCTCGATCCGCGCCTCGGCCTCGATCCAGTACCGGTCGTCGCTTTCGGTCCACATGCCTGCGAAGGTATCCGGCCGGGCGAGGCAGGCAATCGCGAATAGCCTTGCGAACGGTGTATACGTAAAATAATGTATAAATAAATTCGTGAACATAGCCCAGTGGCATGGATTCTGCTAGATGCCGCAAAGGCTACAAGCAATCCGACGGATGGTATTCGATTCGTGCCCTGCAACCGCTGACCACCTGAAGGTCAGTCTACGGTATGCCGAATTATTGACGTTGATCTCACAAGAGCTATACTGGTAGTTGTTATGAAAAGCACATATGTGCATGTTTTTTAAGGTCTCGTAGACGGATGGGAAAGGGCCGAGTGCAGGCCTCAGGGCTCGGGAAAACTCCATCGCGGCAAGCAAAGGCCTTCCTTTTTTCGGAGTACGGAGTCCGGCCCCGGCGCCCTGCACCACGGTGCATCTTTTTTACACTTTCGTAGACATAGGTCCGGGCCTGCGCCCCTTCCTTTATTAGACCCAGCGCGCCCACGCTGGCAACCCGGGGGCTCTGGCACTACGCTTGCCTTGGGCACGAGTGCGCATATGGACCAGGACGCCGCCAAGCAGCTCGCCGAAGACCTCCGCCGCTGGAAGGACGCCCACCACGGCGCGGGCGCGGGGTATCGCCCCGAGATCGGGCCGCTCCCGCCGCGGACCCTCTCCGAGTCCCCTCTCGAACCGCTCTACACCCCCGCCGACGTCGATCCGGAAGCCCTGCGCGCCGAAGCCATCCCCGGCGCGCCGCCCTTCACGCGAGGCCTCCATCCGGGCATGTACCGGCAGCGGCTCTGGACCTTCCGGCAGTACGCGGGTTTCGGGAGCGCCGCCGAGACCAACGCGCGTTTCCGCAAGCTCCTCGCGGCCGGCCAGACGGGCCTCTCGGTCGCCTTCGACCTCCCCACGCAGCTCGGCCTGGACCCCGACCACGCGCGCGCGGCGGGCGAGGTCGGGCGCGTCGGCGTCTCGCTGGCCAGCGTCGAGGAAATGCTGCGGCTCTTCGAGGGCATCGACTTCGGCGCGATCTCGACCTCGATGACCATCAACGCGCCCGCGGCGGTGCTGCTGGCCTTCTACCAGGTCGCCGCCGAAGAGCGCGGCGTTCCGGCGGCCAGGCTCCGCGGGACCGTGCAGAACGACATCCTCAAGGAGTACGCCGCGCGCAACAACTTCGTCTTCCCGCCCGGGCCCAGCATGGACCTGACCGTGGACGTGCTGGAGCACTGCACGCAGACGCTGCTGAACTTCTACCCGATCTCGATCAGCGGCTACCATCTGCGCGAAGCCGGCTGCACCGCGCCGCAGGAGGTCGCCTTCACCCTCGCCAACGGGCTGGCCTACCTTCAAGCCGCGCGGGCGCGCGGGATCGACCCGGAACGCCTCGGCGAGCAGCTCAGCTTCTTCTTCGCCTCCACGAGCGAACTGCTCGAAGAGGTCGCCAAGTTCCGCGCCGCGCGCCGGCTCTGGGCGAAGCTGCTGGCCGAACGCTTCGGCATCGCCAACCCCAAGGCGCTCCAACTGCGCTTCCACGTCCAGACCGCCGGCTCGCTGCTGACCAGCCAGCAGGCCGAGAACAACCTCGTCCGCGTCGCGATCCAGGCCCTGGCCGCGGTCCTCGGCGGCTGCCAGTCGCTCCATACCAACGCCTTCGACGAGGCCCTGGGGCTGCCCGGCGAGGTCTCCGCGCGCCTAGCGCTGGCGACCCAGCAGATCCTGGCGCTCGAGACCGGCGTCGCGAACACGGCCGACCCGCTCGGCGGGAGCTACGCCGTCGAGGCGCTGACCGGCCGGCTCGAGGCCGACGCCCGCGCGCTGCTGGACGAGGTGGACCGCCTGGGCGGGGCCGTGGAGGCCGTCGAGCAGGGCTTCTACCAGCGCCGCATCGCCGAGGCCGCCTACCGCTACCAGAAGGATGTCGAGGACGGCACGCGCCGCGTCGTGGGCGTCAACTGCTTCACCCAGTCGGTGGACGGCGCGGGCGCGGCCCGCAGCATCCAGAGCCTCGATCCGGCGCTGGAGTCGGAGGCGCGTGAGCGCGTCGCGGCGCTGCGCCGGAAGCGCGGCCCCAAGGCCGCCGAAGCCGCCCTCGCCGAATTGAATGAAGCGGCCCGCGCCAACGTCAACCGCATGCCGGCGATCCTGGCCTCGGCGCGCGCGCGCTGCACGGTCGGCGAGATCTGCGGCGTGCTGCGCCAGGCCTACGGCGAGTACCGGCCCCGGAGCTGAAACCCAGATGCCGCCGCTGGACGCGCTGCCCCTCGCTCATCTGGCCGTAGCCGTCGAGAGTCTCGACGCCGCCGGCCCGCTGTACCGCGCGCTGGGGTTCGAATTGGGCGCGCCGGAGGTCGTCGCCGCGCAGAAGGTCCGCGCGATCCTGGCCCGCAAGGGCGAGTTGCGCATCGAACTGCTGGAGCCGCACCCCGCGGGCGAAGGGCCCATCGCGAAGTTCCTCGCCAAGCGCGGGCCGGGGCTTCACCATGTCGCCCTCGCCAGCGCGGATCTCGAGGGCGATCTTGGCCGCCTGGAGCAGGCCGGCGTGACGCCGCTGCCCGGATACCCGCAGGCGGGGCTGGGCGGCGCGCGCGTGGCCTTCCTGGACCCGAAGTCCACCGGCGGCGTGCTCTACGAACTGGTCCAGGGCGCACAGGCGCATTCGTAACGTGCGGGGCCGCAGGCCCTCCGCCTTGACAGGACTTGAGACAACGGAGAAACTCACGCCGTGGCTGCAATCGATCCTTCGCCCGAGTCGCACGAGGCCTTTCCCATGCGCGCGCACTGGTTGCTTGGCACGCTGGCCGTCTGGACCGTACTGGCCGGCCTTGCCGTACACGGCTCGGCCAGGGCCGCCTCCGACGAAGTCGCCGTGCCGCCGCGCGAGGTCATCAGCTCCGCCGCGACGATCAAGGACGAGGAGATTGTCGCGTTCGGCGAGAAGTTCATGGCGGAGAAAGAGAAGCTCGCCTCCGAGGAATTCAAGAAGGAGAGCGCCAAGATCGTCGAGGAGATTCGAAAGCACGAACTCGAGCGCCGCGACTACGAGCGCCGGCTGCGCCTCTACGCCCAGACCCACGGCTACGCGCCGTCCGGCACCACCCTGAACAGCCTCAGCGAGGAAGACGTCGTCCGCGTTCGCGTCTCGATCCTGGTGCCCGAAATCCAGTTGTACCAGGCCATCGCCGCCACCTGCCGGCGCCGGCAGGAGCAGTGCAGGAAGCTCGCCGCGGAGCTCCCCGCCCTGGATTCCAACGGCGACAACATCCTAAGCGCCGAGGAGTACCAGTTCGCCGCGGCGCTCCAGCGCAGCACCGGCCGCATCCTTCAGTCCTTGGACCGCAACCGCGACGGCAAGGTCAGCTTGGCCGAGCTGGAAGTCGACAGCGACGTCCCGGAAACGCTGGCAGAGGCCGTCAAGAAAGGCCTCAACTTCGTGATGGCCTCCGACTATCGCATCAAGGACTTTGACCTCGACGGCGACGGCGCCCTGTCCGTCTCCGAACGCAAGGCGCTGACCATGGCCTTCGTCGATGCCGGCATGCGCTACGGCGAGGACGCGAAGTTCTACGAGAAGCTCGTCAACCAACTCACCGTCCGCCGCGACGCGCTCGCCACCAAGTTCCAGAACCTGAAGGTCCGCGGGGAAGAATGAAACGTAAAACGTGAACAGAACCAGCTTGGAAGTTTGAAGGCATTCGAGAACGGCAAAGTTCCCTTTCACGTTTCACGTTACGTGTTTCTGCTTTAATCCCACACCCCCAGCCTCTCCAGCGCGCCCGCGACTTCCTCTGGCGCGATCCGCTTCAGGCATTCGTAATGCCCGAACTTGCAGGTGCGCTTGAGGCACGGGCTGCACTCGATGGGATGGTAGAGGACCTCCGTGCGCGGGCCGAGCGGTCCCGTGCGATCGGCGCGCGTCGAGCCGTAGATGCCGACCGTCGGCAGCCCCAGCGCGCCGGCCACGTGCATCGATCCGGAATCGTTCCCCGCGAAGGCGTCGCAGACCGACAACAGCGCCAGCGCCTCGCCGACGCCGGTCTCGCCCGCGGCGACCAGCGCGCCGGCCTTGCTCGCCCGCGCCGCCTGCTCGCTCTTGCCGCGCTCCCCCGGCGAGCCCACCAGCACGCATTCGGCGCCGTGCTTCTCGGCCAGCAGGTCGATCAGGCGCGCGTAGCGCTCGGTCGGCCACTCCTTCGCCGGGCCGTACGCCGCGGCGACGGCCAGCGCGATCAGCTTGCCTTGCGGCCGCGCGCGCCGCTCGGCAAGCCACGCGCGCATCTGCTCCGCGTGATTCTTCGAGACGTCCACCGCGAACGCGCCCGGATCGCCGGCCAAGCCCAGCGTCTCCTTGAGCATGTACAGGTAGTAGTGAACCTGGTGGGTCTCGAGGATCTCCGCGGTCGGGCGGGTCTTGTCGGTAAGCAGCATCCCGCGCGCGTCGCGGGCAAAACCCGCGCGGCGCGGCACGCCGGCCAGCGTCGGCCAGAATGCGGACTCGAAGCTGTTGGGAAAGAGCACCGCCAAGTCGAAGCGCTTCGCGCGCAGGTCCTTCACGATCCGCCGCCGGTCGCCGATGCCTTGCAAGCCTTTTTCCGACCTTGTACGGGAGCACCTCGTCGATCCACGCCGCGCCGTCGAAGAAGCCGGCCAGTTCCCGCTTGATCAGCACGCTCAGCTTCGCCTTCGGATACGCCGCGCGGACCGCCCGCAGCGCCGGCAGGCTCATCACGATGTCGCCCAGCCAGTTGACCTCCTTCACGAGCACCCGGTCGGGCGTGAAGGTCGCGGCGGCGGCTGTCGAAGGGGCGCGGGCTGGCAAGCGAGTCGTCGGCTCCGAGGCTGTGGGTGCCGGCAGAGCTTACCACTGCTTACCCCGATGTGCCACGGGTCAGCGAAACCGCCCCGTGCTGAGCCGCCCCCGAATCGAGACCACCTTGCGCGCCTCAGCACGTGGCGCGCTGACTTCCATTGACCTCGGCTTTGTGTTCAGCCCATACTCGCCTGTCCTCCCGCTTCCCTTGCATCTCCCGCATCCCCGCGCCATGATGCCCGCGTTCAGCCCCATCCCAAGGAGCCCGCCATGCCTTCGAATCGGTACGGACGCTTCCTGCCCGCCGCCGAAGCCGACCGCGAGACGCCGGATTGGGGCCAGCTCGCGTGGCTCAGCCGCCCCGCCACCACCGGCGCGAAGCAGTTGACCGTGATCGAAGTCACGCTCGCGCCGGGCGGAGGCCACGACTTTCACCGGCATCCGCGGCAGGAAGAAGTGATTTACGTCGTCGCGGGTCAGGTCGAACAGTGGCTCGGGCCGGAGAAGCGCGTCTTGAAGGCCGGCGATTCGGTCTACATCCACGCCAACCAGGTCCACGCCTCGTTCAACGTCTTCAAGGCGGACGCGAAGGTGCTCGCGATCCTGGGGCCGTGCGCCGGCGAGGCCGGCTACGAGCTGGAAGACGTCTCCAAGCAAGCGCCGTGGAAATCCCTGCGCACGTAGCCGCGGCACGGGTGTAGATTGAGGGAATGCCAGGGGCGGGCGACCGCCCCTGCTTGCTTGATGGCCCGCGTGTATTTGCCGTAAATTTCGGAGACCGCCCATGCCGCTCGTCCTCAACCGTCCCGTCGAAGGCCGCTGGCGCGCGAAGTTCTGCTGGAGCGCCGAGCGCGGCGGGCCGGGCCTCACCGCGCGCCGCTTCCGCAACGCCTTTGAATTGGCGAGCGTCCCGCGAGAGTTCCTCGTCCATGTCTCCGCCGACAGCCGCTACCGCTTCTGGGTCAACGGCGTCCGCGCCGGGCGCGGGCCGCTGAAGGGTGAACTGGAGCACTACTTCTACGAGACCTACGACCTCGCGCCGCTCCTCAAGCCCGGCCGCAACACGATCGCCGCGGAGGTCTACTGGTTTGGATTGAATGCCCCGCTCAGCGAGATCCACAGCGGCTACGCGGGCTTCCTCTTCGAAGGCCCGAAGGACGCGGGGCTCGAGACGCCCGGCGCGTGGAAGGTCGAGGTCGATCGCGCGCTGACGCCCGACACGACGCCCTATATCTTCAACTCGCTGGGGTTCCTCGGGCATTGGGAGGTTCTCGACGGGACGAAGTATCCCGCAGGCTGGGAGCAGCCGGGCTTCGACGACTCGAAGTGGGCGCCGGCGCTGCTTGTCGCCGACGCCGACACGGCGGGCAACTGGGGCGAGGCGCCGTGGCCGTGGGAACTCTTCCCGCGCGAGATCCCCGCGCTCGTCGAGGAGCCGCGCCGCTTTACGCGCACGATCCGGGATGCCAAGCCCGCTGAACACCTCTTCGGCGCTTCGCCGCGCGGCTGGACCGTCCCGGCGGGCGCGAAGGAGGAACTGGTCCTCGACGCGGGCGTGCTCACGACCGGCTTCCCCGTGCTCACTTTCGAAGGCGGGCGCGGCGCGACGGTGCGCGTCATCTACGCCGAGGCCATCGGGAACTGGGATCCCAATGCCAAGGGCTTCCGGCGCTACCTGAAGGGCGTTCGCGACGACCTCTCTTCAGGCATCGCCGACGGTTACCGCGACACGCTCACGCTCCCCGGCGGGCGCTTCGTCTACGAACCGCTGCATTGGCGCACCTTCTGGTTCGTGCGGCTGGAAGTCGAGCCCGGCGCCGAGCCCGTGACCCTGCGCGACTTCGAGTACCGCTACACGAGCTACCCGCAGGAGCTGAAGGCTTCGTTCGAGTGCGCCGAGCCGGACCTGAACGCGCTCTTCGAGAAAGCCTGGCGCACGCTCCAGCTCTGCTCCCACGAAACCTACGAGGACTGCCCGTACTACGAGCAGCTTAATTATCTCTTCGACACGCGCCTGGAAGTCATTCAAAGCTACGCCATGGCCGGCGAGCGCGAGTTCGCGAAGCGCGCGCTGCGGCTCTTCCGCGACACCATGCGTCCCGACGGCCTGATCCACTGCCGCGTGCCCTCGCGCAAGCGGCAGCGCATCCCCTACTTCGCCCTGCAATGGATCTTCATGCTCGACGAATACTGGACTTGGTGGGGCGAATCCGAGCGCGCGTTCGTGAGCGAGAGCCTCTTCAACGCCGACGGCGTGCTGACCTGGTTCCGCCGCCATCTGCGCGAAGACGGCTTCCTGGGGGCGCTGCCCTTCTGGTCGCCGGTGAACGGCGCCAGCGACGAAATGAAAGAGGCGGTCCGGCTCGGCGGCTCGACCTACATGACCGGCATGTTCGCCTGCGCCCTCGACGCCGCCGCGCGCCTGCACGCGGAAGCCGGGTACTCCGAGGACGGCGAGCGCTGGCGGAAGCTCGCCGCGCGCCTGCGCGAGGCCGTCCGCGAGAAGGCCTGGAGCGAGAAGGAAGGCCTGTTCCTCGAGGCTCCCGGCGCGCCGGGCGCGCTGCCCACGCAGCACACCCAGACGCAGGCGATCCTCTGCGGCGCGGCCACGCCGGAGCAGACGAAGCGGATCCTCGAACGCCTCACGCGCGACCCCAGGCTCGCGCGCACCGTCACCTCCAACACCTACGATCTTGCGCGCGCGCTCGAACATGCCGGCGCGTACGGGGAGTTCTACGGCTCGACCTTCGATCCCTGGCGCGAGATGCTCGCCAAACGCCTCTCGACCTTGTGGGAAACCTCCAGCGCGGGGCGCAGCGACTGCCATGCCTGGAACAGTTGGATCTCGTACGACTTCCTGACCCGCGTGCTCGGCATCCAGCCCGCGCGGCCGGGTTTCGCCGAGCTGCGCATCCGCCCGCTGCCGGGTTCGCTGGCGCATGCCAGGGGCGAGATGCCGACGCCAAAGGGGCTGGTTCGCGTCGCGTGGACCGCGGTAAACGGGAAGCTCCAGCTTCAGGCGCGGGTTCCCGACGGCCTGCCCACGCTCGTGGAACTGCCCGGCGCGAAGCCCGTGCGCTTTGAACGCGGGGGCCGGATCGAGCTGGGCTGAACCCACTCAGGATCGCGCCGCAATCCGCTCGCGCCAGGCGCTGGGCGCGCGCGGGTACCTGTAGGTACTCAGTACAGCGCCGCAGAAGTTCCTGACCCACTGCTGGAGCCTTTTGCCCCGGCTCTTCGTTGCGCCTCGGTCACAGATCTTCGTCCCGATATGCGCCCTCGTCGCGCCTCGACCCGGGGCAAAATGCCCGGCGCATTGGGCCAGTTACTTCTGCGGCGCTGTACTCAGCGCACCAGCATCTGGCTGTGGCGGCGGTAGCGGCGCGGCGTCTGCCCGTAGCGGCGGACGAAGAGCCGGTAGAAGTAGCTCAGGTTCTCGAAGCCCGCGTCGAGCGCGAGTTCGAGGATCGGGCGCGCCGACATGGACAACTCGCGCGCGGCGTACTCCAGGCGCAGGCCGTTGACGAAGTCCGTGGTCGTCTGCCCCAGGCAGCGCCGGACGGTGCGATTGACGTGCTCCGGCCCGCGCCCGGTCAGCTTCACGAATTCCCGCACGCCCCCGGCGAGCCGCTCGGCGCCCGCGAAGCGCGCCTGCGCCGCGCGGAGCCACTCCGGCAGGTCCTCGAAGTCCCGGGCGGATGCCGGGGCGGCCGCCGTGGCCAGCTCCAGCAGCTCCAGCAGGAAGCTCTCCAATCTCAGCAGCGACTGCGGGCCGCGCGCGAGAGCATCGGCGAGTTCCGCCAGCCGGCGCAATGCGTTGGGACCCAGGCGATACCGCGCCGGCAGTTCGGCTCCGCGCCAGGGGAACGCGGCCTCGTCGCCGCCGAAGTAGCGCCGCTTCAGATAGGCCAGGTGCGCGCGGCGGAAGGCCACGTTGACCAGCGAGAAGACCGGCGCGGTCCCGGCCTGTCCCGCCACGCGGAAGCCGTGCGTGTCCGGCGCGCGCATCAGCACCAAGTCTCCGGCGTGCAGCGCCTTGGTCTGCCCGTTGATCCGGTGCAGCGCCCCGCCCCGCTCCACCCAGAAGACCTCGTCGAAATCGTGGGTGTGTTCGGTGGTGTGGTGCCCGGCGGCGCGGACGTGCCGCGCGACGTGGTAGAAGCCTTCGGGTCGGACGAACTTCCCGATGCGCAGGCGTTCGGGGGCCGCGGAAGTCATTAAAATGCAATAATATGCTCAATCCAGGCCAAGAAAAGTCCCTTTTGTGGAAGTAGATTCAACCCGAGTCGAGTGCAGTCCCAGTCCACACGCCCGGAGGCACGCCTGCCATGCCCGCTCGCCTGAGCCCCGACCAGACCGCGTTCTTCAAGCAGCAGGGCTACCTGCTCTACGATCGGCCCGTCTTCGCGCCGGAGAAGTTCGAACGGCTGAAGCGGCACTTCGAGGAACAGTTGCCGCTCTGGCAGGCGACGGCGGGCAAGGGCAAGACGCCCGAAGCGATGGACGTGCCGCACTTTTCGGACCTCGCGCTCTTCGAGTGGCTGCTGGCCGACGAGGTGCTGGACCTGGTCGAGCCGCTGCTGGGGCCGGACATCATGCTCTGGTCGTCGCATTTCATCTGCAAGCCGGCCGGCACGGGCAAGCGCGTGCCGTGGCACGAGGACAGCGCCTACTGGGGCAACCGCCTGGACCCCATGGAGGTCGTTACGGTCTGGCTGGCGGTGGATCCTTCGACCTCCGAGAACGGCTGCATGCGCGTCATCCCCGGCACGCACGGCAACGGGTACTCGGACTACGATCCCGTCGAGGCTCCCGAGAAGCATGTCTTCCACCGCGAAATCAGGCGCGGGCGCTTCGACGAGTCCAAGGCCGTCGACTGCCTCCTGAAGCCGAACACCTGCTCGTTCCACCATGCCAAGACGATTCACGGCTCGAACTACAACACGAGCGCCATCCGGCGCTGCGGCTACACGATGCGTTACGCGCCGGCCTCGTCGAAGTTCACGCCCGGCGCGGGCGGAAACAACCTGCACCAGGTTTACCTGGCGCGCGGGAAGGATCGCGCGGGGAACGTCTATGGCGATCCGGCGAAGGTCCATCGCGCCTGGGTGGAAGCCAGCGCGGCCGAGCGCAAGGCGGTCAAGACGCTCGCGCACTGACTAGTGCTCCGCCACGCAGACGCCTTAAACGGCAAAGCGCCCGGGGCGAACGCTCCGGGCGCTTTGCCGTTTGAAGCATGTTTGGTATTCGCCGACTGGGCTCTTGGAATTTCCCGCCGCCGACGGGCCGCTACGGCGCGTCGATGCGCGGGCCGCCGGCCTGCTGCTTGGGCAATTCGTCCGGCAACTGGTCCCGCGTCTTGCCCGCGTTCTCCCTGCACCAAGCCAAAATCCCGTCCAGGTGCGCCTTGCGGCCGGCCTCGTCGGCCCCGTTGTAATCGGCAAGCCGGGCCAGGTCCTTCTTCGCGGCTTCGTTGAGCACGCTCGCGACGACCCAGTTCACCTGATGGACCGTGCGCCGGTAGTCGAAGTCGCGCCAGTAGCTGAACGTGGGCATACAGCGCTCGTCGGCGAGGAACGGCACGAGCGCGGGCAGGTCCTTGGGTTGAAGCGCCATCGCGCGCAGCTCGTTGAACGGATTGATCGCCAGGTGCGCGCCGCCGCCCTGGATCCTGGACCGTTCGGCGAAGGGCCGCGTGGACTGCTCGTCGGCGTAGTTGACGTTGCCGGGCTGGCTCAACTGGATGCAGTTCAGCAGGCGCAGGCGCTCGCCCAGGAACGCGATCTGCTCCTCGCGGCCGAGCTTCTTCTTCTGGGCCTCCCATTCCTGCGGCGTGGGGAGCTTGAAGCTCTTGAACTCGTCGCCGCGCTGGGCCAGTTCGCCGGCGAGCTTCTGCGACTCGTCCTGGTAGGTGTACTCGTCGAAGAGCGGCCCGGACAAGTGCAGGAAGAGCTTGAGCGCGGCGTCGTAGTCGCGGCCGTGGGAAAACGCCACGAGCGCCTGCTGGTACAGCGGATGCCCGAGCAGGTCGCGCGCGACCCAGGCCATCCAGCGGTCGTCGGCCATGGCCTCCAGGCGCGGGAAGAGCAGTTCCGCGGCCGCGGCCTTCTCGCCCTTCTCGAAGCACCACGCGCCGACGAGCACCTCCGGCAGGGATGCGAAGGGCGGTTCGAACTGCGCCGTGGCCGCGCCGCCGCGCGAGAGGCGTACCGCCAGATCGCGGGGATTCTTGGCCTCCTTGCGCAGCGCCGCGAGGGCCTGGGCTTCGGCGGCCAGCCCGCGGGGCTCGGCCTTGTAGTCCTTCTTCGCCAGCTCGCGCTGTTGTCCCCACCAGTCGAGCGCCTTGAACGCGGCGGCGGTATCCTCGAGCACCAACGCGCCTAAGCCCCCCGCGTCCGGCTGGGCCGCGGGCGTGAAGTGCATCCAGGTGGCCTTCGCCGGCAGCTCCCAGGGGACCATCTTGCGAACGTTCGCGAGCTGCTCTTCCAGCCAGGGCGTGAACGCCGCTTCGGGGCGGTATTCGGGGAGCTTGGCGCCGCCAAGCTTGGGCGCGGCCTTAAGCGCGGCTTCGCGCACCGCGGCGCGGTAATGCCCGCAGAGGCGTTGAATCTCCGGCGCCAGTTCCTTCATGCCGCGTTCGGCCGCGAGATCGACCACCGCTTGCGCGACCTTGGCATTGGGATGCGGCTGCGCGAGCAGGCTCTTGAAGAGCGCCGCGCATTCGGCCCCCCGTTGCCGGCCCAGGGCTTCGATCGCCGCGGCCTGGTTTCCGGCGTCCTTCTCGTACATAAGCAGCCATTCCAGCGCCGGCAGCGCGTTGGGGCCGGTGGCATGCTTGCCCAGGGACGAGGCCACGGTTTTGCGGAACGTCCGCGCGTCGCAGACGGGCCGGGAGCCGAAGAAGGGCGTCTTCTTCCACGGCGCGCGCCCGTTGCTCTCGTCCTCGAACATCTGCTTGAGCAGGGCGAAGAGGTACGTACCCGCGGCCTTGCTCTTGGCGGCGTCCGGCGCCTTCAGGTCGTTCAGCGCCGCCTCGAAGCCTGGAACCTGCTTATTGTCCGCGTAATAGCGGGCCAGGTCGTCGAAGGCCCGCTTCCCGTCGGCGCCCTTCACGACCGGATCGACGGCGTTCCCCGCGTGGCAGGTCCAACCCAAGAGACTGACGGCCAGCAGACTCAACCCGACGATGCGCATGGAGTTCCTCCAAGAAGGAAGCGGCGGTTGCCTACTTGGATGGACGATCGGTGCACAAGTTACCGTTTTGAGGCGGAATTCAGGAGCTACCGAAGCGCGGCAGCCCTTTGCACGATGGGCAGGCGTCAGCTCCCGCGTATCGCCAGGCGTTCTTCGAGTTGCCGGGCCTCGGTGATGTCGATGCCGGCGGAGATGACCGTTCCGTCGGCCAGGCGGAAGTTGGCCCAGAGTTGGACGCGCGGGGAGCCGTCCTTGGCGAGGGGGTGGTATTCGCGGAAGACGCCGTCGCCCTGTTCGATGTTCTCGAGGATCTCGCGCTGGATCGCGGGATCCGGATAAAAGAGCGCCAGGGGCTTGGCGCAGCGCCTGATTTCGTCTTCGGTGTACCCCAGCCGCCGTTCGCACTCGCGGCTCCAGAGTACGCAGCGGCCTTGGGCGTCGAAGCTGTCAATCAGCACCGGGAACTGCTCGCAGATGGTGCGGAAGCGGTCCTCGCTGAGCTTCCAGCCGGCTTCGACCGCCTTCAATTGCGTGACGTCGGTAGCCACGCAGAGAATCGAAACGACTTGCCCGTTGGCGCTCAGCGGCACGAGCCGGCTGAGATAGTGCCGGCCTTCGCGGTCCTGGGCCTGCATCTCGCCGGGCTCGCCGGTCTCGAAGATCTGCTTGCAGATGCGCGCCTGCTCTTCGCGGTAGGGCGAGCGCAGGAACGCGGCCGCGGGCTGGCCGATGACCTGCTCCATCGTGTACTCCGGCTGGAGCCGGTTGATGTACTGGATCCGCATCTCGCGATCGAACATCAGGATGAAGCAAGGATTGTTCTCGAGGATGCTGCGGAGGCGTTCCTTGGACTCGTGGAGCGCCTGCTCGGCGTGCTTGCGGTCGGTGATCTCGTGGACCACGACGCTGACGCCCGTGACGTGGCCTTCGCGGGGCGCGACCGGGAAGCAGCTCAGCAGCGCGTAGCGGTCGGTCTTGGCCGAAACGGGGGTGCGCCAGCGGATCTCCTCGTCGAAAATCGGCTCGCCCGAGGCCAACGCCTGCCGGCAGACCGAGTCGATGCGTGCGGACAATCCCGGCGCCAGTTCGCCCAGGCGGCGGCCGATGTTCTCCGCGGACGGCCGGCCCAGCAGGTCGGCCATCAGCCCGTTGATCCGCACGATCTTCAATTCGGCATCCAACTGGCACAGGCCCACCGGGACGGTCTTGTAGATATGGGTCAGCTCGGCAAGCCGCCGCCGCGCCCGCCGCTCGCTTTCGACGAGGGCCTTCCGCGCGCGCCGCCGCGCGAGGCGTTCCCGCGCGCGCCGCAGCGCGACTTGCAGGTGCGCGAGCAGTTGCGCGCCTTCGACCGGCGTGGCCATCACGTCGTCGGCGCCCGCCGAGAGCAGCGCCTCGATCTCCCCCGTCGCGCTCCCCGCCAGCGCGATCAGCACCGCGTGCGTTTCGGTCTCCAGTTCCCGCGTCATGCGGCAAAGCGAGATCGCGTCGGACTCGAACTCCGCGTCCAGCAGCACCACCTCGGGCGCTTGTTCGAAGAGCGCGGGCATGGCGAGCACACCCTGGCACTGCAGCAAGGCCAATCCCAGTTCCGAGGCGTGACGCGCGGCGGCGGCGAGAACCAGTTGGCGGTTGGAGATGACCAGGAGCTTCACGTTCGATGCCTCGGTATGCCTGCTCCACCAGAATACCAAATGCGATCCCCAACCGTCACCTATAACCTCTGGTATGGAAAAGGGCTGTGAATACGCAATTTTGCCCATAAAGGATCTTTTACATACCCTATGGCCAGGGGTAGATTGGTGTTTTGGCGGGCCTTGGAAATGGAGTCGCTGACGCGAACGCGTATGGAACATCCGACTCCATCCTCCCCTTTCAATGCCGTGGATCATAAGGGCAAGAACCGCGGACGGCCGCCGGATCCGGCCCGTCGCGCCGCCAAGCACCAGCGCATGCTGCACGCGGCGGTCAAGCTCTTCGCCAAGCATGGCTACGAAGCGGTATCGGTGGAGGAGGTCTCCCGCGCCGCCGGGCAATCGAAGGGCGCGTTCTACTGGTACTTCCATGAGAAGGAGGACTGCCTCCAGCAGGCGCTCCAGTCGATGCTCTCCGAGTTCGAAGAGACGATGGAGCGGCTCGCGATGTCCAGCGGCAGCGCGCGGCGGCTGCTGGCCGAATTCGTGCGCCTGGAAGGCGGGCCGGGCGCGGAACTCTTCACGCTCTGCGGACTCGTCGCCCACCTGCGGCAGTCGCCGAGCCAGAGCATTCGCGAGCGGGTCGAGGAGGTCGGCCGGCAGTGGTCGGCCACCTTCCGCAAGCGCATCGCCGAACTTTACCTCCGCGCCGCGCGGGAAGCCGGCTGGTCTCCCGAGCAGATCGCCGCCAGCGACTTCGAAGAGATCGCGCTCTGCTACTTCGCCGGCCTGGAGGGGCTCGTCTGGCATGTCCAGCGCGAAGAAGAAGCCGGGCGCGCGCCGAGCGAGAACGAACGCGCCGCCCGCACCCGCCAGCAGCTCTTTATCGACGCCGTCCTCGAGCATCCCCCGGTTCGCGCGGCCGGCGAACCGTAACCGGCCAGGCCATTCGGATACTCCACCCTGATCCGTCGTTGAATGTCGCCGTCTTCCCTTTGCATTCACGCCTTCCGAGGCAGGGAGCGCACGAAACGGCGCGGGCTCATCCCCGTCGCCTGCTTGAAGACCCGCGAAAACTGCTGCACCACCGGGTAACCCACCGCCTGCCCGACTTCCGAGACGTTCAACCCGCCCTGCCGGAGCAGGTCCTGCGCGCGGCCCATGCGCAGCGCGCGAACGTACGCGAGCGGCGCGAAGCCCGTGCGCGCCTTGAAGAGCCGCGCGAAGTGGTGCGGGCTCAGCCGCGCCGCGCGCGCGAGGTCCTTCAGCGCCAGCGGTTCGGCCAGCCGCTGGCGGGCGAGGGCCTGCGCGCGCTCCAGGGCCTCGGCGGCGGCCTCCCGGCGCGGCGCGGCCTCCCGCGCCGCGCGCCGCGCCAGCGCGAAGAGTTCGAAGAGTTTGGCCGAAGCTTCGTACGGTTCGGGCTCCGGCCCCGCGCGCAGCCGCGCGTGGAGTTCCTCGATCGCCGGGCGCGCCGCGAAGCAGCCGGGGATATGGAGCGCCGCCGCCAGACCGAACGCCTCCCACAGTTCGCGAACCCAAGCGCCGTCGAACTCGATCCAGAGCCCCTCCCAAGGCTCGGCGCCGGCCGGGACGCCAAAGCGGTAAGGCCGGTCCTTGGGCGTGAACCATAGCGAGCCCGGGCCCGAGCGGAATTCGCGGCCTGCGATGACGGCCTCGGCCGAACCGCGCAGCGTGTAGTGCAGGTGTTCGAGATGCCAGCCGCGCGGCCGGTTCCCGTAATGCCCGGGCGGAAGTCGGAAATGACCTACCGAGTAAACCGCCAACCGCGCCGCCAGTTCCGGCGGAGGCGTGGTGTGAAAGGCGTAGAGCGTCCCGGTAGCCGCCATGGTCGGATTATAGCAAGAATAGCTAACTCTATGTCAAGCCAGTACACAACTAAATGATAACAAGAAGGTTATGGATGGAGTATGTTTTTGAATCAGGCACGGAATACCCAACAGGAGAGCACTCCATGCGCCTCAACGAAGCTCAGATCGCCCACTACCGCGAGCATGGCTACCTGATCCTGCCGGACCTCGTCGACGCCGCGCTCCGAGCCGAACTCTTCGGCAACATCTCCCGGGTGGTGGCCGAGTGCCCCTACGGCCAGGACAACGGGATCGTCTGTTGGGACAAGCAGATCGTCGACGGCGTGGTGAAGCTGAGCGACGCCGACCGCGAGTTGGGCGTCTTTAAGCTGCATCATCCGTGGAAGAAGGACCGCTACTTCCGCGAACTCCTGCAGCGCATGCCCGAACTGGAAGCGGTCGAGCAACTCCTGGGCGGCGACCTGAAGGCGATCGCCCAGCAGATCGTGATGAAGCCGCCCGGCCATGGGCAGTGGCAGCCCTACCATCAGGACGGCTACTATTTCAACTACGAGCCGTCCGAAGGCGCGGCGGTGTGGGTGGCGCTGGACGAGGCCACGGTCGAGAACGGCTGTCTCTGGATCGTGCCGGGTTCCCACCAGCGCGCGATCGTGCCGCATCGCAAGCCGGCGGACGTCGAGCACATCAACAACGGGTTCCTGGAAGCCGAAGGCGTGCGCCGCGACGAAGGGATCCCCGTCACGCTGCCGGCCGGCGCGGCGGTCGTCTTCCACAACCGGCTGCTGCACATGTCGGGGCCGAACAAGAGCGCCTTCCGCCGCCGCGGCCTGGTCACGCACTACGCCAGCGCGGCCTTCAAGCCCCGCGATCCGTCCAAACCACACGATTACGTCCTGATCCGCGGGCGCGAGTTCGCCGGCTGCATCTGAAGTTGGGAATGTTGAATTCGGAATGCGGAATGGGGGTAAGCGAATGCCGCTTGCCTTCATTCCGCATTTCGCATTTCGAACTCCGCATTCCCCGTCCGTCCACCATCCTCCGGCTGGATGTATACGAAACTATGACGGCGGCTCGTACACGCGCGGGCGGTATCACGGGGTAGTTTGCTCAAGACCGAGCCTGCGCCGGACGGTCGAGTCAAGCCCCTGGAGCCTCGCAATGAGCGCGTTGACCGAAGTCCAGCCCACCGTAACGGTCACGCCTGCACAGGTGAAGTTCTTTCACGAGCACGGGTTCCTGGCGGTGGACCGGATTACGACGGGGGACGAAGTCGAGCGGCTCCAGGCCGCCTACGACCGGATCTTCGCCGAACGCTGCGGCCGCGAGGAAGGCAACCAGTTCGACCTGGGAGGCAGCGACGAGGACGGCAAGCCCGCCGCGCTCCCGCAGATCCTCAACCCGCTCAAGTACGCGCCCGAACTGGGCGAGGTGATGGCCCGCGTCAACGCGCGCGCGATCTCGAAGCAACTGCTCGGCGAGGACTGCAAGGACCGCGGGAGCCACGCGATCCTCAAGCCCGCGGGGTACGGCGCGCCGACGCCCTGGCACCAGGACGAGGCGTATTGGGGGTCCGATCTGGAGTATTGCTCGCTGAGCGTCTGGATTCCGCTGCAGGAGGCGAGCGTCGAGAACGGCTGCCTCTGGTTCGTCCCCGGCAGCCACAAGCTGGAGGTCCAGGCGCACCGCTGCATCGGCGGCGACACGCGCGTGCACGGACTGGAGATGCTCGATCACGAGCGCTTCACGAAGCACGCCGTGGCCTGTCCGATCCCCGCCGGCGGCGCGACCTTCCATCTCAACGGGACCATGCACTACGCCGGCCCGAACACGACGCAGACGCCGCGCCGCGCGTTGATCCTGGGCTTCGGCCTCGACGCCAAGCCGCGCCAGACGCCGCGCAAGTTCCCCTGGAACGAAGCGAAGCGCGCCCCGCGGCAGGAGCGCGCCAAGGCCTTCCGCGAGCGGCAGGAAAAGAAGACGACCGCGTAGCGCCGGCGTCCCGCCGGCCTTGGCTTGCGCGCGCTTTCGATATCCTTGTTCCGATTCTCGTTTCAATGGCCGCAACCTGTGTCGCTTGCGGCGCCACGGGTCGGCGCGGCCGCCCCGTGCGGGGACGTGAACCTTTCGCTTCGATGCAGCGGTCTGCCAGCGATCTCCGGTTTCCTGGTATTCCGTTGGATCCCCGCGTTTCGTGCCCCGCCCTTCTCTTGACTTCCCCGGTCCGTGCGTTAAACGTGCCCTTCGCCTCGCGGCGGCCGCACGGCCGCCCGCTGCCGCTTCCCCGGTAGCTCAATGGTAGAGCATGCGGCTGTTAACCGCAGGGTTGAAGGTTCGAATCCTTCCCGGGGAGCCACTCGACTCGCCCGCATTCGGCGGGCTCACTCGTGGCAAGCCGCGATGAAGGCGGGCGAGTCGAGTGCCCTGAGCGAGGGAACGAAGTGACCGAGTCGAAGGGCTATGGTGAGTGATCATTGGGTGTACATCGCGGAGCTGCAAGATGGCCGGTTTTACGTCGGGATGACAAACGAACTGCCCCGGCGCGAATCCGAGCATCGGTTGGGAAAGGAAGGCACGCGAACAACGCGGGTATTCGGTTTTCGAGGAATCCTCTATAGGGAGCGCCATGAGGATCGATCCTCCGCCTTGAAACGAGAACGCCAACTGAAGCGGTGGAGCCACGCGAAGAAAGAGGCTCTCATCGCAGGAGACATGGAAGCTCTGAAGCTTTTGTCGAAACGTCGAAGGCTATGATCGATTCCCGCATAAGCCGTTGCGGGCGCATCCGAGAGGAGGCCCGCGATGCCGCTTTCGCCCGGTCTGCCGCCGAGCCCGTTCAGGCCGCGCAAGTGAAGTCGAGGTATCAACGCTTTTCCGGCGGCCGGGCGGCCGCGGCCAAACGTTTGAGCGCCGCGGCGGCGTCGTCATGGGGCTGATAAGGCCCGCTGAAGCGCAGCACGTCGCGGAAGGACCGGGCCGCTTCTTCCAGTTCTCCGGCCTTCTCGAATCGCAGCCCGGCCAGATAAGCGCGGCAGGCCTGAAGGCGGTCCGTGGCTTGCTCCGACTGGCTCGGGCGCAGATCGGCCAAGGCGGTCAATAGCTTAAGCGCGCGATCCCATTCACGCTTCTCGGCGGCCTCGTTCGCCAGCTTTTCCAGCGCGAAGACGGGCAAGACCGCGTTCGAAAGTTGCTCGGAGGCGATGCCGGTTACGGCAAGGATCCATTCGCGTTCCACCAAGTGTATCAGGCGCTCGGTCTCCGCGACCCACAGGCCTCGGTTGTAGTTGGCGTTCTGCAGCAAGCCAATGCCGACGCCCGGGCGCCCCGACTTGATGATGGAGTACGCGGACGAGATTTGATTGAGCGCATAGATCAGGTTGCCGGCCTGATTCGACCGTCCGCCCGGCCTGAGGGCAATCTGCTCGACGATGGCGTTGACGGTCTCGTTCAAGGTTTCCGGAGTCGCCTCGCCGAGCATCGGTTTGACCCAGTCCTCGCCGTCGTCCGCGCGCGAAAGGCCATGCAATTCCTTGAACGAAAGCAACTCTCCAGAGGAACCTTGCAGCATGGAACTCAGGAGCTGCGCGGCGCCGGCTTCGTACCCTCCGTCCCGCGCCGCCAGATACCGCTGCATCTGGCCCACGAAGTTCTGCGCGTTCTGAAGGCGCTCCCAATTCGCATGCACCTTGTCATCCCAGGCCAGGTTGCGCAGCGCGTAGGCCTTGCGCAGCGATTCCTGCGCGGGCATCAGGTCGTCGGCATGCTTTGCGTTCAGACAAGCGGCGCGGGCCTCTTCCAGCGCTTTGGATACGCGTTCGCGCAGCGCGGCTTCACGCAACGCCTCGAATGCGCTCAACTGGCCGCGAACTTCTTCCCAGAACTCCTGTTCGGCAGGCTGGTCCGTGCGGCCCAGGTAGCCGCGAACCTGGCTGCTGGCGCCGCGCATGTTTCCATCCCGGATTGACCCGCATACGTTGCTCAACTGGTTGCCGGCCGTCTTCCAGTCCGGCCTGGAATCGCCGCCCGCCTCGACCGGCTGCGGCTCCGCGTTCCGATTCCGGTTCGCAAGTAGGGCGTCCAGCTTGCGGGCCAGTTCGCGGTAAGGCTCGACCCGCTCCACATCGAGCAGCTCCGGGCTGACCGGCGCAGCGGACTCTTCCGGCGCGGGCGCTTGCGAATGGCACCTTCCGGCCGCGAAGCCGGCCGCCAGAGCCAGCGCGGTAGTCAGCAGATGCGACCAAACCCATTTCCTGATCATGCTCCACTCCCCTCTGATAAGGCCGGCATGGCTTGCGGATCAAAAGGAACAAAGCGCAACTTCCGCCGGATGCCGGGTAGAATCTTCGATTCTTCGTCCCGGATCAAGATGGTACGAGCGAGGCGCCGTGGCAGCCCGAGAATTGCATTGCGCGATCCGCGCTTTAGATTCAGCTAGCAGCCCGTTGAAATATGGGGCGGCCGCGCAGCCTTGGATTGGGGCCTGGATCAAGGCGCGCGCAGGGGCGGCGTATCGGGCGGATACGCCAACCGAAGCGCAACGTAGAGCCAGGCCGCAAGGCGAGGCTGCCCGGAGGGTTGCGGGAGATTTTGAACTGGGCTGCGTTACGCTTCGCTCGCCGTAGCTTCCCGCTACGGCTCGACTGCGCAAGCCTTGCCCAGTTCAAAATCTCCTCGCAACGCGGCCAGCCCCCTATTTCAACGGGCTGCTAGATGACGCTCGCCGAAATCCGCGCGCAGGTCCGCTTGATGGACACCCCCGTCACGGCGCAGGCCGACGAAGCCTGGGGACAACTCCGCGAGTTGGGCGCGGAGGTCGTTCCGTATCTGGTGGAGGCTTACCCCACGTTCAGGAAGCAGCAGGGGCGCGTGGCGCTCGTCTTTCACGCGATCCGCTTTGCGCGTGTCTGCGAGGACGCCTACCGCCTGGGGCTGGCGGCGCTGAACGACAAGGCCGCGCAGGTCAGATACCGCGCGTGCGGGTTGCTGGCTTACGCGCAGCGGCCCGAGGCCCTCCCGGCACTCAAGGCGCTGCTGTCCCATCCGGAATCCCGCACGGTCGAAGACGCCAAGGCCGCGATCGACGCGATCCAGCGGCGCAATCACCACTATTTCGTCGATCGGAACCACACCGGCCGGTCGTTCTGGCGGGTCAACGAGGGCGATGGGCCGGCGCCGTGACGATATGGTACCGTGCGGCTCCCACCTCCTTGCGCCTCACCCGGTCATCAACCCTTCCAGCGCCAGCGCCGCCGCCCCCAGCGCGCCCCCGTCGGCCAGCTCGCTGAAGACCAGCTCCACCTGGGCCGCGTGCGGAGGCATGGCGTAGGCCGCGAAGGCCTCGCGCAGGGGTTTCTCCGTCAAGGCGCGCGCGGCGGCGAGCGATCCGCCCATCACGAGCCGTTCGGGATCGAACAGGTGCGCGACTTCCGCGGCGGCGCGCCCGGCCATCGTCGCGGCCTCCCCCAGCAACCGATTCGGTACCTCCGCGCCGGCCAGCGCGGCGTCGACAAACGCGGCGAGCGGCGTGGCCGCTCCGTGCGGCGCCGACCAGCCCAGGCTCCTGGCGCGTTCGAGCATCGGGCCGCCCGCCGCGTACTGCCCCAGGCAGCCGGGCTTGCCGTGCGGCGATCGCGGTCCGACGGGGTCCATCGAAAACTGGCCCAGTTCCCCGGCCAGGTGATGCGCGCCGGTCACGACCCGCCCATTCAGGACCAGCGCCATGCCCACGCCGGTGCGGAACGAGAGGTAGGCGTACGAACTCCGCCCGCGCGCCGCGCCGAACCAGCCTTCGGCCAGCGCCAGCGCGTGTATGTTGCCGCCGGCGTAGACGGGCAGGCCCAGCAGGTCATGGATCTTCTGCAGCAGGCCTTGTTGCTCGAAGAACTGGATCGAACTGTAGACGACCGGCTTGCCCTGCTCGTGCATGAAGACGAGGGCCGGGACGCCCAGGCCGAAGGCCAGCGGGCCGCGGGGCGGCTGCTCCGAGCGTTCCAGCAGTTCCTTCCGCTTGCCCAACCGCTGAACCAACTGCAGGATCTGCGCGCCGGCGGCCCGCAGGTCCTGCCCGTGTTCCACCGAGACGCGCTCCTCGTGATAGCTCTCGCCGGCCAGATTCGAGACGCGCAGGGTGAGCGTGGACAGTTCGTAGTCGAGGCCGATCAGCGTGCGCCGGTCGGGGTCCAGTTCGTAGTCCAGCGGCGGGCGGCCGCCCTTGGACGGCCCGTGCCCGGCGGGGCGGATCAGGCCCAGCGCTTCCAGGCTCTCCACGGCCTGGCAGACGGTCGCCCAGGCCAGCCCCGTCCGCGCCTGGAGTTGCCGCCGGTCGATCGGCGCTTCGCCCAACAGGCGCCGAAAGACCTGCCGGGTGGCTCGAGGCCACGGCGGCGGTTGTCCCGCGCCGCGAACGGACGTTTGTTTTGCCACGCTTTGATAAAAGTGCGCCTTTTTACCGTCCAGGTCAAGCTCGGACTCGCGCGCCCATCCGCGCCTTTTCGATTGCGTGCGGCGTAGTAGGCTCACCCTGCCTTGCCTGGAGCGTCTTAGAGACAGAGCCATGCCGCGCACCTTGTATCTCGCCGGATCGGCGATCCTGTTCTTCGGCGCCTTGGCGCGGGCCGGCGAAGCCGCGCCCAAGCCGCTCGAACCCGGCCCGCTGGGCCCGCACGGCTCCGTCTCGGCGATCCCGCTGCCCAAGCTCGAGAACGCGCGGGTGCCCGCGCTCTTTGGGCGGCCCAGCGGAGGCGACGGCGTTTATCAGAAGGTTGCGTTGAGTCCCGACGGGAAGGAATTGATCGTGTCGGCCGTCGACGGGGTCCTGCGCCTCTTCGCTACGAATACCGGCAAGCGCCTCGGGGACTTGAAGGGCCATGAAGGTAAAGTGAACGGGCTGGCCTACGCGCGCGACGGCCGCTTGGCCAGCGCGGGCAACGACGGGACCGTGCGCGTCTGGGACCTCCTCGAGATGCGGGAGAAGCTCAAGTTCGAGGCCCACGACGGCGGCGCGCGCGCGGTGGCCTTCTCGCCCGACGGCCTCTGGCTGGCCAGCTCGGGCGAAGACGCCAAAATCAAGCTCTGGGACCTTCGCGAGAAGAAGCTCCTGCGCGTCTTCGAAGGCCATGGCGGAGGCATCGACGCGCTGGCCTTCGGCGCCGACGGGCGCACGATCCTCAGCGAGGCCAGCGACGTGAGCGCCCGGCTCTGGGACGCCGTGCTGGGCCGCGAGTCGCTCTTTCTGCCGGAACGCGACGGGAGCGTCGCCTCGCTGGACCTCTCCCCCGACGCGCGCCTGGGCGTCACGACCCGCGGCGACGCGACCTGGCACGTCTTCGATACCGGCAGCGGCGAGGACGTGCTGGTTCTCGGAGGCCAGGCCGGCAACGGCTCCTGCGTCCGCTTCGCCCCCGACGGCCGCACGCTGGCGACGGGCGCGCTCGACGGCACGCTGCGCTTGTGGGACCTCGAAACCGGGATCGAACGCCGCCGCCTGGCCTCCTTGCCCGGGCCGCTGAAGAGCCTGGCCCTGGACGCCTCGGGGCGCTGGCTGGTTTCGCTCGACACGCAGGGGCAATGTCTCAAGTGGGATCTGTGGGGGCCTCCGCCGCGCGAGGCCGGCGCGGACCCGGAACGAGCCAAGCCCGCGGAGGCCGTCCTCGATGCCTGGAACATGTTGGAGCTGGGGGAGCACGAGCGGCTGGCGGTCTGGGTCTTTCTGGATTTCGCCGAAGAAGGCCTGGCCTTGCTGAGGCAGAAGTTACAACCCGCTTCCGAGGCTCCCGGCGCGGACCTCGAGCAGCTCGTCGCACACCTGGACGCCGATGCCTTTATGGCGCGCGAGACCGCGGAAAAGCAGCTCCGCGCGCGGATCCTGGAGGCCTGGCCGCTTCTGGTCCGGGCGGCCAAGGGCGCTGCCGCCCCCGAGGTCCGCATCCGCGCCGCGCGGCTGCTGGCCCAGCCCGCGGAGGACCAACTGCGCGCGCGCTACTTCGCGGTCGAGGCGCTCGATTGGATGAACACGCCCCAGGCCGCCCAGCACCTGGAGGCGCTCGCCGCCGGCGCGCCCGAGCATCCCGTCACGAGCTGGGCGCGGATCGTATTGGCGCGGAAGAAAGCCCGGCGATAATACCCACCCGACCCGAGGAACCCAACATGACCCGGAAACTCGAGACGCTTTACCTCTGGCCCGAAGGCGCGCCGCGCGCGAAAGGCAACGCTCCGGAAGATCGCCCGCGGCTGACGCCGTTCCTCCCCGACGCGCCCGGCCCGCTGGGCGCGGTGGTCGTCTGCCCCGGCGGCGGGTACCAGACGCGCGCGGAGCACGAACGCGAGCCCATCGCGCGCTGGCTCGCCGATCTGGGCTTGGCCGCGTTCGTCCTCGATTACCGCGTCAAGCCCTATCATCACCCCGTTCCGCTTCTCGACGCCCAGCGCGCGATCCGCACCGTCCGCGCGCGCGGCGCCGAATGGAAGATCGACCCGCGCCGCGTCGCCGTCCTGGGCTTCAGCGCCGGCGGGCACCTGACCGTCTCCACGGCCACGCTCTTCGAGGAAACCTTCGAGCCGCCTCGCGACGAGATCGACCGGCTCGACGCGCGCCCCGACGCGATCGTGGACTGCTACGGCGTCGTCTCGTTCGTGGAGTTCCACCACCAAGGCTGCATGACGAACTTCCTGGGGGCCGATCCCGCCATGGCGTTGCGCGAATCGGTGAGCCTCGATCGGCGCGTCACGCCGCGCACCCCGCCCGCGTTCATCTGGCATACCGTCGAGGACGCCGCGGTGCCGATCCAGCATCCGCTGCTGCTGGCGCAGGCGCTCTCCAGGCACGGCGTGCCGTACGAGCTGCATATCTTCCCCAAGGGCCGGCACGGCCTGGGGCTCGCGCTCGAAGACCCCGCGGTGCGCGCCTGGACCGAACTCTGCGCGCGCTGGCTCAAGGACGTGGGCATCTTGTAGAAAGGCCCTCAAGGTCCGCGGCGACGGCTCGAGCCGGGCGGCGCATATATCTCGCGAACGGTGCTGGAACGCCGAAGCTCGCCCAATCCGTCTCCGCGGCGCTGTACTCAGTGCGCGTCCCGGCGCAGGACCAGCCCCCAGTGCCAACTGCAGCATGGCAGGGCTTCGAAGCGTTCAAAGCGCAGGCCCGCCGCTTCCCCCCACTCGCGAACTTGCTCCGGCGTGGGCCGGATGCCCAGCGGCGGCCCGCGCGGCGTCTCGACGTCCGCGCGCCAGTGGATGACCCCGAGCCGGCCGCCCGGAGCCAGGATGCGCCGGGCTTCGCGCAGCAGTTCCACGGGGCCTTCGACATGCAGCAAGTTGAAGAGCATCGCGTAATCCACGCTCGCGTCCGGCCGTCCGGTTCCCCCGGACATGAAGTCGCGCACCTCGGCGAGCACGTTGCTCAGCCCGGCCCCTTGGGCTTTTTGCGCGGTCGCGGCGACCATCTCCGGTTCGATGTCCTGGGTATACAGGGCGCCCGCGATTCGCGAGGCCGCCGGCACGCTGAAGGTTCCGTATCCGCAGCCGAACTCGAACGCGTCGCGGCACGCGCCGTCGCAGCCCAGCCGGTCCAGCACGCAGCCCGGATCGAAATAGGATGACCACGCGGCCTCCTCGGGCATCCCGCTCTCGCGTCCCTTCATGGCTAAGGGCCTCCCCGCCCCATGCGCACTCAGGCTCGGAACCACCGTCGTCCGCTCATTTCCCGCATTGAGGACCAAGCGAGGGCTGCGCGGGCGTTCAGGACGCGCACGAATCGCCTCGCGCCCGCGCGGCGGAAGCCGCAATCCGGCGCGCGATAGCGTGCCATACCAGCCCCATCCCGATCAAGCCCAGGCCCGCGGCCCAGATCCGCCACTCCACCCAGAAGGCCAGGAAGAGGCACGCGGCCAGGCCCATCCAGGCGAAGACGGGCGGGAAGATTCGTTCCTCTCGCGGGATACGCAACGCCGCGAGGTTGGTGATGGCGTAGTAAACCAGCACCGTGAAGGCGCTGAAGGACCACGTCGTCTTGACGCTCCCGATGCAGGCCAACGCGGTGACGATAACCCCGATGACGATCACCGCGACGTAGGGCGTCGTCTCGGCCTCGTTCAGCCGCGCCGTGGCGGAAGGCATGTCGTTTCGCCTGCCCATGGCCAGAAGGACCCGCGACAAACCCAGGATCAAGTTCAGGAGCACGCCCAGCATCGCGGTCATCGCGCCCACTGCGACCAGCCAGTGGATACCGGAAACGTTGAACCGGCGCGCGGCGACCTCCAGCGGCGCGGCGTTGCCCCGCGTCGCATCGCCCAGCGCTTCGGAACCCAGAACCCCGATGGCCACGGCCCCCACGGCGATGTACAAGCCGGCCGACAGGATCAACGTGACGACGATCGCACGCGGGATCGTCCGCCGCGGATCGTGGACCTCTTCCCCCAAGGTGGCGATGCGCCCGTACCCCGTGTAGGCGACGAACATCAAGGCCGTCGCGTAAAGAAACCCGTGCAGCGGGCCGTATTCCCCGTCGCTCCAGAAGGGAGTGAACCGGCTCGCGCCGTTGGACGCCATCGAAGGCAGGCCGCCCAGGACAAAGGCGCCGAGCGCCAGCAGGGTTACCGAAACGATGACGATGTTCACCGCGTTGGAGCGCCGGAGGCCCGAGAGCACGACTGCGGAAAGGAGAATCGAGGTCCCGGCGGCGACCGGGATCAGCAACTCGCCCGAAATACCGAAGGCGTGCAGCAGGTAGCCTGAAAACCCGAGCGCCGCCGTGGCGGCCGACGCGCTCTTGGCGCAGAGGAACATCCACCCGGCCGTGAAGCCAAGCGAAGGGCGGAGGTACTTGTAACCGTATTCGTAGCTCCCGCCGCTGACGGGGTGGCTGGCGGCAAGCTGGGCGCTGCTGAAGGCGTTGCACATGGCCACGAAGGCGGCCAAGGCGATGGCCAGCACGACCGACGGCCCCGCGAGCCCCGCCGCGATGCCGATGCTGACAAAAACGCCCGTGCCCACGATGGAGCCCATGCCCATCATGGTCGCGCCGAAGACGCCCAGTTCCCGTTTCAGGACGGGCGGTGATGCAACCGGCCGGTTCATGAGCAGTTCCCAGTCCCGCCATGGCTCCATGGAGCCGCGATCGCCGCGTTCCTGCCGTCCGTCCGCGTGTCTAAGAGTGCGGCCGCACGAGGGGTACGTTCGTGACTTGACATGCGGCGCCGGTTAGTTATCGTTATTCGATAACGAAAGTCAATATAATAACGGGAGGGAAACTTGGGAATGTCCCAGGAATTGCTCGCCGGCCTTATCCGCCTGCACATCCTGCATCACGCGGCCCAGGAGGAGATCTTCGGCTTGGGGATCATCGAGGAATTGCGCAGGCACGGTTACGAACTGAGTCCAGGCACCTTGTACCCCATGCTGCACAAGATGGAAGAGCGCGGGTATCTCGTCTCGAGGGAGCGGCGCAAAGGGAAACAGGCGCGAAGAGTATACCGGGCCACTGCGGCGGGCCGGCGGGCGCTCGCCCAAGCCAAGGTGAAGGTAAAGGAATTGTTCGCGGAGCTGTTCGAGCACGAGACATGAACTGAGAGGAGGCCCGGCATGACTCAGGCCACGGCGCGCTATGCGTGGAGCGGCGTTCTGCTCCTGATCGGTTTCGCGTTGGGTTTCGCGATGAAGTCCTCGACCCCCGCCGAAGAAGCGCATCCTGCCGCCAGCGACCCGCCCCCGCGCCCCCGCTCGGAGGACGCCCATGGGAAAGGCCGCTGGCTCTTGGGAACCGAGGCGGAGAAGTTCGAGCGCGTCGAGCGCCAGTTGAGAGGCTTCGACGCGACCATGATGGAGGTCGGCTACCGCTTCACGGAGCTTTACTTCGCGGGCCAGGATCGAAACTGGGACTACGCGAAATATCAGGCCGAGAAGATCGAACGAACCATCAAGCTGGGCCTGGAACGCCGCCCCAAGCGCGCCGAGTCCGCCGGACGCTTCCTGGAGGAAGACCTTCCGATTGTCTTGCGGGCCATTCAGGCAAAGGAGAAAGAGGGGTTCGGGAAGGCCATGGAACGGCTGCGCATGGGCTGCATGCGTTGTCACGTCAGCGAGCAGGTCCCCTACTTCACGGTTTACCCGCCTGAGAGGCGCATTTCGCCGGTGCGGAACGCACCTCCGGCGGAGTAACGCGAAGCGTGGCGCCACGCCACGGAGCTCTTGGCGCCACACCACGCAGTGGTGTGCGTCCCCGGTTCTCAGTTCCCGGTTGCCCGCGCCCCACCTCCCCTTCGCCGCGTCGTAAGTTCTTGGCGCCACACCACGGAGTGGTGTGCGCCCGCCGGTTGTCGGTTCCCGGTCGCCCGCGCCCGACATCCCCTTCACCGCGTCGTGAGTCGGGGTGCCACACCACGCAGTGGTGTGCCGCCCAAGCTCAATCTCAGCCCCACCCCCAGATCATACCTCATGTCTTAGACACTGTTTATAACCCATAATATAAACAATACCATTGACAACCGCCCCCGCGCGGGGGATACTCTCTTCAACCTCGCGGGCTCGCGCGCAAACTCCCGACCGCGCGCGCGGGCACTTGAACCGCGAGGCCGGGGCTCCCCATCCTCCTCGGAGGAGCGCAGCCCGGCGCCGGAGTTGGCGGCTCCGCGTCGGCCTTCGCGTCCCGCGGTCGAAGCGCGCCGAGTTCAGGCGCAGGAAGTCCGGTTCGTAGCGCCGGCAACTTGCCGGCTGTAGCGCCGGCGTCTCGCCGGCACGCCGTTCGTACCGCGCCCGCCGTGCCAAGGGTCAGCGAAGCTGCCCCGTGCCTTGCCCGTAGCGCCGGCATCTCGCCGGCACGCCGTTCGTATCGCGCCCGTCGTGCCAAGGGTCAGCTAAGCTGCCCCGTGCCTTACCCGTACCGCGGGCGTCTCGCCCGCCAACAATCCGTTGCTTGCCACCGGCTTCAGCCGGTGGTGCGAAGCCCATCGATCCACTTTCCGCCGACTTAAGCCGGCGGAAAGAGACACAAAAGGGAACCGCGATCCACCACCTGAAGGTGGTGGCAAGCAACGGATAAAGTTTTGCGGCAACCGAGAACCGGAAACAGGCAACCGGCACCCACGCACCACGGTGCATCTTTTTTAAGCTCTCGTAGACAACCGCGAGTTGGGCCGACAAGTACAGAAAGGGAAGCTCCTCAACCACCGACAACCGAGAACCAGCAACCGACAACCGGCACCCACGCACCACGGTGCATCTTTTTTAAGCTCTCGTAGACAACCGCGAGTTGGGCCGACAAGTACAGAAAGGGAAGCTCCTCAACCACCGACAACCGAGAACCAGCAACCGACAACCGGCACCCACGCACCACGGTGCATCTTTTTTAAGCTCTCGTGGACAACCGCGAGATCGGAAGGCAAGAATGGGAAGGAGAAGCTCCTCAACAACCGACAATCGAGAGCCAGCAACCGGCAACCGAAAACCGGCACGGGGCGGCTACGCCGGCCCGTGGCACGACGGGCGGGCGAGCACGCCGCGGTCGCGCGCGGGGACGCGCACTGGATAAAGGCCGGCGAGCGGACTTTAGCACACCTCATTTCGGCTGTGCTTTAGGCCTTACGCAGTCCCCCTCACGCGCCCCGCGCCATCATCCGTGTGTCTCCTTCCCGCAACACTTCCAACACCCGCCCGGCGCCGACCGTCTGGCCGCGTTCGCGCATCTTGAAGACCGCGCCGGCGCGGACCTCGGGCAGGGCCTCGGGGGCCATGAAGCGGATTTCGACTTTCGTGGACTTGCCGGGAAAGAGGGGAATCCCGTTCAGGATCGTGTACAACCCGTCCTTCTCGCGCCCGCCCGGGAAGAGGACCTGGCCGATGTGCCCGGAGGCCATCGAGACGCGCCGGCCGCCTTCCTCGGGGCGGCTGAGGTAGATCTCCGCGATCACACCCGCGAGCAACGGCATGGCGGCAGCCCTCCGGGGGGCATGCGCTTCAGGCGAACGTCAGTTCCCGCGGACGGGGATGCCTTTGCCGCGCAGGAATTCGCGCGCTTCGGCGAGGGTATGCTGGTCGTAGTGGAAGATGCTCGCGGCCAGCGCGGCGTCGGCCTTGCCCTGCGTCAGGGCCTCGGCGAGGTGCTCGAGCGTTCCCGCGCCGCCGCTGGCGATCACCGGCACGTCCACGGCCTCCGAGATCGTGCGCGTCAGTTCCAGATCGTAGCCCTTCTTCGTCCCGTCGGCGTCCATGCTGGTGAGCAGGATTTCGCCGGCCCCGAGCTTCACGCCCAGTTGCGCCCACTTCACGGCGTCCAGGCCGGTGTCGATCCGCCCGCCGTGGATGAAGACGTTCCACTTGGCGCCTTTGCCCACCGGCCCGGAGGCGCCCATGCGCTGCTTCATTCGGGTCTGCCAGTCGAGCATCTCGCGGATCGACATGCCCAGGGCCTTGCAGAGCTTGGGCACGCCGTCCTCGCTGTCGATCCCGCCCATCGCGCCGTAGGGCACGAAACGCTTGGCGTCGACGGCCAGCACGATGCACTGGCTCCCGAAGGCCCGCGCGCCCTCGGCGAGGATCTCGGGGTCCTTCACCGCGGCCGAATTGATGCTGACCTTGTCGGCCCCCGCGCGGAGCAGCCGCCGGATGTCGTCCACGGTTCGTATCCCGCCGCCGACGGTCAGCGGGCAGAAGCACTCCGCCGCGGTGCGCTCCACCACGTCCAGGATCGTGTCGCGATCTTCGTGGCTGGCCGTGATGTCCAGGAAACAGATCTCGTCGGCGCCCTGCTCGTCGTAGCGGCGCGCGACCTCGACCGGATCTCCGGCGTCCCGGAGCCCTTCGAAATTCACCCCTTTCACGACTCGCCCGGCCTTCACGTCCAGGCAGGGGATGATGCGCTTGGCCAACATGGACGTAGAACTAAGGCATGCGGGCGCGCCGCGCAAGCAGTCTGTCACGCTGAGCCTCCTTGTTGCACCGGCAGCCGGCCCGTTGACCTACGAAGCGCGCAGGGGCGGCGAGGAAAGGCCCGTCTCACCGGCTTGCCCGGCCCGTGAAGGGTTGGATTCCAACCGCCCCCTGCGTCGCTTCGCGGCAGGCGCGCCCTCCGCGCCCAATTTGCTGCCAGGTGGGGCGGGCCTCCGCGCCCGCCGGCCACAGGCGAGCGAACGAAGACGGCCGCCCCACCCGATTTTGCCCATGCCTACGGCGCCGTCAGCACGTAAGCCAAGATCGCCGCCCCGATCGTGATCACCCCGATCAGAATGGGCTTGAGCAGTTCCTCGACCGACTTCTCGTCGGGAAGCTCCAGTCTGCTCATCTTGCCCTTGGTCGTCGTAGAGCCTTTCAACAGCTCCTTGCGGACCGAAGGCAGAGCCGTGTCGGACTGACTCATGCGGTTACCCTTTCCCTCAAAGCGCCCTGTGGGGTATCCCCACACCCGTTTCTCCCGTGTCGAGCCTTCCTACACGATTCGTTTAAGCCCCGAACGAATCGCACAACCCCGTATGGCAATAGACACATAGTGCAAACACATGACCAAGGTGGTAGCCTTTCGAGAGAAAAGCTGTAGAATAAAGGCTCAGCTTGGGAGTCTGCCTTCAACATGCCGCTAACTAAAGCTTTATGGATCTGTGGGGACACCAAGGTCGAATGCTACGAAGTCGCTTCGATCGAAACCCTGGAACCTCCGATCTGGGCCTGGGATAGCGCGAGCGCCATCGGATTGCCCGAAGTTCAGCGCACCTGGTTTCGGGCCATGGACGAAGTCAAGCCCGTTCAGGTCCAAGGGGAAGCGGCGGTACTGGTCACCTCCTCCGATACAGGCGGCGCCGCCCTGATCCGCCAGCGGGACAAGCGAGTGCTCTTTACGACCTCCATTCGGAATGCCCACTCCGCGGAGCTTTTGCCCAAGGGATACCTGACCATCGCGGCGTCGACCGGTAGCGATTCGCTGACTCTGTTTGGGCCGGATTATGGATTAGGTACTTCGGTGCCTTTACGCATTGAAGGGCTGCCGCACGGCCATGGCGTGGTCTTCGATCAAAATCATAACCTATTATGGGTATGTGGGATGAATGTCGTTCGCAGCTATGTCGTGAGAATCTCCGAGTCTCAGTTCAAATGGGAGCAGGAATCCGAGTTGACGCTCCCAGAGCCAGGAGCGCACGACCTTCAGCCCGATCCAGTTGAAGGTGGATTCATTGTCTCCACACACCACCATGTCTGGCGGATTGATTCGCGCGATGGGTTCCTGTCTCCATTCAAGCCGCTCCATGAACTGGCCAAGGTCAAATCGGTAAGCATCGATGCCGAGTCGCGCGCCATCGCCTACACCCAAGGCGAACGTGGCCACTGGTGGAGCGAAAACGTCTATGTGATTATTCCCGATGGACAGCGCCTGAAATGGACCTTGTCGGGGCGTCATTTGTATAAAGTACGATGGAATAATGTATTGAAATAGAGGATGGGGTTTGATTCGGGGTCAGATGCCATGGTGCTGCGGCATTATATATGTAATAAAAGGACAAGTTTTGGAAGATGCGAACCGTGGCCGACTGGGCCTGTTCGAGGTACCCTAGACAGGACGACAAAGGAACCATGAACCGGCCAACATCGAGGGAAACGGAAATGCCTGCCAGCGTATTGGAAGCTCATGCCAAGCCCGAGACCCGCAAGGCGATCCGCTGCGTGGACTGCGATATCCATCAGTTCGGGCCTGGTAAGAGCGATATGCTCAAGCACTTACCGAAGGCATGGCACGAGCGCTACGGCACCGGTGCGGGGACCGGGCACCTGGGCTTTCACAACCCGGTCGGTGTGACTCGCCGGGACTGCGTCAGCGCCGACGGGAAGCACGGCGCGGCTTCTCCCAAGGGCTTGGCCGAACACCTGTTGGACCCCTACGAGATTGATATCGGAATCTTGACCGGCGGGGTCTATAACATGGGTGTCCACCCTGATCCGGATTACGCGGACGCCGTCTGCAGTGCTTATAATGCAGCCGTACTGGAAACCTGGATTCCCGAAGACGATAGGCTGCGTTTCGCGCTTTCCATTTCGACTCGCGATGCCGCTCTGACCGCTAAAGAGATTCGCCGCCATGCCGGGCACCCTAAGGTCGTCGCGGCCATCGCCGGTTCGGCCTGTACCTCGCCGCTGGGCCAGCGCCAGTTTCTGCCTATCATGGAAGCCTGTGAGGAGACGGGCCTTCCACTCATGCTTCATCCCGGGGCCGAAGGCACCGGCATCTGTCCTCCGCCGACCGCCTGCGGGTACCCGACCCGCTACCTCGAATGGCACACCGACATCATCCAGAGCTTCCAGACCCACGTCGTCAGTTTGGTCTGCGAGGGCGTCTTCCAGAAGTTCCCGAAGCTGAAGGTCGTCCTCGTCGAAGGCGGTATCTCCTGGCTGGTACCGCTGATGTGGAGGTTCGACAAGAACTGGAAGGCGCTCCGATCCACGGTGCCGTGGCTTGACCGCAAGCCCAGCGAGGTGATCCAGGAGCACTTCCTCCTGACGACGCAGCCAATCGAAGAGCCGGACAACCACGAGCACCTGATCCAACTCTTTAACATGTTTGACGCCAAGAACATGCTGATGTTCGCCTCCGACTTCCCGCACTGGGACGGCGACACGCCCAACTTCGCGCTTCGCGGTTTCCCGGATGAGTTCAAGCAGCGCGTCAAGGCGCAGAACGCAATCGATCTTTTCCGGTTGCAGTCTGAGTCCCCACTACGGAACGCGAAGTCTTAAGTTTAGAAAGCAGTTTTGGGTCCGATCCCTGCTTCTGAAGGGTCAAAACTGGCTTCTAAACGCTGTGATGACCCTCAAGACGGCCTGTTATGTCTGCCTCATGAGGACCGTGATGGGTTTCAGAAAGTAGTTCACCTGGTACAGAGCGATTCGCGAGGGTTCCGAGATGCTTGCCGCCGCTTCCAAGACGCGCCACGAAGTCGCCAAGGTCGAGGAGCTGCCGTCCGGCTCCAGCAAGATCATTCAGGCCGGGCGGCGCGAAATCGGCGTCTTCAACGTCAATGGGACCTACCGTGCGGTGCTCAACATCTGCCCGCACGAACTGGCTCCGGTCTGCAAAGGGCACGTGAAGGGGACGAACGTTCCATCCCAGCCGGGCGAATATAAGTGGGGGCTCGAGGGGGAAGTGCTGCAATGCCCCTGGCACGGTTGGGAGTTCAACCTCAACGACGGCAAGAGCCTGCATGAGCCGCACCGCTGCCACCTGCGGACTTTTGAGACGGAAGTAAGCGAAGGGATGGTGTACGTGCTGGTGTAACAACATCGGGAGCCTGTTCGTGGGACGGGTAGGCAAAAGTAACCTCAAGTAATTGCCAGCTTTGCCCCGTCTTGCCCGTTAAACGAACATGGCTTACACTGGGTCGCGCCGGAGCGGCGACTCCGGAACACCCCGATGAGCGACACCCCTTCGCGACCCTCACCGCAGTCTGGCCCCCCGGCGTCATCCCAAGCCAACGCGCCCGCCGTCGGCCCTCCAGGCGCCTCCGGCACTCGAAAAGCCATTCGCATTGAAGGTTACAAGATCATCGAGAAGGTCGGCCAAGGCGCCATGGGGGCGGTCTACAAGGCCCGCCAGATCCATATGGACCGGATCGTGGCCTTGAAGCTGCTCCCGCCGCGGCTGGCGAAGGACCCCAAATTCATCGAGCACTTCTATGCGGAAGCCCGCGCCTCCGCGCGGCTTAACCATCAACACGTGGTAGCGGGAATCGACGTTGGCGAGAGCCACGGCATCCACTACTTCGCCATGGAGTTCGTCGAAGGCGAGACGGCCCTGGAGAAGCTCCGCCGGGACGGACCGTTCAAGCCCGAGGCCGCGCTTAAGATCGCCACGCAGATCGCCATGGCCTTGGATCACGCGCATAAGAACCACTTGGTGCATCGCGACATCAAGCCCGACAACATCCTGCTCGACGCCGGCGGTACGGCCAAGCTGGCGGACCTGGGCCTCGCGAAATGCTCAGCCGAGGGCGACGAGGACAACCTGAACACCGGCAAGAAGGCGATCGGGACGCCGGCCTATATGTCGCCCGAGCAGGCGCGCGGGCAGGACGACATCGAGATTCGCGCGGACCTGTACGGCCTGGGCGCGACCTTGTACCAGATGCTCACCCGGAACTACCTGTTCACCGGGCGCAGCCGGGAGGTGATGAAGAAGCAGGTCAAGCGCATGGCGCTCTCGGTGCTGACCTACAAGCCGCAGCTCGATCCGGGGTTCGCCTTCATCATCGAGAAGTGCCTGTGCAAGGATCGCGAGCACCGCTACGCCGACCCGGCGGCGCTGCTCGAGGATCTGGAACGGCTGGCGCAAGGCGAGGTTCCCGAGGCGGCCTTTGAGGATCTGGGCCCTTCGAGCATGGCGCCCACGGCGGAGCACTTGCGCGACCTGGGGGTGAAGTACCCGCCGCCGGAGGCGCGGGCGGCCCGGTTGCGCCGGCGGCTGCCGCGCAAGCCCGAGGCCTCCGCCACGAAGATCATCCCCCCCGCCCTATCCAGTTCCGGGGATCCGAAGGGCTCGGGGCTGAAGAAGATCAAGCCGCCGCAGATCGAAGGAAGCAAAGGCTCTTCCTCCAGCATTAAGGTCGCCGAACGCAAATCCGGATCGGACTCGTCTTCGCGCATCCGGGTCGCCCCGGCGATGGGCGCCAAGCCCTCGGAATCCCGAGTGCGCGTGGCGGGAAAGCGCGCGTCGTCCTCTTCTTCGCGCGTTCAGCCCGCCGCGGAACCCGAGGCGCCGAAACCGGAGGCCGCCACGCCCGAACTGGAGTTCGACGACGCGCGCACCCATGGCAAACCCGGGCAGACCCGCGCGCCCGAGATCGCCGGCAAGCGCGAGGGCGGCTCGGCGGCCTCGAGTTCCCGCACCCGTCCGAGCCTCGGGGACCGGACCGGCTTTCCGTCGCGCCTGCGCCCGGTGCGCAAGAGTTCCGGCGGGATGCTCACGTTCGTCATCGTGCTGGCCGTAGGCGTGATCGGGGTGGCCGTCTTCTGGCCCAGCGGCCGCAGCGGCGACGGCGCGCGCCAGAAACCCGAAGTCGAGGACGGCTCGAAGGAGCAGGATAAAGCACGGGCGCGGCAGGAGGCCGAGCGGGAGGCTGAACTCAAGCGGGTCTCCGACCGGCTCGCCGGCCTGACGGAAGCCTCGGCCGCGACGGACGTCCTGAACGCCCGCAAGGAGCTGAAGGATCTGCTCGAGCAGACCCGGTACGCCCCGGTCAAGGAAGCGGCGTCCGCGGGCATGAAGCAGTTGGACGAACGCCTGGCCAAGGGCGACGCCGCCGAACTCGGCGCGCGCCTGGAAACCGCCAAGCCCTTCCGCGAAGCGGCCAACTTCAAGGCCGCGCTGGCGGCGTTGCAGCCCGAAGGCCGCGCCTTCGCCACCGAGGAGGCCTCCGCGAAACTCGACGGGGCGCTTCGCGAGGTACGCCAGGAAGCGGAGGAGTGGTGGGCGCGCGCGCGCAAGGCCAATCGCGAGGCCGGCGCCAAGCCCGAAGCGATCCGCGCGCGCCTCAAGCAGGCTGTCGCGGGGCTCCCCGAGGACCTGGCCAAGGAAGCGCAGGCCGAACTCGACGAGTTCGAGAAAGGCGCGGCGCGGCAGGCCGAGCAGGAGCGCGACGCGGCCTTCGTCCGCCGCCGCGACGAGGCGCTCCAGGCGCGGGCGACTCCGGCGGGCTGGCTGGACGCCGAAGCGCGGCTCCAGGCGCTGGCGGCCGAGGAGGCCTACGCGGCGCGCGCCGCCGAACTCCAGGCCCCGCTTTCGGAAATCGCGCCGGCGGCCGCGCTGGTCAAGGCCGCGCGAGAGGCCTTCCCGAAGCTCGCCGCCGATCGGCCGGTGAATTGGTGGCTCGACGGCGAGAAACCGCTCGCGGGCAAGGTGGAGACGCCCGGCGCGGAGCGGCTGCACGCGCTCCTCGATTCCAAGCCCCGCGAGGTCCGGCTGGAGGACCTGGCGCCCGAGGATCTGCTGGGCTTGGCCGACGGCGAGAACCGCCCCGGCGCCGAGCGGCTGGCGTTGCATGCCGGGGCGGCCCGCATGCTCGCGCATGCCGAGCGTTACGCGCGCGCGCAGGCGCTGCTCGACCGCGCGCAGAAGCTCGAAGGCGCGGCCGCGGATGCGGACCTCCAGGCGCTTGCCGCCCTCGTCGCGCCGAAGATCGCCGGCGCGCGCGGCGCGGCGTTCGCCGAGGAACTGGCGAAGCTCCGCGCGATGCTGGACGAAGGGCGCGTGGGCGCGGCCAAGCTCGCCTGGGTCGGCGTCCAGCGCGACTACGCCGGCCTGGCCCAACTGGCCGAGGCGAAGGACGAGTTCGAGAAGGTCATCGAAGAGGCCTCGCGCAAGCGCGGCCTGGAAGACCGGCTCAAGGGCGCCCTCGGCGAGCTCGACCGCGCGCGCCAACTGGCCTTGGCCGCCGCGAAAGAGTGGAACCTCGTGCTCCAGAAGCAGCAGGACTTTTTCGAGGTCGGGCGCCTGCTGGCCGCGACGCAGGATTACGAGCAGGCCGAGCGCGCGCTGGGTTTCCTGAGCGTGAGCGGGCCACAGGCCGCCCCGGCGGTCCTCGACGGCCGTTACGCGCTGCTGAAGGCCCACCTGCTGCGCCTCAAGGGCGACGCGAAGGGCAGCGAGGAGTTTCTCAAGACCGCCGGGCAGGCGCTGGACGGCGCGCCGAAGGCCCCCCCGCCGGCCGCGCCGCCTCCCGCGGGCAGGCGGCGTCCCAATCCGGAGCCCGCGCCCACCGGCCCCTTCGGCCCCACGAGCGACTACGAGGCCACGCGCGCGGAGATCGAAAAGGCGAGCGCGTGGCTCGCGGAGATGGACGCGGCGCGGGCGCGTTCCGAGGCGCTCTTCGCCAAGCAGAAGGATCCGCAGGCGTTCCTTGGCGCCGAGGAGGCCTGGGAGCTGATCGGGCTCCTGGCGGGGCCGCTGCAGCGGCCGATGGACGAATGGGCGCAGCTCCGCGTCTTCATCAAGGCCTACCCGGACCACGCGGCGAACAAGAACGGCGACGCGCTCTGGAGGAGTTCCGAACTGGCCGCGCGCTTCGCGCTCTGGGTGGACGCCGTCCAGGGCTTGCAGCAGTTGCGCGAGCAGCACGGCGAGCATGCCGCGGTCGCGCGGGGGGACGCGCACTGGATAGAGGCGGTCGCGCGGACGATCAAACAGGACTACGCCGGCGCGCAGGCGCTCTACGAGGCGATGGCGACCCGGTTCCCCGAGCACTGGTCCGTGGTGAGCGGCGAAGCCGAGAAGCGGATCGCGCTCTGCAAGAAGCGGCGCTGAACGAAAAGAAATCGCGAACCCAGCCGAATGACCGGTCCTCAAGGCACAGGAGGAGGGTCGGCGCACATGATTCGACGCATAAGGTTTGGCTCTAAACGAAGCCAACGCTCAAAGCCGGGGTCCGCCGACACTTGAGTCGCCAGATCGGCGCCTCGAATCTCTTCCCGCCTTATAAACTCGGAGATTTCCCGAGCGGCCCACTTGACCGCTCCTGAATCGATTCGTCCGGAGGGGTAGAAACGTCCGCGATGAGCAATGGGTTCCCACGCGGATCGACGGAGGATCGCGTGGTTTTTCGGAACGAAAAACAAGGGTAGTTGAAAATGGCATAGTTCGAGTGACTCGAATCTCAGGCTCTCCTGCAGCAGGTTGGAGTAAGCGTTCTCAATGCTATTCCAGCCGCGACCTTGGCCTAAAAACCGGGCCGTCACGAAATATGTGACATGCCGACAACGCAGGATCTGTTCCCGGAGGGCTTCAAAGGCTCCTTGCCCTGCCGGGTAGTGGTGCCTGTCGAACCAGGGAGATATTCCACGCCGCTCCAAATCCCCGTATACGCCTTGAACCAAGCGAACTCGGTCTTCGGCACAGTGCGACAAAAACACATGATGCGTGCAACGTGGCAAGTTGCAGACTTTCCACGCGCCGATCATGCTGACAGGCTACCCATGTGGTGGAGGGTGAAACGGTGGAACCGCCGGAGGGGGAACGCTTTCCCCCGTGATGGCGGCAATCAGTTTCTCGCCGAGAGGTGTCGGGTGGGCAAAGATGCTGTTCTTGATCGTTACGGCGCCGCCTTTTGCCATGTTATTGCATGCCATACGAATCTGCCCGAGCGAATACCTGCCCTCCAGGGCTGAATACAAGGATTGGAACGAGAGGCCGTATCCAACCTTTCGCGTTGAGTCGAACTTAGGAAAGGCGGCCAGAATATCGCGGTAGATGACAGGCAACGCATTCACGTAACTACTGCTTACGGTCATGCGGCCTCTCTTTAATTCTCGAGTCGCATGCTTCTTCATGCGATTATTATCCGGTCTGCGCATCAAGTGTCAAGCTGAAAGGGAAAACCAAGCTCCAGGCAGCGGTTGCACCGCATTCGACGCGCTCAACTTTCTCGCGCAATGCGTTCGGTGTCTTCAAGGCAATCCGTGCTGGCAATCGCGCAAATCAGCCGCTAACCTTCGGTCCAGGAACCCGAGGCCGGTACGTTGAAGACGCGCGAGATCGTACTCAAGGACCTGCGGCTTGGCGGCGAGAACCCGCTCTTCCTGATTGCCGGGCCGTGCGTGGTCGAGGGGCCCGAGATCACGCTCGACACCGCCCGGCAGCTCAAGCAGATCTGCGGCGCGGTCAAGATGCCGCTGGTCTTCAAGGCCTCCTTCGACAAGGCCAACCGTTCCTCGGCGACCAGCTTCCGCGGCCAGGGGATGAAGGAAGGCCTGGACGTGCTGGCGCAGGTCAAGCGCGAGACGGGGCTTCCGATCCTCACCGACATCCACGAGCCGCAGCAGGCCGACCCGGTGGCGGAAGTCGCCGACATCCTGCAAATTCCCGCGATGCTCTGCCGCCAGACCGACCTGCTCATCGCCGCCGGCGAGACGGGCAAGCCGGTGAACGTCAAGAAGGGGCAGTTCCTCGCCCCTGGCGACATGCGCAACGTCATCGACAAGATCAAGTCCACCGATAACGAGGACATCCTGCTCACCGAGCGCGGGACGACCTTCGGCTATCATTACCTGGTCAACGACATGCGCGCGCTGCCTTCGATGCGGATGCTCGGGTATCCGGTCGTTTACGACGGCACGCATTCGGTCCAGCTCCCCGGCGGGATGGGCGATCGTTCCGGCGGGGACCGGCAGTTCGTCCCGGCGCTCTGCCGCGCGGCGGTGGCCACCGGCGTGGACGGCGTCTTCCTGGAGTGCCACCCGGATCCGGACAACGCGCGCTCCGACGGCCCGAACATGCTCCGCCTGGAAGAGTTGCCGCGGCTGCTGGAACTGCTCCAGCGGCTGCACAAGGAAGTCCGCGCCTACCTGGAAGCCGAGCAGTTCGACCCCCGCCCCATCCGCGCCGGCATGGGGCATACGCTGATCCGCCGGGTCGGCGAGTAGCCCTCGAACGCTCCGCGCCCCAACGCCGGCGCCTCCCCGCGGCAACTGGAAAGGCGCGCTCCGCCGCGTAGGATGATGGCATGAGCATCCGCGCCGTCATCACCGGCCTCGGCTCGGTCTCGCCTCATGGGCGGGGCGTGCGCGCGCTCTGGGACGGCCTGCTCGGCGGCCGTTCGGCTTTCCGCGAGGTCACCATTTTCGACGCATCGGTCTTTCGCAACGCGCAAGCCGGCGAGGTGGATGGCTATCCGGCCGAGGAGGGCAAGCCGGCGCGCGCCTTGAGGATGCTCCACGACGCGGCGGCGGAGGCGCTCCGGGACGCGCTGGGGCTGCCCGAGAGCGCCGCGCCGGAGGCGATCCAGGACGCGCTGGCCGCCGCGGGGCTGAAGAACACGGCGCTCGTCGCGGGCACGAACTTTGGCGGCATGTCGGCGGTCGAGCGGGCGCTCGTCGCCGGAAGCGAAGACCCCGCGCAGGCGAGCCTGAAGGGGTATCTGTTCGGCGAGGCCGGCGCGAGCCTAGCCCGGCGCTTCGGGCTCTGCGGCCCGCGCTTCAACCTCTCGCTCTCCTGCGCCTCGGGCGCGGCCGGCCTGGGCGTGGCGCTGGACCTGATCCGCCAGGACCGCGCCGACGCGGTGCTGGCCTGCGGCTACGACGAACTCTCGCTGTACATCTACGCGGGGCTCTCCGCGCTGCGCGCGATCACCCCCGAGACCATCCGCCCCTTCGACAAGCGCCGCAAGGGCACGCTCTTCAGCGAAGGCGCCGCGGCGGTGCTCGTCGAGAGCGAAGCCCACGCGCGCGCGCGCAAGGCCCACGAGATTCACGCGCGCATCCTCGGGCGCTACATGAACAACGACGCGTACCACATGACCGCGCCCGAACAGGAAGCCACGGGGATCAAGGCGCTGATGCGCGCCGCGCTCCACGACGCCGGCCTCGGCCCGGAGAGCGTGGATCACCTGAACCTCCACGCCACGGGGACGCCTTACAACGACAAGATCGAGACCAAGGCGGTGCTGGAGGTCTTCGGCGCGCGCGGCGCGGAGATTCCCGTCGCCAGCGTCAAGAGCTCCATCGGGCACACCATGGGCGCGGCCGGCGTCCACGAAACCGTCGCCGCGGCGCTCACCCTGCGCGAGGGCAAAGTCCCGCCGGTGCTGGGTCTGGACCCGAACGAGCAGGATCCCGAGTGCGGGCTCCGCGCGCCGACCGGCGCGCCGCTCGCCGGCGAGTTCAAGACGATCCTGAAGACCAGCTACGGTTTTGGTGGGACCAACGCCGCGCTGGTGCTGGGCAAGGTGTAAGGAAGGACGAGGCCCATCGCGCTCGATCCCAGCGCGCGTTTGTGGGTTCCTCTCCATGGGGTTCGTAGTGGGCGCAAGAGCACTCCCTACCGTTGCGCCGAGCTCTGGATTTTCGGGCGTTGACTTCCGCCTCTTGCCGTTCAATATTCAAACACTGGATTCTTGGCAGACCGTCTCAACGGCCCGCGGAGATCCGGCGGAGAATCTGCCTGCATGGCCTTCCTCACGGTTCGCGACGGCAACGGCCGGCGTATCTACGAAGTCGAGGCCCAGGCCGTGATCGGGCGCGGCATGGAGGCCGACGTGCTGCTGGACGATCTACGCGCCAGCAAGAAGCACGCGGAGGTGCGCAACGTCTCGGGCCGCTTCCTGCTCAACGACCTGAACTCCACCAACGGCACGCTGCTCGACGGCCAGCCGGTTCAGAGCGAGGTCTCGCTGCAGGACGGCGACGAGTTCTCGATCGGCGAGACGACGATCGTCTTCACGCGGAACCTGCCGCCCGGGGCGGAGTCGGCCTTCGCGCGGCTGAAGGCCCTGGACGCCGGCGCGGGCGCGAAACCCGGCGAGGAGAAGAGCGGCCTGGTGCTGCCGGAGAAGGGCCTGGGCCGCATCCCGCGCGGGACCATGGTGATCCCGCTGGAACGCTTCGGATTCCGGCCGCCGGTCGGCGGCGGCTTCGACACCACGGTCTTCCAGGCCCCGCAGCTCCTGGGCGACCGCACGGCCTGGCTGCACTGCCTGTACCGGCTGCTGCGCGAGGCGAACTCCTGCGCCGGGGAAGACGCGCTCTTCGAGACCGCCACGCGCGTGCTGGGCGAGGCGCTGCCGGGCTCCAAGGTCGAGGTGCTCTTCGAGGCCGCGGACGGCGGGGACGGCGAGGCGCGCGGCGACAAGGAGATCAAGCTCAGCGTCTGGGCGCCCTCGCGGCGCAAGACCACGCACCTGCTCCAGGATCACATGGCCGGGCCGCGGAACGTGCTGCTGCGGCACGCGCGGGAGCGCGGCGTGGCGGTGCTCTCTCCCGACGTCGAACTCGACCCGCTCGTCTCCGAGGCCGCCGAGAAGGACAAGAACACCTCGCGGCTGATGATCCGGAAAGAGCTGGAGGCCGAAGAGAACCGCGAGCGGGTCGCGCTGATGATCGCGCCGCTGCTCTCGGGGCGCACCGCCCTGGGCTACCTCGTCATGGAGCGGAATTACAAGCTGAGCGGGAAGCGCGAGCCGTATACGAAGGACCATCTGGAGTTCCTCGCCGCGGCGGCCTACCCGCTGGCGATCATGCTCGACAACCTGCGCCGCCGGCAAACGGTGGTCGAGGAGAACACGCGCCTGCGCCGCTCGATCGAGTCGCAGCACCAGATGGTCGGGACGTCCGAGAAGCTGCGCGAGGTCCTGACCTTCGTTCAGCGCGTGGCGCCCTACGACAGCCCGGTGCTGGTGCTGGGCGAGAGCGGGACGGGCAAGGAACTGGTCGCGCGGGCGATCCATTCCCTCTCCAAGCGCGCCGACGGCCCCTTCGAGGCGATCAATTGCGCGGCCCTGCCGGAGAACCTGGTCGAGTCGGAATTGTTCGGGCACGCCAAGGGCGCCTTCACCGGCGCGACGCGCGACCGCGCGGGGATCTTCGAGATCGCCAGCGGCGGGACGCTGTTCCTCGACGAGATCGGCGAGCTGCCCGCCGCCGTGCAGGCCAAGATGCTGCGCGTGCTGGAGGAATCGAAGGTCTCGCGCGTGGGCGAATCGCGGCTGCGCGACATCGACTGCCGCATCCTCTGCGCCACCAACCGCGACCTGGGCGCCGAGGTCTCCGCCAACCACTTCCGCCAGGACCTCTACTACCGCCTGCGCGTCATGGAAGTGGTCCTGCCGCCGCTGCGCGAGCGGCTCGAAGATCTGCCCATCCTGTGCAAGCACCTGCTCGCGTCGTTCGGGAGCTTCTCCGTGGACCCCGACGCGCTCGAACTCTTCCGGCGCTACCGCTGGCCGGGGAACGTGCGCGAGCTGCGCAATACGCTTGAGCGCATGGCGGTCCTTGCCCGCCCTGGCGGCCGCGGCGGCACGCGCGTGGGCGTCGTGAACCTCGGCGTGCAGGACATCCCGCTCGACATTCGCCGCGCCGTGGAAGGCGCCGGCGGACCGTTGGCGCAAGGCGGCGGCGAGGACGGGACCGTGCGCGTGCCGGCCGATTCGAGCACCTTTCACGTCTTCGCGCCCGACATGCCGCCGCTGGAGCGGCTGCAGGTCGCCTACGCCCGGTGGGTGCTCGATCAGGTCGGCGGGAACAAGACGCAGGCCGCGAAGATCCTGGGGATCCAGCGCTCGACGCTCTACGCCTGGACCGAATGGGGCGAAAAGAAGAAGAAGTAGCCCGCGCGGGCCGCGCCTACGGGGCCGCGCTGCCGGTCTTGGCGGCTTCCACCTTTCTTGGCATCGCGACGATTTTCACCAACGGGGTTCCTTCGCCGCGGGCATCGATGATATAGCCGTAGTGGCCGTCGCGCTTCAGTTCGCGGGTGGCGGTCGCGCCCTTCACGTCGCTCGGGTCAAGCTTCCAGAGTTCCTCGGCCAGCGCCGCGGCATCCTGCGCGCCGTAGCCGCAGGTTTGAAAGACGACTTCGATCGCGAGCTTCAACTGGTCGCCGTCGGGGACGTCGGCGCCGCGGTAGTCGGCCATCACCTGCTGCACCGCGCCCTCGGAGAGCTTACCCGTGTGATAGATCGTGAACTGCGCGCCGCTGCCGGCGGCGGTCTTCTTATAGCCGGAAAGGTAGGACCCGTAGTCGCCCGGATGGTCCATCACGATCTCGAAGCCTTCGCCCGTGACGAGGCCGTGGAGTTTCTCGAACGCCGCCTGGGACGAGGGGCCCTTCGGCGCGGCGGGTTTGCCGGCGGCCGTCTTTTTCGTTCCAGACGAACCGCAGCCGGCCAGGAGCAGCACCACCAGCAGCGCTAAGATTCTGAACACCTTGAAGCCTCCGCGAGAAGGCTCCACGGTACTCGGCGCCCGGCAGACGGTAAAGGCCACGGCGCGCCGGTTAGTGGAAGGGCCTCAGCGTGTAGCGCAGCGTAGCCGTCTCGCCGGCCTTCAGGGCGGCGGGGCATTCCACCTCGACGCGATTGACCTTGAGCATGTTGTAATGGTCGCGGAGCCCGTTCCGGAAGGCGCTCAGGTCGCGCGCTTCCTGGAACTCGACGGCGACTCCCGCGCCCTGTAGATCGAGGATCCGAAAGGCCTTGGCCCGCCCTTTCCCTTCGGCTTCGCCCTGGATTTCGATCTCGACGCCGCGCTTCTTCCGGCTGCCGGCGGCGATAGGGAGGTTCTCGAAGAGGCGCGCGAGTTGCACGTCCTTGAGCGCCTTGAGGACCAGTTCGACTTCGAGCGCATCCGGGCCGAAGCGATAGGTGCGCGTGTAGGCCAGCCCTTGCCCTTCCAGTTCGCCGCGCATCTCGAGCCGCCCGGCGGCTTTGTCGAGTTCGAACGTGGTCTTGGCGTAATCCTCCCAATAGCGCTCGCCCTCCCGCGTGACGCCCACGAGGCCGTGGTGCGCGAGCGGCGACCAGTTGGCCGCGGTCAGCGCGCTGCCGTACTGGGACGTCCAGAAGAGCGTGAGCCCGCCGCCGGCAAAGGGCGTCGCGGGCTTGGCCGGCGCCACCCCGCCCTGGTTCTCGGCGTCGCCGGGCATGGGTTGGCGGAACAGCTTGCGGTCGCGGATGTAGAAGTCGCCGGCGGGCTTGCCGACATAGATCAGCGTGTAGTAGGCGGGGCGCTTGACGGCAATGAATTCCGAGCCGAAATTGCGGATAAAATCCTGCGGCTCCTGCGCGGGCCACGTTCCGCTCGCGTCGGGCGTGTCCCTGCCGTAGTCATGGTGCTGCCAGCGGTCCCAGGTCTTCGATTGGAGGTAGTCGCCGGTGAGGATCTTCCGCAGCGCTTCGCGGCTCTCGCGCTCGCGCTTTTCGAGGTCTTCGCCGCGCATCCACAGCCCCACCTCGGGTACGTCGGCGTGCGCGAACCGGCGCGCGCCGCTGTACTGCTCGTAGAAGAAGCCCATCCCGACCCGATGGTTGAAGTTGAAGCCGCCCAGGATCTCGCCGCCGGGTTCGGGGGCCACCGAGTGGTTGTAGAGGCCGTAGCTACGGGCCAGCGCCTCGCGCATGACCGGATCCTTCGACATCCGCCAGTAGAGCCCCATGTGCCAGTGCGTCATGCCCATGTAGCTGGCGCAAGGACCGCAGGCTTCCATCTGGTATCCGGCGGGGCTGGCGCCGTCCACGAAGCGCTTCGCGAAGCGCCGCGAGAGGTCGCGGTAGAGCGGCAGCCCCGAACCCTGCGCGAATTCCTCGTAGGCGGTGAGATTGTGCGAAGACTGGTTGCGGCAAGAGACCAGGTAGTCGGTGTAGGTGCGGTCCACGATGCGCCGGAGCGCGTCGGTCCAGAGCGCGCGCAGCTCCGCCGGCAGTTCCGGCGCCAGCAGCAGATACGCCGGGAAGATGCGCTGCTCGTTGGCAAACGACATGCCGGTGGGGTACGGATCGCCCGCCGCGCCGGGCCAGACTTCGGACTCCTGAAGCCGCAGCAGATCCTTCAATCCGGCGGCGAGCGCGCGGTACATCAGCTCGGACTTCTTGTAGTACGGATTGACGGGGTGTTCGCGGACGTAAGCCCAGGCCAGCGCGCAAGGATTGGACCAGTACTCCGAGAGTCCCGCGTCCATGCCGGGGATGGGACCGAAGCGGTCCCAGCGGCACTCGGGTTCGGGCAGCTTGATCTTCTTCTCCCAGCCGTCGAGCGAGCCGCACCAGGGACTGGACGGATCGACGTTCTGCGAGCGCAAAGCCTTCTCGGCTTCTTTCATGACGTTAAGCAGTTCGCGGTTCTCCAGCGGCTTGCTCAGCCAGGCATCCAGCCGCTTGTTGAGCGGTTCGATCAATTCATTCGCATGGCCAACTTTTTCCGGCGCCAGGAGGCTTGGCAGCAACTCGACGATGCGGCGCTGGAACTTGTGACTCACCACCGTCCCGTCGGGCAGGACCTCGACCGAGGCCCGGATCGACTTCGCCGCCGCCGCGCTGTTGCAGAGGATGAACGGCATGTGCGCGGCGCGGAAGTAGCAGTTGAGCGTCTCCGTCACCGGCGCGAACCGGACGCGCCAGAGGACGCCAGTTTCCGTGATGCGCAGCGTCTTGGAGCCCTCGTGCGAGAATGGAAGCAGGACCGCGCCGGCGGCGTCTTCAATTTGCAGGCGGCGGTTGCCCGAAACCAAAAGCTGGACCGACTCGGCGCGCGGCGGTACGTAGACCCAGGCCGGTTCGACCTCGCCGACCGGCGAGTCCCAGGATGTGTAGTTGCCGTTCTGGAACGAGACGCCGTGATCCAGCGGCCGCGAGACCGCGACTTCGACCCATGGCTCGCGTTCGCCGCCGAGCCGAAGCTGGTGGACGCCAGGCTCGAGCAAGGCCAATTCAACGTCCAGCAGGACCGTGCGGCCCTCGGCTTCGGCGAGAATCGGCAGCGGCGCCGGGGCTTCGACGCGGATCCCCAGGCCTTCCTCGGCGCGCTTGAATTCGGGCTCGGCGTAGGACCAGTGCGTAAGGGTCTCGTCGGGATTTAAGGCTCTCAGGAGCACCCGCGCGTTCGAGTCGCCGGGCTTGCCGGTCGCGCGCACGCGCACGCGTACCGGTTCGGCGCCGACGACGAGGTATAGCGCGGCGGTGTTGAGGAGCCGGAAGCGGCCCAGGCGCGTGGGGAGTTCGGCGGCGGGATCGAAGGAGTATGCGCCTGCCTGCTCGGGAGCCGCCGGCGCGGCCGAGCTTTCGCCCGCTTCCAGGAGGCCTTGCGCCGGAGCAAGTGTCTGTGTCCCCGGCGCGGCGGGCACGCGCGCCGGAACGGGCTTGAACGCGAGGAGCCCGTACATCCCCGCTCCCACGAGTCCGAGTGCGAGCACGAAAAAGAGGATCAAGCCGATGCCAGGCATGCCGCGCGTGGACACGATGCGCTCCAATCGAAGCGGGATACGCCCCGCCTTGACGACCTCAAAAACGCGGGGTACTATCGCCCCATGAATCGCATGAGCGGACGCCCACGGACGAGCTGGGCCTGGCGACGGGCCGCGGGCCAAGCCCCTTTGCGGGCTGGTCGCGAGGCCATTTTCGCTACGCGCTGAGCGCCTGGGCCGTCGTGCTCCCCATCCATGCCCCGGGCCTTGGCCCGGGGTTTTCTTTTGCTGGCTTAACCGGGCCGGCGCCGTTTCGGTTTCAAGAAAATCGGCGCCGGAAACCCTGTCTCGAGGAGGAGTAACGTGGGACTTCGGATTCTCTCGGGCGTGCAACCCAGCGGCGACATCCACCTGGGCAACTACTTCGGCGCGATCAAACAACACATCGAGTACCAGGATCTGGCCGGCGCCGAGCCCTACTACTTCATCGCCGACTTCCACGCCATGACGACCGTACAAAACGCGGCGCAGATGCGGCAAAACGTCGAACAGGTCGCGCTGGACTACCTCGCGCTGGGGCTCGACCCGCAGCGCTCGGTCTTCTTCCGCCAGTCCGACGTGCCCGAAGTCACCGAGCTGGCGTGGATGCTCGGCTGCGTCACCGGCATGGGGCTGCTGGAGCGCGCGCACAGCTACAAGGACAAGCTCGCCAAGGGCATCAAGGCCAGCGTGGGGCTGTTCTATTACCCGGTCCTGATGGCCGCCGATATCCTGATCTACAAGGCCAACCTTGTCCCGGTCGGGCAGGACCAGGTCCAGCACGTCGAGATGACCCAGGACATGGCGCAGTCCTTCAACCACGCTTTTTCGTGCGAGGCGCTGGTGCGGCCCGAGGCGAAGCTGAACGAATCCGCCAAAGTGCCGGGCGTGGACGGCGAGAAGATGAGCAAGTCCTACGGCAACTCGATCCCGCTGACGCTGGAAGGCAAGGAACTCAAGAAGCGCGTGATGAGCATCAAGACCGACAGCACGCCCGTGGAGGCGCCGAAGAACCCGGATACGTGCAACGTCTTCGCGCTGTACAAGCTCGTGGCGAGTCCGGAAGAGGCCAGCGCGCTGGCCGAGCGGTACAAGGCCGGCGGGATGGGCTACGGCGACGCCAAAAATGCATTGCTGGAAAAGCTGGATGAATTCTTCCAGCCGTACCGCGAGACCCGCAAGGATCTGGCCCGGAACATGGATTACGTCAATAAAGTCCTCGCCGACGGCGCCGCCCGCGCGCGGCAGGTCGCGCGGCAGACGCTGGACGAATGCAAGAAGGCGTCGGGGCTGGGATGAAACACGAAAAGAATGCGTAAAACTGCAATGAGATGGTTTGCTCCATGACCGGCCGGCTTGCTGCCCGCGAACGTCGCCCACGCAAGAAGTTATTCCAAGCCCTTCACCGCCGGCGCGAAGATCTCCGCGACGTCGCCTTCCAGGCGCAGCGTGACGCAAGGCAGGCGGTCGTGATCGGTGGGGCCGCGGTTGACGACCACGTAGCCGGCGCCGCGTTCGGCGGCGGCGAGCGGGATCGAGGCGGCGGGGTGCACCGACAGGGTGGAGCCCAGCGCGACGACCAGATCGCAGCGCTCGGCGAATCCGAAGGCCGCTTCGAGGTCCGCCTGCCGCAGGCTCTGCCCGAAGCTGATCGTAGCCGGCTTGAGCCACCCGCCGCAGGCTTCGCACGTGGGCGGGGTGCGCGTCTTGGCGAAGGCCGCGAAGGCGGGCGCCGGTTCGCCGCGGCGCTTGCAGCCCTGGCACTCGATCTCGGCCATCGTGCCGTGGACCTCGATCAACTTCCCGCGCGAAGTCCCCGCCTTGCCGTGGAGCCCATCGATGTTCTGCGTGACGCAGCAGAGCAGCTTCCCGGCGCGTTCGAGCGCCGCGACGGCCTCGTGCGTCGCGTTGGGCCGCGCGTTGGCGAAGGCCTCGAAGCCCTCCAGCTTCTGATCCCAGTATTCGAGCCGCGCTTCGGGCGAACTCATGAAGTCCCGATAGTAGACCGGCTGGCGCTTCTTCCAGACCCCGTTGGGCCCGCGGAAATCGGGGATGCCGCTGCCGGTCGAGATGCCCGCGCCGGTGAAGACCAGGATGCGGTCGCAGGCGCGGAGCATGCGGAGCAGGTCGGGGTCGGGCATGGGAGCAGCGTGCCGAGAGCTTTGGAGCAAGGCAACTGATTTCCCATCACAAAAGAAAGCCCCGCGCGAACGCGGGGCTTTCGACGACTCGAAGCTGCCGCCGGCCGGCCTACTTCCCGCCGCCGGCCTCCTTCATGATCTTCTCGATGTCCGGCAACTGGTGGCCGCAGCGGACGCAGTACTTGTAGTCCTTGGGCCACTTGACGCCGCATTCGGGGCAGAAGACGACCTTCCCCCACTCTTCCTTGGTCAGCGGCTCGCGCTTGGAAGGATCCTCCTGCGGAGGCGGCGGGGTGGTTTCCTTGATTTCCGGCGTCTTGGCCGCTTCGGTCTTGGTTTCCTTCGGCTCTTCCTTCGGGGCCTCGGTCTTGACTTCCTTGGGCTCTTCCTTGGGCGCCTCGGTCTTCACCTCCTTGGGTTCTTCCTTCGGCGCTTCGGTCTTGGTCTCGGGGGCTTGGAGGCCACCTCGGCGGGCGCGGCCGCGCCGCCGGCAACCGGCCCGCCCGGGGGCAGCGGCAGGGACTTCCCGCCCTTGAAGTAGTCGGGGAGCGTCTTGGCCGCGGGGATGAACTTCTTCTTGTCGAAGTCCGCGCGGGTGCCGAGGACTTCGTAGACCTTGTCCATGGTCGGAGCGCGCTGGTCGGCGTCGCCCTTGTCCTGCTTGTCCATGACCATCGAGAGCGAGGTGATGCTGGTGGCGAGCTGCTCGGCGGCGCGGAAGCCCACGTTGCCGGCAACCTCGCCTTCGGCCGCGACGCCCAGCCGCCAGGCCTTGGTCTGCTCCTCGCCGACCTCCGCCTTATCGAGCGTATCGCCCAACCCGTTGGCGGCGGCGGCGAGGGCCTTCATGGCGGCGGCGAGCTTGGCCGGATCCTTCCAGTTGTCGTGGGCATCCTTGAGGTGCTTGTCCATGGCGTCGAAGGCCGCCTTGTCGGCCGAGTGCGCGACCTGGCGCGCCATCAGGGCGTGGGCGATGACCTGCGCGTAGCTGTCGACGATCAGATCCTCGCGCGCCTTCTGCTCGACGCGCTCGGAGAGCTGGTGCGCGGCCTCGCGCAGCGAGATCGCCTGGCCCATGGCCCAGGCCTTCGCGCCGAACCAGGGTTTGGTATCGCGCCAGTGGATCCACTCCTCATCGGAGCTGTACACGTTCAGCTCGAAGGGCAGCTCGGGATGCCCAGCCTGGATCATGTCCGCGTCGATCTTGAGGTGGCAGCTCAGGCAGGTGTTGGCGCGCATCTTGAGGTCCTTCGTGTCGAAGAGGCCCCATTCGTCGTAGAGTTTCATGGCGCCGGCGGCGCGCTGCTTGTCGGTCCAGCCGGCTTCCTGGTGCGGGGCCAGGTACTTTTCGGCGGGGCCGTGGCAGGCGTCGCAGCTCACGCCGTCTTCGACGTTGTAGCCCTTGGCCACGATCTCCTCGGCCTTGATGGGAACGCGGTGGACCGACTCGCCGACGTGGATTCCGGAGAGGCCGTGGCAGTTGAGGCAGCGCTCGCTCTTGGTGACGTCGGCGATCTTCAGCGCCTCGCCGATCTTCTTGGACTCCTCCTTGACCAGCGACGTGTAGGCCTTGGCGTGCCGGTCCTTGGAAGACCAGATGGTGTTCTCGTTGTGCCGCGTGGCCTTGGCTTCCTTGGGCGTGGGCGAACCATGGCAGGCCGCCGCGGCGCAGGCCCCCGCGCCGGTGTACTTGATGCCTTTCGGATCGGCCTGGACCGTGCGTTCGACGTTCAGGCCGGGCAGGCTGAGCGCGCCCAGCGCGGCGAGGACCGCGAAGAGCAGCACGAACCCCTTGACGGGCTTGGGAATCGACATGACGCGACGTACCCCCTTCCGAACGACGAAACCTGGGCGAAATTCCGAACGGACGTTACAGGAGCGCGCCGGCACGCGCAACGACCGGCATAACACCCCTCTTTGACGACGCGGCGGCCCCGCGGTTATTCAGGCCCCGGCACGCATCCTCCGCGCGTTCAAGGCGCCTTCATCCCCGCGCCGCAGCGGGAGCAGAACTTGGTCTTGAGCGGCCAGCGCATGCCGCAGTTGGCGCAGAGCTGCGTGGTCGCGTCCTGGACCGGGGCCTGCTCCTTCGGCGCGGCCGCCGGCTCCGCCACGGCCTCCGTCTTGGCCGCCTCGGTCTTCGCGGCTTCGGTCTTGGCCGGCTCGGTCTTCGCGGCCTCCGTCTTGGGCGCTTCGGTCTTGTGATCTTCGTGCTTGGCCTCCGGCTCGGTCTTCTTGGCCTCCGGATGATGCAGATGCTCGACGGTCTTGATCTTGCCGGCCGGGGTCGCGGTGCCTTCGTGCAGGTCCTTGAAGGTGCGCATCCCGATGAAATTCGAGATGCTCTTGTCGTGGTACAGGTGGCACTCGTTGCAGTTGCTCGAGGCGCCGCCCTTGAGCGAATGGCAGACCACGCAGTTGCTCTTGCCGGGCAGCAGCACGTCGGAGGTCTTCTCGCTGGTGGTGGCCGTGTTGTGGCACTCCAGGCAGTTGAGCACACGGTGGCTTTCGTGATCGAAGAAGACGCTGGTCACGCCGCCGGGCGTATTGGGATTGCGCGGGAACCAACTGCGCGGGATCTGCGGGTCGACGTACTTGGGCAACTCCGTGCCGGCGATCTTGCCATCGACCTCGTGGCAGTACGCGCAGGCGCCGCCGTCCTTGAAGAGCGGTTCGAGGGTATCCTTCACGTTGTCCGCGATCCACTTCTCGGGCGGCCGGTCCTCGGGCTGTTCGATGAACTCCGGATCCTTGGCCTTCTGGCCAGGGCGCGGCTTCTTGTACTTCGGGTTGGGGGCGAGCTTGGGCGGGAGCTTGCCGCCCTGCTGGATCAGGTAGTCCTTGAAGGAAGCCGAGACCTTGGCGGCGACGATGTCCGACTGCGCGTGCGGCAGCTTGACGTCTCCGATGTTGGCGATCGGCGCGATGGCCAGCGGATGGCACATCTGGCAGTGCACTTCAAAGCTGATCGGCTGCATGTAGTTGCGGTCGGAGTCGGGAGCGTGGCAGTCGTAGCACTCCAGGGTCGCGCCAGGGACCTTGATGAACGTGTCGTCGAGCTTCTGGCGCTCCTTGATGGCGTCCTCGGACCACTTCAGTTCGATGTGCTTCTTGTGGTTGTACTTGACCGGGGTGGTGTCCTTGCCGCCGGTGAGAATCTTGAAGTCGGGGTGGTCGCCTTCGAAGGACGTGATCTTCGCGGCGAACCTGGGCGCGCCTTCGGTGACCTTCAAGTCCTGGTGGCATTGGGTGCAGTGGCGGTCGGAGATCTTGGAGAGTTCCTGATTCCCGCGATGCTCGCTGTGGCAGCTCGCGCAGGTGGCCGTCTGGACCTGGACCGGCTTGCCGGTCTCGGGGTTCCATTCGAGCTTGGTGTTCCCGCCGGGGATGACCATGTTGAAATGGTGGATCGGGCCGTCGTGGCAGGAGATGCACTTGGCGTCGGTGACCGCGCCCCAGCCGCCGGGACCGGACTCGTGGCACTCGATGCAGCGATGCCCGAAGATCGCGTGCTTCGAGGAGACCGGTCCGGGCAGATAGGCGTTATCGCCGGTCGGCGTGTACAGCAACGCCGCCATCACCGCGCCGCCGACGATCGGCAGCAGCCAGTTGAGCGAGCGGTAGGAGGTGCGCCACGGATGGACGCGCTTGAAGTACGTGCGGTCCACGCGCTGCGCGCGCGCCTTCTGCTGCACGGAGAGTTTTTTCGGCGGTTAGGTCGCGAGCCATTCCGATCCCTCGCTTCTATTCCAGTTCCGAGTTCCGAGTTCCCAGTTCCGAGGCCCGAGTTCCGGGCGGTCGAAACGTCACTCCTTGGCGCTCAACTTCTCGTCCCCTGCCTCATGCCCCAAGGCTAGAAGTAGAACGTCGCCTTGATCGCATGGAAGACCGAAAGCACCAGCAGCGCGTACGAAAGCGGCGCGTGGAGGAACAGCCAACAGTGGAGCCAGAAGTGCAGGCGCATCTGGAGCGCCAGTTGCCGGCGTTCGTCGCAGATGGACTCGAGGTCCCTGAGCGATTCGTGGAGCGTGTCGGGCAGCAGCGTGCGCGTGTGCTCGAAGACCGCGATGCTGCTCTGCGGGACCGCCAGCTTGGCCTGGGCCATGAAGGTCTGCCCGAGGAAAGGCCGCACGACCTCGAGGTAGAAGGCCTTGAGCGGGCCGGAGCCTTCCTGCACGCCTTGCGACGGGCCGCGCGCGTGCCCCACCCGACCTTTGACGGCGCCCTCGGTGCGCATGCGGCTGGCCGCGCCGCCGGGCAGGCGATCCTCCTCTTCCCCTTCGGTCTCGACGCCCAGGGGGCCGCAGACGCCGCCGACCAGCCGGTCGGCTTCGCGGCGCAGGCTCTCGATCACATCGGGAATCTGCTCGTAGGTGGACTCGGCCGGCAGGCGGTCGAGCATGGTGCGGGGCACCAGGTTCTGCATGATGATGCCGAAGAGGCCGCTCACGATGACGATCGAGAAGAGCACCATCAGCCAGAAGGACAGGCCGTTGCCGAAGCGCATGCCGGCGTGAAACAGGATCAGCGGATACGCCAGCAGGCCCAGCCAGACGTGCGCCCGCAGCCAGCCCTGGACCCGCCCCAGCCGCCAGATGCGGAAGTGCTTGCGCACCCCCAGCAGCCCGCAGAAGACCATCATCGTGAAGGCCACGATGCCGTAGGCCAGGCCCGTCACCGTGCCGCCGGAGGGCCCGTTGCCGCCGGACATCGACGAGGCGTGCGCGTAGTAGGAGTAATAGGCCCCCGAGAGCACGAAGACCAGGACGGTGAACGTAATCCAGCCGCGATGGGAACGATCGATGAGCACGGACTTGCTCTCCTTATTGGCCAGCCGCCGGCCGTCCTACTTGGACGGGCCGCCCAAACCGAAGAACTGCCTGGCGTCGACGCGGTGCGCGGCGTCGTGCGGGCAGGCGTAGACGCAGCACGGCTCTTTCAGCCCCGCGCAGAGGTCGCAGGTAACCGCCTTCTTCTGCGGCTCGGGCGCGGCCTTCTTGACGTCCTGCCCCGCCCCCTCGCCTTCCGCCGGAAACTCGTGGATCGCGATGTTGCCGTACGGGCACTGTTTGACGCACTTCTCGCAGCCGATGCACCAGTCCTCGATGATCACTTCCAGCGTCTCGCGCCGGCGGATGCTCCCGACCGGGCAGCCGATCATGCAGACCGGGTCGAGGCAGCTCCGGCAGGAGGTCGCGACGAGGTACTTGTCGAAGCGCAGCCCCTCGCGGACCAGCCGCGTGACGCCGTCGTGGGCGTCGGCGCAGGCGCGCACGCACTCGTCGCAGCGCGTGCAGCGTTCGAGGTCCAGCAGCAGCAGGCTCTGCGCCTGCATCAAGCCCTGGCAGAGGAACTCGTCGAGCGGGATGGCCGAGGCCTGGCGGATCGCCATGCGCGTGGCCTTGGCGCGCTCTTCGTAGATCGCCTCGAAACGCCCGCGCATCTCCTCGTACCAGCTCAGCATGAAATCGAAATCGGCTTTGGGGATGCGGACCAGTTCCACGCGGTCCAGCGCGGTGACGGTGGCGTTGCGCTTGCCCCCTTGCAGCAGCCCCATCTCCCCGAAAAACTCCCCCGGCTCAGGTACGCCAGCACCAGGTCGCCGCCGGGGTGCTTCTGCGCGACCTTCACGCAGCCGACGCGGATCAGGTAGAAGGCGTCGGCCTCCTCGCCCTGGGAGACGACGACTTCGTTGGGTTCGAACGCGACGAGTTCGACGCGCTGGCGGAGCTGGTCGATGAACTTGTCTTCCAGGTCGGCGAAGATCGGCACGCTGCGCAGGTGCTGGGCCAGCGCGCGCTCCTTGTAGTTGTGCTCGAGCTGCTCGCGGAACTTCGTGTTTTTCTGCTGGAGCACCTGGAGCACGTTGCGGAGCATCTCCAGCAGCTCGCAGTCCTCCGTCGCGCGCACCGTCGCGGCGCGGGGGTAGAAACTGAGGCAGGTCATCTCGCCGAAGAGGTCCCCCGGACCCATCCGCGCGATCGGTTGGTTGAGCGGGAGATCCACCGAGGCGTCGATGGGTATGTAGCGCCGCTCGCCCGCGTCCTGCCGGGGTTCGTCCTTGCGCGAGGCCAAGCGGTGCGTGAAGCGCCGGAAGAGGCCCAGGAAGCCCTTGGGGCCCTGCTCGTCCTTCGTGCTGCGCACGCGCGCGAGAGGCGAATTGAGGTAGATTTCGACCTTTCCCTGGAGCAGGTAGAAAGCCGTCGAGCCGTACTCGCCCTCGCGGCAGATGACCTCGCCCTTCTTGAAGCGCCGCCGGACCACCGACCCCGGCAAGCGGGCCAGTTGCGCCTTGGGGACGCCTTCGAAGATGGGGATCGCGAGCAAGTCCTCGACCTTCAGCGGTTCGCCGTACTCGAGCTGCACCTCGGCGAGCACTCGCGCGGCCGGCTCTTCGGCCTTCTTCTCGGGCTTTGCCGCGGCGCCGGCCTTGGCCGCCAGGGGCGAGGCGGCCTTGGTCTTGGCGGCCTTCGCGGCCTGGGCAGCCTTCGCCGCCTTGAGCGCCTTGGAGGCGAGCATCGACGGCGCGGTGAGCGGGGACGGCGCGGGGCCCGGCGCAGGCTCCGGCAAGCCCGGGCTGACCCCGTCCTCGAAGCGCAGTTCCAACTCATGCCCGACCATGATCGATTCGAGGTGGCTGAGCCGGATCTTGGGACCTTTCTGGCCGGGCGCGAAGATCGGATGGCCTTCGAGCGCCTCGAAGATCAGTTCGCCCTGCTCCAGGCGCAATTGGGCGTGGCGGGGCGCCACGCCCGGCGCCTCGCTCAGGCAGACCCCGGCAGACTTATCGCTACCCAGCACGCAGTTCGGTTCCATGATCGGCAGTCGTTTGTTCATCAGCGCCTGCGGTCCGCGAACGACCACAAGGTATGCAGGCATGCGGCGTACCCCGGTCGAACGCCTTGGGAGCATCCCAACCCGGCAGCCCAAGCTACAGGCTATAGCCTCCGCCCATAGGTGCCCAACTCAGGTTTGTAGGTCGGATGCCGGCACACCATGCGCAATGAGTGACCGTGACTCTATCGTTCATCCTACGTTCGCGTCAAGGAAAACGCCTCAAAGTCTAAGTGGATCAATATAAGGAGGTTAGCATCCTTTTATGAGCACCCGCGCATCCCCGACCAGATATAGAGACCCGGTAATGACCACATTAGCGTTTGGGCCATGTGCGGAGGCCAATTGGCGCGCTGCACCAAGCGCATCATCCAAGTGCGCTTTCGCCTGCGCCTCCAGCCCAGTCTGCCGCTTCCAGAGCAGGGCGAGTTCGTTCGCCGAGCGAGCACGCGGATTGGAGGATTGCGTAAAGACCACCTCGCGCGTGTGCAGCGCCAGTGCGCGCAGGATCGCCTCCGCGTCCTTATCCTTTGCGCAGCCCAGAAGTACCACGAGGTGTTTCAGACCCGGTTGTAAGTCCTGCACCGCCTGTAACATGCGTCCAACGGATTCATCGTTGTGCGCGCCGTCCAGAATCAGCACCGGCTCTCCGGGCCGGTTCTCTACGACCTCCAGCCGCCCCGGCCAATACGCCTTGCGTGATCCTGGCTCGATGGAACTTGCGATCCGATCCCCGGCGAAGCGCTGCGCCAGGCGGACGGCCACGGCCCAGTTCTCGCCCTGATACGTGCCGTGAAGGCCGAGCCTGGCCTTCGCCGTCCAGCGCTCGGTCAGGTGCGTTAAGGTGGCTTCGGTCCGGCGCAAGGGGCCGTCGGAGGCCTCCAGGGGCAGGAGGGCCGCGCGGAGGTCCAGCTCCCGGCCCACGAACTCCAGCGGCGCGCCGGCGCGGGCGGCGCAAGCTTCGATCGCGCGGGCGGCCTCGGGCGGCTGCGGGGCGCTGACGGCCGGCACGCCGAGCTTCAGGATGCCCGCCTTCTCGCGCGCGATACGGTCAAGGCTGCCGCCCAGGATCGCGGTATGGTCGCGGCTGATCCGGGTGATCCCGCAGGCGGCGGGGCGGACGATGTTCGTCGCGTCGAGCCGCCCGCCCATGCCGACTTCCACGACGGCCACGTCCACCGCGCGCTCGGCGAAGTGCATGAACGCCACGTGGGTCAGGATCTCGAAGTACGTCGGCCTGCGCGAGCCTTCGGGGCGCGCGCGCATCTCCTCAAGGTACGGGCGGCAGCGCGTCACCAGTTCGGCAAAAGCTTGCTGCGCGATCGGCTTCCCGTCGAGCTGGATTCGCTCGCGCAGATCCACCAAGTGTGGCGAGGTGTACAGCCCCACGCGGTAGCCGGCCTCGCGCAGGATCGATGCCGCGAAGGCGCAGCAGGAGCCTTTGCCCTTGGTCCCGGCCACGTGCAGCGACGGGAACCCGCGCTGCGGATTCCCGAGGCGCTCGGCGAGTTCCTCGATGCGCGAGAGGTCGTAATGCGCCCGGCCGCGCGCCGTGGGCTGCGCGCGTTCGTAGTTCACGAACCCGTCCAGGTACGCGACCGCGTCCGAGTAGGAGGCCATGGCTGGATCATTGAAGCGCCGGGCCGGAAGTCAAACGCAGGGCGCGGCGGATGCTCGTCAGGGGCGTTCCACGACGATCCCGTCGCCGAGGAGGTGGCCTCATGCTTCGGCAAGCGCCCCCAGCGCCAACCCAATCGGGACGCCCAGTCAGACGAAGAGCAGGATCAGGACGGCCGCCACGCATGGATTTCCAGGCCCGCGGCGGTTATACCTCTCGAATGGAAGCCGAGCGACCCCAGACCAGCGTTCATGTCAGCACGGCGCGGACGTGGCGCGGCGGGGAGAACCAGATCTTCCTGCTCTGCCAAGGGTTGCAGGCTCGCGGCCAGCGCGCGGTCATCGTCACGCCTCCCGGCGCGCCGCTCCAGGAACGCGCAACCCGGGCCGGGCTCGAGACGCACGAACTTTCGCTTGGACAGGGTCTGAATCCGCTTGGTGTGATTCGATTGGGCAAACTCCTGCGCAAGGTGCAGGCGGATGTCTTGCACCTCCATGACAGTCACGCGGTCCTCCCTGGAAAGATGGCGGCACGGGCGCTGCCGCGGGAGCGCCTCTCCGTGGTTGCTCATCGCCGGACGGTTTTTACAATAAAGAGCGCGAGCAAGTACGGGGGGCGAGTCGATCAAGTCGTGGCCATCAGCGCGGCCACACGAGCCGAGTTGGAGCGCGCCGGAATTGCATCGACCCGTATCTCGGTGATTTACAGCGGTCTGGCCTTTCCCGAACCGCTTGGCAGAGACGCGCCGGAGGCTCGGGCGCTGCGCGACGAAATGGGGCTTGCCGAAGACTCGCTGCTCATCGCGCATGCGGCGGCGCTGACCTCCGAGAAACGCCAGATGGACCTGCTTGCGGCGGCCGAAACCCTGGGTGAACATGTCCACCTCGCCATCGCGGGCTCCGGAGAACTGGAAGGCCAGCTTAAAGAGGAAATCTCGCGGCGCGGCCTGGGGGCGCGCGTCCATCTGTTGGGCTTCAGGCAGGACCTCAGGGCCCTTTGGGCCGCCGCGGACATGGCCGCGTTCTGCAGCGAGGCCGAAGGCCTGTGCACCGCGCTGATCGAGGCGCAGGGCGCGGGGCTTCCGGCGGCGATTACTCGTGCCGGCGGGATGGTGGAAGTCGTCGAGGACGGCCTGACCGGATTGTCCGTGCCCGTAGGCGACGTGGCGGCGCTGGCCGCGGCGCTGGGCCGATTGGCGGGCGATTCCGGCCTGCGGCGGCGCTTCGGCGAAGCGGCGCGGGTCCGTGCGCGGGAACGCTTTTCCGCCGAGGCCATGACCGAAGGCACGCTGGCGCTCTACCGCCGGCTGCGCGCAAGCGAACGAGGAACCGGGCTTGAAGCCTGAAGCGCCCAGAATCCTCCTGGTCCGCCTCTCGGCGATCGGGGACTGCCTGCACGCGGTCCCGGTCCTGGTCGCGCTGCGCCGCCATTTCCCCAAGGCCTACCTGGGCTGGGCCGTGGAAAAGGCCCCGCACGCGCTGCTGAACGGGCACCCGCTGGTGGACCGCTTCCACGTCTTCCCGCGCCATGCCTTCAAGCGCAAGGAAGGCACCTTCTTCAGCCGCGTCAAGGCGCTGCAGACCTTCCGCAAGGAACTGCGCGCGGAAAGCTACGATACGGCGATCGACCTGCAGGGCCTGACCAAGAGCGGGCTGGTCGCCTGGTGGAGCCGGGCCAGGCAGCGGATCGGCTTCCGCGGACCGGAGAGCCGCGAACTGAACCGGCTCTTCGCCAACCGGCGCGTGCGGGTCCCGGAGACGGCGATCCACATCGTCGAGAAGAACCTGGAACTGGTCCGCCCGCTGGGCGTGGCGCCGCCGGTGCGCCCCGAATGGGTGATGCCGGATTACGCGGCCGAGGCCCGCGCGCTGGAGCCGTTCCTGCGCGAGCACGGCCTGGGCGAGGGCGGCGCGCCCTACGCGGTCGTCAATCCCGGCGCGACCTGGGCGACCAAGCGCTGGCCCCCGGAGCACTTCGGCGCGGTGGCCAAGGGCCTGACCCGCGGCGGCCGCCTGGCGGCGCTCGTGACCTGGGCCGACGCCGAGGAGCGCGCGGCGGCGGAGACCATCGCGCGCGTGGCGGGGCACCCCCGCGTGCTGCTCGCGCCGCCCACCAACCTGCGCGAACTGGCGGCGCTGCTGGCCGGCGCGCGGCTCTTCGTCGGGAACGACACCGGGCCGCTGCACCTGGCCGTCGCGCTGGGCGTGAAGAGCGTCGCGGTCTTCGGCGCCAGCGATCCGCTGCGCAACGGGCCGTACGGGCGCGAGCACCGTATCCAGGCCGGCGGTCCCGAGTGCCAGCCCTGCTGGAAGACGACCTGCCAGCGCCAGGACCTGGCCTGCCTGATGTGGGTCAAGCCCGAGAAGGTGCTGGAATCGTGCGAGGAACTGCTCGGGCAGGCCGGAGGCGCCGCGGCATGCTGAGGCTCTTCCGGCACTACATCCTGTTCGGATACGTCTTCCGCGAATTCCTGCGCAACTTCGTCATGGCCCTGACCGTGACGGGCCTGGTCTTCCTGCTGGGCAAGCTCGTCGTGAGCAAGGACGAACTGGAGGAGTTCGGGGTCAGCATCGGGCAGTTGGCGCTGCTGACGCCGTACCTGCTGCCCTTCGCGCTCTCCCACGCGCTGCCGCTGGCGACGATGATCGCGGCGATCCTGGCCTTCGGGCGGCTGGCCGCGGAGAACGAACTGCAGGCCGCGCAGTCCGCCGGCGCCTCGCTCCTGCGCCTGGCCATGCCGATCCTGGCCAGCGGCTTCATCGTCTCGATGCTCTCGATGTGGTGCCTCGAACAGGGCGTGGACTGGGGCTTCTCGACGCTGCGCCGGGAGATCCTGACCCTGCGCAACCCGCGGCTCTTCAAGCAGCTCGAGGAGCCGGGGCAGACCCTCTCGATGGAACTCGACGAGGGCGCGGCGGTCTACATCAACATGCTGGACCACGAATCCGATCCGGCGAGCGGCCGCGCGCTCAAACCGATCCACGTCGCGATCTTCAGCCGGGGGCGGCTGGTGCAGAGCTTCTACGCCAAGGACTACGAGGCCAGCACGAACCTCGGCGAGTCCGAAGCATCCGTGAGCCTGAACCTGACGCTGCGCCAGATGCAGTCGCTGGGCGAGCACCCCAAGTTCTTCGACGAGATCAAGGTCGCCTTCCCCCTCCCCGCATTCTCCGAGGACAAGTTCAAATTGGGCGAGAGCCGCGGCACCGTCAGCTTCATGCGCAACCTGTCCGAGGCGCGGCGGCTGGAATCCACCATCGCCCAGCGCCGCGACGACCTGCTCGAACGCGCCGGCGACCTGATGGCGCGCATCCAGGCCGGTTCGCCGGGCGACCCGCCCCAACTGGTGCTCTCCGGGTACGACTGGAGCGAGACGCGCGCGGCCGGCACCTGGATCGTGAACACCCGCGACCGGATCATCCGCGAGATGGTGGAGTTCAACCGCAAGCTGGCGCTGGCGCTGATGCCGCTGAGCCTGGTCTTCCTCGGCGTGGGCCTGGGGCTGCTGGTGCGCAAGAGCCAGCGCCTGGTGGGCTTCATCCTGGGCATCGTGGCCTACGTGCTGATTTACTACCCGCTGATGGTGATCAGCAAGGAATTGGCCGTCATCCGTCTTGTCCCCCCGGCGGCGCTCTGGACGCCCAATCTGGTCATGATCGTCCTGGGCCTGGCGCTCTGGTACGCGCACGAGCACGGGCGTTTCGGCGCGGGCATCCCGGGCTGGCTGAGCCCGCGCTGGCTGAAGCCATTCTTCGACACCTTCAGGCTCTCCGGGGCCAACAAGTGGCGCTTCCTGGGCGGCGAGGCGCTCCAGCGCGTGCTGCCCTTCCGCCGCAAGTCGGACCGGCACGTGGCCGGGGCCTTCCTGGCCCCGCTGCTCACGGTGGCCCTGGCCGTGGGCGGCCTGTACGTGGCCATGGACCTGGTGGACCACGGCACGGAGGTGGTGGGCGGGATCTTCCGTTCCGACCAGGCGCTCCCCGGGCTTCCGGCCCGCGGGCATCTGCTCGCGTTTTTCCAGGCCTGCGCCTATTACGGGATTCGCGCGCTGGGCATGATCTTCGACGTGCTCCCGATCCTGCTGCTGCTGGCCGGCGTGCTGGCCGTGACGATCATGGTCCGCAACAACGAGCACGTGATCTTCAAGTCCTGCGGCACGCGGCTGCAGAAGGCCTTCCAGCCGATCATGCTCTCGGCCGTCGCGATCTCGCTGGTGGTGGGGCTGATCCGCGAACTGGTCTGGCCGGCGCTGGTCATGGAAGTCGACCGGCTCAAGCCGCTCGTCTACCACCGCACGCCCAAGGGCAAGGCCCAGGCCGGGCAGACGCGCGACGCCGAGGGGCGGCTCGTGCTCTACGAGATCGAAGTCTACATGCGCAACCTCCATACCGCCGAAGGCGTGCGCCTGTTCATGCCCACCGAAAGCGTAAACGGGCGGATCCCGGGCATCCTGGCCGACCGCGCCACATGGAACAAAGACGAGGACCGCTGGGACCTCTTCACCGAAGATCCGAGCGGCCCCGTCGAGGCCGAGAACCTCGCCGCGCGGCCCACCCGCTACGCGCCTCACGGGTACCTGCTGATGCCCACCCCGCTCCCCGACCTGGTTCCCGGAGACTCGTACTTCAGCGTGGACTGCCAGAAACAGCCGGAGTTCGGCGGCACGCTCACCCCGGCCTTCCTGGACAGCGAGAAGTACGGGCCTTCGGTCATGAACGTGAAGGAGTTGTGGACGCTGCGCTACAAGGACCAGTTCCGCAGCGAGATCTGGCGCCGGCTCTTCGATTCCTTGACCGGTTTCGTGCTCCTGATGCTGGCCATCCCCGTGCTGGTCAAACACGAAGTGACCAGTTCGCTGGTCGGCATCGGCAAGTGCATCCTCTTTGGGGTCGCCTACGTCGGCGCCAACATGGGCGTGGCGGAGGTCGCGCGGCAGGGCCTGCTCTTCGCCGCCGCGCCGATCCTGCCGCACCTGCTCTTCCTGATCATGGGCACGTGGCGTTACTGGCTGCGGATGGAAACGTAGCGCGTCCGCCTGGAGGCTTCGCTTGACCGAGTTCGATGCGTACGCCGTGGCCGACCGGCTGGACGAGCTGGGCCGCCGCCTGGAGCTGACCGGAGAGTCGAGCTTCAAGGTGCGCGCCTACCACAAATCCGCCGAGGTGCTGCGCGCGCTGAAGACGCCCCTGGGCGAGCTGATCCAGGCGGGCAAGCTCGAAGAGCTGCCCGGGGTCGGCAAGGCCATCGCGGAAAAGATCGAGACGCTCCACCGCAGCGGCACGCACAAGACGCTCGAACGACTGCGCCAGGAGGTCCCCGACGGCCTGCTGGATCTGGCCGGCTTGCCCGGGCTGGGCGCGAAGAAAGTGCTGCAACTCCGCAAGGAACTGGGCGTGGACGGGCTCGACGCGCTCGAACGCGCCATCGACGACGGGCGGGTGGAGCAGCTCAAGGGCTTCGGCGCCAAGCTCGCGTCCAGCTTGAAGGACGCCCTGGCTTTCGCGCGCCGCTCGGCCGGCCGCCAGCGCATGCCCGAAGCCGCGGCGGAGGCCGACGCCGCGCTGGAAGCTGTGCGCGCCTGGCCGGGCGTCGAGCGCGCGGAGGCCGCCGGCGAAGTGCGCAGGCGCTGCGAGACGACCGGGCCGCCGAGCCTGGTCGTCTGCGCCGCCGCCGGCGCCAGGCTCCAGGAGCGCCTGGGCGCCATGCGAGTGCGCGCCGCGCGGCCCGATCGTTTCGGCCTGGCGCTGCTTTACGAGACCGGCTCCGAAGCGCACCTCCAGGCGCTGGAAACCCGCGCCAAGGAGCGGGGTCTGCAACTCGGCTCGGACGGGTTGAAGCGCGGCGGCGAGGACCTGCCCGCGCCCGACGAGGCCGCCGTCTATGCCGCCCTGGGCCTGCCCTTCATCCCGCCGGAACTTCGCGAAGGTCAGGGCGAGGTCGAAGCCGCCGCCGCAGGCCGGCTCCCGAGGCTGGTCGAGGACGGCGACCTGCGCGGCATTCTCCACGCGCATACGACCTTCTCCGACGGCAACAATACCCTGGAGGAGATGGCCGAGACCGTGCGGGGCATGGGCCTGGAATACTTCGGCGTGGCCGACCACTCCCAGAGCGCGCGTTACGCGGGGGGGCTCTCGCCGGAGCGCGTCGCGCGGCAGCACGAGGAGGCCGACCGGCTCAACGCGAAGTACGCGGCCGCCGGCCTGCCGTTCCGGATCCTCAAGGGCATCGAGTCGGACATCCGCGAAGACGGCTCGCTCGATTACGACGACGCGACCCTCGCGAAGTTCGATTTCGTCGTCGCCAGCGTGCACAGCCAGTTCCATCTTCCGCGCGAGGCGCAGACCGCGCGAATCGGCAAGGCCCTGGCCCATCCGGCGACGACGATCCTGGGGCACGCGACGGGGCGGCTCCTGCTCCGGCGCGAAGGCTACACCGTGGACGTGGAGCGGATCCTGGAGGCCTGCGCCGAGCACGGCGTGGTCGTGGAGATCAACGCGCATCCGGTGCGGCTGGACCTGGACTGGCGCTGGCATCGCCGGGCGTTGGAACTCGGCGCGTGGCTCAGCATCAACCCGGACAGCCACAACACCGCCGAATTGAAGCTGATGCCCTACGGGGTGGCGGTGGCGCGAAAGGGCGGCGTGGGGCCGGAGCGCGTGCTGAATGCACTGGGACTCGCAGCGCTGCGGGAGCGGCTGGCCGCGCGCAAACGCGCCTGGGCGCCGGCGTGAGGGCGCACGGCCATGGTGGCGCTGCGCCCGCCTAAGACATGATTTGAAATAGGGTTGTGGGATTGAAGGGCGTCCCAAGGCAGGCGTCCGGTTACCATGCCTGCCGAAGTTTGAGGGATTCGAGTGAGCGCGACGAAGAAGCGGTCTCGAAAGGCCCGCGACGAGCGCCAGCGCGCGCGCGCGCTGGAGCGCTTCCAGGGTCGCGGCACGCCGCGGAAGGTGGATCTGGCCTTCGCGCGGCAGGTGCTGCGTGCCGAATCGCGCGCGGTCGCGAACCTGGCGCATCTCGTGGACGGCGCGTTTCGCGAGGCCGCCGAATTGATCCTGGAGAAGAGCCAGCACGGGCACGGCCGCGTGGTGGGCACGGGGATGGGCAAGGCCGGGATGATGGCGCTGAAGTTCTGCGCGACCCTGGCCAGCACCGGGACCCCCGCCCTGTTCATGCACCCCGCGGAGGCGCTGCACGGCGACCTGGGGATGGTCACCCGCCGCGACGTGCTCGTGGCCTTCTCGAACTCGGGCGAGTCCGAAGAGGTCGTGCGGTTGCTCCCGGCCGTCAAGAAGGTTCGCGCCGCGGTCGTGGCGATCACCGGCGCGCCGGACTCGTCGCTGGGCAAGGCGGCCGACGTGGTCCTGGAGATCGGGCGGATCGTGGAGCCCTGCCCGCTGCGGCTGGCGCCGAGCGCCTCGACCACGGCGATGCTCGCGCTGGGCGACGCGCTGGCGCTGTGCGTGCTCAAGGCGCGCGGACTGACGGTGCGCGAGTACGCGCGGCTGCATCCGGGCGGCGCGCTGGGCCGGAAGCTGATGCTCGCGCGCGACCTGATGCGCGGCGGCGATCGGATGGTCCTGATCCGCACGGATTGCCCGGTCGGCGCGGCGCTGGACCGCATGACCAAGGCGCGCTGCGGCGCGGCGATGGTCGTGGACGCGCGCGGCAAGCTGCTGGGCGTCTTTACCGACGGGGACTTCCGCAGGCTGATGCTGAAGGATCCTTCGCTGTTCCAGGAAGACGTGGGGCGGCACATGACCAGCCCGTGCCGGCACATCCTGGACGCGACGCTCGTCGCCGAGGCGCAGGAACTGATGGCCGAGAAGCGCATCAACGCGCTCCCGGTCGTGGACCGGCGCGGGAAGGCCGTCGGGATCCTGGACATCCAGGACCTGGTCGGCTGGCCGGTGCTTTGAGAGAGGCGGAGACGACCCGCGTGATTCGAATGAGCCCGATCCTGGGCGGCATCCTGGCCTTCGCCGCGGCGGCCGGCGCGCTGCGCGGCGGCGAGGACGAGGATCCCTCCCCGGCGCCGGAAGTCGTCGTCAACGACGTCTTCAACGTGGCCGACCGCGCGAACCTCTGGCACGAAGCCCAGCGCCGCGCCCTGCTTCCGCTCACCGACAGCGGCGGCCTTGCGCCCCGCACCGGCGGAATGATGGTCGAAGGCTTCCTCAGCGGGAAGGGCGTGCGCACGGAGATGTACAGCGGCGGCAGCGAGCGGCGCGAGCTGCTCCTGGAGCTGCGCGCGACGGACGCCGAGCGGCGCGGCAAGGCGATCTACCTCAGCACCGTGCGCCTCACGTACTTCCTCTCCGAAGGCTCGCTCCAGGCGATCTCGCAGGCTTTGCAGCATGGGGGCTCGAACGGTTCGGGCAAGGCGGCGGCTCCCGCGCTGCCGGCGCAACTGCGCCAGGGCCGGGTGGCGATCACCGCGAAGGACGGCCGCCTGAATCTGGAGACGGCCGAGGGCGAAGCCGGCGGCGGCGTGGTCGTGGAAATCTTCTCGCAAGCCATCACCGGGGACGCCTCCATTCCGGTGGGCGTGCTGAGCTGCGAGAAGCTGCGTTGGCGCTCCTGGCGCGATCCCGTCGTGGGCAGCACCGAACTGGTCCTCTTCGTGCTCTCCGAGCGGCGCGACGTTCCCGACCCGCTGGTGCGCGGCCGCTTCGTCGCGCGCAATCCCGACGGCGGCTTGAACACCATGGACATCCAGGCCGAGGGGATGATCCTCGAGACCGGCACGCGCGACGACCCGCGCCCGGTCGAGGTCGATGGGAAGCGCGTGGGCGTGACCGCCGTCGAGCGGCGGCGCGTGATCTTCCACCGCAACATCCAGATGCTGATCGAAGGCTCGGGCGCCGCGCTGATGCCGTTCCAGGAAAACCCGCGCGCGCCGGAGGCCGCCGAGCCGAAGGGCCCGCCCGTCCCGCCCACCCGGACCGAGGTGACCTGCCAGGGCCCCGCGGTGCTCGACATGGCCGTCCTGCCCCATGTGGTCGCGGTGACGCAGGAGGAGACCCACGTCCCCTGGCGCGGCGCTTCGAGTTCCTCAACGGCGTGCGCATGGTCAGCGCTCCGAAGGAGCAGCCGGCCGGCGCGCCGGCGGGGCCTTCCGGGCAGATGACCTGCACCCATCTGTGCATGCAGTACCCGGCCGGCGGCGCGACGCCGGGCTTCCCCGAGTACGCCGAGGCGCTGGGGCAGGTCCGCATCGGCGGGGCCAAGGCCGCGCCGGCCGGCGCGCCCAAGGACCGCCCGCCCCAGCCTTTCCGCATCGACTGCCAGCGCATCTACTACGACGGGCGCTACGACGCGGTGACCCTGGAAGGCGTCGGCAACAGCCCGCTGGAGATCGTCGACGAAGTCGGCGAGCTGCATACGCCGAAGTGCGTCATCTCGCGGCGCGACCAGACGCTCTCGATGCCCACCTGGGGCCAGAAGCGCCTGGTCATCCGCCCCGGCGCGATGCAGATGCTTTCGCAGAAGCCCGAAGGCACGCGCCCGCAAGATCCCGCGCCGGCCAGCGAAACCCTGCTGGACCTGGGGGCCGGCGAGTTGGAAATCGAGTGGTACGGGCAGTTCGCGCGCCGGCTCGCCGCCCTGCCCGTGCCGACGGGCGCGCCCGAGCGGATCAGCGAGGTGCTAGCCATCGACGGGGACGTGGTGATCCGGCAGAAAGCGCGCGGGCTGCTGATCCAGGGGCAGCACCTGAGCGTCGAACGGGACACCGCCACCGGGCGCCTGCAGCGGATGGACGGGCAGGGCGCGGTGCTGGTGCGCATGGAAGGCATGCAAGTCGTCGGCGAAAAGCTCACCGCGGGCCTGCGCTACGACGGCACGGGCGCGATGGTCGAGAACATCCTTACCGTGCGCAGCGCGGGGCCCGCGCAGCGCGCGACGGTCGCGACCGGCGACATGGCCATCGCAGGGCCCGAATTCGCCATCGACGCGCTGAACAAGAGCTTCCGCGCGGCCAACGGGGTCGTTGCGCGCGTCACCCTGCCCGGCGCGCAGAAGCCGGACAAGCTCCCCGATGCGGCCGCGGGCGGCTCGGCGATGATGCCCGGCTTCGCCCTGGGCGCCGGCGGACGCCTGAACCTCCAGTGCGACGGCGACCTGCTCTTCGACGGGCCGGCGGGGCTGCTGCGCATCACCAAGAACGTGCTCGTGTACCAGGACAAGATGCGCATCGTCGCCGACGAGATGTACCTCAAGCTGGATGCGCCCAAGGCGGAGCCCCAGACACCGGGGAAAGAGGAAGCCAAGCCCAAACCCAGGATGGGCGTCACGGGCCTGGGCGTGCCCGGCATGCCGCGCCAGGGGCCGGGCATCCCCATGGGCCAGCCGGACGCCGCGCCGCCCCGCAAGGAAGGCCTCGGCTCGGGGATGTTCTCCGGCACGCCGCGCTCGGTCGAATGCCTCGGGCGGGTGGAGATCATCACCGATACCCAGGTCGTGCAGTGCGACCACGTCTTTTACGACATGGTGGAGGACCGCGCGTTCCTGAAGACGACCGATCCCGAGCACTGGGTCCAGATTTACATCGGCGAAGACAGCGGCGCGAGCCGCATGCTCTGGGCCCAGCACCGCCTGGATTACGACGGCAAGAGCGGCCGCTTCACCCCGGCCGACGGGAAATCGTACCTGCTGACCCCGTACGCCGGCGTCGTCCCGCTGCCGCGCGACGCCGCGCCCAAGGACCTGAGCCGAAAGGGCACGCCATGACGCCCCGCGCGCCGATCCTGCTGCTGCTGGCGTGCGCCGCGCCTTGTCTTTCCGCGGGCGAAGCCTCGTCGCCGCTCGACCTGACCGCCGGAGACCTGCAGCGCGTGCCGGTCCCGCGCAGCGGCATCTTCCCCTGGAAGGTGCCCGACCCCGGGCAACCCGCCAAGCCCGAGCTCACGAAACCCAAGACCCCGCCGCAGGAAGCCGGGTTGATGGACGTCAGCGGCGGCGACGTGGTGATGCGCGCCTGCGGGCCGTTCTCGCGCGTCGAGAAGGTCGCCGAGGTCGAGAACGGGAAGAAGCGGCCCAAGGAACAGTTCATTCTGAGCAACCGGGTGGAGATCGAGCAGCCTTCGACGGGCGTCGTGCTGCGCGGGGACAAGATCGAGGTCGAACGCGACCTCGGCAGCGGCGACGTGGAGCTGCTCCAGGCCCTCGGCGCCGTGGAGATCGTCCTGCCCGGGCAGTGGGCGAAGGGGGAAAGCCTGAGCTACGAATCGCGCTTCGGCGAAGGCGGGAAACTCACGCGCCAGCTCATCACCGTCTCCGGGGATCTGGCCAAGGGCAAGCCCGCCACGCTCGGTTCCGGCGACAACCTGCTCCAGGCCTTCAAATTCGTCATGGACCTGCGCCTGGACACCTACCGCGCGCTGGGCGGGGCGCTGGCCGAAGTGCGCCTTCCGTCCAAAGGGGACGCGCCCGGCGCCTCCGCCGGCGGCGGCATGGTCCCGCAGCTCTCCCTGGCCTCCGGCGGGATGATCACCATCTCCTGCGACGGCGAGATGCTCTTCGAGAGCTACTCCGGCAAGCTTACGCTCAAGCGCAGCGTCCAGATCGAACAGGCCGCGCTCAAGATGTGGACCGACGAACTGGTCTTGCGCGTGCAGAGCACCGAGCCGAACGTCGAGGGCTCCCCCGGGCCCAGCACCATCTTCACCGGGAGCCTCCAGAGCATCGAGTGCATCGGCCGGGTCGAGCTGCTCAGCGGCGCGCATACCGTCCATTGCGACCGTTTGCTCTACGACCTCGAACATGCCCGGGCCATCCTGGAGATGAAAGAGCCCAAGGACGACGTGAAGATCTACATCTCCAGCCCCGCGACCCCCGGCGAGTGCGGGATGATCAAGATTAAGCACCTGTTGAAGATCGACACCAAGACTTCCACCTTCATCGACGGCTCGCCCAAGGGCATGGACATCCATAAAGGCGCGGTCCCCGAGCTGCGCCCCCACCGCGCCCCGAAGATCCGGATGTTGAAGGAGCAGCAAGGCGGAAGCGCGCCGTAAGGCGCGAGCACGGCGCCAGGGCGCGGGATCTCAAGCGTTCCTTCGAAGGTTCGTTTCTGAAGCAGGATCCTTTCACGCTTCGCCTTTTCATGCTCCCCTGCTCTCGTCATCCTCCGCCCTCGATTGCCGCCCGTCGCGGAAACGGATAGATTTCAGGCATGAACGCGGCGCCGCCCGACACACCGGATGCGCTGGCGGCCGCTTGCCTGCAAGGCAGCCGCCGCGCGGCATCCCGGTTGATCTCGCAGCTTGAAGCGCCCGAGCCGGACACGGCGCGGAAGGCTTCGCGAGCCGTCGCGCGGCTCCCCCTGCCCCCGCATACGATCGGCCTGACGGGACCGCCGGGCGCGGGAAAATCGACGCTGCTCGATTACCTGATCGCGCTCTTTCGCGAGCGCGGCCGGCGCGTCGGGGTCGTCGCCGTCGATCCGTCCAGCCCGTTCACCGGCGGCGCGCTGCTGGGCGACCGCATTCGCATGGGCAGCCACCGCAACGACAGCGGTGTCTTCATCCGCAGCATGGGCAACCGCGGGGCCTCCGGCGGCCTGGCCTCGGCGGCCAGCGACGCGCTGCGCGTGCTGGGAGGCGCGGGCTTCGACGTGGTGCTGCTCGAGACGGTCGGCGCGGGACAGGCGGAGGTCGCGGTGGTCGATCTGGCCGATACGGTCTGCGTGGTCCAGGTGCCGGGCCTGGGCGACGACGTCCAGCTCATGAAGATGGGCATCCTGGAGATCGCCGACCTCTTCGTGGTCAACAAGGGCGACCGCCCGGAGGCCGAGTCGCTCAAGATCCAGCTCGAACAGGCCGTCCACGACGCGCCGGGCGAGACCTGCCGCGCGCTGCGGCAACTGGGGCCGGCCTTTGCGCGCGCCTTCCAAGGCCCGCATTGGCGGCCCGCGGTCGTGCTCCTCTCGGCCTTGCAGCGGACCGGAGGCGCCGAACTGATGGAGGCGCTCGACCGGCACCGCGCGTACCGGTCCCAGCCCGAGCTGGCCGGAGCGCTGCAACGCGGCCGGCTGGCTCGCGAGATCCTCTGGCGCGCGACGCGCAGGCTGGGCGACGAGCTGGCCGCAAGGCTGGCGCGCGGCGGCGACCTTGCGCCCCTGGTGGACGCCTGCGCCGCGGGGAGTCTGGACGTCGAGGGCGCGGTGGACCGGGTCGTTAAGACTCCGGGAAAGCCCGTTTGAAGATTTCATTGCACGAGCGCAATAACTAATAAAGCCTTGTAATACACGCCCGCGAACCTACGATAGGCTCCATTCCTATCGAGGATTCCAGCATGGCGCTATCGAACTCGCGCGGTCCCGCTCGGCGTCCCAAGCCTTCGACGCCGCCCGCCGCGCCGGCATCACCGGAACCGGCCGCGGGAGCCGGCGCCGCCGAGGCCCCCTCCGCACGCCGGGCCGCGCGCCGGCGCGCGGCGCCCCGACGGCCCGCGCGCCGAGGCGAAGACGGCATCCCCTTCGGCCTGGTACGCATCGGCGTCATCGTGGCCGTGCTGGCTATCGTGGGCGTGATCAAACTGGCCACGGCCAAGCCCGCGGGCGACGCGCACTACTGGCACGCGCTGGTCAAGTTCGACGAGAAGATGGGCCGCGAACTCTTCCTGATGCCCGGCGAACTGCGCCGCCGCGTCAACGCGCTCCCCGCTCGGCGGGGTCTCCGACCCGCGGCTCCGGGAGTACCACGGCCTGCTGCTCAAGCTGGCGGACATCATCGACGGCAAGCACGCCGATGACCCGGACGCCGAGTCCAAGGCCGAGGCCGTCTTCCGGCGCATGGACCAATTGGCCGACCAATTGAACGCTGCCTACAAATACGATTAGCCGGTGTCGCCGGACAAGCGTCGTAGCGCGGGCGGCCGTTCTATTTGCGCGCGCGCCGGTAGGGGTACTCGGACGTCACCGTCGTGGCGATCCCGCCCCGGGCGTTGAAGGCGCCTTCGAGGACCATCCGGCGCGGCTTGCAGCTCTTCACGAGGTCGTCGAGGATCGTGTTCGTGACGTGCTCGTGGAAGATCCCGCGGTTGCGGTAGCTCTGCAGGTACAGCTTGAGGCTCTTCAGCTCCATCACCAGCGCGCCGGGGACGTAGACGAGCGTGAGCGTGGCGTAGTCCGGCTGCCCGGTGCGCGGGCAGACGGCGGTGAATTCGGGGCAGACCACGCGAATCTCGTAGTCGCGGTCCGGATGCCGGTTCGGGAAGCACTCGACGGGTCCAGCGCCCGTAGCCCGGGCGGCGCGGCGTTTGGCCATGACGGTCGAATCCCTCGGAATGAAGAATGCCGCCGCGCAGCATACCGGCTCGCGCCCGCGGATGAAGTGCAGGCTCAGGAGACAACGCGCAACGCCTCCAGTTCCGCCTCGGCCTTGCCCTCGAAAAACCTGGCGTTCCGTTCGATGAACGCGCGCTCCGCCTCGGGGACCTCGTCCCGGTGGAAGATCGCCGCGACGGGGCACTCGGGAATGCACAGCCCGCAGTCGATGCACTCATCCGGGCGGATGACGAGCATCTCGCCGGCGTCGTAGAAGCAAGAGCACGGGCAGACCTTCGTACAGGCGGCGTCCTTCGTGCCGATGCAGGGTGAGGTGACGACGAGCGCCATGGCCAGGCTCCTTGGATGCGCGCGCCGCCCGCCGGCGCCGTGGAAATCGCATTGGGCGAAGGAAGGGCCAATCGCGCGAATCCCCGCGCGCCGGACCGGCGCGCCCGAAGTCCGAGCCCGTCCGCGCGCGGGAGTTCAAACGCAAGGCGCCGCCCGCCCCCGGCCTGCGGAGCGAAGTTTCCGGAAGATTGATAAGTCGTCGGCGCGTCCGGCAGATCCCAGAGTTCGGGCGGCGACCTGTTTCGATCCGCGCCGCGTCCGGCTCCGGACGAAGCAGGCGCTTGCGGAGGGGTTGGCGTCCAGGGTCGTCCTTCGCTAACATGTCGCGGCGGCTCGTGAAGGCGGTCTCGCTTGGAGGCGCCGGCGGGTCCTCACCCAGGGAACCACACCATGGCGGTCGGCAAGAAGGCTCTGATCACCGGCATCACGGGGCAGGACGGTTCGTACCTCTCCGAGTTGCTGCTGTCCAAGGGCTACGAGATTCACGGGCTGATCCGGCGCAGCAGTTCTTTCAACACCGACCGCATCGAGCACGTCTATCAGGATCCGCACGAGCGCGGCGTGCGCATGCGGCTGCATTACGGGGACCTTAGCGATGCCAGCAGCCTGGCGCGCCTGCTGGATTCGGTCCGGCCCGACGAAGTCTACAACCTCGGCGCCCAGAGCCACGTCGGCGTATCGTTCCTGAACCCCGTCTACACGGCCCAGGTGGTCGGGCTCGGCACGCTGAACCTGCTGGAGGCGGTGCGCCAGACGCAACTGCCGATCCGCTACTACCAGGCGAGCAGCAGCGAGATGTACGGCAAGGTGGCCGAGACGCCGCAGCGGGAGACGACCCCGTTCCACCCGCGCAGCCCGTACGCCTGCGCGAAGGTCTACGGCTACTGGCAAACGGTGAACTACCGCGAGGCCTACGGGCTCTACGCCTGCAACGGACTGCTCTTCAACCACGAATCCCCGCGCCGCGGCGAGACCTTCGTCACGCGCAAGATCACGCGGGCCGCGACGCGGATCAAACTGGGCCTGCAGGAGAAGCTGTACCTCGGCAACATGGACGCGCGCCGCGACTGGGGCTTTGCCGGGGATTACGTCGAGGCCATGTGGCTGATGCTGCAACAGGACAAGCCGGACGATTATGTCGTGGCCACCGGCGAGACGCACTCGGTGAAGGAGTTCCTCGAGGAGACCTTCCGGCTCCTGGACCTGGATTGGACGGCGCATGTGGAACAGGATCCGCGCTACCTGCGTCCGGCCGAGGTGGACCTGCTCCTGGGCGACGCGGCGAAAGCCCGCCAGAAACTCGGCTGGAGCCCCAAGGTCACGTTCAAGGGGCTCGTGAAGATGCTCGTGGACCACGACCTCGACCTGGCCCGGCGCGAGAAACTGCTGACCGACGCGGGGCACCGCGTCAGCGGCGAGGAAAAGGTTCCCGGTTGAGCGCAGGAGCACCCGCATGCCCGATTGGATCGCACGCAAGCGCGTCGTGGTGACAGGCGGCGCCGGCTTCCTCGGCGCGCCGCTGGTGCGCAAGCTGAAGGCTCTCGGCGCGGCCGAACTCTTCGTGCCGCGGCGCAAGGACTACGACCTCACCGATCCCGCCGCCGTGAAGCGCCTCTACGAAGACGCGCGGCCGGACCTGGTGGTGCATCTGGCGGCCGAGGTAGGCGGAATCGGCGCCAATCGCGCGCATCCGGGGCGCTTCTTTTACGCGAACCTCAGCATGGGCCTGCACCTGATCGAAGAGGCGCGCCTGCGCAAGCTGCCCAAGTTCGTCCAGGTCGGGACCATCTGCGCCTATCCCAAGCATACGCCCGTGCCGTTCAAAGAAGAATCTCTCTGGGACGGCTATCCCGAAGAGACCAACGCGCCTTACGGACTCGCGAAGAAGAGCCTGCTCGTGATGCTCCAGGCTTACCGGCAGGAGTACGGGCTTAACGGGATCTACCTCTTGCCGGTGAACCTCTACGGACCGGGGGACAATTTCGACCTGGAGACGAGCCATGTCATTCCGGCGCTGATCCGCAAGTTCGAAAGCGCCCGGCTGCGCGGCGAGCGGAGCGTGCCGTGCTGGGGCACCGGCTCGGCCAGCCGCGAGTTCCTGTACGTCGACGACTGCGCCGAGGCCATCGCGCTGGCGGCGGAGCGCTACGACGGGCCGGAACCGGTGAACCTGGGCACCGGGCGCGAGATCACCATCCGCGAACTCGCGGAACTGATTCGCGAATTGACGGGCTGCCCCGCCGAGATCGCCTGGGACCCCAGCAAGCCCGACGGCCAGCCGCGCCGCTGCCTAGACACCGCGCGCGCCAAGGCCCTGTTTGGGTTCCAAGCGTCGACCCCCTTCCGCGAGGGCTTGCAGCGGACGCTTGAGTATTTCCGCGCGCAGCCGGCCTCCGCGCGATAGTTCCGCGCTTTCCCCGGGCCGCGCCCGCCCGGCGGGTGTATGCAGGAACGAGCCTCCGCGAGAGGATCCGGGAGCGTTTTCACATGCCGCGCGCCGCGCTGGTCCTGCTGCTTCACGCTTGCGCCCTGCTGGCCGCCGACGGACCCGCGCCCGTAGAGGTCCGTACCACCGACGAACTGCGCGCGGCGGTCGCGAAGGCGCTGCCGGGCTCGACGATCCGCCTTGCCCCCGGCGTCTACGACAACCTGGTCGTGGACGGGACGCTGCAAGGCCGGCCGGACGCGCCGATCGTGATCGAAGGGCTCGATCCCAAGAACCCGCCCGTGGTCGATTGCGCGAAGAAGAGGCACGAGGGGCTTCACTTCAAAAGCTGTTCCTGGCTGGTGGTGCGCCATATCGTCGTCAAGAACGCGGCGGACAACGGGGTCTACGTCGCCGATCCGGCGCGCTACGAACGCCGCGACGACCGGGAAGCGCGCGATACCGGCCAGAGCGCCAGCCACCATATCCTCCTCGAGCACCTGACCGTGCTGGATACCGGCGCGGGCGGGAACCACGACGCCTTCAAAGTCACCTTTTCCGATTACGTGACCGTGCGGAACTGCCATGCCGAGGGCTGGGGCGGCTCGGCCATCGACGTGTACGGCGCGCGTTACGTGCTGATCGAGAAAAACCGCTGGATCGGCAAGCCCGGCTTCAAGCATACGATGGGGATCAATATCAAGGGCTACGCCACCGACGCGCTGCTGCGCGGGAACTACTTCGAGCACGCCGCCCAGGACCAGACGATCAACATCGGCGGCCCTCACGACCGCGGCCCGGGGGCGTACGAATGCAGGCGCGTGGAGGTCTGCGGCAACGTCTTCGTGGGCGGCGGCGCGCCCTGCGCGTGGCTTGGGGCCGACGGCGGGCGCTTCCATCGCAACACCGTGGTCCACCCGGGCAAGTGGTTCCTGCGGATCGGCTACCGGATGGAGTACGAAGGCGGCGCCTTCGAGCACAACCTGCTCGTCTTCGACTCCCGGAAGATGAAGAGCCCGCCCACCTCCATCCTGGAGAACCTCAACCCCAAGGCGGTGCTGGAGAAGTTTCGCGTCCGCGGGAACGCGTGGTGGGACGTTCAGAACGCCGAGTTCCGCCCGACCGGCCTGCCGGTGGCCGAAGAGGCCGGCGTCTACGGCGTCGATCCTCAATTGACCGCGCTGCAAGGCCCCGGAATCCGGAAGGGATCCGACGACGCGCGGCTCAAGGACGTGGGCGCGGAAGCGTACGCAGGCCCAGCCTACGAGACGTGGCATCCGGGCCCGCCCTGACGCCTGCCGGATATTTCCGAAAGGAACGCCGCGCGGGGCTGAAATGCACGCCGCCTTGCGACATCCGACCAGGGCCGCTGGAGCCGCGTTCGGCTCCGGGAGGGCTTGGACATGGGCATGTGGGACGGCTTCAAGCGCACGCTGGCGATCGGCGGCGCGGAGATTTACATCCAGACCGATCGGGAGACCCAGGATCAGGGCTCGACGGTTTCGGGTCGTGTGCTGCTGGTGGGCAAGGACTACGAGCTGGCGGGCCACTCGATCCAGCTCGACCTGGTGGAATTCTGGACCGAGACGCGCAGTTCGGGATTCGGCAAGAACCGCCGGACGCGCACGGTCACGGTCACCCACACGCACGACTCGCGCGAGTTGGCCGGCGACTTTGTGCTCAAGCCCGGCGACGAGCGCTGTTTTCCCTTCAAGCTGCGCCTGCCGCCTAACGCGCGGCTCTCGACCGGAAGTACGGGCTGGCGCCTGACGGTGGCCCTGGACGTGCCGAACGCCATCGACCCAACCGGCACGGTGACGCTTGAGGTGGTCCCCGCGCCGGCGCTCATGGCCGTGGTCGAAGCCTGCGTGGGGCGGCTCAAGTTCTGCTACGAGCGGGCGCACTGGTCGCGCTCGAACCAGGCGACCACGCTGCGCCTGCTGCCGCCCGAGATGCTGAAGGGCGAGCTGGACTTCATCGAATTCGAACTGCGGCACGACCTGGACGGCGGCGTGGAAGGCTCCCTGCACCTGGACCTGCAGGAGAAGTCGCTTGGCGATTACCTGAAGGCCATCGTCAACTACGACCAGGTCTCCTACGACTTCACCCTCCCAGCCGCCCGGCTTTGGCGCGAGGACGGCGGCCCGAACGAGGCGGAGATCGTGGAGGCCGTGGGCGCGATCCTGAAGGCCGCTCTCGCCAAGCGCGGGGCGTCGTGAGGCGCGCGAGCGGCGTCCTTGCCCGCCGTCGAGCCTTCGCGTAGGATGCCGCTCCCACGAGGTGCAACGTCGAGGAGACCGGCATGGACGCGCCTGCTTCCCCCCAGCCTTCCGGACCCACGCCGGAGCAGGTGCTGCGCGCCAGCCAGCCGACGATGGCCGTGAATTCGGGCGCGGCGCCCGCGCAGCCGGCCCCCGCGCCGGTGCAGGAGCTGTCCAACGAGATCGACAAGCTCTTCGCGGCCATGCCCAAGAGCGGCGCGAGCGACCTGCACCTGAAGGCCGGCTCCCCGCCCCTCTTCCGCATCAACAACCGGATCGTCCGCGCCAAGGCGCCGCCGCTGACGCTCGACCACATCAAGCAGCTCATCGCGCCGATGATGAAGCCGCGGTACGAGAAGGAGATCGAGGAACGCGGCGCGGCGGACTTCGCGTACGGGGTCAAGGGCGTGGGGCGCTTCCGCGTCAATGTCTTCCATCAGCGCGGCGCGGTGAGCATGGCCGCGCGGCGCGTCGAAACGCAGGTGCCGACGCTCGAACAGCTCAACATGCCGCCCTGCGTGAAGATCATACCGCAGATGGAGCAGGGGCTGGTGCTGGTCAGCGGGATCACCGGCTCGGGCAAGTCCACCACCCTCGCGGCGCTGATCAACATCATCAACCAGACGCAGGCCTGCCACATCGTCACGATCGAGGACCCCATCGAGTTCCTCTATCGCGACGAGAAGGCCTTCGTGAACCAGCGCGAGATCGGCATCGACGTCCCGAACTTCGCCGACGGGCTGCGCTACGTCCTGCGCCAGGATCCGGACGTGATCCTGATCGGCGAAATGCGCGACGCCGAGACTTTCGAGACCGCGCTGATCGCCTCCGAGACCGGGCACCTGGTCTTCGGGACCGTCCACGCCAGCTCCGCGCCGCAGGTGGTCGGGCGCGTGCTCGACTACTTCCCGCCCGAGCGGCACTACCAGATCCGGCAGCTCCTGTACTTCAACCTCAAGGCCGTCCTGGTGCAGAAGCTCCTGCGCGGCGCGCGGCAGGACGTCCCCCGCGTGCCGGCGGTCGAGTTCATGCTCTGCAACGCGGTCGTGCGGAAGATGATTCACGAGGGCGAGGACCAGAAGCTCGGCGACGTGATCCGCTCCTCCCGCGAGGACGGCATGCAGGACTTCAACCAGTCGCTCCTCGACCTGCTGCGCCGCGGGCTGATCACCGAGCAGAACGCGATCGAGGCCTCCCCCAACCCCGAACAGCTCCAGATGAACATGAAGGGCATCGTGCTCGGCACCGACCGCGGAACGATCGTATCCTGAGCGAATGGCCGGAATCCCGTAACCGGCGGTCCTCAGGCCCCGTCGAAAGAGGACGCGCCTGACCGACGCACGGCCTGGAATCTACACGATGCGCCTGAACGCTTTTGTTCTATGCGGTCTCGCGATGCTCGCTTCCCGCGTCCTGAGCGCCGAAGACCTGACCACGCAGGCGCTGGAGACGCTGGTGGCGCGATTGAACTCGGACCGGGCCGAGGAACGGGAAGCGGCCGACCGCGCACTGGAGGGCCGGCTGAAGCCGGGAGATTTCGAGCGTCTGGCGGCCGTGAAAATGGCGCACGCGGATCAGCCTGAAGTCCAGGCCCGTCTGGCGCGGCATCTGCGCAGGCTCGACCTGGGCTTCGAGCCGGGACGCTGGGAGGAGCCGAAGGCGCTGCTGGATGGCGCGCCCGAAGACGTGTTTCCCGCGCTGCAAGCGATCGTGAACGGCATGGAGATCAGGGGCTTGCCGGTAGACCGCCTTGAAGGCCACGAGCAACGGATTGCGGAGCATGCTTCCGACGAGCTGCTCCGGCGCCTGGCTTCGAGCGGCCACGGCGGCGCGCGCGTGCTGGCGCGCGAAATCCTGGGTTCGCGCGGCGCGCTGCGCGTAAAGGATCTCGAGATCGGCCTGTACGACGAGGGCCGGCATTCGATCTCGGACGGTTTCTGCGCGCAGGTGACGTCCAACAATCTCCACGCGGTCCGCGGCCTGCGCCGGCGCCTGCCCGACCCGGAAGCCCGCGCCGCGCTGCAGCGCTACTTCAGCTACGGGACCGACGAGGGCGTGCTCGGCTTCATTCTGCAACACGTCGGCGACATGGGCCTGCTCTCGTTCAAGGCGCTGCGGCATTTCAACGCGCATGCGCAGGACGCGGCGCTCTGCGAGGGCGCGCTCTGCGCTTTGGCGCGGCGCATGCCGGAGCACCCGGAGGACCGTGAGGCCACGCTGGCGCTGATCGACCGCCGGCTCAAGGCGGCCCCCTGGGAGGCGGCGTCCTGCGTGGCCCTGCTGCCGGATGCGGAATTCCTCGCGCGCGCGCCCCAGGCGGCCGCCGAGATCGTCCACGAATGGCGCGCCGAGCCCTTCCTGGCGCGCTACGCCGCCCTGCCCAGGGAACTCGCCGCGCCGCAGGTCGTGGAACTCGTCGCCCGCGGCAAAGGCATCGCGTGCGTTAGCGTCGAGCGCGCGGTTCGGCTTTGCGTGAAGCTCGCGCCGCCCGCTGAGTCGCTGCGCGCGCTCAAGGCGTTATACGCGAGTACCGCCGACTCCAGCATGCGCTCGGCCGCGCTGAGGGGCCTGGGCCGGCTCGCCGACGAAGAGTCGCTCGCCATGCTGCGCGCGTGCTGCGAAGAGCCGAAGGACAGCTACCTGCGCGCCACCGCCGCGCGCGAGCTGACCCGCCGCGCCGGATTGAAGGCCGAGGCAGGCCTGCGCAAAGCCCTCGCCCTGGAGCTGGCCCTGCCCGCCGCCGATCAGCACAACCGCAAGGTCCTGGAGAAGCTGCTCGAAGCGTGCCTTGCCGGAACGCCGTTGCCGGAGCCGGAATCCGCCCCATGATCGCCGTCGTCCAGCGCGCCGCGCGCGCGTCCGTCACCGTCGCCGCCGAGAGCTATCGCGCCGAGATCGGACCCGGGCTGGTCATCCTGCTGGGCGTCGAGGCCGGGGACGGCGAGGCCGAAATCGCCTGGGGCGCGGCCAAGTGCGCCAACCTGCGCATCTTCAAGGACGACGAAGAGAAGATGAATCGCTCGGTCAAGGACCTGCGCGGCGAGGCGCTCGTCGTCAGCCAGTTCACCCTCGCCGGCGACTGCCGCAAGGGCAACCGGCCGAGCTTTATCAAGGCCGCCCCGCCCGAACTGGCCAAGCCGCTTTACGAGCGCTTCTGCGAGCTGCTCGAGAAGGAACATGGCGTCCCGGTCAAGCGCGGCATCTTCCAGGCCATGATGCAGGTGGAACTCGTCAACGACGGGCCGGTGACGTTGCTGGTCCAGAAGCGCGCGGGGGAGACTGAAACGTAATACGTGAAACGCGAATATTCCTTAACCCGCATCCCATTTCACGATTCATTCCCATGCCGCATGCCCGGGCTGAGCTCTTACAGCTCGATTCGCCGCCCACCACTCTTCAATGCGGCCTCATAGACCTTCATCACCTCCAGCGCCAGCTCCAGCGTGCCCCGCGTGGCGGGCTGCCCGGCGAGCGCGGCGTCGCAGAAGTGCTTCAGCTCGCCCCACATGCCCTGCGTGAAGAGGGCCTTGTTCTCCAGCGTGGCGAGGGTGTTGGCGGCTTCCCAGACCAGCGCGCCGTGGTCGAGCCCCTCCGGCGCGAAGGTGGTGCTCTTGCCGTATTGGAAGGGAATGCCGCGCTGGTAGACGACGCGCAGGCCGTTCTCGATCAGGATGTGCCCGCGTTCGCCGAAGAGGTAGTAATTCTCGATCGGCTGCGCGCGGCTCGCGCCGGCGGCGAGGTGGAAGTTGCCGATGGCGCCGGAGGCATACTCCAGGATGCACGCGCCGCCGCCATGCGCGCCGCGGTGGACCGTGACGGCCTTTACCGGCCCGCCCACGTCCACCAGCAGCGAGAGCGGATGCACGCCGTTGCCCAGCCAGTCGGTGTAGCGGCTCTCGGCCAGCACCGCCGCGGCATCGGCGGGCACGTCCATGGGGAAGATGCCGAGCAGGCTCTTCAGCGCGCCGAACTCCGGCTGGGCCAGCAGCTCGCGCGCCTTGAGCGTCGCGGGCATGAAGGCCTTTTTGAAGCCCACGACGACGGTCTTCGAGCCGCGGTGTTCGAGCATCTCCGCGACCTGCGCGGCACGCAGCGCCGGCGGCTTCTCGAGCCAGACGTGCAGGCCGGCCTTCAACGCCTCGAGCGCCAGCGGCGGATGCTGCGCGGGGCCGACGCAGAGGATCGCCGCGTCGAGGTCTTCCTTCGCGTACAGCTCGGCCGTGGAGGCGTACACGGCGGGGACGCCGTACTCCCGCGCGGTCTTGCGCGCCAGCTCCAGGTTCATGTCGCAGAAGGCGCGCACCTCGACGGGCAGGAAGGTCAGCGCCGGGAGCACGTTCCGGTAGCAGTGGCTGCCCACGCCGACGACGGCGACCTTAAGGCGGCGCTCGTACTCGCGCTGGTAGCTCATGGCGCGATCCCCTCCACCTCGCGGCGCAGGAAGGCGAGGTCCCGCGCGGTCAGGTCGTCCAGGTCGAAGCCGCCGTCGCGTTCGCCGTGCGGCGGGTTGAGGCAAATGACCGGGCTGAGCCCCTCGGCGACGACGCGGCGCGTGATCTCGATCACCGGCCAGCCGGCGTCGGACAGCGCGGTGGCCTTCATCCGCCCATTCACGACGCGTCCGCCCTTAACGTGGTAGTACGCGAGGACCGGCTTGAGCCGCGCGTAGACCTCCAGGCTGGGCTCGATGCCCGACTGCCAGAGGTTCTGCGCGTCCCAAGTGTAGTTGACGCGCTCGCGCCGGCCGAGCCCATCGAAGAAGCGCGCGATCGCGGCGGGGCTGTCCAGGAATCCACCCGGTTCGTTCTCGATCGTCGTCTGGAAGCCGGCCTCGGCGATGGCGTCGACGGCCTCGGCGTAGCACTCGAAAATCCAGGCGTGCCGCGAGCGGAGGTAGTCCAGCGCGTCCGCGCCCGCGGGTTTCTCCGCGGGCTTGGCGTCGATGAGCCGGATCAGCTTCGGGCGGAGGATTCGCGCGGCGGCGAGCGTGGCCTTGAGCGGCCCGAGGTGCTGCTCGCGGAACGCGCCCTCGCCCTCCTCCACGGCGCCGGCGAAGAGCGTGGTCGAGAAGCAGTAGACGCGCAGCCCGCGCGCGGCGATGGCCCGCTGCGCGCGCTCGGCCTCGGCCTCGCTCAGCTCGGTGATCTTCTTCCCGTAGACGGCTTCCTTCAGGTCGAGCTGCTTGAGGTTCCAGGCCGCGTGCCGGTCCAGCGCGGCCTCGAAGTCGCGCCCGGCCATGCTGTTCAGGATCGTCAGTTCGACAGGCATCGGCCACCCTCAGAGTCAGCGCCCGCCGTCAGCGCGGCTTGAACTGTTCGGCGAGCATCTCGGCGAAGCGCCGGTTGGCGTACTCGGTGCGCCCGGCGTTGTGCGGGGGTATGGACGACGTTGTGCCGGCCGAGTAGCGGGTCGTCGAGCGGCACCGGCTCCACGTCGAAGACGTCCGCGGCGAGGCTTAGTTCGTCGGCCAGCACGCGCCTGCGGAGCGTCGGCATGTGGCAGACGTTCGCGCGCGTGACGAGGACCACCAGGCAGCCCTTCGGCAGGGATTCGAGGTGCCGCGCCGTGACCAGCCCTTCGGTTTTCGGCGTCAGCGGAACCATGGGCGCGAAGATCTCGGCGTCGAGGGGCAACCGGTCGAGAAAGAGTTCGCGGCGCACGCCGGCGCGGTGGAAGGACGGTTCGGGCGCGAAGGGGTCCCACGCGGCCACGTCGGCGCCGAGAAACTTGCAGGCCGCGGCGTAGCGGCTGGCGATGTTTCCCGCGCCGACCACGCGGATCCGCTTGCCGCAGATCGTGCCCGCCGTGAAGCGCGAGTCGTCGCCGTACTGCCCGCCGCGCATGCCCGGGCGCATCTTCTCGACTGGCGTGCCGTAGTGCCAATCGTCGTGCGCCGTAAGGATGTTGTGGTGGGTTTGCGGAATCCGGCGCAGCCCGCAGAGCGTCAGCGCCAGTCCGAACTCGCTGACGGACTCGCCCCAGAACCCTTCGCTCGTGTGCCTGCGCACTTCGATGCCGCGCTCCTTGAGCGCCGCGGCGAGGGGCTCATCAGCCTTGACGCGAACGTGCGCCTCCTCGAGCGCCGTGAACTTCTTGAGGCAGGCCTCGGTGAACGGCACGTTCAGGCAGACGAGCCGCTGGACCTTGCCGGGCTCCTCGACCACCGCGCCGGCGGGACGCTTGTCGTCCCAGGGCAACCGCGCGAACCGCACATCGCCTTCCTTCTTCCACAGCCCGTGCAGCCAATCCGCCGCGAAGGGCCAGGAGCAATCGAACTGCGGGTGAACGACGATGGCGCTGCGCATGGCGGCAAATCTCCAGGGAAAACCGACCGGTAACCTGTATTCTGTGATCTGTGATCTGTGGTCTGTATTCTGATCGCTAGTCAGGAACAGCACGCCTTATTTGCCGCTCAACAGATTACAGATTACAGATTACAGCACCCAGGCTTACCTTGTCCTCTGCGGCGGCGACAGCTTCAAGCCTTTGAACGAACGAATCTGCTCGGTGATGGCGATCTCCGTCGGCAGGCGCTCCATGCTGCTGGCGCCGTAGAAACCGTCGGCGGCCGGCACGCGGTCGAGGATGTACTGGGCGTCGGCGGGCGTGGCGATGGGGCCGCCGTGGCAGATCACGAGCACGTCGCCGCGCCGGGCCTTGGCCGTCTCGGCGATGGCGCCGACGTCGCGGACACAGTCGTCGAGCGTGCGCGCGGTCTTCGCGCCGATGCTGCCCTTCGTCGTCAGGCCCATGTGGGCCACGACGATGTCCGCGCCGGCGTCCACCATCCACCCGGCCTCCTCGGCGTTGAAGACGTAGGGCGTGGTGAGCAGGTCGAGTTCGCGCGCGGCGGCGACGCATTCGACCTCCAGCCGGTAGCTCATGCCGGTCTCTTCGAGGTTCGCGCGCATGGTCCCGTCGATGAGCCCCACCGTGGGGAAGTTCTGAATGCCGGCGAAGCCCAGCTCCTTCAGCTCGCGCAGGAACAGGTCACGGAGCATGAACGGGTCGGTGCCGCAGACGCCGGCCAGGACGGGCGTATGCTCGACAACGGTGAGGACCTCGTAGGCCATCTCTTTCACGATCTGGTTGGCGTTGCCATAGGGCATCAGGCCCGAGAGCGAACCGCGCCCGGCCATGCGGAAGCGCCCGGAGTTGTAGATCACGATCAGGTCGATCCCGCCGGCCTCCTCGCACTTGGCGCTGATTCCGGTTCCCGCGCCGCCGCCGACGATGGGTTCGCCGCGCGCGATCTTCTCGCGGAAGCGCTTGAGGATTTCGGCGCGGCTGGGCTTCTGCTTGGGCATGATGCGGTCCTTTCCATCCGGTTTCACGACGCATGCTTGGCCGCGCTCTTGGCGACCTCGCGGTAGGCCCCGACCAGCGCCGCGGCGAACTCGGGCGCGTTGATGTGGTGCGGCAGGCGGCGCAACTGGCGCTGCTCGGTGATCTTCAGGCGCCTTTCGAGCTCGTCGAAGAGCGCCGCGTCGGCCTCGGGGTCGTGGAAGGGCTGCCCCGGCGCGTCGAGGGCCGAGACTCCGCCCTCGGGGATCAGCACGAGCAGCGGGGCGCGGGAACGGTTGAGCTTCTCCGCGATGAAGCGCGCGGCGGCGCGGCATTCGCCGGGCGTCGTGCGCATCAGCGTGACCTGGGCGTTGTGGACGTGGAACCTGCGCCCCTCGAACTTCGCGGGGACGGTCTCGCGCGCGCCGAAGTTGATCATGTCCAGCGCCCCGAGGCTCACCACGTACGGCACGCCCTTGGCGAGGATCCGCTCGAAGCGGTCGGGGCCGGCGCTGAGCACGCCGCCGCCGATCTCGTCGGCGACCTCGGTGGTGGTGACGTCCAGGACGCCTTCGATGTAACCGGCCTCGACGAGTTTCTCCATCGCGCGCCCGCCGGTGCCGGTGGCGTGGAAGACCAGCCCGTCGTAGCCCTCGCGCTCCAGCGCCTCGCGGACCGCCGTGACGCAGGGGGTGGTGACGCCGAACATGGTCATGCCCAGAGTCGGCTTCTCGCCGCCGCGGGGGACTTCGTTGAGGATCATTCCCGCCACCGCGTGCGCGGCGTTGCCCAGCACCTGCCGCGAGACGGGATTGAGGCCCGCAACGTCCACGACCGAGTACAGCATCGCGATGTCGCTCTCGCCGACGTACGGCTTGGTGTTCCCGCTGGCCAGCGTGCTGACCATGAACTTCGGCAGCCCGATCGGGAGCGCCTTGAGCGCGGGGGTGATCAGCGCCGTGCCGCCGCTCCCGCCCAGGCCGATCACGCCGGCCACCTTGCCGGCTTCGTGCTCGGCCTTGAGGAAGGCCTCCAGCGCCTCGCCCATCGCCGTCACGGCCTGCCCGCGGTCGGTGAGCCCCAGGACGGCCTTCGCGCCCTTGGGGTGATGCCGCGCGACGGCTTCGCGGGCGACGTCCGGCGCGACGGCGGGCTCCTGTTGGGTGCCGACATCGACGGTGATCACCGGAACCCCGGCCACGCGGGCGCGCTGGGCGACGTAGGCCACTTCCTGGCCCTTGGTGTCCATGGTGGCGATGGCATAAAGGCTTCGGGTCATGGCGTAACCTCGGATCCTGAATAGACTCATTCGTAACGGCAATTTGAAGGCCACAGGTGAGTTCGTGGATCAAACTTTATAACTAGTTATTATAAATTATGTTATGAGATTAAAACTTTATAGTATAAAGCTATACGGTATACTTAGTTACGTTACTATAGTAACACTAGGGGGCAACATGGACACGCTCCAGAACCTACTCAAGGCCCCGCCCGAACGACGGACGCCGCTGATCGTGGTCGTAGCGGGCTCCGGGCAGGTGGCCGGGCAGGCGGTCAAGGCGGGGGCCGATGTGCTCATGGTCCTCAATGCGGGGCGCTACCGAAGCGCCGGCGCCGGCTCGCTCGCGTCGTTCCTCCCCTATGGGAACGCCAATGCGCAGACGCTGGAGTTGCTCGGGGAGATCCTGCCGAAGGCCGCCGGCCGGCCGGCTATCGCGGGGGTCTGGGCGGCCGATCCGGGCCTCGATCTCGACGCGCACCTGGACCGGCTGGCGGCGCTGGGCGTGCAGGGGGTCGTGAACTGGCCGACGCTGGGGTTCACCGACGGGGTCTTCCGCGAGTCGCTGGTGGAGGACGGCTGGACGCTGGATTCGGAACTCGAGTTGCTCCGGCGCGCGCAGGCGCGGGGCCTCAGCGCGTGGGGTTTCGTGCTGGACCGGGAGTCGGCGGCGCGCTTCGCGGAGGCTGGCGTGCCGGCGCTGGTCCTCAACCTGGGGCTGACGCGCGCGCTGGAGGACATCCGCGCCCGGCGGGACCAGTTGCGGCACGCCATCGCGAGGCTCAACGGGATGCTGGAGTCGGTGGCGGCGACGGGCCGGCGGCCGTGGCGGCTGGCCTTCGGAGGCCCGGTGACGGCGCCGGAGGACCTGGAGGAACTGTTCCGGCACAGCGACCTCGACGGCTTCGCGGGGGGCTCGGTCTTCGAACGGCTCCCGGTGCAGACGATCGTGGACTCGACGGTGCGGCGCTTCAAGGGAATCGCGCAGGCCCGCGGGCGCGGCGCCGAAGGGCGCGGGCTGGGCGAACTGGCGGGCCGGAGCCCGACGATGGAGGCGCTCTTCGCCCGGATTCGCCGCGTCGCGCCGCACGGCGTCAACGTGCTGATCGAAGGCGAATCGGGGACGGGCAAGGAACTCGTCGCGACGCTGCTGCACCGGCTGAGCCCGCGCAAGCACCGCGCCTTCGTCACGCTCAACTGCGGCGCGATCCCCGAGACGCTGTTGGAGAGCGAGCTGTTCGGGCACGAGAAGGGGGCGTTCACCGGCGCCGACCGCAGAAGGCCGGGAAAATTCGAGCTCGCCGACGGCGGGACGCTCTTCCTCGACGAGGTCGCCGACCTGAGCCCGCACGGGCAGGTGGCGCTGCTGCGCGCGCTGCAGCAGCGCGAGGTCACGCGCGTCGGCGGCGAGGCGAGCCTGCCCGTGGACGTGCGAGTCGTGGCCGCAAGCAACCGGCCGCTGCGCGAGCGCGTCGAGGCCGGCGCGTTCCGCGCGGATCTTTTCTACAGGCTCAATCAGTTCGCGCTGCGCACCCCGGCGCTGCGCGAGCGTCCCGAGGACTTGCCGATCCTGGTGGACGCGATCCTGACCGGGCTCCAGGCGCAGCTCGGGCGCGCCCCGATCGGGCTCTCCTCGAGTTTTTACGAGCGCCTCGCGCGGCATTCCTGGCCAGGCAACGTGCGGGAACTCCAGCACGCGATCACCCAGGCGGCCCTGCTGGAGGACGCGCCGGTGCTGGAGGGGCGGCAGTTCGAACCCCTGCCCTGCCCCGCCGAACCGGCCGGCGCCGGCGCCGCGGCCGAAGGACCGGGCGCGGCGAACTTCGCGCGGCCGACCCCGGCCCAGCGGCGCGCGGCCCTCCGCGAGGCCCTGGCGCGCCACGGCGGCAATCGCACACGTGCGGCGCGGGAACTGGGCATCGCGCGCAAAACGCTCTATGCGTGGTTGAAAGAGGCGCACGAACCCTCGCTTTGAGGCCCGCCCAGGGCATTCCGCCGTCGTCTACGAGTCCTTAAAAAAGATGCACCATGGTGCACCGAACCTGGGGCTCTGCATACCGGTCCTCCAAGGCGGCGGTTCGGGGACTCCCATTGGCGGCGGATTGCCTTGCCTCGATGCTGTCTACAAGACCGTAAAAAAGATGCACATTTGTGCTTAACCTTTACAGTCTATACATATCAATCTCCAGGCATCTTGAACTGATTTCGATTTCGTGGACCGTATGGCGCACGGTACGGCCTCGGGCCGCCAGGCCCCAGGACCCCAAGGCTTCAGCCCGAGGTGCGCGGCCCCGCACTTCATGTCTATATTACTATATAAAAGATGGACTATGTAGACGCTATTTCTCGGGCCGCGGGCCGTAGTGGGGCAGTTCCGCGCCGAACTCGTAGGCGCCCAGGTCGGGAGCCTTGCCGGCGAAGCCGTCGGTGATCCCGGGGAGCGGCGTGCCGGCGTCGAGGGCCTCGGCGCCTTCCTTGAGGCGCAGGTCGTTCACGCCGGGTTTGAACTGGGTCTTCGCGTCTTCCGGCTGCTTGAGGCCGCTGGCGAAGAGCCCATCCACCTTGACGAGCCGAGCGTTCTTGTACGCCACGCCCTTGCCCTGGGCCTCTTCGAGGGTCTTGTAGCGGACGTTGTTCCATTTCAGGAAGTCGCGCCAGGGCCCGCCGCCGTAGCCGTCGTAATCGAAGTCGCACTCGTTCATGGGCGTGGTGGATTCGTAGGCGTAGTTGGAGGTCGTGCCGATGAAGAGGTTGTTCTTCGAGACGCAGTTCGTCACGAACTCGCCGCCGTAGGTGGAGTTGGGCATGCCGGCCTTGACGACGGTGTTGTTGAGCATCAGGACGCCGGAGGAGCCGTTGTGGAGCTTGAAGGGCTCGCCGACGAGGTTGTAGAAGGCGTTGCGGAAGATGTAGACGGGCCCGCCGTAGACGGGCTGGTTGGTGATGCCCTGGTGGACGTTGGTGAAGCGGTTCTCGAAGCAGCGCGTGTTGCGGAAGGAGTAGTCCATTTCCATCCCGTCGTCGGTCTGCTCGCTGACCTCGTTGTTGTGGAAGTCGATGTTGGAGCACTCGTACGAGGGGAAGGTGTCGACGGCGTCGGCGAAGCCGCTGATACGGTTGTAGGCGATCACGTGCCCCGAGCCGGTGGCCTGCACGCCGCGGCGGCCCTCGATGCCCTTGCTGCGCGGCCAGGTGGCGCGGCCTTCGAGGACGCAGTCCAGGACCCAGTTCCCGGCAACCTTCTTGTTCCCGTTGTTGGTCCAGGTGATGCCGTACTCGATTTCGTGGATCTGCAGGCGGCGGAAGACCATGCGGAAACTGCGGTGCGCGACGATGCCGTACTCGCAGCGCCGCACGGCGAGGTTCTCGAACCAGACGTCATGGACGTCGCCGCAGGAGATTCCGCGGCCGGGTTCTTCCTTGGCGTCGCCCTGGGCGTCGAGGATCGTCTTGCCGCTCCCCGCGCCGCGCCAGACGATGGGCTTGCCTTCCGCGCCGCTTTTGTCCGTCGTGAACGTGCCCTTGTAGACGCCGGGGCCCAGGAGAAAGAGCGTTCCGGGCGCGGCGTGCTCCTGCGCCGCGGCCAGCCCCTTGAAGGGATCCGCCTCCGTGCCGCTCCCGCCGCCTTCGCCGGGGACGACATGATAGGTCGTGAGCCCCTCAGGCGCCCCGGGCTCTTTGCTCGTGCGCGCCTTGAGGACTTTCTCGGCCTCGCCGCCGTCCGGGTCGGCGAGCGCCAGCTTCCATTCGTATTCGGTGTCTGGCTCCAAAAGCAGCAGGCTGCCGGCGAAGAGCCAACCGCCGGAGGGCGTGCCCACGGTATAGCCATGCTTCTTGTCGCTGCGTTCGGGCGCGCCGCGTTCGACCCGCAGGAGCGGGAGCGCCTCGCGCCATGCCTCCGCGCCCGCCTTGCGGTACCAGGACTTCACCGCGGCGTTGCGGTTCTCGTCGCCCTTCACGACCCAATGCAGGCCGAGGGAGCGGAGCGTGGCCGGTTCGAGCACGGGCTCGCCGTCGGAGCGGGCCGCGTTCTCGGCATGGAGCGAAGCACACAAAACGAGGCCGGCAAGGGCGAGGACGGACGCGCGCATGGTCGTGGTTCTCCGAGGCTCGAAAGCAGCTCTTCCTTCGTGTACACCCGGCGGCCGCGGTTGTAACAAAGAAACGGGGCGGGATGAAATCGTTTCACCCCGCCCCGCACGCGAACTCCTCCAGGACTTCCGCTCCTCGCGCTTTCCGCGGCGCCGTGCGGGCGAGCCGCCCACGCCGCGTTACGGCCGCTACTCCGCGCGCTCGAGGACGATCGACTTCATCAGCGGCTTGGCGCCGCAGGAGATCTTCCAGGTCTCGTTGGGCTCCTTGGCGACGTGGACGTCCTGCTTGGCCTGGCCGTTCTCTTCCCACAGGTAGGTCACCTTGATCGGTGCGAAGCCGCCGTGGGGTTCGGCGTAATCGGCGTCGATGCGCAGGTTGAGCAGGCCGGTGGCGTTGCGGCTGGTGCCGTCGAACTTGACCCAGACCTTGCGCTTGCCCTTCTCCACGTCCTCGAAGCGCAAGTAGTCGCTGGTACCGGCGGTGGGGCCCGAGACGCGGCCGGCCTTGGTGAAGTTCTGCCCGTCGTAGCTGAGCAGGATGTCCCAGCCGTCGTTCTTGTCGCGGGCGCGGTAGTGGAGGCCGACGCGGACGCGGGTGAGATCGCCGGGGGTCTCGATGGGGAACGTGATGTCGCCCTTGGGCGCGTCGGTGATGAAGAGCCCGCCGTCGCGCAAGTTGTTGACGACGGGATGGAAGTCGCTGTAGTGCAGGACGCGGTGCTTCGCGGCCTCTTCCTTCACGGTGGAGCCTTCTACGGTGATCGTGCCTTCCTGCGGCCCGCTGCGGAAGGCGATGGTGTTCTCGCCCTCGGCCAGGATGGGGAGCGGGCGCTGCGAGTGCTGGACGTCGTGGGCGAGTTTCAGCTTGCTGAGGCCGGAGCCTGCGCCATTGAGGGCGAACTTGACGCGGTAGTTGTAGCGGCGCAGGAGCATGTCGCTCAAGTCGAGGTCCTGCGGGCCGGAGGCGGTGACGCTGGCGAGTTCCTTCCAGTCCAGGCCGTTGTTCTCAGAGAAGGCGACGGCGATGGAGCCGCCCGCGCCGACCTGGGCGTCGAAGCTGACGCGCCCCTGGAGGAAGACGTAGGCGGTGGCCATGCGCAGGACCAGTTCGCCGGGCTTGGCGGCGTCCTTGACGGTCACCTCGGCGCCCTGCGCGCCTTCGGATTTCGAAAGCAGGTTCTCGGCGAGGAGCGCGCCGCCGCGGAAGGCGTTGCTGGCGAGGGGCACTTCGTAGACCAGTTCGCCGTTGCCGATGCGGCCGGGCGCCGTGTCGCCGTAGGCGGGCATGTAGCGAAGGTTGTCCGCGCCCACCTTCTGAGTCAGGCAGCCTGGCTTTCCGCCGCCGAACTTGCGGTTGACGTGAAGCCCCTTGTTGAACCAGTTGCGGACGAGGCGTTCGCCCTGGCGGAGCTGGACGTTGACTTGGTAGCCCATCGCCACGCCGTACTCGTAGATCTGATCCTTGTCGATGTCGTACTCCTGCATGGTGCTGTACCAGCCGTGGGTGGCGGCGGGGAACCAGCCGCGCTCGTCGTAGAAGGCGCACTGGCGCAGGATCTCGGGGCCGCTCTTCCAGCCCTTGGTCTTCATGTATTCGTAGAGCTTATCGTTGTTGCCCTTCAGCTCGGGGTGCTCGGCCAGCCAGCCGCGTACGCCGTCGATCAGCTCGTTGACGCTGGCGATCTTGCCGTCGGGCTTGGGGAAGTAGCAGATCAGCGAGCCGTCGAGGAGGTGCCACTCGCCGTCGAACTGAACTTCGGGGACGCTGTGGCTGTTGATGATACGGCCGCGCGCCTGGAGGCCGGCGGCGCGAGAGAGCGCTTCGACGTTCGAGGAGGCGCTGTTGCACATGGCGTAGCCGTAGACATTGAAGATCTTGATCGGGTCCATCTGGCTGGCGCAGCCGAGGAACTCGTCGGGCGGCGCTTCCTGATGCTGGTAGGTGACGCAGGATTTCCAGGCCGCGAGCGCGCGGTCCTTCTCGCTCATGCCCTCGGTGAGGCAGGACTTTTTCCAGGCTTCGATGCTGGAGACGTCGGGATTCTTGTCGGAGAGGATCAGGATGTTGCTCACCACGCCGATGCCGGCGGACCCGGAGGCTTCCGGGCCGCGGACGACCAGGACCGTGCCGTCCGGACCGGGCTTGGGTTTGAGCCCGAAGGGCGCGAGGACCTCGGCGAGGCGCGCGGCGGGCGCGGAAGCCGTGGGCGTTTCGGCCACGAGCATTTCGGGCTTCACCAGGGCGCTGCTGTAGACGAGCTTCATGCCGCCGGCCTGGAAATCCTTCAGCACCTGCTCCAGCGGGCGCGCGCCCTTCTCCGCCCCGCGCGCGGCGAGCGGCGCAAAGGCCAGGACCAGCGCCAGGAGCGGCAGGACGCCTCGAACGGCATACCGGTTTCGCATCGCATGTCCTCCCTTTTATTCGTGAGCCTGTGGGGCAATGACCAGCGTTCCAGCTTCAAGGCGCCAGGTGAAGGCGCAGGCCGGCAGGACGGCCTCGACGCTTTGGTCCGGCGCGAGGCGCGAGACATCGCCGTGCAGGGTGACCTCCCGCGCGGCGGCCTCGGCCCGCGGATCCTCGAAGCGCACGCGCCAGCCGGTCTCGCGGCCGAGCCAGTCGAGGTACGCGCCCAGCGAGCAGCCTTCGAGTTCGAAGGGCGGCGCGACGCGCTGGATCCAGTCCCAGGCTTCCCCGCTGAAGGGGACCTTGGCGCGGGCGAGCTGCCCCGCGGCGTCGATGGCCAGCTCTTCCCCGGCCTCCGCCAGGGCCGTGCCCGACTCGCGCCGCAGTTCGACCCGCCCTTCGCGCACGCGGATGCGCAGCGCGGCGCCGTCGAGGCGGACCTCGAACTGCGTGCCGACGTGTTTGGCCGAGCCCCGCGCGGTTCGCACTTCGAGCGCTCCCTTCCCCTTACTTACGCCTTGCGTATCGACGTACACCGCGCCGCTCGAAAGTTGGACAAGTTCCGGCGAAAGCAATTCGAGGCGCGTGCCGGTGTCGAGGCGCAGCGCGGGGCCGTCCTTCAAGCGCAACGCGGCGCGCCCGGCGCCGGTCTCGAGGAGCGCGCCGCCCGCGACCTCGTCGCCGACGCCGAGAACTCGCGTGGACGAACCGTGCGTGAGCGTCACCGTGCCGGCGGAGAGTTCGAGCCTGGCGATCCAGCCCTCTGCGCGCGGCGGCGGTTCGAGGAAGGCGGCCTGTACGGCCCAGAAGACCAGCGCGGCGGCGGCGGCCAGCGGGGCGGCCCAGAAGAGCCGGCGGACGCGGCGGCGGCGGGCGAGGGCCTGGCGCCACTCGGCGTGGACCGCGCGCTTGACGCGCTGCGCGGCCTCGGCCGGCACGGAAGGGCGCGGGCCGGCGGCGTGAATCAGGCGCGCCAGCGCGTCGCGCGCGCCGTTGCCTTCGCCGCCGGGTTTTCGCTCGTCTCGCCGCATGCTCTGACTCTCGACTCTTTAACGCCGTCTCAGGGTTCCAGGTCCGCGCGCCCGCCACAGACGGCCGCGAAGCCGTCCCGGAAGGCGTCGCGGGCGCGGGTCAACAGGGACTCGACGGCCTTGGCGCTTACCTTCATGCGCTCGGCGATCTGGAGCACCGAGAGCCCGTCGATGTACTTCCATTCGAGCACGTCGCCGTAACGCGGAGGCAGGCGTTCGAGCGCCAGCCGGATCAGGTCCCGCAATTCTTCGCGGCGCGCGGCGCCCTCGGGGCTGTCGTCGCCGGCGAGGGAGTCCAGGGCGGCCTGTACCTCGGCCAGGTCCTCCACGCTTCCCACCGACTGCGGCGCGCGGCTCCTCGACTTCAGGTAGGCCGAGAGTTCGTGGCGGCAGAACGTGCAGAGCCAAGTGAAGAGCGGGGCTTCGCCCTTGTACGTGTGCAGCTTGCGCACGGCCTGGCAGAGCGTGGCTTGCACGATTTCCTCCGCAGCCTCTTCGTCGTAGCCGACGCGAATCAGGACGAAGCGGAACAGCCCGGGGAAGTACGCGCCAAAGAACGACTCGAACGCGCGCTCCTCGCCCGCGAGGAGCCGCTGGGCCAGCATCAAGTCGCCCGCGGCCTGGCTCACCTTGGCTCCCCGACGTTCTTCAGTCATGTGAGGGGCGCTCGGGGTGGAATCCTTCGTTTACGGATCGATATTTTAAGCATTGTACTCATATGGAGTTATGGCCTTATTGGGGCATCGATTCGGTTTGAAGCCGCCCGCGCAAGGTCGCAAGGCCGCGAGCGTATCACAATGTGCAGGATTTTACGAACGGTTTACGCTTTCGGACGTAGATTCGGGCAGAATGAGCCGAGCCATGACCGCGTTCACGGCCTTCCACCAGCACCTGCGCCGCCGCCTCGAAGCGAACCTGCGGCGGCTGCGCGCGGCGCCGCTGATGAGCGAGACGCAGGACGTCTCGCGGCAGATCCGCTACAGCGTGGTCGTGCGGGTGGCGTGGGTCTTCTACAACCAGCAGCTCACGCAGGCGGGGCGCTGGTTCCTCTGGCCGACGCTCTTGTGGGCGGGGTACACGAGCGCCTCGCTGGAGATCCAGGCCTTCGTGCCGTTCAGCTACGCCTGCGGTTTGTGGGGCGTGACGTTCGCGTGCGCGGTGCTGTTCCGGCCGCGGGCGCGGGTGGAGGCGCAGATGCCCGAACGGGTCGGCGCGGGGCAGGCGCTGGCGGTGGACGCGACGGTGCGGAACGAAGGGCGACGCGCCGGGCTGGATTGGCACCTTTCGGCGCACCGGCTCCCGGAGACGCTGAAGGCGCTGGAGCCTTCGGGCGTGCCGCTGCCGGCGCTGAGCCCGGGGGAGTCGGCGCGCGCGCGGCTCACCCTGCGCTGCACGCGGCGAGGCTCGTACAAGCTCCCGCGGCTGCGGGTGGAGACGGACTTCCCGTTCGGGCTGCTGCGGAGCTACCGGGTCCACGAGCACGAGAAGCCGCTGCTGGTGTACCCAGCGTTCCATCCGCTGCGGCGGCTGGACCTGCCGGTGGGGCGGCGCTACCAGCCGGGCGGCGTGGCCCTGGCGAGCCAGATCGGCGAATCGATGGAATACCTCGGCAATCGGGAGTACCGCGAAGGCGACAACGTCCGGAACATCGACTGGCGCGCGACGGCGCGGCTGAACCAGCCGATCGTGCGCGAATACCGCGAGGAATACTTCTACCGCATCGGCGTGGTCCTCGATACGCGCCTGCCCTCGAAGGACGACTTCGAGGCGGCCGAGGCGTTCGAGCAGGCCGTGGCGCTGGCGGCGGCGGTGGGGGACGCGCTGGCGCGGCAGGAGTACCTGGTGGATCTCTTCGCCGCGGGCCCGAACCTGTACCACCTCACCGCGGGGCGCAGCCTCGCGTACCTCGACCAGATCCTGGACATCCTGGCCTGCGTGGAGGGGAGCCCGGAGGAGCCCTTCGCCGCGATCCAGCCGGAACTCGACGAACACCTCGCGCAGATCAGCACGGTCGTCTGCATCTTCCTGGACTGGAACGAGGCGCGGCGCGCGTTCGTGCACGGGCTATTGGAGCAGGGCGCGGGGGTGAAGGTGGCGATCGTGCGGGACGGCGCGTGCACGCTCGATCCGTCGGCCGATCCCGGCCTGGGCCAGGTGACGCGGCTTTCGGCGGACGATCTGGCGCAACGGCGGGTGGAGGAACTCTAGGGCATGGCCAAACCGGCTCCCGCCCCGCCCTTCCGGCCGTCCTGGCCCGCGGCCTGCGCGAGCCTGGTCGCGTTCCTGGCGCTGACGCTCACGGGCTGCCACGCCTCCGTGACGGGGCTGGCGGCCCTGCTGCTGCTGGGCACGTACGTCGCGCCGTGGCGCTTTCCGGAGGGAAGCTGGGCGCACTGGATGGTGCGGGTGATGGTCTTCGGGACGCTGATCGCGATCAACGTCCAGGATCCTTCTCGTCTGCCGCGCGCGGGGGTCTACCATGCGGGCATCGTCAGCGCGGTGGGGGAACTGCTGATCGCCGAGCTGGTGCTGCAATGCTGGCGGGCGTGGCCGTCGGGCGGCCCGCGCGGGGCGGTCCTGATCCTGCTCTCCGGCGCGATCCTGCTGACGGCGTGCAACTCGTTCGACCACCGGACCCACCGCCACATGCGCCTGCTGGGGCCGGCGTTCGCCTGCTTCAGCGTGCTGGCGCTGCGGGGGATCCGCGCGCGCGGGCCGGCGGCCGGGGCCGGGCGGCGGCTCTACGCCTGGGCGGCGCGAGGCGTCGCGCTGAGCCTGGCGCTGGGGTTCGGCGGGGCCTCGGTCTGGGGGCTGCACACCTACCGCGGGGAGATCGCCAACGCCTTCCGCGACTTCGCGACGTCGTTCCGGGCGCGCGCGCGCGTGGGCTTCGACGGGAATCCGCGGCTCGAATCGGGCATGAGCCTGAAGCGCTCGATGGAGCGCGTGCTGCGGCTGCACGGGCAGCCCGCGGAGCCGCACCTGCGGGGCCTGGCCTTCGACACCTACGCGCTGGGGCGCTGGCTGCCGGCGCTGACCCAGCAGGAACTGGATCCGGTCCCGATCGAGGAGTTGACCGACCCGCGCGCGGCCGCCGGGACGGTCACGGCGACGCGGCTCTCGGACGACCTGGACCTGCTTTTCGCGCCGCTGCACAGCGCGGAGGTCCGGCCCACGCGCACGCGGCAGGTGCAGCGCGGCCGGCGCGACCCGGGGCTGCTGCGCTTCGTCGCGCCGGCGCCGTACGAGTACGCTTTCTCGGCGGCGCGCGAGGCGCGGCACCAGGGGCCGCTTTCGCCGCCGCTCGGACCCGAGGCCCTGCTGCGCTGCCTGGACGTGCCGCTGAACGTCGATCCGAAGGTGCGCGAACTGGCGGAGCGGATCACGGCGGGGCTTCCGGACGCGCAGGCGAAGATCGACGCGGTGGTCGCGTACCTGGCCGCGCACCACGAATACTCGCTGGAACTCCCCGCCATGCACGGGGACCCGGTCTCGGACTTCCTGCTGCACGAGCGCCCGGGGCACTGCGAGTTCTTCGCCAGCGCGGCGACGATCCTGCTGCGCTACGCGGGCGTGCCGACGCGCTTCGCGGTGGGCTACTACGCGCATGAAGGGCTGGGCAACGGCGAGGTGCTGGTGCGGCAACAGGACGCGCACGCCTGGGCCGAGAGCTGGATCGAAGGCGCGGGCTGGGTCACGGTGGAGGCAACGCCGCCGGGCGGGTTGCCCGCGGCCAGCGCGGAGCAACCGGCCTTCTACCGGCGCGCGGCCGAGTGGCTCTACGACGCGGCGCTGGCGATCGGCGACTGGTGGCTCAACCTGAGCTGGACGGAAATCGGGTTGATCGCCGGCGCGAGCGCGGCGGGGCTGATCGCGTTCCTCTGGCTGCGCGAGGTCCTCGCACGGCGGCGGCTCGCGAGGCCCGCGGAGGGCTACGCGGGGCCGCGGGAGCTCACGCCGCTGGCCGCGCGCTTCGAGGCGCTGCTCAAACGCGCCGGCCTCCCCTGCCCCGCGCACCTCGAATGGAGCGAGCACCTGGCCGCTCCGCCGGCCGGTTCGGGGCGGGGCTTGGATCTTGACGCGGCGCGCGCCTTCGCGAACGAGTACCTGCGCCTGCGCTTCGGGCCGGACTGTCCGGCCGAGGAGCTGGAGCGGCTCCGGGAGCGGTTGCGGCGGCTTAAAGGTTGAGCGGCGAGAGAAAGGGATCCGCATGAGCGTCGAGCACCTGCCGGGAACGTCCGCTTCGGCTATGCTGGCCGGCCGCACCGGGAAACGCGAGATGACCGACGACGCCTTCGCCGCGAACCTGAAGAAGCTCGAGACGAACCTCGCCACGGTGATCCGGGGCAAGGAGGCGAGCATCCGGCTGGTGCTGGTCGGACTGCTGGCCGACGGGCACATCCTGCTCGAAGACGTGCCGGGGACCGGGAAGACCACGCTGGCCAAATCGCTGGCGCGGAGCATCGACGGGCAGTTCCGGCGCATCCAGTTCACGCCGGACCTGCTCCCCGCGGACGTCACCGGGAGCAACTACTACAATCCGAAGGAAGGGCGCTTCGAGTTCCGCGAAGGCCCGGTCTTCTCGAACGTGCTGCTGGCCGACGAGATCAACCGCACCAGCCCGCGCACGCAGGCGGCGCTGCTGGAGGTGATGAGCGAGCGGCAGGTGACGATCGACGGCGAGCGGCGCGCGATGGCGCGGCCGTTCTTCGTGATCGCGACGCAGAACCCCGCGGAGTTCCACGGCACCTATCCGCTTCCCGAGGCGCAGCTCGACCGGTTCATGCTCCGCGTCGGCCTGGGACATCCCGGGCGCGAGGACGAGGTGGAGATCCTCTTCAGCCAGCAGGAGCGGCATCCCTTCGAGGCGCTGGGCGCGGTGGTGAGCTGCGAGGAAGTCGCCGCGCTGCAGGAGCAGGTCCGCGCCGTGCACGTGGACCGTTCGGTGGCCGAGTACATGGTGCGCGTGGTGGAGGCGCTGCGCGACGACGCGCGGTTGCGCCTTGGAGTCAGCACGCGCGGGAGCCTGGCGCTCTTCCGCTGCGCGCAGGCCCGCGCGCGGATGTCCGGGCGCGCGCACGTCCTCCCCGAAGACGTCAAGCTGCTCGCCGCGCCGGTCCTCGCCCACCGCGTGCAACTCGAAACGAAAGCGCGCTATGGCGGGCTGACGCCCGCGCAACTGGTCGAAGAAGCGCTGGGCAAAGTGCCGGTGCCGAGGTAAGGCGAGTCGAAGGTCAAATCAGTCTATTTCCAGCCAAACCAGCGGTGTCATCGTGCAAGATTTTTGCCCTTTGACTTTTGGCTTTTTGACTGCCTATCCCGTTGACATGCCCACGCCCCATAGGGTTAGTTAACCCGTTGTGAAATCCGGCGGGAACGGAACGATGGCATTCATGTGCATTAGACACGATGCGCGGGAAGGGCGAGGCGGCGACGTCACGCCGACGTTCCCGATCACGCGGGAGGCGCACGCGCCGCCGGTCTGACACCACACCTACCTCGTGCTGGCTCAGGGCCGGAGGCAACCCCTCCGGCCCTTTTTGTTTTCCGGCTTCGCCGTTGGAAAGGAGCAGGTCATGAATCGGCTGCGACAAAGTCCGCCCAGGCCCTCGTCCCGGCCACGCAAAGCGTTGCGCGGTTCGCAGATGCTTCAGCGCCATTGCCGCGCCTGCGGGGGCGTGCTGCGCCCGTATGGGGAGACCGGGCGGCTGGCGTGCGAGCGCTGCCAGCAGGTCGTTGAGGTGCGGCGGCGGGGCTATTGAATCCCGGCGCTGGATTCAACGCGGAGGCCGCGGAGCGCGCGGAGAACGGCGAGGCAAACCAGGGGAGAAGCCATCCACCCCATGGTGGCGCATCGCGCGCACGGCGGTGCGGCCGCGGCCCGTGCGCCGTTCAACGCCGCGCGCCGAATCGCTCCAGCAGCGCGCGTACGCGCGCTTGCAACTCCGGTTGCGCGGAGGTGGCCAGCGCGCGACGAAGCTGGGGCTCGGCGAAGCGGCCCAGGGCCTCAAGGCCTTGGCGGGCCGTATCGCGCGCCTCGAAGGACTCCGCGTCCAGGGCGGCGACCAGGTCGCGCACGCGGGACTCGCCCTCGGGCGTGAGCCCTTCGGCGCGGGCGATGAGAACGCGGACGCACTCCCTGGGCGCGGGCTGCACCTCCAGCGGGAGGAGCGCCTCGGTTGTCTCCAGCGGGAGCGCGTAGAGCACGCGCAGCCCGGGCGTATGGAAGTAACTCCGCGTCCAGGTCGCGACCATGGCGCGGGATTCCTTGGGGTACAGGCCCAGGCCGGTCAGGGTCTGCTCCAGTTCCGCGCCCAACGCGGCGGCGACGGCCTCGACGGCCGCCGCGTCCACTCCAAGTTCCACCGTCAGCTTGGCGCGCGCGCCCGGCTCAAGGGCCGTCACGCGCCGGAACGCCGCCTTGCCGTCCTCGACCCGCAGCACGAAGAGCTCGCGCAAGGGCAGCCGGCCGCGATTGCGGAGCGAGACGCCGCCTCCCGGCTGCGTGGTCAGGACCAGGGGCAGTTCGAGGTTTCCGAGGCCGCGGTAAAAGAGGTACTTCTCGTATTCGAAGGGGCTCCCGACGCCGTAGGGATTGCGGACGCTTACGAACGCGGAATCGGTCTGGCGCGCGAAGGTCCAGGGATCGTCCGGCGCGACCTCGGGCAGTTCCGGCGGCGGGCCGCCCGGCGGCTCCAGATGCACGCGCCCCCAGTCGAGAACGCCGTCCTTCAACGCAGGTCCCGGCTGGCCGGGCTCCGCGATCCCAGGCTCGAAACTCAGCGCGTTGGGAAACCACTGGGTCAGGATGCCGCCGGGGAAGCGGACCTTCACGCGGATATCCAGCGGCTTGGGCGTGTAGAAGTAGGTGACGGGCGTCTCCATCTTCAGCCGCGCGTACATTTTCATGTTCTCGTGCTCGGCGTCGAGCTTCTCGCGGTCGTAGACGAACTTCGGCAACTGTTCTTCGTCATGATGCAGGCCTTCGAGGGTCACGCCGTCGGAGCCTTGCATGGTCGTGAAAGTGCCCCATTCGTGGACGATGAGGTCGGCGGGGTGGGTTGCATCCTCCTCGGCCCGCGCCCAGACCGCGCAACCCGCGAGCATCAGAACGGCTGCGAAGCGAAGCGTGGGCATGGGCATGCTCCTGGATTAGGCCTGTGCATTCAGGGGCGCGGGCCGAGGCACGGCATGACGGACTTTTTGAGAATACTTTCGGGACTCGAAAGGTCTTCCGTGCGTTGTCAGAGAGCCGCCGGGACGGCGGCGATACGGCCGGCGCTACAAACGTGCGGGTCGCCCCGGGCTATGCAAGTGGGCGCTTGGACGCCGTGGCGGCGGGCAGGCGGACGGTGAAGCAGGCGCCGCCGCCGGGAACGGAGGAGTAGGCGATCTCGCCACCCTGGGCGCGGACCATGGCTTGGGTGAGGGCGAGGCCGAGGCCGAGGCCGGCCGGGGCGTCGGGGTCGTCGCCGCGGCGGAACGGTTCGAAGAGGTGGCGCTGCTGGATCGGCGGGACGCCGGGTCCGGCGTCGCAGACGGCCAGGTCCGCGCCGCCCTGGGCGCCGGGCGCAAGCTGCACGCGGATGGTCCGGTCGGCGGCGCCGCGCGAATACTTCTCCGCGTTGTCCACGAGGTTCTGGAGGATCTGGAAAATGGCTTCGCGATCGAAGGCGACCTCCGGCAGGTCCGCGGCGACGTCGAGGTCGGCCTGGGCGCCGGCGGCGCCGAGCGCGGGGCGCATCCGGTCGAGGCCCTGGCGCACGGCGTCGCCAAGGTCTCCGGGTTCGGGATGGACGGTCAGGACGCCGCGTTCGAGGCGCGAGAAGTTCAGGACGTTTCCGACCACGCGGCCCAGGCGCTCGGCCTCGTCGGCGATGCGGCGGGCGTAGTCGGCGCGCTTGTTCGGATCGCCCAGGCCTTCGGCGAGCATCTCGCCGTACATGCGCATGCCGGCCAGCGGCGTGCGCAGTTCGTGCGCGGCGCTGGCGGCGAACTGCGCGCGCTGGCGCGCGAGCCGGTCGGCCTGCCAGACCAGCATGACCACGCAGAGCCCCGCGACGACGGCGATGCCCGCGCCGGTCCAGAAGGTCCAGAGGAAGCTCCGTTGCATCTCGTCGGCCTTGAGCGCGCCCAAGGCCAGGCCGGGCGCGGGGTCCACGGCGACGTACCAGGAGGCTCCGGCGATGGGGAGCGGCGCGTCGGTGGGTCGCTGGGTCAGGCCGGGCTCCAGGCGCGCGGGCATCGAGGGCGCGCCGCGCGAGGCGAGGTCGGGGGACTTGAAAATGCGCTGGATCTCGTCCTCGGAGAGGAGGAAGCCCTGCGTGCGCGTGCCGAGCGGCGTGACGACCTCGCGCAAGGCCACGAGCCGCGGCTGGCCGGATACGGGGATCGAGTGCCAGGTGAATTCGCCTTCGATGATGAGCACTTCGTCGCTCTGCGGGAGCATCAGGGCCTGCTGCTGGGGCTGGTCCGGAGCGGGCTTGAGCCCGGCCGCGTCCGGTTTCCCGCGCTCGTTTTCCGGCTCGCCTTTTCCCTGGGTCCGGCCCTTGCGGCTGAGGATGTCCGCATAGAGCTTGTTGGCCTGGACGTTCTGCTCCCAGGCCTCGTTGTCCAGGCGCTGCGAGTTGTAAGCCTGCCCCGCCTGGGGGAACGACGACGGCCCCTGCTGCTGGGGCGCGGACTCTTGCTGCTGTTTTTCCTGCGGCGCACTGGCCTGCTCCAGGAGCGCCTGGGGCTCGGCTTCCCGCTGCCGCGGGAACTCTTCTTCCGGGTTCATGGGGCCGTGGTCGGGCCGCAGGAGCGTCTGAGGCGGGATGCGCTCCTGCGTGGCCGCGTGCTGGGCCTCGCGCAGGGAGTAGGCGCAGGACGAGGCGGCGGGCTGGAGCAGGTCGAGGAGTTGGCGCTGCTTTTCGAGGTTCACCATCACGTTCCCGGCGGGGACCTCGGGATTGTACGTGGGCAGCGAGACCCGCCCGGCGGGATCGATCTGGAAGTAGGTCTCGATCAACGCGTCGACGGGGCCCTGCGCCAAGGGCGAGATCTGGATCGAGGCGCCTTCGGAGGCGCCCTTGGGGTCGTGGTACAGGTTCTGGTAGTAGTAGAAGGGCGTCTTGGCTTCGTTGGCGGCCAGCGCGCGCATGCGTTCGGCCAGCCGCTCGGCGAGCACGACGGCTTTCTGCCGCGCGAGGCGGCGGGGCTCTTCCTGGGCGGTGCGCTTGGCGCGCTCGGCGACGTCGTGTACGCCGGTGACGTACCAGGCGGCGATGGGCAAGGCCAGCGCCGCGCCGGTGAGGAGGAACGCCACCAGGGTGCGGCTGGGTTGCAGGTCTAGCAGGCGCCCCATGCGTAGCCCACGCCTTTCACGGAGACGACGATCTTCGGGTGCGCCGGGTCGCGTTCGATCTTCTGGCGCAGGTTCGCGATGGCCATGTCCACGGTGCGCGTCTCGAGCGTGCCCGGGACGCCCCAGACCTGCTCGAGGAACTCCGCCCGCGAGACGGCGCGCGCGCGGTGGCGGTACATCCAGCGCAGGATTCCGGCCTCGCGCGCCGTGAGCACGACTTCGTGCCCGTCGCGGCGGGCCACGCAACGCCCCAGGTCGAAGGCGCAGCCGTCGGCCTCGATGACTTCGGGATCGACGTGGCTGGCCTGAGCGCGGCGCGCCAAGGCTTCGACGCGCGCGAGGAGTTCCTTTACGCCGAAGGGCTTGGTGACGTAGTCGTCGGCGCCGGTGCGCAGCCCGCGCACCTTGTCTTCCTCGGCCCCGCGCGCGGTGAGCATGATGATGGGCAGCGCGGGGCGCGCGGTCTTGAGCCGCCGACAGACCTCCAGGCCGTCGAGCTTGGGGAGCATCAGATCGAGCAGGACCATGTCGAAGGGCTTCTCGACGCCGAGCTTCGCGGCGCTCGCGCCGTCGCCCACGGCCTCGACCTCGTGCCCCGCCCCGCGGAGCAGATCGACCAGGCCGTCGCGCAATACCGGCTCGTCCTCCACGATCAGCACCCGCATCACGTCGCTCCCGATGACCGCGTTCATTATAGCGCCTCCAAGGCCCCGCCCGCCGTCTCCGAAGGCCTTATAAGCGAAGGAAGCCTCGGCGCGGCGTAACGAGCATGTAAAACCTCCAAGCCGTGGCATCGGCACGGGTTGCGCGGCCGATTGCGCGCGTCCAGGCGCCGGAGATAATCGCGGCATGAGCATCCGACTGGACCCCGACCGGCGCGCGCTGTTGCTTAACGAGCTGAAGGCGCTTTATGCGGAGAGCTTCGACCAGGAGCTGAGCGACTTCCGCGCTTCGGAGCTGCTGGAGTTTTTCCTCAAGCGGCTCGGCCCGACGGTCTACAACCAGGGCGTGCAGGACGCGCGGAAGTTCATGTACGAGAAACTGGAAGATCTGGAAGGCGAGGTGCGGATCGACGGGGAGCTGGGGTGAGGCTCCGCGGCCTGCGTTCAAAAAGCGGCGCACCGCCAACGCGCGTATTCAGCCGATTCACTTCTTGACGGGTTCGCCGAGGTTGCCGATGGGCAGGACGACGCGGAGGCCCAGGCCGCCGCTGTTGGCAGAGGTGCTGAGCTGGATGCGGTATTCGGCGCGGCAGCGCTCGAAGCCGAACTTGGAATGCCCGCCGCGGGCGACGAGGAACTGTCCGGCCGCGGGGCCGGTCGGATCAAGCTGGTCTTTCGCTTCGTAGTTGCCGTAGCGGTCCTCGCACCATTCGACGACGTTGCCGTACATGTCGTGGAAGCCCCACGCATTGGGCTTGCGCTGGCCAACGGGTTGGGTCTCCCCGTTCTGGTTGCCCTGGAACCAGGCGAGCGGCGTGAGGGCCATCTCGTTGAGGTTCCGCCAGGTCTGCGCGTCGCCGCCGTCGAAGGGGGCGAACCAGGTGGGCGCGCCGGCCTTGCAGGCGTACTCCCACTGCGCCTCGGTGGGCAGGCGGGCATCGAGCTTGTGTACGCGGCCGAGCTTGTCGCAGAAGTCCCTGGCTTCCTTCCAGCTCACCGAGTCCGCCGGCGCGTCCGGATTGGAGAATTTGAAGGTTTTGGCGCCCATGATTTTCTGCCACTGGGCCTGGGTCACCTCGTACGTACCCATGTAGAAAGGCCGGCTCAGGGTGACCTTGTGGGCGGGGCGCTCGCGCGCGAGGCGGTCGGCGTCGGGATGGCCGTCGGGTAGGAGGTTGCCCTCGGGCGAGCCCATGGTGAAGACGCCCGCGGGCACGAAGAGGAATTCCATCGTCACGCCGTCGCCAAGGTCGAGAGCGAACCTGGCCTCCGGGAGCTGCCGGCCGCGCCATTCGGCCCAGGCGCCGGCGACCTCGAGCACCTCGGCGGGCGCGCCGTCCGCGCGCAGGGATTCGAGATCCTGCTGGAGCAGCAGGAGCGAAGGCCCGCGGTCGTCGGCGTAGGCGCGGAAGGAGATGAGGTCAAGGCAGGCGTTCTTGGCGGCCAGATCGGCGCGCCGGTCCTTATGGTCCTCGAAGTACAGCGCGAGGAGGTTCTTGCGCGTGGCATGGGTCAGGTCGTCGAAGGCGGGGGTGAGGGTGACGCCCCGCTCGATCAGGTGGACGCGGCCGTCCTTGACGCCCGCGAACTTCATCGTGCCGGCCGGCCCGACGAGATTGGGCTTGCCGCCCTTGACGTAGGCGAACTCGAAGGCGCGGCCATCGGCGAGCTTCTTCGCGCCATCCTCCCAGGCCGCGCGGACCTCGGTCATCCAATCGAATGCCTCGGCGTGGCGCAAGAGCGCGTCCTTCTGGGCCTGCCGTTCGGGCCGTCTGGCGGCGTCGGCGAAGACCGAGCGTGCGCGTTCGGCGGCGCCTTCCAGGACGTGCTTCTCGGCCTTGGCGAGTAGGTCGTCCAGAGGCGCGGGCTGCGCCGGTTGCGCGGCAACTTTCGCTTCGAGTTCCGCCAGCTTATTGGCAAAAACGCGCTTGGCGTTCAGGAAGGTGGCCAAGGGCGCCCAGTCCACCGGGCCGTCGGGTTCGGGCAGGTTGGCGATCCGCTTGCGCACGGCGGCGATATCGCCGCTCTGGACCAGAGCGTCCAACTCGCCGCTGAGCTTGCGGGCCATGCCCGAGAAGTCCTCGGACAAGGCGGCCTTCAGGAGGTCGGTCTGCGTCCCATAGAGTCCGCGGTCGCGAGCGAAGTCCAGGAGGCTCTTGTAGGCGGCCGGCGCGTCGTACTTCTCAAGTAACGGCGTCCAGCCCTGGCGCGCCGCGACGAGGAGCAGGTCCAGGGGAAGCTGCTCGGGCGCGACCTCGGCGGTTTTGGCCGCCGGTTCGGTCTTTTTCGACCTTGGGCGCCGGGCGCACGAGCGGCGTGGCGGGGGTCTTGATCTGGGGCAGGTCGGGGGTCTCGGTGCGCGAGGATTTCGGCTTGGGCTCGGCGCGCCGATCGGGGCTTCCGCCACCCATCATGAAGAGCAACCCCAGCAGGAGCACCGCGCCGCCGGCCACGCCGGCGATGACAAGGCCCTTGGAATCGCCATCCTTTCCGCCCACCCTGGTGAGCGCGGGCGGGCGGCCGTCGACGGGCCGGCGCGGGCCGGTGGTGATGCGGGGGCCGACCTTCTTGAGCCCGGCGCCGGTCACGGGGCGGCGCACGCCGGTGGTGGCGTACTTAAGCGTCTTCCCGTCGTGGGCCGCGATGACCTCGTCGAGGGCCTCGACGAGGTCCTGCGCGGTCTGGTAGCGCTCCGCGCGGTCCTTCTGCAGGAGCTTCATCACGACGTTGGCGGCCTGGCGGCTGACGGTGGGATTCTCTTTGGCCGGATCGGGGATGGGCGCGGTCAGGTGCTTCATGACCGTTTCCATCCCGCTGCCGCCGGAGTATGGCGACTTGCCGACGAGCATGTGGTAGAGCGTGCCGCCGAGGGAGTAGAGGTCGGTGCGCACGTCCATGTCCGTGCGCCCTTCGGCCTGTTCGGGCGACATGTAGTCGGGGGTCCCGACGGTGGTGCCGGCCTGGGTCAGGTTCGCGCCGGCGGCGGGGCCCATGGCCGGGAGCGACTGGGTCAGGCTCGCGTCGTCGGCCATCTTCTTCGCCAGGCCGAGGTCGGCGAGCTTGGCCACGCCCTGGGCGGTGAGCATGATGTTGTCGGGCTTGATGTCGCGGTGGACGATTCCGGCCTGCGAGGCGCAGACGAGCGCCGTCGCGACCTGTTGCACGATCTCCAGGGCGCGGCGCTCCTCGAGTTTGCCTTCTTTCTTGAGGATCTGCCCCACCGACTGTCCGTCCACGAACTCCATCGCGAAGTAATGGATCTTGGCCTTCTCGTCGAAGCCGACCTCGATGCCCTGGACGATGTGGGGATGGTTGAGCCGCGCGGAGGCGCGCGCCTCGCGGATGAAACGCTCGACGAAGCGCTCGTCCTTGGCGAACTGCGGCGGGAGCAGCTTGAGCGCGACGAGGCGGTCCATGGAGACCTGCCGCGCCTTGAAGACCGCCCCCATGCCCCCTGCCCGAGCTTGGAGAGTATCTCGAAGCCGCCGATGATCTTGGGTGACGGGGAGGTCCCGGTTTCGGGCATGATGTAGGTCCGAGGGAGAAACTCGGCTTAGTACCGCGCCGAAGAAATTCCTGACCCACTACTTGGGCCAGTTACTTCCGCTGCACGATACTGAGTTTAACGGATCCAATGATGTCCGTGCTCGGAAACCCGGGGACCGGGCGGCCGGCCCCCGGGAGTCGTGTACTGGCCTAGCGGCGGTCGCCGCCTTCGTGGCGCTCGCCTTCCTTCTTTTCGCCTTCTTTCCTGTCGCCTTCCTTGCGATCCCATTCCTTGCGGTCGCCATCGCGGCGCTCGTCCTTGAGCAGGCCGGCCTTTTGCAGCAGCCCGCGCTGGGTCTCGTTCAGCTCCATGAGCATGAAGACTTCACCTTCGGCGTGGCGTAGCGCCAGGGAATCGGGGTGGCTGGCCGGGAAGGGCAGCTTGACGTAATTCTGCGCATTCGGATTCCGGCTGTTGCCGACGACCTTGATCACCTGTCCGGTCAGCTTCTTCGCGATCGCTTCCTTGTCGCCGGCCCAGACGTTCTCGATCGCCAGGACCTTGAAGAGGATGCCGCGTTCGAACTTGCCTTCGACCGTGCCGCTGGCCTGGAAGGCCAAGCCCTTTTGCTCCATCTCGCGCTTCTCGCCCTCGGGCCACTTGCGTTCGCCTTCCTTTACCTCGCCTTCCTTACGCTCGCCATCGCGGTGATCCCCGCCATCCGGCCTCCGTTCGGCGACCGGCGCCGAGACCGGCTTGGCAATGTCCATCTCCTGATCGTCGGCCGCCCAGCCCGCCCCTGAGGTCAACATGCCGAGCGCCAGAATCCCCGCGAGTCCTTTGACGTACATGGATTCCATCCTCCTGAGTTTCATTCCTGGTTTGGTAGCACCATGTGTCCTAATAGGTAGTCGAGATTTAGGGGCTCACAGGGTGCAGCATTCCGGCAAGAATGTTAAGTTCAGCACGGATCGCACATCCCCTTTTCATATCAAAGGTTACGACTTGGATCGCAACTATAACTTAAGCAGGCTGGAGAATTTGAAGCTCCACCTTGAGCACCAGGCCCTTGACCTTGTCCCTGAACGCAAGCATGTGCGGCGCGCCCAGGTGAGCTTTCAGCGCGTCCAGGCTCTCCCATTTTTCAACCACCGTGACGACGTCCGGGCGGAGCGGGATCTGCCGGTCGATGCCGGTCTGGACGTCGATGGTGGGGCCGTATTCGATGCAACCCTGCTCGGCGTGGACCGCGGGGACCAGGGCCTTGAAGTGCTCGACGAATTCCGCGCGCCTGCCGGGGGCGACGCTGATGGCGGCGACGACGTGAACCATGGGAGGTTCCTTTCGTGGATTTCGGTTGAAAGCCGATTGTACGAGAAGACGCCAGTTCCAGCGGTGTCTTTTTCAAGCGCGGCGAGGTGATACGCTGCACGCTGGCCGCAGGGCTAAGAACAGCGAGAGATCGACGTCCTCAAGATGATGGCGCATTGCTCAGCCTCCCCCGCTCCACCCCACGCCTGGCGCCGCATTCGCGCGGGCCGCTGGGCTGCGCTCCTGCTCGCCTTCGCGGCCGCGGGGCTGCGGGCCGAAGAACCCAAGCACATCAGCGTCCCGCTGAAGGTCCTCGAGACGCGCCCCTGGACGGCCGACGGGCAGTCCTTCGAACTGGTGGTCGAAGACCGCGTGCATGGGCAGCTCACTTTGACCATGCGCCTCAGCGCGGTGGACGAACGGACCTACTCGCTGCGCGCGGAAGGGACCGACTACGCGCAGACGTGGCCGCTGCCGGCGGAAGACCTCGCCTCGAGCGTGATCGCGTTCAAGCGCAAGGAACTGGGCGAGCCGCTGGACGCGGCGAAGGCGGAGAAGCTGGCCCGTTTCTGCATTGGCGCCGGGTACTTCCGTTTCGCGGCCAGCGCGCTCGGCGAAGCCGCCGGCCTCCCAGGTGAACGCCTGGCCGAACTGCATCGCGGGATCGTCGAAGGGCGGGCGCGGGCGCACCTGGACCAGGCGCGCGAGTTGACCCGGCTGGGCGCCTATGAAGAGGCCGGGCGGATCGTGGCCGCGGCGCTTGCCGGGCTGCTCGAGGCTCCGCCGACGTTCAACCCGGCCAGCCCCGAGCCGCCGCCCGCCGTGGAATCGGACGAGAAGCTGAAAAAGGTCGAGCGGGAACTGCGGCAATTCCAGGTCGACATAAGTAAGGAGGTTCAGGCCGAGGGGGCGTGGCGCGCGAGCGTAGACGCCATCCGCGCGGCGCTGGCCGGCGCGCAGGGCGCGGACGCGAAGCTGATCGAGCGGCTCGGCGGGGATCTCGACGGCCCCCTCCCCGGCAGCCGGCGACAGGAGATCCTGAAGGAGCTGAACCTCCAGGGCCGCGCCCAGGCCAATTACTCGCAGGCCCTCGACGCGCTCAAGGCGTTCAGTTTCGCCGTGCGCTACGGAGAGGTTCTCTCGCGCGCGGAGGTGACGAACCTCGACGATTTCTTCGCCGCCGAAGCCGCGCTCGACACGTACTTCGCCGCGCCGGGAGACGCCGTCGACCTGCCCGAGCGATTGGATAAGGCGCTCTCGTTCCGCGGGCTGACGGACAAGGCTTTCGAGGCGCTGGTGCGGCACGGCGCGCGCGTGCCGCCGCCGCCGCGCCCGGAGCCGGGAGCGACCGAACAGGGTCCGTACAACCTGAAGGCGCCCGGCGACGAACTGGAAGTTGCGTGCCGCTACCAGGTCTATCTGCCGGCGGACTACCATCCATCGAGCCGCCGTCCGCTGCTGCTGGCGCTGCATGGGACGACCGGCACGGGCCTCGATGCGCTGCGGACCTGGGCGCCGCAGGCAGCCAAACGGGGCTGGATCGTCGCGGCGCCGGAATTGGTCATCGGGCGCGGCGTGGGCTACAAGTCCACGCCCGAAGAGCGGCAGCTCGCGCTGCGCGCCGTCGCGGACCTCCAGCGCCGCTTCGCCGTCGATCCCAACCGCGTGTACGTGGCCGGGCATTCGATGGGCGGGCACATGACGTGGGACGTGGCGCTCACCTTCCCCGACCGCTTCGCCGCCGCCGCGCCCTTCATCGGCTGCGTCAACGGCATCTCGGCGAACTACGTGACCAACACGCTGCACGTTCCGGTCTTCTGCGTGGACGGGGAACACGACGGCGAGGCGACGAAGGTCAACCGCGCGGTTTTCGAGGAACTGAAGAAGCGCAAGCTGCCCATGACGTACAAGGAACTGCCCGGGCGCGGGCACGAGGCCTTTGCCGAGGAGATTCCCGGCGTGCTGGACTGGCTGGAGCGGCAGGTTCGCCCGCGCGCGCCGAAGCTGGTGGATTTCGTCAGCGCCGACGCCGAGACAAGCCAGGTTCATTGGCTGCGCATGCTCGACGCCAAAGCCGCCGGCGCGTCCAAGGACGTGCTCACCGCGCTGCGCAGCGACGGCGTGGCGCGGCTTTCGGGGCAGCTCAGCGGCCCCAACGCGGTGAAGGTGAGCGCCTACCGGGTCTCGGGCGCGAAGCTCTTCGTCTCGGCGGACCTTTTCGACCTGCGCGCGCCCCTGAACGTGACGGTGAACGGCGGCACGACGCGGAGCCATCCGCTGGAGCCTTCGCGCAAGGCGCTCCTGGAGTTCGCGCACGCGAGCGGCGACCGGGAGCGGCTGTACTGGTGCGCGGTGGAGGTGCCGGTGGCGAAGTGAGACTTATTAACCACAGAGAGCACAGAGCACACAGAGGTAAAAAGTGTGTGCGTGATCGACTCGCGCGAATTCGAACCGTATCGCGGGCGTCCCGCCCGCATTTTCATTCCCGGTCGAACGTCTCCTTCACGACCCCGGCAAGGTCGCGCAGCAGCCGGTCCCCCGCCCCGAGATACGACGAGCCGTGCATCACCGCGAGCGTCTCAGGCTTCAGCTCGGCGAGCGCACGGAGTACGCCTTCGGTCTGCTTCGTGTAGGGCATGTAGCCGGCGAGCGGGCCCTGCTGCATCCGCCGCATCGCCTTGCGCGTCGGGTCGATCAGGTCCGAGGTTGTGACGGGCTCCACGTCGCCGAAGTGATGGAAGAGGTCCGAACAGAAGAGCGTCTTGCGTGTCTCCTCAATTCTCCGTGTCCTCCGCGACTCCGTGGCGAATCCTATTTCTTCGCCGGCGCGAGGAAGAGCCCGTAGGCGAACGCGGTGAGGCCCTGGTTCAAGACGACGCCCTCGGCCATGCCGGGCGAGGCCTGCTCGGAGAAGCGGTAGAGTTCCGGCCAGGGTCCGAGCGGGTAGAGGCTCATCGCGGGCCAGTCGGCCATGCTCTTGCTCTGGATCGGCCCCGCCGGCAGGCCGCGCGACGGGCCTTCGCTCTGCAGGCCCGCGACCAGCCCGGCCGGCGAATTGCATTGCAGGTGGCTGAAGGCGTGATGAACGTAGCGCTGGCCCAGCCCGACCGTGAAGGTCAGGTTCATGGGATGGCAGCCCAGGGTGAAGTCGTTGGTGTACGTGAGCCACTCGGTGATGGAGGCCTTCAGCTTTTCATCCTTCGTCGCGTGCCGCGCCAGCGCGGGAAATAGGCTGTGCGTGGGGAGGCCGCCGGTGCCCCAACTGTTCGGCGCGAAGGGGCTGCGCAGGTAGCGGTAGGTGGTGGTCTCTGCCGCGCCGATCCAGTAGCGGCAGAGCCCTTCGAACGACTCCCGGATCGTGTCCTTCAGGCTTGCGTCGCCCTTCTCGGCAAGGAGGTACTGAAAGCCGCCGTGGAGGTGGTCCCACTTCTGGTACTCCAGCGGCGGGGCCTTGGGGTTTTCAGCAAAGATGCAGCTCTTGCGGAAGGCTTCGTCGAAGCGCGCCTCGCCCGTCGCGCGCAGCAGCACGGCGGCGGCGAAGACGAGCTGGTTCCGTTCGCGGATCTGGTAGTTCTTATCCTGCTCGGGATGCGCCTGCCCCCAGTCCCAGGCCTTGAGCGCGCGCTCCAGGAACGCGTCGGCCTGCCCGGCCTTGCCGTTCTTGCGCCAGAGCAGCGAGGCGTGCGCAGCCACGGCGGCGAAGTAGTAGCTGGCGGTGCTGTCCTTGGCGTAAGCGAATTCGCGGAGCGTGTCGGTGGCGGGCGTGTCGCCTTCCTTCGGATCGGCGGTGGCTTCGATGCCGTGATGCACGCCGCCGTCCTCGTCCTGGAGGCGCGTCCAGAGGTCGAGCGCCCAGTGCCCTTCGTCGAGCACGTCCGGGAGGCCGTTGGCGTTCTCGGGGATGTTGAGCTGCCCGTCGGCGAAGGCGTCGGGATTCAGCTCGTAGAGCAGGAACAAGTGCTGGGCGATGTCCAGATGGCTGCGCGGATCCCAGTCGCCCGCGTCGTGATGCCCGCCCCACAGGTCGTGCTTCTTGCCGTCGGTGGCGAACTTGGCGTCGGCGAATTCCTTGTGCCGCTGCGTGCTGTATTCGGTGTGATTGCGGTGCCCGGCGGGCTGATAATGCCCGGTCCAGGGGGCCTTCAAGTCGATCCCGCTGCGCTGGTGGTAGATCCCGTTCATCGCGACCTTGAAGGCGTCGAGGTAGACGTTGCTCCCGATCCTGAACTCGAAGCTTCGCCCCATGCCGGGCAGGGCGACGTAGTACGCGCCTTCCTTGTTCAATTCCGAGAGGTCCAGTTCGTACGCGTCTTCATAGGAGAGGTCCTGCTTGTAGACGGTCTCCGGGCCGGGCGTCTGCTTGGGGTCGGGCGTGAGCTGCCCGCCCTCCAGCTTGTACGTCGCCTTGCGGCGGAGCGCGGGCGCGCCTTTAAGCACGACCTCGTGCGTCTTCGCGTCGCGGACCTCGAAGGCGGCGGCCTCGGCGGCGAAGTCGTAGGCGTTGAGTTCGCCCATCCACATGCCCAGGTAGGCGTACTTGCGCGGCGCGTCGGGGCGCCAGCCGTACTGGTTGACCTTGAGCGCCAGGTTCAGCGCCTCGCGATCGTCGAACTTCAGCTCGGCGGCGGAGGTTCCGCAGGTGAGCGGCGCGCCAGGCTTCGCGTTCAAATCGATCCGGTAGGTCTTTCCGTTCTTGAAGGGCTTTTCGAAGAGCAGGAAGAGTTCGTGCCGTTGGTGGAAGCGCCAGGGCCAGCCGTCGGGGATGTAAAAGTCGAGGTTGCTCCGGCGGCTGATCCTCGCGGGCGAGACGCCGTCCTTGTAGTCCGGATCGTCGGCGCTCGTGACCTTCACGTGGGACGAATCGGCGAGCTTCGCGGTGTCCAGCCCCGCGCCGGTGACGAGATGCAGCGCCTTCGTCGAGAGCGCGTAAGTCTCGCGAATGCCATAGCGCGGCGCGAGATCCTCCGCCGGAACCTTGCCGGGCTCCAGGACGTACTTCGCGCGCCGGTTGAACGCCGCGATGCCCGAACTGTTCACGCGCAGCCAGTAGCGGCGCCCGTCCTTCAGCGGCTTATCCGCGGGAAGCGTCACCTTCAGCGTGTATTTCTCGAAGCGCGGGCCGGCGTAGCCGTCGGGGTACGCGCCGTCCGGTTCCTTCTTGACGACCTCCGCGGCGGCCGCGTTGACGCCGAGATTGAAATCCTTGTCGGTCTCGCTGGCGACCTGGAAAAACCAGGCGCGCTTGGGATCGACCGACTGCGGGCGGAGCGCGGGGCCGAAGGTGAGCGTCAGCTCGGCCGGGCCTGTTTTTTCCACCGCGCGCAGCCCGGCGTTGTGCGTGACGCCGTAGCCCCAGGCGTGCGGAGCCAGCAGCGCGATGAGGAGGGCGGCGAACGGAAGGCGCGTGCGCATGGGAGGGTCCTCGGCGATGCCCAGTTTACCGCTTCATTTCACTTGCTACTCAGAGATACACCCGGGCGGCCAGCGCCCGTTCGGTTAAGCAGGGTTAACTGAAGCTCCTGCTCGGCACGGCGCGGTAGCGCCGACCCGTGGCCGACAGGCGGGCTACGCCTTCACGAAGCGCTTGCCCGGCAACTGGCGGCAGAGTCGGCGGACCTCCAACACCATCAGCGTCGCCAGGACCTCGTGCGCTTGCAGGCCGCTGTCCTGGATCAGGCGGTCGACGCCGCGCGCGTCGTGGGGGTCGAGCAGCTCGAAGACCTGCTTCTCGCGTGGCGAGAGGTTCACGGCGCGCAGGTCGGCGGCGGCCGGCTTCTCGCCCGATTTGGCCGGCTTCGGCGGCGGCTCGGCGGCGTCCAGGAGAGGCGTGGCCTCGGCGTGCTTCGAGCGCTTGGGCAGGCGCAGGCGCGCGTCGGGCTGCGGGAGTCGCACCAGCGGCTCGGCGATGTGGCGCAGTTCGTTGAGGATGTCCTCGACATCCTCGACCAGGCGCGCGCCTTGCTTGATCAGGCGGTGCGGTCCGCGCGCGTTGGGGCTGTCGACGGGACCGGGGACGGCGAAGACCTCGCGGTCCATGTCCACGGCGTAACGCGCGGTGATCAGCGCGCCGGAGGTCTCGGAGCCTTCGACGACGACCACGCCGAGGCTCAGTCCCGCGATGATGCGGTTGCGGCGCGGGAAGTTCTCCGCGGCCGGCGGCGTGCCAAGGGGCAGTTCGCTCAACACCGCCCCGCCCTCCTTCGCGATCCGCTCGTAGAGCGCCTGATTCTCCGGCGGGTAGACGCGCCCCAGGCCGGTGCCCAGCACGGCGAGGGTGCGCCCGCCGCCGGCGTCGAGCGCGCCCTGGTGGGCCAGCGTATCGATGCCTCGCGCCAGGCCGCTCACCACGGTGAACCCGCCCAGCGCCAGCCCCGCCGCGAGCCGTTCGGCCTGCTTGCGCCCGTAGGCCGAACCGCGCCGCGTGCCGACGATGGCCACGGCGAGCGCGTCTTCGGGGCGCAATTCGCCCGCGACGTACAGGACGGGCGGCGGGTCGTAGGTGTTCAGGAGCAGGCGGGGATACTCGGGGTCCGAGAGGAGCAGCAGGCGCGCGCCTTGTTCGGCGGCACGCGCCAGTTCCTCTTCGGCCCAACCGTCCTCGCCGGCTTTGCGGATGCCCGCGACGACCTTCCGCGGCAGGTCGGGGACTTCCTCCAGGCGCGCGGCGGGCGCGGCGAGCGTCGCCTGGGCCGAACCGAAAATGCGCACCAGCCGGCGGTAGGTGACGGGGCCGACATGGGAGGGCGTGCAACAGGCGCAGCGTGGCCAGGCGTTCCGCGCGGCGTTCGGAGGCGCTCAGGACCGCGGGGGCCTCGGTGGAGGTGGGATTCTCATCCATGCGCGTTTGGAGGGCAGTCTAGCGGGGCTGGCAACTGCTCCCAAGCGGGATTTGGAAGCCCGCCTCCGCCGTCAACCGCGCGGCGCGTCCTGCCAGACCTTGAGCGCCTCGTCGGCGGGCACGTCTTTGAAGACCTCGGTCGCCCCGAGCCTCGTCGCGAGGACGAAGCGGAGCTTGCCGCCGCGGGTCTTCTTGTCCCTGAAGGTCGCGGCGTGGAGGTCTTCGGGGGGCGGATCGTCCTTACGCAGCTTCACCGGCAAGCCGGCCTTTGAAATCAGGGCCTCGACGCGCTCGGCCTCGGCCTTGCTCCAGAGCCCGCGGCGCGCGGCCAGTTGGCCGGCCAGGACCATGCCCACCGCGACGGCCTCGCCGTGGAGGTAGCTCTGGTAGTTCGTGCAGGATTCCAGCGCGTGCGCGAAGGTGTGGCCGTAGTTGAGCAGCGCGCGGCGGCCGCCTTCGCTCTCGCGCTCGTCCTGCCCCACGATCGCGGCCTTGATCTCGCAGGAGCGGCGAATGGCATAGGCGAGGGCCGCGCCGTCGCGGGCGAGGAGCTTCGCGAGGTTCGCCTCCAGCCACTCGAAGAAGGCCGCGTCCTCGAGCACGCCGTACTTGAGCACCTCGGCCAGACCCGCGCGCAGTTCGCGGGCGGGGAGCGTGCCGAGCGCATCGGTGTCGATGTACACCGCGCGCGGCTGGTGGAAGGCGCCGATCCCGTTCTTGGACTGCGGGTGGTCGATGGCGGTCTTGCCGCCGACGCTGGCGTCGACCATGGCGAGCAGGGTCGTCGGGACCTGGACGAAATCGATCCCGCGCATGTACGTCGCCGCGACGAAGCCGGTCAGGTCGCCGATGACCCCGCCGCCGAGCGCGATCAGGGCCGAGCCGCGGTCGAGGCCCTGCTGGAAGCAGACGCCGTAGAGCGAGCCGCAAACTTCCCAACTCTTGGCGCCTTCCCCCGGAGGCAGGAGGAAGATCTCGCCCGGCACGCCGGCGCGGTGAAGCGAGGTGGCCAAGGTCCCGCCGTGGAGCGGGCCGATGTGCTGGTCCGAGACCACCAAGACGCGGCTGAACTTGAAGCGCGCGGCGAGGTCCTGCCCAAGCAGCGGGAGCAGGCCGGCCTGGATGCGGATCTGGTAGCTGCGCGCGCCGAGTTCGACGGGGACGATCTGGGACGCGCCGGGCGTGGATTGCGGAGTGGTCATGGGTCTGGGTTAGTCCTGAATTCACGCCTCGTCAAGCCGACTTCAGCCCGAAGCGCACTCGGGCCTCTCCGGAGAATCGAAGGTTCATTAGGGAAAGATACTGAAGATTGCGAAGGTCAAGGACCCATCGCGAGTCTTATTCGAAGACTGATCGCCCCGACAATCCTGAACCACGCAGTCAATGAACTAGAAGTCACGTGTGCCTTATTGCTTTCGATTACGATCTAAGATGGAGTCGGGAAGCTCCTTTTTGAAGGTTTTTTAATCGGATTCCTTGACGTGAGGAAGATTGCTCACTATGTTCAACACATGGTGCGGTTTTTCTCGAAGGTACACCTGAGTTGTCCGGGATGAGGACATGATCCGGTTCTCCGCTGGAACTCAGATGGAGCCCGCCAAGCCGGCCGCCCCGCAGGGCAGTCCGGAGTTGGACCCGTTGCGCTTCCGCCTAACCCGCCGCAACGGCCGGTATTACTTTGAGAAGGTGCGCTACCAGCAGAGCGACGCGGGCGACCACGGCGCGCACGCCGGGCGGATCGTGGCCTTCTTCGAGGGGCAGCCGCTGGATGCGCTGACTCCCGAGCGGCTGCGCCGGGACCTGGGGGACGTGCCGTCCTTCGAGCGGCTCGAGCGCCTGATCGCCGAACTCCACGAACTGCTGGTGAAGTAGCGCGGGGCACCCGGGCAGCGGCGCCGCGATTCAGACGGCGCGGCTGACGAGGTCGGTGATCCGGTCGAGTTCGAGCGCGCCAAGATTCACGAACTTCACGCCCACCTGACAGCGCCCGTCGCGCGTCTTCACCGACCACATCACGCGGGCCAGCAGCGGTTCGTCGCTGGCAAGCCCGTCGATGTGAATCTTGAGAATCTGGTTCTCCTCGATGTCCTGCTCGGTGAGGATGCACATGCCGCCGAGGGAGAGGTTGGCGGTGCGGGCCTCCTGGGGCGGGAGCGCCTCGTCCTCGCCGGTGGTGTAGCGGACGCGCAGGCTCATGGGGACGCGCTGCTGGTGGCGCTTGTCGGATTGCGCCAGTTCGACGCGGTTGCGCCCGCCGTGCTTGGCGGCATAGAGGGCGCGGTCGGCGGCGGCGATGAGGTCCCCGCGGTCGGGCGCGTCGCCGGGAAACTCGGCCAGTCCCACGCTGATGGTGAGGTTCCCGGTGGGCAGGATCTTCTCGTTGGGGAAGTCGATCTCCTCGATGCGCTGCCGGATGCGTTCGGCGACGTGCCGGCCCTTCTCGCGCTCGATGCCGACGAGGATCACGGCGAACTCCTCGCCGCCGTAGCGCGCGACGAGGTCGTTGCGCTTGAGGTTCCGGCGCAGCACCGCGGCGACTTCCTTCAAGGCGACATCGCCGGCGATGTGCCCGTTCACGTCGTTGTATTTCTTGAAGTGGTCGATGTCGATCATCAGGAGCGTGAGCCGGCCGTTTTCCTCCTTCGCGCGGTTGATGTCGCGGAGCAGGCGGTCCTGGAAATAGCGGTGGTTGAAGACGCCGGTCAGCCCGTCGGTGACGGCGAGCTGCGCGGTCTCGATGAACTGGCTGGCGTCGAGGATCTTCACGTCGTCGAGGGCGCCGAGGATGTTCTTGAAGTAGTCCAGCGCGGCGACGCGGATGCCGACGTTGCGCCCCAGGCGGTCGGACATCTCCATCTTGTGGGTGAGCAGATTGACCCAGAGCACGCGCGCCTCGGCCTCTTCGTAGCGCAGGTGGGTCAGGGTGTAGATCAGGTCCGAGTAGAAGGTCTCGCGCTTGACGGCCTTTTCACGGGCGAGGAACTCCTCCTGGCGCGCGTCGCGCTCCACGTCGCGCGCGGCGATCTCGATGACCTCCTGCTGGACCTGGCCGGACTCGCGAAGGTACTGGTCGCGGATGGCGGACGAATCGTCGGCATCGTTCTCTTCGAGCGGAGCCACCTCGCGCGCGGGATCTTCGGGCGGTGGAGGCGGCGGCGGAGGCGTGCGGTGGGTCGCCATGGGTGGCCTAGCCCCCGAACATCCGGTAGAGGTCGTTGCCGGTGGCGAAGACCAGGAGCAACAGGATCAGGACGAGCCCGACGTAGGTGAAGGCCTCCTGGATCCTCGGCGCGACGGGCCCGCCCTTGAGCTTCTCCACGCCGATCAGCAGGAGGTGCCAGCCGTCCAGGAGCGGGATCGGCACGAACTGCAGCACGCCCAGGTTCACCGAGATGAAGGCGATGAACCAGAGGTACTTCATGAAGGAAGACTCGACGGAGACCTTGGCCGTCACGTGCGCGATGCCGACGAAGCTGGAGAGCGACTTGGGACTGACGTTGCCGGTCAAAAGCCCGCGCAGGATGGTGAAGACGGCCGTGGAGTGCCGCGCCAGGTCGTCCCAGGCCATGCCCACGGCTTCCAGGAGCGTGTCGCCTTTGAGGATTTCGGTCTCCTCGAAGCTCAGGATGGTCTCCATGGAGCGGTCGCCGCGGGTCTCCATGGGGATGCGGATGACGGTCTTCCGCGGTTCGGGCTGGGCGGGATCGAAGTAGGTCAACTCGACGTTCCGGCCGTCGCGCAGCTTGCGGACCTCGTCGACGACGCAGCCTTCGCGCAGCCCCTCGGCATAGGCCTCGGACTCCGGATCGATCCGGGTGACGGGCGTGCCCATGGCGATGCCCAGCAGCCAGCGCCCTTCCTTCTGCTCAGCCTGCAGGTCGAACTCGAGGAGTTCCCCTTGCCGCGAAACCTCCAGCTTCTGCACGGCCCCGCGGGCCGCCTGGACGGCCTCGATGATGGACTTGCCGTCCGCAATCTCCACCCCGTCGATGCGCGACAGGAAATCGCCGGCCTTGACCCCGGCCCGGCCGGCCGCGGAAGCGGGATCGGGTTCCGCCAGCACGATCAGCCGCCCGCGAGACTCGTAGCCCAGATTCACGACCTCTTCGGTGAGGAACTGCTCCATTCCGATGGTGGCCGCGCCCAGCCGCCGGCTCGGCACGGTGACGATCTGCACGGGGTCGCGTTCGGGGTGCCCGTGGCGGGCGTAGTCGATCCAGACGGGGTTGCCGGGGCCGGCCCCGGCGACGGCCATCGTCACTTCCATGTAGCTTTTGACGGACTCGCCATCGACGGCCAGAATCCGGTCGCCCTTCTTGAGCGGGCTCGCGACGAGCTGTCCGTCCGGGCCGTACGCCTGCGCGTTGGCCAGCGGGGAACCCGGCAACACGTCGCCGACACGCGGCGTCGTCATCTCCACGCCGCGGTAGTAAGCGATGGTGAAGAGAAAGATCGCGAAGACGAGGTTGAAGATCGCGCCGGCGGCCAGGATCGCGGCGCGCTGCCCGGGGCTCTTGTTGCGGTAGTCGCGGGGATCGTTCGTGCACGGCAGGTCCGCGCGCATATCGTCCTGTCCGGCCATCTTCACGTAGCCGCCGATGGGCACCAGCGAGAGCACGTACAGGGTCTCGCCCTTGGTAAAGGAGAACACGTACGGGCCCATGCCGATGGAAAAGACGTGGACGCGGACCCCGTTCCACTTGGCCAGCAGGAAGTGGCCCATCTCGTGGACGAAGATCAGGCTGGAGAAACCCACCACGACCCCGAGGAACCCGATCAGGGAATCCGCGCCGGGAATGCCCCCCAGGAAGGCCAGGCTCATCAATTGGGAATCGACCATACCGCCTTCTCAAGCCTCCTGCATCCGGTCCTGCAAGCCGCCGTACGGGTCCAGCGCGCCTATCGAAACTGCCCACGTGCAGCGCCCGAGGCGCACCCATCCAATTCTATACGTGCCTCAAGACGGGTTTACCACTTCCTGGCCCATCGTATTTCAGGAATTATTCGACCTGCCGCCGGACCCGCTCGCGCGCCCAGCGGTCCGCCGCGAGGACGGTTTCGAGCCCGTCCAGGGGTTGGACGTCGTGGGCGCGCAGCGCTTCACCGACGAGTTCGAAGATGCGCACGAAGGGGATGCGGTCCTCGAGAAATAGACGCACCGCCTCCTCGTTGGCCGCGTTGAGCACCGCCGGGGCGGTGCCGCCCTTGCGCCCGGCCTCGTAGGCGAAATTCAGCGACGGGAAGCGCTCGTGGTCGGGCTCCTCGAAGGTCAATTCGCGCATGCGCTCGATGGTCAGCGGCGGCAGGCCGCCGTCTAACCGCTCGGGCCAGGTCAGCGCGTACTGGATCGGGAGGCGCATGTCGGGGAGGCCCAACTGCCCCACGACCGAGCCGTCGGAGAACTCCACCAGCGCGTGCACGATCGACTGCGGGTGCACCCAGACCTCGATCTGCTCGTACGGCAGGTCGAAGAGGAAGTGCGCCTCGATGATTTCGAGGGCCTTGTTCATCAGCGTGGCGCTGTCGATGGTGATCTTCGCGCCCATGTTCCAGGTCGGGTGCTTCAGCGCGTCGGCCTTGGTGGCGGTGCGGAGCTTCTCGGCGGGGGTCGTGCGGAAGGGGCCGCCGGAAGCCGTGAGGACGATCTTCTTCAGTTCCTTCGGTTCGCCCGCGCGCGCCGACTGAAAGACCGCGCAATGCTCGCTGTCGATGGGCAGGATCGTCGCGCCGGACTCGTCGGCGGCCTTGCGCATCAGCGGGCCGCACATCACCAGCGGTTCCTTGTTGGCGATCCCGACCTGCTTGCCTTTCTGCAGCGCCGCGAGCGTCGGCAGGAGGCCCGCCGCGCCGACGATGGCCGAGACGACGTAGTTGCTCTCGGGCTCCTCGGCGAGTTCGACGACCGCTTTCGGACCGGCGAGGATCTCGCCTTTCCAGCCGCCCAGCGCGGCCTTGAACTCGGCGGCCGCGGCTTCGTCGGCCACCGCGACGCGCGCGGGTTTGAATTCGCGGACCTGCTCGGCCAGCTTCGCGGCGTTGCGGTTCCCGGTGAGGCTGCGCACTTTGAAGCGCTCGGGGAAGCGCCGCACCACGTCGAGCGTGCTGACGCCAATGGAACCGGTGGAGCCGAGGATGCAGAGGGCCTTCATGCGCTGAGGGTCATCCTGTTCTCTTTTTTCGGAGTGCTTTTTTCTTGCCGTACTTCTTTGGGGCTTCCTGGGCTTTGTCGGGACGACGATGTGGATCGTTCTTCAGGTCTTCTTCAGCCCGTTTCAGGATTGAATCGAATTCCGGCCTGAGTTCATCGGGCAGCCTCGTGACGATGCGCCGCATGTCATCCAACCGATCCTGAGCCAGTCGATACAGATCGCCCATGTCATTCGGTCTGCTTGCGATTAATTTGAGCCAGACCAACCCATACAATGAAACGACGCCTTCGTGGCCTTGTCCCGCAAGCTGCGGCCCCGGAATGAGTCCACAACGTCCCAACCCACCCTCCGGAATCAGCTCTAAACAAACCTTATTCTTGCGGTGCTCCAACGTATGCCAGCCGCTCTTGGCCTTAACCACGACTTTGAAAAAGGGCTTGAGTCGTTCGAGAATCTTCGAATCGGAGTGGGCATAAAGCAGGTCGATGTCCTTCGTGACGCGTTCGTAGCCGTAATGAATCACCGCGATCCCGCCCACGATCAACGCATCGCCCTGGACCTTCCGCAGGTCGGTCAGGGCAATCTCCAGTTCTTCTGGACCTGGGCTCACGGGTTCTCGTCCAAAGTATCGACAGGCTCCGCGATTGAAGGCGAAGGTCGCCAACTGCGATGGACTCAACACGGCTTGGGCCATGTCCTCACCGCTCCATTTATTCTGCTGGCCGCTTAGGCGCCGCTCCGTCTTCCTTGCGCCGTTTACCGTACTTCGCGGCCACATCCTGGACGTACCCCGGATCGGGCGCGCCGATGTCGTCGCGGGTGTTGGGGTCGCTGCCGAGTTCCAGCTTGGCCTGACGGCACACTTCATCGAAGCGTTCGTGCAGTTCAGAAGGCAACCTATCCCGGAGCGCCAGCATCGAATCGAGGTGTTTCTTCGCGAGGTTGACCAGATCCGCCATATCCTGCGAGCGTCCCGAGACCATTTTCAACCATACCAAACCCCACAGCGATATAAACCCATCTCGCCCGCCCACCGTGTAGGGACTGGGGATGAAGCCGTAGGTCGTCAGGCCGCCTTCCGGAATCAACTCCAGCCGCACCCCGTTCTTTTTGTGCTCCAGGTGATGCCAGCCGTTGGGCGCGTTGCGGACCACTTTGAAGTGCTTCGAGAGCCGCTTGAGAATCTCGCCGTCGAGGTTGGAGTAGAGGATGTCGATGTCCTTCGTGCCGCGCTCATGGCCGTAGTAGCCCACCGCCAACCCGCCGATCAGGAGCGCGTCACCCTGGACCTCGCGCAGATCGGCGAGGGCCTCGTCCATGGCCTGTGAACTGGGCATGTTCATGCTGACCGCCCGGTTGAAATCGAACGTCGCAAGATGGGATTCGCTCAAGACAGAACGTGGCATGAAGCTATCCTAACGCGACCCTGCACCGGGAGCGTACTGGGTTTTGCTGGTTTCCGCAAGCCGTTGTCTGTATTTAAGTTGCGTCAAGCCCTGGACTTGGGTGCGCCGCCGGGAGGCTTGCTGAAGAGCGCCCAGAGCATGAAGGCCAACGGGGGCGCGAAGAAGGCCGCCGCCGCTGCGCCCTGGCCCAGATACTTGAAGAGCAGCAGGCAGGCGCCCAGCCAGAGCACGGTCAGGATCGAGAGACCGATCGCCATGCCCAGGCAGCCGCTGACACCGGGGCGTTCAAGCTCTGGGGCCGGGGTGGGTTCGGGCGGCGGCGATTCGGACATGAAGACTCCGACGCAGAAAACCGAGAAAAGCATTAAACCCGTTAAGGCCGAGAGAATCACCAAGATAACGAACCTCCACAAACTCGTCGCGGTCGGCGCTGGCCGGCTACGAGTTCCTTCCGCCGCCGTAGCATCAGCATTGAATCTTTGCTGGTCCCGCCCGTCCCAGACCGTACAAGGAGTTCAACCACCAAAACCGAGGCAAAAGCCATGCTGACGAACCTGCGCCGCTCCTCTGCTCCCCTGCTGGCCCTGGGGCTCGCCCTGGCCGCGTGGCCCTGTGCGGCGCGCGACCAGCGGTTGCTCAATACGTTCGTCTTCGAGTCCGACGGGAAGGTCTGGCAGCTCACTTTCACCAAGGACGACAAGTACATTCTCCAGACCGGCGACGGCAAACGGGTGGACGGCACGTACGTGTCCACCGACGACGAGGTGGGGCTGAACTATCCCGAGGACGCCAGGGCCCGGCGCCACTTCGCCTACGGGTTCGTCGGCGGGATTCTCAATCTGGCGGTCACCGGCAAGAACCGGCCCTCCGAGGCCGCGCATGCGCTCAACGATCTGCCCCCGGCGCGCGACCGGGCGACCTGGCTCACGCGGACCGACTACGAGGCGCTGGTCAAGGAGCGGACCGAGACCGCGGCGCGCGAGCGGGAGGCGCAGGAGGCCGCCGCGCGGGCCGCGAAGGAAGAGGCCGAACGGCGCGAGCGAGATGCCCGCGAGACCGCCGTGCGCCGCCCGGTTCCCGGAGGGCCGCGCCGTCCCGGATGGGAGAACGATCCGAAGCCGCCCGAAAACCTGCCCACGCCCCTCCTGGCGCTCTACGACGAGGTCCGCGCCGACGTGGACTACCGCCGCCACCGCGAGGCGGCCGACCGCGCGTTCCTGGCCGGCGACTGGGAGGCGGCGCAGGCGCACTACGAAGCCGCCGCGCAGTTGAAGCACGACGACGAGGCCGCGCGGCAGCGCCTGGCGGCCACCGGCGGCTGGCTGGCGATGCTCAAGGGCGACGCCGCCCGCGACCGCGGAGACTGGAAAGCGGCCAAAGAAGAGTACCACCGCGCCGTGGTGCTCTGGCCCGCCCTGCGCCCGCTCTACGGGCAGAAGATCGCCTCCCTCAGCCGCGCGCGGCAGGGGCGGCCGACCGGCGAACCCGGCGTCACGCTGGACGCCACCGAGGCGAACCTCGAGACTCGCGTCCTGGCCCTGATTCAGCAGCAGAAGTACGACGAGGCCGCCAAGATCGCCGACGCGGCCACCGTGCTCCACCCGGAGAGCGCCGCGCTGCTGAGCCTCGAGGACGGCGTTGCCAACTTCGAGGCCACGCGCGGGCACGTGGGCCGCTTGCAGGCGCTCCTGGCGCGCACCGCCGAGCAGGCCAGGCAGGCCGCCGCATACGAGCCGCGCGCGGAACTGGCCGCGAAGACCGGGACGCGCGTGGCGGACCTCGACGCCCGCGCGCGCGCCCTCCCGCCGGCCGCGCGCGATATGCTGCTGCGCAAGGACTACGCGAGGCTCAAGGAGCAGCCCGAACAGGCCCGCGCGCTGACCGGCGCCCTCCGCGACGACCTGCTCAAGTGGCAGACCGAATACGCCCGCAAGGCGCAGGCCGAGCGCGACGCCGGCGACCTCGACCTCGGTATTTTCCGCGTGAAGCGCAACAAGGAGACCGAGGCCAGCCGGAAGTTCGACGAGTTCGCCGCCGGCTGGAGCGCGCTCGCCGAGGATGCCGCGGCGCTGCTGAAGGAGTAGCGGGCGCCGCCTTAACTTCCCGCTGGCGCCAGCACTCGCGGCGACTCGAACCGCTACAACGAGCGAACGACGAAGCGCACGGTCAAAAGGGCCAAGCAGATACTTGAAAGCGCACCGAGAGGCCGCTTAGACTCCATTCCGCGTATCCGGTATTCAATCGTGAACCTCGCCGAAAGGCCCCCGCCATGGATCTTCAACTGACCGTCGAATCGCCCCGCCCCGGCGTGACCCTGATTCGCGCCGACGGGATGGTCAACATGCAGTCGGTGGAGCTTTGGGAAAAGCGCGTGCAGGAAGAAGCGCGCAAGCTGCCCAAGGCGCTCCTGATCGAGTGCTCGAAGATCGCCTCCATCACGAGCTGGGGCATGGGCGTGCTCTTCGCGTGCAGCGGGGTCCTCGACAAGAAGGACACCCATCTGATCCTGATCGCGCCGCAGGGCGAGGTCTTCGAGTCGATGCGCGTGATCGGGCTTCTGGAACTGGTCCCCGTCGCGGCCAACCTGGAGCAGGCGCTGGAACTGGTCGAGTCGGGCAAGGCCTAGAACGGCCTCATGCTCTCATCTGTTATGCGTATTTCGTGCCGCGCTGAGGGCGCAGTGGAGCTAGTCTAACCGCCGTTGCATCCGGCTTTTCTCCGTGACTCCGTGTCTCCGTGGTTTAATCGAAGTTACTCTTCCGCGGCGACGACGACCTCGGCGCGCGTGCCGCCGTTGGTCTCGAAGCGCACCACGCGCCCGATGCGGGCGACGAGGAGCAGGCCGCGCCCACGGTTCTGAGGGCGCAGGTAGACGGTCTCTTCTTTCTTCACGGTGGTTTGGAAATCGAAGCCCGGCCCGTCGTCGATCACGACCATGGTGGCCTCGCGGTCGGCGATCCGGCATTCCACCCGCACGACCGCTTCGGGGCGATCCCGGCAGCCGTGCTCCAGCGCGTTCTCCATCAGCTCGCGCAAGGCGATCTTGAACTGATCCACGCGCTTGAGTTTGAAGCCGCGCGCGAGCAGTTCGACTTCCGCCGCGGCCACGATCCGTTCGCGAAGGTCTTCGCCGCTGGGCGAGAAGAAGGCCACCAGCCGCGAAGCGTCCGGCGCGCGCTGGCACTCGAGTCTGGATGTACCTTCCGCCATGTCGGCTTGAACCCGCGCCAAGCTCCCGCCCCCTTGCGCGGCCATCCTAACGGAATGCGTCTTGGGCCGGCAATCCCCGCCATGGCATTTCGACGTGCAGCACAGGTGATATTGCGTTTCGTGGATTGGCCCCCGGCGCTGGCCCCGGCTCCCCGGAGACGGTGGACGGCGCCGCGCGCCGGAACTAGAGCATTTGCGAAGATGCTCTAGGATGAGGCGCGCCCAGGATCGCCGCGAACTCGAAAGGGGTGCCCCATGCGATTCCCAAGGCCCACGTTGATTCTCTGCCTCGCCTGCGCCTGCGTCGCCGCCCGCGCCGCCGAGCCGATGCAGGTTCTCGTCACCATGGAAGGCGTCACCGGCGAAATCGCGGAGAAGGGCTTCGAGGGCGCGATCCTCGCCGAGAAGCTCGAGTACCGCCTGGAGCGCTCGGCCTCCAAGTCCTTCATCAGCAAACTGGGCATCGAGAAGCGCCCGCATTCGCTCCAGTTTTGTAAAGGCCGTGGACCGCGCCACCCCGGGCATCGCCAAACTCGTCGCCGAAGGCTCGAAGGTCCGTACCGTCTCGATCCACGTCTACGCGGCCCCGGGGGCAAGCGCGACAAGCTCGTTTTCTCCCTAACCCTCCGCAACGTCACCGTCACCTCGGTGGACGTCTTCGCCGACGAGAAGTCCGAAGGCCGGCCCCTGGAGACGGTCAGTGTCGATTACGAGTCGCTGGAATTGAAGAGCGAAACGGGGAATACGGCGTACACGCTGGAGAAGTAGGCGCCGAGCAGATCGAAATCGCAAAACGTAAAGCGTAAAACGCAACACGTAATGAGACCCAACGCGGAGCCGTGCATTCAGGTTAGGTTTTGGTTTTGCGTTTTTCGTTTTTGCCCTTCACGTTTCAAACTCGGGTTTCAAGCTGCGGCCCGCACGGCGGCAGCTTCTCGAATCGAGGATCTCCTCCATGGACGAAAAGGCGGCGCTGGGCTACTGGAACCTGCGGCCCGACCGGGCGCGGGACGCGGCGGACGGCCCATTCGATCCGGAGGCCATGGAACGGCTGGATCACGGCCCGCTACTGCGCGTGGGACTGGATCAAGGCGACCTGCGCGGCGGTAGCCACCTCGCGATCCAGGCCGCGGTGGATTACGTTGCGGGGTTGGGGGGCGGAACGGTGCTGCTCGGGCCGGGGCGCTTCGAACTGCGCAACGCCGTGACCCTTCGCAACCGCGTGCGTCTCGCCGGCACGCCCGGAAAGACGGAACTCGTCGCGTGCGCGGGCCTTGAGACGCAACTGGTCCTCGACGGCGACTGCAACGAACGGCGCGTGACGCTGGCCGAGCCCGACGGCTTCCGCGTGGGCGACGGGATCTCCATCCAGGACAAGCGCATGAGTGGCGGCTTCGGCGTCACGACCGCCACGCTGACGGCGCGCGCGCCGGATGACCCGCGCGCGTTCCTGATCTCCACCCCGCTCTACTACGATTACATGGTCGCGCAGGAAGCCTCCGCGCGCCTGACCTTTCCGCTCATCGGCGCCTGGGGCGCGCGCGACGCGGAGGTTCGCGACCTGAGCCTCGACGGCAACAAAGCCCAGGCGCAGCCGCTCAACGGCTGCCGCGGCGGGGGGATTTATTTCTTCGAGTGCGAGCGCATGGCGATCCGCGATTGCGTCGTCCGGGCCTATCAGGGCGACGGGATCAGCTTCCAGGTTTCCAACGACGTACGGATCGAACGCTGCCGCGTGGAGGCCTGCGCCGCGCTGGGACTCCATCCGGGCAGCGGCTCCCAGCACCCGGTGCTGCTCGACAATCGCAGCATCGGCAACGGCGGCGACGGGCTCTTCGTCTGCTGGCGCGTCAAGCACGGGCGCTTCGAGCGGAACGAGATCCGCGCCAACGGCGGGCACGGCATCTCCATCGGGCACAAGGACACCGACAATCTGTTCATGGGGAACACCATCGCGGCCAACGGCGGCTGCGGCGTGCTCTTTCGCAACGAGAGCGAACCGATGGGCGCGCACCGCAACGTCTTCGAGCGGAACGCGATTCTCGACAACGGCGCGAAGGAGGCCCCCGCCGCCGTGCACGTCCTGGGCCACGCCCACGATCTCGTCTTCCGCGGGAACGTCATCGGACGCGAGGTGGACAAGCCCGGTCCCGGCGTCGGCATTCTGCTCGGACCCAACGCCAAGCACTTCATCGAGGAAGGCAACGAGTTCCGCAACGTGAGCGTAAAGGTGCAAAGAGCATAGGGATCCGGGAACCGGTATCCGGATTCCGGAAAAAGAGAAGAATTCCTCAGTCCCGGCGTCCGGCCCCCGGATTCCCGCCGTTCAGGAGTCCCCATGAAGACCGCCGCCATCCTCGGACCGCGCGAAGCCGGCCTGGCCGACGTCCCCGACCCCAAGCCCGTCGAAGACCTCGTCCTGGTCAAGGTCCACGTCGCGCCGATGTGCACCGAATACAAGACCTTCATCGAGGGCAAACCTGGAGATTGCCACGGGCACGAGGCCGCGGGCGAGGTCGCCGCGCTCGCGCAGCCCGGGCGCGTGGACGCCGGGCAGCGCGTGGTCGTCATGCCGCAGTATCCGTGCGGCCGCTGCGCGCTCTGCCTGCAAGGAGAGTACATCCACTGCCAGCACAACCGCGACATCGCGAAGCGGACCGGTTCCAAAGCCGGCACGGCGACGATGGCGCAGTACCTGCTCAAGCCCGACTGGCTGTTGATCCCGATCCCCGGCGGCGTCTCGTACGAGCACGCGAGCATGGCCTGCTGCGCGCTGGGGCCGAGCTTCGGCGCGTGCGAGCGCATGCGCGTCGGCGCGATGGACACCTTGCTGGTCACGGGCCTGGGACCGGTGGGCCTCGGCGCGGTCGTCAACGGCCGCCACCGCGGCGCGCGCGTGATCGGAATCGAGAGCAACCCGTACCGCGCGAAGCTCGCGCGTGAACTCGGCGCGGAGGTGCTTGATCCGGGCGCGAAGGACCTCGCCGAGCAGCTCCGCGCGCGGACGGACGGGCGCGGCGCGGACGCGGCCATCGACTGCGCCGGCGTCCCGTCCGCGCAACTCCTCTGCCTGGAGGCGCTGCGCCGCCGCGGGCAGCTCTGCTTCGTCGCGCAATCGGGCGAGCTGACGGTGCCGGTCTCGAAGCTGATCCTGCAGAAAGGCCTGAGCCTGCACGGGCAGTGGCACTACAACCTCGGCGACGCGCCGAAACTGATGCGCATGATCCAGGACTGCGGCGCGGCGCTCGATAAGCTGATCACGCACACCTTTCCCATGTCAAAGATACAGGAAGCGTGGGAGGTCCAGGCTTCCGGCCAATGCGGGAAGGTCCTGCTGAAGCCGTGGTCGTAACGTGACTCGGGACTGCGTGCCGCGGGTCCGAGTGCCACGGGTCGGCGCAGCCGCCCCGTGCTGCGCGGCCTGCGTGGCGCGGAATGGACGCGGACGTGAATCCGCCGAGTGGCACGGGGCGGAGTACCGACCCGTGGCACGGCGGCGGGATGCTCGCGGTGCGGGGGAACGAAAAAGACGCGCGGGCGGGACGCCCACGCGAGCCGGCGAGGACGCCGGCGCTACGGCGGCGCGATCTCCGCCACGGAGACTACCGTTACAAGTTGCTGAGGCATGCCTTCTCCATCAGGAGCCCGGCGGCCCAACCGTCACTCCGCCGAGTTTCCGCCCTCCGCCAGATACCCCTCCAGCAGCAGCGCCGCGGCGACGGCGTCCACGCGGGCTTTCCTTTTCTTGCGGGTCAGGCCCAGCTCGCCCACTTTCTTCTCCGCGCTGTGGCTGGTCAGGCGCTCGTCGCTGAAGGCCACCGGCAGGCCGGTGAAGCGCTCGAGTTCCGCGCCGAAGGCGCGCGCGGCTTGCGCGGCTTTGCCTTCGCCGCCGTTCATGTCGATCGGGAGCCCCACGACGAGCCCCACGCACTGGCGGTCTTCGGCGAGCGCCTTGATCCGCCGGAAGAGCGCGTCGCGCGGCTCGGCGTCGAGGTAGCAGACGGGGTGGACGGTGCCGAGCAGGGTCGCGGAGGCGATTCCGACGCGCTTGGTTCCGGGATCGACGCCCAGGAGCGGGCCTTTCGGCAAGCGCGGCTCGGGCGGCAAGCGCGGCTCGTTCACGCGCCGCCCTTTTGCGAGAAGCGCGCCAGGCCGCTGGAGAAGTCGATGCGGAAGACGACGCCGCCGGGGCACTTGAAGTCGTAGCTGCTGCCGAGTTCGAAGTCGTCGGCGGTCTGGCGGCGGGCGTGGCGGAGCGGCTCGTCGGCCAGCTCTTCGGTGACGTCGGGGCGGGTCGTATGCGGGCGCAGGAAGTGGTCGCCGCCGTGGACGAAGCGGACGGCGACGTCCTTGCCGTGTTCGAGGAGCGCGCGGGCCAGTTCGCGGGTGTGCGCGTCGGGAACGGTCTCGTCGGCGGTGCCGTGCATCAGCACGACCGGGCAGACGACGCGCTCGACCCAGCGGCGCGTGTCGCGGATCGCGAAGCCGGCCTCTCCGGTGGGCGGCCCGAGGGTGGGCATCCGTTCGGGGCGCACGTACGCGGCGCCCGAGGCGCTGACACAGAGGGCGAAGGTGCCCGGCGCGAATTCGGCGCAGAGCATGGCCAGCATGCCGCCCTGGCTGCCGCCCCAGACCATCGCGCGCCGCCCGTCGGCCCGCGGGTACTTCAGGCGCGCGGCGCGGTAGGCGTTGAGGGCGTCGAGCAGTTGGAGGTGGCAGAAGTCGTAGGGTTCGACGGTCCCCTTCCCCGTCTGGGGATTGGCGTCGTAGCCGGAGCCGCGGTATTCGGGCGAGGCGCAGACGAGGTTGTAGCGCGCGGCCCAGCGCACCATGGTTTCCTTGTATTGCGTGCGCGCGTTGCCGTGTCCGTGCAGGACGAGGAGGAAGCCGGTCTCGGACGTCACCGCGGGCGGCTCGGCGATGAGCACGTCGATGCCGCGGTCCTGGGTCGGCGCCTGGATGTCGAAGAGCTTCACCTCGGGGGCCTTCTGCGCGATCTGCTTGACGAGCTGGTCGCTACGCAGGTCGACGACGAGGAGCCCTTCCTTGTCGTCGACGATGCCGAGGTTCTCGACGCCGATGAGGGCCACGCGGCGGTGCGGGGCGAGGACCACGTTGCCGCGGGACTCCAGCGCCTCCAGATGCACGCCCGGCCCCGCGGCGTTGCCCGACGGGTCGGCGGGGAGGTGCGCGCGGATCGAACCCCAGGAACCGATGTCGTCCCACTCGAAGTCGGAGGCCACCACGGCGATCTTCGCGGCGTGCTCCATGATCCCGAAGTCGATGGAGGTCTTTTTCAAGCCGGGGTAGAGGCTGGCGGCGGTCTCGCGCCAGGCCTCGGGCGAAGAGGCCGCGGCGAGGCTGCGGATCAGTTCGGCGTGGGCAGGCAGTTGTCTGGCGAAGTTTTCCAGCAGCGCGCGCATGGGAAAGGCGAAGATCCCGGCGTTCCAATAGTATGCGCCGGACGCCACGTAGGCCTCGGCGGTCTCGAGGACCGGCTTTTCCTTGAACTCCCGGACCCAGAAGACCGGCGCGGCGGCGCCTTCGAGCGGGACCGGCTCGCCGCGATGCACGTAACCGTACCCGGTGGCCGGATAACGCGGGACGATGCCGAAGGTCACCAGGGCCTGGCGCTCGGCGGCCAGACGCGCGGCGGTGCGGGCGATCTCCGCGAAGCGCGCGACGGGCGAGATGACCTGGTCCCCGGGAAGCACGAGCAGCACGGCGTCCGGATCGCGAGCCTGCACGAACCCCGCGGCGTAGGCCACGGCGGCGGCGGTATCGCGCAGGGCGGGCTCGATGAGCAGGTTCCCTTGTGGCAGATCGGGCAGCGAATCGCGGATGGGGCGCTCGTGAACCTGCCCGGCGACGACCAGCCCGCGCCCGGCTTCGGCGACCGATTTCGCGCGCTCCCAGGCCGCCTGGAGCAGGCTTTGAGGGCCGAAGAGGCGGAGGTCCCACTTGGGGCGGCGGTGGTCGGAGGCCGGCCAGAGCCTCGAGGAGGCGCCGCCGGCCATGAGCATGGGATAGATCGCGGGAGTCTCAGGCATGCGCAGGGGGTCCTCAAAGCGCCGAACTCGCGGCCCACGTTATCGTAACACGAAGTAAAGAAAGTGGAAACGGGAGCGAAGGAAGCCGGCAAGCGAGGCCGGACGCTCAAGGTGCAGGGGTGATTCGACCCTGTTTTAGGTCAAGCGCCGTGGGGCGACCTGCCATAGAATGTAACGTTGTTTGTTGCCGGCCCCGAGCTGGGGCGCGTGGAGTCCGACTCCACCATCAACTACAGGAACGATGCAGGGCGTAAAACAGATGGCGGACATTCGCGACAGTCTTTTCGGCACGCTGGCGACCCGTGGACACTTCATCCTGGACGAGCAGGTCCAGGAGGCGCTGGCGATCCAGCGGCAGTTCGAGGCCTCCGGCGACCGCATCCCGCACCTGGGCGAGATCCTGGTCAGCAAGGGCTACATGACGCCCGAGCAGGTCCAGGCGGTCCTGCAGGGCCAGGGCACGCCGACGGGTACGCGCTTCGGCGAGATCGCGAAGCAGTGGCGGCTGTGCAAGCCCGAAGACGTGGACGCCGCGGTGGCGCACCAGGCGGACCTGCGCGCGCAGGGGCAGCGCCCGATGCGGCTGGGCGAGATCCTGGTGACGCGGGGCGCGCTGAAGCCGCACCAGGTCAAGGCGGTGCTGAACGCGCAGGGCAAGACGATCGTGGTGTGCGTCAGTTGCAGCGCGCGCTACAACGCGAAGAACGTCCACCAGGGGACGAAGGTCACCTGCCCGCGCTGCCACACCGAGTTCGTGCCGATCCCCTCGGCGGCCTCCCAGCGCCTGCGCCCGGTGAAGCCGGAGCCCCAGGCTCGCCGCGCCGAGGACGTGCGCGCGGACATCACCGTCGCCGTCCCGGCCGTCCGCGCGCCGGGGAGCCAGAACCTGACCCAGCAGCAGATCGGGAGCTACCAGCTCCTGCAGCGCCTGGGCGTGGACCACAGCGGCGAACTCTACAAGGCCTTCCACCCGCAGACGGGGAACACCGTCGCGCTGCGCGTGCTGCTGCCGCACATCATGCAGAGCCCCGAAGAGTTCGAGATGTGGTCGGACGCGAGCGACGCGGCCGCGGACCTGAACCATCCGAACCTGCAGCGCATCCTGCGCCTGGGCAGCGAAACCGGGCGCGCCTTCGTGGTCAGCGAGTTCATCGAGGGCCACTCGTTGCGCCAGCGGCTGGAGCGCGGGCGGATCCCCTACGTCGAAGCCGTCGACGTGATGATCCAGTGCGCCGAAGCCCTGGCGTACGGCCACTCTCACGAACTGATCCACGGCGACCTGCGCCCCAGCCACGTGCTGATCGGGATGGACGGGCGGGTGCGCGTGGCGGGGCTCGGCACGCCCAAGCAGGTTTACCAGGACCTGAAGCTGATGGCCTCGCAGAGCGGCAAGGTGCCGGTTTACGCGCCGCCGGAGGTGCTGATCGAAGAGGAAGCGAGCGACGCGCGCTCGGACATCTACAGCCTCTGCGGGATCGGCTACCACATGCTGACGGGCCGCCCGCCGCAGGAAGGCTCGGACATGATGCAGGTCGGCTTCCGCATCGCGTCCCAGGACATCTCCGCGCCGCGCACGGTGGATTCGCACATCCCGCCGTACCTCAACCGGCTGCTGCTGAAGGGGCTCTCGCCGGAACCCGACGAGCGCTACGAGACGATCGAGGAACTCCTGACCGACCTGCGCAAGTGCCGCGCGGCGCTGCTGATACAAGCCCCCGACGTGGCCGAGGTCGCGGGGGAGATCAAGCCGGGGGTGGAGCGTCTGCGCAAGGTCCGGCGCCGCGCGCGGACGCTCAAACGGATGCGCACCTACAAGACCCGCGCGGGCCATGGGCACCGCCCGCCTTCGCGTTCGCGCGTCCCGGCCGTCCGCCGCGCGCCCAGCGGGGGCTACAGCGGCGTGCATGCCGGCGTGGGGCCGGCCGCTTCGAGCGCGGCGACGGTGGCCGTCTCCGTCGCGCCGCCGCCCCAACTGCCTCCGCCCGCGCCGCTGCCGGGCGGCGGGAACGCGCTGGAAGACCTGGTCCGCCGCGGCGAGGTGCAGGTGGAGGAGGTCGCGCTGACCCCTCCGGCGCCGGTCTCGGGCGTGCGCGCCGCGGTGCCGCGCCGCCGCGGGCGGCGCGCGAGCGACGAGCCGCTGAACACCTCCGAGGACGTCCAGGTCAGCCCGGCCACGACCATCGCGATGATCGTCGGGCTGCTGGTCTTCGTCATGGGCGGGCTCTGGCTGATCCGGAAAGACCGCGGCGGCTCCGCGCACATGGATCCGGGCGAGACGACGGCTCACGTCGAGGAGATCCCGCGCGAGGATCCCGCCAAAACGACCAAGACCGGCGACCGGCCGCAGGATCGCGAAGCGCGCGGCGACTGGGGCACGATGGTCGGTGCGTTCCTGGCCGAGCACCCCGAGGACCACGAAGGCATCCTCAAGCGCGCCGATCTCTTCATCCGCAAGTACAAGGACCTGACGCCGCCCGTGAAGGAATTCGAGGAGGCGACCCGGCTGCGGCGGGAGCACGCCGAGAGCGGCGCCGCCAAGACGCTTCCCGAACTCCAGACCAAGGTCCAGGAATTGAGCCGCGCCTACCGCTTCCGCGAGGCCGACGCCGAGATCCTGCGCTGGGAGAACCTCTGGGGCGCGGCCGTCGGCGCGCGAGGCGCCGAGGAACGCAAGCTCCTGAAGGACCGCGAGAAGGCGCTGGCCGAGGAACTCCTGGCCAAGGCCGCCGAACGGCGCGACCAGGAGGACTGGGACGGCTCTCGAGAACTCTGCCAGCGCGTGCTCGAACAGTTCGACCCGCGGTTCGCCGAGCCGGCGCGGGCCGAGCGGCGCAAGACCGACGACGCCGAGAGCGCCGCGAAGGCGAAGGCCTCCCTGGACGCCGAGCGCGAGCGGCGCAAGCAGGAAGCCGCCGCGCGCGAAGGCGCAGCCCCCGCGCGGCTCGACAAGCTCCTGGAGGCGCTCCAGCGCCCGCTCCCGCGCCTTGACCTGGAAGCCGCGCTCAAGCTCTTCGAGGAAGCCGAGAAGGATCTGGGGGGGACGAGCGTGGGGCCGCACGCGCAACTGCTCAAGGCCGACGTCGCGCGGCTGGACGCACTGCGCCAGCGCGTCGTGAGGGCCGCGCAGGAGAAGAAACTCGTGGAGGTCCGCGTGAAGTATCAGGACGGCATCTACCGCGTCATCGGCGCCTCGCCGGCCGGCCCCGTGCTGGACATCCAGGGCGGGCAGGCCCCGGTGAAGTGGGATGCGCTGGAGCCGGCCGAAGTCGGCGCGATGGCCGCCCAGGCGACCGACGCGACCAAGGGCGACCTGCTCCTCGATCTGGCGCTCCTGCATATCTACTCAGATCGCGCGTACGACGCCGAGAAGGCGCTGAAGTCGGCGGCCGGGCGCGGGGCGGCGACCAAGCTGCTGGAGGAGAAGCTTGCCCAGCGGCAACAGTGGCTCGCCGCGCAGAAAGCGAAGAAGGAAGCCCCTCCGCCGGAGCAGCCGCCGGAAGAGAAGCCGCCGGAAGGGCCGGTGCAGGACCAGGTACAGCAGCTCGCCCTGAAGGCCCTGGGCTGGGAGATCACGCGCGGCGTATGGACGATCACGCCCGAAAAGAGCCTGCTCGCGCGCGCGGAGCCCGGCAAGGACCTGATGCTCCTGCGCCGCGCGCTCGGCGGCTTCAACACCCTAAGCATGGAGCTTCGCGGGAACGGCGACGCGGCCGGTTACAGCTTCACGCGCTCGGCCCGCTTCCTCGTCAAGCCCACCGACCAATGGCAGAAGGTCAGCGTCGAGGTCCACGGCGGCGACAAGCTGCGCCTGCTGGTCGACGGCGAGCCGCGCTCTTCGCTGGAGGACGTCGGCGACTTCACGACCGAACAGATGCCCGACGTGGTCTACATCCGCGCGCAGGGCTCGCACATCGAGATCCGCAACTTCAGCGTGGACGGCAAGCACATCGGCGAGCCGGCACAGGCCCCGGCAGTCGAAGCGCCGCCGAAGGAAAAGGCCCCACTGCAGGATCCCGCGCACGCTCAGGCGCTGCGCGTGCTGGGCTGGGAACTGGTCGACGGCGTCTGGGCCATCCGCGACGAGATCGTCGCCGGCGAATCCACCCCCGCCGGCCCCGACGCGCGGCTCAAGCGGCCCTTCAAAGGCGCGGGGCAGCTCAGCGTGGAAGTGCGCGGGACCGCCGAGTCGGCTGGCTTCAGCTTCGGCAAGGGCCGGCGGTACCTCGTCAAGCCTTCGACCACCTGGAAGAAGCTCGAGCTGCGCGTGAAGGCTGACGGCTCGCCGGGCCTGTACGTCGACGGCGTCCTGACGCCTTCCCTGGAAGACACCTCCACCGTCACCGGCGCGCAGCTCGGCGACACCCTCTACCTCGGCGGCAGCAGCGGCAAGGTGGAGTTCCGAAACTTCAGGCTGGAGTAGATGGGCCTGTGATCTGTAATCTGTAATCTGTATTCTGTGCTCGGAGGTGGGGCAGGTACAGATCACAGATTACAGACCACAGGCCTCCCCGGGGACCACGATGCGCACGCTGCTGAACTCCATCGCTCTCGAACCCAACCGCTGGACCAAGGACAAGATCCCGCGCTTCGACTTGGCCGACGAGTTGCTGCCGCGGATCGCGAAGGCGGGCTTTACGCGGATCGAAGTCTGGCAACACCATGTCAGCGAAAAGAGCCTCGACGAGGTCCGCGCGGTTGCCGCGCGAGGGAAGGACCTGGGCCTGAACTTTCCCGTCGTCGGCGCCTACCCCAACTTCCACCTGGAAGGCGAACTCGCCGAACGTGCGCGGCGTTACAACCACGAGCTGCTCGAACGCGCCAAGCTCCTCGGCGCGCGCTGGATCAAGTGCTTTCTCGGGCGCGTCAAGGCCAGCGAGATCACGCCGGAGCAGCTCGAACGGACCACGAAGCACGCCGGCGAGTGGGTCGCGGCGGGGCAGGCCCTGGGTTTCCGATTCAGCGCCGAACTTCACGGCGGGACGATGTTCGATCCGTTCGAGTGCGGCGAAGCGTACCTCGCTGAGCATCCCGAATGGGAGATGCGGTACTGCTTCCAGCCCTACGACATGACCGACACCGGCGCGAGCCTGGCGCTGATCGAGCGTCTGGGCGCGCGGATCGTCCACGCGCACTTTCAGGGGCGCAACGCGCAGGGCTTCTGCCGGCTCGCGGAAGCCGACATCGACTACGACCGAGTCGTCAAGGCGCTGGCGCAGGCCAATCCCGAGTTCCTGCCTTCCATCGAGTTCGTCAAGCACGGCTTTGTGAAGGAAGGCGAACCCTTCGATTTCGACGCGGCCCTCAGCGACGCGCTCGCCGACGCGGAGTTCATCGAAGCACGGCTGTAAACCTGAAGGCGACCGATGCCCCTACCTCGCGTTCTGCTTATCGGCGATTCGATCCGCATGGGCTACCTGCCGTTCGTGAAAGCCGCGCTCGAAGACAAGGCCGAGGTTCGGGGGCCGGTCGAGAACTGCGGCGACACGCGCCGGCACGTACAGAAACTCGAGGCCTGGCTGGAGCAGCCCGCCGACGCGATCCACTTCAACGCGGGCCTGCACGACCTCAAGCTGCCGCGCGGCGCCGATCCAAGCGACTTCGGCACGCGGCAGGTTCCGCTTGCCGAGTACGCCGCGAACCTGGAGCAGGTTGCCGCGCGCCTGAAACGGACCGGTGCGAAGGTGGTTTGGGCGAGCATCACGCCGGTGCTCTTCGAGCGGCACCGCACGGTGAAGGACTTCGACCGCCGCCCCGAGGACGTCGCCGCCTACAACGCCGAAGCCGCGAAGGTCATGGCGCGCCACGGCATTCCCGTCAACGACCTGCACGCGGTCCTCGCGGCGGACGACCTCGAAGCCTGCCTCGTCGGCGACGGCGTGCACATGACCGAGCGCGGCAACAAGCTGCTCTGCGCGGCGGTGTGCAAGGCGGTGTTGGGGTAAGCGATCCTTTAGCTCTCGTTCACGTTTTACGTCTTACTCTCCACCATCGCCGCCGCCACGAACGCCTGGAACAGCGCGCGCATCCGTTCGTCGTCGGGCATCCGCTCCGGGTGCCACTGCACGCCCAGCACGAAGCGGCCGGCCTTCGCGAACGCGGAGTCCGGAATGGGCTCGATGGCCTCGATCACCTCATCCGGCGCCCACGCCGTCGCGCGGAGGTCCGCGCCCACGCAGTCCGGGCGCACGGCTTGATGGTGGAAGCTGTTCGCCGCGATCTTCAACGAAAGCGGCGCGCGCGTGACGTGCGCGATCAGGGAGCCGTCGGCCAGGCGAACGTCGTGCCGGTAGCCTGCCCCATCGCTCGCCGCGCGCTCGGCCTTGGCGTGCGGAAGCGTGCCGGCGCGGTTCCATTCGGTGCGGAGGTCCTGCACCAGCCGCCCGCCCCGCGCGATGCTGATAAGCTGGCAGCCGCCGCAGATCCCCAGCACCGGCAAAGGGGTCCCGTCAAGCACGCGCCGCGCGAGGTCCAGGTCGAAACGGTCGCGCCGCGGGTCCATCAGTTCCTCCGCGCGCTGCGCGCGCCCGCCGTAAAAGGCCGGATCGTAGTCCGGGCCGCCGATGAAGCAGAACCCGTCCAGCCGTTCCAGCGCCTCCCCTAGGCACGCCGCGTCGGCGTAGGGCGGGACGAGGACCGGCAGCCCGCCCGCGCGCTCGATCGCGTCGGTGTAGGAGAGCCCGATGGAGCAGCTTCCGGTGTTGACGCTTCCGGACTTCGCGACCGACATGTTCAGGCCGATCAGGGGACGGTTGGGCATGCAAGGGACTCCGGGCCAGTCGCGTTGACCTTACCTCGAGTTTTCGGAATGCGAAGAGGGCACGCGCGCCTACCACTTCAGGCCAACGCCCAGTTCGCGCAGGATGCCGGCGAGCGCCATCAGCGGCAACCCTTCGATGGCCGTGAAATCGGCGCATTCGATGCGTTCGAAGAGCCCGATGCCGCGCGATTCCAGCTTGTAGCTGCCCGCGCAGTCCCAGGGTTGGTCGGCGTCGAGGTACGCCTCGATCCGCGTTGCATCAAGTTCGCGCATGGTCAGCCGCGCCACGTCGGTGTGATCGCGCACTACGTCCCCTCGCTGCACGGCGACGGCGGTGATCAGTTCATGGGTCCGGCCGGACAGTTGCCGCAACTGCGCCGCGGCGGCCTCCGGCGCGCCGGGTTTGTCGAGAATGCCCAGCGGGCCGACGGCGATCTGGTCCCCGCCGAGCACCACCGCGTGAGGCTCGCGCGCGGCGATGCTCGCCGCCTTCAGCCGCGCGAGTTTCTCCGCGAGCATGCGCGGCGGCAGTCCTTCGGCCTTCACGGCCGCTTCGTCGCACTCCGGCGCCACGCAGCGAAACGGCGCGCCAAGGCGCTCCAGCAGGCGCCGGCGGTAGGGTGAAGTGGAGGCGAGAATCAGGTCGGGCACTTGGACACCTGTAGTCTGGAATCTGTGATCTGTAATCAGCATCCTCGACTACAGTACCTGGGCCGTTACAAAGTACAGTTAACAGCTCACGGATCTCTGGCGTCCTATTCTCCCTGCGCCAGCCAGACGATCAAGTTATACTGCCTTGGCACGACACGGAGGGCCATCCTATGAAGGTCATCGCCGATTTCTGCCTCGTGCCGCTGGGCGTGGGCGTCTCGGTCTCGAAGTACGTCGCGATCTGCGAGAAGATCCTGAAGGAGGCGGGACTCGAAACGCGGCTGCACGCGTACGGCACGAACATCGAGGGCGAATGGGACGCGGTCTTCGCGGCGCTGAAGGCCTGCCACGAGGCCGTTCACGCCGCCGGCGCCCCGCGCATCACCAGCACGCTCAAGTTCGGCACCCGCACCGACCGCGCGCAGAGCATGGACGACAAGGTCCGCAGCGTCGAGGAGCAGCTCAAGCCTCGTTAACCGCTGAGACGCGGAGGACGCGGAGAAAAGAGTGAAAGGAGGGATTGATAAAGAAGTGCCGGCGATCAGGCATACTGTCGTTCAACTTTTCATGACCCCATTTTCTTTCTTCTCCGCGCCCTCTGCGTCTCCGCGGCGACTTACAATCCGCCCAGAAACGCCCCCGCGTAGCCGACGAGTTCCACGTACCCCCGCCCCTTCGCCGGCCTTGGGCCCACCTTTCCGTCGAAGCGGCAAAGGCCTTCCCAGTAGTTCACGCCGGAGGCGCCGGGCGTGCGCAACTCCTGGTCGGGCACGAGCGGCGCGACCTCCAGCTCGATCTTTTCGGCGGGTATCGCGAGCTTCCACTTCGCGGGGTACTCCGCCTGCGTATGCGGGCTGGTCCAGCGCGCGAGAACCTCCACCTTCACGTCGCCGCGCTTGAGATGCACGCGCCGGCCATCGTTGAAGCGGAGCGTGCCGCCGCTGAGCGGCTCGACCGTGCCGTCCTTATGGCGCAGCAGGTAGAGCATCAGGTCCGTACCGTCGTCGAGCGCCGCGCTGAACCAGTCCCAGCCAATCTGGTCGGCGGCGAGCTGGTTGCTGCCGAACTCCTGGTCGAACCAGGCCTGGCCGCGCACGGCGAGCGGTTCGGCGCCGGGTTCGCGCGCCAGCGCGCCCCGGCACACCAGCCGGGTCTGCGAGTAGTAATAGGAAGCCTGACCCGGCTCGGGGCCTTTCAGGCTCAGTCCCGGTGCGGCGCCGTGCAGGAGCGGCGCGCGCTGCGGCATGAGCGTCAGTTCGACGCGCCGGCCTTGCACCTCGAAGCGCAGCGCCCAAGAGCCGTCGGTTCGGCGTTCGAGGCGGTTCTCGAAGAGCCAGACCTTCAGGTCGCCCTCCGCGGCCCCGGCCCAGGTCGAGGCGGCGCGGGCGATGGCGTGATCGTGGGCGAAGGCCTGGCGGCCCACGTCGGCAAGCGCGCCGTGAAAGAGGATCAAGTCGCGCGCCGCGAGCGTGCTTGCCCGCGCGGGGGCCTCGGGCTTGAGCGCACGGCGGAACCAGGTCGCCTGGAAGCCGAAGACCTCACCGCCTTCCGTCTCCAGCGCCCCGGTGAGATACCACCATTCGGTGCGGTATTCCGGGTGGCTGCCGTGATCGCGCGGAAACTCGAAGACGCGGGGCTCGACGGCGCGCGGGAACACCGCGGCGTCTTCGCGGCCCCGGCTGCCGGCACAGGACAGGCCCAAGGCGAGGAGCAGGATGGCCGCCGATTTCATAGGCACCCTCGCCTCCAGTCCTTGCGGCCGCGACCGGACGTTGCGCGCACGCCGGAAGCCGCTAGCGTCTACCTTTTCCGCCGTACAGCCCATCCGCGAAAGGATCCCCGCATGAAACTCGGCGCCTTCACCACGTTCACGCCCGAATACACCTTCCCCGAGGCCTGCCGGCTGATCAAGTCGATCGGCTACGACGGCGTGCAGCCTCGAATCGTGCCGGACGCCTCGGCGGGCTTCGATCCGTCCAAGCCCTTCAACCCGTGGGGCAACAACAAGGGCGGGATCGCGGAGAGCGCCTTCTTCGAAGACCCCCAGGGCGCGCTGAAGCCCGCGAAGGACGCCGGACTTCAGATCAGCAGCGTCGCCAGCTACACGAACACCAACGACATGGAGCGCGCGGTGAAGATGGTCCGCGCCTGCGGGAAGGCGGGGATCCGGAACGTCCGCGTCGGCGCCGGGCTTCCAATCCCCAAGGACAAGCCCCAGTGGGACGCGCTGAAGCTCGTGGACGAATCGAAGGCGCGCTACAAGGAACTCGTCGCGGAGGCGAACAAGGCCGGCGTGCGCCCGTGCCTGGAGCTTCACGGCGGGACGCTCTTCCCCGGGCCGTCCGGCACGGCGAATTTCCTGCGCGGCTTCACGCCCGAGCAGGTGGGGATTCTCTACGACCCCGCGAACATGCTCTCCGACGGCTGGGAGCGGCTCGATCTGAGCCTCAACCTGATGGGCGACTTTCTCGCTGAAGTCCACGTCAAGAACAGCGTCTGGGTCCGTACAGGCGCGGACGCGAACGGCGTGGCGCAGTGGAAGGCCCAGTCGGCCGAGCTGGAAGACGGCTGCGTCTACTGGCCCGAGATCATCGCGCAGCTCAAGAAACGCGGCTACGACGGCTGGCTGGTCGAGGAAGGGCACACCGATTCGGCGAGCCACAAGCGGCTGGCGACGGCCTTCGCGCATCTGAAGCGGATGCTCGGCGCCTGACGGGCGGGCACGCCGGGGCTACTCGATCCGTTCGGGCGGGACGCCCAGGGCTTCGAGGACCACTTCGGTCGTCAGGTCCACGGCGCGCAGGACGGCGCCGCACACGGTATTGGGAACGCGCGTCAGGCCCAGCAGCAGGTGCTCGGGTCCGATCTGCGCGGCGCGCGCGCGCTGCGCCTCTTCCTTGGCCGTCTCGATGACGCGCTTGGCGCGCTCGCTGAAGGTGATCAGGTGCTCGGGGATGCCTTCGTCACCCGGGCGCATGTGATGCGTGACCAGCGCGCGGACCTGTTCGGCGCTGGCCTTGGCCTTGGTCAGCGCCGCGACGACCTTCTCGTCCCCGTCCGTCAACAGCCCCAGCAGGATGTGCTCGGGCGTGATATGGGTGTGCTTGTACTCGACCACCCGTTCCTTGGCGAGAGCGATGGCGTTGCGCGTGGCCGGCGTGAAGCGGTCTGCGCGTTGGGACGTCGTGTCCATGCGGCGATCCAGTTGCCCAACCCCGTATCGACGCGCACTGTAGCACGACTTGAACGCTTCTTCTACCCTCATTCACCCCGGCGCGCACGGAGCCCGGCGCGGCGGGCGTCCATGGAGCGCGGTTTGGCACGCCGGGAGGGACTTGAACCCCCAACCTTCGGTTCCGAAGACCGATGCTCTATCCAATTGAGCTACCGGCGCGCGCGTGGAGAATGTCGCTTGGAGACGAAGCTTTTTCAAGGGCAGGCCATGCCGAACCAACGACCGCTTATCCAATTTCGTCTTTCCACTCTGCTGATCCTGACCATAGGTGGCAGCCTGGTGGTGGGCCTCAACTTCCTGCCGCGCCGCTATTTGACCATGAATGACCTATCCTATCGATTGGAATATGGCTGGCCTTGGACCGTGCAGACCGACAGAACGCATGATTGGTCCTATAACCTGCCCAAGTCCTTTGGGAAACGAGTGGGCAATCCCATTACCATGGATTGGAAAGCGGCCGCCTATAATGCTCTAGTCTTATTTCCACCGTTGATTCTTACCGTGATGCTAACCGAACGATGGGCGCGAAGGAAATCACGGCAAACGGCCCACCGACAGGACCAAGCGGTAGAAGACTCATGAATCCTGATACATCTTCAGCGCCACGCCCGTGAACCAGACCAGCGCGGTCGCGTCGTCGGCGAATACGTTCAGGTGCTTGTCGAAGCCCATCAGATAGATCACGCGCAGGACGTTGTGCGGCGCGCGCGTAATGGCCATCCCGCCGCCTTCGGCCTCAAAGCGGTCGGTGAAGTTCAGCAGCGAGGCCAGTCCGCTCGAGCTGATGAACTTCGTCCGCGTGCAGTCCACGATCACGTTTTTCGCGCCCTTGGCGAGGAGCTTCTCGAGAACCTCCTTGAACGCGTCCAGCGTAGTCGGGTCCAGCCCACCGGAGACTTCCACGCGCGCCGCCTTCGTTCCTATGGTCGATTGAATGATGGTTACTGCGAACTCGATGCTCATGCGCCCTCCGCCGCCCCGTTGAAGTCCGCTCCCCGCGCCGGGAATCGGTAACTACAACGATGCAATTCGAGACAGATCGAGTGGAAAGCCCGCCTTTTCCTGCAAAATCACTTCGATTCCAAGGGGCATCAAACCGCGGGCCATGGAATTCCCGACTTGAGAACCAGTAAGTGCACGAGTTCAAAGGCGTTCCAGCGGAGACGCGTACCCGCGGCACGCGTTGATTTGAACGCCCTCGTGCGTTTGCACGCCTCGCGATCAACGCTAGGCTATCCGGCGGCCTGTTCAATAAAAGGAGTCCGCCGTGCCGTCCGCCCTGCGCGCGCTGCTCTCGGAGATCGTCGATTACGCCGGCCTCTTCCCGCCAGCCAAGCTTCCGCTGGAGCAGGCCTTTTCGAACTTTGCCCGTTACCGCGCCGAGCCCGAGACCTGGATGCTGGGGCGCTTCGTGATCCCCGCCGCGCGGCTGGCGGAACTCGACGCGTTCCACGAGCTGCTGGCCCTGGGCGCGCCCTTCGGCTTCGCGGCGCTGGGCCGAGGCGGCGCGGCGCGCGAGGCCTGGCTCGAAGGCCTCCGCGAGGACCTCGAGGCGCTGGCCTCGTTTCTGGGCAAGCATGGCGCCCGCGCGCGCGTGGACGTCTTCGAGGTCAAGCTCCCCGACGAACTGCTCGGCGAAGCCCACGTCGACGCGCTATGTGACCTGCTGACCGCGGCTTCCGAGATGCTCGAAGACGAAGGCCCCGCGAACCTGACGCCATTCTACGAACTGGCGCGGCGCGAGGCTTGGCGCGAGGAGTGCGCCGCGGCGCTGGCTGCCCTGGCGGCCACCAACGCCGCCGAAACCCGGCACGGGCGCAAGCGCAGCCGGCCGGCGGGTTTCAAGCTGCGCACGGGCGGACTGGAGGCCGCGGCCTTCCCCTCGCCCGAGCAGGCCGCCTTCGCGATCCACGGTTGCCGCGAGGCCGGCGTGGCGCTCAAATGCACCGCCGGGCTGCATCATCCGGTCCGGCACTTCAATGCGTCCGTGAACGCGAAGATGCACGGCTTCCTCAACGTCTTTGGCGCGGCCGTGCTCGCGCGCGAGGCCCGCCTGGACGAGCCGGCCGTGCGCGCGATCCTGGAGGAGGAAGACCCGGCCGCGTTCCGCTTCGAGGACGGCCGGCTGGCCTGCCGCGGGCATGCCGTCGCCGCCGACCGGATCAAGGCCGCGCGCGCGTACGCGGCCTCGTTCGGGAGTTGCAGCTTCGACGAGCCGCGCGAGGACCTCAGGAACCTGGGCCTGCTGAATCTCGCCGTGGCCGCCGAGTGAAGCGGCCGAGAGAATAAGGAACGGAATCATGAGTTCGACCACCGACCCCGGCCTCAAGACCTGGATCAAGTGCGGCAAAGACACGCACTTTCCCATCCAGAATCTCCCCTACGGCGTCTTCCAGCCCAAGGACGGCGGCTCGCCGCGCGTGGGTGTGGCGATCGGCGAGTACGTCCTGGACCTCTCGGATCTCGAACGGCGCGGGTACGTAAGCGCATCGGGCAAGGGCGCGGCGAGTGGTTCCGACTTCGGCGCCGATTCCTTCATGGGCGTGCTCGGCACCGGCACCGACCAAGTGGTCTTTGACCGCCCGAGCCTCAACGACTTCATGGCCTCCGGCCCCGAGGTCTGGAGTCAGACGCGGCAGGCCGTCAGCGCGCTGCTCACCGGAGACGACCCGCGCCTGAAGGAAGACCGCGAGTTCCAGGCCGCCGCGCTCTACCGCCAGGAGGAAGTCGAGTTGCTCCTGCCGGTCGAGGTCGCCGATTACACCGACTTTTACAGCTCCAAGTACCACGCCGTGAACGTGGGCACGATCATGCGCGGCGCCGACAACGCGCTAATGCCGAATTACGTCCACCTGCCCATCGCCTACCACGGCCGCGCCGGCTCGATCGTCGTCAGCGGCACGCCGGTGCGCCGGCCCATGGGCCAGACGAAGAAGGACGAGGACCCCGCGCCCGGCTTCGGCGCCTCGCGGCTGATGGACTTCGAACTGGAAGTCGGCTGCCTTATCGGCGCGCCCAGCGAGCAAGGTTCGCCCGTCGGCGTCCCGGAGGCCCCGCGACATATCTTCGGCATGGTCCTGGTCAACGATTGGAGCGCCCGCGACATTCAGAAGTGGGAGTACCAGCCGCTCGGGCCGTTCAACGCCAAGAACTTCGCCACCAGCATCAGCCCCTGGGTGGTGCCGCTGGAGGCGCTGCTGCCCTTCCGCTGCGGCGGCCCCAAGCAGGATCCCGAGCCCCTGCCCTATTTGCGCAGCACCGCGCCGTGGGCCGTCGACATCAACCTCGAAGTCTGGCTCCAGGGCCAGGAGATGGACCAGCCCCATCGCATCTGTTCGACCAACTACAAGCACATGTACTGGAACATCTGCCAGCAGGTCGCGCACCACACCGTCGGCGGCTGCAACCTCCGCACCGGCGACCTCCTCGCCAGCGGCACCGTCAGCGGCCCCGAGCCCGACAGCTACGGCAGCATGCTGGAGCTGGCCTGGCGCGGGACGAAGCCGCTCAAGCTGCCGGGCGGCGGCGAACGGAAGTTCCTGGAAGACGGCGACACGGTGATCCTGACCGGCTGGTGCCAGGGCAAGGGCTACCGCGTCGGGTTCGGGGAATGCCGCGGCACGGTCCTTCCCGCGCGCGGCTGACGGCCGGGCGCCGGTTCCTTGGCGTTTCGTTATGCACGCGTTTCCGATTGGCGGCCTGGGATTCGGCCGATTCTTCGAACTGGCGTGCCGTTAGACGCGCATCCTTCAATACTCATGTACGCTTGAGCCGTGCCTTGCGCCTGGAACGAGAATGCCCCGCGCCATGCCTAACGACGCCTGGAATTTCTGCATCGACGTAGGCGGAACCTTCACCGACGTGGTGGCGCGGCGGCCCGACGGCGCCGTCGTGACCCACAAGGTCCTCAGCAGCGGGCGCGTGAAGGGGCGCGTGGAAGCCCTCGACGGCGCGGCCCTCCGCGATGGGGCGCGGCGCGGAGAGACCGACGGGCTCTACGCGGGATATGCCTTCGCGCTTCTCGACGCCGAAGGCCGCGAGCGCGCGCAGGCCCGGGTGGCGGCCTTCGACGGCTCCAGCGGGACGCTTCGCCTCGACGCGCAACTCGACGCGATGCCCGGCGACAGCTACGAACTCTGCAGCGGCGAACCCGCGCCGGTCCTGGCGATCCGGCAGCTTATGGGCAAGCGCCTCGGCGAGGACCTCGGCGCCATCGACGTGCGCCTCGGCACCACGCGCGGCACCAACGCGCTCCTCGAACGCAAGGGCGCTCCGACGGCCTTTGTCACGACGCTGGGCTTCGCCGACATCCTGCATATCGGCACGCAGGACCGTCCGCACCTCTTCAAGCTGAAGATCGAGAAGTCCGAGGCGCTTTTCCGCGAGAGCGTGGAACTCGACGAGCGGCTCGACGCCGGCGGGCGCGTGCTGAAGGCCCTCGATCGCGACGAGGTCGAGCGCAAACTGCGCCCGCTGAAGGCGCGCGGCATCGAGGCGCTGGCCGTCTGCCTGCTGCACGCCTACCGCAATCCGGCGCACGAGGAACTCGTCGCCAAGGTCGCGCGCGAACTGGGCTTCGCGCAGGTCTCGATCTCGTCGAGCGTCAGCCGCACGATCAAGCTCGTCTCGCGCGCGGATACGACCGTCGTGGACGCCTACCTCACGCCGGTGATCCGCGCCTACGTCGAACAAATTCGCGCGCCGATGCCCGCCGCGTCCCTGCGCCTGATCACCAGCGCAGGCGGGCTCGTCCGCCCCGAGCACTTCAGCGGCAAGGAAAGCATCCTCTCCGGGCCGGCCGGCGGCGTGGTGGGCTTCTCCAGCGCCGCGCGCGAAGCCGGCTTCGAGCGGGCAATCGGCTTCGACATGGGCGGGACCTCCACCGACGTCTCGCGCTTCGACGGGGCCTACGAGTACCAGTTCGAGACGGTCAAGGCCGGCGTCCGCGTCGTCGCGCCGATGCTGGCCATCGAGACCGTCGCGGCCGGCGGCGGGAGCGTCTGCCGCTTCGACGGGCAGAAACTCGTCGTGGGCCCCGAAAGCGCCGGCGCCGATCCGGGCCCGGCCTGCTACGGGCGCGGCGGGCCGCTCGCCGTCACCGACCTCAACGTCTACCTCGGCAAGGATCCCCCCGAGACGTTTCCCTTCCCGCTGCGCGTCGAGGCCATCGAACGCCGGATCGCGGAACTTGCGCGGGAGGTCGAGGCCGCCACGGGCAGGGCGCTCGCGCCGCGGGAACTCGCCGAAGGCTTCCTCCAAATCGCCAACGCCAACATGGCCGCGCCGATCAAGAAGATCAGCATCGCGCGCGGATACGACGTGCGGCAGTACGCGCTGGTCAGCTTCGGCGGCGCCGGCGCGCAGCATGCCTGCGCGGTCGCGCGGAGCCTGGGGATCAAGACGGTCCTGCTCCATCCGCACGCGGGCGTGCTGAGCGCCTTCGGGATGAGCCTCGCCGACGTGAAGCGCTTCGGAGAGACGACGCTCCTTGCGCCGTGCGCGGAAGCCGCCCTGCGGCGGCTCAGCGACGAATTCCGGCGCATGGAGGCCGAGCTGCGCGCGCAACTGCGCGAAGAGGGCCTGCCCGAATCCGGCATCGGCGCGCCGCGCCCGATCCTCGAGATGCGCTACACCGGGCAGAGCGCGACGCTGGCCGTCGAGGATTCCGGAGGCTACGCCGATCCGGCCGCCGCCGCGCGCCGGCTCGCCGAAGCCTTCGAAGTCCTGCACCGCGAGCGCTACGGGCACGCGCAGGAAGGGCGCGCCATCGAGATCGTCACCGCACGGCTCGAACTGTCCGGCGCGCTGGACCGGCATCCGGCCGCATGGCGCGAACCCGTTCCCCACCGACCCGATCCCAAGGCGCGGCGCGCCGTCGTCTTCCAGGGCCGCGAGCACGACGCGGGCGTCTTCGCGAGGTCCGACTTGCGCCCCGGCGACGCGCTTGCCGGGCCGGCCATCGTCCTGGAGTCCACCAGCACCATCGCCGTCGATCCGGGTTGGGAGGCCGAACTCTCCGGGCGCGGCGACCTGCTGCTCACGGACCGTGAAGGCCGGGCCGAGCGGGTGGAGGTCTCCACCGAGGCCGACCCGATCCGGCTTGAGATCTTCCACAACCACTTCGCGAGCATCGCCGAGCAGATGGGCACGGTGCTCCAGCGCACGGCGCTCAGCACGAACGTGAAGGAACGCCTCGACTTTTCCTGCGCGGTCTTCACCGCCGGCGGCGAACTCGTCGCCAACGCGCCGCACATCCCCGTGCATCTCGGCGCGATGGGCGAGTGCGTCAAGCGGCTCATCGCCGACATGCCGGGCTTGCGCCCCGGCGATGCCGTCGTGACCAACGACCCGTTCCGCGGGGGTTCGCACCTGCCCGACGTCACCGTCGTCACGCCGGTCTTCGATCCGTCGGGCCGGCGGCTCTTCTTCACGGCCTCGCGCGCGCACCACGCCGAGATCGGCGGCACGCGCCCCGGCAGCATGCCGCCGGACTCGAAGCGCCTGAGCGAGGAAGGCGTCCTGATCCGGCAGTTCAAGATTCTCGACGCGGGCGTCTCGCGCGAGGCCGACCTGCGGCGGCTGCTCGTCGAGGCCCCTTATCCTTCGCGCGCGCCCGACGAGAACCTCGCCGACATCCGCGCGCAGCTCGCCGCCAACCGCGCCGGCGCGCAGGACCTGCTGCGCATGGCCGAACGTTACGGCGCGGAGGTGGTGCTCGCGTACATGGAACATATCCGCGCGGCGTCCGAGGCCAAGCTGCGCGCGGCGCTAAGCCGGATTCCCGGCGGCGTGCATGCCTTCGTGGACGAGCTCGACGACGGCTCACCCATCGCCGTGGCGGTGACGGTCAAGGGTGATGAAGCGGTCATCGACTTCAGCGGCACCGGCCCGGTGATCGACGGGAATCTCAACGCCAACCGCGCGATCGTGACCAGCGCCGTGCTCTACGCGCTGCGCTGCCTCATCGACGAGGACATCCCGCTCAACGGCGGCGTGCTCGCGCCGGTAACGCTCGTCCTGCCCGAATGCCTGCTCAACCCGCCCGAGCACGACGATCCGGCGCGCTGCGCGGCCATCGTCGGCGGCAACGTCGAGACCAGCCAGCGCGTCGTGGACGTGCTCCTCGGCGCGCTGGGCCTCTGCGCGGCCAGCCAGGGCACGATGAACAACTTTCTTTTTGGCGACGAACGCTTCGGGTACTACGAAACCATCTGCGGCGGCGCAGGCGCGGGTCCCGGCTTCGACGGCGCCGACGCCGTGCACACGCACATGACCAACACGCGCCTGACCGATCCGGAGGTCTTCGAGGCCCGCTATCCCGTGCGCCTGAAGCGCTTCGCGATTCGTGCGAACTCCGGCGGCGCGGGCCGCTGGCGCGGCGGGAACGGGATCGTCCGTGAGGTGGAATTCCTGAAGGATCTCGACGTCTCGCTGCTCACCGGCCGCCGAACCTCGCAGCCCTACGGCCTGCAAGGCGGCCAGCCCGGCGCGCCGGGCAAGAACCTGCTTCGTCGCGCGGGGCAGACGAAGGATGAAGAGCTGCCTTGGCGCGCGATGCTTCGCGTTCACGCGGGCGACACGATCACGATTTTGACGCCGGGCGGCGGGGGATATCACCGCTGAGCACGCGAGGAACGCGGTGGAAGGTCAGGAACCCGACCGTTGGCGCGGTACTCCGCGCGCGCCGTGGTTGATTCCATTCACTCCTTCTTCTCCAGATGCGCCTTCGCCGCCGCCGCGAACAAACTGCTCGGATACTTCGCCAGCAGGGCCTGGAACGCCGCACTCGCCTCCGCCTTCTTCCCCGCCGCCGCCTGGTACTCGCCCAGGTACAGCAGGTCCTGCGCCTCGCGCTCGGCGGCGGGGACCTTCAGGAAGCGCTCGCGCGCGGGGAGGTCGCCGACCATGGGCGCGCGGTCCGGGCCGATCGGCGGCCACGCGTGCTGGCCGAAGAACGCCGGCTTCGCGGAAAGGTACAACGAGTCCGGCAGCTTGCGCTCCGAGATTCGCGGATCCCATTGCACCTGCTTCGTCACGTAATCGAAGTTGCCGTGCCGCAGCAGCGTCTTCGCCACGTCCGGATCGCCGGGATGGCCCAGCGCCCAGACCAGCGGCGCGCCGAAATTCGCCGCCCCGGCATTCTGGTACTGCCCTTGCATCCCTTCATGCCCCAGGACGTTCCCGAGCGCGCTGTTGTAGCGGCTGCGCTTGTCGAGCCGGAATCCGACGAGGTTTTGCGTCATCGGCGCGCCGTCGATGCGCGAGTTCCGCATGTCCACGGCGTTGCGGAAGAGCGTGTTGTGGCTCGAGGAGCCCCAGTAGAAATCGAAGCAGACCGTACCGACCTGGTTCCCCTCGAAGAGGTTCAGGAACGGATGCGCGGCGTGCTGGCAGAGGTCCGAGTGCGCCCAGTTCGTCTCGGGGTAATCCCGCCCGAAGGTGCGGAACGAGTAGTTGTACGCGATCACGTTCCCCGGCCCGCTGCTCGAAACCTGCGGCCCGGTGTTGAGGTGGTAGCAGACGTTGTTCTCGACCAGCGTGTCGGTGCTCTGCGCGGTGACGAGCACCGCGTAGCCATGCCCCGAGCCGTAGAAGTGCGCGTGATGGAAGTAGCTGTCGCGGACTTCGCAGCCCAGGCATTTCTTGAGCGTGACGTGCCCGTACGACCAGCCCCGGCTGGACTCCACGTTCTTCACCCAGCAGTGGACCGCGTTCCAGATCTTGATCGAAGAGGTGTCGTCGGTGTGCTTCTTCGTGAACTCGAAGTACAGGTCCTCGACGCCGGCCTTCGCGATGACCTTGTCGGTGCTCCGCGTGGCTTCGGCCGCCAGCGCCGCCTTGAACTCGATCGCCAGAGGCCGGTTGAGCGTCAGGTTGTTCCCGTCTTTCGCGGCGAGCTGGACAAGCTGCCCCATCGCGCGCTTGCCGTCCTCGCGCCCGGCCCACTTGCAAAGCCCGCCTTGGCCCTGCAACTCCACGAGGTCCGGATCGTTGAGCTGGTCGATGAGCAGCAGGTCGCCGGCCTTCATCCGCGAGGCGTCCTCTACCGAGATCGAGGTCGAACCCTTCGCGCCGCCCTTGACGATTCTTGTGCTCACCGGGTTGTCGTAGTTGCAGATCGAGATGCCGTGTTTGGTGAGCGACTCGTTGACCAGCCGGGTCTTTTCGGGGCCTTCGCCGCGCAGCACCACGCCCTTGGCGATATCGAGTTGCGTAGTCAGGCGGTAGATACCCGCGGGGACGAGCACCGCCTGGCCTTCCGGGCAATCGTGGAGCGCTTTCTGGATCGCAGCCGTGTCATCGGCCTGCCCGTCGCCCTTCGCGTTGTACGGCGCGGCTTTCACGTTCGCGAATACCGGATACGCGGGAATCCCTCCCGGAATGCCCGGCCGCCAGTCCATGCGCCGGTCTTCGGGCAGGATGGACGTATCGGCCGCGTGGGCCGCGCAGGCCAGCAGGGCCATCCCACACACAAGCATCGTCTGAGCGTTCGACATGGAGGTCTCCCGTATCCAGGCGTTCGCCCTGAATACACCCGGCGCTATTGCACGATTCTTCGATAACCGCAAGGTACGTTCCAAAGATCGGGCAAGCTGGAATTCTTTCCGAGGAATGCCCGTGACGATCGTGCGCGAGAACGCAGAGAAAGATCCTCTTCCCTTCCTGGCCAATCTCCGTGCCCTCCGTGCTCCGTGGTGAATAGTAGCTCACAGCATCGAGAGCGGGTCTACGTCCACCTGCGCCTCCGCGCCTTTGAGCTTGTCGAGCGCAACCCTCGCCGGGCCGGCAAAGATCTCCGCGAGCGCCTCGGCGCCCGGCGCTTTTAACATCAAATGAAAACGATGCAGGCGGTCGAGCATGGCCAGGGGCGCCGCCGATGGGCCAAGGACCTGCACGCCGCGCGGAGCGGCTTCGGCCTTGAGCGCGTCCGCGGCTTCCCGCGCGGCTTCCCGCGCGCGGTCCTTATCCTTCCCGCGCACCAGCACGCGCGCGAGGACCGTATAGGGCGGATAGCCGAAGGTCCGCCGCACGGGCAGTTCTTCCGCGCAGAAGCCCTCAAAGTCGTGCTCGGCGGCGTGCCGGATGGCCGGATCCTGTGGCAGATGCGTCTGGACGATCACGCGCCCGCCCTTGGCGCCGCGCCCCGCGCGCCCGGCGACCTGCTCGATCAATTGGAAGGTCCGCTCGCGCGAACGGAAGTCGGGCATGTGCAGGGCGGTGTCGGCGAGCACGATCCCGACGAGCGTGACGTTCGGGAAATCGAGCCCCTTCGCGATCATCTGCGTGCCGACCAGCACGTCGAGTTGTCCGGCGCGAAAGGCGCCCAGCGTTTTCACGTAGGCCTCACGCCGGTTCATCGTATCGCTATCCATCCGCGCCAGGCGCGCCGCGGGGAAGATGCGCCGGACTTCCTCCTCGACTCGTTCGGTGCCCAGCCCCCAGAACTTCGGATTCGGCGCGCCGCAGTCGCGGCAGTTCGTGGGGACCGGGCGCTCGAAGCCGCAGTAATGGCATTGCAGCGCGCGCTTTTTCTTGTGTTCGATCAGCGTGACGTCGCAGCGCGCGCAGGTCTCCGTGTATCCGCAACGTGCGCAGGTCACGACGGTCGCGAAACCGCGGCGGTTGAGGAACAGGATCGACTGCTCGCGCCGCTCGAACGTCTCGCGCAGCGCCTCGGAGAGCGCCCGCGAGAGGTAGTTGAAGCGCTTCGTCTCGGCGTTCTCCCGCCGCATGTCCACCACCCGGACGCCGGGCAGCGCGTAGCCCAGCACGCGCCCGGGCAGCACGAGCCGCGCATAGCGGCCCTGGGCGGCCGCGTGGACGGATTCCAGCGAGGGCGTCGCCGAGCCCAGGATCACGACCGCGCCGGCCAGCCGGCCGCGCTCGACGGCCGCCTCCCGGGCGTGGTAGCGCGGCGCGGAGTCCTGTTTGAACGAGCCTTCGTGCTCCTCGTCCACGACGATGCAGCCGAGGTTCGGGAGCGGCGCGAAGAGCGCCGAGCGCGCGCCGACCACCGCGTCGATCTCACCCGCCCGCGCCGCGCGCCAGGCCTCCGCGCGCTCGCCCTCGGTCAGGTGCGAATGGAGCACCGCCACGCGCGCGCGACCCAGCCGGCTCTCGAAGCGGTGCGCCGTCTGCGGCGTCAGCGCGATCTCCGGGACCAGCACGATCCCCTGCCGGCCCTGCCGGCGCGCGGCCTGGAGCGCGCGCAGGTAGACCTCCGTCTTGCCGCTCCCGGTGACGCCTTCGAGCAAGTAGACCTTGTGCGCGCGCGCGGACAGCCCGCCCTCGACGGCCGCCAGCGCCGCCTGCTGCGGCGCCGTCAGCTCCAACGGCGCCGGCGCATCGGCCTCCCCGCCGGTGAACGCCGCGCCCAGGCTCTCCGGGTCGGCCTCGATCAATTCCACCCAGTCGCGCGCGGCCAGCGCGTTGAGGCTCGCGCGCGTTCCGTGAACTTTGGACAGCAGCGCCGAGGCCGCCAGCGGACCTTCCAGCCCGCGCAGCGCGTTGAGCAGCGCCGCCTGCTTCGGCGCGCGCTTGGCGAGCTTTCGCGCGTCCTCGGAATCCGGTTCGGGAAGCGCCTTCACGCGCACGAAGGTCTCGCGCCGCGCCCTGGCGAAGCGCTTCACCCCGGCGGGGAGCATCGCCGCGAGCACCCCGCCCGGCGTGCAGGCGTAGCGCCGCGCGATCCAGCGCGCCAACTCGAGCAGTTCCGGCGTCAGGAGCGGAGCCGTCTCGCGCGCGTCCACCGCATCCACCCGCGCGCGGATGAACTTCAGGCGCGCCAGGTCGAAGCCTTCTCGCGCGAAATCCGAGGCGCTGCGCGGGCCCAGGTAATAGCCGTACACCTCCCGCGGGCCGAACGGCACGCGAACCCGCGCGCCTGGAACGAGCTGCGCCGCCAGCGCGGCGTCCATGCGGTAGGTGAACGTTCCCCGCGCGCCGGATTCCACGGCGACCTCCGCGAGCCGCAGATCCGCCGGCAACGGCTCCTGGCGGGCCGGCTGTGCCGCCGGAGCGGGCGGCTCCAGGCTGCTGAAGAGATCGGGGGCGGGCGATTCGCGGCGGCGGGCCATGTCGGCATCCTACTTCGCTCCGAAAGCTTCCCCAAGCGGAAGCCCTTGGCGGGAGCCCGTCCAAAATGCGTCGTTTCCAAGTCTGCCCTGATTTGCCGTTTAGCGTTCATCCAAGTCCCTGATAGTATATGGATAATGATGCTCGTGAAGCGTTCGAGAATCCTATGCTTCCCCTAAAGTCCGCCGCCCATCTGCACGATGCAAAGAAACGAGACCTTGAAGTCGATCCGTGGAGCCTTTCGCGGGGAGAACTGGCCGCGTGGGTGATCGTGGCGCTGCTTCTGCCGGTCGGCCTCTTTGGCGCGCGCGCGGCCTTCGAATCCACCGCGGGGGAATCGACCTTCGCGATCCGGCCCCTTCACGCCTCACCGGGCACATCGACTACCGGCGGCGCGAAGCTGGACCTGAATCGCGCGACGGCCGGGCAACTGCGCCTGCTCCCGGGGATCGGGACGGTGCTGGCCGAGCGGATCGTCAGGCATCGCGAACAACTGGGACCGTACCGCACGCCATGGGACCTCGCCCAAGTACCCGGCATCTCGCGCGCCCGCGTGGAGCAGCTCCTTCCGCTGGTCGAAGCGGAGGCGCCCTGACCTGGGCATATTCAATTAACCACAGAGATGGGAAAGGTAAGAACCTTTCACCAGGCAGCAATGATTCAACGTCCATGATCTTGAATGCGGAGCATTGCAGTTTGGTCCTTGCTGTTTGTTTGGATCTTGGTTCTTGCCGTTTGGAATTTCACCCGGGCGGCATGTTCAAGTGACCCGCATCTCCCCCCTCCGCCTCGCCGAGGCCGCCGCGCCGTACCTGGCCGGGCTGCTGCTGCTCGCCTGCGGCGGCGTCTCGCTGGCGCACGCGCTGGGCTTCGGGAACGTGCCGCAGGGGCCGCTGGGCGCGGTGCCGCTCCCGGTGAGCGTGCTGGTGACGGGCGCGGGCCTGGGGATTCTGCTGGCGAGCTTCGAGTGCGCGCGCCTGCGCCGCGCGACCCGGGAGGCCCAGGCCAAGGCCGCGCGCGCCGAGGCCGAGCGCGATCTGGCGCTCCGGCAGGCCCGCCGCATGCGCGCCCAGGCCGAGGGCCTGGCCCTGATGCGCGAGATCCACCGCACCACGTCGATTCCCGAGCGCCGCGACCGCCTGCACCGCATCCTGACCCTGGTCGGCGAACTCTTCGAGGCCTACGAAGTCACGCTCTTCGCCGCGCAGCGCGAGGGCGCGCTGAAGGTCCAGCCCGCCGCGTACCTCTCCACCCGCGCCGACGCGGAGGTCTTCGCGGCCTTCGCCGTCGAGCGGCTCGGCGAGGCGCTCGAGGCCCTCGAGCCTTCGGGGCCGGACGTGCTGGAGGCGACGATGGCCTGGGAGGGCTGCAAGTTCTTCGTCGAGGGCAAGCTGGCCCTGGGCGAAACCGCGTTGGGCGTCGCGCAACTTCACCGCACCCTGGCCGCGCACGAAGGGCGCATGGCCCGCCAGAAACCCGAAGAAATCCTGCAGGCCGCGTTGGCCGCCCTGGACTTCGGCGTCCCGGCCTGCCGCCACGCCGCGAAGGCGCTCGAACAGGGCCGCACGCTCCGGCAGCGCGAGCTGGCCGGCGGCGTGCGCGCCGCCGGGGAGCACCCGGTGATGCTCTGCGTCCCGCTCATCGCCGACCAGCGCCCCGTCGGCGTCCTGCGCATCCGGCGCCTGGCCGAGGACGGCTTCGACGACCCCGCCGCCGAGGCGCTCGAAGAACTCCTCAGCGAGTCGGCCAAGCACATCGCGCTGGCCTTGAAAAAGGACGAGGACGACCGCGCCGCGATCACCGACCAGCTCACCGGGCTTTTCATCAAGCGCCACTTCCTGGCCACGCTGGAAATCCTGCGCGCCGAGGCCGCCGCCAGCGGGCGCGCCTTCGCGCTCGTGCTCCTCGACATCGACCATTTCAAGAAGGTCAACGACACGCACGGGCACCTGAGCGGCGACTTGGTGCTGAAGGGCGTCGCGCGCGTACTCCAGGACGCGCTGCGCAGCGGGGATCTGGCCTTCCGCTACGGCGGCGAGGAACTGGCGCTGCTGATGCCGGGGGCTTCCGCCGAGGCCGCGGAGCAGACCGCCGAGCGCCTCCGCGCGGCCGTCGAGCGCGCCGTCCTGCACGGCGAAAATGGACAACCCATCCCCGTCACCGTCAGCCTGGGCCTCGCGCCGCACCGCGCGGGCCTCACCGGCGAGGAACTCATCTCCCGCGCCGACCGCGCGCTCTACGCCAGCAAGTCCGGGGGCGCAACCGCGTCACCCGCTGGTCCCGCGAACTCCCCGACCCGCTGGCCCGGAAGCAGGAAGCCGGCGCGCGCGCCTGAACCGGCCCTTACGCCCCGCCAATCCCCGTCGTCTGCGGCAGCAGGACCCGAGTCTGCGGACCCAGCCGCGCCCAGGCGGGCTCGGCCACCTCGTCGGCGCGAATCAGGGTGACCCCAAGCCGCAAACGGTCCCCTGGGGAGAAGCGATGGCAGAGCGGACTAAGCTCCAGGTTAAGGCGCGTGAATCCGGCGGGCTCGGGCTTCTCGACACGGTCGTGGGTGTGCCACGGCGCGATCGGGTAGCCCTCGGCGTTGGTGAAGCTCCGTTCGAGGTCGAGCGCCCGGCGCGAGGCCAGCAGGCGCCCCTCGCTCAACTGCACGCAACTCCCGTCGGGCTTCAGCACCGAGAGCCGCGCGGGGAACTCGAAGTCGCCGCAAGGGCCGGCTTCGACCCACGCCTCCAGCCCCGGCTGCCCGTCGAGGTCCGAGACGGTTTCGAAGGGCGCGCCGTCTGCCGTGAACAATTCGGGCCAGTGCCCGAACCCCGAGGTCGGATCGAACTTGGTCCGGGCGTTCTGCGGCGGCGCGATCCCGCCCAGATTGGGCGGCGCGTAGACCTCCGCGGGGGCCGCCAGGGACTTCCACTCCCGCCACGTCGCGCGCTTGAAGTCGAACCAGTCCTCGCGCTCGATCCAATCCTCGCTCCCGGTTCGGAAGAGCCGCACCTTCGCGCCGGCGGTCGGGTTCGTCCCCTCCCCTTTCAGCCAGTAGTCGAGCCAGCGATGGGTCTCGTCCTCGTTCGCGACCCCGCCGTGCCCCCAGGGGCCGACGACCAGCCGCCGGGGCGAGCGCACGTGCAGGTACCCGCGGATCGTGCCGCGCAGGAAATAGTCGTCCCAGCCGCCGCTGAAGAGCGCGGGAACCTCGATTTTGGGAAGCACGTACTCGGCCGAACGCAGGCGATAGTCGGCGTTGTCCAGCCGGTTGGGCAGCAGATCCTGATAGTAGAAGCGCAAGCCTTCGCGGAAGGTCGCGTCCTGCCCCGAGCGGAAGAAGTTCGAGCCCCAGATGCCGAAGGTGAGGATCCCGCCGCGCCAGTTCCAGTCCCGGTAAAAATCCACCGGCCCGACCGTGGGCGCGATGCAGGCGAGCCCCTGCGGATGCCGCGCGGCGGCCAGCATCTGGTTGGCGCCCGTGTACGAACCCCCGACCGTGCCGACCTTGCCGCTGCAAAACGGCTGCCGCGCCAGCCACTCGATCAGCTCAGCATAGTCCTGGATCTCGCGCGCCGAGAGCACGCCGCCGTAGGGGCCGCGCGAGCCGCCAAAGCCCCGCACGTCCGCGATAAAGTAGTGATAGCCCCGCTCGGCCAGGTTCCAGCCGCCGCGGAGCTGCCCCTCCTTACGGTACGGCGTCATCGTGACCACCGCCGGCGCGGCGGCGGCGCCGGTGGAGTAGCGATGTACGGACAGCCGCCCCCGTCGCTCATCGGAACGTAGAGCTGCTCCGGATAGCGTTCGAACGGAGAATTCACGCCCGTCCCTCCGCGGCGCCGATGCTCCGGGCTACTTCTTGCGCGTGTAGGTCAGCTCCATCATCTTGTTTTCCTTCCCACCGCGCGTCTCGTACATCGTGAAAATGAACGAGTCCGCGCTCACCGTCGCATGCACGGCGCGGAACTTGATCTCCTCGTTCGTGATTGGGCAGGGGCAGGTCGCGTGAAACTCGAAGCTCTTCCCTTCTTCCTGCACCTTGCCCCGGAAGAGCGTCGGCCAGGTGCCCATGCTGTCGAACCAGACCGTCACGTACTCCTTCTTGATCTTGTCGTAGCCGTCGAAACCCAGCCCGTCGAACGGCTGCCCCATCATCTCGCCCTTGTACTCCTGCTTGAGGAACCGGCCGCCCAGCACCGGCGTGAAAGTGGCCGCGCCTTTGCCTTCCTGCGGAGGCTGCTCCGGCGCCATGAACATCTTGGAGGCCACCTCGTACTCCCCGGCCAGCTTCATCAGGGCCTCGTGCTCCGGACCGGGCGTGGTCTTCTCCTGCCATAGCTTCATGCCGGCTTCATCCATCCCTGGCGCGGCGTCTTCCGCCAAGGTCCGGCCTCCCAGCGCCAGTGCGAGAGACAACGCGAGTACGAATGAAGCGCGCATCGAATCCGCTCCTTTAAGGGGGAAAGGAAGGGCTCTACCTTAACCGGAACCCCCGGTCCGCAATCGGAGTCCTTGCCTCAGTTGAACCGCAACTCGCCTTCCGCGTCCTCCAGGTGCGCCTGGCAGCCCGCGAGGAGCAGTTCCCACCCCGCCTCCCGCTGCGCCAGATGCGCCAGCGCCGTCAGCCCGCCGTGCAGTTCGGGCTCGCCTTCCAGCAGCCCGTACGCCAGCCCGTTGAAGCTCGCGCCGTGCCCGATCACCAGCAAGTCGCCCGCGCAGGACGCCAGCAAGGCGCGGATCGTTTGCGCACAGCGCGGCCAGGTCTGGGTTCGTTCGTCGTGCTCCGGGTACTCGGGGCGGATCAGCGAGCGGTATCCCGTGTCCACGCGCGGGAACGTCCGCGCCAGCACCTCCGGGGGCAGGAAGTCCGGCATCTCGGGAAACCACTCCGGCTTCAGCCACTCGCATGCCCCGTGTTCGATCCGGATCGGCAGGTCCAGCGCCTCGGCCACGTGAAAGGCCGTCTCGACGCAGCGGTAAAAGGGCGAACAGAACAGGTGCCGGATCCCCGCGCCCTTCAGCCGCCGCCCGAGCTTCCGCGCCTGCTCCACGCCATCGGGGGACAGGTGCGGGTCGCGCGGGCGCGCCGCGCTCGCCTTCCAGGTCTTATCCACGAAGTCGATCCGATTGCCATGGCGGGCGATGTAGACGTTGCGGGCGGCGGTGGGCATCGATGCTCCTGAAGCCTGGCGGCACGGCGTACACGGATACGGGGAGTATAGTCGCTGCCGCCTGCCCCTCCCAGCCGAGGTCCAGGCCGACGCGGCATACCTATTAAGGCCAGCATGAAAGCCTGCATCCCCCTAATGAACAAAGGAATTGGACCTATATTCTCTAAAGAAATTTGCGCACATCGCAAGAATTTTATCTATCTCACATGGTATATTTACCGAGAGTACATGGAGGGGACGGGGTGAAAGGGGGCGCACCATGGCCCTGGCTCGAACTTGCTGCCGCACGGCGCTCCTGGCCGCCCTCCTCGCCGCCGGCCCTGCCTGCGTAGCTCAAGAGGATCCCGCCCGCTCCGCGCTCGAAGCTCAACTCCTGAACCTCAACCACCCCGATTTCGATACCCGCACCGCGGCTATGGAGGCGCTCGTCGTCGCCGGACCTGACGCCTGGGACTGGCTGCGCCGGCGCCGCGCCGGCGCCCCCGACCTGGAAACCGCCTGCCGGATGGATGAGATCCTTCGCGGGCCGCAGGTGAGCGGACGCTGCCTCGATGAATGGGCCGCCGCGCTCCGCGCCCCCGACGAAGGGCCGCGCGTTGCCGCCCTGGCCGTCCTCGAGACCGCGGGAACCCGCGCGCTCCCGGTTCTGCCGAGCCTCCTCGCCGACCCCGATCTGCAGCTCCGCTACGCCGGCTGCTGGCTCGCCGCGAATCTGGGGGAACGCGCACGCTCCCTGGCGCCGCTGGTCGCGCGCGAACTGGCGCGCGCGCTCAAGGAGCCTGCGGCGGCCGCCGGATTCCACGACCCGTGCGCCGCCTGGCTTCCTGTCTACCTCAAACCGCTCGTAACCCGGGCCGGCGGCGAGCCCTGGTGCCATTACTACCTCGGCGGGCGCGAGGCCTGCCGCTTCGCCGCGCAGGCCGACATCGAGGAGGGTCTCTGCACCCTCCGCCCCGCGCTCGAGCCCCGCGCCGTCGTCTGCCCCTTCGGCCCCGCCGATCCGCGCGAGGACCGCTCGCAGCTCTGGGGCGTCTACGACGCCCTCGAACGCCTCCGCCGCGCCGAATGGACCGACCGCGCCGTGGACCCCGCGCTCCACCTGCGCATGCTCGTCTACGTCCTCGAACGACTCGGCCCAGGGGCCGAAGGGCAGGCCCTGATCCGCCGCTGGCGCGACGGCGGCGCCGTCAATCCCTTGGTCCAGCAGGCGCTCGGCGCCATGGCCGGGCCCTGAGTCGATTCTGAATTGGGAATTGGGACGTCGGGCTTACCACGAAGGCGCGGAGCACCTTGAATGCCGATGTTACCTCCGTGTGCTCCGTGCCTCCGTGGCGATCCCAAATCCAAATTCTCCTCCCTTGGCCTCCCGCCTCCCACCCTCTATTATCAGATGCGCGTCATGTCCACCTTCGCCCTCCGCTCCGACTTCCCCCGCGCGGCGACCAGCCCCGGGCGATCGAGCAACTCGTCGCCGGCATCCGCGGCGGGCACAAGCACCAGGTCCTCCTCGGCGTCACCGGCAGCGGCAAGACCTTCACCATGGCCAACGTGATCCAGGCCGTCCAGAAGCCCACCCTCGTGATCAGCCACAACAAGACCCTCGCCGCGCAGCTCTACGGCGAATTCCGCGCCTTCTTCCCCGACAACGCCGTCTCCTACTTCGTCAGCTACTACGACTACTACCAGCCCGAGGCCTACATCCCCGCCCGCGACATCTACATCGAGAAGGACGCCGCGATCAACGAGGACCTCGACCGCCTGCGCCTCGCCGCCACCGCCGCGCTGATGTCCCGCAAGGACGCGATCGTCGTCGCCAGCGTCTCCTGCATCTACGGCCTGGGCTCCCCCGACGTCTACCAGGAGTCCGTCGTGCGCCTGGAGCGCGGCGCCGAGATCGACCGCCGCGCGCTCTTCCGCCGCCTCGCCGACGTCCAGTACCAGCGCGCCGAACTCGATTTCCGCCGCGGCACTTACCGCGTCCGCGGCGAGGCCGTCGAGATCTTCCCCGCCTACGACCAGACCGCGATCCGCGCCGAGTTCGAGTTCGAGCGCCTCGTCGCGCTCGAGGAAGTCGACCCGCTCACCGGCGAAATTCTCGCCGAGCACGAGAAGATCGCGCTCTTCCCCGCCAAGCATTACGTCATGCCCGAAGACAACCTGGAACGCGCCCTCGAAGGCATCCGCGCCGAACTCGCCCGGCAGCTCGAGGTCCTTCGAGGGCAGGGCAAGCTCCTCGAAGCCCAGCGCCTCGAGATGCGCACCCGCTACGACCTGGAGATGCTCGAGGAGGTCGGCTACTGCCAGGGCATCGAGAACTACTCGCGCCACCTCGACGGCCGCGCCCCGGCACCCGGCCCTTCAACCTGATGGACTTCTTTCCCAAGGACGAGTACCTGCTCATCGTCGACGAATCCCACGTCACGCTGCCCCAGGTCCGCGGCATGTTCAACGGCGACTTCGCCCGCAAGACCACCCTCGTCGAACACGGCTTCCGCCTCCCCAGCGCCCTCGACAACCGGCCCATGCGCTTCGACGAGTTCGAACTCGCGATGCCCCACACCCTCTACGTCAGCGCCACCCCCGGGCCCTACGAGTACCGCATGGCCCAGCGCGACGAGTCCCCCGTCGTCGAGCAGATCATCCGCCCCACCGGCCTCGTCGATCCGCCCATCCAGGTCCGCGCCACGTCCGGGCAGATCCCCGACCTGCTCAAGGAATGCCAGGCCCGCGCCGCGAAGGGCGAACGCGTCCTCATCACCACCCTCACCAAGCGCCTCGCCGAGGATCTTGCCCAGTACCTCCGCGAGGCCGAACTCAAGTGCCGCTACCTGCACAGCGAGATCGACGCCATCGAGCGCGTCCAGATCCTCAAGAGCCTCCGCCTCGGCGACTTCGACGTCCTCGTCGGCGTCAACCTGCTCCGCGAGGGGCTCGACCTCCCCGAGGTCTCCCTCGTCGCGGTCCTCGACGCCGACAAGGAGGGCTTCCTGCGCAGCCAGTCCAGCCTCATCCAGACCATCGGCCGCGCCGCGCGCAACGTCCACGGCGAGGTGCTCCTCTACGCCGACCAGACCACCGAGGCCATGCAGCGGACCATCGAGGAGTGCGCCCGCCGCCGCGAGAAGCAGCTCGCCTGGAACGCCGCCCACGGCATCACGCCCCAGACCATCCGCAAGGCCGTCTCCGCGGGGATCGAGGAGATCCTCAAGCTCCGCGAAGCCGAAGAGGAAGCCACCGGGATCGACGAGGCGCGCCTCGACCGCGCCGAGCGGATCAAGGCCCTCGAAGAGGAGATGGAGCGGCTCGCCGAGGAACTCCGCTTCGAGGAAGCCGCCGCGCTCCGCGACCGCATCCTGGAACTCCAGGGGCAAAAAGTCGAACGCGGCCTCGGCGGCCTGCGCAAGTCCCGCAAACGCGGCGCCCGCGCCGCCCCCGCCCAATCCATGCGCGGAATGGAAGCACCCGCCCCCTACGGCAAGCGCAAGAAAGGCCGCCGCAAGAAGCCCTAGCCCGTATCACGGCGCCTCGCCTGCCGGAGCGCCCGCATCCTGCCCGTCGCCCCTCCAAACCGCACCGTGCGGCCCGCGCCATAAAACCGCCCGCCGGCTTGCCTGGCCGCGCCGCGCTGTGGTTTAATGCCTCCGTATTCGTCTCTCCTGAACCTAACGAGCGACGCCCATGCCCGGTTCCGTCACACCCGCGCCCGAACGCGCACCCGTCCGGCCCCGGATCGTCGACCCCGAACTCGGCGGCACCCGCCCGCTGGAAGACGCCGTACAGGATTTCCTCGACCGGGGCGACAAGCGCTTCGGCGTCGTCATCGGCCCGCGCGGCAGCGGCAAGACCGCCGCCCTGCGGCATCTGAATGCCGTCTTCGGCGCTCGCCCGGACTTCGATTGCTTCGACCGCGTGCTGGACCTCGTGTGGGGTAAAGCCTACATGCACGCCTGGGCGGACCTGTCCCAGCAGATTCGAACGCTGACGGGGCGTGACGACCGGGAGGCCCAGTGCATTTTCAGCGCCAACGCCGTCCTCCCGCAGTACGAAGGACAGGGCTTCGCGGTCTTCCGCCTCGCCCCCTGGGGCCGCGACGAATGGATCGAATACCTCCTCGCCCGGCACAAGGACTCGTGCGTCTCGGTGATGAACCGCATCGACGGGCATCCGGAGGTGGCGGAACTTCAAGGCTTGCCGGCGCTTTGGCGCGTGGTCTTGGACACGCTCGCGGCCAACGATGATTGGTCCTCGCCGGCCGAGGCCCTTCATGCCGTGTTCGCCGAGCGACTTAGCGCCGAACGGCTTGCTATAGCGCGCGCCCGAGGGATTCTCGCACATCTTGAGACCCAGGAAAACCTCACGCGGACACGGGCCTGCCTGGGTGGCGGCCAAGCGTTGCAGCGCGTGCTCAAGACGCCGGTGCTGGTCGCAAGGGAAATTCAATCCTGGGAACCCGAAATTGCGGCGCTGGTCGATCTACCCCTAAGCCAGCTCCTGATGGCCGCCGAGCAGGTGACCGAGGACCTGCGCCGGGAGGCCGAATGCTCGTACTTCGTCTGGCGCTTTCCCGCCGATTTGATCGAACACGTCGCGCGACTCCTGCGCGGCAGGCTGGACCTGTTCCCCCGACTCAAGCTGCTCGCGGCGGGCGAGATGCCGCGCCTCCAGGCCACCGCCGCCAGCCTGATGCTGGCCGCGGCGCCCCATTGGCGTCCCCCTGAGCGCGGAAGTGTGAACCTTGCCGGCGCCTGCCTCGCGGGGGCGCGCTGGTCCGGGCTGCATCTCGAGCAGGCCATGCTGCGCATGGCCGATCTGCAGCACGCCGATCTCTCTCGCGCCCTCCTCAAACAGGCAGATCTTGAAGAGGCCAACGCGGCCTTCGCCAACCTGGAAGGCGCGGTCATCAAGGACGCCACGTTCACAAAGGCCAGCTTCGAGTCCGCCAACCTGGAACGCGCACATCTAACCGGCATCCGCGCGGGACTTGCCAGCTTTCGCCGCGCCAACCTGGAAGCGGCGTACCTCGACGCCGCCGACCTCATGTTCGCCGACCTGCGCGGCGCGATCCTCCGCGGGGCGGACCTGCAAAAGGCCTATCTCAAAGGCGCCAAGCTCGCCGGGGCCGACTTCCGCGCCGCCTACCTGAACGGCGCGAACCTCGAAGGGCTCGTCCTGCGCGAGGCCAACTTCCTCGGCGCGGACTTCCCCGGCGCAAACCTCAGCGGAGCCGACCTGGAATGGATGGAACTGCCCCAGGCAAACTTCGCCGCTGCCAAGCTGCGCGGCGCGTACCTTACCGGCACGCGAATGCACGAGGCCAGGTTCAAGGGCGCGGACCTGCGCGACACCGGTCTGGCCGAGGTTTCCTGGGAACGCGCCGACCTGCGCGAGGCCGACCTGCGCGGCGCGAGTTTCCAGATGGGCTCCAGCCGCTGCGGGCGCGTCTACAGCCCCATCGCCTGCGAAGGCAGCCGCACCGGCTTCTACACCGACGAGTACGACGAGCAGCACTTCAAGGCGCCCGAACAAATCCGCAAGGCCAACTTCCGCGGCGCCGACCTCCGCGGCGCCCGCATCCACAACGTGGACTTTTACCTCGTGGACCTCCGCGACGCGCAACTCGACCCTAACCAGATCGAGTATCTGCGCAAATGCGGCGCGATCCTCGAAGCGCGCGTCGATCGAACGAACCGTTGACCACGGAGCACGTTGAGACGATCTTCACTGTCATGGATGACTTCCGCCCGTAGCGCCGGCGTCTCGCCGGCGGTATCGCCGCCGTCTCGGCGGCATCTTTGACCAACGCGAAGCGCTCTTGCGCCGCGAAGCGCGCGCAGCCCATGTTCCGTGGCGAGGGCAAGTCGCCCGCCTTCGCCAAGCGTGCCGCGTTGCCCTCCCGCTCGAAGCATCTGCCTTCACTTGATCCGTGCAGGTTGAGCTGGTGTCCTGTACGTGAAATATATCGATGCGGTTGGGGAGGGATTTTGGCCGGGCCCTGCATAGCGCTTCAGTAATCGTATCTTCTTGATACGAAGTCCTTTCGAGCGCCTTGGCAACGGCCAAAACTCCTCGCCGCCACCCACAAGAGCAAACGTGACGGACCACTAGAGAGTTTCTTGCGTAGAAGACGCCCACGATACGAAGAGTTCAATAAGAAGCCGGGCGAGACGCCCGGCTTGGACGGTGGGACGCCGGCGCTACGTGCCTGACCTCGTACCTAGAACCGCGAACCTGCCGTTCAGTCTCCCGCGCCGCCTCCTCCTCCGCCGGCCGGGCTGCCGGCTTCGACGTCGGCCGATTCGGCACGCGCGCGCGCGGACTCGCCCTCGTCTCCACCCGCCTCGGCAGAGGCCGCCGCCGGCACGTCGTCGACCTCCCCCGCCCCGGCCTTCTCGATCCGCGCCTGCGCGGCCTCGCGCGCCTCGGCCGCCTGCCGGTCGATCTCGTCCATCGGCAGGTGCCGCTCGATCTCCTCGTACTTGATCGCGATCCGCTTGCTCACGCCGGGCTCGGGCATCGTGATCCCGTAAAGCATGTTCGCGTAGCCCATCGTCTTCTTGTTGTGCGTGATGACGACGAACTGGCTGCGGTCGAGGAACTCGCGGACCAGCGTGTTGAAGCGGTCCACGTTGGCCTCGTCCAGCGGCGCGTCCACCTCGTCCAGGATGCAGAAGGGCGCCGGGCGGCTGCGGAAGACCGCGAAGAGCAGCGCGATCGTCGTCATCGCCTTTTCGCCGCCCGAGAGCTGCCGGATGCTGCGCGGCTCCTTCCCCGGCGGGCGCGCGGTGATCTCGATCCCCGCCTCCAGGATGTCCTCGCCTTCCTCCAGGATCAGGTCGGCCTTCCCGCCGCCGAAGAGCTTGCGGAAGATCTCCTGGAAGTGCAGCCGCACCGCCTCGAAGGTTTCCTGGAACTTCGAGCGGCTCTTGCGGTTGATCCGCGCGATCACGTCCCGCAGGCTGCTCCGCGCGCTCTGCAGGTCGTCGTGCTGCGTCTTGAGGAAGCCGAGCCGCTCCTCGAGCTGCTTCTGCTCCTCCAGCGCGTACATGTTGACCGGGCCGAGCCGCTCCAGGCGCAGCGCCAGCTTCTCGGCCTCCGCGCGCATCTCCTCGCTCACCTGCGGCGGGCCGCCGCGCTGGGCCAGTTCGGCCTCCGCGTCGAGCCCGAACTCGCGCCGCGCCTCCTCGAGCTTCTGGTCCAGCCGCAGGCGCAGCTCGATCCGGCGCCGCTCGATGTCCCCGGCCTGCCCCTTGGCCACGTCGAGCTGCGAGCCGGCCGCGCGCTCGCGCCCGCGCGCGTCCTCGAAGCGCAGCCGCGCGTTCTCCTTCTCTTCGCTCAGGCCCCGCACGCGGGTCTCCAGCGCCCCGCAGCGTTCGGCCTGCTCGGCGCGCGAAGCCTCCTTCTCGGCGGCGGCCGCCTCGGTGACCTCGCGGCGCGCGTCGAGCGAGTCGGCGCGGCAGCGCTCCCGGTCGGCCTCGTCGCGCTTCTCCGCGAACTGGGCCGAAAGCGACTGCAGGTGCCGCTCCAGCCCCTGCGCGCGTTCGGCCAGCGCCGAGGCGTCGCGCTTCAGCTCTTCCAGCGCGCCGCGCCGTTCCCCCACCAGGCTTTCGTGCCGCGCGAGGGCCGCGGTCAGGTCGTTCACGCGCGCCTGCGAGGCGGCTTCCAGCCCCTTGAGCTGCTCGACCTCGTCGCGGAGCTTGTGGATCCGCTGCGCGTGCAGCGAGCGCTCGGCGTCCAGCTCGCGGATCTCGTCCACCGCCACGCGCTTCTCTTCGGCCGAGCGCGATTCCTCGCGCTGGATCGCCGCCAGCACGCCCTTCAGCTCGGTCCCGCTCGCCGCCAGCGACGCCAGGGTGCTGCCGAGGCGCTCGTCGTCCCGCGCCAGCGCCTGAGCGCGCTTCTCGAGGAACGCGCTCCGCTCGGCCAGCGCCTCCAGCTTCATGCGCCGCTCTTCCATCTCGTGCGTCAGGCGCTGAATCTCGTTGCGCCGCCCGATCGGGCCCTTGCGGTCGAAGCGGTGCTTGCCTCCGCCCAGCGCCCCGCCGGGTTCGAGCAGTTCCCCGTCCAGCGTCACGCGCCGCCAGCGGCTCCACGCCGGGTCGGCATCGTGCGCGGCCTTGGCGTTGGCGAGGCTGTCGAAGACCAGCACGTCGCCCAGCACGGCCTCGGCGACCGGGCGGTACGGCTCCTCGCATTCCTTGGCCACCAGGTCCGCCGCGCGCCCCAGGCAGCCGGCCGCCGCGACGGCCGTCTCGTCCAGCCCCAGCCGCGCCAGCGGATCGAAGCGCGGGCTCGCGAGGCGCTCGAGCGCGATGAACGTCGCCCGGCCCAGCCCGTCGGCACGGAGACGCTCGAGCAGCCGCTGCGCGGTCTCTTCGCTCCCCACCACCAGCGTCTCGATCTCGTTGCCCAGCGCGGCCTCGACCGCCGCCTCCAGGTGCTCGTACACGCGCAGGCATTCGGCCACCAGCCCGTGCAGGTCGCCGCCGTCGGCGCCGCCTTCGTGCAAGGTCGTGCGGACCGCGCGCGCGCCCGGGGAAAGCCCCTCGCCGCTCTCGATGAGCTGCTCCAGCACGGCGACGCGGCTGCGGATCTGCTCGAGCTGGTTCCGCTCGTCCTGCGCCTGCTCGGTGAGCCGCTCGATCTCGTCCTCAGTCCGCGCCTGGAGCGCGCGCGCGCCGGCCTGCTCGGTCTCCAGCGTCTCGCGGCGCTTGCGGAGCTGCTCCGCGCGGCGGCGAACGTCCTCGGCCTCGCGTTGCGCGAAGCGAAGCAGGTCTTCGGCCTTGGTGACTTCCGCGCGCGCCTTGCGGATGCGGTAGTCGATCCCGCTCAGGTCGGCCTCGGCCTGCGAGAGCGACTGCTGGAGCTGGCCGCGCCGGCCCATCTGGTCCATGGATTCCCGGCGCGCGGCGTCGAGGTCCCGCCCGGTCTGCTCGTGCTCGGCCTGCGCGGCGGCGAGTTCCCCGCCCAGGGTGCGAATCCGGGATTCTTTCTCGCTCAAGGAATTACGGGCGTTGTCCAGGTCGAACTCGGTCTTCTCGCGCTCGCTGGCGAGGGCCGCGGCGCGGGCGCCGGCTTCGCGCGCGGCTTCGCGCGCGCGTTCGGACTCGGCGCGCATCTCCTCGGCCGCGCGGCGCTCGGACTTGACGGCCTCCTCCAGCGCCGCCAGCGCCGCGCGAAGGTCCGACAGCTCGCGCTGCGCCGAGCTAAGCTCCTCGTCGAGCCGGACCATCGTCTCCTGCTCTTGCGCCGTCGCGGCCTGGGCTTGAGACAATTCCGTTGCGAGCGCAAGACATTGATCCTGCGCGCCGGCCAGCGCGCCGTCTTCCTCGCGGAGTGCGGCCTGGCTCGTAAAAGCTTCGTGGAGGAGCACTTCAAGCCGAATCGCGCGGAGGGCGTCGCCGAGTTCCTTCGCCTTCGCCGCGCGCTGCGCTTGGCGCGTCACCGAGCGCAGGTTTCGCTCGACCTCGCCCAACACGTCGGCCAGGCGCGCGATGTTCTGCTCGACGCGCTCCAGCTTGCGCAGCGCGATCTTCTTGCGTTCTTTGTACTTGTGGATGCCGGCGGCCTCTTCGAAGAGGAAGCGGCGCTCCTTGCTGTTGGCCTCCAGCAGCATCGCGACGCGGCCCTGTTCGATGATGCTGTAGCTGCTCGTTCCAATCCCGGTATCCCAAAAGAGTTCCCGGACATCGCGGAGGCGGCAGAGGGCCTTGTTGATGAGGTACTCGCTCTCGCCGCTGCGGTAGAGCCGGCGGGTGACGGCGACTTCGGGCGCGCCGAGCGGGAGCATCCCCGAGGCGTTGTCGAAGGTTAGCGTAACTTCCGAGAAGTTCAGAGGTTTGCGATGCGCGGAGCCGTTGAAGAGGACGTCGAGCATCTCGCCGCCGCGGAGGCTCTTGGCGGACTGCTCGCCCAGGACCCACTTGACGGCATCGACGACGTTGGATTTGCCGCAGCCGTTGGGCCCGACAAGCCCCGTAAAGCCGGGCTCGAAGTCGAGTACGACCTTATCGGCAAAGGACTTGAAGCCGAAGGCCTCGAGACGCTTCAGGTGCATCCGGTCTACTCCCCGAGCGGGTTCCCCCCACCCTGGAGTTGCCCTGCCGCACGGGCGCAGCACGTAGGCCGAACGTACGACCCCAAGCCTTTGCGTGCGTGCAGGAACCACCTATCTTGTACGAGGGATCGGCTTTAGCAAGTTAAAAGATGAGCAAATGGGAAGCTCTTAAGATCGGCAGGACTTGGAGTTGGGACGAGGAAAAAGATGGCCTTGCGGCGCGCGGAGGCCTGAAAAAAGATGCACGAGGCGCGTGAGCCGGGAACCGCGAACCGGGAACCGGACTCCGGGTGTGGGAAACCGGTGGATAATGGCGCGATTTGAGGCCATGCGTCCTAGTGCACGCGCATAACCCTCTGGGTTGGCGAAAGCGCGTCCCTTCCCTGCAAGAGTTGGATCGGTATACGGGGTGGATCAAATTAGCTTCCTCAGTTCGTCACGCAGGCCTTTCCCGCCGTTACGGATTGCGAGGCGCAGGTGGATGTCCTCGGGATGGTGGGCGATTTCGCAGCCCTTCTTTGTCGCTGGCTCCGCGACACGCGGCTGCTTTTTTCAGGATCGCGTTGAGTTTGGGCGTGACGCTCGGGTCGGCGAAACTCTTCTTGTCGATGCGGAGGACCGCCTCGCAGGTCTCCATGTTTCCGGTTGCGGCGACGGCGGCGTCCCAATCGACCCCGAAGAGGAGTTTACCGTAGTCGAGCAGGTCCACGAAGGCGCGGACACAGTCGGCGGGCTGGAGGGTAAGGTCGAGCAGGTGGGTCGAGTGGAAGAAGTTGTTGCGGCGGTCGCGGCGGTTCTCGAACTCCTTGAGCAGGGCATCGGCGGCGGGGTGGTCGGCGCCCCGCTTGGCAAGGAAGACGGCGCGGACCTCGGCGGTGACATCACGGAAGTTCTTGAAACCCGCCTCAGCCGGTGGCGGCTGGACGTTGGCGGGGTTCCTTGGGCAGGCTGCCGGGGCCGGGTTCATCGGGCAGAGCCTTGTGGGCTGACCGGGCTTCTTGTCACTTCAGTTCTTGAAGCCACGGCCTATGGCCGTGCGACCCTAAGAGGTTCGACCGATCCGGCGTGCCAGATAGGTTCTCCCTCCGGGAAAGCCCCGTGGGACAGGAGGGAGAACCATGGACAACTGGCAGAGTTTGTCCCACGTGCGATGGGATTGTAAGTATCATGTGGTAATCGTGCCCAAGTATCGGCACAAGGTGTTTTACGGAAAGTCCAGGTCCAAGGTGGGTGTGGTGTTGAAGCAGTTGTGTCAACAGCGTGGCGTGGAGTTGATCGAAGGTCATGCGATGCCCGATCACATTCATATGTGTTTGAGCATCCCGCCCAAGTTCAGCGTTTCTCATACCCTGGGCTTCCTGAAAGGGAAGAGCGCAGTTCGGATACATCGGCAGTTAAGGCAAGAGCGGCGTATGACGGGCTTGCATTTCTGGGCGCCTGGGTACTGCGTCAGTACGGTAGGCTTGAACGAAGAGCAGATCCGGAGGTACATTCGGGAACAGGAACAGCTTGAGCTAGGCCAAGGCTACTTGGACCTCGCTTGAGCCCAAGCCCCAACGGGGCTTTCCCCACGTAAACGCCCCCCTCGGGGGGGCTTCCTAAAGCCACGCCCTATGGGCGTGGTTGATTACTCCATCTGCGGTTCTCGGTAAGGAGGAAGAGTTTGCTGGCCAGTTCCGCGACATCGTCGCAGAGGATGAAGGCGGTGCGGTTGTATTGCTGGCCGGTGCGGCCATGAAGATCGCTTCGTCGTCGTCGGGCTGCTCATCCTCCGCGCGCTTGCGGACAAAGACCACGCTCGCCTTCACCCCCGCGCCCGCGTGCTGGAACGCCTCCTGTGGCAGGCTGACCACGGCCAGCAGTTGGAACCGCTGGAGGAGCCAGTCGCGCACGCCCTGCAAACTGGAGTTGGTCAGGATGCCGTCGGGCAGCACGATCGCCGCCCGGCCCGTACCGGGCTTCAAGAACTGCCAGACCCGCTCGCAGAAGAGGATTTCGGTCTTGATCGACTTGCGGGCCTTGAGGCTCTTCTTGCCCGCCTTGTGGTCGCTCTGCATCTCCCCCGCGCTGCCTTCGGACTGCTCCGGCTTGCCCAAATACCGGAGCAATTCCCAACCCTGCATGTAGCCGCTGCCTTTCTCCGTTTCTTTGATCATTGCGCCAAAGGGCGGATTGGTGAGCACCAGATCAAAATTGTCCGCGTGCAGTTTTCGTCGCTCGGCTTTAAGGCGGTCCATCTTCTCCAGGGCATCGAAGCCAATAATGTTGGTGTGCCCATCGTCGTGAAGAATCATGTTCATCTTGGCGACGCGGGATATTTCGTCGTTGATTTCGATGCCGAATAGGCGATCTTTCGCGAAGTCGTGCCAATGCGCGAAGGCCTCTGTCGGTTCATCCGCATGAATCTTTTCTGCCGCATGGCGGACATGATCCATGGCGTAAAGCAGGAATCCACCCGAACCGCAGGCCGGATCGAGGGTCATGTCGCCGGCCGTGGGATTGAGCATTTCGACGCAGAACTGAATAATCTCGCGCGGCGTGAAATACTGGCCAAAGTCGCCCTTGAAGAAGCCATCCAAGAACTGCTCGAAGGCAACGCCTTTCGTGTCCAGGTCCGTCTTGTTGAAATTGATGCCTTCAAGATGGGAAACGCACATCTTGAGGGTACCGTCATCGATCTTGATCGGCTCCTTAAAGACGTCCGGTTCCCGATTCATTTCCACGGTGTACATGGACTTGATACGGGCGGCGAGGGTGTGAGCGGACTCATCGGTCTTGATCTGGAACTCGTAGGGCTCGCCCTTCTTGCGCAGGCTTTTTTCATCGCGGACCTTCACGAATATTATTTTGCAGAACTCGCCAAAGGCCGCCGGAGGCGAGAGCCTCCCCCCCCCCACAGCGATTGGTGGCATTTCTTGATCGCGGCGATGAGTTCGCCTTTGCTGACGGGGCGGATGTCCTGCCAGTCTTTGCTCACTCCTTTGCGGTACTTGTACTCGGGGGGCTTGCCGTACTCCATCGGCAGATCGGCGACAACGTTCTTATCGCGTTCGAGCGCCCCGTACTTGTCGTCGGCGTCGAGAAATTTCCGCGTGCCGCCCGCGACCACGCCAACGTATGCGGCCCGGAACTTGTGGGCGTTGCCGTTGCCCCAAGCCTGCTCCACGGCCTGATTAAACTCGGCATCGCTGATGCCGTCCTTCTTGCACTCGATGACCGCGAAGGGCTTCTTGCGTTCGTCGTCGTGGAAAATCACCAAGTCGGCGAAGTCGTTGGGCGAGCGGTCAGGCACCGTGACCTCGACGCCGATCCGCTGCGGGGAGTAGCCGTACTTGTAGATGAGTTCGGCGAAGAACTCGGCGCGGACCTTCTCCTCCGGGTCGGACCAGCGCTCGGCGTGGTTTACGGCATCGTAAACAATCTTCTCCGTCTTGCCGGTCTTGTCGTGGCGAAGATGACCTTCAGCAAGCGCCTTTTCGGTGTAAGTTCCCATGAAACCGCTCCTAACAGTTCTTGGAAGAGGGGCGACAGGTTCTTGCGAGTTATACGAATCTGAAAGGCAAGCGCAAGGCGATTCGTCCTTCCAGTTAAGAGTTGCTTCCCGCCGATGCAACTCTTTCAGAGTTGGGATTCGCGTGCGGTGCGGACCCAGGGTAGCCGCGGCGCGGCAACCCTGGGCTGTGGTATGCAAGCCCTGCGGGCTTGGGGGCGCGGGGTGCTTGGGAAATGCGCCCTCACCCCGCCCTCTACCGGAGGAAATGGGACAAGCGGAGCGCTCTCACCTTGCCTTCTCCCGCCCGGTTTAGCGGATGTGTTTCGCGCGGGCTTTTTTGGCACCTCCCCTGACCCCTCCTTGGCAAGGAGGGGAAACGGCACGGCGCATGACACAGCGCCCTCACCCTGCCCTCTCCCGGTGGAGAGGAAAACTAAGGCAAGACGCATGGGCGGGACGCCCATGCGGGCCGGCGGGACGCCGGCGCTACGGAGCTGGCGGACGCGGAAACAAAAATGCCCGCCTTGGCGGCGGGCAATTTTGCAGGCGGGAAAACAGACGCGGCGCTACTTGGCCATGCTCTGGATCAGCTTGCGCGCGTCCTTGGCGTCTTCGAGGGTCGGCTTGTCGTTGTAGAACTTCACGAGCGCGCCGTCCTTGTTGAAGATCATGACCACGGTCTCGTCCTGAGGCACGCGGAAGGCGCGGCGGACCTCGCCGGCATGGTCGAGGAGCAGAAGCGGCTTCTGGCCGGGCTTGAACTTCTCCTTCATCGACTCGAGGGCCTTCTCGCGGACCGCGCTCTGTTCGAGATCCTCGATCATGACGAAGTGCGGGCCGTTCTCGGGCCAGCCGTCCTTGGTGAGCCAGCGCGACCAGCGCCCCTGGGTCTCGCCGTGCTTGACGTTGGGGATGGTGACGATGATCACGGTGCCGTTCTGGCCCGCGATCTGTTCGTCGGTGTGCTCGGCGCCCGAGGGATCCTGCAGTTTGAAGTCGGGAATCTGGGCCACGTAGGCACCATCGGCCTGAACGGGCAGCCGCCAGAGCCCCAGCGCGGCCACGCTCAGAAGCGCCGCCGCGAGCATCCATCGATGTTTGTGCTTCATGCCTCCAACCTCCTCGCCAGGAACTACCCCTCCCCCAGCAACCCCGGCACGCGCCCTTTGGCTTAAACGTGCCTAATATTGTAATGCACGGGTGAAGTGAGTCCACCCTCGACCCGAGGTTTATCCGAATTCACAACCGCCTTAGCTCAAAGGACTTAACGACTCAAACCAACCGGGGACCGCATCGGACTCCCTTTATGTTATCGGACCGTGGGTCCGCCGGACCTGATGCCAAATCCGAAGATTCGCACGCAGAAGCGACGTTCGGTAGCGCGAGGTTCTTCAGGCACACCGCAAAAGACCCCGCTCGAGGCGGGGTCTATTGCGGTGTGTAGTTGAAGGCGAGGAGGTCCGGGCGTCAGACGAACTTCGTTCCGCGCCGGGCCATTTCGATGACGCGCAACTGCTCGCGGACGCTCTCCGGCGTGATGAACAGCTTCTTCTTGTTGCGGATCGAATCGTAGAGCCGGTCGTAGAAGTTGACGGCGAACTGGGGATCCTTGGCCTTGACGCGGGTCTCCTGCCACTCCAGTTGCTCGCCGCCGATGACGCCGTACTTGCGGTCGGGGACGGCCATGGAGGGGTCGGCCTTGAGCTTCTTGAGCTTCTTGGGGTCGAGGTGCTTGATGACGAACTCGTCGCCTTCCTGGCGCAGACTGCCGAGGGTGCCCATGACCTGCCACCCCGGCTGCCCGAAGGCGTAGGCGCTGGTGACTTCCATGTCGATGACGCGCCCGTTCTTGCCGCGGATCAGGACCTTGACGTGGTCTTCGGCGTTCCCGGCGGTGACGCAGGCCTGGAGGTCGCCCCAGACGTCCTTGACGGGGCTCTCGAGCAGGAGCAGGAGTTGGTCGATGGTGTGCGGGCAGGTGTTATTGAGCGTCCCGCCGCCGAACTTGCGCAGGGTCTGCCAGTCGTTGCGGCGCGCGAAGTGGCTGGAGTACTGCTTGATCATGAAAACCTTGCCGAGGATGCCGGACTTGAAGATGTGCAGGAGGTGATGGACGTCGGGGTCGGTGCGGCGGTTCTGGTGGATGGTCAGGATCCGCTTGGCCTTTTTGGCCGCGGCGATCATCTTATCGGCTTCCTTCACGCTCATAGCCATGGGCTTCTCGGTCATGACGTGGAGGCCGGCCTTTAGCGCGTCGATGCTCATGGGGCCGTGGGCGACCGACTGGGTCGCGATGACGATGAACTCGGCGCCGTTCTTCTCCTTGAGGAAGGTCTTCCAGTCCTTAAAGCCCTTGCAGCCGGGGAAGGTGGCCTCGGCTTCCTTGAGGCGCTCGTCGAGCGGATCGATGACGGCGACGACGTCGAAGTCGCGCTTGCCCTGCTCCTGGCGCTGTTTGATCGCGCGGCCGTGGATGTTCCACCCGGCGCGGCCGAGGCCGGCGATGGCGGTCTTGACGGGCTTGTTGGCGGTGCTGGACATGAACGGGACGACCTCCCAGAGGGTTGAGCGGCCGCGCGGGGCTCACCCGGCTCCCGGCGGCTGCCTGTAAGGAATCGCAACGGACGTTGGAGAGCGGTCTTATCGCGTAGCGGCGCGGATTCCAGTGCCTCCCCCGGCCTGCTTTGGCTAAGGCGCAGGAGGAAAATGGCGGGCGTGTCGCCCGGGATACGAACGGAACGCCGGCGGTACCGATTGCCTGGGAGCAGCGTTGCAGCGTTGGGCGGCCCTTGGGTTTCTGCAACTCACGGCGAGGTCGAGAGTTTATATTCTTTCCGGTCAAATATTGGTCGATTTCCCATAGTCCAAACCCATCTCCAGCCTTACGATTGCTAATGGCGTCCGGCGGCGCGATTCGAGAGGCCGCGTGGAGCGCGTGGGCGCAGCGGGACTCAGGATGACGATTCAGGACCCTTCGACACGGGAACCGGACGCGGCGCATTCGGCCGACCCCGAACGGCGGCCGCTGCCGCTGCTTCGATTGATTCTGCTGCCGGTGTTGATCGTGGGCGCTGGGCTGGCAGTCTTCGGGATGCTGTCGCGGTTCAAACAGCCGCCGACCAAGCGCGCGCAGGAGTTGCGGCTGCCCCTGGTGGACGTGATGACGGTGCGGGCGCGGCCGTACACGCTGGACCTGCATGGGTACGGCTCGGTGCGGGCCAAGCGAATCTACACCCTGGCGCCGCAAGTGGCCGGGAGGGTGGTGAAGCTCTCGGAGCGCTTCGAGGCGGGGCGCTTCGTGAAGGCGGGCGAGACGCTGGTGGAGATCGACCCGACGGACTACCGCATCGCGCTGGCCTCGGCGCAGGCGCAGCTCGAGCAGGCCCGCGCGGAGATCGTGCAGCTCACGACGGCGGAGGCGACGCTGCGCGACGAGGTGGAGGTGATGCGGCAGAAGGCGGAGGTCTCGAAGAGCGAATACGAGCGGATGGAGACGACGTGGGTGAAGGATCCGGGGGCGATCTCGGTGACCGAGCGGGACCGCTCGCGGGGAGCGTACCTGGCCGACCGCACCGCGCTGGTGACTCGGGAGAGCGCGTTGAAGCTGATGCCCTCGCGGATCGCGGTGGCGAAGGCGGCGGCGGCCGCGCGCGAAGAGGCGTTGCGCAAGGCGGAGACGGACTTGGCGCGGACGCGGTTGGCCTGCCCCTTCGACGGGCGAGTGCTCAGCCGGAGCGCGGAGATCGGGCAGTTCGTGACGACCTTCCCGGCCACGGGCGTCGGGCAGGTGGCGGACCTGAGCGCGTTCGAGGTGCCTGTAGTGCTGGAGGCCGAGCAATTCGGCAACCTGCCGGGGCAGCCGGCGCAGAGCCTCCCAGAGGGCGCGGCGCCGGCTCGCGAGTTTGCCGTCGCGCCGAAGGCCACGGTGAAATGGCTGGCGCACGGAGGCCGCTTCGAGTGGCCGGGGTTGGCGGTGCGCGCCGAGCCGATGGACGCCTCGAGCCGCACGATCCCGCTGGTGGTGGAGGTGCGGGACCCGTGGGGCGGCCCGGGCTCCGACGAGCGCCCGCCGCTGCCGATCGGGGCCTACTGCGAAGTGACCATCGAAGGGCGCTACCTGGAGCAGGCGCTGGCGGTTCCCGAACGCGCGCTTCAAGCCGACGGCAGGCTCTACGTGGTCGCCGACGGAAAGCTCGCGGCGCGGGCCGTGCAGCCGCGGCACCGCCAGGACGGGGAGCTGCTCGTCGAGGGCGAGCTGAAGGCGGGCGAGAAAGTGGTGCTCAGCCCGCTGGCGTTCCTGGGTTCGGGTGAGGCGGTCCGCACGCGGGAAGTCGAGGCGGACGAGGGGCCGGACGTGGCGACGGGCGGCGCCCGGCCGTGAACGGCCCCCTGGCGGCCGCGGCGCGGCACCCGGTCATGGCCAACATGGCCATGTACTCGATCCTGGTGCTCGGGGCGGTCTGCTACCTGAACCTCACGCGCGAGATCATGCCGCAGTTCAGCGCGGACCGGGTCTCGATCTCGGTCTTCTACGAGGGCGCCTCGGCGCGGGAGGTCGAGGAAGGGATCGTTTTCAAGATCGAAGAGGCGCTGCAGGGGGTCGACCGGGTCAAGAGCATCGAGTGCGCGGCGCGGGAAGGTTACGCGACGGTCATCGTCGAGCTGAACGAGGACGTGAAGGACCTGGACCCGATCCTGAACGACATCCGGGAGCGGGTGGGCACGATCGAGGATTTCCCCGAGGACGCCGAAGAGCCGGCCGTGAAGGAGGTGCTGCTGGTCCAGCCGTCGATGCTGGTGGTGGTGCACGGCCGGGCGGACGAGCGGACGCTGCGCGAAGCCGCGCAGGACATGAAAGACGAGCTGCTGGCGCTGCCGGGGCTCTCGCAGGTCGAACTGGGCGGGATCCGCGACTACGAGATCTCCATCGAGGTCAGCGAAGCGGCGCTGCGGCAGTACGGGCTGACGCTGGGCGGCGTGGCGCAGGCGGTGCGTCGCGCGAGCCTGAACCTGCCGGGGGGGACGATCCGGACGCGGGCGGAGCAGTTCAAGATCGAGGTCCAGGGTCGGCGCTACCGCGGCCGGGAGTACGCGGAGATCCCGGTCCTGGCGCGCCCGGACGGGACGGTGGTGCGGCTGCGGCAGGTGGCGGAGATCCGCGACGCCTTCGAGGAGGACGAGAGCCTCGGGCGTTACAACGAAGAACCGGCGGCGATCGTGCGGGTGCTGCGGACGGACGAGCAGGACGCGATCCACATCTCGGAACTGGTCCTGGCGTACCTGGCGCGGAAGTCCCAGGAACTGCCGCCCGGGGTGAAGGCCGACGTGCTGGGCGACTTCTCGGTCCTGATCACCGACCGCATCGACCTGCTCACGCGCAACGGGATGCAGGGCCTGCTGCTGGTCTTCCTTTCGCTGTTCATCTTCCTCAACCTGCGGCTTTCATTCTGGGTGACGCTGGGGATCCCGTTCGCCTTCGCGACGGCGGGCATCGTGATCTGGCTCAGCGGGTGCTCGCTGAACATGATTAACCTCTTCGGGCTGATCCTGGTGCTGGGGATGGTGGTGGACGACGCGATCGTGGTGGGCGAGAACATCTACGCGCACGAGCGGGCCGGCCGACCGCGCGCGGAGGCGGCCGTCGCCGGGGCGACGGAAGTGGCGTGGCCGGTGGTGGGGACGGTCACCACCACGGCCGTGGCCTTCCTGCCGCTGTTCTTCGTCAGCGGAATCATGGGCAAGTTCATCGCGGAGATTCCCGTCGCGGTGGTGGGGACGCTGGGCGGCTCGCTGCTGGAGAGCCTGTTCATCCTGCCCAACCACCTGGGGCACCGCTCGGCGTTTCTCTCGCGGATCGTCGGCGCGCGGCGGCGGATGCTGCGCGAACGGCGCGGCGAGGGGGCGACTGCGGAGGGCGCCGCCGCGGCGGCTGGCGGGACCGGCGAGCTCCCCGGCGCGCCAAACCGGCTGCGGGCCTGGATGGACGGCCGGATCGAGGGGTTTATCGACGTCGTCTACACGCCGCTGTTCAAGCTTTCGCTGCGCTACCGTATGGCGACCCTGGCGCTGGGGCTGTTCGGGCTGCTGGCCTGCGGCGGCCTGGTCAGCGGGGGCTTCGTGCCGTTCACGCTCTTCCCCGACGCGGACAACGAGTACCTGAGCGCGAGGGTGATCTTCCCCGAAGGGACGCCGATTGAGACGACGGGCGAGGCGATCTCGCGGATGGAGGCGGCGCTGCTGGGCCTCAACGCGCGGCACGCGGCGGAAGTGCGCGGGGGGCCGCTGGTGACGGGGGTGTACGCCGAGTCGGGCGTGGAAGGGAAGATCCACGAGGGCACGCTGTACGCGCACATCTCGGGCCCCGAGACGCGGAGCATCGACAGCGAGCGGATCCTGACGGAGTGGCGCGAGGCGGTGGGCGGGATCGCGGGCGCGACGAGCGAGACCTACGGGCCGCTGGGCGGGCCGGGGATGCAGGGCACGGACATCGAGATTTACCTGCTGGGGAAAGACCTGGAGCGGCTGCGCCTGGCCGGAGAAGAATTGAAAGACGCGATCCGGCAGTATGCCGGGACCTACGACGTGACGAGCGACTATCAGCCCGGGAAGCGGGAACTGCAGGTGGCGCTGAAGCCGCAAGGGCGCGCGCTGGGGATCACGCTGCAGGACCTGGGCGCGCAACTGCGCACGGGGTTCTTCGGCGAGGAGGCCCTGCGCCTGCAGCGCGGGCGCGACGAGGTGAAGGTGCAGGTGCGCTACCCGAAGGCCGAGCGCTCTCGGCTCGACGACTTGCGGCGGGTGCGAATCCGCACGCCGGCGGGCGTGGAGGTCCCCTTCGACGAGGTGGCGGAGGTGAAGCTGGCCAACGGGGTCTCGGAGATTCGGCGGCGCAACGGGCGCCGGCGGGTCTCGGTGAACGCCGAGGTGGACGAGGCGCAGGCCAACGCCGACGAGATCCTACGCGACCTGGAGGCGCACTGCTTCCCGGAGCTGCTGGCGCGCTACCCGGACCTGTCCATTTCGCAGGAAGGGCCGAAGACCGAAACGAAGCGCTCGGTGCAGTCGCTGCAGGTGGGGTTCCTGATCTCGCTGGTGGGAATCTTCGCGATCCTGGCGCTGATTTTTTCACTCGTATCTGCAGCCGATCCTGATCATGACCACGATCCCGCTGGGGATCGTGGGCGCGATCGTGGGGCACTGGGCGCTGGGCTACCAGCTCAACATGATGAGCCTCTTCGGCGTGGTCGCGCTGGCGGGGGTGGTGGTCAACGACGCCCTGGTGATGATCGACCGGATCAACGAGCGGCAGCGCCGGGGCGCGGGGGTGCTGGGCTCGCTGCACGCGGCCGCGCCCTCGCGCTTCCGCGCGATCATCCTGACCTCGCTCACCACCGTCGCGGGGCTGGCGCCGCTGTTGGCCGAACGGAGCTTCCAGGCGCAGTTCCTGATCCCCATGGCCGTCTCGCTCTCGGGCGGGCTGATCTTCGCCACCGCGCTGACGCTCTTCTTCATCCCTTCGCTGTACCTGCTGCTCAACGACGGACGGCGGGTCTTCCACTGGCTCGCCTCGGGGCAATGGCCGACCCGGGAGGACGTGGAGCCCGGCTGCCACGAATTCCGCGAGCGGCGCGCCGAAAGCGGCGGCGGCGTGTAGGGGCGGCGGGCGAAGCGCCCGCGCTATCCCCTGATCGAGGGGCGTCCCGCCGTTCCTTGGCGCGATACCGCGCGAATCCGGGATTCCCGGGAGCCGTGGAAATCGCTAGGATGATGCGCGGCCGGCGGACCTCGCCCGGCGCAGCGCAAATCGCGGGACGGCGCATGAAGACGTATCTCGACTTATTGCGGCATATCCTCGACACCGGGGCGCGGAAGGACGACCGCACCGGGACGGGCACGCTGAGCGTCTTCGGGTACCAGATGCGCTTCGACCTGGCGAAGGGCTTCCCCTGCCTGACGACGAAGAAGCTGCACCTGCGTTCGATCGTCCATGAACTGCTCTGGTTCCTGAAGGGCGAGACGAACGTGGGCTACCTGCGCGAACACGGCGTCACGATCTGGGACGAGTGGGCGGACGCGAACGGGGAACTGGGCCCGGTCTACGGGAGCCAGTGGCGCCGCTGGACGTGCGACGGGAAGAGCTACGACCAGATCCAGAACGCGGTGGAGTTGATCCGCAAGAACCCCGACTCGCGGCGCATCGTGGTGAGCGCGTGGAAGGTGGACGAGATCGAGCGGATGGCGCTGCCGCCGTGCCACTGCCTGTTTCAGTTCTACGTGGCGCACGGGCGGCTCTCGTGCCAGCTCTACCAGCGCAGTTGCGACGTGTTCCTGGGGGTGCCGTTCAACATCGCCAGCTACGCGCTGCTGACCCTGATGATGGCGCAGGTGACGGGGCTGAAGCCGGGCGAGTTCGTGCACACGCTGGGCGACGCGCACCTGTATCTGAACCACCTGGAGCAGGCGAAGCTGCAACTCACGCGCGAACCTCGCGCGCTGCCGAGGATGAAGCTGAATCCGGAGGCGCGGGACATCTTCGGGTTCAAGTACGAGGACTTCACGCTCGAGGCGTACGACCCGCACCCCGCGATCAAGGCGCCCATCGCGGTATGAAGGTGAACCTGATCGCGGCGGTCTCCACCAACGGCGTGATCGGGGTGGAGAACCGGCTGCCGTGGAAGCTCCCCGGGGATTTGAAGCGTTTCAAGGCCCTGACCATGGGTCATCCGGTGGTGATGGGCCGGAAAACGTGGGCCTCGATCGGGAGGCTGCTGCCCGGACGCGAGAACGTAATCCTGACGCGCGACCCTGCGTTCAAGCTCGCAGGCGCGACGATCTGCCGCTCACCGGAGGAAGCGCTGGAGAAGCTGCAGGACGCCGGGGAGATCTTCGTGATTGGAGGCGCGGAGGTCTACGCGCAATTCCTGCCCCGCGCCGACCGGTTGTACCTGACGCTGGTGCACGCGAACGTCGAGGGCGACGCGCGCTTCCCTGCGTTCGACGCCGCGGGGTACGCCGAGACGAGCCGCGAATCGGTGGACGGCGACCCGCCGTACACGTTCCTGACTCTGGAGCGAAAAGGCTGAAGCGCGGGCCGGAAGACTGCCTCGCCGGCGCTCAGTCGGCGGCGTCGCCCTGGGTTTTCTTCTGGAGTTCCTCGACGCGCTTGGAGACGTCGCGGAAGGAGACGTCGACTTCGTAGATTTGAAGGAAGATCTCAAGGGCTTCCTTGAAGCGCTCGCCCTTCTCCAGCGTGTCGGCCTTGTAGTACATCAGGTTCTTCCAGCGGTCGTCCTTGAGTTCGAGATGCCCCAGGGTCTCCTCGAAGCGCTTGATGGCGAGTTCGTACTGGCCCTTGGCGGCGAAGCCCATGCCCATCTTGAGCCCGGACTCGATGCGGTACTTGGGGTCCTTGAAGGTGACCTGGTAGCGCTTGATGGCCTCGTCGTAAAGGATGCCGTCGCGCTTGCGGGCGGCCAGTTCGAAGTAGATTTCGGCGAGATCGTACTTGATGCGCCCGTCGGTGGTGTACTGGCGCTCGCGCTCGACGAAGGAGCGGCGGCGATACTCGAGCATCTCGATCAACTGCTTGCCGTGGAGATCGCGGGCGGAGACGTCGCCGGCCTTGAATTTGGCGGCAAGGGCGTTGACGGCGTTGGCCATGCGCCAGATCTCAAGGTCGTCGAGGCGGAACTTCCAGGTGGGGTTGATGGCGTCCTTTTCGACGGCGGTCTGGTAGGCCTTCTTGGCCTCGTCGTAATTATTTCCCTTCTTGTAGAGGTCGCCGAGCTTGCCGTAGATGCGGGCGTCGTCGGGGCGCTTGTGGATGTCGGCCTTGGTGTCTTCGATGGCCAGGCGCAGGTCTTCCTCGGTGCGGATATCCTGCTGGGAGCGTTCCTGGCGCTCGACGTTCTCCTGGCTGCGCATGATGCCCTTGGTGGCGGCCATCTTGCCGGCGGCCGCGCCGACGTTGGTGCCGGCCTCGACGCGCGTGACCATGCCGATGGCGGAGAGGTCGCGGATCTTGATGGTGGCGTCGCGGTCGTCGGGCTTGAGGCGCTTGACCTCTTCCCAGATCTCGAGGGCTTCCTTGGCCTGCCCGTTGGCCTCGTAGGCGAAGGCAAGGTTGCGGGAGCCTTCGACGAGGCTCTTGAGATTTCCTCCGCCCTTGCCGGCGCGGATCTCCTCAAAGGTGACGATGGCGGCGTTCTTGTAGCCCGCGGTAAGGGCGGCGCTGCCGAGGGTCATCAAGGCGCTGATGCTGCCGGGGTCGATTTTGAGCGCGTCCTCGCAGGCGATCATGGCGGCATCGAACTTCTTGGTGGCCAGGAGGGTCTTGGCCTTGCCCAGGGCGGCCATGACCTTGGCCTTGCCCATGAAGCTGACGCCGCGCTCCTTGGCCAGGCGGTGCTCGACGGTGCGGAGATCCCTGCGGGCCTGGCTGTCGTCGGGACTCAACTGCAGGGCCTGGTTGTAGAGGTCGACGGCGTAGTCGTAATTGCGCCGTTCGGCGGCTTCGCGCGCTTTTTCGATCAGTTTGGAGATGTCCACCGGCTATCGCCCTCGCAGACCCAGCGGCCCGCGGCCCGGCACCGCGTTCGTATTCGGAAAGCCCCCAGCTAAAGATAACCCCATTTAAGGCGCTTGCCACCCTCAAAATGCGCGCCCCAGGAGTGCCTACCGCTTCAATGGTGGTTGCGTCACGCCTGCGCAAACGTAGATTCGTAGCGTGCGCCACGCGCCAACCCTTGAGCGAGGAGACTCCCATGTCCGACGGCATCCTGAAGACGCTCATCATCGGCTCCGGCCCCGCGGGCCTGACGGCGGCCATCTACGCCGCGCGCGCGGCGCTGAAGCCGGTCGTGCTCGCCGGCGCCGACCCGGGCGGGCAACTGACCAAGACCTCGCTGGTCGAGAACTATCCCGGCTTCGCGAAAGGCGTCGACGGGCCCAAGCTGATGGCCGACATGCTCGAACAGGCCAAGTGGAACGGCGCGGAATTGAAGTGGGAGTCGGCGGCGAAGATCGAGGGACAGGCTCCGCCGTACACGGTGACGACGAGCGCCGGCGAAGTGCTGCGCGCGCATACGGTGCTCTTCTGCACCGGCGCCGCGCCGCGCCGCCTGGGGGTGAAGGGCGAACTGGAATACCAGCCGCGGCAGAAGCCCGACCAGAAAATCTGGGGCGAAGGCGTGACCTACTGCGCCGTCTGCGACGGGAACTTCTACCGCAAGCTGCCGGTGGCGGTCATCGGCGGCGGGGACAGCGCGATGGAAGAAGCGAACTACCTCTCGAACATCTGCGGCGAGGTGACGCTGATCCACCGGCGCGAAGGGTTTCGCGCCAGCACGGTGATGCTCGAACGCGCGCGCTCCAAGAAGAACATCAAGTGGGAACTGAACCAGCTTGTGGACGAGGTCCTGGGCAACGAGGAGGCGCAGGGGCACAAGCGCAAGGTCACGGCGCTGCGGCTGAAAGACGCGCGCGACGGTTCGACGAAAGAACTGAAGGTGGACGGGGTCTTCATCGCCGTCGGGCACATTCCCACCACGCAGGTGCTGCAAGGCGTCGTGAAACTCGACGCGAGCGGGTACATCGAGGTGGACGACCGGCAGCATACCTCGCGGGAAGGCTTCTTCGCCGCGGGGGACTGCCACGACAGCCGATACCGGCAAGCGGTGACCGCGGCAGGGATGGGCTGCAAAGCGGCGCTGGAGGCGGAGCGATATCTAGCGGAGCGCGGGCTAAGCTGATCCTTATGAATCAATCGTATTTCCTATTAGTCATTGGATATTTAATCTAATTGCCTAATAATTAAAACATATTAACGATATATTTATTTTATATATCATTCTTTAAATATCGGCCTTGCGAATCGCGCTGCTCGAAGGTATACCTTCTCAACACGTTAGCTGGTTCAACCGATTCAAGTCCGCCCCCGGTTCACCGCCGGGGGCCTTTTTCTGGGGGGCGCATCCATGCCCGCCAAGACCGTGGCGCAAAAAGAGACCCGCATGACCGGAGCGCGGCTGCTGCTGGAGGTGCTGCGGCGGCTGGGGATCAAGGTCATCTTCGGCTACCCCGGCGGGGCCACGATCCCGATCTACGACGAGTTGTACAGCTTCCCCGAGGTGCGGCACATCCTGGTGCGGCACGAACAGGGCGCGGCGCACATGGCCGATGGGTATTACCGCGCGAGCGGTAAACTGGCCTGCTGCATGGCGACCTCCGGCCCGGGCGCGACGAATCTGGTCACGGGGCTGGCCACGGCGTTCATGGATTCCATTCCCATGCTCGCGATCACCGGCCAGGTCAAATCGCACCTGATCGGGAACGACGCGTTCCAGGAAGCCGACGTGACGGGCATCACGCGCCCGGTTACGAAGCACAACTACCTGGTCAAGAGCGTCAACGACCTGCCGCGGGTGCTGAAGGAGGCGGCCTACATCGCGATGACCGGGCGGCCCGGGCCGGTGCTGGTGGACGTGCCGAAGGACGTCCAGGAAGCCCAGTATGCCGGCCCGCTGGACGTGCCCATGGACCTGCCGGGGTACAGGCCGCCCAACGGCGAGCCGACGCCGGACCAGAAGGAGCAGGTCCGCGCGGCCGCGGAGGCGATCAACGCGGCGGAGCGGCCGGTCTTCTACGTCGGCGGCGGCTGCGTGATCAGCGGGGCCTACAAGGAACTGCGCGCCTGCGCCGAGCGGGCCAACATCCCGGTGACGACGACGCTGATGGCGCTGGGCGCCTTCCCCGGCAACCACACGCTCTCGCTGGGCATGCTGGGGATGCACGGGACGAGCTACGCGAATTTCGCGGTGAACGACTGCGACGCGCTGATCTCCATCGGCGCGCGCTTCGACGACCGCATCACCGGGCGCCTGGACCGCTTCTCGACGGGCTCGAAGAAGATCCACTTCGACATCGACCCGACCTGCATAGGGAAGAACGTCAAGACGCGCTACCCGGTGCTGGGCGATGTGCGGACGAGCCTGAAGCTCCTCTTCAAGCACCTGGAACACCAGGACCGCAAGCCCTGGTTCGACGAACTGAACAAGCAGAAGCGCGAGCATCCGCTCACCTACCCCGGCGAGGACCTGCAGGCGCAGTACGTCATCGACCGGATCTGCGAGATCACCCGCGGGCGCGCGATCGTCGCCACGGACGTGGGCCAGCATCAGATGTGGGCCGCGCAGTTCTACACCTTCGTCGAGCCGCGGCATTTCCTGACCAGCGGCGGGCTGGGCACGATGGGCTACGGGCTGCCGGCGGCCATCGGGGCGCAGATGGCCTGCCCCGACGAGGAGGTCTGGTGCATCTCCGGCGACGGCTCGATCATCATGAACATCCAGGAACTCGTCACCGGGCGGCGTCTGCGCACGCCGGTGAAGGTCGCGATCCTGAACAACTTCCACCTGGGCATGGTGCGGCAGTGGCAGGAGATGTTCTACAAGGAGCAGTACAGCGAAGTGGACCTCTCCGACAACCCCGACTTCGCGAAGGTGGCCGAGGCCTTCGGCTGCGCGGGCTTCACCTGCAAGGACAAGGACCGGGTGGACGAGGTGCTGAAGGAAGCGCGCAAGGTCAACGACCGCCCGGTGATCGTCGATTTCCACTGCGTTCACGCCGCGAACGTGTACCCCATGATTCCGGCCGGCGCGTCGCTGGACCAGATCGTGCATTACCCGAAGGAGCCGGAGTTGATCTAAGAGCGGGTGCCGGGGGCCGGACTCCGGGAACGGCGGGAAGATGCCAGATGGGAACCATTCGGAAGTACAGAGAACTGCGAGTTTGGAATGCCGGGATCGACTTCGTGGCGGACATTTATAAGGTTACGGAAGGCTTTCCAAAATCCGAACAGTTCGGCCTGACCAGCCAGCTTCGTCGGGCAGCGATCAGTGTGCCGAGCAATTTGGCGGAAGGGCATCAGCGCAATACGACCTTGGACTACCTTCGCTTCGTGAAATACGCATTGGGTTCGACGGGGGAATTGGACACGCAGCTTGAAGTGGCCCGGCGCATCGGCTATCTCACGCCGGAGCGCTACCAAAACCTGGACGAAACCTTGGACGAGATACGTCGGATGCTAGTTGGACTGGCGGGCAGTTTGCATGAGAAGCTGCCGCCATCCGATCGCGTAAAGGAAGAAGAAGTCCGCTACGGAGACTCGTAGCCCGAAGTGCAGTTCCCCGGAGTCCGGATACCGGTTCCCGGACCCCTTTGATGAAGTGACGAAGAGCAACCGAACTTCAAACCCGTGAGGAGTAAGAGGCTCATGCGCACGTTCAAAGTAGGCGGCATCAAGGAAACCGTGGTCGAGCGGACCGATTTTCCCGCGGCGAAGCTCAAGAAGATCCTGGGCGGCGAGACCGTTGCGATCGTCGGGTACGGGGTTCAGGGGCGCGGGCAGTCGCTGAACCTGCGCGACCACGGAGTGAAGGTCATCGTGGGCGTGCGCAAGGGCGCGAGTTACAACCTGGCGAAGCAGGACGGCTGGAAGCCCGGCGTGACGCTCTTCGAGGACATCGGAGAGGCGGTGCGGCGGGGCACGGTGGTCCAGTACCTGCTCTCGGACGCGGGGCAGAAGGCCTCCTGGCCGGTGGTGAAGGCGAACCTGCAGAAGGGCGCGGCGCTCTACTTCTCGCACGGGTTCTCGATCGTCTACCGCAAGCAGACGAAAGTCATCCCGCCGAAATACGTGGACGTGATCCTCGTCGCGCCGAAGGGCAGCGGGACGACGGTGCGCCGGCTGTTTCTCGAAGGCCGCGGGATCAACAGTTCCTTCGCGGTGCACCAGGACTACACGGGCCGGGCGCGGGAGCGCTGCCTGGCGCTGGGCATCGCCATCGGCAGCGGCTTCCTCTTCGAGACCACCTTCGAGAACGAGGTCTACAGCGACCTGACGGGCGAGCGCGGCGTGCTGATGGGCGCGATCTACGGGCTGATGCGCGCGCAGTACGAAGTCCTGCGCAAAAAAGGCCACAGCCCCAGCGAGGCCTTTAACGAGACCGTCGAGGAGGCCACCCAGTCCCTGTATCCGCTCATTGGCGAGAACGGCATGGACTGGATGTACGCCAACTGCTCCACGACCGCGCAGCGCGGCGCGCTGGACTGGTGCGGAAAGTTCGAAAAGGCCACCAAGCCCGTCTTCGAGGACCTCTACAAGCGCGTCCGGTCGGGCAAGGAGACGGCCGTCGTGCTGAAGGCCAACAGCCGCGCCGATTACCGCAAGCGCCTGGAGCAGGAACTGGCCAGGGTCCGCGGCGACGAGATCTGGCAGATCGGCAAGATCGTCCGCGAACTGCGCCCGGAGCGTCAGGGCAAGAAGAAAAAGTAAACCCGTCCGGTCGGCGCGTTTCGAAAACCGAGGCGACGGCAAAGGGGTACGAGCCATGCCCAAATCCAGCGCACGCTCCGACAAGGCCTCGCCTTCGGAACTGCCGGCGTACATGTCCGCGCCGGAATCCGGGGCGGACGAAGTGCCGCGCTCCCGGCAGGAGGTGCTCTCGAAGCAGCTCCCGCGGCGGCACGTGATCAGCCTGGTGGTGAAGAACGTGCCGGGACTTTTGGCGCAGGTGGCCAACCTCTTCGCGGCGCGCGGGTACAACATCGAGTCGCTGACGGTGGCCGAGACCGAGAACATGCGCTTCAGCCGCATGACGCTGGTGGTCCGCGGCGCAGAGATGATCATCGAGGCGCTGAAGAAGAACCTCTCCAAGTTCGTGAACGTGATCAAGGTGCTGGACTTCTCGGGGATGGACTACGTCGAGCGCGACCTGGCGCTGGTCAAGATCGCCACGCCGGCCGGCGCGCGCCAGGAGATCTTCCAGCTCGTGGAGGTCTTCGAAGGGCAGATCGTGGACATCGGACTCAAGGACTGCATGGTCGAGATCATCGGGCCGGAGAAGAAGATCGACGCGTTCCTGCGGGTGATGTCCACCTTCGGGATCAAGGAGATGGCGCGCACCGGCCGCGTGGCCCTCGCCCGCGGCAGCGAGATGGCCGGGCACCTGGACGAATACCGGATCTGAGCGCGCGGCCCGAAGGCGGGCAAGCGACTTGCACGCGCGCGGTCGCGGCGCAAAATGGCCCCATGCACTCGCCCTTCGAAAGTTCCTACCGCGGCCCGCACTCTGCCTGGAAGGCGCAATCGGACGCCGCGCCGGCGCCGCCCGAGGTTCCCTACCCCGAGACCTACTACGACTGGGGCGCGCTGCACTGCCGGCCGCTCATCGCGCCCAGCGCGTGGGTCGCGCCGGGCGCGGTGGTGCTCGGCCGGGTCGAACTGAAGGCCCAGTGCAGCATCTGGTACGGCTGCATCCTGCGCGGCGACGAGGAGTACATCGAAGTCGGCGAGGAGACCAACGTCCAGGACGGGAGCATCCTGCACGTGGACCAGGGCTTTCCCTGCGTGCTGGGCAAGCGCGTGACGCTGGGGCACCAGGCGATCGTCCACGGGAGCACGGTCGGGGACGGGGCGCTCATCGCGATCGGGGCGACGGTCTTGAGCCGCTGCGTGGTGGGCGAAGGCGCGCTGATCGCCGCGGGGGCGCTGGTGCTGGAAGGGACGCAGATCCCGCCGCATACGCTCTGGGCCGGCGTGCCCGCCAAGCAGGTGAAGGAACTGGAGCCCCGCCAGCGCGAGCGTCTCGCGCACACCTACCGGCATTACGTGAACAACGGCCAGGCCTGCCTCCGGCGCTACGGCCGCGCGCACATCGACGCGCTCGTCCAAGCCTGAGATCCCATGGCCGCGTCCGAGGCCTCCCCCGCGCCGGCGCCCCCCCTTCCAAGCGCCCTGGAAAACCTCGAGCGGCCGCTCTCGCGCAACGTGATGTTCCTCGCCTGGGCGCTGATCCTGGCCGTGTATGCAGGTCTGCGGGTGAAGCTGGTGCAGCTCCCCCTGGACCGCGACGAAGGCACATTCCTGCTGATCGCCCAGTCGGTGCTGCGCGGGAACGCGCCTTACATCGAGCTATGCGACTTCAAGCCGCCCGGTGTCTTCTACGTCCTGGCGCTGGGGTTGCTCATCGCGCCGCCCACGCCGGTGGGCGTGCATCTTTTTCTACAGGCGTGGAATCTGATGGCGCTCTTCGGCCTGGCGAAGCTGGCGGGGGCTCTGGTACGGCCCGCGCGCGGGATTGTGGACGGGCTTCGTGTACGCGCTCTTGAGCGCCGCGCCGGTGGTGCAAGGGCAGACGGCGGGGACGGAGATGTTCCTGCTGGCGCCGCTGGCGCTGAGCCTGTGGTTGACGGCGCGCGGCGTCCGGTCCTCGGGGCGCTCGCGGCGCGCCTCGCTGATCCTGGCCGGCATCTGCGGCGCGGCGGCGTGCTGGATCAAACAGCCGGCCGTCCTGCCGCTGCTCCTGGCGCCGCTCGCGATCGTCGTCCACCACGGCCGTCTCGTAGCACGAACGCGCAACGATCTGGGCTGGTGGTTGGCCGGAGGGCTTGGATTGAGCGCATTGGTCCTGGGCTACTTCGCGTGGCAAGTGGGGCTACGCACCTTCTACTTCTGGTCCTTCGCGACGAAGTTGAATTACTACGGCGGCAAGACGGAATGGTATTACTTTTTCAGCAAGTTCAAAGAGGGCGTTCCGGATCATGCCCTGCCGGTCCTCCTGGGGCTGGCGGGGACGGCGCTGTTGATTTACTGGCGGCATCCCAGGGCCTGGGCGCTCCCGGTTTTCGTGGTGCTGAGCGTGCCGGCGACGTGGCAGGGTCCCTACTTTTATTACCACTATTTCGCGCTGCTGACGCCCGCGCTGGCGCTGCTGGGCGGGGCGGGCCTGTCCGCGTTGCAGGCCGTCCGCTTCGTGGACCGCGGCGCGGCGGGACGCACGGCGTTCGCCTGCGCGGCGGGCGGGCTGCTGCTGGTTTGCGCGCTCGCGGCCCCGATGCGGCAGGAGGACCGGATCTCCCCGTGGACCCACGGAGGGCACGAGGCGGCGGCCGAGTGGCTGAAGGCGCACGCGGAGCCGGGCGCGTACGCGCTGCCGCTCTTCACGCGCTCGCAGATCCTGGCCATGGCCGAACTGCGGCTGCCGCACCGCTACCCGGCTTTTTATACGATCCATAACGACTTCGAGCGCAGCGCCCAATACCAGTTGGAGATGATCGCGGACATCAAGCGGCACGCGCCGCGCTTCCTGCTCTACGCGCCGAACCTGGACGGCGAGTTCCGCGCGCCAGGCGACCAGAGCACGGCCTTTGCCGACTACGCGGACCATTTGCGCGCGGAGGTCTTCGCGCCGGCGGCGTACGTCGTCCGCGCCCGCGGGGAAAGTTCCCGGCGGCGCGAGGCGTACGAGGCGCTCACGCCCGAGGCGTATGAGGAGGATCCCGAAGCATACGAGGTGGTCTACGCGATCCTGGAGCGCCGGAAGGACCGCGAACCGTGAATCCCGCCGCCGCCCTCCCTCGCGCCCCGCGCGCGGGACTCGCCGCCGGGCTGGCCTGGGCGGCCATCGTCGCGCTCTATGTCGCGCCGCGGCTGAGCCTGAGCCACATGCCGCTGGACCGGGACGAAGGGGCCTTCGGCGTGGTGGCGCAGGCGCTCTGGCGCGGCGAACTGCCGTACCGCGACGTCTTCGACCACAAACCCCCGGGGGTCTTCTACGTCTACGCGCTGGCGCTGGCCTGCGTGCCTCCGACCGCCGGCGGCGTGCACGGCTTCCTGCATGTCTGGAACTTCGGGACGCTGCTGCTGGTCGTCGCGCTGGCGCGGCGGCTGGGCGGCGCTCGGGCGGGCTGGCTCGCGGGGGCCGTGTACGCGGCGACGAGCGCCTCGTGCGGCGTGCAGGGTTTCACCGCGAGCACCGAGATGCTGATGCTCCTGCCGCTGGCGGGCTCGGCGTACCTGGCGCTGCTGGCGACCGAGCGCGAGGGCCGCGCGCGAGCTTGGCGGCTGGCGTGGAGCGGGTTCCTTGGCGCGGCGGCGTGCTGGATCAAACAGCCGGCGGCGGCGAGCCTGTTGCTGGTCCCGTGCCTGCTGGCCGCCGCGCACGGGCGCGCGCAGGCGAAGGCGGCGCTGGCGGACTTCGGGGTCTGGCTGCTGGGCGGGCTCGCGGCGAGCGTCCTGGTCTGCGCGCCGTTCGTGCTGGCCGGCGCGGCGGGCGAACTCTTCTATTGGTCCTTCACGCACAGCCTGGTCTACGGGAGCCTGGTTGGGGGCGGCACCTGGGCGCAGATCGCCAAGCAGCTCCTGTACCCGCTGATGGACCTGGGCGCGCCGGCGCTGCTGGGCGCGCTGGGCTGCGGCTGGCTGTTCCTGCGCGGGCAGGAATCGCGGGCCTGGATCCCGCCGGCCTGGCTTGGGCTCTCGCTGCTCGGCGCGCTGCACACGACCCAGCTTTACCCGCACTATTTCGCGCAGCTCCTGCCGGCGACGGCGCTGGCCGCGGGCTGGGGGCTGGACGGGCTGGCCCGCGCGCTGAAGGTGCGTCCGGCGCGGCTGGGTCTGGCGGGGGTCGTGAGCGCCGCGCTGGCACTCGCGCCGAGTTTGATCCTCAATCTCGAATACTGGACCGCGCCGCCGGCGCTGGTGAGCCTGAACCTGCTGGGGCCGCAGGGCTTCGAGGCCACGCCGCTGGTCGCGCAGTACCTGCGCGAGCGGACGGAGCCGGAGGATTCGATCTTCATCTACGGGAGCGAGCCGCAGGTCGCTTTCGCGGCCGAACGGCGGCTGGCGAACCCCTACGTGATGCTCTATCCGCTGACGCTCCCCTTTCCGCGGCAGCGCGAGTTCCAGGAGCGGGTCTGGGAAGGCCTGGCGCGGGATCCGCCGGCGTACATCCTGGTACAGATCAACAATTCCCGTTCGACGCTTCAAGGCCCGGCCACGGACCCGTTCCTGGGCACGCGGCTCAACGAATTGACGCGGGCGCGCTACGAAATGGAGTCGGTCCTGCTGATTCATCCGGAATTGGGGTATCGGTTCGTTTCGGGCCTGGACGACCAGCGCCTGAACGAGCTGCGCACGTTCACGCATTTTCTGATGCTGAAGCGCTTGAACGCCTCGGATGCGTCGGCGCACGAGCCGCCCGCTCCTTAAAATCCAATGCGCGGATTTTCATGCCGGGCAGGCGCCGGATGGGTGACCGTATCCGGCAGCAAAGCGTTCCATAAGGACGCCTTGTATTCTGGTAAGCAAAGTACAAAGTGGGCCGGACCCAGGCCCCGGGAGGAGCGCGGGATGTCGCCAAGGCCGTTCGCGGTGTGGGGAGTGGTCGCGCTGGCGCTGCTGCTGGCGGGAAGCGCGGAGCGCGGCGGCGCGGAAGAGCGCCGCGAGCCCTTGCGGGTCCCTGTCGGTTACGAGCAGCCCGGAACCGACCGCGGAGGCCCGCAACTGCAAGGCGGGCTGGACTGGACCCGGCAGGTCTGGCCGCGCACGATCCGCTTCGCCGAGCGGCTGTCCGGCGGCGCGCCGGCGGTGCTGTTCCTGACCAACTTCAGCGCCAAGGACTCGATCCACGAACTGAAGCGCCGGATGCCGCTGGACGCCGTGGAGGTCGCGCCGGAGAGCGCGCACTATTTCCCTGGGCGCGAGGCCTTCGAGGCGGCGCTGCGGAGCCGGCCGCGCTTCGATGTCTTCTTCGTCTGCCGCATGTCGCCGGCCAGCATCCCCGAGGACGTACAGTACGAGATCCTCAAGCGCGTGAAGGACGACGGCGCGGGGCTGGTGCTGTACGACGTCTTCGACCGCAGCGAGACGCTGAACCCCGAGTTCCTGCGGCTGAAGCCGCGCGCCGACAATCCGGAGATGCTGGCGGGCGTGCCCTACGCCGGGCTGCGCGAGTGGAAGCTCACCAAGGAGACGCCGCTGCGCACGCTGAACTACTGGAACCTGCATTACAACCTGCGCAGCGAGCCGCAGGCCGCGCCCCTCAAATACAAGGAACTCAAGGAGGCGCCTTTCGGCAAGGGGCGCGTGCTGTGGGGACTCAGCACCGGCGACTGGCAGCGCCAGCATCACGCGCGCACGCTGCTGCCGAACATCCACCAGGCTCGCGACATGTGGGTCGAGACGGATTACCTGTACAGCTACCTGGCGAAGCTGGTGCTGCGCGCGGCGGGCCGCACGCCGGTGATCGCGCTCAAGGCCATCGGCCCGCAAGGCCCGCACGAAGGCGCGCTGGCGCCGAGCGTGGAGGTCGCCAACGGCACGGGCGAGGCGTTCCGGGGCCGGCTGCGCTGGCAGGTCCGCGACACCTGGGGCGAGACGATCGCGCAAGGCGAGCAGGCGCTGGAACTGGCGGCGGCGACGGGTTCGAGCGCGCCGCTCATGGCGGCGAAGCTGGAGCACGCCGGGCGGCAGTTCCTGGACGTGTGGGTGCTCGACGAGAAGGGGGTCACGCAGGATTGGGGCAGCGGCTTCTTCGAGCTCGGATTCGGGCTGGCGGCGCCGGAAATCGCCCCAAAGCACCCGCAAGGAACGCCCCGCGGCGAGCCCCTGGCGGGCACGGTGAAGGTCGCTGCCGCCCCGCCCGGCTCGCGGCTGCGGCTCGAACTGGTGGACCGGCTCTGGCGGACGGCCGCGCGGAGCGAGCACGCGCTCGGGGGCGAGCCGGTCGCGTACGCTTTCTCGACGGAGGGCCTGGAGGGCGCGATCTGGACGCTGCGCGCCGACGTGCTGGATGCGCGGGGGAAGCTCCTGGCCCGCGGCTCGCGCACGCTGACGAGCCCCTGGACGGTCGCGACGCGGGGCGCGTTCCATCCGTTGATGACCGGGCAGGCGGACGCGACGCCGGAAGGCGCGGCGCGGATGGAGTTCCTGCGCCGGCTGGGCTTCCTATCGAGCCGCTCCTATTCGGGCGGGGATCCGCTGGAAGCGGAAGCGCTGGCGTGGGAAGACGTCCAGATCTTCCCATTCCCGCGGAACGTCACCGCGGCTTCAAATGAATTCGCCTCCGACAGGCTGACCGACTGGGAGGAGCCGACGGTCCGCGCCGAGTTCGAGCAGACGATGACCTTCCTGACGCAGGAGCTGCGGCCCTTCGGATTGCGCGGGTACAACTTCACGGACGATTCGGCGCCGGAGACGGCCCTGCCGCTCGGCGCGTACACCACCCTGGGCTTCCACGAGTGGCTTAAGGCCAAGTACGGCTCGTTCGAGGCGCTGGAAAAGGGCTGGGGCTGGAAGCCCGTGGCGGCCGCGACGCCCGAGGGCGAACTGCCCTACGACCCGTACGTGGTGCGGGACTTCCATGCCTGGCTGCTCAAGAAGCACGGCTCGCTGGAGCAGCTCTGCAAGGACTGGAAGCTCAAACCGCAGGGCTTCGGGACGCTGCATACGTTCGCGGCGGTGCAGCGCGAGATGCTGCTGGCGCTCAAGGCCCAGAACCCCGAGCCGTGGGCGGAGGCGCAGGAGTTCATGAAGCAGTACCGCGAGCCGCGGAACCCCTGGGGCGCGATCCACGCGGCCAGCGTGAAGGCGGCGCTCGACGCGGGGCGCCCGGCGCCGTGGATCGACGCGCAGTATTACCTGGCGGGGCGCTGGGTGGCGCGGATGGGCTGGGCGCGCGACGCGGCGCGGAAGCTGGATCCCGAGTTGCGGATCGGCTCGGACGCCAGCTTCTACATGTCGGCGCTGGCCGAAACGTTCGGGGCGCTGGACTACCTGGCGCCGTACTACAACGACCGCGCGGTGAAGCTGGCCGTCGCGCGCGGGCGCATGCGCCGCGCGGGGGACTTCGGCGCGTGCCTGGGCGCGTACGGCGCGAAGCCGGCGAACATGTCGGGGCGGCGGGAGCAGATCTGGAACACGCTCTTCGCGGGCGGCACGGGCTTCTACTACTGGATGCTCACCGGGGGCGTGGGGATCGGGGAGGACCTGCGGCTCTCCGACGCGCACGCGCTGTACCAGTGCGAGGTGCTTGAAGAGCTTTCGGGCGGGACCAGCGAACTCTTCGCCGGGGCCGAGCGGATATTCCATCCGGTCGCGCTGGTGGACAGCCGCTCCTCGCACCTCTGCGACGAGCTGGAAAAGTCCGGCGCGCCGCTCACCACGCACGACAACAGCCTGGACGCCTTCCAGTCGGCGCTCGAAGACCTGGGCCTGAACCCTTACACGCTGCTCAGCGAAGAACTGACCGGGGAATGGCTGGCGAAGCTGGGCGTGAAGCTGCTGGTCCTGCCCGGGACGAACAGCCTTTCGGACGCCGAGGTCCAGGCGGTGGCGCGCTTCGTCGCCGAGGGCGGCACGGTGCTGGCGGACGTGCGGCCGGCCGCGCGCCGCGAGAACGGGCGGCCCCGCGCCGAGAACCCGCTGGACGCGGTCTTCGGGCTGAGCTTCCAGGCCGGCGGCAAAGAGGCGCGCGTGCGCGGCGCGCTGACGGCCCACCTGGAGCCGCTGCCGGGCGAGCTGGCGTTCGGCGAGGCCTTCGCCGACCCGCGGGTGCAGCCGTCGGGCGCGGCCGCGGCGGGGAGCCTGGGCGCGGCGGCGGCGTTTCTCCGCCACCGGCACGGGCAGGGGCAGGCGTTCCTCTTCAACGTGAGTTTCTCCATCTACAGCGCGCAGCGGCTGGAGGGCGGCGAGGCCTGGGCGGCGTGGCGGCAGGCGCTGCTGCCGGTGCTCGACGCGGCCGGGCTGCGCCCGGAATTTGAATCCACGAGCCAGGGCCGGGCGACGCCGGGCTTCGAACTCAGTCCCTTCCGCAACGGCTCGGGCTACCTGCTGGGCGCGCAGGAACTGGCCTGCGGCGACTTCGCCGGCGAGTCCCGCCCGCTGGAGGTGAAGCTGCCGGCGAGCCTGCACCAATACGACCTGCGCGCCGGGAAGTACCTGGGCGAAGGCGACGTGCTCAAGGACGCCGTGCCGCGCTCGGGGCACCGCGCGTACGCGCTGCTGCCGTACAAGGTCAAGAACCTGAAGGCGGAGTTCGACGCGAAGAAGGCGGCGCCCGGCGCGACGGCGACGCTCACCGTGGACCTGGAACGGGACGGCGCCGGCGCGCGCGCTCCGCATGTGATCCGAGTCGAGGCCTTTGGTCCCGACGGCTACCGCTTCTGGCCCGGCTGCCGCGTATTGCGGATGCCGGAGGGCGGCGCGCTGAAGATTCCCTTCACGCTGGCCCTGAACGACCCGGCGGGCGCGTACTCGTTCGTGGTCACCGACGTGGCCACCGGGCGCCAGGAGAAGGCGAAGCTCAAGCTCGAGGAGGCCGGCCGATGACGACGCGCGCACCCGGCCTCCTCGCGGCGGCGCTCCTGCTCGGCGCAACCGGCGCGCTGGCGGGCGAACCGGCGCCCGAGCGCTTCCTGGTCTACAAGGTCGAACGGATCGCGCCCGAGCAGGCGCCGAAGATCGACGGAAGGCTCGACGAGGCGGCCTGGAAGGACAAGGCGGCGCTGGCGACGCTGCGCAACTTCCGCGGCCCGCTCAGCGGCGAACTGGCGACGCAGGCGACCGAGCTGACGATCCTCTCCGACGGCGCGAAGCTCTATCTGGGCGCGACGTTTCACGACACGGAGATGGATAAGCTGAGCGCCAATCCGGCGAACGCGCCGTTCTGGAACGACTGCATCGAGCTGTACATCGATCCGCGCCACGACCGCTCTCAACACATCCAGCTCGTGGTGGACTGCCTGGGGCGGAAGTTCTGGCACAAGAAGTTCGACAAGGGCTACGGGTGGTGGGACGACCCGGGCTGGTACATGCTGGCGAAGTGGGACGCCGCGGCGGAGCGCGGGGCGAAGTCGTGGAGCATCGAACTGGCGCTGGACGCGGCGAGCTTCGAGATCGACCTGACGCCGGGAAGGGTCGCCGGATTCAACGCCTGCCGCTTCCGGCTCGGAGCCGAACCGCAGGAGTTCAGCGCCTGGGGCTTCGGGACGGAGGCGCGGCAAAAGGAGATGAGCGCCTGGGGCCATCTGCTCTTCGGCCCGCCGGGACAGTCCTTGCGCGAGGCCCCGCTGAGCGCGGCCGACATCGCCGCGATCTACCCGGATCTGGGCGCGCGCGTGCTGGAATACCCGCTGCCGGACGGGTTCCTCTATGCCACGCAGGGCGGCCTGGCGCGGCGAACGTTCCTTGAACTGGCCGCGCGGCAAAAGCAGGAACTCGATGGCGCGCTGGAGCAAGCCAGACTCGAGGCACAGATGCTGCCGGTCGGCGATCCCGCGGCTCCGGATCTGCAGAAGGCCCTTGAGGAATCCAGGAAGGGCGTCGAAGCCCTGCAACCGGAGTTCGCCGCCGGGGACCTGACCCTGGGACGCTACGACAAACTGGCCGCCGGCGCGCAGAAGCTGCGTGAGCAGCTCGACCGGCTTGCCGGCAAAGCACGGCTGGCCGCGCTGGCCGCCGCCGCGCAGGCCCAGGCCGAGGATTCGAAATGAACGGCGCGCACCGCGCGGCGCTCGCGCTCGTCCTGACGCTGGCCTCGGCCGCGCCCGCGCAGGAGGCGCTCGAGGGCGCCTTCGACAAGGGCGACTCGTCGTTCAGCTCCGGGCAGTCGCGGAGCGAAACGAAGCTCGACGGGCCGGACGCCGGCGCGCGGCGGGGCTGGACGGAGATCAAACAGCGGGTTCGCTTCGGGCGCTACGCCCTCCTGACGCAGCAGCGGCTCGACCCGGCGACCGGCTTCCCGCCCGAGAAGCAGGGCTGGGGCGATGTCTTCGTGGGCCTCGAGGGACAGAAGCCGGCCGTCTACATGTCCTCGAACTGGAGTCCCTGGAACTTCCTCGACGCGCGCGTGACGCTGGCCGGCGACGCGGAGCCGTTGCCCTCGCCAGCGCGCTCGGGGCGGGCGGTCTATGCGCGGCTGTGGGAGGAAACGCCCGAGCGGCTCGGCGCGGAAGCCGTCTTCGTCGACCGTGCCGGCGGGTTGCTGCGCGCGCGGTTGACCGGCTGGCGGGACTCGACGCGCTTTGGCCTGAGCCTGGCTTATGCGCCCCCGGCGGGCCGGGAGGTCGCACAGCTCACGTACGAACTCGTCTGCCAGCCTTACGACATCCACGAGCGCGAGGAGCCGCTGCGCGAGCGCTGGCTCAGCACTCCCTCGCGCGCGCTGAAGCTCGATGCGGAACGGCCGGCGACGCTCGATCCGGGCGCGGAGTTCCAGGCCGTCTTCCACAACCGCCAGGGGCAGTTGACCTCGGGGACGCTGCTGGCCTGCGACGCCGGATCGGTGGGCGAGGTCCAGGCCGAGCTGAGGCAGAAGGCGATTGTCGTCTCGATCAGGCCGCGCTCGGCGGGCGCGCCGGTGGTGCTGGCGCTGAGCGATTGGGTGGACCGGACGTACACGCTCGAAGCGCGGGACTTCTTCGCGCAAGCCGAGGCGGTCAAGGCGGAACTGAAGCGCGCCGCGGAGTGGACGCTCCCCGCCCCGCCCCCGCCCGCTCCGGCCGAAGGCGCCGAGGCGCTCTGGCTCTGCGCGGCGCACGGGGATCTGGCCCCGGCCTGGCGGGAGCGCACGAACGCAGCGTGGACCGCGCTGAAGGACGCCCACGCCTCCGCGTTTCCATTCCTGAAGCCGGCGCAGCCGGTCCCGGATTCGCCGGAGCTGCTGCGTGCGCGGGTCGGCTACGTGGAGGCCGAACGCGCCTGGGCCACGCTGTGGCGCGAGCTGCGCAGGGCGTGGGTGCGCGAGGCATGCTGGGCGCAGGAACCCTAAACGGCGAGATCCGGGCACGGCGATGAAGTCGCTGTACGAGAGGCAGCTCGCGGCAAAGCGCACAAGCGGCAGGCAAGGCGCTTGCGGTCAGCGCCCGCCTGAGGCCGGTGGCGCGGCGGGGGCTTCCGACTGCGCCAGGAGCGAGGTGACGATCAGCGCGGCGGCCAGGGCGAAGAGGATCGCCGCGACGGCGGCCAAGGCCATAAGGCGCTTGCGTTCCTTCCGCGCCGAGGGGTCCACGATCAGCTTGGCATCGGAATCGTCCGAGGTGAGGCTCGTGCGCTTGCCGCGGCGGGCGGGGATAAGTCCGGGGTTGCTCTGGGTGATGCTGATGATCTGGGTGTTGACCTTGCCCTCGAAGCCCGGGCCGGGATCGACTCGAGTCAGGACCTTGCGAAGCAGTTCGATGGATTGGGTGGTGGTCTGAACGCGCTTGCGCAGTTCGGCGTCCTTCTCGAGTCGCGCCTCGAAACTATGCAGGGCCTCGCCGTCGAGGCGGCCCTCGACGTACTCCTCGATCAGGAGTTCAAGATCGTTGGTTCCGCTGGCCGTGCTCATTCGCCTATCCCTGCTCCACCTCTCAAGTTATGACGGAACTCGCCCGGCTTTAATGCGTCTTAACGCACTCATCGCATAAGCCCTTGTCACTTATCGGGTTCCATGAATTTCTGGAGCCTTTCTCGAAGTACGCGATGCGCCCGGCTCAGACGGCTGGTGACGGTCCCAAGGCTGACGCCGAGGGTCTCGGCAATCTCCTCGCAGCTCAGCCCCTGGACGTGCCGCAAGAGGAGCGTGGCGCGGTACTCCTCGCCCAGTTTGTCGATGGCTTCCAGGGTCAGGTCGCGGATCTCGCTCTGGACCACACTGTCGACGACGGAGCGGTCCTTGCGGTTCTCAAGGATGATCTCGCCCTGGCTGTCCTTTTCGCTGTGGACCTCCAGGGAGACGGTGCGCGATTTGTTGCGCAGGTGGTCGATGCAGACGTTGTGGGCGATGGAGAGGATCCAGGCCGAGAAGGCCGACGGTTTCTTGAGGTTATGCAAGGCGACGAAGGCGCGGACGAAAGTCTCCTGCGCCAGGTCCTCGGAGAGTTCGCGCTGGTTGATGCGGCTGAAGCAGAAGGTGGTGACGAGGCTCTTGTACTTGCGGACGAGTTGCTCGTAGGCCTTCTGGTCGCCATCGAGAACCTGGCCGACAAGGAGGGCGTCCGTGGCGACGCTGCGGCTGCGGCTGATTTCCGTTGTGCCCACGCGCGTCCCCGGCGGTCCCTGCGATGGGCAGAGTATCCGGCTTGGCGGGAAACCCGTCAAGCCTGCCCCCTGCCGTAGGCACGCCCGGCGGCGGGCGCTATAATCCCCGCCGAGCCACCCGGAACCCGCCGCATGCGCATCAAGACCTTCTGCCCGCATTGTGGAAAGAAACTGGGAGGCCCGCCGCAACTGCGCGGGAAGCAAGTAAAGTGCAGCCGCTGCGGAGAAGGCTTCACCGTCCCCGAAAACCTGGAACCCGTGCCCGACGCGCCGAAGCCGGCCGCGACCGCCCAAGGCGCTCCCGCGACGGCGCAGGAGCCGGAGCCAGAAGACGAGTTGGTCCTCGTGGGCTCCGGGCCGCAAGGCCCCGCTCAGCCGACCGCCGCGGCGGGCCTGCCTCCGGGGCAGGCGCCCGGCCCGCGCCCGCGCGCCTCCGGCCCGCTGCCCGGCGGCGCGGCGCTGAAGTACGTCGCGATCCTCGCGGCACTCGGCGCGGCGGGCTACGTCGGCTGGACGTACACGCAAGGCGGCGGCGCGGCCGCGCCCGGCGCGCCGGAGAAGAAGCCTCCGCGTCCGAGCGATTCGGACGGCGAAGACCTCGAGGACCTCAAGACGGTCGCCAAAAAGAGCGCCCCGCCCTCGGGCCGCGGCGCGCCCAGCCTGCTCGTCGTCTCCAACACGCGCTATCCGGCGGTGCTGGTCTTCACGAACGTGAAGCTCGGCGAGGTCGCGCGGGGGACGACCGAGGCGTTTCCGATCTCCGGGAGCGCCGGCGAAACGCGGATCTCCTTCGAGGTGCGCGGCCTGCCGAAGGGCGTAAGCCTGTCCAAGGATCAGGCCAAGGCCGTCGAGCAGGGCGTGCCGTTCCGGGGCGACGAAAGCACCGGATTGAAGATCGAATTCGAAGGGCCGCCCGCCGAGATCCTGCCAGCCGCCGAGGAGATCCTTCAAAGCATCACGCTCCAGGGCATCGAGACGGACGCGCGCAGCGGCAACGCCGCGATCGTCTCGTTCCTCTACAAAGGGCAGACGCTCCGCGCGCCCGGCAAGGGCGGGAAGCTCCAACTGAGCGCCACGCAGGAAGGCGGGAAACAGGTGTTGAAGTGGATCCCGCAGGACTGCGTCGTCGAGAAGGACGGGCAGACCGTCTACGCCCCGCCCGAGGAGCCCTTCAAGACCGGGCCGGTGAAACTGATCAAGAAGGACGGCAAGCTGGCCGCCGCGGAGTAAGCGCGCTTCAGGATGCCGACCGGGAGCGCGGCGCCTACGCGAGCGTAAAAAAGATGCACCGTGGCGCGTAGCCGGAACCCCGCGTCAGCCTTCCCGTTTGAACTCGATTTCATCCTCCTTTCCATATCGCACGCAAGCCGCAGGGGCCGCGGATCCGGCTAGCGGACTGTCCACGAGAGCGTAAAAAAGATGCACCGTGGTGCACCTGCATCGGCGCTCAGGGTTTGACGCCTGGCGCGGGACGACCGCGGGGCACGCGGAGGTTCGCAACGGCGCCGCCAGCACCGCGGAACGCTCAGCGTCTCCTTTATAGGAGCACCGCCCCAGGCGGGAAGGCCAAGGCAGGCCCGGGCGCGCGGTCATGGCTTGGCGTCCGGGCGTTTCCCGCTTGACGGCATTCTGGGACCACGCCGCGCGCTTGTCAACGATATTGTTTATTTGTTTTTAGCGGGCAAGGCCTTCGCCCGCCGGCGAGTGGCCGTCCAAGCCTCCCCGCGCCCCGCCGGGAGGGCGGCGGCGCGCGGCCTCAGTAGTTGTGAACCTTCTCGGTCACGGGGTCGCTGGCGGCGAGGGTCCGCGCGAGGGCGCGCGCGCGGACGTGGCTCAGCGCGCTCGCGTACTTCGGATTCCCCGCCTGGTTGACGTACATCGAGGGGTCCTCGCGCAGGTCGAAGAGCACCTCGGCGCCCGGGCCGTAGTTGAGGTAGTGGTGCTCGGCGCCGCGGAGCATGCAGGCCAGGCCGCCGGCGCCGTTGCGCATCAGGGCCAGGACGTCTTCGCGCGACCCGCGCGCGTTGCCGCCGCGCAGCCCCTCCGCCAGCGAGCGGCCGGGCAGTTGGCGCGGAACCGGCGCGCCGCAGAGGTCCAGCATCGTCGGCAGGATGTCCACGGCCTCGACCAGCCCGCCGACGCGCCGCCCGCCGGGAATGCCCTTGGGCCAATGGAAGACGAGCGGGATGCGCATGCACTCGGGGTAAAGGGTCACGTGGCCCTTGGAGAGCAGCCCGTGGTCGCCGGCCATGTCGCCGTGATCGGACTGGAAGACGATGAGCGTGTCGTCCAGCTCGCCGCGCGCTTCAAGGAACTTCAGCACGCGCCCGATCTGCTCGTCGAGGAGCGTACACATGGCGTAGAAGTAGCGGCGCCAGGCGACGAACTGCTCCGCCGTGGTTCCTCCCGTGCGGCGCTCGAGGGCCGGGCCGAGCGGGGCCGGCTTATCGAGGTGTTCGCCATCCCGGCGGTGCGGCTCGGGGATCTTCACGTCCCGGTAGCGCTCGTAGATTTCCCGCGGGGGATTGAGCGGCGGATGCGGGGCATAGATGCCCATGTGGATGAAGCTCGGCCCCTGAGCGCCGTGCGCGCGCAGGTAGGTCATGGTCCGGTCGGCGCAGAAGCCCGCGTGGCTGACGTCGCCGGGCGCGTCCACGACGGTCCCGTTCAACGCGACGCGCGCGGGGTCGGTCGAGCGCGCGACCTTCATCGCTTGCCGGTATTCGGGGTGTTCGGTCGAGAGCCAGATGCCGTAGGCGTCCTCGTACTGGCCGGGTTCCTCGGACGGATTGAAGTACTGGAACCCGTAGGGGGTGGCGGGAGGCCAGCCAGAGATCGTGGTCTTCGTGGCATTGGAAGTGCAGCTTGCCGATCTGCGCGGTTCGGAAGTCGGCCGCCGCGAAGAGATGCGCGCAGGTCCGGTGGTGGCGCGGCAACTCCTGCCCGTTGGCGCTCACGCCGGTCTGCGGCGGGTAGAGCCCCGTCATGAAGCTCGCGCGGCTGGGCATGCTGACGGGGTTCTGGATCCAACAGTCGTCGAAGCTGGCCCCGCCCCGCACAAGGCGGTCCAGGTTGGGCGTGAAGATGCTGGGGTTGCCGTTCGCGCCGATGCCGTCGTGGCGCTGGTGGTCGGTGGTGATCCAGAGGACGTGTTTGGGGCGCGGCAAGTCGGGCATGGGAGGTCCTCAATGAACAGAAGCGGAATTATAGGATATGCGGAGGCATTTGGGATTTTCGATTTTTGATTTTGGAATGGGTTGCCCGAACGAAGCCCTGCCGCGGCCCAGGCCAGTTCGTATCGCATCCAATCCGGAAACCCCCATTCCAAGCCGTCACGCCTGCGCGTGGACCTTCTCGCAGATCTCGCGAAGAATCCTCTCGAGTTCCGGGCCGGGCGCGAACTGGTGATCCTGGACGGCCAGCGGAGCGCCGATGACGACCAGCGGCGCGCCGACCTTGGGGCATTGAATGGCCTGCTCGATGCTCAGCCCGCCGACCGCCTGCACGGGGATGTTTACGGCATCCACGACGGCCTTGAGGTCGGTCATGGGGCTCTTGCCGACCTCGACGTGCCGCTCGTCGAAGCCGATATGATGGATGATGTAGTCCGCGCCCCAAGCCTCGCAGCGCCGCGCGGCTTCGACGTAATCGGCTTCGAGCATGATGTCGGCCATCACCTTGACGCCGTACTTGCGCCCGGCCTCGACGGCCCCGCGGACGGTGCCTTCGTGCGCTCGCGACATGACCACCACGCAGTGAGCCCCGGCGCGGGCCATCATTTCGCACTCGAGGAAGCCCGCGTCCATCGTCTTGAGGTCCGCGACGACGGGATGCTTGGGGAAGCGCTCATGCAGCGCACGGACGGCGTGGAGCCCTTCGCCGAGGATCAGCGGGGTTCCGACTTCGAGCCAGTCGATGCCGGCCTTGACGGCGGTTTCGGCGGTGGGGATCGCGTCGGCGAGCGTCTGGAGGTCGAGGCTGATCTGGACGACGGGCGGATGCTTCGCGGGCATGGGGTCGCGGCTCCTGAGAGGTTATCCGCCACCCTACTCCGGCGCGTCGCGGCATCAAGGATCGATCCGCATGGGCGCGAGCCCGCGGCTTGCGTTTGCCGGAATTAATGCGTATTTCCTGCCGGGAAAAGAAGGGCAAGCCCTTGCGCATTCAACGAATTATGTGCTTAACTGTAATCAGGTATTGCACGCTGGGAACTTCTCCTCATCACGAGAAGCGGGTGGCGCCATGCGGCTTCGCATCGCGGTCTGTTGTCTTGTCCTGAGCGGCGCTCTCGCGGCGGGCGAATACGACGTGCCCGGCACGGCCTGGAACATGATGCGCACGGATCTCGACGAGCGCGCATGGCGCGCGTACGTGGCCAAGGCGCTGGACCACTTCGAGACCTGGTCGCGCGACAACCCCACGGGCAACTTCAAGCGCTACCTGGACGACAAGCTGCTGGAGCGCGCGCCGGGCGTGCTTTCGGGAAAGATCGAGAACCTGCAAAGCTTCATTTACTGGCTCGCGCTGTACGCGGAATACCGCGAGCCGCCGCCGTGGTATATCCGCATGATGGCGCGCAAGCACGGCCGGGAATTCGAGAACCTGCTTGCGGACTTCAGTTGGGAGAAGTTCTCGGCGCAGATCCATGGAAAGCACGAGGACCTGAAGCGGCAAGAGGCCGAGGCCAAGTTGGCCGCCGCGGGTAGAGCGGCCGCCGTCAATCCGGTTGCCGCGCCCGTGGCGGCGGCAATCGCCGCGCGGGAAGCCCTGACGACTGACGCGCCCAAGTCCGAACCTTCGCCGCCGCCCGCCGAACCTGGCGAATCGGCGCCCACGGCGGTGGCCGATGAAGAGCGACCCGGCGAGACGCGCGCCGCCGGTTCGAACGGCGTGATCATGGCTTCGCCGGCGTTGTCGTCGCAGCGTTGAGCGGAATCTGGGCGGGCAGGATGCAGGCGCTCCGACTTAAGTTTGCGGGCGAGTCGCCCGCGCTGCGGCCCAAGGCCCGCCACCCAACCTATATCCCGCAGACTCCGCGTCCCCACGGTGCAACGAGCCTCAGAAGGCAAAGCGCCCGGCGTTCCAATCCTAGCAAGTGACCCAGGCGGTCTCTTGAAGGAAGGCGGCGAGCTTCGCGTCGAGATCCCATTCGCGCTCGGCGCCGTCGAAGACCTCGTGCGGGCGGCCGGCGGGGCTGGCTTCGCGCAGCCAGGCGTAGAAGCAGCACGCGGCGAGGTAGGTCCCGACGGGCGACGGATGCCGGCCGTCGCCGCCGTAAAGCCGGACCTTGCGCTCGGAGGCGTTGACCCGGTCGAAGGCCGGCCCGGCAGGGACGACCGGCACGTTGAGTTCCCTGCCGAGCGAGCCATAAGCCGAATTCAGCGCGCCCTGCTTGTCGAGTTCGAAGCCCGGCGCCCAGGTGAGGTAGAGGACGGTCTTCGCGCCGTGATCCTTCGCCAGCGCGTCGAAGCGGCTCGCGTAGGCCTTGAACTTCGGCGTGTCCTCGTAGGGCCGGCGCGTCTGCTCCTGGAGGACGACGTAGTCCCAGCCACCCGCGGCGACAGCGGCACGCCGGTCGAGGGCCTCTTCCCAGTGCCGTTCGAAGGTCCAGCCGCCGGCGCCGACGAACTTGGTTTCAAGACTGGGCGATTTCCCGTCGGAGGCAACGAGGCGCTCCAGCGCGCGCGGCAGGTCGTTCTGGAAGGTGTAGCTGTTGCCGATGAAGAGGATGCGCGTGGGGAGGGTCATCCATTTCCTTTCCCAACCACGGAGGCACGGAGACACGGAGAACTGCCTTGGCTGGTAACCGCAAAAGCCGCATTGCGTTTCAACGTTCCACGAACTCTTTTTTTGATCCAGTCCAAGGTATCGCGCAGGCTGGTCTCGAACGGCATCGGGCTCCAACCGAGTTCCTCGCGCAGGCGCGCGCCGCTGGCGCGCTGGTACTTGCCGCCGAGTTCACGGATCATCGCCATCGTCACCTGCCGCGGCATCCCGGCCAGCGCATGGCCGAGGCAGTCCAGCGCCGCGACGGCCGGCAGCAGGCTCGCGGGGATGACGCGCTTGGGCGGGCGCAGCTCCGGACAGACGGTTTTGCAGGCCTCCAGCAGTTCCCGCATCGTACAGAAACGATCCACGGCGAGGTAGCGCCCGGAGGCCCGCACGTTCTCGTACGCGAGCAGATGAGCCATCGCGACGTCGCGAACGTCCACGAGCGTGAAGCCGGTCGGAAAGATCGCGGGCAGCTTGCGGCGGATCAGGAGTTCGAACGAGAGCGTGCTCGGCGTGTGCCGCCAGAAGCCCGGGCCGATGATCGCGCCGGGGTTGATCGAGACGAGCTTCAGCCCGTGCGCCTTCGCGTACGCCCAGGCCTCGCGCTCGCTGCGCACCTTCGCCTGGAAGTAAGGGCTCGGCGCGGCGTCGTTCCAGTCGTCCTCGGTGAGGGGTTTCTCGGGCGGCGCAGCGCTCCCGACCGCGGCGATGGAGCTGGTAAAGACGATCTTGCGCACGCCGGCTTCGCGCGCGGCGTCGAGGACGTTCCGGGCGCCTTCGACGGTGGGCCGGATGATCTCGCGCTCCGGATCCTTCGCGTAGGTCTGGTAGACGGCGGCGACCTGGAAGACGCCTTCGACGCCGGCGCAGGCCGCGCGGAGCGTCTCGGGCTTCAACAATTCGCAAGGCACGAGTTCGGCGCCCAGCGCGCGGAGCCGTTCGGCGCGCACCGGGTCGGCCGCCGGATCGCGCAGCCCCGCTCGCACGGCGTAGCCGCGCTCGCGCAGCAGAGCGACCAGGTTGTAGCCGACGTGGCCGCCGGCTCCGGTGACGAGGACTTCGGGCATGCGGCGAGTCTACTCGGGAGCTACGAAATGCGGAATGCGGAATGGGACAAAGCGCACGGGAGTTGGTAAGGCAGTCGGGACGGCATGCTACTCCTCGCGCAGCGCGCCGGCGATGGACTGCCGCTTCGCCAGGAGGAGTGGCACGGCGGTGGCGAGGAGTCCCGCGGCGAGGGCGAGCGCGCAGGTCTGGAGCACCGGGACCCAGGGCCATTGGAAGCCGATGGTCCAGCCGAAGCTGCGCAGGTTGACGACATGGATCAGAATCCAGGCGAGCAGCGCGCCGAGAGGCAGGGCCAGCAGCACCGGGAAAAAAGCCATCAACAGGGATTCGGCGGCGAAGAGCCGCCCGATACGGGCGACCGGCGCGCCCAGCGCGCGAAGCGTGGCGATCTCGCGGGCGCGCTCCAGGAAGAGCCCGAAGAGCGTGACGGCGATCCCCGCCAGGGCCATCACGGTCGCGATCGCCTGGAGCAGGTACGTCACGGCAAAGGTCCGCTCGAAGACGTCGAGAATGCGCGCGCGAAGCTGCGCGTTGCTGCGGACCTGGACGAAGAAGCGCCCGGCGTATGCCTCGCGCAGCGCGTCCGCGGTCCGTTCTAGATCCGCTCCGGGCTCGATGTACAACGCGACGTTGCGCAGGCCCGGATCGCCAAACACCTCCACGAAGCGCGCGCCGCCGGTCCAGGCGAAGCCGCGGTCCCAGGAGTAATCCCGAACGACGGCCGCGACCGTAAAGCCGGCCTCCCCCTCCCTGCCCGGCACGCGCAGCACGTCGCCGGCCTTCAAACCGTGATGCGTGGCCAACGGCTCGCTGATGAGGATTTCCCCTGCCAGCGCGCGCGCAACGGCCTCCTGCCGGGGCGGGCCTGCCACGATTTCGAAGCGGTCGTAGCTTTCCGGAACGCTCAGTTCGCCTCCAAGGAAGAGAAAGGTCCGGGCGCCCAGCGGGAGTTCCACCGCGCGAAGCGTATCGACGGCGCGCACGCCCGGCGTGCGGCGCGCGATCTCGGCGATCTCGGCCGGCAGGCGCGCCTGCTCCGGATCGACCTTTTCGTTGGGATCGGAGAGGTAGATGTCGGCCAGCAGGACCGCGCCGATCCAGCGCCTGACCTCGCCCTCGAAGCTGCCGACCATCACGATCACGCCGACGGTCATGGAGAGCGCCACGCCCAGCGCGCCGGCCGCGCCGCCGGTGCGGGTGAGCGAGCGGAGCAGCGCGCCGGAGGCCAGCGGGAGCGTCAGTCCGCCCAGGCGCTCGCCGAGCGCCTGCATGCGCGGGAGCCCGACGGCCATCAGCATCGGCATCAGCGCCGCGCCGGCTCCGACAAAGGCAAAGGAAGCCAGCAGCGCCGGCCACCACGCGGAGGTGGGCCAGGACAGGGCGGCCGCGCCGGCGGCGATTTCCAGCGCGACGAGGGCGAGCAGGCGCGGCAACTGCGCGCGAAAGCGAAGTTCTTCGCGGCTGCGCAGCCCGGCCATGCGCGGTTCGGCGCGCGAAGCGTCCAGCGCCGGGAAGAAGCCCGCGGCGGCTGCAACGGCCATCGCGCCGAGCAGCGTCAGGAGCGCCGTGGACGCGTCGAGGTTCGCGACGTCCACCTGCACGAAGGCGTACAATTCAGTGATCGTCTCGCCCATGCCGCCGACGAGGCGTTGTGCCAGCAGCGTGCCCAGCGCCAGCCCCGCCGCGCCGCCCGCGAGGCCCAGCAGCACGGTCTCGATCAGGACCGCGCCGAGCAACTCCGCGCGCGTCGCCCCCAGGCAGCGCAGCCGGCCCAGCAACGCCATGCGCCGGACCACGTTGAACTGCGCGGCGTTGAAGACCAGCAGCGCGCCCACCACGAGCGCCAGCCCGCCGAGAGCGAGAAGGTTCAAGCGGAAAGCGTCGATCATCTTCGCGACGCGCTCGCCCCGTTCGCCGGGCCGCTGGAGGCGCTCGCCGGGCGCGAGCGCGGCCTCGACTTCCCTTTCGCGGCCCTCCTTCACGATCAGTTCGATTCGAGTCAGGACGCCCAGTCGCGCGAAGAGTTCCTGCGCGGAGGCGACGTCCACGACCGCCGTATCGCGCGCGGCTTCGCCCAGCACCTCGAGCTCGTACACGGCCAGGACCGGCACTCGAACGGAGCGAGCGCCCGCGGCGGCCTCCAGCTCATCCCCGGGGCGCACGCCGGCGCGCTCGGCCCACGGGCGCGGCAGCACCGCGGCATGGGGAACGGTCAGGAAGCCGGCGAAGTCTTCGCCTTTCACGACCGGTTCGCCGCGGCCTTCGCGCAGGAAGGGCAAGGCCAGGAGCGGATCGATGCCCAGCAGGCGCAACGGGGGCAGCTTCTCGCGGACGGGCTTGCCGTCGCGAAGGACGCGGAGCACCGGCACGCGGCCTTCGACGACCGGCTGCGCGGCCTCGACGGCTCCCAGCGCGAGCAGCGGCGGGAGGCGGTCCTCTGCCACGCCGCCTTCGCGGACGAGTTCGTGGGTCGCCTGCCCGGCGACGGCCTCCACCGCGCTGACGAAGCTCGAGCGCGCCGCCGCGCCGGCAAGTTGGATCGCGACAAAGACGCCGACTCCGGCGGCCATGGCGGCCAGCGTGGCCAGCACGGTCCCCGGCCGCCGCCGCAGATCGCCCAGCAGGACGCCGAGCACGGCGCGAAACCCGCTCATGCCTGGAAGCCTACGCCGCGGCGCGGAGGATTTCGAGCGCGCGCGGAGCGGCTATAGTCCAAGCGCGTAGAGCTTCGGCGAGGCGCCAAATGCCTCGGTGATGGTGAACTCCGGCGGCCGCATTCACGGCTGGACGGGCGCGTCCTTGGGCGCCTGCGGGCGCGGGGCCGGGCGATTGGCGTGCGGATAAAGCTTCTCGGGGTCGAGGCCTTCCGGTTCGGTCTTGGAATCCTCGGCGTTCTTCTTCGCTTCCGGCTCGGGTTCCTGGACGGCGGCGGGTTTGCTCGACTTCTTCAGGATCTGCGGAAGCGCCAGCAGCCCCAGGCCGCCGCCGACGAGCATGCCCGCGAGGATCATCAGCACGAGACCGGATGAGCCGGTGCGGCGGAAGTCGTCCACCGGCAAGGCGGCGTTGGGGTCGTGCTCACGCCGCCCGCGCGCCGGCCGCTCGGGCTGCGGCATCGCGGAGCGCGTGGAGCGGCGGGGAGGAGGCATGGGGCGAGTTAACCTTGGGCGCGTGCAAAGCCTGTCTTATGAGTGCGGTTAACCGGCAGCCGCAGTTTCAAAAACGTGAAACGTAAAACGTGAATGGCCTTGAGGCGCATAGGCTCTTGCGAATTCAACTACTGAGCAGTTTTCACGTTTTACGTTTCACGTTTTGCGTTTTACTTCTCCTCCTCCTTCTTCGGCGCGACCAGGTTCTCCTCGAACCACCAGGTCGTCTTCGGATTCCACTGCCATTTCCCATCGAAGAAGCCGGCCAGAATGGGCTTGTTGGCGTTGGTGCCGTCGTCGGAGCGTTCGGGCGTGTAGACGAGGAAGTCGGGAAGCAGGTCCCATTTGTGATTCTCGGGGAGATACTGGCCGTAGTGCTCGCCGGCGACGACGACGATGCTGCTGGCGGGCGAGGCGTCCTTCAAGGGGTTGGGGTAGATGAACATGAGCCCCTTCCCTTCCAGCTTGAGGTTCCGTTCGCCGGCCACGATCACGCCGCCTTTCAGCGTAAAGGGGAGTTTCCCGACGGCGGCGCATTCGGCGAGGATCGAATTCTCGTCCTCCTGCCCAAAGAGGATCAGGTTTTTGTTCTTCTTCTCGTCCGCGGTGACCTCGCGGTCGGGCTTGAGGATCGCGCGGCCCTTGGCGAAGGCGTACCACTCCTGCGCGAACTGCGCGGCGGCTTTGCGAAGTTCCTCCGAGCGCGGCCCCTCCGCGAGCGTGCCGAAGGCGACGACGAAGGGGGCGTAGGTGGCTTCCTTGATCGGGCCGCAGCGGACGGGGGACTTCCAGGCTGGGTTCCAATCTTGAGCCGGCGAGAAGCCCTTCCAGCCGTCCCTGTAGTATCCATGTTCAAAGGGGAGCGCATCCTCGTTTTGAACGTTGCGCGTGTAATAGGTCCACCCTTCACGCTGCTCCTTGGGATGACCCAGGCCAAGATATCGATTCGCGTCCCAGCCCATCTGGCCGATGGGGCCGTCGAGCTTGGACAAGGCCATTGTCCTTTCGGCTCCCGGCGCTTGCTCCGCGGTGGCCCACTCCACTTCGAAGGGAGCCAGGTCCCCGGTGAGATGGGCAATCCGAAGGCCCCTGCAATTGCCGTAGCGCAGGCTGAAGTTCTTGAGCCTGTTTCTCTTCGGCGCACGCTCGCGCTTATGCTCGAGCAGCCACTTGACCATCGCGTCCTCGTACATCAGGTCGAAGCCGAAGTAATGGTCGCCGTCCTGGAGCGTCAATTCGGCGTCGCAGCCGATTTCTTTCAGGCGCTTCGTGATCCGCTGCGCGGCTTCGGGGTGGATGAACTGATCCTGGTTGCCGTGGTAGATGCGGAGCGGGATGTTGACGAAATTCTCGCACAGGTCGATGGGGTGGTCGGCGCGGACGAGCCACTGCTTGAAGGCGTGGAGCGTCTCCATGCCGCGCGTGCCCATCAGCAGCGGCGAGTCGGCGCGACCGGCGATCACGATGCCCGCCGCCCACAGGTCCGGGTGGTGCGCGCCGAGGGTGTAGACGCCCATCCCGCCCATCGAATATCCATAGAGGTAGACGCGGTCCGGGTCGATGGGATACGCGCGCTGCATCTCTTCCATCACGTCCAGCACGTCCACCTCGCCGGGGCCGACGAAGTCCGCGTTGGAGCGCCCAAAGGGGATGGCGAGAAAGCAGCCGTTGCGCTCGAAGGTCGCGTTGAACTCGGGCAGTTCCAGCCACCAGCGGTGCTTGTGGTAATCGGGGACGTAGCCGTGCAGGAAGAGCACCAACGGGTAGCGCTTGAGCGGTTCCTGCTTGCCCAGTTCGTCCTTCGCGGCGGAGGGCACGAGCGCGAAATAAGGCTGCGGCGACTCGTCGATTTTGCTCACGTAGCAGCGTTCGAAATAACCCGTCCGGCCCGCGGCGGGATCCTTGCCTTCGGCTTCGAGCTTGAGACAGCGCTCGGCGTCGTCGAGGAGGCCGAAGCATTCGACGCCGAGTTCCTTCTGGCTGTTGACGTCGCGGATCTCGCCACGGGTGAAGCGCCCGAACCAGATCTGCACCTTTTCGAGGGCCAGTTCGGCGTAGGGAAACGACTTTCCGGTTTCGGCCTGTTTAGCGGCCAAGCGGGTTTCCAGGTCCTTGGCCCGGTCGAGGAGCCCGCCGATGCCGTAGAGTCGCAGCGTGCGCTTGGCCAGGATCGTTTTGCCGTCGCTGAGTTCCAGGGTCAGGTCGATGGCGGCCTGGTGCTTCTCGGGGAGCTTGATCGCGGCGCGCCAGGGGGCTTTGGCCAACTGGTCGATGGGGCGCGGGACGAGATGCTTGTCGTCGACCTCGAACCCCTCGGGCCCGCGGAGCTTCGGGGTCAGTTCGCCAAGGCCCGCCGGCCAGCCGGCCTCCACGCCGACGACGACTTCCAGGGCCCGCCCTTCGGGAACCAGCCAGCGCTGGGGCTCGAAGACGAAGACCTCGGGCAGGACCGCGGCGAGGCTGGGCGGCGCGGCGGAATCGCGGAGCAGGACGCGATCCAGGGCGTGCGGGACGTCGGATTCGCCCTTGGTCAGCGCGAGCTGAAAGCCGCAATAGCCGTAGCGGATCTCGGTGGCGACGGCGAAGGTGGAGACGCCGGCGGGGAGTTCGAACTCGAGCTGCTTCTCGTCGGCCTGCGCCGCGCGGGGCTCGGGTTTGTCGAGCAGGAGCTTCCCGTCGAGGAAGACCTTCGAGCCGCAGTAGGTGGAGAGAAAGAGCCGGCGCTTGCCGCCTTCGGGGCTGTGCACGCGCGTGGCGGCCCAGACGAGTCCGCGGCGGGCCTGGTTGAGCCGGTCGCGGAAGCTGACGAAGCGCGACGCGGAGACGTGGCGAGCCCAAGTCTCGGGAAATGCGCCGGCGTGGTTGGCGCCGTCGAGGCTCGGCGGGACCGCGGCGGCCTGGGCGAGTTCCCCGGCGGCGGGCGGCGCGACATACCAGGCGGTAAGGCTGCCGTCGGCGGCGAGGAGGAATTCGAGCGGCTTGGGTTCCTCGGCGCCGCGCGCGGCCCGGGCGCAGCACGCCAAGGCAAGCGCGGCCAGGAGCGCGCGCCCGGCCGACAGGGGATCGACTCTCCGCATCGGGCTCATGTACCGGAATGCCACCTGCTCCAGGCCGGGACGTCACACCGGGGTCATTCTTCCTCGACGACGTCGGTCTTGGCGGTCTTGCCCGTCTTGGAGCTTTCGCCGGGATTCGTGTTGGTCGCGCCCAGCGGCCCCTCGGGCTTGTTCTCGTTCTGGAAGTAGATCATCTGGTTCTTCTGGACCATCTGCATGGCCAGCTTGTAGTCGTTGTTCTGGGGCTGGAGTTTGCTGGCCTCCTGGAACATGTTGGCCGCGTATTTGGCGTCCCCGAGACGCCAGGCGGCCATGCCGTACCAGAACTTGCCGTCGGCGTCCTGGGTGAAGACGTTGCAGAAGGCCGCGAAATTCCGCTGCGCCTCCGCGTACTCCTGGGCGTAGAACGAGCCGCGCCCCATCTTGATCAGGAACTGGGGCATGCGCGAGATCTGATAGGCCTTATCGAAGTTCTGCCCGGCTTCCTTGTACTGCTTCAACGCGAACTGGGCCTCGGCCAGCCCGTCGCAGGCCTGATAGGAGTTGGGGAAGATTTCGAGCGCCTTGGCGAAGCTGGCGGCGGCCTCCTTGTGCTTGTCGCCATGCAGCATGGCAATGCCCTGGTAGAACCAAGCGTCCTCGTCCTTGGGGCTGAGCTGAACGGCTTTGGCGAAGTGCTCCAGGGCCGACTTGATGTCGTTCTTTTTCAGCGCGACGCGGCCCATGCCCAGGAAGCCCTCGCCCTTGGACGGAGCGCCTTCGATGGCCTTCTGGAAGCGCTCGGAGGCCTTCTCCAGATCGTTGCGCTGAAGCCAGTATTCGCCGCAGTAGTACCAGCCGCTGGCGTCGCGCTTGAGCTGGGCGAGGCCGGTCTTCTCGACGTGGGCCTTCCAGAGCTTCTCGACCTCGCCGATGGGGACCGTGAAGGCTTCCTTAAAGGACGGCTCCTGGACGGTGTACAGTTCGCTGACCTTCTTGCCCTTGCCCATGGCCTGAAGGTTCTTCACGCGGCAGTTCTTGAGGAACTCCATGAACATCTGCCAGTTGGCCTCCACCATGTACTGCATCACGGAGAAGGACTGGACGTAATTGATGCGCGCCTTGAGCGGGTCGCCGGCGACGGCGGCGAGGTTGTGCGCGTTGGTCACGTTGATGAACTCCCCGAACGGATAGCTGTGCCCGGCCTGGACGGCCTCGAAGATCATGCCCCAGTTGCGGAGTTTTTCCTTGGCCCCATGCCCGGCCTCGGCCCAGTTGTACTGAAAGAGCTGCGCGACGCCTTCGCCCATCCACGCCGGCGTGCCGCGCTTCTCGCTCTCCATGCCCGAGCGCGGCGCGCCGCCGAACTCGAAGAGGAACGTCTCCATGAAGCAATGGCCCATCTCGTGGAGGATGTCCATCTCCAGCTCTTCGGGAGTCTTGTTCCCGACGTAGGCGCGGATTCGGCGCAGGACCGATTCGCCGTCGTAGTCGGTGATGCGCATGTAGTACGCGCCGGGGACGCCCTCGCGCAGGCGCCGGATCGCGCGCTCTTCCGGGGTCTCCTTCTTGATCGGTTTCTTGTCCACCAGGGAGCGGAGCCGGTCGCTCTCGTCGAACCACTCGTCCACGTAGTCCTTGTAATTCTGGTAGATGCGAATCTCGATCCAGGGGCGGAACTTCCATTTGCTGAGCTGGTCGCCCTTGATCTCGGGGATGCGCGGGTCCAGACGAGTCTTGGGGTCATCGCCGCGGATGAAACCCGGCTGGATCTGGAACAACTGGTAGAATTTGGTCTCGGCGCGGTAGACCATCTGCGCCAGCTTCTGTACGTATCCGCCCTTGATGTCGGTCTGGATGTCGAAAGCAGCGGTGACCATCTGCTCAAAGCCGGGCGGCGCCTTGGCAGGGCGGCCATTTTGACCCGCTGCGTCCTGTGCCGCGTAGCTTTGCGAAGCCGTAAAAAGGTTGCACATGAGCAAGCACGCGAAGGCGCGGACCCAAATATTATCCAAATTCAAGGTCATGGGAATCTCCGTGACGGCTGGCCTTAGCATTTAGACAGTTATGCCCCGTCCAGACTCCGCTTAAATCCTAAAAAACTAGGACTATGCGCGCTTTACGAGGTAGTGCAGCTCGGCCTCGAGCTGTCCGGCCTGGGCGGCGCCCTCCAGCAGCAGCCCGATGGCATCCCACTGGCCTTCCAGCAGGGCCTTGCGCGCCCCTTCTTTGATGGTGCAGGGGACGGAACATTCACCGACCCGGACCTTAAGCGCTTCCAGGTCAACGCAAGCGTCGGCGGCAGGGTTCGCGGAAAGCTGCTGGACGAGTTTCTCGCGGTCGGCGTCCGCGACCGAGACGCAGGGGATGCCGAGCGTGGTGCAGTTGCCGAAGAAGATCTCGGCGAAGCTGCCGGCGACGACGGCGCGGATGCCGAACTTCTGGAGCGCCTGCGGGGCGTGCTCGCGTGAGGAGCCGCAGCCGAAGTTGTTCCCGCTGATGAGGATCGCCGCGTTCTTGTGCTCGAGGCGGTCCAGCGGGTGGTTGAGCGGCTTGCCGGAGTCCGGATCGAAGCGGACATCGTAGAAGGCGTACTGGCCAAGTCCGTCGAAGGTGACGCACTTCATGAAGCGCGCGGGGATGATCCGGTCGGTGTCGATGTCGTCGCCTGGGACGCAGACGGCCCGGCCGGCGACGTGTTTGATCTTGGGGAGGGGCATGGGGAGTATCCTTACACGGGAATGCGCTCGCGCTTCCTCATCGTAACGGTGGCGGACTCCGCCTCGAAGCGGAAAACGGGCGGCGGATTCCCGTTGCGTTCCAAGGCGGCCCGAACTCGCGCAATACCCACGCCATAGCGTTCCACGTATTTCAGGGCGCGCATGGCCTCGGCGACGGCCGGGTTGCGGTAGTCCGTGGTGCGGTCGAAGTTGTCTCGCGTGACGCGCCCGAAGAGGCCGCCAGGATTCGAAATCTCCACTCGATCGGAGAACCAATCGATCTGAATCGGAGCGTTCGAAGTCGCGTAATTACGGTGCATCAGCGCGTTGAACACGAGTTCGCGCAGCGCGCTTTCGGGGTAGTCGGGGAGATCCCGGTGCTGCATCGAACCCTCCAGGGGGATGCGCGCCGTCTCGATGGCAAAGGGCAGGAAGGCGTCGAGTCCCTCGACGACATGTTCCAGGCGCCTGAAGAAGCGCTTCTGGTTGCGAATGGGCGCGGCCTTGTCCCGTCCTTCGAAGCGCACCAACTGGACGTAAGCGCCCGGGAGCCACATCAGCGGATCCTTACCCAAGACGAGCAGGCCGGCGGCGGTTGGCGTCGCGAGGTCGGTTGCCAGGAAACGCAAGGAGCCCAACTGATGTTCGATGCCTCGGCGGTTCTCGCGCAACACGTCATCGGCGACGGCGCGCGGCAGGTAGCTGTCGCGGAAGTAGTCGAGCGCGAGGTCTTCCGTAGTGGAGCCCCGGACGGGCTGTTCGTCGAAGGGCAGATCGGCGGCGCGGCGTTTCTCGAAACCGGATTCGGCTGGAGCGGGTTTCATGCTGGCAGAGACCAAGTCCAACGGGAGGGTTTCATTCGAGTCTATTCCAGAATCATGGAGCTTGACCATTGGGCTAGGTACGCGCTTGAGTGATGAGGGAGCCCAAGATTCGGCGCGTTTCATCACTAGCCAAGACCTGTTTCAAGAATTTCCTGAACGAAGTTTCATTCCCCGCGCGAAAATGTTTTCCCGAGAGCGGTCCACCTTTGGTTTCGGTGTCGAGGAAATGGACATCCGCCGGATAGCCTAGCGGTCCATGAACCACTCGTAAGAGGCGAAACGAGTAATTATTCAAGGCCGGGACGACCAAGTCGAAGTAAACCACGATGGATTCACCCATGGGCGTCGGTAGCACACGACCTTCAACCACGTTCTTCGTCTTCTGTCCAAGATACCTAGCCTGCTCCCGAAGAATGAGGCTAGGCGTGGCGATCCCGCTGGTGGCGATATTCGCCGGCCAGTAATCAGGCGCTTTCGTTTGCATGCCGACTTCCTCCCATCACAAACGTAACTCGAAAAGTAACGGAAGATGGTCGGAAAAGCGACTACTGTCCGGCCTACCATTTCGATTTAACAGGCTGTTTGCCCCATCGCTTGTCAAAATCTCAAGGAATGCCACGTCGAAAGGGGAAGCGCCTCCGGGCGCAATAGAACCTGATCCAACATGTACCAATACACGTTCGTGGCATCCCCTCCATCGTAATAGAATGTACCTGGCGGCCCCTTTGAATCGTCGCCCAGCCGGCTCCACATGGGGTTGTAGAAGAAGGGGTAAGTGCGATTCTGCACCGTTCTATCTATACGGGCAGCAATCTTCCTACTGGGCATGGCATTAAATGCGGCGGCCGTGACCATGGCCGGCTCATATGGACTGGCATTGAAATCGCCGACCAAGACCGTCCTGGCGTGCCCTACTTTCCCCTCGGCCTCCCGAACGGCCTGGACCAGATGAAAGGCCTCTTGCAAGCGAGCATCCGAATTATGGTTTCTCATGTCCGGCCCATGGACGGTCCCGATGAGTAGTTCCGGAAGCGCCGGCATGGAAAGCCTGCGAAGGACCAAGCGAGGCGATTCATGTGCGATTGGGAAAAAACTGGAATCGAAACGGCTTAGGAATACAAACCTATCTTCAACCAAGCTTGGGACAAGATGGAACTCGACGGATTCACGATTCAACATTTCCAAAAGCGAAGTCAGATGTCCTACGTATTCCAGCAGAATAGCCAAATCGACCACACGGGTTTTCATGATCCGAGCTATGGACTCGTCCGGCGCCTTGGAATGCGTATTCCAAAAGAGGATCTTCATAACGGCCTCAATCGGTCCCCACCGCCTCGACCTCGAAGACCTCGCGGCAATCGCTGACCTGCCCGGTCAGCGCCGCGGCGGCGACCATCAGCGGACTCATCAGGATCGTGCGCCCCGTGGGGCTGCCCTGGCGGCCCTTGAAGTTGCGGTTGCTGGAACTGGCGCAGAGCTGGTCGCCGGCGAGCTTGTCGGGGTTCATCGCAAGGCACATCGAACAGCCCGCGTCGCGCCACTCAAAGCCGGCCTCGCGGTAGATCTTGTCCAGGCCTTCCTTCACCGCCTGGTCGCGGATCTGTTCGCTGCCCGGGACCACCAGCGCCTTTACGCCGGCGGCGACGCGGCGGCCCTTCACGTACTTGGCGACCTCGCGCAGGTCCGAAATCCGGCTGTTGGTGCAGCTCCCGATGAAGCAGACGTCCACCTTGGCGCCCTTGATCGGCGCGCCGGCGGGGAGCTTCATGTACTCCAGCGCCTCGGCGACGCCGGCCTTCTGTTCGGCGGGCGCGCCTTCGACGGTCGGGACGTTCTCGTCGACGAAGATCGCCTGCCCCGGGTTGATGCCCCAGGTCACGGTGGGGCGGATCTCGGCGGCGTCGATCTTCACCACGTCGTCGTAGGCCGCGCCGGGGTCGCTGGCGAGGGCCTTCCAGCGCGCGACGGCCGCGTCCCATTCGGCGCCCTGCGGCGCGTAGGGGCGGCCCTTGAGGTACGCGAAGGTCGTCGCGTCGGGATTCACGTAACCCACGCGCGCGCCGCCTTCGATGGACATGTTGCAGACGGTCATCCGCTCTTCCATGCTGAACGCGTCGAAGACCGAGCCGGCGAACTCGTAGGCGTAGCCGGTCCCGCCCTTCACGCCGAGCTTGCGGATGATGTGCAGGATCACGTCTTTGGCGTAGACGCCGAGTCCGAGCTTCCCGTTGACCTCGATGCGCCGAACCTTCAGCGGGTCGAGGGCCATCGTCTGTGTCGCGAGCACGTCGCGGACCTGGCTGGTGCCGATGCCGAAGGCGATCGCGCCGAACGCGCCGTGCGTGGAGGTATGGCTGTCGCCGCAGGCGATGGTCTGCCCGGGCTGGGTCAGGCCGAGTTCCGGCCCGATCACGTGGACGATGCCCTGCCTGCCGCTGTGCAGGTCGAAGAAGGCGATCCCGAATTCCTTGCAGGCCGTGCGGAGCGCGTCGATCATGCCTTGAGCGAGTTCGTCGCGGAAGGGCTCGGCGCGCGTATCGGTCGGGACGATGTGGTCCACGGTCGCGAAGGTGCGGTGCGGGTACGGGACCTTGAGGCCGAGGTCGCGGAGCATCCCGAAAGCCTGCGGGCTGGTGACTTCGTGAATCAGGTGGAGCCCGATGAAGAGCTGCACCTGCCCGTTCGGCAGCGTGCGCACGGTGTGCGCCTTCCAGACCTTCTGAAAGAGGTTCTGCCCCTGCCCCGCCCTCGGCGTGTCCATCGCGTTCCAGGCTCCTCTTAAATGCAGCGGCGGGCCACCGCATCGGCCCGCGAATCGGTATGTTAGCCGGATGCGCGGGGAGTCTCAAGGGCCGGAGATCGAAGAGAATCGGTCTCTACGCCGTCCGATCCATGAGGCTGTTGCCTCATGCCATGAATGGGAGAGAATAGGCACACAGCGAGCGGCGCATGGGTCTCCACCACCCAAGTGGCCTCTTGCCGTTCGACGACCACCCGTTTGAGCTGGCATCATCGCTTCAGTCCGCCAAAGGAGTTTCCCATGATTCACCGCATGCTGCCTCTCGCGCTCTTCGCGCTCCTCGCCGCGGCGCTGCTCACGCCGGCCTACGGGCAGGACGTGCAGATCTCGCCCGAGAAAGTCGCGCAGCTCAAGCGCGTCGAACCGCTCTCGGCGGAGAAGCTGGAGATCTTCGTCGCCAGCGGCGCGCTGAGCGGCGCGCAGCGCGACCTGGTCCTGAAGCACCTGGACGGCAACGGGCAATTGAACCTTCCGCCAAAGTACCAGGGGATCGAGCCGGCTCCTCCGCCGCCCGCGGCCGCGCCCCGGACGCCGGTCGCCGAAACCGAACCCGCGCGCCCTCCTAGCGGCGGGGTGCTGGGCTGGATTGTCGCGGACGACCAGCGCTGGCGCGCGAGCCTGGACCGCGGAGAGGTGGAGCGGCTCAAGGCGCGCGTCCAGGCCTTCCGATATGCGGGGCCGGGCGAACGGGCCTCGATCAAGCAGGAATTGCGACAAGCCGGCGGCGCGGCGAATCTCGCCGTGGCGGCCTTTTATACGGATCCCGTGGACATCGAACTGAAGCTTTCGCTCTGGAAGGCCATCGCGAGCAAGGCCAACCCGTACGTGGTCGGCTACGTCGCCGAGACCCACAAGCAGCTCACGCGCGAGGCCAATGCGCTGCTGATTCCCTATGAGAAGGACGCGGGGTACGCGGTCTTCCGCCGCAAGAGCGGAGGCGAACGCCCCGCGGCGGTTTCGTACACGAGCCGCGAGATCCGTGAACTGGTCCTGGAGCTGGAGAAGGCGATCAGCAACGCCTCGGGGGTCCGCGCCGCGACGTACCTGATGGACGTCTATGCGGTGCGCTACAACGCCGACGAGGCCCCGATGCGGGATTGCGACCGGGACCGGCACCGCATGGTGGAGGCCTGCGGCGGGGACCGCGAAGGCTTCGACCAGGACGAACCGGATTCCTGGGCCTGCGCGCTGCCCGCGCACGAGCGCGCGCTGATCGCCGAGCGGCTTGTCCCGCACCTGCAATCTCGCGAGAAGGACACGCGCAAGATCGCCGCCAACGGGCTGATGATCGCGCTCGACGCGCGGGGCAAGGTCAAAGACAAGCTGCTCGACGACGCGCGCGAGCATCCGGTGCAGTTCGAGCGCTGGTTCGAGGAGCAGCTCGCGCGGCTCCGCGCGCACCGGTAGCCGCGCGGGCGGTCAGGGCTCCGCCAGCAGAAGTTCCTCGCGCCGGATCAGTTCGGCCAGGAACTCGGTGAAACGCCGGCTGCCGGCTTTGGCCAGGTGCCCGTAATCCAGGTAATTCCGATCCTCCAGCCCGCACTCCTCTGGATACCGGTAGAGGTAAACGCGCGCGCCGAGCCTGGCTCCAAGTTCGCGCAGCGCCCGGGCGTGCAGTTCGTATTCGGCCGGATACAGGCGCTCAACTTCCTCCTGGTACAGCCGACGGTTGGGCATCTGGAGCAGGACCAGCCGGCCTCCGTCTTCCGCGACCATGCGCGCCAGGGCCTCGACGTGCCCGAGCAGCACGGGATGGGCGTCGAAATCGGCATAGAACGTCTGAAGCCGGTTGTCGAAGGTCGCCGGATTGTCGATCGCCGGCCCGAACTCGTCGTCCCTCTTGCGCTCGGGCCTCCGGATCTGGCGCTCCTCGGTAAAATCCAGCCCCTTGTTCTTGCCCAGGCCCAGGAGGTTGAAGGCGACGGCCGTCGGCACGTAGGCGAGCTTCTGGCGCATGGAGAAGATGCCGTCCAGCAGGAGTTGCGTGCGCAGCCGCTCGGCTTGCTCGCGCTTGGCCGCGCGGCGGGCCTCCAATTCCGCGCCCCACCGCGGCTCGTCCAGTTGCTCTGGGCGCGCCCACTCCGGCTCGGCGCCCGGCCGCCCCAGCGCCCAGCGCTCGGAGATGGGCGCATGCAGCCGATAACGCCAGCCCAGGCCCGCGCCCGAGCTGAAATGCCATTCGTCCGTGCACAGGATGACCAGCCTAGCCCGGCCCAGGGCGTTCCGATGCCGCCGGTAGAAGACGAGCGCGTCGTGGACGTCTCCGGCCTGGATGCCGAGGTTCTCGGCGCTGAAATCCGGCAGGCCCAGCGCCTCGTCGAGTTGCTTCGGGACGACGGCGTCTTCGGCGCGCGAGGAGCCCAGCACCAGGATCCGGGGATCCGGGAAACGCGGGATGACTTCGCGCTCGAAGAAACTGAAGACGCCCAGGCGACTGCGCGAGGAGGCGTAGAGCCAGGCGTCGGGCGTCAGCCGGAGCCCGAGTTCCAGGCCAAAGATAAGCGCCGCCACCCCCAGCAAGGTCGCCGGGAAGCGGAAGCCGAAACCGCGGAAGGCTTCAAAACTGAAAATAGATGAATGGGGCATTGGCCTCTCTTCGCGACAGGATCAGCCAGATCAGCAGCACGGTCAAGGAGACGACCCGCGGCAGGTACGACCAGCGCAGCAGCGCCGTGTGGCTGCGCTTCCAATACTGGGGGATGTCCACAAGGGCCAGCAGCGAGAGTACGGCCGCCAGCATGAGATGGATCTCGTCGGCGTCGAAGCGGATCGGTCCTTCCGCCGCGCCGGGACTCCAGGAGAGGATCCCGCCGAGGTACGCGAAGGCCTGCGAGAAATCCTGAGCGCGGAAGAAGATCCAGGTCAGGGCGACCAGATGAAAGGTCGCCAACAGCTTGACCAGGTACACGGCGAAGCGCGCGGGCGTGTCCTTGGCGGGCACGTCGAGCGGGCGCGCGCCGCCGAGGATGCGCTTGTGGACGGCGAGGTAGAGCCCGTGGAGGACGCCCCAGACGACGAAGGTCCAGTTCGCGCCGTGCCAGAGCCCGCCCAGCGTCATGGTGACGAGAAGGTTGCGGTACGCGGCGGCCGGGTCGCCGCGATTGCCGCCCAGCGGGATATAGAGGTAATCGCGCAGCCACGTCGAGAGGCTGATGTGCCAGCGCCGCCAGAACTCGGTGATGCTCGCCGAAAAATAGGGCTGCTGGAAGTTCTCCATCAGGTTGAAGCCCATGATCCGCGCCAGCCCGCGCGCCATGTCGCTGTAGCCGGAAAAATCCGCGTAAATCTGGAGGCTGAAGGCGTACAGGCCCACGAGCAGCGTCGTGCCCGTGCAGGCCTCGGGCGCGGCGAAGGCGCGCGCGACCATCGGCGCGACGAGGTCCGCGACGGCGACTTTCTTGAAGAGCCCGATCGCGCAGAGCGTGGCGCCCTCGCACCAGCCGTCCCAGGTCATCCGGCGCGGCTGCTGGATCTGGGGAAGCAGGTTCCGGGCGCGCTCGATGGGCCCGGCCACGAGCTGCGGGAAAAAGCTGACGAAGAGGGCAAAGTCGAGCAGGTCGCGTGAAGGCTCGAGTTCCCGGCGGTAGATGTCGATCGAATAGCTCAGCGTCTGAAAGGTATAAAAGCTGATCCCGACTGGCAAGACGATACTCAACGCAGGCAGGTTGGGTTCAAGCCCCAGGGCCGTGAGCGCATCGGCGGCGGAGCGCACGAAGAAGCCGCAGTACTTGAAGAAGCCGAGCAGGCCCAGGTTCGTGACGACGCTCAACAGGAGCCAATTTCGCCGGCGGCGCGGTTCGTCGGATTGGGCGATGCGCAGGCCCGCGACGTAATCGACCAGCGTGCTGAAGGCCATCAGCGAGAGGAAGCGCCAGTCCCACCAGCCGTAGAAGACGTAGCTGGCGGCGAGCAGCAAGCGGTTCTGCCAGCGGTGCGCGAGCACGGCGTAGGCGGCGAAGACCGCGGCGAAGAAGATCCAGAAGGTGAAGGAGTTGAAGAGCATGAAGACGACCCGTCACCGGCGCACACGCGGACGCCGCGAACCGTCGCGAACCGGGAAGCGCAGGGATGCGGGACGGATTATCCGCGCGGAGAAGAATTCGTAAAGGTCGGACCTCGGAAGGCCGAGCGCGCCGCGCTCGAGGTTCAGCGCTCGGCCAGCGGGACGTTGAGCGGTTCGTCCGCGCTTTCGTTCTCCGTCGAACCCACCAGCCGCCAACCCGGCACGGCAAGCAGCGCGCCCAGCGCGGGGGCGGCGAGGTAGAGCCAGAGGCTCTCGAGATGCCCCGAGACCAGCGCAGGGGCGAGCGAACGGGCCGGGTTCATCGAGGCGCCGCAGATCGGGCCGGCGAAGAGCGCCTCCAGCCCCACCACCCCGCCCACGGCGATCCCGGCCATCGCGCCGGTCTCCCGGCTGCCCGTGGAGACGCAGAGGATCGTGAACATCAGGAGCGCGGTGAGCACGACTTCCAGCAGGAACGATTGCGCGTCCGAGCCGATGGGAATTGTCGCGCCGAGCGTGGCGTGTACCGGAAAGGTGGCGCGCAGGAGCAGGCTCGCCGCGAGCGCTCCGCCGACTTGGGCCGAGACGTACCCTGGCAGGAGCGTCCACGGCGCGCGGCGCGCCGCGCAGAAGCCCAGCGTCACCGCCGGATTCAGGTGCGCGCCCGAAATCCGGCCCAGCGCGTAGATCATCGCCATCACGACGAGGCCGAAGGTTAGGGCGACGCCGACGTGCGTGACCCGCCCGCCGGTTACGTCGTCGACCACCATCGCGCCGGCGCCGGCGAAGACGAGCGCGAAAGTCCCGATGGCTTCCGCGGCCAGCTTGCGCCTCAAAGCGTGTCCTCTTTGAGCCAGTCGACGATCTTGGCTTCGATCTGGTCGCGGACCTCACGGAACTTGGCCAACTTGGCGGTGTCCGAGCCCTCCGCGGCCGCGGGGTCCTCGAAGGGCCAGAAGAGCCGGCGCTGGAGGTTGGGCCACGCGACGGGGCACTCCTGGTCCGCGCTGGAACAGACGACGATGAGCGTATGGACGGGCAGATGCCCGAGGTATTCGTCGAGGTGCTTCGAGCGCAGGCCCTTCGTCTCAATGTCCTTGTCCTTCAGCGCCTCCAGGGTGAGCGGGTGGACGCCCTTGGGCTTGGTGCCCGCGCTATGGACGTCGTAGCGGTCGCCGGCGTGGTGGCGCATCAGGGCTTCGGCCATCTGGCTGCGCGCCGCATTGCCGGTGCAGAGAAAGAGGAGCACGGGATTCTTTTGCATGGCCTCAGACTCCCCTCCATTCGCCTGAGCGAATGTACTTTGCCAAAAATTTTTACGCACAGCAGGCCGAGTTCGGCGCGCAACGGCCCAGCCGCTTCGCGTCGCGCTTGAACTCGGGGACCTCTTTGAAGCAGCAGCCCAGGCACTCCAGCAGCTTGGCGTGGAAGGCGCTCTTGGCCGGAGCCAGGCGGTAGTAGATCCAGAGGCCGTCCTTGCGCGCGCGGACGAGGCCGGCCTTGCGCAGGTAGGCGAGATGCCGCGAGACGGTCGGCTGCGGGAGGCGCACCACTTCCACGAGGTCGCAGACGCAGCGCTCGCCGCGCGCCAGGAGCGCCAGCAGGCGCAGGCGCGTGCGGTCGGAGAAGGCCCGGAAGAGCCGGTCGGCGCGCGCCACGGGGCGGGCAGCTACATTCATCCAAGCGAATATAGTCGAGCGGCTTCGCGCGTCAAGGCGGAGGCGCGCGAGAAGGGATAAAGAAAGCGTGAAGTTCAGCCGCCGCGATACTCGGCGGCCCAGGCGGGCAGCGGCGGGCGGGTGTCGGGGATCGGAAGGCCGGCCAGGCGCTGGCGCTGCTTGCGTTCGTTCAGGTCGGTCCAGCCGGCCCACGGCGGCAGGTCGGGGACCTCCCAGTCGGCCAGGACGAGGCGGTCCATGGCCGCGACGCGCTCGGCATACTGCGGATACCAGGCGAGGTTGAGCGTCTCCAGGGGATCGTTTTGCAGGTCGTACAGCTCGTTCACGTCGTCCACGGTGTGGATGTACTTCCAGCGCCGGTCGCGGACCATGCGGCAGGGCTCGGTGGTGTGATAGTACTCGGCGAAGACGCGCTCGCGGACCTCGCGGCCCTCAGCGGCAAGCGGGCGCAGGTCGACGCCCTCGACGAAGCCGGGGACTTCGCCGCCCGAGGCCGCCAGGAGCGTGGGCAGGAGGTCGATGTTGCTGGCGAGCCCTTCGCGCCGCGCGCCGGCCGGGATGCCGGGGCCGCTCAGGAGCAGCGGGATGCGCACCGCGCCGTCGAAGAAGCTGTGTTTTTCGCAGAGCCCGTGGCGGTAGAGGTTCTCGCCATGGTCGGCGGTGTATACGATCAGCGTTTCGTCGCGCAGTCCGGCTTCCTCGAGCGCCCGCAGCACGCGCCCGATGCAGTCGTCGAGGTAGCTCACGAAGCCGTAGTAAGCCGCGATCGAGCGGCGCACCATGTCCTCGGGGTAATGCCGGATGTCGAAGTAATCGAAGCGTTCCTGGATGCGGCGCGGCTTGCCGGTGTGGCGGACCTTGTAGTCGGGCAGCGGGTCGAGCCTAGCCGGGTCGTACAGCTCGTGGAAGCGCGAGGGCGCGCACCACGGCGGATGGACCGCGCGGAAGCCGGCGTAGAGGTAAAACGGCTTCGCGGGGTCGCGATTGCGGATGTAGTTCGCGGCGTCCTCGGCGATGAGGCTGTCCCAGAGCTTGTCTTCTTCGTAGGGCCAGGGCTTGCCGGCGACGTTGAAATAGCCGGGTTCCCACATCTCGCCCTGGATGTCGGCGAGGTTGTAGCGGCGCGCGATCTCCTTGCCCGCGAGGGCCGCGTAGTCCACCGCGCCGGCGCTCTCGAAGCCCAGGAACTCCGCGTCGGTCCTCGCGCCGTCCGGGAGCGCGCCCATGACGCCGAGGTAGCCGCAGGCATGCGTGCGGTAGCCGCGCGCGCGGAATTCGCCCACCAGGCTGCGCACGGCGGGGTTCCACTCGGGCGTGTACTGTTTTTTCAGGCGGTGCCGGCCGTTGGGGTGCGTGACGAGACCGCACGTATGCGGATAGGTTCCCGTGATGGCCGCGGCGCGCGAAGGCCCGCAGAGCGGCGCGGCGCAGAAAGCGTTCTCGAAGAGCGTCCCGCGCCCGGCCAGCGCGTCGAGGTGCGGGGTGCGGACCAGCGGATGCCCGTAGCAGCCGGCGATCTCCGCGCGGTGCTGGTCGGACATGAGCACGAGGACGTTCGGCGGTCTGGGCATGGCTCAGGCTCCGCGGCCGCGCGGGCTACTTCTCGATGGCCTCGTCCGGCATGGGCTTGACGCTCTTGCCTTCGAAGCAGTCGCGGAGTTTGAGGTAGCCCTCGCCCTCGAGCAGGTCCGCGGCGGATTTGATGCCTCCGGAGAGCCGGCTGCGCTCGACGAGGATGTTGGGCTTGGCGTCCTTCTCGAACTTGGCGTGGATCATGCCGCGCTGGAGGTTGTACCAGTCGCGCATGGTGAGCGAGGAAGCGCCCTTCATTTCGATGAACGGCGCGCCGCTGTACTCGTCGTAGGCGATATGGCCCTCGTTGAGCGTGATCTTGGCCGGCTTGGCGCCGTCCATCTGGACCATCTTGAACTTCCCGCCGTTGTCGTCGATCTTGACCATGTTGATGGTGTAGCTGGCGTTGTTGGACCCGATCGCCTTGGGCACGTCGCGGAGGCGCAGGCCGACCTTCCCGCTGATGATCTTCCAGGAATCGACCCAGAGGTTGCCCCCGCCCATGAAGTCGATGCCTTCGTCCACGTAGCGCGTGTGCAGGTAGTCGAACTTGAAGCCCATCCCCTGCAAGTTGACGACGCGGATGCCCGTCGTACAGCCGGTGATGCGGAGGAAGCCGAAGACCAGGTTGTCGCAATTGGACTGCACGGAGCGTTCGCCGACCTGGAACCCCACGTCGCAATCTTGGATCTGGAGGGAGGAGAACTGGTGTTTGCCGCTACCGAGCCCCTTCAGGTCGGGCTTGGTGACGAGTATCCCGATGCCGGCTCGCGTGGGCGTTACCGCATCGACGCGGCCATAGACGGCGAGGTCGCGGACTTCGAGGTCGGCGCCCTGGATTTTGAGCACCGTCCCGCCGGCCTCGCCCGTCCAGACCAGCGCCGAGACGCCGCCGTGGAGGGGATGGTCGGGGCGGGTCCGCTCGGAGCGCCCGCAGCCGATGAGCATCCCGCCGCCGACGAAGGGCGTCGCGACCGTCTTGGAAATAAGCAGGTTCCCTGGCGGAAGGAGGATCGGGAGCTGATGCTGGGGCATCGTATCGAAGGCCTTCTGCAGGGCCTCCGTGCAGTCCTGGCCGGGAACCGCGCCATGCTGGAGCAAGTCGTAGAAGCCGGATTTGGGAAGGTTGGCCGGCGCCTCGGGCGCGCTGGCGGGAGGCGCGGGGAACTCCGGGGGATCGGGGTCTTCTTCGGACGCGCGCACGAATCCGGCACAGGCGAGACAAAGAGCCAGGACGCGAACGAGCATGGTTTCATCCTTTGCGGGACATCGCCGCGCTACTTGCCCACAAGCGCCGCCCAGCCCCAGTCCACGTGATCGCCGCTGTCGTCGCCATCGGGCCCGAAGTCGGCTTCCAGGGTAAGCGCCTTGGCTTGGGCAAGATCGACCAGAACGGGCACCGCTCCTTTGCCAGGCGTGAGCGGCCCGGACTGCCAGGCCACCCGCCCATCCACCAGCACGCGCGCCTCGGCCTCGCCGCGCCCCTGCGTCTCGTCGTCGATCCCGACCAAGGCGGTGAAGCGCAAGCCCGGCCGGCCGTCCACGGCGAAGGTCACGCGCGAACGGGCATGCACGCCCAGCCCGCGGTCGCAGACCAGGCCGCTCATGCGGAGCATCCGGCCGTCGCAGGAAAGGTTGAGTTGCGTCGGGAATTTCGCGTCGAAGGTCGGCGTATGCTCGTCGGAAGCAGGCTTCAGCGCGGAGAGCCAGACCAGGCCGGCCTCGGGCCCGCCGACGAGATAGAGCACGGCGAGGGTCTGGCGCGGCAGGGCGAGATTTCCGGCGAACGAGGTGGCCAGCGTCAGTTCCTTCGCATCGAGCTTCACGAGCCGCCCGCGAAGCACGTCGCCGGCTTTCATGCGCACGACGACTTCCAGGCCGCCCTTGGGCGGCGGCGAGGGCTCCGCCGGGAGCTTGAACTCCACCACGCGCAGGACCTCGCGGTCGGGCGTGGCCGAGGCGCCGCCTGCCAGCGCGATGAAGGCGTTGGTCTTTAAGCGCTGCAGGACGCCGTCGAGGCGCTCCATGTTGCGGTAGGTGACGCGGTTGCGCCGGCCGGGGCTGAGCGCGGGATCGCCGCCGTCTCCTGGCGCGCCGGGTTCGCGCAGGGCCGCAATGAGCCTCGCGTAGTTCCCCAGCGCCTGAAAATTCTCCGGCATCGAGGCGGGTAAGGGAAAGAACGCGCCGGCAACCTGGGCGCCTGGCAGTTCGAGCGTACGCCCCAAAGACGTCGCCGCGACGGCGCACTTGTCTCCGACCAGGGATTCCAACTCGCCGACCAGGAGCGAACCGTCGCGGAGGAAGACTCCGCTGGCCAGCCGGGCGGGCGGCTGGGAGGCGCCGAAGGAAAGCACCAGCAATTCGCCCAACGCGAGACGGCCCTCGCCGATCTGGATATTCGCGCCGTCGCCCGAGGCGGTCCCCACCAGCTTCTCGCCGCCCACTCGGTAAGCTTCGTCGGCGCCCGCGCCGACCGATGCGCAGAGCGCCAGAACCAACGCGCCAATTCCGGGAAAACGACTCATCAAGACGCCTCGCCGACTACGGGTGAACGGTACACGGTAAACGGTGCGCGGCGAAGGGCAACGGACGGTTCACCACGCTCGCTGCGGCCTAGTCCGCGGAGGAGTCGTCCCGACTTGTCCTCACCTCGGCGGTCCGCCCGCGCTCCGCTCTTTTCCCAAGGCCCGCAAAAGATTCGCAAAAGCATACCGAGATCGACTACACCGCGCGGCGGACGGCGTGCACGAATCGCGGTTTGCCGCTCAGATCGGGAACGCTTCGCGGCGCTTCAAACTCGCCCCGCGCCTCCAAGAGGCGCACCAGCGCGCCGGCCTGCTCGGGCGAACACTCCAGCCCCATGCTTCCCCCGCCCTTCACGTACGCGGCCGCCTCAGCAACGATACGCTCCAGCACCGCCAAGCCCCGGTTCGCCGCGAATAGCGCCGCGGCGGGCTCGTGTTCACGAACCTCCGGCGCGAGGGTCTCGCGCAGGCCCTCGTCGATGTACGGCGGGTTGGAGACCAGCACGTCCACCTGCCCGCGCCAGTCGCCGGGCACGGCCGCGAAGAGGTCGCCCTCTGCGAAGGCCACCCGCCCGGCCAGGCCCAGCGCGGCGGCGTTCTCTCGGGCGACCTCCAGCGCCGCGGCGCTGGCGTCGGTGGCCAGGACGCTTGCGCGGGGTTCGCCGTGCGCGGCGGCCAGCGCCAGGCACCCACTGCCGGCGCCAAGATCGAGCAGGCGCGGCGCCTCGCCCGGGACCGCCTTCAGCTTCTCGACGGCCCAGGCGGCGAGTTCTTCGGTCTCGGGGCGCGGAATCAGGACGGCGGGGGTAACCTTCAGCTTCAGCGCCAGGAAGGGCGCATGCCCCACGATGTACTGAAGCGGCTCGCGGGCCTCCCCGCGGCGCCGAACGAACTCGCGGTAACGCTCGAGCTGCGGCGCGGGGACGGGCTTCTCGAAGTCCACGTAAAGGCGCACGCGGTCGCAGCCCAGGACTTCGGCCAGCAGGAGTTCGGCCTGGAGCCGCGGCGATTCGAGCCCTTTCTTCTTGAAGTAATCGGCGGTCCACTTGAGCAGTTCGAGGGTGGTCCAGATGCGCGGCGCGGCGCCGGACGAGCGGGTGGACATGCGCGGCGGGCTCAGGCCGCCTGGACGGGGCCGCGTCCGGCCTTCTTGCGCGCTTCCTTCAGCTTGCCGATCAGTTCGTCCAGCTCGCCGGCAAGGATGCCCTGCAAGGCCCAGTTCTTATCCTCGCCTTCGAGCCGGTGGTCGGTGCAGCGCGCCTGCAGGAAAGTTGTAGGTCCGGACCCGTTCGCTGCGCTCTCCCGAACCGATCTGGCCCAGGCGCTGATCGGAGCGCGTGCGGTCGATCCGCTCCTTCTCCAGCGCGTAGAGCTTGGCGCGGAGAATCTGCCAGGCGCGTTCCTTATTGGTCTTCTGGCTGCGGGTTTCCATGCAGTGGACCATGATCCCGGTGGGCAGGTGGTGCAACTGGCACTGCGTGGCAACCTTGTTCACGTTCTGCCCGCCCGGCCCGCCGGCGCCGCAGAACTTCTCCTCGACGTCCTTGGGGTCGATGTGGACCTCGACGGCTTCAACCTCGGGCAGAATCGCGACGCGGGCCATGCTGGTGTGGATGCGCCCCTGCGTCTCGGTCTCGGGGACGCGCTGGACGCGATGCCCGCCGCCTTCGAAGCGCAGTTCGCCGAACGCGCCTTCGCCTTCGACGCGGAAACTCATATCCTTGAAGCCCCCGACCTTGCCGTCGGAGAAGTTGAGCACCGTCGCCTTCCAGCCGCGCTTCTCGATGAAGCGCTTGTACATCTCGAAGAGGTTGGCGACGAAGAGCGCCGCCTCGTCGCCGCCGGTGCCGGCGTGCAGTTCCATGATGACGTTGCGCGCGGAATCTTCGTCGAGTTCGTCGGAATCCATCATCTCGAGAAGCCTCGCGCGCGCCTCCTCGAGCCGCGCCTGGGCCTCGACCTGCTGCTCCTGGGCGAGTTCCTTCAGGTCGGCATCGGTGGCGGGGTCGGCCAGGAGCGCCTTGGCCTCGTCAAGGTCCGCCTGCGCCTTGGCGAAGGGCTCGTAGAGCGCGCCGAGTTTGGCGAGGCGCCCGTACTCGCGCAGCCAAGCCGGATAGTCCGGTTTGCCAGGCGATTCGGAATCGGCGAGGACGCGCTGTAGTTCGAGGTAGCGCTGTCCGCGCTTTTCAAGGTCGTCCCACATGCGCGTGAGTGTAAGAGGAGAACGCGTTTCCAGCAATGCGGGAGCGTATTCCCAAGCAATCCGTGCGGGATTCAGCACTTCCGAGTCCCACCGCTGCTTGACGCCCAGCGGGATGCACTGTAGTTTTGGGTTCTTCGTGAAGAGAGGATGTGAACGGCACACAGTATACGCCATCAGTCCCATTCATGTAAGTCCTTACGGGGCGTAGCTCAGCTTGGCTAGAGCGCTGCGTTCGGGACGCAGAGGTCGCTGGTTCAAATCCAGTCGCCCCGATTTTCACTAAAATACAATCCGTTATAAATTAAAGTGTTACGCAATAATCTTTAGTCAAACATTGACTTCAAACACCTGATTGAATATATTGATTCAAGCGCATGTTTGAAATGAAAGGATGTACCCATGGACACCAATCGCCCCCCACCACCAGTTACGACACCCGGCAGCGCATCCTCGACGCGGCGACGGAGATCTTCGCTAAAGAAGGGTACGGGAAGGCCACGGTTCGGGACATTTGCCAGCGCGCGAACGCGAACGTGGCGGCCGTGAACTACCACTTCGGCGACAAGGAGAAGCTCTACAGCGAAGTGTTGATGCAGACCTACCAGGCGATGCTGAACCGGCACCCGACGAGCGGAGGCGTGCCGGAAGGCGCCTCGCCCGAGGAGCGGCTGGCGGGGTTCATCCGCGCGTTCTGCCGGCGGATCTACGGGGGCGGGCCGGAGTCGTACTTGAGCTGGATGATGGCGCGTGAGATGGCCGAGCCCAGCCCGGCGCTCGACGACGTGGTCCAGAAGATGGTTCGCCCGCAGCAACAGCAGTTGATCGCGATCCTGAACGCGCTGCTGGGCCCGGGCCTTCCGGAGCAGGCGCTGCGCTTCGCGATGGGCAGCGTGCTGGGGCAGATCCTGTTCTTCCATTACTGCCGTCCGGTGGTGGAACGGCTCTTCCCGGAACGGAAGGGCCTGCTCCCCGATCCCGACCAACTCGCCGACGCGATCGCGGCGGTGAGCATTCCCGGATTGAAGGCCCTGCGCGCGAAGTACGAGCGCGCCCAGGAAGGACGGTGAAGCATGTTTCGGATCGCCTTGCGCATGCTGGCCGGCGATACGGGCAAGTACCTGGCGTTGGTCCTGGGGCTGGCCTTCTCGACGACGCTGATCGTGCAGCAGGGCTCGGTTTTCACGGGCCTGATGCGGCGCGCGGCGACGCAGGTGGAGTCCGTCCCGCAGGCGGACATCTGGGTCATGGACGGGGCGACTCGGTACTTCGACGAGCGGCGCGCGATCGAGGACACCGCGGTGCAGCGCGTGCGGGGCGTGGACGGCGTCGAGTGGGCCGAGCCGATCTTCTTCGGCATGGGCACCGCGCAGATGCCGGACCGCACCTTCGCAAGCGTGCAGATCGTCGGGGTGGACCGCGCCGCGCGGCTGGGGCTGGCGGACCGTTTCGAAGACGGCAGGCCGGAGGCGATCGCCGAACCGGACGCGGTCTACTGGGACCACCTGAACCTGGACATCTACAAGCAGGTCAGGACCGGGACGACGCTCGAGATCAACGACCGGCGCGCGCGGGTGGTGGCCCTGGCGAGCGCCCCGCGCATCTTCCTGAGCACGCCGACGGTCTACACGACCTACCAGCGCGCGCTCGCCTACAGCCCCGGCACGCGCAAGCGGCTCACCTTCGTGCTGGTCAAGGTCAAGCCGGGGCACGACCACGGCGAGGTGGCCGCGCGGATCGCCGCGGCGACGGGGCTGGGCGCGAAGACGCGCGAGACCTTCTTCTGGGACACGGTCTTCTTCTACCTGAAGAACACGGGGATCGGGATCAACTTCGGGCTGACGGTGCTGCTGGGCTTCATCGTCGGCGCGGCGGTGGCGGGGCAGACGTTCTTCACCTTCATCATGGAGAACTCGCGGCACTTCGCGGCGCTGAAGGCGATGGGGCTCTCGAACCGCACCCTGGTGCTGATGGTCCTGCTCCAGGCGCTGGCGGTGGGCGTGCTGGGCTGGGGGCTGGGCGTGGGCGCGGCGACGCTCTTCGGGCACAACATCACCGACCGTTCGGTGGTCGCGTTCCTGCTCACGCCGCAACTCCTGGCCATCTCCTTCCTGGGCACGCTGGTGACGGTGCTGCTGGCCGGAGGAATCAGCGTGCGGCGGGTGGTGGCGGTGCCGCCGGCGGTGGTCTTCCGCTAAGCCCTCACCCTGCCCTCTGCCCGAGGGATAGGGGACGAGAAAGGAACGCGCGATGACAACGACGATCGTGCCCAGCCCGCTGCGGACGGCCGTGGACGTCTCCGGCCTGCGCAAGGGCTTCAGCACCGGCCGCACGCGGATCGAGGTGCTGCGCGGCGTGGACCTGCATGCGCGAGGCGGCGAAATCCTGCTCCTGGTCGGACCGTCGGGCTGCGGCAAGACGACGCTGCTGACGCTTATCGCGGGCCTGCTGGATCCGGACGCGGGGAGCGTGAAGCTGTGGGGGCAGGCGCTGGAAGCGCTGAACGCCGAGGAGAAGACGGCCTTCCGCAAGGAACAGGTCGGGTTCGTCTTCCAGCAGTTCAACCTGATCCCGACGCTGACGATCCGGGAGAACGCGGCGATCCCGCTGCTGATCCGCGGGCTCTCGCAGAAGCAGGCGCTCGACCGCGCCGGCGCGATGCTGGAGAAGGTCGGCCTGGGCAACCGCCTGACGGAGCGCCCGGGGAAGCTCTCGGGCGGGCAGCAGCAGCGAGTGGCGATCGCGCGGGCCCTGGTCGGCGACCCGAAGCTGCTGATCTGCGACGAGCCGACGGCTTCGCTGGACGGCGAGACCGGCGCGCAGGTGATGGAGATCCTGCGCTCGAACGCGCTGCAATCGGAACGCTGCACGATCGTGGTGACCCACGACCAGCGCATCTTCAAGTACGGCGACCGGATCGCGCAGATGCGCGACGGAGTCGTCGAGTCGATGCAGGACGCCCCGCAGTCCGCTTCGGTGCGCGCGATCGCGCCCGCGGCGCTGGGCTGAAGGAAGAAAGGAGCAGGTCATGTGGAAATGGGGAGTCGTGGCGCTGGCGGTGCTCGGCGCGATCTTCGGCATCTCGCATGCCCGGCGCAGCGTCGAGGCCAAGTCGATCCCGGAACTGCCCGGCGAGGTGGCGCGGAATCCCTACGCGCGCGGCATCGCGGGGGCGGGCCTGATCGAGCCGCGCAGCGAGAACGTGATCGTGGGCGCGCCCGAGGCCGGTCTGGTGCTGAAGGTCTTCGTGACCGAAGGCCAGGCGGTGAAGGCGGGCGACCCGCTCTTCAAGCTCGACACGCGCGGGCTGGAAGCGGACCGCGAGGTTCAGCGCGCGGCGCTGGCCTCGGCGGAGGCCGAACGCGCGCGCGTGGCGGCCTACCGGCGCTCCGAGGACGAGCCGCTGCTGACCGCGGCGCTCGGCAAAGCGCGGGCCGACGTGGCGCAGGCTGAGGCCGCGCTGGCCGAGACGCGCCAGCGCGTGGGCGAAAAGGAATGGAGCCTGAAGGATCTCCAAGCGCGTCAGGAACGGCTGGAGCAGGCCGTCTCGGGCGGCGCGTGGCCCATGGAAGACCTGGAGCGCGCGCGCTACGCCGTGAAGGTCGGCGAGGCGCAGCTCGAGTCTTCGAAGGAAGCCGTCCGCGTATCCATCCAGCAGCTTGAGGGCCTGCGCGCGCTGGCATCCAAGGCGCAGGCCGACCTGGATCTTTTCCGCGCCGGCGCGTGGGCGCCGGACGTGGCCAAAGCCGAAGCCGCCGCCGGCCAGGCGCGCGCCCAACTGGCGAAGACCGAGGTGGAGATCGAACGGCGCACCGTCCGCGCGCCGCTGGAAGCCACCGTCCTGCGCGTGAATCTGCGCGAAGGCGAGTTCGCACCCGCCGGGGCCACGCGCGCCGAAGACGCCACCCTCGTGCTGGGCCGGCTCGATGAACTCCACATTCGCGTGGACTTAGACGAGTACGACCTGCCGCGCTTCAAGCCCGGCGCGCCGGCGACCGCCTTCCTGAAGGGCGCGCGCCGCGAGCCGCTCGAACTGGCATTCGTCCGCACCGAGCCGTTCGTGGTGCCGAAGAAGGCGCTCACCAACAGCCAGACCGAGTTGGTCGATACGCGCGTCCTGCAGGCGATCTACAAGCTCACCGCGCCCGCCCAGGGGCTTTACGTGGGCCAGCAGGTGGACGTGTACGTGTCGGAGGAGTAGTCAAGAGTTCCGAGTTCCGAGTTCCGAGAGCTGAGGAAATGAGCAAAGGCGGTGTGCGGCGGCGTAAGTGCAAGACGCGGACTTATCCGTGAACGGGTGCTTATGATGCGCCTTCCAAATATCTTCTGTAGGCTTCGTATTCGAAGATCAGTTTTTCCAGTTCCATCGAAGGCAGGCGGTATGCGTCGAGAGCCTTCGTGATGTAACGCGCGGCGAGCGGCGGGCCGCCGTCGGGCTCGTCAGGTCCCGGCACGCCGGCCAGATCGGCGTACCGAATCGAGCCGCCGTCGGCCTCGTAGGTCGCGCCGATAATCCAGAGCCGCCCGAAGCGGTAACGCTTGCGGACCTCGTCCTCGGCGGCGCGACTCCAGGAAGTCCCCGTGAAGGCGAAATCCTTGGGCTGCACGCCGAGTTCCTGCTTCAGGATGGCGTCGTTGGTTTCGAACTCCCAGCGCAGCCTTTCGCCGGTGGGGTCCTCGCGACTGAGTATGGAGAGGTTTGGATGCGTGTGCGTATGCGCGCCGATACCCCACTCCGCGGCCTTCAGTTCGCCGAGTTCCTCCCAGGTCATCCATTCGCGATCCGGCGCGCGGTGGCCGCCGTTGGCGTAGAGCTTCTCCATGGGCAGCGTGTTGACAAAGAGATTGCCCTTAAAGCCGAAGCGCTTCATCAGCGGCAGGAGGTGGGTATGGAGCGAGCGGACGGGATGGTCGAAGTCGAAGAAGATCGGCTTGGGCGGCAGCGCGCCCCCGCCCGCGCGCCACGCGGCGAGCCGCTCGTAGCCGATGGACTCGAAGCCGAGATCCGCGGCGATGCCGAAGTACCGCTCCAGCCGCTCGGGCGTCAGCTTCGCGCTGACGCCGTGGCACATGACGATGGGGATGCGCATGCCCGTCATCCATTCCCATCCGACTGCGGGATGCTATACGACCTCGGCGACCACGACCGCGAGGCACTCGAGCGGCGGCACGTGCAGGCAATAGCCGGCTTCGGACTTCGTTGCGATTCAGACATCTGAAGGCACCTTATACGTCTCTGAAGGTTTGGCATGAATGACACCATTCTCCATGTGCCGAGAACCAACGCAATCGAGAAACGAACGGGGATTGCGGTCGCCAACGGGAAAATCCTTCGATGCCTCTTGCACATATGTCATAAATGACATATACCCATCGAATGAACGGGCGCGAGAAGCCTTTACTTTGGCTTGAGGGCCAGGTCAAGACGCCGCCATTTTCGCGTAGGGCTCGATTGGAAGCGGGCATGCTGTTGCGCCGGCTGCAAGATGGCGAGCATCTCGGAATGCCGCACTCAAGACCCCTGCCCTCGATCGGACCACGCTGCCATGAACTTCGCATTCGGGACGAGGCCCGGAATTGGCGCATCCTTTATCGTGTCGATGAGGACGCAATCGTGATCGTGGAGGTCTTTGCGAAAAAGACGCAAAAACTGCCCAAGGAGGTGCTGAAGCGGTGCATCTCAAGGCTGAAAAACCTAGATGGGTTGTCCAGGGGCTGAATCATGAACAATAAGAAAAAAGCTCGACTTCGGCGCGCCGGCTGGAGCGTAGGATCTACTCGGGACTTTCTGGGCTTGAGTCGCGAAGAAGCGACACTCCTTGAAATGAAGTTTGCCTTGTCTCGCAGCCTACGACAGCGACGCGCCGCAATGAAACTGAGCCAACAGGATCTGGCGCACCGAATCGGATCGAGCCAGTCCCGAGTCGCCAAGATGGAAGCAGCCGATTTCAACGTATCCATCGACCTGCTCGTACGCGCCTTGCTGGCATTAGGGGCCACACGTCGCGACGTGGGGCGCGCCGTAGGCCGCAAGGCGACCAGGGCCGCCTGAATCCCCTACTCCGCCAGCAGCCCCAGCGTGCCGATTTCCTTCTCCGCGTCCACGTCGAAGGTCCGCCAACCTTCCGGCATCTCGCCCACGCGCAGTTCCGTGGCGAGCGTCTCGCGGCGGATGTACTCGCCGAAGGCGCGCGCGACCTCTTCCATGCGCGGCGAGCCCTTCACGGCGAGGTTGATGCGCTGCTCGTACTTGAGGTCGAGATCCTTGCGCGCATTCTGGATGCGGTTGACGAGTTCGCGCGCGAAGCCCTCGGCTTCCAGTTCGGGCGTGAGGTGCGTATCGAGGACCACCACGGCGCCGCGGCCTCCCGCGGCGGCGTAGCCTTCCTTGGCCTGGATCGTGATCTCGACCTCTTCCTGATTGAGCAGGACGTCCTTCTGGTCGACGCGGAGCACACAGCAACCGTCGCTGTCGAACTTGCCCTTCAGGTGCGAGGCGTTGGCATCCTTAAGCGCCTGCTTGATCTTGGGCACCAGGTCGCGGTACTTCGCGCCGATCAGCTTGAAGTTCGGCTGGACCTTATAGCTGACGTACTGTTCGGCCATGCGCGCGAACTCGACCTGCTTGACGTTCAGCGCTTCCCTAAGCACTTCCTCGTGGCCGCGGACGATGTCGGTCTTCTCGGCGTCGGCGAGGACCAGGACGACCTTGGCGAGCGGCAGGCGCACCTTCAGCTTCTGCGCGGCGCGGACGTTGCGGCCGAGGCTGACGATCTCGCGGACCAGCGCCATCTCCTCGCCCAGCGCGCAGTCCACGGCCTGCGGGTCGGCGGTGGGGTAGTCGGCCAGGTGCACGCTCTCGGGCACCCTCGCGAACTTGTCGAGGTTCACGACCGTCGCGCCGGAGTCGCTGGGCTTGGGAACCGGGGCGCCGGCGTTGCCCAGCGGGCGCCGCACGAGGTTCTGCCAGAGTTCGTCCGCGGTGAAGGGCACGAACGGCGCGATCAGCTTGGCGAAATTGACGAGGCACTCGAAGAGCGTCCAGTAGGCGTCGAGTTTGTCCTTGTCGTCGTCGTGCAACCGATCCTCGCCGCGCCACGGCCGCCAGAAACGCTCGCGGGAGCGCTGCAGGTACCAGTTGCTGAGGCTCTCGCAGAAGGCGTTGAGCTGCTGCGCGGAGCCGTAGATGTCGTAGTCGTCGAGCCGCTGCCGGACGCCGCTGGTGGTCTGGTGCAGTTCGCTGAGGATCCAGCGGTCGAGCTGGCCGCGCTCGGGGAGCGGGCGTCCGCCGCGGCGGTAGCGCTGGAAGTCCGGCCCGCGCCCGCCGGATGGATCGAAGCCGTCGATGTTCGCGTAGATCACGAAGAAGGAGTAGACGTTGCGCAGCTTGAGCAGGAACTCCTTCTGCGCTTCGCGAACGTTGCCGCGGCTGAAACGGCTGGAGGTCCACGGATGGTTCGAGGAGTAGAAGAACCAGCGCAGCGCGTCGGCGCCTTCTTCGGCGAGAATCCCGAAGGGGTCGATGTAGTTGCCCTTCGACTTGGACATCTTCTCGCCCTTCTCGTCGCAGACGTGGCCCAGCACCACGCAGGTTTTGAACGGATGCGGGGGCGGCGCGCTGTCGAAGAGGAGCGTCGATTCGGCGAGCAGCGAGTAGAACCAGCCGCGGGTCTGGTCGATGGCCTCGCTGATGAAGTCCGCGGGGAAGGCCTGCGTGAATTGGTCCAGCGAGCCCTGGGCGTGAGGATAACCCCATTGCGCGAAGGGCATCGCGCCGCTGTCGTACCAGCAGTCGATCACCTCCGGCGTGCGCTTCATGCGCTGCTTGCCGTCGGGCGCCAGATACGTCACCGCGTCGATCCAGGGCTTGTGGACGCGCAGGTGGGTGTTAAGCCCCGGGTCCGCGGCCTGGGCCTTCTCGAAGGCGTCGAGCCCCTCGACGCCGGGCTTGCCGGCGAGGTCCTTCAGGCTCTCGACGGCCTCCATGTGCGCGCCGTCCTCGCTGACCCAGATCGGCAGCGGGGTGCCCCAGTAGCGCTCGCGGCTGAGCGCCCAGTCGATGTTGGTCTCGAGGAAGTTCCCGAAGCGCCCGTCGCGGATGTGCTCGGGCAGCCACTGGATCTTCTTGTTGTTCTCGATGACGCGGCCGATCTCGCGGGTGGTGCGGATGAACCAGCCCTCGCGCGCGTACAGGATCAGCGCGGCGTCGCAGCGCCAGCAGTGCGGGTAGGGGTGCTTGTAGTTCTCGCGTTTGAGGAGCAGCCCGCGGTCGCGCAGGTCCTTGATCAGGTCCTTGTCGGCGTCCTTGAAGTATGCGCCGGCGAAAGCGCCGCAGTCGGGCTTCAGACGCCCGTCGGGCCCGACGAGATGGATGACCGGCAGCCCTTCGCGCTGTCCCAGCGCATAGTCGTCGGCTCCGTAAGCCGGCGCGATGTGGACGATCCCGGCGCCGGTGTCGAGCGTGACGAACTCGGCGGCGCAGACCTTCCAGGCCTTCTCGCGCTCGCCCGGCGCGCCTTTCCACCAGTCGAAGAGCGGCAGGTAACGCCGGCCGACGAGCGCGCTGCCGGGCTCGGACTTGACGACCTCGTGCTTCAGCTTGCCCATGACCGGTTCGACCAGCGCGGCGGCCATGATCAGCGTCTCGTCGCCGACCTTGACGTGCGCATACTCGGTGTCGGCCTTCACCGCGAGCCCCGCGTTGCTGGGGAGCGTCCAGGGCGTCGTCGTCCAGGCGAGGAAGCTCGTCTTCGAGGCCTCCCAGTCCTCGGCGCGGAAGGTGACGAAGACCGAGGGGTCCTCGACGTCCTTGTAGCCCAGGCCGACCTCATGGCTGGAGAGCGCCGTCTGGCAACGCGGGCAGCAGGGCAGGACCTTGTGGCCCTTGTAGAGCAGGTCCTTCTCGAAGAGTTTCTTCAGCGACCACCAGACGCTCTCGACATAGCTCTGGTGGTAGGTGACGTAGGCGTCCTTGAGGTCGATCCAGAAGCCGATCTTCTCGGTGAGGTTCTCCCAATCGGCCGTGTACTTGAAGACGGACTCCATGCACTTGCGGACGAAGGGGATGACGCCGTACTTCTCGATGTCGCCCTTGCCGCTGAGCCCCAGTTCCTTCTCGACCTCGATCTCGACGGGCAGCCCGTGGGTGTCCCAGCCGGCCTTGCGGGGCACGCGGAAGCCGCGCATGGTCTTGTAGCGGGGAAAGAGGTCCTTCACGACGCGGGTGAGCACGTGGCCGGGGTGCGGGCGGCCGTTGGCGGTGGGCGGGCCTTCATAGAAGACCCACGTGGGGCGGCCCTCGCGGAGCTTCAGCGACTGCTGAAAGACGTCCTGGTCCTTCCAGAGCGCCGCGATCTTCGCCTCGGCTTCCGGGAACTTCAGCGACGTATCGACGGGTTCGAAGACGGGCATGGCGATCCTTCCGGGGAACCGGAATCCGAAACAAACAAAAAACCACGAGGCGTTACCCTCGTGGTTCCGTAAGCTCTACGCGCGCTGCAATCAAGCCAGGTCAGAGCGGAACGGCCCGAGGGCTAACCCTGGGCCGTGGTAATCGGCGATGGCCTCCCAGTCCGGCGCATGGACGTTTTCCCCAAGCGGGGCCCCAACGCCCCGGCAGGGCGTCAATAAACCACCGCACGCGGGGAAAGTCAAGGCCCGCCCAGGATCGTCAACGGGCCGGCGCTGACGACGCTGCCGGGCTGGCGCGCGTTCTCGTCCAGGCCCTTAAAGCCCTCCGGGACCGCGAAGACGGAGTCGCTGAAGGCCGCGGAGCGCTCGACGGCGGTAAGCTCGGTATTCAGCTTGTCGGACGGGGCCAACGTGCCGTGAATCGGCGTCTCCTTCTTGAACTTCTCCAGGTCGGCCACCTGGGGGAGCATGCGGACGAGCGCGAAGAGCGGCGTCGCCCGTAGCCCGGCCACGAGCCGGTTCGCGTAGAGCTTCCGGTCGGGGTACAATTCCTTCAGGCTCCCGGACTCGAAGTTCATGATGAAGTAGCGAGTCTTCGCCGGCGTCGCGCCAGCGCCGTAGGCGACCGAGGCCTCGACGTACGCCCAGTTCTCGCGCGCCTTGACGACGTAGGTGACGGCCATGCCCGTCTCCGTGCAGGTGTCCTGCGCGGTGAAGGCGATTTTCTTGGGGTCGGCTTGCGCTTTGCGCGGCGCGGCGGCGTGCGCGGAGATGGCGATACCGAGCCACAGCATCCCCACGCAGCAAGCCAATGCTCTGAGCTTCATCATCGGCGTAGATCTCCTTATGGCGGTATAGACGTCCTTCCGGACCCGACTATTAGATTCGGGCGAGGCGCTATAATACCCTCGTGAACGCCCCGCCCCAGCCCACCCGCCGCCTGACCCTGCGCGACGGGCTGAGCATCGGCTTCCTGTTCCTGACCGTCGCGGGCCTGGGCTTCCTCTTTTACATGGCTTTGCGAGACGAGAACCGGCAGCACGCGCGCGATCTGCGGCTGAAGGCGGCCGGCCTTGTTCGCGCCGGGAAGGTGCTGGACGCGGGCGCGAGTTCCAACCGCGGGATCTCCTACGGCTGGTCCGAAGTGCTGGTCGAGATGGAACCCGCGCGTCCGCTGACCTGCAAGGTCGCGAAGCAGTATCCGCCGGACACGGAGGTCGAGATGTACTGCCTGCCCGGCGAAGAAGACGCGGACGCGGTGGAACTCGTCGAATGGCGACTGGGGCGCTGGCCGCTGACGACAACGCGGGTCGGGCTGCTGGTCATGCTGGGCTGCCTGGCGCTGGCCTGCGCGCTGGATTACCGGCGCTACAAGCACGACCTGGCGCGCAATCGGGGTCTGCCGGAGGAGCGCGCGTAAGGCCTTCGCCGTACCTGCAAGCAGCACTCCTTGGCGTTACACTTCCTCCATGCCCGTCATCGCCCTTGTCTCGAAGATGTCCGACGTCCAGCGCGAGGCCGTCCACGCGGCGTACCCTGGCGTGGAGTTCCTCGATTTCTCCCAGGAACGCGACGGGCTGGCCGCGCGCGGCAGGGCGGCCGAGATCGTCTACGGCAACGTGCGGCCCGCCGAACTGCCCAAGCTCCCGAACTTGAAGTGGATCCACGCCGGCTGGACCGGCGTAGAGAACCTGCTTTACCCGGAGATGCTCGAACGCGGGGTGCTCATCACCAACACGCGCGGGCAGGTCGCGCCGGCGATGGCCGAGCACGTCGTCGCGGGGCTGCTCTACTTCGCGCGGGACTTCGACGCCTTCCGCCGCGCGCAGGCCGAGCGGCGCTGGCGCGCGGGCTCGCAAGCCAGCCTGCTGGAAGGCAGCCGCGCGCTGGTCCTCGGCGTCGGGGCGATCGGGCGCGTGCTGATTCCCAAACTCGCCGCGCTGGGCGTCCGGGTCCGCGGCGTGAACACCGACGGCCGGGCCGTGGACGGCTGCGACGAGGTCCGCACGCTGGCGACCGTCCGCGAGGCCCTCGGCGACGTGGACCATTTGATCTGCCTCTTGCCCGCGACGAAGCACACGCGGAAGTTCATCGACGAGCCGTTCCTTCATGCGCTGAAGCCCGGCGCGAGCGTGATCAACGTCAGCCGCGGCGGGCCGCTCGACGAGGCCGCGCTTCTGAAGCTGCTCGACGCAGGCCACCTGAAAGGCGCTTTGCTCGACGTCACCGATCCGGAGCCGCCGCCGGCCGAGAGCCCCCTCTTCGCGCACCCCAAAGTCCTGCTGACCGGGCACGAGTCTCCGCACGGCTCGAAGGGCGGCCCGCTGGGCTTCGAGACCTTCCTGCATAACCTGGGCCGCTACCTGGCAGGGGACCTCGACGGGATGCGCAGCCGCGTCGATCCCGAGATGGGATACTGAGCGGCGCATGCCCGGCGAGACCGCTCCCCCGCCCGAACGCCCCCGGCGCGCCGGACTGCTCCTGCTCCTGGGCGCGAGTTTCCTTCTAAGCCTCACCTTCACCGTGGTGTCCGGGGATTGGTCGCTGCATGCGCACGACCTGCGCCTTACACGGGAGGGGCGCATGGTTGTTGGGCGCGTGATCCGCTCACAGGGCAGCGTGACGCAGATGCGCGGCTACGCGAGCGTCTCGGGTCACGCGGTGATCCAGGCGGAGGTAGCGCCCCAGGATTTCCGGGAGTTCACGCTGCCCAAGCCCATGACGGAGGGCCGTTCCATCGAACTTTGGTACTTGGAAGCGGATGGAAGCCTGGAGCTTGTGGCGGAGGTCAACCAACGCCTGCGTTTGTGGCCGCTCACCACGTCAAATACGGTCCTGGGGGTGTTGTGGTTGGGCCTCGTTGCGATGGTCGCGCTCTGGCGCTTCAAACAGAGACGCGGCGCCGCTCCACAGTCCGCGAACTGAGTTCAGCAACGCCCCAGTCTTGCAAATCCTGAAAACCCACTAACATGAGGGCGCTGAATCCCTTCTCGGCGAGGCATGCGCGAGGCCATTTTCAGGCGCTTTGGCTTCATCTAAGCCCATGCCTTGACGATACATGGAAGGTCGCATCCGATCGGTCTCCGGAGGGAATCAGGCGTGAGCACACCCAGCGCCAGCACCGAACTGGACTTACGCGGGAGCGCACCGGCGACGACCGGGGCGGTCGCCGCGGGAGGAGGCACTTCGACCGCCATGTCCAGCAGCGCCCGGACCGGATCCCAACGCATGCCCAAGCCCCGCCCCGCCCCCAAGAAAGCGCCGCGGCACGCCACCGCCCAGGAGATGTCCGCGCGGCAGCGCGAGATTTCCGTCGCGGAGTTCTTTCAGAAGAACCGGCACCTGCTGGGCTTCGATAACCCGCGCAAGGCGTTGCTGACGACCGTAAAAGAGGCGGTGGACAACAGCCTCGATGCGTGCGAAGAGGCCGGGATCCTGCCTGCGATCACGGTGAAGATCGAGGTCGCGCCCGGCAGCGACGGAGTGCTCCCACCCTCCCCCGCGCAGGCCGAGCGCTTCATCGTCACCGTCGAGGACAACGGGCCGGGGATCGTCAAAAAGAACATCGGGAAGGTCTTCGCGAAGCTGCTCTACGGTTCGAAGTTCCACCGCCTGCGCATGAGCCGCGGGCAGCAGGGCATCGGGATCTCCGCCGCGGGCATGTACGGGCAGCTTACCACCGGCAAGCCGACGAAAGTGGTCAGCAAGATCGAGAAGGACCCGGTCGCGCACTGCTTCGAGGTGAGCATCGACACCAAGAAGAACGAGCCGGTCGAGCACGAGACGAAGACGGTGCAGTGGGAGAAGCCGCACGGCACGTCGGTCTCGATCGAACTGACGGGCAAGTACCAGAAGGGCAAGGCCTCGGTGGACGAATATCTGGAGCTGACCAGCATCGCCAATCCGCATGCCGAGGTCATCTACCACGCGCCGGACGGGACCAAGGCCACCTACCCGCGCGGCGTGGCCGAACTGCCCGTCGCCCCCCGGGAGATCAAGCCTCATCCCTACGGCATCGAGCTGGGGATGCTCCTGAAGATGATGCAGGATACCGCGAGCCACTGGCTCAGCGGGTTTCTGTCCAGCGAGTTCGTCCGCGTCAGCTCGAAGACGGCCGAAGAGATCTGCAAGAAGGCGGGGCTCAACCCGCGCGTGCGCCCGCGCGACGTGGTGGGCAAGGACGCCGAAGCGCTCTACAAGGCGCTCCAGGGCACGAAGATCATGGCGCCGCCCACCGACTGCCTCTCCCCGATCGGCGAAGGGGCAATCCTGGCGGGGCTGGTCAAGACCATCAAAGCCGACTTCTATACGGCCGCCACGCGCCCGCCCAAGGTGTACCGCGGCAATCCCTTCATGATCGAATGCGGTTTGGCGTATGGCCGAGGGGACGGCGCCACCTCGCAGCCGGTCGTCGAGGAAGCCGCCGAGGAGAGCGCCGAGGAAGATGAGGAAAACGGCGGAGAGAAGGGCCGCGCCGAGGGCGAGCAGGAGGACGACGACACCGAGCTGGCCCGCGTCATCCGGTTCGCGAACCGGGTGCCACTGCTGTACCAGCAATCGGCCTGCGCTTCCTTCAAGGCTACGCTCAAGACCGCCTGGCGCGGCTACGGGCTTTCGCAGTCCCGCGGCGCCCTGCCCCAGGGCCCCATGGTCATCTTCGTGCACATGGCCAGCGTCTGGGTGCCGTTCACCAGCGAAGCCAAGGAAGCCATCGCCGAATACGATGAAATCCTGACCGAGATCAAGCGCGCGCTGCAGGAATGCGGCCGCAAATTGGGCATCTATATCCGCAAGCGGCAGCACGCGCGCAGCGAATTCGACCGCCGGAATACCTTTCAGCGCTACATCGAGGAGGTGGCCCTCGCCTGCAACAGCATCAAGGGCGGAAAACTCGATCCCGAACGGCTCAAGAAGCAGCTCTCTAAAATCGCCGAGGAGATCACCGGCGGCGAAGAGACCGACCGCCTGCTCAACAAGAAAAAGAAGTCCGACGATGAAATGGCGCACACCGTGGTGTTGACCGAGGAAGGTCTGAAGGGCGACCTGCCTCAACTTGCGGCCGGCGCCGCGGCGGTCGGCCCTGCGCCAGGGCAAGAAGCTCTGCCGGAAACCCCGGAACTTATCGAAGGCGCAACGGAGCGGAGTTCCAAGAAGAAGAAGCCCAGCGGAAGCCGCGCGGCCAAGTCCAAGCCGGAGAAGAAAAGCGCGGCTCGCAAGCCGGCGCTGGAGATCGGCGACATTCCGGTCTTCAGCCACGGCAAGCAGATTGGAGGGAGCAAGAAGGTGAAGCAGCCGACGCTCTTCGATACCGGTTCACCGAAGAAAAAGGGCGGCCGGGGGAAGAAGGGCAAGTAGCCGAACGAATCCGACCAGGAGAGCGAGCGCATGGCGGCCAGGGCGAAGATCGTGAAGCGGCTCAGCACCAAGGAAGTCACCGGGCGCATCGAAGGCATGGCCGACACGGTCGTCGTCGCGGCCCGCAAGGGCGAGGACCCACGCTTCGACATTCCGGTCCGCGCGCTTTCCAACGTCAGCTTCAACGAGAAAAAGCGCATCATCGAACTCGGCAACAACCGGACCGCCCGGCAGTTTTTCAACCTGGGCATGGCCAAAAAGTTCATGCAGACCATGCTCGTCGCCGACGCGCTGATGGCCCTTCAGCGCGAGGACGTGACGACGAGCCTGCGCGAAGTCTATTACCGCACCAAGCACACCATCAATGGCTCGAGCGAGAACACTTTCGACAACCAGAACGAATCCGATCCGATCATCGAAGACCTGGAAGTCACGCTCGCGCTGATGCGCGAGGAACTTCACGTCCGTGCCAAGTCCTGGGGCACCATCATCGGCCCCGTCACCGTCATCGACGCGGGCGACACGGTGGACTGCACGCGGCAAGGCGTCGGGGGCAAGACCGTGCCTTCGATCGTCGAACCGGGCTACCTCGACATCAAGAAGTGCAGCGCCGACTTCGTGCTCCTCGTCGAAAAGGACACGCAGTTCAGCCGGCTCTCCGAGGACAAGTTCTGGAAGAAGCACAACTGCATCCTGCTCACCGGGAACGGGCAGGCCCCGCGCGGCGTGCGCCGCCTGGCGCGGCGGCTCCACGACGAGTGGAAGCTTCCGGTCTACGTGCTGATGGACAACGATCCGTGGGGGTATTACATCTATTCGGTCATCAAGCAGGGCTCGATCAACCTGGCCTTCGAAAGCCAGCGGCTCGCCATCCCCGACGCGCGCTTCATCGGCCTTTCCAGCCACGACCCCGAGAAGTACGGCCTCCCGCGCAACGTCGGGATCAAGCTCAACGACAAGGACATTTCCCGCGCCAAGGAAATCCGCAAGTACCCCTGGTTCGAAAAGAAGAAGGCCTGGCAGACCGAGATTCAACAGATGCTGGATTCGGGCCTCAAGTACGAACTCGACGCCCTGGCCAACAAGGATTTCCGCTTCCTCACCAACGTATATCTGCCGCGGAAGTTGAAGGAGAAGGACTGGCTGGACTGAGGCGCGGACATTTCAAAGCTATCTACTAAGCGGACCTGAATTCTCATTTGGCATTGAATCGCGCTTCGCAAGGCGCATGGCTTGGTCACACCTCCCGCCTATTCGAGTACCTGAAAGAAAAGTCCGCATGCGTCGGCTGGCAGGCCAAACCCCCAGGCAACCAAGGCGGCCATCCCCGCAGTTGTTTCCTGTTTACTGAATACTGATCACTGATTACTGTCGTTTCATGCCCACACGCACCGCCCGCCCCGGATTCTGGCCCGGGCGCAGCAACGTTCTCGCCCGCCGCGGCGCCGTGACGACGTCGCAGCCCCTCGCCGCGCAGGCGGGGCTGGACATGCTCCGCAAGGGCGGGAACGCCATCGACGCGGCCCTCGCGACCGCCGCGGCGCTTTGCGTGGTCGAACCGATGAGCACCGGACTGGGCGGCGACGTCTTCGCGCTCTACTGGTCGGCCAAGGATGCAAAGCTCAAGGGCCTGAACGGCTCCGGGCGCTGCCCGAAAAAGCTCTCCTGGCGCGACTTCGCCCGCGTGGGCCTCAAGTACATCCCCCAGCGGGGCTGGAAGGCGGTCACCGTACCCGGCACCGTGGACGGCTGGTGGACGCTCCATCAGGCCGACGGCAAACTGCCCTGGAAGGCCCTCTTCGAGCCCGCGATCCACTACGCGCGCGAGGGCTTCCCGCTCAGCGAAATCATCGCCGGCCACTTCGCCAAGGTGGACGTGCTGCTGCAGAACGACGCGGCGCGCGCGATCTTCCTGCCCGGCGGCGCGAGCCCCGCCTACGGGCAGGTCTTCAAGCAGTCCGACCTGGCGCGAACCTTCGAGTTCATCGCGGCCGGCGGGCGCGACGCCTACTACGAGGGCGAGACGGCGGCCGAGTTCGTCCGCGCGGCGGAGGCCGAAGGCGGGTACTTCTCGGCCGAGGACCTTGCCGCGCACCGCTCCACGTGGGTCGAGCCGGTCTCGGCGCACTTCCAGGGGCTGGACGTGTTCGAACTGCCTCCCAACGGCCAGGGCATCGCCGCGCTGATCGCGCTGAACGTGCTTGCCAGCCAGGGCCTGGCGGAGCTTAAGAAGAACTGGGGCGATCTCGCGCACGCGACGCTCGAAGCCGTCAAGCTGGCGTACGCCGAGCGCGAGGCGCACGTGGCCGACCCGGAGTTCTACGCCGCGCCGCTGCGGAAACTGCTCTCCCTGACCTTCGCCACGCACGCGGGGATGACGATCGAGAAGCGCCGCGCGGTCCCGCGCAGCGGGAGCCTCGCCGGCGCCCCGGACGGGGACACGGTGTTGCTCTGCGCGGCCGACGGGGACGGAAACCTGGTCACGCTGATCAACAGCCTCTTCATGGGATTCGGGAGCGGCGTGGTCGCGGGCCGCAGCGGCGTGATGCTCCAGAACCGCGGCGCCTGCTTCACGCTGAAAGAAGGGCACCCGAACCGGATCGAACCGGGCAAGCGCCCGTTCCATACGATCATCCCCGGCTTCGCGATGCGCCACGGCAAGCCGCACCTGGCCTTCGGGGTGATGGGCGGCCACCACCAGGCGCAGGGGCATGTCCAGGTGCTGGTGAACCTCGCCTTGCACGAATTGAGCCTGCAAGAGGCGCTCGCCGCGCCGCGCTTCGATTTCCGCACTGAGAACTTCGTGGCGCTGGAGCGGGATTATCCTGAGGAACTCAGACAAGACCTGGCGCAGCGCGGGCACAGTATCGTCCCCAACGACTTTGGGCCGTTCGGCGGAGCCCAGGCGATCCGGCGGCTGGGAGAGGATGTCTGGGAAGCCGCTAGCGACCCTCGAAAAGACGGCTGCGCGGTCGGCTGGTAGTTTCCTGAAAATAAAAAGTCATGCAGTGTCGTGTAATTTAACGCACCAACCTAAAATCTAAGCTCGCGAAGACATGCTGGGTCAAGACGTATAATACATGGGAGTTCAACGCCTTGCGTCTTCGATCCAGCAGCTTTCAGGAGACCGCTTGGGATAAGATTTATCTTAAATCCGCCAAAAATTTATACGCTCGGGGTGTTGTTCTTCACGAAAAATAGGTATGATCGACGCGCTTTCAAGAACAGGTGCATCTCCTTGTGCAGCAAACCCTTCAGGGGTATGCTGTGCGGCGGCTATGTTGGCTAACGGTAGTTCCAAGCGGGAGTTAACCGTGAAGGCTCACGTGTGCGTCCTTGTGGCGCTGCTGACGACGGTGGGGGTCGTACCCAGTTCCCTGGCTGCTGGTTCAGAAAACACGGGTCGCTTGATGCAGCCACCGACCGAAGAAGTCTGGCGAGGTCTCGATGCGCCCGGGCTTGCGTATCACCTGATGCGCACGTACATGACCGAAGCCCAGTGGAAGGCCGAAGTCACCTACTGGGAAAAGCGCTACAAGGACTGGGAGTCCGACAATCGCGGCGACATGGGCCGGTTTCTAAACGATCGCCTGATCATCGTCGCGTTGAGCGCCGCGGGGGCGAGGTCGAGAAGGTCCAGCGCGGCATCGCGTACCTCGCGCTGTATCATGAATTTCGCCAGCAGCCCCCGTCCATCGTGCTGAAGTTCATGGAAAACCATCAAGGCAGCGTCTCGCGCCTGATGGACGGCTTCACCTGGGAAAAGGCCAGCGACTACGTAAAGCAGAAGCGCTGGCGCGAAGACCTGAACAAGGATACCCCGAAACCTCAGGCCGCTCCGGCGCCGCCGCCCCAGACCACGGTCGAGAAGCCCGCCGCGGCCGACGCCCCGCCTCCGCCCAAGCCGCAGGTCGAACCCAAGGGCATTTCGATGGCCGCTCCGGCCGAGGAAGAGCCGGCGAACGCCGCCGCAACGGACGTGCCGTGGATCGACGGCTGCGCGATGGAGTGGTCGAGCCTTGTCCCGCCGCCGCCCGTCCATATCCCGCTATCGACTCAGAGCGCCTTGAAGCCCTGAATTCAGCCTTCCCCAAACAGCCCTTTGCGCATGGCCTTTTCGCGCAGCGTTCGGCTCTCAGTACCGCGTCACAGAAGTTCCTGACCCACGGCGCAGGGCCTTTTGCCCCGGATCTTCGTTGCGCCTCGGTCACAGATTCTGCGGCGCGGTACTTGGGCTCGCATCCACCGGATCCGGCAAATACTCCGTGCGATTGTGCAACTGGTTCAGAGCGATCCAGACCGGCAAGGCCAAGGGCAACCCGATCACCATCACGCCGGCCATGATCGAAGGAAAGAGCAGCAGGCCCAGCGCCAGATAGGCAAGGCGCACCTTTCGCCGCCGCTCGTTCAGGCGATTGAGCCGGCGAAAGACCCACACCGCACCTCCGGCCATCATCAGGCCGCAGACGCAGCCCCCGATCGCGAATCCGAACATCGAACCTTCGCCCTGGCTGGCGTATAGATCCCTATTCTCCATGGCGTACGCGATCGGCGCGGCCACGACGTTGCCGACCACGACCAGCATGATCAGGGTTTCGAGCAGGTCCCAGGGCGTGCGCTTCAATTCGCGATAGAGGCAGGACGCGAAGACCGCGAGGAACCCGCACAGGATCAGGACCGGCCCCGCCGCATCCATAATGCACCGCCTGGGAGGCGCGACGCGCGCCTCCCGGTGGATTCTATCCCGTTTCGAGCGCCTTCGGGTGTAAGCAGCGCGTCAAGCTTTCGAAAACCTTCCGGGGTTCGGATATCAGCCGAGCATTTCGTAGTAATCCAGCGGGCGATACCAGATGTTCCGGTAGGCCACGAGGTCGCCATGGTCCTGGAGGCGCAGGGGGCCGGCGCTCTCGTGCGGCGCGTAGCCGGCCAGGCGCTTGTGCTGGGTCGGGCCCTGGAGCGTGCGATGGTACTGCACGAGCACGCCGTTGTGGAAGACGGTCAGGAAGGCGGGCGAGACCAGGCGCGAACCGTCGAAGCGCGGGGCGACCCAGACGATGTCGTAGACATGCCACTCGCCGGGCTTGCGGCAGGCGTTGACGTAGGGCGGATACTGGCCGTAGATGGCCGCGGTGGTGCCGTCGGGGTAGGTCGGGTTCTCGTGGCAGTCCAGGACCTGGATCTCGTAACGTCCCATGATGAAGACGCCGCTGTTCCCGCGCCCCTGGCTCTGCCCCTTGAGTTCCGCCGGCGCGCGCCATTCGACGTGCAACTGGCAGTCGCCGAACTGCTGCTTGCTCCAGATGTCCCCGGTCTTCGGGACGACTTCCATGGTCCCGCCGCCAAGTTTCCATTGGGCCGGCCCGCCGTCCTTGTTCTTCCAGCCGTCCAGGCTCGTCCCGTCGAAGAGGATCACCGCGTCCGAGGGCGGCTTCCCGGGCGCGGCCTGCGAGGACTCCGTGCCGGGGACGACCACCGGAGGCTGCGGCCTGCGGCTGTCGTGAACCGTCCACTTGCCTCCAGGCAACAGGGGGGTGTCTTCGTAGCCGAGGGACATGCGCGCACTCCTTCTTGATGAACGTTGACGGCCCAGGCGCCAAGTGAAGTGGGAAATGCTACGCGGTATCCGAGGATCGGCAACGTCGAATGAGCGGCGTCAGGCGCGCTGGAGGTCCCGCAGCAGGCTCAGATCGGCTTCCACCAGGGCCTCGCCGGCGCCGGATTCCAGGAAGCTGCTGCGGGCGAGCCAGGTCTCGTAGCCGCCGTGCTCGTGGCCGAGGCGCGTCGGGCAGTAGCCCGCATAGTCGTTGGCCAGTTCGATCACGGCGGTGGGCTTGAAGGGCGAGGCCTCGCGCAGGTCGAGGCCGAGCCGGCAGAACATCTCTCCCGGCAGCGTGGCGATCGCGCCGGAGCCGATCCGGAAGGCCTGGAGGACGGTCCGGTGCTCGGCCGGATACGCTTCCAGGAGTCTCCGTTCGCGCGCGTAGGCGTCGTGGTGACCCCGGGAGACGTTCTCGCGCTCGAGAACTTCCGCGTCGGCCCGAGACGGCACGCGGCGCTTCCAGGCCCGTTCCGTCTGCCGCGCGGCGAGCGGCACGCCGGTCTCGAAGTCGGCCGACCGCCACGCGCGAAAGACCTCTTCGGCCACCGCGCGCCCCACTCGGCAGGCCTGCTCGAAGATTGCGCCTTCCGGGCGCGGGCCGCGCACATCGATGTTGTTCACGTCGCCGCTGCATGCGTTGGCCATGATGGCGACGAAGTCCCGCCCCGCCCCGCTGAGCCGCCCCAGCTCGCGGTCGAAGACCCCGAAGTAGTCCGGAGAAAGCGTCGTATTCGGCCCGCCAACGTAATGCAGCGCGAAGCTGGACAGCAAGCCAAGCGGCCGGCCGTCCGCGGCTTCGACGAAGAGCGTGGGGATCTCGGGATCGACCGGGCCGACCGGTTCGAGCGCGTCCGGGTTGCCGACGCCGGGGTTCATCTTCACGCGCCCGTCCTTCATGCGGAAGCGCCGGTTAAACAGGATTCCTTCCCTGCGCGGAACGCTCCAGGCGATGCGCGCGGGTTCCAGGCGGCGCACGGCCAGCGCCACGGCATCGGCGATGCGCCCGGGCAACTCGGCGAGGTATGCGCGGTCGGCCTCGGTGCGGAAAACCGAGACCGTCGCGGGGCCGCTGTGCGTATGCGTGGCGGCGATCAGGACGTGTTGGGCTGGCAGGCCGGTACGCGCCGCGATCAGGCGCTTGGCCTCGTCGCAGGTCTCGCGGTAGAGCGCGATGCAGTCGCAGATGACGAACGAGAGGGTCGTCTCGCCCTGCCTCAGGGCGAGCGCCTTGGCTTCCAGTTCGTTCTCGACGTCCTCGGCCTTGCGGTCGACGAAGTAGCCGGGAATGGAACTGCCAAGGCGCGGGGTGATGACGGCCCGCGCGGCGCCGGCTTGAATGGGACTCACGGAGTGCGTTGAGAGGGAGGACACGGTGAGGCGCTCCGCATGGGAGACTGCCTATTCTCCCCCATCCGCGGGATGGAGGAAATGGCGTGCGCGCGGAAAGTACGGAGATTTCGGAGGGCGGAATGGGCCGAATCCTACGACGCCAAAACGAAACCGCGGAGCATGCAGAGAGCACAAAGGCAGGAAGGATAAGGGTAAAGGGTCGCTACCTTATGGATACGCTGGGGATTCCCGTCCGCCATGACTTGAACCCGTAAGAAGGCTTCTCAGCGTTCGCCGCGTGCTCTGCGGTTCATGTAACGCTGTAGTGTTAGAGCGTCTCGCGGCCGCCTTGCGGTATCCTCGCCCCGTTACGGCTCGTTCGGCCGCCTCGTCTCTCGATTCGATGTCAGGACGCACGCTCAAGGCCGCGTCCCCTACCCTTATCATTCCAATCTTGCGCTCTCCGCGTGCCCCGCGGTTTCTTTCTAGCGTTGTAACGGTAGACCCCATGGCGGAGTATGGCGGCAAATCCTGGAACTCCGCCGGAGGAGCGGCATGTCATCGACCGAGAACGGCCCCCCGGGCCGGCTTTCCCAATGGGCGCTGGCCGGCTGGTGCCTGGCGGTGCTGGCTCTGCTGGCGGGTGGCTATTGGTTTTACCGCGAACAAGAACGTTCGGTCAGGCAGCGGGTTGAGGAGCGCCTGGAAGCGGTCGCCCGAATCAAGGCCGACCAGATCGCGGCGTGGCGCAAGGACCAATGGGTGGACGCGGGGCTGCTGGCGGACAATCCCTTCATGGTCGAAGGTGTGGAGCGCCTGTGGGATGCCCCTGGAGCGATCGACGTTGCCGACTTGCGGTCATTCTTCCGGCAAACCCAGCAGGAGCATGACTACGCCGACATTCTCGTCGTGGATGAACGCAGCCAGGCTCGCTTTTCCCTGAGCGGCCAGGCGAGTCTAACTCCGGAGTTCTCCAGGGGGGTCGAGACCGCATTGCGCGAGCGCAAGCGGGTATTCGTGGATCTGATGAAGCCGGAAGGAGCCTCGGAACCACTGTGCGCCGTGGTCGCACCGCTGTCAGTGGGCGAGGCGAATCGTGGCGCGCTGGTCTTGGTGATCGATGCTTCCCACCGCCTTTTCCCACTTATCCAATCCGCTCCCATGCCCGGCGAGACGCTGGAGACATTTCTGGTCCGCCGCGAGAGCGACGAAGTCCTGGTGCTCAATGACTTGCGCTTTCAACCGGACGCGGCGTTCAGCTTGCGCTTTCCGCTGAGCCAGACCGACAAGCCGATGGTCCAGGCCGTCCAGGGCCGGCAAGGCGTCGTGCCGGGAGTGGATTATCGCGGCGTGAAGGTGTTATCGGCCATCGGGCCGGTTCCGGGCACGCCCTGGTTCGTGGTGTGCAAAATGGATTCCGAGGAAGCCCTGGCCGCGTGGCACTTCCGGACGGTGCTCATCCTGACGCTGTTTGGCGCGCTGATCGCGGCGTTGGCGGGATGCGGGTTTTTCTTCTGGCAACGCCAGCGCCGCAGACATTACCAGACCCTTTACCAGGCGGAGGCGCAACGGCGCGAGGCCGCCGAGCGGCACGGTGTGGTGCTCCGCTCCATCGGCGACGCCGTTGTCGTTACCGACGGCCAGGGGCGAGTTGAGCTTCTCAATGGCGTGGCGGAAGCGCTGACCGGTTGGAGCGACCGCGAGGCGCGGGGGATGCCGCTGGCCGAGGTCTTCCGCATCGTGAACGAGCGCACGCGCCAGATGGTCGAAAGCCCCGTCGAGCGGGTGCTGCGCGAGGGCAAGGTCGTGGGTCTGGCCAACCACACGCTGCTGATCGCCCGGGACGGGACGGAGCGGCCCATTGCCGACTCAGGAGCTCCGGTCCGCTCCGGCACGGGCGCGGTGAGCGGCGTGGTACTCGTGTTCCGGGACCAGACCGAGCAATACGCATTCCACAAACAGCTCAGCGCCAGCGAGGAAAGGTACCGGACGTTCATTGAGGGCGCACCCGATGCAATCTTCGTCCAGGCCGAGGACCGCTTCGCCTACCTCAACCCCGCGTGCCTGCGGTTGCTCGGGGCCGATGCGGCACAGGATCTGCTGGGCCGGCCGATTCTGGAACGCTTTCACCCGTCCTTTCACGAGGCGATCCGAGAGCGCATCCGCCGGCTCGCCGCGGGGCAAGAGGCGGAACTTGCCGAAGAGGCCGTCGTCACGCTGGCCGGCGAAACCGTTTCCGTGGAGGTCTCCGCCGTGCCTTTCCGCGCGGAGGGCAAGCCCGGTGCGGTGGTCTTCATGCGCGATATCCGGTTGCGCAAGCATGCCGAAGCCGAACGGGAGCGTCTCGCCAAGGCCCTCGATCAGTTGGCCGAAGCGGTCATGATTACCGATGTTCAGGGAACCATCGAGTACGCCAATCCCGCCTGCGAACGCTCGACCGGGTACAGCCGCGAAGAACTGATCGGCAGAAACCCCCGCATCCTCAAGAGCGGGAAGCAGGATGAGGAGCATTATCGTGAACTGTGGGAGACCATCCGCGCCGGCAGAACCTGGAAGGGCCGGATGGTGAACCGGCGCAAGAACGGCACGTTCTATACGGAGGAAACCGCCATTTCGCCGGTCTTCGACGAGGCGGGCGCGATTCGCAGTTACATCGCGGTCAAACTGGATGTCACCGAGCAACTCGAACTGGAAGAGCGCTTCCTGCACGCCCAGCGGCTTAGCGCGGTCGGGCAGTTGGCCGGCGGCGTGGCGCACGATTTCAACAATCTGCTGACCGTCATCAACGGCTATAGCAGGTTGGCGCTCGACCGCGCCGCAGGCGACGAGGCGCTGCGCAAGCAGCTTGAGCATATCGGGCAGGCAGGGGATCGCGCGGCGGCCCTTACGCGCCAACTCCTGGCCTTCAGCCGCAAGCAGGTGCTGCGACCGGAAGTGCTGGACCTCAACGGGATCGTGCGACGCATGGACGAAATGCTCCGGCGGCTCCTGGGCGAGGATATCGACTTGGTCATGAACCTGCGCTCGGGCCTGTATGCCGTGAAGGTCGATCCGGGGCAGATGGAGCAGGTCGTCATGAACCTGGCCGTCAACGCGAGGGACGCCATGCCCAGGGGCGGAAAACTGACGCTCGAGACCGCCAACGTCCACCTCGACGAGAGTTATACCCGCTCGCACGCAGGGGCGCTTCCCGGTCCCCATACGATGCTTGCCGTGACCGACACCGGAAGCGGCATGGACGCGGCCACGCGCGCCCGCATCTTCGAGCCGTTCTTCACCACGAAGGCGCCCGGGAAGGGCACCGGGCTGGGGCTCGCCACGGTTTTCGGGATCGTCAAGCAAAGCGGCGGGGACATCTGGGTTTATAGTGAACTTGGAAAAGGCACGACGTTCAAGGTCTACCTGCCCCGAGCGGAGGAAGCCGCCTCGTCAGCCGGAGAACCCGAGTCCGAGCCCGAGGAGGCGGTCACCACCGGGACGGGAACGATCCTGGTCGTAGAGGACGAAGAAGGCGTTCGCGAGCTGCTTCGCACGATCCTGGAAGAAGGCGGTTACCGCGTGCTGGACACGGGCGATCCCGAGGAGGCCGTCCGGCTTTGCGGGCAGAGCGACATGACCATCGACGCGATCCTGACGGATGTGGTGATGCCCAAGCTCAGCGGACGCGAAGTGGCGGAACGCGCCGTGGCGGCGCGCCCCGGCCTGAAGGTAATCTACATGTCCGGCTACACCGACAACGCCATCGTGCACCACGGCGTGCTGGATCCCGGCACTCCCTTCATCGAAAAACCCGTCTCGCCCAACGAGCTGCTGAAGAAGCTGCGGCGGTATCTTTCATGAGGTTGGGGAAACCGCCCTAGCAGGCCTTCCATTCGAACGGCGGCGCTACTTCTTCCGTCTCGCTTTCCGCTTCGCGTTTTTGCGCCGGCCGTTCCGCTTCGCGTGCGCTTCTTCCGTAGGCACGCGGTGGACAAGGATGCGCCCCGTGAAGACGCCCGGCGATTCCTGGCCGACGGCGACGGCGAGCGTGTCGCCGGGCTTGACGAGGCCATGGCGCTGGGCGACGCGCGTCCCCTGGCGCAGGACCTCGCGCGAGTGAATCCAGCGCTTGCAGGGCACGGGAACCACGCCCCACAAGAGCGCCATGCGCCCCAGCGCCCACGGGTCGGGACTGAGGCCCAGGACCGGCACGCGCGGGCGGGAGGTGGACAGGTAGCGCGCGGTGGTGGCCGAACGCGTCGCGGCGACGATGGCGTGAACCTCCAGGCTGCGCGAGATCTTCTCCACGCCCAGGGCCAGCGCGTCGTGGATGCAGGAGGCGCGCGCGTCGCGGCCGGGGAGCCAATAGGTTCCCGAATCGCCGAGCTTGAAGGCCTCGGCCTCCTCGGCGATGCGGCTCATGGTCGCGACGGCCTCGACCGGGAAGCGCCCGACGGCGGTCTCGCCGCTGAGCATCACCGCGTTGGTTCCGTCGAGGATCGCGTTGGAGACGTCGCTGACCTCGGCGCGCGTCGGGCGCGCGTTCTGGGTCATCGATTCGAGCATCTGCGTGGCGGTGATGACCGGCTTGTCGCTGGCGTTGGCGAGCTTGATCATGCGCTTCTGGATCGGCGGGACGCGCGCGAAGTCCAGTTCCACGCCCAGGTCGCCGCGCGCGACCATCACGCCGTCGCTGGCGGCCAGGATCTCGGGAAGGTGGTTCAGCGCCTCGGGCTTCTCGATCTTGCTGATCAGCCACGGCGGCTTGCGTTCCTTGCGCAGCCGCGCGCGGACGGGTTCCAGGTCTTCGGGACGGCGCACGAAGGAGAGCGCGACGAAGTCCACTCCGTGGGCGAGGCCCCACTCCAAATCGCGCAGGTCCTTCCGCGTCACGCTGGGCATGCTGATGGCCACGCCGGGCAGGTTGAGCCCCTTGCGGCTCTTTAGCGTCCCGGCGCGCGGGAAGCGCACGCGGACGGCGCCATCCTTCGTATCGACCACGCGGGCCTCGACCGTGCCGTCGTCGAAGAGGAGCCGGTCGCCCGCCTTCACGTCATCCGCGAGCTTGGGGTACTCGACGGGCCACTCGCCCGGCGCGGCTCCGGCGCCACGGACGGCCGGGCGCAATACGACTTCCTGTCCCGCGCGAACCTGCTGAACGTCGCCGGGCAACTTGCCCAACCGGATCTTGGGGCCGCAGAGGTCCTGAAGGATGCCCACGACGCGCCCCACCCGTCGCGCGGCTTCGCGGATCCGTTCCAGCGCCTTGTCGTGCTCGGCATGCTCCCCGTGCGAGAAATTCAGCCGCGCCACATCCATGCCCGCGCGGATCATGCGCTCCAGCGTGCGCCGGTCGTCGCAACTGGGGCCGATGGTGCAGACGATCTTGGTGCGCCGGCGCGGCAGCGCGTTCTTGACGGCCATGGTGTGAATCCTCGGGGGCGGAACCAGCGTATCGGAAAAACGAAAACGTGAAACGTAAAACGTATTCATGAAGCTCGGGTGAGGTTCATGCGCCACCACTCAAGAGGAAAGGGTGCATGCTTTTGAGCAGCATGCAAAGATGGCAACCTTCTTTATCCTCTTACGTTTTATGGTTTGCGTCTTAGAATCCCCCCATGCGCCACTGGAAGCTGCTCCCCGCCGCCCTCCTGCTGATCCTGGCCTTCGCCCCGTACGCCCATGCCGAAGACGCCGAGGCCCGCGCGAAGCGCGGCGGGGAACTAACGGAGTTGCACGGCTACCCGGTGCTGCGGTTGCGCGGGACGGATATGCGCGCGCGCGGCTTCGCGCATGGGTACTACCTGGCGGACAAGGTCATCGCGTGCCTCGACGACGCGCTGCGCAGCCTGCCGTGGTTCAGCGCGAAACGCTACGAAGAGCAGTTGCGTCCGTGGGCGACGAAGAACTTCCACTGGGACGCCGACGCCGACGACGAACTGGCGGGGCTGTACGACGGCATGGCTGCGCGGCAGGGCGCGGAGCACCTGCGCAGCGAGGTCCTGGGGCGCGCGCTGAAGCCCGACGACCTGCACGCCATCAACACCATTGCCGACTGGTTCGGCCCGGCCTGCTCGGGCTTCACCGTGTGGGGCAAATTGAGCGCCGAGGGCGAGGTGCTCCATGGGCGGAACCTCGATTTTCCCATTGGCGGACGCGCGGTTTCGGACCAGATCGTGCTGGCCGTCGAAGCGCTTCCGGCCCGGGACGGCCGGCCGGCGCGGCGGGCCTGGATCGGCGTGGGCTGGCCGGGCCTGGTCAGCCTGTACAGCGGGATGAACGCCGACGGCCTGGTGATCTGCCTGCACGACGCCAACAACGTGCTCCGAGGCGGGGCCGAGGACGGCTTTGTCGCACGCGGGGTGCTGCTGCGCCGCATGCTCGAGGAAGTCGACCCTGCCGCCGGGGATCCCGCCTCGGCCGCCGCCAAGCTGGCGGCCGAGCGTCCCACCGCATGCGGCAACCTGTTTCACCTGAGCTGGCCGCGCGCGGCGGCCGAGAAAACCGGGACCACGCCCTCCGCCGTCCTGGAATTCGACGCGCGTGACCGGGACGGCCAGGGCGGCGGCGTCGCGATCCGGCGCATGGACGCCAGCGGCCGTCTGGTCGTGACCAACCACTATTGCGTGCGGAACACGCCGGAGTCCTGCGAACGCTTCGGGGCGATCTCGCGGGCCATCGACGCGCTGAGCCTCGGCGCGCAGACGATCCGCGTGGCGGAAGCCCGCCGCATCCTGATCGGCGGGAAACTCGCCGCCGCCGCGCATACGCTGGTCTTCGAGCCCGACGCGCGCCGCGTCCACGTCTCCATTTCACGCGGCAACCTGCTCTCGCCCTTTGCCGTGGGCACGGCCTTTCGCACGGATGAATTGCTGGGACGGGAGTAGCGCGGGCCCCGGACGTTCCGCCGAGCGCCGCTTGCGGCCACGCGGCTGCGCGAGCCTTGCCCCTCCCGCGCCGCGCCAGGGTTAGTCGACCGGCAACTCCTGAAGGGGCCTGCCGAAGGGGTCGGCCAGACGGAAATTGAAACCAAGCTTCCGTTCGTTGCAGCCGACCTTGATCAGGATCTCGTTGTCGCCGTTGCGCAGGTGGATGGCCGCGTTGCCGGCGTCCTTTTCGTTGCCGGGCTGGCGCTCGGTCACCACGCGCTGTCCGTTCACCCAGATGGAAATCGTGTCGTAGGCCCCGAAGTACGCGACGGCCGGGCCCTCCTGCGTGGCGCTCACCTTGCGGTACGCGTATGCGAAGTACGGGGCGCGCTCGACTTCGGCGCGCTGCTGCTTGTCGAAGTCCCCCATGAGCAGCTCGCTCAGGTCCACCCAACTGCTCTTGCCGCGCTTGGGGTCCTTTTCGTTCTTGATCTTCTTCCAGGCCAATTCCTTGTTGAAAGGCCCTTGGGGTTTCCAGGCCGGATCGAAGGCCCGCTCGGCGTCCATGACCTGGTCCATCCCGCGGCGCTCGCCCAGAGCCGTGAAGGGGCCGATGGCCTGCCACTGCGTCCAGCCTTCCACGTACTTTGAATAGAAGGCGCGCTGGATGTCGCGAGGGAGCTTCAGGTCGCGCATCAGGTCTTCGCAGCGGCTGACGGTGTTGTGCGTGCCGTCGGCGGCGAAGAGGTCGCGAAGGCGGTCGAGAATGGGCAGCGCATTGGGCGTGGCGGGATGGCGGCGCAGGAAATCCTGGCACTCCTTGATCTGCTCGCGCACGGCCCCGTCGCCGGAGTAGGTCCCCAGGATGCGCTGGAGGAAGACCCAGCTTTCAGGGGAGTCGGGCACGAGGTCCGCGACCTCGCGGTATACGTCGCGGCGCTTGCGCGGGTCGTCCTCGGGGGGCTTTTCACCCTCGGGCGCTTTGAAGGTGAACCAGTTTCCGTCCCAGAACTGATGCATGAGCACCATGTTGACGACGCCGTTGTTGGGACCGCCGGTCCAGGACTTCGCGCCGCTCTTGACGGGCGAGGCGACGAACTGCAGCGCGTTGCCGTCAGGCCGGTACTTGTCCGGGATTTCATCCTCCAGGGCCACGGTCTCCTTGCCGCCGACGACTACCGCGAGGCGGTCGAAGTGGCAGAGCCCGCCGAAGTAGGTGAAGGCCGCGCCCATGATTCCGGAGTTCTCCAGATCCAGGTCGACGGCGCGGAACTCCAACTGCGTCCACTGCCCCGGAGGCGGCATGTCGCCTATGCGCTGCATCTCGCGCGTTCCGTCCCGGCCCCAGGTCACTTTCGGCTGGCCCCAGTAGACGCGGCGGTTCCAGCCCTCGTGCCACGGATGGAACTGGAGCATGATCATCTGGGGGGATTCTGTTTGTCGGGCATGACCCAGATGCGCAGCACCTTGCCGGAGATGGCGTCCACCACATCGGGCGGGCACTTGGCGGCGCGCGCGAACTCGGCCACCGCCGTGTAGGGGTCGGCCGCCTGGGCCTTGCGCGCCAAGTCGATCAGATGCCCCAGCACGCGGGTCACGTTCACGCTGCCCGGGTGCGCCTTGACGAAGTTCTCCAGTTCGGCCTTGCGTTCGGCCGGCGCCTTGAGCCCGCGCTTGCTGCGCAAGATCAGTTCCAGGTAGTGCAGGGACTCCGGCGCGTCCGGCACCTTGTCGATGACCTTGCGGAAGCGCTCGATCTTCTCGGTCGAAATGTCCAGCAGCGAGAGCCGGCCCAGGCGCACCGGCGTCAGCGCGGAGCCGGTCAGCCCCGCCCCCCACTCCATCGCGCCTTCGACCCCCTGCCCGTCGTCGTCGAAGAGCGCCAGGCCGAAGTAGAGTTCGACCTCGTGCCCCGGGCGCTTGCGCGCATCGCGCCGGATCAGCGGCCAGGGCAGCAGCAGCTCGTAGCGCAGGCCCAGCCCATCGGGGGCGCGATTGACGCGGCCGATCGCGGTGACTTTCTCGTCCTGGTAGCCTGGGGCGTCGAGGTCCACGACGGTGCGGCCGTCGACCAGCGAGAGCGAGCAGACGAGGTCTTCGGAGCGGTCGATCCCGTATCGCGGCTCGGAGTACCCATTGAGCGCCACCCGCAGGCTGTCGCCGGAGCCGAGGTCGGCGCCCGGCAGCGGCGGCACGAAACGGTCGTCGCGCACGTCCACGGCGAGGTAAATGCCCTCTTCGTTCCAGCCGGCCCAGACCTTCGCGGAGAGGTCGTTGGCGTCCTTCCAGCTCATGCGCGCGGCGAACGGCGTAAACTGCGCGCGGTCGTCGAGCGGCAGAGGCTCCATGCCCGACCATTCGGAGAGGTCGCCGTCCACCTTGATGCCGCTGGGCGCCAGGAACGCTTCCAGGGTGATGGGCGCGAAGGCGGCTTGCGCGCGGCGGAGTTCGCGGTGGACCGCCGCGTCGCCTTGCGGATCGCTAAGCTCGGCCTGCAGCTTGGCCCGGATCTCCTCCTTCGAGCCGGAACGGGCCGTAAACGCGAAGAGGCCTTCCTTTCCCCCGATCAGCAGGAGCGGCCCGTGCATCTCGAGGACGCCCGCGAAGCCCTGGTTCTGGCTGTCCTTCGAAGGCGTGACCGGCAGGTTCTGGCGATCCAGCAACTGGCCGGTCTCCCAATCGAAGGCGCGCAGGATGTAGCGGTCGGAGGCGCCCCAGCCGGTCCGGCCATGCAGCACGTGCAGCACCCCGCCCTGCAGGAACGCGCCGCGGCACCACTGGCTGTAGAACTCTTCCTCGGGGAACTCGTTCTTCCAGACCTCCTGCGCCTTGCCGCCTTCGGGTTCGTCGCTGCGCGAGAGGATCCGGCCGGAACGGTCGCGCAGGCAGAGCCAGCTATTCTCGTCCACCCGTACCGTGCCGCCGTCCAGGTCGCGCAACACCTTGCCGCTGGCCGTATCGAGGTACAGCTTGCGCCAGCCGCGGTTCTGGTTGTCGCGGTCGTGCCCGTAGTAGACGATCTTGCCGTCTTCGAAGTCGAGGCCGAGTCCCGCCCAGCCCCGATCGTCCAGGCGCGGCGCCTGGACCGACCAGGCCTTCTTGCCCTGATCCAGGCTTACGCCGATCAGCCGGTTGTAGCCGTGCCGGTACACCGCGAACTTCCCGTCGGGCGAAATGCAGGCGATCCCGTAGTGAGCGCCCTTGTCGATGTTGCCCGCCGAGAGCCGCCGGCCGGTCTCGACGTCGTGAACCTGCAGCGTGACGTCGTCGTTCTGCCAGCCGAAGAGCGAGACGAGCCGGTTGTCGATGATGCTCAGCGCGATCGCCTGCCGGTTGCGCTGGGAGAAGGTCCATTTCTCCTCCAGGGTCCGCAAGTCGTAGGCGAAGATCGACGTGCCCACGACGACGGCCAGGGTCTTATCGTTGAGCGCGACTCTGCCGAAGCGGTCCGCGTCGGCGCGCCCGCGCTTGCGCTTCTTGTCCATGGGCAGGTAGATCGTGCCTCGAGGCTCGCCGGTCACCCGGTCCAGGATCTTCAACTGCCGTGGCGCGCGGACCACGAGCGTATCGGGGCCGACGCTGATGCCGCCGGTGTCCGGGCCCACGTAGGTCTGCCAGAGCACTTCCTTGCGCGCGGAGATGCGCAGCATGTAGAGCACGTTATTGGCCAGGGCATAAAACCGGTCCTGAGGGCCGTCCTTGGGGAAGTAGACCTCGGGATCGTTGCCGGGCAGATCCCAGGCGTACAGCATCACGCCGGCCTGGCCTGCGGCGGGAGGCGGTGGCGGGGGCGCGGGTTGGCCCAGCCGGGCGCGGAAGGCTTCGGCCAGCACCTGCTTGTCGACGCGCCAGAGCCCTCCAGGAGTCTGGACGACCGGCGCGGCGCCTTCCAGGAAGCGGTCCAGGCTGGCCAGAGCTTCCTCGGCCCGTCCCAGGCGCTGGAGCGCCTGAATCCGCCCGCTCAGCGCCGGCAGCGCCAAGTCCTTGTCGCGCTGCAGGGCCAGCTCGAACTTGGCCGCGGCGTCCTCATGCTTCCCCTCAGCCGCCAACGCTTCGGCCTCCTTGAGCGGCAGTTCGGCGCGACGCGTGCCTTGGGGTCCGTAGGCCGCGACGTCCGTCCCGCCCACGCCGACGATTCGCTCCGGCTGGATCAGCAGGTTGGCCAGCGGCCCGACGCGCGGATCCCAGGCCAGTTCCCCTTTGGGCACGCCGGACCGCGCGTCGAGCATGCGTAGACACTCTTCGGTGGGCAGGTAGAGCACGCCGCCGGCGTAGCCCGGCCGGCCGTAGAGTTGCTCGCCCGGGAGCGCGTACGACCACCGCGAGGCGCCGGTCTCGAGGTCCAGGGCCTCGACGACGTTGTCCGCCACCAGCAGGTTGCCGTCGCAGACGCCGGGCAGGAAGCGTGAATTGCAGAGCGGACGCTGCCAGCGGATCTTCCCACCGCGGCGTTCGAACGCCAGCAGCCCACCCGCGTCCTTGGGGGCAATGACGACGACCTCTTCGCCGACCACGGGCGAGACCGGGCCCCGCGCCATGACCTTCATGTACTGCCGGCCCATGTCCCTCGTGTAGTCGGCGATCCCGTAGTCCATGGCCCGGACTTCGAGCCGCGGGTAGCCCGAAAGCCAGATCAGTTCCCCCGTGAAGGCGTTGATCGCCGCCACGGTATTGCAGCCCGTGGGCGTGTAGATCACCCCGGCGTCGGCGGCCGGCGGGCCAAGCTGCATCGAGGAGCCGAAATACTCATCGCCGATATGCAGCCCCGTGCTGCCCGTGACCAGCGGCCGCTTCCAGCGGAACCGGCCCGTTTCGGCGTCCAGCGCCGCCACGCCATGCTGATTGACGTCGCTGGGTTCGACGTAGACCGCGATCGCCTGCCCATAGGCGACCAGCGGGTCGCTGAGCCAGACGACCCGGTTGAGTTCGGGCACGGCCTCCGTGCTCCAGCGCAGCTTCCCCGTCTCGGCCTGGCAGCAGTAAAGCGCCGAGCGGCGGCCCTTGAGCGCGCGGAAGTAGAGCTTGCCGTTCAGCACCGTGGGACACGAGATCGGGAAGCCGCTGAAGAGGTGCTGGACCAGACGGCCGTCCGACCCCCAACCCTCCGACCAGAGGGTGCTGCCGGTGGCCAGATCGAAGGCCTGGATCGATTCCGGAGTGGTTACGAACAGGCGGCCTTCGGCGGAAACCGGATGGGAGACCAAGTGCGAGAATGGATCAGGATAGAAGCGCGTCGCCGCGACCTCGGCGCTCTCCGAAGGAATCAGCGGGCGGGCCCACGCCAGGGTTCCCGGGACCGGCGCGGGGGCGTTGGACGGCTGGCCGGTCCGGCGCAGGCCGGCGTTCAGGGTGCTGGTGGAGCCCACCTGGAAGGCGTCCTGCGCCCCGGCGCGGCGCGCCATCTGCTCGCGCAGGGTCTTGGCGAAGCCCGCTCCCGTCACCTGGGCCCCGGCGACGGTAAAGCTTTCCGCGCCGAACTCGGTCTCGAGCTGCTCGACGACCTTCTGCGCGGCAGCCAGGTTCCCCTCCAGGATCAGCGCGCGCGCGGCCTTGGCGGCGACCAGGGACGCTTTGACCTCGGGCAGGTTCCGGTACTCCTTGAGCAGGATGCGGAAGGCGGCGGCGGCCTGCGGGTACGCGCCGCGGTCGAGGTACAGGTTGCCGGATCGGTTGAGCGCCTCGGCGGCGGCAGGCGTGTAGTAGAAGGCCCCGGCGAGGCTCTCCAGGGCCACCGGATCGCCGTCGCTGATCGCCTGATCGAGCGCCTGCTCGGCCGTGCGCTTCACGACTTTCCGGTAGACGGCGAGCGTATCGTCGCCCAGGTGGCTCAACAGCGCGCGGATGTACTCGCGGACGCCGACGTAGAGCGGGTCAAAGCGGCTGTCCACCACGCGGATCAGCGCGTCGCCGCCGACGCGGATGATGTCGGAAAGGTTGCGCATGGCGCGCTCGACGTCCTCCGCGCCGCCGGCCTGCATCTGCCGCTGCGTGGCCTCGATGGTGGCCTGCGTTTCGTGGCGGGTGTCGAAGGCGAGGCGCTCGGGGCGGTGTTCGCGCGAATAGACCAAGCCGCCCGCGGCGAATCGGTTCACCTGCTCGTTCCAGGGAAAATCGCGCAGCGCGCGCAGGTAGTACGGCGCGCATTCGCGGCTGAGCGAGAAGTTCTGGCGCAGCGTGGCGCGGCCGATAAGCGCGTTGGCCATGCCGTCGCCGTAAGGGTCGTAGAGCGCGACCGCGTCGCGCAAGACCTCGTCGGCGGCGGAGGTTTCTCCTTCGGCCATCAGCGCGCCAAAGAGTCGCTCGGCGCAGGCCCACAACTGGGCTTCCTGCTCGCCGTAGCCGCCCCAGGTCTCGAGGCGCAGGAGCAGGCTGCGCAGGCCCTGCGAGGCTTCCGCGCTAAAGGTGGCTTCGCGCAACCGGTCCAGGGTCCAGTAAGAGGCATCCCAGCGCACACCCGTATGCCCCGGGTAGACCACCGCGCAGGCTTCGCCGAGCCGGTACATGACCATCGGCGGCGCCTTGCCCCAACTGTAGCGGACGATCCACCACAGCCCGTCCCACACGTCGTACATGTTCCGCACGCTGCCGATATCGCGCATCAGCCAGGCGCGGGTGAAGACCCAGCAGGCCAGGGGCGGCTCGTCGGCCAAGTGCGTCCGGAAGGGGAACTCCCGGTTGTCCGGCGGATTGACCAGCTTCAGGACATAGAGGTGCTTCCCGGCCTCCACGGGGAATTCCACCGGTTCGCGCTCGACGCGATACCAGTTCTCCGGGCGCTCGGCCACGAGCTTGCCGTCGAGGTACACGCTCCATCCGGCGCGGGCCGAAACCCAGAGCTTCAGGGTTCGGGCGCGGTCGCACTCGAACTCCCGCCCCACGAAGGCCACGCCCTCGTTGCAGTCGCCGAGAATCTGCTTGAGATCCTGACCCAGTTCGGTCCAGTGCTTGGCGGGGTCGATGGCAACCCACTTTTTGGGCCCGCCTTTGCCTTTGAACGGCTTGGCGGGGTCCAGGCTGGATTCCGGACCCAGGAGCTCGTTCTCGCCGTCCTTGCTTCGGGCGTCGAAGGGCCCGACCGCATGCCACTCGTTCAGCCACTTCACGCCGCCCATCGTGATGCCGATGACTTTCTCCAGTTCCTTCTGCGCGTCCGGGGTGTTGCGGGGCTGCTGGTTCTCGGGATTGATGGCCGTGGAGGGCGGCGCGTAGGCCTTCGAGAGCGCCAAGTACGAAGCGACTTCGGGATCCGAGGCGCTCCAGGCCATGAGCGCGGCGGCCCATGCGCCCAGCGCCGCCCGCTCGTGCTTCCCGGACTTGAGGTCGGTGTCCGCGTCTTTCAGGAAAGCCTGGACCTGCGGGTTGGAGGCGCTGGGCAGGAGCGCGATCCCGGCCTTGGCGGCCTCGACCACGCCCTTCAGGTTCACCGGATCGAGCGGCTTCTGGTTGTAGGCCTTCTCGTATTCCACATGGAGGCGGGTGAATGCGGATTCCAGCGCGGCGCGGGCGCGCTCGGGCGCCTCCACCCCGGGTTCTCGGGCGATCCGTTCCAGCGCGGCCCAGCGCTTGTCGTGGAGCCCGGCGTCCTCGGCGGCCCCGGCCAGGGCGCGGAGCGCTTCCAGCACTCGGCGCCCGTCGACGCCGACGCCCTTGAGCCATTCGTCCATCCGCGCGGCCGCGGCGTCGGCGGCGCCGGTATGGGCCTGGGCCAGCGCCAGCGCGCGCAAGGCGACGTCCCCGCCAGCGCCGTGTGCGTAACGCTTGAGATAGGCTTCGGCGGTCTCTTGCAGGCGCTTCCAGTCGCGCAGGCTCTCCAGAAGCCGGAGCTTGCCGCCAAGGGCCTGGACGCGGTATTCGTCGTCGGTTTCGAAAGCCCCAAGCGCTCGATCGTAGGCCTTTTGTGCCGCGGTGTAATCGAACATCTGCTCGTAGCGGCGGGCGATTTCCAAGAGCGCCTCGGCGCCGCGCCAGGTCCTCTGCTCTGCGGGGAAGAGTTGCAACATGCGCTCCAACAACCGGATGCGATACCCAGGATCGTTCCGCTCCAGGCGCAAATGGAAGCCCCATGCGCCGCTGTTCTGCCCCGACTTGACCTTGATGACGTTGGCGCCTTGGCGCATGCGCACGGGGACGCAGAAGCGATCCTTGAGCGCGCCGCGGTGCTGCCAGTAGCGGTCGCGCTTGTCCTTCTCGAAGACCGACTCGTTGTTGACGAAGGCCCGCATCAGGCCGTCGCTGTCCGTCCATAGCAGCGCGGGGCCCTCGACGGGCCATTCGACCTCCGCCCGGGCGAAGGCCAGCACCATGCTGTCGGGATCGAGGATCTCGGCCATGTCCACGTAAGGCCCCGTATCGTCCTCGGGGCGCGACCAGGAGGTGCTGCGGAAGGGCTGGTTGTTCTCGTCCTTGGGAACCTGCTTCCAATCGTCGGTGCTCTCCGGCTCCATCGGCGTCTTGGCATTGAAACGCTGGAAGTTCTTGTCGGGGCGCGGCCCGAGGAGGAGCCAGTTGCGGGGCACGCCCTGGCCTTCAAGGGACTGCAGCGTCTCGTCCCAGGTCGCCGAAGCGGCCATTTCGGGCAACTCGGGGGGCAGCGCCTCGGAACCCACGGCGAGGACAAAATCCTTGATGGTCGTGGGCACGGACCGCTTGTTCTTGTCGGGGTAGTAATCGTTGGCCAAGTCCAGGCGGGCGTTGGCGTCGTGGGCTTCGCCGTTCCAGCCGCGTCCCAGGATGATCCGCCCGGGCGCTTCGCCCGCGCGGCCGGGGCGTTCGCGCAGGTCGCAGAGTGTGTTCCAGTTGGTGCCGTCCCGGGAGATCAGCGCCCAGGCGTTGTTGGACGTCAGGTCGATGCGCAGGTACGCGCCGGACTCGCGGCGCGGGTCGGGCAGAACGTTCCAGAAGCCGCGGGAGCGGCTCTGGCCGTCCGTGGACCAGTTGACGTAGAGGTGCCTCGCGGAGGCCGTATAGATGATGCTGATCCAGTTCTTGCGGTCCCAGAACAGATGCAGCCCCGGATAGGGATTGGATTCGTGCTCCTGATGGAAGTAAGCGCTGACGCGCAGGGGCGCGGCGTCGCTGCCGGGCAGTTCGTTTCGCCGCTTCAGGATCGCGTACCGGCGCTGCTCGACGTTCAGCGTGACGCCTTTGGGCGAGACGCCGATGCTGCCTTCGCTCTCGGCGGACTTCTCGGCCACCCAGTCCGGAGAGAGTTTCGCGCCGCTGAGAGGATCGTTGACCCCCTCGCCTCGCGCGGCGCCGGCCAGCAGGAGTATTAGTAACAGGGCAGGCGGTTCAAAGCGGCGGTCCATGAGCACTCCCAAAGGGTCGGTCACGCGCGGGCGTAAAGCGGCCTGGGCCACGGCCGCCAGAGTCGGTTCGGATCAAGCACTGTTATAGGGTACACCGGAGGCACGCGGACTGCCGCCGCGACGGGGCTCTTTTTTGTGCCTAGCTCATTGCTTTGCAACGAGTTACGAACGAGCGCCTCAGGGCTCGACGCCCAGTTCCTTGCGCAGGGCCTTGGCCCCCTCGTGGGTGCCGTCCACCTGGAGCGCGGCGGCGACGGCCAGGACGGCCGCCTCGCGATTACCCTGGGCCTTTTCCACGCGGGCCAGCGCCACGTAGCTCTCGATGTCCTGCTCGTCGAGCCGGGTGGCGATCCTGAACTCGCGTGCGGCGCGCTTGAGGTCGTTCTGGGCCTCGAAGGCCTCGCCGGCTTTGCGATGGATGTAGTGCTCATATGGGTCGATCTCGATGTGGCGCATGGCGAAGAAGGAGACCAACGGCCAGTTCTTGTGCTTGGCGGCGAGCTTTACGCCCTCCTTGGCGGCCTCGGCGTCCTCGGTGTTGCTCTCGACGGCGAACTTCCATGCCTCCAGGGCCTTTTCGTGGTTCGGGGGTTCCAGGTCGAGGTACAGCTCCGGCAGTTCGTGATGCGGATTGTCCGGCCCGACGTAGCGTGGATAGAGCCGGCGGGCCGCTTCGAAGGCGTGGATCGCCTTGGTGGTCCGGGCCTCTTTCTTGTAGATCACGCCGAGGTGGTGCCAGGCGATGAAGCTCTTGTCGGGGTTCGACTCGGTGAACTGCTCGAAGAGCTTCTTCGCGCCGAGAAAGTCCTTCTTATCGAAGGCGAGCTTGCCCAGAATGTTGATGGCGTCGGCGCAGTTGGGATCCTTGTCGAGGGCTTTCTGGGCGCCGACGGCGGCCAGTTCCTTCTTGCCTTGAGCCAAGTGAGCGATGGCGAGGCTGGCGATCTCGTCGGCGCTGGCGTCGGGCTTGCTGGCCGCAAGTTCCAGGCCGGCCATGTCCGCGGGATCGAAGGCCGGGCGGAGCTTGGTGTTCTTGGCGAAGAAGTCCCGCGCGTAGGCGAACTGCCCTTCGTTCAGCTCGTCCAGGCTCTTGCCGGTCACGACCGGGAAGACTTCTTCGGGGCGCTTGCCTTCGGCGAAGGCGCGCAGCGCCTTGCGGTGCGCCTCCATGCCGAAGTTCTTGTCGATGTACTCGATGATGTAGCGCCCGTGGACGTAGGCCATCAGCATGTTGCCGGTGAAATACTCGTTCATGTCCTCGATGCGCTTGAGCTGTCCCTTGGCGATGGCGTTGACCATCATGCCGTCGGAGTTCAGGCGGCTGTCGTTCTCGACGTAGGTCGAGAACGCCTCCGTGTACCAGCGCGGCATGCGGAAGTTGGCCATCTGCAGCGTCATGACGTGGCAGAATTCGTGCTCGAGGACCTTGCGCCAGTTGAACGGCGGGTGGCTTCCCTTCCCTTCGCGCGGCGAAACGACGGTGCAGAGCTTGCCGAAACAGACGCCCAGGGCGCCCAGGTTGGGCAGGCCGACCGTCCGCGCGGCCTGGTCGCTGAAGCTGTACATCAGCTCGATCGTGAGCGGCTCCTTGGGGGTGAACTGAAAGAGCTTGGTCTGGTCCTGCCAGGCCTGCTCCGCCCACTCTTCCATGTACGGCCGGACGATCTCCGCCTCCTTGGCGAAATACTTGAGCGTGAAGTGCTCGGTCTTGGCCTCGGCGTAGCGCGGCGGCACCTGCTGTTCCTCGTCGCCGATCACCTTGTCCAGGACCTTGATCATGTTGTTGGCCCAGATGTTGAACTTGTTCATTTCAAAGGCCTTGAGCAGCAGGCGCTTGCCTTCGTGCTCGCCCTCGGCGCCCAGGCGGCTGGTGTTCATCCCCAGGCCGTAGTAGCCGCGCCAGTACTTGGGATCGAGTTCAATGGCCTTCCGGTAATAGGCGGGCGCGTCCCAGAAACCGTACTTGCCCTCAAGCAGTTCGCCCACGCTGCAATAGTAGTCGGCGCGAGTGGGGTCGATGGCGAGGACCTGCTTTTCGACCTCGGCTTCCTTCTCCTTCTCGCCCAGGAAGGCGTGATAAAAGGCCTTCACGGCCAACCCGTCGAAATGGTTCGGGTTGACGGCCAGGGCGTCCTCGATGTGCTTCCAGGCTGACTTGTAATCGTCGTCGCGCATGTTGATCACGGCCAAGGCCAGGTGCGCCTCGATGTGGCGCGGATTGATCTCGAGGGCCTGCCCGAGCATGCCCTTGGCCTTCTCGGTCGCGTTCTGGGCCGAAATCAGCACGCTGGCCATGCCCACCAGCGCGTCAGGGTGGTTCGGGCGCAGTTCGAGGATTTTCTTGTAGCGCTGGGCCGCGTCGGCCCAGGCGTACTTCTCCATCGCCAAATCCGCGGTCCAGAAATGGACCTCGGGATCCCGCAGGCCGCGCTTCTCGACCAACCGCTCGGCCAGCGCGAAACCGACCTCGTAAGCGTCCTTGGGCATCTCATCCTGGATCCCCAGCCCGATGTAGGCCAGGATCTTGGGATCCTCAACCTCGTCTGAGTGCCAGTGGTCCGGCTTGGCCTGGAAGAGTTCAAAGAAGTGGTCGATGCTCGCCTTGACCACGTCCTTCTTGCCCAATTTGGCCGCGACGAGCTTGCGCATGGCCCAGGCGCGTTCGAAGGTCGAGTCCGCTTGGACCAGTTTGTCGAGCGTCTCGTAGGCCTGCTGGTACCGGCCGGCCTGATCCTGCAATTCGCCCCAAAGGCAGGCGATCTGCTTATCCGCCGGGTTGGCCTTATGGAATTCCTCGCACAGCTTTAACGCCTCCTCGTACCCGCCGACGATCCTGAGCGCGCGGATGAGGCGGGCGAGCACGGGGCCGTCCTGAGGGGCGGCTTCGACGGCCTTGCGCAGAAAGGCGACGGCCTCGGGGTAGCGTCCCGCATTGAGGTTCTCGTCGGCCCAGGCGAGCGGATCGCCATCGGCGGCCCGCAGCCGCTCCGCGCCGGCAAGGCCCAAGATCAAGCAGATGGCGAGGTTAAGTCTGCGCATGCGTTCCATCCTTTGGATCTAATCCAGCCGCGCTGCCGTACCCTTATAAGATGCTTCCAACCTCGTAAAGCTCCTGGGATTTTAGGGGTTCCGTGAGTCAATTCCAAGGGCCTTGGCCTCGACCGCCCCGCGTAACCTGTCCTCCGGGACCGGGTCCGGCGCGTCGCGGCGCTTCAGGATGAGGATCGTGTCGTCGCCCGGCGCGCCGATGGACTGCCAGGCTCTGTAGTGTTCCTTGATCCAGGCCCCGCAGCGAGGCGCATAGTCGACCCCGAAGCCGCGGACGCCGTATTCGCTGAGGTCGAAGGCCACGCGCACGATCACGTCCGGGGGCTCGGCCTCGAAGCGCGCCAGCAGCCGGTCCTCGGCGTAATCCCCAACCAGGTCGCTGGGCAGGAAGTGATAGATGCCGTAGGGCATCGGATGCCCGGCCAGAAACGTGAGCGCCGCGCCTTCGGGAAGCGCCAGCACGCGGGAGCCCGGCGGGAGTTTCTTGAGCAATTCCAGCGTCGCGCGGTAATACTCCCCTACCGGCACGCCGTGGGCCTGACGCAGGGCGTACAGGGACCCGCGCGGGCCGCTCAATTCCACCGTGCGCTGGTCCTGGACCAGGATGGACTCCGGCAGGTGCCCGCAGGCCAGCCCCAGCAGCATGCCCAGCCCGCCGGCGCGCCACAACCATCCCGACGCCCCACCGCTCCACCGATTCAAGGTCCGGAACCAGAAAACCGCCAACACCAGGAGCCCGGGCGGGAGCATGAAGAACCCGAAGTGATAGGCGTGCGCATTGAAGGCCAGGCGGCCCAGCAGCGCGCCGGCGAAGGTCCAGAGCAGCAGTTCGGGGAGCGCCTCGGCGCGGGATTCGGGCTGGCGCGCGAAGCGCCAGGCCAGCACGGTCCAGACGCCCAGGGCCAGCCATGGCAGCACGCGGAACGGCAGTTCCAGGGCAGGCATATAGACCCAGGCGTCCAGGCCGAACCACTCCAAGCCCAGGCCGGCGTAGAGGGCCACGCCCAGCGCCGCCGCGGGCAGCGCGAGCGCGCGCCTTAGGGCCGGGCGCGCCCGCTCCGAACGGCCCAGCCGCGCCAGCAGCGCCACGCCGCCTGCGCACGCCCCCAGCAGCGCGGCGCTCAACAGGATCGCCAGCCCGGCCGATTCCGGGCGGTCCAGGCCCATGTGGAAGCGCGTGAAAGCCTGGAATCTCGAGCCGACCAGGGCCAGAACGTTGTCGGCGACCACCCCCCACCCCGCCGTGAATCCCAGCGGCGCGTAGCCCAGCAGCGCCACTCCGGCGGCCAGGCCCAGCCCGCCCGCATGGAGTTTCCAGCGCAGCCGGCGCTCCCACCCCGCCCCGGCGAGGAAGCAGGCATGCGCCAGCGCAAGCGCGAAGAGGATCTCCAGTTTGGTGAGCGCGGTGAGGCCCAGGAAGCCCGCGGCCAGCAGGTAATCGCGGGGGCGCTCCTTGCGCGCGTGCTTGATCAGAAAAAAGAGGCTCGCCAGGGCCGCCAGGAGCCCGTAGGTCGCGGTGAACGTGTAGGGCAGGACGAAGTTGAATCCGCCGTTGGGGATGTAACTCCCGAAGACGCAGAGAAAGAGAACCGCCACCGTGGCCGCCGACGCGCCCAACCGGTCCACGAAGAGTCGTGCAAGGCGGTAGAGCAGGAAACTCAGGAGCGCCGTGCTGGCCAGCCCCATGCCGATGAGCGTGTAAACGTGGACGCCGAACAGCTTGTACGCGCAGGCGTTCAAATAGGGCGCCAGCGGCCCGTAATAGTAGCGCAGATCACGGTAGAGCACTTCACCCTCGGCGAGGCGGCGCGGGATTTCAAGGGCCTGCCCCGTATCGACGATGGGGTCGCCCCACTTCATCCAGTTCAGCCACGCGCCCTGGAAGAACGCGAGCGCCACGGCCAGGATCGCGAGCCACCGGGCTTGCCGAATGCTTAGGGTTGGTGGTGCAGTCTCCGCGGGCTCGCTCATGCCCGAAGTATAGCGGGCCGCTTCCGCCTGCCTGTCAAATTGTCGTCAACTTGCGCACAGTTCACTACTTGGTCTTCTCGTCCTCGGCGCCGAAGAGGCCGCCGATGCCGGGGATCTTCTTGATCAGTTTCTCGGCCTCGCGCGTGCCCTGCTCGATGGCCGCGCCCATGCCTTCGCCAAAGCTCTCGAAGACGCCGGTGATCCCGCCGGCCATGGCGTCCTTGAGCACGTTGAAGACCATCCCCGCGACCATGTCGGGGGGAATGGGGTTGGGCTTGGCCAGGGTCCCACGGATACGGAACGTCTTGAGCGGTTCCCCGGTCGCGGCCTTGGCGACGAACTTCTTGACATCCGAGGTGAAGCCCTCGCCAGTGAAGGCGGTATCCTTGCTGATCGTGATGCTGCCGTCCCACTCGATCTTGCCTTCCTTGACCGGCCCCGCGAACTCGGTGTCCAGATGGCCTTTGGAGACGCCCAGCTTGGCGGCCCGGTACACGCGGCTGTGGAAGGGCGTAAGCGGCACGCCGCTCAGTTCGAACTTCTGCTCGAAGCTCGAGTTGGGCCACGCCCCCGTGTAAGCGTTCCAGTCGACGAGCAGCCGGCCTTCGCCTTCGCTCGAGCTGGATGGCGATTCGATTTTAAGCAGGCCCGGCGCGGAGGCGGAGGTTTCGGCCCCCGGCCCGAACCCAATGCGCTGCAGGTCGATCTTGAATTCGGTAAAGCGGTGCCACGCGCAGGCGCCTGAGGCGTCGGGGCCGTCGATCTGCAGCTCCGAGCCTTCGACCTTCAAGTCGGCCACGATCACCCCGCCGTTGCCGAGTTGCACGCCCGGAGCGCTGGAATCGGAAGGAGGCGCCTTGAGCACGTTGGCGCGCGCGGCCTGGATGCGCGAAAGCGTATCGGCCTCGTCGGGACCCAGCAGCACGTCGCGCACCTTCAGGGCCTGGAGCAGCGCGCCTTCGATGCGCAGGGGTTCCTCGAGGCTGGCGGGAACGATCAGCTTCGCCCGGGCCAGGCCCAGCGCGATGCCCTCTTCGATGGGCAGCCCGGCCTCCGCGGGGACCTCATACTTGGGCCCGGGCTCGATCGGCGAACGCACAGCCAACTCGGTGAGTTCAATCTCGATCACCGTCTCCTTGGGCAGGGGCTTTCCAGGCGCCGGCAGCGCCAGCCCGGCCACGTCCACCGCGCGCAGCTTCACCGTGACAGGCCCCGGATTGGCCTGGCCCCCGGGACAGAGGATCTGCTTGGGCACGTAGAGGGTCGCCTGTGGATCGAAAAGCCGCAGGCGGTCAATCTCGAGCGGCTTCTCGCGCGGCTTGCCCTTCGGCATGCCGGCCAGGAACTGGGCCAACGTCGAGCGGCCCGTTTCGTCGCAGGCCAGATGAAAGTCCGGGCTGGAGAGGTCCAGACCGCGCAGGCGCATTTCATCGCCCGAAATCGTGGCCCAAGTGACCCAGGCGCTGAGGCTGGGGATGGTCGCAAGCGGGCGATTGCCGGTTTGAGGAGAGGCCGCGCCGATCTCCAGGTCGCTCAAGGTCGCGCCCAGCGACAGGATCGAGACGGAGAGCCCGCCCAGCTTGACCGGGGCGCCCAGTTCGTCCGCGAGAACCTTCTCGACCTTGGCGCGATACATCGCGCCCAGGATGTATGGCAGGACGATGAGCGCGACGACGAAAAAGAAGGCCCACCGCCAGCGCGATTTTCTTGCCCTTCGACATGTGCGGACTCCTCTGAGGTTCGTGAGCGGCGCGCGTTGAACGATACTCGCGAATCGCCCGTCTCACAGGTGCAGCACGAAGGCGCTTCGGTTTATCGACGCATGGTTTCCGGGCGGCTCTTCAACTTTCTGCATCCCGGCAAAGATGTCCAGTCACGAAAGTCGGCCGTGCCGCTCGATTCTTCAATCGTGCAGCGAATATATCGCGAGGATCGTCATTCCTGGAGTGGACGAAGAAAGAAATGGAAGTTAATACGGGATCAAGGCTTGAATAGGTGAGTGGATTCCAGCGTCGAAGCGCAAGAACCCGCTGACAGGCGTTCGGATCGGTCCGTGAGGAGGAGGAGCTTCAAGATGCGAAAGGCCAAGCTGGCGTTGAGCGCGGCGGTAGCCATGACGGTGGTTTTGGCGGCGGTCGAGCGCCCCGCGCTGGCGCAGCGGAAGTTCCTGGAGAAGGTCCGCCGCCATTACCAGCTCGTGCCCCGCGAAAACGGGAAGTGCACGCTCTGTCACAAGCTCGGAGCCAAGGAAGATCCCACCCGCGAGAACCTAAACGTCTACGGCAAGGCCATCCAGGGCAGTCCGGACTTCGCGCCCCTGAAGGGCAAGAGCGACGAGTACAAATTCAGCGACGCCGAACTGGAAACGCTGATGAAGATCGTGCTGGCGCTGGAAAACCAGGACACCGACGGCGACGGCGTGACCAATAAGGAAGAACTGGATCTTTCGAGCTTCCCGGGCGACCCCGAGGCGAAGCCGGATGCGAAGGAACTTGAGAAATACCGCGCCGCGCAGAAGAAGTAGCGTTCAGTACCCGCGCTCGCGCAGCCAGGCCTCGGTGATGACCGAGCCTTGCGGCGCATCGACGGCGATCCCGCGCCGGGCGAGGATCGCCAGGACGTACTTCCCCAGCAGGTCGGTCTCCACGTTGACGCGCGCGCCATCGCGCTTGGCGCCCAGGGTCGTTCGCGCCAGGGTTTCGGGAATCAGCGCGACCCAGAAGGCTCCCTTGCCGTCGGTCCCCGCGACCGTCAGGGATATGCCGTCCAGGGCGATGCTCCCCTTCTCCACGATCTGAAGCGCCAACTCCGGCTGCTCCAGGGCGAAGTGCCATTCCGCCCAGCGCCCGCCTGTCACCGTCTTCGCGACCTGGGCCGTCCCGTCCACGTGCCCCTGGACGAAGTGCCCTCCCAAGCGCTGGTGCGGCAGCAGGGCCCGTTCCAGGTTCACGCGCCCCCCGGGCGTCAGGCCGTCCAGCGTGGTGCGGCGGAGCGTCTCGGGCACCGCGTCGAACTCCGCGCGCGTCCCGGCGAGGCTCACCACCGTCAGGCAGCAACCGTCCACCGCGATCGAGTCGCCCGGCTTCGTGCCTTCGGCCAGCGGCCCCAGGTCGATGCGCAGGCGCGCCTCGCCGCCGGGCTGCGGCGCGAGGGCCTCCAGAGCGCCCACGTGTTCGATCAACCCCGTGAACATGGGCTAGTCCTTGAGCACGTCCGGCCCGAACGACGCCACGCGCAGGATCGGGTACTGCGACTGCAAAAGCGTCCGGTCGCCGGTATCGCGCACCTTCCGCCACATCAGCTTGAACATCCGCTTCAGGGTCTCGCGATGCGCGGGATCCTCGGCGAGGTTGCGCAGCTCGTACGGATCGGCCTCCAAGTCGTACAGTTCGTCGAAGTCGAAACCGTTGAAGACGAGCTTCCACTTGCCGTCCCACACGACGCGCTGGGTCAGGATCATGCGCCCGCCGAAGTATTCCGCGTAGCCCTGCTCGAAGTCGCGTTCGTGCCTGGCCGGATCGCGCAGGACGGGCGCGAACGAACGGCGGTCGGGCGCCTCCGGCAGCGGCTTGTCGTGGGCCAATTCGAGGAGCGTCGGCCCCAGTTCGTGCAGGCCGACCCGCGCGGAACTGGATTTGCCCCGCGCCACGCCCGGCCCGGCCAGGAGCATCGGGATCGTGTAGACCTCCTCCGCGCCGGTGAAGTTCTTGCAGTAGAGCCCGTGGGCCCCGAGCAGGTCGCCATGGTCGGAGGTCATGACCACGATCGTGTTCTCGGCCTGTCCGCTGGTTTCGAGCTTATCCAGCAGGCGCCCGAATTGCGCGTCGATCTCGGTGATCGAGGCGTAGTAGCAGGCCATGGCCTCGCGGCGCTGGCGGTCGGTCAGGTGCGCCCAGACGCGCGCGGCCTTCTTGTAGATGTTGGGACGGCCAGCAAGGTCGTCGTGAACGTTCGGCGCGAGATCCAGCTTCTGCACGTCGTACTTCGCGAAGGCCTCCTCCCCGCAGATATACGGATCGTGCGGCTCGGTGACGCTCACAAAGCAGCACCACGGCGCGTCCTTGCCGAGGCTGCCGTCGAGAAAATCGAGGGCCGCGGCGGTGCTGACGCCCATCCCGCGCCGTTCGGGCGGCTGGTCGGTCACGCCATAGAAGATAGAGCCATGGTAGCCGGCGGGGCGGTCGAGGTCGTAGCGGAGGCAGTAGCTGGCGGCCGGGGGCTTCTCGCCCTTCAGTTCGCGCGCCTTGTCTTTCCAGAGTTCGCGGCCAGACTCGCCGTTGACCTGCCAGCCGAAGCGTTCCAGTTCGCTGCTGCGTTCGACGTGCCACTTCCCGAAGTAACCGGTCCGGTAGCCGCTGGCATGGAGGCGCTGCGCCCAGTGTGGGCGGTCGGTGCGCAGGTTGCACTGGTCGTCGTCCACGGTGTGGGTGACGGTGAGCACGCCGTGGTTGTGCGGGAGCAGGCCCGTCATCAGGCTCGCGCGGGCCGGCGAACAGATCGCGTTGGGCGTGTAGGCGCGCGGGAAGCGCATGCCGCGCGCGGCGAGCCGGTCGAGGTTCGGCGTGAGGCACGGATGCCCGGGCGCGAGGACGCGCTCCTGCATCTGGTCGGCCATCAGGAAGAGGATGTTGGGGCGCTGGGGCATTCTGCTTACCTTTGGCAAAAGGATGAGACCGCCTTCACCATGAGCTAACGTCTAGTCGGACTCCGGTTACTGCAGGGCCGTCATCCAAATCCCCATATTCAAAGAAAACTGGCATTCGCTTCTCCAACTTTAGGCGCCCTGATCCATTCGGATTATTTTGCGGCTCAAGGTACGCCAATAGCCTAAATGCCAAGTAATAATCTTTCCCATCAGAACCAGTTATGAATCCATATTCCCTTCCCTCATCCACCCACTTAATATTTCCATACATCATTTCGAATGGAACTTCCGGGAAAAGCATCAATCTAACAAGAGCCAAATCCCTTTGGGCCACGAATGGTGCGGTACCATCTTCTCTGAGGCGCCTTACTCGACGCTCACACCATTGAAGCAAATCATCGCGTTCTCTTGATAGCAGACTCAGATGCTCGCCGTTCGTATCTCCCTTCTTTACCTGCCAAAGATATCTCATAAAATGCAACGTTTTATTAGCCGGACGATCAACGGACCAATCTTCGGTATCAAGCGAGTCAAAATACTTTCGCCAGCATTTCGAAATCTCGAAATTTAATTCTGTATTTGCAAACATGAAGGATAGTTCAGCATAGCAATCATTAACTTCTCTTTTTGCGCCCTCCCTGAACCATCTAATCGCTTCCCTTTTATTGACAAATCCCTCTTGGCTTGAATAAATCTCACCCAGCCTAAGGCAAGCAGGGGGCGAGCCAAGCTTTGCAGCCCTTCTGTATAAGTCAATTGCCTCATCAATATCAGCTAATGTATCATCACTTCCAAAGTGAACCTTTGAAGCGAGCTTATAGATGTCTAGCCAAGGCGAAAAATCGCCCGGATGCATATCCACCTCAACGGAGCTTACATGACTAGTCGCCTCAATTGCATCGCCCCCGAAGTTTCGCACTGCATGGATTACCGTGTCAATCACCTCCTTAATAGGTGCGCAGAAAAAATTCTCGGCTTTCAGATACGCGATACTTTTTAGATTCCAAAAGTTCGTGCACGTATTCTTCGGCCTTATTGCAATCTAAAAAAAATGAGTAATACACAAGAATGAATGGCGTTGGCACGCCAGTAACTGAAGATAACTCCACAGCACGATCCATAGGATCGGACTGAGTCCTACCCACTTTCACTAGTCCTTCCATTGAAGGGTTAACCAGGACATAGACAAACCCAGGTTCTCCCATAATAATCTCTCCTGTCCTTCGCAACCCCTTCACATCAGAATTGGCATTTCAAGCAATTCAATGAGAGGCTTCCAGCCACTCCCACGCCCCGAGCCGGCCTTCGAGCAACACGTCCTCGCCGAGCTGCTGCACGCCGGCCACGGCCATCTGCTGGCACTCGGCGACGCGCTCGACGCCCAACCCGCGCACGGCGGTGACGCCGTCGCGCCCGCCGACGATCTTCGGGGCGACGAAGACGTACACGCGATCCACCAGGCGCGCATCGAGAAAACTGCCCAGGACTTCCGCGCCGCCTTCGACGAAGACCGAGAGGACACCCTGCTCGGCGAGTTTCTCGAGCACGCCGCGCACCGGCAACGCGCCGGAGACGGCCGGAAGCGCGACGACTTCGGCGCCCTTCTCCTCCAGCGCGCGGATGCGCTCCTCGGGGGCTTCCATCGAGACGAAGACCGTGATCGGCCCGCCGTTCTCGGCGGTCCAGAGCGGCGCGTCGAGCGGCGTGCGGGCTTTCGAATCGAGGAGCACGCGGCGGGGCTGCCAGCCCGGAGAGCCCGCGTCGGCCAAGCCCATCCGCACGGTCAGCAGCGGCGCGTCGGTGAGCACCGTTCCGATGCCGACCAGGACCGCGTCGTGTTCGCCGCGCAGCCGGTGCGCGTGGGCCCGCGCGGCAGGAGATGTGATCCACTTGCTGTCGCCGCGCGCGGTGGCGATCTTGCCGTCGGCGGTCATGGCCCACTTGGCGCTCACCAGCGGCAGCCCGGCGCGCATGCGCTTGAAGAACGGCGCGTTGGCCTCGCGGCAGGCGCGTTCGAGCACGCCTTCGACGACCTCGACGCCCTTTTCGCGCAGCGCCTCCAGGCCGCGCCGGCTCTTCGGGTTCGGATCGAGGCAGCCCAGCACGACGGTCTTGACGCCCGCCTTGACGATGGCCTCCGTACAGGGCGGCGTCTTGCCATAGTGGTTGCAGGGCTCGAGCGTGACGTAAAGCGCCGCGCCGCGCGCCTTGGCGCCGGCATCGTGCAAGGCCTCGAGTTCGGCATGCGGAGCGCCGAACCGGCGGTGGCAGCCCCGCCCGACGACCTCGCCGTCCTTGACGACCAGCGCGCCGACCACGGGATTGGGACTGGTCCAGCCGCGGCCCTGCTCGGCCAGCGCAAGCGCTTCTTCCAGAAAGGGACGGTGCAGCGTCATCGGGGCTCCAGGTCGGCGAGCGAAGCTCAGTCCTTATTGTCCAGGCCGAAGATCGCATCGAGGAAACTGTCGGCGTCGAACGGTTTCAGGTCGGTCATCTTTTCGCCCAGCCCGATCCACTTCACCGGCACCTGGACCTCGCTGCGCATGGCCAGGACCGCGCCGCCCTTGGCGGTTCCGTCGAGTTTGGTCACGACCAGCCCCGTCACGCCCACGCCCTCGGTGAAGACCTCGGCCTGACGGACCGCGTTCTGCCCGGTTGTGCCGTCGAGCACCAGCAGGACCTCGTGCGGGCCGCTGGGCACCTTTTTCTTGATCACGCGCGAGATCTTTTCCAGTTCGTCCATCAGGTTTTTCTTGTTGTGCAGCCGCCCGGCGGTATCGATCAGAACCAGGTCGAACTTCTGAGCGACGGCCTTCTCGCAGGCGGTGTAGGCGACGCTGTCGGGCTTGGCGCCCTGCTGGCCTTTGACGATCTCGACCCCGACGCGCTCGGACCACATCGTCAACTGCTCCACCGCCGCCGCGCGAAAGGTGTCGGCGGCGGCCAGGAGCACCTTCTGCCCCTGCTGCTTGTAGAAATGCGCAAGCTTGGCGGTGCTGGTCGTCTTGCCGCTCCCGTTGACCCCCACGATCAGGATCACCGTGGGCGGTTCGTCGGCGAAAAGAGGCGCGGCGTCCTGCGGCGGAAACTGGCGCTTCAGTTCGTCCTTCAGGAAGATGGCGATCTGGTCGGCCGACTCGATCGCGCGCCCGCGGAAGGCCTCCTGCGCCTTGGCCACGAGATCCTCGGCCAGGTGCGGCCCCAGGTCGGCTCCGATCAGGGTCGCGCGGAGTTCCTCGCATTCCTCATCGCCGAGCTTGCGCCCGACGAGCAGGTCGAACCCGCCGCGCAGAACCTTGGCGGTCTTCTGCACGCCGGTCTTGAGCGCCTCGGTGGCCTTCTTGGCGACGCCGACGACGGTCTCTTTGAGCTTCTTGAAAAAATCCAAAGGCCACGGGCAAGGCTCCGCGTATCGCTGGGCGTTAGGGAGTGCACGGTAATCGGTGAGTGGTAAACGGTAAACTGCAAACAGGCGCAAATACGGCACACGACACTCGAAAGGTGGAATGGAAGAGAGGCGCCTCGCTCAGTCGTTCATTCCGAAATTCGCATTCCGCAATCCGCGTTCATTTCTTGGGCTCCCAGGCCACAAGCGGCTCGCTCCAGGGCAGGGCGCGTGCGATGTCGCGGTCGTCCATGGCGTCGCGGGGGTCTTCGGCGCGGATGTACCAGTCGAAGAGGCGCGCGCGGAGGTCGGAGGCCTCGGCGCGGCGCTTGGGATCGGCGATCAGGTTGCGCCGCTCGCCGGGGTCGGCTTCGAGGTCGTACAGTTCCTCCTCGCCGTGCTTGTACCAGATGAATTTCCGGTCGCGCGTGCGGAGCATCTTCACGTGGTCGCCGGGCACATTGAAGGGCGCGGAATGGCGCAGCGGATGCCCCTCGACCGTGCGGCTTTCGCGCCAGGCTTCGATGAATGCCCGGTAGTCGGTATAGGGGTTCTGAAAGAGCGGCGGGCAGATTTCCGCGTGGACCTCCTCGCGGTGCGTGTCCGTCTGCCCTTCGAGGAGCGCATGAAGCGAGAGCCCCTGCACGCCTTTGGGCACGTCGGCCCCGGCGTAATGGCAGAGCGTGGGATGCAGGTCGATCTGTTCGGCCAGCGCATGCGTGACCTTTCGTTCCGGCAGCACGCCCGGATAGCGCAGCAGGCAAGGGACGTTCAGCAGGCAGTCGTAAAGCACGAGGTCTTTCTTGACCATCCCATGGTCGGCGCGGAAGTCGCCGTGGTCGGAGACGTAGACGACAAGCGTATTCTCGCGCAGGCCGAGTTCCTCCAGCCGTTCCAGGACCGTCCCGATCTTCTCGTCCACGTAGCTGATCATGGAGGAATACACGGCGATGTAATTGCGAAGGTTCTCCTCGGTCGCGCCGTCCATGAGCTGCGCCTGGCGCTTGATCCGCATGCGCGTGGACTTGCTCGAGACCTCATGCCCTTCGGTCTTGCCGACGAGGCTCGCGTCGAGCGGCAGCTTGTCGGGCGGGTAGCGCTCGGCAAAGCGGCGCGGGACCGTATGCGGCGCGTGCGGGTCGTGGAAGCTGAGCCACAGGAAGAAGGGGTTGCCGCCCTTCGCGAATTGTTCGAGGGCCTCGATGCCCTGAGCGGCAATCTTATGCGTGCTCGAATGCTCCTCCGGCAAGTCGTGGAACCGCGCGCCCGCCCAACTGCCCACGTTGAACATGTCCTCGCGGATGGCCTTGATATGGGCGTCCCACCCGGGGGTGCCGCCGTTCTTGGGATCGGGCGGACCGATATCCAGCGGCGCCATGTCGCGCGGATAGAACATGTGGTTCTTGCCGACCAGACCCGTGCGGTAGCCTTGAGCCTTCAGGATCCGGAAGAGGTGCGGCTCGCCGGGATTGAGGTTCGCGTTGTTTTCGCGGACGCGGTGGGCGTGGGGGTAGCGGCCGGTCACGAAATTGCAGCGGCTCGGCACGCACACGGGAGACTGCGCGAACATGCGCCGCATCTGGACGCCCTCGCCGGCCAGCCGGTCGAGGTTCGGCGTGTGCATCCAGGGCGCGACCGAGCCGAGCGCGTCGGCGCGATGTTGGTCGGACATGATCCAGAGGATGTTGGGGCGTTCTGGGCGTGCCATGCGGGCTCCGGAGGTTGAGGTTCGGCAGTCGTTCCAGGCATTCTACCCCGCGTAGCGTCCAACCGCCTGAGGTTCGCCGCAGTGACCTTGAAACTTCGGGCAAGGCTGCAGTCAGGCAGGACCTGGAGGGTGAGAAAGTACCGGAAAATCGCGGGCGCGGCTTCGAATAACCTACCCCGTGATGCAGTCGGCGCCCGTCTTCTGCGAACTCTCGCGCGTATACTCCTGGAATTCTATCCGGATACCGCTCGGGTCCGTCGTCCAGCACTGCCAGCTCTTGTCGTTGCCCCGCTTCTTCTCGCTCGCCTCGAACCCGTCGGCTTTCAGCTTGCCGATGATCTCGTCGATGCTGCTCACTTCCAGGCAGAAATGCCGGATGGGCAGCTTGGCCTTCGTGTCGATCTCTTCCTGGGCGAATACCTCGATGTAATTCTCGTCCGAAACCTGGAGGTAAAAGCCGAACACCTTGCCGCCCTTGATAAAGGAGAACTTCTTCTTCATCCCCAGCGTCGAGCAAAAGAAGCGCTCGGTTGCCTCGAGTTGGGTGGACGAAAGGCAGACATGGGCCAGGGCTTTGAGCATGGTCGGCTCGCTTTCATTCTTCGCCGTGGACGTACTTGTAGTCGTGCTTCTCGGGGATCGGCTTGCGCCAGAGCGACAGGATCGTCGTCACGTCGGCCAGATCGTAGCCTTCCCGAATCAGGTGGAGCGAGATGAACTTGTCCGAATGGTCGTGCGGAAACCGCTCCGACATGGGGAGACGGCGCATGACCTCCACGCGCGCGGCAAGCACCCCGCCCTGAACGTAAATGCCGTTCCCCTCGCCTTCGCCGATATGCTTGAGCGGATATCGGTCGAGCATCCCGGCCATGGCGACCTGGGGATGCTGAAATGGCAGCAGCAGATCCTCCAGCCAGGTCGGATCGTACATGCGGCCATGGTTGGCGCAGAGGTAGACGAAGAACGGATGCGAGGCCAAGGCATACATCTGGTTCTTGGAAGCCGCCGCCTGCAAGTTGGCGCCGCCGTTCCAGAGATACCGGCACGGGACCTCCATGCCGCGCAAGCAATCGATCAAACGCTGGCACGGCGCCGCGTCGTTGTCGACGCAGATAATCTCGAATTGACCGTCAGGATAGTGCGCCAGGGTCGGCAGCACGTCGCGTTCCAGGCGCTGGACGATCGGCGAGGCGAAATTGATCAGCCCGATCGTCGCGCGCATGACCGTCACCACCCCGCCTTGTTGAAGTCGAAGGGGATTTCCTGCGTGTCCAGAGGCAGGCGGTATTTGTCGGGATCGGCGTGCTCGTACGCCCGCGTCGGGAAGCTCATGTGGCTGGCCGTCTCGCGCCCCAGATTCTGCACGGCGTGGAAAACGCCGGGGGGTATCACGCAGTACGCGGGCTTGAGCGCTCCGAAACACAAATCGTCGATGCGCCGGTACGTCGCCGAGTCCTCGCGCGCGTCGTACAGGACCACGCGCAGATCGCCCTGCCAGAAAAAGAGGCGGTCCGTCTGAAGCTTATGCACGATCCAGCCCTTGACCCGGCCGGGGCGGATCGAAACCTGATGCGCGTCCACCACGGGTTCGGAGAACAGTTCGCGGGGCAGTTGCGTCAACGAGCCCCGCGCGTCCACGTGCGTGATCAGCGGGAGCACGCGCACGCCCTCGATCAGCGTGCGGACTTCGGTCCCGTCGCGATGCACCGTCTGGCGGTCCTTGAGCGGTTCCATGCAACGCGAAGGTTAGTCGAGCCGGGCCGAGGGTCAATGCGCGAGCCGGAAACGCCTCAGACCCCGTATTTGGCGCGGAAGGCCTGCATCTCGGTCCAGACCCTTTCGGTGACCCGTTCCCGTTCGACCCGGGAGAAGATGTTGCGCAGGACCTGCCGCTCTTTTTCATCGACCTGCAGGTCTTCAAGCGCCAGGCGCTCAAGCATCCCCAGTTCATGCTCGTCGATCGTATCGTCGTTAGCGAAGATCGTCAGGAACGAGTAGCCGACCAACTCGGACGCACGCGATTTCTTGGCCATGGGGAAGCTCCTGGGAAACGTGGGCCAGACATGGTGTGCGACCGACGTGGGACCGGCATCAAAATGAGATGAAGATTTCAGGAAAACCTGCCCGCATGCCGGCGGGAAGCCGAACGAGCCGGGGCGCCGGTAGAATCCAGCGTATGGATGGGTGACCGTACACGACCAGGCGATTACCAAATTCCAAGCGCGGTCGTTCCAAATCATCCAGCCTATCCCGCAGGTGCGATATTCATTGGCAAGCGCATTGCGAGGCCACCTTGTGCCTAAAGGGAATTGCGTTCCGGATTGTTCGCGGGCGCAACGCCATGTGGAGAATCCGAACACGCCCTTCTCCCGGAGCGTTCGAGCCATGGACAGCAAAGCCTACGGCGATCTGGGGAGGATGCTGAACGAGGACCGCAAGTGCATTCAATGCGGCATGTACCTGTTGGACACCGCCTGGTTCCCGGACGAGGACGGGCAGCCGGTCTGCGAGATCTGCTTTCATCGGCCTTTCCAGGATCGAATCGAGCGCAAGCACGCCGCGCATACCGGGTCGGCTCAGATTCGGAACACGGCGCGCCGCGGAAGCCGGCGCGCCAGACCTCTGGCGGGCGAACCGCGGACATACGCCTCGGGGGCCGAGGAAGGCGCGCAGCCCCTGGGCCGCAAGTCGATCTCGGGCGGACCCCAGGCCGCGCTCCCCGGCGCATCTCCCTGCAATACCGAGTCGACGGTGGTCGAACCGGTCCCGAGGGAACTGCTCCGCGCGACAACGAAGGTCCTCTCCCCTGTTCCGGTCCTGACCGTTCGCCCGCCCGGCCAGAGTTGCTTGAACCTGCCCCGGTATACCTTTTGGGACGAATACGGCCGGCCCGTCGCCATTGTCGTCGTGACCGTCGCCTTGGCGGCATTCACGTATTGGTTGACGGGCGTGCTGTAATCGCTCTCCTCCGGCGCCATCGAAGCGGATTGCTACAGACCTGCCGGCCCCTATAATGCTCGGTTTGGCGCCATTGCGCTCCGTCAAGATTCGCTTACCCCGAGCTTCGCCCGCGCGGCGAACCTTCGTGAGGCCCGAGATGATTCGACCCGCGCTGCGCTGGAGCTTGATCTTGGGGGTGCTGGCTTGCTCGGCGGCCGGGGTTTGGGCGCAGGTTGACATTGCGGTAACGCAGACCGAGAGCGTCGATCCGGTCATCGCCGGCACATCCGTAACCTATGTAGTAACGGCTACGAACGTTTCCTCGAATAACGCAACCGGAGTCGAAATCACACAATCGCTGACGCTCCCAGCAGGCACAACGGTAAATTCTATTGTATCCAGCGGTACGACCTCATTTTCCGCAGGCACTTGGACCGTGGGTAGTCTTGATGCAGGGAATATGGAAACGTTGACAATCATAGTAGATGTGGCTTCGTCCGCTGCTAACGGCGACATGATCATCAACACTGCGACTCTCATGGCCGTTACTGAAACGGATACTGACCCCGCCAACGATTCCGTCATGGAATCGACCACCATCGCCCGCCAAGTTGACCTAATGGTCGAGAAGGTCGATGACGTCGATCCAGTCATCGCAGGCAATACGGCCACCTACACCGTGACCGTCACGAACCTTGGCCCCTCGGATGCCAGCGGCGTGGAGTTGACGGAGAACCTCTCGATTCCGACCGAAGCATCCGTCACCTCGATCACGCCCAGCGCGGGAACGTATGCCCCGGCTCTGAGTCCCACTGGCGTCTGGAGCCTGGGCGCGCTCGCCGCTGGCGCCAACGCGACGCTTACGGTCGTTGTGGCTGTGGATTCCTCGGCTGCCGACGGCGACAATCTGGCCAACAGCATCACCATTACGGACTCGACCGAGCCGGATTCCGACGGCTCCAACAACATGGACTCAGAAACCACGAACATCGACCGGCAATACGACCTGGTCGTCACGAAGGTAGACAATGTCGATCCCGTCCTCGCGGGTAACTCGGTCGCCTACACGGTTACGATCACCAATAATGGGCCGTCCGACGCCAGCGGCATTGCGCTGACGGAGAACCTGACCCTCCCCTCGGGCGCGTCCGTGAATTCGATCACGCCCAGCGGCATGACCAGCTACAGCGATCCCACCTGGACCGTGGGCGACCTCCCCGCCGGAGCCAGTGAGACGCTTATCATCGTCTTGGACGTGGCATCCTCGGCTTCCGACGCCGATATGATCTCCAATACCGCCACGCTCAGCGCATTTGCCGAAACCGATACGAACAACGCCAACGACTCCGCCACCGAGACCACCGACATCGACCGCCAGATCGACCTGACCCTTATGAAGGATGACAGCGCCGACCCGGTCCTCGCCGGCGATACCCTCATCTACACGGTCACGCTGACCAACAACGGCCCGTCCGACGCCACCGATATCGAGGTGGCCGAGAACCTCGTGCTCCCCGTGAGCGGCACGACGCTTGTCTCGATCGTGCCCAGCAGCGGCTCCTACGGCACCTCCTCTACCGATCCCATGGGCACGTGGACGCTCCCGAGCCTCGCGGCCGGGGCCATGGAGACGCTGACGGTTACCATCGACGTGGACTTCACCGCCGCCAACGGGCTGACGGTCACCAACACCGCCTCGGTCACCGCGGTCGACGAGACGCGGATCAACCTCGGAGACGACAGCGACACCGAGGTTACCACGATCCGCCGCAGCATCGACCTGACCGTGACCAAGATGGGCGACAACTCGATGCCCTTCGTCGGCGAAACGGTTACTTTTACGCTCACGGTCTCCAACGCCGGGCCGCACGACGCGACCTCGGTCGCGCTTACCGACGTGCTGCCGGCGCAACTGGACTTCGTGAGCGCCTCCGGCGACGGAACTTATACGTCCGCCTCGGGCGTCTGGAACGTCGGCACGCTGGCCTCCGGCGCGACGGCCATGCTCACCATCGTGACCACCGTGATCGGCGCCGGCGATTTCACCAACACCGCCGCCGTTGCGACGGTAAATGAGTTGGACGCGAACCTAGGCGACAACTCCTCCTCGGTCATGCTCAGCGCCGAATTGCTGATCGATCCGGGCCTGAAGATCGAATCCGTCCGCTACACGCTGAATCCGGAAACTATCGCCGACGACGATACGCTGAGCGTGCGCGGCAAGGTGGAACTGGCGTCGCTGGAATCGGCCGGGCAGCCGCTGGCGAGCCTGGGCTCGGCGGCGTTCGAACTCGATTTTGGCGGCGCGCTCTTCGAATTTCCCGCGCCCGCGTCGGCCTCGTCCAGCCAGGTCGTGTGGGTCTCCCCCGTGAGCGAGACGTTCCGCGCGCGCGCCAGCCTGAACCGCAGGACAGGGGCATTCACTTTCAGCGCGACCCGCGCCGGCCTGAGCGTGCTGGGCATCGATTTCCCGCCGCAGCTCAACGAGCCCAACGACATCCCTGTGAGTCTCACCATCGGCGCGTTCACCGCTACGGCGACCCTGACGACGACCTATACCCATCGCACCATGGCCGGCTCGGGCGTAGGCCAATTCAGATACGGCTCGTCCCTGCACGAGCTGCCCGACGGGATCCTCTTCGCCGACAGCGTAAAGATTTTGCAGCGGAGGCTGGGCAACCAGTTTATCCAGCAACGGGCGCTCCTGACGCTCTGCTACCGAACCGTCGGCGGCGGCCCGGTGGACCCGGCGGTCGCGGGCGCGACGCTGATCGTTGGCCCGTTCGCCGAAACAGTGGGCAACGACCCGACGGTGGACGCGGAATTCGTGCCGGTTTCGGGCGGCGCGGCGCACCGCTACGTTCGACCCGCCCGGAACCTCGACGGCACGCCGGTCCCCGCGCTGAACTTCGCCAAGGTGGAGTTCCAGCACGCGCTCTGGCGCATCACGGCCGCGACCCACTGGATGCCGGAAGGAACCTTCGGCACGCCCACGGCGACCACCCCCATCGCGCAGCCGCTGGCGGTGCTGCTCCCGATCACCGTCTACGTCGCGCCCAACGCCTCGGTCGGCACCACCGTCCTGCTACGGCGGCAGGGAAATTCATACCTCAAGCCGTGACCGCGATCGGGGCGTGACACACGCCTCGGGCCGCCTATCCTGAAGCCGCCTTCTTCGCCTTCTCGACACGAGCCGGGGCCGCCATCGCATGCCGCGCGTCTTCACCCGGGGCTTCAACGCGCTGCTGGTGACGCAGTTCTTCGGCGCGGTGAACGACAACCTCTTCAAGCAATTCATCATCCTGCAAGTGACGGCCGGCGGCATCTGGAGCGACGCGCTGGGCACGGGCGCCTCCGGCGTCGTAACGGCGCTCTTCACCCTTCCTTTCATCCTCTTCTCCGGCTGGGCCGGGCAGTTCGGCGACCGCCGCAGCAAGCGGCAGGTGGCCGTCTGGATGAAAATTGCCGAGGCGCCCATCGCCGCAACGGCGCTGCTGGGGATGCTCACCGGCTCGCTTTGGATCAGCCTCGCGGCGCTGCTGGGGTTGGCGCTGCAGAGCACCTACTTTGGCCCGGCGAAGTACGGGATGATCCCCGAGATCCTCCCGAAGGAGTCGCTCGGCCCGGCCAACGGCGTGATCAACATGCTCACCAACATCGCGATCCTCTGCGGCGTGGTGCTGGGCGGGCTGGCGAGCCGCGAGTATCTGGACGGGCACACCTGGCAGCCGGGCGCGGGGATGCTCGCCGTGGCGGGGATCGGGCTGGCGGCGAGCCTCTTCCTCCAACCTCTCACGCCCAGCGACCCGAGCCTCAAGTACGACCGCACGCCCGTCGGCCCGTATCTCGAATCCCTGCGCTACATGGCGCGCGACGGCATCCTGCTGTGGCTCTGCATCGGCGGTGCGCTCTTTTACATGGTCGCCGTGATGATCGTGGACGGACTGCCGGACTTCAAACCGGTGCTGGGCATCGACGACGCGCAGGCTGCGTACCTGAACCTTCCGCTGGTGGTGGGGATCGGCGTTGGGAGCGTCCTGGCCGGCTACCTCTTCAAGGGTTCGGCGCGGAACCTGAACTCGGTGCCGCTCGGCGCGGCGGGCATGGCGGGGTTCCTGCTGGCGATCGGACTCACGCCCATGCAGGCCGACGCGGACTCGTACCGGATGCTGCTGGCAATGCTGGGCGGCGTGGGCCTCTTCGCGGGCTTCTTCATCATTCCGTTCCAGGCGATCATCCAGGCGCGCGCGCCGGACGCGCTGATCGGGCGCGTGCTCGGCACGTACAACTTCCTGAACTTCGTCTTCATCGCGGCCGGCGGAGGGCTCTACAAGCTGCTGCGCGCGGGAATTGGCCTTAGCGTGCAGGAGTCGCTCCTGGTCGTCGCGGGACTGGCGGTGGCGGGCCCGGCGCTGGTGCTGTTCAGGCTGCGTTCGATGGTCTTCGTGAGGTCCAACGTGGAGTTTCCCAAGGCGGCGGAATTGGAGGGCTGAGGGCTCCTACCCGCCAAGATACGCCTTCTTCACGTCCGGATCGTCGGCCAGGTCCTTCGCCGGACCGGTCTTGACGATCCGCCCCGTCTCCAGCACGTACCCGCGGTCGGCCACGCTCAACGCCTGCCGCGCGTTCTGCTCCACCAGCAGGATCGTGACGTGCTGCGCCTTGAGGCCCGCGAGGACCTCGAAGATCCGCTCGACCAGTTTCGGCGCCAGTCCCAGGCTGGGTTCGTCGAGCATCAGCACCCGCGGCCGGGACATCAGCGCGCGTGCGATGGCCAGCATCTGCTGTTCCCCGCCCGAGAGCGTGCCCGCCAGTTGCCGCGCGCGCTCGCGCAGGATCGGGAACGTTTCGCGCATCTTCTCGCGGTCCTCGAGCACCGCCTTGCGGTCGTCGCGGATGTAGGCGCCCAAGTCGAGGTTCTCGTCCACGGTCAGATTCGGGAAGATGCGCCGGCCCTCGGGGCAGAGCGCCAGGCCCTTGCGCACGATCTGATGCGCGGGCGCGCCGTCGATCCGCTCGCCCTTGAAGCCGATCGTCCCGGAGCGCGGCTTCAGGCTGCCGGAGATCGCGTTGAGCGTCGTCGTCTTTCCCGCGCCGTTGCAGCCGATGAGGGTGACGAGTTCGCCCGCGCGCACCTCCAGGCTCACGCCCTTGAGCGCGTGAATCCCGCCGTAATAGACGTTCAGGTCGGCGACCTGCAGGACCGGCGCAGCGCCGCTCATGCCCCGGCCTCCTGCCCCAGATAGGCCTCGATCACTTTGGGGTTGGCGCGAACCTCCTCGGGGGAGCCGGAGGCGATGGTCTCGCCGTGATCGAGGACCAGCAGGCGCTGGACGAGCTTCATCACGAAGGGCATGTCGTGTTCGATCAGCAGAATCGTCAGGTTGAATCGTTCGCGGATCTCGCGCACCAGAGCCTGGAGATCGGCGGACTCCCGCTCGTTCGCGCCCGCGGCGGGCTCGTCGAGGAGCAGGATCCTGGGGCGCGAAGCCAGGGCGCGGGCGATCTCGAGCCGGCGCTGCTGGCCGTAGGCGAGGTTCCCGCTCAGCGCGTCGCGGAGCGCCGCGAGGCCCATCAGGTTCAGCAGGTCCAGCGCCTCGGCCTCGATGCGCCGTTCTTCCTCGCGAAATGCGCGGCCGCGCAGGACGGCGCCGAGGATCGACTGGGTCCTCCGCGGCTGGAAGCCGACCTTGACGTTATCGAGCACCGACATGTCGCGAAAGAGGCGGATGTTTTGGAAGGTGCGCGCGAGGCCCAGGCTGGCGATGCGGTCGGGGCTCAGCCGCGCCGTATCGACGCCGTTGACCGTGACGCCGCCGCGCGTGGGCTTGTAGACGCCGGTCAGCATGTTGAAGACGGTCGTCTTGCCCGCGCCGTTGGGCCCGATCAGGCCGACGATCTCGCCCGCGGCCAAGGACAGCGAGAACTCGCTGACGGCGGTGAGCCCGCCGAATTTCATGTTCAGACCCGTGGCGGCGAGGACGGGGGCCGTGCTCATGCGCGCGCGCCTCCTTCCGCCGCCGCGCGCAGCCTCGCCGTCCTGCGCCGGAGCTTGAAAAACTGGCAGCCCACCACCGCCAGCAACGAACCCAGCAGCACCCAGGGATTGCGGTTCGCGGCGAGGACGACGAGCAGTTGGAGCCACTGCGCCGCCGTGAGCACCGGCATCACGGGGTCCTTGCGCCACTCGGCCAGGATCTTGCGGACCCAGGCGCGCGAAAACTCCTCGCGGCCCATGATCCCCTGCGGGCGCATCAACATCAGCAGCACCAGCACCAGCGAAAATATCACCTGCCACAGCTCCTTCAGCTCCAGGTCCGCGAATTCGAACCCGCCGCCCGTGTACGCCGGAAACGGCACCCGCATGCTGAGCGTGGAGAGCGCCTGCTCGCTGGCGTACAGCACCATCACGGCGACGAAGGTTCCCGACATGCTGCCCAGCCCGCCCAGCACCACCATCAGCAGGATCTTGATCCCGTTCATCAGCAGGAAGGAATTGGGCGACACGTTCGAGAGATAATTGGCGTACAGCGCTCCGGCCAGGCCCGCGAAGGCCGCGCCGGTCACGAAGGCCAGCACCTTGTAGCGAGTCAGGTTGACGCCCAGGAGTTCCGCCGCCGTCTCGTCCTCGCGGATCGCAAGGATCGCGCGGCCGTGCGCGGAGCGGAGCAGGTTGCGGATCACCAGGTAGGTGGCGGCGACGAGGAGCCAGGTCAGGATGAGATAGAAGAGATTCTTCCCGAAGATGGCCTGCTCCGGGCCGAGCATACGGCTCATGAGGGAGAGCACGAAATCGTTGCCGCCTTTGAAGCCGTCGCCCATTGAGAACCCCGCCGCGCCGCCCAGACCGCGCTCGGCGAAGATCGCGCGGACAGGCCCGGTTTCCGCCCCCGCCGGCGCGGAGAGCAGGTTCTTCCAACTCTCTGAATTTCGCACGAAGATGACGAAGATCTCGGCGAAGCCCAGGGTCACGATCGCCAGGTAGTCCCCGCGCAGGCGCAGGCAGGGCACGCCCACGAGCACTCCGAAGAGCGCCGCCGCCAGCATGGCCAGCGGGAACGAGAGCGCCCACGGCACGAACCCGCCGTCCGGCGTGCCCAACGCCCAGACCACGCTGCCCGCCACGTACGCGCCCATGCCCCAGAAGGCATGGTGCCCCAGCGAAAACGCGCCCAGCGAGCCGTTAATCAGGTTGAGGGAGAGCGCCAGGATCACGAAGATCCCGACCAGGATCAGATGGTTCGAGAGGTTCGCGAAATTGAAAAGGCCTTCGAACATCGCGTCCCCGCCCCTACACCTTCTGGCCTTCGAAGCGCCCAAAGAACCCGGCGGGCCGCACCAACAGCACGCCGATCAGGATCACGAAGGCGATCGCGTCGCGGTACGCGCTGGCGCCCGAAAAGAGCACCGTGTCGGCGTAATGTTGCGTGAGCTGCTCCACCAACCCCAGCAGCAGCCCGCCCAGCAGCGCCCCGGGAATGCTCCCGATGCCCCCAGCACCGCCGCGATAAACGCTTTCAGCCCCAGCATGAAGCCCATCATCGGATCCACCGTCCCGATGAACATCCCCCCGGCCAGCACCCCGCCCACGCCCGCCAGGAACCCGCCCACCAGGAACGTCAGCAGGATCACGAAGTCCACCGAGATGCCCATCAGCCCGGCCGCTTCCATATCGTGGCTCACCGCGCGCATCGCCCGCCCGATCTTCGTGCGCTGCACCAGCACATAAAGCCCGGCCGCCGAGAGCGCCAGGGCCAGAAAGACGATGAACTGCTTCACGCTGACCGTCACCGCCGCGTAGGCGTAGACCTGTTCCGGCTGCGCGCGCCGCGCGCGCTCCAGCTTCGCGGCCTCGATGACCTTCCCGGCCTCCACCAGATTCACCTGCATGTATAGCGGCTGCCCGGTCTTGGGATCGAGCATCGGCGCGCCGTCAGGCTGGCGGAACGGCGCGCGATAGGCGATCTGCCGCGCCGCAGGCTGCCCCGCCTCCAGGTCATCCAGGTTCGCCGCAAAACGCGGGAAGCGCTCGTCGGCGAGCGTTTCCGGGAACGCCGTTTGCCGCGCGCCGAAGATCGCGATGCCCGTGTTCTGGAGGAACAGCGAGACGCCGACCGCCGTCAGGAGCGCGGCGATGCGCCCCGTGTCGCGGATCGGCCGGTACGCCAGGCGTTCGGTCACGGCCGCCAGCACCGCCACGCAGGCGCCCGCGGCCGCCAGCGCCAGCAGGAGTTTAAGCAGCCCCGGCGCGCCGTTCAGCGGCATCCCCGGCGCCGCCAGCGTCGACAAGATCAGCATGCCGGCCACGCCGCCGGTCATGTAAAACTCGCCATGGGCGAAATTGATCAGCTTGATGATGCCGTAGACCATCGTGTAGCCGACGGCGACGAGCGCGATGAGCGCCCCAAACGTCAGGCCGTTGAGAACCTGGGTGATGAATTCCGTCAATGTCGCGGGGCCTCCGGCCTCCCGACGCCGGGAACGAACGCGCCACGAGCCGCGGCCCGTGGCGCCTGCCGGTGCGGGACCCCGTGGGCCGCGCGCGCTACTCCGGCTTCACTTCCGCTGCGAACTTGAACGAGCCGTCCGGCTGGTATTTCAGGACCACCGCGCGCTTTTTCACCTCGTGATCCGCGCCCATCGTGATCCGCCCCGTCACCAGATCGAGGTCCTGGATCGAGCCTATTGCCTCGCGCACCGAGTCCCGGGTCAGTTCGCCCTTGGCCTTCGCCCGGACCAGCGCGTCATGGATCGCGAAGATCGCGTCGTAGCCCAGGAACGCCATTGAGCCCGGCGTCGCGCCGGCGAATTTGGCCTTGTAGGCCGTAACGAATTTCTGGACCTTGGGGTCCGGGTCGTCCGGGTGTGCGTGGTCGCAGATGTACACGCCCGTGCCCACCTGCGCTCCGGCGATCCTGTAGAATTGCTCCATGGACAACCCGTCCCCGCCCAGGAACGGCTTATCGAATCCCGCCTCGCGCGCCGTTTTCAGCAGCAGGCCCACTTCCGGCGCATATCCCGACGTGAATACGCACTCGATTTCGGACGCCTGCAGCTTGCCCACCTGCGAAGTGAAGATCTTGTCGCCTGTCTGGTAGGTCAGTTCCTCGACGACCGTTCCGCCCAGTTCCGTATAGGTCTTGGTGAACGAAGCCGTCAGCCCCCGGCTGTAGTCCTGCGCCGCGTCCGTGACGACGATCGCTTTCTTGGCCTTGAGCGAATCCCACGCGAAGCGCGCGCAGACCGCGCCCTGGAATTCATCGTCGAAACAAATGCGATAGAGCCACTCGGTGTCCTTGGTGAGCTGCACGTTGGTCGAGGCGTGCGTGATCAGGGGAACCTTGTACTTGTTCGCTTGTTCCTTCATCGCGCGCGTGTCGCTGGACGCGACCGCGCCCAGGACGGCGAGCACGTTCTTCACGCTGACCAGGTTGATGAACTCGCTGGCCGACTGGTCGGGCTTGCAGTTGTTGTCGCGGATGTCCAGGGAGATCTCGATCCCACCCTGCCCTTTCAGGTGCTCCAACGCCAGGAACATGCCGCGTTCGGAGTCCCGACCCCAATCCTGCAGGCCGCCGGTCTTCTCCAGGACCACCCCGATGGGAATCCCGCCTCCCGCAGCCTTGGTCTCGCCGCCGTTGCCGCTCTCGCCGCTCTTCGCCGCGGTCTTCCCCCCGCTTCCACAGCCTCCCAGCAGCGCCAGCGCGAGGACCGCCAGCGCCGCGGCACCGCCTTTAACGGTTTTCAGGCTCATGGCTCGACTCCTTTTGCTTGCCAATGCGGCCCACGCGCGCGGCGCGCCAGACGGTCACCTCGATCCGGTAGACGGACGGATTTTCACTTCTCCTTTTTCCTTGCGCAAGCCCCAAAAGCCGCGAGGCTTGCAAGAACGACTCAAGGCGCGAGCGGCTGCTGCTCCGGTTATTCTAATTTAGTGAGGCCAAGGTCAGGTCCGGCCTGCCATTCAGTTCCTTACCGCCGCTATGGAACCGAGTTGCAGGATTGTTCGTCCCGTTAAGGCCATTTCGGTCTAGATTCCAAGAACTCGTATCCGGCTGGCGGCATTCTCTTCACGACCGGCGATTGGAAGCCCATGAAGACGACCATGAACTCAGCGGAGGCGCTGAAGCGCTTGGCACGGCAACGCGACCTGGAAGCCTGGACCGTCTTGCTCGAGCGGCACGGCGCGGCGATTCAACGCGTATCCCGCCGCATCCTGGGCGACGATGCCCTTGCCGAGGACGCCTGCCAGGAGACGCTCCTCCAGCTTCGCGACCGTGCCGGCGCGTTTACCCCCCGGCCGAGCATGCCGAGGCCTCCGCGGCAAGCTGGATCCTCTGCGTAGCCTCCAACACTGCCCTTCAGATGCTCCGCCAGCGCCGCCGCCAGCGCGTCCGCGAGGACCGCGCCGGCCCGCGCGGCGCGGACTCCTCTCGCGAGCCGGAACCCCACGCGGCGGCCGAGGCCTCCGAGCAACTCAACGCCGTCCGCGCTGAACTTGAGGCGCTGCCCGACCTGGAGCGCCTCCCGCTGGTCCTGCATTACCAAGCGGGCCTGGACTACCAGCGGATCGCAAAGACCCTCGGCTGCCCCGTGAACACGGCCAAAACGCGGGTGCATCGCGGCATGGAACGGCTGCGCCGCCGGCTCGCCCTGCTGGGCCTGATCCTGGCCTACGGACAGCTCGAGCGGCTGCTGGGCGCGCCGGCGGAAGCCGCGGAATCCGGCCGCGCGGATGCGCCGGAACCCAACCCATCCTGGCAACGCCTTTTGCACAGTTCGCAAACGCCGCAATTACCCCCGTTCAACCCCATGAGGAGGTGGAGTACGATGGCAAAGCTTGGAACGTTTGCGGCCGCGCTGGCGCTGGCTTCGCTCCTGGGCCTTGCGGCGAGTTCGCTCCGCGGGTCGGAGCGCGCGGCGACCCAGGATCGGAGTCCAGCACGGCCCGATGCGCAAAGCTCCCAGACCGACCGGGGACCGCGAGGCGAAGCCGTCCAGGAGGACACCGGGCCGCTGAAAGGCGACATGAATCCCGCCACGGAAGAGGAGAAGCAGGCCATCGCCGCGGGCGTTAATGCGCTCGGCATGGACCTCTATGCGAAACTCGCCGGCGGCCAGGAGCGGAACTTTTTCTTCTCGCCCTACAGCATTTCAACGGCACTGGGGATGACTTATGCCGGCGCGAAGGGCAACACGGCAAGGGAAATGGAGCAGGGCCTGCGTTTCAAGCTCGCCGGCGAACGCTTCCACGCCGCCTGCGCCGGACTGATCCAGGAACTGAACGCGCCCCGGAAGGACGGCCAGCCGCGAGGCTTCAAGCTCGCCGTCGCCAATCGCCTCTTCGGCGCGAAGAAGTACGAGTTCCTCCCGGCCTTTCTTGAACTGAACGAGAAGCAGTACGGCGCGCCGCTGGAGCGCCTTGATTTCGCGGGCGCGACGGAAGCCTCCCGCAAGGCGATCAACACGTGGGTCGAGGACCGCACGCAGGAGAAGATCAAGGAACTGATCCTCGCCGGACAACTGACGCCCGATGCCGTGCTGGTTCTGGTCAACGCGATCTATTTCAAGGGCGATTGGAGCAGCCCGTTCAGCAAGTCAAACACCCGGCCCGAGCCGTTCCACCTCACGGCGCTCAAACGCGTCGACGCGCCCACCATGCACCGGACCCTGAAGGCACGGTACTACGAGGACGCCGACGTGCTGCAAGCATTGGAACTTCCTTACGTGAACGGAGAGCTTTCGATGCTTATCCTTCTGCCAAGACGCGTGGATGGACTCGCCGGGATCGAGGGGCGCTTAAGCGTCGGGAACCTGGACACGTGGCGCGGCGGGATGCGGGAGGAGGACGTCCAGGTGGCCTTGCCGAAGTTCAAAGTCACCTGGGGCGCCGAGGACATTCGCCCCGCGCTGCAAAAGCTGGGCGTCAAGGATCTCTTCGCCTACGGCCCGTGCGACCTCTCGGGGATGGACGGCTCGCGCATGCTCTACGTCTCCCTCGTGCTCCACAAGGCGTTCGTGGACGTCAACGAGGAAGGCACCGAGGCGGCCGCCGCGACCGCCGTCGTGGTCAAGCCCGGCGCGCCGCCCCCGCGAGAGCGCAAGGAGCCCAAGGTCTTCAAGGCCGATCGCCCCTTCGTCTTCGCGATCCGCGATAACGCCTCCGGCGCAATCCTCTTCATGGGCCGCGTAGCGGATCCGACCAAGGAGTAGCTTGGGCTAGGCCCGAAGTATGAAGTATGAAGTATGAAGTATGAAGTATGAAGTATGAAGTATGAAGTATGAAGTATGAAGACGCCTGGCTGGTCTTCACGCTTCATATTTCATACTTCATCATTCCTGCTTCACTCCGGCATTCCGCCGCCCGATCCGCTCGAGGAAATAGCGCAGGTCGCGCGACGAGCGGACGGGCAGGACTTCGCAGTTCTCCCCCAGCAGGACGATATCGCCGCCGGCCTCGAGCGCGGCGAGCAGGTCGGCGGAGGCCTCCATCTCGCGCAGGATGCCCTCCTCCGGCCCTTCGGCCAGCTTGCGGACGGCCGCCGGATCGAGTTCGACCGCCTTCAAGGCGAGATCCCAGTACAGGCTCGCGCGGCGTTCGCCGCGGGCCTTGAGGTACGCCCGGAACTTTTCCGGCGCCAGCCGCCGCACGGCCAGCGCGAGCGCCGCGTCTTCCAGTTCGGCCCGTCCCCCGCGCGCCGCGAGCTGCCGCGTGATGCCGCCGTCCGGCCGCGCGTCCTCCTGCCAGTACAGCGCGTCGTGGATCCGCAGGTCCGGCTTGTCGGGGAGTTCGTCCAGCAGCGCCAGCGCGGCATCGACGGCCTCTTGCCCGTTCCGGGTGAAGCGCGAGACGAACAGGTCGGCCCGGCCGCGCACGCGCTCCCGATTCGCCAGCCGGTGCGCGCCGGAGGTCTGGGGCTTCACCAGCCAGCGCTCGCCCTGCTTGGCCGTCGCCTGACCCAGGTTCGCGGCAAAGCGCTCCTCCGTGCTGGCGTTCTCATCCAGGAGGTACGCCGGGAAACGCTCGATCCCGTACTGCTCGACCAGCGCGCGGCCGGCCTCGGTATGCGGATCGATCTCGCGCCACGCCAAGCCCGGCAGGTAGCCTACGAGAATTTCCAGGATCGCTTCGTGATTGCTCCAGAGCGCATGCGGCTCGACCAGGACCTCGGCGCCGACCTTAACCGCCGGCTGCGAGAAGTCGCAGCGCGCGGCCGGCGTTCCGGCATCCAGGCACCTCCCGACGAAACCCCGCTTGCGGCATTGCGCGTCGAAGAAACACTTGGGCGCGCCCGCGCAGGCCTCAGGATGAGGCTCGCGCAGCATCCCGCAAAGCGCGCTGAGCAGCTTGAGCCGCTCCAGGTCGCCCTCGTAGATGCGGTTTCCGAGGACCAGCGTCGGCGTGCCCTGCACCTGCCGGCGCAGCGCCAGCAATCGGTCGGCTTCAAGGATCGCATCGGCCTCCCCCGTCGCCAGGGCCCCGGCGATCCGAGCGCGCAGGATCCCCAACTCGCGCGCGCCGTCTTCCCAGGGCGCCTCGCGGCGGTCCTTGCGCCAGGCCAGCCAGGCAAAGAATTTCTCCGGATAATACTTCCAGATCAGCGCCTGGACCTTGTTCTCCTCCAGTTCACGCGGGCCGTGCAGCGCGCGGAAAGTCCCGTCGGGGGCGCGGCTGACCACGAAGTGAGGCTCGAAGCGCACGCGCGCTCCCAGGGCCTCGACAACCTGCTGCACGTCCGCACGAGCTTCCTCGCAGAAGGGGCATTCGGACATGGTCCAGAACTCAAGCGTCAACCGCTCCTTGCCCTGGCGCTTGAGCGTCTCCAGGTGCGGGGCCAGGAGCGCCGCGATCTCGGGATCGTCGGGAATCTCCGGCCCCAGCGGCACGAAGCGGACGCGAACATCCCACGGCGACCCGCCCGCCCCACCGGCCGGCCGGCGATAGACCTCAGCCACGCCAAGCTTGCGGACCTGATACTCGAAGTTCGCGATCACCGTCGCGCCCGCGCGCCAGGACTCCCGAGTTGACGCCTTGCGCCCGCCGCTGAGCACCAGATCCAGGCGCACGGGCGACTCGCGCGCGAGCCGCTCGGCGGTCTCTTCCCCCACCGGCGCCAGCGCGAGCGCGAACTCCGGCTCGCGCCCGTCGTGATCCGGGGGATGCAGGAGGCGCAGCGTCGTGAAGTCCACGCCGGTCGAACGCCCTTCGTTGTCCGGCACGGCGAGCAGCCCCACCCGCGACTCGCCGGCGTCCATCGGGGTCCAGGTCAGGCGCAGGTCCTTCGCTGGCAGGTCCCGATCCGGCCAATGCGTGAATACGCGCTGCGGCAGCACCTGCCCGTAGGCGTCGCGCAGATTGCCGTCCTCGCCGCGCAGTTCCAGCGCCCACTCCTCGTCGCCCCAGCCCACCGCGCTGTAGGCCATCAGGCCCATGCACTGGGCCATCAGTTCGCTGCGCAGCCGGTCGCGCGCCGGATCGCCGTCGCTCTCTTCGTCGTAAAGCCCCCCCGCCGCCCAGCCGCCTGCGTCGAGGAGCAGGACCGGCCCGCGCTCGCGAAAGCGCTTGATCAGCGTCGCGCGGCGGGCCACGCCGCCCAGCGGCTGCAAAGGGCAATCGCACGGCAGCAGCGCCGCATGGGCCTCCGCCGAAAACAGGATCGTGAACGCGGGCCTGGGGGACTCGCCGGCTTCCGCGAAGAGCGTTTCCCCGCGCAGCGCCAGCGCCAGCAGCAGCAGGATGGCGCGCTTCACTTTCCGTCTCCCCGCCGCACGCCTTTCAGCGCCTCGGCGGCTCCTTGCATGTAGGCGCGGCTGGTCTTCGTCGCGCCGCTGACGCCATCGACAGGTTGCGCGTCCTTTTCGGTCCGGCCCTTGAACGCCGCCAGGAAGCCCCGCTCGGCGTCCGCATCGAGAGGCTTGCCGTAGCGTTCGAGTTCCCGCACCGGCTTCACGGAGACGATTTCAGGAAGAGGCGCGTTCTTCACCGCGATGAGGAATTGCGCGTCGCTGCAGACCGGACAGGCGAGGCGCCGGTAGACGTCCACCACCCAGCCGATCCGCGCCCCGCCGGACCTTACTTCGTAATACGTATCCGCTCCGTCTTGATGGTCCTGCGCGACCTGCGCGTCCTTCGAGCCGAACGCCGCCTGGGCGAAGGCCGCCACGTCCGGCGCGCGCCGCTTCTTGTGCTCGTCCCCGCCCAGCAGGCGCGCGAAGACCGCCTCGGCCAGGTCTTCCACGTCGCGCCGCGCGCCTTTGCTCGTCAGCGCGAAGCGCCCTACGGTCAGGGTGACCTCGCCCGGCTCGGCGATCTCCAGGTCGCGTTCGGCGGCCTTCAGGCGCTTGTATCCTTCAAGGTCGTCGATCCCGACCTCCACGAGATCGATCCGTGCCCCGAACGGGCGCGCCGCGGCCTGGACCGCCTCCCGGGCTCGCGTCGCGCGCGGATCGTCCTGGGACAGGTACAAGGTCGCCTGAAGCGGCGCGGGCTCCGCGGATTGGGCGAGAGCCGAAGCCGCGCAGAGCGCCAGGAGCCACGCTGCGTTCCGCATCAGTACCCGATCGCTTTCAGGATCCCGCGGGCTTTGGCCTCGTCCATGCGAATCTGCTCCACCAGGGCCTGGACGTCCGCGAAGCGCCGTTCGTCGCGCAATTTTGCAACGAATGAGACTTCCAGGGTCTTGCCGTACAGATCCCCGGAGAAATCGAAGAGATGCGACTCGAGCAGCAGGTCGGGCTTCTGCCCGGGCGGAAGATCCTTATGGACCGTGGGCCGATAGCCGACGTTGGTGACCGAACCGTGCTCGCGCCCGTCCACGCGGGTGAGCGTGGCATAGACGCCGAAGGGCGGCCGGACCTCCCGCGCCAGATCCAGATTGGCCGTCGCGTATCCCAGTCGCCGGCCTCGCGCGTCGCCCTGCACCACGGTGCCCAGCACCGAGACGCGCCGGCCGAGCATCGCCTCCGCGTCATGAAGCCGGCCGTCCTGGATCGCCTCGCGCACCAGGGTGCTGGAAACCGGCCGGCCATCGGGCGTGAGCACCGGGTCCAGGCAGCGCAGTGCGAAACCCAACCTGGCGGCCAGCGGCGGGAGCTCCGGCGAACCCGTCCCCATCCGGTCGCACCCGAAGCGGCTGTCGAAGCCCAGCGCCAGGGCGCGAATATCAAGCCTCCCGACGAGCACGCGCTCCGCGAACTCCGCGGCGGTCTGCCGGCTGAGTTCCTTCGTGAAATCGAGGACCCAGGTGAATTCGATGCCCGCGCGCTCGAAGAGCAGCAGGCGGTGCTCAAGGGAGGTCAACATGTCGGGGGCGCGCCCGTCGAGGATCCGGCGCGGATGTTGCGCGAAGGTGAGCGCGCCGCAGGGGGCCTTGAGTTCCGCGGCCCAGGCGCGCAGGTCCTTCAACACGGCCTGGTGACCAAGGTGCACGCCGTCGAAGACGCCCAGCGTCACCGCCGCGCCGCGTTCGGCCGGTACGTCACCCTCCCCACGATGGATCAGCATGCCGTTCGCCCGAGCCTCCGCTCGGCGCCGATTGTCGGCGTGACAGGGCCTGGGCACAAGCGCCGAGCGCCCCCCTGGCAAGGCGCTCCCGTCCGGGTACCATGCGCGCATGAGTTCGGCTGCCTGGAAGATCGTTTTCTGCGTCGCGATGCTCACGTTGGTGGGCACCGCGCTGGCCGTCTACCGCGCCTCCCGCCTGCTGGGACCCACGAACGCAGAAGCCGAACGACGCGACGAGGATGCCCGCAACAGCGCGTGGCGGCATCCCCAATTCGAGAACGTCGACGAGGCCGCGCTGATGTTCGGCCGACTCGTCAAGGCAGCCAATCGGCGCTTGCCCGAGGACGTGGCGTTTCTCGCCCAGTCCGTGGACGACGAGCGGATCATCCCGGTGCCGCCCAAGGGGCCGCCGGAACCCGGTGCGAAGACCGCCGAGAAGACGCCCGAGGCCCACCTGCCTGACGGCGCGTACCGCGAGCCCCCCGCGCCCAAGTTCGATACCGTCGCCAACGTGGCCATGTCCCTGCTCGCCGAACTGGACGCGCTGGCCGTGGATCCGCTGCTGGCGCGCCTCATGCCGCTCCGGGATGCCGCCGCGCGGGAGGATCCATGGTCCCGCGAAGACCTGCTCCTGATGCGCGGCGTCTTCAACACGCTGGGGCACATTCAATTCAAGCGTCTGGGGCTTGATAAAAGGATGCGCAGCCCCCGAAAACGTCGCCGTGGCGCTGCTGGTCGGCGAGGCGCATCTGGAGGAAAACGATCAAGAGACCGCGGAGCTGAAGTCGGAAGTCTTCGAGTTGGCCCTCGGAACCCTGTGGACCTCGCACCCCGAAATCCGGGCGGGTCTGGAAGTGACTTCGCGCCTAGGGCAGCCAAGGTATCTCGTTAGGAAGAATAGGTTTGAATTGGTGCTTCAGGTTTACGCGACGGCCTTTGGCGTCGCCCTCCCCGCCCCGCCCCAGGACTGATCGCATGGGCCGGCGAGCCCCCCGAAGGTCCGCCGGAATTTCGTAAACCCTGGCTCGCTCCTCCGACACTAACTGTTGCAGACGCCGCTTCGACCCGGCATTTTCCTCCATGATTTAAGTTCAAATTTCGCTCATAAATTCGCCAACAATTTGGCGGCGCTGCACGTCGTGAGATATATTCAGTTCAGCCGGACGGGCGCGATAGCGATACGCGCGAGTTCGGCGCGGGGTTCGGCGGACGATTCGACGATTCTTCGAAAGGGACAACCATGGCGGCGGTAACGGTGTGCTCGCGGTGCGGACACGAACTTCCGGAAATGCCGGGTGGCGGGCCGGGCTGGGTGAAGTGTACGATCTGCGACGAGGTCTGCGCGATCGGCGGGGCCGGCGCGTACGACGTGCCCTCCAACATGGGCCTGCCCAAGCGCGTCGAGTTGCCCAAGGCGGCGCCCGACGCGGCGAACCTGCGCGAGGTTGCGCGCCCGCGCCCGCCGGCGCGCTTCCACCCCGGCCCCGGCTATCAGGACGCCGAGCAGGCGCCCGCCGCGAAGCTCGCCGAGCCCAAGGATTTCGACAAGATGCTGGCCACCTATGCGCTCGGGCTCTTCCGCGTGCGCGGCTGGCCCTGCCAGGATCTGCCCGGATACAAGGCCTTCATCGTCCGCGCGCGCATCGCGAACCCGGATTGCCCCTCCCCGGACGTCTGCAACGTAACCATCTCCGCCGCGCGGGGGGTGCTGACCCTCGAGACCGTCGTCCGCGCCTTGCCCCCGCCGCCCTGGACCACGCTTCGCGAAACGCTCAACGCAATCAACCAGTGCTCCGGAGGCTCCCTCTTCCTGATGCGCGAATGCGGCGTGGTCGTGCGCTACAAGCTCGTGCCGCAGGCCACCCCCGAAGGCCGCTTCCACGTGGACAACATCCTGGGCGCGCTGCGTCAGATGAACCACGACCGGCGCCTGGCGCTGCATGTCCTGCACATGGCCGGGCAATGGTCGGTCTTCGACGCCCGTGCCGTGCGCCGCGCCTTCGCCAGCCCCGTCGTGGAGCCCAAGCCGGTTCCGCTCTCCTACCTTCAGGATCTCGCCGGCTTCGCAGGCTACTACGCGGTCGAGCGCGACGGAATCCTGCACCTGAACAAGGAAATATGCGCGCCCGCCGAATGCCCCATCCGCATGCGGCTCGAGGATGGCGTCATCCGGGCCTGGACCGTCCTCGCGCCCGAGGTGACGTCCAAGTTCTGCGGCGAGCGCTGGGAGTTCGTGCGAAAGATCATGCGCCATCTCACCCGCTCCTCGAACATGAAGCTGACTCGCTCCCAGGCCAGCCGCCTGCTCGAGCACCTGAACGTGCTCAACGACACCTCCGCCCTGCTCCGTTACCTGTGGACCGAAGACGGCCTCAGCGCGATCGCCACGCACACGATGCTTGAACCCGAACTCTCCGTCGAGGAATTCCAGCTCCTCACCGACGCGCTCTTCCGGCGCACCGTCAACGGGCCCGGGCACACCACCCTCGCCCTCCGCAACGCCGTCTGAGCGGCCGGCCGCCCGCGTTGCATCGCCCTTAGGAATGCGGTACGACCTGAGGGATGAGCGACGAGGACGACTTCGAATCCGAACCCGGCACGTCCGGCTCGCGCCGCATCTTCATGCCGCCGCCCCGGGAGCCGCGCAAAGCCGCGCTCTACCGAGATCTGCTGCGCAAAGCCGGGCTCGATTCGGCCGCCGACAAGCTCGTCTTGAAGCACGTGGAACTCTCCACCGGCGAAAGCCTGCTGCACGCCGGCTGCGGCAGCGGCATGCTGGCCGTCCGGCTCAAGGCGAAGTTTCCCGAGGCCGAGGTCGAAGGCGTCGACCCCGGCGCCGAGGCGCTGGAGGCCGCCGCCGAACTGGCCGAGGAACTGAAGCAGCACGTCCTGTTCAACAAGGGCTATCTGCAGGATCTGCCCAGCACCGCCGAGCGCCACGACGTCGTGGTCTGCTCGCTCTTTCTGCACCGGTTGCGCGGCCGCGAGGACCGGCTCGAGGCCTTTGACGAGTTCCGCCGCGTCCTGCGTCCCGGCGGGCGCCTGCTCCTGGTCGAACTGGGCGGCGTTCCGCGCGGCTTGCGCGGCTGGCTCGTCCGCAAGCTCGCCGAGTACGAGCGCGGCCTGGACGACCTGCTGAAGACCGGCCTCGAAGAGGCCTGCCGTGCCGGCGGCTTTCCCGACCCCAAGCGGATCGGCGAAGGCCCCCTGCGGCCTGGCGGCGGTGTTGTGCGAGAAGTAGCGCGGCGCGATTGAGGCCGGCGCCCGCGAAGTCCGGGTGTTACCTTACGAGACCTTTTGCTTCAGGCACTCCACGGCGCGTCGAAGATCGTCCGCGCTCGTGCTCCGCCCCATCGAGAATCGCACCGCAGAGCGGACCTGCGCGTCGTCGGCGGCCATCGCGCGCAGCACGAAACTCTCCGTGTGCGTGCCTTCGCTGCATGCCGCGCCGCTGGAGACGGAGATGCCTTCGAGATCCAGCGCGTTGACGAGGGTCTCGCTGGCCTGTCCGGGAATCGACACGTAAACCGTATTGCAGAGACGCGGCGCCGCTTCGCCGTGGATCGCAAGCCCAGGCACGGCCGCCTTGAGTTGCGCCTCGAACTCCGCGCGCAGCGCGCCCTGGCGCGCGGTTTCGGCCTCGCGTTCGGCCTCGGCCAGACGCAGGGCCTCGGCGAGCCCCGCGATCCCGGCGAGGTTGTGCGTGCCCGCGCGCGCCCCGCCTTCGTGGCCGCCGCCGCTGGCGTGACTCTGGTAGAGCGTGCCGGCCTTCAGGCGCAGCAGGCCTGCGCCCTTGGGCCCTTCGAATTTATGCGCGGAGAGCGCCAGCGCCGCGGGCCCGTGCGGGCCGAAGTTCAGCGGGAGGCGCCCCGGCGCCTGCACCGCATCGACCACGAGCGGAATCCGCAGGTGGCGGCAGGCTTCCAGGGCTTCTGAAACGGGTTGGATCACGCCCGTCTCGTTGTTCGCGTACATCAGCGCGGCCGCGGCGGTCCAGTCGTCCAGCGCCGAGGCGAAGCGCGCGGGGTCGATCCGGCCATCGGCGAGCGGCTGGACGACGACGAGGTCGAAACCCTGGTCCTCCAGGGATCGCGCCGTCTCTCGCACCGCCGCGTGCTCGAGCCCGCTCAGCACGATCCGCATTCCCTTCCCCGTCAGGCGCCGCGCCCACGCGATCCCGCGCAGGGCCAGGTTCAGGGACTCGGTCCCGCCCGAAGTGAAGACCACCTCCCGCGGATCGCAGCCCAGCACGCCCGCGCAGGTTCGCCGCGCGCGTTCGAGCCCCGCTTTGGCCTGTTGCCCGTGGAAGTGCAGGCTCTCCGCGTTGCCGAAGGCTTCGCCGAAGTACGGCTCCATCGCGCGCCGGGCTTCGGGGCGCAGCGGCGAGGTGGCGTTGTGGTCGAGGTAGACGCGCGCGGACATGCGCTCAGTTTCACGGCTGATGGGGCAGGAATCCAGTCCGCCTTCTCCGCCGTACGTTGACGGATGCCCCGCGCCGCATACGCTGGTCGGAGCTATTCCACGCTGCCAGGGGACGCGCACGGCGCCGGAGCTTCCGGCGCGGCGCGGGCTTGACAACCAACGCTCCGGAGGAGGACGCACGGATGGCCAGACCGGTAACGCTGTTCACGGGCCAGTGGGCGGATCTCGATTTCGAGACCATGTGCCAAAAGGCCGCTTCGTTCGGCTACGACGGGATCGAGCTGGCCTGCTGGGGCGACCACGTGGACGTCGAGAAGGCCGCCGGCGACAGGAAATACGCCAAGAGCCGCAAGGAGATCGCGGCCAAGCACGGCCTGCAGGTCTTCGCCATCTCGAACCACCTCGCCGGGCAAGCCGTCTGCGACAACATCGACGGACGCCACCGCGCGATCCTCAACGACCGCATCTGGGGCGACGGCGAGCCCGAGGGCGTCCGCAAGCGCGCCGCCGATGAGATGAAGATGACCGCACACGCCGCGAAGAACATCGGCGTCGGCGTCGTCAACGGCTTCACCGGCTCGAGCATCTGGCACTTGCTCTACAGTTTCCCGCCGGTCGCGCCGGAAACCCTCGAAGCCGGCTACGCCGATTTCGCCAGGCGCTGGCGCCCGATCCTCAACGAGTTCGACAAACTGGGCATCAACTTCGCGCTCGAAGTCCATCCAACCGAGATCGCCTTCGACATCGCGAGCACCGAGATGGCCCTCAAGGCGCTCCGCAACCACCGCCGCTTCGGCTTCAACTACGACCCCAGCCACCTGCTCTACCAAAACGTGGACTACGTGAAGTTCATCCGCAAGTTCGCCGGCCGCATCTTCCACGTGCACATGAAGGACGTCTACATGAGCGACCGGCCGTGCGAGGCTGGCGTTTTCGGCGGGCACACCAACTTCGGCGACCCGCGCCGCACCTGGGACTTCCGCAGCCTCGGTCGCGGCAGCGTGGACTTCGAGGAAATCATCCGCGCACTCAACGACGTCGGCTATCGCGGGCCGCTCTCGGTCGAGTGGGAAGACGGGAAGATGGATCGTGAGCACGGCGCGGCCGAGGCCGCGCATTACGTGAAGGCCCTCGACTTCGAGCCCAGCGCCATCGCCTTCGACGCGCAGTTCGACAAGAAGAAACAGGCCCCGGCCAAGAAAAAGGCCGCCAAGAAGAAATAAGCCCGGCGCACGGAGCGGTCACCATGAGCGAGCAACCCAAAGACGGGCAGGCGGCGGGCGGGGGCGAAGTTCCCGCCTTCCGCATTCCCAAGAAAAAGGTCGACGAGAGCTGGAAGGAAGAGGTTCGCAAGGAACGCGAGGCCCTAAAGGAGGCCGCGCCTGCCCCGGGCGGCCCCAAGAGCGCCGCGCCCGGCGGAAAGCCGGCTGCCCGGCCCGCGGCCGATGCCGCTGCGCGGGCCGAAGCCGACGAGACGGAAGCCGACGAGAGCGGCGCGCAGCCCAACCGCATCTTCCTGAACCTCATCGCCAGCCTCGCCCAGCAGGCTTTGATGCAATTGGGACAGATGGAGAACCCCTTCAGCGGTCGACGCGAAGTGGACCTGGAAGGCGCGCGACAGACCATCGACCTGCTCGACGCCCTGAAGGAAAAGACCCGTGGCAACCTCGCCGAGCTGGAGGAGCGCACGCTCACCGACGCCGCGCGCGAACTGCAGTTCCACTACGTCGAGATCGCCCGCAAGGTCGCCGCGCAGATGAAAGCCCGCGGGCAAGGCAGGCCGCCGGGAGCATAGGATAAAGAAAGAAGTATGAAGTAGCTATACCGGAAGCAGCACAAGATTTTGCTTCCGTTTTCAATCCTGATTTATACTTCATAGCTCATACTTCACACCTCTCAATCGAGGTATCCCAGGTCCGCCAGGCGCTCTTCGATCGCCGCCTCCTGCTCCTGCGTATAACCGGCCGGCGCAGCCGCCCCGTCGCCCCAGGCCTGCTCCACGATCCGTGCCTCCAGCGCGGGCGCGAACCAGTCGGCGCGCGCGCGGGCTTCCATGTAGCTCGGAACGGGCTGGCCCAGCGCGGCCAGCAGCGTCGGCGCCATGTCGAGGATCTCCCCGTCGGCGTCCTTCCTGGCGGCCACGCCCGGGCCGTCCAGGATGTAGAGCCCGTCCGGGTGATGTATGCCGGCGCGGCCGTGCAGCGGCCGTGCGAACGGGGCATCGATCGCGCGACGCCTGAAATCCACGCCCTCGTGCTGGAGCATGAGGATATCGGGCAGGCCGCGTTCGAGCTTGGCGTCGAAGAACGCGTCGCCGCTCACCACGTCGGCGCAGACGGGCGCGCCGTCAGGAAGTTTCGCCGCGCGCAGGAATTCGAGCACCCGGTCGCGGACGGACTCGTAATCCCGTTCCTCGACGCAGCCGAACGGCTGCCGTCCCTTGAGGTTCACGTAGACCATCCCGGAACAGGCCTGGTACGGCATCCAGGCCAGCGTCGAGTTCCAGTCCAGCGGCCGGCTGAGGCCGCGGCGCTTGATCCCGCGCGCGAGGTCCTTCACCCGGCGCACGGCGTCCCGGGCCAGCGCGGCGGGCGAGCGCGCGTACTTCAGGAAGCCGCCCTCGGCGAGCAGCGTGTTGACGAAGACCGCGTGCCGCGCCGGCTGGTGCCCGTGGTCGCTGAGCGCCAGCGTGAGAGTCTCCCCGCTCCGCCGAAACCGTCGATCAAATCGCCGCAAGCGGCATCCATCGCGCCGAAGAACCTCGCGACCGCCTCGCGCCGCGCCGGGTTCTCCTGGCCGCCTTCCGGGAGGCAATACGGCCAGGCCTTGTGCAGCACCACGTCCGGCGCCTGGAAATAAACGGCCAGCACGTCCACCGGATGCCTGGCATGCAGGTCCAAGGCGAGCTTCGCGACGCGGCGCATCTGCCCGGCGGCGGCCTCCAGGTTCCGCGGCAGGACGTCTTCGCCTTCCCGGGCCGGCTTCGCCCAGAGGCTGTGCAGGTTGAAGTTCTGGCCGTGCTCGGGGCAGAGCGCAAGAATCTCCGCTTCCAGTTCGCGCGGGTGCGCGAAGGGCGCGGAGAGCCCCGGGCTGTCGAAGCCGGTGAGGCAGAAGCCGTTGACGTCGAACGGCGGATGCGTGCTGGGCTGCATCGCCACGCCGACGCGCTTGCCGGCCAGCGCAAGCCGGCGGTAGATGTTCCGCTCGCTCAGGTGCCGCGCGTCGGCCACGCAGTAGCTCTGCCGGCGGGGATCGAAGCCTTTGAAGTTCAGGATGCCGTGCCGCCCAGGCCGGACGCCGGTCATGAAAGTCGCCCACGCCGCGGGGGTGATCGGCGGGACCGTCGAGCGCAGCGTGCCCGAGCAGCCGCGTTCGTAGAGCGCCTTCAGCCGCGGCGCGCGCCCCGCATCCATCAAGGGCTTCAGCACCGGCCAGGGCACGGAGTCGAGCTGGAGGACGAGGAGCCGCGATAGGGCCATGCGCGCGTCCGATGCTCCGGGTCAGACCTTCGGGAACTTGCGCCGCTTGGGCGTCTTCTTCAGCGGCAGCTTCACCGCCTTGCCGCCCAGCGCCGAGGCGTAAATCGCGAGAATGATCTCGACGGCCTTGCGCGCCTCCTTGCCGTCCACGAGGAGCTTCTCCTTGCCGTCGAGGCAGCGGACGAAGTTCTCGAACTGCTTCTGGTGCCCCACGAAGCTGATCGCGCGCGGGTCGGACGCCCCGCCCTTCCCCGCGTCGGGCTTGGGCGAGAACTTCTCGCGGATCTGCGCGTCGCCGGGCTGTTCCTCGGCAAACTGCCAGCTCACGAGGTTGCCGCCGCGAAACCACGCCGTGCCGTGCTCGCCGCAGATCAGGACCTCGCTGGAGAGACCCGGCCACATGGCGGTGCTGCCCACGAGCGTGCCGATCGCGCCGCTCTTCCACTTGATCGCCGCCGCCGCCGCGTCCTCGACCTCGATGCGCTTGTGGATCAGGTTCCCCGCGTAAGCGCTCAGTTCCTTCGCCGGCCCGGCGAGCCACTGGAGCAGGTCGATGGTGTGGATCGACTGGTTCATCAGCGCGCCGCCGCCGTCGAGCTTCCACGTGCCGCGCCAGCCGCCGCCGTCGTAGTAGGCCTGCGTGCGATGCCAGGGGACCACCGCGTTGCAGACGGTCAGCTTGCCGAAGCGCTTCTCGTCCACGGCCTTCTTGATCGCCTGGACCGCCTCGCCCGTGCGCGAGGGGAAGATCCCGCCGAGCAGCACGCGGTGTTTCTTACATTCGGCGATGAGCGCGTCGCAGCGCTCCAGCGTGACCTCCAGGGGCTTCTCGCAAATGACGTGCTTCTTCGCGCGCGCCGCGGCCACGCCGGGCTCCAGGTGCGCGCCCGAAGGCGTCGCGATCGCGACCGCGTCGAGGCCGGGATGCTTCAGGAAGGCCTCGTAGTCCCCGGTGTAGACCTTGACGCCGAACTCCGCGGCGAACTTGTCGGCGTTCGGGCCGCCCTTGCGGGAGTAGGCGCAGACCAGATGCCCGCCCTCCATCGCCTGGATCGCCCGCGCGTGAAACTCGGAAATCATCCCGATCCCGACGATGCCGAACCCACGACCGCCGCTGGCCGCCATGAAGCGCTCCTCCCGTTTGCAGGATGCCGTAAAAGACGCATTTTGACCGGGGCTGGGCGGGATTCAAATGCAGTCGCAACGGTCCCGGCGCAAGGGCGACCTGCGGGCCGATCCGGCGTCGCCCCCGGAACTCTTACTCAAAGCTGGATTTGCCAAAGCGGACCTTGCGATATGTTGTAAAAAGACCACAATAAGAAAGTGTTGTTCATAGCTTCCGGGAGCGCGCACGCTGCATGCTCAAGTATGCTGCTTACCTGGGGATCGTAGGGCTCGCCCGGATTCTACCTCGCAACGTGCAATACTGGATCGCGCACCGCCTGGCCGACCTCCACTACCTGTTGGATGCCCCCGCGCGAAGGTCCGTCATCGCCAACCTGCGCCAGATTCTGGGGCCTGGCGCGAGCGAGGCGCAGTTGCGGCGGCAGGCGCGCTGGGTCTTCCGCTCTTTTGGAATGTACCTCTGCGAGTTCTTCGGCGCGGAAGGATTCGGGAACGAGTTCTTCGAGCGGAACGTCACCGTGGTGGGCCAGGAGAATCTTGACCTCGCGCTCAAGGGCGGCCGGGGCATGGTCTTCGTCTCCGGGCATTACTCGAACTGGGAACTCGGCGCCTTCGTCGTCGGCCGCCTGGGCTATCCGATCGTGGCGCTGACCCAGACCCATGCGGAACCGCGCGTGAACGAGTTGTTCGTCGGCCAGCGCGCCAAGCACGGCGTGACGGTGGTGCATACGCACAGCGGGGCGCGCGCGGTCCTGAGGGCGCTTCGCGAGAACCGCCCCGTGGCGATTCTCGGCGACCGCCTTACCGGCGGCCCGGCGGTGCGTGTGAACCTCTTCGGCCGCCCGACCTGGTTCCCGCAAGGCCCCTGGCGGATCTCCGTGGACACCGGCGCGCCGCTGCTCCCGACCTTCGTCTATCGCCGCTTCAACCGGGATTACACGCTGCACATCGGCGCGCCCATCGACCCGCCGGCGGAGGGCACGAAGGCCGAGCGGATCGCCGCGCTGGCCCAGGCCTTCGCCGACGCGCTGGAAACCCGCGTGAAGGCCGATCCCTGCCAGTGGGCGGTCTTCTATCCCGTCTGGAAGGACGGCGGCGCAGCCGCGCCTTCGGCATCCCTGCTGCCCACCGCCTCTGCGCGCGCCGGGCGCGGCGCTTCCGAGACCGTCACCGGGGATCGCACCGCATGAACACCGGCAAGGACGCCATCTGTGCCATCGTGCCTTGTTACAACGAGGAACGCTCGATCGAGCGGGTCGTGCGGAGCGTGCGCAGGCACGTCGGCATCTGCATCGTGATCGACGACTGTTCCACCGACCGCACCGCGCATCTGGCCGCCAAGAACGGCGCGCGCGTGCTGCGCCACGAGACCAACCTCGGCAAGGGCATGGCCCTGCGCAACGGCTTCGCGCTGGCCCAGGCGTCGGGGTTCCAGGCCGCGATCACGCTGGATGGCGACGGGCAGCACGACCCCGATGAGATTCCGCGCTTCCTGGAGGCCTACCGGCAGGGCGACGCCGACATCGTGCTGGGCAACCGCATGCTCCGCTCCGACCAGATGCCGTTCGTGCGCCGCACCACCAACCGCTTCGCGTCCTGGTGCATCACCCGGATGGCCGGCGTGCCGATCCGCGACTCCCAGGTCGGCTTCCGCCTGATCCGCCTCGACACCTGGCAGGCCCTGCGCCTCGACGGCCGGCGCTTCGACCTGGAGTCCGAAATCCTGATCAAGGCCCTCCGCGCCGGCGCGCGCCTGGTCGAGATTCCCATCCGCACGATTTACACCGGCGCCGAGGAGAGCAAGATCAACCCGCTCCTTGACGCGCTGCGCTTCTTCCGGGTGCTCTGGCGCTGCCGCTGACGGCGGCCGCCCGGGCCCCTGACTCGAACGGGCCACCCATGGCATACGACGCGGACGAACTGGAGCGCATGGTCGAAGGCGACCTGCGAGACCGCGGCATCTCCGACCGCCGCGTCCTGGACGCCTTCCGCAAGGTTGACCGCGCCGCCTTCGTACCCGAGTACCTTCGCGAACAGGCCTACACCGACCGCGCCCTGCAACTCTCGCACGGCCAGACCATCAGCCAGCCGTACATGGTCGCCTTGATGCTCCAGGCCCTGAAATTGTGCGGGACCGAGAAGGTTCTCGAGATCGGCACCGGCTCGGGCTACCTCACCGCACTGCTGGCCGAACTGGCCCGCGAAGTCTGGACCGTCGAACGCATCGAATTTCTCGCCACAACCGCCGAAGACCGGCTGACGGACCTGGGCTACGCCAACATCCGCTATCGCCTGGGAGACGGTTCCCTGGGCTGGCCCGAAGAGGCGCCGTACGACCGGATCGTCGTCTCCGCCGCATGCCCGCGGATCCCGAAGGCCCTGGAAGAGCAGCTTGCCGAGAGCGGCCTGCTCGTCGCCCCCGTCGGCTCCGCACAGGAACAGGAGCTGCTCACCGCGACGCGGCGCGGCGGAAAGCTGGAGACCCGCGCCGGACCCTCCTGTATCTTCGTGCGCCTGATCGGACAGAACGGCTTTTCAGGCGAGACGTAACGGGGCGCGAGTTGTATGGATCACCAGGAACCGAGCCCTCCCCCGCCCGCTCCGCCTTCCCCGGCTCCCCTGACCGTAGCGGCTGAGCCCCCAAGCCCTGGCGCCAGGTTCTGCGCGTCGCCGGCCGTGTCCTGGCCGCGGCCTGGCTGCTCGGCGCGTGCCTCGTCTGCCCCTTCGCCGCCAGCTTCGCGCCGACGGCCGGCGGCCCCATCGGGCGCTATCTGCCCAAGCAGGCCCTGATCTCCGCGCGCGTGCGCAACGGCGATGAGGCGTGGCGCGCGCTCGAAGCGCACCCCGCCGTCCAGGCGCTCTGGGAACTGCCCGAACTTCAGGCGCGCACGCACTGGCGGGAGAAGCTCGAGGCGTTCCGCGCCAAATGGGACAAGCAGCCAGCCCTGCTGAAGGCGCTCTTCCAACCCGACCGGCCCGGCGCGCGCTTTCTGGTCGGCGGCGAACTCGCCGTGGTCCTCGAGGCCCCGCCGCCGGCGAGCGACGGCGAACGGAGCCGCAAGCCGCCGCTCGCCGTTTACCTGCGCCTCCAGGGCGGGCGCGGCGCGCTGGTCCGCATGGGCGGCTGGATGGCCGGGCGCTTCGGCAAGAACGCCGCCAAGGTTCGCGCGGCCTTTCACGACCTCGGCGGCGGGCTGATCGCGCTGGCCTTGAACGGCGCCGAACCCGCCGACAACGGCGAAGCGGGAAACGCCGGCGGCCCAGCGGTCCCCGAGGGCACGGCCGTCGAGATCGACGTGCGGCCGCGCGCGATTCGGATCGAGCAGGGCATCGACTACGCGCGGCTGGTGCGCCCGAGTTGGCCCGAGGTCTTCGGGCTCCAGGTGCTGCCCGAACGGATCCGCATCCACCTTAGCGCAACTCCCGACGTGTTGCGCGCCGACGGCGAATGGGAAGGCGGGTTGCCGCCGCACGAACCGCCCGCGCGGCTGCTCGACGACGGCCTAGGCGGCAGGGAGCCGGTCCTCGACGCTCGAATCCCGCTGGACCTGGGCAAACTCTTCGCGCGGCACCTCTTCGAGGAATTGCAGGACGGCAAGTCGAAGCGCCGCTGGGAGACGCGCCTGGCGTACCTGGCCGACGCGCAGGTGGACCTGAACGCTTCGCTTTGGCCGGTCTTCGGGCGCGTGCTGCGGGTGCAGATCGCAGATCCCGCGCCGGGCTCGGGCACCGGGCAGCCGCGCGTGCTGGCCTCGCTTCCCTTCCACGCCACCCCCGAAGCCCGCCACGCGCTGGGCGAACTGGCCCGCGTGCGCTGGAAAGGGCTCTACGACGATCCGCCTAGCGAGGACGCCGACCGACCCTACGTTCGGCGCATCCGCAAGGGCGAAGTGGACCGCTACATTCTGGTCCGCGGCAGCTACACCCGGCCGATGTGGCTCACCGACGCCGAGGGCCTGGCCGTCAGCAGCGATGCGGGGCCCTTCGCGATGCTCCCCGCGCCGCCGCTGCTGGCCCGGCCGGCGGCCCCGCGCGATCCGGAGCCGTGCTTCGAACTCCGCACCGACGGCGCGCGTTTGGCGCCCATCGCGGGGATGCTTGCCCAGATCTGGCTCGAGGAAGAACGCGACGAATTGGGCGCGGCGGAGTTCATGGAACGGTATCCGGACGAGGGCGCCGTCGTCGAACTGATCCAGCGCGCAATCGGGATCTGGGGCGCGCTCGAGGCGCGCCTTACGCCCGAACCCGGCCCCGGCGCGCCGCGCGGCCGGCTTGAAGCGCGCGGGCGCCTCGCGCGCCCCGGAAGTCCTTGACGCCTTGGCGAAAGCGCCTAGAGTCGCCCGCCTGTTCAACTTCCAACCTGAAACCGGCGTGGCACGCGTCCCGCCGCCTAGACGATGCGGAGGAGGAATCCCCATGGCGAAGAAGGCGAAGAAGGCCGGCGGCAAGGGCAAGGCGTCCGCCGAAGGGCTGGTGGTCGGCAGCAAGGTGAAGAACTACGTCAAGGCGAAGGGTCTCAAGAGTTCCGGCGACCTCGTCGACGCCCTCAGCGCCTGCGTCGCCTGCTGCCTGGATAAGGCTTCCGATCGCGCCAAGGCCAACAAGCGCTCCACCGTCCGCCCCAACGATCTCTAGAGCATTTTCAGGAATAGTGTAGTGCCAGATGCGCCGGCATGGAGGGCGGCATCGAGGCGGACGAGACCAGACGTATCAGGCGCATACGGCGGACGAGTCCAACGAAGAGGACGCCCTCCAGGGCCAGCAGATGGCGCTACGATATTCCTGAAGATGCTCAAAAGCTCGCCTTCTACGTCCGCGGAAACGAACCGGGCCGCGTCACGCGAGTGGCGGGGCCCGTTTTAGTTCCCGTTCGCCCCAAGGCCAGCGCGCGCCGAAAGACCTCGCCTTCAGGGCAGCAAGCCAACCCTGCGCGCCGATTCAAAGCTTAAATCGAAAGCCGCAAGCCATACCCGGCATCAACCGCCCTTCTTGCGGCGGGCCTCCGCGGTCAGCGGCAGCGTGAAGAGCTTGCTGAAACCCTTCGATTCCGCCGGCGAATCCTCCACGGACTCCGAAAGCGCGGTCTCGGCCGAGTACAGGCTGAATTCGCTCTCGCGGGCCACCACGGTGGCGTTGCCCTTGTACAGGCGCAACGTCACCTTTCCGGTCACGTTCTGGTTGATGCGGTTGTAGAAGCCGTCCAGCGCCTCGCGCAGGTCGCTGAACCATTGCCCGTTGTAGACGCAGCGGCCGTAGGCGACGGCCAGGCCCTCGCGGACCTGCAGCGTCTCGCGGGAGAGGGTCAGGGACTCCAGCGCGCGCTTGGCGATGTAGAACACCGTCGCCGCCGGGGCCTCGTAGACCTCGTGGGACTTGAACCCCACCAGGCGGTCCTCGATCAGGTCCGCGCGGCCGATGCCGTGCCGCCCGGCGGCCCGATTCAGGTCTTCGAGCATCTGCACGGGCGCCATGCGCCGGCCGTCGAGGCCCACCGGCACGCCTTCGAGGAACTCGATCTGGACCTGCTCCGGCTCGTTCGGCGCGGAGACGGCGTTCTGGGTCATCGTGTAGGCGTCTTCCGGGATGGCCTTGGACGGATCGGCGAAGGCCTCGCACTTGATCGACTGCCCCCACAGGTTGAAGTCGTACTTGTAATCCGATTGCCGTCCCGCCGGCAGACGCAGGCGCTTGAGCCGCGCCGCCTTGACCCGCTGGTCGCGGGTGCGCAGGTTCCATTCCCGGTGCGGCATGATCACGTTGAGCTTGGGCGCCAGCGTCGAGATGGCCGACTCGAAGCGCACTTGGTCGTTGCCCTTCAGCGTGCTGCCGTGGGCCACGCAACTCGCGCCTTCCTCCAGCGCCACGCGGACCAGTTCCCGCGCGATCAGCGGGCGCGCCAGCGCGGCCGCGAGCAGGTAACTCTCGTAGTGCGCCAGCGCGCGCAGCGAGGGGGAGATGAAATCGCGGAAAAAAGCGTCCCGAACGTCCTCGATCCGGGCCGAGACCGCGCCGGCCAGGAGCGCCTGTTCGCCCAGTTCTTCCAGGTCCGTTTCGCCGCCGAGGTTGACCGAGAGCGTCACGACGTCTAGGTCACGGTGCTCTTTCAACCAGGGGATCATCACCAGGGTGTCGAGGCTGCCGGAGAAGGCGAGCACGCACTTGGGCATGCGGGGGGGTCTCCCGTTCCGCGGCGAGTATAGCACGGCGACCCGCGCATACGACTGCGAATGAGCGGCGCCGCCGGGCCGGATTGCGGGAGCACGCGGGGGTTCCGGACTTCCCGGCGACGCCGCTCAACCCATTGACGGCCCGCGGCCGAGTTCATTCAATCCGCCGGGTGGAATGCGCGGATGCTTCCGGCGGGCCGGCGTCCGCCCGAGGCGGCGGGGCCGTCCCCGAAAGCACCGCCCAGAGGTGCCGGCGGTCGTCGCGAATCAAGCCCAGCCTGAGCAGCACGGCGGCCAGGACGAACCCCGACGCGAACCCTCCCGCGTGGGCCAGGTGCCCGATGCCGCTCTCGAGCCACAGGGCCAGACTGAAGTAGCTCAGCAGCAGTTCGGAAAGGAAAAAGTAACCGATCGCCCAAGCCGCGGAGAGATGGAACGTGCCCATCAGGATGAAGAAGAAATAGAAGAATTTCACCCGGTTGCGCGGGAAGAGGAACATATACATCCCCATCACGCCGAAGATCGCGCCGGACGCGCCGATGCTGGGTATCGACGAGGTGGAAAACACGGCGTAATGGCTGAAGGCGCCGCACAGGCCGGCCAGGAGGTAACCGCTCAGGAATCGGACGGGCCCCAGCCGCGCCTCCACGTTGTCCCCGAAGATATGCAGGAACCACAAGTTACCGGCGAGGTGGAGCAGGTTGGCGTGTAGGAAGAGCGAGGCCAGCGCCGTGCCAAGACTCGCCCGCGCCGGCACGAAGCCCCAGCGCTGGACGAACTCCTCGTAGTCCGGGCGCCCGCCCCACAGGAGAAACACGGCGAGGTTCGCCGCGATCAGCGCCCAGGTGACGGCGGGCGGAGGGCCTTCGCGGGGCGCTTCGTCGGCATAGGGCAGCAGCATGGGTCAACCGGGGGCCGGGCTCCGTTGACGCGCCGGAAGGCGTGACCTAGAGTGCCTGCGCGCGATTGAACCTTTCGGGACATCCGCGTTCTAGCCGCGCCGCAGCCTGGAGGATAGCCCTTCGACCATGGGCCGCACCGTCATTCTGCCCCCCTTGCCCCCGCCCCTGCGCCTCTTCGAGCGCATGTACACGATCCGCGCCTTCGAGACCCGCATGGAAGGCGAATCGAAAGCCGGCAGGCTGCCCGGCACGTTTCACAGTTCGGTGGGCCAGGAAGCCGTCGCCGTCGGCGCTTGCGCCAGCCTGCGCGAAACCGACCTCGTCGTCAGCACCCACCGCGGGCACGGGCATTTCCTCGCCAAGGGCGGCGATGTCTTCAGGCTGATGGCCGAACTCTACGGGCGCGAGGAAGGCTACAGCGCCGGCAAGGGCGGCACGCAGCACATGGCCGGGCCCAAGATCGGCTTCATGGGCTCCAACGGGATCACCGGCGGCGGCATCCCCGTGGCCGCGGGGCTCGCGCTCTCCCTCAAGCGCCAGAACCGGGAAAACGTCGTCATCAGCTTCTTCGGCGACGGCGCGGCCAACCAGGGCGCCTTCCACGAAGCCCTGAACATGGCCGCGATCTGGAAACTCCCCGTCATCTTCATCTGCGAGAACAACGGCTGGGGCATGTCCACGCCGGTGAAAGACGTCACCTCCGGCCCCTCCATCGCGCATCGCGGCGAGGCCTACGGCATCCTGTACCAGCGCATGGACGGCAACGACCTCGAAGAGGTCGTCGAACAGGTCCGCGCCGGGATCCAGATGCTCCACAACGAGCACGCCCCGGTGCTCCTGGAGGCCGTCACCTGGCGCGCGCGCGGGCACAGCCGCAGCGACCAGAATCTCTACCGCGACAAGGACGAGGAATCCCGCTGGGCCGCCCGCGACCCGCTCGCGCTCTACCGCAAGCGCCTCCTCGACGGCAATCGCGCCACCGAGAAGGAACTGGCCGCGGTCGAGCGGAAGGTGGACGCGGAGATCGACGCGGCCTTCCAGCGCTGCCAGACGCTCAAGCCCGCGCGGCCTGAAACGGCCGCCACGAAGGTCTACGCCTCGCCAGAAGTCCCCGATGCCGAGGATCCCAGCCAGCGCCCCTTGAAGGAAGGCGAGTTCGAAGAGAAGGCCTACTGGGAAGCGCTCCAGGAAGCCATCCGCGAGGCCATGGACAAGGACGAGCGCTACTTCTGCTTCGGCGAGGACATCTGCGAGTACGGCGGCTGCTTCAAGGTCACTCGCGGAATGCTCGAGCACTACGGCCGGGAACGTCTGGTCAATACCCCCGTCAGCGAAGAAGGCATCGTGGGACTTTGCGTCGGCTCGGCGATGGGCGGGCTGCGCCCCATCGGCGAGATCATGTTCATGGACTTCATCATGCTGGCCTTCGACCAGCTCCTGAACCACGCCGCCAAATTCCATTACATCTACGACGGGCAGATCAAGGTGCCGATGGTGATCCGCACCCCGATGGGCGGCTACCGCGGCTACGGCGCGACCCATAGCCAGTGCCTCGACGCGCTCCTGACCCACCTCCCCGGCATCCGCGTCGTCACGCCCTGGAGCCCCCGCGACGCCAAGGGCCTGCTGGCGACCTGCCTCGAGGAAGAGAACCCCGTCGTCTTCGTCGAGCACAAGGCGCTCTACATCGCCAAGGGCCCGGTGCCCAAGCAGAGCGAGAAGATCCCGCTGGGCAAGGCCAACATCGTCCGCCCCGGCCGCGACATCACCCTCTGCGCCAACAGCTACATGGTCACCCTCGCGCTCCAGGCCGCCGAACAGCTCGCCAAGGAAGGGATCGAGGCGGAAGTCGTCGACCTGCGCTGCCTCAACCCGCTGGACCGCAAGACCGTGGCCGAATCGGCCGCGCGCACGCAGGCCCTCGTCACCGTCGAGGAAAGCCATCTCACCGGCGGCTGGGGCGCGGAGATCGCCGCCAGCGTGCAGGAACTGGCCTTCGGCTACCTCGACGCGCCGATCCTCCGCGTGGCGGCCGCCGACGTCCCCATCCCCTCCGCGCCGGAACTCGAGCGCGCGATCCTGCCCAGCGCCGAGAAGATCGTCGCCACGGTCAAGAAGGCGCTTGAGGCGCGGGGCTGAGCGGGGTTACGCACACCGGACGTCCAGGCTTCACGGGCGCCCGTGCCACTCATTCCGTCCAGGCAAACCTTAGAAAAATCCATCCCGCGCGGCGCTCCTTCCGGTGTTACCACAGGAACGACCGCGCGCCGCGTGGGGCGTGATCTCGGCGCTCTCCATGCAAGGCGCGGACAAGCCCGGGGCATCCAGCATGTCGAAGGCCGCCGCCGTTTTCATCCTATGGTTGTTACCCATCGGCCTCGATTCGGCCCTTGCCTCGGAGGCCCCGACGCTCGAGGTCTTCGCGTACCGGGAATCCGGCGGCGCGATCGACTGGGACCTCACGATCCAGGGCCTGCCCCCCGCCGCCGCAGAGGGGCTTGAGGCCACGGCGCGATTCAAACCGGTCGTGGACGGACTCAAGACGGTCGAACTGCCGCTCCCGGGGACGGCCGTTCACGACAAGGACCGCCTGAGCTTCAAGACGCGGACGCCGATCGACGCGCGCTTCGTGGAAGCCTATTACACCTTCGAACTCGAACTGCATTCCCCGCTGCTGCCGGAAGGCGCCTTGCGGCGGGACCTGGGCGTGCTGGCGGTCAAGCACGGGCGCCGGTTTCTCAACTTCATCCCGCATGAAAAACGCTGCGGCGCCTATCCGCCGGAGATCCTGGCTTGGTCGGCCGAAGAAAAACAGGCCCAGCTCGAAGCCGGCTCGAAACTGGTCGCGGAGATCGAAGCCGCGCGCGAGGCCGGCGCAAAGGAGTTCAAGATTCCCCCGGGCCACTATCGGCTCAGCCATCCCGACCAGGATACGCGCGGCAGGGCCTTTTTTTCCTGGAACGCCGTCCAGGACTTCACGCTCGACGGACAGGGCGCGACGCTCTGGATGACTTCGCTGCACGCCAACTGCTTCCGGCTGTCGAAGTGCCGAAACGTGAGCATTACGAACCTGACCATCGACTACGACCCCCTGCCCTTCGCGCAGGGCCGCGTGGTCTCGATCGACGAGGAGGCGAAACGTATTCGCTTTGCCTGCGAGCCGGGTTTCGAGGAAGCGCTGCGGCCGTTCTTGAAGAACAAGGGGCTCCTGCGCATCCATGCCTTTTACGACGACAGCGCGAAGGGCCGCGTCATGAAGGCGGACTGGACCGCCGCGCATACGAACGACAGCCCCGTCGAGTCGCTGGGAGACGGCCTCTACGAGACCAACCTGGTGGTGCGCTACTGGCCGCCCAAGCGCTCCGGATTGGAAGTCGGCGACGCGATCGCGCTCTGTCCGCGGTATGGCGGGCACCCGTTCAGCATGCACTACTGCGACGGCCTGCGGCTCGAAAAGGTCACGCTCTATGCCGCCGGCCTGGGCGGCTTGGTGGATTCCTATTCCGGGGCGGTGGGCGGAAAGGGGAGCCGTTACGCGGGCCTGGAGCTGCGGCGCAGGCCGAATACGCGGCGTCTGGTCGCCACCAACGCCGACGGGCTCATGGTCAAGCACATGGGCGAGGGCTTTTCGGTCACGAATTCGGTGTTCGAAGGCGCCATGGACGACGCCCTCCCGATCCAGACCTGGAATCCGCGCGTCGTGAAAGCGCTATCCGAGACGGAATATGTCGCGGCGCAGCGCAGCGGCTCCGTGCCGATGCTGGTCAAAGCCGGCGCGACCGTCGCCGCCTACGACGACAAGACCCTGGAATTCCTCGGCCGCGCGAAGCTCGAATCCTGCGAATCCTACCAGGAGGAAGGACTGGCCGAGGCCGAGGCGGCGCGCAAGCGCTTCGCCTGGTCGCCCACGAAGTTCCACCTGTTCAAGCTCGATCGCCCGCTCAAGCTCGCACCCCTCGCCATGCTCATTTGGGAAGAGTGCCCCGCCTGCCGCGATTTCAAGATCGAAGACAACTTCTTCATCTCGGGCTGGGCGCGCGCGATCACCCTCAGCGGAATCCAGGGCAGCCTGCGAGGAAACACCTTCGAGTCGACGCGCCGACTGGACATCGGCCCCCAGTCAGGCTGGGGCATCGGCAGCATGCCCAGGGATATCGTGGTCGAGAAGAACCGGTTTCTCGATAACTGCTGGACCGAAGCGGAACCGGAGAACGCGCCCCCAATCCGGGTGTTGCGCGCCTCGAACGTCACGATTCGCGACAACCTCATCGAGAGCTGCGCCTACAGCGGCATCGCGGTCAGGCGCTGCGAGAATATCGCGATCTCCGGAAACACGCTGAAAAACGTGAACAGGCTCAAGTACGAGGTTCCCGAAGGCGGCCTGGACCTGAACCTGCCCATCGCCGTTCACGAGAGCATGGGCGTGGTCGAGAAGGACAATACCGTCAGCGGCAAGTAGTGCCTCGGCGCGACGGCTGCCGAACGCGCGATCCTGCCCGGCGCCGCGAAGCTCGTCGCGGACGCTCAAGACCAGCGCCTCGACACGTTCGGGCGTCTTGTCAGGCGTCCGGCGCAGGCGTCTGGAGCGGTCGTGCAATCCGGTCAAGCCCTGCTCCCAAAAGCGGTGCAGCCACTTGTAACCGGTCTTGGGCGCGATCCCGAAGCGGTCGCAGAGTTCACGCATGTTCACGTTCGCCCGTTGAGCCCACTCGACGAATTCATGACGCAGCGACACCGGGGTAACCTCCTGCCAAGGCATAGGCGCAACCTCCTGGAAAGGTTGCACCCTATCCGTTGGTCGCAGGTGTTACCCATGTCTCCGAACACCCGTTACCCATGTCCCCGGTCCGTACACCCGGCGAGGAGGGAAAATTGCGCAGGGCCTGGGCAAAAAACCTTATGTAAGACCGCCTGGTTCCGTCCAGGTAAAGCTTAGAAAAGTCCATTTCGCGCTCGGCGCATCCGGTGTTAGCAATGGGACGGCCTCGTACCGCGCGAAGCGTATTCGCGGCGGACTCATGCGAGGCGCGGACCCGCGCTTGGAGTTTCCCGCATGTCAAAGGCAGCCGCCGCATTTATCCTCTGCTTGTTGCCCCTCGGCCTCGATGCAGCCCATGCGTCGGAGGGGCCGGCGCTGGAAGTCTTCGCGTACCGGGAGTCGGGCGGCGTCATCGCCTGGGACTTCTCGCTGCTTGGCATGCCGGCCGAGCTGAGCGCCGGCGTGGTCCGCTTCAAGCCCGTGCAGGATGGCGCCAAGACGCTGGAGCTGCCGCTGACCGGCAAGCCCGCGATCGAAAACGCGCGCCTGAGCCTCAAGACGGAGACGCCCATCGGCGAGGCGTTCGCCGACGGCTTCTACACGCTCGAACTCGAACTGCGCGCCGGGCCGAACTCGAGCGGCGCCGTCCGCAAGGAACTCGGCATGCTCGTCGTCAAGAACACGCGGCGGCACCTCTCCTTCATGCCCTTCGACAAGAAGCACAGCGCCCTTCCGCCCGAACTGCAAGCCTTCACCGAAGCCGACAAGCAGGCGCAGCGCGAGGCCGGCGAGAAGCTGCGCAAGGAACTGCTCGAAGCCGCAAAGAAAGGCGGCACGTTCAAGGTGCCTCCCGGCCACTACCGGTTCTCCTTCGATCCGAACAATCCCGAGCAGGCCAAGGGCAGGAAGGGCGCGGTGATCTGGATTCAGGACGTCCAGGATTTCGTCCTCGAGGCGCAGGGAGCCACCTTCTGGTTCGACTCCCATAAATTCACCGCCATCGCGCTGGACCGCTGCCGCAACGTCACGATCCGCGACCTGACCGTCGATTACGACCCGCTGCCCTACGTCCAGGGGGAGATCCTCGCGCTGGAGTTCCCCGAACCGCCCGCCGCCGCCGCGCCGGCGCAGGAAGAAATGGAAGGCGAAGCCGAAGGAGCGGAAGAAGGAGAAGCGGAAGCACCCAAGCCCGCCGCGCGGGTCGTCGGCAAGGTCCGCTTCCGCCTCGATCCGGGGTTCGAATCGAGCACTGCCGCGTTCAAGGTCCCCAACCCCGGCTTCCTGCGCGCGCAGGTCTTCTACGGCGAAGAGGCTCGCGGGCGCGTCATCAAGCCCAACTGGGTCGCGGGGCACTCCAACCATCAGCCCATCAAGGAGGTCGAGCCCGGCGTCTACGAGACGGCCCTGCGCCTGCGCTACGATTACCCTGAACCCTCGGGCGTCGCCGTGGGCGACTCCATCGTCTTCTGCCCGCGCTTCACCGGCAACGGCTTCGCCCTCGAAGATTGCGGCGGGATGCGCTTCGAACGAGTGACCGTGCATGCCGCCGGGCAGATGGTTCTCCGCGACATGCACGCCAAGGACGTGAACGTGTACGACCGTTTCCGCGCCGTGCGGCGGCCCAACACCCGCCGGCTGGTCTGCAACGTCTCGGACGGGCTGCACTTCAAGCCTTTCGGCCCCGGTCCGAAGATCCTCGGCTGCACCCTCGAAACGATCATGGACGACGCCATCGCCATGAATATGCTCAACCCGCACGTGGTCAAGGTGCTCTCGCCCACCGAGCTGGTCGTCGCGCAGCGCACCGGCTCGACCCGGCTCGGCGTCGCGCCCGGCATGTCGGTCTCCTTCCATGCGCGCTCCGGGCTTCACGACCGGGGCCGGCGCGAGGTTCTCGCCATCGATAAGTGCGAGGAGGAAGGGCTCAAGGAACGCGAGGCGGCCAAGAAACTCCATGCCTGGCAGCCGTCCTTGTTCTACAAGCTCACCCTCAAGGAGGGCGTCGAGGCGCAGGAGAACGACATGCTGGCCTATCCCGAGGAGAAACGCGGGCAGGGCTTCCAGATCGAGGACACCTACATCTACTCCAACTGGGGCCGCGGCATCATCGTCTCCGGCGCGAACGGGGTCATCCGCGGCAACGTGCTCGAACGTTCCGGCCGCATGCGGCTCGGGCCCATGATCGGGGGCAGCCACGGCGCCTTCGCCACCGACCTGCTCGTCGAAAACAACCGGCTGATTGAATTGAAAACCTACCAGGGCTACATGCCCATCGACCTCGACGCGGGAACCGCCTCTGCCGAAGGCCGCACCGAGCGCGTCAACGCCCGCGTGACGCTGCGCGGCAATCGCGTCGAAGGCGCGACTTATTGCGGTATTCACGTGGCGGATGTCGCGGGCCTGGTCCTCGAAGGCAATTTCGTCACCGGCGCGAATCGAACGGCCCACGATCCGGCGAAAGAGCGCATCGCCTACTCCGGCGCGGAACTCAATCACGGCATCGTCGTCCGCAACTGTAGCGACACGAAGCTGGACGGTAACCGGGTCGAGGCGGGCGGTCCCGCGCAGAAGAGCCCCCTCGACGTGTCTGAATAAGCCCCCGCATGCCGCAGCCCACGGCCGGAAACCCGGATGCGGTTGCGGCGCCTCGGCGCCGGGGGTATCACGTCCGCATGCGCGAAGAGATCGTTGTCTGGGCGCCGGCGCGCCCGCCCCTCAAGGAACTCGAAGCCGCCCTCCACGCCGCCTGCGGCCTTGCCTGGACCCGGCGCAGCGCGATCATCTCGCCGCTCTTCCACGCCTCGCCCAAGTACCGCACCGCCGAGGCGCTCCCCGACCGGCTGCGCATCGTCACGCTCGAGAACGGCGACTACCAGCTCATCAATAACCCAGGCGACCCGAACCTCGACGAGATCTTCGCCCAGTGGCCCACGATTGTCCTCTACCATGCCCTGCGGTCCGCGGAGCAGGGCGCCGCCGAGCGCGACGCGGTACTCGAGTGCCACGACCTGGACACGAACTGGGAAAAGGCCGGCTGGACTTCGGGCACCAGCATCGAACAGCACGGCCCACGCAAGGACCGCCACAAGCTGGTCCTCGGCTTCACGCCCTGGGGCTGGGACGGCGTCCAGGAACTGCAACAGGCCCTGGAACGCGGCGGCGCGGCGCTGGCCGGGCTCGCGAAGGGTTCGTGGGAGTTTCTCGACCGTTCCGGCGGCGCGGTGCGGACGATCGAAGCCTTCTTCAAGGGCCGCCAGAATACCCCGGCGCCCGACTTGGCCGGCTATGACGACATCCTTCTCGACGACGGCACCACCTTCCGCGGCTTTTAGCTAAAACGAAACCGCGGAGAGCGCAAAGGCAGGAAGGGTAAAGAGCCGCAACCTAAAGGACACGTTGGGGCTTCCTGTCCGTAATGACTTGAACCCGTAATAAAACTTCTCTGCGTTCTCCGCGTGCTCTGCGGTTCAAGGAGCGTTGTAGTGTTTACGCGCGGCCTCAGCTTCGCCCTTCGCGGACCGCGCGCGGCCCTTGCCCCAGCGCCTCCCGGATGAACTTGTTGAACTGATGCAGATCGGGCAGGCCCACCTCGGCGGCGACGGCCTTGATGGGCAGCGTGGAGTTGGTCAGCAGGTGCCGCGCGCGCTCGAGCCGGCGCTGCCGGATGTAACCCACCACCGTCTGCCCCGTCCCCGCGCGGAAGAGGCGCGTCAACTGGTTGTGGCTCAGCCCGACCCGCCGTGCCAGCCAGGCCACCTCGACGCCGTCGCCGAGGCGGACCTCGATCTGCCGCCGCGCCTCGCGCAGCGCCGGATGCGCCTCGCCTTCCGGCTCGCCCGCGTCGGCGGCCCGATCGCTCAGCCGCCAGAGGATCTCCCACAGCCGCGCCTCGGCCCGCCGCGGCTGCGAAGGGAAATAACCCACCGCCTCGCCCATCAAGGATTCGAACTGCGCGAACTCGCCGCCCAGATCCTGCATCGCCGGAACCGCGGTCGTGGGCAGGCCGTCCGCCGCGGGCAGCGCGTAGTGCGAGTAGATCTGGTCCGAGAAGGTCGGAAAGGCGTAATCCAGCTTCGCGCCCGGCGGGGTGATGCTCGCGTGGCCCGGGCGGATCGGAAAGGTCCGCCCGTCGATGCGCAGTTCGGCCTCCACGCGGAACAGATGCAGGCACCAGTAGCCCGGCAGGCGGTAGGTGTACTCGCCGCTGGGATGCCGGCCGAAGGCCAGCGCCTTGATCCGCGGCGGCTCGGCCAACGGCATGGCGAAGCGGAACGTCTTCCAGTCCATGGTGATTATATACCACCAATGGTGAACCGGGGCCATTGCGCGCTCCCCGGAATTGGGGGAATATCCTCGTAAATCGACCACGCACACGCGCGGCAAGGTTGGCGAGATCGGCGTGGTACGTGGAAAACGACCACCAGGAGGCGCCCATGAACTGCCCCGCCCCGTCCCTGCAACTCAGCGCGACCCAGATGGAACGGTTCGACCGGGACGGCTACCTGGTCGTCCGGGACGTCTTCAGCGACGCCGACCTCCAGCCGGTCATTGAAGAGATCGAGGCCGAGGTCGATTCGCGCGCGCGGAAGCTTTTCGCCGAAGGGAAGCTCAGCCGCCTCTACGACGAATACGGCTTCAAGCACCGCCTGGGGATGATCAGCCGCGAGACCGACGCGGTCGCCAAGGCGATCTGGAACGGTTCGCTCTGCGGGCCGGCCTTCTTCCACCTGATCGCCAACCCCAACCTGCTCGACGTGGCCGAACAGTTCTGCGGGCCGGAGCTTATTGCCAGCAGCGTCTACCGCCTCCGCCCCAAGCTGCCCAACTACGCCTATGGCGAAGTGCCTTGGCACCAGGACAGCGGGTACATGGAGCCTTTCTGCGACAAGGCCACCGTGCTCACCGTCTGGCTGCCGCTGGTCGACGCCACGGAAGAGAACGGCTGCATGTGGGTGATCAAGGGCGCGCACAAGCGCGGCACGGTCGCGCGGCATCATGGCCGCAAGGACAAGCCCTATCTGATCATCACCGCCGGCGACCTGCCGCAGGGCGAACAGGTCTGCGCGGAGGTGCCCAAGGGCGGCGTGCTGCTCCTGCACAACCTCACGCCTCACGCCAGCTTCGAGAACCGCTCCGACCACGTCCGCTGGAGCATGGACCTGCGCTACCAGAGCGCCGCGCTCCCGACCAACGCCAGGATCTCGCGCCTCCCCGGCGAGATCGTCCCCGACGAGGCCCAGGGCATCCCGATCGCCTGCTATCCACCGGAGGCCGACTTCCTCGTGCGCAGCCGCCTGCGCCCCACCGAGGTCGTCACCGATCCGGCCGTCTTCCACGACCTTCGCGCCAAGCACCTGGGTCGCCCCGTGACGCGCCGCTGGTCCGGCAACGTGACCGAGGAGTAGGCGGCGGGAAGCCCACGCCGGGTTCAAGCGCCTGGCCCGGCTCTTCTGTTTCGGATCGCCTTTCCGCTATACTCCCGGCATGCCCGCGCTCGACGCCCTGCTGGGCTCGCTCCAGGTTCGCGTCCTCGTCGCGCAGCGCGTCCAGCCGGGAGCGGACTGGCACGTGCCGGAACTCGTCCTTCCCTTCAACAAGATCTACTTCGTCCATGCCGGCTCCGGCGGACACCTGCTCGAATCCGGCGAACTGCGCTTCCGCGCCGGGCAGGCCTGCCTCATCGCCGCCCGCACGCTCCAGCGCAAGGTCTGGCGGGACGAGACGCCGCTCGACCTCACCTACGTTCACTTCGACGCGCGGGTGCTGGGGCTGGTGGACCTCTTCGACGTGCTGCCCTGCCCCGCCCCGTTCGACCTTTCCGGCGATCCCGAAACCCAGGCGCTGCTGGCGCAGCTCGCGGCCGAGTACGCCGCGCGCTCCGGCGCCACGCCCTACCGCGCGCTGGCCCTGAACGGCATGTTGAACCTGATCCTCGCCCGGCTGCTGCGGCGGGCCGCGGAACTCGACGCCGGCGCGCCGGCCGGCGAGGTCGTCCTGCGCGGCGATGGGGACCGGGTTGGGCGGGTGCTCCAATTCGTAGCCGAGCGCTTCGCCGAGCCGCTCACCCTGGAAGACCTGGCCGGGGTCGTTCACCTGCACCCAACCTACTTCTCGAACACCTTTCGCAAGGCGACGGGGCAGGCGCCCATGGCCTACCTCCAGCGCTTCCGCGTCGAGCGGGCCAAGGGGCTGCTGGCGACCGGGGACCTGGCCGTCTCCGAGGTGGCCGCCCGAGTGGGCTTCCGCGACCCGTATCATTTCAGCCGCGTCTTCAAGAAGCTCGTGGGGGTCTCCCCGAAGGCCTACCACGAGTCCGCACACCGTAAGGTCGGTGCGGACTGAAAGGAGCGTAGCAGGGAGTCGAAAAAAAGATGCACCGTGGTGCGTGGATCGGGTTCTGGGTTCTGGGTTCTGGGTTCTGGGTTCTGGGTTCTGGGGGTTGGGGGTTGGGTTCTGGCAACAGGTCACTCAGAGCCCTGCAAAATGTTGCACGCTGTGCACACTCTTCCCTCCTAGCACCTGGAACCTCGCAACTGCGTAATGTCCAATTGCTCCACGTGGAGCAATTGAAACCCTAAGATCGGGATCGGTCTAAAAATGTTGCACATTATGCGTCGAAATCGTAGCAGACCGGGTTCGCCCTCGGAACACGGAACTTGAATTAACATACCGAATAATTGCTCCACGTGGAGCAAATATTACCCTAATATATAATGGGTGGTCTAAACGACGAGGCTCGACCACGCTGGCCCGGACGGACGGGGGCTAGTTCGACCAGGTGACCGTGCAGGGCTCGGGGCCGGGGCGAAGTTCGACGAGGACGCGGCCGGCGTCCACGCGCGCGGGGAGTTCCTGGCCGGCGCGGCGGGCCTCCACGCGGGCCGCGCCGGGCGCCGGGACCACGACGGTCAGGAGCTGATCGAAGACGGCGGTGTCCTTCTCGGCGGTCAGCCTGAGTTCCACCCCGCCGTCCAGCGGCTTGCTTTCAAGCTTGGAGGCGTCGCGCAACTGGACGTACTTCGAGACGGTTCCGAAGGGCGCGACCCAGAGCTGCGCTTCGTGGTCCTTGACGTACTGCAGATGGAGGTCGAACTCGCCGGGCGTGCCGAACTGGGCGTAGCCCTTGGAATAGCTGTGCAGCATCGGGACGATCCATTCCTTATTGGCGATGGCGCCGTCGACCCAGCGGTTGGCCTTGTCGAGGGTCCACTTGTCGCCGCCGTAAAAGAGCCGCCCGCGGGTGTGGGCGCGGTGCTTGACGGCGACGAGTTTGTCCACGGCCTCGTTGCGCTGACCGTTGGCGAAGCAATAGGAGAAGGGCGCGACGCCGAGCTGCTTCTCGATCAGCGCGTGGGCCTCGTCGATCTCGCGCCGGGCCTCGGCCTCGTCGAGTCCGGTGAGGCTGCGGTGCAAGAGCCCGTGGTTGCCGATCTCGTGCCCGGCCTTGTGCAGCGCGCGCCACTGCGGCCACATGGCCCGGCCTTTGAAGCCGCGCATGTCTTCGGTCGTGTGGCCGGGATTGATGAACCAGGTGACCTTGAACCCGGTCGGTTCGAGCGCCTTCGCGAGTTCGTCCGTGGCGAGTTTGAAGCCGTCGTCGATGGTGAAGGAGATCGCGGCGGGCTTGTCGCCGGCAAAGCGGGCGATGTACGGCTGCGTCGCGGCGGGCTCGGGTTCGCCTGCGGCGGCGCAGGCGGCGAGGGCGAGGAGGACGATCCACCCTCCTCTCGAATTCAAGGTGCGGTGTGGCATGTAGTGGGCCATGGGCTTCCGGGTCGTACGCTTCCCGATGGAATACACGGCAACGGCGGGAACCGGCGGAGGAAAAGCCCCGCGCGCCACGTTTTCCGGTACTTTCACGGGGGCGAAGGCGACGTGCAGCCGGGTGGCGAGCGATGAAGGTAGATACTTGTGTGTGCCACTGGCGGGCAAGCCGCCGGCGGACAAGCCGCCAGTGGCACACTTTGGGGCCATCCGTGCCACGCGCCGAATTCGGATAACTTCGGCAGCGAGCCGCAATCGAGCTTCTGGCCGTCGTGGGACATCGGGTAGAAGACGGAATTCGTGTTGCCCAAATCGAGACCCAAGTAACAATGACGCATGGCGACTCCTCCCTTAAATGGGGGTTAGACTTCCAATGGCGGAGTGTATCCGCCGCGGAGCCGCCTTTTCATGGCATCCCAGCCTTATGTTGGTTCCTGGCATGCTTTGCAGTAGAGGTGCTGAGCATGGAAAATCAAGAGGAAACTCGCGTACGAGTTGAGCAAATTAAAATCATGGAAACTTTTGAGTTGCCATACGATGTCGGCGCACTACGGCATGTGGAGAAGGACGTCATCTATTTTGAGTATGCACGTTTTTGCCTCGGGGAATCGGAGTTTTTCCCGTCCGAGAGAACGGTTTGTGTTATTAAGGGTGAACTTACGCGCGAAGCAGTTGGGGATATTGAAGTCTTTCAAAAAGGAGTCGCGTGTGGAAGCGCCTATAATGAGTTATACTTAGGTGAGCACGGAACAAAAAACTTCACGGTGATCGAGTGGGGTAATTTTAACAGACAACTCCGTGGAACTATTCATAGGCAATCCATGGGCTTCCAGACATCAGAAATAGTTATTTGTAAAGAGGATATCCCTGGAAGCTATGCGTTAAGGAAGATTAACTTGATTCGTAAAACGGATGATGTGATATTTAATTCAATACGAATGCAAAATGGAACTATTGTTGGAATGAACTATTGCGACTCATCAGGGGTCTTGGTAGTTGCTGAGTGTAAGTCAAGCGGCGCGGAGGCAAACCGATACAACTACACTATGCGTGGTGAGAAAGTGGGCGAAAAGAGTGATGAAGTATTGCAATTTACTTCGTCTGATTATCGCAAGGTTTTCATGATTCCATTGGGGAGTCGGTGCTTATTTGCAGATCCTGGTTCAGGTTATGTCGGTTTAGTGAATCAAGAGGGTTGGCCGGTTAGGATTATATATAATGTGCGGAGCGAGGATTCTCAAAGGTGCATGGAAAAGTTTCATGTCGCGCATGGATGTATAGATCGACTAAATAGAATATGGCTTTTGGGCGATTGCGGTGACTTAATTCGAATTGAGGCCGACGGAAGAATTCTTATGATTGCACGCTGCTCCTTAATCACAAAGGATAATGAGATATTATCTCAAAAGCGGCTAGAGTCTCGATTGACTACGTTGAAAGCCGGGCAAATTGCATATGATTTTAGTGGCGATATTCTTATTGTTAAGCTTGATAAGGTGTATGTGGTGAAGGCTCCATGATCGTAGCTAGAGCGGACCACCAAGAGTCGCTGGCACCGGTGTGCGTGGACTGTAGTGTCCCCTCTGTTTTCTGTACAGGCTGGTGGCACTGACTGAGGTTGGTTTGTGATCTGGCGCCACTGGATGCGGTACTCCGCAGCCAGTGCGAGGCGCGCACCCCGGATTCAACTCGCACGTAGACCCGAGTGAAGTAACTTGAGTGGGCCACACGATCCGGACGGCGAAGCACGGGCTGCCTACAGCCGCAGCCAGCGGCGCCAGGCATGATGAAGCGCGTCAACGCGATGCGCGGGCCGAACGCCCAGCGCGTCCATGCGCACCTGCTGCGCCATTCCTGCGCCGTCCACCTGCCGCGCGGCGGCGCGGACATCCGGCACATCCAGGAGTTCCTCGGCCACGGGTCGCTCGACACCACCAAGATTTACTCGAGGCTCGTCCCCGCCGACTTGCGCAAGGCGTATGACGAGGCGATGCCGGACGTGGCCGTGGAGGCGTAGGGACTACAGCGCCTGGCCCCACCAGTCCTCGACGGACTGCTTGAAGGCGCCTCCGATTCTGCCCTTCCGATGGGTCAACTTCGAGACCTTCGTGCGCCCCAACGGATCGGTGATGAGGTAGCAGTCCATGGTCAGCCCGCTGGCGGGGAACTCGCTCCATGTCCTGTAGATGGCGATGTCCTTGCCATCCCTGAACAGGTCGAATCGGCTGGAGAAGTAGGCGATGTCGGCCTGCCCGCCTTCGATGCGGAGGACGAGGACGTAACGCACCGACTCGGAATCCCGCAGTCGGGCGTCGGCATCGTCGAGCAGGTAGATTTCGCCAGGGACGACGGGCATGGAATCAGGAAGGCTTGGCCATCTGGATGTTCAGGGCCTTGACCTCGTCGTCGTCGTAGATGGGCTGGCCCTTGGGGCCTTGGCCGACGGGCTTGAGCTTCTTGGCCAAATAAGCCGCCACCTCGTCCCAGTTCTTCAGGACGACCGGCTTCGCGGACTTCCTGGCGAGCGCCTTCGTGGACATGACCTCTCTTTCCTGACCTGCCTTATAAGTATCCCCGAGTCGGCTGGGCCTGGCAACTCGAATCCTACGGGAGCCGCGCAGGTGAAACGCCCTGCTCCTTTCCTGCTGACAAGCCGCGCCCGCCGGGTATCCTGGGTTGCCGTCATGGCGCTCCCGGCCCTCCAGCCCCGCTCCAGGCCGCTTTCCCGGCTCTTGAACGGCCCGTCCAGCCGCGTTCCCCTTGTTTTTCCACGCCGGAGCAGGCCCTTGAGCAGGCGCAGGGCGTGTTCTGGCCCCCGTTCCCGGCCCCAGAACATGCCCCAGGGAAAACGTACCCCCGTTTTTTCGGCGGGGACTGCAAACAACCCCTTCTTCTACACGGGGCAAAGGCTCGATCCCGAGACGGGGTTGATGTACTACAAGAACCGGTACTTCGATACGGGGTTGGGGCGGTTTGTGAGTAGGTGGGTGAGTATATTTGAAGATTTAAACCTATACCAATATCAATTCGGCAGGGCAACAACGATGACTGATCCCATGGGTGATCCCGGCGAGGAACTCGGACAAGTAAAAGCAGCGGCTGATTGGGAGAGATTAAACAACATAGGTAAAGAGGCATTGAAGGCCGCCATTGAAGAATACAAGGCGGAACGTGGAATGCGCCCCAAAGACAGATTGCCATGGCATAAGCTTCGCGAACTCGCGGCAGACATTGCACAAGATCCAAAATACACCCGAGTGGTCCTTATCGCTGTAGTTGTTGCCCTGTACGCTGATGCCGGGATCGCGGCCGAAGGTGCATGTGAACGTATTGCGTGTTTGACAAAATGTAAACTGATGGCTGCAGGCGGCGAGCTACAGAAGGCCGTCATAACTATAGTTTCCATTGACCCACTTTGTTATTGCTACTGGACTAGAGGAATGGGTGGAGCCGTATGGTATAGCGAAACAGGCGGGGTGCCTTGGCACGATACTGGCTTCAGCGGCCGCGAATAGCACTGGGTCGGGTACTCCAACTTGGCTATTCAGAAATAGTGGGGAGGGGGCAGTGTCCAAAGCCAGAGTTGTTGAGCGCTACAGTGCCACTTTACGTATTTACGGAGTAATTGGAGATTTGAATGCAATATCGAAGAGGCTACATCTTTCGCCCACGCATAGTCACCTAAAGGGAGATTTTATGCAGGGAAAGTGTGAACGCTATAAGGAGGATATGTGGGCATACAAGGCCCCAGTCTCGGAGCGGTTGCCACTGGAAAGGCATATTGTCGCGCTAGATATGAGATTGCTTCGTGGCCACGCATTCATTCGAAAGTTGAAATCGTCAAGAATAAGTGTAGATATTTATTGCAGTTACCGATCAAACCTTGACCAAGGTGCCATTGAATTATCTTTAAGCGGCATGAGACTATTTTATAAATTAGATATTCCATTTCAAGTCTCGATTCTTCTTGGCTAGCCTGAAGTGTACCGCCCCAGCGACCCGCCCCAGGAACCCCCGACCCCGAACGCGGAGAAAAATGACCCGCCCGGCCAGGCGACCGTGAAAGATGAATAGCCTCCGCAGGCGTGCAGACCGGGAACGCACGAAACCGCCGAGCGGCCCCCGCCGGACGCGGACGAACCCCATGACCACGCGGCGGGTGTAGCCGGAAGCGGCGGCGGCAAAGGGCCGCCGGGGGGTGGCATGCGCGCTGGACGCGCCTGCCGGCAATCCTTTCCGGATTGAATCCCCGTGCGCCCCGCGGGCTTGAACGGCGGGGCGCAGCGGGAGGCAAGGCCCTGAACGCCCTCACGCGGCCTACCACGGAAAGGGGACAGGGCCGGGCGATCGGAACCCCACAATCTGTAATCTCAACAGGTAATTCATACCCCGGTCCATCCCCTTCCCGCGGGCGGCAGGGTACATATTCCCTGTCATGCCGGTTCGCTCGCAGGCAACCCAAGGAGTTACCCCTCATGTCCACGACCCCGCTTCGACTCGGACTCATCGGCGCCGGCCCGCGCGGCATCGATCATATCAAGGGCGCGCTGCATACGGGCTTGTACCGGTTCATCGCGGCGGCGGACCTGGCGCCGGAGCGGCTCGCGAAACTCTACGAGGCCGCCAAGCCCGAGCACGCGTACGACGACTACAAGAAGATGCTCGCCGCGCACCGCGGGCAGCTCGACGTGGTCCACCTCTGCACGCAGCCGACGCTGCGCACGCCGGCGATCCGGGCGGCGGCGGAGGCCGGCGTCAAGGCGCTGGTCGTCGAGAAGCCGATGGCCCTGGACTACGCCGAAGCCCAGGCGCTGGAACGGATCAGCCGCGAGGCGGGGATGCTGCTCGTGGTCAACCACCAGAAGCGCGGGATGAAGGAATGGCTCGCGTTGAAGGAGGCCGTTTCGAGCGGGAAGCTCGGGAAGGTCACGATGCTCCGCGCGACGTGCTACAGCAACCTGCTCGGGCAGGGCACCCACATGTTCGACATGGCGTGGCATATTCTCGGCGAGCCCGAGCCGAAATGGATCGTGGGGGGCTGCGAGGACCGCTTGAGCCTGCCCGAGACGCATCCGGCCCCGCGGAACGCGCTGGCGCTGGTCGAGTTCGACGGCGGCGCGCGCGGGATCTTCTGCATGAGCGAGGACTGCCCGGTCTACCCGCACGCGACGAACCCGTACGTCTACTACAACCTGGACGTAATCGGCACGGAAGGGCGCGCGGAGGTCGTGATCAACATGCACTACCGGCGCTGGGACCGCGAGGGGCGGCTGGCCGAGGCGTTCCCGGTGAAGTGGGGCGGCGAGAACCAGCTCAACGCGCAGGCGACGCTGAGTTCGGACGTGGCGCGCGCGCTGCGGGAGCCGGGCTTCAAGCACCCGCAGCGGGGCGAGTCGGCGCTGGTCTCGTTCGGGCTGATCGAGGCCGTCTGCCGGGCGGCGCAGCGCGGGACGGTCGTGACGTGGCCGATCGAACCGGCCGAGAACGCGCTGGCGGCGTGGTCGCGGCGCAAGCCGCAGGCCGAGAAGAAGGAGCCCGCTCATGTTTGAGTACCTCGCGCCGAGCTACGCCTTCGCCGGGGTGAGCCTCGAGGAGGCCTGCGACCGCGTCGCGGCCCTGGGGCTGCGCAAGATCGATCTGTGGTTCGTCGGCGGGATGTGCGAGCACCTGCCGCCGAAGCAGCGGGAGCTGGACCTCCCGCGGATCCGGCGCGCGCTGGCGCACGCGGGCCTGGGCTGCCACGCGCTGAGCATTTACGGCGGCGGGATGACGCGGGAGCTCCAGCTCGCGCGGCTGGAGCAGCTCAGGGAACTCGGCGGGCGCTGCCTGATCCGCGGCAGCTCGAAGCAGAGCGCCGAGGAGGTCATCGAGGAAGCGCGGCCGGTCGTGGAGCGCGCCGAGGCGCTGGGCGTGGAGTACCTGTTGGAGAACCACAACCATTCGGGCTTCGACCGCGTGGCCGACATCGAGCAGGTGCTTGGGGCGTACGCAGGCCGCGCCCTGGGCCTGGCCTTTGCCCCGAATCACCTGCATTTCCAGGGGGAGCAGCCGGAGCAGGTCATCGGGCGCGTCGCGGAGCGGATCGGGATGTTCTATGCGTGGGACTGGGGCGCGCCGACGGCGGAGATCTGGCGCGACCCGTCGCACCAGCTCGCCGGCACGGGGCAACTGGATTTCCCCGCGATGTTCCGCGCGCTGAAGACCGCCGGGCACGCGCGTCCGCAGTGCCTCTTCGCGCACGGCATCGAACACTGGCCCGCGCAGCAGGCCGAGGACGGGCTGCGCAGGGCGCTGGCCTTCTGCCGGGAGGTGGAGCGGGAGTTGGAGGCGGTGGGGGCCGGTGGGAGACAGTGAACAGTGAACGGTGAACGGTGAACAGTGAACGGTGAACAATGAACAGTGAACAGTGAACAGTGAACGGTGAACGGTGAACGGTGAACGGTGAACGGTGAACGGAATAGAAGCGCCGACTGAACTATCTTTCCTACGTTTCTTTAGGATTTGGATCGCGCTTCGCGCGGCTTAATTCTGGCGCCACCCCCGCCCCTCCTCAGGGAGGAGGGGAAAAGGCTCAAGGCATCGGCGGTTCATTTAGGTAAGACTGCATAGAATTAATTCGAGACGACTTCCGATGCATTGTGCCACCTGGCCGGCGCGCTTCGTCGTAACCGATTATTGATTACCCCCTTCGCCGGCGCGTGCCGCTTCCACTTGGCGAGGGCGGCAACGGGGTCGGCGGAGAGGTCCTCGCGGCCGGCGGTGGTGACGACGACGCCGTCTTCGTTCATCACGACCAGCGCGGGGATGCTTTCGACGCCGAGGGCGCGGGCGAGGCCCTGTCCGGCGGGGCCCTTGAATTTCGCCACCGGCCATTTCATGCCCGTCGAGTCCATGTATTCCTTTTGTTCGCCGGCCGAATGGTCGGCGCTGACGAAGAGGACCTCGAATTCGGCGGCGTGCGCGTCGCGGAACTTGACGAGTTCCGGCGTGAAGGCGCGGCAGGGCGGACACCAATGGGCGGAGAAGTAGACGCCTACGAGCTTGCCGCCGTAGGTTTCCGCGCCGACGGGCTGCCCCGAGGCGTCGGCGAGGCCTTCGGCGAGGACCGCGCCGAGCGGCGCCTTCGCGCCGGCTCCGGGGAGCGCGCCGCCTCCGCCGCCGCATGAAGCCAGCGCGAACAGGGCGAGCGGCGCAAGCGCCAAGGCGAGATTCCGAGACGTCGGCATGCGCGGTCTCCTCTGTATTTTGTATGTCGCGGCCCACGCGCTCCATTCACGGAAAACAGGATACGCCAATGCGCGCGCTTCTTTCGGTATCGGACGCTCGGTTCACATGTGCAAGCCAAGGCCGCGAAAAGGGCATGCAATCTTTGCAATGCGCGCAGCGAGCCGTTAATCTATTTCGTTCATGGAAGCCGGCATGCCGCGCGGCGGTCGGAACGTTTCGGGTCGCGCGCGAAACCTCCCTTTCATACTAGCGCTGCTCGGGACCTGGCCCGCTCTGGCGGGGCAAGCCCTTGGCGCCGAGCCGGCGCGCGAGGCAGCGTTCATGGCCTGGCGCGCGGACTGCCCGCACTGCCGCGCGGAAGCGAGGGACTCCACCGGGCCGGGCACGGGGATCGATCCGACCACGGCGAGGCGGCGGCTGCCGCGCATCGCGCCCGATCCGACGCCCACCGCGCCCGCGGGCGGGGCCGCCGGCGTGGGAAAGCGCGGAGGCGGCGGGATCGCGGTCTTCCTCGACTTCACCGACTTCGAGACGCGGCTGGGCGAACTGGCGAGCGACGCCGGGGTGGACGCGTTCACGGCCGGCGAGGTCACCCAGTTGCAGGACGGCATCCAAACCGGGATGGAGACGGTCTACGCCGAGTTCACGGTGAGCTTCTCGCAAGCGGATCCCGGCGGGACGTTCGAGACCGTCCGCTTCGGCGATACGGACCCCACCCCTAACCTGCTGGGCATCGCCGACGGGTTCCCGGATTACCGGAACATCAACGGGAACGACGTGGGGCATGTGTTCACGGCCAACTTCTTCGGGAGCGTCAACGAGTTCACGGGCGGCGAGGACCGCGAGGAGCAGTTGCGGCAGCTCACGGTCGCGCTTTACGGCACCGCCGCGCACGAGCTGGGGCACAACCTGGGCCTGCAGCATTACGATCCCTACGGGAGCCCGCTGCTCCGCGATCCCGACGACACCGGCGAGGCGCAGAACGTCCACATCATGGCGACGGGGAGCACGGGTCTGGGCGAGGCCGCGCGGGAATCGCCGCGGACGCTGAGCCGGCTAAGCAAGGTGAAGCTGGAGTTCTCGAATGGGTTGACGGCCGCGCCGCAGGCGACGACGGACGAGCAGGTCGCGGGGCACGGCACGCCGGCCACGGCGCAGGCGCTGGCGCTGGCCGACCTGCCCATCTCGGGCGTGCGCGCCGCGAACGTGCTCGGCGCGGTCGCCGTCGCGGACGAACTGGACGTCTACAGCTTCACGGCGCAGGCCGGGCAGCTCATTACGCTCAACACGATGTCCGACACCCAGTCGCTCAACCTGCCGGGGTACGCCGACCCGGTGGACACGGTGCTAAGCCTCTTCGACACCGACGGGACGACGCTGCTCGCGAGCAACGACGACATCCGCTACGACTTCACGACCATCGGGACGGGGACGACGTACTACAACCAGGACTCGCTGATCGTGAACTTCACCGCGCCGGCGACGGGGACGTATTACGCGCAGGTCGCGGGCTTCGATTCCAGCGAGACGGGCAACTACGAGCTGCTGGTGAGCGTCGGCGACCCCTCCCCCGTCAACTACGACCCGGACCTTAACCTGGTGAGCGTGGACGGGCGGGACGGGGAGGACGACACCGTCGTGCTCTCGCGCACGGGGATCGCGCTGTACGTGGACTGGAACGGGACGCGCTACACGCTCTTCACGAACTTCGAGCCGGTGGACGAGATCGAGGTGGCGACGCTGGGCGGGGACGACCTGCTGCGCGTGGACTTCTCGGGCGGCGACAGCCCCATCCCGGATGACGGAATCGGCTACGACGGCGGGACGAACGGCGCGACCGGCGACCGGCTTGTCGTCGAGCAGGGCGCGGCCACGGCGCTGACGCATGCCTTCACCGGGCCGGCCTCGGGGTCCATCGGCGTGGACGGGGCGATCGTCGCCTACGTCAACGTGGAGCCGGCGGTCACGCTGGACATGACGGCCGACGAGCTGACCTTCACGCTCACCGGGGGCGGCGACGACGCGCTCCTCTCCGACGACGCGACGGCCGGCGACGGCTTCTCGAGCCTGCGCGGCGTGGCGGGCGGGCTGAGCGTGATCTTCTCGATGCCCGCCACAAGCTTGACGCTCAACGGCGGGGCCGGCGACGACACGCTCGTCCTGGAGGGCCTGGACGCGGACTACGTCGGGAGCGGGGTCGCGGTGGCGCTCAACGGCGGGGCCGACGACGACGCCTTCACGCTGGACTGGAGCGGCGGCGTCCTCGACCTGCCGCTGACGCTCGCGGGGGGCGCGGGCGAGAACACGCTGGAGGCGCTTGGCGACGGCGCGCTGGACCTGACCTACCGGCCGGACGCGGCCACGCCGGGCTCGGGGACGCTGGACCTCGGCGCGACGAACCTGCCGGCGTTCAGCGGAATGGCCTCCCTCGACCTGAGCGGGTTCGACGCGCTGAAGCTGATCACGCCCGGGGACGCCGACGACCTGACACTGGCCAACCCGCAGGCCGGCATGGGCACGGTGAGCGGGAGCAGCGGCGGGGTGGACTTCGCGCCCTTCTCGTTCCGTGAGACGGCGAGCCTGGCGCTGGACGCGGCGGCGAACGACGCCGGCGGCGACGACACGGTCATGCTGGGCACGGACCTCGCGCCGGGCTTCGGCGGTACGGTGACGCTGCAGCAGCTCATCGTGCTGACGGGGAGCGGGCACGACACGGTCACGGCGGGGCTTTCGCCGACGACGGCCCTCGACCTCGACGCCGGGGACCCGGCTGGGCCGGCGAGCCCCGGCGACGTGCTCGTCTTCGAACCGCGGGGGCTGGGCGCGCTGGACGCCGGGGGCCCGCCGCCGGCCGACGGGAGCATATCGGCGCCCGGGCACATGGCCCTCGCGTACCAGCGCTTCGAGGAGCTGGTGACGGCCGACTCGCGGTCGCTGAAGATCCAGAGCCTGCGCTACGCGGTCTCCTTCGTGAAGCGCGCGCTGGGGCTGGGCGAGAACGTGGACTCGTTCTCGGCCTCGGGCGTGCTGAACGCGGCCGACTTCGCGGCGCAGGGGATCGACACGGCGACCTTCGCGGGGAACAGGTCACGGTGGACTTGCAGGGGGCGTCCTTCGCGCTGGGCGCGCCGCTGCTGGCGAACGGGCGAACCACGACGTGGCAGCTCAAAAACGGGACGACGTACGTGCGCGTGACGCTCTCCAACGCGACGGGACGCTTCTCGATCGCGGCGCGGAACGTGGACCTCGACGCCGGGCTGGCGGCGGCGGGAGCGGACAACCTGGCGACGTACTTCAACGCGCCAGTGGAGTTGAACCTCTCGCTGCGCATAGGGACCTGGGGTTCGCGCGCGCGGCTGCGGACGCTTTACACGCTGCGCACGGTCGGGACCACGGGGACGGGGAGGTTCCGCTACGGCGCGCCGGGGTTCGAGCTGCCCGAGGGCCTGCTGATCGCGACCCGCATGCGGATCATGCAGCGCTCCGACAAGCTGGGTGGGTTCCAGCAGCGCGCGATGGCCGATCTTGCGCTGCGGCTGCCGCAGGGGCAGGAGCCCGATCCAACGGCCGGCGGCGCGGCGCTGGCGCTGGCGGACTTCACCGAGAACGTGGGCGACGGCTCGATCCCGAACCTCGTGTTCACCGGGACCGGCACGAGCTTCAGCTACCGCCGCGGTTCCAAGGACGGGCTGGGCCAGCCCATCCCGCTCACGGGCGTGAGCAGCATGTCCTTTAACAACCGGACCTGGACGGTGCGGGCGCTCACGCACTGGCTTGACGACGGCGTGCTGGGCGTCGCGCCGGTCACGGACCCGCTCAACGACCCGGCCTTCGTGGACGTGCCGGTCGCGCTGACGGTGAACGGGGTCACGCTGGAGACCCTGGTGCGCCTTACGCGCCTGGGCCGCAGCAGCCTCTACCGGCGCTGAGTACCGCGGCGCCGGCGCAAATCCGATTGACAGCCGCACGTTCCATGGATAATGGGCCCCTTGTCGCCCCAGCGTCCTTGCGAGGAACCGTTGCATGCCGAAGCAGAAGAAGGTCGTCAAGCTGCCCCCCGTCGAGAGCGTTCCCAGCGTCAAGCCGATCACCGAGCAGATCGGCGAGTGGAAGAAGAAGCTGGCCGCGGCGAAGGAGAAGGCCGTCAAGGACGGCAAGGTCAACAAGTACGACCCGAAGCTGCGCACGGCCCTCAAGAAGCTCAAGCGCGCCCAGCGCAAGCTGCGCAGGGAACTGTTCATCCACCGCCCGCGCGGCAAGGCCGCCGAGGCGCCCGCGACATAGCCCGAGGCGGCGCAGACCGGCAGCCCGTTGCAAGCCTGGCGGGCGAGGCGCCCGCGCCGCGGCCATCGCGACCTTGCGTTATTCCCCGAACTTCACTTCTTCTTCGAGCTGGTAGACCTCGTAGACGTCGGGATCCGTCGCGCCGAAAGCGAACGGCAGGGCGCCCCAGACGTCCGAATAGAAGCCCGCGCCCAGGCGCGTGCTGGCCACGCTGACGCCGCTCGAGACCGGAACCTCCAATACCTGGATCAATCGGGCGCCGGCCTCGGGCGGCGCGTAGACGCTCGCGTTGTGCTTGGGCACGACGAGCACGTCGCCCGGCGCGAGCGTGGAGCCGCCGCGGTCGACGGGCCGCGCGCCGCCGGCCTGCATGTACCACTGAAAGCCCCAATGCCCGTGGAACCAGACCTCGCGCCCGGGCGCGGCGTGGCGAGCGGTCAGTTCGCGCGCGGCGTCGCGGGCCGAGGCCGCCCAGCGGAAGTCGGCCCAGAGCAGCGCCAGGCTCAACGCGAGCCCCAGCGCGAGCGGCCCCAGGCGCTTCCAGGCGGGCCAGTTCGCGAAGCCCTCGCGGGCCTCCGCGCGCCGCACCGCCAGGAGCGCCAGCGCCGGGAGCATGGGCAGGAGCGCCCGCGCGTTGATCGTCCAGTTCAGGAACGCGCCGAAGGCGAAAGCGCCGAAGGCCCAGAGCGCCAGAAGCCAGGCGTCGGCGTCGCGGCGCTTCCAGAGGTCGGCAAGGACCAGCGCGAAGAAGTGCAGTCCCGCGCCGGCGAAGACAAACAGATGCGCCACCCGGTCCCAACGCTCGAGGCCGAAGCCGCGGCGGGTAACGACGTCGAGTCGGTCCTGGCAGACCCAGACGGCCGCGCCGAGCGCCAGGGCGGTTCCCGCCAGCACCCAGGCCCCGCGCGGCCGCCAGTTCCACGGCGCCCAGAGCGCCAGCGGCAGGCAACACCCGCCGGCGAAGGAGAGGCCCGCCACGAGCGCGTCGAAGCGCCGCCAAGGCGAGCCCTGCCGGAGGCTGGAGGCGTAGTGCGAAGCAAAGCCCAGGAAGTCGTGCCGGTAGGCGTGCTGCATGCCCTTCACGTAGGCCAGGCAGAGCGCGGCGGGCAGGAGCAGCGCCAGCAGCGGGCGGACGACGAGCCGCCAGCCGCGCTCGCGCCCATGCGCCAGCGTGTAGGCGGCCAGGAGCGGCAGGAGCGCCAGGCCGAAATACTTGGCGAGCGCGGCGAGCGTAACCAGCAGCCCGCTCGCCGCGAGAAAGGCCAGGCGCCTCTCGAGCAGCCCCCGGCGCCAGAAGTGGACCGCCCAGACCCAGCACGCGAGCATGGGCAGGTCGCCCATGAGCGTGCTCGCGGAGACGAGAAAGGCCGGGGTCGCGACGGCCAGCAGCGCGGCGAGCCGCGGATGCGCACAGAGGCCCCGCGCCAGGCTCAGCACCCCCAGAGCGAACGCCAGCGCCGGGAGGAGCATGCCCAGATGCAGCGCGATTTCGCTCCAGCCCAGGACCGCGCCGACCAGCGCCAGGAAGTAGCTGTGCGCCAGCGGGCTGAAGTGGATGAGATGCGCGGGCGTGCTCCAGCCTTCCCAATTGAGGTGGAAATCCAGGGGCCGCAGCGGATGCGCGGGGATCCGCTGGGCGATCCAGAGGAACATGGGGTCGTCGAGATGGATGGGCTTGCCGAGGAACGGGAGGAGGCAGGCGAGGACGAGCGCGGCGACGAAGGCTTGATCGCGTCGGATGGACGGGTCCGCCTCCGCGGCGGCCGTTTCGTTAGGAGCCTCGGGCATGCGAGGATTCTAAGCGGACTCGGAAAAGTTTCTTCCGCTTGCTGGTGCGCGCTTCTTGCAATGCCTTCAGGAACCACCCCTGCCTCCTTCTTTGAGGAGGAGCAAGCGCTCAAGGCGAAGGCACAGAACCTGGTCCAGTCTGCCAGGAGGGTAGCCAAGGGAACGAACGCGGCAGCCTCAGGCGCGCCGCGCCAGTCCGGATTCTTGTGGCTGCGACGAATTAGGCGCACGCCGCGAGGATCAGAGGTTGAAATACTACCGTCCTACCCGGAATGTGACTGGCATCCCAGTCTGCGCGATACCGGAGGAAGCCATGGCGAACACCCAGCGCAAGCCGAGACTTGAAGCCCTGCTGCTCGCTTGCGCGCTGCCGGTGCTTGGGGTGAGCCTGGTTCGAGGCGGAGAGCCGGCCCCGGGCCGAACCCTTCGTTACAAACTCACGTGGACCTCCAGCACCACGTTCGTGCTGCAGAACATGAAGCAGGAATCGCTGGCCTCCACGAGCATCGTGTACGCCCGCGAGGAACGGCCGTCCGGCGTGGCGGTAAGCATCGAAGACATGCATGTCCGTTCGACCGCGAACGGCAAAGTTACTTTTGACGTGCGCATGGGCAAGGATGGCCTCTGGGCGCCTGGGCCGGACGGCGCGCTTCAGAAAGCGCCGCCGGAGCAGCTTGGGCCCGTGGAAAAGGACTTGCTTCAAAATGGCTTCGGCATGCCCTTCCTGTGGTTGGAAACCGACGCAACCGGCAAGGAGTTGAGCCGCAAGGTGTCGGAGTCCGAGGCCGCCAAGCTGTTCCTTGAAAATGGCATGGACGCGAACTGCACCCTGTTCCACGCACCCTTCGATGCGGCGCTCAAGACCTGGAAGACGCCCGTGACCTATAAAATGTCGGGAGGGGGCAAGGCCGTAGGGGAGTTCGGCTATACGCTCCAGGAAACGGAAAAGGGAGAAAGCAACGTTGAGGTGGAAGGGCAGTTGAAAGCCGCGGAGATCGATGTGGGCGATCCGAACACCTCGGCCAGGAACTTTGTATTTACGGGCAAAGGCAAGCAGGCGTTCGATACGCAACGCGGTCACTGGACGCGAGGTCAAATCAAGGGCCCGCTCAGCATGGACTTTATCGCGAACGGCCAAAAGGCCTTCACGATGGAAGGCACGCTCGAATTCAATCTGGAACTGCTGCCCTGACGGTCGAGCCGCTCGCGCATAGTCGCGAGGTCATGAATAGCTTCCACCTTCACGTGTCGCCAAGGCAAGCGTCTTCCGCTTGGCGTACTCCAAGCCATGCCGTCATCCAGGGAGGTTGTGCCGACTGGACAGGCGGTCAGCAAGGCCACTTCGCGTGCCTTGAGAAACGGCTGTTCGTTGCATTGGACCTGGGGTAAGATTCGGCCTCCCCAAAGATATAATTGTTCAATAATGAATTATAACATCATAACTAGTTTATATTAATCAAGTTATGTATATTATAGGTATAGTACAGGTATAATCTAGATCGATTTTCGGTTTTGGATTCAAATGCTCGGTGTACGTACGATGTGTCCCGGGGAGCTCGGCGTGAGCCGTGAACGCCAATCGGTTAGGCTGCCGCTGAGGAGAATGACCATGCACAAACCTCTCCACGTACCCTGCCTTATCACGCTGCTCCTAGTGGCGAGCGCGGCCGGTGCGGAGCAGGTCGGGTGGCGCGGCGACGGAACCGGGAGGTACCCGCGGGCCGAGCCGCCGCTGACCTGGAGCCGGATTGCGCGCTCGGTGAAGGCGCTGCGCGCGCAGGCGGAGGAGCCGAAGGCGGGCGAGACCGGGGCGCCGATCCCCGACGGCGTGATTCGCGAGTGGCTGATTCTGGGACCGATCGCGGTTCCCGAAGGCTTCAAAAAGATGCAGGACGAACTTCTCGCCGGCGAGAGCGCCTGGGCGCCGAAGGTAGGCGACAAGGCCGCCGCCGCGATCTGGAAGAAAGCAAACTGCGAGACGGCTTCGGTGAGCTTCCGCAAGCTTTTCGGGATCGAAACGCTGACGCCGGACATGCCGACTCAAGCCGCTTACTGCTGCGCCCGTTTGTATTCCGAGTCCGGCGCGCCGCTGCGCATGAACCTGATGAAGGCGGCCAAGGATCTGCAATTGTGGTTGAACGGCGAACTCGTGAAAGGCGCGGCCGTAACGGTACTGAAGCTGAACAAAGGCTGGAACCGGCTGCTCTTCCGCGTCATCTCGCCGAACGATAAGTCCAACGGTTCGTGGTACATCCGGCCCGTATTCTTTGGCGCAGGGGACTGCGCGTACGACAGCGAGCATATTCTCTGGGCGCGCAAGACGCCCGGTGTCGGGATCGGGAGCCCGATCGTCGTAGGCGACCGCGTCTTCTTCACCGCTAATATGTGCAACCTGATCTGCGCGGACAAGCGTACCGGCAAGACGCTCTGGGTTCGTTCGAGCACCTATTTCGACGGCCTTTCGACGGCTGAAAAGAAGACGCACGCGGCGGCCTTGGCGGAGCTCGTCCCGCTCGACACGAAGCTGAAAGAACTCGACGCGGCGCTGGCTGGCGACTCGGAGCCCGAGGCCGTGGCTTGCAAGGAGAAGGCCGACATCGAAATGAAAATCCATAAATTGATGAAAGGCGTGGACGCCGAGAAGTACAACCTGCCGGGCGTCGGCGAGGCCGGCTGGGCGCCGATGACTCCGGTCTCCGACGGGAAGCATGTCTACGTCGCCTTCGCCACAGGGACCCTGGCCTGCTTCGACCTGGACGGCAAGCGCGTCTGGACGGCGCTCGAAATCCACAATCCCGGTGAGCACGGGTTCACGGGCTCGCCCGTCCTCCAGGACGGCAACTTGGTGATGTATTTCGACCGCTTGATCGCGTTGGACGGACAGACGGGGCAGCGAGTATGGGCGACGGATACGCGGCCCGAAAAGGGCGGTCTCAATACCTACAAGATTCACGGCACCGTTTGTCCTATCAAGGTGGGCGGCGAGGGCGCGATCTTCACGGGGCAGGGCCAGTTGATCCGAACGCGCGACGGGAAGAGCCTATACTTTGAATTCTATAAGGCAGGCAAGGGGCGCTGCACTTCGCCCATTGCCGAAGGCGACCTGATATTCAATTTGTCGGGCGAGGGAGCGCTGAGGATTCTCTCTTTCCCATACATCGCCGATGCGGTCCAGCCTTCGAAACTGCAGACGGTGACCATCGATACGCGGAACTTTCCGGCCTGGTTCGGCGGCGCGTTCATGGCCTCGCCCCTGTACCACGAAGGCCTGCTCTACTGCGTCAACATGGACGGAGTGCTGACGGTCGTCGACGCCAAGGCGGAAACGGTCGTCTACCAGAAACTGCTCGACGCGGACCTCTTCGCCGCGCACCAGGGTTGGTGGGCGGGGCGCGGCCAGTTGGGCTCTAGCCCGGCGCTGGGAGGAAAGCATCTGTTCGTCTTCGGCAACCAGGGAACGGCGCTGGTACTCGAACCCGGTCGGGTCTTCAAACAGGTGTCCAAAAACCGCCTCGAATGCCAGATGTCCAATGGCAACGCGCAAGAGGTGATCACGACCTGCCCCGTCTTCGACGGGAAGCGGATCTACGTGCGCGCGGAGGAGCATCTGTACTGCATCGGGGCGGAGTAGACGTTCACTCCCGCACCCAGACCGCCATCTCCCCCGCCCCGCGGTTGCCCCAGAGGCCGTATGGGACAAAGGCGAGCGGCGCCGGCCTGGCCGCGGCGGGGCGCGCGGCGTACAGCGAACCGTTCTTTCCGCCGAGGACCGGCGCACGCAGGCCCTTTGCGCGCAACGCCACGAAGCCGCCCAACTCGCGCCGCGCCTTCGCGACGATCTTCGCGCCCGGCGGCAGGGTGAGCGCCTCGATCTCCGCGCCGTTGTCGGCCTGCTCCAGGGCGTAGACGAGCGGCCCGCGGCGGAGCGCCACTCGCCCGGCGTTGGCCTGGACCTTGGGATGCGCGTAAACGCGCTCAGGCGGCATCGGGAGATCCAGCTCGACCTTGTCGCCGCGCTTCCAGATCCGCTTGAGCTTCGCGTAGCCCTTCGTCACGGCGCGGGCGAGATTCACCGGCTTGCCGTTCACGTTCAGCTTCGCGCCGCGGCACCAGCCGGGGATGCGCAGCGCCAGGGTGAACGCGGCGGGCTGCTCCGCATCCACCGCGAAGACGACGCGCCCGTCCCAAGGGTAGCGCGTCCGGACGCGCAGCACGACGCGACGGCCGCCGACCTCGTGCGCCAACGTTCCCGCCGCGTACAGATGCACCCACAAGTCGCCGCCGCCGGACGACGCCACATAACTGGGCAGCGAGGCCAGCAGCCGCGCGATGTTGGGCGGGCAGCAGGCGCAGCCGAACCAGGGCTGCCGGCGCGGGCGGATGTGATCGCCGTGCCCGTTGCGGAAGTAGGGCGTCACCGCGAGCGGGTTGGCGTAGAAGAAGGTCCGCCCGTCGCGCCCGACGGAGGCCGGGACGTTGTTGTAGAGCGCGCGTTCCAGCTCGTCGGCGAACTTCCCGTCGCGCTCGAGCTGGAACATTTTCCGCGCCCAGAAGATCAGGCCGATGGCCGCGCAGGACTCGGAGTAAGCGGACTCGTTGGGCAGGTCGTAGTCGACGGTAAAGCGTTCGCCCTGCGCGCTGGAGCCCACGCCGCCGGTGACGTACATGCGCCGCTCGGTGACGTTGGCCCAGAGCTTGCGGCAGGCGCGGCGCAGGCCGGCGTCGCCGGTCTCCAGGGCCAGGCCGGCCATCGCGGTGTAGAGGTACATCGCGCGGACGGCGTGCCCCTCGGCGGTGAACTGGGCGCGGACGGGTTTGTGCGCCTGGTAGTACTCGAGGGCCCAGCGTCCGGCGCCGCCGCGGGCCTTTGCTTCGGCCTCGAAGTAGCTGGGCCTCCGGCCGCGCTCGTCGACGAAGTACCGGGCCAGTTCGAGATGCCGGCGCGTGCCGGTGGCGCGGTAAAGCCGCAGCAGCGCCAGTTCGATCTCCTCGTGCCCGTCGTAGCCGCGCACCTGCCCGCGGCCGCGCCCGAAGGTCCGGCCGAGCAGGTCCGCGTAGCGCTCCAGCGCCTCCAGGAAGTCGCGTTCGCCGGTGGCCTCGAACCACGCCACGGCGGCCTCGATCAGATGCCCGGCGCAGTACAGTTCGTGGTTGCCGGTCAGGTTCGTGAAGCGCTCTCCGGGGCAGACGGTGGTGAAGTGGGTGTTGATGTAGCCGTCGGGCTGCTGCGCCTTGAGGATCCGGTCGACGACGGGCCGCGCGAGGGCGTAGAGGCGGCGGCCGGGCCGGCGCGCCAGTTCGTAGGCGACGGCTTCGAGCCACTTGGCGACGTCGGAGTCCCAGAAGATGTGCGGCTTATTCGGGCGGCCCGGCTTCCAGTCCTGCTTCCACGCGTCGAGCCGGCCGGTCTTCTTGCAGCAGCCGTGCTCGTAGGGGAGCGTGACATCGCGGTTCGTGCGCAGGCGCTCGGACCAGAAGCCGTCCTCGAGCGTGACCTGCTTGAGGGACAGGGGGGACAAGCGCGGCATGGTAAGCTCCGGAATGGCAAGCCGAAATCCAAATGCTCAAGAACCAAGAACCAGACCAACCGCAAATCACCAACGGCAAACTGCAAACGCCAACCTCGTCGTGAACGCCCTCGGGAAACAGAAATACCTCGCGCCGGGCTTGCAACCAAGGGGCGGGATGGATATAAAAACGGGACGATTCCGACATGGTACGCGCGGCGCGGAGGTTGCGGCGATGGAGGCGGGCGCGTTCCTGCATCTCGACCCCGGACGGCCCGTGGAGGCGCTGAACGCGGGGCTCTTCATCTCGCGCGGGCGGAGCACCCATCCGGACCGCACGATCGACAGCCACGAGCTGATTTTCGTGCGCAAGGGCTGGCTGAAGCTGGCCGAGGAAGCGCGCGAGTTCGAAGTGCGCGCGGGCGAGACGCTGATCTTGCGGCCGGGGCGGCGGCACCGCGGGAGCGCTCCGTACCCGAGGGACCTGCGCTTCTACTGGATTCATTTCCGCGTGCCGCACGCGCCTCACGCGAAGAGCACGAAAGGGGCTGGGCGGAGTGTTCTGGCGCTGCCTCAGCATGCCGCCGCGCCGCGCCCGGACCGGCTCGGCGAACTCTACCACCGCTTCCTCGACGACCAGGCCGGCGGGATGCCCAGGACGCCGGCCGCCGACTACCTTGTGATGCTGATGCTCTGCGAGGTCGCCGCCGCGCGGACGCCCGACCCGGCGGCTCCCGGGACCGCCGCGGCGCTGGCCGGGCGGGCCGATTCCTACATCGCGACGCGCTTCCACGAACCGCTCGCGGCCTCCGACCTGGCGGCGGCCCTGGACTGCAACCCCGATTACCTGGGGCGCGTGTACCGGCAGGTCTACGGGCGCACGCTGACCGAGGCGATCCAGCGCCGGCGGGTGCGCGAGGCCGGGGCGCTGCTGCGGGAGGGGTTGGGGAACGTGGACGCGATCGCGCGCGAGTGCGGGTTCACGGAGAGCGGCTACTTCCGGCGCATCTTCCGGCGCCTGATGGGGCTGACGCCGCGCGCATACCGGCGGCTCCATGCGCGGGCGCACATTAACAGCAGGTGAACGCCGGGGACGGGGTTCGAGGTTCCAGGATCGAGCCTCGCGCTACTTCGCCCGGTTTCCCACCGGACCGTCAAAGATCAGGTCCCAATCCTCGTAGTTCGGGAAGATCAGCGTGCGCAGGCAGAGCGCGCGGCCGTCGGGGCTCCAGGCGCCGATGGCGGCGATGCCGCTCGGAAACTCCGGATGCCCCGGCGCGCGAAAGTGGGTCAACTGCGTCAGGCCGCTGCCGTCCCGGTTCAGCAGCATGAATTCGGTCTTGATGCCCAGGACCTGCGAGGCCTTGGGATCGTCGCGGTAGGGGTGGGCGCTCATGAAGAGGATCTTCTCGCCGTCCGGCGAGAAGACGCCGTGCTCGTCCCAGACCTTGGGCGAGTTGGTCAGGTTCACGAGTTTGCCCGTGCGGACGTTCAGGATGTACTGGTCCATCCCCTGCGCGTCCTTCTCGACGGAACCCGTCAGCAGGAGCGACTCGTCGTCCGGGGCGAAGTTGCCGGGTTCGTTCCAGTGCATGCCCTTGGGCGTAATGTCGCGCAGGTTCGAGAGTATGGGCATGCCGTCTTCCGTCTTCTTCATCGAACGCCGCCTGGGTCAACTCCCAGCGCCCGAAGGGGAAGTAAGCCAGGATGTTCCCGTCCACGATCTGCGACCAGACCAGGGTCTGGCCGTCGGGGGAGATCGCCGGCCCGGTGTAGCCGTCGGCTACGCCCCGCACGTTGGACTTGAAGTCGGTGAGGCATTTCCAGCGCTTCCCGTCGGGCGTCATGGCCCACATGTTGGTCCAGAGGCCGCACTGCAACTGCCCCTCGACGTAATCCTTGTTCCACCCCAGGATCGGCGGCGTCGCGTACGTGTCGCGCTCGACGGCCAGGAAGATCCATTTGCCGGAAGGATGCCAGACCGGCTGCATCTTGAAGCGCTCGGGCCTGGGGCCGCCGGGGCGCTGCCGGTCGGTCAGGCAGGTCAGGCCGGGCTTGCCGGCCTCGCCGAGGTAAATTTGAGCGACCCCGTTTTCGTCCTCTTTGTTAATCACGAAGCGCTTGCCGTCGGGACCGAAGACCTGGAAGCCCTCAGACGGGCGCTTCTTCAACGAGACGATCCGCACGGCCGGATCGGCGGGCTCCCCGGCCCGCGCGGAACCCGGCCCCAGAAGGAACAACCCCACCCAGCAGAAGGCCCATACGCGGTTCCGACGCCCCATCGAGATCTCCCTCCCGAGGATCCTTCCAATTTTTGAATAATCGCCACGATCGGCTTTGGCAGGGATTAGTGACCTTTAGGCGCTCGGCGCTTACCGTATTCGCAGCAGAAATGCCGCGTGCGTTATGGCCTCGGCCCAACGGATCAAAAATTTGAGCTTCCAAGAGCGCGGCTGCGAATATCCGCAGCCATAACCCTCACCCCTCACAGGACCCCAGGAAGCCGAGCAGAGCCAACTCACGGCAATCAGATGGAATTCAGTTAGCACTCCGAGTCGCCCAAGGTCCAATTCTCAGGCATGCGCATAAACCCAGATAACTCATGCGGGCGGACGGCATAGCTCAGGACAGACCCCTGCTTCTCTCTTAAATATAAGAGATTAAATGATCAGCTCATACCAAGACTTAGAGGCTATCTATTGCCTTAAATTTCACAGAAGCCCTAACTCCGCCCAGGATCGAAATAGAATTACTCAACTCCAGGTGAATCAAGCATTGATTAGAGGCTCAAATCAGGGCTGGTGCTGTAAGTTTTTCGAGGTCGAAACGGGCCGTTATTTTGCCCGGGCCGGCTGTTATGGCCGTCACCTCGGAGCCCTTGATGAAGACCTCGGCGGCAGGCACACCGCGTGCGGCATCCCCCAGGGCAAAGACGGTTACGAAGCGCCAGGCGGGCACGCGGGGGCTCTCGAAACGGAGTTCCTCGTGGCGGCCGGGGGTCGAAAGATCCGGGAGTTCCACCCCTCGGGAAACGGCGGTGGGGGCCGGCTGCTCCGGGAGGTTCCCCGGCCAAACGCCCAAGGCCGCAAGTCCCGCCGTGAAGCCCCAGCCCCCGCCCGGCTGCGCCGCGAAGGGAGTCTCCGAATGCCAGAGCTGGCTGAAGATCCGAGGTTCGGCGGCGGCCAGATCGTCGAGCAAGACCAGAAGGTCCGGGCGCAGGTAGAGCACGTGGCGGTGGAAGCGGGTGAGTTGGGCCGTATGCAGGTAGTGCCTCGCCAGATCCCCCACCCAGCCGGCGGCGCGGCCGTCGTCGGCAAAGGAGCGGACCTCGGCCCAGCCGGCGTAGTGAAGCACCCGGTTGACGTCGTACCACTTGGTCCCCTCGCCCACCTGCCCCAGCCCGTCGGCAAGGACCGTGTTGTGGTGGTCGGTGCGCTTGAGGGCCTCGTAGCCGGGGTCGGTCAGGAGCCATTGGCGGCGGCTGTAGAGCATCAGCGCGCCTTCGTCGGCATGGATGTGCGCGCCGCCAAGGTCGCCGGAGTTCCAGGTCATCAGCCGGTGCCCCTGGAAGGGCCCCGAACGGAACGAGAGCGCGGTCGCATCGGACTCCCATCCGCCGCGGGCGCAGATGAGGTCCCAATCGGCGAAATGCCGGCTCGTGGGCTGAGCCTTGAAATCCGCCGCGGGGACTTCCGGAGCGTAGTTGAGCAGGTCGGTGAAGCTCAGGGCGCTCTCGAAGCCGACCTTGCGGCGCCAGAGTTCCAGGCCCAGGCCCTGGGCGAGAGGCTCCTTGAGGGCGCGCGCGATGCCCAGGAGCGTGTGGACGGGGCCGTGGACGTCGTAGCGGCGCGGGTTGTCGCCCCAGTTGAAGGCGTTGTGGCCGGCCTTGAAGTCGGGCAGGAGCTGGTGGAGGAACCACTGGGCGGCCTCGCGTTCGCCGTGGGCATAGAGGTTCTCGCCCAGGCAGCGGCGCGCGGCTTCGTAGTAGAGCATGCGCCGCTCGGCCCCGTAGCCGCCGTAGCTGCACCCTTCGAGGTTGGTCCCGTCGTGAGGCTGGAGCCAGGAGATGACGCGGTAGGTGCGGTGCGCCCACTCGGCCCAGAGCTTCGCGGGCTCCAGTTCGTCATGGAAGGCCAGCCCCATCAGCCCGAAGGACGTCCAGGCGACCTGGGTATGGTTCTGGAGCAGGATCGCGCCCCAGTAGCAGGTCGGGACGGCGCCGAGGGAGAAGTAGCGCCCGCCGAAGACCCGGATGAACTCGCGGATCTCGGCTCGTTCGGCCTCGGCCCAGTGCTCATGCAGGAGGTCGTAGGCGATCGACACCCCGCTCAGGGCATGCGAGAAACCCAGGTCGCCGCCCTGAACCCAGGTGTGCCCGCTCCGCGCGAGCGCCAGCGTCCAGCGCCTGGCGGCCTCGAGGTAGCGTTCGTCGCCGGTGAGCAGGAAGGACAAGGCGGCGAAGGGCTGCGGGACGGAGCCGCCGCGTTCGAGGATCGGCGCGCCGGGCTCGGGCGGGGTCCAGGCCTCCAGGTACTTGTCGGTCTGCCGGCGCAGGCGCGCGAGCATCTCGGCTTCCACGGGCGCCGTGAGGCGCGCGCGGAGGGCGTCGAGTTCGGCTTTTGTCGTCAGCAGGCGCGGGCGCCGGCGGGCCAGCTCGGTCCAGGCGATGGGCGCGGCGGCGTCCGGGGGTTCGGGGAAAGGATCGGGGCGCGCGATCCGCGCCATGCCGTCGTCCACGATCTGCCGGAGTTTCTTCCCCATCGCTCAAGCCCCCCTTGAGTTCCGAGTTCTGAGTTCTGAGTCTGAGTTCTGAGTTCTGAGTTCTGAGTTCCAAGCGCGCGCCTAGCTCAATGCCTGCCGCGCCCCCGTGTTCGCCTCGGCCACGCGCCGAGGCGCTACGCTTCGCCGGGCCGGCCGTGGATGCGATGGTATTCGTAGACGGCGGGCGCGGGGCCGACGCGGCGGACGGTGGCGCCCCCGACCAGGATCGGCGGGACAGTGACGAGCACGCCGCGGGCGTGTTTATCGCCGTCCTCCCGGCGGAGGCGGCGCAGCACGCGCTGGGCCGTGGCGCGGCTCAGGTCCTTCAGATCGACGGTGCAGTGCGTCCAGGCGCGGCGCCCTTGGGGCTCGCCGAAGCAGACGACGCTGCACTGATGCGGGACCTTGATCTCGGCGGCAAGGAACTCGGCCCAATGCCCCCAGCAGACGGCGGCGGTGATCTCGTCGCCGGCGAGGAGTTCGCGGACGCCGGCTTCGGCTTCGGGATAGGCGCTGGGGGTATGGCAAGTCCAGGCCTCGCGGCGGGCGACGCCGGCCTCCATGAGCGCGTAACGGTAGCCGGCTTCGCGGCGAATGCTGTCGGGTTCCGGTATGCGGGTTTTGCCGCTGGGGTCGCCGGGGTGGGCGCCGCGGTCGTGGCCGAGGTAGAGAATGCCGCGGTGGCCGTGTTCCAGCAGGTGCCGAGTGGCGAGGTAGCCCTCGCGGAAGCTGTCGTGGACGATCCCGTCGAAATCGGCGGTGGTGGGCGAGGCGTCGAGGGCGACGACGGGCTTGCCGCTGGCGACCAGGGCGGCGAAATACTCCTCGTTCTGGATGCCCACGGTCAGGTAGGCGTGGCAGTCGGCGGCGAGGACGCGCTCCAGTTCAGGCCCGAAGCGCGAGGCCGGATGCCCGGGCGTGCGCGTGAACCACTCGATGGCCACGTTCTGCCGGGCGAGGCGCTCCAGGGCGGCGTGAACGACTTGCCCGTAGTCGGACTTGTAGTCGGTCGGGGTCCGCGCATTGCGGCACAGGATCGCCAGGCGCGGCGGGGCGAGGTCGTTGACGAAGAGCCCGCGCCCGTGCTCGCTGCGCAGCAGGCCGTCCTTGACGAGGTCCTGCAAGGCGCGGGTAACGGTGACCTGGTTCAGGTTGAGCTGCTTGCAGAGCTGGCGCTGGGGCAGGAGCGCCTGGCCGGGCTTGAGCCGGCCCTCGACGATCTCGCGCCGGATGCCCTCGCGGAGCTGCTCGACCAGCGGCGCGGCGCCGGGGTCGTCGCGGACGAGCTTGAGCGTGAGCTTGGCGGTCTGGGCAAAACGGGGCTTGTAGGCTCGTGCGCCGGATGCCGGCATGGTCGTCCCTCGGTCGGCGGCGGATCTACGCGCGGTGCGCCTCGTGCACTAGTACACGAAGGCCTTTATAGCCCCAAGCGGCGCGTCTGGCGAGTGGAAAGAAAGGAGCGGCGCGGGAAAGGGGCTCAGCCGCCGCGGAGCATGCGAATGAGGACGAAGGCGAGCACCGCCAGGACGATGGCGCCGCCGAGCACCAGCGCGGGCGAGAGCCCCTTGCGCTCGCCGGAGTCCGGCGCGGCGCGGCCCGCCGCGGCGTCGGCGGCGTCGGTGAAGGGCTTGCTCGGGACCATGCGGCTCTCGCGGATGTACTGATCCATGGTGCGGTGGTGAAGCGCCTCGGAACCGTGCACACCGTCCCACTGCTGGATGACCTTCTTGAGGCCCTGCATCATGGAGGATTCGCCGGCGCACTTGGTACAGGCGCCCAGGTGCTTCTCAACGGCCGCGCGGTCGGCGGCGTCGAGTTCGCGATCCACGTAATCGCTGAGCAGGTCGCGGCATTCCTCGCAACTCAGCTCACGCGCGTTGGCCGTCGCTTCCGCACTCATCTTGCCCGCATCCTCTTGGGTTCCGCCCGTCCAACCGGAACGATTCTTAAACCGGCGCGCCGCGGCGCCGGTCACGCCCGGCGCTCAGCGCACGTCCTCCTGGAGGATCCGGAGGCTGTGGCGGAGGGTCTCCCGCGCACGCTTGACGCGCATCTTGATGGCGCTGACGGTCACGCCCAGCACCTCGGCGATGTCCTGATAGGCCATGTGGTGGTACTCGACGAGAATGAGCGTGCTGCGCTGGTCGTCGGGGAGGGAGTCGATGGCGCGCTGGATCAGGGCCTGCGCCTCGTTCTTCTCGGCCTCCGTGACCGGCGCGTCGCCCTCGAAGGCCATGCGCTCGATGATCTTGGTCCCCTCGGGGTCGTGGCCGGAAGTGTCGTCGAGGCTGATGTTGGGTCGGAGCTTGCGCTTCTTGAGTTCGTTGATGCAGAGGTTGGCGGCGATTTTGTAGAGCCAGGTGGTGAACTTGGCGACGGGCTCGTAACGCGAGGCGTTGCGGTAGACGCGGAGGAAGGCTTCCTGGGTGAGTTCCTCGGCGGTCTCGCGGTCGCGGGTGAAGCCGTAGCAGAAGGTGACGAGGGCGTTCTGGTAGCGGCGCATCAGTTCGTCGAAGGCGTAGTGGTTGCCCTGGGCGAGTTCGCCCATCAGCGCCGCGTCGCTCTGCTCGCGGATCTCAGCGTCCGGCATGCCGGCTCCCTGCGGACATACGAGGGGATTATACCCGCTGGCGCAAAGTCCGGTCACCCCGGAAATAGGCGCGGCGGCAAGGGCTTGGAAGCGCGCGCGGCGCCGGCGTCCAAGAACTCGAAAAGACCAGAAACCGGTCGGAGCGGGCAGCGGGCGCGCCCGTGAGCCAAGCGCGTTTGAAGGGGCCGGCGGCGCAGGTTTTCGTGAAGGCGCCAACCTGAACTTGCGTCTTCAAGGATGCCGGTTACCAGTTGATCGGTAACGAGATACCCGAATTGGGCCAGCTCAACGCGCGCGACTCGCGGCGCGCGGCGCGGCGGGACGCGCGCGGCCGTTTTCAAACCCGAAGGATCCGGGGCCTCCGGCGCAGGCCGGGGCAGCCGGGTCGTTTCGCAGACAAAAAGGAGATGCGGGCCATGTCCGAGGCCTCACCCGACGACGCATTGATCGTGGCCGAAGACCTGACCAAGTACTACGGGACGTTCATGGCCATCGAGGAGATCGGCTTCAAGGTCAAGCGCGGTTCGATCACGGCCTTCCTGGGCCCCAACGGCGCGGGCAAGTCCACGACGCTGAAGATCCTCACCGGCTATCTGGCCCCCAGCGCGGGACGGGCGCTGATCGCGGGGCACGACATGAGTTCCGACCGGCTGGCCGGGAGCGAGCTGCTGGGCTACCTGGGCGAAAACGGCCCGCTCTATCCCGACATGACCCCCGCGACGTACCTGCGCTACATCGGCGCGGTGCGGAAGCTGGGCGGCTCGAAGCTGAAGGAGGCGCTGGAGCGGGTGCTCCACGCCTGCCAGCTCGAGGAGGTCTGGAACAAGTCGATCCGCAAGATCTCGAAGGGTTTCAAGCAGCGCGTGGGGCTGGCCCAGGCGATGCTCCATGATCCGGACGTGCTGGTACTGGACGAACCAACGGCCGGGCTGGACCCGAACCAGATCCTGGTGGTGCGCGCGCTGATCAAGGACTTCGCGAAGAAGCACAAGGCGGTGCTGCTCTCGACGCACATCCTGCAGGAGGTGGAGGCGATGGCCGACCACGTGCTGCTGGTGAGCGAGGGGCGGCTGAAATTCGACGGCACGCCGCAGGAACTGGCCGGCAGCGCGGGACTGGAGGCGCGCTTCCGCGAGCTGACGAAGGGGGTGGCCGCATGAAGGGCGTCAACCCCGCCGCGGTCCTCGCGATCTGGCGCCGGCAGCTCGGAAGCCTGCTGCTGAATCCGCTGGGCTACATTTTCATCGGCGTCTTCGTGGTGGTCACGGTCGGGATCCTGCTGATCCCGGAGAGTTTCTTCTACCGGAACATCGCCGACCTGGGCCCGCTGTACGCCTACATGCCGTGGCTGCTGGTGGTGCTGCTGCCGGCGCTGGGGATGGGCGCGTGGGCCTCGGAACGCGAGCTGGGCACCGAGGAGCAACTCTTGACGCTGCCGCTGACGGTCTCCGACGCGCTGCTGGGCAAATGGCTGGGCGTGACGGCGTACTGGACGCTGGCGCTGGCGTGCAGCCTCTCGGTGGTGGGCGTGCTGGCGTGGCTCGGGGAACCGGACTACGGGCTGATCTTCTCGAACTACGTGGGCTGGTGGTGCGCGGGGCTGCTCTTCGGGGCGGCGAGCGTGCTGGCGAGCAGCCTGGTGGGCCTGCCGGCGATCGCGTTCGTGCTGGGGGTGCTGCTCAGCGCGAGCTTGATGGCGCTGGCGCACGCGCTGGACTGGTTCGACCCGTTCAACCGCGGGCTGATCCCGCTGGGGCGGCTGGTGCAGACGGCGGTGGCGATCTACTTCCTGCTGGGCGCGGCGATGGTCTCGGTCAACGCGCGGCGCTGGAGCACCGCGACGGTCCCATTCCTGGGCGTCGTGATGACCCTGCTGCTCTTCGGCTACTGCGCCGTCTGCGTGATTCTGGTGCTGCGGGAGACCTACCGCGGCCCGCTGCTGGCGCCGATCGGGTTCGTGCTGCTGGCGGCGTGGGGCCTGGCGATGGTCCCGCGGCATCTGCTGCTGCACGCGGCGGCCTTCGTCGGGCTGGGCGTCACGCTGGTGAACTTCGGCGTGCAGTCCGACCGGGCGGCGGTGGACTGGGACACCACGGGCGAGCGGCTCTCGAGCCTCTCCGGCGCGAGCCTGGACGTGCTGAAGCAACTCAAGCGTCCCGTCAAGATCACGGCCTTCATCAGCAAGGACCTCCCCGCCCAAGCTCGCGCTGAAGGGCAAGGAGGTCGAGAACACGCTGAAGGTGCTGGACCGTGAGATGGGCGAGGAGGTGACGCTGGACCTGTACCGCCCCGAGAACGCGCTGGACGAGGCCGGGAGCAAGGCCACGCAGTTCCACGGGATCATGCCGCGAAACGAGATCCAGGAGACGGTGACGGGCAAGGACAACGTGGACGTGTTCCTGGGCGCGGTGGTGAGCTGCGGGGCGCGGACGCAGAAGATCGAGTACTTCGACCCCGGGCTGAGCGTGGAGTACGAGCTGGTCCGCGCGATCCGCACGGTCTCGCAGGAGAAGAAGAAGGTCGTCGGCGTGGTCGAGACCGACCTGAAGCTGATGGGCGGCTTCGACATGCAGGCGCGGCAGAGCCTGCCGGAGTGGGAGATCGTGCAGGAGTGGAAGCGGCAGTACGACGTGCGCGACGTGAAGCTCGACGCCAAGGTCGGGGACGACGTGGACGTGCTGGTCGTGCCGCAGCCCTCGCGGCTCGGCGACCTGGAGCTGCGCAACCTTCACGATTACGTCTGGGACGGCCGTCCGGCGCTGATCCTCGAAGATCCCTGCCCGGTCTTCACCAGCCCGACTCTGGGCACCTCCCAGCCCAAGCGCCCGCCGAACCCGATGATGGGCATGCCGCCGGAAGACGGCGAGAAGGGCGACCTCAAGCCACTCCTGCGCGCGCTGGGCATCGACGTGGAAGCGGACATGGTGGGCTGGTCGGACTACCTGCCGAGCCACGAGTTCCGGAAGATCCTGCCGCCGAACTTCGTCTGCACCGACGCGCCCAAGGGCGGGATCCACGAGGCGGCGGCCACCCGGGGCATTGCCAGCCTGCTGCTCCCCTTCCCCGGCTTCATCAAGGAGGACGCGGGCAAACCGAAGGAGCTGACCGTCACGCCGCTGGTGACGCCCATCCCGTCGATCAACTGGGGCAAGCACGGCTTTAACGAGCACTTCGAGAACAACCCGTTCTTCGGGATGCGGCGCAAGGAGGTCAAGCGCTGGACGCCCGGGAGCGGCGAGGCGCCGGCGCTGGCGGTGGAGATCACCGGCAAACTGCGGCGCGCCTACCCGCGGGACGAGGCGCCGCCGGCCGAGGAAGGCAAGACCGGCGAAAAGGAAGACGGCGCGCCGGGCGTGGGCGAACTGGGCGCGAAATCGGCGCACGTGATTTACATCGCCGACCTCGACCTGGCGAGCGACCAGTTCTTCGCCTTCTACCGCAATTCGGGCGAGCGGATCAGCGAGGACGTGCTGAAGTGGCTGCTGGACCTGCGGAACGTGCAATTCCTTGCCAACGCCGTGGACGCGCTGGCGGACGACCAGGCCTTCCTGGAACTGCGCACGCGCCGGCCGCAGCGCCGGCCGCTGGCCAAGATCGAAGGCGTGATCGAGGCGACGCAGAAGATCTGCCGCGAAGTCGAGGACGCGGCGCAAAAGGAGTACGAGGACGAGAAGGAGCGGATCGAGAAGGAGTTCGAGAAGGAGCTTCAGGCGATCGACGACCGGAAGGACCTCGACGAGCACGCCAAGAAGCAGCTCAAGGAGCAGCGGCGGCTCTCGGGTCGGCGCGACCTGGACCGGCAGATCGAACAGCTCCAGCGGGACGCGGAACTGAAGCTGCGCAAGGCAGAGATCGAGCAGAACCGGCAGGTCGGCGGCGCGCAGTTCTGGGTGAAGCTGTGGGCCATCCTGATCCCGGCTGCGGCGCTCTCCCTGGTGGGCGGGCTGGTCTTCCTGAGGCGGATCCTGGGCGAACGGACCATCGTGCCCGAATCGCGGCGGAGGAGCTGAGAAGATGCGGGAACTGGCGCTCGTCTGCATCCTGTTGGCGGTGGGAACCACCGCCTGGACGTGGTGGCCGCGCACGGCGGCAGAATCGGCTGTGGACGACCGGGCCGGCACGCTGCTCACGCGCGGCGGGGAGACGGTCAAGCCCGAGAATATCGCGCTGCTGCACGTGGAATCCTGGGACTCGGACGCCAAGGCGCCGAAGCTCTTCGAGGTCGCCAAGAAGGCCGGCAAGTGGATCATCCCCAGCCATTACGACTACCCAGCCGATGCCGGCACGCGCGTGGGCGAGACCGCCGGCGGCGTGCTGAACGTGCCGCGCGGGCCGCTGGTCTCGAACAGCCCCGAACAGTTCGCCGAGTTCGGCGTCGCCGACCCGCTTAAGGAAGGCCTTAGGGAGGACGCGCGCGGCCGGCGCATCACGCTCAAGGACGAAGGCGGCGCGGTGCTGGTGGACCTGATCGTCGGCAAGGAGACCTCGCAGTCCGGGGTCCGCTACGTGCGCGAGGCCGGCAGCGACGAGGTCTACACCGCCAAGCTCAACGTCGATATCAGCACGCGCTTCAAGGACTGGGTCGAGACCGACTTCCTGAAGCTCAACCGCTACGACGTCCGGGAAATCGGGATCAAGGATTACTCCATCGACGAGACCAAGCGCACCATCAAGGAAGTGGTGAAGATGCGCTCGGAGACGGTGTTCCAGAAGCCCCAGGGCGTGGACCAGTGGACCTCCCCGAACACGCCCGACGAGAAGGTCGTGGATCAGGACACCATCGGGGCGATGCTGACGGAACTCACCGGCCTGCGCCTGGTGGACGTGCAGCCCTTCGAGCAGCAGCTCCTGATGAAGCGCGGCTTCTATCCCATCCAGCAGGAGGACGCCGTGCAGCTCTACGGCAACGAAGGGCACATCGAGGTCTCGTTGAAGGACGGCCAGCGCTATTTCCTCTTCTTCGGCGAAATCTCGGTGGAGTCCGACGAGCCCGGCAAGGCGGAAGGCAAGGAGGAAGGCAACGAGAAGGAGACGTCCCACAACCGGTACATGGCCGCCTTCGCGCAGTACGACCCGGCCATCGACGAGGACGCGAAGGATAAGGCCGAGAAGACCGAGGCGAAGACCGGCGAGAGCGAGAAAGAGCCCCAGGAGAAGACGCCTGAGGGCGAGAAGAAAGCCGAACAGGCCCAGTTGCGCTTCCAGAAGTTCTTCTACGTCATCGACGACGCGAGTTTCAAGAAGCTCCGCCCCGACGCCGCCAAGCTCTTCAAGAACAAGGAACTGAAGAAGGAAGACCTGGTGGGCGAAAAGGTCCCCGAGAGCGCGGTGCTCGAGAAGAAGGACGGCGGGCTGCAGTGGGCGGAGCTGAAGGAAGGCGAGGGCGAAGAGGCCGCGGAAGGCGACGAGGTGGAGGTGCTCTACACCGGGATGCTGCAGCAGGACGGCTCGACCTTCGACAGCAGCGCGGCGCACGGGAACGAACCGTTCAAGTTCACCATCGGCCTGGGCCCGGTCATCAAGGGCTGGGACCAGGGCGTGCCCGGGATGAAAGTCGGCGGCAAGCGCAAGCTGGTCATCCCTCCGGAGCTGGGATACGGCGACGCGGGCTCGGGCGAGAAGATCCCCGGCAAGGCCACGCTCGTCTTCGACATCGAGTTGCTCAAGGTCAAGAAGAAGGACGCCCCGCCGCCGGCGCCGCCGGAAGAGCAGAAGACCTCCGAAGCCAAGACGGTCGAGGCCAAGACCGAAGAAGCAAAAACCGCAGAAGAATAGCCGGACGACGCAAAGCCGCGCTATTTCAGCCGCAGGACCACGGGATAATCCGGTAGCCGCAGGCCCGGAAGGACTCGGCCCCGCGGGCGCAGCGCCTGGGTGGTCGCGGAAAGCGGGTCGGCGAGAACGGCTTCGCGCGGCGCGGCGGCCAGTTTCAGGACCACCTCGCGCGGGCGCTCCGCGTGCAGCAGGAGCAAGCGGCCGTTCGGTCCTCGCAACCCCTCGACTTCGACGCCCTCCGGAACCTCGCACTCCGCCGCCGCGGGCCGTGCGCCGGCCAGGACGGTGGCCAGCGTACGCAAGGCGTAGAAGGCGTACATGGGGTTCTCGAATTCGTCGAGGAGCCCATCCCCGGGCGCAGCGAATAGCAGGGCATGCCGCCGGGCCGGGTTATGAGCCGCGCCGCCTCCCGCAGGAGCGCCTTGGCGGGGACCGGGTCGCGCGCGGAGGCAAATGGCGGCCGCTGGACGAAGCTCCCGGCGCCGGAGCGCGGGACGAAGCGCGCGCCGGGCACAAGGCGGCGGATCTCGGCCTGCGCGGTCTTGACTTGGGCCGGGGCGCCATCGAGTTCCCACAGCTTCGCCGCGCTCAACTTCTCCGCCAGCAGGCGCACGTAGGTTCGAAAGGAGCGCTCGCTCGACCGGGCGGGCAAGCCCGCGTGCCTCCCGCTCACCACGACGCAAACGCGCAGGCCTTCCTGCGCGGCATGCGCGACGGTCTCTTCGACGAGCCGGTCGAGCGCGAGGGCGCCGGGCAACGGTTCGACCGCTTCCCAGGCCGTGGCTTCCTCGGCGACGCGCAGCACGGCGGGGTTCAGGTCGAAGGCGTGCGAGAGCGGGAGCGTGTTCTTGGCGCTCTCCCGGATGCCGTCGCGGGTGCTGGCCGTGGCGCGCGCGCCAAGCCGCTTCAGGGCCACGTTCACGCCGTCCGCATTGAAGCACTCGAAGCCGCGCAACCCCACTTGCCCGCTGGACAGTTCGTAGACGTGGTACTGGATGAAGCGGGCCTTCACGCCGCCCAGCGCGTGCGCGGCGGGCTCCGGGCCCGGCCGCGGCTCGGCGCGCAGCGCGCACTGCCAGCGCGCGCCGTCGAGGCTGGTGAGGATCTCGTAGCGGCCCGGAAAGCCCCCGTCGTCGGGCGTAAGGACGAGCTGATCGAGGCGCTCGACGCGCGGGAATTCGACGAGCAGGCATTGCTTGCTGCGCTGGAAGAGGCGCTTGGAGCGCCAGGCCATCTGCGCCCGCATCGAGTCCGGCCAGGCGGCGGGCGGCTCCCGCAGCCCCGCGATGGGCCACTCGGGATGCCCGTCGGAGAGGCGCTCCCAGATGGGCGGGACGGTCAGCGCGAGGTTCGCCGGGCGGCCCTCGGCGGCCTGAAGGGTCATCAGCCGGCGCGGAGCCGGAGCGCGCCCGCGCTGGCGCGCCTCGGCGTCGGGGAGCAGGTCGACCATGCGGGTGAAATGCCGCGCGATGCGCCTGCCCCGCACGCGCATCAGATACCAGCCGGCCTTCGCCGGATCGACGGCGCTGGGAAGTTCGGGATAGAAAAAGAACGAGCCGTTGCGCGTAAAGGCGGTCGAATGCGCCGTAAAAAGCCACGTGCCGGCGTGCCGGTTGAGGATCTCCCAGTGCGTGTGCCCGGTCAGGATCGCGCGGACGCCGTGGCGCGCGCAGAGATCCAGGATCCGCGCGCGGGCGGGCTGGTCGACCACCTCGTAGTTGACGCGCTGCAGATCGGCGGGGGTGTTCCAGTAGGGCAGCGCGTGCCAGGCGCAGACGACGTTCTTCACGCGGCGGGCTTCGCGGGCGAGCAGGGTCTCCAGCCAGGCCCATTGCTTCAGTTCAAGCGGCTCGCCGGAGTTCAGCAGTCCGTCGCATAAGACCACGAAGAGCGAACCCTTGTGCCGAAAGGCAAAGTACGGCTCGCCGAAGGTCTTGCGGTATGCGGCCACGTTGACCGGATTGGCCATGATCCCGTGGAGGTTGACGCCGCCGCGATCGAAGGTGTACTTGTTCCCGATGTCGTGGTTCCCCGCGACGAGGCGGTACGGGATCTTCAGCCGGCCCAGGAGCCGCAGTGCGTGGCGGGCCTCTTTAAGCCACCCGCGGCCCGGGGGATGCCCGGAAGTCATGTCGCCCAGATGGAGCAGGAAATCCGCGCCGCTGCGATTTACCTGGTCGTACGCCTTGCGCGCGCGGCAGTGGTTGATCTCCGGCCGTTCGCGCCAGCTCTGCCGGATCATGCCCGGCTCGAAGCACTTCCGGTCGATGAAGTACCCGCCCTTCCCCCGAGCGTGGGTGTCCGTGACCACCGCGAAGGCGAAATCGGCCGGCGTGAGCCAGCCGAGGTCGAAGTCGTCCAGCTCGAGCTGCGGAACGCAAAGGGTTCGGGCACCCCGAGGCGGACGCGGGTTCTGGGTCTGCATCCGCCTATTATACCGTAACACGGTCTAAATAGCCAATCGGACGCGCTTGGATTTTTCCCAAACCTGGGCTCATGCAGGCGCACGAGCCCGCTCTTTGGAGAAAGCAGGCATGGAACAAGCCATAAACATCACCCGAGCAGGCGCTCGGGCGCCTGGATCGGCGCCTTGCGTTCGGAGACGCGCTCGACGATCAGGTCGCGTCCGAAGACCTTGCGGAAGGCCTTGTCCTGGCTCTGGACGCCCCAGACTTCCAGGGTGCAGTCCAGCCCGCCGTCGATCTCGAGAACCACGGTCTTGCGTTCGGCCGGGCGGAGCGCGACGCGCTCGACCAGGCCGGCGTGGCTGCGGTCGAGGCTCTCGGCGAGGCGCAGCAGGGCGGCCAGTACGCGGACGCGCGCCTGCTGGCCCTTGGTGAGCGCGGCGAACTCGGGATGCGACGGCCTGGGCGCGGGCTTCCGGTGGTAGAGCGCGGTCGTGGCGATGACGTCCAGTTCGTCCTGGTCGAAACCGAGCAGATCGGCGTTGTGGATGAAATAGTACGAGTGGGCCTGGTGGTTGGTGTGCGAGAGGAACATGCCGCAATCGTGGAGCAGCGCGGCGTAGCCAAGCAGTTCGCGGTCGTCGTCGCCGAGCCGGTGCAATCCGGCGAGGCGCGCCGAATCGAAGAGCCCGAAGGCCAGGCGCGCCACGGTTCGGGCGTGGGCCTCGTCGAAGCCGCAGAGCCGCCCCAGGCGCAGCACGCTCAACTCGCGCGCGGGCAGCGCGCGGAAGGGCGCGAGATGCTCGTGACGGTTGAGGTAATCGACGAGCAGCCCGTCCTGCAAGCCGCGGTCGCTGATGCGGAACTCGGGGAGCTTGAGGTCCTGGAGGATGGTGTCGAGGATCGCCGCGCCGGCGACGATGATGTCGGCGCGCTGGGGTTGAGCCCCGGAACCTTGCGCCGCTCGCGGATCGAGAGCGAGCGCAGGTACTGCACGGTCTTGGCGACGAGGCTCGCGGGCAGCACGTCTTCCGGATCCAGCGCCCGGCCGCGGAACTTCAGCGAAGCGACCTGCGCGACGCTCTCGGCGGTGCCGCTGCTGGCGATGACCGTGTCGACGGGAAGCTGGCGCAGCTTCTGGAACACGCGCACGGCGGCGTCACGGATGTGCCGCTGGAGCATGGCGTATTTGCGGTCGGTGACCGGCCCTTCCTCGTCGGGCTTGAAGAAGCGGCTGGTCAGCCGGATCGCGCCGAGGCGCATGGTGTCGAGATAGGCGTACTCGTCCTGAGTGCCGACGATGACCTCGGTGCTCCCGCCGCCGATGTCCACGAAGAGGCCGGACTTGGCGCCGAGGTTCAGCCCGCCGGCGACGCCGAGGTAGATCAGGCGCGCCTCTTCCTTGCCCGAGATGACGTGCATTTCGAGCCCGGCCTGCTTGCGCAGCTTGCGGACGAAATCGCCGCGGTTGCGCGCTTCGCGGGTCGCGGCGGTGGCCACCGCGTGAACCTCCCCCGCCCCAAGCGACTGGGCGACGTGGACAAACTTGGCGCAGACGAGAATCGCGCGCTGCATGGCCTCGGCCTGGAGCCTGTTGCCGGCGAATTCGCCCTCGCCAAGGCGCACCGTTTCCTTATCGCGCGCGAGGACCGTGTAGGAGGCGTTGGGATTGAGGCGCACCACGAGGAGGCGCACGGAATTGGTGCCAAGGTCGATGAACGCGACTACCGAATCCGCCACGTCGAGCGCGCCCCTGGCCATCGTCCGACCGCCCCACCGTCCACCCGCGGGCATTGTACTTGCCTTTCGAGGCTTCAAAACGAATTGCTGCAAGAATGTGGAAAAGCTTTGCCGCGTTACGCGGCCTTCCCGTGGCCTTCACGGCAGCTTCATCGTTGGGTTGGAAACATGGAAAACCAATCAAGGCTGCGGCGCGGGGCTTTGGGCCAGCTCTTCGAGGCCGGCCAGCAGCCGCCGCCAGGTCTGGGCCAGGTTCAGTTCGAGCCAGAAGGCCACGAACTGCGCGTAGATTTCCTTGCGCCGCTCGGTGCGGTTGCGCGCGAGGAAATGGAGGCCGGGGATCACGCGACCCATGGGACGGACGTGGCCGAAGAACTCCTGGGTGCGCCGGCGTTCCTCGTCTTCGAACTCGCGCATGAAGGCGCTCCAGACCTCGCAGTCCTGCAGGTCGCCCAGCAGCGCCTGGACCTTCTTGGCGGGTTCGATGAACTCCTTGAGCCGGCCGTCGAAGGCGGGATTGAAGATCTCCATGGCGTAGCGCAGGCGCTTGGTGGCGATGCGCATCTGATGGAGTTCCTCGCCCTTCTCCTCCTGTTCGACGTAGGGCTCGAAGACGAGCATGTTCTCCAGCCGCGCGACGATCAGCTCGCGCGCCCGGACGCGAACCGGGGTCGCGTTGATCTGGGCGTCCTTCAGGTTCGCCTGGACGCGGAGTTGCAGGACCATCTGTTCGAGTTCGGCGAGCAGCTTGCTCTTTTCGAGCTTGTCCAGCGCCTTGAGCACGCCGGCCTGGAGCGTCTCGCGGCGCTGGCCCAGTCTCAGCAGCAGGCGCTCGATGCCCTGGCGGTGGCTCTTGCCCGCGAACTCCTTGAGGAACCCGTTGAGGAAATCGATCTGCACGTCCACGTCGCGCGCCGCGCCAAGCTGCTTGGTGATCCGGCGCAGCGGCTTGGTCCACTTCGCGAAATCCGGCGCGGGCAGGCAGGCCTCGAAGAGCGCGAAGCACGCGCGCAGGCGCCGGCTGGCCACGCGCATGCGGTGAACGTGCTCGATGTCCTCTTTGGCGCGGTGGCGGACGCCGTCGATTTCCTGGACGAACTGTTCAAGCCGCTCGCGGATGGACTCCGCGGCGAGCAGCGCATAGTTGGGATCGCCGTGCAGTTGGCTGGTCATGGGGATGTCATCGGCGCGAAACATGAATGCCGCCGGCCAAGGTATCACGAAGGCGCGAGCGATAAAGGAGAAGTTGAAAATCTCGCGATATGAACATCTTGGTGCGTAAAGGGATAGCGCGTTACAACAGGGTGCGATGAAGCCCAGGACCGGATTCACGGCGGGGCCGGTGTGCGACCTTGAAAAACCTGCACGTGGTGATGGTGACTTGAGGTAGGATGGGCGGTTAAGCGATACGCACCCGGGGCCTCACCGGCAAGCCGCGAAACCCCTTTGAATAAGGAGCGCCTGTTGGAAGGTCTCTCCCGGACCGTGGGCGACGACTCCGCCGTTCCGGCGCGCGGCGAAGGCCGGCCTGCGCAACTCGGCGGCCAGCGCGCACCCAACTGGCGGCGGCTGGAGGACGAAGTGCTCCTGCGCGCGCTCGTGGAAGGGCATCGGGAGGCGTTCGACGAGTTCTACAGCCGGCACAGCGAGAAGGTGCTCTCGTTTCTCGCGCGGCTGGTGGCGGGGCGGCTCGATCCGGAAGACCTGCTGCAAGAGGCGTTCCTGCGGGTGATCACGCACGCCAAGGATTTCCGCAAGGGCTCGCCGGTGCGCCCATGGCTCTTCACCATCGCGCGCAATGCGGCCTTCAACGCCCTGCGCAACAGCAAGCGCCGCGGCGAACTGGAAGTCCAGACCGACCTGAGCGACTGGAACCCGCCGCAGTTTTCGCCCGAGACGCAGGATCCCAGCGAGAAGGCCGCCGAAAAGGAAGACCGCGCGCGGGTGCTCAAGGCGCTCGACGACCTGCCCCCGCTGCACCGTGAAATCATCGTGCTGACGCTCTTCGACGGCTTCACGTACGAAGAAGCCTCGCAAATCACGGGCGATCCGGAAAGCACGCTCCGTTCTCGCGTGTACTATGGGTTGCGGAAACTGCGCGACCGGCTGAAGGAGCGGCCCTGATGGCGGCGCATGACCCCACGCTCCAGGAACTGATCGTCCGCGCCCTGACCGGGCAGGACCGGCGCGCGCAGCGCCGGCTGGAGGCCGCGGCCGGCCGCGATCCGGAACTCAAACGCTTCTGCGAGGAACTCGACGAGGTCGTCTCGACGCTGGTCGGTTCGCGCGACTGGCGCAAGCAGGCGCCTTCGCCGGAACTGACGAGCCGGATCCGCGAGGCCGTGGTGGCCAAGCTGCCCGACGCCCCGCCGCACTTCAATATGGTGTTGATGGACGCCGACCTCGGGCGGCGCCGGACGCTCTGGCGGCTGCTGGGCGGCGTGCTGCTCGTGGGCATCGTCGCCGCCGGCGCCGTCTGGGCGCTGATGCGCGAACAGACCGCCGCGCGCAGGCTGCGCCTGAACGGGCAGGTCGCCTACGAGACGCCGCTGCAAGGCGAGAAGCTCGAGGGCTGGGAATTCCTCGGCGCGGGCGCGTGGAGCGGCGACGGGCAGGGGCTGCGCCATGAGCCGGCGAACGACGGCGGAGAAGCCGCCGGCGTGTACCTCAAGCGCGGCATCGCGGCGGAGGGCGCGCTGGCCTTCAACCTGGACGTAAGCGCGCCCGAACTCGGCGCGGGCTCGCACGCGGCCGTCTTCCTCGCCGAAGCCGAGGCCGGCGGAGCGCCGGCCTTCGGTCCCAATGCCAAGCCCGCCCGCGGCCTGCTCCTGGAACTCTCCGCCGACGGACTGGTGCTCTACGGCCCCGACGCCGAACTGCTCCAGTCGCGCCCCGTCAACCAGGGCGGCGCGGGCTTCTATCGCTTGCGGCTGGAGCACCTGGGGCCGTACGTCCGGGTCCTGGTCAACGGCGACGTGATCTTCGACGGGCAGCCCTCGCGGGCGCTGCACGGCAAGCTTCATCCGGGCTGGCGGGCGGCGGGGCCCGAAAATTCCCAGATTCGCTTCAACGCGGCCCGGATCGAGCGGTAACTCCTTGAGAGCCAACGGGCAAGGGACTTCGCGGAGCCGCTGGAGCGTCCCCGTGACGCCCGCGAACCGCGCCCGCCCCGTGGCCTATGCAGGCCGATCCGGACCATCCAACCCGAGGAACCCTCCATGAGCGACGCGGAAAAGAAGCCGGATGCGCTGGAGCCGACCGCCGACGAACTGGCCCTCGCGCAGAAACTCGCCGAGGCCCGCGACACGCTCTCGAAGGAAGTCCACAAGCTGATCGTCGGGCAGGACGAGGTCATCGAGCAGCTCTTGCTGGCGATCTTCTGCCGCGGGCACTGCCTGATGGTCGGCGTGCCGGGGCTGGCCAAGACGGCGCTGGTCAACACGCTGGGCCGCGCGCTGCGGCTGACGTTCTCGCGCATCCAGTTCACGCCCGACCTGATGCCCAGCGACATCACGGGCACGGACATCATCCAGGAAGACCCCGAGAGCGGGCGGCGCAAGACCGAGTTCCTGCCCGGGCCGGTCTTCGCGAACCTGCTGCTGGCCGACGAGATCAATCGCACCCCGCCCAAGACGCAGGCCGCGCTGCTGGAGGCGATGCAGGAGCGGCGCGTGACGGTGGGCGCGAAGAGCTACGACCTGCCCAAGCCTTTCTTCGTGCTCGCGACCCAGAACCCCATCGAGCAGGAAGGCACCTACCCGCTCCCCGAGGCGCAGCTCGACCGCTTCATGTTCATGGTCAAGGTGGCCTACCCTTCGCGCGAGGACGAGATCGACATCATGCGCCGCACGACCAGCGCGTACGAGGCGCAAGTGGAGCCGGTCTTCACCGGCGAGGAGCTGCTGGGCCTGCAGGAGATCGTGCGCAAGGTTCCGCTGGGCGATCACGTCTACCAATTCGCGGTGGATCTCGTGCGCAGCACGCGCGTCAGCGAGGAATACGCCGCGCCGGAGGTCAAGCGCTGGCTCGACTGGGGCGCCGGACCGCGCGCGTGCCAGAACCTGCTGCTGGGCGCGAAGGCCCGCGCGCTCCTGCACGGGCGCTTCCACGCCACGGTCGAGGACCTCGTCGCGCTGGCCAAGCCGGTGCTGCGCCACCGCCTAGTTTTGAACTTCGCCGCCGAGAGCGAAGGGCTGACGCCCGACATGATCGTCGAGCGCGTGCTGGAGAAGGCAAAGACGCAGGCGTGAAGATGCATGCGTAATGCGCGATGCGAAGTCACTGGCGCCGGCGATGCTCCATTACGTACCGCGGGCGTCTCGCCCGCACGCCATGGCGAGCAGACGCTCGGCGGTGAATAAAGCCTTGCGGGCGGGACGCCCGCGGTACGGGAAAGCCCCATGACGCAGCCTGCGGAGATCACGGAGCATGCGGCGCTGGAGCGGGTCTCCAAGCTGCGCCTGATCGCGCGCACGGTCGTCGAGTCGTTCGTCTCCGGCCAGCACCGCAGCGTCTACAAAGGCTTCAGCGTCGAGTTCGCGCAGCACCGCGAGTACAGCCGCGGGGACGAATTGCGGCACATCGATTGGAAGGTCTTCGGCAAGTCCGACAAGCTCTTCGTCAAGCAGTACGAGGAAGAGACGAACCTGCGCGCGCACCTCTGCCTCGACGCCAGCGGCAGCATGCGCTACGCGGGGCACGGCGAATCCAAGTTCGAGTACGCGCGCAAGGTCGCCGCGGCGCTGGCCTACCTGATGATCGGACAGTCGGACTCCGTCGGCTTCGTGGCCTTCGACGACGCGCTGCGCCAGCAGATTCCGCCGCGCGGCACCTCCGGGCACCTCTCGACCCTGCTCAAGACCCTCGCCGAGATCGAGCCCGATCGCGAGACGAACCTCGCCCCGCTGCTGCACGAACTGGCCGGGCGGATCCGCCGCCGAGGGCTGGTGATCGTGCTCTCGGATTTCTTCGCGCCGGTGGAGGACCTGATCAAGGCGCTCGCGCACCTGCACCACAAGCGGCACGAGGTCATCCTGTTTCAGATCCTGGACCCGCGGGAGATCGATTTCCCGTTCGAGGAGATGCACGAATTCCGGTGCATGGAGCGCCCCGGCGTGCGCCTGCGCCTGGACGCGCCGCGCGTGGCAAAGCTGTACCGCGAGCGCTTCCAGCGCTTCCAGGAGCGGCTGCGCGAGGCCTGCCACCGGCACCGCTTCGACCATACGGTCCTGACGACGAACCAGCCGTACGACGCGGCCCTGGCGCAGTACCTTAGCCGCCGGCAGGGAATCTGAGATGGTCTTCCTGAACTGGATCCTCATCGGCGGGCTGGCGGCGGTGGCCGCGCCGGTCATCATCCACCTCCTGCAGCGCAACCGCGTCACGCCTCTGGACTGGGGCGCGATGATGTTCCTCGAGGAACTGTTGGCCGAGCGCGCGCGGCAGATCAAGCTGCGCGAGTTGCTGCTGCTGCTCGTGCGCGCCTCGATCCTGGCCTGCCTGGCGCTGGCCCTGATGCGCCCGACGATCCTGGCCTCCAGCGGCGCGCGCGCGCCGGACGTGCACACCTCCGCCGTGCTGCTCCTCGACGACAGCTTCAGCATGAACGCCGGCCGCGCCCGCACGGCCTGGCAGGAGGCGCGCGAGCGCGCGATCCGCTACGTCGATACCCTGCGCAAAGGCGACGACGTGACGCTGCTGTTCACGTCCGCCGCGGGCAAAGGCGCGCCCCCCGCGGCGCTCTTCGACCTGGAGCGCGTGCGCGAGCTGATCCGCGAGGCGCGCCCGCGCCACGAGAGCGCCGACGTCGCCCGCGCCCTCGACGCCGCCGTCAAACAGCTCGAGACGCGCCACAACCCGCGCCGCGAACTGCTCTTCGTCACCGATTTGCAGGCCGCCGGATGGGAGCTCGACGACGGCGCGCGCTGGTCGTACCTCGCCGGGCTGGTCCGCTCCAGCCGCATCGCGCCGCAGATCCTGCTTACCTCGGTCGGCCAGGAGCGGCCCTCCAACGTGGCGCTTACCGGCCTGACCCCGTCGCGCTCGGTCGTCGATCCCTACGCGGCGGTCACCTTTCATGTCACCGCCGCCAACGAAGGACCCGAGAAAGCCGGCGACGCGGCCGTCACCTTCTTCGTCAACGGCGCGCCGAAGGCCACGCGCAACGTCGAACTGGCGCCGGGCGCGCGCGAGGTCCTGGCGTTCACGTACCAGTTCGAGCGCCCCGGCAGCCATCTGGTCTCCTGCCGGCTGCGCAGCGGCGCGGACGAACTGCCGGACGACAACGAACTGCTTCACAGCGTCGTGGTCCTCGACCGCCTACCCGTACTGCTGGTGGACGGCGACCGGCGCACGCAGCCGCTGGCCTCGGAGGCGGACTTCCTGCGCGAGGCGCTCTCGCCCCGGGACGCCGACGATCCGACCTGGCGCACGGTCATCGAGACGACGGCCATCGACTCGACGGAGCTGAAGTACGCGGACCTTTCGAAATACCGCGTCGTCGTGCTGGCCAACGTGGCCGCGCTGCCGGGCGCGACGGTGGGCGACCTGGAGCGCTTCGTCGTGGCCGGCGGCGGACTGCTGCTCGCGCCCGGCGACCGCGTGCAGCTCGGCGCGTACAACCGCGACCTCTACCGCAACGGCGCGGGGCTCCTGCCGGTCTCCCTGGACAAGCTGGGCCTCTCCGAGCCCACGCCGCTGGTCAAGGTCGCGCGCGGCCCCGAACCGGCGCCGGCGTACCTGCATCTGGGCGGGATCGTCTCCAATGCGCCGGCCCTCGAACTCTTCCGCCCCGAGCGCGGGCAGGACTGGACCCAGGCGCGGATCCGGCAGTACGTGGCCACGGGCGCGCCGAGCGGTCAGGACGACGTGCGCGTGCTGGCAAGCTACTCCAACGGCGCGGCGGCGCTGGTCCAGAAGAACCTCGGCGAAGGCAAGGTCTACCTGCTCACCACGGCCGTGGATACGGGCTGGTCGGACCTGCCCGTGCATCCGTTCTATGTGCCGCTGATGCAATGTCTGGTCTTCGACCTGGCCTCGGCGGTGATTCCGCCGCGGAACCTCCGCGTCGGACAGGCGCTCTCGTACGTGACCGGCGCCGAGGCCGCGCGGCATCCGCACCTTCTTTACCGGCCCCAAGGCGATCCGCTGGAGCTGGCGCCGCGCCGCCAGGGCGCGCTGACGGTCTACACGCACGATGACACCGCCGCGCCGGGCAGCTACCTCGTGGCCCCCGAAGGCGCGGGCGCCGACGAGCGCGTCCATTACACCGTCACCGCCGACCGGGCCGAATCCGTCATGGTGCGGCTCGAACCCGGGGACCTCCGGCGTCTCGAGCGCGACCTGGGCGCGCATTATGCGCCGGACTGGGACAGCCTGGGGCGGCTGATCGGGCTGGACGGCGGCGGCTATGAACTCTCGGCGTGGCTGATCCTGGCCGCCGCGGGGTTCTGCTTCCTCGAAACCTGGCTGCTGCGGAGGTGGTCGTGAGCGTCCCCTTCGCGCCGACGCTGGCGGGCGTGCAGCTCATGGGGCTCGCCTGGTGGCTTCTGCTGCCGGCGGCGGCGGGCGGCGCGTGGGCCATCTGCAAGCTGTATCGGCGCGAGACCGAGCCGTACCCCGAGGCGCGGCGCTGGCTTTTCGGGCTCCGCGCGGCGGCGATCGCGCTGCTGGCGCTGCTGCTGAGCCAGCCGGTGCTGCACCGCGTCTTCGCGCGCTACCAGCCGCCGCTGGTCCTGGTGCTGCGGGACAACTCGCCCAGCATGAAAGTGCAGGATCGCCAGGAACCCGTCGAGCGGAAGCTGCGCGAAGCGGTGGTGCTGGGCCTGATCGACGCGAAGCTCCGCGACACGCGCGCGGAAGAGGCCGCGCAGGGCCTGGAGCGCGCGCACGCCGACCTGGAAGCCGCCACCGTCAGCGCGCGCCAGGCCCTGCAGGTCTTGCAGCAGAGCGCCCCCGACGCCGGGGCCGCGCGCGACCGGCTCGCCGAAACCCGCCAGGGCCTCGCCGCCGCGGCGAAGAAGCTCGACGCGGCCCTTGACGCCTGGCAGGGCGCGCCGGGCGCGGAAGCCGGGGAACTTGGCGCGGCGCGGAAGAGCGCGCAGGACCTGAAGAAGCTCGACGGGGAACTGGGCGAGAGCGATCTCGAGAACGCGCAGGCGCGGCAGCTCCTGGCCACCCGCGCCCACGGCGTCCACGAGCTGGCGCTGGCCCTGGAGAAGCACGCGGCGGCCGCGCGCATGCGGCAGGACCTCGCCGACCGCGCGCTGGCCGCGCAGGACCGGCCGGAAATCCAGGCGGCGCTGAAGAAGCTCGCCGGGATGGATCGCGCGGCGCTGGTGGACGCGGTCCTCGACGGCAAGGTCGCCCAGGCCGCCGGCGACCGCGTGCAGACCGTCAGCTACCGCCTGGACTCGAAGCTCCGCCCGATCGAAGGCGCGCGCGAAGAGGACGCGGAGCTTGAAGACGCCGGCACGAAGGGCGAGACCGATCTCGCCACGCCGCTGCTGCGGCTGGCCGAACGGCACGCGCAGGATCCCATCGCCGCCGTCGTGCTCTGCAGCGACGGGCGGCATACCAGCGGCCCGGCGCCCGAGGAAGCCGCGCGCGCGCTGGCCGCGCGCGGGATCGTCCTGCATACGCTGGGCGCGGGCGGCCTCGAGGCGCCCTTCGACCTCTGCGTAGCGCGTCTGGAAGGCTCTCCGTCGGTCTTCCTGGACGAGACCATCCGCCTGACCGCCCATCTGAAAGTCGCGGGGCTTCAGTCCAGCCCCGGCGGGCCGGAGATCAAGAACGCCAAGCTGGTGCTGCGCCGCGGCGACGAGGTCCTGGATGAGCGCGCGGCCGCCTTCGGCCGCGACGGCTGGTTCCAGCAGGAGTTCGAACTGAAGGCCGAGCAGGCCGGCACGCACGTCTACGGGGTCACGCTGGAGCCGCTGCCCGGCGAGGCGCTCGCGGAGAACAACCACGCCGAGGCCGTCGTGGATGTGGCCAACGACCGGCTCAAGGTCCTGCTGGCCGACCTGATGCCGCGCTGGGAGTCGCGCTACGTCGCGAGCCTGCTGCGGCGCGAGCGGAAGATGACGCTCGACGAGCGCTGGCTCCTGAGCGGCGACGGGCTGGGGCCGAAACCCGCGGCGCTCCCCGACGACGAACAGGCGCTGGAAGCCTGCGACGTGGTGATCCTCGGCGACATCCCCCGGACCGGCTCGACGAGGCCGCGCAGAAGCGGCTCCTTAAGTACGTCGGCGACCGCGGCGGGTTCCTGGTGCTCCTGGCCGGTCCCGATGCGATGCCGCGGAGCTACGCCAACGGACCGCTGGCCGAGCTGCTTCCCGTGACCCAGCAGGCGCCCGACCGCGCCGCCGCGCCCGTTCCCAGCACCGACGCGCCCGACCGCGTGCGCCTGAAGCTCGACCCCGGCGCCGACCGCAGCGAGATCCTGCGCGTGCTCCGCGACCCGACGCTGAACGAGCGGCTCTGGCCGGCGCTCCCCGAGTTGCACTGGATCTCGCGCCCCGCCTACGCCAAGCCCGGCGCGACGCCGTTGCTGCGCAGCGACGACGCGCGCCAGGACGTGGTCGTCGCGACGCACCACTACGGCGCGGGGCGCGTGCTCTACATCGGCACCGACCAGACCTGGCGCTGGCGGCAGAAGGTGGCCGACCGGGTGCATGCGGTCTTCTGGGCGCAGGCGCTGCGCTGGGGCACCGGACACCGGCTCACGGGCCCCAACCGGCTCAAAGCGGCGCTCGACCGCCGGCAGGTGCAGCCCGGGGAGGACGTGGAGATCCTCGCGCGCCCGCGCGACGCCGACGGGAAGCTCGCCGGGCGCGTGCCGGTCGTCGCGGAGTTCGTCCATGCCGGGCACGCGCAGAAAGTTCCATTGCAGGAGGTCCAGGACGGCAGCGGCCTCTACCGCGGGATGCTGCGCAACCTGCCGCCGGGAGTGCATACGATCAAGCTGAGCGTCGGCGCGCCGGGCTTCGGCGACGTGACCCACGAGCTGAAGGTCGTCGCGCGGGAGACGACCGGGCAGGAAGGCGTCGAACTGGCCCGCGACAGCGCGCGGCTGGCCACGATGGCGAAGGTCGGCGGCGGGCAAGCCCGCGACCTGCTGGAGGCCGAAGCCCTCTTTTCGCAACTGGCCGGGCAGGGCAAGGAAACGACCGTCGAGGACTCGTACGAATTGTGGTGCTCGTACCCGGTGATCCTGCTGCTTACGGCGCTGCTGGTCGCCGAATGGCTGTACCGCAAGCGGCTGGGATTGCCATGACGATTCAACGCCGTCCCGGCCGGCGGGTAGAATGCATGAGGCTACAGTAATAAGGATGCGCATGAGCAACGAACAGGCTCCCGAACGGCAGCTCTCCCTGCCGGATCCGCTGGTCCGCGCGCTGACGCGCTACGCGCAGCTCACGCGCCGCCTGCTGATCTGGGAAGCCGCGGGCTGGACGGCGGGGCTGTTCGTCGCCGGCGTGCTCGCCGCGGCGCTGGCCGACCGCTGGCTGCTCCTGGAGGACAGCACGCGCCGGGCGCTGGCGTGGGGCTTGTACGCGGCGTCGGCCGGGCTCGGTTGGGCGCTGCTGCGCCGCGCGCTGCGCAAGCGGACGGCTGCCGAGATCGCGGCGGACCTGGAACGGCGCGCGCCGGACGGCGACCTGGCCGAGCGGCTCTCCACCACCGTCGAACTGGCCGCTCGCGGCGGGCAGGAAGGCTTCTCTCGCGCGCTGATCGAACGGGTCGCCGACGAGGCGGCCGAGCGCGTCGGGAAGCTCCCCGTCGAAGCACTCCCGGATCGCGAGCCGGCGCGGGCGGCGCGCCTGGCCGCGGGGGTGATGCTCGCCCTCGCCGTACTGCCCTGCTTCGTCCCGGGCTGGCGGATGCCGCTTCAATACGCGCGCGCGACGCTGCCCTGGCTGAACCTCCCGCGCGCCAGCCAGACCCAACTGGACGTGCGGCCCGGGGAGGCCCGCGTCGTCGAAGGGCAATCGCTGGACGTCGAGGCGCTGCTTGAAGGCAAGCCGGCCGAGTCCGCGAACCTCGAGACCCGCGAGCCCGGCGGCGCGTGGTCGAAGCTGCGCATGGACCGCGACCTGCTCCACGACGAGCGCTTCACCTTCAAGCTCGGGCCGCTGCACGTGCCCCTGGAGTACCGCGTCTCCGCCGGCGACGGGCGCTCGCAGGCCTTCGGCATCCAGGTGCTCCCGCGCCCCGAAATCGCCGGCCTGACGCTCACCGTCCACTACCCCGAATACGCCAAACTGCCGTCGAAAACCTACGAGCGCGTCAGCGGGGACCTGGAAGTGCTGCGCGGTTCGCGGGTCGAACTGGCGCTGCTCTCGACGACGCCTCTGGAGGCCGCGGTCTTGGAGTTCACCGACCCGCGGCGGCTCTCGATGCAGGTCGAAGGCGAGCGCGCGGCGGTGAGCTTCGAGGTCGCCAAAGACACCAGCTACCGCGTGCGGCTGCGCTCGAACGACGGCGTGGTCAATCCGGACGCGCCGCTCTTCGCGATCCACGCGCGGGCCGACCAGACCCCGCAGGTCGCGGTGCTCAAGCCGCAGGCCGACGACACGGTGGACGCCTCGTCGGTGCTCGCGCTGGAGGCTCGCGCCGAGGACGACTTGGGCATCGAACGGATGCGCCTGGTGGTGCGACCCGAAGACCAGCATCTGCCGGTGGTCCTGGAACTGCACCGCCCGCCGGAGGCCGGAAAGGTCTGGATGGTCTCGCAGCCCTGGGATCTGGCCGGGCTGTTCCTCGGCGACGGCGAGGCGCTCACCTACCACGTCGAGGCCGAGGACGCGAACGGTTCGATCGGCAAGAGCGACCAGCGCCGCCTGCGCATCGACGCGGCGCGCCGGCGCAGCGACCGGCAACTGCTCGAGAAACTCGACGAGGCGCAGCGGCGCGTCGAGACCTCGCGGAAGCTACTGGCCGGCGCCGAGAAGGACGTGAAGGAGATGCTGCTGGTTTTCCGCCCCGAGGACGTGGAGTTCCAGGCGGCCGAACGGCTGCTGCTGGCCGAGTCCTTCGTCCGCGCGGGGCGCGAGTCGGCCGGCGCGGCGGAGGCGCTGGCCGCGGGACTGCCGCACGCCGAACCCGGCAGCCTCACCATCCTGCTGACGGCCTTGAAGGGCGAACTGAGCCGCTTCGGCGAGAGCGGGCTCCAGCCGCTGCGCCGCGCCGGGCAGCAGGCGCAGGCCTCCGAGGGCGCGCGCGTCGCCGCGGGCCTGGACGTGCTCCAGGCGCTGCTCCCGGAATCGCTCCAGGAGCTGAACGCGCTCCACGAAGCCCTCGCCGCCGCGCACCGCTACGCCGGCGCGACGCAGGCCGAGGCTCGCGCGACCGACGTGCGCGAGACGCAGCAGCGCATCACGCCGCTTCTCGTGGGCGCCGCCGGCTGGACGCCGCAGGGCGCCTTCGTGCCCGGGCTGCTTGCCGAATACCACCGCGGGCTGATCCTCGACGCGCTCGTGCGGCGCACGGTCGAGTGGGAGCTGGACCTCAAGGACGCGCCGCTGCCCGACCTGGGTTCCGAAGGTCTCTCCGTGCGCTGGTCCGGACAGGCGCTCGCGCCCAAGGCCGGGGCCTACACCTACCGCGTCCTGGCCGACGACGGCGTGCGCCTCTACCTCGGCGGGCAGCTCGTGATCGACCAATGGAAGGACCAGTACCCGACGGCCTACGAGGCCGCCGTCGAACTGAAGGAAGGCTGGCACGACCTGAAGCTGGAGTTCTACAACAACAAGGGCGGCTACACGTTCAAGCTCGAGCGGGCCGATCCGGACGGCCCGCCCCGGCCGCTGCCGCGCGAGTTCCTGCGCACCCACGGCACCCCGCAGCCGGTCTACCAGCATGGCGAGGTCCGCGCGGCGATGGCCCAGGGCGCCAGCAGCACGGCGGTCCACGACGCGCGCGTGCGCCTGCAGACAATGCTCGAGGTCGCGCGCGCGCTGCCCCCGCGGCTGAAGCAGCTCGCCCTGCTCGCCCCGAAGCCCGACGCGGAGGTCGCCCAGTGGGGAACGGAGTGGAAGCTGGCGGTGGAGCGGCAGACCTCGCCGCTCTTCAACCTGCCCGAGGTCGCCCCCGGCGCCGCGTTGCCGCTGTTGGAATGGAACCGCCACGCCGCCGTCTGGGTGACGCACTACGGCAACGTGCGGCAGCGCTGGAAACAGGCGCTGGATCAGTGGGCGCGGCAGCTCGCGGACAAGACCTTCGACCTCGCCACGCGGTTGCGCCGGCTGGAGCAAGGCGCGAAGGCCGCGCGCGAAGCCAACGCGCAACTGGTCCGCGCGGCTCAGGAGCCGCCCGCGCCGAAGCGCGACGCGGCGATGGCCCGCGCCGACGCCACGGTCCGCGCCCGCGCCGAGGACCTGCGCAGCCAGGCCAAGGCGATCGCCCACGAGCTACGCCAGGCCGCCAACGACACGCGCCGCGAGATCGACGAACGCCGCGCGCTCCAGGCCCTGGCCCAGCGCGCCGAGAGCCTCGCGCGCGGCCCCGCCGAGGACCTCGAACGCCGCCTGCGGGAAGCCGCCACGCCCGAGGCCCTCGCGCAGGCGCAGGCGAACCAGCCGAATCTCGACGCGCACGCGGCGGAACTGGAACGCGACGCGGGACAGCTCGCGGCGCTGGCCGAGCGCGTGGAGCGCTCCCTCGCCCTGCGCGACGCCCTGAACGAGACGTCGGGGGACGCCCAGGCCGCCCACGCGGCGCTCGACAAGCCCCCTTCCCCGGCCCACGCCAACGAGCAGCTCCGCGCCGCCGCCGAACTGAAGGACAACGGCCGCAACCTGCGCCACGCCTGGCGCGCCGCCGCCAACCAGGTCCAGCCGCAGGCGCTCCAGCCGGCCGGGCAGGTCGCCGGCAAGCTGCGCCAGAACCCGGCCGTCAAGACGCTCGAGGACCAGGCCGCCGCCGCGCGCGACGGCCAGCCCCAGGATCCGGCCCAGAAGCAGGCCCAGGACCAGGCGCGCGAGGCCGCCGGCGCGGAGTTGGACGCGCTGGCCAAGGAAGCCCGCGACGCGGCGAAGCTCGTCAACGAGGATCTCGGCCGCCTGGCCGACCAGTTGAACGGCGCCGCGCCGCAGAACCTGCGCGAGGCCGCGAACCACTCGCAGCAGAGCGGGCAGCAGTTGGCGGGCCTGCCCAGGGACGACGCCAGGGCGGCGCAGCCGAAGCTCGATGCGGCGGCGCAGCAGGCCCAGCACGCGCGCGACAAGGCCGCGCACACCGCCGAGAACCTCGCGCTCGACGCCGAAGCCAGGCGCCTGAAGGCCCCCGACGCGCTGGCGAAGAAGCAGGCCGAGCACCTGGCCATGCTGAGCGGCGCGCTGAAGCACACGCTCGACGAGAAGCTCGAGCCGGCCGCCGCGGCGCTCCAGAACGCCCGCCGCGACCCGAGCAACGGCGCGCAGATGGTCCCCAAGGAGGCGCCCGAGCGCGCGGAGGCCGCCGCAAAAGAGCTGAACGAGCTGGCGCAGCTCGCCGAAGGCCTTGCCTCGGCCCATCCGCAGGCACAGGAAGACGCGAAGAAGAAGCTCGATGACCTGCTGGCGCAGCAGGGCGAGGCCGACCGGCTCGCCGAAGCGCTGAAGCAGGCCGCCGCGCTCGAACGCCTCGCCGAAGCGCTCAAGGGCGCGCCGCCGGAGCAGGTGCAGGATCCGAACGCGCCCAAGCCGCCCGATCCGGCCGCCGCGAACCCCGGCGCCGACGCGGAACAGCTCGCCGCGCTGCGCCAGGAACTCGCGAAGCAGATGGGGCGCGATCCGGAGCAGGCGAAGCTGACGCGCCAGGCGCTCGCCGAACGGCTCAACGCGCTTGCCGGCGACCTGATGCAGCAGGCGGACCGCGACCGCCAGGCCGCCGGGCACCTCGACCGGGCGGCGGGGCTCGAGCAGCAGGCCCGCGCGGCGGTGAAGGAACTGGGCGCGGAGCTGAACCGGGAATTGAACGCGGCCGGACAGGAAGCCGGGAAACTCGCGCAGCAGGCGCAGGGCCAGCCGCAGGCCGGCGCGTTGAACCAGGCCAAGGACGCGCTGCCCAAGGCCGGCGAGGCGGCGCGGGGCGTGGCCCAGGAGGCCGACCGCGCGGGGCTGGGCGAATTGGCCGGAAAGCTGGATGCCCTGGCGCAGGACTTGCAGCAGCCCGCGGGCGCGCTGGCCGGGGCGCTGGGCAACCCCGAGGACGAGCTGACGCGGCAGGCGCAGGCGCTGGGCCGCCGCGCGCAGGAGGCCGCCGGCCGCGAAGCCGACCTCGCCGACGACCTGCGGCGCGCCGAGCGGGCGCTCAACCAGGGCCGCAGCGGCGAACGGGCGCAGCACGGTTCGCGCGCGGAGATGGAAGCCCAGGTCCGCGAAGCGCTGAAAGGCCTCGATCGCAGCGGCGCGCTGCCGGGCGAGGCCGGCGAAGCGCTGAGCGCGCTGAAGCAGGCTGCCGCCGAAGGCGGCGAGGCCGGAGCGCGGAATCAACCGGGCCAGGCCGAAGGCGCGCCGCAGGATCCGGCCGCCGCGGCCGGCCGCGCGCGGGCCTCGGCGCAGCGGATGGCCGGCATGGCGCAGCAGGTCGAACGGCTCGCGCGCGCCGTGCGCGGGGACGCCGCGCCGCTGCCTGGATCGAGCGAAGGCGCGCAAGCCTCGCCCACCCCCGCCGCCGACGCGCTCCAGGCGCTCGCGCAGGCCCAGGCTGCCGCCGGGATGGGACGGCAGGGCGAGGCGCAAGGCTTTCAGCAGCAGGCCGAGCGCGCGCTCGACCGCGCCGCGCAGGCCGCGCGCGGACAGGCCACGGGCTTGAAGGTCCCGGGCCGCGCGGAGGCGCAGATGCTGGCGCAGGCCCGCGCGAAGGCCGCCCAAGGCGCGGCGCAGGGCGAGGGTTCGCAGCAAGGCCCGTCCGACCAGGCCAACCAGGCGCCCGCGGAGGGCCAGGGGCAAGGCGCGCAGGGACAACCCAAGGAGGGCGAGAGCGGCGACGGCCGCGCGCCGCCGCTGCCGCCCGGCCTGCCCATCGACCACGCGACCTGGAACCGCCTCCCGGACAACCTGCGCCGCGACCTGCTCAACGCCGCCGGGGGCCGCTTCCCGGCCGAGTACGAAGCCAGCATCCGGCGCTACTTCAAGCGCCTGGCCTCGGCGCAGGAGGGCGAACGGTGAGCAGCATCCTCGCGCTCCTGTCCATGTTTACCCTCGCTGGCTCCGTGTTGGCCGGCGAAGCCGCGCCCGCCGCGGCGCCCGAGAGCGTTCCCTTCGTCGAGGACGAGGCGGCGCTGCTTAAGAAGCTCCAGGAGAAAGGGCCGCGCGAGGAGGCCATCGAAAAGGGCATCGCGTTCCTGCTCTCGCAGCAGAACCCCGACGGCAGCTTCGGCGCGAAGCATCCCTGTGCGCTGACGGGGCTGAGCGTGATGGCGTGCCTGGCCGCGGGGCACACTCCCGACGACCCGGAACACGGCCCCGCGCTGCGCCGCGCGCTGCAATATGCCCTCTCCCAGATGCGCGACGACGGCTACCTGGGGCTGAACGACAACTCGCGGATGTACGGGCACGGGGTCTGCACGCTGATGCTCGTGGAGGCCGCGGGGATGACGCGCGAAGAGGTGCTCGAACGCCGCCTGATCGAGGCCTGCCGGCGCGCGGTGAAGCTGATCCTCGAGGCGCAGGCGATCAAGAAGCCGGAGGCGATGCAGGGCGGCTGGCGCTACCTGCCCAACAGCCCGGACAGCGACCTCTCCCTGACCGGCTGGCAGACGATGGCGTTGCGCTCGGCGAAGAACGTCGGCGTGGAGGTTCCGCAGACGGCGATCGAGGCCGCGGTGAGCTTCATCCGCGCCAACGCGCACCCCCAGGGCGGCTTTGGCTATCAGGGGCGCGACGACCGCCCCGCCCTGCGCGGCATCGGGCTTCTCGCGCTGCCGGCCTGCGGCGTCTACGACGCGCCGGAATTGGCCGCCAGCACCGCGAAGATGCTCAAGGATCCGCCGCAATGGGGCAAAGGCGGCTTCTTCTATTACCGCACGTACTATGCCGCGGTCGGCATGTACCAGATGGGCGACGAGGCCTGGAACCGCTTCTTCCCGCTGGTGGACGACGCGCTGCTGCCCAACCAGAAGCCCGACGGAAGCTGGCCCGAATGCCCCGGCAACAACGAGTGGGACTATGGGTACGGCATCTACACCACCTCGATGGCCGTCTTGGCCCTCGCCGTGCACCAGCACCTGCTCCCGATCTACCAGCGCTGAGTACCGCGGCGCGGTACTCAGCCGTAACCGCTTCCCCACCCGAAAGATGGCATCCTAAGAAGGGTTCCGATCCCCGCGTCCTGATGAGGGGAAAGTCTGGTATACTGCCGCCGGTCGCGGGGAGGTCACGCCGATGCGCATCCGCCTGCTTTCGTTCGCCGTCCTGGGTTTGACGTTCGCGCTGCCTGCGGCATGCGCGCATGAAGACGTCGTCGAAGGGCCGCACGGCGTCGAACGGGTACCCGACATCGTCCGCGGGCAGGGCCGGAACACCGCGCGCGACCGCGCGTACGCCTGGTGGGCGCAGTACGACGACAACCTCACCGAGATGCTCGAACGCCCGCGCGGCAAGCGCTGGCTCACCGTGAAGGAAGCGGTCCTTTACGCCAAACGCGTCTGGAACCTGACCATCCTCGACGAGACGAACGTGCCGGCGGTAAGCGAAGCCCGCGTGGGCATGGCCTTCGGCACGGTGGAACGCGAGATGGCGCGCCCGCTCTTCGTCCAGGCGCTGAGCATGGCGCTGGAGAGCATCCCCGGCTGCTACGTGGAGCAGGACGAGCGCGTGGACGATCTTTCCTTCAAGCGCCACAGCGGCGGCCGGGTGCATATCCGCATGGCCCGCCCGCTCCAGCCCGACTACCACCACCCGTCCGACCCCGACCGGGTCGCCGAAGACGAAGTCGCCGCGCGCGTCGAGGCCGAAGCGAAGCCGCTGGGCGACACCGATCCGTGGACGACGTGGTTCGAACTGCACGATCCGGAATTCCAGGCCGAGGTCTCGCGGCTGCTGGCCGAGTTCCAGCGCGGCGAGATCGCCGACGACGCGGCGTTGCGTGAGGCCTACCGCGCGCTCCGCGGAGACCTGCGCCACACGCGGACGCAATGGCTCTCCACGTTCGGGTATGCAGGGCTGGAGCCGGCCATGCGGGACGAATTCCCCGAATCCGGCGGCTACGACGCCGCAAAGGACCAGCGCCGGCGCGAGGCCGGGGAGACCGGCAAGCCCGAGCCTCAAGGCGCCGATAAGTAGTCCGAGCGATTCCACCGGCAGGCGCGGCGCCCACGATATGAAAGAAGGCGTCCTCACGACCTCCCCCGCCCCCCGAACACGCGCGCGCTCCTCGGCGAGGTCGGCCGGCGCTTGCGCCGGCGGCGGATGCTCCTGGCCATCCGCGACGCGGGGTACGGACTGGAGCACGGCCTGGCCGCCGCGCTGGCGCTGGCGGCGGCGTGGGGGCTCTTCGTCCTCATGGCACAACCCGAAGGCGCGGCGTTGCGCATCGCATGCCTCGCGCTGGCGGCAGGCGTCGTGCTCGCGCTGGCGGCAGGCGTCGCGCTCGCGCTGCGGCGCCTGCCCGCGCTGGGCGAGTTGGCCGTGCGCCTGGAAGCCGCCGAGCCGGCCTTCGAGGGCCACCTGCTGGCTTGCGCGGAAGCGCTCGAATCGCGCCCCGTCGGCGCCGCCGTCCCGCCGGCGGTGCTCGCCTGCGCGGTCGGCCGCGCCGCGGAAGTGTTCAAGCGCGTGCCTTTGGGCGCGGGCGCGCCGCAGCGCGCCTGGGTGCGCGCTCATGGACGCCTCGGGGGCGCGAGCGCGTGCGTCCTGATCCTCGCGGCGCTCGCCGGCGCCGACCTGCTCGCGGCGCTGCTCCGCGGGTTCGATCCCGATACGCTTCAGACCCGGGCCGATCCGCCGCACTTTCTGGAGGTGCGTCCGGGCGAGGCCGAAGCCGTCGCCGGTGAGGTGCTTGCGGTCGAGGCGCGCGTCGGCGGCGAAGCACCGGACGAAGTCGTCCTCGAAATCGCGCCGGATCCCCTGCGGCTGAAAGCCGGCCCGCCCGCTCGAGCGCTCTGGCCGGTGGAACCCGGCGCGGTAGGGAAAGAAGCCGCGCCGGACGTCGCGCAACTCTGGCGCGGCACGCTGGCTGCGCCCGCGGCGAATGCGGCGTACCGCCTCGTGCTGCTCCCGCGCGACCTGGAACGCTCGGCCCGCCGGCCGGAACCCGTCGCGACGCCGTGGTATCCCCTGCGCGTGCGCCCCCCATCTTCCGTCGCGCGCCTGGATATCCTCGTCGAGCCGCCGGCCTACACGGGGCTCAAGCCGCGCGTCTGGCGCGACCCAGAAAAGCTTCAGGCGCTGCAAGGCAGCCGCTTGACGGTGCTGCTCCGCGCAGGCCCCTCGAAGGATCTCGGCGCGGGCCGGCTGGAACGCCCCGGCGCGCCGGCCGTGGACCTCGCGCGGGAGGCGCTGCAAGGCGGAAACGAGGCCCTCTACCGCGTGGAACTCGAGGCGCAGAAAAGCGGCGTGCTCCGCGTGACCCTGGAGGGCCGGCGGGCCGCGCAGCCGGGCCCCCAGGCGCTCTGCCTGCTCACCGTCGTCCCCGACCGCCCGCCGCAGGCCGAGGCCAGCGTGCCCGCGGGCGCCGAACCGGGTCCGGGCGGACTGCCCGTCGAGTTGCTGCTGAGCGACGACTTGGGCCTGGCGCAGGCGCGGCTCCGCATCCAGGCGCTGCCCGGCGGCGATCCATCCGAAGCGCTCCTCGCACCGGCCTCGCTGGCCTTCGAGATCCCGCTCCCGCCCAGCGCGCGGAAGTTCGACGGCCCCTGGCTGCTGCCTCCGGACGGCCTGGACGAGGCCTTCGCGCGCGGGTTCCGCTATCGCGTGGAGGCCAGCGACACCGCGCAGCCGCTCGCGCAACGCGCCGAGAGCGCTTGGAAGACCTGGGTACCCGAGCGGCGCGAGCAGGCCGCGCGGAACGAGGCGGGGCTCTTCGAAAAGGAACGCGAGCCTGCCACGCGCCGGCTGACTCGTCCCGGCGCGTTCTCCAACATTCCCGACGTTTCGCCGGAGCAGCTCGCGCAGGCGGGAGACCTCGGAGGCGGCCAACCCCCGCCCGACGGTTTACGCCGGCCCGACGCGCAGCGCCTCGGAAAGCAGCCGCCGCCCCCGGTATCCTCGGGCCAGGGTTCGGGCACGTCGAACGCATCGGGCGGAGGCAGTTCTTACGAGACCCTCAACGGCCCGCCCAGGCCTCAGCCGAAGGAAGGCGCGGGGACCGCGGGCTCCACGGAAGGTAGCGGACCGCATGGCTCGAATCCGGGCGAGGCGCAGCAGCCCAAGCCCGGAGAGGGCCATGAGAAGTCCAAGCCCGAACCGGGGGGCGACTCTCCGGCTGGCGGGGCGCCCCAGGGCGACGAGGGACAAGGCGAGAAAGGAAGTTCTGGATCGGGCAAGCAGGGCGAGGGCCAAGGCGCCCAGCCCAAGCCCGGCGGGCGCGGCGAACGTGAAGACCCACGAACGGGCGGCGCGGGAGACGGCGGCGGTTCGCAGCCCGGACAAGGCGCGCCAACGGGTGAAAGCAATCAAGGCGAGGACGGCGACGGCCCGCGCGAGGGCTCCGGCCCCAAGCGTTCCCGAGACGGCGGGCCCAAGACCGGACATGAACTCGGCAGCGGCGGCGGCGAGATGGCCCCTCCGGACCTCGAGACGCTCAGCCGCATGAAGGGCATCGGCCTGGACGAAGCTCGAACCTACGCGGAGCGGCACGGCATGCTTTCTGCTAAGACCGATTTTGGGCGCGCTCGAACGTCCAAAGAAACAACTGTTGTCGAATCGAACGCACCTGAAGGCCGCCCTTTTTCATTCAACGCCCCCCCTGTGCCTGGAGCTCCCGGCGGCGGCGAAGCGGACCCGCAAGCCACGCTGCGCGCAAGAGTTAAAGGCGTCGATCCGGCGTACCGCGCGCTCGTTGAAGGCTATTTCCGGCGCGTACTTCAGGCCGCGCGCAATGAGAAATAATTTGGTATCGCGCTTGCCTGAAGGTAAACTGTACTGCAGGCGCGAAAGGAGTTTGGAATGCACGCCAAAGTTCGAATGCTGCTGACCCTTACACTCGCCGCGAGCGCGTTGTGGTTGACCAGCGGGTGCGATACCGACGGCGCGTCCTCGGCCGCCGCCCCGATCTACGACGACATCGGCGAGACCGACATCGCCGCGCGCGAACGCTACTACCTCGAACTCCAGAAGAAGAAGCAGGCCGAGAAGAACCAGCCGCAAGCCGAAATGCCCAAGCCCGTCCCGGCGATCGGCGAGATCGGCAAGGTTCGCATCCCCGAGACGCCGCGCCGCCCGGCCCGGAACGTCCCCGCTCCGCAGCCCCTGCAAGAGCGCGCGGCGAAGGGCCTTAACAACCCGCCCTCGAACCAGCACTACTTCAACGTAGGCGAGATGGAGCTGGAATACTGACCGCGGCGTAGTCTCAGCTTGTCCTCGAAGCCCCTTCCACGCGAGCCGCGCCGGAAGGGGCTTTTCTTTTACCCCGGTTGAAGCCCCGAAAGGTTCGGCGTAAAACCCCATATACGGCATGGGACGCGGAGGCCCCGGCGGCATGAGCGAAGGCATGTGCGGCGAGACGGCGGGATTCCTTTTCAAGCACTCTTGCGCGAGCTTCGCCACGCAGAGCTGCACGAACTGCGGCAAGAAAGTCTGCGACGACCACGCGCGCCCCGGCGAGGCTGGCGCCTTCTGCATCGCCTGCGCCAGGACCGTGCGGCGGAACGAGCACGGCGCGGCCGACGCTTCAAGCGGCCACCATGACGACCCGTACTTCTACGGCAACTCCTACTACAGCGGCTGGGGGCATTACCGGAGCGGCTGGGGTTCGCACCACTACCGGGACCGCGACGACTTCACCGAAGCCGACGGCGCCTCGACCCGCGAGGAAGGCGACGAGGAGTTTGAAACGAACATGGCGGATAGTTAGACGGCAGTCGAAAGTCCTTATTGGCTCTCGCGGGCAAACGTTTCGAGTGCACAGGATGCTTCGCTTTTGACCCGTGATCTCCATTCATGCTCTTGCACATCTATGCGCTGGGCGGCGGACTTGGGCATCTCAACCGGGCGCTGGCGCTGGGCCGCGCGGCAGGAAGGCGCGGACATCGCTCCCGCATCTGGACCAACAGCCCATTTGCCGGTGCGCTCTTCGGCGCAGATGGATTCGCGCGGCTTCCGGACGGCTGCGCGCTGGAATTCGTCCCGCCCGAGCTTAACCGCGGCCAAGTCGCCGAGCGCATCCACAAGGACTTCGCGCAGCCGGACTGCGACGCGGTACTGGTGGACGTCTTTCCACGCGGCTTGGGCGGCGAGCTGGCCGAACTGCTGCCCGGCTGGCACGTGCCCAAAGTGCTCATTCATCGCGAGCTCTCGCCCGCCTATGTCCAATCCTTTGAGGTAGCCTCGTGGGTGGCGCGTTACGACTTGATTCTCGACGCCGGCGATGGCGGGACGTTCGCTGACCACCCGCGCGCAGCGAAGACCGGACCCTGGCTGATCCGGGACGCGGACGAGTTACTCACGCCCGCCGCCGCGCGCGAGGCGCTGGGGCTGAGCCCCGGGCGGCGCGCGATCCTGGTCCTGGGATGCGGGAGGCCGGAAGAACTCGAAGTCGCCGGCGCGTTGACGGGGAGGCTCGCGGAAGGATTTCGCGCGGAGGCGGACGTCTGCTTTGCCGCGCCCGTCCCGGTCTCGGGGCTTGTGGAACGCGGCGCGCGAACGCTCTTGCGCTGGCCCTTGCTGGAACTCCTGCGCGGTGTGGATCTGCTCGTGGGCGCTGGCGGCTACAACACGGTTCATGAAGCCCGCTCAGCCGGCGTGCCGCTGCTGGCCGTCCCGCGCCGGCGCACCTACGACCGGCAGGATCGTCGCCTGCGCGACGCCGAGCGGCTCGACGAGGCCGATCCTGTTTCGTGCGTCCGAGAGCGGCTGGCCTCCGCGCCGCCTGCGCGATCGAGAGCGGAACCGAACTACCGCAACGGCGTGCACGCGGCGCTGGACGCGCTGGAGCGGCTCAAGGGATAGCCCGCGCCGCTTCTCCCATCGCCAAGCGCCCTTCCATCTCCTACAGTCTTCCCTTTTCCGCGCCTTCGTGTTTCCGTGGTGGGAAGGAATCCGCGCGTGCATTGGATGATCCTTGCCGTCCTGGCCGGCTACGGTTTCGGACAGCTCTGGAAAATTGCGCAACGGCGCGGCATTCACGCGCCGACGGCGATCGCGGTGAACTATCTGGTCGTCGGGAGCCTGCTCTCGGCGTGGTACCTGCGGCAGGGCGAAGCGCTGGCCTCGCCCGAGGCCGCGCGCATGGGCGCGCTGATCGGCGCACTCTTCGTAATCTCCATGCTGGTGATGACGCGCGCGCTGGTGAAGGGCTCGGTCGGCCCGGTGCTGACGAGCTTCCGCCTCGCGATCGTCGTGCCGGTCACCGCGAGCGTCCTGGTGTGGGGCGAGCGGCTCGGACCCGCGCAGGCGGCCGGCATCGTGCTGGCGCTCACCGGGCTGGTGCTGATGACCCGAGGCGCCGCGCGCGAGCCGCGGACCGAGGGCGACTCACGCAAATCGGGCGTGCTGCTGCTGCTGCCGGTGCTCCTGTGCCAGGGGCTCGGGCAGTGCGCGATGGACGCGGTGAAGTACCGGAACCTCAACGACGAGCGCCTGCACGTGCTCCTGGCGGTCGGCTGGACGGCCGGGCTGCTGGGCACGCTCGTGGTGGCCGCGATGCGCTACCGCCCCAGGGCGCAGGATCTGGCCATGGGCGCCTTCATTGGCGTCTACAACACCGCCTGCCTGAGCCTGATCCTCACCGCGCTGGGGCTATTCGGCGCGAAGGTCTACTTTCCCGTGCAAGGCTGCGCGGTGGTGATGCTCGACAACCTCACCGCGCATTTCCTGTGGCAGGAGAAGCTGACCCGCCTGGGTCTCGCCGGCGCGGTGCTGGGCGCGGTGAGCATGTTGCTGGTCTTCTAGAACTCAATCAACCACAGAGATCGCAGTGGGCGCAGAGGAAATACGGGGCGAAATTCCTGGGCCGTTCTCCGTGCGCGCTGTGATCTCTGCGGTTAATACTCTGCCAGTTCCATAAGCACCCGCCGCTTCGCCGAGAACCTGCCCCCAAAGCGCTTGAGGCCGTCCTCGCGAAACGCCGGCGCGTGGTCCTTCAAGTACGCCTCGAAGCTCGCGCGGTCGCGCAGGCGGTACTGCACGGTGAGAAGCAAGCGGCCGTCGTCGCCGGGATCGTGGTAGGCGTCTTCGGCTTTCGCGCGTTCGAAGAGCGTAGCTCCTTCAAACCCGTCAAGCTTCAAGATCGCGCGGATGTGTTCGTCCAGCCACGCGCGATAGGCTCCGGCGATCTCGGCATCGACGGAGAGATTGACTTCGTAGCACAACATGCGCCCCCCGAAGCTGGCAGGAATTCCAGCGCTGCCCGAAATGAATCCCGAAAAAAGCGTAACACACCTGCAACTCCAGGCGCCAGAACCATGAGCGACCCCCGCATTCCGGCCCGGCGCATACGTTACGGACTCTCGACGTTCGTAATCTTGACGATTCTGGCCTCTGTGTTCCTGGGCATCAATCTGCTTGTGTCAAGATCTTGCTTCATGCTCTTCGACGACATGGTAGCGGAAGGAACCGGTTGGGGTTATCCGTTCCCGAGTCGCTTCGTGGTCGAGCGCTACGGCCAGCCTCCGTTGTGCTTATGGTGCTTCTGGAACCTCGCCACCGACTTGGTGTTGGCCGCCATAGCCCTTGCCTTGGCCGGCTGGAGGTTGGAACGCTGGTTCGGCAGACTCCGGCGCAACGCCACAACGCCCTCGCGGGAATGGTCTTTCGCGTGGCGGCCGGCCTTAGTCGTCTTCTGCGGACTCCTGATCACAAACCTATTATGGGAACGGCAGGGCGGGATGAGTGTGCTAATGGGTGGATACTCGGGATCCGTCTACGGCTGGCCGCTTGCGTGGAAGGCCGATGGCCTAAACATAGCCTCGCCCGAGAAAGGTGCCATGGTCTGGCCGACTCACCCCTGGCTCTTCCAACCCAATTCGCTCTACATGGATTGCCCGGGCGGAACGTGCCTGCCGTTCATGCTTGCCATCGACCTGTTGGTGGCCGCAGCCCTGGCCGCCTGCGTGGGCTATCTCACAAGAAACCTGTTGGCGCGGCGCATTGGCGCGCTGGATGAAGCACAGGTATCGGCGAAAGCCGCCCCGCCCGCTTCCGGCAAGAACGCGGTGGCCCAACCTACACGGCGCGCGTTTTGAGGCGGCAGGTCTCAGAACTCAAAGGGGTTCTTTTTTCCCTTCGCGCCCGTCTTGCCCGGCGCAGGCGGCGGCGGAACGGGCGCGCGCGTCGTACCTCCCGGCGGCGGCGGGACCGGCGCACGCGTCGTGCTTCCCGGAGGAGGCGGCGGAACGGGCATCAGCTTCGAAGTCCGCGCCATGGGCTTGGGCGCGAAGCCGAACGGATCGGCCTTCGCCGGCGCGGCCGGTTCGGCGCCCGCGTCGAGGTCCCAGTCCAGCAGCCAGGCGTAAAGCGCGGGGGCCTCGCCGCAGGAGAGCAGCGTGCAGCCGTCGGCATGCAGCGCGAGGCCCGTCACGCCCTGCGCATGCGGCGCGAACTCGCGGACGAACTGGCCCGTCTTGAGCGCCCACAAGCGCAAGGGCGCGTCGGCCCCTTCGGCGGCGCCGCTGAGCATGAACTTCCCATCGGGCGTCGAGGCCAGCGCGCGGACGGCGCCTTTGTGCCCCCGCAGAGTACGTTCGAGCTTCCCCGCCTCGGCGTTCCAGACGCAGACGGCCTTATCCTCGCCGCCGCTGAGCAGCCGGCGCCCGTCGGCGCTGAAGGCCAGCGCCGTGACCGCGCCGAAGTGCTCGTTCAGTTCCTGCATGCACTTGCCGCTGACGACCGACCAGACGCGGATCGCGCCGTCGCGCGAGGCCGACGCGATCTGGCGGCCGTCGGGCGACCAGGCCAGCGCGGTCACGGGCTCGGCATGCCCCTCGAAGACTCGCTTGCACGTTCCGGCGTTAAGGTCCCACATCCGCACGCCGCGGTCGTAGCCGCCGCTGGCGGCGAGGCGCCCGTCGGGGTTCAAGGCCAGCGCGTGGACGGCGTCGGTGTGCCCCTCGAGGGTCGCCAGGCCCTTGCCCCATTCGGCCAGTTCCCAGACCTTGAGCACGTCGTCGTCGCCGGCCGAGACCATGCGCTTGCCGTCGAAGGTGATCGCGACGGCGTTGACCGGCCGCGCGTGGCGGCTTCGAAGGTCCACGCGGCCCGCTGCGCGGCAAGGTCCCAAAGCGTGACGCTCTTCTCCTCGCGCCCGCAGGTGACGGCCAAGCGCGCGTCCGGGGCGAGCGCCAGGCCGGCGAGGCCGCGCGGGTGCGCCTCGAGTTGGAAGCGGCGGTACGCCGAGTTGAGGCCCGTGCACGGGAGCCGGCGCGCAAGCTTCGAGTTGAGTTCCAGCGCCTGCGGGTCGTGCTCGTATCCGGCCACCGTGCGCGCGCGGCGCAGGCTGTGAAACGCGCGCGAAGGATCGTCGGCCTTGAGCGCCTGCTCGGCCACCGCGAGCTGCTCGCGGAAGCGCCGGCTCGCCGCCTGCGCCTGCACCTGGCTCTCGACGCGGCAGACGACCAGCGGCGCGGCCAGCCGCGCGAACGCCTCGGCTTCCTGGACGGGCGGCAGGCCGAGCGCCAGGTCCCAGCGGCGCAGCGGCTGCCCGGCCGACTCCATGGCGCCCGAGAAGACGCTCGCCCCGTCCGCCCCAAGGGCCAGCGCGCGCAGCGGCCCGGCGTGCTCGCGGAAGGTCGCCAGACAGCGCCCGCTCGCGGTATCCCAGACGCGCACGGTCCGGTCGTCCCCGCCCGAGACCAGGCGCCGGCCGTCGGGCGAGAAAGCCGCGGCCCGCACCGTGCCGCGGTGCCCGCGGAAGGTCCGCGCGAGCTTCCGCGCCGCCACGTCCCAGAGGCAGAGCGAGCCGTCCTCGCCGCCGCTGGCCGCGTGCGCGCCGTCGGGGCTGAAGCCGACCGTCTGAGCGGGCTTGGCGTTCCCGCCGAAGCCGCCCGCCTCCGCGCCGGCCGCGGTATCCCATAGCCGCAGCGCGCCGTGCTCGTCGGCGCTGAGCGCGAGCCTGCCGTCGGGCGAGAGCGCCAGCGCGAGCACCGCTTCTTCGTGCCCGCGCAGCGTCTTCGCCACGTCCCCGGCCGGGAGCTTCCAGAGCCGCACGCCCTTGTCGCGCCCGGCCGAGACCAGGAACGAACCGTCGGGCGCGGCGGCAAGCCCGAAGACGTGCCCCGCGTGCGCCTTTCCGTAGAAGCTGTCGAGCGAGGTTTCGCGCCCGAGGTTCCAGAGCTTGAGGTTCGAGTCGCCGCCGGCCGTGACGAACTGCCGCCCGCCGGGGAGCACCGCCAGCGCGAAGACTTCCTTGGCGTGGCCGGTGTAGGCCAGCATCTGCCGGCCTCCAGGCAGTTCGAGCTGGCGGACCGCGTAATCCCCGCAGGCCGCGAGGATCGAACGACCGTCGGGTAGCGGCGCCAGCGCCAGCACCGACGAACCCAGATCGGAGAGCACCTGCGCGCAGCGCCGCCATGGCAGGGGCGAGGCCTGCGCCAGCGCCCAAGCCTCGCCTTCCCGCGCGCCGGCGTCGCCGGGCATCCGCTGCAGCGCTTGCGCGTAGGCCTCGGAGGCTTCCGCGAAGCGCCCCTGCGCCGCGCGCGCGTGCCCCAGCGCGCGCCACGCGCCGCCGTCCTGCGCCAGGATCTCGTCCTGCAACGCTTCGGCGATCGCCTTCTCGGCGGGCTCGGCGGCAAAGCGTTCGAGATTAAGGTAGCCGAGGTACAGCCGCGCGCGCGGATAGGCCTGTGCGCTCTCGCGCAGCCGCTCCTCGACCTCCAGGTCGGTAACGCGCGCGGCGCGCCACTCGAGGATCGAGCGGTTGTAGAGCGCCTCCGGGTGCCGGCCGTCGAGGCGCAGGGCCTCGTCCCAGGCCGCGAAAGCCTCCTTGGGCCGGCCCAAGTCGAAGAACGAGACGGCGCGGTTGTTGAAGGCGTCGGCGCGCGCTTCGGCCGCGGAAGGCAACTCGCGCGGATAGGGCCGGCCGGCCAGCGGCGCGTACAACGCGGCCAGTTCCTCGCGGAAGGCGCGCATCTCCGGCGGTCGCCGGTCGGGTTGCTTCGCCAGGCAACGGAGCGCGAAGGAAGCGAGCGGCTCGGGAATCGCGGCGTTGAACTCGCGCGGATCGGGCGGCGCGCTGGTGAGGTGCCGAGCGATCAGGACGTGCGCGGGTTCGGCGTTGACGCCGTCGTCGAAGGGCCTCCTTCCGGCGAGAAGTTCGTAGAGCACGATCCCCAGCGCGTAAACGTCGGCGCGGGCGTCCACGCTCTGCGCGCGCCCCCACTGCTCGGGCGCGCCGTACTGCGGCGTGCCCATCGTCGCGCCGGCCATGGTGAGCGCCGGGTCGCCGCCGGCCGGCGCCCCGCCCGCCCCCTGTATGTCCTCGGCGTTCGCCAGCTTTACGAGCCCGAAGTCGGTGACGCAGACGCGGCCGTCGGCGGCAATGAGCATGTTGCCGGGCTTCACGTCGCGGTGCACCACGCCTTTCTGGTGCGCATAACCCAGCCCGTCGGCGGCCTGCACGGCCAGATCGACGATGCGCGGCCAGTCGCCGGCCTGGATCTGACCGCTGCGGCGCAGGTCCTTCAGGTCGCCGCTGGGCATGAAGTCCACGAAGACGCGCGGAAGCCCGCCGAGTTCGCGGACGTACCAGCACTGAACGATGTTCGGATGCAGCCCCAGATCCACCCACGTCTGGGCTTCGCGCAGGAACCGCGCGCGCGCGGCGGGGTTCGCGACCAGATTGGGCAGCGGGGTCTTGACCGCCAGTTCCAGGCTCCAGGCCAGATGGCGGACCTTGTAGACCGCGCCCATGCCGCCGCGCCCGATCAGGCCCAGCACTTCGTAGCGCCCTTCGATCACGTCGCCGACCTTCCAGTCGGGCGCCGCGCCGGGCGCCTCGGCATGCAACGGCTCCGGCTGCGAGAGCGTCCCGTCATCCTGCCGCGCGGGCAGCGAAAGCGTGCCGTCGTGGGGTTGCGCGGGCAGCGAAAGCGTGCCATCGGCGGGCGCGGCGGGCAGCGAGAGCGTCCCGTCGCTCGGCTCGGGCCGCGGCGGCTGGGAGAGCGTCGGGGCGTCCTCGCGGCGCGGCGGTTCGGGCGATCCGGGAGGCACGGGCGGTCTCCGCGTCAATAACCGGATTCGCGCAGGGCCTGGACGATGGCCTCGCGAAAAAAAACGGCGTCCGGGTAGCGCAGTTGGGTGATCGTCTTGCGCATCAGCGTCTCGTCCACCGGGACCTCGGTCTCGCGCAACGCGCGATCGATGACCTGGGCGAGCGGCAGCGGCAGCCCGGGGTTGCGCGTGAGGATCGGCGGGATCGGGTTGTTGCCGATGACCATCATGAAGTCCGGCAACTCGGGCTGGCGCTGCGTGCGCCGGCATTCGTCGAAGGTCTCACGCATCCCGGGGCGCGCCCACGTGCCCGTGAGCACCTCGAAGAAGACCGCAGCGACGGAGAAGACGTCGGTGGCCGGATGCAGGTAGCGGTAATGCGTGATCTGCTCGCGCGGCCAGTACGTCGGCGTGCCGCAGACGCCGGCCATGGTCATGTCGGTGAGGCCGGCGGATTCGTAGCTCTTGGAGAGCCCGAAATCGGCGACCTTGGCCGTCCAGCCCTCGCCTTGGCGCGCGAGGAGGATGTTCTCGGGCTTCAGATCGCGGTGCACGATGCCGTGGAAGACGCCCGTCCGCCCGCTGGCGCGGATCTGAATCTGCTGCCGGTGCGCGTAGCCGAGCCCCTCGAGGATGTCGAGCATGAGCGGCGCGAAATCCTGGAGCGGAACGATCCCGCCTTTGGAGGTCGCGAAGGTCTTGAGGTCCATCCCGTCGACGTACTCCAGCACGCAGTAGTACGCGCCGCGCAGCTTGCCGTGGTCGAGCAGCTCGACGATGTTCGGATGCCGGAGCTGCTTGCTCAGTTCGATCTCGCGGTGGAAGGCCCGGAAGTTGTCGAAGCTGACTTCCACCTGCGGGCGGAGCATCTTGATTGCTACCGGCCGGCCCGTGGCGTTCTGAATGCCCTTGTACACTACGCCCATGCCGCCCTGCCCCAGGACGCCTTCGACCTGGTAGCCGGGAATGATCAGCGGCCCGTCGGCGCCCGGCTTGGGCGCGATGGGTGCGCGGCGCGAGGACTCGTCGTGCTCGATCGTCTCCGCGGCCTGTTTGGAAAATCCGGCGGTCTCGGGCACGGCTGGGATGGTCGGCAAGGACGTGTCCACGCGCGGCAGCGGCGGAGGTGGAGGCGCGGGCTGCGCTTGCGGCGCTGTTGGAGGCGGTTCGAGGAGCGTGGCGGGCTGCTCCAGAAGCGTAGCGGGCTGCTCCGAGGCCGGCGGGGCTTCCAGCAGCGTGGCCGGCTGCGCGGCATCGGGCTGCAGGAGGGTCGGCGTCCGATCGTCGTCGGAGCGTGTCCGTTCGATGTGAACCGTGATGCGCGTGTCGCCAACGGAGACCTCGTCGTTATCCTTCAGGAACGTCCCACGCACGCCGGATGCGGCGACCTTGATCCCCGGCCCAGGGGCCTTGCGCCCGCCGAAGCGGACGTCGTTAACGAAGGTTCCGTTCTTGCTGCCGAGGTCCGAAAGCCGGCAATGCGGCGGCGCGATCTCGATCATGAAGTGGTGCCGCGAAAGGTACGGATCGTCCGGCAGCGCGACGCGGGCGTCCTTGGCCCGGCCGAAGAGGAATGTATCGGGGCGCTCGAAAACGAACTGCTGCCCCTTGGCGGGACCGGCGGTGATCTGCACGGTGACCCTCATGCGCTCGCGCCCTCCCCCCTGGAACCGCCGGCCCGTACGAGTCCGCTCAAGGCCCGAACGCGACCGCGCTCGGGCGCACCGTGGCCTCCGCGACGGGACTCGTCACCTCCAGGTCGTCGATGAAACCCTCGACCTTCGATCCGTACAGGCGCACGTACAATTCGAGGATCTTCGAGCCGGCAGCGAGGGGCTTGTCCTTCACCTTCAGGTCGCCCAGGGGCACGTCCACCTGGGTCCACTCGCCTTTCCGCACGGCGAATTCCAGTTGAAACGGTTTCTCGGTGCCCGACTCCTCGCAGACGATCTTGCCCCCTTCCGCGTTGGGTGAGAAGTACCGGAAGCGCACTCGGCCGCCTTCCGGCGTGACGAAGAGAACCTTGTTTTGGCGCTGCGGCGTGCCCTGCGGGTACATCCAGGCGAAGAGGCCGCCCTTAATTCCGTTCTCTTTGCCGGTAAGGCGGAGGACCTTGCCGCGGGAACCGGGAGGGCCGTTCGCTTCCACCATTCCGGTTCCTTCTGAGCCTTGAACGCCGGCTTCGAAGTCGCTGCCAATAACCAAGTGACCGCTCGTCCGCGGCGCCGGCGGCTGCGTCTCAGGTTCCGTTACAGGGGCCGGCAAGGGCATGTCGGCGGTTTGAGCAGGGGGAGGGTTCTCAGGAAGAGGCTTGGACAATTCGCCGGCCAGGCGTCTCGCCCGCGCGGCGACAATCGTATCGCCGTGGCGGGCCAGGAAGGCGTCGATTCGCGCGAGGCGGCCCGCCGTGTCGTCGGGCGCCAGGCCTTCAAAACGCTCGAGCAGTTCGAACGCGTCGCGCGCGAGATCCTCGGCGGACGGATTCGGCTTGGCCGGGCGGGACGGCGCGAGCTGCGGCGGGGCGACCCGTTCCCTGTGCTCGACCTGGGGCGGCTCGGGCGCGGCGGCATCTCGTTTTGACTCTTCCGCCGGCGCCGGGCCTTGCGCGGATCTAGCCGTACGTTCCTTGTTCCCGCCAAACACCAGGGCCAGCCCCAGCAGCAGCAACGCCACGCCGGCCGCGCAAACGATCAATCCGGCCCTCGACTCCGCGCCAGGGCGGGGCCTCGAAGCCTCCTTGGCCGCGCGCCGCCCGGTCGGGAGCGCGCCGGGGCGCTCCGATTGGCGCGGACGCACACCGGAAGACGGCTGTGTCGGCGCGGCGGTCTGGCGCTTGGCCGCGCAACCCGCGCAGAACATCTCGTGTTCCGGCGTGCCGGGCGGCACGGGTTCAACGATGCGTACGCCGCACGCATGACAAAAGAGGATCTGCATAATGCGCTTCCTGCGAACCGAGAAACGCCGCAACGATACTAATGGATGGGCCGCCAGAGGCATGCATAAAATACAGGCGGAAGCCTAAGTACCGCGCCGCGGAAGTTCCTGACCCACGGCGCCGGGCCTTTTGCCCCGGCTCTTCGTTGCGTCTCGGTCACAGATCTTCGTCCCAATTTGCTCCCTCTACGCGCCTCGATCCGGGACAAAATGCCCGGCGCATTGGGCCAGTTACTTCTGCGGTTCGGTACTTAGTGTTTGCTGTTTGCTGTCCACTGTTCACTGTTCACTGACTACAGGCTCTCAATCGTCTCCCGCCGCTTCACTGACCTCGCCATGCGCGCCGGCTTCGGCTGGGAAGATAGCCAGCCCTGCAAGAACCGCCAGGAGGACGGCCTCGAGCCCCTTGGGGAGGCTTTGCGGGTCGATCCACTCGTTCTCGGTATGCGCCCCGCCGCCGCGGTGGGTGCCGATGGTCGAGGCGCGGAGGCCCAACGAGAGCGGAATGTTGGCGTCGGTGCTGCTGGCGGTGATCTTCACCGGAATGCCCAGCGCTTCCCAGACCGCACGCCCCACATCGACCCAATCGGTGGTCAGGTCGGGGTCGCCCGCGGGACGGCGGCCGAGTTCCTCTAGTTCCACGCTCAGTTCGGATGGACACGGGACGGCGTGGACGGCCGCTCGGGCGCGGGCGTCGATCACCTGGAGCGTATCGGGGTCCACCGAGCGCAGGTCCAATTGCAGCTCGGCCTCGGGGGCGATGGTGTTGATGCTGGTCCCGCCCTGGATCACGCCGATGTTGAAGGTGCTCCGCGGCTGCGCGGGCATCTCAAGGCGCGCGAGTTCGGCGGCGATCCGCGCGAGATGGTGGAGCGCGCTGGGCTTCCCGAAGTCCGACCACGAATGCCCGCCCGGCCCCTTGACCCGGATCCGGTAGCGGATTGAGCCTACGGCCGCCCCAACGATATGCCCCAACCCGCCGTCGAGCGCCAAGGCCGCATCGAGTTCCGCGCCGAGGCGCTGGCAGAGCGCGCGCATGCCGTAGAGGTTGCCCAAGCCTTCTTCGCCCACGTTCGCGGCCACGATCAGTTCGCCGGCGAACGGGCAGCCATGCGCCACGAGCAATCGCGCCGCGGTCATCAGAATGCTCATGCCCGTGCAGTTGTCGCCGATCCCCGGTCCGATCCAATGGCCGTCTTCCTGGCGAACTTCGCACGACGTGCTTGGCGGAAAGACGGTATCCAGGTGCGCCGAAAGAAGCACGCTAGGTCCGGGACCGCGGCTACCGCGAAGGCGAATCCAGCGGTTACCGACTTCGTCGCATTCGACTGGCCACCCGCCCAGGCCGCCAAGAAAGCGGGCAACAAAATCACCCCGTTGCTCCTCTTGGTACGTGGGGGCGGGAATCCGGCAAAGCGCGGCAGCCTGTTCGGCCAGTTCAAGCTCCGAGCAACCGACTGCCTGCCAAAGGGGTTGCAAGTCCGGACGAGCCCGCAGGTCGTGGACGGTGTGCCTTGCCAAGGGCGCCAGCATGCCGGGAGGCGGCTGAAGCGTCGGGGTAGGCACGAGGTGACCGTCCTCCGAATGCACAATGTCCTTCGGGGGCCTTTTATCCGGGTAGAGGGCGGCTTCGTCAAGCCCCCACGAACAAAGAAGCGCGCGAATACGTCACAAAACAGGCACGGCAGGTGCGGTGAGCGGGTCTGACTTTAGACGTGGACCGCGACACACCTTACACTACGCCGTCGAGCCTTTGGGGAACTGTCATGAATCGCACACTTGCCGTGCTATCCCTCGCCGTGCTGCTTGCGGCGGCGCCGCCGGCCCGGGCGGGGAGCGCGGCCGATCCGCTGCGCAAGCAGATCGCCGACGCGACGCAGCACGACAACGCGCAGGGCGCGAACGTGCTCTGCGGGGCGCTGGGGCAGGCGGTGGGGAGCGTGCGGCAGTTCTTCAAGAACCGCCACGCCTGCCGCGAGTGGGAGGAACTGCTCGCCGAGGCCCAGGCCAGCGTGGGCCGGATGCGCTCGCCCGAGGCCGAGAAGGTCTTCGTCATGGCGCTGCGCGGGATGGACCCGATGGCGCAGATGGTCGTGGCGCTGGGCCTGAAGGAACATCCGGCGAGTTCCGACGTGGACCAGGCGGCGATTCAGCTCCTGAAGTCCACGCGCGACTTCCAGGTGCAGGTGGCCTGCATGGAACTGCTGGGCGCGCACAAATGCGCGGACGGGCTCGAAGAGATCCTTAAGCAACTGAAGCCCACGAACATCGTCGCGCTGCAGATCGCCAGTTCCCGCGCCCTGGCGCAGATCGGGGATCCCCGCGCGGTCGAACCGCTGATCGAGTACCTCCGGGAGTTGAAGGGCAGCCGCATGCGCTTCGAGGCCGTCGCGGCGCTGCGCGCCATCACCGGTCAGAACTTCACCCAGGACGCCGGGACTTGGGCGGGCTGGTGGGAGAAGAACAAGGCGACCTTCACCAAGCCCAACACGATCGCGCCGGTCTTCAACTACGAGCTGGAACAGAAGTCGGGGCCGGCCGAGGAGGAGGTGACGTACTACGAAATTCCCATCGTCGAGAACCGCGTCGTCTTCATCGTCGACATCTCGGGCTCGATGCAGCTCGGCGGCGACCCGAACCGCCTGGAACGGGCCAAGACGCAATTGAAGGATCTGGTGGAGCGGCTCGGCGACAAGACGCTCTTCAACATTATTCTCTACAGCAACGCGGTGAAGCGCTGGATGAACAACCCCGTCCTGGTCCCGGCCAGCGCGGCGAACAAGAAGCTCGCCAAGGACTTCCTCGACGAGGCCCGCCCGGGCGGCGGGACCGAGACGACGTGGGCGTTGGAGGAAGCGCTGCGCGAGGTCTCCCTAGTCAACGGCGTCGAGACGGTCTTCCTACTTTCCGACGGCGCGCCGCAGCCGATGCGGCACTCCAACGTCACCAGCATCGCCCAGTTACCCAAGGGCAACACGGACATCCGCAAGCGGATCGAGTTCATCAACCAGACCCTGAAAGTCCGCATCAACACCATCGGCGTCTACACCCGCGCGCCGGGCGACCCGGCCGAGCAGGGCGCGGACAGCATGAAAGCCTTCCTGGAAGGCATCGCCAAGGACAACGACGGGGTCTACAAGGAAGTGAACTGAGCCGCGAGCCTGGCCTGCCATGAACATCCGTACGGCCTTCGACGGCGGCTGCATGCAGCCCTGCGATATCGAGGGCAACCTGATTCGATTCGACTTCACCGGTCCCCGGAAGGTCGGCGAGGGACACGTCTTCTTCTTCGAGGTCGAGACCGAGCACCCTGCCCTTCGAGTACGCTTGCGGCTGGACCGGAAAGGCGCGCGGCACCTGAGCGCCCAGGGCGTGGTGGCCGGCAGGGATTTTGGCGCTTACTCCACGTATCCGCTGGAACCGTCCGGCGCAGAGTTCGAGTACGAGGCCGTGATCCCCGTGTCCGGCGGGGTCGTTCGCGTAGCCAACCGCTATCCGTACGGGCGCGATGCGCTGGACGCGCTGCTCTGCGAAACCTCCGCCTGTCCCCACGGGCGTTGGCGCCAGGTGAGACGCGATGGGCGCGCTTTCCCGATGTTTGAGCTGGGAGACCCGGACAGCCCGCTCATTCACTACTTCGTCGCCGGTGAGGATGCGTGGGAAACCTCCTCCATTTGGACGGCCGACGCGATGATTCGCGCGCTACACGCCGACGCGGCGCTCCGCGAAAAGGTCCTGTGCAAAGGCTGCTGCCGACTGGTCCCGCTCCTTTCACCCTACAGTGCGACCCGCGAGAGCCACTCCTACATCACGCCGCAAAATGAACATCTCTACCTCGGCGCCGCATGGGGCGACGCGAAACGGCCTCCAGAACTGGCGGCCATGTCCGAGATGATCGAGTCCAGCATCCGGGAACGGCGCCTGGGCCTCGTGTTTCCCCTCCACGCCTACGAAGCGGCCAAGCCGTATTCCGAACTGGAGGCCATCGAGACCTCGGGCGCCCGGCGGCTCTCGCCGGAACGCAAGGCCTGGGCGTGGCGCGTCCTGGAGACCCTCGCCGCGGAAGTGCCCAACTCAAAAGCCGTGCTTCCCGAAAAAGTATGGTATCCGGGCAACGCCAGACATTACCTCCTGGATAGATTCAACGCCCTGACGTTTCGCATCGAAGTCACCACGGCAGGGGTTGGGTTTGACTATTTCCGCGCTTGCGGTCGCGGCTTGCTTTCGGGTTTCGCCCAGCTCGAGGATTGGTCGCAGGTTCTTCCCCTCGATGGACCCGCGAGTTGAAGCAGGATCGGCGGGCGCAGCGAGAGAGTAAATACCCAGCAAGACGCGGTTGTTCGGGCCATTCGGAGCTGATGCCCGCTGGCGCGAAAGCATGAAATTCATGCGTCGCCTTTGAAAAATCCAGGGAATACCTGTCCCGAGTCCATGCCTTCGTGCACGTGAGCGCGGTTGTATGTGTACCAGGTTGCCATGCGCAGCGGTTTTCGGGAATCGCAAGGCATCGAATCGGTCGGAGCATATTCATGTCCACCAGGCTCTTGGCGTCTATTCTTTTGTGCAGTCTCCTTGCCGTGCTCTGTAATGCCGAGGATTCCGAGGGCGACGCGAAGCCGAGCGTCAACGTCCACGGCTTTGTTACGTCAGGTCGCACGCTCCACTGGGACTTTACACTCCACGCGCTGGGCGGCGCTCAATCCGACCAGAATGCGGCGTCCGGGGTTCTTGTCCTGGCGGATGTGGAAGACGCGCGTCGGGTGGAGCGCTTACCGCTACGCGAGCCGGTCCTGGCGTTCGCCGGCGGGCGCGCGAGCCTCCGCGGCGCGACGAAGCTCCCGGACGGGTTCGGGGAAGGCGCCTTCGCCACCACGATCGAGTGGGAGGCCGGAGGCAAGTCCGGGCGCGAAAAACTCGGCGTGACGCTGGTGAAGCATCACGGGATGTACCTCTCATTCTTGCCCTCCGACGAACGGTACTCGGCCTATCCCCCCGAGATCGCCGCCTGGACGCCCGAGCTTAAACAAGCGCAGCGCGAGGCCGGCACGAAGCTCGTCGCGGACCTGTACGAGGCGCTCAAGACGGGCAAGAAATCTTTCTCGATCCCCAAGGGCGATTACCGCCTTACGCTGCCCCCGCACAAGGGCGGCGGAAAGCCGTGCTACTTGAACTTGCAGGATCTGGACGGCTTCACGCTGAAAGGCAACGGCGCGACCTTGTGGCTGGATTCGGGCGCCGCCAACGTGTTGCGCTTCTCCAAGTGCCGGAACGTAACGGTCAAGGACCTGAGCTTCGACTACGATCCGCTCCCGTTCGCGCAAGGCCGCGTGGTGGCGATCGACGAGGAGCAGAAGCGGATCCGCTTCACCTGCGACCCGGGATTCGAGGAATCGATCAAGGCCTTCGAGAACAACAAGGGCCTGCTTCGATTCCACGCCTTCTATCCCGAGATCGAGAAAAGCCGCGCGATCAAGCGGGACTGGGTCGCCGGGCACGCGGACAACACGCCCGTGGAGCCGCTCGGAAACGGACTCTACGAGTCCGGCCTCGTCGTAAGGTACTGGCCGCCGGCGAAGTCGGGCCTCGCGGTCGGCGATGCCATCTCGCTCACGCCGCGCTGGGGCGGCGCGGTCCTCAACCTGTTCGCCTGCGGCGGGATGAAGTTCCAGAACGTGAAGATCTACGCGGCAGGTCTGGATTCGATCGTCGACGTGTACTCGGGCTGCGTGGGCGGCAAGGGCTCGGTCTACGAGGGCCTCGAACTGCGCCGGCGCCCCAATACGCGGCGGCTGACCTGCAACAACAGCGCCGGCCTCTTCACCATGCAGGCCGGCGACGGCTTCACCGTGCGAGATTCGATCTTCGAAGGCAGCATGGACGACTCGATCCCAATCCAGTCGTTCAATCCGCTCATCGTCAAATCGCTCTCCGAAACCGAGCACGTGATGGCCAACCGCAGCGCCTCGGTGCCGCTGTGGATCAAAGCCGGCGCGACGGTCTCGATCTACGCCCTCGGCACCCTGGAGCCGCGGGGTACGGCGAAGATTGAAAAGACGGAAGCCTACGAAGAGGAAGGGCTGGCCGAAAAGGAGAAGGCCCGAAACCGCTTCGCATGGGGGCCGACTCGCTTCGTCAAGATCACCCTCTCGGAAAAGCTCAGGCTCGAGCCGCTGGACATGATCCTGTGGGACGACGTGCCCGCGGCGAAGAACTTCCGCATCGAGAACTGCTTCTTTCACTCCGGTTGGGCGCGCTCGCTGTACGTGACCGGCGATGGCGGCGTGATCCGCGGCAATACCTTCGAGAAGACCTGCAGGATCAACATCGGCCCGTCCACCGCGTGGATGATCGGGACCTTCGCAAAGGACATCCTGATCGAGAAAAACCGGCTGTTTGACATCAGCGCCTCGGAGGCGAGCCCGCTGCACGGGGTGCCGATCCTGGTCTGCCCCGAGGGGCGGATCGAACGTCCGCTCAATCGGAATATCGTGATCCGCGACAACCAGATCGAACGGAGTTGGTATGCCGGCATTGCCGCGCAGGGCGTGGACGGGCTGAAGATCGAACGCAACCGTCTGCTCCAGGTCAACCAGCGGCGCGCCGAAGCGCCCGAGGGCGGCCTGGACATCAATCAGCCGATCGCCACCTCCGCCTGTGCGAACGTGCTCCAGGAAGACAACGTCATCGAGTCGGCCGGCGACGCCGCGGCGCGGGAGCGGCCCGGCCCATCAGCCAAAGTCGAAGCGGCGTGGACCGAGTACCTCAAGTCCCTCGAACACGGCAAGGGCGCGTATCCGCCGGAGATCCTGGCTTGGGACGAGGCCGAGAAGGAAAGGCAACGCGAGGCCGGCCTCAAACTGCGCGCGGACCTCATGGCGGCCATCAAGGCGGGCCAGAAGGAATTCGTGATGGAAAAAGGCAACTACCGCTTCAATTCGCTCTGGCAAAACGAAAGGAAAGACGGCAGCTCGTACCTGCTCTTCCAGCACGTGGAAGATTTCACTCTCGACGGCGCCGGCTCCACGATCTGGTTCGAGGACAGCGCCTCGTCGATCGAACTTTGGAAATGCCGGAACGTCACGCTCAAGAACCTGGTCTTCGACTGGGACGGCCTGCCTTTCACGCAGGGGAAGATCGTGGCCCTCCATCCGGACGAAGGGCGCGTCGACGTCGAAATCGAGGAAGGCTTCGAGCGCGTCACGCCCGCGTTCGCGAAGCGCAATGCCGAGATTCCCGACGTGGAGCCGCACATCAACGCCATGTTCTTCGATCCGAAGACTCGGAACGTGAAGCCGGGCGCTTGGCATTGCCGTGCGTTCGCTTTCTGGGGCAACAAGATCGGCGAGCGTACCTACCGCGTGAAAGTCGGCGGGCATTACAACCGGACCCTGGCGCAGGGCTTCGGCGTCGGCGTCGGCGATCTGGTCGCGCTCTGCTATCGCCGAGGCGGCGGGATCGCGATCCGCGGCTCCGAGAACGTGACCATCCAGGACGTCACCTACTACGCGGTCGCCGGCTTCACCTTCTTCTGCGACCAGGGCGAAGGCGGACTGACCTTCCGGCGCGTGCGCCTGTTGCGGAGGCCCGGCACCTCGCGATTGGTCTGCGCGACCGCCGACGGCATCCACGCCTGCCGCATGGCCAGGGGCATCCAAATCGAGGAATGCCTGATGGACGGCGTGTGCGACGACTTCGTCAACATTCACGGGTTCTATTCGGACGTCTACGCGCGGCCGGCGCCCGACACCCTCTTGATGAGCGGCGGCACGACGCACGGACTCGACCTGGACCAACCCGGCTACGAACTGACGCTCTACGAAGGCGAAACGCTCAAGCCCCATGGCACGCGCAAGGTCAAGTCGATGACCATGAAAGAGTGGGCCTTCGACGAGCGGCAGTTCATCGGCCTGTGCGGGCGCGAAAAGGGCAAGAAATTCGAAGCGGGGCAGAAGCTCAAACTAGTCGAAGTCGTCTTTGAAGCGCCCCTGGATTTCGACTTCAAGAGCCCCACGCTGGTCGCCTACGAGGGCAACGTCTGCAGCGGCTCGACGATCCGCGACAATCGCTTCCGCAATACGTGGGCGCGCGGCGTCCTGTTGAGCACCACGAAGGCCCTCATGGAGCACAATACGCTCGAACAGGTCGCGGGGCATGGCGTCCTGATGGCCCCCGGCATCTTCTGGAAAGAGGCCACCATGGGCCGGGACATCCGGATCCGCGAGAATGTCTTTCGCGACACCATGATCTACGGGACAGCCCACGGCGTGGCCTACCGAAACATCGGTTCGATCAACGTCAGCGCGACCGCGGCATGGCACGAAAGCACCGAAATCGTGGATAACCTGTTCGAGAATTGCCGCGTCGCGGCCCTGTACGCGCAGGGCGTGCGCGGCCTGAAGATCCTGCGCAACCGGCTCGTCAACCTTAACACCGAGAAATCGGAGGCGCCGGAAGCCGGATACGGGTTCGTCTTCTCGCGCGTCGAGAACCTGGAGTTCGGCGGAAACGCAGTGGAATCGCCCGGCGCGGGATTCAAAGGGGAGTGGTTGGACGTGCCGCCCAAGCCCTGACCGCGCTTCGTACCGCGCCGCAGATGTTCCCGACCTACCGCGCCGGGCCTTGGGGCCCGGCGTATTGGGCCAGATACTTCAGCGGCGCGGTACTTACCGCTCGCCCATCAGCTTGGCCACCAGCGGTTCAATCGAGGCCGCCCAGATCTCGTAGCCCTTTTCCGAGAGATGCAGCAGATCGCGCAGTATGTCCTTGCTCGCCGTGCCGTCGGGCGCAAGGAGCTTGGGGCCGATGTCGAGAAAATAGACCCGCTCGTCGTCCGCGAACTGGGCGATCTCGGCGTTGACCTTGTCGTTGACCAAGCGCCAGCGGTCCTGGCTGTCGGCCCCGCGCGGAAAGATCGCCAGCAGCAGAATCTTCGTCTGCGGCAGCTTGGCGCGCAGCCGTTCCACGACGGCCTTGATCCCCGCGGGAATCAGCTCCGGCTTGCTGCGGCTGGAGTTGTTGGTGCCGATCATCACCACGGCCAGCTTGGGCGAAATGCCGTCGACGTTCCCGTGGTCCAGACGCCAGAGGACATTCTGGATGCGATCGGTGCTGATGCCCAGGTTCACGGCGTTGCGCTTGCCGTAGTAGGTCTCCCAGACCCGCTTGCCCTCGTTAATCCAGCCGTTGGTGATCGAGTCGCCGATGAAGATCAGGTCCACCCCGCCCTGCCTGGCGCGTTCGTTGAAGCTCTCGTGGCGCTTCAGCCAGGCCCCGTTCCACCCGGGCGGATCGAGCGGCGCGGGGAGCAGCGGGTTCTCCAGCGCGCCCATCAGCGTGGTCACGCGTTGGTCGAGCCACTCGGCGCAGATTTCGTAACCCCGAGGCGTCAGGCGCTTTTCGTCGGCCCAGAATTCGGGCGGCCGCCGGCCTTCGAGGTCCAGGAGCCGGGGGCCCAGGTCGAGAAAGAAAACCTGTTTGTCGTCCGCGAACTGCGCCAGCCGTTGGTTGGCCTGGGCAAGGCTCTGCCGCTTGGGATCCTCAGGATTCGCTCCGCTGGGCAGCAGCCCCAGCAGCAGGACTTTGGCCTTCGGCAGCCGTGCGCGCAGCTTGCCAACCAGGGGCTTGACGCCCTCGGCGAGCTGTTCAGGCGTACTCGTCTCGTCGTCGTTGTCGCACATCAGCACGACCAGCTTGGGCGCAAGGCCCTCGAAGTTGCCGTGCTCCACGCGCCAGAGGATACGCTCCGCGCCGTCGCCCGCGATGCCAAAGTTGACCGCCTGCCGGTCGCCGTAAAATCGCGCCCACGCTTCCTTTCCCGCCGTCTCCCAGCCCTCGACCCACGAGTCACCGAGAAAAACCAAGTCGGCGTTGCCTTCCCTGGCCCGCGCGTTGAAGCCTGCGTGCCTTCTCGCCCAGCCTTCCCCGGCGCCCTGGGGCACGGCGAGCTCCCCGGCGCTCACGACGGCCGCCAGCATCGCGCCAAGCAGACCCGTCGCGTATACGGCCGTCTCCGTCCATTCCACCGGCATGGTTCACCCGGATCTTTCAATGCAGCCGCCAGTTCATCCGACTACACGGTACGTACACCAATTCGAATCGCGTCTCCGGCCTTCCTGGCCAAGTCAATCCATTTCGGAGGAAAGTGCAAGCGGGCCTGAAGCTCTCAAGCCGCCCGGCCGATACCTGGACCAGGAAGGTTCGGCTCGCAGGGCAGGCTTCCCACCGGATCCACGGCGAGTTCCACGGCGCATGCGCAACGGCGTCCTACGCGAGTTCCTCAACGGCCTCGGAAACGGGTGGGCGCGCCTTTCCGGGCGCTCGCCCTACCGGCGCCGGCGCGTCGGGGAGTTCATCTTCCGCTCGAACCCCTCCCCCAGCCGCGCACTCCGCCGCGCCCTGCTGATCCTGGGCGGGCTCTTCCTGACGACGACGCTCTTCATCTCGGCCACCGGCAATGCCGCGCCGCTTAATCCCGACTTGCCGGCGGCCCGGATCCCGAATCCGCAGCACGAGGCCGGCGCGCAGTCCATGCCCGCCCAGACGCCCCCGCTCACCGAAGAAGCCCTGGCCGCCGACTCCGGCGCGCCGGTGCGGGTCTGGACGGCGATTGTGCTGCATCACTCGGCCACGCTGCGAGGAAGCGCGGCGAGTTTCGACGCCTACCACCGGCAAGAACGCGGCTGGCGGAGCCTCGGGTATCACTTCGTAATCGGGAACGGGACGGATACGGCCGATGGGGAGGTCGAGGCCGGGCCGCGCTGGCGGCGCCAGGAAGCCGGCGCGCACGCGCACTCCAGCGAGTTCAACGAGCGCGGCATCGGGATCTGCCTCGTGGGCAACTTCGAGCTCCGCGAGCCCAGCGAGGCGCAGGTCCAGGCCGTCGCGGACCTCTGCAAACGCCTCTGCGCGAAGTTCGGCATTCCGCCCTCGCGCATCTACGGCCACGGCGGGATTCGCGAAGGCGGGAGCACGGTCTGTCCGGGGCGGTTCTTTCCGTTGGAGCGGATTCGGAAGACGGCGGGGGAGTGAGACGTAAAACGTAAACTCCTGCCTTCCAGGCCAAGGACTTGAAACAGTTATTACGTGTTACGTGTTACGTTTTTTCCCACGTACAGATGCACCGTCCCAAACGTCAGCGACACCGCGCGCACATCGGCCAAACCAATCTGCTCCATCTTAAGCTTCATTTCATCCGGCCCCGCGAACGCCTGGATCGAGCTGGGCAGATAGCGGTAGGCGTCGCCGGCGGCCCAGGCGATCAGGCGCGCGACGAGGGGCAGGATGCGCTTCAGATAGAACATGTAGAGCGGTCCGAATAGCAGGCCGCGGGGCTTGGTGAACTCCAGGACCAGCACCTTCCCGCCGGGGCGCACAACGCGGGTGAGTTCGCGCAGGCCGGCATCGAGGCTCCCCACGTTCCGGATCCCGAAGGCGACGCTGGACGCCGCCGCCGCGCCGTCGGCCAGCGGCAGATGCAGCGCGTCGCCGATCCCAAAGGCGATTCCGCCGGCCTTCTTTCGCGCGGCTTTCTTCGGCCCGTACGCGACCATCTCGGGGGTGAAGTCGAGCGCCAGGACCTTCAGCGCGGGAACGCGCCTGCGCGCGGCGAAGGCCACGTCGCCGGTGCCGGTGCAGACGTCGGCGAGCCAGTCGCCCTCCCCAGCCCGTCGAGTTCGGCCGCCAGGCGCCGGCGCCAGGTGAAATCGAGTCCCAGGGAGAGCAGGTGGTTCAGGAAGTCGTAGCGCCGCGCCACGCGCGCGAACATCTCGCGCACCTCAGCGGGGGATTTGCCGCCGGCGTTAATGAGGAGGGCTGGTTTGGGGCTGGCGAGGGCGGCATCGGGCATGGAAGGATTATACGCGAAAGCCATCGGCTCCCCAAGCGCGTGGCGCACGGGATGGCGTCTTCGGCGCTCGCCGTGGTGGATTGTCTGGAGGTTCTCCCCCGCCTGCTCGGCAACCTCGCCCGCCTTGGGACCTATCCTCGCTCGTCTCCCGCGCACTGCCCACGGTCCATGCCCATGTATGGAGTCGAGCCCCCACGATTTTTTCTTGAGGACCGCCTTGAACGGGGCGAGAATCGCCGTAAGCGGCAGCTCACCGACCGGCTGCGGCAAAATGTATTTTGCGGCCGGGCGCCGCCGCGTTCGCTCAACGGCCTCTCGTTCGCCGCCCTGGCTGAGCCAAACGGAAAGGAGATTCGATGTCACGTGCCATCGCAAAGCTTCCCGCCGGCGACTCGGTGGAGCGCGCCGTCGCCCCGCGTCCCGCGCCGGCAGGCGCCTATCTGCCGCGCACCGTGGCGAAACTCCGAAGAGTTCACCTTTACTTGGGCGTCGTGCTTTCCCCGTTCATTCTCCTCATTGCGTTCACGGGCATCGGCATCAATCACTTCGGAGGCGGCCTGCTCAAGAAACTCCACAGCGGCAAGTCGTTCGGGGCTTGGGGCCGCATGACCGTCGACTTGGTCGCGCTCGGATTGACGGCGCTGGTGATTACCGGCTTCGCCCTCTGGCTCGGCCCCAAACTCATCACGGCGAGGAGGCGCCGAAAGCGAGGCTGAGAGCGCCGGCCACGCCGTTGCCCCGGCGCCGCCGCGAGCGGCCCGTGCGAAAGGCGTATGGAAGCCCGAAGGCCTTCGCGTGCTCGAATGGCATGCTCGCCGCTCGGATGTCCTCCGTGCAGCGTGGGCCGCACTCGATGTTCATTCCCTGTACGGTCTCAATATCCCAATACCTCTTTCACGAAGGCGCGGCTGCGCTTCAGGCTCTCGCCGATCGGCCGTGTCGGCTCGAAGTCGCGTTCATGAGCCAGCTCGATAATCACGTCGCCGGCGAAGGATATCTCGCGCAACGCCCGCGAGATGGCGCGGTAATCCATGTCGCCCTCGCCGAGCGCTTCGGACCATCGGCCCCCGGCGTGCTGGTCCCGCAGATGGAGGAATACGATGCGTTCGCGAAATTCGTGAAGGAATTTCACGGGATCGACGCCCGCGCGGAGCAGCCAGTTCAGGTCCGGGCCCAGTTTGGCTTCGGGAACGCGGTCCAACGTGCCGCGCAGGTCGTACAGACCGTCCTGCACTTCATACGTATGGTTGTGCAGGTTGAGAACCACGCGATGCGCTTCGCACAGGGCGACAACCTCACGCAACAGGTCGGCTTGGGCGTCCAGTTGCTCGGGCGTCTTGCGCTTCGGCGCCGCGCCTACCGAGACGCCGAGGGTGCGTCCGCCGAGTTGCGCCAAACGCGCGACGACGCCTTTGGCGTAATCGCGAATTTCGGCGTGCTTCGCGCGATCCCACATGCACGCGCCGAAGGAGGTCCCAATGACCGGCAGGCCGTGCTCCCGCGACAGCTCGCCGATGCGCTCCACGGCGCCATCGGGAACGAGGGCCGAATCCATGAGTTCAATGCCGTCCAGCCCGGAGGCGCTCATGTCCGCGAAGATCTCGCCGAGAATCGGATAGATGTCGCGTTGAGGGCGCCGCGCCGCGTAAACCCACGGATGCGCGCCGACGACGACGTTCTTGGCCACGCCGAATCTCCTTCGCCCCATGCCCTCATTCGTTGTAGCGGCGAAGTACGAGACGTAAAGGCCTGGATAGAAGCCCGGCCGCTCCTCCTCCCCAAGAGACTTGGCGGGCGGCTTGGACTGAAACGTTGCCGGCGGTCTGGATCGGCGCGAATATCGACCGCGGTACGGTCTCTTTCACCGCCCCAAGACGGCCGCAAGACGTTTTAGGACGCACTCCGAGGTTTTGCGCCCAGCCTCGCCATCTGCTCGGCCACCTTCGCCTTCACCGCCGGGTCCATCACGATGAAGTCCGGCCACTCGCGCGTGAAGCCTTCGTCGGGCCACTTCTTCGTCGCGTCGATGCCCATCTTCCCCGTCCAGCCGTAGTGCTGGCTGGCGTGGTCGAGGATATCCGTCGGGCCCTTGACGATCTCCACGTCGCGGCTGAAATCGCAGTTGGCGCCGACGTGAAAGAGCACCTCGTCCTGGCTCTGCACGTTCACGTGCTCGTCCACGATCACGATCATCTTCGTGAACATGATCTGGCCCAGGCCCCAGATCGCGTGCATCACCTTCCGCGCGTGCTGCGGGTACTGCTTCTTGATGGCGATAAAGGCGCAGTTATGGAAGACGCCGAACTCAGGAAGGTTGTAATCGGCGATCTCGGGGAGCGTGAGCTTCAGGAAGGGCAGGAAGATCCGCTCAGTGGCCTTCCCGAGGTACGTGTCTTCCATAGGCGGCGCGCCGACCACGATGGTCTGATAGATCGGATCCTTACGGTGCGTGATCGCGGTGACGTGGAAGACCGGATAGTCGTCGGCGAGCGAATAAAAGCCCGTGTGGTCGCCAAAGGGCCCTTCGCGCCGGCGTTCGCCCGGCTGCAAATAGCCTTCGACGACGATTTCAGCCTCGGCCGGCACGTGCAGGTCGGGCTGCGAGACGCACGGCGTCATCTCGACGGGCGCTTTGCGGAGGAAGCCGGCGAGCATCATCTCGTCGATGCCCGGCGGGAGCGGCGCGGTGGCGGCGTAGACGACGGCCGGATCCCCGCCGATGGCCACGGCCACCGGCATGCGCTCGCCCTTCTTTTCCCACTCGCGAAAGTGCCGCGCGCCGTCGTGATGCAGGTGCCAGTGCATCGCGGCGGTGTTCCGGTCGAAGAGCTGGATGCGGTACATCCCGCAGTTGGGCAGGCCCTTGGGGTCGCGCGTGAAGACGTTGGTGAGCGTGAGATACCGCCCGCCGTCCTGCGGCCAGCACTTGAGGGCCGGGAGCATGCCCAGATCGACCTTCTCGCCCTCGTAAACGACCTCCTGGCACGGCCCGCCGCGGACCTTCTTGGGCGGGAAGTTGGCGAGCTTCGCCAAGAGCGGGAGCATCTTGAGCTTCTCGACGAGCGACTCCGGCGGGCGCTGGTGCAGCAGCGCGTCGATCTCGGCGGCGATCTCGTCGAAGTCCGTGCAGCCCAGCGCCAGGGCCGCGCGCGCGGGGGTGCCGAAGAGGTTGATCGCCACCGGCATGGGCGAACCTTCGACCTTTTCGAAGAGCAACGCCTTGCCGCCGGCCTTAACGGTCCGGTCGGCCCACTCGGTGATCTCGAGGATCGGCGAGACGGGTTCCTTGACGCGCAACAACTCGCCGCGTTCATCGATCGCGCGCAGGAATTCGCGCAAGTTGCGGAAGGCCATGCGGGCACTCCAGGGGCCGCAGCAGGAGCGTATAGCTTGAAACGCGAAACGTGAAACGTGAAAAGACCATGAGGCCGCCGCTTCACTTGAGCGCAGCCTCATGTCCAGATTACGAAGCGGAGTTGCGGCGACCGTCAGTTCTTGCGCACGAGCCCGCGGTAGACCCCGCGAATGCGAACCGTATTGGCGTAGATTGGCGCCATGCTCTGGTTGGACGGTTGCAGGCGGACGCGCCCGTTCTCGCGGAAGATGCGCTTGAGGGTCGCCGAGCCGTCCTCGAGGAGCGCTACGACGATCTCGCCGTCCTGGGCCGAATCGCGCCCCTCGACGATAATCAGGTCGCCGTCGACGATGTGGTCTTCCACCATCGAGTCGCCCTTGACCTTCAGGACGAACATGTTGGACCCGCCGCCAAAGAGTTCGCCGATGGGAACCTCCTCGGCCGACTCCACGGCTTCCAGCGGGCGGCCGGCTGCGATGGTCCCGGCCAGCGGCAACGCCTTCTTGGTGGCCTGCTCGCGGAGGAAATTCGGCTCGATGATCTCGACGCTGCGCGCCTCATGGCGCCGGCGGCGGATCGCGTTCTTGCGCTCAAGGGCTTCCAGGTGCTCGAAGACCGTGATCGTGGACACGCCAAGATCCTTGGCCAACTCCGCGTAGGTAGGCGAGTAGCCATGCGTGTTCTGGTAGTCGTAAATCAACCGAAGAATCTGAAGTTGCTTCGGGGTGTAGTTCATGGTCGACCTCTCCCTGGCGCCCTTGATGCAGACTTCACATGTGCCCTGAACGGCGTTTCACTTAGGGTTTCTTTTACGTCTCAAGCCTCGTCAAGCCTTGAACTCTGTTCTTTCTTTGTACGACCAATCACCTAAAAGTCTTAATATAATCCTAAGTCGTCAGATTTGACAATCGAGTTTAGGAAAAAATGCGCTCGATATGGATTTCTGGCGGTTTCTCCAACCAGTGGAGATTGCCAAATTTGGAAAGATGCGCTAAGAACGCTATGGGCATTGCTCCGTGCAGCGCCAACCATTCAGCACAACCCCCAATGACACAACGGCTTATGGACTCACGCAGGGGATGGGTTGCGATTCTGGCCCTGACGCTGCTAGTCAGCGCGTGCGATCGCAAGCATGCCGAGCAGTCTCCCGCCACCAGCAATCAGACTCCAGGCGCCTCGGACGCGGCCGGGACACCGGCCTCGCCGTTGCGCCGATCGCCTTTCGGTCCTGAGGATCTGGCCTCGGGGGCGCGATTTTGGTCGGCGCTCGCGAATCTCGGCACGCCCGCATCGGCGCGCGTGTTGGCGCTGACCGACGGCGATCTGGTAGTAAGCCTCTCGCTGGATGCCTCGGACCCGTCCTTCGAACGCCTGAGTGAATTGGCCGGGAGCCTGGGCTTCGCGCCGCAGAACGGCGCGGCCGCTGGCGTGCGGACCTTCAAGCGCTCCCTGAAGCCCGGCGCCAAGCCGGCCTTTTCCGCGCAGCTTCATGACGCGCTCTCCGAGCGCTTCAAAGCGGCGCAGGCGGTGCGGATCGCCCTGGAGGGTTCGCGGCGCGCCGGAGCGCTGCTCTCCGCGGCGCCCCCCGATCAACCTCAAACCTGGATGGGCGGGCGTCTGGCGTACACGGGCCACCCGCTCGACGTCGCCTTGCCTTCGCCCGGAGGCCGTGCGGAGTATTTCCTGCCGATCATTCTGGATCGCGAGCAGGTTCCTTTGGGGCTCAAGGCAGGCGAGGTCGGCTACGTGCGCGGGGGACGTCTGTTCCTGCGCGATGACGGTTACCTGGCGTCGGCCGAAGGGCCGCTGGCGCCCAATCTCGCGCCGGCCGCGCCCGAGACCGAGCGCGTAAAGATCGACGAAGATGGCGTCGTGACGGCTTATGCCCAGGGTTCCGAGCCCCGGAAGCTGGGGCGGATGTCGCTCGCGCGGCTCGACCGGCCGCGCGGTAACGGGGTGCTATTCGCGTCGGCCCAGCCGGCAGGGTCCTTCCTCGCGCCCGGAGAAGGCGGCGCTCCGCGCCTGCGCACGGGACACCTGGAATACCCGGCGCTGGATGTCGAGGGGCAAGCCCGCGCGCTGGGCGAAGCCATGGCGGCCCAGCGCATGCTCAGCGCGCTGGAAGCGGCGCTGCTGGAGCCCAACGACACGCCGCGCACGGTTTCAACCCCGAGCACCGCTCCTGCCACGCGCGCCGAATCCCTGGCCATCGCCGCGGACCTGCCGCTCGGAGAATCGCACCTCCGCGCGCTAGGCATCAAAGTGGAAGCCACGCCCGGGCGCACGACCTTGACCTTGGGTGCGGCCGAGAAAGACCGGCAGGCGCTGGTGCAGGCGTTGTCCAAGGTGCTGGAAGGCCTGCGGCGCAAGATGCAGATCGCGCAACAGAATTACGATAACGCCTTCCGTCTCCGCGACGAACAAGGCGCGCTGAACCCATATCGCCGCAAACTGGTTCAGATCGGGGAGGCCGGCGAGATCCTTGAAGCCGAGGACCCCAATCCGTTCATCAAGAAGCTGATGCCCGAACATCCCGACGCCGGGCCGGACCAGAACGTGGTCTTCCCGAACATCAATCGCAAGGTCGAACGCGCCGATTACGACCGCGCCCGGACCGAGCACCAGTTGATCCATGAGGTCCTGAACCGGCTGGATCCCAATACCATCTATCCGCTGGCCCCGCTGATGCAGCTCGATCCCGACCCCGCCAGGCGTTGAACGCGGGACGAGGGTCAGCGCCGTGGTAGCATGGGCGCATGCCCCAGGCCCGGGATGCCGTGTACGCCCTGGACGACGCCTCGCTCATTGCGCTCCTGGCGCGCCGCCGCGGCCTCGTCTTCCTGCTGTTCCTGCTTGCCGGTATGGCGCCCTCCCTCGGCGCTCTCGACGCGCCCCTGTTGCTGGCCTACGACGACAACTGGGGCACGCGCGACAACCCGCTGATCGTTCATGGCTTCTCGTATTTCTTTGCGCAATTGGGCCTGCCCTTCAGCCAGACGCCCGGGCCGGGTCTTGAATCCGGGCACTGGGCTCCGCTCTCGTTTCTCTCCCTCGCGTTCGACCACGCGCTCTTCGGGCGCGGCCTTTCGAGCCCACCGGCCGCCGCGGATTTCACGCCCTGGGGCTTCCGTCTGATGAGCGGGCTGTATCACGGGCTCAACGGGTGGCTCGTCTTTCTGCTCGCGCGGCGGCTGCTGGAGCGCCCGGGCCTCGCGTTGACCGCCGCCGCGGCCTTTCTTTTCCATCCCACGGTCTGCGAGAGCACCTGCTGGATCATCGAACGGAACAACCTCCTGCCGGCCCTCTTCGGGCTTTGCGCGCTGTACGTGTACGCGAAGGACAAGGCCGCGGCGCCGGCGTGGCCGCGTACGGCCGCGGTGTTGGCGCTGTTACTGCTCTCCCAGCTCAGCAAGGTCATCGGCATCTCGTGGTGGTTCGTGCTGATCGGGTACGACGTGTGCCTGCGCCGCGAATCCGGCTGGAAGCCCCGCCTCGTCCGGGCCGCCGTCCTGGCCGCGCCTTGCCTGTTAAGCGCGTGGAGCCACCTGAACGCCAATCAGGACGTCTCGCTGCCGGCGCCGGGCGAGGGGGCATTCGGGCGGCTGCTGACCTGCCTGGAACTGGTCTACCGCTACTTCGGGCTCCTGCTCTGGCCGGTCGAGTTGAGCACCTTTTATCACGTCTCGCCGCACGGGCCGCACCTGGAGGTGCTCGTCGCCGGGACCGCGGGCACGGCCGCCGCCGCCTGGGGCCTGCGCCGCCTGGGCGTGCCCTGGGCGCGGCAGATCTTCTACCTGCTCTGGATCTGCGCTTCCGTCGCGCCGCTGATCAATCCGTTCGTTTCGACGGCCTTCGTGCTCCAGGACCGTTATCTCTACATGGCTCTGCCGGCATTCGGGATGCTCCTGGCCGAAGCGCTGAGCCTGCTCCTCGCGCGCGCGGGCGTCGCGCGCGTGCTGCCCGCCGCCGCGCTCCTGAGCGCCGCGCTGCTGGCGTTGGCGATTCCGCAGAGCTTCACCTGGCGGCACGAGACGAGCGTCTACCTGAATGCGATCGAACGGCAGCCGGCCTCGGCCTTCGGGCACGCCTACCTGGCAAGCTACCTGTTTCATGCCTCCGCCGACGAGCCAGACCCCGCGCGCCGGCGCACGATGCTCCTCACTTCGCTCGAAAACCACCGCCTGGCCCAAGGCTGCGACGACCACGAACGCCTGATCTTCCCCCTGCACTACCTCAACGAGCACGCCACCCTCGAGTGGGAATACGGGGACCGCGGGCGCGCCAAGAAAATCCTGCGCGGCATCGTGGACGGGCGCCCGGAACGGCTCTCCGAGCGCGGCGCCACGCTCTATGCGCTACGCTTCCTCTCCGCGAAGCTCCTCGAGGCCGGACAGCTCGCGGAGGGGCTGGTCCTGCTTGAACGGGGCCTCGAGATGGCGCCCGAGCATCCGGAGCTGCTCCACAACCGGCTGCAAGCCTGGGTGAACTCGGGAGCGGCCGGCAAGGCGCGCGCGGAGGCCGAACGCCTGCGCTCCGATCCGCGGCTGGGTGAATTCGCCCGGGAGGTCCTGGAGCGCCTGGGGCCGCGCGCGCCATGAACTGTACGCGCAGACGGCCCATGCTTGGACTCGCCCCGGACCAGCGCGTAGACTGTACGCATGAGCATCGGCATACCGGCCCCGTCGTCCAGGCCTCCAGCCAGCGCGCAGAGCGAGGAGGAGACTGCGGCCCTGTTCAAGGAACTGGGCGAGCCGGCCTTTCGAGCGACCCAGCTTCGCGAATTCCTCTTCCGCAAGGGCATCGCCTCCTACGAGCAGGTGACGAACCTCTCCAAGACGCTGCGCAAGCGCCTGGCCGAGCACATGCCGCTCTATGAGCTGGCGCAGGTGGCCGAACAAGCCGGCGATGACGCGCGAAAGTGGCTCTGGCAGGCGCGCGACGGGGCGCGCGTGGAGTCGGTCCAGATCCACGTGCCGGGGCGCCTGACGAGTTGCCTCTCCAGCCAGGTCGGCTGCGCGATGGGCTGTGTCTTCTGCGCCACGGGCCTGAGCGGATTCGGGCGGGATCTGGAGGCGCACGAGATCCTGGAGCAGTACCTTCAGATGTGGGGGCGCTCCGGCGAACATTCCAGCCACGTCGTGTTCATGGGCATGGGCGAACCGTTGCACAACTACGACGAGGTGCTCAAAGCGATCCGCGTGCTGAATGCGCCGCCGCCCAAGGGTTGCGGAATCGGCGCGCGGCGGATCACGATTTCAACGGTGGGCATCGTGCCGGGTATTCTGCGCCTGGCGGACGAGAAGCTGCAGCTCGAACTGGCCGTCTCCCTGCACGCCCCCGACGAGGAAACGCGCGCGCGGCTGATCCCGGTTTCGCGGCGCTACCCGATCCGCGAGGTGATGCCGGCGGTGCGGGAGTTCAGCCGCAAGGCCCGGCGCATCGTCACGTTCGAGTACGTGCTGCTGGCCGGCGTCAACGACAGCGAGGCGCAGGCCCGCGACCTCGGCGGACTGCTCCAGGATCTCCCCTGCAAGGCGAACCTGATCCCCTTTAACCCGGTCTCGGAGACGCCCTACGAACGCCCGCCGCTGGAGCGCCAGGAACGCTTCAAGGCGCTGCTGGAGCAGGCCGGCGTGCCGACGACGATCCGGTATTCGAAGGGCCGCGGGGTGGCGGCGGCATGCGGGCAATTGCGGCGCGACGCGCCAGGCGCGGCGTAGCCGTTACGGTTCAGCAATACCTTGGAGATCGAGGCGCAACCGCGCAGGGCCGCCTATTCGGAGACGACCCAGGTGGTGTCGGGGTCGTAGGCGGTCACGTGGGTCGTGTTGCTGTTGCCGCGGTCCTGCTGATAGACGGTGCCTGAACTGTTGATCTGGAACGTGTTGCGCCCGGTCTGGTCGTACTGGTAGGGCACGGCGCTGAGCCCGTAACCGACGATCATGTTGCTGTTTTCGATGTAGGTCTTGGAGCCGCCCGGGGCGTTGGAACCCTGTCCGGTAAGGATGCTGAAACAGTAGCCGGACTTGGGCGAGGTGGCCGTGGTCGGATTGCCTTCGGCCCTGGCGAAAGCGATATCGATCAGGACGAGGTCGCCCGAACCGGAGGTGAGTTCGTAGAGGCTGTTGCCCCCGCGCATCGAAGACGAGTATTCCAGCACCCCGTCGCTGTCCCAGTCGGTACGATGATAGATCTCTTGCGCGTTCGCGTACTCCTTGCACGCGGCGATAGCGGCGGTCTCGTTGGCGCTCATGCGGGAACGCATCAGGTTGGGGATGGCGATGGCCGCGATGATGGCGATGATGGCGACCACGATCATCAACTCGATCAGGGTGAATGCCCGGCTGCCGATCGACCGCTTCGCTTCAACCTGCGCTGGCGATGTCATAAATTGGCCTGCCTCTGTAACAGATGCTGAACACGAGCACTCTCTACCCTTAGGCGAAAAAGAAAGGGCGGCCCCATGGCCGCCCTTCCCCTTGCCCGACAGCGTTCAGGCAAACTTACTCAGACACAACCCACGTGGTGTCCGGACCGTAGGCCGTCTCGTGCGCGGTGGACTGGCCCTTGTCCTTCTGGTACACCGTGCCCGTATTGTTGATCTGGAAGCTGTTACGACCGCTGTTGTCGTAGCTGCTGGGGATGGCGCTCAGACCGTAACCGATCGTCATGTTGCTGTTGACGACGTAGGTCTTGGAGCCGCCAGGAGCGGTGGCGCTCTGGCCGGTGAGCACGCTGAAGATGTAACCGGCCTTCGGCGCGGTCGCCGAGTTGGTGCCCGTTCCGCCCGGAGCGCTGCCTTCCGCGCGCGCGAACGCCGCATCGACCAGGGTGAGGTCGCCCGACCCGGACGTCAGCTCGTACAAGCTGTTGGCGCCGCGGATCGAGGTCGCGTACTCGAGCACGCCGTCGCTGTCGTAGTCCGTGCGGCGGTAGATGTCTTCCGCCTCGGCGAACGTCTTACAGGCCGCGATCGCCGCCGATTCGTTGGCCGCCATGCGCGAGCGCAGGAGGTTGGGAATCGCGATCGCCGCGATGATGGCGATGATCGCCACCACAATCATCAGTTCGATCAACGTAAAGCCACGATTCTTCATCTGCACTTCTCCTTTCGGTTGTAGATCCAGCGGCTTCCCAGGGCCGCCCTTCGGTCGTTACCACATGGTAACAAGCTAAAGACTCTGTCCGGGGTCCTCAGCCCCTCGAGCGGTCGATGTCTTGAGGTCTCTTCTCCTTTGATCCCTGGGCAAGCCGGATTTTGTTAGCCCCACAATCTCTGCGTTGGCTAAAAGCAAACTAGATTCCAACCGACCCAAGTAATGCTCACATCGTGCAAACAATTGGAGTAGCAACGCTTATACATTCAACAAAGTGCCTTGTTAGGAATTTATATGGTGACAATCTTCCGTTTGTTACCCAAGGCTGTCAAACCCATGACAACATTTGTCAGCCTGCACCCAGTGCTGCACTTGCGTACTCTCTGCTGGATCCCCCTCATTTTCGACCACTTATACCGCCGGCTTGAGTCAAGGTCGAGGCTCCCGCGCAAAAGATGGAATAACCTGATAATCTACTCGTGTCCTTGACCCTCCGTCACAGGCCTTACGATATACTCTGCAGTGCCGAGGGTCCACGGCGGCGCAAGCTTCGCGATGACACGAGTCAGGGCGTACTTCGACGGTTTCGTCAAGTTCTTCCACATCGAATCCTGGCTTCGCCTGTTGATGCTTTGCGTCCTGGTGGGGATCGTGACCGGCCTTGGCGGCGTGGCCTTCGAGTTCGGACTCGACTTCCTCGTCGAACACCTGCTGAAGGATCGGGAGTCGGGCCTGTATTTCATGCAGCCCGGCTCGCTGGTCACGCTGGCGGCGATGCTGCTGGTTCCGGGCATCGGCCTCTTCCTGGCCGCGCTGGTCGCTCAGTATTTTGCGCCCGAGGCCAAGGGTCATGGCACGGACGCGGTAATCGACGCCTTTCACCACCGGCAGGGTCAGATCCGCCCGCGGGTGCCGTTCATCAAGGGCCTGTGCACCATCTTCACGCTCGGCTGCGGCGGCAGCGCGGGGAAGGAAGGGCCGATCCTCCAGATCGGGGCGGGGTTCGGGTCGTTCCTGTCGACCAAACTGGGACTTTCGGCGCGCGACCGGCGCATCCTGATGCTGGCCGGATGCGCGGGCGGATTGGGGGCCGTGCTGCGCGCTCCGCTGGGCAGCGCGCTCTTCGCCGCGGAGATGCTGTATCGCGAACCCGACTTCGAACACGACGTCATCATCCCTGGGGTCATCAGTTCGGTCACGGCGTACTCGGTCTTCACCGCCATTCTGGGCCACAGCGCCATCTTCCAGGTGCCGCAGGCCCTGCACTACCCCAGCGCCAACGGGCACATGCTGGGCGAGTTTTTCCACTACGCGCTGATCTCGGTGCTCTGCGCGGTCGTGGCCTTCGTCTTCGTGAAGTCGATGCGCTTCTTCGAGCACGGCCTGTTTTCGAAGCTCCCGCTGCCCGCGCTGGCCAAGGCCGGCGGCGGCGGCATGGCGCTGGGCGCGCTGGCGAGCATCGTGCTGCTCTTCGCCGACATCTCGCCGGCCATGATCATGTCCAGCGGGGAATCGTTCCTGCGCTTCATGTTGCACGATCAGTTGGACCTCCCCCCCGATCCCAGCCGCCACGCCTTCTTCATGGACGTCTTCGCCGACAAGAAACTGACCCTGACGGTGCTGGGCGTGGCCATCCTGGCCAAGATTCTGGCCACGGGCCTGACCCTCGGTTCGGGCGGCTCCGGCGGGCTGCTCTTCCCCACCCTGCTGATTGGCGCGATTACCGGCGCCGCGTACGCGAAGTGCATCCAAGGCCTCCATTTTCTGCCCACGTGGCTGAACCTGACCCCCGAAGCCGGCGCGGGGATGATCATGGTGGCCATGGGCGGACTCTTCTGCGGCTGCACCAAGACTCCCATCGCCAGCCTGGTGATGGTCTCGGAGCTGACGGGCTCCTACGGCCTAGCCGTGCCGCTCATGATCACCTGCTGCTCCACCTACCTGCTCACCACCAGCTTCACCATCAACGAAGCCCAGGTGAAGGACATGGCCCACTCCCCGGCCCACCGCGGCGACTTCCTCGTGAACGTGCTGGAAGACCTCTGCGTGCGCGACGCGGTCACCGGCAGCGCGAGGCCCGAGTTGATCCCCGCGGACCTCCCCTTCAATAAGGTGCTCGAGCGGATCAAGCACTGCACCGCCTCCACCTTTCCGATCGTGGACGAGAACGGCTACCTGGTCGGCATCTTCTCCCTGAGCGACATTCGGCAGATCATGAACGAGCAGGCCGTCGGAAACCTCGTGGTCGCGGGCGACCTGGGCACGACCAACGTCCGCACCGTACGCCTGGATACCGATTTGGGAGAAGCCCTGGGGCTTTTCACCCAATACAACATCAACGTGCTGCCCGTGGTGGAGGACGTGGATGGCGAAAAGAAGATCTCGAAGTTCACGACCACCATGCGCGCTCCGCGCGGCATGGTCGGGCACCAGAAAGTCGTGGCCATCCTGACCCGGCAGGATCTAATCAGCGCCTACCGCCGCAAGCTCAAGGAAATTCAGGACAGCGAACTCGCCGACAGCGGCGGCTCGAACATCTTCGAGGACGCCCAGGTTTCCGCGTCAGGGGTGCACGCCTCGCCCTTCCCCCCGCCCGATGCGCCGCCAGCGCGCACGCCGGCCTCCAATCCCGCGGACCTGAACAGGGACATCTTCAAGGATATCCCCGACAAGTCGGACAGCCCCTGAACCAGGGATCCGCCTGCACAGGTGATGCGGATTTTCGGGATTCCCATTTGACCCGCCCGCCCGCTCCGGAATAACCTGTAACATACTCATATCCGTTGCTGCAATCAGGCGAGGGAGTCGGCCCATGTTCACGGTTCCGCGACGCATGTTGCTGCTCGCGCTGCTGCTGACGCTGCGCGCGCTCTGTGCGGATACCGTCACGCTCAAGGACGGCACGGTCGTCGAAGGAGAAATCGTCGAGGAAACCGACGAGAAGATCGTGCTCAAGATGAAGTTCGGCACGGTCACGTACGCGCGCAAGGAAATCGAGAAGCTCGAACGCGGCGCGGCGCAGGCCCCGGCAGACGCCGCCGGACTGCGGGACGTCGTCACGCTCAAGAACGGCGAGAAGCACGAAGGGCTGCTGGTCTCGGAGAGCCCCGACGAAGTCGTCCTTGACCTAATCGCCAGCGGGCGCAACGTCAGCAAGACCATGCTGCTGCGCACGACCTTCGCGCGGGCCGAGATCGTCGAACTCCAGAAGCTCGACGACGCGCAGCGCGATGCCGCGCGAAAGTTCCTGGAAGGCGTGAAGAGCGAGGACCGCCGCGACAAGGCCCAGGCCGGCCAGATCGTCGTGGAGCCCATCGAATGGCCCTCGACCCGCCCAGGGATCACGATCAAGGCTTGGCGGACCGAGTTCACCCACTTCACCCTGGAGTCAAACACCGAGGAAGACTTCCACCGGCGCTGCGCGCTTTCGCTCTGGAAGGTCTACGAAGCCTATAAGGAGCACTTCGGCGCGGACCGCGGCGAAGGCGAGCGGATCCGCGTGGTGATACTGAACTCGATGGCCGAGTACTACGCCTCCATCGGCAATCAGATCCAGAACCCCGCCTTCTACATGCCTTCGCGCAAGCTGATCTGGGCCGGGTGTGACGTGGCGCCGTACAAGCGCGCGATCGGCGCCTTGAAGGACCACTTCGACCGGCAGAATGCGGAACTCGACCGCATCCGCGCGGGCATCCAGCGTCAGCGGATGGAGATCCAGCAGCAGGTCCGCGAAGCGCAGGCCAAGCTCTTCAAGAACGGGCGCACCACCCCGGCGGGACAGCGGGCCTGGGAGCAGGTCAAAGCGCAGGAGCAGCAGGTGCTCTTGGCGATCGGGCGCGAGGAGAACAAGATCAAGGAAGTTCAGGAAGAGATTCGATCCATCGGCCGGCAGATGGACGTGCTCTTCCGCGACGTCACCAAGGAGATGTTCCAGACGCTCTATCACGAGGGCTTTCACGGCTTCCTGGACAACTTTCTCTTTGAGAAACAACTGGTGGAGCACGTCCCACGCTGGCTCAACGAGGGGCTCGCGCAGTATTTCGAGGTCTCGCGCCTCGAGGGCGGGCGGCTGGTCCTGGGGCAGGAGGACTCCCTGAAGCTGGCGCTGCTGCGCCGCTGGCAGAAGGATCTGGCCCTGCCCGCGGCGGCCAAAATCGCGACCTCGGGCGCTCAGGATTTCCTGGTTCACGAGATCACCAACCTGGAGCACTCGACCAAGCACTACCTGATGAGCTGGGCGCTGGTCCATTGGCTGGGCGAGAACAACCGCCTTACCAAAGACCACCTGACCGCGTACGTGAAGGCGCTCGCCGAGGGCAAGCCGCCCCTGGACGCCATGGCCCTGCTGACAGGCCTGCCCAACGACGGGTTCCAGGCGGCCATCGATAAGAAGCTCGCCTACGACTTCAAGGCCGAACAGAGCGGCCAACCCGTACCGCCCGGCGAATCCGGCGCGCAGCCCTTGGGGAAGCCGTGAAGCCAAATTTGCATAATGCTTGATGACGCCTCTGCTGGCGGCATCCAGTAGAAGGCAGCAGGAGGCTCAAGCCTTTACGCTGCGCCGGCCAGGTGGTATGCTGAAAATATGAAACGGTTTCTGGGACTCATGGCGCTGCTGGGCGTGGCCTTGGCCTTGGGGGTTGCCCCGGCCGGGAGTTGCGCCGGGCTGTTGACCGGATCCTGCAAAGCCGAGCAGCCCACGCAACATGCGTGCTGCTGCGGGGATAAGGGCGCGGCCGAAGAAGTAGCCCTGTCGGGGCTGCGCTGCCTGTTGCATCACCGTTCGCCCTGCTGCGCGGCGCTGCCCGGCGACCTGCAATCCGGGCAGGTTCAGGCCGCCCCCGCGCCCGCGGATTCCGATCACCTGCCGCTGCTTGCGGCGCCGGCCGCCGACGCATCCGGATACGCGCTGCCGCAACAGCTTGCCGCGGTCGCGCCCGCCACCGGGCCGCCGCGACCCACGCTGGACCTGCTTGTACTCCACGCCCGTCTGATCCTTTGATCTCGAACACGCCGTCAACGGCCGTGGGCCCGCGTATGCGGACCCGCGGAAGCTGATCGTCTTGCGTGTTCGAGGATCGCGACATGAATGCCCTTCCCGATTTAAGAACGCTGCGGCGGGACGCGGAGGCCCGCCCGCCCGGCGAGGCCCTGCCGCTGCCCAAGCCGCGCTGGAAGTCCCGCGTCCTGCTCCCCGCAGGCCTCCTCGGCGCCTTCGCCGTCCTGCTGGCGCTCGCTGCCAAAGACGCCTGGTGGCCGGCCTTGCCGGTCAAGATCGTGCCGGTCGTGGCCAAGAGCGTACTGGAGGGCGAAAGCGGCGGCGGAGAGATCTTCCAGGCGCCCGGCTGGGTCGAGGCCGATCCGTACATCACGGCCGTCTCGGCTCTGGCCGACGGCGTGGTCAAGGACGTGCTCGTGCTGGAAGGCGAGACGGTCCAGCCCGGACAGGTCGTCGTGCGGCTTGTGGACGACGACGCGAAGCTTGCCCTGGCCGACGCCGAGGCGCTCCTGGGCCAGCGCGAAGCCGACGTCCTGGCGGCTCAGGCCGTGTTGCTGGCCGCCGAGCGCGACTGGGCGCACCCCATCGAGCGGACCCGCGCGCTCGCCGTTTCCGAGGCGGGGCTTAAAAAGATGCAGGCCGAGTTGGTCCGCATGCGGGCCGACGCGTGCGTCGAGACCGCCCGCCTGCAGGAACTGGAGGAGCAGCTCCGGCGCGAAGAGAAGGTCGGGCGGGACGCGATCCCCGAGTTCAGCGTGGTCCAGACCGGCTTGCGCGTGGCGACGCAGCGCGCGGTGCTGAAGAGCGCCGAGGCGCGCGTGCCCGAACTCGAGGCGCAGGTGCGGCAGATGCAGGCCGAACTGGACGCCGCGCGGGAGAATCTGGCGCTGCGCATCCCCGAGGCCCGCGCCCTCGAAGAGGCCAAGGCCGCGGTGGCGCGCGCGCGCGCGGCGCGGGCCGAGGCATCGGCGCGCCTCGAGGCCGCGCGCCTGCGGCTCGCGCGAATGGAAGTCCGCAGCCCCGCCGGCGGGATCGTGATGCGCCGCCTGGCCCAGCCCGGCGCCAAGCTGATGCTGGGCATGGACGACATGCACTCGGCGCACGCGCTCCACCTCTACGACCCCAGGAAACTCCAGGTTCGCGTGGACGTGCCGCTGGCCCAGGCCGCGCAGGTCGGCGTGGGACAGGCCTGCGAGATCGTCGTCGAGGTCCTGCCCGAGCGGCGTTTCAAGGGCGCGGTCTCGCGGATCGTCCACGAGGCCGACATCCAGAAGAACACGCTCCAGGTCAAAGTGGCGATCCAGGATCCCGTCGAAACGCTCAAGCCCGAGATGCTCGCGCGCGTGAAATTCGTGGCCGCGGCCGCGCCTGCTTCGGGCGGGCCGCCCTCCGGGCCGCGGCTCTTCGCCCCCGAGGCCCTGCTCCGAGCCGGCGCATCCGGAGGCCGCGAGACCTGGATCGTGGACCGCGCGCGGGGCACGGCCGTCCGCCGCGAGGTCACCCTCGGCGCCGCGCGCCAGGACGGCTGGGTCGAAGTGCGTTCGGGTCTGCAGGCCGGCGACGTGCTTATTGCCGACGCCCCGGCCTCGCTGCGCGACGGCCAGCGCGTGCGCATCGCGGGCGAAGCCGACACCGTCCCTGAAGCGCCGGACGCCGCGCCGGCGGAATCCAACACCCCCGGGAAAGGCGAGAACCATGGCGCTCATTGAATGCCGCAATCTGACGCGCTCGTTCAAGAAGGGCGAGAATGTCATCACCCCGCTCAAGGATCTGGACCTCGACGTCGAGGCCGGCGCCTTCGTGGCCCTGATGGGCCCCAGCGGCAGCGGGAAGACGACGCTGCTGAACCTGATCGCCGGGATCGACCGACCGACCTCGGGCACGCTGTCCATTGGCGGGCGCGAGATCGGGGCGCTTTCGCGCAGCGCCCTGGCCGCCTGGCGCGCCGAGCACATCGGGTACATCTTTCAGCTCTACAACCTCGTCCCGGTCCTCACCGCTTACGAAAACGTCGAGCTGCCGCTGCTGCTGCACGACCTCTCGCGCCGCGAACGGCACGAGAAGGTCGCCACGGCGCTGGAACTGGTGAGCTTGACCGACCGGCACGACCATTTTCCCAGCCAGCTCAGCGGCGGGCAGGAGCAGCGCGTCGCGATCGCCCGCGCCATCGTCGCCGACCCGACCATCGTCGTCGCCGACGAGCCCACCGGCGACCTCGACGGGCCGTCCGCGCAGCTCATTCTCGACCTGCTCCAGCGACTCAACGAGGACCTGAAGAAGACACTTGTGATGGTCACGCACGATCCCAAGTGCGCCGACCGCGCGCATTACACGCTGCATCTGGAGAAAGGGCAGTTGGCAGGAACGGCGGTGAACGGTGAACGGTGAACGGTGAACGGTGAGGATACACCTTCTGAAGCCGTTACCGATCACTGCTTACTGATTACCGATCACTCATGGGGAAATCGCAAGCCATGCTCGCTCTAAAATACTGGCCCGTCGTCTTCAAGCATGTGATCCGGCACCGCACACGTACGGCGCTGACCGTGCTGGGCGTGGGCACGGCCATGTTCCTCTTCGCGGCGGTGGAGGCCCTGCAACTGGGCATGCGGCGCGCCACGGAAGAGAACGCTCAGGACTCCACGCTGGTCGTCTACCGCGAGAATCGATACTGCCCGTTCACCAGCCGGCTGCCGCAATACTACCTGGACCGCATCGCCAACGTGCCGGGCGTCCGGAGCGTGGTCCCGATGCGGATCGTGGTGAGCAACTGCCGCGCGAGCCTGGACGTGGTGACCTTCCGCGGCGTGCCGCCGGAACTCTTCACGGACGCCTACCGGCAGGAGGTCGAGCTGGTGAGCGGGAGCCTGGACGAGTGGCGCGGGCGGACGGACGCGGCGCTGCTGGGCGAGACGCTCGCCTCGCGCCGCGGACTTCGGATGGGCGACCGTTTCGACGCCAACGGCCTGACGATCTACGTCGCCGGCATCATCCGATCCGCAGATCCGCAGAATCAGAACGTCGGCTACGTGCACCTGGACTTCCTGCAATACGCGCCCGGGCTGCGCGACCGCGGCGTGGTGACCCAGTTCAACGTGAAGGTGGACGACCCGGCGCGCATGGAAGAGGTCGCCAAGGCCATCGACGCCGAACTGAAGAACGATTCCGATCCCACGACGACGCGCAGCGAGAAGGCCTTCGTCGCGCGGGCCGCGGCCGACGTGCTGGAGATCGTCCGCTTCACGAGTTGGATGGGTTGGGGCTGCCTGGCCGCCGTCCTGGCGCTGGTGGCCAACGCGGTGGTGCTCTCGGTGCAGGGGCGCATCCGCGACCACGCCGTGCTGCAGACGCTCGGGTTCAGCGGCGGCCTGATCGCGCGCATGATCGTAGCCGAAGGGCTGCTCCTGAGCGTCCTGGGCGGCGCGCTCGGCACGGGCATGGCGCTGCTCGCGCTGCACTGGAGCGACCTGAGCCTCTCCAACGAAGGCTTGAGCATCAACATCGGCGCCGACCCGCGGGTGCTGCTGTGGGGCCTCGCGGCCTCGCTGGCCTTGGGCGTCTTGGCCGGCCTGGCGCCGGCTTGGCAGGCCTCGCGGCGCGAGATCGCCGCGTGCTTCCGCGCGGTCTGAAGAAAGGCGGGATCCGTGTTGCGACTGCTGCCATGGGAATACGCCGTGCGCAACCTGGGGCGCGCCCCGACGCGCTTGGCGCTGACCGTCGGAGGCAGCGCGCTCGTCGTGCTGCTGGTGCTCGCGGCGGCCGCCTTCGTCCGGGGCATGAAGCGCAGCCTCCAGGTGAGCGGCAACCCGCGCAACGTGGTCCTGCTGGGCGCCGGCAGCGAGGAAAGCGTCGAACGCAGCGAGATCCTCGCCGGCGCCGACGGGATCGTCGCGGCCAGCGTGCGCGGGATCAAGACCCGCCTGGGCGTGCCGTACGTCTCGCCCGAAGTCCACATGGCCTCGCTGCTCAAAACCGCCCCCGGCGAGGAGGGCGGGTACATGGCGATGCTCCGCGGCGTGCGCCCCGCGGCGTTCCTGGTCCACGACCAGGTGCGCGTCGTCGAAGGGCGGCTGCCGGGACCGGACGAGCTGCTGGTCGGGCGCCTGGCCGGCGCGCGCATGGGCCTCGACGACGCGCGGCTTGCCGTCGGGCAGAAGCTTTGGCTCGACCACCGCGCCTGGACGATCAGCGGGCGCTTCGAGGCCCCGGGGACGGTGATGGAAGCGGAGATCTGGTGCGATCTGCGCGAACTCCAGATCGCGGCCAAACGCGACAACCTCTCCTGCGTCGTGCTGACTCTGGACACGGCCGAGTTCGCCGACGTGGACGTCTTCAGCAAGCAGCGCCTGGACCTTGAACTGGTGGCGCTTCACGAGACCGACTACTATGCCAAGCTCACGGAGTTTTACCGGCCCGTGCAAGTGGTGGTCTGGATCAGCGCCCTGCTGATCGCGCTGGGCGGCTTTTTCGGCGGCCTGAACACGATGTACGCGGCCTTCGCCGCGCGCGTCCGCGAGATGGGCTCGCTCCAGACCCTGGGCTATTCGAGGCGCGCCATCGTGACGAGCATGGTCCAGGAATCGACCCTCGCCACGCTGGCCGGGGCGCTTCTGGCGGCCGCGGCGGGGCTGGTGTTCCTCGACGGGCTGGCCGTGCGCTTCAGCATGGGCGCCTTCGGGCTGGTCCTCGACGCCCCGGTCCTCGCGCTGGGCCTTCTCGCCGGGCTTGTGCTCGGCATCGTCGGCGCGCTGCCGCCGGCCTGGCACTGCCTGCGCCCGGCCATCCCGGAAGCGCTCAAGGCCGCTTGAAGCTCGTGACCCACGAGGCGGACGCGTGGCCCGCCTCCTCACACGCAAGGAGGATACGCATGACGCGCAAAATCGTGCTCCTGTCCCTGGCTCCCGCCCTGGCTCTGGGCCTCTGGGCCTGCGGAGGTTCGACTGCCAAGAGCCCGGCGGAGAAATCGCCCGCGCCCAATCCCGCCGCGCAGGCCGCGCTCCCGGCGGGGCTGTTCCTGGAAGCCGCGCCCGAGCAGGCCGTCGACGTCGGCAAATTGAAGGAGAGCGCCAAGGAGCACGACGAGGTCGTCGTGCGCGGGCGCATCGGCGGGGACCACCATCCCTTCGTCGAGGGCAGCGCGGTCATGTTCCTCGTCGATCCCGAACTCAAGTCCTGCGGCGAGACCGGGGAAGAGGACCACTGCCAGACGCCCTGGGACTTCTGCTGCGAACCCAAGGAGAAGCGCACGGCCAACATGCTCACCGTCCAACTGGTCGACGAGAGCGGCAAACCGCTCAAGACCGGCCTGAAGGGCCAGCACGGGCTCAAGGAACTCTCGACGGTGATCGTGAAGGGCAAGGTCGGCCCGCGCCCGGATCCGAAGATCCTGGTCGTCAACGCGACGGGCCTCTACGTCGAGCCGGGGAAGTAACCCGGCTCAGGCGTCCAGCCCCGACAGGTACACCGGGCTGGTCCAGGCCTGCGTGCCGTCTTCCTGCGTGACGCGGATCCAGTAGGCGCTCCAGGGGTTCCCGGGCGCCGGGAGCGCGGCGTCGAAGGACAGGTCGTTCCGGTGCCCGCCCGACGGCAGGCGGCGCACCCGAATCTCCCGGTCGATCCCGCCGGCCGGAAAGACGAGGGCCGTATCGGCGAAGGGCACGTCCTTCACCGCGAAGTCCGCGTTGGCGACGGGGCTGCGGAAGACCACCCGCGCGCCGGCCTGGGCGGTGAGCGTGAAGTTCACGCCGTTCTCGCCCCCGGTGGTGCTCGAGACGAACTCGAGCTTCTGCGGGTTGACCAGCCGCACGCCCTTTTCGGAGTTGGCGAAGCCGTAGGGCTTGACGGCCGCGAACTGCCCCTGCATCACGCCGAGCGCCCCGTCCCAGACGGTCAGGCGCGCGCGCCCGCGCACGGCGCTGCCCGACCACGAAACCCGGAACCGGTTGGAGTTCGCGAACTGTCCCGTGCCGTAGGGGCTGACCGCGCGCGCCACGGCCGCGTCGCGCATCAGGTCCACCCGCGCCAGCGGCCCGCTGCCCACCACGCGCCCCACGACCTTCACCTCGCCCGCGGCGTGCCCTTCCGAGCCCATCGGCAGGCCCGCGATACTCAGCTCGATGTAGATCCGCTGCCCGTTGCCGACCGCGTAGCAGCGCCGCTTCTTGATGGCCTCGAAGAGCGCCTCGCGCGTGCAGGCCTCGGCGAGGTAACAGGTCAGCCCGCCGTACACGCCGAACGCCCCCGCGCCGGGGTGGCTCGCGCCCGGACGGCCCTTGTGCCCGTCGGATTGCGCCACGAAGCCGACTTTGCGCTTGTGTTTGATGGCGTCCTCGATCAGCCACTCGAAGCGCCCCCAGTCGCTGTAGACTTCCACGACCGGCTCCAGCGCCGGATCGTGGAAATTAACGATGTCGCAATAGCGCCCGCCGACGTGCGGGATCAGAACCACGTCTTCGCGCCCGCGCAGGCGCTCGTAAAGCTGCGTGATCGGGAAGCAGTCGGTCTCGGCGTCCGATGCGTCCTCGACTTCGGCGTGGCTGGAGCGGTGCAGGACGGCGCCGGCCTCGCTCTTGAAGATGACGTTCCGGTCGCCGCCGCCGGGGGTCATCCCCGACCACTCCCAGCCGGGGAAGACGACGAAGCGCCCGTCGGCGTGAAACTTGCGCGTCTCGTCGAGCAATTCCCGCCAGGCTTGACCCGTAATCTGGAAATCGTTGCCCTGGTGGCAGGTCGCGTCGAGGAGCGCGGCGTCGCGCGCGAAGGCGTAGTACTCGGCGAGCGTACCCGTCCCGACGGTGGCGCGCGTCTGCCCGTGCAGGTCGGCCCACCAGGTCTTCGCCTCGCCCGGCTTCAGCGCGTGGATCGGGTTCGAAACCGCCTCGCGGCCATCGGCCGAGGCCACAATGCGGACCTCCTGCCCGGCCGCCGCGAGCTTCAGCCCTTCCAGCCGCCGCGCGGCCAGCTTGCAGCTCTCGAAGCGCGCGGATGCCGGCAGGCCCACGAGCGAACCGCCTTCCGTCCGCAACGCGACCTCGCCGGCGAAGCGCTCGCACGGATTGCCCCACAGGTCCTCGGCCTTGACCAGGGCGTCGAAGGGCTCGCCCGGGCGCACCGTCGTCGGCGCGACGACCACCAGCCGGTGCAGCGTCCCGCCGGCCACGACGAGCTTCGGGACGGGCTCGAGCAGGTGGTAGATCTCGGTGGCGAAGGGATCGACGTAGACGCGCCACTCGAACTCGCGCTCGCGGAAAGTCTGGAACCGCGCGCCCGGCGAGCCGCCGGACGTGTCGCCGTAGGTGACGAAGACTTTGTCGCCCGGATAGAGCGAGCCGCCGATGACCGAGACGACCAGGCATTTGTACCACGGCCGCGGCAGGCCCTTGGTCTCGTAGCTCAATTCGCACGCCAGGCCCGGCGTGGAGCTTTCGATCTTCAGGGTCGTGTACGCCGGCGCCTTGGGGTCTTTGAACTGGGGCCGGACCAGATCGGAAGCGAAACGCGTGACGATCTTGATCCGCCCGCCTTCGTCGTACCCGTACGCGCCGACTTCGTAGCCGATGGTCCACGTGCCGACCTGGCCGGCTACGACCGGCGTGTTCGGCGTGAGCCACGCGCGGCCTACGTGCTTCGGATCGTCTCGAATGGGCATGGGGGAATTATGAAAGCTACGCGGGGAAGGTAAAACGGAAATCGCAAGAGAATCGGAAATACTGAAACGTAAAACGTGAATCGTGAATGGACGATGAAGCGGCCATCCATAGGCCAATCCCGCATCACAGGCTTTTCACGTTTTACGTCTCAGCCGTTAAGGCAGCTTCGCCGCCGCGAGCTTCAGCGCCACGCCGGCGCCGCTGACCGCGACGAAGTCCGAGCCGCAAGCGGCCACGGCGAAGAGGTCGGCTTCGCCTTCGAACGGCACGGCCTTCCAAGTCGCGCCGGCATCGGGGCTGAAGAGAACCGCGCCCTTGCGCCCGACGGCCAGGCACGCGCCGCCTTCGCCGCCGGCATAGGCCGCGCCGCGCAGGTCCTGCTTCAACGGCGCCTCGACCGTCTTCCACGTCTGTCCGGCGTCGGCGCTCGTCGCGACGGCGCCCTTGTCGCCCACGGCGATCAGCGGTTGTCCGGCTTTGAAGGCCATGCGCCGCAGGCAGGCGCGGCCCTTGAGCGTTTCCGTGCCCTTCGAGATTTGCCAGGACTTCCCGCCATCGGCGCTGAAGAGCGCGCGGCAACCCCGGTTCGTATACAACGGGCTGGTGGGCGTGGGCATGAAGCCCACGCTCACCGGCGAGCCGACCAGCGCCCACTTGTCTCCATCCACGCGCCGCACGTCGAAGACCGCGCGAAAGACCCGTTCGCTGCGGAAGGTCTTCCCGCCGTCGGCGCTGCGGAAGTTGTCGCCGTCCAGGTGCTGCTCGCCGCCGCTGTTCCCGATCTGGACCGCCGGCACGGCGGCAGGCTCCACGCACCAAATCTGGAAGTTGCTGGGCACCCAGTGGTTCGTCCAGGTCGCGCCGCCGTCCTCGGTGGTCAGGCACGTCGCGCTCTTCATCTGCATGCCGGGCATCATGACCACGTGCCCGCGCGGCTGCGGTCCCGCGGGATCGCCCTCACCCACCGCCCAGCCGCGCTTCTCGTCGAGAAACCGCACGTCGCGGAGCGTCGCGCCGCTGCCGGTCTTCTGCTCGGCCCACGTCGTCCCGCCGTCGGCCGTCGCCAGGCAGAGGCCCTTCTCGCCCACGATCCAGCCGTGCTTGCCGTCGGGCAGGAACCAGACGCCGAGCAGCGCCTTGCCCGCGGCGGCCTCCGGCAGGTTCAGCGCCTCCCAGGCCGGCGCGGCATCCCCGGCATAGATTTGCCCCAAGCCGACACAGAGAATCCCCGTAAGCATGCCCAGCCGCATCATGGTGGCGACCCCCGATAACCTGTTTGTGCCTTGAATCCCCGATAGAGGGAGACCGGTTTCAGGGGCTCTGCTGCAAGCGAATACCTACTTGGTCATACTGGACAAGGTGCTGCGTGTCGTGCGTACGCGCCTTGCCTCTGTAGCCTAATGGTAAAGCCGTTTTCACGTTTTACGTTTTAAGCCTTTCAATCCACCGCCCGAACCCGCGACCAACTTCCCTACCACTTCTTGGGATCCTGTCCCCAGACCTCGCGCAAACCGATATCGCGGGAGCGCAGAAAGACGGCCTCGGCCTCGCGGGTGCGGCCCTGGCGGCGGAGCGCGCGGCCCAGGCATTCCAGCGCATCCATAAGCTGCTGGCTCTCCATGCCGTACTCGCGCTCTTCGCTGGCCAGGACCTCGCGAAAGGCTTTTTCCGCGTCGACGAAGCGTTCCAGCCCGTAGTACAGCCCGCCCAGGTTCTTCAGCGCGGTGGCCAGGAACCAGGAGCCGCCGGACTGGAGTTTCTCCGCGAGTTCCACGGCCTGCTTCAGGCGCGCCTCGGCCCGGTCGAAGCGGCGCAAGCGGGCCTCGTTCTGGCCCAGAAAGATGTAGGTCATCACCACGCGGCCATCGTAGAGCCCGTAAGCCGTCTGGTAGATGCGCATGGCGCGGCGCAGCAGTTGCCCGGCTTCCTCGGGATTGTCCTCGCAGAAGGAGACGGCGAGCATCACCAGCCGTTCGGCGACGGACGGGTGCTCCGGCCCGCGCGCCGACTGGACCACTTCGAGGGTCGATTCATAGAGTTGCCGCGCGAGCTTGCGCTTGGATTGCGAACCGTCGGCCAGGGACTGGGCCCGGTACAACATCGCCAGGTCTTCGACACACTGGATCCGGTCGCGGTGGTGAGGGCGGAGGTCGCGGGCGGCACGCAAGGCGTCCAGGAGGAGTTTCTCGGCGTGCGGAAAGTCCTCTTTTTCGTACGCAACCTTCGCGTCGGCCAGGTATTTACGCCACGGACGCCGCATGACCTGCACTCCGCCTGCTCCCTATATCATACCCCATGTGCGGCCCGATTGCACAAGGGGAAGCCCTTGTAAACATAGGACGTATGCGAACGAGCGGCATTCAAAGCAAGATGGATAGGCGGTTCTTCGATTGATCGGTATGGGTGGATACAGCCAAGTGCCGGTGCTGGGACTCGACATTTTGCCTTCTGACTACTTCTTCGCCTGCTCGGGAAACAGCTCGAAGTAAATCTTCTTGAACGCCTCGTTGCCCGCGTCGCTCAAAGGGTACATATGGCGCTCGTCGCCGAGGTGATACTCCACATGCTGGCAGTGCAGGCAGAAGATCAGGTCGAGCGTTTTTCCATTTTCTTCCAGGCGGAAGGCCAGGCCCGGCTGAAAGCAGCGCGCCGAGATCGTATTGTACGTCTTGGCTTCCAGAAGCAGTTCGGCCACCCGCGGATAGAGCTTCGCGTCGGCGTCTTTCCGTTCCAGCAGCGGGTAATTATGAAAGCGTTCCTTGGGGTTCTTGTTCTCGGTCATCCAGGAGCCGTCGATGCGGTGCGCCGTGACCTTGGGCGCCTTGAATTCAGCCAGGAGCTTCTTGTAGACCTGGACGTAATCCTCGGGGCTGTCCGGGCGATCGTCCTCGGCCTTCGAAGCCCCGGCGCCCAGCAGCAGCACGCCCAGTACCAGCCAACTCGCATGGGCCTTGAACATGGGAATAGCCCTCGTGGATTGAGGACTTAACGCATCCGGCCGGGTTCGGGTTCACCGCCCGTGGCACTTCTTGTACTTCTTCCCGCTGCCGCAGGGGCACGGGTCGTTGGGGCGCGGGTTGCGGCGCAGGACGCCGGGTGGGGTCGGCGCGGGAGCCGCTTCGGGCTCGGCGGCGGGCGCGGCCTTGCCGGAAGCCAGCGCGATCCGTTCGGCGGCCTGGATCGCGTGCATCACGCCCTCGGCCGGCCGCCCCTGCGCGATCTCGCGCGCCATCATGTTCATCATCGGCGCGACGTGGGCGAAGTAGATCTTCAGGCCCTTGCAGAGGTAATTCAGGCCCTCTTCGCCGTCGGGCGTCTTGATGAAGCGGTTCTTGGGGCACTCGCCGTAGCACATATGCAGGAACTCGCACTGCCGGCAGTAGCGCGGGAGCGTGTCGAACTTGTTGTTCCCGAACTTCTTCTGCGCGTCGCTCTCGACCATTTGCCGCATGGTCTTGTCCTGGATCTTGCCCAACTTGTACTCGTCGTAAACGAAGTGGTCGCACGAATAGAGCGAGCCGTCGTGCTCGATGGCCAGCGCGCGCCCGCACTTCTTGCTGTAGACGCACAGGCTCGCCGGGAGCCCCATGAAGCAGGCCAGCGATTGCTCGAACTGCTGGATGAAGACTTTGCCCACGTCGCGCCGGACCCACTCGTCGAAGACCGCCGAGAGGAAGCGCCCCCACTGCTCGGGCTTGCACGTCCAGGGCGTGACTTTCAGCAGGTCCTCGCGCGGGTCCTCCTCGCCGGGATTCTTGACGTGCGGCGCGACGGTCTCGAAATCGCGTTTCTCCACGATGGGGATGAACTGCATGTGCTCGAAGCCGCACTCGTCGCGCAGGAAGCGGTACACCTCGCGGCCGTGGTCGCCGGTGAGCCGGTTGACGCAGGTGAGCGAATTCACGCGGACGCCGTGCTTCTGAAGCAGGCGCAGCGCGGCCACGACCTTCTCGTGGCTCCCGCTGCCGTCCTTGTAGTAGCGGTATTTGTCGTGCAGTTCCTTCGGGCCGTCGATGGAGAGACCGATCAGGAAGTCGTGCTCCTTGAAGAACGCGCACCAGGCGTCGTCGAGGAGCACGCCGTTGGTCTGAAAGGCGTTGGTGATCGTCTTGCCTTCCGGCGCGTACTTCTTCTGCAGTTCGACGGCTCGCTTGAAAAAAATCCAACCCCAGCAGCGTGGGCTCCCCGCCCTGCCAGGCGAAGTTCACCTCCGGCACGTCCTGCCCCTCGATGTACTGCCTGATGAACTCTTCCTGGACTTCGGGCGCCATGCGGAATTGCTCGCCCTTGGGAAAGAAGTTCTCCTTATGCAGGTAGAAGCAGTAGGTGCAGTCGAGGTTGCAGATCGGGCCGATGGGCTTGGCGAGCGTGTGGAAGGCCGTAGGCCGCGTCGGCATCGCGTGCATCGCGATGTTGCCGACGGCCGAGGGCGATGCCGATTCGGTGCTGTCCGGTTGAAGGAGCGGGCGAGGGACGCGCATAAGGGGCCAGTCTACCCCTTCCAAACCGGCCCGCCAGTTCAACGCTTTTCGACCGCGGCTACTTGCGGCTCCACTCCACCTTGTCCACGACCTTACCCGCCAGCGAGTTCGCGTACTCGGCCCCCAGGCAGCCGCGCGCGCGTGCGTCGTTCTTCAGGTAGGCCTCGAAGAACGCCGCCGTCAGCGCCTTGGCGATCCGCTGCCCGTCCTCCAGCGCCGGCGAGGGGAACAGTTGCCGTGCGGCCGGATTATGGCTGAAGGCCATGTGATCCACGTTCGCCAGCCAGGCCAGATGCTTCTCGCCGGGAGCCATCGCGTCGAAGGCCAGCCGGCGGTTCTCGGGCGGGAGAATTTCGCCCTTCGGCCCCTTGAGTTGGTCCTTGCTCCCGGTGAGCAGGAGCATCGGCACGCGCATCTCCTTGAAGCTCGTCTCGTCGAACCAGACCCCGCCCTTGCCTTGGGGCGACATCGCGACGCCGGCCTTGATCCGCGCGTCGGCCAGCCCGCGGCAATCCTCTGGCTTCGGCCGCGGAACCAGGTGGTCCGGCATTGGCACGGCGCCGCACGCGACCAGCGTGGTGTAGGCGCCGTAGGAGTGCCCCGCCATGCCGATCTTCTCGGGGTCGATCTTCCCTTTCAGCTCCGCGTCGTCGCGGTTCCACTCCAGCGCGCGGTCGATGGCGAAGGAGACGTCCCGCGGGCGTTCCAGGCTCGCCGGCGCGTCGATGGTGATCTGATTCAGCGCGTCCCAGAACTTCATCCGCCCTCCGCCGGGGCTCATGTAGTGCCGGACGCGGTCGGTGTCGCTGTCCACGTGCTGCGGCGCGACGACGACGTAACCGTGGCTGGCCAGGTGCTTCGCCTGCTCGATGTTCGCGTCGTAGTTCCCCGCGCCGCCGTGCGAGAAGATCGCCAGCGGGAACGGGCCGGTCGCTTTTTCGCCTGTGGGGTAGACGGCCTTGAGCGGCACGCGGCGTCCCGCGCGCTTCGCGTCCTTCAGGTCGGGGAACTCGCGCACCCGCACATCGAACGGACCCGGCTGCTCGTAGGCGGGAACCGGCTCGCCGGCGGGCGCGCGCCGACCTTCCGGTCCCGCGTCCGCGCCCCAAGCCAGCGCGCAAGCCGACAGGCCCAGGAACAGGATCAGGACCGGCTTGCATTTCGACATCGGGCGACCCTCATGGGCACGGAAAATCCCTGCTCGCGGATCGGGAATCTCCGCGTTGCGCTTCTTCCACGATACGTAAAGTCTTGGCCGGCGGCGCGCGCCGCGCCGCCGGCCCGGAATCGGCTTAAAAGTCCTGCGGCGGCTGGGCCGGCTTCACGGACTCGCCGGGCGCGGGCTCCTCGTTCCCTTCCTTGTAGCCGTGCTGCAGAACGTCCTGGAGCAGCTTTGCGCGGACGACTTTGACCGAGCCGCTCTGTAGCAGCACCGGCACGGGGCGGTTGCCGTTCGCGGGCCCCAGGTAGGCCACCACCTGGTTCTCCGCGGCCTGCTTGCCCAGGTAGACGACATCCGGCAGCCGGCCCGCCTCCTCGTCGGTGAGATACTTGGGCGCGAGCGCCTGGAGTGTCTCCGGGAAGGCGCCGGCGTTGTCGCGGGCGAAGGCGTTGAGCTTCTGGTGCAGGTCGCGCATGAGCTGCCGCTGCTCGATCGCCTTCGGGTCGACGGGAGCCTCCGCGCGCCCGCCGGGGCGCCGTTCGGCTCTGCGGATCAGGGCCGCCAGCGGCAGGAACCCGGGCGCCATCCCGGTCGAACTGTAGGACTGGACGGCCAGGCCGTCCTCGTCGGCGCGCACGCCCGTCACCTGCGCGGTGAGATTCCGCGAGAGTACGTCGGCCGAAGGCAGCGCGAGCAGGTCCACCTGCCGGTCCCGGGAGCCCTGCAACTGGGCGACGGGAATCAGGATCTCGTAGGCCGCCGTGGCGATGGCGCCGGCATCGAGGTACAGCAGCGCCTGCTGGCTGGGCTCGACCTGCGCGCCGGCCGACTTGAAGGCCTCGTCCTGCGCCAGGGTCTGAGCGGTGTCGGGCGCCGCGAGCCGGTCCAGCTCGTCGCGCAGGGCCAGCGGGAAGATGCTCAGCAGCAACCGGTCGTCCTTTATGGCCCAGCAGAGCATCCCGGGGTTGCCGCCTTCGCGACCGATCTTCTCTCGCGCCACGGTGAGGGTCGCGCCGGCGTGCGACAGTTCGGCGTATTCGACGTTTTCGAGCCCGGCCTTGCGCAGCGCGCCAAGAGTCGCCTGAGCCTTCTCCTTATCGCTCACTTTCAGGGACAACACGGGCGCGGGGAAGCCCACGGGCAGCTTCGCGTTGCGCGCCGGCACGGAGACTGCGAAGGTCGCCTCGCCGGTCAGCACGCCCAGCAGGTCCTGCCGCACGTCGATGCCGAGCTTCTGGTTCGCCTGGGCCAGCCCCTGGTTGATCCGCTCCGCGGCAGCCGGGTCCACCAGCGCGGCCAATTCGATCAACCGGTCGAGAATCTTCAGCGGCTCGGCCTGGAGCGTGAACGCCAGCAGGCTGCTGCGCGGCAGCGCGCCCAGCGCGTCCACCGGGACCGGCGGACCGCCCAGCAGCGTCAAAAGCCCCGTGCGCTCGGCGGCGGGGGCGTCGAGATACAACAGTTCCTTCAGCCCCTTGCCCTCGAAGCGCACGCTGTAGGCGAGGCCCTTGATACCCGGCAGGCCCAGCGCCTTCTGCTGCGCGGCCTGCTGCTCGTTGGCCGGATCGAAGTTCAGATCCGGGATCTTCTTCAGCTCCTCGAGGTTCACGTAGACCAAGGCGTCGGCGCCCTCGCCGCTCTTCTTCACCGCGCGCTGAAAGGCCGGGGTCGTGCCCAGCGTCTTGACCAAGTCGGCGCCCTGGGCCTTGCGCGAGGCCAGCAGGTTCTCGATCCGGCCCTGCCCCAGCGAGACGAGCCAGTTCCCGTCGGCCACCGCGTACTGGATCTCGAACGGCGCCTGAGGGTGGCTCAGCGTGGTGATCTCCACGCCGTCGAAATTTCCGGTGTTCATGGCCAGCGTGTTCTGGGTGAGCGCGTTGAGCTTGTCGACGACGCGGTTCCAGCGCCCGAGCCACGCGTCGAGCTGCCCGCGCGGCTGGAAGCCGAAGACGAAATCGGGGATCGGCTTGCCGTCCTCGCCCCGCGCCTGGAGGCTGCCCAGATAGCCCAGCGTCACCTCGCCCTGGAAACTCGTGAGCAGATCGTTGAGGCTGAAGCCGGCCTGCTGCTGGAACGCCGCGAGCCCGACCTGCATCTGCAGCAGCGGCATCTTGAACGCCTGCTGTACGCCGGCGTCGTTGGCGATGGCCCAGAGCCCCGTCTGCTTGAGCCGTTCGAATGCCTGGTTCGTATCGCGGATCGAGACCGCCACGAGCGTCTCGGAAGGCAGGTTCTGCAGGACCGGCCAGCCTTTCGCCGCCTCCGCCGGCGCCGCGCCTTCTTCGGCGTGCAGACCCAGCGCGCCACAGAGCGTCAAGACGGCTAGGATGCCCAGGCTTCGTCGCATCTTCATGAATCGTTCCTTTCGTTCCCGCCTCATGCCGCGGCAAGCGCGGGTGTTAGAAATTTGACAACCAACCGTAATGAGGCATTTCAGGAATTCCTTTCGTTCCTTTTATCAGGTTCAGGATTTTCTTGAGAACGGATCGAGAAATCGCGCGAGCCCAATTGCCATCATATCCCAACCGCGCACCATGTGAATCCATGTGGCGAACTCCCACAAGCGTGGTCTTCAACCACATGACCTTCGCATGCGCCCCGCGGTTTGTGTAGGTGGCTCCCACACCGAGCGTGCCACACAGGACCTGTATCAAGTGGCGGGCCGAAGGCTTACGCCGCTTACTTGCACGACGTGCCTCTCTTCAGTCCTCCAAAAAGTCTTGCGCGCTCATCGTCTGCGGCCTATTGTACTATGTATGCAGAATACAAACCGCGCGCACCTCTCTCTCAGCGTCGCGCGCACGGTCCTCGAAGACATCGCCGCCGGCCGGCTGGCCCCCGGCGCGCGGGTGGTCGAGCAGGCCTTTTCGGCGCGCTGCGCGGTCTCGCGCACGCCCGTGCGGGAGGCCCTCGCGCTGCTGAAGCGGCACGGCGCCGTGCGGATCGCGGCGCGCCACGGCGCGTGCGTGGCCGCTTCGCCCGCCGCCGCGCGGAAGCTGCTGAAGGCGCGCGCCTTCCTGGGCCGCCATGGCGCCCCGGCGGTCGAGCCGGCCTTCGTCGAACTGACCCACCGGATCCACCGCCTGCTGGCCGACCCGGACGCCTTCCCCGAGGACGTTCTGAAGGATGCCGGCGTCGCGCGCGCGCTGGGGGTCTCGCGCACGACGGCCAACCGCGCGCTGGCCCTGATCGCGCGCGAAGGGCTGCTCGAGCCGCTGCCCCGGCGCGGCTGGCGCCGCACCGCGCGCGGGCCCCAGGCCTACGTGGACTGGTACGAATTCCGGCTCGCCGTGGAGCCCGCCGCGCTCAAGGCGGCCTGGCCGCGCTTCGACCGCGAGGCCCTGCGGGACCTGCTGCGCAGGACCGAACGCGCCGCCAGTCCCGCCGGCCTTGCGCGCTGCTCCACCGCCGAACGCATCGCGCTCGACCTCGAGCTGCACCGCGCGATCCAGCTCGCCTGCGCGAATCCGTTCCTCAAGCGCACGATGGAGCAGGCGGAGGCTCAGCTCCCGGCGTTCATGGCCGCGATGCCGACTTGGCGCCTGCAGGGGCGCTCGGAGGCCACCTTCGCGGAGCACGCGGAGATTCTGCGCGCGATCCTGGACGACGACCGCGCGGCAGCGGCCGCCGCGCTGCGCCGGCACCTGGCCAACGCGCGCGAGCACATCGAACACGAGATGCGCAACGGCGCGAGGGGCGGCGCTTGAACGCCGTGGCGGGGTCCGCCTGCGCAGGTAGGATGCCTCGCGCCGGCAAACGGCCGGACAACTTGCGGAACCCCGACCCGCCGCGCGAAGGAGCTTGCCCATGCCCGCCACGCTGAAGGTCGCCTTCGTCTCCGGCCCCATGTACGACGGGATGTACCACCGCCTTCCCGAATTCGAGGCGCGCGCCGGGCTGCGCGTGGAGGTCGGCTTCCGCGGCGACCACCCCGCCCTCAACGAACACCTCGCCGCGCACGGCGCCGCGTACGACCTCGTCAGCACCCACAGCAAGTACGCGCCGAGCCAGGCGCGCTTCCTGCGCCCGCTCGACGAGTTGCTCGCGCCCGGCGACCTTGAAGGCTTCGCGCCCTCGACGGTCGAGCTGATGCGCTACAAGGGCGCGCTGCTCCAGCTTCCGCGCGTGATCGACTCGAAGATTCTCTTTTTCCGCAGCGACTTCGCCGCCGACCCGATGCTCCGCGACGGCTACCTCGCCCTCGCCGGAAAGGAACTCAAACCCCCGGAGACATGGGACGAACTGGCCTTCATGGCCGCGCTCTTCAAACAGCAGACCGGGCAGGACGGCTTCGTCTTCCCCGGCAAGGAATCCGGGCTCTTCGGGCACTTCTACGAGATCCTCGAAAGCGCCGGCGGCGAACTCTTCACCCCCGACCTCGAGCCGGCCTTCGTCTCCGACGCCGGGCGCTACGCGGTGAACCTGCTCGTGAAGCTCTACCGCGAGGCCGCGCCGAAGGAGGTTCCCGACTGGCATTACGACCAGGTCGCGGCGCACTTCCTCGCCGGCAAAGCGGCCATGACCACCGACTGGCCCGGATCGTGGCACGCCTACGTCCACAGCCCCATCGTCGGCGAACGGTTCGACGTGGCGATCTACCCGAAAGGCCCCTCGGGCCGGCGGCGCGTCTACAGCGGCGGGCATTCCTTCGCGCTCACCACCGGCACGCGCGATGTCCCGGCCGCGCTGGCGCTGCTGCGCTTCCTGACCGGCGAAGAGAGCCAGACTCACGAGGCGCGGCTCGGCAGCGTCGTCCCCGCATCCGCGCCATGGAGACCGTGCGCCGCGAGGCCGAACCCGGTTCGCGCGACGCCCGGCGCCTGGCGATTCTCGAAGAGACCATGCGCGACTGCATGGCCGTACCGCCGAAGTTTCCGACCTACCCCGACTGCGAGGACGCGCTCTGGGAGTTCATCCGCGCCGCGCTGAGGGGCAAGCTGAGCGTCGAGAAGGCGCTCGAGGCCGCCGCCGGCGCCGTCCGCACGGCGGCGCATGCCATCGATGCGTCCCGGCCGGCCGGCCCTCGCGCCGCCAGCCACGCCGTCAGCCACAAGCCCGCGCCGAAGAAGGCCCTCAAACCGGCCCAGGCCGCCTCGAAGCGCGCCGCGAGTTCGAAGCGCAAGCCCAAGGCGGCAAAGCAGAAGGCCGCGCGGCCGAAAGCTGGCAAGAAGAAGGCCAAACCGAAGAAGAAACCCGCCGCGAAGAAGCACAGCAAGAAGAGCAAACAAAAGAAAGGGAGGCGCTGAGATGGGCGACCGGCTGAAGGGCCGCGTGGCGATCGTCACCGGCGGCGCGCGGGGCATCGGCGAAGGCTGCGCCAAGGCGCTGGCGGCCGAAGGCGCGCGCGTCGTGATCGCGGACATCAAGGAGGCCGATGCCGCGCGCACCGTGAAGGAGATCGGCGCGCGGGGCGGGCAGGCCGAGTTCGTCCACACCGACGTGATGGACCTCGAGAGCATCCGCGCCTGCGTGAGCCAGGTCGTCGCGCGGCACGGGGCGCTGCACGTCCTGGTCAACAACGCCGGCACCAACTTTCCCCACTCCATCGACGAACTGACGCCCGAGCGCTGGGACTTCATGCTCGACCTGAACCTGAAGTCCATGTTCCTCTTCTGCAAAGCCGCGCTGCCCGAACTGCGCAAGACCAAGGGCGCGATCGTCAACATGAGTTCGATCCGCGGCCTCATCGCGCTTACCGACGCCGTGGCCTACTGCGCCAGCAAAGCCGGCATCCTGGGCTTCACGCGCGGCCTGGCCCGCGACGAGGCCAGGACCGGCGTGCGCGTCAACGCGATCTGCCCCAGCAACGTCAAGACGCCGCTGATGGAAGAGTGGCTCGCCGAACAGGCCAATCCGGCCGCGATGCGCAAGGCCTGCGAGGACGCGCAACCGATCGGGCGCATGGCCGAGATCGAGGAGATCGGCCGCATCGCCGTCTTCCTGGCCAGCGACGACAGCTCCTTCATGACCGGCGCGCACATGCTCGCCGACGGCGGCGCGCTCCTGGATTAGCGATTTTCTGGCCGTACGCCGTTGTTTGAAATTTGCTGTTTGTGGTTTGCTGTTTGTTTGGTTCTTGTCGTTTGCTTCTTGGGATTTTTCGTACACCCCAAAGCTGCGACTTCTGCGGCAAATTTGAGCGACCGAGGAAACGGATTCATGGCGCACGTTCTGATCACCGGCGGCTGCGGCTTCTTCGGCGCATGGATCCTGCGCAAGCTCTTCGACGCCGGCCACACGCCCACCGTCTGGGACTTGGAGTTGAATCCCAAGCGCTGGCTGATGATCCTTACTCCGGACGAAGTCGCGAAGGTCGCCTTCGCCTCCGTCCGCGTGGACGACCCCGACGCGGTCAAGGCCGCGATGCTGGAGGCGAACCCCGACGCGGTGATTCATCTGGCCGGCTTGCAGGTCCCAACCTGCAAAAAGGACCCCATCGCCGGCGCGCGGGTGAACGTCATCGGCACCCTGGCGGTCTTCGAGGCCGCGCGCGCCCTGCCCAGAAAGCCCGGCCTGGCGTACGCCTCCAGCGCCGCGGTCTTCGGCAGCGATGCCGACTACGACCATCAGGCCGTCGGCGACGCGTCCTGGCCGCGCCCGGGCACCCACTACGGCGCGTTCAAGCTCTGCAACGAACTGACCGCGAAGGTCTTCTGGACCGATCACGGACTGAGCAGCGCCGGCTTCCGCCCGCTCACGGTCTACGGCCCCGGCCGCGACGTGGGGCTCACGAGTTTCCCCACGCGCGCCGTCGCCGCCGCGCTGCTGGGCCAGAACTTCGAGATTCCCTTCTCCGGCCCGACCTGCTACACGCACTGCGCCGAGGTCGCCGGATATTTCGTCGCCGCCGCGCTGGCGGCCAAACGCGAAGGCGCGCCCGTCTACACCGTGGGCGGCGAGGTCGCCGACTCGAAAACCTTCGTCGAAAAGTTAAGCCGCCATGTGCCTGAGGCCAAGGCGCTGGTGCGCGTCAGCGGCGGAGACCTGCCCATCGCCTCGCACCTCGACGACAAGCCCCTGCGCCAGGCCTTCCCGCAGGTGAAACGGATCGGCCTGGACGAAGGGATCGGGATGACGGTGGAAATCTTCAAGAAGCTCAAGGCCCGCGGCGAACTCGCCGCAGGTTGATCGACCGCAGCACGAACCGGACGCGCGCGCCGCGTCCATAACGCCCACTCAAAAGGAGCCGCGCATGCCCCCTACCCGCCAAGACCCCCGGAGACACCTCCTGGTTCACGCACGACCGCTTCGGTCTCTTCATCCATTGGGGCCTCTACGCGCTCGCCGCGCGGCACGAGTGGGTCAAGAACCGAGAACGCATCCACGACGCCGAGTACGAGAAATACTTCAAGCGTTTCGACCCGGACCTCTACGACCCCGCCGCCTGGGCGAAGGAAGCTTCCAACGCCGGGATGAAGTATTTCGTCGTGACCACCAAGCACCACGAAGGCTTCTGCCTCTGGGACAGCGACCTCACCGATTACAAGGCCACCCGCACCCCCGCCGGGCGCGACCTCCTGCAGCCGATGGTCGAGGCCTTCCGCGAGCGGAACATGAAGGTCGGCTTCTACCATTCGCTCATCGATTGGCGCCACCCCGAGTTCACCCTCGACGGCGTTCACCCGCGCCGCGACGATCCCGACGCGCTCGAACAGAACAAGTCCCGCGACATGCGCAAGTACGCCGCGTACCTCCACGCTCAGACCCGCGAGCTGCTCACGCGCTTCGGACACCTCGACATCATGTGGTTCGATTTCTCCTACCCGCACAACGAGTACCGCAGCATGAAGGGCAAGGGGCGCGACGACTGGCAGTCTGAGCAGCTCTACGCCATGGTCCGCGAACTCCAGCCTCACGTCGTGCTCAACGACCGCCTCGACCTGCCCGAAGGCTGGGACATGAAAACCCCCGAGCAGTACCAGCCGCAGGAATGGATGAGCGTCGACGGCAAGCCCGTCATCTGGGAAGCCTGCCAGACCTTCAGCGGCTCCTGGGGCTACTACCGCGACGAGTACACCTGGAAGAGCACCGAGATGCTGCTCCAGATGCTGATCGATTCGGTCAGCAAGGGCGGCAACCTGCTCCTCAATGTCGGCCCGACGGGGCGCGGTGAGTTCGACGCGCGGGCCATCGAGCGCCTGCGCGGCATGGGCGAATGGATGAAACGCCACGGCCGCAGCATCTACGGCTGCACCGCCAGCGATTTCGCGCCGCCGCCCGACTGCCGCTTTACCCAGAACGGCAACCGGCTCTACCTGCACGTCTTCGCCTGGCCTTTCCGCCATATCCACCTGCAGGGGCTCGCCGGGCGCATCGAGTACGCGCAGTTCCTCCACGACGCCTCGGAGATCAAGTACCTGGAGCTCGATCCCAACGCCACGGCGTGGAACACGCATATGAAGGGCAAGCCCGGCCAGGTCACGCTTGAACTGCCCGTCGTCAAACCCGACGCGACAGTCCCGGTGATCGAAATTTTCCTGAAGGAGTAAGTACGCGCGCAGGTTCCCGGTCTCCGCATGGCGGGGGCCGGGAACGCCTCTTCCCCGCTTGCGCGAAAACGGGCACAATCCGCGCATGAAGCCATCGCGCCCGGCCGCCGCATCCTCGGATCAGCTCAAAAAGGAACACGAGCAGGAACGCCGCTTCCTGCAAGGCCCGCAGCAGCGCGGCTTCGAACTCTCGAGGTTGCTGCGCATCACGCTCGAGTTCATCCGCGGGTTCCGCACCCTCCACTTCACGGGGCCCTGCGTCACGGTCTTCGGCTCCGCGCGCTTCAAGGAAGAGCACCGCTACTACGCCATGGGCCGTGCCGTCGGCGCCGAACTGGCTAGGTGCGGATTCACCGTCATGACCGGCGGCGGACCGGGGATCATGGAGGCCGCCAACCGCGGCGCGAAGGAAGCCGGCGGGCGCTCCATCGGCTGCAACATCGTCCTGCCGCTCGAACAGCAGGCCAATCCGTATCTCGACCTCAACGTCGAGTTCCGCTACTTCTTCGTGCGCAAAGTGATGCTCGTGAAATACTCGTATGCCTTCGTGGTCCTGCCCGGGGGCTTCGGAACGCTCGACGAAATCTTCGAGACCCTCACCCTGATGCAGACCGACAAAATCGAGGAGTTTCCCATCGTCCTGATGGGCGCCGACTACTGGCAGCCGCTGTTGGAATTCTTGCAGCGGCGCATGATCGAAACCGGCACCATCGACGCGGACGACCCGAAACGTCTCTACGTCACCGACGATCCTTTCGCGGCCCTCGCACATGTGCGTGAAATCGCCATGAAGAACTTCGGTCTGACCTACGGCCCGCGCGCCAAGCGCCGCTGGTACCTGGGCGAATGACCTGCCTTGCGCACGTGTGCCCCGCGATTTTCACGCGCAAGGCGTATTGCAGTTGACACCGCAACTCCGCTTGGCAATCTGCATGCATACCGTGTGGAGTCTGTTTCTCCTAATTTGAAGAGCGCGTGAATTTCGAGCGCTTCATTACCTGGGTCGCGAATCATGGACAATCCCGAACGCGTTCGCGGGATGACCCAGATCGTCGCCAGGGGCCCCTCGCCCGGCGCGCCCACCGTGCGCGTCCACGATCCGTTCACGATCGTGATCTTCGGCGCCTCCGGGGATCTCAGCAAACGCAAGCTCATCCCCGCGCTCTACAACCTGCATAACGCCGGCTGCCTGCCCGAGCGCTACGCCGTGATCGGGCTCTCGCGCACGCCGATGGGCGACGAGGCGTACCGCGACTACTCCATCGAGTTCATGCGCGAGGAGTGCGGCTACAAGAACCTCGACGCGAGCCATCCGCTCTTCCAGGCCCTGCACTACTGCCCCGGCAACAACGACGACGCCGACTCCTTCCAGCGCCTGCGCGCGCGGATCGAGGAACTGGAGAAGCGCAAGCATCTACCCCCCAACCGGCTGTATTACCTCTCGGTCGCGCCCAAGTTCTTCAGCATCGTCGTCGAGCAGCTCAAGGCCGCCGGCCTGATCCACGATCCGCGGGCCGAGACGGCTTGGTCGCGCGTGATCGTCGAAAAACCCTTCGGACGGGATCTGAAAAGCGCCTGCGCGCTCAACGCCGCGATCACCTCGGTGCTGGCGGAGTCCCAGATCTACCGCATCGACCATTACCTCGGCAAGGAAACGGTCCAGAACATCCTGGGCTTCCGCTTCGGCAACGCGATCTTCGAGCCGCTCTTCAACAACAAGTACGTCGACAACGTCCAGATCACCGTCGCCGAGACGCTGGGCATGGAAGGCAAGCGGGGCGCTTACTACGACACCGCCGGCGCCATGCGCGACATGGTCCAGAACCACATGTTCCAGATCATGTGCCTCACGGCCATGGAGGCCCCCGCGGCCCTCGACAGCGCCTCGATCCGGGACGAGAAGGTCAAGGTCCTGCGCGCCCTCGAACCGTTCACGCACGACCAAGTGCGCCAGAACACGGTGCGCGCCCAGTACGCGCCGCTCAAAAAGGACGGCCGGCACGAGCCCGGATACCTCCAGGCCGAGGGCGTCGATCCGCGCTCCACCACCGAGTCCTACGTCGCGCTGCGCCTCTCCATCGACAACTGGCGCTGGGCCGGCGTGCCGTTCTACCTGCGCCACGGCAAGCGCCTGGCCAAGCGCGTCACCGAGATGGCCGTCCAGTTCAGGCACCCGCCGATGCATCTCTTCAAACAAGCCACCGGCGACCATTGTCTGATCGACGATCGCCCGATCGTGAACCAGCTCGTCCTGCGCATCCAGCCCGACGAGGGGATCAGCCTCCGCTTCGGCTGCAAGCCCCCGGGCATGCAGATGAAACTCCAGCAGGTGGACATGGACTTCCTTTACAAGGACGCCTTTAACCTGCGCTCGCCGGAAGCTTACGAGCGTCTTATCCTGGACGCCTTACGCGGCGATGCGTCGCTGTTCACGCGCAGCGACGAGGTGGAGTACGCTTGGCGCTTCGTCACGGCCGTGCTCGACGGCTGGCAGGCCTCTGGAGAAAAGAGCCTGCCCCAGTATGCGCAGTTCGGGGAGGGGCCGCCCCAGGCCAGGAACCTGATGGAAGGCACGCATCGCCGCTGGCGATCGATCGAGGACATGTGAATCGGGAGCAGGATTTTTTGGGGGCCGAGAGCCCTCGGTTCGAAATAAGGAGAGTCGGACATGGCACAGGCATTCGGCATCGTCGGTCTGGAAGTCATGGGCAAAAACATCGCCCTGAACATCGAACGCAACGGCTTTCCCATCGCGGTCTATAACCGCACCTGGGAAAAGACCGAGCAGTTCATGAAGGAGCGCGCGCAGGGCAAGAAGGTCTATGCCGCCAAAACCCTCGAGGACTTCGTCAAGAACATCGAGAAGCCCCGGCGCATCCTGTTGATGGTCAAGGCCGGCGGCGGCGTGGACGCCTGCATCAAGGGCCTCCTGCCCCTCCTCGACAAGGGCGACATCGTCATCGACGGCGGCAACAGCTACTATAAGGACACCGACCGCCGCGTCGCCGACTGCGAGCCCTCCGGCGTCAAGTTCTTCGGCATGGGCGTCTCGGGCGGCGAGCACGGCGCGCTGTGGGGCCCCAGCCTCATGCCCGGCGGCGACCAGGGCGTCTGGAAGCACCTCGAACCCGTCCTGACCAAGGTCGCCGCCAAGGCCAAGGGCGAGGCCTGCGTGACCTACTGCGGCAAGAACTCCGCCGGCCATTTCGTCAAGATGGTCCACAACGGCATCGAGTACGGCGACATGCAGCTCATCGCCGAGGCCTACGACCTGCTCCACTCCGGCGTGGGCATGAGCAACGACGAGATCTCCGACACGCTCAACGAATGGAACAAGGGCGAACTCGAATCGTTCCTCATCGAAATCACCGCCAAGGTCCTCGCCTTCAAGGACACCGAGGGCAGCGGCGGCAGCCTCGTGGACAAGATCCTCGACAAGGCCGGCCAGAAGGGCACCGGCAAATGGACCAGCCAGATCGCCCTCGACATCGGCGTCCCCATCCCGACCATGACGGCCGCCGTCGACGCGCGCTGCCTCTCCTCCTTCAAGGACATCCGCGTCCAGACCAGCAAGCTCTTCGCCGATCCGGTCAAGAAGATCACCGGCGACAAGGCCGAGGTCATCACCGCCGTCAAGAACGCCCTGTACTGCTCGAAGATCATGAGCTATGCCCAGGGCTTCCACATGTTCCAGGTCGCCGATAAGGAGTTCGGCTACGGCTTCAACCTGCCCGAGAACGCGCGGATCTGGCGCGCCGGCTGCATCATTCGCGCCGGCTTCCTGGACCGCATCACCGACGCGTTCAAGAAGAACCCGAACCTGCCGAACCTCATCCACGATGAGAACTTCAAGCGGGAAATCGCCGACCGCGTCACCAACTGGCGCAAGGTCATCAAGTTCAGCGCGGAAACCGGCATCGCCACGCCGGCCTTCAGCACCTCGCTCGCTTACTTCGACGGTCTGCGCCGCGAGCGCGTCCCGGCCAACCTGATCCAGGGCCAGCGCGACTTCTTCGGCTCGCACACCTACGAACGCACCGACAAGCCGGGCATCTTCCACACCAAGTGGACGCCCGAGCACAACTAAGCAACGCGGTCGCGGCCCCGCCGCGATCCCAGGCTTTGGCGGCCCGCCCTCGCGAGAGGGCGGGCCGTTTTTTTCTGCCTTCCCCGGCCCTGCACTTTCGGCGCCGCCCCCCGAACGCTACATTCCCCGGACTGGACCGTTCCGCTCATCGCTTGCTCAGGTTTGGCCGATACCTTGAGCGGGCGCCGTGCCCGCTTCGATGCGCCAGCCTTCGAAAGGTCGAGCCGTGGTCAGACGCGTACGCATCAACGGACGCCGCTGGATCCGAAAAATCCTCTCGCTTAACGATCCGCCCGAGTCCATCGCCGCCAGCGTGGCCATCGGCATCTTCATTGCCTGGACGCCCACCATCGGCCTTCAGATGATCATCAGCTTCGCGCTCTGCATCGTCGCGCGGGTCAACCGGATCGCCGGCCCCCTGATGGCTTGGCTCACCAATCCCCTCACCATCCCGCCCATTTTCTATTTTAACTACCTCGTGGGAACCTTCATCTTCGAGGACAGCGTCGATGCCGAAGTCGCCCACCAGCGCATGGACGCCGCGTGGGAACGCATGGGCGAAGTCGGGCTCTGGGATTTCGTCACCTTCAACCGGCAGCAGATCAAAATGTGGTTCAGCGAACTCTTCAACCTCGGCGCCGAAATCATGATCCCCCTGCTCCTCGGCAGCATCGCCGTCGGGCTCGTCCTGGGGGTCGTCTCCTATCCCCTCACCGTCCGGGCCGTCGTTGCCTTTCGCAAGGCCCGCGAACGGCGCGGCGTATTCTGGAAGGTCACCGTCTCGGGAACGCGGATCCCGGTGGTGCCGGGGCGGGACGAGGACTCCGCCGGGCCCCCCTCTGCCGACCCCGAAGCCGGGAACGGCTCCCTGGAGAAAACCCCGTGAGCGCCACCCCCCGCATCGGCATCGTCACGATCTCCGACCGCGCCAGCCAGGGCGTCTACGAAGACAAGTCCGGCCCTGCGATCCGCGAGGAATTGACCCGCATCCTCTCTTGCCCCTGGGAGGCCGTCGTGCGCCTGATCCCCGACGAGCGCCCCGGCATCGAAATGACGCTGATCGAACTCGCCGATGCCGAAGGCTGCTGCCTCGTCTGCACCACCGGCGGCACCGGGCCGGCGCCGCGCGACGTGACCCCCGAAGCCACCGCCGCCGTCTGCGAGAAGATCCTCGACGGCTTCGGCGAACGCATGCGCGCCGTCTCCCTGAATTCCGTCCCCACCGCGATCCTCTCGAGGCAACTCGCCGGCACGCGCGGCAAAACGCTCATCGTCAACCTGCCCGGAAAGCCCGCGGCCATCGCGGAGTGCCTCGGCGCGGTTTTCCCCGCGATCCCCTACTGCATCGACCTCATCGGCGGCCCGTACCTCGAAACCAACCCCGCCGTCTGCGCCGCCTTCCGCCCCAAGGGCGCGACAAAGCCCAAGCCCTGAGTACCGCTTCGAGGATTCCGCGAGGTCGAAGGGCAGGCGCGCAAAAGCGCGTACGGCGTGAGGCGCGGAACCTTGCTCGCCGCCCCTCATCTCGCGCGGCCTCCTCCACATGCGCCAGAACGGGCCCGGATACGCCGGCGCTCGGCGGCTCATCGGTTACGACCTGCGCGGGCCATGAACGAGGGGCGCCGGACGTTGCGCCCCGGCGCGGCGCGGACATAATCGGCCCATGCCTTTTCGCTCCGAGGATCGCGCATGCCGATTCATTCCGTAGCCGACTGCCTGCAGGGCCGCGTGCCCGCCGGCGAAACCGTCACCGTCCGCGGCTGGGTCCGCACGCGCCGCGACAGCAAGGCCGGCCTGAGCTTCGTGCAGCTCCACGACGGTTCCTGCTTCGCGCCGCTGCAAGTCGTCGCGCCAAAGGAGCTGCCCAACTACGCCTCCGAAGTCGCCAAGCTCACCGCCGGCTGCGCGATCGAGGCCGAAGGGAGGCTTGTCCCGTCCGAAGGCAAGGGGCAGACCGTCGAAGTCCAGGCCTCGCGCGTGAACGTGGTCGGCTGGGTGGACGACCCCGACCACTATCCGATGCAGCCCAAGCGCCACACGCTGGAGTACCTCCGCGAAGTCGCGCACCTGCGCTCGCGCAGCAACACCATCGGAGCCGTCACGCGCGTCCGGCATGGTCTGGCCATGGCCATCCACCGTTTCTTCCACGAGCGCGGCTTCTTCTGGATCCACACGCCCATCGTCACCGCCAGCGACTGCGAAGGCGCCGGCGAGATGTTCCGCGTCAGCACCCTCGACCTCGCCAACCTCCCGCGCACGCCCGACGGCAAGGTCGATTTCACCAAGGACTTCTTTGGCCGCGAGGCCTTCCTCACCGTCAGCGGCCAGCTCGCCGTCGAAACCTACTGCCTCGCGCTGAGCAAGGTCTATACCTTCGGCCCGACCTTCCGCGCCGAGAACTCCAACACCAGCCGGCACCTCGCCGAGTTCTGGATGATCGAGCCCGAGATCGCCTTCGCCGACCTCGCCGCCGACGCGCAGGCCGCCGAGGATCTGCTCAAATACATCTTCAAGGCGCTGCTGAACGAACGCGGCGACGACCTGGCCTTTTTCGCCGAGCGCATCGACAAGGACTGCATCGCGCGCCTGGAGAAGTTCGTCGCCTCTTCCTTCGAGCGCATCCCGTACACCGAGGCCGTGCGCATCCTGAAGGGGGCGAAGAGGAAATTCGAGTACCCCGTCGAGTGGGGCGGCGACCTGCAGAGCGAGCACGAGCGCTACCTCACCGAGGAGCACGTCGGCCGGCCGGTCGTCGTCACCGACTACCCGAAGCAGATCAAGGCCTTCTACATGCGCATGAACGACGACGGCAAGACCGTCGCGGCCATGGACGTGCTCGCGCCCGGCATCGGCGAGATCGTCGGCGGCTCGCAGCGCGAAGAGCGCCTCGACGTCCTCGACGCGCGCCTGCAGGAACTGAACCTCGATCCCAAACATTACTGGTGGTACCGCGACCTGCGGCGCTACGGCACCGTCCCGCACGCCGGGTTCGGGCTGGGCTTCGAGCGCACCATCGTCTACGCCACCGGGATGGGCAACGTCCGCGACGTGATCCCCTTTCCTCGCACGCCCGGCAGCGCCGAATTCTGACCCGCAGACCTTGGAGACGGGCGATTCCGTCGTGCCACGGGTCAGCGAAGCTGCCCCGTGCCAAGCGATTCCAGGCTCCTGAGACTTGTTCCGCTGAGCCCTTGCCCCCTCGTTCCGCCGCCAACTCGGTTGCTGCCGTCCCCGCCGCGAAGTACCTTGGAAGCGCCGGCGCCGTGGGGTTCGACCGCCGGACACGGGGAGGCAGGATGATCGTTGTCTGCGCCGGTTGCGGCAAATCCTATAAGGGCCAGCCCGGCCCCAAGCCCTTCAAGTGCAAGCAGTGCGGCAACCGCTTCACCTTCCCAGAAGCCTCGCGCGAACCCGCAACCGGCAAACGCCTCTGCTCGTGCTGCTGGAACGAAGTCCCGCTCCAGCCCGCCGAACTCGAATGCCCCGCCTGCGGGCAGCGCGTCGCCACGCCAGAAGGCGGCCGCATGAAGGACGCCGGCGAACCCGCGCCGCCGGCCTCCGACAGCGCTTCCAGAAACGAGCCGCCGGCCGACGAAAACGACGCGCGCCACGCCGAAGAGAAACACTCCGAGGTCCTCGAAACCCGCATCACCCACGTGATCAAGAAAGGTGCGACGCTCGACGAAAAGGAGCGTCAGCGACTGCTTCGAGACCTCCGGGGCCTCGCCGAGATCAGGCAGGAACTCGAAACCAAGCTGCATAAGCTCCAGAGCGAAGTCATCGCCGAGCGGAACAAAGCCCAGGAAGCCGTAGCCGAGCGCGACCAGGCCGTCGCCGACGTCCAGGCCGCCGCCGAGACCCTGCGCCAGACCGAGGCCCAGTTCGAGGAGATGAAGGCCGTCGTCGCCGCCGCCCTCGAACCGATCCCCGCCGCCTTCCAGGCCGGCGTCCAGCCGCTGATCCAGCAGGCCGGCGACGCGGCCTTCCTGGTCAATCGCGTCCGCCGCGCCCTCGGCGACGCCGCCGACGCCAACGCCAGGGAAAACCTCCAGAAGCTCGACGAGACCCTCGCGCAGCTTGAAGAAAACATCCGCGCCTTCCAGCGCGACTACGCTGCCCGCCTCGGCGAGGTCATTGGCGGCGGACAGGCAGGCGGCGAGAACGAGCCCGTCGAACCCGAAGCCGCCCAAGCCTGATCGACCTGTGCTGAACGACGCCAGTCTCAACAGAGAGACGTCGCCCATCCGCGTCGCCATTTTCAGGGTGCCACGCCACGCAGTGGCGTGCAGCCGTACTTAAGTCTCTCGGCCACCTCACACCACTTCGTGGTGTGGCACCAAACAGCAAGCCACGCGGAAATTCCATCGCTTCCCGTGCCCCCAGCACTCAGCCCCGCTTTCCCCCGCCCTTGCCGTGGCCTGCCCGTGCCTTACCTTTAGGAAACCGTTTGAGCCTCACGCGACCTTAAGGAGCCTTCCATGTCCGCCACTTACCCCGACCTCGAGACCTACCGCCGCGCCCTCTTCGCCCCCGAAGACGAGGTGCTCGCCAAGGTGATGCCGGAGGCCGTCGCCGAGGGGCTGCCGAAGATCAGCGTCAATGCCGAGGCCGGGCAGGCCCTGAACTTCCTCGCGCGAGCCGTCGGCGCGAAGAAGATCCTCGAGTTCGGCGCGCTGGCGGGCTACTCGGGCATCTGGCTCGCCCGCGCCCTCCCGCCCGGCGGGAAGCTGGTCAGCCTGGAAGTGAACCCGAAGCACGCCGAGGTCACGCGCGCGAACTTCAAGCGCGCCGGTGTGGCCGACCGCGCCGAGGTCCGCCTGGGGCAGGCGCTGGAGCTGCTCGAAAGCGCGAAGGCCGACGCGCCTTTCGACATGGCCTTTATCGACGCCGACAAGGAGAACTACCCGAAGTATCTCGACTTCGCCCTGGCGCACGTCCGCGTCGGCGGGATCGTCTGCGCCGACAACGCCAACGGGCACGGCCACGCCCACGAAGTCCTGCCCGCCGACGACCCGCGCCGAGGCTTGCAGGTCTACAACGAGCGCGTGACGAGCGATCCGCGGCTAGTGAGCGTCTGCCTGCCGTTCGGCGGCTGGCTGGCGGTCTCGTTGAAGGTGAGGGAATGAAAACCCGACGTGCCGCCAGCGTCAAGAACGTCCAAGCTCAAGTTTCAATTTCGCGAAGGCGCCGCACATCCGTTGCAACTTTTCCAGCCCGCCCGTTTCCAAGTCGGTGAAGTCGAAACCGATCTGATCCAGATCTTGAAGCAGCCTCGGAAGATTGGAAAGATCCTCGACTCCGAACGCGCCGATGGATTCCACGTGAGTCTTGTTTCCAGGCGCCTCAATAAGATTCACGACCAGCGACCAATTGTGATAGACGAAGTGGAGTGGACGCAAATCCCGGTCTTCGCCTTCCCGCAACTGTTCCGGAATGGTAAGCCGAAGAACCGCCATGCCCGTCTGACCGTCCATTTCCAACTGAATCATGACGGCCTGTCCCAGTAACACCTCAAGACCAGGAGCAGTCCGGCGTCGTCATGCATATACGCGATGCAGAGATTTCTGAGTTCGTCGACGCGCATAACGCGCTCACGAACGCCCCGCCTTTCGTCAAGGTACTCGTCCTTCACATAATCGGCATCGGTCGCCAATAGCTCGGCGATCCTCACGAGCTGGGCATTCGAAATGCCATACGTTCGCATGTCCGTGGCGGCGCTGTGCGTAAGCTGCACCTCCTCGCCCAGTTTCGACTTCATGCCCCATGCCTCCTAACAAGCCGACGACGCCTCAACTCGACGCCCGGCCCGCGCCGCCCGCGTGCCCGCGGCCGCCGCCTCCGGTGCTCGGCGGCGCCAGCCCGCCGCTGACCGTCGCGCCGGCCACTTCCGGCTCCGGGGGCTTGGCTTTCGGGTCGAACTCCCCGATCACCACGAAAACGAGCTTCGTGCCTTCCTTGTCCGGTCGCGCTTCCAGCTTGGACTTCAGCGGGATCTCCTCGCGCAGCAGCTTCTCGCTGACCGGATCCTCGATGTGCTGTTCGACCGCGCGCCGCATGGGCCGCGCGCCGAACTCGGGGTTGTAGCCCTTCTCGCACAGGAACTCCAAGCCTTCGTCGCTCATGATGAGCTGAATTTCCTTCTCGAAGAGCCGCCGCGCGACCGCGTCCACCTCCAGCTTGACGATCTGCGAGAGGTCCGCCCGGTTCAGCGGCTTGAAGACGATGTAGTCGTCGAGCCGGTTGATGAACTCCGGCCGGAACTCGCGCTCCATCTCTTCCTTCAGCTTGCGCTTCAGGTCCTCGTAGGTGGCCTCCTCGGTCTTCTTGCCGAAGCCCATGGAGCCCTGGTTCTTGATCACCTTCGCGCCCACGTTGCTGGTCATGATCAGGATCGTGTTGCGGAAGTCCACGTGCCGGCCGTAGCTGTCGGTCAGGCGGCCTTCCTCCATGATCTGCAGCAGGATGTTGAAGATGTCCGCGTGCGCCTTCTCGATCTCGTCCATCAGCACGACCGAGTACGGCCGGCGGCGGATCTTCTCGGTGAGCTGCCCGCCCTCCTCGTAGCCGACGTAGCCCGGAGGCGCGCCGACCAGCCGGCTCACCGCGTGCTTCTCCATGTACTCGGACATGTCGATCTGCACCAGCGCGTCCTGGTCGCCGAACATGAATTCCGCCAGCGCGCGCGCCAGCAGCGTCTTGCCCACGCCCGTCGGGCCCAGGAACAGGAAGCTCCCGATCGGCCGCCGCGGATCCTTCAGCCCGGCCCGGCTGCGCCGCACCGCACGCGCGATCCGGTTGATCGCCTCGTCCTGGCTGATCACCCGCTTGTGGAGGTAGTCCTCCATCTCCAGCAGCCGCTTCGTCTCCTGCCCGGCCATGCGCTGGAGCGGGATGCCCGTCATCTTGCTGATGACTTCGCGCACGATCTCCTCGTCCACGCTCCCGACGATGTCCTTCGAGCGTTCGCGCCACTCCTTCTGCTTCTGGCGCATCTGGTTGCGCAGCACCTCGGCGCGGTCGCGGTACTCGGCGGCGGCCTCGAAGTCCTGCTGCGCGACGGCCTGCTCCTTCTCGGCCTCCAGCTCCTTGATGTCCTTCTCCAGTTCCTTCAGGTTCGGCGGCCGGGTCATGTTCGCCAGGCGCACGCGGCTGCCCGCCTCGTCGATCACGTCGATGGCCTTGTCCGGCAGGAAGCGCCCGGAGATGTAGCGGTCGGAGAGGTTCACGGCCTCTTCCAGCGCCAGGTCGCTGATCTTGACGCGGTGGTGGACCTCGTAGCGCTCGCGCAGGCCCTTGAGGATCTCGATGGTCTCTTCCTTGCTCGGCGGATTGACCATGATCGTCTGGAAGCGCCGCTCCAGCGCCGAGTCCTTCTCGATGTACTTGCGGTATTCGTCCAGCGTCGTCGCGCCGATGCACTGCACCTCGCCGCGCGCCAGGGCGGGCTTGAGCACGTTGCTGGCGTCGATGGAGCCTTCCGCCCCGCCGGCGCCCACCAGCGTATGCAACTCGTCGATGAAGAGGATCACGTTCTTGGCGCGGCGGACCTCGTTCATCACCGCCTTGATGCGTTCCTCGAACTGTCCGCGATACTTCGTGCCGGCGACCATCATCGCCAGGTCCAGCACCACGATGCGCTTGTGGAGCAGCAGGTCGGGGACCTCGCCGTCCACCACGCGCTGCGCGAAGCCTTCGACGATCGCCGTCTTGCCCACGCCGGCCTCGCCGATCAGGACCGGGTTGTTCTTGGTGCGGCGGACCAGGATCTGCAGGACGCGCTCGATCTCCGCCTCGCGCCCGATGACCGGGTCGAGCTTCGCCTCGCGCGCCAGCTCGGTCAGGTCGCGCCCGAAGCTGTCCAGCGCCGGCGTCTTGCTCTCCTGCGGCTGCCCGCCGCCCTGCGCCGGCGGATGCGCCTCGCCTCGCCCGGATTCGCCGGACTCCTTGCCGCCGCCCTGTTCTTTCTCGCTTGCGCCCAGGAACTCCAGCACCTCCTGGCGCACGTCTTCGAGCTTCAGAGTCAAATTCATCAGCACCTGCGCGGCCAGGCCTTCCTGCTCGCGCAGCAGCCCCAGCAACAGGTGCTCGGTGCCGACGTAGTTGTGGTCGAGGGCGCGGGCTTCGTCCATGGCGTACTCCAGGACCTTCTTGGCGCGCGGGGTGAAGGGAAGCTGGCCCATCGTCACCACGTCGGGCGCGGGCTTGACGAGCTTCTCGACCTCCATGCGCACCTTGTCCAGGTCCACGTTGAGGTTTTCCAGTACGCTGGCCGCGACGCCGGAGCCTTCCTTCACCAGGCCCAGCAGCACGTGCTCCGTACCGATGTAGTCGTGGTTGAGGCGCTCGGCTTCCTGGCGCGCGAGGCTCATCACTTTGCGGGCGCGGTCGGTAAAGCGGTCGAACATGATGGGACTCCTCGCGTGTGCCGAACCTACTTACCCATTAGATGTTATACGCAGCTTTTCGTGTTCCGGGTAGCGCACTTTTTCACTTCACCGTCCTTTCGCGCTACACCGCGTCGCCGCGTACGACAACCATGCCGGCCCGGACTGCGAGGCCGGCCTCGTTCTGACCCGGTTTAGAGCATGAAGCTGGGTCGAAACGACCGGAAATGCGCCCGCAGACGGGGCTTCCCGCAATCTTTAAGCGAAGGACATGCCCATACACCGAAAATGAACTGGTCACGCCGCCGCTCCTCTACAAGTATAGACGTATTCATTCCGTTCCTTTGCTTCCAAGTTGGGGATTTCCGCACATGAGCATTCCAAAAAAGGCACTCGGACCCGACGCCCCCATCCGCATTGGCATTATCGGCGCGGGCGGGATCAGCGCTAAAATGCATCTGCCCCAGCTCGACGGACTCCAAGGCGTCTCCGTCGCGGCCCTTGGCGGCAGAAACCTCCGGCGCCTGGAAACCCTGGCCCGGCGCCACGGCGGAAAGCCCGTCACCGATTACGCGGCCATCGTCGAAGATCCCAACCTCGAGGCCATCATCGTCGCTACGCCGCATCCGCATCACGTCGAGTGGGGCCTCAAGGCGCTCCAGGCCGGCAAGCACCTCTTTATGCAGAAGCCCCTCGCGCCGACGCTCGACGAGGCCAACCGCTTCGTCGAGGCCGCCGAGGCTTCCGACCGCATCGTCTACTGCCTGCCCCAGCAGAATGTCCCCGTGGTCCTGGCGATCCGCGAACTCATCGCCGCGGGCCGCCTGGGCAAGCTCTCCGGCGCCCACGCGCGGCACAGCCACGGCGGGCCGGAGGTCTACTACGCCGAGGTCCGCGACCTGCTCGGCGAGCCGCCGCTCAAGCCCGGCGAGAAGCTCTGGTTCTTCGAGGCCGGCGAGGCCGCCGTGGGCGCGCTCTTCGACATGGGCGTCTACAGCGTGGCGCGGCTGGTCGGGGTCTTGGGCAGCGCCCGGCGCGTGATCGGCATGACCGGCATCCTGGACAAACCCAGCGAGGTCGAAGACACCGCGACGCTCCTGATCCAGTTCGCCAACGGCGCGATCGGCACCGCCGAGACCGGCTGGTGCGACGGCGCGCGGACCAGCCGGCTCTGCGTCCACGGCACGCGCGGGCGCGTCGAGAACCTCGCCTTCCATGCCTCGGCGCTGACGCTCTTCGAACAGGCCAGCACGACCCGCGAAGACATCCCGCCCACGCGCACGGAGGTGGACATCTCGCGCCACAAGGGCCAGAATCCGCACGAGCAGTTCGTCGAGGCGATCCGCACCGGCAAGCCGCCGCTCTTCGAGACGGCCCGCGCCGCGCGGCACATCACCGAGATCCTGCTCGCCGGCATCGAGAGCGCGCGGAGTGGACGCGTGGTGGAACTGAAGACCTCCGTGGCCTGAACTTGAACGCCAAGGAATCGCTTCGCGTTTCGTCATCCATTCCTTAATCCGCATTCGCATTCCGAAATGGGTGGCTTCGCTTGGCGCGGCGCCGCCCGTCCCAGAGGAGCGCCCCATGACCCTGGCCCCTCCCCATCCCCTCGAGGCGCGGGATCTACACGATGCCTGGCGCATGCTCTCCCAGGAGGAGCGCGCCGAAGGCTTCGCGCTCCTGCCCGTCGACGCCGCGCAGTCCTTCTTTCAGGAACTGCCCACCCTGGACCAGGCCCGCCTGCTGATGCAGTTGCCGCCGGCCCAGCGCAAGTTGTGGATGGGGCGGCTCGAACCCGACGACGCCGTCGACGTGCTCCAGCAACTGCCCCTCGACGCCCGCGGCGAACTGATGGGCTACCTCAATCAGCCCACCCGCGTCGAAGTCGCCGCGCTGCTGGCCTACGCCGAGGACGAAGCCGGCGGCCTGATGAGCACCCGCTTCGCGCGCCTGCGCCCCGAGATGACCATCGAGGAAGCCACCCACTACCTGCGCTTGCAGGCCCGCGACAGGCTCGAACACGTCTATTACGCCTACGTGCTCGACGCCGAGAAAAAGCTCGTCGGCGTTCTCTCCGTCCGCGAACTCTTCCGCTCCGAGGGCTCCAAGCGCGTCAAGGAGGCGATGAAGTCCGATCTCGTCACGATTCCCGAAGACATGGACCAGGAACACGTCGCCGGCGTCCTGGCCAAGCACGACTTCCTCTCCCTGCCCGTCGTGGACCCCGACGGGCACATGAAGGGCATCGTCACCTTCGACGACATCGTGGATGTGGTGCAGGAGGAAGCCACCGAGGACATCCAGAAACTGGGCGGCATGGAGGCCCTGGACCTGCCTTACCTCCAGACCGGGCTCTTCGCCATCGTCCGCAAGCGCGCCGTCTGGCTGGCCGTGCTCTTCCTCGGCGAAATGCTTACCGCCACCGCCATGGCGCACTACGAGGAAGCCATCGCCAGCGCCGTGATCCTCGCGGTCTTCGTGCCGCTGATCATCTCGTCCGGCGGCAACTCCGGTTCGCAGGCCACCACCCTCATCATCCGCGCCATGGCCCTGGGCGAAGTGACGCTCGGCGACTGGTGGCGCGTGATCCGGCGCGAACTGGCCGCCGGACTGCTCCTCGGCTCGATCCTCGCCCCCATCGGCTTCCTGCGCATCGTGGCCTGGGAATTCGTGTTCCACGACTACGGCGAACACTACCTGGCCATCGCCTGCACCGTCGCGGGCAGCCTCATGGGCGTCGTCATCTTCGGCACCCTCGCCGGCTCGATGCTGCCCTTTCTCCTCCGCCGCCTGGGCTTCGACCCCGCCAGCGCCTCCGCGCCCTTCGTCGCGACCTTCGTGGACGTCTCGGGGGTTATTCTTTATTTCTCGATCGCCAAGGCGATCCTGAGCGGAACGCTGTTGTAAGGAATAAGTGAGGGAATGTGGGGTGAATGGATCGAAAGCTTGAACGGGAAAGCCCGCGCAGGCCGCCTCAGGACCGCCTTTGCCTTATTTCGTTTCTCGCTTTACCCCTTGTTCTTCGCGTTATCCGCCAGAGCCCGCTCGAAATAGTCGTCCAGCAGTTCCAGCTCGAACTCGCGCACGATATCCATTGCGCGCCGCTTGTGAGTCAGGCTGTAAAGCAGCGCCGAGCCCACGTTCGGCGGGATGTCGATGACCGCCTCGCCGAGGTACTTCCGCCGGATCTCCGCGAACTTCTCGCGGTTGTAGTCCAGGTGAATGATCTCGCGGTCCAGGTTCACCGTCGCCATCGCCACCTTGCTGTAGCAGTCGGTGGCGGCTTGCTCGCGCCCGAACGGGTCGAGCACCCCGCAACCCATGAAGGGCAGCGCCGAGGCGAAGAAACTCCGGCAGTCGTACGCCCACATCCCCTGCACCAGCCCGCCGTGGTACATGGACGCGAAACAGAGGATGTCCGGCCTGAGCGCCTTGTACTCCTTGCGCAGCGGCTCGAAGTTCAGGTCGAAGCAGACGATCCCGCCGAGCTTCCCGACCGCCGTCTCGACGATCTTCGCGCCGGGCCCGGACGTCAGCCCCCACTCGATCTCGCGGTGCGTGAGGTTCGTCTTGTGGTAGGCGCCCAGCACCCGCCCGTCCGGGCCGAGGAAGGCGATCGAGTTGTACGCGCGCCCGCCCTCGCGCAGCTTCACGCTCCCGGCGACGTGGCAATTCTGGTCCTGCGCGAACGCCGCGTACGCCTGGAGGAACGGCCCGGGCTTGGCCGCGTCCTCCGCCAAGTCCACCGGCGTCCCGTACGCCTCCACGCCCTCGCAGAAGACCGCGAGCTGCACGCCGTAGCCCTTCAGCTCCTCCAGCGCCGCCTTAAGCTCGTTCAGCACGAGCTTCGGCGCGTCCGCCGCCCCGCGGCTGGCCTGCGTCGCGAACTGCACGCACGCGATCTTGACGAAATGAGCCATGGCGGGAAGCCTCCATACATTCCCCGTTAATCGTATCGAAGCTCTGCGCGCACACAAGAGGGCGGACAATCGCCGATCGCGGATTTGGCTTATGACCTTTGACCTACGACTTGATTAAAATCTATGGCCGCAATACGCCTTCCGGCGTCCACAGCTCCCCCGCGATGCCGCGCCCGCTCAGCGACGGCGTCACCGATTGCCGATCCCATCCCGGCGCGCGTTCGAGCTTCTCGTACCGCCGCGCCTTGGCGTCCCAGGCGTAATACGCTTCGTCGTCGCCCTGCGCGACGATACGTTGCTCCTCGTCGAGCCCCGCAGCGACGAACCGGACTCCGCGCGGGGGCATCAAGTCGGCCGACGGCCCCGAGGCGCCGGGCTCGTAGCGGTACAGCCGCCCATCGGCGCCGGTGAGCAGCACGCGCGGCCGGCCGCGGTCGTCGGTTCGCGCGGCGAAGACGAACTTGAGTTTGGGATCGCGCGAGGCCGCCGACGCGCGCATCGCTCCGCCCGTGCCTTCGCCGTACTCATATAAGATCCCGTCGCCGCCCAGCCCGTAAAGCCGCCCCGGCAGCGGCACGGCCTGCACGATCTCCCCGGGCGTGTCCTGGACGAAGACCTCGGTGCTCGCGTACGTCCGCCCGTCGGCGCCTTCGCCGAAGACCTGGCTCGGCGCGTCCGCGTCCTCTTCCTGAAAGTCCTTCATCTTCACGCCCCGCGGCACGATGAAGCTGAGGCGTGGCTGAAGCAGCCCGCGCATGACCAGGTGCGGCGTGTTCTGATCCTGGACCAGCGCGTTCAGCTTCTGGAGGATCTCGCGCGGCGGGCGCTCCTGGAGCAGCAGCTCCACCAGCGCCGCATAGCGCGGCGCGAAGTCGCGCATCGAACAGAGCGTCGGATTGCCCAGCACGCCCAGCGCTCCGTTCCAGCCGGGCAGTTCGCGCTCGTAGTGCCAGCGCACGGTTCGCGCGTAACGCGGGTAGCTCGTGCAGCTCTGAAAGCCGAAGATCTGGTACGGCTTCCGCCCCAGCCCGTAGCACTTCTCGGTCAGGTCGCGCGGTTCGCTCATCCCGATCTGGAAGCACGCGAACTCGTTGGGCGACTCCGAGAGCCAGTACTTCCCCGATTCGTAGTTCGAATGCCCGTGGTAGAAGACCAGGTCCGCGCGCGCGAGCCCCTCGACGAAGTTCGCCACCGTCCGCACGATCCGGTGCTCGCGCGTGCTCCCGCCGGTGAGGTTCACCCGCACGCGCACGCTCTGCCCCAGCATCCGCGCGGTCCCGGTCAGGAGCGTTCGCTCGTTCGAGTCCCGGAAGCCTTCGGCGTTCAAGCCCAGCCTCCGCAGCGCCCCGCGCAGCTTCTCCACGTGTTCCCACGAGTTGAACGTCGCGTTGCCGGGGTCGTAGAGGTTCCCGCCGATCACCGCGAGGTCCAGATATCCGTCGGCGACGAGCCGGCGGTAGTATTCCTTCGGGCCCTGCTCCAGCGGGCACGGCACGCGCAGCGCCGGCGCCTGCGTCCCGGCGCGCGGCGCGCGCTTGAGCATCTCCGCCTGCCAGGCTTGCCGCGCCGCCAGCCACTCCCGGTCGCCGGCCCCCAGCGCGCGCTCGAGGTCCTTCTCGTACGGCCGCAGATAGTACGGCCCCTTCGGGTCGGGATGCAGCCGGCGGTAGAGCCCCAGCAGCCGCGCCGCCTGACGGCGCGCCGGCGCCTGCGTCCGCGGCTCGTACAGCTCGTTGAGGACCTCCGCGGCGTTGAAGAGGTTGGCGAAGCGCCCCTCGCCGGGGTGGAAGACCGAATCGAGGCTCCCCTGCCAGGTCGCGGCATCCTTCGGCGCGGTAAAGATCTCCGGGACCGCGTCGAGGTGCGGGAAGAGCCACAGCTCGGCCCGCTCGGCGGAGCGCCCCAAGTACTGGAACCACCAGCCGCCGATGAGATACGAACTCCCGATCTCGCGCTCCTGGGCCTGCCCGCGAGGCAGCACGCCCCGAGGCTCGGCGCTCGACGCGATGTCTGCCAATGCGGACAATCCAAGCACCAGCAAGAACTTGCACCAGCACTTCAGCCTCATATCCCACGCTCCCCGGACTTGAGTTTGGGACGCATGGAAGGCCTTGCGCGTGAACGGAAAGCCGGGAGTTTGAGCCCTCGCGCGAGTCTGCGCGCTGTACCACGCCGCCGAGCGACCCGAGAAGGTCAAGGAACTCGCCGGCCGCTTCCATTTGCCGCGCGGCTCGCGGCCCTTACCTTTTCAGCATGCTGCTCGACACCAACGCGCCGCCCCTCCGCATCGGGCTCTGGCTCGACGCGTTGAAACTCGACGTCCGCGCCGCGCTGAAGCGGATCGCGCCGTGGGGCCTGGACGCGCTCGCGCTCGACGGCTTCGGCGCGGAGGTCAACCCGCGCGCGCTCACCGAGACCGGACGCCGCGACCTCGCCCACCGGTTTCAGGCCGGCGGACTGCGTGCGGCGGCGCTGAGGCTCGACGTGGGCGGGCGGCGGCTCGCCGACCCGGCGACGCTCGACACCAACCTCGCGCGGATCGGTGAAGGCTTCGACCTCGCCCGGGATCTGGGCATCGCGCGCGCCTGGGTCCCGTTGGGCTACGTCCCGGCCGCGGGCGAACCCAACGCGGAGACGATCCGCCGGGCGCTGTCCGACGCGCTGGGCGCGCTTGAAGCCTTCTCCACCCGCACCGGCGTCCGCCCGGTCGTGCCCGCCGGCGCCGAGCCGGCCGAGGAACTGGCCGCGTTCCTCGACGCGCGCGATCCGGGCCGGCTCTTCGAAGTCGATCTGCAGCCCGGGCGTTTCGTGGGGCGCGGGAGCGATCCGCTGGATGCCTTGTCGCGGCTTGCCGCGCGCCTCGGACTGGCCAGCGTCTACGACGCCTGGCGCGGCGGCGGCGAAGCGCCCTTCGGCGCGGGCGACGTGGACTGGGGCCCGCTGATCGTGGGCCTTTCAACGGCCGCGCGCGCCGATGGCTTGCCGCTCCTGGCCGCCACCTCCCGCGAAGGCGACCGCCCCGCCCTGCTCCTGGCCGCCGTCGAACGCCTCAAGCGCCTCCGCGCCAACCCGCTCGGTTGAAGCCGCGGACAAAATCGCAAATCCAATATCAATACGCCAGCGCGTCCCAGAACCCGCCGCGCGCGAAGAGCACCGTCAGCGCCACCGTCAGCGGCGAGAGCAGCGTCGTGTAGAGCACCGTCCGCGCCACGTAGTCCGGGTGGTTGTCGAACTCCAGGCACAGCAGCAGGCAGTTCACCGACGTCGGCATCGCCGAGCCGATCAGGAGCACCTGCGCCAGGAAGCCGTGCAGCCCGAAGAGCCAGATCAGGAACGCGCCCAGCAGCGGCGAGACCAGCAACCGCAGCGCCACGCTCACGCCCACCGGGTAGCGCGCCAGCTTCGGCCGCACCGTCCCCAGTTGCGCGCCCAGCGTACAGAGCGCCACCGCGATGAACGCGCGGTAGATGTACTCGATCGTCTTCCAGACCGGCTGCAGCAGCTTCGCGGCGCTCGCCGCGTCCTCCGGCCCCAGCATCCGCCGGAGCTGCACCGTCAGGAGGCCCAGCAGCAGCGCGTAGATCGGCGGGTAGCGCAGCATCTCGCGGACGACCTTCCGGAACTCCATCTTCTTCCGGCCCGACGCGGCCAGCCAGATGCCCAGCGTGAAACTGGTGAAGTTCTGGACGATCATCACGAACACTTGCAGCGCCATCGCGTCCCGGTGCCGGTTGGCGGCATGGAACGCCAGCTCCTGCACGGGCAGGCCGTAATTCCCCGAGTTGTAAAAGATCGCCGTCATGATCAGCGCGTTGCGCCGGTCGCGTTCGAGCCCCTGCACGCGCGCCGCCAGCAGGCACAGCGCCGCCAGCAGCGCCATCAGCGCCAAGCTGAACAGCACCAGCATCCCTACGTCCCGCGGGCTGACCTGGGCGCTGACCACCGAGTAGTAAATCACGCAGGGGATCGTGAAGTGGAAGTTCAGCCGCGCCAGGGTGGACATGTCCAGCCCCAGCCGGCGCTGCAGCGCCCAGCCCACCCCGGCCAGGATCAGCACGGGCAGCACGATGCCGTGAAAAATCTCGAGGAGATTCGAACCGAGATCCGCCGCCGAGAACCCCAGCGGAAGCGCGAAGCCGCTCATGCGGGCCTACTTCTTCCGCGGCTTCTTCTTGCGCGCGGCCTTCTCGGCCAGCCCCGAGATGCCGTGGCGCTTGGCGAGTTCGGCTTCCACGTCCGCCAGCGTCAACCCCCGCGCGGCCAGCAGCACCAGGCTGTGGAAGTACAGGTCCGCCAGTTCGCTCGCCAGCCGCTTGCCGTCTTCCTCGCGCGCGGCCTTGATCGCCTCGCCGCTCTCCTCGGCCAGTTTGCAGCAGATCGCGTCCGTCCCCCCGCGCAGCAGGCTCGCGACGTAAGAGTGCTGCGGCATCGTGCGCTGGCGCTCCAGGACCGTCTCGAAGACCTGGGCGAGAATGGAAGGTGCGGCGTTCATCGTTACCCCCGGAAGACTGTGATCTGTAATCTGTAATCTGTAATCTGGGACATGGGATCGGAGATCGACTACCTATAGCGGATTCCTCGCGGTTACAGATCACAGATCACAGATCACAGATCACAGCCCTTAAAGCGCCCCGCGCAGGAAGCGCCCCAGCAGCTCGTAGCCCGGCGCCACGTCGGCCTTCGTGCGCCGCGCGTCGCTCTCCGTAAACCCCAGACCCGCCGGCGCGAAGCCGGGGCCCCAGGCCAGGAACGGGATCTTCTCCGTCGCGTGCGTGCGCAGCGCGCACGGCGTCGAATGGTCCGGGCAAACCAGCACGCGCAGGTTGCCTGCCCGCGCCGGTTCACTCTCCAGCAGCGGCCCCACGATCTCCGCGTCGATCCGCTCCAGCGCCTCGCGCTTGCCCGCCGCGTCGCCCATGTGCCCGCACTCGTCGGGGGCCTCCACGTGGACGAAGACCAGGTCTTTCGCCTTCAGCGCCTCGAGCGCGTAACGCAGCTTCGCGCCGTAGTCGGTGTCGGTGAAGCCCGTGATCCCCGGCACGTTCAACACCTCCAGGCCCAGGTACAGCCCCAGGCTGCGCAGCAAGTCCACCGCGCTGATCATCGCCCCGTCCAGCCCGTAGACGTCGCGGAAGGCCGGCAGCTTCGGGCGCGGGCCGTGCCCCCAAAGCCAGATCTGCGTGACGGGGTTCTCGCGCCGCTTGATCCGCTCACGGTTGACGGGATGCTCGGCGAAAAGCTTCTTCGAGGCCTCCATCAGCTCCAGCAGCGGCGGCGCGTCCGGGCCCTGCGGCAGGTGGCTCTCGATCTCGCGCCCGATGATGTTGTGCGGGGGCGTGCAGCTCGCGTTCAACCCTTCGGGACGGCGGAGCACCAGCAGGTGCCGGTACTGCACCCCCGCGTAGAAGTGCCGCCCCTCGCTCCCAAGGACCTTCTGCAGGTCGTCGATGAGCCGCTTCGACTCCTCGGTCGGGATGTGCCCGGCCGAGTAGTCCACCATCAGCCCGTCCTCGATCGTGACCGTGTTGCAGCGCACGGCCACCTCGTCCGGGTTCAGCTCCACGCCCAGGCTCTTGGCTTCCAGCGGCGCGCGGCCGGTGTGGTACTTCAGCGGGTCGAAGCCCAGCAGCGACATGCAGCAGACGTCGCTCCCGTTCCCGGCCGGCTCGACGGCATGCTGCGTCAGGCCCACCAGGCCCCCGGCCGCCATCCGCGCCAGGTTCGGCGCGTGCGCGGCCTCCAGCGGCGTCCTGTTATCCAGCGCAGGCAGCGGCCAGTCGGCGGCGCCGTCGGGGCAAAGCACGACGTATTTCATGCGAACTCGACCTTTCGGCGCGAATGCGCGCTTCGTTCAAGCTGCGAGATTGTAGGTGAGGCTTCGATTCACGAAAGGGAAGGAAGCTGCCCCATTGCATCCGGTGGCGCGCTCCGGTTACGCTGTCCGGCATGCGGCGCCACCTGCTCCCCTTCTTGCTTTGCGGCGCGCTTCTCGCCGCGGGCGGCGAAGCGCCCGCTCCGCCGCCCGACGCCCCAAAGGCGGATCCGAAGGACGCCGAACCGCCCCCGACGAAGGAAAAAATCAAGGCGCACCTGGCCAGGCTCGGCGACGAAGAGTTCCAGGCGCGCGAGGACGCCACGCAGGCGCTCCTGAAGCTCGGCGCGCCCGCCAGGAACCTGATCCGGCAGCACGCCGAAGCGGCGACGGACGCCGAAGTCAAGCTCCGCTGCGCGCAGCTCCTGGACGCCATCGCCGAACCGGCGCGCACCGCCGAAGCCATGCTCAAGCTGCTCGAGAAGTCCAAGCTCACCATCCGCCGCCCGGGCGCGACCGTCTTTCACACCTTCACCGGCCCGCAGTTCGCCAACCACCTGCGCCTCAAGGCCGCGGCCGCGAAGTTCTCCACCGCGCGGCCCGCCGTGGAATTCATCGACGCCTACGCGACGACCTCCTCAAGCCACGGCGGCGCCTATGTGATCGTCCTCGAAGACGGCAAGGAGACCCCCTTCGCGCCGTGGATCAAGAAGGAACTGAAGCAAACCGCCGCGCCGTAAGCCGTCCCGCCCGTGGGCGCCCCGCCTAGCAACACAAGTGCCACTGTCCCGAAACATAGATATTTATTTCCTATAAACAAATATATAGACTATGCCCGCAGTGCATCTTTTTTAGGCTTCCGTAGACACCCGACCCATGGGCCGTATCCGCACCGTCCGGACGACCCGCTCGATTCCAATTCGCCCAACCCGGCATACGTCATCCGGCGCTGCACACGGGTGCATCTTTTTTAGGCTCTCGTAGACAAGGTCGGGGAGGTGGAGAGAGGCGAGCTTGGTACTCGCCTAGCTCGGTACGGTCGAAATGACCCGCTCAGAGCGCCAGCCGGCTCGAATTCCGAAGCCCGCCCGAGCACACAGGTGCAGCTTTTTTAAGCTCTCGTAGACGCGCGCCGGAGGCCGCTCAGTCTTCCACGCGATAGAACGCGCTGGGCTTGCGCACGAACGGAAGTTCCTCGATCTCCGCCCGCGCCGCCTGGAAGCGCTCCTCGATCGTCACGTGGCTGAGCATCACGATCGGGACGTGCCCCGTCTCGTGCGGCTCCTTCTGGATCACGCTCGCGATCGAGACGCCGTGGCTCCCCAGCACCGTCGCGACCTTGCCCATCACGCCGGGCCGGTCGTCCACGTTGAAGCGCACGTAGTACCGGCTGCGCATCTTCTCCGGCGGGATCACCGGCAGGTCCTCGCGCGGGTTCTGGAAGAACTGGAGCTTGGTGAAGGTCTGCCGCGCGCTGCCTCGGGCGGCGTCCATGATGTCGGCCACGATCGCGCTCCCGGTCGGCATCATCCCCGCGCCGCGGCCGTAGAGCATCACCTCCCCGGTCGCGTCGCCGCGGATCAGCGCCGCGTTGAAGACGTCCCGGACGTTCGCCAGCGGGTGGCTGAACGGGATCAGCGTCGGGTGCACGCGCAGTTCCAGCCCGCCCGGGAAGTCCTCGGGATCGGCGCCCGGGTTGCGGCGCTTGGCGATCGCCAAAAGCTTCACCGCGTAGCCCAGGTCCGCCGCGTAGCGCACGTCCTCCAGCGCGATCCGGTCGATGCCCTCGGCGTGGACTTCGCTGATGTCGAAGACGCTGTGGAACGCGAGGTTGCTCAGCAGGGTCAGCTTGTGCGCCGCGTCGAGGCCCTTCACGTCGGTGGACGGATCGGCCTCCGCGTAGCCCTTGCTCTGCGCCTCGTACAGGCACTGCGCGTACGGCGCCTTGTCCTCGACCATCCGCGTCAGGATGTAGTTGGTGGTCCCGTTGAGGATCCCGTGAATCGTCTCGATGCGGTTGGCCACCAGCCCGTCGCGCAGCGCGCCGATGACCGGAATCCCGCCGCAGACGCTGGCCTCGAAGCCGATGGACGTCTCGTGCGCCAGCGCGGCCTCGAAGAGTTCCCTCCCGTGGCAGGCCAGCAGCGCCTTGTTCGCCGTCACGACGGCCTTGCCGTTCGCCAGCGCCTTCAAGAGCAGCCCGCGCGCCGGCTCGATTCCGCCGATCACTTCGACGACGATGTCCACCTCGGGATCGTTAACGACCTCCTCGCCGTCGGCCGTGAAGAGCCCCGGGTCGATCGAGACCGCCCGCCGCTTCTTCCGGTCGCGCACCGCGATCTTGTGCAGCCGGATGTCGATGCCCGTCTTGTCCTTCAGCGAAGGCTGCGAATGCAGCACGATCTGCGCGACCCCGGCGCCCACGGTGCCGAAGCCGAGCATCCCGATGCGGAACGTCTTTTTCCCGTCGCTCGATGCCATGCCAGGCCCCGCACCCGACAACAGAACGCCCTCCAGGCGGAGGGCGCGACAGCGCTACCAATCTAAGGGGACCCACACTTAAAGCAAATTGCTCAGCCCAGGGACCGGCTCACGCTTCGAAAATCGCATCGATATCCCGCGCGCCGTGGAGGACGCGGACGACATCGATGCCGTCGACCCGAGGTCGAAAAAAATAAGGTAGGCGCCCACAGCCCAGCTTCGCATTCCCGGCAAAAGTTCGCTGCGATCGGCGCCGGACTTGGGATTCGATGAGAGCATGTTGAATCGGGCTTCGAAAACCTCCAGCATCCTGTCTGCAGCCGGTAGATTATCGCTCGCAATATGCGTCCAGATGTCCAGCAGATCTTTCTTGCGCTTGAGAAGAACGGATGATTTGAGCCACGTGTCAAGAGTGCTTCTGGGCCAGCCTTCGCCTGCCTTCGGCTTTCAATTCTCCCAAGCTGAGTGTGCCAATTTCGCCGCGTTCCAATTGATCGACTCCGACCTGCAGTTCCTGGCGAAGTTCCGCCAATCGGCGTTTTCGCTCCGCGATACGCCTGCTCTCCGAATCCACCAAGCTCCGCAGGTACTCGCCCGCGCTCGCATGCCCGCCTTCGCGCGCCCTATGCCGCACGAATCGTTCGAGGCCGTCCGATAAGGTTACCGTGACCTTCTTCATGCCGACATTAGAACTCCCTTTTGAACGCCGTCAAGAGGCTGCCCCGCACGCAATTCTTGGCATCACGGAGCTCCATGCGGAGAAGAGTCGAAAATCAACGCGGAGCCGAAAACCGCCGGATGCGCCGTTCGAGCAGCAACCCCAGGCTCAGCGCAAGCACCAGGCCCGTACCCAGGTTTCCGGCGGCGGCCGGCCATCGCCACCTGGACTCGCCAACGATCGGTTCCGGCAATTCAGCCCAGCCTTTCTCCGCATCGGCAAGGGACACTCGTACGAAGTCTGCTCGAGCTACGTCTTCAAAGTCGTCAATCGGACTCACCATGTAAGCGACGAACGCCTCTCGCATCCTCCAGGGCATGCCTTGCTCGGTGTATAGGCCGATGGCGGTTAAACGTCCGGTGGAAGCCAAATGCTGGCGCAATACGTAATACCGCTCCCAACCCAGATTCAGCCAGCTCCACGTGCCGGCCAGCAGCATCGCGGCGAGCAAGGTGGAAAGATGGAATTGCCAGATCGGCCTTCGCATCGCCGGCAGCTCCGAGAGAGCGCCCCTGGCAGCTTACTTGTACGGAAACCGCCCGTCCACCCGGGCCTTCGAGACCGCCATCAGCAGCTCCGCCAGACCCTCCGCTTCCGCCTCGATCACGGCCTTGCCCTTCCGCGCCGAACTCTTCCGCGTCTCGCCGCCCGCGCTGGCTGGCAGGTACAGGTGCCACGGGCGCACGTACTGCGCGCGCTTGAAAGCCGGGTCACGCGGCTCGGAGACGGGGAACTCGCGGAGCTTGTGCGTGCGGACGAGGTCCGGGCGGATCCACAGCATCCGGCTCGTCTCGCTCTCCCCGCCGTGGTCGCTGGGGTGTTCCATGGGATCCTTGAAGCCCTCCGGCTTCAGGTCCGTGGCCCAGAACACGAAGGGAACCTCGTCCATTCCCGCCAGCTCGCGCTGCGCGGCCATGATCGCGCCGGGATTCCCGCCGTGCCCGTTCACGATCACGACTTTGCGAATGCCGTCCTCCCAGCACTGCTTCGCGATGTCCAAGATCACCGTCATCAGCGTGCGGATGCCGATGCGCAACGCGAAGGGGAACTTCCGCACGTTCGCGTTGTTGGTGATCGGGAGCGCCGGATAGAGCAGCGCCTTCGCGCCCCGAGCGTTGGCGCGCTCCACGCCCAGCCGGCACAGGCGCGTCACCTGCCAGGTGTCCGTCCCGTACGGCAGATGCGGCCCGTGCGGCTCGGTGCTCCCCAGCGGCAGCACGGCCACCTCGGGCTTGAACGCGCGCACCTCCTCGACGGTCATTTCTTCCAGCAGCCCCGGAAAGGCCGCGCCGGCCGGCCGGCGCCCCGGCTTCTTCTTCGTTTTCGCCATGAAATTCCTTTCGTCTCGAATGGCCGCGCTCCCGCGGCCTCAGGAAGCATCGTCCATCGTGCCCATTCCCGCCGGCGGCTCGCCCGCGCCCGCCGGCGGCTCGCCCGCGCCCGGCGGCGGCGGCGGGACGGGCGGCTGCGACGGGACCGGCCGGATCGGCCCGCGCGGCGGCGGGTTCGAGCGCGGCTTGGGCAGCCCCGACCGCAGCAGGCCCATGTTACGCAGCCGCACGAAAAAGATCACGATCCCCGCAGCGCAGATCAGAAAAAAGAAAATCCAACTCCCGAAAAACGCCAGCCCCTCGCCGTCCATCTCGGTCTCCGGCGGCGGCACGGATTCCTCGGCGCGCCCGACGCCCGGTCGCGCCAGCGGTTCCTCGCGATTCCTCTCCATGCTCGTTCCTCGATTCTCGATTGACGGTCACTCCCTACTCCAGCGCTTTCAGGTAACTCGCGCGCGTCAATTCCGCCGTCCGACGCCACGTGAATTCCTTGACGCGCTCCAGCCCCTTCGCGCGCCAATCCGAACGGAGCTTCTGGCCATGCTTCTCGTCGACCAGCTCCTCGAGCGCCTCGCGCAGCGGCTGAAGCGGGCTGCCCGTATTGGCGCTGAAACTCGCGGCCGCCTCGCCCGCGACCTCGCGCAGCGCGGCATCGGGGCTTACCAGCGCCGGGCAGCCGCAGGCCATGCCTTCGAGGACCGGCATGCCGAAGCCTTCCACGTGCGAAGGGATGACGCAGAGGTCGGCGAGATTATACACCAGCGGCAGGGCGTCCTCGGGCACGTAACCGGTCAGGAAGATGTAGTCCCGCGCGTTATGTTCCTTGATCAGCCGCTCCAGCTTCTCCATCCCCCACCCCAGCCGGCCGGCGAGGACCAGCGCGTGCGGCAGCTTGCGGTGCATCTTCGCCGCGAAGAACGCGCGGATCAGGCCCTCGATGTTCTTTTTCGGCTCTAGCGTGCCCACGAAGAGCACGAAGCGCTCGGGCAGCCGCCACCTCGCGCGGGCCTCTTCCAGCTTGTCGCGATCGTCCACCACTCGGAAGGCCTCGCCCACCCCCAGGGCACCACGTCGATCCGCGCGGCGTCCACCTTCAGGTGCTCCTCGACCAGCCGTTTGACCGCCTCCGTCGGCACCTGCACGCGCCGCGCGACCTTCACGCTCCGCGGCAACTGCCGCTTCTGCACGCGCGCGCTTCCGGGCGTGCAGAATTGCGGGTGCGTCAGCGCGATGGTGTCGTGAATCGTCACCGCCGCAGGCATCGAGAGCAGCGCCGGCAGCGCGTACGTCGGCCCGTGGAGCACGTTGCACTTCTCGCGGTAAGCCAGCGTCTGGAGCCGGAAGTTCCGCCAGAGCGTGCGGATCCCGCGCCAGCGCCCGCGGAACCAGGCCCGCTTGATCGTCAGTCCTTCGGTCCCGGCGTCCCCGCGCCGCGGCGGGCCGTCGAAATCGCGCGGCACGAAGAGCGTCAGCCGGTCCTCGGGAAACGCCTGCCCGTACGCGGCCAGTTGCCGCGCCAGCGCGTATTGCACCCCGCCGTACGGGCCGAACAGATGCAGTCCGTCCACGCCGATATGCAAGATGGGCCGCGCCCCCGGTCCGGAGAACACCCGAGGATACCGTCCCGCCGCCCGTTCGTCATGGCAGGGCGCGGCGTACTTGCCTCATCCTCATAGGTCCGCCTTCGCCTTTCCCCGAGCCCGCTTTCCGCTACCATGGCCGCCGTTCCGTTCACGACCTACGGGAGCCCCGCATGGAATACCGCAAGCTCGGCCGCAGCGACCTCCGCGTCTCCACCGTCTGCATGGGCTGCTGGGCCATCGTGGACGACAAACTCTGGGGCGCGCAGGACGTCCAGGACGCCATCGCCGCGATCCAGGCCAGCTACGACGCCGGCGTGAACTTCTTCGACACCGCCGAACTCTATGGCGACGGCTCGTCCGAGGAACTCCTCGCCAAGGCCCTCGAAGGCCGCCGCGAAAAGGCCGTCCTGGCCAGCAAGGTCGCCTCGCAGAACGTCCGCGCCGCCGACCTGCGCAAGGCGTGCGAGGCCTCGCTCCGCCGCCTCAAGACCGACCGCATCGACCTCTATCAGGTCCACTGGCCCAACCACGACGTTCCCTTCGCCGAGACCCTCGGCGAACTCCAGAAGCTCAAGGCCGAAGGCAAGATCCGCGCCATCGGCATCAGCAACTTCCAGCACCTCGACCTCGTCGACTGGCTCGCCCTCGGCCACGCGGACGCCAACCAGTTCTGCTACAGCCTGCTCTGGCGCGCGATCGAGTTCGAGACGCTCCCGCTCTGCGTCAAGCACGACGTCTCGGTCCTCTGCTACTCGCCGATGATGCAGGGACTCCTGACGGGCAAGTTCCGCAAGGCCGCCGACGTCCCCGACGGCCGCGCGCGCACCCGCCTCTTCAGCAAGGACCGCCCGCTCTCCAGGCACGGCGAACCCGGCCTGGAAGGCCCGGTCTTCGACGCGATCAACCGCATGCGCGAACTCTGCGAGGCCTGGGGCGTCGAAATGGCCCACGCCGCGCTGGCCTGGCTTCTCGCGCAGCCGGGCGTGGCCTCCGTCGTCGCCGGCGCACGAGACGCCGCGCAGGCCCGCGACAACGCCAAAGCCGGCGATCTCAAGCTTTCGGCCGAACAGGTCGCGCAGCTCGGCGCGCTCACCGAACCCATCAAACAACACTTCGGCGCCAACGCGGACCTCTGGCAGTCCCAATCGCGCATGCGCTGACGAAAGCGACCCCCGCGGAGGCGCGCATGCCGCCAGCGTGGAGCCTCACCGCAAGCCTCGCCCCGGATTTGCCGCCGGTCTGCCGCCTCGGGCTGGCCACGCGGGGCGACGCGGCCCTCGGACCCGACGACGTCCACTACGCGCTCTCGCGCGGCGTGAATTACCTCAACTGGTGCGGGCGACCGGACGGCCTGAGCCGCGCCGTCCGCGAGCTCGATCCCGCCGCCCGCGCCAAGCTCGTCCTGGCCGCGCAGCTCTCCGCGTACGGCTACGACGAGATGAAGCGCGAGTTCGAAGCCGCGCGCGAGGCACTTGGCGTCGAGCGCCTCGACGTACCCACCTTCTATTGGATGGAAAGCCGTGAACAGTGGAACGAGCTGACCGGCCCGCGCGGCGGTTACCGCTGCCTAAAGGAGGCACAGGCGCGCGGCGAGGTCCGCCTGCTCGGATTGACCAGCCACCAGCGCAAGTTGGCGGCCGAGATTGCCGCGGAAGGGACGATCGATCTGCTGATGATCCGCTATAACGCCGCGCACGCCGGGGCCGAACGCGAGATCTTCCCGGTTGCCGGCGAACGCCGGATCCCCGTCGTCGCCTACACCTGCCTGCGCTGGGGCGCGCTGCCCCGTCCCACGCCCGACGACCCGCCCGGATTCGCGCCGCCGCCCGCACCGGCATGGTATCGCTGGGCGCTCCAGCATCCCGGCGTCGCCGTCGCGATCATGGCCCCGGCCAGCCGCGCGGAACTCGACGCGGACCTCGCGCTGCTCGACGATCCGCAGCCGCTCGATCCTGACGCATACGAACGACTCAGCGCCCACGGCCTGCGCGTCCGCAAGCACGCCGGGCGCTTCCCGTAGCGGGTTGAGCTTCAGCCTTCTTCCGCCGGCGCGCCGCCGCCCGCGCGAGAAATGTCCTGCGCCTTGATCTTGGCGGCGTCGAACTTCAGCGCCGAGCCAAGCATCTTTTCGAGGGTCTTGTCGATATCCGCCGGAGGCGCTTTCTGTCCGGGCTTGACCTTGATCCAGCGCAGCGGGTTGATCCTCGCGACGACGAACGGCTTAAGGTACGGGCTCACCAAGCCCGCGTCCTTCAACGCCTTGACGCAGACGTTGACGGCCTGGTCCAGTTCGATCAGCTTCGCCGCCCAGCCCTCGCGGCGTTCGAGCGACTTCTTGAGCGGCTCGGCGGAAAACGCATCGCAGCGCCGCAGCACCGGCTGGTAGGTCGAACCCGCGAAGCGCATGTTCTTCTCGTAGCAAAGCCCCAGCGTCAGGAATGCCGGCTCCTCGAATTCGAAGGCCCAATCCGCTTCCTTGCCTTTCGCGGCAAGTCCGTCGGCGGCCAGCCCGCGGGCCATGCGAATCGCTTCCAGCGACTTGTCTTTCAGATTGTGCGCCTTCTCGGTGTTCAGTGCGAGGATCCGGTACGCGATTTCAGGCTCCGGCAGCAGCAGCGCGACGACGCTCCGCGCGCCGAGCATCTTCATCGCCTCGAGCCGGTGCATGCCGTTGGGCGTCCACCAGCCCTGCTCCGGCGCGGGGACGGCGATGAGCGGGTCCAGGAAGCGACCGACCTTGGGTATCACGTCCGCCAGCCGCTTGGCGTGCGTGTCGGAGAGTTCCCGCTGGTACGGCGTCGGCACGACTTTCTCCAGCGGCAGGCTCGCGAAGACCACCCACTGCGCGCCCAGCGGATCGCGGTACGCGGCCAGCACCGCGCCGCCGTCGGCCTCGACCCGCGCTCGCAAGGCGTGAATCGCCGCCGGCGCCTCGCCCAACGCCACGTCCTTCGCCGCCAATCCCGTGCTCGACTTTTCCGCCTTCTTCCTGCGTTTGGCCATGTGCGTCTCCGGGAAATGGGAAGGATGAAATATGAAGTATGAAGCCGAAGTATGAATCAATTGTGTTCTCGTTCATACTTCATATTTCATACTTCACCCTTTTCTTCAAACTAGCTCCGGCGTCATCACGAACTTCACGCGCCAGCCGTCATCCGTCAAGACCAGCGCGTTGACGGCCGCGTTGCGAAAGGAGATCACGCCTTTGCCTGCGGAACCCGTAATCAGCATCGCCGCGAGCTTCTCCAGGTGCGGCATGTGCCCTACGATCATCGCCGGCTGCGTCCAACCCGCGATCGCCAACAGCGCGGCCTCTGGCGAGTCCTTGGGGTCGATCCCGTCCAGCGCCGCGATGCCGCCGGCCGGCCTCAGCGCCGCCGCGAAGATCTCGGCCGTTTGCGCCGCGCGCAGCCTGCCCGAATGATGGATTGACTTGACGGCAAGACCCGCCCGCGCCGCCGCCGCCGCGACCCGTTCGGACTCCGTCCGCCCCTCAACGCTCAGCGGCCGCTTCGGATCCTGCTCCTCGCTCACCGCGAGGCCGTGCTGGACCAGGTAAAGCGTCATGGGCGAAGCTCTCCTTTCCTATCCTTGTCTCGACGGCGTTGGACGAATCCCCGGCAACCGCGGTCCTCGCTTCTTGGCCGAAGCTTCACGCGCAAACGCGCAGGCCGGCACGCGCCGTACGCGCGCGATACGGCCAAATCCGTTCGTAGCGCCGGCGTCCCGACGGCCGTATCGCCGCCGTCTCGGCGGCACGGAATCGGCATGGCGTGCGGCATCGCACGGGGCATAAGCACGGCTCGGCTTGGCGCACTGGCCAAGGCCGGTGCGCCCCCCGCAAGCCCATTCCGAATTCCGCGTTCACCTTCTCGCCTGCCCGGGCGTCATTCCCAGGTAGCGCTTGAAACACGCGGCGAGGTGTTGCGACGAACAGTACCCCAACCGCTCGGCAACGGACGTGACCGAGCCGTCCGGCTCGCGCAGCAGCGCCGCGGCGCGCTCCAGGCGCTGCCGGTGCGCGTACTCCATGGGGGCCATGCCGACTTCCTTCACGAAGCGTGCGTGGAAATGGCTCACGCTCATCCCGGCCAGCGCGGCCAGTTCCTTCACGTTGGGCCAGGGCCTGGGGGTGCCGTCAAGAAACCCGCGAGCTCGCGCGATGCCCGGAGGCACGAAGCCGCCGTCCTCGCCGGCCCGCGGAAGCGCCACCAGCGTCGCGACCATGCGCTGCAACAGCGCGCGCGCGTGGACCACGTCGAGCTCCGTTCCGCTCAAGAGGTGCTTGAAGAGCGACTGGTAGTACGGCGCGAGTTTCTCCGCGCCGCGCAAGTGCCGGTCCGGCAGCGCGTGGACCGCGCGGCACAGCTCACGCGCTTCCTTCGCCGGCAGGTGCAGGAAGGTTCCCGCCGCGCGGAGCGAAGGCCGCGGCACGGTCAGCACCAGCCAGTAGATCTCGCAGGGGTGCATCAGTTCGTGGAGCCCGCCGTGCGGCTCGTCGGGCCAGGTGAAGTAGACGTCTCCCCCGCGCAGTTCGTAGGTGCGCTCCCGCGCCCACCACGTCACGTGCCCGCGCACGATCAGGCAAATCTCGAACTGTCCGAGATGCTCATGCCGGCCCAGATTCCCGACCTTCGTAAAGACCGCGTGGCCCAGATGGGAAAACTCCGGGATGCGCGGCACTTTCCCGTTCAGCGTATGCCTGCCCGGGCGGCGAAATTCGTCGAGTCGGAAGGCGGCGGTCACGTTCCTATGCCTCTCATGGGCACGATTCTACGAAGAGGCCCCTCCCCTGTCATAGCGGATTCGGAGCTTGGCAGGCCAGGCGCGCGGATCCTGCCTTTCGGATCGGGCAACTTTGCGTTGGCCATGTGTGTCTTTTCCGGCCCCCATTCGGGATTCAGGATCCCCGCCATTATCGTTCGCGTTCCAGCCACGCCCGCCAGGGTTCGGCATAGAACTTCATCCAGCCCTGGCTCACCCCTCCGAAGTCGCTTTCGGGCACATTCACGTGAACCAGTTCGATCCGCCCGCCGCCGCCCTCGGGCAGGAACGTCAAGATCAGCGTGGAGTCCAGCTCGGTCGGCTTCCAATTCCGGGAGCGCCAGGATTGCACGACCAGCCGTTTCGGCACGGCCTGCAGGATACGACCGGTCAGGATGCCGCCGAAGGCGCTGAACGGCGTACCGGGCTTCCGCCCGATTTTTGCCGGCGCGCCGGTGAACGCAGCATGCCATTGGGGATTGAGGTACATCTCATAAAGCCGGGCGGGCGGGGCCGGGAGCGAGATGGCGAGATGGACGGTTCGGGTCATGGGCGGCTCCTGGCGGATAAAGGCCTAAGTTAGCGCACGGTGCTTGAACCGTAACCCTAAAGCGGCCCAGAACAATCGGCGAGTCCGACCGTCATATGCGCACGGGTGGGGCTTGGGCGAAGTTCGTAGAAATTATGGCCCGGAAGTTAGTTGAAAGGGACGCTGGGACAGGGCGTAATAGGGGCCTGTCGGAACCTTCACGAGGGGATGATGGCCCGAAGGCGTTCCCTACTCAGGCGTATCGGCGACTTTCTTCGCGCGAACTTTATCGCCGGGATGTTCATCGCCCTGCCCCTTGCCATCACCGTCGCCGTGCTCGTCTGGCTCTGGCAGCAGCTTGACGGCCCCCTAAGCTTTGTCTTCGGCTTCACCACGGCCGCGGGGGGCATGAGCGAGCGCCTCAATCGCTGGCTCCAGGGTACGCCGCACGCCGCGGACTTGATGGTGCCGCTCCTGGGCCTATGCATCCTCATCGTCGCCGTGCTGGTTCTCGGAATCTTGATCCGCAGCATCCTGGGACAGTTCCTGCTCAGCATCTTTGAGCGGATCGTGGCCAGCGTGCCTCTGGTCGGCGTGCTCTATACGTCGATCAAGCAATTGGGCGAGGCCTTCGTCAGCGACGAGGGCGCCAGCAAGTTCCAGAGCGCCGTGCTGGTTCAGTTCCCCATGGAAGGGAGCTGGGTGATCGGCTTTGTCACCGGTTCGGCCTATGCGCCCCTGGCCAAGGCGATGACCGACCCCTTGAAGGAAGCCGCCGAGGAAAAGGGTGAGAAGCTGCCCGAGATCCTTACCGTCTTCGTGCCCACGACGCCCCTGCCCACTCAGGGCTTCACGCTGGTCCTGCCCCGATCCGAAACCCGTGCCCTTGACGTCACCGTCGAAGAAGCCATCAAACTCGTCATCTCCGGTGGGATCATCAGCGCCCCCGGCAATTCGCATCGCAGGACCGCGCCCAGCCTGGACCTGGAGCCCAAGAAGAAGGTGAAGTAGGTTCTGGGTTCTGGGAATTGGGCTTCGACTCAACAATTCGCTCCATGCAAGTCATTATTAGACCCATGCACCATTCACGATTGCCGCGCCGCTTTCCGAAAACGCCGTATGCTGTAGCCTGTTCTCGCATACGTTTACTTGGGACTCGAGAGGCCGCTTCGTGGAACAGACGCTCGAACGACTGGTGGCGTACGCGCGCAGCAAGGATACGCGTCTGGCCTGCGCGGCGGCGGTGGTGCTGGCGGAGCTGGCGCCGCGGGAACCCGGGGTGGCGCGGGGGCTTGCCGAACACCTCCCCCGCACCGACGGTGTGCTGCGATCGTTCACCATCGAGGCGCTCGGCCGGATCGGCTCGCCCGAGGCCGCCGCGGCGCTGGTGCCGTTCATCGAAGCCGGCGGCCCGGTTGGCGACGAGGCCCTTCGCGCCGTCGCGCACGCCGGGGCCGGCGCGCTCAAGCCGCTGGTCCGGCTGCTCGGCAAAGCCCCCGCCGAACTTCGCGCCAAACTCTCCGAGGCCATCGCCCGCACCGGCGAGTCTCAGGGGTATGCGGCGCTCCTCGACGCCCTGCGCGAAGCCGATTTCGACCAGGCGCGCGCGATTCGCGAAGGCATGCACCATGCCCTTGGCGGGCTCGGCGAGAAGCCCCGCGCGGTCTTGCTCAAGCTGCTCCTCAAGGCGCTTGAGTCCAAGAATTTCGCCTCACGCGAGCCGGGACTCGTGACCGTGCTTGAGTTGAGCGGCGAGCTGCGCGAGGCCGAAGCCGCCTCGAGCCTCCTTGCGCACGCGCTCAGGCCCGCCACGCCCCGCGCGCGCCGCGCCGCGCTCCTGGCGCTCGCGCGGCTGGAGCTGAAGCCGGAAAAGCGCGCCGCCCTCGCCGCAAAGCTCTTCGGCCTCGTGGAGGAGTCGGACTTCGATTACGCCGTCGAGCCGGCGATCGCGGCGCTGCGAGAGGCCAAGCTGGGCTCCGGGTTCCGCGGGCGGCTCCAGAAACTCGTCGGCTCGCCGCGTCCCGAGGTTCGCGAGTTCGCCATGCAGCAGCTCGCGGCCGCTGGGGGCTCCAGCACGCTCAACGAGTTGCTCGATTGCCTCGAAAGCGCCGATCCTTCGGTCCGCGAAGACGCCGCCGAAGCGCTCGCCAAGGCGCCGCACGCGGCCAAGGCCCTGGCCGAACGGATGCTCAAGTCCTCCAGCGGCGAGGCTTGCCGGCTGGCCGCGCGCATTCTCGCCGGCATGGCCGCTCAACTGCCCAAGCCCCTGTTGCCGGAACTGGCCAAGGCGTACGTCGCCATCGCCACCGGGAAAGACAAGCAGGCCGCCGCCAAAGAAGAAGCCCAGCGCCGCGAGGCCGAAACTCGCCGCGCCGCCTTCTTCCTGGTCTGTCGCGCGACCGGCTCGGAAATCCTCGCCGAACTGGCCCTCAAGGAAGCGCGCAAGGTCCGCGCCGGAGGCGAACCCCAGCGCGCCGCGAATTTGCTCCGCGCCCTGCAAGGCATTCCCGGCTGGAGCGATGAGCACCGCGTCGAACTGGCCCTGGCCGGCCTCGCCACCGCGCCGCTGGACCTCTCCCGCGCGGCGCGCGGCAACGAGACGAGTCTGCGGCTCCTCGAGAACGCGCTCGGGAACGGAACGCTCAAGCCCCGCGCGCTCGCGAAGTCCATCGCCGGCGACCCCGCGCTCTCGCGCAAAGCCGTCTATTATCTTGGACACCATTTCGCGGAGGGCATCGGCGAGCAACGCGAACTGGGCCGCGAACTCCTCGAGCAGCTTTCCGCTACGCGCGGCGACGAAGGACGGCAGGCGAAGGAGAAGCTGGCGCTCGAAGGGCTCGCCGGCAAAGGTGCGAAGAAACAAAGCGTTCTTGAGGAGCGCGCAAAAGTGCTCATGGCCGCCGCCGATCTGGCTGCTGACGCCGCGAAAGACGAAGCCTTGCGCGAGCGGAAACAGCAACGCCAAGCGTGGAAGGATGCCCAGGCCCGCGTAGCCGAAGAAAAGAAGCGCCAGCAAGCCCTGCAACGCGCCGCCCGCAAGGCCGACCAGGCCAAGGACGAAGAACGCGCCAAAGCCAAGGCCAAACGCAAGGCCGGGGCAAAGAAAAAGAAATAGGCGTTCGCGTGCTACTCCTCCAGCCCAGCCTGCCGCTCCGCACTCAGGCTTAACGCGGGACGTTCATCCTGGCGGGGCCCATCCGGAGGCTCGACGCTTCGCCCCAGGATCGCGCGCGCGACGGACTCCTGAGCGCGCGGGCGGGCTGCTTGCCGCGCATCGCATGGGGAGACATCAGGACTTGTCGGCGTCCATGGGAGACGTCCTTCTTTAAGGTCCAGGTGGCCCCCGTTTGCGTGCGCATCGCCACCCCGCGCCGGTGAGCGCGAAAAGGAGCGCAATTCGGGGCAAGGCGCTCATTCGGCAGCGACCAGTCCCCGCGCGATTCGAGTTGCGAAAGGCGCGTACTCCGCGACTTGCGGTTCCTCGTCTTCCGGATCCACTTCGAGGCCGTGCGCGCGGCTCAGCGCGTCGAGATACCGCGGCAGCCAATGCACGATCTCCAGCCGCCCGTCTTCGTGCTCCACCAGCGCCGTGCAGTTCTCCACCCAGTCGCCGGTATTGCAGTAGAGCAACCCCTGCACGTTCTTGATGACGGGCGTATGGATATGCCCGCAAATCACGCCGTCCACGCCCATGGTCTTGCCTTCGTGCGCCAGCGCGGTCTCGAAGCGGCTGATGTACTTGGCCGCGTTTTTCACGCGCCGCTTGCAGTAGGCCGCCAGCGACCAGTAGGGCAAGCGCGTGCGGCGCCTGACGACGTTCAAGATCCGGTTGGCCGCGACGAGGTACTCGTAGGCCGCGCTGCCCAGGAGCGCCAGCCACTTGTTGCACTGGACCACCGCGTCGAACTCGTCGCCATGCATCACCAGCATGCGCCGCCCGTCGGCCGTGCGGTGGACGGTGCGCGGCACGATCTGCACGCCGCCGAATTGCGTGCCCAAAAAGTCGCGGAAAAACTCGTCGTGATTTCCGGGGATGTACACGACCTTCGCGCCCTTCTTGACGCGGCTGAGAATCCGGTGGATCACGTTGCTGTAGACCTGAGGCCAGTGCCAGCGCCGGCGCAGTTGCCAGACGTCCAGGAAATCCCCCACCAAATACAGGTTTTCGCTCTTGGTGTGCCTGAGGAAATGGAGCAGCACCTCCGCCTGCGCATCGCGAGAGCACAGATGCGTGTCGGAAATGAAGATGCTCCGATAGCGTGTTTTAGGCACCGTGGCCGCCTCGCGAGAGGGCGCGCGCGGAGTCAAGGCCGGCGGCCTTAAAACCCTTCCACTCGCTTGCTTTAGGTCTCGCCGAAAAGGTAGGGGATGCGTATTAAGATTGAACGGAAAGAAAATAAATTATCACGCAGTTTGAGATGAAAATTAGAAGCCGAAGCTCTGCGCTTCACGCTTGATCCTGGTGCGAGGAAGCGAAATTGAGCTTCCCGTTGCCATGGATTGGCGCGGCCTCGCGCAGCTTCCTCATGCCCGCCGCAGCCCCTCCATCAGGTCCGCCACGTTGCCGAAACGCTCCTTCGGGTTCTTCGCCAGCATCCGCTCCACCACCCGCGCCAGCCGCTTCGGGACCGCGCGGTTGACTTTGTCCAATGGGACCAGTTCCCGAGAGGTGAAGTTTCCGATCAGTTCCACGATCGTCTTCCCGTCGAAGGGCGGGCGCCCGGCGAGCAGGTGGTAAAAGGTGGCGCCGAGACTGTAGAGGTCCGTACGCTCGTCGGCGACGTTGCCCTCCCACTGCTCCGGCGCCATGTAGTGCGGCGTGCCCAGGATCGTCCCCTCCTGCGTCAGCCGCGACTCCTCCAGGGACATCAGCGCGGCCAGGCCGAAGTCCACGAGCTTCAGCTTGCCGTCCTCGGCGAGCATCAGGTTGTCCGGCTTGATGTCGCGGTGGATCACGCCCTTGGCGTGCGCGGCCTGCAGGCCCAGCGCGGCCTGCCGCAGCATCTCGATGGCCCGCTCGGTCTCGGAGTACGGCTCGGAGCCCAGGAACCGCGCGAGGCTCCCGCCGCCGAGGAACTCCATCTCGATGTAGCGATGCTCGCCGTCGCGACCGACGTTGCGGATCTGGACGATATGCTCGTGCCGGAGCTGCGCCGCCGCGCGGGCCTCGCGCAGGAAGCGTTGCGCGATCCGCCGGTCCTCCTGTGCCGCGCGCCGCAGGACCTTCAGCGCCACGTCGGTGTCCAGCGCGACGTGCCGCGCCAGGTAGACCTCGCTCATCGCCCCGCGCCCGATCCGCTTCTCGACGCGGCAGCCGCCCAAGAGCGCCCCCGGCAGCAGCATCGGCGCGTCGGGACGCAGCGGCTTGGGACTGACCGCGCGCTGCCGGAAGACCTCGGGCGGCGACGGCGGCACCGTCGTGTCGCCGGGCTCGGCGACGAACGGATCGCTGTCCTCCTCCGAGAGCACCAGCTCGCGCAGCTCCATGGTGGGCTCGCCCGGCGGGCGCGTGACGCGCCCCGAGGCTTCGCTGTCCCACAGCCCCGCTGCCGGCGCGTTCGCGTCGAGGTTCAGCGCGGCGGCAAGGACCGAAGCGAAGAGCGGATTGCGGGGCTTGCAGAACCCCCGCGGATCGGCGCGAATCAGACCCATGTGGAGCAGTTCGCGGATCGGACGGTGGATGCGGTCGAAGGGAACGGCGGCGCCGGAATAGATTTCGCCCGCCGATTTGCGCAGGTCGGGTCGTTCGGCCAGCACGCCCAGCGTCGGCCCCAGCAGGTCGGTCGTCTCTTCTCGCAGCCGCGGCAAGACCCGTTCGAAGGCCTGCGTGGCGCCTACGCCGCTGGCCCGCAGGTCGAAGGCGTGCTGCCCGATCATCTGCACGAGGCACGGGTGCCCGCCCGACCAGTGCGTGGCATACTTGACCCAGCCCATGACCTCCTCGGGGTCGAGGACCGCGCCGAGGCCGCGCCGCAGCAGGTCCGCCGTCTCGGCCTCCTGAAAGTCCGGGAGGAAAAGATGCTGCGCGATATTCAGCGGCGAGGTGCGGCCCGAGGCCGTCAGGTCGCGCAGGTCCACCGAGGAGCCCGTCACCACGGCGAAGGCCCCGCCCGCGCCGCGCGTTCGCGCTTCGGTGTAGGCCGCGCGCAGCGCCAGCGCCAGCTTGCGCGCGGACTCGTCCGACCACGCGTCGAAGCCGTCCACGACCACCGTGAGCCGGTCAGGGGCCGGCCCCAGCGTTTCCCCGTGCGCGGTGACCGCGCCGAGCACATCGGCGACGCTGAGCGGATCGGCCTGCGGCTCGAAGCCGGGCAGCCGCGTGCTCAGTTCGCGCGACAGGACCTGCGCGGCCTCGCGCGCCGGATCGTCGGCGAACGAAAGGTTGGCGAGGTCCAGGAACGCCGCTCGCGGAAGCCGCTTCCGCAGGGTGTAGAGAAAGGTCGTGACGCCCGAACGCGGCGGCGCGGAGACCGTCAGGAACCCGCCGCGATGCAGCAGTCCCACCGCCTGCCGGAGCTCGCGCCCGCGCTCGACGGCCAGCCGGCCATCCGCGCCGGGCAGCAGCGGCTCCTGGCAATCGAAAGGATTAGGCTGCATGGAGCGCCTCGAATGCGGAACGTGGAATGCGGAATGCGGAATGCGCGGCCCGTTCTCCTGCGCCATGCCACGTGCAAGCAAAGACCCAATCCCTCTTCACGCGCTTCTCCGTGCCTCCGTGACTCCGTGGCGAACGATGCGTTCACTCCCGGGGGGTCGCGGCGCCAAGTTCCTTGGTGACCTCGTCGCAGTAGTAAGTGATCAGCGATTCCACGTCGCGGTTGCGCAGGATGGTCGCGAAGTACGGGTGCGCGAAGTCGTACTGCCCCTCGCGCTCCTCGAAGACCGCGTACAGCACCAGCCGGTCCAGCAGCGCGGAGATGTCCCCGATCGGCAGCTTCACGTCCCAGTCGGCCAGCAGTTCCGCGACCTGCGGGATCGTCAGCGGGCGCAGGTTATAGTACGCGACCAGCAGCAGCAGCAGCTTTTCGACGGGGCGGATCAGGTTCGAGTGCATGATCCGGATGATCATCTCCTCGAAGTCCGTGTGCCGCGCCGTCTCTTCGATGTCGGGACCCAGGATGACGCGCCGCCGCCGGCGCGCCATGCGCTTGACCAGCAGGTCGCAGAAGATCTGGACGATGTTGGGATGCGCGCTCGTTTTCTCCAGGATCGAGTTCAACTGGACTTCGGGATCCTCGAAGCGCAGGCCCAGTTCCTCGATCGGGTGCGCGATCAGGGACGAGGCGCTCTTGCGATCCAGCGCGCTGAGGCGGCGGAAAATAAGGAAGTTGAAAAAGAGCGACTCGTAATCGCGGTAGCGCGAAAAGAGTTCGCTGAAACCGGCCACGTACACCGTCAGCCGGCCCTCGAACGAGAGCGACTTGAAGACCTGCCAGAGCGGCTCGCCGTCTTTCCCCGCCGCGACCAGATCGTCGATCTCGTCGAAGAAGCAGTACAGGTGCTTGCCCGAGGCATCCAAGTACTTCCGCAGCGCGCGGTCGAAGTCCGGAAGCGCCGAACCACGCGGCCACGAGAACTTGAGCCCGTGCGCCAGGCGTTCGGCCAGCGCCAGGGGGTCCGTCACTCCGCCGCACTCCAGGAAGATCGTCTCCGACTTGGGGCGCTTGCGGATCTCGTCCTGCAATCGGAAGAGCAGCGAGGTCTTGCCCATGCGCCGCGTCCCGACCAGCGCGTAGCCCTTCTGGCTGCGCAGGATCTCCTTCACCAGTCCTTCGCGCCCGTAGAACATCTCGCGCACCGGCGCCTGGGATTCGTACGGCGAGAGGCTTTCCAGGTCGCATTCTTCCAACACCAGGTCCATGAACTTCTGGTCCTGGTGCGGCGCGAAGGCGAGCGCCATCAGGTGCCGCTCCTCGAGCACCACGATGTCGTAGCCCGACGCCTCCGCCTCGCGCCGCAGCGGGCTGCGGTCCGGGCGCCCGGAGAGGATCACGAATATCTGCTGCGAAAAACTTTCTCGCACGATCCACTCTTCCAGGCGTTTGACCGAGGTTTCATCCACCGCGCCGTGCCGCGGCAGCAGCAGCGTCATGCGGGAGAGTTTCGGGTTGCGCAGCCCCAGCTTGCGCCCCGTGAAGTAAAGAAAGTCGTCCGACGTTCCGCTCTGCTGCGGCTCGAAGCGCAACCGCTGGGTCAGATCCTGGACGAAGAGTTCGGCGGCCTGCGTCAGTTCCTTGGTCCGCGCGTCGCCCAGGACCGCCTTGCGCCATTCGAGGATGTTCTGGACGAAGGTCTCGCGCGCCTTCCACTCGTTGCTGTCCAGCCCGAAGCACTCCAGCCAGCGCTCCATCGGAATCTGCTTGTGCGACTTCAGCGCGTTGCGGAAGGAGTTGAAGTTGTCCAGCGAGATCATCCCGACAAGTTGCTCGCGGTGCTCGCGAACCAGCCCCAGCAGGTCGCTGCCTTCCTCGATGTAGTGGTGATCCTCGCGCGCCGCGAATCCATAGCGCCCGTAGGTATCGCGCTTCAGCAGGTTCGCCTCGACGAAGCCGTCCAGCTTGAGGCGCAGTTCGATGTCCGGCAGGAGCGGTTGGAAGATGCTCAGGTTTTGCGAGATCTCCTTCAGCGGGCTGGGCGCCGAAGGGCGCCTGCCCTGGGCGCTCGAAAGCGCGCGCAGAATCGCCTTCTCCCACACCCCCATCCGCTTCCACTGACCGGAAAGCCCCGCGCTGCCGCTCAGCGCCGCCTGGTGCCCCATGCGGTCCCAGTAGCGGCTGAATTCCACCAGGTGCGAGAGCAGCCGCGTGCGGCTCTCCGGTTCGCGCGTGGCCAGGTGCGTGATGGTTTCCATCAGGGCGGTGCGGATATCGGAACTGCTCATGGCGCTGAGTTGCGCGAACACTTCCAGGGCGTGCTTTTCTTCGAAGGGCTGCAAGGACTGGATGAAGCGCAGGGCTTCCAGGCACAGGTCCAGCCGCCCGGACGCGGCAATCTCCTGGAGCGTCCACCACATCTGCTCGCGGCGGCCTTCGCGATGCGCCTGCCGCGCGAGGTTCATGTCGAGTTCGGCGTGGTCGGACATGCGGCTCGGGCTTCCGTGCTCGCCCGAATTCTACCCCCTGCGCCACGAAAGATGAAAGCAGAAGTGCGGGCGCGCCGGAGCGCCCGCATCCCTGCCGGCGGGACCGCCACCGTCCTGGCGGTCGCTCCTTTCCTTACGTGCCACGCGCCGGCGCAGCGCCCCGTGCCGAGCAATCCCCAATTCACGCGCCGCCGGTGGCCCGTGCGAACCGCCTGAAGCGCCCCATCGCCCCGCGCTTCCGGCCATACGCTTCCACCCGCCCATCCGCATGTGCGAGATCGAGGGGCCATTTCCGTGGGAGCGGAGGGCGATGCGGGCGCAAGCTCGAATGGCTGTGGCGTGTTCTTCAGAAGTTGCCATCGCCTGCGGCGCCCCAATAACGGCGTTATGGGGGCCATCCGCCTGGAAACACCAAGCCGTCGTTCAACGCCGACACACCCCTGGCCCCTCGAAACACTCACCCACTCAAACAGTATCCGCTCATTGAAAAGCCCTGAGAGCCGAATAGCGCAGAAATAGCTTCTCCAAGGGCTTCAAGTAGACTACGTAGTTCCAGGTGGATGGATTCCCGGATGTACGAAAGGAGCCAAAAGGTGCTTAGATCAAGCCATGCTGTGGGATGGGTCTTGATCCTTGCCGTGGCAAGCGCAATGGCTTCGGCCGAATACGCGGATACCGTTTCGGTCAAGGACTTGCCCCCCGGGGCGGTGGCCGTGACAGAACCCGGCTACTACGCTGAGCCCGGAAAGACCTACGTCTTGATGCGCGATCTTTCCAGCGAAATGACGGCGCTATTCCTCGGCAAAGACGTCACGCTCGATCTGAATGGGCACACGGTCACATTTGCCGCGGGCCCGTACGAGCACGTACCCAATTACGGTTTTGAAGAGGGACTGCGCGCCTGGGATGTTTCGAGAGCCCCGGGAGCCAAGGCGACTCCATCGAACGTTCGGCCCATGGTTGGCGAGGGCATCCTCGAACTCAAGGCCGGGGATGAGCTTGTTTCTCCCTTCATCACGCTTCCCGTTGCCAACCGTTCCTACTATGCCATGTGCGCGGTGGCTACGAACACGATGCACGTGTCCATCCGTGTCGAAGACGAAAAGGGCCAACCCGTCCGGTGCGAATTCAAGGGGGGCTCGGTGCCGCGTGTCTACGCGCCGGAGGAGCAGTATCATCCCGAATTAGGCGGCGGCGTCGTGTTCGCGCACCTGCACCATTTGCCTGCCGGAAAGTATCGGATCCGGATCAAGGCGGAAACGGATTGCCTCATCGACGAATGCGACATTCGCCCGGCGCTGGATGCCGGTATCGCGGTGGTCGGCGCCATCGAGCCATACGCGACCTACGCCGACGTCGTCAAGTTTTATCCTTGCGCCTTCTTTGACTATAACAAGACGGGCGCCCAGGCCGGCGTGCCCGTGGACGGCCTGCCTATGGTAAAGGGCAAGGGCACGATCACGATCAAGAACGGAATCGTAAAGGCCGGAACGGTGGGCATCCGTACGCTGGGCGTTCAGTCGAACGCGCCTGAAGTAACCGTGCTTCTCGATAACGTGAAGATCGTAAATGCCGGCATCAACGCCAACGCGGCGAGAATCGCCAAGGCGACGCTCAGGAATTGCCGCTTCGAGGTCGACACGCCATTCATCGTCAATCGCCACGACACCTCGGAGACGAGCGTAAGCGTCGGAAGCGCCATGGAGGTATCCGGCTGCGCGTTCATGGGAGGCCAAGGCAATTTTTCGGGAAGCTGTCCCGCCATTCACGATAATCTCTTTGTGAACGCCCAGACGGTCACGAATCACTATTCCATTTCACCCTATACCGGGACCAAGATCTATCGCAACCGCTTCGAGCCCACGATCGGGTCGGGCATCTACATCGGCGGCGGGCACGATGTGGAGGTCTACGAAAACGTCTTCAGGATCGAGACGTCCCCGCCCAACTGCGAGTACCGCTACTCCGGGTACAGCACCAATGCCATTCGCCTCAGCGACTATAATTCCAAGCGCACGGCGCCGGACACCGAGCGCTGCGCGGGCAACCGGGTCTACAAGAACAAGATCTACATCACCGGAAAAGCCTACCCGCAATTCAAGGGCTATACACCGGCTACCTATGCCTTCCATTACAGTTGCGGCGGGGGCACGAATTATATCCACGACAACGAGATCTTCGTCGACCTGAAGGACCAAGGTTCCAATGTGGCCATTACCGCGTTTTTCATCAGCGGAGGCACCAACAGCGGCGGCGAATGGTTCGGCAATAAGGTTGTTTCGAATGTTCCCCCCGTCCAGGTCAGCGGGCGGTACGGACCCGCGCGCTTCGATAAAATATACGCCAACACTTTCATTAAAGCCCCCAATGCGCCTCCGGGCATGCAGGCCGTGCGGATGGGTTCGTGGGACGAATGGAACGAAGCCACGGCGACGGACATCGAGTTCTACTCCAACCGCTGCGAGGGGTTCGCATTCGGGATCGAAGCGACGAAGCGCGAGCATAGCTACACGGTCGGATGGACCCTCACGCTGAAAGTCCTGGACGCTTCCGGCGCTCCTTCGAAAGGCCAGGCGGTCCTCGTACAAGACGCCCAGGGCAAAGGGGCCGCTTCGCTGAAGACGGATAGTAAGGGTTTGGCGAAGGCGATGCTGCCCGCCTACCGGGTCCACGGGACGCAAAGGACCGACTGCGCAGCCTACACGGTTGTGGTCGGAGATCCTTTCGCCGGAGGAACCCGTCATGCCGTAAAGCTCGATGAGGATACGGAAATATCCGTCAGGCTGAAATAGAGCCGGGGATGCCATGAAAAGGCGGCTCCGCCCGTATCAGGGCCTCGTCGCCCCACTTGGTGGATGAAAGTTAGCTCTTGCGCGTGCCGGCGGATTCTATTAATTCGAATGGGCCGCTCGGCAAGGAGCAAGCCACGGCGCTTGCTCCGCCGCGCCCGCGCTCCCTGCACTCGCCATCTTCCGTTGCGTTCTTCGGCTGCCACTCGAACCAGCCGACGGCTTCTTCGCCACCCAGGCAACCGCCGCAGAGCGCCGCCGCCAGCCAGCACGCCGCGACAGCCCCGGTTCGTCCCCGAATTGCAACCGCTTTCGTCCACATGCTGTTTCCTTCCCTGGGCCGATACGCCGCGCTTGGCGAATCCACCTTAACCGATTCCCAGCACAGAACCCATACCGAGTCCGACCTCGAAGGCCGGGCCAGAGCTGCCGTCCCGTGTTCCGTGGCACTGCGAAAAGGAAGGAACTAACGTGTTGCAAAAACGGCTGGCAGCCTAATCGAACCCGCCCGCCCCCGGCTCGCGCTTGGATATATAACTCAACACTGCGTACGCCAGCGCCAGCGCGCCCGCCAGACAGCCGATCCGCGCGCCGCCCTGCACGTAACCCGTCGCGCCCACCATCACCAGGCTTCCCAGGGCTGCCGGCAACAGCCACCAGATCGCGCCGCGCGCGAAAAACCAGCCCACCACCACCACGCGCGCGAGGAACGTCAATCCAAAGAACCCCAACAGGCCCAACACGACATACGGCCCGGCCTCACCCAGCGACTTTTGCAGGACCAGCCCCAGCACCGCGAGGATCATCAGCACCGCGTTCAGCGCTCGCAGTTGGCGGTTCAACGTCCAGGCCCGCTCCTTGCCCGCAGCATCGTCTCGCGACGCGTTCTCATCCATGCTCTCACCTCAAGGTCTGTCCTTCCGATTACCGTTCACAAATGCGACCCTTGCCTGCCGATCCCGTTCCCATCTACAAGTGGCTTTGCACCCCACTCCGCGCAAGCGCCACGTGCCCGCGTACAACGTCGAAGCTCATCAGGTCCTCGCCCAACGTGAGCCCGCCATGGAACTCTGTGCGCACGTCTTCGACCACGCGCGCGCGGTCGAAGACGAGCGGGACCCAGTGCGTCAGCGCGAGATGCCCCACGCCGGCCTCGCGCGCGACCTTCCCGACTTCCTCCGTCGCGGTGTGGTACGAGCGCATCGCCTGCTGCTTCGCCGGATCGGGCTGCCGCTTGGCGTACTGCCAATGCACGAAGGCCTCGTGAACCAGCAGGTCGCTCCCGCGCGCCAGTTCGATCAGCTCGGGGCAGTACGCCGTATCGCCGGAGACCGTCGCCGTACCGGCGTCTTCGCCGCGCTCCTCGAAGCGATAGCCGAAGGCCTGTGGAATCGGCGGGTGGCGCACTTCGACATTGCGGATCCGCAGCCCTGGCGTCTCGAGCGTCCAGCCGCCGTCGATTTCCTCCAGTTCCACCCGCAGACCTTCGCCCCCGCGCCGTTCGTGCGCCGTCCGCTGCTCGAACTCGGGCCGCCACGCCTCCAGCAGCGCGCCCAGGAACTCCCGCGTCCGCCGCGGCCCGTAGACGCGCAGCGGCTTCGCGCGCCCCTGGTGCCAGCCCGAGATCAGGAGCTGTATGAAGTCGACGACGTGGTCGGAATGCAAATGCGTCAGCAACAGCCCCGTCAGCTTCGCGCCGTTGGAGCCGTGCGCGAGAAGCCGCTGGGTCACGCCGCTGCCGCAATCGATCAGCCACGTTTCGCCGCCAGCCTCGACCAGCGTCGCCGGGCCGTAACGGTGGACGTCGGCGACGGGGCAGCCGGTACCGAGCAGCGTCACGCGCATCCAGGCTTCCTTTCTAACGCGGGCGCCACGGGTCCAGGTCCAGATACTCCTTCACGAGGTCCTCGACCCGGTCCACGTACGGCTGGGATCCCAGCGCCTTGATGCTGTCGGGCAGGTTCGGATTCTTCAACGCGTCGTCCACGTAGGAGGCCCCGCCGCTGTAGATCGCGTCCGTCGCCGTCACGAAGCCCGGCGCGGGTACGCTCCCGAGCCAGTCGCGAGTCTTCACTCCCAGGCCCAGCGCGACGATGCCTTCGATGGTGCTGCGCGTGAACTCCTTGGCCGCGTTGCTTACGATCCTGCGCACGAACTCGTCCGCGCTGCCGCCGGTCTTGCAGCGCAGCCGGGCCTCCTCGCGCGCCGCCCCTTCGTCGAAGGCGCCCCGCTCGATGCCCTCCGCGAGCTGGTTCATCATCACCGCAGCATAGCAGTACAGTGAAAGCACCTGATCGAAGAAGGCCGCCAAACCCGCGTACATCGCGCCGGCCGGAGATCCCCCCGCCGCCAGCAGCATGTAAGCGATGTACCCGAAGTTCCCCAGCTTCTCATGGAGGGCGTCGAACTCCGCCGCGATCCGCTCCGCCCGTGCGCCTTTGGCCAAGCCTGGCGAGCGCAAGTCGAAGGCATAAAGCGATCCCGCGCGGGGATAATAAAGCCATGCGAAGTCCGGCCGTTGAGGATCGACCAGCGCGTAACGCTCGGCGGTCGGCTGCAGCGTTCGATCCAGCTCCGGCGGCAGCTTGCCCGGCTCGCGGGCCAGGACCAGAGCCTTGCGAGCTTCCAGCAGGGGCGCGTGCGCGCTGGGCGCGCCGAGGATCCGTCCTTCGGCCGCGCTCCAGCCGGCCACGAAGCGCGCCGCCTGCCGCGACGAATCCGCGCTCGGCGGGTCCATCTGACCCAGCCAGTCCAGACTCCGCCGCTCCACAATATCCTTCCCGCGCCGGAAGAAGGCCTGCTGCTCCGCATAAATCGAGGGCGTCAGATGCCAATGCACCCCCTCGCGCACGTGGGAACTCAGCAGTGTCGCGAAGGCGTTGGTCGTCCACGCCTGCCGGAAGGACATCGCGCGATTGAAGTGCAGTTCCGAGAGCGGCCCGCCGTCGGCGACGAGTTGGCGTTCGAGCAGCCCGATCCACCGGTCGAGCCGCCGCGCGGCCAGCACGTGGGGCGGAAGCCACCCGGGCGTGACCCAGAGCGATGTCCTGCGCAGCAGTTCCCAGCCTTGGTACTCGCCATCGAAGAGCGCTATGGTCCGCGTCGAACCGTGCCACGGATACGCCCCGTCGCCCATGCGCACGGTCAGGGCCAGTTTCCTCAGCGTGCGCGGCGCGGCGGGCCGGGCGGGCGGCGTGTACGCCCCCGAAGCCTCGCCCTCATAACCCTGCAACGCGACCGTCACCTCGCGCGGCCCGCCGGCCTTCGCGTCCGCGGGGAGGTCGTACTCGAGCACGATCCGTCCGCCGATCGCGGTGCTCAGTCGCTCGAACAGCCGGGGCAGGTTCTTGGCGTCGGTCACGGGATAATACGCACCGCCCGATGCCCGCGCGACGGCGCTCAACAGGCTCTGGTCGGCCTCGCCGATGCTCAGCGTCAGGAACGTCTTGCCGCTCGCGCGGATGCGCTCCAGCGCCCGCGCCTCGCGCGCCGCGTAGTCCGGCTGCGTTTTGGTGCTGTCGAAGCCATCTGAAAGCACCACGACCCAAGCTGGACCTTCAACGGCCTTCAGCGCCTGCTCCAGACTCTCCACGAGCGGCGTCCCGCCGAACGCATTGAGCCCTCGCACTTGCCCCTTCGCGAAGTCCCGGTTCGCCGCGAGCGGCGCGGCCGGCACGGCAACCCGCACCGAGTTGAAATAATGCAGCACCGCCACGGGCAGGCCTTCTGGCAGCCGGTCGAGCAGTTCCACGACGGCCTGCTTGGCCAGGTCCAGGCGGCCCTGGTTCTTCATGCTCTCGCTGGTGTCGAGCACAACGACGACCGGCAGCGGCGCGGCCCGCTGCGCGGCGATTCGCACGTTGGCCGCTTCGCCGGCGTCGCGCAGCGCGAAGTGCCGTGCGTGCCAGCGCGGCTCGCGCCGCGTCCGAGCCTCCAGCGTCGCCCGCACCCGGGGAAAGGCCGCGGCGTCCAGCGCGACCACCTTCAAGTCCTCCACCGGCACGGCTTCAAGCGCAAGATCGCCCTGCGCGTCGAGTTCCGCCGCGGGGCGACCGCGCAGGTCGGCCAGCAGCGCCCCCTCCGGCGTAAAGGCGCGGCCCTTCACGTTCGCCGGTCCCACCTGAAGCATCGGGAGCCATGCCCGCACTTCCCGGGGATCGTCCAACTCGGGCAGCTTCGACGGCGCGCGATCGGCCGGCAGAAAGAAGAGTTCCGCGTCCCAGCCCACCGCCGGCCCGGCGAAACTCAGCAGCGGTTCTTCGCCCCCGTCGCTGTAGACCCCGCTCAGTGAAATCGTGGCGTGGGACGCCGCAGCGACAATGGGCTCGTGGCTCGGCGGGCGCGCCGCGTCGGGAAAGGTCGGGTCGTAGGACGTCCACGCGCCCTCGCCCTGGCGCGCCTCGACCCAGACCCAGGTGTCGTCACGAGGGTTCGCAAACTCGGGCATCCGGTCCAACTCCGCCGCGCTCACGAGCGCGCCCAGGGCCTCCACGCTCGCGTCGCACTCGGCGGCGATCTCCTCCGACGCCTCGCGGAGGCTCTCCGCCTGCTTGCGCAGGTCCGCTTCGACGCCGGAGTCGTCGAGGCCGATAAAGTCCATGAAGGAATCGTAGCTCGGCGGACGCGGCGGAAATCCACCCGGGTGCGGCCGGGCTTCCGCCGGCCAAGGCGCCGTGCGCAGCCGCGCTTCGTAGCCCAGTTTCTCCAGCAACGCCGCCAGCAGCCGCGCGCGGTCAAAACAGTTCGCGACCCGCGTTCGCAGCACGCCCTCGGGATCGGCGAAGGCCTGCGAATACGGCAGATACACGACCTCGTCGCGGGCGAATTCGTACACGGCCCCCGCCGAACCCAGATTCCGCGCGGCCTCGTCCAGAGAAAGCCCCGGGCGCTCAAGCTCGTCGCGCAGCAAGCGCAACCGCTGCAACAGTTCGTTCTCGGCCGTGAGCTTCGCGCGCGGCGAAGCTTGTACGTCCGAGGACGCCGGCGCGGCAACCGGCGGCGCACCGTTTGGGCCGCGCCAGAGCACCAGAAGCGGGATCGCCGGGAAGCCAAGCAGCAGAAAGAGGAGCAGCAGCGACCGGCGCCGCCGCTCCAAACGATCGGGAGGTGGTTCGGGTCCGCTCATGGACGATCTCCGGCGCGGCGGCTGACTCGCGATGACCTGCAGAGTCTAGCAGCCCGTTGAAAAAGGGGCGCGGTCAGTAAACGAGCGATTTTTGTCCAGACCGAGGCGCGACCGAGGAGCATATCCAGAGGAGCTCTGTGACGAGGGCGCAACGAAGGGCTGGGCAAAAAGCGCCGTTTAATGGCCCGCTCCCTTTTTCAACGGACTGCTAGGCCAACGCGGCGCTCCTGTCATGGCGCGACCTCCGTGGAATTGGTGAACGTCCTGCAAAGCGCGTATTTCGATTCCCGGGAAACCTGCGGTCAATTCGGTAGGGGGCTCCGCGCGCGCCTTGCGCCAGCGCGCAACGCTGATTAGCTTCCGCCGCATGCCCGTCCCCCGGCCGATGCCGGGTTGGCGAGCGTTCAAATCGACCAGGAGGATCCCGCCCATGGCGCGCGCCGAATCGGCTCCCGAAGAGATTCCCCTCTGGCCGGGCGCGACGCCCGGGGACCTCGGCATCGACCCCCAGGACGAGAAGAACCGGCGCTCGGACGGCTGGCATTGGCTGACGCGGCCCGACAACGACACGCCCGGCGCGGAATACTCGCGAGTATTTACGTCCCAGATTCCGGGGCTTGGCGCGGTTCGCATCCGGACCAACGTTTCGAAACCCACGCTGACGCTTTACCGGCCCGATCCGGCAAAGAACACCGGGGTGGCCATGCTGATCTGTCCCGGCGGCGGGTATCACAACCTGCTGTGGGAACTGGAAGGCGAGCAGGTTGCGGAATGGGCCGCCTCGGTTGGAATCACCGGGATCATCCTCAAGTATCGAGTGCCTCGCCGCGCCGACGATCCGGAGTTCGGCAAACGGCTCATGCCGCCCGCGCGGGGCCCATTGCTGGACGCACAGCGGGCAGTAAGCCTGGTGCGCAGCCGCGCCGCCGAATGGGGCGTCCACCCGCGCCGGATCGGGATCGTGGGGTTTTCGGCCGGCGGGCATCTGGCGCTGCGAACGGCCACCTGCTTCGAGCGGCGCCGTTACGAGCGGCAGGATGCCCACGACGAGGCCGATTGCCGGCCCGATTTCGCGGTCAGTTGCTACTCGGGATACCTCAAGGCGAACGAGAAGGACGAGGTAACGGCCGATTTCGAGTCCATCCCCGCCGGCAGCCCGCCGATCATGCTGGTCCATACCGCCGACGACTCGGTCAGCGATCCGCTGCACAGCCTGTTCATGGCGCTGGCCTTGCAGCGCGCGGGCGTGCCCACCGAACTGCATATGTTCGTAAGCGGCCAGCACGATTTCGCCGTGCGGCAGGAAGAACATCTCCTTCCGTCAAGCTGGACCGCGCTGTTCCTGAACTGGCTGCGCGACAGGGGCGTCCTGCCGGTATAGCGCCCGGGCGAGGCAAGCGCGGACGGATTTGAGGGGAGAACAGGTAAACGCCGGTAACGCGGAATTAACTAATTTCCAGTGCCGCCCATTTGAAAGGGATCCGTCCATGGATCATGGCATCCTCTTTCGTCTGGCGCAGGCGGCGTGGGCGTACTTCCTGGCGTCCCTGATCCCCGCGGGGCTGCTGTTCCTTGCCACGTTCAAGCACTTCTAAGCGCGGCAGGCGCGGCGGCTTCGAGTGGAGCTTGTCCCAGGAAGCAGGTTCCGCGCAAGGCTCAATGCCGCGTCGGCGGCGAGCCCTGGCCGCTGTTAATTTCGGACGTTCAGGAGCATGGTCCTGGCGCCGGCCGGGCGCGCGCGGCAGGACTGCGCGAGATTTCAAGCGGCGACCTTGCTTCGAATCGTCAAGAGTGACCCGAGGCCTTGTTCAAGGCCGAGAAACGCCTGCGCTGGGTGCGACGAGGATCAGAACGCACTTGCACCTGCCGGATCCTATTTCAATGAATTGGGCCAGGTTCCAGCGGCTTAGTACCGCGCCGCAGAAGTTCCTGACCCACGGCGCCGGGCCTTTTGTCCCGGCTCTTCGTTGCGCCTCAGTCACAGATCTTCGTCCCGATATGCTCCCTCGGCGCGCCTCGATCCGGAACAAAATGCCCGGCGCATTGGGCCAGTTACTTCTGCGGCGCGGTACTTAGCTGCTCCGCGGACCGTCTAGAAAGTCCCTCTTAGCGTTCGCGCGCAGGGGTTCGCTTAGGAGCAGATCCAAGGCCGTAAGAGCCATGGCCTTCGCCGCGGTGATCATTCCGGCGAGACCCAGTTCCGAGCGGCTGGCTTCCGTGAACGCGTGCGTATGATGCTCGATACCCGGCTCAGCCGCCTTGAAGTAGGCGTGGATGGCAGGCAGGCGCTGCGAGACATTGCCACAATCGGTCGACCCGATCGACCAGTCCGCGGGAAAGCGTCCGAGCGGTTCACCGAGGCATTCGAGATTGTTGGCGTAGGCCGCTTCCATGGCGCCATTGCGCCTCAGAGGCAAATAGGTTCCCCAGGTCGCCGTCCATTCAAGCCTCGTTCCGGTGGCATCGGCTCCGGCTTGAGCGAGTCCTTTCAAGCGCCGCTCCAGGCGCTCGATGTACGCGACCTCAGTGGACGAAATGAGCACCTCCGCTCGCGCGCGGTCGTAGCGGGACGCGCACCTCGAACTCGACCTCGAGCGCTCGATCGAGCCGCCCTCGGCCACGACAGCCTCGATGCGAGTACGCGGCCGCAGCTTGCGCCTCAGCAATTCAACCCCGTGCAGGCAGTGCAGTACCGCGTCGAGCGTGTTGCCGCTGGCATCCTGCGAGCCGGCATGGGCTGAAAACTCGACGCGGACGCGCTTATGCCCCAGCATTTCGCGGCTGGGCAGATTCATGAATCCAGCATGCGCCATCATGGCGAATTCGACGTCTTGAAATACCCCATGCTCCAGCATTCTGATCTTGCCGCCGTGGCCAGCCTCCTCCGCGGGCGTGCCCAAGACCCTGATGCGAGCAGGGACATCGCGTACGACCTCCGCGAGCGCGTGGCCGGCAAGGCAGGATGCCGCCCCGCTCAGGTTGTGCCCGCAGGAATGGCCCGTGCCTGGAAGCGCGTCGTACTCGGCCAGGAAGGCTACGCACGGAGCTGCCCTTAAGGTGTCGAACTCCGCGCTAAAGGCCGTTGAGGTTTGCGCTACTCCGCGCGCGACGCGAAAACCGGCCAGTTCCAGCGCATCGCTTAGCCATTCCGCGGCCAGATGCTCCTCGTATGCGAGTTCGGGATGCGCATGGATGCGCAGGGCAAGTTCCCGCCAGGCGGGCGCGAGCCGGTCCACGGTCTCGCAAATAAGCCGTTTTGAGACAAGCGTATCGGTCGTCGCGTGCATGATGGGACAGGCCTCAATGGATTCAGGGATTGACGATCCAAACGACTCGAAAGCCGCCAGAGTCGTCCAGGTGATCTGGATGCAGCCAGTTTCTAAAGGCCGAGCGGCAGAGTGCGGGTTCGGCGATCCAGGAGCCCCCGCGCATGACGGCATGCTCGCCGTCGTCGGGATCCACAGGGTCCGTCCGCGCCGTCCCGTCGTAACGCCGGTATCCGTCGTGGCACCATTCCCACACGTTGCCATGCAGGTCATACAGTCCGAAAGCGTTGCTTTTCAAAGTGCCTACCGGATGAGTAGTTCCGGCGCTGTTCCCGGCGTGCCAGGCGTAGGCGTCCAGGCCCGCATCGTAGTCCCCGTAACAGAAGCGCGCCGTGCTGCCCGCGCGGCAGGCGAATTCCCATTCCGCTTCCGTGGGGAGTCGGTACGTCTTGCCTTCGAGGCTCGAAAGCGCATTCACGAACGCCTCGCAGTCCGCGCGGCTTACCGAATCGACGGGTAACTCGTCGCCCTGGAAGCGGCTGGGATTGTCGCCCATGAGCGCCTTCCACTGCGCTTGCGTTACCTCCGTGGCGCTCATGTAGAACGAAGTGGTGATGGTGACCGTATGGCGCGAACCTTCTTCCGGGTCGCGTCCCGCTTCCGTCTCCAGGCTGCCCATCTCAAACTGCCCCGCGGGGAGGCGCACCATCTTCATTCCCAGGCTGTTTAGAAACGCGGGTTCGGGCGTCTGCTCGGCGGCGGGCAGCGGCACGGGCGCAGGCATGCGGGCGCGCCAGGCAAGCAGCGCCAGGCCCAAAACCAGCATGACGGCGGCAACTCGAAGCATGGCGGCGCTCTCCGTGGGATAGGGGTCGTCAGCGCGCGAACCAGGGTTTGGCGAGCGGGTCCGTGGTGAAGAATTTCAGCAGTTCGCGCGCTACGATCTGCCGCCCCGAAGGACTGGGGTGAATCCCGTCCGCGGCAAGATCCTCGCGCTTCCAGACCATTCCGTCCGAGCGCGGCTTCGTGCCGTCCGCCCAGAGGTACGGCCCCCACAATAGCACCGGCGCCTTGACCTCTCCGCGCTCCGGATCGGCGTTCAGCGTCGGATCGCCGTCCAACTGCTGGCGGATGACCCAGCGGATGCCGAAGGCCGTTTCATAGGACCAGGGTTCCGGATTCAAAGAACCCGTGGCATAGCCGGCGTAGATGCGGCTTGTGAAGTAGGCGACTTGCAAATTGGGGTAGTGCGTTCGCGCCGTGGCGGCAATGGCTGCCAAGTGGCCCTGAAATTCGCGCGCGGAATCGGGAAACTGCTTGCGTATCGATCCGGCGACCTTGATCCAGACGGCCTGGACCTGCCGCGGCGACGCGCCGGCGGCCTGGATGCGCCGATTCGCCTCGTCCCACACGGTGCCCCCGCCGGAACTGCGCGATCCCGCGCGCGCGGAAGTGGCCCAGGCCTCCGCGGTGCGCGCGCCTTGCGCGGTATCGACCACCAGCACATGCGGGGCTTTCTCGGACGAGGCCATGGCCAGCGGCACGAACGTGCTGAACTCCTCCGTTGTATTCGACATGCCCACCGAGATGAGCGCCACTTTGCCGTTTTCCGCCGGCCGGCCCTCCGCGTCGAGAGGCTTGATGCGCGCGAGGGCCTTCTGAGCCAGCTTGATCAGCGCCTCGGGCGGTTCGTTCTTCCCTTCGCCGTACAAGCCGCCCTCCTCGCCTTTGTATTTGCCCAGCCCCAGGTCCGTGACCGGAATCAGGCCCGTGGGAAAGTGGAGCATCCCCGGAACTTCATTGCGCCCGGTGGGTCTGCGCTCGGGGGTCTTGCCTCCATCTTCGCCAGCGCGTGCATTCGAGGCCGGGCTCAGGAAAAGCGCGGCGCAGAGGCAGGACAGGAGCGCGGCGCGGCAAACATCTCGATGCGTCATGGCAAGTCCTCCCGGTAAAGGCGTGCCGTGCCGGAGCATCATCCCTATTTCCAGGTCTCAAGATCCGAAGGCGTCTTTTTCCCATCGGGTCCGGCCGGCAGGTTGTTGCGGTATATGCGCCAGAGGTCGGCGACCCACGCCTGGCAGTAACCCTGGCGGCCCAGGCCCCGGGGTTCGATCTTGGTGCGGTCGTTGGAACCGGCATCCCTGATTTCACGGCAGTGTTCCGTGTCGTCCTCCTGCATCCACCGGTCGCAGTAGGCATAGAAGGCGTCGTGATTGAAGTACGGTTCGGCATGCATGATCCGCCCGGCAAGCGCGGTGGAGAGCCAGGCCGAGCTTGTGGAAGTGCGCCGGTAATTCTCGCTGCCTATGGACTTCTTGTAACCGTTCAGTTCCCTACCGCTGCAAGGAATGCCGGAGCCTTTGCGCCGGTGCGGTGAGCAGCCAAGGCCCTGCGCAGATAGTCAAGGATGGGACGCTTTTGCAAACGCAAGGTCTGCACGGCGGTCAAGATCCGTTCGGTGAAACGGCAGCCTGCGGTACTGTGATTGCCGAAGCTCCCTTTGCGCCACAGCACCGCCGGACGCAACATCCGTTCGGCGTGGTTGTTGGTCGGTTCGATGCCTTCGACGGCCGCGAAGGTCCACAGCGCGTCGTAGACTTTCAGCACGCGTCTGCAAAAGCGCTTGGTTTTGGGGTCCGCGCCCCTGCTTCCGAGCCGGAGCGTTCTCTGGAAACGCAGGCGTATCGGTTGCAACCGCACGTGTAGCGCGGCACGGTCGCAACGCCGGTCTTTGAAATCCTTCCAGGCCGCAAAGACCGCTCGGGCGGTCTTGCGGCCCGCTCGGCCGAGCGGTTGTGTCGCGGATCCCAGGTCGATCAACTTCTGAAAATCGCGCTTGAGGTGCGCCCAGCAAATTTGCCGCTGCCGCGGCGGCAGGTGCGCGTAGGCGCCCCAGCGGTCGGAGCCGAGGATGCCGCAACACGCCCCCAGCAACGCCTTCAGGCCGTCCTTACCCCGGTGGGCGTGAATTTGAAAGGCTGCGACGCTCCGCGTGGCTGCCACCCACAGCCAACACAGCTTGCCACCCTTCGCCCAGCCGGTTTCATCCACGTTTTTGAAAGCCGCCCCACGCACGGCCGCCAGCGCCTGCGCGTGAGGCCCTTCCAGCGCGCCGCTCATCTCGTGTTCGAGCTTGATCACCGTGCCCAGGGATAGCGGGACCCCAAAGACGGTCTCGGCGAGTTCCTGGACGTTGCGCTTGCTGGCGTGGCCACGCCCACTCAGATACGACAACGCCGCCGCCAGGTTGGGACCCAGCGCATGGGCTTGAATCTCCGGCGGAATCTCCGCGCGGGTGCGGCAGCCGCAGCACGGACAGGTGCGTGCGTGCCCCTGGTATTCGGTGATTTCGGCCGGCTGCGGCGGCAACTCCGCGACTTGATGCCAAGTCGGAGGCGGATCGTGTGGCCCTGGCCGCTTAGACAAGGGGGCTTGGCATTCCGCACATACGTGCGGCACGTAATGGACCACGTGCGTGACCCGTTCGGGCGGCAAACGTACACGGTGATGGCCCGGATGTCCGGGTTGTCCGCCGGGTTTGCGGCCGCTCGGCTTCTTGGCGGCTGGAGGCTGCTGCCAGGGCGCATCGGACGACGGTGGTTTGGAAGAGTTCGAGGAATTCTGGTTCAAGCGCTCGGAAAGCCGCTCCAGCTTGGCTTCCAATTCTTCGATCCGCGCCAGGAGCACCGCGCAATTCGGACAAGCCGGGTTGGGTTTAAGCTCGCGCACACATACAGTATCGGATGGCGTGACGTAAAAAATGAGCCTTCATAGGGGACTGAACGGTTACGACTTCTTCAGTCCCTCTTTCATGCCCGACGGACGGTCAGGCCAATCCTTGGGATGGAACAGGTCCACCGGCCCGAACCCCCCTTCCCAGCTTCCGCGCGCGCCGCCGAAGCCTTCGATCGAGTGGCCCATGAAGACCGCCTTGGCGCCGGTCCACCCGCGCTCGAAGGTCTGGCCCCGATAGGTGACCGGGCAGAGCGCGGTCTGCTGATCTTCCTGGAAGACCGAGTCGGGCAGCGTCTTCTTCAGCTCCTTCATCTCCGGATCGTCGAGGAGCATGCCGGCGAAGACGATGGGCCACTTGCGCCCGCTGTTCAGCCCGCCGTGCGCCGGCCAGGTGCGCCCGTCGCGCGCCATCCCGAAATCGTCGATCCCGACCTGGATCAGGTTGAGCAGCAGCGGCTCCTTTTCCGCGGGCGTGTAATCGAGGTTGAGGTACAGCGCGGCCATGCCGGTGGTGGTGGCCTGATTGGCCCCATAGGCGCCCAGCGGGAAGTTCTGCAGTGGCGTGCCCAGGTTCATGCCCGACCCGTCGCACCATGGCATCTGCATGGCGCGCACAAGCTCAGGAATGCTCGGCGTCGCGGCGCCGCGGTACTTCTCCGTGGTCGGGCGCTTGAGGCTATGCAGCAGTTCGCGCTTCAAGTTGCGGGCCAGATAAGGCTTGCAGGTGCGGCTGGCGCTGAAGGAAGGCCGGAAGGCGTCCGGCGGCTGCGGCTCGGCCACGCACGAAAGCACCGCCACCAGCTTCACGCACTTGATATGGAGATTATGCTCGTCGCCCAACTCTTCCTTGCTGATGGAAGAGACAAGCGAGTCACCCGGCTTCATCTCAATGGGTAGCGGCGTGAAAAGTTCGGGATCGTAGCGCCCCGCCGGAATGCGGCTGTCGAAGCCTGCGCCGTTGTAACCCTTGCCAGCCTTCTCGCGCGGCGCCACGGCGGGAAAGTTGAGCGTCGAGCCGTTGCGAGCGAGCTTGTTCGCGTCCAGCTTGCTCTCCTTCACCGCGCCCTTGTCCTGGGCCTTGACCTCCGACCCGAAGAGCGGCTGCGGCGCGATCTTCACGATCTTGACGGGGCCGACCACGTACCAGTCTCGAGTGATGAACTGGCCCACGCGAGCCTTGCGGTCGAAGGTCCAGGTGATTCCAAATTGCGTAATCGATTCGCGCTCTTCCAAAACCTCCAGCGCGGGCGTAGACGGCGGCGCGTCCATCGTGTAGATGACCGCGCCCGTCAGGGGCACGGGCACGTCGTCCTTCTCCGCGGGCGCCTCCGACTCGGCGTCTTCGCCCTCCGCGGCGCGCGCCTTCTTCCCTTCGCGCGTCTTGCCGCCTTCGTCGGCGCACCAGGCCATGCCCCAGTTCAATACGCACGCCAGGACCAAGGCAAGCAACATGCGTGGACTCACGGTTCGTCCTCCTTTATCGAATGGGCGAGGTCTGGGCCTGCGCCGGCTTCAGGTCTTCGAGCCAGCCCTTTTGAGCTTCCGCGCCCGCCGCGGCTGCCGGCGCGGCGCTTAAGCGGCGGTGATCCTTCCACATGCACTGCGCGAAACGAGCCGACCAGAGATCTTCGGCCGGGCGCACGCGCGTTTCGCCTTTCGCGCCGCGCTCGTCGTACCGGCCGCCTTCCGGTTCGGGCGAAAACATCCAGCGGTCCATGTAGTCCAGAAACGCGGGATGACCCCAGGCCAATTCAGCCTTCAAGAGGCGCACGGCGAGCGCCTGGCCGGCCAACGCGGCCGAGGCCTGCCGCCTGCGGTTTTCCGCATCGGCCGGATCCTTCTCTTCTTTCGAGCGCTCCGGCAGCTCCTCGGACCAGGTCGCCAGCGGGCCGGTCGGCGCTTCCGCGTAACCTGCGCGAACGTCTTCGGCGAAGACGCCCGGCGGGCTCAAGAGGCTGGGCTCGCCGAGCAGCAGGCCGGCCAGCAGGATCGACCACTTGCGCCCGATTCCGGCGCTTTCCCCCGCGGCGCCAGGATCCTCGAGGCGCGCGCGTTGCCATCCGTATTCGTCGATGCCGAGCTGCACCAGCCGGATCAGCAGCGTCTCCTTTTTCTCTGCAGGTACGTCGAGGCAGAGCGCCAGGGATGCGTCCCCGATGCAGCGCGCCGCGATGTAATCGAGCCTCGGCATGTTCTCGGCCGGTCGGTTCAGGTTGTGGAGGCCGCGCTCGGCCGTCTCCAGCCAGGGCCGTTCGAGCATCCGCTCCATGCGCGCCCAATCCGGGCCTTCTTCGGGACGACCCGAGAAGGCCAGGTTCGGAAGCAACTCGCGGCGCAACCCTTCGGCGCGAAAGATCGGCCGTTCGGAACCGGCAAACGGCGGACGGAAACTGTCGGCGGAGACCGCGGCGCCGAGACACGTCAGGACCGCGGCGGCGCGGACCAGGGGCCCGGCAACCGGGCCGCCATAAGGGCGCGCCACCTGCTCGCCTCCGCTCGCGCCGATGGTGGAAAGCAATGTGTCGCCGGGCTTCAACTCCAGGGGAAACTCGGCCGCGCGTTCGGCTTCGTACCCGCGGACCTCGCGGTGCAGTGCGAAGCGATCCGGCGCGCCGGGGTTCTTCATCGAGCCGTGCAGGCCGTCGTGCGGCGCCGGTTCGACGGAGACGATGGTCACCGGCCCCACGACGTAAGGATCGCCGTTCACGAAGTACCCCACCGGCGCCGGGCGATCCAGCCTCCAGGTAATCCCAAAGCGCTGGATCGACTGCACGAGCGGAAGGACGGGCCGGCTTCGGGACGATTGCAGCACGGCGGCGGTTCCTGCCGCCAGGACCGAAACGGCCAGCAATGGCAGGAGCGCCGCCTTGACCTTCGCCATGGCCAACGCCTGGAGCGTGGTTCCGGCCAAGGCGGTACTGGCGGCGCTCGCGCTTCCGCCCAGGCACGCGGCCTGCAACGCCGAGGAAAGGTGTGCGGGAGCGTGCGGCAGAAACGCAGGGGAAAGCAATGCCGGGAGCGCCGCCGCAGAGACCGTCAAACCATGCCGCTTCAATGCGCGGCGAAGTTTCTCCAAGCCGCTTTGCACGCGGGAAGAGACGGTGCGGGGAGGCGCGCCGCTTTCCGCGGCTACTTCGGCGAGACTCATGCCCATGAAGAAATGCCGGACCAGGGCATCGCGAGTCGCCTCAGGCAACTGGCCAAGCGCCACGTACAGGGCCGCGCGCGCCTTGCCGTCCGAATCGGCTTCCGGCGCCGCCTCACGAAGTTCATTCATGGCGCGAACCTCCTGCGCATGCCGTTCTCGCCTTCGCCGCATCTTAAGGAGATTGCGCGCAGTGAATTCGGCCGTCCGATAGAACCAGCCCGCCAGGTTTCCACTATTCGCCAAGGACCTGATTTTCTTGAAGAACACCAAAAAGGTCGCTTGAGTCGCATCTTCTGCCTCTGAAGGATCCTGGAGCACCCAGACGCATCTCGCGTATACCAAGCCCTGATACCGCTCGACCAACACGCCGAATGCCTCGGGCGAGCCCGTGGCGAGGAATTTTCTAAGGCACTCGGCATCGCTCATCGCATTCTCACTTGCTTGAACAAGCGCCATCCCAAGCGCCGGTTCCTAACTCAGAATGTACGTCAAAGCCGTGTCGGCGAACTTTTCCTAAAAAGCCTTCAATCCCGGGAGCCCAGGGATCCCGAGCTCTGAGACAAGCGCGGCAATTATTTTCATAACCACATTAACGCACTTGGGTTACGAGGCAGTGTCGCGGAAGCCGGAAGCGGCGCATCAAGCGCAGGGAACCCAAGAAAGACTGAGCACGCAGGGAAGGAACTTGCGCCCCACTGTGGGGCGTACTACATGTGGCCCGGGTGCCGCAGTTTTCGACCGCCCCCCGCCGCACTTTTCAACCGCCCTTCACACCGCCCTACTGGAATCCGCCCCGCCCCACCGGCGCTTGTGGTATGAAACCGCCTTGGCCACCGGCTTCCGGCTGAATGAACTGCGCTGCCTGCGCGTGCGCGACTTGGACCGGTTCGGCCCGTCCCTGTTTCTCGCGGCCGACTTCTCCAAGGATCGGAAGGACCACAGACAGGCGATTACGCGGGAACTGGCGGACCAGCTACAGACGCTCACCGAGGGCAAGGGCGCCGATGATCGGCTCTTGGGTATTCCCTTCGGTCCTGACCCCGCCGCGTACATCGTGACAGACTACACGGCAGGCAAGGTCAACATTCAGGCCCCGGATGGCAAGGCCACTTGGCACAGCCTTCGAAAGGTCTTCATCGACAACGTGGTCAAGAGCGGCTGCGACCTGAAGACCATCCAGGCACTTGCCCGTCACAGCACGGCACAGCACGGCACAGCTTTCGATGGAGACCTACGCGCAGGCCGACCCGGCTTTGTTGCGCGAAGCGGCCGAAGCCGCGGCCCAACGTGTGCACGATGCGGTTTCTAAAGCAAGTTGTCGCGCCGGTGTGGCGCAGGTGGCAGGCGCGCGACACGGCCTGTCTGTAAGCCAAAGCCCCGCAAGCGGGTCACGCGAAGTAAAGAGAATGGGCGATACTGGATTCGAACCAGTGACCCCCAGCTTGTCGAGCTGGTGCTCTAGCCAGCTGAGCTAATCGCCCTTTGCGCGCGCGTGGGATGCGTAGTGAACCATCCCGGGCGCATAAGTCAAGTGACTCTCGCCGGTTCGATTGCAGAAACGGACAACTCGATTGCAGGACCGGCCAAATACCTGCGCGCCGCGGCGGGGTAGGTTCCTTCAACGAGCGCGGAGGACGCCTGAGGGCGCCGAAGCCGCTCCGAACCCCCAAGAGGAACCCGGCCATGAGCGTCGCCGCCGCCGTCCAGAAGACCACCCTCACCCAGGCCGAATGGGCGCAGTACGAGCGCGACGGCTTCCTGCGCCTCGGCAAGCTCCTCGCCGACGACGAACTGGCGGCGCTCCAGAACCGCATCGACGACATCATGCTCGGCAAGGCCCAGGTCAACTACGACCGCATGCTGATGCAACTCGACAGCGACGACGGCAACTACGGCCACGCCGGCCCGCAGACCAAGGGGCATAAGGGCGCCACGCTCGGTTACCGCAAGATCCAGGAACTCGAGTTCGATCCGCTCTTCCGCGAGTTCATGGAGCGCCCGATCTTCCGGCACATCTGCGAGACCGTCTACGGCGCCGCGACCCCCATCGCGCCCTTCCGGGCCATGTTCATGAACAAGCCCGCGCAACGCGGCACGTTCCTCCCCTGGCACCAGGACCGCTGGAACAGCCTCGAACTCGATCCGCTGGTGACCATCTGGACCGCCCTCGACCCGGCCACCAAGGCCAACGGCTGCGTGCAGCTCATCCCCGGCAGCCACAAGGCGGGGATCGTCAATCCGTCCCACGGCTCGGGCTTCCTGACCGAGGAACAGACCCGCGAACACGTCAAGCCGGAACGGATCGTGTACCTGGAACTGGAACCCGGCGAGGTCGCGCTGCTGCACAACTGGACGCTCCACGGCAGCGACGTGAACCGGACGCAGACCTCGCGCCGCGCTTTCAGCGCCTGCTACATGGACGCCCGGACCCGCGTGCGCAACAAGGCAGACGGGTTCAGCCCGGCCCCCGAGCGGGAGATCCTGTTCAAGAGCCTCTAACGTCCCGGGAACGCGCTGAAGCGCCGAGGGGCTGCGGGGCGGGTGGGAGTAAAGCCGGTCCGCAGGCCCGGCGCTACTCGTACTTTCCGCCGCCGGTGATGGGCGTCTTGACGCTCCCGTCCGGGCCGCGCTCGGCCCGCCGGGGCGGCAACTGCCGCGTGACCTTTACGGTTCCGTCCGCCCAGACCACGACGTAACAGGCGTGGCCGCGCTCGAGCTCGAAGACCCGGAGCGCGCGCCAGTCGCGCGGCGGCTCGCCGGCGTCATCCGAGTCCTCGAAGCGGACGCTCCCATCGGGAAGGAAAAGGGGCTCGAAAGGGCGCGCTTCGAACTGCCGCGCCTCGGGCTCCAGGGTTTCGCGCGCCGCGCAGACGGGCCCGTCGCCGTCCCCGGCGCGGATCCAGTCCAGCGCCACGCTCGCCGGCAGCCGGTAGGCGTCCAGTTCAAGCTGGCCGGCTTCTTCCTGTTGCAGCCCGTGAGGGGGCGGAGCGCCGAAGGGGACGAGCCAGCCCGTGGCGCCCTCCGGCCCACAGGTCTCCGGGTCGAACCTCGCGCAGGGCGTCCCGTTAATCCCGCGCAGATGCACTTCCACGCCCAGCGGAACGGGGCGCCCCGGCGTGGGCGGCTCGTGCAGCGTCACCCAGACCAGTTCGCGGCCCGCGCCGGGCTCGCTTGCATGATCCGCTCGCGGCGCGGTCAGGTACAGGTACGCCCCGCGCGACCAGGCCTCCGGCGGCAGCCGTTCCACGAGCAGCCGCCAGCCCGCGCGGTCGGCTCCGGCCGGGAAGGTCCACGGCCCGCCCCGAGCTTCAGGCGGCAACGTTCCGAGGAAGGCGAAGGCGCGGTACCCGAAGGCCATTCCGGGCGAGCCGTCGGCGTTGCGAAACACGAACGGGCGGACCTCCGCGCGTTCGGCGATGGCGCGGCAGCGGGCCTCGCGCAGCGCCTTGGCCAGGGTCCAAGCGGCCTCTTCGGCCAGCGGGCGGCGCACGAAGACGCCCAGCGCCGAAGCCACGAGCAGGCCCAGGGCCAGCGCGATGAAGAGCGCGACGGCGGATTCGAGGAGCGTCCAGCCCCCCGCGCGGCGGTGTCCCATGCCCAAAGCGTAGCACGGCCGCGCGGCTTTCGGACGCGCAGATCGGACGGCTACTTCTGGTAGATCGGCAGGTAGTTGTAGGGCACCGCGAGAACCAGGATGGCGAAGGAGGTCTGCAACAGCCCGGGGACGCGGGCCTTCTTGAGCTGGAAGTGGCCGCGGTTCTGCCCGGTCTTGGCCTGCTGCGCTATCAGTTCGTTGGAGATGCTGGGATACCAGTACTCCCAGTACTTCTGGAAGCCCGGATGGCGGCTGGCCTGGAACATCGCCTGCGCGGCGTAGTAGTGGCCGTACATGTACCACTCGGCGTCCTTGCCGGTCTTGCGCGCGTTTATCAGGTAGTCCAGGCCGGGCTTCAGCGAGCGCGGGCGGTAGTCGCCGCAGACTTGCAGGGACATCACCGCGGCGGCGGTGCGGCTGAAGTTGGGGCCGTTGGGGCCGCTGTAGCCGTACCCGGTAAGCCCCTGGCTGTCGGGCTTGCACTGGTTGCCGTTCACGTACCCGACGGCGCGGTCGATGGTCTCCTTCGGCACGGCCACGCCCGCGTCGTAGGCCGCGCGCAGCCCCAGCACCTGCATGATCGTGATCGACATGTCGCCGTCCTGCATCTTCGGGTCGTAAGTCCATGATCCGCGCGGCCCCTGGCAGCGGATCTGGAGCTGCACGGCGCGTTCGAGCTTGTCGATGATGCGCGGGTCGCGCGTCATGCCCCAGACCTCGGCCAGGCAGAGCGTCGCCAGGCCGTGGTTGTACATCGCGCCGCTGCCCTTGCCCTTGTTGGACATGAGCAGCCCGGAAGGCTGGGCGTTATTGAGCAAGTACTGGACGCCGCGGCTCACGTTCCGCGCGTACGGGCCTTCGTTGGGCAGATTGCCCGTGGACATGAAAGCCAGCGTGCAGGCCGAGACGACCGCGGTGAGCCCGCCCTCGCTGCCCAGGTAGGAGCCGTCGGAGCGCTGCTGCCCGGCCAGCGCGCGCTGCGCCAGTTCGATGGAGGCCTGGATCTGGCGCGTGATCTTCACGCTCTCCTCGGCCCGAGCGCCCAGCGAGCACGCCCCCAAAACCACCGCACAGACCACCACGCTGCCGACACGCATGCTTCTTGCTCCTGGATCCACATGCCCCTTGGCAACCCTGTATACCCCGTTCAGCCCGAAAGTTCGAAGAATAAGAGGCCTAGGCCGGGTAACGCGCGGGAATCGGGTTAGACTCTCCAAGCCCGCCCGACCATGGTGCTTACGCATGAACGCCCCTCAACCGGCTCCCGAGAAGCGCCAGCGCCCGGCATGGTTGGAGCGGCTGGGCGCCTTCGTGCTGGCCTGCGTGGTGGGCGCGATCCGGCTCATGCCGCTGAGTCTCGCGCGAGGGCTGGCGCGCCTGGCCGGCTGGAGCTTCTGGTTCCTGGGCGGCACGCGCCTCACCGAGGTCGACCGCAACCTGCGCATCGCCTTCGGCCCGGGCCTGGAGCCCGCCCGCCGGAAGGCCATCGCGCGCGCCTACTGGATGCACTTCGGCGCCTCGGTCGTCGAAGCCTGCCACCTCAAGCACTGGGATGCGGCGCGCGCGCGCCGCGAGGTGGACGTGACCGCCATCGAGACCCTGGCGGCGAGATGGGCGCCGGGCCGGGGGTGCTCCTGATCTCCGGCCACCTGGGCTCCTGGGAAGTCGGCCCCTACACGATGGCGCTGCTGGGGCGGCCGATCCACTTCGTCCACAACCCCGGGACCGTGGCGGCGGTCTACGAGTTCCTGAAGCGGCAGCGCGAACGCTCGGGGATGAAGGTCCTCGCGCGCACCGACCATCCCTGGGCGCTCAAGAAACTCCTCGACCGCGGCGCGTGGCTCTGCATCGCCGGGGACGTCAACGCCGGGCGGCGCGGGACGTTCGTGCCCTTCTGTGGCGTGGCCGCGAGCACCTACCTGACCCCGGCCGCGCTCCAGCAGACCACCGGCTGCCCGCTGGTGGTGGCCACGACCGCGCGGCAGCCCGACGGGCGGCACAAGGTCCACGTCTGGCGCACCTTCGAGACGCCTCCGCCCAAGGACGATCCCGAAGCCCTCGTGCGCCGCACCGCCGAGATCCACGCGGGCCTCGAGGAAGCGATCCGCACGTATCCCGAGCAATGGCTCTGGACCTACCGGCGCTGGCGCCGGCGCCCGGAGGGCGAGACGCCGGACGCCGACGGGCTGCCGCCGCGGGTGAATGCGGTATGAATGGCGCGCGCGTTGAGTCTTGGGCCTCTGAAGGCATTAGACGATTATGAACCTCGCCCTGCTCCCTCGCCGGAACCTCGGCGCACACGGCCCGAGCCTCCCGCGCCTGGGCCTGGGCGGGCATACCTTCCTTAAACGCTTCGGCGGGCGCGGCCGAGCGGAAATGGAGACGCTGCTCAAGCTCCTGGCGCAGGCCCGCGGCCTCGGCCTCAACCACGTGGACGTGACCTACGACGAAGAGCGCGAGCTGCTCGGCCGGCTGCTGAAGGACCTCGGGCCGCGCGAGTCGTGGGTGCTTTCTTCCTGGGCGCAGGCGAAGCAGACGCCCGACGGCGCGGCGGTGGAACGCGAGGCCGAACGCGCGTTGAAACAGATGGGCCTGGAGCGGCTCGACCTGCTCTACCTCGAAGTGGACCTCCGGGACGACCACGCGCGGGCGCTCGAACGGCTCAAGGCCGCGGGGAAGATCGGCGGGGCCGGGCTGCTCGGCGCCGAACGCGCGCTCGCCGCCGGCCCGGAGCGGATCGACTTCGCCGTCGCGGTCTTCAATTACTTTCGGGCCGACGCCGCGGGGACGCTGGCCGCGCTGAAGGCCCGGGGCCTCGGCACGCTGGGCGCCGAACCGCTGGGCCGCGGGCGCTTCCTGGCCGAGGATCCCGCCCGCGCCCCGGCGCGCGTCGCGGCGCTGCTCCGCTACGCCCTCTCGCAGCCCTTCCTGGACGCGGTGCTGGTGACGATGCGCACGCCTGAGGAACTGGGCGCCAACGCCGCCGTCGCCTGCGAGGCGCGCCCCTTCGGGGACGAAGATCGGCTGGCGCTGGAAGGCTGCCGCGGGTACGAAATCCCCTTCGAGCCGTGGAACTGAACTCATTGCAGCGTAATGACGCCGAGCGCGCGGAGCCGACGATCATGGGATACGGATGCAGACCTGCGCTGCCGCTGGCCGGCTGCCTGCTCGCGCTCCTCCTTGCCGGATGCGAGGGCGAAGGCGAAAAGCGGGAGGCGCCGGACCAGCCCGGCGCCGATTCCCTCGAAGACCGCGCCGGGCGCGTGCTCCTCGCGAAGAAGCTCAAGCAGGCGCCGGACATCGACGGCCAGGCCGAGCCCCTCTGGGACGCCCTCCCCGGCGTCGAGCTGATCGCCTTCCACGAGGCCGAAGAGACGCCCATCACGCTCAAGGCCTGCCACGACGGGAAGACCCTCTATCTCCTCGCCGTCTGGAAGGACCTCGACGCAAGCGTCGAGCACAAGCCCTGGACCTGGGACGAGCCGCAGGCGAAGTACATCGCGGGGAAGGAACGCGAGGACCGCTTGGCCTTGGAGTTCGCGATGAGCAAAACCTTCGACGAGTGCATGATGGGCGGCACGCCGTACGTCGCCGACATCTGGCACTGGAAGGCCTGCCGCACGAATCCTTCAGGGGCGGTCGACGAGGAATGGCACAAGGTCGCGCTCGATCCCTTCGACGTGGACGGGATGGAGGCCATCTCCTACGCCAATCAGGGGCGCGACGAGGAGACAACCCTCTACATGCTCCGCGTGAAGGACAAGGGCGCGGTCGCGTTCAAAGAACTGAAGCCACCCGCCGGAAAGGGCGAGGCCCGCCTTCCGGCCTTCGCCCCGCAGACCCCCGACTCCGGGCAGGCCGACGTGAAGGCCAAGGGCGCTTGGAAGGACGGGCGTTGGACCCTGGAGTTCGCGCGCGCGCTCAAGGCCTCACGGCCCGACGAAGACGTCACGCTGAAGCCCGGTGGCCATTATTTCTTCGCGGTCGCCGTCTTCGACAAGGTCTCCGACGAGAAGCACCATACGACCCCGCGGGGCAGGCTGGTGCTTGAGAAGTAAGTTAATGTTAGGTCAGGTTGGCGGGATGGGCATCCCGGCTTATTTTTTCATGCAACCTATTGTTTAATAATAAGATATAAACATGATTGAATCTCGGACGCACGCGCACGTCCTATTAATGTGCCGCAAGCGCGTACAGGCGCTCCCCGGTCCTGGCCGATGCTTAAGCAGGTGGGCTTCGACCCGTGGGAGCACACAAGAGAAAGGACACGAACCATGAAGACGTGGCCCTGGATGGCGGCGCTGTTGCTGGTAGGTGGCTTCTGGATGGCTGGCACGTCCCAGGGGGGCGAGCCCGCCGGCCCGGATAAGCCCAAGGCCGCCGACGTCAAGAAGGACAAGGACGAGCCGAAGAAGGACGACGCGAAGCAGGACAACGATGGCGAGAAGGGCAATCCGCTGGTCCGCTTCTTCACGCATACCGTCGGCGAGCCGATGCGGAAGGGGCTCTTCGGCGGCGGCAAGAAGATCGAGAAGGGCCTGAAGTCCGGCGCGCGCCAGATCGACGAAGCCTTCTCGGGCGACAAAGACGAGAAGAAGTAGCCGCGCGAGCCGGTCGACTTGCAGAGAGCAGAAGAGCGCCGCCCTTGGGCGGCGCTTTCTTTTGGCTGCTGCTCGATCGGCGCGCCGTCCGTTTTGACCGGTACTTCCGGGGTCGAAGGGGTATAGAAGGGTGCGCCAAGTGGGACTTCAATCTTGAATGGCGAGGTGGCGTCGTGGGATTTTGGTCGTGATCGAGGCGCGCGAAGGGGCGGCGTATCAAAAAGATACGGCAACCGGAGCGCAACGCAGAGCACGGCCAAAAGCGCCGACGAAACCCGGCATGCAAGATGATGGCCCACGAGCCAGGAGCCTCCGGATGCCCCCCGCCCTCTTCCACTCCGCGATCCGAATGAGCCTTTTCATCCGCGGTCTGCTCGCCCTGCCGCTCCTCGCGTTGGGCGCGTTGGGCGCGCTGGGCGCGCGCGCCGGCGAGGCCGAACCGCCCAAGCCCGTAGAGCCTCCCGCCGAGACCGAGAAGCCCATCACCACGGCGAGCGGCGAACTGGGCGACCTGCTCAAGGCCTGGTGGAAGGAAGGCTCGGCCGCGGGGAACGTGGGCGACCGCTACGACAACCGCGACCGCACCCACAGCATGCTGAACCTGAAGCCGTATCCGCAGCTCGTGCTGCACCCCTACACCGAGCAGGAACGTACCATGCGCGCCGACTGGGCGCTGCAGGGGCGCATCCTGCCGGGCATCGTCTTCGGGAATTCATCGACGTCCGCGGGCATGACCGGCGGCGGGAGCAACCCGCGCCACGCCTACTCCACTCCCCGCGGCGCGCTGCTGCTGTACGGGCAGTACCGCAAGAACAACCTGTACATGTATCCCGAGCACCGCGACCACGACCCCGCCCCCGAGGGCCACGGCGACGTCTACCCGCTCAACACCCCCTACGTGCTCATCTCCCAGGGCAGTTCGGGCACCGACCAGCCTTTCATGCGCGCGGTCCCCTTCGCGCTCGCCGCCTTCCGCCCCGAGGTGAAGAAGAAGCTGGCCGACGAAGGCTTCCTGATGCCCACGCTCCAGATGCTCCTGCGCCGCACGAACAAGCACATCAAGGACGACGCCGAGTACCTCAGCGGCAAGGCCCATCCCACCGTCTTCGAGGGCGCGTGGGTCGATCCGCTGGCCATGGTCAAGCTCGCTCACGAGCTCACCCTGGAGACCCTTCCGCCGCTGGTTCAGTTGAAGGTGCTGGAGGAATCCGAGCCCAAGCCCTGGATCGATTACTTCGATCCGCACCCGTCCGAGCGCCTCGCCGAGACGCCCTGCGCCATCGGGCGCGTCTTCCGCGGGCCGGCGCGCGAGCGCCGCATGGTCGTCAGCGCCGCCGAGAGCCGCGACCTCAACGGTAAGCCGCTGACTTTCCGCTGGGTCGTCCTGCGCGGGGACGCCGAGGCCATTCGCATCGCGCCGCGCAACGAGGCCGGCTCGGAGGTCGAGCTGGTCGTGCCGCACCACCCGCGGCGGCCTTCCGCCGGCCCCGGCTCGATCGAATCCTCTCGCGTCGACATCGGCGTCTTCGCCCACAACGGCGCGTACTGGTCAGCCCCCGCGTTCGTCACCTTCTTCGCGCTGGACCAGGAACTCCGCGCGTACGACGCGCAGGGGCGGGTGCTCGAGATCGGCTACGACGCGGGCCCGGTGGAACTCAAGATCCTCAATTGGGGCCGGCTCCTCGCGCTGCTGGCGCCGGAGGCCGGCGACTGCGCGGCGAAGTTGTTGAAAGAGACCCTGGGCGCGACCGCGGCCGAGGCCCTGGCGAAGCTCTCCGCGGGCTACGAGCCGCTGCGCGAGAAAGCCGCCGAAGCCGACCGGCTGGCCAAGGCCGCCGACGCGGCCCGCAACGAGGCCCGCAAGGCCGAGGACGAAGCCCGGAAGCGCGCCGCCGAGGCGAAGAAGAAGGCCGAGGCCAAGCCCGCTCCGGCGGCCGCCAAGACCGGCGCGGATTCCAAAACCACGGAATCCGAGCAGGCTCCCGACGCCCCGGACGCGGATGGCGTGGCCGCGAAGCAGGCGCTCGAGACGGCCGAGGCGGCCCTCAAGACCGCGCAGGCCGCGCGCGCCGAGGCCGACAAGGCCGCCGGCGAGGCCCGCAAGGTTGCCGACGAGGCCCAGGCCGCCGTCAACGCCTTCCTCGACTCGAAGCCCGAGGGGCTCGACGGCTCGCCCCGCGCCCTGCTGACGCGCGCCCTGGAAGGGCTGCTCCGCGATCCCGAGTTCTACCCCGCGCGCCAAGCCGAACTCGACGCCGCGATGAAGGACAACAAGAAGGCCGGCCCCGTGGGCCCGGCGCGCAAGCTCCTCGCCGCCTACCGGATCGTGAAGTCCGCCGATGGCCCCTTCGAACTCAGCCCGTTGCGCGCCGAGGGCGGGACGCTCGCCGAGCGGCTCACGCCCTACGAGCGCATGCAGCTCGAACGCTTCAACCTCATCCTGCTCACGCAGGTTCTTTACCCGGGGCTGCTCAGCGGCTCGGCGGCGACCGCCTACGTCGATCCGCGCATCAGCGTGCGCAAGACCTGGCGCGACGTCTACCGCCACGACGCCCAGGGGCGCATCGCGGGCTTCACGCGCTACACCGAAGACGGCGCCACGGAGTTCCACGCCGACGGCTGGATCGTCTCCGAGAAGGACGAACTCGGCCGGCCCACGCGCGCCCTCAAGCCCGACTACGACCAGGCCCAGCCCAAGGATCCGCGCCAGCGCTATCCCAACTTCAACCCCATCACGTTCAAGGCCGCCGAAGACGCCCGCACCTACGCCTACGCCGGCGAGGACGACCTCATCGGCACGGGGACCGACGTGAAGCCCGAGCCGAAGCCGGCGGAGGCCGCGAAGACCGAAGCGGCGCAAGGCGAAGGGGAGAAGACGGGCGGGGAAAAGACCGGAGCGTCGAAGACCGAAGAACCGAAGGATTTGGAAGGGGGCGAGAAAGAGCCCGACCGGCCTCCAGAGGACGAAAAAGACCAAGTGACCCGCAGGCTCGGGAGCGCGCCGGCCTACTTCCCCTGTTCCGCCGCCCGCTTGAGCCGTTCGCGCAACGCTTCCAGCGCCGCCGCCTCGGGCTTCTCCCCCGCGTCGGCCGGCGCCGTCTTGAGCAGCAGTTCCTCGCGGTTCGTCGCCCCGTCGGCGTCGGTGTCCTTCGCGTCGAGTTCCTGGAGCGCCTTCGCCACGGCCGCCAACTCCTGCGCGTGGAACGTGTAGCTCGAATTCTTCCCCAGCGCCGGCTTCATGCTTTCGAGCCCCTGGAGCGCCTTCCCGAACTCGTTGAGCGTCCGCCGGCTCGGCCCGCGCCGCGCCTCATGGCAGACCAGGCACTTCCCGAAGCGCTCGTCGAACCCGTACAGCTCGCGCGCCACGTTCAGGAACGCCTTCTGCGCGTGAACCGGGCGCGGCCAGATCGACATCCCGGCAAAGGCGGCCAGACAGACCGCGAAGCCCGCGAGGATCGAGCGCATGGATGCGCCTCCTGGGAAAGAGGTCAAAGAGAGTAGCCTGTGTTTACGTTTCACGTTTTAGCTTTCCTCAACCCTCCCGCCCCACCAGTTCCCGCACGTCCACCACGTACATCTGCCGCGCGCCTTCGTGCGCACTGTCGATGCAGATCTCGGTCCCGTCGCGGCTGAAGCGCGGGTGCAGGTCGCAGCGCTTCTCGCCGTCGAGATCCGGCGGGGCGAAGAAGCGGCCGATGTCGAAGCGGACGCCGTCGCGGAGGCGGTACAGGATCAGCGTGCGCTTCCGGTCGTTCCGGTCGGGGTAGGTGTCGGTGAGGATCCACTTTCCGTCGGGCGAGTAGGTGCAGTGCCCGTCGGCGGTGAGCACGTCCGCGCCCAGGATCTCGGCTTCGGCGCTCCCGTCGCGGAAGACGTAGTAGTGGTCGCCGCGGCCGTGCCGGCGCGCCCAGGCCAGCAGGTGCTCGGCGTCGCGCCAGGCGTAGTGGCTGGTCATCTCGTCGTCGTTGAGCAGGTGGACCTCGCCGCCGTCGCGGTCCTGAGTAAAGAGCCGCGTGACGTGCCGGAAGCGCTTGCCGCCGATCTCGAGGCCTTCGGGCTTCCACCAGCGGTGCAGGCCCACGTAGCGTCGGCCGCCGGGCGCGAAGGTCAGGTGGTTGAACCAGTGCTCGGCCCCCGCGAAGTCCGCGCGCGGCCGGACTTGAAGCGACTGCGCGTGCGAGAACAGCAGGCGCTCCCGGCCGCTCTCCAGGTCCACGAGCCAGATCCCGTCCCCCGCGGGAGCCGGGTCGCCGGCCGTCGCGTCGGGGACGCCTTCGTACCCGTAGCCGGGGCGCGTCCGGTTCAGGCGCGCGAAGTTCAGCGAGAGCCCGTGCCGCCCGTCCGGGCTGACCGCGTAAATCGCCCGCGGCAGCGTGCGCGCCGTGCCGCGCCCCACGTCGCGGATTCGCGCCACGAAGCGCCCGCCTTCGCGGGCGTTGTAGAGGATCCGGCCGTCGGGGAGCCACTGGAGCATCGTCCCTTGCTGCCAGCACCACGCCGTCGTCTCGTCCAGCGGCGTGAACGACCCGCCGTTAAGCAGGTCCACCAGCCCCACCGTCACCGCATCCTCGGCGCGCGGCATCCGGTCGATGAAGGAGACCTCCAGCGCCAGCATGAAGCGCCCCGTCGCGTCCCACGGGCACTTGTCGTAGTAGCCGAAGAAGTGATGCGCCGGCCCCCGCGTCACCGCGCGGCACGGGGCGTCAAACGTTTCGATGCGAGAGGACATGGCGAGCACCCGAATGGATGAATGGCCCTTACTGCGAAAAGGGGACCGGCAGACGCCTTTGCCCGCCCGCCCCCCTACTCCACCTTCGCGATCTTGTTCAGGTCTTCGTCCTTCCCGATCACGACGAGCACGTCGGAGTCCTTGATGACCATGTTGGGATCGGGCACGAGGTGCCACTGTTCCGGCACCAGCGAACGGATCGCGACCACCTGGACGTTGAAGCGCTGCCGGATCTGCGCGTCGCGGAGCGACTTGCCGACGATCTCCGACGGCGGCGCGATCTCGACCAGCGAGAAGCCCGGCGCCAGCGGCAGGAAGTCCAGCACCGACTGGAAGCCCAGGTGCTTGGCCAGCCGCAGCGCGCTCTCGTGCTCGGGATAAATCACCCGCCCGATGCCCAGCTTGCGCAGGATCCGTTCGTGCTGCGGGCTGAAGACCTTGGCGACGATGTGCTTGCAGCCGAGTTCCCGCAGGTGCAGGCAGGTCAGGATCGAGCCTTCCAGGCTCCCGCCCAGCGCCACCACGACCGCCTCGAACGCGTCGAGCCCCAGCGCCTGGAGCGCCTCCGCGTCGGTCACGTCCGCGATCGCCGCGCGCGTCACCTCGTCCTTGATCTCGTCGACCAGGTCGGGATTCCGGTCCACCGCAAGGACCTCAAAGTCGTCCGCGGCCAGTTGGCGCGCCACGTGCGACCCGAATTTCCCCAACCCCAGGACGGCGAACTGCCTCGCCATGTCGAATCCCCTGATGACGGCACGTAAGAGCGCATCGAGCTTGGCGCGCCTGAGCTCTTCCAGCTCTTGTCAGCCAACCTAACCTACCAGCACCGACGCTTCCGGGTAGCGCACCTTGTCGGTGCGCGGCGGCTGCGCCAACGCGACGAAGACCGACAGCGGCCCGAGCCGGCCGACGTACATCGCCACGATCACGACCAGCTTGGCCAGCGCGCCCAGGTCCCCGGTGGTTCCGGTCGAAAGCCCGACGGTGCCCAGCGCCGAGACCGACTCGAAGAGCATGTCCATGAAGACCCCGCCCCGGCTGTGCGCCTCGACCGAGCGCGCCTCGATGACCATCAGGCTCGCCGAGAGCACGACGAGGCAGACGATGGCGACGAGGATCAGCGTCGCCGCGCGCGTGACCGTCTCCGTGCTCAACTCGCGCCCGAAGGCCGTCGGGTGCCGCCGCCGGCTCAGCCGCGCCAGGGTCAGCCGAAGGATCACGAAGGCCGTGGTGGTCTTGACCCCGCCGGCGGTCGAGGCCGGGCTGCCGCCGATGAACATGAGTCCCATCAGCAGCATCAGCGTCGGCCCGCTCAGCGCGCTCACGGACACCGTATTGAACCCCGCCGTGCGCGCCGTCACCGACTGGAACAGGCTCGGCAGGAGCGCCTCGTGCCATGGGCGCCCCTCGAATAGCGCCTGCCGCTCGAAGAGATAGAAGAGCGCCGCCCCGGCCGCCGTCAGCACCGCCGAGGTGCTCAGCACGATCTTGGCGTGCACGCCCAGCCGCCGCTGCCCCCGGCCGCGGAGCCAGGCGAGGAGTTCTTCCAGGACCAGGAAGCCCAGCCCGCCGAGCACGATCAGCGCCATCGTCACCAGGTTGGTGATGCCGTCTTGCGTGAAGCCGTCCAACCCGTCGCTCCCGTGCCCCGCCGCCCGCGAGAACGTCGAGAACCCCGCGTTGCAGAAGGCCGAGACCGAATGGAACAGCCCGAACCAGCAGGCCTGCCCCAGCGTGAAGCCTTCCAGCGAAGCGAAGCGGAAGCTCAGCACCGCCGCGCCCGCCAGTTCGAAGATCATCGTCACCAGGAACAGGTTGCGCAGCAGTCCGCGCATCTCCGAGCCCGTCCGCCCGCCCAGCGTATCGGCCACCGCCGCGCGCGTGAGCATCGAGGAGCGGAAGCCCAGCGAGAAGAACAGGCCCGTCGAGAGCGTCAGGAAGCCCAGCCCGCCCAACTGGATCAGCAGCAGCAGCACTCCCTGACCCAGCCCGCTCAGCCGCAGCCCCACGTCGATCGTGGAAAGCCCCGTCACGCAGACGGCCGAGGTCGAGGTGAAGAGCGCGTCCACGAAGCTCAAGCCCGGCTGCCCCGCCGCCGCGCAGGCCGGCAGCCACAAGAGGAACGTCCCGCAGAGGATCAGGAGGCCGAAACTGAGCAGCACGCGGGCGGTGGGCGAGAGGCGCTCCAGGCGTTTGGCCCGCGCCCCCTGCGCCCGCTCGAAGAACGACCGCGCCATGCTCTGGCCCAGCCGGTCCAGCGGGTTGCCGCGGCTCGTGCGTTGCGTACTCATGGCTTCTCTCGCGGCAGCCCAGGCCGGCGCCGCAATCCTCCAAGAGGAGCTGACGCCGGGCATCGCGGGGCTCCAGCCGGAAACCAGCCTTCCAGCCCGCCCCCGCGCGCACCTCGTAACCTTTTATTTACGATGATGTTAGAACAGTGTTTCGAGAAGTCAAAGATGTAGGTAGCCGGAATGCCCGGATTTCGGTCCTAACCATAGCTGCGGACAGGGCTTAATATACACATTCCAAGTAACTTGCCTGCCTTTCGAGCATCCAATGGAGGTGTGCAGGGGTCCATGGGCGAGGCGGTCTCCAACGCGGGTAACCCTGCGCCTTCCCCGGATTCCCCGGCTGGAAGCGAGGCCGCGCCCGGCGTCGCCACCAAGGATCTGCCCGAACTGGCGCTGGTCCAACGGGTGGCCCGGAAGGATGCGTCCTCGGCGCGCGCGCTGGAACTCCTCTTTGTCCGGCACGGCGAGGCCCTGGCGCGGTTCCTGGCCCGCAGCGTCCGCGGTGCGCAGGAGGTGGAGGACCTGGTCCACGACGCCTTCGTGCGGGTCGCCGAGAAAGCCTCCTCGTTCCGCGGCGAAAGCCCTTTCCGCACCTGGCTCTTCTCCTTGGCCCTGAACCTCCTGCGCAGCCGCAAGCGCCGCGCGTCCCTCGAAGAGAAGGCGGACGAGACGATCTTGGTCAAACGCCCCGAACTCGCCGAGGTCCGTCCCGAGGCCGATCCGAGCTGGGACGTGGAGCGCCGCGAATTGTGGGAAAAGGTTGAGGAAGCGCTGGGCAACCTGGCCGAGCCCGAGCGGGAGACGTTCATGCTCTACTGGTTCGGAAAGCTGCCCTACTCGGAGATCAGCCGCATCACCGGCGTCTCGGTTTCCGCGGCCAAGGTCCGCGTGCACCGTGCGCTGTCGCGATTGAGCCAGATGCTGGGGGGGAATCGGTAACGTTGCCCCGGCCGGATCGTCCCATGCGCGGAACGATCTGGGGGCAGCCCCGCGAGGTGGGTCATGGCGGACGAAACGTTGGACGAACTTCAGCTTCGGATGGCCGACGCGCTCAGCGGGCGCTTGGCTCCGGCGGAACTCGCGGCCTTCCGCGCCGCCCTGGAACGCCGCCCCGAGCTGAAGGCCGAATTCGACCTCCTTCAACAGGCCGCGCAGGCCCTCGACGGCGCGTACCCCGAAGAGCCGGCGCTGGGACAGCAGGCCTGGCTGCGCATCGAGAAGTCCCTGGGCTGGCGCCGCGCCGGCGAGGGCGGCTCGAGCCGCCTGGAGGCCGAACGCTTCGCCAGCAAGGCCCGCGCCAGCGACGAAAGCCGCGCCGAACGCGAAGCCCTCGAGTCCAAGAACCTCGCGCTGGGCGACCATGAGACGGTCAACGTCGGCGCGCCGCGCGGCGCCCGCGCTCGCCGCCGCGACGAGCTGGCTTCCGCGCGTTCGGGCGCGCCGGCCCGCTCGCGCTGGTGGTTCGCCGCGCCCCTGGCCGCCGCCGTCGCCCTGGTCGTCCTCGCCACCCGCGTCTTCCAGCCCGAGCCCCCTTCTAATACGGTTGCGACCCTACCCTCCGGCGCGCCCGATGCGGCCGGCATGGAGTACACCTACGTCCGCGGTTCGCGCGCGGACGTCGACGACGGCCGCGGCCTGGCGCTGCTCCGCCGCCTGGGCCCCGTCGCCGTTTACGAGGCCGAGCGCCGCGCCTGGCGCGGCGTGGTGCCGGGCGAGCGCATCCCGTACGGCGCCAAGCTCCGCACCGCCGCCGGCGCGCGCGCGGAACTGGGCTTCGGCGAGAGCCGCGTCCGCCTCGACGAGCGCACCGAGCTGTCCATCGAGCGGCTCGACGAGCACGCGCGCGTCGTCCACCTCGCGCAGGGGCGCGTGCTCGTGGACGCCGCGCCGCGGGGGCTCAACGAGCCTCGCGCCCGCGCCTTCCAGGGCGTCCGCGTCCTGGCCGCCGGCGGGCAGCTTGAACTCCGCGCCGGGCAGGCCGAGGTCGAAGTCCCCGCGCCGGATCTGGCCCTCGCGCGCGTGCTGAAAGGTTCGGCGCAGGCGGCCTGCGTCTCCAGCCGCGATTCGACGCCGGCGCTCGTCGGCCTCTCCGAAGGCCGCGAGGCGCTGCTCGCCGAGGCGGCCGGCCGCGAGGTCATGGACGTCCTCGCGACGGGGCTCAAGGCCCGCGTCGCCGCGCTGAGCCAGGCGCGGGACCGCACGCTCCCCGCCGGAGAGCCCGCCGCCTGGGCCGCCGACCTCGACAAGCCCCCGGGCAAGGCCGAGGCCGCCGTCGGGCAGCTCGTCGTCCAGGACGCCGACGGCAAGCCCGCCGAGCCGCTGGGCATCGCCGAGTTCAACGTCCTGGCGCACTTGCGCGGCCCGCTCTGCCTCACCCGCATCGACCAGAGCTTCGAGAACACGACCGGCCGCACGCTGGAAGGCGCCTTCTATTTCCCGCTCCCGCCCGGCGCGGCCATCGCGCGCTTCGCCATGTACGTGGACGACAAGACCCTCGTCGAAGGCGAGGTCGTCGAGCGCGGCAAGGCGCGCGCCGTCTACGCCTCGATCCTCCGCGAGAAGCGCGACCCGGCGCTGCTCGAATGGATGGAAGGCAACGTCTTCCGCGCGCGCGTCTTTCCCATCCTGCCGCATAGCCGCAAACGGATCGTCCTGGAATACACGCAGCTCATCCCCGCGCACTACGACACGCGGCGCTTCGTCCTGCCCCTCGTCGGCGAGATGACGAGCACGCGCCCCATCGGCAGCCTGAGCGTGAACGTCGTCGCCGAGACGCTCGACGGCATGCCCGTCCACGACCTCGTCTCGCCTTCCTACTTCGAGGCCACGAAAGTCGAGGGGCTCGGCACGCCGCGCGCCGTCGCGCGCCTGAACCTCCGGGACGTGAAGCCCGAGGCCGACTTCGTGCTCAACGTCGCCGCCGAGCGCGCGGGCGAATTCTTCAGCGCCGTCTACGCCGAAGGCAACGAGCCGCCGTACCTGGCCGTGGGCTTCCAGCCCCGCCCCACGATGGAACAGCTCGCCGCCGCCGGCGCCCCCAAGGCCCGCGACGTGTTGCTCGTCTGCGAGACCTCCGGCGCGCGCTCCCCCGCCGACCTCGCCGCGCAGGCCAAGGCCCTCGAGGCCCTCCTCGCCGGCTTCAACTCCGGCGACCGCGTCGCGCTGGCCTGCGCCGATGTCTTCTTCACCCCGCTGCTGCCCGGCTTCGTCCCGCCCTTCGCGGCCGAGGTCGCGCGGGCCCGCGCCGACCTCTCCGCCCGCGCGCCGCTCGGCGCGCTCAACCTCGGCGCGGTCCTCGAAGCCGCCGCGGAGTTCGCCGCCCGGCACGGCGCGCCCGAGCGCCCGCGCCTGGTCGTCTTCCTCGGCGCGGGCATCCCCGCGCTCGGCGCGCTCGATGTCGGCCGGCTGGCCGAGGCCGGCGCCGCGGGCCTGAACAAGGCCGGCGCGCGCTTTGCCGGCCTCGCCGTGGGCCGCGAGGTCGAGACGCTGGCGCTCGAGGAACTCGCCCGCGCCAGCGGCGGGATCTTCGCCGCGCTGCGCCCCGACGAGAACCTCGAGGAATCCGCCTTCAGCCTCGCGCTGGGCCTCCAGCAGCCCTGGCTCGAAGCGCCCGTGCTGCGCGCCGAGCCGGACGTGCTGAACGAGGTCTACCCCGCGCGCCTCGCTTCGCTTCGCGCCGGGCACGAGGTCTTCCTCGCCGCGCGCCTGAAGGAGGCCAAGCCCTTCGCGCTGGCGCTGCGCGCGAAGCTCGGCGGCGCGGACTTCGAACGGCGCGCCGGCGTACAGCTCGCCGCGAACCTCAACCACGACCCCGCCGTCGGACGCTTCTGGGCCCGCGCGCGCCTCGACCGCCTGCTGGCGCGGCCTTCGAGCGACGAGACCCGCGGCGAGATCGTCGCGCTGGCGCAGACCTGGACCCTGATGAGCCCGTACACCAGCTTCCTCGTCCTCGAATCCGACGCCGAGTACGCGCGCTACCAGATCGACCGCGCCCGCCGCCGCCCGCTCTGGCGCGACGAGACCGTCCTGGCCCTCGCCGCCGCCCCGGCCAACCGGCTGATCCAGCAGGACGGCGAGAAGCTGGAGTCCGGCCTCAAAGGCCTGAACGCCAAGCAGGCGCAAGACGCGAAGGCCGGACAGAAAGCCGAGCGCGGGAAGACTCATTCGGACCGTAACGCCAATATCGAGGCCGCCGCATCCGAGCCGGCCTGGCAGCCGCGCCCGATGAACCGGCGCAGCCTGGACGAAGCCGGCAGCCGCCTCCGCGCGCTCGAATCCGAAAGCCAGTATCGCGCCCGCGCCGCGAAGCCGGCGGAACCCGCCGCGGCCGGCCCCGGAAACCAGGGCGGCGGCAACGGCGCGCGGGCCCAGGTCGACAAGTCCATGGAAAAAATCAGCGCCCTCCGAGGACGGGCGCGGACACGAAGGCCAGGATGCCGCCAAGGCTCCGGTCGCTTACAAGCAGCCGGAGCGCGCCGAGTCCGCGAAAGCCGGCGAGCCCGTAGCCTCGCCCAAGCCCACCGCCGCGCCGCCCGCGCCCCCCGGCGCGCCCGCGGCCGGCAGCGAACAAGGCGGCGCCGCGGCCGGGCATGCCGCCAAGCAGGCCCCGTCGGACGAAAGGAAAGAAAAGGAAGTCCTCCAGGACGCCGCGCCCGGAGCGGAAGCCGCCGCCAAGGCGCAGGACCTGCCGCGCACCGAGGGCAAAGCGGCGCGAGAAGATGGCCCCGAGCCCTCGGTCCGCCCCCCTCATCTCCCGCAGCGAGAGCCCGCGCCTTCGCGCTTCGGCCGCGCCATGGAGCAGCAACAGCAGCAGCAACACCAGAAGGCGGACCAGGAACTGCTGGAAGAGACCAGCGTGGACCAGGCCGAAGGCCTGGCGCTCGAACTGGCGGAACTGGCGGAATTGGAGAGAGAAGTACGCAAGAGCGAGCGCTTGCTGGACGGGTATATGAAGTATTCGGCGAAGTTGCAGGATCTGGACGAACCGGAGGACGTCTTCGATCCCACTCATGACGCGCACGAGGCCTTGGCGGAAACGCGCGCCGCGCGCCGCGGCCTCGCCCAGAACGACCCTTCGAACGAACTGAATAAGCTGCAACAGGAAAGCTACGACCGCCAGCGCGATTGGAGCGCCAGCGAACGGCTCAAGTCCCTGCGTGAAGAAGCGCCGGGGCCGGCCGGGGGGCTGGGCGGAAAGCCCGGCTCTGGCGAGTCGGACAGGCTGCTGTACGTCACGCCCGACGGGAAGGACGCCACGCGCGGCGACGAGGGCGCGCTCCGCGAGGTGCTTCGCCAGTCGGCCGGGCGCGGGCCGGTTACGGGAGAATCGGGAAGGCCGAACGCCTTGGGGGATGCCCGTAAGGAAGAAGCCCGTAAGAAGGACGGCGAGATGCGCACGCGCGCCGGCCTGGCCAACGCCCCCGCGGGCCCGATCTATTCGGGGTTCATCGGCGGCTTCCGCGAAGCCGCACTCCCCGCCGGCGATGCGCTGGCCCGCAAGGCCCCCGAAGCGCCCGCCGCCGCCAAACCCGACGCGCAGGCCGCGATTGAGAAGCAGGGAGGCCTGGCAGGCGGCCGCGTGCAGCCCGCCCCGGGTGATCTGGCCGGAGGCGCCCTGCCCGCCGAGGCCGATGACCTGGCGTCCTGCCTCAAGTCCTTCTGGGTCCTGGCCTCCGGCCGCGCCAACTTCGATGCGGATGCGGCCGCCGCGAAGCTGAAGGCGCTTCACGCCCGCATCCAGGCCGCGCCCGGCGAGCGCGATGCGCGCCTCTACCGTGCCGCCGTCGCCCTGCTCTTCTTCTCCGCGCCGGAGCGCGCCGCGGCCGATACCCGCGACCTGCTCCTGGACGTCCTGGCCGAAGATCTGCACCGCGTCTTCGCCGCGCCTGACGCCGGAGGCCTCGACGGCGAGGCCCTCCGCGAGGCCTTGCACGCCGCCCCGGGCCTGAGCGCCGGCGAACGCCTCGACCTGCTTGGCCGCCAGCCCGAGAACCTGCGCCTCTGCGGCGACTGGACCCGCCTCGCGACGCTCCAGCCCGATTCCGACACCGGGCGCGCGAGCGCCGCCGCGCTGCTCTCGAAGGGACTCGAAGCCTGGACCCGGGCACGCGCCGAACGACCGCTGCCGCGGGCGCAGGCGCGCGCCATGGCCTTCCTCGCGCTGCACGTCCGTCACCTGGACCTGGCCCGGAAGGTTCTCGACGCCGCCGTCCTGGGCCAAGCCGCCGACGACCCGCGCGCCCTCGGCGAGGCCGCCGGCTTGGCCGCCGAACTCGGCATGCTCGAGCGCGCCGCCGAACTGACGCTCCGCGCGCTGGGCGCCGCTCCGCGCGACGCGGCCCACGCCCCCGCCCGCGCCGAGTTGTACCGCAACCTCGCGCTCCTCAGCGCCGGCGCCGACGGCTACAAGCGCCTCGCCGACGGACTGGCCGAGTTCCGTTACGCAGGCGCGCTCGCCGAGTACCTCGCCCGCGAGGTGCTCCAACGCGCCGCCGCCGAGACCGACGCCAAGGCCCTCGACGCCGCCCTGCCCCTCTTCGCCGACGACGCGCTCCGCGCGCGCCTCAATGCCCGCCGCGCCGAACTGGAACCCGAGCCCCTCAAGCGCCACGCTTTCTGGCGGCGCGCCTACGAAGCCGCCGGAGGTTCGCCCGAGTACCTCGCGCCGTACGTCGAGAGCCTCGCCGCGACCGGACAGGAGAAGGAAGCGCGCGCGCGCCTCGAGGCCCACCTGCGCCAGGGCTACTCGGTCCCCTGGATGTGGCAGCAACTCGCCGGGCTCTACGGAAAGGCCAACGACCCGCGCGCTCAGCTCCGCGCGCTGACCCAGGTCGTCGCGCTCCGCCCGCGCGAGGCCGCCCCGCGACTCGAACTGGCCGAGGCCCTCGCCGGGCTCAACCGCCGCGCCGAGGCCGTCCGCGAACTCAAGTGCGCCTGCGAACTGGAGCCCGAACACGCCGCCGCCCACCGCGCGCTGCTCAAGGCGTCGCGCGAGGCGCGGGACCGCGACGCCGAGGCCTGGGCGCTGCTCCACATGCTCGAAGGCGCGTGGCTCTCCGAGGACGGCGACCTGTGGGGCGAGGCCGAGCAGGGGCTCAAGGCCCTCGCCGACGCCGCGCGCCGCGCCGGCGACGAACCCCGCGCGAAGGATCTGGAGGCCAAGCTCGCCGCCGGCCGCGTCCAGGACCTCGCCGCGATCCTGACCTGGGACACCGAGGCCACCGACATCGACCTCCACGTCACCGAACCCGGTGCGCACGAAGTCAGCTACCAGGCCAAGACCTCCTTCCGCGGCGGCGTCCTCGACCACGACGACACCGACGGCCACGGCCCCGAGACCTACGTGCTCAAGCGCGCCGCGCCCGGCGCCTACCGCATCTGGGTGAAGTTCTACGGCGGCGAGAAGCCCACCCAGGCCGCCGTCGTCGTCTACCGCAACCGCTTCGGCCCCGACGAGCGGAAGGAGACGTTCACGCTGAACCTGAAGAAAGCCGGCGACGAAGCCACGGTGCTGGAACTGAAGGTCGAGAAGTAAGAAGAAACGCAAAACGTAAAACGTAAGCAGACCCTTGGAGCGAACGCTTCAAGGGTTCTTATTACGTTTTGCGTTTTTGGCTTCCACCGGATCCACCAGCCCGCCGAAGGTCCGCCGCCGCGTGGCGTACTCGCTCAGCGCCGCGTCGAGGCAGTTCCGGTCGAAGTCGGGCCATGCGGCATCCATGAAGATGAGTTCGGCGTAGGCCGACTGCCAGAGCAGGAAGTTCGAGAGCCGCCGCTCGCCGGCGGTGCGGACCAGCAGGTCCACGGGCGGCAGCGCGCGCGTGGTCAGCTCCTCCTCGATCCGCGCCCCGTCGATCCCATCGGGCTCCAGGCCGCCGTCCGCGACGCGACGCGCGAGCCGCTTCATGGCCTCGACCAGCTCCTCGCGCCCGCCGTAGTTCACCGCCAGGTTCAACTGCATCCGCGTGGCGTGCCGGGTGGCGTGGAGGGTCGCGTCGAGCGCGTCGAGCAGTTCCGGGGCGAGCCGCGCGCGTTCGCCCAGCAGGCGCACCTGCACGCCTTCGTTCGCCAGCCGCGCGCGTTCGTCCTCGAGGTACGCGCGGAAGAGCCGCATCAGGCCGCCGACTTCCTGCGCCGGGCGGCTCCAGTTCTGCGCGCTGAAGGCGTAGAGGCTCAGGACCTCGATGCCGCGTTCCAGCGCGCCTTCGACGACCTCGCGCACCGCGCGCGCGCCGCGTTCGTGCCCGGCCAGCCGGGGCAGCCCCTGCTTCGTGGCCCAGCGCCCGTTGCCGTCCATGATGATCGCCACGTGCCGCGGCAGCCGCGCGTCGCCCTTCGGCGGCAGCGGCTTGCCCAGCACGGCGGCGCTCGCGTCGGAGTGCGTCAGGGTGGAGCGCATCGCGGGTTCGGTCCTCATGCCTTCGCGTCCTGGCCGCTGCGCGCGGCCTCGATCAGGGCCTCGAGCTGGTCCAGGTACGCCTTGAACGCGCGCGCGCCCTTGGGCGTCAGCAGCACCGTCGTCGTGCTGCCGCGCCCCGCCCCGGTCTTGTTGCGCTGGATCAGCCCGGCCTGTTCGAGCGTGCGCAGGTGGGTCATCAGGTTCCCGTCGGTCAGGTGCAGGCTGTCGCGCAGGTCGAGGAAGCGCGCCGAGCGGTCGCCGGAGGTCGCCAGCGCCGTCAGGATCGCCAGCCGCGTCCGCTCGTGGATCAAGGGATCCACCGCCACCAGCCCCGCGGGGTCTTCCTCGGGCGCCGCGCGGTTCGCGCCGCCGGGGGCGTCCGGTTTCAGCAGCCCGAACGGGACGCTCTTGTCCCGCGGCTTGCGTTCGGCCGTGGTCTTCATGCGCGGTACCTCAAGAGCACGATCGCCCCGAAGGCGAGGTGCAGCCCGCCGAAACCCAGCCCCAGCCACAGCGCCGCGTGCGCGTCCGGGGCCAGCCACGCCGCCAGCCCCAGCAGCATCCCCAGCACCCCCGCGCGCGCAGGAACAGCGGCGCGAAGAAACTCGCCGCGTACAACCCGCAGCCGTACAGCGTCAGCCACGCGCCCGGAAGCAGTTCGTAGCGCCCCGCGTGGACCAGCGCCGCCGTCGCCGCCGCCCCCGCCAGCCCCGGGCCCAGCAGCGCGCTCAAGGCCGTCCGCGCGATCGGCGTCCACAGCGCCTCCCCGCGCTGCCGCGCCTTCAGCGCCGTCAACACCCCCAGGCTCGCCGCCGCCGCCGCGAAAACCCCGCTCCAGACCAGCAGGAACGCGCGCCCCGCGCCGGGGTCCGCGCCCGGATGCGCCCACAACCCGCAGAACCCGCTCCCCGCCAGCGCCGCCGCCCCCGCCAGGAACCCCGAGAGCGCCGAAAACGTCGAGTAGCGCGTCGTCCGGTCGATCGCCGCGCGGATGTACCCCAGCGCGCGCAACGCCTCGTCCTGCGCCATCGGTGAAGGCTGAAGCATCGAGTTCCTCCCGCCAGCCGCCCCATTCACTTTGCATCGCAAAGTATAGAACCTGCATCGGCGGGCGTCAATGCGGAACTTGAATCGAAGCCGTCAAATCCGCGTAAGAACTTTCAACACAAAAAGGCCGCCCGCGCTCCGGCCTGCTCTCGGCCGCGGGCGCTTGCCTCTCCCAGCGCGGCTCAACCGCAGATCATGCTTTCGTGCGCTTTCTTCGCGGAGTAACGTAAATTCGTATGCGGGACTTCGCGTATATACTACCGGCGGGGCGGAGCCTCTCAACCCGGCGAGGTCACCCATGAACCCGGTCGTGCGCGTCTTGGCGATCATGGCGGTCCTGCTCCTGGCCTCCGCGCAGGCTGACACCCGGCCCGCGCGCGCGAGCCTGCGCGCCCCGGCGCGCTCGGCCGTGCAGGCCCAGCCCGCAAGCGGCGAGGCGCGGGACGCGCCCTGGCCGCACTTCCACGGCCCCCGCTACGACAACAGTTCGCCCGAGACTGGGCTCCTGAAGACTTGGCCGGCGGCCGGCCCGCGGCTGCTCTGGAAGTACGCCGACTGCGGGCACGGCTTCTCCTCGGTGACCGTGGCCGACGGCCTGATCTACTCGGCCGGCGATTTCGACGGCGACTGCATGCTCTTCGCCCTGCGCCCCGACGGCGCGCTCGCCTGGAAGGCGCAGAACGGCGCGGCCTGGATGGGCGCCGTCTCCGGCTCGCGCTCCACCCCCACCTGGAACGACGGCCTGCTCTACCACCTCAACGCGCACGGGCGGCTGGCCTGCTTCGAGGCGCGCACGGGCAAGCCGGTCTGGAGCGTGGACCTCTACAAGCAGTACGGCTTGCAGCGGCTCGCGCAGTTCGGTTACGCGGAGTCCGTCGTGGTCTGGGAAGACAAGGTCTTCGCCATGCCCGGCGGCGCGCAGGGCTTCGTCGTCGCGCTAAACAAGAAGACCGGCGCGGTCCTCTGGGAGTGCCCGAACCCCGGGAGCGACAAGGCCTCCTACTGCACGCCTTCGCTCGCCGACGTCAACGGCGTTCGGCAACTCCTCTACTTGTCCTATTTCCGTGTCCTGGGCGTGGAGGCCGCCACGGGCCGCATGGCCTGGAGCGAGCGGCACTTTCCCAACGCCAAGCACCTCACCGTCCTCACCGTGCCCCCGCTCTACCGCGCCGGCATGGTCTTCATCACCGCGCCTTACGAGGAAGGCGCCAAGTGCTACCGGCTCAACCCCGACGGCAAGGGGCTCACCGAGGCCTGGGCGCATAAGAACCTCGACAACGAGCACAGCGGCGTCGTGATCGTCGGCGAACATCTCTACGGCTTCGGCGGCTACCGCTACCCGCTGAAGGGCTGGATCAAGAAGGAAGTCGCGCAGGGCGTGCTCTATTGCCTGGAACTCAAGACCGGCAAGGAGGAGTGGTCCAAACCCCTGGGGCGCTGCATGCTCACCGCCGCCGACGGGATGCTCTACCTGCGCCACGAACTCGGCGACGTCTACCTGCTGGAAGCCAGCCCCAAGGAGCCCGCCCTGGCCGGCCAGTTCAAGCTCCCGGAGACCATCGGCGCCGCCTCCCTGAACCACCCCGTGATCGCCGGCGGCCGCCTCTACCTGCGGAGCCTCAAGACGCTCTACGTCTACGACGTCAAGAACTAAGAGTCTCTAACCATGCTCCGGCTGCTCCCCGCGCTCGCGCTGCTCGGCTTGGCCTCCTGCGGCTCCAGCGCCCCCAAGTCCGCCGCGCCGGCCCCGATCCCCGACCCGCCTCCCGCGGCGGACCCCGGCTGGAACCAGTTTCGCGGCCCGACCGGCATGGGACTCGTACTGGACGGCGCGGAGTACCCGCGCGAGTGGGACGCGGCGAGCGGAAAGAACATCCTCTGGAAGATCCCGCTCGACGCCTTCGGCTACTCCTCGCCGATCGTCCGCGGCGGGCGCGTCTACCTGACCGGCGAGAAAGACGGGCTGGGCCTGCTTATGGCCTTCGATGCCGCGACCGGCGCGCCGCTCTGGAACCTCCCCGGCGCCGAGAAACCCGACGGCGAGGGCGATCCGCGCGATGGAATGAGCTCCGGGCTCTGCGCTTCGACCCCCGCGACCGACGGGAGCCGCGTCTTCGCGCTCTTCTCCACCGCCGACCTGCTCTGCGCCGATCCCGATGGCCGCGTGCTCTGGAAGAAGAACCTGGGCGCGCCCGAGAACGCCTACGGCCTGGCCAGCTCGCCGGTGCTCTGGAAGGACAAGCTCCTGATTCAGTTCGACCGCGGCAACCGCATGGACGGCGGCTCCGAGCTGCTGGCGCTGCGGCCGGAGACCGGCGAGGTCCTCTGGTCGGCCCCGCGCCCGGTCCCGAACTCCTGGAGCACTCCGCTCGTCGTCTCCTGGGAAGGCCGCGACCTGCTGGTCACCTGCGCCAATCCCTACGTGATCGCCTACGACCCGGCCGGCGGGCGCGAACTCTGGCGGGCCAAGGGACTCGCCGGCGACGTGGCGCCCATGCCGGTCTTCGCCGCGGGACTGGTCTTCGCCGCCACCGCCGACTCCCGGCTCTTCGCCATCCGCGCCGGCGGCAGCGGCGACGTGACGGCATCCGGGATCGCATGGACCGGCGACGCCGGGATGCCTTCCATGGCCTCCCCGCTTACCGACGGGACGCGCCTGCTGCTCTGCGAGGCCGGCGAATTGACCTGCCTGGAAGTCCGCACCGGCAAGCTCCTCTGGACCGCCGCCGCGGGCGAGGCCTACTGGGCCTCCCCGGTCCTCGCCGGACGCGCCGTCTACCTCCCCGAAAAGTCCGGCCGGACCTTCGTCTTCGAACTCGGCGACGCCTGGCGGCCCGGCTCCGAAGGAAACATCGGCGAGGCCCTCGCCGCCTCTCCGGCCTTTCACGCCGGCCGCATCTACCTCCGCGGCGAGCAGCGCCTCTATTGCGTCGGGCGCGCGAAATAGCCTTGCGCGCGGCGGCCCGCGTCGGTAAAGCCCTTGCTTCGGCTGGACCACCGGAGCCTCCCCATCCCTGCCATGCGCGACGACCTCAACCGCGGGCCCCAGCACGACAAGCGCCGCTTCCGCATGCCGCCGCCCCGCGCCATCGCTCTGGGCCTCGCCGGCCTGCTCCTGCTCTACCTGCTCGGCGGCTGGGTCTACGAGAACTTCCTCAAGAGCGAAGAAGCCAAGATCCGCGACGTGATCGAGATCGCCTGCCGCGCCGCGCGCGAGCGCATGCCCTCCGGCATCACCGCCACTCTCGCCGACGACTTCCGCGGCCCCGACGGCATCGACCGCGACCTGGCTCACACCGGCTTCGTCCAGGTGCTGATGAACCTCTACCGCTTCAAGGTCGAGGTCCACGTCACGCCGCGGACCGTGCCGGTCAAGCTCTCCGCGCGAGATCCCACGGAAGCCACCGCCGAACTGGACGCGGAAGTCCGCGGCAAGGCCGCCCCCGAGGCCGACTGGGAGTCGATCAACCGCTTCATCCGCGGCAAACATTTCCGCCTGAGCTTCAAGAAGACCGAGGACGGCTGGAAGATCAAGGGCGTCGAGGTCTCGGAATAGCGCGCCGCTTCCGCGTTTACCGCGCGCCGCGAACCTGCTATAATGGACTTTTTACGCCGCTGCGCTTCGCCTCACGCCCGTCTGGGGGAACGGGTTGGAAAGGCGCCCGATGCCGTCGTCCGACGCCACGCTCCCCGTCCTGCCCCGCCAGCGCAGCAGCCGCCGGCGTCGCCCCTTCGCCGAACGCTGGATCCCGCAGCCCGAGGCCGACCCGGCCGCCGCGCGCGAACTGGCCCGCGCGCTGAACGTCTCGCCGCTCTTCGCGCGCATCCTCGCCCGCCGGGGCTACGCCGAGCCCGCTGCGGCCGAGGTTTTCCTCCAGGCCCGCCTCTCCGACCTCCACGACCCCGCCGGCCTGCCCGACCTCCCGCGCGCCGTGGCGCGGATCGTCGAGGCCGTCGAGAAGAAGCAGCGCATCGTCCTCTTCGGGGATTACGACGTCGACGGCGTCAGCGCCACTGCGCTCCTGGCGCGCTTCTTCCGCGTGCTCGAGTACCCCCGTCACGCCGCTGCTGCCCGAACGCGACCGCGGCGGCTACGGCCTGGGCGAGGAGGCCCTCGAGCGCATTCGCGCGGCCCGGCCCGACCTGCTGATCACGCTCGACAACGGCGTCACCGCGCACGACGCCGTCGCGGCCCTGCGCGCGGACGGCATCGATACGATCGTAGTGGACCACCACCACATCCCCGAGGCGGGCCTCCCGCCGGCCGTGGCCGTCGTCAACCCGCAGCGCGAGGACCACGCCTATCCCTTCCGCGAGCTGTGCGGCGCGGGGCTGGCCTTCAAGCTCGCTTGGGCGCTCGCGCAGGCCTTCTCGCACGCGCAGCGCGTGACGCCGGCCTTCCGCGCGTTCCTCCTCGACGCCCTGGGCTTCGCCGCGCTGGGCACCGTCTGCGACGTCGTCCCGCTCCGCGGCGAGAACCGCATCCTCGTCGCCCAGGGCTTGAAGGCCGTCGCGCACGGCCGCGCGCCGGGCCTGGCCGCGCTCGTCGGCGTCTGCCAGTTGCGCGGCGAACCCACCGTCACCGACATCGGCTTCCTGCTCGGCCCGCGCCTCAACGCCGCCGGGCGCTGCGCGCGGGCCGCCGAGGCGCTCGAACTGCTGCTCACCGAGGACCCCGCGCGCGCCGCCGAACTCGCGCAGCGCCTCGACGCGCTGAACGCCGAGCGGCAATCCATCGAGCAGAAGATCCTCGACGAAGCCCGCGCGCAAGCGGCCGAACGCCTCAAGGCCGCGCCGCCGCCGAGCGCCTTCGTGCTCGGCTCCGCCGGCTGGCACCAGGGCGTGATCGGGATCGTGGCCAGCCGCATCGTCGAGGAGTTCCACCGCCCCGCGGTCCTGCTCGCGCTGGACGAGGCCGCCGGGACCGCGCGCGGAAGCGGGCGCTCGATCTCCGGCTTCCACCTCGCCGAGGCCCTCGCCGCCGCCGGCGCGCACCTCACGACCTACGGCGGACACGCCGCCGCCGCGGGGCTCTCCGCGCCCGCCGCCAACGTCGAGGCCTTCCGCGCCGCCTTCGAAGCCGTCGCGAGCGCGCAGCTCAGCCCCGGCGACCTCCAGGCCTCGCTGCATGTCGAGGAGTTCGTGCCCTTAAACGAGGTGACGGGGGCCTTCTGCCGGGACCTCGAGCGGCTCGATCCGTGCGGCATGGGCAACCCGCGCCCGGTCCTCGCCGCGCAAGACGTCCGCGTGGCCGGGCAGGTCAAGCCGATGGGCGCCGACGAGCGGCACCTGAGTTTCTTCGCCGCGCAGGCCGGCCAGGCGTTGCGCGCCGTGGGCTTCGGGATGGGCGAGCACTTCAACAAGCTCTGCGAACTCGGCCAAGCCGGCTCCTTCGAGATCGCCTTCAGCCCGGTCCTGAACCACTTCCGCGGCCAGACGAACGTCGAACTCCACCTCCGCGCCTTCCGCGCGGGGTAAGCCGCGACGGGCGGCAAAGCGGGCACGGGCAATTTACCTGATCCTATTCCTCTCTAAATACATCATCGATTGAAGTCATTATAGAAAATGGGAGCTGCCTGTAAAACCCTTTAGCCAATTCCGGCTGGTCTTCCAAAGTGGGAGGTTTCTCGTAGACAATTAGCAGCCTGCAAGCGCCTGGGCCTTCGGGCCGCGCAATCGAGAGTTCCCATTCAACACCTTGGCCGGGCCGAAGGATCTTGGCTGCCAGGTCTTGCTCTGAATTGTCTTTCCGCTTGAAGACGGAGTGCCAGCTTCCCCATTTTATTGGCTTGCCTTCTTGAAGCAGGATGAAATAGGCGAACTTGGCGAGGTTTTCTTCCAAAAGCAGCGCCTCTTGCTTGGTCTTGGATTCAAGCTTTACTTTCACGTTAGCGATTACGTCTAAATCGCCCTGCTTTTCGAGTTTACCGCTTGCGAAAATGGCCAGGAACTCTTCAACTCCCGGAAAGTTCTCAGGACTAGGCAGGCAATAGATATCGACCTTGCCGAGAATAAATCTGCTAGTTTCGCCTAGCTGGGCTCCGATCATAAACGGACAATGGGCTTCAGAATCTTTGGATCGAGCTTTGATTTCGGCCGCTTCAGGGACTTGGCCAAACGCATTAAGGGTATGGATGCCAACGCCTTTGATTTCAATTTCGCAATCCTTGCATGAGATTGAATCTCCAGGAAGTATAGGAATCCAATCCTTAATTGGGTGATAGTCAGGCCTATCGGCACCGATTCTTTTCCGCCCACCTCCAAGGCCTTTAGTACCGTATATGCCCGGTCGCCTCTGGCCATAGCCCTCCCGAATACTGATGTACGTCCGAGGGGTAAATACGTTAGCTTGACACCAAGCAACTCCAGTTCCGTGGTTTTCCAGTAGAACCTGTGTGGTAATCGCACCATTGCCTGAGCGCGCTGGAGTCGTGGGCTTCAACGAATACCTCAAGTCGGCATTCGCTCCAGAAAGATGCTTTTCTAAGAATCGGATTCCTGCAGCACCCAGGGCCATCAAATCCTCAAAACCCTCGGCACGCAATTCCGGATCCTTAGTATTCTCCAGCTTCTTTCGCGCGGCCATGAAATGATCCTGATCCGCATGCAGAATGATGGCGCACTCGCGCCCCAGGAGTTTCACCAACTTCCCTCGCTCGGAATCTTCCTTCTCATACCGCGCCATACTGGGCCAACACGCCTCTCCAAGGTGCTGAATCTGCCTAAACGCTTTCGTACGCACTTGCTCATCGCGGCTTGCAAGTTGTTCGATGAGCATCGCCATCTGCTCGCGGCTGACGGGAGCGTCCTCTGCGGCCTCTAGATTAAAGAGAGCTGCAACAATCAAAAAAGCCGCAAGAATACTTCCGATCGATGCTTTCATCTTTAGTCCCAACCGGTAACAGCCGCTGTGCCGTGGACTCGCTCAGCATAGAGTAGCGAACGTTTTCACTCGGGCTACAATCCAAGTGAGTAGTGGTATCGAACTAGCTTTTCTCTTGCGCACCATTTCGATGTAAGCTGAATCAACCAGCGATCCGCAAAGACCATTCTACTCAGGCGTAACGCATCGCATCTCTCTGAGATTCTATGCCCACCGATGGTGCGTCGGCAAGAAGCAAGAACGCGATCTCCCCGAGCCTTGCCGCCTGGCACTCTTCTCCTCTTTCCCTTCCTTCTTCCTTCCAAGGTTTCTCGAGAACAATAAATAATATCGTTGACAAACTGCGCCGGCAGGCCAAACTATTGTCCCTGTGCTGGGCTCCCCGCTCATCGCCCGGAAACACACACCCATACGCTGGGAAGCCGCCGCCATCTTGTTCGCACCGTGCAACATTTTTAAGGTATCGTAGACTGGCTTTGAGACTCACCGCTCCATGCCTGAGTGCTGCCAAGAGCCGATTAGAACTGGGAACTAAAGCTTCGGCATCGAAAATCAGGCATGCCGTGCACAATGGTGCACATTTTTTAAGCTCTCGTAGACTGGAAGAAGGGTGCCGGGAACCGGACTCAGGACCCAGGGAACAGCGCTCCAACGGAGCCCTTTGCTTCCTGTCCCGGAGTCCGGATACCGGCCCCCGGATCCCGGAGTCACGCACCACCGTGCATCTTTTTTTAAGCTCTCGTAGACACTGGGAGCAGTGCCCGGCGAACCGGCAACCGACAACCGACAACCGACAACCTAGTTGAAGTGCATCGGATACGTGTCCTTCGTCCCGGTGCAATACGCGACGGTCAGCCAGAGGACGGTCGCCACCAGTTCGCCCACGATCAGCCCGATAAAGAAGCGCCGCCAGTGACCGTAGACGCGGAAGCCGCCGAACTTCAGGATCAGCACCTTGATCAGCCAGCCCAGGAAGTAGCTGAACCACGTCTGCATGATCGCCCACCAGCCGGCCCACATCAGGAGCCCGATCGGATGCGGCCACCAGAAGACGCGCGAGCGGAGGAACAGGAAGAGGCCCAGCAGCGCCGCGCCCAGGGCGTAACTGCGGATCTCGTCGCGGTTGATGCGGGCCACGTCGGGGCGCTTCTCCGCGGGCGGCTCCGCGCCGGCCGCCGCCGCCTCGGCCTGGACCTGCTCCCACTGCTGCACCGCCTTGTGCCGGCGCGCCAAGTGCCCGTACTCGCTCTTCACGAAGGCGGAGAGCGCCCAGTTCCCTTCCAGCCCGCTGGGGTTGTGGTACAGCGCGGAGAAGAAGCCGAAGAAGCTGCACGCGCAGCAGAGCGCCAGGGCCAGCCCCAGGCCCGCGATCAGGCTGCCGCGGCGCAGCCGCGCCTGCCCGGCGAAGTGCAGCGACTGGAAGAGCGTGATCGTCGGCGAGGAGCGCAGGTAATCGAAGGCCAGCACCCGGCTCCAGACGTTCAGCGCCAGGAAGTTGTGCGCGCCCAGCGCCGCCGGCGAGAAGCAGTTCGAGAGCACCCCCGCCGCATGCGTGTTGATCTCCAGGTAGAAAATGCCGGCTTCCGAGACCATCCGCGCCACGCCGATGTTCAGGATCAGCAGCAGCAGCACCGCCAGGATCGCCCACCCCGCGCCGGCCTTGAAGTACAGGCACAGCCACACGACCGAGCCGGCCGCGCAGGCGAAGAGCAGCAGCCACGTCCAGCGCGCGGAGAGCCCCTCGGCCTCGTCCTCAGGCCCCGACGGCGCGCGGCCCAGCGCGAGCCGCAGCGAATCCCCCAGCGGCTTGCGCGCGAGCCAGACGCCGACGAGCACCGTCGCGATCAGCGCGCCGACGCCCTGGTTGATGAAGATCCCGCGCTCGCCCCACTCCCGCGTGAAGAAGTACTCGTTGGCCCCCAGCCCGCGCCAGACGACGAGCACGACGATGGCAAACTTCTTGACCCAGTGCATAAACCACAGGCTGAAGCTGACCTCGGTCGAGAGCAGGTACGTGATGCCCAGGATCGCGGGGTAGATGTTGAAGTTCACGGGATTGAGCGCGCGCAGCACCGGGCCTTCGGTAAGGAACCGCGCGCCGAAGCTGTCGGATTTCAGCGGCAGCGGCTCGATCATCGGAAGATAGTCGTGCAGCGCGTTGTAACTGTGGAGCAGCAGCGTCACGAGGATCCCGTAGAGCGCCATGCGGTCGAGCAGGAACGGCTTGCCCGAGTCCCCGGACTCCAGCCCGTTCAGCATCTCCAGCGGCACCTGCGTCATGGGAAAGTCGAGCTTCTCGTGGTCGGCCCACTGCTTGCGCAACAGCATCGCCGCGGCCAGGAACATCCCCAGCGCCAGCAGGAACATGACGAACCAGCGCGCGTACGGCCCCGCCAGCGCCGACCAGGGTATGGCGCGGCCCTCCGGCAGCCCGGTGTAGAGCCACGCGACCGGGCGCGGCGCATCCGACGTCGGATCCTGCGGGTCCTGCGGCATCAGCTCGGGCGGCAGTTCCGCGACGATCTGCTCCTGCCAGCCGTTGCCCTGGTCGGCGAACTGCTGCGGGCCGAACATCATCGCGGTGAGGTACGACATCATCCCGCCGCCCGGCAGCGGGTTGGTCACGAACGTCAGGCAGAAGATCAGCGCCAGGTCCGCGCGGCTCAGCGCCAGTTGCCTGCGCACCCGCGCCAGGCCCAAGTTCAGGATCAGCGGCAACGCCAGCAGCAGGAAGACCGAACCGGCCGGCATCAGGTTGAGCGTCAGGCGCGAGCCGCGCAGGACGTAGTCGATGTAAGGGATGAGCAGCGAGAACACCGCCACCGCGCCGAGCGCCAGCGCCCAGCCGCGCCAAGTCGGCGCCGACCAGCCCGCGCCGCGCTCCCCTTGAAGGTCGGCCAGCGCCTCGGGATCGAAGCGGCGCCCGCGCGGGCCGTCGACCGGCGGCGGGGCCTCGGTGGAGGTCATGGGCGTGCGGCGCTCCGGGAAACAGGCGCAGGGATAACCCCAAAGGCTCCAACGTCAACGACCTGCATGATCCGCACCTCTGGGGGCCCGCCTGGAACCGGGGCTGCTAATAAGATTAACGTAATACGATTGATATAGTACACCGAAGTGCCGCTCCGAGCGCAAGGAAATCCCTTAAAAGCAAGCACCGGGCTTCCTTGCAGCAAGGTCTTGACGGACGGCATCCTACACGTAGACAATGCCATGGGCGTACTCGCAATTCGAAACCTCGGTTGGGAACCTGCCATGCGCTACCCGCTCCTCGCCTGCCTCGGCCTGCTCGCCTGCCTCCCGTCCCGGGCGGACACGATCGTGATGAAGAACGGCGAGGAGATCGAGGGCGAGATCCTCAAGCAGGACGACGAGGCGGTGACGGTGAAGGTCGAGTTCGGCACCATCGAGGTCCAGCGGCACAAGATCCGCGAGATCGAACCCGACACGCCCGAGAAGATCGAAGCCCGCCGCGTCGCCGCCGAAGAGAAGCGCAAGTTCGAGGAAGCGATGCGCGCGAAGGGCCTGGTGGAGTTCCGCGGCAAGTGGATGCGCCCGGAGGACCAGGAGGCGCTCGAGAAGAAGGAAGCCGACGCGCTGGCCAAGAAGAAAGTCGAAGAGGCCAAGAAGCTCGCCGCCGAGGAGAAGAAGAAAGCCGAGGAAGCCAAGAAGGCCGCCGCCAACCCGGACGGCGGGCGGCAACTCTCGTGGGCCGAGCAGTACCTCCAGGACCGCCGCACGGGCTTCAGTTCCTCGGACAACAACCGGAACCGCACGAACCGGAACGAGTACAACGACCGCTACGATCGCAACAACCGGGATAACCGCGCCAATCGGACGAACCGCAACAACCTTCCCGGCGGCATCAACTACGACCATATCAAGGACATGATCAAGGATTACGGGCGCTGAAACGGTCCCCATGCCCTCGCGATCGTTGCACGCATGGCAGACACGCAGAGCGGCCGAATTGGATTGGGTCGAAAGAGCACACGCCGCTGTGGGTGGGACCTCACGCGGACGCCGATATACGACCCAACAAATCAACCAAGCGTACGCGGTGCTCGTAGCCTCGCATTTTCAGGGCTACTGCCGAGACCTTCATTCCGAATCCATCGACCACATCGTCGCCGCACTTTCCAGCCTGTACAAGAACATCCTGAGGGCGGAGCTTACACGAGGGCGAAAGATCGATTCCGGTAATGCCAACCCCGGAAACATCGGCGCGGACTTCAACCGATTCGGCCTCGACTTCTGGACGAATGTTTATGCGCAAGGTACAATCAATGAACGTAGCCAAGTAATCAACCACGCCCATAGGGCGTGGCTTTAGGAAGCCCCCCCGAGGGGGGCGTTTGCGTGGGGAAAGCCCCGTTGGGGCTTGGGCTCAAGCGAGGTCCAAGTAGCCTTGGCCTAGCTCAAGCTGTTCCTGTTCCCGAATGTACCTCCGGATCTGCTCTTCGTTCAGGCCTACCGTACTGACGCAGTACCCAGGCGCCCAGAAATGCAAGCCCGTCATACGCCGCTCTTACCTTAACTGCCGATGTATCCGAACTGCGCTCTTCCCTTTCAGGAAGCCCAGGGTATGAGAAACGCTGAACTTGGGCGGGATGCTCAAACACATATGAATGTGATCGGGCATCGCATGACCTTCGATCAACTCCACGCCACGCTGTTGACACAACTGCTTCAACACCACACCCACCTTGGACCTGGACTTTCCGTAAAACACCTTGTGCCGATACTTGGGCACGATTACCACATGATACTTACAATCCCATCGCACGTGGGACAAACTCTGCCAGTTGTCCATGGTTCTCCCTCCTGTCCCACGGGGCTTTCCCGGAGGGAGAACCTATCTGGCACGCCGGATCGGTCGAACCTCTTAGGGTCGCACGGCCATAGGCCGTGGCTTCAAGAACTGAAGTGACAAAGAGCCACTCCGGCGCATAGAAGAGCGCATAGGCCCCGATGGAGATGTTCACGAACCAGATCAGGAGTTGGGACAGGCCTACATTGTGGTGCCCGAGATAGAACCGGTGAGCGCCCAGGAAGCCGAGGAAGAAGGCCAGCAGGCAACCCGCCGCTTTCTCCCCTCCGTCCAGTGATCCGTCATCGGACGCGTATTCCCGGCGCGGCGCGACGTGGCGCTTCCTGACCGGGTCCCAGTTGCAGACGGTGCACTGCAGCGCGAACCGTCTCCATGGCGAACCGCAGGACGGACAAACTGAGAGTTCCTGCGGATCTGGCGGGCGAGCCACCGGCGCCTGTAAACCCAATCCAGAAGGAATCGGAGGCGCCATGGCTGGTGCAATATGCCGCGCCTGAATACAGTCCCAATGGCAGTTCATGCACCTGCTGTTGTCCTTGGGCCATGCTGAGCCACAAACCGGGCAGCTTGAAAGAGTGCTCGGGTGAGCGGGTGCGGCCGGTCCCGGACGTGGCGAAGCGCCTGAAGGCGGCGCAGGCAATAGCTGCTCCTTGCCGATGAACCTCATCAGGATCAGCATCGGCGTAGAGATAACGTCCCAGAGTCCCTTCACCCATTGCTCATCCACCGCCTGTTGCGCAAGGAGTTCCTGGGCTCGACTCGATAAATCCGTCTCTTGATCTGGGGAACGGGCAATGTCAAAGACCGTCGCGCAGGCGCGGCACCGAATGGTCTTTCGTTGGTCAACCTCGCGAAGCGAAGCGACCCTGCCGCACTGCGGACATGTGACCTGAACGGCCATGTGACCACCCTGATAATGGCGGCGTGCTCTACCTGTTCCGGTTCGCCAGGCGATCGGTATTCCGGGATGCGGAATCGGCTTGCCCTTTGGACTTCACCGTTCCGCCCCGCCGGAGTTGCTTCATTACGATTTCGACTTGAGCGTCGAGATCCCTTTCGAGGAGTTGGTCTTGGAGTAGGAGCTTCAGCAGGGTCGCGGGCGCCAGATCGAACTCACGGCAAAGGGCCTCAAACCTGTCAGAGAGAGGCTCGGACATGCGCAACATGTAGCTCTTGCTCTTCCCGGACATGTCCTCTTCCATCACAGTAGAGAAAGTTCACGGATAATGCTGAATCCATTTCGCTCTCGTCCACGATTACCTTTGTTGCCTCTGTAATCATTTGTTGATGCTCGTTACGGATGTAATCCAGCTCCCGACCAGCCCGAGTAGCCGGAGTATTCGAGCCCCAAGTTTGGAGCCATTTTCAGTCCGTGATCAACGCTCTGAGTACCCGACAGGTTGCCGGCGAAGCCCGAATACCCGGAGATCTCGATTCCGGCCTCAAAGACCGTCCGCAGAATGTCGATCAGGGCGTTCTGCTTTACCTTCCCGACTAAAATTTTTTTCTGAGCCATCCTGTTTAACTTCGGCTGAACTTCCTGCGCGTCCCAGACCGTCCTGATCTTGGTCGGAATCCGTCCCGCTAGCGACTGGCGACGGGGTCATAACCCCCTTATTGGGGCCATGTTCCGACGAGATCTGTCCCGAATTCGTCCGATGCTCGACAGTAGCGGGAGCGGGATTCGAACCCGCCATGGGCGAGGCCCCCTCGACGCCGGATCCCTTCGCCGCAGATGGACTTACGCTCTCGGTAGGTTTGAACTCTGGATCTTGTTTAACTCCCGCTGAACTCTCGGCAGGGCCCAGTACGCTGTTCCCAATCTTCTCGACCAACGCGCCCAGCGCGTCCTTGCGCGCCTTCACATAGTGGTCAAAGGTCACTTTTGGGGTGCTGTGGCGGCCGAGCTGCTGCGCCTGCTTCGCAGAAGCGCCGTTCTCGTCGGCCAGGGTTACGAAGGACGTGCGGAGCGCGTGAAAGTCAATCTTGCCGTCGCTGGTCTTCCTGGGGATTCCGGCGCGATCAAGATCGCGGTACAGCATCGCTGCCGGATTCCCGGGTACATGCAAGACCCGCGCGTCTTCGGGAAGCGATTCCAATACCAGAGCCAGTTCGGCAACGACCCTCGCCGGCAAAGGCTGGAAGCCGGCCTTGCGGCCCTTGGCCCAAGCGGGATCGATGATGATGCCGCCATTGACCAGATCGAGATACTTCCTGGTCAGGTTACGGAGTTCATTGGCGCGCAGCCCCGTAGTCAACGCAACGAGGTACGTCAGCCGGCGATGCGGCGGGCTCACGGCCAGCAGGAGCGCGATTTCGTCCGGAGTCAGCGCCCGCCGGACGATCTTCGGCGTCGTGTCGATTTTGCGGAGCTTCTTCAGCGGGTCGTTCGATAGATATTCCCTGTCGAGGCTCCAGTCGCAGAATGCCGCAAGCGCCTCGACCTTGTTCCAGATGGTCTTGTTCGCGTTGCCCTGGCCCTGTAATTCGCGAATTACGGCCTCGACCTCAGGCAGGATGCCGTAGACATCCGAGAGATTCTCGAGGGCGAGGCGCTCCTGCCAAAACTGAACCCGAGCCTTGCGAAGGCGCAAATGGGACTTGCTCCAAGGACGCCCGCCGTGCCCGCCCTGAGCCGCGCCCCAGGCTAAGTATTCCTGGACGACGACGCCAAAAGGGCGGTCAATGTCGCTCGCCTTCGGAGGCGAGCGCAGTCCTTTCCTGATCTCGTCCTGTTCTGATTCCAATTTCCAGGCCAACTTCTCGGTCTGTTCCTTTGACTTGAAACCCGTCATGGCCTTCTTGGAGCCGTCCGCCATTTTGATGCGGAACCGCCATCTCGGGTGGGGTTTTCCATTCCTGTCGTTCGTTCGATATACCGCAGGCACGGTCGCTCTCCTTTATATAGGGGCCTGCCCTTCTCTTCTGGCCCCCGCGACTTCGTTCCTTCAAGAATCTCTTCCAGGGCATGAGCCGCCTTGGAGAAGCGCCCGGCGACGGCGCTCTTCGCGATCGGCCTCCTGGGCGGCGCGTTCCGCGCGCGCATCCAGGTGCGACATGATCCGCTCGGCGATCCAGGTGGGTTTGCCGCTAAGTCGCACCGGCGGGGGTAATTCGTTGCGCGCCACCATCCGCCGTATCGTCCGCGGCGTGACCTGGAAGATGGCCGCTAAGGCTTCTTCCGTGACCAGCGTTTTCGGCGCCAAGCTCGCCAAACCGTTCAGAACGCCGCGAGGCTGGCTGCCTTGAGCGGGATCTTCGGCGACATCGCCGGATTCAGGCGCCACCATCGTCATCATCTCCATTTTCCTTCCAAAAATTTTTTCTGCGGGTGGTTGTGGGGAAGGTCTCGTCGACCTTTTTACGAAAATTATCGGCCTCAACGTCAGAGATCGGGTCGCAGAAGATTTCCAGAAAATCTTTCGTCGGCGAAAGCTCGTTCTTCTCAATCTCGAACAGGATGGCAGCCCCTCTCCGACGGTAGATGAAGGCCATGAGCCTATGCAGGCGAAGCGGATCGAAGCCGACGGCGAGCACAGCCAACTGCCGCACGTCCTTGGTGCGAACGATCCCCCAGCAGGCGAGCAGCGCGGTCAGCGTGATCACGAGCATTTCGGGCGTCGGGCGCATGACCGCGGTGAACTTGGCTAGCCAGATGTGCTGCTCCGATACTCTGATTCGGCCATAGAAAGCCGCGATCTCGGCCTCAGCTTCTTCGTGGTTCGGTTCCGTTCCGAAGAGCAGCCCACGCAGCCCCCACAAGCGCTGCACCAGCCGCTGGCCCTCGGCCCACGCCTCGGCGTTGGTCTCGAAGGCCAGCGGCGCTTGCGTCTTCTCGATCATAAGTCCGCCCCCCCGAACGCCGCCGTTAGATACCCGCCAGCGACCGAGCTTGCTGGAGGGCTCCGTAGCAGCGGGCGGGGTAGAGGACACAGTGGGGCTTGCCGTGGTACTCAAGGACATCGAAGAGCAATTTGGCCTCGTGCAGGTTCTTTACGTTCTCGCACTTCCTCGCCGTCGCCGGCGTCCGGGCTTCGCGCAAGACGGTGAAAACATCCTCAAAATTTCCGACCCACCTGCCGCGCTGGCAGATCTGCGGATTCTGGAGCACCGCTTGCGCGGCCTTGTCGCCCTTTGCGGAGCGGCTATACAGCAGGCGCGTGCGGCGCTCGCAGTGCTCGCGATAGGAGTCCTCCTGCCGAACCATGGCGATGAGGTCGTCCATGGGTACGAGCATCGTATTGAGGATCTCGCGGGCCCGGGGCGCACTGGGGCGCTGGATGAAGGAGCGAAAGCGCTCCTCCTGGAGCGCCAACTCGCCCAGCACAGAGATCACGCGCAGGACGTTGGTGTAGATGGAGTCCGTCCAGCCGCGGACGACATAGCCCGGGGCGAGCACGTGGCTGGCGAGCGTCGCACGTGGCGTGGCCACGGATATGGAAGTCTGCCTGCGCCTCCGCACGACCGGAGTCGTCTTCTTCTTGAGCCTGGAGGCGCGAAGCGCGGAGATCTCTTCCAGGAGACGGGCATTCTCCTGCTCCAGTTCGGCCTGACGGTCGGTGCTGTGCCTGAGCGACGACATGATGCTCCCTTCCCGGAGATCCCGAGATTGGACGTCGGCGCAGGATGGCTGGGAGGTGCGAGATCTGGGCGTGCCAACGAGACACGCCGCCCTGGACGAGCGATATCGTCCGGGTAGAAGGTAATCAGATCGTCGCGCCAGCTACCTGGCCGCGTCGGTTCAGCGGTGGGCGGGTGGTGGAACACCCGCCCATCGCGATGCTCTAGTAAAATATATTACGTTCGTAATGTATTGCAAGTGGTTTCTGTAGAATTCTGTGGAACTACGTGCCAGTCTTGCGGCGTCTCGTTTTAGATCTGACAGGGCGCCCAGGTGGCTTTCGGCTTTTCATGTAGTCTTCAACGTACTCCGGCAAAGTAACCCACATATTCCCGATCCGCCACGCCTTAAGCTTTCCCTTGGCCGCAAGCGAGCAAAGGTACTTAGGGTGCAACCCCGAATCCTTCGCGGCATCTGCCAAAGACACCAACAGATTCGGATCGACAAGTTCCGCCATATCCATCTCCTAGGATATGGCGGGTATCGGCAAGCTTCATGGCCGTCTTGATCGTGATCGGCGTCACCACTTCAGTTTCAATCTACTCCCCTTCCCCTTGGAGCTAACTGCTACATAGTGTTGGTCTGCTACCATCGGTGAATTCCCCATCACGCGCGCGATCTCCAGTGCGTTCCAGCCGGAGAGACCCAGAAGCGTCCCAAACGTGTGGCGCCACTCGCGCGGCCCGTAGCCCCAATACTCAGGCAGCTTCTTCTTCTTGATGGCCTCCGCCAAGGTCATGTTCTTCAGCTCGGCGGCCTTGGCGATCGCCGCGCTCCAATAGGTATGCCAACACCTATTATGACTCCACCTGTGGGGCTCGGACTTCTTCCGCTCGTGCACGCCGGGGCCAGTGAGCGCCGGAAAGAGGAACTCGCCGCCGGAGCTCTCACGACGCCGACGCGCCAGGTGCTGCTTCAGTATGGGATCAAGGATCGACTGCTCGATCGGCACCATCCGCTGCTTTCCGGTCTTGGTGGCGCGAATCCGCAGGTGGCCCTCCTGCAGGAGCACGTCCGAGACCTTGAGCCGGGCCTGCTCGGAGTAACGCGGGCCGGCGAGCGTGGCGACGGCCAGCCAGGCCTGCCAATAGGGCCAGGGCTCCAACGCCTTCAGAAGCGAGGCAAGGTCGGAGACCTGCCGTATGGCCACGATGTTCTCGAAGACCACGCCCCGCACCGGATCGACGTCCCGCATGGGATTGGTGCCCATGCCGAAAGCTTTTGAAGCCCAGCGAAAAAAGACGGAGAGCGCGTTCTTGTAAGCGCGCCGTGTCAGCGGGTTGTGCTCCGCACCGTCCGCCTTGCGCGTCGTGGCCAGCCACTTGTCGATCTCGGCGGCGCTCACCGAGCCAACGGGTGTTTCTCCCTTTCGCCGCAGGGCACTTGTAAAGTTCCAGAGGACCTTTCCGACCCACCGATAATGCGACTCGGAACGTCCGGCCCGATAGAACTGCTCGAAACCCTGCGGTTCCTCGTTCAGCCAATCCTTTCGGCGGCGGCCCTTCGAAGTCGCAGGCCCGCGGATGGCCTCCGCGATGGTCGCCGTCACCGTGACATTGGCCTTCTTGCGCAACTCGATCAGCTCGGCGCGCATAGCCTTGTTCTGGCTGTCGAGATCCTGAATCCGCTTCAGCGCATTGCTAAGGTCCTCCTGCAGGCGTCGAATCCCTTTGGGGGTAATCTTCTGCAGTTCCTCCAAGACATAGGCCATGGTGTCCTTGGCATCCGAAGGCGGGGGGATTCCTATTTCCCTGCTTCCCGCGGCCTTCGCCATGGCTTCCATCTTGGCAAAAACTCGATCGAAGCTCTTTACGTCGTAAAGCTCCTTCGCCAGAACCCGAGCCCGAAAGATCCTTCTCCTCTTCGACATCGAGCACGCCCGGTTTCACCGCGTCGGCCAGCAGCGCCACAGCGCGCTTGCCGAAGACAATCTCCACCGCGCGCGCCTCGTAGGAGGTTGCCAGCCGCACGCGGTGCTTTTCGGGGTTATGAAGGAGCTCCGCGTCGTTGGCGATGGCCTCGACATCCTTGCAGACCATGGAGGCGACGATCTCGTCCGTTCCCAGTCCAAAGGTCTTTGGCTTGTTCCCTTCGAGTGGGTGCCGAAAGGTGACGCGGAACGAACTCTTGCCCACGACCGGTTTGGGGGTAATCTTGAGCATGAGTAGTACCTCGTGGATTCCCGCCGCCTTAGCTCAGTTGGTAGAGCAGGGCATTTGTAATGCCCAGGTCCTCGGTTCGAATCCGAGAGGCGGCTCCACGTTCAGCGTGGTTACAACGTTGTACCGAGTACGAACATATAAGTCAAGTATTATTATATTGTTAGATATTTAACTATGACTTCGTAAACCGCAGGTAACCGGTTCGATCCCGGGAGGTGGCTCCATCCGCGCGGAGCGGGACGGCCACGCTCGCGCCAAGATGCCGATCCCTGGGGCTATTCCCGTTTGAGGCCAACGTGGAAAGTTTTGCTACGTTTTGCGTAAAAGTCGTATTCGAGGCAGGTTGACTATCGCAGAAAGGGCAAGCATGGAACAGGCCGACAAGTCCTTCTTCGGCTGCGTGCTGGTCGGCTCCGCGGCGGTCGCTTTGTTCCTGTTCCTGGCATAGGACGTCTTCTCCGCCGTAATCCCACGTCCTGACTTGCGCTTGCTGCGGCACTCGCAGCCCTTGCCAAATCGCTGAAAATGCCTGATTCCTTTTCCGCTTCCGGTGTATGGACCTATGGCTAGTCCATGCGAGGCCAATCCCTTGGGGCACACAACCTTTTATACGAGATAAACTTACCATAATTTCCCACGACGGATAATTTGACTTATGCAACAGTTTGAAACCATTACCAAGGCCGAACAGGCGCTTAACCATATGCGCCGACGCATCCTTATAGGAGAGCTGGCACCCGGTTCCAAGGTACCTGCCGAGCGGACCCTTTGCCGCGAGTACGCGCTCAGCCGAGTCACGGTGAACAAGATCACGTCCGCGCTGGTTCAGGAAGGCCTCCTTGAACGGCGCGGACCGCGCGGAACCTATGTGGTCGGAGGCAATGGACGTTCGGCCACGCTCAAGATCGGCTTCCTGATGCAGACGGCGCGGCCGCAGGAGGTCAACCCGGTTCTGGAGGCCGTCTTCCGCGCGCTCGTCGAGGCCAGTCACGCGCATCCCGTGCTCGTGACCTTCGGCATGGTCGGCCGCTGGGGCGCGCAGGTTCCGGGGAGCTTCACCGCGAACGAACTGGATGCGCTGGTTGTCGGGGGGCCGCGCCCGAGGCGATGCTCGAATCCTTCGCACAGCGCAACCGGCCAGTGCTTTTCGTGGACGAGACCGAGTTTTCCGATCCGGAGCACCTGGTCACGACCGACCAGTTCGAAGCCGGGCGCCTCGCGACGACGCATCTGCTGGCTCAAGGCCGCCGCGCGGTCCTGGCGCTCAGCTTCACGCCCGGCAGTTACCGCGGGTTCGAGTTGCGCCTGGACGGCTACCGCCGCGCGCACGCGGAAGCGGGCGTGCCGGTCGAGGAACGGCGCATTCAGCAGGCCTGGATGTCGTGCCCTGAGCACGTATTGGACCTGTTGCGGAGCCTCCAGGGCGAAGGCGTGGCCTGCGACGGCTTCTTCGGCTTGGCCGATGTCGTCGCGCTCTGGGGCATGGAGGCGCTTCAGCGCCTGAATCGGCGCGTGCCGGAAGACGTCCCGGTGATCGGGATCGACGGGCTGAGCCTGGGTGAGTGGTCGCGCCCGCAACTGACCAGCATTGCGCAGCCGACGCAGGAAATCGGACGGCGCGCCTTTGAGCGCGTGCTTACCTGGCTCCAAACGGGACGGGACGCAGGCGGCACGGAACGGCTGGCCCCGGCGCTGCGGCGCCGGGCCTCGAGCTGACCCACAAGGAGAAAGCGCGATGCGCTTCGCACTTGGAATCCTCGCGGCGGCCCTGGCGGCGCTGGGTTTGGCGCGCGGCGAAGAGGCTTTCGACTGGCGGACGCAACAAGCGAAGCCGACGCCCGCCGGCGACCTGGCCTGGAGTCCGCACCCATTCGTCCTCGAAGCCGGCGCATCGCGGCGCTACATCGACTTCGAGAATGGGAACGACGCCAACCCCGGCACGCGCGAGGCGCCCTGGAAGCGCCATCCGTGGGACCCCGCCGCTTCTGGCCAGTCCGCCGCCTGCGCGGGAATCCACACCTTCGTCTTCAAGCGCGGCGTGGTCTACCGCGGCGCGCTGGTCGTCAAGGCTTCCGGCAAGCCCGGCGAACCGATGCGGCTCACCAGCGACCCCGAATGGGGCCAGGGCGAGGCCGTGCTCTGCGGCTCGCGGCTCGTGGAAGGTTTCAAGCAGGGCGCCGAGCACAAGGACCTCCCCGAACCCGGAAAGGTCTGGTGGACGGACCTCGATTTCGCCCCGCGCACGCTCTGGGCGCTCGACGGGGCCGGCAAGGTCCGGCGCATTCCACTCGCCCGCGCCCCGAACTGGAAGGTAAGCGACCCCGACGACATCAAGAGCGAGTGGTGGCATTGGGATTACAAGGGCGCGCCCAAACACTTCGACATCTTCACCGAACACGCTGGGCGCAAACTCCACTTGGGCATCGACACCGAGCACCTCACCCAACCCGCCGCGTACTACGAGAACGCGATCCTGTGGACCGAGAACGGCTGGGTGATGGGCACGCCCTACCCCGTGAGGGTGGAGGCCGTGGACACGAAGCAGAAGGGCTTGGCCTTCGGCGGACGCTGGGGCGGCGCGGCAGGGAGCTACAAAATCGTCCGCTACAATCGGTACTTCCTCGAAGACAAGCCGCATTATCTCGACGATCCCGACGGCGAGTTCTGGTTCGAGAAAAAAGGCGCGGGCGGGCGCTTGTACGTGCGCGTGCCCGGCGGCGCCGAGCCCGCGGCATTCCGTTTCGAGGCCGGCCGCGAGTTCAACCTGATCGATGGCGCGAACGTGAGCCACCTCCACGTCTCAGCGCTCGCATTCCGCTTCACGAACGTGCATTGGGACCTCGACGGCGTGCCGTACGCGCAGGGGAAGAACCTCGATCCGGCTTGCGTGCGCCTGGCCGGCGCCGGGAAGGACCTGCGCGTGACCAACTGCCTCTTCGAGCACGTCAACCATCCGATACGCATTACCGCCGGCTCGAAGCTGGGCGAAGACCTGGACGAGGTTCTCGTCGCGGACAACGACATCCGCTCCACGGACCGAGGCGGGATCTACGTCAACGAAGGCTCGGAATGGGGCGAGACCGAACCGAAAACAGGCCTGCTCTTCGACGTGAAAATCCTGCGCAACCGGATGCGCGAGGTCGGCATGCGCCCGACGCGCTTCGACCAGGGTTTCGGCCTGACGGTGACCAACGCGCGAACGCTGGAGGTCGCCGGGAACGTGCTCGAGCGGATCTACGCCGGCGGCATTAATCTCTTCGGGGCCAAACGCAGCGGGGCGCTCCGCGACGTGCCGCTCTCGCGCATGCTCGTCCACCACAACAAGGTCGTTGACCCGCTCTTGAACTCCAACGATTTCGGCGGAATCGAGACTTGGCAGGGCGGCCCGGCGTACGTCTACAATAACATCTCCGGCAATCCGGGTGGATACTGGCATTACGGACATAAGAACCACCCCGAGAACCCCGGCAACGCGCGCTTCGGGCACGCCTATTACCTCGACGGGGCCTTCAAGAACTACCACTTCAACAACATCGCCTGGGGCAAGTCGAAGGATCCGTTGAGCCGGCTGGGCAACACCTGCGCGTTCCAGGAGATCCACAGCTACCAGAACGCGTTCTTCAACAATACGGTCTACAATTTCGTCAAAGGCACGCGGCGGCAGGCGCCGCACGCGGGGCGCGACAAGTTCCTCGGCAACGTCTGGGACGGCATCGGCGAGTGGCTCTTCTGGCACTCGCAGCCCTCCAAGACCCCCGAGGAAGGCAACGCGCGCGACGCGGGGCCGCAGAAAGACCATTACGCCTTCGAGACCATGGCTTATGGGCGCAATGTGATCCACGACATCGCGCCTGACCGATTCGGCGTTTTCGAGCCCTCGGGACGCTGGCTGGAAACCTTTGACGCCTTCAAGACCGCGCTGCAGGAACGCAAAGTTTTGCTCGGCGAAGTAGGCGAAGTAGCCGCTTCCGAAGTGCTGAGCGATCCGGCGCACCACGATTTCCGTCCCGCCAAAGGCTCCCCCGCGATCGACAAGGGCGTGCGCGCCTTCGTCCCCTGGGCATTGTACGCCGAGGTCGCCGAATGGAACTTCTACCCCGCCGGCGGCGATCCGGGCACGATCCTCGACGAGCACTGGTACCTGACCGCTTACCACGTGGTCCGCGATTCCTACCACGAACGCCCCACCTGGCCGCTCAGCGTGAAGCACGCCGGAGCCGATGCGTACGTGCCGGGGCCGCTCGAGGACTGGATCGCCGGCGCGCTGGCGTTGAACGGGACGAACCGGTACGCCGTCCTCCCGCACGCGAAGCTGGCCGAGCCGTTCGTCTACGAGGCGCGCGTCGAGAAGGACAAGAAGAAGGTGAACGAGCAGCGCACGGCCCAGGGCGAGGAACTCAAGAACCCGCAGGTGCACCGCTCGAACTTCCTGATCGAGGTGTACTTCAAGCTGGAGCCCAAGCAGGCCGGCGGCGTGCTGATCGAAAAGCGGAAGGGCTCGGGCTACGCGCTGACCGTCGACGCACAGGGCCGCGCGCATTTCGAACTCGCCTCCGGCGAGGTCGTGAAGTCGGTGACCGGCACGGCCCAACTCGCCGACGGCGCCTGGCATCATCTCATCGCGGAGGCCGACCGAGCCGCGAGGAAGCTGACGCTGTATCTCGACGGCAAGCGCCACGCGGAGGCCGAAGGCCTCGGGCCGGACGTCTCGCTGGCCAACGAGGGCGACCTGTACGTGGGCGGGACGCCGGAGGGGCGCTGCCTGAGCGGCGCGCTCGACTTCATGCGCATCGCCCTGGGCACGCTGGCCGATGCGCGAACGACGATCGAGGAACTCCACGCCTGGGAATTCAACGGTCCGTTCCTGCGCGATTTCACCGGGCGCAAACCGAACGGCAAGCGCGACGCGGGGGCGCTGGAAGCCGAGTAAGGGCCGGGCAGGCAGGCGCGTCCGGGCGGTGAATCGGCCGGATGGCCGGAAATCGCAGGATTTTTATTCTTGTAATCCTAGCCCCGTCGAGTCCCCTATAGCTGGAAATGGCCCCCGGAAGCTCGATGGCTGGATTGGCGCGGACAGGTGTGCGCGCATCCGGCTGCCGTTGACCTCATCATGCGCGGCGCCATCACGATCCTCCTGCTCGCCCTCGCCGGCCTCCCGGCGCGTGCCACCGAGTACGCCGTCGCGCCTGGCGGCCTCGACGGCAACAGCGGCCTGCCGGACAGCCCCTGGCGGACCCTGCAGAAGGCCGCCGACACCCTGAACGCCGGCGACACCGTCGTCGTCGCGGACGGTTCCTACGACGGCTTCGTCGCGCGAAACTCGGGATCTTCGGGATCGCCGATCGTCTTCCGCGCGGCCAATCCGGGCGGCGCGCTGATCGACGCGCCAAGCGGCGACGCCGTGGGGGAGGAACTCGACCACCACGTCGCGATCCGCGGCAAGAGCTACATCGTGGTGGACGGCTTCGAAGTCGCCGGCGCGCCGAAGGCCGGGATCCTGGTCCGTTCCCTCACCGATACGACCGGCACCGACACGCGGGGCGTGGTCGTCCGGAATTGCGTGGTCCACGGCAACGGGACCAGCGCCAGCGCCGGGCACGACGGCATCCGCGCGGTGCTGGCGCGCGAGTTCGCCGCCGATGGCAACGAGGTCTACGGGAACGCGGCCCACGGCATCGCGGTGCTTGGCGGCGCGGACGGTCCGGCGCTGCGGCGGAACAAGGTCCACGAAAACGGCCTGGACGGCATCCGGCTCGACGGCAACCTGAGTCTGGGCGGCGACGGGACGATCTCGTTCTGGCTCGTGGAGCGCAACGAGGTCTACGGGCACCCCGGGGGGGACGCCTTGGGCCTCGACGGCGCCGCCCAAGGCATCGCGCAGAACAACCTGCTCTACCGCAACGGCCAGCGCGGCATCCACCTGTACGTCCAGAACGGCGCGGCGGCCAGCGCGTCCAATCTGGTCGTCAACAACACGGTCTACAATCCTTCCGCCTCGGGGGCGGCGCTGCGGCTGGCCGACGGGGCGAACAACAACGTCGCGTTCAACAACCTCCTGTATACGACCTTCGGAACGGGAATCTCGGCGGGCGCCGTGAGCGGGTTCTCGCACGACTACAATACGTTCACGAACATCTCCGGGGGCGCGCAGGCGGCGCACGAATTCCTCAATCCGCCCGGCGCGGTCTTCACCGACACGGCCGCCGACGACTACACGCTGAAGGCCGGATCCCCCGCCCTCAATTCCGGGGCGCTGGAGTTCTCGGGCACGGGCGCGCCCGGCGAAGACCTCCAGGGCACGACGCGGCCCTTCGGCGCCGGGATCGACCGCGGCGCGTTCGAGCAAGGTCCGCCTCCCGACACCTCGCCGCCCGGCGTGACCATTCTTTTCCCGACGCTGGGGACGAAGTACACGACGGTGGCCGAGACCACCGCCCTTTCCGGCGCCGCGAACGACGACCGCGGCGTTGCGCTGGTGACGTGGTCGAACGACGCGGGCGGCTCGGGCTTCGCGCTGGGCACGGTCTCCTGGTCCGTGCCGAACGTGGCGCTGGCGCTGGGCCCGAACGTCATCACCGTCATGGCTCTCGATGCGGCGGGAAATACCGGCTCCGACACGCTCACCGTGACCCGGCTGCCGCCGCCTAACCAGCCGCCGGTCCTGGGACCGGGCCGCTTGCCGCCGCCGATCCGGTGCTCCTGCCGGCCGGCGGCGACCTGCTCGTCACGGCCAGCGATCCCGACGGCGGGCCCGAGCCGCTGACCTACACCTGGTCCTTCGTCGGCGGACCCGCGGCGGCGACGTTCGCGCCCAATGGCGGCGAGGACGCCGACCAGACCGTGGCGACCTTCGGCGCGCCGGGCGTCTACCAGCTTCGTGTCGCCGTCTCCGACGGCCAGGACGAAACCAGCGCCGAGTTGTACGTGACGGCCAGCGACGGCAGCGTGCCCGGAGCGGTGGACGGCGCGGCGCTCCACCTGACCAAGGGCAGCTACAGCATCAACTTTCAGCGTGACAACGCGGACCGCCTGCTGCTCGCCGGGCGCTTCCGCCGCGACGCCCTGCCCGCCGATCCGGGCGGCATCGCGGTCTCCTGCTTCCTGAACGGAAGCCTCTTCGCGCCCGCGCAGGCGCTCGACTCGATAGGGCGCTACGCCTCGCCGCGCGGCGAGACGCCCGCCCTGCGTTACCAGTTCAAGCCCGCCGACGGGAGCTTCAGCCTGAACGCGAGCAGCGCCGACCTCGCCCCGCTCCTGAATCCCGCCAACCGGACCGGCAAGGGCGCGCACCTGATCCACGTGCGCCTGCGGCTGGAAGGCGGCGGGCTGGGCGCGCCGCTCGAGGCCCAGGGCGCATTCGCGTTCACATTCAATTCCAGCCGGGATCGCAGCTCGCGCGGCGCCTTCAATTTCGCCAAGGATCCCGTCTTCGACGGCGCATTCGCCGTCACCCGCGCCACGGCCAAGGCCCTGCCCGACCCGCAAGGCGGCGGGTTCAAACTCACGCTGAGCGGCGGCATCGCGCCCCGGGGCGGCGGGCCGCTGCAACTCGTCGACGAACTCGTCAATAACGCCGACCTTCGAATCGTCCTGGACGGCCACGCCATTGAGGTCTCGTTCCATACGCTCCGGGTTTCGCCGGCGGAATTCGCCAAGCGGTCCTTCACCTTCAACCCGCGGAGCTTCGGCATCGTCCCGCCGGACCTTCAGGCCTTGCGCTTCTCCAACGCCAACCGCACCTTCGCCGTGACCAGCAAGGGCCTTCTCGACACCGGCATCCCCCCGCCGGCGACGGGCAGCCGCTGGCGTACCCGCTGCCGGTGCGCTTCGAACTGGAAACCCTCCAGGGCCTGCTCGTCTTCGAGACGGTGTACGAATTGCGCCGGACCAAGGCGACATTGGGCTCCTGGCGCTAAGCTCCGCGTTTGGAATTGTCGGCGGCGCGAGCCTCTCCTATCATGCCGCCACGCTCGCGCCCGGCCGGCGCGAACCGGCACGGGAGTCCCGCGCAACCATGACCAGCGCCGCCGCCGTCGACTTCTCCACCTGGGAAACGATCGTCGGGCTCGAGGTCCACGCGCAGCTCAAGACGCGGACCAAGCTCTATTGCGGCTGTAGGACCGTCTTCGGGGATCCGCCGAACACCCACGTCTGCCCGGTCTGCCTCGGCCTGCCCGGGAGCCTGCCGGTGCTCAACGAGACGGCGTTCGAGATGGCGCTGAAGGCGGCGCTGGCGCTAGGCTGCGGCCTGGCCCCCTTCACCAAGTGGGATCGTAAGAACTACTACTACCCCGACCTGCCGAAGAATTACCAGATCAGCCAGTACGACCTCCCCTTTGCCACGCGCGGAAAGCTGGAGATCGATCTCGACGGCGCGCGCAAGACCATCGGCATCACCCGCGTGCACCTGGAGGAAGACGCCGGAAAACTCGTCCACGACGCGCACGCCCGCGGCAGCGGCGTGGACCTCAACCGCGCCGGCACGCCGCTGATCGAGATCGTCAGCGAGCCCGACCTGCGCACGCCGGCCGAGGCCCGCGCGTACATGGAGGCCCTCGCGCGGATCCTCGAGTATCTCGACGTCTGCGACTGCAACATGCAGGAGGGCTCGCTGCGCTGCGACGCCAACGTCTCGATCCGCCCCCGCGGCCAGCAGGCTTTCAACACGCGCCGCGAGATCAAGAACATGAACAGCTTCCGCTTCGTGGAGCAGGCGATCGTCCAGGAGGTCGAGGACCAGAAGCGCATCTACGCCGAAGGCGGCAAGGTCGTGCAGTCCACGCGCCTCTTCAACGGGCAGACCGGCGAGATCCGCACCATGCGTACGAAAGAGGAAGCCAGCGACTATCGCTACTTCCCCGAGCCCGACCTGCCGCCGGTCACGCTGAGCGAGGCGCAGATCGAGCGCGTCCGCGCGACCATCGAGGAACTCCCCGAGGCGCGCTTCGAGCGCTACACGAAGCGGATGGGGCTCCCCGAGAAAGACGCGCGCACGCTCGTCGACTACCGCGCGCAAGGCGCCTACTTCGACGCCCTCGTCAAGGCCGGCATCGAGCCGAAGCCGGCGGCGAACTGGGTGATCAGCGACAGCCAGGGCGTACTGAAGGAGCGCGGAGTATCGCTCGACGCCTGCGGCGTCACGCCAGGCCAGTGCGCCGAACTGCTCAAGCTCGTCGAGCAGGGCGCGCTCAACCGCGCCACCGCCAAGGAGAAGGTCTTCCCCGCGATGCTGGACGCCAAAGGCGCGAAGCACGCCGCGGCCATCGTCCAGGAACAGGGCCTCGCCCAGGTCTCCGATACCGGCGCGATTGAACGGGCCGTCGCCGAGGTCCTGAAGGCCGAACAGAAGCTGGTCGCCGATTACGTCGCGGGCAAGGACGCGGTCGTCAACGCGCTTTTTGGGCGCTGCATGAAGGCCCTGAAGGGCCAGGGCAACCCGCAGGTGCTCCGGCCGCTGTTGGAGTCGAAGCTGCAGGCGCTGCGCGCGAAGAACTGAACGAGATGCTTATGGGTAGTAGCTCAGACCCTTCACGCCGAAGTTGTCGGTGCGGAACCCCACCATCGGCAGGCCCGCGGCGCTGAAGAGGTTCACGTTCGGCCCGTCCACGAAGGCGTAACGGACGTGCACCGGTACGGCCACCTCGGGTGAACTGACCACCACCGTATCGCCCTCGATCCGCGCCTCGGCCGGCCGGAAAACCCCGTCGGCGCCGGCGACGGCGAAGCCGCGCGGCGGGCCGCTGTCGGAGAGCGTCAGGCCGCCGCCCAGATGGGTGAAGCTCAGCGTGGCCTCGTTCCCCGCGACCGTCATGCCGTCGAAGATCGGACCCAGATACTCGATGGCCTCGCCGAAATGGAGCGCCCGCGCCGCCAACGCCGCGCGGCTGCCCACCGCGTGCCGATTGTTGAAGTGCACGCCGCCGCTGCTGATGTCCACCGTCGAGAGCACCGCCGAAAGCGGCTCCTGGAGCACCGCGGCGTGGGCTTCCCGGTTGCGCGCCAGGTTGCGCGGGCCGTCGGACGCCGGGTTCGACGTGAACCCGCCCAGGCGGACCATCTCGGTCATGCAGAAGGTGATGTCCTGGCCCCATTCGCGCCGCCAGCCCCGCGCGATCGCGGGCACCAGGAGGCGCATGCGCTCGCTGTCGCCGATGTCGTAAATCCCGATGTACCAGATCACGCCGCCGACGCGGTACGGGATCAGCGGAGCGATCTTGCCGTAGAAATGGGAGGTGGCCCCGCCGCCGCCGAAACGCGGTTCGCGCGGTTTACGGGGCAGGCGGCTGCCGTCGCTCTTGGCCTGCAAGTACGCGGTCCGCCAGGCGGCCAGGGCCGCCTCGTAAGCCTGCTTCTGGGCCAACGCACTCTCGTACCGGCCGTCGCCGCGAGCCAAATACGTTTCGAGTTTGGGATCAAGCGTCAATTCCAGCCGTGCGGCCCAATGATCGCTCCCGCCGCCCGCCACCGCCACCACCACACCCACGGGCACGCCCGTAGCCACGTGCAGGTCGTACGCGAACCAGAATGCGATCCCCGACATCCGGCGCACCGCGCGCCGATCCGCTACGGTCCAGGCGCCGCGATACTGCGTGCCGGCGATCAGTGAACTGCCGCCGCGCAAGTCGAAGAACCGGATCGCCGGGAAATCGTTATTTCGGAGCAGGTCCAGGTCCTCGCGCAACCCGGCCGGGCCGCGCGCCATGTTCGACGCGCCCACGGCGATCCAGACCTCTCCCACCATCACGTTGTGGAACGTCAACGCGTTCTCGTCGCAGGTTACGACCAGTTCGAAGGGGCCCCCGGCGGCCATGGGCGCAAGGTCCACGCGCCAGCGGAACTCCGCGTCGGCTGTGACGTTCAGCACCTGCCCATTAAACTGTACGGTGACGACCGTACCGGTCTCGGCCTCCCCGTAGATCGGGACAGGCGCGTTGCGCTGCAAGACCATGTTGTCGGAGAAGATAGGCTGCATGCTGACTTCAGCATGCGATGCGCCCAGGCACAACACACAAAGCGCAGTCAATTTCCAGCTTGTGGTTCGCCTGGTCATCGCGAGTTTACATTCCGAGCGGTCATATCAGCACACGGTAATAGGCACATGGTGTAAAATCCCGACAAAAAGTTTATCGAGTGTCACATCCATTCAAGTGCAAACTTCCTCGATCTTTGCACGTTTTTCAGGCACGCCGTTGGGATAAACTCCGTCGAGTAGATGGATAACAAGAACAAGCCGGGCTCCGTGACGAGCCCTGCCGGCCGGCAATGCAAAACGGGACCGCTCAACGCCAAGCCCAATGGAACGAACCTCCCAATCCTCCAGCGTCGCCACCGAATCCGGGGGCCCCCCAGAGCTCACTTTCGACCCGTTCGTGCCGTGGTATCTGCTCCTGCTGCTCCTGGGCCTGGCGGTCTTCGGGGCCATGCGCAGCTACGCCCGGAGCACGCGCCCGCTGAACGCGCCCCGGTGCCTCCTTTTATGGAGCCTTCGCGCGGCGGCGGCGGGTGTGATCCTGCTTTGCCTCTCGCGCCCGGTCGTCGTGCAGGCGACCACGTTCCGGGAGCGCGGCTTGTGCTTCCTGGCCGTGGACAGCTCCAGCAGCATGAACCTGCGGGACGCGCCGGGCCAGGCGACGCGCTGGGAGTTCGCGGGACGGCTTCTGGCAGAGCATCAGGCGGAACTGGCCGAGTTGAGCAGGAACTTCGAGATTCGCCGCTTCCGCTTCGACGCGGCGCCAAGCGAAACCTCGCGGCTCCCGGGGGAGGAGGCCTCCCAGTCGGCCTTTCGCGCCGACGGCCGAGCCACCGACTTGGCCGGGCTGCTCGAGCGGGTGGGCGTCGACTCCGGCGGCGCGCCGTGCGCGGGGGTGCTCCTGATCGGCGACGGCCGCCAGAACGTGCCGCGCGATCCGGCGCCCTTCGCGAAGGCGCTCAAGGCCCCCGGCCGCCACGTGCCCGTCTATGCCGTCGGCGTCGGGGCGGAGACGCCGCCCGCCGACTACCGCGAACTCCAGGTCAAGCTCCTGGAAGTGCCCGAGCGCGCTTTCGTCCGCAGCCAGATGCTCATGCACCTGGAAATCGAGTCGCAGCTTCCCAAGCCCGAACGGGTCAAACTCACGGTCAAGGTCGACGACGAGCAGATCGCCGAAGAGGAGCTGAACCTGCCCGAGGGGAAGCACCTGGAGCGCGTGGAGGTGCCTTACCGGCCCACCGCGCTGGGCATGCACCGGGTCGTCGCCGCGCTCCCCGTGCTTCCGGGCGAGGCCAACGTCAACAACAACCAGCGCCTCGCGTACTTCCGCGTCTACCGCACGCGGCTGGGAATCTGGTACGTGGAAGGGACGATCCGCAAGGAGTTCGGCGCGCTCCGCTCGGCCCTGGAGACCGCGCCGAACGTGAGCCTGCACGCGCTCAACGCCTTCGCGGCGCGGGAGGGCGACGCGGACCTCCTCTTGCCCAAGCGCGACGAGGACTGGTCCGAGCTGCGGCTGGTCATCCTGGGCGACCTTCCGGCGAAGCGCTTCTCCAGCGGCGCCTTGAGCCGGCTGGCCCGGTTCGTGGAGAACGGCGGCTCGGTCCTGATGCTGGGCGGCGTGCAGAACCTGGGGCCGGGAAGCTGGCACCGCACGCCTCTGGCGAGCGTGCTGCCCGTGGAGATGAATTGGACCGACGGAGGATTCGACGGGCCGCTCCGAATCTCCGTGACCCCCGACGGGCAGGACCACCCCGCCCTGCGCCTCGCCGAGGATCCCGCGGCCTCGCGCGAACTCTGGGGCAAACTCCCCCCGCTGCCGGGCGTCAGCGGCATCGGCGGCGTCAAACCGGCGGCCAAGGTGCTGCTGCGCGCCGAGGAGAAGACCCTGCTGGCAGTCCAGGAATACGGCAAGGGGCGCAGCGCGGTCTTCACCGGCGACGCGACCTGGCAATGGATGCTCAAGGCCGGGCAGACCGACGCGCACCGCCGTTTCTGGCGCGGCCTGGCGACATGGCTCTCGCGCAGCGACTACCGCGACGCCGACAAGGCCGTCTTCGTCGAGAGCGACCGCTTGCAGTACCTGCTGGGCGAAGAGGTCGAACTGGTCGCGCACGTCCAGGAAACCGCCGCGCTGAAGGGCAAGCTCGACGACGCCAAAGTCGTCGCGACCCTGGAGTCCGGCGGCGAACGCAAGCGGACGTGGGAGCTGGGCCGCGGCGCCGGGGACTTCCGCGCCCGCAGCAGCCCGCCCGCGCCGGGCTCCTACACCTACCGCGTCGAGTTGCAGGATCTCGCCGGCGGCGTGCTCGCCAAGGACGAACTCTCGTTCCAGGTCGAGGTGTACGACGTCGAGAACGACAATCCGCGCGCCGACCTGCGCCTGCTGCGCCAGCTCGCCGAACTCTCCGGCGGGCAATACTTCGATGCCGCGCAGGGCGGCCAGGCGTTCAAGAAACTCCTGCAAGCCCCGGCGGGTTACGCGAAAACCGTGCGCGAGGCTTCGGAGCTGTGGAACCATTGGAGCGTCTTCATGGCTTTCGTGGGGCTGCTGCTCAGCGAGTGGCTCTTGCGCAAACGCTGGGGCCTCGTCTGAGCGACCGGCCGCATATTTTTCGCGGAGCCTGCGAAAAAACGCTATACTCCCCTCTATTCCCCCGATTCGATCGCGAGTCGCAACCGAGCCGGAGGTGGAGCCATGGACGCAAAAGCCTGGGACGCCATCGCCCCGACGTACTTCGATGAGGTGATCAGTCCCTTTCAGAAAGGCGTGGCCAATCCGCTCTTCGGGCGCCTGGACGGGCTCAAGCGCCGCGAGCGGCTGGTGGCGGGCGACCTGGGCTGCGGGATCGGCAATCTGCTCCCGTTCCTGGCCGCGCGTTTCCGCGGGGTCTGGGCGGTGGACTTCTCGGCGGGGATGCTGCGGCAGGCTCGGGCGAAGCGGCCCGCCCCGAACGTGCGCTACAAGCGCCTGAGCATGCTGAACCTCAAGCCGCTGCACGGCCGGCTCGACGTCGCCGTCGCGGTCAACTCGGTGCTCTCCCCCCACAGCCGGCAGGTGGACCGGATGCTCCGCGAGATCCGCCGCGTGCTGCGCCCAGGCGGGCGCTTCTTCGGCATCTTCCCCTCGATGGAGTCGGTCCTCTACCACGGGCACCTGCTCTTCGACCGCGAGCTGGCGCGGACGGGCTCGGAGACCCGCGCGCTCCGCGCGGCGCACCGCAGGTTCGAGCGGCGCAAGTACAGTTTCCTCTCCGCGGTCTTCACGGACTGCGACGGCGCGCAGAAGCTCTATTACGACTTTGAACTCTACCGCCGCCTCAAGCGCGCCGGCTTCCGCGCCGCGCGGCTGGCGAAGGTGCGTTACCCTTGGGACGCCGTGGGCGGGCACGAGCCCTTCCCCGGCCATGCGCCGATGTGGGATTGGTTCGTCGAGGCCCGCGCGCCGAGGCGCGCCCCCGAGGAAGCGCCCGGAAGCGTTGAAGCCTCAGGCCTCCCGGATCGTCGTGCCTGATGGCATCCGGCGGGCCGGCGCCAACATGGGTGTGCATGGGGGCGGATTTCCGGTACACTTACCCGGTACGTCGAGCCGCGCCGCCGTCCTATGACTTTCATCGGTGAAGCTTCAGGGAGGATGCGATGACGTTCCCGATCGGAGCCGCGCGCTCCCGCGCGCCGCTCGCCGCACTGGCCGTGATGCCGCTCCTGGCCGCGTTGCTCGCCCATGGCGGCGCGCGCGCGGGCTCCGTCCCGATCCAGGAAGCCTTCGAGAAGATGGACCTCGAACGGCTCCCCGCGAACCTCGCGGTGAACGGGAAGGACAAGGACGCCGTCATCGAGATCGCCGAGCAGGGGCAGCGTGGCAAGACGCTGCATCTGAAGGCGGCCAAGGACGGCCTGATCCCCGGCCTGCAGTACACGCTGGATCCCAAGGCTTACGCGGGCAAGCCGATCCGCTTCACCTTCAAGGCGCTCTTCCCGGGCAAGTACGAGCCCAACGCCGAGAAGACCTGGGAGCGCCCGCGCGTCGTCTTCGCCGGCAAACAGACCGAAGAGAAGACCTGGTACTGGGGGCCGCCCTACCCCAAGCCGGAGACGGCCGAGTGGCAGACGCTCTCGGGCACGGCCACCGTTCCCGCCGACATCCAGAACCTGACGCTCTGGGTGCGCATCGACCGCCGCGCCGCCGAGGTCTGGTACGACGACCTGGTGCTCGAACTGGAACCGGGCGCCGATCCGCCGCCCGAGCCGCAGGCCGAAGGCGGCGTCAAGCCGCGCCCGCTCAACGCCGACGAACTGGCGCAGAAAGCCCCCGCCCGCGAGTTGCAGGCCACGGGCCTCTACTTCGCGCCCGATGTCGCCGTGAACGTCCGCGGGACGCTCAGGAAGAGCCCGGTCAAGGACGCGGCCGCCGGCAAGGTGTTGTGGGTGGGGAGCGTGAGCGAGAAACTGCCCCTCCCGCCGCCCGGATACCAGTACGCCAAGGGTCCCCCCGCGGTGCTGGGCCACGACGCCGACGCGCTGGCGCTGCTGCGCGAACTTCCGGACGTGCTGCTGAAGGAGAAGCCCGCCTTCGTGCTGCTCCAGCCCGGCGCGATGCGCGAGGTCCCCGAGTCGATCAAGGCCGACTGGACCGACGTCGCGGTGCTCTGCGGCCTCTTCGGCGCGGTCCCGGTCGTGGTGGTGCCGGACGCGGCGAAGGACGACGATCCGCTGCGCTCCTCGCTGCTGGGCGCGGTTCAGGAATCGAAGCTGCCGGCGCTCGACGCGCGAGGCGAGGCGCTGGACAAGCGCGCCGAGCAGATGCTCCAGCTCGCCTCGCGTTACGTCCTGGGCCTGGGCGGCGACGCCGAATCCGGCGCGGTCACCGGCAAGACCGCCGCGAAGACGGCGGAAGAAGAGGAAGAGTAAGCGGCGCGCGCCGCGAGGAGACGTACGCATGAACGCCGCGTTCCGCCCCCGCCTGTCGCTCGCGCTCCTGGCGCTGGCCGCCTGGATGCCGCCGCGGGTCCAGGCGCAGGCGCAGAGCCCGATCCTGTGGTTCGACAGCTTCGAGGACGAAGGCAAGCCCTGGCGCGGCGGGACGAACGAGCCGGGCCTGGGCGTCCGCCCCAACACCAAGGGCCGCAAGCTGGTCAAGTCGAGCTGGGACGACAAGATCGCCTGGACCTGGACCGCCGACGTAGGCAAGTACAAGCTGCCCGGCGCGCTGAACATCAACCAGGTCTTCGTGGGCTTCCGCGTCTACGGCAAGGGGCTCAGCCACATCAACGTGGAGTTCAACGACGGCGCGAAGGGCTACTCGGTCCGCTACAACCAGACCTCGGAAGAGAAGTGGTTCGACGTGACGACGGCGATGGGGCAGGCGCGCTCGGGCGCCTCGCGGATGCCCAACGACTTCAAGCTCGCGCAGCTCAAGATCTTCGTCTACGGGTCGGCCGGCACGCCCGACGTCCGGATCGACGACTTCATCCTGACGGTGATGCAGCCCGCCGAGCAGCTCTGGCCCATGGCGCTGGCGCAGGAGATCAAGCGCGCCAAGCGCGAAGCCGCGCCGGACGTGGACGGCTTCGCCGTCACCACGGCCATGATCGAGAACGCCAAGGAGGCCATGCGCCGGCCCCTCGGGCGGCCCCAGGCGCGCACGCTGCTCCCGCTGGCATTCGGCCCCCACGCCGCGGAGTTCCCGGCCGCCGTCCAGGCCGCCGCCGGGCGCCTGACCGTCACCAAGGGCGAACTCCCCGGCAAGCTCGCGCTCGACGACATGAAGGACCTGCGCGCGCTCCTGCCGTACGTCCTGGCCAAGACGCAGAGCGAGACGGTCCTGATCGCGCCGACGACCCGGGCCTGGAAGGCCGGCGGCGGGCTGATCCCCGCCCTCGACGCCAAGATCGTCAGCCAGCGCTGCCTGAAGGCCGGCGTGGTGCCCATCTGGGTGCTCCCGGCGCTCCCGCCAGGCTCCGACGCCGGCGCCAAGCGGCAGCATGACGAGCTGGTCGGGCGCATCGCCCGCGCGCTCGAGGAAGCCGGCGCGCCCTGGATCGACGGGAGCTTCGCCGTGAAGGACAACGCCGCCTTGATCGAGAAGGGCGAACTCACCGCCGGCGGGCTCAAGGCGAGCACCGCCGTCCTGGAGGCCGCGCTCAAGCACATAGACGAGCACATTCGGCGCCGCTAGACTGTTCCGGGCGACAGGAAGCGCCCATCCCTTGCCAGGCGGGACCCCTCCTCTTCAGCCTCGCACCCCCACACCTCAAGGAGCGATTCATGCGTGTCGTGACTTTAGCCCTCTCCGCGGCGTTGGCGGGCCTCGCGCCCCTGTCCCTGCGTGCCACAGAGGAGCCCAAACCGGAGCCGGCCGCGCAGGACGCGCCCATGGCCTCGGTCATCGAAAAGGCCAGTTACGCCGTGGGGCTCAACCTCGGGCGGCAATTCAAGCGCGACGGCGTGGAGTTCGACATCAAGCGCGTCATGCAGGGCATGCGGGACGCCATGGACGACAAGCCCCAGGCGCTCACCGACGAAGAGTTGCAGCAGGTGATGATGGCCTTTCGACAGGAACTCCAGCAGAAGATGGCCGAGAAGGCCAAGCACGCCACCGAGGAAGGCAAGAAGTTCCTCGAGGAGAACGGCAAGAAGGAAGGCGTCAAGGTCACCGAGAGCGGGCTGCAATACCAGTCGCTGAAGGAAGGCGACGGCGCCGCTCCGACCGCCGAGAGCACCGTCAAGACCCACTACAAGGGCACGCTGCTCAACGGCAAGGTCTTCGACAGCAGCTACGACCGCGGGGAGCCGATCGAATTCCGGCTCAACGGCGTGATCCCGGGTTGGACCGAAGGACTGCAGCTCATGAAGGCCGGCGGCAAGTGCCGCTTCTGGATCCCCTCGGAACTGGCCTACGGCGAGCGCGGCAGCCCGCCGGCCATCCCGCCGAACTCCACGCTGATCTTCGAAGTCGAACTGCTTGAAGTGAAGTAGCCCCGAAACGAACCGAGGGCGCGGCGGCTCGCCGCCCCGCGCCCTCGGCCGTTCAAACCTTCGCGTTCACCCCGCCCGCTCCGCGCCTTGCTACTTGGACCGACGAATCCGGGTCAGCGCCTGCGCCTGCGGGCCGGCTCTTCCTTGGCCGGCGACGGCTGGGTTCCTTCTTCGGTCTTAGGCTGCACGCGGCGGGCCTCGCGCTGCCGGCGCGCTTCCTCGGCCGCTTCCTGTCGGCGCCGGTTGGCCTCTTCGAGCGCCTGTTGCCGTCGCGCCGCGTCCTCCTGGGCTTTGCGGGCCGCATCTTCCTGAGCCTTCCGCGCCGTGTCCTGTAGCGCGCGCTGGCGGGCTTCTTCCAGGGCCTGCTGCCGGCGCGCGGCGTCCTCCTGAGCCTTGCGGGCCGCGTCTTCCAGCGCTTTCCGGGCCGCATCCTGCTGTGCGCGTTGGCGCGCATCTTCAAGCGCCTGTTGCCGGCGAGTCGCGTCTTCCTGGGCTTTGCGCGCCGCATCCTCCTGAGCCTTCCGCGCGGCCTCTTCCTGCACGCGGCGCCGGTTCTCCTCGACGGCCTGCTGCTTGCGCGCCTCGTCCAGGGCCTGCTGGCGGCGAGCGGCTTCTTCCTGGGCTTTGCGCGCCGCATCCTCTTGAACCTTCCGCGCGGCCTCTTCCTGCGCGCGGCGCCGGTTCTCCTCGACGGCCTGCTGCTTGCGCGCCTCGTCCAGGGCCTGCTGGCGGCGAGCGGCTTCTTCCTGGGCCTTCTTCGCGGCTGCCTCCTGGGCCTTGCGGACCGCATCTTCCTGCGCTTTCCGCGCGGCTTCATCCTGCTTGGCGCGCTGCCGGGCTTCGTCCTCCAAGGCCTTGCGCTTCGCCTCCTCCTGCTGCTCCTGCTTGCGGCGAGCGGACTCTTCCGCGGCCTTGCGTCGCGCATCGTCTCCCGTATGGCGCTGCTCTTCGGCGGCCTTCTCGCGCGCGGCTTCCTGGCGTCGCGCGGCGTCGTCCTGCGCCTTGCGCTCCGCGGCTTCCTGCTCCTGGCGGCGGCGCTGGGCCTCTTCGGCGGCCTTCCGCCGCGCCTCGGCGTCGGCCTTCTCGCGCGCGTCCTGCTCGTTCTTCCGGCGCTCCTCGCCGGCCTGGTTGCGCGCGGCTTCTTCGGCGGCCTTGCGACGAGCTTCTTCCTCGGCCTTCTGGCGCTCCGCGCGCCAGCGGTTGTCGTCCACCTCGGGGCGGCGGCCCTCGCCGGGAACCGGGCGCGGGGTTTCGGCGCCTTCGGCCGTCTCGGGCTTCGCCGGTTCGGCGACGGGAACGCGGGGGCGCTTCTGGACGAGTTCCTCGGCGGCCTTGCGGCGGGCGTCCAGTTCCTCGCGCTGTTTGCGGGCCTGTTCGTCGGCGGCCTTGCGGCGGGCCTCTTCGCGCTCGGCGCTTTCCTTCTGCTTCCGGCGCGTCTCTTCTTCGGCCTGCTTGCGGGCGGCTTCGGCGCGGTCCAGGGCCTCCTTGCGCTGGCGCGCCTGCTCCTCGGCCTGCTTCTTCTGCTCGTCGGTGCGCGCCTGCTGCTTCTCGGCGAGGGCCTTCTGGTATGCGTCGCGGCTGCGCTGGGCGTCCTCTTCGGTCTGCTTGCGGCGGGCCTCCTGGGCCGTCCAGTCGGCGCGGCGCGCGTCCTGGTCCTGCTGGCGGCTCGCGAGCACCTGCGTCTGGGCCTGGCGGTAGTCCTCCACGCGCCGTGCGCGCGACTCCTCTTCGGCCTTGCGACGCGCGGCGTCGGCGTCCATCTGCGTAGCGAGGGTCTTGACCCGCTCCTGGCGCAGCGTCTCGACGCGCTCGACGGTGGCCTTGCGCCGCTCGATCGCCTCGCGGGGGCTCTCGCTGACCCGGTTGGCGATGCGCGGGCGGAAGGCGACGATGCGGTCGTCCTGGGCGACGGTGCGCGGGACGGGCTGTCCGGCGACGACCCGCTGGTCGGCGACCTGGAGCGTGCGGACTTCGACCTGGGTGCGCTGGGAGACGGACTCGCGCCCGAAGCCGCGGTTCACCAGCCGGCGATTCTCGAAGACATAGGGCGAGCGGACCGGCTGCGCGCGCTTGTAGATCACCCGCGTGTCGCGGACGTACACGACATTCAGGTTGTGGCCCAGGAAGTCGTGGCAGGGCACGAACGTGTAGTGCTCATGGCCCAGCCCGAAGTTGAAGCTGAAGTCCACGTTCTTGCCGTGGAAGGTGAAGCCGATCCCGCTCCGGTAGTGCGTATGCGGCGGCAGCGGGGCCCAGCCGTAGTGGTCGTTGTCGTAGCGCCAGTCCACCCACGCCGGCGCCCAGGCCGTGCCGGGCACCCAGCACCAGCGGTGGCGCGGCGAGTAGACCCAGCGGCCGTAATGGAACGGCGCCCAACCCCAGGCGTAGCTGGAATGCCAGTACCAGCCATGATCGGTCCAGATCCAGCGCCCGCCGTGGCAATAGGGGCGCCAGAACGGATCGCTGACGCCCACCGTCGGACGCCAGATCCAGCCGTAATCGGGCGTGGCGATCCAGGAACCGTACGGCGAAAGCGAGTCGTAGAAGAAGCTCACGCCCAGCCGTTCGGCCGGCGGCGCCAGCACCACGGGGGATTCGTACGCGACGGGCTCGTAGATCACCTCGCGCTCCACGACTCGCTCGACGGGCCGGTCCTCGGGGTAGATGAACTCGTCCGGCTCGTCCTCTTCGAAGGTGTAGGTGGGCAGGGCTTCGGCGTCGTCCGCGTAGGCGGGGAACTCCTCCGTCGCCGGCGGCGCGGCTTCGGGAAGCGGCTGCGGCGCCGGAGCCGGCGGGCTCTTGCGCACCATCGCCGCGATCACCTTCGAGGGCACGCCCACGTCGTTGAGGTAGAGGATCTCTTCGAAGCTGAGATCGAAGCTCGTCTGGGAAGTTTCGACCCAGGCGAGCAGGACGTCTTCCGCGACCCCGGCCTGGGTCAATTGAACGACTTCCTGAACGCCCTCGGAGGCGCGCAAGGAGGCGATCCCGCCAAGCAGGGCGGCCAGCAGGAACAGGAGTGCGATACGCATGGATGGAACCCTCGCCAAAATGTACGTTCACGTACTTCCACTCTACTCTTTGACGCGGCCCGGCGCACCTCATTCAACCAAAAAGGACCGCTGCGCGCCATGGCGGACCTGAAGATTGGACCTAAGAATCTTAGGTTACGGCATTCCCTGGATGGCCGCCCGCCAAAGAAGGCTTGACGGTAATCGCCGATCGCCTTACAAAGCGAGCCTTGGGGCGAATGCGGGCCAGCATTTTTGCCCCCGGGAATCCTCACCCCCGCCATTTGGCTTTTAAGGCCCGACAGCCCCCACCCTCCCCCTGGAGTACGCATGGACGCCATCGACCTGAAGATTCTTGAAATCCTCCAGCACGACGGACGCGCCAGCCATTCCGAGATCGCCAAGACCGTGGGGCTCTCCGCGCCGTCGGTCGGGGAGCGGGTCAAGAAGCTGGAACACCACAACGTCATCAAACGCTACGTGGCGCTCCTGAGCGCCTCCAAGGTGAACCGCCCGATCACCGCGTTCATCGCGATCAGCCTGGACAAGCCGATCCACGCCAAGCCGTTCCTGGAGCGGATCCAGGAACTCGACGACGTGATGGAGTGCCACCACGTCACCGGCGACATGGACTACCTGCTGAAGGTCCGCACGCGCAGCACCTCGGACCTGGAGGCGCTGATCACCAACGACCTGCGCCCGCTGGACGGCGTGGTCTCGACGCGGACCAGCGTCTGCCTCAGCGCGCCCAAGGAAGAGACGCACCTGAGCCTGCGGCTGGAAGACCTGGCCTGATCCGATGCCCGATTCCGATCTGCTGCCCATCGTCCTGTACCCCGATCCGTTCCTGAACCAGAAGGCGCGGCCGCTGAGCGACGAGGAGTTCGCCGCCGGGCAGGCCGAGGGCCACGACCTCGCGCGGCTGCTCGAACGGATGAAGGCCACGATGCGCGACGCCGACGGGATCGGGCTGGCCGCGCCGCAAGTGGGCATCGGGCTGCGCCTCTTCGTGATGCAGGTCGGCGAGGAAGGCGGCCCGGCGCTGGCCGTCTTCAACCCCGAACTGAGCGAATTGGAAGGCGCGGAGGAGTCCGAGGAAGGCTGCCTCTCGATCCCCGAGGTCCGGGCCAAGGTCAAGCGCGCGACGAAGCTCAAGCTCAACGCCCGCGACGTCCGCGGCGCGCCGTTCGAGCTGACGCTCGCAGACCTGCCCGCGCGCGTGGTCCAGCACGAGTACGACCACCTCGACGGCGTCCTGTTCATCTCCAAGATCGGCGCCGCCGCGCGCTTCCTGCTGCGCCGCAAGCTCGGCGCGCTGGAGGACGAGTACAAGCTGCTCAAGAAGCGGCGCGAGCGGAACCGGAGCGGCTGAGCGGGGAGCGCCCGCGGCCCATGCACCCGCCCGCGCCGCCCCCCGGTCCGGCCTACCTGCTGGACGTCAGGAAGGTCACGCAGACCATCGAGACGCTCTGCCTGCGCATCGACGAGCGCTTTCCGGGCTCGGGGCTGGGGCAGGTCGCGGCCGAACTGTTGAGGATCTCGCAGGAGACCGAGCGGACCATCGCGGAGATCGAGCGGCCGCGCTACGCCTGGCGCGTGGCGTGCGGCGCCTTCGTGGCCGCCGCCACGACCGCGCTCGTCTTCGCCGTGCGCCAACTGGAGATCGACTTCAAGCACCTCACCGTCGCGGACCTGGTGCAGATGTCGGAGGCCGCGATCAACGAGCTGGTCCTGATGGGCGCGGCGCTGGTCTTCCTGGTCTCCATGGAAACGCGCGCCAAGCGCAAGAAGATCATCGCCGCCGTCAACTGCCTGACCTCCCTCGCCCACGTGATCGATGCGCACCAGCTCCGCAAGGATCCCCACCGCCTCGCCTTCCCGGATTCGCGCACCGAGCACAGCCCCGAGATGGCGCTCAACGAGTTCGAACTCGGGCGCTACCTGGATTACTGCTCCGAACTGCTCGCGCTGACCGGCAAGGTCGGCTTCCTGTACGTGCAGCGCTTCGAGGATCCGGTGAGCGCGGAGGTGGTCAACGACCTCGAACAGCTCACGACGGGGCTGGAGCGGAAGATCTGGCAGAAGATCATGATCCTGAAGAAGGGGCTGTGATCAGTCCTTCGTCGCGACGGTCGCGCGGGCGAGGGAGAGCTTGTTGCGGACGGTCCAGACCCCCACCTGCCCCTTGTTCAAGGGCCGCGGGTCGTCGTACTCCAGCGCCAGCCGCCGGTCGAAGTAGCAGCGGACCTTGCCGTCCACCACGCTCGCCCCGACGCTGAACCAGGCGTGATGCAGCGCGTGGCCGGCGGGCAGGCCGTCGAGCCTGGACTCGGCCAGCACCTTCCCGTCCCGCAGCAGCCGGCACCCCAGGCCCTCCCCGGCGACCGTGACCAGATAGCCGTCGTTCAGGTCTTCCCCGTTGCCGTGCAGGACCAGGTTCAGGTCGCGGCCTTCTTCCTCGCCGTAGCGGCGGTCGGCGCGCGGCGCCATCAGGGCTTCGACGGCCACCGGCCCGTCCACCTCGCGCTTGTGCCAGAGCACGGCGTCGCGGTTCGACTCGCCGCCGTACCACAGGTAGGTCGGGCTGCACGACCAGCGGTTGACCTGCTTCCACTCGCCGCTGGAGGCGTACCAGTCGGTGACGCGCCCGGCGAAGTGGTAATCGCGCCAACCGGGGGCGCGCAGTTGGAGGTCGAAGGCCGGCGCGCGGCCTTCGGGGAAGGCCGTCACGAGCGGCTCTGGGCTCGCGGACAACGCGACCGGCGCGCCGCCGTCCACGGCCAGTTCGCCGCCGGCGAAGAGCGGGAGCGGAATGCGCAGGCGCGCGGGATCGTCCGGGTCCGGCGGGAGAAACCATTGCGGGGCGTAGACGCTGAGCTTCTCGAAGCAGCGCTGGCGGTAGCGCTCGAGGCAGCCCGCGGAGGACTCCTCGCCCGGCGCCACGTCGCGCCCGGGCTCCAGGGCCGCCGCGTCCACGGCGTGGAAGTCGTCGAAGAGCGCCGCGCCGTCAAGGACGCAGAGGCCGCAGGCGCCGCGGACTTCGGGCGCGTCGGCGACCTCCAGGACCTTCGCGCCGTCGAGGTAAGCGAGGGTCTTGCCGCCGTGGGCGAAGAAGGCCAGCCGGCGCCAGCCGTCCCCGCGCGGGATTCCGGCGCTGGCGAGCGTGCGCGTCTTGTCCGGGTAGTGCAGCGCGAGGGTCAGCTTCGCGCCTTCGCCTTCGCCTGCGCCTAGGGTCAGGGCGAGTTTCCCGCCGTCGGCCGCCTGCGCCCAAAGCCCCGCCTCGCCGCGTTCGAGCTTCAGCGAGACCATGGGCCGGTAGGCGGCCCAGTCCTCGCGTCCCGTGCGCGCCCAGCCGCCCGGCCCCAGCCCGCGCACGGCGAAGGCGGTCTCGCCCCCGCCGGCTTCGCCGGTGAGCCCGAACGACCCGGCGAGCACCTTCCAGCCCCCGGCCTGCCCGGGCTCGCGCATGAAGTCGTCGCCGGCCAGGACCTTCGGCGCGGCGCGCGGCGCATACTCGAATCCTTCATACGCAAAGCGTACACGCTCCCCCGATCGCGTCGCGCAGGATGTTGACCACGTACGGGTCGACCTGCCGCTCCCGCCACATCGCCGCGAAGGCCGCCGGCAGCGCCAAGTGGTAGAGCCGGCCCTGGCCCAGTTCGCGTACGAGCAGCGCGCCGCCGATGCGCCGTTCGGAGCGCCCCGCGGCCACGACCCCGTAGAGCTTCGCGCCGGGCACGTCGGTCACGTACGGAAGCCAGTACGCGGGGACGTCCTCGTGGTAGGCGCGCTCCTTCGGCACGCCCCGGAAAAACCGCGAGTCGTCGGCGATGAGAATGCTCTGCTTGACGTACTGATCGAAGCGCCCGCGCTTGAGGAGCAGGTTCTCGGGATCCGGGTTGGGGCGGCGGCGCCCGTCGAAGGGCGGGACCTCGACGATCGCCGTTCCTCCGCCCTCGACGTAGGCCTGGAGCGCGCGCCAGAAACGGTTCTCCTCGCAGCGCGGGTCGGAAACGATCAGCAGGTCGATGTTCTTGAGCGCCTCGAGGTCGCCCAGTTCGTGCTCGCGCAGGCGGACGTAGGGGATGCCCAGCGCGACGAGGTGCCCTTCGAAGCCGTCGCGGTACGAGCCGGCGATGCCTGCGCGGAACGGGCGCTGGGGCGGCGGCTCGGGCTTCGGCGCCGCGGCGGGCGTTTCCGGTGCGACCGCCGCCGGCTCCCGCTCCAGTTCGGGCCGCGGAGCCTCCGCGACCTGGGGCGGTTCGGGCTTCGCGGGGTTCGGTTCGAGCGGCTGCGTGGCGAGAAGGCCCTCGGGGACGTACGCCTCGCCGCCCAGCGCCAACTGGTCGATGCGGATGCCTTCCTCGCGATGCCAGAGCGAGATGCGCTGCCGGCCGGCGGGGAGCGGCTCGGCCGGACCGGGCACCCAGTGCCAGGCGTGGTACGTCCCGTCGTTCCCCACCGTCTGCGACGGACCGTCACCAAAGGATGCCCCGACGGAGTTCGCGCAGCCGTCGCTCCACCAAGCGCGCACCCAGAGGCGGTACGTTCCCGCGGCGGGGAGATCGATCTCGTACTGCGCCTGAGCCGGCGCGGTCTTGGAAGGCTCGCCCGCGCCCATCTCGATCTCGAGGACGCCCGAACCCGAAACGGCGGTCAAGGGGGAAGCGCGGAACGGGGCTTGGGCATTCAGCGCGGCTTCGGCTTCCCAGGCCAGGATCAGCCGCGCATCTCCGGACTTGTGCACTTCGGGCGCGACCTTGGCGGGCGCAGCCGGCTCACCGGGCCAGAACGCCCTGACCAAGGCGAACAGACAGGCAAAGGCCAGAATGAAAAAGAGGCCAGCTTGCTTGGTCGAGGACCTGGCTGCCATGGCGCGCCGATGCCGTCCGGGGGTCAGTTGGGGAAGGCTCTGATTCTTCTTAACTTACACCGTTCTTTGACGCATGAGGTCGGGGCTCCGCTCCTGGACTGACTGAGCGCTTAAAAAGATGCACTAAGGTGCAGCGATCTTGGCTCTGACTCCTGGTTTGGAAATCAGACTCTGCAATCAGCCGACTCTGTACGACGCCCAAAAAAGTTGCACACGTGCGTCCCACTTCAAACCGACAGCTTTATTTGCTGAAGTCCGGTCACCGACCATGATTCTAACCCTACCCCACCCAAGCGTTCTGAGTTGGCCGATTCCTAATATTTAACGAATAGCGGGAAAGTCCAGATAACACGGCGACTGGGTTCATACCCAAACGAACGCGCTGGTGCTTGAATGACTTAACGGATTCGGACCTACCTTTAAGGAGCCTTCCCGCCATGAGCGATTCGATCTCGATGACCGACGGCCTGGACGTGCTGGATCGCGGGGAGGCGCTCGTCGTGGGCGGCGGGCTGGCGGGGGTCGCGGCGGCGCTGACGCTGGCCGAGGCCGGCGCCGAGACGATCCTGGTCGAGGAGCGCGGCGCGCTGGGCTGGGAGGTTCCGCACGGCCTGGAGCTGTTCCTCGCGCCGAATCAGGACGCGCCGCCCGTGCTGCGGAAGATGCTCGACGCGCTGGCGCCGAAGAACGCGTACCGCGATGGGATTCTCGACCCGGTCGGGCTGGAACTATTGCTCGACGACTTGGTCCAGGCCGCGGGCGTGCGGGTGCACTTCCGGGCCTTCGCGAGCGGCGTCGATGCCGCGCGCGGGATCGTGCGGCTGACGACGAAGTCCGGTCCGCTGGCCGTGCAGGCGCCGGCGCTCGTGGACGCGACCGAAGATTCTCGGCTGGCCCGCGCGGCCGGGGCGCGCTTCACGGGTTCGACGGAGGCCGCCCAGGGACGCGCGCTGCTGGTCTGCGCGGTCGAGGCGCCGGCGGGGCCGGAACGGATCGAGGTGGACGGGCTGCGCGAGGTCGTCGTGCGCCCGACGCTCTGGCCGCATGAGGCGCACGTCTCGTTCGTCCGCGAGCCCGCCGAGGCGGCGCGCGCGGAGAGCGACCTGCGCTTCGCGGTGGCCCGCGCGGTCGAGGGGCTGCGCGCGCGGGGCGGCGGCTGCGCGCAGGCGAACCTCTCGCTGAGCGCGCACGAGACCTTCCGGCTCCGCGTGGCGAAGCTGGATCCCGAGAGCCTGCCTGAAAAGTTCCACGCGGCCGGCCCGGCCGTGCTGGGTCGGAAGCCTTCCCTGCAAGAGCGCGCGCGCCTTGGCGTCGAAGCGGCGTCGGCGGCGCTGAAGCAGCCGGCCGGCGCGCAGCTTTCGCCCGCGCGGTAGGCCGCGCCCCGCTTCGCGTCTTGAAACCCTTGAACGAGGAACCGAGATGAACCGCCAGCTCCGCACCAACCGCCTTCCCGAGGTCGAGACGCAGGGGCGCGTGAAGCCGCTGCCGGCCGAACTCCCCTGCCGGGGCGCCTTCGACGCGGTCGTGGTCGGCGGCGGGACCGCCGGCGCGGTCGCGGCGATCGTGGCCGGGCAGGAAGGCCTGAGCGTCGCGGTGCTCGAACCGCAGGGGTTCCTGGGCGGGATCGGAACCGGCGGCGGGATCCACTCGTACTACCACGGGATCCAGACCGGAGTGCAGGTCGAGATCGACCGGCGCACGAGCGAATGGAACCAGCGCATCGGCGGGAAAGTCTCGGGCTTCAGCGCGGAGGCGAAGAAGCTCGCATTGCAGGAGCTGGCCGACGCGGCGGGCGTGCGCTGCTTCTACGGCTGCTTCTTCGCGGGCGCGGTGCTGGACGGCGCGCGGATCGCGGGCGTGGCGGCGGACGGCGCGGACGGCCCGTTCTGGCTCCAGGCCAAAGTCGTGGTGGATGCGACGGGCGACGCCGACGTGGCCGCCGCGGCGGGCGCGCCGTTCCTCTTCGGGCGCGAAGGCGACCGCGCCCCGCAGCCCTACAGCCTGGCCCCCGGCCACGTGCGCAAGACCGACACGGTCGGGTTCCGCAACTTCGACGCCGGCTACGTGGACCCCACCAACGCCCGCGACCAGACGCGCGCGCAGTTCGAGGGGCGGAGCCATCTGAAGAAGGAAGCCTACGACGCCGAGACGCGCATGATCTACGTCTCGCCGATCCTGGGCCTGCGCGAGAGCCGCTTCATCGACGCCGAGTACGTGGTGACACTGGACGACCAGCGCCGGCAGCGGCGCTTTCCCGACGCCATCGCGCGCGCCAAGGCGCACTACGACAACCACGCCATCGACTACGAGAACGAGTCGCTCGAAGCGGCGCTGTGGGTGATGTCCTCAAGCAACTGGCGGCACATGATGTGCCACGACGTGCCGTACCGCTGCATGCTGCCGAAGCGGGTCGAGAACCTGATCGTCGCCTGCCGCGCGGTGGGGATGACGCACGACGCCCACCACCTCTTCCGCATGCAGCGCGACATGCAGGCGCTGGGCGAGGCCGCGGCCGTCGCGGCGGGCGTGGCGCTGAGGGAAAAGACCAGCGTGCGCGCGGTGGACGTGAAGGCCGTGCAGCGGCGCCTGATCGAACGCGGCGCGCTCCCGCCGGAGACCCTCGACGGACGCGGCGTGGGGACGAACATCGAGCCCGACGAGACGCTGCCGAAGAAGAGCGTCGCGGAGCTGTTCGCCTGCTGGCTCACCGAAAAGGAAGGCGCGGCGCAGTTGGAGCTGCTCCGGCGCGGCGCGGAGGCGCACGCCGAGTTGCGCGCGGCCCTGGCCGGGGCGGAGCCGGGCGCGCGGCTGATGGCGGCGTTGAATCTTGGCCTCCAGGGTCTTGCCGACGGCGCGGAACTCCTGCGCGAGACCGTCCGCGCGCGGCAGGTCGACGCGACCAAGGCCCGCTGCGCGGGGAACCGCTGGTCCGGCGCGCTCTTCCTGCTCGAGAAGCTCGGCGCGCGGGAGCACGGCGCGATCGGCCTGGCCATCGACTTGGCGCAGGCGCCGGGCTCGACCTTGCCCATGGCCGTCCAAGCCGTGCGCCTGCTGGGCCGGCAGGCGAGCGCCGCCGAGGGGCTCGCGGCCGTCCGCGCGGCGCTCAAGCGCGACGATATCGACGGCGGGCTGAAGCTGAAGGACAGCAGCGGCGGTCCCAACGCGACGCGCTCACTGCAAGACCGCCGCTTCGAGCTGGAACTCGCCGCCGCCGAGGCGCTGGCGAAGTTCAACGCCGCCGACGAGGCCCGCGCCATCGCCGAACGCTACACCGCCGATCCGCGCGCGCTCGTCCGCCGCTACGCGCGCGAGATCCTGGAGCGAGCCGCGGAGCCGGCGCTGGCGCGGTGAATGGAATGCGGAATGCGGAATGCGGAAAAGAAAACCTGTCTATGCGGTGTCGCTCATAGGTTGAGTTGGCTTTGTTTTTTATTCAGGTTTTCTGATTTTAATTAGTTTGGTTCTTAGTTCTTTTAATTTGAGGTTTTGCGCATGAATTTCTCGCTGCGCACCAACCGATTGCCCGAAGAGGAGACGCGCGGCCATGTGGCGCTGGAGGCGCAGGCGCTGCCCTTGCTCGGCACGTTCGACGTGCTCGTGGTAGGCGGCGGAACGGCCGGCGCGTGCGCGGCGATCGTGGCGGGGCAAGAGGGCCTCTCGACGGCGGTGATCGAGCCGCAGGGTTTCCTGGGCGGGATCGGGACCGGCGGCGGGCAGCACTCCCTACCTGCACGGGCACCAGACGGGGGTGCAGCATCTCGTCGACGCGCGCACGAAGGCGTGGACCGAGCGGATCGGCGGGCGGACGAAGGGCTTTCATCCGGAGGCGAAGAAGCTGGCGCTGGAGGAACTCTGCGCCGAAACGGGCGTGCGGATCTTCGCACGCTGCTTCTTCCTCGGGGTGCTGCTCGAAGGGCGCGCGGTGCGCGGGATCGCGATCGACGGCGCCTTCGGGCCGGGGCGGCTCGAGGCGCAGGTCGTGATCGATTCTACGGGCGACGGGGACGTCTGCGCGGCGGCGGGCGCGCCGTTCCGCGCGGGGCGCGACGCCGACGGGCTGGCGCAGCCGTTCAGCCTCGTTCCGGGACAGCTCCAGCACGCCGACGCGCTGAGCTTCCGCAATTTCGATGCGGGCTACGCGGACCCCACGCACGCGCGCGACGTGAGCCGCGCGCAGTTCGTCGGGCGCGCGCTGCTGCGCAAGGACGCCTTCGACGCCGAGAGCCGGATGCTCTACGTCGCGCCGGTCCTGGGCGTGCGCGAGAGCCGGCACGTCGCCACCGAGTACGTCGTGACGCTGGACGACCAGCGCGCGCTGCGGAGCTTCCCCGACGCCATCGCGCGCGCCAAGGCGCACTACGACAACCACGCCTTCGACTACGAGAACGAATCCCTCGACGCGGCGGCCTGGCTGGCGGCGGCGGGGATCCGGCAGCAGCCGATGTGCGTGGACATCCCCTACCGCGCCCTGGTCCCGCTGGGGGCGGAGAACCTGCTGGTGGCGTGCCGCGCGGCGGGCTTCACCCACGATGCCATGTGCATGTGCCGCATGCAGCGCGACATGCAGGCGCTGGGCGAGGCCGCGGCCGTCGCCGCCGCCGTGGCGCTGCGCGGCAGGACCTCCGTGCGCGCGGCGGACGTGCGCGCGATCCAGCGGCGGCTCGTCGAGCGCGAGGCGCTCCCGCCGGACGTGCTGGATGGGCGCGGGGCCGGCTCGAGCCTGGAGCCGGACCTCGAACGGCGCGACGCGAGCGTGGCGGAACTGCTCCTGACGTGGGGCACGCGAAACGAGCCGGCGGCGCAGAAGGAACTCTTCCGGCGCGGCGCGGCCGCGCACCCGGGGCTGCGCGAGGCGCTGCGCGGCGCCGAAGCCGGCCCGCGCGAGATGGCCGCCGTCGCGCTGGCGCTGCAGGGGCTCGACGACGGCGCGGAGTTGCTCAAGGCGATGCTGCGCGAACGGCGGCAGGACGTCGCCGGGCAGACGATGAAGACCCCGCCGCGCTGGATGGGGGCGCTGTTGCTCCTGGACAAGCTGGGCCCGCGGAAGCTTGGGGCGCTTGAACTGGTCCTGGGACTGCTCAACGACGAACCTTTCGACACGCGCAAGGCGCTGCCGGCCGTGCGGGTGCTGGCGCGGCACGCGACGGCCGAGGAGGCCCTCGAACCCTTGCGCGAGACCCTGCGCCGGGTGCGCGCGACGGCCGAACTGCCCGCGCCGAAGGCCTGCCACCCGCTGCTGGCCGAGAGCCTCTACGATCGGCGCTACGAATTGGAACTGGCCGTCGCCGAGGCGCTGGCGGGCTTCGGGCGGCCGGGGGAAGCGCGCGAGATCGCGCGCCCCTACCTGGACGATGGGCGCGCGCCCGTGCGGAGCTACGCGCGGCGGGTGGCAGAGGCCGCCGTCAGCCTGGTCGAGGCGGAGAGCGTGAAACAGAATCGATATTCAAATCAGAAGAACCAAGAACCAAACAAATTCCAAGAAGCAAATTCCAAACTGCAAACAAAATGAAAACTTCAAACAGCAACTTTTAAGAGCACGACGAGTGCGGGCGAGCCTTTAGATTGCTGATCAGGATTCCCAGTTTGCTGTTTGCCGCTTGTTTGGAATTTGGCTTTTACGGTTTGTTTGACTCTTGATTTCTGAGCACTAGAAATTTTCCATCAGGCGCCCTTTTTCGCCGCGATGTCTTTCACCAGCTTCCCCACGACTTCGAATGGAATCTCCTCGGGCTTCCTGAAGCGGATGCAGCCTTTGCCGCAGTCGGCCTTGCCGAGGGCCTTCTTCAGCCCGGCGCTGAGTCCCGAGCCGCAGCCGTAGAGGGCAACGTAGCCCTTCTGCGAGGCGAAGGCGAAGAGCATCTCGCCGCCGCGGTCCTGATAGGTCGGCATGCCGTACTGCATGGATTCGACGGCTCGGGGCGCGGCCGCCCTGATGAGCGCGCGGAGTTTCTTCAGCGCCGGCCGGCGCTCGGCGGGGACTTCCTTCAGATAGGCGGCGACGGTGGCGGCTTTCGATTGCATGCTGAGATCTCCCGTTAGGCGATGAATCCTTTTCTAACCACAGAGGGCACAGAGCACACAGAGATTTTGAGCCGGAATCAGAATAGCGCGTACGGCCCCAATCCTGAAGAGGCACGCCACCAGTACCCTGGTTTCCGCCGTGCTCCGTGCTCTCCGTGCCCACGGAGGTAAAGACGAATTGGGATTGCCCTGGCCGCGCGATGCCGATACGAACGCAGTCGCCGTGAACCGGAAGCTCGACGAACTCCTTGGCCGCGCGCCGCTCACCGCCGCCTTCCTGGCCGGCTGCATCGCGTACTTCGTCTTCCTGGCGCTCCAGAACGACGCCTACGTGGCCGCGGAGAACGCGCGCGGCGACCTTTTCAACTTCAACATCGAGGTGCTCCGCGCGTACGGCGCCAGCTACCGCGAGGCCGTCTGGGCGGGCGGCTGGCGGCACCTCGTGATGCCGATCTTCATGCACGGCGGACTGCTGCATATCGTCTTCAACATGTGGTCGCTGTACGCGATCGGCCCGTCGGTGGAGACCCACTTCGGGAGCGCGAACTTCGGGACGATCTACCTGGTCAGCGGGGTCGGCGGCGTCTGCTTCAGCCTCGTCTTTGGCGGATATACCTCGGTGGGGGCCTCGGGGGCGCTCTTCGGGCTGCTGGGCGCGGGCCTGTCCGTGCACCTGATCCGGCAATGGGACTGGCGGCGCGCGCTGAAGAGCAGCGACGTGCGCCAGTCGGCGCTGGTCATCGCGCTGCTCTTCGGCATCACGGCGCTCATGGACCACGTGGACGTGTGGGGGCATCTCGGCGGGCTGGTCTTCGGGACGCTCTTCGGCTGCCTCTTCGAGTACTGGCGCAAGCATCAGCGCATCGGGTGGGTTCTGATCGCGCTCTTCCTGGCCGTCTGGGCGGGGGGTATCGCCGCGGCGCGCTGGACGGTTTTCCATCCCCATTACCAGGTCTTTTGCGGCATCGAAGCCGACAAGCGCGGCGAGCGGCATGAAGCCGAAGCGCACTTCGAGGCGGCCCGTTATTGGAGCAAGAGGTTCAAGTCGCGCAACGCCAGTTTGGCGGTCCTGGAAGAGCTGAAAAAGGCGCTCCAGGATGGAGACGAGGAACGGATACAGCGGTACCAACGCCTCTTTGTGTACCTGTCCGCTGGAACCGATGAGGCTTCCTATCTCGAATGAGCGTGGCCTCCTCTGCCCCTACCATTTCAAATCCATAAGATAATATTGCTAAGGCAGATACAGAACTTGCTGGATTTCAACCTATCCTGTTGCCAATATCAGCAATATACTTGAGCCATGGCCGAGTCCGCACCGCGGCGCCCGCACCGCACCAAACGGGTCACGATGACCGCCATCGCCCGCGAGGCTGGGGTCTCGCAGCCGACGGTGAGCCTGGTGCTCTCGGGTCGCGCGGCGGAGTTCCGGATCCAGGCCGAGACGGCGCGGCGGGTGTGGGCCACGGCGCAGCGGCTGGGCTACCACCTGCGCAGCCGCAAGAAGCGCATGCGCGCGGCGGCCTCGACGATGCTCCGCGGCCCGGCGCTGCACACGGCGCCGGCGGCCGTGGGCACGATCTTCATCGAGTACAAGAGCCTCGCCGGCGACATTCTCTACAGTCCCGCGCTGATGGGGCTGAGCCGCGCGGCGACGGGGCTGGTCGAGGTGCGGCAGTTCGGCGGCATGGGCATCGACGGGCTGGAAGAGTTCACGCGCGGCAACGAGGCCTTGAAGGGCTGCGGCGGGCTGATGGTGGTGACGCATCGGGAGCATCCGGCCGAGCGACTCGCGCCGCTGGACAAGCTGGGCATTCCGTGGGTGCTGATGAACCGCGACCCCAAGCACCTGCGCGCGCCGCGGGTGCTGATGGACACCTACGGCATGGCCTACGGGCTGATGGAGGATCTGTTGCGGAAGGGGCACCGGCGGATCGCGGTGCTGGGCACCGACCGCACCATCCCCAGCGCGGTGGGGCAGCGACAGGGCTACCGGGAGGCGCTCACCGCGGCCGGCTGCTACGACCCGGCGCTGGAGTTCCTCAACCTGGGCAGCGGGAACGACGCGGAGTGCAAGGAGTCGGTCCAACTCATCCTGGCCCGGCATCCCGACGTGACGGCGCTGTACAGCTTCTTCGACCTCGGCGCGCAGGGGTTTTACGAAGGCGCGCGCGCGGCGGGCCGGCGCATTCCCGAGGATCTCTCAATCGTGGCCAACGGCGGGCAGCCGGTCTCGCAGCGCGTCCATCCGCCGCTGACGACGATGCGCTACCCGATCCTGGAGATGGGCGAGGCCGCGTTCCGGCTCCTGGAGCGGATGTGGCGCGGGGATCCGGTGCCCGAGCGGACCAGCCTGCCCGGGGAACTGCTGGCCGGCGGGAGCACCGCGCCCGCGCCGCAGAGCGCGCCGGCGAACGCTTGAGCGGCTCCGCGGCCGTGGCAACCATGAGCCTCAAGTACCGCCGCGGGCAATCAGGCCGGCGTTCGAAGGCGGCGTATTGAAACCTCTCCCATTACGACAAACGCCGCTCTCTGCGATCCCCGTGTCCGTCCTTCGCCACGTCATCGGCGCAGTTCGCGCATGCGGATCCCGCTCCAAGCGGCTTCCTGCCCGGGACCGACGAAGAGGAAGAAATCGCGCAGCTCGCCTTCCGCCAGGTCCTGCCCCTGCTCGCTCGAGAGGATCGGTTCGCCGTTGAGGAACGCGCGGATGGCGGAGCCCTGGACGAGCAGGCGCCAGCGGTGCAGGGAGCCGTCCGGCTGGCGCGTGGTGGAGTCCATGAATTCGCTGCGCCTGTTCCCGTAGCGAGTCAGTTGGAAGCGTTCCCCGCCGCGGCAGTGGACATAGTCGGTCCAGACGTTCTTCGGCGCGGACCAGCCGAAGTGGTAATCGCCCGAACCTTCGACCTGGAGTTCCAGTTCGAAGCCGCGCGGCAGGAGCCGGTTGCCGGAGATGAACGCGTTCTTGCCGGTCTCGGACCCGAGCAGGGCGCCATCGCGAACGGTCCACCGGCCGTCCACGATGCGCCAGCCGGCCAGATCCTTGCCGTTGAAGAGCGCGGCGAAGGCTCCGCCCGGATCCGGAGGCTGAGGCGCCGGCTCGGGGGCGGAGACCGGAGCGGGCGGCATCTCGCGCGGCGTGAGCGCGGGCGAATCGGACTTCGCCGGGGGCTCGGGGCGCGTGGCCCGCGCCGGCTGGACGGGCGGGTCGCCGCGCAGGAGGAGCAGCAGCAGGACCGCCGCGGCCGCGCCGGCCAGCAGGAGCGCCGCCGCGCCGCCGCCCTGCCGCGCCGCCGGCAGGCGCGGGCGGCGTTCGCGGGCGCGGACCGGAGGCAGCCGCTTGCTGGAGTGCCGCTCGCTCGCGCCTCTCGCGCCAAGCGGGAGGAAGGGGCTCTCGGCGGCCGGCGGCGCAGGGGTTTCGTCCGCGCGCCCCGCCCGCAGGGCGGCCATGTACTCGGCGGCCCGCGCGAGATCGCCCAGGCGCGCGTCGCGATCCTTCAGCAGGAGGCGTTCGAGGAGCCGGCAGACGCCCTGCGAGAGCCCCGGGCGGATGGAACGCGGGTGCGGCATCGCCTCGTTGAGGTGCTTGACCATCACCACCGCCGGGGACTCGCCGTCGTAGCAGGTGCGGCCCGTGGCGGCGAAGTAAAGCGTGGCGCCGAGGGCGTAGGCGTCGGCGCGCCCGTCCAGTTCCGCGTCGCCGCGGACCTGTTCGGGGGCCATGTAATGCGGGGAGCCGACGACCATGCCGGTCTGGGTGAGCGCGCCGTCGCTCGCGCGGGCGACGCGTGCAAGGCCGAGGTCGGCGAGCTTGGGGACGCCCTGTGCGTCAATGAGGATGTTCTCGGGCTTCACGTCGCGATGGATGATCCCGTGGGCGTGCGCGTGGGCCAGCGCGCGCGCGACGGCCTCCCCGATGCGCAGGAGTTCCGCTTCCGGGAGCTCGCCTTCCCGTTCGACGCGTTGCCGCAGCGTCCGGCCCTCGACGAATTCCATGGCGAAGTAGTGAAAACCGTCGGCCTCGCCCACGACGAGGCCCGCGACGATGTGCGGGTGGTTGAGCCGCGCGGTAGCGCGGGCTTCGCGCGCGAAGCGCGCGACGAAGCTGGCGTCTCCGGCGAGCTGGGGGCTGAGGAGTTTCAGGGCGACGGTGCGGCCCATGGAGCGCTGACGAGCCTTGTAGACGGCGCCCATGCCGCCCTCGCCGAGTTTGGCAAGGAGTTCGAAGTCGCCGATCCGTCCGCGGGGCACGCCGGTTTCCATTCGCGTCGCGAGGCCCGAGTCCATCCTTTACCCTCTCCGTTTTTCAGCGGCGACAAGATGAAGGAGCCGGAAGGAAGCGCCCGGCTCAAAGCACCTGTGCGCCCCGACCTGACATAGCGGAAAACGACGCGTGCATGAGAATAGCGGCGAGGAGGGCCGGGCCATGTCCCAGCCTCTGATCACGGTCTTGCGCGCGACGCTGCTCCCGTCGGTCGAACGGCTGGAGAAGAGCGAGCTGGTGCTTCCCGGCGGCGCGGGCAAGGCGCCGTTCGGACCCTACCCTCCGCGGCCGGGCCAGGGCGACGCCGCGCCGCCCGGCGCCGAACTCCCGCACGCCGACTTCAATTACGGCGGGCACCCCACGCTGGAGCTTGTCTTTGGGTTCATGGGACGCGCGGAGCTGGCCTTGGACGGGCAGCGCTACGTGCTGGCCGAAGGCGAGGCCGCGCTCGTCCCGCCCAACTGCCCGCACCTGGAGCGGCTGCTGAGCCTGGATCAGGCCTATCACCTGGTCTGGTTTCGCGTCGGGCCGGACCGGATCGCGATTCACGGCAGTTCGTACAGCCGAGGAAACCGTTTCCAGCTCGTGCGCGGCGCGACGGTCTCGCCCAGCGGGCCGATCTGCCGGTACTTCGAGTCGGCGATCGACGAGGCTCGGGAACGCGCGCCGCTCTGGTTCAGCCTCGTCCGCGCGCGGCTGACGGAGGGGCTGGTGCGCGTGATCCGGCACCTCGAAGAGCACGGGCCCGGGCAGACGCCCGAGCAGGCGCGGCAGAGCGTCGTGGACGTGGCCAAGCGTTTCATCCAGAGCCATTTCTCGGACGACCTGAGCCTGGAGCGGATCGCCGGCGAGGTGTACCTGAGCCCCAACTATTTCAGCTCGCTTTTCACGCAGGGCTCGGGGCAGACGGTCTTCGAGTATCTCCAGCAGGTGCGGCTCGACGAAGCGCAGCGGCTGCTGCGGGAGACGGAGTACTCGATCCACGAGGTTGCCAGGCGGGTGGGCGTGCATACGCCGTCCTATTTTTCGCGGCTCTTCAAGCGCCATACGGGGCTCTCGGCGCGCGAGTTCCGCCAGAAAGCCCAATCCGCGCGGCCCTGAGGGGTCGTAAAATACGTCAAGATTCGCAAAGCCATTCCAAGAATCGTTTAACGCGGCGGGGGTAGTATGGAAGAGGCCCGCTCGAACCGGAGAATCGCACATGCGCACCACCGCCCTGCTCGGCCTGCTGCTGGCGCTGCTGGCCCCCGCGCTCCGCGCGTACGAGGCGCCGAAGGTCGAAGACCCCAAGGACCGGCAGGTGCTGGAGGCCTTCGTCGGGCACGCGCAGAAACTCGCCGCGACCCTGACGGAAGATTACGCCAAACAGCAGGCGGCCAAGGACGCCGAGAGCTACTGCTGGATCGTGCTGAAGTACCAGGAGCTGCCGCTCCTCGCATACCGGCTCACCGGCGACGTGAAGGAACTGGAGACCTTCGCGGCGAGCTTCGCGAACCTGCGCGCGGCGCTGACCCAGGACGAGGCCGGGTTCCTGGGCTGGTACGGGAAGGCGCTGCCGCTCTTCCAGCATCCCGACCATCCCGATAAGCCGGTGGACGTGATCATCACCAGCTTCAAGGCCGTGCGGGTGCTGTGCGGGTTCATCGAGGCCATCGACGCCGACCCGTCGCTGAAGGAGAAGTTCGCCAAGGAGCGCGCCGCGTACCTGGACCTGATGGAGAACCACCTCGTCAAGAAGTGGGACACGCGCGGCAACTACGTGGACCTGGGCGCGGGCGGCGCGATCTACCGCACCAACGGGAGCCTGAAGCCGACCAAGGCCCACCTGACCCAGCCGCATAACAAGCACCACATCATCTGCAGCGGGCTGCTGGCGCTGCACCGCGTCACGGGCAACGACGAGTACCTCAAGAAGGCGGTCAAACTCGGGGTCCGTTTCAAGCGCTGCATGACCTTGAAGGACGGGCACTACGAGTGGAACTACTGGGATCCGGCCGGGGCCTGGGACGTGGATCCCACCGACGCGGCGAAGTGGAAGCACTGGATCGGCGTCGAGCACAAGGGCGGGTACTATGCGTCGTCGCTCTCGCAGGCCGTGGAGCTGTACCAGCACGGGCTGGTCTTCGATAAAGCGGACATGGAACGCTTCGTGAAGACGCAGACCGAGAAGGCCTGGAACGGGGATCCCGAGAGCCCCAAGTGGGCGCGCTGCGACGGGACGACCTCGGACAAGTACCAGCAGGGCGAATACATGTGCGCGGCGCTGGCGCCGCTGGATGAGCGGATCGCGGCGTTCTGCTACGGCGGGGCGCGGCAGGAGGCGCGGGTCAAGTCCGCGCCGCACGGCTGGCAGGGCAGCGTCGTCGCCGCCGGCTACCTGGAAGGCAAGCTGCTGGAGCTTCCAGAGGCGCAGGGGGCAAGCAAGCCCATGGCGAGGTCGGCGCGCGCTTCCGCGCCAAACCCGAGAACGCGGAATGGCTGAAGGGGTTGGAGTTCGAGATCAAGGACGCCAACTACGCCCCGCCCAAGACGCCGGCGGAGATGAAAGAGATGCCGGGGGAGCCGGCAAAATAATTTGGTTGGGGATTTTGGAACAATACGGCGCCAGCTCACCGCGGAGGCGCAAAGCACGCAGAGGGAGCACAGAGGTTTTTAGTTGGGAAACAGCCGGGCTAAGTTTAGCAGCGTACCGCGGGCGTCTCGCCCGCCCGTACACACCTTGCCGTGAGCAGAACGGGAGACCGCCATGCCGCTGGAGATCGGAACCGCGCGCGTCGAGATCACGCCGAAATCGCCCTGCCACCTGGCCGGGTACGGCTCGCGGAACAAGCCGCACGAGGGCGTCCACGACGCGTTGAACCTTCGCGCGCTCTACGCTCGCGGGAGCGACGGCGGGGAGGGCCTGCTGCTGGCCGCGGACCTGCTGGGCTTCGGCCCCGAGTTGGACGCGCGGATCCGGGAGACGCTGAGCCGGGAGCTGAAGCTCGACCCGCAGCGGATCTTCCTCGCCGGGACGCACACGCATTCGGCCCCGGTCTACGGGGGCGAGAACGTGAACGCCGAGTGGCGCGCGGGCGTCGAGGCGCGGGCGCTGGCCGCCGCGGGCGTGGCGCGCAGCCGCCTGGCGCCGGTCACGCTGCATGAAGGCCGCAGTTCCTGCGCGATCGGACTCAACCGGCGGCAGGTCCAGCCGGACGGCTCGATCACGCTGGGGCACAACCCCGAAGGGCCGGCCGACCGCGAGCTGATCCTGGTCGAAGCTCGCGACGCCGCCGGCCGCGTCGTCGCGCAGCTTTCCAACTACGCCTGCCACGGCGTGGTGCTGGGACCGAAGAACTATCAGATCTCAGGGGACTGGTGCGGCGTGGCCACGCAGCGGCTCGAGGCGGGGCTCGACGGCGGCGCGGCGCTCTTCCTCAACGGCGGCTGCGGCAACATCGACCCGAAGGTGCGGGTGCAGGGCAGCTTCGAGCCCGTCGAGGCGCTGGCCCTGGAGTACATCGCCTCCGTCGAGGCCGCGCGCAAGGAGGCCAAGGCGCTCTCCGGCAGCGAGAAGGTGAACGCCGTCGAACTGGACGTCCATCTGCCGCACAAAGCCAGGAAGGTTGAAGACGGCGACGGCCAGACGCGCAAGGTTCCCCTGCGCGGGCTGCGCCTCGGGCCGCTCTGCCTCGTCGGCTACCCGGGCGAGATGTTCTGCGAGACGGCGATGGCGGTGAAGAACAAGTCCCCGCACGCGCACACCATGGCGGTCAACTACATCGACGCCTATTACTACGGCTACGTGCCGGTGAAGGAAGCCTACGCGACCGGCGGGTACGAGGTCCGCGTCAGCCCGTACTCCGAAGCGGCCGAGGCGGTTCTGCGCCAAGGGCTGCTGGACGTGGCGGCGAAACTCTGACGCAATCGTTCGCACAAGGCAGGTCCAGGATGCGCGGCGCGGGCCGCGCGGGGAGACGTTGCGCCCGGGCGGCGCCTTGCCGAACCGCTGAGAGAGGAGCATGGCCATGAAGCTCATCGCCGTTCTGCTGGGCATCGTCTTCGTCGCGCTTGCCGGGCGCGCGGCTGAAGCTTCCGACGCCGCGCCGAAGCTCGAGGACCTCGAACAGGCCAAGTCCCTCGAGAAGGACGGCATCACCTGGACCTTCGAGGCGCCCGTGCGCGCGGGGCGTTTCGTCAACGGGGACTGGTACGTCGTCGGCCCGGCCACGGTCGTCAAGATCGATCCCGCGCCGACCGACGAGCGGAACAATTCTGTACTTAACCTGCCGCTCGACGAGTACAGCCGCGGCGCGAGCCCCTTCGACAGCCGCGTCGAACAGGGCCGCGGCGAGAAGGGCAAGAAGCTGCGCGCGAAGCTGCCCCTCGCGCTGAAGCCCGGCGACAATCTGATCTCCTCGATCGGCGTCGAGATCCACAGCCTGCCTTCCCCGCTCCGCCCCGGCGACAAGAACGGCAGCCCGGTCGGCAGCCTCTCGATCCTGACCTGCCTGAAGGAGCCCGCGCCCGCCGACGCCTTCCGGCCTTCGTACGGCGACCGCGAACAGAAGCTGTACTTCGCGCGCGACCTGCGCAAGGCGCTGCTGCCCGGTCTCCCGCGCGAGGGGATCGAACTCAAGTACGACCACGGCGCGAGCTTCACGATCGACGATTTCGCGGAACGCTACCGCAGGCCGTGGCTGGACGTCTGCTTCTTCCATTTCGACGCGCCGGCGCAATACCAGGTCCAGTACGGCCGCGAGGCCGGGCGTTCGGCGGGCATGGCCGCGCTGCTGCTGTGCCTCGATTACACGGCCGAGGAGAAGGAGAAGCTGCTGGTGAACTTCGTCCAGTACGGCATCGACCTGTGGGGCCTCGCGCGCGCGGGCTTCCCTGGCTGGCCCGCGCACGGCGGCCACGGCACCGGGCGCAAGCTGCCGATCGTCTTCGCGGGCCTGCTGCTCGGCGACGACGAGATGGCCTCGCCCAGCGTCACCTACCCCAAGCTGAAGTTTGGCGAAGACATGCAGACCATGTACGACACGGGCTGGACCGGCGCGAAGGCCGTCTACGCCGGGCACGTTGGCGCCGAAGGCGTGCCGGGTAAGGCCGACTGGGGCAAGTACGAGCACTTGCAGCCAAAGGACTGGCCAGGCCGGCTGGGCGAGAGCTACCGGCGCTGCTGCACGAGCCTCGCGTGGGTCGGGCAGGCGCTCGCGCTGCGCATCCTGCACGCCGAGAAGGCCTGGGCGCACGACGCGTTCTTCGATTACGAGGACCGCTGGATGAGCGAGGACGACAGCGAGCACGTCAAGATCATCAAAGAGACGGCGGGACTGGACTTCACCGCCGACTGGGCGCGCCAGCGGCAGGCCTGGGATCCTTTCGTCCAGCAGATGTGGGCCAAGTACCGCCATAACCTGCCAGCCGCGCCCGACAAGAGCGCCAACAAGTAGGAGCACGCCCATGCCGCACGCGAAATGCCCGATCGAAACCCGCTGGACGCCCGCGCCTCGGACGGCCGAACAGCGCGCCTTCGTCGACGCCTTCGACTTCGAGCCGGCCGGCGAGCCGCGCCTGGCGGAACTGCGCGCGCGCCACGCGCTGGAGCAAGTCGTCGCGCCGGGGCGGGACGAGCTCGAGCGGCTGCGACTGCTGAGCGACTGGACGTACGAGCGCTTCCGGAAGTTCGGCCGGCCCAGCCTGAAGACCGAGGACGCGCTGGAGATCCTCGAGGCCTGCGCGGCGGGGCACACGTTCTATTGCGCGCACTACGCCATCGTGATGTGCGCGGCGGCGACGGCGCTGGGCTGGCACGCGCGCGTGCTGAGCCTGCGCCGCGCCGACTACCCCGACCGCGTCAGCAACCACAACATCGTCGAACTGTGGTCGGGGACGCTGGGCAAGTGGGTGCTCTGGGATCCGACGCTGAATTTCTGCCTGGAAGCCGGCGGGACCTTGCTCAACGCCTACGAGGCCGCGCGCGCGTGGTTCGGGCCGGAGCGGGAAAACCTGCGCTTCCTGATCGGGCCGGACGCGACGCCGCGCGCGCCGGGCGAACTGCCGATCCGATACCGGCATTACGAAGGGTTCGGCTGGCAGGCGCTGGCCGAACGCGGCGTCAGCAGCTTCGCCTGCCTCGCCTACGTCCCTTCCAACCGGCTGCTCGGAACCTACCGCGAACGGACGATCGAGCACTGGGACGAGTGGCCGGGCATTCACGTCGTCGAGACGGCAAAGACCGCCTGGGCCGCCGACGCCGCCGCGCTGGAACCTTACTATCCGCTGTGCCGAGTCGAAGGCTGAGTCCGGCCCCAGGAGAGTCCCCGATGAAAAGCGTGACGCCGTTCCTCGCGCTGCTGTGCGCGTTCGCCGCGAGCGCGCGGGCCGCGGAGGCGCTCGATCCGATCAGGAGCGTCGAGATCGGCAAGCAGCGCGAATTGCTCGTTAACGGCAAGCCGTTCTTCCCGATCATGTCCTGGGCGCAGGCGACGAGCCGCCTGGAAAAACTGCGCGGGCTGGGCTTCAACACGTTCAACGGCAGCGGGAAGACCGCCGCGGAAGCCCTGGAGAAGGCCAAGGCCGCCGGCGGCTACGCCATGCTTCACTGGGACCGGTTCGAGTCCTCGGCGAAGGGCCATCCCAGCCTGCTTGCGTACTCGCTCAAAGACGAGCCCGACATGGGCGTGCAGAAGGACAAGCCGCGGAATTCGGTCGAAGAGGTCAAGGGCTGGTACGAGAGCGTCCGGCGCAACGATCCGTCTCGCCCGGTCTTCCTCAACTTCACCGCCAGTTTCCAGAGTTCGCAGGGCGCGGACAAGCCCGGCGTGCTCGACTATTACAAGGCCGCCGCGGCCCACGCCGAGATTCTCTGCTTCGACAACTACCCGGTTTATCAGGCCAACCGCGACGACCGGCTGATCTGGGTCGCCGAGGGCGTCAGCGAACTGCGGGCGCTCGGCGGATCGCACAAGCCCGTCTGGGCCTGGATCGAGACGTCCAAGGGCAGCAAGTGGATCACCTACGAACGGCAGAAGGACGTGACGCCGGAGATCACGCGCACCGAGGTCTGGATGGCCGTGATCCGAGGCGCCACCGGCATCGGATACTTCACGCACGCCTGGCGCCCGGCCTTCACCGAGTTCGCGCCGGACGAGGCGATGCAGGCGGAGTTGAAGCGGACCAACGAGCAGCTCACGCGCCTGGCCCCGGCGATCCTTTCCGCGCCGAGCGCGCGGAAATGTTCCGTCGCCTTCAAGGACGGCCTGCCCGGCGAGGTCCTGTTGCGCGAGCACGACGGCCACGTCTATCTGTTCGCGAACAACCTCGACATGAAGGATCTGGGCAAGCGCGAGGACGCGGTCAAGGCCGCCTACCGCGGCGGCACGGCGACGCTCAGCGTCGAGGGGCTCAAGACCGGCACGGAGATCGAGGTGCTCGACGAGGGCCGCACGTTGAAGGCCGGCGACGGCGTTTTCGTGGACGCTTTCCCGCCGCTGGGCATCCACTTGTACCGCTTCAAGCCGTAACGGGCCGCCGGTTCCTACGATCCGACAAATAGATCTCCTGGATTCGGACGAAAGTGCACGCTGGTGCGTTGTAGAATTCCTGGACGCATCATCCATCCTGGAGACTCTGGCATGAAGCGCGCTACGTCCCACACCGGCAAGCCGGCGATCCTGGGCGGCTCGCCCACCGCCCACGGCATCAAGCGCGAGGCCTGGCCGCCGCATGGCGTGCCGGAGCGGAAGGCCCTCCTGGAGGTCCTCGAGAGCGGCAAGTGGTGGCGCGGCGGGACGCGGCGCGAGATGGCTCAATCGGTCACGGGGCGCTTCGAGCGCGAGTTCGCGAAGTGGCACGGCGCGCGGCACGGACTCTGCGTCACCAACGGAACGGCCGCGCTGGAACTGGCGCTGCGCGCGGCGGGCGTGGAGGCCGGCGATGAGGTGGTCGTGCCGGCGCTCTCCTTCGTCGCCACCGCCACGGCGGTGCCGCTGATCGGCGCGCGCGCGGTCTTCGCCGACGCGGTGGCCGAGACCTACCAGACCGACCCGGCGGCGATCGAGGCCGCGATCGGGCCGCGCACGCGCGCGATCCTGGTCGTCCACTACGGCGGCTACTGCGCGGACCTGGACCGCATCACGAAGCTCGCGCGCCGGCACAAACTGCCGCTGATCGAAGATTGCGCGCACGCGCAGGGCAGCCAGTGGCGCGGCCGCGGCGCCGGGTCGTGGGGCGACGCGGGCTGCTTCAGCTTCCAGATGAGCAAGGCGCTGACGGCCGGCGAGGGCGGGATCGTCCTCTCCAACAGCGACGTGCTCGCCGAGAAGCTCTACAGCTACCACCACCTGGGGCGGCTGGAATCCCAGGGCTTCTACGACTTCCACCGCGTGGCCTGGAACATGCGCATGACCGAGTGGCAAGGCGCGATCCTGGGCGAGCAGCTCAAGCGCGTGAAGAAGCTTACCCTGGTCAAGCAGCGCAACGCCGAGTGGCTCGCGAAGCAGCTCGATCTGGTCGGCGGCCTGCTGCCGCTGAAGCGCGACCCGCGGATCACGCGGCGCGGCTTCTACTACTTCCTGATGCGCTACGACGCGCGCGACTTCGCCAACCTGCCGAAGGCGCGCTTCGTGGAGGCGCTGCAGGCCGAGGGGCTCCCGGTGGGCCAGGCGTATGGGCGGCCGATCCAGAAGAACCCGGTCTTCGCCGAGATGCGCGACGCGCGCGGGCGGAAGCTCTACGCGAAGACGCGCACGCCGGTCGCCGAGCGGATCTGCGCGCAGACGCAGATCGCGCTGGGACACACGGCGCTGCTGAACCGCCCGCTCTTGCAGGCGCTGGTGGACGGCGTGGCGCGGCTGAAGGCGCACGCGGGCGAACTGGCGGAGCGGTTCAAAGAGAAGCCGGATACGCGGGCGGCGGGGTAGCCTCAGCCCGCGCCGTCCTGGTACACCGACTCCTCCGGCGCGTCCGTTGGGCTCTCGAATTCGATCCGGTAGCCGTCGGGGTCGTGGAAGCCCACGACCCACATCGCGTTGCCGACGAAGGGGCGTTCGGGCTTGAGGCCGCGCGCACACGCGTCGCGGTAGATGGCCAGCGCGTCCTTGCAGATGAAGCAGACCGAAACGCCTGCACCGAGTTTGCCCTGCGGCGTAAACGCGCCGTGGCCTTCCTTGAGGTACTCCTGGAGCATCAGCGCCGCGCCGCCGTGCTGGAGCCAGCACCAGCGGAGCACGCCCTTGTCGATCCACTTCTTGGTCATCTCGAAGCCCAGCCCGTCCACGTAAAAGCGGACGGAGGCTTCCATGCTCGCGACGCGGAAGAACGGGACGGCCTGTTCGACGTTGGGGGCGGCTTGCACGGTCATCTGGCGGCTCCCGCGGGCTCGGCCGGCAGACTGGCCGGGCTTGAAGATCTCGAATCCGCTGACGTAACTGCCTTCGGGCGTGTGCCTCCAGATCCATTCGACCTCGTCCCCGTCCTCGAGCAGCGCGTAATGAATGCCCGGCAGGCCAGGAACCGAGGGCGGCGGGGCAGTGACCTTGCGCGGAGCTTTGCGCGGACTGGGCGCCTTCCGTGGCTTCTTCTTCGCGATCACACACCTCCGGCGACTCGCAGCTACTCCGGTATCTCCGCCTCAACGAGCAGCTTCAGCAGCGCGAGCGACTCCTGCCAGCCGAGATAGCACGCTTCGGGCGGGATGATATCGGGCACGCCTTCCTGGACGACGTTCAACTCCGTGCCGACGAGGACCTTCTTGAACGCGATCGTCACCTGCATCTGCCCCGGCAGGTTCGGGTCGTCGAAGGTATCGCTGTGGCGGATGCGCTCGCCCGGGATCAGTTCGTGATAAGAGCCGCCGAAGGAATGGCCCTTGCCGGTGGACAGGTTCGTGAACGACATCCGGTACGTGCCGCCGACCTTGGCCTCGAGGCGGTGGACCGTGCAGGTGAAGCCGTGCGGCGGCAGCCACTTGGCCAGGGCGGCGGGATCGAGGAACGCCTTGTAGACGCGCTCGGGCGGCGCGCGGAAGACGCGGTGGAGGCGGATGGTGTGGGGGCATGGGCGGATCCTTTCGAAGCGAGGCCTGGAAGCGGTATGCTCCCTGACGCGGGGATTGACAAGTGTTTTCCGGCTCGCGGGGACGCCGGATCGCGCGTCCGGCCTCACTCCGGCTGGGGCAGCCGCGCGAAGACCTCGCCGATGTACGCGCGGAGGGTTTCGCCGAAAAGCTGGCGATCCTCGGCATGGCTGGCCGGCGCGGCGAACTCCACGCGCGGGTGCTCGTCGGTGTTGAGCCGCTCGGGCCGGCGCGGCGTCCACTGTCCGACGAGCATGGCGCGCATGGCCGCGTCGCTGCCCAGATACCGGTCGTCCCGCACGGCCTCGGCGCGGCCCGCAAGCGCGGCGCGGGCCGCGTAAGCCTTGGCCAGGTCCGGGGGGCGCTCGGTCCCGACCAGCCCCAGCACGGCCTTGCCGTGGCTCCGCTCGGCCCACCAGAGCGTCACGTGCGGAAAGACGGCCGCGAAGCTGTCGGCGATCATCTCGAACTCGCCCGGCCCCAACTGGTACAGCGGCAGCCACTGGCAGAAGAGGCCCTCGGGCTTGAGCGCGCGGCGCGCGGCGCGGTAATGTTCGACGGTGTAGAGGTAGCCGGTCTGGCTCTCCCAGGGCACGAACAGGTCGGAGACGATGACGTCGAAGCGGCCCGCCGGCCCTTGCAGGAAACGCCGGCCGTCCTCGACCGCCAGCGTCACCCGCGGCCGGTCCACGAGCCCCAGGTTCGTCTCGTGCAGCAGCCGCGCCGCCTCGACCACCTCGGGAATGAGTTCCACGACGACGATGCGCCGCAGTTCCTCGTGGCTCAGCGCGGCGGCGGCGGTCTGGCCGGTGCCCAGGCCGAGGAAGGCCGCGTCGGCCGGCCCGCCGTGCAGCAGCAGCGGCAAGTGCCCCTGGCGATAGTCGCGCTTGACCGAATGCCGGCTGGAGCCGAAGGAATAGTGCAGGTTCTGCCGTATCGCCAGCGACTCGTCGGACTGCCGCACCACGTCGATCCAGCCGTAGGCGCCTTCCCAGCGGCGCAGCAAGGTGTCGCCGGACCGGAGCGAAGGGTTGCTCTTGAGCGCCGCCCCGCCCCAGGCGAGCGCCGCGAGCATGGCGGCCGCCAGCAGCGGCGCGCTCCAGCGCCGCCGGCCGCGCCGCAGCATGGCGCCGGCGGCGAGGGCATAGGCCAGGGCGAGGGCCAGGAAGCCGCCCCAGAGCCCCAGGGCCGGCAGCAGCAGGAAGCTGGCGGCCAGCGCGCCCAGCGCGCCCGCCAGCGTGTTGGCCGCCGTGAACCCGCCCACCTGCGACGGCATGGCGCGCCAGACGAGCGGCAGGAGCATGCCCAGCAGCGTCACCGGCGGCGCCACCACCGCCGCCGCCAGCCTCAACGCCGCGTGCAGGTACTCGGGCAGCGAGGCGGCGGCCTGGACGTACTGAAAACCGGTCAGCCGGATAAAGAGCCCGATCGAGAGCGCCACGGCCACCGCTCCGCCGCCGCAGGCCGCGGCGGCGAGCTTGCCCGGGTCGGTGCGCGGATCGATCGCGGCCACCAGCGCCGTGCCCGCCGCCAGGGCGAAGAGGAAGACCGCCAGCACCACGCCGAAGGTGTAGGTGCTGTTGTGAAAGACCAGCGAGAAGAGGCGCAGGTAGAGCACCTGCAACGCCAGCAGCCCGAAGCCGGAGAGCGCCGCCAAAAGCAGCCAGCGCGATTCGCGCCCGGCCGTCGCGGCGGGCGCCGGCTCCTCGGCGGCCGGCGGGGACTCCGGCGCGAGGCGCGCAAGCGCCAGCGCGGCCAGGCCGCAGCCGGCGGCCACGCCGGCCGCCAGGAAGCTCGATGTCCGCACCCCCGCGACCGGCAGCAGGTACACGGTGGCGGACAGCGTCCCGGCCAAGGCCCCGGCGGTGTTGAGCGCATAGCCCCAGCCGAGCCAGCGCGGCGTCAGGAACGCGGCCATGTACGGCCACGTCGCGCCCAGGGCCGCCGTCGCCGGCAACAGCAGCACGAACGCGCAGGCGGCCCGCGGGGCGGCCCAGAGCGGCCAGGGCCCGGGGTCGAGCGACCCCAGGGGGCTGTCCGCGAGCAGCTTCAGCAGGCTCGGCACGCCGCAGACCCAGGCGGCCGCGAGGAGTTCCAGCGCGCCGTACGCCGCCAGCGGCCGGCAGCTCGCCCGGCGCCCCGCCAGCCAGTACCCGAGCGCCAGGCCGCCCAGGTAGCAGGACAGGACCAGCGCCGAGGTATGGACCGTATGCCCGAAGGCGTTGCCGAACTGCCGCGCCCAGGAGACCTCGTACACCAGCGCCGCCGCGCCGGAGCAGAAGAACAGGAAGAGGGCGGCCGGCGCCAGGATCTGGGAACGGGTCACGGCGTCCAACCCGGCGGCCGCGGTGCGGCGGACCGGGCAGGCCCAGGTCCGGTCCTCCAGGTACGGCGGTGCGGCGAGGCGTGGCGAGTCATGACCGCAGGATCTGCTCCATCTTCTTGCCTTTGGCGAGTTCGTCGATCAGCTTGTCCAGATAGCGGAGCTTGCGCATCAGCGGATCTTCGACCTCTTCCACGCGCACGCCGCAGACGACGCCCTTGATCAGCGCGCTGTTCGGATGAAAGCGCGGGGCCTTGGCGATGAAGGTTTCGAGGTCGGTTTCCATCTCGATCTGCTTGCGCAAGTCTTTTCGATCGTAGCCGGTCAGCCAGCAGATGATCTCGTCCACTTCGGCTTTGGTGCGCTTCTTGCGCTCGGCTTTTTGGACGTACAGCGGATAGACCTTGGCGAACTTCATCGCAAAGACGGGATGCTTGGACATGGTCGAAGCTCCAGGTGGTTCGGGCGCGCCCATCAACCGTAGTAGAGCGCCGACTTGGGAAACGTCCGAGGCCGCGATGGGTTTAACGCACGGCCCGGCCTGGGGCAACCGTGAAGCGCGCCCGCGGCCTGGAGCCGGAGCAGCCGGACGGCGCGGACTTTGCGGGCGGGCTGGCCGCGCCGGTTCTTGGAACGCCTGGGGCGATGGAGGGGTGGGAGGCTAACGGAAAGGACCAGCCGCATTCCGCAAGAGATCCTGGATTTTTAATTCAAGCCTGCGGCGTGCCAGCCGCGCCGCGAGTCAGGCAGATCATTCACGGGAGTGGATCGATCTTGCTTGGCGGCTCCATCGATGCGGCTCTGCGGAATGCCTCTCGCAGTTCCTCTTGATGCAAGGTCGCCCACTCGATGACCAAGCCTTTTGCCCTGGCCGGCAACGATCCTCCAATAAATGCGAGCGTTTCGATATCGATTGCCGCCTTCTGTCCGGCATACAGGGCGTGGAAATGCGGCGGCGGATGATCCCGATAATACAACTGGATCACGATACCGTAAAAGCGCGAGATTTCAGGCATGAGCCGATGTTTTGCGCAGGGCCGGAAAGATTTCCTCGGCCGTCTTGCCGGTGAGTTCCAGGTAAAGTGCGTCCGGGCACAAATCGATTTCTCCCGGCCACTCCGGCGCGCCAGATTCCGCAAGCCTGACTTGTTCAAAGACACCCGGCTTGAGCCATGAGGCAAATACGCCCTGCCCGGCAAGCGCGGAAAGATCAACCACGCCCTCCGCGCCATCGGAGTATCGCAGGAAAAGCTTGAATCCCTTTTGAGCGCTAACCTCGACGATTCTCATGCAACAAACTGTAGCGCGGAAGCCGCGGAGGTCAACAAGGCGCCTGTGGGTGGTATTCGCGGCAGTTCGCGCCACGGGAGTTAGCGTCCGCACAATCCACACTTGAATGGTTGTCATGCAGGCCTAACGACACCAGTGGGACTTCAATCTTGAATGGCGAGGTGGCGTCGAGGGATTTTGGTCGTGATCGAGGCGCGCGAAGGGGCGGCGTATCGAGAAGATACGCCAACCGGAGCGCAACGAAGAGCACGGCCAAAAGCGCCGACGAAACCCGGCATTCAAGATTGAAGGCCCACTAGGCCGGTAGGCCATATCGAATCGCCGGCGGGAGCCCTGAAGAGCCACCTGCCCTCCGGCCCACCGGTCACCCACGAGTTCCTGCAAGGCAGCCGCCAGCTTCCGCTCGGTGAGATATGACTCGATCACGATCGTCATGCGCGTTCCTGAATCCTGAATCCGCCTAACGCTCAGCATCAGCGGCGGCGCGCAGCGCCGTCCGCTGCATGCTGTTGTTCGGCGCCTGCCTGCGGGAGCTCGATTGCCGTGAACTCACGACTGGGCTCCGCCGAGGAACTCATTCACTCTACGCGTCACCGCCTTCCGTCTTTCCGCTAGGAAGTCCTTGTAGCGCTCAGCGCTGAGAAGCGTCGGCTCGGTTGGAATGCACTGGGCCTCGAAGGGTGAGCGGCCGGACTTCTCGATAAGTGGCGGAAAGTACTGTACGGGTGGCTTATCACTGATCTGTCGGTTCGTCTTACCGCCTATGAACGCGAGGTTCGCGATGTCATCGGCTTCGCGCTGCGTGTACGAACTCTTCAGAACCGCCTTGGGAAAGATGTGGTGGAACTGCAAGCGATGGTTGGAGCCGGAGTGATCTAGGGCGATGGCCAAGTTGGAGCGCCAGTCCTTTGCGCCGGCAGCCCGAAAAGCGAGAAACATAGTCTTGAAAAGAGCGCTGCGTTGGTTACGACCTTCCAATTCCTCCGGCGCTACATCGAGGCGCCCTACCTGCAGTCTGAGGCGATCAGTTAGCTCGTTCGCGCCGCCGCCATCACGCAATGTGGCGAGATCCTGATCAAGCAGCGTCTCGCTGGAGCCACGTGAGTACCGGCCTTTTGCATTCGCGACGAGCACCCAGTAGCGCAACCGCTGCGACTCCTCCGGCGCGATGTGATAGTTCCGCTTGTGGCCGTAGTATCCGAGCGTCACCAACAGAAAGGGTGACGACAAGAGCGCGGGGCTGTCGATGCCAGCGTTGCTCCGTAGGAAGTTCAGCGCGAACTCCATGCCCGGTACGCATTCCTTCCATGCCCGCTGTAGCGCCTCAAGCGGAAGCCCGCCCACAGTGAGAAAACGAGACTGACCGGTGGCAAACGCGACAAGATTCTTGAGGTGCAATCCGAGATCGAGGTCGAAGCCCGCCTTGCCGCACTGCGCTTGGAAAGCTTGGAATGTCTTGAGTGCGCCGCGCCATTTGGCGGTGATCTGTGCCAGCGCCAGGTCGGAACTTCGCAACTTGGCACCGAGAGAGTTCACGCGGACGAAGATTTCCGTCACCTCGTCGTAGGAGAGTTTCCGTTCGAGCACGTCCATTCGGTAGACGTACTTCCGTATGCCGCGCAACCGGGCGAGGCGTTGGCTGTACTTCTCGCACCTCGGGTCCTCGAAGCCGGAGACGCCGGCCCGCTTGAGGAAGGGCGCGTCGCTGTCGGACTTGAATACCTCAGTGACCTTCACCCACTGCGGCAATTGCTCGAGCTTGCGCGTGCCGACCACGAAGGTCATCCGGTCGAAGCGCTTCTGCAACTCGTCCTCGCTCGAATCGGCCTCATCGTCGATCAATTCGTCGTCATCGGTCTCATCGTCACCGTCCTCGTTGACCTCGGTGACCACTGCAAGCTGCTCAGGATGGTCCAAGTTGAATAGCAGTTCGATTGGTTTCTTCCGACCGCGAACACTTACTTGCTCTCCCCGAATCACGGCGGAGAGTGAAGTCAGCCTCTGCTGCCCGTCGAGTAAGAGCCTCGTACTCTGGTACGGGTTCTTCTGCTGCTCGACAGCGAACTCTTGCAGCGGCACGGCTTCGTCGGTTTCCCAGAGCAGAATTGCACCCGACGGATAGCCGCGATACAGCGAATCAAGAAGGTCGCGAACACGGGTGGAGCGCCAGACATAACGGCGCTGCATCTCCGGCAAACGCAGCTCGCCGCGCTCTATCATGCCGACGAGTTCCTCGACGGATGCTTCAGCCTTGGCCATCTCTCAGGGTTCCTCGCATTCCTTCATTCACGGCGGCACCGTCAAGGCGCCGAACGAGTAGCCGATAAGCTGCTGGCGCCAACGGCGACTGTCAGCTTCATCGGCTTGTTCCATCGCACGCGCATGGACTGTTCCAATACCGCATACTTCATGCGCGGATTCCTCACGTTACGCTCGCCGCTCGTCGGTTGCAGCGGCTTGTCAGGCGGCCTATTCGTCTGCGGACTCCGATTGTTCGCCACGATGGTGGTCCACGATCGAGGTTCCGTCCGGAAGCCCGCCCCAGCCTTTCCCGGTCCAACGCCACATCTCGTCGACACGAAGTTCCTGTGCCTCTTCGAACTCGTGCGGATGAGCCGCCGGTTCGGTATCCCAAGCGCTTGGGAACTCGGCGCTGCTGGACTGCTCTGACCGCTCGAATGCCGGAGCAATATCACACGCTCCGGCATTCGCACCCTGAAGTTATCGGCTGCTACAGGACTCTACAAGGGGCTACAAAAAGATTCCTGTCGGCCAAGATTCGCACCTCGTGATGCAACAGCCCGTCTCGGCGTGCGCAGCCCGCTGGATGTCTTCTCCCCACCGCCCGTTGCCTCTCCCGCCCCTTCGGATACAATTTAAGGCTCGCGGCTGCATGGGCTTGTCGCCCGCGGTACGAAGTCAGGCCGGCTTTACGGACGGGCGGGACGCCCGCGGTGCGAAAGAGGCCGCCGGGACGGCGGCGATACGGCCGGCGGGACGCCGGCGCTACGAGGGATCCATGTCCGACTTCGAGAAAGCGCTGCGCGCGTACGAGGAGCAGTACCCGAAGCTCCCCGAGCGCCGCGACGGGTACTTCAAGACGCTCAGCGGGAACGACGTCAAGCCGCTCTACACGCCCGCCGACGTGGCCGGCCAGGACCACGCGCGCGACCTGGGGCTGCCGGGCGAGTTCCCCTTCACGCGCGGCGTCCACGCGACGATGTACCGCGGGCGGCTCTGGACGATGCGCCAGTTCGCCGGCTTCGGGACCGCCGCCGAGACCAACGCGCGCTTCAAGTACCTGCTCGAGCACGGCCAGACGGGGCTCTCCGTCGCCTTCGACTTCCCCACCCTGATGGGCTACGACAGCGACCATTCGCGCAGCCGGGGCGAGGTCGGGCGCTGCGGCGTGGCCATCGACAGCGTCGACGACATGGCGCGGCTCTTCGACGGCATCCCGCTCGACCAGGTCAGCACCTCGATGACGATCAACGGCCCCGCGGCGATGCTCTGGGCTTTCTACATCGCCGCCGCCGAGCGCCAAGGCGTGCCGGGCGAGAAACTCCGCGGGACGATCCAGAACGACATCCTTAAAGAGTACCACGCGCAGAACTCGTGGCTGATCGGGCCCGAGCCGTCGCTGCGGATCATCACCGACATCTTCAAGTATGGGCGCGACCATGTGCCGCAGTGGAACACGGTCTCGATCAGCGGATACCACATCCGCGAGGCCGGGAGCACCGCCGGGCAGGAGCTGGCCTTCACGCTCGCCGACGGCCTGTGCTACATCGACGAGGGCGTCAAGGCGGGGCTGGAGCTTGACGACTTCGCGCCGCGGCTGAGCTTCTTCTTCGACGTGCACATCGATTTCTTCGAGGAGATCGCGAAGTTCCGCGCGGCGCGGCGGATCTGGGCGCGGGAACTGAAGAAGCGCGGCGCGAAGAGCGCCAAGTCGCTGCTGCTGCGCACGCACGCGCAGACGGCCGGCGTGAGCCTCACCGCGCAGCAAGCCGAGAACAACATCGTGCGCACGGCGGTGGAGGCGCTGGCGGCGGTGCTGGGCGGGACGCAGAGCCTGCACACGAACAGCTACGACGAGGCGCTGGCGCTGCCGACGGAGAAGGCCGCGCAGATCGCGCTGCGCACGCAGCAGATCATCGCGCACGAGACCGGCGCGGCGCACGTGATCGACCCGCTGGGCGGGAGCTACTACGTCGAGGCGCTCACCGACCGCCTGGAACGGGAAGCCTACGCCTACTTCAAGCGGATCGAGGAGTTGGGCGGGATGTTCGCGGCCATCGACAGCGGCTTCTTCCGGCGCGAGATCGCCAAGTCGAGCTTCCAGCAGCAGAAGGAAGCCGAGTCCGGGAAGCGCAAGGTCGTCGGCGTGAACTGCTACGAGACCGAGTCCGTCGAGCCGCCGATCCTGTACATCGACCCGAAGCTCGAAGAGGAGCAGAAAAAGAACGTGCAACGGACGCGGGCCGAACGCGACTCGCTGAAGGTCGAGGCCGCGCTGCGCAAGCTGGAAGCCGCCTGCCGCGGCGGCGACCGGAACGTGATGGCCGCGCTGGTGGACTGCGCGCGCGTTCGCGTCACGCAGGGCGAGATGTGCGACGTCTGCCGCAAGGTCTGGGGCGAGTACCGGAAGCTCGCGGCGGTCTGACGATTGACGATTTTGGATTGACGATTGATCCTGGCTGGCCATTGCGCAGAGTCTCTTCCATGCCTCCTCCCGACGGCGAATCCTGGTATCTGATCGAGAAGACCTATGAGGTCGTCGGCCAGGGCCTGCTTCTGGTCGGCGCGGCGGAGACCGCGCCGGACTTCGAGGTCCACGAGCGCGACATCGTCCAGATCGTCAAGCCCGACGGCGGGATGCGGCGGACCTGCGTGCTGGAGATCTATCCTTCGGAGACGCGCCCGGTGGGCGACCTGCTGGTGGACGGGCTGGCTTCGGCGGACGTGCCGGCCGGCAGCAGGCTCAAGGTGGTCAGCCCGGCCAAACGGCGGGAGCGCAGGGACCGGAAAGAAGGCAAGGAGCGGAGGCGCGAAGAATGACCCGCGCGCGCTACCGGCTTCACCTCTCAACCTGCCTGCTCTTGATGAGTTTGGCCGCCTTGGCACTAGGCCTGAACCTCTACAACAGAGGGTCAGGCGGATTGCGCGGCTGGCCAATTGAAATCGAAGAACGCGGCGACGGCCCAATGACGATATACCTGACCGACCACGGCGATATCAAGGATTACGGCGCCAGGACTTGGAGGATTTCCGGCATCCTGGCAAACCTTGCTTTCTGGTTGCTCCCGCTCTTTTTCGCGGCCTGGTTCTCCGAAGCAATCATCGCCGCACGATCCACGGGTCCGGCCAGCTTCAACAGGCGCCCCCGATGACCCGCGCGCGACGGGAGCCGCCGCCGTCCCGCGCGCCGCTTCAGTTGCATCTCTCCACCTGCGTCGTGCTGATGTTCGCCGGCGGCGCGGGACTTTGGTTCAACCTTTCCCCCTTCTTCCTCGATACCGTCCGCGGCTGGCCGATGCCTATCGCCCGGGAGCTTCACGGCGAGCTCGTCAACGGCATCGTCTGGGATTCGGGAGCGATCGTCTTCAACGCCGGCTTCTGGCTGGCGATCCTGTTCGTGGTCGCGTTCACCTTCGAGGCGTTGCTGCGGCGCTGGGAACGGCGGAGGGCCGCGGCTTGAGTCTAGCGCCCAGCCTAATACCATGGACCTTGCCATGGATCCGGGCGAATACGAGACCTGCACCTACTGCAACCGCTCCATCTTCCCCGATGTGGCGGAGTGCCCGTACTGCCGCCATTACACCGACGGGAAGGGGCCGTTCGGGCTGGGCGCGGAGGATTCGCCCCGGCGCATCCCGCGGATTTTCGTTATCGCGGGCCTGCTGGTGGTGCTGGCCTTCGTCCTGCCGGTCCTTCTGGCCGTCGTAGGTTGGCTCACCTCGCGGTAGCGCCCCGCCCGGCTCCAGTTGCGCGAGCGCGCGGGGTTGGTTACAAATTTGGCCCATGGCCGACCCCACGCCGCAGCACCCCAACCGCCGTCATCGCGTACTGATCGCCAAGCCGGGCCTGGACGGGCACGACCGCGGCGCGAAGGTCGTCGTCCGCGCGCTGACCGAAGCCGGGTACGAAGTCATCTATACCGGCCTGCATCAGGAACCGGAGGCGGTCGTCGAGGCGGCGCTTCAGGAGGACGTCGAAGCCGTGGGGCTCTCGATCCTCTCCGGCGCGCACATGACGCTCTTTCCGGCGGTGATGGAAGGCCTGCGCAAGGAAGGCATGGGCGACGTGCTCGTCTTCGGAGGCGGGATCATTCCCCCGCAGGACGAGCAGGAGCTGAAGAAGCTCGGCGTCGGCGCGGTCTTCGGGCCCGGCACGGACACCCGGACGATCGTGGAGTTCCTGGACCGGCATTTCGCCGCGAAGCACGCGCGCGGCGGATAAACAACCTTCGAGGCGCTCGCATGCCGCTCTCCCGGCGTTTCTTCCTTGCGCTCCTGCTTGCCGCGGCGTTTCCTCCGGCGGCGCTGCTTGCCGGCGAAGCGGCGGCCGAAAAGCCCGTCCTGCTGCTGACCGGGTTCGAGCCCTTCGGCGGGCTCAAGGTCAACGCGAGCTGGGAGACGGTCAAGGCCTTCGAGGGCCAGGAGCTTGGAGGCTACCGCATCGCGACCGCGCTGCTCCCGGTGGTTTACGACGAAATGACCAAGCCGCTCTACGACGCGATCGCCAAGCACAAGCCGCGCGCGGTGATCTCCTGCGGCGTCGGGACCGCCGTCGTCCGGATCGAGACGCTCGCGCGCAACGGCTATCACCCCGCGCGCCCGCCGGACAACAAGGGCGTGCGCCCCACGCGCAAGGAGATCGAGCCCAACGGCCCGGAGGCGTTGCCGACCTCGTTGCCGGCGGCCGAGATCCTGGCGGCCTTGAAGGAAGCCAAAATCGGCGCGGCCAGCAGCGACGACGCCGGCGGCTACCTGTGCAACGAATGCTTCTACCGGCTGATGGCGCTGCCGCGCGGCGAGAACGCGCCGCCGCTGGTGCGCCGCGGGTTCGTGCACGTGCCCGATTTCGGCACGCCCGACCCGGCCGGCGGAACCTTCACTCCGGAGAAGCTGCAGGCGGCGCTGAAGATCGTCATCGAGCAGACCGTGCGCGCGGCGGACGGCAAGTAGGCGGGAGGTCCGATGGGCGGCATCGAACGAATCGCGGTAATCGGCGCGGGGACGATGGGCTCGGGCATCGCGCAGGTCTGCGCCGTCGCCGGCAAGCAGGTGACGCTGATCGACATGGGCCCGGCGCAACTGGAGTCCGCGCGCGTGCGCGTGCAGGACAGCCTGCGCCGCGTGGTCAAGAAAGGCGGGCTCACGCAGGCCGACGCGGAGGCCGCGCTGACCCGCATCCACTCCGCCCCGCGCCTCGACGCGGCCGCCGATTCCGACCTGGTCATCGAGGCGATCTTCGAGAAGGAATCGATCAAGGCCGAGACCTGGATCCAGCTCGAAAGCTGCTGCAAGCCCCAGACGCTCTTCGCAAGCAACACCAGCAGCATCTCGATCACCAAGCTGGCCTCGGTGACGAAGCGGCCGGAGCGGTTCATCGGGATGCACTTCTTCAATCCCGTGCCGGTGATGAAGCTGGTCGAGGTGATCCGCGGGAACAAGACCTCGCCGGAGACGACCGCGGCGATCGTGGCGCTTTCGAAGGAGTTGGGCAAGACGCCGGTCGAGGTGAACGACTATCCCGGCTTCGTGAGCAACCGCGTGCTGATGCCGCTAATCAACGAAGCGGCCTTCGCGGTCTTCGAGGGGGTCGCTACGGCGGAGGCCATCGACGAGGTCTTCAAGCTGGGCATGGCGCACCCGATGGGCCCGCTGACGCTGGCGGACTTCATCGGGCTGGACGTGTGCCTGGACATCCTGAACGTGCTCTTCGAGGGCTTCGGCGACCCGAAGTACCGCCCCTGCCCGCTCCTGAAGCAGATGGTCGCGGCGGGAAAGCTGGGACGGAAGGCCGGCGAGGGATTCTACAAATACGAGAAGGCTTGAATCAACGCCTGACCGAATTCGCGGAGACTCGGCATGTCCAACTTCGTACGCGTAACGCTCGAAGGCCCTCTGGCGACGCTCACCTTCGCCCGCGAAAAGGGCCTTAACATCCTCTCCTCCGAGGTGCTCACGGAACTCGACGAGGCCTGGGGTCAGATCGAAGCCGGCGGGGCGCGGGCCTGCGTCCTGCACGGGGACGGCAAGGTCTTCCTGGCCGGCGCGGACATCAAGGAGATGGCGCAGCTCGATCCGGCCGGCGCGGTGGCGTTCGCGCAACTCGGACAGCGGGTCTTCGCGCGGATCGAGAACAGTTCGACGGTCTCGATCGCCGCGCTGCACGGGGCGGCGCTGGGCGGCGGCTGCGAGCTGGCGCTGGCCTGCGACATCCGCGTCGCCGCCGACCCGCTCAAGATCGGCCAGCCCGAAGTGAACCTGGGCCTGATCCCCGGCTTCGGAGGCACGCAGCGGCTCCCGCGCATCGTCGGCGAGGGGCGCGCGCTGCAGATGATCCTCACCGGCGAGGCGCTCTCGGCCCAGGAGGCGCTGGCCGCCGGGCTGGTGACGAAGGTCGCGCCGCCGGAGCAGCTCGTCGACGCCGCGAAGCAGATCGCGCGGACGGTCGCGGCGAAGGGACCGCAGGCCGTCGCCTTCGCCAAGCACTTCGTCCGGCAGGCGCTGGGAATGTCGCGCGAGCGGGGCCTGGCCGCGGAGGCCGTGGGCTTTGGCGAGACCTTCAAGAGCGGCGAGGCGCGCGAGGGCATGGCGGCGTTCCTCGAGAAGCGCGCGGCCAAGTTCTGAACCTGATGGCGCCGCGGAGGCGGGACCGACGCGTGAGCACACCTTCCCTTGCCGAACTGCTGGACGTCGCGCTGGAGGCCGCGTACCTCGGCGGGCGGCGCACGTTGGCGTACTTCAACGCCGGCGTGGCCGTCGAGACCAAGGCCGACGACACGCCGGTCACGCGCGCCGACCGCGAAGCCGAAGAGGTCATCCGCGCGGAGATCCTGCGCCGCTACCCGCAGCACGCGGTGGTGGGCGAGGAACTGGGCGAGCAGGCCGGCGACGTGCGTTATCGCTGGATCGTCGATCCCATCGACGGGACCAAATCGTTCATCCACGGCGCGCCGCTTTACGCGACGCTGATCGGGGTCGAGGTCGAGGGCGAGGCCGCGGTGGGCGTGATCCACCTGCCGGCGCTGGGCGAGACCGTCGCGGCCGCGCGCGGGCTGGGCTGCCGCTGGAACGGCCGCCCCTGCCGGGTCTCGGACGTGAAGCGGCTCGAGGACGCGACGCTCCTGACCAGCGACGCGCGGATGGCCCAGGCGCGCTCCGACGCCTACGACCGCCTGGCCGCGCGCGCGAAGGTGGTGCGAACCTGGGGCGACGCCTTCGGCTACGCGCTGGTGGCCACGGGCCGCGCCGAGGTGATGCTCGACCCGGCCATGCACCCCTGGGATTCCGCGCCGCTGCTGCCGATCCTGCAAGAAGCCGGCGGGCGCTTCGCCACTTGGGAAGGCGAGGCCACCATCTGGGGTCCGGACGCCTTCGCCGCCAACGCCGCGCTGTACGGCGAGGTCCTGAGCGTGCTGCGGACCGAGCAGCGCCGGGCCTGAGTGCCGGCTTAGGCTTCCCCTTCCCTACTTGGAGTCCTCGCATGAAGGTCGTCGTGACGGGCAGCACCGGCAAGGTCGGCCGAGCCACGGTCGAGCACCTGCGCGCGGAAGGGTACGACGTCCGTTCCACCGACCGGCGCCCGCCGGACGGGCACGAGCACGGCTTCCGGATGGCGGACCTCGCCAATTTCGGCGAGGCGGTCGGGGTGCTGGAGGGCTGCGAGGCGCTGGTCCACCTCGGCGCGATCCCCTCGCTCTACGGCCGGCCCTCGCACGACGTCTTCGCCAACAACGCGCTCGGCGCGTTCAACGTCCTCGAAGCCGCGCGCATGCTGGGAATCAAGAAGGTCTGCCTGGCGAGCAGCGTCAACGCGCTGGGGTTGAGTTATAGCCGCGAGCCGCGCTTCGACTACTTCCCGGTCGACGAGGAGCACCCGACCTACTGCGAGGAATCGTACGGGCTGAGCAAGTGGGTCGGCGAGCAAGTCGCGGACTGCTTCGCGCGGCGCTACGAGGACATGACCATTTCGAGCCTGCGCTATCACGGCGTGACCAACGAAGAATCCTACGACCGCTGGTATCGCCCCGAGAATCGCGGCGACCCGTACGATTCGCGCAAGCACCTCTGGGCGTACAGCGATATCCGCGACGTGGTGCGCGCGAACCGGCTGGCGCTCGAGGCCGGATGGAAGGGGCACGAGGTCTTCTACATCACCAACGACGACTCGTCCCAGACCGTCCCCTCCGCGGAACTCGCCCAGCGCTGCTTCCCCGGCGTTCCGCTCAAGAAGCCCCTCGACGGCTTCGCGAGTTTCTTCGACAACTCAAAGGCCAAGCGCCTGCTGAAGTGGAAGCCGGAGCACACGTGGCGGAAGCAGCACGCTTAGTACAGCGCCGCAAAAGCAATTGGCCCCATGCGCCGGGGATTTTTTCCGGATCGAGGCGCAACGGAAAGCCGGGGCAAAAGGCACCAGCCGTGGGTCAGGACCTTCTGCAACGCTGTACTTAGACAGGCTCAGGACCTGAACCATACGCGCACGACCTGATACCAGTCCGTCTGGGTCTTGCCGCTGGTGCGAAGACTGGCATCCTCCGAACCCCCTTCATCGGCGTCGTAGATATTCGGCAGCAGGACCGTTTCGACGTTGATGACCTCGACGCCCTGGCTCTCGATCCAGCGGTTGGCTTCCTGCACGGCCTTTTCAAAAGGCTGCCACCGGCCGGGCGAAAAGACCCCCGGCGCCTTCACCTGGCGAGGAAAGAAATCGCGATAGTCGAACACGTTTCGTTTCCTCAGACATAAGGCGCGACGTCACGGGCGCTCCACCACCAGCGCCACCGCGTTGCCTCCGCCGAGGCAGAGGCTCGCCACGCCGAGCTTGCCGCCGCGGGCCTCCAGGGCGTGGAGGAGCGTGACGAGCACCCGCGCGCCGCTCGCGCCGATGGGGTGCCCCAGCGCGACCGCGCCGCCGTGCACGTTTACCTTGGCCGGATCGACCTCCAGATGCTTCACGTTGGCCACCGATTGCGCGGCGAAGGCTTCGTTGAGTTCGAAGAGGTCCACGTCGCCGAGCTTGCGGTCGGCCTTGGCCAGCGCCGCGGGCACGGCCAGCGAGGGCGCATGGAAGATCTCCTTCGGCGCGACGCCGGCGGTGGCGTAGGCCAGGATGCGCGCGAGCGGCGCCTTGCCCTGCGCCTTGGCCCAGGCCTCGTCGGCGACCACCAGCGCCGCGGCGCCGTCGTTGAGCGAGCTGGAGTTGCCGGCGGTGACGCAGCCGTCCTTCTCGAAGGCCGGCGGGAGTTTGGCGAGCTTCTCCAGGGCCGTGTCGGCGCGCGGGCCTTCGTCCTTGTCCACGACCAGCGCCGGTCCCTTGCGTTGCGGGACTTCGGCGGGAACCAGTTCCTTCTTGAAATGTCCGGCCTCTTGCGCGGCGACGGCGCGCTGGTGGCTCTGGAGTGCGAAATTGTCCATCTCCTCGCGCGAAACCTTGAAGCGCCTGGCGATGTGCTCGGCGGCGCTGCCCATGTGCCACTTCTCGAAGGCGCACTCCAGGCCGTCGGAGAGGATGCTGTCCTCGAAGATGCCGTGGCCGTAGGGGCTGCCGGTGCGGTGGCGGCGGACCAGGTGCGGCGCGTTGGACATGCTCTCGGCGCCGCCCGCCAGGACCACCTTCGCGTCGCCGGCGCGGATCGCCTGCGCGGCGAGCATCACGGCCTTCAACCCCGAGCCGCAGACCTTGTTGACCGCGAAGGCCGGGAGCGATTCCGGGCAACCGGCTTTAAGCGCCGCCTGCCGCGCGACCGCCTGCCCCAGACCGGCCGAGAGGACGTTGCCGAGGATGGCCTCGTCGAGCTCCTCGGGCTTCACGCCCGCGCGGGCCAGCGCGGCCTTGAAGGCCAACGCGCCGAGTTCGGGCGCCGAAAAGGATGAAAGGCCGCCGAGGAACTTCCCAATCGGCAGGCGCGCAGCGGAGAGGATAACGGGAATGGGCATGGGGGGCTCCAGGCCAGGCAAAAATCCGAATTCATCGCAGCCTTTGCGGGCGAGTCGCCCGTGCTACGCCTCCGTCGTCTATAAGGGCTAATGTAGTCAACTCGGCGCGCTAATCCAGGCCGAAGGCGATGCGCGGATTGGCGACGAGCAGGCGGCGCGCGTCTTCCCGAGAGAGGCCGACCTTTTCGACGAGGTTCTTCTCGCACTGCGGCATGGTAATCGCCGCGCCGACCAGGTGGCTGCCGTCGGGGGCGCGGGCGACCATGTCCTCGCCCAGCGTGAGGGTCCAGCGGCCGAGCTTGTAGGTTCCCGGGCCCATCCCCGCGGCGGCGATCGCGTCGGTGACCACGATCGTCCGCTCGAAACCCGCCGCGCGCAGGTAGTTCCCCAGCGCCGGGAAGGCCACATGCGCGCCGTCGGGGATGAAGCAGAGCCAGAGGTGCTTATACAGGCTCAGCGCGCGCTGGACGATGTTGTCGTGCCGGTGCATCTGCATCGGGCAGCCGTTGCCGAGATGGGTGAACATCGAGACGCCCGCGTCGATGGCGGCTTTCAGCTCGTCGAGCGACGGGTCGCAGTGCCCGGCGCTGACGACGACGCCTTTCCCATGCAGGTACTTCGTCGTCGCGAAGCCGGGGTCGCGCTCGGGCGCCAGCGTGACGAGCCGCACCAGCCCGTCGGCGGCGTCGAGGAGCCGCTTCATCTCTTCCACGTTGGCCGGATGGATGGCGTCCTCCGGGTGCGCGCCCTTGTAGCCGGGGCGCTCGTTAAGGAACGGGCCTTCCACGTGAATGCCCCAGATCATCGACTGGAGCCGCTTGTCCTGGGCGCGGAGCTTCGCGACGCGGGCCAGGCGCGCGGTCATGAACTCGAGCTTCTCGGTGGTGATGGTGAGCAGGATGCCGTCGTTGCCGTCGGCGTTGAGCGCTTCGCAGACCCCGCGCAGTTCCTCGCCGCTCAAATCGTCCTTGTGGAAATCGACGCCCTTGTAGCCGTTGATCTGGATGTCGAAGTAGCCGCGTTCGTCGAGGGCCATGGCCATTCTCCCGGAGGGGCCGGGATTCTACCATGGCGCGCCGCGGGCGGCCGGTCAGAAGAGCAGACGGAGCGACGCCTAAAAAAACGGGGCGGGCCGCGCCAGGCGTCCCGCCCCGCAAGGCCCGCGCCGGGGCGCGTTATTTCTTGAGGGTCTTGAGCACGGAGGCCACGAGCCCGTCGCAATCCAGCCCGACCTGGGCGAGCTGCCAGTCGCGCTTGCCGTGGTAGACGAAGAGGTCCGGGATGCCCAGGCGCGTGAGCTTCCGCGCGTCGAGCCGGCGGTCGTTGGCCTCTTCCAGCACCGCGCTGCCGAAGCCGTTCTGGAGCTGGTGGTCTTCGGCGGTGAAGACGTACTCGTACTCGTTCAGCAGCTTCGCGACCAGGTCGCCGTCCAGCGGCTTGCAGAAGCGGGCGTTGGCGACGGTGGCCTTGAGGCCGTGCTCCTTCTCGAGCTTCTCGGCGGCCTGCATGCAGCGGACGACCATCGCGCCGTAGGCCAGGAAGGCGACCTTCTTTTCGCCCTCGCGGACGATCTCGCCCTTGCCCAGTTCGAGGGGCTTGAACTCGGCGGTCATCGCGGTGGCGCTGGGCTCCTTGGGCGTGCGGATGAAGACCGGCTTGTCGAGGTCCAGGCCGAAGTTGACCATCGCCTCGGTCTCGACCTCGTCCTTCGGCGCCATCAGCACGAAATGCGGGAAGGCGCGCATGTAAGCCAGGTCGAAGACGCCGTTGGCCGTGGCGCCGTCGTCGCCGCAGAGCCCCGCGCGGTCCATGCAGATCGTGACCGGGATGCCGTCCTGCAGGCTGACCTCGTGAAAGAGCTGGTCCACGGCGCGCTGGAGGAAGCTGGAGTAGATGCAGGCGACGGCGTTGACGCCGCCCTTGCGCATGGCCGCGGCGAGCGCCGTGGCATGCTGCTCGCAGATGCCCACGTCGATGAACTGCCCGGGCAGCTCGCTGCGGACCTTGGAAAGCGTCGTGCCTTCGGCCATCGCGGCGGTGATCGCGACGATGTTCTTGTCGGCCTTGGCGCGCTTGAGGATCGTCTCGCTGACCACGGTGCAGTAGTCGCGCTGCACGGGCTTGCTGGGCTTCTTGACCACGGCGGTGCCGCCCTGGACCTCGTAGGGCTTCGCGCCGTGCCAGTTGATCGGGTCTTCCTCGGCCCAGGTCATCCCGCGGCCCTTCTGGGTGATGACGTGGAGCAGCTTGGGACCCTTGATGTGCTTCATCTCCTCGAGCCACTCGTGGAGCGCCTCGAAGTCGTGCCCGTCGACGGGGCCGTAGTACTTGAAGCCCAGGTCCATGAAGATCGCGCCAGGGGAGTGAGTCAGGTGGCTGGCGGCCCCGAGCATCTGCCCGGCGATGCGCTCGGCGTCTTTCCCGTACGGCATCTTCCCCAGCATCTCCTTGCCGAAATCGCGCACGCGCTTGAAGATCCCCGTCTTGCGGATCTTGGAACAGGTCGAGGAGAGCGCGCCGACATTGGCCGAGATGCTGCAGCCGTTGTCGTTGAAGATCATCAGCACGTCTTCTTCGCAGTGCCCGGCATGGTTGAGCGCCTCGAAGGAGACGCCGGCCGTCATCGCGCCGTCGCCGACCAGGGCGATGTGGTGGTTCTTCATCCCGCGGCGGTGTTCGGCCATCGCCAGCCCCACCGTCATGCTCGCGGCCATCCCGGCGTGCGAGGTGTGGAACAGGTCGTAGACCGGATCCTCGCGGTGGTCGGGGAATCCGGCGATCCCGTTGGCCTGGCGCAGCGTGTGGAAGCGGCCCGCGCGGCCCGTGAGCATCTTGTGCGGGTAGACTTGGTGCCCGACGTCCATCACCAGGCGATCCTTGCGGAAGTCGTAGACGCGGTGCAGGGCGATGGAGAGTTCCACGACGCCCAGGTTGCTCGCCAGGTGCCCGCCGGTCACCTTCACCGACTCGTGAATCTTCTGCCGGATCTCCCAGGCCAGCTTGGGCAGCAGGGCCATGGGGATGCGGCTGACGTCTTCGTGGCCTTTGACGTGTTCGAGGAACGGCTGAGGCACATCGCAGGGAACCTCCTCGGCCCCCAACGCCTGGGCCGCGCGCTTGATCAGGAGGTCCGGGGACGTTTCACTGGTATCCGCGCCAAGCACACCCTGCTTGCTGCTCATCTCGACGTTCTCCTTGGCGATGGGGCGCATGCCCTTATCCGATCAACGCTCAACCACGGCAAAACGTTCAACGTCACATGTGCGTCAACTGCGTCGTTCCACCACGAACCGGGCCAAATGCTCCATTCTTTGCGCACGTGCACCGAAAGTATGTAGTTCCGCCAGGGCCTCGTCTACAAGTTTCTGGGCCTCGATCCTCGCCTTCTCTAAGCCCATGACTCGTGGATACGTTGCCTTACCGGCCTGGGCATCTTTGCCCGGGGTCTTGCCTAGCTCTTCTGGCGAACTGGTTTCATCCAGAATATCGTCAAGGATCTGGAAAGCCAGACCTATCTTTTGGCCAAAACGCACCATAGATTCGGCTTCTTTTAGGGATGCTCCCCCGCTTGAGCGCCCGCGACACAGCTTCCCCGGATCAGGGCGGCGGTCTTCCACTCATGGATCGCCCGGACCGACTCCAGGGTCGCGGGGCGGCCCTCCCCTTCCAGGTCTAGGACCTGCCCTCCGACCATCCCGGCGGTACCGGCGGCCTGGGCGACGGTTCGAACGACATGGGGTATCTGGTCGGTCCGCGCCCCGCGAGTGAGCACCTCGAAGGCCAGGGTCAGGAGCGCGTCGCCGGCGAGGATCGCCATGGCTTCGCCGAAGACCTTATGGCAGGTCGGGCGCCCGCGGCGGAGGTCGTCGTCGTCCATCGCGGGCAGGTCGTCGTGGATCAGAGAGTAGGTATGGATCATCTCGACGGCGCAGGCGACGGGCGCGGCGTCTTCGAAGCTTCCGCCTACGACCTCGCTCGCGGCGAGCGCCAGCGCGGGGCGCAGGCGCTTGCCGCCGGCCATCAGGGAGTAGCGCATCGCCTTGTGCAGCGTCTGAGGAGATTCGCTTTCCGCGGGAACGTGCCGGTCAAGCTCGCGGTCCACGAAGGTACGGACCCGCTCGAGGAAGGTCGCGGCGGTCTCGGGCTGGGAGGAAGCGGATGGCAATACGAACCCCTTTCCTGGCGCGGCCGCGTCAAGGCGGCTTCGTACGGGAGATTCCGAATGGCAATCCACTATCATAGCCCTTCTCCGTATTTTCAAAATACTATGCTTTCGAGATCGGTGCGGGCCTGGGAGCGCTCGAAATGTCAAAGCCGCGCAAAAGATCGGCGGCACGATGTTATGGGTTTGAAAAAGGTTTCGCGGCGTAAGAGAATCCGGGTGCCTCGACGAAGCTCGGTGCGCCCTCAGGCACAAGGTGAGGCCGGTCCGATTCCGGGTTAAAAAAGGGCCAGCAGGAAGCCCTCGTGCGTCTCTTACTATCAGAGAGGCGAGTCTTTACGTTGCGCCCCCTACCCAGCGACCCACCGTACAAGGGGAACGAGTCCATGAGGTCATCCCGGCTGCTTGAAGCCGCCCTCATTCCCATGCTCCTCCTTTTCGCATGCCCCCTGGCGGCGCAGGAGGAAGAGGGCGAAGGCGAAAAGCCTCCCAAGCCCGAGAAGGCGGAGGGGCCGGAGCACGATGTGACGGTCTCGGAGGAAGAAGAGGTCAAGCGCCTGCTTAAGAAGGCCCACAAGGCCCAGGAAGACCAGGATTGGCCCACGTGCGTCAAGGCGTATACGGACATCCTCCAGAAGTTTCCCGCCTCGGTCTACCTGTCCAAGTGGGACACCGATCCGAAGGGCGTCAACCGGGATGAGGATCCTTGGGGCCTGGGCGTGTACCGCTCGACCGCCGAACGGGTCAACGAGGATCTGGCGGGCCTCCCGCCGGCCGGGCGCGCGGTGTACCGCGCGGTGAGCGATCCGGCCGCCCAGTCGCTGCTGGTCGAAGCCGAGTCGCGGCTGGATGAGCGGCAGATGGAACGGGTCGCGCAGACGTACTTCACGACCTCCCACGGCGACAACGCCCTGCAGTGGCTCGGCGAACTCGCCTACGACCGCGGCGCGCACCGGCAGGCGCTGATCCGGCTGGCGCAGATCGAGAAGCACCCCGAAGCCGACGTCTCGAAAGCTTCGGTGCTGGCCCGGATCTTCCTGGCCCAGTTGGGCGCCGGACTGGCCGAACAGGCCAAGGGGACGTTGGCGGCGCTGGGCGAGGCATTGAAGGACCCCAAGAACGGGGCGTTGCGGATCGGGCACAAGGAAGGCGCGGAGGCGCTCACGGACCTCGAGGCGCGCCTGAAGGCCCTGCCCGAAGCCCCGGCCCAGGCGCGGATAGCCGAAGACGACGCGATCGAGACCTATTATGGCAACGCCGCGCACAACCGGGCCGTCTCGGCGAAGTCGGGCGTGGGCGTGCTGAAGTGGAGCGAGCCGATCGTCCGGTTGCTTGGCGCGCCGGAAGGCACCAAGCCCGAGTCCTTCACCACGGTGCGGACCTACCAGGGGCAGACGTTTCAGGTGCGGCGGCTGGAAGCGAACATCGTCGCGCGCGGCGGCTGGTTCTTCCTCTGCGGGCAGCAGGTCGTGGCCTGCCACTCGATCAACAACCCCAATCTTGACCGCCCGCAGTTCCTCTACCCGCCGCAGGGCCAGGCGGGGGTCAACGAGCCGGCCGCGCAACAGATCAACCAGCTCGTGGAGCAGTCCTTGTTCTGCTCGCTGGGCGGAGACCACCTCTTCGTGGTCCAGGGCCCGCCGCCGCCGACGATCTTCCCCCAGAATTGGGGCGGGAACAACCAGGCGCTGCGCCCCAACTGGATCGTGGCCGTCGGGCGGAAGAAGGGCGGGACGCTGGGCGTGGAGTCCGGCAGCCTGCTGTGGACCCTCGAGCCCGGCACCGATCCGGAGTTCCGCATCAACTCCAAGGACGACCAGGAGTGGCTCAAGAACGTCTACTTCGCCAGTTCGCCGACGTTCTACGACGGTTCGCTCTACGTGGTGGCCTGCGCCGGAACCGGCGGAACGCGCGAGGCGTGGGGCGCGTGCCTGGACGCGGGGACCGGCCGGCTGCTCTGGAAGACGATGATCGCCAGCGCCGCCCCGGCCTACTTCAATGGGGCGCTGCAACCCGAACTGAGCCTGCCGGTGGCCGTCCAGGGCGGGACCGTCTACTGCGTGACGAACCTGGGCGCGGTCGCGGCCCTGGACGCGGCGACGGGCCAGGTGCGCTGGATCCGGATCTACGACCGCGTCGAAAGCGGCAACAACATGCGCGGGATGCAGGCCGCGGCGGCCAACGACTTCTGGGGCCCCAACCCGCCGATCCTTTACGACGACCTGCTGATCGTCACGCCGCAGGATTCGCCCTACATGTACGGCCTGGATCCGCAGACGGGCCGGCGGGTCTGGCAGACCGAACGCTCCAGCCAGGCCGGCCTGGGCGCGCCTGGGGACGGCGAGGACCTGAAGCACATCCTCGGCATCGCCAACGGGCGGCTCGTGATCAGCGGCAAGGACATCCTCTTCGTCGAGGCCAAGGGCGGGCGGCGCGAGGTCCGCGTCCCGCTGCGCGACACCTTCGAGATCATCGGGCGCGGCTGCTGCACCCAGGACGACGTCTTCGTCAGCACCGACCAGGGGCTCCTGCGCGTCAACGCCAAGCTGCATCCCAAGAGCGGCAAACCCATCGGCAAGCTCGTGGCCCAGCACAAATGGAAGGACGCCAGCAAGGAAGGGAACACGGAGGCCGGCAACCTCTTCATCGTCGGCGACGTGCTCTTTTCCGTCTCCGCCACCCATGTCAACGCCTACTTCGTGCTGGAGGAGGTCGAGAAGAAGATCCTCGCGCGGATCGAGGCCGAGCCGGCGAACCTGGCCAACTACATGGAACTGGGCGACGTGCGCCTGCGCGCCGAGGCCTATCCCCAGGCGATCGAGGCCTTCGACAAGGGCCTGGCCCTCGCGGAGGCCCAGGGCGCCGACCCGAAGGCCAAGGGCGCGCTCGCCGACTTCCGCTCCCGGAAGTTCGAGGCCTACTACGCGGCCGGCGAGAAGCTCATGGCCCAGGGCCAGCCCGACGGAAAGACCGCCTTCGAGATGTACGAGGCCGCGCTGAAGAACGGCGTGCAGCCCGACCAGCCCGTCCGCGCGCTGTGGAAGATGGCCGAGGCGCGGCTGCTGCTGAAGGAAGAGGCCGCCGCGGCGCAGCTCTTCCACCGCCTGCTCATCGAACATGGCGACGTCGTCCACGGCTTCGGCGCCAGCGGGACGAAGAAGGCGGCGGTCTTCGCCCAGGCGCGCCTGGCGAAGCTGAAGGAGGGTAACCCGCAGGCGGTCGCGGAACTCGAACGGCTCGCCCGCGAAGCGCTGGACGCGGCGCTGAAGGCCGAGGGCCCCGCGGGCCTCGAGCTGGTCGTCCGCCACTTCCCCACTTCCGACGCGCTGGGCGACGCGCTGCTGGCGCTGGCCGAGCGGAAGCTCGCCGCCGGGCAGGCCAACGAGGCGCGCATGACGTACCGCCGCTACCTGGTCACGTTCCGCGAAGGCCCGCGCGGAGCCGAAGCGCTCGCGCGGCTCAGCCAGGCCTACGAGATGACCGGGATGCTCTCGGCGGCCAAGTCCACGCTGCGCAAGCTGACCCGCGCGCCCTGGAACGAGCGCGAGCTGAACCTCGGCGGCGCGGCGCGGAAGGCCGGCGCGTGGGCCGAGGCGCGGCTCCAGGAGCCGGCGTTCCTCAAGCCCGCCACGGCGGCCCCGCGCGAGCTGGGCAGCGGCAAGCTGAAGGAACTCTGGTCCGTCCAGGCCGGCAACAACCTCGTCGCGCTCGACCCGCGCGGGCGCGCCCCGGCCGAACAGTTGCGCAACGTCTGGTTCATCGAGAACGGCAAGAGCCTGGTGGCGCGCGGGGGCGCCGACGGGCAGCCGCTCTGGAAGACCCCGCAGGAAGCCCCGCCCGGCTACAACCGCGCCCGGGGCTTCGCGTTCTGGAGCGACCGGCTGCTGATTCTGGCCGGCAAGCAGGAACTGGCCGCCTTCGATACCGCGCAGGAGGGCAAGCCCGCCTGGCGCTTCAAGCTCGCCCCGAACCCCGAGACCGGCGGCGGGGACCTGATCGCGATGAACGTCGCCGACCAGCGCGTGGTCCTCGCGCAGCAGGGCGGCCAGGTGACGGTGCTGGAAGCGCAGACCGGCGACGAGATGTGGCGCCTGGCCCTGCCGGGGGCCGGCCCGTTCCTCGACCCGCCGGCCGTCGGCGACGGCTTCGTGGCCCTCGGGCGGGCCAACGAGAAGCCCGCGCAGCTTTTGGTCCTGGACCTTGAAACCGGGCTCAAGCGCTTCGACCTGAAGCTGGGCGACCGGCTGACCGACCCGCCGCGCGCCGTGGGCGAATCGATCTATGCCGCCTCCGCCGACAAGAAAGTCTCCGCCTTCGACGCGCACGGCGGCAAACTGCTCTGGACCTACGCCCTGGACAACGTGTCCGAGCACCTCTTCGCCAACGACGACCTCGTGGCGGCGGTGGTGAAGGGCAACACGGTCGTCGTCCTCGACCCCCAGGCCGCCGACGACAAGCGCCTGCGCTGGCGCAGCACCGACTTCAATGGCGCTTTCGCGGGGCTGCTGGTGGACGGCGAAGACGTGCTCCTGGCGACCCGCGGCGACGCGCAGCGCGGGCAGGTCGTCGCCTTCAAGGCCGTGGGCGGAAAGCTGCGCTGGATCCAGGAGACCGCCGGCACGCCGGTGGAAGCGCATGAGGCGCTCGCCCGCGGGCACCTGCTGATCCGGCAGAGCACGTTCGACCCGAAGGCGCGGGCGGTCTCGGGCGCGGGGCTGGTGGACCGCGAGACCGGCAAGCTCACCTGGGTGGCCGACCTGGGCTCCTCGCGGAACTTCGCCCTGGCGCTCTTCGACGGCGGCGTGATGGTCGGCGACGGGCGCGAACTGAAGGGCTATCTAGCCGTGGACGCCGAGCGCTCCCAGCAGAAGCTCGAGGAACTCAAGGCGCGCGTGGCCAAGGACCCCAAGGACGCGCGGACCTCGATCGAGTACGCGCAGCTCCTCTACCAGACCGGCAAGGGCCCCGAGGCGCTCCAGGCGCTGGCCGGCGTCCTGGCCTTCGAGGGCCTCGATGAGGCGACCTTCGGAGAGGCCTTCCTGCGCTTCAGCCAGTACCGAAAGGAAACGGCCCAGAAGCAGAAGGATACCCTGACCTTCGCCCGCATCCAGGCGCCCACGATCGACGGGAAGCTCGAGGACTGGAAGAACGTGCCCGCCCAGAGCCTCGATTCCTGGCGCCACGTCATCCTGCCCGGCGAGGAAGACCGGCGCGAGCCGCTCAAGCCCGACGCCTGGAAAGGCGCGGGCGACCTGAGCGTGACCTTCCAGGGCGGGTACGACGAGAAGAACCTGTACCTGGCCTTCGTGGTCCGCGACGATGTGCATGCAAACCCGCGCGACGGCGGGAATTGCTGGAACGGCGACAGCCTGCAACTGGCCTTCGACATGGAGCAGGAAGAGGTCTCGAGGCATCGCGGGGACGACTTCGAACTGGGCTTCGCGCTCAACGACAAGGGCCAGCTCCAGAAGTGGCGCTGGGTGGAGCGGAGCTTCTACGTGATGAAGGCCCTGGAGGCCGACCCGAAGGTACTGGAAGCGCAGGCGAAGGAACAGATTGGCTTTGAGAAGGCGCTGGAGGGCCTCCAGGCGCAGGTTGCGCGTGACGAGGCGGGCAAGCGCACGGTATACGAATTGGCGCTCCCCTTGGCCTACTTGAACCTGAAGTCCGAGCCGGGCCGGAAGTTCGGCTTCACGTTCGTGGCGAACGACCTGGACCAGGGCGAGAATCTGGAGCGGGGCATGGGCCCCAGCCCGGGGATCTGGAACCCGAAGTTCCCCTGCCTGTACGCCCAGGGCCAGTTGGCGGAGAAGCCATAACGGACGGCGTCTTCTGGGAAGCAAAGCGACGCCGGCAGGCTCATTACCTGTGATCCCAAGCCGCGGGCACATGGCGCAGGCCCGGCGGTCTCCCAGCGTGCGCCTCGAGACCCCGCCAGAAGGAGCCTTCGCATGCCCGAAGCGCAGATGTCCGCCAGCGACCTGGAAGCCGTCAAGAAGCTCAACGAGGCCTATCGCGCGATCAAGGCCGAGCTGGGCAAGGTGATCGTGGGCCAGGAGAGCGTGATCGACGAGCTGCTGATCGCGATCTTCGCGCGGGGCCACTGCATGCTGGAAGGCGTGCCGGGGCTGGCCAAGACGCTGATGATCAGCACGCTGGCCGAGGCGCTCTCGCTGAAGTTCAACCGCATCCAGTTCACGCCGGACCTGATGCCCTCGGACATCACGGGCACGGAGGTGATCCAGGAGGACAAATCGACCGGCGACCGCACGTTCAAGTTCCTGAGCGGGCCGATCTTCGCCAACGTGATCCTGGCCGACGAGATCAACCGCACGCCGCCCAAGACGCAGGCCGCGCTGCTGGAGGCGATGCAGGAGCACAAGGTCACCACGGGCGGCAAGCGCCGGGACCTGGAGCCGCCGTTCTTCGTGCTCGCCACGCAAAACCCCATCGAGCAGGAAGGCACCTACCCGCTCCCCGAGGCGCAGCTCGACCGCTTCATGTTCAAGATCTTCGTGGACTACCCGAGCGAGGCCGAAGAGTTCCAGATCGTGAAGCTGACCACCGCGCCGCAGAAGGTGAGCCTGCAGAAGTCGCTGAACCGCGAAGACATCCTGGCGCTGCAGGACATCGTGCGGCGGGTGCCGGTCGCCGACCACGTGATCAACTACGCGCTGAAGCTGGTGCGCCTGACGCGCGTGAACAAGGGCGACACGCCGGACTTCATCAACCAGAACGTCTCGTGGGGCGCCGGCCCGCGCGCCGCGCAGTACCTGATCCTGGGCGGGAAGGCCCGCGCGGTGCTCAACGGCCGCTACTACGTCTCGACGGAAGACATCGCCGCCGTGGCGCTGCCGGTGCTGCGCCACCGCATCATCACCAACTTCAACGCCGAGGCCGAAGGCATCACCAGCGACAAGATCGTCCAGGAGATGCTCAAGTACGTCCCGCGGCAGGGCAGCGAGAGCCTCAACGACAAGCGCCTGCCGGACGTGACGGGCGGCAAGAAGGACGCGCCCGTGGACGTGGAGCCGGTGGAAGAAGGGAAGTAAGCGCGCGCATGGGGACCGTTATGGCCAGAAAACCCCGCCGCGGCAAGAAAGCCGCCGAGGCCGCCGCGCCCTACGGGGCGCGCGTGGCGGAGGTGGTGATCATGCCCTACGAGACCCTTGAGGTGGGCGAACGCTATATGAAAGAACTGAAAGAGAAGGCTCGCTTGGTGTGCGAAGCGCTGCGCAAGTCGAATATTCCTCATGCCGTGGTGGGCGGGCTGGCCGTTTCCGCTCATGTCTGCGGAGTCGATCCGGCCGCTGAGAGGAATACCAAAGATCTCGACCTGCTGTTGCATTCAAGCGACCTGGATTCCGCCGCTGACAGCCTGGCTCCCCTGGGCTTCAGATTGCGAAAGGTCTTGGGCGTGTACGCCTTTGTAAAAAAAGGCGGCAAATTCCGAGATGCAATTCATGTGGTTAAGGCAAACGAAAAGGTTCGGCCGGAATATGCCCACGCCGCGCCAGCGCCTCCGGAGAGCCCTGAATTCTACTCGTCCGAAGGCTACCCATGCCTCGATCTGGCCCTCTTGCTGACCATGAAACTCACCAGCTTCCGCCTCAAAGACCAAGTCCACGTTCAGGATCTGCTCGGCGTCGGCCTGATTACCCGGAAGATCGAAAAGGCCCTGCCGCCCGACCTGCTCGAACGCCTGCAATACGTGAAGGATCAGACCGAACGCGAACGGCTGGGATGAGAGACCCGACATGGCCAAAGAAGCGACCAAGTCCGACCTCAGCAAGTACCTCGACCCCAAGACGCTGACCAAGATCGGCAACCTGGACGTCAAGGCGCGGCTGATCGTCGAGGGCTACATCTCGGGCCTGCACAAGTCGCCCTACCACGGCTTCTCGGTGGAGTTCGCCGAGCACCGCGAGTACACGCCCGGCGACGACCTGAAGCACCTCGACTGGAAGGTCCTGGGCAAGACCGACCGGCTCTACATCAAGCAGTACGAGGAAGAGACCAACCTCCGCAGCTACATCCTGGTCGATACCAGCGAGTCGATGAAGTACGCCTCGCCGGGGAACGTGAGCAAGCTGGAGTACGCCTGTTACATCGCCGCCTCGCTGACCTACATGCTGATCCGCCAGCAGGACAGCGTGGGCATGGTCTTCTTCGATAACACGATCAAGAAGTTCATCCCGGCCAGTTCGAGCCCCGCGCACCTGCGGCTGTGCCTGCACGAACTCGCGCAGCTCGCGCCCGAGCAGCGCACCGACGTGGGCACGATCTTTCACGACCTCGCCGAGCGCATCAAGCGCAAGGGCTTGGTCGTGATCCTCAGCGACCTCTTCGACGACCCCGAGAAGATCCTCTTCGGCCTCCAGCACTTCCGGCACAAGCGCCACGAAGTCATCCTGTTCCAGCTCCTGGACGACTTCGAGGTCCGCTTCCCGTTCGAGGACATGACGCTCTTCGAGGGCTACGAGGGCTGGGAGCAACTGCTCTGCGACCCGCGCGCGCTGCGCAAGGGCTACCTCGAGGAGTACGAGTCCTTCACCGAGAAGATGCAGCGCGGCTGCCGCAACAACAAGATCGACTACGTGCCGGTCAACACCAAGAACCCGCTCGACGTGGTGTTGAGCGCGTACCTGTCGAACCGGTTGAACAGCAAGTTCAAGTAGGGCGCATCTCAGGCTGGCGGCGCCGCAGCGCGGCGCGCGCCCGGAAGGAAACGCACGACGCATGTTTGCCTGGCTGACCGGATTCTTCGCCAACCCCGCCCTGCTCGCCGGCTCGGCGGCCGGCTCGATCCCCATCATCATCCACCTGCTGAACAAGCAGCGCTACAAGCGCACGTGGTGGGCGGCGATGCATTGGCTCTGGGCGAGCATGAAGAAGTCGCACCGCCGGCTGCGCATCGAACAGCTCATCCTGCTCCTGATCCGCGTGCTGATCCTGGTGCTCCTGGCGCTGGCGCTGGCGCGCCCGGCGCTGCAGGAGGGCATGGGCCTGCTGGGCGGGCGGGCCTCGATCCACCGCGTGATCGTGCTGGATAACTCGTATTCGATGGGCCTCCAGGTCGGCGGGCAGACGCTCTTCGAGAAAGCCAAGAAGCTGGCCACGCAGCTCGTCGAGGACCTGAATCCCGGGGACGAAGTGGACCTGCTGCTGGTCAACTCGCTGGTCGAGGATCCGCGCACGGCCAGCGCGACGAAGCACTCCGAGCTGGCGCGCGACATCGCCGCGGCGCGGCTCTCCGACGGCACCACGCACCTGCCGCGCGGCATCGCGCACGCCTGCAAGCTGATCAAAGACCGCCAGAGCAAGAATCTGCGCAAGGAGATCGTCCTCCTCAGCGACCAGACGCGCAACGGCTGGGAGACGGGCACGCAACCGAAGAAGCTCGAGTCGGTCGAGGAGCAGTACCTCAACGAAGTGCTGGACGATCCCAAGCTGACGCCCAAGATCTGGGTCGTGCGGCTGTCGCCGGGAAACGCCCGCGAGAACCTCGCCGCCTCGGCGCTGGAGATCGACGAGAAGGTCGTGACGCAGGGCGTCGAGACCCAGATCGTGGCGCGGATCGAGAACCTCGGGACGGCCCCGGCCAACCGCGTCCCGCTGCAGCTTTACGTGGACGGCGAGCAGGCGTCGCGCGAGGAGCTCGCGCTGGTCGAGCCGCACAAGCCCGCGACGGTCACCTTCCGGCATACCTTTCTGCAGCCGGGCTCCCACGACCTGCGGGTCGAGCTGCCCCACGACAGCCTCGCGGCCGACGACGACGCCTTCCTCGCCGTGGATGTCGCCGACCAGGTCAAGGTGCTCTGCGTGGACGGCGAGCAGCGTTCGGAGCCGAACGCGAGCGAACTGGATTTCCTGCGCCAGGCCCTCTCCCCCGCCCGCGCGCTCGAGATCAACGCGGGCAAGATGCCGCTCCAGCCGGAGGTGATCAGCGACGGGGCGTTCCCCGACGCGAACCTCGACGACTTCCGGCTCGTGGTCCTGGGCAACGTGGCGCTGATCCCCAAGGAGAAGATCGCGGTGCTGGAGCAGTACGTGCGGCGCGGCGGGTCGCTCTGGTTCTGGCTGGGCTACCGCGTCGACCCGGCGCTCTACAATCAGGACCTCGGCGCGCTGCTGCCCTGCCGGCTGGGCGAGGCCGTGGGCAGCGGAAGCTCCGACGACCGGAACGCCGACAAGCTCGACGAAAAAGCCATCGACCACCCGGCCATCTCGAAGTTCCAGAACATCAAGGGCCTGCCCCTGAACCAGCTCCAGGTCTTCCGCCGCTTCAAGCTCCTGCCGAAGGAGAAGGAAGACGAGCAGAAGAGCGTGCGGACGGTGCTCTCGTACGAGAACGGCGATCCGGCGGCGGTCGAGTGGAAGCTGGGCGAGGGGCGCGTGCTCCTGTTCGGCACGACCGCCGACACCGCCTGGACCAACTGGCCGACCAAGAACCACTACATGCCGCTGGTGAACTTCGTGGCCCTGCACCTGATCCAGCCCGAGCACTTGCAGCGCAACCGCATGGTGGGCGAGCCGTTCCTGTACCGGCTGAAGCGCGAGGAGTTCGGGATCGTGCGCCGCGAGGGCCTCAAGCTCCAGGATCCCGACGGCGAGCCGGTGGCGATGGACATCGACACCGAGGCCCAGCGCGCCTTCAGCCGCCCCACGCGCCGGGCGGGCATCTACTCCGCGGAAGTTCCCGGCGAGGAGAGCCTGCGCGCCATCCACTTCGCCGCCAACCGCGTCGTCGAGGAAGAGTCGGACCTGGACACCATCGAGGACGCCGAGATCCAGGCGTACCTGCCCAGCCGTCCGGACGAGCAGCCCGAGCGCGGGCGGCTCTTCGACGCGCCGCTGCTGAAGCACCAGATCGAGTTCCTGGGCGAGGAGTTCGCCGACGTGAAGGAAGCGCTGAAGAAGCACAAGGCGGGCAAGGAAGTCTGGCGCTGGCTGATCGTGTCGGTGCTGCTGCTGCTGCTGGCCGAGTCGCTGCTGGCGATGCGGTTCGGGAACTACCAGAAGTAATTCGGCCCGCCGGGCCGGGGGCGATACAGCGAGGGCTGCCGTGGAGTCGTTCATCGCGTGGGTGCTGGGCGTGGATACGGAGGCCCTGGGGCCGGATTCCGAGCTCGGATTCCGCCTCAACCAGGCCCCCGAGGGCTGGCAGGTCTTCCTGCTCGCCGTCGCGGTCATCGCCTTCACCGTCTGGGTCTACCGCAAGGACGGCCGGCATACGGCGAGCGGGGCCTTCCGCTTCCTGCTGGGCAGCTTCCGCCTGCTGCTGCTGGTCATCGCGCTGCTGATCCTGACCGAGCCGGTGCTGATCTCCACGAAGACCGAGCGCAAGCGCTCCACCGTCCTGGTCATGCTCGACGACAGCTTCTCGATGAGCCTCAAGTTCCCTTACGCCGAAGAGGGCCTGCGCAAGGAGATCCAGCGCGCGCTGGGCGAGGACGCCGAAGTCAAGATCACCGACGAGCAGACCAAGCAGACGCGCTCGGTCAAGGTGAAGGACCTCGAACTGGCCGACTACGGCCGGCTCTCGCGCATGCAGGTCGCCTGCCAGGCGATCCGCAAGGACAACCTGCTCGGCGCGCTCCAGGAGAAGCACGACGTCAAGCTCTACACCTTCTCGATGGGCCTGACGCCCATGCCCACCCAGGAAGGCGGCGACGCGCCCCTGCGGGAGGATCCAGACGCGCGCGGGCCGGAGACTCGCATCGGCGACGCCTTGCGCCAGGCGGCGAAGGAGATGCGCGGAACGCCCCTGGCCGGCGTGATCCTCATTACCGACGGCCGCCAGAACGCGGGCGAGGACGCCGTGCAGGTCGCCGCCAGCCAGTTCAAGATCCAGCGCGTGCCCTTCTTTACCGTCAGCATCGGGGATCCCGGCGAGCCGAAGGACCTTGAGCTGAGCTTCGAAGGCCCCGAGGTGATCCTGCCGGATGACCCCTCCGAGGTCGTCGCCTACGTGCGCCAGCGCGGTTACGACAACCTGGGCACGCTGCGCGTGGAACTGCGCAAGGAAGGCGGCGAGGTCGTGGCGAGCGAAGAGGTCAAGCTCGGCAAGTCCGGCGAAAAGGTCCCCGTCCCGCTCAAGTTCCGCGAGAAAGCCGCCGGCAAGTACACCTATTCGCTGAAGCTGCCCGAGCAGGACGGCGAACTGCGCCCCGAGAACAACGTCGCCACCTACAACTTCCAGGTCGTGGACAAGAAGGTGAGGGTGCTCTTCGTCGAGGGACAGGACCTGCCGCGCTGGGAGTACCGCTACCTCAAGAACGCGCTGGTCCGCGACCACACCACCGAGGCCGACATCCTCCTGGCCACCGCCGACGGCTCATGGCTCTGGGACGGCACCACCGGCAAGGAGGCGCTGGAACAGTTCCCGAACAACAAGAAGGACATGAACGAGTACGACGTGCTGATCCTGGGCGACGTCAATCCGGTGATCTTCACCTCGGAGCAGCTCAAGCTGATCCGCGAGTTCGTTCGCGAAGGCGGCGGGTTCATCATGATCGCCGGGGAGCGCTTCGCGCCGGCCGCCTACGCCAGCGGGCCGATGTCCGAGATGCTCCCCGTGGTCCCCAGGCGCGCGGGCTACGCCATCGGCGACGAAGGCCTGCAGGAGACCTTCCCGCTGGAGCTGACCAGCGAAGGGCAGCGCATGCCCTGGACCCACCTGGACGCGGACGACGGCGTCAACCGCGAGATCTGGGAGAACCTGCCGCGCCTGTACTGGTACTACCCGGTCGTGCGCGTGAAGGAACTCGCCACCCCCGTGGTCGTGCATCCGTACGACAAGGACGAGCAGGGCAAGAAGATGCCGCTCATCTCCTACATGCCCTACGGCGCGGGCCGCTCGATGTTCATCGGCGTGGACAGCCTCTGGCGCTGGCGCCGCGGCGTGGGCGACCGCTACCACTACCGCTTCTACAACCAGGCGATCCGCTTCCTCTCCATGGCCAAGCGCCTCGGCGGGCAGAAGCGCTTCGGCATGGACGTGGACAAGGTTTCGTACTCCCTCGGCGACAAGATCGCCATTACCGCGCTGGTCAAGGACGACAAGTTCGAACCGCTTACCGCCGACACCGTCACGGCCTTCTACCTGACGCCCAAGGGCGAGACCCTCAGCGTCGAGCTGAAGCGCCGCAAGGACGTCGACGGGAGCTACGAGGGGCACTTCTTCCCGGCGCAGGAAGGCGACTTCACGATGTGGCTGAAGGATCCCCAGCAGCCCGAAGTGCGGCAGTCGGAAATCACGTTCAAGGTGGACGTGCCGCAACTCGAACTCGAAAACCCGCGCATGAACGAGGAACTGCTCAAGGCCCTCGCCGACGCCGCGGGCGAAGGCGGGCGCTACGTCGCCATCGACCGGATCGCCACCCTGCCGCCGCTGATCAAGGTCAAGGAAGAGAAGGTCCAGCGCGAGATCCCCGTCGACCTGTGGGACCGCTGGCCGGTCATGCTGCTCTTCACGCTCCTGATCACGCTGGAATGGATCCTGCGCAAGCGCGGCAAGATGATGTAGCGGCGGCCGGCACGAGCAACCCACCGCCCCGCCTCAATCCTCGTCGTCCTTCGACGCGTCGAGCACATCCTTCAACGCCACCTGGAAGCGCTCGATGCCGAGCGCCTTGCCGCTCTCGGCGTCGATCTTCAGGACCACGCCGCAGGCCTTCTCCTCGCCCTCGGTGACTTCGAAGCGCGCGGGCACGCCGGTGGTGAGCCGGTGGAGCACGGCCTCCTTGCTGCGCCCGATGACCGAATCGTACGGGCCGCTCATGCCCAGATCGCTGATGCAGGCGGTCCCGCCGTTCAGAATCCGCTCGTCGGCGGTCTGGACGTGCGTGTGGGTGCCCACGAGCGCCGAGACGCGCCCGTTGAGGTACCAGGCCATGGCCATCTTCTCGCTGGTCGCCTCGGCGTGGAAATCGACGAGGATTACGCGCGCCTGCGGGCCGATCTCGCCGAGCGCGCGATCCATGGCCGCGAAGGGGCATTCCAGGGCCTCCATGAAGATGCGCCCCATCGCGTTGACCACTGCGACCTCAACGCCGCCGCGGGCCTTGTAGAGCCCCCACCCCCGCCCCGGCGCCTGCGGCGGATAGTTCACCGGCCGCAGCACGCGCGGGTCGTCCACCACGCCGGCGTACTCCTTGTTGCGGAAGAAGTGGTCGCCGCTGGTGAAGACCTCCACGCCGTAGCTGGCGAGCTTGCGCAGGGTCGAGGACGAGATCCCGCTGCCGCCGGCGGAGTTCTCCGCGTTGGCGACGATCAGGTCCGGATCGAAGCGCTCCTTCAGGTGCGGCAGCGCGTGGCAGACGGCCTTGCGCCCCGGGCGCCCCACGATGTCGCCGAAAAAGAGGATCGTCAGTGCGGGCAACGGAACGCCTTTCCAAGGCCGGTGCGGACGGGATCCGGCCGCGGGTCATTTTCCCCGCCGCGAGGCCTCGCGCAAGCGTGCCCGCCCCCTTGAACCTCGCGCGGGCCGGACCTATTCTGAGACGAGGAGGCTGACATGGACAAGAATCCGCCCGCCGGCGACCTCGTCTTTCAGGTCGATTCCTTCGCCGCGTTGTGGGAGGTCTTCAAGCACAAGCAGACCGAATTGAGCGCGCTCTCCAAGGCCTTTCTGGAGGCCCGGCGGTTGAGCATCGTGGACGTCAACGGCCGGAAGATGATCTTCGAGGGCCTGGGCTGGGAGCACGCCGAGATCGCGCAGGCGCTCAAGGCCGTCGGCGCGGCCTTCAACCCGCAGTACCTCCGCAAGCCCCCGCCGACGGCAGCGCGATCAAGGAATACGCTCTTTCGGTGCGCTACCCCTGGGCGCAGGACCGGGTGATGTGATCAGGACGAAGAAGGAAAGGCCGTGAATCCCGCCTGCTTAAAGTGGCGGTCGAAGGTCAAGGCTTCCACCAAACCCCGTTCTTGCATGACCGCAAAGGAAGTGCAGTCCGTAAGCGACCAGGACTTGTCCATTCGCTTGTCAAACAGGGCCAAGGCGAGCCGAAATTGACTTTCCGTAGGCGGCAAAACCTCGAAGGCGGGCTCTTTCTGGATTGCGTCCACCAGGCTCATGAAGCGCGGGCGAAATGCAGGCTTCGACAGAGCGTCTCCAACCTCTACCAACACCCACGTCGTGGTCAGGAGTTGGATGCGCATTCGTTGAGCCGTCTTTGAAGCCCGAATCGCAGCCGCGTGATGATGGTCGTTCGAGCTCGGCAAGGCCAGAAAATAGGACGTGTCGGCAAACACGACTCTCACGGTTTGGCTTGCCGGCGCCGTCGACGGTCGTGATTCGCAGCGAGATCCGCAGGCAGACCTTGGCACGAGCCTGCCAGCTTCAAGAGGCTTGACCAGCCGCCACGCTTCCGAGGGGACCGCTTCCTGGCAGGCGCTGCGAGTTCCACCAGCACTTCCGCCCCTTCAGGAAACTCGTGGCGCGTCGCCAATACCACCTTGCCTTCCTTAATATGCCCTCTCGTCATGCGCCACCTCCCTCCCGGGCCATGCATGCGGTTTCTCTCCTTGCCGATTAAATACCAGAACGCGCCGGTTTTCAATCCGTGTGGCGACCCCTTTTGCCGACGTCACGACAGACCCGCCTGCGCGTACGCCTTGTCCAGGGCGTCCTTCGTCGCCTTGACCGCCTCGCGCAACGGCATTTCCTTCAACGGCTGATTGAACGGCTCGACGGTAATCGGGCCGTTGTAGTGGAGCTTGCGCAGCGACTTCAGGAAGCCGGCGATATCGATCACGCCCGTGGCGGCCGGGAGTTCCCGGACGTGGTCGTTCTGCTCGTCCACGGCGATGCCCTTGGGCGCGTCGTTCAGGTGCACGGCGATGACGTCGCCGGGCTCGAGTTGCTCCAGGTCGGTGACGGTGGACTTGCAGGTGTACCAGTGCCAGCAGTCGAGGAGCAGCCCGGCGTTCTCGCCGATGCAGGCGCAGGCCGCGCGCATCCCGTCCATGGTGTGCAGGAAGCCGTAGAGCTTCCCGGCGCGCAGCGTGCGCGGGCCGATGAACTCGAAGCCCACCGAGATGCCGAAGGTCTGGAGCATCGCCGCCGCCGGCCGCAAGCGCTCGACGAAGCGCTCGTAGTGGGTACGGAAGCCGAACTGCGCGGACGTCGGCGGAACCCAGGTGGCGCAGCGCGTCGCGCCGATCTCCGCGGCCAGTTCGGCGTCGCGCGCAAGGTTGCCCAGGCTCGTGGCCCAGGCCTTCTCGGTGTCGTTCTCGCGAAACGCGACCTGGAAGGCGAAGCCGCCGATCGAGAGCCCGTTTTCGACGATCAGCTTCCGCGTCGCTTCCGCGCCGTGCTCCCGCGCGTACTTCAGGTCCAGGTCCACGCCGCCGAAACCGAACTCCCTGGCCAGCTTGACGGTCTCTTCGAAGCTCGCCTTGTGGCCCAGCGCGCCGCAACTGAGGTTCTTGAACATGCGTTCTCCCGTTCGTGTGGTGCAGGCCGAAGCACGGTATGGCTTACCCCGGCGCCCCAGAAAAGAGAAGTTCATTCCCCCGGACGCGAGCGTAGAATGCCGGCGCGGCACGAGGCGAATCGGGCTTGCCGGGAAACGCGGCGGCCCGTATCCTTCATACCGACCATCGGTACATAAAACACAGCACGCCCATCCCAGGCCGGCGGGACGCGGCATGAAGTTCTATTTCTGCGAGAAGTGCGGTAAGCGCCTGACCGAGGGCGATCTCGCGCAGGGGCAGGCGCGCGACAAGCAGGCCCGCGGCATCTTCTGCTCCGACTGCGCCCAGAACGTGATGACCATGGAGTTCTCCTCGCTCAACGAGGAGCAGGCGCGGAAGATCATCCAGGAAACCTCCGGCGAGCATGCCGCGCCGCGCGAGACGCCGGCCCGTCCGTCGGGTCTCCATGAAACCCCCGCCCGCCCCGGCAAGCGCCGCTCCACCGGCGTCGCGATCCAGGCGCGCGCCGCCTCCGAACGGCATATTCCTCCCGCCAAGCCGGCCGCGCGAGCGCCGCGCGCCGGCGGGCCGAAGGACGGCTCGGCGCTGCTCCTCCTCGCCGGGGGCGCCGGCCTGCTCCTGCTGCTCGGACTGCTCTTCGCCTTTTCGGGCGGCCAACCTGCGCAGAAGACCGCGAAGCCGGGCGAGCCTCCCGTTCCTGAGCGCAAGACGTCCCTGCCCGGCCCGCCGGCGCGGAAGACCGAGCCCGCGCCGCCGGACGCTCCCGCCGTCGAGCCCAAGACGGCCCAAACCGCCGAGCCCATCGAGCCCGTCGAAACCGAGGGTCCCGAGCCCGCGCCGCCGGTTTCCGCGGAGGCCGCCGCGGAGAAGGCCTTCGAGACCTTCGAGCAGGCCTGGAAGAATCTCCCGGCCGACGACCGCCCCGCCCGGATGGCGCTGGCCGAGGCGTTCCTGGCCCAGCATGGCGCGACGCTTTACGGGGCGCGCGTGCGCACGATGGCCGCACAAGCGGACCAGCCCGCACCCGCGCCCGAATCCCAGCCGGCGCAGCCGGCGCGAGCGTCGTCCGGGCCGCCGATCATCGCCTCGCCGCCGGGCCACAAAGCGCCGCCCGAGCGGCTCGTCGCGGAGGCCGCCACGGCCAAGCCCGCGCCGCCCGATCCGGCCTGGAATGCGAAGCTGGCGCTGGCGAGGTTCCACGCTCCGTTTCTCGACCTGCTGCGGAAAGGAGACGCCCCGGCCGCGCGCAAGGTTCTCGACGCGGCGCTCCAGGACGCGGCGCTGGCTCCCGTTCACGCCGCCTGTGCCGCGCACGAACAGGCGCTCGCCTGGCTCGAGACCTTCCCCGCCGCGCGCAAGGCGGGCCTGGAAAGCCTGAAAGACGAGCCGCGCGCCGAGCTGAAGCGCGCCGACGGGAGCATCCTGCGCCTGGGCCGCGAGGCCGACCTGCAGCTCCTGGAGGTCCGCGCCTCCGCGCTGGCCGTGGGCGGCAAAGGCATTTCGCTGGAGGTCCCGTTCGAACAGCTCGACCCCGGCGCGCTGCGCGAGATGACCCTGCGCGGGCTGCCCAAGGACGCCTCCGGAAGTCTGCGCCGCGCGCTCGTGAACCTGCTCCAGGCCGAACCCGGGCGGGCGCCCGCCGACGACGCGGAGCTGCGCAAGGCCGAGGACCTGGGCGCCGACCCCGGCGCGCTCGCGTACCTCAAGGGACTCTATGTCCACGCCGCGCAGGGCCCGGGCGGCACGGAAGCGGCGCTGCTGCTGGAACGCTTCGATGCCTTGAAGGGCGCCGAGCATTGGGGCGACGCGGCCGAGCTGGGCCGGCTGCTGCTGGACAAGTACGCCGAGACGCCGGCCGTCAAGGCGCGCGCCGACCTGCGCCGGGCGCTCGAGACTCTGGCCCAGCGCAACCGTCCGATCTGGGAGTACAACGTCTCGCTCCAATTGGGCGACGACTATCCCGAAGCCGGCATCAAGGCATACAAGGCCGCGACGTGCCTGTTCATGAACCCATCCACTTCCGAACCGCCGGGGCTTCGCAGCCAGCAATTGCGCGCGGGAAAGGGGCACGCGATCTTCCTCCGCTTCGGCCTGAGCGCGGCCGATGGCGGACCGCTGCCGGCAGGGGTCGAGGTGCTGGAGGCGCGCCTGTGCCTGCTCTGCAACGACCACACCGGCATCCAACCGCTCGCGGTGCGGCGTGTGCTGGAGGACTGGGATCCCGCGAGCGCGACGTGGACGCAGGCCAAAGCCGGGCAGTCCTGGAGCACGCCGGGCGGGCCAGTCTCCGACCCGCCGACCGCGCGGTACGATCCGGCCGTGAACCGGATGCAGGCCGGCTACTGGCTTCGCATCAACGTGACCGCGGACGTGCAGGCGATGCTGGACGAGGGGCGCAATTTCGGCTGGCGGATCGAGTCCGCCGCGGAAGGCGCGACGGCCACGAGCTTCGACTTCTGGGGACCGGACACAGGCAACCGGAGCCCCAAACTGGCCCTGCGGCTGCGCGGGCCCCGCCCCACGCCGCCCCGCCCCACGCCGCCCCGCCCCTGACACGGCTCAGCGCGCATACTCGATGAACCGCGATTCCCGGATCATGGTGACCTTCACCTCGCCCGGATAGGTCAGCTCCTTTTCGATCTGCTGGGCGATGTCGCGCGCGGCGGCGTGGCAGGCCTTGTCGTCGAGTTCGTCGGCCTTGGCGAGCACGCGCACCTCGCGCCCGGCCTGGATCGCGAAGGCCTTTTCCACGCCGTTGCGCTGGACCGCGATCTCCTCGAGCCGCTTCATGCGCTGGATGTACTTCTCGAGGCTCTCGCGCCGGGCGCCGGGGCGCGCGGCGCTGATCGCGTCGGCGACCTGGACGAGGATCGGGTAGAGGCTGTGGATCTCGATGTCGCCGTGGTGCCCGCCGATGGCCTCCCAGACCTCCTGCCGCTCGCCGACTTCCTTGGCGATGTCCATCCCGATCTTGGGGTGCGTCCCTTCCATCTCCTGGTCGAGGGCCTTGCCGCAGTCGTGGAGCAGCCCGCAGCGCTTGGCGAGCTGGACGTCGAGGCGCAGTTCGCCGGCCAGCAGGGCGCAGACGTTGGAGACCTCCTTGGAGTGGTTGAGCACGTTCTGGCCGTAGGAGGTGCGGAAGCGCAGGCGCCCCAGCAGTTCGCGCAGGCGCGGGTGCAGATCGTGGCAGCCGTACTCGACGGAGACCTCCTTGCCGGTCTTCTCGATCAGCGCCTCGACCTCCTTCTTGGATTTGTCCACGGCCTCCTCGATGCGCGTGGGGTGGATGCGCCCGTCGCTGACGAGCTTCTCCATGGAGAGGCGCGCGATCTCGCGGCGGACCGGCTCGAAGCAGCTCAGCACGACCACGCCGGGCGTGTCGTCCACGATCACGTCCACGCCGGTGGCCTTTTCGAAGGCCCGGATGTTGCGGCCTTCGCGCCCGATGATGCGGCCTTTCATGTCGTCGTTGGAAAGGTCGATGGTCGCGACGGTGTTCTCGGCGACGGTCTCGGACGCCACGCGCTGGATGGTGTTGAGGATGATCTTGCGCGACTCGACGTCGGCGTTCTCCTTGGCGCGGTTGAGCGCGCGGATGGTCATCTCGCTGACCTCTGCGGCGATGTCCGACTCGACGCGCTCCAGAAGCATCTGCTTGGCGCGCTCGGGCGTAAGCCCCGAGATCTGCTCGAGCTTGCGCCGCTCTTCCTTCACCATCGCTTCCATCTCTTTTTCCTGCGCCTCGGCCCGCGCCAGGGCCTGCTTGCGCTTCTCCTCCATCCGCTCGATGTCCTGCTCCTTGCGTTCGACCATGCTGAGCTTGCGGTCGAGCAGGTCCTCGCGGCGCTCCAGGCGCTTCTCGGCGGCGCGGCTCTCTTCCTGCTGGGCCTTCAGGTCCTTCTCCATGTCCTTGCGCTGCTGGAGCAGCTTCTCGGTCTCTTCGGCCTTCATGCGGGCCAGTTCGGCGCGGCCCTCTTCGATGGCGCGCTGCTTGGTGCGTTCCGCGTCGGCCTTGGCTTCCTCGACCAGCTTGTGCTCCTTGCCCTTCCCCAACATGGCCGCCGCCACGCCGCCAACCAGGGCGCCGGCCACGGCGCCAATGCCGATGCTCACGGGTTCGATCATGGGTGTCATCCTCTCGTCGCAGGCGCGCGCCGGCGTGGGCCTCGCAAGGCCGCGCAAGCGCCGTCCCCGAAGGCGGGGCCGGCGCAAGACGCGCGCTTCAAGTTTTCAGGCGTGGGCTGCGTGCGGCACGGCAGGGAGGACCGAACCCGCCTGTGCGTCAGGCGGCAGCGAGGGAACGGGACGTTACGCTGGCGAACTACGCAACGCCGCGGCGCGCCTCATGACGCGCCTCCGGCGCGCGGTATCGCGCGGAAGCCGGGACGAGCGGTTATGCAACTTCAAAGACGGCTCATCCTTACGATTCCGTTTCCGGAAGCATCCGAACGCCGACACACGTTCGGACCGGCGCTTTCAATCGAGCCCGTCCGGCGGCCGCGCAGGGCCGCGCTTCGAATCCCGTGAGTTCCCGCGCTCCGATTCGAAGTATGGCGGACGCAGGCGCATGCGGTTTCACACTTCGCGCCCGGCTCCGACTTCGCGCGCCGAGTTTTCACCTCAGCGTTGAAACGTCGTTCCCTGTACGTCATCCTGAGCCCGTTAAGGCTCCTTCGGTTCCCACCCGTTGCTCACCCGGCTGTAATAAGGTCCGCGTTGCAGTCGCAGGCCCCTTATAGCCCACACATTACCATTCTAGTGCACACGGAGCATTTCCGTCAAGCAGACCTGTTAATACCTTAACCATTTCCCAGGCATATCTTTACGCCATATCAATCCAGGGCATCCTGGCGTTTCAAAAGTTCCGTCAGCTTGGGCGCCGTGTGCAGTTCGCCCTCGCCGATGCCCGGGCAGCGCTCCTTTTCGCGCGCCCAGGCTGCCCAACTCTTGAGCACTTCGGGCCAAAACGGATAGTCGCGGCATTGCTGCGGGCGCGCTTCGTAGACCGAACACCCGTGCTCGTTGAGGAGCACGCAGTCGCCGTTCTTCTTTTCTTTGAGGGATTTCTCGCCGCGGTAGACGGTGCGCACGTGGATGCGTTCGAACTCGTCGGCGTCCATGCGCAGGTTCCGGGCGATGGCGGCGATCTCGTCTTCGTTGACCCAGACGTAGCCCGGCTCTCCGCCGCAGCAGCGCCGGCAGCCGGGCTGGCAGGAGAACTGGAGGCCGTCCTTGTACCACGGTTCGCGCGGGCCGCTCATGGGCTGGGCGGTTCCTTCCCGGTCTCTTCGGTTGCGGGGGCGCGGCCGCATCGGCGGGCGCGGGAGGCTGGGCGTTCGGCGCCGCTTCGGCGCTGGCGGAGGCGATCCATTCGGCCGGGCGCTGGCTCGGGAAAAGCCGGTAGCGCAGTTCGTTCAACAGGCCCAGGAGCATGAAGCCGTTGAAGGCCAGGGTCAGGACGATCTCGTGCTGCATCACGACCAGCACCAGCCCCAGGCCCAGGATCAGCAGGTGCATGAACGAGCGGCGCCCGCCGAGAAGCCGGTCGCCGACATGGATGTAATGGATGCGCGAGATCATCAGCACGCCGATCAGGAGCATCAGGAAGGGCATCGCCAGGAGCACCGCATGGGCGACCTCGGGCCCCTGCAGCCAGCCCAGCAGCGGCAGCGGGACCGGCTCGGGGAGCCCGCCGCGCGCGACGCCGGTGACGCTCGCCGCGGCCGGCGCGATCAGCACCATCAGGCTGGCCACGCAGCCGGCGGCGGCCGGCGAGGGGATGCCGAAGAAGAAGTCGCGGTGCCCGGTCTCGGCCTCCACGTTGTAGCGCGCCAGGCGCAGCGCGGCGCAGGAGACGTACACGGCGAGCATGGGCCAGACGTAGCGGTCCAGCATCGTCACCGGCATGTCCGGCGCGAAGTGGTCCAGCGCGGCCTTCACCAGCACCGCCGGGGCCACGCCGAAGCTGACCACGTCGCAAAGGCTGTCCATCTCCATGCCGAACTTGCTGGTGGACTTCGTCCATCTCGCCACCCGCCCGTCCATCGCGTCGAAGACCATCGCGATGAAGATCAGCAGGCCCGAGTAATAGACGCACTCGGCCGGCCCCCAACCGCGGAAGCCCGTCGGCGGGTTGTGGATGCGCATCGCCAGCACGATGGAGGCGAAGCCGCAGAGCAGGTTGCCGAGGGTGATCAGCGTCGGCAGGGGCAAGACGCTGAGCAGGATCCGCCGCCGGGGCTTGCCCGCGCGGGACTTGCGCGCCCGGCGAAATCGATTGAAGCGCAGAGAGACCATGTTGGGTGCTGCGACGACGCCCGCTACCGGTACGATACCGATTCGCCGCGCTTCCTTTCCTAGAATACCAGCGGCCGGGACCAGTCCGCGTCCGCTCCGGCGACCTCCACCGTGAAGACGGGGGCCTCCTGGCGCAGCAGCACGGTGTCCCCGCCGCGGACCTTGTCGCCCACCTTGACCTGCACGCGGTACGGCGCGCCGGCGGGGACGTAGAGTTCCGTGCGCGAGCCGAACTTGATCATGCCGTAGCGCTGCCCCGACGCGTAGACCTGCCCGATCCGCGCGTCGCAGACGATCCGCCGCGCCAGCACGCCGGTGATCTGCTTCACCAGCACCGGCAGGCCTTCGGTCGAGAGCAGGCCCAGCTCCATCGCTTCGTTGCGCGTCGGCGCGGCCGGGTTGTACGCGGGGAGGAACTCTCCCGCCGCGTAACGCAGGTAGGCGACGACGCCGGCGCAGGGCATGCGGTTGACGTGGACGTTGAGCGGCGAGAGGAAAATCCCGATCCGCAGCGCGCGCCCGTCGAAGAAGCGCGGCTCGTAGAGTTCCTCGATATCCATCACGGTCCCGTCGGCGGGGGCCAGCAGCAGCCCGGGCTCGGCCGGGCGCCGCCGCTCGGGGTCGCGGAAGAAGTAGACCACGATCAGCCACGGCAGCGCGGGCAGCACGGCCAGCGCCGGATGGAGCAGGGTTCCCAAGGCCCAGGCCAACGCGCCGCAGGAGACCGTGGCGAGGAAGAGTTCGTCCCCGCTCCATTCGGCCAGGCGCAGCCGCTTGAGCACGCGCTTCATCATCCGCCCATTATGCCAGAGCGGAGGGCGAATGGGAAGATGTGGAGTCGCGGAGCGGCGGCTTAGCTAAGAGTGCGTCCTAAAACCGGATCGCGAGGCGGCTGCGGAGCGCCGGGCAAGCGAGGCAAGGCGGCCGAACGAGCCGTAGGGTTTGCGCCCGTTTCCCGATTCCGTTCCCGGATACGCCCGCCTCAAGCCGTTAAAAAGATGCACCGTGGTGCGTGGGTCCGGGATCCGGGGGCCGGTATCCGGACTCCGGGGCAGGAAGCAAAGGGGCTCCGTTGGAGCGCTGTTCCCTGGGTCCTGAGTCCGGTTCTCGGCACCCTTCTTCCAGTCTACGAGAGCTTAAAAAAGATGCACCGTGGTGCGTGGGTGCCGGTGGCCTGTTTTCGGTTCTCGGTTGCCGCGGAACTTTATCCGTTGCTTGTCACCACCTTTAGGTGGTGGATCGCGGCTCCATTTTATGTCTCTTTCCACCGGCTGAAGCCGGTGGCAAGCAACGGATCGATGGCGGGCGGGACGCCCGCGGTACGAACGACTGCCGGCGAGACGCCGGCGCTACGGGTAAGGCACGGGGCAGCTTCGCTGACCCTTGGCACGGCGACGGCACGGTACGAACGGCGTGCCGGCGAGACGCCGGCGCTACGAACCGGACTTCCTGCGCCTGAACTCGGCGCGCTTCGACCGCGGGACGCGAAGGCCGACGCGGAGCCGCCAACTCCGGCGCCGGGCTGCGCTCCTCCGAGGAGGATGGGGAGCCCCGGCCTCGCGGTTCAAGTGCCCGCGCGCGCGGTCGGGAGTTTGCGCGCGAGCCCGCGAGGTTGAAGAGAGTATCCCCCGCGCGGGGGCGGTTGTCAATGATAATGTTTATATTATGGATTATAAACAGTGTCTAAGACATGGGGTATAGGCAGGGGTTGGGGTTGAGCTTGGGCGGCACACCACTGCGTGGTGTGGCACCCCGACTCGCGACGCGGCGGGTGTGACGCTGCGCGCGGGCGAGCATTCAGGCCCGTAGGGCCGGGATGAAAGAGCCAGGAGCGTGAGCCCCTGGTGGCGAGCCTACTGCCCCAAAACCCGGGGCGCTCGCATCTGCAGCGAGTTACCTAAGTAGTGTTCCGTCCAGACCTGCGACTTTTCAATCCAGGCATCGGCGGCCTCCAGGTGCATCAATACGTTCGAGTCGCCGGCCTTGAGCTTCTGCATGGCTTCGGATAGTTCGCCGCGCGCGGGTCCGAAATAGTCGCTGTAGGGTCCGGATAGAACTTCAACCCGTGAGTTTTCCTTTGCTATTCGGGATCCTCCAAACCAACCGAGCACGATTCCAAGCAATAGGCCTGCAAAGAAAACGATGGCTTTCATAGTTGACTCCCGCGCGGTCTGGACGGATTGCCGGCGTCAATTCAGGATTGGCGCACCTGCCAAGGACGGTGACCCTAATCGACATCCCGCGCGCCTGCGGCGCGGCGGCCCTCTCCCGAAAGGAGAGGGGTGCGGGCGGACGCCCTACGAACGGCTTGCCTGCTGCGGTTCAGGACCAAGGCCAGTGGTACTCCTTTTTCTCAAGAATCTTGGCCGGCATCCTGCCCGCGGTCCCGCCGGCAGGATGCCGGCGCTCCGCAAGGTCAGTCCGCGGCGCCGGCTTTGGTCTGCTGGCCGGCGGATTCGGACTCGGCTTCGGCGGTGGCGTCTTCGCCGTAGATGGCAACGGAAAGTTCGCGGGCGACGGGGAAGGCTTCGTTGCGGAGCTGTTCCTGCAAGGCCAGGACGGCCTCCTCCAGCGGCGCGAAGTCCTCGGGCGAGGGGCCGGACTTGCGCGAGAAGAAGCCGCCCTTCTGGGAGGCGGCTTCGACGAGTTCCTGGACGCGCGCCTGCGCGGCGTCGGCCTGCGCCAGCGTGCCTTGCAGGACCTTGCGCAGGACGGGCACGATCGGTTCGAGAGTGGCGGTGAGCTTCTGGCAGATCTCCTCGAGGCGCGCGTCGGAGGCTTCCTTCTCCTTGGCCAGGGCCTCGAGCTTCGCTTCGGCGGCCCGCACGGCTTCGCGCGTCGCGAGGGCCTCCTTCTCCAGCCCCTCGCGTTCCTTCAGGACTTCCTCGATGCGCGCCTGCGCCTCGCAAACCTCTTCCTTCAGCTTCAGGATCTGCTCGTCGAGCCCCTTGCGCGCTTCCTCCAGCTCGGCCTTCTGCTTCTCGGCGTCCTCGATGCGCGAGGTTGAGGTGGTGAGTTCCTTCTGGCGGGCCTCGGCCTGCGCGCGCAGTTCGGCGGCCTGGCTCTCGGCGGCCTGCCTGGCCCGTTCGAGTTCGGCGCGCGCGGCTTCGAGTTCCGCGACCTGCTTCGCGAGCCCCTCGCGGGCGCCGGAGACTTCCTTCAGCTTCGCGCCGAGGGCCTCGGCCTCCTGCTTCGCTTTCTGAAGTTCGCCGCGGGCGGCTTCGAGGCCGGCGACCTGCTTGCGCAGCGCGTCGCTCGCGCCGGCGGCCTCCTTGAGCTTCGCGTTGAGCGCCTCGATTTCCTTGCCGGCTTTGACGGCTTCCTCGGCGCGTGCGGCGGCGAAGGCCTGCTTCTCCTCGCGCGCCTTCTCGGCGGCGGCAAGCCGCTCCTTCACTCCCGCGACCTCGGCGCGGAGCGCGTCGCGTTCGCCGTGAAGGCCTTCCGTGCGCGCGGCGGCGGCTTCGGCGGCGTGGCGGGCCTTTTCGAGTTCGGCGGCTTGCGCCTGGGCCTGCGCCTCGCGTTCGCTCAGCGCCCGCTCGGCCGCGGCCGCGCGCTGCTCCAACGCCTTCACCTGCGCCGCGGCGGCCTGCTGGTTCCCGGCGGCAGCATCGAGCTGCGCCTGCAAGGCGCCGACCTGCGCGAGCAACCGGTCGCGCTCGGCAAGGACCGCGTTCGACTGCTGGCCGGCCTGCGCGGCTTGCGCCTGCAGCTCGTTGACTTGCGCCTGGAGCCGGTCGCGCTCGGCTAGCGCCGCGTTCGATTGCTGGCCGGCCTGCGCGGCTTGCGCCTGCAGCTCGTTGACTTGCGCCTGGAGCCGGTCGCGCTCGGCACGCGCCGCGTTCGACCGTTCGTCCGCCTGCGTTACCTGCGTTTGCAGCGTGTCGAGCCGGGAGCGCAATTGCTCGCGCTCGGCGGCGAACGTATCGGTCTGCTGGCTGGCTTGCGCGGCCAGCGCATGCAGGCTTTCGACCTGCGCCCGCAACCGGTCGCGCTCGGCGGCAAGCGCATCCGCCTGCTGGACGGCTTGCGAAGCCTGCGCTTGCAGGCTGTCGAGCTGGGCCTTCATCCGGTCGCGTTCGGCCGCCTCGGCCTGGGCTTGCGCGCCGGCCCGCGCGGCTTGAGCCTGCAGCGAACCGAGCTGCTCCCGCAACCGCTCGCGCTCGGCGCCGGCGGCTTCGGCCTCGGCGACTCGCGCGCGGAGGCCCTCGAGTTCCTGCCCCGCGCCTTCCTTTTCGACGCTCAGGGCGTCAAGCTGTTCTTCCACTTCGGCGAGGCGGGTCTCCATGCGCTCGCAGGACTTGTTCAGTTCGTCCTCGTTGTCCCGCGCGGTGTGGAGGTCCTGTTCGAGTTCCTTGAGCTGGGCTTCGAGTTCGGCGCGCGCCTGGAGCGCCTGCGCCTTCTCCTCCCGCGCGGCGGCGAGGGCGGCGCTCTCTTTCGCGCCTTCGGCGCGGAGCGCTTCGGCGGCCTTGAGGCGGGATTCCAGGTCCGTGCGGCTGCCTTCCAGTTGCTTGTTACGCTCGGCGAGCTGGCCGCGCTCGTCCCGGAGGCGCAGGAGTTCGCCGCGGAGTTCCTCGAACTCGCCTTCGAGCTGCTTGACGCGGAAGGTCTGCTCCTGGAGCTTCTGGCGCGCCTCGGCAAGCTGGTCGCCGCCCTCCTTGGCCTTGGCCAGGTCCGCTTCGAGGCGCGCGATGCGGCTCTTGAGCACGCTGATGGCCTGCTGCGCCGATTCGTCGCTCTCGGCCTCGGAGTGCTCGAGCTGCGCCTGCATGTCGTCGATGCGGCCGAGCAGGCCGGCGCGCTCGGCAAGCAGGGCGTCGCGCTCGGCGCGCAGGGCCGGGTCGGCGGCCTCGGCCGCAGGCGGCGCGACCGCGCCTCCGCTCTCCACGGCGGCGCGCAGGTCCTTCAGCTCCTTGGCGAGCTTCTCTTTCTCGCGCCAGAGCTGTTCGTTGTTCCGAATCTCGTGCTTGAGCCGCGCTTCGAGATCGGATTGTTGTTTGCTGGCGGGACCGTCCACAACTGATCTCCTCCAGACTCGCGGCACGCGCGGGCCTGGCGCTGGGAAGGGGCTCGTTACGTCAGCCCGGGTCGTGCTTGGAAAAGAACCGAGACGTGTACGCTTGCCGGTCTCGATGCACAGCCTAATCCCGCCGTGCCGACATTTTCAACCAGCAGATGGGCTCATTTTGGGCCCGCCGAAAAGACTTTTCCCCATGCGGCGAGGTGAACATGTGCAGCGCTCGGACCGGAGCCCAATCTCGCTTTCCGTGTGACGGCGAATCGTTACCTTGGACTGCATTCCACGGCCCGAGGTTTTCAGATGCTTAACTCCGAAACGGCCCCCGGCGTTGGCGACATCCCGCCGGAGACCTTCCGCGCCGCGGCGCACCGGGCCGCGGACCTGCTCGCCGACTACCTGGAAGGCGTCGGGCGCTACGCGGTGCTGCCGCCGGTCCGGCCGGGCGAGGTCTCGGCGCGGCTGCCGGCGGCGGCCCCCGAGGCGCCGGAACCCATGGAGACGATCCTGGAAGACTACCGCACGCTGATCGAACCGAACGTGACGCACTGGAACCACCCGGGCTTCATGGCGTACTTCGGGATCACCGGCTCGGGGCCGGGCGTGCTGGGCGAGGCGCTGGCGGCGGGGCTGAACGTCAACGCGATGCTCTGGCGGACCGGGCCGGCGCCGACGGAACTGGAAGAGCGCGTCTGCGACTGGCTGCGCCAACTGCTCGGCCTGCCCGAAGCCTTCAAGGGGCACATCAACGATACGGCTTCGATCGCGACGTTCCTGGCGCTGGCCGCCGCGCGCGAACGGTCCGTGCCGAACGTGCGGGCGCGCGGGCTGGCGGGGCGGCCGGAACTGGGCCTCCCGACGGTGTACTGCTCCGACCAGGCGCACAGCAGCGTGGACAAGGCGATGATCGCGCTGGGGCTGGGGCTGGAGCAGTTGCGGCGCATCCCCAGCGACGAGCGCTTCCGGATGGATACCTCGGCGCTGCGCGCGGCGATCGAGCAGGACCGGCGGGCGAAACGGAACCCGATCGCGCTGGTGGCGACGCTGGGGACGACCAGCACGACGAGCCTCGATCCGGCCGCCGAGCTGGCGGAGGTCGCCGCGCGCGAGAAACTCTGGCTGCACGTGGACGCGGCGTACGCGGGGAGCGCGGCGATCTGCCCGGAGTTCCGCGCGGGCTTCGCGGGCTGGGAGCGCGCGGACTCGATCGTGACCAACCCGCACAAGTGGCTCTTCACGCCCGTGGACTGCTCGGTCCTGTTCGTCCGCGACCCGGCGGCGCTGAAGCGGGCCTTCGCGCTGGTCCCCGAGTACCTGCGCACGCCCGAGGCCGGCGTGACCAACCTGATGGACTACGGGATCCAGCTTGGGCGGCGCTTCCGCGCGCTGAAGCTCTGGTTCGTGCTGCGCGCGTTCGGGGCCGAAGGCTGCCGCGCGCGGATCCGGGCGCACTGCGCGCTGGCGCAGGCCTTCGCGAGCTGGGTCGCGGCCGAGCCGGACTTCGAGGTCTGCGCGCCGGTCCCGTTCAGCACCGTCTGCTTCCGCGCCGTGCCAGACGTTTCGGCGCGGGAGCAGGACGCGTTCAACGAGAAGCTGCTGGAGCAGGTCAACGCGACGGGGGAGGTCTTCCTGAGCCATACGAAGCTGCGCGGGCGTTACGTATTACGTATGGCGATCGGGAACCTGCGGACGACCGAGGGGCATGTGCGTCGGGCGTGGGACGCCTTGCGGAATGCGGATTGCGGAATGCGGAATGCGGAATAAACGAAGGGCGAGGGAGCACAGCGAGTCGCGGCTTCCGCGTCGCGCTCTTGGGTGCCACGCCACGAAGTGGTGTGCGAAGGCCTCAAGACAGCCGCTTCTCGGCATCCACTCGCCGGCTTGAAGACAGCCTCACGCCACTTTGTGGCGTGGCACCCACGTCGGGTCATGCGGAGTGCTGCGATTCGCCGCTGCCCGCCGGTGAGCAGCGGGGAAATCTGCGCACGCTCCCGCCGTTCAATTCGCAATCCGCAATCCGCAATCCGAAATCCGAAATCCGAAATGAGATCTATTCCGCCAGCGCGTCTGCCGGGCCCCAGGGGGCCATGGCGACGGTCCAGTAGCCGTTGAAGAGCATGTGGTCGTCCTGGTCGGCGGCGAAGCGCCACATCTTGCGGCAGAGTTCGCGTTTGGCCTCGGCGTAGGCCGGGTCGGCGGCGCGATTGACGGTCTCGTGCGGGTCGGCTTTGAGGTCGTACAGTTCGTCGAAGTCGAAGCCGTTGTAGACGTACTTGTGCGCCTTGGTCGTGACGCTGCGCTGGGTGTAGTACAGCTCGACGCCGTTGAACTGCGTGTAGCGCTCCTGCGGCCAGTCGGCGGGCGCCTCATTCCGCAGGAAGGGCGCGAAGCTGCGGCCGGTGGTCTTGCCCAGGGACTCGGCTCCGGCCAATTCGGCGAAGCTCGGGGCGAAGTCGGCGAGGTTGACGAACTCGTCCACCACGCGCCCCGGATTGGCGATGCCCTTGGGCCAGCGCATCGTCAGCGGGACGTGATAGGCCTCGCGGAAGCACGGCACGCCTTTGGCGTAAAGACCGTGCGAGCCGAGGTACTCGCCGTGGTCGGAGGTGAAGATGACAAGGGTGTTCTCGGCCTGCCCGGTCTCGTCGAGCTTGTCGAGCAGCAGGCCGAGGTAGTCGTCTTCCATTTTGCAGTAGCCCCAGTAGTGCGCGATGGCCTCGCGGACCTCGTCCTCGCTCAACTGGTCCCAGTACTGCCTGCGCATGCGCTGGTAGATGCGGGGCTTGTCCTCGAGCGAGTCGCGGTAGTTGGGCGGCAGGTCGATCTTCTTCGGATCGTAGAGCTTCGCGTAGGGCTCGGGCACGATGAACGGATCGTGAGGGCCGCCGCAGCCGACGTACAGGAACCACGGCTCGCCGCTCGCGGCCAGCCCGGGCATGGCGTCGAGGGCGGACTTGACGGTCTGCCAGTCGTGATGGGCCTCCCAGGGGCGGTCCTTCAATTCGTCGGGGACGGGCTTGGAGCCGTAGACCTGGATGTTGCCCCAGCCCGGGCGGAGGACCTGGCCGCGCTTGCGTTCGGCGTCGTAGCCGTACTGCTTTGCGTATTTGCCGTCTTCCTGCCACTGCTCGATGCCGCGGTGCATGTAGGCGGACTTCTTCGCGGTCGGGCGCAACTCGTCCCAGCCGCGGTCGCAGGGGTCCTCCTCGGCGCTGACGTGCCACTTGCCGGTGTAGGAGAGCCGGTAGCCGGCCGCGCGGAGGCGCTCGCTGAACATCGGGACGTTCGGGTAGAGGCCCTTGTGGATCGCCGTGGGCGTGCTGACGTTGTTGTAGATGCCGTGGCGCGAGGGGAATTGGCCCGTCATGAAGGTCGCGCGCGAGGGGCAGCAGTGCGCGGTGCAGGTGTAGGTCTCGGAGAAGCGCAGGCCCTCGCGCGCGAGGCGCTCGGCGTGGGGCAGGCGGCAGGGGTTCGCGGGGTCCATGACGTCGCCGCGCTGCTGGTCGGTCATGAAGACGAGGATGTTGGGGCGGGCCATGCGGGGGGTCCTTTCGCAAATGAACGCGAAGGATAAAGCATAACGGATTCGTGAAAGGAGGAAATTCCAAACGGCAAGAACCAAACGACAAACAAACTGCAAACTCCAAACAGCAAAGCCTGCCAACCGCTAATCGACGGCCCAGCAAAGGCCTTTCATTACGTTTCACGTTTTACGTTTTTCAAAGCGCCGCTTACTCTTAAAGCGAGCGCAATCCATAGACCGCTGCGAGCCTGCCCATGCCCGACAAACACGGCGTCGTCGCACTGCTCCCGGCCCCCGACGGCCGGCACCTGTTCATCCGGCGGGGCTGGAGCCTCCCGCGCGCGCCGGGCGTCTGGTGCTTCGTGGGCGGTGAAGTCGAGGCGGGCGAGACCTACGCGGAGGCCGTCGTCCGCGAGGTTCGCGAGGAGGTCGGGCTGGCGGTGCGCGCCGGCGAGCCATTCCACGAGAGCCTCTCGCCGAACGGGGAATTCCGGCTGCACTGGCTGCGCGTGGAACTGCTCGACGCGGAGGCCGCGGTGACGCCGCACCCGCAGGAGGTCGCGGAGTTCCGCTGGCTGACGTTCGCGGAGGCGCTGGCGCTGGAGCCGATGCTGCCGACGTTGCGGGCGTGGTTGGAGGAGGCGGCGCGGGGGCAAGCGGGAGGAGGCCCTGGTGGGAAATAGGGGAAATCCCTAAATTTAATTCGCCCCACTTGACGCCACAGGATAGAATTCCTTCCAGTGGGCCGCGCACGCGCCGAGCGACCCTGGACCGATTGTCTGGCATTGCGCCTGGAGTTGCCGCGATGAAACTGATTCAGGTGGATAAGAAGGGACGCGCCTCCTTGGGCCGGCCGCCCAAGGGGGTGATCGGCTACGACCGGCAGGACCGGCCTGACGGATCCATTTTGCTCGTCCCCATTGTCGGCGTGCCGGCCCACGAGGTATGGGTCTTGCGCAACCGCGAGGTGCTGGAATCCATCGACCGGGGCATGAAGCAGGCTCAATCCGGAAAACTGAAGGATCTGGGTCGGTTCGGCGCATATGCCGATGACAACGACAAGGACAAGGAATGACCTTCCGCCTTAAATTCAGCGAGGAATCCGCGGCTCAATTACGACATCTCAAGCAGGAACCGGGGCAGAAGGCGCCGTACAAGGCGGTATTGAAAACGCTCGGGTTCATGGAAACCAATCTTAAACACCCAGGACTTCAGACGCACGAGCACTCGACCTTGTCGCGGACCTACGGCAAAAAGGTCTTTGAGTCCTACGCTCAAAACAGGACGCCGGGGGCCTACCGGATCTTCTGGATCTACGGCCCGGGCAGGGGCGAGCTTACGATCGTCGCGATCGTTCCACACCCGGAGTAGAAGGCACGCATCTCGCGGCGCTTGGGCTTCGCGCTCACCTTCGCGCCCGGTACGCCTTGGGGCTCAAGCCCATCTCCCGCTTGAAGGCATTGGAGAACGCGAACTCGTTGGCGTAGCCGACCTGCGCGGCGATCTGCTTCAGCGGGAAGGGCGTGCCGGCCAGCAGTTCCTGCGCGCGCTGGATGCGCAGGCGCGCGATCGCGCGCCGCGGGGTCAGGTCCTGCTGGGCGAGGCAGAGGCGGTGCAGGTGGCCGGGCGAGCAGTGCATGCGCGCGGCCAGCTCGGCGACGCTCCAGGGGCGCGCGAGGTCGCGTTCGACGTGCTCCCACAGGGCGAAGAGGCGCGCGCGGAGTTCGCGGCGCCGAGGGTCGTCGTGGGATTCGAGTTCGCGGCGCAGGTATTGTACGAGCAGGCGGACGTACAGCCCCGCCGCGTGCGCCGCCGCCGGGCCTTCGCGAACGGACTCGAAGAACCAGCCCTCCATCGCGGCCTCCAGGCGCGCCATGAAGAAGCCTTGCCGCACGCGCGCGGCGCCGCCGCGCAGTTCCTCCCACGCGACGCCTTCGCGGAAGTGGAACCAGAGGATGCGCCAGCCGCTCTTCGCCGCTGCGTAATGGTACGGCGCGCGCGCGCCGGCCAGGAAGAGGTCGCCGGGTTCCAGCCAGCGCCTGCCGGCGGGGAGCGTCAGGCGCCCGCGCCCTCCGAGCGTATACAGCAGCAGGTGGAAGCCCGGGTTGGGGCGGCCCATCCAATACTCGCCGCGCAGGTCGCTCAGGCCCGCGTGGATCGCGCCGAGTTCGCGCAGCGGGGCGCTTTCCGGGCTCCGCAGGGGCACGAAGCGCTCCCGGCAGCGCGGCCCGATCATGTGAGTTTCGCGTATGTCATGGACACTCTGGGCCATGTTCATCCATGCTCCCATGAGGTAGGTTAGCGTATGTCCAACGGCAGCCCACGGCAAGCGGCAGAAAGGAACCCGCGATGACGCTCCCCCGCCCCGAGTACCCCCGCCCGCAGTTCGTGCGCAAGGATTGGTTGTGCCTGAACGGCGCGTGGCAGTTCGAGTCCGATCCCGGCGACAGCGGAAAGGAGCGCGGGCTGCTCGAGCGCGAACTGAAGCGCACGATCGCGGCGCCCTTCTGTCCCGAATCGAGCCTCAGCGGAATAGGCGAGACCGACTTTCACCACGCGGTCTGGTACCGCCGCACGGTCCGGATCCCCGCCGAGTGGAAGGACCGGCGCGCGCTGCTGCACTTCCAGGCCGTGGACTACGAGGCGACCGTCTGGGCGAACGGGAAGGAAGTCGGGCGGCACCGCGGGGGCTGGACGCCGTTCAGCGTGGATTTGAGCCCCGTCGCGTCGGCGGGTCAGGACGTGACGCTGGTCGTCCGCGCCCGCGACGACCACCGCCTGCCGAAGCCGCAGGGCAAGCAGTCGCCGAAGCCCGAGAACTACGGCTGCATGTACACGCGCACGACCGGCATCTGGCAGACGGTCTGGATGGAGCCGGTCCCGGAGACGCACCTGAAGCGCCCGCGCATCCTGCCGGATCTCGCGCGCGGGCTGCTGCGGATCACGCAACCGCTCTCGCGGAACCGCCCCGGCTGGAAGGTGCGCGCCATCCTGAAGGACGCGCAGGGGGTTGTCGCCGAGCAGACCGCGCCGGCCGACACGGACCTGCAGCCGGTGCTGGAACTCGAGATACCGGAGGCGCGCCGGCGGCTCTGGTCGATTTCCGACCCGCACCTCTACGACGTGGAGCTGGAGCTGCTGGACGCAAGCGGCGCCGTGGCCGACCGCGCGTCGAGCTATGCCGGGCTGCGCGGGATCGCCATCGACGGGCAGGCGCTCAAGCTGAACGGCGAGCCGGTCTTCCAGCGGCTGGTGCTCGATCAGGGCTACTACCCCGACGGGATCCTCACCGCGCCCAGCGACGCGGCGCTGAAGCGCGACATCGAACTGAGCATGGCGGCCGGCTTCAACGGCGCGCGGCTGCACCAAAAGGTCTTCGAGGAGCGCTTCCTGTACCACGCCGACCGGATGGGCTACCTGGTCTGGGGCGAGTTCGGCGACTGGTGTTTCCGCGGACGGCCGTGGGGCGAGGCGAACCTCTCCGACGAGTACAAGCATCAGCCGGCCGCGGCGGTGCTCGCGCAGTGGATGGAAGTCCTCGAGCGCGACCTTTCCCATCCCAGCATCGTCGGCTGGTGCCCGCTCAACGAGACCCACGAACCGATCCGCGACTTCATGACCTCGCTCGACGACGTGACGCGCGGGCTCTACGCGGCGACGAAGCTGATCGACCCGTCCCGCCCGGTGCTGGACACGAGCGGCTACGCGCACCGCGTGGACGGCGCGGACGTCTACGACAGCCACGACTACACGCAGGATCCGAAGGTCTTCGCCGAGCGGCACAAGGGCCTGGCCGCCGGCAAGCCGTTCGTCAACACGCACGGCGACAAGGAAGAGTCCCTCCCCTACCGCGGGCAGCCGTACTTCGTCAGCGAGTTCGGCGGGATCTGGTGGAACCCGGACGCGAAGGAAGGCGAGGCGAGCTGGGGCTATGGCGAGCGGCCGAAGTCGCTGGAGGAGTTCCTCACGCGCTTCGAGGGGCTCTGCGAGGTGCTGCTGGGGAACCCGCACATGTTCGGGTACTGCTACACGCAGCTCACCGACGTGTACCAGGAGCAGAACGGGATCTTCCGCTTCGACCGCTCGGAGAAGTTCGCGCTGGAGCGCGTCCGCGCCGCGCAGCGGAAGGCGGCGGCGATCGAGCAGGGGCAGGCGGTTAGGGCCTGAGCGATCTCCCGCTTCCGGAGTGAGCAGGCTACAGCGAACGCCATTGCTCCTTGTCCCATGTCCATTGTTCATTGGTTTCAATGGTCATTGGTCTTCGGGCAGTGTTCATTGACCTATCCCGCGCGCCGGGCGGGGCGCTCCTTCCCGGCTTCAAGATTCCAAATTTCCCCTGCGCCCTCCGCGCCGCTGCGGTTAAATAGGCCCTCTCACGAGGGCCACGCCATGCAGGACTACGAGAAGCTCGGCGCGTTCTACCTCGGCCGCGAATACGACCTGCAAGGCGGCCGCCGGCGCGACGAGCTGCTGATGTACGACGCCAAGGACCTGACCACGCACGGCGTCATCGTGGGCATGACCGGCAGCGGCAAGACGGGGCTGGCGCTGGCGCTGCTCGAAGAAGCGGCCATCGACGGCATCCCGGCCATCGCGATCGACCCCAAGGGCGACCTGGGGAACCTGCTGCTCACCTTTCCCGAGCTTAAGCCCGCCGACTTCGCGCCGTGGATCGACCGGGACGAGGCCGCGCGCGCGGGGCAGAGCGTCGAGGCGTACGCGGCCGGCATGGCGGAACGCTGGAAGGCGGGGCTCGCCGAGTGGGGCCAGGCGCCGGAACGGATCGCGAGGTTCCGCGGCGCGGCGGACGTGGCGCTCTATACGCCCGGCAGCCGGGCCGGGCTGCCGCTGACGGTGCTCCGTTCGTTCGACGCCCCGCCCGAGGCCCTGCGCAACGACGCCGAGGCGCTGCGCGAGCGCGTCACGGCGGCGGCGAGCGGGATCCTGGCGCTGCTGGGCCTCGACGCCGACCCGCTGCGCAGCCGCGAGCACATCCTGCTCGCGAACTTGCTCGACCACGCCTGGCGCGCGGGGCGGAGCCTCGATCCGGGCAAGCTGATCCACGAACTCCAGGCCCCGCCGTTCCAAAAAGTGGGCTTCGTGGATTTGGAGACGTTCTATCCGGAGCGGGAACGCTTCGAACTGGCGATGCGCCTCAACAACCTGCTCGCCTCGCCCGGCTTCGCGGGGTGGCTGGACGGCGAGGCGCTGGACATCCGGCGGCTGCTGCATACGCCGGAAGGGAAGCCGCGGCTGAGCATCCTCTCGATCGCGCACCTCTCCGATGCCGAACGGATGTTCTTCGTCACGCTGCTGCTCAACGAAATCGTCGCGTGGATGCGCGCGCAGCCGGGCACCGGCAGCCTGCGCGCGCTGCTGTACATGGATGAGGTCGCGGGCTACTTCCCGCCGGTCGCCAATCCGCCAAGCAAGCCGCCGATGCTGGCGCTCCTGAAGCAGGCGCGCGCGTACGGCCTGGGCGTGGCGCTCGCCACGCAGAACCCGGTGGACCTGGATTACAAGGGCCTGGCCAACATGGGGACGTGGTTCCTGGGCCGCCTGCAGACCGAGCGGGACAAGGCGCGGGTGATGGAGGGGCTGGAAGGCGCGAGCGTGGCGGCGGGGACGAACTTCGACAAGGCCCGGATGGAAGCCACCCTGGCGGGGCTCGGCAACCGCGTCTTCGTCATGAACAACGTCCATGAGGACGAGCCGGTCGTCTTCCAGACGCGCTGGGCGCTCTCGTACCTGCGCGGGCCGCTGACGCGCGAGCAGATCCAGAAGCTGACGGCCGAGCGGGGCGCGCCGCGGCCAGGGGCGGACGCCGCTTTCCAGAGCGCGGAGGCCGGCGCGGCCGCGAGCGGCGCGCGGCCGGTGGTCCCGCCCGGCATCCGGCAGGGTTTCGTGCCACGCCGAGGCGCGCGCAGCGCCGAGACGCGCCTGGTCTACCGCCCCGCGCTGCTGGGCACGGCGCGCGTGCATTTCGTCCATGCCGCCTCGAAGGTCGATTATTGGGACGATGTGGCGTTGCTGGCAACCGCGCCGGGCGACGCGCCTTGGGCCAACGCATCGCGCTGCGAGCACGGCCCGCCGGAACTGGAAGGCGAGCCCGAGGCGGGCATCGAGTTCGCTCCGCTGCCGGGGGCCCTGGCGCAGGAAGCCCACTACGCGGCCTGGGAGCGGGAGCTGAAGGACCACCTCTACCAGACGCACGAATTGACGCTCTGGAGCTGCGCCGAGTTGAAGGAGACATCGAAGCCCGGCGAGGGCGAAGGCGAGTTCCGCGCGCGGCTGGCGCACCAGGCCCGCGAGCAACGCGATCTGAAAATCGAAGCGCTGCGCAAGAAGTACGCGCCGAAGCTCGACGCGCTGCGGAACAAGCTCCGCGGCGCGGAGCAGAAGGTCGAACGCGAGCAGGCGCAGGTGAAGCAGCAGACGTTCCAGTCGGCGATCTCGTTCGGCTCGAGCCTGCTCGGCGCGCTCTTCGGCCGGAAGCTGGCCAGCGGCGCGAACGTGGGCCGCGCGGCGAGCGCGGCGCGGTCGGTGGGCCGCGTGAGCCGGGAACGCGAAGACGTGGCCCGCGCGCAGGAGGACGCCAAGGCGCTGAGCGCGCAGCTCGCGGAGATGGAAGCCGAATTCGCCCGCGAGACGGAGGCCTTGCAGTCCGCCGGCGACGTGTCGCGCCTGAAGCTCGAACCGGCGGCGCTCAAGCCGCGCAAATCGGACATCGACGCGCAGGGCGTCGCACTGGCCTGGACGCCGTGGCGGGTGGATGGGGCAAACAACGCCGAGCCGGCGTATTGAGGGCTGCGCGGTTTGAGGCCCGGTCGGCCTACCGTGAGACTTCGCAGGCCTGCCGCGGCTCTTTGCTGTACTTCATGCGCCGGGAGGAATGAGCATGCGAGCGGTTGAAAGCGAATCGCCTCGGCGGGATCGCGCGTGGTCCGTATGGCTCCTGGCCGGCATCGTGCTTGGCTTCCCGTCCTTCGGCGCCGAAAAGGAAGCGCCGGCCGATCCGCGTAGCGCGGCATCCGGCGCGTGGCCGCCCTACCGCGTTGAATCCTTCTGGAACACGCCCATCCCGGCGGACCGTCCGGTGCGTGCCGACAGCGCCGCGCTGCTGGCGCGCATCCCGGCGGCCCATGCCGTCGGCACGCTGACCTCCGACGTCTCGCAGAACTCCTACCCGATCTACCTGGTCGATGAAAAAATCGCCCTCGGCGCCGGTCGTCGTCGAGGGTTATTTCTCCTACTTCGAGAAGTTCGACCAGCATCCGGATGGCGTGCGGCGGGGCGCGGGGCAAAATCCGACGCTTTCCAGCGTGCCGATCCCGCCCGGCGCCAAGTCGGGCGGCGGCGACGACGAACAGGTGCTGTTCTGGAATCCGAAGACCGGGGCGGAATGGGCGTTCTGGAAATTCCGCAAAGGCCCCAAGGGGTACACGGCCGTCAACGGCTACCTGTACGACACGCGCCTGGGCACGGGCCGCATGGCCGATTCCGGCCGCGGGGCCGGCGTATCGAAATTGGGCGGCACCGTCTCGGCGCATGAAGTCGAGGTCGATGGCGAGATCAAGCACGCGATCGCGTTTGCCTACCAGAAGCCCTCGCCGCAATGGGTATTTCCGGCCACGAAGTCGGACGGCAAAGGCCAAGCCGGCGCCGATATTCCCGAAGGGGCGCGCATCCAATTGGATCCGGAGCTCAAGGAAGCGGATTTCGAGAAGCTGGGCTTGAGCAAGCCGGCACAGGTCATCGCCCGGGCCATGCAGAAGTACGGCCTGATCCTCATCGATTGCAGCGGCCGGCCCAAGGTGTTCCTGGAGAGCGACGTAACCGGCGCCTGGAAAAACGCCGCCGCGCTGGAACACGCCCTGCGGCCTCTCACCCTTGATGCCCAAGGCCATCCCGACTGGTCGCGATTCCGCGTACTCGATTGGGACCGCTGGACCGGCGGGACACTGGGCTTGCAGGGGCTCTGACCCATTCGGCTTGAGAATCGTCAAACGTCTGGACTTGTGAAGGCATGCAGGTGGCACCCCCACCAGGATTCGAAAGGGGTTGGTTAGCAGCCTCAACTGACACGCAATCCCCTTCCTCATCTTGAGTTACATCAACTTCGCCCGATCCGGCTACGGCACGTTTCCGTTCGTACTCCCTCGATGCAACCGCCGTGACCAACTCGGATGCCTTCAAAGCGGCCTCACGCTTCAACGCCGCATCTGGCTTGGCGTAAGTCTCCAGGGTCATTTGAGCTACGGAGTGGCGGGCAAGCTCCATGATCGTCTTCAAGTCCGCTCCCGAGTTCACCACCGACTGCACGTAGGACACGCGCAGCGAGTGAAACGTAGCCCGACCCTTCTCGCCTGGGATCGACTTGGGTATGCCGGCTCGCTTGCGGTCCCGTTCGAAGTTCTCCCACGCCGTTTTCTTGTCGGAGAGGCTCAAGAGTGCGTCGTTGGCGTTCCGGCCGGTTGCCTGAATCCATCGCTTCAGGTCCGTTGCGAGTTCAGGCGGGATCGGCTGTGACGCGGCTTTGCGGTTCTTGGTGTGCTTCGCGTCCAGGCTCAGTGACGGTCCAAAGGCGTCCAGGTTGCGAACCTTCAGCGCCCGCAACTCACCTTGCCGGTAGCCGGTGGCCAAGGCCACGCGGTAGAGCAACTTTCGGGGTTCGGGCGCCACAGCCAAGAGTTTGTTAAGTTCTTCCGGCTTGAGCAGTCGGTGAGGTTCCTCGGGTTCGTGCCTTGCCGGCTTCAGGGTGCGAAGCGGATCGGATTCCAGATACCCACGGTCAACCAACCAATCACAGAACGCGGCAATGCCTTCCCGGTAGCGTTCGACCGTGTTCGGTTTCAACTTCCGTCCAAGAACTTGAAGCGCCTGCTCAACCTTCGCGAGACTTAGATCCTGGACGTAGCGAAGCGCCAGACGCTTCCCCCACCATTCCAGCAACTTGCCACGCTGAACGTGGTGAGCCGTCGCCCACGGGAAACCGCCGCGACCGCGGCCGGCCATGGAACCCCACAGGAGATACTCCCGCGTCGCGTCTTGGTAGAGCCTCAGTTCATCGGAGACCTTGGGGGCCTTCGCTTCACCGCGCCGAATCTTGGCCTCGAACGCCTCACGCTCGCGTGCGGCCTGAAGCGTCTTGGTCTTTCCGTTCGTTCCCGTGCCGCTGCGCGTGCGCCCGTGCCGATCAACGTATCGGTAGCGGTAGAGGTCATGCGGAATGCGTTTGCCTTTGGCGTCCAGTTTGAAGCGCAGCTTCCCTGTTGCCGGGTCGCGTTCCTTCTCGAATGTCTGGTACACGCTCGCCATGTTTGACCCTCTCGCCGAAGAATCACGTTTCTCTGCGCGTGAGTCAACCCACTACCCGCAAGTTCTTTTCTCGCTTATGACCTTCGGTCATCGCAACGGCCGCGCGCTCTTCCAGGTAGTCGAGCAACTTTCCGACGATCCAGACAGACCGCTTGCCGATGGAGAACGCTGGCGGAATGTGACCTTGAGACGCGAGGTTGCGAACCGTTCGTGGAGTCACCTGCAAAATCGAAGCAAGCGCCGCTTCATCGAGCAACGTTCGCGCCGGCAGTTCGGCAAGCTGCGTGATGACCAGTGGAGTCGCTTGCTCGACTTCGTTGGTAGATTCTTCGCTCATGGCAACCTCCCGCGTTCATCCAACTGCAATGCACAACTGGAATTCTTCTGTAGTCTGAAATTTCGACTCACAGTAGCCGGAAGGTGAGCCGCCGAAGCCCACCCCCGTGGCCCCCTGCGCGGAAGGACCCAAGCGCAGACGGGCGGGACGGGCAGGTACGGGCAGGTGCGCTCGACGTCGCGGCGCGGACTCATGGCGCGCTGCTCTCCGATGGTTTGGTTGACTCTGACGCACGTGCCAGCCTGGGAGGTGGTCTGTTCGTTTGGGTCGGATCGTCTGGGAGTGGTTCGGATGATCCCTCGTCAAGCTCTTCCTCGAACGCAACGACCTCGGAACGTCGAATCTCAGCCAGGTAGCGGTTGAGCCGTTCGGGAAGGTGCCGGGGAGGGTGGAACTTGTCAACGAGCCATGGTGTGGGGTCTTTCAGGAAAGCCTTGAATATCGCTCGTAGTTGGGCTTCCGACTTGATGTGTTCCGTGAGAGTCCAGATTGCCTTTGCGTCCGGGCCTTGGACTACTGGCGTTTGGTGCTTCAGGTCCTTGAACTCTTCGCACCATGCCGCTATCGGATCGAATCCAAGGGCATCAACTCGACTCTGGACCTTCGCGCGCTTGCCGCGCGAAGAAGATGTTTGTTTTGGTAATGGAGATGGAGATGGAGATGGAGATGGAGATGGAGCATTGCGACTTGTATGCGGGTTGCATGCGTCTTGCATGCTGTCTGCATGCGGGTTGCATGCGTCTTGCATCTGGCTTTCGTCGCTGGTTTTCCCCCAACGTCTTTCAGCGGCTTCCCTTGCGCGTCTAGAGCGTTGCTCCTGGTTAGCGGCCCACGGCTGATGAACCGCCCAATCGTGAAGGGATATGGACTCCCCATCACGGTCAATGTAACCGACTTCAACCAACGCTTCGAACAGCTTCCCCGAATCACCCGCCCAACTCGCGGCCAGTTCCACGTCCTCAGCGTTCATGCCGTGCAACTGTCCGGTTGATTTGTGATCCGCGCAGTATGTCCAAAGAGTCAATAGCGCAACTACGCCTTGGTCGCCAAGCCGCTTGCGCAGCTTGATCGTCTTCACGTGCGTGAAGAATGAAGTCTTTAGTCGAATGTCCACCGATGCTCCCGCGAGACTACCAGAGGTTGAAGCCGCCCCGATTCGTGAACCGGATGAAATCTTGCAGTTTTTCCTTGTGGCCGCCTGCGAACATTTCGCAGAGGTTTAGCTCACGATCATGCTCGGTGGATTGACTCGGAAGGTCAGGCAGGGACCGCCTCAACGCCTGGGACAGACTCTTGGCGTCTGACCGGCGCACACGATACGCCTTCATCATGTAGCCGTGAAAGTCGTCACGTTCAGGATGGTAAAGGTCCGCGCGGCGATTCAAGCTCTGCGCGCCTTCTGGAATCCAGCCGTAGCGCAGCGCGAGTTTGAGTAGGCAACCCCACTGACCGATGGTGTATCGGAACGGGTCGGCACTCCCCCGCGCGATAAAGACAATGCGGCAAAGTGGATTGCGAATTCTGAAGTGTCGGATTCCGTCAAGGGTTGCTTCGACGGGGTTAGAATTCGTTGACAACTGTTCTGGGCAATTGTACTGTTCGTCCACGGTTGTTCTCCAGGGGTGCGCGCAGATTCTTCGCGGGAATGCGCCACCCCATTTTTATTTCACCCTCGAATTGAATCTCAAAAGTGGCCGGGTGGCCGGAGCGCGTGAGATACGGCCACCCGGCCGGGCCGCACTCGCGGTTCAAGGTCCGCGAGCACAGCCTTTCGCAGCGAAGCGGGGGAAAGGAAACCCGCCTCCAGCCACGAACTACTTCAGCGCCGCCTCGATCAGGTCCCAGCGCGCGGCACTCGTCGGGCGAAACAGCGGCTCGTGTGTGCCTCTCCGCAGCCCTAGGACCGCGAGCGCCTGTGCGTCACCGTCCTGGATTGCACGGGCGGCGTGGTCGCACGGGCTGGTTGCGTGGGCGGAAAAATAGACGGTCAGGTAGAGCATGGTGAGCCACCGGTCCCTGCCGTCGGAGTCAACCCGCCCCTTCGCGGCGAGTCCTTCGCGGATTCGATCCTCGACTCCGCGCTGAGCCTCCACTAGCACGATATACTGCTGCTCGCGTTCGGCGGCGGGCATCCCGCCAGCCTCGATGTGAGTCTCCACCCACGTGCGCAGGTCCGCGTCGGTCAGCGTCAGGACGGCGAGGAGTGCGACGGTACTCACGGTTGCGGCCGCATCGAATCCATCGAGCGGGTGCATCTTGCCCATGCGGATCAGGGCCTCAGCGTGAGACTGTTTGGGAGCGGAATACAGGCGCTCCTGGATCGAATCGGGCATCAACCTCAACCCCGTGCCGGCGTCGCTGCCCAGTAACCGGCTCACGAGCCACTCGCGCGCAGACGACTGCCGCTCTGAGAGCAGGGACATAAGATGGGCCAACATCTCTGGCCGGTACGGCGGCAGCGCCTCCAGGCGGCGGCGCTCCTGCTCCAGTTGATCGCGCTCCTCTCTCGCAGCCTGGACAACGCACAGCGACTCCAGGACGTGCCGCTTGGTGAGCACGAACGATTCGCGTTCTAGCTCGCACAAATTCCCGCGTCGCCATTCGTGGTATGCCGCGCGCGCGGCGGCGGCTGGATCATCAACGAATGGCGCGAGCCACTTGAATTCGGGGTCCACCTGCCTCTTGGTTGTGAGACCGAACATTGTTCACCCTTTCTGTTGACTGCCGGGGCTTAAAGTTACGGTGACAATGGTGTGAACTAAAGCTGCTTCATATGAACCTGAATGTACTTCTCGCGACATGCCTTGTACTCGAGCGTCTCGGGAGATGCAGTCACACCAAGGACACGGCGCAGTTCTGCGCTCCCATCGAATTCCCGCCCAAGTGCGCCACGCCGAGCGCGAGTCTCCGCGTCCTCCATGACCTCGTTTCCCGAAACAGGGAACTGGACACCGCAGCTAGGGCACTTGACCTCGACGCCCTCGCTTTCCACAGGTTCGTGCTCACCATCTTCTGCCTGATGATGACGACGCTTTTTATACTTCAACAACTCGTCCAACTTGCGCGCCTCGTCCAAATTAAAAACAAATTTCCCATCGTTCATATACGTTGTCAGCAAGTTGCGTCGGGCGAAGGATTTCGTAGTTCCCTTCGGCCAATGAAGCGCCCAATCAATGCCAATTGCGGGAAAAAAAAGGCCGTTCGACATGAGTAACTCTCCCTGTGAAATCAGCAAAATCCGTCCACAGGACTCAATATCGATCGTCGGTTTTTCGAATGGTAGTGGCTCGATTAACCGTATTTGCGGTTAATGCTGCGACATACGTGGAAAGTCAGTATTACTCAGATGGTAGCTCATCCATGAACCTCACTGTCTTTCTATATTTGGCGGCATTCGTATTCTTGCCGTTCGATTCTATCTGCCCATTGTTAAGTAGGAATTTGATCGCAAGTCGCCTTTGTTCAACCCCATATGTGCCGTCCAGGTCCCCAGCCTTGAACCAATCCGGGCGCTGCTTGATTATGGCGTGGAAGTGCCTCACCGCTTTGAGACTCAACCCTTTGGGAAGTTCAATCGGCCTATCCCTAATCAGTTGAAATCCCTTTTCCGTAACGAATAGCGCACTCTGTTGATCTACTCGAAGCAGGTCATTATCAATTGCATCTTGAATTGCCATTTCTGGGAATTGATTCACCTTCTCTGATTTCCAGGCTCTTTGCTCTTTGCAAATAGGAGGCGTTGACTTTAAGTGCCTTAGTTGAGATTCACTTAACTGAATTGTCGATACCGTTCCTTCTCCAAGAATACGAATACAATTCGCAATGAACAATCTCAGCGTAGATGCAGTGGGGCGCTTCTCACAAACTTCTTCTAGAATATGAGAGCAGCGAACAGCATAGACTTTCATCATTGCTCGGTTTCTGATGTCTGGTGGGCTGCGCTTTAGGAAAGAATCGACAAAACCAAGCTGAAGATTATCCAGGTTGCTCTTATTGAAAAGGAACTCTACGACCCAATCAATTGAGACCTCTTGATATTCAGAATCCATCGCGCGTGCCTTTCCGCGCTGCCTGTAAAAGAAAACCGGGGCGGGCTGGCAGGCAACCAGCTTTTCAGGAGCTACCCTAGCCCCGGTCTGTCTCCTACGCGCCCTTTGCCGCGTGCAGAGATTCCAACACCGCTTCCGGATGCCGCTCAATCACACGTAAGAGCACACACGCCGGTCCCTCGGGTTTACGATTGCCCTGTTCCCACTTCTGAAGGGTCTTGACCGGAATCCGAAACACGGCGGCGAAGTCTCCTTGAGAGAGTTTGAGCCGCTTGCGGATTCGCTTCACGTCTGCCGCCCGAACAACCGGAACGTGTGGCCGCGCCTCTGGCTTGACCTCCACCAAACGGCCACGGCTAAGGCGGAACTCCCGCGCAGGGGCCATTTCACCGCGCAGGATCGAACCCATTTCCCGGATGCTGCGCTGTAGGTGAGCGAAGTTCTTTTTGGTCATGGCTCAAAGCCCCTCGATTTGTCGGCGGAACCCCTTCAACTCCGCTGCGCTCAAGTTCGTGCGCTCGTTCTTGGCGTACAGGTCCAACAGGAACAGCAATTCCCCGCGCCGCCAGTAGTAGATGACCCGTCCCCCGCCTCGTTTGCCTCTTCCCGGAAGCGCCACGCGAATCTTGCGCAAGCCGCCGCCATGGGGAATCAACTTCCCACGCTCCGGATGCGCCGCAAGGGTTTCGATCAACGGCCAATCCTCGTCACCCAAGAGGCGTTCGGCCTTCTCCGCAAAGGCCGGCGTGAGCACAATCCGCATGGACATGCTATCTCCCAATGGGGTATGAAGTCAACCCCTTACCCCAAACTCACATCCCGTTTCGTGCGCGCGTTCTCCAGTCCTTCGGCTGGTCCGATGGTATCCAAGGCCGCGTCCATGAACTCCTGCACGTCCCGGAACCGGAACCGCACTTCACCCAAGCGCGTCCGATGGAACCGAATTGTCCCTTGGCTCATCCAAGAATTGACCGTGCGCGGCGTGACGCGCAGGTAGGCGGCGACCTCACCCTTGGTGAGCATGTCGTTCGGTTGACGGTCCACGAGCCACCCTCCATGCCTCAGCTACCGCAAAGGTGTCGTGCCAAGTCCTCCACCATTTGCGCCTGCCGATCCTGCGAGACGGACGTGTAGCGTTCAAGCGTGATTCCCGGCGACGAATGGCGCAAGAAGCGTTGAGCGGTCGCCACGTCGGCCCCCAACTGCTGTTGCAGGATCGTCGCGGCCGTGTCGCGCAGACCGTGGACGCTGGCGCGTCCTTCCGCCGTGTCCCGTGGGATGCCGGCTACCGCGAGGTCGCGGATGAATTCCTGTGAGAGGGATTGCCGGTTGTACGTGTACAGCGGTTCGTCGGGTTCCTTGCTCCGCGCGCGTTCCAACAACTTGCCCCACAGAACGCTTGGAATGGGAACCATGGCCACCTTCCGGTTCTTCGTGCTGCGCGGCGGCAGGATGATTCGTTGGTGCGCCTTGTCGAGCATGGAGGCGCGAACCCTGCGCAGTTCACCCGACCGAAGGCCCGATAGGGTAAGGGCCTCGTAGATTTCCGCCCGGAAGGGAGAAGCGGCATTCAGGAGCCTGCGGTATTCATCCGCCGTGAGTGCGCGGTACGGCCGCTCGGGTTGGTGATCTGGAATTTCCAAGGCTCGCAGCGGATCTTTGTCCGGAATGCGGATCAAGTCCCGGTCAGCCGCCCACCTACGAAAGGCGAGAAGCGAGAAGAGGTAGTCTTTCTTCGTCTTGCCGCTGGCGGGTTTGGTCTCGCCGCGCTTGGTACGGCCGCGCAGGGATTGAACCGCCTCTTCGACTTGGCGCAGCGTCACGTCTTCCAACTGGTAGACGCCAAGGCGCTCAATCCACCATTCCAGACGCCCGCGAACGTGAGTTTCGTGATCGACGGACCAAGCGCGCTTGCCCTTGCCGCCTTGCACGCGACCCCATGCCATGTACTCGTCAAAAAGTTGGTGAATGGGGGATGGTCCGGGTGGTTTCTTCTCTGGCGCGGGCAAGACCGATTGCGTGGCAAGAACCTGCCCATCTGCCAGGGGCATCGTGACCGCACGGACGGTCGATTGACCCTCGATGCTGCCAACGAGGACTTGCACTTGAAGAAGGATGCGCTGTTCGCTCATGTGGACACCGCCTTTCGGCGCTCACTCGCAAGCCTGCACACTTCGAAGCGTGCGACGATCTTCTTTGCTTTGGTCACATCCTGGCCATGTGCCTCAAGAGTTTGGATGTAGTGTTCTGGCTCGTAATCGTAATAGAACTTGTAGGCCGTTTGCTCGCAACACAAAGCCCGATTTAGAACCATCGTTGCTTCCCGCCAACGCTTGCGCTTCACGAGAGCATTAATCAAGTTATGGTTGATCGAGGTTAATTCGTTCTTCTTGATGCCTTCCGAATGTTCCTGCGCGAACTTCCAGGCACGCCGACAGACATCCAGTCCGATGTTGCTCGCACAAAAACTCCCCGCCACCACAAGGCATTCGGCCGCAAGTTGAGTGTGCCCAGCCCGCTCCATCTTGTCAGCCAACGCCAAGGCTGAACTTGCGAGAATCGGACTCATATACCCGACGGGGTTTTCTTTACCGTCACAACCGAAGAGCGCATAGCAGAGCCAGTGCACGCCCTTTTTGGGATTGCGCTCAATGAAATCCATTACCGGCTCAAGGATGTTACAAGGTGTTGCCTTCACCCGTGCCTTCATCTTCCTGCCCTCCTTTGCGAAGGGCCACGTTCTGGATACACTCGCACCCGGACGTGGCCTGCCCAATTCAGGTTGCGTCCACGGCCGGCCGGGTGTCTCAATCACCCGGCTGGCCACCCAAGGCCGCTTTAGCAGCCCTTGCCCCCTGCGTCAAGAATTCAGTTGAAATTGTACGTCGATGTAAAGGAACAATTGTCTCACGGATTCGTGAGATTCTTATCAAACAGTCCGGGTTCTCTCGGCTTGAGGGCGGCGAACTCTTCCCGGAAGAAGTCCGCCTTCGTGCGCCCCCGCTTTCTACCCCGGTACGTGTGCACGTCCAGGGCATAGTCCGGGATCGGTTCAACCTCCGCTCTGGCCGCGTCCAGGTCCGCAAGCAGTTCAGCCTCCGGAATGGCCTTCGCATCGTACACGAGGTTGGTCAGGTGATCGGCATCCCGGCTCTTCTTGGCCGCGCAGAGCAACAGCACCGCCTTGGCGACGAAGATGCGCGTCTTGCCCTTGCGCCCCTTCGCAACAAGCTGGTGCGCCTCGAAGAGGCTCCAGACCTCTTGGGTGAGGATGCCCCAACAGTCCTCAGCGGAGACGGTGAGAAGGCGCTTCCACAGGTAGTTGCCGAACCCCGATTCCAGGAGTTCGACGGCCCAATACCCGGCCAAGCGGCCGTCCCCACGGCGGATGGCCTTCTGCAGGGCGCTGGCCACTTCTCCGAAGTCGTGTCCACGGTCGGTAATCAGGTTCATCGGTTGGTTCCTTTCGGTTTGGCGTACGCAATGGCGTCATCTAGTCCGCCAAGCAACTCCGCAACCCGTTCAACGGTGAGATAGTCGGCATCTTCGGTTTGGAACGTGTCAAGCGCCTCGCGGACTGTCAAGGCTATCGCCAACAGTGAAGGCGCGGCCCTGTGCATGGAACACCGGCGCCACGCAACCGGCTTGCCGTTCACGTCCAGGTCCACGACGCATCCGCAACGGCCAAGCTCAAAGACCCGTTTCATCGGCTTATCCTTTCGGTTTGAAGAACGGCAATCCGGAGACCCGGTAGCAACGTCCGTCCGGAGCCTCCACGTCAACAGTCCCACAGTCTCGTACCCGGTAGATCACGCACACTTGCCCGTGTACGAGGATCGTCATGCCGACTCGCGGCGGTTCATGCTTCCCGGCCATGGCCTCACTCTCCCTTGGCCTTGGCGAGAGCGGAATTCAACGCATCGTACAGGTTTAGCGGCGTGCCCATGTTGTTCTTGCCGCCATGACGATCATAGAATGCCTTCATCGCCTCGCAGGCTGCCAACAGGTCCGGGGCTGCGCATACCAACGCAAGAACTTCTGGAGCCATCCGCACCGGCGCGAGTCCAAGCACGTTCGATCCATCCGCAGCTACGACTACCCGGTCATCCAGGTGCCAGCCCTTCAGCTTTTCCGGTTCCATGGCAGTTGTCTCCGTTCGCCGGCCCCATTGCCGGCGGATCGTTCAAGCGCCCGGCCGTGCGCCTAGCTCACCAGAGCCAAGGCCGTGTCGAACGCCTTCTGTTGCAGCGCCTTCCCGGTCCCCGTCAGGATCGACTCGAACCGCTTCTCGCGCTGTTCCTCGTCTCCCGCCGACTTCTGGCTCTTCTGATGGTCGATGTACTCCGTCACCGCGTTGTACGCGCCCCACGCGGTGTGACCGGCCAGCTTCGCACCGACCCCGCTCCGCATGTTCTTGGTGACCGCCTCGCGTGCCCGCTGCGTCGTGACGCCGGCCTTCTTGCCCTCTTCCTTGGGCAGGGGGAAGACTTCGTCCACGTACAGCTTGAACTCGTCTCCCGTAATCTCCCGCTGGATCATCCGGTGGAAGGTCTCGCCCAGGCGGTCGTAGTACGTCCCGGCCACCCCGAGGATGCGCTTGGCCTGCTCGACTCTGCTCTTCACGTTCTTCGTGTGGTAGAGGGTCACGCCTTCCTGCACGCGGCCGACCGACAACGCCGCGTTCAACGTGTTCTGACAGACCACCCGAATCGGACTCCAGAACGCCCGGAAGGCCATGCCGCCGTCGTGCCCGTTGGCGAGGATCATGTAGCGTTCGATTTCGTCACCGGGCGTGACGATCAGGTTGCCGGGAAGCTTGCAGGTCCAGAACGTGCGCCGTCCTTCCTTGAGCGCCCCGACGCACTCCACCACGGCGTGCCCGGTGCCAACCAGGGCTTCGATGAACTCCGCTTGCTCGACGTTCTGTACCGGCGTCCAGTCCGTGCCGACCGTCCCGAGGTACTTCTCGGAGTCGGCGCGAATCGTGGCCATCTTGTCCGGGACGACCGCGCCGTTGGGGAGCGTGAGGGGGACTTTGCGGACTAACCAATCCAGGTGGGCGAGGGTGAGGGCGGTTCGCGGGGTCTGCGCGCCGTCCACCATTTCCCCGAGACCGTGCCAGGGCTTGACGTGCGTGGCGAACATCGCCTCAACTTGCCCGGCTTCGTTCGTGCTCAGTTCGTGCGCCATGATCCTGTCTCCTTGCGTTCGTGGCAGGCTTGGGGTAGGGTTCCCGTGGCTCCTGCCTGCCGTTTCCCGTGCTCGCCCCGGTGTTGACAGCACCGGGGTTTTTCTTACCAACACTTGGGGGCAGAGGGATTCGAACCCTCACGAGGCTCCTGCCTCACCGGGTTGACAGCCCGGCGCGTCTGCCGTTCCGCCATGCCCCCAAGCAATCCCATTTCGTTTCCCATGCCCAAATCAGGTGCAAATGGACGGCTAGAAGAGTGGAAAATGACAGGACTTGGAAGGATGGGCGTTTGTGGAATCGAACGTCACCGACCCAACGTCGTGAGTGACATGAAGTGTGGACATTCCTGGGTAATGTGACATAAATGGGACACCGCACCCGTTTCCATCGTCTACCCCTTTCCCGTGTACCCTTGCCTTCCGGGAAAGGAAGCAATTAGACGGCTAAATCCTCGTAAAATGACAGGACTTGTATGGGTAAGAATTTAAGCGGAATACGTACAGTATATTCAACGTGGTGAGTGACGAAAATGAGGCAAGAGTGACGTGAATGGGACGTTGGAGTGACGGGATTTAGGCGGGCAACTGAATGGGAAATTGAGAGTGTAATCACCTGCCCTTTGATAGTTTGTCTAAAGCCACCTTTGTCACCAGTACACGGCAACACTCATACTTCCATCTACGAACTCGCAAGTCCCATCGTCGCCGGGACAAACCTTCAGCCCTGCAAAACTCTTCAATCGCTTGAACTCTAGTCCTGCGCATGGAACTCAATACGGGCACGCCAAGATCATAAACCATCCAGGCAATGAAGGTTTGTTTCGATGGCTTCACAAGAAACTTGGCCATGATAGCGCATCCTCCCATTTGCTAAAAGACTTCTTTGTGAATGATACATGGCTCAACCAAGATTGTTCTAAAATCGCCGGTCGAATGAGCGTGCGTGTGTGCCTCGTCACTTGTGTAATACTTGCGGTGCATCAGCCTTCGCAAGACCCACCCTCGAATATGCGGAGAAACCCAACCACCCGGAAGCGGCTGGCCTTGATGAACGCCTGGCACGTATCTCACGGAGGGTAACATCACTCTATGAATGTTCGTTCTGTCTCCAATTAGCGCAAACCGTTGCGATCTTGGTAACGTGAATTCAGGCACGAAGTCCGGACGTGCCTTGAAATACTGTACAACTGCCGCAATAACTTGACGCAATCGCATAAATTCTCGATCATCCCGTTCCCGGTACTTCCCAAAACCATACCGAGATACATTAACTTTTTCCCATGGTGCCGTATGACTAAACGTACCCGGGGGAGATTCTCCTTGTTCAACAAAACACCATGCAGACGATTCACCGTCCTTAACTGCATCGCCATCTTCACGCGCGAGGCCAGCTTCCGCCCTTAACTCATGATGAAACGACATTTCAATATCCAACGCGATTTGTGACCGTGGGCGGACAATTCTAATCCACCGTAGAGGGATTCCTTCAATCTCCGTTCCTTGTTCGAATACAAGCGAAAATGCATCATACGGCAAAAAGACCTTATTGGGATCAGCATCGACTTCAAGGTTGAGGAGAAAAGTGGCAACTTCTTTATCTATGAACCAACGTCTACGTCCCAACTTCTCAAACAAGTGATCGGCTGACGCCATTCTAACCATGGCATTAATCTCACCCTCGGATATTTGATTCTTTCCTAGTGCTCTAATTGCAGTCAAAACCCATTCAGTATGTGCTCGATGCGCCCTCGATGTTTTGCGAAGTCGGTCATAGATCGTGTGGTCAACGTTCCAATTGATTTGAGTAGCTGTGCTCATGTTTCGCCGCCCGATAGGTGCCTAATGGTTAAGATTTTGGTGGCCGGGAATCGTGGATCTTCTCCCATCTATCGGCCCCATCACGCCGGAAGATTGCAAGTCCTGGCTTCATGCGTGGTCTCTCAGGCGCGAACCATTCAAAGGTCTGTTCAACGCGGTAATCAAACCCCAATTCATCGGAATACTCCGCAAACAACTCAAGTGAGCTTTTCATGCTTGGAAAAGAAAACTGAATATGGCAATAATTACTCGAATCTCGTATCAAAGAAGCGTGTGCAATCTGACCACTGTTACTTCCAAGAGTTACTGACCGTGCTACACCATGAGTGCAAATTAAGATCGCATCTGCCGTTTGTCTTCCCCCTCCCGCCGAAGAACCCCCACCAGTAACAAAGGAAACTCTAGGAACATCCGCAAGCACTTTGCGCACACGCTTATCGGTTCTTGGAGTCGCGAGCATTTCAGTTACTTGATGTGCAAGTCGGCCAACTAATGATTCTCTTACTTCGTCCTTTCTCGGGTCATCACGAGAAGTAAGCTCGTAAGGAATCACACGTTTCAACCCAAGGTCAAAGGGAAGGACATTCTTAGGCGACTCCTTGTGTTCGTCAGGAATGTTGAATGCCGAGTTCATTACCATCAACACGCGGCCGTCGCCGAGAACTCCGAATGCATACCCAAGCTCAATGAGCACGTTGGGGTTTGGAGTGGCCTTCGCGCCTGGTTGTGGTGGATTGATGATCGAAACATCGGCCACGAATATATCTGAGTTTTCAATCTTGTTGAAGATCGTATCCGCAATGTTCGGGGAACCCGGCACTCCGGTAGTATCTCGATCAATGACCAATTCGTAATCGGTATTGTCTCGATTTATAATCTTGGCCACCTTCGCAAGCACGTCGCCCATGAGGCGTTTGCACACGTACTCATCAAGCGACGATTGCCAGGAGTAGAAGATTGTTCGCACAAGTGACCCTTTCGCTGAGCACCATTATAGATTCTCAACAGGAAGCGGAAGCAGTGAAAATTAATTACGCCATCGTCCAAGACGTTGGCTCTTAACCCTTGGGAATCCAACAGGTTTCAGCGTGGCGAGTGCGAAGACTCAGTGCGTTCCAGCACCCAAGTTGAGGCACACATGGGAAGGGACAGTAGGAGTATAAAACAACTGAAAAGCCAGTGCGCCAAACCCACATACCACGGACGGTTCACCACAAGTTCGCCTGCCCGGTCCACGGCCGCAATCTCGCCAAGGGCCTGCCCGTCCCTGGCTCCGGAGAAGCCCTCGTAGAACTCCGCAAGGAGTAAGGTCAAACCGAATGCGAAGCCAAGAACGATCCAGGCAGGAGCGCGGACGAAGATCCTCGCAGGGGTCGTAAGGAATCTAATCATCAATCCACGCTTGATGCCGGTTGCTGGCCGCGCGGAACATGTACCGCGCGGTTTGCTGCCTGTCCTCCATCAGGAAATTCTTGACCGGAGAATTCATACCACGTTCAACTTCGACCTTCTCCGCTTCGGCGGCGCGTTCCTCCAGCCTCTTGGGCGCCGACGTCCTAACGCGATTTAGGTACTCTTGGCGCAACCCTTCTTTCTTCGCCTCGAATCCCTTCTCGCTGCGCAACCCGTCGATTACTTCTTCGTAGAACAGACGCTTCTTCAGTTCGCCGGCAACATACGCCTCCGCGTTCGTTTTTAGATTGCGGTCATTGCGGTTCTTCTCAATGAGCGCATTATCAATCGCATCGTTACGCTCGTTCTCCGTCAGGTTGGAAACCGTTTTCCCTCGCTTCCTCGCAAATTCACCGAGAACCGTAAGCGGGTCGAGGCCGAATTCCTGCAACGCCGGCCGCGCCGCTCCAATGGCGTCCGCTTCTTTCTTTGCTTCCTCTTCCGCAGCTTGTGCGCGCCGATTCTCAATGTACTCGTCAATGACCCCTATGCCGGTCCCGTTCTTCGTGAAGAAGTCAGCCGCCTTAACGCGCGCAAGAGCCTTGCGCCGAATGTTCCCGCTGATCCGCGCATCGGTGTTGAGTGCTCGCGTTGCATCGATCGTTCGGGAAGTCGCCTGCGCGCCAAGCCGCCGTTGCTGGTAGAAGTGCTCGAATCCCTGTAGGACTCCCAAGCCTACCGCGCCTACCGCGCCAACGCCGCGAGTAATCCGACCAACAGATTTCAGGAATGCGCCTGCCAACGCGGGATCGCGCCCAAAGAGTTTTACGACATTCTTTGCAGTCACCTTGACGAACTGGCTCTTCCTGAACTTCTCGAATTCGCCTACCACGGTTTTGAGAAGTCGCTGCTCCGCTGCCGTCGTGCCTTGGCCGGAAGCCTTGAGCGCCGAAAGGGAGTCAACGGCCTCAGTGAATCTCGAAAGCGGCTGGAGCACTTTATTGATTCGCTTTGTCACTGCACCGATAGGGGATGCAATGCCCTTCTTGTCGCCGCTGTAGTTTCTCACCCGCTGTACGTCATCGGGCGTTCCCCGCCGCGAAATGATTAGGCGGCAAGACTTCGCTACTTCTCTCTGTTGCAGAGAAGGGCTTGTATTGCCCTTCATGCCCTTGAGGACACGTTTGGCCATTCGGATTTCGAAGGCGTCATTCATGGTCGCTTCCTCGTTCCTCCGGAGCGTCAACCGTCATGGTTGCGCCACAGCATTTCGGCCAGCCCTTCGCCAAGCACCGCGCCGCGTCCACGCGCCGCATCCGGCCGCACTTCCGACACCAGACCTGCCCCCGCGCCAGCTTCTCATGTGAAGCCGCCAGCTTCGCGTAGGGGGCCTGACACATGTTCTCTTTCACGCGCTCGCTCCCGCCTTCTCGGCTTCCTGCATCAACCGCTTCGCGTACTCGAAGAGCATCCCGTCAAGGTTCCGGGCCAGGATCGCAGAGCAATCCCGCAAGCCCGCGCCTTCCAGCCGGCCAGGAAGGTCTCGCCTCAGTTCCCCCACAATCTCACGGAAGATGAACATCGCACGCTCATGTTTCTCTTTCACCACTTTCGAGCGAACGAAGTTCCCGACCCTGATTTCAAGTTCCATCTGCGCAAGGTCGGCCTTCAGCTTCCGGTATCGCGCGCCTTCCCGGTCCAACTGCTTTCGAGCGGCCGTCAGTTCATCCACGCGCCGCCTGCGCCCGTCTCTTTCCTCGCGCAGGTACCGGCAGACCTCAAACACGTGGATCCTCCCGCGTTCCGCTTTAGCCAGCCGACCGGACCCGAGAACTTCATCAAGCCGCTTGAGCGAAACACCCAACAACTCGGCTGCCTTCTTCCGGCCGACCAACCATGCCGCCTGGGATTCATCCGGTGGCTGCCGACGCATCGCGTGTAGCAATTGCGCGGCCTTAAGTTCATCAACCGTGAGGCTGTTCGGGTCCGTGCGCAGTTTTTCGCGCAGTTCCCCAACGGTGATCGTTCGACGGTTCTTTGCCATGCCGATCCTCACGCGCCGCCGTTCGCGTTTCCTGGGCCTGTGGATGCGTCGCGGTCGTTGGACCTGTCCGAAGCCGGTTTGGAACGAGAAGTCTCGCCAGAGGGCAAGGAAAGTGGGTTTTGGGGCCTGCCAGGAACGACCGCAGCCAGCATGGCCAGCATTCCGACTCGAATGGCCTCTGGTAGGTCGGGGCAAGACTCTACTGCGGTGCGAAGGTCGATAAGCGAGGGTTCTTGTTTCCGTCCGTACTCCCTCAAATCGTTTCCGGAAGACGACATTTCAGCGTCTTGGCGTTTCCGCGAAACGACAGAGCCGGAATTCGAATTCGTGGCCGTTTGCCCGAAACGCGCAGGAATTTGCCGCTTTTGTGCTTTGGGATTTCCTTCAAACAACCGGACTGAATTGGCACCCCCACCAGGATTCGAACCTGGATCTCAGGCTCCGGAGGCCAGCACTCTATCCATTGAGCTATGGGGGCGCGGGCGCGCGGCGTCGGCGCGTACGGCGGCTTTTGAAGACTGGATTGTCAAGCCCCGTGCGTTTCCGGAAGGCTTGCCGCACGGAGCGCAAACAAGATAACGGCTCGCGCGGGTTCTTCAAGCGGGTTGGGTGGAGTTCCGAGTTCCGAGTTCCGAGTGCCGAGGCTCGGACGCGAAGGCTCCGGTTGGCGGCGCGGCGTTGCGCGCAGCGCCGCTCACCCCAGTTCCGCGGCGTAGCGTTCCAGGACGGCGCACGAATGCTTCGCGCTGGCGGCGAGTTCCTCGAGCGTCTTGCCCTCCAGCTTCTCGACCGAGACCGGGCCGGCGAAGCCGTGGGCTTTCAGCACCGCGAGCATGGCCTTGTGGTCCACCTCGCCCAGGCCGACGTTGGGGAACTCGCGCCCGCCCTTGCCGCCCTTGTGGTCCTTCACGATCAGGCTGTGGCAGAGCGGCGCGACGAGCTTGATGTCTTCGGCCGGGTTCAGCCCTTCGTAAAAGCTGACGTTGCCGCCGTCGTAGCTGGCGCGGATGCGCGGGCTGCCGGCGCGTTCGACGAGGAGCTTCAGTTCCATTGCCGCCGCCGTCACCCCGCAGTGCGGCTTGTAGGCGACCGTCACGCCGGCGGCTTCGGCCTGCTTCGCGACGCGCGGGAGGTAGGTGAAGAACGCGTCGACCAGGCGCTTCCATTCGGGCTCGGGGAGCCAGGCGACGTGAAACTCTTTCCAAGGCCAAGGCCCCCAGGCCAGCAGTTCGGAACAGCCCAGCGCGGCGGCCTGTTCGAGCTTGATCGCGAAGGCTTCCCACTGCGCCTCGTCGAGCGGCTGATGCTGGCCAAAGAGCACGGTGGGCTTGAGGTCTGCGGCCTCGATGGCGCGGCGCACGGCGGCCACCTTGCCGTCCTCCCCGGCCTTGGGCTCGAAGAGCGGCTTTTCGGCGTGCGTGGGCCAGATTCCGACGTGCCGGAAGCCGGACGCGGCGATGGCTTCCAGCGCTTGTTCCAATGGGAAAGCGCGAAATGGCAGCGTGAAGCAGCCGATCTTCATGAGCGGGGACCCTAAGCGCGCACTCAGGACTTGGGCGACGTCTTGGCGGCTTCGAGCTGATCCTCGAGCTTCTTGATCTCGTCGCGGAGGCGCGCGGCTTTCTCGTAGTCTTCCTTTTTGACGGTCTCTTCCAGTTCCAGGAGCAGGCGGCGGACTTCGGTGCGCAGCGTCACCTCCTTGGAGGCGCGCTTGGGCACCTTGCCGACGTGCTGGCTGGCGTCGTGGATGCGCTCGACCAGCGGCACGATATCGTCGTGGAAGGTCGTGTAGCAGTCGGGGCAGCCGAAGCGGCCGGAGGCCTGAAAGCGCCCGAGGGTCATGCCGCAGGTGGGGCACTTGGCGCCGGCGTCGAGTTCGCGCTGCTCGCCCTGCGCGGACTTGGCGATGCCGGCGAGGAGTTCGGCGGCGGAGAAATAGCCCTTGCTCGAGACGCCCATCTCGCCGGCGTGCTGCTCGCAGAGGTGGATCTCTTTCTTGGTCCCGCCGGTCAACTCGGTGAGGTGCACCGTCGCCTGCCGGTTGCAGTCGGGAAATTGGCACTTCATGCAGAGGCCCTCGGCGGCGCGCGCGAACGCCCATCAGTGTAAGTCGCGCGCCTAAAGTTCAAGAGGCAATCGGTTCGAGCGGCGCGGCAGGCGGAGCCGGCGGCGGCGCGGGCTCGGGGGCGCCGGCTACGCCTCGTGCTTCTTCGGCTCCTCGCGGGCGGGCTGATCCTCGCGCAGCCAGGAGGCGAGGTCCTTGGCCCAGTAGGTGATGATCATGTCGGCGCCGGCGCGCTTGATGCCGGTGACGATCTCAAGGGCCGTGGCCTTCTCGTCGAGCCAGCCCTGGCGCGCGGCGGCTTTGACCATGCTGTACTCGCCGGAGACGTTGTAGGCGGCCAGCGGCTGGGGCACGGCCTGCCGGACGCGGTAGAGGACATCGAGGTAGGCGAGCGCGGGCTTGACCATCACGATGTCCGCGCCTTCGGCGGCGTCGAGTTCGGTCTCGCGGACGGCCTCGCGCGCGTTGGGCGGATCCATCTGGTACTGGCGGCGATTCCCGAACTGGGGCGTGGAGTCCGCGGCGTCGCGGAACGGGCCGTAGAAGGCCGAGGAGAACTTGGTCGAATAGGACATGATCGCCGTGTGCTCGAAGCCGTTGTTGTCCAGCGCGGCGCGGATGGCCTGGACCATGCCGTCCATCATGCCGGAGGGTGCGACGATCGCGGCGCCGGCCTGCGCCTGGCTGACCGCGACGCGCTCGAGCAACTCCAGCGTCTTGTCGTTCTGGACCTCCTTGCGGCGGCTGAGCACGCCGCAGTGGCCGTGGTCGGTGTACTCGCAGAGGCAGGCGTCGGCGATGAGGACCAGTTCGGGGACGGCCTCGTGCAGCGCCCGCAACGCGCGCTGGACGATGCCTTCGCCCGTCCAGGCCTGCGTGCCCTCGGCGTCCTTCTCGTCCTCGCCGGGAATGCCGAAGAGCAGCACGGCGGGCACGCCCAGGTGGTGCAGCAACCGCGCCTCCTCGACGAGCGTATCGAGGGAGTGCCGGTAGACGCCGGGCATGGAGGGGATTTCGGCGCGCAAGCCCTCGCCTTCGCAGACGAAGAGCGGCGCGATCAGGTCGCCGACCAGCACGCGGGTCTCGCGGACCAGCCGGCGCAGATTCTCGTCGCGGCGCAACCGCCGCATGCGGACGCTCGGGAAGCCCATCGATTCTCCTTTTAACCCTTCTTCCTGTAGGCCCGCGCGGGATCGAACGCCCGCTCGCCCACCACCGCGAAGCCGGCCTCCGGCCGCCACTCGTAAGCGAAACAGGACCGGTAGCCCAGGTGGCACGCGCCCGCGGTTTGTTCCACTTCGGCGAGGATGGCGTCCCCGTCGCAGTCGAAGCGCAGCCGGACCAGGCGCTGCGCGTGCCCGCTCTCCTCGCCCTTCTTCCAGAGCTTCCCGCGCGAACGCGAGTAGTAGTGCATGAAACCCGTCGCCAGGGAGGCCTCCAGGGCCGCCCGGTTGGCGTGCGCGACCATCAGGACCTCGCCGTGCTTCGCGTCGCGGGCGACGACCGTGACCAGCCCCGCGGCGTCCCAGCTCAGCGCGCCCAGGAGCGCCTCGGCGTCGGGCCGCTCGGGGAGGCGCTCGATCAGGTTCTTGCTCATGTCCAGGGCCTCCTGCGGCCAGCCATGGTAACCTCAAGGCCCGCCGGACAAAAGCGCCGCCGAGCGGCTTGACACGGCGGCGGCTTGGCCTAGGCTATTCGACCCTGCGCGGGGTTGCCCCGCCGTTACGCAATGCAAGGAGTCTCGTCATGGCCAAGGCCGCCGGCGCTCGCGAGAAGATCAAGATGACCTCGACCGTCTCCGAGTATTTCTACACGACCTACAAGAACCGCCGCAACACGACCGAGAAGCTCGAACTGGTCAAGTACGACCCGATCGTGCGCAAGCGCGTGCTCTTCAAGGAAGGCCGGATCAAGTAACCTTAGTACCCTGCCGCCATCGATGCGTGCACGGCCTCGCTTCGGCGAGGCCGTTTTGTTTGGCGGGGCGTTGAGGTAAACGGCAGGACGTGAACCGGCCATGGGAGCCCATGGCGTACTTCCCAACCCGAAAAGCGTAAAACCGGTTCTCGCGGCTCAACCCTGCTGCTGGGCCAGATTTTCGTAGCGGGCGAGGAGGCGGCGGAGGTTATCGAGGTCGGCGCCGATGCGGTCGAGGTTCTCGGCGACGCGGCGCAGGCCCTGGACGGTGGGGCTCTCCAAGGGCGGCTCCGGCGGCGCCTCGGGCTTGCGGATCACGCGCAGGGCGACGGGCGGTTGCGGGTGGACCACGGGAGATCCTCCTGAGCGGCCGCCCCGATGAAGTCCGCCGCGGCGATCATGCCACGGGCGCGGTTCCCCCCATGCGGCGCAGGGCCTCGTCCATGTCTTCGGCCAGCCGCGCCGTGAAGTTGAGCGATTCTTGGGTGCGCGGGTGCGCGAAGGCGAGTTTCCAGGCGTGCAGCGCGTGCCGCCGCAGGCCCAGTTCGGGCAATTCTCCTTCCCTCCCGTAGAGGCCGTCGGCGAAGACCGGGTGGCCGGCCTTGGCCAGGTGCACGCGGATCTGATGGGTGCGCCCGGTCCGAGGGCTGGCCTGGAGCAGGCACGCGCCGCCCCCGCCCCGTTCGCCCCCCGGAAGCGGCAGCCGCGCGAGGACCTCGAAGTCCGTATGCGCCGCGCGCCCCTCGTCGGGCCCGCGGAGCACGGTCATCTCCATGCGCCGCGACGGATGCCGGCCGATGCGGCCCTCGCAGGCGAAGCGGTCCTTCGCAGGCTGCCCATGCGCCAGCGCAAGATAGGTCTTGCGGACCGTGCGCGCCATGAACTGCTCCTGCAGGTTCCGATGCGCGCGGTCGTTCTTGGCCGCGACGATGACGCCGCTGGTCTCGCGGTCCAGGCGATGGACGATGCCGGGGCGCAGCGCGCCGTTGATCCCGCTCAGGTCGGCGCAGTGCGCCAGCAGCGCGTTGACGAGCGTGCCCGTCGCGTGCCCCTTGCTGGGATGCGTGACCATCCCGGCGGGCTTATCGACCACGATCACGTCGGCGTCCTCGAAGAGCACGGCCAGCGGAATCGGCTCGGGGCGCGCCTCGATCGCCTCGGCCTCGGGGAACTCGAGCTCGATCCGCTCGCCGCCCTGGACCTTGAACCGGGGCTTCGCCTCGCGCCCGTTGACGAGGATCGCGCCGTCCTTGAGCAGCCGCGCGAGGAACGAGCGCGAGCGCTCCGGCAGGGCTTCGGCGAGCGCCACGTCGAGCCGCTTGCCGGCGGCGTCCGGCGGGAGGATCAGTTCGAGCGAGTCGGGCGAGGTGTCCACGGAGTCCGCCTTCCTGCACACGGCTTCACCGCCGGGGCGCAGTGCACGCGGAGGGTCACCGAGGCTTTAACCAGGGTTTTAACCGACCCGAGCGCGGCGCCGCGCCTGCCTACCCTTTACCGATCGGATGCTGCTTTCGCGCCTCCATGCGCCGGCGCAGGTCGGCCAGCGCGGGCGCGCCGATCCCGTCGCAGCCCACGGAGCGCGCGGGGTTGGCGCGCGGGCCGTGAAAGTCGCTCCCGCCGGTGACCCCCTTGTCGTAGCGCCGGGCCAGCCCGGCGTAGAAGCGGCGGTTGGCTTCACCCGTGTTCGCGTGGAAGGCCTCCACGGCGTCGAGCCCCAGCCGGAAGAGCGGCGCGATCAATTCGTCGTGCGGCGAGGGATGCGCGAGGGCGACGATCCCCCGGATGCGTGCACGGCGTCGATGACGGTCTTGGGCGCGACGCGCGGCTTCTCGACGTGCCCCGGCGCGTGCCGGCCAAGGTAGCGCTGGAAGGCGTCCTGCATATCGCGCGCATGCCCGCCGGCCACCAGCGCGCGGGCGACGTGAGGCCTGCCGAGCGCCGCGGCGGGGCCGGCGGCGGCGAGGACCGCCTCGTCGGGGACCGCCACGCCGTGCCCGCGCAGCCTCGCGGCGATCTCGAAGGCTCGGGCGTGGCGCGCCTCGCGCTGCGCGCTCAGCAGGCGGCCCAGCGGCGAGGCCTCGTCCTCGAACTCGAAGCCGTACGCGAGCAGGTGCAGTTCGACGGAGCCCTCGTAGGCCGTCAACTCGCAGCCGGGAATGACTTCGACGCCGCGCAACCGGGCCCGTTCGAGCGCGCGCGGGAGGCCCGCGACGGTGTCGTGGTCGGTGAGCGCGATGGCGCGCAGGCCGGTCTCGGCGGCCAGGTCCACGACGGCCTCCGGCGGCAGTTCGCCGTCGGAGGCGTCGCTGTGCAGGTGCAGGTCGGCGACCAGGAGAGCCACGTTAGGGCGCGTCGGGCGGCGGGACGCTCTTGAGCGCCGGGTCGCTGGGCTTCTCGCCGGGGCGGAGCTTGGCGCGAAGGCGGTCCAGCAGCCCGTTGACGAAGCCGCAGGCGGCCTCGCTGCTGAAGAGCCGCGCCAGTTCGACGGCCTCGTTGATGACGACCTTGTAGGGAGTCTCGCGCTGCGAGATCAGCTCCGCCAGCCCCAGCCGCAGGATGTTGCGGTCCACGATGGCCATGCGGGAGAGCTTCCAATTGGTCGCGGCGGCGGCGATCTCCGCGTCGAGTTCCTCGCGGTGCGCAACGACGGCGTCCACCAGCGCGCGCGCGAAGTCGGCGCTCTCGGCGTCCGGGCGGGGCTCCTGGACGCCCAGGAAATCGGAGAGCAACTGCACGTCCTTGCCTTCGAGGACGTCGTGCATGTAAAGGTACTGCAAGGCCAGTTCGCGCCCGAGCGTGCGCGGATGCCGGTGCGCGCGCGGGCGTTCGGCGGCTTCGTCGTCGGGTTCCACGCGGTGGACGTCCATGGCGTGCGGGATGCGGGAAGAAGCCCGCACCCGTCCTCCTTTGCCTTACAGCTTGCCGAGCAGATCGGACATCTCGAGCGCGCTCATCGCGGCCTCGAAACCCTTGTTGCCGTGCTTGGCTCCGGCGCGGTCCAGCGCCTGTTCCAAAGTATCGCACGTGAGCACGCCGAAGGCCACAGGAATCCCCGCGTCGAGCGCGACCTGCGCGAGCCCCTTGGTCGCCTCGCCCGCGACGTACTCGAAGTGCGGCGTCCCACCCCGGATCACGCAGCCCAGGGCGATCAGGGCGGTGTACTTGCGGGAGGCGGCGAGCTTCTTCGCGATCAGCGGCAGCTCGAAGGAGCCCGGCACGTGCACCACGTCGATGCGCTCCTCGGGCACGCCGTGCCGGACCAGCCCGTCCACCGCCCCGCCCACCAGGCGTACGGTGACGATGCTGTTCCAGCGCGAGACGACGATTCCGAAGCGCGCGCCTTTTTTGGCGACGAAATGACCTTCGATCTTGGTCGGCATGGTGTAGCTCTCGACTCCGGGTCCACACTCCGTAGCCGTTTACGGTTCGACCGCAAACGGATCCAATTTCCCCAGCCGCTCCGCAAGCGCCGGGTTGCTTTCGGCGCCGCCGAGCACGAAGCGCCAACTGCGGCTCGGATTGCAGGGACCAGTAGTCCGCCAGTTTCTCGTTCTTTTCGACGCCTGCGGTCCCATTCCGGTAAAGGTGCGCCAGCAACTGCGCGGCTTTCACTTCGCCTTGGACAAAAGCGGCTTCCGCGTAGGCGACGGCTTTGCGGCCGTCCTTCTCGATCCCGGCGCCTTCGTAACTCAAGGAGGCCAATTGCAGCAGGACAAACCGATGTCCGCTACGAATCGCCTGCCGGAAGAGTTCTCTTCCCGCTGCGGGATCTTTCGGGTATCCGTAATTCCCCGTGTAGCAAGCCAATCCCTTTTCCAGCGCGCCCATCACGTGGCCGCAAGCCACGGCCTTGTCGATCCAGGAACGCGCCTTTTGCTTGTCTTCCCCAACCCCCATGCCCCGGTCGAAGAACACCGCCATGTTGATCATGGCGTAGACGTCGCCCCGTTTGGCGCCTTCTTCGGCGAGCGCCAGGGCCATGCCGGAGTCCAGCTTCGCGCCTCTTCCGACCGAATAGAGATAGCCGGCGTCCTTATAGCCCGCCGCCAACCCAAGTTTGGCGGCCTTCTCGTAGCACGCGAGCGCCTTCTCGTGGTCCTCGCCTCTTTGATAGGCCTCGCCCATGTCATTGAGCGCCTGCGCGCATTCCGACTCGGCCGCCCGCGCAAGCCAATCCCAGCGTGACTTATCGGAGTGGAGCCGTTTATCCAAGGACTCTTCCGGCGTCTGGCTTCTCTGGATGCCGTCCTCGTCGCCGTCGAGGAGCCACGAGCGCATGTACGCCTCCAGCGCGTTCAACTCCTTCTTCCGGTCCAGCTTTTCGCGCAAAGCGTAGTTCAGCTTGTACATCTCTTTTTCGTCCCGGCGCAACCCGCAGCCGTCCGAATGGCAACGGAACAGTACGAACGTCCCGAGATCTTCGCCGGCCTGGTGCGCCTCGCGCGCCGCTTCGGCAACCCGCTTGTCGGGCGCCAGAAAGAAGCGCGCGAACGCCCATGCCGCTTTGGCGTGGGGCGCTTCTCCTTCCGGAACCTCGACATACCGCCCCGCCGCCAGCAGCTTGTCCTCGGCGGCAACCGCTTGGTCTTCCGCGTGGCCGCGTCGTATGAGCCCGAGCGGCGACAGGCAAAGGAGGCAGGACAGGATGGGGACCGTGTGCATGCGAGCCATGTTTGTGTTCCGCTACGCTCCTTCGCGAGCCAGCTCTTCCTTCACCCACGCCACCGTGCGGCGCAGGCCTTCCTCCAGGCTCACCTTCGGCGCGTAGCCCAGGTCGCGGCGGGCGCGGGTCAGGTCGGCGCAGGTGCGTTCGACGTCGCCGGCCTGCATGGGCGCGTGCTTGACGCGCGCGCGCTTGCCCGTGGCGGCTTCAAGGGCCGCAACCAGTTCGCGCAGCTCGACCGGGCGGTCGCCGCCGAGGTTGTAGATTCCAAAACCGATCTCGGCCTCCAGCGCGCCCACCAGCCCCGCGACGATATCCTCGACGAAAGTGTAGTCGCGCGCGGAACTGCCGTCGCCGAAGAGCGTGAGCTCTTCGCCAAGCAGAATCTTCCGCGCGAAGGCCGCGATGGCCATGTCCGGGCGCTGCCGCGGGCCGTAGACGGTGAACGGGCGCACCACGACAGTATTGATGCCGTAAAGCCGCGCGTAGGTTCCGAGGTAGATTTCGCCGGCGCGCTTGGAGGCCCCGTACGGAGACTGCGGCTGCGCGCACGGCGCGTCCTCGCGGAACGGCGCGGGCGTCACGTTTCCGTAAACGCTGCTCGACGAGGCCGCCACGAGCTTGCGCGGGCCGTGCTGGCGCAGCGCTTCGAGCAGGCGGAGCAGGTTCGTAACGTTGACGCGCTCGTACTTCAGCGGGTCTTCCAGCGACGGGCGGACGCCGGCCTGGGCGGCCAGGTGGATCACCGCGTCGCAGCCGGCGCCGAGCACCTTGTCCAGCAGCGCCGGAGCGCCGAAGTCGCCCTCGATCAGTTCGTAAGCTTGAGGATACTTCGCGCGCGCGGCCTCGACGTTGCGGCGCTTGATGGCGGGGTCGTAGTAGGGGTCGAAGTTGTCGAGCCCGACGACCTGATGCCCCAGCGCCAGGAGGCGTTCGGCCGCGTGCGAACCCACGAACCCGGCCGCGCCGGTCAATAGTATCTTCATGGCGCGTCAAAGGATATAGGATTCGGGCGCGCGGTCAACGGCGAATGGCCTGGACTTACTGGAAGGTTCTGCGTCAGGAATGGTGGAGCAAATTTGATGCAGGTCGAACTCTAACACTCGCCTTAAACAGTTCGCACGAACACCTTGACCAAGACCTTGGTGAAGCACAGCTTCTGAAACCAAGCGACCCGCCAACCGCGCTCGAACTCGCCGAGCAATACGACCGCATCGTTCGCGCGAACAACCTCGAAACGACCCGCGATCTTGCATGATACCTTAAAGTCCATCATGCGGCTGCTGAAGCTCTGCCCTCAGGCAAAGAAACTCATACGAGACTCTAACAACAATTGCCCCTTTCGTCGTCGATTATCGAGATCGGCCTTGCAAAGCCAGGCAGTTAGCTCTTCGCCAAACACCCAAGTTATGTACATAAAATCTATCGTCTCCTCTGCATCGCACGGAAACGGCACAAGACACAAATGAATGGCTATATCGTGCATACAGCCGAAAACGGCGCGGAGGCTCTGCGTGTTTACGAGTCATACAAGGACGAAATCAACCTCTTGATCTCGGACGTGGCGATGCCCCAAATGGGTGGGGCGACATTGGCCCAGCAACTCATTCGCTTAAATCCGGAAATCAAGGTCCTCTTCATGTCCGGCTATACGAACCAGGGTATCGTTCTCGGCGGCACGCTTGAACCCGGCGCTCACTTCCTGCAAAAGCCCTTCACTCCGAGCAGCCTGGCTCAAAAGGTGCGGGAAGTTCTGGATGGCGTCCGCAACGAGTAGATCGGCTCAAAGTCTTCGATCTGACGCAGAAAGCGGCCGAAACTTGGCTCGGTTCGTGCAACTCGGTCAGGAGGGAGTTGCTGGAAATTATGTTCACGAACCGGGAAGCGGATGAGGTAAGTCTAAGAATGACCTGGCGTTGCCCGCTCGATGAAGTCGCGAAAACGGCGATTTTGGGAGATAAGGTGGCTAGCTGCCGTTCGCACGTGCCAAAGGCCAGCAATTTTGCATCATGGTTCAAGCGTCCGTTGCCGGACTTCATAGAGGCGGCCATAAGGGTCGCCTCATAGCCCTAATCATACAGAATCAACTTTGAGGACATGACGATATAGGCGGACATTGCGCTTAGCAGTCAACCAACCAGATTTCTGTGGCTGAGACGCCACACAATCGCCGGAGATCATCCGTTAGGCTGTCGAGGAGTCCCTGCTTGAAGCCTCTTTTTTCGTATCCCTTTCGACTCTTCGAACGTATCTTCTTCCCATGGGGGTGGCTCCTTTCGCTGATTCCGTGAACTCGACAGCACAGGTTTCAGCAGCACTGCCTCTTTTTTTCAACTACATTAGGGACATGCTCCAAGACAAGAATGGCGTTGGGACATGGCAACACTGCCCAAACGAGGGTTGGATAATGAGAACGGTTTTGCTGATGTTGATGGTCTGCGCCAATTGCCTGTTGGCGGCCGATGCGCCGCCCGCGGAAGTTCCATGCAATAACGACTGGAGCGGCTTCCCGGTCGGGTCGTGGATCGAAGCGTCGTACTACAATCGCGGAGACCCCGAGTATAAGGCCAAAGATCGGGAGGAAACGCTTCGCATGTACCTCACCGACATTGGTGCTGATGGCGGCGTCACCATGAACACGTTTTCCAAGGCGGATAAAAAGTGGGTCAGGCACCTCTATCGCTCGGGCACTCAAACCGGGGCCGTTGTAAATCTCAACGGATGGCGTAACTACGGAGATCGCGAACATATCATTTATGACGGCAAATCGGTCAAGAAGTATGTCGATGACATTCAGTGGAAGGAAGAGAAGCTGCCTGACGAAGTGCTGGAGATAGGCGGTAAACGTGTTCAGTGCCAGGTCAGAGAATGGAAGTCAACAGAGGGCGAGCACCAGAAACTGCGTTTCTGGTTCGGCAAAGACGTCAAGCTTCCCATGCACATGGATCGCTTTGGAGGCCACGTTCTGACCCTGTGCGTCGACCCGCAGGTGGTGAAGATTGTATGGTATGCGAAGGACGATGACGCGAGTCCTTCGAGCACAAGCCGTCTGGTTTCCTTTGCTGAGCCTCTCACCGTCGCCGGAAAGGAACGTCAGTTTCCCGTATGGGTCTCGGACCTGCAATTCGGCCAGTCGCGTGCGGAGAATAAGATATGGCTAAGCGATGAACTTCCCGGCCGCCGTATGAAAAACGAAATTCGCCGAAAGGATGATGGAACGCTACTGCAGAGTACCACTGTCCAGAGCTTCCACGTCCAGGCTAAACCACGTACTCCCGCCGACGTCGGCCTAAAGGCAACCGGGTGGACGGGATTCCAGGTCGGAACCCGAGTGACATATTCACTGACGCAGAAACCCGCCGGTGACAAACCGGCCGACAAGCCTCGGGTCTGGACCGTGACGTATCTTGGAGTCTGTGATGATGGATATCCTATCTTGCAGACCAAGCAGGTGGAAGGCCCGAGCGCAGGCATCGAGACTATGGTGTTGGAGATGCCATGGCCGGAGTTGATTGAGATCAACGCATCACTCAAGACATCGAAAGAAGGCGTCCAGAAAATTGCCGCGGCGGAGTTCCCAACCATACTGAACATCTACGACATGAAGGATGAGTGGGATCGGCCGTGGCAGGCCGCATTGCTTCTCGCCAAGGAACCACTGAAGCTGCCGAGGCGTGATTTCTCCTGCTGGTTCGTCGAATCGACCTTGAGCGAAAATACGCTGGGGGCCAGTGCGCTCGTCGACGGACAGTCTCTGGCTCGAAAGGTGGTCGCTATCGATGAAGAGATTGCCATTGCTGGGCAGACAGTGAAATGCGTCAAAGAAGAGGAAGCGCTGAAATCGCCCACTAGGGAACGGCATGCCGTCTACTGGCACTCCCTTCAGATTCCCGGATCGCTGGTGAAAAGCGTGGTTGAAACCAAAGGAAAGTCAGACTCGGGAACGACCACGAAGGAAGTCACTTCAATTGAATTAGGAAAGTAATCCCCGTTCTTGCAGCACTCTGCTCGAACCGAGATGTGAACAATGTAAGTCTAGGCCTGACAGGAAATAGGCCGTTTCGAGATCATTCGAAACGGCCTTTTCAAAAGATGGGGTGGCTGACTGTGACTCGCACGTGCCAAACGTCAGCCGGTTCGCGTCATGGTTCAAGCCTCCGTTCCCGGACTTCGTCGAGGCGGCCATGCGGGTCGCCTGCTAATTCTCATCATACAACGTCAAATTGAATGACTTGATCCATTCGCGGCTAATTTCAGGCGGTTCATTGTGAGCCTATTTCTGGAGTTTCGAATTTTCCTTTTAGCAAGTAACAAGGTCCTTTCGATCGCTTTGCGTTTGGCCTCGGACAAATTGGGCCAGGCCTTGATCAATGCTCCCAGACGCGAGTCGGCGAGTTTTCTTCTGTCGATTCAGCAGCCCTTGCGACTTGCGGCAAAGTTCGCGTGTACGTGCAGCGGCCAAGGCAAATGCCGTCAGGCCATCCATCTGCGGGTTACAGCGTATGGCGCGGTCATCAATGTACGCATGTGCGATGGGTTTGCCCTGTCAGACGTAAATTTCCTCGAAGGTGAACCTATGCTTCTGGAGCCAGTACCGGATATTGTGCACCAGACGCGGGGCTAGATCGCTCGCGGGCCTTGTAAGCTCACCCAGTTCATCGCGATGCTGTTCGATTGTACAGCGCGTCGTGAAGATCACGACTTCCGCAAACTCCGAAAGCGCCCGTGTAAATTCAACAGCGCCAGGCATCGGCGCACCGGTAAAGTCGAGGCCCCTCCAGCCATCGTAGCGGGCTAGCACTCCGTCCAGATCCACGCAGGCGTGGACGTCGCTTACGCGTGATGAGACGCTGCTTCTGCTGGACGAGTTCTTCCGAGAGTCGTTCGGACTTGGGAAGTAGGTTCGGCAGGGCTATGCGTGAGCCTAGAATACGGTCGATCGCGGTAGCACCCTCAAGCCACGACTCGCCCGTCTCTGGTTCTCCGCTCCAGACATGCGTCCAGTACGCGCGCGTGTGATGCCTCCCCATCAGACGTAGATAGTTTCCGAAGTGGCCTTCCTCCAGGCACGCCTGCTTTGGATAGGTCTCCGGCTGGCGGGCTAACCGAACTTTCTTGAAATCCGCCAGGACCGTCTGGCCGAGAACATACAGTTCGGCCGTAGGCACTGGCTCGCTGAAAACGATCAATAGGTGGAATCCACCATCTCCGTCGAGTCCATCAGGAGTGGATCGAACCCCACTGAGACGAGCCAGTCGTGCCAGCGCAGTGCGACCGCCAAGTTCCCCTCTATGGTCGCGCTTTCCTGCTCATGGCGGTCGATGTCGATGGCCAGCCACTTACTGGTTTTATCGGCGCTCGTGGAATGCAGACTGATTGTGGCGCCGTCCATGCCGCAGAAATGGCGGACGAGCATGGTGGAAGTAAGGAATCCCTTCCCGCGCGCTTTGGGGAAGGGCGCCGTAAAAAAGCGCATGCCCTTGTCGTCATCGGTATTTCGACGGCGTTGAGAGAGATAGCTGCCCCAAACATCGGTACGATTGACCAGATGCGCGAAGGCCCACTCTGCCAAGCCCTTCGAACGGTCGGCCCATTCCCGGCCGATGACCTCAAGGTAGCCGCTCATTGCCGCAATTTAGAGTCCCTCAGGTAAAGGCTCAAGCGGCATGCCGTTATCAATCGGTAATTTTCATGGGCGCACTAGCGGACACTAGATAGCAATCATTCCAGAGATTTCGGCTGTTCTTGACTCACATCTGGAGGTAAATTCTTCCCTGTAACCAACAACCAAATGGGAGGTTGCGTTATGGCAAAGGCGCTTGTCCTGAAATTCAGAGACGCCGACTTTTCCTTCTTCCCGGAAAAGGTCGACCGGACAAGACTCTACGGCTTCATCGACATCGAGGCCCTCGACGGCAAGGGGCAAAAGTGCCAGTTGGCCACGCTGGCTGACGATGGCCGAACAGTGATTGGTATGGGAGGCACCGCCTTCGCGCAATTGTCCCCGGAGGGCGAATGGCTAGAAAAGTCGAAGCTGAAACCCGTCGACCCAGAAGGGCGCCCCATCACCCCGTCAGCCAGCAGTTACTCGGCCCCCGTGCCACTGACCGCAATCGCCAGCATTGAGGATTACCTTTCCCATAATATCAAATCGGTTTATGTTTTGCGCGGTGAGGGTGATTTCTCGGGACTCCTGACAGAGATCAAGAAGGGCACCATCTATACCTTTCCATACAGTTACCGAGGTGGTTTAGAGGCCGATGTCGGATTTCTGTTGGCCGATCCCAATGGCAACGCCTTTCTCGCCGTCGGTCAGCCCACGAACATTCACTTCGTGGGTCTGGAACAGGCTGCGGCTCTAACCGAGGAAGATACTTGCAGCGAAGAGGATGTTGAAGAAAGCGTTGACTTCAGCATGATGTAACGCTGTACGGGGGATTATGGGCAGCATCAATCTTGCCAACAGCAAGAACCGCGATGCCGTGGTGAATACCGAGAGCGTCCAATCGCCCCTACGTGTGCGATGGCTGGACGAGAAGGGCCGCCAAACCCAGGCCGTGCGCATCCTGCGCTGTACGGTCGACCGGGATTGCGACGAGTTGGCTAAGCAGGCCGGCGGCCTTGATCAGGTTGCCGGTTTACTGCTGAAAGGCGATCCGGAAGTCGACCTGGAAAACTATGGACGCTTCCTGAAAGACACCTCACGCGTTTACATCGATCCCGCCAAAAAGGTCGTGCGCAAGGTTCAAGAGTGGGAAGTAGTGCGCAATCCGGACGGCTCGGTGCGCGAACGGCGCCCGCGCAAAGTAGCCCTGCCTAATACAGCGACGGAGGTCCCCCTGAAGTGGTCCGGTAAACTGATGAAAAAAGCGGAGGTCTTCAACAAGTTTGTCTTCGCTGCAAAGGTCCAGATCGTGCACGTCAATGGGCTAACGTACGACTTCCTTTTTGGAATGGCGGAGGAACTCGAAGAACAGCAGAGTCTGATGTTGATGGGCTCCGGTCCCAAGGGGAACCTACCGCTGGTCTTCCATCGCGGGGGATTCCATACCGCGGATTTCTCGAAGGTCGCACGAAAGGCGAGACCTACTGCCTGCTCCTGCATCTCTCGAATATGGAGCTGAAGGCGCCGGAACCCTCCGCCGCGCCTGCACCCGTACAGCCGTCTTCGAGTCCAGTTCCTGAGACATCTAAACCAGCGGAGCCGGCGAAGGCAGAGTCTGAGTCTGCGGATTCCAAACCGGAAAAGAAGATGGCCAGCCGCAGTAAGAAATCTTGAACGCTGACTGGAGGAGCCATGGCATCCGCGCTGATCAATCCCGCGCGCCTTGAACGGAAGTGGGCTGGATACGCGACAGGGGCCGCGTCCGACCTATCCGATCCCGCCTTGCTTCAACGCACGCAGGAATACCGTCGCCTGATGGGTTCCCGCATGATCGCGCTGGGCAAGCAGGACATCGGTGCACGGTTGCCTGAGGGCGAGTACCACCTAAGTCGCAAGGTGGACGGCGAGTTTACGGTGCTTGTATTTGATGGGAAGGACGCGTTTACACTCAACCCCGGCGGGACGGTGCGGGTGGGCTTGCCCTTCATCGCCGAGGCCGCCGCTCTACTTGGCAAAGGAGGCGTCAAACGCGCCTTGGTGGCTGGGGAACTCTATGTCGTCCGCGGCGCGGGAGAACGCCCGCGCGTCCACGATGTCAGCCGAGTTGCCCGCCAACCCGAACGTGAAGAAGACTTGAAGGCCCTCCGCTTCGCGGTCTTCGATCTGATCGAAACGGACGGAGAATCAGCCTCCGGCCCATTCCTGGAGACCTGGAAACGCATCACGAAAGTCTTTGAGAAGGGCGAACTGATCCGGCCCGTCGATGCAATCTTCACCAAGAAGACCGAAGAGGTCGAGAAGAAGTTCGAGGAATGGGTTGAGAAGGACGGCGGCGAAGGTCTGGTGGCGCGCAGCGATACCGCGGGAGTTTTCAAGGTCAAGCCACGGCATACGGTGGACGCCGCCGTCGTGGGCTTTACCGAAGGGGTGGATGACCGGAAAGGAATGCTCCACGACATGCTCGTCGCGCTGATGCGCGCAGACGGGACATTTCATCTCTTCGGCCGCATAGGTGGTGGGTTTACAGATGATGGCCGCCGCGAGTACCTATCCGATCTGCGCGACATGGTCGTGGAGAGTGAGTACGCCGAAGTGAATCCGGACCATGTGGCATACGAAATGGTGCGACCGGAATGGGTCGTCGAACTGAGCTGTCTCGATTTCATCTCGCAAACCACGCGCGGCGGCACAATCGACCGTATGGTGCTGAACTGGGATGGCAAGCAAAGCAGGTACGAGACCGTGCGCCGGCTCCCGCTGGTCAGCGCCATCTCCCCTCAGTTCGTGCGCCGCCGTGAGGACAAGAAGATCCAGGTGTCTGATCTGCGCACTCAGCAGGTTGCCGACTTGGTTGAGATCCCCCTGCTCGAGCGCGACGCGCGGCAATTCTGCCTGCCTAAGAGCGAAGTGCTCAAGCGGGAAGCGTACACGAAAGTGCTGAAGGGTCAGACGATGGTCCGGAAGCTGATTATGTGGAAGACAAATAAAGAAGCCCTGGACAGCCAGTTTCCGGCCTACGTCATCCACTTCACCGACTTCAGCCCCAACCGCAAGACGTCGCTCGAGCGGGAGATTCGCGTCTCAAACTCTCGCGAACAGATCGAAGCGTTGTACGCGGCGCTAGTGACCGAGAATATCGTCAAGGGGTGGGCCAAGCCCTGAGAACGCCATCTGCTGTCATTTTGAGATCCTTCTAATGGCATGGACCTCCGAACAGATTCTCGCCTTAGCGCCCGATGCGTCCTCAGCCAAAGCGGGGAAAGACCTCGCCGCGCCCCGAAAATGGGTCTCCTTCGGACGGGACGAGCAGTGCGCCTGGGGTGAATGCCATGGATCAGCAAAGGAACCGTACCAGACTCGGATAGAACTGACCGAACCCGCTTTTAAGTGTTCCTGTCCCAGCCGAAAATTCCCGTGCAAACACTCGTTGGGCTTGTTCCTGTTACTGGCAGAACAACCAAAACTCTTTAAGCCAGGCGACCCTCCTCCTTGGGTAGAAGAATGGTTTGCCTCCCGACAGCAGCGGGCCGAAAAGAAGGCGGCCAAGAAGGAGGCCGAGGCGTCTCAGGCCGACGATCCCGATGCGCAGTCCAAGCGAGCGGCTGAACAGGAAAAACGTGCTGCAAAGCGACAGAAAAACGTACTGGCTGGTCTGGACGATCTTGATCGCTGGCTGCGCGACTGCATTCGGCAAGGCTTGGCGACACTAAACACCAGGCCCTACAGTTTCTATGAGGGACCAGCAGCCAGGTTGGTGGATGCCCAAGCGCCCGGTCTGGCGCGAATGGTGCGCGACTTAGCAAGCATTCCTTCTAAAGGCGAGGGTTGGCAGGGGCGAATGATGGAGCAGTTGGGACTGCTTCATCTTTTGGTCCAGGCTTGCCGACGGCTGGAATCCCTGCCGCTGGAGGTGCAGGCCGACGTACGCGCTCGAGTCGGCTGGACGGTCAACCAGGAAGATCTCACTGCGCAAGAAGGTCTCCGCGATCAATGGATGGTCTTGGGACAACGCCTGACGGAAGAAGAAAGGCTGCGCGTGCAGCGCACGTGGCTTTGGGGCAAGAATACCAATCGTGCTGCCCTCTTGCTGAGTTTCGCCGCCCCCGGGCAAGCCTTGGATGTTTCGATGGTTATGGGGAGTTTTGTCGATGCCGAGTTGGTCTTTTACCCATCCGCATACCCTTTGCGTGCTTTGGTCAAGTCGCGGAATGGCGTAGCGTCGCCCCCTGAAAAAGTACCAGGTTTTGATGGTGTCTCGGAGTCGGTCAATGCCTACTCGAAGGCCCTCGCGTCATATCCTTGGCTAGAAGAATTTCCGGTGTTTCTACGAACAGTCCGGCTCGAACGGGCGGGCGAGAACTGGCGGCTACGGGATTCATTGGGCACGTGGATGAAACTCGCCTCCCCGAGAGGAGAGGGCTGGCGGCTGATGGCACTGAGTGGAGGCGCGCCACTTTCCATTTTCGGTGAATGGGATGGAGAGCGCTTACTCCCCCTGGGTGCACAAGCCGAAGGACGATACGTGAGGGCGGACGCGTGAACACCCAGAGGGTTTGGGAAGACATCCTCCGAATCGCGCTGCTTGGCACCGAGCGGCAGGAAGCAAATCTGCCCGCCCTTTCAGGCGAGCTGGGCGAGACTCTTGCATCGCTGAATGCCGATGACCGCGAAGGCGCGGTGCTCTCGGCTTCGGCCGCGGTAGCGCTCTATCGCCGAGCTGGTGTACTGCCGGCGCGCTTGGCCAAGGAATGTGCTGCCGATACCGCGCCGCGGGCCAGCTCGGATCTTCCACGCATTGGATCACGTGCCGCCGGGCACTTGGCGCTTATACTTTCACAAACGAGTCGCGAAGTATTACCGGAGTGGCTCGCCGCATGCGCCGCGGCGGGCAAGCGCGTGCCCGAAGAACGGCTTCCGGCTTTGCTCGACCTGGGCGAGGATCAGGACCAGTGGCAGGATGCCATCAGGAAAGTGGTAGGCCTGCGCGGACAATGGCTTGCGAAACACAACGAGGACTGGCATTGGGCAATGGGCAACCTGACAGTCGATGAGCGGGGCATGCTGGAGGTTTGGCAGACGGCAGGAAAGTTTCATCGGTTGAGCTTGTTGGTTTTATTGCGCGAAAAAGCTCCGGACTTGGCTCGACAAGCTCTTCAATCCACATGGCGAGAGGATTCGACCGAAGACAGGGCGGATTTTCTGGAGCAGTTCGATACCGGGCTGTCCATTCGGGACGAACCCTTTCTGGAGGAGTGCTTGGATGACCGACGCAAGGAAATCAGGCAGCTTGCGGAGGATATGCTTTTGCGCATCCCAGAGTCGCGATTACGTTCTCGGGCGATTGCCCGCGCACGCTCAATCCTTTCAATAAAGGGAATGCTGAAGAAGACCCTCGAGGTGAATCCTCCATCGGCTTGTGATGATGACATGCAGCGCGATGGCATTGATACGAAAGGCGCGGCCGGCGTGCAAATGGGGGAAAAGGCGTTCCTGCTAATGCAGGTCGTTGGCCAAGCCGTGCCTTCGTTCTGGTGCGAGACCCTCAAACAGACTCCAGAAGCATTATTGAAATTGGCCGCCGCAACAGACTGGGAAGCGTCGCTGAGACTAGGGTGGCAGGCGGCTGCTCGTACTTTCAGGAATGGCGAGTGGATAGAGGCCCTCATGGACGCACCTCCTATAAAAGAGAAGAAGCGAACGAGCCCGATTCGGGATTCAGATCTTATCGGCAGGCTTTCCCCAGAGAGTTTCGAGAGAATCTTCAAGCGTAGGTTGAAGGTAAATGGCGGCCGGTTGACCATGAAGAAAGACGATGAGGGTCTGGTCGGCCTGCTGCAAGAGGCTCCACGCCCTTGGACGATTGGACTCGCACTGGAGATCCTCAAGACGCTGAAGACGGAAACGCGAGGCGAACCCAATTGGCATATGGCCATGGCCATTAAGACGTTTGCATTGGCCCTCCCCCCAGAGGTTCTCGCCGAAGCACTCAACGGCTGGCCTACAGATGGAAAATACTGGGAAGGATGGAAAGAGAAGGTGGACTCCTTTCTGGCGATGGTCCAATTCAGACACGACATGTTGAAGGCACTTAAGGAAGAGTAATTGGGTAAGGAGAACGATCATGGCTGAGATCCTGCGCGCGCACGCCGAACAGCAGTTTGCTTCGGAACTGAAAGCGTTGGCCAAGGCCGACGAAAGGCAGAAACCGCCCAATTGGAAGCTCTCGCCCTGGGCGGTGGCGACCTACCTCCTGGGCGGGAAACTCGAGAGCGGCGGGACCATCACGCCGAAATACATCGGAAACCGCCGCGTGATCGAGATCGCCGTCGCCACGCTGGCCACCGACCGGGCGCTGCTCTTGCTGGGTGTACCCGGCACGGCCAAGACCTGGGTTGCCGAGCACTTGGCGGCGGCCGTCTCCGGCGATTCGACGCTGCTGGTCCAAGGCACGGCCGGGACCGCCGAGGAGTCCGTGCGCTATGGATGGAATTACGCGCGCTTGCTTGCCGAAGGTCCCTCGCGAAAGGCGTTGGTTCCAAGCCCGATCATGCACGCCATGCAGGACGGGAAGATGGCTCGCATCGAGGAACTGACCCGCATCCCTGCCGAAGTACAGGATGCGCTGATTACCGTCCTCTCTGAAAAGACGCTTCAGATTCCAGAACTGAATGAGCAGGTGCAGGCGGTAAAAGGTTTCAACATCATCGCCACCGCCAACGATCGTGATCGAGGCGTCAACGAACTCTCCAGCGCCCTCAAACGCCGCTTCAACACGGTGGTCCTGCCGCTTCCGGAAAAGGCCGACGAGGAAGTGGAGATCGTGCGGCAGCGCGTCGAACAACTCGGACGCGCGCTGGAACTCCCCGGCGAGTTGCCGGCGCTGGCCGAGATCCGGCGCGTGGTTCAGATCTTCCGCGAGTTGCGCGAGGGAAAGACGGCCGACGGCAAGACGAAACTCAAAAGCCCGACCAGCACGCTCAGCACTGCCGAAGCGATCTCGGTCGTGAACAGCGGTCGTGCGCTGGCCGCACATTACGGAGAAGGGAAACTCACCGCGCGTGACCTCGCCGCAGGCCTCACGGGCGCTGTGGTAAAGGACCCTGTGCAGGATCGCGTGGTCTGGCAGGAATACCTGGAAACCGTCGTTAAGGAGCGTGACGGGTGGAAGGATCTTTATCGGGCCTGCCGCGAGGTGTAGCCAGGGTCAAAGGGTGAATTGCGCATGGGCGCCGCCGCTCCGCATATCTTCGGTATCCGCCACCACGGTCCGGGTTCGGCGCGCAGCCTCCGGCGTGCGTTGGAAGAACTGAAGCCCGACTGCCTTCTCGTCGAAGGACCTTCCGACGCCGAGGAAGTGCTGGAATTAATACTGCATGAACAGATGAAACCGCCAGTGGCGTTGCTCGGGTACGTACCCGACGCGCCTCGACAGGCGGCGTACTATCCCTTCGCGCTCTTCTCGCCCGAATGGCAGGCCCTGCGCTATGGACTCGAACGAAAAATCTCACTGCGCTTCATGGACCTCCCCTTCGCCGTCCAATTGGCCATGGATGAAGAAAGGAGAAAGGAGGAGGCGAAGGCCGCGCAGACGGCCGAGGGCGTAAGAGAGAAGGGTGGCGAGGCGTGCTCCGTCGAGGCGCTCGATAAAACGGCCGAACCGCATCCGCGCCAGGATCCGCTGCGTTGGCTTGCTGAGGCCGCCGGGTATGCCGACGGCGAACGCTGGTGGGAACACATGGTCGAAGAGCGGCGCGAGAGCGGCGAACTCTTCGGGGCCATCCGCGAGGCCCTCTCGGCCTTGCGCAAGGAGCTCCCGCCGCTCGAAGACGATAAAGAACGGCATCGTGAGGAAGTGCGCGAGGCCTGCATGCGCGGGGCCATTCGCGAAGCCCAACGGGAAGGCTTCAAACGCATTGCGGTCGTCTGCGGAGCCTGGCACGCGCCGGTCCTCGATCTGGAGGGGCATGCGGCTAAAGACGATGCGGCTCTGCTCAATGGCCTGCCCACGGCGAAAGTCAAAACTACCTGGATTCCGTGGACCTACGGACGTCTTTCCTTCAGCAGCGGGTACGGCGCGGGGATCGAGTCTCCAGGTTGGTACGAGCATCTGTGGATACACGAGGCCCAAATTGCGGAACACTGGCTGACGCGGGTGGCTCGACTTCTGCGCGGCGAGGATCTGAATGCCTCGTCGGCCCAAACTATCGAGGCAGTCCGCTTGGCCGATGCCTTGGCCAGCCTGCGCGAGCGGCCCTTGCCCGGACTGCCCGAGATGAACGAAGCCATCCAGGCCATCTTCTGCTTTGGTTCGGCCCTGCCGCTGCGGCTCATTCATGAAAAGCTGATCGTGGGCGAAGTGCTGGGCGCGGTGCCCGATTCGACACCCATCGTCCCGCTGCAACAGGACCTGGAACGCGAGCAAAAACGATTACGGCTGCCCGCAAAGGCCTCCCAGGAGGTTGTCGAATTCGACTTGCGCAAGGAAACCGACCTGGACCGCAGCCGGTTGCTGCATCGTCTGAACCTTTTGGGCGTGCCCTGGGGCGAAACGCAGCGCGCCCGGAGCAAAGGCACTTTTAGGGAAAGCTGGCGGTTGCAGTGGAAGCCGGAGTTCGCCGTCGCCTTGATCGACGCCGCGCGCTGGGGCAACACAGTGCGGGAGGCTTCCAGTGCCCGCGCCGTGGACAGAGCGGCCAACGCCCTCGACCTGCCGACGCTCACGCGATTGATCGAATGCGTATTCCTCTGCGACCTGCCCGAGGCCGCCGAGAATCTGATGACTCGGTTGCAGGCCGTTTCGGCCGTGGCCTCCGACGTGGTGCACTTGATGGACGCGCTTCCTGCCCTGGCCGACGTCCTTCGGTACGGCAACGTGCGCCAGACCGACGCGCAAATGGTCACGTACGTCGTAGACGGCCTCGTGGCGCGCATCTGCATCGGGTTGCCGGTTGCCTGCGGCTCGTTGAACGACGACACGGCGGCCGAAATGTATGCCCGTATCGAGCGCACGCATGGCTCCATTACGCTGCTTGAGAAAGACGAGCACAAGACCATGTGGAAGGGCACCCTTCTGAAACTTTCCGTCCTTCCCAATCTACATGGCCTGATTGCGGGCCGCGCCGTCCGGCTCTTATTCGACTCCTCGGTAATGCCGTCAGAGGAATCGGCGCGAAGGCTCTCGCTGGCGCTCTCGGTAAACGCGGATCCAGTGCCCGCGGCCGCGTGGATCGACGGTTTCCTGCGCGGAAGCGGTCAGATACTCATCCACGACGAGCGGCTTCTACAGGTGCTGGACGCGTGGGTGACCGGCCTGGCGCCGGACGCATTCATTGGAGTGCTGCCGCTGGTGCGCCGGACCTTCAGCACCTTTCCATCTCCAGAACGGCGCTCGATGGGCGACCGGCTGAAGCGCGGTGCCAAACCTCAAAGCCTGAAGTCCGAAGAGAAGACCAGCGAAGATTTCGACGTGGCGCGCGGGGAAGCGGTCCTGCCGCTTGTGCGGCAGTTACTGGGTTTGGGAGAGAGATGAGCCTGTGAGTGCTCAAGGGATAGAGCCAAGCCCGACCGGCGATGAGCGCCTCCGCCGCTGGCGATTGATTCTCGGCGGCGACCGGGCCGACGGGATCGGCTGCGGGCTCGGAAAAGGCGATCAGGCCATGGATGGCGCGCTGGAGGCGCTCTATGGCTCCGAGATGTCCGCGGAAGCCGAAGGTAAGAAGCGCTCGGCTGGGTTAGGCGCGTCGGCGCCCAACGTAGCGCGTTGGCTCGGAGACATCCGGACCTATTTCCCGAAATCGGTCGTGCAGGTCATGCAATGGGACGCGCTGGAGAGGTTGGACCTGAAGCAGATGCTTACCGAGCCTGAGATGCTCGAAGCTGTTCAGCCCGATGTTCATCTAGTTGCGGACCTTGTGGCCCTCGGCGCTGTGATGCCGAAGAAATCGAAGGAAACTGCTCGTGCTGTTGTACGTAAAGTCGTGGACGACCTCATGCGGAAGCTGGCGAGCCCCATGCGCCAGGCGATCCTAGGCAGCCTGAGCCGCTCGATTCGCAATCGCATACCGCGTCACAATGAGATCGACTGGAATCGCACTATTCGGGCGAACCTAAAGCACTATCAGCCCAAGTACAAGACTGTCATCCCCGAGGCACGTATCGGATTTGGCCGCAGACGTTCCAGTTTGCGGGACATCATACTTTGCGTGGACCAGAGCGGCTCGATGGGGACTTCCGTCGTGTACTCGGGTATCTTTTCCGCTGTCATGGCCTCCCTGCCGGCAGTGACCACGCGCATCGTCGTCTTCGATACGACGGTCGTGGACTTGACGGAAAAGCTCGATGACCCGGTAGAGCTGCTCTTTGGCGTGCAGCTCGGCGGTGGAACTGACATCAATCGTGCGTTGGCCTACTGTCAGGAGTTGGTGCGTCGTCCGACCGAGACCATTCTCGTCCTGATAAGCGACCTGATCGAGGGTGGCGTTCGGGAGGAGATGCTCAAACGCTCCAGTGCGCTAGTTTCGTCCGGCACACAGGCCATGGCGCTCCTGGCGCTAAATGACGAAGGCGCGCCTTGCTACGACCACGAAAACGCGGCGGCACTTGCCGCTCTTGGTATTCCAGCATTCGCCTGTACGCCCGACGCTTTTCCCGATCTGATGGCCGCCGCCATTGGCCGCCAAGAGCTGTCCCTATGGGCTGCTGCCCGTGGAATCGCGACGGTGAGAGGCCAGTAATATTAGCATTCTTCCACTTCGGGAGTCGGCCCATCTTGGGCTGTCTTCATTGAGGTCATCGCATTACAGGGCTCAGCACAGACCTTCATCGCGGCATGGACTCAGACCTCAAAGCCATTCAGCATTCCACAGGTCGTCTTCTTTGCTGCCTTCAATGCTGCCAACTCGTCCTCGGTCTTATCTAGAAAATAGATAGCTGGTATGCGCACTTCCAACTGCCTGCCCTTGCCCTCATGCTCCCAGTGGAGAATGGTGGTGATGCGCACGCAAAAGGGGACCGGTTGAGGGCCCAAATGGGGACCACCTGGACCTTAAAGAATGGCGTCTCCCGTAGACGCCGACAAGTCCTAATGTCTCCCTATGCGATGCGTGGCAGGTTCAAGCGTCCTTCTTCTTACCCTCTCGTTTCTTGAGGCTGTCCTTCAACCGGTAGCTGTCGCCTTGGATCTCGACGACGTGGACGTGGTGGGTGAGGCGATCCAGCAGCGCGCCCGTCAGGCGCTCGTCGCCGAAGACCTGCGGCCACTCGTTGAACGGCAGGTTCGTCGTGACGATCACGCTGGTCCGCTCGTAGCACTGGCTGAAGAACCCGAAGAGATGCTCGGGGCCACCCTGGCCCAGCGGGACGTAGCCCAGTTCGTCCACGACGATCACGTGCCGGTTCTGGATGAACTTCTCCAGCCGGCGCGTCTCACGCTCGGCCCGCGCCTCGATATAGGCCGTCGCCAGGCCGGTCGCCGTGAAGAACTTCACCCGCTTGCCGCGCCGGCACGCCTCCCGGGCCAAGGCCACCGCCAAGTGCGACTTGCCCACCCCGCTGAGGGAACCGAAGCGCAGGTTGTCTGCGCACCATTCGGCCATAGGGGGCCGCGCAGGGGGACGAACCCCCAGGGCCAAGGGGGATAGGATGGACATGTTAGGCTTCCGTCTTTGCTTCTTCCTGCTCATGGGTCAAGACCGATTCCAACTGGTCCGCCATCCCCAGGACGAACCCTGCCGGCAAGTCGGATAACTTGAAGGCCTTGAACTTGGTCCCGTCGGGGTTCGTCTTGATCCTCGAACCCGAACGTGTCGAAGCGCAGCGTGCGGCAGTTCTCCGTGACGTCCCGGATGGTCTTCTCGGTAGCCCCTTCCGGCAGTTCGGCTCGGATTTCCAGTGTCACCTCATGGACGCACAGCCAGGCGACTTCATCCGGCTCTGGCATGGCGGCTCCGGGCACAGCGTCATCCTCGTGCGGTGGGTCGTCCTGGATGGCCGCAAGGTTGGCATCGAGTACCGGGGAACGCAGGGTTCGACGGACGGAATCGGCAACCGGACTGAATTCCTGTCCGGCGCTCCGGGACACGAGGTTGGAGACTTCGTAGTAGAGCGCACTTATGCGGGGAGGCTGAATCTGTAAGGAAGGTGGCGGTGGTCCCTCAAACCTGGTTGGCATTGGGCGGCATTCTTCCGGGGTGAGATTCTGTCTGGTTCATCGCGAAATGGACAACGGCCAGTTAGGTTAAGGGATCAACAGGTGGGCGCAGGCATGTCGGAGGAGCGCACGTACCGGCAGCCGAGGAATCCCATGAGGCGCTTCTCCTGAGCCGAGCGCGACTGCTGGCTCCGCGCAAGCTTATTCGCGATATGGTCAGGGAGAAGCTTGAGAGGCGGAAGGTGTCGCAGGAGAAGAAAGCGGTCCGGCAGACCCCAGGCACAGCCAAGTTCCAACGACTTCGATGCAGGTTCGCCCTTATAATTCCCAGATCCAGGTCCGATCCTCCAGGCGCAGGCGCAAGGCCACGGGCCGGTCCTGCCTGGGCCAGCGTTCGACCCATTTCGCGCCGTCATTGAAGTCCAATGTTGGCTTGCCGGGCGCAGTCAGGAGCGTGATGCCGCCGGGCGAGGCGTCCTCTCGCCGGACCAGGTCGAATCCGGAGCCGCGGGGTTGAACGAGGTAGGACACGTGCGCGATGCTGCGGGTCACGCTGGACGCGGACTCCCGCCCCGAATCCACCGCGAGGCTGTCCGCCAGCGTCGCGAAGCTCAGGAGGAGTTCTCCGCTCTCGGGCCATGCGGGTGGGCGGCTGGCCGGGTCATGTGGGTTCGCCTTGGGCTGATACCAGCCCTGGAGGTCGCGTTTAAGGATGTTCAAGGCCGTCGCGACGCGCATGTCGGTGGCCGAGGCCTGCTTGACCGTCCGTGCCGTGGAGAGGCTGGACTGCGTGACTCGGGCCACGGCGAAGACGATCAGGACCGAGAGCGCGATGGCCAGAATGACTTCGATCAGGGTGAAGCCATGGCTTGCGCCCGGGAGCATTTTTCTTCTAACGGGGCGCATCGCGAGGCTCCTCCGTCGTTGGCGCCGGCGGGGTCCAGACGAGCGTCTCCAGGGACATAAGAGTTCGATCCTGCCGGTCCAGCGCCGCAAGGGTCAGGCGTTCCAGGCCCTTGAGCGCGACCGAGGTCTCGCGGCGACGTTCCAGCCGCCAGGAGTACCCCGGCAGCCCCTCGAATGGTCCCGTTCCTGACTGCTCCAGCCCCAGGCGGATCTCGTCGAGCTTGGATTCCAGGGCGAGGCCCAGGCGCAGTCCCTCGCCGGCGCGCAGGCTGCGGCGCAGGGATTCATGGTTGGCCGAGACGAGCAGGATCAGCGCGGTGGCCGCGATGCCCAGGGCGACGATGACTTCGACCAGCGTGAAGGCCGAGAGGCGTCTCTTATTCATCGAGGGCGACCTCGGTATCGAGCGGGTCGAGGCGCAGGCGGACGCGCGGACCTTCGCGATGGACCAGGTCCACGACGGTCGGCGGCACGATGCCGCGCGCGTCGAAGTAGAGCACCGCGAGCCTGGGGCTGTCGTTGCCGGTTTGAATGGACCGGAAGCGCAGCGGGCCGGGCAAGGCGTGGGTGTAGATTGGCGCGGGTGAACGATCGGGATCCAGGCGCTTCTCGGTCAGACGGTAGACAGAGCAGCGGCCGTCCTCGGCATCCAGGCGCAAGGCGTAGATAGCGTCTTCAACCTTGGCGCGTTCCCGGTAGTTCCCGATCAGGTTGGCCAGGGCGCGGGCCTCACGTACCGTTTGCTGCCGCGGGCTGCCGAGGTCGAAGCGCACGATCACCAGGCCCATGACCACAACGACGAGGGCCAGGACGACGACCAGTTCGATCAGCGTGAAGCCGCGGCGAACGGGTCTCATTCGCGGTCGTCCAGATTCAGGTTGGTTAGGTCGCGCGCGACGCCGGCGCCGCCCTCGTGCCCGTCGGCGCCCAGGCAGGTGATGACGAACTCCGCGCCTTCGACGCGGTAAAGGTACTCGTGGCCCCAAGGATCCTTGGGGACTTTCTTGCCCTTCAGGAACCCACCCTCCGGCCAGTCGCTGTTTCCGGAGGGCCGGTCCACCAGTTCGTTCAATGATTCCGGGAGCCGGCTCTGATGGGCCTGGAACTCGATGACGGCCCCTTCCAACTGGGCAATCTGGGCCTTGGCGGCGGCGACCTTGGCCTGGTCGGTCTTGCCGCTGTAGCGCACGATCACGACCGTCGAGAGCACGCCGATGATGGCCACGACGACGATCAATTCCACCAGCGTAAAGCCTTGGCACCGGCGCTTCTTAGGGCGTTGTGGGGGTCTCACGGATGAAATCCCTCCTTCTATATAGGCTCGCTACTGCACCTGGCTGAAGTCCGTGATGGGCAGCAGGATCGCCGCCACGATGAAGCCGACCAGCAGACCCAGGACCACGATCAGGATCGGGTTGACCAGGTCGGTGAGCCGGCCGGCCACGAGGCCGACTTCCTCGTGGTACCCTTCGGCGATCTCGCGTAGCACGCCGGCCAGGTCGCCCGACTCCTCGCCGACGCCGGCGGCGAAGCCGACGGCCGGGGGCAGGAAGGCGCTGGCCTTGAGAGCCTCCGACAGGCTCTGGCCTTCGAGGATGCGCCGCTCCAACTGCGAGAGGTCCGCGGCCAGGACGCGATTGCCCAAGGCTTCATGCGCGATGGACAGGGCTTGCGCGGCCGGGAGTCCGCTGGCGAGCAGATGGCTCATCGTGTCGGCCCAGTGCGCGATCGCCTGCTTGCGCAGCAGCTCGCCGATCACCGGCACGGCCAACAGGATGCGGTCCAGTCCGCGCCGGCCCCGCTCGGAGCGCAGCAGCACGCTGAAAATCCAACCCAGCCATCCCATGCCCAGCAGGAGCGCCCACCAGTAGTCCTGGATCAGGCCGCTCAGGGCCAGCAGGACCTCCGTGGGCCAGGGCAGGACGCGTTGCTGTTCCAGCAGCACGGCGGTGACCTTGGGGACGACGAAGGCCATCAGGAAGGCCAGGACCAGGAAGCCGATGCCGCACATCAGGGCCGGATAGGTCAGGGCCGAGACGACCTTGTCGCGCAGGCGTTTCTTGCGGGTGTAGAAGGCGGCCATGGTGGACAGGACCGGTCCCAGTTGACCCGAGGCCGCGCCGGCCCGGGCCACGGCGACGAAGAGCTTGGGGAAGGCGCGCGGGTGCGCGGCCAGGGCCGCATCCAGCGAATCGCCTTCGCGGACGCGCACGGCCAGGTCCTGGGCCAGTTCGCGCAGGCAGCGCTCTTCGAGTTGGCGGCCCAGCACATCCAGTGCTTGCGCCAGCGGTAGTCCCGCCTTGAGCAACATGGCCAGTTGCCGGGAGAAGGCCGCCAGCCGGTCGAGTTGTCTGCCGCCCGAGGCCAGCCAGTCCGGCAGGTGAACCGGACCTCTGGAAGTCGTGCGAACGAACGGTTCCAGGCGCGTCGTATGCAGGCCCTGGGAGCGGAGCGCGGCCCGGATCTCGGCGGGCGTTCCAGCGTCGGCGGTGCCCTTGACCGTGCGGCCGTGGGCGTCCAGGGCGACGTAGCGGAAGAGCGCCATTCAGACGCCCTCCCGGACGGCTTGCGTGACGGCGCGGACTTCGGGGAGCGTGGTGATCCCCGCCGCGGCCTTGCGCAGCCCGTCCTGCCGAAGGGTCAGCATGCCCTGTTCAATGGCGGCTTTCCGGATCTCGCCGGCGGAGGCCCGGCGGTGGACCATGCCGCGCAATGCGTCGCGCGGATGATCGTCAACGGCGACGGCGAGGTCAGCTACCTGAACCTGCCGGATCCCGTGTACACGCGCGCCATCGTCTTCGAGGGCAACGGCGCGATGAAGCACGTCTACGCCGGGCAGGAGGCCAAGTACGCGACGAGCTGGTCGATCGCCGACGACGGGGTCTCGGACATCACGTACGACAGCGTGACCAAGAGCCTGGAATCCGCCTTCAACCTGCAGAATTTCCCGAGCACGAACGACTACCAGGCGTGGTACCGCAACCAGCCGACGTTCATCAAGGACCGCACCGGGCGGCAGCGCGATTACGAGTACAACGCGGCCGGGCGCATCACGAAGATCACCTACCCCGACACGACCTTCGAGACGTTCGCGTACAACGGCTTCAACCAGGTCACCCGGCACATCGACCGGATCGACCGCGTCACCGAGTACACCTACGACGCGCAGGGGCACATGCTCACGAAGACCACGGGGCTGGTCTGGGACGGGGACTCCGTGGAGACCACCGCCGAGACGGCGACCTGGGCGTGGGAGTATTTCCCCGCCGAGCACGCCAACAAGTTCCTGCTCAAGAAGCCGCCACCGACGCCAACGGGAACGAGACCGATTACGAGTACGACGCCAACAATTACCTGACGAAGGTCATCGAGCCGCCGGACGAGGAGGAAGGCGCGCGCGCCGAGACCGAGTACGCATTCGACGCCGCCGGGCGCCTGACGGAGACGACCGACGCCGAGGAGCGCGTGACAAGCTACGCCTACGACGAGCGCAACCGGGTCGTCGAGATCACCTACAACGACACGACGACGGAGACGTTCACCTACGGGACCGGCGCGGACGCCAACCTGCTGGCCGAGCAGACCGACCGGCTGGGGCACACGACGACCTTCGCCTACGACGACTCCGGGCGGCTGACCGAACGGGTCACGGCCGCCGACGAGGCCGCCAGCCCCCCCCCCTCTTTTTTTGTTCCCCCGGCGGGGGCGGCCCCGGCCGGGGGCCCCCCCCCCCCCGCGGGAACACGACGACCTACACCTACGACTACCGCAACCGGCGGCTCAAGGAGATCGTGCAGCCGAACCGCTCGGGGACCGGCGGGACGCCCAAGCTCCTGACGACCACGACGACCTTCACCAAGAACGAGGTCACGCGCGTCACCGACCGCTACGGGCGGCGCACGCATTACGTCTACGCGGCCTCCGACCCGTACCTGCTGCGGACCGTGACCGAGAGCACGCCCAGCGGGACCGGCAGCGAGACGATCGCGACGATGGCGCGCGACCTCTCGGCCAACGCCAAGTTCACGATCGAGGACCGCACGTACGACGCCGAAGGGCAGACGCTCACGCGCGTGGACGGGCGCGGGATCGAGGATGCCTACGAGTACGACTCGCGCGGGCGGCTGACCGCGGCCGTCGAGGCGGCGCGCGAATACGATCCGGGCGAGGCGCAGTTCGAGGTCACCGGGATCGGCGCGCGGACGGAATACGCCTACGACCTCCAGGGCAACCGCACGGAGGCGAAGCTGCCGCGGAGCTTCGCGCAGCAGGGCGACGGGAGTTTCGAGGCCGGCGCGGAAGGCGATTTCATCTCGAAGTACGCCTACACCGGGCGGAATCTCTTGAAGAGCGCGACGGAGGCCTTCGGGCGCGGCGAGGAGGCGACCGAGAGCTATACCTACTGGCTCGACCGGCGGCGCAAGGACCGCATCGACGCGCGCGGGGAGACGTGGACGACGCTCTGGAGCCGCTGCTGCGGCTTCCACAAGGTCGAGGCGCAGCCGGAGGCCGACGCGGACGCCGATTCGGGCACCGCCGAGACCCGCGCGGCGTCGATCGGCAACCGCGACAGCCGGAACCTGCTCGTGCACGAATTCACCTCGGCGGACTGGTCGGAATTCCCGCAGGACCCGCAGACCGCCGACGCGGTGTACCACGATCCCGAGACGACGCTGAACGAGGCCACCACGCGCTACGACGCGCGGATGCGCCCGGTCGCGCGGACGGTCTGGCTGATCGAGCTGGGGTACGTGGCCAAGAACGACCCGCCCATCGCCGGCACGCACGGGACGAACGCGACGGACGGCCTGACGACCACGTGGGCCTACGACGAGGACCTGACGGACAGCGACGGCCTGGACGCGACCTACGCGGCGTACCTGACGGACTTGAGCCTGGGCGAAGGGTCGGTGGGCTCGGCGGTGGAGGAGACCAACCCCGAAGGCGAGAAGACGGTGCGCGTCTTCGACGGGTTGGGGCGGCTGGTGAAGACGATCGACGGGAACGGGAACGCGCGCAGGATCGTCTACGACGCGATGGCGAGCGGCACGCCGGGCGCGCAGGGGAGCGTCCTGCAGACGACGTTTTACGACGGGCTGAGCCACACGGCGAAGACGCGGGTGGACGGGCTCGGGCGGACGCTCTCGACGGTGGACGCGGAGAGCCGCGCGACGGCCTACGCCTACGACGCCAATTCCAACCGCGTCAGGCTGCGCGACCCGAACGGCGTGGGCGAGGATTGCGTCTACGACGCGCGGGACCGGGAGATTCTCTGCACGGACACCTTGAGCGTGGACGGCGAAGGGAACGCGACGGGCGACGCGGTGGAGTACGCCTACGACAACCACAACAACCTGGTCGAGACGACGGACGCCAAGACCCAGGTGACCACGTGCGAATACGACGCTCGGGACCGCAAGGTAAGCTGCACGGATAGAAACGAGGGGGTGACGGTCTGGGCGTACGACGAGAACTCGAACCTGACCGCGCTGACCGACGCGGAGGAATCGACAACGACGTTTACTTACGATCCGCGGAACCTGAAGGTGGAGGAGGTCTATCCCGGCCACAGCCTGCCGGGGAATAATGAACTCGTGGCCTTCGGGTACGACGCGCGGGGGCGGATGGCCTTCCGGCTGGACCAGAAGGAGGAGTTGACGGAGTACGAGTACGACCGGGTGGACCGGCTGATCCGGCGGACGTACCCGGATACCTCGGAGGACCTCTTCACCTACGACAAGGCGAGCCGGTTGACTTCCGCCGAGTGCGGGCGGTACGATACCTTGGTGGAGCGGACCTACGACGACGGCGGGCGGATGACCGGCGAGACCTTGACCGTGGACGCGACGGCCTACACGACGACTTCGGCCTACGACGCCGCCGACCGGCGCACGAGCATTACGTATCCGAACGGGAAGGTCGTGGCGCAGACGTACACCAACCGCGACCAGTTCAGCAACATCAAGTACGACGGCTCGAACGTGGGCACGTTCGCCTACGACCTGGGGATGCGGCGGACGACGCTGACGTTTGGGAACTCCAAGGTCGAGACGCGGACCTACCGGGGCGATAACCGGATCGTGGAGATCGCCACGCCGAACGTGACGGACTTCACCTATACGTTCGACGCGAACAAGAACCCGCTGACACAGGGCAGCACGCACAACACGACCGACGACCAGGATTACGACTACGATCCGGAAGACCGCTTGGTGGACTTCCAGCGCAACGGGAGCGGAAACAATCAGGCGTGGCAACTCAGTTTGGTGGGCGACTGGGATCAGTTCACGAACGGCGGCAGTTCCCAGACGCGGACGCATAATTCGGTCCACGAACTGACGGCGATCGACGCTGCTTCGCTGAGCTACGATTTGAAGGGAAATCTGACCGCCCATTCCAACGGGCAGACGTACACGTGGGACTTCGAGAACCTGATGGCCTCGGCGACGGTCGGCGAAGAGACGGCGGAGTACGTCTACGATGCGTTCCGCCGGCGTGTGAAGAAGACCTTCGACGAGAATTCGACCGTCTTCGTCTACGACGGCTGGCGCTGCATCTCGGAGTACGACAACGGCGCGGCGGCGAGCGCGCCGGATCGGTTGTTTGTGTTTGGGGCCTATCTCGACGAAGTGCTGATGATGCGGAACTCGACCGGGACGAAATACTACTACCACACCAACCACCTGTACTCGGTCCACGCGATCACGAACCAGAGCGGCGCGATCGTCGAGCCGGTGAAGAGCTACGACGCCTACGGCAAGGCGACGGTCATCACGGGCGCGGGGACGGACAGCACGTGGTTCACGTCGGACGACGTGACCGGAAGTGCGACGGCGATCGGGAATCCCTTCTTCTACACGGGCCAGCGCTTGGATCCAGAGACGGGGTTGATGTACTACAAGAACCGGTATTACTCGGCGGAGTTGGGGAGGTTCGTGAGCAGGGATCCAATAGGGTATAAAGGTGGAATTAATGTGTACGAATATGTATATAATCGACCTACACTAAACGTAGATCCAGTTGGAAACATAACTACGTGTGTTTTTATGGGCGGCTTCGGAGGAGTTGGCCCTGGAGGAGTATCGGGAAACCTCAACTTATGCACCGATCAGTGTGGAAACTTTGCGCTGATTGCATGCGGTGGATGGGGCATGGCGGTTGGTGGACGACCTGGATTCGGCGGTGCATTAGGCGTTGGTTTAATGGCTTGGAAGGGGTGTGTTAAAGACTTTCATAAATCAGGGTACGATGTTGTTCAGGGTAGTGGCGCTTTGGGAGTACTTGGAGGAGTCTATGCTGGTGGTGAAAGTGTTGCGGATCCTCAAGGCGTGGGGATATCCGTAGGGCCGGGTATGGGAGGCGCTGTAACGAGAGAGCACTGCTGGATTATTTTTAAGTTCGTAGAGAAGGCATGTCCTTGCCCGGTGAGGGATGAGGAGCCAGACGACAGCGGCCTGATTTATGGTTGCGTGACTACTCGCTGCAATTGCAAGTGTATTTGGAACACAACTCCTAAGGGTGTTTGGCAATTGGGAATGACTACAGGACGAAGCCAATGCTACGTACTATGCAAGAGGAAGGGATTTGATGACTTTGAATGTGAGCGTTCCATAGTGACTGGAAGATAACTGTCATTGCTGGAGAGTGCATATGATACTGATTAAAGTGCTATTGGTTGTAGTAACTCTCATTTCGGGAACGTATGGCACACTCCTTCGAAGGCAAGTCGCTGAGGAGCGCAAGGAAGGAGTAAGTTTCTGGCATGCGTTTTCAAGGATTGATAACTCTGCGTTATTCAATTCGCGAGGTTTGGAGATAAGATCACGCCTGTTTAAGAACGCACTTCTAACCTTCTTACTAGCAGTGTTAACGATGGGGGTTTATGTCATTTACTAAGGAATTCTTCCTTGTGTATAGGTGGCCTTGCTGAAGCGTCCCAGCGAACCGCCGCAGGATCATCCGACCCGAACACGGAGAAAAATGAAACGCCCGAAACGGATGCAGCGAAGTGAGGCCGCGTCAGGATGGAGTTTCCCCGTCCGGTTGCCGCTGTCTGAAAACCGAGTTGTCAACCCATGAAACCCCCCGTTCACGTCGCCGGCCTCTTCCCGTTCCGCATGAAGCCTGTCGTCGTGCTTGGCCCCAAGGAGATCGAGTGCCAAGGCGTCCGCTGGTATGCGCGCAGGCGGCTCAACCGCTGGTACGGCAGGTTGCCCAGAGCGCCCAAGTGGGCGTACCAGTGGACACGTAAAGTGGATGGCCGGGAGGTCGTGTTGGATTGCTTTGACCGCGCGCCGGACGTGGATGAACTGTTTCCGACGCCGCATAACGTCTGGCAGGAGATGGAGCGACGGATGTTGAAGCCAAGGGGTATGCGCCCAAGCAATCTTGCGCGGGGTTCGTCGAGAGACCTTGGCGATGTCCGCTGATGTCGTGCCGCATGGCCCTTGCGCGCCGACGGTGAAATTTCCTCGCCCAGCCGGAACCTGCTCGTGCACGAATTCACCTCGGCGGACTGGTCGGAATTCCCGCAGGACCCGCAGACCGCCGACGCGGTGTACCACGATCCCGAGACGACGCTGAACGAGGCCACGACCCGCTACGACGCGCGGATGCGCCCCGTCGCGCGGACGGTCTGGCTGATCGAGCTGGGGTACGTGGCCAAGAACGACCCGCCCATCGCCGGGACGCACGGGACGGACGCCACGGACGGCCTGACGACCACGTGGGTCTACGACGAGGACCTGACGGACAGCGACGGCCTGGACGCGACCTACGCGGCGTACCTGACGGACTTGAGCCTGGGCGAAGGGTCGGTGGGCTCGGCGGTGGAGGAGACGAACCCCGAGGGCGAGAAGACGGCGCGGATCTTCGACGGGCTGGGGCGGCTGGTGAAGACGATCGACGGGAACGGGAACGCGCGCAAGATCGTCTACGACGCGATGGCGAGCGGCACGCCGGGCGCGCAGGGGAGCGTGCTGCAGACGACGTTCTACGACGGGCTGAATCATACGACGAAGACGCGGGTGGACGGGCTCGGGCGGACGCTCTCGACGGTGGACGCGGAGAGCCGCGCGACGGCCTACGCCTACGACGCGAACTCGAATCGGATCAGGCTGCGCGACCCGAACGGCGTGGGCGAGGACTGCGTCTTCGACGCGCGGAACCGGGAGATTCTTTGCACGGACACCTTGAGCGTGGACGGCGAAGGGAACGCGACGGGCGACGCGGTGGAGTACGCCTACGACAACCACAATAATTTGATCGAGACGACGGACGCGAAGACCCAGGCGACCACGTGCGAGTACGACGCTCGGGACCGCAAGGTGAGCTGCACGGACCGGAACGAGGGCGTGACGGCCTGGGTGTACGACGAGAACTCGAACCTGACCGCGCTGACCGACGCGGAGGAATCGACGACGACGTTTACTTACGATCCGCGGAACCTGAAAGTCGAGGAGCTTTATCCGGGGCACAGCCTGCCGGGGAACAACGAACTCGTGGCGTTTGGCTACGACGCGCGGGGGCGGATGGCCTTCCGGCTGGATCAGAAGGAGGAATTGACGGAGTACGAGTACGACCGGGTGGACCGGCTGATCCGGCGGACGTACCCGGACACCTCGGAGGACCTCTTCACCTACGACAAGGCGAGCCGGTTGACTTCCGCCGAGTGCGGGCGGTACGATACCTTGGTGGAACGGGCCTACGACGACGGCGGGCGGATGACGAGCGAGACCTTGACGGTGGACGCGACGGCCTACACGACGACGAGCGCCTACGACGCCGCCGACCGGCGGACGAGCATCACGTACCCCAACGGGAAGGTCGTGGCGCAGACGTACACGAACCGCGACCAGTTCAGCAACATCAAGTACGACGGCTCGAACGTGGGCACGTTCGCCTACGACCTGGGGATGCGGCGGACGACGCTGACGTTCGGGAACTCGAAGGTCGAGACGCGGACCTACCGGGGCGATAACCGGATTACCGAGATCGCCACGCCGAACGTGACGGACTTCACCTATACGTTCGACGCGAACAAAAATCCGCTGACACAGGGCAGCACGCACAACACGACGGACGACCAGGACTACGACTACGATCCGGAAGACCGGCTAATCGACTTCCAGCGCAACGGGAGCGGGAACAACCAGGCGTGGCAGTTGAGCCTCGTCGGGGATTGGGACCAGTTCACGAACGGCGGCAGTTCCCAGACGCGGACGCATAATTCGGTCCACGAACTGACGGCGATTGACGCGGCTTCGCTAAGCTACGATTTGAAGGGCAATCTGACCGCCCATTCAAACGGGCAGACGTACACGTGGGACTTCGAGAACCTGATGGCCTCGGCGACCGTCGGCGAAGAGACCGCGGAGTACGTCTACGATGCGTTCCGCCGGCGTGTGAAGAAGACCTTCGACGAGAATTCGACGGTCTTCGTCTACGACGGTTGGCGCTGCATCGCGGAGTACGACAACGGCGCGGCGGCGAGCGCGCCGGATCGGCTTTTCGTGTTCGGGGCCTATCTCGACGAAGTGCTGATGATGCGGAACTCCGCCGGGACGAAATACTACTACCACACCAACCACCTGTATTCGGTCCACGCGATCACGAACCAGAGCGGCGCGATCGTCGAGGCGGTGAAGAGCTACGACGCCTACGGCAAGGCGACGGTCATCACGGGCGCGGGGACGGATTCGACGTGGTTCACGTCGGACGACGTGACCGGAAGCGCGACGGCGATCGGCAACCCCTTCTTCTACACGGGGCAGCGCCTCGATCCAGAGACGGGGTTGATGTACTACAAGAACAGGTATATGAGCGTGGATCTGGGGAGGTTTATCTCAAGGGATCCGATTGGGATCTTATCAGTGAGTGATTTGTATAACTATGCTGCCAATTCTCCTGCAAAGTTTCTGGATCTATTTGGATGGCTTCCGTATCCCGCCGATGGTGGAGGATTATCCGATCCTACTCCACCCACGACAGCAGCGGAGCTTGCAGCACTAATGCAATTCCTCCAAGAAGTGGCGAATTATTCTCAAAATCCCCAACGCACAAGAGATGACGCGAAACGCATTCTTTCAGAATACAGAGAACGCTATGGTGATCTTCTGACGATAGCAGAGCAACTTGGTGCAACAGGAGACTCAACAGACGACCCATGTTGCGATTGCTATTTCAAAGTACTTTCCATTGAGCCAGAGCATCAAATATTCCAAATCGTAGGCGGCCATTTGCAAATCATCATCATAAAGGTTCCCAAGGGAGAGAAACCGAACGCTGCCCAAGGGACTGCGATTGGGAGAAGCGGTAGCGGAGTAGCTCCTGAAACACCAGCGGGTACTCCAGGGGGTGCGGGCGTCAAGACGCAGACTGACTGGATCAAATTCGACTGTTCAAGAATAAAGACCTTCATTGATAACCTTGTAAGGAACAAACCAGACCGGGGCGGATATAATGTGCTTACAAACAGTTGTGCGACCCTAGGTATTGAAGCAGGCAATTGCCTTCTGGGTGAGGGGAATCGTGCAGACTTCCGTCAAGGCGGACCAGTCACGAACGAAGCCCCAACGGGTTGGAAGCCTCCAGATGTAGTAACGACGATTAAAGACTATTGCATAAAAAGTGCGTTGACGACCACAAAGTGAAATGAAGACCAATGTCCACAGCGCATAACTATCCTTCGACCAGCAACAGATGGGGTAGGTGGCTGTTGGCCTCTTTAATAATTTTTACGCCGCCTCCAATTGCGCTGCCGAAGAGCCAAGTGAAGTTGAAGCACTAGTAAAATTGTTAGGGTCAGATAGTTTTTCGCAAAGGGAAGCTTCCCAGAAACGACTTTTAGCATTAGGCGAAGAGATAAAGGACGCGCTGCTAAGATCTATCTCAATTGAAACGGATCCGGAGGTACTTGTCAGAGTAAAATATGTATTGAGCGTTATTGTTTGTAAGGAATTGAGGAAGATTGTCATGAAGAAGACGGGTGAAGACTACGGACAGAAGGATTTAGATATGTGTAAGACTCTTGCAGAGAATATCAGTGAAGCCGGTCCACTAGAACGCGATGCAATATTTAGAATGCTTACTCCAGCAGGAGTCGAAATGTTGATTCAGCAGCTCAGACAGCTTTTGAGGGATAACCCAGAAGCCAAGGACTGGGCTTACGTTCTTGGCTGTTCTTTGTATTGGCAGGAGAATTATGATGAAGCAATATCTGCTTGGTTATACGCAGAACAATTAGACAAACAGTTCGTTAAGGCAATTCTATCTCAAGGACAAGCCTACATGAAAATGCGGAATTTTAAGGATGCGGAAAGGGCCTTTGACTTGGCCACAAGGCTTTATCCCCAACTAGCAGATCCAGTTTGGGGTCGGGCAATGCTTTATGCGGAAGAAGGGGATTTCAAACGTGCTCTCGAAGTATGGCGATCATCTAATGGACTGCGCGTCAGTAATGAATCTGAAATGACCTATAGTCTCGGACTGGGTTGCATTTTAGCAGGAGCGGGCGACATAAAAGGTGCCAAGAAAGCGATATATAATGCCTTTGAAGAGATTAAAGCCACGCATAGTGGTTCAACTTATTCTAAATACTATTCAATTTTTGTTTACAGAGAATTTGCTAAAATACTATGGAAAGCAGGACTTACTAAGGAGTATGAGCAGAATCTTGTAGACGCAAAGGCTAATATTCCTAATGAAAAAGAGGGAACACATCCAGATGTACTCTTAATGGAAGCCGATAGTCGATTAAAGCATGGGGATCTAATGGGTGCTGCGGCGATAACTCGGCGCGTAATTCTGGTGCGAGGTGAGACAGCATCACTACGCAAGCTTTTATCCGAAACGATTACTGGTGTGAATCGTCCCAGCGAGACGCCGCAGGATCATCCGAGTCCGAACGCGGAGAAGAATGACCTGCCCGGCCCAGACGACCGTGAAAGATGAATAGCAGGGGTATTGTCAAAAGTTGTGGATGAGCGAGAAAGAAAAGTGCGGCGTATCCTTGGTGGAGATCTAAGGCCACCACGCCCACAAGGGCAGGAGGATACGCCACATGAGCCAGGGTACGACGGTTTCGCTCGATCCGCAAGCGTCCAGCCGGGACGTGCTTACTCACATCCTGAACGAAGGCGCGCAGCGCTTGCTAGCCGCGGCGCTGAACGCGGAGGTGGAAGAATACCTCCAGCGTTTCGAGCGGGCGCGGGACGAGCGCGGGCATCGCGTGGTGGTGCGCAACGGCTACCTGCCGGAACGAACGATCCAGACGGGCATCGGCGCCGTACGCGTAGCGCAGCCGCGCGTGGAAGACCGGCGCCCCTCGGACGAGCGAGAGCCCTTTACGAGCAAGATTCTGCCGCCCTATTTGCGCCGGACCAAGAGCATGGAAGACCTGATCCCGTGGCTCTATTTGAAGGGCATCTCCACGCAGGACTTTCCGGAGGCGCTGAGCGCGCTGTTGGGGCCGCAAGCCAAGGGGCTTTCGGCCAATACGATCACGCGGATCAAGGACGTCTGGGCCTCCGAGTACGCGAGCTGGAACCGGCGGTCCTTGGCGGGCAAGCGCTACGTGTATCTGTGGGTGGACGGCATCTACTTCAACGTCCGCCTGGAGGAAGACCGCTCGTGCATCCTGGTGGTCATGGGGGCCACGGCCGACGGCAAGAAGGAACTGGTCGCCGTGCATGACGGCGTGCGGGAGAGCGAACAGTCCTGGCTTGAGGTCTTGACGGACCTGAAAGCGCGCGGCTTGAAGAACGGCCCGGACCTGGCCATCGGCGACGGTGCGTTGGGCTTCTGGGCGGCGCTTCCGAAAGCCTTTGCCAAGTGCCGGGTGCAGCGTTGCTGGGTTCACAAGACGATGCATGTGCTGAACGGCCTGCCCAAGAAATTACAGCCTTCAGCCAAGGAGAAATTGCATCAGATCTGGATGGCCCAGACGCGCAAGGATGCGCAGGCAGCGTTCGATGCGTTCGTGGCGACGTACCAAGCCAAGCATCCCAAGGCGGTCGAGTGTCTGCTCAAGGACCAAGACGCGCTGTTGGCGTTTTACGATTTCCCCGCCGAGCATTGGGCGCATCTGAGAACGACGAACCCGATCGAGTCCGCCTTCGCCACGGTGCGCTTGCGGACGCACAAGACCAAAGGCTGCGGCACGCGCCAAGCCACGCTGGCGATGGTGTTCAAACTCGCTCAGGTTGCCGAGAAGCGCTGGCGGAAACTAAACGGCCATAAGCTGCTGGAAGACGTGATTCGAGGCATCCGTTTCGTGGACGGCATCAAGGAAAACGCCGCATGATTCTCCTCTCGCCATCCACAACTTTTGACAATACCCCCGCCTCCGTCGCGCAGTTCTACTCCGACAACCTCCGCGAGGAGACCCTCAAGGGCCTCAACGAGAAGGTCCAGCAAGGCTGGCTTCCCACCCATGCGCCCTATGGCTACGTGAACGATCCGGACGATCCTGCGGAACCCATCAAGGTCCATCCCGAGCACAGCCCCGCCGTGGTCCGGATGTTCCAGTTGTTCTCCCTGGGCGACTTGACCCTCGATGGCGTCGGGGAAAAGCTCGCCGAGGAGGGGTACGTCTACCAGCCTGCCAATCCGCGGTTCCGCTGGAAGACCGTGTCCTACATCCTGAACAACCCCTTCTACGCCGGCGACATCAACTGGCACGGACGACGGTTCCCCGGCAAGCACAAGCCGCTCATTGACCGCGGGACCTTCGAGGTCTGCAAGGACCTGCTCTCAGGTCGAAACCGGAGAATCAGGCAGGTCAACCTCCCACTCTCCGGCGGCCTGTTCCGCTGCCGGTACTGCGGATACGCGATTACCGGCGAGGAGATTAAAAAGCGACAGAGTGACGGAACCTTCAAGAATCACGTGTACTACCGGTGCTCGAACCACGACATGCCGCCGAGCCATCCGAAGGTCCGCTGGCGGGCGAGCGACCTGAAGCAGGCCATCGTCGATCAGCTCAACGGCCTCAGGCTCCCCCCCGAGGTCACGGCCTGGTTCCGGGAGGCCCTGCGCGCCTCGCTGTCCGACGAGGAGACCTACCGGAAGAAGATCCGGCGCGTCCTTCAGAAGAGAGAATCCGAGCTATTCAACAAGAAAGCCAAGCTCCTCGACACGTATCTCGCCGGTGACGTCGAGCAGGAGACATTCCAGGAGAAGAATGAGGGCCTCAAGGCCGAGTTGGCGCGCGTTCAGGAAGAAATGGCCTCGGAGACCAAGGTCAACGCCGAGTTCGCGGACATGGCGACGGCGATCTTCGACCTGACGCAGAAAGCGGCGGAAACCTGGCTCGGTTCGTGCAACTCGGTCAGGCGGGAGCTGCTCGAAATTCTCTGCACGAACCGGGAATTGGACGAGGTAAGTTTAAGACTGACCTGGCGTTGCCCGTTCGACGAAGTCGCGAAAACGGCAATTTCAGGGTATGGGGTGGCTGAGCGGACTTGAACCGCCAACCTCCAGAGCCACAGTCTGGCGCTCTAACCAATTGAGCTACAGCCACCACCGGAACGCGCAGCGCGGATGGCCGCGCGAACTGACATTCGTACTGCCCCGCGGCGCGGTTTCAAGTGGAAGGCGCGCGGCCGGCGACTCGCCGGGCGTATCTTGTGTTGCGCGGCTCGGCCGGTAGCGTGCTGCCATGCCCATGTTGGCCTTCGAATTCGGCGCCCTGGAACGACTCTGGCACGACTTGCTCGCGTTGCCCTGGTGGCGTTTTGCGGCGCTGACCATGGGCCTCAAGTTGGCTTTGGCAATCTTGGCGCTGTGCGTGGCGCTTACGGCCCTCGCGGCGGCCTCGCACGTCCTCGCGCGCCTCTTCGCCCGTCCGTCATCCGAGTCCGAGCCCGCCAGCGGCGAGGCCAGGCCGCGCAAGGGCTGGGGCCTGAAGGCAGCCGTCTTGCTGATCCTGGCCATTCTCCCGATGGGGCTGACGGCCGCTGGAGCCGTATACCTGGTCATGGGCAAAGCCAATTGGCGACGCGATGCGCTGGCGCTTTTCGTCGGCTCGTTGAGCTTCGCGCTGCCGCTGGGCTGGCTGGCCTCGCCCTGGTTCCCCTACCCTGAATGGGCCCGGAGCGAGTACGTGGTCCTGCTGCCCGCGCTTGGATTTTCGATGCTCCAGCTCTGGGCGCTGGTCAAAGTGTTGCGCGAATACTGGGGCGAGCCCGACGAGCGGGTGCCGCTCTTCCCTCCGATCGTCTGGTGGGCGCAGGCGCTGCTGCTGGGCCTCTCGAGCTACGGGGTCCTGGCCAGGGGCTGACCTCCTCGAACCCCGGCTGGCATGGGGGAATTGCTACGCTACACTGCGGCCATGCCATCCGCTTTCGTATTGCCCCCCGAAGTCCTGCCACGCTCGGGCGTGACGCGGATGATCCACCTCGACTCCAAAATCCGCTTCGTGGTGGCGATGTTCATCGAACACGACGACCCCCCGCCGCAGCACGCGGACATGGTCATGCCGGGCTTCGCGGCGAATCTGGTGCTGCGAGGCACGGGGCGCTACCTGGAAGCGGACGGGCGCGAGTGGCCGCTTAAGCCCGGCACGCTGTTCCATCGCTTTCCAGGGCGGCGGCACGGTTCGCTGTACGATCCGCGCAGCGGCTACACCGAGCTGTTCATCGTCTTGGACGAAGCGACGAGCCTGGGGCTGGAGGCCGCGCTGCTGCTCCCCCGCGCAGCCGGTGCTCGACATCGGCGCGCCCGCGAACCTGATCCGCGAGTTCCGGAAACTCCAGGCGCGCCTGGCCGTTCCCGAGCGGGAAGCCCCGTCGCGCCTGGTGCTCGTGGAAGTCCTGCAGTTCCTCAACGGACTTTGGGATCGTGCGCGGGCGCGTTCGAGCGAGGACGAGGCGCGCAAACGGATCCACGAGGCCTGCCGGATGCTGGAGCAGAGCGCCGACGGACGCGAACCCCTGGAAGAGATCGCCCGCGACCTGGGGCTCTCGTACGCGACATTCCGCAAGCACTTCCGCGAGGAACTTGGCGTCTCGCCGGGCACCTATCGCATCCGCCAGCGGATCCAGCGCGCCTGCCGGCTGCTCCCCCAACACTCGGTGAAGTGTGTCGCCGCGGAGCTGGGCTATCCGGATCCGTTTACCTTTTCCTCCCAGTTCAAAGCCGCGATGGGCGTCTCCCCGCAGGGCTTCCAGAAACGGCTGCGGGAAGGCGGGCACGAATAGCCTGCCGCTGGGGCCATCCCAGCATGGGTTTTTTATAAATAGGCTGCCCGATCTGGCATTCCGTTCCCGAATCACGGAATGCGGCTGCGGCGCCCAAGGCGTAACGCGGTTTCTTGCGAAGGGCGGCGCATTCAAGCTCGGCGCGGTGACGATCGTATTGGGCAACCCGTACGGAACGTTGCTCGCCGTGAGCCTCGACGACAGGCCGCTTGCCGAGCCCACCCAGGTGCTCGGGCAGGTCGGGACGACCGAGCGGCCCACGGGTTTGCGGACGAAGCCGGCCAAGGTGAGCAAGGACCAGCGGGAGGGCGAGGAAATCGTCAACTTCGGCAAGGCGTCCTGGCAAATCGTCGGCGCCGACGTGACGCTCACGATTCGAAACAGCGCGCTGAATACCGCGGTCGTCCGCGACGTGAACTTCATGCCGCTCCGCAAGATCGAACTGAGCGACGCCGAGGGCGGGAAACAGGTGAAGCTTCCGGCGGACGCACTGTACGTCGTGCTGAAATAGGCGCCGCGGCGCGCCTGAAAGCGCTCAGTTCGCCAGGCGCCAGAAAGAGCCGGGGATGCCCGGGACGCAGGTTGAGCTTCATGCAGCGGAGGAGTCTCCTCGGTAGCGCCTGGAATGCGGGAACGCTTAACCGGCATAACTCTACTGCTTCGCGCGCGCCTTGCCCGCCCCGTTCGCGAGCCGCCTGGCCAGGCGTAGTACCATGGACATCTTTCATAGGATGGTGTACGCGAGCCCCGCGGCACGAGATTAAATATCAACACATGTGCTCCGGGGATATGCCGCGGTCGAGGAGTAGCCGGTCATGAGCGAGCGTACGCAGGGTGAGGCGGTCAAGTGGTATCGCTGCCAGGTCAGCCGCGACGAACTGGCCGAGCTGAACCGGCGCAGCGACGTCCTGGGCTTCCTGCAAACGGCCGGCTTCCTGGGCGTGCTGGCGGCCACGGGGACGGCGGCGTTCCTTTCTTCCCTTTATTGGCCTTGGTATGCGACCCTGGCATGGGTCTACCTGCACGGCGTGTGCTGGCACTTCCTGATTAACGGCTTCCACGAACTGATCCACGACTCGGTCTTCAAGACTCGCGCGTTGAATCGCTTCTTCTTGTGGGTCTACAGCTTCCTGGGCCAGTACAATCACATCGCCTTCTGGGCCAGCCACACCGAGCACCATAAGTACACGCTACATCCACCCGACGACCTGGAGGTGGTCCTGCCTCAACGCTACTCGCTGAAGGGCGTCCTGAAGACGGCCTTCTTCAATCCCTGGGCGCCCTATCACTTCATCAAGGGCAATCTGCGCCTGAGCCGCGGGCGGCTCGAGGGCAAGTGGGAGCACCATCTCTTCGACGATAACCCGCGCGAGCGGCGCAAGCTCTTCAACTGGTCGCGTTTCCTGCTCGCCGGGCATCTCGGCATCGCCGCAGTGAGCATCTACTTCGGGTACTGGATCATCCCCGTGTTGCTCTCCCTTCCGAAATGCTTTGGCGGCGGGCTGCACTTTCTTTGCAACAGCGCCCAGCACGTCGGCCTGCGCGACAACGTGCCCGACTTCCGGCTCTGCTGCCGCACGATCTACCTCAATCCGATCCTGCAATTCCTCTACTGGCACATGAACTACCATACCGAGCACCACATGTACGCGGCGGTGCCCTGCTACAAGCTTGGCCGGCTGCACCGGCTGATCAAGAAGGAGATGCCGCACTGCCCGAACGGGCTGTACGAGACGTGGACCCAGATCGCGGCGATCCTCGAACGGCAGAAATCCGAGCCGGGCTACCAATTCGAGCCCGAACTGCCCCCGAAGCCCCCGGCGGAAAAGCACGCGCCTCGGGAGCGGGTCGAGGCGGCGGCCGCGCTGGTGTAAAAGCGCCGCCTGCAGCAGGAGTCAGAACTTCAGCTCGGCTTGCGCCCAGAGGAAGCGGCTCATTTCCTGTTGCCCGTCGCGCGTTTCCTGCACGAATCGGCCCCCTTCGAAAATACTGAAACCTATTTGCGCCGAAATATGGCGGTTTATCTTCGCGCTCACGCCCAGGTCGTACTCCTGTCCCACGCGATTACCCGAATTTCCGCTTCGATCCCGCCCCAATACGCCTCCCGCCGCGTTGCGCCAGGCGTCTTCGCGTTCGGCCAGCCAGAACTGCCACGCCTTGGCCCAGACGGTGATTCCCGCGTACGGCGAAGCGGAGAAGCCTAGGCCGATGTTGTGGGTATTGGACCAGTTGACGTAGTCGCTGTAACCGTAATGGAGATGATTGGTCGGAAACAGATTGTTAAACGTCCCGCTGTCGCCGTCGTCGGGATCGCCGTCCCCGCTCCCGTAGTTGTATTCGGCGGAGAGGCGCGGCTTCCAACTCGGCGCGAAGGTCCAGGCCAGTTCGGCGTGCAGCGCGCCGGCCCGCAGGTTCCCCCGCCCCACGCCGCCCCATTGAAACGCGCCCTCGACGTCGTAGTCGAGCGCATTCCAGAACTTCCCACCGTACAAGTGGAAGCCGTGGGTGAAGACGCGCAGGTCGCCCAGGCTGGAGACGCCCGCGCCGGGATTGTGCAGTTCGTCGGGAATCTTATCGTTCTCGTTGAGGCGCGCGAAGGCGTAACCCTCGAAGTGGTGCCGCTCGATGCCGTGGTATCCGGCATAGAGGCCGTAGAATTCCTCGGTCGGCTCGGACTCGTTGAAGCCCTCGGGGTCGATCGCGACGACCTTCGTCGCGAATCCGTCGGCGCTCCAGTCTCCGTTCCTGCTCTTCCAGAAAACGCGGACGCCGTCGAAGCGCCGGCCCGGGTTGGACCATTCGAACGTTCCGACAAGCCGTTCGTTGCCGTACTTGAGCGGCTGCCGCCCGAGACGTACGGTAAGGTCTGCGCCGAAGAGCTTGCGCAGATCGAGAAAGCCTTCGAGCAGGTCGGGTTTGTCCTCCCAGAAGCGCCGCTGCGCGCGGACGTCGCCATCTTTGCGCGCGTCCTGCCCCATCGCGAAGAGCCGCAGGTGTTCGTGGAGCTCCCAGTCCATCCAGAACCGGTTACGCATGAACGTCACGCCGTTGGTATACAGATTCCCGCCGGGCAGGAAACGATGGTCCCAGACCTCCACGCGGGTGCGGTGATCCAATCCAAAGCTGACTTTGACTGGCCCGACGGGGATGTTCTTGACGACTTCAAGGGCTTGCGTGAGTTCGGGAAGGGGCACGGCGCCTTCGGCCGCGGGCGCCGGAGCCTCCAGTGCTTTCCGCGCCTCGGCCTTGGCCTCCTGTGGCCCCGGCGCGTACGCGCCCTCCCCCGCGCAGAGCGCGCAAGCGGCGAGCAGCCATGCCGCGAGAAATGGAATCTTCGCCAATTCAGGACGCTCCAATACGCGATTCGCAACGCCAGTCATGGGCATCACGGCTCCTTTGCGCCGCCGGACGAGCCCTGCCCATACCGTTCCTGCATCGCCTTCCGGATGGCCTCGGTCTGACCTTCGGCGCCTTCCTTGAACCATTTGTGCTCCGGCCGGGCCAGGATCTCGTCGATCGCCGCGTAGACGGCCTTGCCTTGGGCTTCCCGGCCGTGGGCGATGGCGTGCGCGGCGATTTCGCGGGCCTGCGGGATCAGTTCCATGTAGAACCGCTCGGCGACCTCAAACATACCATGCCAATGTGTATAGTCCGGCGCCATCATCGACGCGCCATGCCGCGCGCGCCGGCCCTCGTGGTGCCAGAGATAAAACCAGGTCCACTCGACCTCTTCGTCGAACTCCGTCTTCGTGCGCAGGCCCTGCTCGAGCAGCACAGCCATGAGCCGCTGGCCCGGGCGGGCGAATTTCTCGTTGTAGAGCACCACCAGCGCGTCGTACTGCTTGTAGAACCCGTTGACGTATTCGGGCGCGTGGCAGTGCCCGCAGACGTTCTTCATGCGCGTGCGCTTCTGCTCGGAGGTATCGGCGATCTGCGCGCGGCGCTTCTCGGGATCGGCTTCCGTCACGATGCGGTGCTCGGCGTCGGTGTCCATCTTCACGCTGATGGGCGGACGGTTGGTCCAACTGATCCGCTCGCCCGGATCGTGGGTGACGGGATCGCGCGTGTTGGCGGACATGTGGCAGGTGGCGCAGGTCGGCGCGGCGGTGTAATCGCGCCCGAGCACCCAGGCCTCGGCGTCGAGGTTCATGCGCTCCTTCAGGTCCCGGTACGCGACGCCGTGCTTGGACTCGTCGTAGATCTCCTTCTGCGGGTGGTCGGGGCCGAGGTGGCACTTGGCGCAGTTCTCCGGCTGGCGCGCGCGGCGCGGGGAGAAGTCGTGACGGCTGTGGCAAGCGCTGCACGACCCGCGGCTGCCGTCGAGGTTAATCCGTCCGATTCCCGTGTTGGGCCACGTGCCGGCATGAAAGAGCGGCTTTCCGTCCTCGCTCCGAGAAATGCGCGCGACCGCGTTAAGGTCCGTAGGGCGGCCGTGCTCATCGGGCTTCAGCTCGTCCATGCCGATGCGATTTCCGTCGGCGCCCAGGAGCGCGACCTTGCTGCCATGGCACTGCTGGCAGCCGCTCTCGGCGCTGGCCATGCCGTGGACCTTGACCACGCTCATGCCGGGCGTCGCTCCGTGAGGATCGAACGGCACACGCGAACCTTCCACGGTTTCGGCGAGGAAGTTGTCCAGCGATGCAAGGATGTTGCCGGCCTTGGAATGATGGCTGCTCGCGAACTGCTCGGCTTCCTTTTGGTGGCATTTCCCGCAGTCGCGCGGCGTGACAATCGTGGCGATGTGCGCGCCATAGTGCGCGAAACCGTCGGCGTCCCCTTCCTCGGCCTTGTGGCAGTCGGCGCAGCCGATCCCCTTTCGCGCGTGCGTGCTGCCCTCCCAATGCGCCACGATTCCAGGCTGCGCGTTGCGGTGGCAGTCCACGCAGGCCTGGCTCGTGGCCGGCACGGCCACGGGCGCCTCGCGCCGCCCGGACTCCTCCTGCTTCCGCACGACCTCCATCCATTGGACGAAGATCAGCGAGATCAGGAACAGGATGCCCAGAATCCCGATGACGCTGCGCTTGGTTCTAAGTTCCATTCGCTCGCTCCCAAACGACCGACGCACAAGACCTTCAGTGCGCCACGACCCCCTCCCAAACCGTCAGCCCGACGATCAGGATCACGGCGGCGATGCCGACCCAGACGCTGAACTCCGAATCGGGCCTGCGGCGGCGGACCGCGGCGTCGATCAGCGGCCAGACGAACATCACGAACAGGATGAAGCCCATGCTGAGCACCGCCGCGACGCCGGGAAAGAGCTTGAGCCACCGGAACGTGACGTAGAAGAACCACTCCGGCTTGATCACCTCGGGCGTGACCAGCGGGTCGGCCTTGGGCCCCAGTTCGGCCGGCAGCACCGTCGCCAGCGCGCTGAGCAGGACCATCAGGACCAGGCCGATAATCAGCTCGGTATAGAAGTGATCGGGGAAAAAGTCGTAGGTCTTGGGCCGGCCTTCCGGCTCGTCTTCGAACTCCAGTTCGGAGATTCCCTGCAGGCGCAGGATCGCGACATGCAGCGCCAGCAAGCCGATGATCGTCGCGGGCAATACCGCGGCGTGGATCACGAAAAAGCGCGGGAGCGTCTGCGTGTTGTAGGCGTCCCCGGCCAGCAGCAGCCGCTTGAGATGGAGTCCCACGACCGGCACCGTCTCGGCGATGTTCGCGCCGACCGTCGCGCCCCAGAAGCTGAGTTGCTCGTAGACCAGGCTGTACCCGGTGAATCCGGTCATCAGCGTGCAAAGAAGCAGGCTCATCCCGACGAACCAGTTCAATTCGCGCGGCTTGCGGTATGCGCCCGTGAAGAAGACCCGCATCTGGTGGAGGATCACCGAGGCGATCATCAGCGTCGCGGCCCACTTATGCAGGCTGCGCAGGTACCAGCCGAAGGCCACTTCTTCCGTGATGTGCCGGACGGATTCGTAGGCTCGCGCGGGCGAGGACTCGTAATAGAGCGCCAGCAGGATGCCGGTGACGATCATCACCACGAACAGGTACGCCGGCGTGCCGCCCAGGCAGAACCACCAGCGCCGCAGATGGTTCGGGACCGGCTCGTTCGTAAGCTCTTGCAGGCGCGCGCCGGAGACCGGCAGGCGCTCGCGCAGCCACGCGACGGGACCGGGCATCTCAGGCCTCCCCCAAGCCGCCGGAGGCGCGCGCCAGCCCCTCCAGCGGCGTTTCGATGAAGAGCAGGCCATTCTCGATCTTCAGCGGGTAGCTCGGCAGGCGCTGCCCGGCCGGCGGCCCCGAAACGCCTTCTCCCGCGGGGTTGAAGACCCCGTTGTGGCAGGGACAGAAGAAGCGTTCGTTCTGCGGTTCCCAGTGCACTTGGCACCCCAGGTGCGGGCAGACGCTGCTGAGCGCGACGAAATCGTCCACGCCGCCGCCGCTCCTCTGCCGCGCGATGGTGACGCTGGCGCCGGTCGGCGTCTTGTAGTCCAGCGCCGCGCCGACGGGGAAGTCCTCAAGGACCGCGACGAACATCCAACCCTTGCGCACAGCATGTGAAGGATACAGGTACTGCGCGGCGATGGAGGCAAACGCGCCGTAGCCCGCGCAGAGCCCGCCGGCCATCAGCGCGTGGGTGAGAAAATCGCGCCGCGGCAGCGGAGCGCCTTCTTCGCCGCGCGCTCCTTGTCCGGGAACCTCGTGCTCGCTCATGGATCCCCTCTCCCGGAGATTCCCGGCACATCGAGTCGATAGGGGGCCAAAACCCTTTCATTCCAGACAGTCCGCAAAGGCAATGCCTGGCACAAGAATCCCATACGGAAATTGCCGCCAAATCCGGACACGCGAAGGCATGTATCCAAAACCAGATCAACTCATGGCGCGCGACGGCACATTTGGATTCGACACACCTTAGCCATGCCAAATTTCACGCGTCGTGTCAACACGATATCGTGCGCTTCAAAATGACAAGAGGATCCCCGCTTCGGAGGCGCAGATTGAACTCAACCGCGAGGCGGCCGCCGGGATGCCCGTGCCGCCGCGGGAAAGGCCTGCAACGCCACCTCGGCCACCGCGCGCAGTTCGTCCCGCGTCCCGCCTCCCGCCGCCTTCACCGCCATGCCCCAGATCACCGTCCAGACGTACTGCGATAGCCTCGCCGGGTCGGCGCCCGCGGGCAGGTCGCGTTCCACGCGCGCGCGTTCGAAGCGCCTGCGCAACTCCAACTCGCTCTGCGCCCTCCGCGCCTCGAGTTCCTTGCGCACCCCGTCGGCCTCTTGACCGCACGCGAGCGCCCCCTGAACCACCAGGCAACCGCGGGGCCGGCCGGGCGCGGTAAGCAATTCCGCGGCGCCGAAGAGCAACCGCTGCGCGACCTCGCGCGCGGTTGGCGCCGCGTACGCCTCACGCACGTAATGCGCGGGGCCGTCCACATAGCGCTCCAGCACCTTGCGAAACAGCTCTTCCTTGTTGCCGAACGCCGCGTACAGGCTCGGGCGATTGATGCCCATGGCGCGGGTCAGATCGGGCAGCGAGGCGCCCTCAAACCCTTTTCGCCAAAAGACGTCCAGGGCCCGGTCCAGGGCCCGCTCGGCGTCGAATGCGCGCGGCCTGCCCATTTCTACCCGGTCCTCCTCCGTTTTATACCTTTCAGTACAATAATCCGCTTGACGCTGCGGCGCAAGCGGAATATATTGTATCGAATGGTACATAACTCACCCCGAGGAGGAACGAATCATGTCGCGGAAGCTGAGCGGGAAGGTGGCGCTGGTCACGGGCGCCTCAAAGGGCATCGGCGCGGCGATCGCGCTGCGTATGGCGGCCGAGGGCGCCGCCGTGGCGGTCAATTTCGCCTCCAGCCGGGACGGGGCGGAACGCGTGGTCTCGGAAATCGCGGGCCGCGGCGGGCGGGCCATGGCAGTACAGGCCAACCTCGCGAAGGAAGCCGATGTCCGCCGGCTCTTCTCGGAGGCCAAGCAAGCCTTCGGGCGCGTGGACATCCTGGTGAACAACGCGGGCATCTACGAATTTGCGCCGCTCGAAAACGTGACGCCGGAGTTCTTCCACCGGCAGTTCGATCTCAATGTGCTGGGCCTGATCCTGGCCACACAGGAGGCGGCTAAGCAGTTCGGACCTGCGGGCGGGAGCGTCGTGAATGTCAGCTCGCTGGTCTCGCGCCTCGCGCTGCCCGGTGGCGCGGTCTACTCCGGGACCAAGGCCGCGGTGGACGCGGTAACCCGCTCTCTGGCCGCAGAACTCGGCCCGCGCAAGATCCGGGTCAATTCGGTCAACCCGGGGATGGTCGAGACCGAAGGCAACGCGGCGGCGCGCGACCCCGAGCACGAATTCACAAGGCAGATCCTGGCCGCGACGCCCCTGGGCCGGATCGGGCTCCCGAACGACATCGCCCCGGCAGTGGTCTTCCTGGCCTCCGACGAAGCCTCCTGGATCACCGGCGAAACGCTTTTTATCGCAGGAGGGCACCGCTGAACGTCCTCCGGCCGCAGGAACCTCGGCGGCGGCGCGCGCCGCCGCCGAGGACCGTCTTCCAACCCGTCGAAAGGAGGGTTTCATGATCGCGATACGCAAGAGCGCCGAGCGCGGTCATTTCGATCACGGCTGGCTCGATACCCGGCATACCTTCTCGTTTGGCGCCTACCAGGATCCCGCGCATGAGCACTTTCGTGCGTTGCGAGTGCTGAACGAGGACCGCGTGAAGGCCGGACTGGGTTTCGGAACGCACGGGCATCGTGACATGGAGATCGTCACCTACGTGCTGGACGGCGCGCTGGGGCACCGCGACAGCCTCGGCAACGGCTCGGTGCTGCGCGCGGGGGACCTTCAGCGCATGACGGCGGGGACAGGCATCCGGCACAGCGAGTTCAACCCTTCGCCGGCCAAAGGCGTCCATTTCTACCAGCTCTGGCTGTTTCCGGAGCGCGCGGGCCTGACGCCGAGCTACGAAGAGCTGCGCGCGCCCGCGCGGGCCGGAGCGGGCCTGCGCCTCGTGGCCGCCCCGGACGGACGGGACGGCGCGATGGCGATTCATCAGGATGCGCGGATCTATCTGGCCAAGTTGAAGGAAGGCGGCCGCGAACGGCATGCCCTCGCGCCTGGCCGGCATGCCTGGTTGCAAGTGCTCCGAGGGAACCTGAGCCTTAACGGGGAGGAATTGGAGGAGGGCGACGGGGCCGCGCTGAGCGACGTCTCAGAAATCCTCCTCGCCGCCGGCGCCCCCGCCGAGGCGATGCTCTTTGACCTGGCCTGAGTACCGCGCCGGAAGGCGGACGCGAACGGTGAACCGCGGGCGCGGTCCACCGTTCGCATGCCGCTCTCTCGCGTCAGTGATCGTGGCCGTGACCGTGGCCGTGATCTTCCAGCTTCACGTTGTACTTCTTGCCGTCGTCGAGGGTGATGGAGATTCGGCCGGCGAGCGGATCGGCCTTGAGGCTCTCGTCCTCGGCGACGAACTGAGATGCCTTTTCGTCCTTCGGCTCCACCGCCTTCATCTCGAGCTGTTTGTTCCCGTCCTTGGCCTTCAGATTCAGCTTGGGAGCCTCCTTGATCGCGACGGGGCTCTTCATGTCCTTGGCGAGCAGGTAGAGAGTGAGTTTCCCACCGGCATGGTCGTGGACGAGTTCGGCGTGGGTGTCGCCGGGATCCCCCGACTTCCAGGACCGCGCCGCCATGCGGGCCTTTTGCTTCCTTGCCGTGATCGTGGCCGTGATCCTCCGCGCGGAGCGTTCCAAGACAAAAAGCCGCCAGCAACGCCAGCGCGCAACCGCCGATTCGCCTATCCATGCGCCCATTCTCCTTTCGCGGGGGTTCCCGCACCGTGGTTTGAAGCCGTCTCGTTTGCGCATAAGTCGCGCGCCAGGGCTTCGGCCGCGTCGTCGGCATGCCGCGGCTCGGCGGCAAGGCGTTCGGCGTCTCGCCGCCCGAAGGTCCAGAACAGGCCCGGCGTGACCAGGAAGTCGAGCAGCGTCGAGGAGAGCAGGCCCCCGATGATTACCGTGGCCACCGGGTAAAGCAGTTCGCGGCCCGGCTCGCCCGGCGCAAGTGCCAGGGGCACGAGGGCGATGCCGCTGCAGAGCGCCGTCATCAGCACCGGCACCATCCGCTCCTGCCCGGCGCGCACGATCATCTCCCGCGTGAAGGCTTCGCCTTCCTCGCGCATCAGATGCAGGTAGTGGTCCAGCAGCAGGATCGCGTTGCGCGCCGCGATGCCGCCGAGCGAGATCAGCCCGACGAGCGTAGCCACGGACATCGTCTGCCCGCTGGCGACGATGTACGCGGCGGCGCCGACGAAGGCCATGGGAATGCTCGCGAGGACCTGAAGGCTCAGGTTCACCGAACGGAAATGCATGTACAGGATCAGGAACATCGCGGCCAGGGAAACGAAGCTGAGCGCGATCAGGAGCTTCTCCGCCTCGGCCTGCGCCTCGAACTGCCCGCTCAGCCGGATCGAGTATCCGGGCTGCGCGGCGAGTTTCGCGCGGATCGGTTCCAGGGCGCGCTCCACGTCGGCCACCACCTCCCCCAGCGAACGGCCTGCGACGTTATGCTGCACGACCGCCCTGCGCATGACGTTCTCGCGGTTGATGTTATTCGGGGTCTTGACCAGGTTCACCGCGGCGGCGTCGGAGAGCAGCACCGTGCGCCCGTCCGTTGCGCGCAGCGGCAGCCCGCGAAGGCTTTCCAGGCTGCGGCGGTCCTTTTCTTCCAGGCGCACGACAATCGGGTAGCTGACCTGCCCGACGTTGATCCGGGACAGTTCCTCGCCGCCCCCGCCCAGTTCGATCGTCTCCGCCAGTTCATGGACGCTGAGGCCCAGCGCCGCCAGAACCTCGCGCTTCGGCTCGACCGCCACCTGATCCACGAGCACCTGCGGTTGCGTATAGAGCCCGCTGACGCCGGGGATCGGCCGGATCGCCGCTTCGATTTCCGCGGACGTCTTGCGCAGCACGTCGAGTTCGGGGCCGTAAATCTTGATCGCGACTTGCGCGTTGACGCCGGAGAGGAGATGGCTGAGCAGGTGCGCGAGCGGCTGCTCCACCGCGACCGCCGCGCCGGGGAATTCGTCTTCGAGCCGTTCCTGGACCTCGTCGCGGATCTCGTTCCGCGCGCGCCCGGCCGCGGCATCCACGGTGAAGATCGTCTCGGTGGTGTTGACGCCTTCGGTGTGTTCGTCGCCCTCGGCCCGGCCCGTGCGCCGGCCGACGTGCTTCACGCCTTTCACGGAAGCGATGACCGCCTCAAGGCGCTTGCCGTAGGCGTCGGACGTTTCCAGCCCGGTATCGGGCGGCAGGATCAGGTTCGCCTGGTACGAGCCTTCATTGAACTCGGGCAGGAACTCCGAGCCGCGCGTGGCCAGCACGAACACGCCGCTCATCACCGTCGCCAGCAGCAGCCCCAGGATCGGCAAGGGATGGTTCATCCCGAAGCGGATCGACGCGCCGGCGGCAAGCTTGAGCTTGCGGACCAGCCAGCCGTCCTCGCGATGCGCGGCGCTGAAATTCCCCCAAAAGGTAGTAGCAGAGCACGGGCGTGACGGTGAGCGAGACGGCCAGCGAGGCGAGCGTGCTGACGATGTAGGCGATTCCGATGGGCGTGAACAGCCGGCCTTCAAGGCCCGTAAGGTAAAAGAGCGGAAGGTACACCACCACGACCAGCAGCGTGCCGATGAGGATCGGGTTCCGCACCTCGCTGGAGGCTTTGAAAATCACCTGGAGGGACGGCCGCGCGCCGCCGTTTTGCCGCAGCCGGCGGAAGACGTTCTCGACGTCCACGATGGCGTCGTCAACCAGCGCGCCGATCGCCACCGCCAGCCCGCCCAGCGTCATCGTGTTGATCGAGAGCCCCAGCAGCGAAAACACGATCGCGGTGATCGCCACCGAAAGCGGGATCGCGGTGAGCGTGATGAAGGTCGTGCGGAAGTTGAGCAGGAAGACGAAGAGCACGAACACCACCAGGACCGCCCCGTCGCGCACTGCGTCGGCCACATTGTCCACCGCGCGATGGATGAAATCGGCCTGCTGGAACACGTCGTCCACGATGGTGACGTCTTCGGGGAAGGCCGTGGCCAGGTCTTTCAGCTCCGAATTGACCCGTTCCGTCAACGCCACGGTATCCACGCCGGGCTGCTTGAAGACGACCGAAATGACCCCGGGGCGCGCGTTCACGCCTGCGTCGCCCGTGCGGATCGCCGCCGGGCCGAATTCCACGCGCGCCACGTCGGCGATGCGCACGGGCCGGCGTTCGTCCGGTTTCACCACCGCCTGCTCCATCTGCGCTTCCAGTTCGATCCGCCCAGTGACCGTGATCACGGGGCCCTTGGCGCCCAGGTTCAGGAACCCGCCCGAGGCGTTCAGGTTCGCCTTCCGGACGGCCTCCGCGACCTCGTCCAGCGTCACCTCGAACGCGCGCAACTTATCCGCGTCCACCGTGATCTGCATCTGTCGCGGCGCGCCGCCGATCGAGACGATCTGCGCGACCCCGGGGATCGAAAGCAGCCGCGGCTTGGCGTACTGGTCCACCAGCGCGCGGATCTCGGAAACCCCCGTCGACCCGGTCCTGCTCTGGAATCCGACGAGTTGCACCTGCCCCATGATGCTGGAGATGGGCGCCATCTTGACGTCCACCTCGGGGGCAGCTTGGCGCGCGCGAGTTGCAGCTTTTCCTGCACGATCTGCCGGTTGCGGAAGATCTCCGTTTCCCAGCCGAACTCAACCTGCACCACGCTTAGCCCCAGACCCGACGACGAGCGGACGCGCGTGACCCCCGTCGCGCCGTTGACCATCTGCTCGATGGGGATCGTGACCAGCCGCTCGACGTCCTCCGGCACCATCGCGTGCGCCTCGGCCATGATCGTCACCGTCGGGCGGTTCAGGTCCGGCAGCACGTCGATGGGCATGCGCAGCGCCGTGTAGGATCCGTACCCGGCCACCAGCAGCGCGGCCATGACCACGAAAAGCCGGTTACGCAGCGCGAAGGCGATGATCCGATTCAGCACGGCGAAGCCCCTCGCATGGCCCAACCGCCGAAGGCGCGGCGGCGCAAGATCGGAGCGCCGGGCTGATCCTGGATGGGAAAGCTCGGCATGCGCGGCCCCGCGTGCGGCGGAACCCTCCGCGCTTGCCCTTCATTCCGCATTCCGCAGTCCGAATTCCGCATGGTCGTAGCTCCAAGCTTCGGCGGGCGAACGCTCAATGGTTGTGGCCCGCGTGCGGATCGATGCCACCCGAGCCGGCCTTGAGCGCCACACCCAGGCCGAAGGCGCCGCGCGTCACGACCCGGTCGCCGGGAAAGAGTTCCGAAAACCGGGAGTCCAGCACGACGGTCTCGTGATCCCGGTGCAGCACGACCACCTTCGCAGGCTTAAAGCCGCCGCCGTCCTCGATGAAGACCACCTTGTCGGGGCCGTCGTCCGTCACGGCATCGCTGGGCAGCACGAAGGCCTCTCCGAACTTCTCCACGGGCACCCGTAGCGTGTAACGCAGGCCCGGGCGCAGGCGCCATGTGCGCCCTTCGGGCTTCGTGCCGGCCTGGGTTTCCAGCGCTTCGTTCGGGACGCCCAGGACCGCCAGCGTTCCATGCCCGTCGGGGTCGCTCGTGACGTACGCCAGCTTCAAGCCCTTAAGGTGCGGGCCGGTATCCTTCAGCAGCGGCACGGCTTCGATCTCTCCGCCCTGAGAGGCCGCCGCCAGGACCGCCGCGACCTCGCCCCCCACGGGCTCCGCGCGCAACTGGAGTTCCCGCGGATTGGCCAGCGTCCCGAGGACCTGCCCGCGTTCAACCTGCTGCCCGGGTTTCGCGTCGAGCGCCAGCACGTCCCAGTCGGGGACGCCGTCCGGGGCCGGCGCGGAGATTCGGACGACCTCCTCCAGCCCCCCCACGGCGTGCAGCGCTTTGACCGCGGTGAGCGCGTGGCCCTCCTGCAGCAGTCCGGCGATCTCGATAAAATGCGCCGCGGCCGCGGGTTCGGCCTTGAGCCATACGGTCAGGTCGGCGAGCGGAATCCCCGCGGCGGCCAGTTCGCCCACGGCCGCGACGCTCCACGGCAGCGCCTGGGCCTCGGCGGGGAGCGCCGCATACAGCGCTTCGGCGGCGGCCGGCCAAAGCCCGTTCTGCTGCAACGCCTGGCGCCAAACCTGCTGCCCGAGCACCGCGGCGGCCCGGCCCTTGGCGAGTTCGGCGAGCTGCGCGTCAGTGACGCCGTGCCGGCGCAACTCCTGCTCGGCGTTCTGAACCTCCATCTCGCCGCGCGCGATCTCGTAACGCAGGTCGATGACGTTCTTGCGCGGCAGGATCGGCAGGCCGTCCTGCGTGCCCGTTTCCACGAACTTCTGCACGCGCTCAAGCTCGGCGTTAAGCAGTTCGAGTCCGCGCGCGGCCCGGCGCATCTCGCCCACCGCGCCATGGAAGTCCTCGTTCGCCGGCTTGAGGATCGGATCGGTGAGAATCAGCTTCGGCCTGGGCAGCGGCTCGCGGATCAGCGTGACCACGACGCCGCCGGCGGGCACGACCGCGCCCGGCAGCGCGTTCAGCTCCGTCACGCGCCCGCCGATGGGCGCGAAGATGGGCTGGAGGCTGCGCGGCGAATCGGCGACAACGGCCTGCACAGGCTGCCGCTTCCAATAATCCTCCGTGTCCGCCTCGGCCACTTTGAGCCCCAGGTTCAGCCGCGCTTGCTCCGACAAAACCGGCACGGCGGGCGCGTGCCCGCCGTGGCCGTGCTCGTCCCCGCCTTCGCCCGCCTCGTGCCCGCCGTGGCCTCCGGCGCTCTGGGTCTGACGCGCGGCGATCCAGCCGCCGGCGAGACCTATCGCGGCAAAGGCCGCCGCGAGGATCAACGTCCATGCCGCCTGCTTCATTCGCCAGGCTCCTCTCCATCGTTCAGGTAAGGCATCTCATCCTCGTCGGCCCCGTCCTGAGCGCTCTCCGCGCCGCCCAGTCCGGGCGGCGCCTCGACGTCCGCTTCTTCCCCGGGGAAGCGCAGCAGCGGCTGCCCCACCGCCGACTCCAATGCGACCCAGGCCGCGCGCTCGGCCAGGTCCGCCTCCAGCGCCCGAAGGCGCACGGCGCGGTGACTGCGTTCGGCGTCGAGCAGCTTCAATACGTCGCCGGCGCCGGCCTCGACCGCGCGCTGTGCCAGTTCGATATTCCGCGCCGCGCGCGGCGCCATCGTGTCGCGCACCAGCGCGGCCATCGAACGCGCGAGCTCCAGGTCCGCGCGCGCGGCCTCCAGACCGGCCAGCGCGCGATTGGCCGCGGCCTCGTACCGCACGCGGACCTCCTCGCGCCGGCGTTCGGCCTCCGCGATGCCCTGCTCGTTGCGGTCGAAGAACGGGATCTCGAGGCCCAGCGTCAGGCCGACGACCGTGCGCTTCTCGCCGCTCTCGCTGTCGAAGGATGGGCCGAAGGTGAAGTCGGGCCACTGCCGCGCGATCTCCAGACGCAGTTCGCGTTCGGCGGCCTCGTAGCGCGCGCGGAGCCGCGCCAGCTCCGGATGGTGGGCGACGAGCTGCGTCTTCAACTCCTCCTCGCCGGGAATCGATGCAGGCAGGACCGGCAACGCGCCGGCGGGCAAGGCGGCAAACAGATCCGCGCGGACCCCAACGGCGCGGGCCAGTCCGGCCCCGGCCCGCGCGGTCTCACGGCGGGCTTCCAGCGACTCGGCCTCGACCTGCATGAGATCCAGATCGAAGAGCGCCACGTCGAGCGCCGTGGCCTGCCCGGCCTCGACGAGCTTCCGCGCGGCCAGCGCGGCCTTGCGCGCTGAGGCGACGATCTCGGCGCGCTCCGCCTCACGGCGCCGCGCGAGCGCCAGTTCGCTGTAACGCCCGCGCAGCTCCAGATAGATCTCGCGATGCCGGACCAGCGCCTCCACGCGCGCCACATCGGCCAGCGCGCGGTTCAGCTCGTCCTGCCGGCGCAGGCGCTTGCCGAGCGGGATCGTGAAGCCGATCGAGCCGAAGGGGCTCCACGCGTTGACCGGGCCCTGGTCCGGGCCGAAGCCGAATTGCGGGCCGATCTCCAACCCCGGATTGGGCAGCGGGGTCTTGCGCCCGGCGCGAGCCAGCGACGTCTCGTACGCGGCGACGGCCTCGCGAACCTCCGGACCGTGGGCAAGCATCCAGCGCGCCGCCTGGACGAACGTTACCGGGCCGGCGGGCGCCGGCCCCTCGGCGTCCGGCTGCGCGCGTGTCAGTGCGGCCCGCGCCACCACGTCTTCCGGCGCCAGCGGCTTGGGCGTGTACGAGGCGCAACCGGCCAGCAATAGCGCCGGCACGCATAGGCCAGGCGCATGACGCGCGCGCAAAAACGGCATGGACCACCCCCACGAGACTCGATACGAAACGGCCCACGCGGCCCGTGTGGCCGCGAGAGCGCCGAAACACCGAGGGGGCGTCAGGTCAGCAGGCGAACGGATCGCAGGCGTGAAAGGAACGGTTCGAAAAGAAGGCTCCGCGCGCGCGGCGCTTCTCGCGGGCGCGGCGCAACGGCGCCAGGAAAGATGAGGCTTGGAACGCGGGCCAAGTCATGATCCAGCGCGAAAGCGCGGAAGCGCTCGCGGGTCGGTGCGGTCTCGAAGCGGATCGCCGCATGTCCGTCCGTAGAATGTCCTCGGCAGCCGCAAGCCGTCTCGAGGTCCTGAACGTGAAGATGCGTGTGCATCAAGCCGTGCGCGTGCGTCTCATGCGCGCAGCCCGCGACATTTGCGTGTTCCAACTCGTGGGCCTGAAGCCAAGCCGCGCACAGCCCGCCCATGGAGAAGACCGCGGCCAAGCTAACGCCCAGCGCGGAGCGCATGTAGCGAATCGGCATGAAGTTCATGGTGAACCGGAGCCGCACCCACATCAAGTGCATTTCAGACGCGCCCGAAACCGGATAGCCGGAGGCCTTCCGCAAACGGCGCACTCGAGTAGGCCTTGGCGCGCGAAACCGCATTGCGACCCGCGCGCCGAGGCGTAGCTTCACCCACATGACCCGGCGCAGCGACGTGCTTATCGTGGGCGGCGGCGTGCTTGGCGTGGCCTGCGCGCACGAACTGCACGCGCGCGGGCGCAGCGTCACGCTCCTCGAACGCAGCCGACTCTGCGCGGGCGCCAGCCACGGCAATGCCGGCTGGCTGGCGGTGAGCCATGCCGCCCCCCTCCCCCAGCCCGGCCTGGCTTGGCAGGCGTTGAAATGGATGTTCCGCCGCGACGCGCCCTTTCGCATTCATCCGCGCTGCAGTCTGGATCTCCTCGTCTGGCTCTGGCGCTTCTGGCGGCGCTGCAATTCCCGGGACGCCGCGCGCGGGCTGGCCGCCCTGGCCGCCCTGCACCGCGAAGCCGTGGCGCTGACGCGCGAACGGGTCGAGCGCGAGGGCCTGGCTTGCGAGTTTCGCGCGCGCGGCCAACTCGGCGTCTTCCTGTCGGAACAGGCCCTGGACCGGCGGCGCGCGGAGGCCGCGGAACTGAGCGCGCACGGCTTCCCCTGCGAGGTCCTCGACGCCAAGGCCGCGCGCGAGGCCGAACCGGCCCTGCTCGACGCCGTCCGCGGCGCGATCCGTTTCCGCGCCGAGGCCGATCTCGTCCCCACCCCGTTTGTGGCCCAATGGGCCAAGAAACTCGAGGCCCGCGGCGTCCGCCTGATCGAAGGCGTCGAAGTGGAAGGCTTCGACACGCACAGCGGCTCGATCTCCGCCGTCGTCGCGCAGGGGCGGCGCTACGAGGCCGGCGAGATCGTCCTGGCTGCCGGCGCGCACACCCCGGCGCTCGCGCGGCGGCTGGGCCTCAAGCTGTGGATGCAGGCGGGCAAAGGGTACAGCGTGACGCTGGCCGCTCCGAAGCGCTCGCCCGCAACGACCCTCATGCTCGCCGAAGCCCGCGTCGCGGTGACGCCCTGGGCGCGCGAACTGCGGCTGGCCGGCACGCTGGAACTGGACGGCTTGCGGCTGGATCCCGATCCCCTGCGCATGCAGGCGGTCCTCGACGCGCCCGCCCGCTATCTGAAGGACTACCGGCCCGAACCGGTGCTCGAACGCTGGTCCGGGGCTGCGCCCGCTCAGCTACGACGGCCTGCCGATCCTGGGGCGCTCCTCCAAGCAGCGCAACCTGTGGCTGGCTACGGGCCACGGGCACCTCGGCGTGACCGAAGCGCTGCCCTCGGCCCGGCTGCTGGGACAACTTATCTGCGCCGAAGCCCCCTTCATGGACGCCAAGCCGTTCGATCCGGCGCGTTGCGGAGGTTGAATCGGAGGCGGATACGCCGCGGCGGAGCGCCGGCCTACTCGCCGCCGCTGACGAGCTCGAACCCGGCAAGGGCGAACCAAGCGTCGGCCTTCGAGGTCTTCCAGAAGCCGTGCACTTCGATGTGGGCAAAGGGCATGTTCTGGAACTTGATCGCGCCGGCCTTGGCCTCCTCGAGATTCACGGTCAAGTCATGCCAGCCATCCGCCTCGGGCGGGTTGAAGTTCACGTTGAAGCGCTGGAAGACCGGGGTCTGGACCGAGAGGCGCATGCCTTTCAGCCCATGCTGGTAGATGCGCAGGCGCGCGCGCGTGCGGTTGCATGAAAGATTTTGTTCGTTCAGGTGGACGTAGCAGGCCATCCGGTCGCTCCCGTCCACGACCTTCAAAGCCTTCTCGCCGCCCACGTCCGCGATGGAAATCTTGGAACCGTAATCGCCGTCCCAGCGCTCGCGGCTCCCCTTGGCGAAGGGCGCCGCGTAGACGACCGTCTCGGGCATGGCCGGCGGAGGCAACTCGCCCAGTATCTTCAGCGCGTCCTGCGCGCCGGAGATACCCTTTCCGAGCGCCAGCAGCCTCCGGCGCAATTCGGCCACGTCGTCGAGCGCCAGCAGGTCCGGAGCGGATGCTTCCGACGGGCTCGCCGCGGGCGTCTCGGCCGCCGCGACCGGCGGCGTTTCGAGCTTCTCGACTTCCACCCGTATGCGCGAGGCTTCCAGCGTGCCAGGGTACTTCTCGGTAAACGCCCGCCCCGCGGCGAGTTTCTCCTCCTTCGTGGCCTCGGCGGATCTAAGTTTCGCCTGCACGGCCTCGAAATCTTTCTGCATGGGCTCGGCCGACCGCGCCGACTCCGCGGGACCCTGCGAGTTTACCGCGCGCTCTGGCGTGGGATCGGACTTGGGCGGATTGGCTTGGTTCGAACCGATCGGGGACGGCGTGGCGCTCGCGGAGCGCGGCGGCGCTTCCACGCGTGCGGTCGGCGGCTCCGGCGCTTCGCGGCGAGGCCGCGCCTCATTCGAGGATCCCCCGCCCGCGAACACCAGCAGGCTCAGCACGAAAACCGCCGCGCCAGCGCCAAGGAGAATCATCGGCGCCTTGCTCGGATGCGGGCGCGTGCCCGGCGGAAGGCCATGCGAACTCGGAGCGTTTCGCGCGCGCGCCGTGGATGCCGCGCGGACGGCGGAGCGCTTGGCCGTGGTCCGCCCGATAGGCCCCGTCTTTCCAGCCGTCGGATGCGATCCGGAGGGCGACTGCGGCGCGGGCGCCGCCGCACTGGCCGGTGCGCACTTCGCACACAGCACCTCGGCGGGCGTCTCGCCGGCCGGGAGATCGAGTTTTGCGATCTCGTCCGCGCCGACGCGCTGACCGCACTTGCTGCAAAAGATGATAATCATGGCCGGCATGGTCCGGACCCAAGCAAAAGCCATAGATAAGTGGTAGCCAGCCTTCCCCCAAGGCTGTCTAGACCACCTATACACCGCTTCGCATGGGTTTCAAGCCTGAACCACTGGGAACTCCGACACCTCATGGTGCACTCGACTCATATATAACCCTAGACCATGAGATATAGCGAATGCGAAAGCATTAAGGACGGGGCAGCCCGAAAAACTTTGATTAACCCCGGCTCAGCGTCAGGGCGGCTCCGGTGACGATGGCGCCCTCCGGCGAAGCCAGAAACCCGATCACATTGGCGATCTCGGCCGGCGCGAGCCAAGTGGACGTGTCGGCTTCGGGCATGGCCTTCCGGTTGGCGGGCGTATCGATGATGCTCGGCACGAGCGCATTGACCGTGATCCGGTCGGCGCCGAGTTCTTGTGCGAGGGTCTGCGTGAGATTCAGCACGGCCGCCTTGGAGGCCCCGTAGGCGCTCATGTTGGGCACGCCTCGGTTGATGGCAGGACCGGCGCTGACGTTGACGATCCGCCCGCCGCCGGAGCGCTTCATCAGCGGCGCGGCCGCGCGGCAGCACAGAAAGCAGGTCGTCGCATTCAGCTCCAGCATGCGTTGCCAGGTCGCGGGATCCGTTTCGCTTAAAGCCGCGAAGGCGAAGCCGCCGACGATATTGGCGAGCACGTCGAGGCGTCCGGACTTCGACGCGACGGCCGCGAAGAGTTTCTCGACTTCAGCCTCGCGCGCCACGTTGGCTTCGTGAATCGTCGCCTGCGCGAAGACCTCGCCGAGCGTCTTGCGGCAGTCCTCGAGTTCCGCCTTCACGATGCACGGCACGTGGACGGCCGCGCCGTCCCGGACGAGCCGCTGAACCACCGCGCGCCCAAGCGCGCCGGTGCCGCCGGTAACGAGGGCAACCTTTCCTGCGAGCGACATGGCCTGATCTCCGCGGATGCCGAATTCAACTTGAGACAGCCTACTTTGAAGCGTCGTAAGGGGAAAGCTCAGCGCGCGAAGCCCAGTTTCGCGGCAAGCCCTTGCGCCTCACTTCGTTAGGCATGGAAGTACGCGGAATGCGGCAGCAATAGACTGGATTCCCTTATCTTCTATAGGGTTCCAGTGTAGTAAGGTGGTCGTCGTGCGCCCCGGCTGATGCGCCCATTAGGGAGTATGCCCGATGAATCGGCTCCTTACGTCGTGCACCCTCTCGCTGCTTATGTGGGCCGGCGCTGCGCGTGCGGCGCAGGACGGCCCCGTCCAGGCGCCCACCAAAGCCCAGACGCTGGATCAATTGCAGGGCTGGGATCTTCCCACGCCGGCGGCGGTGGCCTTCTCGGGCGAGGTCCCGATCAAGGACGCCGGCGGCTCGACGATCAAGGCGCGGGTCGGGGACGATGCGATCTACTATGTCCATCCGATGGCCGGGCAGCGGATCTTCAAGGTCGGCGACGCCTGGGGCATCGATACCAAGTTCGATGACGGCGCCATGGGCCGCTACACCTACAAGGTCGTCAAGAACGGGGACGGCCTGGGCCTGGCCAGCCATACCGCGCAGGTGGGCGCCTTCCTGGGCAAACCCTTCGCGCTGCTGGACGAGGACAGCAACGGGCGCTTCAACGACTCCGGCGCGGACGTGCTCGTTTACGACAAGAAACTGGCCGTCAAGCTGGGCGAGAAGTTCGACGTGGACGGCAAGTCCTACAAGGCGGCCGCCACCGCATCGGGAAAGAGCGTCACCTTCGAGACCTACGTCGCCTTCGACGGCGGCACGGCCAGCGGGGACGGCGGCCCCGACGACACGCTGGCCCTCTGGAACCAGATCCGTGCCTCGCTGAAGGTTCCTCCGGTTCAGCGCGACCCGAAGCTCGAGGCCTGGGCGGTCAAGCACATGGAGTACATGAACGCCGTCGGGGGCCTTACGCACCCGGAGGACAAAAATCATCCCAAGTTCACGGCCGAAGGGCATAAGTCGGGGATGGGCTCGTGCCTCGCGCAGGGGCGCCCCAACGCGCGCGAATCGCTGCTGGGACTCCTCGACAGTTTCTTTCACCGCATCCCGCTGATCCGGCCGGAACTCGAGTTCACCACCGTTTCGTACGATCCCAACGGGCGCTTCGGCGTCTTCGACTGGCAGAATGGGACCCCGCGCAAGAGCCCGCAGTGGCCCGGCCCGCTCTGCTATCCCCCGACGGCGCCTCGAACGTGCGTCCGGGCTGGAACGGCCGCGAAGGGCCGTCGCCGATCCCCGTGGCGCCCCCTCCCGGCGGCGTAGGCGAAACGATCACCCTGACCTTCCCGCCCAACATGCGCGGGGCCAAGGACGCCAAGATCGAAGTGCTCGAAAACGGCAAGGACGCGGTGGACGGCTGGACCTCGGATCCCGAACACCCGGCATCTGCGATGTTCAAGGACAACATGAATACGATCTGTTTCATCGCCAAGACCGTCATGAAAGAGCAGGCTTCCTACACCGTCCGCGTTACGGCCACGGTCGGCGGCAAGCCTTTCGCGCACCAATGGAGTTTCAAAACAGGTAACGCGGATTTCGGCTTTGGGCCGCCTCGCCCGAGACGCTGAAGCCACTATTCTCGCGTGTAGGAACAGAAAGAAGCCGCAAGAGCCTAGCTGACATCAAAAACATAAAGCCTTACGCACCGTGCATTAACCGCATAGAATTTAATAATAAACCCAGCACCCCCGTATTGTCACAGGGGCTTATTGGGGTATAACGAAACACCGGGGAATTCGTTGGGGCAATCCTAAAGTATCCAGCCAATTTGATTGGCCAAGTTCACCTCTAATGCCCTGCCTGCACTTGGCGCGTAAGCCGAGCGTAAGGAAAAGGTCGGACGGAGGAAGGCATGAAGAAGCCATCTCGCGGCATGAGCCTGATCGAAGTAATGATTGCCGCGCTTATTCTGGTAGTGGCCATTACCGCGAGTCTGACGATGTTCGCCACGCACATGCGGGGCGCGCGACTGACCGAAGAACGGCGCCTGGCCATGCAGTTCGCCGCGGCGAAGATCGACGAGATCCGCATGCACATCGCCAGCGGGGACTCGCTCGACCTGGTCTTTCAGCGTTACGGCCCCCTCGACTACACCATGCTGGGCTCGGTCTCCACCGGCGAAGCCTCCGGCGGCGGCGATATCGGCACGGGCTCGGTCACGCACGGCGGCATCGAGACCTCCGGGACCATCGCGATCAAGGGCGCTCCCGAGTCGAACGTGGGCGTGAATTCGAGCGGGTATCTCTACTACACGAGCGGGCCGAACGCCGGGAAGGGCGACTCCACGACCTTCATCGTGGGCGAGGACGCGAACAACAACGGGATCCTGGATTCCGACGAGGATCTGAACGGCAATGGGCGGCTGGACATCTACCTCGACCCGATCCCCGGCCGCCCGATGGGCCTGATCACCATCATCACCAACGAACAGCCCAACGAGGGCGATTTCGGGAGGTTATTGGGCCTGCCCGCCAATTCCTCGGCCAGCAAGTGGTATCAGCGCAATCCGATCGGGATAGACATCACCGGCAACCGCAACTACATGGACAGCACCCCGAACCCCTTCCCCATGGACATCAACGGGGACGGGGACTCCAACGACACCGGCTACCCGCCGGACGGCTACGTGAACGGCGACGTGACCAAGCCCAGCGTCATCGACAAGCGGGACGACGCGGTCATCGACGGGTTCCGCTTCCTGCCCATCGTGGTCACCATTCAATGGACGGGCCCGTACGGGCCGGAACGTTCCGACCTCTTCGCGGTCGTCACCAAGGAGCACCCCTGATGCGCGGCTTCCCCAGGCTCGGACGCGCCCGGCGCGCGCGAGGCTTCACGCTGCTTGAAATGATGATCAGCATCAGCGTCATCACGGTCGTGGTGATGGTCACCATCATCGTGGTGCACACGACCTCGGAGCACATGAAATTCGAGCTGATCGTCTCCGACCAGCAGACTCGCACGCGCACGGCGCTGGACACCATGAAGGAAGAAATGCGCACGATCAGCGCGGCGCTCGCGGACTTCAGCACCGTGAGCGAAACCAACACCGACACGGTCACGGGAACCTCCCTGACCGTCTCGCCGCCTTCGGGCTATCCATCGGCCAACGGGCCGATCACGAAAGCCGTCCGCTTCAACAAACCGCGCTTCGACGAGGCGACCAAGACCGTCGATCTGGGAACGACCGCCACGGCGTTGACGTACTATTGGCGCTACGCCGACCGGGAAATCGCGGGCAACGGGATCGACGACAACAACAACGGCCTCTTCGACGACGACGACGGCTGGCTGGTTCGCGAAGGGCCCGGCGGGCAGTTCGACATCGTCTGCACCAACGTACCCAAGAGCGGCTTCCTGGTGATCAAGACCGGACGGCGCCTGCAAATCCGCATCGGCCGCAAAAACGTCACGCCCATGCGCACCGACCAGGGCACCACCTTCACGACCATCGTGACGCACGACACCTACTGTCTGCGTAACTTCTAGGCTCCGGAGACAGAGAACCATGGCGACGCATCGAGCGCTCCTTTCGCGGCGCAACCAGCGCGGCTCGGGACTCTTCCTGGCCATGATGATGGTCACGCTGCTGGCTTCCATGACGCTCTTCTTCGCCGAGCGCATGCGCAGCAACGCGACGCGGCAGGAGAGCGATTCGACGCTCTCCTACACCCTGGAACTGGCCGAGTCCGCCAACGACTGGAACGTCGAACGAATCTTCCGCAACTTCGACGTCCAGAACGACGCGAACAAACTGGGCGACAACGCCATGTCGCCGATCGGCGACGCCTCGCAGTCCCCCATCGCCATGCTCAGCAACCAGCTCCGCTCCAGCACCACGGAGGATCCCAAGACCTACGATTACCTCGGAGGCTCCACCGGAAACTTCATCAACCGCTGGGGCAGCCTGGACGGCTGGCGGGAGTGGGGCCCGGGCGACGTCAAGCTCAGCGCCCGGATGATCGAATCGAACGTGGGCTTCCGCTACACCACCGTCGAACTGAAGGCTCAGGCGCGCATGCTCGACCCGCTCTCGGGGCGCTACCTCTACCGCCAGGTGCGCCGCTTCGTGAAATACGGCGTGATCGGCGACAGCAAGATCTACGACTTCGCCTACTTCGCGAACAATTACGGCTGGATGTACGGCACGCCCATCTACATCCACGGCAACATCGGCTCGAATGGCAACCTGGGCTTCTCCGGCGGCCCGACCATCAACGGGCTGATGTACGCGGCCATCAACCCCGCGATCAACGCGGCCGGGGTCATCAACGGCGTCCCGACCTACCAAACCCTAACCCAGTATCGCGCGGGACCCAAGGGCATCGCCACGACCGACCAGCAGGTGCTGCCCGCCAATCCCGCCTACTCGGAGGACACCAACAACAACGGCGCGCTGAACTCGGGCGAGGACACCAACGGCAACGGGATTCTCGACAAGATCGACTACAAACTCGGCTGGAAGGGCATCTACGAGCCCGTCACCGGCCAGAAACCCCTGGACATCCCCTACCTGGGCGACATGGCCTTCTTCAAGAACGAAGCCAACAACACCGTCCGTCCGGAGCGCCCGGACATCGGCGACGCCGGCGGCACGGGCGGCGTGATCAAGCAGCTCAAGGCGCCGGGCCTCGATCCGACCGACCCCAATAACTACAACTATATCGTCGGCGGTCCCGGGAAGGATTCGGTCTACGGCAACGATGCCGACGAGAACGGCCGCATCGCCACGTGGGACGCCACCAGCGGCACGATGAGCGTGGACACCCATGCGCTCACCACCAAGATCAATCCCGAACTCCAGGAGCGCAATGGGAACCTCGCGCTCATCGGCACGCCGCAGCAGCCGATCGTCGTCTCCGGGCCCGTCGTCGTCACCAACGACCTGCTGATCACGGGCACCGTCAAGGGCCAGGGCACGATTTACATCGGCCGCAACATGAGCATCCCCGGCGACATCGTCTACTCGGACCCGCCGACCTTCCGCGACCCGAACAACGGCAACAGCAGCACGAACATCAACAACCCGAATATCGCGACGACCAATGAAGCCAATAAGGACAAGGATCTGATCGGATACGCCGCCAAGGGCAGCATGGTTTTGGGGCAGTACTACCGTACCGACGATTCGTGGAATACGGTCAGGAATTCCTACTTCCAATCGGGATTCCAGGACGCCACGCTGCAAAAGTACCAAGTCGATCCCACGGACGCGGCCATCGGGTACGTGACGGACTATTCGGCGGGCGCGCCCTATTTCAAGGGCGATTACAAGGCCGACGTCACCACCGACGCCACCGCCCAGTTCCCCAGCGGGACCATCCCGGCCGCGCTGAACAACGCCACCTACTACAACGCCGGCACCGGCAAGCTCAACATGGTCAAGTACAACAACGCGGCGAACTGGGACGACGGCGCGCAGCCGACCACCAAGTTGAAATACTACGAGTCGGTCTTCCCCGACGACTACCTCAAGGCCTTCAGCACCGCCGGCTCGGGCACGGGCCGGACCACCAAGTTCGTCGCGCCCAACGACAGCAACAACAGCGCGGTGCAGACCACCAACGTGCGGCCGGCGAACATCAGCGGCATCTTCTACACCAACCATCTCTTCGGCGGGCGCATGGGCAACACCAACGGCACCGGCATGAAGATTTTCGGCACCATGGTCGCGCGCGACGAGGCGATCCTCTTCAATAATTACGCGCGCTTCGTCTACGATCCGCGCGTCTCGGACAAGGAGCCGTCCAGCCACGTCGAGATCTACATCCCGGTCGGCACCAAGTTCGAGAGCCTGAGCTGGGAAGAGATGACCCCGGGCCAGTAGCCCGACGCGGGTCGTCCGCGCGCGCAGGCGCGGCGACCGCAAGGATGGTGAAGCGCGGGCGACTCGCCCGCATCCGGCGACTCTCAAGCCGGCTTTGTTTGCGCGACCCGCACGGGGCGCTGGGTGGCTAGGAGTTCCGGCAATGGCGTCCTTTCGAATCGCTGGCATCCTTCTGTTGGCCGGCTTCCTATGTGCCGAACGCTCCGTGCTCGGCGCCGTGGACGTGCCCACCGCCGAACGCGACGCCGAAAACAGGGTCAACCAGGTCCTGACCGACCAGAAGGTCCAGATGATCCAGGCGGACAAGGATTACAAGGCCGCGCAGTTGAAGCACAACCAGATGGCCGACCAGTTGCTGGCCATTCGCCGCACTCCGCTGCCGCCTTCAACCGATCCTCATTCCATCCCGGCCGAACCGGCGGCGCCCGCCGTCGTCGAGGCTCCGCTTACGCAAGATGCGCCTTGGCTCAGGTGGGTCTGGCTGGGTGGCGGCGTGGCGGCGTTCGTCCTGCTCTCGGTCATCGCATTGCTGCTGCGGCGCGAGTCCGCCAAGTACTCGGAGTTGAAGGAAATGCGCGACCTGCAATCGAAACGCATCGAGGCGCGCCAAGCCTCGAAAGGCTATAACAAGATTCCCAAGACCGAGTAGCCGATCCGCCGCGAAAGCCCCACCGAGTTACTTGCGTAGCGCGGGCGGCTCGAACGCCCAGACCGTGCCGCCTTTCAGCGGCTGCTAGGGAATCCGCCCTTCGATAAATACGAGCCGCCCGTTGACGGTGGTCTTGCGGCGCTTCATCTGCGCCGTAAATGCGACCGGTCCGGCGGAGACCCCGTCCAGCACCAGCGTCACCTCCACGTCCACCAGCCGGTCCAGATCCCCGGGATCGATATCGAGCGCGTCTTCCAGGTCCACGTTGATCAGGCGGATCAGCGCGTAGCGGCGTCTGGCCGTAAGTACGATACGCCCCCGCACGCGCGCGCCGCCCGGCGCGTCGAATTTCAGGACGCCGTACCGCAGCGTGTCGAAGGGCCCGAGCGTCAGATCGCCCAGCAGGATCGTGACGGGAACGTACTCGGCGCCCGCGGGCAACAGGTTCGCGCCCAGATCCACCCATAGGACCGCGTTATCACCGGGCTGAAGGCGCGCGAGCGGCGAGCGCAGCAACCCGCTGAAACGCTTGGGACGCAAGCCGTCGGGATCCACCGCCGCGCCGTTGACTTCGAAGTCCAGCGCCGCCTCGCCGGTCCGGTTGAGCGCCTGCGTGGCGCGCACGTAGGTCGGATCGGGCTCGTAGAGCCAGGAAAGGCCGCGGTCGGCCGCGCGGAATTCGTACGCGCGCGCGCCGTTGCCCGCCACGTTGAGCGGGCCGGTGTATTCCGTCCAGGCGCCGCCGTTGAGCCGGTACTCGATCTTCGCTACACCGCTTTCACCTGGGCCGTCGGCGGCCTCGGCGATTACCTGCCCCCCGTGCTGAAGACGCCCGGCAGCCCCGGCACGGGCGTCCCGGTGAAGCGGGCGCGCACTTGCGGCGGGTTCTCGTCCAGTTCCCAGTCGGCCGTGAAAAAGCCGGCCTCCACCCAGCTCTCGGGAAGGTAGCGGTAGGTGTTGGTCAGGTTGCCGATTCCCGTCGGCGCGCGGGTCGTGTCCCAGACCACGTAGTCCGGATGCAGCCACGGAAGCTGTTCAAGGTCCTTGGCCACGTCGAAAGGCGACCAGTTCAGGTCGGGCAGGCTGCTGTTGAGCCCCTTGCTGACCATCGTGAGCGTCCCATCGGCGTCGGGATAGCAGAAACACCAGCGGTGCGTGGACAAGGCATAGGTGCGGCTGCCAACCGTGATCCCCCGCCTTCGGCGTCGGTGTGCAGCGTAAGCGGGCCGTAGCTCGTGCCGATAAGCTGGTTGCTGTCGGGATCGCCGAAGAGGATCTTGTTCTTCCCGCTCAGGTCCATGCCCAGGCCGATGACGTCCACGTCGCTCACCGGCTGGACGATGCGGCTGTTGTTCACGGACATGTGCGCGCCCGTCGAGAAGGTGTAGGGCGTCTCGTACCAGTCCGCTGCGACTTGCGGCCCCCCGCCCCAGCGCAGGACGCACATGGAATTCCACTGCCCGCAGAAGAGCAGCGCGGCCTTGCGGTTCTCCTCGATGCGGTCGGCGTCCAGCCCCGAGGCGCCGTAGACGACCACGAACGGCCCGCGCGTGGTATCGGTGAGCGGCCCTTCCTGGCCCTTGATCTTATGGTAGCCCCCGCCGAGCGGCGCGGCATCGGTCCAGCCGTCGGGGAAGCCGTCGCCGTCGCGGGTCGTGCGCAGGGTCAGATCCCCGTCCCAGGCCCCGCGCCAGGCCTCGACTCCGTTCACGTTCACCACGACCTCGCCGGCGCCGGGGATCGCCGCGGCCGGCGGCGTGAGCGTGAAGGCCTCCACGTTCGTGGCCTCCACGTCGATGACGTCGGTGCTGGGGTTGGCGGTGGCCTTGAGCCGCGCCTGCTGCTCGCGCTCGCGGAAATCGTCGATCCGGATCCAGTACGCCCCGTCGTGGCGCAGACGCCACGTCCGGTAGACCACCTCCGTGCGGTTGCGGTTCACGGACTTGCCGTTGAAGAACGCGTACGTGACATCCTGGGCTTCGTCCGAGTGCCCTCCGCCGTGCGAGACCTTGACCAGGCTGGTGTGCCCCAGCGCTTGCCACGCGTCGGTCATCTGCGTCGCGTTGGTCGGCGGATTCACCGAGTCGCCCGTGCCGTAGTAGACGCGCCACGAGGTCATCAGCCCGTTCTCGACCTGCGGCACGGCGGCCGTATGTCCCAGCAGCGAGGCGCGGGTGGGGTCGAGGTACGCGCTGAGCTTCGGCGCGCTGCCTTGCTCGTACCAGTGCGGGTAGAATTCGTTGTAGTCCGTCCAGCCCGCGCCCGGGCGGCAGGCGGCGAAGAGGTCCGGGAAGCGGCAGCCCAGCCGGTAGACGCCGTGCCCGCCCATCGAGAAGCCCGTCAGGTAGATCTTGTCCGGGTGCGCCCCAAAGTTGTCGATCAGTTCCTGCCGCACCTTGAGGACGTCCAGTTCGCCGATATGGTCGTAGTTCACGCTCCCCCGCCCGTCGGCGTAGGCGATAAGCCACTTGTTCGCATCGGCGAAGGTCTTCTGCGCGCCGCTGATGCTCGTCGAAAGCCGCCCGCCGAAGCCGTGCAGGTAAATCACGGCCGGATGCCGGTCCTCGCCGGTCGCCGAGGCGTCCCAGCCCAGCGGGACGTAAACTCCGTATGGCTGAAACGTGTCGTCCACCGGCGAGGTATAAACATAAACTGAAAACGGGTTGGCTCCGGCGGTCTGGGCGCGCGAGGCGCCGCAATACAGCGCCGCCAAGAGGCACGAAATGAGAACACATACTCGCACGTGGGATATCCCCTGTAACGAGAAGTGGTTACTTTAGCCGGATGCTTACCCCAGAACAAGAGGTAGGGTCGCGCCCCTTGCGCCTACGCCGGGCCTCTCTATGGTAGTTGGCTTACCCCCCGGAGCGTGACGTTCGTATCGGGCTAACCTTAGAATCTGAAAGCAATTCCCTTGGACAATCTGGCCGCCGTGCACACTGAGGGGGTCGTGAAGCGCTACGCCGCTTTGACGGCCGTGGATTCGGTAAATCTGCGCATCCCACGCGGAACCTGCTACGCCCTGCTGGGGCCCAACGGCGCCGGCAAGACGACGCTCTCGAAGATGATCGCCGCCGTCCTCCCGCGCGACGGCGGCCAAATGGAGGTTCTCGGCTTCGACCCCTGGATCGAGCAGAGCGAAGTCAAGGCGCGCCTCGGCGTGGTGATGCAGAGTGAAGTCTTCGACGAGGACCTCGACGTGCGGCGGAACCTCGAGATCTACGGCGGCTTCTTCGGCCTGCGCGGCGCGGCGTTTCAGAAGAAGATCCAGGAACTCCTGAAGTTCGTCCAGCTCGAGGGGCGCGACGACGACGCCGTCCAGGCGCTCAGCGGCGGCATGCGCCGGCGGCTGATGATCGCCCGCGCGCTCCTCAACGACCCGGAACTCCTGGTCCTCGACGAACCCACCACCGGCCTCGACCCGCAGGTCCGCCACGCGATGTGGGGCACGCTCCGGCAGCTCAAGCAGCGCGGCCTGACGATCCTGCTCACCACGCACTACATGGAAGAAGCCGCCCAGCTCGCCGACCGCGTGGGCATCCTCTTCAAGGGCAAGCTCATCGCCGAGGACGCGCCGCGAAATCTGATCTCCGAGCACCTCCCGCCGTGGGTGCTGGAGTTCGACGCGAGCGGCCACGAAGAGACGCTCGTGGCCCTCGGCGCGGAAACCCTCGCCGAGCGGCACGGCGACCGGGCCTTCGTCTTCCACCGCGACGAGGCCGCGCTGCGCCGCTGGGTCGGCGAAAAAGCCTTTGGCGCGGCGGTGGTCCGTTCCACCTCGCTGGAAGACGTGTTCCTGAAACTGACCGGAAGGACCCTCGATGAGTGACGCCGCCCCCGCGCGCCGCGCGCCCTCCAAGGCCGTGCGCCTGCGCGCCGTCTGGTACCGCCACTGGAAGGTCTACAGCAAGTTCATCGTCGCCAACGCCACGCCGGCCGTGCTGGAACCGACCTTCTTCCTGCTCGCCGTAGGCTTCGGCCTGGGGCGTTACATTCACCGCGAATTCAACGGGCTCGAGTACGACGCCTACATGGCCCCCGCGCTCCTGGCCATGACCAGCATGTACACGGCCGCCTTCGAGGCCAGCTACGGGACCTTCATCCGGCTGCGCTACCAGAAAGCTTACGAAGGCATGCTCGCGACGCCGCTCACGCGCCACGACATCTTCACCGGAGAACTGCTCTGGTGCGGGAGCAAGGGACTGCTCTTCAGCTCCATCGTCGCGCTGGTGCTCCTGGCCTTCGGACACCTGCGCACGCCCTGGGCCGTGCTCGTCCCGGCGATCGGTTTCCTGAACTCCATCGTCTTCGCCGGGATCAGCTACCTGGTGACCTCGTGGGTCAAGAACATCAATCACTTCCAATTCTACTTCACGATCGGGCTTACCCCGCTGGGGCTCCTCTCGGGCCTGGTCTTCCCCGTTCGTGAGCTGCCCTACGGCCTGGAGTACGCCGCCTACGCGACGCCGCTCTTTCATACCATCGAAACCTTCCGGCTGGTGGTGAGCGGTCCCGCGCACACCAGCGTGGCGTGGGCCTGGGCCTGCCCGCTCGTGCTCGTGACGATGGCCATCGTGCTGGGCGCGCTGGGCGTGCGCCGGATGAAGGGGCGGCTGAAGGCATAGCGCGCGCTTCACGCGCCCGACCGGCCCTCGCGAAGGAAAAGCTTCGCGCGATTCGGTTCGAGTTGGACGTCGAGACCCTGTTCGGCCGAAAGCGTGCGCCCGCCGGCCAGATCGATCCAGTTCCCGAGCGGCGCGGCCAGCGTCGCGGCGACCGGCTCCGCGCCAAAGTTCGCCGCCAGGACGTACTGCCGCCCGTCGAACCCCAGCGCCAGGATCGCGCGCAGCAGCCCCGGCGCCTCCAGCCGCTTCGCCAGGCCTTGCTCGTGGTAGGTCTTCGTCGCGGCCGCGCCCGTCGAAGCGAAGAGCGCCACGCCGCTGTCGAGCAGCGTCGCCGGGCCTTCGACGGCCTCGCGCCCCGCTCGGCAGGGCCAGCAGAGCGCGTCGGTGAGCATGCTTCCCGAGTACCCCCCGATCCGCGTGCCGCGCCGCGCGATGCTCCACGTGTCCGCGCCGTAGATCCCCACCGCGCCCAGCCGCCCGTCCACGTTTACCCAGGCCGAGCCCAGGCCGATGACCTCGTTCGCGCCCAGGCGCGGCTCGAGCGTCCGCTCGCCGCCCGCGAAGGCGTACGTCCGCCGCCCGGTCAGGATGTCGTTGGGGATCTCCCACTTCACGCCTTCCACGGCGTCGAGATAGACCCGGCGCGGCTCCAGCGCGGCGAACTCCAGCCGCAGCACGGTCCGCTCGTCGGGCAGCGCGGCGAAGACGAGCTTGTGCTTGAGCCAGTGCTCCTCGCTGCGCCAGCCCTCGCCGATGAACTTCTTGAGCTTGTCGCTCATCACGCCGCTGGTGACGAAGCCGCCGGGAAAACTCTCGAGATGCTTCTCGTGGACGTCGCCCTTGGGCTCGGTCTCGCCGAGGAAGCGGATGCCGCCGGCGAGGTTCTTCTGCCATTCGGCGTCGTGCCCGTTGTCCGGCGCCAGGCAGAGCCCCATCGGCCCTTCGGAGGCCCGCCAGGCGAAGCTGGCGATGCGCGTGGGGCTGCGGTGAAAGACCGCGCCGTGCTCGGGCTCGCTCCAGCCGCCCTGCACCGTCGCCTCGAATTCGCGCGCCGGCTTCGCGGGCTCGAAGGGAAAACGCCGCCACCACGTCCGCACCAGCGCCAGGCCGGAGGCCTTGTCCGACTCCAGCCGCGTGTAGTACAGCTCGTTGTCCCGCTTCATGTGCTCCATGCGCCGCGAGATGAACCCGCCGTCGCCGCTGAGCTTCTGCTCGTGCTCGATCAGCTTGAGCTGCCCCTCGAGCAGCCCCCAGGCGTGCGGGTCGCGCAGATGGTCGGCGGCCCAATAGAGCGCGGGGAGCAGGTAGTCCTGGCAATAGCAGTAGCGCACCCGCGAATCCCCGCCGATGCGGCAGAGCCGGCCGTCGGCGAAGGTGAACTTGCGGATCACGCTCCAGAGCGCCTCGGCGTGGTGGTACAGGCTCTCCGGCGGCGCGGCGCGGCGCGCCTTGAAGGCGTAATGCAGGATCGCGAGATTGCTGATGCAGATCACCATGTACCCGACGTTGAGGTACATGTGGTGGTCGAGGCTGTAGTGCGGGAAGAAATTCGGTCCGCGGTGCCATTCCTTCAGCGGCTTGCCGGCAACGACGCTATCGTCCTGCGCATCGGCGGGAATCGAGATCCCATTCAGCAGCCACTCGTGGGCCTTCTCGATCCAGGCCGCGGCCCGCGGATGCTCCGGGTAGCACAAGGCCGCGCGCGCGCAGAGCGCCCCGTTCCAGATGTTCGACTCCGGCTTGTTCTTGCTCGTATGGCCCCAAACGTCGCCGCCCACGTTCACCGTAAGCTGGTAGTCGGCTTCGCTGCACAGGACCGCCCGGAGCTTCGCGCGGTATGCCTCATCGAGGTGTGCTTCGAGCAGTTCGACGCCCGGCATCATCCGCTCGACGCCCAGCGCGCTGATCCAGGTGTGCCCCCACGTCGCGCCGTCGGGGCCGGGGAGTCCGTGCTCCAGGTGCTGGTCCAGCGTGAAGCGCAGGCCCGCCAGCGCCCGCGCGAGCGCCTCGTCCCGGGAAAGGCCCGCTGCCTTCGCGTCGATCGACGGATCGTCGGCCAGAACCGCCAGCGCCGCGACGAGTTTCTGATGGCTCTGCACGCCCCAATGCGCGTACCCCGTGCCCCAACAGCCGTGCCGCGCGTCGCCCTTCGGCGTCCACCAGTAGCGCATCCCGAACGGCAGCCAAGACTGAAGTATTTGCAGGGCATGGTCTGAGGCGTGCACGTGGGGGCTCTCCTGGCGCCAGAGATTCCCTTTTAAGGGGCGCGGTGGGAGCCGCAATCGCACAAAGGCGGTGGCTTGAGGCTTGAGGCTTGAGGCTTGAGGCTTGAGGCTTAAGGCTTGAGGCTTGAGGCTTGAGGCTTGAGGCTTGAGGCGGAATACACTCATCACGCTTTACGTTTTACGTTTCTAAATCAAGCCACAGATTCTCACCCACCGTTTGCCGTTGCATCCCTTCCCCAACCTGCGTATGAAAGAAGCCTGCATCCGACCAGCGCACAAGGAGCCCTCCATGCCCCGCTTCCCGGTGAAGTCCCGTTCCCTGTTCCTCTGCATCGGCGACTCGATCACCGACTGCGGCCGCCGCGGCGCCGAGGCGCCTTACGGCACGGGCTACATGAGCCTCTTTCGCGAGCTGGTCATCGCGCGGCGCCCCGAACTGGACATCCGCTGGCTCAATCGCGGGATCGGCGGCAACACCGTCCTGGACCTTTACAACCGCTGGGAGGACGACGTGCTGGCCGAGAAGCCCGACTGGCTCTCGATCAAGATCGGGATCAACGACCTGCACCGCACCCTCTTCGCCGGGAACGACCCCGTCGACCCCAAGAAGTTCCGCGAACTCTACTCGGATATCCTGTCCCGCACGCGCAAGCGCACCAAGGCGAAGATCGTGCTGCTCGACCCCTTCTACCTGAGCACCGAGAAAGGCGACCAGGGCCGGCGCGCCGAGGTGCTCAAGCTGCTCCCGAAGTACCTCGCGGTCGTCCGCGACATGGCCAGGAAGTACAAGACCGCGCATATCGAGACCCAGAAGCTGTACGAGAAGCAAATGCGCTACCGCCCGCCGCAGGACTTCGCGCCCGAGCCGGTCCATCCGTACCGCCTGGGGCACCTGATCATGGCCGAAGCGCTCTACGACACCGTCAGCCGCATGTAGGAGCCGCGTGGCATGTGGTGGTATCTCGGGCTTCCCCTGCTGCTGGTCGCCGCGCCGTTCGTGCTCGGCCCCGTGCTGGTGAAGTTCACCCAGCGCATCCCGGCCGAGCCCGAATTCGCCGAGCTGGACCCCGAAGAGTCGCTCCCGCCGGAAGTCTACGAGCTGTTCAGCCAGAGCGTCCTCGGGCTGAGCGCCGACGGCTTTGAGGTCATGGGCTTCCTTTCCCCGGTCAACCCGCTGCCCGGGCAGACCCAATTCCTGTGCCTGCTGGTCCAGCGCGAGCGGCGGGACCTGGCCATGGCCGCCGCGATCTTCCAGGGCGCCGTCTCGGCCCAGACGCTTCAGGCGCTCTTCGTCGAATTCTTCACGCCCTTCGAGGGCGGCGCGCAGGCCCTGCTGACCAACAACACCGCCACGATCCTGCCCTTCGAGCCGATCCCGGGCCGCCGCGTGGAGACCTTTGTCTCCGAGCGCGACCCGCGCAGGCTCTATCGCATCCATCGCGCGCTGCTCGAGTCCTACGCGCACCCGGCGCCCAAGCCCGAACCGGCGCCGGGCTCGCAGGCGCAGCTCGTGATCGCGAGCATGCAGCGCGAATACGAGGCGCAGGTCGGCACCGGCTACCTGCGGCGCGCGGAGGACGGCTCGGCCTACCTCCCGACCTGGAAGGGCGCCTGCCTGATGACCTGGAAGCTCTGCTGGCCGGCCAGCGCGTGGCTGCGGCGCCGCCGCGAGGCCCGCGCCGAGGCGCTCCTCGCCGGACTGCGCCTGTCCTGAACCACTGGAATCCCCGGGGCGGGGGCGGAAACTGAGCGCATGAGCGCGCGGCTGGCCGTCGTCGTCGACACCTTCCCTCGCTGGAGCGAGCGCTTCGTCGCGCGCGAACTGCGGGAATTGCGCCGCCGCGGCGTGGAGCTGACCGTCTTCGCGCTCAAGAAAGGCGCGCTGCCGCCCGGCGAAGACCCGGAATGGGCGGGGCTGCCGGAGCTGCTCCGCGTCCTGCCCCCGGTGCCCTCGGCCCCGACCCTCGCCGCGGCGCTGAAGGCCATGCCCACCCTGCGCACCAAAGCTGCGCGCGAGCGCCTCGCGCTCGTTCAGCGCGAGATGGGCTCACGCGGCGTGCTGAGCTGCGCGCGGGCCCACGTGCTCCAGAAGTGGCTCGTCCAGGGCCGCTTCACCCACGTCCACGCCCACTTCGCCAGCCTGCCGTCCACCATCGCCTGGATCGCCGCGCGGGACGCGAAGCTCCCGCTCTCGATCAGCGTCCACGCGCGCGACCTCTTCGTCGAGGCGCAACTGCTGGACGCCAAGGCCCAGGATGCGCGAGCGATCTTCTCCTGCCACCGCGAGGCGCACGAGCGGGTCCTGGCGCTTCCCGGCATCGGCCGGAGAGCCGTCCTGATGCCGCATGGCCTGCCGCTGGCGGGCTTCCCCTTTCGCGCCGCGCCCGAGCCGAAGGCCAAGGGCAAGCCCGCGGAGGCCGTCGCCGCCGGGCGCTTCGTGGGCAAGAAAGGCTTTCAGGACCTCCTCGCCGCGCTGGAGGCCCCGCCCCTGCGCAAGCGCCCGCTGCGCCTGACGCTCTTCGGCGACGGCCCCGACCGCGCGGCGCTACAGCGGGACATCGACCGCCGCGGCGTGGCCTCGAAGGTGCTCCTGCATCCGCCGGAGGCCGGCCCTCGCTTCTATATGGAGTTGGCGCGCGCCGACGCCTTCGTCGCGCCGTACCGCCAGCAGGCCGACGGCGACCGCGACGGCGTCCCGAACATCGTCCTGGAAGCCTTCGCGCTGGGCGTCCCGGTGGTGGGGACGAGCGCGGGGGGCCTGGGCGAGATCCTCGACCCGCAAACGGGGTATGTGGCCGCCGCCGGCGATCCGCCGGCCCTCGCGAAAGCGCTCGGCGCGTGCCTGGACGACCCCGCCGAAGCCCGCCGGAGGGCGGAGACCGCGCGGAAAGCGATCGAGGCGCGCTATGACATTCAGAAGAATATCGAGCCGTTCATGAACATGTTGGGATGAGGAAGGTCAAAGCTCAAAGGTCAAAGGTCAAAGGTCAAAGGTCAAAGGGGATAGTTGCCTAGTTCTCTGGGGACCCAAGCTTTTGACTTTTGACTCGGATACGCCGCTTACCGCCCCGTCTGCCAGAACGCATCGAAGATGTTGATCCGCTCCAGGCGCGTGGTGGTCACCGCCTGGAAGTCGAAGGCCAGCGGCGGCACGATGACGGGCTCGAAATCCACCCGGATGACCATGTTGTAGCCTACAAAGACGTCGGCCTTCAGCGGCAGGCCGGTGCCGCTGGCCCCGGTGGCAGGGAGATCCCAGGTCTTTACCGTCAGTTGGCCGGTGGCCATGTTGAGAAACATGTGCCGCACCCCGCCGCGCTCGCGTTCGGGTTGGACCACGCTCAGGTACTTCCCCGCCTTGCCGCGGATCCGGTCGCCGGGGATGGTGTCCACGAACCCGCCGATCGTCACGATCATGACGCCGTCGAGCGGGACCGGCACGGTGAAGAAGGTGAAGGGGTCGTCGGTCGCGTTCGGCCGGGCGATGGACGCGCGCACATCGAAGAAGTGGCCCGTGCCTTCGGGGTTCTCCAAGGCGCTGGCCTTATCGATCACGAAGAAGCCGTCTCGAACCGCGCCGCGCCGCCCGCGGGGCTGAAACAGCCCCGTGCCCGTGCGGCCCGCGCGGGACGTGTAGTTCAGCGCCTCGGTGATCTCGTAGCTCTGCGAGCCGATGCGCAGCAGGACCGTCACGTCGCCCAGCATGTTCGTGAAATCGCCGTCGGCGGCCGGGGGGTACGAGGTATCGAAGACGCCCGCCAGGTCCGCACGGTTGATCCGGATGGAAAACGTCTGCCGGTGGCGGTCCACCCGGAGGTTCACCTGCGGAACCAGCGTGTTCCGGTTGAAGGCCTGCCTGAACTCGCCGTCGGCGTTCAAATCGCCCGCCGCGACCAGCGTCCCGTTGACGGAGAACTCGAAGGGCACGTTGATCAGGATCGGCGGCAGGTCGATGGTCGCGAAGACCGAGTTGAAAACGAAGGAGTCGCGGTTGGGCGCGGCGTGGTTCAACTTCAACTGGATGCGCGTGGGCGCCAGGCGGAAGTTGACTCCGGGCGTGACCGGGCCGGCGCCATTGCCCGTCACCTCGATCGTCACTTCCTCGGTGTCGCTGTTCGAGCCGCCGTCGGTCACCGTCAGTTCCGCCACGTAGGTGCCGGGCGTGTTGTAAAGGTGCACCGGCGAGGCGGCCGTCGAGACGCCCCCGTCCCCGAAGCGCCAGAAGTACGTCGTCACGCCGCCGGTCGAACCCGTGCCGTCGAAGGCCACCGCCAGCGGCGCGTCGCCCATCGTCTGGTCGGCCGAGATCACCGCCGTCACCTGTGCGCGCGCCGCGCCGCACAGCGCCATGGCCGCGCAGAGCGCCACCATCCCGAGCCGGATCTTCAATCCACCAATGGCCGTCATCGCCTTGCTGCGCTCCTGGACTGCACGAGTTCCTGAAGGGACGCCGTTTCGTGCGTTCCCTTTAGGCTGGGTTTACCAAGAATCCAAATCGGACCGGCAAAGCAGGAACGGACAAGAATAGCATCCCCCACCTAGATGCCAAGCCTTGTCTGAAGTTATCGGGATGAGTCCCCATGCCACGCCAGCAAATCCGCGTACATGCACGTGGCGCCCATCCAGAATGCACAATGGTGCATCTTTTTACGCCTTCAACCAAATGTCTAAGCCGGGATCTCTTCGCCGGTGGGCGATGGAGCCGCCCAACGTGCATGCAAGCTGATCGGCAGATTGAAAAACAGGTCGAAGACCTTGTGCTCCAACAGCCCGCCGGCCTCGCCAAAGACCGGCACGAACGAGACGATCCGCTTGGCCCAGCGCGCGGTCAGGAAGCGCGCCAGCGCCGGGAAGCGCGTCGCCATCTGCAACGGGAAGCCCAGATACCCAATGTAGTGCCAGAACGAGACAAACGCCGCGATGCGGTAATCGCGGGTATTGCGTTCCCGGATCATCAGCCAGATGACGTAGAGCCCCCGCGCGACGGAACCCGGCGTCACCGGGAGCAACTGGATCGCCGCGAGCACCGCCACGGCAATGGCCAGGCTGTCGTGCCAACTCTCGCCGAGCCAGACCGAGAAGTAGATCGCCAAGCCGAAGCGCAGCAAGGTCGTCACCGGGCTGAGGCAGAGGTGCACGGCCATGCACTTGAGGTACTTCTGGATGAAGGGATCGCGGATGTGCGCCTCGATGCGCGCTTCCTCGACGGCCTCGAGCATGCCCTCCGCCAGGGCCTTGCGCACGCGCTCGAGGAGCCATGCCTCGCGGAATTCGGCGCTGGCGTAGAAGCGCAACGGGAATCCGATCCAGGCCTTGAGCAGAGCCTTGGCGTAATCGCCGTCGGTGACGAAGCGGTGCCACGCGCGCGGCCACCAGCCGACCAGGAGCCGTTCCAGCGCAAACTCGACGGGCTGCTCCACTCGCGCCAGCGCCTTGCGGTCCCCCACCCGCCCGTTGCGATGCCAACGCAGCAGCGTCTCGATCCGCCAGCCGCGCAGGCCCCGCGCGGCGTAGCCCGGACTGCCAAGCATCATGCCCACATGGCGCCTATAGGAGGAAGAGCCCAGCATGCGCAGCAGAAAGTGGCCCACGATGGGCAGCCACCAGAGCGCGTAACAGAGCCAGAAACGCGGCGCCGAACGAGCCGTGCGCGCGGCGCTCCCGTCGTCCAGAAGCCCCAGCCGCTGCCAGGACGCGGCGGCGGCCGCGCGAACCTCGCCGCAGAACGGGAGGCGCGTCAGGAGCCTCCAGGGGCGGTTCAACCCGTCGGGGAGCCCCGCGCGGTAGGCGGCCTCGGCGGACTTCAGCTCGGCCAGCGCGGGGCGCAGGTCCGCGAAGGCTTCCCCGTGCGCGGAGACGAACGCCTCGAGCTTGCTCACGTCCGCGCCGTCGAACTGCACCAGCCGGCCGCGCGCCAGCCCGCGCAGGACCAGCCCGAAGTCGGCGGGGCTCATGGGCAGCGGCGCGAGCAGCGCCAGACCGGGCCGCCAGTCGATGGCGCAGAGTTCCCCGGCGCCGTCCAGGCGCTTCAGCACGTTGGGCTGGCTCTTCCAGGTGCCCCACTCGTATTGCCGCGCCGTCTCTTCCGCGCCGACTTCGCGAAGCAAGGCGACCAGCTTGCGCATGAAGACGTGCTTCTCGAGGTACTCCGGCGAAGGCGCATCCGGGGGCGCCTGCTCCCAAGCCAGGTACGCTCCGCGCTCGAAGAGCCGGGCATCGCTCTCGAGCTTCCAGAGCCGCCCATCCACCCACTCAAGAATCTCGCCGAAGGCCTCCAGGCCCGGATCGAAAAAGGTGGCGTGGACGTCGGCGGCGTGCCGCTCCGAACCGAAGCGCAGCTTCACCGCGCGGCGGAGCAGCTTCTGCCAGAGCGCGCCGGCGCGGACGGCATCGCGGTTGGTCTGCAGGGAAAACGGCGCCTGAAAGCCGATGCGATAGAGCGCGTTGCGAAAGCCGCGGGCGAAGGAGCCGGGCGGGCGCAGCAGCTTGATCGCGTAACGCTTCCCGACCTCCAGGCCCGGCACGGGCTCCCCGCGCCAGCTCAGGGAGACCAGCCGCGCGCGGTAGACCTGCCCCGCGAACCCCCCGCCGCAGAAGCGTTCCAGGCGCAGCCGCGCCCGCCCGGCCGTGGCCGGCGCGACGCCTTCCAGGTTGACCTCGAGCACGGAACCCGGATCGTAGCGGCTCAAACGGAACGGGCGGTGCAGGCCGCAGGCCTCGAACGCCGCGCGGAGTTCGTGCCGCACTTCGGCGGAGGCCTCCGCCTCGCCTTCGACGACGGGCAGGCGGGGCTGAGACGCCCAGTCCGTGCGCGGCGGCGCGGCGCGCTCGGCATCCGCTTGCGACGAGGCGACTTCCATCGAGGCTCCATGACGGGGCGAAGGGGTAAACAGGCCATTTTCCACGGCAGAGGCGAGGCTGCAACGGGGGATGGGCGGCGGCCGCTCAAAAAAAATCCCCCGCTCGCAAGGCGAGACGGGGGATCCGATGTGTACCGCGGACGTCCGATCGGGCGGCTAACTGCGCTCGACCTTGACCACCGCGCCGCCCTGCTTATGGCTGCGCCAGGCGGCCTCGGTGAGTTCGATCACGCGCAGGCCGATCTCGGGCGGACAACCGATCTCGGCTTCCCCGCGGATGGCCGCGACGAAGTTGGTGTCGGGATCCATCCAGTCGGGCTTGCGATTGAGTTCCAGGGTCGTCCCGCCGGCGGCATCCTGCCACGTCACCTTGCCCTGCCGGTTGAAGACGCAGCCCTTGTCGCCGACGATCGTGAAATCCTCCCAGAACCCGACCGGGGCGCTGCCGATAATCGAGATCGTGCCAAGCGCGCCGTTGGTGAACTTCACGTTGACCGCGCTGTTGATGTCCACTTCGGTGCCGAAGAACTCCTGCCGGCAGCTCACCTCCGAAGCCTGCAGGCCCGTGGTCCACATGACCATGTCGAGCAGGTGCGAGCCGGAGTCGTTGATCTGCCCGCCGCCGCCGAGCGCCTGCGTCTGGCGCCAGGTTCCCGACACCGCGTGCAGCCACTCCTGCGCCTGGAACGCCGCGACGTAGGTGATCTTGCCCAACTTGCGCGTCTGGACCAGTTCGCGGAGAAAGCGGTACACGCCCTGGAAGTGGCGCTGGTAGCTGATGCCGACGACCTTCTTGGCCTTCTTCGCGCGCTGGATGATGTCGCGGGCGTGGGCGCTGGTGCAGGTCATGGGCTTCTCGGAGAGCACGTGCAGGCCGTGGTCAAGCGCCGCGCAAATCTGTTCGTAGTGGACCGTGTGCGGGCTGCCGAGGATCACCGCGTCGAGCTTCTCCGCGGCGAGCATCTTCTGCCAATCGAGGTACTCGGCGGCGCCGGCGAGCTGCGGCTGGCGTTCCTTCATCCGGTCAATGGACCCCTGGGCCGTGTCGGCCAGCGCCACGATCTCCGCGGGGGCCTTCTTGAGCCGGTCCACGTGCCAGTTCATGATGCCGCCGCTGCCGATGAAGCCGATGCGAACCTTCGGCTTGTTCGTTGCCGCCGGCGACGCCTTCTTGCTCTTCTTGCTCGACTTCGCGCTCATCGTGCGCACTCCTTCGACCCGATTGTGACGACAAAAAAATGGGGAGGCCGCGCGGCCTCCCGTCAAAACACCGTCAGGTTCAAGCTTGTCAGGCCTTGGCCTCTACAAGCGCGTGCTTCCGAAGCGCATCGCGCCTCCCAAACGTTGGCCAAAGCAGCAATCCGACTCCGATTATCAGGCTTGAGCTATCTTTTACCACATGGGCGGGGCCTTCGGCTACCGAATCGCGCCAGATTCCGGCAGATTCAGTTGGACTCCTTCTTGATCTCGTTTTGAGCGCCTTCGATCAACTTCATCAGCTCGTCCTTCAATTCCTTCTGGCGGTCGTTCAAGCCGCGGACCTGCTCGTAAAGTCGGGCAACCAGGGCCTGCAACTCGGCGATCTTGTCTTCCTTGCTGATCACGCTGAGCTTGACGTCGGCGCTGCGCGGAAACTCCTCTTCCTGCGGCTTAGCTGGCTCATCCTTGTCGCCGCGCGCGCGCGTGGGCGGGATGTTGTTCGAGGCGCAATCGTCGTCGGCTTCCAGCCAGAAGATCACCTGGTCGCCGACCTTCAGGTTCAGCGCCTCGAGATCCCAGTTGAACGGCAGCTCGCCGATGTTGCGCTGGCCTTTCAGCTTCTCGGGCAGCGGGAGTTCGTAGCGCCGCGACTGGCCGACGCCCTCGGTTGCCTCCGACTCGTGCTGGATCCGGAAGCAGAGCCAGACGGTGCGCACCCCGTAATCGTCGCGAACGTCGAAGACGACGTCGATCCGCGCGCGCGGCGTGACGGTCTTGTCCCGCGTCGGCTTGCGCAGCTTGATCAAGGGCTGCTGGTCGGGCTTGGCGTTGATCGGGTAGACGACCGGCGGCTGGCTATTTTTCAGCCCGTCCTGGTCGGTGAGGTCCATGTAGAAGCTGGTGGACTTGTCGATGGGCATGGGTTCGGCGAGGCGCCAAGCCTTGCCTTCGGCGTCGGTCTTGACCAACGGGAAGTCGCGCTCGTCCATGCGCTTGAGCACGCAGGCGGTGAGGGGCTTGTTGGTCTGGATCTCGATCTCGGCGCTGCTGCCGAGCAACGCGGTCATCCCGCCGAACTTCTCGGGCGCGGATTGCTCCAGCTTGGCGTACTCCGGCGGCTTGAAGCGGATCGTGCCGTCCTGAACCTCGGGCCGCGGGAGCACCTTGACGTCGACCCACTCGCTCTGTCCGTCGCCGAGCTTGGCCATGACGCGCATGTCTTCGAGGGCCTTCGCCAAAGCGCCGCGGTAGGCCCCGTCGGCGTCGGCCACCAGCTCCACCGGGATGTCGGTGCCTTCCTGGAGCGTATGGAAGACCAGCGTGCCCGGCGCCTCGGGCAGTTCGGAGGATTCGTCGAGAAAGACCGCGACCGGCACCGCGTCTCCGCGGGCCACGCGCTCGGGGGCCTGGACTTCGCGAATGCGGACCTTGGTCGGGAACTGCTGGTTCGGATCGATGAGGCGCTCGGCCAGCGCGGCGAAGTAATCGGGGAACTGCACCAGCATCGCGGCCTTGATCAGGACCACCGCCGCGGCCACGGCCAGAAACTTCACCATCACGTCCTTGTTGATCACCTTCAGGAAGTCCAGCGGCGCGGCCTGCTCCAGCGTGTCCTCTTCGAGCGCCTGCAGCAGTTCGGGGAACCCGCGAACTGCCCTTTGTTCTGCGCGCGCGTGAGCTGGACCGTGGAGATGAGCCGCCCGTGCAGGACCGGATGGCGGGCCTCGATGCGCAGCGCGATCTCGTCGTCGTCGTGGATCTTCCGCAGCGGCTGCAAGAGGTGCTTGCGGAGCGTATAGCCGAAGTAACCCAACAAACCCAGCGCGGCGATCCAGCGCCCCAAGATCGGCGGATCGAAGAGCCAGTCGAGCAGGAAGTAGGCCAGGACCGAGCCGATCAGGACCGCCACGGAGCGCGACACCCCGGTGACAAGGATCACGCTGCGCTCCTTGGCGCGCACGATCTCGAGGCGGCGTTGCAAATCGTTCAGCGTCAGCATGGCGTCACTCGTTCGTTCCCGGCTAGACCAGGTCGCTGCGCTTGCGGATGAACCACTCGGCGCCCATCAACAAGGTGAAAAGCAGCGCCATCAGCGGCGCGTCCCACAGCGGATCCTCGATGCGCACCTCCAGCCGGCGCTGGGACTCGCGGAGTTCCTTGATCAGTTCCCCGGCCTCGTCGGGGTAGTACATGCGCGCGACGGCCGAATCGGCGCCGCCCTGGCGCGAGGCCTTTGCCACGTTGTCCAGCAGTTCTTTCTTCATGTCGGGCGCGTCCATCTCGATCTGCGGCACGCGCACCGCGTAATCCTTGTACGCGCCGTCCTCGGCCTCTTCCTCGTCGCGCAGGGTGACGCGGAACTTGCCTTGCTCCCGGGCCTGCAGCGAACCCTGGAAGTTGCCGGGCTGGCCGGGCACCGGCGTCAGGTCGAAAGGCGCCACGTTCGCTTCGTTCTCAAGGTCGGTCGCGACGGCGGCAAGCTTTTCGGCGCCGGACGGCGCGTACGTGGCCTTGCTCAGGACGCGCGCCGTGACCTTCACCTTGTCGCCGACCGCGTATTCCTCCTGGTCGGTGTCGATCTGGATGCGCGCCGTGCCCCCGACGCAGTGCGCGAGGCCGATGTGCTGCACGGCGTGGCCGTAGAAGCGTTCCAGCGCCGCCGGTCCAAGCTCCGGGGGGAAGCGCATGCGCCAGAGTTCGTCGATCGCGCCGTAGAGCACGCGTCCGCGCCCGACCATGCTCGAGACGAACAGCGGCGTGGGTCCGTCGCGCCCTACCGCCCGGTCGTTGCCCTCCCCGCCCTGGACCAACAGCACGCGCGCGCCGAGCTTGGGGCGCGTGGCGCGGTGGCACCAATAAAGTTCCGGCATGAAGTCCCAGAGTTCCGCGGGGTCGTCGCGCGCGTTCTCCCCGCCGACCTCCAGCCGCATCAGCGGGTCGGTCCGCCCCTCGGGCGTCAGGATGACGCGGTAGCCTTCGAGAATCGGGTTGTGCAGCTCCTGGTCCAGCGTCACTTCCGGGTTGGTCTCGAAGTCGACCGGGATCAGCGGTTCGAGCTTGGACTCCTTGTACGAATCCGGGAAGTGGTTCTTGCCGGCGATGAACCAGATCCCGCCGCCTTCGTTGTTGACGAACTCGCGGATCATTTCCAGGTCCTGCTCGGTCCAGAATCCGTCGTTGGGCATGTTCCCGAAGACGATCGCGTCGTATTCGAACAGCTCCTCGCGGGTCGGGAAGCTCTTGATGAACGAGCTGCCGGCGCGCGCGAGGTCGGCGAGATCCGGGACGCGCAGCAGGACCTTGCAGTCCAGGCGCTTGTCGCGCAGCAGCGCGGTCTTGAGGAACCGAAACTCCCAGCGCGGCTCGGATTCGAGGATCAGCACTTTGATCTTGTCGTCGATGACCTCGATTTCCTTCTCCTTGAGGTTGTTGCCCGGCTCGCTGTCGCCTTCGAGCACCGGCGCCTCGACCTTGACGGCGAATTTGCCGGCCTTCTTGGGCTTGATGCGCACGACCTCGGTCTGCTCCCCGGCGTCGTGGAGCGAGACGGGCGTGCGCGCCTGCTCCTCGCCGTCCATCGTCACCACGATCTGGCACTGCTCGCCGCCGAAGCCGTTGTGTTTCAGGTGCACGTAAATGGGGGCCGGGTCGTCGATGAAAACCTTGCTCTCCATCTGGATGTAGCTGACGGCGATGTCCTTGGCCTCGGGCACGCCGAAGCCGACCGGGAAGACGCGCACACCGATGTCGCCGGCGACCAGCACCGGATCCTCGGGCTTGTTGTTCCCGCCGTCGGTGAGCAGGACGATGCCGGTGAGCGGCTGCCCCTTAAGGCGGTTGACGGTGGCGCGCAACGCTCCGCCGATCTCGGTAACCATTCCGTCGGCCTCGATGCCTTCGAGAACCGACGCGTCCAACTTGCCGTCGCCGCCCAGCCGCGCGGTATCGGCCGCCCGCGCGAAGGTGCAGAATTCCACGTCATATTCGTCCTGGAGCTTGGCCAGCAGGTCGATCTCGGGGTTTTCGAGCAGCCCGCGGACGAGGGTCATGCGGTCGGTGGTGGTCAGTTTCTCCTGCGCCTCGGGCGGGATCCCGGTCTCGTTGAGCTTGGTGAGGCCCAGCGTATGGGCCACGACAAGCTGGTCGCGCTCGCTGACGTACTTGTCGACGCGGGTCATGGATTTCGAGACGTCGGCCAGGACGACGACCTTGCTCTTCGCGACCCCGCTCTTGACGATCCGCAGCACCGGGCCCGCCAGGATCACCAGCAGCAGGAACAGGCCCGCGGAGCGCAGCGCGGCGAGGATCTTGCGGCGCTTGTTCGGGCAGTAGTCCGGTTCGCGCTTGTAGAACCACCAGACCCCGTACGCGGCGGCGGCGCCGGCCAGCAGGAAGAGCAGCACGTGGAACTTCGTCTCGAGATTGGCCCAGTGCAGCGAGACACGCTCCACCTTGCCGCCTTCGAGGCGGTCGATGCTCAGCAGCCAGGCCAGCGCGTCGGTCATCGTGCCGTTCTCAGTCCCGCGGCGCCCAAAGGTGCGCCAGGATCGATTCGGTCGCCAGCAACAGGAAGACGAGGGTCATGAACCACGGCCAGATCTCGGTCCCGTGCTTTTCGCTGATCAGCTTGTTCTTCAGGTCCTCGTTCTTGGCCACGTAGGTGAAGTCGAAGCCCGGATACTCCTGCTTCAGGCTCTCGGCGAGGACGGTGCTCAGGTCCGACTCGACCTCGGCGTTGGCGTTGAGGCTGTAGACGCGCGGAGTGAAGCCGGCGCGGTCGAGCGTGACCTCGTAAAAGCCCGCGCGGTCGGTATCGGGGTAATCGAAGGCCGCGCGCCCGTCGCCGGTCGGCTCGGGCAGCGTCTCGCGCTCGCCCACCGGCGGCGGCGCGACGATCTTTACCTTCGTCTTCTGGTCGGCCAGGCTGACGTAGCCGCGAATGGGCGTCGCGACCGGCAGGTTCTTGGCCGGGCGGTTGCCCTGGGTGAGCCGCTGCGCGGCGCGAAACATCGTAATCGGAAAGACCGGCTGCGTCGGAAGGTTCGACCACATCGTCGTGGCCGGGACGCCGAAGAGCAGCACGCCGCCCGTTCCAACTTTGCGCTCGACCGCCAGCGGCCGCCCGTCGTCGAGAAACGCGACCGCCTGCACGTCTTCGCTCTGCGCCGGCTTCAGCTCGAAGGCCTTGTAGACCTTGATCTGGGCCAGCATGGGTTTGATCAGCGCGTCGGCGAAGGCGGCCATGATCGGATGGCTGACGCGGTCGGCGTCGTTGGCCAAGCTTCGCGAGGGCGGCAGATCGGCGCCGATCTCCGGCACCGTGCCCCACGTCTCGCCGATCTCCGCCGGCAGCAGCTTGGCCGCCGCCTCGCCGAAGGTCTGGTTGTAATAGGTCGGATCGGTCTGGTCGCCGAGGAAGATCAGGAGCCCCATGCCGCTGAAGACCTGGCGCTGAATGACCTGCACGGCGGCCGGATTGAGCTTGTCCACGTTGCACAGCACGAGCGCCTGGTAGTTGGCGAGGTTCTTCTCGCCCAGGCGGTAGTGCGGCACGCGCTCGCAGACCACCACCGTCTTGGCCTCGGGGTCTTCAGGATCCTTGGGCGCGAGGGCGAACTGCAGGTAGCCGGTCTCGCTGGTGCGCGGGTCGTTGTCGCGCATGTCGCGGCCGTCGACGAGCAGGAAATGGGTCTCGTCCACGACCTCGACCGTGCAGAAGCGCCGGTTGTCGGCGGCGAGCCGGTCGTCGGCGAGCCGGACCTCGACCTTATGGTCCCCGCCGGTCTGAAAAAGCGTCTCGAACGTAACGCTGGTCACCTCGCCGCTGGGGATGTCCACGAGCTGCCGCTCGACGGGGCGCTCGTCGCCGCCCTTGGCCGCGTCGACGAAGAAGTCCACGGCCAGGCCGCCGATGTCCGCGTTGCCGAAGTTCTTGATCTTCACGGCGAACTTCACGGACATGTCCACGGTCACGAGGGTGTCGGAGGGCTCGATGTTCAGGATCCCGGCGTTTTCCGCCGCGGCGTCCCCGACGTCGACGAGGAAAATGCTGGACTCGGCGGTCAATTCCTGCAGCAGCTTGCCGAAGTCGGCGGAGACGTGCTTGGAATTCCAGGCCCGGGCCTGCATGTCCGTGACGACGTAGATCTCCTTGCTCGCGGCCTTGAACTCGGAGTGCGTCTCGAAGAGCTTCTTGGTCTGCTTGAAAGCCTTGTCCACGTGGGTCGCGCCGTCGGAGAGGAAGACGAAGCGGTCCAGCTCCTGCTCGATGTACGCCAGGTTCGGCGAGGGGTCGCCGAGCGGGTTGTCGCTGTCTTCGTTAAAGGTGTAGAGCGCGCACCAGGCGCCCTTGTCGAGCTGGGCCAGGATCGTCTTGACCAGGCGCTTGGCGACGTCGAAGCGGGTCTCCCGGCCGTTGTGGTAGGCCATCGAGAAGGAGTTGTCGAGCAGGATCACCGCGCCGGTCTGACTGCGCGCGCCGGGCAGCGAGAGGTGCCCGGAGAGCGTCGGACGGGACAGGGCCATGACCAGCGCCAGCACGGCCAGGGTGCGGATCGCCATCAGGATCAGGTCGCGGATCTGGAGCCGGCGGCTGTTCTGCTTGAGCGCCTTGAGCAGGAACTCCATGGCCGCCCACTGGATCGGGCGAAAGCGCCGCTTGTTGAGCAGGTGGATGATGATCGGCACGCTGCCCAGGGCCATGAAGCCGAGCAGGACGGGATTCAGGAAGGCCATGCGCTCTTCCTCGCCCTGCGGGGGCCGGGTTCATGCGCGCGCGGTTTGGCGTCGGCGTTCATCGCGATTCGCTGCTCCGGCTCCGGCCTATCGACGCGCCACGCGCTGCAGCGCGCGGCTCTGCAGGAAGCTTTGCAGCGCGACCTCCAGCGGTTGTCCCGTGTTCAGCATCACGTAATCCACGCGGTTGCGCTCGCAGGCGCTGCGCACCGCCAGGATGTGCTCGTTCAGCGCCTGGAGGTAGCTCTTGCGCAGCATGCGCGGCTGGCAGAGCAGGTCCTCGTACCCCTCGAGCCCCTCGAACTTGATCAGTCCGTCGAAGGGAAACTCCAGTTCGTAGGGATCGATGATGTGGAAGAGCAGGACCTCGTGGCGCGCGAAATGCAGGTGGTTGAGCCCGTCGAGGATCCGCGCGGGGTCGTCGAGCAGGTCGCTGATCACGAGGACCAGGCCGCGCTTCTTGATGCGTTCGGCGAACTCGTGCATGATCCCGCCCGTGTCGGTCTTCTTCTTCGGCTGGGTATTCTCGAGTTCGTGGCAGATGCGGTGAATGTGCGCGAAGGACTGCTTGGGCTCCATGTAGCTGACTAGGCCCTCGTTGAAGATGCCCACGCCGATCGCGTCGGTCTGGCGCACGACGAGGTAGCTGAGCGCGGCGGTCAGGTGGTTGGCATACTCGAGCTTGCTGGCGGCAGCGCGCGGGCTGCCGAAGAGCATGGACTCGCTGGCGTCGTGGAGGATGTACGCGACGTAGTTGGTCTCGACTTCGTACTGCTTGATGAAGTAGCGCCCGGCCTTGGCGAAGAGTTTCCAGTCCAGGTGCCGCGGGTCGTCGCCGGCGGCGTACTCGCGGTGCTGCGCGAACTCGACCGAGAAGCCGTGGAACGGGCTGCGGTGCCCGCCGGCCATGAAGCCTTCCACGATCCGCCGCGCGTTCAGCTCCAGGCGGTCCACGCGGTTGAGGACCCTGGGGTCCAGGTACCGCGAGAGCGAGGGCCGCTTCTGGCCGGTGTCGGAGGCGGGGGATTTGCTCATGTTCGGTCGCCCGTCGCGCGCCGGGGCGCGGGCCTAATCCGCCGCCTCGCTGGATTCCCCTTCCAGCTTCTGGTTCATGGGAATCGACTCGATCAGCTTCTCGACGACCTTGTCGGTGGTGATGCCTTCGGCCTGCGCGGTGAAATTGCAGGCGATGCGGTGCCGCATCACCGCCGGGGTCACCGCCGCGATGTCCTCGCAGCTCACGTGGAACTGCCCGTTGAGGATCGCGCGGGCCTTGCCGGCGAGGATCAGGTTCAGGCTCGCGCGCGGGCCGGCGCCCCAACTGATCCAGTCCTTGATGAAATCGGGGGCCTCGCCCATCGCCGGGCGCGTGCTGCGCACGATCTTCTTCGCGTAATGGTAAACGTGGTCGGCCACCGGCACGCGCAGCACGATCTCCTGGAGCTTCAGGATCTGGCCGGCGTCCAGCACCGGCTGGATCTCGACCTTTGAAGGCGTCGTAACGCGCTTCATGATCTCCAGTTCCTCGTCGTCGCTGGGATAATTCACGAAGATCTTGAAGATGAAGCGGTCGAGCTGCGCCTCGGGCAGCGTGTACGTGCCTTCCTGGTCCAGCGGGTTCTGGGTCGCGAGGACGAAGAAGGGCTTGTCGAGCACGTAGTTGGTGCCGCCGACGGTGACGGATTTCTCCTGCATCGCCTCCAGCAGCGCGGCCTGCGTCTTGGGCGGCGTACGGTTGATTTCGTCGGCCAGGATCATGTTGGCGAAGATCGGGCCCTTGATGAACCGGAATTCCCGCTCGCCCGTCGCCTTGTTTTCCTGGATCACCTCCGTGCCCGTGATGTCGGTGGGCATCAGGTCGGGCGTGAACTGGATGCGCTTGAAGGACAGGTGCAGCGCCTTGGCCAGCGTGCTGACCAGCAGCGTCTTGGCCAGCCCGGGAACGCCCTCGAGCAGGCAGTGCCCGCGCGCGAAGATCGCGATCAGGAGTTCCTCGACAACCTGCTCCTGCCCCACGATCACCTGCGCGATCTGCTCTCGCAGGCTTTCGTAGGCCTCCTTCAGCACCTTGACCGCCTCAAGGTCCGAGAGGTCGCCCTGCAACTGCTGCTGGAGCGGGCTCTCCTCCGAGGCGTCTTCCACCGGCGTTGGGCCATTCAGAATCGAACCGCATTTGCACTTCACCCGCCCGTACTGCTCGGGCTTGAGGTTGTAGGTTCGACCGCACTCGCCACACTTGGTGATCGGCATAATCCGCCTCCATCCGGCAAACAAAGCCCTGCCTCGGGACCTTTGTCCCGCAGGTATCTTGCCACGCAGTCCTAAGTGCTCAAGGTTAGACAGGGCACGAAGTTGAGCGAATCCCTGGTCCACCGAGAGATCGGTGACCTATATACGCCGATTTCCCTTCGCGCGAGGGTACTTTTCCATTTCCTGCCTTCGGATTGCTTACCGCTTGTGGACTTTCCTTTGGTTTCAATTGAAGAAATGCTAATAGGTTAGCCCCGCCGGAGCGGGCTCCCACTTCATTCTAAAGTGCACTAGCTCATTAGAATGCCGGCTCGCCCAGACAGGTCTATCCAATAGACATCTCAGCCGCTCCCGCGCTACTTGCCAGTAAGTTCCAAGGCTTGATACCCTTTAAGGAAGGCCGCGTTGATCAGTTCCATATGTTTGGGCTCCGGTTCGGCGTCCACGTCGAGTTCCAGGACCCACGTGCCCTTGCGCAACAGGTAGTAGTTGCTCGTCGCCGATTTGCCCGCCGGGGTCGCCGAGAAGGTCGCCAGCATCGCCAGGCCCTCATCCACCAGCCCCAGGGGCGATGGCGGGATGAGCAGTTGTTTCCCGGCAAGGACCTCCCTGCGGGAGAAGACATACTGCTGCTCGGCCAGCCGGAACCAGTCCGCGCGGGTCTCTTCGGCCTTATGGATGAAAAAGCGGTGCGCGGCATGCGCCGAACGAAAGGCATGCAGCGAGGCCGCGCGCTGGCCCAGGCCTTCGCGCCGGTTGCCGATCAGCGCCCAACCGGCGAGGTAGTCGTAATCGAAAGAGCGCGCCACCTCGAAGCGCGGCCCCGCGCCGCCGGCCCAGAGTTTCGAGGCATTCCAGTCCCGCAGCGAGAGGGCGCCGACCGGATGGCTCTCGTTGCGCCATTCGTCGGGCTGGAAGAAGTCGGCCGCCGCGTCGGCCAGAGTGCGGGCGAGCTGTTCGGCGGACGGACGGCCCGCCTTCTTTTCGTCGAGCCAGTCCGAAGGCGACAAGATCTGGCTGGTGCGGAAAGGCGGGGCCTTGAGCGCCTGCTCGATCCCCGCCGGGCCGCGCGCTTCGAGGACCGCGCGCACGAAGGCCTCGCCGACCTCGCCCAAGCGCCAGATGCTGGCGCTCTGCATGCGGCGCAGTTCGCGCTCTTCGGGGGAAGCCTCGCGGCGCAGGGCCTGGGTGGCGAAACTCTGCTGAATGGCCAGATCCAGGAGTTCCTCGCGGCAGCCCAGTTCCTTGGCCGCGGCGCGCTGCGCCCGGCGGGCGTGGCCTTCCCAGACCGCGCGTTGGGCCAGGGTTGCGTCCAGGTTGCCGGGCGCGTAATAAGCCGGCGCGAACGGAACCTTGGCGTCAAGCAGGGCCAGGTCCAGCGCGTAGACGAGGACCAGCTTGAGCACCTTGGCGCGCTCAGCCGGATCGAGCGTTTCCACGCCGGGGGCAAGGGCCAGGTTGGCCGGCGCCAGCAGCACCTCCCGTCGGTTAAAAAGGTAGCGCGCCAGCGCCTGCTCACCGAGATGCTTGGCCTCCGGCAGCGCGCCCTGCAATTGAGGCAGGAAGCGGGCGTATTCCGCCTCCAGCAGTTCGCCGGCTTGTTCGCCCTGCGCGAGGACGATCCCTGGCCGCTTTTCCGGCGCGGGCCAGCCGGAAACCTGGACCACCAACGCGAAAAGCTGCTCACCCCAGGCGTCGGCCTCGGCCTGGGTGAGCGCATCCAGCCCCCCTTCCCCTGCCGGCAGAGCTGGCGTCTGCCATCCGGCGAAGATCGCCAGCAGCAGGAGTTCGAACGGGTGCGTCCGGCGCATGAGTCGTTCCCAACCTGGGGCGCTGCGAAAGGAGGCCTCGTCTTCGGCAGGCATTGGTAGGCCGCGCTTCCGGCGTTCGGACAACCAAATCAGGCTCCCGGCGTCACTTGAGCGCATACCGGCCGCTGAATATACCTTGTCTTCCAGTCGCCACCATCCAAGAGGCAAGCCACCTGGAACAAAGGAGCGCCGCGATGTCCTCGAAGGTCCGTTGCGCCGTCATCGGCCTGGGCATGGGCCGCAATCATGCCAAGGGGTATCAGGAATGCCCCGACGCCGAACTCTGCGCCGTCGCCGACCTGGATCCCAACCGCCTCGCCGAATGGGCGTCCACCGTGGGGCAGGAGCATTGCTACACCGACCACTTCAAGATGCTGAAGGTCGAGAAGCCTGACTTGGTCTCGGTCGCGCTGCCCAATTGCCTGCACGCGCCGACGACGCTCGAATGCCTTAAAGCCGGGGCGCACGTGCTTTGCGAAAAACCCATGGCCATGAACGTCGCCCAGGCGCAGCGCATGGCGGACACCGCGCGAAAGAAGCGCCGCAAACTGGGCATCAACCTCTCGTACCGCTTCACGCCGGCCGCCCGCGCGCTCAAGGACCTCGCCGACGACGGATTCCTCGGGACGCCCTACCACGCCCTCACGCGCTGGACGCGGCGCGACGGGTTCCCCAAGTTCGGGGGCTGGTTCGGGCTGAAGGCCATGAGCGGCGGCGGCCCGCTGATCGATCTGGGCGTCCATCGCATCGACCTGGCCATGTGGCTGCTGGGTAAGGTGCGGCCGGTCAGCGTCAGCGGCGCGGCACACGAACGGATTGCCCAAGCCAAGGCGAAGAAGCAGAAGGCCAAGTTCGACTGCGAAGACCTCGCCTGCGGCTTCATTCGCTTCGACAACGGCGCCTCGCTGGTCCTCGAGATTTCCTGGGGCGGGCACCAGGGCGACGCCGAATCGATGAACACCACCGTCATGGGCACCGCCGGGACCCTGGTCCATCGCAACGAGAATGGGACCTACCAGTTCGTCGGCGAATTTCACACCGAACGCAACGGGCAAAAGCTCAGCGGGACCGTCCAGGTCTCCAAGTCCGGAAACCTCTCGTCCTACGCCGACATGGTCGAGGCGGTCCGCAAGAACCGCGAGCCGTTGGGCGGCCCCGAAGACGGGCTGCGCGTGCAGCGCGTCCTCGACGGGCTGTACCGTTCCGCGGCGACCGGGCGCGAAGTGCGCATCACCGCGTAGGCAGGCGCGCGAGGAACGTACGATGGGCTGCCTGGGGTGGATGCTGGGGTTGGGCCTCTGCCTCGCGCTGCTCGTGGCCCAGCAGTCGGTCCTGGCGTTGATCGTCTTCGTGGCGCTGGTCGCGGTCGACGGCGTCATGCGGCGCATGAAGCCGCTGCGCGTCCCGATGTGCCTTTCGCGCGAAGGCAAGTACGCGCAGGCCCTCGCCGTCTCCAAGGAACTCGCCCGCAAGTACCAGGGCCAGCGCCAGGAACCGGTGCTGCGCTACAACGTGGGCGTGATGCTGCACCGGCTGGGAAGGTTCGAAGAGAGCCGCGCGACCCTGGAAAGCGTCGACTCGCGCGACCTGCCCGGCAAGGTGCGCGGTTTTTACTTCCTCAACGCGGCCCTGAACGACCTTTTCATGGGCCAGGAAGGGGTGATTGTCGCGCGACAACTCGAGGCCGCAGAGGCCGAATTGGGCGAACTCCCCTACACGCTCCTGCCACGAGCGCATTTCGAACTCCGCCGCGGCCAGGCCGAGGAAGCCGAACGCTGCGTGGAGGACTACTTGAGCCGGCCGCCTCGGCGCGCCTGGCTGCCGGGCTTCACGATCGTCTACATCGACCCTTCCTTTAAGGCGCTGGAGCAGTGCCTGCTCGGATACCACTACCTGCACACCGGCCGCCCAGCCCAAGCCCGCGAGGCGCTGGCGCTGGCCGCGCAGTTCCCGCCCGAGTTGTACTATGCGCGGATGGCCAAGGACCTGCTGGACAAGCTGGAGCGGCCGGAACCGCCCGCCGAGCCCAAATGAGTCTACTCGGCGGGCGCTACGCCAAGCTCGTGAATCGTCGTCTCGCCGCGCCAACTGCTGAAAATATAAAGGTGGCGCATGGGCTGGCCGTGCCCGGCGGCGCCGGGCTCGTCGAAGAACGCCTGCCCGTCGACGAAAATCTTCAAGTCCCCGTTCTTGACCCGGATGCGGAACGTGTGCGCGTCCCCGCTGAGTTTGCCCGCCGCGGTCCCCAACGTCTTCTCGGCCTTGCTCTCGTAGCGCGACAGGGTCACGCTGCCGTCAAGAGCGCGCCCGACGTACAGGTCGAAACCCTCGCACCCAAAGCCGAAGCGGTAACCGCCCTCCCGCGTCGAGACCCGCGCGCTCAGGTCGAAGTCCTTGGGCAGGCAGTTGAAGCGAAAGAGCATGTTCGCCTTGCCGTCGGAGGCGTTGGTATAGAGCGCGCCGTCCCTCACCTGCCAGCGCTCCGCGCCCGCGCCGAACCCCTCGAGATCGCGCCCATTAAAGAGGGCCACAACGCTTCCGCCGGCCGCGGCGGGCGCGGCGGGCGCGGGCGCCGTCGAACTCTCCTTATGCTGCGGCACACGGAACTCGAGATGGTGCTTCCGCGCAAGGAACTCGCTGCGCAAGGCCCGCGCGCGCGCGGCCGGCAAGACGGCCCCGCCGTGCTCCTTCAGGAACGCCTCGATCCGCGCGAGCCGCCCGTCCCAATCGTCGGGCGCGAGCCCCTCGAAGCGGCTCAGGGATTCGAAGGCCGCCGCCGCATGGCGATCCAGGTCGGGCGCGCTCGAACCGGCTTCCGCGGGGGGCGACGCCGGTTCGGGAGGCCGGGCGGGCGCGGGTTGCGCCGGCGGCGCGGCGATGGGCTCGGTCTTCGTCTCGGCCGCGGCGGCAAGCGAGCCGTCGGCGGGAGCGCGAGGCTGCGCGCGCGGCGTCGTGCCGCCGCCGGCCAGCAGCAGCACGCCGAGCGCCAGAAGCACTCCGCCGGCGACCGCGGTCCCGAGCCAGGTTCCCGCGCCCACCTTGGCCTTGGGCGGCGTGTAACCGTATGCGCCAGGTCGAGCGCCGGCGCGCGGTTGCGCGCGCGCGCCGGCGGGTAGTTGCTCGGAAGAGCGCGCGCCCCGGTCCGCAGCGGCCTCCGATGCGACCACCTTGCGCGCCTCGCGTTCCGAAAGCGGCAACGTCTCCAGCGTCATCACGCCCTGCGCGCACGCGCTGCAGAAGACGCCGCGGAGCTTCTTGTCGCGCCCCTGTCCGGCGGCGAGGTCGCCGTCGGTCAGCCGCTTTCCACAGGTCTCGCAGAAGAAAAATTTCATGCTGGATTTGTCCGCGCGATTCACGCTTGCTGAAGCCCAAGAATAATTCAACGCGGCGCGCCAATCCAGACAGTGCCGGCGATTAACTCGGATAAATCGAATTCTCGGAATGTGAATTTAATGCGCAGATTGCTTCAAAAATTCGAGAACGGCGGAATAAGCGCCCCGCGCATCAGGACTTGCCGCCCGACTGAGGCAGGCTGCTGGAAGACGCTTGGCTCGGATGCCACGCCCAGAACCCCTTGTACTTCCCCGCTGGGTCGGTGAAATCCTTGGTCTGGTAGCCAACCACGCCCACGCGGCTCTGGATGATCCGCATGGTGCGTTCGTCGCAGCCTTCGAAATCGTCCATATAGAACGCGCAGTGCTTGCCGCCGCCCTGCTTCAGCGCGTTGAGACAGAAAAGGATGTGGTACTCGAAGGCATCTTTGCCTGCGGCGTCCTGCGGCGCTTGCGATTCGTTGGGCATATGCGCTTTCGCCACGACCCCGTTAGAAGCATGCCGCGTACCCGTTGACCGGCAAGGAATCCCGCTCGGAACTCGGAACTCGGAACTCGGAACTCGGAACTACCCTACCCCTCGTCGCTCTCCTTAAGCTTCGCCAGAATGCTGTAATCTTCCAGTGTGGTCGTGTCGCCGATCTGCTGTTTCCCGCTGGCGATGTCGCGCAGGAGCCGGCGCATGATCTTTCCGCTGCGGGTTTTGGGCAGCGCGCCGGTGAAGCGGATCTGTTTGGGCTTGGCGATGGGCCCGATCTCGTGAGCGACGTGCGCTTTCAGTTCGTCCTTCAGCGCGTCGCCGGGCGCCTTGCCGTCCTTGAGCGTCACAAAGGCGGCGATGGCATGCCCGGTCATCTCGTCGGGCACGCCGATCACGGCGGCCTCGGCGACGGACGGGTGGCTGACCAGCGCGCTCTCGACTTCCGCCGTGCCCAGGTTGTGCCCGCTGACGATGATCACGTCGTCGACGCGGCCAATGATCCAGAAGTAGCCGTCGGCGTCCTTGACGGCGCCGTCCCCGGTGAAGTAGCTGCCCTCGACGGCGCTCCAGTAGACGTCCTTGAAACGCTTGTCGTCGCCCCAGATCCCGCGCAGCATCGAAGGCCAGGGCTTGCGCACGACCAGCAGGCCCTGCTCGCCGTCGGGCACGGCCTTGCCCGTGGCCTTGTCCACGACCTCCGGGAAGATCCCGGGGAGCGGCATCGTCGCGCTGCCGGGCTTCGTGGGCGTCGCGCCGGGCAGCGGGCTGATCATGATCGAGCCGGTCTCGGTCTGCCACCAAGTGTCCACGATGGGGCAGCGCTTGTGCCCGATCACCGCGTGATACCAGCGCCAGGCCTCGGGGTTGATCGGTTCGCCCACGGTGCCCAGCAGGCGCAGGCTGGAAAGGTCGTGCTTGTTCGGGTGCTGCTCGCCCCACTTGATGAACGCGCGAATCGCGGTCGGCGCCGTGTAGAAGACGTTGACCTTGTGCCGCTCGATGATCTCCCAGAAGCGGTCGGGCGCCGGATGGTTGGGCGCGCCTTCGTACATCATGCTCGTGGCGCCGTTGGCCAGCGGGCCGTAGACGATGTAGCTGTGCCCGGTGACCCAGCCGATGTCGGCCGTGCACCAGTAGACGTCCTCGTCGCGCAGGTCGAAGACCAGCTTGCTGGTCAGGTACGTGCCGGTCATGTAGCCGCCGGTGGTGTGGTGGATGCCCTTCGGCTTGCCCGTGCTCCCGCTGGTATAGAGGATGAAAAGGCTGTGCTCGCTGTCGAGCGGGGTCGCGGGGCAGGTGTCTTTCTCCCCGGCGACGAGTTCGTGCCACCAGTGGTCCCGGCCCGGGTGCATCGCCACGTCGTTGCCCGTGCGCCGGCACACGACGACGTTCTCGATGGTCGGGCACTTCTCGACGGCCTCGTCCACGGTTTTCTTCAGCGGCACGACGCTCCCGCGCCGCCAGGCCCCGTCGCAGGTCACGATCGCCTTGGCCTGGCAGTCGTGCACGCGGTCCACGATGGCGTTCGTCGAGAAGCCCCCGAAGACCACCGAGTGAATCGCGCCGATCCGCGCGCAAGCCAGGATCGTGACGGCCAGTTCGGGCACCATGCCCATGTACACGGCCACGCGGTCGCCCTTGCCCACGCCCAGGCTCTTCAGCGCGTTGGCGAAGCGGCAAACTTCCGAGTGAAGTTGCTGGTAGGTCAGGGTTCGAACGTCGCCCGGCTCGCCTTCCCACACGATCGCGGCCTTATTGCGGCGATGCGTGGACAGGTGCCGATCCAGGCAGTTGTAGCTGAGGTTGGTCTTGCCGCCCACGAACCACTTGGCGTGGGGCGCCTTCCACTCGAGCGCCTTCGTCCAGGGCTCGAACCAGTGCAGTTCCTTCGCGACGCCCGCCCAGAACTTCTCCGGATTCTTCGCCGACTCGCGGTGCAGCTTTTCGTACTCGGCCATCGACTTCACGTGCGCGCGGCGCGAAAAAGTCTCGGGCGGGACGTACGCGCCGGCGGGCGCTTGGGGGCGCGGCGGCTTCTTCCCCTGCGGGCGGGGCTTGGGCCGGGCGGTCTTCTTTGAAACGCCCTGCTTCGATTTCGCCACTTTCTTCTTGGCCTTGGCCATCGGCGCGCTCTCCCCTTTTAGCTTCGCTGCGGCAGGCTTCTCGGATTTCCGTGGAAGTCGGTATCAGTATGGAGGTTGGCAGGTGGAGCGTCAAGGCGAGGGAGAAGTCGGGTGAACCGACCGTGTCGGCGACGTACCGGGTTTAAGAATCGCATTTGAATGCGCAGACGGGTTAAGGACGTAAAACGAGAGTCGTAAATGGATCTTGCGACAAGCATTTGCCCGATGCATGAGCGCCAAAGGTTCTTTTACGTTTTACGTTTTACGTTTTACGTTTTGCATTCTCTTTTTCCGGCCTCACGCTCCGCGCGTAGTCCCGCGGCGCGTATCCCGTCTCCCGCTTGAAGGCGCGGCTGAAGGCGTGAATCGACTCGAACCCGCAGGCGCGCGCGATGTCGGTGATCGAGAGCGCCGAGTCGCGCAGCCGCTCGCTGGCGTGCTTCATGCGCTCTGCGCGGACGTAGGCCATCACGCTCCGCCCGGCCGCCTCGCGAAAGGTGTGACTGAGGTGGCTCGGGCTGATCTGGAGCGCGCGCGCGAGGTCCGTAACGGAAACCTCCTCGCGGCTCGCGAGCCGGCGCTCGATCTCGGCCCGCGCCTCCTCGACCAGCAGGCCCTGCAAGCGGTGGATGTTGTCGGGCGCCGCGCGCCGCGGGGCCGCGCGCTCGGCCTGCGCGCGCCGGATGACCGGCACGAGCAGCTCGAGCAGCAGCGCGCTCTGGAGTTGGGCCGTCGCCGCGCCGCCGGAGGCGTGCTCTTCGATGAGCCGCTTGACGAGCGCGCGCTCGGCGGCCTCAAGCACGATGGCGCGCTTGGAAAGGTTCGCGGTTCCCGGCGGCAGCGGACCCAGCGCGTGGATTGAAACGATGTTCGGCGCGGGACCCGGCGCGGCGTACAGGCTGTGAAATTCGCCAGGGAGCCAGGCCAGCAGCGTGCCCGCCGCGGCGAGCATATCGATGGCACGGCCGCGCCCGCCGCTGACGTGCGCGTGCACCGCGCCGCGGTCCACGTAGCACAGTTCCAGCCCGGGATGCCGCTCCCCCGGGAAGACGTAGTCCCGCCGCTTTTCCTTGAAGACGACCGAACGGACCCACGGCACGGGCAGGCCCGTGCGCTCGAGATCCTCCGCCGAGCGGCCCAACACCGGTTCGAGCCGGCGCATCCGCGTGGCCTTGCGGGAAGGCATGCGCTAAAGAACGAGTTTCCAGCGCCCGCCGGCGTTCTGCATGCGCTGCTCTTTCTCGGCCCCGTTCGCATCGGCGTACTTGACCATCCCGATGCCCGCCGCGGCCATGCGTTGCGACGAGACGATCTGCGCGCCCTTGTAGCTCTCGAACTGCTTCAGGAACGACGCCTTGTCGGCGTCCTTCTTGAGGTCCAGCTTCGCCAGGTTCGCGGGCACCTCGGCGAGGAACGCCTTGACCACCGCCGCGTCGCCGGCATCCACCGCCTTGACGAACTCCTGGAAGCAGAAGCCGATGTCGACGAGGTCGTCTTCCTTGAACTTGTCCAGCGGATCCTTCTCTTCGGCCCCGCAGGCGCAGGCCCCGAACAGCCCGAAGGCCAGCAGGACAGGCAGCATTCCGCGCATCGTTCGCTCCCTTTCTTCTCCGTGACCTCGAAACCCTACGGCCCCAGCCCGATGCCGCCGTCCACCGGAACCACCGCGCCGGTGGTCCAGGACGATGCCGCCGAACAGAGCAGCACGGCCATCTCCGCGATGTCCTCGGGCTGCCCGATCCGGCCGAGCGGATGGCGCGCGCCGCCGTGCTTGAGCATCTCCTTCGCGGCGGCCTCGCTGCCCAGGGACGCCGCGAAGATGGGCGTCTCCACCATCCCGGGCAGGATCGCGTTCACGCGCACCCCGTCGGCGGCGCTGTCCAGCGCCAGGCAGCGGGTCAGATGGTCGAGCCCGGCTTTGGCCGCCGAGTAGACCGCGAAGCCGCGTACCGCCAGGCTCGTCACCGCGCTCGAGACGTTCAGGATGCAGGCGCCTCCCGAAGCCCCCTGCTTCTTCAATTCGGCCAGCGCGGCCTTGCTCAGGTACATCGGGCCTTTGAGATTCACGTCGACGATGGCGGCGAGGTCCTCGTCGGAGGTCTCCTCGAGCTTCCCGAAGCGCGCGATGCCCGCGTTGTTGACCAGGACGTGCAAGGCGCCGAAGCTCTTCACCGTCTCCGCGACCATGCGCCGGCAGTCCTCGGGGCGGGACACGTCGCCCGCGACGGCCAGCGCTCGCGCGCCCTGGGCCTTCAGCGCGGCGACGGCCTCCTGGAGCTTCTCCATGCGCCGGCCGGTGAGCGCCACCATGGCGCCTTCGCGCGCGAAGGCCCGCGCGATCCCGAAGCCGATCCCCGTCCCGCCGCCGCTGATCAGCGCCGCGCGGCCCTGCAGCGCCTTCCCCTGTGCGCCCGTGATCTGAAGTCCCATGTTTTGACTCCCGGGTGTAAGCGCCGATTCTACCCGCGGACTCCGCTTCCAGGTACTCGCTTTCAGCGCATGAAACCATGGCCGCTACCCCGCGCTGAAGAATGCCTCCGTGTAACAGCGAAGTAAATTCCCGTGCGTGCGTCTATTTTCGTGCGCACAAACCTTAAGCAAGCGGTCATATAAGCAAGGAACCGGGAGGAATGTCGCGATGCGCACCCTTGCGTTGCTGGTTGCCGGGATGACGGCATGGACTGGGCTGCGCGCTGCCGAGTCGTCGGCTCAGGCGCGAGCGCTGCTTGCCCCGAAGGTGATAGAGGCCGCGCTGGACGCCGGTTCGCCGTGGCGCGCGCCAGAGAAAGAGGCCGTTGAGCGGCTCGTCGCGGAGCTGAAGCGGGACCTGGCCGGCGGCGGCTTCCTGATCTCGCCCATCGGGCCGTGGGTCGTCGCAACCGATCTCGAGGCCGAAGACGCGCAGCTCTTCCTCGACTCCACCATCCAGGTCTACGCGGCGGGGCTCCAGCGGCAGCTCTTCAAGACCTTCCGCGCCAAGCCGGTGAAAGTCTATCTGTTCAAAGACGCCGAGAGCTATACCGACTGGAACCTGCGCCTCTTCAAGGAACGCCCCGGGACGCCTTACGGGTACTACAGCCGCAAGCACAACGCGATGGTGATGAACATCGGGACCGGCGGCGGCACGCTGCTTCACGAGATGGTCCACGCGATGGCCGAGGCCGACTGGCCGGACTTGCCGGCGTGGCTGAACGAGGGCCTGGGCAGCCTCTACGAGGCCAGCCAGAAAGTCCCCTCGGGACGAATCATGGGCGTCACCAACTGGCGCCTCCGCGGGCTGCTCCGCGACCTCGAAGACGGCAAGCAGACGAAGCTGGCCGAGCTGCTGAAGATGGACGCGGCGAGCTTCTACGGCGCGCGCAGCGGAGCCAACTACGCCACCGCGCGCTACCTGATGCAGTACCTCCAGCAGCAGGCGCAGCTCGAGGCCTTCTACGCGCGGCTGCGCGACGGGCAGGACCCCGACGCCGCGGCGAGCCTCCGCGCGGTCTTCGAGAACAAGTTCACGCTTGATGAATTGGAGGCGAAGCTCTTCGCGTGGGTGAAGACCCTGCGGCTGTAGCACCAGCGTACCGGTTGCCAGGAGTGCTTAACAGGATTCAAAATGGCTCACCAGAATTACCTTGCAAACGGTATCTTTAGGAGATCTAACTCTCCCAAAATTCGAATTGTTCGGCCAATATGTATCGACTCGCGGCATCAACATAAAGTCCTGCTCCTCCGGTGCCAAAGGGTGACGCCGGCATAACCCACACCCATCGACCATCTTCGATTCGCAGTTTGGCAGACTCCAAGTCCCAGGCCGGCTCCGTGGGCTCTAGCCGCTCAATAAAGACGCCAACAAGGCATGCGCCAAGGATGTCCAGATTCTCGATAGCTCGGGCCGCAGCGGGCAACTGAGTGGACTCCCAAGGACATCCCACGAACGGCATCGTGAAACAGATGCCATTATCGAGGATGAAGTAGATAGAAACACAATCGAGTTCCGAATCTTCGTTCCGTTCATACTCCGAATAGACCGCTCTAATTCTTCTTCCAACAACATCTTCGCGGCTGAGAACCCGAGAAGGCAAGAATTCCGACATGGCCCACATCGTTCCCCTCTCCTTCGGACGGGATGCTCTCGATTCCCGCAATTGCCGCCGAGACGGCGGCGATACTGCCGGCGGGACGCCGGCGCTACGGCTAAAGCCGTTCACAGATTACAGATTACAGATCACAGATTGCCATTCCCCGCCCCGCTCACGAACCCCGCCAACCAGTTCACCACCAACGCGCCGACCAGGACCCAGCCCGTGTAATGCAGCCACTTGCCCGCTCGGGGCGCGGCCGAGTCGCCCCCGCGGCGCAGCAGCCAGACCCGGTACGCCAACTGCGCCGCGAAGAAGCCGTAGAGCGCCAGGCCCAGGCGGTGCCAACGCAGCGATTCGCCCACCTCGCCGTGGGCCACGCAGACGAAGGCGCGCGCCATCCCGCAGCCGGGACAATCGGCATCGAAGAGCCGGCGGCTGTAGCACAGGGGCGGCAAGTCCGTGCCGGAGAGTCGCAGCGTACCGCGCTCGCGGTCGTAGCCGAAGAAGATCGGCGCAGCGAGGCAGAAGGCGAAGATCGCGATGAACGTGAGCTGCGTCGAGCGGTCCGGCACGCGCGGGTCGTGGCGGAGCGTCGCGCCCAGGGCCTTGAGCGCGCGGGCGGCGATGGACATTCAGGCCGTCCCGGCGCGCGCCGCCCGACCGATGCAGCCCGTGCAGGCATAGTCCTGGCGCCCGTCGGAGAACGCGACCTTCTTGACGTGCTCGAGGCAGGCGCTCTGGCCGCAGGCCGCGCACGCGACCAGGCAGTCCTGGCAGCGCCCCTCGCGGCAGACGGCGCAGGCCCCCGCGTGCTCCGAGCAGACCGTCTGCTGGCAGGAAGCGCAACGGTAGCTGCATTTGGCGCAGACCGTGCGCTTGCATTGCGAGCAGGCGACCAGGCTGCACTTGAGGCAGCCCAGGCTCCCGCAGACCGGGCAGGCGTGCGCGCACTGGGGACAGGCCACGTGCAGGTTGACGCAGGCGCGCATCTCCTCGGGCGAGCCCTTACGCCCGCAGTTGGCGCAGGTGTCGCCGGCCACCGCCGATCCGTCCGCGCGCCGCCCGACCGCCTCGCCGATCGAGAGCAGCGCGGTGTAATCGAACGTATCCAGCGGCAGCTTCTCGCGGTTCTGTTCGGCCCATTGCGCCGCCTCGCCGTTGAGCGGGCTCTTCACGTTGTAGGACTGATAACTCAGCATCTCGGCAATGCGCACGACGAGATTGGCCAGGGATTCGCCCGCCGCCCAGTGGTCCCCAATGCAGATCGCGTGCGGCGCGATGTTGGGATGAAAAACCGGCGTGAGCATGCGGCACTGCGGCGCCATGCGCGGATAGCTTCCGGTAAGGGTAATCTCGATGAGAAAGTTGTTGCGGACCTGCAGTTTCCCGTCGAGCCGCTTCTCCATGCCGGTGACCAGGTACTCGAACTGGTACTTCTCGGGCGGGCTGCCGAGCGTCTTCTTGATGCGGATGCGCGACTCCGCCGTGAAGAAGGAGTTGAGCTTCTCGAAATCGGCCTTGAGCCGGCGCAGCCGCACGCTCATGGCGCTTCCTTTCCCGCCGGCGCCTCGGGTCGGCTGAGCCAGCGCTGGCGCTGCTCGGCGTCGAGCTGTTCGAGCAGCGTGGCGGTGCTGATGGCGAAGCTGAGCCCCTCGGCGACCTGCTTGTCCTCGGTCAGCGTGTTGACGCCGATCAGCACGCCTTCGCGCGTGTACAACCCGCCGCCGCTGTTGCCCGAATTGATCGGCGTCTGGGTCTGGTACAATTCGACCCCGTTCGGCCCGCCCTCCATCCTGCGCAGGCCCGAGATCGTCCCCTGCGTATACGTCCAACTCAGGCCCATCGGATTGCCCACCGCGAAGACCTCGGCGCCCGTGCCCACCGTTTCCTCGGCCACGCGCACCGGCGCGTACTTCTCCAGCGCGATGACCGGGCACGCCAGCAGCGCCAGGTCCACGCCCTCCGCGCCCGTCCACAGGATGTCCGCCTTCCCCGTCTCGCCGGTGTAGAAGACCACCTCGATCTCGCCCGACTGGGCGTCGCCGATCACGTGCTTGTTGGTCAGGATGAAGGCGACGTGCCCGCCCAGCTTCAGGATCACTCCCGAACCGTAGCTCAGCGCCTCCGCGAACCCCCCGTGCCGCACGACCACGTTCGCGCGCATCGCGTTACGGACCGGCTGGGGCATCCGTTCGAGGTGCTCCTCCGTGGGCATGCTCTCGAAGAACTTCTGGTTCATCCGGACCAGGCGCGTGTCCTGCTGGAGCTGCGAGGCGAGCGCCGCGAAGTAGATCACCGTCAGCACGATCGGCAGCAGCGTCGCCGCCGAGGCCACCGGCAGCCCGTGGAGGCGCTTGGAAGGATTGTTGATCCGCAGCACGGAGACGACGCCCAGCACGACGGCCAGCAGGGCCAGGCCGATGCCCACCGAGACCGTGGGCACGCTCGCCTTTATCGCCCCGGCGATCCCCACCAGGCTCAGGCCCGCGACGACCGCCGCCGCCAGGGCCAGCCGGCTGTGGCGCAACGGCGCCGGCGGCAGGAACGGCGCGGCCGCCTCGGCGCCCGCCGTCCGGCGCGGACGCGGCGGCGCGGCCGGCGCGCGCGCCACGTCCTCGCCGGTCAGCACGATGTCGGCGGGGCGGTCCAGGCTCTCCATCCGCACGGCCCGGTCGCAATGGTACGAAGAACAGCCCTTTTTGTGCGCCCAGCACGTCTCGTGGTGGATGCTCCCGCAGGACGGGCAATTCACGATCAACTGCCCCGCGACGATGCTCTCCTGGCAGAAGGGGCACGTGTTCCCGGCCTGAAAAAGGCCGGCGGCAGCGGGCTCGGGCGCGCGCGGTTCCATCAGGAGTCGAAGGCCGCCAGGAGGATCATCATCAGGATCAAACTCAGACCCACGCCGAAGGCGCACCACAACAGCGCCTTCAGTGTGGGCGAAAGGCGACGGTAGTCAATCCCCATCAGCTCCTTGTGCGAGATCAGGATCCCCACCAGGATCACGCCCAGCGGCGCGATGCAGCCCGCGACGGAAAGGAAAAACAGCAGCATCACCTTGTTGCGCGCCGCCGCGTACTCGTTGCCCTCGTACTCGCGGCTGGCGTATTCCTCCTTCGAGATCACGTCCCGACTGCCGAAGACGGCCCCGCAGAACCGGCACTTGAGCGCCTGGGCCTTGATCTTCTTGTTGCACTTGGGACACGGCTTCTCGTCGCCCCAGGCGTTAGAGAGCGGCTGCGCGTCCTGCTTGGGCTTGATCGTCGGCGGGGCGGCCTTGCAGCCGTAGGCGGAGCAGCCGCGATTCTCGTCCCAGCACTCGGAGTGGAACGGCAGCGCGCAGCAGGGGCAGGCGACAACCGACTCGCCGGCGATGACCGTCGTCTGGCAGATCGAGCAGAGCTGCCCGGCCAGTTCCGCGCCGGCCTTGAGGACCGGCGGCGCCGGGAACGGCGCGGCCTGAGATTCCGTTTCGGACATGGTCTGCTCCGCCGCTCAGTGCGCGCCCGCCGCCAATCGAATGGCCAGGAAGACGAGTTGAGTGATGATCACCACCAGGATCAGCTTGCCGCCCTTCTTTTTTGCCCTGAAGCATCCAGACGATCCCGAAGATGCAGGCGATCAGGCCGCACAGGATGCCGAAAAGAATCTCCGCCACGGACAGGTTCTCGTCCTCGGCGAACTGCTTCTTCATGCGCTGCTGCCGCAGCCGGCCGGCCTTGTCCAGGACTTCCCCGCAGAATCGGCATTTGCGGGCGTCCTGCGGGATCGGCTCACTGCAGTAGGGGCAGGGTTTGGTCTGGCCTGCGGGCGCCGCCGCCGGGGCCTGCGGCGCGGCCGGCGCGCCGCCGGCGAGTTGCAGCGCGGACGTGCAATTCGGATTCAGGCACGCGCCTCCGGCCTCGTGGCAGGCCTGGTGCATCGTGTTCTGGCATTGCGGGCAGTTCCAGACCTCCTGGCCCAGTTCGACCTCGGCCTGGCAGCCCGGACAGATTCGCCCGGCCAGCGCCTTGTTCGCCTTCATCCGTTCTGGAAAGCTCTGCGTCGCGGCCGGCAGGGATCCCACGGGCATGGGCTGCGGCGAGGTTCCCAATCCCGCCGCGCCGCAGTGCGGGCACGTGCTGTGAGGCGGCTGCGGCGCCCCTTCCTGGCCGCACTGGGGACAGACGTAATATCCGGGCCTGGGCATGGCTTAAGGCTCCTGGCCTAGCGGGCTATTTCACGCGAGCGCTTTCCGCTTCAATTGCGGTCCTTCTCGTTGTAGCGCAGCACGGTCTCGCCGATCGAGACGGTGTCCCCGGGCTGCAGGACCCATTTATCCACCTTGCGCCCGTTCACGTAGACGCCCTTTTCGCTGTTCTCGTCCTCGATCAGGTAGCGCCGGCCGGTCTTCTTCACGGTGGCGTGAAGCGGCGCGACGTCCGCGTCGTCGCCGCCACGCACCGCGACCTGAAGGAAGAAGCCCGCGAAGGGCGCTTCCGCGAGGACCTCTACTATCGCCTCAACGTCTTCCCCATCCGCGTGCCGCCCCTGCGCGAACGCGTCGAGGACATCCCGCTCCTCGCCGGCGCCTTCCTCGAACGCTTCGCGCAGCGCAACGGCCGGAGCCTCGCGCCCCTCACCGAGGCCGACGCCGCCCGCCTCAAGGCCTACGCCTGGCCCGGCAACGTGCGGGAACTGGAGAACGTCATCGAGCGCGCCGTGATCATCGCCCGCGACGGGCGCCTCGACCTCGACCGCGCGCTCCCCGAGTTGCCCCCGGCGGCGGCCGCCTTCGCGCCGCCCGCACCCGCCGGAGATTCCGGCATCCGCACCGTCTCCGAACTCCAGCAATTGGAACGGCGCAACCTCGTCCGCGCCCTGGAAGCCTGCGAGTGGAAGGTCGCCGGCGACGACGGCGCGGCGAAGCTCCTGGGCATGAAGCCCTCCACGCTCAGTTCCCGCATCAAGGCCCTGGGCATCGAGAAGCCGCGCTGAACTCGCGAATTCTCGCGACGCCGGCAGCGAAATCTCGCAACTCCCGAAATCTCGTCACGCTCGCCCAAGCCAAATCATCCGAGAACTTGTTACCCCTCCTTGACTTAGAAATCAGGCTCGAACTGGCACGCGCCGTGCCTTCACCCGATCCTCATGGGATTGGGGCGCCGGCGGCCTGCCGGTAGCCTGCATCAAATAAGAGGAGGTTCGCATGTTCAAGCGCGTGACATACATGGCCTATGCGCTGCTCGCATACGGCGCTTTCCTGGCCACGTACCTGTATACGATCGGCTTCGTGAGCGGAATATACGTCGCCAATCCGCTCGACGGCGCCGCGATTGATCCGTGGTGGCTGGCGCTGGCGATCGACGCGGGCCTGATCGGGGTCTTCGCCCTTCAGCATTCCGGGATGGCGCGCCCCGCCTTCAAGCGTTGGTGGACGCGGATGGTTCCCGAGCCCATCGAGCGCGCGACCTACGTGCTGCTGAGCTGCGTCGCGCTGGCGCTGCTCTTCTGGCAGTGGCGGCCGCTGGGCGGAACGGTCTGGAGCGTCGAAGACCCGGGCTTGAAGGGGTTGCTTGACACGGTGGCTTGCGCGGGGTGGCTGGGCGTGCCCGCGGCGAGTTTCTTCATCAACCACTTCGATCTGTTCGGGCTGCGCCAGGCCTGGCTGCATCTCCGCGGCAAGCCCTACACGCCCCTGCGCTTCGGGGTCCCGGGCCCCTACAAGTACGTCCGGCATCCGCTCTACGTGGCCTGGCTGATGGCCTTCTGGGCGACGCCGACCATGAGCGTGGCGCACTTGGTCTTCGCGCTCGGCATGAGCGCCTACATCCTGATGGCGATCCGGGTCGAGGAACGCGACCTGGAGGCCTTCCACGGCGCGGCCTATCGCGCCTACCGCAAGCGGGTGCCGATGCTGATTCCCAACCTGGGCGCGGGAAAGGAGGAGGCCGAGGCGCTGCTCAAGGGCGAGACCACGGCCCTGTAGGGCGCCTCCGGCATCGGCGGCGTACTCCAGCCCCGGCGGGCCTCGCCCGCTGGGGCCGGGCGCTTGGAGCAGGCAAAAAACTCAGTACCGTGCCGCAGAAGTAACTGGCCCAAAGCGCCAGGCATTTGGGTCCGGGTCGAGGCGCGCTGAGGGAGCATATCGGGACGAAGATCTGTGGCCGAGGCGCAACGAAGAGCCGGGCCAAAAGGACCAAGCAATGGGTCAGGAACTTCCGCGGCGCGGTACTCAGGGCAGCGTGTAGCAGTACACCTTCCGGTTGTCGCGCACCAGGAGCCGGCCCCCGGCGATGGCCGGATGCACCCAGGTCGGCTCGCAGGCCTTGAACCGGTGCAGCGGCTTGTATGCCTCGGCGCTGGCCTCGATCAGCTCGACTTCGCCGTCCTGGAGCAGCACCAGGATGCGATCGCCCGAGCGGATCAGCCCGCACTGGAAGCCGTACCCGCCGCGGCTCCAGCGCGCCTCGCCCGACTTCGCGTCCACGCATTGAAGGTGCTGCGGCGGCGCGTGAATGAAGAAGCTGTCGTTCCAGGCCAGGCCCGAGGTCGTCTGCGTGCGCATCTCGTCTTTCAGCCAGCGCACGCGCGTGGTCCACGAACCCCGCGCCGAAAAGAGGTCCAACACCGAGCCGCCCTTTGCAGGCGATGACAGGAAAACGCAGCCGTCGCCCCAGAGCGGCGCGCCGGTGCTCAGCGGATCCGCCCAGGTGCCGGTCCAGCGTTCCGCGCCGTCCTTGAGCGCCAGCGCGGCCAGCCCCTGGCTGGTCCACGCCAGCACCTGCGCCTCGCCGTCGACCTCCAGGCGCAGCGGCGTCGCGTACGCGGCGGCATCCGACCGAACCGTCCAGACCGGCTTGCCGGTGGCCGGATCGAACGCCGCCACGGACGTCCCTTGCCCCCCCGGCTGTGCAATCAGGAGGTTATCGCAGACCAGCGGCGAGGCGGAATAGCCGAACTCGGGGATCTGGCCCTTGAGATCGCGCGGCAGGTTGATCTTCCACAGCGGCTTGCCGCTCTCCAGATCCCAGCAGGCGAGCCAGCCGAACGCCGAGAGCGCGAAGACGCGCCCCGCGGAGATCGACGGCGTCGCGCGTGGATTGGCGCTGTAGCGCAGGCTGCCCGGGGCATTCCAGTTTTTGCTCCAGAGCCTCCGCCCCGACGCCAGGTCAAAGCAGCAGACGTAATCGCTCCCGCCTTCGCGCCCCAACAGGACGGCGCGATCCTCCGCCACGGCGACGCCGCCCGCGACAGCCGGCCCGGTCGGGCCGTCGGGCTTTTCGGTCCAGGTCTCGAGCGGCGCGTCCGCGGACCAGGCCAGGGCCAGCCCGCCGTCAGGCCAGCGTCCGGCCAGCGCGCCGGATTCCTGCGCGCCGTCCCCGCACGAGCCGCGGTAGCCCGGCCAGTCGCCCTTCTTCGCGCCCGGCGCCGGCAGCAGGCGGACCTTCGCGCGCGTCAGTTGCCCCGTCACCGCCACCTCGGGCTTCGGTTCGGGCGCAGGCAAGGCCACAGGCGGCCCGTTGCGGATCGCGTCAAGCGCGACCTTGGCGAGTTCCGCCGCTTCCGTCTTCGAGGCCGCGACCGGCTCCCGTGGCGCGGCGGCAACCGGCTCCGACTTGCGCGCGGGCTTCGACGGCCCGTCCTTTGGTGCGGAAGGCTCGCCGCCCGAACGGCCCACCAGCACCCCGACCACCAGCGCCAGCCCCGCCAGCGCCGGCACGAGCAGGTACGGCGCCGCGCCGAAGGATGCCCGGCGCGACGGCTCCCGCCGCGGCTCGCGCTCCGAGACCCGCGAGACGCGCCGAATCGCCGCGTCCGAGGCGTCGCGACCCTGCCGGTTGCCGCGTTTGCGCTCCCGAGGCAGGAAATTGGACAGGTCCCCGCGCAGCGGCGGCGTCAACGGAGCCTGCCCGTTCAGGCACGCCTCCAGGTCGGCCCAACACGCCTCCGCGCCGGCGTGGCGGTGTTCCCGGTCTCGCGCGACCATCCGCGCCAGGACCGCGCAGAACCCGTCGCTCAGGCCCGGATTGAGATCCTGCGGGTGCGGCATCCGCTCGGTCAGGTGCTTGGCCATCAGCACCGCTGCGGTCGCCCCTTCGAACGGGGTGCGCCCCGCTACGGCATGGTAGAGCGTGCAGCCCAGCGAGTAGACGTCGGTCCGCCCGTCCAGGTCCCGCGCCCCGCTGGCCTGTTCGGGCGAAATGTAGTTCGGCGAGCCCACCACCATATGGGTCTGCGTCAGCGCGGTGTTCTCCGTGGCGGTGCCCTTGGCCAAGCCCAGGTCCGCGAGCTTGGGGCCGTCCGACGAGAGGATGATGTTCTCGGGTTTCACGTCGCGGTGCAGGATCCCGGCCTTGTGCGCGTGGCTCAGCGCCGATGCTACGGCCACGCCGAGTTCCAGCGCTTCCCGTTCGGCCAGCCGCTTCTCGCGGTCGATGCGCTGGCCCAGGTTCTCACCTTCGATGTACTCCATCGCGAAGTAATACACGCCGCCGGCCTCGCCCACGTCGATGCCCGCGACGATGTGCGGATGATTCAGCTTCGCCGTCGCGCGCGCCTCGCGCAGGAAGCGGTCCACGAACTGCCGGTCGGCCGCCAGGTTCCGCGGCAGCACCTTCAGCGCCACGATGCGGTCCAGGTTCGCCTGGCGCGCCTTGTAAACGGCGCCCATCCCGCCTTCGCCGATCTTCTCGAGAAGCTGGAACTGGCCGATCGTGGCTGGCGATCCGGATGGGGGCATAACGTCCGCGTCCGCAGGGCGGGTTCCTGGGGGTTGGATACCGAGCGCGCCAGTATACGCGAAAGCCCCGCCGCCCCGGCATGTATTTTGACCGGGGGCCGGGCGCTCGATACCGCGCGGCGAAAGCAACCGATCCCATGCGCCGGACATTTTGTCCCGGATCGGAGCGCCTGGCAGCCTGACTTGTCTTGGCGGGCTGATGCGAATTCAACCGCCTGGCTTCGCGGGCATCTGAAGTATCCCGTGGGTCTTCTCGCGCACCGTCAACACGGGACACGGGCAAAGGCGAACCACTCGCTCGGCAACGGATCCGAAGAACAGGTGCGAGAACCCCGTGCGGCCGTGCGTGGCGATGACTACGAGGTCGACGTCCACCGCGGCCGCAGTCGCGATGATCTCATCCGCCACCACGCCGCGCCGCAGGTGGGTCGTCACGCGCAGTTCCGGCGGCAAGGAGGCGCGTAACGCCTCGAGCTGCTTTTTGCGATCCTCGACTAGGCCGCCAATGACCATCTCGGGATCGCAAGGCGCGCCGCTATAGACGAATTGAGCGTAGTAGAGGCTGTCCTCCACCACGTGGACCACATGCAATTCCGCGCCATACTCTCGGGCAAGACTCGATGCATACGGCAGCGCCTTGGCCGCCGCATCGGAAAAGTCCGTGGACACGAGGATGCGCTTAAGTCGAATCATGGCAATTGGCCTTTCCGGTCAACGCGGCAGATCCAGGCGGGCGAAGGTCATTCCCCGCCGGAATCGACCTCCTCCAGTCCGCATCCGGATCGTAACGCTCCGTCCTCTGCGAGAGCTTGTCCGTGTCGCGTCCCAGATCCTTCTGGTAGACGACGCCTTGGCGACTGACCATGAAGGTCATGGCCCCCGAAGCGCCTTAGTCCGCGGGCCGTATTCCACGATCGTCGGCGCCAAGGGACTGGGTTCAGCCTGCATGTCTTCGCCCACGGGCCGATAGAGTCCGTCCCGCGCGCCCTTCGAACTGATCAGCTTCTTGGCGTACTCAAGACCTTGTATCCGGATCGATCCACGGAAGCATGCCGCCGTTGGGCCTCGGGGCATGCGCGCATGAAGTCGATGACACGCGGTTCGTTGCGTCCAATACGCCGGTTGAGGATCTCTTCCTTGTCGGCAGCGGTATCGAAGGCCCAGCCGTTTTCACGCCTGACCGTCGGAATGGGGAACGGCCACGCTTTGAGCCCCAGGTACGCGAGGAACTTCTCGCCTTCGGTCTCGAGTTTCAGGGACTCCTGCGCCAGATCGAAAATCTTTCTCCGAGTCTTCCCTTTCCTGCCGCGCCGGATCGATCCCACGCTCAGGCGGAACGAACCCGCGGCAAGGGCTTCTTGCGAGCATGGAGGTAGCGAACGCTCTGGCGCTCGGAGGAACGCGGCGGCACGATGGCGCCGCGCCCCAGCAGTTCCAGCAGGTCGGTGAAGGTGACGATGCCCTTCAGCTTGCCCTTTTCGACCACGGGCAGACAACCCACGGCATGCCCCCGCAGCAGATTGGCCGCCCGCCGCACGGTCGTATCGGGCGTCGCGGTCACGACGCTCGTCGTCATCACGTCCGCGACCCGGTTGCCCTTGTCGAGCTGTGCGCCGCGCCGGCCGCCGCAATCGCGTTCCGAAAGAATGCCGACGAACGCCCCTTGGCGCGTGACCGCGAGATGGTGAATGTTCCGGCACTTGAAGAGCGTCCAGGCCTCTTCCAGCGGACGTTCCGCCTCGACCCTCTCGACGTTGGTCCGCATGATCTCTTGCAGTCTCATGTCCAGGCTCCTTTCCGCCAGAAGGTTCGGCATACTGGGCGGCGGCGCGGAATCGCGACCCGTCTCGCGGGCTTCTTCCGCTTGCGAGATGAGCGGGCAGGCGCTGCACGTTCGCCCCGTCCTTTCCCATGCTCCGCAACACCCCATCGATTTCGCGCTCCAGACCGCAATCGAACCCCCTTCGAGGGCGCTTATCCGATTTGCAACTGCGATACCAATCGCCCGGGAGCGCCGCAATCGCCGCGCATAACCGGGATGTCGGGCCGGATTGCTGAGTTAGGGGGCCGCTTGAGTCTTAATGACCCCTTCGAGTGCCGGTTTGTCATGGGCGTCTGCCGAGCATCCGGCAGCGGCGTCACGAGCTTTGGGCTGCAACAAGAAGGTGGGCATTAGATTAGGAGATTCTTGGGGTCCGCTGCTCGGGCAGGCCGGCACGGCATGGACTTTGCTTCACGTGTCCGCCGTGGCTCTTGCAGAGAGGCCAAAGCATGTCCTATCGCATCGACCTCTTGGGCTTTCCGTTTCTGGAACGTGGTGTCTCGCGCGGGCCGTGGCAACCGGCCGCGGACGTTTACCGTACGCAAGATGGATGGCTCGTGAAATTCGACTTGGCGGGTGTGAAAACCGAAGACGTTACGGTTCGCGCTGCAGGCCACGCACTGATCGTTTCAGGCGTCCGCCGCGACATGCAGACGGGGCAGGGCCTGACCGCCTATCTGGTCGAAATCGCTTACAGTCGTTTCGAGCGCCGCATCGAATTCCCGGACGACCTGGACCGCGCGTGCCTTACGGCGACTTTCTGCAATGGGATGCTGGTAGTTCGGCTCAGAACGCGGAGTTGACCATGGCTGAAAACTCGGAAATCACGAAAAAGAGAAGTGAGTCCCTGCGCAAGGCGCTGCTGCCCGTGCTGCCCATCCGGAACGCCGTGCTGTATCCAGACCTGCTCATGCCGCTCTCGGTTGGTCGGGAGGCTTCGGTCGCGGCGGCCAACGCCGCGTTGGCCGGCGAAGAGAAGACGCTCTTAATCGTGGCGCAGAAGGACGGCCAGAGGGAAGATCCCGGCCCCGACGACCTTTTCGGCGTTGGAACTCGGGCCGTGATCAGGAGGATGTCACGTTCCGAAGGCACACTCGAACTGCTCGTGCAGGGCGTCGAGCGCGTGAAGGTCGTCCGCTACGATACGTCGGCGCCTTACCTTCAGGCCGAGATAGAGGCGTTGCCGGCCCCAGCCGGCGAAGGCGTGGAGGTGGAAGCGCTCTTTCAGAGCGTGCTGGAACTGGGCCAGCGCGCCCTCCATATCGTCCAGCCCGAACAGCCCCGCAGTTTGGAGTCCATCGTCGGATCAGAGCGCGATCCGGCGGGCTTGGCCTACCTGACGAGTTCGATGCTGAACCTGGGCGCGGAAAAAGCGCAGAGAGTCTTGGAAGCCGCGTCCAACCTCGAAGCGCTGGAACTCGCCCACGCCTTTCTCGCGCACGAGGTCCAGGTCCTCGAACTGCGCCAGAAGATCGCGAGCCACGCGGCGACCGAGATGTCCAAGGAACAGCGGGAGTACATGCTCCGCCAGCAGCTCCGCGCCATCCAGGAGGAACTGGGTGAAAGCAAGCCGGAAGCCGCCGACCTGGAGCTGCTGCGCAAGCGCATCGAGGAGGCCGACCTGCCGGAGGCGGTCCGCAAGGAAGCGGAGCGCGAGCTGGACCGCTTGGCGCGTCTCCCCGCCGCGGCGCCCGATTACCAGATCACGCGCGGCTACGTCGAACTCGTCGCGGAACTGCCCTGGCGGCACGGCACGCGGGATGCCCTTGACTTGACCGCGGCTCGCGCCGTCCTGGACGAGGACCACTACGATCTCGACGACGTCAAGCAGCGCATCCTCGAACACTTGGCGGTGATGAAGCTGAATCCCGGCGCCCACGCGCCCATCCTCTGCCTGGTGGGGCCGCCCGGCGTCGGCAAAACCTCGCTGGGGCAGTCGATCGCCCGGGCCCTCGGCCGCAAGTTCGAGCGCATGAGCCTGGGAGGCCTGCACGACGAGGCCGAACTGCGCGGCCACCGGCGCACCTACATCGGCGCCATGCCCGGCCGCATCCTGCAGGCGATCCGGCGCGCCGGCGTCAACAATCCCCTCCTGATGCTGGACGAAGTGGACAAGCTCGGCCGGGACTTCCGCGGCGATCCCGCCTCGGCGCTCCTCGAGATCCTGGACCCCGCGCAGAACGGGTCGTTCCACGACAATTACCTGGACCTGCCTTTCGACCTCTCGAAGGTCTTCTTCATCGCGACCGCGAACACGCTGGACTCGATTCCCGCGCCGCTGTTGGACCGCATGGAGGTGCTACGGCTTTCCGGATACAGCCCCGAGGAAAAGGTCGCCATCGCCCAGCGCTACATCGTCCCGCGCCGACTCGCCGAAGCGGGCCTGAAGACCGAACAAGCAACGATCCCGGACGAAGCATTGAAACGGATCGTCAACCGCTACACGCGCGAGGCCGGGGTCCGGGAGCTCGAACGGGCTGTCGGCACGATTGCGCGCAAGCTGGCCCGCCGTTTCGCGGAAGGCAAGGCCGAACCCGTCGAAGTCTCCGCGGCGCAGGTTCCCGAGTATTTGGGCGCCGAACGCTACTCGCGCGAACGCGCCCGCGGCGTCCTGCCGCCGGGCGTCGCCACGGGCCTGGCCTGGACGGAATTCGGCGGCGAAGTGCTGTACGTGGAGGCCACGCGCCTCCCGGGGCGGCCGCGGCTGCGGCTGACCGGCTCCCTCGGCAAGGTCATGCGCGAATCCGCCAAGGCGGCTCAGAGCTACCTCTGGTCCCACGCGGACGAATTGGGCCTTCCACTCGAGAAGTTCCGGCGCGATGGCGTGCACATCCACGTGCCTTCGGGCGCCGTGCCCAAGGACGGCCCCAGCGCCGGCGTGGCGATGGCCAGCGTGCTGGCCTCGCTTTACGCGAATCGGCCCGTGGCCAAGGACGTGGCCATGACCGGCGAAATCACCTTGGCCGGACTGGTGCTGCCCGTGGGCGGCATCCGGGAAAAAGTCCTCGCCGCGCACCGCGCCGGACTACGCCGGGTGATCCTGCCGCGGGAGAACGCGAAGGATCTGAAAAACCTGCCCGAACAGGTGCGCGCCGAAATGACGTTTGTCGAAGTCGATACCGTCCATGATGTACTTCGGGAAGCCCTTCCCGGAGTCGCCCAACAGGCGCGGGAACCCGCCGCCGCCGATTGACCATCCGCCGTTCAGCGGCCCAGCCGGCGTTCCATTTCCGCGACGCGGCGCGTGGCTTGGAGCACGCTGTCGGGGTTTAATGAGATCGAATCGATGCCGCATTCGACCAGGAAGGCCGCGAAGTCGGGGTAGTCGCTGGGCGCCTGGCCGCAGATACCGACCTTTACACCCTCGGCATGCGCCGTTTCGATGACCTGCCGGATCATCTTCTTGACCGCGGGATTCCGTTCGTCGAACAGGTAGGCCAGCTCCGCGCTGTCGCGATCCACGCCCAGGATCAATTGCGTCAGGTCGTTGCTGCCGATGGAGAAACCGTCGAAGCGCTCGGCGAATTCCCTGGCGAGGATCACGTTGCTGGGAATCTCGCACATCACGTAAACCTCAAGTCCGTCCCGGCCGCGTTTCAGGCCGTGCTTTGCCAGCTCGGCCAGGACCCGGTCGGCTTCCTCGAGTGTACGGCAGAACGGAATCATCGGCTTGACGTTGTCGAAGCCCATTTCGTCGCGTACCCGAAGCAGCGCGCGGCATTCGAGCGCAAAGCCCTCGCGGTAGCGCTCGCTGTAGTAGCGGCTGGCGCCGCGAAAGCCGAGCATGGGGTTCTCTTCCGCCGGCTCGAAGCCCGCGCCGCCGATCAGATTCGCGTACTCGTTGGTCTTGAAGTCGCTCATGCGCACGATCACGGGATGCGGGTGCTGGCAGGCGGCCAGCTTGGCGATGCCGCGCGCCAGGCGCTCGACGAAATACGCCGGCTTGTCGTCGTACCCGCGCGTCAGTTCCAGGATCTCCAGCCGCGCGGCCTCGTCCTGGACCGCGTCGAACCGCACCAGAGCCATGGGATGGATCTTGATGTGGTTGTTGACGATAAACTCCATGCGCGCCAGGCCGATGCCGCGCGCGGGCAGGCGCCACCAGCGGAAGGCCTCGTCCGGGCTGGCCAAGTTAAGCATGATCGCGGTACGCGTCTCGGGCAGCGCGGCGGCGTCCAGTTCCGTGGCTTCGAAGGGCAGTCTGCCCTCGTACACGCGGCCTTCCTCGCCTTCCGCGCAACTGAGCGTCACCTCCGCGCCGGACCGGAGCACGTGCGTCCCGTGCCCCGTGCCGACGAGCGCCGGGATCCCCAGTTCGCGGCTCACGATCGCCGCGTGGCAGGTGCGGCCGCCGTAATCGGTAACGATCCCGGCGACCTTCTTCATGATGGGCACCCAATCGGGGTCGGTCATCTCGGTGACCAGGATGCTCCCCGGCTCGACGCGCGCGATGTCCCGAACCTCGAGTACGCGGCAGATCTTCCCCGCGGCGATGGCCTCGCCAATGGCCACTCCGCTAAGCAGTACCTTCCCTCGTTTGCCCAGCTTGTAGTTCTTCAGCGCCGCCCCGCTCGACCGGGATTGCACCGTCTCCGGCCTGGCTTGGACGATGAACAGCTCGTTCGTCAGGCCGTCCTTGGCCCATTCGATGTCCATGGGCTTGCCGTAGTGGTCCTCGATGACGCAGGCCCAGCGCGCCAAGTTGAGGATTTCGTCGTCGTCCAGGACCCAGGCACGCTGGAGCTTCTCGGGCGTATCCTCGTTCACGGTGCGCCCGGTCCCGCCCGAGGCGTAGACGAGGCGCTTGGACTTCGTGCCCAGCTTCTTGTCGATGAGCGGGCGCTTCGCGGGGTCCCGCAAAAGCGGCTTGAAGACTTCGTAGGAATCGGGCGTGACCGTGCCCTTGACGACGTTCTCGCCCAGCCCCCAGGCCGCGTTGATTACCACCACGCGCGGGAATCCCGATTCGGTATCGAGAGTGAACATCACGCCGGCCGAGGCCAAGTCGCTGCGCACCATCTTCTGAATGCCGATGGAGAGCGCCACCTTGAGATGGTCGAAGCCCTTGGCCGCGCGGTAGGAGATGGCGCGGTCGGTGAAGAGCGAAGCGTAACAGCAGCGGCAGGCCTCGAGCAGCGCCCGTTCGCCCCGCACGTTCAAGAAAGTCTCCTGCTGCCCCGCGAAGCTCGCGTCGGGCAGGTCCTCCGCGGTCGCGCTGCTACGCACCGCGACGTCGGGCTCCACCACGCCGCAACGACTGCCGAGGTCCCGGTAGGCCGTGCCGAGATCCTTAACCAATCGTGCAGGTAATGGCGCAGCCAGGATCGTCTGTCGGATGGCTTCACCGACATGGGCCAGCTCCGCGCGGCCTTCGGCCAACGCCTTCAACTCCGCACCAATTCGCGCCCGCAAACCGGCCTCGTCGAGGAAGTTCCAATAGGCGCCCGCCGTGGTAGCAAATCCATCAGGTACTCGGATGCCCTTTTCCTTGAGTTGGCGCAGCATTTCGCCCAAGGATGCGTTCTTGCCCCCTACGAGTGGCAGGTCGGAGAGACGCAGTTCGTCCAGCCATCGAATAAAGGCTCCGGGCTTGGTCATGGCGACGTCCTTGCGTGTCCATCCCTCAAAATCCTCGATGTTCACTCTTGGAGCGGAAGCCCCAGCATCACGCGAATACCGCTCGTACCCCACTCGGCATCGCGACGGAATTCGACGCAACCGCCCCGACGTTCGACCAGGTCGGCGATGGCGCGAAACGTGGCTTCGTGCATGGCCTCGCCGTCCTCTACGGCCCCATCGTTACATGTGCGGCCCACGGCGCGCAATTCCATGACTCCCTCGCGGCAATACGGCCCTCTTTTCCGATAGGTGGAGACCTTCACGGTCCGCCAGTGCCCGCCCCCGGAATTCAGCGCATGGGCCTCCACGAATCTCATTAGATCAAACACGACATGCGCCAGGAGCTTGTAGTCCATCTCGACCGGCAGCGTTTCCATGGCAAGTGTCACGCTGAATCGCATGCCGTCCCGAGCTAGGGGGGCCGCGATCAGGAGCACCTCGTCCACCACGTCGCTCAAGTCGACCGGCGCTGGGCCGCGCCGCCGGCTGGGCCATTCGCGCCACGCCTCGCGAACGTGCGGCATTCCCAATTGGCGTTCGGCTTCCGTGATCATGAGCAAACACTCCTGTTCCATAACGGAGAATTCACTACAAGTCGCTCATCGTCTTGACCGCCGTGCTCCGTCAGAATGCGCGCCACGGTCTGCTTCAGTTCCGTCAAGTCGCCCGACTTGACGACGTAGGCGTCGGCGCACCAAGTCATGAAATTGTCTTTGTAAAGCGAGTAGGCCGTATGAATGATGACCGGCATGCGGCGGTCCCGGCTCAGGATCCGGTTCACCAACTCGATCCCGTCCATGCCGGGCATGCGGATATCCACCACCACCAAGTCGGGCCGGGACGACTTCACGGCCTCAAGCGCTTCCTGGCCGTTGTGGGCTACACGAACGTCGTACCCGTCGTCGCTGAACTCCTGTGCGTAGAGTTCGAGCAGGCGCCGGTTGTCATCTACGAAGAGAATCCGTGCCATCGCGCCCTCCCGCTCATAGGAAACCCATCGCGTGATGAGATACGACTCATCGGGAAGTCGATTCACAAGAAAAGCAAGGCTTAAGCCAACAGGACCTCAAACGGAGTTTTTCGCGAACTCCCGTATATGTCTTGGGTTAGGCCGATTCCCGAAGGAGAGCTTCTTGCCGCTTGCCGAATTGTCGTCTGCCTTGGCCGAAGCCTCGGCAAACGGGGGCAACGCTCCACCGGGCCGAACCTGGAAAACGATTCCTGGAGTTCAGGGCGCGTGACCTTCCAAGGTCCAGGCAGGCAAGCGCTTGCGGCCAGGGGGCGCTCCATGGAAGTAGCATCGAAGGAACCATGGCCTCCGTTGGACCGCCTCTTGCGTTAGATGCCATCACGCGCCTCTTCCAACCGATAGGGCACGGGGCCTGCTTGGAGGCGGCGACAACCATCGGCATGGAGGACTCCATCATGGGCGCTCTGGCTCGTGGCAAAGGAAAGGACATCTTCGAAAGCCTGCGCGAGGACATCGACCAGGCTTTTCACCGCTGGCTGCCGGCACGCTTCTTCAGCGAGGAAGCGGCCCTGCCGACGGCGTTCTGGTCCAACGGCGGACCCGCGCTGGACATGGACGAGGACGAGAAGCAGATCCACGTCCGCGCGGAACTGCCCGGGGTGGGCAAGGACGACCTGAAGGTCGAGATCGAGGGCGATCGCCTCTTCATCCACGGCGAGAAGAAGTCGTCGAAGGAAGAGAAGAAGAAGGACTACCTCTACAAGGAGTGCAGCTACGGCTCCTTCGCCCGCTCGGTGCTGCTGCCCAGCGAGGTGGTTGGCGAACGGGCCGAGGCCACCTTCAGGGACGGCATCCTGGACCTGAAGCTGCCGAAGTCCGAGTCCGGGAAGGCCAAGCGGACCGCGGTCAAGGTGACCTGAAGGCTCGCGTGTCGAAACTCGCGGCGGCGGGATCGCATCCCGCCGCCCCATCCCAATGAGGTAAAGCAACAACCGGACAACCGAGAGAGGGGATGTCATGAAAGTTCGCGACATCGCAACGAACGAGGTCAAGTCCTGCACGCCAAGCACGAGCATCGCTTCAGCCGGGTGGATGATGTGGGAGGCCGACTGCGGCATCCTTCCGGTCGTGCGCGGCGATGGCAAGGCGGTCGGCGTCCTCACGGACCGTGACGTCTGCATGGCGGCAAGCACCAAGTACCGGCCGGCGGGAGAAATCAGCGTGGGCGAGGTTTGCACGGGCAGGGTGTACTCGTGCGGTCCAAACGACGACGTCACGGACGCCTTGGAGTGCATGCGCGAGAACAACGTGCGGCGGCTCCTCGTCCTCGATACGGAGGGCAAACCCGTGGGCCTGCTCTCGCTGAGCGACATCGCCTTGGCGGCGCGGCCGGCCAAGGGCGCGCGCGCCAACGACATCTCCTTCGATGCGTTCATGCGGACGTATCAATCCGTATGCCGCCGGAAGGAAATGGAGCCGGCGCTCGCCGCGCCATAGGCCATGTTCCCAGGAGCGATTTCATGACCGCCAATATATGGTCCGTCGCCAAGTGGATGACCCGCGACCTCCGGATCGTGGCGCCGGGGGCGCGCGTCGTGGACGCTTTCGAACTGATGCGGGAACACCGCATCCGCCACATTCCCGTCGTCGAACGCGGCAAGCTCGTCGGGATCGTCTCCGACCGCGACGTGCGGCGCTTCCTCCCGGCGCGCGAGCAGCTCGAACGCGGCTCAGCGCCTACGGCGCAAGCCTCCTGGAGACCGAGGTCCGCGAGATCATGGGCCGCAAACCCATCGTCGTCGCGCCTGAAGCGACGATCCGCGAGGCCGGCGAACTCCTCGTGCGCGAGAAGATCGGCGCCCTGCCGGTGCTCGATGACGGGAGACTGATCGGGATCGTCTCCGCCGAGGATCTGCTCTGGGCTTTTATCGAAAACTTCGAGAGTCTGCGCGACGCGCGCGACCTGTAAGCCTTCAGGACAGTTGCTTCAACAAATCATCGATCGCATAGGGCTTCGTCAACAACGCGTTCGATCCCGCCTCCCATGCTGCCTGGCGATCGGCCTGACTCCAGAACGTATGCGTCAGCACCACGGCCTGGCCTGGGTGCCGATCGCGAAATTCCCGTACCAGAGCCGCCCAGTTGAATCCCGGCACTTGGCAGTCGATCACGCACGCACCCACATGGTCCGCCTGCAAGATCGCTGATGCTTCGGCAACGCTGCCACACAACAGGGGTTCATGCCCTGCGTCCTTCAGCAACTGAATTAGCGTCTGGTTGCTGCGCTCGTCCGAATCCACGATTAGCAGTCTCACGGGTGCGGTCCTCGCCAAGTTCGCACCCATAAGGAATAGCAAATCCCGCGCCGCAACTCGACGCGCACGGCCATTCCAGCTCCCCCTTACTTCTCGTTCAGTTTGGACTGAAGCGTGGAGCGCGGCACGCCGAGGATTTGCGCCGCCTTGACTTGGTTGCCGCCTGCCTTGTCCAGCGCCCACTGGATCAGGTCCTGCTCGAAATCCTGCTGCGCCGCCCTCAGGTCCAAGGTCTCCCGGTCCGCGAGCTTGAGCGCATAGGGCCTGCTGCCGCTGGCGCCGGGCTTGACCTTGACCGGCAGGTCTTCGGGCTCGATGACCGGGCCTTTCGTCACGGCCATGGCATATTCCATCGCATGACGCAGTTCGCGGACGTTGCCCGGCCAAGCGTGGGCCATGAGTCGTTCGAGCGCGGCCGGGGAGAGCGTCTTCGGTTCCTTGCCGTGCTCCAACCCGATCAGGCCCAGGAAGTGGCCTGCCAGGTGCGGAATATCCTCCTTGCGCTCCCGCAGCGGGGCCAGGGAAATGACCAGCACGCTAAGCCGGTACATCAGGTCTTCGCGGAACTTTCCCGCCTTGGCGTGTTCCTCCAGATCCACTTTCGTGGCCGCGACCACGCGCAGGTTCGCCTGGATCGACTTCTCGCCCCCGACGCGCTCGAACTGCTTCTCCTGGATCACGCGCAGGAGCTTGGCCTGGAGATCCAGCGGCATGTCGTCCACATCGTCGAGAAAGAGCGTGCCGCCCTCGGCCAGCTCGACCCGGCCCTTGCGCCGGCGGGTGGCGCCCGTGAAGGCGCCGGACTCGTGCCCGAACAGTTCGCTCTCGGCGAGATCCTCGGGTATCGCCGCGCAGCCCACGGCGACGAAGGGCCCCTGCGCGTTGGCGCTTCGCGCATGCAAGGCGCGGGCGACCAGTTCCTTGCCCGTTCCGGTTTCGCCCAGAATGAGCACGTGGGAAGGCAGGCCCGCGAACTGGTCGATCAAGCCGCAGACCCGGCGCATTTCCGCGGAATGGCCCACCAGGCCATGCCGGGCGGTCGCCTCGCTCAGCGTCCGGCGCAGTTCGCGATTCTCGTCGCGGATCCGCCTATACTCGTGGAGCCGCTCCAACCGCACCTTCAGCTCGTCGAAATCGAACGGCTTGGTCAGGTAGTCGTAGGCGCCTTCGCGGATGGCCTCGATCGCCGTGCGCACCCCGCCGTGCGCCGTCATCAGGATCACCGCGAGGTCCGACCGTCGGGATTTGAGTTCCTTGAGGAACTTCAACCCGTCCATGCCCGGCATGCGCAGATCGGTGAGGACCAAGTCCCATGTCTGGTTCTCGAAAGCCCGCAGTGCTTCTTCCGCGGTTTCGAATGCCTCGGCGCCGTAGCCGGCTTCCTGCAATTGGAAAGTGGTCGTCTCGCGGCTCAACCGTTCGTCGTCCACGACCATCACACGAAGCTTCATCCGCGTGCCTCATTCGTGGGAGCCAGCCTGACCTCGAGTGGCAGGCGCATGCGCACCGTGGTGCCCTGACCTGCCTTGCTGGTCAAATCCACGTGACCGCCGTGGCTTTCCGCGATCCGTTTTACCAGCGCCAAACCCAGGCCGGAACCCTTCCCAATGGGCTTGGTCGTGAAGAAGGGCTCGAAGAGCCGCTCTTGCAGGTCTACTGCGATCCCCTGCCCGCTATCCGTCACCGTTATCGTCGCGAATCCGGGTTCGCCTGGCGTGGCGAGAATGCCGACCTCGACGGTATCGCCCCGCTTACAGGCGTCCAGGGCGTTGGTCAAGAGGTTGAGCAACGCCTCACCGACCCGTTGGGCGTCCATCGGTATCGCGGGCAGGTCCACGACACGCTCCACGCGGATCGAGATGCCTTCCTTCTCCGCCCGCGGACGGATTAAAGTCAGCGAGTCCTCGATCAGTTTACCCATATCGGACGGCAGCAGCGGACCCAACTCGTGCCGCCCCAGCCGCAGGAGCCGGTCGGCGATGGCGTCCATGCGCCGGAGGCCTTCTTCCTGCGTGTCCAGCCAGCGAGCCAAATCGGGATTATTTCCGATGCGCGAGCGCAGGATCTGCACGCAGTTGAGAACCCCATGCAGGGGATTGCGAAACTCGTGCGCGACGCCGGCCGCAATTTCGCCCAGGAGCGCCAAGTGCTCCCGCGAGGCGGCGATCTCCATGATCTTCGCGTGCTCCAGCACGGCACGCCTGCGCTCCACCGCGTAACGAATCGTGCGATCAAGAACGCTCGGAGTCAGGTCCGCCTTGGGCAGGTAATCGTCGAAACCCAGGCGCATGGCCTCGAGATCGACGGCCCGGTCGCCTTGCCCGGTGAGGAGGATCTTGGGCGTTTGGCACCCCCGCGCCGTGGCCTCCCGGAAGAGTTCGAAACCCGTTCTCGCGCCCAGCCGATAATCGATCAGAAGCACGTCGTACGAACCGGCGACCGCCGAACCTAGGGCGCGGTCGTATTCCGGCGTCCAGTCCAGATGGAATGCATCGGCGCCCGCATCCGAGAGTTGTCCGCGAAGGATGAGGTAGTCGTCTTCGTCGTCGTCCACCAACAGGACGCGCAGCCTGGACAAAGGCATGCCGTTCAGGCCCTCGCGCCGTTGGGCAGTTCTACGATCTCGAACCAGTACTGGCCCAGCACCTTCATCAGATCCACCAACCCCTCGAACGTAACGGGCTTGGAAATGAAGGAGTTTACGCCCAGGTCGTACGAGCGATACACGTCCTCTTCGGCCTTGGACGTCGTCAGCACCACCACCGGAATCCGCCGGAGTTCGGCATCGGACTTGATCGCCTTGAGCGCCTCGCGCCCGTCCATGCGGGGCATGTTGAGATCCAGCAGGATCAGACCCGGCCGGGGCGCCGCGCCTTTCTTCGCGTAAGCGCCGCGCCGATGCAAATAGTCGAGAAGCTCTTCCCCATGCTCGACGAATCGCACGTCGTTGGCCAGGCGGCTGGCGGTCAGCGCATCGCGTGCCAGCAAGCGGTCGTCTTCGTCGTCATCGGCTATCAGGATCGTGATCGGACGTCTCGCTCCCATGGGCGATATCCTTCCTTCCATGCCGGTTTAGTGGCAGGCGCACCACGAACGTGCTTCCCGCGCCGGGCTGGCTGTTTACCGCGATCGCGCCGCCGTGGCGCTCCACGATCTTCTTGACGATGGCCAGTCCCATCCCCGTGCCTTCGTACTCATTGCGGCCATGCAGACGTTCGAACAAATTGAAGATACGGTCCGAGTATTTCGCGTCAATGCCCAGACCGTTGTCCCTTACGCTCACTTCGCAGTACGGGCCGGCCGGAAGGGACTCCGCCTCCCCCTTCGCGCGCCTCGATCCGGCGCCCTTCGATCGTCACCTCGGGCGGAACCCCCGGCCGGCGGAACTTCAACGCGTTCCCGATCAGGTTCTGGAAAAGCTGCCGCATCTGAAGAGGGTCGGCGTCGAGGTCCGGCAGCGGCCCGACGGTCACCCGGCCCTGTTCCTTCTCGATCCGCGTCTCGAGGTCCTCGACCACCTCCCGGACCACCGCGCCCAGGTCCACCGGGACGAACGGCTGGGCCTTGGAGGTGACCCTGGAAAAGGAAAGCAGGTCGTTGATCAACTGCTGCATCCGCTGCGCCGCGTCGGTCATGCGCTTGAGGTAGTCCTGCGCCTCGGGATCGGCCTCCGCCGCCAGCTTCGCCCGCAAGCGCTGTCCGAACGCGACCACCTTGCGCAGCGGCTCTTGCAGGTCGTGCGAGGCCACGGAGGCGAAGCTCTCCAGCTCCCGGTTGCTTCGCTCCAGGCGTTGCGCGTAATCTCGAAGCTGCGCTTCCTGCGCTTTGCGCGTCGTGATGTCCCGCACAAGACCCAGGAAGACCCGTCCTTCGTCTATTCGCAATTCGCTTACCGCCAGATCCAAGGGGAAGACGGAGCCATCCTTGCGCCGCCCCTCCACTTCGCGCCCGATGCCGATGATCTTTTTGGCGCCGGTGCGAAAATAGTTGCGCAGATACCCGTCGTGTTCGCCGTGGTAGGGCGGCGGCATCAGCATGGAGACGTTGCGGCCCACGACCTCCTCCGCGGCGTAACCGAAGATCCGCTCCGCCGCCTGGTTATAGCTCTGCACCAGGCCCCGCTCGTCGATGGTAATTACCCCGTCCACCGCCGTATCCATCAGCCCGCGCAGGCGCTCACGGCTGCGCTCCAGCTCCAGGGCCGAGCGCAGGTGAAACCAGGAAAGCAGCACCGCCCCCCAAATGCCCAGAATGGACAGGCCGCGATTCACGACGACGATCCACTCCGCGATTCCAGGCGTGGGATCTTTCAGGAAGTAGCCCGCGACCGTCAGCAGCGTGCCCAGGCTCGCGAACGCGGCCACGTAGCCGATGCGCCGCAACGTCACCGACAACAGCACGACGATCGCGTGGAGGATGCCCGCCGCCACGCCCAGCGGCAGGAGAATATCGATCGCGAAGGAGCCCAGCATGAGGGCCAAGCACGAGAAAACGATCCGGGGTTTGGGGATTGAGCGCATGCGTGAGTTCCGTCTGGGCTCGCTTTTGCATTTCCAAGGATTGGGCCTGACCGGCCGGCCATCTTACCAGCCATCTTGTGCCACGTTGGGTTCGATGCCAATTGCATCTCGAACCGTCTTTTCCCGCAACCGCGATTATTGAGAGTGCGTCGTGGGGCGGACGCCGCGGCGCGGTGCTCAGGCGCGGACTATCTGCATCGGCCCGCTCCGCATGCGGGGTGCCTGTCTTTCGGCACGCCATGCCGAATTCACGGCGCTTTGCGCGGCCTAACCGGACGCCTCGACCGCGAACTCGAAGCGCTACTTCTATTGCCTCCTTCCTCCACGTCGCGCACACCGAGCGCTTCCAACTGGCCTCACGTTTGCACTCTACCCGTTTATAGAGGGTGAATCGGTTGCAGCGCCTGGATTGCATTCCTTGGAGGATGTCGCCATGTCCGCGTCGCCGCGCTTGAAGAGATACCTGGATCAAGCTCCGCTGGTGCTGGCCTTCGCCTGGCTGGGCTTCGCCTCGCCGCACGCCCGCGCCGAATCGTTGACCGTGACGACGAACGCCGACACGGTGGCGGCCTCGCCCGCGACGGACCCCAACGACGCGGGCGGACAGATCTCCTTGCGTTCCGCGCTGCAATACCTCAACACGCGCACGGACGCCGATGCCGACGAGATCGTGCTGCCGGCCGCGCTGAATCCCTACACGCTTACGCGCTCCGGCCGCCGGGAGAACGCGGGCGCCACCGGCGACCTGGACTTCACGCGCGACGCGGCCTACGGCGCGCTCACGATCCGCGGCGGCGGCGCGGGCGAGCAGGCGGTCATCGACGCGGCCTGCCTGGATCGCGTCTTCCACATCCTGAGCGCCGGCGGGTCAGTCACCTTGAAGGACTTGCGTCTCCAGAACGGCAAAGCGACCGACGACGGCTCGACCGCCGGGATCGCCTGGGGCGGGGGGATCCTCAATGCGGACGGCACGCTGATCCTGGATCGCACCGCGATCGAGCAGTGCCGCGCGCTTGGAGCGGACGGCGCCGACGGCACGCTTTTCGACAAAGACGCCGGCGACGGCAAGGACGCGGGCGGTGGAGGGCTATATTCCGGCGGCGGAAATCTGCAGCTTCTGAACGAGAGTCATATCGCGAACTGCTCGGCGGTCGGAGGCGACGGCGGACGGGGCCATAACGGACTTTCGCTGCTCAGCATAGGCCACGGCGGCGGGGACGGCGGCTTCGGCGGCAACGGCGAAGGAGGCGGAATCTTCGTCGCCGGCGGCACGGCGCTGGTCATGGATTCCAGCCTCAACAGCAACTTGAGCAGCGGCGGCCTGGGCGGCGGCGGCGGCCTGGGCGCGTTCGCCCTAGTGACCGGAGGAGATGGCGGCGAAGGCTTCGGCGCAGGGCACGCCGGAGGCGGCGGGCTGTGGGCCGAGAACGCCAACATCACGTTGTCCAACGCCACCGTTTCGGACAATTCGGTCCAGGGCGGCGACGGAGGCGCTGGAGCCACCGCCGGCGGCGGGGGCGTCAACGGCGGGAAGGGCGGTCGGGGTGGTTTGGGCGGCTACGGCCGTGGCGGCGGACTCTCAGTGGAGAACGGCGGCGTCAACGCGACGGATTCAATCGTCTCGAGCAATGCCGTGCGGACGGGAGCGGGTGGAATTGCCGGAACCGGAGGGTTTGGATTCTACGGCGAAAATGGCGGCGCAGGCGGCGGGGGCGGAGCCGGCTTCGGCGGCGGACTGCGAGTTGAGAACGGCCAGGCGAGTCTCACGAACTCGACCGTGGACTGCAATTCGATCCAAGCCGCCTCGGGTGGCGCGGCCGGCGCCGGCGGCAACGGTGTCTCGATCTTCGGCGATGGCGGGGACGGTGGAACCGGCGGCTCGGGCGGGCAAGCGAGTGGCGGCGGCGTCTGGTCTGGCAGCGGGACGATCGCCCTCATCGCTTCCACGCTCTCGCGCAATACGGCCGATGGCGCCGCAGGCGGTTCAGGCGGAGCGGCCGGCGACCGCGGTGGCATGTTTGGCGATCGCGGATTCGGCGGCCAAGGCGGGCATGGCGGTGAAGGCGTGGGTGGCGGGCTCCTGGCCGAGACCGGCGCCAGCACCCTCTCCAATTCGACCGTCTCGGGCAACAGTGTCAACGGGGCCGCGGGCGGCGCAGGGGGCGCCGGCGTCTCCAGCCGTACCGGTGACGGCGGCGATGGTGGCGGAGCGATGGGCGGAGGTCTCTACGTCTCCGACGCGGCCAGCGCGGACCTGCGTAACTCGACCGTCACGGACAACACGGCGAACCTGGCTGGTGCCGGCGGTACGGGTAAGAACGGCGGGGCCTCCGGCAGTTCCCAAGGCGGAGGGCTCTTCGGTTCCGGCAGCGATACGTTCTCGGCTGTGAGCAGCATTGTCGCGGCCAACCAGACGGCCTCCGGCGCGCCAGTTGACGGTCCCGATGTTCTCGGCGCCTTGACCGACAACGGGAATAACCTGGTCGGCGACCTGCAAGGCAGTACTCCGGTCCTGACAGCCGGGAATCCGAATGGGAACGACAGCTACATCGGCGACAGTGCCGGCAGCGGTGTCATCGACCCACTCCTGGACCCCCTGCAGGACAATGGCGGCCCCACCGAGACCCATGCGCTCCGGGAAGGGAGTCCCGCCATCGACGCCGGCGACAATCCGGACGCCTTGAGCTACGACCAGCGCGGCGCGGGCTTCGACCGCACCGTGGGGCTGCTCACGGATACCGGCGCTTACGAGTACGTCCGGACGGGCTCGGGCTTGCGCGTGAGGTATCTGCGGGTGACCATCAACTGGAGGCTCACCACGCGCGACCGGGTGGTACTGTTCGGGGAGTTCGACAATCCCGGCGCAGTTCCCGCGCCGCGCACGCCCTACCCCTTTGACGGTCTGCCGGTCAAGATCGACGTTGGCGGACAAGTCTTCAATTTCGTGCTCGACAAGCACGGCGCAGCCAAGGGCGGCCTGAAGCTGGGCTACAACCGCCGTACTAATAAGATTGGGTTCGTCTTCCGGAGCGCGTACGGCGAATACCATGCCTCCTTCGCGGACGAGGGTCTGCGCAACGATCGTTGCATGGGGGTTGACCGCGACATCGGCGTTCTGGTGCGCCTGGACAAGACGCAGGTGACCGCCATGGTGCCCACGAAGTGGTACTCGCGCGCCAACATCGCGGGGAACGCAACCGGCAAGAACATGACGCCCGCGCCGAAATAGATGCGCCAGGGCGATAATGCGACGGCGCACGGGCGCGATGCGAAAGATGATCTCGCGTTGGCCGCCCACAATCCACTGCGCACGCACGTGTTTCACAGCAAAGCGGCGCCATCTCCGACGCCCCGGCGCCGAAGCTTCCGGGCCGGCAGACGTGGTCGCGGTTCGCGGACCTGTTCCCGCGGCACAAACGGGCTCTCGGACGGGCCCCCGGCACGCTGCAACGGTATCGCGGGGCGGCGAGCCGATCTCTCGGTCGGAGGCCGCCGCCTTTTACGGAATCGCCCGCGGATAAGGATGTTTGACAGCGCCTCCCGCCCAATTACGGTTATCCTTGCTTTGGCAACCGGACGGCCGCCAAGTAACTCCTCGCTAAAGGCCGCACAGATCCGGATTTCATGGAAGGAGCATCCCATGCCCCGGATCGCAGGGTCGTTCGCAACTCTCTTGGCGCTGACGCTCTGCACTTCTCCGGCTCGCGCCGGCCAAGCGGGTCTGGAACCATGGATAAAGAATTTCGTTCGCTTCAGCGCAAATGCGAAGACCGCCTCGCTCAAACTAAACGCTGACGCCGCCGCCTACATTGACCTGCTGTTCGACTATTACCGCAACCGCGAAGCGCTCGCCAAACCGGACCACCCGCTCCACCACCGGGGTACTTGGCACTGCGAAAACAAGGCCGCCGCCGAGGGCGTTACGTTCAGCGTTAAATATGTCGTCGCCGAGATCGCCGCCGCGAAACTTTCCTTTGCGAGTGTGCCGGCGCTTCTGAAGGCGGCCCTCGAACCGGATTTTGCCGAGGCGGTGAAAACCGGCGCCGACAATACGGCAACGCTTGAAAGGGCGCGCGGCGCGCTGCTCACCGAACTGTCGCTGTGCTGCCCCGGTTTCCTGGATCCGGCGTCTCCTCAGGCGCCGACCAGGGCGCTGCGTGAGGAGCTGATCGAATGGTGTTTCAAGGAGATCGGCGCCAATTCCAACCTGAACAAACAGGTCTACAAAGTACTCGTCCAAGCCGGCGACGAAGCCCTCGCTCTCCGCGCTCTGGGACTTCATGCGACCCTGCGGGAAAACAGCCATCCCGCCGCCGTGGATCTTGCCTCCGCCGTCTGCGCGATGCGCTGCAAGACGGGCGAGGACATGCTCGCGAAAGCCCTGGAAAAAACCGACGACGCCACGGCCATCGCGGCGTTTTCCATCCTCTCCGACGATCTCAGCGCGGCCAACTACGCGCTCCTCAAGAAGAATTTCCTCTCCCCGGCGGCTGCGGGCCAGCCCTCCGCCGCGACGAACAACGCGCTTTCGATGCTGGAACGGATCAAATCGGAAAGCGCGCGCGCACTGCTGACGGAAGCCTTCAAAGAGTCGGCGAACGAGAATTTCAAGTACGGCGCCGCCTGCGCGCTCCTGCGGATGGGCAGCCGTGAACCCCTTGATTACCTCAACGAGTTGCTGAGGAAACTGCCGGCCACGGATGGGCGCTCGGTATTCATCAAGCGGCTGCTGGAAAATACCCAAAAGAACCTGCCGGAAAACGGCCCGGGGAGCGGCGCCGGTAAGGCAGCCCCATGAACCGCCCGCTCCGAGAGACGGTCGGCAAGCGCACACGGCCTGCAAGTACGAGGACTTCCGCGCCGCCGCCAAGGAACTCCGCGCACGCTACCGACATGCCGGCGCCGATATAACGAAATGCGGTCCGGTTCAACATGCCCGGGCGCGTGCCTTTCCACGCATTCGCGCGTTATCGCCAGTTTCCGCTGCTTACGAACGACCTGTGGCGCAGGCGGCGTGCAAAATCCATTGCACTCGCTCAACGGAAGTTGGCCTTGGGGGTTACGTGTTTAAGCCGGAACATATCCATCCATTGCTTCACCCACGGCGTGAGACGTATTCGATCTCAGCCTTCGTGCCTCTGGCGATGGAGGAGGCGGTGGCGAAGTTGTCGGCATCGTAGTGGCCTGCAAAATGACAAAGAAATGACAAAGTAGAGGCCGGCAAGGGAACCGACCTTCGCAAGACGTGAAAAGACAAGCAGTTAAAATGTATGGCGGAGAGGGTGGGATTCAATCGGGCGCTTTTGCGCATCCCATGTCGAAGCGCGAATTTGCACGTAAATCGCGCTCAGAAAAGAAGAAGGATGCTTCCCCTTCAAGCGCGTCGGAAGTCGTCGTTCCCCATGAAAACCCGTCCCCCGTAGGACAGTTATGGTCCAATTCCGGTTCTGAAGTCTGGACCGGAAAACCCACCCCGCTGCGCGTGATCATCTATACGCGATTCAGTTCCAGCATGCAACGCCCGGAGTCCTGCACCAACCAGGAACGCGCCGTGCGCGCTGCTCTCGACCAGAAGGGCATCGATCACAGCCAAGCGGAAGTGATCCGGGATGAAGCTATTTCGGGCACCAAGGAAACGCGCGAGGGCTACGCGCGGATCCTCGAAGCCGTTCGACGCAAAGAGCGGCTGATCGTCGCCGTCGACGACCAGAGCCGCCTGTCCCGCAACGACATGGCGAAGCTCATCATCAAGCGGATCATCTTTCACGGCGGGCGTTTCATCAGCGCCAGCGACAACATCGACACCGACCAGAAGGGCTGGGAGCTGAGCGTTGGCTTCCGGGAACTACAGAACACGCAGTTCATCAACTCCCTGGCGGAGAAGGTCTACAACAACCAGGCCGGACGAATTCTGGACGAGAACGGCAGTGCCGGCGACCTTTGCTTCGGCTACCGAAGCAGACTGAAGAACGGCGCCGCGCCGCAGTATTCGGGACGGGGCTCCAAGCCGGAGAAGGTCGTCTACGTGTACGTCCCAGAAGCACGTTGGGTCATCAGGATCTTTGAATGGTTCGACCAAGGCAGGTCTGCCAGTTGGATCGCCAAGGAGCTCAACCGCCTGAACGTGCCCAAGCCGCCCGGTTCGACCAAGAAGGGTTGGTACACCCAGTTGATCCGCAGAATCCTTGGCAGCTCCAAGTACGCAGGAGTGTGGACTTGGGGCAAGACAAGAACCCGACGCGATGGCGAAGGCAACAAGATGCAGGTTCCCGTCGCACCGGGTGATGAGATTACCGTTCTTCGACCCAAGTTGCGTATAGTCCGCCAAGCTCTATGGGAGCGTGTTCAGGCGAAGTTGGAGTTGGCAAGGCAGACCTACGGTTCAAAGCCTGGACAGAAGCGGCGCGGACCGAAAGTGCATCATAGCGCGCTTTATCCTTCCCATGTTCTCGGGGGGCTTTTGTTCTGTGGAGCTTGCGGTGCAAGACTCCACCGAGAGTACAGCAAGCCCCGCCACTACTACGCTTGCCCCACGCACAGGAAGAAGGGGCAATGCGAGATGTCGTATCGCGTGCCGGAAGAAAGGGCACAGGATGAGATTCTGAAGTTCCTGTCGAACTACCTGCAGGCCATACCGGGGTGGTTCGATCATCTTTACGCCCAGGTCTGTACCGCGACGAACTTAAGGGCGCAGGAAATCCCGAGAGCGCTGGAAGCACAGAAGGAGGAAATGGCGACCATAGAGAAGCAACTTCAGAACTACTTGGACGTACTCGGTCAGGGAGCAGGCCAATCCGTAACCATCGCGAATAAAATGGTGGACCTGGAGCAGAAAGCCGAGCAGGCGCGCAAGGAAATTGCGTTCCTCGAAAAGGAACTCGAGACACCGGCGGTCCTGCCAGACCTAGAAGCTGTGCGGCGCATGGTCGCAGATCTACACGTGGTGCTTGGACAAGACGAAGTGCCGCAAGTTGCCTTGCTCCTGCAAAAACTGCTCGGCAAGGTCAAGGTGCGCGACGTGGTGGCACCGGGCAAAAAACGCGGCTACGGGCTTCTGGAATTCTGCATCTGCCCGGAAGGACTGCTGAAGGAGGCCCTAAAGAAGGTGGTCGGAGCTCGCGATGTGCTCCTGAAGGTGACCGAAGTCGGTCCCATGCCTGTCATCATCCTCGAGATTGGCGGCCCCACGCGCATGGATTCCTGGGCGCCGAAGATCGCCGAGATGCGGGCGCGCGGTGTTTCGTGGAAGGAGATCGGCGAGGAAACCGGCTTGGGCGTCGGCAACGCCTGCACGGCGTACAAGCGCTACATCGAGGGCCTGAAGAAGCCAGACCACGTCGACAACGACGATTGACTTACCAGCTACAGGAAGTGCTGTCATCTGCGCCCAGCCACTCGGCTGGGCGCTTTTTTTACAACCCGAGGATCGTCATGAAAAAGAAACGAAAGCCAAATCAGAAAAAGACGAGCAAGCTCAGCCCCATCCTACAGGATCTGGCTGCCGTGATCGCGCGCGCCATAGCTCGAAAGTTGCTGAAGAAGAAGTAATTCGCCAACTTGGACGGACAGAGCACTTGTGCAGATAACACTCAAGGCAGCCATTGAATTTCTCGGAGTGTCATCTAAAGTACATGTGTCGTTGGGTGATTCCACCCAGCAGGGAGAGTATCGAGGGCCAAAGTTCTGGCCCGGTAGTAATGAGGCTGTTGGCGTTTCTTCTTTGGCCAATAGCCTTCTAGAAGTTCGCGCCGCTGGCCCTCTCAATGGGCCGGCGCTCATCGCAGTAGTTCGCGTGCAGTTGGCGATTCTGTTCCTGGCCGACGGCCTCCACAGAAATCTAGCTGGCCCCTGTAGAAACAGGGGCCACATTGAATGGGATTAGAGAGATCCCATAGGAGGGTCTTTCTGGCTGCAAGGAGTACATGTCATGTTAAACAACGCGAGTAGCGTTCGTTTAGTGATGCAGGGCCGGATCATGTTGCAGGCCGAAGGTCAGGATCTCGTTAGTGATTTCCACCTAGAGGACGAAATCGAAGGATTGCGCCAGCAATACATCGACGGCGAATTCGAAGAGCCAGTTCTTCCTCTCCTCGTTCTTGGAACAGCAGCCTGCTGGCTATGCTACCTCAACCTGTCTAGAAAAAAGCACGAGCTGCAGTGCGGAACGTTGTTCGTATGCAAGCACAAGCTGCCGCCAGGTTACCTTGGCGGCTTCCAAGAAGGACTGGAACCGCAAAACTTCTACACCCTCAACCAAACGGGGACACGCGTGGAGCACCTAGCCCCGTTCCAGAAGGCACACGACACCAGCCACTGCTTTGTAATTTCAAAAGCACTGGACATTGCACGACTCCGCAAGTGCCTCGACTTCGTCGACGTGAGATTCACGCTCGACGGAAAGGAACGCGTGGTGCTGGCGGCGAGAATCGTGTTGGAACCAGACACGACCGCCTAGTGGGTGCTGGTGATTAGGAAGCGAACGAGGGCGCGGGCATTAGCCCGCGCCCTCTTTAAGCCTAATGCCACCACAGAAATCAAACTGGCGCCTGCAGCAGCAGGGGTCGCCTTCATAGGATTGTCCAGATGAAAGGAATATAGACATGAATCCGAAGATCCGGCGCGGCCGCGCCACCAAGCAACGCAATAAAATGATACGGATCGACGGCCAGGGCCTCGACAGCGACTGTCAGTTGAAGGATGGAATCGACGGTCTTCGCCAACGCTTTCTTAATGGCGAGATCGTGGAACCGGTCGTTCCGGTTCTGATCGTGGGGACAACTTGCGCGTGGATCTGCTTCGTGAACCTGTCCGAGAAGGCCCGCAAGTTGCAGACAGGCAACATGGAAGCGGTCAAAAACTCGCTCGAACTGACGAGGCAGGTCGAGAGCCACGGCGAAAAGCCGAACGAGGCGGACGCCTACCGTCTCCGTCTGTTCGGATCCAGTGCCACACGACTGACCCCTTTCATGGCCACATGTGACTTCAACTATTGCATAGACATCTCTCACGCCCTCCCCATCAATCAGCTACGTGAAGGCCTCGACGACATTGATGTAGGTTTCACACTAGATGGCAAGGAGCAGGAGATGAAGGCTGAGAGAATCGTGTTAGAATCGGAATCTGCCTAAGTCGCCAATCACCATCTGTACTAGCGAGGCGCGGGCACGTTGTCCGCGCCTTCACCATTTCGGTTCCAAGTGTTCCAAGTATTGGATATTGGACTGAGAAATGGATATAGCGGATCCTGCTTAAACCATTAGGTTTTGAATGATTTACTATGAAGATTCCATAAACTTTACAGGTTGCACGATGGCAATTACTCGGTCCGGTACCTTTCGGGCTTCCACAACTACGGCACAGTCTGCCAGATTCCTGCCCCGAGATTCCCATTGGTTCAAGTTTTCAGTCCCATCACCATCGGTCAATAGCTCAGCGTCAAACATGCGAAAGATTAGGGAACCGAGAGGCACTCGCATGTTTTGTGGAATTGTTAGACGCGCCTGACGTGCTGCTTCATTCGGGATAACTTTTACCGCTCGCAATTCACCAGGTGGCGGCGGTTCACCGAACAGACTCGGAGTAACCAATTGCCGCTTTACCTCTTTCTTGTGGGCGAGTGCTGCTTCAAGGTAAATCACTGGGCTGGCTGTTCGGCGAGTGCAGGCAAACAGAGTTGCCTGAAAACTTGCGTTAGGGAAAGCACTGGAACGCACCGATTCAACCGTACTAAATGACAGGTGTTGCTTGCCCTCGCTGGCCGCAATGAGGCTTGGGTTGAAAATCGGATCGTAAAAGCCTACATGCCCAGCGATTTCATCCATTAGTCGTTCGATGGGGTCGTGTTCTGCGCGATATACTGGCTCCAGCAAATCGGCATTAGTTGTTAGCCGGTGGGCGATTTCGTGCCAGCGTGTGAAAAAGCGTCGAGCCAGCTTATTTCCCCGGCAGTCTATCACCGCCACAAAGCGATCTAAGGCGTCTTGCCTTGCATGCTTTCGCTGAACCAAAGCCCCATACGTCATATTGTTAGTGTCTTCAAACTTCGTTCGCATCGCCGCGAATACGAACTCCTTCTTCCCCCGAGCGTAAACCTCAGTTAAGCGGTCCCAATCGTCGTCGCTCCGAATCTCCTCGAAGACCATTTGAAGTTGGTTAGTGACAAGCGATTCGAGGACTTCAATATCGGATACTCCACCGACATCCGCCACCCAAGCATCGATCCGACTGCGACAGTAATCCAGAATTCCGCCAACGGGTGCCGAGTCGGCAATGCCAAGTGACTTGGCAAGACGAACGATCTCGGGTTCATGGTCGAGGGGAGTCATTCTTCGTCAAAAAACTCCTTTACCCCTTCGTAGAACTTTCGCCAGTCTACTGAATCCAGGCCGTCCTTCTTCTTGGCGCTCCTGTGAGCGACGATCTGCTTGTGCATGTCAAGGAGCATCAGGGTCTTCTTTAAACTTATCCCCTCTTCCGCAGCAAACTTCGCAAGTGCAGAAGGAATGGACACGTCCCGAAGCGGCTCTTCACTGGCCTTTCCGGTCATCAAAAAGTCGAGTGAAACGCTAAGGGCGCGGGAGATATCCAACAGGTTCGCGGCACTAACGCTGCGCTTCCCATTCTCCAATTCGGACAAGAAGCTCTTGGAAAGCCCTGCTTTGGCACAAAGGTGATCCTGTGTCCAACCGAGTTCTTGCCGTCTCTGCTTGATCCGCTCTCCTACGTTTGCCACATGGCGCTCCTCTCGGGTTGATCCCTTCACCAGCCTGAAAACCAGTATACGGATGGGTCGTGTGTTTTCAATAATATACACCCTTGACTTCCTGTATTCCGAATGTTAGTGTTTTGCGAACTTCGCCGGCGGCAAGTAGCTGCCAGAGCTATCCGGGCCAAGGGAGGTGAGTCCATGAGTCGGAAGAGCATCCCCGAGAAGGAAATGAAAACGCTACTGGCCTCCTCGGGAGGAGTCTGCGCCTTTCCTGGCTGCCCGAAACGACTCGTGGAACCGCCTACCGCCCAGGATGAAGTCGCTTTCTTGGGCGTGATGGCGCACATCGTTGGCGACAGCCGCCAAGGTCCACGTGGCAACTCGCCAATGTCGGACGAAGAGCGGGACAAGCACACCAACCTGCTGCTGCTGTGCGGCGATCATCACAAGGTCGTGGACGCTCAACCTCGAACCTATAGCGTCCCCGTATTGCGCCGAATGAAGGAAGACCACGAAACCCATATTCGAAAAGTGACCGGAGGGGCGGCCACAGCGCTTCCGGTTCAATCTGTTCGCGACTCCATTCATAGCTCCATTCTGGCCGTTACCCATTTGCCGGCTGCTGTTTTTGCGTCTCCATGCGCGTTTCACGACGGTCAGGATGAGCAGGTGAAGCAACGCATCCACTTCCCAGAAAAAGGGAATAGCTTGGTGCGCTTCATTCTGCGCGATGGAAAGTTGTTCAGCTTTCACAACCTAAACGATCCACGAGGCCCCTTCCGGGATGTTGTCAATCCAGGATGCGTGGAGACGATCCGCTCTGAGCAGTGGTGGGATGAGCCCGAGGGTTACCGTCGATTCATAACGTTGCTCAATCGTGGACTATACAAGTTCGCGGCTCGCAAACGAATTCGGTTCGACCCTACGCACAAAAGATTTTACTTTGACGCCCTGGCACCTGGAAAGCCCCGACAAGAATACTATCGCCCCCTCAACGCGAAGGGCCAGCAAAGACGAAATGTGGTATGGCAACCTATTCGCAAGGCTACCGGCCAACCAAGAAATTTCTGGTGGCACCTGGCAGTCAGCCTCGCCTTTCAGCGTGTCGATAATCGACAATGGTATTTCAGCATCCGGCCGGAGCGACACCTAACCGCCGATGGCATCACACCACTGCCACCTATGCAGATCGGGCGTCGCGTCACAAGTAAGAAAGCGCGGATGTGGAACGATATCTACCTGGGTGAAGTGAACTTCTGGAGGGATTACCTATCTAATGGCAGGCCCAATCTTGTGCTCAATTTTGGCGACCAGTCCGTCGTCATCAATACCAGAATGCTGACCTTCAACATCGAATGGCCTGGAATCCCAGAAGACATTAAACCCTTCGCGAACCAAACCTACGACCAGGACCTTTTCTCGCGGCGCGAGTTTGAAGATGCATTAGCTGGCGATGAACTTGAATGGAGGGAAGACGATGAAGATTCGGAATCGCCGTAAGCCAACTACCACATTCCAAGTCGCACCTATGGCGCTTGATGCTCCACGCCTCACCACGGGCTGGATCGAGGAGCCCTATCTGAAGTTTGCCGGCCAACATGAGCATGTGGACCCGAAAACCGGAATTCCGCTGTACGGCCCCGCCTCATTAGGCTCATTCCGGCATAAGCGTGAGGTACATGTTGGCATTATTGGCACAAGTGAATCTGTAGACCTCGCCCGCCGTTACTACGAGCAGGCCAGCTACGGGGTGGACGGCAACGACGATCATGCTCCATTCCCAGGTTGCCGTGCAGACCGTGGCTTCCGATGCGATCTGGTTTTTGATTCCAAACTCGTCGAACTCATTACGCGATCTGAACATCAGGATATTATGAGCACAAGGAGCCGCCGCGAACGATTCGAGCGTCTACTCCTTACGCTCGAAATCAAGCTGCGCTTCTTGACACAAAAGGATCACCCGCTCGACTATATCGTTCTTGCCTTACCCACAGATCTATATGGCAAATGTAAAACTGTCGATTACGTCGAAAAGGGCGTTGGCCCTGTACACCGCGACTTGCGACGTGCATTCAAGGCAATGGCCATGCAGTACCAGAAGCCGACACAGATCCTTCTCGATACCACCACTGGCCTTACCGACAGCAAACGTTCTCTTGACCACCCTTCATTGGTCGCCTGGAACCTATTCACGGGCCTCTATTTCAAGATTGATGGTCTGCCTTGGGGGCCGGTGGCCTTACCCTCGGGAACTTGCTACATCGGGATCAGCTTCTTTCGTCCAATGGGCGAGAGCTCAACACTTCGGACAAGCGTGGTTCAGGCTTTCGATGAGAACGGCGAGGGTCTTGTTCTCCGTGGACACAAATTTCATTGGGATGAACGCCAACGTGGCAAGTCTCCACATTTATCGGAGGACTTGTCCGAGAGCCTGATCTCAATGGTCATGGATCGCTACAAGGCCGAACAGCGCCAGCTGCCCAGACGAGTGGTAGTCCACAAGACTTCAAGATATGAGCCTGAAGAGCGCGTGGGCTTTGAGGAGGCACTAAAAAGCCGCGGCTGCCTTTACGATCTTGTCTCTCTCACGCCCACAAGCAACGCTCGGTTACTGAGAGCCGGCCGGTATCCGCCGCTTCGAGGAACGCACTTCTCTCTGGGCAGAACCTCCTACCTGTACACAACAGGCTTCCTTCCCTCCCTGGGAAAGTATCCGCACGGACACGTCCCATCACCACTTCAAGTCGCGGATCACGTGGGCGATACTGCGAAGGCCGACTTGCTCCGTGAGGTCCTGACGCTAACGAAGATGAACTGGAATTCCGCGAACATGGAAGGCTTGATGCCGATTACATTGAGGTTTTCTCGGCTCGTAGGCAACATCCTCCGGGACGTACCAAGCGACCGGGAACCCCAGCCAAAGTACAAATTCTATATGTAGGGTGCTTGGCTTAGCATAGGAGAGACTGCATGGATATCATCGGTCCGTTCATTGGCAAGTTGACACAGGTAAGCGTTCGCATCTGGTTGCATGTCGTCGATGAACCTGCTAAATTGCCTAGCGATCATGCTATTGAAGTAGAGGGACGCTTATTTCCGCTGACGGCCCAAGGCTTCGACCTTTATAGCGTCATGGTTGCCGACATCACTGGTCTTAATCCAGGGCGGACCTATTCCTACAGACTTCAGCGCGGTGGCAAGCCCATAGAACTACCAAGTTGCCCAGATCTTCATTTTGCCACTTTACCAAGCCAAGAATCGGAAACCTGGAGCTTTGCTCTAATGAGTTGTCACAACCCGCTGGAATTTGAGAAGACCCATGCCGGACAAGGCTGGCGAGTTTGGAAGGCTATGCCAGATTTGCTGTGGAACAATAAATTCAACGCCAATACAAGATTTGCAATACTGGGCGGCGATCAAGTTTACACTGACCCTAAGCACGACGAGTTGCGGTTCTCTACCAGTGACGATGAACGCCGCGCTCTGCTAATTGGCCTCTATCGACAGTTCTGGTCGGACCCTGCATATCAAAATGTTATGCGTAACCTGCCAGCTTTCATGATGTGGGACGACCACGACATTTATGACGGGTGGGGATCGTTCGACATCAACACCCATTCGGAAGGTGGTAAGGTTGACTGGAACGGCATCTATTCTAGTGCCAAGGGAGCGTTCGCCGCGTTCCAGGCGTCTCGGAATCCCGATCCAATACTCCCTGGCGACAATTTCTCCTTTACCTTTGTGCACGACAACATAGGTTTCATAGTTCCCGACCTAAGGACGAATCGAACGTATTCACCAGCGCAGATTTGGTCAGCCTCCCAACGCGATAGCGTTTATGCTTGGTTGGATACCGAAGCGAAAGACCTGGATCATATTTTTGTTGTCTCTACCGTGACGTTCTTTCATCTATCAAAGCAAATGGACAACCTTGTTGGTACAGGATTCAGTTTTTGGGAGTGGTTGAAGACGAAGTTTTTAAATCATCAAGGTCAGGATCCACTGGACGAGATGGCTGACGACCTCCGGGATAGCTGGGATTCCGATGTAAACCAACCAGCCATGTTGGATTTCTTGGATCGCTTGTTTGACTGGCAAAATGCAAAGCTGGCGTCTACAGGACAGCCGCGAAGCGTCTTCATACTGACGGGTGACATTCATAATGCTGGCATGTCAGATCTGATCTCGCACAAACCAGCGCATTCCAAGCAGCCTTTTATTCGCCAGATCATCTCCTCGCCTGTTGCGTATGTTTCGCAACCTAAGTTCGCCTGTGCCTTACTCGATGGCTTGATGGAGCCGTGCACGCTCGGGGGATGGCTGACATGTCAACACAGGCACCTATTCCCCCAAAGAAACTTTTCGGTTATTTCCATTGAGCGCACCGAAGAAGGGCACCGGCGCTTCCATGTGAAGTTTTACAGAGAGGGCATCGAGGAACCTCACGAAACCGTATTGCCCGTTTTCCCGCAGTTGCTAGAGAGAGTAGACTGGAAGAAGTACAGTTAAATCTGTGCAAATTGGAAGCCGGAGAATAGACATGGGCGTAAGCGAAGCTCGTAAAGCAATGATCGAAGGGAGCGCCCTCCATTGTGGTGATTTTGTGGTTTGCTTTATCCATAAGACTGTTGGCCAGCCGCCACGAAAGGGAGGAACTGGAGTTCTCCTGCAGGTCGCCGATGAATTCTTCTTACTGACGGCGGAGCACGTAGTGTCTTCCTATAGGGAAGGCCCTTCCGACAGATTCCTATATTTGGGAGGCGGCTTGGCGGAACAGTCAAAAGCCGCAACGGAAATTGAAAGCGCAGGCGTACTATGCCGTTCAGATCCACACGACATTGCCGTAATTCGATTATCCAACGATACGGTCAATATGCTAAGGCCGGATAAGCAATTTCTTACTCTTGATTGTGTAGACCTGCATGATCCACAAGCGCAAGGCAGTGAGTATCTTGTACTCGGTTTTCCAACCGATCCTGCTTGGGGAATCTGGAATGGGACTACGCGTGAGATTCAGGCCACCTTCCTACCGTTTGGCTCCGTACCATATCCAGGAACGACCAGTCATCTTATTAACTACGACCCCTTGATCCATTTTGCACTGCATTACCCCAAAGAGGACATATGGGATAATTTTGGAAACGAGGCTTCCCTGCCTCATCCTGACGGTATAAGTGGCAGTGCAATCTGGCGGATTCGCCGCAAAACCACGCCGATGGATAAATGGGTGAAACAAGAGATTTCTTTGGTGGGTATTGAGCATGCTTTTTACAGTGAAGCTCGGATTATCAAAGTGACCAAGATTGGATACGCGATTCAGATGATCTACGCAGAGTTTGCCCATCTACGTCAAATGATCGACGATGCATTCCCGGGTGAAGATTGGACCGCGTACTAGCTAGCCTTGTTGCCGTACGTGTAATCATTCGCTGAATGCGACGCTAGTCCCTCTTGTTCCAGCCCTGCGCTAGGTAACGCCCCCTGGCATCGCTATCCAATACCGTAACGCACGTTTCCCAAGGTACCTTTCGAATCTCGTGGTAGCGCATCTCAAAGGGATGCTTGTCGGGAACCGCATCGATGGTCTGTCGCGCTCTTTCGATCTGACCAAGGGCAGTATGGACCCAGACATCTTCCAGTACATCGGGGATCTGTCCAAACACTTGGTGTATGTGTCGAAGCCTTGTAGAAAGCAGGGAGTGAACGCGGTCTTCAACGGAATCCCGGTAACGCATGTTGAACACATCGACAGCCGGCCGCGCTTGGCCTATCCGCTGAATCCTGCCCTTGCGCTGCTCCAATTTCGTGGGATTCCACGGAAGGTCCAAGTTGATGAGCGTGCCGAGTCGTTGAAGATTTAACCCTTCGCTGGCCGCGTCCGTGCCCAGGAGCAGGCCCACCTCTCCTTGCCGAACCATCTGTTTGATCTCTTCGCGAGGCTTAGTTGTGAAGTCGGCATTGAACATGATCCCCGAGCGGGCGCCGCCGGCATATATGCCAATCTTCTCCTCAGGGAAGTCCTTGGTAAGCTGGTCAGCTAACCAGGTTATAGAGTCGTAATACTGCGAAAACACTATGCAGCCGTGCTTCAGCCAGCCTTGGCCTCGCAGCAACTCAAGTACCTTCTGGTACTTTGGATCGCGCTCCTGATTGGCTTTGAGGGCGTCGAGAAACGCCCGAAGCTCAGCGCGCTCATCCTCAGTGAGAGATTTCATTTCAGCTTGGTCGGCAACATCTCCCAAGGCGTCTTCATCCTCGTCGTCTTCCCAACTGGACTCCATCCACCGTTCCGCAAATTCGGCGCGAACCTGACCCTCCGTAGTCAATGGACGCCAAGTCGCCAGCATTTTCTCTACAGTACGTTGGCCGGCATAAATGGTGCTGCCCACCCGCCGAAGAAGCATGGTCTTGAGGAACCCAGCACCCTTCACTCTGGACGCCAGTTTGCTACAGAACTCCTCGGCGTGTACATAGGCTTCACGAAGGTACGGAGGCAATGAAATGGTGCCTTGTTCATCTTCGCCGTGGAGGTTTACTCGCACCGGCGCGAGGTAGGGCTCATTCGTTTCAGGGTCTTTGGTCGTTTCAAGGTACTCGCGAGTGCGACGAATGATGTGCCGAATAAATGGGTTGTGCTTGCGACCAAAGTCTTTGCCCAGCAGGCGAACGCGTTCCTTGTCGTTGGGAGCCATATTGACCCACGCATCGCTTGGGGCGATGACCTGAGCTGGACTGAGATTCAGCGATTGCCGAAGGATCTGGAAGTCCCTTGCCTCCTCCGCAGGCGGCATGGGATTTCTTATCCATTGCCAGCGTTCCCGCTCATCTTGGGGCAATTCGGTCAGTCCCATAACCAGATTCAGAGAGTCATTCCGCTGAGTCTGCCAGTTGCTGAAGGTATTGCCGAGAACGGCTTCCGTTCCCTGAGAAAGAACGTCCAGCAGGTCCCATGCTTCTATCGGGTAGAGCTGTACGGGCGTCGCCGTACCGAGCAACATGCTCTTCGTTCGTGGGGCGATCTGATGGAGAAACGCAAGCAGGTGATTGGGATCGGGCGCCTCGTCCGCATGGTTCGGGCCAAGATTCCGCCGGCGTGCGTTATGCGCCTCGTCTACAATGATGCACTCGTACTTTAGCTCCTTCAAGAAATTGACGGAGGCTGAACGCCTCCTAACGAGGCCGTAGGAGACAATTCCAAATTTTCGCGGGCACTTCTTGATGCCTTCTGGACCGGCGACCGGGTGCTCAATGCCATGCTCATCTACCCACGCCTTGCCAGTCCAAACCGCCGATGGGACATCCAGTAGGTTCTTTAATTCATCGCGCCATTGCCAGACCAGGGTCTTGGGCGCGAGGATCAAAACTGGTTTGTCTCCATGAAGCGCCATGAGCGTAGCCGCCAAGCCAAGTTGGACCGTCTTCCCCAGTCCAACCATATCCGCCAGGACATAGCGCGCCCCGTGCGGCCCCTGATGCGCCTCAAAGGCTTTGTGTACGAAGTATTTTTGGTGTTCCCATAGCCCAAACTCGCGGCGGTAGACCGGGGATTCAATCACCGGTGAGGCTTCATTGGGGTCTTCGCGCCAGACTTCGACGCTCTTGACCATCTTGCGCTTGGAAAGGCGTTCGATGTCATCGAGGACAAACTGGCCCAAAGGAACGGCGCAAGGATGATTCCAGAGCGCCTCAAATTCCTCTTGTACCCATGAAATCGCGTCGTTCGAATCATCCTCCCAAACGAGTTCGTAGTTCAACTTCCAGGCGTTCTTCGTTTCGTTGGCGCTGCCCATGAAAGCGGTCTTTTTGCCGCTGGCAAGCGTAATCACCCCCGCCTTGCCGTGCACCAGGCCGAACTTCTCCTGGGGCAAGACTCGCACCTCCAGCTTTCCGGATTTGAGAAGCTCAAACAAGCGGGCAAACCGTGATTGGGCGCCTTCTCCATACTTCTCCGGTCCCGCAGCGCACCATTCCTGGCGCATGGCATTGCTCGCGGCCCTCGCGGTGGCCACGTCGGCCTCATGTAGTTCGGAATTGCAAACCATGCGAATGGAGCCTTGGATGCTCTCCAAAGCCTCGCCGGCGGCTTCCAGCAGAGACGAACTGAAATACCCGGCTATCCGGTCGTAGGCTTGGGCGCCTTGCAACCGCGCATTCAGGAAGCTCGAATCTAGTCGCTGCTTACGAGAGGAGAACCTGGTAATCATTTGGCACCAAGCCTCGGTAGTGGAACTCCAAGTATCCAACCCTCGAACTTGATCCTGCTTTGAGTTTTCTCTGAAAGGTGTTTTGAACCTATTTCATTGAGGCAGTTAAGCAGGTCTCCTTGTTTGTCGCACCTATACGCCCAATTTAGCATTCTCAAGGCGTCTCGTTGGTCATCAGTTAACGAACTCGACCTTGGGTGCCGAACTATGGGATAGATTTTCGGATAGCCCTCGGCAATCACGTGGCATCCTTTGGGAACGCTGCCGCCGCGCCACTCGTGAGGCCAAACGCGAAAGTCGAGCCTAACTGAATGACACTCTCTAAATTGAAGAAGTGTGCTAAGCCAAGAAAGTCCAGTAATTGTATGAATTCCTACAATCCCTCTAATCCTAGGGTCCAATAGAAACTGACTTTTGGCCTCAGGAACGAAATTCTCAGTAAGCCTGTAGTAAGGGATGCCGTGTTCTGTATAAAAGTCAAATTTTCGGTCTTCGAATCTAAACGGTCCGGAATGAGGTAATCGCGCATTTGTCTTTTGGGCGGCTGTTCGACCTGGAGTATCACTATCACATCTGAAGTAGCAATCTGAAAGCCTGGTTATCATCGAATGCCAGCCATTTGCCGCAAAGATCTCTCGGTCTGCCCCATAAGGATAGCCGAAACCAAAATCAAGCATGAGAAGAATGCGACGGTGTGTCGGATTAAGACTAAACCGGTCGACCACATATTCGAACAATTTGCGTCGGCTCCAATGAATTTGCCCTTTTCGAGGTTTGGGGATTTTTGCCAGCTTCCATCTCCCTTTTGATTTGCGCTCGACAACGCCTATATAGCGGCTGGTCCTCTCATCTCTTCCTTGCCCGGACCAATCAACGGAGATATAGTCAGTAAAGAATGGCATGCATTCCCCCAATGTTATCGCCCAATAAAAATCTTATCGCCAGCCGATAGAGCAACCTGCCAGTCACCTCCAATGCCAACGAGCGATGGCCAATGCAGAAATCTTGTCGCCAACATTCTTCCGCATAGCCAATTTAATTCGGCATTATTAGGCGAGTGAGATTGATGTATAGCAGACTGCGAAAGATGAGCTGACAGGGGAGACCAGTTGCCATTCTGCAAATGCAACTTTAAATTGGCGTCTGCAACCTGTACATCTTGTACAAATGCAAATGCTGCAAAATCAATATGTGTGTTTCCCGTTATGGACGCCACTTGGGTATTCTTAGAGTTTAAGCAGCACATTGCGTTGATACAGAACGCCCGCGTAAGAGATTCAACAATTCCTGAATTGTTCAATTTATTACAGTTGGAATCAAAAAAGATATGTGGCAACTCCAGCAACATCTGCAAGGCCAACTGCGGATAGTCGCTATTTGGACTTGCGAGCACAATCTTGTACCGGTCTGGACTAGCCTCCCTTTTGACATCGGGGCCGCAGCCTGCGCAAGTGATTACCTCACAAGGTATACAACCACCCGGAGGCAGTTTGGAAAAAAAATAGCCTCTGCGTGAGCAGTCACAAGTTTTATGAAATTTTCTGTGGGCTCGGGTGCTGGCACGCCGCTAGTATCTTCTATGGTCATTGAATTTAGTAGGCTCATGTTTGCACCCTAAGCGTGGTCATTCTCCACAGCACCGGCCAGGATCTTGGCCATGGCTGCATCCTTGGCCCAGTGTTCCGGCGTCATCCTGCCAATGAACTGAAGCACTTGGACCAGGATACCGCGCCGTTCCCAGTAGTTGGGTAGCTCACTGCGCAGGTATCGCTTACCCTCACTGGCGTCATCGGCACGAATGCCTTCCCTGACTGCGAACAGGGCGTGCCGTACAAGAGTCCCTGGAAATCCAGGATCGTCGGGCCTTCCCAATTCCTTATTGCCGAACTCCGTTGGAGTCTTCACCCGTGTCTGGTTGGCGGTGGTGGTAGCCATCAGAGGTTTGTACTCTTGGAGCCCGAAGCCACGGGCCAGTTCCTGATACGCGCCAGAGCGGTATTCCCCGTGCGCTTCCAGATCCAGACCCTTTAGGTAGAAGCGCTCCTCCGCACCTAGCCGCTTCCAGGTTTGGCTGTCGAAACCGGTTGGAACCAGATGATCGCAGGCCACCTTGACGGCTTCGGTGATGATGCGCTCAAGGGGACTGGTCTCACCCGTCCTCCGATCCCTCGAAAGTTCACGGGTCACATCCACGTCGCCGATATTCTTGTACTGGGTAAGAACCCGCAGTGCAGCGGCGTAGGCAGCAAGCTGGTAATCCGTGTCGCCAAAATTGGGATCTTCTTTGTCGTCAAGCTCCAGCATGGCGTCGAGTTGCCGGCGCACTTCCTGTTCGACCTCAGGCATTAGATCGCTTAGAAAGGCCGTCTCGTCTTTCAGTTGCTTGCGCAGTACAAGCAGCACTGTTCCCTGGACATAGTTGCCTTCCTTCAGAGCGCTTTCGGTTTCGGTGGCGATGCACCAGGCAGCGGTTACTCGGAGGCCGCTCGCCCATAGGATCAACGCCAAGTCGGCCCAGACGCTAGCATCTTGATGCGTGAACATGACAATCTGCGCGCCATTGTCGGGCATATGAGCAGCTAAATTCCGGTAACAATCCACCATCGCCTTTCGGAAGGGCTCGTCTTTCCCTGTAATGGCCAAGGCGCGCTTGCTGTCCGCATACCACTCAGGGAATAGGCGTGGGAGGTGCTTCTCATACCAAGCAAGAAAAAACTCAGAAAGCTCGTGATAGTTGACGGCATCTGCATACGGGGGATCTGTAATCCATATCCCTACGGATGTATCAACACTTCTAGAATCCCTCGGTTCAACTGTTGCCCTCATTGCTAAGGCAGATAGCCCAAACTTATGGTACCAGCAGGTACCAAGGGATAGCCAAGTTCGTGATCCGAAATTCATTGGTGGATTAAGCGCCTGGTTGAGAAAAGTGTTGGCAACCTTTTCGTTTGCTGCACTTGAATCCCAAACTGATAGTTTACTATTACGATCTGCGCATTTTGAAAACCCCAGTAAGGCTCCAACTATTGCCGACAAATCCCTCTCCTCAAGTGACTGCTTAACTAGTTGCCCTAAGACCAACAACTGGCGAGGGGTAAACAAATGGTGCCAGTGAGTCCATCCGCGAGTTCGAATAGGCTCGTCAGTCTTATATCCAGGCTCAATTTTTCGACTTGGCAAATATCCTTTTCTTTGCCAATCTTCAAAGCGATCACTTAGCAACGTGAGTGCCCGTGCTTCACGCTGGTGATCCTCGGGTCCTGGCGCGGCGTAGTACCGCCTAGAGCAAAGATTGCCATCTTTATCCGTAAAGTCTTCAACCCATCGGATGCAATACAAACGCTCCTGAAAAATATCCTCCGGCCTAGGGGCAAGGTCTTCACTCAGCCAAGGTCGCAAATCATTTTCCGTTCCATTGTCCACCCTTCTATCCCCACGAATGGCAGAAATAGGGGTTCGCCTTTCATTCTTCGGATTACACTCGGGGTTAGGGCAAAAGAGGTCGGAGTTTCTAATGGTACCTAGGGCTTTTGCGCGCTTCATTTGCTCAGCGGATACATGTGATATTATTTCTATATCAAATCGCTCCAACTTCTTCATTGGCTTCAAAACCGCAATGCAATGTGTTTTCTCTCCAATAACCCAGGACGGGGCTAGTGGGACCATCCAGTTGCATTCAGGACACCGCGTCTCTGCACAGTACAAGTATGCATCAGCTCGATGCCCTGCTGTATTGTGTTCGATGCCCCATTTTCTGATTACGTTCTCAACCGAGTCATATATGCGTCGCTGAGATTCTTGAACTTGACTTACTACGTCTGGCCCGCCGCCCACTATTTTTAAGGCTGCCCAAGTCAATAGGGTGGCGACGGGATTGAGGTCGCTTGCGTAGGCATCGCAGCCTATTCTAGCTGCCTCAAAGGGAATACTGCCACCACCACAAAACGCATCTCCTACCTTTGGTGCACATCCGAACTGATGCTCTCCGAGCTCCTTAATCAACTCATGAAGGTTTGAAGCTGAAGTACGCAGATGGGTATTAATTGCTTTCCACGCTTCCTGCGGTGGCCCCACAATCTCTTCCGGTCGCGCACAATATTCTAATTTTCCATCATAGGCAAGGCGATTGAAAATCTTACGCTGTATATTCACTTTTTCTTCCCGAGAGATTCCCTTTCTGTATCTCGGGGAAGCTGAGTTTGGTGAAACACCGAAAAACTCTCTTCTTTCGTTCGGGGTCGCTAAAGCGAAAAGCTCCTTCATTGGAATATTCTTGTTCTTTCGCAACCACAGGCCAGTCTCATCCATGGTCATCAACTTCAGAAAAATTTCTCGATCTTTCTTGGGATCATTTGATGCGGGCAGCAATAGGCCGAGTATCGCGGCGCGTACTAATACGAGAGGCTTTCGTCCCCACCACTTACCAAGACCTGTTAGTGTTTGGCTATAGTTTGCTTTTCGCTCTTTGTAGGATTCCTTGGAAACCAATGAAACTGGGAACTGAGCTTCGATAAAAGACTGCGTTGACATGGACTATTCAACTCCATCTAGTAGCGGGGTTTCGGGCGGTCGCTTGCGCTTCTTCCCTCCGTTATCGGCATGGCGCCCCTTGACCAAGGCAATGCCAAATGTGCGCCGGTCGAGGATAGGGGCATCCGAAACCGGATTCTCGGTCAAGGCAAATCGAACGGCCTTGCGCCAGCCCTTGTTACGACCCTCAGTAGCGTGACCAGTCGCAGCGTTGGTCATGGTATAAAGCCACCAGCGTTCTTCAGGCGTGAGTCCCAGCCAGTTCCGGACCGCCACCTTAACCACTGGAAACTCGGCATCTTCGATGGCCCACGCCAGAAGCACGAGCTCTTTCCCGAGCAGCCTGGACATATGGTTGTGGCCATGCTTCCAGCGAGCCGTCCTAATGCCTTCGGTCTTTAAGCGTCTGTTGAATTCCGCCTTTGCGTCCTCCGCGATGGCCTCCCAACGCAAGCGCTCAAGCACGACCCGTAGTCCTGAGCCAGGAGCATTCAGATCCAGTTCAACGTCGCGCCGTCCCACGCTATCTTCATCGTAATCAAAATGCTCCGAGATCTTAACAGGGGCGTCATCACGAGAAGGCACATGGACCAAAAAATGGTGCTGCGAATCGCCGGGGTCGAACCCGAATCCAAGGATTTCCTTCTTCTTTGCCATGAGAGTGCTTCCTGCATCCATCGCCTACTGCTCCACTTCACCGGGCTTCAATTCCGTCTTTACGTCGGCTACCCAATCCAACAGTCGTTGCCCGCTTTCAAAAGCTAAGCGTCCTGCTTCAATTTCGACTTCCACGTTGGGAATGAGTCCGCGCAGGTGCTCAAGTGCCCCGGTTATCTGCTCGCTGTCCAGATCCAGTTCGGGATCGGCACTGAGTTCAAGCCAGCGTTCTCCGGTCAGAACGACGCGCAGGCCACCGGCCTTGGCCTTATGTTTGGACAGCTGCGTCAGCAGGCCATAGGACTCTTGGGTGGTCTTGGCTGATTGCCGCCGTTTCCAGATTGCCGGACGTTGCTTGTCTACGGCAACCCCGCTGCCCTTTTCCCAATCTATCGGAACGCTCAGGATTTCCGAATGAATGTCGTGCTTCTGGGCTTCCGCCTGAACCACGATGGTTTTCTTTGGGGACGATAAACGGGCCTGCATAAAGCGCACCTTGGCTGGGATGAGAGCCGTCCGTGGTGTAGCGGATTTCGGCCGTTGGCGCGGCGCGAAGCTCCACCATTTTGTCTTTCCCATTCTGGAATTGCCGGGCTTTCAGGGTAATCCTGTTCCTCCAAGTGACGGGCTCTCCGTACTCACTCGCGTCTTCGGCTGCTAGGAAGGAGAGTTCAAGATCGGTGGTTTTGAAGGTGCGCAGGTCCGAAACCTTGGCGGAAGCGGAGGTGGCATTCCCTCCGATTTCGTAGTGAACCGTATCGCCGTTTACCGGGGTCAGCTTGAGCGTGACTTCTCCGGTGTCGTCGTTCCGCTCCAGTTCCTGCCAGCGCACGGAGGGCTTGGGCTTGGGGAATGGCCCCTTCTCGACCCACTGTTCCCCTTCTTTCTTCCATTGCTCCTTATGAATCATGTCATCCCGAAGACGATCCAGGGCGTCGGGAAGGTGCCAGGGCCAGGACGGATCAACCGCAGCGCGCTTCTTAATGTCCTCCCAGCGCATCCTCTTGGTAGTGAACAGCTTTGCCTCGCACTGTTGGCGGAAGTTATCACCGCCCACGTCCTTCGTGAACTTGAATTTGGACTCAAGCGTATTCCGGACTTGCTCTTCGCCATTGTACTGATTGCCGGCGTACTTCATTTCAAAGTCGGCATTCACCAAGCCGACCTTGGAGGGGTAGTGAAGGATGGTAAAGGTCTCGCGGGCAGCACTCAGCAGGCTCAGGCTGATCTTGTCTCGTAGCTGAGTGCCATTTATGTACTGCGGATCGTTTTGCGGCACCTTCTCCTTCTCCATCTCCTCGACAATCCACTGAATCGCTTTGTATTCCCTGGCGCTATTAATCAGGCTTTCCAAGCTGCCACGAGTTCCCGTAAGCAAGAGTATTCGATTTTTGTAATCGAGATCCTCGTAGAATTTTCTCCATTCGGTGCTCAACCCGCCTTGTCCAATGCGGTTCGGCTCGCATATCAGGAGAGTAACCCGATCCTGCCGCGGTTTCACTTCGTCCAGTCCAGGCAACGCCAGTACATCCTGGTAACAGTCCTTTTGGTTGGGCGTGAAGATTGATGCCAGGAAAGAACGTAATTCGCGCAGGACCGTTTCACGGTTGTAGTTGTCAGCCGTTGATTTCAGCTTTGCAACGAGGTTCTCTACGTTCTTGAAGTAGAGTTTCCCGTCACGAGTGGGATGCAGGTACCACGCCTTGGTTTGAATCAGGGACAACGTTTCTTTCAGCTTGGTCACGTCTCGGCCAGGCGCGCAGAGGAAGGAAATGGCCTCGGGTATTGAAAGCCCCAGCGTCGCATTGGGAACGTTGGCTAAGGAGGAGGCCACCAGTAATTTGCAGACATCCTGGGCGTCCGTGCTCTGGGTCTGCGCGTCCATTTCTTCCGCGACCGCCTGTCCCTTCGAGGCGATGTCGTGGCTGATGGCATTCGCGAGGCTGGGGTTGATCTGCGTGAATTCGGAAAAGGTATCGGGATCGTTCAGGTCGAAATCCTGAGCATGGATCAAATGCAGTTTGTCGGCCTTCTTCGTTTTGTACAGGTATCCCGCCAGCACACGCATCAGCCGGATAAGTCCACGCGTCTGCTGGAACCCTGGGTTCTCGCGGAATCGTGCATAGAGGTCCTTAATCGCAAAGTGGAATGGGTAGGATTCGACGATGTTCTGGGCGAACTGCTCGGGCGAGGCGTTGGTGATGTCCATCTGCTTTGCCGTGCGAACCGATTCGGCGTAAGCCTTCGCGATTTCCTGGACATCCTTCTTTGCCGGCAGCTTTTCGAAGATGCGGGTCCTGAGGATGTCGTAGACCTCGTTTGTATTGAGGGCTACGGGCTCCAGCTTCAAGGCTTGGCGGCCTACCTCTTCTCCGAAATTCTTGAGCGCTTTATTGACCAGCTCGCTGCCTTGCTCGTAGGTTGCCTTGAGGTCGGATACGACTACGCAGACATTTTGCAGATCCGCCTTCGCGACCGCTACGAGCAGATTGGCCAGCGCGGTTGTGGTAACTTCAGCCAAGTCGGAGTTGCCGATTTGCCTGGATTTGGCGTACTGGAAATAGGGCGGAAGCTCATCCAGCAGAATGAGAAGGGGTTCGCCCTTCAGCAGGTTTACCCAAGCCGATGGTCCCGGCGCCGCAAGTGGCGAATAGTAGTCCTTGAAGAGATCTTTCTTTCCCAGTTGCTCAGCCAGCGATCCCCAAATGCCCAGGGGTGCATCTGTATCGCGACCCGTGAATCCGATCACGCGGACAGGGCCGAGCTTTTCGACCTTTGCGAGTTCTGGGAACACCTTCTTGCGCCAGTCAGGATGCTTGGCCAGCAGGCCCATGCCAAGCATGTTGTGGGTCTTGCCGCCACCCATCGCCTGGGTGAGCACGTACACGCCCTGATCGGATTCCCCGTTGAAGCGGCGAAAGGACTCCCTGAAGAGAACCTTCATGCCCTCGGTCAGGTAGTTCTCTTCAAAAAATTGCTGGGGCTTGATCTTGCCGTCCAAGAGGTCGGAAAGGTCAAGCACGACATCACGCCTTGCTTTGTCGAACACGGACTTCCGAGGTACGCAGAGGTCTTTGAGTGAGCCCAGGGGCATGCTAGATTCCTAATAGGATCCGATAGAGGCCGGTCGAGGCCCGAGGCGGGGGCGACCTCGACCACGAGGGCGGCGGTAGGCCGCCCTCCAGTGTGAATGCCTTGGTTATCCCGCCCAGAATGAGGCCCTCTTATAAGGGGGGATGGCACATGGTGCAAGGCCGGTCCGTAGGGCCTGTTTCAAGGATTGGAAAAGCCTTTGTGCCCCAATAGGTTCGGTTCCGAAGCACGCTTCGGAACTCTTGGGCCTGCTTGACCGCTTGAGGGGGAACAGGTGCCTTCTACTGGCCCTTCAGAATTGTACTCAGCATTTCATGAGGTTAGTGGCAATGTTTTCTGTTTTTGGGAAGGGAACCAAGGCGTGCACTTTAATGTATAATCGAGAGGAGGCTGGAAATGACTCTGATCGCGGCTTGGACGAACAAGCAGGACCATCCCACATCGTTGATGTTAGGCACTGACAGCCGACTCTCCTCTCCTGGACACCATTGGGACCGGGCGACAAAGATAATCCGTCTGTATCCCACCCATTACTACTTGGCCTATTGTGGTGACGCGCTAGGAACGTTGTGTGCCATTCAGCAGACCGCTGTCCTATTTGCCACTTCGCATGTACTTTTAAAGCGATCCTTCAACTTCTAGTCCATGTGCGCTAGCAACATGCGCATCGATTATTTCAAAGCATTTGGAATCTAATATGCGCGCATTTCCAGTTTCTTGGGGTGGAACCGGTTCAATTTTCTGCTTCGGTTACTGCAGGCGACTTTCTTTATTTGAGCTTCATGAGATCTCACTACCTATAGCTTCCAATCCACCACCGCCCACGACGTATTTGTTTCAAGATCAGCGATTTCATGCCTTTGGCTCTGGGGCAAGAGATTTCAAAAGTCGCGCAAATGCTACGGGTAGTAGCGCCGACCTAGCGAAAACGTTCAACCAAGTCGTAAGTTCTGGTGCCGTGCCAACTGTTGGAGGACCGCCCCAGTTCGTAAGTATCGGAATTGGGAGATCCCGACTGATTGGAATAAACTGGCCCAATCCAGCTGGCGGAGCAGCATTGAGTACGGTGCTTGGACAAGAACTAAACTCACGTAACAGTCTTGACCATGTTGATTTTCGAGACATGGATTTTTGCAGAGATCAGTATTTAAGGAGTGGCAAAGTAAGTGTGAATGGGAAGCCGTTGTCGGCGAAAAAAAGGGAAAGATGGGATTACTCGGCTTTCTGAAGATAAAAGGCGTTCTGCAAGGCGAAGACGTTCTTCTACAGGAAGGAAGTACTAATCTGATCAGGTTCCAATGGCCGCACATGGATCAATTACTGGAGAAACTCACCTTAAGGGCCTTTGAGGACTCAACTGTCGCGGAACCGAACCCATCTAGGAAGAACGCCTAAATAACTACTGGGTATAGCGTTACAATATCATGTGCAGGGTGCTGATGGGACCATCGCCGATGCAAATCTTCTGGTAATCTCTTAACATGGCCGGTCACCGGCCAAGTCACCGGCCAAGATTCCCAATAGCCCATACGAGCTATAGGCCTCCGCCTACCTACCCCTACCCCACAGAGGCGAAACCTCCCCCGTACCCCTCTGACTCGCCGGCGCTGCCTCTGGGATCGGACTCCAGTTGGCTCCGCCGTGGGTCAGGCTGAATCCCTGTTGGACCAGCTCGCGCGCCTGGGACGACGTATCAGGGCCCAGGTCGGCTTCGTATACGATTCCCTGGTGGGTCATGATGAAGGTCAGGTTGGTGATCTCGCTGTACTCGGCCGGCCAGGCGACGATGCCGTATCCCTGGGTCATATTGCCGCCCACGACAAACGACCGTGCCCCTCCGGGCGCCCCAGTCCCCTGGCCCGTCAGGATCGCGAACTGGTAGCCCTCCAAGGGCTCGGCTGGCGGCTCCCCGTTGGGTCCAACAAAGGCCTTGGAGTGCTGGAACGAAAGCAGCTGCAGGTCGCCGGCGCCGGGAGCCTTCTCGAAGAGGCTGTACTGCCCAGTGGCTGCCTGCGCGTACTCTAAGACGCCGTCCTCATCCCAGTCCGCCCGGCGATATAGGTTCTGCGCCTCCCCGTATGTCCAGCACATGGCGATGGCCTGGGCGCGCGAGCGCTGGCGCATTTCCTGGGCTACCTGCGGGTCGATCCGCTTCTTGCCGGTCGCGAAGACCAATGCAATCAGGACAATGAGAACGCCGACGCCAAGGACAACGAAGAGCACCGTCTTGGGAAGTCCGCCCTTCTGCATTGGACCGGGTTTCGGAGCTTGGCCCCTCGTGGCAGGTATGGGTCCAGGCTGTGGACTGGATGCAGAAGTTGGAGACGAGGTCGTCGGCTTGGTTGAAGGTATGGGCGGTGGTGGAACTGATGATCCCGCCAGTTCTGGAACCTGCTCGAACGGCGTCCAGGATTCCATGCCTTCCCGCCAGACGAGGTCTCCAGGCGCCAAGTAGCCTGACGCCCCGAGCTTCTTCAGGTCTTCGATGTTGATCGGACCCTTTCGATCCGAAGAATCACCCTTCGCGTAAAACCAGGAGGCAGGCATGTACCGGTCATCCTCATTCATTAGGGACTACGTTGTTTGCCTGTACCATTGCAGGCACCGCAGCGCGGGAACCCTTTGCCTTGGCAACTACGGCACTGGGATCCCCTAAACTTACCGGATCCATCGCAGGTGAAGCATGGTGAACTTTTGGACCCGCTCCCGCCACACATCAGGCATGGCCCGGCAGGCAACGGCGGCGAGTTGGATTGGATAGGCGACGTGTTCGATTGTCGAAAGAACGGCGCCGGGCCAGTTGGAGGTGTGGACTGGCGGACATCAGGGTTCGGTTGTGACTGTGGGGCCATATCAGCCCCCATGCCGGCCACCGCTAAGGCCAAGGCCGCACCGATAAGCCCTCCCGCCCATGAACTTCCTGAAGGCATGGAGTCCGATTGTCCAACCAGTGCGGCAGACCCACGCGCCTGGGCGATCACCCAGAGACCAAAGCAAAGCGATGAAGCAGCCATCATAAAAACGCCGAGGACCGGCACGAGAAATAAGAGCATGCTCCCCGCAAACGTAATGCATGTGAGAAGCGCGTGGTGAAGGGGCACCGGCGGTACCTTGCGACTCATCAGGGCCGTGTTCGTTTGTACCGACAGGCCGCGGATGGCGACGAACGTCCAATAGAGATTGAAAAATGGAACGAACAAGAGACCGACGGCCATGCCCGGACTGGTCGTGCGAAGCGAAGGAGGCAGGAGGCCCCAGGCGCGATAGATGAAGATGCACGAAAAGACCGTGCCGGCGATGGAGAGGCCCACAGCCACTAACCCCATGAACCCGGCGAGTCCGACCGCGCCGGTACGAGCCAGGGCATACATTGTCGCCAGTGAGATCATGGAGCCCAGCAGGAACGCCAGGACCAGAGTAGGCGAAGGAGCGCTTTGGGCACTTGCGATGGCATCTGTAGGCGTTGGTGCCTGGACTGGTCGCCCTGCCGGAAGAGGCGGTGGCGCTGATCGGTTGGGTAGCGGCGGTGGAGAAGGTCTGTCCTTACCGTCTTCAAACTCAAACCGCTTGGTAGCTCGCCGGGGCAATGGAGGTGGAGCCATAGTGCTAGGCAAGGGCGGCGGCGCCGGTATCAGCTCCGGCACGGAACGCGCGGCCGTCCATTCTGCGCGCCCAGGGGCCCAGACCAGCGTCTCCAGACCCACCTCGCCCGAGGCAAGCTGCGCTTTGAGGGTATCCTGCTCGACAGGCCCCTCCTGATTGCCGTTCTTTGATACGTACCATAGCCCGCCCATAGGCTGACTCTCCATAAGCACCACGTGCGTCAGGGGCCTATACCATTCTAGGGTATGCCTGTCAACTTATACTACAGGTTGGCAATCGAGGGTCTCCCTGACGAACACACCAGGGGAGATCATCTATGGCTCGTAAGCGCCGCGTGAAGACGCATGACATTGTTATGACCTTCGCCGTCAGACTCCGCGAGGAGCGGCGCAAGAGGGGGATGAGCCAACAAACGCTTGCGATCAAGGCCGGCGTTACGATCAGTTACATCGGCAAAATTGAACGGGCAGAGTCGGCAGTCGGCCTTGATATGGTTGGCCGGCTCTGCGACGCACTGGGGCTTGATCCCGCCGAACTCATCTCCATGAAAGCCGCCAGTAAAGCGTCTCTCGGAGTCGCCCGGGAGCAGGTGCTGGATCACGCCAAGAAGCTCGTGCGCCATGACGACGCCATTGCTCTGGAGGCGTTCAGCGTGGTGATGGGGCTCGCCGAGAATGCCCTGGCTCGCCAGAACCGCTGATAGCCCTCCTTAAATCTAACCCGCTTTGCGTTACCATAAGGCGTAGGCCAACGTCCTGTTGGCTCCCAGCCCAATTCCCTCGACGCTGATCGAGTTCCCCAACTGATTTCTGGTTGTACCTCTTGCGCCCGAAACCCTTGTTTCGGGCGTGCGTTTTCTATCAGGCAGGAGGACAGATGAAGGAAGAGGACGACGGACGGGCGGTGTTGATCGTGCTGGCGGCCATCGGCTTGCCGGTTCTGTTGCGCGGCTGCTCCAGGATTTCAGAATTGTCCCCGGGCCACGCAGTGGTTATTCTGCTATTGGGAGCCATGGTTATCTGGGCTCTCAGCGAGATGCGGCCCAGGAAGTGAATTGGGCCTCATCTGAGTTGGGCCTAAGAAGCGAATAGGCCTGCGCGCGGTCGCTGGTTATCTACCGGCTGGCTGCCGACGCCAAAGGCGTCAGCGAAGTTCCTTCCTAGGGTTTCGAGGCGCATGCCTCGGGACCGCAATACCGCAACAACCTGAAGGGCAGGTCGTGCCCATGAAGAAGTCTCGCAAGCTGCGGCTCGTGCGGCCGCAGCTCTACGAGCATCGTACCGAGGTCGTTCTCGAGGCGCTGCAGGCCATTGCAGCAGCGCAGGAGCAACTGATGGGCTTCCTGCTTGAACAGCAGGGCCCCGAGTGGCGACGCCAAAGTCACCGAATCCACTCAGCGAATCGTAGCCTGAAGGCCGCGCGGTGTTGGCTGCGTAAGGCCAACCGGCTCCCGACACCTGGGAACAACGGCAACGGAACCGAGCACTGCGACGCAGCGCTCTAAGTTGATACCTGGAAGGCGCGGTCCTGACCGGCAGTGCCCTCTTTGGGGATTGATGGCGGAGTGAACTACGACTACGGCGGGCGCCTTTCAGGTTCTGTGCCTTGCGCAGATGCTCTCGAAACGGCGCCCGCCCACTTCTTCAAACCAACGGAGCAAGTATGACCAAGAAACATGCGACTAAGAAGGCCAAGCCACGCAAGAGGGCTAGGCCGCGCAAAAAGCTGCCTACGTTACCCAAGCGTCGCCGCCTGCACTTCTACGGCGACCTCTGTGCTAGTTTGTTCGGGCTGGGATATGCGATCGGCCTTTTGCATACGCCTCCTCGCAAAGCCCACGCGACGGACACGTGGCGTTCGTTTAACGAGATCGCCCAGGATGTTCAGGAATCATTGAATCGCTCAGCGGCCGTTGCCATGGGAGCATCGAAGTTTCTCGTGGATCAGCTAAGTGAAGTGGTTTGCCACCGGATGGCCATCACGATTCAACATGCTCAGAACGCTTCTGACCCTTTCTCTAGTAAACGGGTTCGGGAGACCGTGGTGGACCTTGGTCTTCAGCTGCAATTAAAGTTCAAGCAATCGAGCGGCTTTTCCAAAGAGGGGCATTGGTTCCTTGCCGGTCACCTTTGCGCCCAATATGAAGCCAAGGCTGGATCCAATATAGCTCCCCATCCCGCTGGGATCAGTTCCTCGCTGCAAGAAATTCTTGCACTGGAGGGGATATCGAAAGCAAGGAGCAAGGCGCTCTGTCAAAACGCAGCCACCGAAATCACCAAGCGGATCATTGGACGCAACAAGAAAAATCCTCTTGGTTCCTTGGCCGAACCAGTCATTGATGCGCTACTTCAAACCTCCCCGGCGTTTTGGCTGCCCAATCTACCGGTAGGGCCGGTTGTATGTGGCGTGAGTGTATCCCAGGCAGAATATGATGTTCTCAAAGCGATTAGAAGGGCAAGCAATTTTGCGAAAGTATCGTTGAGTACGCAAACGTTGAGGACACAGTCCAAAATCGAAAGCGCTCCACGAATTCTGACTGGTCTCCGGCGAGATCCCATTTTAGGCAGATTCCTCAATCCTCATGGGCCGGTTCATTGGACGGATCTTTCGACTCCAATGCCACCGCCGTAGGCCCCTGTTACGGCAACGTCAATATGTAAACCGAATGTAAATGACATGTGGAATGGCGAGCTAGCCTGACCCCCAAGCATAGGCATGTGGAGGCAGGCCGAATATGGCGAAGAGACTTACACAAGGGGACATCCAGGCTGCCAGTTCCGATCTCCCCCCGATCCTCACCGTAGACGAGGCTGCCAGCCTCGCGCGGGTACCAAGAAAAACCATCCTAGTGTGGTCCTCCAAGGGCCACCTTTCTTGCTGCGCGCGAAAGCGAGGAAAGCACCTCCTCATCTTTCGCGACAAGTTCTTGGAGATGTTGTTCAATGGTCCCGATTGGTAATAGCGGAACATCCGGCTCGTCGCCGGATCAGAACAGGGAGCGTATCGACGACAACCTCAACATCTTCAAGAGGGGTCGGAAGTGGTACGCACAGATTCAGATGGACCGCCGTCAAATCCGGCAGTCCCTGAAGACATCCAATAAGGATGTGGCCAGGAAGCGGGCGATTCAGATCGCCGCGAAGCTTGCGCAGGGGACCTTTCAGGTCGTCAAGAAGGCTCTCCTTATCGTGGAGGCCGTCGCGGCCTACTTAAAGGTGCTTGCGGCAGACAACCGTGCCGCGAACACGATCAAGCGGTATGAGGGTATCTTGTACCGATTCATCTCATTTGCAGATGGCCAGAAAGCCTTCCGGCTAGACCGCGTCGATCTTCTCTTGATGGACTCCTACCGTGCCCATCGTAAAGGCAAAGGCGCATCGTCGAAGACGATACACATCGAGTGCACGGTCATCCGGCAACTCGTGAACTTCGCCATGCGGCGGAAGTTGCTTCACTCCGATCCCCTGTGCGGCTTCAAGAACCGTAAACCAACGCCGACCGAGCAGCCCAACTTCAGCATTGAAGAAGTTGAAACCATCCTGGCCAATGCACATGAACGGTGGAAGCCGGCCTTTGAGTTTCTCGCCTTTACGGGGATGCGCATCAACGAGTTGGTGAATCTCGAATGGAGCGATGTGGATCTGAAAAAGGGGTTGATCAACATTCGCATCAAGCCGTTCTGGAAACCCAAGGACGGCGACGCGCGAATGTTCCCGATTCATTCGAGGGTTCGCGCTGTATTGGATAGTCTGCCCCGGACGTCGCGCTGGGTGTTCACCGGCGTGCCGTGCAAGAAGTTCCCGAAGGGCGGTCAGCAGGTCTTCGACCGCCGTGCCCTAAGCGCCCTGAAGACGGCCCTGAAGAGGGCTGGGATCGCAGAAGGAAAGGTGCACACCTTCCGCCACTTCTTCATCACCTACTGCATCAACAAGGGGGTGTCACCCTTCATGATCGCCGAATGGGTGGGCCACTCGTCCCTGGCCATGGTGATGCGCTACTACCGGGCATCGGCCAAGGAGAGTCGGCGGATCATGGATGGTCTTGCCGATGGCGACGAGGAGGAAGCAAAGTAGTCAGTAACCATGCTGACTACGAAAGGAGGCCATTTGTGGCGAAGTATTCTGGTTTCACCAGTGAGGATATCGACGCTATCCACAAGAATGCCTCGGAGCAGTGGAAGCCGGTATTCGAGGTCTTGGCGTTCAGCGGAATCCGTCCTGCTGAGCTTGTATGGCTCCGGTGGATGGATGTCGACATGGTCGGCAACGTCTTGCACATCCGCCAACAAAGAGGGTGGAAACCCAAGTTCGGCGTGGCGCGCAGTGTTCCCATGCACCCCAGAGTCAGGGCCGTACTGGAACAACTGCCCAGATACTACTCATGGGTGTTTACGAGCGAACCTTCTGAACGCTTCCCAGTGGCCGGCCGGCGGATCTCAGGTCTTCAGCTTCTGCAGGCCTTCAGGACGGCCATGAGGACGGCGGGAATCACCAAAGGGACGGCTCATGGCCTCCGTTCCTTTTACTTGTGGCACATCGCGAACAAGACCTCCCCTGGAGGGGAGGCGAAATAACCCAGTTGTGGTCCATTAGGCGAAAGGAACT
>JAOSKN010000002.1 GCA_027493525.1 Planctomycetota bacterium | reverse complement strand
CACTCTGCCACCTCTCCGCCACGAGGGTGGACAAGCCTCTGGCGAGGCTCGCGGAAGAACCTCCTCTATATAGCGCGTCGCCCGTTCATTGCCAGTCGGACTTGCCTTCACGCTCGCCCCCGTCCCCGGGCGCGCCTCCGGCCCGCGCGGAACGGCTTGTCATGCCTCGGCTTTGCGGTATGCGTGACCCCATGAACGATGGCGTTCCCGACCTTCTGGTCGTCGGAGGCGGGCTGGTGGGGCTCTGCGCCGCGGAGGCCGCGCTCCGCCGCGGCTTGCGCGTGACGGTGCTCGAACGCGAACGCGTCGGCTCGCGCGCCTCCTGGGCCGGCTCCGGCATGCTCAACTGCCGCCCCTGGCCGCGCACCGAAGAGCACGACTACCACGATCTCGCGCTGGCGAGCCTGGAGCTGCATCGCCGTTGGCACGCAAGGCTCCTCGAAGAGACCGGCATCGACGGCGGCTACGTCCGCTGCGGCGCGCTCGAACTCTGTCTGGCCGAAAACGCCGGCGAGGCCGCGCTGGCCAACCTGGAGCGCATGGTCGAAGGCTGCCGCGCGCGCGGACTCCGCGCCGAACGCCTCTCGTCCGAGCGGGCGCGCGAACTGGAGCCCGAACTCGACGCGAGCCGCATCGCCGCGGCCGTCCACCTCCCCCGACGACGGCCAGGTCCGCAATCCGCGCCTCGCGCGGGCGCTGGCCGCCTCGTGCCGCCAACGCGGCGCCCTGATCCGCGAAGGCGTGGCCGTCACCGAACTCTGGATCGAAGGCGACCGCGCGCGCGGCGCCGTGGATTCCGACGGCAAGCGCTACGCAGCGCGCCACGTCGTGGTCTGCGCCGGGGCCTGGACGGGCCGCTTCGAGGACCTCGCGCGGCGCGTGCCGCGCGCGGGCAGGATCGAGCCGGTCCGCGGGCAGATCGCCTGCTTCCAGGTCGAACCCGGGCGCTGCACGCGGCTCCTGACGACGGGCGAGCATTACCTCGTGCCGCGCCCGGACGGCCTGATCCTCGCCGGCAGCACCATGGAGCGCGTCGGCTTCGAGACCGTCACGACGCCCGAAGGACAGGCCGAGTTGCGCGATTTCGCCAGGCGACTGCTGCCCTTCCTCAGGCATGTCGAACCCGCGCAGGGCTGGGCCGACGTCCGCCCGGGCCTCCGCGGCGTGCATCCGCTCCTGGGCCCCGTCCCTGATGTGGAAGGGCTCTATGTCGCCGCAGGGCACTTCCGCAACGGCATCCTGCTCGCCCCGATCTCCGGCGAAGTCGTCGCCGCGCTCGTCGCCGGCGAGCCCCCCCCGGTGGAGATTGGCCCCTGGATGCCGAGGAAGGCCGTGGCCAGTAATCTGTAATCTGTAATCTGTAATCGGCGAACGGTTGAAGACCCAACACGTCGAATGCATGCAGTTTGCTGTCTCTGTTCACTGTTCACTGTTTACTGTTTACTGTTTACTGATCACCGGCATTGAATGGAGCCACGACATGCGCGAGCTTCCTGCGACGGCCTACGGACCCGGCGTGCAAGCGCTCCTCGAGCGCGCGCGCCGGGAAGCGCGCCCGCCGACGCTCCCGATGGGCGAGCCCGCCACCGACGCGTTCGAGGCCATCCAGGGGCTCGACGAAGCGAAGCTCGCCGGGAAGCCGGCGCGCTCGCCCGACGACGGCCGCTGCGTGCTGGCGGGGCTCTGGCTCCTGTTCGAAGGCTTCGAACAGAGCCACACGCTCTCGCAGGCCGTGAACACCCCCGAAGGAAGCTACTGGCATGCGATCCTGCACCGGCGCGAGCCCGACGCGAGCAACGCGCGGTACTGGTTCGCGCGCGTAGGCGCGCACCCGATCTTCCCGGAACTGCTCCAGGACGCCCGCGAACTCGCGCGCAAGCATCCCCAGGCCGACCTGAAGGGCCTGCTCGAAGGACCCGCATGGGATCCCGACGAGTTCGTGCTCCGCTGCACCCGCGAGCCCCGCGGCGAGACCGAAGCGGCGCTCCTGGAGCTCCAGCGCCGCGAGTGGGAACTGCTCTTCGAACATTCTTTCAAACGCGCTTTCGGGGCCTGAGCCGGCGCGCGTCACGCCAGCCCCAGCACCTCATGGAGCGCGTGCGTGCCGGCCTTGCCTTTCAACTCAACCCGCAGTTCGCGGCCCAGCGACAGCCCCTCCGCGATCCGTTCGCGGCAGGCCGCCGAGATCAGCAGCTTCGCGCCGGCGGCCTTCGTCTGGGACTCCACCCGGCTGGCCATGTTCACCGTGTCGCCGATCGCCGCCAGGCGCGTATGGGAGCGCGGGCCGAGCGCGCCCAGGACCACCGGCCCGTAGTGGATGCCCACTCCGATCCGCAGCGTCTTCCCGGAGAGCCGCTCGGCGTACGGCGAGAGGTCCTCCGCCGCCGCGATCAGCTCGAGCCCGCAGCGCACCGCCCGCGCGCACGCCTGCCGCGGATCCCTGAAACCGAAGAGCGCCATGAACCCGTCGCCCATCAGGTTGTTCACGGTCCCGCCATGCCGCGCCACGAGTTCCTCGACGCGCTCGAAAAATCGGTTGAGCAGGTGGATCACGTCGTAGGGCGTGAGCCCTTCCGAGAGCGTCGTGAAATCCCGGATGTCGCAGAAGAACACCGCGAGCTCGCGCTGCACGCCGATCGACGCGATGGCGCGCTCCGGCTGCAGCAGGTTGGCCAGCGCCGTATCGCGCTCGTCCACCACCAGCCTCCGCGCGCGGACCGCGCCCGCGACGCGGGTCTGGCAGGCAAGCCGGATCGCGGGGCCGAAACCCAGGCGCTTGGCGACCTTCTCTTCCCGCGCCCCGCGCGCCGAACAGTGCTCCAGGCCGGCTTCGATCAGCACGCGGCAGGTCGAGCACTGTCCCGCCCCGCCGCAGACTTGCGCGTGCGGCAAGCCGGCCCGGCGCGCGGCGGCGAGCAGGCTCTCGCCGTCCTGAACGTCCACCTCGACGCCGTCGGGCTGGTAGCTGACGCTGGGCATGGTCCCATTCCGGCCGCGGGCACTCCCAAGCCTGTATATCACGACCTGCCGGCCGATCCCATCGGAAGCGCGCCGTCGCGGAAGAAGCACATGCGCAGCATGAATTCACGCGCATTGCACCTGTTCTTCGTCTAGCAATTCCGGCCCGAACTTCGACAACACCCGCGCGGAGGAACTTGGCTGCACAGGCGCAGCCTCTAAACCTGCCCCAGTTTTGTGCCCAAATCCTCGCGGACAATTCATTAAGGTTGCCTTTTCTGCACGACGACCCCAAAATGTGCAGTCTAACCTGGAAGAGGCGTGCGGAGAGCTGGATATGAGTGATGGACCGACCGTCCCGAGACGCCGGGCCTTTGAGGACTCCACGCAACCCAGCGAGTCCATCGTGCCGGCGCATCACGGGCAGAAATCCACCGTGACCAACGCGCCCCAGGGCACGCAGCCCACCGTGGTTCACGCCCAGCCGCGCGGCAGCAAGGCCGGTTCCACCCAGGGCACCGAAGCCACCGTGATCGGCGCCTTCTCTTCGGACGGCGCCACCAAGCCGCTCGAAACCACCGTCAAGCTCACGGTCCCGCTCGAGGACCTCTCGCGCGATGCCTTCGTCGCCAACGCGCCGCGCATCGTCCACGAGGGCAACGCCGTGCCGGCCCTCGGCGGCATCCCGCTGCTGGCCAAACTGGGCCAGGGCGGCATGGGCGCGGTCTATTACGGCATTCATCCGCGCCTCGAGTCCGAGGTCGCCGTCAAGGTCCTCCCTTTCCACCTTGCCGAACGCGACCCGGTCATGATCCAGCGCTTCTTCCGCGAGGCCAAGCTCGCCGCGCGCATCCGTTCGCAGCACCTCGTCGGCGTCATGGACGTCAACGAAGAGAACGGCCTCTGCTATCTCGTGATGGAATTCGTGCGCGGCAAGTCCGCGGGGCGCCACCTGAAGGCATGCCTCCACGAGGGGCAGTTGGGCCTGGCCGAAGCCGTCGCCCTGGAGGTCTGCCTTGCCGCCGCCGAAGGGCTCGCCGCCGCCCACTCCGAAGGCGTGATCCATCGCGACGTGAAGCCCGACAACATCATGATTCCCTGCTTCAGGGACTCCGACGCCCTCGACTTCGGCCGCGCCAAGCTCGCCGACCTCGGCTTGGCCAGCGGAGAGAACTCCGACGGCAGCACCCTCACCGGGACCCAGGCCTGCATGGGCACCCCCGGCTACATGGCCCCCGAACAGGGCATGGACACCAAGACCGCCGGGCGGCCCGCCGACGTCTTCAGCATGGGCGCGACCCTCTACGCCATGCTCGCCGGCAAGGCCCCCTTCAGCGGGCCGACTTCGATGCAGACCGTCCTCGCCACCATCCAGCAGCCGCACCCGCCGCTCAAGAATTTCCGACCCGACGTCTCGCCGGGAACGCTCGCCCTGATCGAACGCTGCCTGAACAAGGACGCTTCCAAGCGCTTCGCCGACGCCGCGGCCCTCCGCGACGCCCTGCGCGAAGGCCTCGCCGGCCTGGCCAAGCGCACGGCCGTCTCGCGCGCCTCGCAGCCCGGACACGCGCACCCCACGCTGCTCGCCGGAGCCGGTGCCGTCTCCTCGCCGCAGGCCCTTGCGAGCGCCCCGCCGGCGCTCACGCCGGTGCCGCCACCGCCGCCGCCGCCGGTCGCCGCGCCGCGCGCACCCGCGCAGGCCCGCGCGATCCCGCCGGCGCCGCGCCGGATGACCCCGCCGCCGCAGAGGCAGGGGTCGATGAACCTCGTCGCCCTCGCCGGCGGCCTCGCGCTGATCCTCGGCGCGGGCTGGATGTGGTGGAACTCCCATGGCGTGGAGGCCGATCCCGTCACCCCGCCGGTCGCGGCAGCCAGTCCGGAAACGCCTGTCGCGCCTCCGCCCGCCAATGCTCAGCCCGCGCCCGCCGAACCTGACGAACCTGCCGAGCCTGCCGCGGCCCCGCTGGAATCCAAGACCGCCGCCGTCGAGGCGGCCAAGGATGGTCCGGCGCCAGCCGCGGCCGTGGCCGAGGAGCCCAAGGATTCCCTCGCCGGACTCAGCGCCGTCGAGCAGTACAAGCGCAAGAACGACTTCAAGTGGCGGTTCAAGGACGGCCAGACTTTCCTCGCGCGCAACATGCCCGAGAAGGCCAAGATCGCCTTCGAAGAAGCCATCGCCCTCTGGCCCGATGCGCCCCAGATCGAAGAGGCTAAAGCCGGCCTCGCCCAGGCCGAGGAGCAGATCGCGCTACTGCCTCCCAAGCCCGAGCCCAAGCCCGAAGCGCCCAAGGAAGAGCCCCCCGCGACGGCGCAGACCCAGCAACCTCCACCGCCTCAACCGCCTCAACCGCCCCAGGATCCCAACGCCCAACCGCCCCAAGGCCAGTTCCCGTATCCGCCGCCGCCTCCCCCGCCCCCGCCGGGCCATCCGCCGCCGCCCGGCCCCGAACAAGGCCGCACCGGGACGCAGCAACCCCCGGACCGCCTCCCGCCGCGGCAGGGATCGGGCACGCGCAAACCGTAAGGAGCCTTTGGCTCTCCAACGCAAAGCGGTCTTACAGGTGTTGTTTGCCATAGCCCTGCGCTGTTCCTCCACCTCTCCGAGGAGGGGCAGGGGTGGTGACCGAGAAATACGCGCGAAGCGCGATCCAAATTCCGAATAGACTTACGCAAGACCGCTTAACGCCGCAGAAGTAACTGGCCCAATGCGCCGGGTATTTTGTCCCGGATCGAGGCGCGTCGAGGGAGCATATCGGGACGAAGATCTATGCCCGAGACGCAACGAAGAGCCGGGGCAAAAGACCCTGCGCCGTGGGTCAGGAACTTCCGCGGCGCGGTACTTGGGTATTTACAGCGGATTCCTGCCCATCCTGTCTTGAACTCAATTGAAGTTTGCTCTGCGTTCTCCGCGTGCTCTGCGGTTTATGCGGGTTGTAGGGGGGTTAGAAACTCGCTACGCGGGCGGCCTGTCCGCCTTGAACGCTTGCCGTGCGGCGCTCGATGAAATCGCGCTACTTCGAGCCGCCTTGCAGCTTCCCGCGGATGAACTCCGCGCGCCGCACGTCGCGCTGGAGCGGTTCGAGCTGTTTGTGGGCGAGCTTCTGCAGGTGCGCGGGCTGCGAGAACAGGAACAGTTCGTTCACCGTCGCCAGGTTCACGTCCGGCAGCAGCCCCAGGTGCACGCCCATGCGCACCGCGCTGAGCAGCATCATCGATTCGTCCGAGGACATCACCCGCGCGGCGCAGAGCATCCCGTGGGCGCGCCAAACCCGGTCTTCCAGCCGCACGCGGTCTTTCTTCAGCAGCTCCTCGCGCGCCTTCTTCTCGTAGTTCACGATCGTCGGGATCACTTGCTCGACGTTGGCGAGCACCTCCTCCTCGCTCTTGCCCAGCGTGACCTGATTGGAGATCTGGTAGAAGTGCCCGCTCGCCTCGGTGCCTTCCCCGTACAGCCCGCGCACCGCCAGGTTGATCTTGTTGACCGCCTGGAAGACTTTCTCGATGTGCCGCGTCAGCACCAGCGCCGGCAGGTGCAGCATCACCGAGACGCGCAGCCCCGTGCCCACGTTGGTCGGGCAGGCGGTCAGGTAGCCCAGCTCGGGCGAGAAAGCGTAGTCCAGCCCGCCCTCGAGCTTCCCGTCGATCTCCGTGGCGGTCTTCAGCGTCTCCTGGAGCTGCATCCCGCTCTTGAGCACCTGCAGGCGGATGTGGTCCTCTTCGTTGACCATGATCGCGACGGCCTCGCCCTCGCCGATCGCCACCGCGCGCGGGTGCTGCGATTCCTCCTGCTCCTTGCTGATCAGGTGCCGCTCGACCAGCAGCTTCAGGTCGAGGCGCGGGACGCTCTGGAGCTGCAGCACGCGCTCGGCGGGAACCACCTTCGCCTTGACGATCCGGCCGCGGACGCGGTCCACGACCTCCTGCCGCTCGTCGGCGTCCATCTTGGACATGAAGCGGTGGCCGGCGAGGTTCCGCGCGAAGCGGACCCGGCTCGAGATTACGATGTCGGCGTGCGGACCGGTCCCGCCCAGCCACTCGCCGGGGCTTTTGAGCAGATCCTCGAGCAGCATCTCGGGGGTGGCCAAGCGCGTCTCCTTGCGCGGCGGGCGATCCGGCGGGGCGCTACGACTTCGCGCCGTCGAGGATCTCCTTCAGCCGCTCGGGGCGGCCCGTCACGATCCCGTCCACCTTCAACTCCACCAGTTCGCGCAGGTCGTCCGCTTCGTCCGCGAAGTGCACGTACACCGTCAGCTCGCGGGCCCGCGCGTCGCGCACCAGCTTCGCGTTCACCTGCCGCGCGTGCGGGCGGATCGTCTTCAGCCCCAGGCTCCGCGCCTTCTCGAGATGAATCCAGCCGTCCACCTTCTCGTCGAGCGCCAGCACGCACCCCGCGCCGGGCGCCTTCTCGCGCAGCCCCTTCAGCGTCCCCGAGTCGGTGAAAACCAGCAGGTCGTCGGACGCGCCCCGCGTCTTCAGCGCCGCGAGCACGTTCGCCGCGAGCTTCCCGCCCGCGTCCATCTGCGGCAGCAGCAGCATCGCGCGCGTCTTCTTGCCCAGCGCCTTCAGGCCTTCCTCCAGCGTGGCCAGCTTCGTCCCCGCGAACTTCGGGTCGAACCACGAACCCGCGTCGAGCTGCTGCAACTCCTTCAGCGTCAGATGCGCCACGCGGCCCTGCCCGTTCGTCACGCGGTCCACCCGCGCGTCCCCGATCAGGACCGGCTCGTCGTCCTTCGAGCCCTGCACGTCCAGCGCCACCACGTCCACGCCGGCCTTCACCGCTTCCTTGATCGCCGCGACGGTGTTCTCCGGCGCCTCGTGCGAGGCTCCGCGAAGGGCGATGATCTTTACGCGCTCTGACACGGCTTCGATTCCCCGGGCCCCGTGGAAAACTCCATCGCGCGGCGTGCGCGAACCGTCCTGTCCTATCGCGGCGCCTCGAAAAGCAAAGCGCAAATGATCCCCGCGCCTGCTCAGCGCTCGCGGTACGTCGCCGAGCAGCCCGGCGACTCGTGCACCTGCACGCTCGACATCTTCACGCCTTTTGGCAGGCGCTTCCCGATCCGCCCGAAAAGCACCCGCGCGATGTTCTCCGCGCTCGGGCTCAGCTTCCCCGGCCCGAACTCCGGCACGTCCGCGTTCAGGTTCCCGTAATGCAGCCGCCCGACCTCCGCGTCCACGACGGGCTTCAGCTCCAGAAAATCGATCGCCATTCCCGCCCGGTCCACGCGCTTCCCGGTGACCGTCACGAAAACCTTGAAGTTATGCCCGTGCACGGGCTCCGTCGCGCCCTTGTATTCCCGCAGCGCGTGCGCGGCGCAGAAGTGCGTCTCGATGGTCACGTCGTAGTAGGGCATGCTGGAAGATTAGGGCGAGCGCGCGGCGGCGGAAAGGCGAAAACCGCGCCCCGTCGAGGCCGGCCGCGCATACGCACGCGCGCCCATAGGTCAGAATCCGCTCACGCGCGTGTTCAGCGTCCGCTTTTCCCATTCACCCTTGTTGACGTGAATGTTCGCACGCCGCTTGCCTTCCACGAAGATCGTGTAGGAACCGGGCTCCAATTCCACCTTGAATCGGCCGTCCTTGTCCGTCTTGACGATCCTGCCCTTCGCGTCTTCGGGCTGGTCGTAGTCCATCAGGTCGCCTGGAACGATCTCGAACTCAAAGTCCTTCAGCGGCCTGGACGTCGCGTCGCCGTTGCCCGTTCTGGGGAACCCATAGAGTATCCCTTCGAACCCTTGCCGCGCTTCGGCCGTTTTCTTCTGCTCCTTGGGCGCGTCTTCTCCGCGAACCCCGAACGCCATCCCAAGCAGGGCCGGCAGGATCCAGAGTATTCCGGCATATCGCCTATGGCGGCGCATAATCGATCTCCCGTTTTAGATGGTAGTAGCGTGCAGCGCGGGATTTCGGACATTTCTTCCGGGCTACGAAACCGCCTGCACCGATTCGACTTCCGGGAACTGCATCTTCAGCCGGTTCTCGATCCCCATGCGCAGCGTCATCAGGCTGCTCGGGCAGCCGTGGCAGGAACCTTTAAGTTGCAGCTTCACCACCCCCTTCTCGAAGCCCGCGAAAACGATGTCCCCGCCGTCCATCGCCACCGCCGGCCGGATCTCCCGGTCGAGCACCTCCACGATCTGCTGCTCCAGGTTCGAACCCGGCGCCGCGGCGTGCCCCTGCCGCGGCGGAGGCGCCGCGTCCGGGTCGAACGGCGCGCGACCGCTCTTCACGAACTCCTCGAGCAGGTCCTTGATCAGCCCGCGCACGTTGCCCCAGCTCGTCCCTTCCTGCATCGTCACCGTGACGAATTCGGGGCCGACGAAGACGCCCCGCACGCCCGGCATGCGGAACAGCTCCTGCGCCAGCGGCGCGTCCAGCGCCGCGCCGGGGTGCGCGAAATCCCGCCCAGGGCCCTCGAACAGCCGCCGGTTGATCGCGAACCGGTGGCTGTTCGGGTTGGGCGTCGCCTCGACGCGGATCTCGACCGGCGCGGCTTGCTCGCTCATCGCCCCGTCCCGCCTGATTCACCATGCCTGCGCAATCAGTATACCCCGGCGCGCGCGGGCATAAAGAGGGGATCGTCCGCTCACGCCTCGCGCCAGTCGGGACCGTTCATTCGTCGAGCTACTTCTTCTTCGCCGCCTTCTTCTTGCTCTGCGCGATCAGCTTCCGCATCAGCGCCTCGTACGCCTTGCGGTTGACCGGGACCTTGACCGGCTTCCCGGTGAAACTCGAGAGGATCATCGCGTTGGCCAGCTCGACGCTGTTGCGCCCGTCCTCGCCCGTGACCGCCGGCGGCTTGCCGGTCCGGATCGCGCGCAGGAAGTCGTGGTAGACGGCCACATGCCCCTGCGCGCCTGCGGCCTCCGGGAGCTTCACGTCCTCCCATTCCACGTCCGGCTGGCTCCAGGCCTTCTTCGTCGTCGCCGTGAACTTGCGCAGGTCCTGTTTCAGCCGCGCGAACTTGAGGCTCCCGCCCTCGAGGATCAGCTTGCCGAGGTCCCCGCTGATCTCGAAGCGCTGTTCCCGCGGAATCTCGCAGGTCGAAGAATACAGGTAGCCGATCGCGCCGTTCTTGTACCACAGCAGCGCGTTGGCGCAGTCCTCGACCTCGATCGGGTGCATCTTCGTCTCGGTCTTGGCGAAGACCTCCGCCGGCATCAGGCCCGTGATCCACTGGAACAGGTCCAGGTCGTGCGGGGCCTGGTTGAGCAGCACCCCGCCGCCTTCGCCGCGCCACGTCGCGCGCCACCCGGCCGAGGCGTAATACGCGTTGGTCCGGTAGTCGCCGGCGATCAGCATCGTGCGGTTGATCCGGCCGAGCTTCCCCTTCGCCACCAGGTCCCGCGCCTTCGCCTTCGCCGGCACGAAGCGCTGCTGGTACACCACGGCCAGGATCGTCTTCGCCTTCTTGTGCGCCGCGATCATCCGATCCGCGCCGGCCACCGTGACCGCCATCGGCTTCTCCGTCAGCACGTGCACGCCGGCCTTCGCCGCGTCCACCGCGATGGGCGGGTGGAACCAGTGCGGCGTGGCGATCGAGACCGCCCGGATCTTCGGATCGGCCTTGAACATCGCCTGGTGATCCGTGTACGCCTTCACGTCAAGCTCTTTCGCGCAGGCCGCTCCCGCCGCCGCGTTGACGTCGCAAACCCCGCGCAGCTCGAAGCCCGGCGTCTTCGCCACGGCATTCAGATGCGTCCGCCCCACCCCGCTGATCCCGATCACCGCGATGCCGATCTTGGCCACGTGAGTGCGCCTCCCGTTGCGTGCCTGGATGAATGGCCGAGTACTCTAACGCCGCGGTCGAGGCGCGTCTATAGAAGTGAACTGTGATCTGTATTCTGTAATCTGTAATCTGTAATCTGTAATCTGTAACGGCGGCACTTGCTCTAATTTCTTTGACACCTCCGCCACCATTTATGGATCACAGTTCACAGATTACAGATTACAGATTACAGATCACAGCTTCCCGCTCCCCTTGCGCCACGCCGCGCGCGCCGCTAAAAACGAACCCTCAAGGAGGTGCGCCATGGTGGACTGGCTCGACGAATTCAAGCGCGCCGGCGCCGTCTGGCTCCACGGCGGGGATCCCGTCCGCCCCCACGCCGAGCTCACCTCCGGGCTCCACTCCGACGGCTTCGTCAACTGCACCTTCGTCACGCAGCGCCCGAACCTGCTCAATCGCATCCTCCGCGACGAGCGCGGCCTCGCGGGCAAGCTCCCGAACGAGCGCGCCGACTGGGTCATCGGCTCGGCCTTCGGCGCGATCGCCTTCGCCCACGCCGTCGCCGAGCGGCTCGAAACCCGCGCAGGCTTCACCGAAAAAGACGGCGACGGCATGGCGCTCAAACGCTTCGAACTCAAGCCCCGCGAAACCGTGCTGGTCGTCGAAGACGTCATCTCCACCGGCGGCAGCACGCTCAAGACCATCGCGGGCCTCCGCGCGGCCGGCGGCGAGACCCTCAAGCTCCTGCCCATGGTCCTCTGCCTCGTCAACCGCAGCGGGCAGACCGAACTCGGCGGCTTCGCGATCAAATCGCTCCTCGAATTGAGCATCACTTCCTGGGACCCGAAAGCCTGCCCCCTCTGCGCCAAGGGTTCGCCCGCCCTGCGCCCCAAAACCCATTGGAAGGAATTGCGCGGCCTCTAACCCCTCGCCGCAGCGTTGACCGTAGACCGTAGACCAATGACCAATGACCAATGACCAATGACCAATGACCAATGACCAATGACCAATGACCAATGACCAATGACGCTTAGTTTTCGATTCTCTTAGTTTTGGACCTTTGACTTTTGTCTTTTTGATTTTTCGACCCTTGACTCTTATTTCCTAACCTCCGCCGTTACTGTTCACCGTTCACTGTTCACCAACTACTGCTTCCCGCAGCACCTTCCAGATCTCGTTCGTCCCGCCGCTGAGGCTATCCAGCTTGTTCGAGTACGGCTTGTGATCGGCCACGTCGGCCGGCGTGACGAGCCGCGCCAGCACCGTCTCGCGGACCGGATCGATCAGGCACAGGTTGGCGTACGCGCCGGTCGGCGCGAAAACGCGCGGGTCCGCGTCGGGCCACATGCCGTCCACGTTGAGGAACTGCAGGTAGCCGTAATTGCGCGCCTTGAGCTCCTGCTGCCGCGGATCGCAGACGACGTTCCGGAACAGCGGGTCGCGGGTGCGCATCTTCCGGCAGAACTCGGCGCTCAGCAGTTGCCGTTCGCCCCAGCGGCCGTCCTTCAGCAGCAGCCAGCCGAACTTGCAGACGTCGCGCGCGCTCGTCAGCGTGCTGCGCCAGGTCTTGCAGTCCCCGTTGGCCGCGCGCAGCCACTCCACCGCCCCCGCCCCGATCGGCCCCAGGACGCGCTCGCGCAAGAGTTCGATCGGCTGCTTGCCCGAGACGCGCACGACGATCGGGCAGAGCGCGTGCGCGGTCGCCTGCTCGTAGGACCAGACCGTGCCGGGCCGGTGCTCCACCGGCCACGCCAGCGTCGCCGCCGTCGGGTCCGGCTCGGAGGTGAACTTCTCGTACTCCAGTTTCAGCCCCGAGGTCATCGTCAGCAGGTGCTTGATCAGGATCTCGCGGTTCCCTTCGCGCTTCCACTCCGGCAGGAACTTGCAGGCGGGGTCGTCCAGCGAGAGCAGCCCGTCGTCGGCGAGCAGCCCGATGGCCGCCGCCGCGTAAGCCTTGCCCATCGAGTACACGTCGAACTTCGTCGCCGGCCCGTGCCCGTCCCAGTAGCGCTCCCAGACCAGCCTGCCCTTCACCAGCAGCGCCGCCGCGCCGGTCTTGTGCTCGCCCAGCAGCGGGCCGAGCCGCTCGTCCAGGATCGATGCGCTGAAGCCCATCTCGGCGGGCGTGGCGGCGGGCAGCTCGACAGTCGCGGGCATGGCAGGTTCCTCGGGGTTTGGGAAGCCGAACGCATCCTACCACGCCGCCGCCTCCGCGTGCCACGGATCGGCGCAGCCGCGTGCGTCGTGCCACGGGTCAGCGAAGCTGCCCCGTGCCTTTCGTAGCGCCGGCGTCCTCGCCGGCTCGCGTGGGCGTCCCGCCCGCGCGTCTCTTCGTTCTCCCGTACCGAGAGCATCCTGCTCGCCGCCGTGCCACGGGTCGGTACTCCGCCCCGTGCCGCCTGCCGGTTATCGGTTGTCGGTTCCCGGTCGCCCGCGCGACACCTCCCCTTCACCGCGTCGTGAGTCGGGGTGCCACACCACGCCGTGGTGTGCCGCCCGCCGGTTGCCGGTCACCGGCTCCCGGTCGTCATTTGCCCGCGCCCGATCTCCCCCCGCCGCGTCGTGAGTCGGGGTGCCACACCACGCAGTGGTGTGCCGCCCAAGCTCAATCCCAACCCCAACCCCAACCCCAGCCCCCAGCCCCCAGCCATACCCCATGTCTTAGACACTGTTTTTGATCCATATTATAAACATTATCATTGACAACCGCCCCCGCGCGGGGGATACTCTCTTCAACCTCGCGGGCTCGCGCGCAAACTCCCGACCGCGCGCGCGGGCACTTGAACCGCGAGGCCGGGGCTCCCCGTCCTCCTCGGAGGAGCGCAGCCCGGCGCCGGAGTTGGCGGCTCCGCGTCGGCCTTCGCGTCCCGCGGTCGAAGCGCGCCGAAGCAGGCGCAGGAAGTCCGGTTCGTAGCGCCGGCGTCTCGCCGGCACGCCGTCCGTACCGCGGGCGTCCCGCCCGCCATCAATCCGTTGCTTGCCACCGGCTTCAGCCGGTGGTGCGAAGCCCATCGATCCTCTTTCCGCCGGCTTAAGCCGGCGGAAAGAGACCTAAAAGGGAACCGCGATCCACCACCTGAAGGTGGTGGCAAGCAACGGATAAAGTTCCGCGGCAACCGAGAACCGAAAACAGGCAACCGGCGCCCACGCACCACGGTGCATCTTTTTTAAGCTCTCGTAGACTGGAAGAAGGGTGCCGAGAACCGGACTCAGGACCCAGGGAACAGCGCTCCAACGGAGCCCCTTTGCTTCCTGCCCCGGAGTCCGGATACCGGCCCCCGGATCCCGGAGTCGCGCACCACGGTGCATCTTTTTTAAGCTCTCGTGGACAACCGCGAGATCGGAAGGCAAGAATGGGAAGGAGAAGCTCCTCAACAACCGGCAACCGAAAACCGACAACCGGCAACCGCCACCCACGCACCACCGTGCATCTTTTTAACGGCCCATGCAGACAGCCCTCAATGCGAACCCGGCACAAAATAAGGAACTCCTCCGCAACCGACCACCAGCAACCAACAACCGGCAACCGAAAACCCAGCCGCATTGGATTCCCGCAACCCTCCGGAGTACCCTCTCCCGCATGCCCAAGCGCAAGACCCCCGGCGCCGAGCCCCCCATCGTCAGCCTGGTCAACCTCGGCTGCGCCAAGAACCTCGTGGACAGCGAACGCATCCTCGGCGCGCTGGCCGAAAGCGGCTTTCTGATCGCGCAGGATCCCGGCATCGCCGAGGTTTGCCTGGTCAACACCTGCGGGTTCATCGACGAGGCCCGGCGCGAGACCGCGGAGGTGCTCCGTGAGCTGCACGAGTTGAAGGCCGGCGGGCGCCTCAAAACCGTCGTGGCCCTGGGCTGCCTCGTCGAACGCGCCGCCGACGCGAGCGAACTGGGCCGCTTCCTCCAGCACGCCGACGCGCGCCTGGGCTTCAAGGACTACCCGGACCTGCCGAAGATCGTCCGCGAACTGGTCGAAGCCGGCGGCGACGCGGCGCGCTACGCCGAAGCCGCCCGCAGCTACGCCGAGGGGCCCGCTCAGAGCGCCGCGAAGAAGAAGGTCCCCAAGAGCTACAACGACTTCCTCGTCGCCCCGCGCCTGCGCATCGGCCCGCGGCATCATGCGTTCCTCAAGATCAGCGAAGGCTGCAACAACCCCTGCCGCTTCTGCAGCATCCCCCGCATGCGCGGCCTCCAGGTCAGCCGCCCGGTCGAGGAACTCGTCGAGGAAGCCCGGCGCCTCGCCGGCGACGGCGTTCAGGAACTCAGCCTCATCGCCCAGGACACCACCAGCTACGGCAAGGACCTCTACGGCGAGTACCGCCTGGCCGCCCTGCTCGAGGCGCTGAAAGCCGTCGAAGGCCCGCGCTGGTTCCGCCTGATGTACGCCTACCCGCGCTTCCTCACCGCCGAGATGCTGGACGTGCTCGCCTCCGATCCGCGCTTCTGCCCGTACATCGACATGCCCCTCCAGCACGTGGCCGACCGGCTGCTCGAGTCGATGAAGCGCATGGTCACGAAGGACGAGACCCTCGCGATCCTGGACCTGATCGAACGGAAGCTCCCCGGCGCGGCGCTCCGCACCACCTTCATCGTCGGCTACCCGGACGAGACCGAGGCCGACTTCCTCGAACTGCTGGACTTCGTCAAGCAAGGCCGCTTCACCCACGCCGGCGTCTTCCTGTATTCCAACGAGCCGCTCACGCCGGCCGCGCGCGAACCCGACCGCGTCCCGCTCGAAGAAAAGCTCCGCCGCCGCGAGGCGCTGATGCTCGCGCAGCGCGAAGTCAGCCGCGCGCGCATGGCCCGGCGCGTCGGGGAGCGCGTCGAGGTCCTGCTCGACGGCCCGCCGCCCGCCGGGCAGGACGTCCCCGCCGGCGTCAAGGCCGTGGGCCGCACCAGCCGCGAGGCGCTCGAAGTGGACGGCGTCGTCTACCTCAAGGGCCGCGGCGTGGCGCGCAAGCCGCCGGGTAGCTGGATTCCGGCCCGCATCGTCGAGAGCTTGGAGTACGACTTGGTGGCCGAGCCCGCGAAGTAATCCTGCACCTGTTCATCGATACATGCCCCGACCCCGTTCCGACCCATCCAGTCTTTTAAGGTTATGATTGGATAGAGGTTGAGGGAAAGTACGTAGGCAGGACATTGACTTATAGAACATTGTGCATTACCTTTTAACTGGAAAGGGAATCGGCGCTCCAGGCTCCCAATCCAGGCTGGTGGCGTTCCAACATCAAAAGATTGGGACAGGACTTGCCTGAACGTCTTGCGAATCCCAAGGACGCTCCCTATACTTGAAACACGCCACCAGGGTTGGAATCACGAGCGCCGTTGCACTTGGCGCATGGCCTTTTGAGGCCGGCTCACCTTGTGTAGGATTGCTTCTGACGGGGATAGAAAGGCACGAACCTTTTGGCTGACCCGGCCCCCAACGTCCCGGTCCCGATGGATGCCTCCCTCCAGCCGGCCAAACCCGCGGCGCGGCGCGTCATGACGCGCGGCCCGGTCCCGTCCGGCACGGCGCTCCTCGACGCCTTGGGCGGCGAGAAGCTCGAACCCCTCGAAGAGAACCAGATGCTCCGCCGGCTCCTGCGCAAGCAGGAGCACGACTTCTCGACGCTCTTCGAGATCGTCGGGCAGACCAGCGCGCGCTCCCTGGATCTGGTCTCGATGCAGACGTACCTGCTGCGGACGGTCTCGGGGCACTTCACCACCCCGCGGCTCATGATCGCGCGGCAGATGAACGCCGAGGACAACGCGCTCTGCTGCTCGGCCGCGCAGGGGCTGCGCGACGTCAAGCTCCGCGTCCCGGTCCATTCGCACATCTGCGCCGAGGGCCTGGCGCGCCGGTACTGCTTCCAGCTCGGCGACCTGCCCAAGGAGATCCAGGAACTCCCCGAGACCATGGCGCTGCGGGAACTGGGCATGGAATTGGCCGTCCCGCTGATCCAGGAGATCGAATCGCCCGAGACGGTCCTGGAGGGCTTCCTGCTCCTGGGCCCGCGCCTGGCCAACCGCGCCTACGCCCCGCAGGACCTCGATTTCCTCCACGCCCTGGGCAAGATGCTGGCCATCTGCCTGCGCAACGAATCGCTCTACCGGCGCAGCATCATCGACGATTTGACCGGCGTGGCCTCCCGCGGGCATTTCGACGCCCGCCTGCAGCAGGAGATCGCGCGCCTGCGCCGCGACCAGAGCCAGGGCTTCGGCCTGGTGATGCTCGACATCGACCACTTCAAATCCTTCAACGACACCTACGGGCACCAGACCGGGGACCGCGTCTTGCAGGAGATGGCCCGCGTGCTGGTCGGGCAGGTCCGCAACGTCGACATGGTCGCGCGGTACGGGGGCGAGGAGTTCGCGATCGTCCTGGCCTCCATCGACCGGGTGCGCATCGGGGACGTGGCCGAGCGCCTGCGCCGCGCCGTGGAGCGGATGCAGGTCGAGGCCACCGACGGCACGCCGCTTAAAATCACCGCGAGTTTCGGGGCGGCCTGCTGCCCCGGCGATGCCGATAACAAGTTTGAACTCATCAAGCTGGCCGACGCGGCGCTGTACCGGGCCAAGGACGGCGGGCGCAACCGGGTCATGATGGCCTCCGGCCTGGAGGTCAACGCGCTGGTGGAGACCCGCGAATTGGCCGCCCTGCCCCACGCCGCGGAACGGGCCGCGGGGTCGGCCTCGTAAGAGGCGCGGCGGTTCGCGGAACCCGAATCTGCGCTTGCCTTAAGCAGGCTGGCAGGCGCATATAGGGACGTTGCGCGCGGCGCGGTGCTTAGCATGTAAGGCGGGATGAAGCCTTTGGCCATTCGACGTCGTCCGACTCGTCCTGCGCGCGGGGCCAAGGCTCCCGCCCGGCGTCCCTCCGCGGGCGCTCGCGCGGCCGCGGGCGAACCGTCCGCCGAACCCCTCCCGGTCGCCGAGGACTTCGACCCCAACAGCGCCGAAGCGATCGAGGCCGAGCTGGCCTCCGAGATGGACGAAGAGCCCGAGGTCGTCGAGGTCATCGGCGAAGAGACCGCCGAGGTCCTGGCGCCCGAAAACCTCGACGAGGTCCCGGGCTCCGAAGCCGCCGCGCGCAGCCCCAGCGGCCGGCGTTCGGCCACCTCCGGCCGCCGCCGCGCCATGCAGGCCCGCGGCTCCGGCGGCGCCGCGACGCGCCAGCCGGGAGCCGAGATCGGGCGCCTGCACCGCCGCGGGCTCTCCCTGGCCGTCAAGTTCAGCCTCTTCATCTCGCTCCTGATCTTCCTCATCTCCTCGCTCTTCGGGCTCGTCGTGATCCGCATCTTCCAGGAACGGCTCCGCGAGGACGTGCTCCGCTCGGGCTACCAGCAGGTCCTGGCCCTGCGCGCCTTCGGGCGCCGCGTCTACGAGCGCTACAACCAGTTCCGCAACGACACCTCGCGGCCGGCGGAAGAGACCTACGAGCGCTCGCCCGAGGGCCAGCAGGACCTGACCGAGCTGAAGAAGATCGTCGAGGGCGACCCGCGCATCTTCGACATCGCGATCTTCGCCGCCGCCAGTTCGCCCGTGAAGGATCCGATCGGGCGGCTCCTGGTCGCGCGCAGCGCCGAGGCCTTCACGGTGCCGACCGACGAGAACAAGCAGGAGGTCCCGGTCGAAGGCGGCGCCGACCCCAACGTGGTGATCTGGAAGGGGCGTTACAACGGCCAGAAGGCGCTCTTCTTCCGCGCGGCGATCGAGGGCTCCGGCGACAAGCTCTACGCGACCGCCAACCTGATCCTCTCCGAGGAACAGGTGATCGGCGAGGTCAACAGCCTGATGACCAAGATCGCGCTCTTCGGGCTGGTCTTCGTCGGCGCCGGCATCGCGCTCTCCCTCGGCCTGGCCAGCGCCGTGACCAGCCCCATCAACGTGCTGGTGCGGGACATGGACATCGTCGCGCGCGGCGACCTGGAGCACGAGACGCGCCCGGCGACCAACGACGAGATCGGCCTGCTGGCCATGGCGCTTCAATCGCATGACCCGCAGCCTCAAGGAGGCGCGCGAGCAGGAGCGCGAAGTCGAGCGGCTGAACAGCGAGCTGGACCTGGCCAAGGAAATTCACGCGCAGTTGATGCCGCAGAAGCTCCCCAACATCCCCGGCTACGACATCTTCACCGGCTACTACTGCGCCAAGGAAGTCGGCGGCGACTACTACGACTTCATCCCCGTCGACGGCGAGCACCTGGCGATGGTCATCGCCGACGTCTCGGGCAAGAGCATCCCCGGCAGCATCACCATGAGCTGGACGCGGACGATCCTGCGCATGATGGCGCCCCTCAACCTCTCTCCCGCCGACGTGATGAGCAAGACCAACTATCACGTGGCGCGCGAGATCAAGCGCGGTATGTTCGTGACGTGCCAGTACGCCGTCCTGAACGTGCGCACCCGGGAGATGACCCTCGCTTCGGCCGGCCACAATCCCATGATCATCTTCCGCAAGCAGACCGGAGACTGCGAACTGCTCCGCCCCAACGGCATCGCGCTGGGCTTCGACAAGGGCCCCATCTTCGACCGGACCATCCGCGAGAAGAAGATCAAGCTCTACTCCGGGGACCGCGTCGTGATGTACACCGACGGCATCCCCGAATCGATGAGCCCGCAGCGCGAGGAATGGGGCGAGGAAAATCTGGTGCGCTTCTCCAGGCAATACGCCGAACTCTCCAGTAAGGAGTTCGTGCGCCTGCTGGTCCAGACGCTCGAAAAGCACAAGGGCGACGCCGAGCAGCACGACGACATCACCGTTACGACGTTCCGCATCGCTTAAGGGGCAGCATGGGCAAGGTCGCCGAACGCGAACTGACCGTAGGCAACGACACCGCCTACCTGTCCGAGGTCCGCAACGCGGTCCTCGAACTGCTCGGGGACGGCCCCTTCCCGCCCGCGGAGGCGCAGTTGGTGGCCCTGGCCGTCGACGAGGCCGTCGCCAACGTCATGGAGCACGCCTACTCCGGGCAGCAGTTCGGCCCCGACTGCCGCATCCGCATCCGGCTCGCCATCGCCGAGACCCAGTTCGAAGTCCGCATCCACGATACCGGAAAACGCTTCGACCCCAATTCCGTGCCCGATGTCGACATCCAGGAGCACGTCCGCCAGGGCCGCCGCGGCGGCCTCGGCATCTTCCTGATCCGGAGGATCATGGACGTCGTCGACTACCGCTTCGAGGCCGGGCCCCGCAACGAACTGCGGCTGGTCAAGTTCGTTGACAATTCGCCCGACAAAGCTAAAAGCGGGAAGCTCAAGCGTCAGGCCAAAAGGAGTCGCTGACCGATGTCGTTAGACGAATTCACGATTGAAACGGAAACCCTGGATAAGCCCCAGGTCACCGTTATCCGCGTCTCCGGCTACCTCGACGCGCATACCTTCGAGCAGCTCGAAGAGACCATCTCCGAACTCTTCGGCCAGAGCCATTACAAGCTCGTCGTGGACCTCTCCAAGGTCGAATACATCTCCTCGGCCGGCGCAGGCGTCTTCATCGGCGCGCTCAGCGAAGCCCAGGAGCACAGCGGCAACATCGTCCTGATGAACCCCACCAGCAACGTCCGCGAAGTCTTCGACCTGCTGGGCCTCACCCAGATCTTCCAGGTCGTCGACAACCAGAAAGAGGCCCTCGCCGCGTTTTAGGCGGGAACGAAGCGCTTCCGTTCCAGGCGCGCGCGGCGGTCCTTCGGGACCGCCGCTTGCTTTCCGCGCCGTGCTGGCGGCCCTCTCGGCCTGCCGCTACACTCCTGACATGCCCCGCGACTCCACGCGCCGCCGCGCCGTCTATGCCGGCTCCTTCGACCCGGTCACCGAAGGCCACATGTTCATGATCCGAGAAGGCGCGCGCCTCTTCGACCGCCTCGTCGTCGCCATCGGCACCAACCCGGGCAAGCAGTACACCTTCACGCTCGACGAACGGCTCGACGCGCTGCGCCGCTGCACCGCCCGCATCCGCAACGTGTCCATCGACCGCTTCGAGAGCCGCTTCCTGGTCGACTACGCCCGCTCCATCGGCGCGTCCTACATCCTGCGGGGCGTGCGCACGGCCCACGACTTCGAGTACGAGAAGACCATGCGGCACATCAACGGCGACATGGCGCCGGGGCTCTCCACGGTCTTCCTGATCCCGCCGCGCGAGCTGGCGGAACTCTCCTCGAGTTTCGTGAAGGGGCTGGTCGGGCCGAAGGGCTGGCCCAAGGTCGTGAAGCAGTACGTCCCCGCGCCGGTCTACCGCCAGTTCCTCAAGCGCTTCGGCCCGAAACGCTGATCAGGCGCGGACCTTCCCGCCCTTCAGCAGCCGCCGCACCGCCTCCAGCAGGCGGTCCTCGCCGAAGGGCTTGAGCACCACCTCCGCCTGCCCCGGGCAGCCCGCCAGCAGCGCGTGCCGGCTGGGGCCGCGCACGAACCCGCTCACGAAGAGCACCGGCAGGTCCGGCCGCAGCACCTGCATGCGCAGGTACGTCTCGAGCCCGCCCATGCGCGGCATGTACGCGTCCAGGATCGCCAGCGCGTAGCGGCCCGGGTCTTCCTGGAAGATCTCGCAGGCCTCGCGCCCGTCGCAGGCGCACGCCACCTCGAAGCCGTTCTGGTTCAGCACGCCGCGGACGTAGTCGCGGAAGTTCTCCTCGTCGTCCACCACGAGGATCCAGCCGCTGCCCGGCGGCTCCAGGACCGGCACGTGGGCCGGGGCCAGCGGCGCCTCGCCCGAACCCAGCCGCGCGTCGCCGGCGACCCGCGCCAGCGCCTGGACGGCCTCGCCGCTGTCGGCGGGCGTGCGGCGGTGCGGTTCGGGCCCGCTCAGGTTCGGGCGCGCTTCCTCGCCCGGCAGGACGATCTTCCAGACCGTGCCGCGCCCGGGCGCGCTCTCGAGGTCCACCTGCCCGCGATGCCGCCGGATCACCGCGCGCGCGATGGCCAGGTCCAGCGGATCGCCCAGCCCCGAGCCGGTCGCCGGCAGCAATGACTTCAGCGCCTCGGCGCGGACCAGCGGGTCCATGCCCATGCCGGTGTCGCCGACGGTGAGCGCCGCGGCGGGAGGCGAGGCCGGCCCCGCGGGCTCCAGCGCCGCCGTGCGCAGGCTCAGCGTGCCCCCGGCCGGCATCGCCTGCTCCGCCAGCCGGCCCAGGGCCAGGAGCATCGCGCGCAGCAGCGCCTCGTTCCCGCGGATGCGCGGCAGTTCGTCGGCCAGCTCGAGCTGCACCCGCACGCGGCCGGCAAGGAGATGGCTGAGGAGCCGCGCGGCCTCCTTCACCGCCGCGTTAAGGTCGATCAGGCGCGTCTGGGATTCGGTTTGCAGGCCCAGTTCGGCGCAGCGGCGCAGGAGCGCGGCGGCCTCTTCGGCCGCGTCCAGGATCGCCCCGGCGGCCGGCGGCGCGAGCCGCCCGCCGGTGGAAAGGCGCAGCGCCGACGCCTGCGCCATGATCACGCCCAGGAAGTTGTTGAACTCGCCCAGCAGCGCGCCGGAAAAGAGCGCCAGGGCCGAGCGCAATTCGTCCCGGAACGCCGCCTCTTCCTCCAGCCGCCGCTCGGTGATGTCCTCGACCAGGGCCAGCACGTCCTCGGCGCGCCCGCCGCCTTCGCCGACGGGCAGCATCTCGATGCTCAGCAGCCGTTCCGGGGCCTCGGCGCCGGCGGGGCGGAACCACTCGGCGGGAATCCGGACGCGCTCGCCGTCCAGCGCGCGTTCCAGGTGCGGGCGGAGCACGGAGCGCGCGAAGAGCGCCGCGAAGTCGGCGGGCGCCGCTTCGCCGGCCAGCGGCTCGGCCGCGCCGTCGGGGCGCACGCGGTAGACGTAGCGCCGGCCGGCGCGCTGCTGCGCGGCGACGGCGTGGCGCAGCCACTCGCGCTCCCGGTCGCCCTGCTCGCGCGGGGAGAGTTCGCGCAGGATCGCCATGACCGACGGCTCGTCCTTCCACGGCACCAGCGAGCAGTCGAGGATCACGTCGGCCCCGTCGCCCTCGCGCCCCAGCCGCGCCTCGAGGGTCATGTGCCCGAGCTGCTCCAGCAGGCGCAGCTTCTCGCGCAGCCCCCCCCGCAGGCGCAGGCGCAGCAGGTCGTCGAGCATGGCGTGGAGCATCGAGCCGCGGACGCGCCCGATCAGGCGCGTGGCGGCGGGATTGAAATCGAGGTAACCGTTCAGTTCCCTACCGCTGCAAGGAATGCCGGAGCCTTTGCGCCGGTGCGGTGAGCAGCCAAGGCCCTGCGCAGATAGTCAAGGATGGGACGCTTTTGCAAACGCAAGGTCTGCACGGTGGTCAAGATCCGTTCGGTGAAACGGCAGCCTGCGGTACTGTGATTGCCGAAGCTCCCTTTGCGCCACAGCACCGCCGGACGCAACATCCGTTCGGCGTGGTTGTTGGTCGGTTCGATGCCTTCGACGGCCGCGAAGGTCCACAGCGCGTCGTAGACTTTCAGCACGCGTCTGCAAAAGCGCTTGGTTTTGGGGTCCGCGCCCCTGCTTCCGAGCCGGAGCGTTCTCTGGAAACGCAGGCGTATCGGTTGCAACCGCACGTGTAGCGCGGCACGGTCGCAACGCCGGTCTTTGAAATCCTTCCAGGCCGCAAAGACCGCTCGGGCGGTCTTGCGGCCCGCTCGGCCGAGCGGTTGTGTCGCGGATCCCAGGTCGATCAACTTCTGAAAATCGCGCTTGAGGTGCGCCCAGCAAATTTGCCGCTGCCGCGGCGGCAGGTGCGCGTAGGCGCCCCAGCGGTCGGAGCCGAGGATGCCGCAACACGCCCCCAGCAACGCCTTCAGGCCGTCCTTACCCCGGTGGGCGTGAATTTGAAAGGCTGCGACGCTCCGCGTGGCTGCCACCCACAGCCAACACAGCTTGCCACCCTTCGCCCAGCCGGTTTCATCCACGTTTTTGAAAGCCGCCCCACGCACGGCCGCCAGCGCCTGCGCGTGAGGCCCTTCCAGCGCGCCGCTCATCTCGTGTTCGAGCTTGATCACCGTGCCCAGGGATAGCGGGACCCCAAAGACGGTCTCGGCGAGTTCCTGGACGTTGCGCTTGCTGGCGTGGCCACGCCCACTCAGATACGACAACGCCGCCGCCAGGTTGGGACCCAGCGCATGGGCTTGAATCTCCGGCGGAATCTCCGCGCGGGTGCGGCAGCCGCAGCACGGACAGGTGCGTGCGTGCCCCTGGTATTCGGTGATTTCGGCCGGCTGCGGCGGCAACTCCGCGACTTGATGCCAAGTCGGAGGCGGATCGTGTGGCCCTGGCCGCTTAGACAAGGGGGCTTGGCATTCCGCACATACGTGCGGCACGTAATGGACCACGTGCGTGACCCGTTCGGGCGGCAAACGTACACGGTGATGGCCCGGATGTCCGGGTTGTCCGCCGGGTTTGCGGCCGCTCGGCTTCTTGGCGGCTGGAGGCTTCTGCCAGGGCGCATCGGACGACGGTGGTTTGGAAGAGTTCGAGGAATTCTGGTTCAAGCGCTCGGAAAGCCGCTCCAGCTTGGCTTCCAATTCTTCGATCCGCGCCAGGAGCACCGCGCAATTCGGACAAGCCGGGTTGGGTTTAAGGTCGCGCACACATACAGTATCGGATGGCGTGACGTAAAAAATGAGCCTTCATAGGGGACTGAACGGTTACAAATCGAGGATGCGGCCTTCGAGGTCCAGCATGAGCACGCCGCAGCCGGCGTGCTCGAAGATGCGCTGGTAACGGTCGCTCACGACGCGCTCCGGTCAGGGCCCGCGGGCGTCAGGACCCCCGGGAGTAGAGCGGCGGATCCTTCGGGCCGGTGGTGCGGGGCTTGCCGATCTTGATCAGGTATTCCTGGGCCGACTGGCGCTGATAGTACTGGTAATACGGCGTCAAGTCGATCCGCCGCTGCGTGCGGTTGAAGGTGGAGTCCTTCTCGAAGGCCTCCCACGCCGGCACGATCCGCTCGACCGCGTAGCCGACCAGGTAGTAGTGCAGCCGCGTCTTGGGATCCTTCTTCACCTCGTCGGGATCGAAGTCGTCGGCGACCTCGAGGATCGTCCCCGCCGGCTGGGGCTTGGCGCGGAAGGCGCGGTACAGCGGGTTCGTGCCCGCTTCGTCGAAGATCTCGTCTTCGAGGTTCTTGGGGTCGGGCAGCTCTTCGCCGGCGGCCCACTTCTCCTTGAGCGCCTCGGCGGCTTCGCGGGCCTTGTCGCAGGCACGGTCCACGATCAGGTTCTTCTCGATCAGGTCCTTCGCCTCTTCGAGCGTCTTGAGGCGCTGGGGGTCGAACGAGGCGATGCGCAGGGCCACGAAGCCCTCGTTATCGGTGAAGTGATTGATCCGGCGCGGCGCCTGGAGTTTGTCGCGCTCCGCCGCGCGCAGCTTCTCTTCCTCCTCATCCGCGGCCTTCTCGGCCATGCGGTACAGGTTCACCGCGCCCTTGAAATTCTCCGCCGACACCTCTTCCTTGCCGTCCCGGTACTCGGCCTGGGTCAGGGGCTTGGTCCGCCACCAAGTCAGTCCGCGGGCCTTGGCGAAGCCCGCCCAGTCGAACTCGCCGGCCTCGGGTTTCAGCTTGGCCATCTCCTCGGCGAGTTCCTTGCCCCACTTCTCGAACTGCTCGTCGGCGGTCTTGCCGCGCTTGTCCTTCTTGTAACGCTTGGCCACGTCGTCCTTCACGTCCGCGAAAGGCTTGAAGCCGCCCTTGTCGTCAGGCCAGAACAGGGTGCGGTACTTCTCGTAATACTCCTCGAGGTCCTTGTCGGCGGGCGCGATGAGCTTGTCGATGTCCTCGGAGCCGATGAAGAGCGCGTCGGCGGAGAGCCGGGCTTCGGTGTAGAGCGAGCCGCTGCGCGTGGCCGGCAGGTCCTTGTTCTTCTCGTAGTAGGCCTGCAGGTCCTCGGCGCTGGGCTTCTCGACCTGGCTCAGGTATTCGGTCGCGCGGACGGGCTTGTAGAGCAGCCTCACTTTCTCCTTCTGCATGCAGTAGAAGACGTAGAGGTCGGCGTCGGAGATGCTGGCCAGGCGCATCACGTCGTCGAACTTGCCCAGCAGCTCGAAGTCGAGCACCAGATCCTCGAATTCGCCCTTGCTCATCTCCATGCGGCCCAGCATCGTCTCGTAGCGCTGCGGGGTGACCTCGTCCTTGCCGGTTCGGCCCTTGATCTGGTTGCGGATCGACTCGGTCAGCTCCTTCTTGCCGACCTCGAAGCCCATGTCGCGCACGAGCTGGCACTTCATGCGGTGGTGCAGCGCCTCGCGCGAAAGGTACCCCTGATTCGCCGCCTGGGGCGGGCTGAATTGCGTCAGGAGCCTGCGCATGGTGAAGAGTTCGGTCGGCGAAACGGTATGCGTCTTGCCTTCCATGCTCACGAACGTGCCCGTGGGGCCCGTCACGCCGCCGCCGCCGTCTTCTTTGCCGGTGGGCGTGAAGAGCACCATGCTCAGGATCACCAGGGGCGCGACGATGTACCAGAGCTTGCTCTGGTGATCGCGGAACCACTCAAGTTTCATGTCCAGAGTCCTCGTCCGGCGTGAATGCCTGGACCCATTAGTTTAGGCCGGGGATCGAGGAATGCCAGTGGGGAACGCGGGGCTACGGATGCGGCGCGCCGGCGGGGAAGATCGCGCGCAGTTCTTCCTGCACCTCTTCAACGCCCTCCGCCCCGCCCAAGCGCGCCTTGGCGAAGTGCTCGTCCGCGATGCCGTTGCGTCCGGCCATCCAGAGGAAGCTCCCCAGGAGCAGGTTGTCGGGGGCGCGCTCGGGCTCGCAGTACACCTGCGCCAGTCCCAAGAGGTCCGCGTCCTGGACCTGCTTCCAGGTCCAGGCCATCTGGTTGCCGTTGTAGGCGAGTTGCAGGCCCTCTTGGTCGGCGCCCTGGATCTTGACCGCTTCGGCCTTGTCTCCGAAGAGGCTCAGGTACGCGCGCGGGCGCGCGCCGTCCTTGACGCCCTGGGCCACGCGCGCGACCAAGCGCTCCCGCCAGCGCAGCCTCAGCGCCGCCTGGGCCTTGGCGTCGACGGGCGGCCCCTCGGACGCGGCCGGGGTCTTCGAAGCCCGTGCCTGAGCCGTGGGGGCCGGGGCCTCCGCGGTCCGCGAAGCCGACGCCACGGCCTGCCCCTGCCCGGCGCCCAGTTCGTAGGCGCCCAAGTCGGGGTGGCCCGATATCGCGCGCGGTTCGGTCTGGAGCGGGTGGATGTAGTGCCGCAGTTCCAGCGCCTCGGCCGGCGGGCCGCCGGGCACGCCCGGCAGGACGAGCTCCTTCAGGTCGAGCCCCACGTCCACGAGCAGCGGGTTGGAAGCGCCAAGCCGGTAATCGTACTTGGCCGGATCGACGAAGGGCGGGCGCTCGGCGCCCGGCGCGAGGTAGTTCCCCGCCGCCGCCAGGCCCGCCGCGGGCAGTTGCGCGCGCGGGCCGAACCAGTTGTTGCGGCCCTCGGAGCGCTCCACCTTGCCGCCGCCCGAACTCGCCGCCAGGACCAGTTCCTTGCCCGTCGTGTCGGCCTGCCAGACGACATTGTTCAGCACGCTCAGGCTCGCGCCGGCCGCCGATAGGGTCACCACCGGCGCGCGCGAGTACGTCACGATCGTGTTGTGGACCAGGTACAGCCGCCCGTTGTGAGGGCTCCCGACGTCCTGGCCGAAGTGGATCGTGCCGCCGTTGTCGCAGTTCGGGCTCTTGACCACGAGGTTCCCCAGCAGGACCGCGTCGCTGTTTGGCGCCTCGGTGTTCTGGTGCCCGTCGACGAGATCGAATTCGCGGTTCAGCGAGTCGTGGACGAAGCAGAACTCCACGCGGGTGTGGTGCGCGCGGCTCTTGACGTTGTGCCCGGTGGTGGGGTGATGGACGTCGCAGCCGTGGAGCGTGACGCTGGTGCCGCCCAGGTAGAAGTTGTGGTTGAGTCCCGGCTTGCCGTCGTCGCCGTTGTGGTGGACTTCGCAGAACTCGACGCGCAGGTTGGCCATCGTCCCTTTGCGCACGTCGCCGTTGGCCATCATGCCCATGTCGCAATCGCGGATCTCGCAATCGCGGATCGTGACGTGGCTGGCTTCATTAACGCGCACGCCCGCGCCGTTGGCCGTGCTGTTGTGGGCCTTGAAGAGTTCAAAACCTTCAACCAGGCAGCCGTCGGCTCCGGGGTTGAACTGAAAGATCGCGCGCGGGTGCGGTTCGACGCCCTCGTAGTTGCCGCCGCTTCCGTCGATCTTGACGCGGGGCTCGCCCGGCTTGCGCAGCGCCACGAAGCGCAGGCGGGCCTTCTTGACCTGGAGTTCCTCGGCCTTGTAGGCCTGCCCGTTGGGCAGCGGCAGAACGGCGATGGTGTCCCCGTCCTTGGCGGCCTTGTAGGCGTCCATGATACGCGCGTAGGGCTGGCCCGGGCCGACGCCCAGCGTCGCCGCGCGCGCGGCAAACGCCCCCGGCAGGCAGGCCAACAGCAGCAGCAGGCGCATCACGCGGGTTCCCGCCGGACCGGCTCTAGTGCCCCTTGCCTCTTATTCTTGTGTGTTGCGTCGGTTCTTTTGGCCGTGCTCTGCGTTGCGCTCCGAGCAGCGTATCTTCTTGATACGGTGATTCTTCGCGCGCCTTGATCACGGCCAAAACTCCTCTCCGCAACACACAAGACCAAGAGTCAAGGAGCACTAGTCGAGGACCTTGGCCTTCACTTCCATGCCCTTCTGCACCGCGAGGTAGCCGCGCAGGAGGTAGCCGCACTGCTTGAGGTTCTCCTCGCTCGCGGGGCCGTTGGAACTGGCGGGGCTAAGGTGCACGCCGTCGTCGGCCATGTAGCCCTTGGTGTACGCCTCGCCGGCCCGCGCGCGCATCTCGGCGTTGAGGTCCACCAGCGGCAGCTTCTTCTTCTCCGCCAGCGCCTTCAGGGCCGCGTTGTACTGGTCGCAGGCTTCCATCTTCTTGAGGTGCGGCGGGAGCGTCGAGAGGAGCGGCACCGTCCCGTTGGCCAGCAGCGCGTCGACGAGCTTCTCCATGTCGGCGATGTACGCGGCCACCGGGCGGCCCGCCGAGAGGTCGTTCGTGCCGAGCATCACCAGCGCCATCTGCGGGTTGTACTTCTTGACGATATCGGCCAGCGACGGCAGGCCGTGCTTGCCGCCCTGGAGGTACTCGTCGGCGCGCACGCCGCTCGCGGCCGTGTGGCTGCGCCCGTTCTGGACGTCGTTGGAGGTGAGGAACCAGCCGTCGGTGTCGTTCCGGTCGTTGCAATGCGACCACTTGAGGAACGCCTTCTCCTCGGCGCTATGTCCCTGCCCGTTCCGCGCGTACTGCGAATAGGGATTGGCGTACGAGATCGAATCGCCCAGATGCAGGTAGACCCCAGGCGTGCCCTTGAACTTCTGCGCCACGGCCTTCATCGCGGCGGGCCAATCGTATGCGACCTGCTCGGCCTGGTACGCTCCGGCCTGGCTCGTCGCGCATGCCACCGCCGCCAGGAAGCCCAGAATCAGGGATCGCCTCAAATCTAACACCCTAGCCATGCTCTGCTCCTTTGAGTTTGACCTGCCACAGAACAAAACCGAACACCCACCTAAATCAACCCGAGAGTTATAGACAACCTATATCGCATACACCATGTAAATGGAGTTCGGCCGGCGACCTTGCGCGGTTTTCGCTCACATCTTCATCCGCTTGACGGGCAAGAACTTGCCGCCATTCAGCGCCAGGCCTTGCGGGGGGACTGATTGTAAAACGCGAAGTTCAGGAGGGTGATGATGTCCGGCGCATGCCAGCGCATGGTCCGCGAGTTGACGAAGGTCTTCCATGGCGCGGCCTGCTCTGGTTTGTAGTGCGGCTCGCGCATCTCGATCTCGAGGGTACAGGGGCTCTTCGCGCGCACGGGTTTGACCTTGCCCTGGCGGGCTTTTTCGATGGCCGCCGCGGAGCGTTCGCGGATCTCGGCGCGGACGGCGATGGGCGAGCGGTGGATCGCGCTCTCGATGGAGAGCCCCTCCTTCGTCTCCACGGTCACGATCCCGGGCACGAAGCGGCGCGCCTGCCGGCAGGCGTTGCGCTCGCCGGAGAGGAACGGCGCGGGAAGGCCGAGCTCCCCCGCGATGAGGATGGCCAGGTCGAACTCGCTGACCGCCCGCCCGTTGATGCGGTAATCCTTCACGCCTTTGCTCATGGTATGGCAGAGCGTCCCGGCGGGCGTGTCGGAGATCGCGTGCATCCCGACGTGGAAGATCGCGTCGCAACGTTCGAGGCCGATCCACCATCTGGGCCGCTGCTTGCCCTTCACCAGGAGCGCGCGGGGATGGAGTTCCTCGATCAGGATCGTGCGCCCCGCGCCGTGGGCGTCGTTGACGATGACCGTCTCGACGCCCGCGTCCAGGCAGCCTTCGACGCAGGCGTTGACCTCGCCGGTCAGGAGCCGCTGCATCTCGGAGCGCTCGTAGATGTAGCGCGCCGTGTTGACGTACTCGTGGTGCCGCGGATCCCAGTCGTCGACGCCGGCGCAGCCTTCGAGGTCGGTCATCAGGTAGATGGACTTGATCGCCTTGGCGCTTGCACGAGGATGCCGGGCCATGTCACGCTCCTTTTCCGTCTTTTCGGTTTCTTTATAATCCGGTTAGACTCCGGTAGAAGCTCAAACGCGCATGCCCCCGACCCGCCGCAGGCGCTCCGCGCGACGGACCGGCCCCGAGGAGCCCTTCATGGCCCGCGTGCCCCGGATTCGCCCCTCGGACGTGAAACCGCACTGGAAGGTGCTCTGCAAAACCATCGGGGAACGCCGCGCGGGAAGCAAGAACGAATACGAGAGCGCGCTCTACATCCTCGAACGCTTCCAGCGCGCGGGGCTGGCCGAATCGCGGCTGGAGGCATTCCCCTGCCGCACGCTGGTGGAGGCCGAGGCGCGGGTGGAAGTCCGCGTCGGGAAGCGCTGGCGCAAGGTCGACGCCTCGGTCCTTGTCGGCAGCCCTTCGACCCGCCCTGCCGGGCGGCCGGTCGAACGCGAGCTGGTCTGGATGGAGTTCCCCGAACAGAAGGCCGCGCTGCGCCGGGGCGCGCTGAAGGGCAAGGCCCTGCTGGCCTTCGGCCCGCTCTCGAGCGACACGGACTTTTACCGGCGCCTGGTGGCGAGCGCCGCCGACGTGGTCCTGTGGGTGGACGACCGCTTCCCGGTGGAGTGGGCCAAGGCCGACGGGATGATCCCCGAGTGGAAACGCCGCTTCGGCGCGCTGCCCACGGCCGGCGTGCCGTACCTGGAAGCGTACGACTGGCGCACGCGCGGCGTCAACCGCGTGCGCGCCTGCATCAAGTCCGAGCTGGCCGACGCGACCTCGTACAACGTGGTCGGCGACCTGCCCGGCAGCGACCCCAACGCGGGGCTGCTCGCCCTGGGCTGCCACTACGATACGCAGCTCGGCAACCCCGGCGCCGACGACAACGCCAGCGGAACGGTGACGGTCCTGGCGCTGGCCGAGGCCTTCGCGAAGCAGGCGCTGCGCAAACCCTTCCGCCGCTCGATCCGCTTCATCGCCTTCGGCGCCGAGGAGCAGCTCTCCGTGGGCTCCAAGTGGTACGCGGAGGCGCACCGCGCCGAGATGCGCCGGCACGCGCTGATGCTCAACTTCGACTCGCTCGCGTCGTCGCTGGGGCACTCCGAGATGCTGGTGGCCGGCTCGCCGCGCTTCGAGCGCTGGGCCGTGGAGGGCATGCTCCGGGGCGGCTCGCCGGCGCGGATCAGCCACGCGGTGACGCCCTTTGCCGACCATTTCCCCTTCACGGTCTTCGGGGTGCCGTCGCTCTGGTTCGGGCGGAGCAACTTCCCCGGCGGGCGCTGGCAGCACCACGGGCCGCACGACACGCTGGAGACCGTCAGCCCCGCCGCGCTGTGCACCGTCGCCAACGCCGCCGCCGGGCTGCTCAACGACGCCGCCAGCGCGCCGAAGCTGCCCTTCGAGCGCGGCATGCTCCCCGCCCAGCGCGCCACGATCCGGCGCATGGCGCGCGAACTCTTCGACCTGGAAGCGTAAGTGGGTTCAGCCCTGCCCGCGCGTGAGCGCGCGCGCGCGATCCTGCCAGCGCAGCAGTTCCTCGAGGCCCTCGGCGTCCATGTCCACGGGAAGCACAAGGTCGCCGCCGGCATCCGAAGCGCGGCCCGCCTCCACGTCCTCGAGCCCAATCTCCGCACGGAGCCGGTCGCGCCGCCCGGTGGGTTTCAGCCGCACGGGGCGGATGCCCGGGGTTCCATCCCGCGGCGGCGCGCCGAAGTGCGCGGCGAGGCCGCCCTTCAACGTCAGCTCCAGCACGAACGGCGTCCCCCGCGGGGTCCGTTGCGGGCTGCGGATCGTGGCATCCCACTCGGAAACGGAAGGCCTGGGAATTCTGAAGAGCAGCATGGCGGCATCCTTCGATCGCATACGCAAAACGTAAGAGGACTCTTACGCAGAGCGTAGATAGCCCCGCCGCGAATGCAAGACCTTGCCCTCGAAATGCTGCTCACCCGGACCTACGAAGCCGTGCCCGTCCGAGGCGGGCCGCCCCGTGAGCCGAGAATTCTCCTCAAGGCACACGTGCAAGCTGCCGATGGAAGGTGAACTCCTCAAAATTCAGGCGACTCAAGAAGCACCAGATATGGTGCCCGATACCGTTTCCATATACGCCTAATAGGCCTGCACCCAGAACCCGTTGTCTTTCAAGAGGATAAAGTCTTGACGGGCTTTGCAGTGACAGGTATCTTTCCTCGCGTCCAAAGTAGTGAAAATTAGAGGCTAATAGCACGAGAGCGAATGAACGTGTCTGAAACCGGCCCCGTCCCCACGAACGACCGCCCCAACGGCGCCCCGCGCCGGGCGACGTTCTTCGGCACGGCCTTCCATAAGGTTTCGGGCCGGAACCAGGTCGCGATTCCGCGCCACCTGATGAAAGTCATCCTGGAAGCCGACGAGGGCCAGATCCTGCTGGTGCGCTGGAACGAGGAAGGCTTCCTGCGGATGTACACGCAGACCCAGTTGGACCAGATCCTCGACGGGATTCGCCGGCGCGAAGACCTGACGGAAGAAGTGCGCGCGGCGCTGATCGCGCACCTCTCCGGGCATGCCGAGCCGGTCGAGCCGGACAAGCAGGGGCGCATCGTCCTGCCGCCGCATTGGGTGGACCAGTTGGGCCTGCGCGAGGAGGTCGCCTTCTGCGGCGCCTTCAACCGCATCGAAGTCTGGCCGGCCGAGGCGCGCCGGGACCACGAGACGCGGGAGCGCGAGACGATCGCCGCCAGCGCCGCCAAGATCACGGGCATCCTGAACCTGTAACCTGGACCGGCGCCCCGCGCCGGCATGGAGGGGAAGTCATGGGTACGTCCAGCATCGATCGGATCCGCGGGCACCTCGAGACGCGTGGCGCGGACGCGCCGCTGCCCGAGGACCTGCGCGCCGACGCCGAACTGCTCGTCCGCCGCTGCGACGAAGTGCGCAGCCTCGGGCAGGCCTATGGCTCGGTGGAACTCTCGCCCTACATGCAGAGCCTGCTGCGCATTTCGGGCGTGCGCCCGCGCGGCGGCCTCCGCGCCGCCAGCGCCGGCCGCGCCGCCGTCGCCGGCGTTTAGCCGTTGCCGGCTGCCGTCCTTCCCCCGCCCTCTCCCGGATGGGAGAGGGCCGCGCCATGAGTTCCGAACCGTCCCCCGATCTTCCGCCGCACGTCTCCGTCCTGCCCCGCGAGACGCTTGAGCTGCTGCGCCTGCGCCCGGGCGACCTGGCCGTGGACGCCACGCTGGGCGCCGGCGGGCACGCGGCGCTGATGCTGGAAGCCCTCGGCCCCGGCGGGCGGCTGCTGGGACTCGACGTCGATCCCACCGCGCTGGAGCTGGCGCGCGCGCGGCTGGAGCCCCGCGCCCAGGCCAAGAACGTGACCCTGGAGCTGCGGCAGGCGAATTTTCGCGAGTTGCCCGCCGTGCTGGCCGGGCTGGCGCCGGCGGCCGCGCCGCGCGGGATTCTCGCCGACCTGGGCGTCTCCTCGATGCAGCTCGACGATCCCGGGCGCGGCTTCAGCTTCCGCCACGACGCCCCGCTGGACCTGCGCCTGGACCCCACCCTGCCCCGCTCGGCGGCCGAGTACCTCGCCGAGGCTGGCGAGGCCGAGCTGGCGGACGCGCTCTTCCACCTGGGCGGGGAACGGCAGTCGCGGAAGCTCGCGCGCTGGCTCGTCGAGGCCCGCCGGCGCAACGAGCCGGTCCGGACGACGGGCGACCTGGAGCGGCTCGTGCGGCGCGCGCTCAAGGTCCGGGGCCACCAGCGCATCCACCCCGCGACCCGGACCTTCCAGGCCCTGCGCATGGCCGTGAACGACGAATTAGGGGCTTTGGAGGCCTTCCTGGAGGCCGCCCCCGAGACCCTGGCGCCCGGCGGGACGCTCTGCGCGATCGCCTTCCATTCCGGCGAGGATCGTCTTGTCAAACAAGCCTTTAAGCGCGCCAAGGGAACTGGACGATTCCAGGTACTGACGAAATCCGTCGTCCGGCCGGAAGCGGACGAAAGCCAGGCCAATCCCCGCAGCCGGAGCGCGAAGCTGAGGGCGCTGCGGCGCCGGGACGAGGCCTGAACGCGGCGAGGTTCCGAGCATGGTGAGCGGAAGGCATCTGCTGGTCGTGGGCGCACTGGCCTGCGCGGGCCTGCTGACCGTCCGCGACAGCCAGCGCCAGACCGAACTCGGCTACCGCGTGGCTGAAATGGAAGCGAACCTGCGCCGGGTCCGCAAGGCCATCCGCGAGGAGCGGACGCGCCTGCTGGCCCTGCAAACCCCCGATCAAGTCATGGAACGGGCCGGGCAGTTGGGCCTGGCCGTGAAACCGACCTCCGACCTGGAGGCGTACGCCCCCCGCGCCGCGCCGGCCGGGCGCTGAGCGCCGCGGGGCCTACCCAGTCTGGACGCGCGCATGGACCAGCAGGATGCCGCCACGCCCTTGCCCTCCGCGAGCACCGCGGTGCTTCGCGCCGCGTCCGGCGCGTGCCATTCGGCGGCCTGGGGCCCGCTGGGCGGGGTGGACCGCGCCGTGAAGCTTCGCCAGTGCGCGGTCTTCGTCCCCCTGTGCCTGCTCTTCGCCGCGCTGGGGGTCCGGCTGTACGTGATCCAGGTGCTGGAGCATGAGGCCTGGGCCGCCAAGGCGAAGCGGCAACGGACGGCGACCGAACGCCTCCCGGCCCCGCGTGGGACGATCAAAGGCGCCGGCGGCGAGACGCTCGTGTTCTGCGAGTCGCGCAAGATCCTCTTCGCCGACCTGAAGATCCTGAAGGATGCGCCCGCGGCCGCCGCCCAGCTCGCCCCGCTCCTGGAAGCCGACGCGGAAAGCCTCGCCCGGCGCATGGACCGCCCGGACCGGCGGGTGGTGTACCTCGCCCGGAACCTGGAGCCCGACCTGGCCGAAAAAATCCAGGCGCTCGGGCTGCGCGGGCTCGGCTTCGAGGAGGACTTCCGCCGCCGCTACCCGCTGGGCACGGAGTGCGCGCACGTCCTGGGCTGGTCCGGCGTGGACGGCGGCAAGGAAGGCGTCGAACTGGCGCTCGACGGCCTGCTGCGCGGGATCCCCGGGTTCCGCGCCTACGAGCGCGACGCGGCGCGGCGCGCGCTCTCCCGCGGCGGGGAGCACGCCTACACGCCCGAGGCCCAGGCCCCGCGCCCCGGAATGGAAGTCGAACTGACCCTGCATCCGGGCATCCAGCACGTGCTCGAGGACGAGCTGGACCTCGTGACGATGACTTACCATCCCAAGTCGTGCATCGGCGTGGTCCTCGACGTCCGCACCGGCGCGCTGGTCGCGCTGGCCTGCCGCCCCACCTACGACCCGAACCGGCCGGGCGCGGCCAAGGACGGCGACCGCCGCAACCGCGTGCTGACGGACTGCTTCGAGCCGGGCAGCACCTTCAAGACCTTCATCGCGGCGCAGGTGCTGGAACTGAAGTTGGCCTCGCGCGGGACCGCGTTCTTCTGCCAGAACGGCGCGTGGAAGGTCGGTTACCGCACGCTCCACGACGCCCACGCCTACGGCACGCTCAGCCTGGAACAGATCATCACCAAGTCGAGCAACATCGGGGCGGCCAAGCTGGGCCTGCTGCTGGGCATCGACGGCGTCTACGACGCCGTGGCGCATTTCGGGTTCGGCGAGAAGACCCGCATCGACCTGACGGGGGAAGGGCGCGGCATCGTCCGCCCGCGCGCCAAGTGGACGAAGGACAGCCTGCTCTCGGTGCCCATGGGCCAGGAGATCGCCGTCACGCCGATCCAGCTCGCCAGCGCCTACGCCGCGATGGTCAACGGCGGGATGCTGCTGCGCCCGCAGGTGGTGCAGCGGATCGTTAACCCGCGCGGCGAGACGCTTTTCGAACTGCGCACCGAGCCCGTGCGCCGGGTGCTCTCCGAGCGAACCAGCCTGGACATGCGCGAGATCCTGCACGAGACGGTGCTCACGGGGACCGCGCGCTCCGCCTGGTGTCCCGAGTACGAGCTCGGCGGCAAGACCGGCACGGCGCAGATTCCCGGACCCGGCGGCTACAGCCACGAGCGCTACATCGCCAGCTTCTGCGGCTTCGGCCCCGTCGAAAACCCGCGCCTGGTCTGCCTGATCGCGGTCAACGAGCCCGACAAGAAGCTCGGCTACTACGGCGGCACCGTCGCCGCGCCCCCGGTCAAGGAGGTGCTGCGGCGCGGCCTGAAGGCCCTGGGCGTGCCGCCGCGACCCGAGCGCGAACAGGAATTGGCCGAAAAGGAATTCAAGGCCCGCCGGCATGGTGGGTAGATGGTAGTTCCGAGTTCCGAGTTCCGAGTTCCGAGTTCCGAGATTAGCGACTTGAGGACGGGTGTCCTCGGTCAGGAGAAACGGAGAAAGACCATGCAACTGGCGCGCTTGCTGGAAGACCTGTCCCCCGCCCCGAAGTTCGTGCCGCGGCTCGACCCGGCGACGGAGATCACCGGCCTGAGCATCGACTCGCGCCGCGTGCGGCAGGGGCACCTCTTCGCCGCGCTCCCCGGCGCGCGCAACGACGGGGCGGTCTACGCGAAGGACGCCTGGGAACGCGGCGCGGCGGCGATCCTGACCGAGCGGGACGACCCGCTGACCGGGCTGCCGCAGATCGTCGTGCCGCACGCCCGCGCGGCGCTGGCGCATCTGGCGCGGCGCTTCCACGAGATCCCCGACCGCCGGCTCAAGCTCGGCGCCGTGACGGGCACCAACGGGAAGTCCACCTCCGCGTACCTCGTCCGGCACCTGCTCAATGCCACGCGCACGCCCTGCGGGCTCCTGGGCACCATCGAGTACGACGTGGGCGACCCGGCGGGCGTGCTCGAGGCGCCGCTGACCACGCCCGAAGCCCCCGACGTCTGCGACTACCTGCGCCGGATGGCGGAGCACGGCTGCCGGGCCGCGATCATGGAGGTCTCCAGCCACGGCTTGGTGCAGCGGCGCGTGGAGGGACTCCAGTTCGCCGCGGGCGTCTTCACCAACCTGACCCAGGACCATCTGGATTTTCACCGCACCATGGAACAGTACCGCGACGCCAAGGGGCTGCTCTTCGAGGCGCTGGCGCCTTCGGCCCATGCGGTGCTCAATCTCGATGACGAGGCCGGGCGCTGGTACGCCGCGCGGACGCACGCGACCGTGCTGGGCTTCACGATGGAGAACCGGCGCGAGGCCGAGCTGCGTGGGACGATCAAACGCATGGACATCCAGGGGACCACCTTCCTGGTCGAATCGCCCTGGGGCAAGCGCGTGCTGCGCTGGGGTCTCGTCGGCGCGCACAACATCCAGAACGCGCTGGCCGCGCTGGGCGCGTCGATGGTCCTGGGCAGCGATATGACGCGGACCTTCAACATGGACGCGGCGATGACGGCGCTGGAGCGCTTCGCGGGGGTGCCCGGTCGCCTGCAAGCCGTGGGCGACGGGATCGCGCCCTTCCGCGTGCTGGTGGATTACGCGCACACCGACGACGCGCTGCGCCGCGTGATGCAGGCCCTGCGCGCGGTCGGCCCCTCGCGCCTGCTCGTGGTCTTCGGCTGCGGCGGCGACCGCGACAGGACCAAGCGCCCCAAGATGGGGCGCGCCGTGGACGAACTGGCCGACCTGGGCGTCGTCACCAGCGACAACCCGCGCACCGAGGATCCGCACGCGATCATCGCCGAGGTCGGCGCGGGCATCCGCCGGCACGGGAAATTCATCGTCGAGCCCGACCGCGCGCGGGCCATCGACCAAGCCATCGGCGAGGCCCGCCCCGGCGACGTGGTGCTCATCGCCGGAAAGGGGCACGAGGACTACCAGATCGTCGGGACCGAGAAGCGCCCCTTCGACGACCGCGTGCAGGCGAAGGCCGCACTGGAGCGGCGCTTCGGGACGCAGAAATCGATCTGAACCGCGAACGCGGCGCGGCCCGGCGTCCGGCCGGGTCGCGCCCGATCGAATGCCGTTGCACTCCCTGGGAAGTGCGCTAGACCTCCTGCCTCCATGCCGCACACCTTTACCGGCGAATTCGCCGCGCTCGGCACGGCCGTCTGCTGGACCGGCAGCGCGCTCTTCTTCTCGGCCGCGGCGCACCGCATCGGCAGCCTGACCCTGAACCAGGTCCGGCTCTTCATGGCCTTTGCTTTCCTGGCGCTCTACGGCTGGCTCACGCGCGGCTACGCGGTCCCGGGCGATGCGACACCCGAGGCCTGGGGCTGGCTCGCGCTGAGCGGCTTCATCGGCTTCACGCTGGGCGATCTGTGCCTCTTCCGTTCGTACCTGCTGGTCGGCCCGCGCCTCTCCATGCTGGTGATGTCGCTCTGGCCGCCCCTGGCCGCGCTATGCGGCTGGCTGCTGCTCGGCGAGACGCTACGCGCGCAGGACTGGCTCGGGATGGCGTTGACCCTGTCCGGGGTGGCGTGGGTGGTCCTGGAGCGGCAGCCCGAAGCAGGCGAACAGTCCTCGCTGAGGCGCTTTCAGGGGATCGCGCTGGCCTTCGGCGGCGCGGTGGGCCAGGCGCTGGGGCTGGTGCTGGGCAAGTTCGGGATGGGCGAGTACGACCCGTTCGCCGCGACGCAGATCCGCGTGGTCGCGGGCATCGCCGGATTCGCGGTGCTGTTCCTCTGCATCGGCTGGTGGCCGCGCGTCTGGGAGTCGCTCTCCGACGGGCGCGGGATGCTCTACAGCCTCGGCGGCTCCTTCTTCGGGCCCTTCCTGGGCGTGGGCCTCTCGCTGCTCGCGGTCCAGCACACCGCCACGGGCATCGCCTCGACGATCATGGCCCTGGTGCCGGTCCTGATCATTCCCTGCACGGTCCTGCTGCATAAAGAAAAGGTCTCGCTCCGCGCCTTCGCCGGCGCGATGTTGGCCGTCGGCGGCACGGCGCTGCTGTTCCTGAGCCCAGCGCATGGCTAACTAACGGCCTTTTCACCACAGAGAGCGCGGAGGACGCGGAGATCTGCGTCAAGAAAAACTACTCGGGCGGGGCTTTGGTTTAGTTGTGGAAAGCTCCCCTTTGCTCCGCGCTCGCTGCCTTCTCGGCGGTGAATAGTGCCTCCCGTTCACGCATGGCAATGCCGCGCGCGCACGCTAAGCTTTCGCCTTCCGTTCAACCCCGCAGGACAGGAGCGCGTGCATGAAGGGCCACGAGAACCACCAGGACATCCGCATCGGGACGCTGGCGCCGGCCGCCAAAGGCGCCGCGTACCTGCGCCAGATCCTTCCCCACGGCTTCGAGAGCTTCGAGCTGACGTTCTGGAAGCATATCGGCGACGTGGACGTGAAGAAGATCGCGCGCGAAGTCACGGGCTTCCTGAAGGAGAGCGGAACCGGGGCCGTGATCAGCAGCATCGGCATCTACGGCAACCCGCTCGAAGACAAGGTCAACGCGCAAGGCTGGACGAAGCTGATCGACAGCGCGCACCTCTTCGGCTGCGACATCGTCTGCGGCTTCGCCGGGCGGATCGTCAACAAGCCGATCCCCGAGTCGATGAAGACGTACAAGAAGGTCTTCGGCCCGCTGGCCAGGCGCGCCGCCGACAAGGGCGTGCGGCTGGCCTTCGAGAACTGCGACATGGGCGGGACGTGGGAGTACGGCGACTGGAACATCGCCCACGCTCCGGCGGCGTGGGAGCTGATGTTCAACGAGCTGCCCGCCGAGAACATCGGCCTGGAATGGGAACCCTGCCACCAGATGAACAGCCTGATCGATCCACTGCCCCAGTTGCGCAAGTGGGTCCACAAGGTCTTCCACGTGCACGGCAAGGACGCGACGGTGCTCTGGGACGTGGTCAAGACCTCCGGCATCCGCGGCGGCAAACCCTACGTCTACCATCGCACGCCGGGCTTCGGCGACACGAACTGGACGGACGTGATCACGCTCCTGCGCATGGGCGGGTTCAAGGGCGCCATCGACATCGAAGGCTGGCACGATCCGGTCTACCGCGGCGACCTGGAGATGACCGGCCAGGTGCGCGGCCTGAATTACCTGAAGGAGTGCCGCGGCGGGCCGTTCGTGAAGATCCCAGACTAACGGGGGCAGGGAACCGGACTCCGGACTCCGAGATTTCCACACCTGAACTCTTTTGGCTTCTTTCCCGGTTTCCGGATGCCGGGTCCCGGTTCCCTTCTTATGAGCAAACGATCCGAAAAGCGCCTCCACCGAGAGCTGCGCGACGAACGCGACGCGCGGCTGCCCGCGCGCGGCGAGAAGCTGCCCGTCGTCGAGATGCGTTCGCGGCGCGGCGGGCGGCATCCGTGGGTCTACCGGCGCATGCTTCAGGAGCGCCACGACCTCCCGCCGGGTTCGCTGGTCGAACTCGTCAGCCGCGATGGCCATCGCGTAGGCTGCGGATTCTACAACGCGAACAGCGAGATCGGCGTGCGCCTGCTTACCGAGGACCCGCGCGTCACGCCCGATGCGGCCTGGTTCGCCGAGCGGCTCGGCGCGGCGGTGGCGTTCCGGCACGCGGTCCTGAGGCTCCCCGAGAAGACCGACGCCTACCGGGTCGTCCACAGCGACGGCGACGGGCTTTCCGGGCTCGTGGTGGACCGCCTGGGCGAGGCGCTGGTGGTGGAACTCTTCAGCGCCGGCATGTTCCGGCACCTGGCATGGCTAAAGGACAGCCTGCGCGCGCACTTCCCCGAGGCGCGGCTGGTCGTGCGCGTGGACCGGCGCAGCGCGAAGCTGGAAGGCATGCCCATCGAATTGGACGCCGACGAGGACGCCCCGCGCAAGCTGATCGTCCGCGAAGGCCCCGCGCGCTTCCACGTGGACCTGCGCCGCGGGCACAAGACGGGTTTCTTCGCCGACCAGCGCGAGCACCGCGCGCGGCTGGCCGAACTCTGCCGCGGCGCCGAACTTTTCGACGGCTGCTGCTACTCCGGCGGCTTCGCCGTGCAGGCGGCGCTCGCCGGCGCGAAGCAGGTCGAGGCCGTGGACCTCGACGAGAACGCCGTCGCCGTCGCCGAGGAGAACCTGAAGCTCAACGGCGTCGAAGGAAAGGTCCGCGCCCGCCACGCCAACGTTTTCGACGTGCTGCGCGACCACCGCGCCGCGCGCCGCAAGTTCGCCCGCGTCGTGCTCGATCCGCCCAAGCTCGCCGTGACCCGCGAGGAACGCCCCAAGGCGCTGGAAGCCTACCAGGACATGAACCGGCTGGGGATGCAGTGCCTCGAGGACGGCGGCGTGCTGGTGAGCTGCTCGTGCACGGGATTGGTCGGCGAAGAAGACCTGCTCGGCGTGCTCCGCGAAGCCGCCGCCGAGGCGAATAAAGACCTGCAAGTCTTTCACGTCGGCGGAGCTTCGCCCGACCACCCGTGGTCGATCCACATGCCCGAAGGCCGCTACCTGAAAGTCGTCTTCAGCCGCGTCCGGCCGCGCGCGTGAGCGAGTTTCCAGTTTCCAGCAACCTGTTTCCAGATGCCCTTACCGTTCACTGGTCACCTTTCACTCCCTTGTCAAGGATCCAAGATTCCTTCCTGCAAGCCAACCGGCAGCGGCGCGGGGCGCTCGCAGCGGCTCTCGAGGACCACCTTTTTCCCCGCGTCGCTGGATTCGTGAAAGGCCTGCATCATGTCGAGGACATGGAAGGCCAGCTCGCCGCTGACGCGGTGCGGCCGGCCCGAACGGAGAGCGTAGGCCATGTCGGCGACGCCCAGGCCGCGCCCGGCCTCGTTGTAGCGGTGCTTGCTCGAGGCCTCGACCCAGCCTTCGAATTTGCCCGGCAGGCGCAGGAAGACCTTCCCGCCGAAGCCGTTGGGGTCCGGCGCCTGCATGCTGCCCTCGGTGCCGTGAACTTCCAGGCACGGCAGGTGATGCCCCCACACGTCGAAGCTCTGTACGATCGTCCCGACCGCGCCGTTGTGGAATTCGAGCAGCCCGGCCACGTGCGTGGGGACTTCGACCTGGATGAGCTGCCCGGCCTTGGGCTGGCTAGTGATCTTGCGTTCCTTGAAGGTGATGCGCGTGACGCCGGTAATGGCCCGCACCGGCCCGATCATGTTGACCAGCGCGGTGAGGTAGTACGGGCCCATGTCGAACATCGGCCCGCCGCCGGGCTTGTAGTAGAACTCGGGGTTGGGATGCCAGCTCTCGTGGCCGTGCCCCTGCATGAACGCCGTGGCCGCGACGGGCTCGCCGATGACGCCCTCGTCGATCAGCCGCCGCGCGGTCTGGTGCCCGCCGCCCAGGAAAGTGTCCGGCGCGCAGCCCACCCGCAGGCCCTTGGCCTTCGCGAGGTCGAGGACCTTTTTGCCGCTGGCGCGGTCGACCGCGAGGGGCTTCTCGCTGTGCGGATGCTTGCCGGCCTCGAGGATCTGCAGGTCCACTTCGGCGTGGACGCCGGGAATGGTCAGGTTGACGACGATCTCGATCTCGGGATCGGCGAGCAGGTCCTTGACCGGGCAGGCCCTGGGGATCTCGAACTCCTCGGCGCGCTTGCGCGCCGCGTCCTCGAAGAGGTCCGCGCAGGCGGCGACTTCGAGGATCTTCATCGTCTTCATCACGGTGAAATACTGGCGGCTGATCGCGCCGCAGCCGACGACGCCCACCTTGGTCTTGCGCTCGGACATGGAGGTTCCTCACCTGGGTGGCGAAAGGCGTTCACGTGGAAAGCTGCAACGTAAGACGCGGGCCGAAAATGGCAAACGAAGACCCGGCGGCGCGGCACTCAGGGGTTCCGCGCGCGCAGCATGATGCAGGAGCGCCAGCGGCGGAAGACGAACGTGCAGGGAAACCAGAGGCCCTTCAGGACCTCGCGGGCGAGGCTGCGCTCGCCGGCCGCGCCCGGGCGGTCCCAGCAGGCGCTCATGATCCGTTCGACGTCCGCGAAGCCCGCCGCGCGCGCCTCCTCGGCCAGTTCCGCGGGCGTGTACTCGCGGATATGGTGCCAGTGGTCGGTCGCGTGCGCGCTCGAGCCCTCCGGCACGTCCCGCAGCGGAAGCTGGATGTTCTTCCCCTCCAGCAGGTGCAGGACGTTGCTGAGCCGCGCGACGTTGGGCGTGGTGGCGACGAGCGCGCCGCCGGGCTTCAGCGCCTCCCGGGCGCGGGCAAAGACGGTGCGCGGGCGCGCGCGAACGTGCTCGACGATCTCGCACGCCAGCACCGCGTCGAACGAAGCGGCCTCGACCAGCAGCGCCTCGCGGGCCAGGTCGCAAAGCAGCACCTGGAGCCCGTTGGCGCGCCAGTAGGGCTCCAGCCGCGGTGCGACCTCGGGATGATCCACGCCGAGCACGTCCAGCCCGAGTTCGTCCTTCAGGTACAGGTCGAGAAAGCCGTAGTAGGTGCCGAGATTCAGCACGCGCCGGGGCGCGCCGCGCAGGACGAGGTTAAGCGATTCGGTCCAGCGCGGGGCCTCGTGGCGGCGCCAGTGCTCCAGCCCCGCGCGGTCTTCCCCGCTCAGCGCGGCGAGGTCGTAGCGGCGCTCGAACCCGTCGAGAAACGCGCGGACATCGCGAAGGCGGACGCGGAGGGGCAAGCGGGGATCCTTGCGGCGGCTCAAGCGCGCGGCCGCGGACCGAAGAATCAGATATCCACGACCGTGCTGCCCTTGGCCAGCTCGATCTTGTACTCCTTGCCCGCGCAGAGCTTGGCCAGTTCCTCGTCGGTCTTCATCTGCTCGGGCCATTCGCGGTCCGGGTCGTGGTGGCCGATGAAGGTGCGCTTGACCTTGCATTGCTGGGCGCGCGCGACGACGTCCTCGACGCACGAATGCCCCCAGTCCACGCGCGGCGCCGCGGAGGCGTGGCCGATCGGCTTGATGCCCATGTACTCGGCCATGAAGTACTGCCCGTCCATGTAGGCCATGTCGGCGCGCTGGAGTTCCCGGCGCAGGCGCGCCTCGGCGGCCTCGCTGCGAATCTGGTTCGGATGTTCGCGATCGCTGCCGTGCCGCAGTTCATGGTCGGTGCAGAAGACGAACTTGGCCCCGCCGCGCTCGACGACATATCCCAGGCAGGGCGTGTTCCCGTGGTAGACCTCGAAGGCGCGCACGGTCGTCCGGCCGACCGCGATCGGCTCGCGGATCGGCAGGACGCCCCAGGGGCCGTGCGGCGACATCGTGCCGTCCGATTCCATCTCGCGCAGCTCATACCCCTCGAACTTCGCCGCCATGATCTGGTAGTTGACCGGCGTATCGCGGTATTTGATCCCCGCCGAGGCGCGCGAAAAAAGCCCGAAGCGCTCGTCCAGCGACGAGAGGAACGATTCGTGCCCGAAGATCTTGACCTGGAAGACGTCCGGCTGCACGAAGCAGAAGCAGGAGAACGGCAAGCCGCTGCGATGGTCGAGGTGCTCGTGCGAGCCGAAGATGTGCAGCACGCGCTCGTGCTTCTCGGCCCACTTCGAATTGACGATGTTCAGCGCGCAGTTCCGGATTCCCGAGCCGCCGTCGAAGATCAGGATGTTCCCGTCGCCGTCCTCGACCTCGATGCAGGTCGTGTCGCCGCCGTACACGGGGGAGGTCCGGCAGGCCGATCTTGCGCTGGTACTCCTCAATCGTCGCCTTCGAGGGCGGCCCGCCGAGCCAGGACTCGAAGCTGGCCTTGCCCTCTTTCATCTTGGCGGCGAGGTCTTCGAAGGCCTTGGTCAGCGTGTGGACCGCGCACATACGGGTGAATTCGGCCACTTCGTGCGGCGCGGGAAAGTACGGGCAGGAACCCTGCACGCCCCACAGCGTGATGCGCAGGTTCTTGATCGGATTGGCCATGCCGCCCCCGAGCGTTCCTTCCGTGTTCAGCCTATACCGGACGCCGCGGCCTGCCTACCTGGAATCCCCGAAGCGTAGGCCAGATTTCGCCCCAGACCAATTCAGAAGTCACAGGTGCGCGTTATTGTTTCAGGAGCCGCATTGCCGTGTCGGCCACGTTGCGGGCCGTGAACCCAAGCTTTTCGTACACGGTCTGGTACGGCGCGCTCGCGCCGTAGCGCTCCATGCCCACCACCGCCCCGTCCAGCCCGACGTACTTGTGCCAGGACTGCGGGTGCGCGGCCTCCACGGCCACGCGCGCGCGGACCGCCGCCGGCAGGACCTGCTCGCGGTACGCCTCCGGCTGCTTGTCGAAGAGTTCCGTCGAAGGCATCGCGACGACGCGCGCCTTGACGCCGGCCTCGGCCAGCAACTCGGCGGCGCCCAGCGCGTACTGGACCTCGCTGCCCGTGCCGATCAGGATCGCGTCGGGCTTGCCGCCGTCCGCTTCCTTCAGGATGTAGCCGCCCTTCAGCAGGCCCGCGGCGGGCCCGAGCTTCGAGCGGTCGAAGACGGGCAGGTTTTGGCGCGTGGTGACGATCGCCGTCGGGCCGTCGCGCCGTTCGATGGCCGCCTTCCAGGCCAGCGGGACTTCGTTGGCGTCGCTGGGGCGGAAGGTGACAAGCCCCACCGTGGCGCGCAACTGCGCGAGCTGCTCGACGGGCTGGTGCGTCGGGCCGTCCTCGCCCAGGCCGATCGAATCGTGCGTGAAGACCCAGATCGACTGGACGCCCATGAACGCGCTGAGCCGGATCGCGGGCTTGCAGTAGTCGCTGAAGATCAGGAACGTCGCGCCGTAGGGGATCAGCATTCGGCTTAGCGCGATCCCGTTCAGCGCCGCGCCCATTCCGTGCTCGCGCACGCCGAAGTGCAGGTTCCGCCCGGCGTAGTTCCCTTCGTCGCCTTTGTTGGCGGGGTGCTGGAAGTGCCCCGAGGTCTTGACGATGGTATTGGTCGAGGGCGCGAGGTCGGCCGAACCGCCCAACAGCATCGGCAGCTTCGGCCCGACGGCGGCGAGCGTATCGCCCTGAGCCTTGCGCGTGGGCACGTCCTTTCCCGGCGGATAAGTCGGCAGGCCCGCGTCCCAGCCCGCCGGCAGCTTCCCGGCCTGCCAGTCCTCGAATTCCCGCGCCAGCTCGGGGTGCGCCTTGCGGTACGCTTCGAATTTCGTCTTCCAGGCGGCCTCGGCCTGCTTGCCCTTGGCGACGGACTTGCGGAACTCGGCCAGCGCCTCCTCGGGCACGTGGAAGGACTGCTCCGGATCCCAGCCGTAAGCCTGCTTGGTCAGTTTCACCTCATCGGGCCCCAGCGGCGCGCCGTGCGCGTCGTGGCTGTCGGCCTTGTTCGGCGAGCCGTACCCGATCACGGTCCGCACGGCGATGATGTGCGGCTTGTCCTTCACCGTCTTGGCCTTCGCGATGGCCGCTTCAATCGCGTCGAGGTCGTTCCCGTCGGCGACGATCTGCGTGTGCCAGCCGTAGGCTTCGTAGCGCTTCATGCGGTCTTCGGTGAAGGCGACCGTCGTGTGCCCCTCGATGGAAATGTGATTGTCGTCGTAGAGGTAGACGATGTTGTCGAGCTTCAGGTGCCCGGCCATGCTCGAGGCCTCGGCGGTGACGCCTTCCATCAGGTCGCCGTCGCTGACGATGCCGGTAATCCAGTAATCGACGATCTCGTGCCCAGGCTTGTTGAAGTACGCGGCGAGGTACTTCCGCGCGATGGCCATGCCCACGCCGTTGGCCAGCCCCTGCCCCAGCGGCCCGGTGGTGGTCTCGACCCCCGCCGTGTGCCCGTACTCGCTGTGCCCCGGCGTCTTGCTGCCCCACTGCCGGAACTGCTTCAGGTCCTCCAACGCGAGGTCGTAACCGTGCAGGTGCAGCAGCGCGTAAAGCAGCATGCAGCCGTGGCCGGGCGAGAGGATGAAGCGGTCGCGGTCCGCCCACTCGGGGTTGGCCGGGTTGTGCTTGAGGTGGTTCTTCCAGAGCACGTAGGCCATGGGCGCGCAGCCCATGGGCATGCCTGGGTGGCCGCTGTTGGCCTTCTGGACGGCGTCCATGGCCAGACAGCGGATGGTGTTGATGCAGAGGAGATCGAGGTCGGCGCCGGTCGCGGGCATGGCGGGGCTCCTGAAAGCGAGGCCTGGAGAACGGAATGGCGACACCTTATCAAGGCAATAGGGGCTGGCAAGCGCGGGGCGGCAGATAAGGCCGCACGCGGCAATTTTAGCATCGGCTTATCCATATGCCGCCAAGCTGGCGGCGATCCTGCCGGCAAGATGCCGTCGCTCCCCCTACTCCTCCAGGTTCAGCCACTTCAACTCCGCCGGCGTCAGCTTCAGGTCGAGCCCCGGCAGGCTCGTGCGCAGTTCGCTCGGCACTCGCGGGCCGACCAGCGGGAAGGTCGGGAAGGGCTGGCAGAGCACGTAGGCCAGCGCCACGTTGATCGGGAGCACCTTCCGCTCCTTGGCGAACTTCTCCACGCGCGCGAGCCGCTCGAAGTTGTCCGGCGCGTACCAGCTCCGCACCAGCTCCGGATCGCCCTGGAAGTACGGCGCGCCGCGCACGAAGAACCCGCGCGCCTGGCTCGACCAGGGCATCACCGCCATCTGCGACTCGGCCAGCCACGCGCGGAACCCCGGCGTGCTCGCCGCCACACAGCCGCCCCAGACCGGGTTGACCATCCGCGCCAGCGAGAAGTTGTTGCTCAGCGCCGCGATGCCCGGCGCGCCCTTGGCCCGCGCGTACGCCTGCGCCTCCTTCACGCGCTCCAGGGACCAGTTGCTCACGCCCCAGACCGTGACTTTCCCCGCCGCGACGAACTCCGCCATCATGTCCACGAACTCGCCGGCGGGAATCTCCGGGTTGTCGCGGTGCAGCATGTAGATGTCGATCCGGTCCATCTGCAGGCGTTCGAGGCTCTCGGCGAGCTGCTTGCGCGTGGCGGCGGGGTTGCAGTGCGGCGTGTGTCCGCCCTTGTCCAGGATCACGACCTGCTCGCGCACGCCGCGCCGCTTGACCCACTGCCCCAGGAGCTTCTCGCTGTTCCCGCCGCCGTAGATGTAGCCGGTATCGAAGGTGTTCCCGCCCTTCTCGAAGTAGTCGTCGAACATCGCCGCGCAGTGCGGGATGCTGCGCTGGTTGTCCACGCCCATGACCAGCCTCGCGACGGGCTTGTCCAGGCCGGGAAGCCGCCCGCGCGGGATCGGCGCGCCCTCGCGCGCGCGCAGCGGCCCGCCGCGCAGCACCTGGACGTGCTCGGCGCTCTCGGCCTTGTAGGCCACGCCGACCTCGGCGCGCCAGCGGTCGAGCGCCTGCATGTTGCCGAGCGAGTCGGCCCAGTTCATCGCGGGGCTCGGCGCCTGCTTCTTCGCGACGTGTTCGGCGACCGTGTCGGCCTCGATCGCGTAGAGCGGTCGCTCGTACTCGATCACGATCTCTTCGGGGGCCTTGGCACCCTTGCGCTGGACGACGATCTTCGTCGCCGAGCCGTCGCGGCCGGGCATCCAGGGGTTGGGGACGTGGAGGTTCCCGTCGCTGCCGTAGACGCGCACGGCGTTCTCGAGGTTCACCGCGACGCCGGTGGAAAGCTGCGCGACGATGTCCCCCTCGAAGCGCGCGACCGCCGCGGTCCATTCGTCCACGCCGGTCTGGCCGAGATGCCCGACGGCCTTGAAGTCGATGGGGTCGGCGAAGTCCTTGTCCAATGCCGCGCCGGCCAGGAGCCGCGCCATGCTCGTCGGATAGCAGCCCACGTCCATGATCCCGCCGCCGCCGAGTTCGTTCGCGTAGAGCCGGCTGTTGGGGTTGAAGCCCGCGTTGAAGCCGAACGAGGCGACGATCGTCCGCACGCGCCCGATCGCGCCGCTCTTGATCAGCTCCACCAGCTTCTTCGTCTGCGGGCTGCAGCGGTACATGAAGGCTTCCATGAAGAAGACGCCGTTGACCTCGGCGGCCTCGATCACGCCCAGCGCCTCCCAGTAGTTCAGCGTCATGGGTTTCTCGCAGAGGATGTGCTTGCCGGCCTCGGCGGCCTTGACGGCCCATTCGGCGTGCAGCGGATGCGGCGTGGAGATGTAGACGGCCTGGACGGCCGGGTCGGCCAGGAGCGCCTCGTAGCTGCCGTGGCGATTGGGGATGCCCCACTTCTCGCCGAAGGCGTGGGCGGATTCCTGGGAGCGGCTGCCGACGGCGACGAGCTTGCCTCTCGCCGACTTCTGCACGCCCTCGGCGAAGGTGCCCGAGATCCGCCCGGTGCTCAAGATGCCCCACGCCAGTTTGTCGCTCATGGAAGTGCTCTCCCCGTTACGGCTTCGTCTCGAAGCGCATGTTGAGTGGGAAGGCTATGAGGGTGGGCGGGAGATTCAAGCGGACGGAGCTAAAACGTAAAACGTGAAACGTGAAACCGGCATAGGAGGCGGATATTCAGGGTTGCGGGACGGCTTGAAGTGGGGCTTTGCGGATGCGCCAGCGTTCGAGGAGCCAGACGAGGAGGTAGTTGATGGTCAGGCCGGCGAGGATGACGAGCATCAGGAGGCCGGCGGCGCGTTTGCGAATGTCATCGCGATAACAGATGGCGTTGATTCTTCCCTTGGACTTCAAGCCAAAGATAAATTCGTTGTTTTCAACCAGTGCCGCTATTCCAAGCACACTCTCTCCAGAATCAAAGGTCCAATAGATATAACCCATTTCATCTAAGCCTTCCGCAGGTTTACCAAGGAATGGAATCAAGTCTTCATAGCTTCGGCCCTGACGACATGCCAAGTATGCCAGGCGCCAAACGGCCTCATCGGTCTCCGACCAGTGTTTTCCGGCCGCCAGCGCCGCCTTTGCCTGTTCCCCTGCGCCTTGAACCGCGCCTCGTCGAACGGCAGGAATACGTCGCCGTACCCCAGCGCGAAGAACCCCGCCACCTCCCCCGCCAGCAGAAAAACGAAAAGCACCGCCGCGCCGAGGCTGAAGCGGATGCGGCGCGACGAAGTCTTGCCCAGCAAGCGGCAGTAAACCATCAAGACCGCGCCCGCCGCGCCGTGCATCACGCCGCCGGCCGCCATGAAGAACACGTCGTTGCCTAGAGCGAAATGCCGCACGAGCGCGTAGACGTCCAGGGTGTACAACCCGGACAGGAGCGCCACCGCCGCACCAAAAAACTTCGAGCCATCCAACCGCCAGACGACCACCCCCAAGCCAAGGGCCGACCCCAGCGCCGGCGCCAGCAGTTCCCAGCCTCGGTACATCCGGAAGGACGAACTCAGGATCAGCACCGCCCAACCCACCGGCAGCGCCAGAGCCAGCGCTTTCCAGGACCGCCGGCAAAGCGCGTCCGCCCCCGTCCACGCCAGCACCAGGAAGCACGCCAAAGCCGCCTCCTCAGTAGAACCACCCAACCCCAGGGCATCGACGAGCAAGAACAGCGGTACGGCGAAGACGATCGAGACCGTCCCCCAGAACAGGCGTTCGAGGAGCAGCGTGAAATCCCAGGCGGGCTTTGCCGGAGAAACAGTGGTCATGGGAGAAAGACTATCACAGGGGAAGCGGAGCGTCCCAATAACGCAACCCGTGAAACGCGAGAACGGCTCTGCAGCGCGCGCAGAAGTGCCGATCTCACGTTTTACACTTTTTCGTCACGGCATCTTCCCCTTCCACACCCCGCCTCCGAAGGTCGTGACGTACACCGTCTCGTGGTCGGCGGGATCGAAGGTCACGCGATGGATGTTCCCGAACGGCAGGCCCTCGACCTGCTTCCAGCTCTTCCCCGCGTCGTGGCTCACCCACAGGCCGTGCGAGTCCGTCCCCAGGTAAACGCGCTCCGGATCCTTGGGATCGAGCGTGACAAACATGCCCTGCACGTACGACGGGCCGCCTTTGCCGGCGAAGTCCTCGTCCTTGAGCAGCCGCGCCCAGCTCGCGCCGCCGTCGACGGTCTTGTAAAGGCCCCCCTCGTTGCGCTTGGGCACGGTCGCCGCGGCAAGATAGAGCACCTTGCTGTCGCGCGGGTCCACGGCGAATTCGTTGGGCCAGTACAGGGGCTGGGACCTCGTGATCTCCTCCCAGTTTGCGCCGCCGTCGGACGAACGGTAGACCGCGCCGGGCTCCGGAAACTCGCGGCTCTCGCGCCCGCCCACGCGCCGCGCCGTCACGCCGCAGAAAAGCGTCCCGTCCTCGTGGAGCCGCACCAGCCAAGTGTGCGGATTTCGCTTCAGGTCGATCCCGTTGGAGCACCCCAGCCATGTCGCGCCGCCGTCGGTCGACTTGTAGATGCCGTGGTCGTAGACGGCCGCGTAGAGCGTGCGGCTCTCGGGCGGGCTTTTGGGATCCAGCGCCAGCGCCGGGACGGGGGCCTCGGGAAGCCCCGCGTTGGACTTCGTCCAGCTCTTCCCGCCATCCTGGCTGACGGCGACCCCGCCCTTGCCCCGCGCCTCGTCGTGAATGTAGGTCCAGTGCGGGATGTCGTGGACGTTGGACATCGCCGCCCAGAGCTTGTCCCGCTTCGCGGGATCGAAGATCAGGTCGTAGGTGGTGTTGGACCACGGCGCTCCGGCCTGCTTGGAGCTGTTGGTCCAGCTCTTCCCGCCGTCGCGGGAGTGCGCGATGCAGACATCCGTGTAGCAGATGACGTGGTGCCGCGAGTCAAACGGGTCGATCCGGTAATTCCAGGTGCTGGTGACTTCCAGGCCCGCCGACTCCCAGAGCCCCGGCGTCTTCCCGGGCTCCGGTTCGGGCTTGGCCTGCCCCGGGACGCGCTTCGTGTAGCACGCCTGCCACGTCTTGCCGCCATCGGTCGTCTGGAGCAGTTCGCCGGTATCGGTCCAGAGCGCCACGTCGGGGTGCGCGGAATTGATCGCGAAGCCGTTGATCGTGTGGAACCCGCCCCAGATCCAGGTCAGCGAAAAGGGAATCCAGCCGTTTTCGACATTCAATTCCCTGAAGCGCTGATCGCGGTTGAAGACGAAGCGCCAGGTCTTGCCGGCATCGTCGGAACGATACACCGTGCTGTGGTTCGGCGGATGGTAGCCGGTGCCGCGGCAGGTGACGTAGACGGTTTCCGCGGCGTTCGCGGCTACGCCCAGGAGCGTGTACTGCGCGATCTCCCGCTCGCCGTACTCGTCGATCTTCCGCAGGCCCTTGTTTAAGCCCTCGCCGGGCACGGGCGCCCAGAACTCGCCCAGGTCGTCCGAACGGTACACGCCGCCCCGGTAGCCGTCGTCCGCCTTCAGGCCCGGAAGCGTCGCGTAGAGCAGCAGTTTCCCGCCCGCGGCGCTCCGCCCGGCGGCGAAGCAGCGCAGATCCTTCGCGGGCAGCCCCACGTTTTTTGCACTGAAGGTCTTGCCGCCGTCGTCCGAACGGTACACGCCCCGATCCGTGGCGGCGAAGACGCAGGCGCTGTCCACCCATGCCCCGACGACATACCCTTCGACCGAGAAGACCCGCGCCCAGGTTACGCCGCCATTGGTCGAGACGAAGAGCCCCTGCGACGCGCCGAGCAGCATCGTCTTCCCGCCGTCGGCGTCCAGCACCATCAGGTTCACGTCGCGGAAGGGCGGCTTTTCCCCGATCGGCGCCCAGGTCAGCCCGCGGTCCTTGCTTATCTGTCCCTTGAAGTAAACCGTATCGGGAGCTTGGGGATGAAAGACCGGCTTGCAAGTCGTGGAGCCCCGCGTCTGGCGGAAGTCGAGCATGCGCCAGGACGCGCCGCCGTCGGTGCTGCGATAGAAGCCGCCCATGTCGCAGGAGACGAAGAGCAGCTTCGGATCGTGCGGGCTGGACGCCGGCGCGTACATCGCCCCGCCGCCGCCGAGTCCCACCGGTTCCCAAGTCGTGACCGCCTCGTCCTCCGCCGCCACGCCGCCCGCCAGCGCCGCGATCGCGGCCAATGCGCCCCATGCTCTCATGCGTGCCGCTCCGCTTGCCCATGTCCCGTAAACGTCTTGAATACACCTTGGAGCGCTCGCGGCGCTCGAATTCCACGAGCGGAGCATTCTTCACTTTTTTGAACGATGCCTCATGCCGTATCCTGATGTTCTACTCGCCATGCGGAGATGCCCATGTACGAAGAAATCGGCCCTCAAGCGGCTCACGACCTGCTCTCGCGCGGCGATGGCCACGTCTACGTGGACGTGCGCACCGTCGAGGAATTCGCGGAAGGACACCCCGCCGGCGCGAAGAACATCCCCATCCTGATGCGCAACCCCGCGACCGGCCAGATGGAGCCGAACCCCGAGTTCGTCCGCGTGGTCCAGGCGCACTTCGCGGCCGGCGCCAAGCTCGTCTTCGGCTGCCGCAGCGGCGGCCGCTCGGCGATGGCCTGCCAGGTCATGGCCCAGCACGGCTACAAGCAGCTCTGGAACGTCGCCGGCGGCTTCGCGGGGAAGACGACCCCCTTCGGGCAGGTCCTCGTAGCCGGCTGGGCCGCGCAGGGCCTCCCGGTCGAGACCGACGTCAGCGAGGCGAAGAGCTACGAAGCGCTGCGCAAGGCCGCGGGAAGCTGATCCCCGTTAGCCCTGAAAGGAAGCCCACCATGGACGTCACGCTCAAACTGGTCTGCCGCAAGCTGCCGGGGATCGAGTTCGAAGGGCGCGCGCCGGTGCATCTGGGCATCCAGAAGGGCAAAGAGGTCGTCGAGTTCGTCCCCGCCGACAAGCGCCAAGTGACCTACGAAGTGCCGCTAAGCGTGGAAGAAAGGGCCGGCCGCGTGCGCCTGCGCTCCCCCGTTCATCCAGGGCAAGCCCGAGGAGCCGTTCATCTACCTTTCGTGGGGCGTGATGAAAGGGCGCACCTTCGACATGTTCAGGCGCGCGAAGGTCCGGTTGAGCCACCTCAAGCCCGCCGCGCTGCGCAAGGCCGCGGCATCGGGCAAGCCCATTGAAGCCGTCGTGACCTGCACCGACGCCCAAGGCGGCCCGCTCTGCGCCTCGGTGAAGGACTCGCACATCACCTGGAAGGTGTAAACCCGCCGCAAACCCTTCTGTTTCACCCATCCGGAATTCCGTAATGCCGAAGACCGGCCTTGCAAGCGTCCGAAGGTTCGGACGGCAGGCCGAGCGCCTCATATTCACGCATCTATTTAATATATAACGCATTACGAGATCCGTAAAACGCAAAACCTCTTTGGCACGCGATGTTCTTTAGTGCCTATCGGAACGCAGGCGCAAAGGAGCTTACCATGGAACGCACGATCAAAACGCTGGCTCTGGGCTTCGTACTCGCCGCCACTGGCATGCTGCTCCAGACCTCCACCGTCAACGGCGGAAACCGCGAACGCCACAGCTACCGCATCCCCCTCTACACCCAGGGCGACGGCTCGATCCAGGCCAAGCAGGCCCTGGTCAGCTTGCCCAGCGAACTGGTCGTCAACTCCACGCCCGAAATCGAGAGCGAACGCCGCGACCTGCTGGCCTGGCACTTCCGCAACGCCGCCCAGGCCGCCCACGCCTTCGCCGCCAAGGAGAAGCTCGAGGTCCACCGCGCCAACGTCCCCGGCGCCGTCGAGATCTTCTACGATCCCTCCGGCGTCGCCGCCGCCACCGGCCTCCCCCGCTCCGAAGGCGGCATGACCGCGGTGGCCCGCATCGACCTGAACAACGGCATCGTCTACCTCGGCCGCAAGACTCCGATGGACCTCTACACCGAGCTGGGCAAGTGGTTCTTCTACGCTCCGGACTACCGGTGGGGCCAGCAGCGCCTGGAAGACCTCAAGATGCTCCGCCGCGCCGAACGCTTCGCCCGCTTCTGCCTGGACGCCAAGAACTGGAACGAAAAGGGCGGCTCCGCCGGCTCGCTCTGGTAAGCGGGACTGCGACCTGAGGACTGAGGACTGAGGAACATAAAAAGGGCGGCCTGAAAAGGCCGCCCTTTTTTTCTTTCTCGGCTCCGTCTTCAAACGTCGAAAAGCGCCCGGCTGTATGGGGTAGCCCAGCCCACCGAATCGGGTGTCCCGGCCCACCGGGCCGGGCCGCGCGCAGCACGACAAGAAGCCCTGAAGAAATGCGGCTCCAAAAGTCGCACCGGATGAGCCGGCAACACTGGAGATCTACTCGTCCCAAGGCGAACGCACGCCGCCTGGCGCATTCCGCTCGGGTTTAAGCGCTTCGGCCAGTTCACGAGCTTGGCGGCGCAATTCGCCGGTGCGTTCCGCCGGCCCCGTGAAGTCCTCGTCCGTCAGCCAGGCCAACTCGTTCAGGGCCTCGCGCGCGCGCGCGCGGCGGGCGGCGTCGCCTTGCTTGAGCAACTCCGCGCGGAGCGCCGCGAGCCCCGCCTCGCCCCGCGGATCGCAGGCCTCCAGCAGCTTGGCTTTGAACGGGCCGCGCGCGCGGTCGTCGGCCAGCTTCGCCAGCGATTTCAGGATCGCCTGCAGCTTCGCGACGCGCTCCTTCAGGAAGGCATCCTTCGCGCCGGTTTCCAGGAACGGCAGCCTCGCGCAGCAGAAGTGGAAGCTCGCCGGTTCGAAGCCTTGCCTGGCCAGCCGTTCGCCGATCTCGACGAACTCCTGCGCGAAGCCTTCGCGCGAGAAGAGCGCCGAGGTGTCCAGCGTGTCGATCTGGTTGAAGACCACGACGGCGCGCGCGGCCAGTTCGGGGCGTTCTTTCAGGAGCGTCTCAAGCCACGGCTCCAGCTCGAACTTGCCCGGCAGCGCGACGAGCATGAGCACGTCGGCTTCGCGCGCGCGGTCGAGGATCAGATCGGCGCGGCGCGCGTTGTGGAATGCCGGGATCCACGGCGTGTCGATCAGGCGCGGCGGAGTTGCGCCGAAGCGATCCGTAGCCCGGACCAGTTCCACGTGCCGGTAGGCCAGGAGCTGGCCGACGTCGAGACGCCGCCCGTCGGGCTGGAGGTTGCCCATCAGGTGCAGGCGGCGCCGGTCCCAGCCGGTTTCCACCCGCGCGCCCGGGCGGAAGGCGGGCGAATCCAGGAAGGCGAGAAACTGGTCGAGTTTGTCCAGTTCGTCGTTGAGGTGATCGTTCAGGACGGCCTCGTCGGGGCGGACCTGGAAGAGCCGGCGGATGCCGGCCATGGTCTCGCGCATGCGCGGCTCGGGCGGCAGGTCGTCCAACCGAGGCCCCATGGGGCCTTCGGCCTGCCGCAGCTTCTCGTCGAGCCGCACGCAGGAAAGGTCGCGCAACGCGAAGTTCAGGGCCTGTTCGCGCGCGAGGTGTTCGACCCAGATCGCACGGTCGGCCTCGTTGGCGGCGGGCGCCCTCACCAGCGTGTTGGTCTGCGTGCAGTCGCGGACGGCCGTGGGGAGCAGTTCGGGGTCCCCCCAGAGCGTACAGACGAGGCTGCTCTTGCCGACGCTGCGCAGGCCGGCGACGAGGACGGTCCATTCCGCCAGCGGGCGCAGGTCGCGCGGTTCGCGCCGCAGCGAACGGGCTTCGGCAAGCAGCGCATGAGCGGCGGCAAGCTTCGGGTCAAGATCTGCCATCCGCGGGCCAAGCTACCACGGCCTGCGCGCGGCGACAGCGCGGACCGCGCGCATGGGCGGCGCTCTCTTGCGGTTGCATCGAGGCCTCACAGCGGGCACAACGTAGCCCATGGCCGATGCCGTCTCCATCCTGATCCTGGCCCACAACAAGGCCGCCTACACACGCCGCACCCTGGACGCGCTCTTGCTTTCCAGCCTCCGCCCGTTCCAGGCGGTGCTGGTGAACAACGGCTCGACCGACGAGACGCCAGAGGTCTTCGAAGCCTTCCGCGCGCGCGCGGCGGGCGAGCGGATCGGCGTCGAGGTTCTCGACTTGGGCGCGAACCAGGGCGCGATCGTCGGGCGCAACGAAGGGATGAAGCGCCTGAACGGAGACTGGTGGGTCTTCCTGGACAACGACGCGGTGGTGCGCACGAAAAGCTGGCTCGAACGGCTGCGCGAGGTCCTGAAGCGCGACCCCAAAGCCGGCGTCGTCAGCCCCAAGCTCGTCTACCCCCTCCCTCCGCACGACATCCAGTGCGCCGGCGGCGCGGTCACCACCGGCGGGCAGGTGATCTTCCGCGGGCGCGGGCAGCCGCGCACGGCCCCCGAGTTCAACGCGCCGCGCGCCTGCCAGACCCTGATCAGCGCCTGCTGGATGCTCCGCGCCGGCGTCGCGCGCGAGATCGGCCCGCTTGACGAACGCTTCTCGCCGGTCCAGTTCGAGGACATCGACTATTGCTACCGCATCCGCGAGGCCGGCTACACTTGCCTCTACGAGCCCTCCGTCGAGATGTACCACTTCGAGAACGTCACCACCGGCCGCACCGGCGCGCTGAACTACCCCTATTTAACCGTGAAGAACGGCCTGAAATTCAAGAACAAGTGGAAGCACCGTTTCGCCGCCGAAGGCGGCCCCGCCGACAAGGACTGGAAGTGGGCGGAGATTCAAACCGTCACGCTGGAGCAGGTGCCGGAGCGGCTGGAGACGCTGGAATGAGGCGCGAGACGAAAATCCGCTTCGGAGCACACACTCCAACGATGCCGCGAATGGGCGCTTTACGATTGCAGATTGCGTTGCGCCAACTTCGCGAAATAGCGCGGAAATCTCGTCGAGTTTGGCATTTAATCGTCAATCTTCGATCGCAAATCGTCAATCCGCCGCCACCGCCTCCGGCGCGACGAGCATCGCGTAGGGGCCTTCCGGAATCAGGGCGATGCGCGCGTCCGGGCGGCGCGCGGAGAACTCGTCGAGGAAGCGCTGGACGCGCTCGGGCGCCGGCCCCGCGCCAGGCAGGGGCGTCACGCCGAGGCCGGCCTGGGTCTCCGGCGGCAGCCCGTCGGTCGCGAGCAGCAGGCGCTCGACGCCGATCCGCTCCAGCACGCGCGTCTGCATCTGGAACTGCCACTGGTCCTTCACGGTGACGCCGCTGCCTTCGATATGCTTCAGGAAGCCGCGCCAGTCGCGCCCCCAGCGGGCCATGGTGGCGGTGAATTCCGGGCTGCCGACGCCCTCGCCGCAGCCGCTGGCGCTGAGGAGCGTGGAACGCTCGCGAAGGGCCGGAAGCGCCGCGCACATGCCCTTCACCGTCTGGTAATAGGTCGCGTCGAGCGGGTAGCCGCCGCCGTTGGTGACGACCAGGTCGTAGAGGCCGTCCAGGCGCACGCCGTTCCAGGCGCCGACCTGCGCGCAGCCGGCCGCGTGCGCGGCCTCCATCCCGCCGCCCCAGATCCCCGCCGGGCGGCGGTCGTGCGCGATGGCCGCGTTGAGCAGGAAGTCGCAGCCGACGAGCCGCGCGACGCGGAGCGACTCGGCGTGGCACGGATTCCCCTCCAGAATCCCATTCTCCGCGCGCGGGTCGCCCATGATCCTGTAGCCGTGAAAGCGCTGGACGGTGGCGAGGTCCACCAAGCCCGGGCAGATGCCCTTCCGCCCGCCGCTGTACCCGGCCATGAAGTGCGGTTCGATCAGGCCCGTCACGACTTTCAGATCGGCCTCGAGGAACAGCCGATTCACGCTCACCGGCGGGTCGTCGCTGACCTTCACGAGCGACGAGGCGTCCGAGGCCACGTGATCGACGACGGCGCAGCGCTTCAGGACCGCGCCGAGCATCTCCTCGCGTTCCCTGGGCGTTGAAGGCCTGTGCATCCCGGTGGCGATCAGGACCGTGGCCTGCGCGTCGGCGACGCCTTCGGCGTTCAGGGCGTCGAGGAGCGCGCCGACAAGCAGTTCGTTGGGCACCGGGCGCGTGAAGTCGCTGATCGTGATTGCGACGCGGCGCGGGCGCTTGCCGCGGACGATCTGGCGGAACGGCGGCGCGCCCAGCGGGCGCTCGAGGGCCTCGCGCACCGCCGCGCGCGGGTCGGAGAGCGCGGGGATCGGCGAGGCCTCCAGCACTTCGGCGCGCGCGGGCGCGCGCAACGTGAAGCCTTCGCGCCCGAAGCGCATGCGAACCGCATTTCCGCTCATGCGTCCCAGCATCCCCGAATCAAGGCCAGGGTCCAGTTCGTCTGCCCTTGCACGATCCGCGCCATGGCCCATGATAGGCTCTTTACCCGATATTCATCAAGGAGAGCGAATATGAATTGGCGCCGGCTGCTGTGGATCGCTGTGCTCCTGCCAGCCCTGGACCTCCAGGCCGCGGTTCGGCGCGTGCCCCAGCAGTTCCCGACGATCCAGGCCGCGCTGCTGGCGGCCGTCCAGGGCGATACGGTCCTTCTGGCCCCTGGGACCTACAACGAGAGCGGCCTTGTGGCCATAGCCGGCATTCGCTTCGCCGGGGCAGGCTCGATCGTCGACGGCGGCGCGGGCGCGACGATCCTCACCATCGTGGGCGACGGCGCGAGGGTAAGCGGGATCGTCTTCCGCAACGGCGTCCAGCAGCTCACGATCGTCGGGAACGACGCGCTGGTGACCGCCTGCCGCTTCGAGAACACCGTGGCCGCGGTCACGCTCGTCGGCGCGCGGCCCGCCTTGCGGTTCAGCCGCTTCAACAACGTCATCGGCGGGGCCTTCGCGACCTTGAGCGGCGACGACGCCTGGGTGACCAGCAACCGCTTCAACGTCGGGAGCGGCGGCATCATCGTGACCGGCAATCGCAGCGTCGTGGTCGCCAACTCGGCTTTCGGCCTGGGCCTGAACGGCGGCTTTGTTTGCGTCGGCGACGATGCCTGCGTCGTCGCCTGCCGCATCAATGTCTGCGCGGGCATGGCGATCCAGATGAACGGCAACCGCGCCATCGTCGAGCGAAACCGCATGCAGGCCCTGGCCGGCTCCTCGGCCATCGCGGTCGCGGGCGACGATTACAGGATCAACTCCAACGCGATCGTCAGGGGCCTCAGCGCCGCCGCCACCATTCTGGTCAATCAGGCTTCGCCCAGCGGCGGCGGGCAGATCGTGGGCAACATCCTGCGCGATATGGCCGGCCCGGCGATGGCGCTGAACGTCAGCGGGGCCGTCGTAGGCAGGAACCGGATCGCGCGCAGCGGCGGACCGCTCCAGGCCACCGTCCAGGTCAACGGCGACGGGAATTTCATCGCGGAGAACTCCATCCTGGACGTGCCCAACGACGGCATTCGCCTCAACGGCAACGCCAACACGATTCGGAGCTGCACGGTCGCGCGCTCGCTCCGGGACGGATTCGACCTGGAGGCGGGGCTCGACAACCGCATCGAGCGCTGCCGCGCCTCGCTCTGTGGCGCCGACGGGCTCGACAACGGCGCGACCAATACCACCGCGCGTCTCAATACTCTGCTCGGCAACGGCCAGGACGTCGGAAACGACGGCAGCTTCCTGCTCTTTGAACTCAACACCTTCCAGACCGGCGGCCCCGGTTCGCCGCAGAGCGGGGATTGAGGAAGGCAAGCAGCATCGGCGGGCCATGAACGGCGACCCCCGCGCCAACCGGTCACTAAGTACCGCGCCGCAGAAGTTCCTGACCCACTGCTGGGGCCTTTTGCCCCGGCTCTTCGTTGCGCCTCGGTCACAGATCTTCGTCCCGATATGCTCCCTCGGCGCGCCTCGATCCGGAACAAAATGCCCGGCGCATTGGGCCAGTTACTTCCTCGGCGCGGTACTAAGCGGCTTACCCAAGTTTCATTCGGGAATTGGATCGCGCTTCGCGCGGATATTTTCAGTCACCACCCCTGCCCCTCCTCGGTGAGGAGGGGAAACCACTCAAGGCGAAGGCAACTGAATTAAGTACGACCGCTGTGCCGTTTATCGATCCCCCTTCCCTTCAGCCAGGCCTCGCGCTTCCAGCCGCATCCACGGCTGCGCGGCGTCGCGGGCGGCTTTGGCGGCGACTTCCTTGACCCGCTCGGGGCCGGCCAGTGCGCAGAGTTCCGGCACGAGACGCTGGTAGCCCACGAAGAAATCCTCGGGCTGCGCGTACAGCTCGGCGAGCCACGCGGCGGCGGCCTCGCGCCCGCCCTCGGCCTGAGTACGAAGCTGGAACAGGCGCAGCGCGGCCGTGCCGTGCCAAGCCGTGTAGGGATCCTCGGATTCGCGCGCGCGCAAGGCGAACGCGACGGCTTCGGGCCGGCCCGCGCGCGCCAGCTCAAGTATCGGTCCCACCGCGCTCTGGCTGCCGTAATGCGGCCCCTGAGGCATGCCGGTGCGCCACCCCCGCAGGCGGCCCTCCTCGTCGCGCCCGAAGCGCAGGTTCAGTTCCTTGAGCGGGGCCAGGAAGTACTCCGCGGCCTCCGCGGCGCCCATCCGCAGCGCCAATTCCATGCGCACGCGCCCGGGCGTCCCCCAGACCCTGGGCCGCGCGCCGGCCGGCGGGTTACGGTGCTTGACCTCGAAGTCCAGCGGCCCGGCCTTCAGCCGCGCGAGCCCGAAGCCGGGCACGAAGACCGGGGCCTTGCCTTCGCGGCCGGCCCAGGTGAAGGAGGGCTCATCCCAGCGCCCGGCAAAAAGCGCCAGCGCCTCGAAGCCGACTTCGTAGCGGCCCGCGTCGAGTTCCTCGTCGAGGGAAAGGTAATGCTCCTCCGGCTCGCCCGTCTTCAGCGCGTGGAACGGACCGAAGGCGTGCTGCGGCCGGCCCGGCAGTTGCGCATGCCATTCGGCCGCGCCGTCGGCCTTCCGGGCGTGCACCAGCAGGATGAACGGCTGCCCCAGGTCGGCGGGGACGATCTCGGTGCGGCCCACTCCGTAGGCGCACAGTTCAACGCCCCACGCGGGAAGGAAACGCCCATCGAGCCACGGCAGCTCGCTGTCGCAGCGAGCGCCTTCCCGAGTCAGCCCCGCGAGGGCGCGGCTGAGGCCGCTCGCAAGCGGCTTGGGCGCGGCTTGCAGGGCCGCAAGGCCTTCGCGGCCGCCGATCCGCAGCAGCGCGCGCTGAACGGCCTCCGGGGAGACGCCTTCGCGCGGCCGGCGCAGCAGGTCCAGGAGCGCGGGCTCGCTCTCGGCGTCGCGCAGGCGCCCGGCGGCCTCGACGGCGGCGCTGGCGAGGTCCGGCTGGGCATGCGCGAGAAGCTTGCGCAGGCGCGGAAGGTGCTCGGCGCCGGTCGCGTAGGCGACGGCGAGCAGTTCGGCGCCGGGCCGTTCGCGAGCGTTCTCGGCCTGGGCGAGCGCCGCGTTCGCGTCCGGCAGCGCGGGGAATTCCGGCCAACGGGCTTCGACGATGGCACGGATGCGCGGCGGGGGCAGCGCGTCGCCCCGGCTCAGCGCCAGAAGCGCGCGCGCGAAACCGCGGACAACCGCGTCGGCGTCCTTTTCGGCCCGCTCCGCGAGCAGTGCGGCGTCGGGTTCGGGCGGCAGGCCGGCGGCGAGAACCGCCGCGCGGCGCACGTCCGCCGATGCGCTTGCGCGGGCCACGCGCGCGGCGAAGGCGCGCTGCGACGGGCCCACGGCGCGCTTGGGGCCGAGGCCGAGCAAAGCGCGCAGCACCTCCACAAGGCGGGGCGCCTCGAGCGCGGCGAACGCGTCCTGAAGTTCCGCATCGAGCGGGTCCGCGCGGCGGGCGACGCCGACGGCCAAGTCCACGCCTTGGCGCTGCAGAAAGATCAGGCGCGCGACGGATGCGGGCGCCTGCGAGCCGGTAAGCAGCGCGAGGACCCGCGGGCGGAGCGGCGCTTCGTCCCAGGCGGCCAGGCAGGCGTCGGCTGTCGCCTGCGCCTCGGGGTGGTCCTTGAGCAGTTCGCCCAGCAGCGCCACGCGGTCTTCGGGGCCGGCGCCGCCGAACCAGCGCAGCAGTTGGGCCGGCGCGGGTCGCTCGGCCGCGATGCGCAGGTATGCGGACAGCATCCCGTCGCGCCAGGGGCCGGCGCCGGCCGTGCGTCGGGCCAGGGCCGCGGAGAAGCGCGCCTGTACCTCCTTCTTATGCTCGGAAGTCAGGATCGACGTGGCCAGGATGCCGCGCAGCGGTTCGAGCGCGTCGTCGCGACCCGCCTCGAAAAGTTCCACCAGCGGGTCGGCGGAGATCGGCGCGGTCCCGCGGAAGGCGAGGCTCAGCCACTCGGCCGAGCGTTCGGGGCCGTCGAGGATTTCCAGCACGGCGCGTTTGACCTCGCCGGGCTTGGGCGCTTCGGCGGGGCGCATCAGAGTCAGCAGCTTGGGGGTTTCGTATTCGACCTTGCAGGAGAGCCTTGGAGACCGGCCTTCCCAGACGACCGCATCGCCCCAATACGCGGCGCGGCGATGGCTGAGCGAGAGCTTGACCTCGACCTCGCCTACGGCCTCGCGCGCGATGGAGGCCAGCTCGAGGGGCAATTCCAGCGCCGCGCCGGGTTCGAGTTTGGCGAGCCGCTCGGCGTCCTCCTTCTCGAAGGGCGTGGATTTGAGGAAGCGCTTGGCGTCCTGCGCGCCTGCAACCGTGCGCCCCGGCCAGGCGAATTCGAGGCTCATGTACAGGTATATCTGAGCGCGATCGATGGAGAACGCGCGCCGGCTCACGTTGTTCAGGCGCAGCGTCACCGCGGCCGCCGCGTCGTAGGCGAGCACCTTCTTGGGCGCGACGACTTCAACCTTCAGGTCCTCGGGCTTGGGCTTGAAGGGATCCTGTTCGGCGTCGAGCGCGAGGAGGAGGGACGGGCACAGGAGCCACACGGCCAGCACCGCGCCGAATAGGCGCGCACAAGCCGCCGCCAAGTTCCGATCATTCCGCATTTCGCAATCCGCAATCAGATTCAGCCACGTTTGCCTAGCAGGCAGACCCAATCCTGCGCATCGGGGGCCTGGACCTCGAACTCGCGGCTCTTGCAGGCGCCGCCGGCCTGAAATTTCCCTTTGCGCGGATCAAACCACATGGCGGCGGCCGGGCGCTTGAGGTTATCAGCTCGGAGCAGGTGCTTGCCGCCTCGCGGGCAATAAAGGACGGCCGCGTCGCCTTCGGGGGTCGCGGCGGCGGCGACGAAGGCGGCGGGATCCTCTCGCCCCGGCTGATTGAAGAGCAGGTGCGGCGCGGGCTTCAAGCGCCACCAGGGCATGGCCTCGAAGAACTTCTTGAGCAGCCGCATCGCGCGCAGGCCCGGACTCTCGAGCATCGTGTGCCAGGGCTCGATCTCGCCCAGTTCGGCGTGCCCCGCGGCCTGCTCGCGCCGCGCGCCCCAGTTCCAGACCTCGTTGCAACCGTAGCTGACGCCGGCGGCCGGCGCGAGCAGACAGCTCCACCAGGCCGCGCGGCGGACCTCGTACTCCCCGAAGCGGCGCGCGCCGCCGGAGGCGCGGTGGCCCTCGTAGTTGGGCTCGAGGTTGAGGATCGGGCGGCGCGGGGACTCCAGGCCGGCCTGCGCGGCGGGGCCCATCACGTGCCAGCGCAACTGCTCGGGGCGGTCGCCGTGCCCGCTCTGGTAGCCGATGAAATCGAGCCAGCCTTCGTCGGCGAACTCGGACCCGATCCAGCTCAACCCGCACGGATGGAGCGTCACGAGGCGGTCGGACTTCTCGTGCTTCGCGCCGAAGAGTTCGCGTCCCAGGCGCTTCCACTTCTCCACGCCGTCCTTGACGTACGGGCAGTCGCCGCCGAGGAACCACGCGAGCTGGTGGGCGCCGTAGCGCGCGACGACGTAGCGGGCGAGTTTCAGCGCGCCGGCCTCGGGGAGCTTGCGCCCGGGGTCCTCGGGCTGTAACGCCCAGAGAATCACCGGCGCGGCGTAGAGCCCGTGCGCGTTGATCGCGGCGAGCTTCGCGTCGAGGCGCTGGAAGAAGGCGGGATTGATGCGCGGCGCGGCGTCGTTCACATACGCGCGCTCGCCGTGCGCGTCGGCCTCCAGGCCGCGCCAATGCGTCGCGACGAACTGGACGACGTTGAAGCCCTGGGCGCGGCGCGTTTCGAGGTAGCGCGTCCAGTCGGCGGGTTCGGCGCGCAGGACGCCGTTCCACGCGGTGTCGGCGAGCCAGAAGAAGGGGCGTCCGTCGGCGGTCGCCAGGCGCAGGCGGTCGGGGGCGAGCTTCAGCGCGCCGTGCCGGTAGACGGGGTTGTCGCCCTCGTAGGGAACGCACTCGAAGCGGCCTTCGGCGCGGAGCGCTTCGACGCGCGGCGCGGCCTCCGCGCTCCAGGTCCACTCCCCCGGCGCGTCCGGGGCGAAGCGGAGCTTCCAGTTCGCGCCGCCGTCCCAGAAGCCTTCGACCACGCGCTCGAACCCGCCCGGCCCGCGGAAGCGCGCGCGCAGGACGACTTCGTCCGGCGCGCCGGGGGCCTCGAACGCCGCTTCGAAGAGCGTGCCGCGGGGGATCGCGGACATCGCCGGTCCTCCGGCCGTCAGGCGTCTTCCCTGCGCGCGCGCCGCCGGCCGCGCACGAGCCAGGCGTCGTAGGACATGCCGCAGAGCGTCAGGACGCGCTTACGTAAAGCGTAGGATTCGGATTTCAGCGCGCGCCGCGCGGCCTGGGTGAGCAGGATCTCGCCGCTGCCGGCGATGTCCTCCCCGAGCTTGCAGGCGATGTTGAACTCCCCGCCCCACATGTCGTGATCGAGGACCAGCACCGGCCCGTAGCCGATCCCGACGCAGGCGTAGATGTCGAAGTCGTCGTCGGTGTCGAAGTTGGCGTCGGCGACGGTCTCCTGGATGTCGAGGCTCGCCTCCACGGCGGCGGTCACGTCCGGGAAGTGCGCGAAGAGGTTGTCGGCGTCGGTCTTGACCAGCGCGCCCTTGTGGCGGCGCACGACGGGGATGCAGATCTCGCGCATGCGGTGGATCAGCGAGAGGTAATGGATGATGCCGTGGTGCATCGTGATCCGCGTGAAGCCGGCCATGTCGAGCACGAACGGCGCAACGACCCGCTCGTACCGGCCGCGAATGCGCCGGTCGAGTTCGCGGACCCGCTTCGCCGCGTGGGGATTCGCCTGCTGCGCGAACCGGTACCGCTCGGCAATCAACGATTCGAGTTCGTGCTTGCCGTGGGCCTTGCTCTTCTTCCGCTTCTCGGGTTTGGGCATGCCCTCCACGATCCGTGAGGCTCGGTCAAAGTCAAGGGAGCGCGATGCGGCGGCGCGCCGCCAAGCCGCGCGGACGCCGCGGCTCAATGAAACTCGCGGCGCACCTCGATCACGCGGCCGAGGATCTCCAGATCCCGCGGGTCGGGCATCAGGACCGGGAAGTCCGGGTTGGCGGGATGGAGTTCCACGCGTCCCGCGCGGCGGACCAGACGCTTGACGGTGGCCTCCTCGCCGACCCGCGCGACGACGATCTCGCCCGAGCCCGCGTCGGGCTGGCGGCGGACGATGACGAGGTCGCCGGGAAGGATGCCCGCGCCGAGCATGCTCTCCCCGCGAACGCGGAGGGCGAAGAGGGAGCCGGCGGGATGGCGCGAGCGGACGCGCACCACGCCTTCGCGATCCTCGACGGCCAAGCTGAGGGCCCCGGCCTGGACGCGCCCGAGGATCGGCACGAGCGCGACCTGGCGCCGTGCCGGCGTGGAACTCCCGATCCGGCCGTGATTTGCGCACCGACGCGGGGAGCGTGTCTTAGAGCGTAAAAAAGATGCACGGTGGTGCATGATTCGTGGACCTCCCATCCAAGCACCGGTCCGACGCCCCATGATCGGGCCGGTCCATGAATCCGAAAAAAGATGCACATGTGTCTTCGCAACGTGACTAGCCAGTGGAAGCTGAGGCGCTTATAACAGGGCGCACTCAACTTCGGCCAATATTAGATACCACCTAATATTCCCCTTTTCAAGGGTTCGGGGGTTGGATTTCCGCTTCCCGATCCCGATTCAAACCTATCGTTCCGTATTTCGAAATGAGGGCCCAAATGGCGCGAAGGCGCATGGCCTTGATGTTTTCTCTCTGTATGTTGCCCATGAAGGAGGAAGCATGCATGCTGGAGACTACGCTTACGGCCGCTTCAGAAGCAGTATCGTTTCAGAATACAAAATTCGGCGCTCTGCCCTCTGGGCCGAAGGCGGCTGCGGGCTTGAGTTCTGGAAAGCAGAACATAAAGTTCAGGAACATGGAATCCACCGTCCTGACCAAAGCCTTCCGGCTCCTTGAAGTCCTCGGCGAATGGCGGCCAGCCGAAGACGGCATGCCGCTTTCGGACCTGGCGGAGCAGACGCGGCTGACGAAGCCCACGGCGCACCGGGTGCTGAACAGTCTGGTGGGGCTGGGGTATGCCGAGCGGCTCGCCGGCGGCCGCTACCGGCTTACCGCGAAGTTGAAGCAGGTCGCGACGGGTCCGGATGACCGGCGGCTGCTGGCGGCGGCCGAGCCGCTCCTCGCGCGCCTCAACGCCGAGACGGGCGAGACGGTGAACCTGGGCGTGCTGCGGCAAGGGCGCGTGCGGTACCTGCGGGTGCTGGAGAGCCGGCATCCGCTGCGCCGCGTGGCCGAGCCGCACGGCTCCGACCCATTCCACACGACGGCGCTGGGGCGCGCGATGGCCGCGTTCGCCGGCGCGGCGCAGCAGGAGCAGCTCCTCAAGCACACGCCGCGCGAGCAGCGCACGCCGTACACGGTGATGGACGCGGAGCGGCTGCGCGGGATCCTGAAGGAGACGCGCAAGCGCGGGTACGCGATCGAGCAGGACGAGACGGACATCGGGGTGATGTGCCTGGGCGCGCCGGTCTTCGACGGCGAGGCGGTCGCCGCGGCGATCAGCGTCAGCGCGCCGACGGCCCGCGTCGACGCGCAGACCCGGCGCCACCTGATCGAGGCGGTCCGCGAAGCCTGCCGCGAACTGAGCGCGCGGCTCGCCGCGCCGGAGGGCCGCGCGCCATGAGCGAGCCGGCGGCGATCACCCTCGCCATGATGCGCGAGCACCTGTATTCGGCCGTCGTCTGCGACGCGCTGGATGCGCTGGGCTTCCCGCGCCAGGCCGCGGACGCCCCGCTGCGACCCTGGACCGGCGCCACGCGGCTCGTCGGGCGCTGCCGGACGACGCGCTGGGAGGACCTTGAAGGTCCCGACCCGCGGCCGTACGAACTCGAACTGCGCGCCGTGGACGCCTGCCGCCCCGGCGAGGTGCTGATCTGCGCGGCCAGCGGGAGCCTGAAGAGCGGGATCTGGGGCGAACTGCTTTCGACGGCCGCGCGCAACCAGGGCTGCGCGGGCGCGCTCGTGGACGGCGCGGTCCGCGACGTGGCGCGCATGCGCGAATTGGGCTTCCCGGTCTGGGCGCGCGGGACGAGCCCCCGCGACAGCCAGCACCGGCAGCGCGTCGTCGAACTGGATGCGAACGTCGTCATCGGCGGCGTCACCTTCGAGCCCGGCGCGCTCGTCTTCGCCGACGAGGACGGCATCGTGGCCGTCCCGCGCGCGGTCGAAGCCGATGCGATCCGCCGCGCCTGGGAGAAGGTCCACGCCGAGAACATCACGCGCCAGGCGATCCGCGACGGGATGAAGGCGGGCGAGGCGTGGGCGACGTACGGGGTGCTGTAACGGCGGGTTTCGGGGTCTGGGTTCTGGAGACTGGGAATCGCAGAAAGCGAAGGGCCCAGGCGCACTGAGGACATTAGGGAATGCAGACCTTGATCATGTGAATAGCCAATGGCAGGCCTTCCTCTGGTATGCTCGCAGGCCACTCACGTTCTACGCTTCTTCACAACGACGTTCATACCCACGCATCCTTGTTCTCGACATCCAGAACCCAGCCCCTAGAACCCAGAACCCATTTCGTGTTTTATTGACACGAATAACCTCCGGCGCGTAATATCCCTCCAGAAGAGCCGTGCGCGCGAACGCGGTTGCGAGCGGCGGCGGCGGCTCGATAATCGCACTTGGGCGGAGCGGCCTCCCGGAATTTCTCTTTTCCGCGCCTTCCGCGCCTCCGCGGTGACCCGACTGGGCCGAAAGGAATTTCGATGTCCGAGCGCCTGAGCTACCCCGAGACCGTACCGGCCATGCTGGCGCACCTGCGCGCGCGGCTGGCGGACGTGGTCCCCGATTTCGAACTGAAGCTGAAGGCGGAGCTGGCCGTCGAGGTGAATCGGCTGAAAAAAAGAAAAGCGCGCGATCGTGCTGGGGCACAACTACATGGAGCCGGCGCTCTTCCACAGCGTGCCGGACTTCACCGGGGACAGCCTGTACCTGGCGCGGGTGAGCGCGAAGGCGCAGGCGCAAATCATCGTCTTCTGCGGCGTGCGCTTCATGGCCGAGACCGCCAAGAGCCTGAACCCGTCGCGGAAGGTCCTGCTGCCTTCGGCGAAGGGGGGCTGCTCGCTGGCCGAGTCCGTCACGGCCGCGGACGTGCGCGCGCTGAAGGCGCTCTACCCCGGCGTGCCGACGGTGACGTACATCAACTGCTATCAGGAGGTGAAGGCCGAGGTCGATTACGTCTGCACGAGCGGGAACGCGGAGCAGGTCGTGAAGCACATCCTCGCGCAGGGGCACAAGAAGATCATCTTCCTGCCCGACGAATACCTGGCCGCGAACGTGGCGCGCGAGACGGGCATGGCGATCGTCTACCCGCGCCGGAACGGGAAGCTGGAGCAGGCCGCCGAACCGGCCGGCGCCTCGACGGTGATGATCGGCTGGCGCGGGCGCTGCGAGGTCCACGACAAGTTCACGGTCGAGGACGTGACGAACGCGCGGAAGCAGTTCCCCGACGTGACGGTGCTCGCGCATCCGGAGTGCTCGCCCGAAGTCGTCGAAGCGGCGGATTTCTCGGGCAGCACGACGCAGATGATCAAGTACGTCGAGAACATGAAGTCGGGGCGTTACCTGCTGCTGACGGAATGCAGCATGGGGGACAACATCGCGGCGAAGAACCCTCGGCGCGAGATGATCCGCCTGTGCAGCGTGCGCTGCCCGCACATGAACGAGATTTCGCTGGAGGAGACGCTGGAGTCGCTGCGGCAGGAGCGCTACGAGGTGACGGTGGACGAGGACGTGCGGCAGCGGAGCATGACGAGCCTGGAGCGGATGCTGGCGATCGGGTGAGGCGGGTACTGACCCATACAGAGCGTCGAGGGTACGCGGATGCCCATGCTCAGGCTGGCGGCGGTGCTGGCCGCCTGCGTTACGGCGTGCGCATGGGGAGGGGAAGCCGTGGCCGGCGCGACGAAGGAGCCTCTCGTCTTCCTGCTCTTCGGCCAGTCGAACATGGTCGGGCGCGGCGACGGGGCGAAGCTGCCCCAGGCTTGGCGGATGTCACCGGCGAACGTCACGCTGGTGGAGGCCGGCCGGTCGGGGCCGCCGCGTCCGCGCGGCAAGGACGGCGCGGGCGATTTCGGGCCGGAGATCGCGTTCGGCTTCGAACTGGCGAAGGCCTATCCGGAGCGCCCGATCCTGCTGGTCAAGCATGCGGTGGGCGGGACGTCCCTGGCCAAGGACTGGGATCCGGACAGGAAGGAAGGGCTCTACGCGGGGCTGTTGAAAGCCTATCGCGAGGCGACGAAGGACCGCCCGCACACGCTGGCGGCGGCGCTCTTCGCGCAGGGCGGCGCGGACGCCAGGGACGAGGACGACGCGAAAGCCTACGGCGCGCGGCTGAAGGCGCTGATCGAAAGGCTGCGCAAGGACCTGAACGCGCCCGCCCTGCCCTTCCTGTTCAGCGGCGCGCGCCCCGAGGATCCCGCCTCCGAGGACTTGAAGTCGCGCTTCAAATATCTCACCCTGATCCGCGAGGGCTACGTGGCGGCGGAGCGGGACGTGCCGCGAGCGCGGATGGTCTCCACCGTGGGCCTCACGTATAACCCCGACGGGATCCACTACGACACGGCGGGGCAGTTGGAATTCGGGACGCGCTACGCGCGGGCGTACCTGAAGGAGTACGCGGCAGGAGCCAAGACGCCGTAGTGAAATAATTTTCCAACGCTCGAAAGATCGACCTGCATTTTAAGCATATGAGACGGAGATTGCCGCCATGGGCATATTGGGACCGCTTGCGCTGGGCCTCCTCATAGGGTTGGGGTTTTATGCCGGATACTTTTTCTGGGTTTATTGGTACGTGAAGCTGCGGCTTAAGAGGATGGCCGAGGGCAAGTATAGCGAACGTCCGGTGGCCCTGTTCGTATTCGGGTTGCTGGGGTTCATCGTGGCCGCGGTATCGGTCGGGATGTTGCTCGCGGGCATGATCTATGTGGCCGCGTCCCTGGGTATGGGCAGCTTGGCCTGGATTGGGTTGAGCCTGGTGGGGCTTGGCGTGGGAGGCGCGGGCTGCATCGGCTGGGTCGTCGTGTTCTTCCAGCGCCTCGCCAGCAAATCCGAACGGCTGCGCTACGAGCGCAAGCACCCCGCGCCCAAACTGCACCTGTTCATGCAGGACCTATACGCGGCCGCTTTTTGTTTCGGGATCTATATGGCCTTCCAGAGCGGCTTCGGGGACGCGTTCGGCAACGAATTCGGCGGCGATCCGCTGCCGCTGGCCGGGATGGCGGCCTGGGTCATCCTGGCCATGTCGTGCGGGCTGTACTTCGCGCTGGACGCCTGCCGGCGCAGCCTGCGCTTGCAGCGTCCGCTGCCGCGACTGGCGTTCGTCTTCGGCACGATCCTGTTCACGACGCTGACGAGCCTGATCCCCGCATGGCTGGGCTGGCGGGCCTGGCGCTACGCGATGTTCAAGGCGGACTGGGCGCTGGGGCAGGACTTGCTGGCGCAGCGGGAGGCGGCGCGCGCGGAGGCGGAGCCGGCGGCGGCTGGCTCTTAGCTCTTGGCTTTCACCGTCATGAATTCGTCTCTACGCATTGATTCTATTGCATCAAGACTCGTCAATTCGTGGAGGTAATTCATGTCCTTCAAGACGATCCTTGATTGCCTTAAGAATGGAATGGGCCGAATCCAGATCACCTTCCTTGATGGACACTTCGACGTCCTCAACCAGTGACTTCAGCTCTTCTGGACCCTTTGGTACCAATGCCTCAAACTGAATCCAATTGAAGAGATGATATAGTACGTGAAACGCACGCCCATGATCGGGGGCTTCCTCATTACTCCTTAGGGACTCCTCGAGGTTCGCCAGCAAATCGCGCATCGCTTCCGGCAATTCGAAATAAAGATGGAAATGGGCTGTTCGAAGGTCAGCTTCAGTCGCATTCGGAAAGCGCCGCCTTAACGCATCCAAACCTCGTTCTCCATCCGGAGGGCGCCTCAGGTAGGCAATCGCCAGTTCGATCCGAGATTTGTAATCGTCAGTCATGTCGAAAGCCCAGATACCGCCTGAAATGCCAGCCCGACACACATAATTGCCCCTAGTACCTCACGTCCTTCGTCGTCGCGGGCTTCTTCACGTCGTCGAGGTACCCGTCGAGGCGGATGATCTTCTTGCTCTCGTCGAGGGTCATCACGACCGAGGACGGCTGCGGGGGCAGTTCGAAGAGGAACGCGACGACCGGTTCGCCGGTGTCGCCGGCGGCCTGCGGGAGGTTCAGGAGCCCCACGGCCTGCTTCAGCGCGGCGCGCGGGCTGTAGATTCCGCCGCCGGCGCCCTTCGCGTCGAGGCTGACCTTGAGCTTGGCCTCGGCGGCGAACATGGCCTTCTCGAGGTCGGCGCGCGTGGTCTTGGGACCGGCGGCCGGTTCGGGCTTCTCGCCGCCGCCGCAGCCGGCCAGGAGAAGCGCGAGACAGAGGCCGGCCGGAAGGGCGATGCTCAGGCTGCGCATGGCGTGGCTCCTCGATTTTTTTCTCAGGACGGCAGCACCGCGTCCGCTTCGATCTCGATCTGGGCCTCCGCGTCGATCAGCTTGGCAACCTGGACGAGGGTCGTGCAGGGGCGGATCGCGCCGAAGAGTTCGCCGTGGACGGAGGCCACTTCTTCCCACTTCGAGATGTCGGTGAGGTAGAGGCGCGTGCGGATGACGTGCTCCAGCTTTCCGCCCAGGGCCTCGAGCGCCGCGCGGACGATCTCCAGCGAGCGCCGCGTCTGCTCGGCGAGCGACTTGGAATAGGTCCCGTCGGCGTTGACGCCCACGGTGCCGGTGACGGCGATGAGGTTACCGCTGCGCACGGCGCGCGAGTAGCCCATCTTGGGCTCCCACTTCGAGCCGGTGCTCGCGCACGGGCGGCCGGCGAATTCGAGGACCTTCACGTGGACGGGCTGGGACATGCATGCTCCGATCGGGTTCGAGGCCAGGATCCGAACCGGGATGATACCCGAAGGCGCCGCCTGGAGGATCAAGTATATCGATCGGGGCAGGAACTCAAGGCGGCCGGAAAAGCACGTGGGATGAAAAAAAAAACGCCGCCGAGACGGCGGCGTTGCAGCCGGCGCGGACGCCGGCGCTACGGAAACTCGGATCAGCCGGCGACCCAGCCCATCAGGCCGCGCAGGAAGCGGCCCAGGACGCTCGAGGCCGGGCGCTTGTGCGAAGAACGCTTGCGGGGGGCGGTGCGAAGATCCGACTGCGGGCGGCGGCGCGCGGGGCGGATGCGCGGCAGGGTCTCGATGCGGCGCAGGGCCTTGAAGACCCCGGTGCGGTCGATGGGCGAACGGTCTTCGGGTTCGAGGAGCAGTTCGGGGCCGACGACGGGTCGTTCGGCGGGCGGGAGGAGGACCGTGTCGTAGGGGCCGGGGAGGGCTTCGTAGAGCCCCTCGGTCCGGTCGTAGGCTTCGCCCCCGTGTGACATGATCGGACCTCCAGACAGGGCCTTTGCCCTGCCCTACCCAGGCAGCTCCGGGTTGCTTGGGGTTATCTAACGTGCGGCGGCTCGTATACTTCCATCACCGCCTTCGCTTACATGGTTATCTACACCGCGCTTAAGTACATGTTGAGCAAATCCGCCTTAAAAGTGTGTGAGAAACCGCGTTTCGACCTTGGGATAGCAGGGCTGCGAGAGGCACATGTGAATTCGCCGGCCTATTCGTCGGAGGTCTGCGCGGCGCGGACGCGGGGGGACGGGTACGTGCCAGGTTCGAGGTGAACCAAGACGTCGCGGATGTGCGGGTGTTCTTCGAGGATGCGGTCCTTCACGGCGTGGCCGATGGCGTGGCCTTCGGCTACGGAGAGCTCCGGAGCCACATGGACATGAATGTCGGCGAAGTATTCCAGGCCCGACTTGCGCAGCCAGAGTTTCTCGACGTCCATGACACCCGCCACGGATGAAGCGGTCTTGCGCACGGCCTGGACCAAGTCTTCCTTGGCCTGCGGATCCATCAGGTCGTGCAAGGTGTCGCGGAAGAGGCGCATCGCCGACCAGATCACGGCAAGAACCACGACCAACGCGGAAACCTCGTCGGCCCAGATGTACTCGATGCCGGCGTAGTGCACGATGCCGATGCCGACAAGTACGGCGAGCGAACAGAGCGCGTCGCCGCGGTGGTCCCAGGCGTGGGCCAGAATCGCCGCGGAGCCCGCGCGCCGTCCGACGGCGGATTTGTAGCGGTAAAGCCCTTCCTTGATCGCGAAATTCGCGCCGGCGATCCAGAGCGTCCAAGCGGGCGGCAGCGGATGCACCAGCGAGAGGCGGCGCACGGATTCCACCCCCACGACGATGGCGCCGACGACGATCAAGAGGCAGACGTTGGAGGCCGCGATGGTCTCGGCGCGCGTGTGGCCGTAAGGGTGTTCTTTATCGGCCGGGCGCTGGGCGACGCGCAGGGAGAAGATGACGATCGCGGAGGTAACGACGTCGCCAAGGGAGTTGAAGGCATCGGCAAGGAGCGCGAAGGAGTTCCCCACCAGACCGCCGGCGACCTTGACGACGCAGAGCCCTAGGTTGGCCAGCAGGCCCAGCGTGGCCGCCCGCATCACGTCCTTGTAGAGGTGCGGTTTGGTTGCTGAGTCGGCCACCGGCGGCTCCACGTGTCCGGGAGAAAGCGACGGGTTTCGGGCGGCGCGTCCGGACCACGTCAGGTCAAAGCCCCTTGGCGAGGCGGTCGGCGAGGCGGTCGGCGAGTTCGGGGACGGCGCGAATTTTCTTCTGCGTGGTCTCGACGTCGTACTTCACGCGGCGGTAGCGGACCTTGTGGCCGTCGTAGAGGACGTAGCAGGCGTCGGGGTTGTGGTCGCGGGGCTGGCCGACGGCGCCGATGTTGACGATGGTCTTCTGGTCGGGCGGGAGGACGTAGGTCATGTCGGGGAGTTCGTGGGGCTTGATCCACTTGAACTCGTGGGTGGCGACGCCCGGGCGGTGGCTGTGCCCGACGAAGCAGACCCACTCGAACTTCTCGAACATCTCGGTGACCTTCTGCGACGGGCCGAAGCCCATGTCCTGGAAGTCCTCTTCGAGGACGTACTCCATGAGCGGGTCGCGGGGCGAGGCGTGGACGTACATGTCGCGGCCTTCGACGCGCTGCGCGGGGAGGTTTTCGAGCCAGCGCCAGCGCGCGACCTTGCCCGGCAGGCTGAAGAGCCCCGGGCGCATGAAGCTGCGCTGCCAGGCGGCGGCGTTGGCGGCGGCTTCGTGGAAGCCCACGGCATGGGTCATGAACATCGCCGCGTCGTGGTTGCCGCAGAGGCACCACTTCACGGTGCTGCGGACGAGCTTGAGGCATTCGACCGGGTTGGGGCCGTAACCGACGGTGTCGCCCAGGCAGACGATCTCGTCGACCTTCTGGGTCTCGATGTCCTTGAGGACCGCGTGGAAGGCTTCGATGTTGCCGTGGATGTCGCTGATGATGGCGCGCAGGCCGTATGAGCCGTTGGAGGCCGCCGCGCCGTTGCCGCCGGCCATCTGCTTGGTCGGGATCTGTCCCTGGTCGGACATGGCCACCCGTCTAACCAGCCGCCTCGAATCAGGCTTCGGTGGGCTTCACGAAGCGGATTTTCTTCCGTCCGTTCTGGCGTTCCACTACGCGCAGAAAGCCCTCGGCCTTTTTCTTCTTCGCGCGGCGCTTGCGCTTAAGCTTGATCAACATCTGACGGCGTCGTTTGTTCGGCAACGTCTTGCTCCTTGCGTCACATCCGGTAGCGTGTCTGGGCGCACCGGGTTACATGGAAGGATTATTCTTTCACGCCCTTCCATGGAACGCAAGCGGCGATTTGGCGTCCTGACCTTTGCAACATCTTGCCGTGACCTGACTCTATAATAACGGTCAAATGAGTCGAAGACTGGAGGCAGAATAATGACGAGCCATGCCCGCACCACGTGCAGCTTCCATTGGGGCCGGGTCTTCATAGGGCTTTGCCTGCTTGCACCCCTTCCGATCGCTCAAGCGGAAGAGGCTCCGGACGTCCATGCGTTGCTCAAGCGCCTCCAGGCGGAGGATCCGGAACAGCGCGAGAAGGCGGCGCGCGCGCTGGTGGAACTCGGCGAGTCCGCCCGCCCCGCGCTCCAGAAAGCGGTGGATGCCGGCGCCGGCGACCTCGACTACCAATCGCAACTCAAGCGCATCCTGCGGAACCTGGGCGAGTTCAAGCTGCTCAAGCGCTACGACGAACCGCGGAAGATCGGCTTCGAACTCCAGGCCGGGAACGTCCAGGAAGCCTTGAAGAAGCTGGAAGACCATTTCGGCTGGAAGGTGGAGGCGTTTGGAGCGGCCGCCGAGAAGCCGGTGAGCGTGAAGGTGGAAGACGCGACCTTCTTCGAGGCGCTGGAGGCGATCCGCAAGGCGGCGGGGCTGGGCTACCAGGCGCAGACGGGGCAGCAAAAGGACACGGACAAGATCCTGGCCGTCTCGCTGGTCGAGAAGGGCGAGAAGGGCCACGCCTTGGCCAGCCCGTGCGGCCCGTTCCTGGCCTTCCTGACCTCGATCGCGTTGAGTTCCAACGGGAGCTTCGACCTGGTCCAGGGCGTGGAGAACCTGAACACGCGCAGCACCCTCCAGGGCTTCCTGGTCGCCGAACCGGGGCTGGCGGTGCAGGGCGCGGAACTGGCGGACCTGGAGCTGCTCGATGCCAAGGGCGAATCCCTGGTGAAGCCCGGCAACAACCAGAATCCCTTCTACACGCACGGCCACCAGGCCGCGAACGGTCTGTATCCGCTCTCCATTCAAATGCCCTCCGGGGAAGCGGCCGGCCCGTTTGTGCTGAAGGGCAAAGCCAAGGCCCAGGTGCCCTTGAAGGCGGAGACTCGGACCATCGAGAGCCTTACCGCGCAGACGATCGAGATCGCCGGCGGCTCGCTGACGCTGGAGGAGCCGAAACAAGATGGCCAGCGCTGGAGCATCAAGTTCACGGCCACGGGCAAAGCCGGGGACCTCTTCAACAGCGGCGGGCGGAGCTTCGCGTTCCGCCGGATGAAGATGGCGATGGTGGCCGGCGGCGGCGGCGCCGACGCGGGATCGGCGATCCCCAAGGAAGCCGAAGGCCTGTTCTGGCTCAATGCCGAGGGCAAGATCGTCGGCGGCGGGCACAGCGCCAGCGGTAACGGCAACACCTGGACGGTCACCATGAACTTCAACGAGGAACCGAAGAAGCTGGTCGTGCAGTGGGTGGAGTCCAAGGCCGAGCGCGCCTACGACGTTTCGATCGAAGGCATCCCGAAGGGCGAGTAGTGATCTGTGATCTGTGATCTGTGATCTGTGATCTGTGATCTGTGATCTGTGATCTGTGATCTGTGATCTGTGATCTGTGATCTGTGATCTGGATACATCTGTTTGAGAACTGTTTACTGTTTACTGTTTACTGTTTACTTCTCCCTACACTCCATCAGCCAAACGCTGCCAGCATTTTTTCATGCAGGGCGGGTTTGTTCTTGAAGCGCGCCTGGGCGGCCTTGATGTCGTAGGGGACGCGGCGGAACTGGACGGTCTTGGCGGCGCTGTCGTAGATCGCGTAGCAAAGCTCGGGATTGCGGTCGCGGGGCTGGCCGACGGAGCCGATGTTGACGAGCGTCTTCTCGTGGCCGGGCAGCTTGTAGCGGTACTCCTCCAGTTCGTGCGGCTTGATCCAATAGTAATCCTGCGTAATCACGCCGGGTTTGTGGCTGTGGCCGCAAAAGCTCAGCCAGGGGATCTTCTCGAAAATCTCGACGATCTTCTGCGACGGCCCGAAGCCCATGTCGGCGACGTCGCCCTCTTCGACGTACTCAATGAGCGGGTCGCGGGGCGAGGCGTGGACGTAGAGGACGTTCTCTTCCTGGCGCTGCGGACCCAGGGACTTCAGCCAGGCCCAGCGCCGGCGCGCCTCCGGCAGACTGTACCACTTGGGCTCCAGGAGCGAACGCTGCCAGATAATGGCGTTGCGCGCGATCTTGTTCATGCCCACGGGATGAGTCATGAAGAGCGCGACGTCGTGGTTGCCGCAGAGCGTCCACGCGCAGCGTTCGCGCACGCGATCCACGCATTCGAGCGGATCCGGGCCGTAGCCGACAAGGTCCCCGATGCAGACGATGGAATCGACCTTCTGGTCCGCGCAGTCCTTGAGCGCGGTATCCAGGGCCACGAGGTTCCCGTGGATATCCGATATAATGGCCTGACGCGGCATGCGCTGAGTTTCACGTTCCCGGCTAAACCTGTCAACGCGCTTGGCGGCTCGGGTCCCTTCCCCGACACCGTGGGCCGGGCTTTCCAGCCAGCACCACCCACCGCAAGCCGGCTCGCGCCGGGCGCTTGCGCATGGTGCTCCTTTGAAGGACCCGCGGGGCAACAACCTGACGAAAACAATCTCCGCGCGGCTGGAAAGACGATCACACAAGCCGTTAATCAAGCGTTATACTGAAATGAACTTCCTTTCGGAGATCGGTCATGAACTTCTACGTAATGCAGGTCCGCGCGGCCGTCTTGGCGCTCGCCGTGTGCCTGGGCGGGTCCGCACTGGCTTGGGGGGGCGAAGCCGCGGCGCCCGACGTGCCCAAGCTGGTGGAGGCGCTCAAATCCGACGACCCGGACGAACGCGACAAGGCGTACAGGACGCTGGCCGAGGCCGGCGAACCGGTCCGGGCGGACCTGGAGAAGGCCCTCGCCGGCGCCGAGAACAACCCCGACTTGGCCTCGCGGCTGCGCAATCTGCTCAAGAACATCGGGCAGCGCGAGATGCTCGCCGGCTTCGACGCGCCCAAGACCATCGACCTGGAACTGGCCGAGGGCACCCTCGGCGAGGCCATGGCGAAGCTGAAGGCGGCCTTCGGCTGGGACGTGAAGTGCAACGAGGCCGCCGCGGCCAAGAAGCTGAGCGTGACGCTCAAAGGGGCGCGGTTCTTCGAGGCCTTGGAGGCGCTTCGCAAGGCCGCGGGCGTCACCTACCGGGTGAACCAGAATTCCCTGTGGGGCGGCGACAACAACAAGAAAGGCGAACTGCCGCTGGAGCTGGTCGATAAGGGCGAGGACGACTGGCTGACGGCGGCGGCGGCGGGCCCCTTCCTGATCCTGCCCATGAGCGTGAACTACCAGGAGTACCGGACCAAGAGCATCTTTCCGGGGCAAGCCAACCAGCGGAATTTCAGCTTCCAGGGGGTGGTCCTCGCGGAGCCGGGCTGCGCCGCTTCGGCTGTGGCGCCAGGAAAGTGCAGCTTTACCGACGCCAAGGGCAAGGACTTCGCCAGCGCCTATGGGGACAACAATCGCGGCTTCGGAGGCCACGGAGACGGCGGGCGAAACGGCGTCTTCCAATTCAACGATCAGTTCCAGATCTCCGACGAGTTGAGCGGGCCGGTGAACTGGAAATGCATGCTTAAGGTCCAGGTGCCCTTGAAGATGAAGTCCAAGCGCATCGAGAGTCTGGCGGACCTCAAGGTTCCCGAAAAAAATCGACCTCCCCGACGGCGCGATCCTGATTCACGCGCCGGAAGCGTCCGGCGACCAATACACGCTGAAGTTCGTGCTCCCGGCGAATTCGGCCAACGACCTGATGAATTTCCACGGCGGGGTTTTCGCGGGCATGGGGGGCGCGAATCCCAAGCCGCCGGAGAACCAGGCCGGCGTCTTCGTTCTCGACGAAGCCGGCGGCGTGCTCCAGAACCATGGCATGACCGGCAGCGGCGACGGGGAGAAAATGGAATACACCCTGACCTATCCCAAGAAACCCGCCGCGGTCCTGATCCAATGGCACAGCGAGAAGGCCGAGCGGAGCTACGAGGTTGAATTGAAAGGCCTGCCTGTGCCGTAGGAGAGGACTGAGTAAACTTAGGATCTGGCGGTGACGGTTCAAAAACGTAAAACGTGAAACGTGAAAACGGCTCAGACGCGGCCCTTCAGCAGCAAGCTTACGCCATTGTGCCGTTTTACGTCTTACGTTTCACGTTTAACGCTTTTCGTTTTATCTGAGCGCCCGACCACCATCCACGCGCAGCACTTCCCCGGTGACGAAGTCGGCTTCCACCAGATACGCGACGGCGCGAACCACGTCGGCGGGCCGGCCAAGGCGCTTGAGCGGGATGCGGCGCTTCAACGCGCGGAGCGTCGAGGCGTCGTAGCGTTCCGGCGGCAGGACCACGCCGGGCGCGACGGCGTTGACGCGGACTTCGGGGGCGAGGAGCAGCGCCAAGCCCTGGGTGAGCGCGACGAGGCCGGCCTTCGAGATCGAATACGGGACGTAATCCTTCCAGGCGCGGAAGGCCGAGAGACAGGCCAGGTTCACGATCTGCCCGCGTCCGCGGCGCTTCATGCGCCGGCCCAGTTCGGCGCTGAGCAGATACGGCGCCTTGAGGTTCAGGGCGAGCTGCGCGTCGAGGGCCGTCTCGTTCAGGCCCTCCAGCGAGGTCGATTCGAAGGCCGCGGCGTTGTTGACGAGCAGGTCCAGCGCGCCGAAGGCGCGCCAGGCCTCGCGCGCGAGCTTGCGAACTTCCGCGGGTTTGCGCAGGTCCGCGCGCAGGACCCGGACGCGCCGGCCCTGGGCCTCGAACCGCTTCGCCAGGGCCCTGGCTTCGCGCGTCGAGCGGAACGCATGGAGGACGAGGTCGAACCCGCGCGCCGCGAGGTCTCCGGCAAGCGCCGCGCCCAGGCGCTGCCCGGCTCCGGTGATCAACGCGACGGAAGGCGAGAGGCGGCTGGCGGGCATGAGAAAACGGTAAGGAAAAAACGTAAAACGTAAACCGTAAGAATCCATCTACAGGCATTGATTTCGCTTTACGTTTTTGAATCGTTCCCTGCTAGCTGCAACCCCAGCCTTTCGAGCGCCTCCCGCACCGCCTGCGGCGAACTCGCCAGGACGCCGTGCATGCCGAGGCGGCTCGCGGCGGCGACGTTCTCTTCCATATCGTCCACGAAGACGGAGCGCTCGGCCGCGACGCCCATGCCGCGCAGGACATGCCGGTAGGCGGCCGCCTCGGGCTTGCGCGCGCCGATCTCCTGGCTGAGGAAGACGTGCGCCAGTTCGCCCAGGAGCGGCATGCGGGCGCGGAGGAATTCGGCATGCAGCGCGTTGGTGTTGGAAAGGATGCCGACCTTGACGCGCCCCGAGGCGTGCAGCCGCCGCGCGAGGCTCACCGTGGGCTCGATCTCGTCGATGAAGATGGCGTTCCAGGCGGCCTTGAACTCGGTGAAGTCCAGCGGCTCGTCGCAGACCGCGCGGACCTGGGCGAAATAGGCCTGCGTGTCCAGTTCGCCGCGTTCGTAGCCGTGAAAATCGGTCCCGCCCAGGATGCGCGCCCGCAGGGTCCCGAAATCCGTCGCGGCCATGCGCGCCCAGAGCGCCTCGGCGCGCCGCCACTCGAAATCGATAAGCACGCGGCCCAGGTCGAAGATGACGGCCTCGATCTCGCGACGCGGAGCGTTCATGCCGACAGCGTAGCGAGGAATACGGCAGGGGCCAGTGAACGGCGCGATGGAGCCCAAACCGGCGTGGAGCCGGTTCACGGTGGACGGTTCGCTTTTCAGGGTGTTCCTTCAGGTGAGCTTTAGGCGGGGTTGGCGTATGATCGCGGGCGCCACCCGAGCCCTGGAGCCGCGCGGGACGCATGCCCGTCATCGTGTATTGCAAGGAATGCGCCCGCAAGATCCGCGCGCCGGACCAGCCGGGCAAGTTCGGGCGCTGTCCGACCTGCAACACCAGGGTCCTGATCCCCGAGCAGGACGAAGCCGGCCCTCCGCCCCCGGAGGCGCTCAACCCCAAGTATCGCGAGCAAGCCGCGCAGGCCGAGGCGAGCGCCGCGCCGGAGGAGGCGGCGCCGGCCGGCGCCGAGGATCCCGCCGAATCCGTCACGCCGCCGGAGGCGCACGAACCCGTCGCGGCGCCGAAATCCGCGCCTCCGCCCGCGCCGGCCAAGCCCCAGCCGCCCCCCAAGTCCGGGCCGGAAACCCGCGCCGAAGGCGGCGCCGGCAAGCCCCGAGGCCCGTGACTCGAAGGAGCCTCCCGCGGCCTCCGTAAAGCCGGAGTCCGCGGACGAACGAGGAACCCCGCCCACCCCCGCGCGAAGGCGCCCGCGCGCGCCACGCCCGCCAAGGGGGAGCCGAAGCGGATCCGGATCGACGCCGCCCAGTCGCCTGAGGCGCTGGCGGCCACCCGCGGCCCGAAAGTGGTCCTGGTCAAGCCCCCGGAAGGCATCGAGTGGGACACCCGACCGGATCCGCCGCCGAGCAAGGCGCCGCTGATCTTTCTGCTGCTGCTGCTGGCGCTCCTGGGCGGCGGCGGATACGCGCTCTACCAGGCCTTCTGGAACCGGCCAGTGGACCGGCCCTCCATCGAGGATCGGAAGCGCGAGCAGTTCCAGATTCCACGGAAGACGGAGGTCTGGGACGAGCTGCGCCGCCCCGCCCCCAGCCCCGCCCCAGGCGCGCCGGAAGGGCCTCAGCCGCCGGAAGGCAAGACGCCCGAGGAGGCGACCAAAACGCCGGAGGCGGAAGCCGCGACCGAGGCCCCGTGAGCGCGGCGCGGTACTTAGCGCGAACCTGCAATAAGAACGGCGCTCCGAACGCAAAATAGACCCCGTCGAGGTTCGAATCGGCGCGGGCGGAAGGATGCGGCGGCTCCTCTGAAAATCGGGGCTTCGCGTGGTTTTCCTCCGGTAGCCGAAAGGTCCGCATTCCGGTAGAATTCCAATCTTTCAATTGTCCGTTATCCGGCCCTTAAGGAAGCCCCTTCACGATGCCTCCGCCCGACGACGACCCGCCGAACGACGAACCCGAGCAGCCCGACGACGCGCCGCCTCCGCCCCCGGACGACGAGGATGAGGGCGCTGAGGGGGAGGATGGCGCGGGCGGCAAGCCCGGCCGCGGCTCCAGCCCGGATTACCACGGCGGGAAGGTCCAGGACCTGCTGATCGAGGACGACCTCAAGAAGTCCTACCTCACGTATGCCATGTCGGTGATCGTGGCGCGCGCGCTGCCGGACGCCCGCGACGGGCTGAAGCCCAGCCAGCGGCGCATCCTGGTCGCGATGAACGACCTGAACCTCGGCCCGCGCCACAAGCACCTCAAGTGCGCCAAGATCGCCGGGGACACGTCGGGCAACTACCACCCGCACGGCGAGCAGGTCATCTACCCCACCCTGGTGCGGCTGGCGCAGTGGTGGAACACGCGCTACCTGCTGGTGGACGGCCAAGGCAACTTCGGCTCGCTGAACCCCGACCCGCCCGCGGCGATGCGTTACACCGAGGCGCGCATGACCGGCGCCAGCACGGAGCTGATGGAGGACCTCGACAAGGACACCGTCGATTTCGTCCCCAACTACGACGAGCGGCTGAAGGAGCCGACGGTCCTGCCGGGGAAGTTCCCGAACCTGATCGTCAACGGCGGGCAGGGCATCGCGGTGGGGATGGCGACGAGCATCCCGCCGCACAACCTTCAGGAAGTCTGCGACGCGCTGATCCACCTGATCGAGAATCCGGAGTGCTCGGTCGAGGATCTGATGAAGTTCGTGGTCGCGCCGGACTTCCCGACGGGCGCGCTGATCTGCGGCCGGCAGGGGATCCGCGACGCGTACCTGAGCGGGCGCGGGCACCTGACGCTGCGCGCGCGTGTGGCCTTCGAGGAAGAGAAGGACCGCGAAAAGATCGTAGTCACCGAGATCCCCTACCAAGTGGGGCTCGAGCGGCTGGTGCAGAAGATCGTGGAGGCCGCGAAGAGCGGGCGCATCACGGGCATCTCGGACGTGGTGGACCAGACGAACAAGGAAGGCGTGCGGCTGGTCATCGAACTCAAGCGCGGCGAGAACCGCGACGTGGTGCTCAACCGGCTCTTCAAGTACACGCCGCTGGAGTACACCTTCAGCGTGATCATGCTGGCGCTGGTGCGCGGGCGCCCGCGGCTGCTGAACCTGAAGCAGATCCTGCAGCAGTACGTCACGCACCGCATCGAAGTGATCACGCGGCGCACGCGCTACCTGCTGGCGCAGGCGGAAGCCGAGGCGCACCGCATCGAGGGCCTGCTGATGGCCCTCGACCACATCGACGACATCATCTCGATCATCCGGGCAAGCAAGGACCCCGACGACGCGCGCGACCAGTTGATGGCGAAGTACGAGTTCAGCACGCGCCAGGCGACGCATATCCTGAACATGACCCTGCGCACGCTGACGGGGCTGGAACGCGACAAGCTCAAGGCCCGTTACGCCGAGCTGCAGGAGGAGATCCGCGATTACCAGGACATCCTCACCAACCGCAACCGCGTCTACGAGATCATCAAGGAAGACCTGTACGAGCTGAAGGAGCGCTACGGCGACCAGCGGCGCACGCTGGTGGTGGAGGAGACGGGCGAGTTGGCGATGGAGGATCTGATCGCCGACGAGGTGATGGCGGTCACGATCACGCACAAGGGCTACGCCAAGCGCGAGCCATTGGCCAGCTACCGGCTCCAGTCGCGCGGCGGCAAGGGCATCATCGGGCAGCGCAGCAAGGACGACGAGGACTTCCCGGAGCACCTCTTCGTCGCCTCCACGCACGACTACCTGCTCTTCTTCACCAACGACGGGCGCGTGTACTGGCAGAAAGTTTACGACGTGCCGCAACTCGGGCGCATGGCGCAGGGGCGCGCGCTGGTGAACATGCTGGAGTTGCAGCCCGAACAGAAGGTCGTCTCGATCGTGCCTGTGGAGAACTTCGAGGCCGACGCGAGTATCTGCATCGTTTCGAAAATGGGCTACGTAAAGAAGTGCGCGGTGGAGCAGTACAAGCACCCGCGGCGCGGCGGCATCTTCACCATGGGCATGGCCGAGGGCGACGAGGTGATCGCCGCGAAGTTCGTCAAGCGCGGCCAGGAGATCGTGCTCGCCACGCGCCTGGGCATGGCCGTGCGCTTCGACGAGAGCGTGATCCGCGACATGGGGCGCACGGCGCGCGGGGTCAACGGCCCGCGGCTGGAAGAAGGCGACTCCATCGTCAGCGTCGTCGTGGGCGTGCCCAGCGACTACCTGCTCACCGTCTGCGAGAAGGGCATCGGCAAGCGCACGCAGCTCGACGAGTACCGCAAGGTCTCGAGCCAGCGCAGCAAGGGCGTGATCAACGTGAAGATCACCGACAAGAACGGGCCGGTGCTCGCCGTGACGCCAGTCTCCGACGGCGACGAACTGATGATCATGACCGAGAGCGGCAAGGTGATCCGCTGCCCGGTGGAGGACGTCCGCGAGACCGGCCGCGCCGCGGTGGGCGTGAAGCTGGTCGAACTGGGCGAGCAAGACAAGGTCACCGCCGTCGCGCGGATCGCCCGCGAGGACGCCGCGCAGGCGCACGAACAGGCCGCCGCGCTGAAGGCCGAGGCGCGCGAGCAGGCCATCCGCGACGGCAAGGTCAAAGCCGAGGGCGAGAACGGCGGCGAGCCTAAACCCGCCGGCGCCGAGACGCCCGATCCGGACGCGAAGGACGATCCCAAAGTCCAGGAACTGCTGCGCCGCGCCGAAGAACAGGACGGCGAGACGGACGGCGCAGACGAGCCCGCCGAGCCGGACCAGGATGGCGATACGGACGCCGAACCGGCAACCTGATGCTCCAGGCTCCACGGATACCCCGCCTCGCTTGGGCGGCCGCCCTTTTCATGCTGCCGGCCGCCGCGAGCCTTGCGCAAACCGCCGACGAAGTCCTGGCCGCCAGCGGGCGCAACAAGGGCGTCCTGGTGGTGGTCGGCGACTCCGGCGCGGACCTTGCGCTCGAACTCGCCGCCAAGGGCAAGTTCCTTTGCCGGGTCGTCTGCTTCGACGCGGAAGCGCTCGCGGAGGCCCGCGAGCGCATCCACCGGGCCTCCGCGTACGGGGATACGTTGGCGGCCATGGAGGCGGCTCCGGGGCGCCTCCCCTTCGCCGACGGCGTGGTAGATCTGCTGGTCGTGCTGGACGGAAACGCGCGCCCCACGGCCGGCGAGATCGCGCGGTTGCTGGGCATGGACAGCGTCGCGCTGATCCGCAATCCGGGCAATCTGCAAACCGAACTTGAAGCCGACGCCCGGCTGAAGGTGGAAACCGGGGCGCAAGGTTTGCTGGCATTCAAACGGCCTTCCGAAGGCATCGACGATTGGACGCATATCCGCCACGGCGCGGACAACAACCCGCGCTCCCTGGATCGAATGGCCGGCCCGCCATACCAGACGCAATGGCTGAACGGCCCATCCAAATCCAGGTCGCACTATTCCGGGCAGGCGCTGGTGTACCGCGGCGTGTTCCTCTACACGGACTACGACAAGCCCACGGCCAGGGCGTACCGGGCTAAACAGACCCTGGAAGCGCAGGTCATCGCGGCCTACGACGCGGACAACGGGTTTCCACTCTGGGAAGCGCGCATCCCCCTGGCGCCCAAGTTCCGAGAAGGCCATCTGAACAAGGGTCTGTTCGCGGCGGGCGGGAAATGGGTCTTCAATATCGGCGCCGGCGAGGGTTGCCAGGTCTTCGACCTGGTTTCGGGAGCCTTGCTGCGAACCGTGCACCCAGGAAACTGGGATTGGCTTGCGTACGCCGACGGAAGACTGCTGGGCCTGGTCGACGGGCATCTGCGGGCCTTCGATCCGGAATCCGGAGCCGCAAGCTGGGCGGCGCCCGTGCATGCAAAGACGAGCCGGGGATCCCTGGTTGCGATCGGGGGTCTCGTCATCACGCATCACCCGGGACCCGACGGCGCCGCCGTGGCCTTCGACCTCGAATCCGGCGCGACGGTCTGGGAAGCCAGCCAGCCCGAGATGAAGTTCGGCTACGGAGACGCGGCGGGCTGGAAGGATTTATGCGTGCTCTCTCATTGGGATGCCCGCGAGAAAAAGGGGCGGTCGGCGGCGCTAAGCGTCAAGGACGGCTCCCTCGTCTGGAAAAGGGAAGACGCGGCCCTTGGCATCAACGGGATCCTGCTGGGCGACGCCGTGCTGGGCGGCGTCGAAGATCCGGGCGTGACGGGACGCTTCCCCAAGATGTCGGTGGTCGACGTTCGGAGCGGCAAGCAGGAGGACCTGATCGGCAACCGGCCCATGATGCGCTGCGTGCGCATGACCGGACTGCGGGACTGGATGTGTTATTCCGGCGGCCTGATCCTGCTCGATTACAAGTCGAAACGGCAGTACTGGTATCCCGACTTCCGCTCCTCCTGCTCGGCCGGCGCCATTCACGGCAACGGGTACACGTTCGCACTGCCCAACGAATGCCTATGCCACCACACCATGTCCGGCCTGGTCGCGCTATCGTCGGTTCGGTCCGCCAAGGAACAGCGCGCGGCGCTCGGGGCGGATTTCGTGAAGGGGCCCGGCGCGGCGGCAGGCGACGCGGAGGCCGATTGGCCCACCTTCCGGCACGATCATGCCCGCAGCGGCTATTTCCCCGGCGCCGCGTTCAAGCCAACCGGCATCGCCTGGACGCGGAAGTTCGGCGGCGGGCTCACGGCGCCCATCCTGGCGGCGGGTAAGGTCGTCGTCGGCGGCGACCGGCACCAGGTGGTCGCGCTGGAGGCCGAAAGCGGCGCGGTCGCCTGGGGCTTCACCGCCGGCGGGGCGGTCCTCGCCTGTCCCGCGTACGCCCGCGGCGCGGTGTACTTCGGCGCCGCCGACGGTTGGGTGTACGCGCTGGATGCGTCTTCGGGCCAGCTCATGTGGCGGCGCAGAATGCTGCCGAACGACGAGCACATCCTGGTCGGCGGGATTCTGACCTCGCGCACGCCCATCAATACGCCGGTGCTGGTCGATGGCGAGACGGTGTGGGTCTGCGCGGGCGCGACGTCGTACGACGGCATGACGTTCAAGGGGCTGGATGCCGCGAGTGGAGCCGTCCGGACGCAAAGCGCCCTGCTGAGCTATTCGGAAGAAGACTTCTTGCAGGCCGGCGATACCGGCCTGAAGCAGGCGTCCCCGCCGACCCTCGCGCCCAACGGCGCCATGGTCGCCACGCGGGATTACTTCGTGATTCCCAACGGCTACGGCAAGCCGCTGCGCATCGAACGCCAGGGCAACCTGGACAAGTACGTTAAAGGCTGGGGACAGGCGCAGGGCAATCGGCTCTGCCTCGCGGGCGACCTCCTCTTCGTCGGCGCGCCGGCCGCGGGGGATTCCAACGACGCCATGTGGGGCCGGGGCGGAGGCTACACCACCTTCAGCATGAGCCAGTTTGGACGCGAGATCTGGAAGCACGAGGCCAAGGGCGAGAGCCTTACGCCCCATGTCTACACCGATCCCCATCCTCACTCCTATCACCGCGTCCCCTTCGCGCACGGAGGCCCCCTCGTGGCCGCGGAGAACTACGTGATCGGAGCGGTCTGGCGCGATGAAGGCACCGATATCGTCCGGGCCTCGCTGGAAGGGTCCGACCCCCAGAAACTCGTCTATGAAGTGAAGTGGGTCAAGCGGCTCAAGATGCTCGCGCGGGCCGCCGTCCTGACCCGCGGAGGCTACTTCGTGGCCGGAGAGAGCCTGGATGCCGGCGGCAAAAAGAACGGTCAGGGAGTGTTACAGGCTTTAGACCCGTTGACCGGCGGCGTTTCCGGCCCCGAGCTGACCTTCGCCTCGCGCCCGCAGGTGGACGGGCTCGCGGCAGGGGAAAAGCTGCTCGTACTGACCACGGAAGACGGAAGCGTGATCGGATTGAAACCTTGACTCGGGATCAGGCCGAAGGGCCACGGCGCGCGAGCAGGCCGAACGCGACGGCAAAAACAAGTCCAAGGACAATGCCGCCGCGCCGCCCGCCGAAAGCCAGATGCCCCCCGCCAACCCCAACGCGCTCGAAGCGAGAACAATTCCGCCGAGCCGGGCGGATCCGATGAGAACGGCGATCTGTCCTCGGGAGAAGACGAAGAATCGCAAGCACCGGACGCATAGAAACGTGGAACCGGCGCCATGGCCTACTATGCGTTGTTTCTGGCAATATGGACGGCGGTGCAGTCCCAGAGCGTTTATTGGCTATACCGGCGTGTCTGGCCCGAATTGAAGGGCGCCGGATACCGCTTCCAGTTCCATATTCTGGATTTGTGGGCGGCGCTATTCGGGCTAGCGCCCACCATGGCCCTGTTCGGGTACGTCTATTTTCGTATTGGCCTGCCCGGCGAGCCGCGGATTCTCCCGCACCTGCTTGCCGTCTGGACGCTCGCCGTGGTCGTGCTGTCTCAACTGGCGGGCAGCCTCTGGGCCAGCGTGGACTTGCGCGGAAAGAATCAGAATCCGGACACGTTCTCCCTCGCCGTCACCATCCTGGCCTATAGTTTCATGAGTGTTGTTTTCGCAGGTACGATGGGCTTGCTGAGCTTGCCCATCCTGTGGGCCGCAAGCTGGTTATTGTGGACGCTGGGCATCTTGTAGCCGCGGGGAGCGCGCTCACTTCAACGCCGAGAAATACTCCCGCAGCACGCGCGCCAGGACCTGCCGGCCGCGCTCGTTGCAGTGCAGTTCGTCGCGCATGAAGTACGGGTAGGGCTTGCTGCTGGCGGCCATGTAGTTGCGCCAGGCCATCTCGATATCGAGGAGCGCGTAACCGCGCTCTTCGACGTAGGCGAAGAGGCGTTCACGGTACGTGGCGAGCTTGGGGTCGAGCGCGGCGTACTCGGGGTTGCGCGGATCGCCGTGCCGGCCGCAGGGTCCGGTCATGAAAAGGAACTCGGTCTCGGGGCGCCAGGCCTTGATCTGCTCCACGACGCTGGCGATCGCCTCGACGTTGCCCCGGTTGCTGATCCCGCCGATCATGACCAGGTCCGGGCGGAAATCGGTGACATAGGCCCTCACCCGATTCTCGTCCTTGTAGTACCAACAGCCGGTGCTGCCGCGGACGGCGGTGACGACCTCCAGCTTCGTCCCGGGCGGATACAGCTTCTCGGCCAGGACCTCCCAGGGGCTGTTGCCGGTGTCGTTGACGATGCTGTCGCCGAGCATCACGACGCGGAGCACGCCGCCCTGGCGGAGCCGCTCGGCGGCGCGGGGGATGCGGTTCCAGCGCTCGGGGTCCGGAACGACGGCGACGGAGCCGACGTCGGCATGGAGCCCGTCGGCCCAGTCGGCGACCTCTTCGCGCGAGATCGTCCGGACCTTCACGTCGTCGATGAAGATCGGCGGGTCGTTCTCGCCCGCGGCGCTGGGGTGAAAGAGGATCCGGCAGCTCACCGCGTTGGCCTTGGCGCGGAAGTAGAAGGTGTGCCCGGCCCAGTCCGTGGAGGCATCGAAGAGGCTGTAGTGGTCGGGCGTATCCTTCCCGTCGGCGTCGTAGAAGAGCGCCGCCCAATGCCCCGGCTTCTCGGCCTTGGCGAAGAAGTCGAGCCGGTACCAGTTGAACCGGGTGACGGTGAAGGGCGGGCTGAGCCACTGGCCCTTGCCCTGCGCGCGCAGGGCGTGCGTGCCGCCGTGCGAAGCTTGGTCGGACCAGGGCTCCTCGTAGGGCGTGCCCTTCTCGTAACTCCAGCCGCGCGCGAAGGGCATCTCCTCCGCGCCGTACTCGAAGACCGATTCCGCGTGCGCCGACATGGTGAGCAAGAGACCCAACGCCAGGAGGCCGAATGGCCCGAGGTGGGGACGCATCATGACAGGCCCTTTGCCTCAAGAGCCCCCCCGCCCTCCGTATCCAGAATGGAAAGCGGCGCTAGTTTCGCGGAGGAACGTGTTTTCGGCTAGAGAAAAGACGCGGAATTGCGCGGCGGACTTAGAGTGCCTCCCCGATCCCGGCGCTCAGCCCTGCTGTTCGAGGCGCCGCGCGTCGTCGAGGCAGGCCTCCAGGGCCAAGCGCGTGGGGAAATGAAAAATCATGCCTCCCATGGGAACCAGGGCGGCGGCGGCCCAGACCAGGGAATCCGTGGAGATCAGGGTCGAGACGAGGACCATGAAGGCCCCGCCCTCGCACAGCGCCAGCGCCACGATGGTGGCCTGCCGGTACCGGGACAGCACGCGCGGCAGGCGGTCCTGGGGAGGCAGGCCCGCGAAGCTCTCCGGACGCAGCAGGTTGCCCTTAAGCACGAACGAGAAGGCCAGCGGCCCGAGACCGACCAGCAGTCCCAGCGCGGGCAAGGGAAGCGGCAGGCTCATGGCCACGCCCGTGAACGCCCCGCTGCCGCGGAGGAACGCGGCTACGGCCAGAAAGGACAGCACGCCCATAATCAGGGCCGCCCCCATGAGGCGAAGCTGAATCAGCGCCTTCCCGACCTGCCCTTCCTCTTCGGCGGAGAGCCCCATCGCGCGCCTCCCATACCCGCGTCCCGGCCCAGTATACTCGGCGCGAGGCCTTTCCTTTCGGTCCGGGCGGCGATTTCAAAGTCCGGCGGCGCTCCGGGCTTGCGGGAAAATTTGGGTTTGCCTAGATTGAGCGCGCCGGCCGGGAACGCCTCGTCCGCCTCCGCCCCCTGTCCCTGCCGGACAGGGGGCTTTCCTTCACGCCTTGCCCGCGGGAGCCTGCCATGAGCCAGCCGTTCAAGCCCAAGCCCGATTGGATCCGCAACACCGGCCTCGTCTCGGTCGGTTACTGGGAGCCGCTGTACTTCCTGAAGTACCGCGGCGGACAGAGCACCGAGGTGGAAGCCGAGTACGAGCGCGCGCACTCGGACGACTCGCTGGACGCCCTGGCCGCGGCGGGCATTAACCTGGTCTGGATCCATTACTTCAAGGGCTTCGGACTGGAGTTCGAGGCCGAGGAGATGGAGCGCGCGGCCGAGTACATTCAGCGCGCGCACGCGCGGGGAATCAAGGTCGCGGCGTACGTCACGCTGGGTTCGCTGACTCCGGAGACGCTCCTGCCGGAAGAGCCCGAGGCGCAGAACTGGTTCCAGGTAAACCAGGACGGCCTGCCGCCGACGTGCCAGACCACCTTCCAATGCTTCCGGGTGCGCCCCTGCTACAACGCGGAGGGTTATATGCGCTACCTGGAGCGCGTCTGCGGCGCGGCGCTCGACGCGGCCGCGGACATGATCCACTTCGACAACCTTGGGTACAACGCCGAGCCCGACACCTGCCATTGCCCGGTCTGCGTCGCGGCGTTCCGCGAGATGCTCCGCGAGAAGTACGGCCCGCACGGCGAGGAGACGCGCGCGGCCGGACAGGCGCGCTTCGGGCACAACGGCTTCACGCACCTGCGCCCGCCGCTCTACAACCGCTGGAACCAGGCCGTCAACCAGCGCCGCATCACGGTCCCGCACCAGCAGGAATGGGTGCGCTTCAAGGTCCGCACGCTCACGCGCGCGCTGGAGCGCCTCTCCAGCCACATTCAGCGCCGCAATCCCGACTGCGCGGTGGAAGCCAACCTCTTCAAGCCATTCGGCGAGAACACCGCGTGGCTGCACGGGATCGACTACGCCGAACAGCTCCCGCACCTCGATTACGCCTTCAGCGAGGAGCCGCACAAGCCGGGGCTGATCAACGCGCAGGGCGCGGCCATCTCCCGCGCGCGCACCTTCAAGACCGCGCGGGCCTTCGACGTGGCGATCCAGGTCTACCACCAGGACGACAACGAGCGCTCGCTCGAGCTGAGCCTCGCCGAGAACCTCGCCTTCAATCCGAAAGGGCTGGGGCATTTCGGGACGCCGCTGAGCGGGTACTGGGCGCCGGGGCAGGCGCAGCGCGCCGAGTCCGAGGCGCTTCCGAGACTGACGAAGGCCTATGTGGAATTCTACCGGCGTCACCGCGAGGAACTGCTGCTGCGCACGCGCAGCCTCGCGACGGTCGGCGTCTACCGCGACTCGGCGAGCCTCGCGTGGAACTCCGTCGAGACGCACCTGAGCCAGCTCAACGTCGAGCAGACTCTGCTCGAGCGGAACGTGCCCTTCGACCTGCTCTACCCCAACCATCTGGCCGACCTCCCGCGCTACAAGGCCGTGGTCCTGGCCAACGCCGAGTGCCTCGACGACGAGACGGTCGCGCGGCTGAAGGCGTACGTCGAAGCCGGCGGAGGGCTGCTGGCGACCGAGCAGAGCGGCGCCTTCGACGGCTGGCGGCGCAAGCGCCCGCGTTCGGCGCTGGCCGAACTTTTCGGGCCGGAGTTCCCCGGCGGCGCGCGCCAGGAGTACGGGCGCGGCCGCGCCGCGTACCTGCCTCGCCTGGAACACAAGGCCCGCCCGGAGACCAGCCCGGACGTCTGGTACATCTTCAACTCGTACTGGGCGCCGGTGGGCAACGACCAGGAACTTCTCGACGCGCTGCGCTACGCGGCCGGGGGAGGAGTTCCCCTGGAGCGTCCGCGCGCTGAGCGGGAGGCCGCTGGCCGAGGCCGTGCTCACGCCTTCCGGCGCGACGGCCGTGCACGTCCTGAACCTGGACCCGGAGGCGCCGCTGACTCGACTGGAGGTCTGCGTCCGCTGCGTGGAACCTCCGCAGGCGGTCCTGCCGCTTGCGCCCCTGCGCGGCTTCGACCCGCTGCCTTTCGAGTTCGACCAAGCCCAAGGGCGCGTTCGGTTTACACTGGACGAAGCGCCGCGGTATGTACTCTTCAGGATCCAGTAAGCAGCGGCGTCTGGGCGCCCCGCGCGACGTTCCAGGTGGAATCTTCCCGGTTGTGTTTCAGCCGGGCACGTGTCATACTAATATCTGCTTTAGCGCTATCGTCTTAAAGGCATCCACACGATGGGGTTGGGAGCGGCGGCGATGAGGCGTACGAACCGGATCATGCTGGCGCTGGTTGCGGCGTGGCTGGCGCTGCTCACAGGCCCGGGCTGCTCCACCAAGGCCGCGAAGAAGGCGCTGAACAAGCCCTACTCGGAAGACACCTACGCGGGCTTTGGCGATGAAAAGGACGAGAGCAAGAGCGAGAAGGTCCGCAAGGCCGAACCGGTCACCGACGACATGGACCCCGAGCACGCCGTGTCGGTTCTCGTGGACCAGCTCCAGCGGCACGAACTGGCTTACGTGATCGGCGCCGAGGACGAGCTGCACTACTGGGCGCAGAAGCAGGGCGTGGCCGAGATCATCGTCCGCAAGGTGCGGCTGCTGCTGAAGAGCCCGCGGATCGAGATCCGCGCCCCGGCGCTGCGGCTGATCATCGCGTACGGCGGGCGTGAAAGCCTGAGCGACCTGATCGAGGTGCTCGCGGACAGCGAGTTCGGGATGCGCGAGTCGGCCTTCAAGAAGCTCAAAGTCGCGGCGGGGCGGGATTTCGGTTTCGAGCCGGGCGGCGGCGAACTGGCGCGGGTGAAGTCCATCGAACTCTGGCGCCAGTGGTGGCAGGACGAACAGCGGAACCTGGTGGCCTCGGGCGTTTCGGGCGAAGGCGAATCCGGGCCCGCGCCGCACATCGTTCCCCCGCCCCCGCAGGTCATCCGCCCCGAGGACGACGCCCGCCCGATGCTGGCGCCCGCCAACGAAGAGCCGGCCGACCAGAAGAAATTCTACACGCCGCAGGAAGAGCGGATCCTCCCCCGCCCCAGGATGCCCCGGCGCCGAAGGAGTGAGGGTGACGGCCGCCCCGTCTCCAAGTAGCATCTGACCCCGGTATCCGAGATCCCCGTATGCTGGCCGCCGGCTGGACCAATCCCTTCAACGCTCCGGGCACGTGGCTGCGCGCGAACCTGCACGCTCACACGACGGCCTCCGACGGGAAGGTGGACTTGGCGACCCGTGCGGGCGAATACGCGGCGGCCGGCTACGGCGTGCTCGCGATCACCGACCACCATGCCTTCACGCGCCTGGACGGCGCCCAGGCCCCCAAGGGGCTGACCTTGCTGCCCGGCGCGGAACTGCATCCGGACAACCCTTTCGGGGGCGACCGCTACCATTTCGTATGCCTGGGTTTGACGGGCGCACACGACGCGCGCGTGGCCGCGCATCCCCAGGAGGTGCTCGACGACGTGAACGCGCGGGGCGGCCTGGTCTACCTGGCGCACCCCTACTGGTGCCGGCACACGCTGCGCGACCTGGAGCCGCTGCGCGGCTACGCCGGAGTCGAAGTCTTCAACGACAGTTGCCGCGACGCCGGACGCCCGGAGAGTTCCAGCCAGTGGGACGACCTGCTCCATGCCGGCACGCTCAGCCACGCCATCGCGACCGACGACTGCCACCATGCCGCGGCGGCGAAGATTGACGTCTTCGGCGGCTGGACCTGGATCCGCGCGGCCGAGCCGTCGCGGGAGGCCGTCGTCGCGGCGCTGCGAGCCGGGCTGAACTACGCATCGTGCGGCCCGCGAATCCTTGAATTGTCCGTCGAGGACCACGTCTGGAAGAGCAAGGACGCCGGAAAACCCGACGTGCCCTCGCACCGCCTGCGCGTGAAGACATCCGCCGCGCGGGAGATCTTCTTCCTCTCCGACCGCGGCGGCGGGTTCGAGGCCGCGCCGGAAGGCGGGACGCTGGAGGCGGCCGAATTCCTGGTGCGGCCAGGCAGCCGCTACGTCCGGATCGAAGTGCTGGATACCCAAGGCCGCAAGGCCTGGAGCAACCCCGTGCCCTTCACTTGGTGAAGGCCATCACAAGGAGCGTCTCATGCGCAAGTTCGCGTTCGGAGCCGTACTCGCCGCCCTGCTGGTCCTCAGCGCCGCCCGCGCGGAGGACGACAACCCGTACAAGGCCGCGGCCGTGGGCGACTGGGTCGAATACAAGAACGTCATCGTCCAGCCCGGCGGCGCCAAGATGGAAAGCACGATGAAGCAGACGGTCACCGCCAAGGACGACAAGTCCGTCACGATCAAGAACGCCGTCAGCATGATGGGGCAGAACCACGAAAGCGAGCAGACGATCAACCTCGAAGAGAAGTACGAGCCGGCCCCGAAGGTGCCCAACGGCAAAGCCGAGAAGCTCGAAGAGGGCGCCGAGAAGATCGCCGTGGGCGGAACCGATTACGACTGCAAGTGGTACAAGTACAAGGTCACGGCGGACATCAACGGCGGGCAGATGGTCAGCACCTTCAAGGTCTGGGTCTGCAAGGACGTCCCGATTTCCGGGATGGTGAAGACCGAGTCGGCCACCAGCATGGCCATCGGCGGGCAGAACATCGACACGACCAGCAGCATCGAATTGTCGGGTTCGGGCAAGGGCAAGTAACGCCCGCGCCGGGAGACGGCGAAGCATGCGAATCGGGCGCGCGCGCGGAGGGCCGGCTTGGCCGGCCCTCTGCCTGCTCCTGTGCGGGCTGGCCGGCGCCGCCGAGAGCCCGTACGCCCGCGCGCGCGAAGGCGACTGGATCGAGTGGAAGGTCGTCCAGGAAGACCGCGGCCAGAAACACGAATACACCCACCGCGACACGCTGGTTGAGCGCAAGGACGAGAGCGTCGTGGTCGAGTCCACCACCGACGTGAGCGGGCAGCCGGTGAGCCGCCGCAGCAGCTTCAACCTCAAGGAATCCTCGGCCAGCCCCAGGAACTCCAAGGCCATCCAGCAGGAGAAGCAGGCCGAGGGCGAGGAGATCCTCGAACTCGAAGGCAAGAGCTACAAGTGCCGCTGGGTGCAGTGGAAGATCACCGTCACGCTGGGCGAGCAGAAGCTCGAGACCGTCCAGAAGGTCTGGACCTGCCCGGACGTACCGATGGGCGGGAAGGTCAAGTCGGTGGTCCAGAACCCCGGCGGCACCCAGACCTTCGTGCTCGCCGGATTCGGCAAAGCGAAACCGTAGTACGCGCAGCGATCAGTAAACAGTGAACGTTAAACAGGGCACTACGGTCTCCAGCGGGAGTTCGCGCTGTTCACTGTTCACTGTTCACTGTTCACTGTTCACTTGAGTTCAACGACTTTCCCCGACTCCATGCTCTCGTTGGCGGCCATCGTGACGCGGTGGGTCTCGTAGGCGCTGGCGTAGTCGCAGTAGACGAGCTTGGGCTCGTTGCGCTTGATCGCGTCGAGGAAGGCGCGGTCTTCGACTTCGTAGGGCTTGTTCTGGTTCTTGAAGATTTCCTCGACTTCGGGGCGCTTGACGCGCAGCTCGTTGTTGTTGTGGGTGACGGTCATGCCGTCGAGGAGCAGGTCGAGGCCGGTGCGGAAACCCTGGGGCGATAAGTGCCCGCTGCCGATGCTGCAGACGGCGCCGTGGTCGAAGGTAAGCAGCACGATCGAGTTGTCATGGATGTCGTGGTTGTCGACACGCGCGGAGGCAAGGCCCTTGGCGCCCTGCGCATAGACGCGCGTGACCTTCCCGCCGATGAGATAGAGCGCGATGTCGACCACGTGGGTGGTCTGTTCGACGAGTTGCCCGCCGGACTGGGACTGCCGGCGCCACCAGGCCGCGCCGGGCATCCCACCGACCCAGTACCCGTAGCCGGCGCTGACGCGCTTGCCGGCCATCAATTCCCGCGCTTTTTTGGTGATGTCGGTGGAGCGCCAATTGTAGCCGACGGCGCTGATGACGCCCTTCTTGCGCACGGCCGCGTCGATCTCGCGGGCCTTCTCGAGGGTCGTGGCGAGGGGCTTCTCGACGAAGAGCGCGACGCCGCGCTCGACGACCTGAAGTTCCTGGTCGAAGTGCGCGAAGGGCGGGACGCAGACATAGACCGCATCCAGGCTGGCGTCGTCGAGCATGGTCTTTACGTCGGGATAGGGCTTGGCGCCGAACTCCGCGGCCACCTTCGCGCAGGCCTCCGCGTTGACGTCGGTAAACGCCGCGAGCTTGACGTCCTCCCACTTCGAGAGGTGCGGGAGATGCCCCCACCGCGCGATGCCCCCGACCCCGACGAAGCCCAGCCGCACCTGCTCCTTGCCCGCCATGTTCCGCACGCTCCTCGCGCTAACGCTGGTTTTCACATGCCCAACGGCCAGGATAGTTTTGCAGGCGAGCGGGACTTGGCAAGCGCAGAGCAGAATCGTCGCGGAGGCCGCAAAGCGGTCTTACCTTACCCTACTGCTGGTCCGTGGCGCTGAAACGGAGGTCGGTGCGTTCCTTGTTGGCCTGCCACCAGCGCTCCCACTCTTCGCGGGTGCCGAAGGCCTGGCCGGTGAGGCTCTTGAGACCCTCGACGACCTCGGAACCGATACGATCGCTTTCGTTGCCGAGGCTCTCGACGAGCACGGCGCAGGCCTGCTTGCCGCCGCGGCGGACGAGGGCGTCCACGCCGGCGCGGGCCGTGGGCAGGTCTTCCTCGCGGCGGAGGGCATCGGAGAAGGTCGCGAGGGCCGGCTCGTCGCCGCGCCAGGCGAGTGCCTCGAAGGCGTCGCGCCGGACATCGGGATACTCGCAGCGCACGGCCAGATCCAGGCCGGGCTTGACGGATGCGGGGTCGTCCACGCTGGCGAGGACGTCGATGCCCATGCGCCCGAAGAGCGGGTCCGGCGTGTCGCGGACGGCTTCGCCCAGGCTGCGCAGCGCGCCTTCGAGCTTCTTGAGGTCCTGGGTGCGCAGGGCGGTCATGAAGCTGCCGAGCTTCTTCTGGCGTTCCTTGGCGGCCGCTTCGCGCATGCGCTGCTTGCGTTCGAAGGCTTCGCGCTGCGCGGCCTCCATTTGTTCGCGGCGCGTGGCCTCGTCGGCGACCAGCTTCTCCTGGTCCTCGCGGGTCATCCAGCGCCCGTCGAGCTTGACCATGTCCATCTCTTCGCGCGCGACGCGGCTGGCCTGCGGGTGGTTGGGGTCGATCTTGAGCACCTGCCGGATCATCTCGTGAAATTCGTGAGGCCGGCGGAGCAAGTCGTTGGTCTTCACGGCGAGGTTGTAGAGCCCGTCGGCGTCGTCGGCCTGCAATTCGCGCTTGCGGAGCTGGATCGAGGTGGACCAGGACTTCGTGCGCAGGGCCACGAACTGGTCGTGCTGGTTGAAGTCGGAAATCTGGCTGTTGATGAGTTTGGTGATGCGATGACCCAGATCCTCCATCGCGTCGGCGTCGTTGCGCTCTTTATACAGCTCATAGCGGCGCTCGAAGCGCGGCAGGTCCTTCGGCAGGCGCTTGAACTCGGCCACAAAGAAGTCCACGCTCTGGCCTTCGGGCGCGGGCTTGAGGGTCCCGCAGAGCCAGATGTTGTCGCCGCGCTTGAGATCCTTGAACTGTTTGACCTTCTGCGGGTCCTGGCAGAGGATGTGGCCCTTCACGCCCAGCAGCTTGATCTCGTTGGAACCACGCACCATGTCGAACTTGGCCTCGAAGCTGATGTCCTTCGACTCCAGCAGGTTGCGTTCCTGGAGCACGGCGGGATCCACTTCCCACCACAGGCGGTTCAGATACTGGACGTTGTACGTCTTGCGCCCGTCGGGGAGCAGGATCTCCTTCCGCGGCAGGTCTTCGACGTTGAAATCGTCCTGCTCGGCCCGCGCCAGGGGCGCGGCCAAAAGCATGAAGCCAATCGCGGCAAGGGCTACCCTGAACATGGCGGGCCTCCGTTGCGTCAAGGGGCGATAACGCCTGCCCCCATCCGATCGATTCCACGGCGCTAGCAGCCCGTTGAAATAGGGGGCTGCTAGGGCTGCTTCGGCGTGAAGCTCCGCGCGGCGGCTTCGTAGCGCGCGCGGCGGGCCTCGCCGACGTCCTCATCCATCTCGATCGCGATCTCGGCGTGCTTCTCGTTCAGGTCCACAAGGTACACGATCCCGCGGCGGCTCGGGACGTTCTCGCCGCGCCAGGTGAAACTCAGGCGCACGGCCTTGGCCTGCGCGAGGGTGCCGAGGATGGGGTCGCCGTCCCATTTCAATTCCTTGTAGCGCGCTTCGAAGGACTTGAGCAGGGCCTCGTCCACCGGCTTGGCTGCCTCGTCGCGCCAGAGCACGCGCAGTTCCGACCGCGTATCCGCGGCATCGGCCTCGACGGCCTTCAGCGCCACGCCCGGCTCGGGGTCGAATCGGGCATTCAGGTCCTCCGGGAAACGCATCCCGAAGCCCAAGGTTTGATGCACGAAGGGCTCCCCGAGTTGCACTTTCCTGGCTTCTTCTTCGTTGGGGAAGCCGTGCGCCTCCACGTGTTCTGTGGGGAGCGCCACTTCCTTGATGGACGATTGAAGGATGTCCAGATCGAAGGCCTCGGTGAGCAGCACCGGATCGGCGCGCCCGTCGCCGTTCAGGTCTCCCGCCGCCGCGGGAGCCACGAGCCGGCCGGCCGCGGGGAGCACGGTGCTGGACACCCATCCATTGCCCGTCTGCAGATAGATGCGGGACTCGCTCTGGAACACGACCAGCAGGTCGTCGCGGCCATCGAGGTTGAAGTCGGTGACGGCGATAGCCAGGCCGACCCCGCCCAGGGCCGGGAACTTGCTGGAGGCCAGGGGCGTGAACTGGCCCTGCCGTTCTTCGAGCAAGACCAACCCGCCTTCGCGCTCTTCGCCGGTCAGGACCGCCACGCGCGGCGCAGGTTTGCCGTCGGGGCCGGGCGTACGGATCAGGGCGGCGCCGCCCAAGAGCGGGTCGCCGGGCAGGGACGAGGCCACCGGTACGCCCAGCGCCTTCTTGTCGTAGGGCACGAATTGCAAGGGCTTCTCCGCCAGCGGCACGAGGGCCAGGAAGCCCGGACCCATCTCGGAGGACTTCCATGGCAGCACCCAACCCGCGGGTCCGCCGGCCGGCAGTTCGGCCTTGAGGGGTTCCGCGAAGACGCCGTCGCCGTTGTAGCTGCTGACGACCAGGGCGCGGCCCAGGCCCAGGAGCGCGGCGACCTCCTGCCGCCCGTCGGCGTCGACATCGGCCACCGCCAGCGCCACCGGCCCGCGCCCGACTTCCAGAGCGGGACCCTGAATGGGCTGCTGCTGCGGGCTCTGGACGAAGAACTGGACCTCCCCGCTGAACAGGTTCGTGGCGCCGACGTCCATGCGGCCGTCGTTGTTGAGGTCGACGGGGGCCAGCGCGGTGATCTGCCCCTTGGTCTGGAAGGGCAGCGGCAGCGAGAGCGTGCCGTCGCGGGCCTGGAAGTAGAACTTGAGCCGGCCGATGCCGAAATGACCGCTCGCGAGCACGATGTCGTCGCGCTTGTCGCCGTTGAAGTCGCCCACGCAGAAGACGACGCGGTTCTGCTCGGCAATCTCCAGCTTCCGCGGCTCGCTCGCCGCGAAGCCGAACTGGATGGCCAGAGGCAGCTTCCTGACGATATTGAAAAGTTCCTTGGGCTCGGGCTCGGAGACCGAACCGACCGCGACGAGTTCGACCTGGTAGGACACGCCATTCGCCAGCGCGGCGAAATCCGCCGGTACGGGTTCCCAGCTTACGGTCCCGGTGGCCTCGTCGAGCTTCATGCCCTCGGGCGCGCCGCGCAGGCTGTATGCGACCTGGAGCCCTTCGGGGGCTTTGTCCAGGCCCTTCAGTTCGGGCTTGAAGGACCAGGGCGCGCAGGGCAACAGGCGCGTCCGCGGGTCGCCGCCGAGGACCACTTTAGAGGGGTCGAAGGCGTCGGCGGGCGGGTCCGGCGGCAGGTCGGTGGGATCCCGGGTATCGATCGGCGGCGGATCCGGCGGGGGTTCGGGGCCCAGCCCGAGCAGGCCGGGTTTGACCACGTAGACGCCGCCGACCGCCAGCGCCAGGAGCGCGACGACGACCCCGCCCAGCACCAGGCCGCCGGAACGGCGGCGCGACGGGACGACCGGTTCGGGCGCGACGCCGTAGCTGCTGGGGCGCTCGAGACTCTCGGCGCCGGACTCCCCGGCCTCTTCGGCCGGCAGCGCTCCGATCAGCGCCAGGCAGCTCTTGCAGGTGTTCTTGCCGTCGTGGAGCTTGACCTGCTCCTCGGGGAAGAGTCGCAGGCAGAGTTCGCACTGGATCTGCTCGCCGGACTCCTTGAGCATCGAGGCGGATTGGGACGAGAGCCACTCGCGCAGGCGTTCGGCACGCGGGCCTTCCGGGGAGACCTCGATGCAGCGCTGGTAGGCTTCGCGCGCCTTGTCGCGCGCGCCGGCGCGTTCGTTGGCCTGCCCAAGGAAGTACAGCGCCTCGGCGAAATCGGGGTTGGTGACCAGCGCCCCTTCAAGCTGCTCGATGGCTTGGTCGTACTGCTTCTGGCGGAGCTGAATGCGGCCCAGGAGCGCGCGGCTGCGATAGTGGCCCGGATCGTCGTTGAGAATCTGCACGCAGACGCGGTAGGCGCGGTCGAGTTCGCCCTCCTGGAACTGGCTCACCGCTTCGACGTAGCGCTTGTCGTTCTCGGTCTGAGGCACGAAGGCCGCGCCGGAGTCGGAAGGTTCGCCGCCCACGCCTTCGACGGCGGCGGCCGAGTCGCCGGGGCCGGCGGCCTTGGCCCGAGGGGTGGAACCCGCGGCGCCGCGAGCCTGCGCGGGCGCCTGGGCCTCGGCGGGAGCGCCGTTGCCGCGGACGTGCTGAATCCACTGCCGCATCCGCTCGGCGTCCATGGCGTCTGGCATCAGGGCCAGGAAGCGCTCGTAGGCCTCGATCGCCTCCGCCTCGCGTCCTTGCGAACGCATCGCGAAGCCGAGCACGTAATAGGTCGCCGGGTCGTCCGGATCCGATTGCAGGGCCGCGTTCAGATGTTCCAGGCCTTCGTCGAAGCGCTCCAGCCGGATCAGCACCTTGCCCATGGCGGTGAGCGCCTCGGCGTGGTTCGGATCCTGGTCCAGCACCTGCTGAAAGGTCGCGCCGGCGCCATCCATATCCCCGCTGGCGAAGAGGTCCATGCCTTGTTCGATCAGATCCAGCAAGGCCCGCGGATCGGCGGCAACGGCGGCGGCCGCCGCCTGGGGCGCCTGTGAGGTTGTCGGCGGAGCGGAAACTTGAGGCGCGTGAGCCGCGGCCTGCCCCTGGTCCGCGTACTCGCCCATCGCCGTGACCGGCGCGGCCGTCGCCTGTGGGGCCATTACGGCTTCCCAGGCGGCCATCTTCTTGATCTTGGGTTCGGCGGGTGCGGGTGCGGGTGCGGGCTCGGGTTCCGGCTCGGGTTCCGGCTCCGGCTCCGGTACGGTTTCCGGCTCGGTTGGTGGAGCAGGTTGCGCCGGGGCCTCGGGGTCGGTCAGAAACGACGCCAACTCGGGGATCTGCTGCAGGCCCTGCGCCGCCACGACCTCCTGCATCCACTGCTGGATGCGCGGGCCTTCCTCGATGTCCGGCTCGAGACGCAGAAACTCCTGATAGGCGCTGGCGGCCTCTAGGTCGCGGCCCATGCGGCGCAGGGCGAAGCCGAGGTTGCTGTAGGACTCCCCGCTGTCCGGCATCAGGGTGATCGCCGAGAGCAACTGGTCCACCGCCTCTTCGATCCGGTCGAGGTCGATCAGAACCATGCCGAGATTGTTGTAGGGCAGTCCAAAGCTAGGGTCGGCCGCGATGGCCTGCTGATAGCATTCGAGCGCCTGCTGCATCTCCTCCCGGTCGTAATGATCCAGACCGCGCTGGAGAAGCTGCTCGGCCAGCGCGCGGTTTCCGGGAGGAGGAGGCATCGACATGAGAACCCGACAATCGCGCTCCCGGTAATCAGGAGCTGGTTCGATCCTTCCTGCTTACACGCTAAGGGCTTGTGGCAACACAAGATGCCCTAACGCAGGGAGTATACATTGTGCAACCGTAATCGATGCGGTCAAGCGAAAAGGCATACGCGGCGACTTGCGAGGTTCATGCCTTGAGGCCGGGGAGGTAAGGCCTCAAGCCTGCCCACCAGGCAGGACCGCCTCTTCAATCAGCAGGTTCGGGATCCCGTCCTCGATCTTGTAGACGCGCCCGCATTGGAGGCAACGCAGGCCGGTGGGCGCGGCAGCCTCCCCGACCCATTCGAACTCGCCCTTGCGCTTGCCGGCGGGCGGGGCTTCGGGCCGAGTTACGCAGTGCGGGCAGGCCAGAATTTCGAGCAGCTTGGCATCGAGCATCGGGGATCCTCGTCCGGTTCAATCCTTATGGGCCTTGAAGTCTTCGTAGCGGGCCAGGCACTCGGCGCAGATGACGCCGCCCTGGATGCCCATCTGCCCCGGCCCGCCGTTAATCTTCTTCATGCACAAGTCGCACTGCAGATCGCCGGGGAGAGGTTCGTTGTTCCCGATCCGGGCCATGGCGTCGTAGCACTTGTAGCACAGGAGCGCCATGCCCGCGCCTTTGATCGCGGCCTTGTCCTTGCCGCAGAAGTAGCAGAGTTGCTGGGCCCAGAGCTTGCGCCGGCGCTGGTATTCCTCGGGCGGGAGCTTCTCGCGCTCGTAGGCCATCTGGGCGAGGAGGCGCACGCATTCCTTGCAGATCAGGCCGGTTTTGGTGCGCGCAACCGGCGGCCGGCGGCCGCCGTCGCGCCCGCAACAGGAACAGGGCCCCTGGATCGCGGTGGTGAAGCCGCCCGCGCCGCCCGCGCCGAAGGTGCCCGCGAGTTTCTCGCAGCAGGCCGCGCAGATGAACTGGTCCCCGGGCAGGGCAATGAGCTGCTTGATGCGGATCTCGCTCTGCCCGCAGACGCAGCAGATGCGGTTGCCCGCGGGCGTGGCCGGCGAGGCGGAGGCGCCCTTGCCCGGCCAGAGCTTCTTGAGCCATTGCAGCGCCAAGGCGATTCGTCCTTCCGCGGCCGATGTGGCCGTTCATGCTAACACGCGCTCGGCGCGACGAAAGCGACGGCGCGCGTCAGGCCAACCCGTCCGCTTCCAGCAGCTCGCGCAGCCCGGCCAGGTCGCGCACCACGCGCTCAGGCAGGATCGGCGAGGCCGCCGGCAGGCCCTCGCCACGCCAATCCACCCAGACGGCCTTGAGCCCCAGGCGCTGCGCGCCGCCGACGTCGAACTCGAGGTTGTCTCCCGCCATCCAGGCTTCCTCCGGGGCGCAGCCAAGGCGCTCCAGCGCGTGCAGGAAAACCTCCGGGTCAGGTTTGCCGCGCCCGAATTCGCCCTCGATCACGATCGCCCCGAAGGCGTCCTCGAAGCCGGAGCGGTGGAGCTTTTCGCGCTGCTGCTTCGCGTCGCCGTTGGTAACGAGACCCAAGGGGACGCCCCGCGCGCGGAGCCAGTCCAGGCATGCCCGCGCCCCGGGAAGCGGATGGACGACCTCCCAGCGCCGCCGCTCGAAGAGCGCCGTCACCCGCGCGGCGAGGCCGGCATCCGCGCAGCCGTGCCGGCGCAGCGCCTCGGCGAAGATCTTGAGCCACGCGCCGGGCATGTCCACGCGCTCGCGGCGATGCCGCTCCGGATCCCCCCAGAACCACGCGCGCACCTCGCAGACCTCGCGGTACAGGGACGCCGGGTCGAGCCCGGCTGCGGCCGCGCCCTCGCGCGCGGCCGCCTCGTAGACGGGCTCCACGCCCGCCGAGTAATTCAGGATCGTATCGTCAAGGTCAAATAGGAACGCGCGCATGGGCGGGCCTGCTGGAGGTTCGGATAACGGACGCGGCTTGCGGCGTACCCCAGGTCTGGCCCCGCGCGCCGCCGCCTCACGCGGCTCAGACGCGCGCCTTCTTGCGGGCCTTCGCCGGCTTCTCGGGGCTTCGCGCCAGGGCGTACAGGTGCGAATACAACGAGAGCATCGTCTCTTCGTCGAGGCCCTTCTGGAACTCGCGCGCCATCTGCAGCACGGTCGTCTTCTTGCGGATCAGGCCGTGCTCCATGGCGACGGCGTGGAGCATGTCCGAGGGCGGGAAGGCCAAGTGCCCGAAGCAGGTCAAAAGGAGCGCCGGGAGTTCCTCGCGGTCGAAGACCTCCAGGTTCGAGATGAACTGCTTCCGGTCGTTCGGCTTCAGGGCGACGAGGTAATCCAGGTTCATGTTCCGCTGGCGGAGGAAATAGACTTCCAGGAAGCGCTGCAGCAGCGCGATCCGCTCTTCGGCCCGCGCGTCGCGACCCAGCACCTGCGCGGCGGCTTCGACACCGGAGACTCGAACCTCGTTCCAGTCCACATACTGTGACATCAGCTTGCGCGCGGCGTCCAATCCTTCCTGCGGCGGGCCGTGCAGGCCCAGGACCGCGCCGGCGACAATCTCGGAGTTCTTCGTCGCGACCTGAAACGCCGCATCCATGTCCGCCGACGACGGCGGGGGCATGAACTCCATGCGCTTCACTTTCCCGAAGCGGCGATTGTAGGTTTGAACGAAATTCAGAAGCTTGGAACGCGTGCTCGCCATGAAAGGGGGTCCAGGCCTGGGGGTTCACGCCTGCCGACGGGCCGCGAAGCGGCTCGGAAAGATCCCAACCGTCCCTGACTCGAATCCACAACCCATTGACTTCAAATGGCTTAGATTCAAGTGCGCAGTCCTACCGCGAAGAGGTACTATAGGTCTCAACACGCAACCTGTCAAGCAACCCGCGAGGCTTCCGCTCGGTCGCCGCACCCGAAGCGGGCGTTTCGGACCTCGATTCAGGGTTTTCCCGCGCCCTGCGGGATGAGATAGTCTCTAAGGGCGCTCCACGGACACGCGCCAACTAGATGGCATCGGCCTCCTCGGGAGTACGACCTCGGTATGCGCTACCTTTTCCTGTCGCTCGGTTGGCTTCTGGGCCTCGCGGCGCTCGTGGCGGGGGCGGGCGAGGACGGCGCGCTGGAGATCCAGCCCGCCCGGCCGGCCGAGGCCTCGAACGAGACGGGGCCGGCGCCGGCCCTGGATGCGGCGGGTGTCGCCAAGCTGCTGGGGAGCCTCAAGGACGGCGAGAAGCCCGCGCAGCGGCTGGAGGCGGTCGAGGGCCTCCTCGCCGCGCCGCCCAAACCCCTTCCGCAAGGCGTAAGCGAGCAACTCTTCAAGTCCGCGCTCTTCGACGAGGACGAGGGCGTGCGCGCCGCGGCCGCGCGCGCCATGGACAAGCTCGACGACCGGCTCGGCATGCAGTTCATGTTCAAGGGCGCGCTCCATCCGCAGTTGAAGGCGAACATCCGGCAGCGCGCAGCCGAAGGGATTCGCGCGCTCGACCGGCCGGAGGTCATCCAAGCGCTGGTCTCGATCGTGACCGAGGAACTGCGGGTGGGCTCGGCTACCGAAGTCACGCCGCCGCAGACAATTTTCATCTCCAACGGGCTGGACGTGAACAACCCGCTTGGGAACATCAACCTTCCGATCGAGCTGCCGAACCTGGAGCTTCGCAGCGTGCAGACCTCCGTGGCCGTCCTCGCGCTGTCGGCGCTAAGGACCATCAGCCGGCGCGACCTAGGCGCCGCGCCCGACGCGTGGAACAAGTGGTTCGCCGACTGGAAACACATCCGCGAGGTTCGCCTGGCGGAGAACGCCAAACGCTAACGGCCGTTGCGCGCGTGACCTCGCCTCGCTTTTCCGGTAAACAGCTATCTCATTGCAGCAGCGGCGGTTTACGATTCGCCCATCCCGCGAACTTGTGGGTGTATTCGATCCCCCTCGTGCTAGACTCCGGACCGGCGCATCTATGCCTTGAGCTTCGCCGTTGGGGGACGGCTTCCTCGACATGTCCAGGCCGTCGAAAGCGATCCCGGACGATCTCGCGTCCCTATGGACGTGCTGCGACCTCCCGGACACGTCGCCGGAAGAGCTATTCGCCCGCGACGCGGCGGAACTGCGCGCGCAGGACCGCAAGACGGGGGAAGCGCTGCGTGTGCTCGCCGGCTCGGCGCTCCTGCCGGCCACGGGGACACGGCCGCTCTTCGAAGCCGCGCTCTGCCGCCGCGCCGCGCGCGAGGGCATCCCCGAAGTACGCTACGCCGTGGCGGGCAAGCGGGGCTGGGCGGTCGCCCTCGCCACGCACGACGGCCCCACCCTGGAGGATCATTACGGCCTGCTCGCCGGGCACGCGTCGGAGGCCGAGGCGCTGCAGCACTGGGCCGAGATGATCGGGCTGGTCTCCGCCGCCCACGCCTCCCGGTTCCTGGTCTTATCGGTCGGCCTCTCAAACTTCGTCCTCGATCCGCGCAACCGGCGCCTCGCCCTGGCCGGGGTCTCCTGGCCGTTGCCGCTGGAGAGCGCGCGCGCCCGCGAAGAACTGCAAGGCCTCACCATGATCGGGATGCTGGAGTACTTGGCGCCCGAGCAGGCCCCCGAGGCCGGTCTGGACCCCGATCGGCTCGACCGCGCCACCGATCTTTTCGGGCTGGGCGCGTGCCTCTACAACATGCTCGCCGGCCAACCGATTCATCCCGCGGCGGCGCGGCAGAACGCTTCGCTGAAAGAAGTGCTCGACGACGTACGCGCCTGTAAGCCGCCGAAACTCAAGAAACTCCGCGAAGGCCTGAATGCCGGTACGCTGGAGCTGGTCGAGTCCTGCCTGCAAGCGCGCCGCCAGGACCGCCCCAAGTCCGCCGCGGAACTGCTCAAGGCCGTCCAGAAGCAGCTCAAGAAGCTCGGCGCCGCCGTGCCGGAGCTTCCGCGGCTCCCCGAGCCCGGCGAACCGCCTGCGGGCTTCCCCGCGAAGGCCAATCTCATGGCGCGGCTGGGCGGGAACGTGGACGAACTGCTGGGCTGGCTGCGGGACGGCTGCGGCCTGCCCGAGCAGCACGCGGCCGACGAGGCGCCGGACGAAGCCCCGCGCAAGAAACAGGCGCAGGCGGAAGCCGAGGCGCCCGCCCCCCGCCCCGCATGGGACGACATCGACCGGGCCGAACGCGAACGCGAAGCCTTTCATCGGGACGGCGCGACCGGCCTCGAGAATCTCACCCGCTACCACCAGATGCTGAAGGAGTCCAAGGAGCGCGCGGAGCGCAAGGCGCAGCAGTCGCTGACCTCGCGCCTCACCGGCTGGTTCGGGCGAAAGGACGAAGAGGCTCCCGCGGCGGTCAAGCCCGGCGAGACCCGGCAGGAACGGCTCGAGCGCGAGCTGGCCGAGGAGCGCCGCAAGCTCGAGGAAGCACGGGCGAAAGCCGAAGCCGAAAAGCAAACCGCCGAGCGCGAGGCTCAGCGCGCCGAGGCCGAGCGCCGCGCACGCAAGGAAGAACTCACGCAGCGCCGCCGGAAGGCCCAGGCCGAACTGGACGGGCTCGCGCAAGCCCAGCAGACTCAGCGCGAACGGGTCGAGGATCTTCGCGCGGCGAAGACCGAGGCCGAACGGCAGACCGAAGCGGCGCGCCGCAAGCTCGAAGCGGCGAAGCTAGAGGCCGAGGCGCGGCGCAAGGAAGAAGAAGCCGAGCGCGAAGCGGCGGAAGCCGAACGGCGCAAGTCCGAAGAGACCGCCCGGCGCGAACGCCTGGCCGCGGCCCAGGCCGAAGCGGAGCGCCTGGCGCGAGAGGAAACCGCCCGCCAGGAGCGCGAGGCGCGCCTCCAGGCCGAACGCGAAGCGAAGGCCAAGGCGGAAGCGGCCCGACGGCAAGCCGAGGCTCGCGAGCGCGAAGCCGCCGAACGTCGGGAACGCGAAGAACAGGAGCGCGCCGCGCGGGAAACGCGCGAACGGCTCGAGGCGGCTCAGCGCGAGGAGCAGGAGCGCGCCCGCAAGCGCAAAGCGCTAGCCGAGCGCGAAATCGCCGAGCGCCAGGCGCGGCTCCGGGCCGAAGTGGAGGAGCGGGAGGCCCGCGAACACGCCGAGCGGGAACGCGCGGAAGCCGAGCGGAAAGAGCACGAGGCGCGGCTGGCCGAGTTGCAGGCCGAAATCGAACGCCTTGGCGGGGAACGGGTCGAACTGGAAGGTGCAGCGGCACGCGGCCACGCTACGCTCGATGAGTTGGACGAGGCGCGCCAGCGGCTCGAGGCGCGCCTGCACCGCACGCGGGAGGAGCAGCGGCTCCGCGAGGTGGCCGCGCAAGCCAGGCAGGCGCGCGAAGCGGCCGAGCGCAGGGAACGCGAAGAACTGGAAGCGCTCGAACTCGAGGAGCGCACCCTCCGCGGGAAGGTCGAACGAGGGGCCGCGGCCCTCGCGGAGGCCGAGCGCGAGCGCGCGGCCCTGGAGGCGCTGGAGCGGCAGGAGTTCGAAGCCCGGGCGCGACTGGAGAAGCTGCGCGCGGACTGGGAGCTGGGCGATCTCGAGCGGCGCCAGGCGGCGGAACGCGAGGCCCTGGCCCTGGAGCTGGCCCGCGAACGGGCGCGCCAAAAAGCCGAGGAAGAGGCTCAGGCCGAGGACGAGCGCCTGCGCCGGGGACATGAGGAGAAGCTGAAGGCCGAACTGGAACGCGTGACGAAGCTCGCCGAGGAGCGCACGCGGCAGGAGCAGGCGGCCCGGCAGGCCTGGGACGTGCGCGACCGGCTCGAACGCGAGGCGCTGCTGGAAGCCGTGGCCCGCGACGTCCGGAGCGAATGCGAGTCCCGACGCCAGGAAGAGCGGGAGCATCTCACGCGCCAGGAACAGGCCCGGATGGATGGCTTTTTTCAGGGGCTGGCAGCGCGCAGCCGGAGTTTTGAGGAGAAGTTCCAGCTCCTGATCGCCGCGCGCGAAGCGCGGGAGGCGCAGGAACGGGAAGCGTTCGCCGCGCAGGAGCGGCTGGCGCTGGAACGGGCCGCCCGGGACCGGGCGGACTCCGAGACGAAGTGGCACGCGGAAAAAATCACGCCGTCAACGCGAGGAGCTGGAACTCATGGCCAAGCAGGAAAAAAGAGCGCCAGGAGCGCGAGCAGCAGACCCAGGAGCAGGTCGAAAAGCAGCGCCAGGAGCGCGAAAAGGCCGACCAGGAAAAGCGCGCCAAGGCGGAGCGCGAGAAGGGCGAGCGCGAAAAAGGCCGAACGCGAGAAGGGCGAGCGCGAAAAGGCCGAACGCGAACAACGCGACCAGGCCGAGCGCGGCAAGCGGGAAAAGGCCGAGTCCGAAGCGCTCGAACGCGAGGACCTCGTCCGCAAACTCCGCGAAGACCTGGCGCAGGCCCGCAAGGAACTTGAGGAGAAATCGGGCGAACTCGAAGCCGCCCTGGCCAAGGAACGCGAGGCCAAGGTCGCCGCACTGAAGGAGCGCAACAGCCTGGCCGAGGCGCGCGGCGAGCTGGAGGTGAAAGTCACCGAGCTGACCAAGCGCCTGGCCTCGGAATCCGATGCGAAGGACGCGGCGTTCAAGAAGCGCGACGAACTGGCCGAGGCGCGGCGCGAACTGGAAGCGCGGATCGTCGAGTTGGAAACCCGGCTCGGCAGCGAGAAGGAACGCCTGGAAGGGCTCCTGGCCGAGTACGCGGAGAAGGAAAAGAAGCTCCTCGAGAAGCAGGAATACCGCGAGCTGGAGATTCAGGAGCAGCTCGAGAAGCAGGAGAAGGAGTGGAAGGCGCGCGAAGAGAAGGAGCGCAAGGCCCGCGACGAGCGCGAACAGAAGGCGCGCGAGGAGTGGGAGAAGAAGCTGCGCGAGGAGCGCGCCGCCGCCGACAAGGAGCGGCGCGAGGCCGAGGAGAAGGACGCCAAGCTACGCGAGGAATTCGCCGAGTCGCGGCGCGAGGCGGAGATCCGGCAGGCCGAACTGCAAGTGCGGCTCTCGTCGGAGCGCGAAGCCAAGGAGGCCGCGCTCACCGAAAAGCAGCTTCTGAGCGAGGCCAAGGCGGAGTTGGAGGCGCGCGTCGCCGAATTGGACAAACGCCTCGCCGCCGAAACGGACCTGAAGGAGACGGCGCTCAAGAAGCGCAACGAGCTGGCCGACGAACGCCGGGAACTGGAGGCGCGCGTCCGGGAGCTGGAATCGCTCCACGCGCTGGAGAAGGAAGCGCGAGAGGCCTCCGAGCGGCGGAGCAAAGAGCTGGCGGAGATCCGCAAGGATCTCGACGCGCGCGTCACGGATCTCGACGAGATGCTGGGCCTCGAGAAGTCCGCGAAGGATACCGCCCTGCGGCGCGGAAACGAACTGGCCGAGGCGCGCAAGGCGCTGGAGGCGCGCAGCGCGGACCTCGAAGCGCGCTTCGGAGCCGAACGCGAGGCGCACGCGCAGCTCCAGAAGGACCACGACGCGCTGGGTATTGCCAAGCGGGAATTGGAGGCCCGCGCGGCCGAGCTGAAGGCGCTGCTGGCCAGCGAGAAGCAGGCGCATGGGCAGGCCGCCGAAGACCGCGACCAGCAGGCCCGCGGCCTGCGCGAACTGCAAGCCAAGTCCGCGCAGCTAGAAGCGGGGCTCAAAAGCGAACGCGAGGCCAAGGATCGAGCGCTGCACGAACGCGACCAGGCCGTCGCGCGCCACGAAGAAGCGGCCGCCTACGGGCGCAAGATCCGCGGCGAGTACGCGCGCTTCAAGCAGGCCGCGCAGCGCGGAATGGAGACGCTCCACCAGCAGTACCATCGCGCGATGTCCGACCTGGCGGGAGAAAACAACTCGGTGACCCAGCAGTTCCAGCACGCCTGCCTCCAGCTTGAAGAGTTCAAGAAGCGCTACGAGCAGCTCTCCCAGGCCGGTTCGCACATGCGCGAGCAGATCGACCAGTTCACGCGCAACCTGGGCGAGCGGATGGCGAAAGTGCTGGAGGAATCCGACGGCAAGGAATTGCCGCCGGAGCCCCCGCCACCCGATAAGGAGCCGCGGCCACAAGCCGTGCAGGCGGCCGGCGCGCCGGTAGCGAAGGCAGCTTCCGCGGGCCCTAATTCGGCGGCGGCGCCCCAGGCGCCCCAGGCTCCGTCGCCCTCAAACGTCCATGGCGCTTCCGCGGCCGCCACCGAGACCGTGTCCACCCCGGACGCGGCGGCCGCCACCCGGCCGGAGCCGCAACCGCAGCCTAAGCCGCCAGCCCAGGCGGAGGCTCCCAGGAAACCGGAGCCGCCGCCCAAGCCCGCCGCCCCGCCCCCGCCGGCCGCGAAGCCTCAGCCGGCCGCTAAGCCCCAGCCGGCCGCGCAGGCCAAACCGGCTCCGCCTCCGCCCCCGGCCTCACCGCAAAAGAGCGCCGGGCAGGCGCCGGAGCCCAAACCCGAACCCGGCCGGCAGGGCAACACGGGGTACATCAAGCACGAGACCGTCATCACCCAGGCCGTCCCCAAGGTTGGGTCGGACCGCCAGGAGAAGCCGCAGGAGAAATCCGAGGACAAGAATAAGGGCGGCGGGCTCTTCAATCGCATCTTCAAGAAGTAGCCATCCTGCGACAAGCAGGCCGGGGCTTCAGCGGGCGGCGCGCTTCGTGCGCGCCGGCTTGCGCGAAGCCCTGCGCTTCTCGCGGACGCCCAGTTCGCGCGCCAACTGGCGCAGGAAGAGTTCGGCGTCGGTAACGAGCCCCATGGCGTGGAACGTGCCGCGGTCGGCGAGCTTCGTCACGACGGCCGGATTGATGTCCACGCAGACGGTGTACACGGCCGCGGGGAGCATGTTCCCGACGGCGATCGAGGTGAGCATGGTGCCGATCATGATCGCCACGCCCACGCCGGGCAGGTGCGCGCGCATGGCATCCTGCGCGGCGTGAACCTCGGTGAAGACGTCGGGTAGCGGGCCGTCGTCGCGAATCGATCCCACCAGCACGAACGGCACTCCGCGGCGGACGCAGGCGTGCATGACTCCACCCTTGATCAGGCCCTTGCGCACGGCGGCCGAGATGGAGCCGGCATGCCGTACGCGGTTGATCGCGCGCAGGTGGTGCTCGTGCCCGTGTTCTACGGGCTTGCCGGACTCCAGGCTCACGCCGAGGCTCGTGCCGAACATGTCGGCCTCGATGTCGTGCGCGGCCAGCGCGTTGCCGGCAAAGAGCACGTCAATGAGGCCGTCGCGAATCAATGCGGCGAGGTGCGGGCCGGCGCCGGTATGGACGATGGCCGGTCCGCCGACCAGGAGCACCTTGCGGCCCGCCTTTTGCGCGGCGCGAATCTGCCGCGCGACGCCCTGGATCGCCAGCAGCTTGGGTTTCTCGCTGGAGACCGAACTGGCCATGAACTCGAAGGCCTGCCGTTCGGGCATGCGGTCGAGCGGATCGACGCGGATGCCTTCGTGGCCGACGACGACGGGATCGCCCTTCCTGACGCGGTGCATGCGCAGGCAGCGCGCGCGACCGCGGCGCGGGTCGAGCACGATCCCGCAATCCATTTCGGCGTTCTCGACGCGCAGCCATCGTCCGCGATGAAAAATGTGCGTGGTGAGATTCGTCGTGGCGTAGAAGTCGTCGGGCAGCACGCCATCCTTGGGCGCGGGCTTGAAGCGGACGTCGGGCTGGCGCGCGATGGTCGCGCCGCTGCGCGTGACCTGCTCCAGGATCTCCTCGAGCGTCTTCTCGTCGGGCGCATCGATGCGCACCCGCGCGGCGCTGGGATCGCGCGGCGAGTAGCCCACGCGGATCTCCTCGATCCGGTAATCCCCGCCGAAGGCCATGATCAGGTCGAGAACCTTGGGCAGCGTGAGGTTGTCGAGGAGGTGGCCGCGGAGGTCGATGGTCTCAGCCGGCATCGGTCGCGCTCCCGGCTCGCGGACGGGCTACTTGCGGGGCATGCCGCCTTCTTCGGGCGTGAGCGGCCTGGGCTCGGGGATGGGCTCGGCCGGCAACGAGGTCGGCTGCGTCTCGGGGCCGTAGACACGCTTGCGCAGCTTCATGGACACGCGCGCGAGGAAGCGTTCTTCCCAGTCATGGTGCCGGGTGTAAAGCGTCTCCTGGGTCTGGATGCGCCCCTGCAGCTCCGGCTCGCCGCCGTGCCGGTCTTCGCGCGTCACGACCCGCGCCTCAAACTTCGAATAGCGCGCGTAGGGGCCGGTCAGGAGCGTGGCACGCCCCTTCTCGGGCTTCTCCTCGCGGATCTGAATCTGCTTGGGATCGACCCCGGCCTCTTCGTGGATTGCCTCGACGACGGCGTTGACCACTTCGTCGTGGCTCGCCTTGAAGCTCCGGTCGGTCGAACAACCGGCCAGCAGGAACGAGACCCCCAGCACCGCCAAAACGCCGCGCATGCGCGTTCTCCCGAGTCGAAGCAGGCGCAGGCAAGGTTAATGAATCGAGGGTGCGATGCCAGTGCGGAATGCCGGGCTCAGCCGTCGTCGTCCTCGACGGCGATCTCGCGGTCGCGGTGTTCCTGCCCGTCGAAGGAATAGAGCCGGCCCTTGCCTCCGACGAACGTTTCGAGGTTCACTGGGCGGCCCCAGATGGTCTGGACGTTCTTGAGCGTGTCTCGGGCGTGGTCCACGCGCAGCTCGACGCCTTCGAAGCGATGCTTGAGGTACAGTTCGCCGCGGTTGGCGTGGTTGCCGTCGACGACGTAAATGAAGGGATGCCCGCCGTTGGTGAGGCTGGTCAGGAGCTGCTCTTTGATCGCGCCGAAGTCTCGGCTGGCGATCTCATACATGCCCGTCTTGCGGTTGTACTTGTACTGGTACAGCTTGTGACGCTCGCAGAAATCGGGGGTCAGGTAGGAGTCGATGAAGGTGACGTCGTTGTGGAAACGGCGGACCTCGAAAATCTTGTCGCGCCCTACCATGGCATGGGTGTCCCAGCTCCGGCGCTTCTCGAAGTCCTGGCAGTCTTCCCATTCGGGTCCATGCTGGCCGCGGTTCCAGCGCTCCTCGATGTCGCGGAAAAGCTCGACGCCGACCTTGTAAGGGTTGATCTGGCCCGGGGCCTGCGCGACGGCGCCGCTGTGGTGGTCGCAGAAGTCGACGATCTCCTGGTCGGTGGCGAGGCGCTCGGTCATCATTCTGGAGTGCCAGTAGGTGGCCCAGCCCTCGTTCATGATTTTGGTCATCCACTGCGGCGCGAAGTAGTAGGCCTCCTCGCGGACGATGGCCAGGACCTCGCGCTGCCAGGGCTCCAGGGGGCGTATTCGAGCAGGAAGAGCAGCACATCGCGCTCGGGCTCGGGCGGGAAACGCTTCTGCTTGGCGCGGGCGTCCTCGAGTTCCTTGCGTTTGGCCGCGATGAACTCCTGCGGATTGATGAAGCGATCCATGTAGTCCTTGGCCTTGATGCGCCGGACTTCGAGCGGCTCCTCCTCGGACTGTTCCAGGAAGCGCGTCTTGGCGCGGGCCTCGCCGCGGCGGCGGATGCCCATCGAATGGATGTCGATGAGGTTCTCGATGGAGAGGCAGCAGTCGAGGAAGTCCTCGACGTTTTCGTGCCCGAAGCGTTCGGCGTGCGCGCGAACGCGCGCGCCGTGGTTGGCCATCTCGTCGATCGCCTTGCGGCTGGTGTGCGAGAAAAAGGCGTTGTTCTTGAAGAAGTCGCTGTGCGCGTAGACATGGGCCATGACGAGCTTCTGGTCCACGAGCGGGTTCGAGGTCATCAGGTAGGCGTAGCAGGGGTCGTTGTTGATGACCATCTCGTAGATCTTGCTCAAGCCCCAGGTGTAGGACTTGCCGATTTTTTCATAGTCCATCCCGAAGCGCCAATGCGGATAGCGCGTGGGAAAGCCGCCCAGCGATGCGATCTGGTTGATCTGATCGTAGGTGCAGAGTTCGAAGACCACGTCGAAGAAGTCGAGGCCGCAGTCGATGGCGTGTGCCTTGATCTCTTCCTTCAGGTCGTCGAGTTCATGCGGGATGTTCATGAGTGCTGCCTGTTTCCGTGGCTATGGCGCGCGACAGGATTTCCGGGAAGCCCCCATCTACTTCCCCTTCCCCAGGAAGATCTTGATCGCGTCGTAAATCTCGTCCTTGCTCTTGATGTCCGCCGTGAGCAGGTTTTCGGCCTGGATCGCGTCGTCGAGCTTGCGTTTGAACTCGCCCGAACCGTACAGGCTGCGCACCTGGCCGTAGCAGAAGAGATTAAGCTTCGGGAGCAGGTCCTCGCGCAAGATGCGGAAGCAGTGCTCGTTATCGCTGAGCAGGTTGTCGCCGTCGGAGAAGTGGAAGACGTAGATGTTCCAGTTCGCCGAAGGAAACTGGTCGTCCACCACGTCGGCGCAGAGCCGGTAGGCGCTGCTGATCGCCGTGCCGCCGGATTCGCGCGTGCGGTAGAAGGTTTCCATGTCCACCTCGCGCGCGGCGGCGTCGTGGGTGATGTAACGGCTCTCCAGGCGCTTGTACTGACTGCGCAGCCAAGTATCGATCCAGAAGGCCGTGGTGCGGACCAGTTCCTTCTGTTCGTCGCCCATGCTGCCCGAGACGTCCATCATGTAGAAGATCACGGCGTTGGACTCGGGAACGTGCGTGATCTGCCAGCTCTTGTAGCGCTTGTCTTCCTTGATCGGGATGATGCGCGGGTTCTTGGGATCGTAGAGCCCCAGCGCGATCTGGCGGCGCAGCGCGCGGACGTAGGTGCGCTTGAAATGCCGCAGCGACTCCGGCCCCTGGCGGCTGATCGTCTTGTAGCGCTCCTTCTGGGTGACGATCGTCTTCTGGCCCTTGGGGGCGACGTTGGGCAGCTCCAGCTCCTCGCCCAGGATCTTGGCCAGTTCCTCGAGCGTCAGTTCGACCTCCAGCGCGTGCTCACCGGGCTGGTCGCCGGCCTCCCCCTGCCCGTCGCCGGGCTGCGGCTGGCCGCCGACCGGGTCGCCAACCTCGCCTTCGCCCGAGCCGACGCCTCCCATGTTCCGGCCGAAGCGGAAGCGCGGGAGTTCGATCTGCGGCACGGGAATGGATACGAGATCCTTGCCCTTCTTGCCCATCATCTCGCTGTTGGTGATGTACTTGCGAAGGTCCTTCTTGATCCGGCCGCGCACGATGGAGCGAAAGCGCGAGTGGTCGCGCTCGATCTTGCTCACCCCCTCCTGAAGTTGCAGTTCAGCGTCGCTCATGTGCGGACCTCATGGGCGCGCCCGCGGGCGCGCCGGATTTACAACAGCCTGCGCGGGCGGGTCGAGGCGGGCCTGCGGGCGGCTACCCGGGCCGGCGCCAACAGGATGGACCAGCGGAAATACACGGCGACGACGGTGGCTAGCAGCGCGCAACAGGCCGCCAGGCTCAGCCACTCGGTGTTCGTCGCACCATGGGCCCAATACAGCGAGACGGCGAGCGCCGCGAGGAAGAGCGGCAGCACGAAGAAGGGCATCGTGATCCCCGCGGCGATGATGCGCAGGCGCAGGATCGACTTGCGCACGTACATGGTTTGCCAGAGCGCTTTCGGCGCGTACTGCGGGGCGAGCGTGGCGGCCTCGGCCTTCCGCGCGGCCTTCTCGATCAGCCCGCGCGAATACGCGTGCCACGAGCGCAGCAACTCAATCAGGCGCTGGCGGATCGTGCGCAGGGCCATGCACCACGTCGCGACGATCGCGATCAGTACGAGCTGCCGCGCCTGGTGTTCCCAGGGGAAGCCCGCGCTCAGCCGCGCGACCAGGATAAAGACCCAGGTCAGGAGGCCCTGGAAGGCGGTGGTCAGGAGCCAGCCGGCGGAACCGCCCCGCTGCATGACGGCCCACAGCCGGCCCAGCCAGCCGCGAGGCGGCGCCGCTTTGGATTGCGCGTGCTTGTCGGGACTCGGCGACATACACATCCCTTTCGAACGCGCGGCCGGCCGAAACCGGACGCTCCCCCCAATCGCCCGTCAGCTCCGGCTCTTGTCCTTCTTGGTGTCGCCGCGCGCGAAGATGCTGGCGACGAAGTTGAGCACGTCGGTGGCGCTCTCCTCGTCGTAGCCCATGTTGCGGATCAGGCGGCTCTTGATCACGTCGATCTTTTCCTGCGTCTCGCGGTCCACCACGCTGCTGACGAGGGTGCTGAGCTTGATCGAGTCTTTCTGGTCCTCGAAGAGCTTCATCTCCAGCGCGCGGCGCAGGCGGTCGTTCATGCGGTAGTCGAACTGCCGGCCTTCGATGGCCAGCGCGCCGATATAGTTCATCAGTTCGCGGCGGAAATCGTCCTTGCGGCTTTCGGGGATCTCGATCTTCTCCTCGATGCTGCGCATCAGCCGCTCGTCGGGCTCCTCGGCCTGCCCGGTGTACTTGTTGCGAACGCGCTCCTTCTGCGTGTAGGCCTTCACGTTGTCGATGTAGTTCTGGCAAAGCTTGGTGATGGCCTCTTCATCGGCGCTGATCGCGCGCTGGACGTCGTTCTTGGCCAGTTCCTCGTACTCCTCGCGCACGATGGCCAGCAGCTCCTTGTAGCGCTTGCGCTGGTCCTCGTTGGCGATGAGCGAGTGGTGCTCGAGCCCCTCGTCGAGTTCGTTCAGGACCATGAAGGGGTTGAGGCTGCGCGCGTCGGCATGGCGAACCAGGGAGTTGGAGATCTTGTCCTGGATGTAGCGCGGGGAGATGCCGCCCATGCCCTCGCGCGGCGCCTCGCTCTTCAGCTCGATCACGTGGTCCTCGGTGAAGCCCGGGATGTTCTTGCCGTCGTAGAGCTTGGCCTTCTGGAGCAGGTTGAGCTGCGCCTTCTTGGGCTCTTCCAGGCGGGTGAGGACGGCCCACAGCGAGGCCATCTCGACGGTGTGCGGGGCGATGTGCTTCTTGACGCGCTCCTTGGTGAAGTCGCGACGGTAAATGCGCAGCTCGTCGGAGAGGCGGATGTTGTAGGGGATGTCCACCTTCACGGTGCGGTCGCGGAAGGCCTCCATCAGCTCATTGGTCTGGAGCTTGCGGTACTCGGGCTCGTTGGTGTGCCCGAGGATCACTTCGTCGATGTCGGTCTGCGCGAACTTCTTGGGCTTGATGCGGTGCTCCTGGCTGGCGCCGAGCAGGTCGTAGAGGAACGCGACGTCCAGTTTGAGCATCTCGATGAATTCGATCACGCCGCGGTTGGCGATGTTGAACTCCCCGTCGAAGTTGAACGCGCGCGGATCGCTGTCCGAACCGTACTCCGCGATCTTGCGGTAGTTGATGTCGCCGGTCAGCTCGGTCGAGTCCTGGTTCTTCTCGTCCTTGGGCTGGAAGGTTCCGATGCCGATGCGGTCCTTCTCGCTCAACACCAGGCGCTTGACCTTGATGTGCTTCATCACCTGCTTCCAGTCGCCGTCGTACTTGTCCATCAGCATGCGGTAGGTGTAGCGGCAGAAGGGATCCAGGTCGCCCTCGATGAGAACCTTGTATTCGCTCTTGGACCTCTCGTTGATCATCCGCTCGACCTCGGCGCGCATGTCGGGCGGGACGAGCTTCAGCGGTTCTTCGTTCATCGGGCAGAGGTGGCAGGCGTCCTCGCCGTGCAGGTCGGGCAGATCCCACGAGAAGGTGTACATCTTGCCCGCGTCGGTCTTGCTGTAGACCTCGACGCCCTTCTTGAGCAGGCGCGCAATGGTGGACTTGGCGCTGCCGACGGGGCCGTGAAGCAGGATCACGCGCCGCTCGGCGCCGTAGCCCATCGCCGCGGCCTTAAGGATATTCACGAGCCGCAGAAGGGGCTTGTCCAGCCCGAAGACTCCGTCCCGGCCGTTGCTGATCGGGTCGTCGAAGAATTTATAGCGCGTGATTTTCTCGCGCTGCTGGGTGACTTCCTCGCTGCCGTAGGAAAGGATCATGTCGTAGAGGCGCTGGTAGGCGTTGCGCGTCACCTCCGGCTGCTCGACGACGATGTTCAAATAGTCTTCGAAGCTGCCTTCCCAGTGCAGATCCTGGTACTGCCCGACATCCTGCTTGCGCACGATCTCGCCGAAGAGTTGACTTCCGCTCATGAAGGATCCCTTCCCGTGGCGTAGGCTCCGCCTGGTCGCGCTCAGCGATCTCCTTCGCAAACCTCCCGCGCCCGGACTCCAATGAGAACTTGCCCCGCCCGTCAGCGCCTGACGAGCGATAAACGCTAGGTCTGCGTTCCTTTTAGGGAGAACAGCGAAGGGATGCGATGCGCGACTCAGGATGCCAAAGAACGACTGCTCGTCTCGCGTCTCCTGCTCTCATTGCACAATAAGTATCTCATATTTTCCAAACTAGTCAACGGAACCGCTGCACGTCGCGACCATAATAACTATCTTAATACAGTTAAACAACTTACAAATGAAACTCGCGCGAACTCATCTCCCACCAACTGATAGACGCACCAAAGGCCACCCTTATTTCATAGCTTTGGAATCATTCGCAGCCATGAGGCCTGACCTTACGGTCAATCAGTTCAGAATTCGGTAGACATCCATGTAGTATGTTGCATACTACATATAAGATGCCATCCATGAGCAAGGAAAAATCATCCTCCTCTCGCATCAACCCGGCTTTGCAGGCACGGACGGGCAACGCCTCCGATGCAGCCATTCCGCAGGAAGAATCGCCCCAAAGCTTAAGGATGCCCTTCCGCCACTCGGCGCACGCCGGCGTCCATGTGGCGTTGATTCTGGCCTATTTTCTTCCCGGCGGCTGGCTCTGGAACCGCGCGGACCTCTGGCCGTTGGGGATTCCCCTCTCCGTCTGGGCCGTCGCGGTTGTGTTGCCGCTGCTGATAGCCGCCAACACGCTGCTCTGGGTACGCGGGCACTGGCGGGACGACGCGGCCTGGAAGCTGCCGGAGTCGCCGCGCCCTCCGCAAGACGCGGCCTGAGGGAGTTCAAGACATGGAGTTCTGGCTCGGCCATGGCGGCTCGATGGTGGTGCTCGGGGTCTACTTCGCCTCGACGCTGATCGTGGGGTTGGTGGCGTGGCGTTATTTTCCCTCTTCGGATCCCGAAGGCTACGTGGTCGGCGGGCGCGGCATGGGCTGGCTGGTGGCGGCCATGACGCTGATGGCCACGCAGTACAGCGCGCTGACGTTCCTGGGCTTCCCGGGAACGATCTACCGCACCGGCCTGGGCGGTTACGTCGCGATCACGGGGATGTACATCGGCGTCTCGGCGCTCTACTGGATCCTCTTCGCGGTGCGCACGTGGAAGCTCGGGCGGACCTTCGGGCACATGACCCCGGCGGACACCTTCGCGGACTTCTACGGCAGCAAGACGGTGGGCACGGTCCTGGCGGCGCTGCTGATCGCCACGCTGATCCCGTACATCCAGGCTCAGATCATCGGCATCGCCTACCTGCTCAAGATCGCGACGGGAGACCGCATCAGCTTCAAGGTGGGAACCACCGCCGTGTACCTGCTGATGATCACCTACGTCTTCATGGGCGGGCTGCGGGCCGTGGCGTGGACGGACACGCTGCAGGGCGTGCTGCTCCTGGCCGGGCTGGTCGTGGGCGCGCTGGCGGTGAGTTACGCATCGAGCGGCGGCCCGCGCGAGGCGCTGGCGAAGCTGAGCGAAGAGCGCGGGGAGTGGCTCACCCTGCCCGGCCCTGGGAACGCCTGGACCTGGATGTACTTGATCAGCTTTTCCGTTTCGGTCGGCCTGGGCTGGCCGATGCAGCCGCAGATGTGGCTGAAGATGCACATCCCGCGCAGCGCGAACTTCATCCGGCTCTGGCCGCTTTGGGTGACGCTGAGCTTCCCGCTGGTGATGGGCGCGGCGCTGCTGGTGGGCCTCACGGGCCAGGCGGTCAAGCCGGGCCTGACCGAGCGCGAGGCGACGGACACGATCATGCTCACGATGCTGCTGGAACACTTCCCGCCGCTGCTGGGCGGGCTGGTCGCCGCGGCGGGGCTGGCGGCGATGATGTCCACGGTCTCGAGCCAGATCCACAGCGTGGGCGCATCGGTCGGGCGGGACTTCGTGGTGCGCTGGTGGGGGCACCTGGACGGCCGGCGGCAACTCCTCCTGATTCGCGCGTCGGTGGTTGCCGTGGGCTTGGTCGGGCTTTACCTGTCCCTGAGCCAGCCGGACGTGCTGACGAAACTAGGCGTCTTTTCGGCCGCCTGGGCCGCGCAGGCCGCGCCGCCGGCGGTCGCCGCGCTGCTGGGGCTGCGCTGGGCCACGCGCTGGGGCGCGCTGGCCGGGCCGCTGATCGGCTCGATCGTGCTCTTCGCGGTGGGGCTCTACGGCGAGAACTACCAGTGGCAGGGCGTCTACGCGGGCCTGTGGGGGCTCGCGGCGAACGCCGCCTGCTTCGTGCTCTTCAGCCTGCTCACCCCGAAGGCGCGGCCGGAAGCGGCGACCGTCACGCGCTACCGGCTCGTGGGCTGGTAACCCGCGGGCGGCGCAGGCCGGCCGAGATCATTTCCGCGCGCCCATCAGCAACCTCACGACATAGGCTTCGAGTTCCTCGTAGTCGCGGGCATCGCGAAGCTTCGAGACCGTCGCCTCGTTGACGCGCTTGACCACTCCGCAGAGCGCCTCGAAGAAGGCCAGGCTGTTGGCGAGGTGCTTCCAGGCCACCGCCTGCTTCTGCGAGCGCATCGCCTTCACGTCGAGCCCGACCCACTCGCCCTTGCGCCCAAAGCCCCCGCGCGCGAGCACCCAGACCTGGTTGAAGGCGCGGCGGAGGTTCACCGCGCCAAAGGCCTTGTCCTCGTCGAACTTCAGGCCGTCCTGATCGTTGAGGTGCACGCCCCAGAGTTTTCCGGCGGCCAGCGCGAAGGCCATGTCGTCGGAAGGATCGACGCCGACGAGCAGGGAGTGCGCGGACTCGATGAGGATTCCCACGCGCTTCGGATCCTTCGTCTGCGCGCCCATGCCCAGGAAATGGCCCGGCGTCGGCAGGTACGCCGCGTCCATCGGCTCGTTCGGCTTCATCTCGCCGAGGATCACGATCTTCTTGTCGTAGTCGAGGAGCGCGTTGAGGTAGTCGAGGTAGCGCTTGTAGCTGGCGAACGGATCCTTGGCCTCGCGGACGTAGGTTCCTTCGCGCGCCGGCCAGAGCACGATCCGGCGCGTGCCAAGCTCGTTGGCGATGTCGATGGCGCGCCGGGAACGCTCCAGCGCGTATTTCCGGTGCTTGGGCTCGTTGCTGGTCCAGCCCCCGTCGATGGTTCGCGGATCCTCCCAGAGCCGCGGCGCGACGAACTCCGGCTCAAGCCCGTGCTCGCGCAGGATCGCCTTCATCGCGCGCGTGGCCTTCCGCGTCAGCGCCGGCGAGAGGTCCGCCGGGCAGACGTCGTCGTCGTGAAACTGAACCGCGCCGAAGCCCAGTTTCTTGAACAGGCGGAGTTTCTCCAGGAAGTCGAGTTCGTTGCGGACCGGAGGCCCGAACGGATCGGCGCCCGGGTGCATGTTCCAGGGGCCGACGGAGAACCGGAAGACAGCGTTACCGCACTTGATTTGATTCATTGTGTTCTACTCCCCTCTCTTGCGTTGTGGAACCTTGGGATCCTCTTGAGTCTTCTCGATTTCATCACGCACTTTAGGCCAGCTGATCTCAACGTGCTTGTTATTGAAGTCAGGATCATCAAGGTTACCCAGATGGCGACAGGTCATCCCAGGAGGCAGCCCCCTCATTTTTATCTCCTGCCCCTCAGGAATATGGTGCCCTAATGCCCCTGCCTCGATAAATCTATTGAGCATTTCGACAACCAATTCATGTCGATCCTTGGTCACCCCCTTAATGCTCAAATCAGGCCTACCAAATTTCCTCATTCCTCTGGTGTGTAGCCACAAGGGAGAATCCTGAGCGTCTTCGATCTCCTTGGACTCGAGAATCACAACATGGCGAAAAATCGATGGTTGCTGCAACTCGAAGAATGCCCTTTTCCAATCATCTCCGCTCCAGAGATGCAAGACTTGCGTATCTAATACTGCGACTCCGCCATGATCGAGCGCACACGCAACAAATCCAATCGTGTCACGCAAGAAGTTCAAATTATCTGGGTCGTTTACGCTTCCACACACTACCAAGCATTCCGGAACGTTTCTTAAACCCTCAACCAGGTCCGACCCGCCACAATGGGTTAGCTTCTTTAACGTTTCGAAACCCGCATAGCGCGTAAAATCTGCCTGCTCCCTTTCTCGAGAAAGTCGTGTTACGACGACTCCTTTGGGAACCCCTTCAGAACGGTACTTAGAACGAGAAAGCGACATCTTTTCTTCAAACTTTCCAAGGATTACAAAGATTATCCAAGCGTCGTCCCCGCCTTTTTGAAAACGAGGTCTCTCCCAGGTCATGAGTTTGCTTTCCTGACTATCGGCCATTGCTTCCTCGCCATAAATTGGCTGAATTAAGACCATGAGTAGCAACAAAAGATGTGATCTCATATGTGCCACGCTATTCCAGGCATACGACGCTGTTGGTCTTCTGCGATTCCAGGGCCGCGGTGAACAGCGCGTGCTGCGCCGCGGTCTCCTCCGGCGTCACGCAGCCGAAGGGCACCGAGCCCGGCCCGTGGACCAGTTCCACGCAGAAGGCCGCCCACATCTGCAGGATGCTGTCGCCGAAGCCGAACTCGAAGATCCCCCCGGTGATCGTCTTGAACGGCGCATCGTAGTTCACGTCTTCCTCGCTCCAGGCCTGCGCGCCGCCGGGCGCGTAGTCGAGGGTGCGGAGCGACTTGGGGTAGCGCGAGGAGAACTCCATCGAAGCGCGCGTGCCGCGGACGTTCAGGTACCAGGTGTTCGCGTCGCCGGGGCTGATGCGCTTGGCGGTGACGGTCATCGGGAAGGTTCGCCCGTTGCGCGGATCGATGGCGTTGCCGAAGAGGATCGCGTTATCCCAGGTTTCGCAGGGCGCCATCCCGCCCTTGCCGTCGGGGCGTTCGGTGACGATCTTGCTGAGGATCGCGCGGACGTCGCGCGGCAGCCAGCCCAGCCGCAGCGGGACGTGGAGCGTGTGCATGCCCAGGTCGCCCATGCAGCCGTACTCGCCGTTGAACTTCACGACCCGCTTCCAGTTGAGCGGCTTCCGAGGGTCCATGTCGCTGCAGTGATGCAGGCCCGCTTCGACCTCGAGGATCGTGCCGAAGCGGCCGTCGAGCGCGGCCTTGACGATGCGCTGCACGCCGGGAAAGAAAGGGAACTCGCTGCTGCAGCGCACGAAGACCTTGGGGTGCGCGCGGATCGCCTCCAGGATCTTCGCGTTGGCCGCGCGGTCGATCCCGAAGGGCTTTTCGCCGAGCAGGTGCTTGCCGGCCTCGATCGCGGCGACGTAGATCTCCGCGTGCAGGTTGTGCGGGACGGCGCAGTACACGGCCTCGACTTCGGGCGAGGCCAGCAGCTTCCTGTAATCGTCCGTCACCAGCCTGACCGACGGGAAGTTCGCGCGATACCACTCGAAGATCGACGGATTGGCGTCGCAGAGCGCAACCAGTTCGGGGCGCACGTCAAGGTCGAGCATGTGGCACCAGCGCGCCACCGCGCTGGCGAACTCGCGGCCCATCAGGCCGCAACCGACGATGCCGAAGCGAAGAGTGCGCATGCCAGGCAGACTCCTTCGAAAAACCTCACACCTTGTTCACGATCTCGGTCGCCCGCTCCACGCTCGCGCCGTCGTGCACGATCGCCATGAACGCGCGCGTGATCGCGGCGGGCTTGGGGTGCTGGATCACATTGCGCCCGTAGACGATGCCTTGGGCGCCCTGCTTCATCAGTTCGACGGTGCGCGCGAAGATCTCGCGCTCGGCGGCCTTGCCGCCGCCGCGCACCAGCACCGGGCAGCCGGCCGCGCGGACAACCTCGTGGTACTGCGTTGCGTCGTCGCAGGGATCGGCCTTGATCAGGTCGGCGCCGAGTTCACGGGCCTGGCGAACCAGCGCGACGATCTTGTGCAGGTCCCCGTCGACCATGTAGCCCCCGCCCTTCTCGTTGGCCTGCATCACCAGCGGCTCGATCATCAGCGGCATCCCGAAGCGCTCGCAGGCCGGCTTGAGCCGGCAGATGTTCTCGATGCACTGGGCGTGCAGCTCAGGCTGCCCAGGGAGCAGGAGCAGGTTCACGACGACGCAGGCCGCGTCCAGGCGCAGCGCCTGCTCGACGGGATCGCCGATCAAGCGGCTGAAGAGGGTCCGCGGCAGGGACACCCCATAGCAGTTGGCCACGTCCGTGCGCAGCACCAGCGCGGGTTTATGCCGGCCGGGGATGCGCTGGAGCAGTTCGGCCTGGCCAACCGTGAGCTGGATCGCGTCGGGCGCGGCCGCGACGAGGGACTCCACCGCCCCGCCAAGATCCTCGATCCCGTCGAGGAAGCGGTGCTCGTTGAAGAAGCCGTGATCGACGGCTACGTCGAAACACTTGCCGGAAACGTTAAAAAGGCGTTTGAGGCGGTAGGCGGCGCTCATGCCTGGACTCCTTGGGCCCGATCCCGGGAAACGAGTTCCGCCCGGGCCGGCACGCGCTCCTCGAGCACGAACGGGCCTTCGGCGGCGAACAGTTCGACGCGAAACGAATTGGGGTGTTCGGTGAGGTCCAGCAGGCGGACAACGCGCAGGATCGGCGAGCCGCGGCGGACCTTCAGCGGCTCGGCCACCTCCCGGCGCGCGGGCGCGGCGCCGAATCGCTGCACGCCGCCCTCGACGCGCAGGCCGTAGCGCTCCTCGATGGTGCGATACAGCGAGCGGTTCTCCAGGTTCGCCGATTCCAGCCCCGGCGCGGCCTCGGCCAGAATCCACGTGCGCTCCAGCAGCGCCGGCACGTCGTTGACCCGGCGCAGGCGCAGCAGGCGCACCCACGAGCGCGGCGGTTCGTCCTCCACGAGCGGCGCCTCGACCGAGAGGCGCAGATCCAGAACCCGCGTGACGAGCTTCAGCTTCCGCGCGGCAAAGACCTCGCTGGAGCCCGCCAGGGCCAGCAACCCCACAGGCGGCGGCGGGCTGGCGACGAAGGTCCCCAGCCCGCGGCGCTTCACCAGCCGGCCCTCGCGGACGAGCCCCTCGAGCGCCTGGCGCACGGTGGGGCGCGTCACGCGGTAGGCGCGGCAGAGTTCATGCTCGCTGGGCAGTTTGCGGCCCGGCGCCCAGCGCTCGTCCTCCATCTGCCGGCGCAAAAGCGCGGCGAGCTGGTGGTAGAGCGGAACGGGCGAGGCGGGGTCGAGCGGCATGGACGTCATAATGTCATGTTGTCATTACAAGTCAAGGGGAAAGTTCCGAGTTCCGAAATGGATTCGCGCGTTGGCATGGAAGAGGTGAAGGACGTGAACGGTGAAAGAGCAGCACGCCGGTTCCGACCGGTCCCGTTTGCCATGAGACAGCATCTCCACGTGGGCAACGCGCTTCCGTGACGTGCCCCGTTCTCGGCTTGCGACGCTGAAACTTGAAGAAATCCCGCGATCCGGCGCACGCGCGCGGCCGCCTTGTCAACGCCAGCGGTTGACAAACTCCGGATCGGCCCAACTGTGCCAGAAGTCCTTCTCGTAGCAGACCCATTCCTGGACGGTCTTGAAGCCGGCCCGGCGATAGAAGCGTTCGGCGGCCTCGGGATACGTCCAGATCGACCCGCCCTTGGCGCCCATGCGGCGCCACAGTTCGTGCGCCTTCACCAGCAGGACGCTGCCCAGGCCCGCGCCGCGATGTTCGCGCAGGAAGTAGATCAGGTGGATGCCGGAGTGCCCATACTCATCGATGGGCGTGACCTGGATGAAGCCGACGATCGCTTCGTCCTTGCGGACCAGGTAAAAGCGCTCGATCTCGGCGCGAAAGCGTTCGATCCGCCGCGCCTTGCGGCTCAGGTTGGAACCTTCGACGAACTTCTCGAAGGCCTCGAGGTCCTCCGTGACCGCGGGCGCGAAGCGGTAGCCGCGCTCTTTCAGGTTCTCTTCGCGATCGATCAGCTCCTGGGGCGGCTGGTAGGTCCGGTAGTCGGCTTCCATGTGGCAGGTGCGGCGGATCTCGCGGTAGCCCATGGCGGTGAAGAACATGCGCGCGCCGTGATCCTGGTCGGGCACGCCGGGCGCCAGGTGGGGAAAGTTCTCCAGACCCCCGACGAATAGACGCGGGCGGCTGCCGGCGATGGCCTTGTATTCGGCGTGCTGCACCAGGGCCCGCCCAATGCCCTTGCGGCGGGCGGCGGGGTCGACGAGGACGGCCGCGAGCACCGCCGGAGACTCCAGCCACCAGTAGCCTTCGTCCTCGAACGCCGGCTGCCGCAGCGCGAGCACGGCGCCGAGCAGCCTGCCGTGGGCGTCCACCGCCGCGACGCTGCCCGAGGCGTCGAATTCCTCGGCGCCGAAGAACTTCTCGAAGGAGGCCCACTCCTTCGGGCATGCCTGATACAGCCCCGCGCAGGCGCGGTTCCAGAGTTCGCCGAGCGGCCGGGCGTTGGAGGAGGACCAGGGCTCGATGCGGCCCCAGGGGAATTGGCGCTCGGGCTCGGGCGGCTTGGGCGGCTCGGCCGGGCCGGGAGATTCCACGGCGTCCCCCGCCGGGCGCTTGCCGCCCCGCACGGCGGGCAGGCGCCCGGCGCTCTGGCTGGCCTGGAGCAGCGCGGCGGTACGTTCCTCACGGAACGCGGCGATAAGCAAAAGCAGGGCGGCCAAGTCCGCGACGCCGACGGCGACCAGGACCATCAGGTAGGGCGTCCCGGCTTCGCGCAGGGGAGCCACGGTCTCGGGCGCGACGCCTTCGAGCATCTCCAGGCGGCGGCTCAGGTCGAAGGCCACGAAGACCGAGGCCAGCGCCGCGCTGGCGAGGGCGAGGATCAGGGCGTGGCGCAGGCGCATATGGCGCGCCTCCAGTTCGGCCCGCGCACGCAGGTCTCCATTTCGGACCGCGGTTTGCGGATTGCGGAATGGCGGAACGGAAGAGCTGCAGCAGGTTGCAGGCGGCGCCTCGGGCGAGCGTATGCCGGTCGTAGCCGTTCAATCCGCATACCGCGATCCCGCAATTCTCAGTGGTGCCCGTCGATGCTGCCGACCTCGATGTTCAGGTTTTCGGCGAGTTCGATCTTGTCGATGCGGCCGTCGCGGATCCAGACGATGCGGTCGCTGGCCTGGAGCATCTTGTGGTCGTGGGTCGCGGAGATGACCGTGACCTGGCGGCGCGCCTTGAGGCTGGACATCAGGTCGATGATCTCGGCGCCGGTTCGGGTGTCCAGGTTGGCGGTGGGCTCGTCGGCCAGGATGATCTCGGGGTCGTTGGCCAGCGCGCGCGCGATGGCCACGCGCTGCTGCTGCCCGCCGGAAAGCTGGTAGGGCCGGTGGTCCCAGCGCTCCCCCAGCCCGACGGTCTTGAGCAGTTCCATCCCGCGTTCTTTCGCCTCGGCCGTCTCCACCCCGGCGAAGACCATCGGCAGGGTCACGTTCTCCAGCGCGGTCATGACCTCGAGGATGTTGTAGGTCTGGAAGATGTACCCGATCTTGCGGCAGCGCAGCCAGGCGAGCTGAAGCGCGTCGAGCTTCGCGACGTCGGCGCCGGTGATGAAGACGCGGCCTTCGGAGGGCTTGTCGAGCCCTCCGACCATGTTGAAGAGGGTGGACTTCCCGGAGCCGGAGGGGCCCATGATCGAGAGGTACTCGCCCTTGTAGATGTCCAGGTCCACGCCGCGCAGCGCGTGCACCTCGCTGTCGCCCATGCGGTAGATCTTGGTGACGCCCTCGGTGCGGACGATGACCTCGTCGCGCGGGCGGGCGCGTTCGGAAGCGGGCCGGGCCTGCGTCTCGCTCAAGGGTCGCTTACTCCTCTTCGCCGGCGATGGTGCCGACCTTGATGTCCAGGTTCTCGCGCAGTTCGATCTTGTCCACCTGCCCGTCGCGGATCCAGACGACGCGGTCGGAGGCGCGCAGCATCTTATGGTCGTGCGTGGCGCTGATGATCGTGACGCCGCGCTCTTCCTTGAGCCGCTCCAGCAGCTCGATGATCTCCGTCCCGGTCTTGAGGTCCAGGTTGCCGGTGGGTTCGTCGGCCAGCACGATGGCCGGGTTGTTGGCCAGGGAGCGCGCGATGGCCACGCGCTGCTGCTGCCCGCCGGACAACTCGAAGGGCTTGTGGTGAACGCGCGTGCCCAGGCCGACGAGTTCCAGCAGTTCGGCGCCCCTGTCGCGAGCCTCGTCGCCGCTCAGCCCCGCGAAGACCATCGGCAACGTCACGTTCTCGAGCGCGGTCATGACCGGGATGATGTTAAAGCTCTGGAAGATGTAGCCGATCTTCCGGCAGCGCAGCCAGGCCAGCTCGTAGGGATCCAGCGCGGCGATGTCCACCTCGTCGATGAACACCTTGCCCGCCGAAGGCTTGTCCAGCCCGCCGATCATGTTGAAGAAGGTCGACTTGCCCGAGCCCGAGGGGCCCATGATCGAGAGGTACTCGCCCGTGTAGATCTCCAGGTCCACCCCGCGCAGCGCGTGGACCTCCTGGGACCCCATCTTGTAAACGCGGCGCACGCCTTGAGCGCGGACGACCACCTGGCGATCGAGCCGCCCGCCGGCGCCCAGGGCCTGGGCTTCGAGATCCTCGTCGTCTTCCTCGTCCTCCAGCACGGGCACCGCGACGATGGTGGACTCGCTGGGAGACAGCGCGCCGGCGTCGCCGCCCAGGTGCGGGACCAGGGACTCTTCGTCGTCCGGCCCCAGCCCTTCGTCCTGGTCGATGCTCTTGTCGCTCATCTCGCGCTCCGCCCGCCCCCCTCCCGCGTACACCGCGGCGGGGGTCACTGAATCCGATGAAACGCCTGGAGGGTCAGCACGCACAACGCGGTCGAGTAGTTGATGCCCGCCTTGACGCTCCAGATGTCGTTGGCGCGCCAGGCGCCGTCGGCGTCCTGCAGACCCAACACCGCCCGCTGCAAGGACTGCTGGTAGGTGGACCAGGGTTCGCCGCCGTAGAAGAACAACCCATGGCTGGCGAAGTACCAGCGATACGGGTCGAAATTCAGCGCGCGGTCGTTGTCGTCCACCCCCGCCACCTTGCCCTCGCGCCAACTGCGGCCCCAGTCTTTCTTGACCACGGGCAGGTACTCGACGGACTTGCGGGCCAGGAGCCGGATCTCGGGCGTGGAGGGCGGCTCTTCCAGGTACAGCCGGATCATCAGGGCCACGCCGTAGAGATCCGGGCGCACCTGGCGGTCGGTGAAGTCGTACATCACCACGCCGGTCTTGGCGTCAGTCGCTTCCTGGTAATAGGCGAGCGCTTTGGCCAGGACTTCGGGGTTGACCTTCAGCCCGGCCTCGCGCGCGGCCAGCAGCGCCTGGACCTGCCAGGACGTGACCGAGGTGTCCTGCCGCTCGGAGACCTGGTCCTTATAGCCCCAGCCGCCGGAGGGTCCTTGGGTCCGCTCGATGAGGTTTACGCCGAGCTGGGCGGCCTTGCGGAGGTTGAGGTCGCCGCTCATCCCCGCCGCCTCGCTGAGGGCGATGGTCGCCAGCCCGTGGTTGTACATGAAATTGCCTTCGGGAGGCCCGAACCGGCCGTTGACGGAATCCTGGATCGAGGTGAGCCACCTGACTGCGCGCTGGACGTTGGAGCCATACTTCGAAACCTGGCCCTTGGGATCGGGGAACCAGGCGTGGCCCTCGCCCAGAAAGGCCATGACGCAGAGCGCCGTCACGCCGACCTTGCCCCACTTGAAATGGAAGGATTCGTCGCGGGCCTTATCGACGCGCAGGGCCGGGACGTCGACATCCCAGAAGCCGTCCTTTTCCTGAGAGCGGACCAGGAAGCGCAGCGCGTTGTCGATGGCATCGGCGACCTCGGGGCGCGCGCCGTTTCGGCTCCGGATCTGATCGCGCAGCGGAAGAAAGCGGTGCGCGAAGGCCTGCGGTGGAGAAGGCGGCGCCTGGGGCGGCTTGAAAGTGTCCCGGTAGGGCTGAACCAAGCTGGCCGTTTCGCCCAGGTCCGCGGGCGGCGCTTCAGGCGCCGGGAGGTCGGCGCCGCCGAATTCCAGCTCGCGGTCCCAGAGATGGTTGAAGCCCGTGATTACCGCCGCCGAGAAGATGAGCGCGACGATCATATAGCGCAACGCCTGCTCGACCTGCCGCCCGCGCCGGTAGGCGGCGTCGACGTGCACCGACTGCGCGATCTGGTCGAACGCCAAGGTGATGCGCTGCCCGCAGTGCGGGCAGAACTCGTGGTTGATCGTGACCTCTCCCTGGCAATGCGGGCACTTCATCGAACGGGCGGCTCCTATTCAAAATTGAACGGCGCGTCCACCGTGCGGTCGTTGCCGGCCAGATCGGAGAAGACGATCTTCAGCCCATACGCTCCGGGGGCCAGATCCTGGTACGAAGCGACGAGGAACGATTCGCCGGGAAGGCGTTCGCCGTCCTTGGCCTTGGCGCCCGGCTGGTCCTTTTCGTAAGCCCCGTTGCGGACCAGGTCCGCGTTGATCGGCGTGGACTTGGGGCTCATCGACTTCAGCGTGACACGCACCGAGGTCAGGTCCACGCCGACGCCGGCGTCGGCCAGGACGACCTTGAAGACCGGCCGGGGCAGGTTCGCGCCTTCCTGCAGGGTCGCCGAACCGGTCGGGGGCTGGCGGTCGACATAGACCTTGAAGGCGTGCTGGGCCGCATTCCCCGCGGCGTCCTCGCCGTCGATCCGGACCTCGTGGGACCCGTCGGTGAGGAGCGAATCCTCCGGATAGAACACGATCTGCGTCCCGTACTTGACCGCGGCGTTCTGAGGTTTCCCGTCGTAGGTAAGCTCGAGCTTGACGGGGCCCGGGCAACTGGCGGCCAGCACGGTCGCCGAGACGAGCGGACGGGCGCCGAACCAGTGGCCCTTGCGCGGCCTAATGTTCATGAACACCGGCGGCCGGGAAAGCTGCTCCACGAAAGCCGCCACATCGGGCCCCTTGGCGCCCAGTTCCTGGGCCTTGCGGAGGTGGCGCAAGGCGGTCTGGTATCTGCCTTGGCCAAGTTCGTAGAAGCCCACGATCCGCACCGCCTCGGCATCCTGTTCGGCGTGCTCGAGAAGCGCGTCGGCCTGCGCGCGAATGGGCTTCTCGATTCGCGAACGGTCGGTGCTCGTGGCTTCGCAGACCAGTTGGAGCTCCAGCGCCGAGAACATCAGTTTCTCGGCCCGCAGCCGCTTTTCGGGCTTGAGCTTCACCTTTTCCAGGAGCGTGCCGAGAATATCGCCCAGTTGCCGCGAGAGGCCTTTGAGGTCGTTGATCACGCCCACCTCTTCGGCGGAGAGGTTGCGGCGCTCGGAGCCTTGCCGGTAGTAATCGGGATCGCGCAGGTCCTCGGCAACCCGCCCCATCAGGCCGGAATCCTCGGCGTCGCGAACGTCGCCCCAGATGCGGTCCTGCAACAGCCCGGCGATGTTCCAGTAGCCCTGCGGGTCCTTGGGATACTTCTGGACCGCCGAACGGAGCAGCTTGAGCGCCTTGGGATAGGCCTTCTCGACGTAATCGCGCGTCTTCAGATCTTTCTTGGTCTGCCAGAGACCCACGGCCAAGGCGTTCATCACCAGGCCTTCCTGGGAGCCGAAATCCTTGGTATGGGCGATGTACTTGTCGATCAGCGCCTGGCGCCGGTCGAGGGGCATATCCGGCTCCATCAGGCTCGTGATGACCGAGAGGCGCCGGTTCTCCTCGGGGGCCTTCCACTCGGGCTTGACGAACTCCGCGGCCACGAACGCCGCATCGGCCATGGCGCCCTGGCCCTTGCGCGAGAGTGCCACGCCCCGGGCATTGTGCAGCGCTGCCGCGCCATGAATCGAGGGCTGCGCTTTGCCCGCCAGGACCGTTTCGAAGGTTTTTAGCGCCTTGTCGGAGGAACCGTCCTCGTTTTTCCACAGGTCCAGGATGCCCTGCGCGACCAGCGCGTCCGGGTGGTCGTCCTTGGCCTGGAGGGCCTTCGCGATGCGCTTGCCGGCTTCCTCGATTCCCGCTTCGCGCCGGTCCTCGCCCAATCGCGCAAAGACCGCGCATGCGGCGCCGCTCCAGGCTTCGGCGCGCTGCTCCGCGCTGGCCGCCTCCATTTCGGCCGCTACTTCGTATTCCTCCTGCGCTTCTTCGTACTTCTGCTGGAGATAGAGAAACGTGGCGAGCCAGAGATGCGCGGGCACGCAGCGCGGCTCGGCCGCCAGAATCTCACGGCTCAGTTCGGCGCCTTCCTGGTAGCTCTGCGGATTGCCGTCGGCCAGTTTCATCTGGAGCGCATGGATCCGGCGTCCCTGCGCGCGCGCGCCGACTTTGGACTCGTAGAGCTTGAAATTGACCACGCCGAGCACGACGACCAGGGCCGCGTACACCAGCGAAGGAATGGTCACGTCCAAGGAGCCGATCTTCATGGGCGACCCCGGGGCGGTTCAGTTCAGGCGTCCCTTGATCAGGCGCAGAGGGATCGGGCCGTACTTCAGCGAATCGATGCCGGCCTGGTTGGCCAGCAGGAAGACGCAATCCTTGGGCACGACGATCTCGGGCAGCGCCGCGCTCAACCCGGTGATGGGTTGCACCGCAGCCTCCTGTTTATTCACTTTGACGACGTACTTCCGGCGCTCTCCCTTCTTCGGCTCGATCGAGATGGTCTGCCCTTCGTGCGCGATCACCCAAGCCAGGCGCACTTCCTGACCGGGATCCGGCATGTAGAAGGCCACCGCGGTTCCCGGCAGGAGGTCGGAAGCCTTCTTGTAATCCGCCTTGAGACTGTAATTGCCTGGCGGGTATTCCGGTTCCATGTACCCGGCGCCCGTGGGGATCTTGACTCGATTGTGCCACTTGATCAGCCAGAAGACGGCCAATACGGAGCCCACGAGCAGAACATAACGTATGGCGGCGAAGAGATAATCGCGCACGCAGGCTTCCCTTATGCGTAGGTCTCGCGGCGGCTCCAAGAGTTGTGATACCGGCACTTCCGTATCCGTCAAGGGTCTTCCCAACCAAGGTCTTGTGGCAGGCTGAGTTAGATTGGCCGGTACGACAAGGCTGAACTTGCAGGGCCTCGATTTTCGCTCCGCCGGTTGCACGTTTTGTGGAACGATGGTACACCTACGCAGGATTTGAGGTCTTCTCCTGCAAGTGGATTGAAGCCATGGCCTTGCCACCCATCGACGTGCAACTGAGCAAGTTCGAGCAGTTGGAAATCCTGCGCAACGAGATCGAGGAGCGAACCGAGGAGCTGAAAGAAACGGAGAAGCAGATCCGCGCGACGATGTACGAGAAGGCGCGGATGGACTATTTGAAGGCCCTGCATCCACTCTTCCAGCAACTCCAGGAACCGCCCCAGGTGGCGCAGTTGCCGCAGTATCAGGCGTACCGCGAGGCGCTGAACGAAGCGATCGTCAAGATGCGCGAGGCGATGCGGATGCTGGAGACGGAGACGCGGGGGCAGCAGGCGCCGCCTTCGGCCAATCGTCCGCAGCCGTCCGCCGCGCCGGCCGCCAACAAGCGCGCGCGGTTCGACGATTTCGATGCGTTCAAGCAGAACCGCCAACGCGGAACGTAGGACGAACTGGGCGCGATCCGGCGGGGGAGCGCGTCCGCGGCACAGGAGAACGCCCTTGCCCGCCAAGCGCAAGTCCAAGGCTAAGAAGAAGGCCGCCCCCGCGAAGCGCGCCACGAAGCAGCCGGCGCGCAAGAAGGCCGCCTCGAAACATCGCACGTCACGCAAGAAACCCGCGCCGCCCAGGAAAGCGGCGAAGCCAACGGCACCTAAACCTCCGGCCCGCAAAACGCCGGCGGCCCAAAGCGAGAACAAGACCCCCTTGAAAACCCGATCCCGCTCCAACCCGGAAACCGCCGCCGCCAAGGCCAAGGCCGCGCACGCGCCCCAGTCCGCCGCCGCGACCGATGCCGAAAAAGGCCGCTTTAGCGACCGCCGGCGACGCGACGCCCGCCGATCGCCTCAGCCTGATCAAGTTCCGCCACGCCTCGATGCGCAAGGAACAGGATCCGATCCGCGCCGACCTCGAAGCCGAAGCGGATATGGAAGAGGTCGAGGAAGCCGAAGCGGACCTCGACGAGTCCGAGGAAGAGGCGCCTGAGACCGAAGAGAAGGACGACGAAGCTGGCGAGGATGAAGAAGAACTTTAGAGCCTGCGGTCTTATCTGAGCTAAATGCCCTTGCCTTGAGCCGTTTCACCTCCGCCTCGAGGAGGGGCAGAGGCGGCGCCTGAACGAATCCGCGCGACGCGCGATCCAAGCCGAAAGAAACCTAAGAGTGCGTAGCGCCGGGCCGCGCTGAGCCTGGTGGCCTCTGCGCTCACAGCCCGACTAACCTCTCAGGGCTCTGTACCTCGTTCACCCGCTCAACCTGGATTGGATTCAGACGCCGACGGCGAGGCGGCGCGCGAACTTCTCGGGCAGGCCGCTGTCGATGATCGCGCGTTGGGCCTGGCGGATGTCGTAGGGCCGGCGCACGAAGGTCATGGTCCAGTGCTCGGCGTCGAAGATGCCGAAGGCGGCGAGCGGGCACTTATCGCGCGGCTGCCCGACCGAACCGGGATTGATCAGGTAGATGTCGTTGCGGTCGAGCTGGAAGCTCTTGGTCTCGCGCAAGTCCATGATCACGGCCTTCGTCCCGATCAGCATCGGGATGTGCGTGTGGCCGAAGAAGCAGATCTTCATGCCCGCGAAGTCGTTGATCATGCAGTGCAGGTTCTTGGAGATCTCGGGCGGATGCAGGATGTAGGCGTCGCGTTCCACGAGCGAGCCGTGGACCATGATGAAGCTCTCGTCGACGGTCAGACCCTGGGGCAACTGCTTGAGGTAGCGCGCGTTGGACGGGCTGATGTTGTCGGCGGTCCATTCGAGGACCTTGGTCGCGGTCTTCCGCATCCGCGGGTCCTTTTCGCCGATCACCTGCCGGTCGTGGTTCCCCGCGATGCAGTAGACGTTGGGCTTGTCCTTGATGGCCTGGATGCACTCGAAGGGCTCCGCGCCGTATCCGACGAGGTCGCCCAGGCAGAGCAGCTTGTCCACGCCGGCCTGCTGGAGGTAATCCAGCGCCACCTTGAGCGCGGCGTAGTTGGCGTGGATATCCGAGATGATGCCGTACTTGCGCGCGAGGGGCATGGAACGTCAGTCTCCCACGCCCAAACGAGGCGAGACGAGGCCTGCTTCCGGTTTGCGAGACATGGACTCAGGCATTATCCCGTTTGTGCTCCGGTTACGCAAGTTCAAGCGCCGCGCCCGCCTCAGGTTCCTTCCTGCATGAATCGTTCAAGATCCTGGCGCAGTTCCGGAGCCAGGTCCGTGAAGGTCAAGCCGAACATCGCCTGACCTTCCCCGCCCGGGCGCGCCTCGACCCAGGCCGCCCGGCAGGCGGCCTTGAATTTGCGCCCGCCGGGCCATTCGATCTCCAGGTCCAGCAGAATCTTGCTCATCAGCAGCGAACTGATCCAGCCGGCCTCGGGGAGGGGTCCGACCAGCGAGAGCCCGCCGCGCGAAAAGTTCTTCGAGACGCCCTGGTAGGTCAGCTTCTCCGGCCTGCGCCGCGGATCGAGATGCCGGAACTTGTAATAGACCGGTACCTCCCGGTCCACACGTTCATGCACCCGACGTTCATGCCCTGCCCCCTGCGCCATGTGGACCCGATCTTTGATGCGCTTGGTTACGGTCCTGCGAAAACATCGTGCAACTTGTGCATCAATTCAAAGAGTAGCGCACCCACCACGTCCCTTCAAGTTCCAAGCACGCAATTGGCGCGCGCCGCCCGGAGCGTACACGGGTTGCCAGCATCCGCCGAATGCGCTAAGAGACTGTGGGTTCCAGCAGCCAAGGGAGACGCGAGGCCGATGAGCCAGTACGTGCTCAAGATTCTGCTCGATTTCGACGCCCGGGACGATCTGGAGGCGCGCCGCAAGGCCGCCGCCTTGATCCAGCAGGCCGGGCCCGCGCTCGAAACCGTGCGCGAGATCGTGCTCCACGACCAGAATGACCGGAAGTCCATCCGGATGACCGCGGGCGGGGAGTTCGAGGGCGAGTGGAACCGCGGCGGGCCGGGGAAGCCGCCAGGACCCAGCAGTTCCTGACGGGCCGCCGCCGCGCCTTTGACCCCCACGACCTCGCCCCCGCAGGCCACCCGGACGAGCCGCCCGGCGCGGCACGCTGGCCTCGTTCCCGGCGCTGGGCGGCCTCCTTCGGCCTGGCCTGCGTCTACGTGATCCTCACCTGCCACCAGCTCCACGTCATGCCCCTCCTGGATCCCGACGAGCCGCGCTACGCGGCGACGGGCCGGACCATGGCCGAAGGCGGAAGCTGGCTCATCCCCGAGTTCAACGGCGAGCCGCGCGTCAACAAGCCGCCGCTCTACTACTGGCTGGTGGCGCTGAGCAACCTGGCCTTCGGCGGCTCAAACGAAGTCACCTCGCGCCTGCCCTCGGTCTTCATGGGCGCGCTGATGCTGGTCCTGACCGTCTGGGCGGGCCGCAGGCTCTACGGCGACGCCACGGCCTGGCTCGCCGGCCTGATCCTCGCCACCGCGCCGCTTTTCTTCGCGATGAGCCGCGCGTGCATCATCGACGAGACCTTCTCGACGCTCCTGGCGGCGGGCCTGGGCTGCCTCCTGCTGGGACTGACCGGGCGCTGGCCGTTGCCTGGGCGCACGTCGGTCCTCGCCGCGGCCGCCTTCGGCGGGCTGGCGTTCATGGCCAAGGGCACCGCGACGCTGATCCTGCTGCTCACGCCCCTGGTTTTCATCCTCTGCTTCCGCCTGGGGGCCTTCATCCGCCAGCCCGGCGGGACGTTCTGGGTCAAGACCTGGCTGACCGTGACCGCGCTGGGGCTGGCCTGGGGCCTGGTCTGGCCGCGCCAGGAGCCCGCCTTCCTGACCGGCGCCTTTCCTGAAATCGTCGTTGCCGGCCCCGTGATGGCCGTGCTGGCGGTCATCTATTACGGCATGCCGGCGTACTGGAAGCCGAACCGCTGGCCGCTCGCGCTGGCGCTGCTCCTGGCCTTGTCGCTCTGGTGGTATTTGTACCTCTGGAATCACTTGGGCACGGAGCGATTTTTCGAGATGGTGAAGCACGAGACGGCCGGCCGCTTCGAGGGGCGCATGCACGCCGAGTCGCCCTTGTATTTCCTCTACATCTTCCTCGGCGTCTTCTTTCCCTGGTCCCTGGGGCTCGTCGCCGCGCTGGGCGCCGCGTCCCGGCAGGCCCCGGAGCCCCTGCCGCTGGATCCAGCGGCTGCCCCGGAACCCGTGCGCCGCCGCGTCTCCGACGCCTTCCTGGCCGCGTGGGTTTTCACGGTGGTCCTTTTCTTCAGCGTTCCCGCGGCCAAGCTGACCACCTACATTCTTCCGGCCTTTCCCGCCGCGGCGCTGCTCACCGCGCGGCTCCTGCTGCGCATCCGCGACGAGGTGGAGCCGGTCTCGCGGTTCTGGAAGGGGACGGTGCTGGGCGTCGTCCTGCTGGTCGCCGAACTCCTGATCCTGCTGGGCTGCGGGCCGCACGAGCAACCGCGTGGGCGGCAACAGCCGAGCCCCTTCCTGCTTGTGGCCTTGGCGGCTTTGTGCGTGAGCGCCGGCCTGGCGGCCCATTTTCTGCTGCGAGCCAAGGCGACCTCAGGGGCCCAGCGCCGCCGGGCCACGCTCTATGGCCTCGCAGTCCTGGTTTGCACCCCGCTGGCGGCCGCGGCCATCCTGATCCCCACCCGCGTCCTGCAACTCCCCAATCGTTGGGCAAACGTGCTCGAGGTCTCCCCCGTCCCGCTGTGGGGCATCTCCGCCACCGCTATGGCGTGCTGCTGCGTCCCGTGGGCTCTGGCCTGCCTGACCTCCTGGATCCGTTGGACCTCCATGGCCCTGGGCGCTTTCGTCGTTATCCTGATCGTCACGATGCTGCCCACGGTGGCCATGCCCGGTCTGATGCGCCGCTCCGACAAGTACGTCGTCGAGGACGTCTCGCCCTGGCTGGGCGAGGACAGGACCTACTACACGGTCGGCTGCGAGGAAGAGAGCCTGGTGTACTACCTGCGCGCGGTGGTGAAAGAAGCCCCCAAGACCGACGAGAAGGGCGAGGCCACGAGACTTGACATGCTGAAGCGGCTCATCCCGTCCAAGCCGCCCGGACAGATCCTGTTCTTCGTCCACCGCCGCTTCTTCGACTTCGGCATGAAGAGCCTGCCGCCCGAGGGTACTCGGGTGCTGCTCCACAGCCATCACATCGTCGTGCTGATTAACGAACCGGAAGCCCGCTGAATGCGGAAAACGGAATTACACCAAGTTTTCAGTGGACAAATGGGATCTGGCAAATTTTTCGAGCCGCACTACAGCCAGTCAAACGTAATCACTCGGCCTTAGGGGCATCGGTCTGGGCGGGGGCGGCTTCGGTCTTGGGCTTCTCGGCACGCGGAGCTTTCTTCTTTTTGCCCTTGGGCTTTTCCTTCTTGGTGATTTCGGCCTCGCAGAGTTCCCAGAGCACGAGGGGCGAGTTGTCGCCGAGACGGGTGCCGTAGAACTTGCTCCGCTTGGTGACGCCGCGGGGCAGGTCGCTCTTGGCCTGGCGGATGGTGCGGGGCAACTTGAGGATGCGGGTGTAGCCGCCTGGGCGGACGGCGAAACGCTGCGAGAGTTCGCCAAAGACCTTTTTGACGCAGCGTTTGGCGGCGACGGTGGAGCCAAGCACCTCGACGGCCTGCCGGCGGTGGTGCAGGGTGCCTTTCTTGCCGAGGGTGATGAGCTTCTCGGCGAGGGTGCGGGCGGCCTTGGCCTTGGGCAGGGTGGTCCGGATGCGCCCATGCTCGATCAGGTTGAGCACGAGATTGCGCATCATCGCGCGCCGGTGGGCCGCGTCGCGCTTGAAGTTGTTGGAACTGCGCAGGTGACGCATCGTTCTGCCGCTTTCCTAGCCTAAGAGGACGTGGGCGCGTTGGCCTCTTCGGGAATCTCCATCCCGAGGGACATGCTCATGTCGGCCAGCTTCTTCTTGATTTCCTTCATCGAGGTCTTGCCGAAGTTCTTGATCTTGAGCAGGTCGCCCTCGCTGTGGCGGACCAGGTCGCCGAGGGTCTGGATGTTCGCGGCGGCCAGGCAGTTCTCGGCGCGGACGGACGGGTCGAGGACGCTGACGGGCAGCTTGAGCTTCTCGCGCAGTTCGCGGATCTGCGCGTCCTCGCCGATCTCGGGCTGCGCGGCGGCCATGACGCCCGCGGTCTCGAGCTGCTTGCCGAGTTCGAAGTACTTCACGAAGGGGTTGAAGTGCTTGCGCAGGATCGTGGAGGACTCGACCAGCGCCAGCTCGGGGCTGACCGTGCCGTCCGTCCAGATCTCGAGGATCAGCTTGTCGAAGTCGGTCTGCTGCCCGACGCGGGTGTTCTCGACCTTGTAGCGGACCCGGCGCACGGGGCTGAAGATGCTGTCGACGGGGATGGTGCCGACGGGGGCCTCGGAGGCCGCGTTCTCCTCGGCGGTGCGATAACCGCGGCCTTTGCGGGCGGAGAACTGGATGTTGAAGGCGGTCTGGTCGTCGGTGAGATTGCAGAGGACGAGTTCGGGGTTGACGATCTCGAAGCGCTCGTCGTGCTGGATGTCGCCGGCCTTGACGGGCCCCTGGCCCTTGCGGTCGATCTTGAAGTTGATGGGCTCGTCGGTGTGGATCTTGAGCCGCATCTCCTTGATGTTGAGGATGAGGTCGGTGACGTCCTCGTAGACGCCCGGCAGCGCCATGAACTCATGGGAGGCGGTGGTGGTCTTCTCCTGCCCGTCCTGGGCGGAGGTGACCGAGACGCGGATGGAGGTCACCGCGCCGCCTTCCAGGCTGGAGATCAGGACGCGGCGCAGGGAGTTGCCGATGGTCACGCCGTACCCGCGCTCGAACGGTTCGACCAGGAACTTGCCGAAGTTCGGGGTCGCCGAATCCTGCTCCAAGGCCACCTGGGTAGGGAGTTCAAAGCCACGCCAGCGGATGCGCATAGAAGTCCTCGCCTCGCCTCTCGATCCCGCCCCCTGGCGTTCCCGGCACAGGGTCCGGGGCACGCCGCTCCGCCGCCGCTCGCGCGGTCGGCGCCGGCCCGCGTCCTGACACGTCGGACGCGCCGGCTACTTCGACAGCAATTCGACGATCAGGTGCTCGTTCACCGGCAGGGAGACGTCTTCCCGCGTGGGCAGGTTGACGACCCGGGCCGTCAGGCTTTCGTTGTCCCCGCTGAGCCACGGCGGGATCTGGCGCCCGCGCGCATCTTCGATCTGGACCCGGACGAGCTTCTGGGACTTGTCCTTCGAGCGGATCCGGATCGTATCGCCGATGTTCACGCGGTAGCTGCACACGTCGCAGCGCCGGCTGCCCACGTCCACGTGGCCGTGGTTGATGAGCTGGCGCGCCTGCGCGCGGGTGGAAGCCCAGCCCAGCTTGAAGAGCACGTTGTCCAGGCGCCGCTCGAAGATCAGCAGGAGCGTCTCGCCCGTATTCCCCTTGGACTTGGCGGCCTCGGCGAAGTAGAGCCGGAACTGGCGCTCGAGGACGCCGTAGAACCACTTGAGCTTCTGCTTTTCCAGCAACTGCTCGCCGTAGGGGCTGAGCTTGCTGCGGCGGAAGCGCCCGCCGGGCGGAATGTCCAGCCCGCGGCATTTCTCGGCTTCCAGGCGGCGGCCCTTCAGCTCGAGGTTCATGCCGATGCGTCGGGCGAGCTTGCACTTCGGTCCGGTGTAACGAGCCATGAGTTTCCCGAAACCCCCTCTGGCGCTGCGTTCCTGGGCGGATTCTAGACGCGGCGGCGCTTGCGCGGACGGCAGCCGTTATGCGGCAGCGGCGTGACGTCCTCGATGGCGCGCACCTGCAACCCGGCGGCCTGGAGCCCGCGGATGGAGCTTTCGCGCCCCGAGCCCGGCCCCTTGACCCGCACTTCGATCTCTTTCATGCCCATCTTGATCGCCTTTTCGGCGGCGGCCTCGGCGGTGCGCTGCGCGGCGAACGGGGTGCTCTTGCGCGCGCCCTTGAACTTCACCGTGCCGGCCGAATCCCAGCAGACGACGTCGCCGTTGGGGTCGGTGATCGTGATGATCGTGTTGTTGAACGTCGCCTGCACGTGGGCGACGCCGCGCGAAACGCTGCGCTTGATCTTTTTCTTGCGGTACGTCCTGGCCATGTTGGCGCTCCCGGTTCATCGGCCCCGCGGGACCTCAGCGCATCGCCTTCACCGAGACCTTCACGGCCACGGTCTTGCGCTTGCCCTTGCGGGTGCGGGCATTGGTCTTGGTGCGCTGCCCGCGGACCGGCAGCCCGCGGATGTGCCGCATGCCCCGGTAACTGTTGATCTTCTTGAGGCGCTGCACGTTCTGCTGCACGCGGCGGCGCAGCGCGCCCTCCACGGGCCCCGAACGCCCCACCTTGCCCTCGACGAGGTTCTCCTCGTTGAAGGTCGTGTCGATGAACGAGGCGATACGCGCCAGTTCGTCGTCCTTCAGGTCCCGCGCGCGAGTCTCGGGCGGGATGTTGCAGCCCTGGCAGATCTGCCGGGAGCGGAACGGCCCGATGCCGTAGATGTAGCGCAGCGAAATTTCGATGCGCTTGTCATTCGGAATGTCAACGCCCATCAAACGAGGCATACCGACAACCTCTCCTTTTCCGCGGGTCGCCGCGAAGCCGGCGCTGCCTGGCCGCTTCGCGCCCCGGCGGGGCTTAACCCTGGCGCATCTTGTGGCGGGGTTCTTTATCGCAGATTACGTACAAGCGGCCCTTGCGGCGCACGATCTTGCAGCTCTCGCACCTGCGCTTCACCGATCTCCGGACTTTCATGCCACTGTGTCCTCTGTTGCCGCGGGCGCGGAATTCACGTCGCCTTGAAAATGATCCGCACCTTCGTCGAGTCCACAGGCGACATTTCCACCGTCACCCGATCCCCCACGTCGATGCGCACGTAATTCATTCGCAACTGGCCCGAGACCCGAGCCGTTACGCTCTGGCCGTTCGGGAGTTCCACGCCGTACGACCCGCCGGGAAGCACCTCCACGACCAGCGCTTCAATCCTAATCACTGAAGGGCTCATGCCGGCTTTGCGTGAGTTACGAGGGCATCTTGCCCGGACCCGCAGTGGGCCGCGCCGCAGACCATCCCAGAAACGCAATCTTTTAGCCAGTCCTTACATTCCTGTCAACTTACTTGTGCAGGAATCTGAAGATTCTGGCCCAATAAAGGCTTATGGCAAAACCTTCAGGAGGCACATACTACAGCATTGCACCTTGAGTTCTCCTACAGGGTTTTCAGGATTCCTGTTATCGTTTTGCCTTTTATCCCGCTTCCCGTGCCGTGCGGTACAATAATGATGGCTTTCACTCCGGCTTCATCCCCTCCTGACCCCATGAAAGGGGCGCTCGCGCCGCGTGGATTTCTTGCTCGCGTCCTGGTTCTGGTTTGCCGTGGGCGTCACCTTTTTCGCTTCGTTCGTCCAAGGCCTGACGGGCTTCGGCATGGCGCTGGTCGCCGTACCGCTGCTGCTGTCCCACGAACGGATCGGAACCTACGCCATCCCGTGCCTGACCATCGCGTGCTTCGCGACGGTGGGCGAGGTGCTCTGGCGCTACCGCCGGCACCTGGATCTCCGGCGCACGGCCTGGCTGGGCGCGCCGCTGCTGCTGACCACGCCGCTGGGCGTGCTTGCGCTCCGCGACTGGCCGCTCTGGCGGATCCAACTGGCGGTGGGCGCGATCCTCTTCGCGATCGGCGCGTGGCAATTGAACCCTTGGGCCAGGCGCGATTCCCAGGCGCCAACCGGCGACCATGAGCCCCCGGCCGAGGCGGAAGACCGGCCCGCGCCGCTCGCGGGAGACTTCTCGCGCCCGGCCAGCCTGGTCGTGGGGGGCTTGAGCGGGATCCTGGGCGGCGCGGTGGGGATGGTCGGACCGCTCCTGGCGGGCTATCTCATCGCGAGCGGGATCGAGCGCGGGCGCTTCAAGGTCACGCTCAACGCCGTGTTCCTGATCTCGCTCCTGGTACGCACGGGCAATTACGCGTGGCAAGGCCTGCTGCCGCCGGCGTGGGCGCTGACGGGCATCTGCCTGCTGCCCTTCGCATGGCTGGGCTCGCGGGCCGGGTTGTACATGGACGGCTACATCCCCGCAAAGGCCTTCGCGCGCCTGGTCAACGTCTTCCTGCTGGGCCTCGGGATCTGGATGGCGAGCGCCGCGCTGCGCGCGGCGTGAGGCGCGGACTTGGCGGAGCTTCAAAGCCTGACCTCGACGCGGCGGACTAGCGCGATGCCGCGTGGCGTGACGCGCGCCTGGTACGCGAGCGGTTCGACGCCGGCCTTAACGGCGCGGCGCAGGGCGCGGCCGTAGGCGGGATCGATCGCGTCGGCCGGACCCATCCACGCGCAGTCCGCGCGCCCGACGAAGAAGAAGATCAGAGCGCGCCGGCCGCGGCGGACTTCGCGCGCGAGGTCCTCCAGGTGCTTGCGCCCGCGTTCGGTGACCGCGTCGGGGAAGAGGCTCCCCTCCCCCACCCGCATGGTCGTGTTCTTCACCTCGACGTAACAGTCCGGGCGCGCGCGGTGGCCGCTCAGGAGCACGTCGATGCGGCTGCGCCCGCGCGCGCCGTAGACGACCTCGCGCGCGTGCTCCGCGTAGCCGGCCAGTTCAGGAATCTTGCCGGCGGCGACGGCTTCGTGGACGACGCGGTTGGGCTTCAGCGTGTTGACGCCGACCCATGCGCGGCCCATGCGGATGGCCTCCCACGTGTAGCGCAGCTTGCGCGGCGTGCCGGGGCCGTGGTCGGAGAGGAGCACCGGCCGGCCGGGTTCGGCGCAGGTTTTCATGCTCCCGCTGTTGGGGCAGTGCGCGACGACGAGGGCGCCCGATTCAAGCTCCACGTCGGCGAGGAAGCGTTTGTAGCGGCGGAGCAGCGTGCCGCGCAGGATGGGAAGCGGGAAGTTCACGCGAGAATTTTTAACCACAGAGGGCACGGAGGACATGGAGAAATGCGGAGTTGAAAATACGGAATGGATGCGGCGCCTCAAGCGTATCGCGGGCGTCTCGCTTGCTCGCAGGAACTAGCGGGCGGGACGCCCGCGGTACGAAGAACAGCCGCCGGGACGGCGGCGCCACAACTAGATCGTCTTCAGGAGCGGCTCGAGGACCTGGCGGCAGAGGCGCATAAGGGGCTCGAAGTAGACGAAGAGCACCAGCAGCGCGACGACGTGGCCAACGGCAATGAAGCGGAGCACGAAGGGGTTCTGCTCGCCGCTGACGTGCGCGTCCTCGGGCGCGTCGATGGCGACGGCTTTGGCCAGGCGCATGTAGTAGAAGAGGCTGATCACGCTGTTGACGCCCATGATCACGATCAAGCCCCAGTTTCCGGCGCCGGCGAGCTTGTACATGATCAGGTACTTGCCGATGAAGCCGGCGAGCGGGGGCATGCCCACGAGGCTGAAGAGGAAGATCACCAGGGCGGTGCCCAGCATGGGTTCGCTGCGGATCGCGCCGCGCAGGGCGTGCAGTTCGGCGCTGCCGCGGAGGTTCTCCAAGGCGACGATGACGAGGAACGCGCCGAGGTTCATGACAAGGTAGACGACGAGATAGTAGAGCACCGCGGCGGGGCCGGTGGCGTCGTCGAGCGCGGCGAAGCCGGCGAGCATGTAACCGGCGTGGGCGATGGAGCTGTAGGCGAGCATGCGCTTGGCGTTGGACTGCCCGAGCGCGGCCAGGTTGCCCATGGTCATGGTCAGGACGGCGAGCACGCCGAAGACCTTCTCGGCGCCCTGGAAGTTCAGCCCCGCGTCGCTCAAGTCGCCCAGCGGGAAGAACTCGGCCAGCACGCGCAACAGCACGGCGAAGCCGGCGGCCTTGGGCACGACGCTGAAGAAGCCGGTGGCGGCCGTGGGCGAGCCTTCGTAGACGTCCGGCGACCAGTAATGAAACGGCACCGCGGCGATCTTGTAGAGCAGCCCCGAGAAGACCAGCGCCAGAACCGCCGTCAGCGCGCCGCGCGTATGCCCGCCGTAGTTGCCTTCCAGGTCGCGGAACTTCGCGGCGATCTCGGCAAGATCCAGGGTGCCGGTGAGCCCATAGAGGTACGAGAAGCCGAAGATCATGATCCCGCTGGCCATCGCGCCGTACATGACGTACTTGATGCCGGCCTCGGCGGAACGCCGGTCGCCGGGCAGGAAGCCGGCCATGACGTAGCTGAGGATCGAGAGCGACTCCAGGGAAAGATAAAGCATCAGCAGGTTCGTGGAACTGGCCAGGAACATGCCGCCCAGGCAGGTCGCGCCCAGGAGCAGGATGAACTCGCCCTGGTTGGGACCCTCGAGCTGCCGCGCGTTGAGCGCGAGGAGCACCGAGAGGATCGTGCCGAGGAGCAGGACGAACTTGAAGAACGTCCCGAAGCTGTCGCGGACGATCATGCCGCTGTAGAGGGGCTGCGAGTAGGTGATCGCCACGTCGCGGGCCACGGTCTTGGGGACCGTCACGCCGGGCTGGTCCACGCCGACGGGCTCCTGCTTGATCAGGACGGCCTGGCGGGTCGAGCCGACGTAGTCGTTCATCTCGTTCAGCGTGACCCAGAGGCCCATGACCAGGCCCAGGAGCAGGATGTAGGAGGCGGTCTTGCGGCTCGCGAGCGAGTCGGGCTTGCGGAGCATCTCGACAAGGAGCCCGAAGACGAAGCCCAACGCCACCAGGACCTCGGGCAGGATCAGCCAGAGGTCGCGGACATTGCGGTTGAGCAGCTCGGCCAGGTCGTGCGGCATGGTTCTCGTTTTCCGGCTCGCTTCAGGTCAATCGCGGCTGGCCCGGCCGGGCGCCTGAGCGCCTTCGGCCACCAGCGGCGCAGGCTCGTCGGACAGCTTCGCGCGGGCCTCGTCGCGCGGAGCCGGTTCATTGCCCGCCGGGACGTCCGCGGCCTGTTCCGTCACGCCGGAGGGCGCCTCGCCGGCGGCGTATGGCGCGCCCTCGGTCCCGTCGGAGGCGATGACGCGGACCTCGGTGTCCTTCAGGTCCCTGCTGCTCTTTACGAAATCGACGAGCTGGGGGACGGTCTTCGAGGTGAGGTCCAGGAGCGGCTGCGGCATCACGCCGAAGGCGATGACCATCACGGCCAGCGGGGCGAGGGTGAAGAGTTCGCGCCCGTTCATGTCCGCGTAGCCCTTGTACTTTTCGTTGAGCGGCCCGAAGAAGACCCGCTGCATCATCCAGAGCAGGTAAGCGGCGGTGAGCACGACGCCAAACATGGCCAGGATGGTGAGGCTCTGGAAGGACCAGTTGGGGGTGCTGATCTCGCCCATGTTGGAGCGGAACGCCCCCAGGAAGACGAGGACCTCGCTGATGAACCCGCTCAAGCCCGGCAGGCCCATGCTCGCGAAGAGCGCCAGGGTCATCAGGCCCGCGTAGACGGGGAGCTGCTGGGCCAGGCCGCCGAAGCGATTGATGTCGCGGTGGTGGGCGCGGTCGTAGATCACGCCGACCAGAAGGAACATCATGCTCGTCGAAGTGCCGTGGTTAAACATCTGCAGGATCGAGCCGGTGACGCCCCACTGCGTGAGCGCGGCCATGCCGAGCATGCAGAAGCCCATGTGGCTGACGGAGCTGTAGGCGACGAGCTTCTTCATGTCGTCCTGCGCCATGGCGCAGCAGGCGCCGTAGAGGATGTTGATGACGCCGAGGACCGCGAAGGGCACCGCGTAGTTGATTGCCTCGGTGGGGAAGACCGAGTAGCTGACCCGCAAAAAGCCGTAGACGCCCATCTTGAGCAGGATGCCGGCCAGGATCACGGAGATGGCCGTGGGGGCCTCCACGTGCGCCCAAGGCAGCCAGGTGTGGAAGGGGAAGACGGGCACCTTGATCGCGAAGGCCACGAAGAGGAAGAGGAACATCACGCCGGAGAACGAGACGGCGGGCAGCCAGCGGAAGAGCTGAAATGAGCCGATGAAGAGCTGGTAGCGCGCCTTGAGTTCGGTGAGGTTGAAGGTGCGCTCGAGGCGGACCGGGTTCAGCGCGTCGGCGCGGGCCTCTTCGAAATCGAGGTTGCTCCCGCCCAGGCGCAGGTCTTCGAGCTTCTGACGCACCCGCTCGGCCTCTTCCAGGAGCAGCGCCGGATCGCCGGCCCAGTCGATGCCGTGCCGCGCGAGCAGCGCGCGCTTGTCGGCCCCCGCGACGCGCTCGATGGACTCGAAGCGGCGCAGGTCGTAAAGGGCCGTGACGCGGCGTTCGACGATCTCCTCGCGCAGGTCGTTGACGGTCATCAGCGCGCGGGCGCGGTCGCTGCGCACCTTGCCGCGCTGCGCGTTGAGGGCGAGGATCTCCGAGTCGAGGGCCTTGCGTGCTTCGGCGTCGGCGGCGCCTTCCTGCGCGCGGCGCTTTTCGCTCAAGAGCCCCACCAGCCGGGCTTCCTCGATGCGGTTGGCGGCGACGCCGCCTTCGAGGTAGCGGGCGTCGGACCAGTACCAGGTGGCCAGCAGGACGACGAGCATCAGCACCGAGCCGGCCATGGTGTAGAGGAAGAACTTGATCGCCGCGTAGACGCGCTTGGGGCCGCCCCAGACGCCGATCAGGAAGTACATCGGCAGGAGCATCAGCTCCCAGAAGACGTAGAAGAGGAAGAAGTCGAGCGCGACGAAGACGCCGTTCATGCCGGTGAGCAGGAGCAGGATCAGCGCGAAGTAGCCCTTGACCTGCTTCTCGATGCCCCAGCTCGCCACGACCGCGATGAAGCCCACGACGCCGGAGAGGACGATCATCGGGGCGGAGAGCCCGTCGATGCCGAGGCGGTAGTAGACGTTGAGCCCCTCGATCCAGCGGAACGATTCATAGTACGTGATGTTGCCGGTGTCCTTGTAGGCGAAGAAGACGTACACGCCCAGGAGCGCCGGGACGGCCGCGGCCGCGGCCGCGATGGTCTTGACGATGTCCGCGCGCCGCGACGGGACCAGCAGCAGCACCAGGGCGCCGAGCGCCGGCGCGAAGGTGTACAGCGACAACAGCGGCCAATCCATCAGCTCGTACATCGTTCACCGCTCCGTTCCCGGCCAGACACCGGCCGGCAGCCTAGATCAGCAGCAGCGCCAGCAGCAGCACCGCGACGGCGCCGAAGGTGAGCGCCACGTAATACTGGATGCGCCCGGCCTGCAGCGTCCGCGCGACGGCGCCGAGCAGCCACGTCACGACGCCGAAGGCGTCCACGCACTTGTCCACCACCCAGTTGTCGATGTTCCGCGCGGCTCCCGCGACGATCCGGATCGCCACCGACCAGCCGTCCACCAGGGTCTGGTCGATCACGCCGAAGTCGAAAACGTAGAAGGCGCGGTTGAAGCGCTTGGCCAGCGGGACGATCCCGTCCTGGTACAGGCGGTCGAAGAACCAGAGCTGCGCGCAGAGCTGCCAGGCCAGGCCCAGCGTCGCCGGATGCCGCGCCAGCAGCTCGTCGGGGTCGAGCTTCTTCAGCCCGTAGATCGCCCAAGCCAGGCCCGCGCCGAGGAGCACGCCCAGCAGCGAGAGCCCCGTGGCCCAGATGTGGGCCGTGTGGTGGCGGTGGTGGTGCTCGTGGACGGCGTGCTCGCCCTGCGCGGCCAGCGCGGAGAGTTCCTCGCGCTGCACGGGCGAGACCATCGCCGCGTCGATCCAGCCGGCCGGTTCCGCGGCGAGCTTGCCGTGCGCGTCGAGAACGGTGGCCTCCAGCGTCAGCGGCGCGAACTGTCCGGTGTGGCCGAAGAGCGTGCCGCTCCACCAGAAGCCCAGGCAGAGCACGGCGAGGATCAGCAGCGGGCCGGTCGCGACGGCGGGGGATTCGTGGCAGTGCTCGTGGACGTGCTTGTCGCGCGGCGTGCCGAAGAAGCTCCAAAAGAGCATGCGGCACATGTAGAAGGTCGTCAGGGCCGCGGTGAGCTGGCCCAGAATGTACGGGGCCCAGTGCAGCCGCCCGTGATCGAGGGCCGAGGAGAGCGCCGAGGCGAGGATCATGTCCTTGCTGTAGAAGCCGCTGAATAAAGGCACGCCGCTGATCGCGAGCACTCCGGCGCAGGTGGCGATGAAGGTAAGCGGCATCTTTTTGCGCAGGCCGCCCATGCGGTTCATGTCCTGCAGGTGGTGGCAGGCGTGGATCACGCTGCCGGCGCAGAGGAAGAGCATGCACTTGAAGATGGCGTGCGTGTAGAGGTGCGCGACGCCGGCGGTGTAGCTGCCCGAGCCCAGGCCGAGCATCATGTAGCCGAGCTGCGAGATGGTGCTGTAGGCGAGGACCGCCTTGAGGTCCCACTGGACCATGGCCATGCTCGCGGCCAGGAACGCGGTGATCCCGCCGATCATGGCGACGAAGAAGAGCGAGCCTTCGGTGAGCAGCGGGTGGATGCGCGCGGTGAGGTACACGCCCGCGGCGACCATCGTCGCGGCATGGATGATCGAGCTGCCCGTCGTCGGGCCCTGCATCGCGTCGGGGAGCCAGGTGTGGAGCGGGAACTGCGCCGACTTCCCGATCGCGCCCATGAAGGTCAGGATGCCGGCCAGGGTCAGCAGGTCGATTCCGGTGAAGCTGAAGCGGAAGAGCTGGAACTGCACCGAGGCGAAGGCGTTGGCTTCCTTGGCCGCGTAGAGGTTGGTCCAGTCCAGCGGCCCGGCGTTGAACCCGGTCGAGGGATCGGCCTTGGCCACGGCGAGCATGGTGACGAGGAAGAGCGAGACGCCGGTGATGAAGCCGAAGTCGCCGATGCGGTTCATCACGAAGGCCTTTTTCTGCGCGTGGGCCGGCGAGAGGTAGCGCTCGTCGATGCCCGTGGCGTAGGAGGCTTTCAATTCCTGGTAGTGGTGGTCCCGCGCGACGGAGGGCTTGTGGAACCAGAAGCCGATCAGGAAGTAGCTGCCCAGCCCGACCAGCTCCCAGAAGATGAAGGTCATCAGCAGGTTGCTGCTGAAGACGATGCCCAGCATGGCGAAGCAGAAGAAGCCCATGAAGCCGAAGTAGCGCCGGTACATCGAGTCGCCGTGCATGTAGAAGATGCTGTAGATCAGCACCAGCGTGGCCAGGCCGGTGACGACGATGGCCATGAAGCTGGAGAGGTTGTCCACCAGCACGCCCATGGGCAGGCGCACGTTCCCGAACTGCATCCAGTCGAAGGAGGCCACGAAGGGGCGCGCCTGCGCGGAACTCCAGCCCGCGTGGTCCGCGCCGCCATAGGAGAGGTTGACGAAGAAGAGCAGGACCGAGGCCAGGAACGCCAGGCCCATCAACCCGATGGCGAAGTAGTCGGCGCCCTTGTCCATCTTCCGCCCGCCGATCAGCAGGATCAGGAAGGTGAGCAGCGGCAGGCATAGAATCACCACCGGCGCCCAGGTGAGGACCTGGATCTGGGTGCTCATGGCCTGGTGCAGCGCATCGCCCATGGTGTACTCATGTCCCTAGTCGAACACAGTAGTCGAAGACCAAGAGTCCAGCCTACCAAGCGCGTACTTGACCTTCCGACCATTGACTGCCGTACTCACATCTTCAACTCGTCCACGCGGTCCATCTCGATGGTGCGGTGGGTCTGGAAGACGGCCAGGACGAGCGCCAGCGCCACGGCGGCCTCGGCGGCGGCCAGGACGATGATAAAGAGCGCGAAGATCTGCCCGTCGTAGCCGTGAAAGCCGGTCTCGTGTCCGCCGAAGCGCGCGAAGGCGACGAAGTTGATCCCGGATGCGTTGAGGATCAGTTCGACGCCCATCAGGATCCCGACCGCATTGCGCCGGCTGACCATGGCGAAGATGCCGGCGGCAAAGAGCAGCGCGCCGAGGACGAGGTAATTGAATAAGTTGTCGGGACCTCCCGAGAGGAGGTTCTCGATCGCCGGCAGGGGCAAGGCGCTGGGGAGCGGCACTCAGCGGGTCTCCTTGCGCACGATGACGACCGCGCCGACGAGGGCGGCGAGGATCAGGATGGAGGCGACCTCGAAGGGCAGCAGGTACTCGCCCAGCAGCACGTGGCCCAGGGCGTACTCGCCGGGCTTGGCGCTGACGGTGGTGCGGTAGGCCTCCTGCTTCTTGAGCGCGGCGATCTCGGCGCTGAGGCTCTTGATCTGGTCGGCCGCGCCCGGGGCGTGGGGGTTGCCCTGCAGAACGTACAGCCGGCCTTCGAGCTTCTGCCACTGCGCGCGCGGGGTGGTCTCGTGGAACGGCACCTGGAGGCGGTTGATGAGCATCGCCAGCGCGGCGAAAACGACGCCGGCGACGATCGCCCCGGCGCCGAGGGCCAAGATCGAACGCGGCGGCTCGACGGTGCCCTCCTGCGTATGCGCCGAGAACATGATCGCGAACATCACCAGCACGATGATCCCGCCCACGTAGACGATGAGCTGCACGGCCGCCAGGAAGTCCGCGTGCAGGAAGATGTAAAGCCCCGCCACGCCGAGAAAGGTCACGGCCAGGGAGAAGGCCGAATGGAGGATGTTCCGGGCGACCACCACCATCACGGCGGAGGCCACGGTCAGGATCATGATGAACCAGAACAGCAGGGTTGCCAGCATGGTGCGCGCCGCTAAGAGGGCTCCCGAGGCTCCCGTAAGGGAGCCCATCCGCAGGTACTTGGACCGACGATGCGAAGAACAAGCAGACTATAGCGGGCTACCGTACTCGTGCAAGCAACGCAGGATGTACGGGCCGCGCGGGTCTGCCAGCTCCGCGCACACAAGGTGCAGCCAGGTTATTCCGTTTTAGGCGCTTCGCCGCCTTCCGCAGGCTTCGCAGGATCCTCGGCCTTCGGCGCGACGGGCTTGGCCGGAACCGCGGGCTTCGCCGGGGCCGCGGGTTTCGCGGCGGCGGCGGCCTTCGCCGCGGCGGCCTTCTTGGCGGCCATCTCGGCGGCCTTGAGGCGCTTCTCTTCGGCCAGGCGGATGCGTTCCTTCTCGACGGCGATCTTCTCCTCGGTCGGGAAGTAGCCGACCCCGAACTCGCGGAGCAGCCCGTGCAGGTTCTCGCGCCCGCCGCCTTCGGCCGGCGTGCCGGCGCGCTGGGAGCCCCACCATTCCTTGGTCATGGTGAGGCAGCCGGTGGGGCAGGCGAAGACGCAGAGCCCGCAGTACATGCACTTGAGGATGTCGATGTCGAAGCGGCTGGGGCGGAACTTGTTGGAAACGTTCTTCTCCCCGTCGATGAAGAAGCAGTCGATGGGACAGGCCTTGGAGCAGTTGCGGCAGACGATGCAGCGTTCGATGTCGTTGTGCAGGTGCCCGCGGAAGCGGTCGGCGACCTTCACTTCTCCGCGCGTGGCGATCGAGCCGTCCCAAGTCACGGTATTGGGCGCCATATCTTCGGCGACGGGGCCGAGGTTCTCCATGACCATGTTCTTGCCCAGGTAGCCGCCGGTGACCTTCATGCCGACCATGAAGGACTTCACGCCGTCGTAGATGTCTTTGACGAAATCGATCATCGCGTACTCCGCGGAAGTTCCGAGTTCCGAGTTCCGAGTTCCGAGGCCTGTGTTCCGAGCACCCTGCGCTTACGCAAAGCCTTTCCCGCCTTGGGCGGAGATGTTGGCTTCGACCAGCAGTTTCCGTTCGCGCTGTTCGTCGGGCGAAAGCTTCTTCAGGAAGAACCACCAGAAGAGGAAGCCCCCAATCGCCAGCGAGAGGACCATCGAGATGAGCGCGGTGAGGTTACCCAGGGCCTCCGGGTTTTCCTGGCTCACGATCCAGGGACGCACGAGCATCCACAGCGACGCGCCGGTCATGCAGGCCAGGGAGAGCGGGATCAGCTTCTTCCAGCAGAGCGTCATCATCTGGTCGACGCGGAAGCGCGGGAGCGTCCAGCGGATCCACATCATCACGAAGACGAGAAGGTAGGTCTTGACCAGGAAGGCGACCAGGTGCACGAGCCCGCCAAGCCAGCCGAAGACCGGGGCGGCGGCGACCGTCTCGGTCCCGGGGATGAGTTGCCCCGGTTTTGCGACCATCATCCAGTTTTCGAGCGGGCCGATGCCGGTGGACCAGCCGCCCAGGAAGATCGTGACGGCGATGGCGCTGACGACGCACATCATCGCGTACTCGGCCATGAAGAAGAAGGCGAAGCGCATGCCGGAATACTCGGTGTGGTAGCCGGCGACGAGTTCGGACTCGGCCTCGGGGATGTCGAACGGCGTGCGGTTGCACTCGGCCAGCCCCGCGAGGTAGTAGACGGGGAAGAGGAGCAGCATGAAGGGGCTGGCGAAGACGTTCCAGTTCCACCACCAGCCCTGGCTCCAGCCGACGCCTTCGAAGCCGTACTGCTGGTGGATCATGCCCTGCATCGACATGGTCCCGCTGAGGATGATGCCGGTGAGGAGCGCGAGGCCGACGGGGATCTCGTAGCTGACGATCTGCGCGGCGCTGCGCATGCCGCCCAAGAGCGCCCACTTGTTGTTGCTGGCCCAGCCGGCCATCAGGATCCCGATGGCCTCGATGGAGGTGATCGCGGCGATGTAGAAGACGCCAATGTTGAAGTCGGCCACGTAGAAGCCGTCGCTGTAGGGCAGCGCGGCGAGCGCGGCGAAGGCCGAGGCCAGCACGATGGCCGGGGCGAGCTTGAACATGGGCTTGTCGGCGGCGCTGGGGACGAGGTCTTCCTTCATGATCAGCTTGATGCCGTCGGCGAGGAAGATCAGCAGCCCCGGCGCGATCCGGCCCAGGATCGCGTCGAGGAGCTTGAAGACGGGAACGAGCGGCGCGGCGAGTTTGGCGAAGAACTGATGGCCCTTGGAGGCCCCGGCGGCCTGCCCGCGCGCGACGGCTTCGGCGAAGACCGCGCCCAGGAAGTTGCTCGGGTTGCACTGGTTGGGGCCGACACGGCGCTGGATGTCCGCGGCCACCTTCCGTTCGATGTAAGTGCTCCCGCCGGCCACGGCCTGGATCAGGAAGAAGACCACGACCACCGGGATCGAGGCCCCGATCAAAAGCGCCAGGGTATGGTCCGACGGATGGAGCCAGACCCAGCCCAGGACGGTTTGGATCAGGTCGATGATCCAGACGCCCCAGGGCGCGTGCATCAGCCAGTCGTACAGTGGAAGCATGGTCTCGTCCCGTAGAGTCCGCGCCCATTCAGGCGGCGAACGTCATTCCTTCTTTTCCTTGTTGCCCGAAGCCTTCAGCGCGACCGTGTCGCCGGTGATGACGAAGACCACCTCGCCGTCGGACGCGTTGTAGGTCCAGGTCTCGATCGTCAGCGGGCCGACTCCGGCCTTGTCGAACTTGTCGGGCTTGCCCAGCTTGGATTCCAGGTCGGCCTTCTTGGTGATCCCCTCGGCCTTCTTCATCACATCCTGCTTCGACCCGCGCCCGCAGCCGACCAGGGCAAAGGCCAGGACCAGCGAGGCGAAACCAAGCATCAGCTTGCGCACGTGTGGTTCTCCAGGGGCGTAAAAAAGTTGCACCGTGTGCCGCGCCACGCCCGGAGCGCCGCAAAGGTCGTCTACGAGTCCCTAAAAAAGATGCACTCCGGTGCATTCCATGGATCGAGCTATATTCCGCTCCTTATCTGAGCTTCGTGGAGCGCGCCCGACCCCGTCTTGCCTCCTGCGAGAGCGTAAAAAAGATGCACCGTGGTGCACTGGTTACCCTCTCCCTCAAAGGGAGAGGGGGCGCCACCGCCCTCAGCGGTCCACCTCCGGGAGCACGATGTCGAAACTGCCGATGACGGCGATCACATCGCCGATCATCAGCCCGCGCGTAACCTTTTCGAAGATGCCCAGGGCCGAGAAGCTGCCGGTGCGGATCTTGAGCCGCAGGGGCGTATCGGTCCCGTCGCTAACGACGTAGTAGCCGGTCTCGCCGCGCGGGTTCTCGCTGCGGGTGTAGGCTTCGCCGGGCTTGATCTTGAGGCGCGCGGGGAGCTTGGCCTGGTAGAGCCGGTCGGGGTGGTCGGCGGGGAGCTTCTCGTTCTCGTAGAGCCGGTCCACGACTTGCTTAAGGATCTTGAGCGACTCGAAGACCTCCTTCACGCGCACGACGTAGCGGTCGTAGCTGTCTCCGAGAACGCCCTGGGGGTTCGAGCCATTGGGGTCGCCGCCGTCGCCGATGGGCACGTCGAAGTCGAGTTGATCGTAGATGCTGTAGGGCTCGTTGCGGCGGATGTCCCACTTCACGCCCGAGCCGCGCAGGTTGGGCCCGACGAGGCCCCAGTTGATGGCGTCCTCGGGGCTGACCACGCCGACGCCGCAGAGGCGCTCCTGGAAGATGCTGTTGCCGGTGATCAGGTCGTTGAACTCGACCATCTTGGGCCAGAGGTAATCCACGAAGCGGCCGGCCTTATCGATGAAGCCGGGCGGGGCGTCGTAGGAGACGCCGCCGATGGTGTAGTAGTTGTAGGTGAGGCGCGCGCCGCAGACGTCTTCGAAGAGGTCGTTGACCTTCTCGCGGTGGCAGATGCCGTGGAGGAACGGCGTGTACGCGCCCATGTCCATGGCCAGCGCGCCGATGCAGATCATGTGGCTGCTGATGCGGTTGAGTTCGGCGCAGAGCACGCGGAGCAGTTCGGCGCGCAGGGGAACCTTGTAGCCGCCCAACGCCTCGACGCCGAGCGCGTAGGCGTAGTTGGAGTTCATCGAGCAGAGATAGTCGACGCGGTCGGTGTAGGGCATGAACTGCCGGTAGTCGATGTACTCGCCGATCTTCTCGATGGCGCGGTGCAGGTAGCCGATGTCGGGGCGCGCGCTGACGACGACTTCGCCGTCGGTCACGACCTCCAGGCGCAGCACGCCGTGGGTGGACGGGTGGTGCGGACCCATCGAAAGGACCATCTCCTCGGCGTGGACGCGCGGCTTGGCGGCGCCGGGATTCAGGACGGACTGGGCTTCGGACATGTCGCTTCCTCTGCGTCGAGCCTGCCTGACGAACGGAGCGGGCGAGACGCCCGCGGTACGAACCTGCCCTGCCGCGCGGGGCTATTCTTCCTTCTTCTCTTCCGCGCCGCCATCCTTCGCGGCCGCCGCCGCGGCGGCCTTCTGCTTCTTGGCCTCTTCCGCCATCTCTTTCTTGACCTCGGCGGTGAGCTTCTCGACCAGCTTCTTTTCATCCTCTTCGCGCGCGGCGATCTCGTGCTTCACCTGCGAGGCGAAAAACTGGTGCAGGCGCGTGGTCGGGATGCCCTGATATTCCTTGGGATACTCGAAGTCCTTGCGGCAGGGGAACCCTTCCCAATCCGGCGGGTTGAGGATCCGGCGCAGGTCGGGATGCCCGCGGAACTCGATGCCGAAGAGGTCGAAGGCCTCGCGCTCGAAGAAGTCCGCCGCGCCCCACAGTCCGACGACGCTGTCCAGGCTCGGGGCCTCGCGTTCGAGCACCGCCTTGACCAGGAGCTTATGCAGGTGCTTGAAGCTGTGGAGCGGGTAGACGACCCAGAGCGTCCAGCCGTTGTCGGCGCCGCCCACGGTCATCAGGCTGTCGAAGGACAGCTCCGGGTCCTCTTTCAGGAAGCGCAGGATTTCGAGGTTCTTCGCGGGCGGAATGAGCACGACCCGCTCGCCGTTGGCGACCTCGGGCGCCTCCACCTCGGGCCAGCGGGCCTGCAATTTCGCGACAATCTGGTCGAAGTCCATGCTTCCGTTCCGAGTTCCGAGTTCCGAGTTCCGAGTTCCGAGGGGCTAGTTCTTGTTCGCCAGTTCCTTGGCGGCGGCTTCGATCTTTTCGGCGATCTTGGGCTTCGCGAAGGGATCGAGCGCGCCGGGGTCGTCGACGACGATGGGCTTGCGCGGCGGGGGCGTCTTGCCCTGCTTGCGCAGCGTCCGCTCCTCGTGGATGACCTCGCGGAGTTTGAAGACGCCGTCGATGAGGGCTTCCGGGCGCGGCGGGCAGCCCGGGACGTAGACGTCCACGGGGACGTACTTGTCGATGCCCTTCAGCACGCTGTAGCTGTACTTGCAGAAGGGCCCGCCGGCGTTGGCGCAACTGCCCATGCTGATGACCCACTTGGGCTCGGGCATCTGCTCGTAGAGGCGCTTGACGCGGCTGGCCATCTTGAGCGTGATGGTTCCGGCGACGATCATTAGGTCGGCTTGGCGCGGCGTGGAGCGCGGAATCATCCCGAAGCGGTCGGAGTCGTACTTGCTCGCGCCCCACTGCATCAGTTCGATCCCGCAGCAGGCGGTGGCGAAGAGCAGATACCAGAGCGAGTGCTCCTTGCCCAGGTTCAGGAGCGTATCGACGTTGGTGAAGATCACGTCGTTCTCGCCGAACTTATGGTTGAGGATGCCCATGGTCGGTCTCCAGAAGTTCCGAGTTCCGAGTTCCGAGTTCCGAGGCCCGAGTTCCGAGCGCTTGAGGAACTTTCCGCTGGCGGCGCGGGCCAAGGCCCTTGCCGCTTATCTTCAGCTCAGGCGCTTCGCGGACGACGGCGTAAGCCCCGGCGCCTTGGGTTGCTCCCAACTGCGGATGCCGCGCTCGGCCGGGACGCGGAACGTCCGCACCCAGCCCAGGTCGCCCTTCTTCCAGATGTACACGAGCCCCAGGAAGAGCACCCCGATGAAGAAGAAGAGTTCCCCGAAGACCACCACCCCCGCGGCGCCGCCCGAAGCGGTGAGGCTCTTGAAGAGCGTCGCGATGGGGAAGACCAAGGCCAGTTCCACGTCGAAGAGCACGAAGACCAGCGCGACAACGTAAAAGCGGATGTTGAAGCGGAGCCAGCCCGAGCCGACGGGATCCTCGCCGCACTCGTACGTCATCTGCTTCTCGATCGTCGGATGGTGCGGGCGGATCAGGCGGGAGAGCGTCAGGAGCGCGAGGGTCAACAGGAAAGCCGAGGCCAACAACATGAAGGCCGTACTGTACTGCATCAGTTCGTGCTCAACGGCCAACACCGGACTCATGCGGAGATCCTCAATGATCTGGCTCAGGGTGGCTAACTGCTAAGGACTTATAGGCATTCGCCGCGCCGCTGTCAACGCGCGCCACGGTTCCCTAACAGATTGCTAGAACGAGATTTCCTCCGTTTTCGACTCGAAGCGCATACTTTCCCGTTAGCGAAGTCGGCTATTAAAGGCTAACGCCATGGATCGAGGCTCAATCCGGACATAGTTTACCTGACTAGTCCACTTTCTCCAAGCCATATCGTAGCGATCCGCACCACGAAGCGGCTTATCGTAACCGGGGAGCAATCCGCGCGCCGGAAGCCAGCGGTTCAGGCGCCGCCGCTCGAGCCGACGACGACTACTTTTCCCGCCAGGACGCCTCGCTGGGCGAGGAGGCGGTCGACGGACGGCTGAAGCTTGGGGCCGGGGCCGCGGAGGACCAGCAGGTGCAGTTCCTCTTTTTCGTTGAGCGGATGCTGGGAGGCGAAAAGGAGCATCGCGCCGAACTCGCGACGGACCTCGGCGAGGCGGCGCTGCAACTCGGCCCGCCCGGCCTCGACGCGCATCGTCAGGGTGGCGACGAGGTCGCCCTTGGCCGAGGCCCACTCGGCTTGCGCCAGACGGTCGCGGATCAGTTCGCGAATGCCTTCGCTGCGGTTGAGGTTGTCGTGCGAGACGAGGAACGCGTCGTAGTCCTCGGCCAGCCCCTTGGGGATGGAGACGCCGAAACGAATCAGATCCTGTTCGGTCTTAATGCGCTTTCGAGGTTTGCGGGCCACCGTGGGATCCTCGGGATGTAATCTGTAATCTGTAATCTGTGATCTGTGATCTGTGATCTGTGATCTGTGATCTGTTTACCATTCACTGACTACAGCTTACAGATCACAGAATACAGAATACAGAATACAGGTTACCGCGACTCAGTTGCTGTTGAAGTCGTCGAGGCGGCCGGTGAGCGGCGGGGGCGTGGGCTCGAGCTGCGCCGCGAACTTGTCCAGCGCGTCCTCGACGAAGCGCGCGCGGCGCAAGGGATCGACGGTATCCAGGAGGTCCTGGCGCTGGTCGGGATCCTGGATGAAGACGCTGGCGAGCAGGTCGGCGGCGCCGCCGACGTCCTCGCGCTCGGAGAGCGACTTCGAAAGCTGCTTGCGGGCGTCCTCGCGGAGCACGCGGCGCATGAGGGACTCGGCGGAGACGACGAGGCTCTCGTGAACGGCCTTGCGCTGGCGCGTGGACTCGGGGGAGTCGGCCGGGCGGTCTCCGATGCTGGCTACGGTGGCCACGCGGTAGGGCTCTTTCTTCACTTCGGACTGGACGCGCGCGCGGCCGAGGCCCATCAGCGCGATATGGAAGGTGCCGTCCTGGAGCTTCTGGTGCGCGACGATCCGGCCCACTCCGACCATGCCGAAGATCTCGGGCGCCTGCAGGCAGGCTTGCTGCCAGCCGGGCTTGAGCCGCGCCATGGCGATGAGGCGTTCGCCGGCCATCGCGTCGCTCAGCATGCGCTTGTAGCGCGGCTCGAAGATATGCAGCGGGAGAATCATGCCCGGAAAGAGGACCACGTCGGGCAGCGGAAAGAGCGGCACCTCGAAGACCGGCGGCAGGCGTTCGGGGTCCATCGCGAACCTTTCCCGGCCGCTCCGCGGGGCCGATTTACTCACTGTAGGTCCGCCGCGGAAACGTGTCAATATGGAGCGGGGCCGGAATGCGGAATGAAATCGGAATGGGTAACAGGTCACGCACTTTCGCACTCCAGGTTTGTAAGCGCTGAAAGTCCGCAGGGCTCCACGTTGCCATAACCGTCGCCGAATAATTCCCATTCCGAATTCCGAATTTCGCATTCCGCATTTCGCAGGGCTTCATTCGTCGTAGAGCCTCGCGATGGCGAGGCCGTGCTCGCCGGCGACGGAGTAGACCAGGTAATCGGCGCCGGCTTCGCGGAAGACACACGGATCGCGGAGCTGCCACGCGCGAGGTTCGATCCAGCCGTAGCTGGAGGCGACGCGCTCGCAGTCGGCGCCTTCCCAGTCCAGTTCGGGCTTGAGGATCGAGACGGCTTCGCCCAGCGGCTTCCAGTCCTTCCAGTCGGGGGCCAGCGCGTACTTGCGGCAGAGGATGTGTTCGGGCGCGTCCAGCGCGCGGGAGTAGAAGACCGTGAGCATGTCGCCGTCGAGCTTCACCGCGGCATGGCGCATGCGCACGAGGCCCGTCGGCGGGCCTTCCTCTTCGAAGACCAGTCCGTCGGGGCTGCGGTGCCAGCGCCCGGGGTTGCCGGTCTCGTCCTGGTGGCGCTCGTAGGCCATGGAGAGCGCGTACCAGCCGCCGAGATACCGGAAGACGCGGAAATAGGCCCAGGCGTACGGCTTCGAGGCGGGCTCGAAATGGATGCCGTCGGGCGAGAAGGCGACGCCGGTCTGCTGGTGCGGCGCGCCTTTCACCGGCCCGTGGTAGTACATGCGGATGCGCTTCTCGGCCTCGTCGAGGTGAACGTCGGGCGAGGCGATGTGGCCGCGCATGGGCGTCTGTTCGAGTTGCAGGGTGCCGGGCTCGTGCGTCTTCCAGGGGCCGGCCAGCTCGTTGGCGTACGCGAGGCGGATGTAGGACCCGCGGTGATGCGCGAAATAAAGGTAGTAGCGGCCCAGCGGATTGGGCAGCCAGTCGGGGACCCGGATCAGCGACGGCCCGTTGATGTTCGACTCCATCCGCGCGTCCATCTCGGGCACGATGATAGGGTTGTTCGGCAGGCGCTCGATTCTCATGCGGATCCTTTCAGCGGCAGCTTGGCGGCGCTGAGGCGCTCGTAACATGCCGCGACCTTTTCGAAGACCAGGCGCTGGTCGAACTCGCGTTCCGCCTTCGCGCGCGCGGCCCCGCCCATTTTGCGGCGCAGTTCGGCGTCGGCCAGCAGTTTCCCGAGGCGCTCGGCGAGCGCCGCCGGATCGCGGACCGGCACGAGGTAGCCCGTCACGCCGTCTGCGATGGTCTGGCGGCAGCCGCGGATCTCGGTCGCGACCTGCGGGAGGCCCGCGGCGGCGCCTTCCATCAGCACGCGCGGGAAACCTTCGCGGTGCGACGGGAGCACATGCACGTCCATGCTCGCGTAGAGCTGCGGCATGTCGTCGCGATTGGCGAGCACCGTGAGGCGCCCGGGCGGCACGCCGAAGGATGCCGGATCGCAGACGTCGCCGGGACGTTCGCTCTCGAGCTTGTGCCCGACGACGAGCAGGTGCAGCGCGGGGTGCCGCTCCAGCAGGCTCCGGCCGGCTTCGAGAAATTCCGGAAAGCCCTTCTCGGCGACGAAGCGCCCGCACATGCCGACGAGCACGGCGTCCGGCGGCACGCCGATGGTTTGTCGGTACGCTCGGCGCGCGGCCGCGTCGGGAAAGACGCGCACGAAGCGCGCGAGGTCGATGCCGTTGCCGAGGAGAGAGATGTGCCCTTCGGCGGCGATGCCCTCGCGCAGAGCCGTCTCGACGTCTTCGGGGTTCTGGCAGAGCACGTGGTCGCTGCGCCGCGCGTTGAGCCGTTCGAGGGCGATCCAGACGCGCCGCTTCCACCAGGGCATCAGGTCGTGAAAGTAGAAGCCGTGGAGCGTCTGGAGCACGATCGGGGCCTGCGCGCGGCGCGCGCCCCAGAGGCCGACGAGGTTTCCCTTGGGCGTATGCGTATGGACGATCTGAAAGCGCTGCTCGCGGCAAAGGCTCTCGATGAAGCGCACGGCCTTCCAATCCCGCCAGGGCGTGACCGAGCGCGTCAGGGGCAACGCGGTCCAGGGGAAGCGGTCTTCTTCGTGCAGGCGGCGCGCGAGCGGGCCGTCGATGCTGGCGGTATGGACGTCGTAGCCGTGCTCGCGCAGGTAGACGAGCTGGTCACGGAGGATCGGAAAGAGCATGCTGTCGGCGGCGGCGAGGTGCAGGACCTTGATGGGCGCGTCGGGCATGGGGAAAGTGTAACGAGATTTCGGATTTCGGATTGCGGATTTCGGATTGAGCCGCGGCTCAAATGCGGAATGCGGAATGAGGAATGCGGAATAGAATGCCAGGGACAGGCCTATCGTTGGAAACGCCCATGACCCTGCACGTGAACGGCAAGCCGCTGGACCTGCCCGAGGGCAGCAACGTCGCGCAATTGCTCGAAAAACTCGGGACCGGCGCCAAGCGCGTGGCCGTCGAAGTGAACAAGGAACTGGTGATTAAGAAGGAATGGGAGGCGAAGGTGCTCCGCGAAGGGGATCAGGTGGAGGTGGTGACGTTCGTGGGCGGGGGGTAGGCGGCTGTATTCTGTATTCTGTATTCTGTATTCTGTAAGAATTGCTCACCCCTTAACGCTCATTGAACATTGTTCACTGGAAGCTATCCTGACTGATTACTGATTACAGAACACAGATTACAGGTCACATCGGGGAGTGGGCCATGTCCGAATCCTACACGTCCTTCAAAGTCGGCCCCTACACGCTCCGCTCGCGGCTGGTCCTCGGCACCGGCAAGTACCCGACGCTCGAGTCGATGCGGGAGAGCCTCGAAGCGAGCGGCTGCCACGCGGTCACCGTCGCCGTGCGGCGCGTCGAGATGGGCCAGAAGCACGCCGAGGCGCTGCTCGATTTCATCGACCCCAAGAAGTACATCCTGCTGCCCAACACGGCCGGCTGCTTCAACGCCGAGGACGCGGTGCGCAGCGCGCGGCTGGCGCGCGAGGCGCTGGACGTGGAGTGGGTCAAGCTGGAGGTCCTCGCCGACAAAAAGACGCTCCTCCCGGACCCGCTCGGCACGCTCCAGGCTTGCGAGACGCTGGCCAAGGACGGCTTCGCGGTGCTCTGCTACACCAGCGACGATCCGGCGATGGCGCGGCGCATCGAAGCGGCCGGCGCGGCGAGCGTGATGCCGGCCGGGAGCCCCATCGGCAGCGGGCAGGGGATCCTGAACCCCAACAACATCCGGATCATCCTGGAGACGATCAAGGTCCCGGTGATCGTGGACGCCGGCGTCGGCACGGCCAGCGACGTGAACCTGGCGATGGAACTCGGCGCCGAAGGCGTGCTGCTCAACACCGGCGTGGCGCTGGCGAAGGACCCGGTGAAGATGGCGCGCGCGATGGGCCTGGCCTGCGAAGCCGGTTTCCTCGCCGCGCGCAGCGGGCGCATACCGAAGAAGCTCTACGCGACGGCCTCCAGCCCGTGGGAGGGCTTGATCGAGCCGGCCAAGCGCCCCGGGCAGGTGGAGATTCCGGGCGAGTGATCTCAATGCGGAATTCGGATTGCGGAATGCGGAATGAACGGCAGGAAACGGCTCACCACGGAGACACAGAGGGCACGGAGGTTTTTGAGGGGCCAGATACGGACCGATTATCGTTTACCTGGGGCCAGGCGACATTAAAGTAGGGTCACTATGGGACTGACGGCCGAATCGAAACGCTTCAATCCGCCCACCGACCGGCTCGTGACCGGCGAGGAACTCGCCGAACACCCCGAATGGGGGCGCTGTGAGTTGATCGAGGGGAGGGTTGTGCTCTTGAGTCCTTCGGGCGGCAGGCACGGCGAAATTGCGGGACTAATTCTCGGCGAGTTATACGGATTCGTGGCCCGCAATAACCTGGGTCGAATTCTAGCGGCAGAAACCGGGCTCTACCTGGCTCGGGATCCCGACACCGTTCGAGCGCCGGATGTGGCCTATTACACGCAAGACCAAGTGCCCGCTGGAGGGTTGGCGGACGGATTCTTGAAGATCGCCCCGGCGCTGGTCGTCGAAATCATTTCCCCGAGCGACCGCTTCAGCGCGGTCGTGGATAAGGTTCAGCAATACCTGAAGGCCGGCGTTCAAGTGGCCTGGATCGTCGATCCCCGCACGCAGACCGTGCACGTCTACCGGAAGGATCAGCCGGTCGAGGTCCTCCAAGCCAGCGGCACGCTGCGCGACGAGGCGCTGCTGCCGGGCTGGGAACTGCCGCTGGCGAAGGTCTTCGGGGCGTGAGCCGTTTCAAGCGTAACTCACCGAAGCATCCCACTCGCACGCTCTTTGATCCGAATTGGCGACAGCACCATGCATCCTTCGCTTGCGCTACGTACCTCTACTCCGATGGCATCCGGCACCTGGCCCAAGCGGTCGATGCACGATTTCATGATGGTGAACTTGAGGCCTTTGCGGACATCTTCGAGTCGGAGACGTACTTGGATGCCAACGCCGAAGTGATCGGGCCGCTGGAATGGTGCGCGCACGGCAAACCGCGCCAATGGCTCGGCAAAAAGAGAGGCAAGCCTCAACAATTGCCGGTTTGGGTCGAACCCGACGGTTTGAAACTGTTCGGCACGGGAGCCCAAGGCGTCCTGTGTGTGGAGAAAGCGTCTATTGCGTTAAGGCTGAATCGGGCCCGCGCCTGGGAACGCTTGAACCTTATCCAGGTCTGCTCCTCGGGTGTGCCGCGTGCGCGCGCGCGACGGTTCTTGCACCGGTTGAGCGACGAATTCAAGTTGCCCGTTTACGTGCTGGCCGACAACGACTTGTGGGGCTACTTCATCTTTTCCGTACTGAAGCGGGGCAGGCTGAATCCGGGCGCTTGTCTGCCTCAACTGGCTACGCAGGACGTGCGGTTTCTCGGCGTACGCGCCGGCGAAGCCAGCCGCTGCCTGCGCGTCGAATCCGCTCGCGTGACGAGCTCGTGGCAAAAGCGTTGGGACCTGCGCCTGAAGTTCATGCGCGAGTATCCGTGCTTCCGCTCCAAGGCCTGGCAACGTGAGTTCGATGCCTTCAAACGGCAAGGCGGCAAGGTCGAGGTTGAAGCCATTACGGGGATTCTTAGCGCCAAAGGGATCGCTGATGACTATCTTGCACCGAAACTCCAAGCTCGCGACTGGCTCGTATGAACGAACCGGGTTCCTCGCCTGGCCCTTAAGCCTCCTCGCAATCCTGATTCCCGCACTAGTCTCGTCGGGCGTACTCCGCGCCGTGGAAGCGGCGCCGTCGCCCGAACTTCTGCCCGCTTTGCTACGTGGGGACCAAGAAGCCCAACTGAGCAGGTTGCTCGGCCTGAGCAAGGAAGACCTCGCCCCCTATTTACCCATCCTGATCGAATGGCTGAAGGACGGCGGACCCACTCGGCGCAAGCACTCTGAGGACTCCATCTGCGAGGCGCTTACCGTACTGACTCGTGCAGAGGCCCATGAAGGCGCACCCGTCGCGGCCCAGTTCCTCACCAAGGCGGACGCAGGCAGTTCACTGGGCATGGCCAGCGCGAAGGCGTTGCACGCCATGAGTACGACTGGCCTTGAGCAAGCCCGCAAGATCCTGGAGAACCTGAAACCCGACCGTGCCGACGCCGCTTGGAACATCGCCCATGCCTTTAATGCCGACACGAAACCCCTGGTCCCTCTTTTTGTTGCCGCCATTCAACGGGCGGTTGGCGAGAAATCCCTGCAACTTCTTTGGGAGAGCTTGGGCCGCTTGCCTGCAGGCGGGCTGGACGAAGGCGCCGAAGGGCTCGTGGAGGCCCTGAAGGCCGGCAAGTATTCGGATGAGCATCTGTCGGCCTATTGGATCGTGATACGCGGTGTGGGCGACCTGAAACCCTTCAAAGAGCACCTCATCGAATGGCTGCAGGACGACAAAATCGGCGCGCAGCATCTGGAGTGTCTTTTCCTCGGCGCGATGAAACTGGGGGTGGACGATTCGGATTTGATCGAAGCTGTCCTCGCGCGGGGGCGTATGGGCGACGGCGAGGCCATGCTCGAGCCGCTTTCCTTCCTGCGCACATTGCAGTCACCACGCGGCGCAGAGCCCATGTGCGATTACCTGAAGAATCCCAAGAACGATCTGGCGTCTGCTTACGCATTGCTGGGGCTTTCCGAGTTGAAGATGGACCTGAAACCTTACAAGCCACTCTTGGTGAAGCTGCTAGTGAACGGCGAGGAATACCAACAAGGGATGGCCGCACAGGCCATAGCTCTCGGCGCCGATGCCGAAACAGGAGCCGAACTGACACGAACTCTGGAGGCGGCCGAACAGAAACGTGACGCGCTACTAAAAGCGAATGCAACCTGGATTGAAGCGCAGAATCGAGAAGTAAAGGAGGCCGAGACACGGCTGGCCGAGAAGGGTACGAACGCTACTCCATACGAACGCCACGAATGGGCCCAAAAAATCCAAGGCGCGAAGGGGGCTCTAGAGAAGCGGGAGGCGGAGCTTCAGCGCGGCTTGAGCGCTGCCGGCCCGCCAGCGGAGGTTCGTCGCTGGGGCTTGGCCGCGCTGGCGCGCTGGGGGAGTCGCCCCGATGAACGTAGAAAGGAATTGTGGGGCGAATTCCTTCGCATTGCCAAAGAACACAGTGGCAAGCGGCAATCGTTCGAGGAGGTGGCCTTGCCCATCCTGTACCCGCTGGCCGTTGCCGGCCGCTCGGAACCCGGCCTGCTGAAGGAGCAGGCGGACTTTTTTCGAGCGCTGCGCGTTCGCCAAGGCGCGCGTGGAGTGGGCAGGCCTTCAAGCGTTCTGGGGGCAGTCCCGTTCACCACGGCTGAAGGAGCTGCAAACCGCGCTGGAGTCCGGTAAAACTGCCGATGCAGCCCTCAAGTGGATTGATCGCCTCGGCCCCGAAGCCGCCCCGTTGCTCCCGGCACTGAAAGCCTACTGGAGCACCGAAGGCGATTATATGAATCGAATTGTGGCCGCGAATCTGATCGGCAGGCTCACGCGCTACTCGATGGATAAGTAATCGGCGTCCCGACTGGCTCGTCTGACCCGTGCACAGCCCGTGCAAGGCGGGTGGATAACTTCGGCCGCGCCGGTCCTGCGCAACCCTCCATTCGCGGTTACGACCTTGACGCAATCCGCTCGTGACGGAAGAGTAAGAGCCGCCAAACGCCGGCAGCCGGCGTCTCGTTGGAGCCCGTCATGAAGATCCTGGTCGTAGGCGGCGGAGGTCGCGAGCACGCGCTGTGCTGGAAGCTCGCCCAGTCCGGCCGCGTCGCCAAGCTCTACTGCGCCCCCGGCAACGCGGGGATCGCGCTCACGCGCGGGCCGAAGTGCGGTCCGGTCGAGTGCGTGGACCTCGGCGCCGAGAACCTCGACGGGCTGCTGCGCTTCGCGCGGCGGGAACGGATCGACCTGACGGTCGTCGGACCCGAGGCGCCGCTCTGCGCGGGCATCGTGGACCGCTGGGAAAGCGAAGGGCTGGCCGCCTTCGGCCCGCCTCAGCGCGGCGCGGAACTCGAAGGCAGCAAGACCTTCACCAAGACGCTGCTGCGCAAGAACGGCATCCCCACGGCCGACTTCCAGTCCTTCCGCGACGCCGAAAAGGCGATGCAATACTGCCGCGACCACGGCGGGCCGCTGGTGGTGAAGGCCGACGGGCTGGCCGCGGGTAAAGGCGTGGTGATCGCGCAGACGGGCGAGGAGGCCGCGGCGGCCGTCCAGACGATCCTGGTGGACGGCGCTTTCGGGCAGGCCGGCGCGAGCGTGGTCATCGAAGAGTTCCTCAAAGGCGAAGAGGCTTCCATCCTGGCGCTCACCGACGGCCGTTCCCTGGCGTTGCTGCCCAGCGCGCAGGACCACAAGCGCGCGTTCGATAACGACGAGGGTCCCAACACCGGCGGGATGGGCGCCTATTCCCCCGCCCCGGTGGTGACGGAAGAAGTCGAGGACCGCGTCGTCCGCGAAATCCTGATCCCCACCCTGCACGCGCTGAACCGCGAGGAGCGCCCCTACAAGGGGGTGCTGTACGCGGGGTTGATGATCACCGAGCAGGGTCCGAAGGTGCTGGAATACAACGTCCGCTTCGGCGACCCGGAGTGCCAGTGCGTGATCCCGCGGATGACGAACGACCTGGTGGACGTCATCGAGAAGATCCTGCTGGGCAAGCTGAGCGAGAACGGCGTGGCGACCTCGCCGGACCCGGCGGTCTGCGTGGTGCTGGCCAGCGGCGGGTATCCGGGCGCGTACGCGAAGGGCAAGCCGGTGACGGGGCTCGACGCGGACGGGCAGGTCGGCGTGGAGGGCGTGACGGTCTTCCACGCCGGTACGGCGCGCCGGGCCGACGGGCAGGTGGTCACCTCCGGCGGGCGGGTCTTCGGGGTGACGGCGACGGCGCCGAGCCTGGAGGCGGCGCTCGCGCGGGCCTACGAGGCCGCGCCGAAGATCGCCTTCGAAGGCGCGTTTTACCGCAAGGACATCGCCGCGCGGGCGCTGCGGCGGCGCTGATACGCACCGGGAAGCCTTCCGTTCCATGAAGACCGAAGTGCTCCGCTTGGACGGGTCGGACCAGGACCTGTCGAAACTGCGCTACGCGGCGCGCCTGCTCCAGGCCGGCGCGGTGGTGGCCTTCCCCACCGAGACCGTCTACGGGCTGGGCGCCGACGCGCGGAACCTCGACGCGATGGCGGAACTCGCGCGGGTCAAGCAGCGCCAGGACCAGAAGCCCTACTCGCTGCTGGTCCCGTCGGTGCGCGCGGCGGAGTCCGCCTGCGGGGGGCTCTCGCACGTGGCCAAGAAGCTGGCGCGGATCTACTGGCCCGGCCCGCTGACGCTGGTGGTCCGCAAGCGCGGAGGCGGCGCGGTGGGGATGCGCCTGCCGGAGCATCCTGTGACGCGCTCGCTGCTCAGCCAGTGCGGCTTCCCGCTGGCCGCGCCCAGCGCGAACATCTCGGGGACGCGCGATCCGCGCTCGGCCGAACAGGTCCGCGAACAACTCGAAGGGCAGATCCCGCTGATCCTGGACGGCGGCGAGGCCTGGCACGGGAAGGCCTCCACGGTGGTGCGCCTGGACGTGGAAGGCCCGCCGCAGGTGGTCCGGGAGGGCGTGTTGACGGCCGACGAACTCCTGCGCACCGCTCAGCCGACGCTGCTCTTCGTCTGCACCGGGAACACCTGCCGCAGCCCGATGGCGGCGGCCTTCGCGGCGGCGGCGCTGCAGGGGCGCGCCGACACGCAAGGGCAGCCGTACCGGGTGCTCAGCGCGGGAACCTCGGCGCAGGACGGCGACGGAGCGAACCCCTCCGCGCAGGCGGCGATGTCCGAGGTGGACCTCGACTTGCGAGCGCACCGTGCACAGGCGGTCCAGCCGCACCTGCTGGACGAAGCCGACTGGATATTCACCATGACACGGGCGCACAGGGAGAGTATTCTGATGGTCATGCCGGAATGCGAGGAGCGCATCCGGCTGCTATTGGAGTCGGGCGCAGACCTTGCCGATCCGGCGTCGGGTTCGCTGGCCCAATACCGGCTGGCGCGCGACGCGATCGCGCAGAGCCTGCCCGCGGTGCTGAGGGCGGTGACCGGGTCCAACTGAGTCCCGGATCGCGAACGTCAGGTTCCGTCGAGGGTGCGCGGCACACGAGCATGTCGGAGAAACTTCTCGGCAAAACCCTGGGCGGCTGCGAGATCATCGAGATCATCGGGCACGGCGGGATGGGCGTGATCTTCAAGGCCCGCCAGAAGTCCCTCGATCGGATCGTGGCGATGAAGGTCCTGGCCGCCAAGCTGGCCATGGACATGAACTTCGTCGCGCGCTTCCAGCGCGAGGCGCGCGCCATCGCGCGGGTCAACCATCCCAACATCCTGGCCGTCTACGACGTCGGTTCCGAGGACGACGTCTATTACATGATCATGGAGTTGATCGAGGGCGAGAGCTTGGCCGAGCTGCAGCAGCGCCTCGGCGGCGGCCCGCTCAAGACCGAAGACGGCATGAAGTACGTCAAGGCCGCGGCGCAGGGACTGGAGGCCGCGCACGCCACGGGCATCACGCACCGCGACATCAAGCCCGAGAACCTGATGATCACGAACAAGGGCGTGATCAAGGTCTCGGACTTCGGGCTGGCCAAGGAGACCGACGCGACCGGGGCCACCTCCACCGACGCGGTAATGGGCACGCCGGCGTTCATGAGCCCCGAGCAGTGCGACGGAAAGAAGGTCGACGGGCGCAGCGACATCTACAGCCTGGGCGGCACCTTCTACAAGCTGATCACCGGGCGGCTGCCATTCGAGGCCGAGACGGCGATGTCGATGATGTACCGGCACAAGCATGAGGCGCTGATCCCGCCGCGCGAAATCGTCTCCACGATCCCCTCGCCCATCAGCGACATCATCGTCAAGATGATGGCGAAGAAGCCGCCGCAGCGCATGCAGTCGATGACCGAGGTGGTGGAGGCGCTGGAGAAGGCCGAGCGCGGCGAACTCTCGGCGGCGCCGGTGACGGTGATGCTCCCGGCGTCCTCGGGCGCGGCGCCGCCAAACGCCGAGCCGCGGATCGTGCTGCCGCGGGCGCCGAATTCGGCCATTCCCCCGCCGGCCGGCGCGGGAGGATCGGCGCGGATGATGGGCGCGGCCCCGCCCGCGGAGCCTCCGCCGCCCGGGCAGAGCGGACGGCTCTCGCGGCGCCCCAAACGCGACACCGACCGCATGGGCCGCGCGGATCTGCGCGGGGCCGGCGCGGCCAGTTCGGCGCAGATTCCCGGCGGCTTGGCGTTGGGTCCGGGAAACGAGGATTCTTTTACCCTGGTCGCGCGCGGCGACGAGATGATCGGGCGCGGCGACCGGACCGGCGGGCTCAAGTGCTACCGGCAGGCGCTCCAGGCCGGGGGCCTCGACGGGGCCACCATCCAGCGCCTGGAGCAGGAGATCCGCAACGAGATCGGTTTGCGCAAGCAGGCCGGCGAGAGCCTGCTCAAACGCGGCATGCTCGTGGAGGCCGCGCGCGAGTACCGGCTCCTGGCCGACCTCGACGTGAAGGAGGATTCGGTCCGCACCACGCTCAAGGACATCGAGGGCAAGCTCGCCGCCAAGCGCACCGTGATCAACGACGTCCGCACGGCGATCGCCGGCGCGCAGTTCGAGAAGGCCATCGAACTGTGGGACCGCACCCCGACGGACCTGCGCGACGAGGCGCTGGGCAAGCAGATCGACCACCTGCGCAACGTCGTGGTCCCCTCCCTGAAGCTCTGCGAACAAGCCGAGACGTACAACCAGCAGGGGCGGCTGGACGAAGCCGTCGCGACCTTCGAGGACGCGCTACGGATCGACGAGCACTGCGACCGCGCCCGGCAAGGGCTTGGCGAGTCCGAGGGCAAGCGCCAGCGCATCGAGATCATGCTGAAGGAAGGCTACGACTACGCGCTGCAGCAGGATTACGAGCGGGCGATCGAAATCTGGATGCCGATCGTGCACCTGCAGCCCGGCCATCCGCGCGCGGTGAAAGGGATCATCGACGGGTTCTCGCACATCGCCCGCGACCGGCGCGGCAAGGGCGACTACCGCGGCGCGCTCCAGGCCCTCAAGGAAGCCAAGGAAGTCGATCCGCAGAATCGCGGCGTGCTGCGCGAACTGGAGCAGATGACGGAGCTGCACGACAAGGAACTGGCGCTGATCGACCGCGCCAACGACGCCATCGCGCGCGGGCGGACGGGCGAGGCGATCCGCTACTGGGAAGAAGTCCGCAAGATCAATCCGGCCAACAAGCAGTGCCGCGAGAAGATCGAGGAACTGAAGAAGAAGCGCGGCAAGAGCACCGCCAAGCTCTTCGCCGTGCTGGCCATCGTGCTCCTGGTCGCCGGCGCCGGCTACCAGGTCGCCACCGAGTACCTGACGCGCGCGCGGGTCTACGAGCAGTTGGACGCGCTGAACTTCACGGAGGCCATCAACCAGATCGACGAGCAGTTCTGGCTCCTGCACAAGCAGGAGATGCAGACGACCCGGCTCGAGGCGGTCTACGGCGACCTGATTCTTCGTGCGACCATCGCCGAACGGAAAGGCGAACTGCTCGAAGCCGCCCGGCTGTACCGCGAAGCCGCGGCGCTGCTCAAGGACCGCGACCCGACCATGCTGTACGTCAAGGCCGCCCAACTGGAGTCCCAGCACTACTGGCTGGAAGGCGATAAGGCCCTGGAGGCGAAGGAATGGGCCAAGGCGAAGGAGCATTACCAGAAGGTCCAGGAATGCGCCAAGGACGAGAAAGCCAAGGGCGACCGCGAGCTGGAGGACCGGCGCGCGCAGGCGCAGAAATCCATCGTCTTCGCGGAGCACGTCGAGCGAGCGGTAAAGTACGCCAACGGCAATCGCCGCGCCGACGCCATCGAGGAACTCATCGGCGCCAACCGGATCCGTCCCGGCCACCCGTACGTAAAGGAGTTCCTCTCTACGCTGGGCATGAGTTCCTCGCAGTACGAGACGAAGGTGAAGGAGGCCGTGGATGCGCTGCAGGCGCCCTGGGTCGCGGGCAATCTGGCCAAGGCCAGGGCCGCGCTGACCGAGGCGGACCGCGCCAATCCGCGGCAGACCTACGTGAAGAACCTGCAGGGCTATCTTCAGGCAATGGAAGAGTGCGCGCAGGGCGGGATGGCCCTCTACAACCAGCTCAACCCCGGCGACGAGAACGCCATGACTCATGCCTGGCGCAGCGACGCCTTCTGCGTGGACACGTACGAATACCGCAAGAAGGGCGAGGAACTGCCGCTGGCGGGGGTCTCCTGGCTGGAGGCCCGGAGCCTCTGCGCCGCCGAAGGCAAAACGCTCTGCGCCGAGAACAAGTGGCAGAAGGCCTGCCAGGGCAAGCAGGCCGCGGCGCGCTTCCCCTGGGGCGCCGACGCCGCGGGCGGAAAGTGCAATTGGAGTTCCGGGCAGGCGGCCAAGAGCGGCTCCTTCGAAAGCTGCCGCAGCGACATCGGGACCTTCGACATGAGCGGAAACCTGGCCGAGTGGGTGGACGCCTCCGAAAGCGCGCAGGAAGCGAAGGTCTCGGGGGGCTCGTTCCAATCCGAGGCCGACGGCGCCACCTGTTACACGCACGTCTCGCAGAAGAAGGAAAAGTCGCGCGCAGACGTCGGGTTCCGCTGTTGCAAATCGCTCAGCAAGGGACCTTGAGGCCGACCATGGCCAGCCGCAATAAAACACTCGGTTACCTGCTGATGTTCCTCTTCCTCAGCCCGCTGGCGCTGCTGTTCGTATACCTTTGGAAATTCGAGTACAACCCCCAGCCCGCGCCCGAGTTTCCGGGCGGCTTCGAAGGCGGCGGCACGCCGGTCGCCATCGGCACGCCGCACCCTGGCGACTCGACGAACCTCGCCGTCTCGCTCGAACTGGACGCCGAGACGTGGACGCTGGGCGAGGCCCGCGGCGAGAAAGGCGCGCGCCGCGCGCGGATGGTCCTTTCCAACACCGGCCGCGCCAAGATCCGCCTGCTGGACTCCGCCTCGCCTTCGAAGCTGGCCGAACTGAACGTCGTCTATCTGGGCGAGAAGGGCGACGCGAAGCAGGAGCGGCTCCCCAGCCCCCATGCGCCGCAGATGCCGCCGACCTCGACGCCGGTGTGGGGCGTCGTGGAACTGCTCCCGGGGCGCCGGCTGGTGGTCGAACTGAGCGTGGTTCCCGGCTTCGCGATCAAAAACCCCGGCGAGTACCGCATGCAGGCGGTCTACGATCCGATGGCCTTCGCGCAGGCCCACGGCCTGGACCTCGACGCGCTGGGAGTGCTGAAGGGGCAGCGCCTCTCGCAGCGGCTGGATCTGCGCGTGGTGGAGCAACTCGAAGCGGAAGCGCAGCCCAAGCCCGAACCGCCGCCGGAGGCCGCGCCCGCCGCCGAGTAGCGCTTGACGTCGCGGCGGCAGGCGGTAAGGGTACTCTTTCCATTGAGCGGGAACCTGCGCCAAGGTAGCTCAGTTGGTAGAGCACCGCACTGAAAATGCGGGTGTCGCCAGTTCAACTCTGGCCCTTGGCACCATCTCGAATCCCCTCACGGCCCCTGCGGTCGTGAGGGGATTTCTTTTGGGCCCGCCGCGCCGCGAGCGCGGAGAAATTCCAGCGGGTTGCGCCAACCTTCCTTTTGCGGGTCGCGACCCAGCGGCAGGTATCCGGTGATCCAATTGGGATACAGCCCCCCGCCGGCATGCGGCCGCGGAGCTGAAGGGGGTGCGCAACGAACCGCGCCAGAGGTTCGAGTCCGCCACGGGCTTGTCGATGGGACGCGGGAGCATGGTCCGGCGTGAAGGGGAACTCAATACCGCGCCGCGGGAGTTCCTGACCCACGGCGCTGGGCCAGTTACTTCCGCGGCGCGGTACTCAGTCCTTGAACTTGAAGGCGTCCCTGTTGGCCTTCCACCATTCCTTCCAAGTCTTGACGTCCATTTCGGCAGGCAAAGTTTGGACGCCAATAATTTCCTTGAGCGCCGAGAGCGCCGGGTAGAGGACCGCCTGGTCGCGAGTGGGCAGGGGCGGCGGCGCATCGGTGGCGATGCCCATCGGATTGTCGGTGCCGAGGCCCTTGGGCCCGGCGCGGAGCTTATTCTGGGGGTCGCGCTCGTTGCCCGCGGCCAGCTCGAAGGAGACGGCGGTGAGCAGGCGATCGACGGCCTCCCGGTCTCCGTAGCGGCGCAGCGCCGCGCAGGCCAGCCGGCGGGTGGGCGTCCACGGCAGGCGCGGATCGATAGCGGCATCGACCAGCTTGCGCAGCGCGACGGGCTCCTCGAGCTTGGCGAGCGCCTTGGCCGCGGCGAAGCAGACGCGGTCGTCCTCGCGAAACTCCAGGCACGCGGCGAGGAGCGCCTGCATGGCGCGGCGGTCGCCGGTCCAGCCCAGGATCTGCGCGGCTCGGGCGCGGATGGCGGGATCCTGGACGTTCGCGCCGCCGGGCGCACCGGGCAGCTTGAGCACCGCCTCGAAGATCTCGGGCTTCTCGCGCGCCAGGGCGAGCATCTCGCCGGCTTCGGGGCCGGGTTCGCCGTCGCTGCTGGCCAGGTTATCCAGCTTGGCGAGGCGCGCGGCGATTTGCCGGGGATCGTCGCCGTGTCCCGGCGCGGCCGGGGCCTGGTTGGACGCCCCGATGTTCAGGCCGATCTCGTCGCGGGGCACCCAACGCCCGCCGCGCGCCACGTACCCCAGCGCCTTGCCCGCCCCTTCGTGGAAGGGATCGGCCTTGAGCACGAGCTTGAACTGGGACTCGGCGCAGGCGTCGAGCTTCTTCTCCCGCGCCCAGAGGGCGAGTTCGTAGTGCCCGGCGGCGTCGTCGGGCTTGAGCGCCGCGGCGCGGCGATGGTATTCGTTCTTCTCGGGTTCCTTTTTCAGCCCCACCACGTCGCTCTTCTTGACGCGCACGACCTTGCCGTCGTACGTGGTAATGACCCACTCGTCGCCCTGCTCTACGCCCGTGCCTTCGACCTGGCGGTTGTCCTTCAGGATGAACAGGTCCGCGCGCGCGGCCCCGGCAAGGCCGAGGCATGCGGCAAGGAGCAGCAAGAGCCTTCCACCCGTCATGCGCATGCGCCTATTTGCTCGCCGAGAAGGAACCGGAGACGGCCGCGCGATAGGGGGCGAGTTGTCCGCGTTAGCCCTGCTTCATCCGCCGCCCTGCCGCGCACACAGGCCCTCCATCATACTTCAGACGGCCGAAGACCGGAATCGTCAGCCACAAATCCCCAGCCCCGCCGAATTTCAGAGCCTACTTCCTACCCGTTTTGGGTTTACAGAACTCGACCGGAATGGGATATTGGGCTTAAGAAGGAGCGTTCATGCTGCGCAGCGCGGTGGCCGGATGCGGCCTGTTCCTTGTCGTGGGGCTCGTCTGGGCCTTTTACGACCCGCTCATCTCGCTCAACGACGTGGCCAGGTTGGATGGGCGGAACGAAGACCCGGTGCGGGTCGAGGCGCTGCTCATGCAGCGCGGGCGCGGGGCGACGTGGGCCTTGCGGCAGGGGCTTACGTCCGGGAACGCGGAAGTGCGCCTGCGCAGCGCGGGGCTCCTGGCCCTGATGGGCGAGGAGGGCGCGCAGCCGCCGCTCCTCGAGGCCCTCGCCCGCGGCGACGAGGGCGGCCTCGCGGTCCTCGCCGAGCGGCTCCTGCTGGCCACCTGGGACGCGCGGAACGGGCCTGAAGACCCGCAGCTTGTACGCGACTTGCGCCGCATGGCCAACCCGAACCTTCTCGATGGCGACACACGGCGCGAGCTGGACTTGCTCCTGACCCTGCACCCTTACTGGGTCGGCGGCTTTGTCGCGCGCGGGCGTTATCATTTCCACCGCGGCAACTACCAACTGGCCAGCAAGGATCTGCTGGATGCGCTGTTGCTGGAGCCGCAACAGTTCGAGGCGGTGGCGATGCTCGGGCGCTGCTTCCTGCACCTGGGCTACGCCGATGGCGCGGCGAGTTGCCTGGAACAGGCGCTGCGAATCAACCCGCGCCTGAGGAGCGACCTGGACGCCGACCTCCAGACCGCGCGCAAGGAAGCCGCCGCGGACCGCGAGGAGCTGATGCGGCAGCGGAGACTGGACCGGCCCTTGGGGTAGCAGTGAACAGTGAACAGTGAACAGTGAACGGTGAACGGTGAACGGTGAACAGTGAACAGTGAACAGTGAACAGTGAACAGTGAACAGTGAACAGTGAACAGTGAACAGTGAACAGTGAACGGCTTACAATGGAGTATGACCCAAAGCGCCAAGGTTAGTCGCGGTTTTTTGCGTTTAGCTTTGAGCTACCCTCTCACTTCTGCAGCAGGATCTTCTCGTCCATCCAGCCGTCGACGCGGCGGCAGAAATCGACGAAGGCGGGGTATTCGTCCTTCGTGATGCGGTGGCTGTTGAGGCTGTAGGCGATCTTGACGGAAACCGATTGGCCGTCCTGCCGGACTTCGCGAGTGAACGAGCCGAAGGCTTCCTTGCGCTCGACGGGTTCGGGGAGCGCGGCGACCTTATAGGCGGGGTCAAGCTGGTAGACGACCTCGTAGCGGCGGGCGCGCGGGAACCAGAGCATCAGGTCGTGCCTGCGTTCGGTCCCGGTGACGTAGTTGCGCGAGAGTTCCTCGGGCTCGGAGACGATGGGCAGGCTGAAACGGTCGCCGCTACGGCGGGTGATGCGCGGGACCTGGACCTCGACCTCGAACCACATCGCGCCCTGCTCGCCGGCCGGGGGGTGGCTCAGGTTGGTCAGCTCGGCGCCCGGGTAGCTCCGCGCGAGCTGTTCCTTGAGGAACTGGCGGAACTGCCCCGGCGTGGCGGCGCGCTGCCGCCAGTAAGGCGCGTACTGCCCCGTGGAGACGGTGCGCAGGAAGACTTTGGCGCCGCCCTCGGCGGCGACGCTGGCGGTGATGCGGGTCTCGGTGAGGCTCTCGCCGGCCTCGGAACGCGGGATCTGCACGAACCGGCCGCCGTCGGGCCCGGCGACGAGGACCTGCGCGCCCTGGTCGGCCCAGGGGATCTCGCCGAGCTGGTGGTAGTCGGTGGTGCAGTCGATCCAATAGGGCTTGCCGTCCACGTCGGGAACGTAGGCGATGCAGTGGTTGAACAGGTTGGGCGACGGAAGGGTGTCGGCGTCGACCTTTCCCGCGTCCACGGTGCGGACGAGAACGAGGCGGCTTTCGATGCCGGCCTCCTTGAGCATGGCCGTGATGAGGGTGGCGGTGTCCTTGCAGTCGCCGTAGAGGGCCTGGAAGGTCTCGGTGGCGCGGTGCGGTTTGTAGCCGTTGCGGCCGAACTCGATGCCCAGGTAGCGGATCTTCTCGATCACCCAGTCGTGAATGGCGCGGAGTTTCTCGGTGTCGCTGGCTTTGCCGTCGGTCAGTTCCTTGACCGTGGCGCGCATGGCGTCGTCGGCGACGACCTGGTCCTTGGCCAGGTTCCAGTACCAGGCGCCGACCTCCTGCCAGGTGCGCATGGTCGTGGTCTGGACGAAGGTCAGCTCGTCGGGGAGCGGGGGCATGCGCCGCTCCTGGACGATGCCTTTCAGGTTCTGGGCCTCCCACTTGAGCACCTCGCGCTCGGGGTTCGGGGATTCGAGGCGTTCGAGAGGCACGTCGCCGCGGAAGGCGCGGTGCTGGAACTCGCGGGTCTTGGGCAGGTTGAGGATGTACTGGCTCCTGACGGTCGGGCTGTCGTCGCCGACGTAGAAGAGATCCGCGAAGTAGTCGCCGTAGATGTTCTCGCCGGTGTCGCGGACGACGTACTGCAGGTCCACGGTCGCCCCGACCTCCAGGTCGCGGAAGACGACCTCTTTCAGGTGGTATTCGTCGTAGATCTTCGTCTGCACGCCCATGGCGGCGGAGACCGAGCGGTCGTTGACGTCGGCGCGGGCCAGCTCGCGCCCGGCGGGGGTGATCACCGAGGCGCGCAGGATGTCCACGACTTGCCGCTGCGGGTCGTAGTAGATCTGGTGGCGCTGGAGTTCGCCCTTGCCGCCCGAGCGCAGCAGTTTGGCGACCTGGTGGAACATGCGGCTGGAGGTTCCGTTCGGGTTCACGTGGACGACTTCCTGCCGGAGCATGTACACGGCGTTGTCGTCCGGATAGGCCTCGGGCTTGGGATCCGGCAGGTCCTTCAGGGCGATGTCGTAGCGCTCGAAGAAGCCCCGGTCGATGCCGGCTCCGACGGAGAGTTCGGCGAGCAGGTCCTTGACCTGGGGCGCGTTGGGCTTGATGCGCAGGACCTCGCGGTAGAGCGCGACGGCGTCCTCGTTCTTGCCCTCGTGAAGGCGCATCCCGGCCATGGCGGCGAGCAGGTCGGTGTTCTCGGGGGCCACGTCGCGAGTCTGTTCGAGGAGCGCATGGGCCTTTTCGGGCTGCCCGGCGCGGCGCCAGGCCTCGGCGGCGGCGAGCCGCTCGGGGATATCGAAGGGCAGCAGCGCGAGGCTTCCTTCGCGCACCGCCGCGGCCTCGCCGTACTGCTCCATGGTGACGAGTTCGTCGGCCCACGCGGAGCGCAGTTCCACGCTCCCGCCGCAGGCCTCAAGCCCCTGCCGCAGGGTCTTGCGGCGCGCCGCGCGGCCCAGTTCCAGGAGCGCCAGGGTCATCCAGCCGGCCGGCTCGTAGGGCCGCTGGGCGACGAAGCGCGCGGCGTGGCGATGCGCCTCGGCGTCGAAGCCCCGGTCGTGGAGGATCCGGGCCAGGAGCCAGGAGGCCTCTCCGGCGCGCTCGGCGCCCGGCCCGGCCCATAGCGCGCGCGCGTAGCGCTCGGCTTCCTGCTCCACGCCGGCCTCGAAGGCCAGGCGCGCCAGGACGTGCAGGGCGGCCGGGAGCCCGGGGTGCGCGGCCAGGCAGGCTTCGCCGGCCTGCCGGCGCACGTTCGGATCGCCGGGGTACTCGGCCTGCAGGATCAGAAAGAGCGGGGAATTCGGCGCGCGCGCCAGGGCCTTGGCGTACGTCTGCGCGGGGCGGTGCTCTTCCTTCGTCCCGGCCTGGCGCTTGGCCTCGAGGTATCCGCTCCAACCCAACAGCCAAGCCGAGTCCGGCTCGGCCTTAAGCGCGAGGTCCAGCTTGGAGCGCAGGCCCAGGTCTGGATTGGCCGGTTCAAGCAGCGGCGGCGCGCGGCCGGTGCGCGTGGCCAGATAGGCCTTCAACGCCTCGGGGGAAGCGCCTTCGGAGACGCCGGCCAGCGGGCCGCCCGCGGGGTTGGAAAGACGCAGCGAGAAGGCCCAGTCGGTCTCCTCGACCACCCCCAGCTTGACCAGAACCTGGTTGCTGCCCTGGTGGAGGTAGACCGGCGCGGCAGCCTTTTCGTCGGCGTAGTCGTTGGCCTCGTTCACCTCCAGGACCTGCCGCTCGTTGAGCCAGACCTTGGCGCAGCCTCCGCAGCCCAGCCAGAGCACGGCCCACTGCGGCTGCTCGACCTGGATGTGCGTCACCGCGTAGACGATCGAATGGGTGTTGGGCTCGAAGAGACCGGCGCAATCGACACGGCCATCGTATGCCTGTCCCGGCAGGGGGCGCCACGCGACCTTCCGGTTGCGCCCCTGGATGGGCCGCTCGAACTGGACCTCGTGCTCGGGCTCGTAGTCGGCGGCCATGCCCGCGCCGTCGCGGTTGTCGAAGGGCCCGATCACGGCCCAGGACTTGAGGAACTGCAGGGGCGCGGCGGCCGCGACGGCCTCGTCAAAGCGGCCGCGCTCGGCCAGCCAATCCGCGCGCAGGCTGCGCGCCAGGCTCAGCAGGTGCGGCGGCGTGGCGGGGTCCTTCTCGGCGGCGAGGCACGCGAGCAGGAAGGGCCTCTCGTCCCGGGCCAGGCGCAGGGTCTCTTCGAGAAGATGCAGATAGACCTCGGCCCAGGGATCCTGGCGTCCCTGCGTGAAGGCCTCGGCGAAGCATACGAGGGCCTCCTGCGCGCGCCCCTGGAGCCGCTCGCAGAGGCCCAGCCCGAAGCGGGCGGCGGCGTCGCCGGCCTGCTTCTCGACCTGCCCCCGAAAGGCGTCCTCGGCTTCCTTGAGCTTTCCGGCCAGGAGCGCGTCGAAGGCGGCCTTCGTGGCGGGATCCGGCGCAGCCCCGCCGAGGGCGTGGTAGGCCTGGGGAGGCAAGACAGGGGCTTCACCGGACCAGGACGCCGCGACACCGACGAAGACCGCCACGCATAGCAGGCCCCGCAGGCCGGGCGGGAATCTCAGGCCGGGAACGCTCATGGGCGGGGTTTCCGGGTTCAGGGCGCGCATCAAGGCCACAGGTTTAACCGAGACGCCCCCTCGCGCCAGCCGAGACGCAGCTTGGCGCAGGGCCTCGGAAGAAGACGCCGGGAACCGGATGGCCGTGCGGACTTTTCACGAAAAGGGATCGCCCCATGCCACCGCAAGGGGGCGAAACAAAACGCCCCGGCGCGTTCACGCCGGGGCGCTCAAAGCCACTGGAACGAGGGGGCTACGACCCGGAGGCGGTCCCTTCGCGGGCTTCCATGTTCTTCTGCCGCATCGCCATGGCTTCGGCCACGCGGCGGTCGATGAAGTCCTTGAGCAGCTTGCGGTCGGAGACCGAGGCGTTGATGAACTTCACGCCCAGCTCGGGCTCGCCGGCCTCGACCGAGTCGCTGATGCGGACGACCTGGCACTCGCCGATCAGGTTGGCCAGTTCCGGCAAGTCGCGGAACCGCACGCGCAGGGAGAATTGCTTGAGCGGCAAGGCTTGCTTGATGAGCCGGATGTTGGTCAAGAGCACGCCGCCAACGCCGATGTTTCGGGCGACGGCCTCGCCTTTGTCGAAGATCTCGCCGTTCTCGAGGACCACCTCGACCATGCACGGTGCGTTGACTTCGGTACGGCCGTATTCGCGCTTGAAGGGGCGGCGGATGGTGGTGAAGTCGTACCCCATCTTCTCGGCGGTGCGGAAGACCAGATCCCGCGTGGCTTCGCTGGCGGAATACTTGGGATCACGGTTTAGGATCTTCGTTACCGTGGTGCGCGACAACCCCAAGGCGTCGGCGATGGACTGCTGACTGACACCCATTGTGACCTCCCCCTCCCCCAGGCGCCGTTTATCCTTCGTTCACGGGCGCTTACCGTGGGTATAATCGTTGGCGCCAAAATTGAATGCACAGAGTGTAACTGAAACAGTCACGTTGTCAATGCTCCTGGTGCTTTCGCAGGTGCACTAATTGTGAAGGTCAAGCCCTGTCTGCCTTGCCAGTCATTGCACGGTGCATTCAAGCATTAAAAGCTCGAATCCAGGCAGGAAGGCATATCCGACGCACTTGCGCAACATGTTGGTATGGCACGGAGTTGTATATGAAAGCGGCCCGCCTGGTGCACTCCAGACGGGCTGCAGGTTGGGTTATCTTCGGAAAGCTTCGAGCTGACTTCAGGGCATCCAGATGCCTGAATTCTCCTTCCGGCTGGCAGGAACAGGAACCGCCGGTGAGGCTTCGCCTTTCGCGGCGTTCCGCGCCTCGTCCTGCGCTTCGACGGCCTCGGGCGTCATGACCAAGGTGGTCTTTTTCTTGACCGGCTCGGGCTTGGGTTCGCTGCGCGGAGTTTCCTCTGCCGGAGGGTTGGCGGCGCGATCGTTCGGCCGGATCCGCAACTTCTGGCCGACACGCAGCAGTCCAGGATCGTGAATGCGATCGCGGTTCCACTCGAAGAGATCCCGCCAGCGGCGCGCGTCGTTGAAGAGCTTGCGCGCAATACCCTCAAGGCTGTCGCCGGCCTGGACCTCGTAGGTCGTGCCCAGCGCCGGCTGCGGCAGCGTGTTCGCGGCGGTGGGCGGCACGGGCGCCGCCTCGACACGAGGCTGGGCCGGCGCCGGAGCGGCGGCCTGGACCGTGCCGAGGTCGGGGACGCTCAGGACCATCCCGACGCGCATCTTGCGCGGATCGCTGAATAGTCTCGTGTTGGCCTCGCCGAGGAGCTTCAGGCCTTCGCGCATCCGCCCTGGGTAGAACTTCTGCGCAATGCCGCTCAGCGTATCTCCTGCCTGCACGGTGTAGGCCTGCGCGGGTCCGGGAACCACGGGATTGGGCTGCACGCCCTGCGGATCCATGACCGCGTAACCCGAAGGCGGCTGCCGGGTCGGATCGACCAGCGCGCGGTTCTCGTTCTGCGGCGCATTGACTACGGGCGGCGGACCGGAAGGCAGGTCGGGACGGAGCGCGCCGGCGGGCGGCGTGCGGACGGGTTCGGCCGGGCGCCGATTTTGAGCCCAGTCCTGGACGGCGCGGTCGGGATGGTTCGGGGTGCGCGGCTGAACCGCAGGCTCAGGCCGCTGGGGCGGCGTCCCCTGAGGCGTCAAGACGGCCGGCTGGGGGGCTGAGTCGGACTGCGCGTTGGCGTTGGTTTCGGCGGTCTTTTTTCCGGCCGCCGTCGTAGACCAGGCTGATCACGACGACCATGAGCAGGAAGAGGGTCAGCAAGCCCCACTTGAACTCACGGAAGACTTTGGCCGCCCCGCTGGCGGCGCTGGAACTCCGGTTGACCCAGGATCCGTTGGGCTGGGAGGGCGAGGGCGAGGACGGCATGCTGTCGGTGTTCACGTCGGGCATCCTTTCCTGCGGGGGACCCGTAGCGACGCCATGAGGCGGCAGACCTCGGGATGATCCGGGGTCTTCCTGATTATCGGGAGGCTTGGGGGTCGGCTTGAGGGAAAGCGCGGCTCTGCAACCTGTGATCTGTAATCTGTAATCTGTAATTTGTGACCTGAGGCAGGAAACCAGATTCAGATCACAGATCACAGATTACAGATTACAGATTACAGCCCTACAGCACCCAGCCGCTGGTGAAGACGATCCAGACGATGATGAGGATGGGCATCAGGATCGGCACCGCGAAGCGCAGGATGTAACCGAAGAAGCTGGGCATCGGGACGCCGCTGGACTCGCTGATCGCCTTGACCATGAAGTTCGGGGCGTTGCCGATGTAGGTGTTCGCGCCGAAGAAGACCGAGGCCAGGGAGATGGCGAGCAGAATCTGCTGCGCCGAGTAGCCGGTCGTATGAACGTTGGTCAACTGAATCCAGGCAGGGGTGTCGAGGGCCTTGCCCATCTCCATGCCGGCCAGTCCATGGCCCGCGGAGAGGAAGTTCAGATAGGTCGGGGCGTTGTCCAGGAAGGAGGAGAGCGCGCCGGCGGCCCAGTAAAAGGCGCCGGGCGTCTCGATGCCCAGCGAGGCGGCATTATTGCCCAGGTAGTCGAGGGCGGGCACCATCGTCGCGAAGAGCCCGATGAAGAGGAAGCCGACCTCCTTGATCGGGCCGAAGGTGAACTCGTTGGCCTTGAGGTTCTCGGGCTTCGAGAGCTTGTAAGCGAGCGTGGCGGAGACGATCTGGAGGATCGCGCCGAAGGGGAAATGGATGTGCACCCCAAGGTGATGGAGGATGCCGTCCAGGAAGACGCCGAGCAGCACCAGGGCCAGGAAGACCAGGTTCAGGTAGCCCGAGACGCTGACCGCATTCTTGGCCGCTTCGGCGCCGCGTTCTTCCTCGGGGAGGCCTTGCTCGTAGGCCTTGAGCGACTTGACGTCCATCACATAGAAGACCGCCAGGAGCAGGGTCACGGCAAAGGCCCAGGCCGGGAGGCAGTGGATCAAGGTCCAGGAGAACGGCACGCCTTGGAGGTAGCCCAGGAAGAGCGGCGGATCGCCGATGGGCGTTAGGCACCCCCCGCAATTGGCGACGATGAAGATGAAAATCACCACGTGGAACGCCTGGATGCGGTGCTTGTTGATGCGGATGTAGGCGCGGATCAGGAGCGCCGCCGCGCCGGTGGTGCCGATCACGTTCGCGATCGCCGCGCCGATGGCCAGGATGAGCGTATTCAGCGCGGGCTTGCCGTGCCCCTTGATGTCGATCAGGATCCCGCCGGTGACGACGTAGAGGCTTCCGACCAAGGCGATGAACTGGAAGTACTCCAGCCCCACGTGAACCATCTTGTGGATGCCGTACTCGGGCTGCCCTTGCGAGGTCGTGTAGCCGCTCAGCGCGAAGATGTAATACGCGACCATGATCCCGCCCAGGAAGAAGGCGAAATCGGGGAAGTGGTGCTCCCAGAAGTGCAGGTTGATAAAGGGCATCAGGGCGATGGAGAGGAGCAGCAGGGCGAAGGGGATGGCGTGCCAGGGGCGGATGTCCGGCGGGCTGATCAGGTTCGGATTGACCGGCGGCGCGACATGCTGTCCGGCTTCGCGGCCGTGTTCCTTCAAGGCCTTTTCGTAGGCTTCCAGCTTCTTCTCGTAATCCGCCTGCATCTCCTCGACGGTCTTGCCCTTCATGCCGGCGAGGGTCGCAAGGGGTATGGCGGCCGGTTTTGGCAGCACGAAGGCCAAGATCGTGCCCAGGACGAAGCCTACTAGAGCGGTCGCGACCCAGCACTTGGGGCCTTGGAAACCGCTTGGGCCGTGGCCGTGTTCGTCGCTCACCGAGCTTCCTTCCATCTCTCGCCGCACCATGGGCTTAAAGCAGCCCTCGCCGCGGCATGCAAGCGCCTAACCTGTTTGAGCGGATGCCTTTCGTACCCGAATTCCAGCCCCCTGACCAGTTCATTCCCGACTGGCGGGTTGGGTATCTTCTTTTGGGGACTCATAAGCATAACGTAAGCTGGAGGCCAAACAGGCAGGCGGCGAGCTTGACGCCGCGCGCGCTGCCGTGGACAACGGTTACTCCATGAGCCCCGAAGCGTTACAGAAGCTCCTGCATCAGGTGCGCAGCGGAAAATGTTCCCTCGAGGCGGCCGTTGAGCGGCTCGCGGAACTGCCTTACGCCGAACTGGGCTTCGCCAAGGTAGATCACCATCGGGCGTTGCGCTGCGGCATGGCGGAGGTGGTCTTCGCGGCCGGCAAGTCGGACGAAGACCTGCTGCGAATCGTGAAGCAGGCCCGCAAACACAGCCCGGTCGTGCTCTGCACGCGCGTCCGCGGGCGGCAGGCCCGGGCGCTGCGGAAGGCTTGGCCGGACGCGCACGAGAACCGGCGCGCGCGGACGGTCCGCGTGGGCCAAGCGCCCAAACCGGGCGGCGGCAAGCTGGTGCTGGTCGTAAGCGCCGGGACCAGCGACCAGGCCGTGGCCGAAGAGGCGCGCGAGACGCTGGAGGCCTTCGGCGCGCGCGCGGAAGGGCTCTACGACGTGGGCGTCGCGGGGCTGCACCGGCTGTTGGACAAGCTGGAGCAGCTTCGCAATGCGGCGGCGGTGATCGTGGTAGCGGGTATGGAAGGCGCGCTGCCGAGCGTAGTCGGGGGGCTGGTCGCCTGCCCGGTCGTGGCGGTACCGACGAGCGTGGGGTACGGGGCGAGTTTCAAAGGCGTCGCGGCGCTGCTGGGGATGCTCAACAGTTGCGCGGCGGGCGTGACGGTGGTGAACATCGACAACGGCTTCGGGGCGGCGGCGGCGGTGATTCGGATGCTGGGGACGGGAAAACAGGAAGATCGAAGCGACCGCCACAAGCACAAAAGAAGGAATGCCAGCGGGAGGAAACACCGAGGCTAGGAGCCTTGCATGCCGGATCCGAAACTGCCCAAAGAACTCGCGGACCTGCTTGCGCAGCAGCCCAAGCTCCCCGAAACGCCTACGATGGGAGAGCGCTGGGCGAGTGCTATCCCGCTGATCGTAATCATGCTGAGCGCATCGCTCTGCCTGCGAGCTACCTCGGAATACTGGGAATCCTATCGCGTACTCCAACTACCTCTTCCCTACCTCACCGTCTTGGCTCTAAAGATTCTGTTCTTCCTGCGCGACTTTCCCTGGGCGTTGTCGATATTGCTGTTCGCGGTTTGGTGGGTCTATTTAAGTTGGGTGTGTACGAACAGGGATCGTTTGAAAGTCTTTGGCCGACTTTCATCTATCCTTCTTCTCTTGAGCGTGTTTATTCTTCCGGTCATTCCCGTATTACCTTTTCTCCGCATCCAGTGCCTGAAAGAAGGTACGCGCGTTGCAACTCCCGAAGGGGCGAGAGCCATTCAGGACTTGCGCACTGGCGACAGCGTTTGGAGCATAAATGCTCAAGGTCACCGGGAGGTCGCTCAAGTAGTCTCCAGTTATGTGGATGGTTCCAGCGGATTCCTTCACATCACGCTTGAAAACGGCCAGTGGTTCAATGCAACGCCCACGCACCCGATTGCCACGTCCACGGGCTGGAGCGAGGCAGGCGAATTGAAGCCAGGCGACGAACTGGCAACGGAGTCAGGATCGGTCCGCGTGGCGGGAATCCATCGTCGCGCTCACGCGGTCCGCGTGTACGATCTTACCGTTGAACCCAACTCCAATTTCTTTGCGAACGGAGTCCTGGTGCATAACAAGATGCGAAAGAAGTGACGCGCCGGCAATTGCAACATCTGGAGGAGCCTGCATGTCATCCGCCATCCATACCGTCAACCGCATCGGCGAACTGGGCGCGATCCTGGTGGTGCGCGCGGAGACGAAGCAGGACGCCCTCGACGGCATCCGCGCGGTCTACGAGGGCGGGCTGGAGGCGATCGAGATCACCTTCACCGTGCCGGGCGCGGCCGACGCCATCGCCGCCGTGGCCAAGGAGTTCGGCGAGAAGATCCTGCTCGGCGCGGGCACGGTCACGACGACCGAGCAGGCCAAGGCCGCGTACGAGTCCGGCGCGAAGTACCTCGTCGCCCCCAACACCAGCACGCACGTGATCGAGTCGGCGCAGCGGCTGGGGCTCCCGATTTTCCCCGGCGCGCTGACGCCCACCGAAGTCCACCGCGCGTGGGAACTCGGCGCGAGCGCGGTGAAGATCTTCCCCGCCAGCCTCGGCGGCCCAGACTATCTGAAGGCGCTCAAGGGCCCCTACCCCGAGGTCCGCATGGTCCCGACCGGCGGCGTGAACGAGAAGACCGTCGCGGCGTGGTTCGATGCCGGTGCCTTCGCCGTCGGCGCCGGCGGGGCGCTCTTCGATTTGAAGCTCCTGAAGGCGCGCGAGTTCGGGAAGATGACCGAGACGGCGCGGCGCTTCGTGGAGGCCGTCCGCGCGGCGCGGGGGTGAGGTCTTTTTCACCACGGAGGCACGGAGAAGAAGAAGGGGGAAGAGTTCCGAGTTCCGAGCAATCAGTTCCCAGCCCCCTGAGTCCTGAACGCGGGTTCACTGTTTACTGTTCACCGCTTACTGATTACTGTCTTCCGCATGCCTGCACTCAAACGGACCCAGAAAGTCCCAGCGCTGCCCCGCCGGGCGCGGGACGCGCACAAAGGTTCCTGCGGGCGCGTGCTGATCGTGGGCGGGAGCCGCGGGATGGCCGGCGCGCCGTGCCTGGCCGCGCGCGGGGCGCTGCGGGGCGGCGCGGGGCTGGTGAAGGTCGTGGTCCCGGAGTGCATCTGGGACGTGGTAGCGGCAAAGCTCGACGAGTGCACCACCGGCGGCCGGCCGGCGACGAAGTACGGGACGTTCGCACGCTCGGGTCTGATGCAGATCAGGGAAGAAGAGCAAGCCTGGCACGATGTAACCGTCCTTGGTCCCGGCTTGGGAGGTTGCCCCGAAACCGACGCGGAGACGCGCAGGACGGTGGGCCTCTTCTTCTTCCCCCTGGTGCTGGATGCCAGCGGCTTGAATGCGTTCCCAAAGAAGCGCCTGCGCGAGGTCGGCGAGAAGCGGCGCAAAACCGACTGGTTGAAACTCCACGAGACCTGGGATGAGCGCAACGCGCCTGAGCCCGGGCCGGCGCCGCTAGTCCTCACCCCCCACCCCGGCGAAGCCGCGCGGCTGCTGGGCACGACGATTGGGCGCGTTCAGAAGGATCGCGTGCGCGCGGCGCGGGAACTGGTTGAACTGGCCGGCCCCGGCGCGGTGACGCTGCTTAAGGGATCCGGCACGGTGGTCACGGACGGGAAGCGCCTCTACATCAACGCGACCGGCAACCCGGGCATGGCCACGGGCGGTTCGGGGGACGTGCTGAGCGGGCTGATCGGCGCGCTCTTGGGGCAGCGCATGGGCGGGTTCGAGGCCGCTGTGCTGGGGGTATACCTGCATGGGCTGGCAGGGGACTTGGCCGCGAAGAAGCTGGGCGAGCACTCGCTGGTCGCGGGCGACCTGATCGAGTTCCTTCCGCAGGCGTTCCTAAAACGGGCGCGCCTGAAGGCGTAATGGCCATAGCGACGGTTCGAGAACCCGCAGCCGTCCCCCAACCCGTTTCCATTCAACGCTTAATCTTCAACGCGGGTATGGTACGCTGGGAGTTCCGGTGACTTCGCCGCCGCTGCGCCGTTAGCACCAAAAGGAGCGAATACTATGCGTACGTACCGGATGCTCGCGCTGGCGGCGCTGATTTGCCCGGGGCTCTGGGCCGGCTCGGCGCCGATCCCGCCCAACGAGGCCAACCCCGCGCCGGGAATGGAAGTCGGGTCGTGGGTGCGCGAATCGTGGGGTAATACCGGCGCCTCCGACCGCCTCCGGATGGGCCGCCGAAAGAGCCTGCTCAAGCTTACCTTCGACGCGGGCGAAAAGGAGAAGACCGCCTTCAAGCACCTGACCGGCTTCAGCGCCGACGCGGCGGGCAAGCTGAACCTGTGGGTCTTCGCTCCGGACGCCGAGACGCCGCAGGTCTCCGTCGCGCTGAGCACCACGCAGGCCTACGTCTGGCACGAGTCGAAGACCTTCCCGCTGAAGCAGGGCTGGAATGCGCTCGAGGTTCCGCTGGCGAAAGGCAACTGGAAGACCGAGGCCAGCAAGTGGCAGTTCGACGCAGGCGTCGAGCACCTCGACGACGTGCGCGCGGTGAACCTGATCGTGCTCAACGGAAAGAAGGCCGGCTGGATCGTGGTGGAGGGCGTGCGCGCGGACGGCGACGCGGCGGCCAAGCGCGTCGCGGAGCTGATCGAACAGATGAGCGGCGCGGACTTCGAGAAGCAGGCCGAGGCCGAGCAGGAGTTGATCAAGGTCGGGCGCCCGGCGATGGAGGCGCTTTACCAGTTGAGCCGTTCGGACCGGACCGCGGTGATGCTCCGCGCCTCTTTCGCGCTGCGCACCATCGAGGAGGCGCAGGAGGAACTGCCCGAAAACCCGGAGTTGCGCGACCGCCTGCTGGCTCAGCGCGAAGAGAACAAGTTCCAAGAGCTCTCGGTGCGGACCTCGTACATTCTCAAGTCGCTCCAGAACGAACGCGGCAAGGTCTTGCAACTCATCAAGGACGGTCAGGCCGAGGTCGCGCGCGGGCGCGTGGAGTTCCCCACGCTCAAGTTCACCAAGGACGAGGAGAAGGAAGCCTACCGCAAGTCGCTGGACGACCTGGACGTGCTGACAAAGGAACTCACCACCGTCGTCGAGGCGAGCCTGAAGGCCGAGAAGGAGGCGGAAGAGAAGAAAAAAGGCGGAGATGGAGATGGCCGACAAGCCCGCCGAAGAGAAGAAGCCCGAGCCCGAGAAGAAATCCGAGCCCGAAATGAAGACCGAGATGAAGACCGGGGCGGAGATGCTGGAACAGAAAGAGTAAGCGGCGCCACGGCGCACGTGGTGTCCCCGCCAATCGGAACACGCGCAGCAAATACCAAGCGTCAGACTCTTCAGCAGCAGGCGCGTTGCTGGCGGAAGCCGCGCCGAGCGGCTAACGTGCATTGCTTCCCAGGGTTACTCTTGGAGACGAAGCCCGATGGCGGAAGTCCGACGTCACCGATTCCTGTGGTGCGCCCTTGGACTGGCAGCGCTCTGCGCAGCCAGTCCGGCGGTCGAGCAGACCTGGGAGAATCCCGAAGCGGCCGGCGGGACGCTGACACGCGAGCAGATCGAACTGGCGCTGCAGGAACTCGCCGACGACGATTTCGCGGTGCGGCAACGCGCATGCGAGCTGTTGACCTCGCGTTCTGACGGGCGGGTTCTGGCACGGCTGTACGGCGCCTTGGCCGCCGAGGTCGCACCGCAGGTTCGCTCGACCGTGAGCGCGCTGCTCCCGGGCATCCGCGACAAGGTAGGCGGCGAGCAGTGCGTGCAGGACTTCCTGTACCTGGGTCCCTTCCCATTCCCCGAAGGCAATCAGCCTCGGGATCACCAGCCGCAGCGCGACTGGCTGGGCCTGCCGACAGGGCTCGACAACCTGGCCCGGATCGACACGGACGCGGAGGTACCCGTGGATCCGGAGAAGCCCCAGGGCCGCAAGCTGAAATGGACGCGGCCGTTCGAGGGCAAGTGGGGGCGCGTGGACCTCAAGAAGCCCTTCAAGCGGCAGATCGAATTCGCCAACGGGTTCATGCTGACGTTCGTGCACAGCGACGCGGCCGCCGCGGCGCGGCTGTGGATCGGGAGCGACGACGGGATCGCGGTGTGGCTCAACGGGAAGCGCGTGCACGCGCTCGACATCCAGCGCGCGCTGACGCCCGACGAGGACCTCGTCGAGGTCGCGCTGAAGCCGGGCTGGAACCCGCTGCTGGTCCGGGTGAGCCAGGGTTACGGCGGCTGGGAACTGGCCCTGCGGATTACCGACGCGCGGGGGCTGCCTTGGCCGAAGCAGAAGATCGATCCGGCATGTGGAGGCCAGCCGCGCCCGGAGATTCCGGTTCCGGCGCCGGTCAAGGAAGAGAAGCAGGAAGTACGTAAGGAAGCGGCAGGCCGGTAAGCGTGCGCCGCTCAGGCCCGATCCGCGAGGCTCTCCAGGAGTTCCCTGACGGTCTTCTTCGCGACCGGATGCCAGGCCTCCGGCGCGATCTCCGCCAGCGGGGCGAGGACGAAGCGCCTGCGTGACATGCGCGGGTGCGGCAGGCACAACCCTTCTTCGTCCTCCACCCGGTCATCGTAAAGCAGCAGATCCAGGTCCAGCGTGCGCGCTTCGTGCCGGCGCCCCGTGCGCACGCGCCCCTGCCGGCCCTCGATGTAATGGAGCACGTCCAGGAGGCGGCGCGGTTCGAGCGCAGTGCGTACTTCTGCGGCGGCGTTTAGGTAATTCAGGTGTTCCTCGCCCGGGGGCGGCTCGACGGGCTCGGTCTCGAAGAAGGACGAGACGCGCACCACTTCGACCCCGCGCCTGGGGAGTTCCGCCAGCGCCGCCTTGAGGTGTTCGGCGCGATCGCCCAGGTTGCTGCCCAAGGCCACGTAGGCCGTATGAAGCGGCGTCGAGTTCATGATCCGTTCGCGGGTCTGCTTTTCGGCTCGCCGCCTTCCTTTTTGCGGCGGCGCGTCTTGGCATGGTAAGTCACGGTCTCGCTCTCACGTTCCTTGCGCAGCACTTTTCGAAGGCGCTCCAGGGACTTGGGCGCGATGGCAAAGACGATGAATCCGCACTGCGGACAGCAGGCCTGCTGAACTTCCAGGCGGTCGATGAGCCAGCCCATGGGGCGGAAGAAGAGCGCCTCCTGATCCAACGGATTGAAGCCCCCGACGACCAAGCCGCGCTTTTTGCACGCGGGACAGAGGTCGCCGACAACGTGCAGGGGCATCGAGTTCTCCTTTCCGCGGATTCTAGAGCGGCGCGGCCCGGTTCTCCAGGACGAAGCGAACTACAGGCCGCCCAGGGTGCGCAGGTTGTAGCCCGTCCCGGTAAGGCGGCGGTTGGCGGCGTAGAACGGATGCGCGTACCGGGCGCGGGCCGCGTCGCGATCCTCGGCCCGCTCGTCGGCCCAGACGCGCAGCGCGCCCGCCGCGTCGAAGATCAGGAGTTGCTCGCCGGGCAGGTCGCAGAATTTGCAGGCCAGCGCTTCGTGGCCCTTCACGTCGGCCAGGATCCGCCCGGTCGCGTCGAGGACTTCGCCGCCCACGTCCACGCCGGCCTGCCCGCGGTAAAGTTCGTGCCAGCCGTCCCCATCGAGGTCCACCGGGACGCTCATGTACGGATCGAACGGCAGCTCGACGGACCGGCCCGTGCGCGCATCGTAGGCGAAGCGCTCCATGTCCTGGTGGAAGCGCCCGTCGGGGCCGCAGGTCTTCTTGCCGATCCGGATGGCCATCGCGGCGAGGCCGAGTTCGCCGCGCAGGTGCGCCACCCAGCCCATGTCGATATGCCCGCGCTCCAGCGCGCCCCAGACGCGCCGGCCCCGGTCGTCGTAGAGCGCCACCCGCGGTGCGCTTCGATCTTCGCTCTCCCGGCAGGTGTAGAAGTACCAGCGCCCGTCATGGCGATCGAGCAGGGGCTGGATCACGTCGCTATGCCCGCGATAAGAATCGGCGTCGGCGCAGAAGACTTCCGCGCCCGTATCGAACCTGAGGCAACGCTCGCCCCAAAAGAATTCGTCGCAGCCGTCGCCGTCGAGGTCCACGACGGGGGTCTGGTGACTCCCGCGTGCGCCGGGCGCGTCCCTGGCGATGACGGTCTCCCAGCGCGCAGCCAGGCCGGGGCGCCAGCCCTGAAGGAACATGTCGCCGTAGGTGCCTTGGGCGGTCACGAGCACCGGCTCGCCGCGCACGTGCCCGCCCAGGAGGAAATTGCGGTACATGTGGCTGATGCTTTGCGCGGGGCCCTTGGCCGGCCACGGCCACTGGCCGGTAGTCCGGCCGGTGGCCGCGTCGAGGCGTTCGAGCCGGTAATGGCTGAGGCCCAGCGGATGCCGCGGTTCGAGATTGTTGACGAACCAGATCTCGTCCACACCGTCCCCGTCGAGGTCAAATGGCAGGAAGGGGCAAAACCAGAGCCCGGGGACGACGCCTTTGCCGAGGTCGCGCCGCCAGAGTTCCCGCCCTCGAGTATCGAACAGGACGAGCTTGAGCGTGTCGGTGGGAAAGAAGAACATCTCGTGGTAGGGATCGACGTCGAAATCGGCGGCGTAGGCGACCAGGAAGGCGCGGGGCGCGCCTGCTCCCAGGCCGACCGGCGCGGCGCGCAACTGCCCGACGGGCGAGCCGAGAGCGCACTCCATCACGGGCTTGAGTTCGATCCGCGGCGCGGACATGCTGGAACCTCCGGGAGGCTTTGCTAAATCATGGTAGCGCCCGACGCGGGACTCTGCGAGCACTGCCGGCACGTGAAGCGGCTGTCGAACGACCGCGGCAGCGTCTTCTACATGTGCCGGCTCGCGGAGAGGGATGCGCGCTTCCGGCGCTACCCGCCGCTCCCGGTGCGGTCCTGCGAGGGGTACGAGCGCGCGCGGTGGAAGACGGATGGTGGCGGCGACGCGAGAGGGACGACAGCACCTTGAATAATCCATGTTATCAGTCCGAAGTGCGCTATGCGGTCAGGCTTGGTGCAATAGTTACAGCATGCACTGCGACATTAATACCCCTTTGTTATCTGCTTCTATCGCGGACTCTATTTGGATCTAAATACGAACAACTTGAAAGTGATGGCCACCAGGCCAAGCTGGTCCTTCGATTCCTGGCAGCTATAATCACTTCAGTTCTTGAAGCCACGGCCTATGGCCGTGCGACCCTAAGAGGTTCGACCGATCCGGCGTGCCAGATAGGTTCTCCCTCCGGGAAAGCCCCGTGGGACAGGAGGGAGAACCATGGACAACTGGCAGAGTTTGTCCCACGTGCGATGGGATTGTAAGTATCATGTGGTAATCGTGCCCAAGTATCGGCACAAGGTGTTTTACGGAAAGGCCAGGGCCAAGGGGGGTGTGGTGTTGAAGCAGTTGTGTCAACAGCGTGGCGTGGAGTTGATCGAAGGTCATGCGATGCCCGATCACATTCATATGTGTTTGAGCATCCCGCCCAAGTTCAGCGTTTCTCATACCCTGGGCTTCCTGAAAGGGAAGAGCGCAGTTCGGATACATCGGCAGTTAAGGCAAGAGCGGCGTATGACGGGCTTGCATTTCTGGGCGCCTGGGTACTGCGTCAGTACGGTAGGCTTGAACGAAGAGCAGATCCGGAGGTACATTCGGGAACAGGAACAGCTTGAGCTAGGCCAAGGCTACTTGGACCTCGCTTGAGCCCAAGCCCCAACGGGGCTTTCCCCACGTAAACGCCCCCTCGGGGGGCTTCCTAAAGCCACGCCCTATGGGCGTGGTTGATTACTGGAGCCGCGCTCGCCGGATCAGGAATAGGATATGCGCATTACCAGCTCAATCAGAAAGATAGAGGCATTCTACTTCCCATTGCGATTGCCATGTTTTCGACCTGGATACTCCCGGTGGCTTCCAGCTACGCATGCATTGCAAGTTTGGCGATTCTCGGCGGCGCCTTGGGATTGATTGTTCCGAGTGAAAAGTTCGACAAAAGGACGGATCGCTGGTACATCCTGGGTAGATTAATACTCATTTGCCATGCGGTTTTGGCTGCCCTGCTGGCAATTACGGTCCTTGAGGGGCCGGGACAGATGCTCGTAGAAGTATCCGTATGTGCGGTCTGTTCCCTTTGGATTGCGGACAACGTTGTTTTCCTGCTGCTGCAAAAGCGGAGGGCGGAAGGATGCATGGGCTGGCCCAAATCCAGTATCCAATTCTCGCTCCAATCCCTACTGTGGATCATCTTGAGCACTGGTAGTTATATAGCGCTGCTGATTCTGCTTTTCTCCGATCCCCCATAGCCCAGCCTTTCAAAAATCCAGGAACTCCGTTCGGGCGTCCATTCCGGGGCCATGGTTCGCGGGGTAAATTTCCTGCAACGAATCCCATCCAGGAGCCCGCGATGAACCGGCATGCGACGTGGAAACGGCAGTGGAACGAAGAAGGCTATGTAGTGGTCCGCGGACTGTTTCCGCCGGAGCGCGCGGCGCGGCTGCTGGGGATCCTCGAACGCATCCTGGGACGCTGGCGGGTCGCATCGGCCGAGACGGGCAAACCCGGCGGCGGGCCGGACGCCATCTCGATGCGGCATATGAATCATCCGGGGTATTTTGAGCCGGACAACCGGCACGAATTCCTGGAGCTGATGGAAGCCGGCGCGGACCCTGGCGTCCTGGACTTCGTCCGCACCATCCTAGGCGGTGCGCCGCTCTTCCGCTGCTTCAGCCACTTCTTCAATCCGCTGCACAAAAAGGAAGACGGAAACTGGCACCGCGATTCGCAGTTCGGAACGCCCGATCCGGAAGAGGAAAAGAAGGCCATCCTGGACCGAGCGCACAACTTCAGCGACGGCGTGCAGCTCCAGATTCCGCTCGTGCCTTCGGACGATATCGAATTCGTGCCGGGCTCGCACCTGCGCTGGGATACGCCGGAAGAGTTGCGGGTCCGCTTGAGCGAGGGGAAGAAGCACAACCGCGAGCCGCTGCCGGGGGCGCTGCGCCTGGCGCTCCAACCGGGCGACGCGGCGGCATTCAACTCCTGCGGGCTGCACCGCGGCCGCTACCACGCCGACAAGCCGCGCCGGACGCTCATGCTCACCTACACCACCGCGCAGCGCGCGCCGTTCGACTACTTCACGGACCAGCCGTGGTTCCTGGAGCCCGGCTACCTGGACGGGCTGCATCCGGAAGCGCGCGCGTTCTACGAGCGCTTCATCCTGAATTTCCGCGAGGCCTGGGCCCAAAAGGCAGAGCCACAAGCCGCAGCTATTTGAATTCGAGATTTTGGATGAAATACCAGGACGATATCTGATTCTTGATGCGCAGGACGAAGTGCCGCTGCGGCGGGAACTCGAAATTCTCCTCGTGCCAGACATTGCCGCCGTTGATCGGTCCAAACTCCTTGATCGCCTTCCCGGCCATGTCCTCGACCACAACCATCATGCGCTGCATCGCCCCACCCTTCCAACGCAGGCGCGAAAGCGCCTCGGGCGCGTGGATTTCGTAGACGACCTCGCCGCCCGTCTTCTGATTGAAGTAGGTCGGCTTGCCCTCGAACGGCCCCAGCGGATCGGGCTTGTCCATGGGCGGGAACGGTCCCGATTTGAACCCCGGATCGAAAAGCGCCATGCTTTCCTTTTCGCGGAAGCTGAACTTCGGCTTGTTGGCGAAGGCGATGGCCTCCAGCCGCGCCTTCAATTCATCCTCGCGCTGCTTCACGAATTCCGTTTCGGCATGATCCTTTTTCAGGGCCAGATAGGCGGCTTCGGCCTCCTTGAGCGACTTGGCCTGGAAGCACGCCTCGGCCGCCTGCCACACCTTCCCCGCGGCGGCCTCGGCCTCTCCGATCTCGGCAACCTGGAGGCGATAGAGGAGCAGCGCGACCTGCTCGGCCAACCCATGCTGTGCAGCGGCTTGCAGCCGGGCCTTGGCCTCCTTCACGTTGCCTGCAGCCATCTGAAAGACGCCCTGTACGGCGGCGACCTCGCCCGGCTTCATCTTGCTCAGCGGGGCATAGGCCAGCACGTCCTCCACGTCGAGCTGTTCCGGGGCCAAGGTCAGCTCGGGCCCTTTCTTGACCGCGAGGGTCACGCCCGGCAGGTCGGGCTTGATCGAGATCGTGCCCGTGAACTTCTGTCCGCTCTTGCGAAGCGTAACTTCCTGCCCGGCCTTCTTGCGCAGTTCCTCGACCGCCGATTCGCGAATCTTGCGCATCCCGGCGACGCAGAGCAGGTCGAGGTCCAGATCCGGCGCGCAGGCAACCCGCTTGGGATCGCGACGGGCACGCGCCAGCATTTCCCGCGCGTCGTCAAGGCGGCCCGTCTTGAGCAGCGGTTCCACTTCGGCATAGACATCCTTGAGGATGGCGTAGGCCTCTTCCACCGGCAGCCGCTGCGGCTTGGGCGGGGCCTTGGGCTCCTCCGGCTGCGGCTTGGGCGCTTCGACCTTGGCAGGCGTCTGAACCTGGGTCTTCTCCGGTTCGGCCGTCTTTGCCTGCGGCGAGGGCTCAGGCGTCGCCGGTTGCGGCGCCGCGGGTGGATCGGGTAGAGGTGGCGCGGGCGCGGCCGGCGCGGTCTTGGCCTCCGGGTCCGTCTTCCCGGTCTTCGACTCTGCAGAGACCACCGCGGCGAGAGCTTCAGGCGTCTTTTCTACTACAGGCTCGCGGGGTGTGTCGAGCTTGCGTGACGGTGTGCGCGGCTCGTCGCCGCCGCGCAGCACAAGGGCCGCCACGCCCACGAGGACCAGCGCGGCAAGGGCGGCGGCGATCAGGCTTCCCGACGAGGCGCCTCGCGCCATGCGCCGCGGACCGACCGTGCTCTGCGCTCCGACCGGCGTTCCGAGATTGGTCGTGCCGCCGCGAATCGGCATCTTGTGCCCAGTGGTTCCCGCGCCCGCGGGCGCGCGGGCGCCTCCGGTGCGCGTCCGGTCGAGGAGCTTCTCGAATTGATCCACGAGTTCCTTCGCGGAGCCGACGCGCTTATCGGGCTCCTTCGCCATCATCTTCGCAATAAGGCGGCTGGTGGGTTCGCTGATGCGCGGATCGATGCGATGCAGGAGCGGGATGGGCTCGCTGAGATGCTTGGTCATGATGACCGGGCCCGCGTTGCCTTCGTAGGGGGGCTTGCCGGCCAGGAGGTGGAACAAGGTCGCGCCCAGGCCGTAGATGTCGGTGCGAATGTCGAGGTTGTCCATCTGTCCGCGGCACTGTTCGGGGGACATGTAGAGCGGGGTGCCCACCGCCGAACCGGCCTGAGTCAGGCCCGCGTCGCCTTCGGCGTTGGTGCGCTTGGCCAGCCCAAGGTCGGCAAGCTTCACCGTGCCGTCGCTCGCGATGAGAATGTTGTCCGGCTTGATGTCTCGGTGCACGACCTTGTGCCGTTCGGCGCAGGCCAGGGCTTTGGCCACGTCGCGCCCGATCCCCAGGACGCGGTTCTCTTCGAGCGCGCCTTCCTTCTTAAGCAGCTTGTCGAGTGAAGGCCCGTCGACGTACTCCATGGCGAAGTACCAGAGCCCCGTCGCCTCGTCCTTGCCGACGTCGATGCCCTGGACAATGTGGAGGTCGTTGAGGAGCGCCGAGGCGCGCGCTTCGCGCTGGAACCGTTCGATGAACTGGCGATCCCTTGCGATTTCTGGGGCAAGGACCTTCAACGCCACGACGCGGTCGAGCCCGACCTGCCGCGCATGAAAAACCATGCCCATCGCGCCGCGACCCAGCGGCTTGACGATTTCGTAGCCCCCGACGACGCGAGGCGTCGCATGGCCTCCGGAAGCTCGCGCGTTTCCTGCCAAGGTAGATTGGTCTCCCCGACCCGAATATAAATACAGGATACCAGATTTCCGCACCTGATGCATTAAGGATGCGCGCGGGCCGCTCAGGGCGCCAGGCGCTTAAGCAATGCCACCTGGCCGGCGTGATAGAGATCGTGGGCCGCTGCGCCGGCGAGCAATTCCGCGACCGTGAAGCGGCTGCCGGCCGGCTTGCGGTCCAGCGCGCCAGCGGGCAGGCTCGAGAGCAGGTCCATCAGGCGTTCGTGTTCGCGATCCAGCAGCCGGAGGTCCGCGCGCCAGGCCGCTTCGGTCGGCTCGACCGGACGCTTGAACCAGTTGCTGCCCTTAAGCGGAAAGCCGCCGCGCCGCTCGCCGGAAATCTGGCGGCGCACGGCATACTTCCAATACGCGCAGTGCACGATCAGTTCCCATAGGTTGTGACGCCGGGGCTGCGTGCGGAAGGCCGCGCGACGGGCATCTACGCCGCGCAGCAGGCCCCTCAGGTTCGAGCCGTGCCAGGCCCTCCTGCGGTAGGCGGCTTCAAGCTGCTTGCGCAGATCATCCAACCGAGGCGACGCGGACATGGCTCCACTCCGATGACGGCCGGCGCTCAACCGAGCGGCGAAGGCGGGTGGTAGATCGGCGGGACCTGTTCGGGCGAGGAGAAGCACAGGCCCAGGTCGTGGAGCAACCCATCCTCGAGGTGGTAGATCCAACCGTGGACCGAGAGTTCCTTGCCGTGCTTCCACGCGCCCTGAACGACGGTGCTGTGGCAAACGTTGGCGACCTGCTGCGCCACGTTGAGTTCGCAGAGCCGATCGACGCGTTCGCCCTGCACGGTCAAGGCGTCGAGTTCCGCGCGGTTGCGCTCGGCCAGGTCCTTGATGCCGCGGATCCAGTTATCCACGATGCCCAATTGGACGTTCTGGAGCGCCGCCTGGACGCCGCCGCAGCCGTAGTGGCCGCAGACGATCACGTGCTTCACCGAGAGTACGTCGACGGCGAACTGGAGGACGGATAGGCCGTTAAGGTCGGTGTGCGAAAACTGGTTGGCGATGTTGCGCTGGACGAAGAGTTCACCCGGCCGCAAGTCCACGATCTGGTTGGCCGGGACGCGGCTGTCGGAGCAGCCGATCCAGAGGTACTCGGGGCGCTGCAGCGCCGCGAGTTCGCGGAAAAAACCCGGCTGCTGGGCGGATAAACGCTCCGCCCAGCGCCGGTTGTTCTCGATGAGGTGGCCGAGTACCCGCACGATTGCGCCGCTTCTACTTTCCGTGCCCGAAGTCGGTCAGCTCCATGCTCACCGTGCCGTCGGCCTCCGACTTCACCATGCCGCCCATCAACTGCGGGATGTCCTTGCTGGACCACGTTCGGCTGACCACCTTGCCTTTGGAGGTCATGTCGGTTCGAGTCGTTTCGATCGTCTTTCCGGCAATCTCGAGCTTTTCCTTCGCGATCGAGGCGGCATCCTGGAAAACGTACTTCACGCGGGTCTTGTTGCTGAAGCCCGGCCCCGCCTGCGAGGTCAGGACGGTCACGGTCTTGTCGCCAACCGCCTCGACTTCGTAGCGCATCTTCATGCCCGGGTTGGCGGGCATGCCGTATTCGACGAAATCTCCGACCTTGAAGGTCTTATAGGTTTCCCACGCCTCGGCGTTCACCGAGACTTCCTGTTCGTTGACCTCGCCCCCGGCGGCGGGCGCGGCTAGCTCTGCCTTCTTCTCTTCCGCAGCCGGCTGGGCGGCGGGCTCTTCCTGCTTCTCCTCGGCAGCGGGGGCTTCCTTCTTCTCCGCGGCCGGCTCGGACTTCTTTTCGTCCTTCTTCTTTTCCTTCTTCTTGCCGATACCGCCCGGAAGGTCTAGGGCGCGCGCGGCGGGCGCGGCACAGAGCCCGGCGAAGAGCAGCGCAATGAACAGGACCGTCGATTGGCGGAACATGGTTCGCTCCTTTTCTGAGTATGTGCAGGCCGCGCAACCCGCGCGGCCGCGCTTCACCACTTCAGTTTCTTGATGCGCTCAACGGCCTCGGCGAGCCGCGCCTCGGGCACCGTCAGCGTCGCGCGCACGTATCCTTCGCCCGGCGCGCCGAAGCCGTTTCCCGGCACCGTAACGATGTGCGCCTCCTCCAGCAGCCGCAGCGTGGTCTGGGTCGAGGTGAACCCGTCCGGCACGCGGATCCAGCAATAAAAGGTGGCCTCGGGAGGCTTGACCTTCCAGCCGATGGCTTTCAGCCCGTTGCAGAACGTGTCGCGGCGCTGCTTGTACATGCTCATCAGCGGCGGGACGATCTCGTCATAATGCTGCAGCGCGACGATGGCGGCGCGCTGCACGGCCGTGAAGATGCCGCTGTCCACGTTGCTCTTCATGCGCCCCAGCCCGGCCACGAGGTCCTTGTTCCCGCAAGCCCAGCCCACGCGCCAGCCGGTCATGCTGAAGGTCTTGGAGCAGGAGTGCAGTTCCAGCGCGACGTCCTTGCCGCCGGGAATCTCGAGGATGCTGATCGCGCGCCCGTCAAAGAACATCTCGGTGTAGGCGGCGTCCTGAAGGATCAGGATGTCGTACCGCTTGGCAAAGGCGACGGCCTTTTCGAAGAACTCGCGCGTGGCGAGCTTCCCCGTTGGGCTGTTGGGGTAGTTGAGCCAGAGCACCTTGGCGCGCGCCGCGTCGCGCGGGTCGATGGCGTCGAGGTCCGGGAAGAAGTCGTTTTCTTCCTTCAGATCCATGTAGAGCGGGACGCCCCCGGCGAAGTAGGTCGAGCCGCGGTAGACGGGATAGCAAGGCTCGGGCACCAGCGTGATGTCGCCCGGGTTGACGAAGGCGAAGGCGAAGTTGGCCAGGGCCTCCTTGCTGCCAATGGTCGGGTAGATCTCGCTGCCGGGGTCCAGGTCCACGCCGAAGCGCTGCTTCATGAATGCCGCGATCTGGGCGCGGAAGGCCGGATCGCCGTTGTCGAGCGCGTACTGATGCGTCGCGGGATCTTCGGCGGCCTTCTGCAGTGCTTCGATGATGATCTTCGGCGTCGGCGTGTCGGGGTCGCCGATGCCCAGGTTGATCACGTCGTGGCCGGCGGCCAGCGCGGCCTTCTTGCGCTTGTCAATCTCGGCGAAGAGGTACGGAGGAAGATGCTTGAAGCGGTCGGCGACCTGGTAAGGCATCGCGGCATCCTTTCGTTCATCGAAGCTGCACATCGCGCGGACGAATCGCGCCGGGAAAGGTGGCAGGATACGTGCCGGGCGGTGAACTACAAGCGCCTGAACGCCGGATCCGAGCGAGGGCGAAAACGCGCTTCCTGCTCCTGAGCCCTGCCGTGTTTCGGTAGGGAAGAGCGATCCGGGCTGCGAAACTCCGAACCCTAATAGCTGACGACCACGCCCAGATGGATACGGCCGCGGTCGCCGCCTTCGACGTTACCGTCGATGCGGCGGAGCTGGCGGCCGTAATCGAAGTGGACCGAGAGGTGCGAGCCGAGGCGGTAGCGAACGCCGCCTCCGACGCTCTCGATGTCCGTATGCTTCCGCTCGCCAAAGACATTCGCGAAGTTGTACGTGCGCGCGAACTCCCAAAAGGCCACGAACTGGATCCGGTTATCGTACTGCGGATCGCCGTTGATCAGGCCGAGGGAGAAGTTGGGCGAACGCAGCTCGGTGCTGACCTCGAAGCCCTCATCCCCCGCAATGAGCCGGTCGTCGTAGCCGCGCACGGAGGCGAAGCCGCCGACCAGCAACTGTTCGGTACTCTGCAGGCGGGCCGAGCTGACCTGCCCCTTCAGTCGGTTCACGAAGGTGATCTCCTTGGGGAGACTCCAGGTCCGCTCAAGGGCGAGGAGCGAGTAGGCGTACTGCGGATCGGTGGCGGCGCGCGCCTGGCCGTAGACGCGGCTGGTGTTGAGGTCGCTCAGGTGGCCCGGGCTGTAGTAGGCGTTGAGCGTGAAGTTGGTGCGGCCCCAGTCGTCGGGGTAGTTCCCGTTGTACTGCAGGGCCGCCTGAAGCACGTCGACAAGGGACGAGAAGACCTCCTGCCCGCCGAACTCGAGGTTGTTGTCGGTCTGCTTGAAGTCGAAACCGAGCTGCGCCTCATGGCGATACTTCCCCAGCCGCGGGAGCGGCGCGATGTAACGCAGGCTGAGCTGGAAGTTGAAGCCCGTATTGTTCAGGTCTTCGTTAATCGGCGCCTGGATCGTCGAGTAGCCGCCCGAGAGCTGCAGCTTATGCCGGTGCGGCAGCGGGATGCGCCAGTATCCGCTGTGGCTGAGCAGCCTGCGGGCCTCGATGTCGGCGGAGAACTGGTAGCCGATTTCGTGCTCGTGCATGAACCCGTTGGCCCAGTTGAATCCGACGAGCCAGCGGTCCAGCCCGGTGGTCTGCGTGCCGGTGTCCTCGTAGCCGCCGTAGAAGCGGACGGGAAAGCGTTCTTCAGCCTGCAAGACCAGGTCCGTCGTATTCGGCTCTGCGCCGGGCTTGAAGACCGGCTTCACGGAACGAAACGCGTTCTCATTGAAATAATTGAGGTCCTCAATGAGCTGCTTCTCGCTGATTTCGTCTCCAGGCTTGAGGTTCACGGCATCGGCATACTGTTTGGTGCGCCAGAAACGGTCCCCTTCAATGGTGACCTTGCCGATCTTCGACTCGACGACGAGATACTGCACCACTCCGGTCGTGATGTCCTGCTCGGGCACGGAGATCTTCACGAAGGGGCGGTCGTGGGCGCGGTAGTACAGGACGGCTTTGCGGGCCAGGTCGCGGATGAACTTGAGCGTGATGGGCTCGCCGAGGACCTCCTTGATCTCTTCGCGGAAATCGTCGTGGTCGAGCATGTCCACGCCGGCGATTTCGACGCCCTTCAGGTCGGTCTCCTTGAGCACGTCTTCGGCCTTGGAGACGAAGCGCACGCCGTTGAGGGCCTCGACGAGAACCTTATTCTCGTCGAGCTTCTTCGTTTCGTCGGGCTTTTCTTCCTCTTCGGGGGGCGGAATCTCAGGCGGTGCGGGCTTGGGAACTTCGGGTTCCTTGGGCTTCTGCCGCTCGTCAAGCGCCCACGCGCCCACGCCGGCCAGGTGGGAGCAGAGCGCGAGGCACGCCAGGCGCCTCAGAATGGAACCCCACTTGGCCATCCGGCAACAAACCTCCCACATCCGGAGGCTGAACCTCCGGTCCACGCCGGACCGCGGCACGGGGCGGCCCGGATCCTGCTTCGAAGACGTCGTACTGGGCCTCACGCTCCGGGCGTCAGGGCTGCTTGGCCTTCGGGGCCAGCGCCACGCGCACGCCCAGGTGGTCGTAGCGGTTGTCCGGATAGGCGTAACTCCGGTACGCCGAGCGGCAATGCTGGGGCAGGTTCACCCACGAACCGCCGCGCACGACCCTGAACTTGGAATCCGATTGGTTAAGCGGAGCCTGCTTCGCCGAGGCGAGGTAGTAGCCCGCGTCGTAGTTATCGGCGCACATCTCCGAGACGTTGCCGTGCATGTCGAAAAGGCCCCAATGGTTCGGCGCCAGCTTGGCGACGGGGTGCGGCGCGCCGCGGCTGGTGAAGCGGAACCAGGCCACCTTATTGAGTTCTTCAAGATCATCGCCCACGAAGAAGGCCTCGTTGCGGCCGCCGCGGCAGGCCCACTCCCATTCAGCCTCTGTGGGCAGCCGGAAGATCCAGCCTTCCGGCGCTTTGGCGTTGAGCTTGGGCAGGAGTTCCCCGATCACCTCGCCGTAGGTGACGTTCGAGACGGCGGCGTCGGGTTCGTCGAAGGACGCGGCGAGCGGCGGGGCGGGTTTGCCCGTGACGGCTTCCCACTCCGCGCGGGTAATTTCGCGGGCTCCGAGGTAAAGCGGCTCGGTCAGCTCAACGCGATGCAGGTACTCCTCGGCGGTGCGGCTGGCTTCCTTGGCCGGGCTGCCCATCACGAAGATGCCGGGCGGGAGCAGCTTCATCGGGAGCTTGACGGTCTCGGAAAGATCGATCGTCAGATCCACCGGCTTGCCGAGCTTGGCGGCGGCCTCCTCCTGCTGTGCCTTGGCCTTGGCCGCGTCGAAGATCCATTCGGCTTGAGCGGTCAGGAGCATGCCGGTCTTCTCAAGTTCGGCCTGCGCCTTCTCGCGCTCGCGCCGCGCTTCTTCCTCGCGCAAGCGGGCTTCTTCGCGCGCGGCATAGGCCTCACGTTCCTTCTTCTGGGCCTCCTGGACCTCCTTGAAGCGCTTGTCCAGTTCGGTGTTGGCCTGCTTGAGGTTTTCCTGTTCCTTAGCCAGGCTGGAGAGCGCCTCCTCGGCGCGGACGCGCTGCTGGTCGGCGTCCTTCTTGGCCGCGATGGCGAGCCGTTCCTGCGCCTCGGCCTTCTCCTTTTCGGCCTTGGCGACGTCGCGCTGGGTTTCGGCATCCTGCTTGGCGAGTTCGGCGGTCTCGCGCTGCTTGGTCTCGGCTTCCTTGGCCTTCCGGACGTCCAGCAGCGCCAATTCGGTTTCCTTCTTGGCGGCCGAGACGCTGAAGTAGGCGATGGTCACGCCGATCAGGAAGATGGCGACGAGGGCGGCGGAGGCGTAGGTGAGCGCGCGGAGCCGGAAGCGACGGGCCGCGCGGGAGCGCATCTTGGCGCGGATTTCGGTCAGGAACGTGCCGTACTGGTCCTTGGCCGGCTCGATCAGCGACTCGGCCAAGTCGAGGTCTTCCTTGGCCACGGCGGCCTTGGCGTAATAGAGCCGCGTATCGAGCGCGCCCTGCTTGGCGGCGCGGTTGGCGGGCCACATCTGCAGCGCTTCCTCGAAGCCGAAGAGGGCCTGCGCGAAATCCTCGTAGGTCCGCGTCTGGACGGCCTTTTCCATCCGCGCGTGGGCCTTGTCGGACATGGCGATGCTTTCGAAGTGCTTCTGCGTGTCGCGGATCGCCGTCTGGAAGGCCTTGACGTTGGGGTAGCGGTCCTCGGGCTTGGCCTCCATCGCCTTCATGGCGATGTCGACCAGTTCGCCCTTTTTATCGCTGGGCTGGATCTTGTTGGTGGCGATGTTGAAGAGCAGATCCATCATGTCCTTGCCGCCGTGCGGGCGCACGCCGGTGACAATCTCGTAGAGAATCGCGCCCAGAAGATGGACGTCGCTGCGGTAGCCGATCAGTTCGACCTTGCCGGTAGCCATCTCGGGAGCCATGTAGGCAGGCGTGCCGCCGGCGGCATTGTCCTTGGTGAGCCGCCCGATCTTGCCGCCGTCCTTGATGCAGGCGGCCAGGCCCCAGTCCATCACCAGCACCTCGCCGAATTCACCGAGCATGATGTTCTCGGGCTTGAGATCGCGGTGGATGATGCCCCGGGAGTGCGCGAATCCGACCGCGTCGGCGACCTTGAGCAAGGTCTCGACGTTCTCCTGGAGCGTCTTCTGGCCCAGCACGTTCTTCCAGGAGACCCCCTTGGCCTGCTTCATGGCGTAGAAGAGGCCGCCGTCGGCCGTCACGCCCAGGTCGTAGATGGGGATGATGTTGGGATGCTCGAGGTCGCCGGTGACCGCGGCCTCGGCCAGGAAAACCGCCTGGATGTCCGCGTTGTTGGCGAGCTTCGCCTTGATCATCTTGAGCGCGATTTCGCGGTCGATGGCCGTCTGCCGCGCGATGTAGACCGTGCCCATCCCGCCTTCGCCCAGCACGCGCTCGATCTCGTAGTCGGCCGTGGCCGTCTCGACGGATTCGCGCTCGGCGGGAGCGTCGACCACGGCGCGCTCCTGTACGACCAAGCGCGAGACCGAAATGGAGGCCAGCTTCTTGGCCGCCTGGAGCAGCGCCTTGGCGCTGGTCGAGCGGGATGCGGTGGTCGTGGAGCGGGCAAAGCGCGTGCCGCCACGCGCGGTGGGCGTGGCATCGGTGGCGACCTGCGTGCCGGTGGGGCCCTGGGGCTCGAACTGGGTCTTGGATTCGACGGAGGGCGGCGGGGTCTGCCCGTCGCGAGGCTTGCCCGCTTCAAGTTCTTCCTTCGGGTAGATCACGGTCTTGGGACGGCGGCCCTTGGCCTCGGCGAGTTCCATGGGCCCGACAATGGTGGCCTCGAGGGAGCCTTTGGGCAACGAGGATGCCGTCACAATGGTCATATCCGAGCGCAAGTCCTTCTTGTCCTTCAGTACGCCCTTGGCGATCTCGTGCGGCGCGATGGTGTGCTGCCAGACCTCGTGCAGGAGGGTCTTGAGTTCCTGCTCGTTTTCCACCGGGGCAGGCTGCGCATCGCTCCCGCCGCCTGAGGCGCCTTGCGGCGCCTTGCGGTTCTTGGCGTCGTTCTTATCGCTCATGGTTTCACCCGGGATTGAGAAGCCTTACGGTTTCGCCGGCTGCGGCTTGGCCTTGGCATCCTTTTCCTTGTATTCCTCGAGGTTGGCGAACTTGGCATCGCCGCCGATGCGGTCCTGTCGGTCGCGCTTCTCGGCGGACGCCCGCGCGGCTTCCTCGCGCGCCTGCTCCACCGCGGACTTGACCGTCTGCAGGTCCAACGCCGCACCCGAGGCCTTGAGACGTTCGACCGCCGCGGCCAGCGCGCGCGCGGCCAGCAGCAAGCGCTCGTTGGACTGCTGCAACCCCTTGAGCGCGCCTTCCAGCGCGTCGCGGCCCACGCGATCCGGCGCGCCGGAGGCGTACAGGGAGGCGATCAACTTCGCTAGCCGCACGTTGGCCTCGCGCACTTCCTTAGAGGAGCCGCGGACCTCGCCGCTCAGCCCCTTCATCAGTTCCTGAAGCACCTCGTCCTGGGCCATCGTCTTCAGGACCTGCGCGGCGTCCTCGAGCGCGCGGCCGCCGTCCTTCAGGCCGGTCTCGGAGAACTTGAACTCCTCAAGCGAGTTGCGCAGCGAATCGTCGATGTTGCCGGAGGATCCCGCGTCGCGAATCGCGTCGAGGGCCTTCAGCAGTTCCGGCGGCAGGTTGATGTCCTCGCCGATGTCGAGGTCCAGGTTGACGAGGCTTTGTTCGAGTTCCTTGTTCAGCAGGTCCTCATCGATGAACGAGGAGCCGCCGATATCGCCGAGGCCGAAGCCCGGGCCTGGGCCCATGGGCATGAACGGATTGAGCGTGAAGGTGGTGGAGGTGCCCGCGCCGCCGCCCGGGGGCACGCCGGCGGTGAGCGTGATGTCGCCGGAGCCCGTCAGCGGCGGATTCGCCGGGCGGATGTCCCCCGTCAGCGTCGCCGTGCCGGGCGGGCCGGCGCCGGTGTTGATCTGGTTATCCACCGAGATGAAGCCGTTAGGCGCCAGGAGGGTCACATCGCCGCCCATGGTCCGAATACCGATCACCGCACCGACCGTGCCGACAAAGAGGTTGGTGCTGGTGCGCAGGGTCAGGTTTGAGCCGGGCGAGGCCGTCAGGTCGGCGGCGATCACCCCAACCATGTTGCCCGGATTATCCAGGGTGAAAGCGCCCGTGCCGGTGAGAACCAGGTTGGAGGCCAGCAGGCGTCCCGCCGGCCCGCCCACCTGCATCGCTCCGCCGGCCGTCGTGTTCAGCGCGATGGTCAGGCCTATTCCCGCGCGCACGTCCTGCGCGATGGTGATCAGCCCCCGGCGTTGAGGGTGATGTTGTTGTTGTGCGTGTCGATCCCGTTCTGCGGTCCCACGGTCCCAATGACCACCGCGTTGGCGTCGGTGTAGTTCAACGCGCCGTTGATGTTCGCGGCGAGGACCTGGACGTCGTTGGCCTGGTTCAGCGTGAAGGCGCCGTTCCCCGCGAGAAGCAACTGATTGGCGGTGATGACGCCGCCGGTTTGCAAGGCTCCAGGCGTCGTCAACAGCAGCATGCCCCCGCCGGCGTTGAGGTTGTCGGCCAGGGTCAAGCCGCCGGGGACGAGGAATACGGCGTCGCCGCCACCCGTGCTGAACCCGTTGACGCCGTTCACCGCGTCGATGGCCAGCGCGCCGACCGCCGTGACGTTCACGTTCCCGGTCACGCTTCCGGCCAACCGATTGGCCTGGATGTTGAGGTTCACGTTACCCACACCGCGCAGGACGATCGCATCGGCGGCCGCCCCGCCGGTGAAGCCCGCGGCGGTCAAGTCGAGGGTGCTGCCCGTGGCCTGGAAGGTTTCGAGGTTCAGCGAGCCGGTGTTGTTCACCGTCACGTCGCCGCTAACCGTACCGGTCAGGTTGGCCAGCGTCGTGGTGAGGTCGACGGGGCCCGTTCCGGCCAGGATCAAACGGTTGGCGGTAACGCGCCCGCCCCCGCCGATCCCGTTGGCGCTGTTGAGCGAGAAATTGAACCCGGCGGCGTTGATGTCGTTGACGATCGTCAGCGTGTCGCCGGTCTGAATGGAACTGATTCCGCCGACGGTGACGTTGGAGAGTCCGTTCACCGTGTTCAGCGTCAGGCCGTCGGTCTCGTCGATGTTGACGGTCCCGCCGGCGTTGATGGCCAGCGTGTCGACTGTGGTGTCCAGGTTCACCAGGCCCGGCGCGGTAACCGCCAGCCCGGAGGCCGTCACCGTGCCGGTCACGCCCGCCACGCCGCCCGACACGTTTACGCGCAAGGCGTTTCCGCCGGCGTCGAAGTTGTTCAGGTTCAGCGCGCCGGTGTTGTTGAATGTGGTGTTCGAAGCGCCGCCGAGGGTCCCGCGCAGCACGTTGACCTGCGTGGCCAGGGTGAAGCCGCCGGCGCCGGTAATGTCCAGAATCGCGCCGCTTACCGTACCCGCACCCGAGAGCGTCCCGGCGTAATCCAGCGTGACCGTTGCTGCCGCGCCGGCGCTCACGTTGTTGCTCAGAGTCAGGTCGTTGCCGGCCGTGAGCGAAACCGCCCCGCCGCTGGTTATGCCGGAGAACCCGACCATGCCGACCGTCAGGCTGTCGGTCTCGTCGATGGTGACAGCCCCGGCCGCATTGACGGCCAGCGTGGTGACGGTGGTCGTCAGGTCCACGAAGCCGGTGGAACCTACGGCCAGACTATCGGCGCTGACCGTGCCGGTCACGTTGGCGCCCACGCCCAAGGCCCCGATGCGCAGATCGTTAGCGCCCGCGTCAAAGGCGTTCAGGTTCAGCGCGCCGGTGTTGTTGATCTGGACGATGCTCGTCCCACCCAGCGTCCCGCTGAGGTCGCCCACCTGGGTCGTCAGCGTGAAGCCGCCGCCAGAAGGCCCGCTGAGGTCGAGCGTGGCGCCGAAAATCGTGCCCGATGCCTGACTAAACGTCCCCACCCAGGCCAGCGTCACGTCGCCGGTCGCGCCGGCATTGAGCGTGTTGACGGTCAGGTTGCCGCCGCTGTCGACGGTGATCGTGCCGCCGGCGCCGGCCAGCACGTCCGCGCCCAGCCCCATATGCCGCGCGCTGGTCAGGTCGATGGTCCCCCCGTTGGCGGCGTTCAACTGCGCGTTCACGAACAGGTCGCGGCCGCTGTCCAGCGTGATGGAACCGGCGGGGCCGTCGGAGACTGCGCCCGAGACCGTCAGGTCGCTAGCGGCGCCCGTCGTGGTCACGGCGATGCCGCCGTCGGCGCTGATCCCCGTGACGGTGAGGCTCTTGTCGTTGGTGATGTTCACGCCGCCGCCGGTCACCGTGGCGTTGAACGAGTTGGCGCTGGTGGCGGCCGTGAAGTCGCCCGAGCCCAGGAACGAGACCGTCCCGCCGGCCACGGTCCCGGCGCCGACGAGGCCGTCGGCCGAGTCCAGGGTCACGTCGCCGCCCGTGGAGGTCACTCCATTCGTCAACGCGATGCCGCCCGCGAGCGTCTTCAGGACGACCGAGCCGCTGGCGGTCAGGTCGTTCGTCACGATCTCCAGCGCGCCGTCGTTGGTGAGGTTCAACCCGCCCAGCGTGCCGGCGCCGGCGAGCGTGTCGATGTCGGTCAGGAGCGTGTAGGACGCCGTGCCGTCCAGGACCAGGTCGTTGGCGAAGAGCTTTTCCGTGCCGGCGAAGAGCGTCACCGGACCGTTCGTGTCGAGGGTGATCGAATTCAGCCGCCCCGCACCGGCGCTGCCCACGTTGCCCTTGAAAGTCAACCCGCCCGAGCCGGCGGTGAGGGTCAGGTCGGCGCCGGCGCCGGTGACCGTGCCCAGGGTGATCCCGCCGCCGGCGCCCGAGGTCAGGCTCGCCGCGCCGCTCACGGCCAGCGACGTAGTGCCGAAGTCGATGCTGTTGCCGACGGACAGGCTCCCGGCGAGGGTGACGCCGCCGGTGGACGCGCCCGTCGAGAAGTTCCCGGCCAAATCGACCGGACCGTTGATGAGCAGGTTGTCGGCGCCGAAATTGACGGTCAGGTCGCCCGGCGCGCCGCCGGTCAGGTCGATGGTATCCAGGGTCAGCGTGCCACTCGCCGGGTTCGTGGTCAAGCTGATCGAATCGATCGTGTTAGAGGGCGTGGAGAGGCTGTCCACCACGTTGGCTTGCGTGAGCAGGAAATCCCCCGTGCCGTCCAGCACGAGGTTCGTCGCGTTGATGGCGGCGGTCTGCGTGGCGCCGGCGCCGCTGAGCGTGACGATTGCCGCGCCGGTGGTGGCCGTAAGCGTGCCGTTGATTGCGAGCACGCCGCCCGAGCCGGCGGTGAGCGAGATTTCCTGGGCGGTGAGGGGCGAACTCACCGTGAGGCTGCCGCCCGTGTTCTCGAAGGTGAGCCGGTCGGCGTTGATGCCCGTGGCGGTCACGTTGATGCCGGCGGCCTGGTTCGTCGTAAGGGCGACCTCGCCCAGCCGGCTCGGCGCGCCCAGCGTGCCGAAGGAGAACGCGGAGCCGATCAGCGTGAGCGTGTCGGCGCCGGCCGTCCCGTCGTTGACGTCGACGAGCGTGATCGCGCCACCAGCGGCCCCCGCGTCCAGGCGCAGGTCGCCCTGCAGGGTGATCGTATTGGCGAACGAAATATCGCCTCCGTTGGTCGTCGTGTCGATGGTGTGAAGGCCAGCGGAGACCGTCACGCCGCCGGCGCCGCTCTCGTCAAAGCCGCCGCTCAGGGTCAGCGTCGACCCGCCATCCAGCGTCAGGACACCGCCGTGCACCACGGTCAGGTCGCCCCCGGCGCCGGACGTCGAGATGTCCAGCAAGGTCACGCCCCCGCCGGTGCGGAATTCGACGGCGCCGGCCACCGCGCCGTTCGTCTGCAGGTTAGTCACGCTGTTGGCGGCGTTCAGGAAACGGAAGGTCCCGCCGCCTTCCAGGATCAGGTCGGTGGCGGTGATGCTGCCCCCTGCCGCCGCCTGATCCACTCCGCCTGAACCCGTCGCGTTCAGGCACACGGTCGGGGCGTTGATCGTACCGCCGCTGTGCGTAATGGTCCCGGCCGCATTGACTTCAAATTGCGTCGCCGCGCTGAAGCTCTGGCTCAGGTCGATCGCCGCGCCGGTGTTGATGGTGATGGTGTCGAAACGGGATAGGCCGCCCAGCGCGCCGTTGTAGTCGATCGTCCCCGTCCCCACCGTCAGGGTCAGGTCGTCGCTGTCTACGGCAAACCCGTTGACCGTGCCGAAGCTCAGGTTCCCCGTCCCGCTCGTCGAGATCTCCACCGGCCCGTCGATCCGCAGGTTGCTGTTGAAGTCGATGTTCTTGTTGGGCCCCACCAAAAGGTTCTGCGCCAAGGTCACGTTTCCGCCGGCCGACCCGGCACCGCCCAGGCCCTGCTCGGTGAAATTCCCCGCCAGGGTCAGGTCGCCCGCCAGGTTCAGCGTGCTCCCGTGCTGCAATGTCAGGTTCCCGCTCGCCCCGGTGGTCAGGATGTCCGTCGTCGCCAGCGGGTTGTTCCCGTTGTTGAAAAAGATGTCGCCGGCCACGCCCGCCCCCGTGGTCCCGAAGTTCGCTACGTTGTTGGCCTGGTCCAGCGTGAAGTTGCCCGTGCCTTCGATTACCAGCGTATCCGCCTGGATCGTGAACCCGGCGTCCTGGGCGGCGCCGGCCACATCCAAAGTCACGGTCCCGGTCGCGATGATGTTCTGGGTCTGCGTGAACGCCGCGGTGGACGTCAGGATCAGGTCGTCCAGCGCGCTCCCCGCCACGCCCAGGGACGCCCCGAAGCTGAAGCCGCCCGCTCCGGAATCCAGGTCCAGGGACTGGCCGCCGTTCGTTGAACCTTGCACGCCGTTCGTGAGGGTGATCAGGCCTCCGGCGGTCGAGATCGAGAGATCCCCGTCGAGTACTACCTGCCTGACGAAGGAGACCGCGTCGCCCGTCGTGGCGATCGAACCGGCTGCGTTGACCGAGCCGGCGCCGTTCTGAGTGAAGGAACCGTCGAGGTCCAGGGTCGCGGCCGCATCGATGCTGAGCGCGCCGGCGTTGGTGAGCGTCACCGTGCCGCCGCCGGTGGTCGTGATGTCGGCGTTGATGTCGATAATGTCGGCGACCAGGCTCAGGCCGCCCGCTCCGAGCGACAGCGCGCCGTCGAGCGTCGTCGTGCCGGTCCCGGCGCTTTGGGTGAGCGACGCGGCGTCGAAAGTCTCGGTCACGGTGACGTCCGTCGCGCTGTTGATGGTCACCGCGCCCAGCGCCTGGTTATCGCCCACCTTGTCCACGAAATTCACGTTGCCGGTGCCGGCCGTCAGGCCCAGTGTCTCGGCCGCCGTCGCGTCCAGCGTGCTGTTGAAGGCGATCGTGCCGCCGGCCGCGCCGCCGGTACTGAGCAGGACATTCCCGGTGAGCGTCACGGCGGTGTTGAAGACGATGTCGGCGCCGTTGGTGGTGATGTCGCCGGCCGTCATCACGTCGCCGGTGCCGCCCGTGCTGGATTCGGTGAAGGCCCCGGCGAGATTCAGGTCGCCGTTGGTCGTAAGCGTCAACGTGCCGTCGTGGTCGATGCTCACCCCGCCGCCGCCGGTCACCGTGACCGCCGCGTTGACGGTCACGTCGCCGGCGGTGGTGAGGTCCATGCCGGCCGCCGAATTCAGGTCCACGGCGCCCAGGAACGACGTCGTGCCCGTCCCGGCCTGCTGGGTGAAGCCCGCGCCGGTGTACGCATTGACTTCGATGTCGTGAGCGCTCGCGATGGTCAGGTTGCCCAGGCGCTGGCCCGACCCGACATCGCCGGCAAAGGCGATGTCGCCCGTCCCGGCGGTGAGGCTCAGGGTCTCCGACGCCGTCGCATCCAGCGTCCCGTTGAAGGTAATGTCGCCCGCGCCGCCGCCGGTGCTCAGCGCGACGTTCCCCGTGAGCGTCACGTCGTTGGCGAAATCGATATCCACGCCCGCGGTGGTGATGTCGCCGGCCAGGTTTACGGCGCCCGCGCCGGTTTCGGCGAAGTCCCCGTCCAGGTTCATGTCGCCGGCGGCGGCGATGGTCAGCGCGCCCCCGTGGTCGATGCTCACCGCCCCGCCGCTGGTCGTCGTGACGCCGGCGTTGACGTTCACCGCGCCGTCGGTGGTCACGTCGAGCCCGCCGGAATCGAGGTTCAGCGCGCCGCCGAAGGTCGTCGCGCCGGTGCCGGCCTGCTGCTGGAACCCGACGGCCGTCACGGCGAGGGTGCTCACGTCGTGGGCCTGCACGATCACGATCTGCCCCAGCGGATCGCCCGCGCCCACCGCGCCCTGGAACAGCACGTCGCCCGCGCCCGCGTCAAGGGTCAGGTCCTGCCCGCCGTCGAGCGTGTCCTTGAAGGTGATGGTCTGGCCGGCGGTCGTGATCTGGATCGCGCCCGTCGCCAGCGTCACGTCGTCCTCGAAGGTGATCGTGCCGCCCGCGCCGGTGGTGGAAAGATCGCCATTGAGCGTCGTCGAGCCGGTGTAGGACTGCGCGCCAGTGGAGGCGACGCCCTGCACGTCGATGCTCGATCCGGTGGCGGTGAAACTGGCCAGGCCCGCGGCGTCGCCGCCTAGGGTGATCGCGCCGCCGGCTCCGGCGTTGAGCGTCAGCGCGTTGCCGCCGCCGGTCACCGTGCCGGTAATGTCGAGGTCGTCGCCCGCCCCGCCGCCGGTCGTCAGCACGATCGCGGCGCCCGCCAGGGTCACGTCGCCGGCGTAGCCCTGCGCGTCGGCAGTGGTCACGGAGCCATTGAGTGTGATCGTGCCGCCGCTGACGTCGAGACTGCGCAGGGTCGTCGCGGAGGTCATCGCGCCAAGCGTGACCGCCCCGTCCGTGTCGCCGGTGGCGTCGATGACCAGATCGCGATTGGTCCCGGAAGCGTTGAGGGCCACGCTCCCCAGGTTCACGTCGCCGGCGGTGCCTGCGGTCGCCAGCGTGTCGATACTGAGCGTGTTGCCGCTCGCGACCGCCACCTGGATGCTCGTCACGCCGGAGAAATCCACGTTTCCGCCGTCCGTCGAGAGGTTGCCATTCAAGGTCAATGCGCCGCCAGCGGCCGAGAGCCCGCCGTTGCCAGCCGTCAGGTCAACCGCGTTCAGGGCGATCGTGCCTGCCGTGCCGCCACCCGTCGCGGTCGTGTCGATGGACAGGCTGCCCGCGCCGTCAATGCTCGCGCCGCCCGTGCTGACGTTCCCCGCGTTGACGCCGGACGTCTGAACGGTGTCGAGCGTGACGGCGCCTTCAACGCTGACCGTGGCGAAATTCGCGAAACTCAGGCTGGCGCCGTCCACGAATACGCTGCCGTTCAGGATCAGCGCGCCTTCGGTTCCCCCGGCCGCGGAGAGGGTCAGGGACGCGAGGGGGTCCGTCGCGCCGACCTCGCCGAGCACGATGGTCCCGCCCGTGCCGCCGGCGTTGGAGGAGGCGTCGAGCGTAAGCGCGCGCGCGGCCCCGCCGTCGCCGTCGATGGTGGCCATGCCGAAATCGATGCGGCCGCCGGACCCGCCGCCCGTGTTGCTGTCGATGCTCACGTCGGCGGCCAACAGTACGGAACTGACGCCGGTAAAGTCGAGCGTCGCGCCCGTCGTGTTCACTTCGGCCGAGATGTTGCCGCTGAGGGTCAACTGGTTGCCCGACACCGTCAGATCCGCGAGCAGGCTTCCCGCGGTCCCGGTCACGCCCAAGCTGAGGTCACCGAAGGCGCCGCCGTCGCTCTCGGAGGCGTCGAGGACCAGCGAGTTGCCGGCGGCGCTCACGGTCACCGTGCCGAAGAAGATGCCCCCCGCGGCGGCGTCGGCCCCCGCGCCGTCGGTATCGATCGTCACGTCCGTGCTCAGGGCGATGCTGGCGACGCCGCTGAAATCCACCGCCCCGCCGCCGCTCACGAAGATGTCGCCGCCCAGCGTCAGCGCACCGCCGGAGACGGTCAGGCCTCCGCCGAAGGGCGTGGTCGCGGAGCCGACGTCGTCGAGCACGATGGCGCCGGAGGTGGTGCCGGTCGTGTCGATGGTCAGATCGCCGGCGCCGTCGAGGGCCACGCCGGCGAAGGTCACGTTGCCCGCCGCGGAGCCCGCGACGCCCGTATCCAGCGTCAGCGGCCCGTTCACGGCCACCGAAGCCACCTGCGTGCTGCTGAAGTTCAGCGCGGTGCCGTCGGTGAAGATGCTCCCATTCAAGGTCAGCGTGCCCACCGTGCCGGCGCCGCCGCTGTTGGCGTCCACCGAAAGCGAGGCCAGGGCCGCGCCGGCCGCGCCCACGTCGCCTAGCGTGATGTTCCCGTCGTTCCCGTCGCCATTGCCCTGGGAGGAGAGGACCAGCGCCATGCCGGCGCCGCTGACGGCTGCGTTCCCGAAGCGGATATCGCCGCCGTTGGTCGTGCCCGCGTCGACGCCCGTATCGATGGTCGTGGTCGCCTGGGTCAAGGTGATGCCGGCCAGCCCCATGAAATCGACGGCTTCCGCGTTGGTCCGCACGGTGCCGCCGTTGAGCGTCAGCGTGTCGCCGGAGACGGTCAGCCGCGTCAGCCGCGTGGTGGCGCCCACGTTGCCAAGGGTGACATCCGCCGCCGCGTCGCCGGCGTCGGCCGTTGCGTCGATGGTCAGGCGCTGCGCGTTGTTGACGCCCGCCGAGCCGAACGTGACCAGGCTGGCGTCGCTGCCGGCCGTGCCCGCCAGGTCCGTATCGATCGTCACGTCCGCCGAGAGCGCGATCGAATTGACCCCGGAGAAGTCCACCCCGGCGGCGCTCCCGCCGTCGATGAAGATGCTGCCGCCCAGCATCAGCGCGTCGCCGGAAACCACCACGCCGCCGGCAAAGGGCGTCCCGGCCGAGCCGATCGCGCCGAGCGTCACGTTCCCGTCGGTCGTGGTCGCCGTGGCGTCGATGGTCAGGTCGCCGGAGCCGCTTATCGTCACGCCGGCGAAGGTCACGTTCCCGCCGGTGGCGGTCGCGGCGGCGCCGGTGTCCAGGGTCAGCGGCCCGTTGACCGTCACGGAAGCCGCCTGCGTGCTGCTGAAATTCAGCGCGGTGCCGTCGGTGAAGATACTCCCGTTGAGCGTCAGCGCGCCCGTCCCGCCGGTCGCGACCGTGAGCGAAGTAAGCGGGTTGGCCGCGGCGCCCAGCGCGCCGAGGGTGATCGAGCCGGACGTCGTGCCGCTGGTGTTGATGGACAACGCGCGCGAGGTCGAGTTGGTCAACGCCGCTGTCCCGAAAGTCACGTTCCCTGCCGTGTTGGAGGTGCCGTTGAAGGTGTCGATCGTCACGTCGGCGGCGAGCACGATGGAGGCCGCGCCGGAGAAGTCCACGTGCGCGCCGACGCCGGCGGTGGCGCTGTCGGTGGAAATGTTGCCCGTAAGCGTCAGCGCGCCGCCGCTGTTGACGTCCAGGCCGGTCAGGCGCGTGGTAGCCCCAACGGTGCTGCCGAAGGAAACGGTCGTCGCCGCGTCCACATTCAATGCGAACGCGCCGTCGACGGTGCTCTGGAAATCGACCGCCCCGGCCGTGGAGGTGAGCGTGACCGAGGCGGTCAGGTCCACGGCCCCGTTATAAACCTGGTCGCCGGTCGTGGTCACATCGGCGCCGATCACGATCGAGGTCCCGGTGCTGGTCAAATCCACGCCGGCCAGTTTGTTCAGCGCCCCGCTGCCCACGGCGCCGACGAATACCACGTCCCCGTCGCCGACGTTGGCGGTCAGGCTCTGAACCCCGTCCGTCTGCGCCTGGACGGCGCCGCCGAAGGTGACGTTCCCGTCGTTGGTGGTCGTGAAAGTAACGTTGTTGGCCGAGGTATTGGTCAGGGTCACCGGACCGAAGTAGTCCTGGTTTCCGCTGGTCGTCACGTCGTCGTCGAGCAGGATCGCGCCGCCGGTGATCTTCAGGGTCGCCAGGCTGCTGGTCACGCCGTCCAGCGTCACCGTTCCTCCGGCCGCGCCGGCGTCGATCTCGAAGTTCTCCGTCCCCGCGCCGCCGGAGAGGGCGCCGGTCAGCGAGACCGCCCCGCCGTTGGAGGTCAGCTTGATCGTCGCGCCGTCCACGACCACATCGCCGATGAGGTCGATCCCGCCGCTCGCACCGCCGCCCGAGGTCACGTTCGCGCCGAGCTGGATGCCCCCGGTGGCGCCGTTCAGGTCGAAGACCACGCCGGAATCGGCTCCGGTGGTAGTAATGGCCGCGTTGATGTCGATCATGGCCGCGGCGTCGCTTCCGCCGGTGGACGCGTCGTTGGCCGAGAGGGTAAGCGTCCCGCCGTTGAGCGTGATCGTCCGGGTGGCGTTGACGACGATGCTGCTGCCGGCCCTCGCGGTCAGGTCGATGGCGTTGGTGGTATCGATGACGGCGTCGAAGGTGATCATGCCGTCGGTGCTGATCGTCACGTCCGTGGCGGAACCGTTGATCGTCGTGGCCATGGTGGCATCGACGGTCACGTCGGTCGGGTCCAGCAACCACATGCCCCGCTGCCCGTACAGCGCGGAGGTATCGATGAATCCGCCGGTAATACGCAGCACCGAACCGGAGGTCTCCACGAAACCGCCGTCTCCGCCCAGCAGGCCGCCGCGGGCGGTTGCCGTCCCGCCGAAGGTCGTCTCTCCGTCGGACCAGACGATCACCGAACCGCCGTGGCCGACCTGCAGGGCATCGGCGCTAAGGACGACCTCCGAGCCCACGCTCACGCGCTGTGCGTGCGGCAGCGGCCCCAGGCCCTGATAGTCCCCGCCGACGTGGATCTCCCCGCCGCCGTAGGCTCCCGAAGCATCCAGCGTCGCCGGGCCGCTCAATTCGATCACGTCCGCCAACACGTCGATCGTCCCGCCGACCTCGCGGCCCTGCTCGTCCACCGTCCGCGCCTTCAGCGTGCCGGTGTTGCGGATCTGCCCGCCGTCGGCGCGAAGCAGCACTCGACCGCCTTCGCGCACCACGCTGGTGGCCTCGACGGTGCCGCTGTTGTTGATCGCCAGCACGTACAGGTTCCCCTGCGCCAGCAGTTCGGCCCGCGCGGCCTGGATGGTCCCGGTGTTCTCCACTCCCGTGCCGCCCACCGATTCCTCGGAGAGCTGGACGAAGATCTGGTTGTCCGCGGTGAGCATTACGTCGCGCGCGGCCACCAGCGCGGCCTTGCCGTCGACCGCCGAAATCGTGCCCTCGTTGCGGACCTGCGGCCCGATCAGGAGCACGTCGCCGCCGGAGACCTCGATCTGCCCCAGATTCACGACCGCCGCCGTGGAGCCGCCCGAAAGGCGCATCGTCCCGCCGGAGAGGAACTCGGCGTCCTGGATATTCAGGGTTGTCGCGACGAAGCCGGTCGTCTGGATCACGCCGCTAGGGCCGACCACGACGCCGTTCGGATTCATCAGGTAGACGCGGCCGTTGGAGAGCAGCGCGCCGTGAATCTCCGAGGGCAGCGCGCCTGTCACCTTATTTAGCACAGCGGATTGGGCGCCCGGCTGGAGGAACTCCGTCGTCGTGCCTTGCGGCACGCCAAAGCTATTCCAGTTGATAATCGTCCGGTTGGTCTGGGTTTGTACGCTTACGTTGCCCCCATTCTGAGTAATCGTCGCCGAGCCGGCGGTGACTTGTGGCCCAGAAGATTCGACGGCCAGCGCCGAAGCTCCAAAAGCCAACATGATCAGGAGGGGGGGTAGGTGTCGTAAGGTCATGGTATCCCTGCGCTTCCATGAGAAAAAGCCGAAGAGATACTGTATTGCCGCGACACTGAATTTTCAAAAGCAAAGTGCCAGCGACTGCCGGCATTTGCACCACGAGAACTTCTTTTGTATTAACAGGTTATGGCTTGGACGGGGATTAAGTTAAGGTGAAGGTGCGCCCTTCGTCCCCGCATGGAGCTTTTCGAGCGCCGCTTTGGCCGCGCCTTGCCCCTGCACGGCGGCCTTTTCATACCACGCTTTAGCCTGCCCAAGATCCTTTTCGGTGCCTTGCCCCTGCTCGTAGGCGTAACCCAAAGCGTATTGTCCGTCTGCCCAGTTCTGTTCGGCGGCCTTGCGGAAGAAGGTCACGGCCTCGGCCGGGTTGGCTTTTACGCCCGTCCCGTCGCGGAGCATGATCCCGACATTGGTTTGCGCAGCCGCGCTGCCGGCGTCGGCGGCCTGGCGCATCAGCCCGTAGGCCTGGGCTTCGTTCTTTTCCACTCCCTGACCTTTGAAGAGCAACACGGCGTACTGCACGGTGGAATCCAGGTTGCCGTGCTGCGTGGCGAGGCGGAAGCACTCGGCGGCGCGTTTGAGATCCTGGGCGATGCCGCGCCCGTTCAGGTACATCAGGCCCAGGTTGTGTTCGGCGCTCACGAGCCCCTGTTCGGCGGCGCGGAACATCCACCGGAACGCCTGCGCCTGGTCGATGCCGACGCCGTGGCCGTTGAGCAGCATGATCGCGTAGGCCTGCTGCCCGTTGGCTGAACCTTTTTCGGCGGCCTTGCGGCAGAGTTCGGCGGCGGCCTTGGCGTCGGGATCGATGCCCTTCCCGGCCAGCGTCAGCATGGCCAGGTCGTACTGCGCCTCGACGTGGCCCTGCTCGACGGCCTTCTTGAACCACTCGACGGCCAGTTTCGCGTCGGCCTCGACGCCTTTCCCGTCCCGGTACATGCCTCCCAGAAGGTGCTGGGCGTCGGCTAGGCCCTGATCGGCGGAGCGCTTGGCCCAGTTGAGCGCGTCCTTGGGATTCTGGACGATCCCCAGGCCCTTCAGCAGCGCCTGCGCGAAACCGTACTGCGCGGCGGCGTAGTCCTGGTCGGCGGCCTTCCGGAACCACTGCACGGCCTGGGAGAAGTCCTGACGCACGCCGAGCCCGTTCTGGCAGACGAGCCCCATCTGGTATTGGGCTTCAGCCGAACCCTGCTCGGCCGCCTTGAGGATCCAACCGGCGAAGACGCTCATGTCGCGCGGCACCACGCCTTGCCCGTCGGCATCCAGGCCGACGCGGTAGAGACTCGCGAGCTTCATCTGAGCCTTGGCATTCCCCGCGTCGGCGGCTTGGGAGAGCAGTTTAAGCCCGGCCTGGGGATCTTTGGGCACGCCCACGCCCAGAAAGGTCATCTCAGCCAGTTGCGTCTGCGCGTCGGCTTGGCCTTTCTCCGCGGCCTTGCGGAACCACTGCACGGCCGCGTCGAGGTCGCGGTCCACGCCCAGGCCGCTGAAGTGGAGGATGCCGAGATTGTGCTGGGCCGTAGCGTTCCCATGATCGGCCGCGCGCTGGAACCAGACCAGCGCGTCTTTGTAGTTCTTGGCCTTGACCAGTTCGACGCCGCGATCCAGTTCCTCCTGCGGCGTCTTCGGTTCGGGCGTCGCAGGTTCGCCGGCCAGCGCCGTCGCGCAGGCCAGCGCCAGAAGCAGCAACAGGCGCATGGGGGATCTTCTCCGGCCGAAGGACTTGCGTCGGCCCAAGAGCGTAGCGCGTGGGTGGAAGTAGGGCAAGCCGGACGGGCCGGCGCGGGAGGGGCTACTCGCTGGCGATGATCTCCATCGCCTCCTCCAGGCTGGTGACGCCCGCGTTGACGAGGCTCAGGACCTCATCCTTCAACGTGCGCAGCCCCTCGCGCCGCGCGACCTGCGCGACCATCACCTCCGTGCCGCCTTCGGTGATGACGCGCTTGAGGTCCTTGCTCTTGATCGGCATCACCTCGAAGACCGGCGCGCGCCCGCGGTAGCCGGTCTTGTTGCAGGCCTCGCAACCCTTCCCGCGGAAGGTTTGCTGGATGCCGTTGAGCGTGGACTCATGGAGCTCCTCCTGCTCCTCCGGCGAAATGGGCACTTCCTCCTTGCATTCCGCGCAGATCCGGCGCACAAGGCGCTGGGCAATCACGAGCTTCACCGCGGAGGCCACGAGGTACGGCTCGATGCCCATATCCACCATGCGCACGACCGTGGACGGCGCGTCGTTGGTGTGAACGGTGCTCAGGACAAGGTGGCCGGTAAGCGAAGCCTTGACGGCGATGGCGGCGGTCTCGTAATCGCGCATCTCGCCGACGAGAATGATATCGGGGTCCTGGCGCAGGAAGCTGCGCAGCGCGACCTCGAAGCTGAACCCGATCTGCGGCCGGACCGAAACCTGCGTGATGCCCGGCAGGTTGTACTCCACCGATCCTCGGCGGTGACGATGTTGATCTCCGGGTTCTGCAGCGCCTTCAGCATGGTGTAGAGCGTGGTGGTCTTGCCGCTGCCGGTGGGCCCGGTGACGAGGATCATGCCGTAGGTGTTGCGCAGCGCGTCGGTGACGTAGCGGTGCGCCTGCCCTTCGAAGCCCAGAGCGTCCACGCTGTCCTTAAGCTGCCCGGTGCCCAGCACGCGCATCACGACCTTTTCGCCGAAGATGCTCGGCAGTGTGCTCATGCGGAAGTCGATCGCGCCCTTCCCGGGGAGCCCGAGCTTGATGCGGCCGTCCTGAGGAAAGCGCCGCTCGGCGATGTCCAGCGAGGCCATCACTTTCAAGCGCGAGACAACCCCCGAGGTCGCGCTGGACGGGAGTTCGTGGGCGGTGAGCAGGCACCCGTCCACGCGCAGCCGGACCAGCAGCTTGTCCGGGTACGGTTCCAGGTGAATGTCGCTGGCGCGGCGCTTGAGCGCTTCCATCAGGATCGCGTTGACCGCCTTCACGACCGGCGCGTCGCCCTCGACGATGGCCAGCGGCGGAAGATCCTCGAGGCGTTCCTCGGGCGTCTCTTCGGGAAAGGTCGCGCGCTGTTCCTCCACGACCGCCGCGGCTTCGGCGGCGGACAGGTCCGCACGCATGCCTGGATGGGAAGGCGCGAGCGGGCCGCGGCCCGAACCGAGCGGGCCGGGCTTGCGCGTGGACGCGGCCTCGGGCGGCTTGCGCGACGAGGACAAGGCGTCCGGCGCCGGCGTCGCGGCGGGGGCGTTCGGCGACTGTGGCTTGTCCATGCGTGCTCCCTTTGAGTGCCGGTGACCGTACGCCGCGCGCCAGTCACTCCAGCAATTTCAGCGTCCAGACGTCTCCCTGCTGTTCCGTGACCAGCCATTCGGCGCCGTGGAAACGGATGAGGCTGTAAATACCCAGGTCGGCCTCCGGCGGCGCCGCCAGCGTGATGCGGATGGTATTGGGCTTGAGCTGCTCGGATTTTGCGATCGATTCTTGCGCAAAATCGTCGGCCAATTCCAGGTCCGAGGCCAGGTCCAGCAGGCGCTGCCGCGTGTGCGCGTCGAAGTTCGGCAACCCCTGCTTGAGGCTGCGATTGAGCGCCGCGAAGGGCACACCCTTTTCCCGCTCCGAGCGGATAACCTTCACTACCTTATCCACCCATTGCCGGGTCATCTGGGCCATCAGCGTGCCCATGCCTTCGTCCGGCCCGATCAATTCTGGAGCTTCCGAGTCTTCTAGATCCACTTGCGTTCCTCCGGCCTTCTTGTTCAGGAAGAAGGCCCATTCATATCACCGCTTCCTCGAAAAGCCATGCGTACGCGGATGCCCCGGTGCAGGAACAGGTGCAGCCAAAAGGATCGGCGCGCGCGGCGGAAGGGAATTCGGGGCGCGGAGGCAAGCATCCGGTGCTCCGTTCGGACGAAGGCCGGAGAGCGCCAGTCCTCCGCCCCCAGACCGAGCGTGACAACATTCTTTCGGCGCCGCGAACGGGGCGTTAAGATGAAATCGAGTCTGCAAGCCACGCCAGCCTCGGGGATCGCGTACATGCCCGGATCGCTGCTCGGCAGGACACTCGGCGATTTCCGCATCGAGGCGGAACTCGGCCGCGGCAGCATGGCGCGGGTGTACGAGGCCGAGCAGCTCACGCTGAGCCGCCGCGTGGCGCTGAAGGTCCTGGAGGAAGGGCTCTTCACGCCCGGGGACAACATCAAGCGCTTCCTTCGCGAAGCCTCGGCGCTGGCGCGCCTGGAGCACCCGCATATCGTGCCCGTCTACGCGGCGGGAGAAGAAACGCCCTTTTATTTCTTCGCCATGCGCAAGATCGCGGGCGGGACGCTCTCGGAGGCGATGAAGTCGGGCATCGGCCGGCGCACGGCCGTGGAATGGCTCTATCAAATCGGCCGCGCGCTGGCCTACGCGCACGAACAGGGCATCATCCACAGAGACCTCAAGCCCACCAACATCCTGCTTCAGGATGGCGTCGCGTTCCTCAGCGATTTCGGCCTGGCGCGGCTGAAGGACTTCTCGACGCTTACCCGCAGCGGCTTCACGCTCGGGACGCCGCTTTACATGTCCCCGAGCAGACGCGCGGCGAGGAGACCGGCGCATTCAGCGACTGCTTTGCGCTCGGCGTGATCCTCTATCAGGCGCTGACGGGCAAGCATCCATTCGTGGATCCCGCCTGGCAGGGCAAGACACGCGCCGAGCGGCGCACCATGCTCTTCCAGAACATCCGCAAGACCGAGTACCCGCCGCCAGAGGCGATGGTCCCGGACCTCGCGCCCTCGCTGCTGAGGGTAATCCAGCACGCCTTGCGCTCGGATCCCAAGGAGCGTTACGCCGACGGCCGGGCGATGCTCGAGGATCTCGCCGAAGCCTGGCGCGAGGCAAAGGCCGACGCCCAACTCGTCGCCGCGAACCCCACCGGCATCGAGTCCTCGACCCGTCACCCGGCCGTCGCGAAGCAGGCGCCCGACCCCGCGCTCTCCGAGACGGCCTCGGTCGCGGCTCCCGCGGCGGAGCCCGCGTCCGAGGAAGAGTCCACGGAGCCGCCGCGGGGGCTGGCCGATTTCGGACGCTACCGGCTCTTGCGCGAAATTGGGCACGGCGGGCAGGGGGTCGTCTATCTGGCTCACGACAGCGTGTTGGAGCGCGACGTGGCGCTGAAGGTCTTGCAAGCCTCCTTTCATGCCGACCAGGAGATGCTGGCGCTCTTCCGGCACGAAGCGCGCGTAGCCGCGCGGCTGAACCATCCTCACATCATCCCCATCTTCGACTTTGGCGTGCAAGACGGGAAACCGTACCTGATCATGCCCTTGATCGAAGGGCCGTCGCTCGACCGATTGCTGGGGCGGCATGGCGCGCTGCCCGTGGCGTTCTGCCTTCAGATTCTGATTCAGGCGGCCGACGCGCTGGCCTACGCGCACCGCAACGGCGTCGTGCATCTCGACGTGAAGCCCGGCAACATCCTGCTGCGTTTCCCGCGCCCGGGCATGCCCGCCGCCGGCATGCTCGAGGAGCCCACCGCGATCCTGACCGATTTCACGATGTCCGAGTGGTTCCGCGCGGGCGAACGAGGCAACGCCCAGGGGCTCAGCGAGACCGCGCGCCGCGCCGGAGGCACCCTGCCTTACGCGGCCCCGGAACAGCTCGCCGAGCGGCTCGAAGCGATCGGCCCCGCCTCCGATTTCTACGCGTTGGGCGTCATCCTCCACGAGATGCTCACCGGCAAGCGGCTCTTCGACGGCGGCGCGGATGGGGCGACGCGGCGGCTCCTCAACGCCGACCGCATCGAGCCGCCGTCGCTCAGCCGCCAGGATCTGCATCCGGCCGCCGATGCGATCTGCCTGGACCTGCTCGCCGCCGATCCCGCCAAGCGCCTGGCCGATCCCGCCTGGCTCCTCGAACGGACGCGGCGCGCCCTGCGGGATTGCGAGACCTGACCGGCGGCATTCGAACGCGCGAACGAGGGCGCTCGATCGAGAACGATGGACGAACTCAATCCGACCCCGGCCGAACCGGCGGACCTCGCGCGGAGCCTCGCCGATGCGCGCCCCGAGACGGCGAAGCCCGCCCGGGCGATCTTCGCCAAGTGGACGGCCGAGCGCGCCGTCCAGGTCCTGCATGCGCTCTGGAACGAACAGACCGCCGCGGCCTGCTGGGCGGCCGTCGAGGCGCTGCCCGCGCATCCGGCCTCGGCGAGCCACGAGCCGCTGCGCGCTTTCTGGCGCAAGCTGGCCGAGCATGAAGACGCGCGCCTGCGCGACGCGGCCCTCGAGGCCGCCGGCCGGCTGGACGCCTCCGCGGCGGCCCACCTGCTCGGCTACTGGCTTGGGGATCCCGATGCGGGCCTGCGCCGGCGCGCGCTGACCCGGCTGCTGGTGCTCAACGTCCCCGCGCCCGAGTGCGCGCGGCGGGGACTCGAGGATCCCGACGCCTCGGTGCGCGCCCAGGCGCTGCGCCTGGCCGCCCGCTTCCCCCACCCCTGCTGCGTCGCCGGCCTGACCAAGATCCTTAAGGAGAACGAGGCGCGGCGCCAGGCCGAGGCGCTCAAGGCGCTGGCGAGCTTTCACAACCTCCTGGGACTGTGCGGCGCCGCGTGGCTGCTGGAGCACGGCGCCGGAGAGGCGCGCGCCGAGGCGCAGCGCATGCTGCCCACCTACCGTGCGGCGGAACTGGGCCGCATCCTGCTGGAGGAACTTCCCAACTATCCCGCCGATGGGCCGGCGCCCGACCATGATTCACTGGCACTGCTGCTCACACAGAGCGCCGCGCGCGACCGGGATCGCATGCTCCGGCAGCCCGCTCCGGCATGGCTACGCCGCGCCTTGATCGAAACCGAGGCGCGCATGCCCGCGGGGCACGCCGGGGCGGTGCGGCGCCTGCGGCGGCTCGCTCAGGATGAAGATCCCGCGCTGCGCGCCGCGGCGGTGGCGGCGCTGGAACGTCACGACGAACCCGAACCCGGCGCGGTCCTTGGCACGCTGCTCACGCAACCCTGGTCCGATGTCCGGCGCATGGCGATCGAAGGCCTTGGCCGAGCCGGCCCAGCCGCGCTGCGGCTCCTGCACGGCTTCCTCTCCGATCCCGACCCCGAGTTGCGCCGCGCCACGCTCGAGGCGCTGTCCGAACTGCTCCCCGAGGACGCTCCGCGTCTCTGGACCCGCGCCTTGAAGGACGCCGATGGCGCGATTCGCCTGCTGGCCTTCAGACGGCTGGCCGGCCTTCCGGACGAAGACGAGCCGCGGCGCGGGCTGGCCGCGGCCTCGCGGCACGCGGACGTGGAAATCCGGCGCCTGGGGCTGCGCGAACTCCTGAGTCGCGACGTCGTGCTCCCGTCCCTGGCGAAGGGTTACTTGCGCACGCTGGATGAGGTCCTCGCCGCCGATGCCGCGCGCGGCCCGCACGAACCGGCGCCCACGCCGGGCCTGGACTGGACGGCCGCGAACCTAGTCGCGCTGGTCGATGCGCTGGCGGCCACGACGCCCTATGGGTTCACGGAGCGGCTCGTGGCGGCCGCGCGGCACCGCAGCGCCGTCGTGCGGCGCGCGGCGGCCGAGTGCCTGCTGCGCGGCCAGAAGCGCCGCCAGGCGCGCGAAGCCCTGGCCATGCTTGCCGATACGGAGGATCCCGACGTGCTGCGGCGCGTCGCCACGGCGCTTGCCGAAGTCCGCGACGCGCGCGGGCTGACGCCCCTGATCCGCGCGCTCGACGAATGCCCAGGCCAGCGCGAGAAACTCGAACCGTACCTCGCGCGCTACCCCAAGCGCCGCGAACTGCGCTTCCTGCTGCGCTCGCTGAAGCAGCCTTTCGCCTCAATGAAGCGCTACGCCCTGCGCGAATTGAAGGAACTCGACAGCCCCGAGATGATCGAACCGCTGCTGCAAGCCAGTCAGGACCCCGATCCGGAGATCCAGCAGGGCGCGCTGCGCGCGCTGGCCAAGTTCGCCAAGCACCCGGCGGTGTACGAGCGCCTGATCCAGATCCGCGACGCCGGCGACGACGGCAAGGTGAAGCAGGAGGCGCTCGCGGCGCTCCTGGACCTGGACAGTCCGGGCATCGTCGAGCCGCTGCTGGAGGCGACGCGCGACGAAGACTACGAAGTCCAGATCGGCGCGGTGGTCGCGCTGGGCAAACTGGCTGCGCGCCCGGAGGTGCTGGCGCGGCTGCTTGAGATGCTCGATTACGGCGACGTGGGCGTGCGCGAGACGGTCGTGCGGACGCTGGGCGAACATAAGGTCCGCGAGGCCGTGCCCGCGCTGGTCCGCCTAGTCGGCAACCCCTTCCTCAGCTTTCGCGTGCAGGAAGCACTGACCGAAATCGGCGACCGCTCGGGCCTCCTGGCGCTCAAGCGGCACAAGATCCGGCAGCGGCTCTACGGCAAGAAGAAGGAGAAGGGCCCCATCAAGAGCATGACGCGGACGAAACGGTAAGACCGCGCGCCCCTACTGGCTGCCTCGCGCGATGCGAGCGAGTTCCTGGGCCAGCGCCGCCGGGTCGATGGGGACCTTCAAGTAGCACTGGACGTTGAGTTCGAGCGCGCGATTCAACTCCTCCTCGGACAGATCCTTCTTGGAGAAGATCACCACCGACGCGGGACGAACGTGCGCCGCCTGCCGGATGCGTTCGACCAGCTTCCAGCCGTCGCCGTTGTCGCCCAGGACTACGAGCATCAGGTTGGGGTACACGTCCTGGCACTTGAGCAAGGCGTCCAAAAGGCTGGAGGTCGGCAGGATCTCGCGCTCATCGGTGGCGACGGCCTCGCTTAGCTTCTGGAGCAGCGCGGCATCGGAACAATAAAGGAGCACGCGCATCTTCGGCGCGCTGACGCGGAATTCGATGAAGCGCTCCAGGTCCTCCACCTTGATGCGCCAGTAGCCGTTGGTGAGCTTGGTCGCCGGCAGCCTGCGGTCGTAGATCCAGCGCTTGACCGCTTCGCCCGTGACGCCCAGCACTTTGCCGGCCTGGTTCGGGGAAAGCGTCTTTGGCGGTCCCTTGGCCCCGGTCGAAATGCCGATCTTCCGAGCCTCCTTGGAGTCGATCCTCAATTCGAGTTTAGGCCCCTTTTTGGCCGGCTTTTTCTTGCGAGTTGCCATGCCGCGTCCTTTCTCCTGGTGCTTCAATCCCTGGTGATCGTCCCTCTTGGCGGAGCTTCGCGAGCGCAATTCCGAGATGGATTCGCCTCAATCCAGGTTAGGGATCGAGTAACGCGGAAACCGTATCGAATGGGCACGACCATGTGTTGGCGTTGGTGCAAACCCCGAGGAAGGCGCCCAATAACCTAACGCACGGCTTCTTAATACTAAACTCATGTCAGCAGCACAAGTTCAATTGTACTTCGCCCGCGAGGTGAATTGCTTTCACGATGGTGGATGTTTTCATCCGGTCTTGCGCAGAGCACAGGTTGCCCGCGCCTCCCGGAAAATCGTCTTGCGGCCAGTACGCAAATTCCAACTGCCCAACCTGAATGTTGGGATATTTTTACAAAAATTCCAATTAATATTGAAGGCCGCAATTACGCAATCCTACGACCGCGCGGCGGCAGGTCAGACGCCCCAGGCGCTTCGGGATTCTTCGATGCTCACAACCGGAGTCTTGCGCCAGGCGTAATTGCCCACGGGCTGCCTGCCGATCCAGCGCTCGTCGATCGGCTCCCCTTGCGGCTGAAAGCGCAAGTCGGTGCTGAGCCGCAGGCGGCTCGAACGATTGTCGAGCGCCGCATGCATCGTGAACATGCCAAAGACCAGCACATCGCCGCATCGATACGCTGTCGTGGCCCAGCGTCCGCCGAAGCGCTCGACGAGCTCCAGCGGATCGCGCGTGAAGTTTCCGTCGATGTTGTCGCGGTCCACGTCGGCGCGCCCGTACGTGGCCTGGACGGCGCGGTAGCTCTCGAGATTGTGGGAACCGGCCAGGACGGCCAGCGGCCCCTCGTCGAACGCCACGTCGCCCAGCGGAATCCAGCAGGTGCAGAGATTCAGCGAGCCGCGGCCCATATAGACCACGTCATAATGCGCGCCGGTTCCCTGTCCCGCGCCGACCGCCCGAAGCCACTTGTAGTCGAACGTCTGCGCGGGCTTGCCGAAGAGCGCGGCGAAAAACGAAAACAGCGCCGGGGCTTCGGCGAGCGCGAGAAAGCCCGGCTGGTGCGTGACTTCCTGCCGGCCGCCCAGGTATCCTCCGCGCTTCCCCGGAAACGGGATGCCGTCCATCATCGCCGCCGACGGATCGAGTTGACCCTGTGACGCGAGGTATTGCAGGACCGTGCGGCGCGCCCCAAGCACCGTCTCGCGGTCCAGGAGCCCGCGAACCAGCAGGTATCCGTCCTCGACCATCCGCGCGCGCAGGGCCTGGGGATCCCCCAGCAGCGCGTTAGCCTCGCGCAACCTTCCCAGGTAGGGTCCGTCCAACTGGACTTCTCGGCCATTGAGTTTGTAGGTTTCCGCGGCGGCAGGCGCGTGCATGTGGATTCCCTCCAATCGGGCGTACATGGAGAAAACGCCCATACCTTGCCAACGATGGCTTGCAGGCATAGAATACCCAGGCCCTAAGGGGGAGACATGGAGTCCGTGCCCGGAAGGCATGTATTTTTTGCTCAACCCAGGAGGCGCCCAGATCCCGTGCCGCGAGCCGCCGCGCGCAACCCTTCGCAGGAGCCCCTGCCCCGGCGGGTGGACTGGTACGAACAACCCAGCGCGGCCCAACTGAACGTGGGCCTGTGGGTCAGCGCCGTGGGATTCCAGCATGCCGATTTGCCGCGCGGCGTGCTCAAGAATCGCGTGCTGCACAGCTACGGCGCGCTCTGGATCACCCGCGGGCGCGGGTGCTACGAAAGCGCGCCGACGGGGCGCGTCGAGCTGCCGCCCGGCTCGCTGCTCTGGCTCTTCCCTGAAATCCCTCACGCGTACCATTCGGTGGACGGACCGTGGGCCGAACAGTGGGTGCTCTTCGGGGGAGAACTGGCCGAGACCTGGCGCCTTCAAGGCGTCCTGAACCCAGGCCAGCCTGTCGTCGCGGTCGGCGTCGAAGCCCGCGTCGCGGACCTCTACGCCAAACTCCAGGAGACGTTCGAGCGCAGCGGGCCGCTGGCCGTCCCTTTGGCGGCGGCCCTGGTCCATCAGCTCGTCGTGACCGTGCACGGAATCGCAACGGGGCTCCTCGAGTCTCCCGGCGCGGCGGACGCCACCGTGACACGCGCGTTGCAGGTCATTGAGTCGGAGGCCTGCGGGGGGCTGCGCCCGGACGACCTGGCCGCGCGTCTGCATGTGGGGTACTCGACGCTGCGGCGGCGCTTCAGGCGGCAAACCGGGTACACGCTGAAGGAATACGTGCTCCGCGTGCAGCTCAAGCGGGCCAAACGCCTGCTGGCCCTGACGGCGCGTCCGGTCACCGAGGTCGCGCTGGAGGCGGGCTTCGAAGATCCGCTGTATTTCTCCAAGGTCTTCCATCGGCGTGAAGGCGTGCCGCCGACGGCCTTCCGCGCACAGCACGGCCGCTGAAGGCTAGAGGGAGCCCGGCGATGGCCTACACGCTCGAAGCTTTCGTGGCCCGCAAGGCGATCTTCGGCCAGGCCGTTCTTTGCAACGGCATGCGGATCGTGGCGCTGCCGCAGGAGTTCGCGCTGATTCCGTTCGACGACGAACTGTGCAACGCCTTCCCCGGCGCAACCGCCGCGCTGCATGTGGCCTTGTGCAAGCTGACGCCGGCGGCGGCCGAGTGGGCGGCGGCCCTGTCTCGCTTTGGACCCGTAGCCTACTTGGAGGCGGAGTTCTTCGGGGGCATCGGCTCTCAGGCTGCCGTCGTGTGGCAGGAAAAGCGCGTTACGCTTGGGCCGCTTCATACGCAAACCGTATGGAAAGACGGAGCGTGCTCGGCGCTCCCGCTACGTGAGCAGGCCTTCAACACGGCCTTGCGTCTGCTGGGCGTGAACGCGGACGGCCACCCCGACGAGTTCGACGCGCTGGGCCTGGGCCGGCATCGCCGGACGGAGGCCTGGGTATAAGCCGCGCGAGTGACCGTCTCGCCCATCCCCGGTTGGATCGGATATCGAAATCGGAGGAACCGGGCCATGCGTTCAAGCTCACACGCGATTCTCGCCGGATTCTTGGTGACCTTGTTTTGGCTGCCGTCTTTCGCGACCGCGCTCGCGGGAGAGCAGGCCGCCGACCCGCAGGCCCAGCCTTCCCTGGACGAGCGCCTGCGGCAGCCGATCACCGTCGACTTCCTCAAGGCCGACATGAACTGGGTCGTCAATACGCTCTTTGTCCTGACCGGCGTGAATGTGATGGCCGACGAGGACGCTATGCGCGGGCGCACCGTCGCGCTGCACGCTGCGGATCTCCCGGTGCGGCAGGTGCTGGAATTCATGACCCGCGAAGGGTCCGGCTTGCAGTTGATCGAGCGCGAAAACTGCATCTGGATCGTCGAGCAGGAACCTTCTCGCCACGCCAGGGTCGCCGTGCCCGCGTTGATCGAAGCGCTGGCCGACAAGGAAGACGAGGTTCGCAAGCAGGCCGTGGAGGCGCTGGGCGAGATCGGCGCCCCGGCCATAGCGAAACTGGTCGAGGCGCTGAAGCACAAGGATAAGGCGATCCGTGCCGGCGCGGCGCAGGCCTTGGGAAGAATCGCAAAGCCGTAGGCCCGCCCGGGGCGGACGGTCTTACTTGCCCACCGCCTTCCGCCGGGGCACGTGCGCCTCGCGGACCGAATCGATGTAGCGCTTGAGTTTCTCGTAGGTCTGCTCGCTGCTCACGATCGGATGGCCGATGGAAAAAATGGTCCGCGCCGAGCTTCGCGGCGGCCACGGCGTCTTCGGTCTCGAAGGTAGCCACGCCCACGGGAATCTCGACGGCCTCGAGCACCGCGGCGACCCAGGGCACCGTATCGCGCTCGGGCCAGCGGCGGCGTTCGTCGGCCGCGAAATGCAAGTAGATCATGCCGACGCCGAGAGCTTCCAGCTCCTTCGCCCGCGCGGCCTGGTTCTTGCAGCCGATGGTGTCGGCCACCACGAGAATGCCGGTCTCCCGGCCCGCCGCGACGGCCGCGCGAACGGTTTCGTCGGCCGCGCCCCCGCAGACGGTCATCACGTGCGCGCCCTGCTGCTTCGTCAGGTGCACGTGCTTTCCGCCGCTGTCCATGGCCTTGTAGTCGGCCAGGACCGGCAGCTTCGGAAACGCACGCGCGATCGCGCCGATCGCATTCACGCCCTGCGCGACGATCAGCGGCGTCCCCGCCTCCAGCCAATCGCAACCGGCCTTGACCGCGGCCTCGGCGACCGGCAGGGATTCCTCGACGGTGGGAAAATCGAGCGCAACCTGAACGATGGGCGGATGGATCTCCATGGGCGGTCCTTTCTCCGGACGCTTGAGGTTCCTGGGTTCACGACGGCGCCTGCGGGGGCGCGAAAGCTTCTCTCCCGTCCCAAGGCCATCGGCGCGGCCTACGCCCGGCCGGCTGCAACCGCCTCCCCCACGGGCTTGCCGCCGCGCAGGACCGGAAAGAGATCCCCATGCGGCTGTCCGGTCGCCTTGTCGCGGACCATCGGCACGTGGTATTGCGGGACGAAGCCGCGCCTCACGGTCTTCGAGACGTTGGGGCCGCTGCGGTGGAGCGTCAGCGAGCTGAATACGGCGATCTGGCCAGGCTCCAATTCGACGGGAATCGCGCCGCGTTCGTCGTCCACCACCGCATCGAGCGATTCGGGTCCGCGGACGTGCTCGAGCAGCCCGCGCTTGTGCGATCCCGGGATGACCCAGACGCAGCCGTTCTCCTTGAACGCCGGCCCGATGGCGGTCCAGCAGGTGACGTACTCGAGCGGCTCGGTGATGCCGTAGCCTGAGTCCTGGTGCCAGCCAAAAGCCAGGCCGCCCTCGGGCGGCTTGATCACAACCTGGTTGTAGTAGAGGTCGGCGTCGGGGCCGATGAAGTTCCGGCAGATTTCGAGGTAGATCGGCGCGCGCGTGAAGCGCGAGATCGCCTCGCTCTTGAGGTGCGCCTGGCCGATAAAGGGGCGCAAGCGCGCGAAGCGGATGCGCTTTTCTTCTCCGGTTGCATCCGCGTCGCGAACGCACTGCGCATGCAGCCGGTCGAACTCGGCGATCATCTCGGCGAGTTCGCCGGGCTCGAAGGCCGGCGCCGTGACGAAGTAGCCTTCGTCGCGATATTGCGCCAGTTGGCGCTCGCTCAACAGGGACATCGTGGGAATCCTTTCTTCTGTGCGAGGCCGCGCCCACCGCGTTTACTGGGACAGGATCTTGAGGAACTCGGCCGCCTTATCGCGCCAGAGCCCGCAGAGTTCCGCGGCGGGGGAGTTCAAGCCTTCCCCCACCAAGGCGCCGGCATCCGGGGACGCCAGGTTCTTGAGGCCGGGGAATTCGGGAATGCTCTTCTTCAGGGCTTCGAGGAATGCGCGAGCCTCCTTCACGACCGCGGCCTTGGCCGCGTCGTCTGCACTGGCCTGAAGCGCGCGTTCGAGCGTCTCCAGGTAGGCGCGGTCCGCGATGCCCTGGGCCATGCGCAGGTAGTCGGACTTGAAGAGCATGCCGCCCGGGAACGTCGCGTACGGTGCGCGCATGGCCAGCGCGTCCTGGTTGCCGAAGGGCGTGAACCCTTCGCCCGGGTTCGGGTAGCCGTCCGCGCTTTTCCCGTCGCCCCACGAAAAGTGCCACTCCCAACGCCCGACCGCGCCCATGCGCCAGGCGTAGAAGCCCCATGAGAGCCGGTCCTTGCCGGTGTTGTAGAACCAAAGCGGTTTTCCGGCGGCGCGGGTGCGCTCGATGAGCCCTCGCGAGGCCTCCCAGGTGTGAACCGAGACGATGTCGTGATGCTCCACGAGGGAGGTGTAGTCTTTCCCGCTCTGCTTGTCCCCCATGGGCGTAACGAAGCTGGTCACGCCTCCGACCTCGGCAATCCAGTCGCCGTACGTGTTGGTGTGTTCGAGATTGCGATTCCAGGGGTTGGGAACCTCGCGCGGCTCGTCCACCGTCTCGACGGCCACGGGCAAGCCCGACTTCCCAATGAAGGCCTTGTACTGCCGGATCGCGTCCTGGTAATAGCCTTTAAGCTCCGGCTTGGTGAATTCGATGCCGGGTTGCTGGTCAACGGCCGGTCGCAGGCCCAGGAGCCGGGCAATCTGCCGGGCCATGCCCAAGGCGCGGCCCATCTGCTGCTGTTCGGGGCGCACGCCAAGTCCCGCGGCTTTGAGCAGCTCGGGCAGAAATTCTTCGAACTCTACGCTCACCGTCCCGTCGCCCTTGAGCGCGCGGACGTTCCCGCTGCCGAAATCGGCCGCGGTGTAGCCGATCTCGCGCATAAACCGGAGTTGCTCGCCGATGAGCTTCCGGCGGTCGAAACCTTCGGGGAACTTCCAGGGCGCGTAATACATGCCGTAGCTGAGGGGCAAATCCTGGGCGAGCGCGAAGGGATAAACTTCCAGCTTCAGCGGGATCTCCCGGACGCCGCCGCGGTCCGGCTTGAAGCTCAACGCCCCCTCGTACACCCCAGGTTGGGCGCCTTCGGGAATGTTCAACCAGAGCCAGTAGGCCCAAGTCAACCCTGGCTCGAAGCGAATCTTTGTCCAAGGCAAGAGCGCCATCTCGGCCGCGCTGGTCTCGTGGACCCGATAATTCTGGTAGTAGAGGCGCGCGGCGGGCAGGTCGCCGGGCCCCTTGAGCGCGCCCAGGGTCAGCTCGCCCTCGCCAAGATCCTCGAAACTCGTGACGCAAAGCCGGGCGATCACGTTCTGGCCCCGCGCGGACTTCAAATCGAGGCGCGGCGCGGCACGCTCCTTCTCGTCGGGCGCCGTCCAGGGCAGGATTCCGCGGGTGTCCGCGGGGACCCAAAGCGCGTAGGCCCCGTCGCCTTCCTTCTTCTCGGGCGCCGGATGCGGATCGAAGTAGAGCCCCCGGTAGAAGCACGCGATGCGCTGCGCGCGCAGGTCCGCGGCGAGTTTCCGATAGGCCTCCGCCTCCGCGGCGGGGACGGCAACGAACGACGTGAGGCGGAAATTCTCGACCTCGACGGGAAGCGTTCCGCCGGCGACGGTCGCTTCCAACTCGAACTCGGGGCAGGCCGGGAGGACGTAATCGAGCCAGAGCGCGTGCTCGCGATTGGAATACTGCGTGCGCAAGAATCGAAACAGGCCCTTTTCGCCGTGGAATTCCTCGGGCGTCAGCGTCTCGTCGGCCAGCGCGCGGTCGCCGACCTTCAGGCGGAAGCGCTTCGCGGGTTTCTCGGCATCGAGCAGCCGCGACGCGGTGAGCCAGATCCTCCAGACGCCGTCAGGAAGCTCAAACTTGACGGTGAACGCGCCGTCGGCTTCGAGCCCGTCGCCGGTCAGCGGATCGGGCCAGGTCTTGCCGGCTTCGCGCACGCTGCCCGTAACGAAAGGATGCTGGGCGCCGACGGTGGTAAAGCCCGGCGTGGCGGTCCCGGCCGGGCCCAAGTCGAAGGCCTTGGCGGAAGCGGGAAGCTCGACCTTGATCTTCCCGCCCAGCGCGTCTTCCTGCATGAGCCGCAGGTTGTCGAACCAGAGCACCGTATCCCCGCCGTCCTTCGAGGGCGTAAAGAAGATCTTCACCTTCTTGAGTTCGTCGAGCCGAATGCGGTCCTTGGGCTGGATCTCGTGCCAGTCGAGGCCGTCCTTCTTGGCGTTGCGCCCCGCGCGGTTGATCCGCCACGCGAAGGTGTTGCGCCCGACATGGGTGGCAAGTTCCTCGTCGGTGTAGCGCGTGGCGTAGTTCTTCGAGTCGGCGTCCCACAGTTCGAAGACGACGCGGATCTTCTCCTCGCGTTCGGTGAAGACGTCGGCGACGAAGTAGTCGAAATCCGACCACTTGGCGACCTTCTCGCCGTGCAGTTCCATGGCGGCCCAGGGCGCGCCCTGTTTGCCCACGGCCCTCAGGCAGTTCTTGCCGCGCGTGACGCCGTTGTCCTGGACGACGTCGAGGGCGATATTCTCCGAGTGGGCGGCGAGTGCCGCGGCCTCGGCCGGGTCCTCGAAATCGCAGATCACGCGCACGGCGCTGCGTTCCGCGGCCGCGCAAGCGGCATGGAACAGGAGCAGGGCGGCACTGGCAAGGAGCAGGCTCTTCATGGCGGTTCCTTTCGGGACGCGGTTACGCGCTCGGCGGCTTGCAGGTTTCGCCTTCGTTCCAGGCATGCGGCACGACGATGCGTTGGGCGGACGAGCCCTGGGCGGCGCGGCCGCGCTGGCGCTCCACGACGCGTTCGATGACCCTCGCCCCGAGCGCCACGGGGCTGATCGCCACGGAGGTAAAATCGATTCCGCCGGGCGCGGGCGCATCCGCGTCGCGAAACGAAGCGATGCCGAGGCCGCGCGGAACGCCTTGGCCGGCTTCCGCCAGCGCCATCCATGCGCCCAGCGCCGCGGATTCGTCCGTGCCGAAGAGCGCGGTGGGGCGGCGCTCTGGAGGCAGGTTCTGCAGCTGGGCCAGGAAACTTTCTCGCACGTCCTTGGGATCCAGCGGCAGCCACCAAACACACTCGTCTTCGAGCCCCGCGTCTTTAAGAGCCGCGCGGTAGCCGGCGAGGCGTTCGTGGGAATTCGCCGACTCGAGCCACCCTCCGCCGCGCCGAAACAGCCCGCCCAGGAACGCAATTCGGCGATGGCCCATCGAAACCAGGCGCGCGACGGCCTCGCGTGCCCCCTGCGTGTTGTCGAAGACCACCGAATCGACGCCGGGGACGAAGGTATCCGCGCAGACGACCACCCGGCCCTGCGCGGCCAGCGCCCGCACGGGCTCGTGTTCTTCCGGCGCGAAGAAGACCGTGGCTGCCGCGCCGGCATTCACCCGCGCGTGCTCGGAAGCGGCCTCGCGCAGCACCAGTTCGCAGCCCAATCGCCCGGAGGACTCGAACATGCCCTGCAACACCCGGCCCGTCCATCCGTTGTCCGTCGACTTCGCGTGAACCTGGCGCAGGAAAACCTCAATCGGCATCGCAACCAGGTCCGCCGGATCGGTCACGTACGTCCCGCGACCCTTGCGACGAACGATCAGGCCCTGCGATTCAAGCGCCGAGAGCGCGCGCCGAACGGTGCCGCGACTGAGCCCAAGATCCCGGGCCAAAATGCGCTCCTCCGGCAACCGAGAACCGGGCTCCAGCCGCCGCGAGGCGATGGCATCGCGCAGGACCTGCTCGAGCTGCAAATAAGAAGGAGTAGGTCGTTCGAGTTCAATTTTGAAGTCGGTGACCATCTCAGGCATCCTCAAGACCATTCATTGAACCTGCATGTACCTGTACACCATAGAGTCGCCTGCGCTCAAATGTTCGCGCTCACATTTTTTGATCTAATCACATTACATACTATTATAATTATGGTTATGATAACAACAATCGAATAGCCAGACTTTACATCTATTAGTTCTTATGATTTATTATTCCTAGAAAGGAATATTATGATGAATAAAGAGGTTACACCCGCGCTAATCGAGAGAGTTGCCGACCGGCTCAAGGCGCTCGGCGACCCGTGGCGGATTCGGATCCTGATGCGCTTGCGCGAAGGCCCGTGCAATGTCTCGGCCTTGAGCGATGCCCTGGGTGCAGCGCAGCCTTCGGTCTCCAAGCACCTCGCCCTCTTGAAACAAGTGGGACTGGTGGCGTCGCGGCGCGAGGGCACTCAGTCGATCTACTCGGTGCGCGACGCCTCGGTCTTCGACCTCTGCGAGGTCGTTTGCGCCGGGGTGGTGCGGCACCTGAAGGAAGAACACGCGGCGCTGGGCCTGACGCCAGCCAACGGAAAGGGGGATGAGACACGATGAATCCACTCATGCTTAAGCGCTGGAACCCCTATGTCGTGGGGCTCCTGATCGGCGTGCTGAGTTGGGCGACCTTCCTGACGATGGATAAGGCGCTCGGGACCAGCACCACGATGGTTCACCTCAGCGGGCTCGCGACGCGGGCGGTCGCACCTGAACACTTCGCGGCAAACGCTTACTACGCAAAGGAGATCACGCCGAAAAATCCGTTCTTCGACTGGCAGTTCTTCCTGGTGCTGGCGCTGCCGCTGGGAGCGTACGCGGCGAAGCGCCTGGCGGGAGACCGCGAGGTCGAACGCGTGCCGGGACTCTGGGCCCATCGCTTCGGGCCGTCCACCTTGAAGCGCCATGCCGCGGCGTTCGTGGGCGGCGCCGTGCTGCTCTACGGCGCGCGGATGGCCGGAGGCTGCACCTCCGGGCACGGCATCAGCGGCGGGCTCCAGTTGGCGGTCAGTTCGTGGACCTTCTTCATGGCCATGTTCGCTTCGGGCGTGGCCACCGCGTTCCTGCTCTTTGGAAAGGAGGGCCGGCGCCATGTTTGACACCGGATACCCGATCGCGACGGGCGTGCTGACGGGGCTGTTCTTCGGCTTCGTCCTGCAGAAGGCCCAGGTCACGCGCTACCGGACCATTCTGGGACAGTTCCTGTTCACGGACTTCACGGTGCTGAAGGTGATGCTTACCGCGATCGTGACGGGCGGAATCGGCATCCTGACCATGCACCAGCTCGGCTGGGTCAGCCTGCACGTCAAGTCCGCGGTCCTCGCGGCGAATGCCGCCGGCGGGCTGATCTTCGGCGTCGGGATGGCCCTGGCGGGCTACTGCCCCGGGACCGGGGCGGCGGCGCTGGGCGACGGTTCGCGGCACGCGCTCTTCGCCGTGCTGGGAATGGTCGTCGGCGCGGGCTTGTATGCCGAGACCTTTCCGTACCTTCAGGAGAACCTGCTGAAGTGGGGCTCGTACGGCAAGGTCACGCTGGCCGACTTGCTGGGGCTCTCGCCGTGGCTGGTGCTGCTTGGGCTGGCCGCCGCCGCGGGGTTCGTCTTCGCGCTGGTGCGGCGCTGGGAGCATCGCAAGTCCCAAGCCGCGCACACCGGCACGGAGCGCGCCCGGCCCCTGCCGGCGCACTGATCCGCGGCAGACGGCGAACGGGCCGCGCTTCACGCGGCCCGTTCGCCGTGCTCACTCTTCTTCCTGCTTCCAGCCGCGCTAGAGCATTTTCGGGAATAGCGTAGTGCCAGATGCGCCGTCGTGGAGGGCGGCATCGAGGCGGTCGAGACAAGCCGTATCAGGCGCATACGGCGGGCGAGTCCAACGAAGAGGCCGCCCTCCAGGGCCAGCAGATGGCGCTACGATATTCTCGAAGATGCGCTAAACGACGACCGCTTCCCCGCCCCGCTTGGCGCGTTCGACCTTCTGCCTCGCGGCCTCCGTTTCCCAGCGCGGCTTGAGGAAGTCCATGAGGCGCTGCAGGCACGGCGATAGCGGCCGGTCGCCGAGCGTGATAAACGCGACGGTGCGCAAGACCGAGGCATCGAGGCGCGCGACCCGCCCGGCCTTCCACGCCGCGCGCGCCATGAACCCGGGAATCAACGCGAAACCCAGCCCCGCTTCCACGAAGAGCAGCGAGACCTCCAGGCTCGGCACGCGCGTCGTATCGTCCAGGTGGATCCCCAACTGGCCGAGTTTGCGGCGGCGGTACGGGTCGGCGTTCCCGAACCAGCGGTCGCGCGGGCCCGGGCGGTAGTCCGGCGGCGTGCCCTTCGGCCCCACCACCCACAATTCGTCCTCGAAGCTCATGCGCACGCACAGGGGCGGCTTGCCCTCGAGCAACTGCAGGTCGTGGGCCTCCTGGATCGAGGCGTCAATACTCTCGCTGCGCAGCAGCGGCGGCATCTCGGTGGTCATGCGCAGCAGCAAGGTAACGTGAACGTTCGGCGCGTGCTGCTGGAAGGCCGCGAGCCACGAGGGCACCAGCCCGATCCCAATGGACATGTTGGCGCCCAGGCGCACCGTGCCGCGCAGGCCTTTGCCGACGGGCACAAGGTCCGCGGCGAGACGCTCGACGCGCGCGAGGATCTCCGCGGCGCGCCGTTCAAGTTCCTCGCCGGCATCGTTCAGCCGCACCCGCCGCCCCACCCGGTCGAAGACCGGCGCCCCGAGCGCCTCCTCGAGCGCCTGGATCTGCCGGCTGAAGGCGGACTGTGAAAGGAAGGAACTCTCGGCGGCGTGGGTGAAGTTTCCGTGCCGCGCGGCCGCAAGGAAATAACGCAACTGCGCCAAGGTGAGCCCCTCCCCGGGCGCGGGCACGCCGGGAGAGGCCGGGCGCTTGATGCTTTTCATGCATTGAATATATCTTTACTTTGCATTGGATGCAATTGGATTCGTGTGGGAAAGTAGGTCATGGACCTGGACAACAACGCGTTACGGGCCGGCGCGCCGGCGGACGTGCGAGCCGATCGCCGGCCGCTGCGCATTCTTACCGGATTCACCCTGCCGCTGGCCTCGGTGATCATTCTGCAGCTCGTGGGCCGGCAGGCGATCGTGGCGGGACTCTCCTGGCACGGGCAGGCGCACGGCCAGGACGTGGCCTTCGACATCGCCGCGTTCGTGGTTGCGATCGCGCTCTCGTTTCTCGCCTGCGCGCCGATCGAAGGACTGGGGATGCTTGCGCTGGCCCACGGCGACGACCCCGCGACGCGGCGGCGCATCAGCGCCTTCGCGGGCCTGCTTACGTTGCTCAGCACGCTGGCCCTGGCGCTCCTCGCTTTTAGCTCGGCCGGCTTCTGGTTCATCTCGAACGTGCAGGGGTTGGACGACGAACTTGCGCGGCGCGTCCAGCAGGCGCTTGCGCCGATGGTCCTGTGGCCGCTGATTCTGGCGACGATGGCGATGGCCTCGGGCTGGCTGAAGCGCGGCGGGCACGGTTTCCCGCTCGCGGTGGCCAACGTCATCGGCCTGGCGACCACGGTGGGGCTTGTCGTATCGCTGCCCGCGGTCGGCATGGATCCCCTGGAGGCCGGGATGCTCGCCTACCTGACCGGGCAGGGGCTGCGCGCGGGCCTGCTGCTGCTCCTGGCCGCGCGAGGCCGCGAACCGGACAGCCCGAATGCAGCCCCCGCCCCGCCGCCGGGCTGGCGCGAGTTGACCGGCTTCTACGCGCCGCTGGCCTGGAATTCGACCATGATGCTCGCCAGCCGCCCGCTGATTCAGTGGTTCCTGGCGCGGCAGGACAATCCCGAAATCGTGCTTGCCGGATTCGGCGTGGCCTTCGGCATCTCGCAGATCTTTTACGGCTGGCTCAACGACCTGCGTTCGCACGCGACGGCCTTTCGCGAGCAGCCCCAGGTGCTGGCCAAGCTGCCGGATTTCGCGATCGGACTCTGCGCGCTCATGACCGGCCTGATGGCGGCGCTCTTCTGGACGCCCCTCGGCCGCCTGCTGGTGGCGCGCCTGATGGGCCTGCAAGGCGAGATTCTGGACGAAGCCTGCGCGGGGCTGGCGGTGATGGCGTTCTGCCCGATGGTCGTGACGCTGCGGGCCTATTACCAGGGCCTGGCCGTCCTGCACCGCCAGACGAACTCCTACTTCACCAGCGCGATCGTTCGCATCGTCGGCATCGCGGCCGTGCTGGCGCTCCTGCCGGGGCTGGGCCTGAACGGCTCGGTGCTCGGCACCTGCGGCCTGATCGGCGGGTTCCTTACCGAAGGGCTCGCGCTCGCCTGGTCGCTGCATGGCGCGGTGCCCAGCTTGCGCCTGCGCGCGGCGGGGCAGTACGGCCAGTAACCGGCCAGGGCCAGGAAGCCTCCGGGCCGGGCTCCTCCGTTCACCGCTTGCCGTTCCGTTCTTCGCTGACCTGCCAGCCCGTATCGAAGACGCGGCTCGTGCCGGGGCGCAGGTCATGCGACTTGAAGTGAAGCCCCAGGACCGCGACGCCATCCGGGCGCGAGACCTCCAGCCGCGTCGCCGACACGAAATCCACCGAGAAGGTCTCCTCGAGTTGCAGGCGCGCGCCGGCCAGACGCCAGGCGCCGGCGGGACGGTCAAACTCGGCCAGTTGAACTTCGACTTGCCCGGCGCCCTCCGGCAGCAACGGGCGCTCGTGCCATCGCATGTCCAGGCCTCGCGGCACGAGCCGCGGCGCGGGACCGAACGCGTCGAGCCGCCACGCGGCGCGCGTGAAGGGCTCCAGCGGCAGGCAGGTCGTGCCGCGGTTTTCGGCGCGGTGGCGGACGAAAAGCAGGTCTTCGACGATGGCGTAGCGCGTGCGCAGGAACAGGCCGGGCGAGGGTTCGCACTCCATCTCGACGTGGCCGGCGGAGACGTCGATGACGCGGAAGCCTTCGGCCAGGCCGCGGGGCGGCGGCCCGGGATCCAGCGCGAAGACGTAGCCTTTCACGGCCAGCAGTTCGGACGCCTGCGGGCGCCAGTGCAGCGAAGCGATCCGCGCGCCGCGGGCAGGTTCGATGCGCGCCGCCAGGAGGCTCCCCGCGATCTCGACGGTTTCGTGCTCGGGCATGCGGGCTACTCCAGGCCGCGGATCTTGCGCAGCTTGTCGCGGCGATCCTTCCACTGATCTTCGAGGCTCGGCGGAAAATCCTCGCGAAAACGCAAATCCATCACCACGCCCAGCGCATGCAGGTCGGTGAGGCACGTATCGAGCGTCAGCATGCGGCCGTCCTTCAGGCCCAGCGCGCCTTCGCGCGCGCCGACGGTGCCAGGGCGCACGACGCAGGCCTGCTCCACGTCCTCGATGTTGAACGCATCGCGGCGCGGGCCATGCTTGAGCTCGAAGCGGCCGGCTTCCAGCGTGAGCACGAATCCCCTGGCGCGCAGGAAACTGCGCAGTTGCCGCAGCGAGAAGGCCGCGAAGGCCAGCGCGCCAAGGCCGCCCAGGAGCATGAACCCCAGGCCCGTTTTGCCCGCGAAGACCAGCCGGTAAAAGCCCAGGGCCAAGAGCATCAGGGAACCGCAGGCAGCCAGCAGCGGAGCGACGAAGAGGAGCCTCCGCAGCCCGATTTCCATCGGTGCGTGCTCCATGACCAGGCGCGGATGCTTCTCGATCCATGCGGCGAAGGTCTCGCCCGTCTCGAGTTCGAACTGTTCGGTGGCCATGCGGTCGCAGCAGGCGGCGCAGTAGTCGCGGCCGTCGGGAAGGCGTAAGGGGCGCTCGCCCGTGAGTTGCCGGGCGCAGCGCGCGCAACTGGAGCTGGTTAGGGACTCGGCCGGACACTCGCTCATGGCGCGTCCAGCGTAGTTGCAGGCTCAACCTGCGTCCACGGCAGGGAAAGGTATCCTGTAATCTGTAATCTGTAATCTGTAATCTGTGAGCAGTGATCTGTGAGCAGTGAACAGTGAACAGTGAACGTAATCAGAATCTACATCAAGGCATAGCTTCAGATCACAGATCACAGATTACAGATTACAGGTTTCTGGTTCATTTCAACCCAAACAGCCGGCCATGCTCAGCCTGCGTGTGGCACTCCATGCACGAGGTCAGCTTGCCGGCGCCGGTGACCGTTTTCCCGTCCGCACTGACGGCGCCGTAAACCCAGCCCTCGTCGGTGCCGGGGGTCTTCGGATCGAGCTTATACATGACGAAAAGGCCGTGCTTCGCGCCGGTCGTATAGAGCTTCCCGTCCTTCTCGGCGTAGGGCTCGACGAAGTCGCTCGGCGGGAACGCGCCGCGCGGGTCTTCGTAATCGCCTTCGCGCTTGTCGCGCGGTTCCTGGCGCCGGACCCGGATCGTTCCGGCCGGGACCTCGCGCGGGACCCAGGATTCCTTGACGATCGCCAAGCCCGCCGGCGCCTCGGCCGCGCCTTCCGCGGTCGCTTTCACATAGTCCCGGATCGACGAACCGAACAGGAAGTAGAGCTTCTTCCCGTGGCTCTCCGAATCCTTGCTTGCGCTCATCCGCGCCGTGCTGGCTCCGGGCATTTTGCAGTCGGTCGGGGCCCATTGCGGGGCGTCGACGCGCCCCCAGCGCGCGTAACTCCCCGCGATCTCCTTCAGGCGCGCGTGAAAGGCGGGGTTGTTCTCGTCCTTCGCGTTCGCTTCCGGCGCGGGCGCGGGATTGGGAGCCGGCTCGGCGCCGCCGCCCTGGTCCTCGTCGCCGGCCAGTGGCGGCGCGGACGGCGCATCGGGCCGCGGCTCGGCCGCGCTTTCCGTCCAAAGGCCCCAGGCAAAGCTTGAAACGGCGGCCAGCAGGATCAATGCGGAGCGCATGCGTATTCTCCTGGAATACTCGGTTCGGCGTGCGGGAGTATGACGGAATTGCCGACCGGAGTGGTGTAAGGAGACTGTAAAACTACGAGTGAATGGTGAATGGTGAATGGTGAATGGAAATGCAACTGTGCCTGGATTAAGAAGCGCCTATTCCAAATCAACCTTTGTGGTCCTCAGCGCCCTCTGTGCCTCTATGGTGAAGCCGTTTCTCAGTTCTCGGTTCTCGGAACTCGGAACTCATGTCAATACTCCTTGCGCTGCCGGCTGGATGGGATCCTCAGCTTCTCCCGATACTTGGCCACGGTGCGGCGGGCGATGTCGATATTCTCGGCGAGCAGGCGTTTGACGATCTCCTGGTCGCTGAGCGGCTCCTTCTTATCCTCCTTGTCGCACATGTCCTTGATCTTGAGCATGATCGCGCGGTTGGACTCGCTCTCGCCGTCCCCGGTGCTGAAGCCGCCGGTGAAGAAGTACTTCATCGGGAATAGCCCCTGCGGGGTCTGGATGTACTTCCCGGCCAGCGCGCGGCTGACGGTCGAGACGTGCATGCCGATCCGTTCGGCGACTTCCTGCATCATCAGCGGCTTGAGGTGCGAAGGGCCGTGCTCGAAAAAAAGGCCCCTGGATGTCCACGATCTGTTCGGTGATGCGGTAGAGCGTGTTGCGGCGCTGGATCACGGACTCCATGAGCCACACGGCGCTGCCGACCTTGTTCATCAGGTACTCGCGGGCCTTGCTGTCCTTCGGCTCGCTGCGCAGGAGTTCGATCTGCTCGCGCGAGATGCGCAGCGGCGGGAGGTAGTGCTCGTTGATGCGGATCTCGTAGCGCCCCTCGATCTCTTCGACGACCACGTCGGGGACGACGTATTGCGGGCGCGCGCCGCCGAAGCTGCGCCCGGGGTTCGGGTTCAGGTGCCGCAGGTGCTCGGCGGCTTCCTTGATCTGCTCGATCGTCACGTCCATGGCTTTGGCGATCTGCGGCAGGCGGTTGTTGGCGAGATCGTCGAGGTGCTCGGCGACGAGTTTCTCCTCGAAGGAGAAGTCCCCGCGCAGCCGCCGCATCTGGAGCAGGAGGCATTCCTTCAGGTCGCGCGCGCCGACGCCGGGCGGATCGAGGGACTGCACGAGCGTCAGCGCCAGCTCGGCCTCGTCCTCGGTCACGCCGCCTTCGACCAGCGAGACGCGCAGGCCGCCTTCGTCCTTGTAGAAGACCTCCATCAGCGGGATGCGCAGGTAGCCGGCCTCGTCCAGGGAGCCCACGATGGCCTCAGCGAGTTCCTTCAGGCGCGGCTCTTCCTTCGAAAAATGTATCTGCTCGAGCAGGTGCTCCTCGATCGAGATGGTCGGCGCGGCGGTATTGCGCATCGCTTCGAGCTTCGCGTCGTCCTCGCCCCCGCCGCCGGAATAGCTGCCGCTGGAGCGCGTGCGCGGATCGTTCCACTCTTCAAGCAACGCCTCCATGCGCTTGAGGCGCGGATCTTCGACCTCCACGGGCGCGGCCGGCGCCTCGGCCGCCTCCGCGCCCGCGTTCTCGAAGCGCCCATCGTCGTCGTAGACATGGACCTCCCCGTCGGGCTCCGTGGCGGCGGGCGCATCAAGGTCCGTCTCCCCCGCCCCGCCCTCGCGGTCCTCCGCGCTTTCTCCGTCGCCCTCTTCCTGGGCTTCGCCCTCCGCGCCCGTATCGCCCGACTCAAGCCAAGGATTCGCTTCCAGTTCGGCGGTGATCGACTGCTGGAGATCCATCAGCGGCAGTTGCAGCATCTCGATCGACTGGATCATCTGCCGCGTCATGATGATCTTCATCTCTTGACGCTGGCTGAGCGATAAAGCCTGATGCATGGATCACCTCAAGGTCCCGTACGACGCGCCATCCCCTCGTTCACCGTCCCCAGTTTCCCGTTTACTGTTTACTGTTCCCTGTTTCCTGTTCACTGTTCACTGTTTTCAGTTCCCTGCCCCTAAGGCATCTCCCGCCGCCCCTTGAACGCCTCGCCGATCGTGCCGGCCTGAGCGAAACTGAGGTCGCTGCCGGCGGGCATTCCGCGCGCCAGGCGCGTGATGCGGAGCTTCGGGGCGAGCGCGTGCAGTTTCTGCGTCAGGAACGCGGCGGTCGCGTCGCCTTCCATGGTGGGGCTGGTGGCCAGCACGATCTCCGCCACGCCGCCCGCGCGGACCCGTTCGAGCAGCGGCGCGACGCGCAGGTCCTCGGGGCCGACGCCGGCGAGCGGGCTGAGCCGCCCCATCAGCACGTGGTAGCGCCCGCGAAACTCCCCGCTCTTCTCGATCGCGCGGATCTCGCGGGGCCATTCGACGACGCAGAGGACCGAGGCGTCGCGGCGCGGGTCGCGGCAGAGCGCGCAGGTCTCGGTCTCGGTGAGGTTCCCGCATTCCCGGCAGGGGCGCAGCTTGCTCTTCATGTCCCGGATCGCGAGGGCCAGCGCGAGGGCCTCGTCGCGCGAGGCCTCCAGCAGGTGGTACGCGATCCGTTCGGCCGAACGCCGGCCCACGCCGGGCAGCCGTTCGAGTTCGGCGATCAGCCGCTCGAAGCTGTCGGCCGGGGGCGGCGGGGGTTCGGCGTGCCTGCGGGCCATCGTCGTCCTTCAGAAGTTCAACATGCCGGGAGGAAGGTCCAGGCCGCCCAGGCTCTGGCGCATCTCCTCCACCACGGCGTCCTTGCCCTTCTTGACCGCGGCGTTCACGGCCGCCGCGATGAGCGGGCCCAGCGTCTCGGGATCCTTCAGGGCGTCGGCGTCGATCTCGACGGCCAGCACCTCGCCCAGGCCGGTGGCGGTGACCTTGACCATCCCGCCGCCGGACTCGGCCGCGACGACGCGCTTGCGGGCCTGCTCCTGGACGTGCTGCATCTTTTCGCGGAGCTGCCCCGCCTGCCCCATCAGCTTCATCATGTCGCCGAAGTTACCCAGCATCGCCTGGCCTCGCCCTTTCTCGCGTTTACTCTTCCCTGCGGCCCTGCGGACGGATGCCCGCGACGCGCCCCTCGAAGCGCTCCACGACCAGCTTCACCAGCGGATGCGCCTTCACCGCTTCCTCGTCGAGGTTCAATTTCACCGGCGGCGGCTCGGCGGTTTCGGTCGGCCGGGCCGGGACGGTTTCGACCTCGCCCTCGTCGGCCACGCGGCGCCGCGCGGCCGGGACCGCGCCCAGCGGCAGCGCGCCTTCGTCGTGGTACTCGTCTTCCGGCGCCTCGGTCCGGCGCGGGGCGGGCGGACGCGGCGCGGCCACGCGCTCGTCGCCCGCCACGAACCGGACCTCGACGTCGCGCCCGATGACCTGCTTCAGGCTCTCCCGCAGCGCCTCGGCGCGCTCGGCGCGCTCGAGCAGCTCGCGGTAAAAGACCTTGGCCAGGCTGAAGCCCAGTTCCAGCACCCCGGCCTCCGCGTCGAGCCGGATCGGCGCGGCGTGCGCGAGCGCGCTCGCGATGCCCGCCCCGCCGGGCTTCGGGCGCACCGCGGCGAGCACCTCTTCCCAGCGCGCCGGCGCGTCGCTCGGCACGCTCGCCGCGACCGGGGCTGCCGGCGCGGGCGCCGGAGGCCGGCTGGGGTGCGTCGGGGCGCCGGCCGCCGGGCGGGTTTCAGTAACGCCCGCCGGGCGGCCTGGGGAGTTTGGGCGGGGCGCCCCCCGCGGCCCGCCGCCCGGCGGCCCGGCGGCGCCCTGCTCCACGGCCGCGATCAGCTTGCCCAGTTCCACCAGTTCGCCTATGCGCGCGGCGCGCACCAGCGCCATCTCCAGCGGCAGCCGCGCCTGCGCGGCGTCGCGCACCTGCCGGCGCGCGGCCCCGAAAAGCTGGAGGAGCATGAGCAACTGATCCTCGTTCAGCTTCGCGCCGAGTTTGCCGAACTCTTCCGCGAGATGGCTCTGGCCTTCCAGCAGCGGCGAGCTCGTTCCGCAGGTCTTCGCCAGCAGCGCCCCGCGGACGCGCCCGCTCAATTCCACCAGCAGGTCGTCGGGATCCGCCCCGGCTTCCAGCGCGCCGCCGGCCTTCGCGAGCGCCTCGGCGACCTTTCCGTCCGCGCAGGCATGCAGGATCTCCAGGAGCAGTTCGTCGGGCGCCGCGCCGCTGATCTGCCGCACGACTTCGGCGTCCACCTTCCCCTGTCCCAGGTTGACGGCGAGATCGAGCAGGCTCTCGGCATCGCGCAGTCCGCCCTTGGCCAGCGCCGCGATCCGCTCCAGCGCCCCCGTCTCGGCCTCGACCGCCTCCACCTCGCAGATCTGCCGGAGCCGCTTCACGATGTCGCCCAGCGAGATGCGGCGCAGGTCGAAGCGCTGGCAGCGCGAGAGGATCGTCTCGGGAATGCGGTCCGGATCCGTCGTGGCGAAGACGAACTTCACGTGCCGCGGCGGTTCTTCGAGGGTCTTGAGAAACGCGTTCCAGGCCTCGGTCGTGAGCATGTGGATTTCGTCGACGATGTAAACCTTGGCGCGCAGATGGGACGGCGCGAGCCCGACGTTCTCGCGGAGCTTCTGCACGTCGGCGATGCCGCGGTTGGTCGCCGCGTCCATCTCGATCACGTCCAGCGAACTGCCCTCGCCGATCGAGACGCAGGCCTCGCAGGCGTTGCAGGGCTCTTCGGCCTGGCCGTCGGGGCCCTGGCCTTTCAGACAGTTCAGCGCCTTGGCGAAGATCCGCGCGAGGCTCGTCTTGCCCACGCCGCGCGGGCCGGTGAGTAGATACGCCTGCGCGAGCCGGCCGGTCTTCAGCGCGTGGCGCAGCGCGCGCGTGACGACCTGCTGCCCGACGACATCCTCGAAGGTCTGCGGCCGGAAACGGCGCGCGAAGACGACATATTCGCCTTTGCCGCCTTCGCCCGACGTTGATTTCGTCTTCTTGGCCGCCATACGCGCCTCGCCAGAAAACAATACGCTCCCAAGACAAGAGCCCACGGCCCTTGCTCACACAAGGTGCAAACACGGCATTCGACTGAGTTTTGCGGCCTCTTCTCGAGAGCCCGCAGGATGCGGCGGTCTAGCGCGCGACCTCAACCCGAGGCCAGGAGACCCACGGCACACGGAGGCAAAGACTTATGGCTGCTGCTTTCGCCCTGACCAGGTTCATCCTACCCCGTTGCATGGGGCCTGGCCCCGGGCTGAAGTCGCGCTATTCTATCTTCAAACAGCTAAAAGAGTTGCGAATGCAAGGGAATCGTGGAAGGCCTCTCCCAGATCTCGCCCTTCGCACTCTTCATGCCAATCAAGGTAGCCCTTCGTTTTGAGGAAGTCAACGGCTATTTGCAACCTCACCTGCGAGAACCCTACCGTAAAACAGCCCGCAAATTCATATAAGCACTCTCGCGCGCCGCGGCCCTGAATACTAAGCGCATGCGAGGATCAGGACCACGTCCTATGGCGCTCAAGCGCTGCGCCATGGCGCGCCGAACTCCCTTTTGGCTTGCATTCGAGGTGAAATCGCCGAATCATGGTCGAAGCCCGTGGGGGGTGAGCGAGGCATCGCATGGCCTTGCAGGTCCTCCATTGCGCCGACATCCATCTGGGCCGCCGCCGTCTCAACGGCCGGCTTCCCGATTCCGACTTCGCCGCGGCTTTCGAGCAGATCGTGTCCCGGGCGCGTTCCTGGCGCGCCGACGTGGTCCTGATCGCGGGCGACCTCTTCGACGCGCCGCAGATTCCGCCGCCGGTCCTGCGCCAGGCCACCGCGGTGCTCCAACCGCTCAAGAAAGCGCGCATCCCCGTCCTGGCCATCGAGGGCAACCACGACCGCGCGGTGCTGGGCCAGGCGCGGCCTACCTGGGTACGCTACCTCGCCGAAGACGGTTTGCTCACGCTGCTCACCACCCCCTTCACGCCCGAAGGCCCGCAGTTGACGCGCTACGACCCGCAGACGCTGGAAGGTTCCTACGTCGAAGTCGGCGGCGTGCGCTTCGTCGGCGCCGGTTACCTCGGCGCGGGGACCGACCGGCGCGCGGCGGCGCTGGCCGAGGCGCTGCCCGACGACGCCGTGCCCACGGTGATGCTGCTCCATGCCGGACCCGAGTACTTCGTCGGCGAAGGCGGCGGCTTCCAGAAGAGCACCCTCGAAAAGCTCCAGGCGCGGCTCGTCTATCTGGCCCTCGGGCACATCCACAAGCCGATGATCCATCGCGACCCCGAGGGCCGGCCGTGGGCCGTCAACCCGGGTTCGCCCGAAAACTGCCGCCTCGACGAAGCGGCGGTCCCGGGTCCGCGCGGCTGGGCGGAAGTGCTCATCGATCCCGAGGCCCTGCCCGGCCTGGTCCTCGCCGACGCGCGCATCTGCGACTGCCCGCGCCGCCCCGTCCTCGCGCGCGAGCTCGACATCACGCCTTACGGGAACAAGTACAAAGCCGGCGCCGAAGCCATCGCGCAGGCCGCGCTGAAGCTCCTTGCGGAAGATCCACCGCCGCCGAATTCCGTCGTGCGGCTCGTCCTGAAGGGCCAGCTCAACATCGGGCGAATCGCCGTCGAACCGCTCGCGCTGGGCGAGCAGCTCGCGAGCGCCGCGGGCCTGGCCGGCGTGGAAGTGAGCCTCGAAGGCGTGCAGCTCTTCACCGGCCGCCCCGGGCAGGCGCCTTCGCTCGCCGGGCTCTCGACCGCGCAGATCGAGAAGCTCGCGCTGGAGGAGATCCTACGCGCCAAGCCGCCCGACGGACTCGAAGAGCAGCTTCCTCAGGCGGCGGAGTTCTGCGCGCGCCTGAAGTCCCTAGTGGCGCGCGGCGCGGGCGCCGATGCGGTTCTCGATGCGCTGGAAACCTCCGTGTTGCCTGCGGCGATGGTGGAGGCGAGAGGGAAGCTGTAGGGGCAGTAATCACTGAACAGTGAACAGTGAACAGTGAACAGTGAACAGTGAACAGTGAACAGTGAACAGTCAATACTCCATGGCATATGCTGTTACTGTTTACTATTCACTGCTTACTGTTCACTTCTGAGAATTGGGAGCCCATGTCCCACGAGGAATCAACCGCGGCCTTGGAACCGGCCCCCGCCACGGCGAGCCTGACGCCGCCGCGCGCGGGGTATCGGATCCGCTCCGTGCGCCTGCGCGACGTCAAGTCGTTCGGCCCGGGCGCCGAAGGGCGCGGCCTGACGATACGGCTCGAACGCGGGCTCAACCGGATCGCCGGCCCTAACGGCTCGGGCAAGACCACGCTCATCGAGGCCCTCGGCTACGCGCTCTTCGACTGCGCCCCCGAGACCGGTTCGCGGGTGGAACTCGACAGCGTCTTCGTGCGCCAGGGCGCCGACGAAGGCGAGATCGAAGTGGAGCTCGTCGCCGCCGAGGGGCTGCTGCGCGTGCGCCGCGGCGTCGGCAAGCGCAGCAAGCAGCGCTGGACGATCAGCGACGAGAGCGGCTTCATCACGCACGAGACCGAGGACGAGGTGAAGCGCTTCCTGGCGGCGGCCGCGGGGCTCCCGCACGCCGCGCACCTGCCCGAGCACTTCCGCAAACTCGTCGGGGTCAGGCAAGGGCGCTTCATCGACCCCTTCGAGTTCACGCCCGTCGAAGCGCGCCGCTACTTCGCCCCGATCCTCGACGTCGAGATTTACGAGCGCTGCTTCCACGACCTGAAGGACGCCGGCGCGCGGCTCGCGCTCGAGCTTCAGGAAGCCCTGGGGAACATCAAGGTCGCGCGGGCGGAAGCGGAATTCAACGCGGGCGCCGAGCAGGAAGCGGCGGAACTGGAGCGCCGCATCGCCGAGGCCAAGGCGCGCCTGGAGGCCCAGCGCGCGGCGCTGCACCGGGCGCGCGAAGGGCTCGCGCAATGCGAAATCCAACAGCAAGCCGTCCAGCGCACCGCGCAGGCGCTTTCACAGGCGCAGCGCGAACTGACCCTCGCCGACCAGGCCGCCGTCGAGCGCAGCGCGCAGCTCCAGCGCGCCGAGGATGCGCGGAAGATCCTTGAATCGACCGCGGAAGAGCACGCACGCTACCTGAAAGCCGAGGGCGAGCGGCGCGAGATCGCCGCGCGGCGCGCCGAGTACGAACGCTTCCGCGAGCGGCTCTCGCAGTTGCAGCAGCGCAAGGCCGCCGCCGAGACCCGCGCGCAAGAGGCCGACCGGCTCGCGCGCGAGTTGCGCGAGGACGGCGAGCGGCGCGGCGAGGACCTCGCGGTCAGGGAAGCCCAGCTCCAGGCCCGCCGCGGCGCCTTCGAGGCCTCCCACGCCGAGCCGCCCGCGCCCGGCGCGGCCGGCGACGAGACCCTCCGCGCGTGCCTCGCCGAAGCCGAACGCTGGGCCCTCCGCCTGGGCGTGGCCGCCGAACGCTGCCGCGAAGCCGGCCGGGAGACCGCCGAGGCCAACCGCGCGCTCGCGTCCTTCGATCCCGACGTGGGCATCCGCGCCAACGAGGCATGCGAGCGCCTGCGGACCCTCCACGAGCAGGCGCGCCTGGAGCTCGAGCGCGTCCAGGCGCGGCGGGACTCCCGGCGCGAACTCACGCGGCAGCTCGAAGAGGGCCGCGTCTGCCCGCTCCTCGCCGAACGATGCCGGCAGTTCGACGCGGGAAAGCTGGTCCTCACCGAAGTCCAGTTCGACGAGATGCTGGAAGCCGTGCAAGCGAAGGCGCAGCAGGCCGAAGGTGCCTGGCAGGCGGCCGACGCCCGCGCCAAAACCGCGCAACGGGAGATCGAGAAGTCCAAGGAATGGCTCCAGCAGGCCGACCGCGCGCTGAAGGAACTCGACCAGCAGCGCCGCCTCGCCGGGGATCTCGACGCGCGCGAAGCCTTCGACGAACTGGCGCGAAACCTTGGCGAGGAAGCCGCGCGGGCGCCGCTGCCTGACGTCCCGGAACTGCCTCCGCCGGGCGAGCAGCCTTGGGAGGCGCTCGAGCGCGCGCCCAAGGTCGCGCAGGCCTTCTGCGCCTACGCCGAGGCCTACGCGCGCCCGCTGGCGGCCTGGGCGGAGCAGCTTGAGGCGCGCCGGCGCTCCGGCGAGGAACGCCGCCGGCTGCGCGAACTCGAACGGCAGCGCCTGGAACAGGAGGAGCAGGCGCTCGCCGAGCGGCGCGCGGACCTGGAGCAGCGCCGCGAGCGCTGGCAGGCCCAGCGCCGCGCCGCCTCCGAGGCGCTCGCCGAGACCGAGAAATTGAAGGCGAGCATCGACGACCTCGCGAAACAGCAGTCCGGCGTGGCCGGGCTCGACGCGCGGGAAGCCGAAGCCCAGCGGACGCTGGAGGCATGCCGCGAGCCGCACCTGCTTTATATCGCCGCGGAAAACGACGCCGCCCGTCTGGCCCAGGCCCGGGCCGACCTGGCCGTTGCGGTGGGCGAACTGGAGCGCGCGAAGGGAGCCGCCGCGACCGCACTGCGTGAACGCGATACCGCCGCGCAGGCTTACCATGCCGGCGCGCACGAAGCCGCGCGAAACCTCCTGCAAGAGGCCATGCGCGCCTTTGGCGGGCTGGAGAAGGACCTGGAACGCGACGAGCAACAGCGGGTCCAGGCTCTGCAGCGGGTCGAACGCCGCAAGGCCGCGCTGGAGCGGCTGCGCGTCGAGACCGCGCGCAAGGATCTCGTGGAAGCCCGCCGCGACCTGCTCGACCACGCGCGCTGGGTCCTGCGCCAAGCCGGGCCGCGCGTCGCCGAACAACTCGTCCGCGCCGTCACCGAACGCGCGCAGCGGATCTACAACGCGCTCTCGCCTCTCGATCCGGGCCAGCTCCACTGGGACCACGAACATTACGAATTGCGCGTGGCGACCTCTACCGGCCTGCGCCGCTTCGCCATGCTCAGCGGCGGCCAGAAGATCAAGGCCGTCCTCGCCGTCCAGCTCGCCTTGGTCCAGCAGTTCAGCGCCGCGGGGCTCTGCATCTTCGACGAACCCACCTACGGCCTCGACGCCGAATCCCGCCAATTGCTCGCCGCCGCCCTCGTCGAAGCCCAGCGCGTCTCCGGCTTCGAGCAACTCATCGTCGTGAGCCACGACGACGCCTTCTGACGGCAGCGTCGAGCACACGGTCATGCTGGGCTATTCGGCATCGGCGGGGACCGTAGTGGACGCGTAGGGTTGGCGCAGCGGGGCGCGAGGGGCGCGCTCAAAGGGTAGGCGGACGCTTTTCAAAAACGTGAGAAGACCTGATGCGTGGCAATCCGAAGGAATGCCCGCCACCAAATCCTTTCACGTTTCACGTTTCAGTGTTACGCGCTCGCCGCCATCGCCGCGCCAGGCGCCCACTGCCGCAGCATGCCGCGCAGGGCCATCAGGGCCTTATGGTAGCTGGCCTTCGCGCCGCCCTCGGTGATCTCCAGCTTGCGGGCGATGTCGTTAAAGCGGAGTTCGTCGTACTGCTTGAGGATGAAGATCATGCGCTGCTGGCGCGGCAGGCGCTTGACGGCGCGCTCGATCGCGCGGAGCGCTTCGCCGGCTATGGCGTTCGACTCGGGCGCGTGATGGGGAACCTCCTGCGCCTGCCGGTCGCGGATCCGCCGCTGCCGGTCCTCGCTCCGGATGCGCTCAAAGCACACGTTTAGCGTGGTCCGGTACAGCCACGTGCTGAAGCGGGCCTCGCCGCGCCATTCGGGCAGCTCCTCGTAGGCCCGGATGAAGACCTCCTGAACCACGTCGTTGGCGGCCTCTTCGTGATGTAACACGTGCAGCGCCAGCCGGAAGACCCGGCGCTGGTTGGACTCGAAGAGTTCCGTGAACGCTTCACGGTTCCCGCGGCGAAACGTGTCGATCAGGGCGCCTTCGGCGAGTTTGGTCATGGCTGAGGGGCTCCGCTCGATTTCGTGTTGGCTTCCTAAGCACCGTTGGCCTGCTGAACGGACCGTTGTGGGGTTTCCCCGCAGTCCCGTTCGATTCCCGATCAGGCCTCCCGTGCACCCGTGTTCCATTGGAGAGTAAACGCAAACACCGGGCCGCTCGAACCACTGGTGGCGAATCGTGAAATCGGGTTAAGATGGCGTATATAAGGAAGGAGACGAGCCCGAGCATGGACGAAGACGCTCAATCCGATCCCGATCCCGCGGCGCCCGCGGAAGAGGCGCCCCACCCCGCTGGGGAGCTCAAGGATCGCAGATCCGGCCTCAGCCTGTTCTTCGAGTGGACCTCGTCGGACGTGATCCAGACGATCATGTTCCTGGGCTGGGTCGGGTGCGTATGCTTCGTGATGTCGGAGCGGGAGCACCTCGTCGCCGCCTTCTCCGTCGGCATCGGCGTGGCGCTGAATTACGCGTTCCTGGCGATCTATCACGTCAACAGCATCGGCGCGAAAGGCGGCGAGCGCGTCAAGAACATCGCGCTGATCTATCTGGCGCCGAGCGTCTTCATGGGGATCCTCGCGATCCTCTCCCTGGTGCGCAGTTGAGCGTGCGGACTTCGGCCGGCTGAGCGGTTACTTCTCCCCCGCCTTGGGTTCCAGCACGCTCAAATCGTCGAAGCGAATCGGCGTGCCGGCATAGGGGGCGCCCCAGAGCGCCGGGCGGCCGGGCGGCGGCGCCTGCTTGACCTCGTGCCGAATCGGCCACTCCGCGGGTTCGGGCTCCCCGTCCAGCCAGACCTTCCCTTCCGCGCGCCAGGTCGCCTCGTCAGGCTGGACCAGTCTCAGCTTCAAGCGCAGCCACGCGCCGCTCTTGAAGCCTTTGTATTCGACCTTCGCGGCGGGCTTCTCCTCGTACCAGAGTTCCAGCGCGTCCTTCGCCGGCGCGACCTTCAGCACGAATCCCGTCACGCCGCCCAGCCCGATCCCGAAAACCGGCGCAAGCCTCCGCACGCGGGAGCCCAGCGCGCGGGCGGAAACCTCCAACGCGCCCTTGCGCTCCGGGCCAAAGAGCATGCAGTGGCCTTCGAGCGGCTGCGGCTCAAGCTCCAACGCCTTGCCGCCGTCGCGCACCACGACCTTCCACGTGCCGCCCAGCGGCATCATCTCTTCCGGCGCGCCGCCTTCCGCGGCTTGCTCGAAATCGTTCCGATATAAAGCATCCTCGCCGCCAAACGCGGGTAGCGTCAGCATGGCAAGCAGAATGGGCATCCAAATACGCACCGTGGCTCCTTCCCGGAACGGCCAGCGATCTGGGATCTGCGCAAGCACCAGCACTTTCGTAGTTGCCGTTACCGTTCGCTGTTTACCGATCGCCGATGACTGCTTGTCCTACTCCTCCTGCAACGCTTCGATCAACTCCCCGCGCAGCGCCCAGCGCGCGGCGAGCCAGGTGATGCCCGCGCCGCAGGCGAGCACGCCCAGGAGCGTGAGGCCCAGCGTGCCGTATGCCAGGCTGGCGCCGGTCGGCAGGACCGCCAGCGCCGCGGCGCCCATGCCGCAAGCCAGCCCCGCCAGCAGGAGCGCGCCGTGTTCGCCCGCGACCAGCTTCTCCAGCGTGCCCACCCGGAACCCGACCGCGCGGAGCACGCCGAGTTCGCCTCGGCGCTCCAACACGTTCCGAAGCAAGACCACGCCCAGCCCGAGGCTCCCCAGCATCAACCCCAGCCCGCCTAGAACCTGGAAGGTCGAGAGGTACGTGTTCTGCACCGCGTTGAACTCCGCCAGCCGCAGCGCGGCCGGCTGCACTTCCAGGCCCGCGTCCTGCAACTGCCGCGACAGGTACGCCGAGAGCGCCTCGCGCTTCTCGAACGGCGCATCCACCAGGAATATTCGATAGCCGGCCTCGGACGGGTACTTCTCGACGAAGGCCCGCTCGCTCACGATCAGACTGCCTTGCAGGATCGAGTTGGCCAGCCCCGCCACGAGGCGGACCTGGAACGGGTTCCCGCGTTCGTCCCGGAATTCGAGCGTGTCGCCCACCTTCCGTCCCAGCGCCCAGAGGATCGAGTTCTGGTCGGCGACGGCCGGCACGGCGCCGTCGGGGAGCGCCCGGTCCAGCAGGAGCCACGGGTTTTCCGCCGCCGGCAGGCCCGGCAGGACCTCGGCGAAGGCGAACGCCTTGCGTTCGGCCAGCGCGTTCGGCCGGACGCCCAGCAGGCGGGGCGTCTGCGCGCGGTTGAGGTTCAGGCAACTGGCCTCGTCGCCCTCGCGCAGGCGGAAGGGCACGAAGGCCGCGCCGGCGAGGGGTTCGTCGTCGAGCGCGAATTGCCGCCGCCCGCCGGCCAGGTTGAGATCGTAGACGATGGGAAAGGCCGCCTCGGCGTACAGCGCGAAGCCGCCCGTGCCGCTTTCGCGCCGCTCGGCGCCGGATTCGGCGTCGAGCCTGAACGCGCCGACGGAGATCACCAGGAAGCTGCCGCAGGCCAGCAGCCCCACCGTGGCGAGGCTGCGCCCGCGCCGGCGCGCCGCCGCGCGCAGCCCGATCGCGCCAAGCGTCGGGCGCGAGGAATCCGCGCGGCCCAGCCGGCGCAACCCGAGCGCGCAGCCGCTGAGCGCCGCGGCAAGCAGCAGCGCCCCGGCGCCGAAGAAGGCCCCCGCGGCCGCCGGATCGCGCCGGCCCGCCATCGAGAACGCCAATCCCGCCGCGCCCAGGCCGCAGAGCGCGGCGGCGATGCGCAGCCGCGTCCCCCGGCCGGCGCCGGACCCGCGCCTTCCGCGCTCCCCGCGAGCAGTTCGCGCGCCTCGAGTTTCCGCTGCCGGCGCAGCACGAGCCAGATCGCGCCGAAGGCCACCAGCGTGCTCGCCAGCGCGCCGATCGCGAGCGTGGCCGGTTCGGCGTGAAAACGCAAGGCGGAGGTCCGCACCGCGTCGCGCCAGAGCGTCGACAGACCGTGCAGCATCGCGCGCGCGTAGACGAGCCCGCCGAGCGTCCCCAATGCGCCGCCCAGCGCGGCCGGAACCGCGGCCTCCAGGAGCATCAGCCGCCGCGCGACCCCCGGACGGAAGCCCACCGCCAGCAGGATGCCGGTCTCGCTCGCGCGCCGCTCGACCCCGAACGCGAAGAGCAGCCCCATCAGCAGCACCGCCGCCGCGATAAGAAAGAAGCTGAACCCGATGAAGAGCGGGCCGAAGTCGAGCGCCTGCGCCCCGGCGATCCGCGCCTGCGCCCCGGCGTCCACGAAGGCCAGCCCCGCCATCTCCGGGCGCAGCCGCGCGCGCAGCGCCTCGCGCACGGCTTCTTCCGTCGCGCCGGGGTAGCGGACCGCCGTGAGGTCTCCAAAGCGGTTGGCCCACATCGCCCGCCCCGCCTTGAGGGACACGAAGGCCTTGGGCGTGCCCTTGTGCTCGTCCCAGTACGTCTCGTCGCGGTCGCGGATGCGGTCCAGCTTGAGCGGGAAGCCGGGATCCCAGTCCTTGCAGTCCTTGCTGTCCTTGAGCCCCGGGAAGTCCGGCATCAGGCTCGGATCCCGCGCGGCCCCTTCGAGCGGCACGACCGCGCGGACCTTGAAGCGCGCGGAAACTTCCACCAGCGTCCGCATCGCGCCGACCTCGAAATAGGCCAGCTCGATTTCGTCGCCGGTCTTGCAGCCCAGGTCCTCCGCGAGCCAGGCGTTGACCGCGATCTCTTCGTCGCCGAGGCCCGCGGGAATGGGCTCGCCGTCGAGAGCCGCGACCATGCTGTACGGCACGCTCTTCTCGCCGAAGCGCAACTCGTTCACGAGGTACGTCAGGATGCCGCGCGGCGGCGCGGCGCCTTCGATGGGTTTCAACGCCGCGGCGGAGATCGGCGCATCGACGAAGACCCGCCCGCTGCGCAGTTCGGGGCCGAGCGGCGCAGCCTTGAGGCTCAGGTCGGCGTCTTCGAGCCGCCAGGCGCCGGCAAGTTTCGCGCCGGCCTCCTCGGCGGGGCCTTCCGCGTCGGAGAGCAGCAGGTTCACGCGGCCGGGCACGGCGACCTTGGCCTGCAAGCGCTCGAGGGGAACGTAGGCGTTGAACGGCGGCACCTGGTTGGCCTGGAGCGAGAAGCGCCCGAAGTCCGCGTCGCCGGCGACGCCCGCCACCGTCAGCCGCCAGGCCACCGCCGCGTCCTCTTCGGGCGAGAGCGGCGCGTCGCGCGAAAGCCGGCTGGGCTTCTGCATGCGCAGGATCACCGTATCTCCCGGGCCGGCGCCCAGGCGCCCCGCGAGGCGTTCGTTGAGGACCACCGAATCGGGCGGCGCGCCGGCCAGCGGGTCGCGCCCTCCGCCCAACGCCCAGAAGCGCGGCTCGATCCCGAGCACCTGCACGCGGTTGGCGCGCGAAGCGCCGTCGGCCCGCGCGGCGGTCCCGCTGAGCATCAACACCGGCGCGGCCCGCCCGCCGGCGGCATGCGCGAAGTCCTCCGCAAGCTCCGCGCGGAACGTACGCTCCCCGCCGGGCAGCGCGAGCCGGACGCCGCCCAGGCGCGCGGCGGCCATCTCACGCAGCGTGTAGCGGACCGAATCCCCGACCAGCAGCGCGCCCACCAGCACCGCCCCGCCCACGGCCGCCCCCAACAACACGCCCAGATGCGCGCGCCAGTGGTAGACGAGACCGCGCAGCACCAGCGTTCCGCGGGTCATGGCAGGCGCTCCAGGAATTCGGCCAGCCACGCCGCGCCGCCGCCATGCCCCGCGAAGCGCCGGTCGATATCCTCCTGGGAATGGCTGTCGCTCCCGCCGGTGCTGAAGAGCCCGTGGCGCTCGCAGTAGGCCCGGTAGCGCGGCGTGAACTCCGGCGGCACGCCTTGATGCGCGCACTCGATCCCGTCAAGCGCGCACTCTTCGCGCAGCGCGTCCATGCGCCGCTCGTCGCCGGCCTTGAAGTACCCGTGCGGGTGCGCGATCGCCACCAGCGCGCCGCAAGCCTTCACCGCGGGAACGACCTCGGCCACGCGCGGATACGGCGGCAGTTCGACCGCCCGCTGCATGCGGGCGCGAAAAGCTTGCACGTCCGCCTCGTCCTTCGCGAAGCCGCGCGCGATGAAATACGCGTTGTGGATCTGGTTTTTCACGTGCGTGGCCCCCTGCGCCGCGATGCAGCGCTCGGGGCGATAGCTGCGCAGCAGTTCCAGGCGCTGTGCGTCGCTGTACTCGTGGCCCAGCGCGCGGACCGCCCGCGAAAGTCCCGCGCCGTATGCGCGCTGCCATTCATGATACCGTTCCAGCACGCGGCGCAGTTCGGGCGTGGGCTCGGCGGGGAATCCGTAGCAGAGCAGGTCCACGGGGCCGATGGAGGTCGTGACCGTCAGCTCGGCGGACGGGATGCAGCGAACTTCGGGATATTGCTCAGCCAGCGCGCGCAGTTCGGGCTGCGAGTCCAGCACGTGATGTTCGGTGATCGCGATGACTTGCACGCCGAGTTCGCGCGCGCGGCGGAAGTGCGCCTCGGGCTCGGCCGTGGCGTCGTAACTCCAGCAGGTGTGAAGGTGCAGGTCGTAGGCGGCGGGCATGGGCGTTCTCCAGAGGCCCATTATGCGCATTTATCCGGGAACCGCCACCCGCGCGTGCGCACCGGCTCCGATCAGGCGCCTTTGCGAAGCTCCTCGAGCTTCTCCAGCACGATTTCCAGCGGATCCTGCTCGCCGTCGAGCGCGTCCGGATCGAGCCGGAAGAGGCGCTTCCCGTCGGCGCCGTAAATGAAGAGCGTCGGCGTGTATTCGATCTCGTGCTTCGGCGCGAACCAGGGCGCGCAGTAGAGCGGGTACGTCACGACGCGGCCGGTGTCCTCGTAAAACTGTTTGACGTTCTTGGGCTTCTCGTCCACGCCCACGCCGATCACGACCGCGTCCAGGCTCTTCAGTTTCGGCTGCATGGCCGTCAGCTTCCGCGCTTCTTCCATGCACGGGCCGCACTTCTCGGCGAAGACCTGAACCAGCACGAAGCGCGCGCCGGAAGCCTTCAAGGTCTTTTCAAAATCGGCCTCGGCCAGTTCCGTGCCGGGTTCGACGGCGTCCGGCGCTGCGGCGGGCGGGGCAGCCGGCTTCTCAGGCGTTGAGGCCTGCGGCGCTCTATCCGGCGCGGCGCCGCAACCGGCCAGAAGCGCAAGTGCAAACAGGGTCATGCGGATCTTGCCGTTCATGGTCGATCCATCCGGGTAAGCGAATTGCAGCGCCCCTGCACTTTAAGTACGCGCGGCGCGCCATTATTCCGTTCCGCGAGCGGCGTTCACGCTTCGATCAGGTTCCTGCCGTCCATCTCCTTCGGCTGCGGGATGCCGAGCATATAAAGGAGCGTCGGCGCGAGGTCGCCGAGGCGGCCGCCGGCGCGGAGCTTGGCGCCCTTGAAGCGCTCGCCGACCAGGAAGCACGGCACCGGGTTGGTCGTATGCGCGGTATGCGGGCCATTGGATGCGTAGTCCCACATCTCCTCGCAGTTCCCGTGGTCGGCGGTGATGAGCACGTCGCCCTTCATCTCGAGGATCGCCCGCGCGAGCTGGCCGACGCCGCCGTCCACGGTCTCGACGGCCTTGATCGCGGCCTCCAGCACGCCCGTATGCCCGACCATGTCGCCGTTGGCGTAGTTGAGCACCAGCAGGTCGTAGGTCCCGCTCCGGATCGCCTCCACGGCGTGCTTCGTCAGCTCGGGCGCGCTCATTTCGGGCTGCAAGTCGTACGTCGCGACCTTCGGCGAGGCGGCCATGTAGCGCGCTTCGCCCTCGAAGGGCTTCTCGCGCCCGCCGTTCAGGAAGAAGGTCACGTGCGGATACTTCTCGGTCTCGGCGGCATGGAACTGCTTGAGCCCGGCCTTCGCGACGGTCTCGGCGAGCGTGCCGCTCAGTTCCTTCGAGTCGAACGCGACGGGGCAGTCGAAGCCCGCGCGGTAGTCGGTGAGCGTGACAAGGTGGACCTTGGCGCGCTTGCCGCGCGTGAAGCCGGGGTTCGGGTCGTCCTTCGTCTTGGCTTCGAAGTCGTCCTCGATCAGCGCGCGGATGATCTCGCGCGGGCGGTCGCTGCGGTGGTTGAAGCTGATCGCCGCGTCGCCGTCGCGGAGCGTGGCGAGGGGACTGCCCTTTTCGTCCACGATCGCCGTCGGGCGGATGAACTCGTCGGTCTCGGCGGGGAACGCGGCGTCCTTCGGGTGCTGATCCGCGCGCGCATACGCGGCATGAATCGCCTCGTCCGCGCTCCGCGCCGTATGCTGGCCCTTGCCTTCGACGAGCGCCTCGTAGGCCAGCTTCACGCGCGCCCAGCGCTTGTCGCGGTCCATCGCGTAGTAGCGTCCGCTCACCGTCGCGATCACGCCCACGTCGTAGAGGTCGAGCTTGCGCTGGAGGTCGTGGACGGCGGCGGCGCCCGAGCGCGGCGGCGTGTCGCGCCCGTCGGTGAAGGCGTGGATCGCGACCCGGTCGCCCGTCAGCCCGTGCCGGCGCGCCAGGCGCAGCAGCGCGTGGACGTGGTCGTCGCAACTGTGGACGTACGCCGTGCCCACCAATCCGAACAGATGCAGCCGGCTGTTGTTCTTCTTCGCGTGCTCGCAGGCGCCGGCCAGCGCGGGGTTCTCGTAGAAGCTCCCGTTCGCGACCGCGTTGGTGATCATCATCAGGTCCTGCCAGACCACGCGCCCGCCGCCGATGTTGAGGTGCCCGACTTCGCTGTTCCCCATCGTGCCCTTCGGCAGGCCCACGTCGGTCCCGCTGGTCTTGAGCGTCGTATACGGGTACTCGCGGCAGAGCCGGCTCACGTTGGGGGTCTTGGCCAGCTTGACGGCGTTGTACTCGGTGCGTTCCTGGAGGCCCCAGCCGTCCATCACGACCAGCATCACGGGGCCTTGGCGCTTGGCTGCGGACATGGCGACTCCCGGGGGAAAGTGTAATCAGTGATCAGAAACCAAGCGTGCCGTACCGGTACGGTTTATGGTCTCTTCCGTACCATAGCCTCCCTGCGCACCCTCTCAAGCGGCCATTTGAAGCTCGTACTCAAACCGTTGCACCTAGCGAAGTTAAAACGCGCTAAGACATGCCCAAATCACATCCTAATTTAGACTCAAGCATACGAAACGCACAAGTGATTAACATGTTGTGGCGAAAACAGTTATGCAGCATACTTGAGGTACTGCACGTCGTGTCCTTAACGGGGTGAATGAGGAACCTGCATGATCGCCAAAGAAGAGCTTCCGGTCCTGGGCGGGTATCAGCTTCTGGAGAAGCTGGGCCAGGGCGGAATGGGCGCCGTCTACAAGGCGCGGCAGCTTTCGATGGACCGCATCGTCGCGGTCAAGATCCTGCCGCCCAAGTTCAGCCGCGACCCGCAGTTCGTCGAACGCTTCCAGCGCGAGGCGCGCCTAGCCGGGCGGATGAACCACGAGAACGTCGTCAACGCCTTCGACGTCGGGGAAGAGCGCGGCTACCACTACCTGGCGATGGAGTTCGTCGAAGGCACGACCGTCGGCGCGATCCTCAAGAAGCACGGCCCCTTCGCCGAGAAAGAGGCCTTGCGCATCTGCCGGCAGGTCGCGATGGCGCTGAAGTGCGCGCACTCCAACAGCCTGATTCACCGCGACATCAAGCCCGACAACATCATGATCGACTCGCGCGGGATCGTGAAGCTCGCCGATATGGGCCTGGCGCGGGCGACCAACGAGGACACCAGCCTGACGCAAACCGGCATGGCCCTCGGCACGCCGCACTACGCCTCGCCCGAGCAGGCGCGCGGCGACCGCGACATCGACCACCGCTGCGACTTCTACTCGCTGGGCGCGACGCTCTACCACATGCTCACGGGCAAGACGCCCTACGAGGGCGGGAGCCCCGCCGCGATCATGGCCCAGCACCTGATGCACGATCCGGTCCCCGCGCACGAACGCGCGCCCGAACGGGATATCGGCGACGGGGCCAGCGAACTGGTCATGCGCCTGATGGCCAAGAACCGCGACGACCGGCCGCGCGACGCCGACGAACTGCTGGAGATGTTCGACCTCGCCCTGAGCGGCATGCCGCCCGCTGGAGCGCTTGCCGCGGAATCCGGGCCCAAGCGCCGCACGGGCCGACACGCCCCGGTTGGCGATTCCGGCCGCGACCGCAACCGCCGCCGCACCACCGGCCACTTCGTGCCCATCGACGCCGCGCGCAGCGTCATTTCCGACCGGCCCGGCAAACCTGCCGCCCGGCGCAAGGGCGAACGCGGCGCCGAGACCGCCGCGAAGGCCAATCCCATGGTCCTGGGCGGCGCGGTCGCGGCGGTCCTGCTGGTCTCCGCGGCCCTGCTCATGGCCCTGAGCGGGCCCAATTCCAGCGACAAGCCGCGCAGCGAAAGCGCCGCCGCGCGCGCGCCCGATAGCGAGCCGCCGGTTCCCGCGGCGGCAGCCGCTCCGGCCGTCGCCCCTGCTCCCGTCAGACCGGCTCCCGAAGTCGCCCCGCGCCAACCTGAGCCCGGCCGTCCACATCCGCGCACCCACCAGCCCAGGCACGAACCGGAGCTGGGCGAACCCGCCGGCGCGCCGATCCGAGTCCACGCGCGGCCCGCCGCGATGCCCATCGCCCAGCCGCCGCAGCGCGAGGCCGAAGCGCCGCGTACCGCCGTGCCGGCGCCCTCCGAGGCCCCGGTACAAGCCGCGCCGGCGGAACCCGAAATCTCCGCCGATGCCCGCCGCGGCTATGCGTACCTCACCGATAAAATCGCCGAGCGCATGAAAGAGCTGAACGTCGAGGAGTCCACGGGACTCCTCGAAAAGGCGCTCCAGGCCCAGGTGCTCGCGCCCTTCCGCCAGGAGCTCAAAGCCGACCTCGACGACGTGGCCTGGGCCGGCAAGTACCTCGCGCAGGCCGAAGCGAACGTCCCGGCCCGCGCCGGCCAGACCTTCGCCCACAAGCTGGGCCGGGTTGCCGTCAAGGGCTTCAAGGACGGCAAGGTCGAACTGGGCATCGACCGCCAGGGCGTCCTTGCCGAGCCCATGGCCAAGCTCCCCCGGAGGAGATCGCCAAATTCTTCGACGCCAAGCCCGGCCTGAAGCCGGATGAGGCCGCGCGCGCGCGGACCGCTTTCTATCTCGCCCTTCAGGATTACGACCGCGCGCTGGCCGCATCGAAGGAACTTTCCGCCGACGTCGCCGGGCGCTACGCCGAACGGCTCGAGCTCCTGCGCAAAGGCCGCGAAGCCGTCGAGCAAGAGAAGCAGCTCGCCCTGCAACGCGCCAACCTGGACAAGCAGCTCGACCGCGTCGCCGAACTGCTGCGCCAAGGCAAGGGCGAGGAAGCCTCGGAACGGATGGCCGCGTTGAAGGGCGAGTTCGACGAGTCCGTCCGCGAGCCCCTGGCCGACAAGTGGGAACGCCTCGCGAAGGAGGCCGATGCGCAGTCGGGCCGCCCGCGCCACCTCACGGTCAAGGTCCCCGCCGGGCCGTTCAAGTACGGGCCCGAAGGCGTCGTCGTAAACCTGCCCGAGTACGAGATCGACAAGTACGAGGTCTCCAACGCCCAGTACCGCAAGTTCGTCAAGTGGCTGATCCAGGATCCGCACCCCAAGGCGACGAGCAAGAAGCTCGCCATGGTCCGGCACCCCGACGGCCCCTGGGCGGTGAAGGAATACATCCCGCGCTACTTCCCCGAACTGTCCGAATTCGCCGAAGGCCTCATTCGCTCGTACCGCGACCGCATCCAGGGCGAGGCCGGAATGGACGAAGGCCGTGAGGGCAAGGATGCGCGCTGGTTCCAGAACGATCCCAAGGCCTACCTGGAGCATATAGAGCGCGAACGCAACCGGTTCCGCGCCCTGACCGACGCCGGCGTCACCGGCGACGACTACCCCGTCGTGGACGTCACCTGGTACGCCGCCTACGCCTACGCGAAATGGCTGGGGCGCAAGCTGCCCTCCGCCGAGCAGTGGGACAAGGCCGCGCGCGGCGCCGACGGCCGCGACATGCCCGCCGGACGCTGGAGTTCCAGGGACGCCGCGCTTTACAACGGTGGGAACAGCTACGAATTCAAGGAAGACGGCTTCCCGTTTCTCGCGCCCGTCGCCAGCATGGTCGAGGGCGCGAGCCCCTACGGCGCGCAGCACATGAGCGGGAACGCCTGGGAGTGGATCGACAAGCCCGGCGAATGCCGCGGCGGAAGCTGGCGCCGCTGCCAGGGCCACCTCAGCCTGAACTGCCGCGACGGCGAGACCCGCCCCGGCGCCGAGCACCGCTACGAAGACAGCGGCTTCCGCACCGTCTCCGGGACGCCGTAATCTTCTCTCCCGCGCGCCACGGGTCGCGAGCAGGGTCCGTGCCGCGTTCCAAGCAGTCCACGCCTCACCAGCCAGTTTGAGATGCGCGAGCAACGGCGGCGCCGAAACCCGGCTCGCGTAATTCTGGGCTTTCGCCTCTCGGAACTCGGAACTCGGAACTTACTTCTCGTAAGGCACCTTCATCGGCGCGCCGTGCTTCCGGCTCGACTTTTCCGCGGCCTCGATGATCGCGATGTTGCGCCGGCCTTCTTCCGCGGTGATCTCCAGCGCCTCGCCCAGGAGCAGGTGGTCGCCGAGCTGGCGGTAGAAGCGCCCCCAATCGGAATTGGCGCAGGGGACCAGCATTTCTCGCCCGCGGATCCCGTTCACCTGCGCGCTCAGCTTGAGCGCGTCCTTGCCTTCGTGAAGCAGCGCGCCCTGCTCGCCCAGGATCCGGAACTTGGCTTTCCCCGCGGCGGCGAGCTGCGAGGTCTCGTAGAGCGCGACGGCGCCGGATTCGAAAACGATCTGGATCAGCGCGTGGTCCTCGTTGGTCACGTGGGGCCAGGCGCGCTTGAAGAAGTGCCCGCTCACGTGCCGGATCGGGCCGGGGATCAAGTGCGTGATCCAGTCGATGAAGTGCGCGCCCCAGTCGTGGGCGATGCCGCCGCTGACGGCCTTGTCGCTGCGCCACCACGTCCGCGGCTCGCCGTAACCGCCGCTGTACGCCTCGAGCTGGAAGACCGGCCCCAGCGCGCCCGACTCGACGATCCGCCGCATGGAGATGAAATCGCCGTCGTAGCGCCGGTTGTGGTACACGTGCACGCTGGCCTTGTGCCGCCTGGCGGTCTCGATCATCGCCGTGCATTCCTTCGTCGTGATCGCCATCGGCTTTTCGGTGATCGCATGTTTCCCGGCTTTGAGCAGCTCCAGCGTCACCGGCGCGTGGACGTTGTGCGGGGTGATGCAGGCGACGAGGTCCACGCCCTCAAGTTCGAGCAGCTCCTTCGTCCGCGCGACCACTTTCAGTTCGGGGAAGTCGTCGCGCGCCTGCTTCTGCCGTTCGGGAGCGATGTCGCAGATGGCCACCGGCCGGAAGCCCGGCTGCGCGCGCATCGAATCCAGGTGGTGCTTGCCCATGTTGAAGCTGCCGCCGTAGCCCACCACGGCCGTGCCCAGCGGCTTGGGCTCGGCCGCGCCCGCGGCCCAGGCCAGGCCGCGCCCGAGCAGTTTCCCGTAGGCGGGATTCCCCCAGGCGCGCGCGTCGTGGCCCAACGCGAGGTAGAAGACGCGGCCCGCCCCGGGCTCGCGGCACAGCGCCGCCGGATAGGCGCGCCCCTGGTGGCTCATCGTCGCCAGCACGCGCGAGCCCGGCGCGACCTGCATCACGTACAGCTCGTCGGCGATCCGGAAGTCCCCCAGGCGGTGGGTGAGCCAGTGCGGTTCGCCGGAGAGCGCGACCGGGAACTCGTCGATCGCCGGATGCCCCGTGAAGCGCACGCCCAGCAGCCCGAGGAGCTTCTCGTTCTCCTCGTAGCCGCAGGCGCAGTGCACCCCGACCAGCGGCTTGCCGCCGCGCACGAAGGCGTCGAGCGCCGCGGCTTCGGCCGCCGCGACCTTGCCCCACTCGACGTACGCGAGCAGCCCGTCGTACCCGGCGAGGCGCTTCGCGTTCAGCACGCTCCGGTCGAAGGTCGTCTCGGCCTTCGCGCCGAGCCGTTCCTTCAAGGCATTCGCAAAGTACGCGCCCGCCGCCTCGAAATCGTGAAACTTGCCGCCCAGGAGCACCAGCCAGCGAGACGCCATGCGCGTTCCTTTCGACGAATAGAAGCCTCAAATGCTCCCAAGCGCCGCCCAACTTGCAACCTCAGGAACGCGCCGGCACTTCCAAAAGCCGCGCGCTCCGGGTATCTCAGAGCCCCTTGAATGCGCCGCGCCCGAGCGTGGCCGCGATCGATCCGAGGTCCGCAACATGTCGAAGGTGCTCCGCGGCGCGGACGCCAAGCTTCCCACGCCGCTCAAGGTCGTCTACTTTTCCAAGCGCAAGGAACCGGCCAAGGACGGGAGCTGGTTCGAAGACGTCAGCAAGCGCGTCGTCCGGCTGGAAATCGAAGGCCCGGAGGGCGAGCCCGAGAGCCCCCATCTGCTCGTCCGGCGCGACGCACAAGGCAAGCTCGTCTGGAAAACCAGGCACGCCTCGCTTCAGGAAGCGCTGTGGCACGCCGAGTGGGAATACGGGCTGGCGGAGGCGGCCTGGAAGACGGCGTGACGCCGGTTGCTCTGGTTCCCGATGGGTTTCAAATCCTACAACGCTAAAACGAAACCGCAGAGCACGCAGAGAGCGCAAAGACAGGAAGAACAAAGGCAAAGGGCCGCAACCTTAAGGACACGCAGGGGCTTCCTGTCCGTCATGACTTGAACCCGTAAGAAGACTTCTCTGCGTGCTCCGCGTACTCCGCGGTTCATGTAGCGTTGTAGCGCTAATCGGCTACGGCTCTTTCTTCACGTCGTGGAACGGCTCCAGCCTCTTCGCCTTCAGCTTCCCGGCCCGCAACGCGGCCTTCGCCTTCTCCAGATACGCGCTCGCGTCGAAGGCCTCGAGCAGCTCCTTGCAGCGCGCGGCGACTTCAGGGCGGTCTTCCTTCTTCGAGGCCTCGTGCAAATAGCGGAAGGTGACGTGGCCCAGTTCGGCCAGTTCGCGCTTGGCGGCCTCGCGCGAATCGAAGTCGTCCGCGTCGAGCTTCCCGATCAGGGCCTCGATCCGCTTGTCCAATTCGGGATCCTGCTCGATGCGCGCCTGCACCACCAGCCCCACGCGCGCCCACGCGGCGGGTTGAGGCGAGACGCGCATCGGGAGCATGCGGTCGTACTCCTCGCGCGGGAGCAGAAAAAGCGCCGTCACGCCTTCGCGCTCGAAGAAGCCCTTGCGCCAGATGGAGACCAGCGAAGAGGCCTCGGCCTCGAAGAGCCCGGCCTCGACCAGCAGCCGCTTCAGCCGCGCCTCCCAATCTGCCAGCGCCTCGGCCCCCGCGCACGGAAGCGTCTCGACGCTCGCCTCGCCCTGCGCCGCGAGCGGCGTCTCGAGCAGCGCGAGCCGCTTCGGCGCGCCGCCTTCTCCGCGATTGTCGATCGCCAGGACCCACGGCAGCGCGAAACCGGCCTTGTTGCGCAGCGTGAGCGACGCGCCTTCGGACTTGGCGCAGCGCAGGTAATCCGGCGCGGGCGCCAGGCCGTCGTAGTAGAGGAACTTCTCCTTCTCGTGCTGCACGGACATCCACGGCGCGCGCCCTTCCATGTTGCTGCCTTCGGCGTGGATCCAGGCGGCCTTCTCGACCTTGCGAGCCTCGTTGAGCCAGCAGGCCTCCGGCAGTTCCTTGGGCTGGATCGCGGCCTTCGGCTTGGGACCGCCGAACTCCCCGTCAAACCGCTCGACGCGGTCCCCGAGTTGCACGTCCCAGACCAGCGTGTCGAAGAATTCCCCCAGCCCGTCGCGCTGGATCACCTTGCGCGGCACGTCTTCGTCCACCGGCCATTGCGCCGCCGGCCACCAGACCACCGGGCAGCCTTCGGGGAAATCCACGCGGGCGCGCACGCGAAGCGACGGGCGCTGCGTGTAGAAGTAGACGATCGGCTTGTCCCACGCGCCCGGCACCCAGCGCATCCGGCGCACGGGGAACTGCCGGTAAAAGTAGTCCGGCAGGTCGCCCCATTCCGCCAGCCGTCCCGCGTTGGCGTACTTGAGGTCGTTGTAGACGGTGAAGACGCCCCATTCGTGAACGGTCAGGTCCTCGGCCCGCGGCGCGGACCACTCGAAGGCCGCCGCGTTCGACTCGACCTTGCCGGCCCACGCCCGCTCAACCTGCTCCTGGGTCGGCTCGGCGAAGGTCTCCTCCCGTTGGCCGTTCCGGATCGTGACGGACGCGACGACCTTCCGCGGCTTGCTCCCGTTATAGGTGTAGCGGACCTGGCACCGCCCCGCTCGCTCGGGCAGGCTGAAGGCCTCGGCGAGGTTCGTGAACTCGAAGCGCGTACTCTCGCCCGCCTTCAACTCGATGAAGTTCTTGGGGCTGTTCACCGCGTTCCCGTAGCTGCGCGACTGCTGGGACTGCAGTTCCTTGCCGTCGGGCGTCACGAGCGCCAGGCTCGCTAGGACCCGGTCCTTGTAATCGAAGTTCTTGCGCAGCAGGATCGGCCGCTCGGAAACGTTCTTCAGTTCCACCTCGACCGTGATGCTCTCGCCGAAGCAGTAATTGGGGCGCGTCCGAACCCGGCACGCCAGCCCGTCGACGGCCTCGCCCCAGGGCGCGTCGTCCTTAGAAGGAGGCGCGTCCTCGCCGCCGCGGGCGACCCAAGCCGAAGCCAAGGTCATAACCGAAAGCATGAGAACAAGTTGCGAACGCAGGCCGGCAGAGCGCACCATGTGAAACCCTCGCAAGCGGTAGGATCCCTACCATATGAAGGATAACCCGGCTCAGGGTTACGGGGATGGGCGGGAATTGGGGAGGCTGGGCGAAAGGCGGTCCGTACGGCCTGGAATACTGGACCATGAGAGGCATGCGTCGATCCTGGCTGAGGCACCATCAAATCCGCGCCACGCGGCAGGGAGGGCGCTTGGAGTCTCTGGGCTTGTTTGCCCTGTTCCTTTTCTTCGTTGGACCCCTCTCCTTCTTCATTCTCGCGGTAATCAATCGGCATACTCTGAGGCTTCAAGTTCCTCCATTCGTGGCCTTCATAAGCTGTACGGGACTCAGTTTCCTCGTTTGGCAGGTCTTTAAGGACCGGAGGCGCATCGCGCATCGCTGGTCTGGGTCCGAAGCCGCGCCGCCTGTACACTACGGACGCCTGCACAAGAAAAGTCTCCTCCAGTTTCGTCTCTCGCACCTGTACCTGCTCGTCGTCGAATCCATGCTCGTCGGAATGGCAGCCTCAAACTATTTCGGCTTCGGACCGGAATCGAATACGACCTGGCTTCTGGCGCTCATTCAATGCGTCTTCGTGCTCTGCGGCCTGGTCTTTGCCAGCGAGATTCAGCAGGCCGGCGAGCGGCGCGGCTGGTCACAGGGCGCAACCTTGGCCGTTATTGGCATCCTGGCCCCGATTTTCGTCCCGCAGTTCATGCTCTCGGTCTACACGATTCCTTTCCTTCTGAATTGGGCGCTGCCGATCATGACGATTGTCGGGCTGCTTTACTGGATGGCTTGGCTGATCGTGGAGGCGATCCTAGGCGGGGAGAAGCACTGGGGGACCGAGGGCGTTCACTTGCGAAAGCGGACCCATTCTAGCCGATAGCTCGCCTTGGTACTTCTGCCGCCCCTTCAGGGCTTGGCAATGTAGAGAGAAGCCTACCCAGGGCGGCGTCGCGCCTGAAGGCGCTCCTTGCCCTGGGCTACATTCTATCGCCCCTTCGGGGCTTCAAAGCAAAGCATCCTATTTTGCCCCTCGCTCCGCGCCCTCTGCGTCTCTGCGGTGAATATCGCGCCCTTCATTCCGCATCCCACATTCCGCAATCGCAATTAACTCGCCTCCGCCTCCGTAAACCGAAACAGATTCACCAAGTCCGCGCTCGTCAGATCGCGCAGGCTCGAGACGTCCTCGCGCACGATCGCGTCGGCCAATTGCAGCTTCAGCGCCTGCCGCGCCAGGATCTTCTCTTCCAGCGTGCCCTGCGTCACGAGGCGGTAGACGTTGACGGGCTTGGTCTGCCCGATGCGCCAGGCGCGGTCCTGGGCCTGCCGGTCGTTGGCGGGGTTCCAGTCGTGGTCGTAGAAAACGACCGTGTCGGCGCCGGTGAGGTTCAGGCCCGAGCCGCCGGCGCGCGTGGAGATCAGGAAGACGAAGAGCGAGGGGTCGGCGTTGAAGCGGTCCACCAGCCCCTGCCGCGCGTGCCCGGGCGTGCCGCCGTCGAGGCGCAAGCACGCGTCGCCGCGCTCCTGCAGGTAGTATTCGAGAATATCGAGCATCCGCGTCTGCTGGCAGAAGAGCAGCAGGCGGTGGTTGCCCGCGCGGCATTGATCGAAAAGGTCGGCCAGCGCAAGCAGCTTCCCCGAGCGCTCCGCGTAGCCGGCCAGCGGCGTCATGCGCTTGCGCTTCTCGGACTCGGCGGCGGTGTACACCAGGTCCGGATGATTGCAGATCTTGCGCAGCATGGTCAGCGCGGCGAGGATCTGCGTCTGCGCGCGGGCCGCGCCCTTCTCTTCGACCTCTTTCACCGCCGCGCGCGCCTCGTCGCTCGTCGCGAACTTCCGGTACAGCGCGATCTGGTCGGCGGTCAGCGAACAGAAGAGGTCCTGCTCGATCTTCGGCGGCAAGTCGCGCGCGACCTCGGTCTTGAGGCGGCGCAGCACGAACGGCCCGATCCGCTCGCGCAGCGCCTCCGCGGCGCGCTCGCCGTCGCGCCGCTCGGTCGCGGCCGCGTCCGGCGCCTGGCCCTTGACGATCGGCTCTTCGTAGCGCCGGAAGAAGCCCGCGAAGCGCCCCAGATACCCCGGCATCAGGAAATCGAAGAGCGACCAAAGCTCGTCCAGCCGGTTCTGCACGGGCGTGCCGGTCAGCGCGAGGCGGTGGCGCGAAGGAATCGTCTTGACCGCCTTCGTCGTCGCCGCGGCGGCGTTCTTGATGAAGTGCGCCTCGTCGAGGATCACGTAGCGCCAGGACTCCTCGCGCAGCAGCAGCGCGTCGTTCCGCGCGGTGGCGTACGTGGCCAGGACCAGGTCCATCTCGGGGATGCGCTTGCGCAGGGTGTCGCGGCGGCCGGGCGAGCCCGTGTAGCGCAGCACCTTCAGGCGCGGATCGACCTTGCGCGCCTCCGCGCGCCAGTTGTCCACCAGGGAGGTCGGGCAGATCACCAGCGACGGCCAGGGCCCCTGCTCGTCGCGCAGCGCGGCCAGCGCCGCGAGCGTCTGCGCCGTCTTGCCCAGGCCCATCTCGTCGGCCAGGATCCCGTTGAGCCCGTAGCGCTGCAGGAAGCGCAGCCACGAGTAACCCTCGCGCTGGTACGGGCGCAGCGTCACGCGCAGCGAGTCCGGCGGCGCCTGCGGCTCCATGCCGCCGAAGCCGCGCAGGTTCTCGAGAAACTCCCGGTAGCGCTCCGCGTGCTCGACGGTCCCCGCCAAGCTGAAGAGCGACTCGACCTTCGCGCGTTCCTCGGGCTTGAAGCGGAAGCGCCCCGAGCCGGTCTTGCGCAACCCCGCGCGTTCGGCCTGCAAGCGAAACGCGGCGTAGGACTGCGCGTCCACGCGCCGCCACTGCCGGCCGTAATACATCCATTGCCGGCGCTTGCGCATCAGCTCGCGGATCTCTTCGGGCGTCAGCGCGCGCCCGCCGACGTCCAGGCTCGCGTCCACGGTGAACCACGTCTCGGAGGCGTCTTCCTCGACGCCCAGCCGCAGGCGCAGCTCCGCCGGCTCGTCGGCGACCTTGTGCGCGCCCTCGACGGCCTCGCTGACGTACACGTTCCAGGGGCTGGCTGGGTCGCCTTGGCGGGCGCGGGCGTATTCGAGCAGCTCCGGGACCTGCTCGCCCGCCGCGCTGAAGCCCTCCCCTTTGCCCTCGGCCGCCCCGTCGGCCGCGGCCAGCTTGCGCAGCGCAGCGCGCGCCTGCTCGACGGTCTCCGCGTCCACGCGGCAGAGCGCCCCGCCGCGCTCGAGCACCGGCACGCCGCGCGCGGCCGCGCGCAGAATCTCCTCGGCCCCGAACGAACCGCCCCGCGCCCCGCCCGGCCCCGCCGCCTCAAAGCGCAGCGTCGCCTTCACGCGGCGCGGATCCCCGGATCGGCTTCGACGTGAAGCGCCGGGCGCGGCGGCCTGGCGGCGGCGCTCGCCCGCGCCAGCTCGGCGGGGAGATGAACTTCCAGCCGCGGCGTCGCGGCCTGCGCGGCATGCAGCAGTTTCCACGCGGCCTCGCCCTCGACCTCGCGCGGCGCGCCCTCGAAGAGCTTGTCGAGAAGCGGATCGCCCAGCGCCTCGCAGGCCGGCGCCACGGCGCGCTCGAAGACCAGCCACTCCCCCGTGCGCGCCAGCGGGCGGCCCAGGCTCCCGCCTTGCTCCGCGCAGCGAAATTCAGGTTCAGCGCGCAGGACCAGACCGCTGCGGTTTTCGAGGCGCTCGAGAGCGAGCACGCGTTCCGCCGGCGCGCCCAGAACCCTCAGGCCCGCGATCCGCGGGGTCTCGCGCCGGATCAAAGCGCCGGACGCCTGCCGCAGCAGCGCCAGGACCGGCGCGAAGCGCTCCGGATCGACGCGGAAGGCCACGCCGTCCTCGCAGGGCAGCCCGCGCAGGGTCCGGACGATCAAGGCATCGACGGGATCGGCGGTTAGGCGCGCGCCGGCATAAAGGAAGGCTTCGCCGTCGGCCTGAAGCTGCCGCAGCCGCACCAGCCGCTCGCCGATCCGCGCGGCGGCGCGCACGAGCAGCCCCGGCCACGGCCAGGCCTCCGCGAGGGAGCATTCCAGGCGCAGGGGCGGGAGGGAGGCGGATTCAAGGGTGGCCCGCGCCAGTGCGGAAACGGGCCCGTTGATGGGTTTCATGCGGTTGACCGAAGCCTGCGGGCGAATGCTTCAGGCGCTGCGGGAGCATCCCCCCATCGGTATCGTCACACCCGCCGCCAGCAGCCACGCAAAGCGGCGCAAGCTATGAGAATGTTTTTCTCAGGTTTCGTCAAGACGGTGCGCTTCAGGCGGGCGCCTATTTCCCGGCGTTGGCCTCGTCGAGCGCCACGGCTTTCGAGAGGGTCACCGTCAGGCGGTTGTCCTCGCCCACTCCAACCTCCGCGCCGATGGCAGCGTGAATCTTCCGCAAGGCTGCGGCCAGCGGTTCGTTGCTTACCGTCAGTGTGACGGTCTTCCGTTCCAGAAGCGTCCTTACCTCGGGGCTCACGTTGAACTCACACTGGTAGATTGGCATGGAACGCAGGAAATTCAGCACCTCGCCGTAGGGCGTGTCTACGAATTGAAAGGAGAGCGGTCGCGTAAGCTCCGGCTTGGGATAGACGATCAGGTCCGGTCGAAAATGCGCCGGCCAGGCTGCGGGCGCCTTGACCAGAAGGTTACCTCCTTGCAGCCCGCCTTTGCGGACGGCGGCAAGTTCCCTGAGCAGCGCGCGCCGGTCGGGTAGCCCGTCTCGATTCAACGTCTCCCGCAACTCGGCAATGGCCTTGCACAGGTCGGGCGCTCGATCGCGCTCGCGCCGCTTCGCAGCCAAGTAGGGTTCCAACGCAGCCAAGCGCAAGTCGCGCAGCTTCTCGAGTCTTGCTTCCAGCGCGCGCAATTGAGTATGACGCTCATCGGACGGCGGCTCACCGCGCACCTCCTCGATGCGAGCCTCAAGCTTCTCGACCTTATGGCTGACGTCTTCGAGTTGCCGCTGCAGTTCCGCGACATCCACGCCCAGCAGGTCGGACTTCAACTTCGCTACGGCTTCCTCGTGTATGCTTTCAATACGCTTCACTTCGGCGGCAAGTTCGGCCTCCCAGGCCGGCAACTGCCGGAGGATGGCAACCCTGCAGATGCGCTGGGCCAGCGCGCGAACCGTCAGGTCCTCGCTTTCCGCCGCTTCGCGCAGGCGCGGCCAGACCGTCGCTGCATTCTCCAGCAACTTCAATGCGGCTCGATCTCGAACTTCATGGTCCTCGTGGGCGAGTTGCCGAAGCAACGCGGATGCGTCGACCGATGCGCCGGGTTGCTCGGCCCCGGCAAAGCAACACGGCAGGCATACGGCAAGGACCGCGATCTCGCGCCGCATGGCCGGCACCTCCTTTTATATCATGCGAAGATACGAGGCTCCCGAACCCCGGCTTCCCCTCGCCTCCGGCAGCTCTAAGAGTGCGTCCTAACACGTTTCGCGAGGCGGCGTTAGGACGCACTCTAAGAAGACGGTTGCGGAAACGAATCCGTTCCGCATATTTCCATATCTATCTATGGGGCGTAAGCAGTTCCGGGCTAAACTGCGACCGGTTGGGCGGCCGGCTGGAGGTTCATGAGCTTGCGCGGCCCGGCCGCCATGGCCTCGAAGATCCGCGTCACGCCCCACATGTCGTCGAGGGTGCCGGCGCAGGGCCGGCGCTTTTCCAGGATCGCGCGCGCGAACTCGTTGACCTCGTCGTAGAAGCCGAGCAGGAAGAGGCCCTTGCTGTAAAGCTGGCCCAGGCTGAACTCGGGCTCCCACAGGGTCGTCGCCTCCCCCGGCTGGCCGTTAAAGAAGCTCGGCGTGTTGCCGTACCCTTGGCCCGCGGGGCGCGGGGGCGAGCGGTGGTAGTAGAGGCGCACGGAGTTCTCGACGACGATCTGCCGCCCGGTCTCGCTCACGATCATGATCCGTTCCATGCCGCCGTCGGTCGCGCCGTGGCAGTGGATCGCCAGCGAGGCGATCGCGCCGGAGGCGAAGCTGAAGTTCAGCAGCGCGGAGCCGTTCCGGCTGCGCTCGTAGTAAAGCGTCTCCGGCATGCCCAGCAGCAGCAGCAGCGCCGCCGTGGGATGGCAAAGGTGGTCCAGGAAGTGCGCGACCTTGCCGGCCTCGCCGCGATGGAAGAACGCCTCGAACTCCTCGACCGCCGGCACGCGCTCGTTCCGCTCCAGCAGCACGCTGCTCACCGGGCCGAAGTCCGGCTCGGCCGTCAGTTCCTTCGCCTTGCGGTTGGCCGGCACGAACATCTTCTTCAGGCCGCACATGACGAACTTTCCGCTGGCCGCGGCGGCCTCGCGCATGGCTTCGACATCGGCGGTCGTCGCCGCGGGCGGCTTCTCGATGAAGACGTGGACGCCGGCCTTGAGGCACTCCACGGCGAACTTCGGATACAGCGGCCGGCCGCCCTTGTCCGCGCCCAGCACGAGGAAGACCGCGTCGAGCTTCTCCTTCGCCAGCATCTCGCGGTAGTCGGTGTAGCTCCGTTCGGCGCCGAACTTCTTCGCGAAGGCCCGCGCCTTTTCCTCGACTAGGTCGCAAGTCGCGACGAGGTTGACGGGCGCGAATTGGAAGGTCGGGAAGATGTTGCGGAACGAGTGCGACCCGCAGCCGATGAAGCCCGCGCGAATCTCCGGCTCGTCGGCCAGTTGCCCGCGAAAGTTGATGCGCATGAGTAGACTCCTGTTGCCGGTTTTATGGCTGGACTGGCACGGCCATGATTCCATCGAGCCACGCCTTGGCCGCGATGACCTTGTCGCCCTCGAACGACGCGTCGTGGACGTCGGCGACGAGGTTGCCCGCGAAGCCGGCCGCCTCGAGCGCCGCAAAGACGGCCGCGAAATCGACCGTGCCCTGTCCGGGAAAAGCGAAGCGTCCGGCGCGCGCGTCCTTCAAGTGGAGCATGTCGATCCGCCCGGCGAAGGCGCGGACGAAGCGCGCGGGGTCGATCCCGCCGAGCGTCAGATGCGCGGTGTCGGCGATCAGCGCGCTCGAAACGCCATCGAACTCCGCGGCGAACTCCTCGACTTCACTCCACGACTCCAGCCGGCTTCCGGCGTGCTGGTGGAGCGTCAGCCGCACGCCGGTGGTGTCATGAAAAGCCCGAGCGAAGTTCGCGAAGGCGCGTCCGGCCGCGCGGCGCAGTTCCGGACTCGCCGGCGCGGCGCCTTCGGGCAGGAGCATCAGCGAAGCGCAGCCGGCGCGGCGCGCCTCCTCGCCGCAGCGGCGCAGCTTTGCGAAGCGTTCCTGGCCGCGCTCGCCGTCGGCCCACTCTTCAAGCGCCGGGTTCGCGCCCCACGTACAAAGGACTTCAATACCGTGCGCGCGGAAGATCGAACCGGATTCCTCCCACGCGCCGCGCGCGGCGATCGTCTTCGCGACGGGGCCGGCGAACTGCACGCCGCCGTAGCCGGCCTTCTGGAGCCGCCGCGCGGCGCGCGCCACGTCCGCTTCATCCAGCCCGCCCGTGTGATACCCCACGATCATGCGCGCGCTCCTTTATTTCGAGCCTTCGCCAAGCACTTCCGTCTCGCGGTCGCCCGCCGAATAGACCACGATCATGTCGGCGTCCTCGGCGCCGACGACCTCCGCCTGGTGCACGAGCCCGCGCGCGATGCGGATCGTATCGCCGGCCTCCAGCGTCACCCATTTGTCGCCGACGAGATGCTTCAGCGTGCCCTTCAGGAGGTAAAGCAGTTCGTCGCAGTTGGGATGCCGGTGCAGGATGTTGCGCTTGCCGGCCTGGATCGTCACGCGCGCCATGCTCACCTCGGGCGACGTGCCGCTCTTGCCGTCGGCGAGAAACGTGAGCGTGCCCCAGCCGTAGGGTTCGCGGCGCGCGTCGGCCTTCGGGACGACGGCGTATTCGGATTCGGCGACGATGGGCATGATACGTTCCTCGCTCCTGGTTCCTGGTCCGGCGCTCCGTCACGACGCGACGGCGGCCGCCTCGCGTTCGAAGACCCGCGGCGCGACGGCCTGGCCCGTCTGCGCCGACTTCAGAATCGCCTCGAAGAGCGCCATGCTCTGTGTCGATTCCTCGATGCGGCTGGGGACCTGCTTGGCGGACAATTCGCCGCGCAGATGCTTCACGAAGGCCTCCAGTTCGGTCAGGAAGCCGGTCTCCTTCAGCGAGTCCCCGCCCGCGGTGCAGAAGTAGGGGCGATGCTGCTGTCTGGGCTGGTCCTCGACGAAGTACGTCATGCTGATCTCGTCCTCGATCGTGATCGCGTGGCCGCGGTTGCCGAGGATCTCGACGCGGTCCACCGGCCGGCTGAAGGTGCCGTGGCACGAGAACGTCAGCCCACCGACGCCGCCGTTGGCGAAGCTCAGCGCGATCGCGAAGCCGTCCGGAGTCGGCGCCGTCGCGTAGACGGACTTCACCGCCCCGCCCAGAAAGAGCGCCTCGTCGATCGGGTGGATGCAGAAGTCCGAGAGGAAGGTGTAGTGGACCGGCTCGCCGGGCTTCTGCGGATACCCTCCGCAGGTGCGCAGGACGTTCAGCGCGTGCACGCCGCCGAACTCGGGCGAGTCGACGATCTTCTTCGCCTTCACCATCGCCGGGGCGTAGCGGTACTTGAAGGCGGTCATGCAGAGCACGCCGGCGCGGCGCGAAGCCTCGGCCAGCTCCCACGCCTGCGCGGCCGTCGGCGCAGGCGGCTTCTCCGTGTAGAGCGGATAGCCCTTCGCAAGCACCTTCAGGCCCAGCTCGTAGTGACCCCTGGGGCCGACGCAGAGGACCACGCCGTCGGGCCTGGTTTCGTCGAGCATCTTCTCGAGATCGGTGAAGACGCGCTCCCCGCCGTGCCGCCGCGCGTTGCGGTTCGCGAGGCTCTCGTCGAGGTCGCAGACGCCGACGAGCCGCACCGGCAGGCGCGGAAAGCACGGCCAGATCCGGCTCGTCGCCAGCCGCCCGCAGCCGATCATGCAGAGGCGCGTGAGCTTGGATTCGTCGGGATGCGTTGCGGACATGAGGGGCTCCTCAGCAGGTTTCTCGGTCAACGGACACGGCTCGAAAACATAAAATGTGAAAATAGCCCAGTGTGCCTCGGGGAGTTTTCACATTTCATCTTCCCGCCATCGCCACGCCGAGCCCCGCGGCGACGACAAAGCGCGCGTCGCTCAGGTGCTTCACGATCTCGGCCGTGTGCAGTTCGCGCATTTCCAGTTCGACGCAGAGGCGGCCTTGATAGCCGCTCGCGGCAAGGTCCTGGATGAAGGCGTCGAGAGGCGCGGCGCCGGTTCCGTACGGGACGCTGCGGCCATGGGCATCGAGGTCTTTCACATGCACGAGCCGGACGCGGTCGCGAAAGCGCTTCAGCGCCTCGCTCGCGTCGAGGCCCGCGGCCCAGTAGTGCCCGGCCTCGAGCAGCACCTGCGGCGCGTCGGGGCCGCACGCCTTCAGCACCGCCGCGACGTCCTCGGGCGACTCGATGCTCTGGCCCTTGTGGTTCGTGACGACGACCTCGACGCCGCACGCCTTCGCGTAAGCCACCGTCGGGGCCAGCCAGCGGCCGGCCTCCGCCGGCGCGCCGGCGCCGTGAGCGATCGCCTGCGGCACGCCAAGCTTCGCGGCGAGGTCCACGGCCTGCTTGGCCTTCGCCAGGTCGCCGGGCAGGTGCAGCGCCGAGACGCCCACGCCGTGCGCGCTGAAAGCATCCGCCGGCTCGCCGGCCGGGTCGTACTTCGAGGCGTTGCCGGTGAAGAGTTCGACCCAGCGATACCCGGCTTCGTGCGCGGCCTTGAAGAGTTCTCCGCGCGTCAGTTTCGGGAGGCAGCAGGCGCTGGTGGTCAGTTCGATCGGCATGGTCACGCTTCCTTCGCAGCCAGGCGCTCGCTCGTCCGGTTCGCGCGCGCCACGAGCGCGGGCGGCGCGCAGAAGATCGCCAGGAACGTCACCGGGCCGTCCTTCGGCCATGGCGCGTGCGGCCGGTTGGCGTCGAAGTACAGGCTGTCGCCCTGCCGCAGCGTGAAGACTTCGTCGCCGACGCGGTACTCGCACGAACCTTCGGTGACGAAGATGAACTCCTCGCCCGGATGCTGAAAACTCTTCTCGCGGTCCACGTCCTCCGGACGCACCGTGATCAGGAACGGCTCCATCTGCTTGACGCGCCGCGCGGCCGCCAGCGCGAGGTACGTGTAGCCCGGCCCGGCCGCGGCGTTCGCGATCTCCAGCCGCGCGCCCGCCGGCACGTGGACGCTCCCGTGCGGATCGAGCCCCAGGTCCGCGTCGCCTTGCAGCAGGTCCGCCGCCGCCACGCCCAGCGCCGAAGCCAGCTTCAAGAGCGTCGCGATCGGCGGCGAAGACTTCCCGTTCTCGATCTTGCTCACGAAGCCTTTGGTGAAGCCCGCGCGGTTGGCCAGATCTTCAACCCGCAGCCCCTGCCCCATCCGCAGGCAGCGGATCCGGTTGCCGAGCGCCTCGGGGCTTAATTTCTGGGTAGACATCTGTTACCCCAACAATTGCAACGTATTATGAAGGAAACTAATGTTTCCTATATAGAAACTACACCAGGAAACCAGGTGCGGCAAGCAGATTCCAATAGGATTCTGATGTACCGGTCAAACAGGCGTGGCAAGAGCTACCCCACCGCCCACACCTTAAGGTTGCGGAATTCCAGGTGGCTCTGAAACGAGCGGAAGCCGATGTGGCCCTCGGCGAGCGGCTGCGGATCGAGCCACGTGTAGGCCTCGTGCGGGAGCCGGTCGATGCAGACGCCGACTTCCCCCTTGCGTATGAGGTACTGGAAGGCATACCAGCGGTGATTCTCGCAGCGGTAGGCGTGCGCCTCCTTCATCAGATGAAACCCCGGATCGCGGCGCATGCGGTAACGGAACATGTCCGAGCCGTCGGGGTTTTGCTGATCGGACTTCAGGCACGTAAAGAGGTAGTTGTCCATCACGTGGTACTCGGGGTAGTCGCCGGTCCGTTCGCCCCGGGTTTCGTAGAGCCCCCGCCCGTCGCGGGTCTTGGCATGGACGAAGAAGTTGAAATTGCGGTGCGACTCGTCGTGGATGCTCCGCCCTTCGTACTCGACGAACAAGTCGCCCTTGAAAGGCCGCTTCAGGAAAACCGTGGAGACGTGATGGCAGTTCGCGTCGCGCTGGAGTTTCGTGCGGATGAAGAGCGAACCGCCGGACGCGCTTACTTCGGGCGTGCCTTCCCACCAGAACTCGTCGAGGTTCGCGAAGTTCGTCTCGTACGCGAGATTGGCCGGAAGCTCGCGGCCGGCGAAGCGTGCGATCTTTATGGGTGGCATCTCGTAGCCCTAAGGAACTCCAGTGTCCAAGAACTGCCCGTGCGGTTTGAGCAGATCACCGACCACCAATCGCCGGCGTAAAAACCACCGCATCCGCCAAGACCTGCCCTGCCGAGCCCGCGGCCAGTAGCTCCACGAACCCGTCGCAGCCTTCGTCGAATTCGAAGCGGCCGATGCGCCGCGCGGCGAACGGTTGAACGCGGACCGTCGCCGCGCCGCCGCGGTGCCGCACGCGAACGTTGAAGGCATCCCCGGGCGCGAACGGCGTCAGAGGGTGGAAGGCGACCTCGTACGCGCCAGCGGCCAGATCGGGCGTGAAGCGGACGTACTCGCCGGGCTCCGCGCGCCCGCCGTTGGACAAGAAGCCTCCACCGTCCTGTTCGTCGCCGCCAAAGCCCCGCACCGGAAACTTGCTGAAGCGCGGCGCGACCCAGAAGAACGGCGTGGCCTCGCAGCCTTCGCCGGCGTCGTCCACCACGCTCTCTCCCGGCGGGGGCGGCTCGGCCTTTACGAGCAGTTCGACGCGGAAGGGGAGCGTCCCGTTGAGCGCCTCCCCGACCATCGCGCGCACCGTCGCCGCGTAGAGGCCCGGCGTCAGGCCCGTCGCGTCGGCGCTGACGAGCAGTTCCTGCGAGGTCGCCGAGCCCTGCGCCTTTACCGTCAGCCAGCCCGCGCCGCGTTCGAAAGCGACTTCGCACGCGGCGCGCTTCAGCTCGTGCTTGAGCCCGCGCGAGCGCAGTTCCAGGATCCGCGCGGCGGGCCGCGGGCGCGAGGCCCGCGCGACGAAGCGCAGCGTCCGCGGCAGGCGGCGCGGCGGCCGGGCATACAGGTCCGCCTGCCGCGCGGGCCGGACGCGGAACGCCGGTTCGTCGGGGGCCACAAGCACCGGCGCGGCGCCCGCGTACGGCTCGCCGTCCACCGTCAAATGCTGCGTCGCCGTGGCGCGATTCGAACCGTCGTCCACCGTCAGCGTCGCCGCGTAGAGCCCCGGCCGCGCATACGCATAGCGAGGATGGGGCTCGAATGAGCAGCCCCCGTCGCCAAAGGTCCAGACGTACTTCAGGGCCGCGCCGCCAGGGCCGGGTCGCGAACCTTCCGACGAGAACGCAACGGGCTCGCCGGCGCGCGCGGGGCCGGGCGCCTGCATCTCGGCGCGGAGCTCCGTTCCGGCGCGCCGCGCGTCCTCGAAGGTCTGCCAGAAGAGGATCCACGGATCGAGCAGCACGTCGTCGGCCCCCGCCCGCGTCCCGGGCTCGGCGACCTTGAAGACGAAATGCGTATGGTTATGGCTCCCGTTCAGCACGCCCGCGGCTTTGGCGTACTCGGCGCCGCGCTTGAGCGGCGTGTGCTCGGGCACGCACAGCTCGTACATGTGGTGCGCCTGGAGCGTCCAGGCGCTCCCGTCGGGCCAGGTGCGCAGCGCGCGGTGGCGGTTGTTGTTCGCGCCGCCGGCGAGGCACTCGAAGTAGAACTGCTCGTCGAAATCGATGGGCGCCCAAAGCGGGGTGCCCTTGGGGTGGTTGATGTCCAGCCCCCCGTGCGCGCTCGCGCCGAGGTACGGTCCCAGCCAGCAGTCGTCGCCGTTGTAGCACTCTTTGATGTCGATCGCGTTCTCGTCCTTCGGGCACCAGGGGTGGAGCGGTTCGGGGCATACGCCGCGCGCGGCGTCCTGCAGCGCGAAGCGCGCGTGCTTCCGCGGGCGGCAGACGCCGTGACCTTCGGTGATCAGCTCAAAGAGGTCGGCCGTCCCGTCGAACCAGAAGCGCAGCCCGTTGACGACGTACGGCTCGGCGAAGGATTCCTGCGCGCAGAGGAAGCGGTTGAGTTCCAGCTCGTGCCCGTCGATGCGCACGCGCGCAACGCAGAGCAGGATCGTGCGCCCCTGCCGCTCTTCGACGCGCGTGTCGCGATTGGAGGTGAGCAGGACGCGCGCGGAGGTCGATAGCAGTTCGAGCCGCACGGTCCGGCCCGAGTCGAGCACGAACTCGAGCGCCTCGCCGCAGTCGAGTTCGACCGCCGTCAGCGTGGGACGCGCGCGGCGCACGATCGTCGCAGGCATGCGCATATCGTAGCCCGGCCGCGCGGCGCGACAAGAAGCCTCGCGCCCGTCAGAGGCTCTGCTTCGCCTCCTCCGCCAGCCAGCGCTCCACCTGCGTGACGCGCTTGCGGCGGTGCAGCTCCACGTGCTCGCGGTAGACCCCGGGGTCGCGGTCGGCGCCGGACGCGCGATCCAGGAAAAGCGGGAAGTCCTCCGCCGGCGGCTTGGTGTTCGTGTACGGATGCCCATAGCTGCGCATCAGGATGCGCCGCTCGCGCGTCAGCTTCGCCAGCCAGGCCGGATCGTTCGTGTAGCGGTCCTCGGGATTGATCCAGGCGGGGCAGTAGGACAGGAAGAGATTCTCGCGGATCGTCTCGCTCTCGTTGGGCTCCACGCGGTGCCAGGTGCTGCAATGCAGCAGCGTCATCGCGCCGGCCTTGAGACAGAGCACGTGCTCGCCCTCCACCGGTTCGTGCGTGTCGTAGCCGTTCATGTACTGCATGCGGTGGCTGCGCGGGAGCACCGTCAGGTTCCCCATCCGCGCGCGCGGCAGGTCCGTCAGCCAGTACCCGACCTTGAACTGCAAGGGCAGCCGCGGCGAGAAGACCTGGAAGGGCAACGCCCGAGCGCCGTCGGGATGCCAGATGTTGTGCGAGCTGTTGCGCGGGCGCATCAAAAGCTGCGAGAGATGCAGCTTGGTCAGCTCGCCGTACAGGTCGTACGCGAAGCCGGTGTGCCGCGGATGGTCGATCAGCTCTTCCAGTTCCGCGTCCAGCGTCACCGCGTTCTGCGGCCCGAAGAATGCCTCGCGCCGGTACTTCGGATTGCGCGAGGCGATGCGCGCCAAGGCCTCCCGGTAGCGCCGCACCGCTTCGGGCTCAATGGCATCTTCGATGACCAAGTAGCCCTCGCGGTCGAAGCGCTCCCATTGCTCCCGCGTGAATCCCGGCGGCGCCGGCTTGGCTTCTTGGGTCCCGGAGTCGTCGTGCATAGGTATCCCTTTTTATCGGGTTGCTCGTCACGCAACAGACGAATATATCCCTCCCGCCAGATCCGTCGCCTCAACTCGTTCTTCTTCAACTGGTTATGAGATTACTCCTTTTTGAGAAATGGCTAGAAGCAGGAAATATCCAAGTACGTCTACGTACATAGAGGTTCAAGAGCGCTCGAAAACCCTTTTCCCTAAGGAGGCGTACCCATGAAGCGGATGTTGAGCGTGATGGCGGCGGTTGGACTGGTGGCGGCGCTGGGTTTTATCAGCCTGGCCGGCGACAAGGTCGAGGACATCAGCCTCGAGGACCTCAAGAAGGCCATCGCCGACAAGAAGGTTACCCTGATCGACGTCAACGGCACGGACAGCTACAAGAAGGGGCACCTCCCCGGCGCGGTGGACTTCGCCTCCGTCAAGGACGATCTGGCCAAGTCGCTGCCCGCCGAGAAGGATGCGCTGATCGTGGCCTACTGCGGCAGCCCGCAGTGCCCGGCCTACAAGCAGGGCGCGAATGCCGCGCTGAAGCTCGGTTACACCAACGTCAAGCACTACGCCGGCGGCCTCAAGGGCTGGACCGAGGCCGGCGAGAAGCTTGAAGCCGCCGAGTAGTTCAAGCCGCTTCGGCCGTTTTGGAGAACGCCCGCGCGCCCGCGCGGGCGTTTTTATTCGGCTTGTTTCCCCTCCTTACCAAGGAGGGGCAAGGGGCGGTTCCTGAACCAGCTCGCGCGAAGCGCGATCAACGGCTCGAAAGACCCGCTCAGCGCCCCGCCATGCGGCTCTGGCGCTCGCGGAAGACCGACGGCGGCACGCCCTCGCGCTTGCGGAAGAGGCGCGAGAAGTAATACGGATCCTCGAAGCCCGCCTGTTCCGAGACCACCTGCACCGGGCGGTTCGTGAAGGCCAGCAGTTCCTTGGCGCGCTTGAGCTGGACGCCCAAGATGTACTCTTTCAACGCGTACCCCGTCTGCTGCTTGAAGTGCCGGCGCAGCGTGCTGTAGCCGACGTGCAGCCGCGCGGCGAGGTTCTCCGGCGTCAGCGCCTTCGTCGCCTCGCGCTCGATGAGCTTCAGCGCCTCGGCGACCAGCGCGTCCTCGGGCGTCGAATCGCCCATCTGCCCCGTGGCCAGGCCGTGCACGACCACGACAAGCTGGTGCACCAGCGCCGAGGCGTACGGCACCGCCAGCGGCTTGCCGTGGATGAACTCCTCCTTGAAGCGCTCGAAGATCTCCGCGACCTGCGGATAAAACCCGACCTGGACCACCGGATTCTCGGGGCGCATGTAGCCCAGCCGCTCGTAGGTCTCCGCCTGCGGCCCGTCAAAGATCACCCATTGCTCGTCCCAATTCTCGTACGGCCGGTACTGGTGTTGGACCTCGGGGAAGAGCCACCACAGCGCACCGGCTTCCACCTCGCGCCGCCCGCTGGGGGGGCTCTCGAAGTACCCCTTGCCCCGCACCACGTACACGGCCGCGTAATTGCCCAGCACGCGCGGCTTGCCCAGCCCGGGGCCGGACTTGTTGGAGTACCCGGCGGCGCGGACCCAGAGACCCAGCGCCTTGTGTGCGGCGCTGGGGACCTCCCAGCGCGCCCCGCGCTGAGCAGTGGGGGCCAGAGTGGCGTGGGCCGGGATTTCGGGCGCGCTGCGGGCCATGTTGAGCAAAAAGTCCAGTTACTCCAAGCACCGGCTCCATTCCGGCCCTGGCACATATGGAATAGTATGTTTCGCACAAGGGTACGCAAGGGCAATTCGTCCAGCCCGAACCACGGAGACCTCCCCATGAGCGCGGCGACCGGCACGATCCTCCCGATGGGCAAGCGCGAACTGGAACTCGGCGGCAAGTACCTCGGCAACCTTCGGGACAGCAACGAACTCCTCGACAACCCCGAGGCCCTCCGCGCGCGGATGACCGAGGACGGCTACCTGCTCCTGCGCGGTTTGCAACCTCGCGAGAACGTCGTCGCCGCCCGTCGCGTGCTACTCGAGAACCTTTCCGCCAACAAGCAGCTCGATCCGAACGCCCCGCTGATGGACGGCGTGATCGGCGAAGGCGGTCGCGGCGCGTTCATGGGCGGCGCCAAGGCCGTCACGCACACGCCCGAATTCCTGAGCGTCGTCGAGTCCCCGCAGATCATGGGCTTCTTCGACCGCTTCTTCAGCGAGCAGAGCCTGACCTTCGACTACAAGTGGCTCCGCGCCGTCGGCAAGGGCGGCTACACGGGCGCGCACTACGACGTCGTGTACATGGGCCGCGGCTCGGCGCGGCTGCACACCGTCTGGACGCCGCTGGCCGACATCAGCTACGAGGACGGTCCGCTCGCCCTGCTGCTGGGCTCGCACAACCTCGAAGGCTTCAAGAAGCTCCGCGAGACCTACGGGCGCATGGACGTCGATCGCGACAAGGTCCAGGGCTGGTTCAGCGACGACCCCATGCACCTGGTCGATACTTTTGGCGGGCGCTTCGCCACCACCGAGTTCCGCATGGGCGACGTGCTCATCTTCGGCATGTACACCATGCACGGCTCGATCACCAATCAGACCGGCCGCTTCCGCCTGAGCTGCGACACCCGCTACCAGCCCGCCTCCGATCCCGTCGACGAGCGCTGGGTTGGCGAGAACCCCATCGCCCACTACGGCTGGCACAAGGGCGAGACCAAGTCGATGGAGACGGCCCGCAAGGAATGGGGCGTCTGAATTGACGAAGTACGATTGAAGATTGACGCGACGATCCGTTGCTTGCCACCAGCTAAAGCTGGTGGCAAGCAACGGATTGATCAAAGAACTGTTTGCAGCCAGCGGATGGCCGAACGCCGGATTCGGAACACAGAATACGGAATACAGGTTACGGATCACAGCCGTTAAAACGGTCCCGCCAGGGTCCGCAGCATTCGCAGCCGCGTCTGCGGCACGACCTTGCCCTCGCGCTGCCGCTGCCGGTAGGCTCGCGGCGAGACGTTGAAGGCCTCCTTGAAGCAGCGCGAGAAATGAAAGGCGTTCTCGAACCCCGTCAGCGCGGCCACCTCCCGCACCTTCAGGTTGCTCTCGGCCAGGATCGTCGCGGCCCGGTCCACGCGCATCAGCCTCAGCGCTTTCAGCGGCCCACAGCCCACCGCCTGCCGAAAGAGCCGGCACAAGTGGCCTTCCGAAACCCCCGCGGCCTTGGCCAGTTCCGGCAGCGACAACGCCTCCAGTTCGTCGCGCGCGAAGCGCTGCCGCATGAAGCGGAACGCCAGATGCACGGGCTCGGGCAGTTCGCGCGCCGTCTCGGCTCGGGTGTGGACGTCGCCCGTCAGGTAGGCCGTGAGCAGCAGCCGCATGGCCTGCTGGAGCTGCTCGCGTCCGGCCTCGCGCCGCGCGTCGAGCATCCACATTACGTGCTGGATCAGTGGCCGAATTACGTCGCCGTCCGGGAGGTGCCGGACCTTCGGCCATTCAGCAGGGGGCGGGGCAAGCTCCGCCACCGGTTCAAAATAGAAATGCATGTAGACGCAGCGCGTCTGCCGGTCGGGGTCCCAGTCGTAGTAGTCAACCATCCCATCGCGGGCCAGGACCACCGAACCGGGCTCCAGCGGCGAGGTCCAGTCGTCCAATTTGACTCGTACGCGCCCCTCCAGCACCCATAAGAACTCGTAGTCCTTCAGCTTTCGCGGCCCGAAGGTGGCTCCCGGCGGCAGGGTCGCCCAGCCCCCGCCGTGGAAGTGAAAAACCAGGCGTTCGATTCCCCGCACGTTCCAGACCTCCAGCGCATGTCAGTTTTAAATATGTTTTTATCATGCCGGGCCATTCCCCGCAAGACGCCCAGGTGCTTTAATGACCATGTTGAAGCATGTATTTGTTCATGGAATAGAGGCCTAAACCAGGAGTCTTGAGGCACGGAGAGGCCATACCTTTTCTCCCTCCGTGTCTCCGCGCCTCCGTGGTTTCATTAACGTAAGGAGCGCCAGATGCCGCTCAGCCAGGAACAACTCGACTTCTTCTGGGCCAACGGCTACCTGAACTACGGCAAGCTCTTCACGGACGAGGAGGTCGAAGCGTTCCGCGCCGAATACGACGAGGTCTTCCGGCAGGCGGTCGAGGGCAACGCGTTCCGCAACATTGCCATCGACGACGGCGGCGATTCCCAGCACAAGCTCAAAGCACCGAAGCAGATGCTCCAGATCACGCAGATGTGCGAGCGGAGCATCCGCTTCCGCAAGTTGCTCTACGAACCGCGCATCCTCGACCTCGTCCAGGACCTGATCGGCCCCAACCTGATGCTCTTCCACGACCAGGCGCTATCCAAGCCCGCCCGCACCGGCGGCGCGGTGAGCTGGCACCAGGACAACGGCTACTGGCGCTGCCGCCCGGCGAACCTCGTGAGCTGCTGGATGACCTTCGACGACGCGGTGAAGGAAAACGGCGCGATGCAGGTGATCCCCGGCAGCCACCTCAAGCCGGTCTGGCACGAACGCAGCGCCGAGACCAACGCGCTGCTGAAGATCGAAGCGGTGGACGATTCGAAGGCCGTCGTCTGCGACGTCCCGGCCGGCGGGATCATGTTCCACCACTGCCAGACCCTGCATTACACGCAACCCAACGAGACCGACCGGCCGCGCCGCGCCTTCGCGATCCACTTCATGCCGCCCGGCACCCGCGACCGCAAGGGCGAGACGATGCGCGTGGACTTCAAGCACCCGCTGTTGCGCGCGAGCGTGTAGGAATCACTCCGCGTTCAGTTCCCGGAGGATTCGGTCCTCGCCCGCGTAATCGAACGCGCCCTCAGGGATCTCGGTGGGAGGATTCGCGCGCTCCCAGGCGATCGTGCGCGCAAGACCCTCCTCGAACGAAACCGGTTCGTGAAATTCCAGTTCGCGTCGAATGCGGTTTCCGTCCACGTCAAGATCCTGTTCGAAACGCGCCTCGGCAGGCCATTGATCCGAGGGCACGCTTAAGATCCGGCCATGCCACCCCACCGCCGCGCCGACGGCCCGAACCCAATCCGCTTCGCTGTACGCGGGCGCTTCGGCCACGTTGTACGTGCGTCTCGCCGCGCGTTCGTCGCGAACGACCAGCGCGATGGCCGCCGCAACGTTCTCGACGTAACCGCGAGGCGAAATCCAGCGGGCTTTCAGCGCGTTCAAAAGGATCGCGGGCCGCCGGTCGTCCATGCGTTTCAGGTATGCATGGAGGCGGTGCTGCCGGTCACCGGGACCGTGAACCATCGGCAGGCGCAACACGGTCGCGGGCAGGTCCGCGTGCCCCATGATCGCGCGTTCGACCAGGATCTTATCCATGCCGGCGGCGATGCCGAAGGCCTCATGCAACGGGAAAAGCTCCTCGCGCAACGGCGCGCTTTCGTCAAGCGGCACGGGGTCCGGTGGTCCGGGTTCGGTGCCGAGCAGCCGGCCGTAGGCGCGGTAGACGTCGCAACTGCCGATGACCACCAGCCGCCGCGCGATTCCCCGGAATGAATCGACCAGGGCGTCGCCGTGCGACTGCGTCTGGGCGATCATGCTCACCACGACTTCGGGCGCCTCGGCCGCGAACGGGGCGCGGTAATCTCGCAGGTGTTCCGCGTCGCCCTCGATCCGCCGCGCCTTCAGTCCCGGCGCCTGTGTCGAGCCGCGGTGAAAGACCGCGACATCCCAGCCCGCTGCCGCGAGGTCGCGGCAGAGGAAGCGCCCCATGAACCCCGTTCCGCCGATCACCAGGGCCTTCACGCATTCGTCCTCAATTCGCGCGCCGGGCCAGCTTCAGAACCACATTGCGCGGATGGCCAGCGCGCCCGCGACCAGGAACACCAGCCACGCCAAAACGACGAGCACAAGACCCAGCCAGCGACGCGGCGGCGGTTCGAGCGCCCGGCGCTCGGCTTCCGCCTCGCACGCCGCCCAGACCTCCGCCGGAATCAGCCGGATCGTGAACCAAAGCCCGAGCGGAACCAGGACCAGATCGTCCAGATGTCCGAGCACCGGGATTACATCGGGGATCAGGTCGATGGGCGAGAGCGCGTAAGCCAGCGTCAATCCGCCTAGGGCTTTCGCGTACCACGGCGTGCCGGGATGCCGCAGCGCAAGCGCCGTCACCGCGCACCCGCGCTTCATGCGCCTCGCCCATTCCAGTATGGACATGCGATCGAACCTGAACGTTATCGAGCCGCCCATCTTCAGTTGTTGATCTTGCACGTCTGGCACGGCTTCAGGTTGGCGAACTCCTTGGCAAGGTACTCCTGCCGAAGCTTCGTGAAGTGCGGGCCGTTCCAGATCTGGTAGACCGACAGGTCGTGCACGCTGCCCAGCTTGACCTCGCGCATGTAGTCCACGCAGCAGATCACCGCCTGCCCTTCCCACGTGATCACCAGCGTGTGGAACGGGCGCCGGCAGGTCGTATTCGGCTTCATCTCCTCGACGGCCAGCAGCGACTCCTTGCCCATGTCGAGCTGGTCGCCGCGGTTGTCCAGGTCGAGCACCAGGAAGCGGAAGCCTTCCCGCTGCTCCCACTTCTCGCGCATCCGCTGCAATTCGGGCTGGACCTTCTTCGTGTTCACGACCTTCACGGCGACCTCGAGGTTCCGCTTGATCTCCGGATGCGCCCGGAGATACGCGCAGAAGGTCTCGAGCGCCGCCATGCTCTTCTCGAACGGCAGCTTCATCAGCGCCTCGTAGGTCTCCTTCGTGTAGCCGTTGACGCTGAGGAAGACCTCGTTGACCGCGCCGCCGCCGAGCAGCTCCTCGACCTTCTTCTCGGTGAAGAGCGAGCCGTTCGTGGTCAGGTTGCGCTTCGCCTCAGGGCAGTGCGCCTGCAGGATGCGGTACTTCTCGACGATCCCTCCGTCCATCAAGGGTTCATTGTCGAGCGCCAGGATGAAGCGCTCGACGCCGCGCCCCGCGCACTCCTTGGCGATCTTCTCGAAGGTGGCGTTGTTCATCCGCCCGCGCGGGAGGTCGTCCTTGATTTGCGGGTACTGGCAGAAGACGCAGCCGGCATTGCAGCCGAATTGGGTCTCAATCAGGATCGTCTTGGGAAAATCGGGCACGGGCTTGCGGAAGATGCGGTTCCGCAGCTTCTCGAGGACGTTCGTCTCCTCGCCCGGATAATAGTACCAGCGCGCCATGGGTGCCTCGGTTCGGCCCTTCCTTTGTATCGGCCCGCGGGCGGCCTACAACGACAAAGAGTTTCGCCCTTCAGGCCGCGCGCAGCAGCAACCGGTCCTCGCGCCGCAGCGAGACCAGCAGCAACTGAATCCCCAGCCCCGCCAGCGCCAGCAAGGCCAGCGCCCACAGCGGCGCGCGCAGCGCGGCATGCGCATCCCACGCGGACTCCTTCGCCGCCTGCACCAGCAGCCCGGCCAGGGCCGGCGTGAGCGTGCCCAGTCCGACCGCCGCCTCGTGCACCGTCGTCCCCGTCCGCGGCGCGGCGAAGAAGCCGATGGCCGCGAAGAGCCCATGCTGAAATGCCACGGCAAGCACCAGTCCATTCAGCGCCGCCAGCAGCAGCAACGCCGGGAGCCATGTCGCCTCCGCGTAACCCGCGCACAACCCGGCCAGGACCAGCCCCATGAGCGCGTACGTGCGGCGCAGCCCGAGGTACGGCTCGTAGAAGCGCCCGCAGGCGAAGGCGAGCATCTGTCCGGCCAGCGAGGCCGCGCCGAGATACCCCATCCGCTCCTTGCCGAAGCCCAGCGTCTCATTCAGCTCCGCGTAGTTGACGTTCACCACGGCCCGAGATGCGAGCGCGACGAGGTTCGCGAGCACCGCCGCGACAAGCAGCGGCCAGCCCACGCGCCGCGCCGCCGTGCGGGCTGCCTCGGCCGCCTGCCGCGTCTTCGTCGGCAGCACTTCGTGGCCCGGGTTTTCCGTCGCCTTCGGCGCCAGCGCCAGCAGCAGGGAGATCCCGAAGATCCCCGCGCATACAAGAAACGAACCGAAGACCGCGCCGGATTCGCAGAGCCAGCCGCCGGCCAGGTATCCCAGCATCGTGCCGCTGGTCCAGGCCAGGTTGTAATGGCGCAGGATCCGCGTCTTCGAGAGGCCTTCGGCTTGGAAGTCCAGCATCCACGCGCTGCAGAACGGCCAGAACGCGCCGGACGCCACACCCAGCGTAAGCTGCGCCGCGATCGCCGCGCCGGCCCCCTGGGCCTCGCGCATCGCGAAGGCGGCTCCCAGCGCCAGCGCCACGCCGCCCAGCAGCACGTACTTCCCCGGCACCGCGCGCAGGAGTTGCCCCAGCAGCAGGCAGCTCAGCGCATACCCCACGGCCGCGCCCGCGCCCACGATCCCAAGCTGCTCGCTCGTCAGGCCCAGCGCCAGGCACGCCTGCGGCGTCGCGACGCTCCAGACGCCGATCGCGACCCCGTACAGCCCGCAGACGAAGGTGAGGAACCAGAGGTGGCGCAAGCGCGGCCTTTCAGGAGACCTTGAATCCTGCCTTGCGCACGGCTTCGGCCAGCCGCGCGCGGTCCACTCGCGCCGGATCGAAGGCCACGCGCGCCTCGCCGGGCTTCAAGACCACGCTCACCTCCCGCACGCCATCCAGGGCGCGCAGCGCGTCGGTGACGGTCCGCGTGCAGTGCCCGCAGCTCATGCCCTCGACGGGCAGGGTGAGCGACGCCATCTCGCCGGCCGCGGGCGCCCTCGCCGGCTCCTCCGCGCGTGGAGCCGGTTCTGGAACCGCCTTCCCGCGCCGAAGGCGCAGCGCGTTGGCCACGACGGAGACCGACGAGAACGACATCGCCGCCGCCGCGAGCATCGGGTTCAGCGCACCGGCCGCCGCCACCGGAATCGCGAGCACGTTGTAGCCGAAGGCCCATCCAAGGTTCTGCAGGATCACGCGGCGCGAGGCCCGCGCCAGCGCGATCGCCTCCGCCACCTTCGCCAGGTCGGGCGTCTTGAGCGTGATGTCCGCCGCCTGCATCGCGATCCCCGTCCCCGAGCCCACCGCGAAGCCCACTTCGGCGGCCGCCAGCGCGGACGCGTCGTTGATCCCGTCGCCGACCATGCCCACGCGCCGGCCCGCCCCGCGCAGCTTCTCGACCAGCGCAAGCTTGTCCTCGGGGCGCAGACCCGCGTGGACCCGTTCCGCCGCGATGCCGGCTTCGCGCGCCGCCGCCCGCGCCGCCGGCGCGCGGTCGCCCGTGGCCAGGTGGACCTCCACGCCCAGCGCTTCTAGCGCGCGCGCCGCCTCCGCCGTGCCGGGACGCAGCCGGTCCCCCAGGCCCAGGAGCAGCGCGGGCTTTCCGTCCAGCGCCGCCGCGGCCGCCGTCGCCGCGTCCGGAACGTCCGCCTCGTCCGGCAACCGCTCGCCCGCGGCCAGATGCTCGCGCACGAACGCCGGGCTCCCGGCCACGACCGTCACGCCCCCGACGAGCGCCTTCACGCCGCGCCCGCTGAAGGACTCGAAGCGTTCCGCTTCCGGCCCGTCCGCGCGCCCGGCCGCCCGCGCCTCGCACCAGCGCACGATCGCGCGCGCCACCGGATGTTCGCTCGGCCGCTCCACCGCGCGCAGGGCCGCCAGCACGCGCGGATCGGGTTCGCCGCCGCCCGGCAGCGCCTTGAAGAAGACCACCTCCGGACGCCCTTCGGTGAGCGTGCCGGTCTTGTCGCAGAGCAGCACGTCGAGCCGGCCCGCGCGCTCCAGCGCCGCCGCGCGGCTCACCAGGATCCCCGCCCGCGCCGCGCGTCCGCTGGCGACCATCACCACGGTTGGCGTCGCCAGGCCCAGCGCGCAGGGGCACGCGATCAGCAGCACGCTCAGCACCGGCCCCACGGCCGCCTCGAACGGCTGCCCCGCCAGCAACCAGCCCAGCCCCGTCGCCAGCGCGATCAGGATCACGCCCGGCACGAAGATCCCGCTGATCCGGTCGGCCAGCCGTTGCGACTCGGCCTTCGTGCCCAGCGCCTGTTCGACCGCCAGCACCGTCTGCGCCAGCGAGGTCTCGCGCCCCACGCGCGTGGCCTCGAAGACCAGCGACCCTTCTTCGACGACCGCGCCGGCCGCCAGCGCGTCGCCGGGCTTGCGCCGCGCGGGGATCGGCTCGCCGGTCAGCGCCGCCTCGTTGACCGCGGCCTCCCCGAGAGCACCGTCCCGTCCACCGGCACCCGGTCGCCGGGGCGCAGTCGAATCCGGTCGCCCCCGCGCCAGCGCCTCCACGGGCGTCTCGCGCTCCTCGCCGTCCCGCAGCACGGTCGCCGTTGCCGGCGCCAGCGCCATCAGCCCGCGCACCGCGTCCCCGCCGCGAAGCGCGCGCGTTCCTCGAACCAGCGCCCCAGCAGGACCAGCGTGACGATCACCGCCGCCGACTCGAAGTACGCATGCCCCGCCCCGTGCTCCAACAACGTCATCGCGCTGAAGAGCCATGCGGCCCCCGCGCCCAGCGCCACCAGCGTGTCCATGTTCGAGTGCAGGCGCAGCGCCTGCCGTGCCGCGCGCACGAAGAACCCGCGCCCCGGCCCGGCCAGCACCAGGGTCGTCAGGATCGCCGCGCCCCAGCCCGCCAGCCACGGCGCGGCCTCCGCCAGACCCGGAACCATGGTCAGCATCACCGGGACCGTCAGGACCGCCGAAAGGAGGAAGCTGAGCCGGGCCGAGCCGAGCGCCGCGCGCTCTTCGCCCGCCCCCCCGTCGGCCTGCATCGGCGCGAGTTCGTAACCTGCGGCCTTGACCGCCCGCGCGAGTTCCTCGAATCCCGCGCCCCCGGCGACATGCGCCGAGCGCGTGGCGAAGTTCACCGCGGCTTCGTCCACGCCCGCCACGCCGCGCAACGCCGTCTCCACGCGCTGCGCGCAGGAGGCGCAGTGCATGCCCTTCACCGCCAGGGTCCGTTCCTGAAGACCGTCGGCCATGGTTCGCCTTTCCTCTTCTTCCTTTATAACGCGCCGCTTTCGGCCCTGCACGGGTGCTAATTCCGGCGCATTGACGCCGCGGCGAATGGGAGTATCCTGGGTTCTCGATTCAGCGGGTGGTCCTATCGAATCCATGAGCGCACGCGGCTCGCTGCTGGGCAATCTCGCGCGATGGACCGTTCGCCGCTTGGCGCGCCTTTACTATCCCCGAATCGAAATCGGCGACGCCGCGCGAATTCCGCGCGACGGCCCGGTGCTTTTCGCGGCGAACCATCCCAACTCCATGCTCGATCCGGTCGTAGTCGGGGTGACTGCCGGCCGGCCCGTGCGCTACCTGGCCAAGGCCCCGCTCTTCGACGTGCCGGTCCTCGGCGCGCTGCTGCGGGCGCTGGGGATGATCCCCGCCTACCGCGCGCAGGACGCCGCCGACGTGACGAAGAACGCCGGCTCGCTCGATGCCGGCGCGGACCTGCTGGCCCAAGGCGAGGCCCTCGGCATCTTCCCCGAAGGCCTGACCCACGACGCGCCCCAGGTCGCCATGGTCCGCTCCGGCGCCGCGCGCATCGCGATGCGGGCCCTCGAGAAGGGCGCGCGGAACCTCAAGATCGTGCCCCTTGGCATTAACTACCAGGACAAGGAGCGTTTCCGCAGCGCGGTCTGGGTGCGGGTGGGGGAGCCCATCGACGCCGCCGAGTGGCTGTTGCGGCACGAGAACGACGGGCGCAAGGCCATGCGCGCGCTGACGCGCGAACTCGAACGCCAACTGAAAAACCTGACCGTGCATCTCGATCACGCCGCCTGGGCGCCGCTGCTGCCGGACCTGGAGGCCCTCGTTCCGCCTTCGAAGGAAGTCGCCGCGCATCCAGCCGCGCCGCTGCTGCTGCGCAAGCGCATCGCCGGCGCGATCAATTACTTCATGGCGGCCGACCTGGGGCGCGCCGAGGAAGCCATCGACGAGATCGCCGCGTTTCGCGAACGGGTCGGCGCGGCCGGCCTGCGGATCGACTCCCCCGCCCTGCGCTACCGCGGCGCCGCGCTCTTTTTCCGCCTGCTTTGGACGCCCATCCTGCTGCTGGCGGGGCTGCTCCCCGCGCTGTTGGGCTTCGTCCACCATTTCGTGCCCTTCTCGGTCGTGCGCCTGCTCGCGCCGAAGCTCCAGACCCCCGGGCGCACGACCGTCTCCCTGGCGCGCCTCGGCCTGGGGCTCCCGATCTACGCCGCCTGGTACGCCGCGGTCGTCTGGTTCTGGCTCGCGCAGACCGCCTTCCGCCCGTGGGCCGTCTGGACCTGGACCGCGCTGATGCCCTTCGCGGGCCTCGCGGCGCTGGCGTATCTCGCGCACGCCGGCGAGGCGCTGGCGCTGTGGTGGCATCAGGTCAAGCTGGCGCTTCAGCCCGCGCGCGCCCGCGAACTGCTTGAGGCGCAGGCCGCCTTGAAGTTGCGCCTCGCCACGCTCGCCGCCGAGTACGCGCGCGCCTTCCCCGTCGAACCGCTCCCGCCCGCGCCGCCCCTCTGGCCCCGCCGCGTCCGCGGCGTAATGGCCTGGGGCGCAACGGCCGCCGTACTCCTCGCGATTTTCTTCGCGGCCCGCAGCGGCCTCCGCGCCAAGCCGCTCCCCGAACTGACGGGCGAGGCGCCCAGCCTCGCGCTCCTCTCCGAACAGGAATTGAAGGCGCGCCTGGCCGGCGACGAAAACGCCCTCCGCGACGTGCTCGCCGGCCTCGACGAGCTGGAACGCCGCGCCCTCGAACTCCGCGCGGAATTCGAATCCGGAAAGCGCTCCTATTACCGGCAGGAAGACAACGACGCCGTGCGCGCCGAACTGCTCGCCTACCTCAATTACCGCAAGGCGCTGCTGCGCCTGGTCTGGCGAAACCGGAGCGGCGACGATCTCGAGCTCTCACACCCCAGGCTTCGCGCTTTCCTGATCGCTTCCACCGCAGCCACCGCGCTCTACGACACGTCGCTCAAGTTCGTCACCCGCTTCGCGCGCGAAGAATCCGTCAAGAAGCTCAATGAGGGCGCCCCCGAATGGGGCATCCCGGAGCGCCTCTACGACACCATCCGCGCCAATCTCTCGCAACTCGACAACCGCAAGCTCCTCCTGGAGGCCCTGGAGCGCTACGACGGCGCGCGCCCGGCGTTCGAAGCCGAGGGGCTCGCGGCGGGCGAGCCCCACGCAGGGTTCCACGAGCGCATCGCGCGGGGGCGCGAAACCATCGCGGAACTCGGCGAAAACGTCTGGAAGGAGAAGGCCGGCATGGTCCTCGGCGACGTGACCGGCCTGGGCAAAGGCGCCGCCTACCGCGTTCAATCCCTCGTCGCCACCTGGATCGGCGACACCAAGCTTCGAGAACCCCGCGAAGGCCGCGCGCTCATCGACCGCGAGAACCTCGATAAACTCCGCGCGCGCCTCGAACCCGGCGACATCCTGCTCGAACGCCGCAACTGGTATCTCTCCAACGCCTTCCTGCCCGGCTACTGGCCCCACGGGGCGCTCTACGTTGGCACGCCCCAGGACCTGCGCGAACTCGGCCTCGACGCCGATCCCCGCGTCAAGCCGCATTGGAAGACCTTCGCGGGCGCCGACGAGGCCGGCCACCCCCACGCGATCGTCGAAGCGCTCAGCGAGGGTGTGGTCTGCGCCTCCCTCGAGCACAGTTGCGGCGGCGGCGACGCCGTCTGCGTCCTCCGCCCGCGCCTCTCGCTCGATGAAAAGAAGGAAGCCATCGCCCGCGCCTTCAGCCACCTGGACAAGCCCTACGACTTCGAGTTCGACTTCTTCAGCACCGACAAGATCGTCTGCACGGAGCTGGTCTTCCGCGCCTACGACGGGCCGCTCGAATTCCCGCTCGTGGACGTGATGGGGCGCAAGACGCTTCCGGCCGTCGAGATCGTCCGCAAGTTCGCCCAGGAGCGCGGCGACCCCGGCCGGCAGCTCGATTTCATCTGCTTTCTTGACGGCGACGAACGGACCGGCACGTGCTTCTTCGACACCGAGGACGCGCTCATCGGGACCCTCGATCGCCCGGGCATGACCTGGCTGCTCGTCCTGGAACAGGGCGTGAAGGGCAGGTAGCGTTCAGTACGTGACGACGCTGCGCGACGGCACCCAGCCGTCGCCCACCCCAGGCAGACGGATCTGGATCCACGCGCCGCGCGTCTCGAGCACCACGAATTCCGAACCTTCCTTGAGCGGCTTGTCGAAGGCCGGCTCGTAGGTCTCGCCGTCGCCCTTGCGCGCCGCGGCCTCGGCCACGACCACCCCGCGCGGCACGGACTCGTCGAGTTGCCCCAGCGCGGCGCTGGCCGAGCAGACCAGCGCGACCGCGGCCGCCGCGACGAGCCCCGCGCGCAGCGCCGGACGCGGGCGCTCCGGGGTCTTAAGCACAAGCCGCGCCAGCGCCAGTGCGAAGACCAGCGTCCAACACGCCGCCGAAAGCCAGAGCCGCTCCCGCTGCGCCAGCTCCGCGTGCCAGAAGAGCACCCGCTGCCACCACGCGGGAGCCGGTTCGGCCGCCGATGCGGCGGCCGCCGCCTGCGCCGCTTCCAGGTTCGCCCGGACGTACCCGTCGCGCGGCAGGTGCCGCAGCGCCTGCCGGTAGGCCGCGATGGCCCGGCCGTACTGGCCCGCGCGGTACCACGCGTTGCCCAGGTCGTAGCAGACCGCGCCGTTCTCGTAGCCGCCCTCGAGCACCGCCTCGAACAGGCGCGCCGCTTCGGCGAACTCCTCCGGGCGCCGCGCGGCCTCGAAGGCATCGAGCGCGCGATGGAACGTGCGTCCGCGGTCCTCGCCGCGCGAGAGGCCGGGCAGCACGAGCAGCGCCGCCAGCGCCAGCCGCGCGATCATCGGCGCGCCTCCGCGTCCAGCCGCTTCGCCAGATCCTCGGCGTTCGCGAGCAGCCCCTCGTCCAGGCCCGCCCCGCCGCCGAAGGCCGCCGTCTCCAGCCGCTCCAGCAGCGCCGCCAGTTCGCCGCGCAGCACCTCCGGCACGCCGCGCGCATGCAGCGCCGCCGCCGCGTCGCGCGGCGTCAGCCCCGCCGCGGCCAGGTTGCAGTGGTCGGCCACCAGCCCCAGCAGCGCGGCGCGCGCGCGGCCCGGCGCGCCGGGGCCGGATTCGCGCGCGGCCTGCAGCGCCTTCCGCGCCTCGGCCAGCGCGCGCTGCCGCCGCTGCCACGCCACGTCCGTCGCCCGGCGCCGCTTGCGCTCGACGTACGCCGCCAGCCCCGCGTAGCAGAGCGCCAGCGCGAACGGGTACGCGGCGAAGACGCGCGGGTCGGCGCGCCGGTCGCCGAGCGCGCCAAGGTCCGTGACGTTCTGGTGGATGCCGCCTTCCGAGCGCTTCACCTGCGCCGTCTCCGCGTCGCCACGGCGCGAGGTCATCACGTCGCCGGCGCCCAGCCCCGCCGTCTCCGTGACCTTCAGGGCGATCGGCTCCGTCTGCACCTGCACGAACCGTTCGCTCTGCGGGTCGAAGTAGCGGAACGCGATCGGCGGGACGCTCACGCCCGCGCGCTTCGGCCGCAGCGCGTACTGGAAGCGTTTGGTCTCGCCCAGGACCTCCCCGACCGGCTCCTCGTCCAGCAGCACGAAGTCGCGGGCGAGGTCCGCCTGGTGCTTCAAGTTCGGCGCGCCCACGCGCTCCCACCCGATGCTCCCCGGCGCGGCCTTGACGGTCAGTTCGAGCGTCAACGGATCCCCCACGCGCAGTTCCAGCGGGTTCGCCGCGGCCGAGACCGTGTAGCCGCCGATCGCGCCCGTGAAATCGGGCGGATGAGCCAGCGTCGCCACGTCGACCACTTCGACCGACGCCGGCCCCGCGACCACGGGGAAACGTTTGATCTCGTAGCGCCGCCCCTGCGCCCCGACGATAAAGTTCCCTTGCAGCACGTCAGGGCCGAACTCGTAGCGCCCTGGCTTCTCGCCCTTAAAGCGCGCCGCGATCTCGTAAACGAAATACTCGTGCTCTTTCCCGTCCAGGCCCGCGCGTTTCTCCCGCTTCGCCTCCGGGCGCACCACCGCCGACTGCTCGAAGAACGAGAAACCCCCGCCGACCTGCCAGTCCTCCAGCTTGAAGCCCCGCGCCGCTTCGCCGCGCCCGCGTGTCAGCAGGCCGCCCAGCAGGGCCTTCACGTCGGTGAGCAGCGTCACGCCGGAAGGCGGTTCCTTGAGCCAGGGAATCCGCAGCTCGACCGAAGGCAGCAGCGTGATCGGCTCGCGCGGGTCGCCGCCCGGCAGCGGCTTCATCGCGATCCGCAGCGTCACCCCGAACGGCTGTCCCGGGTAGACGCGCCGCGGCTGCGCCTCCAGGCTCATCAGCACCGCGTCCTGCCGCTCCGGCTCCAGTACGTCCAAGGTCGTCTTCGGGCCGAGGTACACCTTCCCGCCGATCGTGACCTTTGGCGCGGGCAGCTCGAATTTCCCGCTCCGCCGCGGCGTGAGCTGGTACGTCAGGCGCGCGATCTCGCTGATCTTCGAGAAATTGACCTGCTCCCGCGAATACTGCACCCGCGGGCCTTCCACCACGAAATCTTCTTCGAGCCCCGGCAGTTCCGCCTTCTCGATCTCCTTCACGTTACTGGCCTGGAGGACGTAAACCGCCGACTCGCCGTAATAGATCCGCTCCGGCTTCACGCCCGCATCGATCCGCACGCCTTCGCCCGCGCAGGCCGCGCACGCGGCGAGCGCCAGCGGCCACGCCGCCCGCGGCAAGCGCAGGCGGCCGGGGAACGGAGCCGCGCGCCTCACCAGTCCTTCTCCGCGTCGGGCGGCGCCAGCAGCCCGCGGATATCGTCCAGCTTGCGCCGGCGGTCCTGCTCCCGCTCGCGCACCCGCCGCAACAGCGCTTCGATCTGCTCCGGCGACGGCGCCTGCTCGCCTTGCGGTTGCGCCTGCGGCTGCGAACCTTCCTTCTGCGGATCCGGATTGTGCCGATCCTGCGGCTGCGGGTCTTGCTTCTGTTGGTCCTGTTGCTGCGGGTCCTGCTTGTTTGGGTCTTGCTTGTTCTGATCCTGCTGGGGGTCCTGCGGGTTCCGGGGCTGGGCCTTCGCGATCTCCTCCAGGATGCGCCGCGCTTCCTCGGCTTCGGGATATGCGTCGAGCCGGCGCGCGGCCTTCAGGTGCTCCAGCGCCTTCGCCTGGCGCTCAACGGCCTGCGGCGCGAGTTCGATGGCCTTCTCCAGGCCCTTCATAACGTCCTTCGGGTCGGGTTGCGGCGGCTGGCCTTCCGGCGGCGCTTGAACCTCCGGTTGATCCTTCAGCGCATCCAGCATGGCTTGCGCCTTCAGAGGCAGGAGCGCCGTGCGCCGCCGCGTCCGTTCCTGCGCCTCGGCGAGTTTCTCCGTCTCGCCGCCGGTCTCCGGCGCGCGGAAAGGAATCGGAGTCCCCGCGCCTTCCGCGATCAGCCGGCTCGGCTCAGCTGCCGCACGATCCCCGTCTGCGCCTGCAAGTCGTGCTGCAGGAGCTTCGGGAACGGCACGGCCGCGTCCCAGATCGTTTCGAGCTTCTCCATCGCGGCGCCCATCGCCTCCGCCGCCGGGTCCCCTTCGCGCGCGCCCAGTTTCGCCTCCGCCGTCTCCATCTCCCGCCCGGCTTGGTCCGCCAGCCCGGTCAGGGCCTCGACGGCCTGCTTGAGCCGCTCCGCATCCTCCGCGCTAGGCTGCGCCTGCGGACTCTGCGGCTGCGCGATCTTCTCCTTCACGAAGGGGATCTCTTCGATCAATTCGCCTTGCGCGCGCTTGAGTTCGTACCATGCGTCGGCGGGCGGCAGGCGCTGCCCCGCCAGTTCGGCCGCGCCGCGCTTCAGGCTTTCCTGCGCGCCGGCGAGCCACTCCAGGAACGCCAGCAGGTCCAGTTCGCGCCGGCGCTTCTCGCGGTCGAGCTGCCGCCAGCGGTCGGTGTGGTACTTGATCCATTGGCGGATCATTTCGAGATTCTTCCGCGCCGGCTCGTACGACGCCTCCAGGTTCAGGCAGCCGCGGAAATGGCCGATCGCGCGCTCCAGCGCTTCCAGCACCGGCCCGCGCTGCGCGGGTTCGAGCCGTTCGGGTTCGACCCCGGCGAGCCGCGTCGCCTCCTCGCCCTCCAGCATGCCCAGGTTGAAGCGCGCCTTCAGCGCCAGCGGGCGGTCCTTCGTGCGGCTCGCGTCCTCGTAGTGCGCCTCCGCCTCGCCCTTCGCGCCGGCGCGCTGCCGGGCGCAGCCGAGGTCGAAGGCCAGTTCCGCCGCTTCGGGGAGTTGCTCGCGCGCCGCGAGGAGCTTCCGCGCCGCCGCGTCGTACTCGGCCCGGCCGTACAGCTCCAGCGCCTCGCCGGCCAGCGCGTACGGGTCGCGGGCGCGGTCGGCGGGCTCCGGTTCGAGCTTTGGCGCCTCGCTCTTCGCCGCTTCCGCCGGTTCGACGGGCTCCTCGGGCGGAGCCGCCTCGCCTGCCGCCGCCCCGGCCTGGCACGCGCACGCCGCCAGCGCCAGCAACGCCGCCGCGCCGGCCGCAGCGCGCGCGCGTCCGGCGACCTTCGGCTTCGCGCCGCGCTCTTCCGCGGCCGCGGCCCGCGGCCGGTACGGTTTGATCAGCAACTCTGCGAGGAAGCACGCCAGCGCCGCGGCGAGGAACCACTGGAACCGCTCGTGCCTCCGCCGCCGCACCTGTCCCAGGACCTCTTCGCCCCGCAGCGCGGCGAGATGCTCGTCGTAGATCTTGCCCAGGTCGTACGCCTGCGTCCCCGCCAGCACGCACGCGCCGCCTGTGCGCATCGCGAGCTGCTGGAGCAGCGTCGGATCCATCTTCGACCAGACCTGCTTGCCCTCGAAGGAGAGGAAGCCCTTGCCTTCCGCGCCGGGCACCCGCGCGCCCTGTTCGGCGTCGCCCAGCCCGACGGTGAAGATCGCCACCTTGCGTTCGGCGGCCAGGTCCGCCGCCTGCAGCGGGAAGCTGTCCTGGTCTTCGCCGTCGGTGATCAGCAGCAGCGCCTGGTCGCGCTGCGCGTCGGCGGGGAGCATCTCCAGCGCTTTGCGTACGGCGTCCCCGATGGCCGTCCCGCCCCGCGGCGCGCTGCGCGGATCCAGGTCGTCCAGCGCCAGGCGGAAGAACCCGTGGTCGGTCGTGAGCGGGCACTGCGCCACGGCGCGCCCCGCGAACGCGATCAGCCCCACCCGCTCGCCTTTCAGGCGCTGCAGGAGCAGCTTCACGTCCGACTTCGCGCGCTCCAGCCGGCTCGGCGGCACGTCCGTGGCCAGCATCGAGCGCGAGACGTCCAGCAGCACCACCAGGTCGCTCCCCCGCCGCCGCACCTCCTCCAGGTACGTCCCGAAGCGCGGGCGCGCCAGCGCGAGGACCGCGAGCGCCAGGCCCGCCGACCCGAGCGACGCCTTGAGCCAGAAGCGCGCCCCCGCACTCCGCAGGCAGCAGCCGCCCGCGCATGTTCGCGTGCAGGAACGCCGCCGCCGCGCGCCGCCGCCGCGCGCGCGCGAAGAGCGCCAGCCCGATCCCCAGCGGGACCAGCCAAAGCAGAAAAAACGCGTTCGGGTTGCCCCACTCCATCTTCGCGTCGTCGCTCCTTAAGTTCAGGGCAGCGTGCGCAGCCGCGTCGCGCTCAGGATCCGGTCGAAACACAGCAGCGCCACCCCGACCAGCAGCGGCAGCACAAAGCGCTCATGGTAATCCGTGTAGATCCGCCGCTCCGTCTCGGTCTTCTCCAGCCGGTCGATCTCCGCGTACACCTTGCGCAGCGAATCGGTGTCCTTCGCGTTGTAGTAGCGCCCGGCGGTCTCCTCGGCGATGGCCTTCAGCAGTTTCTCATCCAGCTCCACGTTGACCATCTGCGGCACGGTCCGCCCGAAGCGGTCCTTGAAAAGCATCTTCGCCTCGCCCGTACGCCCCACGCCGATGGTGTAGACCTTGATGCCCAGGGCCTTCGCCGCTTTGGCCGACTCCAGCGGATCGGCCACGCCCGCGTTGTTGACCCCGTCGGAGAGCAGCACGATCACCTTGCTCTTGGCCTGCACGTCCTTCAGCCGCGCCAGCGACAGGGCGAGCGCGTCGCCGATCGCCGTCAGCGCCTCCTCGCGCGTGAACGCCTCGTTCAGCACGTTTCCGCGCCGGTCCTGGATCGGCTTCGGCGTGTCCAGGCTCTTCACCACCTCCAGCAGCGCGCCGTGGTCCAGCGTGAGCGGGCAGCGGCTGTCCGCGTAACCGCCGAAGCTCACCAGCCCGATCAGGTCATCCGGCCGCCCGGAAAGCCCGGCCTCCGCGTCTCCCTCCACGAACTCGATGAAGACGCGCTTCACCGCCTCCATGCGCGAGGCCTCCGCCCCGCCGAGCTGGAAGTCCAGCGCCTCCATCGAGCCGGACGTGTCCAGCGCCGCCTCGATCGCGATGCCTTCCGCGTGAACCTGCGTCTCGACGATGCCCTGCTGCGGGCGCGCCAGCGCCACGACAAGGAAGCCCAGCGCCGCCGCGCGCAGCCACGGCTGCGCGCGCCTGGCCCGCTGCGCCAGCGTGACCGGCAGGCCGCGCACGTCGGCGACGCTCGAGAAGACCGCCGCCGGCTGCGCCGCGCGCCGCGAGGCGTACCAGACGGCCAGCCCCGCCGCCGGCGCCAGCGCCAGCAGTTCGGGCGAGCGGAAACTCGGCCAGTGCTCGAACAACCCTTGCTCCTATCCTCGCGCCTACGCGGCGTCCGCCGGCTCAGGCGCCTTGGCCTCGACCCACAAACCGCGCCCGCCCGAAAGCCCCACGAACTGCTGCGCGCGTTCGAAGGCGTCCTCGAGCTCCTCCGTGCGCGGGCGCTGCGCCGCATACTTCACCAGGTCGCTGGCCTCGAGAAAACGCCGCAGCCGGTCTTTCTGCTCCGGATCGAAGCGCGCGTCGCCGGCCGTCGCGCGCAGGAATTCCGCCGTGGTCTGCTCCGGCGCGCGGATCCCCGTCTTCGCCTCGATGTAGCGCCGCACGATGCCGGTCAGCCGCACGTAGAAGTCCGCGAAGCGCCCCTGCTCCGGCAGCCGCTCGCCCTTGAGCGCGTTCAGTGCGTCGTAGGCGACCTCCTCCGCCGAGCGCCGCCGCTCCGTCTCCGCCGCGCGCTTGCGCCGCAGCAGGATCAGCAGCGCGGCCAGCCCCGCCACGCCCGCGCCCGCGCAGGCCAGCCACAAGGCGCGGCTCGGCGGCGCGGGCAGCCCGACCGGCTCGCGCATCGGCTCCAGCTTCGCCAGATCCGGCGGGCCGTCGGCGAAGCTCGACGAAACCGGGACCTCCAGCGGATCCAACTCGACGCGGAAGGTCTTGCCGTCCCCCTCCGAGCCCGCGCGACGATCGGTGAAGTCCACCGCCAGCGCGCGGATCAGGTGCGGCCCGGCGAAGGCCGGCTCCAGCTCGTACTCCAGCCGCCGCACCGGCTGCCCGTCCTCCAGCGCCGCCGGCAGCTCGTGGAAGTCGTGGATCAGGAAATCCCCCAGCGCCTTCGAGAACGACGGCGGGTGGACTTCCACCTCCGGCTCCGCGCGGATCTCCAGGAGCAGCGTCACGTAATCGGAGAGCCGCGGCTTGGCCGGCGCCAGCGTCGCCTTCAGCTTCACCGGCCCGCGTTCGGCCTCCTTCACCAGCGTCTCGCGAGCCTCCGCCTCGGCCGACGCGCCTTCCGGCGCCTCGCCCGGCCCGCCGCAGCCCGCGAGGAGCAGCAGCGCCAGGCCGGGGCTCCAGGCCGCCGCGCGCCTCATCGGAAACGCCGCTCCCGCATCTTGAAAAAGCGCTGCAGGCTCTGAGCGTAGGGGCGGTCGGTGCGGATCTCCATGCGGTCGATCCCGCTCCGCCGCAGCGTCTCGGCCAGGCCCGCCTCGCGCCGCGCCGCGCGCTCGGCGAAAAGCCGCCGCACGCGCGGGTGCCGCGTGTCCACCTCGCAGACCTCGCCGGTCTCCGCGTCTTCCAGGACCACGAAGCCGACGTCGGGAAATTCCAGCTCGCGCGGGTCGCTCAGCGTCACGGCGATCACGTCGTGCCGGCGGTTGGCCAGCCGCAGCGCGCGCGAACAGTCCGGCCCCATGAAGTCGCTCATCACAAACAGCACCGCGCGGCGGCGCTGCACGTGCCCGATGAACTCCAGCGCCGCGCCCAGATCCGTCGCCTCGCGCCGCGGCTCCACAGCCAGAAGATCGCGGATCAGCCGCAGCACCGCTCCGCGCCCCTTCCGCGGCGGGACGTACTGCGTCACCTCCTGCGCGAACGTGACCAGCCCCACCTTGTCGTTGTTCTTCAGCGCGCTGAACATCAGCACCGCCGCGACCTGCACCGCCGTCTGCAGCTTGCTGCGCCGCTGGCTCCCGAACATCCCTGAGGCCGAAACATCCACCGCGAAGAGCACCGTCAGCTCGCGCTCCTCGCAGAAGCGCTTCACGTGCGCCTCGCCCGTCCGCGCCGTAACGTTCCAGTCGATCGTCCGGATCTCGTCCCCCGGCACGTACGCGCGCACCTCGTCGAAGACCATGCCCCGGCCCTTGAAGGTCGAGAGGTACTCGCCCGCCAGCAGGTCGTTGACCAGCCGGTTCGCCACGATCTGGACCTGGCGGACCTCGCGCAGCAGTTCGGAAACGTCAGCTTCAGCCATGCGTGCCTTCTCTTTGCCCTTTACTCAGTCCCCGTACCGCGATCCTCGATCCAGCAGTTAAGGTACAGGCACCGAGTCCAGCACCTTCCGGACGACGTGCTCCGGCGTGATCTCCTCCGCCTCCGCCTCGTAGCTCAGGATCACGCGGTGGCGCAGGATGTCGTAGGCGACATCCTTCACGTCCTGCGGCGTCACGAAGCCCCGTCCGGCCAGGAACGCCGCGGCCTGCGCGGCCAGGCACAGGTAGATCGAGGCGCGCGGGCTGGCGCCATAGTCGATCAGGTTCTTCAACTCGCCCAGCTTGTAACTCTCGGGGTCGCGCGTGGCCGAGACCAGCTCCAGCACGTAGTCGCGGACCTTGTCGTCCATGTACACGCGCCGCACCAGCGCCTGCATCTCGAGAATCCTCTCGGGCGCCAGCACCGCCTTCGCCTGCCGCGCCGACTCGTTCAGCGCCAGGTCCACCACTTTCCGTTCCTCGGCCTTGCTCGGGTAGCTCACCACCACCTTCAGCATGAAGCGGTCCACCTGCGCCTCCGGCAGCGGATAGGTGCCCTCCTGCTCGATCGGGTTCTGCGTGGCCAGGACCAGGAACGGCTCGGGCAGCGCGAAGGTCTCGTCGCCGATGGTGACCTGCCGCTCCTGCATCGCCTCCAGCAGCGCCGACTGGACCTTCGACGGCGCGCGGTTGATCTCGTCGGCGAGGATCAGGTTGGCGAAGATCGGGCCTTTCTTGGTGCTGAACGAGCCTTCCCGCGGGTTGTAGATCAGCGTCCCGATCAGGTCCGCGGGCAGCAGGTCCGGGGTGAACTGGATTCGCTGGAAGCGCGCGTTGACCGCCGCCGCCAGCGCCTTGATCGCCGTCGTCTTCGCCAGCCCCGGCACGCCTTCGAGCAGGATGTGGCCCCCGGTCAGCAGCGCGATCAGCAGCCGCGAGAGCAGTTCGTCCTGCCCGACCAGCACCTTCCGCACCTCGGCCCGCACCTGCTCGACCGTCTCGGCGCAGCGGTCCACTTCGGCCTTGATCTGTTGCACGTCGATGGCGCTCATCGTACTCCCTAGCTCCCCTTCGAGAAAAAATGGACCCCCGGCCTCCCCGAGGCGCCGGAAGGGTGGCCCCACCCGCTTCGGCAAGGTCCGCAGTATAACGCTTGTAAGTAGACGCAGGAATGGCAGGCGGCTTCGATTGAACCCCTTTTGGAGCCAGTGGATAGCCGGGGTTCGCCGGCGGCGGCCTATGGGCTCAGGGCTTCCAGGCGCGCCAGGTCGGGCTTGTGTCCTTCTGGACTTCGCGCAGCACCCGCAGCACGTTGCCGCCGATGATCTTGCGGATTTCCTCGTCCTTGAAGCCCCGCTGCGCCAGTCCCACCGTGAAGAGCGGACGGTTGGTCCACGAGAGGCTCTGCCGCTGCCACGGCTCGTACTTCCCTTCCGATGGCTTCGAGCCCGCCGGCCACAGGCTGTACCAGCGCGGCGGCGACTTGTGCGGCGGCCAGCCTTCGAAGGCCTTCTCGCAGGCCTGCGTCGTGTACGAGACATCCGTCCCGATCGCCACATGGTCGGGGCCGGCGAGCTTTGCGATGTATGCGACGTGGTCCAGCAGCGCGTTGAGGTCCCCGCTGCGCCCCAGGAAATGCGGGATCGCCACCACGCCGACGTATCCGCCCGTCTCCGCCACCGCCTTGATCACCTCGTCGGGCTTCAGACGGATGTGCGCGTTCAGCGCGTGCGCGCCGGAGTGGCTCACCACGACCGGCCGCGTCGAGGCCCGCGCCGCCTCCAGGCAGGTGCGCCAGCCGGAGTGCGCCAGGTCCACCAGCACCCCCAGCCGGTTCATCTCCCGCACCACGGCCTTCCCGAACTCGCTCAGCCCCGCGTTCCCGGGTTCGCCGCAGCCGTCCCCGATCGCGTTGCGCCGCTGGTAGCAGAGGTGCATCATCCGCGCGCCGAGCTGGTAAAACAGGCGCAGCGGGTACAGCTCGTCGTATTCGTAGACCCAGCGGTTGGCCAGCGGGACGGCGTTGCAGGTCAGCACCACCGCGCGCTTCCCCGCCTTTCGCGCCGCCTCGATGTCCTCGGCCGAGAGCGCGCGCACGAGATGCTCGCGCAGGCCGTCGAGCATGTAGGTGTACCGCGCCATCCGCTGCAGGAGCCGCTCGGGGGTCGCGTCTTCCTGCCCCGCGCAGAGCAGCAGTCCGTGCAGCCCGCTGGCCTCCCACGCCTCCAGCGCCTCCGCGCGCTCTTCCGGGTCGTGGACCACCCGCGTCTGCCGCATCTCCTCCAGCAGGTCGTCGAACGCGACGGCGGGCATCCCTTCGTCGAGCGCTTTGAGCGCGGTCGCGCGATCCGGGGAGCCCATCGGCACGAAGCCGTAGGACTCGATGACCGGGCCTTCCCGGTGCAGCGCCAAGCCGCGTTCGAGGTCCTTCGCGTCAGGCTTCAGGACCGCGAGGCCGGCCTCGCGGTCGCGCGCGATCTTCGCGTTCATCGTCCGGCCCTCGACTCGGTGCCACGCGCGGTACTCAGCGAAAAAGCTGCTTGGTGAACTCCAGGTTCCGCTTCGCGCTGGCCTTCGGATCGTCCCCCGCCGGCGTCTCCAGCACGAACGGGCCCGCGTACCGGGCCGCCTCCAGCGTCTTCTTCACCGCGGCGAAATTCACCTCGCCCTCGCCCAGATGGTTCCCCTTGGTGTCCTTGATGTGCACGATCGTCAGCCGCCGCGCCTTGGACAGGACCGGGATCTCCTCCTGCGGCTTGTGCCCGCGCCCCATCCCGTTGGCCGTGTCGAAGTACACCCCCAGGTTCGCGGGCGCCTGCACGGCATCGAGAAGCGCCAGCGCGTCCTGCGCCGAGTGCGCGAAGTCGCGCGCGCAAAGCTCCAGCCCGACCTGGACCTTGGCGCCTTTCAGCTTGGGCGCGGTCTGCCCCAGCACCTCCCGCCACCCGGCGCGCTGCTCCTCGACGCCGAGCCCGTCGTGGTGCGTGAGCGGCGCGAGGATGTACGGGATGCCCATGGCCTCGCAGCCGGCGATGGTCTCGGCAAGCAGCTTCGCCGCCGTCGCGCGAACCTTCGCGTCCGGATTGGAAGGGCTGTGCCCCCAGAACGCCCCGAGGCACATCGAGACCAGCCGCACGCCGCTCGCCTTTTCGAGTTGCTTCAGTTCCTCGCGCCCCGCGGCCGCGTAGAGCGGGAAGCCCTCGAATTCCCGCGGCACATCCAGCTCCAGGCACTCCGCGCCGACCTCCTTCGCCACCGCGAACGCCTCGCGCCAATCCGCCTTCAAGCACCCGTTGCGGATCCCGATGGGATTCTTCTCAAGCATGGGTCTCTCCTAAAAAAGGATGCATGGCCATGAAGCCGCGCGGCTGGGCTTCGTTCCCGCCTACCCCATCCCGCCGAACTTGCTCCCCGGAGGAAGCAGTTCGTCGAGCTTCTCGCGCAGGAAGTCCGCGATCTCGGCCACCTCCACCATCTTCATGGCCTCGCCCGCCAGCGCGCGGAAGGTCTCCAGCGGCGCGGCGCGCACGATCGTTTTCACCTCGGGCACCAGCTTCGGCGTGACCGACAGCTCCGTCAGGCCCATCCCGACCAGCAGCGGGACGTAGATCGGGTCGCCGGCCATTTCCCCGCACATCGCCACCGGCACGTTCGCCTCGCGCCCCGCCTCGACGACCATCGAGACCAGGGCCAGGATCGCCGGGTGCGAGGGCGTGAACAGGTGGGCCACGTGCTCGTTCCCCCGGTCCACCGCCAGCGTGTACTGGATCAGGTCGTTCGTCCCGATGGAGAGGAAATCGCACTCCCGAGCCAGCGTCCTGATCTGCATCGCCGCCGCGGGCACTTCGATCATGATCCCGACCTCGATCCGCTCGTCGAAGGACGTCTTCGACTCCAGCAGCTCCGCCTTGATCTCCTCCACCACCCCGCGCGCCCAGCGCAGCTCTTCGACGCACGAGATCATCGGCAGCAGCAGCCGCACCTTGCCCAGCGCCGAGGCCCGCAAAATCGCGCGCACCTGCAGGCGGAAATTCTCCGGGCGCTTCATCGAGACCCGGATGCTGCGCAGCCCAAGGAACGGATTGTGCTCCGAGATCGCGTACGCCGGGTCGATCTTGTCCGCCCCCAGGTCGAAGGTGCGGATCACCAGCGGGCGCCCGCCCAGGCGTTGAAGCGTCCAGCGGTACGCTTCGTAGTGGTCCTGCTCCGACGGCATCACCCCGCTCTTCAGGTACAGGAACTCCGTGCGGAAGAGCCCCACCCCCGCCGCGCTGTACTTCTCGATCGCGTCGCCGACTTCCTCGGGGAACTCGATGTTCGCCATCACCCGGACCTCGACCCCGTCGCGCGTGACGGCCGGCAGGTCCTTGTCCTGGATCAGCTTCCGTTCGAAATCCTCGAATTCCGCCTGCAGCTTGCGGTATCGCGCCAGCGTGCGCTCGTCCGGGCGCAGGATCACGATCCCGCGGTTCCCGTCGATGATGATCGTCTCGCCCCCGGTGATGTCCGCGCTGATCGTCTCCAGCCCCACCACCGCCGGAATCTGCAGCGCCCGCGCCAGGATCGAGGTGTGGCTCGTCCGTCCGCCCACGTCCGTCGCGAAGGCCTTCACCTTCGTCCGGTCCAGCGCCGCCGTCTGCGACGGACCCAGGTCGTGCGCGATCAGCGCCACCGGACGCTTCAGGTGCGCCAGGTCTTCCTTATGTTCCCCCAGCAACTCCGCCAGCACCCGCTTCTCCAGGTCCACGATGTCGCTGCTGCGCTCCTTGATGAGCTGGTTGGCGCTGGAACCCATCAGCTTGGCCAACTCGCGCAGCGTCTTCGCCACCGCGTACTCGGCCGTGTGCTTCTGCTCGGAGATCCGCACGTTGATCTTCTGCCGCAGCGACGGATCGCGCAGCAGTTGCGTCTGCACCGAGAGGATCCCCGCGATGTTCGAACCGAGTTGCGACTCGGTCACGCCGCGCAGCGTATCCAGATCACTGCTGACCTTCAGGCACGCGTCCTCGAAGCGCTTCACCTCCGCCGCCACCGCCTCCGGCGCGACCGTACGCATGGGAATGCGCACGTCCTCGCCCTCGGAGAGGAACGCTTCGCCGATATACACCCCCGGCGAGACCGGAATGCCCTTGAGTATCTCCACCGTGGTTCCGGTCCTTTGGGAAGTTTCCCGCGAAGGCTGGACAAGGCGCATGCCAAGCGGGCCGGCGCCTCTTCTATTCCGACAACCGTATGGCATGTGCAAGGTTAAGCTGCGTGCAGCGGACCATGATACGGATCGGCCGCGCGGCTGACAATCGACATTTTCCGGCCCGCCTCTTTCGAGCCTCAGTACCGTGCCGCGGAAGTAACTGGCCCAATGCGCCGGGCATTTTATCCCGGATCGAGGCGCGCCGAGGGAGCATATCGGGACCGCGCCTACGGCGAGCAGGCCAACGACGCTGCGCGAAGTCCGCCGCCCGAAGACGGCCGCGAGTCGTTTGGGGACGCACTCTAAGCTAAGGGGTTCCCATCCGCCCCGCGCGGGGCATAATCGCTTCTGGCGAATTTTGGAAGGAGGCGCCCATGGAACTGACTCTCCTGAAGGTGCTCGACGAGACGCCGCAGGGGCTTACCACCGGCTTCCGCCTCAAGCTCACCTGCCAGGCCGGCGCCGGCGAGCCCTTCCAGCTCGACGTGCCGATCCTGGTGAGCAAGGACGTGCTGGCGCGACGGATCCCGCTCCCCAATCTGGTCGTCGCATACCTGAAGAAGGAAGGCTTGGAGGCCTGGCCCGACCTCTTCGTCGATTCGCGCCGCCTGAACCTGGAAGGCCTGAGCGCCGAGGAGCCGGCGCTCCCGCTGACTCTCCAACTCGGCGGCCCGGACGTCCTCAACGCCAAGGCCTTGGAGAGGCTCGCCGCCCGGCGCGGATGAAATGCCGTTGCTGCCGTCACGCGCTGTCGTTAACGTCAGCGCAACCGGCAGGACGGCGGCGGGCCGTTGAAGGCGCGCGCAGCGCGGGCGACTCGCCGCCGTACCTCTATTCTCTGCGGTCCGCCTGCGCGCGGAAGGACACTCCGACGACATGACCCTGCATCGCGGCTTGAACGAGTGGCTCGAAGAGGTCGTCGCGTTGTGCAAGCCGGACGCCGTGCGCTGGTGCGACGGCTCCGAGGGCGAGTTCCGCGAACTCTGCCGGCTTATGATGGACACCGGCACCCTCGTGCAGCTCAACCCCACCTACCGCCCCAACAGCTACCTCGCCCGCAGCGACCCCGCCGACACCGCGCGCGTCGAGGACCGCACCTTCATCTGCTGCGAGAAGGAATCCGACGCCGGCCCCACCAACCACTGGGAAGCCCCCGACAAGATGCGCGCCCGGCTGAAGGAACTCTTCAGCGGCTGCATGCGCGGGCGAACCCTCTACGTGATCCCTTACAGCATGGGCCCCGTCGGCTCCCATATCGCCAAGATTGGCGTCCAGCTTACCGACAGCCCCTACGTCGTCGCCAACATGCAGATCATGGCCCGCGTCGGCAGCCGCGTCCTCAAGTACCTCGGCGAAGACGGCCCCTTCGTCCGCGGGCTCCATTCCGTCGGCCACCCCCTCGCCGAGCCCCGCCAGCCCGACCTGTCCTGGCCCTGCAATGCCCAGAACAAATACATCTGCCATTTCCCCGAGACCCGCGAGATCCTCTCCTTTGGATCCGGCTACGGCGGCAACGCGCTCCTGGGCAAGAAGTGCCACGCCCTGCGCATCGCCAGCGCCCAGGCCCGCGACGAAGGCTGGCTCGCCGAGCACATGCTGATCCTCAAGATCACGCCTCCCGGCGGAAAGGCGCACTACGTCTGCGCGGCCTTCCCCAGCGCCTGCGGCAAGACCAACCTCGCCATGCTCATTCCCACCCTTCCCCACTGGAAGGTGGAATGCCTCGGCGACGACATCGCCTGGATGAAGTTCGGCGCCGACGGCCGGCTCTACGCCATCAATCCCGAAGCCGGATTCTTCGGCGTCGCCCCCGGCACCAGCTACGAAACCAACTACAACGCCATGCGCACCCTCGATGCCAACTGCATCTTCACCAACTGCGCCCTCACCCCCGGCGGCGACGTCTGGTGGGAGGGCATGACCGAGCAGCCCCCGCTCAAACTCGTCGACTGGCTCCGCCGGCCCTGGACCCCCGACTGCGGGCGCACCGCCGCGCATCCCAACGCCCGCTTCACCGCCCCCGCCCGCCAGTGCCCCGTCATCGCCGACGACTGGCAGGATCCCCGCGGCGTCCCCGTCAGCGCGATCCTCTTCGGCGGCCGCCGCGCCTCCGTCATGCCCCTCGTCAACGAATCCTTCGACTGGCGGCACGGGACCTTTCTCGGCTCCATCATGAGCAGCGAACGGACCGCCGCGGCGACCGGAAACGTCGGCGAACTGCGTTTCGATCCCTTCGCCATGCTCCCCTTCTGCGGCTACCACATGGGCGACTACTTCGCCCACTGGCTCGAACTCGGGCGCCAGGCCGACCCCGCCAAGCTCCCGCGCATCTACTACGTCAACTGGTTCCGCAAGAACGAGACCGGCAAGTTTCTCTGGCCCGGCTACGGCGAGAACAGCCGCGTGCTCAAGTGGATCATCGAACGTTGCGAAGGCCGCGCCCAGGCCGTCGATACCCCCATCGGGCGCCTGCCTACCCGCGATGCGCTGGATGTCGACGGCGTGGAGGTCGATCCCGCCGACCTCGAGGTCCTGCTCAACTGCAACCGCGAGGCCTGGCTCAAGGACCTCCCCGCGATCCGCAAGCACTACGACCGCTTCGGCGCGCGCCTCCCGGGCGAACTGCGCGAAGAACTCGAGGCCCTCGATCGACGCCTCCGCGAGCGCGCCTGAGTGGCCCGAGCAGCGTCTTCCCCCTTTCTCGACACCCACGCCCCCGCCGCCCGTTAGAATCCGCGCTTCACACTCCAAGGAGCCTCCCATGCGCCGCCGCGCCCGCCTCGCCGCCGCCGTCCTGCTGCTCCCCGTACTGGCCCTGGGCTGCAAAGACGATCGCGGGCGCGAGGTCCAGCCCGCGCCCGTCCAGGCCCCGGCCGCCGGCAAGGCCTGGGTCCGCACCGAATGCTACTTCGGGCTGAACGTCCCCGCCGGCGGCCGCGTGAGCGACGCGGACTGGCAGGGCTTCCTCGATGCCGAAATCACCCCGCGTTTCCGCGACGGCCTCACGGTGCTGGACGCCTACGGCCAGTACCTCGCACAGGACGGCCGCCTCGCCCGCGAACCCTCCAAGCTCCTGATCCTCTTTCACCCGCCATCGGCCGAGGCCGACGCCAGGCTCCGCGCGATCGTGGACGCCTACAAGCGCCGCTTCCGACAGGAATCCGTCCTCGTTGCCCGCATGCCGGCCGAGGTCCGCTTCTGAAGCCCGTTGCTTTTTTCGAGATTCGAAGCGTTAATTAGGGTTCGAAAGCGCCGCCGCACGATACGCGCCCGCGCGCAGACCCTGGAATTCCCCTTGGAGCACGCGCCAAAATGAGCACGCTCCCCGCGCAGATCGGCGACCCCTCGGAGACCTTGTCGGTGGATGTCGCGCGCTGCGGGCTGCGCCACTACCCCCGCGATTGGGGCCTGCGCCCGTCCCCGATGAAGCACAACGTCCTGCTCTACTTCATGCGCGGCAGGGGCATGTTCGAGTGCGAAGGCGTGCGCCTGGACGCCGATGCGGGCGACCTCTTTTTCCTCAAGTCCGGCCATGCCTACCTCGCCGACGGCGACCCCGAGCACGCGACCACCGTCTACAACATCCTTTTCACCATCCACGGCGCGGGCCGCCACGACCTCCTCCGCCCCTTGCGCCTGCCCTTCCGCATGCGCCTCCGCCTCCAGGACCGCCGCGCCCTCGAACGGCTGCTGGCCCAGCTCGCGCTGGAGTTCGAAGCCTACCGCGACCCCGCCCTCGCTCAGCGCCTGGCGATCCGCGGCTCCATGCTCCTGCTCCTCGCCGAGGTCCTCCGGCTCGCCGCCGCCGTGCCCGAGCCGCTCAAGACGCCCGGGCCCGAACCGCTCCTGGACCCGCTCAGCGAGTTCGCCGCCGTCCTCAGCCACATCGAAGCGCGCCTGGCCGAACCGCTCGACGTCGCCGGACTGGCCGAGCTGATGCACCTCAGCCCCAACCATTTCAGCACTCAATTCCGGCGCAGAATGGGTAAACCGCCCATGGAATACGTGCGCCAGCGCAGGATGGCCGTGGCGCGCGAACTGCTCCTTGCCACCGAAAAATCGGTCAAGGAAATCGCAAAAGAAGTCGGGTATCCCGACCGCTTCCTCTTCAGCCGCGTCTTCAAGCGCCTGGTGGGCACGCCGCCCAACGCCCTGCGGGAAGCGTATAAAAATCCATTCAGCCCGTAACCCCGCCCGTCAAGCACGTGTGCGCTCCCAAGCGCGTTACCATGAATTTCGCCCGCGAGGCGCATATCCCGCGAAACATCCCTTCCGCTCAATCCGTAGAATTTGCCATGCCCACCGTACCCCGGATCATGTCGCCGCCGGGCCGAGTCGGGTAGGGTTCCCTCGACTCGAACGATTCGCCAACCCTTGGAGAACCCGCCATGCGCCGCTACGAATTCCTCACCGACGAGCAGGTGGAGAGCTTCCTGACCCGAGGATTCTGCGTCATCAAGGGCGCCTTTTCTCGCGAGCAGGCCAAGCCCTTTGTCGATGGGATCTGGAAGCGCCTGGGATACGACCCCAGGATCGCTCCACCTGGAAGCTGCCCTTCATCCAGCTCCCCGATTCGCAGAAGATCGACATCAAGGCCTTCGCCCCGCGCGCTCACGGCGCGATCTGCGAAATTCTCGGCGGCGAGGAGCGCATGTGGTTCTGCGGCTGGGCCGACCACTTCCGCGTCAACTTCGGCTCCGAGGACGACGAACGAAACTGGCAGTCCCCCGCCGAGGCCGCCGGCGCCGGTGCCGAATGGAAGAATCCCTCCGCCGGCTGGCATGCCGACGGCGGCTGGTATGTGCGCTTCCTGGACTCCTTCGAAGTCGGGCTCCAGACCCTCACGCTCTGGTCCGACAGCCAGCCCCGCGGCGGCGGGACGTTCCTGGCCTGCGACTCGGTCGGGGTCGTCGCCCGCTACCTCGCCGAACACCCCGAAGGCGACCGCAGCGGCATGTTCACCCCGCCTTTGATCTCCAAGTTCCTCTCTCAGTGCAGCGACTTCATGGAGATCGTCGGCGAGGTCGGCGACGTCTACCTTATCCATCCCTTTATGCTCCACGCCGGCTCCCGCAACGCGCTGCGCGTTCCCCGCATCATCATGAACACCCACGCGCGGCTGAAGCAGCCGATGAATTTCAACCGGCAAAATGCCGATGAATTTTCTCTGGTGGAACGCGGTATCCTGCGCGGACTGGGCAAGGAGCGCCTGGATTTTGCGCCCAAGGCGCAGCGTGAACGGATCGAACGCGATTCGGGAGGCGTGCGCGTCTACAAGTCCTACGTCACTTGCGTCGGCTGACTTGAACCGGCTTCACGCGCGGAGCGTTACCCCATGAACTACAGGCCGCTCGGTTCGTCCGGCGTGCGCGTCTCGGAGATCAGCCTCGGCTGCTGCACCCTCGGCGGGCCCAACTGGGTCGGCGGCAAGCCCGACGGCTGGGCGGAGATCGACGAGGACGAGGTCCTTGCCGCCGTCAAACTGGCCGTAGACCGCGGCGTCAACCACTTCGACAACGCCGACCAGTACGGCAACGGGCGCGCCGAGCGCGTGCTCGCCCGCGCCTTCCGCCGCCTGGGCCTCGACGCCAGCCGCTTCGTGCTTGCCAGCAAGGTCGGCCACTTCGCCGGCACCGCCGAACACGCCTACGAACCCGCACACATCCGGCACCAGTGCGAGCAGTCCCTGATCAACCTGGGTCGCGAATACCTCGACGTGTACTATTTCCATCATGCCGACTTCGGACCCGGCGACCGTTACCTGCACGGCGCCGTCGAGGTCATGGACCGCCTGGTGCAGGAAGGAAAGGTGCGCCTGAAGGGGCAATCCGCCTACTCGGCCGAGGCCTTCGAGCGCCTCGTGCCCATCGTCCGCCCGCAGGTCCTGCAGGGCGGCGCCAACGCGCTTCGCGACCGCTTCGTCCGGCCCGGCTCCCGCGTCAACCGGCTGATGGAGGCGCACGGCCTCTCGTTCGTCGCCTTCGGCCCGCTCGCGCAGGGGCGGCTGCTCGATAAATTCGGCTCGGGCGCCGAGGTTAAATTCGAGTCCGGCGACCAGCGCGCGGCATCCAAAGCCTTCACTCCCGAGGCCCTCGCCGAACTCAAGCCCAAGCTGGAAAAACTGAAAGCCCGCTTCGGCCCGACCCCCGAAGACCTGGCCGCCGCCGCTCTGAACTACGTCCTCGCCCAGCCCCGCGTGGCCTGCGTCATCCCCGGCTTCCGCAACGCGCGGCAGGTCCAGGGCAGCCTTGCCGCTTGCGGCCGGGCGCTGACCCCGGACGACGTGGAATTCATCCGCGAAACGATGAGCGAAATACCCGAAGGCGCCGCCGTCTGAAACCTTACGCGTGCGCGGGCTCGGGCAGCCGCACCGTCGCGTTCAGCCCAAAGCGGTCCTCGCCGCTGACCATCAGCAATTGATGCCCTTCGTACAGCGGCGGGATGTGGACGAACGGCAGCGAATACCGGATCACCATGTTCTTCCGCGTGCGCGCCGAGCGGTTCGCCTCCGAGTGGTGCAGGATCCGCTCGTTGAAGATGAAGAATTCGCCCGGGCGCAGGACCATGTCCACGGCCTGTTCGACCGGCACCTGCGACAGCTCGGCCATCTTGTCGAAGAGCATCTCCTCGCCGGCCTTCACGTGCGGCAGAATCTTCTTATGGCTGCCCGGGATGAGCTGCACGCAGGCGCTCTCGGCCGTCACTTCGTCCAGCGCCAGCCACGCGGTCACGTTCACCGGCGGATCGAGCTGCCAGAATTCCGCGTCCTGGTGCCACGGCACTTCCTTCCCGCCGGGCGCCTTGTAGAAAAAATTGCTCCGCCAACACAGCAAATCCGGGCCGAACAGCCCCTGCAGCCGTCCCACGATGGCCGGGTGCGCCACCAGCTCCCGCACCTCCTCGGCGTCCAGGTGCCGCATCTGCTCGACGTTGCGGCCCCAAGTACCCGGGCGGGTCAACACGCCGCGTTCCATCCGTTCGCAAAGCGTAAGCATCTCCGCCGGCGCGCAGAGGGCGTACGGCCCAAGGTATCCGTCGCGGTGGAAGCGTTCGAGTTCTTCGTGGCTCAGCGCGTGGTTCATGGACATGTCGTGGTTCTCCCGGCTCGCCTTCATCCAACCACGTCCGCGCCCGCGCGGCCATGGAGCGACGGGCTCAAGCATCTGGACTTTGAAGGCGTTCCTCGCCGGGAGTACACTGAACTCCGGCTTTCTGGAGATCCGCCATGCTCACGCCCGAAGACAAGGCCCGCCTCAAGACCATCCTCAAGGCGGCCTACAACCGCACCACGCTCAAGCTGAGCTACTACTCGGCGCTCGCCGGAGAAGAGAGGGTCCGCCTCGTCGAGCCGTACGCCGTGACCGAGACCCCCGCCGGCGTGATGGTCAAGGCCTACCAGCTCGACCCCGATCCCGGTTGGCGCTTCTTCCACCTGGGCCTGATCACCAAGGTCGCCGACGCCAGCGAGACCTTCACGCCCCGCCGGCCCGTCGCCGTCCGCGTCGGCGACGAAAGCCGCAAGCTCGGCGTCGCCGAGACCGCCAACGAAGCCCAGGAGGCCTACCGCAAGCGCGTCCTCGAGGTCCTCGCCGACATGCAGGTCACCCGCGAGGAGGTCGAAGCCCTGCGCAAGTTCCGCAAGGAGTACGGCCTCTCCGAGGACGAAGTCCGCGGCGTGCACTACCGGATCTTCGCCGAATGCCTCCAGACCCTCGTCGCCGATGGCGTGGTCACGCGCGACGAACAGCACCTCGCCACCAGCCTGCACCAGGCGCTGAAAGCCTGCGGCTGCGGCGTCGTGGATTGACTTCCGAACGGAAACCGGCCGCATGGACTTCAAACTTGTCCGCAGCAAGCGCCTCTTCAAGGGCCGCGTCTTCGACCTGCGCGCGGACACCTGGCGCGGGCCCGATGGGCGCGCCTTCGAACGGCACACCATCGCGCACCCCGGCGCGGTGGCCATCGTGCCCTTCGACACCAAGGGCCGCCTCCTGCTGATCCGGCAGTTCCGCGGCTCCGTCGGGCGCTGGCTCCTCGAAATCCCCGCCGGCACGCTCGAACCCGGCGAGCCGCCGGCCGCCTGCGCGAAGCGCGAACTGATCGAAGAGATCGGCTTCGCCGCGCGCAAATGGAGGAAGCTGGGCGCGGTCTTCACCGCGCCGGGCTTCTGCAGCGAGCGGATCGTGCTCTTCAAGGCCTGGGACCTGTACCCCAGGACCGCCGCGCAGGACGAGGACGAGCACATCGAACCGCGACCGATGACGCCCGCGCAGGTCCGCAAAGCCGTCCGCGCCGGGCGCATCTGCGACGCCAAGACCCTCAGCGCGCTCCTGCATCTGGAGTGGCTGTAGAGCGAAGGGTTCAGATTATTCGGCTTGCTCGTTCGCCGCGGCGTCCGGTTGCGCGTCCACCCACCAGGCATTGACCTTGCGTTTTACCAGCTCAATATCTTCGGCAGAGCCACGCAGGTGGCTGACGTCCTGATAGAATTTTTGTCCCGCAATGGCCTCAATAATCTGCAAAGCCATGTCGCCGTAACGCACCAAGCCCTTTTTCCAACCCGTACGTCCTTCCGTCCAGGACCGCGTAAGACGCCTATCTTCAAGCAAGGGAATCAGAGCAGGCACTGCCGGGCGACCTATCCCCACAAGTTTAATCGCCGCAGAGTCTTTGTCACCAAATGCCGATAGGATGGCGAAGGTACGAACGCCAAATCGGCCGTTATTGCACTCGTCGCGAAGTTGGTAGATTAGCTCCGCAATTTGCTCGGCTTTGGACATGGCAGCCCATTCCCTCTTGGGCAAAGCTTCGTGCCTGCGATCTTCCTCGATCATCGCTCCCAATAGGCTGGCGTATTCTTCCGCGTACGACAGTTTGAGATCGGCGAATCGCGCCTGGATGCGATGAATACGAGCCAGAATCTCCGTACGCGGCACATCCGGCCTCGCACAATCTCCTATGGGACCTTCTCCATAACTGCCTTCCGTCAGCTCACCAACAACCGCGTATTTGAAGGATAGTAGACGCGCATCAGCATTCAGGGGAGGATTAACGAGCCCATATTCGTGCTCTTCAGTGGCCCGCTCCATCAGTCTGTGACTCAACCCATACCAGCCGCGCTCGTGCGCAAGATAAGCAATAAGCAGAAGTCGCACATCCCAAATCACATCGGTCACGTATCTATTGAAGTATCGAGTCGGCGTGATGTCCTCTCCCCTCTTCGTCTCCCCGTATTCATTTTCCAAGAAAGCATGGAAATCCAATTTCTCGAAGTGAAGCCCTTTCAAATACCCATCAGCCCCGGCCGCAGAATAGGATCTAAGTCCCAATGTCAGCTTGATATCCTTCTCCTCTTGCGCAAGGAGGAATCCCACCCAATATTGATTCTGATCGTCCTCTGATACTTCATTATGATAGGTGAGCACTCTTCCGAACGGCCGATCCTTGAGCGCCGGAAACCCTTTCTTCCGCAGCCAAGAAAAGAAACGTTCGTCGAACCGCATGCGGCCGGTGCGCTTGATCTCGGGATCGAGCGACAGCGCCACTTCGGCGGACGCATCTTTGCGAAGCGCGATCAATTCCGACTCAAGTCTGGCACCGTAATTCGACACCAGCTCAGCCAAGGATGCTCGCGCCCTATCCCGAGCCGAGCTGTCGTCCGAATCGAGTTCGGGCAGAAGTTCATTGAGTCGCTTCAGAGGATCGCGGTCAGATTGCGCTTCACCGCTACGCGCAAGGCTTGCACCCAGGCCCAACGCAAGGGCCACAATAACCAACGTAACCCGTGTCATGGCCATGCAGATACTCACGCATCCGTGCTACGAATACCATGCTTGGCGAAACTCGCCTCCAGGACTATACCGTATCTGGCACGTTTGCCTACATATTGCCTTCTTGGTGGCAGGAGACACTCATGAGCACCGATACCCCCACCCTCTCCGGCTGGCGGCGCCTGCTGCTCGAATGGTCCGACCTGCCCCTCCGCGCGTCCCTCGCCGCCACCTTCATCTACCACGGCCAGGGCAAGCTCTTCGGCGGCCTGGCCCAGTTCACCGAGGGCATCGAGAAGATGGGACTGCCCATGCCCGGCGTGCTCGCCTTCCTCGCCGCGCTGGCCGAGTTCGGAGGCGGAGTGGGCCTGGCCTTCGGGTTCCTCACCCGCCTCTCCGCGCTCGGCATCATGGCCGTGATGTTCGTCGCAATCACCAAAGTCCACTGGCACGACGGCTTCAAGGGCATCGAGTTTCAGCTCGCGCTCTTCGCCATGGCGCTCTGCCTCTTCCTGCGCGGCGCCGGCCCGCTGAGCGTCGATCGCATCCTGAGCGGCTACTGGAGCCGCAAACGTTTGCAGGCATCGGCCGCCAAGCAGCAGTAGCCGGCCAAAATCGGACGACGCCGAGCGCCCCTGGTTTTGGTATCCTGGGCGCACTCCGGCACGAGGATCGTCCATGACCAAGAAGGACCTGGCGCAGTTCCTGGCCAAGCGTTCGGGGCTGGCGGCAAGCATCTGCGAGGCGCTGCTCACCGAGGCCGTCGCGGGCATCGTCGAAGCCCTCTCCCAGGGCGGCGCCGTGAACCTCGAGGGGCTCGGCACGCTGCGCCTCGACAAATTCCCCGACGAGCGCGGCAACCGCCTGCGTTTCGACCCCGCCCCGGAGGTCGCCGAGTTCCTCAAGGCCGGCTACGCCAAGGTCGGGCACACCGAGGTCCTCGTCGGGCAGCACACGCCCTTCACCAGCGCCCCAACCGCCATCGTCCCCGCCGTGCCGAAGCCCGCCGGCGGCGACGAACCGGGCGAGCCCGCCGAGCCCATCGATCCCAGCAAAGCCGCCGAGGAACTCGAATCGCTCTTCAGCACCGAGAAGGACCACTCGGCCAACCCGTACCTCGATCCCGACGAGCCGCCCAAGGCCCCGGTCCTCGCCGGCGCCCAGGCTCAGGCCCAGGGAAACAAGGAGGAGGCCAAGCCCGCCGAGGCGGATGAGGAGACCAACCTCAGTTCCTTCGCCGCCGACATCCTCGAACTCGGCGCTCAGGAACTCGCCCGCGGCCTCGGCCTGGCCGCCGAGAGCAACCCCCGTCGCCCAGGGCCGCCGCCTCACCTTCCCCCGTCCAGATCAGCCCCCAGGCCAAGGAAGCCAGCGCCCGCCGCTGGCGCCCCGCCGACGGCGACGAACGCCGCAGCTTCAAGGAACTGACGCTCAAGAACTTCTTCCTCAGCCTGGGTTCGATCGTCCGCGACCGCAACACCCGCGAACCGCTCATCGTCTTCGACGTCGCCGAGAAGCACGAGGAGGCCGGCGAGCGCTACGTCATCCGGCTCCTGCGCGTCTCCGGCGCCCAGCCCCCCGCGAAGTCCGAGGCCGGCGCCCCGCGCGCGCACCACTTCAAGTTCCTGGAAATCGACTTCGACTGGAATCGCCACGAGCCGATGATGGTCATCGACGAAAAGGTCGGCCCGCGCGTCCACGCCTTCGAGATCGGCAGCTTCCGCGAGGCCAACCGCCGCCCGCGCGCCGAAGTCATCCTCGCCGCAGAATACGAAGCCTACATGACCCGCCGCAGCGGCCTCTACAAGCCGGCCGGCGGAGCCTGAAGCGCCGCTTGGGGGTTCGCTTCTCTTTTCAACGGGCTGCGGCTACGGCGCATGCTCCTGAAGCGCTTTCAGGACCACGCTCAAGGCCGGCAGCCGGGCGGCCGACTCCACCGTGCTCAGCTTGCGATACAGGTCCACGTTGGAGAAGGAGAAGTAGCTGGTCTCGGTCAACTTGACGGGGCCATCGCTCGTCGCTTCGGGGCCCTCCGGCCGATCCTTCATCTCGTCGAACCTGAGGAGTGAAGCCAGCAGCGCGGTCGCGCCCTTCCGGTGCGCCATGAAGAGGCCCTTCAAGGCCGAAGCCCCGCCCAGCGGCAGGTTCAGATATCGGAACGTCAGCAGGGTCGTGACGTTCAGCGCGTCCAGGGCCTCGGCCGCGTGCGGGCCGCAGAGGTACAGCTTCGTGGTCCCGACGACCTCCGGCGGAGGCCCTTCGATCGCGGCGTCCACCGGGCGGCCTCCGCCCGCCCGAATCGTCGCGGCGATCGCGCAAGCCGTGGCCGGCGTGACCGAACTGGCTTCCACGTACAGCCCTTTGTAACCCAGCTTCGCGACGGCCATCGCGACCGGGTGCGCGGCCTCCGCGGGCACGACGCCGATCAGGATCTCGCAGCGTTTGACCAGCGCGGCCAAACTCCCTGCGTTGAGCAGCCCGGCCTTGCGGGCCCGCTCGGCGGTCTCCTCGGAGCGCGATTCATAGGCCCACAGCACGCTTCGCCCGCCTTGGCGCAGCGCCTGGCCCAGGGCCGAACCCATGACGCCGGGGTGCAGGATGCCGATGCTGGAATCTGGCTGAGGCATGGTTAAAGGCTGGCCGAACCCGGTGCTCCCGTGAGAACCTTTCGGACTTCCAAGTCTATAACGAACGTAAGGACCATGCGTTGGAACCCCCCAGGCTCCGCGGCGCGTTTATTCCGGTGCGCCCTGCTTACCTGGGTTGCCGAAAGTCGGAAAAGTCTGATACAACGCCTTCGTACCAACGCTCCACCGCGTGAGCCGGCGAGACCATGCAGACCAGAACCCCCAGCTTAAACTGGACATTCCGCCTCCTCTCGGTTGCCTGCTGCTTCCTGGCCTGTTGCTCGGCAGCCTCCCGTGCCGAAGACGCTTTCCGCTCCGACCCCGATTGGATCGCCGCTCAAGAGGCCGATGGCGCGCAGGCCGTCGAGCGACTCGCCCAGGTCAGCCGGAAGTTCCCGGCCGAACCTCTGGTCTGGTACCGCCTGGGGCGCGCGCAATACGGAGTGGAGGACTGGACGGCGGCGCTGGCCAGCTTCGACAAGGCCCTGGAACTGGGCCATGACCGGGCCGAGGCGCAGACACGGCGCGGACAGTGCCTGGCCAAGCTCAAACGGCACCCCGAAGCCGAAAAGGCCTACCGCGAGGCGCTCGACAAGGACCCCGACTCGGTCACGGCCGAGTTCGGGTTGGCTGCGGCGCTCTACAACCAGGCCCAGCCCACCGCGGCGCTGCCGCGCTTCGAGGCGCTCGCCAGGCGCCAGGACGACTGGGGCGCGGCGGCCCAGGAGTTCCTTGCCTTCTGCCTCTACGATACGAAGGAATATGCCCGCGCCGCCGAGGTCTGGGAGGCCCTGGTCACGCTTCAGCCGGAGGACACCTACCGGCGCTGGATGCTGGCGAAGGCGCTCTTCAAGGCCAAACGCTACGAGGAAGCCCTGGAGCAGTCGCGCTACGTCGCCGAGCACGACGCGGGCCGGGGCGAGGCGGCGCGCTACTATGTCGGAGCCAGCCTCGAAGGCCTGGGGCGGACGCGCGAGGCCGAGGAAGCCTACGCGGCCGTCGGAAAGGGCGACTCGGAGTGGCAGCGCGCCGCGCGGTCGGCGGCGAGCGCGCTGGCCGGCAAGCCGTTCCGGCTGATGCTGGACGTCCTCGAAGGCTACGACACCGGCGTCATCACCACCGGCGACGACAACAGCGTCACGGGCAAGCAGGACTACTTCACCCAGCTCTACGCCCTGGCCGAAGGGCGCGTCCTGCGCACCGACGCCTTGCACCTCTGGCTCGGCGGCGAGCACTTCGGGCTGCATTACCCGGAGGTCCACGACAACGACTACTTCGAGGACGCCGCCAGCCTCGCGCTGCTCTTCCCCAAGGTCGGCCCCTTCCAGGAACTGCGCCTGCGCTACACCTTCCGCTACGCGCAGCTCGACTACCAGTGCTACGAGCGCGAACACGCGCTGGAGATGAGCGCGCAGTATAAAGAAGGCGCCGACAAGGTCCGCTTCGGCCTGCGCGTGGGCGACAGCGACTTCTTCCGCCTCGCGCGGGGACTGAGCGGGACGAAGGCGAGCTTCTTCTGGGACTACCGCCGCCAGTTGCCGCTCTGGGACCACGAACTGCGCCTGCGCGGCAACGTGGATTACCGCTGGAGCGAGGCGAGCGCCTCCAAGCGCTTCTCGCAGCGCGTCCGCCTGGCCTACCGCGCGCAGCTCTGGCGCGCCTTGTACGGCAAGCTGGAGGCCGTCTACCGGCGCGACGACTACCCTTCGACCCAGGAGGTGCTGGGCGGCGTCCCCGCGCAACACCGCACCGACCACCGGTTGCTGGGCGAGGTCCGCTTCGACTACGAGGTCTGGAAGCACTTTTCCTTTAATTGGGGTTATACGTACGAATCCCAGGACTCCCGGCGTGAAACCAAGGAGTATGGCCGGCATCAGGTCGATGCCGGATTCACTTTTTCTTTTTAAGCGATCCATATTGCAACACCTGACACGAAAAGGCATTGCAATTTTTGTCCATGCCCTTGTGCAGAATCTTTTTCAATCTTGGCCAACAACTTGCCAGCCCTTCCGTTTTGGCTTTGGACAGCGGAGGTGATCGGCCGCTGAGCACACAATTGAGAGAAGATGACTTGGTACGCCGGTACCTGGAGGGCGATTCTGCCTCGGCAGAAGCGCTGGTGGAGGCGTATTGGGATCGTGTTTATGCGTACGCCTACCGCCTGACCCTCAACGCCGCCGACGCGGAAGACATCACCCAAGAGACCTTTCTTCGCGCATTTCGCGGCATCGATTCCTATTCGCCCGAGGGGCAATTCAAGGCTTGGCTCCTGCGAATCGCCACCAACCTGGTCCTGGACCTCCGCAAGTCGCCCAAGGCGCGCGAAGTCGCTGTGGACATGAACCAGCAGAACGCGGTGCTTGTAGAAGAGAGTCCCGAAGCTCAGATGATGAGTCGGGAACTCGTTTCAGCGCTTTGGGTTGCAATTCACGAACTGGCGCGGGAGCAGCAGGTCGCCCTGGTTCTGCGGACCATCGAGCGCTTCGATTACCCTCAGATCGCGGAAATCCTGAACGTCAAGGAGAGTACTGCACGTTGGCATTTATACGAGGCACGCCGTATGCTTAGAAAAAAATTGGCAAAGCGGTTTGACCTGGAGGGGCAGCAAGATGAATAGCCCGGCTCCCCAGAATCCACGCGCCGAACTGCTCCTGAACCGCCATCTCGATGGCGAACTGACCCCGGCGGAAGCGGCCGAATGGGACCGCCTCGTCGCCGAAGCCCCCGCGGTGCGCCGCGAGTTCGAGCGGGCCCGGCGCCTCGACGCGCTGCTGATGGGCCTCTCCATTCCCGATTCCGCCCGCGCCAAGACCCGGACGATGTCCCTCCTGGCCAAGGCGTCGCGCCGCCGCAAGACGCTGGTGGTGCCCTTCGTCAAGACGCCCTCAGTGCTCAAGCCTGCCGCGAGGCGTTCCTACAAGTCCGCCTACGCCGCCGCGGCCCTGGTGCTCGTGGCCGTAGGCCTCGGCGCCGGGCTCTTCTGGGCCAAGACCGGGCCGCGCGACGAGGCCTTGGCTGCCTACCGCGACATGTTCGAAGATCGCGTCGCCGTCTGGGAGGCGCTGAACCGGGATCTCCTCGCCGCCATGCGCCCGAACGCGAATGCCGCGCCGCCGGCCGAAGCCCACGAGGCCCTGGCCGACCACCTCCTGGGGACGATGCTGTTGGAGCGGCGTCACGCGCAGCTACGCAACGACGCCGCGCTCGCCTACGCCCGAGTCCTGCACCGTGGCCTGATCCCCGCCATCCGCGAAGGGCGCATGAACCTCGACCGCGTCGCGGCCTTCCAGCGCCGCCTCCAGGCCCTGGAGGCGATGAACCCCGATGCCGATTCGACCCTGGCCGCCGCCGAGGCGCTCACCGCCTACGGCATCGACCTCCTGGAAGGAAAGACCAGCGCCCAGCCGCTCGTGACCTTGCCGCCCCCGGGCACGACCGTCCTCTCGCGCATCGTCGACGCCGCCCTCGAACTCCAGGCGCGGCGCGAGCCCGACCGGCGCGCCGAACTCCTCGACGGCCTCGCCCGGCGCCTCGCCCTGGCCGCCGAGGAGCCCGGCCGGCCCCCGGCCGAGGTCCTGCGCGTGCACCGCTTGCTCGCCGCGCTCTCCGTCGAGGGTCTGCAGCCCCTCGCCGCTCTGGCGGATTCGCCCGCACAGGAGGCGCGCCTCCTGGACCTCCTGCGCGACGACGGCAGACGCCTCGCGATGCTGGAGCGCGCCGAGCGGGACCTCCCGCCGACCGTCCGCTCGAAGGATGTGAGCTCTTCCGTCGCCGCGGCGTTGAAATCCAATGCGCAGGTCGTCCGCCAACTGACCGAAGGCCAGAATCCGGCCGAATCGGGCGCGGGCGAACCCGGCGCCGGCGCGGCGCCGGAAGCCCCGCGCGCCAAGGCGGGCCCGGACGCAACGCAGAAAACCGAGGCGGTGGAGACGCCTCCTCAGGCGCCTGCCGGCGCGCAGCCCGCCGTGCCTGGGAATCCGGCTCCTGCGGCTCCCGCCCCAACGCCCGATGCCGGACAAGGCGGCGCCGCGGATGCTCCCGGCCTTGGTGCAGAGCTGCAGAATGGCTCGCGCGGCGCGGCCAACCCGGGACAGGCCGCCGACGCCCCCAAGGCGGCGCCGCCCTCGGCGAGGGCGAGCAAGGCGCGCCGGGCGAGCAGAGCCAGGGCGGCGGCGAAAGCAACGGGAACGCCGGCGGAGGCGCCGAACACGGCGCGCCCTCCAGCCAGCACCATAACAACGGCCCCCCGACCACTCCCATGCCGGCGGCAACGGCAATGGAAACGGGAACGGCAAGGCCGGCGAACTGAAGGACAAGGGAATCTCGAACGCCGGCGGACTCGCCAAAGGCGCCGCGAACGGCCCGCAAAACGTGCCTGGAGTCAAGGGACAAGGCAGCGCGACCAGCAGCGCCAATGGCAACGGAAACTCGGATGCCGCGGGACCCTCAAGCGGAAACGGCCAGGGCCACGGCAAGAGTTCGGACGGGGAGTCCAGCCCGGGCTCTAACTCGTCCGAAAAGCCCCACGGGCCCAGCAACCAAGACCGCGGTCCGTCGGATCGTCCCAACGTCGAAAAGCCCGATGCGCCTTCGGTCGATAAGCCCGAAGGACCGGACAAACCAGACGCCCCTGAAAAGCCGGACAAGCCCGATCAACCGGACAAACCGGACAAGCCCGACAAGCCCGACGCCCCTGAAAAGCCGGATAAACCGGATCTCCCGGACCATCCGGACAAGCCGGATAAGCCCGACAAGCCAGATAAACCTGACAAACCAGGTAAGCCCGATAAGTAACAGGCTTAGCCTGCGCCAGTGAACCCGTTATCTGGCTTGATCATACGTCAAAAATGAAACATATGAACAAAGTGTTGGAGAACGGGCGGTTTCCGATCAAGCTAGGATCGTTTTTATAACACTTTTATACAAAATAGGTTGTGGGACAAGATTTTCCGCATTCCGACCCAACAAAATTCCAATTCGCGCGTTGTGCATGTCGGGCAGGAGTTTGTCCTGCCCAGGCGTACGTCTATGGAGTCCCTTCATGTTTGGCATGGCTAAGGTCTCTCGCAGGTTTCGCCAAAGCGGTCAACGCGGCCTGACCCTCCTCGAGGTCAGCTTGGCGATGGTCGTCCTCACCACGTCCATCATGGGCGTCTACAGTCTCTTTATCACCTCGGAGATGATGCAGGTGCTCGCCCGCGAGGAATCGCTGGCCATGTATGCGTCGAAGGGCGTCATCAACCAATTGCGGGTCGCGCCGTTTGAGAATTCAGCCTTTGTGGAAGGAACCAGCCCGGAAGAAGAACGGCCCGTCTTCGCGTACCACAATTATCGAAAAAAGGTGGACTTGGCGGGACCCGTGGCTCCCAATCAGCGCTTGGGCGCCATTTCCATCGCCGGCGGCGACGGGCGAAAGGTCGATGAAGAACTCGGGGTGATTTTGATTTACCAGGAATCGCCCAACGAGTCGGATTTTGGCGACGTGGACGGCGACGGCGACCTGGATTTCCCCATCGACCTGAATGGGAACGGTTCCTACAGCGACGTGTTGTCTACCCCAGATCCGGCGAAGCATCCGTTTCCACTGAATCTGGGTGGGGACAAGTCGGTGCTGACCGAGGATTTCGGATCGTCGTTGTCGTTCTTGCGCTTCATTCCGGTGGTCGTGGTCGTCCGCTGGCGCAGCCTCTCGGGCCTTGAACGCAGGGTTCAGTTGGTCACGTACCTCACCGACCGCTTGGGGGGTTGTAAAGCATGTCTCCTTTCCGCGTCTCCGCTCGCCGATCGGGCGGCTATACCCTGCTCGAGATCGTCGTCTCGACGGCGATCATGGTGCTCCTGGTTTCGATGGCCTTCCAGGTCAGCGCGCACTCGACGCGCGCCGTCTCCGAACGCGTGACCAAGGCCAACGTGGAAGTCAAAGGCGAACGCACGCTGAAGATGCTCACCGAGGAACTGCTCTCTTCCTCGAACCTCGACGTCGTGCCCTACACCGGAAACACCAAGATTCAGTACTACGTGCCCATCGATAACGACTCGAACGGGACGGTGTTGCAGGGGCCCGGGCAACCCAATCCGGGATACCTTTACTACGGCGTGGAAACCGACGGCGTCGAGGCGGACGGCACGATGTACTTCGAGTTCATCCCCGAGCGGGTGCTGGACGAGGCGGAGCTGGACATCGATCTCAACGCCAACGGGACCAAGACCGATCAGTTCGACGTCGGATACATCCAGCGCACCACCACGCTGCCCGGGGACGTGCCTCGACTGGTGGGCGTGACCAACATCGTTCAGGTCAGGGGCAATTACGGGGCGCCCGTGCGCGACCTTCCCTCCACGAGCGAAGACGACGAATGGGGAAAAATCTTCCGCGTTCAGAACAATGGATATGTTCTGGAAATAAACCTCTGGCTCATGGCCGTCACAGAAGATCGGTTCCCGCACCTGGTCCACTGCCAGGGGCAGGTCTTTTTGAGAAACCAGCGCCCGGTGCCGTAGCGGCGATCGTCGGTTCAGGAGGGCTCCGAGTTGAACACCATCTTAAGGCGCTGGATCTCGCGCAAGAATGGCCGCGCCGACCGCGGGACGGCGCTGATCGTGGCCATGGTGATCGTGCTCCTGCTCGCGGGCCTGGCCACCTCGCTGCTCATGGAGATGCAGGTTCGCTCGAAGCGCGTGGAGGCCGACAGCGAGGACGCCAAGGCCTTTGAGGCCGCGGAAGCGGGCCTCGACTGGGCCATGCGGGACCTCAATACCGGCGGCACGGGCACGATCGGCATTGGCTGGAACGGAGACACGAACGGCAACGGCCTGCCGGACGATAACGAGGTTCAGACGGGAGGGTGGCACGTTTCCAATCAGGGGACGCGCACCGCCAATCCCAACGGGCCCTGGGGCTGCGATGGCGCCGGATTCTACCCGGTCACCGACCCACGCCGCCCCAAGACGGCCGCGTTCATGAATCAATTCCGGCAAAAGGACGGAACGGTCAAACGCAACCCGCGCCCCGAACCGGCCGAATTCGACTTCTATACGCATTCCCGCGTCTTCGGCGACGTGCGCTTCTACACCTACGCCATCTCCTGGGAGAACGACGGCATCGACAACGACGGCAACGGCCTGATTGACGGCAACGATCCGGACAACGAGCGGCTCTGGTACACGATCTACGCGACGGGGTTCAGCAATCCGGCGACCCCCGACGGCAAGTTCATCACCGTGGAGGCCATCGCCAGAAAGGTCGTCACGCAGAACAAGCTGATTCTCGATGCCGCGTTGGAATTGCAGGTCAACAAGTTCCAGGGCAACGGTCCGTAGTCGCCAACTGGGCGGCTCCATTTCAAGGAAGAGGTCACGCATGGAACGAAACGCGAGAGAGTTGCCTCGTCGAATGGCCCGCTTGGCCCTTGTGGGCCTGTTCGCGATCGCCCTGATGGTCTGTCCCGAGGCCATGGCCGAAGGGAAAGGCAGCACGAGCGGCAGCAATTCCGGCGGCGGCGGGGGCGGGGGCGGCAATCAAACCACGAGCGACCCCATCGAAGACATGCAGTTGGATTTCCAGGAAACGAACTCGGTGGGCGTGGACAACAACGGGTCGCCGAACACCATCGACGGCCGCGATCACGACGTGAACGGCGTATTGAAGGGCGATCAGACGAATGCCGCGGCCGCCGGCGTCGGACTGGCGGTCCTGACCTACAACTGGGTTGAACAGGGTACCGACGACCGTCCCCCTGCGGGCGCACCGGAAGAAGGGGATCCCGCCACGCGCGTCGGCGTGCTGGTCAGCGGCGTGCATAACGACGGCAACGTGGAGGGCGGCGTCACCAATACCGTCGATTCCAACAAGATCTCGATGATCGATGCCTTCATCGAATCCGTGAAGAATTCGGCGGACTACCGCATCAACCTCGGCAACCAGCAGGCCGGCGCGGTTTCGACCACCGGCGGAACGACGATCTCCCTGACGGGCAGCAACAACGGCATCGGCGCCCCCAACGACTACAAAGTCGTGTACGCCTCCGGGCAGCAGTTGGCGAACGGCACCGTCTCGGAGAGCCCCCTCCACATGTCGGGGCAGGGGACAGGGTACGGCGTGCTGGTCGTCGATATCGACGATCCGGCCCAGGCCCAGGTGATCTTCTCCGGCCAGTACAGTTGGACGGGGTTGGTGATCGTCCGGGTCAAGAAGCGGATCACGGCCAACAACAAGCCGCCGTTGCAACTGACCGGCGGCGGAACCGGGAATCACATCGTCGGCGGCGGGCTGGTCTACATGCAGAACTACTCCGCGAGCGGGACCAAGGGGAACCTTCTGAACGAAGACCTGTACGAGACCAACGGCAATTCGGATCTCAAGTTCTCCTTCGACGCGCTCAACAACATCAACGTGGAGTCGATCTCTTCGGTGCAACTCCGCTCTTGGCGCGTGGTGCGGCCCGACCAGTAGCGCATCGCGGCGATTTAACGGGAATCCTGCGGTCAAGGGTCCGCAAGGACCCTTGACGTTCATTCGGGGGTACAGTGTAGATGAAAAAGCCTGCTTACATTCCGCGCGCTCGCCAGCCCGGCATCGGCCGGAGATTCTGGTCGATGCTGGCCGGCGGGGTGGGCCTCATCATGGTCTTTGGCGCGGCTTTCCTGGTCTTTGCGGGCCGCGCAAGCGACCCAGCCTCCCCGGCGGATGGAACCGGACCCGGGACCGCTCCACAGGAAGCAACCTCCGCGCAAACGGCGGGAACCTTTGAATCCGCGCCGCTGGCTGGCGCGCCCGTCATCCAGGATGGAGGCGGGACGGTCAGTAAGCGCGAGTTGCCGTTCGAGCTTCGCTACCCCGTCGCGGATCCGAAGCAGGCGAGTCTTCGAGCCGACCGCCTGGAAGAGTACTTCGAAGGCTCCGACAGCGGCATGAAGCGCCTGGCGCTGGATGCTTTCTGCGAACTCGACGCGCAGGCGGCCGGCTTGCTGCCCGATCGGATACGGCGCTGCTCCTCCATCGCCCTGCCCTGGTATCTCGAGGCCGCCGCGCGCTTGAAGGCCCTGGAGGCGGTGGATTCGATGGTGAGCCGCTTTTCCAGGGAGGAGTCGATCCTGCAAGCCAAACTCGTTCGTACGCTGGGCGCCTTGGGCGGAAAGACCGTGAGAGCCTTCGCCCAAGGTCTCCTGGAGGCCAAGGACGCGAGAGTACGCGGGGCGGCGTGGGACGCCTACGCTCTAAACGCGAACGCGGACGATCTCGACTTTCTGTTCCAGGCACTGACCGGCAAGGACGCCAAGGCGCGCGCCGCTTCGGTCGATGCCTTCGCGCGGCTGGATGCCGATGGAAAGATGAGCCAGATGCTGCGGGAGCGATTCGATCGGGCCACGCAGAACCTGCAGAACGAGGCGCTTCTGCCGTACGCCACGGCACTTTCCCGCATGCCCAACCAGGCGGATCACGCGCTCCTCTCCCGCTGCCTCTTCGATCGGGATCCGCAGCTTCGGCGCTGCGCGGTGCTGGCCCTCGCCCATAGCCCCCGCGGCGTGGATCGCCTCGTCGCGGTCTTTCAGCAGGAGGCGGACCCGAAGATCCTGCTGATCTGTCTCGAGGCCTTCGTTAACCAGCCGCGGCTGGAAATCGTCCCCAAGGTCGTCGATACGCTGCGCTCCCAGGATTTCGCGGTCAGTTCGCATTCCAACAAGCTTCTCTATACGTCCTATGGCCTCAACTTGGGGCCCTTCCCCGACGTCTGGAAATCCTGGCTCGAAGCCGGCCAGCGCGAGAAGGATCCCTATCGCCGCTCGGTCTTCGTCGCGCACCAGGAACGCCGCGCGAAGGAAGCCCAGCAAGCCGAACAGCATCCCGAACTCTCCATGCGGGATTGACCCGCGCCCGGCCATCGCCCGGGAGCCTCTAACCGAGCCGGCGGCAAGGCGGATGCGCGGCGCCGGCCAAGCAGCGAGCGAGGCGATTCCACCGGCTCCAACTCCCCAGGCAGACCCGGCGCCAACGTCTACGAAAATAGATAACACAAAATTATATAGTATTAAATAGACTATGCGCCCTGAGCATCTTTTTTAGGCTCTCGTGGACATGAAGGCAGAAAACCGACAACGGGACTCAGACGCCGGAAACGGCTGGCCTGTGATGCGCACGCAAGCTCTCTAACTTCGTGGAGGTTGCGCGTCCGGCCCGAGCTGAACCAGCATTCCGAAAAAGAAGAACTTCATGGCCCCTTCGGACCTTCGAAGCCGATTTTTTTAATGGGTGTCTTTTGCCCGAATGATCTCCGGTGGTTAACACAAGATTGACTTTAGGGCGCGGATCAGGGCATATTAGGCAAGACAGCGTATGAGAAACTCATCATATTCTCCACGCACGTGCAATCAAAACAGCGCCCAGCGCATCCTCTGCGCACTGGCCCTCTTGCTCTTGCTGGCGCTGATGCTGTGTCCATACAAAGCCGCATCTCGCACGCCACCCGTGCAGCACAAGCCTCTCACATGTTCAGTAATTGATGACCTAACGCCCATCGCAATTCCGTTCCGTCATCCCGATTCCAGCATGGAATTCTTGGCCTTCGAGCGCTGGCTTAATAAGTGGGATGGCAACCAGGATCATGATTCCGAAACGCTCCTTGCCGAAGGCGTTCAACTCGCCGTCCAGCGACGGACCGCGCTGGCGAAGCTGATCCAGTTCGATCCGCAGAAGGCATTGGAGTACGCCCTGCCTGCATCAATTCGAACTCGGCTTCCTCACGAAATTGTCAACGAGCTAGAGGTTCCCGTATGCGGACGCGGGAGCTACGAAGTTCTGATTCGCAGGTCCGCGTTCGGCGAGCCGGCCTCGGTCACGCGCAGTGTGGAGTTCGAAGGCAAACGCTATCGCGCATTCGTCTACGGCCGTCGCGAACGTCAAAGGTCCAAGCTGGACATCCCTCTGCACGGCATCGCGATCGGCGACCTGCTGGCGTTGCACGAACATCCTTCGCGGACCACGCTGATGCATTCGCCGGATTTCGAAACACCGGTTGTGGCCGTACAGGCCGGAAACAAACGGGTGCTTTTCGAGTCCATGCCGGATGCACAGGTGTTCGATGCGCAGTTGATCGCGCAGGAAGACGCGCCCGGCCCCTTCGCCGGCTCGGTCCAGTCCGAGTTTCTGGCGGCCTCTTCGAGATCGGCCTGGACCCAAGGCGCGAAGAAGCTGCTCTTCATGCGCGTGGACTTCTCCGACAAGCCGGGCGCGCCGGTTGCGGACGTCGTTGCGGATACGCTGATCCAAGACACCGCCGGCTTCCTGTTCGAAAACTCCTACGGACAGTTGTCCTTGACCGGCAAGGTGACGCCCGTGCTCCGCATGCCGAAGACCGCCGCGTATTACGCGAACAGCGGCGCGGCCGGCCAATTGCTCGGCGATGCGCGGGCCGCCGCGAAAGCGCTGGGTTCGGCGTATGACACCAAGAATTTCCACTTCGACGCGGTCGCGACGCTGGGCGTCTTCAGCTACAACGGGCTGGGTCTTCTGGGAGGCAAGGGGCTCTGGATTCATAACAAGTTCACGCTTGAAATCCTCGCGCACGAACTCGGCCACAACCTGGGACTCGACCACGCCAACCTCTGGCACACCACCGACGGCTCCATCATCGGTTCAGGCAGCAACGCCGAATACGCCGACCCCTTCGACATGATGGGCTCGGTCGGCACCGCGCAGACGCATTTCAACGCTTACGCCAAGAATCTGCTGGGCTGGCTGCCCAGTTCGCAGGTCACCACGGTAAAGACCAGTGGCACGTACCGCATCTACGCCTTCGACCAGGCCCTGGGGAACGCGGCAGGCGCGCTTAAGATCGCCAAGGATTCCCGCAATTACTGGGTCGATTTCCGCCAGCAGATCACGGGCAATCCGTGGCTCATGAACGGCGCGGACATACACTGGAGCCCCTGGGGCCAGAGCAACGGCGGCACGCAGTTGTTGGACATGCGGCCCGATACGGCATCCAGCACCGCGCAGCACGACAAGCCCCTGACCATCGGCATGACGTTCTCCGACCGGGAGAACAATATCCACGTCACGCCCATCGGGAAAGGCGGCACTGCGCCCGAATCCCTCGACATCGTGGTCAACTTCGGCGCGTTTGCCAATAATTTCCCCCCAACGCTATCGCTCACACCCAACGCCGTGACCGCCGCCGTGGACCAGTCGCTCGACTTCATGGCCAGCGCGACCGACCCAGATGGGGACACGCTGGCTTATTACTGGGAATTCGGCGACCTAACGCTGGGCACCAACAGCGCGAACGTCTCGAAGAGCTGGTCCGCGCCGGGCGAGTACATCGTGCGCTGCGTCGTGACGGACATGAAGGGAGGAACCGCCAGCGCCTGGGTCTTGGTGAACGTGGGCTCACCGACCGCGTCGTATCGCATCACCGGCCACGTGTACGACCAGCACGGACGCCCCGTCCAGGGCGTGAAAGTCGCGATGGGCTTCAGTCCGTTCGTGCCGAGCGACAGCAACGGCGCGTTTCTTGTTCTCGCGCCGCCGGTGTCTGCCGGTTACTACCTGCTGGCCACGAAACCAGGCTACAGTATCGCGCCCTCGAATTTCACGAACCCCATCTGGGTCTCGGGCGATCTGCCGGGGCGGGATTTTGACGCAAACCTGCTGGTCGACGTCAACGATCCTCCAAACGCCTCCGACGACGCCTATGCCACGAACGAAGACCAGGTGCTGGTCGTGTCCTCGGCCATGGGGCTGCTGGCCAACGACCAGGACCTCGACGGCGGCGCGCTGACCGTTACGCTCGCCACTCCGCCTTCCGTGGGCCAGGCGAGCCTGCAGTCCAACGGCGGCTTTACGTACGCGCCGCCGGCTAACTTCAGCGGAACGGTGACGTTCGGATACCGCGCCCACGACAAGACGCTCCACTCCCTCGAAGCTACCGTGACAATCACGGTAAATGCTGTAAACGATGCGCCGAGCGTCGTATATTCCGGCGATTCCGAATTGTATGGCTTGGCCGGCGTCTCGGTCGACCTCACTGCGAACGGCACGGACCTAGACGGCACGGTGGATCACCTGGTCTGGAACTTTGGCGACGGTTCGCCCGATCTGGACGCCGTCCCCGGGTTACAGGTCACCCACACTTTCGCAAGCGCTGGCGCCTACCCGATTACGGTATATGCGATCGACGATTTGGGCTTGGCCGGTCCCACCCTCACTCTCGAAGTCTTCATCGCGGGCAACGCGCCGGCCAATCCACTCTACCTTTCCAAAGGACTATTCAGTCTCAATTGGGCAATGCCCGGCAAGGACTCCCTGCGCCTCGCGGGACGCATTAACCCCGCTGGCCTGGACTTCACGGGTGGCGGGCCCACCGTGAACGTCACGGTGAACGGACAGCAACTTGCCACAGATAACTTGAGCACGATAGGGCATTCATCAGGTCTCGTGCCCGGTTTCAAATGCAGTATCAACGCGAAGACGGGCGCATTCTCGATTTCCTTTAGCGGCCTGAGCGGTCTGAACGTCGGCCTCTCGAACCTGCCCGCGGGACAAATCGTGACCGCCGCGCAGGATCTTCCGCTGTCCATCGCCTTGAGCGGCATCGGGTTTGCAGCTCCCGTGACCTTCGGCGGCACTTTTCGTTTCGTCTACACAAATCGCGGCGGCTCTTTCGCGAAGGGTTCGTTTGTCTTCCAGAAGCATCGCACGCTTGACGGCGTGTTCCTGGCCCTGAATACCAAGGCGGTGGAACAGATCTCCAACGGGGTGTCGGCAGGACATCGCCTGACGGTCTCCGGCGTCATAGTCGCCGCGAGCTCCTCGCCCACGCTGCCTACCGCAAGCGATCCGTCCGTACTGATCACAGTGGGCGATCCGCTCGATACCAACCTTCAGACGACCTTTACCATGGCCGGCAACCAGTTGCACTCCAGCGGCAGCTTACTTACGCCCGAATCCACCGCATACACGGCATCGGCTGGCGCCATTCCAGGCTTACTGAGGTTCACGTTTAGCAACTCGAAACACACCTTTAACCTCTCCACCGACGCCGTGCCCACCGGATTGGACAACTCCCTTGCTGGCACGCTACTCAATGGACAATTGCTGCTTCGCGTGCAGGTCTATACCGACCTGAACCTCACCTCCCCGCTGACCTTCCAGACGGTCGTCGAGCTGCGTCGTAGCAAGGCGACTTCAAAGGTTTGGTCGAGATAAGGAAAGTCGCCGCGCCGCATAGCTTCATCTCGTCTCCATAAGTGCACCGAAGGATGCCCAAGCGATCGGTGAACCCGGCAAATAGGCGGAAAAGTCCTCCCCGCCTTCTGTCAGCGCCGTATTCGCTCATACTGTTCCGCCGTTAGCACTTCCTCGCCCCCTGGTTACCCGAGGAAAACCCTCAACGTAACCAGGCCGAGACGCATGCGTTGGTCCCCTTTTACTCGCCCATTTGGACCCTCAACCGATCCCCTTTTGCGTGCGCATCACCAACGGCTGACCCAACGGATGCTCACGGCTGCATGCCCGGAGTCCGGATGCCCGCGCCCGGCCCGCTGCACACTCGTGCATCTTTTTTAAGCTTTCGTGGACGGCGGGGCGGGACGACTGGAGCGGTCTCCGGACCTGAATAGTAGCATGCAAGCCATGTAACCGTTCAGTTCCCTACCGCTGCAAGGAATGCCGGAGCCTTTGCGCCGGTGCGGTGAGCAGCCAAGGCCCTGCGCAGATAGTCAAGGATGGGACGCTTTTGCAAACGCAAGGTCTGCACGGTGGTCAAGATCCGTTCGGTGAACCGGCAGCCTGCGGTACTGTGATTGCCGAAGCTCCCTTTGCGCCACAGCACCGCCGGACGCAACATCCGTTCGGCGTGGTTGTTGGTCGGTTCGATGCCTTCGACGGCCGCGAAGGTCCACAGCGCGTCGTAGACTTTCAGCACGCGTCTGCAAAAGCGCTTGGTTTTGGGGTCCGCGCCCCTGCTTCCGAGCCGGAGCGGTCTCTGGAAACGCAGGCGTATCGGTTGCAACCGCACGTGTAGCGCGGCACGGTCGCAACGCCGGTCTTTGAAATCCTTCCAGGCCGCAAAGACCGCTCGGGCGGTCTTGCGGCCCGCTCGGCCGAGCGGTTGTGTCGCGGATCCCAGGTCGATCAACTTCTGAAAATCGCGCTTGAGGTGCGCCCAGCAAATTTGCCGCTGCCGCGGCGGCAGGTGCGCGTAGGCGCCCCAGCGGTCGGAGCCGAGGATGCCGCAACACGCCCCCAGCAACGCCTTCAGGCCGTCCTTACCCCGGTGGGCGTGAATTTGAAAGGCTGCGACGCTCCGCGTGGCTGCCACCCACAGCCAACACAGCTTGCCACCCTTCGCCCAGCCGGTTTCATCCACGTTTTTGAAAGCCGCCCCACGCACGGCCGCCAGCGCCTGCGCGTGAGGCCCTTCCAGCGCGCCGCTCATCTCGTGTTCGAGCTTGATCACCGTGCCCAGGGATAGCGGGACCCCAAAGACGGTCTCGGCGAGTTCCTGGACGTTGCGCTTGCTGGCGTGGCCACGCCCACTCAGATACGACAACGCCGCCGCCAGGTTGGGACCCAGCGCATGGGCTTGAATCTCCGGCGGAATCTCCGCGCGGGTGCGGCAGCCGCAGCACGGACAGGTGCGTGCGTGCCCCTGGTATTCGGTGATTTCGGCCGGCTGCGGCGGCAACTCCGCGACTTGATGCCAAGTCGGAGGCGGATCGTGTGGCCCTGGCCGCTTAGACAAGGGGGCTTGGCATTCCGCACATACGTGCGGCACGTAATGGACCACGTGCGTGACCCGTTCGGGCGGCAAACGTACACGGTGATGGCCCGGATGTCCGGGTTGTCCGCCGGGTTTGCGGCCGCTCGGCTTCTTGGCGGCTGGAGGCTTCTGCCAGGGCGCATCGGACGACGGTGGTTTGGAAGAGTTCGAGGAATTCTGGTTCAAGCGCTCGGAAAGCCGCTCCAGCTTGGCTTCCAATTCTTCGATCCGCGCCAGGAGCACCGCGCAATTCGGACAAGCCGGGTTGGGTTTAAGCTCGCGCACACATACAGTATCGGATGGCGTGACGTAAAAAATGAGCCTTCATAGGGGACTGAACGGTTACCAAGCCATTGATTACATGGGATTAGCACAAGAGCCGGCGAGACGCCGGCGCTACACCCGGAGTCCGGATGCCCACGCCCGGACCCCTGCACACCCGTGCATCTTTTTAGGCTTTCGTGGACGGCAAGAAAGAGGACCTACCCAGAACCCAGCCTCCGGCGCACAGAACCCAGAACCCGGCGCCAGAGCCGCCCTCAGCGCTTCGCTTCGGCCTTCTTCCGCTCGGCCTCCATGCGCTTCTTGAGCCCCAGCCAGGCGTTGGCGTTCCGGCCGTGCTTCTGCCCCGTGTGGTAGGTCAGAAAGGCTTCGGCGGCCCCGGCCAGTTCCTGGTCCTTGTCCTTCAGCACCGGGGCCAGGACGCCGATGGTCTCTTCCATGCTGGCCTTGCCCGCGCGGATATCGAGGATCCGCAGCAGCACCCAGCGCGCGCGAGAGGACACCTGCTCGTTCTTCGATTCCAGGTGCCGCAGCAGGCTCGGCAGCACGGCCAGGACGACCGGTTCGAGCTGCTTGGAGCCCAGGATGTCGACCAGTTCGAAGGACTTGCGCAGCACCGCCGGCGGCGGGTCCTGGACCTCCTTAAGGAAGTCGCAGACCGCGTCCAACCCGCCCATGCGCGGATCCTTGATCAGCTTCTCGCCGGCGGAAACCGCCAGCAGCCGCCGGGTCCGTTCCTGCTGCGTCAGCACGCACGCCGCGTCGGCGGGGTGACCGGCGAGCCAGTTGAGGTCGTCGGCGAGGCCGGCCCAGACTTCCCGCGCCGCCAGCGGCCCGATATCCGCCAGGACCCGCTCGGCCGACTGCTGCACGCTCTCCAGGTCGTTCTCGAAGAACGTCGGCCCGAAGCCGCCTTCCGGCGCCAGGCGCAGCAGCGCCGAGACGGCTTCCACGAAGGCCAGGCGGTCCTTGAGCTGCGCGCGCAGCCCCTTGAGCTTCAACTCGGCCGCGGCCAACCGGGTCTTCTGGAACTCGGTCTGGTCCTGGACCTTCACCTGCGCGGCTTTCTCCTCGGGGCGCTCCTTCGAGAGCCGGTCCAACTCGCGCTGGGCCGCGCGGACTTCGTCCTGGACCCGCTGCAGGTCGCCCGCCAGCCGCCGGCCCCCGAGGTCGCTGGAGAAGCCCAGCGTCTTGCTCCAGCGGTCCTTCCAGAGTCCGTCGAGACTCTTGAGCATCTCGTTGGGCGCCGGCGGCGCGGAGCGCTCGTCGAGTTCGAGCATGTTCACGAGCCGCCCGTAGAAGCTGTTGCTCGCCGCTGGGCCGGCGGTGGCGTCGCCGAGCGCGCTGTTGGGTTCCGGCGCGTCCTCGTAGGTCACCTGCTGCACTTCGTCGTGATACAGGAAGCCGCGGAACCAGCGCGAGAGATCCTGCTTGGGATCGCGGCTCAGCCGGATCGCCTGGAGCCCGCTGCCGCCGACGCCGCCCTCCAGCGCCGCGACGTTGTAGCCCATGAAGGAGTCCGGCCCGGACCGGATCCCGTCGGCGGCGGTCTCCGGCGGCGGGGTCTCCGTGGCTGGCGTGGCGGCTGGGTTCTGCGCGGGCTGCTCGGCGACCGCTTCGGGCGGCGGCGGCGTGGGCGGCGGCGCCGGCTCAGGCGCATCGGACGTCTCGTCCTTGGGAGGCTCCGGAGGTTTCTCGGGGATGGGGCCCTCGGGGTTCAGAGGCTTCCGCCCGGCCCGCACCACCCGGCCCGATTGGCCGTCCACCTCGCCGAAGGTCCCGGCTTCCTGCCCGCCATACTTCTTCTTGTACTCCAAGAGGTCATGCTCGTAGCGCCGGTACTCGGCCGAGTTCCGGTAGACGAGGTACTCGTTGTACTGGGGGTCGCCCGGGATCACGCTGGGGAGGACATACTTGACCGTCGGATGCGTGCCCGCGCAGGTGCTGTAGTAGGCCTCGGCCACGCCCGGAGGCGGCGGGGGCGGTTCGGGCGGCGGGGGATAGTAGTCGGTCGCCGAGGCGCCCAACGTCAACAGCCCCAGCAGTCCCGCACACCCATACAGCAGCTTATGACGACTGGAGTTACGCATGGCAGCCAGACCCTCGCAGCCCTTCGAGCACGGACGAGACGACTATACCTCGTTGCGTGTTAGGTGCGAATCGAATCTTTCGGCGTCCGGCGCGTGACCAAATCTTTACCAGACCTTGGCGCCGGCCTTGTAAGGTTTGTCCAATTCAAGAACTTGCTGGTATCCGACCGTGTAGAGCCGGTCCATCTCGTCCTTGATCCCCGCGCCGACCCGCTGGAGCCGCGCCTGAATCAGGTCATTGAGCCCGGCCACCTGCTTGAAGTCGTCCTTGCCGAAGAGAATGATGTTCTCCAGGGCCTTCCGCGCCCGGTAGCGGACCCAGTCGTTCTCCTCCTTGAAAAGCTGGTACAGCGCCTCCTTGGCGAGCTTGCTCTTGAGGACCCCCAGGGTCAGCGCGGCCTCGCCGATCACCTGGTAGTCGCGGTCGTCGAGGAGCAGCATCAGCGCGCCCTCGGTGTCGCCGCCGGGATAGCGCGCCAGGGTGATGGCGCAGCGCATCCGCACGTAGGGGCTCTGGTCGCGGAGGCCCTGGAGCATGGCTTGGCGGATGGATTCCTCGGGGGCATGGCTGAGCAGCGCGCGGGCGATCTCGCCCCGGATGTACTCGTTCTGGATGCCCTTCAGGTTCGTGAAACGGTCGATCAGATACGGCGCCATGCGCTGGTCCTTGCGATAGCCCAGCGCGTTGATGGCATTCATCACGACGACGGGGAAGGGCGACTCGTTGATCACGTGGTGGAGGCACTTGAGGTTGTCGTCGCCGGCCACCTGCCCGAGCGCCACGGCGGCGTAGGCCAGCGTGCCGACCGCGCTGCGGTCGTGCTTCTGGGTCAGGATCTCGCGCAGGTACGCGGCGCCTTCCTCGGGCTTGCCCATATGGATCAGGGCGACGGCGGCGTTGCAGCGCGAAAAGGCGGGCAGGGCCTCGTCCTTCAGGGCCTTCTCGATCTCGGGGACGACCGAACGGTCGCCCAGCCACGCCAGCACCAGGCAGGTCGTGCCGCGCAGGTCGGGGTCTTCGGTCCCGAGCAGCGGCGCGATGTCCTTCCAGGAGCCTTCCTTGCGCCGCATGCCGACGGCCTGCACGACCATCTTATCGGCCAGCGCGTGGCGCTCTTCGGGCTTCAGCTTCAGGTACTTGGCCAGCGCGGCGCCCGCGGCGTCCTCCTGCATCATCCCCAGCGCGAGGGCCAGCGCGCCGCGCTGCGTGCCGGGGAGTTTCGGATCGAGCAGGTCCTTCTCGAAGGCCGCCAGCGAGCCGGTATCGCGGAGCGTGCCCAGCGCGAGGCAGGCCGTGCGGCGCAGGAAGAGCGACTCCTGCTCGTCCTTGTAGAGCTTTTGCAGCGGCACGACCGCCTGCCGGGCCGGGTCCTTGATCTTCCCCAGGCTCAGCGCGGCGTAGGCCCGCACGAAGGTCCATTCGGGCTGCGCCTTCAACTGCCGCTCCGAGACCGGCTCCAGATGGCGCAGGAGGTACGGCATGGCCTGATCGTTGCCGAGTTTGCCCAGGATCAGGCAGGTGTTCCAGTGGACGACGGGAAGCTGATCCTTGAGGTTCCCGGAATCGGCCTCGGCCACGATGGCGGGAATGGCGTTGTCGCCCAGGGCGATCAGGTTGTTGCGGATCCGCTCGGTCTCGTCGGGGTTGGCCGCGAAGCGGAGCTTGCGCATCCAGTAGCGCGCGCGTTCCTGCTGTTCCTGAGGCGTGATCGGCGGCAAAGCCGGCGCCTGCCCGGCCGCGCCCGCCCGGACCGCCGGAGCGAAGCCCGCCATCAGGAACGATGCCAGGACCAGCCGTTGAAACGCGCCGCGTGGAATGGCCGTCATGCCCCTTACTCGGTCCAGACGTGCTATAGACCCAATCGTCCCTGGAATGATAGGCGGAAAGTCTCGATTTTCCGGGGCTTTTCGCCCGCCGCCCGCCCGGCCAACCACCGCAAATGCCCCGCGCACTTGTGCCGGCGATTCTACGCAAGTTGGCTCTCGACGGCACGTTAAGTCTGCTGTACAAGGGCGCTTTACTGGGGCTTCAGACTCGGGGGGCAGGGCAACGTGGCATCACCATCGCACCGGCCGTCGCGGCGGGGCAGCAGCCCTGCCTCGGCCGCATCCAATCGACAACCTAAGACGGCAACGGGCGGTGCCGCGTCGTCACGCCGCAGCGAACCCGCACAGCCGGAACCCGCGCCCAAGCCCCAGGCCGCCAAGCCGGCCGCAAGCCCGGGCGCGCGTTCCAATCGCTTCGTGAGAAAGGGCAAGGAGCCCTCGCGAATCGGCATGCAGCCGGCCGCCAAGAAGCCCGCCGACGAACCCAAGATCCAGGCCGACGATCCCGTCGACACCGAGGCGCTCGCGCAGCAGGTTCTCGACAAGGAGGAAGTCGAGTCCTTGCTCGAGGATCTCCCGGACGAAGAGATCGAGAAGATCGCCGCGGCCGAGGAAGCGCGGGAGGCCAAGGAAGCCAAGCAGGCCGAGCGCTCGGGCTCCTCCCGGCGCAGCGAGCGCGGCAAGCCGCAGGCCGCCGCCGCCAGCCGGCGCGGAAAGGCCGTCGAAGCGAAGGCGGAGGAAGAAGAAGAGCAGGACGACGGAAGCAGCCGCCGCCGCAAACGCGCGGACCTCTCCGAGCGCAAGCTCGCCACCGCCTCCCGGCGCATGCGCGGAAAGGATAAAGACGACAAGGAGGACAAGGACGAAGGCGAAGCGCCGGAAGCCTCGAACCGCCTCTCGCGCCGCGGGTTGGCCTCCGCCAGCCGCCGCAGCACGCGCGGTTCGGTGCGCGAGCAGAAGCCCGTCCTGTCCAAGAAGGCCAAGCTCGGCATCGCCGCGGGCCTCCTGGCGGTCATCGTCGGCGCGATCGCCTACAAGCCGGTCATGAAGAGCATGATCCTCTCCAAGCTCGACGACGGCGCGAACGCCGAAGCGAAGAAGAGCGCGGCGGGCGAACTCTTCAACTGGCTCGGCGCCGAGGCGCTGGGCTCGTTCATGGAGCGGCTCACCACCGAGCGCGACGCGGACGTCTACGCGGCCGCCGCCCACGGGCTGGGGCTGGGCGCCAAGACGCCGGGCTCGCGCGACGACGCGCTCAATTACATCAAGACCGTCTACGCGCAGGGCGGCCCCGAGGCCCGGCTCGCGCTGACCGTGGCCATGGAATCGGTGGGCGAATACTATTCGACCAAGACCGAGAAGGGCGGCGAGCGGCCCAAGGAGGCGCTCAACGCGATGGCCGGGCTGGCCGAGGCGCTCCTGCCGCAGATGGACGCAGGCGCCGAACCTGCGCTGCGCACGGCCTCGCTGAAGGCCGCCAACAAGCTCGTCGCGCCCGGCGTCTGCCGGAAGCTGATCGAGATCGCGAAGACCGACAAGGGCGAACTGCGCGCCCTGGCGCTCTCGGGCATCGCGCTCACCGCCACCCCCGACGCCTGCGGCGACCTGCTGCGCAACATGGCCAACAAGGAAGACGATGTCCTGGCCAAGGCCGCCGTGCAGGGCTTCGCCAAGGTCCGCGACCAGGCCAAGACCAACGAACTGCTCCCGCTCCTGGGCGAGGACGACGCGCTGGTGCGGCTGGAGATCGTCAAGGCCCTCGCTACGCGCACCAACGATGGCGCCGCGCAGGCGGCGGTGGTCAAGGCCACGGCCGACAAGTCCAAGGACGTGCGCCTCGAGGCCGTCACCGCGATGCCCGCGCTCAAGAAGCTCGGCGTGGACGACCTGAAGACGCTCGCGCCGCGCATCACCGACGACGCCGAGGAGGTGCGCGTCGCCACCGGCGAGGCGCTGGGCAAGCTGCAGGACGAGACGACTTGGGCGCTGCTCCTGGGCGCCTTCCAGAAGGACCTCTCCGGGAAGGCCCTGGAGGCCTTCGCCAACTCCCTGGCCGTGCGCGGCTGGAACCACAACCGCCAGAAGCAGACCAAAGACCGCGAGGCGCTCAAGGTCGGCATGGACCTGCTGGGCAAGAACTCCGCGCTGGGACGCAAGGTGATGGTGCAACTGACCATGTTCGGCGGAAGCGCCAAGCGCGAGGCCGAACGGAACGCCTGGAGCGACGAGCAGTGGCATTCCTGGTACGCCCGGCTGATGAAACGCGACGCGCTGACCAACGAAGCCGAGGCCGAAATCGCCGAGTGCAAGAAGCACGCGACGATGGAACAGAAGACCGAATTCGAGAAGTGGATCCCCAAGGCCGAGCACGCCGAGGGGCTCCTCGAACAGGCCGCCGCGCTCTGCGAACCCGACGACCGCGAGGATAAGAGCTGGTTCGACACCAAGCTCAAGGCCTACTCCGAGCTGCGCTACCACCTGCAGAAGAACATGCCGCTGAACCTGAACCGCTGAGGGGCGCCCGGCCGCCCCGCTCAAAATCGAATTGCCCCGCCGGATAGGGGCAGGTATCATGGTTGGGCGTACCCGGAGATTGGAACTCATCAGTCGCTGATAGTTGATCCGGGTCGCAGTCTTCAGTTGCAGGAGGGCCGTCATGTCGAGCGGCAGAGGCAAAGTGAAGTGGTTTAACGATCAGAAGGGCTACGGCTTCATTACGCCGGAAGATGGCGGAAAGGATCTCTTCGTTCACCATTCCGAAATTCAGGCCGAAGGCTATCGGACCCTGACGGAAGGCCAGGTCGTCGAGTACGAAGTCGAGCAGTCCGATAAGGGCCCCAAGGCGACCAAGGTCCGCCCGGCTGCCGGCTAACTTCAGGCACTTCACTGCCCATGAGACCGGCGAGGATCATTCCTCGCCGGTTTTTTTGTGCCCCTTCCGCTTCTCACGAATGAACTCCGTGATTGCGTCCAGCGCGTCCAGCTCCGCCGCCGTAAGCGGCGGCTCGGGGGTCGGCGGCGACACGAAGCGTGTGGCCTGCAGTGTGTTCAGGACGAATCGGAACGCCTCCTGCCGCTTCCACATCAACAGGACGCCCGCCAGGCGCTGCTCGCTGGGCTGGGAATCCGCCGGAGCCCCTTCGGCCAGCTCCAAAAGCCGCGCCTCCAGTTCCTCGGGGAACTCCCTGCAAGCGACTGCAGCCCGCACCACCGCACGGCCAGTTGATCGCTGGCCAGCGCGATCCGCACCAAGTCCGTATCGGACCGATAGCGATTCCAGCACGGATCGGACCTGCACGGCAGGCGGCCAATGCGTTCAAGCCTCCAGGTATGAAGGCTGCGCCCAGAACGGAAGGAGGAGCCTTTCGCAGGGAATTGTCCGCCTCTCTGGCGACATGCTTTGGTAGAATGGCCCATTCAAGCCGGCCGCGCCGCATGGTATGGAGGTGCTTCATGATCCGCCAGACGCCCCTGCTCTCGCTCTTTGCCTCCCTGGCGCTGCTGCTGGGCGCTTGCTCGTCCCAGGAGCCCAAGCCGAAGGAGGAAGCGCCCCCGCCCGCCCCGGCCCAGGCGGCGGAAAAGAAGACCCCGGAGGAAACAGCCGTGACCCAGCCCAAGCTCGAAATCCCCGACCGTGAGAAGTGGCAGCTCAGCGAGGAGGAATGGAAGAAACGGCTTACGCCCGAACAGTTCCACGTCCTGCGCAAGTCCGGCACCGAACGCGCCTGCACCGGGGCCTACTGGGAAGAGAAGCGCGTCGGAGTCTTCTTCTGCGCCGGCTGCGGCCTGGAACTTTTCACCTCCGATACCAAGTACGAGTCGGGCACCGGCTGGCCGAGCTTCTTCCAGCCCGTCAAGGCCAGCTACGTCGAGCAGAGCGTCGACCATAAGCTCGGCTATCCACGCAACGAGGTCCACTGCGGGCGCTGCGGCGGGCACCTGGGCCACGTCTTCACCGACGGACCCAAACCTACAGGGCTGCGCTACTGCATAAACTCCGCTTCCCTCCGCTTCGTGCCCAAGGAAGGGCAGGAGGCCAAGACGGGCGCGCAAGCCGAGGCCAAGACCCCGGAAGCCCAGAAGTAACCCCTTGCATTATTCCATAGACCGGTTTAATATGCCTCCACGGTTGGACCAAGGAGGCTATGACGCGGCATGGGCGCCAAACTGAAAACCGGCATGGTGGGCGTGGGGCACTTCGGCGGGTATCGCCGCGCGCGGATGCGCGAGACGGGGCTCTTCGAGCTGGCCGCCGCCTGGGACCTGAACCCCAAAATGCTTCAGCTTTGCGAGCGGCAGGACGGGGCGCGGCCGGCCGGCAGCTTTGAGGAACTGCTCGCCATGCCGGGGCTGGAAGCGCTCGTGATCTCGACGGGCGCGAAGTTCCACGCCGACCAGATCGTGGCGGCGGCCGAACGCGGCCTGCACGTCTTCGTCGAGAAGCCGCTCTGCTCGACGCCCGGCGAACTCTCCCTGATCCTGGAAACCCAGCGCCGCACCGGGGTGGTAATCGGCGTGGGGCACAACGATCTGCGCCACGACCCCGTCGCGCAAACCACGAAGCGGCTCATCGACGATGGCACGCTCGGGCGCGTCGCGACCTTCGAGAAGACCACCGCGCATTCCGGCGGCCTGAAGATGGATCCCGGCGAATGGCGCGCCGACCCCGAAAAGAACCCCGGCGGGATGCTGTTCCAATGCGGCGTGCACGGCGTCCACGAACTCTGCTTCTACTTCGGGCCGGTCACGCACGTCACGTCCATGATGCGCTACGACGTCCACGCCACGCGCACCGCCGACGTGGCGCTCTGCCACCTGCGCTTCGCCAGCGGCCTCGTCGGGACGCTCAACGCCTACCACGTCACCCCGTACCGGCACACCCTTTCGATTTTCGGCACGCGCGGGAACCTCTACCGCGACGAGCGGCACTTCGAGGAAGGGACGAAGCTCGGACTCCAAGTCACGAAACTCGACGGCGGCTACGAGCCGATCGCGCCGGTGCCGGTCGAGGGCGAGGCGGACCTCTGCGGCAACCTGCGGGGCTTCCACCGTGCCATCCGCGAAGGCGGGGCCCCCTACCCCGGCCTGCGCGAGGCCGCGCATGCCGTGGCCGTCGTCTTCGCCGCGGAAGCATCGGCGAAGCAAGGCGGCGCGCCGGTGGCGGTGGAAGCGTTCGAGGCGGTGAAGGAATTCGCGGCAGCGAAGTGAGAGGCAAAACGCAAAACATAAGCAATACATCGAGGTCGGACTTCCGAGGCTGGATTACGTTTTACGCTTTGCGTTTTTGATTTCCTCCAGCTTTGCGGCAAAGGCAGCGTCTTCCAGCACCGCCGCCGCGCCCGACGTCGAAAGGGCCTCCTTCAACGGCACCCAGCTCCGGCAGCCGGCGTAGACGCGCTCGTCGGGGATCACGCAGGCCTCCGGCAGCCTGTAGACGCGCTGCACGATCGCCCAGAGCCCCGGCTTCTTGTAGTTGAAGCGCATCTCGACCCCGGCGCGCGTAAAGGGATGCAGGCCGTCGAGCGCGAGGATCGCGTCGAGGTTCTCGATGTAACGGGCGTCCTCGACGGTGACGTAATAGCGAATCGGGATCTGGCCTTCGGGCAGCGCGGCCCGGCGGGTCTCCTCGAGGAGCGGCACGACGCCGGGAACGAGGTCGCTCTCGCGCTGATGCAGGTAGGTCGGGAACAGAAAAAACTCGCGGTGCTCGACGCTGAACTCGCCGCGCTTCTCGTGAATCCCGCCTTTGCGCAGGGACATGACGTACGTTCCGCGCGCGAGCGCCTCGGTGACCGAGGCCCATTCCTTGTAGGCGATGTCGCAGGTGGGTTTCATGTTTGGGGCTTCCGCAAGCCGGGGCTCATCCTACACCCTGACCTCCCCCTTCCGCCCCAGCCAATCGCGCCGGGTCTTCAGGAGCGGGTGGATGTGCTCGCTCAGGAACCACTGCGTCTGCTCGCTGGCCAGGCCCGTGAACTTGCCCGGGTCCAGGATCGCGTCCAGTTCGTCCTTCACGTTGGCGAAGGCCGGATCGGCGGCGATCCGCGCCATCAGGTCGTTCTCCTTGCCGTAAAGCTTCACCTGCTTGGCGGCGGCCTGGCTGTGCTTGCGGATGCGTTCGTGGAGGTCCTGGCGGTCCCCACCGCGCTTGACCGCTTCCATCAGCACGTTTTCGGAGGCGATGAAGGGCAGTTCGGCCTTCAGGTGCGCCTCGATCACCGCCGGGTAGACGACAAGGTTCTGCCCCACGTTGAGCCACGTTTCGGCGATCACGTCGGCGCAAAGGAACGCCTCGGGGACGGAGAGGCGCTTGTTGGAGCTGTCGTCGAGCGTGCGCTCGAACCACTGCTCGGCCGCGGTCATCGCGGGGTTCAGGACCAGCGACATAAGGTAGCGCGAGAGGCCGGTCATGCGCTCGCAACGCATCGGATTGCGCTTGTAGGCCATCGCGCTGGAGCCGACCTGCCCCTTCTCGAAGGGCTCCTCGACCTCCTTAAGGTGGGCCAGCAGCCGCAGGTCGTTGGCGAACTTGTGAGCCGTCTGCGAGAACCCGCAGAGCGCCTGCAATACCTTGTAGTCGAGTTTCCGGGTGTAGGTCTGCCCCGAGACCGGCAGCACCTTCTTGAAGCCCATCTCGTCGGCGACCAGGCTGTCCAGGCGCGTGACCTTCTTCATGTTTCCGTCGAAGAGCTTGAGGAAACTCGCCTGCGTCCCGGTGGTGCCTTTCACGCCCAGGAACGGCAGTTCGTCCTGAAGCCGGAGGAACTCCTCGAGGTCGAGCAGCAGGTCCTGAATCCACAGGCACGCGCGCTTGCCGACGGTGGTGGGCTGCGCGGCCTGGAAGTGCGTGAAGGCCAGGGTCGGCAGGTCCTGGTGCGCCTCGGCGAATTCCGCCAAGGAGGCGATCACGTTGACGAGCTTGCGCGAGAGCAGTTCCAGTCCGGCCTTCATCTGGATCAGGTCGGTGTTGTCGGTGACGTAGGCGCTGGTCGCGCCGAGATGGATGATCGGGCGGGCGTCGGGGCACTGCTCGCCGAAGGCGTGCACGTGGCTCATCACGTCGTGCCGGATTTCGCGTTCCTTGGCTTCCGCGACCTCGAAGTTGATCTCGTCCACGAAGCGCTGCATCTGGCGCACCTGCTTCTCGGTCACGGGCAGGCCGAGCAGCCGCTGCCCCTCGGCCAGCGCCACCCAGAGCCGCCTCCAGGTCGAGAACTTGTACTGCGGGCTGAAGAGGAAGCTCATCTCGGGCGAACCGTAGCGCCCGGTGAGCGGGTACTCGAAACCCACCCGCTCCTTGGGGCCGTCGGCGCGTCGCAGCAGGACGGTGGTGGCGCGCTTGCGGCCGGAGACGCCTCCGACCCGGGTGGAGCCCTTGCGTGTGGCCATGAAGTCCTCTCTCAGCCCGCGAACGCGGGCGCAAAGCAGGTTCCTGATCCGTGGAAACGCTGCTATCATGGAAGCGCTCCACCGGGATGCAAGCCGAAGAAACGGAAACGCGGGGCGGACAGATGACCGATCCGGAACGCGCTCAGCAGCTCGCGCTCGCCCAGATGCAGCTCGACCAGTTTGCCAAGGGGCTGGCGCGGATGGAGGCCCTGCGCGCGCAACTGGAGGGCGCCGAAGAGGCCGGCTGGCGCGAGCCGCGCCTCAGGCAGTGGGCGCTGATCCGCGAGGACCTGGAAGCCGCCCGTGCGGCCCTGGAGCAGGATCTTGCGCGCCTGAAGGAAGGCCTCGACGCGCCGGAGGCGGGCGGCGAGGAAGAAGCGCCCGGGGGGTTCGGGCGCGAGACGAAGATCCTGAGAATCGCCGAGGACGGCGCCTGGATCCTCACCGAACCGGACCTGGAATGGGCCGTGGGGCCCGAGCATCGCGACTACGCGCTCACCCTGCGCGAGGGCCAGGCGCTGCGCTGGTCCATCGGCGGCGTGGACCACGAAGGCCCGCTGGTCAACCTGGAGGATCCGGAAAGCTTCGACTTCGCCACCGTCCGCCCGGACTGGTCCCCGCCCGACGGCGGTTGAAGATCCGGCGCGCAACGGATAGCATGGCGTTTTCGGTCGAAGTCCTGGAACGAAGCGCCCGGAAGGCCCAAGCCGTGCCCGCACCCCAACACTACCTCCGCAAACGCGATCTGCTGTGGGATCCGCGCAGTTCGCCGCAGACGCTGAGCGGAGTGGCGCGCGAATTCATGGCGCAGGAACGCTACTCGGATGCGCTGGACTTCTATCAGCATGCCAAGGACGAACAGGGGATCGCGGAGATCAAGCGGATCGCGTTGGAACAGGGCGACTCGTTCCTGCTCTCCAGGCTGTCGCGGTTCGACCGCACGCTCGTGACGGAAGACGACTGGAAGCGCGTCGAGAGCGCCGCCATGAAGCGAAACAGCCCCAGCATGGCTGCCTTCGCGCACAAGCAATACGCGCAACCCGAAGAAGAAGTCGCCAAGAAGGAAGACCGCGGCGAGAAGCCCCTGGATGAATTGTAGGCTCGAAGCCCCGTAAACCGATTGCCATCCCTCAAAGGAGACATGTCTTGGCCAGCGCAGAGAAGTACAAGAAGCTCCAGAAGCGGAACAAGCGCGCCAACCACGGCCGCAAGCCCGCCCGCGGCAAGCCGCGCAGCCAGTACAAGCGCTGAGCCCAAGCGGCGGCGAAAGTCCACTGGATACGTTGCCCGACGTCGATCCGATGGAGACGCAGTCGCCCGAACCCCGCGCGCTCGTCCGCGCACGCGCGGACCTCGCCGCCGGACGCCCCGACCGGGCCCGCGACCGCCTCACCGGCTTCCTCTATACGCTCGCCCGCCGCGCCGCGTACCGCGAGGACGCCTACGCGCTGCTGGGCGAGGTCCACGCGGCGATGCAAGACCTCCCGCGCGCCGGCGCGGCCTGGCTGCTCACCACGCGCGAGGGCCCGGAGATCGAGCGCGCCGTCGCGGCCTTCCACGCCCGCTACGGCCATGAAAATCGCGCGGTGCTCCATGCCCTCAAACCGCGCGCGCCTTCGGAAGCCTACCCGCCCGCGGTGCAGGCCCGCCTGCTCGAGTGGGGCTACCGCTTCATTCCCTACCATTCACGCAAGCACCCGATGGCCGCCGAACCCCTCGATGCGCCCGTCCGCGGCGTGCGTCCGGTCGAGGTCGGCTGCGCGCTCTTTGCGCTGGGCCTCGCGACCTTCGGGACGCTGCTTGTGCTGCGCCTGCTGCGCATCCTGTGAGAATCTAAGCGGTCTTTCGGCGCGCTTGGCCGATTTCTGATCTTCATATTTCATAATTCATCCTTCATCCTTTCATGGCCTTGCCCTGGATGCTTCGCGCCTCCGTGGTCGTTCAGGATTGAGGGTTCCGATGCGCTTCGTCGTGCTCCACCACACCGGCTGGCCCGGCCATGACGACCACTACGACCTGATGCTCCAGACCGAGCCGGGCGCCGGGGACGCCGATGCGGTACTGCGCACCTTCGCTTCGCTGACCGACGAATTCCCCGACGGGCGCAGCCATGCCGATGCGCGGCAGCGCGACGCCTCGGCCACCGGCCCCGACGCGCGGGCGAACCTGCTCCGGCTCATCGACGACCACCGGCGGGCCTACCTGAACCTGGAAGGCGGCCTGAGCGGCGGGCGCGGGCGCGTGGAGCGAATCGACGCCGGCGAACTCGCCTGGCTCCAGCCGCCCGACGCCGACTCGCTCCTGTTCCGGTTCGAACTCTCCGGCGCGCGGCTGAAGGGCGGCTTCCGGCTGCGCCACATGGGCGGCGGCATCTACGCCTTCGAGCGGCTGCGGCGCGTGCCGAATTAGGCCCGCGCGAGCAAGGCGAACTGGACACGCCGCGCAACTTGGGGAGAATCGAGCAGCCCACGCACTTCCAAGCCTTCGAGACGGAGCACGCCATGGCCATCGAGTTCGATTGCCCGCAGTGCAATAAGGAACTCTTCGCGCAGGACCAGTTCGCGGGGCGCGAGATCGAATGCCCGCAGTGCCGCGCGCGCGTGCGTATCCCGGCGGCTTCGAGTCAACAGGCTTCCGGAACGCCGACGCCGGCCACTACGCCGCAGCCGCAGCTTCCCGGCACGCCCGGACCGGCCGCGCCGCCGCAGCCGCCCGCGTTCGTGCCTCCGCCCAAGCTGAGCGACGAAGCGCTCTTCAGCCCGCCGCCGCAACCGCCCGCGGCCGGCGGCGAGAAGCCCTGTCCGATGTGCGGCGAGACGATCAAGGCCGAAGCGCGCAAGTGCCGCTTCTGCGGCACGATCCTCGATTCGGCGCTGAAGGAGCAACTCGGCGCGCAGGCCGATGCCGGCGCGTTTCCGGCCTGGCGTGGCGGGCGCGGGCACCTGGAATTCGGCCCGACGCTGGACGTGGGCTTCGCGTCCTTCCAGAAATTCTGGGCCATCGGCGCGGTGATCCTGCTGATTTTCTACGTGCTCAGTTCCATCGGGAGCTTCATCGCCCAGGTCCTGGTCGGCGTGGTCATGGCCGGCGTGCAGGGGATGGGCGGCGGCGCGATGGGTACGACGCAGATCCTGGCGATCGGCTCCAGCGTCCTGGCGTCCACCTTCCTCGTGACCGTATTCCAGGCCGTCTTCGTGGGCGGGTTGTGGAAGGTCGCCATCTCCATGGCCGACAGCGTGATGGGGCGTCCCGTCGAGCCCCAGGTCGGCGACCTCTTCGCGGGCCTGGGCAAGGCCGGGACGCTGATCGGGATTTCCCTGATTCAGGGCGTGGTCACCACGCTGGTCGGCGCCGTCCTGCTGGCCATGATCGTCCTGTTCTTTCCGCTTGCGATCCTGGCCGTTCCGATCTGGATCTGGATCAATACCGTCATGTTCCTGAGCATGCCGCTGGCCATGGAGCGCGACCTGGGCGCGGTGGAGGCGGTTCAGACGAGCGTCGCGCTCACCCGCGGCAACGTGATCGTCCTCGTTCTCACCATGTTCGTGGCGGGCCTGATCGGCGCGCTGGGCGTGATCGGCTGCTTGGTGGGCGCGCTCTTCACCTGCGTGATCTTGCTGGGCTCCATGGGCAGCGTGTACCGGCAACTGGCCTGGGTCGGCCCCAAGGGCGAGGCGGACGGCGGTTTCCTGCCGCCGGCGATGCCCGCATAGCGCTTTTTGAAGGAGCCACCGCCATGAATTACCGCCATCTGGGCCGCGCGGGCGTGCAGGTCAGCGAGATCTCCTACGGTTCGTGGATCACCGCCGGGGGGCCGTACGCCGACGAGACCTCCATCGCCTGCCACAAACGCGCGCACGAACTCGGTATCAACCTCTTCGACACCGCCGACGTCTACAACGCGTGGCAGGCCGAGACGATCGTCGGGCGCGTGCTCCGTGAGATTCCCCGCAAGGACATCGTGCTCGCCACCAAGTGTCACGGGCGCATGGGCGACGGCCCCAACGACCGCGGCACCAGCCGCAAGCATGTCCGCGAAGCCTGCGAGGCCAGCCTCAAGCGCCTCGGCACCGACTACATCGACCTGTACCAGGCCCACAGCTACGACGCCGATACGCCCATCGACGAGACCTGCCGCGCCTTCGAGGACCTGCTGCGGCAGGGCAAGATCCTCTACTGGGGCGTCAGCAACTGGGGCGTGCGGCAGGTCGCCGAGGCCGTTTCGTTCTGCGCGCGCCGCGGCTACGACAAGCCCTCCAGCCACCAGCCGCGCTACAACCTCTTCGCGCGCGACATCGAGGCCGAACTGATGCCGCTCTGCAAGCAGCACGGCATCGGCTTCATCGTCTATTCGCCGCTCTGCCAGGGGCTTCTCACCGGCAAATACGCCGGCGGCGCGATCCCGAAGGGCTCGCGCGCCGAGGATAACGCCAACTTCCAGCAACGCTTCCTCACCCCCGCGAACCTCGCCGCGGTCGCCGAACTGGAACGGCTCGCGAAGGAGCTGGGCCTCTCGATCGCCCAGCTCTCGCTCGGCTGGATCCTCCGCAACCCCGAAGTCAGCTCCGCCATCGTCGGCGCCACCCGCCCCGAACAGGTGGACGAGAACGCCAAGGGCAGCGGCGTGAAGCTCGACGAGAACGCGCTGCAGCGGATCGAGATCATCCTCAACCGCCGCCGCGCCGCCGTGCTGGAGGAAGATGCGAAGAAGCTGCGCGAGGAAAAAATGAGACGCTTGACGAGCGGAACGCATTTAGAGTGCGTCCTAAAACCGGATCGCGAGGCGGCTTGGGAGCGCCGGACCCGCGAGGCGAGGCGGCCGCACGAGCCGTATCGGATCGAGTATACGGCGAGCAGGCCAACGAAGCATCGCGCGATCCGTCGCCCCAAGACGGCCGCGAGACGTTTTAGGACGCACTCTTAATTCGTCAATCCGCAATCGTAATTCGTCAATCCCTACAGCGTCTTCAGGTGGAAGCCGCCGTCCACGTCGAAGACCGCGCCGGTGCTGAAGGGGAAGTCGCCGCGCAGGATGGCCGCCACCGCCCTGCCGACGTCCTCCGGCGCGCCCCAGCGTTTGATCGGGGTGAGCCCTCGGCGATCAGCTTGTCGTATTTCTCCTTCACGCCGCTGGTCATGTCGGTGGCGATCACGCCCGGGCGGACTTCGTAGACCAGGATCTTCTCCTCGGCCAGGCGCGCGGCAAAGAGCTTGGTCAGCATGCTCAGCCCCGCCTTCGCGACGCAGTAATCGCCGCGGTTGACGGAAGCCGTGTACGCGCTGATCGAAGTGATCGTCACGATGTAGCCGCCGTCCTGCCTGCCTTCCTTACGAAGCTGGATCATGCGCCGTGCGGCTTGCTGGGTCAGGAAGTACGGGCCTTTCAGGTTCACGTCGATCAGCCGGTCGAAGCTCTCCTCGCCGGCTTCCAGCAGGTCCGCGCGCTTGGTGGGCGCGATCCCGGCGTTGTTGACCAGAGCGTCGAGGCGGCCGAAGCGCTCCACGACGCTATCGAGCAGGTACTTGCGCTGGAAAGTCTGCGCCAGGTCGGCCTGCACCGCGGCGGCCACCCCGCCGGCCGCGCCGATCAGTTTCACGGCTTCGTCGGCGGCCTCGCGATTGGAGGCGTAGTTGATTCCGATGCGCCAGCCGAGTTTCGCCAGCTCCAGCGCGATGCCTCGCCCGATGCCCCTCGACCCGCCGGTTACCAGGGCCACGCGCGCCGACTCCGATCCGCTCATCGTCCATCCTCCTGGCGGTGTTCGGTGCACGGTAAACAGTACGCCGCGAACGGCAACGGCCGATTCGCTCCGCGCGCCGCGTGCCGAAATTCAAAATCGGAAGGCCCAAATCGGCCGCGCGCGCTAAACTACCGGCCGGGCCGACGTCGGCCCGGCCCTGGGTCCGAGCCCGCCTCGACATGCGCATCCCGTTCGATCTCCTTGCCGTGCTGCTGGGCCTCGAGGCGGTCCGCCAGGAGTTGGCCGCCGAACTGGGCCTCATGGACGTGGCTTCGCGGCATGAGATGCTCGCGCTGGCGTCGCGTCACGGCGGGCTGGCCGAGGCGTGCGTCGCGCTGCTGGGGTTCTGGGCGGTCGTCTGGCTGGTCCACGAAGGCCTGGCGCGAATGGCCGAGTGGCGCACGCGCTGGGGCGCCGTCCCCGCGGGCGTGCATCCCTACGGCGCGGTCCCGCTGCGGCAGCACCCGCTGGAAGTCCACGCCCGCGCAGTGCATGGCGCGCAGGCCTTCAGCGTGCTCCTGTTCCTGCTCTTTCTGTGGCACTTCCGCTGGCCGCTGGCGACGGCGGGCTGGCCCGAGTGGTTCGGGCTGGACCGCGTGCTGAGCCCGCGGGCGTGCGACGCGCTGGGCGGCAGCGGCTTCATCGCCTGCCTGTTCAACCTGGGGCCGTTCGTCGTGGCGATGCTGCTGGGCTGGGTGCCGCGCCGGCGGCTCTCGCAGCACGGCTCCGGGCGCGCCATCCGGCTCTCGTCGTACCTTTCCTTCGAGGCGCGCCTGACCTTTCTCCCGCTGGCGCTCTGGATCATGATCTATCTCTTCGACGACCTGACGAGCCTGGTCGTCGACCAGCAGACCCTCGACGCGGCGCGGCGCCTGCCGTGGCTGGGCGTGGTGTTCACGATCGCGCTGCTGGCGCTCTTCGCGGCGGTGCTCATGCCGCTCATGGTCGTCTGGATCTGGCAGTGCAAGCCGCTGCCCGATGGCGACCTGAAGGAGCGCCTCGTCGCGCTGATGCGCCGCGGCGGCGTGAAGGCCCGCGCGATCCTGACCTGGGGCCCCAAGGGCACCGGCCTGGCCAACGCCGCGGTGCTGGGACCCTGGGCGCCGATGCGCTTCATCCTGATCAGCCCGGGCCTCGCCGAGAGCCTCGAGCCCGAGGAGTGCGAGGCCGTCCTGGCGCACGAACTGGGACACGCCCGGCACGGGCACTTGCGCACGCTCGTTCTGTTCGTGATCGTCCTCTCCATGCTCAGCGGCCTGCTGATGCGCACGGTCCAGGACTGGTCCGTCTGGAGTCAGACGCTGTTCTTCCTGGCCCTGCTGGCGCTCTACATCCGTGTCTTCTTCGGCGCGATTTCGCGGGCGTGCGAGCGCGAGGCCGACCTGGCCTCGGCCGAGCTCGTCGGCTCGCCCCGCCCGCTCATCTCCGCGCTTGAAAAGGTCGGGCGTATGGCGGGGAACATCCGCGACGTCTACTCCTGGCATCACGATTCCATCGCGCGGCGCGTGGCGCTGCTCGAACGCGACGGCTACGACCCGGAAGCGATCCGGACCTACCACAAACGCCTCGACCGCCTGCGCCTGGCGTTCCTGGTTTTCGCGGTGCTTTCCATCGGCGCCGAACTGGGCCTGGCGCTGAGCGACGGGCCGCCACCGGAGGGGACCGCGGAGCAGGCGGACCCGTGATCTGTGTTTTGCGTTCCGCGACCGCTCTCGATCGCTGCCTTACTCTTCGACCGGCAGCACCGTCAGTTTGATCGACTTCGAGCCTTCGTCTTCCAGGTCTTCCATCGCGGCCTGAAGCCCTTCCAGACCCAGCGTGCGAGTGAAGTAGCCGGCCCGTTCGAGGCCCAGGTCGCGGTCGGCCAGGACGCGCAGGGCGCGATGAAGCGTGCGGTTGCTGCGGCGGGTGTTGAAGATCGCAAGTTCCTTGCGGCGCCAAACGTGCGGATCGACTTCCAGGACGTCGACCTCGGGGATACCGACGATGCCCACGCGCCCGCCGCGCCGGGCCGCCTGGATGGCCGTGGAAAGGCCGTCCTGGTTGCCGGAGCACTCCAGCGCCACGTCCACGCCCAGTTCGTCCGTTGCGGCGTGCGCGGCTCGTATGAGCGCCTCGGGCGCGGAACCCACCACATCAGGCACTCCCAAGGCGCGCGCCGTCTTCGCACGCGCGCGCCGCGGTTCGGAGAGCGCCACGACCTGCGCGCCCACCGCGCGGGCCATGGCCGCGACGCACAGTCCCACCGGACCGCCGCCGATCACTGCGATCCGCTCGCCCGGGCGCAGGCCGACCAGGTCGAAGGTCTGGAGCACGATGCCCAACGGCTCGGCGGTCGTGGCGCGCTGCTCCGTCAACCCGTCCGGAAGCGGCTCCACGTTGGCCTCGGGCATCGCCAGGAACGGCTGAAGCGCCCCGGGTTCGCCGGGCGCGCCGAGGAAGCGCATCCGGTAGCAGAGGTTCTGCCGCCCTACTTCGCAGGCTATACAATGGCCGCACCAGATGCCGGGCTCGATGGCGACAAGCTGCCCCTCGCGCAAGCCGCGCGTGCAGCCCTTGCCCAGCGCCGCGATCCGGCCGGCCGGTTCGTGTCCCAGCGGCTGGGGGAACCGCACCACCTGGTCGCCGATCCGCCCGCAGCGCCAGTAATGCAGATCGCTCCCGCACAGGCCCACGGCGGTCATGCGCAGCAGCACCTCGCCCTCTCCGGGTTCGGGCACGGGGCGGGAGGCCAGTTCGATCCGGCGCAGGCGGGTCAGCAGGGCGACGGGCATCCTGCGCTTGAGGCGCGGGGCGCGGGCGGCGGTTCGTTTGGCCATGCGGCGGGTCTACCGGAAGGCGCTTCGGGCCACAAGGGCGGGCGCACGCGCCTTTTCGTCTGACTTTTCAGGCGCTCGCGCTACCTTTCAAACGGTCATTCCCGGGGAGATCCATGTCCCAACCCGTCCTGAGCCTGCTGGTTGGCGCGCGGCTGCGCTGCGTGGGCAACCGCGTCCGCCGCCTGAAGCACGAGTCCCTGTTCAAGGTCTTCGTGGTGGCGGGGCTGGGCGCGGTCTTCTGGGCCGGGATGTTCTACATCTTCAATCTCTTCTTCGATTTCCTGAACAACCAAGTGTATCCGATCGGGCAGTTGCTGATCCCCCGGATCCTGAGCATCTTCTTCCTCTTCCTGCTGGTGATGCTGGCTTTCAGCAACGCGCTGATCGGCTTCAGCAACATGTTCCGCACGCCGGAGACGGAGTTTCTCTTCTCGAAGCCGGTGCGGCACGACACGATCTACCTGTACAAGCTGCTGGAATCGCTGCTCTTTTCGTCGTGGGCCTTTTTCGCGATGGGGATTCCGCTGCTGCTGGCGTACGGGATCCAGTCGGAGGCGCAGGCGGTTTTCTACCCGGGCGTCCTGGCCTTTCTGTTCCCGTTCGTGGTGATCCCCGCGGCGCTGGGCTCGCTGCTGGGGCTGCTGCTGACGGCGATCATGCCCAAGCATCGCGGGAAGATCCTGGCGATCCTGGCCTTGATCGCGGTGGGCTTCGCCGTCTACGTGATTGCCGACATCTTGAATTTCCGCAGCGGGACGGAGATGCGCGCGGAGGTGCACCTGATCCTGGGCCGCCTGGAATTCGCGCAGCATCCGCTCTCTCCCAATTTCTGGATGAAAGAAGGGCTATTCGAATTGGGCCGCTCGGGCGTTGAAGGCCTGCGCGCGGCGGGGCTCTTCTTCATCGCGCTCTCCAGCACCGCCGTGTTCCTCACCGTGCTGGGCTGGTTCATCAGCGCGTCGCTGTACGGGCGGACCTACTCCTCGGCGCTGGAATCCCCGCGCGGGCGGCAGGTCAAGCGGCGCTGGCTGCTGGAGCGCCTGCTCGCGCCGCTCTACCGCCGCCATCCCGAGGTGATGGTGATCATCCTGAAAGACGTCAAGACGTTCTTCCGCGACCCCGTGCAGTGGTCGCAGGTGCTGATCTTTTTCGGGCTGCTGACGATCTACATCGCCAACCTGCGCAACTTCTCCTACCCGCTGGACCGGCCCTTTTACCAGAACCTGATCTCGTTCCTGAACCTGGGCGCGACGTGCCTGACGCTGGCGACGATGGTGAGCCGCTTCGTCTTTCCCTTGGTCTCGCTGGAGGGGCAGCGCTTCTGGATCCTGGGGCTGGCCCCGATCGAACGGCGCAAGATCCTGATCGCCAAGTTCTTCTTCAGCCTCGCCGGCGCGCTGGTGCTCACCGAATCCCTCGTCATCCTCTCCAACTTCATCCTGCGCAGCGACGATTTCGTCTTCAAGATCCAGGCGCTGACGGCGGCCCTGATCTGCATCGGCCTGACCGGGTTGAGCGTGGGGATGGGCGCGCTCTTCCCGAACCTCCACGAGAGCAACCCCTCCAAGATCGTCTCCGGGTTCGGCGGCACGCTGACGCTGATCATCTCCATCTCGATCGTCATGTGCACGGTCGCGGCGGAGGCCCTGATCTGCCACCACTTCACCGCGCGGGAATCGATCGTGATGGAAGGGGCCGAGAGCGACCTGGCGCGGCAATTCACGCGCGCGCTCTACCTGACCCTGGGCATCGTCGCGGTCGTGAACGCGCTGGCGGCGTACCTGCCCATGCGCCTGGGCGTGCGCGCGCTCGAGAAGATGGAATTCTGAGCGGATTCAGGGCAGCCTGCCGCCCAGGGCCTCGAGAGCGATGACGCCGAAGCGCTCGGGAACGTGCGTGGACTGGGATTTGAGCACCGACCAGGAGGTGTACTCGTCCCCGCGCTCGACGCCTTCGCGCTTGGGCCGGTTGCGGGTCAGGTTGAAGCGCCAGGCCCCGTGCCGCGAGGCCTCGGGGACTTCGGAGAACGGCACCATGCACTCCACGGTCCAGGCGTCGGGGGCGCTGGCATCCACCTTGAATCGCAGGTCCGAGTTCCAGGTCTCGGGGGCGCTGGTCTTGCCCACGCCCGAACCGTCCCAGACGTTGCCCGCCACGTTCACGACCCACTGGTACTTGGTCTTGCCCGGGTCGAGCCCCGGGAGCATGAACAGTTCCAGGCAGTCGTCCTGCCAGACGGCTTCGTCGCGCGCGCGGTTGGGCATCACGATCCGGTTCATCTCGGGCTCGCTCAGGTACGCGGCGACGTAGAGCGCCTTGTCGGTGGCGACGAGTTTGAACCAGCACCGCGCGGTGGGCCGCTCCGCGCGCCCGTCGATGAAGACCAGGTCCTGCGGCTCGACCCGCGCCCAGCAGCCGTCGTCGAGCTTACCGTCCACGCTTGGCGCCGCGCCGGGCTTCATGACCAGGATCTTGGGCACGTCGGCGGGCAGGTCGGAGAGCGCCGTGCGGGGCTCTTCGCCGATGGTCACTTTGATCGGCGGCATGGGGATGGTCTTCGACGCGGGCTCGGTCTTGCGCGCGGGCTCGTGCCTGGGCTGCGCGGGCTGCACGCGGGTGGGCGCCTGTTGCGACTTGGGGGCCTCGATTTGCGTGCGCGGCGTGGGTTCGTCGCGCGACGGGGACTGGTTTTCCTGCTTCTGCTTGGGCGCGGGCGTGTCGCCCTTGGTAAAGAGCGCGTAGCCGACGAGGAAGATGCCGAAGAGCAGCAGCACCGCCCCGACGACCATGTAGACCATCGTGGGATCCTGCGCGGGGCGGTCGTCGCCCGCGCGCCGGGCCATGGGCATGCCCATCCCGCCGGGAGGCAACGGGCGCTCGTCCGCCCGCGTGATCCGCGAACGCCGCGTGGGCGAACCCTCGCCGGGACTTCCGGGGCGGTTCCCGCGAACCACGCGCGAAGTCGGCGAGGCCGGCGTGCGCCGCGCGACGCCCGCCTGGCTCGTCGAGCGCCGGCGCATGCGCACCACGTCCTTGCCCGGCGGCGTGAGCATCGACGGATGCTGGCCGCTGGGCGGCCGCACCACGGGCTGGGCGCCGGTCGTGGGATGCGGCGGCGGCGCGGGCGTATGCCCCACCTGCGCCACCGCCTGAGATGCCGGCACGCTGGCCACCTGGGTGCATTGCGAGCACCCCATGACCAGATCGCCTTTCAATACAACTTTGCCTGATTCCAAATCGGTTGGGCTGACGCGCCTGCCGCAGTTCTCGCAATATACAATGCGCATCGAACCCATCCCGTTCGGACGGAGGGCCTTACCGGTCCCTGTGCGGGACTTGGGATAAACCAGCGTTTACCCCTATTTTAGGAGCCAACCTTAGCAGGATCGCCGAGAGCGCGCAACGACGCGCGAAACCAATCCCCCATGTATCTCGGTTCCACGCTTGCACCTGTGCGCGTGCTTCGGTTGCACCCGCTCACCCCTGTCCCTAGCATACCATCATGCGCAACCTTCTGGACCTCCTCGATCACGCCGCCACGAAGTACGTTTCAGCGTGCTGCGCGGTGAGCGCCGCGACGGGCCTGGAATTGAACTTCCAGGACCTCCGCACGCGCGCCGAACAAGTCGCCGCGGCGCTGACCGGGCGCTTCAGGGTCGAGCCCGGGCAGCACGTGGCGCTGCTGCTGCCGAACGTGCTGGAGTTCCTGCCGCTCTACTTCGGGATCCAGCGCGCGGGCGCCGTCGCCGTGCCCGTCAACGCGCGCCTGCGCGCGGCCGAGTTGGAGTTCATCCTCGAAGACAGCGAAGCCCAGGCGCTCTTTATCCACCCCACCACCCTGGCCGCCGCGCGCGGCGCGCTGGAGAAGCTGGCGGGCCTGAAGAACCTCGTCGCCGTGGACTTCAAGCCCGGCCAGGAGCTTCCCGCCGGCGCGATTCGTTTCGAGGATCTGCTCGCCAAGGCCAGCGCGCCCCCGCCCCGCCCGGATCCCGGGCGCGACGAGGTCTGCACCATCATTTACACCTCCGGCACCACCGGCCGCCCCAAAGGCGCGATGCTCACGCACGGGAACATCCTATACAACGTCGAGGCCACCGTCAGCGCGCACGGCCTGCGCCCCGGCGACGCGCACCTGCTGGTCGTCCCGCTCTTCCACGTCACCGGCCTGAATACGATCGCTCCGACGTCGCTGCTGCAAGGCGGAAAGCTCGTCGTATGCAACCAAATCGACCCGGAGGACCTGATCGAGACGATCGGACGCTTCGGCTGCACGACCTTCTTCGGTGTGCCGACGACCTTTTATCTCCTCACGAGCCTTAAGGGCGTGGATGCGAAGAAACTCGCCACGCTGCGCCTGATCTGCTACAGCGGCGCGCCGATGTCCCCGCAGACCATCGAGAAACTCCGCGCGTTCTTCCCCGGCGTGGAACTCCACAATTTCTTCGGGCTCACCGAGACCACCTCGGTCAGCTCGGTCCTGCCCGACGACCAGGCCATCTCGCGCGCCGAGTCCGTCGGGCTCCCGCCGCCGGGGCTGGAACTGCGCATCGTCGACGACGAGGACCGCCCGCTGCCGCCGAAGGCCGTCGGCGAACTGGTCATCCGCGGCCCAAGCGTGTTGAAGGGCTATTACAAGCGCCCCGAAGCCACCGCCGAGGCGCTGCGCGGCGGCTGGTTCCACACCGGCGACACCGCGTACCTGGACGAAGAAGGCTTCCTGTTCCTGCAGGGGCGCAAGAAGGAACTGATCATCGTCGCCGGCGAAAACGTCTATCCGATCGAGGTCGAGAACGCGCTCTGCGCGCACCCCGCCGTCCAGGAAGCCGCCGCCTTCGGCAAGCCGGACAAGGCGCTGGGCGAGGTCGTCCACGCCGCCGTCGTGCTCCGACCCGGCCAGCAGGCCGCCGAGCGCGACCTGAAGCGCCACGTCATGGAGCGCCTCGCCGCCTTCAAGCAGCCGCGCGCGATCCGGATTCTCGACAAGCTGCCAAGGAACGCGTCGGGGAAGGTGTTGAAGCGGGACTTATGAGCAAGGGTCGAGGGGCATTAAACGCCAATTGTGAACGGACCAGCCCGTGATGACTTTTCGGAAGTGCTGAACATCGGAGCCGTATTCACGTTTTACGTTTCACGTTTCTTCTCCACCCCCGCCCCGCCTGCACCGCCATGCAGATCTCCACGCTCGGCAGGCTCTCCGCGAGCGACGGCCCGTAACCCTTGCCCGCGCGCACGGCCTCGACGAAGGCGGCATCCTCGCCGTAGAACCCGCCCACGGCCGCTTCGAGCAGGTTGCCTTGGAAGCGCGCGTACGGCTTGAGCGGGTCCGGGAGCGGCACCCGCTTCCCGGCGTCGTAAAGTTCGCAGAGGCCCTTGCCGTCGGCAAGCCAGCCCACGCCGGCGCGCGCGAAGGCCGTGCATTCCTTTCCGAAGAGCTCATAGCGCTCGACGCTCGCGCCGGCTTCCGGGCGCACGCTCAGCGTGCCCAGGCCGCCGCCGGCGTACTCGATCGCGCAGGTGAAGGCCGGGCGCTTGTCGCCGTGCAGCGTGCGCCGGTCCACGACGACGCGGTCGATCTCCCCGCCAAGAAAGCGCAGTGCGTCCACCGAGTGGATGAAGGTGGTCCAGAAGGCCGGATCGACGCGGCGGTGCCGGTACATGCGCCCGTTGGCGCCCTTGAGCGGGCCGCGCTTGAGGACTTCCTCGCGGGCCTGCACGAGCATCGGGCACTGGCGGCGGTTGAAGGCGACCATGTTCGGCGCGCGGCCAGCCTTGGCGTCGCGGATCAGCCCCTTGCACTCGGCCGGCGTCAGCCCCGGCGGCTTCTCGGTCAGCGTCGGATAGCCCTTTTTCAGGACCATCCCGGCAACCCGGCGCGTGTGCTGCACCGGTACGATCACCGCCACGCCGTCGGGGCGCTCGGCCCTCAACATCGTCTCCACGTCGGTATAGACCCGTCGCGCCCCGAAGGCGCGGGCGGCCTCCGCCGCGCGGGCCTCGTCAAGGTCGCAGAGCGCCGCCAGGACGCAGCGCCGCTTGCGCTGGAGTTCGGCGAAGCTCGGCAGGTGGTAGCGCCGGGAGAGGTTCCCGGCCCCGATGACGGCGATGCGCGGCGCGGCCATGCAGACCTCCTCACAATGCTGAATGTTGAATGCGGAATTCAGCATGCCGCGCGCCGCGCGGAACGACAAGGACCGGAAGTTGGCCCGGCCTTTGCCCTGAGCAGCGCCGAAGCGGCTGGCGAGACGGCTCAACTGCGGAATGACCGGAGAGAAGCGCGATAGGCAAGGCTGAATTTAGAGGTGGGATTATGACAAAATTGGGGATCGGTTGACACGAAGAGTTGACGCGGCAGGGCACTTCGAGTCGCACTGGAGGACTTTCGGAAAGCTTGACGCAGGTTTTACAAGGCTGATTTGAGCTAAATTACGAGGGCATCGGATGAACAAATTGACGCTTGAGCCCGCGCGCTGGCAGTTCTCCTTGAGCGATGCGTTCGTATTCGTGATGGCCTGCGGGGCGGGCATTACGCTGCTCGCGCCACTGCTTCGCGAGATGCGGTATCCGCTGGGAGACATTGAGAGCCTGGCGCTGGTAGTTGGGTTGGCGGTACTGGCTGCGCCCCTGGCCATCCAACACTGCCGGTTTCTGCCGGACGCAGCGGCAATCCGACCATGGATGCTGTTGCTTTACATCGCGGGCGCATGGGATGCCCTGCTGCTCCCCTGCATATTTGGACTGGGCGCGTTGGCTTGCCTTCTCGCTTTGACATTCCCTGGTTTCATCTTGGGTTGCATTCACAGCCGCAGAAATAAGTACTCGGGCTGGTCGGCATGCAAGCATGTGCTCCTTAGCACCGCAACCGGCATGGTCATTATCGGAATATTTACATGGTGGGTTGTCCCATCAATTCTTCCCATACGTATCGCAACCCGCGAGAATTCCGGTATTGCCGCGTTCAAGACCTTCGCCGAAGCGCAGGACATTTACCGTCGCACCGACTGGGACGACGACGGCGAACTCGAATACGCCCAGCGCATTACCGGAGACGACAGCCTTTATGAAACCAAAACCGGATCGGGCGACATTAGGCTCGTTAACTTCGCCTTCGCCCGCGCCAGCCAAGGCTTGCAGCCTTGGGCGGGCTACTACTTCAAGATCCTCTCCGGCCAAGGCCCAAACGCATCGGGCGGGCGAAGGTCCTATCTGATTCCGGGCGCGGACGGCCAACTGAATCTTACGCTTGGCTACGGTCTGCTCGGCTGGCCGGCACAGTACGGCGTCACCGGCCGCAATACCTTCCAGATCAACAACACCGGCACCGTGTACCAAAAAGACCTCGGCCCCAACACGGTTAACCTCGTCGCCATTATGAGCGAATACGATCCCGACTCGACCTGGGTCGTTGCCGAATGAACCCAAGGGCCGCCGTTTACAGTCCACCGATCACAGCCGTACCGCGGGTCACTTCCGGGGTGGAAGGACGTGCCGTTATGAAATCCCTGCTGCTCCTGGCGCTGGCCGCCGCCGCGGTCTTCTGCGCCATCTTCGTCCCCGACATGCTGCGCGGGGAGATGGACAACAACGAAGCCGCCGTCGTCGCGGCCTGCAAAGAGCTCGTCGCCGCGCAACGCCGCTACTACGAGCAGGACCGCGACGGCGACGGGAGGCGCGCGTACGCCAAAGTCCTATACGGCCCGCAGGCGCTCTGCGACCCCAAGGCTTCCGCCGACGCGCGCTTTCTGGACGAGGACCTCGCGCGCGCCGACGCGAGCCTTCCCGGCGCGGCGCCCTACCGCGGCTACTTCTTCCGCGTGCTCTACATGCAGGGCGCGCACGCTCGCGACGGGATGAAGGACTACCGCACGTACGACACCTTCGGCGGCGCGCTCACCGTCGGCTTTGCCGCCATCGCCTATCCCGCCAAGCACAAAGAGACCGGCCGGCAGACGTTCCTGATCAACCAATTCGGCACGATCCACAAGTGCGACCTCGGCGGCGACACCGAGCGCACCGCGCGCGGGATGCAGGTCTACGACCCGGGGCCGGGCTGGGCGCAGCATGAATGATGCAGGTTCGAGTTTCCAGGCGCGAGGTTCGAGGAGCATGAAAGCCGTCAAGTCGGCAGAGAAGATGACGGCGGCGGCCCATGCCACCCATATGCCGCGCCACTGGCAGTTCTCGCTGCGGGAACTCCTGCTCTGGGTGTTCGCCTGCGCCTTGGGACTGACCGTGCTGCTGCCGGCGACGCTCGCCCGGTCCTGGCGAGCCGACCCGCCGCCGGACCTTCAGCGCGCGATGCTGCCCTGCGCGCTGCTTTTTCTGCTGGCGTCGTGCTGTGGGCTGGCGGTGGGATCGATCTTTCGACTTCGCTTCGCATCCGAGTGCAAACGCCTCGCGGTCATGTGCGTCTCGCTGGCGCTGGCTTGGGCGATGGTGCTGCCCATGCTCGCCGTACTCAACCATTCCAACCTACGCGAGAATGAAGCTGCGGCCATTCGTGCGTGCAAGACCTACGCCGAGGCGCAGGACATCTATCGCCGCTCGGACTGGGATAGCGACGGCGTGCTGGAATTCGCCCAGGAGGTATTTCCAGCTTCAGGTCCTGCCCTGTATGAGCCTGTGCCGCCCGGATGGAGCGTGGATCTGGTTCTGGTATCCCGTGCCTTCGCTTATGCGTCGCTGCCTCGCGCCGACCCTCGCCGCAGTCCGCTTGACGGCTACTTTTTCAAGGTCCTCACCGGCCAAGGCAAGAATGCGCCCGGCGGCCGGAAGAGCTACCTGACGCAAGGCCCCGACGGCCAATGGAACATGACGATCGGCTACGGCCTGCTGGCTTGGCCCGCCGAGTACGGCGTCACCGGCGTCAACACCTTTCAGATCAACAACACGGGCACGATCTACCAGTGGGACTACGGCCCCGATACCTCGGCCGTGGCGGAAGCGCTGACGGAATACGAACCGCCGCTCATGAGTTCGGCGGAGTAAGAGGAAAGACATGCGGCGCGCGGTCGCAAGCCGGACGCGCCCCGGGTCCCCGGCGCGGGTGGATCGAGCCTGGGAGGGCGCGCTCGCGCCGGGACCCGAAACGGCGGCGTGCCGGGAACCGGACTCCGGCATCCGGGAACTGAGGTTGTTCTTTTCGTGCCCGGAGTCCGGATGCCGGCGCCCGGTCCCCGCTACTCCCCTTTCCCGTACATCACCCAGACCTTCGTATGCTCCGTCTCGGCGCGCCAGAGCCCGCACGAAAAGAGGATATCCATGCGCCCGTCGGCGTTCAGGTCGCTGGCGGTCAGGAGCGGCGTCTGGCCTGCGGTCTGCGCCAGGGTGGCGAGTTTGCGGCTCACGCCGTCCTTGACCTCGAAGAAGGCGATCTCCTCGCGCCCGCCTTCGGGCCGGAAGACGCCGACGTATTCCACCACGCCGCGCTGTTTGGCCGTCCCCGAGTAATCCCAGGCCCACGCGCATTTGCGCGCCTTCTCGCCCGTGATCTTCAGCACCTCCGCGGCCGGCAGCCCGCCCTCGGCGAACTTGACGCCCTTCCCGCCCTCGACCGGCGCACCCTTGAAGACCTTGAACTGCGCGCCCGCGAAGGTCATATGCAGAAAGTCGAGCACGCCGTCGCCGTTCCAGTCGCCGCCGCCGGCGTACATGCCGTGGTTGGTCTTCTCCATGTCGAAGAACTTCTGCTGCGTGAAGGTAGGGTGCTCGCGGTCCTTGCCGTCGTTGAGCAAAAGATACGCGCGGCGGTAGGTGTCGGAGTACGCGATGTCGAGGTATCCGTCGCCGTTCAGGTCCACGGCAACGGGCTGCACCTGCCCGCTCGACTTGCAGCCGCAGCTCACGCCCAGGTCGCCTTCGGGGAGCTTCACGCGCCACGCGTCGCTCCAGGCGAAGGCCGGCTTCTCGTTCGTGCCGCGGTTGGGGATCAGCCAGAGCCCGCCGCTGGCCGTCTCCATGCCGTCCTTCGCGCCGAGGACGAGATCGACCTTGCCGTCGGCGTTGAAGTCGGCCGCGTACGGGCAGCCCTGCGCCTTGCCGCTGATGAGCGGCTGGCCGGAGGCATCGCCCAACGCGACGGGCGCCTCGAAGAGCGCCTTGGGGTCCAGTTCGGCGCGGGCGCTCCAGGCCAGCGCCGCCAGCAGCAGACAGGCCGTCAAACATCGCATCACAGCCCCTCCTTCTAGGAATACCTACAGCGCGCGGCCTGTTCGCGGGGCCTGCCAGATGACTCAAAACTGATTCATTAAAGCCCCCGTGAGTCCTGCGTAAAGCAAGTCGTGAAAAGATGCTCCGCATGCGCCCCTTCCGCGCTTTAGCGTTGACCCTCCCCCAGAGGACCGGTAAACGAGCATGCGTCTGCTTCCATCTCTGGAGACCGGCCATGGCGCGACAGGCGGAACTTCTGCTCAAGATCGGCACGCAGCTCGGTGAAGGGGTGGTCTGGGACCACGTCAATGAGGAGCTGGCGTGGGTCGACATCCTGGACAACAAGGTCTTCGTGTACGACCCGGAGACGAAAGAGAACCGCGCCTGCGACGTCGGGCATCATGTCGGGACGGTGGCCCCGCGCAACGGAGGCGGGCTGATCGCCGCGCTGCGCCCGGGGATCGCCGCGCTGGACACCGTGACCGGCAAGGTCGAAATCCTGAAAGCCGTCGCGTTCGACGACCCGAATTCCCGCTTCAACGACGGCAAGTGCGACCCGCAGGGGCGGCTTTGGGTCGGCACGCTGGAGTACGATTTCAAGCCCGGCCATGCCAGCCTCTTTCGCGTCGACGCCGACCTGACCGTTACCAAGATGGTCGATAAGGTCACGATCTCCAATGGGCTTTGCTGGAGCCTCGACCGCAAGACCTTCTACTACATCGACACGCCCACGCGCCGCATCGACGCCTTCGATTACGACGAGCGGAGCGGGAACATCGCCGAACGCCGCACCGCCGTGGCGATCCCCGAAGAGAAGGGCTGGCCCGACGGCATGAACATCGACAGCGAAGGGCGGCTCTGGGTCGCGCACTACGGCGGCGGGCGAGTCTGCTGCTGGGACCCGAAGACCGGCGCGTGCGTCGAAGAGATCTTCGTGCCGGGCGCAAAGAACGTCACCAACTGCGCCTTCGGCGGCAAGGACCTGAAAGATCTTTACATCTCCACCGCCCGCCAGCACCTCTCCGCCGAGGACCCTGCGCCAGCAGCCGAACGCGGGGGACCTCTTCGTCTGCCGCTTGGATGTCGCGGGCGTGCCGGCGTACGAGTTCGTGGGCTGACCTCTCCTCGGCCGTTGTTCTCATGCGCACCATTCTTGTCCCTTTGGGGTTCTGATTGCTGTAGTATTCTCTTAACTTGTTTTGGTGTAACGAGTAAGTATTGAAATTCGATCCAGGGTGACCGAAACGTTTCGTTTCGGTTCTATTCATATTGCCCAGCCCTACGGAGGCTCGCCATGCCACGAACGGTTCTGATTCTGATCCTCGCCTTCACGGGCCTCACGCGGGCCACGGCGGTGGAGGGGCTCGCCGACCGCGCTGAGGTTTACGCCTTCGAGCACCGCGACGGGGAGATTCGCTGGACGCTGCGCCTGCGCGATCCGGGGGCGCCTCGGCGGGCCTCCCGGCTGGCCTGCAAACCGGTTGATCCCGCGCTCGGGGCGGAAGTTCGACTCTTGGAAATTCCCGCGCCGAATGAGTACGGCCTTGCCGCATGGCGCACGAAGATTGACGCGCGCTGGGCTGAGGGCTGTTATGAGGTCGAATGGGCGTCCGGCGAGAGCGCGCCCGGCCAGCCGCTGGGGGTGCTGGTGGTCAAGAATCGTGGCCGCTTCGTCAATTTCATCCCGCACGATCCGGAATCGAGCGCCTTTCCGCCCGCCTTGCGCTTCGACGAAGCCGAACGCGAGCGGCAGCGCGAGCGCGGGCGCGGGCTGCTCCGCGACCTGCTCAAGGCTCTCGAGGAGAAGCGGGGGAAGTTCACGATCCCGCCCGGCCACTACCGGCTGCCGCTGGACCCGGAGAACGCGAACCAGCGCGCCTGGACCCGCGGACTGCCCTGCCACCTCTACTTCGGAGCGGTGAAGAACTTTGAACTGGAAGGCTACGGCGCGACGATCTGGTTCGAGGCGTTCGAATTCGGGTTCGTGTTCCAGGATTGCGAAGGCGTCACGGTCAAAGGCCTGGCCTTCGATTACGACCCGCTGCCGTTCATCCAGGGCCGCATCGTGGGGATCGACGACGAACGCAAACGCGTGCGCTTCACCGTGGATCCGGGCTACATGCGCAGCTTCGAGGCGCTCGACGCCGCCCGCGAGGAAGGCATCCACCTGCATTACCAGGCCTTCGAGCCCGACGCGCGCAAGGGGCGCGGGATCAAGCGCTACTGGGTAGCCGGGCGGGTTTACGGCGAGCGCATCCTGGCGCAGGAGGAAGGCGTCTTCGAGACGGGCTTCCACAGCCGCTTCGCGAACGTTTCCGATTCCGGGCTGGCCGTGGGCGACGCCTTCGTCTTCGCCGCGCGGGACCGCGGCGACGTCTTTCGCTTCAACCGCTGCGGCCGCATGAAGCTCAAGGACGTGGAGATCTACGCCGCCGGCAACATCTCGGTCGTGGACATGTACCCGACCGCGCGCAACGTCTATGAAGGGCTGCGCGTCGCCCGCCGCCCCAACACGCGCCGCCTGATCGGCGACAACTCCGACGGCATGCACTTCAAATGGTGCCGCGAAGGCCCGCACATCACCGGCTGCACCATCGAAGCCTGCATGGACGACGGCATCTCCATGTCCGGGATCATGCCGCTGGTGCTCGAGCCGCGCGGTGAACGGACCCTGCTCGTGGGCGCACGCAACACCTTCCCGCTCAACTTCGGGAAGGACTCCGTGGTCGAGTTCTTCTCCTACGCCGCGCTCACGCCACACGGCCGCGCGCGCGTCACCGCCCTGGAACGGGTCGAGGATCCGGAGTTGGCCAAGCGCTACAACGCGGCCTACCTGAAGAAGATGGGCATCCTGCCCTTCTCGATCCAGCCTTTTTTCTTCGTCACGTTCGACGCGCCCGTCCAGGCCCAGGCCGGCGACATGATCTTCTGCGCGGACCGTTGCGCGGCGACCGGCTTCCGCTTCGACGATAACTTCATCTACGGCACCTGGGCCCGGGCGATGCGCGTCACCGGCGTGGACGGCTCGATCTGCGGGAACACCCTGGAGAACGCCGGCGGGCTGCTCCTGACGCCTTCCCTGGAGTGGATGAACGGGACCTTCCCGAGGCGGGTCAAAGTCGCCGGCAATCGCATCGTCGGCACGCGCCTGCACCAGGTCCCGCTCGCGATCTCTTCCGGGCGCACGGGCCGGACCTCCCAGGACGGTGAGTATCTCAGCGAGATCCGCATCGAAGACAACGTCGTCGAGGACGCCTCCTACTGCGGCATCCTGGCCGGCGACATCGCGGGCCTGACCCTGCGCAACAACCGCATCCTGCGCTGCAACACGCGGCTTCACGAACCGGCGGACGAGGGCGGGCTCGACCTCAACTTCGGGATCGTCGTCCACAACGCCACCGGCGTGGAGGCCGGCGGCAACGCCATGGAGCAGCCCGGCCCGTTCGCGAAGGGGCTGGGCGTCGATCCATAGGCAGCCGGCGCACGACGGGACGGACGGAAGGGAAGGGGCGCCGCTTCGTTACCAGGAGAGTTGGAAGCTCAGGATGAGGTTGTTGTTCTTGACCTCGCGGCCCTGGCGCAGGCCGATATCGGTGTCGATCTTGTCCTGCTCGTTGACGATATTGTAGTTGAGTTGGAACTTCGCGTTGTGCCCCTGGACGTAGTAATTCAGGCCCAGCGTAATGACGTCGGTATGAAAGTCGTCCAGGCGGCGATCGGGGAAGACGACGTCCTGGTAGAGCAGGTTGCGCATCCGCTCGTACCGGGCGACGAACTCCAGCGGCTCCAGCACGTGCTTCTCGAAGTAGCCGCCTTCGCGCAGGCGCGCGCCCCAGACGCTTTCGGCAAACTTGTATCCCACCGCCGCGTACCAGCCTTCGAGGCTGAACGCGTGCGGGAGCATGTTCGTCGTGCCAGGCAGGGTCAGGAGCGTGTTCTGTTCGAAACGGTCCCGGATGCGGCCGTATTCGCCGCGCACCCACATGCCGCTGAGATACCCCACCGGACGGTAGTGCAGCCAGGCGTAGTGCATCGTGCGGGCGTACTCGCCGCGGTTGAGACCGTCGAGGGTGGAAGGGATGTCGAAGTTCCGCGCGCCGGCCTCGCCGGCCTGCCCGTACAGCAGGCTGGCTCCCAGTTCGAGGCTGCCCCAGAAGGCCTGGCCCCAGATCGGCCGGACCATCAGCGTCGCCAGCAGATCCTTCGCATCGTTGTCGTCGGCCCGGTTGTAACGCCGCTCAAAGGCCTGCCCCGCGCCGTTGAAGGCGCCGAACCAGTACTGCACGCGCTCGTCCCACCAGCTCCCATGGATCATCGCGCCCAGGTCGCGCACGGACGCCGGCTGCGTGATCATCGCGCGCTCGGCGAAGTCCAGTTCCTCGGGGTTGCGCGAGCCTTCCTCGCCGATCCGTCGGCGCATCTGCCCGGCCGAGAAATCGTGGTGCGGCGCCAAGCCATGGAGGTTGATGTACGCGTCCTGCAGCAGCCGCCCGGCCTCGCCCGCGCCCGTGCGCACGGCGGCGTTGCGGGTGTTCCCGATCGGCATGGCCGTGAACGCGCCCGTACCGTCGTCCCCGATCGCCAGACCGGGGTTGTAGTGGACGTCGCTCTCGCCCGAATAGCCCGTACCCTGGTTCGAGGGGAAGTTCGGGAAGGACGTGGCCTCGCGCGCCGGATCGAACATCACGTGCGCGCTGAAGTACTCGTTGAGTTCCATGTCGAAACGCAATTGCGCGCGCCGCACCCGGAACGAGTCGTTGTCCTGGACCTCGTTCGAGGAGAACCCGGCGACCGGCGTGGGCACCTCGTCGGCGTCCACCCAGCCCATGTTGTCGTTCTGAATGGAATAGAACCAGACCTGCAACAGCCCGCCGATCTTCAGCTTGCCCTTCTGCGTGCGGACCTCATAGTCGCCGCCGCCGTACTTGTTCTCGACCTTTTCCTCGACCTCTACGTAGGCCGCGCCACGGATCGGCTGGTAGCCTTCGAGTTCCTTTTTGAGGTGCTCGTTCTCGCTCTTGAAGAAGAGCACTTCCGGGTCCTCGCCGCCTTCGCGCCCTTCACTCTTCTGCTTGAGCATCTGCCGGATTACCTCGCGCAGCTCGGCGTTCTGCTGCTTGAGGTCTTCGAACTCGGAGCGCGTTACCGGCTCGTTGGCATTAGAAGGCGGCGCGGGCGGGGCCTCGGGAGGGGCCTGATCGGCCACGGGCTCGGGGACCGGAACTTCCGCAGGCACCTTGGAAGGCGACTCCACGCGCGGAGCTTCACCCGCCGCAAGCGGTAAGCTCGCGCAGGCCAGTAAGCTAAGCGGAAGGAGAACCTGACGGACGATGCGGCTCTGCAAAAAACTTCCCCCAGGCAAAACCTGACCTAGCGGTCAACTTCAACTTAGTGGCGACTGCGATATATTGTAGCCGCCATGTCTCGTTTGACCAGTTGGAAGTTACCTCAACGAACAGTATCGGGAGATGCTCATGGTGCAGCCTCGCTCTTTGTGCATGGTTCGAGGAATTTTGGAGCGGTACTTTTAAGAATTTACCCTACGTGAAACCGAGAATGGACTTGAGAAGAAAGGTCTTGTTTCTGTTCTTCTTTACCCCTAAATTGACCCCCTTAGAATTTCCAGGGATTCAAAGTCAGAAAAGGGGAGAGCTCCATGCACTCGCTTTTGAGTCAGTACCGTGTCGCCTTTCTAGGATTCGTGGCCGCAGCCCTGTTCATGGGTTCTCAGCGCGCTCACGCACTGACCCCTACGTACGTGGACATCCTGAGCCCGACCGGGGGCGAGGTGTTCGTATCGGGGCAGAACCAGATCATCCGCGTGCAGTTGCATTCGCGGGTTGCCTCCTGCGAGATCCGGCTGAGCCGGGACGGGGGCGCCACCTTCCCGGAAATCGCAGGCACCATCAACAATCTGGGTCTGCTGCGCAAACCCATCCACGACGTTCCTTTTCCGATCGTCGGCCCGGACTCGCCGCAATGCGTGCTGAAGGCCATCGCGACCCTTAGAGTCAAGGGGACGGCGGAAGATATGACGACGGTCTTTACAATCGGCTCGCCGAACCTGATTCCGGGCTCGGTGACGGAATCCATCCTGGCCGATGGCGCGGTGACCAGCGCGAAAATCCAGGACGGCACGATCGTGGCCGCGGACATCGCCGCCAACGCGATCACCTCGGCGAACATCATGGACGGCACGGTCACCAGCGCGGACATCGCGGACGGGGCGGTTACCAGCGCGGACATCGCCGACAATACCATCGCCACGGCGGACCTGGCGGACGGTTCGGTGACCAACCCCAAGATCGGGGACTTGGCGGTGACTACCTCCAAGCTGGGCGACGGTGCGGTGACAACCGCTAAAATTCTCGACGGCACGATACTCAACGCCGACATCGCCAATGCCACGATTACCCCGGCCAAGTTGCAGCAGTCGGACCCGGGTTTTGTCTTGGTGGCGCAAGGCATTGGCAACAATGTGGAGTATAAGCAGCTTACAGGCGACCTGAATCTTGGCCCGACGGGCCTGACCACGATCACGGCCGGCGCGGTGGGGACGGCCGAGTTGATCGACTTCTCGGTGACGCGCGCCAAGCTCGAACGCGCCGGCCTCGGCCAGCTCATCGTCGGCCAGGGCCCCGGCACCGCGATGGATTTCAAGACATTAGGCGGCGATGCGACCCTGGACTTGAACGCCAGTCTGGTCATCAACAACAGCGCCATCACCACCGCCAAGATCGCCGACAACGCGATCACCACCGGCAAGATTCAGGACGGCCAGGTGCAGACTGTGGACTTGGCCGACGGGGCGGTCACCGGGATCAAGGCCGCGCCGGAGATCCATCTGGACAACGAACGCAAGGACGTCTCCTTCGTGGGCAACACGGCCAGCACGACCTTCCTGAGCGAGCCGGGCAGTAACGCCACGGACTCGGGGGCCTTCCTGGTCGGCGTCTTCCCTGAATTCACCAACTCCAACGTGACCAACGTGCAAGGCGTGCTGAAGCAGTTCGATACCGTCCTGACCAACGCCTCCAAGCGCTTTTTCCCCATCAATACGGTGGACGACGGCCAGGCCCTCTCGTTCGATTCTATGGGGGATACCCCGGTGAACCTGACCGGAACGAACGGGCTGCGCGTCTTCACCCTCGATCCCGGCTCCGGCGTGGACGGCATCCGCCAGTTGACCTTTACGGTGCGCAACGGCGGGCTCACGGCAACCCAGATTCAGAACACGGTCGCTGGCGACGGCCTGAGCGGCGGCACGCCCCTGGACGGCGCGCCCGGATTGCCCCTGGCTGTGAATGTGGCGGCGCCCTTGTCCATCGTTACCGACGTTGTCAACATATCCGATGACGGCATCGACGGCGTGAAGCTCGCGGACAACATCACCGCCGACACGGGCACGCAGGAATGGTCCTTCCCTCAAGGCAACGGGTTCTTCCAATTCAACTTCAACGGCTCGTCGCCGGGCAATCAACAGGTCTTTCGCATCAACCGCATGGGTGGCACGCAATACTGTTCGGCACGATTGTTGCGTGTGAGTCGTTCTCGAAACATTTTTAGCGCGCTTATTTTTCATTCATTTTTTCCAGCCGATGCTTAGCGCATGGAACACCCGGAGCGCTATCAAGGACTCAAGTTCTTCAAGCCCTTGAGCCGGCTCTTGGGCGAACTGCGCGAACGGCACGCGCATCCCAACCGCACCCTGCATTACGACGAATACCTCATCCTGCTCCTGCTGGCCTACTACAACCCCGTCCTGCAATCCTTGCGCGGACGGCGCAAGGCCGCCGGCCTGCCCTGGACCGAGCGCAACCTGGGCCTGCACCGCACCTCGCTGGGCAGTCTTTCCGAGGCCTCGCACGTCTTCGATCCCGACGGGCTCCGGCGAATCTTCCTGGAACTGGCCGGTCAAGCCCAAGCGCTCGACGCCCCGCCGCGCCCCCAAGGGCTGCCCGAAGACCTGCGCCTGCTGGCCGCCGACGCCTCGCTCTGGAAACTCCTGCCGCGCATGGCGCGCGCGTTGTACGTCGGACCGCTCACCCGCGCCCGCAAAGGCGCCCTGAAAGGACACTTCGTCTTCGACGTGTTGCGCGGAGTCCCCGTCGACGCGGCCTTCACCGAAGGCGCGACCGACGAACGGCACGTCCTGCCTAAGCAGCTGCTCGCCGGCGCCTTTTACCTGCTCGACCGCGGCTACTTCTCCTTCTCCGTGCTCCAAGCCTTTCGCGACGCGCAAGCCTCGTTCCTCATGCGCCTGCGCGAGGGCCCGTGCGTGTCGGTCGTGGAGACGCGGGCGCGCTCCGAGGCCGCGCGCGGCGCCGGCGTCGTCAGCGACGAAATCGTGGACTTGGGCAAGGACCCGGCTCGGCGCCAGCGCGTGCGCGTGGTCCGCGCGCGGCATCGCGCTCCGGCCCCGCGCAACCTGCACCCGCAGCGCAAGCGCGGCAAGCACGCGGCCTACGCGCACGAACCGCTCGACCAGGAATGGGTGCTCGTGACCGACCGCTTCGACCTGGACGCGGAGTTGCTGGTGGCGCTCTACGCCTACCGCTGGCAGATCGAGACGTTTTTCCGCTGGTTCAAGAACACCTTGAAGTGCCGGCATCTGCTGGCCGAGTCGGAGAACGGCCTGGCGCTGCAGTTCTACGCCGCGCTGATCGCCACGCTGCTGGTGGTCGTCCATACCGGGCGCAAACCCACCAGGGCCTGCTGACGACGCTGCACCTGTACCTGATGGGCTGGGCCGAGTGGCGCGACGTCGAGGAGGAACTCCAGCGCTGTAAAAGCGCCCGGCCTTGAATGCGCAGCCGTCGTGTCGCCCCACGACCGGCCGCGCCCCGTCATGCCCCAACGCAAACCCGCCGCGCCTCCAGCCGCCCAAGTCCGAAGCCCTGCCGGCACACACAGGACCGTCTTCTCGCCGAGCCTTCTCACCACGCAAGGCTTGAGCCGAACAGTATTGGGTGGCACGCAACTGCTGGCTCTGACCGCGAACGGCGATCTTGAACTGCTCCGCAACCTGGATCTTCACGGCAGCCTCGGCGACTCTGGCGATGGCTTGGTCACCTTCACCAGCGGCATCGATTTGGGCGCGAATGACCTGACCACCACCGGCACCATCAACGCCGGCAGCATCAACGTCAGCGGCGGCTTCAACGTCAGCGGTATCTCCTCCGCGACCAACGCGACGGTGACCATCGATAACGACGGCAACGGGTCCAATACCTTCCAGGTCATCGGAAACACCGCCGGTCCCACGCCGGTGCTCCTGGCCAGCCTGGACGAGAGTTCGGTCCTGGCGCTGGGCCCGACCACCGCCGCGACCCCGACGCTCACCACGGCCGGCATCAACGACCTGACCCTCATGGGTAACGGCTCGGGCATCGTGATCGTGAACGATGCCTTGAGCGTCACGGGCGGCGTCGACTTGAACGGCACCCCGCTCCTGGTTGGAGCCACCTTGAACCCGGCGCTTTTCCCGGCCAACCTCGCGCTTCTCGACGCCGTGCAGACCTTCACCCGCACCCAGACGATCCAGGGCGCGGCCGACACCAGTTCCCTGGTCGTGCGCCAGTCCGGCGCGGCCGCGACGGCCGACATCTTCCGGGTTACCAACTCCACGGACACCGGCAGCTTCCTCCTGGTGAACGTGGCCGGCCGCGTCCAGGTGCCGGCGGCTCCCGTTCTGGCCAACGATGTCGTCAACAAGACCTACGCCGACACCAAGGCCTCCCTCGCGGGCGACACCTTCACCGGCGCGCTCGTGCTCAACACCGGGGCCAACCCGAACCTGAGCCTCGACGAGGACGGCCTCTTCTATAATCAAGCCGGCGCGGTCACGCTGACGATCGACAACGCCTCCGGGGCGGGCACGACGAACCTGGCGCTGGAAGGCAACCTGACCGGCACCGACACCAACCCCTTCTTCGTGACGGGCAACTCGGGCCTGACCCTCGACACGGCGGGCGGAACCAACGTGGTCGTGGATGTGGACGGCGCCGGAGTCATGAATGTCAACCGCGTCCTGAACGCCACGGCCGGCCTCAACGTGACCAACGCCGCGCTGACCATGGGCGGACAGAACATCACCGGCGTCGGCGGCACGCTCAGCAGCCAGAACGGCACGTTCACCGTAACCAGCACCGCCGGTAACGGCACGATCAACGTGAGCGCCACCGGGAACGGTGGGGTGAATGTGAACGCCACCGGCGGCACGGTAGCCCTAAACGGTACCGCGGCCACGGGCGGCACCATCGCCACCAATACCACCATCGACGGCGCCGCCGGCAACTCCGCCAGCAGCGCTTCGGCCACACCCAGCGTTATCAATCTCTCGGCCGTGATCATCACCGCGGACACGACCGTTACCAACCTGACGGGCGGCATCGCCGGCCAAGTCGTTACCATCGTCGCGGGCGCCGGGACCACCAGCGTTCAGGTCGCTGACGCAGGGAACTTCAGCTTGAGCGCCGCGTTCAACGGGAACGCTGACGATACGCTTACGGTCGTCTTCAACGGCGCGCAGTGGATCGAAGTCGCACGTTCAGCCAACTGAGAATGATGGGGCAGTCGCATTCTTACGAGGGGAACCGCTCGCGGTTCCCCTCTTTTTGGAGCTCGATTCGTGAATCGTTCCGCCATTCCCTGTCTCATCTTGGCTGTGGCCTTGGCTCCTGGTCTCGTCTCGGCCGGCGAGGCCGCGCCTGCCCCCACGCCGGCGCCGGTCCCGAAGGAAGCTCCCGCGCCCAAGGCCGAACCCAGCCCCGACGAACCCAACGATCCTCCCGACGAGAAGCAACCCGCCAGCATCTACGCGGCCCTGGGCGGTTCGAGCAAGATCGCCGTAATTACCGTGGCGCTGCTGGCGGCCGTCGAGGCCGACCCCGTTCTTGCCGCCCACCCGGCGCTCAAGAAGGCCCTGGCGGAGGCCTCCAGGCCCCACCTGCAGTTCCAGCTCACGAACCTGCTCTGCGCGATGGCCGGCGGTCCCGAGCGCTACACCGGCGCGCCCCTCGCCCCGCTCTACAAGGAACTCGATCCCTCCGACAAGGAGTGGAACGCGCTCACGGCCCTCTTCGAGAAGCTCCTCGACGCGCAGGGCGTCGCGGCGGACGTGAAGGCCGCCTGGCTGGCGAACTACGCGAAGGTTCGGCAGGTGCTCCTCGCCAGCGACGACCGGCCCGCGCCGTGGCGCAACGAGGCGCGCCGCGTCGGACTCGAACTGCCGCGCTCCTGGGAGCGCAAGGAAGGAGCCGGCGACACGCTGCTCACCGCCATGAGCCCCGCGCTGGACGCCAAAGACGGCTACCGCGAGAACCTCAACCTCGTCGTCCAGGCGCTCCCCGTCGAGATGAACGCCGCCGAGTACGGCAAGACCTGGCTCTTCATGGGCGCCAAGCAGCTCGTCGAGTTCAAGGCTCTCGGGCACGGGCCGGTGACCTTGGACGGCAAGACGCTGTATCGGATCGAGTACGCCGGGCGCATGGGCACGTTGAATCTGACCGTGATCGGCTACTGTGCGGTTCGCGGGACCGAAGGGGTCGCGCTCACCTTCGTCTCCGTCACCGAACAGGCTGAAAGCTTCAAGCCCGTTTTCGAGGGCATCGCCAAAACGCTCAAGTTAGAATAGTATGGCCTTCGTGAAAGCGGCCCTTCGAGCCATGCCCAGATTGAACCTGCGCCTCCTGCCCGGCCTGCTTGCGCTGCTGTCCGCGTGCGGCGAGAACGCGCCCAAGCCGGCGCCGAACCCGGGGCCCTCCCCCGCCGAAGCGAAGCTCCAGGCCTCGCTGGACGAACTCAACGAGCGCGTCGCCAAGCTCGAAAGCGGCAAGCGGGCCGAAGCGCCCGCGGCGGGGCCTTCGGCGGCGGGCGCGGACCTCCTGCCCGACCTGATCCGCTCACATGACCCGGAGCTTTCCGCGCCCGCGATCCAGTTGGCCCGCAAGCTGCCCACTCCCGAACGTACCGCGGCGGTGATCGAGGTCGCGACCTCCCGGGAGCGGAAGGTTCACGAACGCGAGGCGGCCCTGGCGGCTCTTGGCGCGCTGGGCGACGAAGGGCGCAAGGTCCTCGTGGAACTGCTCCAGGATCCCGAGGAAGGCATCGTCGCCCGCGTGGCGCAGCGGCTCGCCGAACAGCGCAAGGGTTCGGACCTGCCGAAATTGATGGAAGCGCTGGCGGCGGTCAACTCGGTGGACACCGTGGCCCAGGCCAGCGTGGCGCGGAAAGGCCTGCTTCTGGCGCTGGGCCAGTTCGGGGACCAGCGCGCGACGCCGGTGCTGCTCGAAGCGCTCAGGAGCCCCAACGCCGAGATTCGCATCCACGCCGCCCAGGCCCTGCGCCAGCTCGCCGATCCCGAGGCCGTCCCGGGCATGCTCGCCTGGCTCAAGCAGAACGTACCCAACCCCCAGGCGACCGACTCCGCCGCCTATATGATTGTCCAGGCGCTGGGGCACTCGGGCGAACCGGCCGCTGGCGACCTGATCCTCGAACTTTTCAATGGCCCCAACCCGCAGATGCGAGAGGTCGCGCGGGAGGTGCTGGCCAAGATCAGCAGCCCCCATCTGGTCCCGGGACTGGCCGAGGCGCTGAAGAATGTCCTGTCGGCCAACCAGCCGAACGACCCGCGCGTGGCCACGTTGCTCCAGGCGCTGGGCGCATCGCGGAACCCCGACGCGATCCCGCCGCTGCTGGAGGTCCTGGAAAAGCTCCCCGATGGGCACGTCCCGCTCGCGCTCAACGCCATCAACGGCCTCTGCCGGCCCGACGACGCGCTGCGCCTCGCCGAAGCCCACGCGCGCGCCGAGCGACCCGTCGTCAAAGCCGGCCTGGAGTCCCTGCTCAAGAACGGCAACTTCCCGATCCGCTACGACGAACGACTTCAGCGCTACGTGCCTCGCGACGGCGTCAAGCTCGACCCCAACCGCCCTGCCGACCCACCGGCCGAGAAGCCCGTCGAAGCGCCGAAGTTCTGAGCCGGTCAGCGGCTGTCTTGATCTCGCTTGCCGCAGCCCAACCCTTTCGCCGATCGGCATTCATTCTCGTAACTCTATTTTGCTTAGTATGTTATGCCAATATTTTAAAAGTCCTCTTAAGTATAGACCTGAATAGATAATTGGTGTATTCAGGTTCATGAGCACCGCCATTGACAGATCCTCCCCCGAACCGCTCTACGCACAGGTCAAGAAACTCCTGGCCGAACAGGTGGCGCGCGGGGAATTCCGGCCCCACGATACGCTGCCGGACGAGCGCTCCCTTGCCGAGCGCCTGGGCTTGTCGCGCCTAACCGTTCGCCGCGCCATCCTGGAGCTTACGGAAGCGGGCGTATTCGAACGCATACGCGGCCGCGGAACCTTTGTGCGGGCGCCCGAGGCAAGGACGGGCGCGGCGCCGAAACGCGCGACCGTGGGCATCGTGGCCTACTTCGACGAAGCCGAGGCGCTGGGCAGCCTCTTCTACCATCGCATCCTCCAAGGCGTTCAGCGCGCGACGGAGCTTCGCCGGCTCTCCCTGGTGTTCCGCAGGATCTCGGCACCCTTGGACGCCTTCTTGGAAAGCTTGCGCGAGGACGAGGGGCTGGACGCGCTGCTGGTCCTGGGCGTGGTGGAACAGGAAGTGCTCGGGCCGCTGTCGAAGGCGCATCGTCCCTTGGTGCTGGTTGACAGCGCGCAGCCCGAAGGCGGTCCCCCGTGCGACCAAGTGCTGGGCGAGAGCGAGCGCGCGGCCTACGAGGCCGTCCGGGCCCTGGTCCTGCTGGGACATAAGCGCATCGGGATGCTCGTCCACGCCCAGGCGACGGCCGCGGCCCGTGCGCGGCAGGCGGGGTACGCGCGCGCGCTGCGGGAGGCGGGGCTCGAGGTTCGCGACGAATGGATCGTCCCGACGCCGTACAGCGCCGAGGCGGCCTTCCTGACCACGCGGCGCCTGATCCACGAAAACCGGCTGCCGGCGGCGCTTTTCTGCTCCGGCGACGAACTGGCCGTGGGCGCGATGGCCGCCGCGAAGGACCACGGCCTGAAACTCCCCGCCGATCTCAGCGTCATCGGCTTTGGCGACGTCGGTCATTTCACCTCGCCGCCGCTCTCCACGGTCCGCATGGCCATGGAGCGGATGGGCGAAGAAGCCGCGCGGTTGCTTCGGGAGCGGCTGGACCAGCGCGGCCGAGAGCCGCAGCGCGTCGAGCTGTCGAGCGAGTGGCTGCCGCGGAGCAGTCATGACGTGCCGCGTTTGGAGTCCCTGAACGCGCGGTGAATTCTCTTCGGATGGTACGGCGCAAATGTATGAGCGGTCGAAAGGATACGCCCATGGAATTCTCTCGAAGCGGCAGCATGGCATGGTGCTGGTTGGTTGCGCTGGCCTGGACGGCGGGCGCGCCGGCGAACGAAGAGCGGGTGCTCGCGGATTTCAACTCAGGGCGCGGGATTTTTGAAGGCACTGCGCCCGTCGAAGGCGTGCCCGGCATGAACGGCAAGGCCGCGCGCATCGACTCCAACTTGAGGCTGCAATCCGATCGCCCCGGCGCCGACTGGAATTCGTTCACCCACCTGCGCCTGGACGTGCTCAATCCGGGAACTCAACCCGCGCGCCTGCATCTGTGCCTGAAGGACGACAGCGCGCCGCACGGCTACTATTCGTGGATCAACCGCTACGTCTCCGTTACACCGGGGCGGCATTCGGTCGAACTCGCCATCGCGGCCCTGAAGCGCGGCGAGGGCAGTCCCAAGGATGGACTCGATCCCAGGCCCTTCCGCTGGGAGAAACTGGCCTTCGCGCTCCTGGCCGGTTCGGCCCAGCCGGTTTATGTCGCGTCGGTGCGGCTCGTCAAGGAGCGCATCGCGACCTTCGCCGAGCTGCGCGCGTACGACTTTGGCCCCGCGGTCGCGAGCATCCCGTTCCCTGGCTTTGCAGAGGTGACCCCGAGACGACTTACGACCCCGAACGCGGACATGGCTGGGTGCAGGCCAAACCGGCCTGGGCGCGCATCCGAGCCATGCCTCCGGATGCGCTGGTGGGCGACTGGATCAGCGCCGAGAACGCCCAATTCCGCGTGGACCTGCCCGACGGAGCCTACGAAGGCTGGTTTTTCATGGACGACCCCGGCGAGTGGGAGTTCTACCAGAACTTCACCCGCCGCGGATTTCGCGTGAATGGCCGGGACGTGCTCGATGAAAGGATGGACGGTTCCCGCTTCCTGGATCGGTACTTCCATTTCAGCGAGACCGAGGACCGGCCCGGCGACGACGTCTGGGCGCGTTACGTGGCCTGGCGCTTCCCGGAACGCCACTTCGAGTGCGAGAGCCGGAACGGGCATGTGCTCTTCGAGCTCCACGGCAGCGGGCAGTACGCCGCGACCCTGAACGCCCTGGCCCTTTGGCCCAAAGCCAAGGCGGAGGAGGGCAAGTCCTTCTCCGAAGACGTGAACCGGCGGCGCAAGGCGGCCCTGCGGAGCCGCTGGAAGGAAGTTCAGCCCGAGAAGGCCGCTTTGCCGGAGAGCTTGGCGCTTGCCCATAAGGCCCAGGGATACGTTCCCTTCCAGCGGCCATGCGAGGCTGAGATCGGGTATTACGCCGCGCCGCGGGACGAAGGCGAGACGCGATTCGAGCTGAACGCGCGGCTTGCCCGCGAGCAGACGGAAGCGCTTCAATTCGCGATTCACGCGCTGCGGGACCTGGACGAAGTCAGCGTGGCGCCGGGCACGTTCCGGAGCGAGTCCGGCGCCGAGTTGCCGGCCGCGGCGATTCGGTGCGGATACGTGCGATGGAAGTTCAAACGCATCGGGTTCGGCGGCGCGGGGTTGTACGGCGTCGAGCCTTTCCTGGTGCGGGGTTTTGACGCCTCTCCATCCAGGAACGCCCTGTCCGTGCCCGCCGGCTCCGCCCGGCGCTTCTGGATCGCCGTGACGCCGCCGCCCGCGCAACCGGCCGGGGCTTACAAGGGCAGCTTTGTTTTGCGCGCGAAAGGGGTCCCCGAGCGCAAGCTGGAGGCCGAGATCACGGTGCTGCCGTTCGAGTTGCCCGACGCCCCCGTGGGGCTGGGCCTGTTCGGAACGCAGACGGCGCCTCATTCGGCCTATGGTTTCCCGGAGAACGCGGCGCGCAAGGAGGAGGACGTTCTGCGCATGCTGGAGGACCTGCGCGCGCACGGGATGACGCACCTCATGCTGGACGGCCTGCACTTCAAAGGTTTCAAGGGCGGCGAGGCGGAATGGGATAGCCGGGCGGCCGAAGCACTGGCGCGAGCGGCGCGCCAGGCGGGCTTTCCATACCTCGCGCTCAACGCCGCGTCGGGCGGCGCGCTGGAAGCCGTTGCCGACGACCCCGAGGCGCAGGCCAGAAAACACGGCTTCGCCTCGGGCGCGGAGTTACTCAAGGCCTCCTTTGGAAGCGTCAACGCCTACTGCGCCGGCCGCGGTTTGCCTGAGCCCGTCTTCTGTTTCGGCGACGAGCCTGCCACCCAGCCCGTCATGGATCGCCTGATCCGCATGTACGGGAACCTTCGTCGCGCCGGGGCCCACGGCTGCATCGCCTACAGCACCTCCCATGACCTTACCAAGCCCCTCCTGGACCTTCTGCGCGTCTCCAGCTTGAACATCACCACGCTGGACCTGATCCAACGGGCCCAGGCTGCCGGCAATCGCGTCTGGTTGAACAACCAGGGCGGCAATCGCTGGGCCTTCGGCCTGTACATGTGGGCCGCGCGCGACGCGGGCGTCGAACTGCATCAGCAGTTCACGTACAACGGGCCTCACGTAGATCCCTACTACCCCCTGGATGGTATCGAGGACGACCTGTGCATGGTGTATCCGGCGCGGGACGGAACGCTTCGCCCGACCTTGCGCTGGGAGCGCATGCGGCAGGGCGTCAACGACCTGCGGCTCCTGGCCCTGCTCCATTCGACCTGCGCATCGGCCGGGGCGCGTGGCCGGGACGTCTGGGGACCGGTTCAGGAAATCCTGAATGCCGTCCGCTTCCAGGATACCGAACGGGACCGCCGGCCGCTCCTGAGCGAAGAGCGGCTGGATGCACTGAGAGAAAAGATCGTCGACGGCCTGCTGGAACTGAAGGCCGGCCCATAGGCATACGGCGCGCTAAGCGCCCTTGGGAGGCTTTGGGGCATAAACGGGGCATTCGCTTCGCCGGGTTCGGTAGAGCGCAAACCGAATCTGACTTCAATCGGCCTGCCTGGTACCGTGTTCGGCCACCTTGCCTCGCTAATCGGCCCCCTTGGCATTCGACAGCCGCCGCGCGGGACGGTATCTTGCGCGCCATGACGCCCGTCGAGATGCCCAAGGCCAACGAAAACCTCACCGAAGCCACGCTGGAACAGTGGCTCGTCCGCGTCGGGGATGCCGTCCAGGCCGAACAAGCGCTCTGCACGATCATCACCGACAAAGCCACCTTCGAGATGCCCAGCCCCGCCGCGGGGACCGTGCGCAAACTCTACGGCGAGGAACGGAGCCTGCTTCCGGTCGGCTACATCCTCTGCGCGATCGGCGCGCCCGACGAAGCGCCTCCGGAGGAGTACGAGTCCCGCAATCGGCATCTGCTGGAGACCCATCGCGGAGCGATGACGGCCACCGCGGCATCGCTGGGCGGCGTCGCGCCCGCGGCGGCGCCCGCGGCGGTGCGAGCAACCCCCGTGGCGCGGCGCCTGGCCAAGGAGCTGGGCGTGGACCTCGCCGAGGTCGCGCGAGTGCTGGGGCTGCAAGGCCCGGTCAACGAGAAAGACGTGAAGGCCTACAGCGAGCGCAAAGCGGGCGGCTGAAGGGCGCACTCGTGCGTCGCCTGAGAAGGCCCTGCCGCGCCGCGTCTCGGGTATACTGTCACAGGGCCCGGCGGCGTAAGGCCGCGAGTTCCGGGGGCCGAAGGCGCTCAGGCCGTCCGCGCCAAGCGAGAGCACGTAAGCATGCCGTTCGAGATCAAGCGCGTGATCGTCTTCGGCGCCGGCGCGCTCGGCAGCCTGCTCGGCGGCAAACTGTCCCGCGTCGTCCCCGTCATCCTGGTCGGCCGCGAGGCCCACATGGCCGAGATCCGCGCCTCGGGGCTGCGCCTCGGCGGACTCTCCAACGCGCACGCTGCCTGCGGCGACCTCTTCTCCGCCGTTTCCCGCCTTGACGAAGGCTTCGCGTTCCGCGCGGACGACGCGGTGCTGCTGACGGTCAAGGCGCAGGACGTGGGCGCGGCGCTGGCCTCTCTGGGGCGCGTACCGCCAGGGCTTCGCGTGCCCCTCTTTGCGCTGCAAAACGGCACGGGCTTCGAGGACGCGCTGCGCGCGGGCGAGCGGCAGGGCTTTCAGCCGCTTCACGTGGTGGCCCACCTGGGCGCGACGCTGCGCGGCCCGGGCGAGGTCGAGGACTGGGGCGGCGAGCTGCTGCTACCGGCGGGAGAGGCCTCCGAGGCCCTCGCCGCGCGCCTGCAGCGCGCGGGCATCGGCGCGCGGATCGTCGAGAATCTCGAGGCCGCGCGCTGGAAGAAGATCGTCTTCAACTGCGCGCTCAACGCCTTGGCCGCGATCCTGGAAGTCCCCAACAACGAGACGCTCGCCGACGCCTGGCGCCCTCTCCGCCGCGCCGTGCTCGACGAGGGCCGCTCGCTCGCCGCCTCGCACGGCGTGGAACTTCCCCCGGCCGAGAACCTGCTGCTGGAGTTCGAGCGGCGCGCGAGCATGAGCCGGAACGTCAATTCGATGTGGCAGGATCTGCTGCGGGGCCGGCCCACGGAGATCGAATATCTGAATGGCGCGGTCGTCCAACAAGCCGGCTCGCGCCAGGTTCCCGCCAACGAGCGGCTCGCGGTCTGGATCCGCGTGCTCGAGCGCGCCACGCTCCCCGACGTGCGGCGCGCGGCGCTGGAGGCCGCGCGCGAGGATCTGCGGGCCTTCGTGGCCGCGGAGGCGCGCGCGTGAACCGCCCCACCGTGACCGGCAGCCATCCGGTGCTCCCCCCGGCCTGCCCCTCCTGCGGGACGGCGCTTCCCGAGGGCGCGCAGTTCTGCCCGGGCTGCGGGCGGCGCATGGTCCCGCTGGGCAATGTCGCCGAGTCCACCGCGATGGGCTCGCGCGTCGACCGGCACCTCGCCAGCACCGGGGTCCAGCCGGACTCCCAGACCAGCGTCAACTGGGCGCAGGCTGAGATGCCTCAGCGTTACCGCGTGATGCGCCTGATCGGGCGCGGCGGCATGGGCGTGGTCTTCCAGTGCATGGACCAGATGCTCCAGCGCCCCGTCGCGATCAAGCTGATGTCGGACCGCTACCGCCAGGACGTCAAAGCCGAGAAGCGCTTTCTCCGCGAGGCCCGCGCCCAGGCGACCATCAACCATCCCAACGTCGCGCAGGTGCTCAACGCCGCGCTTACGAACCAGGGCCGCCCGTATCTGGTCATGGAGTACATCGATGGCCAGGACCTCCGGCAGATCGTCCGCGATTATCCCAACGGCCTCGACATCGCCCGCACCTGCCGGCTCGTCGAGAAGGTCTGCGACGGCCTGACCGAAGCCCACGCCCGCGGCGTCGTTCACCGCGACCTGAAGCCCAGCAACCTCATCGTCCACGTGGACCACCGGGGACGCGAGCAGATCAAAATCCTCGACCTGGGACTGGCCAAGATCATCGGCGGCGCCACCGACCTCAAGACCATCACCGTCGATACCGCCAGCATCCTCGTCGGCACGCCGGCCTACATGAGTCCCGAACAGGTCTCGGGTGCGGAGGTCGATCCGCGCGCGGACATCTACGCGCTGGGCGTGGTGCTCTTCGAGATGGTCACCGGACGCCTGCCCTTCGAATCCGAGACGCTCGAAGGCTGGCTCTACCAGCACCTGCACGCCCACCCGCCGCTGCCGAGCACCTTGCGCCCGGGCCTGGCGGAGCTGCCGGACCTGGAGCACGTCGTCCTCTGGTGCCTGGCCAAGCAGCCCGGCGACCGCCCGCAGAGTCCCCTGGAACTCTCGGAAGCCCTCTCGCGCATCCGTGCCCAGGCCCCGCCGACCCCCGCCCGTCCCGTGCGCGCGGCCCCCGCGGCGCTCACCGAAACCCTGGCCAACGACGCGCCCGAGCCCGACGAGGACCCGTTCGCCGAGCCCGGTGCGATCCAGCGCACCATCACCGCGCTTTACGAACGCCCCTCGGCCGACAAGCTGGCGCCGCCGGAGCCCTTTGCCTTCCGGCAGCCGCAGCAGGTTCAACGGAGCCCCGATCCGGCCAGCCTCAAGCGCGAGCGCTTCCTGGAGCTCTCCCGCGCCGCGGAAATGATGGAAGAGCAGGGGCGCTGGGTAGACGCCATCCAGAAGTGGAAAGAGGCGCTCCCCTATGCCGACGACGCGGAGACGGTCAACTCCCAGGTCGAATCGCTCAAGCGCGAGGTCGAGTTCGACCGCTTCCTGGGTACGATCCGCAATTTCGCCGCGGCCGGGGACTGGTCCCGCGCCGAGGCCGCGCTCAGCGGCGCCTCCGCGATGCGCCCCGGCGACCCGCGCATCCAGCAGGCGCGCGCGCGGCTGCCTCGCCGGCTCGTGGAGGCCTGGCTCAAAGGCGCGCGCTCGCGCCTGGAGGCCTTCCCCGACGGCGCCACCCGCCGGCACCTGATCCGACGCATGACCCTCGCCTACGCGCGCCTGGGCGACATGACCGTCGTCATCGACCTGTTGCAGGAGCAGATCCGCGACCGCGAGGCGCGCATCATCGGCCTGGCCCAGGCCGCCCAGGCCGCGATCCAGGCCGGGCTGCGCGAAGGCATGCGCCCCAACCTGGAACGTACGATCCGGCTCGCCGAAGACTCTCTCGAAGGCCTCTCCAAGCTCCGCGCCCTCGTCGAGATCGCCCGAGCCCTCGTGTCCTACGGCGACGTGGATTCGGCCGTCCCGCTTCTCGACCGTGCGCGCGCCGGGTTCCAGGAATCCCTGCGCAGCCCGGAGGTGATGAAGCAGGTCCTCAAGAACGCTGAACTCACGACCACCCGCATCGGACGCAGCCGCCGTTCGAGCAAAGCCTCCGACTTCAAGCAGGGGCAGACGCCCAGCGGCAACCTGGCCACCGTCGCCGAGATCCAGGCCGAGGCCGGACTCGCCGACGAGGCCATCAAGACCACCGGCGCCATCGAGGATCCCTGGATCCGCAGCCAAACCCTGGCCTCCGTCGCCGAGGTCCTCGCCCGGATGGGCCGCTGCCTTGACGCCGAATCTCTCGCCGAACAAATCGGCATGCGCCTGGCCAAGGCGAAGGCCCTCAGCGCCGCGGCCATCGGGCATCTCAACCGCGGCGACGCCGAGCGCGCGGCCAAACTGATGCGCGACGTCGGCAGCCCCGAGGCCCGCGCCCCCGTCCAGGCCGCCCTCGCCGCCGCGTGGAAGCGCGGCGGGGAAACCGTCCGCGCCAACACCTTCGCCCGCGAAGCCTTGGAGTCCACGCGCGAGATCCAGAGCAATGCCACGCGCATCGCGGTGTTGCTCAAATGCGCCGAATCGCTCCTGCAACTGGAGGCTCGCGACCTGGCCGAGCCTTTCCTGAGCATGGCCGCCCGCCTCATCGATGGCATCGAAGAGCCCACCGAGAGGCTCTTGGATCTGGCCGAACTCTCCCTGACCCGGCTCATCGCCCGCCAAGTCGGAAATGGAGAGGTCGCCGCCACCACCACCCACCAGATTCACGACTGCCTGGTTCGGGCTCTGAACACCTTGCGCAGGATCGTCAGCCCGATGGACCGCGAAGAATGTATCGAGAAGCTCGCCCAGGCCCTAGGAGAGGCTGGCGTGCCCGATCTGGCGGAGAACCTGCTTTCCCAGGTTCAAGGCGACCAGGAGCGCGGCATTGCCCTGGTTGGCCTGGCCAGCGGCCTGCTTTGATGCAACCATTGTTTTATCAATAAGTTATCGATAAAGTCCGTGTTTGACGCACCTTGTGACTCCAACCCTTCGCTTGTGGTATTCGTATTAGGGAGAGTGCTGTCTTGAGAGGGGGATTTTTGCCCATTAGGGTCCGTGAGCCTCACGGACGGGATAACCACAGGCTGGCACACGAGGTGCGGTGGCTAAGAATCGCAGGTTTGTGGGGGATGCAGGTTGCAGGAAAGCTCCACAAACTTACGTCCAAAGGTTAAGTATAGGCCTTATTGTGTGTGGAATTCCTCCAATCCCCATGGAGTGGCAAGCATGAAGCAGGTACGACCTGAGGCCCCTCACTCGCGCGCCTGGAGGGTTCTCGCCGGTCCCGTCCTCGGAGCGCTCTTCCTGGCGCTTGCGCTGCTGGCGTTTTCCACGGAACCCGATGGGGGTCTGGAAGTAAAGGCCGGCGACGAGCCCAAGTACCAGATTCCCGATGTGGCGGGGCTTCCCAGCTTTACGATCAAGAATCCGGTCGACCGCTTCGTGCTGGCGCGAATGCAGGAAGAGAAGCTGGAGCCGTCTGGGCTGTGTACGGACGAGGAGTTCATTCGCCGCGCTTACCTGGACATCGCCGGCGTGATCCCGGGGCGCACCGCCGTTCGCGCCTTTCTGCAGGATAAGAGTCCGGCCAAGCGGGAGCGCCTGGTGGACCAGCTCCTGGCCGACGAGCGCTACGCCGACCACTGGACGATCGTCTGGGGCGACCTGTTGCGCGAGCACAGCCGCCGCGACAACCAGGAAGGCTCCATCGCCGGCAGCTTCCGCGACTGGATCCGGCAGGCGCTGCGCGACAACATGCCCTACGACCAGTTCGTGACCGAGCTGATTACCGCCTCGGGCCGGCCCGACCAGAACGGTGCGGTTAACTTCTTCCTGCGCGACGAAAACAACCGGGTCGAGACCATCAACATGGTTTCGGTGGCCTTCATGGGCACACGGATGCAGTGCGCGCAGTGCCACGACCACCCCTTCGACCGCTGGGAGCAGGAAGACTTCCACGGACTGATGGCGTTCCTCTCCCCGCGCACGGTGACTTTCGTGGACGAGAACGCAACCCTGGCCGGGATGAAGGACGCGCGCGGGATCCCCGCCGAGTACCGCGCGATCATCGACCCGCTCATCGACCAGGCCATCGTGAACCTGAAGGAAGAGAAGGAGAGCGAAGGCGAGGAAGGCGGCGGCATGATGATGAGGGGCGGCGACGCCCAGCCCAAGCCGCGCCGCAAGGGCGCGCCGCAGAGCCTCCTGCGCCAGATGAACAAGGACGTGGAGGAGAAGCTGGGCCGCGAGAAGGCCGACCGCCTGCGCCAGATCCTGCAGCGCTTCACGATCCGCAAGGTGGTCGAGCGGCCCAATGGCGATTACCGCATGCCCACCGAAGGCGATGGCGTGGACAGCCGCAAGCAGGGCGGCGAGCTGGTCAAGCCGTCCTTCGCCTGGGAGCCCGAGGCCGGCGTCCCCGCCAACATGTCGCGCCGCGCGGCGCTGGCCAAGTTCGTCACCTCGAGCCGCCAGTTCGCGCAGGTCCAAGCGAACCGGATCTGGGGGCAATTGATGGGCCGCGGGCTGGTCCATCCCACCGACGACTTCCGGCCCAAGAACCCGCCCAGCCACCCCGAACTGCTCGAGTGGCTCACCGACGAACTGGTCCGCGCCAAATTCGACAACAAGCACGTGATCCGCCTGATCGTGAACTCCAGCGCCTACCAGCGCAGCACCAAGCCCACCGAGAAGAACAAGGACGATACGACCTACTACAGCCACGCCAAGCTGCGCCGGATGACGGCCGAGCAGATCTACGACTCGCTGCTCGTCGCCACGGGCGAGAAAGAAGCGCTGCGCCGCCTCGGCATGCCGCGGGAGGAACTCACGGCTCCGGGTCTCGGCGGGCGCCCGGGCCAGGCCGGGCGGCGCGAGCGCCGGGACAACGAACCCGTCTGGGCCGTCGAAGTCGAGACGCCGGCGCGCGCCGGCTCGTTCCTAGAGGTCTTCAATCAGCCCGACCGCGAACAAATGACCGTGCAGCGCGACGAAGACGGCAGCATCACTCAGGCGCTGGAGATGCTCAACGGCGCCTCGGTCAATAACCGCGTCCTGGCCAGCGCCGGGCACCTCGCCAAGGAACTGCTCGACCAGAAGCTCCCCGCGGCGAAGTGCGTCGAGGAACTTTTCCTTGCCGCGCTCTCGCGGATGCCGACCAAGGACGAAATGGCCGGGCTGTCCAAGATCGTGAAGGGCAATCCGCCTCCGCCGCAGTTGCTGGAAGACCTGATGTGGGCCTTACTGAACTCTCGGGAGTTCGTCTTCGTCAAGTAAGCCTGGGCCTTGAACGCCGGGCGGCGCCTTCCGCCCGAACATGGGAGTCCATCATGCGCAAGCACCTTCCCACGGGCCGCGAACACGGCGGCCAGGACTGCGACGGCGTCTGCGGCGTGAGCCGCCGGAACTTCATCCGCACCGGCGTCTTCAGTTTCATGGGCCTGAGCGTGCTTGACCTGATGCGCGCCACCGTCCTCGCCGACGGCGCCGACAACGCCAAGTGCGACGCGGTGATCCTGGTCTGGCTCGCCGGCGGGCCCAGCCACATCGACACCTTCGACCCGAAACCCGGCCAAGCCACCGGCGGCCCCTTCAAGCCGCTCAATACCAGCGCCGATGGGATCCAGATCAGCGAGCACCTGCCGGTGATCGGGCGGAACATGAAGCACGCCTCGCTCATTCGCTCCCTCACCAGCAAGGAAGGCAGCCACGAGCGCGCCACCTACGAGATGCACACCGGCTACAAGCCCCTGGGCACCATCAAGCACCCCAGCGTCGGCTCGGTCGTGGTGCAGCAGAAGACCCGACGCAACGAGGAGATCCCGTCCTTCATCTCCATCGGCAACCGGGCCTACGGCGCGGGCTTCCTGGGCACGCAGTTCGCCCCCTTCTACGTCGGCGACCCGAACAACCCGCTGCGCAACATCGCCCTGACCCAGGGCGTGGACCAGTCCCGCTTCATGCGCCGCGTCGGGCTGCTGGAGTACGTGGACGCATCCTTCTCCGCGGAGATGCGCGACGAGGTCGTCGCCGACTACGGCAGCTACTACCGCGACGCCGTGCGGATGATGGCCAGCAAGTCCCGCGAAGCCTTCGACATCTCCAAGGAAGACAAGATCTATCAGATCGGCTACGGCGAGAACAATTTCGGCAAGTCGCTGCTGATGGCCCGCCGCCTCATCGAGGCCGGCGTGCGCTTCGTCGAAGTCACGCTGGGGGCTGGGACAACCACAACGAGGCCTTCGAGGCCATCGAGCGGAACTCCAACACCCTCGACCCCGCCCTGGGCACGCTCATCGAGGACCTTAACGCCCGCGGCCTGCTGAAGCGGACCATGGTCGTCTGCACGGGCGAATTCGGGCGCACGCCGAAGATCAACGCGCGGAACGGGCGCGACCACTACCCGCGCGTCTGGTCCGGACTCATCGCCGGCGGCGGGATCAAGGCCGGCTACGTCCACGGCTCCAGCGACGCATCAGGCTCCGCCGTCAAGGACGACCCGGTGGGGCCCGGCGACCTGCACGCGACGATGATGGAGCTGATCGGCGTCGATTACACGAAGGAGAACTACACCGAGGACGGCCGCCCCATTCGCCTCGTCAACGAAGGGAAGCCGGTCAAGGGCCTCATGGCCTGACGCCCGCCCTTCTGTCAGGGCACAAAAAAGCCCGGAGCCTGCGCTCCGGGCTTTTATTTTTTCAGCCGCAGTGGAAAGACTACATTCCGTCGCCGCCGCCTTCTTCCTTCTTCTCCCCCTTCGGCCTTGGCCGCCTTGATTTCCGAGACGACCACCCACTCCTTGCCATCGTCGGCCTTGGAGAGCGTGCCCTTGACGGTCACGTCGCCCTGCCCGGCCAGCTTCTTGAACTTCGCCACCTTCTTCTTGGTCTCTTCGTCGGCGCCGTCGGCCACCTTGAGCAGATAGACTTTTTCGCCGACCTTGAAGGCCGCCGCGCAGCCCTTGGCGTTCGTCGCCTCCGAGTAGTTGCAGTGCGCGCAGCCCAGCGCGCCGGTCCATTCGCCTTCGTCCGCCGCCTGCACGCACGAAACGAAGCAGAACGCCAGCAGCAGGGAGGCCATCGCCCAATAAGACCTGTTCATGTCCGCTCTCCTTGAGTTCATCCGGCAAGCCCGCCCACCGAAAGGGTAGCCAAGCGGCGTTACCGAGGTTCCACCAGGATACCCGCGTCCCTGAGGCTGTCACGGTCCAATTCGGACGCTGGACCGCTAAGGATTCACCCATTGCACGATATCGTCGCCGTAGTCGCTGGCGTCGCGGACCCGGCGAAATTCGTCCAGGTCGTAATCCGGGGCGCCGCGGTTCGCGTACTCCGGCGTCACATCCGTCTCGTTGATCCCGTTGGGGCCGTAGGTGTAAATCAGGACGATCTCGCGCAGTTCTCCGTCGGGATGGGCGGCCGGCGGCGGGAGAACCAGGAACCGGACGATGACGGGGTTTCCGAAGTCGTCGACCAGTTTCCCGCTACGCCAATGGGCCGAACCCGCGGAGAAGTGGCCGGTCTCCATCAGCGCCTTGACCAAATCGCGATTACGCTCCCGGCCGGCCGAAGGGCTGCCCAGGGGCGCCGCCTCGACCTGATAATAACCCGGGGCGCCCGACCAGACGTCGCCGCTGCCCTCGGGCCGGATCGGGTACGTGCCGCGCTCCTGCGCGCGGTATGCGACCAAGCCCTTCTTGAAGTTACCCAGCATCGTCTGGCTGGCGACGGTGTGCCCTTCGATCTGGAACCGCCGCAGCGCGGGAAGGAGCACCCCCGCCAGCAGCACGACGATCGCGACGGCGACGAGCAGTTCGAAGAGCGTGAATCCGCTCGCGGATCGGCGGAGAACCATGGGCGGCCCCTTGGGGTTGGGCGTGCGCTTCCCGTCGAACTCGCGGGCGACGGGAGGATCGTCCGTGCCGCGACCTTGCCGGACGCGGAATCAGTTCTTCTTGCGGTTGTTGTCCACGTCTTCGTTGGTCAGGTCGTCGCCCAGTTGCTTTACCTTGTCGGCGTTGGGCACCGGGGTGCCGTAGCTGCCGGCGTCGTCGTCCCAGACCGCGCCCACGCCGATCTCGTCCTTCTCGTTTTCACCCCAGCTCCAGACCAGGTATTCGTTGACGCCGATCTTCCGATACCGGATGCGGTGGCCCCAGGCGTCGATCATGAAGTTCGGATTCGTGGGATCCAGGTCGGACTTGAGCACGCTTTCCCACATCGGCTCGCGCTCGGTCAGGTAGCGGATGTCGAAATCGACCCCCGCCGGATCGTAAGGATCGGGCCAGACCTCGGGGTCCGAGCCGCTGGCCGCGAGGGGGTCGCCCGACGGGTATTCGCGCCAGAAGGTGTGGTATTCCTGCATCGCCAGGGCAATCCGCTTGAGCCTGGCGCGGGTGCGGTCGGTCTTGGCCTTCTCATGCGCCCGGATCGCGATCACGCCGATGAGGCCCAGCAGGAGCAGGATGATCGCGATCACCACCAACAATTCGGTGAGCGTGACACCCCACGCCCGGCGGGCGCTGAATAAACGCGGCATCGACGGGCTCTCCTATTTCCAGTTCGTCACGTCGTCCTGGGCGCCCGTGGGGGACGCTTCCAAGGTCGTCTTGGTCGCGGCATCGTACGTGGGCGCGGCGGCGTTGCTGAAGGACGTGTCGGCATCGACGTGGTTGATGTTGTCGGGGCCGTAGGACCAGATGTAGACCTTCTCGCTCAACTTGTCGGTATCGCCAGTCACCGTCGTGGGCGAGAGGATCAGGAAGCGGCTGACGATCGGCACCGAGAAATAGTCCATCAGGTATCCGCCCTGCACGTTCTCTTTCTTCACGTCGAGGAATTGCAGATCCGTCAGGATGAAGGTCAGGCCGATGTTGTCTTCGTCGGGGGCGCCGAGGTTCGCCTGGCTTCCCTTGGCCACGCAGTCGACCTGGTAGTAACCGGGCGGATAGGAACCGCCGCCGTCGTCCCAGATCACGTTGCTGCCGCCGGGCTGGATCGGGTAGATGCCCCAGTCCATCCGGTAGTTGTCCAACCCGATCTGCAGGTTGTGGATGGTGGACTTGGTCGCCACCTTGCGCGAATGCCGGCGCGCCGCCGCCAGGACCGGCAGCAGCAGGCCCATCAGGATGGCGATGATCGCCACCACGACCAGCATCTCCAGCAGGGTGAACCCCCGCGTACGGCGCAGCCGTCCAATCATGGCAAGTCCCCTTAACCCTGGTCCTTCCGCATGCGGCGTCCCCGGCAACCTACGCGCGAACAATCTATCCGGTTCGCCCCCGGCCGGCTACTGGCCCATCGAGGCGCCCAGCCAGTTCTTGTGGGGATCCACATCGGCCGAGATCGTGCGCCCGCCGTGAAGCACGAACTCGCCTGTGTACGACCCGTGCACCTGCGTGCCCGTGGGCGTGCCCGGAAGCCGCGAATACACCCGGCTGTAGCGCCGCGTCGTCAGCACGTCCCGATACCGCGCGTCGGTCATTTCGACGACCACCGTGACGCGGAACGTGTTGGAGCGGAACTTGATCGGCAGCGTCACGCTGCTGTTGAGCACTTCGTCGCGAGGCGCCGCGACCCACGAGGCATTGGTCGGCTTCTTCCGCACGCCAAAGCTCATATTCGCCATGTTGTCGAAGTTCGTGTTGGCGACCCGCGCATCTTCCCACTTCACCGAAGGATGATTGCCTCCGCGATTGTGGTAGGGGTATCCGCGCGGCACGAGCCAGTAGGAGTTGGCGGGCGTGGTGGGGAATCGAGCGTGCTCGTACGTGAAGTCGCCGCGCTGTGACAAGTTCGCCGCGTTGTCCTTGCGCCGCGTCATGGTGATGTACCCATCGCCGTCGAAGTCGATGGGGCCGATGCGCCCGTTGCTCAGCGAGACCAGCACGTCGTTGGCCGCGCGCTCGCTGATGTAGTGGTGCTCCACGCGCTGACCGCCCGCGTCCCGCCCGCGCCACATGTCGATCCGGTAGCGCCAGCTCGCGTCGGTGCTGGAGGTGAAGGGGTCGGGCTTGGTGGGATACAAGAACGCGTTGACGTCGTCCAGACCGAGCGCGTTGCCGCTGGGGTCCACCGGCCCGGCGTCGTCCATCGATTTGGGCCAGGCCCCCATGTTGCCGCTGATCGGCCAGTGCCCGTCGATGGCCACGACCGCCTTGTCCCAGCCGCGCACCGCGGGCCGGAAGCCCATCAGCGCGTCAGCCAGCGCGTGGTGCCCGAAGGCGTTAGTCCCGCTGCGGTCGCGGCTCGGGTCGGGACCCAGGTTCGCGCCCGTGGCGACCTTGGAGCCGTCGAAGAACTGGCCCTGGTTGCGCGAGTCGGCGTTCGCGCCGTGGCAGACCGTGTAGGCGTTCACCCCAAGAATCGGATCGCGCACCCAGTTCGGGTAGCCGGGATGGTTGGTCGTGTCGGCCGAGCCGTCCGGCTGCAAGCGGCCGATCGGGGAGCGGTAGACCAGGTGCCCCAGCATGGCCACGAAGTCGGCCCACGTGCGGTAAGGATGGTTGCGCCTGGGCGCCACGGCCATCGCCGGCTCGTCCATCGCGACGACCGCCTCCGAGGTGTAGCGCCAATCCCCGCCGATCGCGTCTTCCAGCGTATTGAACGGGAAATCCATCACGCGGTCCTTGTAAAAGTCCGCGTTGGCCGCGTTGTCTTTGCTCGGGGGATACTGGCCCCAGTACTGGAACGTCTGGGGATAGATGCCGCGGCTCTCGGAGGCGTTCATGGGCAGCACGCCGTCGGCGGCCGGCACGGCCTTGGCGATCTCGCGGTAGGGCTCGCCGTACATCCGGTCCGCGCTGTCCAGCGCGCCGGGGAAGCCGCGGTTGTAGCGGTGCGCCGCGCGCACCCAGAAGCGGTTGTAATAGGCCAGGTAGTGCGGCACGTTCTTGCCGATGTTGCCGTCGGCATGGTCGCCGTAACTCACCCAGTACGGCGAATTGACATCCGGCGCGCCGTTGTAATCCAGGCCGGCCGGCAGGCGCGCGTCCATGTCGTGGAACCCGAAGCCCACCTGGCGCAGCGCGGTCTCGGAGAGCGGCACGCCGATGTCGGTCAGGTTGGCGACGGGAAGCTGCTGGCACGGGTTCGGCCACCAGGGGTTGATCTGGTAGTCCAGGATCTCGTCGGCGACGATCTCCTGGTACTTGCGCCCGATCCGCGTCAGACGCCACGCGTCGTCCTTGCCGATCCTGGGCACGAAGGGCGTGTGCTTGGTCAGGAACGAGGATTCCTTGGGCACGGGGATGAACGGATCCACCGGGCGCCACTCCGCGGCCGTCTGCCCGGTCATGTCGTCCTCGTCGATCAGCTTCCAGCGCCACGGCGGCGCGCCCGGCTCGCGGCCCGCGTAGTCCACGTACGCGGTGCTCCAGACCGGCAGATAACGCCGGAACTGGTCGGCCCAATGGATGCTCGTCACCGAACCGGGATAGAGCAGGAGGTAATCGGGGTTCGGCAGCCCGTGCAGCATGTGCGGATAAGGCGGCTCGGTGCTCGCGAGCGCCAACACCTTTTCGCTGCTGATGGTTCGCGTGATCGGCACGCGGCCTTCGGGCCAGTTCAGCACGCCGCTCATCCCGTTGTTCTGCGGCTTGAACTGGGTCAGCGCCGAATCCTTGGGCCCGGGAATCTGGCGGTAGCGCTGCCGGAACCAGTCCGGCCAGTTGGTAATGAGCGTCTGGCGCGCGGTCATCCGCGAACCCGTCGTCGCGCCGTTGCCGGAAGTCGAGGCCGTCGTACCCTGAGTCACCGGATGGGAGAGCGCCTGATCGTAATGGCAGTCGGGGAAGACGTCGTCGGCCAAGTCATTGCTGCCTGGCACGTCGACGAATCCACTCATTGCGTTGTTTAAACACCTATATGTATCCGGCTCCGGCGTGAAGTAGTCCATCTTGCCCAGCAGCATCCACGGACGGCGCGGGTCCACCGCACGGTGGTAGGAGTACACACCTGCGTTCTTGGACCAGTCGTCCGTATCGTCAAGCGCGGCCTGCCCATTCGAAGCAAGCACAGGCGAGCTGGTCGCGGAACTGGAATCGTAATCCGCCGTGTCGAAGGTCCGCGTGTTGTAGTCGCGCGGCTCGAACCGGTAGCCCTGCCAGCCGGGGTTCGAGGGGTTGTCGTTGGCCGTCTGGCCGCCCGCGAAATCGGCCATCATGGGCTCGTAGAGCTTCGCGCGGTCGTATCCGTAGCCCGGCGGATCGGGGTCGTTGGCCACCCCCGTGTTGTCGGGCGTGGTGGCCACCGTGAACACCGGCGCGCTCAATTTCAGCGACGCCGACAAGAGCGGCAGGTCCGTGCCGTTTCCCGGGTTGTCGCCCGCGTCCAGGTTGCGGATCGGAATGGGCAGCAGGGGATTCGTGTTGGCGGCGAAGGCCTGCGTGGAATCGTAGACGATCTGCGCCTGCATGATCGGATTGCCGGCCAAGGCCGAATCGAAGCCCGCCGCCGGATCGCGCAGCGGGGTCTTCATGCTGACGAACCACGGCCGCAGGCTGTAGTCCAGGTCGGACGTCCGCGTGCCGTCCGACATCCAAGCTTCGGACTTGAAGGGATTCTTAAGCGGATCGTAGGGCTGGGCGTTGTTGACCAGTTCGGGCTTCACCCAGGGGTTGCGGTCCGGATGCCAGGGCTGGTCCGCCTGCTGGGCCTCCAGGCGCAGGGGCACCCAGGGGTTGGTCTCGGGATCCCAGTCCTTCGGCAACGGGCTGGCGGGATCCTTCAGGCCCAGCATCACCGGCACGTAGAAGTTGCGCTTGCGGTCGTAGTCCTGATTGGGGTTGCAGAGGCGCAGCTCGCAGTCGAGCATCCGCGCCTTCCAGTGCAGGTGCGGGGCGACGGTCGTGCGGTTGAGCATCGACGGGATCTTCTCGGGGTGCAGCAGCCCGTAGACCACGCTGAAGTTCGTCACGTTCACGTTCACCGCGTCGTACCACTTCTGCGTGCCGGGCGCCGCGGCGCTGTAAGGATAAGCGGCCGAAGGATCGATCGTATCGTCGGTGGGGTCGCCCCACGCTTCCTGGAGGCCCCAGGCGCGGATGGAGAGACGCTGGTTGGTGAAGGTGAAGTGCGCGCAGCCCATGCCCTCGTCGTCGGTCCAGCGCCGCATCGGGTAAGCGTAGGTCGCCGCGGCCTTGGTGGGAGGCATGTTTCCCGGATGGCGCCGCAGGCCGGAACTCGTTTCGAGCGCGTGCAACCGGCCCTTGTCGGCCGTGTCCCCGGGCCCGCTGCCCCACTTGCCCGGCAGCCAGATGTGCGCCGACGGCGGCATCCAGTGCGTCCCAATGCCCAACGAGTCGTAGCTGCTCCCCACGTGCGCCCAGTTGTTGTAGTTCCCGCCGCTTGAATCGGTCCCCACGCCCAGCATCGAGGTGAAGCCCGGCGAGCCGCCGAAGTACCAGCCCGCCATCAGGTCCGTCCAGAACCGCCCGCGCGCCACCTGCGGCACCATGTGGAGCTGAAAGGACTTGCGCTTGGGGTGGCCGCCGACGCCCGCCCCGGTGAAGTTCCAGCGCTGGCTCAGTCGTCCGCTGCCCAACCCGTTCCAACTGTAAAACTGATCGCCCGTCACGGAGCCATTGATGCCGCCGCGCTTGGGCTCCATCATATCGAACCCGAACCCGTTGAAGAGGAGTTCCTCATGGTTCGAGGACGCCCGCGCCGCCGTGTCGGTGGGCAGGAGGGTCTGGACGCGGCTGCGCCCGGCCGAGTACCACTGGTAATTATTCCAGCGTCCGTAATTAACCAGCGAGCGGTTGGTGTTGCTGCTCCCGAAGTAATTCCAGGCGCTGTAGCGCATCGAGAACGGGTAGGTCGCGACCCACATCACGTAACGCGGGTGCTCCATGTTGTAACGGTTGGGGTTGGAGGGGCTGGCGTTGTAGAAGACGGTGGGCTCATGACCCCACTTATTTTGCAGCGTGGCCTTGCCCAGCATCGACCAGTCGCAGTCGCCGCCCGCGGTGTCGGTGGAGCCGCTCCAGAGGTCCCGGCCCCACGGCAGCGGCACGGCGCAGAAGTTGTAGACCCCGTCGTCGCGGCGCATGTTGCCGCTGAGCGTCGTGGAGGCCCAGGCCTCGGCGACGCCCGGCCGGTAGACGTGCTGCAGCCAACTGTAGGTGCGATTGGCGTGTTCGGGGCGCCGGCCCAGCAGGTACTCGAAGGTGCGCCGGTCCGGGGAGGCGTAATCCTTGCGGCCCATGTTGGCGACCCCAGCGCCGGCGCTGGGCGCGTTGTTGCTGCCCATCCAGATCGGACTGGCGTTGGAGAGCGTCTCGAACCAGCCGGGGTCTTCCTTGACCGTGCCGGGCAGATACATGTCGTTGAGGTTCAGCCCGCCGTCCGTCGGCGTAACGCCGACCTGCACGAACCCCACCACCGAACCGGCCTGGACCCGGAACTTCTTAACGCGCGCGAACGGCTGAAGCGGCCAGACGTCCACCAGCTTGCCGGGATCCTGCGGCAGGCGCTGACCCCACTCGGAAAGCTTCGCCATGGCCGAGGTGCCGGGATCGAACTGATAGTTGTAGCCGTAGGCCTGCGCCCCCACGCTCGCGCCCAGCGTCTCCTCGTTCCAGAAGACCATCTGCCAGGAGTCGAGGAAGTTCCGGGCGTTGCGTGAATCCCCGTCGGTGTCGTGGTTGGGCGCGGCCGATGTGGTCAGCCCCAGGCCCGCCGCGGGCGCCGGCGTCTGCACCCCGGTCGAATCCGCCGTCAGGTACTTGGGGTTGTAGCCCCAGCGCGAGGTCCAACCCACCCCGCCGTTGAACTCCCCGCCGGGCCAGTTGGACGCGTCGCTGAACCCGTTGGCCGCCGAGAGCACGTTGCGGTCGTCGTGGAGCGTGCGCAGGGCCATCTGGAAGCCGTTCTCGGCCAGCGCGTCCAGCGCGGCCAAGTCGCGGCTGTTGGCCGCGCCGATCAGGTCGAGCCGGCCCTGCTCGGCGAAGGAGAGCCCCAGCACCACCAGCACCGCCAGCATCCCGACGATGATGATCAGCACGAACCCGCGCCGATCCGCGGACTGGCGCGCCTGCCGCAGTACGGCTTCGGCGAGTCGTGCGCGTGGCTTCATGGACGAACCTCCTTGACGAGCGCCGCCTACTGCGGGTTGGCGTACTGGAAGACCCGGGAGGCGAAGGTGTAATTCTGCATGTTTCGCGGATTGCGCAGCCGGAACCAGACGTCGAAGGCGCACGGGAAACGGTTGCCGTTGGCCAGATCGCCCGCCGCGCCCACCGGCCCGCCCCCGTCCAGGGCCCAGCCCACCGTCGAATCGATGTCCACGAAGGCTTGGTCCACGCTGCCGGGACTGCGGCTGGAGACCAGCGACCCGGCCGCCAGCATGTACACCGGGTCGATGCGGATCGCGCGGAGCAGGTTCCCGTAGCTGTGGTCCGCGCGCACCAGCCCGTGGGTCGGCGTGTCGAACCCGACGATCTGATGGCGCAGCACCGAAAGCTGCGTGCGCTGGCTCTGCCCGTCGTCCTTCATGCTGAACTTCACGCTGACCAGCAGGATGTTCGCGTTGTCCAGCGCCAACGTATAGGGGCTATTGAAAGCGCGTTCCTCGGCGTACCACCAGCAGGAGACGCAGCCGCCGCGGTCGAGGGCGGCCGAGCCGCCGGCCAGTTTGTCGGCGTCCGCCCAGAGCCGGTAGTCGGGGCGCGGCCAGCCCCAGGCCCCGGCCATGATGTCGTTGGCCGAGCGCACCACGTCGGAGGTGACGCCGTCCTCGCCGGCCACCGCGTTGCGCAAGCCGAAGAAGGCCGGCAACCACCACCCGCGCAGCCCGGGGTAGGTCGCATGCACCCCATGCCAGCTCCGGTAATCGTAGTCGTATGCCGACCCGCTCGGGTAATTGGAGAGCATCCGATAGCCCAGGCTCGACTTCCACTCGGTGGCGCCCGAGAACTGCGCCTTGGAGTACTGCGCGCCCGAGAAATACAGATCGTGGTCCGTATCGCGAGCGTACAAGCTCTGCTTCTGCGGGCCGTCCATCGTGAGCGAGTTCAGGTAATTGTCGTCGATCGTCGAGCCGCTCGCCGCGTTCGCCCCCGTGCAGCCGCTGATGCCCTTGCAGATGGGGTTGATCCAGTTCCCCTTCAGCGGGACGGCCTGGCTCAGGTACGCGCGCACGTCCCCGTTGATGAACTTCGCCGTCTCGAAGACCTCGGTGGCGCCCTGGCTGTTCTGGTAGACGTGCAGGCAGGACTGGTAGATCATCGCGCCCATGGTGAGGAGCAGGATGCTGATCCCGCTCACCACCAGGACCTCGATCAGGGTGAAGCCGGCGCGGCGTCCGTGCAGGATGCGGCTAGTCATAGTTCAACCCCACTCCCGAGAAGACGTAGCTGAACTTGTAGCGCCGCGCGCCGCGCAGGATCGTCAGGTCAACCCGCTTCAACGGCAGCGGCGTGGCGCCGCCCAGATCCGCCGAGCTCCATAGCGCGTTGCCGTCGAGCCGCTGCGCCCAGGTCTTGTCGTCGCTGCCGTCCTCCGGCACCCACAGCGGCGCGTAATCGGCCACGTCGGCGATCACCCAGGAATACCCCTGCGTCGTGCTGGCTCCCACCGTGGGCAGGTTCCCCAGGGCGGTCGCCGCGCCCACCTGGAACGGCGCGTCGGATAAGCCGGTGTTGAAGTCGCCCTTCTTTCCGGCCGACAGATCGGCCAGGGTCAGCTTCAGCCCGCTGGCCGAGAGCGCCGAGCCCCCCGCGGCGTCCGGGTTCAGCCGGAAGCGCACCCAGTCGGCCCACTGGTTGGCCAGATCCTGCGACATCAGGATCTCCTGCGCGCGCATGCGGGTGTGCATGCCCGAGGTGAAGACGGCCACCACGCCCAGCACGCCCATCAGCAGGATGAACATCGCCACGATGGCCTCGAACATCGTGAAGCCGCGCGACGACCGGTTCCGATTCGGGTGCCTCATGCCAACGCCGTCCTTCCTTATATGGATACTGGCGCGGGCGCCCGCTCCCGCCCGCCGCCAACGCCTAGAACTTGCCGCCCCCGCTCGCCCCGCTGGCCGTGCTGGTCTGCCCGCTGCTCGAAGGCGCGCCGCTGGTCGTGGCCGACGAGGAGGCCGTGGAGGTGTTGTTCGTCGAGTTCGTCGAGTTGTTCGACGTGTTCGAGGTGTTGCTCGACGCCGAATTGCTCGTGCTCGCCGTGCTCGCCGTCCCCGTGCTCGCCGTCGAGTTGCTGCTGGAGGAGTTGGACGTCGAGTTGCTGTTCGTGGCCGTGTTGTTGGTGGAGTTTGAATTCGAGTTGGTCGAGGTGGAATTGCTATTGCTCGCCGTGTTCGAGGTCGAGTTGGAACTCGCCGTCCCCGTGCTGGAGGTGCTTGAATTGGTGCTCGAATTGGTGGAGGTGTTCGAATTCGTGGAGGAATTCGAGGTGCTGGAGGTGTTGCTGCTGCTGGAGGAACTGCTGGAGGTGGAGGACGTGCCGCTGGGGTCGTAGACCTCGTCGTAGTCCGGCACGCCCGGATCGCCGGAGTCCTCGCTCGAGGTGCCCGTGGTGTTGCGCGGGGGCACCTTCAGGCTGACGAAGACCTGCCCGCTGGCCAGGCGCACCGTCACGAAGCGCGCCTCGCGCGAGACCGTGTCGAGAACGCGAAGGGTCAGGTCGTACATCCCGTAACGCGCGCCGCCGGGAACGTCCAGGGAGCCCAGGCTCGACCGGGAGCGGCCCGACGTGACCCGGCCGTCGGGCTGAAAGATCGGCAGAAAGATCGGATACCAGTCCGCGGGCATGTGCACGCCGAAGCCGCCGCCGCTGACCAGCGCGCGCTCATGAAACATCCCCGCCTGCGCGGTCAGCGTGCCCATGACGCGGGAGTCGTAGTCGGAGGGCTTGTCGAGCGCCGGGGCCTGGTCCACGACGATGTGGTCCGGCAGGGCGAAGCCGCTGAGCGTGAATTCGCGCGCCTCGTCCTCGTCGGCGAACGCGTAGTTGGTATTAATCCCCGACGAGACCACCACGTATCCGTCCGCGCCGCCGTAATTGGTCGTCTGGTAATTGAACGTGCCGAAGGCCGTGTTGTGCACGCCGCGGCCCAGGATCTCGTACTTCCAGCGCGACGAATCGTTCGGGTAGTCCCCGTCCACCGTCACGCGGATATACATCATCTCGTAGTAGGCCTGCGCGCTCCCCGGCGTGGGATTGCCGTCCTTGTCCACCGAGGGCATCGACCCGTCCAGGTCCAGGGTGTTGGTTCCGACCATGTAGACGAAAGCGCCCTGCTTGAAGTTCGCGCTGTCGATCGCCTCGCGCGTCATGGTCCACGGAATCGGGGCCGATTGGCCGTCGTCCGTGACCGTGGCCCCGCTGGCCGCCAAGTTCCCGCGGTAGCTCAGCGCCTTCGCCGCGTACACGATCGTCTGCTTGCCCTTCCGGTCGCGCAGGAAGACCGGCAGCACACTCACGTTCTTCGACATCGCGTGATAGCGCGCCTCGCGCAGCGCCGTGGCCACCGTGTCGGCCGCCGCGTCCACGCGACTGGTATGCGTGAACGCCCCCAGGGCCGAGGCCATGATCGCCATCAGGATGATCATGATCGAGATCACCACCAGAAGTTCCGTCAGCGTCACGCCTTCCCGACGCCGGTCGGCGCCCGGGGCGACCTCTCCGCGTTCCTGGTTGGGACCGACGGCGCGCATGAGCATGGCTAAATTCCCTTTATCCCTGGGCTGGCCAGAAAGTACGTTCCGTGCTTCTTGGTGGGCTCCCAAACCCAGGGACAGACAGGAATTCACCTAAATTCCCCGCATCCTCTCCCCAACCCCCAATCAATTTTACAACCTATTTATTAGGAACAAGTTACGACCCTGAGTCCAGACCGAATTCCCACCCGTGCAGCCCACAATACAATCCCAACTATCTACTTAAACGTGCCGCCGCCGCCATTCCCCGGCCCGCTTCCGGTCTGCCCGCTCCCGGGCGGCGCACCACTGGTCGTGGCGGTGGTGGAGTTGGACGCCGAATTCGACGACGAGCTGTTCGAGGTGTTGGAGGTATTGGAGGTGTTGCTCGTCGAACTGTTGCTGGAGCTGGAGGTGCTGGCCGTGCCGGTGCTGGACGACGAGCTGTTCGACGTGGAACTGGTGCTGGAGTTCGTCGACGAGTTGGTGGACGTGCTGGAGTTCGTGGACGAGTTGTTCGAGGAGTTGGAGGTGTTGCTGGTCGAGTTCGAGGCCGTGCTGGTGCTGGCCGTGCCGGTGCTGGAGGTACTCGAATTGGTCGAGGAATTCGAAGAGGAATTGGAGGTGCTCGCGGAGTTGGACGTGCTGGACGAGTTGCTGCTCGTGGAGGAGTTGCTGGAGGTCGAGGAGGTGCTGCTGGGGTCGTAGACGTCGGTATACCTGGGCACGCCCGGCTCGCCGCCGGCCTCGCTGGAGGTCCCCGTCGCGCGGCGCGCGGGCAGGCTGAGGCTGACGTGGACCTGCCCGCTGCCAAGCCGCACGGTGACGTAGCGCGCCTCGCGCGAGACGGTATCCAGCACGCGCAGGGTCAGGTCGTGGATGCCGGTCTTGGCGGCGGGCGCGTCGTCGAGCGAGCCCAGCGCCGAACGCCGCCGCCCGGCGCCGACGCGGCCATCGGGTTGGAAGACCGGCAGGAAGAGCGGATACCAGTCGGCGGGAAAATGCCGCGGCCCGCCGGCGCCGCTCACCTGCGCGCGTTCGTGGAAGACCCCCGCCTGCGCGGTCAGGATCGCGTGGACGCGCGCGTCGTAAGTGGCGGGCGTGTCGAGCATCGGAGCCTGGTCCAGCACGATATGGTCCGGGAGGGTGAAGCCGCTGAGCGTGAAGTCGCGCGACTCCTCCGCGCCGGCGAAGGCGTAGTCCGTCCCGGAACCCGACGAGACCACGACGTAACCGTCCGCGCCGAGAAATTGCGTCGTCTGCTGGTTGAAGGTCCCCAGCGCGGTGTTGTGCACGCCGCGCGCGAGGACCTCGTACTTCCAGCGCGAACTGTCGTTCGGGAAATCAGGGTGCTCGGTCACGCGCAGGTACAGCAGTTCGCCGTAGGCCTGCGCCGCGGAGAGGTCGTTGAGGTCGAGCGTGTTGGCGCCGATCAGGTAGACGAAGGCGCCCTTGTTCAAGGAGGCGCCGGCCGCCGCCTCGCGCGCGAAGGTCCAAGGAATCGAGGCGCTCGCGCCGTCCTCGACCCATGGCGCCGACGCGCCGGCCGGCAGGGCGCCGCGGAATTTCAACGCCTGCGCCGCGTAGACGATCGTGTGCCTGCCTTTCCGGTCGCGCAAGAACACCGGGACCACGCTCACGTTCTTCGAGACCGCGTGGAAATGCGCCTCCCGCAGCGCCGTAGCCACCGTGTCGGCGGCCGCGTCCACGCGGCTGGTGTGCGTGAAGGCCCCCAGCGCCGAAGCCAGGAGCGCCATCAGCAGGATGACGATCGAGATCACCACCAGCAATTCCGTCAGCGTTACGCCCTCGCGGCGGGCTTGCCCGCGTTCGGCGTGTACGGCGTGTACGGCGGCGGCGCGCATGAGCATGTTCCGTTTCCTTATCACCCCGCGTTCGCCGTCAGGTATCCGCCGCGGCGGAAAGACCGACACGCTTTCCCAGAGAATTTTGCGCCTTGAATTGCATGCGCGCGAAGGACACGAAATTAATGGAATTCCGGTATGAAACCCGGCGCGCGCAGCCACCAGTCTGGACTCGGCATGTCCTGGCATCCCAAAAGCGGCGGGATCGGATATAAGAGGTAGCGACCCGCTTCCTTGGAACAGTCAGCCCCGCATGGCCCGTTGGACCGGGGCGCGCGAGCCGCGAGGAGTACGATGCACGGCGCCTCGAACCCGCCCCTGACCATGACCCGGCTCGAGGACCGGCGCGTCGACTTGGTCTGGGATCCGGCGCTCGCGGCTTGGACCCTCTTCGTCGCCGGCGTGATCGTGCGCTTCCTTTATGTCTTCAACTGGTATCCCACGATGACGCTCCTCTTCAGCGACTCGAAGGGGTACTTCGATACCGCGCAGCAATTCCTGGATCCGAACTACACGCCCGGCATCGCCGATACGATCCACCCGCCGGCCACGCGCTGGTTCTTCGGCACGATGCTCTGGCTGGGCCGGATTGTCTGCCCGCAGGAGCCGATGTACGTCTCCCAGGCCTTCCAGTTCGTGATGTGCAGCCTCCTGCCGCTGCTGCTCTGCGGCATCGGCTACGATCTCTTCGGGCGCCGCACGGCGCTCTTCGCCCTGGCCTTCGCCAGCGCCTACTACCCGCTCTTCGATTATGCCTGCTACGTGATGAGCGAGGCGCCGTTCACGTTCTTCATGGTCCTGAGCTTCTACCTGCTGATCCGGAGCTTGAAGACGAAGGGGCTGGCGTCCACGGCGCTGGGACTATTGGCGGGCATCGCGCTGGGCGTGACGGCGGCCTTCAAGAGCGTCGTGCTCCCCTCGGCCTTCTTCGCCTTCCTGCTGCTGATCGCGGTGGGCCGGCTGCGGCGGTTCCCGGTGAGCCGCGCGCTCCTGACGGCGTCGATCGGGCTGATCCTGGTGCTCACGCCGCTCTCGATCCGCGCCTCGCGGCTCAGCGGGCACTTCTGCCTCATCGCCAACGACGCGGCGCGCAACGTCCTGATCGGGCACTATGGCGAGGTCGGCTCGATCCACTTCATCGACAAGGATCGCGGGATCACCCACGTCTTCGGCTGCCCCGCGGCCGTCCAGAAGGGGCACCTCGCCCAGATCCCCGTGCCGATCGGCGCCTACGAGAATGGCAAGTGCCTCGACCTGGCCTTCAAGTGGATGAAGGAGAATCCCTGGCGCTCGCTGCAGATGTCCATCGAGCACGTCTTCGATCTGTTCTACGGGACCTTGCCCTGGCCGAGCAACGTGCTCTACCAGGCCAAGCCCTGGGTGATCCTGTACAGCCAGGTCTTCCTGTGCCTGGTCCTGATTCCCATGGTCGTGCACCTGCTCAAGCACCGCCGCGAAATCCTGCGGCTCGAACCGGCCTATTGCGGCGACGCGCTGCTGCTGGTCCCGCTCTTCGGGATCATGCTCGCCGCGTTCATCGCCCTGGGCGAACCGCGCTACCGCATCCCGTACGACGGCTTCATGCTGCTGCTGGCCTCGCGCCTCTTCGTGGGCCGCCGGCCGGGTGACGCGCAACTGGTGCCCGATGCCGGGCCGGGCGCCTGACCGCAGCTAGGAACTCTAAGGAGCCGCCATGGCCGCCGAAGTCGCCACACGCCCCGCCCCGCTCGACGCCCCGCCGGCCCTGCTCGACCCGGAGCATGAGCACGACGCCTTCGCCGACCCGCTGTACGGCAAGGAAGCCGAGCATGGCGCGCACGTCATCTGCAGCCATCCCACCTGGTCGCTCGACGAGAACCAGCGCCCGTTGACCGGCTACGTGGGCCTGGGGGTGGTCGTCGCCGCGGGGCTGGTCCTGGCGCTCCTGCGCGAGGCGCCGGCGCCACGGTTCCTGTACGGGGCGGTCCCGGACGAGCTGTATTTCTGGATCCTGGCCAGGATTCGCGGGCTCTGGGATTACCGCTACCAGTGGATCATCCTCTTCACCTTCCTGGCCATGTTCCTCACCGAAACCCTGGTCTTCCGGGTGCACCGCCGGCATTTCGATTTCATGCGCCCCCGCCGCGTCGGGCCGGCCGGTTGGGCGCGCATCCTGCAGCGCTGGCTCGCGCTGGCCTTCTGCTTCGCCCTCGCGACGAGCCTCTACATCACGCTGGGCGAGTACAGCTTCATGAGCTTCAACCTGGGGGAGGCGCTCAGCGGCACCCCCTGGAGCGAACTGCCGCGCCACTTCTACGGCCGCTACATCATGTTCTACGTCTATGCCGTGCCCGCCGTCCTGGTCCTGTGCATCCCGTATTTCTACCTGGTCGAGCGCTTCGCCCGCCGCGACGGGCCCATCGACGAGTGGCTCGTGCTCTGGCACTGCCTGCGCCGCGCCGCGGCCGGGCCCTTCTCGCGCAGCCGCCGCGCCGACGCCTGGTCGGCGCTCAAGAACCAGCACATCCACAACCTTTTCCGCGCGCTAGGCGTGAAACTCTTCTGGACCCCGCTGATGATGACCTGGTGCCTCAACGTCTGGGAGAGCTTCGAGACGAACGCGCACTTTTTCTTGTACCTGCGCCATTCGGTCGTCTGGTCCGATCCGCACCAGGTGTCCTTCACGATGCGCAACCTCCACTTCCTGGCGCTCGACTTCCTCATCTGCATCGACCTGACGGTCGGGCTCGTCGGCTATCTCTCGGCGATGCGCCTCATCGACACCCAGACGACGTCGGCCGAGCCCACGCTCTTCGGCTGGCTCGTCGCGCTGCTCTGCTACCCGCCCGTCAACATGCTGCTCACCTCGCTCTATTTCGGCTACGGGAGCAACGAGGGCTGGATCCACTATTTCGTGGACATGCCCGTCTACTCGATGATGGCGAACTTCATGAGCATCCTGCTGATGGCGCTCTACGTCTGGGCCACCTTCGCCTTCGGCCTGCGCTTCAGCAACCTGACCAACCGCGGCATCGTCTTCATCGGGCCCTACAAGGTGATCCGCCATCCGGCCTACATCACCAAGAACGGCGCGTGGTGGTTCGAGGCCCTGCCCTTCCTCAGCCCCGGCCCGCCGTTCCAGAAGTTCCTCATGTGCCTGCACCTGTTGGCCATCAACATCATCTACGGGCTCCGCGCCTGGACCGAGGAGCGGCACCTGATGCGCGAGCCTCACTACCGCGAATACTGCCGCCGCGTGAAGTGGCGCTTCATTCCGGGGATCTTCTGATGTTGGATGGAATGCGCGCGGAACCGGGGGCGCGTTACACGCGGGAGTACAATTCGGAGGGCCTCGGAACTCGGGCCTCGGAACTCGGAACTCGGAACTCGGAACTCGGAACTCAAATATACACGCCCACCGCCGCCGCCAGACCCGCGCCCGCGAGCGTGCAGCAGAAGTTCACCGCGCCTTTTCCGAAGCCCGGCGCCTTGCCTTCCAAGCGCGCGCCGAGGACGCTGTCGACGGTGGTCCCAAAAAGCCCGGCCAGGACCAGCGTGAGGACGTAGCACGCGCCGCGGCCGGGATCGACCGCGAGGCGAAAGCCGTCGTGGCCTGAATCGACCACGTGCCAGAACCCGCTGAGCCACGCCAGCGCGCCGAACAACAGCGCGCCGCCGCCGGCCGCCGCGAAGCCCAGCGCCGTTACCGCGCCGTTGGCTCCGTGCGCGACCTCTTCCCGCGTGGTGATGAGCTTCGGGGGCTTCGACGCGAGGGCGCCGATCTCCGAGGAGGCCGTATCGGCCAGCGCCGCGGCCAGCGCGCCCGCAAAGGCCAGCAGGGCCGCCGGATGCCCCGCCGTGACCGGGTAGGCCAGGCAGCAGAGCGCCGGGACGAGCAGGTTCGCGGCGACGTTGGAGATGCCGCGCCGTCCGCCGCGCGGCTCGGCCGCGCCTCGCGCCTCCTTGGTCGCGCGCCCGACACGGCTCAGCAGCGACCCGCCGAAGACGAAGGCCGCCAGGAGCGCGTAGCCCTGCGGGAGCGCGAAGAAGTAGATCAGCGCGCCCAGCGCCCCGCCGGCCAGCGCGCCCGGCAGGTCCGCGAAGCCGAAGAAGAGCACCGCCGCGGCCAGCGCCGCGTTGACCAGCAGCGCGTGGAGGAACCACTCCGGCTGCAGGTGCCGCCCGGGCGGCATGTCGCGCGTCCCGAAGCTCAGGAACAGGGCCGCCAGCCACACGACCAGCCCCACCCCCAGGACCACGCGCAGGTTGTCGTCGAACGGCCCGTCGAGGCTCTCGAGGATCGCGCCGCTGGCCGCGGCGATCACGGCCAGCGTCCAGACGTACGGCAGTTCGGGCGCGCCGGAAGCCTTGAGGAAGATCGGGGCCGGCGTCCAGTACAGCAGCAGCGCGCAGCACGGCAGCGCGGCGGCGACGAAGGCCACGAGCCCCGCCCAACTCTTGCCCTCGTTCCACGGCAGGCGCGGGCGCGGCACGCGCGTGCCCACCGTCACCGCCGCCGCATCCCCGGCCGCCAGCGCCGCCCAGGCCGCCCCGACCGCCCAGGCCGGATAGAACAGGAAGGCCATAGCCAGGCCGAGCGGGTACATCCACGTCCCGTTGACGAACCCCTCGCCCTCGCGCTTGAGCGTCCGGTTCCAGAGCCCCACGCTCAGCGGCTGGAGCAGGAACAGGTTGAACACCGTCGCCGCAAGGCAGACGCCCGCCGCCCATGCGCCACCGTGCGGCCACTCGGTCTGCGCCGCCAGCCAGGTCAACGGGAAGGCCATGATCAAGCCGAGGAAGTGGATCGTCGAACGCAGCCCCGGCGAGTGCTTCGGCGCGGGGCGCAGATCGTCGCGCGGCTTGGCCGGCGGCGCGCCGGGAGGCGCGGGCTTTTCGACTGGCTTCGAATCGCCGCTCATGGCCGCAACAGCCTACGGGGGCGATGCAGGCGGGCCAAGCCTGGAAAGAATGGACTGAGGACTGAGGACTGAGGACTGAGGACTGAGGACTGAGGACTGAGGACTGAGGACTGAGGACTGAGACGATACAAGTTGATCTTTGAGGAATCGATGGGAAGGAGAAGAATTCCTCGATTACTTGGTCCGCGTACCTTGGTCCTGCCGTTACGGCACGAAGAGCTTCACGTTCCGGACGGATAGCCCGCCGCCGTTGGCGCCTTGCCGGGTGAGCATCAGGAAGCCCAGGCGCCCGAACTGGGTCGTGGAGACGGGCTTGATGCCGCCGATGTCCTTGCCGTCGACGAAGACCTGGAGTTGCGCCAGGCGCACGGCGACCTGAACGGCGATCCAGCCCGACTTGCCGCCATGGCGCTTCGCGCTGCCCTGGTCGAAGTTGACGTTATTCTTGGTTTCCATCGGTTTCCAGCTTCCGGCCACCACCATGCCGTTGTCCACGGCCATCAGGTTGATCAGATCCTGGGCGGCGCCGAACTGAAAGGCCATCGCCGTCGCGGCGTTGTTCAGCTTCACCTCGAAGGAAAGGTTGTATTCCTTGGCGTCGAAGCCCTGGAGTTCCAGGCTGCCCGGCGCGCTCATGCTCATCACGCCGTCCTTGACCGAGAAGCCGGTGAGGTTGTTGCTCTGCCAGTTCCAGCCTTCGTACTGGCTCTGCTTCATCTTCACGTTCTGCTGCCCGACGTCGGCGGCGGGGCTGACGTAATCCCCGATGACGCTGTTCTTTCCGGCGGGAAAGAGATCGCACTCCTTGCCGCGCACCCAGAGCGGTTTCTTCTCGGCCTTGACCGCGGGCGCGGCTTGGGTCGGGGCGGCCGGGGCGGCGGGCTTCTTCTCCGGCTCGCCGGGCATGAAGGGGTTGGCGCCCCCTTGGGGTTCGTCGGGCTTGGCGGCCGTCTCTTCCTGCTTCGCCGGCGCCGGGGCGGCGGTTTCTTCCTCATCCGCGCCGGCTCGCACTCGGGGAGTCTCGTTCTCGCGGAGCGCCAGGGCGCTTGGCGAGGTGTCCGGGGCGGGCGCGACCGGTTTGGCCGGTTCGGGAGCGGGCGCGCCTTCCACAGGCTCTGCCGTCGCAGCCGGAGCGGCCGGCGCAGCGGGAACGTCAGGATCGGTCGAAACGGCGCCCATGGTCGCGGACTTGGGCTCCTCCTCGACGAGCGTCGGGCGCGCGGGTTCCGGCGCGGGTTCCGGCGCGGGCTTCGGAGCCGCTTTCGGCGGTTCCACGGCGCGCACGAGCGCTTCCGGCGGCGCGGCTTTCGCGACCTTCTCTTCGTGGCGCGCGGGGGCCTCCGACGAACCACCCGAGAAGAGCAGCACTCCGCCTATGAGCACCAGCACCGCGCCGCCGACGACCATCGCCAGCACGCCGGGGCTCTGCGAAGACGACACGGCGCTTCCCGTCGAGGCGCGGCGCGCGCGCCCCGCGGTCTCGGCCCGCACTCGCCGGGTCGACGGCGCGGCGGCCGGCGCGAGGGCTGGAGTCGACGGCTCCTTCGAGACCGTCGCAAGCTTGGGATGCGAGGGCCGCCGGCGGCTCGACGCCGACGACACAGCCTCCGAGTTCGCGGCCTCGGCGGGCTTGAACGTCAGCCGGCCGCTCTGGGAATTGTAGAAGAGTTCCGAAGCACCCTTGGGCAGGGCAAACTCGCCATCCTTTTGGCCTTCGGATGCCGAGCCCGGAAGCGGGCTGGGCTTGGGCGTCAGCTTGCCCAGGTCCAAGACAAAGTCGCCTTGAGCGGGGGCGGCGGCAGGTGGTGGGGTCAAGGGCTTGACCGAAGTCGTGTCACCGGGATGCTCGGCCATCTCGCGACCTCCGATTTTAAGGCCGGATGTCAGTTACCAACGCTGACTTCCGAGTTACTTTATCTCACGCCCCAACTCTTTACAACCCATATCTCTTTTGAAATCATACTGTTACAAAATGGACGCAGACTTCAGTTTTGGGCACCTTGTTGTGCACTGCTGCACGTGTTTGAAATTGAGGTCAGGCGCATGAAGCACCTAAAAAAGGCGAAGTGCACACTGTTAGATTGCCAGCAAGTTAAAATGGCGCATGCAGAGCATGAACCGCAGCGCACCTTGCAAACAAGTTTCCCCGAGGGCGTTCCCCTATAAAAGAGAGCCCACCGGCCGGCGCTTGCTTCCAAGGCGTTTGACTTTTCGAGGCGCTGCTTCGACGTTGGAAGCCGGACCGATTCCGGGAGCTTCGCCATGCCCGAGCACGCCGTCCTCACCGCCGTCGGCCCCGACAAGCCGGGGCTGGTCGATGCCGTCTCGAAGTTCATCCTCGAGTGCGGCGGGAACCTTGAAGACAGCCGCATGGCCGTGCTGGGCGGGGAGTTCGCGATGCTGATCCTGGTCAGCGGCTCGGAAGCGGCGATGGGGAAGGTGCTGGCCGGCGCGGAGGCCGCCGGCGCGCGCGCGGGGCTCTCGCTCCAGGCCCGCCGCACGCGCGCGCCCGAGCAGGCGGCGGCCAGCGGCACGATTCCCTATGCGCTGGACGCCTACAGCATGGACCATCCGGGGATCGTGCAGCGCATCAGCCATTTCCTCGCCGAACGCGGGATCAACGTCCGCGCGCTCGAGACCCGCCTGTCCCTCGCGCCCGTCACCGGCCAGCCGCTCTTCAGCCTGCACGCGACGTTGGACGTGCCCTCCGGCGTGAAGGTCGCGCAGCTCCGCGCGTCCCTGGAAGCGATCGGCGCCGACGAGAACATCGACGTGGAGCTGAAGCCCGGCGGGTAACGCATTGCGATTAAACCGCAGAGACGCAGAGGGCGCAGAGAAGAGGGTTTAGGGCTCTTGGCTCTAACCTCTTATCTCTTATCTCTTATCTTTCCACACCCGAGTATCTTATCCTCGTGAACGCGAACGCATCCGACCCGCGGCTCTACCCCGAGGGGCTCTACGTCCACCTGCCTTTTTGCGAAGCGCTCTGCACGTACTGCGACTTCGCGCGGGAGCTGTACTCCTCCGACCGCCCAAACCGCTATCTGGCCGCGCTGGAACGCGAACTGGATACGAAGCTAAGGCGCCTGCATCCTCGCGGCGGCGCCTTCGCGCCGCGCACGCTCTTCGTCGGCGGCGGCACGCCAAGCAGTCTCAGCCTCCCGCAACTCGACGCCTTCTTCGACCTGCTCGACCGGCACGTGGACCGCGCGCGGCTGGAGGAGTTCACCGTCGAATGCAACCCGGGTTCCACCGACGCGGCGAAACTCGCGCGGCTCCGCGCGCGGGGCGTGAACCGGGTCAGCTTCGGCGTGCAGTCGTTCCAGCCGCACCTGCTCCAACTGCTCGGGCGGGTGCACGGCGCGAAGCACGGCGCGGAGGCCGTCGCGCGGGCGCGGGAGGCGGGCTTCGAGAACGTCTCCATCGATCTGATGCACGGGTTGCCGACGCAGTCGCTCGACGATTTGAAGCGCGATCTCGACGCAGCCCTGGCGCTCGAAACGGAGCACCTCAGCGCGTACGGGCTGATCCATGAGGCCGGCACGCCGCTGACGCAGGCGGTCCAGCGCGGGCAGGTCGCACGCCCCGGCCCCGAGGAAGAAGCCGCGCACTACCGGCTGGTCATGGAGACGCTCGATAGCGGCGGTCTACCCATGTACGAGATCAGCAACTACGCCAAGCCCGGGCGCGAGGCGCAGCACAACTTGATCTACTGGCGCAACGAGGCGTATCTGGGCGTCGGCGTCTCGGCGGCCGAGTACGTCGCGGGCGCGCGGAGCGTGAACCGGAAGGACGTGAACGCCTACCTGGAGGCCGTCGAACGCGGCGCGGATCCCGCCGCCAGCACGGAGACGCTCACCGGCGCAGCCCGCGCGCGAGAGGCGCTGGTGCTGGCGCTGCGCCTGCGCGAGGGCGTGGACCTCGCCGCCTTCGCCGCGCGCTGGGGGTTCGACGTCGAAGCGGCCTTCCCGGAACTGCTGGCGACCTTCACGCGTGAAGGACTGCTCGAACGCGCCGCCGGACGGCTGCGCATCACGCGGCAGGGACTGCCGGTGGCGGATGGAATCCTGAGCGAACTCGTGTGATCTGGAATTCCCAAGTGCCCAAGAACCAAGAACCAAGAACCAAACAAATCCCAAGAACCAAATCCAAAACTCCAGGACTGAGGCCGCGCGGGCAAAGGGATTCAGATTTGGAACGCTTTGGAACTTGATGCTTGTCTGGTTCTTGGTTCTTTAGATTTGGATTTTAGCCGTACCGTCATCTTCCCTTCAGCCCCCCGCCCAACCTTCCGATAACGAGGAACAAGGCTTCCTATACGGCCGCCGAACGCGGCGGGGGCCGTACTCCCGGTCTGTTTTCAGGAAGGAACGCTCATGACGACTCGGCGGCTTGTGACGGCCCTGCTCCCCGTGCTGATGCTGGCGCTGGCGGCCGGTTGCGGCGACAAGAAGGCGGCCCAGGCACCGGTCCAGGATCCTCTGGTCCGGCCGGCGGTGCTGGCTCAATCCTCCGAATTGATCCGCTCCAACCGCGGCGCGGAGGCCGAGGCGCAGCTCGGGCCGTGGCTGGAGGAAAACCCCAAGTCGGCCTTCACCGCCGAGGGACATTACCTGATGGGCCAGGCGCTCTTCGCGCAGGGACGCTACGAGGAAGCCAAGCGGCACCACGACCGCTGCCTCGACGAGACCAAGGACCGCACGCTCAAAGCCCTCGCGCACCTCGGCCGCGCCGACTGCAGCTTCCAGCTCCAGGATTACCATAAGGCCAGCCGGCAGTACCACTGGCTCGAAGAGGTCTACCGCGACGTCACCGCCGTCCCGCCCGACGAAGTGCTCTTCAAGCTCGGCATGAGCTGCAAGCTCGCGGGCTTCCCCGAGACCGGCGACTACTGGTTCAAGAAGGTGATCGAGCTGTACGGGACGAGCGAATACGCCGAGAAGGCCCGCCGCGAGCACTCCTGGCTGAGCCAGGACGAGAACGGCAATCCGCGCTACTACTCGCTGGAAGTCGCCAGCTTCTCCGACGAGCAGAAGGCGCTTGCCGAAGCCGAGGTCTACCGGCAGAAGGGTTACGCCGACGTCCGCGTCGAGCGGCGCCCGATCGTGGGGACCGACTACTACTGCATCCACGTCGGCAATTTCGTGAACCGCAACGACGCGATCAAGGCCAAGGAAGACGCGGAACTGGCGGGGCTCAAGACCGAGATCCGCCCGAGCTGGCTCCTTCCGCCGAAGGCCGGGCAGCGCTGAAGCCGGAGGCGAGGACCGGCTGCCGGTCCTCGGTGGTCGGTTGCTGGTTGCTGGTTGCTGAGGAACTCTCCTTCATATCCAGAAAGTTCGTGGGTCTAGTGCCCAATTGCTCCACGTGGAGCAAATAGAGTCCGAAGAAGGGAGCCGGGGTCCGGTATCCGGACTCCGGACCTTGGGAACCGGGTTCAGCTCGGCGATCCGTCGGTTACTCCAGATTACTTCTTTCAAAGACACACGTTACAACATGAGTTGAAGCGCTGCGGCGGGGCCGGGGCGGTCTGCAGAGACCTTAAAAAAGATGCACCGTAGTGCCGAGTAGGCCTTAACGACAATTGCCGCCGGTGGCATTGCAGAGGGTCTAAAAAAGATGCACCAAGGTGCAGCTTGAAGTGCGATGAGTCGTGATGACGGTCCCGAATCCAAACCCCCAATTGCTCCACGTGGAGCAAATATTACCCTAAAGTGGTCGGAGGTCTAGATGAGAGACAATTCAGTGTTGAGTTACTTCCCTTCGAGGAGTTCAACTGCGACAAGTGCCAATAGTCTGACCGTCGGATCGTCTGGAGAAACTAGCTTACCAGCCAATGTCCACTCTCCTTTGGGTACTACGACTTGGGTTCCAACGCGGGTGGCATCCCGGTTGGGAATGCTGAACAACTCCGCTCTTTCCTGAACTTCTCTTTCCTGGTCGGGATTCATCGGATCGGGAAGGTGTACCGGGACATGAGCCATCTCCATGGCCACCTTTTCCAACACGGTCGGCTTTCGAAAGGACACCCGCGAAGTATTCGACAAGCGAAGAGTCACCTCAATTTCTTTGTCACCTGGCAGAATCAGTGGGCGTACTATCACTGACAGACCTTCGAGAAGAGGGGAGCCGACAGCTTCCCGCACACCGTTAATGAAGTAACCCTCACCACCCGTTGAAACGCTTTCGACAAATGAGTGCTCCCTTCCCGAGTAGGCGACCGCAGATTGGGCGTTGTAGCACACCAGTTCGGCGCTCGGCATCTCGGATTCGGCGACCTTTTTTCCGCCAATGCCGACAACTCTTTCGCACTCCAAGCCAGCTTGTTCTCGCTGGTCTTGGCAATCCGCACACGTAGCCGCACCTGGCGACGGCGCTCAATGGAAAGCGCGGCCATGACCTCACGCAATCGCTTATGAACGGACTCACGCTGCCTGACGAAGACCTGACCGTCGAGGTAACGCATGGAGGCCGGCATAATTGGTTCCCAATGTTCCCTTCCGGTAGCATCCTTTAACAGTTCTTCCATCTCCTTGACTTGTTCGTTTCTAACGTGGGGCAAGGGACTCACATAACCAGTTGAATAGGGACTTTCGAAGTGGGCTACGTGTTCCAGCAGAGGACGCAAGTCGTAGAAATGGCAGGACCAAGCGTCTTCGGGATGCGCCTCGACGCCCCAACACACGCACCCGGCAATGGTCGCCAGCGTCAGTAGCGGCAAGGCCAGTCCAACGCGCGGTGCAAACAAGTTTCCGGGCGTGCTGCGAAAACTCGTGTCGCGAGGTGGTCTCATGGCTTAACCACCTCTGCGCTGACGAGAACAAGCAGCAATTTGGCCTTCTCATCGGGTGCATTGACTGCGCCGGCCACGACCCATTTGCCTTTGGGCACCTGAATCTGAGTGCGCAGCGTAGCCGCGTCCCTGGTTGGCATTCCAAAAAGCTCCGCCCTCTCGTCATTGGCTTTCTTATTCGGTAGAGGTTCTTTAGGTTGGCCTGCTTGTTCGGTCCCCATGGCGATAGCGAGTTTTTCAGACAAAGTCGGCGAGCGGAAGCTAATCCGATCCAAAAGGGACAAGCGTAGAGTTACTTCGACATAATCGTCTTCAGGCAGAATCAACGGCCTCACAATGGCGGTCAGACCCTCGAGCAATGGAGAACTGTTGGCTTCACGTACCCCGCCGACCATGCCGCCGCCTTCCGTTGTCGCCACGAAGCTCTCCAGGTAGCTATGTTCGCGCCCACCCAGGGTCAACGCAGACTGACCATTGTAGCATGTTACTTCGGTCTTTCGGATTACCTCCCCGACTTCCCCTTGGGCCAACAGGTCATCCAACTTCGACAATTCCCATTCGCGCCTTTCAAGCGCCGCGGCTTTCAAAACACGAACTTGAATACGAACCTGTTGCTTGGCCTCTCGCGTGAGTTCCTGGAGGACTTGCCGAATTCGCACGTGAACTGCCTCCTGCTGCATGATGTAGAGCTTACCGCCAGACAGATTGATCGTAGCTTCGTCTGCAATCCAATGGGCCGCACCCGTTGCGTCCTTTAACACGGTGATGAGAGTGGCTGTCCTTTGCCGAACATGGTCGATGGATTCATCTACTGTGCCGTCCCCATACGTCTTTTCATATTGTCTGACAGGTTCGAGCAATGGGCGAAGGTCGTGAATGCGCATCACCCATTTGTCGCCTGCCTTCGTGGGTTGCGATTCACCACTATGAACAATGTTGTTTAAGGCTATGGAGAGAATTAGACAGGTTATGAAGCCGGCCCATCTCATACTGCCGCCTCCTGGACCTGTGGGACAGAACCGCCACAATACGCCAATCGCCAACTGACCGGTAATGAACTCCGACTGGATTTCAGTTTATCCAACCTTCGCGCGGGAGGCAATCATGAGGATTCGAAGCGTCCTTCGCGGGGGGCGCTCACCGGTGCTGGTCGAAGAGGATCGGGTTGCCGTCGGGGTCGAGGACGACAAAGCTGGCGGGGCCGGTGGACTTTTCGTCGGCTTCGGCCTGGAACTCGACGCCCAGCACCTTCAGCCGGCGTTGAAGCTCACGGACATCGGTGAAGGTCTCAAGCGGCTTGCCCGCCTGATCCCAGCCCGGGTTAAAGGTCAGGATATTCTTTTCGAACATACCCTGGAAGAGCCCGACGACGTGCGCGCCGTTCTTCAGGACGATCCACTTCTGGGCCATGTCGCCGCCGAGGACGGTGAAGCCGAGCTTCTCGTAAAAGGCCTTCGAGGCCTCGATGTCCTTAACGGCCAGGCTGACGGAGAAGGCGCCGAGATCCATGGGGGTTTCCTAGGGTTGAGCGGCTTTGGCTTGCCGGTCGCGTGAAGTTCAGGCCAGCGGCGGGCCGACGATCTCGATGCCGTACTCCGCGGCGGCGCGGGTCAGCGCCTGGATGGTTTCGGGCGCCGGCGCGACAGGTTCGGGGAGCCCCGGATGGGCGGCCGGGCGGCCCAGGGCTCGCACGAAGCGCTCGAATTCGCCGCGCGCGGTGACGGTCAGGAAGCGCCCGCCGCCCGGCGACTCGGCGCGATAGGTATGCGCGACGCCCTGGGGCGCCAGCAGGATCTCGCCGGGGCCGGCGCGCCGCTCCATTGCACCGAGCTGAACCCGGAATTCGCCTTCCAGGATGTGGAAGATTTCATCCTCGGTGCGATGGATATGCCGTGGCGGCGAATCCCCTTGCGGCACGCGATGCTCGAGGATCGAGACGCCGTCCCGGCTGTCGGCGTGCGCGACGCGGATCGTTACGCTGGAGTTCAGGAACCAGAGCGGTTGGGCGTTCATGGGCCGTCTTTATCCTTTGGCCGGCCGAAAAAGAGCAGGTAGCCGTCGGTGTCCTTCACTTCGAAGCCGCGCAAGCCGTCGTCGGTGTCCATCAGCGGCGCGAAGAACTCGACCTGGCGCGCGGCGAATTCGGCGGCAAGCGCGTCGGGGTCGGGGACGGAGACGAAGGCATCCCAGCGCGCGATGCCCTGTTTGATGTCCCGCGTGTAATTCGGGACCGGCTCCACGCCGACGCTCTTGAACAGGATCATCGCGCCGCCCCGGCGGACGATGCCGAAGAAGATGTCGCCGGGCTCCGGCCCCTGAAACGTAATCTCGAAACCGAGCCGGTCGCGGTAGAAGGCGAGCGCCTTCGGCACGTCGCGGACGATGAAAAAGGGGGCGATGCCGGCGATGGTGACGGGGGTCATGGGGTGTCCTTGGGGCTTATGTGATGCCTTCGCCGGCGGACTTCGCAGAATAGGGAGATAGAACCGCATTCCTAGCTCCGCGATGTTGTCCGGGTAATTCATGAATTCGTAGGACATCTCGTAAATGCGAGCGACCACCGGTTTAGGAAGAATGGAACCAGCTTTCTTGATCATCTTGCCGTGAACGTCCATCTTGGCATTCGGCGAAAGCAACATCAACTGATCCGGGGACGCGGCTTGGGAGTCGAAGTGCTTATCGACGAGCTCCTGACAGCGGTCGACGAGCGCGGCCATTCTCCACGCTCCAATCTTCTTCAGGGCTTGGCTTGCGTAAACATAAGACTCGTACCCCCAATTCCCGAGAAACTGCAGGTAGGCGCCATTGTTGACATCTGCCTCAAGCCGCCAAAGCGCGGCAAGTTCACGTTCCCACTCCTCATGCAGCGAGGACAATCGCGCTTCGTGCGGAAACGTTCGCACGTGCGCCCTGTTGGTTATTTCGTTCCAGTCCATTTCCGCTCCAGTACGAAATAGGACTTCGATCCGGGGCTCGCCACATCGCGGTTTAAGTGCCATGCAGCCAACGCGCAGATTCGCCGGCGAGCCTGGATTTCGAATCCGGCATGCCCGCCTGGCCGCCCATTCATGGCTGGAGCGCCTGCCCAGTCCAAGCGACGCCATATGCTCATGTTTTCCGCATGCGCAACCGCAATAAACTGGAGCGCACATCTCGAGCTGGACAGGGCCCTAGCCGCCACACTGAGCTATTCCGCACTACCTTCATGTTAACACACCGGGCGGGGCGGCCGCCGGCCCAGGCGAGCTTCAACGAAACGCCGTATTCACGGCAAGAAAAAACAGGAAAACCTGAACGGCCCGGTCCAGCTCGTCGGGCAGATCGATTTCGAACGTCCTGCTCCAGAGCGAAAACCCGGTCGTATCCACGATCCGGCCCACCTTTTCCGGTCCCCGACTCAATTCAAAGCACATCGGCGAGAAGAGCCCGCCCGCTCTGGAAAGGCGATAGTCCTGCCCGCCGGACTCAAGTTCCCAAGGATCGGACCTGAAGGCATGAGCCCGGGTTGCCGCGATCGTTCGCTCGCCCTCCATCAAGAAAAACCGCAGTTGCCTGCTCTTCATAGCCAAGCCGCTCAGCACTTCAAATTCAACCCGATAAGACTGCGGCCCCAAGACAATCTTGACGTGATCCTTGAACCCGTCAGGCACCAGACTTTCGGTCCAACCCTTTCTGGGCGCCGCAATATAGTCCGGCATCTTCAAAACGCCCAGGTCCAGCCCTTGATCGTCGCTTAACCGGTAGGTGAACCTGGATGAGCTTTTTGCACGGATCATGCCACGGTCATCCCGAAGGCTTGCTCCATCGCGCCGCACCAAGAATTCACTGGGATCGCAAGCCAAGGTGCCGGGTTGCCGGCTGGATGCTTGTCGCGCGAGACCGCCTCATGCTCTCGGTCATGCCGTACTACCTCTTTGGCGAATTTCAAAGAGGCATGTCCGCGCGGCCTTGCGTACGCCGAGGTCGCTGTGGGAGTTCAACTCCTCGATCGCGGAGACATCGGATAGACAGCCGACTACAAACAGACAAGAAAGCGCTCGCTCCACCGCCCGGGGATCGGGCTCTGCAAGTCTCGCCAACGCGGCGTTCCTAAGTGCATGCTCACCGTGTACGTCAGCAAAATGAGTAACCCATTCTCGAAGCAGCTTCTGCCGATAGCTAACATATTCCGGCTCGCTGCAACTGTAGCCCAGGCGGTCCAGAAAGCGTTCAATTTCTGGCAGGGATTCATGCTCAGACATTACGTGTATCTGCCAGCACCCACCTTCGCCTATCATCTCAGCCCTGCGCCGAACGTACGACCTCATACGGCCAAGTCAATGTGGCACATGAAGAAACCACCCTGCGGGTGGGAAGCCCACGGTACGAAGTAGCGACGCCTGCCGCCGCCCTACTTTCCTGTTTACACAACTCGGGCGGAGCGGGAGAATAGGGGGCCATGGACTTGAACCGGTTTTCCCTACGGGGTTGGGCGGGGTTCGCAGCGAGCGCCGCGGCGTGCGGGGTTTTCGCGGCCGCCCTTCGCGCCGAGGAACCCGAGCCCGTGCGGCCGGTGCCGATCGAACCCGTCCGCCCGCCGGTGACCGCGCCGCGCGAGGCGCCCAAGGAGCTGCCGCAGGAAGAGACGCCCGGCGAGACGGCTCGGGACCCCGCGGCGACGAAGCCCGAAACGGTCCGGCCAAGCGCGGAGCCCGGCACGGGGACATCCACGTCCATCGCGCCCGGCTGGCAGATGCCGCGCGAGGAAGGGCTGCCCGAGGGCGATCCGCCGCCGAAGCCCGCCGGCGACGACGGCGAGAGCGCGCCGCCCGCGCCGGTCTCGGCGGACCTGGAGGCCGCGATCGGGGCGGAGAAGGCCGCGCGGGAACTGGCCGCCAAGAAGAAGAAGCCCGTGGACTGGACGGCGCTGGCCCAGAACTACCGCGCCGTGACGGAGGCGCGGCCCGACGACGCGGCGGCCCACTACCGGCTCGGCCTGGCCTGCGCGCGCGGCGGCAACGTGAAGGACGCGCTGCTGAGCCTGCAGAAGGCGGTCCTGCTGCGGCCCCGGGACGCGCAGTACCTCATCGATTACGCGACGGTGAACCTCCAGGCGGGGCGCCTGGAGGAGGCCGAGGGCGCGTCGGCGAAGGCGATCCAGCTCGAACCGGCCAACGCGCGCGCGTACAACGCGCTGGGCAACGTGTACCTCGCGGCGGGCTCTTCGCCCGAGGCCGTGAAGTGCTACGTGCAGGCGATCCGCTGCGACCCGTCGAACATCCAGTACGTCCACAACGCCGGGCGCGCGTACTACGACGCGGGGGATTACAAGAGCGCGGTCGAGGCGTTCACGAAGGTCGTCGAGGAGCGGCCCAAGTCGCCGGCGGCCTACAACGACCGCGGGCTCGCCCACCTGGCGCTGAAGCAGATCCGGCAGGCGCAGGAGAACTTTCACACGGCCCTGCACATGGACTCGAAGTTCGCGCCCGCGCACTACAACCTCGCGCTGCTCTACGCCGACGACCAGATGCCGGAATTCTCCGGGCGGATGCAGGCGCAGGACCACGCGGAGGAAGCCGTGCGGCTGACGGAACGGAAGAACGCGCAGTATCTGCTGGGCCTGGCCGAGGCGCACCGCGCCAACCGGCGCTACGACCTGGCGGTGAAGGTCGCGCTCGAAGCCGTGAAGCTCGAAGACACCGCCGCCAACCGCGCCCAGCTCCAGCGCTTCGAGCAATTGGAGAAGCAGGGCTTCGAAGGCGTAGTCCGCTCGATCTCGGGCAGAGAACCGTAACAACGGCCGGCTGCGCCGGCCGTAAATTCCAAACGGCAAGAACCAAATTCCAAACAAACAGCAATCGTAAAACGCAACACGAAATGCGGCGCGGGGCGGCTGCGCCGACCCGTGGCACGCGGGGGCGTGATGGTTGCCGGACGGGCGCGGAGCGTTATGCGGAAGCCTGGTGCTCGAAAGCGCCGCTATATGCCGGAGCGGGCTTCGGCGGGAGCCGGGCCGAGTTGCGGGCTGGAGGCGGCATCGGCGGGCGCCGCTTCGGGGGGCTTGAGCGCGAGGGCCTTGGCGCGGTCGTGGTCCTCGACGCGGACGATGCCGTCGCGGGTAAGGATCAGGCGGTAGCGCTTCAGGACGGGGGGCTCGGCGCCCCCGCGGCGCAGGCGCAGGACGAGGTTGACGTGGTAGACCTTGAGCGCGGTGACGTGCCTCAGGCGGACACGAGGCGCGGCGCCGGATTCGCCGGGCGCGCGCGCCTGGCGGGCGGCGACGAGGCCCTTGCGGGGCTCGTCCATATGGCGCAGGAAGTTGGCGACGCTGAAGCGGAGGATCTCGTCGAGCTGGTCGACGCGCTGGCGGACCTGGAAGACGCGCTCGGCGTAGACGGCCGTGGAACGCTGGTACTTGAGGACGACCTCGGGCGCGCCGTCCTCGGCGATCTCGCTCAGTTCGCTGCGGTCGCGCAGTTCGAGGACCTCGCGGGGCACGCGCGAGGCGGGGACGTAGCTGAAGGCCTCGGCGCTGCGGCCGACCTCGACCTGCCCGGGCCCGCGGTCGACGAGGCGGCTTTCGCGGTCGCGGAGGATCCCGGTCATGCGCGCGTTGAAGTAGTGCTTCATGCCTTCCTTGATGCGATCCTTGAGCGCGTAGGCGACGATGGCCAGGACGATGGCGGAGAGGCTGTCGAGCTGCCCGCTGGGAAAGAAGAACAGGATGGCGCCGACGTAGACGAACATGGCGGTCATGGCGGCGAGCGCGTAGAGCCCGTAGAAGGCGCCGCGGCTGCCCTGCCCGGTCCGAACGTTGAGGAAGAGCACGCTCTGGGCGAACTTCTTAAGCACGCCTTTCCGGTAGAGGTAGTACTCGTTGGCGCGGCGTTCGGCGAAGCTGGCGCCGGCGGTGGCGAGACTGGGGTAGCACGCGCGGAGGCGGTGTTCGTCCTCGTCCTGGATCGCGGCGGCGAGGCGCGCGCGGAGCGCGCGCGCGCGTTCGTCCTCGGGGGCGTAGCGCGCGAAGCGGCGATGCAGCTTGGCGCAGAGCTCCTGGAGCAAGAGACTCAGGGACTCATCCACGTAGTCGAAGCCGCGGGCCATTTCGAGCGCCCGCGCGCCGGCGACCCAGGCGGCGCGGAGTTCGCGCAGGCGCGCGGAGACGCGGCGCGCGCGCTCAAGCAGGGCGTCGGCGGCCTCCACCGCGCGCGCCGGCCCGCCCTCCCCGGTGGGCGCCTTGAGCAGGGCGCGCAGCTTCTTGGACTCCAGGCGGTACTGCACGCGCACGATGGCGGCCAGGACGCGCAGCTCGTAGACCACCCGCGCGCGGGCTTCGTCGGTCGCCCCGCCCTGCTGCGCGCGCAGGCGGGCCACGCGCGCCAGCGGGGAACGCTCGTTCTCCGCGTCCAGCATCTCGTCGAGGCTCATGAGGGGCGTGCCGTAGCGGGTGTAGGCGTGAAGATCCTGGTAGAACTCCTCCTGGCGGTAATTCCCGGAATTCACGTCGAGGCTGGCGGGAAGGAAGAAGAAGAGTTCGGCCTCGAGGTTCTCGCGCGGGCGCTCGCGGCTGAGCGCGTAGCGGAGCTTGAGTTCCACATGGTAGCGGTCGTGGACCTTGAGCCGGTGGCGGAGGGGCTTCACGGCGAGCGGATCCGGTCCGCGCGGCGCCGGCCGCGCTAAGCGAAGAAGTATAGCACATCCGGGCCGGGAACCCTCCATCTCCCTCGACGGAGGGCCGGAAACGGCGTGCTCCCGCGGCGCTGCGTTCCGGAGCGCATCGTGCTAGAATGCTGAGGCCATGGGCACGCCAGCGCGCTACGCGCAAGCCTGGCTCGACGCCGGCGGCGTCGAGCACCCGCCCGCGGGCTCGCCCGCGCCGGCGCGGGTGGTCTCGCTGGTGCCGAGCCTCACGGAATCCTTCGCGGCGCTGGGCGGGCGCGCGAGGCTGGCCGGGATCACGGCCTTCTGCATCCGCCCCGCGGGGCTGCTCAGGATCCGCGCCTCGCGAAGCTCGGCGGGACCAAGAAGTTCAGCCGCGAGAAGCTCCTCGCGCTCAAGCCGGACCTGGTGCTGCTGAACCTCGAAGAGAACGAACTGGAGGATATCGAGTTCCTGAAGGCGCGCGTGCCCTGCTACCTCAACGGGGTGCGCACGGTGGAGGAAGGGATCGAATCGCTGCGCGAACTGGGCGCGCTGCTGGGGGCGCTGGACGAGGCGGAGCGGCTGGCGCGGCCCATCGAGGCGGCGCTGGCGGCGATCCGCGGTCGAGTGGCCGAGCGCGCGGCGCGGGGCGGCGCGGCGCCGCGCGTCTTTTATCCGATCTGGCGCGACCCGTGGATGTGCGCCGGGCCCGACACGTTTATCGCGCACCACCTGGAGGCGCTCGGCGCGCGCGCGGTCCCGCAGCCCGACCGGCCCACGCGCTACCCGACGCTCACGCTGGCCGAGGCCGCCGCCGCGCGGCCGGACGCGGCCTGGCTGCCGGACGAGCCGTTCAAGTTTCAGGAGCGCGACGCGGCAGAGATCCGCGCGGCGCCGGGCTTCAAGGCCGTCGAGGTGAAGCTCGTCGGCGGCGACGACGTGTGCTGGTTCGGCGCGCGGCAGGCCGAGGGGCTCCCGTACGCCTACCGAACGCTGTGGGGTCAGGGCCCGCAGGACGGCCCGCTGCCGCTCGAAGTTCCCAAACGGGCTGAACGGAAACGCGCGTGAGCACGTTAGACCCCCAGGATGAAGCTCCCGTCCCGGACCCCGGCGCGCAGACCCCGATGAGCGACTCCACGGCGTCCCCCACCCCCGCGCCCGCCGATGCCGGCGCGAAGCCGAAGCCGTCGGGTTCGCGGCACGACCCCGTACGCGGCGCGGAGGCCGTCCGGAACCTCATCCGCCGCCCGGGGCAGGCCAAGCGCGCACTCGAGAAGGACCGCTCGATGTTCACGGTCTATCTCGTGCTGCTGTTCCTGAGCGTGATCGTCTTCTACTTCCTTTACGTAAGCATCAAGTCCTCCACGCCGGTGATCTACAAGGAGGCCCCGCCGGAGATGCTGCCGGTGAGCGAACTGGTGCGGACGCCCGACGTGGAGGACCTGGGCGCGGACGCCTGGCGCGTGACGTACGACTTCGAGAAATACAAGGACGAGCGCCCGAAGCTGATCCACCTGCTGCGGGACTGGAAGGGCTGGAGGAACGAACTCTTCTCGGAGGCGTGGAAGAGCGGCGAGCACCAGCCGATCCAGCTCGACGGCGGCACGGGGCTGCCGCTGACGCCGCTCTATTCGAAGGTCTCCTGGCAGGACGAGCTGGAGATCGAGTGGACCTTCGAGCCGCGGCGCAAGGCGTACCTTTCGTTCCTGTTCAATTTCTTCTATGCGCGGGAAGACACCGGCACGGCGCTGGTGCTCGCGCCGAACGGCGGCGCGCAGTTCACGCGCTACCGCAAGTCCTTCGAGTACGATTACCCCGCGGGCAAGCCCGGCAAGGCCGAGGTGAAGCTGAACGAGACGAACGTGCTGAAGCTGGCGATCGAGGCGCCGGCCGGGACGTACAGCTACGCCGTGAAGGCCTGGTTGAACGGGACGCTTGCCGCCGAGGCGCTCTTTCCATCGGAGTGGCCGCAGGACCGCCGGCTCACCGCGGACACGCGCGAGCAGGAGCCGCAGGCGCTGGTGGCGGACCTGGACATCCCGCCGCGCTCGGGGTTCGTCGCGTTCTTCACCGGAATGACGCCCAAGATGCAGTACCTCGCGCTGGCCTCGAAGGAACTCGACTCGCGGCACCTGAGCCTCGCGCGCGTTTACCGCGTGAGCGTGAAGGGCAAGGTCGCCGAGCCCTGGCGCGCCGACCGCACCGATCGGATCAAGATCCTGGAGGCCTTCGAGGAAGACGTGAAGCGCCAGCGCGAACAGGAAGAGAAGGAACCGGAGCCCGCGGAAGCGCCGGCGGAGTAGCGCGAGGCGAGGGGCCGGTTGGCGAGCAGGACGCGCGCGAGGGTTCACGCAGGTGCTTGTGACCGCATCGCAATTCATAACCCTTGACTTGCAAGAAAGAAGCGACACGAAGCTCTCGGCTCTCGGAACTCGGAACTCGGAACTCGGAACTATAGAACTGTGCGTTGGAAAACCCCCCACAGGGCGTATCATGAATAATCCGCGCTTCGAGGGCGTCGGCGCAGGATGACTTCGGCCGCGGCGACGAATCGAAACGACCGGAACGCCGTGCTGCGCGCGAAGACCGCCTCCCGGCATCGGGCCCGTAGCTCAGCGGTGAGAGCGAGGGACTCATAATCCCCAGGTCGCTGGTTCGAATCCAGCCGGGCCTACCAAATCATGACGCAACACCGATCACCCGACTCGCTGCCCGAAACGATAGGCCCCGGCTCGTCGCCGGCGGGGGAGCCGGTTCACGACTCGACGGCGCCGACCCTGCACGCTTCGGCTCCAGCGTTGGCCTCGGGGACGCCGGAGGCGCGGCCCAAACGCACGGTCGGCCTCGAGAACCTGCTCGAGGATCGCCTGCTCACCTCAGCCTCGCGCCTGAGCCTGAACGGGCGCGCGACGCCGTCGCTGGCGGGGATCCCGCTGATCCGCAAGCTGGGCCAGGGCGGGATGGGCGCGGTGTACCTGGGGCTGCACCCGCGGCTGGAGCGCGAGGTCGCGGTGAAGGTGCTCCCGTTCCACCTGATGGAGAGCCAGCCGCAGTTGGTGCAGCGGTTCCTGCGCGAGGCGCGGATCGCGGCGAAGATCCAGTCGCCGCACTTGGTCAACGTCTACGACGTCCACGAGGAAGGCGGGCTTTTTTTCATCGTGATGGAGTACGTCGACGGCGAGTCGGCGGGGCAGGCGCTGAAGCGCGCGCGCGCGGACGGGCAGCCGGGGCTGAGCGAAGAGGACGCGCTGGCGATCCTGGCCGGGGCGACGGCGGGGCTGGCCGCGGCGCACGCGCAGGGCGTGGTTCACCGCGACGTGAAGCCCGAGAACATCCTGCTTCCGCGCGCCGCCGGCGGCGAGGGGTTCAACTTGAGTTCCGCCAAGCTCGCCGACCTGGGGCTGGCGCGGAGCGACGACACCGACCAGGGGCTCACCGGCACGCAGGTGGTGATGGGCACGCTGGGGTATCTCGCGCCGGAGCAGGCCATGGACGCGAAGAGCGTCGGGCCGGGCGCGGACGTCTTCAGCATGGGCGCGACGCTCTACGCGCTGCTGACGGGGACGCCGCCCTTCGAGCGGCAGTCGGCGGCGAAGGCGCTGATGGACACGCTGCACGAGCCGCACGTGCCGCTGCAGGACGTCCGCCCGGGCGCCTCGGAGTCGGTCTGCGCGCTGGTGGACCGCTGCCTGGCGAAGGAGCCCGCGGAGCGCTTCCCCGACGCCGCGGCGCTGCTCGACGCGATCCAGACCTGCCGCGCGGGCGGGACGCTGCCGCTGACCCTGCCGGGGCTCAAGCGCCCGCGCAAGCCGGCGCCGGCGGGCTTTTGGACGCGCTGGGGCAAGTATCTGCTGGGCGCGGCGGGGATGCTGCTGCTGCTGCTCGCGCTGGGCGCGCTCACCGGGCGGAAGGAGAACCTGCGCGCGCAGGCCGCGAAGGCGCTGGCCGACGGCGACTACAAGGCGGCCAAGGCGGTCCTGACGCGATACCTGGAAGCGGAACCCCGGGACGCGGAGGCGCTGAAGAACCTCGCGGCGGCCGATGCGGGCCTGGCGGCGGAGGATTTCTTCGCCAAGGCGCGCGCGGCGCTGGAGCGGAAGGACTACGAGGAGGCCGAGGCGCAGCTCGAGGCGCTGGAGTGGCTGCGGCGCGGCGGCGAGCCGGTGCTCGGTACGTTCCCGGCGCTCGCGGAAAAGCTGACGAAGCTGCGCATGCAGGCGGGGCGCGAGGCGGCGGCGCACTTCGCCGGGGCCGTGCCGGCGGCGGGGTCATACGGGTTCAACGACGAACAGGAGGCCTCGTACCGCTGGGCGAAGGGCCTGCAGCGCCGCGCGGGCTTGCCGGATGCCGAAGAACGCGCGCTGGACGCGAAGCTGCCCGAACTCTTCCGCGCCGAGCTGCCGCCGGAGTCGAATATCCTGCTCGAAGCGCCGAACTTCCTGGATGCCGAGCGGCGGATGCTGAAGCTCGGCGCGCGGAGTTTCTTCGAGCAGTTCCCGGGGCAGGCCGGCGGGGCGCTCGACTGGAGCAAGCCGCTGGTGGGGGTCGCGCGCGCGCCGGGGATCTGGGACATCGGGCGCGAGAACTGGAAGTGGGGCGTGCGCTTCCAGATCACTCCGGGGCAGGAGCGCCCGCTGAAGGCGCTGGTCGACCTGTTGGCCGGCTGGGCCACGCTCTTCAAGCCCGGCGCGTTCCAGACCGACACCGAAGGCGTGCGCTGGATCGTGACGAACGGGTCCGGATGGAAGACGCTGCTGGAGGCGCTGCCGAAGGACGACGCGGCGGCCGCGCAGCGGCGCAAACACGGCGACCTGTTCCTGTGCGTGCGCGGGCGCGAATGGATCCGCGACAACCTGGCCGTGATCCGCGCCACGCGCCCGGACGCGCCAGCCGACGAGCGCGCGAACCTGGAACTGGCCTCGAACCTGAGCGCGGACCTGGGCGGCCTGGCGCTGAAGATCCACGCCCGCACGGACGCGCTCTGGATCCGCGCGCGGCTCTACGCCGAGCCGGGGACCGTCCTGGCCGGCAAGCTCAAGGGCGACAGCCGGATTCTCTGGCCCGACCGCTGGACGGCGCTGCCGAAAGAGACGACCCTGGCGGCCGCCGCCTGCCCGCAGGAGCCGCTCTTCCCCGCCTTCTTCGAGTCGTTCCTGGCCAAGCTGGCGCTCCAGGACGCGCAGCCGCCGGGGCGCAAGCGCGCCGAGGCCGCGCGCAACGAGATCGTGCGGATCGCACGGCAGGCGCTGAAGGCCGCCGGGCCGCACCTGGTGGCCGGCTTCGCGCCCGGCGGGCGGCGCGGCGCGGACTGCATCCTTGGGGCCGCGGACCTGAAAGATCCCGGCCTGAACCCGCTCGAGATCTCCGCCGAGGTCCAGAACCTGATCACGAGCCTGTACCGCTTCGACCGCCTCTCCAAAGGAGAGGACCCCGCAAGCGTCCCGGATACGCCGCTGCTGACGCCGCTACCGGAGGTGGAGTTCCAGGGCCGGCCGATCGTGGGCCTGCACTCGGCCGACAACACGCTGGAGGTCCGCTGGACGGTACAGGCCGGGCGGCTCTGCTTCGCGGTGGGGCCGCAGGGCCATGCGCTGCTGATGCTTCAGGAGTCCGTGGACCGCGTCGTGAACGGGAAAGGCGAATCGCTCGCCGCGCAGGGCTGGTTCAAGTCCGCGACCGCGAAAGCCTCGCGGCAGTTCGGCATCGTCGCGCTGTACCGCCCGCCGGAGACGAACCTCCCGCACGGCCTGGCGCTCTTCGCGCGGAGCCTGGACGGATTTTTCGAGGCCAACCTGCGCATCCCGGGGCCGCTGTTGAAGGACGTCCAGGAACAGTTGCCGAAGCCGAAGCGGTAGCGCTCACCACGGAGGCACGGAGAACGGCGGTTTGGGATTTTGGATTTTAGACTCCGAGTTCCTGGTTCCCCGCACCTCGTACCTCGCGCCTCGTACTTTGCGCCTGCCGTCAAGGCCGCAGGACCGGCATCCCAATTCGCCGTTCTCCGTGTCTCCGTGCCTCCGTGGTTCACACGAACTTCGCCCAGGCGGCAGCCACGCGCGCCACGAGCACGCGGCGGGGGGCGTCAGGAAGGAACGCCGCCTCGGCGCTCGCGACGGCGACCTCGCGAAGCTGAGCGCGCGTCAGGCCGCAGCGTTCGTGCGCGCGGAGGTACTCGTCAGTCAGCGTGACGGCGCTGAGCGTGGGGTTGTCGGTGTTGAGCGTCACGCGCACGCCGGCCTCGACGAGCGCGCGGAGCGGGTGCGCTTCGAACGACGGCGCCGCGGCGGTCTGGATGTTGCTGGTGGGGCAGACTTCGAGCGTGGCGGTCTTCGCGCGCAGGAGTTCCAGCACCGCAGGGTCCTCGACGGCGCGGACGCCGTGGCCGATGCGGCGCGCGCCGAAGCGCTCGACGGCCTCGCGCACGTTCGCCGCGCCACGCGCAGCGGGGTCTTCGCCGGCGTGGAGCGTCGCGGGCCGCGCGCGCAGGCCGCGCGCCAGGGCCGCGCCGACCGCCTCCAGCGGGACGGCTTCGTCGCCGCAGACGTCCACCGCGGCGAACGCCGCGCCGGCGGGGCGCCCGAGCAGGTCGGCTTGCAGGACGTTGGCTTCGGGCGCGAGCTGCCGGTTCAGACAGAGGATGAAGGCCAGCGAGAGGCCGCGGCGCGCGGCCTCCGCGTCGGCCCCGCGCGCGAGCGCCTCGCAGGCGAGTTCGAGGTCCTCAAGCGGCGGGAGCGGGAGCTGCGCCAGGTTCGCCACGGGCGGCTGCTCGCGAAGCCGCGCGGCCCAGAAGAGCGGCGCGAGGCGCAGTTCGAGGTGCGCCACACCCTCGCCGGCCGCGTCGGCGACAGCTTCGCGGCCGATACGCTCCAGCGCCTCCGGCCCGCCGTAGCGGAAGCGCAGCGCGGCGAAGCGCGCGAGGTACGCGCGAAAGTCCGGCGGCGCGGCCGCGTCCACGACCAGCGCGCGGCGCAGGGCCTCGCGGGAGGCGTGAACCCGCGCGCCGGCCGCCTCGTGAAACTCCCAGAGCGTCTCGATCCGCAGCGCGCCCTCGAGGTGGCGGTGCAGCTCGACCTTGGGGAGCGCGCGGAGAGTGGCGGCGAGGGACAAGGGCGGCTCCGGAGGCGATGACCTGTAATCTGTAATCTGTAATCTGTAATCTGTAATCTGTAATCTGTAACAGCCTGGTTACGGCATTCTGACGTTCTCAAAAAAACGATCCAACGCCTTTTCGTACTCCGGCCAGGCGCGCAAGTCGTTGTGCCCGGCGTCAGGGATTTCAACGAAGACCTTCTCTACGCCGCCGGTGGACTGCTCCGGGGCGGCTTCGAAGAGACGCCGGCCCTGCTCGAACGGCACGACGCGGTCGCGCCGGCCGTGGACAACCAGGAGCGGGCAGTCGACGCGCCCGATGCGCTCCAGCGACGGGTAACGTTCGCGGAGGAGCAGGCGCACGGGGACGAACCAATAGAGGCTGGCCGCCGCGTCGGAGAGGCTCGTGAAGGGCGCCAGAAGGATCAATCCCGCGGGCGGCGCGCCGGCGGCGCGGGCTTCCTCGGCCAGGCGGACGCAGACGGCGCAACCGAGGGACTCGCCGACGAGCACGATGCGCTCGGGCCTCACGCCGCGCTCGCCCAGCCACGCCAGCACGGCTTGCGCGTCGCGGGCGATGCCGTCCTCGCTGGGTTCGCCTCCGCTGTCGCCGTAGCCGCGGTAGTCGAAGGCGGCGACATGCAGGCCGCGGCGCGCGAGGCCGGCGAGGGCCTCGGCGCGATGCCCGCGGTGCCCGCCGTTGCCGTGAAAGAAGACCGCGACCGGGCGCCCGTCGGCCAGCGCGGCGTCGAAGTCGGGCGCTTCCGGCCCAGGCGCCGAAGCGTCCGCGGGCAGGAGCTGCCAGCCGCCCAGCGGCACGCCGTCCGCGGCCTGCGCGGCGACGTTCCGCGCGGACTGGCGCGGCAGCCCGGCGCGCGCCGGGTCGACGGCGGCGTCGCGCACCGGCACGTAGATCAGCTTGCGCTGGAAGACGAAGAGCGCGAGGCAGAGCAGCAGGTAGAGGGTCAGCGCGTAGATCACGGTGCGTTTGAGGTAATAGCCCAGGCGGTAGTGCGCCGGCGACGCGTCCGGTGGAGCTTCGTGCGCGCGCGCGGGCCGGACGGCGCTCTCCTTTCCTGGCTGGGCCATGGCGGCTACCGGAACAGCCGGCGCAGGAAGCCGGTGGAGCGCGGCCCGTGCGGCGGGCGGCCCTCCAGCGCGCGCTCCAGGTCCTCCGCGAACTGTTCGGCGGCAGCGTAGCGCTTCGCGGGGGCCTTCTCCAGGCTGTGCAGGACGATGCGCTCGAGGTGGATGTCGATGGCGCTGTCGAAGGCGCGCGGCGGCGTGACGGGCTTGGCCATGATCATCTGGCGCGTGCGCCAGGGGGTCTCGCCGGTGAAGGGCGGGCGGCCCGTGAGGATCTCGTAGAGCATCGCGCCGAGGGCGAAGACGTCGGAGGCCGGGGTGAGCTGCTCCTCCTCGCCGCGCGCCTGCTCGGGACTCATGTACGCCGGCGTCCCGACGATCGACTGGACGTGCTCGTCGGCGCGGTCGCCGCGGAACCAGCTCAGCCCGAAATCCAGCACGTAGGGCTGCCCGTCGGAGCTGACGACGACGTTGCGCGGCTTGAGATCGCGGTGGATGAAGCCCTGCTCGTGCGCGTGATGGACGGCGTGGGCGACGGCGACGAGGACCTTCAGCGCGGCGTGGCGGTCGAGCGTGCCCGAGGAGAGGCCCTGGTCGAGCGGGAGCCCGCGGATGAACGGGTAGGCGATGTACGGCCGCCCGTCGGCCATCCCGCTGTCGCGCACGCCGACGATGTGCGGATGGTTGAGGCCCTTGAGAATCTCGGCCTCGCGCCGCACGGCCTCCAGCAGCGCCTCGGGGGTCTGGGCCTTGCTGGCGGCGTAGAGGACCTTCAGCGCGACGATCTCCTTGGATTCGGGATCGACGGCGCGGTAGACGACCGAATCCATGCCGCGCCCGACCTCGCGCTCGATCAGGAAGCGCCCCAGACGCGCGGGCGGAAAGGCGGGCGGGCCGAGCGGCGCGGCGTCCTTCTCGGGATCGGGTTCGGGCGCCGGTTCGAGCCGCGTCGCGCTTTGCTTGCTCATGGGTTCTCGCCCCGCGCCGGTCCGTCCGGGCGGACAGTATACACGGTCGGGCGGGTTCCGGGGGCTGGGTTCTGGGGGCTGGGGGCTGGATTTAGCTGAAGAGACGCGGAGGGCGCGGCTTACAACTTCAGTTCTGTTCTTCGCGCTGGCGCGCCTTGACCCACAGCGCGCGGCGCCAGAGGGCCCATGCCAATGGGGCCAGCACGGGGAGGAAGGTGCTCGGAAAGATCACTCTCACCACGTAGGAGAAGCGGCGCTTGGCCGGCCACTCGCCGCCGGCCCAGCGAATGCCGTCCAGGGCCGCGAAGAGGCCGAAGGCGGCGGTCAAGAGGAGGTAGACCGCCCACGCGGAGACCCGATGCTCGTAGGTCTCGAACGGTTCGGTGTAGGCCACCGCGGAGAGGATGCCCATTTCCAGGCCGTATACGATGACCGCCGCGTAGAGGTCCAGCATCGTCACCTGAAGGTTAGGCGGCGGGGCATCTCGAAGCCAGGCGCGGTACGAGTCGAAGTGCTTGAAGAAGCAGAAGCCATCCACGGTGAAGGTGATCACGCCAAAGGCGAGGCCTATCAATAGAAGGATTCCGAAAAGCCATGGAATCATGGCAACAATGAAGATCGTCCCGCCCACACCCAACAGGCAAAGGAGGCTGGTCCAGATCGAAGTCGCGAGCGCCGATTCGGGAGTTTCCTCCTCGACGATCGCATCGTTCAGCTTCCGCATACAAGCATAGACGACGGAGAAGGGGCCTAAGACCAGCGCCAGGAATAGGATGACGGCCATTTATTGCAATTATCCTGCATCCGCGTTCCCGGCGTCCACCGCCGGAGCGACAACTCCCGGTAGCGGCGCTTCGTCGAAGCTCCCGCGCACGGTGGGTTCCAGAAGTTCGACCCTGCGCGCGTCGATGGCCTTGCGCTCGGCTTCGCGTTTTTTCGCGACACGCCAGAGGCCGCGCCGCCAGAGCAGCCAGACGAGTTGGGCGAGCCCCGGCAGGAGCGCGTTAAGCACGACCAGCAGGGCCACGTACCTCATACGGCGCGCGGACGGCCAGGCGCCGCCGGTCTCGCGAATGGCGTCCAACGCCGCATATAGCCCGAAGGCCGCCGCGGGCGCAAGATAGATCGCCCAGCCAACGACGTAGGCTTCGTCCACGCCGAAGTCGGCGGGAGATCCCGCGGCGGCCAGAAGCGCCATCGCCAGTGCGTAGAGGAAGATCGCCGTGAAAAGGTCCGACATCGTCGCCTGGAGCCTGGGCGGAGGGTACGCGCGCCGCCAGGCGCGGTAGGGTCCAAGGTTCGCGAAAAGGCGGAAGGTCTCCACGGCCATAACGCAAGCGCCGACCAGCCCAGCCAGACCCCACAGGACCATCCCGATCACCCACAGCAGCATGAAGGTGAACGCGACCACACCCGTTACGAAGAGGCAGAAAAGGGCGGCGCCGTAGCCGAAGACCAGGGCGCTCGTAGGCCTTTCGTCTACTACCGTTCGTTCAATGGCGTTGCGAATCGCGAGGTAGGTGAAGCCCAAGGGGCCGAAGACGAGGATGAGGCCTATGAACGCAGTCAGGATCATGGGCGGACGCAGGGACCTATAGCGACTGGCCGATACCCGCAGCGAAACGCGATAGCCCTAACGTACTACCACTTGTATGCCTGCACCCCTGCCCTACTCGAATTCCTTGCGGTTGTAGGTGAGGTGCTGCTTCCAGCGCGCGTCGTCGGTCTCGGGAAAATCGCGGCGCTGGTGCGCGCCGCGGGATTCCTCGCGGCGCAGGGCGCTGCGGATCACGAGCTGCGAGCAGCCGAGCATGTTCTGGAGTTCCAGCCCCTTCGTCGTCGCGAACTCCTCGCTGTAGACGTAGTTCTGCCAGAAATCGAGCATGCGCAGGGCGTTGGCCATGGTCTCGCGGTCGCGGACGATCCCCGCGGCGCGGTTGTTGAGGCTCTTGAGCGAGGCGCGGACGTCGTCGACGTCGATGGGGATCTCGTCCTTGCCGCGGATCGGCTGCACCTTTTTCTCGGGGAAGGTCGGCTGCGGCTCCTGGGCCAGCGCGAGGGCCTGCTTGCCGGCCTCGCGCCCGAAGACCAGCCCGTCCAGGAGGCTGTTGCTGGCAAGGCGGTTGGCGCCGTGGACGCCGCAACTGGTGACTTCGCCGGCGGCCAGCAGACGGTGGACGTCGGTGCGCGCGTGGAGGTCGGTGCGGACGCCGCCCATGGTGTAATGGCAGGCGGGGCGCACGGGGATGCGGTCCTTGGTCAGGTCCAGGCGGTACTTCTTGAGCGCCTCGAGGATGTTCGGGAAGCGCTCGCGGATCATCTTCGCGTCCAGGTGCGCGACGCTGAGGTAGACGTTGGTGGAGCCGGTGGCTTCCATCTCCAGCATGATCGCGCGGGAGACGACGTCGCGCGAGGCGAGTTCGGCGCGCTCGTCGTAGCGCTGCATGAAGCGCTCGCCCTTCTCGTTGAGCAGCCAGGCGCCCTCGCCGCGAACGGCCTCGCTGATGAGGAACCGGCGCGCGCCGGCCACGTAGAGCGTGGTGGGGTGGAACTGGACGAACTCCATGTCCTGCACGGTCGCGCCGGCGCGGAAGGCCATGGCCATGCCGTCGCCGGTGGTCACGTCGGGGTTGGTGGTCTCGCGGTAGATCTGCCCCAGCCCGCCGGTAGCCAGCACGGTGGCCTTGGCTTCGATCTTGAGCACGCGCGCGGTTTTGGACTCCAGGGCCAGCAGGCCGTAGCAGACGCCGTCCTTGTGGAGCAGGTCGATGGCGAAGTGGTTTTCGAGGAAGGTGATGTTGGGATGCTCGCGGACGCGCGCGGCAATGCTCTGCTCGATCGCGCGCCCCGTGGCGTCGCCGTTGGCGTGGGCCACGCGGCGCTGCCCGTGGCCGCCTTCGAGCGTGAGGTGCAGGCGGTCGTCCTCGGCGCGGTCGAAAGGCGTGCCCCACTCGATGAGCTGCCGGACCAGATCGGGGCCTTCGGTGACGAGCTTGCGCACGGCCTCCTCGTCGCAGAGCCCGCAGCCGACGTTGAGCGTGTCCTGAAGGTGGTTCTCGGGGCTGTCGTCCTCGGAAAGCGCCGCGGCGATCCCGCCCTGCGCGTAGAAGGTGTTCGATTCGAGGGCTTGGCCTTTGGTGACGAGCATCACCGAGGCGTTTTCGGCCGCGACAAGGGCCGCCGAGAGCGCGGCGATGCCCGACCCGCACATGACCACGTCAGGCGCCAGCGAAGGCACCCTGCGCAGGTCCAATTCAAGCAGATAGCGCTCCTTCATGAAGCGCGTCCCCCGGCCGCACGTGCGCTCTCGACAAACCGCAGTAAAGACTTTTACAGCAAAGGGAAGCAGCGGCAAACAGCTTTAGGACTGAGGACTGAGTAGTTGAGGTGCTCTCTTCTTGTCTTGTTGTTCATTCCGCATTCCGAATTCTACGTTCCGCATTTAGACTGTCCCCATGTCGCTGCACAAGCTCTCCAATCCGCCCAACCCCTGGCGCTCGGAGCATGTCGAGTGGCTGGGCGAGCCGCCCGAGGCGAAGCTGGACGTCTACGTGGAGCGCTCGAAGAGCATTCTCAGCGAGAACGACTCGCCGGATATCGGGTTTCGCTGGAGCGTCAATCCGTACCGCGGCTGCTTTCACGCCTGCGCCTATTGTTACGCGCGGCCGACGCACCAGTACCTCGATTTCGGCGCGGGGACGGACTTCGAGCGGAAGCTGGTGGTGAAGATCAACGCGCCGGAACTTCTGCGCGCGGCGTTCCGGAAACCTTCATGGCGCGGCGAAACGGCGGTCTTCAGCGGCGTCACCGACTGCTACCAGCCGCTGGAGGCCAGTTACGGACTGACGCGGTCCTGCCTGGAGGTCTGCGCGGAATTCCGCAATCCGGTGAGCCTGATCACGAAAGGCGCGCTGGTGCGCCGCGATCTCGACGTATTATCGCGCCTGCACGCCGAGGCGAGCGCGCATGTCTGCGTGAGCCTGGCCTTCGCCGACGCGGAGCTGAGCCGCGCGCTGGAGCCCAACACGCCGGCGCCGCGCGCGCGGCTGGAGGCGCTGCGCGCGCTCTCCGCCGCCGGCATTCCCACGGGCGTCGCGGTCGCGCCGGTGATTCCCGGCGTCAACGACGCGCAGGTCGCCGAGGTGCTGGGGCTCGCGCGCGAGGCCGGCGCGACGACGGCCTTTATGACGCTGCTGCGCCTGCCGGCCGAGGTCGAGCCGGTCTTCTTCGAGCGGCTCGAACGGGCGCTGCCGGGCCGCGTGAAGAAAGTCGAGCACGCTTTACGCGAAATGCGCGGCGGGGAGTTGTATCGCGGCGGCTTCCACGAGCGCATGAAGGGCCGCGGCGCGCGCTGGGAGGCCATCGCGCGGCTTTTCGAGTTGAGCTGCCGCAGGCTGGGCATGAATGCCCGGCTCGAACGGGACTTCGGCAACGAAGCGTCGGCGCGCCGTTCGACCTTCCGCCGCCCGGGCCAGACGCCCAGCCTCTTCGAGTGAACGCAGGGCGCGGACGGAGTGCGGAGCAACAAACTCCATTTGGGACTCTATTCGCGGGCCCCGATGCGGCGTCATCCGTGGCCGAATGAAGTGTGGTATAATGTTCGTGGAAGGCAGGCGCGGATCGCGCGCCCGATTGGCAGGGAGGAGCCTCGCGGTTCGCCCTGACCCGCCCGGTTCTCCTCCCTCGCCGACGGTCGCCGCGCCTGGGGCCGGAGAACACGGCCATGAAATGGTCGCTTAACCTGGGTTCGGTGTCGGGCATTCGGATCTACGTCCACTGGACGTTCATGCTCCTGGTGGGCTGGATTCTTTTCGTACAACTCGGCGCGGGGCGCAACCCGCTCGAAGCGGCGCGCTCGGTGCTCTTTATCATCGCGATTTTCGGCTGCATCACGCTTCACGAACTGGGGCACGCGCTGACGGCGAAGCGCTACGGCATCCGCACGCGCGACATCACGCTCCTGCCCATCGGGGGGCTGGCGCGGCTGGAACGGCTCCCCGAGAATCCGACGCACGAACTGTGGGTGGCGCTGGCCGGCCCTGCCGTGAACGTCGCGATCGCCGCGGGGCTCTATGTCATGCTGCGGCTGGCGTACGGCGCGGCGCTCCCGGAGTTCGCGTTCGACATCGCGGAGGGCTCGTTCCTGACCAACCTGATGTACGTGAACCTGGGGATCGTGGTCTTCAACCTGCTCCCGGCCTTCCCGATGGACGGGGGCGGGTGCTGCGGGCCCTGCTGGCGCACCGCCTCGATGCGCTGCAGGCGACCCGCATCGCCTCGGCGGTGGGCAAGGCGATGGCGATCTTCTTCGGATTCGCCGGGCTGCTGGGCGGGAACCCGTTCCTGCTCTTCATCGCGCTCTTCGTTTACCTCGGTGCGGACCAGGAACTCCGCATGCACGAGATGCGCCGCGCGCTGGCCGGCGTGCGCGTGAAGGATGGGATGGTGACGGACTTCCTCACGCTTGCCCCAGGGGATCCGCTCGGGCTGGCCATCGAACGGCTCCTGAGGGGTTCACAGCAGGACTTTCCGGTGCTCGAAGACGGCCGTGTCATCGGGCTGCTCACGCGCCAGAACCTGATCCGGGCGCTGGCCGAGGGTCGCGGCGAGCGGACGGTCGGTGAGGCGATGGAACCGCCGGCGGCGCCGCTCGAAACCGAGGCCCCGCTCGAGGACGCCATGCGCCGGATGAACGAGAACGGTTCACGGACGCTCCCGGTCGTCCGCGAGGGGCGGCTGGTGGGGCTGCTCACGGCCGAGAACCTGAGCGAGTTGCTGACGATCCGGAACGCGATGAGCGAGGCCGCCGCGCGGTAAAGCTCACCGCTGAGACGCGAAGGATGTAGCGAAAGGGGTTCTGGGTTCTGGGTTCTGGGTTCTGGGAGCGATTCCTCCGTATCGACCTTCAAAGGGAAGAATTCTCGCAACTATGGCAGTTTCCGTTGGGCAGTTCGCCGTTCACCGCAGGGTACCTACGGTTTCCTGCCCTTCTCCTCGGCGTCCTTCTTCCACTGCTTGGCCTTCACGTAGGCCGAAGCCTTCTCCCAGTCGAAGGCGCCGAGGACGCCGTTGACGGAATCCTGGTGGCGCTTGAGGAAGTCGGTGACAAGTTCGGGCAGGGGCTGGCGGCAGGACGGATAGAAGGAGAGCCAGAGCGCGCCTTCCTGGAGCGCCTCCACGCGGCCGCCCAGGGCGCGGAAGGCGAGGATCACGAGCTGGTCGTTGAGGTAACGGCCGATGTCGTCGTCGCGGCCTTCGTGGCGGCGCCCCTCGGCCCAGTTGTCGTACTTCTTGCGCATGGCGATCAAGGCGTCGGCCCAGGGCCCTTCGCCGAGGCGGCGGATCGAGAGGTCCTTGGCCACGCGCGCGGCATCCTGGGGCGAAGCGAGGCGGAGTTCGGGCGTCGGGCCCTCGGCGGCCGGCGCGGCGTCCTCGGCGCCCAGGCGCGCGCCCGGCAGCCCGAGCGCCAGGAACAGGACGAACGGGACACCTACGCGAACGTTCACGGCGTCGCCCTCCCGGGACGGTACGGCTCCCATCCATGGTATCGTCCGGTCCGGCGCGCGCCATGAGGCCCGCGGCGGCCCGCCGCCTTGACGCTCCCCGCCGGGTATGCTATCCCAGCCCTGCCTTCTTCCCCCATCCGAGGCCCCTCATGCGCTGCCCGTTCTGCCGCGTGGACCAGGACAAGGTCGTCGACAGTCGTTCCAGCGAGGACGGCGCGGTGATCCGCCGCCGCCGCGAGTGCCTCGCCTGCGCGCGCCGCTTCACCACCTACGAGCGCATCGAGGAGAACCCGCTGCGCGTGATCAAGAAGGACGGCCGGCGCGTGCCCTACGAGCGCGAGAAGCTGCGCCGCGGCATCGAGCGCGCGTGCTGGAACCTCCCGATCTCCGCCGAGCAGATCGACAAGGTGACCGCCGACGTGGAGGCCGAGGCCTTCGAGCAGTTCGACCGGGAGGTGCCCTCGAAGTTTCTCGGCGAGTTGATCATGCGCGAACTGCGCAAGCTCCACCAGGTCGCCTACGTCCGCTTCGCCAGCGTCTACAAGGAGTTCAAGGACGCCAGCGAGTTCATGGACGTGCTGGAGGAGTTCCTGAAAGGGCGCAAGAGCGATAAACCGGACGCGTAGCGCCAGGCCCTTTGCGCATGAACCCTGTTGCGTGCCCCGGCGCAGGGCATACGCTACCGCGGTACGATTTTCCTCACCTGCGCAACGGATCAAGGGCGATGCGGAAACCCGACGCGGTACGCAAGTACGACGGGCGGCTGGTGGCCTTTAACCCGCTGCGCCTCGTCCGCTCGCTCGCGCGCGCCGCGCTGGCCTGCGGCGCGCAGGCGTCCTCGGCGGAGGCCAAGTCCTTCGGGGAGGAGATCGCGCGCGCGGCCTGCGAGTTCCTGGCCCAGGAGTACGGGGCGACGCCGAGCACCGCCGATGTCCGCGAGCTGACCGTGAAGCTGCTGCGCGAGACCGGGCACCACGCGGTCGCCGACGCTTACGCCGAGCACGCGCGCGCGGCGGCCTCGCTGCTCTGGAGCCTGCGTCTTACCGACGGCCACGCGCCGGAAGGCTCGCCGTGGGACCGGCGCCGGCTGATCGAGTCCCTGCGCGGGAGCGGGATCGCGGCCGACCCGGCCGGCGAGATCTCGCGGCAGGTCGAACGGAAGCTGGTCGCGCTGGGCGTCGAACGCGGCTCGGCGGCGCTCGTCCACGCGCTCGCGGTCCTCGAACTGCAGCAGCGCGCGATGGACGCGCGGCGCTACGCGGCGCGGCGGGTGGCGGCGAGCTTCGCGCCGCTGGCCGAACGCTGGGACGCGCTGGCCGCGCGCGGCTGCCCGCTCCCCCACGACGGCCCGGCGCTGGAGGCCTTCTGGCTCCAGGCGGTGCACTCGGACGAAGTCGCGCTGGCCGCGCGGGGCAACCTGCTGGGCCTGGCGCCGTATCCGGCCTCGCCGGAACCCGCCGCCGAGCTCCAAGGCGACGACCGCGCCGCCGACCCGCTCGGCGCCGAGGGCCGCGGGCGGCTGCGCGCCCCGGGGCGCGAGCCGCTGTGGGTCCGCGCCGACGGGCCCGAACGCGTCGCCGCCCTGGCGGAGGCGCTGGCCGGGGCGAGCGCCGCGGATCCCGAGGCGCCCGACCCGCCGGGGGCGCAGGCCGAACTGGTCCTGGTGACGGTCGCCCCGAGCCTGGAGCGGTCGCACCGGCCGGTCGTGCGCAGCCTCCCGATCACGCTCAACGTCGGAGGCCTCCTGATCCGCGAGGCGATCCGCGACCCGCAGAAAGCCACGCTGCGTCTGACGCAGCTCGTCGCGCTGGCCGCGCAGGCGCACCGCGAGCGCGAGGAGTACTTCGGGCGCTCGCCGATCCGCGGGCGCGAGCTGCCGCTGGTCCCCGCGGGCCTGTGGAACGCCGCGGCCTGGCTGGCGCGGGAGCCCTTCGCGCATGCCGCCCCGAGCCCGACCCTGCGCGCGGGCGCCGCGACGCTGGCCTCGGCCCTTCACGGCGTCGTGAGCACGCTGCGCGAGGAGACCGGCCTGAACCTCGCGCTCATCGCCGGCGCTCCGCGCACCGCCGCCGCCGCCCTGTGGGCGCAGGACGGGGTCTTCCTCGCGCAGGACGGCGCGACGCTGGACCCGCTGGGCTCGTACGAAGTGGGTCTGGAATTGCGCGTCAGCCCCGGCGTGGCGGACCTGGGCGAGCGCGTCGATTTCCTGAAGTCCGTCGCGGGGCTCTTCGACGAGCCCTCCGCCCTGGCGCTCAAGGCCCCGCTGGGGCGCGAGCCCGACGCCTCGGCTTGGCGCGAAGTCCTCGACGCGCTGCGCCAGACCGGCCTTCCCCGCGTGCGCCTGCTCCCCGGCGGAAGCCCCCGCGGCGCGCGGCTGCTGGCGCGCCTGATTCGCGGGCACCTGGAAGGCTTCCCGCTCTTTGAACGCCTGGGCGGGAGCTGAGCGCCCGCGCGAGCCTTCGCGCTCTTCGACATTCTCCGGCAGGACACCGGCTCCCTTCCACCCTCTCGCCTACGCACCTTTCGCCCCCCGAGGCGGCGGGGATTCCGGAGTTCGCAGACGCGCGGCGCGAAATCAGATACAGTGTGTTCCGGTTGAAGCCGCGCAAGACCCGAAGGACCTCCGATGTGGCCCATCTTCCTTGAGATTCCCGGCTGGCTGCTGATGGCGACGATGGGCCTCTCGCTGGGCGCAACCCTGGCGGCGGGCAAGGACGCCGGGCGCGGGCGGATTCTTGCGGGCGCGGCGCTGGGCCTGGCCGCGGGCCTGGGCCTGGGCGCCTGGAACGGGTGGCTCGCGGCGAAACTCCCGGTATACGGCTACGGCACGCTGATCCTCTGCGGCTTCCTGCTGGGCGTGGTCATGGCCCGCAGCCGCTGCCGCCTGATCGGAGTTGACCCCGAACAGATCACCGACATGGGCGTGCTGGGAGTCGTCAGCGGGCTGGCCGGCGCGCGGCTCTTCTTTGTCATCGACCATTGGGACGCCTTCAATCCCCTCGGGCCGCGAGGGCCGGAAGCGCTCTACGACGTCTTCAAGCTCTGGGAAGGCGGGCTGGTCTTCTACGGGGCGTTTCTGGCGGTAATCCCCGCCGCGGCGTGGTTCTGCCGGCGCTACCGCATCCCGGTGCTGCCGTTCCTGGACCTGCTGGCGCCGTGCCTGATCGCGGGACAGGCGCTGGGGCGGATCGGATGCCTGATGCGCGGCTGCTGCTGGGGGCGGACGTGCGACTGGGGGCTCGTCTTCGGTCCGGACAGCCCTCCCTATGCCGACCAGGTCCTGCGTGGCGGGCTGCCGCTCGGCGCCGCGCACAGCCTCCCGGTCCATCCAACCCAGCTTTATGGGGCGCTCAGCGCCGCGCTGACGGCGGGCTTCCTATATTCGTTCTGGCCGCGCCGGCGCTACGACGGGCAGGTGCTGGGGTTGATGCTGGTGATGGCCGGAACGACGCGCTTCTTCGAGGAGTTCCTGCGCGCGGACACCGGCGCGGCCTTCCCGCACCTTTCCGCTACGCTCAGCATCGCCCAATGGATCGGGCTGGGGCTTATGGTGTTGGGAGCGGCCTGGATCCTTTACTGGCGTAGACGCAGGATCAAGTTCCAGGCAGCCGCCCACGCGACCCCGGAAGCCCCCTGACTTCTCAGTCATGAGCGCTATGATCTCTCTTGAGATTAGGTATGAATTGGGTGGGGTTTTCTCGGAAGGCCTATGAAAAGCATGGACGCACAAGTGCAAGTTTTTCAAGCCTTGATTTCCCGGTGTACGTGGCTTAGGCCACTTCCATAAGTGAAGAGCGCACTGCATGTTGCACAAGTGCAGTGCACTAAAAGAAGCTGAACCTTTTTGGTGCCAGCTTCCGTTTAGAATGCAGTTAACCTCGTTGGCCAAGGTCGATCCCAAAGAAATAGCGGCGTTAGGTTTTCGGTAAAATTCTGCATCAAAACAGGTGAAAATTTGTCATGTAACCAGAAGGCTCACGATGACTTGCCGGCTCGCAGCGTGCAGGGCTTGCCCGTCGAATGAGGGCAGTGGGCACAGGAGGCCTTACGATGACTCTATCGCTTCGCACACCGGTACGCCTCGTCCTTGGCTCCCTCCTGCTGCTCACCTTGGTTAATACGCATGCCGCCGAGAACGTCACGATCGATATTCCAGGAGGCGCGGTACGCGGCCGCGTGCTGAAGCTTGACGCGAACGAGGTGGTGATCGAGACAACGAAGGGCAAGCAGACGATTCCGGCCTCGTTCCTTGACGCGAAAGCGCTGTTTCAGTGCAAACGCGCGCTGGCGGACCTGACGAACGCGGAAGCCCGCTTCGAGCTGGGCAAGTACGCGCTGGACAAGGGCCTGCCGGCGCTGGCCGAGAAGGAATTCGAGGAAGTCGCGAAGCTGGACATGAAGGTCTACAAGGAGAAGTGTTTTCCGCTGCTGCCGAAACTGAAGGAAACGCCGGCGGCGCCGGCTTCGGGGGTCTCGGCGGGCGCCACGACGGCCGCGCCGGCCGAGCGCGCGCCGAACGCGGTGGTGGCCTCGATGATGAACGTGGTGGCGCCGCAGGTCCACAAGCCCGACGAGAAGCCCCCGACGGAGGTCGAGGTCAAGGGGTACTGGTCGAACGCGGACTTCGAGATCCTCAGCCCGATCGACAAATACGTCATGGAGCGGCTGAAGGCCGACAACTTGCCGCCTTCGCCGCGCTGCACGGACGACGAGTTCATCCGGCGGCTGTACCTGGACGTGCTGGGGGTGATTCCGGCCTCCGAGGACGTGCAGGTCTTCGTGGCGGACCCGGCGAGCGACAAGCGCGCGCAACTGGTCAACAAGGTTCTCGCGCATCCGCGCTACGCCGACCACTGGACGGTGCTCTGGGGCGACCTGCTCCGCGAGCACACCGACGCGCCGCAGGAAGAAGGCACCATCCCGAGGACGTACCGCAACTGGATCCACGGCGCGCTCGCGAAGAACATGCCCTACGACCAGTTCGTGGCGGAGCTGCTCACGGCGACGGGCCGGGCGAACCTGAACGGGGCGGTTAATTTCTATCTGCGGGACGGCCGCGAGCGGATCGAGACGGTGAACACGGCGGCGACGGTCTTCATGGGCACGCGCATGGCCTGCGCGCAATGCCACGACCATCCTTTCGACGTGTGGGAGCAGTCCGACTTCCACAGCCTGATGGCTTTCTTCGGCCCGCGGACGCACGTGGAACGCGACGACCTTTCGACCGTCTCCCGAGTCAAGGACGGCATGGGCGACGACTACTACAAGAACGTCGCGGCGATGGTGAAGAAGTACTCCGAGGAGGCGGACAAGAAACTGGCGGAACTGGCCAAAGCGCGCGCCGAGGAGCTGAAGAAGAACAAGGCCGCCGACGACAAGCTGGCCTACGGCGAGAAGCCCCCGGCCGGTGGCGACATCATCAAGCGCATGATGGACGAGGTGGAGAAGGCCGGCGGGAAAGACACCAGCGAGCGCCTGGGCCAGTTGCTGGGCCGCTACCGGGTCAACTGGGTGTACGAGAGCGACAGCGGCGAGTACTCGATGCCGAGCGAGGTTGGCGGGGGGCGGGCCAACGCGGTCTTCCCCTGGGAGAAAGAGAAGAAATTCGACGGCAAGGGCTCGCGACGGGAGGCGCTGGCGGGCTTCCTGGCCGGCTCGCGGCAGTTCGCGGAGGTGCAGGCCAACCGGCTCTGGGCGCACCTCTTCGGGCGCGGCCTGGTGCATCCGGTGGACGACTTCCGGCGCAAGAACCCGCCGTCGCATCCCGAAGTGCTCGCGCTGCTGGCCGACGAGCTGGTCAAGGCGAAGTTCGACAACAAGGCCGTGCTGCGCCTGATCCTCAATTCGAACACCTACCAGCGCAGCAGCATGCCGAACAAATCCAACAAGGCCGACGAGGAGCTGTTCAGCCACCGCCGGCTGCGGCGGATGTCGGCGGAGCAGATCTACGACTCGATCCTGGTCGCCTCGGGGCAGAAGCCGGCGCCGAAGGTGCTCACGCCGCCGCAAGGGGCGCGCGTGGCCGAACTGCCGGCGAAGGGCGGCGGGACGTGGGCCTACGAGGTCGCGACCCCGGCGCGCTCGGGGACCTTCCTGCACGCTTTTAACCAGTCGGACCGCGAGCAGCTCATGGTGGAGCGCGACAGCAACGTCTCGATCACGCAGGCGTTGGAGCTCTTCAACGGGGGCTCGATCAACGACGCGGCGCGGCTCGACAAGTCGGGCTATGCCGTCGAGCAGTTGACCTCGGGCAAGTTCAACGGGGCGGACATCGTGAACCTGCTGTACCTGCGCACGCTTTCGCGCTACCCCACGCAAACGGAAATGGGCATCGCCCGCGGCTACATCGGCAGCGGGTCCAAGCCGCAGGTCGAGGACCTGCTGTGGGCGCTGATGAACACCCGCGAGTTCATGTTCATCAAATAGGCTCCGGAAACCGGGCGGGACCGGGCAACGAAAGGGATTGAACCATGGCGACACCGCGCGCGACGGGAACCTCCAAGGGTTGCATCGACTGCGACGGCCAGAACGGCCTGGGTCGGCGCAGCTTCCTGAAGGCCGGCGTCTTCTCGTTCATGGGCCTGAGCATGCTGGACCTGCTCCGCGCCGACGCGCTGGCCGGGGCGGGCCGCTGCGATTCGGTGATCCTGGTCTGGCTGGCCGGCGGCCCCAGCCATATCGACACATGGGATCCCAAACCCGGCCACGCCAACGGCGGGCCGATCAAGCCGATGGATACCTCGGCCGACGGGATCCAGATCAGCGAGCACTTCCCGATCCTGGCGCGGAACATGAAGCACGCGACGCTGATCCGCTCGCTGACCAGCAAGGAAGGCAGCCACGAGCGCGCGACCTACGAGATGCACACGGGGTACAAGCCGCTGGCGAGCATCAAGCACCCCAGCCTGGGTTCGCTGGCCATCAGCGAGCTGCCCAAGAAGAACGCGGACCTGCCCGCGTACATCTCCATCGGCGGCAGTTCCTGGGGCGCGGGGTTCCTGGGCGCGAAGGTCGCGCCGTTCCAGATCGGCGACCCGAACAACCCGGTGCGCAACCTGGTCCGCCCGGACGGGGTGCCGCAGCAGCGCTACAACAACCGCATGCAACTGCTCCGCTCGCTGGACGGCCCCTTCGCGGTGCAGAAGCGCGGGCAGGCGGTGGACGATTACGGCGGTCACTTCAACGACGCGATCCAGCTCATGTACAGCGAGTCGGTCAAGGCCTTCGACCTGAAGAACGAGAACCCCGCGGTGGTGCAGCGCTACGGAAACGACGGGTTCGCCAAGAGCTGCCTTATCGCGCGGCGGCTGGTCGAGGCCGGGGTGCGCTTCTGCGAGGTGTCGCTCGGCGGCTGGGACACGCACAACGACGCGTTCAAGGAGAGCATCCCGCGGCTGAGCGGCCGGCTGGACCGCGGCCTGGGGAACCTGATCGAGGACCTCGCGGCGAGCGGCAAGCTGGAGACGACGCTGATCGTCTGCACGGGCGAGTTCGGACGCACGCCGCAGATCAACAACCGCAGCGGGCGCGACCACTACCCGCGCGTCTGGTCGGCGCTCTTCGCCGGCGGCGGCGCGAAGAAGGGCTATTGCCACGGCGCCAGCGACGACGGCGGCGCGGCGGTGAAGGACAAGCCCGTGCGCCCCGGCGACATTCACGCCACCATGTTCGACCTGCTCGGGATCGACTACAAGAAGGACAACTTCTCCGACCAGGGACGCCCGATCAAGATCGTCAACGAAGGCGAGTCGGTCAAGGATCTGCTCGCGTAGCCCGGCAAGCGGACAGGCGGGACTTCAGCGGGAGCGGCGGGAACGCCGCTCCCGTTTGTTTTAGTGCGCGTGCCAAGCGGCACGTGAAGGCGATTCGGATCCTGCCCGCGCGCCGATCAGGCCCGGCGCCGCCCCAATTCCGGCCCGCCGTCCTTCGCGCGCGCCGCGCTTCCGCGATTGCCTTTCACGCCAGCTCCTTCACTTTCACCGGCCGGCCTTCGGCGGCGCTCCGGTCCGCGGCCAGGCAGACGCGGTGGGAGAGCAGGCCTTCCTCGAAGGAGAACATGGGTTTCCCGTTCGCGCGCAGGGCCTCGATGAAATCCTTGAAGAGCGCCGTGTACGGATGGTGCGCGACGTCCCCGCTGTCCACCAGCGGCGTGTGCAGGGTGCTCCAGCCGCTCTTGTCGAGGCCCTTGAACTTCGAAGTGTGGAACTTGTCGTTCCAGATGCTCCCTTCGCTGCCGCAGAGGTGGGTGTTGAAGAGGTAGGGCTGGAAGCAGTCGATGACGCTGGCCGTCTTGCCCACCGCGCCGTTCTTGAACTTGATCAGCGTGCTGCTGGTGGTGGGGTAATCGTAGGCTTTGAAGTAAGGGTGCGCCGATTGGGTGCTGTAGCTGCAAACCTCGACGGGCTGCGAGCCCATCAGCCAGAGCAGCGCGTCGAGGGCGTGGCAGCCGGCGGTGAGGAGCGAACTGCCGCCGAAGGCTTTCTTCTTGTTCCACTCGTACTGCCCATACCACGGGCCGATGCCGTGGTAGTAGTCGATCTCGCCGTAGTGGAGCTTCCCGAGGACGCCCTGCTTAAGCATCGCGTGGTAGGTCTGGAACTGCCCGGCGACGCGGACCTCGAAGCAGACGCAGGCCTTGATCTTGTGCTTCTTGACCGCGGCCTCGACGCGGTCCAGGCCCGGCTTGTCGATCGCGATGGGCTTCTCGATGATCAGGTGCTTCCCGGCCTGCGCGGCCAGTTCGACCTGCTCGGGGTGGAACGGATGCGGCGTGCAGACGCTGACGATGTCGAGCTTTTTGTCGGCGCACATTTTCTTGTAATCGTTGTAGACGGCGATCTCCGAGCCGTGCTTGGCGCTGAGCGCCTTCGCGTCGAGCTTGCGGCGCGAGCAGACCGCGGCGACCTGCACGCCTTCGATCTCGTGCAACGAAGTGATGTGCGCCCCGGCGACCCAGCCGTACCCGACGATGCCGACCCGGATCGGTTTCATGCGCTGCCCCCTTGGGTTGTCCGTGAAGCGAAGGTCCCACGCTAACCAACGCCGCGCGCGGCGTCAAAAGCGATTGAAGGGACCACGGAGCTCACGGAAGTGACAGGGAACTGCGAGGCGGGTTTGGAAGGCGTGCCACGGGTCGGCGCAGCCGCCCCGTGCGGTGCGGTACCGACCCCTGGTCCGATCACTGCACCCCGCGCCTGCCGTTCTCTGCGCCCTCCGTGTTCTCCGTGGTTCACTCATGCCCCGCGCGGCGGGAGCGCCAGCCGCGCATGGCGGCGGCGGTAGGCGCGCGGGCTCAAGCCGAGCGACTGCTTGAACTGGCGGCTGAAGAAATAGAGGTTCTCGTAGCCCAGTTCCGCGGCGATCTCGCCGATGGCGCGGTTGGATTCGACGAGCCGGTCGGCGGCGCGGCGCATCCGGGCGCGGACGAGCCAGACGCGAGGCGGGACACCGTAGGTGCGGCGGAAGACGCGCGTGAAGTAATCCGGCGCGAGGCCGACTTCGGCGGCCAACTCGGCGGGCCGGATCGCGCGGTCCAGGCGGGCCTCGACGTACGCCGCCAGCCGGTCGCGGCGCGCGCGCCCGAGCGGCGGGTCGTCCTCGGCGGCGCGCGCCCCCGCCCGCCTCAGCACGCCGGTGAAAAGCAGGTGCAGCATCGCGCGCAGGCGCGAAGCCTGGTAAGGCAGTCGCGCGCGGTACTCGTCGAGGAGCTGGGCGAAGGCCTGGCGCAGATCGTCCGCGCCATGCAGCAGGACCATCCCGGGCCCGGCGTCGAGCCGGCGCGCGCCCTTCAGGAGGTCGAAGCGGAAGTGGTAGAGCGAGATCGGCTTGCGCGGATCGGCGTTGGCCAGCGTGTGAACCTTTCGCGGCGGCAGCCACATCAGCGAATGCGGCTCCAGGTAGAACGTCTTGCCGTCCACGCGCCCGCGACAGACGTGCTCGACGACGTAGTAGACGAGGTGCTCCTCGATGGTGCGCCGGTCGAAGCGCCAGTCGGCCGGGACCCGGGTGAAGTTGTGGATCAGGAACTCGACCCGGCAAGCCGGGTGCAGGAGGGCGTCCAGAAACGCCTCGGCCCGGATCGAAGCCATGCGCGCTCCTTTATGACCACCGATTCAGTGCAACTTATGGTCTATTGGCTCCATTGTCAACCAGGACCGATTGAGGGACATTGTCCACGTGACGCGCGTGAACCCTAGCCCTCGGAGGACGACCCGATGACCGCCGTATTGACCGCCGAACCCCAGGCCCTGACCCTGACGCCCGACCAGGTGCTCCGGTTCCACACCGACGGCTTCCTGGGACCGTTCCAGGCCTATACGCCCGAAGAGATGGCCGAGCTGCGTCCCCGGATCGAACAGGTCCTCGAGCGCGACGCGCCTGACCATACGCAGAAGCACCACAACCGCCACCTCGACGAGCGCCTGATCTGGGACTTGGCCTCCAATCCGGCCGTAGTGCGGCGCATGACCGCGGTGGTCGGCGAAGACTTGCTGTTGTGGCGGACGAACTTCTTCATCAAGCAGCCCGGCGCGCTGGCGATCCCGTGGCATCAGGACAACAACTACTGGCCGCTGGAGCCCGCGGTGGTGATGTCCGCGTGGATGGCGATCGACGACGCGACGCTGGAGAATTCCTGCCCGCAGGTGATCCCCGGCTCGCAGAGCAAGCTGATCCCGCACATAAAGATGAAGGGCGTAGCCTTCGGAGAAGGCGCGGACCCGGACCGGATCGACGCGTCGAAGGCGGTGCCGCTGGAGATGAAGGCCGGCGAATTCTTCCTCTTCAACGAACGGACGCTGCATTACTCGGCGCCGAACACCTCGAGCAAGCGCCGGATCGGCCTGGCGATCCGGGCGATCCTGCCGTTCGTGCGCGTGACGAAGTGGGATGCGCCGCGGCACGCGGCGGTGCAGCTCAGCGGCGCGGACCGGATGGGCTTCAACCGGCACGCCGAGCCGCCGGCGCCGTAAGCGGGGCCTGCGCCGCGGCGCGCGGCCCCGGCCGTCTCAGCGCAGCCAGGACTCGCTGATCTGCGCGCCCTGCTCGTCGCCGGCCTCGCGGCGCAGGGCGCCGGCGCGTCGGAAGAGTTCCCGCGTCTCGGGGGTGAGGTTGCGCTTGTCGGCGCGAATTCGCTGGTAGGCGATCTCGTGCAGGCAGACGCCCTGGAGCCGCTTTTTGTTCTCGGAGGCGGCGTAGATCTTGCTGGCCTGTTCGTAGAAGCGCGCCGAGGTCTCCCAGTTGCCGGCGGGATTTCGCACGGGGCTCAGGCAGTAGCCCTGCATGCACAGGCAGTCGGCCTGCTCGAAGACGTGGGCGTGCAGGGCTTCGAGGGCTCCGGATTCGTTGTAGAGCTTGGCCGCGGTATCCCAGTTGCCGATGGGGTTGCGTTCGGGCTGGAGGCAGTACGCCTGTTGCCGCAGGAAGTAGGCTTGGGCGTGCGGACGCCCGGCGTCCTTGAGCAGGCCGGCCCCCTTGGCGTAGCAGGCCGCGGCCTGAGTCCAGTCGCCGCCAGCCAGGTTAATGTCGGGCTGCAGGCTGCGCCCGACTTGGTAGAGGCTCTGGGCCTGCCCCGCGCGGTCTCCCGCGCGCGCGAAGTAGCCCGCGGCGGTCTCGAAAAGCCCGCGCGCCCGGCCCCAGTCCCCCTGGGCGCGGTACTCGGGGCTGTTCGCGTAGCCCCGCTGCTGCATCTGGCAGGCGCGGAGAAGCGGCGGCAGGGCGTTGACATCCCGCGCGTCCATCAGCTCAAGGGCCGCGTTCACGCAGCGCTCCCGCGACTCGGCCGAGACCGGCTCGACGTAGGCGTACAACGCGGCGGTCTCCATGAGCAGGACCGGATCCTCGAGCGGGGCTTCGGCGAGCATCTCGCGCGCGCCGGTCAGGAAGGTCTTGACCTGCTCGGGCGAATACGCCGCCTGGCGCGCGACCCAATTGACGATGAAGACCGCCAAGATCTGGCGGGCCGTCTTCTTCCCGACCTTCCGCTTGTCGCGGCTCCAAGCTTGCAGGACATCGAGTTCCGCGGGGCTCAATTCCCCGATCTCGTCCCACATCAGCAGGTCGATCATCCCTGCTCCGGATTCGAGGTCGGCGACGCGGACGCGATCGACGAGCCCCGCGCGATAGGCCTGGACCTGCTCGGGGGTCCGGAGCGCGCGCAACACGGCATGGGCATCCTGCTTCAGCGGCGGCGGCTCGGGGGCGGCGGCGGGGTTGGGCCGGGATCGACATACGGCGGCGAAGGAACGGGTTCAAGCGGCTGCGGCAGGGGCTGCGGCTGCGGAAGAGGGTCGGCCGTAGAATTCAGGTCGCGCCCCAGAACGACCAGCCCCCACGCGCCCAGGCCGCCGAAGATCAACACGCCGGCCAGCAGCCCCGCGATCAAGGCCGCCTTATTCGACGCGCGGTCAACCTGTGGCGGCCCGGGAGGCGCGTGGGCCGGCGCCGGCGTCAAAGGCGGCGGCGTATGCGGACCGGCCGCGCCAGGTACGGACGTCGCAACGGCGGAACTCGGCGCATTCGGAGTTCGCGGCGCGGCGCTCAAGCCGGCCTTGCACGCCGCCAGCGCCGCGGCGAGTTCCCCGGCGTCGGCGTAGCGCGCGGCGGGATCCTTCTGCAGGCAGCGGTCGATGAGCGCGGCGGTGGCGGGGCTTACGTCGGGCCGCAGCGTCCGGATCGGCGGGTGAGGCTCGGCCAGCGTGGCGAAAAGAATCTTGATCGCGGTGGGGCCCTGGAACGGCGCGCGGCCTGAAAGGAGCGCGAAGAGCGCGGCGCCCATGCTGAAGACGTCGGCGGGCTTGCCGGCGGTTCGGGCGTCCTTGCCCTGTTCGGGCGCCATGTACCCGGGCGTGCCCATCGCGGCCTGGTTTCCGGTGAGCGCGACGTCGGCCAGCTCGGAGCGCGCGAGCCCGAGATCGGCGAGCTTGGCCTCGGCATAGAGCAGTTCGTTGCCGCCCTCGCGCTTGGGGATCATCAGGTTGTCCGGCTTGATGTCCCGGTGGATGATGCCCGCGCGGTGCGCGGCGGCCAGCCCTTTTGCCGCGGCTTCGAGCAGTTCCAGCGCCCCGAATTCGGAAAGCCCGCCGCCGGTCGAATTCTTCACGCGCCGCAGCAGCTCGCCCGCCGACTCGCCACGAACGTACTCCATGACGATGTAGTACAGGCCCGCTTCGTCGTTGACGTCGAGCACGCCGACAAGATGGGCGGACTTCACCTTCGCGGCGACCTTGGCCTCGCGCAGAAAGCGCTGGACGAGGTCCGGGTTCGACTGCGCCGGCGCCGTGGGAAGGACCTTAACCGCGACCTCGATGTCCAGACGCGGATGCACGCCGTAGTAGACCGCGCCCATCCCGCCCTTGCCCAGCCGCGCCAGAATGGGGATCCCGCCCAGCGCCGGCGCGACCACGCCGAGGGGCTCCACGCGCCGCTTCGGCGCGCGCGCCAGGAGCGGATCGTCGGCAAGGTCCTGCACCGATAGCCCGGGCCGCGCGTTCAGCCGGACCAGGCCCCCTTCTCCACCCTGCGCCGGCTGAGGCGTCCCGATGATAGTCTGCTCGTCGGCGGGCGACGAACCGCTCGGCGAGGACGCCGGCCGCGTGGGTTCGGGTTCGGTCGAAGAATCGGACATGTCAGAAGTATAACCCTGCCCCCGTGGAGGAAAAGCGAGGCCTCGCGGAATGCGGTACCCGCCTTAAGCTCGTAGGGGCCTTCGAAGAAATCGGGAAAAACAATCGGATCCAATATAGGCGCCGCGCCGAACATTGGCCCACCCGAGGCAAGCGCGACCGACGAGATCTCCGGACCCTACTGGACGCGCCCGCGCCGCACGGTGGTCAACGACACGCCCTGCAAGGCCGTCTCGGGGAAGGATGAGCCAGCGAAGCTGGTGGAGGTGAAGTGAGGAAAAGGTCTTACACGCTAAGACCCAGTTCTCCTTTTCGCCCTCCGTAGTGAATAATGAACCGAAAGGATGGTCCCTCTAGCGGTAATAATGCTTATGCCCGCGGCGGAGGGGCGCCAACACGGAGGCTTTGCGCATGACGACCCATCACGGCAGCGAACGGGTGGAAGTACGGCCGCTTGACGAGCCTCGACCTGCTCGGCGCGGGCCGGGGCGCTTCGGCGGAACCACGCTGCTGATGACCGGCCTCGTCGTCGGGCTTCTTGCCGGCGGCGTGGGCTTGGGCGTGACTTTCGCCGCGGGCAAGGATTCCGAAGCCCCGCGCGTTCAGGAACAGATGCTCGTGACCTACACGGTCGATCCGCGGCAGCCGGCCGTGAAGTGGGCGGACTGGACCAGCGCTCCGGATACCTTCCTGGCGGTGCGCTTCCAGTCCGATCCCGAGACCGTTTATGTGACGCCGGTGGCGCCCGACGACGCGGGCTTCCCCCACCCCGTCAAAGTCACCGTGCCGCGCGCCTTCGCGAACGGGGAAAAGGCCTACGTCTACCTCTTCGACGACGACACGCTCTCGGACAAACTCTGGAAGGACCTCTCGCAGCAGGCGCTCAAGAACGGCGGAGCCGCCGCGGGGCGCATCGCCAGCCTCTGGACGCTCGGCCAGGTTCCCAGCCAGGAGGTGATCGCCTTCTGCGACAGAGCCGGCGAGAAGCTCGGCGAACTGACCCTCGATGCCAACGACTGCCTCGGCTGGACCGAGGTGGCGCTCCAGAGCCAGCCTCTCGACTTCGCCGCCGAAGCCGGCGCGCAGAGCCTGCTGGGCCGGGACGGCGCGGCGGTGGGCGCGGTTGAAGTGGTCTTCGGACATTAAGCCTAGCGAAACCGATATAAGTTCAGGGCTTTGTGCTCCGTGCGGTCAAGGACCATTGCGGGTCGCTGAGCGCTGTTGACCTGCCAGGGGCTCCAATGGGATCAGCATCGGACACTCCAGGAATTTCGCGCGATCATTCGCAATACGGCTCGGGAGCAGCTTGGTTCCAGAAGCCTTCCAGGCTCAGGGTGGCCGCGGCCATGGTCCTACTTGCCGCAGGTTCGCTGCTTTTCGCACTATTGGCGTATGAATTCACTCTTGCGGCAACGGCAGAAGTCCCTTGGGACTATTACCTCGAATTGTTTCTGGAAAAATCGGCAACTCCGTACTCCACCTTCGATAATGGGCGACGCACAGAAATCTGGACTCGAGCCATACAGGAGCGCTTCAGCATACTCCTGATCGTGAGCAGCTTGCTGGTCCTGAGCGGGATCTTCGCCCTGCAGCGACGATTCTCGCTAGGCCTGCTCTTTACTACCGTGATGGCGGTGGGCGCGGGGGCCGCGCTGCCCTTTCTCTGCGACGACTCCGCGGCGCCAAAGGACAAGGTCCAACTCGTGCAGGGCGCCCTGCGGATTGGCATTCCCCTTTCGAGGGCGCAAGTGCAAACCATCCAAGACCAGCTTCAGGCCGACGTGGCGAGCAATCTATTTCCAATTGAATTGTCGCGTGAAATCGGATTGCGGCTGGAAGAGGGCGTTGAGGATGTGGCCTTCACGGAGCGTTTGACGGGATATGGAACGCAGGTCATGGAGTTTAAGATGCGCCTGAAGCCTAATTTGTCCAGGAAACAGTCCGACACGATCGTAGCCTTCTATTGGTGGGAAGTTAAGAAGCTGGCGATGGAAGCCGCCGGCGCGACATCGTTAAAACCGAGCTGGACGTACGACAATTTCCTAGGCGCATGGGACGACCGGTGGGCCGCGGAATGCGAACGAATCCATTCAATCAAGTAGCCGTCTCCGCTCGCGGTTTTCCGCCATGGCAGGCATCGGCACTTTAAGCGATCCAGCGAGGATCGAGTCGACGAAAGCCGTGTCGCGCATCCTCTGGGCCGGTCCCCGCGCTATCTGGAATTCCCGCCGTTTCTCCCCGGTTGCCTCCGTCCTGCTCACAGGATACCATCGGCCGCGGATTCGAGGGCCATACTATGCGCTGGATCTGGGTGCTGGGCATGCTGGTTGCGCTGCCGGTGCTGAACCTGTCCGCGGGCGAGACGGATCAGCTCGAAGCCGACAAGAAAGCGCTCTCGGCGCTGCACGAAATGATCGGCACGTGGAAAGGCGGCGGGCGCCCCGCGAAAGGCGACACATGGGGCGAAGAGTACGCCTGGGCCTGGGCCTTCAAGGACGGCCGCGCGGTGCTGAGCCTGACCGCCGCGCAAGCCAAGTACTTCACCGCCGCGACCATCGCACCGGGCGACGGACCGAACAAATTCCGCCTGACGGGCACGAAGGCCGGAGGCGGGGAGGCCGTCTACACCGGCGAAATCAACAAGTTCAAGGATCTGGAGTTGACGACCGACCAGGCTGGCGAAGAGGAGCCCGCGCGGATCACGATCAGCCTGATTGCGAAGGGCAAGCGCATGACGGTGCTGTACGAGCGCAAGCAGGGCGAACGTTTCGCGAAACTCAGCGAGGTCGGCGCGACGAAGGAAGGGAGCAACTTCGGGAAGGACGTGAACGGCCCCGAGTGCGTCATCACCGGCGGGCTGGGCACCATCGCGGTGCAGTACCAGGGCAAGACCTATTACGTCTGCTGCGGCGGCTGCAAGCAGGCCTTTGATGACAATCCCGCGAAGGAACTGGCGGCGTACGAGAAGCGCAAGGCGGAGGCGAAGAAGTGAGCGAAGTATGAAGTATGAAAAGAGAAACACGGTCACTGTTCACGCGGGTTTGCTTGATTTACGCCTCAGGATTCTTGCTTGTCCCGCGCTTTGAAGCCGATCAGGAAAATGAGCAGCGCGACGAAGCACCCTGCGGCCGGCACCGTCCAGATGCCTTGCCAGTATTGGCCATAGTGCCCCGCCACCTTGGCGCACGAAATATTTCCCACGATCATGCCCAAGCCGTACGTCATGAAGGCTAGAAAGCTCTGCGCGCTCCCGCGCACGTCCTTGGGGCTGATCCGCTCGACGTAGATCATCGCGGCGGCGATGGCAAAGGCGAAGCAGACCCCGTGCAGCCCTTGCGAGACGATGACCAGTGCCGTGGGTTCGCCCAGCGCGAAGATGCCGAAGCGCAAGCCCCATGCGGCGATGCCGATGGCAATGGTCGTTTTGAAGCCCAACCGAAGGAGAAAGAACGGCAGAATCCACATCATGACGATTTCCATCGTCTGTCCGATGCTTGCGACGCGCGGAACTTGCTCCTTGGTCAGCTTGAGGCCCACTTCGAAGAAGAGTCCCGCGAAGGTGTAATAGAAGGTGGCGAAGACCAGCAGCAGGAAGGCGACGGCGCTGAAAACCGAAAAGGACGGATCGGCCAGCATCTTCAGGACTTTGCCCACCGCGAAGCGTTCCTGCGCTTCGCCTCGGGGCGGAGTATGCGGCAGCGAGAAGCAATAGAGTCCGTTGAGGGCCGCGAAGATCGCGCCCAGGCGCAGGCAGTCGGCCCACGGGCGGTCATCCGCCCCTTCCAGCCACCAACTGAGGATCCAGTTGGCGGCGATCCAGCCGATCGTGCCAAAGAGGCGCACGCGCGGGAAATCGCGCTCGGCATTCTCGAGGTGGTGGAAGCTCAACGCGTTCGCCAGCCCCAGCGTCGGGCCGAAGAAGAGCATCCCCGCCAGCGCCAGCCACCAGACGTCGGCATACGCCGTCGCATCCGCCATCAGGTACAGCATGGCGCCGGTCATGAGGTAGCTCACGCCCAGGAAGCGCTCGGTGGAGAACCAGCGATCCGCGATCTGCCCGGCGATGAGCGGCGAAATGGCCGTACCCAGCGCGCCCGTGAGGTAGACGAACCCGATCTGCTCACCGGTGAACTTGAGATGGTTGAGGTGATTGGCCAGCACCGGCGCCCACGCCCCCCAGATCGCGAACTGGAGGAACATCTGCGCGCTCAGCCGCGTACGCAGCCAGGGAATCGTCTTTGTATTGGACATAAACGCGCTCAGCATAGTTGCGCTTTCGCCGATTGCAATGCACACCGTCTCGCCTGGATTTTCCTCCGCATTCACGGGGCCTTGGCATGTACCATATGCTGTGGTAATCGAGGCCATCATGGGCGCATCCATCGGTCCCGTCAGCAAGCGATACTTGAAGGAGTTCGGCCGATCTCCGACCGGGACGCGGCGGCGCTGCCGCGGCTGGCGCCAGGAAGCCGCGCTGCGCCTGCTCAACAACAATCTCGACCCGGCCGTCGCCGAGAACCCCAAGGCGCTCGTCGTCTACGGCGGGATCGGGCGCGCGGCGCGGAACTGGGCCTGCTACGACGCGCTGCTGGAAGAACTGCAACGGCTCGGCGGCGACGAGACCCTGCTCGTCCAGAGCGGCAAGCCCGTCGGCGTCTTCCGCACCCACGCGCGCGCGCCGCGCGTGCTGATCGCCAACAGCAATTTGGTCGGACGCTGGGCGGACTGGGACCATTTCTTCGAGCTCGAAGCCGCCGGCAAAATGATGTACGGGCAGATGACCGCCGGGAGCTGGGCCTACATCGGCACGCAGGGGATCGTTCAAGGCACCTACGAGACCTTCGCGGCCTGCGCGCGGAAGCACTTCGGCGGCTCGCTGCGCGGGCGGCTGGTCCTGACGGCGGGCCTGGGCGGGATGGGCGGCGCGCAGCCGCTGGCGGTGACGATGAACGGCGGCGTAGCGCTCTGCGTCGAAGCTGACGCCGCGCGGATCGCCAAGCGCCTCGAGACGCGCTACCTGGAGCGCCAAACCGGTTCGCTCGACGAGGCCGCCGCCTGGTGCGAGGCCGCGCGGCGCGCGAAGCGCCCGCTCTCGGTGGGGCTGCTCGGGAACGCGGCCGAGACGCATCCAGCGTTGCTCAAGCGGGGCTTTCGGCCCGACATCGTCACCGACCAGACCAGCGCGCACGACGAACTGAACGGATACATTCCGCCGGGCTTTGACCCGAAGGCCGCCGCCAAGCTGCGCCGCACTAGCCCCGCCAAGTATCGACGCCTGGCGCTGGCCGGGATGGTCCGGCACGTCCGCGCGCTGCTCGGCTTCCAAAAGCGCGGCGCGGTCGCCTTCGATTACGGGAACAACATCCGCGGGCAGGTTCAGGACAAGGCGGGCTTCAAGGGCGCGTTCAAGATCCCCGGCTTCGTCCCCGAGTACATCCGGCCGCTCTTCTGCGAGGGCCGCGGGCCGTTCCGCTGGCTGGCGCTCTCCGGCGACCCGCGCGACATCCACGCCACCGACGAACTGGCGCTGAAACTTTTCAAGGCCAACAAGGCGCTTTGCCGCTGGATCGGTCTGGCGCGCGAAAAGGTCGCCTTTCAAGGTCTCCCGGCGCGCGTTTTCTGGCTGGGCTACGGCGAGCGCGACCGGTTCGCGCTGGCGATGAACGACCTCGTGCGGCGCAAGAAGGTGAAGGCCCCGCTGGTCGTGACGCGGGACCATCTCGACTGCGGCAGCGTCGCGAGCCCCAACCGCGAGACCGAAGCGATGCGCGACGGGACCGACGCCGTCGCCGACTGGCCGATCCTGAACGCGCTCCTGAATACCGCCGCGGGCGCGGACATCGTCAGCTTCCACCATGGCGGCGGCGTGGGGATGGGCTACAGTCTGCACGCGAATTGCCACGTGGTCCTGGACGGGACGAAGCTGGCCGCCGAGAAGGCGCGCGCGGTCTTCATCGCCGACCCGGGAATGGGCGTGATACGCCATGCCGACGCCGGCTATCCGGATGCGCTGGCCTTCGCGAAGCGCAAAGGCGTGCGGATTCCGATGGCTCGCGGCGCGCGCAGGCGCTGAGCTTCTCGATACGGAAAGGGCAGCGGTTGGCCGACGAAAGCGTGCAGCGTCCCGGGGTCGTGTGCGCGGCGGGGGAGGCCTCGAGCGGCGCGTTTCCATGGCGGCTGCCTCCGGGCGACCCGCTCGACGCGCTGTTGGGCGAGTTGATCACGACGGACGAGGCCGAGGCCCCGCACGCGGCGGCGCTGCTCTTCGGCTTGCCCTACGACGGCGCGGTGCTGGGGCGGCGCGGAGCGGCCGGCGGCCCGCGCGCGCTGCGCCTGGCCGCGCGAAAGCTCAAGACCGCGCGCCTCGACGGCCGCACGATCGCCGCGCGCGTAGTCGACCTGGGCGATGCCGAACTACCGCTCACCGACGTATCCGGCGCGCATGAAGGCGCGGCAAAGTGGGCGCGGCGCGCCAAGAACCACGCCCAGCGCGGCGGGACGAAACGGCCCGCGCGCGCGATCATGCTCGGAGGCGACCACTCCCTAACCCACCCCTGTGTCAAGCCGTACCTCGAGGCCTTCGGCGGGATGCTCGCCGTCGTCAACCTCGACGCGCACCTCGACGCGCGCCAGCCCGTCGAAGGCCAGCCGCCCAACAGCGGGACGAGCTTCGGCCGCCTCCTCGACGAAGGGCTGAAGCACTACGTCTGCGTCGGCGCGCGCGACTTCCAGACCTCGGCGGCGTACGTGAAGCGCGTCCTTGAAGCCAACGGGCGAATCGTCCCGGCGGCGGCCGTTCACGCTCAGGGCGCGGCCAAGACCGCCGAGCATGTGCTCACGTCGCTCCCGCGCGAGGTGGAAGCGATCTACCTCAGCATCGACCTCGACGTGGGCGATGCAAGCGTCGCGCCGGGCGTGAGCGCCCCGACGCCGGGCGGGCTCTTCGCGCATCAGCTCTTCGACCTCGTCCGCGCGCTGGCGCTCGACCCGCGCGTCGTTGCCTGCGATATCATGGAACTCGCGCCGATGCTAGAGCCGCCGGGCACCGACGCGACCTGCCGTCTCGCGGCGGGCTGCTTGGCGGAGTTGCTGGCGACGGTCTGACTGAATGCGGAATGCGGAGCTTACCCCGGTCACTGAAGCGAGGCATTTGTATTTGCTGACTCAATTCAAACTCTGCGAACTCCGCGTTCTCGGCAGTTACTAGAGGAGTATTCGCGCGTGCCTAACCTCCTGATCCGCAACGCCGCCGAACTTGCCACCGTCGCCGGCCCCGACGCCGCGCGCGCCGGCGCCGCACAAGGGCAGGTCGAACTCATCCCCGACGGCGCGGTCTACTGCGAAGGGGAACGGATCGTCGCGGCCGGGCCGACGGACGAGGTGCTCGCGATGCATCCGCAGTCCGCGCAGGCCGAGACGGTCCTCGACGCGCGCGGGCGCGCGGTGATCCCTGGCCTCGTCGATTGCCATGCGCATCCGGTCTTCGCCGGCGACCGCAGCGACGAGTACGCCGAGCGACTCCGCGGCACGCCGTACATGGAGATCCTCAAGCGCGGAGGCGGGATCCTCAAGAGCGTCCGGCACACGCGCGCAGCGTCACACGCCGAACTTCTCGCCGGGTTGCGCGAACGGCTCGACCGCGCGCTGGCGCAAGGCACAACGACGCTGGAGGCCAAGAGCGGGTACGGGCTCGACGAGTCCACCGAGCGGAAGATGCTGGAAGTGATCCGCGCGGCCAACGCGGGCGCGGACCGGCATCCCATCGACTTGGTTCCGACGCTCCTTTTCGCTCACGCCGTGCCACAGGGTTCGAGCGCCGATGAAGTCGTAAAGGCGGCCGTCGAGGCCACGCCACGTCTCGCGCCGCTGGCCGAGTACGTCGACGTCTTCTGCGAACGCGGCATCTTCGACATCGCGCAGTCGCGCAAGGTCCTGGAGGCCGGCCAGGCCGCGGGGCTGAAGGTGAAAGCGCACGCGGAGGAACTCTGCCTGCTGGGCGGCGCGAAGCTGGTCGCGGATCTTGGCGGCACGAGCGCCGACCATCTCTGCTTCACCGACGATGCGACGATCGCGGCCATGCGGCAAGCCGGCACGGTCGCGGTTTTCCTGCCGGGGACGCCGTTCGTGCTGCGCATGGCCTACTCCGACGCGCGGCGCTGGATCGCCGGCGGCGTCGCCGTGGCCTGCGCGACCGACTTGAACCCCAACTGCTACTGCGAGTCGCTGCCCTTCGTCTTCACGCTGAGCGTCTACGAGATGAAGATGACTCCGGCCGAAGCGCTCGTCGCGATCACGATCAACGCCGCCACGGCGCTCGACCGCGCGCACGAGATAGGCAGCCTCGCCGCGGGCAAGCTCGCCGACATGGCGATCCTGCGCGGCCCTTCGTATTTGCACCTTGGCTATCACCTGGGCGGAAATCCGGTGCAGGCGGTGGTGAAGCGGGGGCGCGTGGTCAGCGGCGGGCTTTAATGCGATGCGTGCGATAGGCGTAGACGGCCGAAAACTTACTTGGCGCGACGTGGTACGCGTAGCTAGAGATGGCGCGCGCGCGAGGTTCGACACTAACGCGCGACGCCGGATGAAGGCTTCGCGAAAGTCGGTCGAGAAACACCTCGCGTCGGGCGAGGCGATTTACGGCGTCAACACCGGCTTCGGCAAGTTCGCCAACACGCGGATCGACGCGGCGCAACTACGCGAGCTGCAAATGAACCTGCTGCGCAGCCACGCCGCGGGCGTCGGCGAGCCGCTCCCGGAAGAAGTCGTCCGCGCGATGCTCCTGCTGCGCGCCAACGCGCTGGCGGTGGGCGCCAGCGGCGTGCGCCCGGAGGTCGCCGAGCTGCTGCTCGCGCTGCTCAACGCGGGCGTGCACCCCGTCGTGCCGCAGGTCGGTTCGCTCGGGGCGAGCGGCGACTTGGCGCCGCTGGCGCACTTGGCGCTGGTCCTGATCGGCGAAGGCGAGGCCAACTATAAAGGTAAGCGCATGCCGGGCCGCGAGGCCCTGAAGCGCGCTCGGATCAAGCCCCTGCGACTGGAAGCGAAGGAAGGCCTTGGGCTGCTGAATGGGACGCAGGCGATGGCCGCCGTCGGCTGCCTGCTGCTGGAGGACGCGCACGATCTCTGCAAGCTTGCGGACCTCGCCGGCGCGCTCTCCATCGACGCGACGCTCTCCAGCCGCACGCCCTGCGACCCGGAGATCCACCGCCTGCGCGGGCAGCCCGGCGCGGAGGCGAGCGCGCGGAACGTGCTGAAGCTGCTCGCCGGTTCGAGGATCGTCGAATCCCACGCGCACTGCGCGCGCGTCCAGGATCCCTACAGCCTGCGCTGCCTGCCGCAGGTCCACGGCGCGACCCGCACGGCGCTGGCGCACCTGGAACGCGCGATCTCGATTGAACTCAACGCGGCCACCGACAACCCGCTCGTGTTACGCGATGGCCGGATCGTCAGCGGCGGAAACTTCCACGGGCAGCCGCTGGCGCTGCCGCTCGATTACGTGGCACTGGCGCTGCACGAGCTGGGCTCGATCAGCGAGCGGCGCGTGGACTGGATCATGAACCCGAATTTGACCGACCTCCATGCGTTCCTCGCGCCGCGCGAGGGGCTGCATTCGGGCTACATGATCGCGCAGTACACCGCCGCGGCGCTGGTGAACGAGAACGCGACGCTGATCGGCCCGTCGAGCGCGCACAGCATCCCGGTGAGCGGGAACCAGGAGGATCACGTCAGCATGGGCATGACCTCCGCCCGCCGCGCCCGCGCGGTGCTGGAACACGTCCGTACGGTGCTGGCGATCGAGCTGCTCTGCGCGGCGCAAGCGGTGGGCTTAAGAAAGCTCAAGACCGGCCGCGGCCTCTTACCGGTGATGAAGGCGATCCGCGTGAGGGTTCCGCCGTTGGACGCCGACCGCGTCGTCGCCCCGGAGATCGAAGCGGTGCGCGAACTGGCCGCGAGCGGCGAACTGCTCCGCGCGGCCGAGCGGGCGGTGGGGGAGTTGGATTGAGCTCTCGCAGCACAAGAGGCCTGACACGCGGTAAACGCAGCTATCTTGTCGGCATTTCAATCGATGAATCTAACAGGGCATTTCAGTCGCAGTTCGGCCAAAGCAGCACGCCAAGTCCGTCGGGAGTACGAACAGGCACCCAAGCCTCGCAAATTTCGTGTAATCTATCCATGTCAATTTCCAGGCGCCCACGACTGCAATCGTCCTCGCTATTGTGCTTCCAAAACGGGATCTGCCGGACGGCCACCTTCAAAGAGGCAAGCATTGCTTCCGGCATGTTGAAAAAGGCGTTCCAATGGCCACCGTCATGAAATGGAGCGGTTAGCTGCTTTGAAGAGATTCGTTCCCCTTCCATATCAGTATCGTATTTACCTCCGACCGGAACGGCATAGCCTTCTACAAAGCGCTGATCGCAAGCATGCCCATCACACTGAGTTCCATAAATCACACCCGTTGCGTGCCTCACGACAACAACCATCCAGTCATGAAGCGTACCGTCCGCATCAATATAGACCAGTCTTGCCGAGTTCGATGCAATGCGTGCACGGAGCATGTCTTGCTCAATATAAAAAGACTCGTAACCGTTCAGTCCCCTATGAAGGCTCATTTTTTACGTCACGCCATCCGATACTGTATGTGTGCGCGAGCTTAAACCCAACCCGGCTTGTCCGAATTGCGCGGTGCTCCTGGCGCGGATCGAAGAATTTGAAGCCAAGCTGGAGCGGCTTTCCGAGCGCTTGAACCAGAATTCCTCGAACTCTTCCAAACCACCGTCGTCCGATGCGCCCTGGCAGAAGCCTCCAGCCGCCAAGAAGCCGAGCGGCCGCAAACCCGGCGGACAACCCGGACATCCGGGCCATCACCGTGTACGTTTGCCGCCCGAACGGGTCACGCACGTGGTCCATTACGTGCCGCACGTATGTGCGGAATGCCAAGCCCCCTTGTCTAAGCGGCCAGGGCCACACGATCCGCCTCCGACTTGGCATCAAGTCGCGGAGTTGCCGCCGCAGCCGGCCGAAATCACCGAATACCAGGGGCACGCACGCACCTGTCCGTGCTGCGGCTGCCGCACCCGCGCGGAGATTCCGCCGGAGATTCAAGCCCATGCGCTGGGTCCCAACCTGGCGGCGGCGTTGTCGTATCTGAGTGGGCGTGGCCACGCCAGCAAGCGCAACGTCCAGGAACTCGCCGAGACCGTCTTTGGGGTCCCGCTATCCCTGGGCACGGTGATCAAGCTCGAACACGAGATGAGCGGCGCGCTGGAAGGGCCTCACGCGCAGGCGCTGGCGGCCGTGCGTGGGGCGGCTTTCAAAAACGTGGATGAAACCGGCTGGGCGAAGGGTGGCAAGCTGTGTTGGCTGTGGGTGGCAGCCACGCGGAGCGTCGCAGCCTTTCAAATTCACGCCCACCGGGGTAAGGACGGCCTGAAGGCGTTGCTGGGGGCGTGTTGCGGCATCCTCGGCTCCGACCGCTGGGGCGCCTACGCGCACCTGCCGCCGCGGCAGCGGCAAATTTGCTGGGCGCACCTCAAGCGCGATTTTCAGAAGTTGATCGACCTGGGATCCGCGACACAACCGCTCGGCCGAGCGGGCCGCAAGACCGCCCGAGCGGTCTTTGCGGCCTGGAAGGATTTCAAAGACCGGCGTTGCGACCGTGCCGCGCTACACGTGCGGTTGCAACCGATACGCCTGCGTTTCCAGAGAACGCTCCGGCTCGGAAGCAGGGGCGCGGACCCCAAAACCAAGCGCTTTTGCAGACGCGTGCTGAAAGTCTACGACGCGCTGTGGACCTTCGCGGCCGTCGAAGGCATCGAACCGACCAACAACCACGCCGAACGGATGTTGCGTCCGGCGGTGCTGTGGCGCAAAGGGAGCTTCGGCAATCACAGTACCGCAGGCTGCCGTTTCACCGAACGGATCTTGACCACCGTGCAGACCTTGCGTTTGCAAAAGCGTCCCATCCTTGACTATCTGCGCAGGGCCTTGGCTGCTCACCGCACCGGCGCAAAGGCTCCGGCATTCCTTGCAGCGGTAGGGAACTGAACGGTTACAAAGACTCCATTCTCTTGCGATTCACTGGCGATACTCCGCATGATTTGTCACTTACTATAAACCGACACATGCAACTTGCTATCCGAGACAAACGGCTCACGGCCCCAACCACCCCAACGCTCCTTGAGCTTTAGCCCAGCGAGGCGTGCCATCAGATCCAGTTCGCTCGGCCAGGCATAGCGCTGCACCACCGGCGCGAAGGTGATGCCCGACTGCGTCAGGCGCACGTGGTTCTCTTCAAGCCGCTGCGCGGCCGCGTCGTGGCGCAACACGTCGAGACAGACCTCGTCTAGCTTGATCGATTCCGCGTCCACGTATTGATCGCTCCGCAAGCGGTGCAGGAACGAGGGCGTGTAGGCTTCGATCACAAACATGCCGACGGGAGTCAAGTGCGCGGCGACCTGCTCGAAGCAGCGCACCTGCGCGTCCTGGCTCGACAGGTTAAAGAACGTGTTCCAGACCACGTAGATCAGACGGAAGGCGCCCGCCACCGGCACCTCTGTGAAGTCGGCAAGCATGACCGGAATCTTCTCGCCGCCCGGCTTCGCGCGCATCTGCTCGACCGTCGGAGCCGAGATGTCAAGTCCCTCGACGCAAACGCCGCGCGCGGCCAGGGGCAGCGCGATCCGACCCGCGCCGATGCCGAGTTCCAACACAGGCCCGCCGCCGGCCCGTGCGGCGAGGAACGCCACGGCCGCGTCTTCGTCGCCGCGTAGGGTATCGCTGTAGAGCTTCCTTGATTCGTCGTAGCCGTCCACGGCTTAGTCTGCTCCCTGGGTCGTAGACCCCTATTATTATGCCTCCGGGCACATGGCGGCTAACTTCTTCAGATCCCGCCAGCCGTACCCGCCGTGAAACTCCCCGTTAGCCGCGTAGAGGCGCACGGCGCCGAGGGCCTCGTAGAACCCGTTGGACGGATTCTGGGCGTCTCCGAATAGGAGCATCGAGCCGATGCCTTGCGCTAGGAAGCGCCGCGCGACATGGCCCAGGAGCATGCGGCCCAGGCCTCGGCGGTGGTGCGCGCGGAGCAGGTAGATTTTATTCAACTCGCCGTCGTATTCCGGCTGGTCGGGGTGCGCGTACGGCTGGCCCTTGGCAAAGCCGAGTTGTTCGCCGCGCGCGTCCTCGATCACGAAGCAGAACCACCTCCCGTCGGCTCGTTCGAAAAGCTGCCGCCATTGCCGCTCGCGAACCTCGTACCCCGGCCCATTCCGGAAGCGTCGGCGCGTGGGTCTCGTTGAAAGTCTCCACGTGCAGGAGCGCCAAGGCGGTCACGTCGGCCGCGGTAGCCTCCCGGATCGATACTTCTGGCATACCGTCGCTATCCGTGGTTCATTCCGAGGGCAGATATATCTCGCCTGGGATATGCCGTCCACACACTGAAGTCCAGTTTCCCCCTCCGTTGCGCCTTTCCGCCCAACCTCTTACACTATCTCAACATCGGCTCTGGCATAGGCGCAGGACCATGAGCCGCCGAATCGGGTCGCAGGATATCCCATGCGCATTCGACTGAACTGCCGCAGCGGATCGTTGACGGGTCAAGCCTTCGAGTTCGACGGACCCACCGTCACCCTGGGCTCCGAGCCCGATTGCACTCTCCAGCTCGACGCCCAGAAGGAACCGCGCGTCAGCCACCGCCATTGCGAGTTCTTCGAGAAGGACGAGCAGTGGTTCGTGAAGGACCTCAAGAGCCGCAACGGGACGCTCGTCAACGGGTTCCGCATCCACGAGCCCGTGCCGGTCCAGTTCGGCTCGTCGATCCGGCTGGGAAAGGACGGCCCCGAATTCTCCCTGGCCGCGCCGCGCAGCGACAGCCCGCTGACGATGATGGGCGAACTCTTTCCCGATAAAGCCATGAAGGTCCAGCGCACCAAGCTTGGCGGCGACAGCGACGAGGAATCCAAGAAGCGGCTGAAGACCGAAATCGTGCTCACCTGCACCCGCGGAGCGCTGGAAGGGCAGTCGTTCTCGTTCGAAGAACCGCTGATCACGCTCGGCCGCGACCCCTCGAACAAGCTCCAGGTCGATCCCGAAAAAGATCTCCGCGCCAGCGGCAAGCACTGCGAGATCTTCCTCCTGGCCGGGCGCTTCATCGTCCGCGACCTGGAGAGCAGCCACGGGACGTTCGTGGACGGCAAGCGCGTCGCCGAGCCCACGCTCCTGACGGACGGCTCGACCCTGGCGCTCGGGCAACAGGGCCCGTTATTTGCGGTCAAGGTTGCCAACAGCATGGCGCTCCCCCTCGAGCCTTTCGGCGGACGTGCCCACGACCCTGCCGCCGACGCTCCCGCCGACGATGGGCCCGGAACCCGCGGTCTCGATCGAGACGCTTCGCCGCGCCAAGCTGCCTCAGGCCGGCGACGACTACATCCGCGTACCGCGCACCGAGCTGCTGAAGAACAAGCTCGACATCGAGACCAAGCCCTCCGCGCATCCCACGCCGAAGCCGCAGCCCGCCGCCGAAGACACGCCCACCGTGGTCGCACCCGTGAAGGAGGCCAAGTCCGCGGAAACGCCCCCGTCGGACGCCGCCGAGACGCCGACGCTGCTCGGGCCGGGGCTTGCCCCCACCCTGCTCGGGCCGGCACTCGACGCCAAGCCGCCGGTGATTGAGGGTCCCAAGGCCAAGCCCGTCGCGCCCAGGAAATCCGAGCCGCCCAGGACGGCCGATCTCTTCGGGCAATACGTGAGCGCCATGCGGTCCGCGCCTACCTCGTCGCGCCGAGGCACGGCGCCGGCTCCGTCCGAGCATGAGGAACAGGACCGCAAGGACTTCGAAGCGAAGGCACTTCGCGAGCGTGAGGAACAGGAGCGCAAGGAGCGCGAAGCCAAGGCCCAGCTTGAACGCGAAGAGCAGGAGCGCAGGGAGCGCGAGGCCAAGGCCCAGCGCGAGCGAGAAGAACAGGAACGCAAGGAGCGCGAGGCCAAGGCGCAGCGCGAGCGAGAAGAACAGGAACGCAAGGAGCGCGAGGCCAAGGCCCAGCACGAGCGAGAAGAACAGGAACGCAAGGAACGCGAAGCCAAAGCCCAGCACGAGCGAGAAGAACAGGAACGCAAGGAGCGCGAGGCCAAGGCCCAGCACGAGCGAGAAGAACAGGAACGCAAGGATCGCGAAGCCAAAGCCCAGCGCAAGCGCGAAGAACAGGAACGCAAGGAGCGCGAGGCCAAGGCCCAGCACGAGCGAGAAGAACAGGAACGCAAGGAACGCGAAGCCAAGGCCCAGCTTGAACGCGAAGAGCAGGAGCGCAAGGAACGCGAGGCCAAGGCCCAGCGCGAGCGAGAAGAACAGGAACGCAAGGAGTGCGAGGCCAAGGCCCAGCACGAGCGCGAAGAGCAGGAGCGCAAGGAGCGTGAGGAGCGTGAGGCCCAACGCGAGCGTGAGCGCAAAGAATTGGAGCGAAAGGCCCAGGAGGCCAAGGCTCGCAGAGAGCGAGAAGAGCAAGAAAAGAAAGCCCAGGCCTCGGGCGAACTCTTGGCCGAGACGTTGAAGCCTGGCACCGCCGTCAAAAAGCGGGACATGTTCACCCGGCAGGAGGCCCTCGCGGAGACGCTGACCCCGGGGGCCAACGTCGACCGGAACAAGCTGGCCGAGGAGTTGCTGCCTCCGACTACGGTGCGCTCGGAAAAATCGGAGGCGCCCGAACCGCCTACGACGAAGGTCGCGCCCAAGGACCAGCGCTCCGATCTGGTGCCACCCACCATGATGGGGGCGTTCCCGACGGAGACGCCCGACGCCTCCGAGCGCGTGCGGCCCGGACAGATGCCACCCAGTCCGGCTAACATCAGCACGGTGGTCTCGGCGACCGACGAGAAGCGCCCTGGCCGGTCGATGCCGCCGCTGGAGTCGGAGACGCCCGCCACACCGCCGCTGGCCGACACGCCCTTCGCCTCCGAGATCAAGCCCACGCCGAAGAAAGTGGACAAGGACGAAACCCGCGTCCCGGTCAAGGTGCCGAAGTCGAAGGCGCTCGAGCCTGTCACGGTCGCGCCGACGCCGCCCGCAACGCCGCCTTCTCCTCCTCCGTCTCCCGGCCGAGTCGAGGCGCGCCCGATCGACGAAGATGAGATGCCGGAAGTCAGCGGATACAGTTTCATCGGTAAGATCGGGAACGGACCGCTTGGCGCGGTCTTCCGGGTTCGCCACAATGTCCTAAAGCGCCCGATGGCCTTGAAATTGATCCTCGCGACCCCGGACTTTCCGGCCTTCGGGGAGGAGGACCGTGGGCGCTTCAAGTCCGACATCGAGTCGGCCGCCTACCTGGAACACCCCAACATCGCGCAGGTCTTCGCGGTCGGCAGTTACCGCGACAATCCGCAGGTGGCGCAAGAATTCCTGGCTGGAGGCGATCTAGCCAAGCGGACCGCCGGCCGCCCGCAGGATCCCAAGTGGGCCGCGGCCACGATCGGAAAGCTGGCTCGCGCGCTCCACGCCGGCCACGAGAAGGGCATCTGCCACCGCGACCTGAAGCCCACCAACATCGTCTTCACCGAGGACGGCGAGGCGAAGATTACCGATTACGGCATCGCGCGGCTGATGGAGACGAAATCGGAAGCGACCAAAAAGGGCGTGCCCTTCGGCGAACTCTGTTACATGTCGCCGGAGCAGGTGAAGGCCGAGCCCACGCGGATGCAGCCGCCCTCGGACGTGTACAGCCTCGGCGCGATCCTCTACGAATTACTCTGCGGCAAGCCGCCGTTCCCGCGCCTGTACCAGGGCGTACTCACCGGGGACCTGATGAAGATGGTCGTCGAACAGGAGCCTCCGCCGCCCTCACAGGTCCTCTCCGAAGTCGCCAAGCCCCTCGAGAACATTGCCATGCAGAGCCTGAGAAAGGATCCGGGGGAGCGCTACGCCAGCGCCGCGGAATTCGCCGACGATCTGGACCGCTTCCTGAAAGGCGAAAAGGTGCGCGCCCGCAGCCCGGGTTTCTTCAAGCGGATCTTTGGCTGGTGAAGCGCCCCGCCGGCGCTTGGCTCTCCAGCGGTGCGCCTGAAGTCCCGATCGCGCGAGGGCTTACCCCGCGCAGCCTTCCGCGGCGCCCCAATCGGGAACGGTGAGCCACTCGCCGTCCCGGAGCGCGGACTTGTGAGCCACCGCGCCAGGAGCCATGAAGCGCGCGGCCTCCCAGGCGTTGACGAGCGGCTGCCGGCCCGCGGCGACGGCCGTAACGAACTCGTGGACGAGGTAGGCGTGGGAGCCGCGATGGCCGCCGTAGACGCGCCGGTCGGCCTTTTTTGCTTCGAAGTCCTCGTCGTGGTATCCGACTCTGTCCTTGGGCGGGTCCTTGCGGTTCACCGCACGGTAAAAGGCGTCGTAAACCTCGGGCGGTAGCGGGTCGCGCATCTCCTCCACGGTCAGCTTCGTCTCGCGCTGCTTGTCCACCCAGTTCCCGGCGCGCAGGCTGCCCAGCGTGCCGTACAGGTTGAAGTCCTCCTCGCCGTGGAACCCGATGTGCCGGTACTCGTTGATGCGCATGGTCGCGCCGTTGGCCAGCGTGAAAAAGCCGGTTTCGTTCCCGAATTCGCCCGCGAACCACTCGTCGCCCTCCGGCGCCTTGAAGCCGATGCAACTCGCCTTGAGCGCGTGGGTGCGCATCACGTTGATCGGGCCGCCGATGGAGTGCGTCGGGTAGTGCATCGGCCCGCCTTTGACCCCGCGCGCGTCATAGGACTTTTTCAACTCGATCCATTCCCGTCCGGCGGCGCTGGCGAGGCGGTGTTCCTGGACCTTGCGCAGGTTGCAGCTCGGGCTGTCCACGTCGTGGTAGTATTGCCCCTCGGCGAAGACGAACTGCCCGAAGGCGCCTTCGCGCGCCTTTCGACGCGCGTACATGGCCTCGGGGTGAAATACACTGGTCTCGCCCAGCATGTACTTCATGCCGGTGCGCTTGCTCGTCCGCACCAGCTTGTCGCACCAGTCGAGGATTTCGTCGGCATCCGGGAGCTGGACGATGGGCACGGCGCTGTAGACGTGCTTGCCGGCCTCCATCGCCTGGATGCACTGCGAGGCGTGGAGCCACGGCTGCGTGATCACGACCAGCGCGTCGAGGTCGGATTTTAGAATCTCATCCAAACTCGCGTAGGCGCCGCCCTCCTTGAACTTGTCCGCGAAGAACGGGTCCTGTGCGAAGCGCTTGATCCGCTCCGGCTCCCGGTCGCATAGGCCGATCCGGTCCACCAGGGATGCGCCTTGTAGAGCGCCGCAAACGCGGAACCGAACGCGCCAAGCCCGACCAGACCGATGGAAATGCCCATGGAAGAGCCTCCTTGGATTCAAGCCTGCATGCGATTCTCGCATACGGCCCAGTTCACCGTTGCCCGCCGCCGTTCACCATTTTCCCCACCGCCGCGCTGCCGGCCTCAACGAGCCGCTCCAGGCTCCCCGCCGCGAACGGCGTCTGCCAGACCGTGTAGAGGTCGTGGACGTACAGCTCGCGCGGCGGCAGATACCCCATGCTCCCGTTGACGACGTTCATGACCGCGATGGCGCGCTGGGGAAAGCTCGCGCGCAGGCTGCGCTGGAACGCCGAATACGCCTCGTTGATCTGCCCGACCAGGACCGCATCGCCCACGCGCCAGACCCAGACGGGCGCGCGGAAGCTCGAACCCTCCCCCAGCCGCTTGCGCAGCGCCAGTTTGCGGCGCAGGCGCTCGCGCAGCGCGCGGTCCTCGGTCCGGCGCATCTGCGCCTCGATCTCGTGCGCTCCCGGCAGATCGGGCTTGATCGGCAACTCCAGATCAAGCTGCCCGGCCTCCAGCGCGCGCGAAGGCTCGCACGTTTCGCGCCTCCATGCGGCCAACGGCGCGCCGGACTCGACAACGCCGTCGAAAACTAGACGCTTGCGGGGCGGAAGCATGTCTTCCAGCGCCGCGGCGGCGGCGTGTCCGACCTGGCGCCCGTTGCGGTCCACGATCTCCGGATCGCCGGTGTACTGCTCGCGCGGGGCCAGTTCGCCCGAGGCGCCTTGAAGGAAGACGCACGGCGCGCCGCCGGTGGCGCCCTCGACGACCTCGCGCATCGCGCCGACCCAGTCGGGCGAGAGCAGCCTGTTCTGCCAGGCGAAGGTCGTGGGATGGCAGGCATAATTCACGAGCGTGGCCAGGACGCGCCCGTCGTCGCCGCTGGCGCGCCCGACCAACAGCGTATCGTCGGCCTCGCCGGCCGGATGGAATCCGGTAAGGAGCCGCGCCGCGGCAGGATCGGGCAGATCGCGGTTCGTGGCCAGCCCGCAGCGGCCATAGTGAAATTCCAACGTCGCCGGCTGAAGGTTCGCGCGGGCCTCACGCGCGGCCTCGGCGACCTGCTCGGCAAGCCAGCGCCCGTAAGCCGGCACGAGTTCCGCGCCCGGCACATCCTCTCCGGAAGGCTCCCAGCGCGGCCCGGCATGGGTATGCGAGAATGCCAGCATCACGCGCGACGCGTTCAGCCCCAGCGCGCCGCGCGCGGCCGTGACGAGCGGGTTATCGAGATCCCCGCCATGGATAAGATCGAGCGCCAGCAGCGCGAGCGGCTCGCCGCCGCCGTCCGCCTGAAGGACCAGCGCGGTGACGAAGAGCGGGCGGTGCACGCCTTCGCACGCGTCGTGCTTCGCCGCGCCCCAATTGCGCGCGTGGATGCCGACTGGCGCGGTGATCTCCCGCCGCGCCACGCCGATCCGGCCTTGGAAGGCCGGATGCTCGAAAGGCGCCGGGGTCTTAGAGCTCATCGTTCGCTCCATCCATGCCGCACGACCGGCTACGCCAGCGGGAACGTAACCAGATCCCCATTCAGCGCCGGCTCGAATCGCTCCGGCCACGACAATGCGGCCAGCACTTTGGGCCAGCGCGCACGGTGGCTCTCGTGATGCACGCACGGGCCAAAGCCCAGCGCGAGGTAAATCTTCAGTGCGGCGAGCCGGAAATCGTCGGTATGCAGGACCGCCACGCGCCGGCCTTCCCTTTTCATGTGTTGCAGCGCGGCAACGCTGGCCCAGTGCCCCAGTTTCAGTCCGCGGTGCGCCGGATGCGTCCCGACCCAATGCACGTAGCCGGCGTGCGGGCCGTAACGCGCGTTGAACCAGGCCGAGGCCGTCGCGACGACCTCGCCCGCGCGCTCGATGATCTGCACGCGCTCGGGGCGGAATTCGGGATCGGCCCGCATGGCCTTCTCGAAATCGGTCGTGCCGGGCTTGCGCTCGAAGGCCGCGTCCATCATCGCGTTCCAGGCCCCCTGATCGCCTTTGCGGAAGGTTCGAAGCGTGCAGCCGGCAGGCAGGTCGAGCGCCGGGAGGCCGTCCAGGGCAGGCCGGAGCATGAAGAGCTGCGGCAGCTTCTCGGTCGCGGCGGCCCTCCTTTCCCCCTGCGATGCGTTCATGCTTCCGCCTTTCCGCGCGCCGAGCTGGCCGGTGCGACCAGCGAGAGCCCGCCGTCCATCAGCAGCACGCTGCCCGTGATGTGGCGATTCTCGGGATCGCAGAGGTGCGCGACCTGGCGCGCAACTTCGGCCGCTTCGATCAACCGGCCCACGGGCACGCGCGCGCGCGCGGCCTCGCGCGATCCGGGGTTCGCGTCGAAGAGCCGGCCGCTCAATCCCGCGTCCACCCAGCCGGGCGCGACCTCGTTGACGAGGATGCCGTGCGGCGCGAGTTCCGCGGCCAGGCACTTCATCAGCATGCGCAGCCCGGCCTTCGCGGCGCAATACGCGGGGATGCTCGTGTGCGGCGCGTGCCCCGCCCAACTGCCCACGAAGACGATTCGGCCCGCGCGCTTCAGGTCCCGCAGGCGGCGCGCGGCGGCTTGCGCGAGATGGAACGCGCCGTCGAGATTCACGCGCAGTTCGCGCGCCCATGCGGCGGGCTCGAATTCAAGCGCTTGACCGAGCGTTACGACGGCCGCGTTGGGCACGACCAGCGACGGCGCGCCCAGGGCGGCCTCGACGGCAGAGACCCAGGCGTTCACGGCTGCCGAGTCGGTCACGTCCACGCGGTCGTAGCGGACGCGCGCGCCATGGCTCTCGAGTTCCGCCAGCAGCCCGCTTGCAGCCTTGGGTTCCCGCAGGTCGCCCACGGCGACGGACGCGCCTCTGCGCGCGAACTCGAACGCGATGGCGCGCCCGATGTCCCCCAGCCCTCCGCTGACGATGGCGACTTGCCCGCTGTACATCGTCACTCGCTCCCTCGAATCCGAGGCGTCCCGGCTCCCGGCCTTCCGCTTACCAATCCGTCACCGCGCCGTCCGGATTGAAGCTCCGCTGCAGGACCTCCTGCTGGAACGGATGCTTCCTGACTTCGCGCTCGTCGATCTCGATGCCCAGCCCCGGGCGCGTGTTGGGGCGGACGATGCGGCCTTTGGGCTCGACCGTGAAGCCTTCCTTCACAATCTCCTGGCGCCAGGGCACGTCGTTGTGGACGCTCTCGCAGATCGCGTACCCCGGCGTGGCAAAGCCGAACTCCAGCGAGGCGGCGGTGCTGACGGGGCCCTGTGGGTTGTGCGGGGCGAGCGCGACGCGGTAGGCTTCGGCCAGCGCGGCGATGCGCCGGGCCTGCGTGAGCCCTCCGCAATGCGTGATGTCCGGCTGCAGGACGCGGCAGGCGCGCCGCTCCAAGGCGTCGCGGAAGGCCTCCAGGCCCACCAGCCGCTCGCCGGTGGCGATGGGCGTCGCGACCGCGCGCTGGATCGCCGCGATCTCCTCCATGCACTCCGGCCAGCAGGGTTCCTCGAAGAAGTAGAGCCCGTACGGCTCAAGCGCCTTGGCGAAGAGCAGCCCCATCGCCGGCGAAGGCCGCGCGTGACAATCGACCATGATGTCCACGCCGTCCCCGACGGCCTCGCGCATCGCCTTCACGCAGGCCTCGGCATAGCGCACCGGCTTGAGCCCCTCCAGCGGCAGCGTCTCGGGCACCGCCATCGATTTGAATGCGCTAAAGCCTTCCTCGACGGCCTGCCGCGCAAGCTCGGCGAAGCGCCCGGCGTCGGCGGGCGAGGTCTCGTAGAAGGCTTCCATCCGCCCACCGCCGAGGTGCGTGTAGAGCCGCACGTAATCCCGGACCGGCCCGCCCCAGAGCTTGTGACAGGGCACGCCGTGGAACTTCCCGAGGATATCCCAGAGCGCCAGGTCGATCCCGGAGATCGCCGTACCGCGCACGATCCCGTTGCCGTGCCAGAAATGCTGCCGGTACATCGTCTGCCAGAGGTGCTCGACGCGCGTGGGATCCTCGCCGATCAGGAGCGTCGCGAGGTCTTCGACGGAGCCGACGACGCCGCGCGTGTGCCACTCCAGCGTGGCCTCGCCCCAGCCGTACAGTCCGGCCTGGTCGGTGAGAACCTTCACGAAGACCCAGTTGCGCATCCGCGCGTGGCAGACGTGCGTCTCGATGGCGGTGATCTTCATGAGCTGCGCAGCTCCGCGGCTTTAGTCATGCTCAAGTGCCGTCAGGCTTAGTTACCAGTGAACGGTGACGGCTCCCAAGTTTTCAGTCCAGTTCACCGTTCACTGTTTACTGTTCACGGTTCACCAAGCCCTTCAAGACTTCTGCCGTCGCCTCCAACGTCCGGTCGATCTCGGCGTCCCCATGCGCGGCGCTTACCGAGCCCTGTTTGCAGGGCATCGGGAACTGGTAAATGCCCCGCTCGATCACGGCCAGGCGCAGGCGCCTGTCGAGTTCGAAATCGTGATGCGCGAGGATGTCGTGCCAGTCGCGAGGTTCGTGGTCCATGAAGTAGGCGCAGAAAGCCGAGCCGTTCCTGGAGACGGCCGCCTTCACGCCGCGCGCGTTGAACGTCTCTTCCAGTCCCGCGCAGAGCCTCGCCGTGCGGGCCTCAAGCTGCTTGTAGACCGCGCCGTGCTCCGCCATGAGCCGTTCCAAGGTGGCGATGGCCGCTGCGCAGGTGAACGGATGCGCATTGTAGGTGCCGGCAATCAGCACGCGCTTGCTGGCCTCCGCGGCGGCGAAGAGCTCCATCAGCTCGCGCTTCCCGCCGATCGCGCCCAGCGGATACCCGTTGGCGAGCGCCTTGCCGAAGACCGAGAGGTCCGGCTTCACGCCGCAGACCGACTGGTAGCCCCCCAGCGCGCTGCGGAAACCCGTCTTCACCTCGTCGAAGACCAGTACCGCGCCGTAGCGGTCGCAGAGCGCGCGCAGGCCCTCCAGGTAGCCCGGCTGCGGCTTGACGATCCCGATGTTCTGCAGGACGGGCTCGGTGAGCACGCAGGCGACCTCGTGCCGGCGCAGGACGTACTCCACGGAGTCCAAGTCGTTGAAGTTGACCAGATGCAGGCTGCGGCGCGAGGCGGCGGGGATGCCGGCGGAGAGCGGCAGCCAGCGGTACTCGCCGGGGCTGACGCGCGGGCCGACCTGCTCCAGCGAGGGCATTACCGCGCGAGCAACCTCGTTGTGCCAGCCGTTGTAGCCGCCCAGCGTGAGCAGCAGGTCTTCGCGGCCGGTGTGCGCGCGGGCGAGGCGGATCGCGTGCGCGGTGGCCTCGCTGCCGGTGTTGGTGATCTGAACGCGCTCCAGATTCGGCACGGCTTCGCGCAAGAGCCGCGCCAATTCGACCTCCCAGGGCGTGGTGCCCGCGCCCATCAGCGACCAGCCGTCTTCCATCGCGCGCGCCACGGCGGCGTTGATCCCCGGATCGTTGTGCCCGAGCAGATGCGGAGCGAAGGCCGCATGGTAGTCGAGGTACTCGCGCCCTTCGGCGTCCCAGAGCCGGCAGCCGCGCGCGCGGACGAAGACCAGCGCCGGATCGACCTTGCGGTTCAGCGAGACGACCCCGCCGGCGAGGTGCGTCTCGCCCAGGCGGTTGATCTCGGCGGAGTTGCGCGCGCTCCCGGCGCGCGCCGCGACCTGCGTCGTCATGTCGTTCCTTTCCTAGTCTTCGCGCGGCCCGTTCCCGTGCCCCATGCGGCGGGAAAGCTCAGCCGCGGCATCCGTCAGCATCCGAATGTGCGCCTTGTCCAGCCGGAACGGCGTGCCTTGGATCGGACCGGAAATGGAAAGCGCCGCCACGCAGTGCCCCCCGGCGTCCCGCACCGGCGCGCCGATGCAGCCGACGCCCGGATGCTCTTCGCCTGTCTCCAGCGCATACCCGCGCCGGCTCACGGCCTCCAGTTCCGCCTCGAGTGCGCGGGGCTCGACGAGCGTCTTCTCGGTGAAGCGCTGCAACGGGAATACGCAGAAGTCCCGCCGGGCGGCGGGCGCCTGCGCGGCCAGCAGGACTTTGCCCAGCGCCGAGGCGTGAGGCGAGGTCGGCGCGCCGACCTCGGAGGCGACCTGAATCTGCTCGGGGCTCGCCTCCTTCGCCACCACCAGGAACTGCGCGCCCACCTGCCGCGCCAGATGCGCGCTCGCGCGGGCCTCCTGCGATAAGCGCTTCAGCACCGGCCGGGCCTCACGCGCGAGCCGGTTCTCGTCGAGGTAGCGCTCGGCGAGGAATAGCACGCGCGGGCCAAGCTGATACGTCCCGCGCGGCCCGTTCTGGACCGCGTAGCCCAGGCCCCCGAGCGTCTTCAGCAGGCGACTGGCGGTGCTCTTCTCGAGCCCCAGGCGCGCGGCGAGCCCCGTAACGCCCTGCGGACCCTCCGCGGCGAGGACCTCAAGAACCTCGAACGCTCTTTCGACGGTCTGATGGCCTTCGGTGGGCGGGTGGCCGACCTGTTGCATTTATTGCAACTCCATTGCATCTATAGGAACTAATACACCGACAACGCACCGATGGCAAGGGCTTCGCCCGAATTGTTCAGTGTTTAAGAAACTCCATGACTTGACATCGGTTAGGACCTCTGCCGGAGGTGGCTCGTCGCACGAAGCTGAAATTCCTAAATTGGCCCGCAATTTGTTCACCTCCAAGACCGGAATGCGGGAACGTTAGTCAAGCGCGGCGCCAGTGACTGACTGTATTCGCTCTCGGACGGTGTCCGGAAAACAGGATGGCTCAGGGAGCAGCACCGATGAGTTCCGTTCAGAAATGCGGGGGCCTGTTGAGACCTTCGTGGGATGCCATCGATAGGTCTCCGGCATGCCCTGCCGGCATCGAAGCGTGTAGCCCGCCTGATGAGGCCACTCCGGGCGCCGGCCGGTTTGAATGGGCCTCGTGTTCGGAATGCCATGGGGCCTGCGAAAGAAAGGGGGCCTAGAGATGCATCGAGAAGCGACGGCAACGGTCGATAAGCACCCGCAAGCGCTGCTCGTGCTGCTGGTCGTGCTTCCCGCGATCATCTTTTCATGGATGGCAGGCTCGGCCTGGCACTCGTACCGCACCCTCGAAACCCTGGTGAACCGCGACCTTCGAATCGCCGAGCTGAGAGGGAAAATCGTGCATCTGGACGAAGTCCTGACCATGTCGGCAAGCATGGCGGCGCTTACCGGCAATCCCGCCTGGGAGAACCGCTATCGAGCGCATGAGCCGGAGCTGGATCGGGCGATTCAGGAAGCCAAGTCGCTGGTCCCAAGCGCCAAGGGCTCCGAAGCCACGCGCTTGACCGACGAAGCCAACATGCGCCTGGTCGCCCTGGAACTCCGTGCGTTCGACTTGGTGCGCGCGGGCAGATCCCATGAAGCCTGGACGCTGCTGGACGGAATGGAATACCGCGCGCAGAAGAAAAGCTACGCCGAGGGCATGCGGACTTTCGACACCGAGCTTCATGCCGCCGTAGACACGGCGCTGAACGCCCAGCTCCGCCAGGCCACCCAGAACATCGTGCTGGTCTTCGGCTCCATCCTGGTCCTCGCCGGCTTCTGGATCCTGATGCTCCGGCGAATGCGGCGCTGGCGGCATGCCGTGGACGCAAGCCGCGCGCAACTGGAGGCGCAGTCGAGCCTGCTGCTGGAGTCCAACGAACTGCTGTATCGGGAAATCGAGGAACGCAAACTGGCCGCAGAACAACTGAAGCGCATCCAGAAGGAAATGATGGAAACGTCCAGGCGCGCCGGCATGGCCGAGGTAGCGACCGGAGTGCTGCATAACGTAGGCAACGTCCTGACCAGCGTAAACGTCTCATCCAATCTGATCAGCGACCTGCTGCGCCGTCCCAAGGCAAACGGCGTCGGCAAGGTGGCGGCCTTGCTGAAGGAACACCAGGACCGCCTGCCCGAATACTTCGCGGCCCCCGAGCGCGGCCGCCAGGTTGCCACGTATCTCGACCAACTCGGCCAAGGCCTCGAAAGCGAACGCAAGGAAATGCTCGGCGAACTGGAGAGCCTTTCCAAGAATATCGACCATATCAAGGACATCGTGAGCATGCAGCAGTCCTACGCCCAGGTTTGCGGAATCGTCGAGCCGGTCGCGCTGGGCAGCCTGGTCGAAGATGCCTTGCGCATGAACGCGGCCGCCATGGCCCGGCATGACGTGCAGGTGATCCGGTGCTTCGAGTCCAATCCGGTCGTTGAGGTGGACAAGCACAAAATCATCCAGGTGCTCGTGAACCTCATCCGCAATGCGAAGTACGCGCTCGACGACGGGGGACGAGCCGCCAAGCACATGACCTTGCGCATCGGGATGCACGGAGAGGACGCGGCCTTCGTCGAGGTGGAGGACGATGGAGTCGGCATCTCGGAAGATCACTTCCAGCGCATCTTTTCGTATGGCTTCTCCACGCGCAGCGGCGGGCATGGCTTCGGCCTGCACTCCTGCGCGCTGGTGGCCAAAGAAATGCGCGGGAGCCTGAGCGCGCGGAGCGACGGACCGGGCCGCGGCGCCTGCTTCCGCCTTGAAATGCCGCTCAAGTACACCGTATCGGAGGAAAGCTCATGCCCGGCACTCTAAGGCCCCGGATCCTGGTCGTGGACGACAATCTTTCGATCCACAACGACTTCAGGAAGATCCTGTCGGGACGGGCCGCCGAGAGCCCCGAACTGGCGGACCTGGAGTCCGCGCTCTTCGGCGCATCGGCGGAGTCCCTCGATGAAATGTGCTTCGAGGTGGACACTGCCGCGCAGGGACAGGAAGGCCTGCAAAAAGTGCTAGCCGCGAAGGAGCAAGGCCGGCCTTACGCCCTGGCATTCGTCGACATCCGCATGCCGCCCGGTTGGGATGGCGTGGAGACAACGCTCAAGCTCTGGGAAGTCGAACCCGATTTGGAAATCGTCATCTGCACGGCTTACTCGGATTACTCCTGGAGCCAGACCGTCGCCCGCCTCGGCCGCAACGACCGCTGGCAGATTCTCAAGAAACCCTTCGACTGCATCGAGGTCCGGCAGCTCGCGTCCGCCCTCTCCGAGAAACACCGCATGCGCCTGGAGCAACGCGCTTACCAGGAAGGCCTGGAAACCCTGGTCCAGGGGCGTACCGAGGAACTCCGCAAAGCCAACGAGGCCTTGATCGCCGCGCGCGACGAAGCGCTCGAAGCCGCCCGAATCAAGAGCCGTTTCCTGGCCAACATGAGCCACGAATTGCGCACTCCGCTCACCACCGTCATCGGGTACTCCGATCTGCTGAGTCGCGGCGCGCTCGATGCGGACGGCGGAAAAGCCATGCTGCGCACGGTGACCGAGAATTGCCGGCACCTGCTGGACATGGTGAACGGGCTCCTCGATCAAGCCAAGATCGAAGCGGGCATGCTCAGTCTCGAACCCAAGGTCTTCGACCTGATCGCCTTGTTCGAGGACTTCCGCGAGTCGATGGCCTTGGCCGCGCGGCGCAAGGGCATAGAGTTCAAGTTGGAGTGCGATCCCGCGGTGCCCCGCGTCGTTTCGGCCGATCCGACCCGGCTGCGCCAGATCCTGAACAACCTCGCGGCGAATGCGATCAAGTTCACGGAACGGGGCGAGGTCCGAGTGCGCGTCGCGGCGGCGCCCGCGAACGGGCTTTCGGAAGAACGGAAATTCCAGCTCGAGATCGCGGTGGAAGATACCGGCATCGGCATGGCCCCATCCGACTTGAAATCGCTTTTCCAGCCTTTCCAGCAGGCCGAATCCGGCGCCACTCGCAAGTACGGCGGCACGGGCCTGGGCCTGGTGATCAGCCGGCAACTCGCGCAACTCATGGGCGGCAATATCGTCGTGGAAAGCAAACTGGGAGCCGGCAGCCGCTTCCTCGCCACGTTGATGCTGCAAAAGGCCCCGGAGCACCTGCTGCCGCTCGATCCCGCCGCGTCCGGCAAGAGCGCGGACCGACCGGGCATGCGGGGTACGCGAATCCTTCTTGCCGAGGACAACAGCGTGAACCAGAAGCTTTTTTCAATCATCCTCGAAAGCGCGGGGGCGCATGTCACCGCGGTATCCAACGGCTCGGAAGCCGTTCGCGCCGCCACGGCAGGGACGCCGGAACGGACGCCGTACGATCTGGTCGTGATGGACATGCACATGCCCGAGATGGATGGCATGACCGCAACCCGGAAACTGCGCGGCGAAGGCTATGCGGGCCGGATCGTCGCCCTGACGGCCAGCGCCTTGGACTCCGATCGCCGCGAGTGCCTGGAGGCCGGTTGTGACGCCTATATCACCAAGCCCATCGATCGGGCCACCTTCTTGCGCGCGATCGAGGAAGCGCTTTGCGGAGTTGCGCTGAACGCTTGAGCGGCATCTCACTTCAGCCGCCGCAGCACCTGCTCGACCTTCTGCCGATCCTCCGCCGAGGCGGTCTGCACGACCTTGAGCCCTTCGCCCTTCTCGTCGAAGACCCAGGCCAGGTTCGCGGGCTTGAGCATCTCGGTCATGGCCTGCGCGAGCGGCGCCTTCGTGACGCGGGCGTTGAGCGTCACGTCGGCATCCTTGGGCACGTCCACCTTGATCTTCGTGTTGGTCAGCAGCGCGAGCAGCTCGACGGCCTCGCCCAGCGCGGTGTCCTCGAAGTTGAAGGTCACGGGCTGCCGGACGAGCGCGAGCAACTTGAGCGTCTCCGGATCGGCGCTCACATCCACCGACCAAACCTCAAGCGCCGTCTCGGGGTCGCGCGACGGGCGAAAGAGCACGCGGCCGAAGAGGCGCAGGCGCTGCCCGGGCTTCAGTTCGCCGGCCAGTTTGCCCAGTTCGGCGTAGTCGTATTTGCCCGCGAGTAGCTTCAGCGCCTCACCGGCCTGTTCACCCTGCGCGGCCGCGGCATGCGCCTTCTGGGCCTCGGGGAGATACACGAAAGGATGGAGGTTGTGGACGAGCGGGCTCTTGACCCGGAAAGCCGCCTTCTGCGCGGTGCTGTAATCCGGATCGGCCCCGTCGAAGTCGGCCTCGATCCACGCCCACTGCCCGTCCCAGTCCGCTGGGAGCGCCGAGACCAGGGTCGGCGTGGCCGCCGGCGCGGTGCGGCGCGCAGTTTCAAGATCCTGCGCGGGCCCGGCCTCCTCCTCGTTCTCCGCGGCCGGGGCGGCCCCGGCCACCGCGGTGAGCGAGACCTCGAAGGCGTAATGGCACAGGTAATTCCCGCGCGTCTGCTGCGGCGTCTTGCGCCATTCGTCCATGAGCTTCTTGAACTCGGGGGCGCGCGCGAATTCCTTGGGCGGAGGGACCGAGGGCAGCAGCGCGCGGAGCGCCTTGGACGTCGGGTAGTCCGGCTGGTAGCCGTCGGGCAGGTCCAGTTTCTTCTGCTGCACGATGCCGGCCACGTCCTGCATCGCCCGGAGCGGGTCGTCGTTCTTCCGCGTCCATCCGGAGTCGGCGATGGACTTCAGCGTCCAGCGGATTCGCGCGTCGATCTTCTGGTTGTCCAGCCCCGTGCCGTTGCATTGCGGGCAGCGCGACTTCTTCCCGCCCCCGCAGGTTGGGCATGAGACCTGCACCTTCTTTTCGGGAATGACGCCCTTGAGCGTGATCTGGGCCGGGATGATCCGCTCCACCGTGCCCCACCCGCGGCAGGTGGCGCAGGCGCCCCAGCCCGAGTGGCTCTCGCAGACGGCGCAGACGACGGAGATCTGCTGCCCCGGCTGGCTCGTGGACTTCGCGCGCGCGCGGACCTTGTCTTCCAGCGCCTTGCGGACCTCGGCGAGCTTCGAGAGGATCGTCTCCTGCGTCAGCCCCCCGCCCTCCACGCCGACCCCGGCGTACGTCAGCGTGTACGCGTAGCGCAGGGATTCGATCGCCGTGCCCCATTCTTCCTTCTGGAGCGACTCCCGAGCCTGCTCGAAGGCCTCCTTGCGCTTGCGGTCGAGTTCCTGCTTCAGGTCCTTGGCCTTGATCTTGCATTCCAGGTCGCCGGTCTTCTCGACCAGTTCGTCGTAGAACTCCACCGCGAGTTTGGGGTACTTGGGCGCGTAGAGGTCCGCGAGCTGCCGCGTGGCCTTGGTGTAAAAGGGACTGGCCATCCCGCGCAGTTCGGCCAGCAGCCGCTCGGCATCGACCTTCAGGTTGTTCTCGATCGCGAACTGAGCGAGTTCCCAGTGCCCGGCCGCGTCGTCGGCGGCCAGGCCGGCGCGCCGCTTCTGCAGCGCCTTGAACGGCGATTCCTTGTACTCGACCGACTTCACTTCGTAGCGCGGCAGCGTCACCGTGCCCTGCGGCGTGCGGATGCGGACCTTCTGCGCGTCGTCCTCCAGGACCTCGCCCTCGAAGACGCGCCCGTCATTGCAGGTCACCGTGTCGGCGCGCAGCACGGGCGCGGAAAGCAGCGCGAGCAGCAGGGTCAGGATTCCAATGCGCACACACTTCATGTCGATTCCTTCAGCGGGAGGCCGCGCGCGCGGCCTCGACGAAGGCGCGGAGCTTCGCGCCATCTTTCACTCCCGGCGCCGATTCCACGCCGCTGGCCGTATCGACCCACACCGGGCGCACGCGGCGCACGGCCTCGGCCACGTTGCCCGGATGCAGCCCGCCGGCCAGGATCAGCACGCGCGGGGGCGTCCAGCCGGCCAGAAGGTCCCAGTCGAACGTCCGGCCCGTGCCGCCCAGGGTCCCGTCCACACGCGCGTCGAGGAGAACCGCCTCGCAGGGCCAGTCTTCCCCGTCGATCCGCGCGCGGTCCTCCAAGGATGAGACGCGGTAGACCTTCCAAAGCTGCACGGTCCCTGGGAGGCGCTCCCTTAGACGACGTCCGTAGTCGGCGGTTTCTTCGCCGTGCAACTGCACGATGTCTAAACCCGCCCTGGCCGCGGTCTGGACGACCGCCTCCGGCTCGGCCTTAGCAAAGACCCCGACTTTCAGGATCCCGGTCCCGGCGGCCCGCACAAGGTTTCCGGCGTTTTCAAGCGAGGCCAGGTATCGCGGCGTGCCGGGCACGAAGTTCAGGCCCACCGCCTCCGCCCCGGCCGCAACGGCCGCCTGCACGTCCTGGACGCGCGTAAGCCCGCAAATTTTGACGCGCACGCTCATGCGGCCAGCATACGCCACGGCGAGGTCAGGTTAAAGGCGTGGCCGGAAGGCTCAGTCGCGGTAGGCCGTCGGGGTAAGCGGGACGCTCTTGCCGGTGTCCGCGGCCTGCTGCGCCTTCAACGCGAGTTCGGTCACGCGGAAACACTCCCATGGGCGCACCGGCGCCTCGGCCTCGCCCCGCACGCTCAGCGCGAAGCGCACGTACGGATCCTGGACGGGCGCGGACGGTCGGATCTCGCGCGGGCCGCGTTCGGATTCGATCAGCACGCAGCGGTCCTCGACCGCGAAGACTTCCACCACGCCCGTGCTACCCGCCACGCGCATGCGCTCGTCTCCGTGCGTCGGCGCGGCCTTGGGGCGCAGGTAATCCATGCTTACGAGCGCCACGCCGCCGTGAGTCTGCCGGAAGACGACGCCGGCCTGCGTGGCACAACCGGGAACCTCGGGATGCGCTTCGTAACCGTCCCAGCCGGCGACCTCGGTAAAAACCTCGCCCAGAACCCAGTGCATCCAGGCGAAGGCATGAATCCCGACCCAGGGGATAAAGCCCGGAAAAGTCTTCCGGTCGTTCCAGGTCTCTGGGCGCGCGTTCCAGCGGTAGGATTTCTGGTGGTAGCTGTTGTAGGGCGTGCCGACCTTGCCATCCCGCACGGCCTCGCGCGCGGCCTCGAAAGCGGCGCGCCCCCGCGTGCCCTGCATGGCCATGAACGGAGTGCCCGTCGAGGCCACCACGTCCCAGGTGCGGGCGAGCTCTTCCAGGTCGAAGGCCAGCGGCTTCTCGGCGATCGTCGCGATCCCGCGCTGCGCGGCCTCGCGGATCCAGCCGCCCATCTCGGTGAAATCCGTGTAGACCTGCACGAGGTCGAGTTGCGCCTCGTCGAGCATCTTCCGGGCGTCGTCGTAGCGCACGGCGTCGGCGGGGACGGTCGATGTCTCCGCGAAGCGCGACAGGGACTCGCGGGGGCTCCCGCACGCCACCGCGACGATCCGCGCGCCGGGGATCTCCGCGGCGTGCTTATGGTAGCCCCAGTGATAGCTGTGGCCAAGCAGTCCGATGCGCATGCTCGCAGGTTAACGCAAGGCGGCGGGCGGTTCAACGCGCGGGCTTGGGCCGCTCCGCCTGGATGAACGCGGGCCACGCGGCGGGATTCTTGAGCACCTCGTCGCCGGCCCCCTCGGCCCGAAGGAACTCGATGAGATAATCGACGATCTCGATCCCCAGGACGCGGTTGTCGAGCACCACGCCCTCGAAGTAGCTCTTGATGACCGGATCGAAGACCGCGCCGGAAACGTCGTAATCGGCGATATAGCTGCGCTGAAGCGCGTACATGAAATGCCCGCGCGGGCCGCGCCCCCAGCGGCGCACGACCTTCGTGACCAGCACTTCCGCGGCGGCGCGGCCGCCTGCCGCCTTCAGGGCCTCGAAGGCGCGGCGGGCCTCGACCGGGTTGCCGGCTCGCAGGCCCTGCGCGACCTCTTCCAGCGCGGGCTTCCCGGCGGCGCGCGCCTCCTCCACCCACGCCTCGCGCGCCCGCTCGCGCAGGTCCTCCCGGGGTTCGAGCAGCGTGGCGCGGGCCAGCGCCGTCCGCGCGGCCGCGCGCGCGAGTTCGTCCTCGAGCCCGCTAAGCTCCTGCCCGTCCAGTTCCTTCACCGCGCGGCGGCGCAGCGCTTCGGAACCGCCATCCAGCGCCGCCGCAAGGGCGCGCACCCGCGTGCCGGCCGGCCGCGCTTCCCAGGCGCGCTGCGCTTGCTCGTCGCCGGCCTGCGCCTTGCGCAGGAGGTCCAGGGCCTCCTGGACGTTCGCCGCATCGAGCGCCGCGGGCGCGCCGGACGCCTGGGCGGCGGCCAGCCCGCCTTCGACCCTGCCGGCCGCCGGCGCAATGACCAGCTCTTCGCTCTTGGCCGCACAGGCGGCCAGCGCGAGAATCAAGCCCGCTACGACGCGCATGCGTTCATCCTCATCGTCCCGGCGCGGCGGGCTGGGCATCCTTGCCCTTCCGCTCCGCCCACCAGTTCCGCCAAGCTTTCAGGTCGTTCCCCGCGTCCTGCCCGGAGACCTCGCGCAGGAATTTGATCACGTAAAGGTCCGCCCAGGCCTGGAGCGGCTTCACGTCCAGCACCGCGCCGACGAGGAAGGTCCGCACGACCGGGTCGTAGCTGTCGCCGCTGATCTCGTAATCCGCGACGTAAGCCTGCTGGCGCGCGACGAACATGTACGCGCGCGGGCCCGCTCCCCAGCTCTCGCGCCAGTGCTCGACGATGGCCTCGTAGACGCGCGGGGCGTCGAGCGCGCGCAGGGCTTTCACCGCGCGGCCCCGTACCTCCGGATCCTTCGCGCGCAGATGCGGCACGAGCAGTTTGGGCGCCTCGCCGGCGTGGCGCGCGGCGACCTGCTTCCACGCGGCCTCGCGCACCGCCTCGTTCTCGTCCCGCAGCGCGGCGCGGACCAGGGCCGGCAGCGCCTGCCGGGAAGGATCGTCGTCGCCCGTCAGTTCCGCGAGTTCGCCCGCCGCCTTCAGGCGCAGGTCCTCCTTGGCGTACAGTAGCACCTGGGCCAGCGCGCGCGCGCGCAGGTTCGCATCGAGCCGGTTCCATTCGGCCTTCGCCCCGGCATCCTCCCGCACGACGCGGCGAAACAGATCCGTCTGCCGGAGCAGTTCCTGGTCTTCGTTCAGCGCGATGGTCAGGTCCTGGCGGGGCTCGGCCGGCGCGGGCTCGGCGCTCCAGACCGCCCCGACGGCCAGGCTGAGCAGAAGCAGCGGGAGCGCCTGTCGTAAACGGGTTGCCATCCGTAAGGCTCCGAATCCCCTGAACTTATATGCTATTTGAAAGACGCGGCCCGAACTACCATTATTAGAGTGCAGGCAAGTGGGCCTTTAAACTCGAATGGCGAGGTGGCGTCGAGGGATTTTGGTCGTGATCGTGGCGCGCGAAGGGGCGGCATATCGAGAAGATACGCCAACCGAAGCGCAACGAAGAGCACGGCCCAAAGCGCCGACGCAACCCGTCATTCATGATTGAAGGCCCACAAGAGCCGAACCAGGAGACGCGCGGTCATGAACCCCACCGCCAAGGAACCGGCCCGACCTGACGAGGTGCCGCCCATCGGCATGCCGCCCGCCGGCCAGGACTTCGCGCATCCGTGGATCGTGAGCGCGATCGTCTCCGCCCTCACGTTTACGATCGGCTTCGCCGTGCTCAAGCTCACCGGCCTGTGGACCCAGTTCTCGGAATGGGCCGACGCGCCGTTCATGTTCTACTTTGCGATCCTGATGCCCGTCATTGTCGGTTTTGTGATGTACGGGATCTACCTCGCGGTGCAGAAGCTCATGGGCAAGGCCCCGGCGCGGCCCGCGCCTCACGACGAGATCGTCTGAACCCGCGCCACGCCTACTCGATTTCCAATTCGGTCCAATAGCCCAGCAGCGGCGCATGCGGCGTGGCGCTCTCGGTGGAAAATTCCAGCCGCGCCGGCGCGTCGAGGCGGAATTCGGCCTCCAGCCAGGCGGGCTCCGAGGCCTCGGCGCGTCCTTCGGGAACCCGCGACGTCTCGACCAGGACCGTTCTCGCCCCGGCCGCCGTCCGGTAACTCAGGCGAAAGCTCATCCGTCCCGCCTCGGGCTTCTCGTTGGTAAGCAGGCCCGCGCCGATCCTCACCTTATGCGGTCCCCGCCGGAGCGCGACGCTCATGCGGACCGCCGGCGTGACTTGGAGGATCGGCGGCCGCTCTCGCAAGGCCTGGAACCAGGGCCGCTCGCCGGCCTCCAGGCCGTCCACCAGGACGTTCAACGAAGCGGCTTTGACCTCGGGAAGGCTTCCGGCGCCCGGCTGCGGCGGATACCGCAGCTCGTGGAACGACACCTTGAAGGCCGGCTGGAAGCCCGGCGTATCGGCGAGCACCCCGACCGGGCGGATCATGATCTGCCGCACGCGCCGGCCCTGCAGGATGCCCGGCGCGGCCGGCGCGGTTAGCAGCCCGACCGCGAAGTTCGCATCGAGCAGCGGCGAGAGCAGGAACCCCGCGCGCGCGCAGCCCGGTACGATCCGGAACGCCGCGCGCGAAGGTCCCTCCGCGGCGCCATAGGTCAATTCCAGATTCAGCCGCGCGCGGCGCCAGAGCGCGTCCAAGACCCGCCCGCCCAAGGTCGGCTCGAATTCCAGCCGCGCCCAGATCGGCGCCTCGTCGCTCCAGGGAACCGGGATCCACTCCCCGAAACGCGCTTCGCGTTCGGCGAGCGGCACGTGCTCGAACCAGCGCGGCTCGGGGAGCCGTTCGAAGCGCGCGTACTGCTCCGCGCGCCCGCGCAGGTCGTAGCGCGTGAGAATCTCGGGCAGCGAGAGCGCGTCATCGAGCGCGGGCAGCCTGCCGTCCACAGGGTCGAGGTCGAAGAGCACCGTGGAAGGCGCGTCCGGCCCGCGTAGAAATGCGGCGTTCCGCTCCGCCAGGCCGGGCGTGTAAGCTTGGAAGCTCTGGTTAATGGGACGGGTGCGGCGTTCCATCCCGTGCGCCACGAGCAGGCCTTGCATGAGCGGGTACAGGTCCACGTCGCCCTGGATCTCCGGCAGCGGATGGCGCGCGCGAAGGTCGTTCAGGTGGTGCGCGTACGCCTCGCGGTGCGTGTCCGCGCCCGCGAGCACGCGCGCGCATTGCTCGACGCCTTGGCGCAGCGTCTCCGCGCCCTTGCCCAGGTGCTGCGACAGGGTGTGGCGCCATTTGGCTTCCAGCGTGTAGTTCAGGCCCGTCAATGACAGCACGCACGCCGCCAGCGCGGGAAGGTGGCGCCAGGCCGGCCCGGTGCGGAGCGGCCAGCACGCCGGAGCGAGCAGCGCGATCGCGGCCAGGCAAGTAAATGCCCGCAGCGTGTGCGACGGCGACCGCACCAGGCCCGCCTTGAAGATCAATGCCAGCAGGGCGGCCCAACCCAACCAGGGAAACAGCGCCCAAGCGCCGCGGCGCGGGAGCTCTTGAAGGGCGACCGCGCCGAGCCACAGCACGGCGCCCAGCGCGAACAGGTTCATTTCGACGAGGTCCGGCTCCGTGCCCAGCGCGTCGCCGAAACCGCGCGCGATCTCGAAGCACGCGCTGAAAAAGGCCGGCAGATCGCCCGGCGCCTGCCCCGCCAGCAGCCAGAAGCAGAGCAAGCTGGCCAGGTACGTCGCGAGGTGCCAGGGCGCGCGGCGCCGGCAGGCCAGGTAAGTCGAAGCGAATACGACACAAGCGAGACCCGAGCACAGAAAAGAAAACTTGACCAGGCCCGTCCAGCCCAGCGCCGCGGCCAGCACATGCCCCTCGATACGATCGCCCAGAGAGGGCGGCGCGCCGTCGGCGGGCGCCAGCTTCGTAAAGAAGAGCGCCAGGTAGAACGCCGCGAGCGTAAAAAAGAAGGCGTCCGGGGGCAGCCAGGTCATGGCCGCGAAGGCGCAGAGCCACAGCGCCCCGACCAGCGGGTTTGCCGTGCCGCGGCGCACCGCGCGAAAGGCTGAAACGGCGAAGACGAGCGCAAGCAGCGCGCCGCCGGCCAGTTCCCAGGCGCGGACTTCGGGCTGGTACAGCCTCCAGTAGAGGAATCCGTAAGGGCCGTAATGCGATACGACCTCGCGCCCCCACGCGCGCCCGTCCGCGAAATCGCGCGCGAGCAGGACCCCGTACGACGTGTCGATGTTGATCTCGAAGTAGTAGGGCTGCCAGCGCGGGAAGAGCCCCAGGCACAGGAGCGGCGCCAGCAGTCCGGCTTCAACCCAGGCCCAGGCGCGCCAGTCCCGGGGTCGCAGGTCCGCCAGCCGCTGGCGCCAGCCGGAACCCGAAGCAGGCGCGGGCGCGTCGGACGCCATTCAGCGCGCCGGCCCCTGCGGCCCGAAATAGTCGAACCAGCTCCGCGCCGTCTCGATCAGCCGCACCGCATGCAGCCGCGCGCGTCCGCCCTCCCGGCAGGCCGGCACTTTCGGCTCGAGCAGTTCCCAGATCGCGCGCGCGATGTTCTCCGCCGAGGCCACGCGATCTTTGAAGTAGGGCGTGTCGAGGTTGAGGTGTTTGTGGTCGAAACGCTCTTCAATCTCCTCCTTGAGCAGCGCCTCGAGCCGCCCCAGGTCCACGACGATGCCCGTGCGCGGGTCGGGCTCCCCGGCCACCGTGACCTCGGCTACGTAGTTGTGCCCGTGACCGTGCGGATTGTTGCATTTGCCGTAAACGCGGCGGTTCTCTTCCTCGCTCAGCGCCGCGCTGTGCAGGCGGTGCGAGGCCGCGAACTCGATCGAGCGCGTGAGGTAGACCATCTGCGGATCCTTCCCGTAAAGGCGGACGAACAGTCCGGGGTGCTCCTCCAGGCGCAGGCCCGTCGCGCGCGCGGCGCCGAGCGCCTTCGGCAGGCGCGCCCAGAGCGCCTGCGCCAGCCGTTCGGTCGTCGGTACCCCGTCGCGGAACTCCGGCAGCGCCTCGTTGAGCATGCGGTGGTCGAGCGGCGCGAGGAGGTCCTTCAGCGCCGCGTCGAGGTCCTTGATGTTTACGACCATTCCATCGCGGTCGTCGACTGCGCCCTCGACCGTCACCTCCAGCACGTAGTCGTGACCGTGCCCGCTGGGCTCGGCCGCGACGCCGAAGGTCCGCTCCAGTTCCGCGCGCGTGAGCCCGCCGCCGCGGTAGATGTGCCCGGCGGAGAAGGTCACGCGGCGGGTGAGGGCGAGCATCGATAACCTCAAATGCGGCATTCGGACTGCTATTGCGGAAGGCCTGCCGTAGTCCGCGGCCTCGGTGCTTATCGTACCGGCATGCCTCGCTTTCCGCATTCCGAATTATCCGTATGGCTTTCCCAGCGCGGCCGGCGCGCCGGTACGGCGCAGGTGGCTCAGCCCGAGCGCGGCGACGGTGAGCGCATAAGGCAGGATCTCCAGCAACTCGTACGGGACCTGCAAGCCCTTGACCTGGAGGTAATCGCGCGCCGAAAAGGCCGCGCCGAAAAAGAGGCACGCCGCGGCCGTGCCCCAGGCGCCGTAGCGGCCCAGCACCACGGCGGCCAGCGCCACGAAGCCGCGCCCGGCCGTGCACTTCGGCGTGAAGGCCGAGGTCTGCGAAATCGTGAGAAACCCGCCGGCCAGCCCGCCCAGCGCGCCGGCCGCCAGGCACGCCTTGAAGCGGCACCACGTGACATCGATGCCGCTGGACTCCGCCGCCGCGGGGTGCTCGCCCACCGCGCGCAGCTCCAGCCCGCGTTCGCTCCGTTCGAGGTAGTACCAGAGCAGCGGCACGAGCGCGAAGGCCAGCCACGTCAGTGCGCTCTGGTCGAAGAACAGCGGCCCCAGGATCGGAACGCCGGCCAGTTCCGGCAGCATGGCGCCGAAGGTTGGCGCGCGAACCAGTTTCACGCCGCCGTGGGCCTTCGTCTGTGCGTCCAGGATCACGTAGCCGATTCCCGTGATCCCGAAGGCGACCAGGTTCAGCGCCATGCCCACCACGATGGAGTCGGCTTTCAGCCGCAGCACCATGAAAGCCAGCGCGGCGGCCAGCAGCGCCCCGGCCAGCAGCGCGGCGAGCGCGCCGGCCGCGGGCGAGCCCGTCGCCCAGGCCGCGAGGAAACCGAAGAACGCGCCGCTCAGCAGCACCCCTTCGATCCCGATGTTCAGCACCCCGCTGCGCTCCAGGATCAGTTCGCCCAGCGCGGCCAGCAGCAGCGGCGTCCCTACGCGCGCGACGGCTTCGAGAAAGGCCGGATCCATGTTCAGCCCGCCTCCGAGGCCGCGGCCGCCGCGCCGGCCGCGCGGCGCGTCCCCGGCAGTTTCAGCCCGCGCGAGAGCAGCGCCAGGATCACCGCGCCCTCGACGAGGTACACGACCTCGCTGGGCACGTCGGTGAAGCGCTGCATCGACTGCGCGCCGGTCTCCAGCAGCCCGAAGAAGAGCGCCGCGGGCAACACGCCCAGCGGATGCAGGCCCGCCACCAGCGCCACCGCGATCGCCATGTAACCGTAATCGGAGTAGGGAGATTCGTTGGGCAGGTAGCCCAGCGCCATCGTCGTCATCGCGCCGCCCAGGCCGGCCAGCGCGCCGGAAACGGCGAAGACCGCCAGCCGCACGCGCTCGACGGGGATCCCGCACGCGCGCGCCGCCTCGGGGTTCAGCCCCGTCGCGCGGACGCTCAGCCCCGCGCGCATCCGGTACAGCGCCAGCCACAGCGCCGCCGCCGCCGGCGGGACCAGGAAGATCCCGGCGTGGAACGAGGTCCCGCCCCAACCGTCGAACTGCGCGCCCGGCGGCAGCGCCCCGCTCTGCTGGTGCACTTCCAGCGGGTTCTTGAGCAGCCCGTCGTAGCTCGTGAGCAGCTTCACGGCCAGGATCCCGATCGCGTTGAGCATCAGCGTCACGATTACTTCGCTCACACCGCGCCACTGCCGCAGCGCGCCGGCGATGAGCGACCAGGCCGCGCCGGCCAGCGCGCCGCTCGCCAGCACGGTCGGAACGGCAAGCGCGGCAGGCGCACCGGCGGGCAACAGCTTCAGGCCGGCCACGGCCCCCGCGGCCATCCCGACCATGAATTGCCCTTCGGCGCCGATGTTGAAGAGCCCCGCGCGGAAGGAAAGCGCCACGGAGAGCCCCGAGAAGCCCAGCACCGCCGCGCGCGAAAGCGACTCCCCCAACCCACCGCGCCGCCCGCCGCGCCGCGCAGCATCGCGCCAAAGGCCTCGCGCGGCGAGGCGCCGCAGGCCTTCACCACGACCGCCAGCAGGACCAGCAGCGCCAGCGGCAGGATCGCGAGCATCCACGCGGCTCGCGGGTTTGGCTCCGCGCCGGGACGCGGCGGCAGGGATGCGGCTGCCATCGGTTCAGGCGCCCACCATCGCGCGCCCGACGGCCTCGCGGGAAACCCCGCGCGCGCCGACCTCGCGCAATACCCCGTCGTAGAGCACCGCCACGCGGTCGGCCAGGAGCAGGACCTCGTCGAGATCCGAGGAGACCAGCAGCACGCCCGCGCCGTCCGCGCGCGCCGCGGCGAGAATCCGCTCGTGCACCGCCGCCGCCGCCGCCACGTCCAGGCCCCGCGTCGGGTTGGACGCCAGGAGCACTGCCGGCGCGCGCGCCAGCTCCCGCGCGACGACGACCTTCTGCTGGTTCCCTCCGCTCAGCGCCGCCGCGGGCAGTTCGGGCTCGGGCGGGCGGACCCCGAAGGCCTCCAGCCGCGCGTGCGCGCGCGCGCGCAGCCGCCCCGGATGGAGCGTCCAGCGCCCGCCCAACTCCGCCTCGAAGCGCCGGTCGAAGGCCTCGCGCAGGTGCAGGTTCTCGGCGAGCGTCAGTTCCAACACCAGCCCGTCGCGGTGCCGGTCGCCGGGGATCACCGCCAAGCCCGCCGCGGCCCGCGCCCGAACGCTCGCGCGCTCGATCTCGGCCGGCCCTTCAGGCGCAGCCGCGCCCCGGAGGGCAAGCGCACGAGACCGCAGAGCGCCGCCAGCAGCTCGTCCTGCCCGTTCCCCTCCACGCCCGCCACGCCCAGCACCTCCCCGGCGCGCAGCGTGAAGGCCGCGTCCTTCAGGCCCGCGCCGTGCCCGGCCGGCACGCGCAGCCCTTCGGCTTCCAGCACGGCCGCGCCGGGCTCGAGCGGGGCGGGCGGCGCGACCGGCCGCGCCTCGCCGACCATCTCCCGCGCCAGTTCGGCGGGTGTTAGCTCCCGCAACGCGCCCTGGTAGACCGTCCGTCCGCGCCGCAGGACCGTCACCTCCCGGGCCAGCGCGAAGACCTGCTCCAGCTTGTGCGTGATCAGCACCACGGTCCGCCCGGCCTCGCGCAGCCGCGCCAGCGTGCCGAAGAGCGTCTCGACCTCCGGCGGCGCGAGCACCGCGGTCGGTTCGTCCAGCAGCAGGATCCGCGCGCCGCGCGAGAGCGCCTTGAGAATCTCCACGCGCTGCCGCTGCCCGACGTTCAGGTCCGCGACCCGCGCGCGCGGATCGACGCACAACCCCGTCTCGGCCGCCAGCCGTTCGAGTTCGGCCTCCGCCTCGCGTTTCGGGAAGCGCCAGCCGCCGGGCGAAGCGCGCCGCCCCAGCGCCACGTTTTCCGCCACCGTCAGGGCCTCGGCGAGCAGGAAGTGCTGGTGGACCATTCCAATTCCGGCGGCCACGGCGTCGAGCGGCGAGCGGAAACCCGCCGCGCGCCCGAAGACCTCCAGGGTTCCGGCATCGGGGCGCAGCAGGCCCGAGACGACGTTCATGAGCGTGGTCTTGCCCGCGCCGTTCTCGCCGACCAGCGCGTGAATCGTCCCGGCGGCCACGGTCAAGCTCGCGCCATCGAGGGCGCGGTTGGCCCCGAAGCGCTTCTCCACGCCGCGGCAGGCCAGCGCGGGCTCGCGGTTCGCATCGTCCATGAAGCCGGAAGTATCGTCGTTTTCCCGCCCCGTACAACGTGCGGCGCGCGCGCACCGGGTTCGACTTCGCCTTGCGCCGGATCGGGCGCTCCGTAACAATTTCCGCCTGCAACGTTTCAAGCCGGGAGGCGCGGATGGCCGGGGTGCGCGACATCGCTCGCGCGGCGGGGGTCTCGACGGCGACGGTCTCCCGGGTGCTCTCGGGCTCGGCCGACGTCAGCGACGACCTGCGCCGGAAGGTCCGCTCGGCGGCGGCGGCGCTGAACTACCGCCCCGAGAAGGCCCGCCGCGGCAAGCGCGCGCGCGCCGCCAAGGCCGCCGAGCCCGCCGCCGCGCAGGCCGCGAGCCTCGAGCCCCCGGCCGGCGCGGCCGGCAACGTGCTCCTCTATATCCCCGATACCCACGCCGCGGCGCTCCACGACCGCTCCGTGGGCTACTTCGCGTACGTCTTCTCCGGCGTGCTCAGCAAGGTCCAGGAGTGCGGCCTGACCCTGAGCCTCACGCCCTACCCCGCCGGCGAACTGGCCGGCGTGCTGATGGGCGAAAACCTGGAACGCCTGAAGCGCGGCGGCGTGAAGGGCCTGCTGTTCCTCTTTTCCAACGCCGAGGAGGACGCGCTGCTGCTGGACTCGAAGCTCCCGCTGCCGTGGATCGCGCTCAATCGCAAACTGGAAGGCGCGGAGCTGACCGTGCGGCAGGACGAGCGCGGGGGCGCGTACGCGGCCGGCAAGCACCTGGCCGGGCTCGGGCATGCGCGCGTCGGCGTCCTGGCCGGTCCCAAGCGCTTTCAGTTCTTCGAAGAGCGCCTCGAAGGCTTCCGCGAAGGCCTGAAGGACGCCGGCGTGAAACTGCCCCCGGACCTGATCGCGCGCTCCGAGTTTTCGCGCGAGGACGGCGCCGCCTCGGCCCAGCGCCTGCTGGCGCTCAAGGAGCCGCCCACGGCGCTCTTCGCGACCGAGGAGGAATTCGCCGTCGGCGCGTTGCGCTATGCCGAGAAAGAGGGCTTGCAGATCCCGGGCGACTTCTCGCTGGTGGCCTACAGCGACTTCGTGCTCAGCGCGCGCCGCGGCATGGCCGTCACCGCCGTCAGCACGCCGGCCTTCGAACTGGGCTACCTGGCCGTCGAGGCGCTCATCAACCGCAGCCGCATCGCCAACCCGATGCGCCTGGAGATCGTCTTGCAACCGGCGCTGGTCGTTCGACAATCGGTGGACGCGCCAAGGCCAAGAAACGGCAAGCCGCGGAGTTAGCCGCGCGTGTGGAGCGGCGGACCGCTCCTTTCTTCCGCTCCCCTTTCAAGGAGAACCCGCATGGGCAGGACCGTTCGGATCGGATTCGTGGGCACGGGCGGGATCGCGGGCGCGCACATCGGCCGCCTGGTGGACATCCCCGAGGCGCAGATCGTGGCCCTCTGCGACATCGACGAGGCCCGCGTCCGCGCCAAAGCCGAGCCCCTCGGCGCGGCCGTCTACACCGATTCGAAGAAGATGCTCGACGAGGTCAAACTCGACGCGCTCTACGTCTGCGTCCCGCCCCACGTCCACGGCGACGTGGAGCTGCGCGCCGCCGCGAAGGGCATTCACCTCTTTGTCGAGAAGCCCGTCAACCTGTACATGGATAAGGCGCTGGAGGCCTGGAAGGCGATCCGGAAAGCCGGCGTGATGACGCAGGTCGGGTATTCCATGCGTTACCTGCCCGGCGCGATGCGCCTCAAGAGCTTCCTCGCCGACAAGCCGGTCGGCACCGCGCACATCTTCCGCTGGAGCGGCATGCCCGGCACGCCGTGGTGGCGCGTCTACGACCAGTCCGGCGGGCAGCTCGTCGAACAGACCACCCACCAGGTGGACCTGCTGCGCTGGGTCATGGGCGAGATCGACGCCGTCGCGGCGAGCTACTCCTTCAAGCGCCTGCTGCCCGGCGAGCCGAACATGACCATCCCCGACGCGCAGGCCGCGCTGCTCCTCTTCCGCAGCGGCGCCTCGGCCACCGTCAGCACCGGCTGCGCGGCGGGCAAAGGCTACCTGGGCGGGATGCACTTCCTGATCCCCAACGCCCGCGTCTCGCTCGACGGCGACAACCTGTCCGTACAGCCGGAAGACGCTTACCCCGTCCCGCCGGCGCCGCGGGAGGTCGTCAGCATCGACGCGGCCTTCGTCCGCGCGGTGCTCAACGATCAGCCGGGGCTGCTGCGCAGCGACTTCCGCGACGCGCTGGTTTCCGCCGCCGTCACCCTCGCCGCCAACCGCTCCGCCGAGGAAGGCGGCCGGCTGGTGAAGCTGGCGGAACTGCTGGGAGAGGACTTCTAAGCGGCCTTGCATGAGTTGTTTTCCCGTGCTTTGTGCCGTTTCCCCTCCTCCCCGAGGAGGGGCAGGGGTGGTGACTGAATAAATCCGCGCGAAGCGCGATCCAAATTCTGAAGGAAACTTAGATAAGGCCGCTTTGACGCGGCGCCCGGAGAACCACGCGCGATGGAAATCGGAGCCTGCGCCGGCGGCGTCGCCGGCGAAAACCTCGAAGCGAAGATGTCCGCCCTCCATGCGCTGGGCTACGACTTCATCGAGCCGGCATGGAAGCCCGAGGACTTCCTGGCCCCGGAAGCCTTCGGGCGGGAGTTGCGCGCGCTGGGGGACCGCACCGGCTGCCCGATCCGCTCGGCCATCTACGGAGCCTTCCCCGACCTCGGCCCGCGCCTTCGGGAGGCGCGAAGCCGCGGCCTGGAACTCGAACAACTCGCGCACGCCTGCATGGCCCTCGAAATCGCCGGGGGCGACGTCCTGCTGCTGCCCAACTGGGCCGGCGAACACGCCCCGGACTTCGACAAGCTGTACGCCGATTTCCTGCGCGAGGCCGCCGACAACGCCGCCCCGCACGGCGTGCGCCTGGCCATCGAGCACATCCCTTCCAGCAAGTACCGCAACACCGCCGCGGCGGTGGCAGGCCTCGCCGGGCTCGCCGGCCGCGCCAACGTCGGCGTCTACTACGACATCGCCAACGGCCTTCACTGCGGGGACGACCCCGTCGCCTCCGCCCGCGCCGTCGCCGACCGCGTGCTGCAATACCATGTCAAGGATTACAAGAAGGGCGGGCGCGCGCTCGAAGAGATGCCGCTGGACGAAGTGAAGGGCATCTTCGAGGTCGCCGGATACCGCGGGCGCGTGGCCGTCGAGATGAGCCCCACCGAGCCCGAAGGCTCGCGCACCAACCGGCACCTCGAGGCGGCCCTCGCGGTGCTCAAAAGCACGGTTTTTGAGCCGCGCCCTACTCCAGCCGGCCTTCGTAGAGCGTCTCGCTCCAGCGCGGCGATCCGCGCCGGTCGCGGATGCGCAGCAGTTGCGCGCGGGAACCTTCCCGGACGAACCCGCAGGCGCGGGTGTTGGCGAGCCAGCCGCCGAGGTTCACCAGGTCCAGCTCGCCCGCGCGCCGATGCCCCGGCACGTGCGTGTGCCCGAAGACGACCGCGCGCACGCGCTCGCCCCCGGCCATTTCCCCGGCCAGCTTCCGCGCCCTCAGGCAGACGACCGGATTCCAGACCACCGGCGCGCAGAGCCTCTGCGGGATGTGCGCGTAGGCGCTTTCGATCCACGCCCAGTGCGGCTTGTCGCGCCGGCTCCCGAAGCGCCGCGGCCCGAACTTGCGCGCGTTGAGGTCCGCCATCCGCTGCGCCGGCTCGCCGCGCCCCGGCAGCGGGTGGTAAAGCGCGTGCCCGTGGAGATAGAGCACCCCGCCCAGCAGGACGTACTCGGCGCCGCGCGTCGAGTTCGCATCGTGGTTCCCGCGGAACCAGACCACCTGCTCCGCCCCGCCCGCGCGGCAGACGGCCTCCACGCGCGCGGCGTACTCGGCGGCCCCGGCCGGATCGAGATACCACTCGTCCACGATGTCGCCCAACAGCAGCACGCGCTGGAAGCCTGCGACGAGCGGCGCGAGCTGTTCGGGGGTGCGAAGGCAGGAATGACCGCGGCCCAGGTGCAGATCGGAGAGCGCCAGCGTTCGCAAGGATGCCATGCCGGTCGCCTTTCGACGGGCCACAGCGGAAGAAGGATCGATCACCGCGCCAATACCCCAGTATCGCACTTCGCGGGCCCAAAACAAACCTTGAGGCCCGTTTTCAGCCGACTCCGCAATTCCTTTCAGCGCCTCAGATTCCATGTCGGGCGTGCGTACTTTTCCGCCACCAGCAGCGCCGCGGTCTGAGTTTCCTTATCCAGTGGCGTCGTCTCGATAGGGTCGGAATGACCCAGCGCAAGGCGCAGAGCCTGAGCGAACGCGCCGAGTTCCTCCGGCGCGTCAAGCTCTTTCAAGGAGGTAAGGAACGCGCGGTGCGCGCGGCCGGAACGGTAATCAGGCGCTCGCGAAGGAAAGCGCAGGTAGCGTTCGAGCGCCGCCCAATCCGGATCGGCCAGCAGCGTGCCGTGCACGAGCACGCTGCGCCGCTTCCGCGCCTGGCTGTTCCCGGCGAGTTTCTTCAGCAGTTCCGAGTCCCGAGTTCCGAGTTCCGAGGCGGGCGCGGAGACCGCGATGTCGGACAGACCGGCCAACTGGAATCGCGGGTTGCGGATGGCGAATCGCGAATTGAAAGGCGCGAGGACGGCAAGGGCTTCAAGGACTGGCTTGAGCGCCGCTTCCATCGCGCCGCCGATCGTCTGCGCGCCCGGAAGCCGGTCGATGAAGTGGAAGGCCGAATAGTTCAGCACGCCGGGGCCGATCAGGACCGCGCCGCCGCCGCTGTGCCGCCGCAGGACCGGAATGCCCTCGTCGCGGACCGCGCCAAGATGCAGTTCCTTCGCATGCTCCTGCCCGGTGCCAAGGACCAGCGCGGGCTCCCGCGCCTGCCAGACGCGCCACGTGGGCGGCGAGATGCCCTCTTCCATGCCGAGTTGGATGGCCTCCTCGAGCGCGAGGTCCTCGACAGGCGTGGTGGCGGTGTGGAGCAGGAAGCGCATGGTTCACCGCGGAGAGCGCCGGGCGGAAAATAAGGATGGGCTGGATGCCAGCGCCGGCCGATGAGCACGGCTCAACCGCATTTCAATTTCTACAGCCGCTCTCTGTGTACTCCGTGCGCTCTGTGGTCAAGGCAGCTATTCGCAAGCGCAGAAACGCAGGTCGAGCTGCCGCGCGGCCTTCGTCTCGTCCACCTTCCCCACGGGGGAGGAATGCGGCGCGCCGATGACGAGTTCCGGATTCTCGAGTGCTTCCTTGGCGATTTTCTCCATCGCCTCGACGAAGCCGTCGAGCGTCGCCTTGCTCTCGGTCTCCGTGGGCTCGATCATCATCGCTTCCTTCACCACCAGCGGGAAGTAGATCGTCGGCGGGTGGTAGCCGTAATCGATCAGGCGCTTGGCGATGTGGAGCGTGCGGACGCCTTTGGCGAGCATCTCCTCGGTCGGCTGAATGATGAATTCGTGCATGCACGGCAGCCCCAGCGGGCGCGTGTAGGTCTTCTGCAGCTTCGCGAGCACGTAGGCGGCATTGAGCACCGCGTGCTGTCCGACCTTCGGCAGCCCATCGCGGCCGTGCTTGCGGAAGTAGGTGTACGCGCGCACGAGCACGTTGGCGTTCCCGTAGAATCCCCCGATGCGCCCGATCGTCTTGGGCCGCTCCTCGCTCGTGCCGTAGCGTTCGCCGTCCTTGCGGACGAACGGGATCGGCAGGAACTCGCGCAGATGCTTCTTCACCCCCACCGGGCCCGCGCCGGGACCGCCGCCGCCGTGAGGCGTACTGAAGGTCTTGTGCAGGTTCATGTGCACGACGTCGAAGCCCATGTCGCCGGGGCGCGCGACGCCGAGGATCGCGTTGAGGTTCGCGCCGTCGTAGTAGAGCTGCCCGCCGGCGTCATGGACCAGCTTGGCGATCTTCACGATGTCGCGCTCGAAGAGCCCCAGCGTGTTGGGATTCGTGAGCATCAGCCCGGCCACGTCGTCGCCGAGCGCCGCCTCCAGGCCCTTCAAGTCCACGAGCCCTTCCGGCGTGCCGGGGATCGTGACGACCTCGTAACCCACGATCGCCGCGCTGGCGGGGTTCGTCCCGTGCGCCGCGTCGGGAACCAGGATCTTCCGGCGCTTCGCGTCGCCGCGGCTCTCGTGCCAAGCCTTGATCAGCAGCAGCCCGGTCAGTTCACCGTGCGCGCCGGCGAGCGGATTGAGCGTGATCTCATCCATGCCCGTGACCTGCGCGAGGCCGCGTTCGAGTTCGTACAGCGCCTGGAGCGTGCCCTGCGCGGTCTCGTCGGGGGCCAGCGGATGCAGCGACGCGTACTGCGGCCAGCGCGCCACGGCTTCGTTGATCTTCGGGTTGTATTTCATCGTGCAACTGCCGAGCGGATAGAAGGTGCTGTCGATGCCGACTTGGCGGCGGCAGAGCGCCAGCACGTGCCGCACTACTTCCAGTTCGCTCAGCGAGGGCAGGTCCAGCGTCTCGTTGCGGCGCAGCGCGTCCGGGACGATCTCGTCGGCCCGCCGCGCGCCGGCCGGCGTTTCGTCGGGGAAGTAGATGTCCGGCGCGCCCGGCCGGTTCTTCTCGAAGATCAGTTCCATGCGAACCTCGCCGTTGCCCTACTCCGTAACCACGGCCGTGCCGTTGACCGCGATCAGCAGCATGGCCCCGGGGCTCTCGCTGTGGATGCCCTGGTAGTCGATGTCCACGCCGACGATGGCGTTCGCGCCCAGGCTGGCCGCGCGCTCCTTCATCTCGTCAAGGGCGATCGTCTTAGCGAGATTCAACTCCGCCGCGAACTTCTTCGAATCGCCTTCGTGGACGTCGCGAATCCCGATGAAATGGTCTTGCATCAGGTTTGCGCCCAGTATCGCCTCGCCGCTCACCACGCCCAGGTAGCGCAAGATGCGCCGGCCCTCGAGGTGATCGGTCGTGCTGACGACCAGACCCAGCACCGGCGCCGCCTTCCCGCCTTTCGCGCGTCTGCTCTTCGCCATCTCACACTCCCCCTAAAGTACTGCCAGCGCCTCCACGTACGCCTCGATCTCCGCCGCCGTGCGTTTCTCGGTGACGCAAACCAGCATCTCGTGCGCGCGCTTCGGGTCGTAGCGGCCCAGGTCGAGCCCGCCGAGGATCTTCTTCTTCAGCAGCCCCGCGAGCACTTCGCGCGCGGGCCTGCGCGTCTCCACCACGAACTCGTGGAAGGCCGCGTACTCCGGCACGTCCTTGATCGCAGCGCCCGACGTACCCGCCAGCCCGCGCAGCCGCCGGCGCAGCAGGTCGGCCTTGCTCAGGCACAGTTCCCCCGCGCGTTCGAGCCCGCGCTGGCCCAGGCAGCTCATGTAGAAGTGCGCCATCATCGCGCAGAGCGCCTCGTTGGTGCAGATGTTGCTCGTGGCCTTCTCGCGCCGGATGTGCTGCTCGCGAGCCTGGAGCGTCAGCGTGAAGGCGCGACGGCCCTGCACGTCCACGGTCTGACCCACCAGCCGACCCGGCATGCGCCGTACCAGCGCCGCGGTGCTCGCCACGTAGCCCAGGTACGGCCCGCCGTATTGCAGCGGCACGCCCAGCGCCTGCGCCTCGCCGCACACGATGTCCGCGCCCAGCTTTCCCGGCGGCTTCAGCACGCCGAAGGCGAAGGGATTGCTCGAAGCCACCAGCAGCGCTCCGGCGCCATGCACGAGCTCGGCGAATTTCGAGAGGTCCGCGACGGCTCCGTAGAAGTTCGGGTAGCCCACCGCGACGCAGGCCAGCGCATCGCCCGCGGCCGCGGCCTTCTCGCCCAGCGCGCCCAGCGCGCTCTCGAAGCCGCCGCCGTCCGGCGGCACGACCTCCAGCTTCACGCCCATCGCCGTCAGGTTGGTCCGCAGCGTGGCGAGGTAATGCGGGTGGATCGCGCCGTCGGCCAGCACCAGGCCCATGCGCCCCGTCTGGCGCAGCGCCATCTGCACCCCTTCGACCAGCGCGGTCGCGCCGTCGTAGAGGCTCGCGTTGGCCACGTCGCAGCCGGCCAGCGTCGCGATCATGGTCTGGTATTCGTAAATGAGCTGCAAGACGCCCTGGCTGATCTCCGGCTGGTACGGCGTGTACGCGGTGTACAGCTCGCCGCGCGAGATCAGTTCCATCACCGCCGGCGGGATGAAATGATCGTAGGCGCCCGCGCCAAGGAAACAGGCCAGCTCGTTCGAGGCGCGGTTCTTCGAGGCCAGCCGCTCCAGCTCGGCGCTCAGCTCCATCTCGCCCAGCCCGGGCGGCGCGTCCAGCGCCGGACTGCGGACGGCCTCCGGAAGGTGCGCGAACAGGTCCTCAAGCCGCGCGACCCCCACGGCCTTGAGCATCTCCGAGCGTTCGGCTTCGGTGTGCGGGATGTACGTCATCGGCGTGGAGACTCCGGAAGGCCCGAACGGCGGGCGCGGCTCAGGCCTGCCCGAGGTGGTTCAGGTAGCCCTTGTCGTCGAGGAGCTTCTCGAGTTCCTTCGCGTCGGCCAGTTCCACCTTGATCATCCAGCCGGCCCCGTACGGGTCCTTGTTGACCGTCTCGGGCGCGCCGTCCAATTGCGGGTTGATCGCCACGACCTTGCCGGTGACGGGGGAGAACAGGTCGCTCGCCGCCTTGACCGACTCCACCGTCCCGAAGGGCTTCATGAACGTGACCGATCCGCCGACCTTGGGCAGCTCGACGAAGACGATATCGCCCAGCTCGTGCTGCGCGTGGTCGGTGATCCCGATCGCGGCCGTCTGGCCTTCGAGCTTCACCCACTCGTGTTCCTTGGAGTACTTCAATCCGGCGGGGACCTGCGTAGACATGGAGCGGCTCCTCGAGGCTCGCGGGCGCGGAAACGAATGGCCGACGCCATGCTACACCAACCGCGCGGCGCTTGCATGCGCCGAACGCACCCGGCGCAGCCTTGGCCCGCGCCCGGCTCCGATCCGACAAACCCATGTCTCGACTGAAGTTCTACTTGTCTTTGCGTTCGTATACTTCGAGCGTCTGGAGCCCTTTTTCGGCCGCCTTGCGCACGCTCTCCTGCGAACTCTTGGTCAGCCGCTCGTAGCTCTCGCGCGCCTCCTTGAAGCGTTTCAGGCGCGCCAGGCAGGCGGCCTCCTTGAGCTGGCGCGTCTCCTTCACCGACGCCTCGGCCGTCTGCTCGACGGCCTTCTGGTACAGCGTCAGCGCCTCGGGGTACTCCTTGTCCCCGTACAGGACGTTCGCCAGGTCGAAGGCCGCCAGCGCCTGCGGCTCGCCCGCCTGCGCCACGGAGACGGCCTTGCGCAGCATCCGCACGGCCTGCGTCTGCGCCTTGGCCGCGCCCTCCGCCGGGAAGCCCGAGCGGGTCTGGTGGAGCACGCCGGCGGCTTGGCGGAGAAATTCCGAGTTCGGCTTCGCGTCGGCCATGAGCTGCTCGCTGCATTCCAGCATCCCGTTGAAGTTCCGCGCGCGCTGCCGGAGCGTCAGCAGTTCGACCCACACCTCGCCGCGCTGCTCGCCATTGGGCTGCGCCTCCAGGTGCCGCAGATAGAGCCGCTCGGCCTCGGCATACTGCCCGCCGCGGATCATGTTCTTGGCCGCGAGCTTCACGTAGGCCCAGCTCTCGACGTGCTTCTCGGCCAGTTCGGCCTGGATCTTGTCGAGCTTCTCCTTGAAGGCGGTGGTGTCCTTGCCCGGCCACTGCTTCTTCTTGCCCAGCTCGCTGGTCAGGCGGCTGCAATCCTCGCTGTGCAGGCGCTGCTGCAGCGCGCGCTCCTCGGGAGGCATCTCCTCGGGGAAGGTGGGCGGCGTGGCGGAAAGTTCCAGCGCCTCCCCGTACGCGTCGGCCGCGTCGTCCAGGTGGTCGTTGACGAAAAGGTAGTGCCCCAGGTCCATGCGGTGCGAGATGCGCTGCGGCTCGGCCAGGCACTGGCGCTTGAGCATCGCGAGAATCAGGTCGCGCAGCTCGAAGCCCTCGAACTCGGCCACTTCGTTGGGCTTGATCGTGATGCGCTGGGTGTAGGTCTCGAAGTTGGTCTTGCGCACGACCAGTTCGTGCGGGCCGGCGGGCACCGAGGTCAGCACCAGCGGGGTATTGCCGATCATGTCGCCGTCGAGGAGCACCTCCGAGCCTTCGGGCTCGATGGCCACGTTCAGGCCGCCGGTGGGGAGCTTGGCCAGCGACGCGCTGACCACGGCGTCCTGATCGCCGATCTCGACGTGCCGCACGTCTTCCTTGAAGCCGACGCGCTCCAGCCGCAGCACGTAGCTGCCGGGCTTGAGGTCCGAGAGCGCGATCGGCGTCGCCCCGATCAGCCGCCCATTGACGAAGAGGCTCGCGCCGGGCGGATCGCTGTCCACCGTGAGCCGGTTCGAGCCGCCCCCGAAGAACTGCCACGGCCCCAGCGCCAGCGCCGCGACCGCCAGCGCCACCAGCGCCATGGCCAGCGGGAAGAGCACGCGCGAGGCCGGCCGGCGCGCGGCGTGCACCACCAGCCCCTGCGGCGCCGGCGCCGGCAGCGCCGCCGCCCGCGCCGGGTCCAATACCGCGAGGCCGTCCCCGAAGCGCTGCCCGCACTTGGGACAGGCGCTGTCCCGGTGCCCGCGCTGGAGGTTCCAGGCCACCGAGTGCTTCAGGCACGGCCGGCAATACAGCGTCTCGCAGCGCGCGCAGCCGCGCGCCCGCACGTGCTCGCCATCGGCCTCCAGCGGATCGAGTTTCGGATCGAGCGCCCGCGCTACGCCTTCCACCCCGCGCCCGCAGCGCGAACAGCGGTGCGTCTCGGAGGCGGCCGCGGGCGAAGGTGCGCCGGAAGGTTCGGTCGAGGCCATCGGGCGGCTCCTGGGTGCGGTCTTCGAGTCGGTTCTCGCCGAGCGCCTACTCCTGGCGCGCCATGCGGACGAGGATCAGGCCCGCGCGCGCTTTCTCGCGAATCGTCACGCTCTCGCTCTTGGTCAGCTCCTCGAAGTGCGCCTTGGCCTCTTCGAAGCGCTGCGCCTGCCGGAGCGCCTCCGCCAGCCGGTACTGGCGCTCTTCCTTCTCCTTCGCGTCCGGCGCCTGCTCCACCGCAAGCTTGTAGTACGCCAGCGCCTCCACCGGATGCTTCTGCGCGACCAGCACGTTGGCCAGCATGAACGCGGCTTCGGCCTGCAATGGCCCCTGCCGCCCCGCCTCGTACGCGCGACGGAACGCCTTGCCGGCCATCTCCAGCAGCTCCTCGCGGTCGCTGAAGCGCACCCGGTTCTGGAAGCTCACGATCATCCGCCCCACGTCCACCAGGATCTCGGGGCGGTTGCGCGCGAGCGGGAAGAGCCGGTCGAAGGCGTCGCCGGCCGTCGAAAGCTTGTTCTGCTGCAGGCGCACCTCCAGCAGCGCCGCGCAGCAGTCGAGCGCGTGCGCGCCGTTGGGGTCCTTTTCCAGATGCGCCACGTAGAGCTGCTCGGCCGCCGGGTAATTGCGGTTCTGGACCAGGTTGTTCGCGGCCATCTCCACCCAGGTCCACGAGCCGATGTTGAGCCGGCTGTAGATCTCCTCGGCCTGCGCCAGCTTTTCCGCGAACTCCGCCGTGTTCGCGCCCTGCCAGTGCTTGTGCTTCTGGATCTCCTTCGGGAGCCGCGCGCGGTCCTCGTTGCGCAGCCGCATCTCCAGCGCGCGTTCCTCGGCCTCGATCTCGGGCAGGAACTCCAGCGGCTGCTCGGCCACCTCCTGCGCCTTGACGAACGCGTCCACCGACGCGTCCATCCGGTTGTTCACGAAGTGATAGTGCCCCAAGTCGATGTAATGGGCCACGCGCTGCGGCTCGATCCGGATCTGGTTCTCCATCATCGCCAGGATCTTGTCCTTCAGCTCGAAGCCCTCGTACGCCTGCTGCTCCCCGGCCAGGAGCTCCACGCGCGTGGCGAAGGTCTCGAAGTTGGTCTTGCGGATCACCAGCTCGTACTGCCCCACGGGGACGGTCGCGAGCTTCAACGGCGAATGCCCGACCAGTTCCCCGTTCAGCAGCACCTCCGCGCCGCGCGGCCGGATGTCCACCGCCAGCGTGCCGGTCTTGAGCGCCGGCAGTTCCAGCCGCTCCACGCGCGTGCGCCCGTCGGAGAGGAGCTGCGTCGCCAGCGGGGCGCGGCCGTCCTTCTCCAGGCGCAGGCCGTAGCGTCCGTGGGGCAGCTTCGAGAGCGTCAGCGGCGTCGCGCCGACCAGCCGGCCGTTGACGTACAGGCTCGCCCCGGGCGGCTCGCTTTCGATCCGAATCGCGCCGGGGTCTTCTTCGGGCGCCTCGGTGGCAAGGTCGGCGGGCTGTCCGGCGGGATCGGAAGACGGCGCGGACGGCGCGTCGCCCGCGGCCCCGGATCCTTCCTCCGATTCCGGCGCGCGCTCTCCGCGCAGCGCCAGCCCCAGCAGCGCGCCGGCGCAGACCAGGGCCAGGAAGACCAGCAACGGCCCGCGGCGCGGGCGCCCGGGCGGCTTGGCGGATGCGGTGAAGAAAGGCGCGTCGCTCATGTTCGGCCGACCGGTCCAGGGCTCACGGTTCGTAGATCGTCTTCAGCGGTTCCAGCTCCAGGTCGGGGATCCTCCATCTCCACTCCGCCGTCCCCGCTGATCCGCACGCGGCTGAGCATGATCGCGTGGTCGTAGGTCCACAGCGCCAGATGCTTGCCGGCCAGCGGCTTGGGATCCTCGTACACCAACGCGCCTTCGGGCAGGTGATTGAAGAACGTGTCGACGCGGTACGTGAGCCGGTTCCCGCGCTTTTCGATCCGCACGTAGAACCAGTGCCGGTGCACCTTCATGCTCGTCGGAATGGTCACGTTCTCCCGCTTCACCTCCACCCCATTGCGCAAAATCATCGAGGCCTGATTGTCCTGCCCGCCGAACATGAACGTATAGCCTTGGGTCAGGTCGTGCCCGTCCGAGCAGATCGTCAGGTTGATGTCCCGCGCGTAAGTATATGGCCGCCCGCGCTCACCTTCCATCTTGTTGCCGACGAAGAACTCCACGGTCATGTCGCCGTCGTAGAGCTGCTTGCTCCACAGCGCCGCCGGCTTGCCCTTGGCCCGGTCGTTCTTCAGCGAGAAGAAGGACCAGCGCGGATCGCACTGCCAGCGGTTGGTCACCTCGGCCACCGCGTACCCCGCCGTGCGCCAGGCGTCGGGCGCCGAACTGAACAGCTCGTCGTGGAAGTGCTCGCTCACGATCCGGCTCGCCTCGATCTTCGCCAGCATGCCCTTCGTGTAGTAGGCGACCTTCGTTCCGCCCAGCGGCTGCTCGTCGCGCCAAGTCAGGAACGGCTTGCCGTTGATTTTGCCGATGACGTACTTGCCCGCGCGGCGCAGGGCCAGCGTGGAGAGTTCGCGGATCTCGCCGTCCTTCAGCACCCGCTCGGCGACCTTCTCGCCCTCCCGCGAGAGCGATAGCAGCGTGAAGCGCTTGTTGTCCGCGCCCGGCTGGCCTGCCTGGTAGCGGAAGACGTACCCGTTATTGCGGCCCGAGCCGTCCTTGCCCGCCGAAAGCGCCGCCTCGTGCTCCTCCTCGAGGATCTCGCGCGGCTCGATCTCCAGCTCCACGTCCCCGGGGAACTGGCTCGAATGCCAGTACAGGTTCACCGGCCGGCCGTCCACCACCAGCGGCTTGTCCGGGCGCATCCATTCTTCCTGCGCGCTGGTCCACATCTGCATCGTGGACTCGTCCTCGAAGATCGCGTTGGTCGTGACCATCTGCTGGGGCTGCTCGAGGAAGCGCAGGCGGAAGCGCCGGAAGCGCGCCGGGCGCCCTTCCGAGCCCGGGCCCGGCTGCGCCCACAGACCCGCGCGCCCGCGCAGCGACGTCCCCGACTCGAACGCCTCCACGCTCGTACCGTCCTCCGCCTTCACCAGAATATGGTCGTCCTTGATCTGCGCGTTCAGGCGCACGAATCCGTCCTGCACCGCCCGCGACGGATCGCGCAGCTTCGCCCGGTCGATCGTCCGAGCCTGCTCCGCGCCCTCCGACGCCTTCAGCAGCTCCAGGCTCCGCCCGTCCGTCCGCGCCAGGAAATAGTTCGACTCGTCCCGGTACAAAAACACCACCCCCGCCAGGCCCGCGCCCGGATCCACCGTCACGTCCGCCTCGTAGCGCGACCAGTTGCGGTCCCCGATCAGGCTCTTCGTCGCCCACGGGCCCGGACGAGCCGCCAGCACCCCCGGCTGGCCCTCCCGCGAGGTCTCCACCTTCCACGTGCCCGTACCCACCAGCCAGCCCCGCCCCAGCGCCCCCGCGTGCCGGAAATCGTCCTCGAAGCTGCTCACCGTCGTCACCTTCACGTCGTCGAAGACCGCGTGCTGGTTCATCAGCTCCCACAGGCTGTTCACCGCGAACGGCGCCGCCTTCGGGTCCAGCGCCACCCGCCCGGGGAGCTCCACGTCGCACCAGAAGCCCACCGAGCCCGACGCCAGCCACGGGTCGTGCACTTCCATCAAGGGATGCCCGTCGATCGAGACCGCCAGCCGCGCGTGCGTCACCAGCAGGTCCGCCGCGTAAAACTGGTTCGGCAGATACCCGCCCGGCTGGCTCTGCAGCACCTCTTCCTTGCCGTCGCGCACCCGCACCAGCTCCCGCTGCCCCGGGCCCGTCGGCGTCCCGTCGGCCTGCACCGGCCGAGCCGTCCAGCGGAAGAGCCCGTAGTTCCGCTCGTCCTGGTACGCGAAGACCAGCCCCAGCCGCGCGTGCTCCGGGCCGCGCAGCGAGGCCTGGAAGCGGTAGTTGCTCCACCACGACTGACCGGCCACCGACATCGAACCGCGCCCCATGCCCAGGTACGCGAAGGCGTTGGCGCTCAAGAGCGGGTGGCGCAGGCTCTTGATGTAGAAGTCCCCGCGCTCCTCCCCGCAGCGGACCTTCTTCCAGAGCGCCGAGCTGTTGTCCTCGCGCATGAAGTCGTCGGCGAAGTGGATCTCGTCGCGCGCCTCCGCGTGGATCGTCAGCAGCGCCCCGTCGTGCCGGTTGCGCACGCCGGCCGTCCCGCCCACGTGCCGGTCGTCGAAGGCCGAGGCCACCAGGCAGCGCCCGCGGAAGACCCCGATCGACGAACCGTGCCGCGCCACGCGCAAGGGCCCCGGCGCGTCGGTCGGCAGCGAAGCCGCGACCAGCGTCTGCTCCACCCCGCCCTCGCGCAGCCCCAGCGCGACCTGCTCGCCGTCGCGGTCGAGGAAGTGGAAGTTGTCGTTGTCCTCGCGGTCGAAGTAGAGCCGGAAGCGGTTGGACTCCCCGCCCACGCTGAAGTCGGCCCAGAAGAAGTGCGTCCCGCCGGGGGTCTGCTCGGCCCCCACGAGGTACTCCGGCCCCGGATCGGCGAAGGCCGGCGCCGGCTCCAGCTCCAGCCGCACGCTCGCCCGAGGCCCCTGCTCCTGACCCGCCACCCGCCCAAACCACGCCCCGCCCAACGCCACCAACCCCAGCGACGCAACCGCCAGCGCCCACCAGGAGTATCGCCGAGCGCTGGCTGTCATCAGGTTTCCTCGCTAACGTCGAATGCCCAAGGCCAAGGGCGGGATCTGCGCGCACCATGCCCCGATAGTCTTAAAACACGTCCCGGGGTCACAGGTCAAAGAAGAAGACCCTATTTTTCCTCGAAGTGCACAACTCTTTACCTCTGTGCTGCGCATGTGGGAAACGCCTACACAAAGCGCCTCTTTACGCCCCCCTAAAGAAGTCGTAGCAAATCGCTGACCTGATGCCGAAAACCCTCCACTCCCAGCCTTCAATTCCAGAATTCAACAACGCTTAGCAGGTAATACCCCGACCCGGGACGATCCTTTCGCCGGCCTCTCCCAAAGCGCGCTAAGGCGGCCTTTGCGCGACTCGTCTCAAAGACGGGAGTAAAGAATGCGCAATGCACCTGTGATGTCGGGGCTTGCACTGACCTTCGCGCTCGCGCAGGGCGCCGCGGCCACCGCCGAGCAGGTCTTCATTCTCCGCGATGGCAGGCAACTGGTCGGCGAGAGCCATGCCGCCGACGAGGACGCCCGCTTCGTGGTGATCGTCATCCGAGCCGGTTCTGCCGAAGCCCGCGTCACCGTGCGGACCTCGGAGATCGCCGGCGTGCGGGAGCTTCCCAGGCTCGAACCGTCCGCGCCGGCGAGCGCCCCTGGCGAAGCCAAGCCCGGCTTTGCCGAGGCACGGAGCCTTTGGACGCGGCGCTGCTCGAGTCGCTGGAGGAACCGCCGGCCGCGCCCGAGGTCCCGATCCTCTGGCGGGATCTGGTGCCGGCCGCCGAACTGTTGTATGGTCCGCTCGCGGAAGGCGTCCACGCGGCGAGCTTCCGCGGGCTGCTCTACTACGCGGGCCCCTTGCCGCGCGCGCGCGTGGCCCGGCGCAGCGCCGGGCGGACGGTGCTCTTTCCGTAAGCGCGTCCCGCGGCGGTCGCAGGCGGGGGATGGGAGAACGAGATGCGAAGCCTTCACGCTCTGGTCCTGGCCGCCGCGCTCGCTTCGGCGGGCGCGCGCGCGGACACGGTGACGCTGACCGACGGCTCGGTCCGCGAAGGGACCGTCATCCACGAAGACCAGGCCGCCGTCACGCTCGAGATGCGCGTGGGCGGGATGCGCGGCCGCGTGGTGATCCCGCGCCACGAGATCGCTTCGATCAAGAAGGAAGCGCTCCCGGCCGATCCGGTCGAGACCCAGGCCGCCAAGCTCCGCCAGGCCGCCGAAGCCCTGGACGGGGCCGCCGCCGGGCGGGCGTACGTCGCCCTGGGCGACCACTACGCCGAGCGCCTGGGCTACTCGGCCCAGGCCCGCGAGGCCTACGCGAAGGCGCTCCAGGCCGACCCCGAGAACGCCGACGCGCGCAAGATCCTGGGCTACGTCAAGACCCCCGCCGGCTGGGAGGCCGTCGACGACGAGCGCCGCGCGCGCGGGCTGGTCCCCCTCGGCGAAGGCTGGGTCAAGCCCGGCGAACGCGCCTGGATGATCGACCGCCGGCACCAGGAAGAGACCGGAGAACTCAAGATCGGCCCGCGCCAGGAACCGGCCTTCAGCGAGGCCGAGATCCAGCGCCGGCTCAACGAATTGAAGGCCGCCGAGGCCTACCGCGAAGCCGGGCTGCGCGGCGGCGAACAGGTCCTCGCCCGCAACGGCTTCTACGATTTCGGGGACGAGTTCTACATCGGCTCCAGCTACGCACCCTATTACGTGGACGGGGTCGGGATACGTTACGGCAACGGGGAGGCCTTCTTCGGCACCGTGGGCTACGATCCCTACTCCTACGCCTACCCGTACCACGGAGGCTACGCCCCGCGCCGCGCCGCGGTTCCGTACGCCCTGGCCCCGGCCTCCAGTTCGGGCTCCAACGCCAGCCCCAACGTGGGCTCCTACGCGGGGCTCAAGTACGCCGGTTACGGGTACGGCTACCCCGACGGGAGCTACAACCGCCACGCGCCGGCCTACTCGGGCTACTACGTCAACCCCTCCTACACGTATGGGCGCGACGCGGCGGCGGCGGCGAACTTCAAGCACCGCTTCGGCTACTCGCCGGGGATCGTCTACAGCAACAAGAACAGCAGCTTCGCCTTCGGGACCAACTTCGGCGGCGGCTACTACGGCGGGCATTACGGAGGCTATGGCTACGGCGGGTACGGCGGCTATTCCGGGTACGGCGGCGGATACGGACTCTACTTCAGCGGCGGCTCGAAGAACTTCAAGTACTCGGTCGGAATCGGCGGGTTCAGCGGCGGGTATTCCAGCGGCGGCTTCAGCGGCTTTAGGTGGTGACGCGCCTCGAGCTATTTCGGACTTTGGGCCTCAATGAATCGGAAACCGGTGGGTGGCCTGGAGCGGGCGCCACGGAGCAAGGGCTGTTGACTGGCTCCGTGCCGGGAGGCGTCCGCTTGCGCTCATGCTTCATTCCAATCCTTCGCGCGCGGGTTCCCGGCCTCGAACGCTTCCATGACATGCGGAGAATTCTAACCCCGTCGGACGCGCATCGGCAAGGAACAAGCCAACAGCCGCTTGCTCCTTGTCCTCACGGCCACCCGCCAATATTTTCATTCGGCGGAGTCGGGAAACCCCTTGATTGCCCAAAGGGCCATGGGCAACGAAATAGCCGCGGGAAAGGCATCGCCTCCAAAATACAACCGTCCTTTCCCCCGGAGCAAGCCGGAGCTTTCAAAAGTCACTCCGTCGAATATGAATTGCCCGCCCGATCCGCCCGTGGCGCCTGGGCCAGGCATGTTTTTCAACAGGTGCGCCATCCCGCGACTTTCCGGCGGCAAAGCGAAGAATTTTTCAAAAAGCTCTTTGGCGCCCGACAACTGATGCCGCGCCCAATAAAGACAATCGTCATCGTTTGTCCATTCGTAGAGGCGGCCAAAGATCGCCCCATTGCGATGCTGATAATAAAAGGGCTGCATATAGGGCTCCGCGTAAACATTTTTCACCTGCAGTTTCACAATGACCGAACGGGCCGCATCGTCGCCGGTCAGATCGTAATATTGCAAAAAATTGAACGCCTTGCGGAAGCTTTTATAAAGTGCGTTTCCCCGAGTCTTCCAAAATTCCTCATTTAAGCCAATGTCCGAATTCGAATCGGTCATGGCCCTGAAGTAACTTTTTATTTTTTCCAAAAGAGCGGCGTCCTGAGTTACGCGGTACAAGCCGCACATCATGGCGAGCGTCGTGTCGGCGGTATCGTAATATTCATTCTTGAAATCGCTTACAAAGACCCTGGTCATGTTCGAAAAAAATGTCCAGGTAATTCCGGTTGTCGCGAAGGAAATATTCATAGGCGAATCCGGTGATGGATTCCGTGGAGCCGCCTTCGTTGAGGACATTTTTCGTGGAATCCCAGTAAATCGGCGCAAAGGGGCGGGATCCGTGGAGTAAATATCCCCTTAGTTTATGGCTGCTTCCTCCGTCCCAATGAATCATGGAATTGTCCGCCAGAAAATTATTTACCTTTTCGAGCTCCTGAAGGAATTTCCGCTCGCCGGTCCGCATCCAAAGATGCGACAAGTTCCAGCTATAATAATAGTAATTCAGATTATTGAGCCTCCACCATTGAGCAAAAACAAGTGTATTTGCCTTTTCATAACGAAGGTCGGGATGTTTTCCCCATTCATACCAACCCGTGTAGGGAAAAGCGTCTCGCGGCAAAAGAAGCGACTCCAAAAAGGCGGAAATGCCGCTTTCGACCGCCTCGTAATCGGGCCCCATTTCCCCCTTGGCCAGTGTCGGCATCATCACGCGGGCATCGACATGAACGATCCATTGGGGATCGGGCTGGACCACCGGGGGCCGATTCAAAACTCCAACCCATTGCCTGGTTCTTTGCTCGTTAAAATCGCCCACATACCAGCCGACCAGCAAAGAATGAGTGCGGGCCACGCCCACGCAACTGGGATTCCATGCCTTTACTTCCTCGGGCGAGACGGGGGGCTGTCCGCCCATCCCTCCGCTTCCCCGCTGGCGCGGGTTTGTTTTCCGCCCGCTCCGCTCAAAAGCTTTTCTCCTTCTTGTGATACAACGGAAACTTGTCCTGCATGACATAAGCTTCCAGGGTTTGAGATGAAGCGGTCTGCTCCAAAGGGGGGCTATCCTCGATTCCGAAATGGACCGAGGCCTCATTTTTTTCCGGACGAGGGAAACAAGATCCCGATTTCCTTGTAAGCCGTTTGCGAGTTTTCATCCGTTACGATAAAGCGGTGGCTGATTTGAATCCAGGGTTGGTTCCATTTGATATCGTAGCGAATCAAAGCCCGGCCGGATTTTGCTCCGTCATCCGTCACGTACCAGCCTTCCAGCCGAAGAACCGCTCGCAATTTGTTTTGGCTCTCGACTTGAAAATCAAGTTCCGATCCTTTGCCTCCCAAATGGCGCCGTTTTCCCCGAGCGTCGAGAAAATAAACGCCTTTCCCGTCGCCATGTCCGATCTCGATCTTTTCCATTCCGGAAACGACCGAGACCGCCGTTGGAACTGCATGATATTTGTTCCATTTCAGCTCGAGTACGCCATTGTGGACGACGATGCTTTCTCCCTCGACGCGGACTTGGATTCCGGGTTCGGGAAGTTTGGCGGCATCCGCCTCCCTGATGGTGACGGCGTATTCCTTCCCCAGCTTTCCCTGGAAATCGGCCCAGACCCATTGCAAACTCCCATCGGGATAGAGCGTTCTCTTTTCAAAGCATGCAGGCACTGAGCCCCCCTCGTCCCGGATTCCCAGCTCTGAAATCTCTTTAACCATGCCTTCTTTCAAGGGGATCCCTGCCCCCAATATCATGCTTTCCCCTTCGACTCCCATTCCCATGTCCGCGATCAACTTGATCTTGTCGATGGATTTGACGTCAAATGTATTTTTTCGAGAGACAAACCGAGATCCGGCGGCAATCCAATCCGTGCTTTTTTTGTATTCTTTAACCCAAGGCTTTGACGACGTGCCCGCGGAGGACGGTGCAGGCGGCGGCGTTTCTTTTTCGGGTTCCGGTTCTTGAGCGCCGAGAGGGAGGAGGCAAGCGCCCAGCGCCAGAAAAAGGGCGATGGCGGATGGCCAGGAGCGGGCGACGCCGAGCAAGGTCCGTTGACTCGCTCCGTGCCGGGAGGTTTCGGTCACGCTCATGCTTCCATCCCATCGTTCACGCGCAGGCGTTCTCCGCCTCGACGCTCCAATCCTATCGGGCACTGCTTCCCGATCACGCGGAAAATGTTTTGCCCATCGAGCGCGCATCGGCAAGGAGCAAGCAAACGGCCTCTTGCTCCTTGGCGCCCGTCCTCCCGGCCACCCGCCGGTTCCAAGCACACCGCCGCCTTGCGCTTGGCCGTCCAACGTTGAGGCGTCGGTCCTTGAACCGCGTCGTCCTGGATCTGTTGCGCGGGTGGCCCCCATAACCCCGTTATGGGGGCGGCGAAGCCGATGGCAACCTCATGAAGAACGTGCCACGGCCTTTTCAAGCCTGCACTCGCTTCGCGCTCCGCTCCCACGGAAAGGACCCTTCGATCCCGCACATGCGGACGGGCGGGCGAATGCCTTGCTGCCAGTAGCGGGCGCTGCTCCAGGCCCAGGCGCACGGATCCTCCGCCAGGCCTTGGCGCACGGGATTGTGGTGCATGTACTCCAGCTTTTGTATCGCCTTTTTCATGCTGTACACGTTGAAGGGATAATAGCGTTTGTTCCAGCAGTGCACGCGGCCCGCGTCGTCGCGGACCCTTGCGCCAAAGGGCGCGGCGCCGTCACCCAGACGGAGGAAGGCGTGAATGTGCCGGCTCGATTCGCGTTTCCAAAGCTGCATGAAAGGACTCAGGCATCCGGGTTCCGCGGGGCGCAGCAGCGCATGGACGTGGTCGGGCATCACGACGTAACCCACAACTCCGACCCGTTCCTGCCAGCCCCAGCGGTCGAGGTGCGCCAGGACGATCTGCTTGCAGCGGTCGCGGCCCAGGAATTGAAACTTTCGATAGCATGAAAAAGTGACGAATTGAAGATGGCCTTCGATGTCGAAGATCGTGCGTGGCGGTCGAGTGGCGGCCATGCCGCGTTTTTAAGGCGCGCTTACCAGGAGACAACCTGGCATTTCAGGATCGCGATTGGTTTTCATGAAGTTGCCATCGCCTTCGGCGCCCCCATAACGGCGTTATGGGGGCCACCCGCGTCCTTGTCCCTGCCCGTGGCCTCGATCCGGCCCCTCCGGACAACCACGACGAACCGCCCGTCCTTCCGTTCGACCGAGACCGTCTCGATGGGCGGCGGGGTCATGGGGCGGGAGCCTTGGGCCAAGCTCGTTCAACCTCCTACTCCGACGACTGCTTACGCCTCGCGAATATTTTTTACACGTACGGATTACTACTAATGGTCATTTCCATCTTTCGCGGGAGGTGGAGTCCCTAGTGATGTTGCAGATGCCTCTCTTAGAGCAAGCACCCAAAAGGGTACTATGCTAAACAATGGCATACCTAGAGCGCAAAAAGTCACGGTGCCCCAGTCCACAGTTGTCAGCCCTCCTAATTTAAGAGCGATTGGAGTCAACATTAATAGCAATCCGCCTATCCCTCCGATGAGATTAACTTTCCAAACATCTTTGCGTGATAACTTCTTGCGCAACATGAGGGAATCTCCATAAGCCATGTGGTATTACTTTAACTTACTAATTATTAATGGCTGGGATGCCATGAAAAGGCGGCTCCGCGGCGGATACACTCCGCCATTGGAAGTCTAACCCCCCATTTTAGGGAGGAGCCGCCATGCGTCATTGTTACTTGGGTCTCGATTTGGGCAACACGAATTCCGTCTTCTACCTGATGTCCCACGACGGCCAGAAGCTCGATTGCGGCTCGCTGCCGACGTTGTCCGAGTTCGCGTGGCGCACGCTCTTGGAGCCGCTCAAGGACCGCGAGGTCCATGCGGCGTTCGAGTGCACCCGGGGCTAACTTCCCATCGCCTCGATGAGGCGGAACGCGCGTCCCATGGGGACGCGGCGGCGGGCGGGACGCCCGCGGTACGTGAGAACTGGAAGACGCGCGGGCGAGACCCCGCGCGAGCCGGCGAGGACGCCGGCGCTACGAGCGACGAGACACCCGCAGTACGGGAAGAACCAGAAGGCGCGCGGGCGGGACGCCCACGCGAGCCGGCGAGGACGCCGGTGCTACGTCGGCTGCGCCGACCCGTGGTGCCTACCCCTTCCGTGGCTCCGTGGTGGAGCCGTTCCCGAATTCAATCGTCAATCTGCAATCGTAAATCGTCAATCCCCCCGCCCCTCTCAGCACGGGGCGGCTGCGCCGACCCGTGGCACGGAGAACCGGCAACCGCCCAGCACGGACGCCCGCGCCGCGACTTGCCTCACTTCTTCCCCGCCTCCTGCGGATTCAAGACCGCCTGGATCACGAACTCCAGCGCCTCCACCGTGTCGGCGTAGCTCGTCGAGTGCCCGCCGTTCTCGCGATGCAGATGCAAGACCTTCGGGTTGAGCTTCCGGAGCGCCTGCGAGAGGCGCAGCACGCTCTCCGGCGGCACCGCCGTGTCCTTCCCGCCCGTGGTGAACGCGAGCGGCATCGTGAAGCGCTCGGGAAAAAACTCCGCGCTGCGCTTGCGGTACTCCTCGGACTTCGCCTTCACGTCGCCGCCGTAGGTCCGGGTTCGCGAACCCTGGAAGCCCGCGTACTCGACCAGGTTCGCCATCCCGTTCTCGCTCACCGCGCCGTCCACCTGGTCCGGATGCAGGCAGGTGAAGGTGAGGACGCCGGCGCCGCCCATCGAGCCGCCCACGAGGAAGACCTTGGCGATCCGGCGCTCCCGCTTCTGCGCGGCGAGGATCTGCAGGACGTCGGCCTCGGCCGCCGGCCCCATCCACGAATCCGGCGCGCGGTAATCGGGCGAGACGAAGATCATCCGGTACTTCAGCGCCGTGTCGCGCGCGCCCTTGCACTCGCCGCGGTCCTGCCGGATGTACTGCCAGCGGTCGGAGCCGTGGCCGTGGAGCGCGAGCATGAGCGCGTGCGGCTCCTTCGCGTCAAAGCCCTGGGGCAGGAGTTCGACGTAGCGCTGCGTCGAGCCGTCCAGCGCCGAGACGAACTCGACATCGCGCGGCTCGCCCCAGCTCGCCCCCGCGCCGGCCGGGGCCGCCGGTTCGCCCGCCGCCAGCGCCGAGGCCCAGCCCCAGCTCAGGAACGCCGCCAGCAGCAGGAAGGACGAAGTGGACATGGCCGAGCCTCCGGATGCGGACATTTGAGCTCCTGCACGCATGAGTCGCGTCCCCGTGGATATAGCCCAGGCGTCGAGAAGGATCTCGCGAATGGCATATGATAATCTGCAAAGCGCTGACTGGTACCTGGTTGGCGGTTGCTGGTTGCTGGTTGCTGAGGAGCTTTCCTTCCTGTTCCCTCACCCTGCCCTCTCACAGAGGGAGAGGAGTCCTCAGTCCTCAGTCCTCAGTCCTCAGTCCTCAGTCCTCAGTCCTCAGTCCTCAGTCCTCAGTCCTCAGTCCTCAGTCCTCAGTCCTCAGTCCTCAGTCCTATGCACCCACCGGTGCACAGCGTGCAACTTTTTTAAGGTCCCTAAGCCAAGCCCGCCCCTGCATTCTGAGCCCTAGACCCTGCCTCTAACCCCCACACGTGCATCTTTTTTACGCCCTGAGGGGTGGAAAGAATCGGCGCATCAGGTTGAATGTGAAGGCGGGAATCGGAATGGACTTGCAACAATGAAACCGGCGCGACCCGAGCTTCCTTCACCCTTCCCGCCGCTGCCGCCGCAGGGCTCAGCGAGCGCCAAACCGCAGTCCCTTAAAGGCACCGCCGACTACTACGAGCAGTTCAAGCCGGAGGGCGCGACGAGCGCCCCCGCCGAACCCGCCGCGCCCGACGCGCCGATACCCTCCCAGCAGTACCGCGCCCAACTTAAGGAGCGGATCGAGGCCGAGCACGAGCGCTATGAGGAGGCGCAAGCCAAAACCAGCCAGGCGCTGGGGAGCCTCGTGGCGGTCCTGGCGCTCCGGGTCGGGGCGCGGATGGGGCTGTATCTGGCGACGATGGGCCTGGCCGAGCGCTACCCGCGCCTGGCAGCGGCCGGGTACGCCCTGATCCTGGCCGACTTCCTGCACCACTTCCTGCACGCGATCCTGTTCCGGCACCTTCACGAAGGCGTCCAGGCCTGGGTGACGATGGCCGGCGCGCTCGCGCTGGGCTTGGTCGATCCCAACGGCTGCTTCGGGCTGAAGGCCCACGGCGACGAGACCCGGGTGCTGGTCGGCGCGTTAACCTTCATGCTGGTGGTGCTCAAGCTGGCGCTCCCGATCCTCCAGCCGCGGGGCCAGGAGCGGAGCGTCTTCCTGGGCGCCGAATCCGGGCCGAACTATCGTCCGCAAGGCGTCCTGGGCCGGGCGGGCCTTCTGCTAAAGCAAGTCTGGAGCGTAATCTGAGCGCGAGTGCCGGGGTCCACATTCCGGCCAGCGCGCGGCCCTGTCGCAGCGTTGTCCTCCATCGCAAGCCGCCTACTACTCGCAAGCTGGCCCAGCACTTGCGGTTCCAGGATTCGAATCGCGCGACTGGCTCCAGGGGTAACAGGCACGTTCCGGGCGACCCACGCGCAGGTGTTTGACAGCGTTTGTGGAACGCCTATAACTCAGCCTGTTCGACCATTTACGTACGTAAGCCGAAGCGGGGCGGGCTTAGCGCCGGCCCCGTGGGGCATTGCGCAGGCGAGCACGGGATCGACATGGCCAACATCGGTGATCGCGTCCGGCAGGTTCTCGACGAGCACATCTACAAGAATGTGGTCTGGAAGTCGGTCTTCCGGCACGGGTTCCCGGACACCGACCGCAACCGCACGCTGGTGGTGCTCTCGAACGTCTTCCTGCATCTGCATCCGGCGAAGCTGAAGGGCCACGCGGTCCGGATGCGCTACACCTGGTGCATGGGCGGCCTTTCCTTCTTCATGTTCCTGATCCTGACGATCTCGGGCGTCTTCCTGATGTTCTACTATCGCCCGACGCCGGAGTACGCGTACTCGGACATCATCTCGCTGCGCGAGGACGTGCCGCTGGGGATGTTCATGCGCAACGTCCACCGCTGGGGCGCGCACGCGATGGTGCTGATCGTGTGGCTCCACATGCTGCGGGTCTTCATGACGGGCAGCTACAAGGCGCCGCGGGAGTTCAACTGGGGCGTGGGCGTGATCCTGCTGAAGCTGACGCTGCTGCTCTCGTTCACCGGGTATCTGCTGCCGTGGGACCAGTTGGCGATCTGGGCCATCACGGTGGGCACGAACATGGCGCGCGCGACGCCGGGCGTGGGCCACGAAGGGCCGCTCACCTCGATGATCGGGATCGACGCGGGCTACGACACCTTCCAGGTGGTGCACTCGAAGAGCGACATCCGTTTCCTGCTGCTGGGCGGCTCGATCGTGGGTCCGCCGGCGCTCTTGCGCTTCTACGTGCTGCACTGCGTCTTCCTGCCGTTGGTGGCGGGGTTCCTGATGGCGGTGCATTTCTGGCGCATCCGCAAGGACGGGTTCAGCGCGCCGCTGTAGCCGCCGCGCGCCGGGGTACGCAACCGAGTGGACGGAGCATCGCGCATGATGGGCCCGCTTCTCGCCGTGGCGCCGCAGCCGATCCAGGGGTTCTTCGACCTGGTCAATCTGCTCTGCGAGCCGTGGCTCTTCTTCACCCTGACGATGGTGGTCTTCTTCGCGGCGATCTACTTCCGGCGCACGCTGGTGAAGCCGCCGGTCGCGCTGGGCATCCTCATCGCGAGCGTCGCGGCGATCCTGGTGAGCTTCATGAGCCCGCAGTTCAAGGCCGAGGCCTCCAAGCCCGACAACGCGCCGATCTTCATGCTCGTCTACATCACCGGCTTCTGCATCTGGCTGGCCTTCTGGCAGGCGGTGAAAAACGACGAGCGGCTGGCGCGCGGCGAGAAGCCCGAGGAGTACGAAGTCGGCAAGACGCGCCTGCACGTCTGGCCGTACCTGCTCTACATCGAAGGCATCGTGGCGGCCTTCGTGCTGGCGGCGCTCTTCATCTGGGCGCTCTCGCTGGAAGCCCCGCTGGAACAGGCGGCCAACCCGGCCAAGAGCCCCAACCCGGCCAAGGCCCCCTGGTACTTCCTGGGCCTCCAGGAGATGCTCGTCTACTACGATCCCTGGATCGCCGGCGTGGTGCTCCCCGGGATGATCATCTCGGGCCTGATCGTAATTCCCTATTGCGATCCCAACCCCAAGGGGCTGGGGTACTACACCTTCGCCGAGCGCAAGCTGGCCGTGACCACCTTCCTCTTCGGCTTCCTGATCATGTGGGTGGTGCTGATCTTCGTCGGCACGTTCATGCGCGGCCCGAACTGGAACTTCTTCGGCTTGTACGAGCCCTGGGACGTGCACAAGGTCCTCTCGCTGAACAACGTCAACCTCTCGCAGATGTTCTGGCAGGACGGGATGGGCAAGGCGCTGCCCGCGGCGTGGTGGCAGCGCGAGTGGCCGGGCTTCCTGCTGATCCTGGCTTACTTCGCGGTGCTGCCGGGCGTGATCATGAAGCTCGCGCCGAAGCTCTACCGCGACCTGGGCTTCATCCGCTACAGCGTGCTGGTGGTCCACTTCCTGGTGATGCTCAGCCTGCCCATCAAGATGTACCTGCGCTGGAGCCTGAACCTGAAGTACATCGTGTCGATCCCGGAATACTTCTTCAACATCTGACCCGGGGGCCGGGCGCCGGACCCCGGATGCCGGGACCAAGAGCCATCCCATGTCGTACGCGCCCCCGCCTCCCGGCACGACCGAAGTCGGCAAGCCGACTCCCGGCGACGTGCCCAAGCAGGCCGTCGAGATCCGCGACCTGCCGCCGGAAGCCCGCCGCAACTTCCTGATGGCGATGGTCTTCTTTCCCACGCTGGTCGGGGCGAGCATCTGCCTGGTGCTCTTCCTGGGCTGGTGGCTGCTGCGCGATGCCAAGTCTCCCGAACGGTACGTGGCCGAACTCAGGGCCGGCGTGAACGACGGCAGCCGCCGCACGCGCTGGGCCGTGGCGCGCGAGCTGGCCGAAAACATCTCCGACAAGCGCCTGCACACCCCGGAGATCCTCGGGGCGCTGCTCGAACTGGTCGAGAAGCCGGAGCTCGACGAGGAAGTCGAACCCTGGTCGCCCAGCACGATGATCCGCAACGAGGACGAAAAGCAGCCGCGCCTGCGCTGGTACGCCGCCTACTTCGCCGGGCACCTCGCCGGAATCCTCGACGACAAGCATGGCACCGAGGTGCTGCTGAAGGCGCTCGAAGAGACCCAGGCGGGGGATCCGCGGAGCGCCGCGGGGATGCGCTACTACGCCGCCGCCGGGCTGGGCCTGGCCAAGCACGCCGCGGCCGTCCCGGGGCTCCAGAAGCACCTGCTGGACGATCCCGACGCCGGCGTACGCGCCATCTGCGCCAAGTCCCTCGGCGCGATCGGCGAGTTCCTCTACTTCCGCGAGGGCGCCGCGCCCGGCGACCCCGAAAACCTGGAGGCGCTCCGTGAGGCCCTCCGCCGCGCCTTCCAGAAGGACAAGGACGTGGACGTCGGCTACAACGCCGCCATCGCCCTCGCCCGCCTGCGCGACGAAACCGGCCGCGCGGCCCTGGAGAGCCTCGCCCAGAGCGAAGACGCGCAGCATCAGCGCATGGCCAAACAGGCGCTGGCGCTGATCGAGAAGAAATAGGCGCGAAGGATGAAGGATGAAGGATATACAATTCGAGTAGTAGCCGAGCCGTATTCACGTATCACGTTTCACAATTCATCCCCGTCCCGGAAACCAGACGTACAGCATCAGATACACGAGCACCCCCGTCACGCCGACGTACATCCAGACCGGCCAGGCCCAGCGGGCGATGCGGCGGTGCGCGTCCCAGTCCTCCTTGTGCGCGCGCCAGAGCGTCACGCCCACCAGCGGCACGTTGACGGCCGCCAGGATGACGTGGGTGATCAGGATGAAGAAGTAAACCGGCCGCACCCAGCCGGTCCCGGTGAACTTCGTCGAGCCGTAGTTCAGGTGATAGACGACATAGCTGAACAGGAAGAGAACCGTGACGCCGACGGCCGTCTGCATGATCCTCTTGTGCAGCTCCTTCTTGTCCTGCTTGATGGCGATCAGCCCGGCGACCAGAAGCGTCGTGGCGAGCGCGTTCAGGGAGGCGTTGACGGTCGGGAGTACGGTCAGGTCCATGGCGCTCTCAGGGCGCTTCCCGCAGCACGCGCTCGACGGCCTGGACGAGCTTCTCGAGCGCGCCGTCCTCGTCGCCGACGATCGCCGCGCGCATGCGCCCCTGGCGGTCCACCACGGCCAGCCGGTCGCTGTGAATGATCGTCTCCGCGTCGTTTTCGGCGGCCAGCTTGAAGCTCATGCGCGAGACATTCCGCACGGCCTCTTCCTCGCCCGTGAGGAACCACCAGCGCTCGGGATCGGCATGGTATTTCTCGGCGAAGGCCTTGAGCACCTCCGGCGTGTCGTACTCGGGGTCCATGGTGAAGCTGACCAGCCTCACGTCGGCGTGCCGGGCGAACTGCTCCTGCAGGGCTTCCATCCGGCGGCAGAGCGCCGGGCAGGGGCCCATGCAGCGGGTGAAGAAGAAGCCCGCCACCCAGACCTTGCCCTTCAGGTCGGCGAGCGCGACCTCCCGGCCGCCGCGTTCGGTGAGCCGGAAGTCGAGGATCTCGGACATCACCGGCAGCTTCTCCTCGGGAACGGCGGGCGCGGCCGGCTTGCCGGAATCCGCGCCGTCGCGGGTCAGCGCGACGAGGATCAGGAAGGCGACGGGCAGCCCGAAGAGCAGCGCCAGGAGCGCCTTGCTCGCGCCGCCGAACGCACTTGCATCGGGTGTTGCGGTCTCGCTCATTGCAGGTCTCCAGCCACGCGCGTCCCGGCGATGCGGTACGAGAGCGCGAAGGTGAGCAGCGCGAAGCCGGCCGAGACGCCCAGGGCCAGGGCCGGCCCGGGCACGCCGGGCGCCGCGGTGCGCGCGGGGTCCAGGTACATGGCGTGGCGCATCAGCGCCGTGCCGTAGGTGAGCGGGTTGAGCTGCATGACCGCGTACAGGACCGGGTGCGTCCCGTCGGCGGGAAAGAAGGCCCCCGAGAGCAGCCACATGGGCAGGAGCAGCACGGTGATGATCGCGTGGAAGCCCTGCGTGGACTCCATGCGCCAGGCGAAGATGAAGCCCAGCCCGGTCAGCGCGAAGGCCAGCAGCAGCATCGCGCCGAGCACCGCGCCGAAGGTCGCCGCGCTGTAGCCGATCCCCTGCGTCAGGCCCAGGAGCATGAAGACGAGCCCTTGCAGCACGGCCAGCGCGGTCCCGCCCAGCAGCTTGCCCAGCACCATCGCGCCGCGCGGCACCGGCGCCACCAGCACCGATTGCAGGAAGCCTTCGCGGCGGTCCTCGATCACCGAGACCGTGGCGAAGATGGCCGTGAAGAGCAGGATCATCACCAGGATGCCCGGGAAGAAGTAGACCATGTAGTCGTCGCCGCCTCGCGCGGGGCGGAAGGAGGCGTTCAGGCCCGCGCCGAAGAGGACCCAGAAGATGATCGGCTGAAGCAGCGCGCCGCTGACGCGGTTGCGCTGCCGGAAGAACCGGACCAGCTCGCGCTGGGCGAGCGTGTACGTGCCGAGGACGAACGCGCCGCTCACAGGCCGGCCTCCTTTCGCACCGCTTCGGGAAGCTCCGCCGGCGGTTCGGCTCCGCGGTAGGGATACAGCACCAGCCGCGCGCGGAACGGCAGCGCCCGGTCGCGGGCGCGCAGGACCAATTGCGGCGCCGGTTCGAGCTTGTTGATGCCGGGCGAATACCAGCCCGTCCGGGGTTCGCGTTCGCCCGACATCACCGTCCACGCGTCCCACACGGTCGGGGCGAAGAGGACCAACAGGTTGGCGTTGGAGTGGCCCGTGTACGCGCGGCCGGCTTCGAGCCGCAGCTCGCCCGGCGCGAACTGCAGCCGGGACTCGACCTCGTGCCGCCCCGTGCCGGTTGCCTCGTCGTCGAGGACCCAGAAACCGGGCTCAGGGACGAAACGGATCTCGCGCCGGTGGACCACGGGGAGCGCGTCCGGGCCGTAGCCCAGGTCGTATTCGGCGCCGGCGGTCACGCCGCCGTCCGGGCGCGCCTCCCAGCGCAGCGGGAGCGGCTCGCGGGCGCGCCAGGTTTCGCGGCGCGCGCGGCTGTTCTGGTCCCGGCCGTCCACGCGCACCGTCGAATGCGCCGCGGTGCTCTTCAGGTACTCGTAAAACGAGCGCTCGCTCCAGTCGTACAGGTGCCGCCCGGGATCCACGATCAGCGAACGGCCGTAGGCGCAGAGCCAGAACGAGAGCTTGTCCTCGTGCTGATGCCCGGTGCCGAAGGGTCCCCCGTCGAAACAGAGATAGAGTTCGTCGCGGCCGTGCCGGCTTCCCTGGCGCAGGGTCATCACGCCCGCGTAGGGAAAACACGTGCTGCGCAGTTCGGCGTCGGCCTCGTCGCCCAGCAACGCGCGGGCTTCCGGCTCGCGCAGCGCTTCCAGAATTCGCGATCCGAACTCGGGATCGCTGTCGTTGAAAGCCGCCAGGAGCCCGTCGGGCGCCTGGACGTGCCGCAGGTAGACGAGCATGGGGCGGACGGCGGACCGGAACTTCTCGGGCGGAGGAGCGGGCAGGCGCCGGCCCGCCGCGAGGATACCCAACAGGTTGCGGACGACGACGAAATGGTAGCTCGGCGCCAGTTCGTCCTGGACGCCGTCGGGAAGCAGTTGTTCGTCGAGGGCCGCGTCCAGCCGCTCGTACGCCGTGGCCGTCCACGCGGGCGCGGCGCGGAAGACCGGCAATTGGCTCAGCGTCGCGAGCATCCCGCGAATGCCGATCGTGACCCAATTCCCGCGCGTCTCGGGGATCACGTAATCCAGGTAGGCGAGCTGCTCGTGGACGCTCTTGAGCATGCGCAGCAGGACGGCCGGGGCGACGAGGTCCGGAGCGCGCGCCAGCAGCCGCGAGAGGAAGATGGCCCAGGCCTCGAGGTGGATGGCGATATTCAGGTACGAGCGCCAGACGTAGGGGCTCTTCCGCGGCGGGAACGCGTCGCAGACATCCGTTTTCGCGATCCAGTCGAGAATCAGATCCAGCGCCTTCCGCGCGTACTTCGCGTCGCCGCGCTCCGCGTAAGCCTCCCAGAGCGGATCGAGGAAGCTGAAGCGGCTGAGGTCGTGGCCCCAGTGCGCGTTACCGGGATTATGCTCCCAGTCGATCTCCGGGCCCAGGTCGTAGCTCTCGCCGTAGAAGTCGAAGCGATGAGCCAGGATGTCGTCGGCCCGCTGCGTGCGGATCCTGAGCTGGAGGGAGTGCACGCCGTCCGCGCGGCCGGGAGCTGTCCGAACCAGCGCTTCGTGCGCGCCGGCGGCCGAGCCGATTTCCGGACTCAGCAGTTCCAGCGCCCGCCGTTCGAACGTGGCAGCGTCCATGCCGCGCGCGTCGAAGCCGCCGAGCAGCTCGTAGACCCGGGCGCGTTCCCGCGAACCGTCGATCTCGCCGCGCTTGGGCTTCATTTCTTCGTCTCTTCCCAGAAGCGCCGCCCGGTCATGCGCACGAAGACGTCCTCGAGTGTGGGCCGGCCGACGCGGACGGTCTCGATGCGCCCCGGGAACGCCTCGCCCAGTTCCGCGACCAGGCGGTGCCCGTCCTCGCGTTCCATGCGCAGCGCGCCGTCGAGCGCCTGGACCTCGAGCTTGAACTTCTCCGCGATCTCCTTTGCCAGCGCCTCGGGCTCGCCGGCCGTCACGGTGACGACCTCGCCGCCGATTTTGGCCTTCAGGCTGGCGGGCGTATCGAGCGCGACGAGCTGCCCCTGGTTGAGGATCGCCAGCCGGTCGCAGGCTTCGGCCTCTTCCATCTGGTGCGTGGTGAGCAGGCTCGTCACGCCGTCCTTCGCGCTGAGGTCCTTCAGGTACGCGGTCAGGTCGCGGCGCGCGCCGGGGTCCAGGCCGGTGGAGGGTTCGTCGAGGAGCAGGACCTCGGGCCGGTGCAGCAGCCCCTTCGCCAGCTCGACGCGGCGGCGCTGCCCGCCGCTGAGCTTCTCGGTCCGCTCGCCCGCGCGGTCGGCCATTCCGAAGCGCTTCAGGAGTTCGTCCGCGCGCGCCTTCAGGTCCGCGCCGCCGAGCCCGTACAGGTGGCCCTGGTGGATCAGGTTTTCGAGGACGGTCAGCTTCTTGTCGAGGCTGGGCGCCTGGAAGACGACGCCGATCTTGCGCCGCGCGGCGAAGGTTTCGCGGGCCGCGTCAAACCCCTGGATCGAGATGCTTCCGGTCTGCGGCCCGAGCAGCGTGGAGAGGAGCCGGAAGAGCGTGGTCTTGCCGCTGCCGTTGGGTCCGAGCAGCCCGAAGATCTCGCCCGGGCGGACTTCGAAGCTTACGCCGTCCAGCGCGATGCGCTCGCCGTAGCGGTGCGTGACGCCGCGAACGACCACTGCGGGCAGCGGCGCGGAGGCGGCGGGCGCCAGGGCTTCAGCGGCCAAGGGGGAAACCATGCGGCGGCGGATTCCAGAACAGGAGCCCCAGCAGCAAGGGCAGGTAGATGACCGAGGCCAGAAAGAGCCTGCGCGCCGCGGCGTCGCTGCGCTGGACGTAGAAGCCGACGGCGAAGGCGGCAAAGGCCAGCGTGAGCAGCACCGAACCCAGCGCGTAGCCGAAGCCCGCCAGGCCGAAGACCGCCGGCGTCCAGGCGATCGGCAAGAGCGCCAGGCTGTACAGCACCATGCGCCGCCCCGTGGCTCGCCCGTCCGGATCGCCGACGGGAAACATCTTGAAGCCCCCGCGCGCGTAGTCGTCGCGGTACAGCCACGCGATCGCGTAGAAGTGCGGCATCTGCCAGAGATAGACGATGGCGAAGAGCGTGCCGGCGGAGGCGTCGAGCTTCCCCGCGGCGGCCCACCCGATCAGCGGGGGCAGCGCGCCGGGAAAGGCGCCCACCAGCGTGTTCAGCGGCGTGATCCGCTTCAGCGGCGTGTAAAGGAACAGGTACAGGAGCAGCGTCAGGACGGCCAGGCCGGCGCAGATGCGGTTGGTCGTCGCGAGCAGATACGCGGCGCCGAGGACCGCGAGCCCGATGCCCAGGCCGACCGCCGCGCCCGCGGCCAGGCGCCCGGCGGCCAGCGGGCGCGCGCCGGTCCGCGCCATCCGCGCGTCGAATTCGCGTTCGCGGACCTGGTTGAGGATGCTGCTGCCGAAGGCGACAAGGAGGATCCCGCCGAGCGCGTGCGCCATGGCGGCGAGGTCCACCGCGCCGGGAGAGCCCAGGCAGAATCCCGCCGCCGCGGCCATCAGGACCAGCAGGTTCAGGCGCGGCTTGGTCAGCGCGGCCAGGTCGCCGAGGCGCGCGCGCCACGCGCCGGCGGGAGGGTGGACCGCGGCCGCCTCTCCGCTCATGACGCGCTCCGGGCCGCCAGCGGGACCGCCGCGCCGGCGCGCGCGGCATCCGGGGGCAGCAGGCGCCACGCGCGCAGGGTGAAGAAGAGCGCGCCGACCAGGGCCAGCCCGCCCACGGCGACGTGTGCGGTGGCTACGATCTCCTTGGGCGCGTTGGCCTCGTAGTGCGCCGGCGCGAGCAGGCGGAAGACGAGAATCCCCACTCCCAGCCCGACCTGCACGACCAGCAGCCCCGCGACGGAGAGCGCCGGGCGCGTCAGCCGCGGGCGCTCCCCGTGGCGCTTGAGCGTCTGGACCACGGCCTTGGCGACGGTATGCGCCACGAAAAGGAAGCCCGCCGCATGCGCGGCGAAGTGCCACCAGAAGAGCGCGTTCCCGGAGGCCTCGGGGTCGTAGGGCGAATGCCGCACCGCCGTGCCCAGCATGATCTGCAGGTAGATCGCGCCGACCATCCACCCGCCCAGCTTGTAGAGCGGCTTGCGCCCGGCCTGGGCCGGCTCCTGCGGCAGCGGCTCGGCGCCAAACCAGTTGGGCGAACTCAGCGCCGCCAGCGCGCAGACCATCGCGAAGAACGCCTGCGCCAGCGCCCCGTGCGCGGCGCTCACCCACGGCGGCAGCCCGTAGCGGACCGTCAGCCCGCCCAGCACGGCCTGGACGATCACCGCCAGCAGCGCCGCCAGGGCCAGCCGGCGCACGCCGCGCCGCCGGTCGGTCTCCCAGACGCACGCGGCGAGGATCGCGGTAAGGAACCCGACGGTGCCGGCCAGGAGTCGGTGGCTGTGCTCGGCGCGGACCGACTGGATCGTGTACCAGCCTGGCGGACCGAAAAGGTAATAGGTGCCCGCCAAGGCCGAGCCGGCGAGGATCGCCAGGATGGCGAAGAGCTTTTTCTTCGTGAAGAGCCAGCCCAGCGCCAGGGCCAGGGTCGCCAGCAGCAACCCGCCGGCGATCGCCGCGCCGGGCTGCCCGTACGAGAGCGGCCAGTCGGGAACGGAAAGCCCGGCCTCCAGGCTCTTGACCGTCCCGCCAAAGACGATCAGGACGAAGGTCAGCCCGGCGAGCACGCAGGCGAAACGGTGCACCCAGCGGGGAGTAGGGAGGGGCGCGGAGGATGCAGAGACGTTCATCATGCGTGGTCCGCGACGGCCTCGACGGACCGCGCTCGTGCCTACTTGGCGCTGAGCGTGATCTCGACGCTCTTCGACTCGCCGTCCTTCAGCTCCACCTCGAGGGTCGTGGGCTTGAGCTTCTCGTGCCAGGTGGTGAGCGTGTAGGCGCCGGGGGGCAGCTTTCTCTCGAACGCGAACTCGCCCTTCTTGTCGCTCGTGGCATGGAACGGGTGCGGCAGCACGCGCGCGAAGGCGCTCATCCAGGGATGGACGTTGCAGACCATCTTCAGCACGCCCTGATCGTCCACGGACTTCTCGTCTTCCTTGTCCGGGGTCTGGGCGATGTTGAAGAGCGGCGCGCCGTCGAGGTCCGCCTTGACGTTATGCAGGGTCGGATCGGCATTCTTGATCAGCAGCTTCTGCCCCGCCATCATGCCGAAGGCGTGCGGGATGTAGCGGCAGCCCACCTGGTCCACCTCGATGGGCTTGGACGGCGGATCGAAACGGTACTTCTCGACGCCCTTGGTGACGTACACGATCACGTTGGCCAGTTCACCGGTCTCGCTGACGACGATGGTTTCCAGGAACAGGCCTCCCTCAGGCTGCTTGGCGGCGCACTTGGGGTCGGGGCTGATGTCGACCTTGAGCATTTTGGGCGTCTTGCCGCCGAGCTTGATCAGGCCCTTCAGCGAACAGGTGGCCTTGTCCTCGGGGAACGAATCGCTCCCTTGGGTCATCGCCTCGCCGGCCCCGCCCGAGGCGTCCTCGGTCTTCTTCTCCTCGCCGCGCGAGATTTTCTTGGCGCGAGGGGGCATGACCCCGCCTCCGCAGCCGGAGAGGAGCAGCCCCACCACCATCCCCAAGGCCACCAGGACGGTCCACTTCGAAGCCCGGACGTGGTTCACGTTCTCCTCCTGAAGCGGGTACCGGCCGGCCGCTCGGGCGCCACGCCCAGGAACGGCTGCTAAGTCCAGCTATCGCCTATTGATGCAAGCGGCGTTGAGAAGCGTTTTTACTCACGTTCGCGGCGCTGTCAAACCCATTGGGGAAGCGCTTGTGTCGCTCCGACGCAACCGCTCCGCGAAACCGTAGCGCCCGCAACTGGTTGTCCAATTTCCGCCCTCCCATCGCGGCGCAACCGAACAAAGCTTGCACCATGAGAAGCCACAACCTCCAGCGGCATTGAATTTGCGCGAATGCGCCGCCATGCCAGGCAAAGGGCGTGGGATGTGTCCGGGCCGCTCAAGGTGTGGCGCATGGAGCCGTTCTCCCGCCCGTCTGCTGTTGACCGTTCTGGTACGTTCGCTACATTCACCGTGTTGACCAACACGCGTTGATGGAACGCAAGGCCCGGACTTGAACCGGCAGGTGTAAGTCCGTTCCAGCATTGTGCGAAGGGGAATGCCGCACCATGGCGGATGCCAACGAATCACCGTCTGCGCCGAATCCGGAAGAGACCCCCAAGTCCGACCCGGCGGCTTCGCCCGAAGCGGCGGCGCCGGCGTCCTCCGAGAAGGCCGCGGAGAGCCCCGAGGCTGCGAAGCCGCAAGCGCCCGCGGCGCCGGCCGCCGGCGCGCCGAAGCCGGCCGCGCCGAAGCCCGCTCCCAAGCCGGCCGCGCCGAAGGAGCCCCCGGATCCGGCCAAGGTCGAGGCGGCCAAGAAGGCGGCCGCCGCCAAGCTCGCCGCCGCCAAGGCCAAAGCCAAGGCGAAGGCCGAGGACCTGCCGCCGCCGGAAGAGTTCACCACGCGGCGCACGTTCCTTTCGTGGGGCATGGCGGCCTGGGTGATCTTCTTCGGCTGGCTGGGCGGGATCGGGCACCTCTGCCTGCGCTTCATGTTCCCGCGCGTGCTCTACGAGAAGGACCCCAAGTTCCGCGCGGGTAAGCGCTCGGACTTCCCGGAAGTCAACAAGGTCTACGAACTCTTCAAGGAAGTGCAGGGCGTCTGGCTGGTGCGGCTGGTGGAAGACGGCGAGGACCGCTTGGTCGCGCTCTCCACGGTCTGCACGCACTTGGGCTGCACGCCGAACTGGCTGGAGGCCGAGGCCAAGTTCAAGTGCCCCTGCCACGGTTCGGGCTTCTACAAGAGCGGGGTTAATTTCGAAGGCCCCGCGCCGCGGCCGCTGGAGCGCTACCGGCTCTATACGGACGGCGCCGGTGACGTGCTGGTGGACAAGTCGGTGAAGTTCCGCGAGGACCTGGGCCAGTGGGGCCAGCCGGAGTCGTTCGTCAAGATGGCGTAGGCATCCCGAATCGCAACCGCCGTTCCGAGGACCATCATGGCCAAGAAGTCATCCGGACCGTCGATCGTTCCGCATCACATCGCCTTCGCGGCGGGCTGCGCGCTGCTGCTGGCCTCCACGTTCTACGCCTTCGTGCAGGACTACTCCGACCGCGAGTACGTCCGGTACCAGGCACAGTACGACCAGCTCGAGTACGAGCGCATCTGGAACGAGAAGACGCGCATCGAGGAAGAACTGGGCGCCAATCAGCTCAAGCAGCTCGAACTGCTGCAAAAAAAGAAGAATGAAGAGGAGCGGATCAGGGCGAACCGCGAGCCGCTGGATGAGGCGCGCAAGAAGGTCCAGGCCCTCGAGGACCAGCTCGGCAAGCTGCGCCGCGACCTGAACTTCGCCGGCACGGACGTGGACGTCTTCAAGTACCAGTTCGTCGCCGCCGCCGAGGACGAACGCGGCACGCCCGAGCAGGTCGGCCAGGCCGTCGAGGGCGTCGACAAGCAGAAGAATTACCGCCTGGAGCTCTTCAACAAGGTCCAGGAACTGGAGAAGCAGAAGGCCGAGCCGAAGAAGGTGATCGAGAGCTTCGAGAAGCCCCTCGCCGAGATCGAGAAGGAACTGGCGGGGCTCTTCGCGAAGGCCGACGACCTGAAGCGCTCGCTCAAGAAGGTCCACGGCAACACGGTCATCAACATGCTCCGCGACCTGCCGGGCGCGGACTTCATCGGCCCCAAGCGCAACCTCGACGACCAGATCATCGTCAACAACCTGCCCGTCGACATGAAGTGGACCACCGGCCCGCGCTACGACCGCTGCGTGAGCTGCCACAAGGCCATCGCCAGCACCGAGCCGATGTACTCGCGCGCGACCTACGACAAGCAATTAAAGGAGGTCGAGGCGCTGGAGGCGGCGGGGCGCGAGGAGGACGCGGCGTACCTGCGCGGGCAACTCGTGCCCACCGTGATGCGCTCGCACCCGCGGCTGGACCTTTTCCTCGGGGCCAACGGCCCGCATCCGATGAAGGAATTCGGCTGCACCGTCTGCCACCAGGGCCGCCCGATGGGCACCTCCTTCCTCCGCGCCGCGCACAGCCCGCGCAACGAGAAGCAGAAGCACGAGTGGATCGAAACGTACGGCTGGTCGGAGATGCACCACCACCTGCCGAGCGTGCCGATGTGGGACGACATGATGATCCCGATGCAGTACATCGAGTCCTCCTGCCGCAAGTGCCACACCGGCGTGGACAAGGTGCCCCAAGCCCCCACGCTCAACGCCGGCCTTGAACTCTTCCGCGAGCAGGGCTGCGCCAACTGCCACATGGGCGACACGCACCCCGATTTCGCCTGGCTCGGCCGCGTGGGCCCGGACCTGCGGCGCCTCGGCGAGAAGGCCGACGCGGGCTGGGTGCGGCGCTGGATCGAGAACCCCTGGCACTTCCGCCCCGGCACCAAGATGCCGCGCTTCTTCGGCCTGGAGAACCGCGGCGACGCCCACGACCGGCTGGGCTCGGACCTGCGCGAGCCCGTCGAGGTCGAGGCCATCTCCACGTACCTCCTCGCGGCCAGCCGGCTGCGCCAGAAGGACCTCCCGCCGCCGCCCGCCGGCGATGTGGAAGCCGGAAAACTGCTCTTCGAGACCGTCGGCTGCCTGGGCTGCCACGGCACGCAGGAAATGCCCAAGCAGGAAGAGCGCTACGCCTTCAACGACCACGGCCCGGACCTCAGCCGCGTCGGCGAGAAGCTCGCCCCGGCCTGGCTCTTCCAGTGGCTCAAGAACCCGCACGAGTACTGGCCGGAGTCGCGGATGCCGAGCCTGCGCCTGAGCGACAAGGAAGCCGCCGACCTGACGGCCTTCCTGAGCACGGCCATGAAGAGCGCCGCGCCGCCTTCCGGCGAGCCGCCCAAGGCCTCCGAAGCCGCCCTGGACCTGCTCATCACCGACATGCTCCGCAACAACATGCCGGGCTTCCGGATCGAGGCCCTGCTCAGGCGATCCCGAGACGCTGGTCCGCGACACGCTCCGCAACAAGGTCAAGTACGCCACCGATCCGGTTTCGGGCAAGAGGGGGACACCGGCCAGGGCGAATGGACCGAGGCCCAGATCGGCGCGGTGCTGAACGGGCTGAACGAGATGGGCCAGGGCGCCGCCGAACAGGCGCGGCTCAAGAAGGCCTTCTACGCCGGCCAGGCGCTGATCCAGCAGCACGGCTGCTTCGGCTGCCACAACATCCAGGGCTGGACGTACGCGCCGCTGACGTGCGTGAACCTGCAAGACGAAGGCTCGAAGTCGATCGATCGCTTCGACTTCGGGATGCACGACCTCGTGGGCATCCCCGAGACCCGCTGGGACTGGTTCTATCTCAAGCTCACCCGCCCGCGCGTCTTCGACCTCGGCAAGCAGCCTATTACCGCCTCTTCTGACCGGCTGCGCATGCCCTGGTTCGGGTTCCAGCGCGACACGGTCCCGGCCGACGAGGAAGTGCATCCGGCGCATCCCGGCCACGGCGACGAGCACGGCGAGGACGCCGCGCACAAGGCCGCCGGCGGCGGGCACGGCCCCGCGCGCTCGGCGCTCTCCGTCGCCCTGGCCAACCAGGACGAGGGGCGCCAGGGGCAGTACGGGCTGACGCACCGGCAGGTCGAGCAGCTCGTGACGGTGCTGCTCAGCTTCACGCTCGAGCACATCCCGCAAGCGATGCAGAAACAGCCCGACGCGGAGGATCTGGCCCTGGACCGCGGCGAGCGCGTCGTCCACGCTCTCAACTGCGCGGGCTGCCACCTGGTGGGCATGGAACCGGCGGACGTGATGGGCCGCGGCGAACTGCGCGGCAAGCTGCTGCTGGAAGGCCTGGTCACGCGCGATGCGCAGATGGGCGCGAAGGCCCTGGGCCTCTTCGCGGACGAGGACGTCTTCTCGCTCGACGCCCCGGAGGTCCGCGCCACGGGCTTCCTGAACTTCGGGCGCGGAACCTACCTCACCGAGACCACCCTCCCGCTGGCCCTGACCGAAAAGAAGGTCCGCCGCGCCGAAGAAGCCCCGCTTGAGGCCGTCGGGTTCCGCTTCGAGCGCAACCTGAACGCGGTTCCCGAGGGCGAGCGCCGGCACTGGGTCAAGTACGGCGAGTTGGTCGCGGCCGAGCGCTTCGCGGAACTGGTCGAGCCGTACTTAACAGCCGACAAGGCCGCCAAGGCCTATTCGAGCTACTCCGGGCGCTTCGTGGACAAGCGCGCCTACGAGCGGCTCGCGGGCACCGCCGCCTTCGGCGAGGCCAGCCTGAAGGGGTCGGCGCATTACCTTACGTCGGTACAGCTCGGCGAACTTAAGGGTAAGAAGCTCTTTTACGAACCGGTCTGGCTCTCCGCGCGCTGGACGAAGGGCGAGGGGCGCATCGTGGACCACCTGATCGCCATGGCCAAGAAGCTCAAGGGCGATACGGCCTCCCAGCAGGACGCGCCGCCGAGCCTGGCGTTCGAAGGCGGGAAGGTCCAGCCGGACTGGTTCTACAAGTTCCTGCATCAGGTCCATACGCTTCGGCCGGGCCTGCAGGTCCGCATGCCCAGCTTCTGGGCGCAGGAAGGGCACGAGTACAAGGCCGTGTACCCGGCCGGCCGGCTCTCCGCGGTCGATCCCGACCGCCGCCCCGCGGGCATCGAAGGCGAGCCCATGCCGCCCGGCAAGAGCGCGGTCCCCGACGCCGCGAGGGAGATCGTCGAATACTTCGGACTGCTGGCCAAGGAGCCGCCGTACGGATTCCAGACCCTGCCGGAAGTCAGCGCCGATATGAAAGCCGAGTACGAGAAGGGCTACGCGCTCCTCTTCAGCCCCGACAAGGGCGGGCTGGGCTGCAACAAGTGCCACATGGTCGGCCAGTACCAGCCCAAGGAGCCGGTCGGCCCGAACCTCGCCATCGCCAAGCGGCGCTTCAAGCCCGATTGGCTGCGGCGCTTCGCCAGCTTCCCCGCGGCGATCTACCCCTGGACCAACATGCCGGCCAACTTCTACGACTGGTCCAACTACAACGCCGACCTGAACGATCCCCTCCGCGGGATCAAGAAGACCCCGGCCGAGCTGAAGGAAATCGCCGAGAAGCTCAAGGCCGTCGAACTCTACCTTAACACCAGCGGCGAGGTGGAGATCGGCGCCCAAGGCGAGCCGTAATTCAGTTCCGAGTTCCGAGTTCCGAGTTCCGAGTTCCACGGGTCGGCGCAGCCGCCCCGTGCCGGGCCGCATCCGCTCTCCACGCTTTTGAATCCCAGCCGCCTCCGGCGTAGGATGCTCGCATGCGGCTTTGAATGGCCGCCTGGCCCGAGCGTCCACTCTGCATGCCGATCCGCTTCGCGCTCCTCGCCCTGCTGCTCTGCGGCCTGCGTGCCGCCGCGGGGGAATCGGCTTCGCTGAACGGGACGGTGCGCTTCGAGGGCGAACTCCCCGAGCCATTCCGCTTCGACCTCTCGATCTCCGCGCGCGACCTGCCGGTCTGCTCGGCGGGCCAGGACGCCCTGCGCCCGTCCAATCGCCTCCAGGTCGATTCCGATAGCCGCGGCGTGAGGAACGCGGTGCTGCGGCTGAGCGCGCTCGACGGCGGGACGCCGGCCGGCGCCAAGCCCTTCCCCGCCGAGCGCGTGCCGCGGATCGACCAGCGCGCCTGCGCCTACGAGCCGTTCGTGAGCTGGGTCCAGGCCGGCGGGAAACTCGAACTCCACTCCAGCGACGACACGCTCCACAACGTCCACGCCTACCGCGGGAAGATCGGCGGGGAGACGCTCTTCAACGTGGCGATGCCGGTGAAAGGGCAGACGCTCACCAAGACCTTCGAGGACGAAGGCCTGGCGGTGCTGGCCTGCGACGCCGGGCACGTCTGGATGTGCGCGTACGTCTTCGTGACGTCGAACCCGTACATCGCGCTGAGCGGCGCCGACGGACGCTTCGGCCTCGACGGCGTCCCGCCGGGGCGCTACAAGGCCAGTTTTTGGCACGCCGGCTGGAAGGTGACGCCCGTGGGGACGAACCCCGAGACGGGCAAGCCGCGCGGCTACGCCTACGCCGAGCCGTTCGAGTGGGAGACCCGCGTGACGCTGGCCGCCGGCGAGAACACCCTCGACGCGGTTCTTACCCCCGACGGCTGGAAGAAGCCCGAACCGAAGCCCGAGCCTTGAACCCCGAAGCGAGGAGCATGCGATGCCGCAATCGATCGACCTGCGCGACGACCGCCTGAGCTGGCAGGGGGTCATCGACCTCCATTACGAGGACGGCTGGGTGCAGCCCTGGCGCGTGCCCTACGCCGAGCGCGGGCTTTTCTTTCAGGGGCTCGTCGAAGGCGCGGCCAAAGGCGCCGGCGCGCGGCTGGCCTTCCGCACCGACGCGCGGGAACTCGAGGGCGACTGCGAGGCCGGCGGCGGCAAGCTGGATCTGATCGTCAACCACGGCGAGCCGGTCTCTTTCGCGCTGGAAGGCCAGACCTCGTTCCGCTTCGGGGACCTGCCCGCGGGCGAGAAGATCGTGGAACTCTGGACGCCGCAGGCGGCGGTCTTCCGGCTAAAGAGCCTGAAGCTCCCCGACGGCGCGAGCCTGAAGCCGTACGCGGACGAGCGCCCGAAGTGGATCACCTACGGCAGCTCGATCACGCATTGCGGCGCGGCGGCGAGCCCCGCGCAGACGTGGCCGGCGGTGGCCGCGCGCGGCGCCAACCTGAACCTCACCTGCCTGGGCTTCGGCGGGCAGTGCCACCTGGACAGCCTGATGGCGCGCATCATGCGCGACCGCCCCGCCGATTACCTCTCGATCAAGGTCGGGATCAACATCTACGGCGCGAAGAGCCTCGGGCCGCGCGGCTTCCGCCAGGCGATCGTAGGCTTCGTCAAGATCGTGCGCGAAAAGCACCCCCAGACGCCCTTCGTGGTCTGCTCGCCGATCTGGTCCCCGCCGCGCGAGACCGAGGCCAACGCGGTGGGCTTTACGCTCCAGGGCATGCGCGCGGAGGTCGAGGAAGCCGTCGCGGCGCTCCAGGCGCACGGCGACAAGCACCTGCATTACGTCAACGGGCTGGATCTGTTCGGGCCGGAGCTGAAGGAATTCCTGCCCGACAACCTGCATCCCGACGCCGAGGGCTACCGCCGGCTGGGCCGGAATTTCCTCGAAAAGGCCGCGCGCAAATACTTCGTCTGACGCGCGCCTGTTTACGCGGGCCGTCCATGCGGTATAGTGGGCCGTTCGAACCCTGGAACCCCGCGTGGACCCCAGTAAGCCCATCGCGATCCTTGGCGGCGGCATCGCCGGCCTCTCCCTGGCGCACCGGCTTCACGCCCGGGGCCGCCCGTTCGTGCTTTTCGAAGCCGCCGCGGACCTCGGCGGCATGTCGCGGACGCTGCGCTACGGCGCGTTCGGCGTGGACACCGGCGCGCACCGCTTCCACGACAAGGATCCCGAGATCACCGCGTGGGCCGGCGAACTGCTCCGCGGCGCGTGGAAGCAGAACCATAAGCGTTCGGCCATCGTCGCGCGCCGGCGCTTCATCGACTTCCCGCTCAGCCCGCTCAACGTCCTGGCCAACGTGCCCTTCACGCGCGGCGTGCGCTACGTCTGGGACTTCCTGCGCCGCCCCAAGCTCGAACCGGACAACTTCCGCGACCACGCGCTCAGCCGCTTCGGCGCTTCGCTGGCCGAGGACTTCGTGCTCCAGTATTCGCGCAAGCTCTGGGGCGTGCCGCTGGAGCGGCTCTCGCTGGAACTGGGCACCGGGCGGCTCAAGAACCTGAGCCTCTTCGTGGTGCTCAAGGAGATGTTCCTCGGCGAGCGGAGGAAGAACGAGCACCTCGACGGGAGCTTCTACTACCCGACCGGCGGCTACGGGAAGATCGTCGAGGCGCTGCTGCGCGACCTGCCCGCCGAGGCGCTCAAGCCGGGGCAACGGGTCACGAAGCTCGAACGGCTCGCGCGGGGCTTCCGCGTCAGCACCGACCGCGAGACGCTCGAATGCCCGGTGGTCGTCGGCGCCCTGCCGCTCACGCGCCTGCTGGAGATGAACGATTGGACGGAGCCCGAGCTGAAGAGCCGCGCCGCGTCGCTGAAGCACCGCCATCTGGTCGCGGTCTTCGTCACGCTGAACAAGCCCGAGGTCAGCCCGCACGCCTCGCTCTACATCCCCGACGAACGCTTCCCCGTCACGCGCGTCCATGAGCCAAAACAGCGCTGCCCGACCCTGGCGCCCGCGGACCAGACTTCGCTGCTGGCCGAGGTGCCGCTCGACGACGCCACCGCCGCGAAGACCGCCACCCGCGCGCCGGCGCTGGAGAAGATCCGGACCGATACCGTGCGGCAACTGTCGGAGGCGGGGCTTTACGAACCGGGCGAGGTTATCGAGTCCCACGTCCACATCGTGCCGAACGCGTACCCCTGCATCACGCTCGACGCGATCCCCGTTCGCCGCGCGGCCGTGGAGGGCCTCGAGCGCCAGCCGGGTTTCTACTGCCTCGGCCGCAGCGCGCGTTTCGAGTACACCCACCTGCACCAGATCTTCCGCGAGTCCTTTACGCTGGCGGAGAAGCTCGCCGAAGGCAAGCCGGTGGCGCAGGCGGTGCGGTAAGATTTCGGATTGCGGATTTTGGATTGCGGATTGAACGGTTCAGCGCTTCGAACGCACGACACGCTGCTACTCTCAACTCCCCAGGCAACGTTTCGTGCATTGCTCATGCTCCCGATCAGGGGGCATTTCAATCCTCAATCCAAAATCCGCAATCCCAAATGGGATCCGCTTTCTCGCTTGCCCCTCCCCCGTCCCTGGGCACAATGCCCGCCATGCCCACGAAGAACCTGTCCATCATGTTCACGGACATCAAGGGGTTCACGGAGCGGACCTCCAAGGAGACCCGCCAGGGCCTCGTGAACCTGCTCAAGAAGCACGACAACCTGCTGCTCCCCGTGATCCGCTACTTCGAAGGCACCGTGGTCAAGACCATCGGCGACGCGTTCCTGGTCCACTTCGACAGCGCCACCGACGCGGTGCTCTGCGGCCTGGCGATCCAGGAGGTCCTGCGCAAGTTCAACACGAACATGCCGGAGAAGGAGCGGCTCAAGGTCCGCGTGGCCATCAACGCCGGCGACGTGGAGCTGAAAGACGGCGACGTGCTGGGCGAGGCCGTCAACATCGCCGCGCGGCTGGAAGGCGTCACCGAGGCCGGCGAGGTCTACTTCACCGAGGCCGTCTATCTGGCGATGAACCGCAAGGAGGTTCCCTCGGCGGAGGTCGGGGAAAAGACCTTCCAGGGCATCCCCCACCCCGTCCGCGTCTTCCGCGTCACCCAGGATCCGACCAGCGAGCAGGCGCGGAAACTCGGTACCTGCGTGCACCTCACCGCGCTGGGCCCGCGCATCGAGGGTCTGCGCGACGTGGGCGCGCAGAAGAGCGGCAAGGCCTGGTGGCTTGCCGCGGCGGCGCTGGCCGTCGCCGCGCTGGCCGTCGCCTTCGTCTGGAAGCCGCCGCCCGCCGACACGAAGCCGGCCGAGCCGCTCTGGAAGCGCCCCCAGGCGCTCCTGGACGGCGGCGAGCCGCTGATCGCGCACGAAGCCGCCCACGAGCTGTGGCTCCAGCACCCCGAGGAAGAAAAGCTGCGCGAAATCGCCTTCGAGTCCGCGCGCCGGCAGGCGGAGTTCCTCGAAAAGGAGCGCACCGAGGAGGAGGCCGCGGCGTGGCTGCGCGCGCAGGTCGACGCCAAGCGCTACCTGAAGCCGCTCGAACCGCGCCTGCTCGCCCTGGAGACGCGCGTAAAGGTGCGGAACCTGCTGGACAAGGAGCGCAGCAGCCGCGTCATCGAGCGGACCTGGGAACTGGTCCGCGAGCACCCCAAGAGCCCCGAAGTCCCCTACGAAGCCGCGGGCCTGCTCGAGAACCGCTACATCGTCGAGGCGATCCTGCCGTTCTACGAGGAGGCGCTCGAGCGCGGCGGGTACGCCGGCGACGAGCGGATCTTCCAGGCGTGCCTCAGGTCGTTCGAACGGAACGGCCCCGAGGGGAGTTCCGCCAACACCGCGCACGATCTGTTGCGGACCCGGTTCGAGGCGCGGCGCGTCCCGTGGGCCGCGGAGGCGCTCGTGAAGGGGCAGGGCCTGGATGCGCTCAACGCCTGGAAGATCCTCAAGGAGGTCCGGCACGAGTTGACGCAGGACGAGGGTTACCTGCGCCTCTTCCTCTCCGCGACCGGGCAGGGCAGCGAGGCCGGGATCAAGGCGCTGCTCACCGAGGGCCCCGCCGACCGGCGCGCGCAGGCCGCCGCGGTCCTGGCCGCCGCGCTGAAGGAGAAACTGATCCCGATGCCCCAGGACGGCGTCGTGGAACAACTGCTCCAGCAGTACGCCCCGAAGCCCGTCGAGGAAAAGACGCAGGGCATGTAACGCCGCAGGGACCGTTCCCAAGTTCGATCATAAGGAGCCCACCGTGCCTCAATCCCCGGTAAGCCGCCCGAGAAGTACCTGGCCCTGAAGCGCAAGCAGCCGCGGCTCGTGGAGGCCTACGAGGCCTTCGGGAAGGCGTGCGAACAGGCCGGACCGCTGAGCCCGCGCGAGCGGCGGCTGGTCAAGCTGGGCCTGGCCTTCGGCGCGCGCATGGAAGGCGCCTCCCGCGCGGCCGTGCGCAAGGGCCTGGAGGCCGGCCTGCAGCCCGACGAACTGCGGCACGTCGCGTTCCTCGCCATGAGCACCATGGGCTTCGCCAACGGCGTGGCGTTCCTCGACTGGATTGAAGACGTTTCCAGCGGCCGAAAGCCCCCGAAACGCGCGAAAAAACGCTGAGACGCGCGCCGGTTCGCCGCGTCTATACAGCATAGCGAACGAGGCTCCCGACCATGCGAACCATCGGCTTATGCGTCCTGCTCCTGGTCCTCGCGCGCGCGCACGCCTACGAGGAGCGCCTCCGCGGGACGCTCGAGAAGACCGCCAAGCCCGGCGCCTGCGCGCAGCTCACCGACGCGCTGAACGAGACCTATTACGTGCTGAAGACGACCGAGTCCGAGAACCTCTGCGCGCCGCTCTATGGGCAGAAGGTGCTGCTCACGGGGATCGTCGAAAAGCGCGTGGGGGACGCCGATTACTTCCTGAACCTCAAGGCCGCCGAGGCCTACCGGCCCGAGTCGGACCAGGAGAAGCCGCCCGCGCGCCCGAATCCCGGCAACACCGCGCCGCTCCCGCCGCCCCCCACCCCGCCCGCCGACCCGGGCGAAGCCAAGAAGACCGCAACGCCCGAGCAGGCCAAGACCGAATAGAATCATTCCGGATGCGCAGCGCCGAATGCGGGGGGCTCGATACGGTTCCCGGCATTGGCCTTCTCGTCGTCCGACGTGATAGATTGGCGGGCGGATCGAGGCCGAGGCTATGGACGGTTTCTGGGAAGGCGCCGTGATTGGGGCGGGCCTGGCCTTCGTGTTTCTGCTCTTCAAGCAGTGGCGGCGGGTGTACCGGTCGCGCAAGAAGTGACGCGGGGACTTTGCGCCCCAGCGGCCCACTGTGTCAATGCAGGGATGCCGTGCGCCACTACTTCAGCGACACCTTGCCTTGCTCGGCCAGACGGTCGATGAGGTGCGCGGCGGTGGTGAAGCCGACGTGGAGTTCCTTCAGCAGCACGTCGGTGTGGACCTTGCCGGCCTTCTTCAGCGCGGCCTCGGCCTTCTTCAACAGTTCTTCCGGAACGTACTCGTGGTGCGCGCGGTGGTCGGCGCTGGCCTGCGCGCCTTCCTCCAGGTAGCCCAGCGCGTGGAGCTTGTCGAGGATCATCTTCACGCCGTCCTGGACGGTGCAGGTGCTGGTGTCCACGACGATCTCGGCGTTCGCCGGCTCTTCGTAGGGGTCGTCGATGCCGGTGAACTGCATGCCCTTGCCGGCGGCGACGGCTTCGCGGGCCTTCTTGTAGAGCCCCTTTACGTCGCGCTTCTCGCACTCCTCGAGCGGGCACTTGGCGTAGACCTCGACGAAGTCCCCGATCAGCTTGCGGTTCTCGTCGCGGATGTTGCGGTAGGGGCTGATCGCGGCGGTGATCGCCACGCCGCCGTGGCGCGTGATCAGGTGCGCGACGAAGCCGATGCGGCGGATGTTCGTGTCGCGGTCTTCCTTGCTGAAGCCCAGGCCCTTGCTGAGGTGCTGGCGGACGACGTCGCCGTCAAGGATGTCCAGCAGGCGCCCCTGCGCGCGCAGTTCCTGCGCGACGGCGTTGGCGAGCGTGGACTTGCCCGACCCCGAGAGACCCGTGAACCACAGCGTGAAGCCCTTGGCCATCGACGTGCTCCTTTGGCGATCCGCTCAAGATGTGAAAAAAAGCGCCCCGCGCTCGAGGCGCGGGGCAACGCCAACAGCCTACGAAATGGAATGGGACTGTCAATCACCGGAGGGGGTACGAAAATCTTTGCACTCAGGTCTTTCTGAACCGCAAGGACTCGACACCCAATCCTACCAAGATCGAAATGAGTCCACAGATCGCGACGTTGAGAGTCATGTTCAACCAGGAGAAGCCAGTAGTAACCTCCACTCCATTATGAATAAACAGATCGTGGAATCCAAAAGGCCACCCTCTCGCATAGGACAGTGGATACAGGGCCAATTCCTCGCCACTTGGGCCAATAATGAACTGCTCCGGTGGAAGCCACATTTGCAGGTTCATATACAGCAAGACGGACGCCGCAAGTGAGACTATAACCAGTGTAGACAAGTGGTATCGAATTCCGAGCTTCATGAAGATTAAATACCACTCATCAAATCTTATTCAACAAATTCACGAATTCAGCCGTCCCTGACGGGACTCGATATAATCCTTAACCTCCGCCACCCCAGCCATGAATGGCTGGGCTATTATCGTGGCTTCCCCGCGGGACGCCGCAGGCACACACACATGCATTGCCCATTGCCGCGAGCGCGGCCAATCCAAAATCCAAAATCCAAAATCGGCCTCACTCCGCCAGCGCCCACAGGATCCGCCGGCTCCTGGCGTCGAGGCGCTCGCCCGGCGCGACGCAGTACAAATCGCCGTTCACGTCGCGGACCAGGAAGCCGCCGCTCGGCAGTTCGCGCGGCCAGTCGTCGAGCTTCGTCTGAAAGGTGCGCGGCCCTTGGGCCGTCTCGACGACCCAGTGCCGGATTTCGTAGACCTCCTCGGCCGATTCGATGCGCACGATCTCGAAGAGAAAGCCGGCCTCGGCGAGCGCCGCTTCGAAGGCTTCGCGCGAGGCGCCGTGCAGGTCCGCCGCGTCGCGGACCAGCGCGTACTCCTGGTCCTTCTCGTCGCGCAGCGAGACGAAGCGCCCGGGCTCCGTCCACGGAAAACAGCGGACCACCCGCAGCGGCGCCGGCTTGCCGTCGCGAAAACCCACGAGCTGCCCGTCGGCGGCGCGTTCGAGCCGTGGGCCGGCGTCCTCCGCGCCATCCGAACCGGCCGGACGCTCCCTGCGGCTGGGGAGCCGTTGCTGCCGGCCGGATTCTCTTGCCGTACCGAACGATGTTGCCGTCATGCGTTGCTCCTGAATTTGAGGCCCACTCAGCCCTCTATGGCTCACGAGTCGCCGGCTAGCTTCCGGCGCTCCCATCAGACCTTATCTGTCGTTCTCCGTGCCGCCGTGCCTCCGTGGTGAATCAGAACGTCACACCGCGTACATCTCATGCAGTTCCTGCTGCAGCCGGTGCAGCTTGCGGTAGACGCCGTCCTCCTTCTGGAGCAGTTCCTCGTGCGTGCCCTGCTCGGCGATCTGGCCGTCCTCGACGACGAAAAGGCGGCTGGCGCGCTTCAGGGTCGAGAGCCGGTGCGCGATGGCGAAGACGGTGCGGCCCTTGACGAGCCGGTCGAGCGCCTCCTGGATCTTCCGCTCGGTCTCGGTGTCCACGCTGCTGGTGGCCTCGTCGAGGATCAGCACGCGCGGGTCGGTCATTAACGCCCGCGCGATGGAGATGCGCTGCCGTTCGCCGCCGCTGAGGGTGTGCCCGCGCTCGCCCACGGTCGTCTCGTAGCCGTACGGGAGCTTGCAGATGAAGTCGTGCGCGTTGGCCGCGCGCGCGGCCTCGAGCACCCGTTCCAGCGTCGCCTCGGGGCAGCCGTAGCGGATGTTCTCCAGGACGGTTCCGTGGAAGAGGTGCGGGTCCTGGAGCACCATGCCCACCTGCCTGCGGAAGTGGCCCGCATCGAGTTCGCGCAGCGGCACGCCGTCGATCAGGACGCGCCCGCCGGACGGCTCGCAGAAGCGCACGATCAGGTTGGTGACGGTGGTCTTCCCCGCGCCCGAAGGCCCCACGAGGCCGATCATCTCGCCCGGCCGCACGTCGAAGCTGACGCCTTTCAGCACCGGGCGCAGCCCGTCGTAGGTGAAGCGCACGTCCTCGAAGGTCACGCGGCCGCGGACGGGGTCGAGCCGGCGCCCGCCGGCCCGCTCGTCGAATTCGGGGCGCGCGTCCAGGACCTCGAAGATGCGGTGCGCCGAACTCGTCGCGCGGTTGAGCATCCGCGCGACCTGCCCGACGACCTCGATGGGGTGCATGAACATCCCCGCGTAGAGCAGGAAGGCGATGAAGGTGCCGACGCTGAGCGGCGCGACGCCGGCCTCGCCCGCATGCAGGATCCGCGGCATCCCGAAGACCCAGAGCCCGATCAGCAGCGCGTGGATGCCCAGCATCAGCGCGGGCCAGAAGGCCGTCCACGAGGCGTGCACGCCGTTGCATTCGTCGGTGAAGTCCACGTTGCGCCCGCCAAAGCGCGCCTTCTCGCCTTCCTCGCGGTTGAAAGCCTTGACCACCTTGATGCCGGGAATGGTGTCGGAGAGCACGTCCGTCAGCGCCGACCATTTGCGCCAGCAGCGCAGGAAAGCCTCCTGCATGCTCTGCCCGTGCCACCAGATCGCGCCGAAGAGCAGCGGCACGGGGAGCGCCATCAGCAACCCCAGCCGCCAATCCAGGGCGATGAGGACCGCGCCCAGGCCCAGGAGCGTGATCCCCGCGAGGAGCACCTCCACGATGCCGAAGGCGAGGAACTCCCAGAGCCGGTCGGTATCGCTGGTGACGCGGCTGATCAGGCTGCCGGTGCGCTTGGTCGAGAAGTACTTCATCGAGAGCGTCTGCAAGTGCTCGTAGAGTTCGCGGCGTATGTCGCGGGCGACGAGCTCGCCCAGCGTCGCGAGCATGCGCAGGCGGACCCAGAGGAGAAGTTCGCGGAGCACGAAGACGGCCGCCACCCCGGCGACGAGGATCCAGCCCAGGCGCAGCGCCTGCTCGCGCGGCAGCGCCCCGGCCTCGCTGGGCTTGAGCACCCCGTCGATCAACCGCCCGGTCAGGTACGGCGGAATCAGGTTCAGCAGCGCGAGGAAAATCGCGCCGGCCATGCCCAGCGCGAGGCGGCGCTTGTAGGGGCGCAGGTACGAGAGCAGGTGCCAGACGACCGAGAGCCGGTTTGCCGCCACCGAGGCCTGCGCCTCGCGAACGCCCTGCGTGACGGAATCCTCGTAGGCGCGGTCCGCGTCGACGGGCGGCGCGGCCTGCCCCTTGAGCCCCTGTTCGAGGAGGAACTGGAGGTTCTCCATGGCGCGCGCCTGGCGCTGGCTGTAGCGGAGCAGCGCGAGCGCGGGCTCGCCCGGCGCGCCGAGAAGCGCCAGCGTCGCGGCGCTCAGCCCCGGCGTCTTGCGCACGGTCCGGATCCGGTCGCGCGGCAGCGCGAGCACGGCGCCGCGCTCTGGAGCCAGCGCGAGGGTCTTCGCGCCGAGTGCGACCCAGGTACGCGCGAGCTTCAGCGAAGCGTCGAGATCGGCGAGCGCGTAATAGACGACCGGCTCGCGCATTTCGGCCTCGATTTGCGCGCGCAAATCCTCGGGAAGCCGCAAGGGCTGGCCCAGCATGCGTTCGTAGGTGCTACGGCCGGCCGGCGTACTGGATTTCACGAGCGTTGCCTTTCGTTGCCTTCGAGGTCCGTAAGGAGACCAAAAAGAAGGGCCTCCCGGGATTCGCACCCCGGGAGGCCAGGCAACGCGCAAGGCGTGTCCGGGACCTAGGGTGCGCCGTATTCCCAACCGCGCGACCGCGCGGCGGGCGGGATCCGATCGGGCGGCGGAAGCATCTCGTAAGCGCCGAATCGCGGCGCCTGGGAGCGGGTGGTATAGGTCGCGAAGTTCATCATCTAACCAACCCTCGGCCAAATCGATACTCGTCGGTTCCGAATTTGGAACCAAACGTACCCCACGAATTCAAAGCTTGTCAAGCCGGGCGCATGAAAAACCGGCAGAATCCTGGTGACCGGGTTGCCGGGACCGCGGGCGCCTAGCAGCCAAGCCAGGCAGGCATGCGATTCGGACGGCCGGCCGCCTCGGCCTACTTGAGCGCGGCGAGCAGCTTCAGCATGCCGGCCGCGACCTCGCGCTTGAAGGCTTCCATGTTCTCGGGGGTCATGGGATTGTCGGCCTTGCCCTCGCCGTCGACGGCGTTGGCGTCGGGCTTCCCGAACTTCAGCCGGCCCAAGACGCCGTCGAGGGACGCCTGGAGCGCCCGCGCCTCGGCCTGCCCCTTCCCCGCGGCCTTCGCGGCCTGGATCAGCTTGCCGGCCGCGTCGAGGTAGCGATGGTCCCAGCAGCCCGCGCGGACCCGCTCCCAGATCGGCGTGCTGCGCAGCCCGCGCGTGGACGGGTACGTCACGCCGTAGTGCGCTTCGACATGGGAGGCGAGGTAGAAGTTGCCGTAGGTTCCGCCGCCGTTGTAGACCCACTGAAAGAAACCCTGGACGTTATGCTTCGTCCGCGCGAAGTACATGTACGTCCCGAAGCAGAAGCGGTTCATGCCGGTGTTGTAGAGCCACAGGCGCCGGCCGGCCTTCGCGATCACGCCGGCTTCGCGCGGGCTGTGAATGCCGGCGCCCCAGGTGTCGATGTCGGCCAGGGCCTGTTCCATGCCCGGGCGCGCGTTCTTGGGATCGTCGAGGTAGCTGCTGTCGAAGGCCACGAAGCGGAAGCCCGGCGCGTTATCCTGCAAGAGGCGGTGGTGCGCGGCCAGCTTCGCCGGCTCGCCGCCGGGATGGACGATGTACTCGTCGTCGGTGCAGAAAGCGATGGGCAGCCAGTTCTTCTGCTTCGCGTGCTCGCGAACCGCGTCGAAGTAGGCCTTGACCGCCTCGGCGTAACTCGAGGCGCCGAAGCGCTTGGCCTCAGCCTCGTAGTCGGCGTTGACGCGAAGGGAGAGGCCCGAGCCGACGCCGTAGCCGTTCAGTTCCTGCGTGAAGCCGGCCGCGCGCGCCAGTTCCATCCAACGGTCCATGTTCGCGAAATCCACCTCGGCCTTGCCGTTCACGATGGCCTTGAGCGGGATTCCCACGAGCGGATCGACGCTGGTGAGCCCGTGCGCGCGCGCGTCCTCGAGGATCTCCTTCCAGGCGTTCCAGTACGCCTCGCGGGATTCATCGAGCGCGAGATAGGCTTGCGCGGGCCCCATCATGAACATGCCCATGGGAAACTCGGGCTCGGGGAGCTGAAGCGGCCAGACCTCGAGTTTCACCGGGACCTTCAACTCGGGGAAGGTCGCGCCGGCCAGGATCAGTTCGCCCGCGTAGGCGCCGGGCTCCGCGTCCGCCGGCAGCTCGAAGGTAACCCAGAACGAGCGCGTCACGCCGGAGCGCAGTTCGACCGGACGCACAGCCGCGTCGTCGAGATACTTCGGGGAGATCACGTAGACGGCCGTCTGGTTCAGCGCCTTGTAGCGGAGCACGCGCACGCGGGCCTGGAGCGTCTTGCCGGTCCCGGCGTGCTTGACCGAACAGCTCGCGCGCTCGAGCGCGCCGAGGTCTTTGAGCGGAAGCAGGCCGAAGCACGCGCTGACCGGCTCGCCCGGCGCGCCGGCGAGGTCGAGCGCGGAGCGGGCGGCCTCCTCGGGCGCGGGCTGCGAGTTGACCTCGATGCGCCGGTCGGCGGCGTGCACGAACGGGACGTAGCCGCGGGCCTTGTCGGCCTCGGTCGCGGCGAAGGGCGGCTCCGACGCGGGAAGCTTCTCGACGTGCTGCGCCTGGTACTGGTCTTTGCGGAAGCCCTCGAAGCCCGCCAACCAGCGCTCGGCGTCGTTCGCGCTGGCCTTGGGCCAGAGGGCGAGCCCGTTCAGCATCACGCCCCACGCCTGGCTCTCGAACTCGAGCTTCAACTGCCCGCCGGCCACTTCGACCTCGAAGCGCAGCGGGACGAAGAGCCGCGCGATGTACTTCTCAAAGAGGTCGTCGCCGGGCAGATCCTCCTCGTCCTGGAAGCGGTGCTCGTAGGCCTTGAAGGATTCCGCGTCGAAGGCCTGCTCGAAGACCGTCTTGCCGTTCGCGTGGACGGCGCGGCGCTTGAAGGTCTGCCCCCAGCCGTTGCCGGGCGGGCCGAGCATCAGCCAGACGCCGTAGCTCCCGTCCGGCAGGTCCACGGCGAAGGTCGCGCGGGTGGGCTGGCAGAAGTCGCGGCAGAGGTCGTCGGCCGGGCGGTGGCGGCCGAGGATCTCGTTGATGTCGAAGTCGCGCATGAACTCGCCGCGCGGAAGCCACCCGAAGCCCTTCGCGGCGTCGTAGGCGTCGTCGCGCGTGACCTTGGCGAAGCCGGGCATCACCGCGGCGCTGGCCGGGCCGAAGTCGAAGCGCCGCAGCCCCGCGACGGGAATCTCCTCGACGCCCTTCACGAGCCGCACGTTGTCGATGAAGATCGTCGCGCGATCCGCGGCAAGATTGAACTTCTTGATCTCCTTCACGTCGATCGGCTTGCGCCCGTCGGGGCCGGTCATGCCGCCGACCGAGAGGCGCAGGGTGTTGAGGCCGGGCTTAAGCATGCGCTCCCAGTTGTGCCGGTCCCACCAGCCCGCGTTGACGTCCTTGGCCTTGATCCAGCCGCTGACGCCCACGGGCCTGGCGGAGGGATTGAAGACGTCGAGCGCCAGCGTGTCGTAGCCGCTCCAGTCCGCCTCGAAGCCGCTGAACTGGACGTTGCCGGCCGGCGCATGGCTTTCGAGCTTCAGCGCCTGCTTGCCCTCCGTGGCGCGCTCGGCGACCGGCGCCATGCTCGATTTACCTTTGAATTCCTCCGGATAATCCTCCAGTTCTACCTTGCCGGCGTCGGCGCCTTCGAAGGAGAAGAGCAGCTTGGTCTCGAAGCTGCCGGTGCCTTTTACCAGCCGCGCGTTGTCGAGGTAGATCGTCGCGACGGCCTTGGGGTCGTCGCTGGCGAAATGCAGCGCGACCATCTCGAGGTTCTTCAGGTCCAGCGCGCCCTTGCCGTTCTGGCGGTTGAGGAGCCCGAGCGAGAAGGCCAGGCTGCGCTTGCCCGGCTGGAGGGTGAACTCGTAGTTGTAGCGCGTCCACCAGTCCTTGCCGTCCTTGTCGCGGATGAATCCGGAGACCTTGACCGCGCCGCCTTCGACGAAGATGTCGTAGATCAGCCGGTCGAACTCGCCCCAGCGGCCCGCGTGGTTGGCGCCGGCAAAATAGAAGATGTTCGGCGTGAAAGGCTGGTCGAGCGTCACCTTGCCGGCGCGCTTGCCCTGCGTGGCGTGCTCGGGCACGCATTCGATCCGCTCGGCGGCCTCGAAATGCTGCTGCTTGGATTCGAAGTCGAAGAGCACGACTTCCTTCTCTTCGGCTCCCGAACCCCACGCCGATAGCGGCAGCAGCGCCAGGCCCAGCAGAAAGGTGAGCTTGAGGATGTTCATGGCCGGCTCCTTCAGCCTTCGCCGTCAGGCCTTGAGGGGAGAGGCCACGCTCTCGCGGGCCTCGAACGCCACGGGAAAGATCTCGCGCCGCGCAGGAAGTTCGGGGCGGGCGATCCGCTCGCACAGGAGCCGCACCGCCGCCGCGCCGGAGCCTTCGAGATCCAGGCGCACGGAGGCCAGCGCGGGCGCGGAATACAGGCCGATGTCGCCGAAGCCGCAGACGCTGAAGTCCTCCGGCACGCGCCGGCCGGCGTCCTTCGCGGCGGCCAGCGCGCCGAGGGCCATCTCGTCGGTCGTGCAGGCAAGCGCGGTGACGGCCGGCGCTTCGCGGAAGAGGCGCGCCGCGCGGTCGTAGGCCTGCTTGCCGCTGGGCGAGACGGGCATCAGGCGCGCGGGGTCCAGCTTCAGGCCGCGGACGCGAAAGGCGCGCTCGTAGCCCGCGCGCCGGTCGGCGGCGACCTCGCCATGGACCGCGCTGCGCGGATCGTCGCTCGTGGCGTGGACGAAGAAGCCGAGTTCGCGATGGCCCAGGTCCAGCAGCGCCGAGGCCGCGAGGAAGCCGCCTTCCTCGTTGGCGTGCGAAACGAAATCGAAGGGCGCCGGATGCGAGGGCATGGCGCAGTCGTAGAGCACCGTCGGCTTGCCCGAGCCCAGAAGCGCGTAAAGCGTCGGGCGGTCGGTGAGGCCCACGACGATCGCGCCGCCGAGGTCGCGCTCGCGGGCCAGTTCGGCGGCCAGCGCGTCGGCGCGCGCGGGGTCCAGCGGGCGCATGACCAGCGCGGTCTCGGCGCCGCAAGCCTGGTACATGCCTTGCTGCATGCGGAAGTAGAAGAGTCCGTCGCGCGGGTCGATCCGGTCGGTGCGGATGGAGCGTTGGATCAGGGCGAGCTTCTGCCCCGCGGCGGCAGGCACGGGCGCGGAGGCGAAGCCTTCCGCGCGGCGGACGAAGGTTCCGCGCCCGGTGATGCGTTGCAGGAGGCCTTCGCCGGTCAGTTCGACCAGCGCGCGGCGGACGGTCATGCGGCTCAGGCCGAGTTCGCTCGCCAGGCTCCGCTCGTCCGGGAGGGGTTGATCGCCGAGGAACCGACCGGCCAGGACGGCTTCGCGGAGGCTCTCCTTGACCTGAAGGTACAAGGGGCGGGGGTCGTCCCGGCGGAGGCTGATCATAGTCCAGAATACACCCGACTATACCAGAGTGTTCAAATCAAAATGTCAATTATATAATTCAATTAATATAAATGTATTATGTGACTACCTAAACGTAAGATCGGGGGCGATGGACACTCCGGACCGGCATCTGGCGTGCTCCGCTTTGACCTCTGGGATGCGCCCTCGAACGGCCTGTATTCTCGTATTATTATATGTTATTACATGTATCGCATCAGAGCAGTTCGAGTTCCTCCACCTCCGGCGGCGGCGCGGGGAGCGTATCGGGATGCTCGGGCTTGACCGCCTCGCCCCAGGCCTTAAGGACCTCGATGTTGCGGTTCTGCTCGGCGTGCTCGCGGGCGGCGCGGGCAGGATCCCAGCGCGCCATCAGGCGGCGCAGGAGTTCGTCGCGGATCCCGGCGTGCTCGGGCCGCGCGGCGACGTCGCGGATCTCGCCGGGATCGGCCTCGAGATCGAAGAGCGAGGCGGGCGTGCCGTCGTCGTACTTCCAGAGCTTCCACTTCCCGCGGCGGACCATCGCGCTGGGCGAGCCGCTCTTTTTGTCCACGAACATGCTGAAGGTCTCGTCGAGCCAGCCGGGCGGGGTTTCGCCGCGCAGCCAGGGCGCGAGCGAGCGGCCGTCGGCGCTGGGGAGCGCCTCGGCGCCGCCGAACTCGATAAGCGTCGGGCCGACGTCCACGAGATTGGCGAAGGCCGGGCAGGCGCGGCCGGCGGGGATCGCGCCGGGCAGCCGCGCGAGGAACGGGACGCCGGCGCTCTGTTCGTAGTAGCAGCTCTTGGCCCACATGCCGTGCGCGCCGGTCATGTCGCCGTGATCGGAGGTGTAAAGGACGAGGGTGTTCTCGGCGAGCCCCGCGCGGTCGAGGGCCTCGAGGACGCGCCCGATCAGGGCGTCGACGAACTCGACGAGCGCGCAGTAGGCGGCCAGCGCCAGGCGCAGGCGCTCGGGCCGGAGCGGCGGGTCGAAGCCGCGGCGCCTGCGGTGCGCGGCGATGCTCGGCGGTTGCGCGGCGAGTTCCTCGGGCGGGATCTCGAAAGGCTCGACGCGCGCGCGGTAGTATTCGAAAAGTTCACGCGGCGCGTAGAGCGGCGGGTGCGGCTGCACAAAGCCCACGACGGCGGCGAAGGGGCGCGCGCCGCCGCCGGCGCGCTCCTTAAGGAAGGCGCAGGCCGCCTCGGCGACCCGTTCGTCGAAGAGGTGGCGGTGAGTGCGCCCGATGCCGACGTGATCGCCGCCTTCGCGGGCCGCGGCATCGACCTCACTGGGGTAGCGCTTGTCGATCGGCCCGCCGGGGAGCGGCGCGCCAGGATGCCGGGCGTTGTACTCGCCGAGCGGCCGCAGCTCGAAGCCGTGCCGCTGGTCGGAGCCGCGGAAGTCCATCCGGCCGATCAGCGCCGTCTCGTAGCCGGCCGCGCCCAGCGCATGCGCCCAGGACGGGATCCCCGACGAGAGGATGTGCCCGTTGCTCCACGCGCCGGTGCTCGTGGGGTAGCGGGAGGCGACGAAACTCATGCGGCTCGGCCCGCAGAGCGGCGCGGGGCAGTAAGCGTGGGGAAAGCGCATGCCTTCGCGCGCCAAGCGGTCGAGGTTCGGCGTGCGGACGACCGGATGCCCGGCGCACCCCAGGTAGCGGGGGTTGTGCTGGTCGGAGAGGAGCACGAGCAGGTTGGGGCGCTGGATTGATGGCATGGAGGCCTCCCGCCTAAGCGTACTAGTTCACGTTGAAATACTCAAGCCTTCGGTTGCAAGAGGGGCGCAGGCCGAAGCCGTAAAAATGATGCACGGTGGTGCAGGGCTCCGGGGTCTGGGGGCCGGTATCCGGACTCCGGGGCAGGTTGCCTTGGTCCTCCGTTGGAGCGCCGTTCCCGCTGTCCGGAGTCCGGTTCCCGGCACACCTCTTGCAGTCTACGAGAGCGTAAAAATGATGCACGGTGGTGCAGGGCTCCAGGAGCCGGGGGCCGGTATCCGGACTCCGGGACAGGCAGCCAAGGCCTTCTGTCGGGCCGTCGTTCCCGGCGTCCTGAGTCCGGTTCCCGGCACACCTCTTGCAGTCTACGAGAGCGTAAAAAAGATGCACGGTGGTGCAGGGCACTGGGGGCCGGTATCCGGACTCCGGGCAGGTTGTCAGACCTCCCCTCATGCCGCGAGAGCTTTAAAAAGATGCACACGTGCGGACGCGGCGGCGTTCGCATGGCGCATGGACAGGCCGGGTTCCGCGCTCGTCCACGAATAACTATAAAGGAAGAGTTCGTAGATGCCGCCCAAGGGAACAATGTACCCCATGCGGCGGGGGCAAGGCAAGGGGGCGGGCAAGTTTGGCGGGGGGCTCTTGCGACAGGAAATGCCGACTCCAACAGCCGATCAGCCCGCGGGCAAGAACAGACAGGTGATTCCCATGAAGTTGCTTGATAGATATGGACTATCGTCCAAAGGTCCCCAGGATATCTGCCGACAATTTACGAATGCATTCAGCAAGCCACTGCTCAAATTCTTCAAACAAGATGGCCTCGTCCATGGGGGCATCGCCCGTGACTTGAACCATGGGCGTCCACGGTTCCAACGATTGCGGAGTAGCTTTTTTCCCAGGGGATGCGGCCGAGCGCATCAGGGAGCGGTACACCCTCCATTTCCTCGGTCGGCCAATGCGTCCAATTTGAGCGCAAGCAAACATGGCGCTCGGACAATCTTGACCCGCAAGCCCTTGTCCACCTCGTGGTGGTCGAAGTGCTCCATGGCCGCCTTGGTCCATTGTCCCCGCCACTGCAAGGCGACCGGATTGGAAGGCATGACATCGAGAAGCAGCTCTTCATACTTGTAGGCGCACATGCTGCGCTCCGGATCTTCCCGGAAGCCCAGCTTCCGTAGCTTTTCTCCGAACTCTTGCAGGTCCGCATTGGTCAAGGCTTGGATTACCACGTCAACATCCTCGGCGACCCGGATCGGCGGCGCTGCTTGGTCCGTAATGAGGAGGCCTATGGTTGCGCCCCCGATAAAGACCACTTGGTCGAGCAGTGGACCGAGCGCCACAGCCACACGTCGCAGGGCCAAGAGATTTGCATTGCCACCATCCGCATAGGTCATGGTTTGGACCTGAGCATCTTCACCAGCTCGCGCTCAGCGATCTCCCGCTCACGCGCGCGCCCGCCACGGATGGCGTCGACATAAGCCAAGAGTTTGTAGAGTGCCTCATCTTTACGCGCGGCCTGCGGAACGGAGCGGTACAGCGGCGAGAACGCCATGCCCCGAACCTTGCCTTCGGCGCAGGGCCATACGGGCACAGGATCTGCCCCCGCCCCAACCATCTCAGGAAAGAACGGCGCCGCATAGCCCGTAGGGATTCCTCGGGTGATCGGTCCAAGTTGGGCTGGGAATACGTATCTGAGACCGTGAAGCAGGAACTCTTCTAGTGCTTTCCGATTTACCGTTTTTCTAGATCCACGCCTCTGCGCCAGGATGGATAGTAAGCCGGCATCTTGGGCGCGCAGAGCGGACTTATGCACCTCGGCGGGACTCATATCGAGTTGGTTGGCGAGGCGGTTGTACGCTTCGTCCGGATCTTGGGTGGCTACCAGCTTGAGAAGGAGGAGCACATCCTGAGGTTTTAACATATCAACACCATATTCGCGATTCGCGAATAATGCGAGTAACGCACAGGTCAAAGGAGCTCGGGTAATTCAAGTCATTACACGTAAATCAATTGCAATATGATTGATCTCCTAGTGTCCTGTAAGCGAAATCCGTTGCGCGTTTTGGGGCGCTTTTGACCGTGCTCTTCGTTGCGCTTCGATCGTCGTATCTTCTTGATACGGCTATTCTTCGCGCGCCTCGATCACGGCCAAAATCCCTCCCAAACCGCATCAACGTATTTCGCTTACAGAACACTAGTCGAGCAGGCCAAGCAGCCGAAAGAGCTGGGCACGAGGCTGCTTTTATGAACCCGTAACCCACGCGAAATGGTCAACCCGGACCTTGTTGACTCATGCCGGGATAGGCGACCTCAAGACGGCTGGGCAAGCTCGTCGCTCAAAGGCCGCGCCGACGGCAACCGTCCTCGCGCCCGCGCGACCTTACGAGGGGGAAGCACTTACCGAAGGCGGCCAGCAGCCTCGGCGACCCCTTGATGCGGATTTTTCGGCGAAGCAGCGCCCACCACAGGCTCCGCTCCTTCGCCACGAACCCCAGCCACGTCTCGCTGTCGGCGGTCACCCGCAGGTCGGCCACGCCCTGGTGGCCGTCCCGCACCTGCAACGCGCCGTCCCGGATCGTGACGGTCGCCTCCCTCGGTTCTTTGCCGGTGAAGGTGAAGTGGTAGGCGGCGTTCAGCTTCGACGCCTTCCCCGGCTGGAACGTGAGAGGAAGACCCGACAAGAATCGCTGGATCGAGCGGGGACGCAGGCCGCTGCCAACCCGTTTGACCGTCTTGCGGGGGAAACGGCGGGCCACATGCTCCTCGGCGTCCGAGCCGGCGACGACGTAGACCGTCTCCTGCTTCTCCTGCAACGGCCGAACGACCTCCCGCAGATGCCCGGCTTTGTCGGTGAGGTAGGGGCCGATGACGTCTTCCCCCGCCGGACAGACGCTCAGGCAGTACGCCGCCTTGTAGTTGGCCCCGAAGGAGAGGCTCTGCCACATCGACGCCGATTCCGGGTCAGTGACCTTCTTGCGGTAGTCGAGGGCGTCCTTGCTCTCGGCGATCCGTTCGACCCAATCGGTGAAGCCGCCCATGAACTCCCGGTAGTTGTGCGTGTAGCAGGCCGAGAAGTTGAAGCGGCCGTCCGGTGCGATGGCCCCCACGGGACACGCCGCCACGCACAGCTTGCACTCCAGGCACGGGTTGTACGAGATCGGCCGGTCGTAGGCGGTCGCCTCGGCGCCGACCAGGACGGTCCCCAACAGGATGAAGTTGCCGAACCTGGGATGGATGACGTTGCGGTGGATGCCCATCTGCCCCAGGCCGGCGGCGACGGCGACGGGCTTGTGCGAGACGACCCAAATCTTGCCGGGAAAGCGGTCCTGCTCCATCGGAAAGCCCATCGCCGGGTTCAACGCCCGGACGCCTTCCCGTTCGAGCGCCGCCACGACCTTGCGGGCGACCTCGTTGGCGTGATCGCCGGCGTGGTGGAACTCCAGGTTGGCGACGGACCGGGCGAGGCCGCGGATCGGCTCCCGGTTCATCCGGCAGACGAAGCCGAGAAGCGTTTTCGCCGGCGGGAAAGCACGCAGGATGTCGTCCCGCTGGTCGTCCAGGGCCGGGCGGCCGAGTTCGACCAGTCCGGCGTCGTCCGCCCCGCAGTCGAGGCACAGTTGGCGCAGCCAGGCCGCATCGAGCGGTTTCAGCGGCTCGGCGCCGCCGGGGCGGTTGCGCTCTCGGAAACGCCGCACGGTCGGGTGTTCGGCCAAGCTCATCGCGGTCTCCTTATTTGTATATGCAAGTATGGTCCCAAAAAAAAACACAGGGGCGCTCAGCGGCCGGCTTGCGACATGCCCACCTTCCTGGCGGCCTTGTCGAGCAGGGCGATCCCCTCGCCCCCCAGCAGCTCGGCGGCCCGGCGCTGGGCCTCCTCCCAGGCCGGCGCCGCCTTCTCGATCAGCCGCTTCCCCCGCGGCATCAGCCGGAAGGGCTGGGCACGGGCGTCAGCGTCCGGCACGACCTCCAGCCAGCCGTGAGCCTGCAACGGCTTGACGTTGCGGCTCAGGGTGGACACATCCAGTTGAAGAATCTCGCAGACCTGTGCGGGCCGGGCGAGGCCAAGCCGGGCGGTCACGATCAGGATGTTCAATTGGCTGACCTTCAGGCCCAAGGGGCGCAGGGCGTCATCGTAAAAGCTCGTGACGACCCGGCTCAGCAGCCGCAGGCGCACGGCGATGCATTTTCGGGAAATCGTGTCGATGCTGCTGGCTGTGGCTTTGTCCATGCTCGTGCGGCTCCCTGGCCACCAAGATTATTGTATATACAAGTATCGGCCGAAGTCAAGAGGCCTCTTTCACGATTCCGGCAAGGGAGCGCTCAGGCTCCCCACCCACCCGCGTGGCCGAGCAGGCCAAGCGGCTGAAAGCCGTAGAACCGCCCGTATGAATCCGTGACTCACGCGAAACGGCATGCGACCTTCAAGACGGCCGGGCACGTTTGGCGGGGGCCGGGCGTTGAAGCCGCCGAGCGCGTAGCAGGCGGGGCTCCGGCCGGTTGAAGAGGCAGCCACAGGTGCAGCTTCCGTATTTCCATGCAACCCACCTTCTTTTGGTTATCCACGATGTTGAGTTGGGGCAGGATGGCTGATAAGGTCGGATACGAGGGGCAAGGGATGGACGGAAATGGGTTCTGTTTAATACATGTTAGGCCGCTCACGCACATGCTGAATGCCAGAAGAGCAACACCAGATGATCTCCTTCCCCACATCATTAAGTTTGTCGGTTCGTCGGGAGGTGGGCAGTGGAGCTTTCAGTTGCCATGTAAGTTTTGTCGGGATTTGGGGACGGTCTCAGCGGCACGGCACAGCATTGGCAAACCGAAGGCACTTCGCAAAGCTGCGGAGAGCTTTGCAGAGCAAGGATGGTGGATAAATGACATTCCAATTTGTCCCAAGTGTTTTATACGAAAGAGCGTCAAACCAGGGGGCAGCAGCGAACCCGGCTTGGCGTCACAGTTTCAATCCTAGCGTCCCGCGGGCCGGGCCGCTGAGCTTGGGTCGTTAGGTATCCCAATTCCCCAATGGCATCTTGCTATCAAAGTCTAACGATTGCCGATTCCAACAGGGCGCTAGCCGCCTGCAAAGGTCTCAAGATCGCGCACGTCTGGCGGAGCATCAACCCATGCGTGTTTCTGGAAATTGGACGTTTATGCAATAATCGCCGCGCCAATCAGCCCTGTGGTCAGGTTACCATCATGGTTGAGGCGCAATGGCGCATCGAAGGGCCTCGGTCCATTCTGGTTGGCAGCGGTTTTTCAGACCGACGCATTGATAAACGGCTCGCAACCTTGCTCGGCGCCTCGGTAACCTCTATTGAGATCACAGGTAGAGTACCCGAAATCGCCATTGAAATTAATGACGGGAGACGATTTGTTACTTTTACTCACTGGGACAGCCAGCCTCGTTGGTCAATCGGGTTCAAGGATCTCAGCTTGTTTCCAATCGATCCACACTGGCACGGAATCGATGTTGCTCCGTGGATTCATGTTCGATCTGGACGTACTGAAATCGAATACTGCTATGACGACACTAAGGCAAGTGTTCGGAAGGCAGTCAAGCGCATGGGGTACAAATAGCCGGTGCCGGCTGAGAGGTTAAAACAGACCGCCGGGGCGGGTGGCCGAGAGTGGTGGCAAGGAGCAAGAGGCCGCCCGCGACCAGTCGTAATTTCAAGACGAGCGGTCGCTCGCGAGTAGGCGCCAAACAAGAGCATGCGGCGGACGGTGTAGCGCGCCGACGCCGATACGGACCGTTAGGCGACTGCGATGAAGAGCCGTATCATGTACATCGAGTCGAAGGGCGGGGGCCTCACCGGCCCGGCCCGCATCGGCCGCGTGACCTTCTCGAAGTCCGGGGCTACCCTCTACTATCGCGGAAAGGCATTCCGGAGCCTCAAAGGCAGCGGCTTCAAATCCAACTACTACGACGTCGAGACCGGCGAGCACTATTGGATCTCCGGGTCGCGTCGAGACGGCCGGGATGCCCTCTACGCGACGCACGTCATGCCGGAAATTGATGAGGACGTTCGGGAGGAGTATCTTAGGGACATTCGCGGCCACGCAGGCGGCCGGCCGCCCGCGAAGCGTGCCGCGTCCGGATAGCGATTCGATTCCTTTCCGCTCGTGCAGCACATGCCGCGGCGAACAATTCACGAAACCTTCGGTCTCCGAACGCCACGAAACAAGCGCAGAAGTGCCTATATCGGCCGCGCCGGCGCATTGGGTATAATAGACTGGGAGCAGCGCTCCCAATCTATCGCGTTCGATTGTCGCAATGCGTATGTCCCTGGGCCGACGGTTGCCCGTTTCAGGAGCCCACCCCATGCTCGAATTCATCAAGCGCCTCTTCGACACGTCGGACTTCCCGGAGCGCTGGCACTGCGGTTTATGGAGTTCGGCGCACGGCTGGACGCATATCGTCTCGGACTGGCTGATCTTCGGCGCGTATTTCACGATCCCGGCGATCCTGGTGTATTTCGTGCGGCGGCGGCGGGACGTCCCGTTCCCGCGGATCTTCTGGGCCTTTGGGGCCTTCATTCTTTTCTGCGGGCTGGGCCACCTGATGGAATCGCTGATCTTCTGGTGGCCGGCGTACCGCATGAGCGCGCTGGTCAAGGTCTGCACGGCGGCGGCGTCCTGGGTGACGGTGCTCGCGCTGATCCCGGTGCTGCCGCGGGCGCTGCGGCTGCCCGGGCTGGCGCAGATGAACGCGAAGCTGGAGGCCGAGATCGGGGAGCGCACGAAGGCGGAGGCGAGCCTGCGGGAGCGCGAGGCGGAACTGCTGCTGGCGCTGCAGGCCTCCGGCATGGGGACCTGGCGCTGGGATTTCCCGGGCGACGAGCTGCGCCTGTCGGCGGAGACGCTGGCGCTGCTGCGCGTGCGCGGCGAGCCGCCGCGCCGGCTGGAGGAACTCATGGCGCTGGTCCTGGAGGAAGACCGCGCGGCGCTGAAGTCGGCGCTGAAGCTGGCGCGTACCGACCCGTCGGTGGAGGGGCGCTTCAAGACGGAGTTCCGGCTGGCGGACCCGGATCGCCCGATGCGCTGGCTGGAGGCCCACGGCCGGCTGGTCCTGGACGAGATGGGGCGCGGGGTGGCCTTCCGCGGCACGATGGCGGACGCGACCGAGCGCAAGCAGCTCGAGATGGACCTGCTGCAGGCCAAGAAGCTGGAGAACGTGGGGCACCTGGCCGGGGGATCGCGCACGATTTCAACAACCTGCTGACGGTGATCATGGGCAACGCCGAACTGGCCGAGCAGCACCTGCTGGGCCATCCGGCGAGCCCGCTGGTCGCGCAGATGAAAGGCGCGGCGGTGCGGGGCGCGGGTCTGACCAACCAGTTGCTGGCGTTCGCGCGGAAGCAGATCATCCAGCCGCGGATTCTCGATTTGAACGAGCTGCTGGAGCGCGCGGCGGAGATGCTGCGGCCGATCATCGGGGAGCGGATCGAGATCGTGGTGCATGCCGACCGCCGGCTGCGCCGGGTCCGCCTGGACGCGGGGCAGTTCGAGCAGGTCGTGTTCAACCTGGCCGTGAACGCGCGGGACGCGATGCCCGACGGCGGCCGGTTGAGCTTCGAGACGGCGAACGTGGAACTCGACGAGGCCTTCTGCCGCGCGCATCCGGAGCTGGCGCCCGGCCCGCACGTGCTGCTGAGGGTGAGCGACACCGGCACGGGCATCGCGCCGGACCTGCTGCCGCACGTGTTCGAGCCGTTCTTCACGACCAAGGGGGCGCGTGGGACGGGCCTGGGCCTGGCCTCGGCGTACGGCGTGCTGCGGCAGAACCGGGGCCTGATCGCCGTGGAGAGCGCGGCCGGCGAAGGCACGACCTTCCGGCTTTACGTGCCGGCCACCGGGAGCGCGCGCGAGCGCCCGGCGACGCAGACGATCCTGCCGCGCGGGGTCCGGCACGCCACGCTGATGCTGGTGGAGGACGACGAGGGTGTGCGCCGGATGGCGGCCCGCGCGCTGCTGGAAGCCGGGTACGAAGTCTTCGAGGCCAAGAACGGCCAGCATGCGCTGGAGGTGCTCGCCCGCTTCACCGGAGCCCTGGACCTGCTCATCACGGACGTGGTGATGCCCAAGATGGGCGGGCCGGAACTGGCCCAGCGGCTGAGCGCGGCCTATCCGGACCTGCAGATGCTTTTCGTGAGCGGGTACACGGAGAACCTCGTGGTGCGCGAAGGGGTGGTGAAGGATCGCATCAATTTCCTGGCCAAGCCCTTCACGCCGCGGCAGATCAAGGAACGGGTGCGCGAGCTGCTGGCCCGCGGACATGCCGCGAGCAGCAGCCGGCTCAAGGGCCTGGATTCGGGCGAGCCGGCCGGCGGGGAACCGTAGTCCCGGCCGAGCGGGAAGCCCGCCGCGCGGCACGCGCGAAGCAAAAACAAAGGCGGCCCATGCGGGCCGCCCTTGTGCTTTCGCCAGCGCGTTCCGGGCACGTCATTCCTTCAGGTCGCCGCGGGCGGCTTCCTTTTCCAGCTTGGCCTTCTTGCCCATGGCGTCGTAGGTGGCGTACTTGTACATCTCACCGAGGGTCGGGTAGTTGAAGCAGGTGTTGATGAAGAGTTCGTTGGTCGCGCCCATGGTCATGGCGGCGAGTCCGAGGTGGACGAGTTCGCTGGCGATTTCGCCGATGACGTGGACGCCGATGAGCTTCATGGAGTCGCGGTTGTAGACGAGCTTCAGGAAGCCGTCGTAGTCGCCGATGATCATGCCGCGGGCGTTCTGGCTGTACTTGGCCATGCCGGTGACGTAGGGGATCTTCTTCTCTTTGCACTGCTCCTCGGTCATGCCCGCGCTGGAGCACTCGGGGATGGTGTAGATGCCGGCGGGGAGGATGGGCGCGACGACGTTCTTGTAGTTGGGGAGCTTCATGGCCTTCATGATCGCGAAACGGGCCTGTTCCATGCCGGTGCTGGCCAGGGCGGGGGCGCCGATGACGTCGCCGGCCGCGTAGATGTGCTCGACGTTGGTCTGGTAATCCGAGTTGACCTTGATCAGGCCGTACTTGCCCAGTTCGACGCCGGCCTTGTCCAGGTTGATGGTGTCGGTATTCGACTGGCGCCCGGTGGCGAGCATGACGGCCTCGACGAGGATCGTTTCGCCGCCCTGGAGGGTCATGCGGATGCCGTCCTTCTCGGCGGCGACGGACTCCAGGCGCTTGGGCATGAGCAGGTTGACGCCGAGCTTTTCCATGCAGTTGCGCAGGCCGAAGCTGATGTCGCGGTCGAGGAAGTCGAGGAGGATGTCGCGGCCGTGGATGAGGCTGACGTCCACGTTGAGGCAGGAGAAGATGCAGGCGTATTCGCAGCCGATGACGCCGCCGCCGACGACGCACATGCTCTTGGGCATGCGCTTCATCTGCAGGATCGTGTCGCTGTCGTAGATGCGCGGGTCGTTGGGAAAGTTGTCGGGCCGGCGGGGCCGGGAGCCGGTGGTAATCAGGACCACGTCGGCTTTCAGGACCTCGGGCTCTTTGCCTGGCGCGACGACCTCGATGGTGTGGGGGTCCTTGAATTGGCCGTGGCCCTTGAAGATATCGACCTTGTGCCGCTCCATGTTGGTCTCGACGCGCTGCCGTTCGGTCTGTTTGACGACGCGCTCGTGATGCAGGAAGTCCTGCACGCTGACGTGGCCGTGGAGGGAGATGTCGACGCCGTGGAGCTGGCGGGCGTGTACGCCGGAGAGAGTGACGGCCGTCTCGCGCAGGGTCTTGCTGGGCACGGTGGTTCCGGCGGTGGCGCCGCCGAGGTAGTAGTCCTTTTCGACCATGGCCACGCGCTTGCCGAAGTAGGCCGCCTGGGCGGCGCCTTTTTCGCCGGCCGCGCCGGAGCCCAGGACCACCAGGTCATAATGATGTTCCGCCATGCTCGCTCCTCCGTTATCCCGCCGCGGCCACTCGGGGACGCGGGCCGGGCGGGTCGCGCCGAGGCGATGCCCGGGTTGGTCTTGATGGAAACGTTGAAACCGGACCGAGTCTATGGGTTAGGCGCTCGGTTGGTAGTGCAGCTTGCGGAATTTCAGGCGCGGTGAATTTATCATAAAAATACGTGCATATATTCATTTCAGCGGCGGCTTGCGCCGGTTCGGCCAGTCACTACGATACGAACGTTCTTCGGTAATTTTTCCGTGACCCGGCGTCGATCGAGAACCCCAGCCTCAGGGAGGGCAAGCGCGTGGCGACCAAGACCGTCGATCGAGATCAGTTGTGCGTCAACACCATCCGGACGCTGTCCATGGACGCCGTCCAGGCGGCCAACAGCGGGCACCCGGGCACGCCGATGGCCATGGCTCCGGTGGCCTACGAGTTGTGGCAGAACCATCTGCGCTTCGACCCGAACGACCCGATCTGGCCGAATCGCGACCGTTTCGTGCTTTCGATGGGCCACGCCAGCATGCTGCTGTACTCCATGCTGCACCTGACCCAAGTGAAGGCGGTGAACTCGGCGTACGAAAGCGTGGGCAAGGTCTCGGTGAACCTGGACGACATCAAGTCGTTCCGGCAGATCGACAGCCGCTGCCCGGGGCACCCGGAGTACCGCTGGACGAGCGGGATCGAGACGACGACCGGCCCGCTGGGGCAAGGCTACGCGACCAGCGTGGGCATGGCGATCGCCGGGAAGTGGCTGGGGGCGCACTACAACAAGCCGGACTTCGAGATGTTCAACTTCCGCGTCTACGCGCTGGGCGGCGACGGCTGCATGATGGAAGGCGCGGCGCACGAGGCCGCCAGCCTGGCCGGGCACCTGCGGCTCGATAACCTGTGCTGGATCTACGACAACAACAAGATCACCATCGAAGGGAACACGGGCTGGGCCTTCAGCGAGGACGTGGCGACGCGCTTCATCGCGCTGGGCTGGAACGTGACGCGGGTGGGCGACGCCAACGATCTGGCGATGCTCAAGCGCGCCTTCGACAATGCCAAGTCGACGACCGGCCGCCCGACGCTGCTCATCGTCGACAGCCATATCGCGTGGGGCGCCCCGAAACTGCAGGACACGCACGAGGCCCACGGCGCGCCGCTGGGCGAGGAAGAGATCAAGGGCACCAAGCGGAACTACGGCTGGCCCGAGGACGCGAAGTTCCTGGTCCCCGAAGAGGTGCTGGAGCACTTCAAGAACGGGATGGGCGCGCGGGGCGGTAAGCTGCGCAGCGAGTGGATGAGCCTGTACGAGAAGTACAAGGGCAAGTACTCGAAGGAAGCGGACGAGCTCATCCGCATCCAGAAGCGGCAGCTTCCCGACGGCTGGGACAAGGAACTGAAGCCGTTCCCCGCCGACGCCAAGGGCTTCGCCGGCCGCGACTGTTCCGGCAAGGTGCTCAACGTCCTGGCCAAGAGCGTGCCATGGCTGATCGGCGGTTCGGCGGACCTGGCCCCGTCGACGAAGACGCGGCTGACGTTCGAGGGCGCGGACGATTTCGGCCCGCCCGGGCTGGCCGCCGACCCGCACCATCCGACGAAGATCCACTACGGCGGGCGGAACATGCACTTCGGCATCCGCGAGATCGCGATGGGCGCGGTGCTGAACGGGATGGCGCTGACGAAGGTGCGTCCGTTCGGCTCGGGCTTCTTCGTCTTCAGCGACTTCTCGCGCCCGCCGATCCGGCTGGCGGCGATCATGGAAATCCCCGTGGTCTACGTCTTCACGCACGACAGCATCGGGGTGGGCGAGGACGGCCCGACGCACCAGCCGATCGAGCATCTGGCGAGCCTGCGCGCGATCCCGGGCCTGATCACGTTGCGCCCCGGGGACGCGAACGAGGTGCTGGAGGCGTGGAAGACGATCGCGAAGCTGCGGCACGAGCCGGTCTGCCTGGTGCTCTCGCGCCAGAACATGCCGACCTTGGACCGCACCAAGTACGCCTCGGCCGAAGGCGTGGCCAAGGGCGCGTACGTGCTGGCCGACTCGAAGGGCAAGCCCGACGTGATCCTGATGGCGACCGGGACCGAAGTCGACCTGGCCGTCCAGGCGCACGCGAAGCTCGAGAAGGAAGGGCTCAAGGCGCGGATCGTGAGCATGCCGTCGTGGGAGCTCTTCGAGCACCAGGACCGGGAGTACCGCGACTCGGTGCTGCCGCCGGACGTCAAGGCGCGCGTCTCGATCGAGGCCGCGGGCACCTTCAGTTGGGAGCGCTACGTCGGGCTGACCGGCGAGAGCGTGGGGATGCGCACCTTCGGGGCCTCGGCGCCCTTGAAGGAGCTGCAGAAGAAGTTCGGGTTCACGCCTGACGCGGTGGTGGAAGCCGCGAAGCGCGCGATCGCGAACAACCGCTGAGCCGCAAACCGGCGGGGCGGGCGCTACGCCCGCCCCGCCGGACTCGCCCGCCGGTCCCCTTTCCTTCCTTCATAAGCTCGAGCGCCCAGCCATGACCGACCTCGCCCACGAAACGCCCGAGGCCCGCGAGGCGCGGCTGGCGCGCCTGCGCCCGCTGGCGCGGCAGCATGCGAATCCCGATGCGGCATCGGCGGAGATCGCGCGCCTCTCGGCGATCCTGAACATGCCCAAAGGCGCGATCCACGTGATCAGCGACGTGCACGGCGAGTACAAGAAGCTGCGGCACGTGATCAACAACGCCTCGGGCTGCCTGCGCCCGATGGTCGAACGGCTCTTCGGCTCGCGGCTGGACGCGGCCGAGCGGCAGGAATTCCTCAACCTGCTCTTTTACCCCGCGGAGGTCCTCTCGCGCGCCGGCGAGGCGCTGGACGGGCAGGAGGCGCGGACGGCGTACGCGGAGAAGATGCTGGGGCGGCTCTTCGAGCTGGTGCGCGAGCTGGCCGGGCGCTACAGCCTGCGCCACTGCCTCAAGCTCTTCCCGGCCGACTACCGCGACCTCTTCGCGGAGGTGCTCAACGGCGCGGCGGTCTCGCGGCACGGCGAGCACATCCCCGCGATCGTACGCGAACTGAGCCGGCGCGAGCGCGCGCTGCATTTCGTCCATTTGACCGTGCGCGTGGTCCGCAATTTGGCGATCGAGGAACTGATCCTGGCCGGGGACTGCTGGGACCGCGGCGAGCGCGGCGACCGGGTCGTCGAGTACCTGATGCGGCAGCCGCACGTTTCCTTTACGTGGGGCAACCACGACGCGGCGTGGCTGGGCGCGTGCCTGGGGCAGGAGGCGTGCATCGCGCAGGTGCTGCGGATCAGCCTGCGCTACCGGCGGCTCTCGCAGCTCGAGGAAGGCTACGGCATCACCTTGCAGCCGCTGGAGCGGCTGGTGCGCGATGTCTACGCCGACGACGAGCCGGCGACGTTCAAAGTGAAGGGCGGCGGGCTGCGCGACGAGATCGCGATGCGCCGGATGCAGAAGGCGATCGGCGTGATGCAGTTCAAGCTCGAGGGGCAGACGATCGCGCGGCACCCGGAGTGGAACCTCGAGCACCGCCGCCTCATGCACAAGCTCGACCTGAAGGCCGGCACGCTGGAACTCGATGGCACGCGCTATCCGCTGCTCGACAAATTCCTGCCGACGATCGATCCACGGGATCCGTACGCGCTCTCGCCGGACGAACGGCGCTGCATGGACCGCATCCGGCGCTCGTTCCTGGTCAGCGACAAGCTCTGGGAGCACGCGCGTTTCCTGGGCTCGCTGGGCAAGCTGTACCTGATCCGCGACGGCGTGCTGATCTTCCACGGCTGCCTGGCGGTGGACGCGAAGGGCGAGTACGTCCCGATGCCGGTGGACGGCAAGCCGCTGGCGGGCCGCGCGCTGCTGGAGGCGCTCGACCGGATCGTCGTCCGCGCGCTGGAAGAAAAGCGCCCCGCCGACCTGGACCTGCTCTGGTACCTCTGGTGCGGGCCGCTCTCGCCGCTCTTCGGAAAGGACCGCATCACGACGCTGGAGCGGGAGTTTCTGGCGGAGCCGGAGACGCACGAAGAGACGAAGAACCCGTACTTCAAGCTGATCCACGAGAAGGCGTTCTGCCAGAAGATCCTGCGCGAGTTCGGGCTGGATCCCGAGAAAGGCCTGATCGTCAACGGGCACGTGCCGGTGAAGATCGAGAAGGGCGAAGACCCGGTCAAGAAGAGCGGGCTGGCGATCACCATCGACGGGGCGTTCAGCGAGGCCTACGGCGACCACGGCTACACGCTGGTGCTGGAAGCCGGGCGGACGGTGCTGGCCAAGCACCACCACTTCGAGTCCGTCGAGGCCGCGCTGCGCGACGGGGTGGACATCATCCCCGAGGTCCGCGAATTGCGGCGGCACGAGCCGATCCGGCTCGTCCGCGACACCGAGCGCGGCGCGGCGATCCGCGCCGAAATCGGGCTGCTGGAAGAGCTGATCGAGGCTTATAAGCGGAACGACCTGCGCAGCAACTCGACGCTTTCGGATTAGGGCCAGTCCGCGAGCTATCCGAAGCCGCCGCGCCGGCATACGCCGGCCCTGCCCCGAGGCCGAGCCGGCCCTCGCAGCTCGGAACGCGCGCGTCAGGCCTCAAATTCGTCGCCCCTCGGCGCCAGCGCGTGCCGCCGGTACGCACCCAAGACCGTCTCCAGGTGCCTGCAGAATCCATCCAAGTCAAGGCGGTTCTCCAGGAAGTCCTCGAGGGCGCCCATGACGAGATTCCGTTCGAGGGCGAGGCATGCCCGTACCCGCCGCGCGCGAAGGGCAGGGCCGCGAAGACGGCGCGTTCGCGCGGCGGGGCCTCGGCCGCGGCGCGTGCGGCCAGGATCTTGCGCGCGGGCACGTTGCCGCCCGCGGCGAACAGGCGCGCCTGGGCCGGCTCGGCGTTCAGGGCCTGGAGCGTTATTCGGCCCCACTCGCGGTTCGAGCAGGCGGCGCGGAGGCACCACGCGTCCCCGGCCAGCGCGCTGGCGCGCTCGCGCCCCCGCGGCAATTCGACGCAATTCCAGGCGAAGGGCAGCCCGCGAAACCGGCGCAGCGAACCGGCCGCGAAGAGCCCCGTCGCGACCCGCCCTTCCATGAAGGCCCGCTCGGAGTCCGCCGCGTGGTACACGTCCACCTCCGGGCGCAGCGTGAGTTCGTCGTCCCGGAAGAGCCGGTGAAAGAAGGCCAGCCCGGCGCGGGTTTCCGCGTCACCGGGGAGAGACCGCGTCCGCCCGTCCACTCGGCAGAGCCAGCGCCCGCCGGCCTGGAAGACGAAGGAGAGGACCCGGCCCAGGTTCCCGGAAAGCGCAAGGGGTCTAGCGCCGCGCGGGCGCAGACCCGGCGCGAGCGCCCGTAACCGAGCCTCGAACTCCGCCCAGTCCCAGCCCGCCTCGGCGGAAGGCGCCTCGGCGCACCCCAACGCCCAAAGGTCGAGATTCAGGACGGCGACGTAAGGGGAGAGCGTCAGCGGAACTCCCCGAATCCTTCCGTCCACGCGCACGGCATCGAGCGCTTGAGGCAGGAAGTCGGAAGCGGCCAGGTCCGCTTCGTCCAGGACCATCAGGTCGTCGCGCTCGGCATGCAGCGCAGGCAGGATGCAACGGCGCACCTGAGCGCGATCGAGATCGGGTTCGGGCTCCGGATAAAGAAAGGGATACCGGCCGGACAATTCCTGCAGCAGCGCCGGGAGTTCTTCGTACGGGGCTGCGACTCGAATGGAGTCGGCCGGGCGCACAGAGGTCGCAACGCAGGTCCCGCGCCCGCGGACCCGAACGAGGAGTCCCTCGCGCGCGAGTTCGGAGAGCGCCCGCCCCATGGTGGGCGTGGAAACCGCGTATTCCTCAGCCAGCCGGATTTCGCTAGGGATGGCTTGGCCGGGCAACCAAGCGCCCGAGCTGATCCGCGCACGCAGCCGATCCTGTAGCCAAAGGTACTTGGGGATACGGGTATCGATATGCATGGCAAGGCCACGTGCTCCATTCGGCGTTACAAGAACCAGGACGGTTCGAGATGGCGCTTCGCTGGCCAGCGGTTGGCAAGGGATGCGCCATCTACTACTTGGCACGGCTTGAAGCATCCATTTAACATCTTAATACACAAGTGGTTGATATAATACATAAAAACATTTATGTTTTTATCATACAACCTCTACCAACGGCATATTCAACAAGGTCAGAGTTCGGTACGTCGGCTCAGGAGGGGTCGCCATGCTACGGTTCCACCTAATGAATGTGACGGCGCTCGTGTGGCTTGCCACGTCGAGCGGGCTGGTCGCGCGCGAGTATGTCGTGGAAGCCTCCGCGAAACCTGGCGGTGACGGTTCGAGCGCCGCGCCATTCGTGAGGATCCAGGAGGCCCTCGACTTGGCGGGAGCCGGCGACACGGTGCGAGTCAAGCCGGGCATGTACCGCGAACGGGTCCGGTTCAAGCATTCCGGCACCCCTACGCAGCCGGTCGTTCTTCAAGGCGAGCCGGGCGCGGTCATCGACGGGAGCGAGGCGTGGACAGGGGCGTGGGAGCCGGCGCCGGGCTGGCCGGAGGGCGTCTGGCGCGCCAAGCCGCCGGTGGAACCGGCCTACGTGGCCGTGGACGGCAAGTACCTGCATGCATTCCTGGTCCACAATCTGGCCACCCAGGAGCAGCACATCGACGAGAACTACAAGGGCCGCAAGCTCCCGCGCACGCCGCAGGAGGTCTTCGCGCAGGGCGCGCCCTTCGCCGGCTGGAAGATCGTGCGAGGGACGTGGTGCTTCCACGAGGGCTGGCTCTACGGGAAGCTCGACGGCGGCGACTTCGGCGCGCGGAAGGCCAGCATCGCGCCAGCCGACAGCGCGTGCGTCGCGATCGAAGGCGCCGACTACGCCGTCGTGCGCGGACTGTCGCTGCGCCACGCCTGGGAGGGCGTCTCACTGGTGCGCACGGCCGGGAGCGTCGTCGAAGGCTGCACGGTCGGCCCGACGGCGCGCGGCATCCGGCTCGACTACGGCGCCCGCGGTTGTGTCGTGCGGTGCTGCGAGGTCACCTGCCCGGCGATCTTCGAGTGGTCCAGCGAGTCGAACACGATCGAGTGGGAAGACCTGTACTGGCTGAACAAGGTGGTCGGGAGCATGAACATGCGCACCCTCTCGGCGCTCAATGCCGGTCCCGGCAACATTATCGCCTACAACGTGGTCCACGACGCCTACCAGGGCATCGAGGACAAGGAGGATAAGTCGGTACTTTCCAAAGCCGAGCAGGCCGAACTCGGCGACGGACCCACGAGCGTCGGGCTGGAAGTCCACCATAACACGATGCGGAACATCTGGGCCTACGGGCTGGGCCCGAACGGCTCCAGCGTCAACCAGCGCTGGCACCACAACCTGATCGTGGAGGCCGGCGAGGGCATGCGGATCAAGAAGCCCAAGACCGGGCCGCTCTACATCTACCGGAACGCGATCCGGAACCGGAACGGGCGGACGTACTGGTGGTACGCCGCGAAGGACGATCCGGCCACGGCGGCGATCCTCTTCTACCACAACACGCTGGCCGGCCCGGGGCGCGCGGTCTACATGGCGCACGCCGCGCTCGAGACGACCCCGCGCGGGCTGATGTTCGGGAACATTCTACTGATGAACCAGTTCTGGCACCAGAAGCAGGACCCGCGCCGATGCGCCTGGGAGCCCTGGCAGTGCGACGGCAACCTGCTCTGGTCGAGCGTGCAGAAAGAGGCCGAGCAGCGCAGCGCTTACAATGCCCACGGCGTCAGTCTCCCCGACGGCAAGCTTCCGTACGACGAGCGCTTCGCGCCGCTCGCCGACTCGCCGGCCATCGACGCGGCGCCCGACGCCGAAAAGATACTGGAACGGCTCCGCGCGGCGAAGTGGCCGGTGCCGGAGTCGGGGAGCCTGCCGGGCCTGGAGCGCGCGGCGGGGAAAGGCTTCGACCTGGGCGCGGTGGAATCCGATCCGGAGGGGATGTTGCCTCCGGAATTCACCGCGCTCGGAGTGCCGGAAGGCATGAAGGTAGGCGTGGGGGAATAGCGCACGCCCCCAGACCTTTCGAGGGTATGCGGGGGCGACGGCGACGAGGCCTACAAGCGGAACGACCTGCGCAGCAACTCGACGTATACCGACTGAGTACCGCGCCGCGGAAGTTCCTGACCCACTGCTGGAGCCTTTTGCCCCGGCTCTTCGTTGCGTCTCGGTCACAGATCTTCGTCCCGATATGCTCTCTCGACGCGCCTCGATCCGGGACAAAATGCCCGGCGCATTGGGCCAGTTACTTCCGCGGCACGGTACTAAGCAGGCTTACCTGAGTTTCCTGCGGCCACTCGGCTAATCGTAATAGTGGTTCATCGCGCGCGCGAAGGCTTCCAGGATCAGGGGGATCTCCTGGCCCTTGACGCGCTCGCGGAAGGTGCTGCCGCGCATGTACATGACGAAGAGGCGATTTTTTCTGCCAGGGCAGGCGCTTGGAGACTTCGTTGAAGGGCATTCGGCCGGGCTGTCCCTTGGCGCCTTCAATGATGCTCACGGCCATGCGCGCGGGGATCTCGCCCTGCTCGTAGGGCGAGACGGCGACGGCCATCATCCCGCCTTCCTCGACGAAGAAGCCCCAGAAGCCGAGGGTCGGGAGGTTGGTGTTTTTTTCGGTCCATTCCACGACTTCCTGGGGCTTGACGATCTTGGTGGGGTCGTTGTCGTCCTTGAGCGTGTGGTAGTGGGTGATCATAAGGCAGTCGGAGACGTCTTCGGCGTCCTTCACGGCTTTTTTCCACTCGCCGATGGTGGAGATCTGGCGGGATTCGACGAACTTGAGGGGCGACCAATCGAAGTTCTCGAGTTCCTTGTGGATGGCGACGCTGGTCTCGGAGTCGTCGCTGATGTGGTAGATGCGGCGCTTATCCGCGGGGAGCACCTGGAGGTAAATGTCGCGGGCGGCGTCGTAGGGAATGCGTTCGATGATGCCCGAGACGTTTTTGGCCTTGTCGTAGCCGTAATCCTGGAGTTCGGCGTTGAGCCCGCTGAAGAGGATGACCTTGCTGGGGTCGTCGATGTAGTGTTTGGCGACGTACTTCTGGGCGTTGTCGTCGATGGCGATAATGATGTCGGGCTGCCACTCGTTGATCATGCGGCGCGCGGTGACGCCGGCCTTCTCCATGAACTCGGGGAAGGGATGGCGCTTGGTGTCCATGTAGTGGTAGCGGACGTTGTAAGGCCGGTTGGCGAGGCCGCGCTTGATGCCGACGTCGATGTCCTTCACCCAGGCGTAGTCGGTGTAGTAGCTGTGCAGGACGAGGATGCGCGGGCGCTTGAGGCTCTCCGCGATGAGGAAGGAGCCGACGAGCACCAGGAACAGGATCATCAGCGCGCCGGTGAGTTTCTTGGCGTTCATAGCAGCCCCAGCATCTTCCAGTAGGGCACCGAGACGAAGACGGCGCCGACGCGAATGAGGTTCGAGAAGAGGTTGTAGAGCAGCATCTTGCGGCGGTCGTAGAGTTCCTGATTTTCGCCGCCTTCGAGTTCCTCCTGCCACTGGAGGTAGTAGGTGCACTGGTAGGCCATGAACCAGCCGTCGCTGACGTGGAGGATGATGAACGCGACGATCCAGGCGGAGATGCCCTGCTCGTCGGCGATGGGAAGAAAGATGGCGCACATCAGGATGATCGCGGCGTTGTTGGGCAGGACGAGGCGGACGGCGAAGATAACCAGGGAAAGAAGAACCAGGAAGACGTACAGGTTGTCGTGCATGTACTCGCCCATCCACTCGACGTGCTGCTTGAGCAGGTCGTCGAGCTTCAGGGCATTCATGGTGTTCACGATGCTGACCATGCCCGCGAGCATCAGCAGGAAGGGCCAGTCGATTTCCTTGCGCAGGTCGGTCTTGCTGAAGACGCCGATGTTGATGAGCATGTACAGGACGGCCAGTCCGATCCACGGGGGCTCGACCTTGTGCAGGGCCACCGAGAGGGCGCCGACGACGAAGAAGACGATCCCGCCCAGGGCGATCCACTCGTCGCGGCTCATCGGGCCCATGACGCGGAACTGGGAGGCGATGCGCTCCCGGTTCATGTAGGGGCGTTCCTTATTGCGGAAGAGGACCGCCGAGAGCAGGAAGTGGCCCAGTACGATCACCAGCCCCACGGCGGCGCCGGCGACGATCCAGTAGCCCCAGGTGAACTGGAACTTCACCTGGGACGGGAAGAGGTCGTAGACGGCGAAGTTGATCGACTTGCTGGTGAGGAAGACCGCGGAGAGCGCCGTGGTGCCGGTGAAGGCGGCCGCGGCCAGGCGGGTGGCCGCGCCCTGTCCGCGCTTGTAGCGGATCGATTCGACCATGTCCTCGACCAGCGGAGCGAGCAGCCCGACGCGGCCGTTGGCGGAAGGCAGGATCGGCGTCAGCAACAGGCCCACCAGCATCATGGAGCATTCGTAGCCCAACTGGGAATTCGGGGCGTGGCGCAAGAGCCACAGGGAGAGGCGGTACGTCAGCCCCGAGCGGACCAGGACGGAGCCGATTCCGAAGACGCTCATGGCCATGAAGAAACTGCCCGAGGCGAAGCCGGAGAGGACCCTTTCGGTGGGCACGACGCCCAGGATGATCGAGGCGAGCACCACGAAGATGGCCGGGATGTACTCGGGGAAGAGCCGGAAGGCCCACATGATGGTGGTGGCGGAGAAGATGGCAAGATAGTTGGTCTCGCGCGTCTCCAGGCCCGCGCCGGAGGCCCAGAAGTAGACGAAGATGGGCACGACGATGGCGAAAACCCAGCCCACGGGCTCCAGCCAGCTCTTGCCTTCTTCCTTCTCGCCCTTGTCCGAGACGGTGAAGTCGTGCTGCTGCGCGAAGTGGTTGATCAGGAGGTGGAAGAACCCGGCCTTGGTCTTGGGGTTTTCCTTGGCGAGGAACTTCAGCGCGTCGCGGGGCAGCGCCAGGGCGACGACCTCGCTGACGGCTTCGGCGTCGGAGAGGTACGTGCTGCCGTCGACGGCCGCCTCCTCGCCCACGAAGCCGCCGTGCACGGCCTCGAGGATGCGCCCGTTTTCGCTCAGCTTGACCGCGCCCGCCTGAAGGATGTAGCACTGCGTCGCGGGGGAGCCGGCCTCGAAGAGCTTCTCGCCGGGCCTGAATTTCAGTTCCGTGACGTGCGGCACGAGCCGCGCGATCAGCTTGCGGTTGCAGTTCTTCAGGATCGGCGCCGCCAGCAGCGTCTCGGCGATGCGCGGATTGATGCGAGTCTGCGTATCCAGATAGGGCATGGGGCGGCTGCACGCTCCGCGGCGTCCAACGGCATGCCCGTCGATCCGGAGGGACGCGATCGGAAGACGTTGGACGGCCCCATTCCTACAAGGCGCCCGCCCCGACCGCAACCGCCTTGCGGAGAAACCTCAGCTCCCCGCCGGATGCAGGCTCAGCATGGACCCGGCGCAGAGCGCGGCCCAGGCAAGGACCGTCAACGCCAGAGGCAGGTCCTTCCACAGCGCGTCGGTGGGGGATTCGCCCATGTCCAGGCATTCGACGATGTAGCGGTAGCGGAAGAAGCCGAAGAGCACGAGCGGGATCGAGAGCGCCAGTTCCTTGCGCACGGTCAGGACGAAGATGCCGTAGAAGATCAGCGCGCCGACCGCCGAAAGGAGCGTGAAGTATTCGAGCAGCGAGAGCGGATACTCGCGCAGGACCGCGCGGGCCTCGTCTTCGTGCGCCTTCTTCTCCTGCAGGCGCTTGGTGGCGACGAGGAAGAGCGCGAGGCAGAGGGTGGTGTTAAGCATCCACGGCGAGAGCGGGACGCTCAGCACGACCGCCCCCGCGTAGACGCGCAGGACGAAACCCGCCGCGACGCAGAAAATGTCCACGATCGGAACGTCCTTCAGTTTCAGCGTGTAGAGCACGTTCAGGATCTGGTAGACGGCGAGCACCGCGACCGCGTGCGCGTCGCCGAGATGGAACGCCAGGCCCGCCGCGCCGGCCGCGACGGCCGCCTCCAGAATCCCCAGCACAGCCCACGCCGCGCCGGGCGTCACCGCGCCGGCGGCGAGCGGGCGGCGCAAGCGCTTCTTGGGATGCCGGCGGTCGGATTCGAGGTCGTAAAGGTCGTTGAAGACGTAGGTGACCGCCGAAGCGGCGGCGAAGAGCACGGCCATCGCGCACGCCAGGCCCAGCGCGTGAGGCTCCGAGAAGAGCCCGGTGAAGACGAGGGGCGCGAAGACGAAGCCGTTTTTCACCCACTGCCGCGGGCGCAGCAGCCGCAGCAGCGCGAAGCGCATCGGCGGCGCGGCGGGAAGGGTCGTTTCGCTGACTTCGGCCAAGCGCAGAACCTCCACGGGCGAGTCGCCGCGATACTCCCCAATGCCGCCGGGACGGCGGCGATACAGCCGGCGGGACGCCGGCGCTACGAACGACAGCGGGCGAGTCGCCGGCGCTACGGCTCAAGCCTCAAGTCTCAAGCCTACTACAACTTCAGGCGCTTGAAGACGAACTCCGGCACGCACCGGATGACGCTCATGATCGGCCACCAGAAGCCCGGCACGTAGGCAACGTCCTTTCCCGCGGCCAACGCCCGGAAGACCTGGCGCGCGGCCTTCTCCGGCGCGGCGACCAGGAACAGGCCGGGCTTGCCGAAGGTCATCCGCGTATCCATGAATCCCGGCTTGATCGTCGTCACCTTCACGCCGGCCTTGAAGAGCCTGTTGCGGAGCCCCTGGAGGTACGCGCTCAGGCCGGCCTTGGCCGCGCCGTACAGGTAGTTGCTCTGCCGGCCGCGGTCCCCGGCGACCGAGGAGAGCGCGCAGACGAAGCCGCGCTTGCGCGGTTCGAGGTAGTTCGCGGCGCGGTTGAGCAGGCTCACGGCGGCCGTGAAGTTGGTGTCCACGATCCGGCGCGCCTCGTCCGGATCCTGCTGCCCCTTCGCCTGGTCGCCAAGGTAACCGAAGCAGAGGACCACGCCGGCGAGCGACTCGCCCACGCGCTCCACGATGCCGTTCCAGAAGGCGTCGTGCGAATCGAAATCCAGCGCGTCGAGCGGGCAGGCGTGGACGCGGGCGCGCTTGCGCAGCGCCACGTCGGCGGCGACGGCGTCGAGGTCTTCGCCGGGGCGCGCGGCAAGGAAGAGTTCGTACCCGCAAGCGGCGAACTCGGCGGCCAGCGCGCGGGCGACGCTGGAGGTCGCGCCGAGGATCAGGACGCTGCGGCCCTTGCCTTCCAGGAAGGCGCTCATCGGAGGGCCTCCCCGCCCCGCGGGACGAGCCCGACGCGGCGCGCGAGGCTCGAACTGAGCACGCCGCGCGGGTCGAGGCGCTTGCGCAGCTCGCGAAAGCGCTCGACCTGTGGGTACATCGCGCGGAAGGCGTCTGCGCCGGCAAGCGCGTCCTTGGCCGTGTAAAGCCGCCCGCCATGGGCGACGACGCGGTCGTCGAGGTCGCGCAAGAGCTTGGGCAGGCTCTCGCGCATGGGCAGGTCCAGCGCCAGCGTGTAGCCCTCGCGCGGGAACGAGAGCCAGCCGGGGTTGGCCGGGCCGAAGCGCTTGAGCACCGCGAGGAACGAGGGCCGCCCTCCGGCGGCCAAGCGCTCCAGCACCTCAGTCAGCCCGCGCTCGCTCGTCTCGTTCGGGAACGCGACCTGGTACTGCGTGAAGCCCCCGCGCCCGTAGAGCCGGTTCCAGTTCTCGAGCCCGTCGAGCGGATAGAAATAGCTGTCGTAATCGACGAGTTGCCCCTGCTTGTCCGGATGCAACGCGTAGTAGAGCGCGTTGAAGGCTTTGATCGAGAGCGGATTCAGCGCGAAGGACGGGAAATCGAAGGGGACGTTGTGCCGGCCGCGCGCCGCCGGCCAGAGGATGTTGCTCATTCGCGCCGGCAGCTCCGAGGCCAGCGCGTGGTTGCCGCGCATCAGCACGCCGCGGCCCAGGGACGCGCCGCGGGCGAGGCCGTCGATCCAGGCCACGGAATAGCGATAGCCGGCGTCGGAGCGTTCGAGTTCGCGCATCAGCTCGCCCAGGTTTTTCAGACGCAGGTAGTCCACCTTGAGCCAGGCGCTCTCGACCTTCAGCATGCGCACGCGCGCGCTGAGGATGAAGCCGGTGAGCCCGACGCCGCCGACGGTGGCCCAGAAGACGTCCGGCTCGCGGTCCGGCCCGCAAATAAGCGTCTCACCGGCCGGCGTGAGCAGGCGCAGTTCGCGGACGGCCGCGCCGAAGGCGCCGTCGCGGTGGTGGTTCTTGCCGTGGATGTCGTTGGCGATCGCGCCGCCGACGGTGACGTATTTCGTGCCGGGCGTGACCGGGGGAAACCAGCCTCGGGGGAGCAGGACGCGCAGCAGGTCCTCGATGCTGACGCCGGCCTCGCATTCGACTTCGCCGGCCACGTCGTCGAAGCGCCAGAAAGCGGTTCAGGCGCTCGAAGCCGACCACGCCGGCATCGCGGTTGAGCGCGCAGTCGCCGTAACTGCGCCCCAGCCCGCGCGCGATGTAGGAAGGCTGCCCGCCGGTCTTCAGGATCGCGGCGAGGTCCGCGCGTTTTTCGGGGCGGAAGAGGCGGCATGCCTCGACCGGATAACGGGCCCAGCCGGAAAGTGAACGGGACACCGAGCCGATCATGGATGCGAACAAGCTCCCCAAGACAAGCGCTCCTCGATCACTTTACCTGTCTCCCCCGCCCTTGCCGCGCAGAAAACCGGCCGCGGCGCTGTCCTTTCCGTGCGGCGGCCTATAATGGTAGGTCATGGTCCATATCCTCCTGGTCGCCTGCCCCGACCGCACGGGGCTGGTGCACGCGATCTCGGGCGCGCTCTTCCGGCAGGGCGTGAACATCATCCGCAACCAGGAGTTCGTGGACCATGAAGCCGGGCACTTCTTCATGCGCACGGAGTTCAGCGGCCCCTTCGACGAGGCGCGCGCGCGCGGCGAGCTGGCGCAGGCGCTGCCGCCCGGCGCTGAGGTCCGCGTCGCGACGGACGCGCCCAAGCCCATCGTCGTGCTGGCCGGGAAGGAGCCGTTCTGCCTGGGCGAGCTGCTGCTGCGGCACGCCTACGGGGAACTGCCGGCGCGGATCCTGGCGGTGGCGAGCAACCATCCGAACCTCGCGCCGCTCGCGCGACGCTTCGACCTGCCTTTCCACCACGTCGCCCACGACGGCCTGGAGCGCGAAATCCACGAGGCGCGCGTCTCGGCGGCGCTGGAGCGTTACGCGCCGGAGTACCTGGTGCTGGCGAAGTACATGCGGATCCTGACGCCGGACTTCGTCGCGCGGTATCCGATGCGGATCGTAAACATCCATCACTCGTTCCTGCCCGCCTTCGCCGGCGCGAACCCGTACGGGCAGGCCTACCGGCGCGGAGTGAAGATCGTCGGCGCCACGGCGCACTTCGTCACGGCGGACCTCGACGAAGGGCCGATCATCGCGCAGGACACGGTCCATGTGGATCACACGCACAGCGCCGCCGACATGGCGCAGGCCGGGCGCGACGTGGAGAAACTGGTGCTGGCGCGCGCGCTGAAGCTGGTTTTGCAGGACCGGCTGTTCGTGTACGGGAACCGGACGATCGTGTTCGAGTAGGAGCGGCCTGGGCTACGAGCTGCTCTTCAGGATCAAATCTACCAGCCCCGGGATGTCGTGCTCGCCGGCCTCGCCGTGATTCGGGAGGCCCAGCTCCTTCATCGCGGCGCTGGTGAGCGGGCCGATGGAGAGGCATTTCAGGCGCGGCGCGGCGAGCGCCTGCTTCAGCCGTTCGGGACCCAGGATCCCGGCGAAGTTCCGCGCGGTGCTGGCGCTGGTGAAGGTGACGGTATCGACCTGCCCCTGCTCCAGCGCGGCGAGGGCTTCTTCCTGGCCGGAGGTTTCGAGGACCGTGCGGTAGGCGACAACCTCGGTCACGTTCGCGCCGAGTTCGCGAAGCAGGTGCGGGAGGGTGCTGCGGGCGATGTCGGCGCGGGCGAGCAGGAACCGGACCGGCCGCGCGTCGGGCGGCGCATAGGGCGGCGCGCCGTCGGAAGCCAGCGCCTCGCGCAGCGCGGGCGGGGTCTGCTCCTCCTGCGGCGCGTCCTTGAAGACGCCCTTTGCCCGCAGCGCCTCGACGATGGATTCGGCGACGTACTTCGGCGGGAGCAGGTCGGCGCGGACGCCGTACTCTGCCAGGCGCGCGGCGGTGGCCGAGCCGACCGCAGCGACCTTCGCCGGGCCGAAGGCGCGCGCGTCGCGCTCCTGGCGCTTGAGTTCCGCGAAGAGCGCGTCCACGCCGTTCACGCTGGTGAGCACGACCCAGTCGAACTCGCCAAGGCGGCGCACCGCCGCGGCCAGGGCGCCGGGCTCTTCGGCCGGCTCGATGCGGATCGTCGGAAAGCGCAAGACCTCCGCGCCGAGGGCCTCGAGCTGCGCGGCGAGGTCGCTCGCCTGGGCGCGGCTGCGCGTGACGACAATGCGCTTCCCGAAGAGCGGGCGACGCTCGAAGAAGTCCAGCGCTTCGCGCTCCTTGATCACATTCCCGATCACCGTCAGCGCGGGGGCCTCCAGGCCGGCGGCGCGGACCTTGGCCTCGATGTCGGCGAGCGTCCCCGCCACCGTGCGCTGCCTGGGCGTGGTGCCCCACTGGATCACGGCCGCAGGCGTGTCCGGCGGCAGGTGCGCGGAAAGCTCCGCCGCGATGCGGCCCAGGTTCTTCACGCCCATGTAGAAGCAGAGCGTGCCGATCTTCGCGAGCGCGGCGTAATCGAGCGCGGTCTCGGGCTTGGCGGGGTCCTCGTGGCCCGTCACGAACGCGACGGCGCTGGCGTGCGCGCGGTGGGTGACGGGTATCCCCGCGTAGGCCGGCGCGGCGATGCCCGCCGTGACGCCCGGCACGACGTCCACGGCCACGCCGCGCTCGACGAGATAGAAAGCCTCCTCGGCCCCGCGCCCAAAGAGATACGGGTCGCCGCCCTTCAAACGCACGACCGTCAGCCCGCGCTTCGCCTGTTCGACCAGGATCGCGTTGATGTCCACCTGCTCGGCGTCGTGCCGGTTCCCGCGCTTGCCGACGTAGATTCGTTCCGCGGCTGGGTTGACGAGGTTCAGGATCGGCGCGGTGACCAGCGCATCGTAGACGAGCACGTCGCAGGCGCCGATCAGTTCGCGCGCGCGGACGGTCAGCAGGCCCGGATCGCCCGGGCCGGCCCCGACGAGGTAGACGCGGCCGGATGAAGATGACGCAGGCGGATTCATGCGCGGCTCCCAAGGAGGCCTCATGGTATAGCGGCCGGCGCGCGTGGAAAAGGACAGAGCGGCGAGGCGGGGGCCGTGATCTGTGATCTGTAATCCGTAATCTGTGATCTGTGATCTGTGATCTGTAGCCGGTGATCGGTGAACAGGGCGCTGAGCATCAGCAGGTGCCGTGGCATCGGACTCTTCCCCACATACCACGGATCACAGATCACAGGTCACAGGTCACAGGTCACAGGTCACAGATTACAGACTACAGATTACAGATTACTGGCCCTCTTGGCCTGGAGTATAATCCGCCCGGGCCGGAGCGACCGAGATGGCCGACATCCGCATCGACGCCGACGCGCTCTTTCGGGCCGTCACCTCCTACGATTACAAGCTGCTGGCGTACTACCTCGACCTGCGCTCGGGCGAGGTCGTCTCGCGGACGCTGACGCCGGAGGAAGTCCAGGAGCCGCCGCCGGCGCCGCGGGTCAAGCCACTGCCGAAAGGCGGCGGGGATCCAAACGAGCGGAAGGGCGAGCCCGCGCCGTTTGGCCCCGGTCCCGACGTGCCGAAGAAGGCCGACCTCTTCAAGGACGCGCCGGCGCAGAAGCAGGACCTCTTCGGCGGGGACTTTTGGAAGCGCGAGGAAAAGGCGAAGGTCAATCCGTTCGGCGAAGGCGGCGCGCGGCGCGAGTCGAGCACGAAGAAGCTCGCCGCGCTCTTCGGCGAGAAGCCGCCCGAGGCGGCGAAGGCGAGCGGCGCGCCGGCGCGCAAGGTCTCGCCCGACGAGGGCGAGGCGTGGGCGAGCCGGCTGGACCTGAGCCAGCCGCTGCAGCGCATCCCGCCGGCGGACGCCGAACAGCACAAGGTATGGCTGGACGCCTTCGCGCGCGACTGCGGCGACCCGAAGATCCGCGACGAGCTGCAGGCCGCCTGCGCGCGCGAACAGCCGCTCAAGGCCTTCCTGCGCGTGCTGCGCAAGTACCAGCGCATGGAGCAGCAGTGGGACGCCTACTACCGGCGGCAGGCGCGGCACTTCGCCGAAGCCTGGCTGAAGGCGTTTCCGCTGAGCTGGGAGATCGTCGAGCCGCCGCGGCCCTGAATTTCCCGAAAAACTTTCCGGAAAAAGATTATCCTCCCCATTCAGCGCAAGGAATGCCATTTACGCTTCACGCAACAGTGTATATTCTCCAGTCTATTCCGATTCCCGGGAACGAAGCGCGCGCAGGGGCGGTTTCTTGAGCGACTCCCATCAGATCGGCCCACGTTTCGACGACGAAGCCCGCGCGCGGATGCAGGGGCTCGAGCACGCGCAGGCCGAAGCGCCGACGGCGCTGGGCTGGGCGGCGGCGCTGCTGGGCTGCGCGGCCCTGGCCTGGATCGTGCCGCACGTCGATTACATCGTTCGGCACACGCGGCTGGGGATGAACCTGCTCCCGGCGAGTTCGATCTTCCTCGTTTTTGTGCTGGCCCTGGGCTGGAACGTGCTGCTGGCGGGGCAGCGCGCGCGGCTGCGCCTGACGCGCGCGGATCTGGCGCTGGTCTTCGCGACGACGATGCTGGTCAACCCGCTGGTCTCCGACGGCTTCCTGGGCTATCTGGCCTCGGAACAACTTGGCGTCTCGTACTACGCCCGGCCCGAGAACGAGTGGGACCGGCTGCTGCTGCCGCACCTGCCCGAGCGCCTCGCGCCGCGCGACCCGGCGGACCCGGCCAGCGAAGCGCCGCGCCCCGCGGCGTGGTTCTTCTCGGGGCTGCCGCCCGGGCGCGCGATCCCCTGGTCGCTGCTGCTGGGCCCGTACCTGTGGTGGTGCCTGGCGCTGCTGCTGGTGCTGACGATGTTCTTCGCGCTCTCGGCGCTGCTGCACCGCCAGTGGAGCGACCGCGAGCGGCTCCCGTTCCCGCTCGCGCAGGTGCCGGAGCTGATGACCGCCGGGATGGGCGGCGGGGAGCGCCCGGCCTTCTTCCGGGACCGCCTGGCGTGGTGGGGCATCGCCGCGACCCTGGCGCTGCACAGTTGGAACGCGCTGGGCGATTACTTTCCCACCTGGCCGGCCATCGATCTGCGCAACACCTCGTTCGGCGCGAAGTACCTCACCGAAGGCTGGCTGCGGCACCTCACGCCGATCTTCGTGAACCTGTATCCGTCAGTGATCGGGATCATGTACCTGATCTCGACGGAGGTCTCGTTCAGCCTCTGGTTCTTCTACATCGTGGTCTTGAAGCTGGGGATCCTCGTCGCGGCGCTCGGCTTCGGGCTGGGTAACAACGAGAACTTTTTCGGCGGGCAGGCCGGCGAGAGCAGCGTCTTCACGGGCCAAGGGCACGGCGCGGCGTTCATGCTGGCGCTGGCGAGCCTGTGGCTGGCGCGCGGGCTCCTGGGCGCGTCGCTGAAGCAGGCGCTGGGGCTGGCGCGTGCGGAGCCGCACGGCGAAGGCGTGCATCCGCGCGCGCTCTGGCTGCTGCTGGCCGCCGGCCTGCTGGGCAGCGTGCTCTGGATGGTCTTCGTCGCCGAGATCTCCTGGTACTGGGCGCTGCCGGCGGCGCTGATCCTGCTGGCGAGCGCGACGGCGGTCTCGCGGATCGTCAGCGAGGGCGGCGTCTTCTTCCTGCAGATGGGCGCGAGCCCGGCGGAGCTGCTCGGCGCGTTCTTCACGCCCGTGGCGATGGGCGCGGGGAACTTCGTCCGGCTGAGCGTGTGGAGCCGGGTCTTCGTCTTCGACTGGTACCGGAGCTGCCCGATGATCAACGTCATCGGCGCGCTGCATCTGGGAAGCGTGACGAACCTCAAGCGCCGCCCGCTGGTGCTGGGGCTGGTCGCCGCGCTGGCGATCGCCTTCGCCGTGGGCTTCGTCAGCTTCTACGGGATGCTCTACCGCAACCCGGGCGGCGCGCGCCCGACCGAGCGCTGGGTCTTCGAGAGCTTTCCGCGGGGCGAGTTCACCGGCATGGCCGCGACGGTCTCGAAGATCGAGAGCTACGAGCGGAAGCGGCTCGAGTACGGCGAGGCCGGGCGAACGATGCCGGCCGCGGAGATCCCCGACGTCGCGCGGACCGACCGCACGCGCTTCTTCTGGATGGGCGTCGGCGCGGCGACGATGGGCCTGTTCCTGCTGCTGCGCGCGCGGGTCTTCTGGTGGCCCCACCCCATCGGCTACCTGATGTGGATGGGGCTCTGGCCGATCAAGTGCATGTGGTTCACGTATTTCCTGGGCTGGGCGATCAAGGCGCTGATCGTGAAATTCGGCGGGCAGCGCGTGTACCTCAAGTGGCGCAACTTCTTCGTCGGGCTGATCGTGGGCGAGGCGCTGGCGACGGCGCTCTGGGTCTTCGTGGCCTTCCTCGCGGACCACCACGACGGGTACTTCATGCACTACGACTGACGCTCGAACTGCCGCGTGTCACGGGTCGGCGCGGCCGCTTTCTGCGTGCCACGGGTCGGCACAGCCGCCCCGTGCTGAGTGGCTCACGCCATACACAACCCGCACCGCGCAGCCCGGGGCGTGGGCTGCGCCCACGACCCGGGGCACGGGGAATGGCAGCGCTCACGACACACTCAACCTACGCCGCGCGGCCTAGGGCGTGGGCTGCGCCCACGACCCGGGGCACGCGAAACATCAGCGCTGGCGGGCCGTGACGCCCCAGCGCTCCAGCGCGCGCGTCCCGAGCACGCTCGCGGCGCGCGTGAAGACCTCGTCCGGGTAGCCCCAGGCCTTCTTTATCGCGACGTCGCGCTCGAGGAAGCTCCAGATCGCGTTCAGGGCCTCGACCTTCGGGATGCCCAGGCGCCGCACCGACCACCACGCGTTGGGCGGGACGGGGTAATCGCTGCCGTGGACGAGCTTCTCGAGGACGCCTTCTTCCTTCAAGAAGCGCGCAAGCCAGCGCGTGCGGCCCGGCGTGGTGAAGGCCGAGGTGTCGCCGTAGCAGTGCGGGTATTCGCGCGCGAGGCGACAGAACGTATCGATCCAGTTCCCGTCGAAGATTCCGCTCGCCGTGCCGCAATGGGCCATGACCACGGTGACGCCGCGCTCGAGCGCGGGGCGGAGGACCTCCGGGTCACCCAGGTCCGGCCGGATCACGCTGACGGTGTGCTCGCCGCCGGTGTGCGCGATGAGCGGGACGCCAGACTTCGCGAGCAGATCGAAGATCGGAACGCAGCGCGGATCGCGCGGGTCCATGCCCTGGCTGTTGGGGAGCCACTTGAGCGCCGCCGCGCCGCGTTCGAGCCAGCGGGCGGTCTCGTCGAGCGCATCCTTGCGGTAGGGGTGGACGGAGGCCGCCGGCAGGAAGCGCCCGCGCCGCGCCGCGCGCTCGCAGACGCCGAAGGCGTACTCGTTGGGGACGTACAGTTCCTGGCCGCGTTGCGCGGGCTCGCCGTTCTCGAGGTAGACGCGGTCGTGAGCGAAGACGACGGCGGCGTCCAGCGCGCGGCGCTCCGCCGCTTGGCCGACGTCGGTGTCGAGGCGCTCTAGGTACGCCTGGTCGAGCCGGCCTTCCTTATGCGCGTGATAGATGCCGAGTTTCCAGCGCATCAGTTTGTAGAGGAGCGTGTGGAATTTACGCTCGTCGATGAAGCAGCCGCTCCCGCCGTGCCCGAGCCCGGCGAGGTGGGTGTGGATGTCGATGACGGGCCGCGCGGGCGTAGCGGGTTCGGGGTTCATGCGCGGGAGAGCGTATCACGGGCGGGAGGGAATGCGCGGACGAAGGCGCGCAAGCTATTCCTTATACGGTGGCGAGTAGCGGCAGAATTCAAGGCAGATCCTGTTGAGCGAGGTCGCGAAGACGCGCCCCGCGCCGCTCCAGAGGCCGTGAGGGGTGGCGCGTCCGTTCAGCAGGTTGTCGATGGTTTCCTTCTTAAGCCCTTCGTTCCATTCCTTCCAAGTATCGCCGCCCTGTTGAAAGCAAGCCAGCGTGCCCATCCAATTGGTCATCAGGTCGCTTTCCGGGGAGACGACTTGAGGCGTGGGCAGCGTCTTGCGGGCCTGTTCCACGTACGGCGCGAGATCCTCTTTCTTCCAGCCCAGGAACTGGCGGGCCAGGCACCCGAAGAAGGTCGCCTGGGCGGAGGGCTTGCCACTAGGCACGAAGCTGAATTGATGTTCCGTTGTCCGATCCACGGCGTCGAGAAAGTCGAGCATGCCTTGAAAGCTCTCGGGCTTGACCGCAAGGCCCGCGACCTTGGCCGACTTGAATTGCATGACGAAGAGCGTCGTCGTGAAAAGATCGGGATGCTCGGAGCGCGCCGTACGCCCGAACCCATACGGCTTGTCCTCCTTCAGGCTCTGGTGCTGTCCCGCGGCGTAGTAGAGCGCCAGTTGCGCCGCGGCTTTGGTCTCCGGGACGCGGCCCATTCCGGACGCCTCGGCCAAGGCCAATCCGGCCAGCGCGTGCGCCACCCCATCCACCTGCGTGCCTTCGGCGCGCAGGAAACCGCCTTGGGGATTCTGCTGCCGGATCAGCCAATCCACGCCCGCCCTGACGCGCTGCTTGTACTTGCCCACCTTTTGAGTATGGCCCGCTCCCAGAAAGGCCAGCACCGCCAGCGCGGTCTGCTCCAGGTCGGCATTGACCTGCGCGCCGTGCCCGCGCGAGTCCCACCGGCCCGAGGGATCCTGGCGCTGGGAGAGCCACTCCAGCACCGGGTCCCGGCCTTCCTCCGGAGGCACGCGCTCTTCGGTTTCCTCAAGCGGCGGCGGCGGGTTGGAAGGATCCGCCGCGCCCAATAGCGGTCCCACGAGTTTGCCTTCCTTCAAGCCTTCAGGCCACGCTCCCTGAATGTTAGCCAGCCATTGCGCATTGAATTCCGCATCCTCAACGCGACCCGCCAGGCGCGTGGCGCGCAAGCGAACTTCCGGGTCGAGGTGACGAGACGCGGCTTCCAGCGCCGGTTTGGCCTTGCCTCTAACCTTCAAGAGCGCGAGTTCCGCGGCTTCGCGCGCGGCGAAGTCCTCCGCGCCCAGTTGGGCGACGAGACGAGCGATGCGGTCTTGCTCCTCGCCGGTCGCCTGGGCCTCCTCTCCCCAAGCCGCGGGGAGGAGCAGATACAGCACGCCAATAGACCCCCACGCCAGCCGAAACCGCATAGAACCGCCTCCTGAAAGAAAAACCGCCTTAAACGGAGCCAACGCAGGCCCGGCGGCAAGGTTCATTCGGCGGTTTCGAAATCCGCGCAGCCGTAGTGCATCCGGGGCAGGGCCGGCAGGCCGCGGATCAGGTTCGCTTCGCCAATGCGGAGTTCTTCCAGCCGCCGCAACGCCTGCTCCTCGCCGAAGAAGTCCACGCCGAGCCGGACGAAGAGCGTGTAGTGGTTCACCTCGCTGGCGTAGAGGTCTTCGTAAAAGCCGCCAAGCGCCTGCCCGCGCAGTTCGTCGGCGAGCAACCGGAAGCGCTCGGCGCTGCGCGCTTCGATCAGGCTGCAGACGAGGAGCATGTCGAGGAAGCTGCCGTGCCCCTCCAGCGAAGCCAGGCGGCGCAGGCCCTGCGCGTAGGCGTTCCCACCTTTGGGCGCCTTGGGCCAGGGGTACTTTTCCTTGATCAAGCGTTCGACCTGCGCGGCGTGTTCGAGTTCCTCGTCGGCCAGCGCGTTCAGGAGCGGCTTGAGGCCGGGGCGCCGTTTGCCGTGGATGCGCAGCGTCCGGCGCGCCATCGCGGCGGCCTTCAGTTCGCAGAAGTAGTGGTCCAGCAGGAACTGGGGCGGGTCGCTCAAGACCTGCCGCGCCCAGGCGCGCGGGGTGCGATAATGGAGGCCGAGCATGGAGGGTATGATAGGTTCGAGCCGCCGGTTCGTCCATGAACCGCCTACGCAGGCGGCACAAAGTGTCTCTTATCATCTTATTAACCTTTTATATATATCGGGATAGCGCCAAGCCGTGCGACCGTCGCTTATCTCGCATTAACTTTGCGCTTGTAACCGTCATACGGGTAATAGGGTTGCAGTATGAAGGCAGCGTTCTTTAGGGACCAAGGCGGCGGAGCGTTCATGGGCCGGATTTCAAGCGCGAGCCTGCTGCTGCTCCTGCTGGCGACCTGCCCGGCGCGCGCCGAGGCGCCGTGGGCGTTGAACGGCTGGAACTTCCGCCGCGCGGTGGAACTGACCGAGCCGCGCGACGCGAAGGGGGCGGCGCACGTCGGCTTCGCGCACGGCGGGCAACTCGCCGAGGACGGCCGCGACCTGCGTATCACGAACGCCGCCGGGGCGATCGTGGATCATGAACTGATGCGGCTCGGGCCGGGCGACCGCGCGGAGGCGCTCTTCGAGGCCAAGGATCTGGTGCAGGGCGCGCGCTATTACGTTTACTTCGGGAACGCGCGGGCGCTGCCGCCCAAGGCCTGGACGGCCGAAGCCGGCGTGGTGATGGAAGTCCGCAAGAAAGGCGAAGGCGACTGCCAGAACTGGGCGCAGTTCCAGGGCCTCTTTCGCGACTCGAAGGAACTGGTAGGCCGGACGCTGCGCGAGCAGATCTTCGACGGCTACAACCCGCTGGGCCCCGACGAGAATTTCGTCTCGTACTACCGCGCGTACTTCCATACCCACAAGGACGGCGACTACGGCTTCGCGACGAACAGCGACGACGCCTCCTTCCTGGCGGTGAACGGGCGAAACGTGACCGACTACCCGGGCTGGCACGGTGCGGAGAACCGGCACAGCGAGCGGAACGGCACGGTCCGCCTCAAGCCGGGCGTGCAGAAGCTGGAGTACTGGCACGTGCAGGGCGGCGGGGGCCTCTCCACGACCGCGGCGTGGCGGCAGCCGGGCGAGGCGCTCTTTTCGGTGATGCCGCCGCGGGTTTTCGTGCCCGTCGCGCGCGCGCAGGCCGGCGCGCTGGAGCGGGCCGACGGGAAGCCGGCGCTGGATTTCAGTTGGACCATGGCCGACCATCTGGTCCTGCAAGGGCGCTACGAGGTTCGCTGCGACTTCGAATGCCGCGCGAGCTTTGCCGGTGAACTGCTTTGGGACTTCGGCGACGGCTCCGGCGCGCGGGTAAAGAAAAGCGAGACGGGATTCTCCGGCCGCCACGTGTACATCGCGCCCGGAACCTACCGGGTGACGCTGAAGGCCGAGGACAGTTCGTGGCAGCCGTCCGAGCAGACCGTCGTAGTGGAACCCAACTGGAACCAGCGCGCGGAGTGGGACGACGGCGTCTGGCAGGAATACCGCCCGCAGGTGCTGCGCCGGCTCGCGGACAGGCAGGTCCGCCCCGAGGACGCGGCCGCCACGCTGGCCTACGCGGCGGCGCTGGAGGACGACGAGTTGCTCAAGGCTTTCGCGCAGGCGGCGTGGGACCTGGAGCCGAAGCTCCCGCCCGGCGAACGCGCCAAGGTCTTCTTTACTCTCGCGCTGGAACTGCAGGGCAAGCCTCGCGACTACGCGGGCGCCGACCGCGCGTTTCGGGTGGCCGGGCAGGACGCGCCCGACCCGAAACTCCTCGCGCGCGCGCGCCTGCATCACGCGGGGCTCTTGATTCACATCGCCGGGCGCTATGCCGAAGCCCAGAAGCTGCTCGACGGCCTGGCCGAAGCGGACCTGGCCCCGCCCACCGAGCCGACGCTCGCGAAAATCTACCGCGCCGACGCGCTGGCGGGGCTGGGCCGGCGCGAGGAAGCCGCGGCCGCCTACGCCGCCCTGCGCACCGTCGTGCCGCTGACCAACCGCCTCTACGCCACGCAACGGCGCGGGCGTCTGCTGAGCATCGCCAGCTACATCGAGCGCGGCGACCACGAAGCGGCCTTGCAGGAGCTGGCCAACATCGAGTGGGAGACGCCGCTGGAGCGGATGACCGATGAGACCGGGCTGCTGCGCGCGCAGTGCTACCTCGCCACGCAGGACTACGCCCGCGCCGCGGTGCTGCTCGAACGGCTGCTGAACATGAATCCGACCAGCGCGCGCGTCCCGGAGATGCTGCTGAAGCAGGTGCTCGCCTGCAAGGGCTTGAAGCAGCCGGAGCAGGCCAAGGCGTTGTACGCGCGGATGAAAAGGGAGTATCCCTACGCCGCCGAGACGGCGTGGGCGAAGATGCAGGTGGAGTAGCGCTTTCACCACGGAGACACAGAGGGCACGGAGAACGGCAGAGGATGTCTGGAGTTCCAACCCAGAACCCGCTCCTTGTCCTCCGTTCCTCCGTGGTGAGTCAAGCCGCACGGGAGACGGTTATGAACGGCAAGCCGCTTCGGATCCTGGCCGCCCTGGCTCTGCTGGCGTACGCCGCGCAGGCGCGGGCGCTGGACGAGAACGATTACTTCAAGCCGCTGGGCCGGCCGCCGGAGGCCAAGCAGAAGCGGATCAAGGGCGGCGAAGGCGTTCCGCCGCTGCCGCTCCCGGCCACGCCGCTGCGCCGCAGCGAGCGCAAGCGCGAGCCGGCGCCGCCGACGCTGATCGGCAAGGTGGTCTGGGGCGCGGAAGCGGACTTCGTCGAAGAAGACGGCACGAAGCAGCGCATCGCCGACTGGAACCTCGCCCCGGCCGACTGCCAGCAACTGCTCAAGAAAGCCGGCCACCATCTCAAGCTGCGCTACCGCGAGGAGACGGTCAACCTCAACACCTTCAGCGGCGACCCGGCGGAGATGCCGGTGCTCTTTTTCAGCGGGGGGCGGACGCTGCGCCTGCCGGAGGAGCAGATCGCGCTGCTGCGCAAGTACGTGCTCGGCGGCGGCATGCTCTGGATGGATTCGGTGGCCGGCAGCCCGTTCTTCTATCAGGGCTGCGTCGATATCCTGAAGCAGGCTTTCCCCGAAGAGCCGCTGCGCCCGATCCCGATGGACCACCCGCTGTACCACATGATCGCCGACGTGGAGCAGGTCAACCTGCCGCAGGCGGTGGGCTCCAACCTGCCGCAACTCGAAGGTCTCTACGTCGGCTGCCGCGTGGGCGTGGTGGTGAGCAAGTTCGGGCTGGGCTGCGGCTGGGACGATTTCACGCCCGAGGACCGCATCAAGCAGGCGCTCTTCTACGACGTCCGCGACGCGAATCTGCTGGGGCTCAACCTGGTCAGCTACGCGGTGGGTTACCACGCGCTGGGACTCTCGCACGCGCGGCCGGAGTTGTTCGGCCTGGCCGAAGGCAAGACGCAGACCGACGAATTCGTCTTCGCGCAGGTGCGGCACCATGGGGTCTGGAACACCGATCCGGGCGGCCCCGGAAACCTGCTGCGCACGCTGGCCACCGAGACGCAACTCAAGGTCGTCTTCCGCCGGCAGGCGGTGAAGCTCGGCGAGGACAGCCTGGAGGGGACGCAGTTCCTGTACATGAGCGGCTGCCACGACCTGACCCTCTCCGAGGGCGAGGTCCGCGCGCTGCAGGCTTTTCTGCACCGCGGCGGGACGCTCCTGATCGACAACGCGCAAGGCTTGCAGACCTTCGACCAGGCCGTGCGGCGCGAGCTGAAAAAGGTCGTGCCGGGCGCCGGACTGCAGCCCATCGACGCGGGCCACGAGATCTTCTCGACGCGCTACCGGATCCAGAAAGCGAGTTACACGCCGGCGGTGCAGCGGCTCCAGCCGAAGCTCGACACGCCCGCCCTGGAAGGCCTGCAGCTCGACGGCGACCTGCGAATCCTCTACAGCCCCTACGACCTCGGCGGCGGCTGGCAGGGCGACGAGCACCCGCAGGCGAAGGGCTACAGCCGGCTCGATGCGCTGCGCCTGGGCGTGAACCTGGTCGTGTACGCGATGACGCACTGATGGGAATGCGGAATGCGGAATGCGGAATGCGGAATGCGGCTACTACCCCGATTTGCATGGATGGGTCTGTTCGATTTTGCTTTGAGCATGGTGATTTGTTTGGTTTCTTGGTTCTTGGGCACTTGAGTATTCAGCATGGCCCTTGCGCGCATCGAAGACGGTGACGCGGACGAGGCCCGAGCAGCGAGGGCATGATGGCTGAACCGCAAACGACCACCCCGCCAGCAGGCGCGAAGGCTTCCGCAGCACCGGCGCTTCCGCAGGACGAAGCCGAGGCCGTCGCGCAGGTTGGCGAGGCGCGCAAGCGCCTGCGGCTCGAGATGAGCAAGCTCGTGATCGGGCAGCACGACGTCATCGACCAGTTGCTGGTGGCGCTCTTCAGCCGCGGGCACTGCCTGATGGTCGGCGTGCCGGGGCTGGCGAAGACGCTGATGGTCCGGACGCTGGGGCAGGTGCTGGAGTTGGACAGCAAGCGGATCCAGTTCACGCCGGACCTGATGCCCAGCGACATCACCGGGACGCAGATCCTCCAGGAAGACCCGCAGACGCATCAGCGCACGTTCCGCTTCCTCAAAGGTCCGATCTTCACGAACATCCTGCTGGCCGACGAGATCAACCGCACGCCGCCGAAGACGCAGGCCGCGCTGCTCGAGGCGATGCAGGAAGGGCGCGTGACCGCCGGCGGGCAGACCTTTTCGCTGGCCCCGCCGTTCTTCGTGCTCGCGACGCAGAACCCCATCGAGCAGGAGGGCACGTACCCGCTCCCCGAGGCGCAGCTCGACCGCTTCATGTTCATGATCAAGATCGCCTACCCCACGCGGGACGAGGAGATGGAGATCTACCGCGTCACGACGGGCGACGTGGAGGTCGGCGTGCGCCCGGTGCTCTCGGGCGAGGCGATCCTGAGGTTGCAGAAGATCGTGCGCCGCGTGCCGATCAGCGACCACGTGACGGCTTACGTCGCCGACCTGGTTCGCGCCACGCGCCCCGACGGCCCCGACGCGCCGGACTTCGTCAAGAGCTGGCTCTCGTGGGGCGCCGGACCGCGCGCCGGGCAGTACCTGCTGCTGGCCGCCAAGGCCCGCGCGATCCTGATGGGGCGGATGAACGTGAGCTGCGAGGACGTCCGAACGGCCGCGCAGCCCGTCCTGCGCCACCGCCTCTTCTGCAACTTCAACGCCTCCAGCGAAGGCGTCGATTCCGATCACGTCGTCGAGCGGCTGCTGAAGCACGTGCCCGAGCCGAAGCCGGAGAACTACAAGTAGGCGGAGGCGATGCAGAAAAGGAGTCAGCAAACAGTGAACAGTGAACGGTAACGACTTTAGTGGGACCGTGATGCCTGGTCGTTACTGTTCACTGTTTACTGTTCACTGATCACTGGTCAAAGATGCCCGAGACGCAGAAATACGCCTGCCTGACCCCGGCGACCGTGGAGCGCTTCGCGAACCTGGAATTGCTCGCGCAGGGCATCGTCGAGGGCTTCATCACGGGCCTGCATAAATCGCCGCACCACGGCTTCGCGGTGGAGTTCGCCGAGTACCGCGAGTACGTCCCGGGCGATCCGATCCGGCACATCGACTGGACCATCTACGGACGCAACGACCGCCTCGTGATCCGCCAGTACGAGCAGGAGACGAACCTGCGCGCCACGATCCTGCTCGATTGCAGCAAGTCCCTCGACTTCAAGGCCGGTGGCCCGCTCACCAAGTTCCGCTTCGGCGTCTGCTGCGCCGCGGCGCTGATCGCGCTGCTGAACCGCCAGCAGGACGCGGTGGGCCTGGCGACGCACGCCGAGCGCATCGAGCGTTTCTTCCCGCCGCGGGCCAGCGCGATGGCGATGCGCGAGATGCTGCTGCATCTCGACAGCCTGAAGCCCCAGGGGCGCAGCGACCTGGCCGCGATCTACCACGAGATGGCCGAGCGCCTGCCGCGCCGCAGCCTCGTGATTCTGATCACCGACCTGTTCGACGACCCGGAGAAGCTCACCGCGGCCTTGCAGCACTTCCGCCACCGGCGCCACGAGGTCCTGCTGCTGCATCTGCTCGACGACGCCGAATTGAACTTTCCCTACCGCGGCCTGATCGACTTCAAGGATCTCGAGACCGGCGAACGGATGGAAGTCGAAGCGGAACTGCTGCGCGAAGCGGTGCAGGACGGGGTGCGGGAGTTCATCGCCCAGTGCCGCCGCGCCTGCGGCGACGCGAAGATCGATTACCACGTCCTGAACACGTCCGAGGCCTTCGAAAAGGCGCTGGCGGCGTACCTGGTGAAGCGGTCGCATCGATGAGTCGTTTTTGACCACAGAGGGCGCAGAGCACACAGAGAACGGCATCGAAATCACAAGCTGAAGGCCAAAGCGGATCGATGGCCTCGTCGCCGCTGCGGGCGAGTCGTCCGCGCCGCGCATCCCCCGGCGAGTTCCTGAAATCCCAAGGCCTGCCTTTTCCCTGTGCGTTCTGCGATCACCGTGGCGGATACCCATCCCGGGACACGAATGTTCGCGAATCCGATCTTCCTCTATGCCTTGGCGGCCGGCGCGGTGCCGGTGCTGGTGCATCTGATCTTCCGGCGCAAGCGCACGGCGCTGGAATTCCCCACGCTCATGTTCCTGCGGCGCGTGGACATGAAGCTCGCCAGCCGCCGGAAGCTGAAGGAACTGATCCTCCTGGCGCTGCGCGTGCTCGCGATCGTGCTGGTGGCGCTGGCGCTGGCGCGCCCGGGGATCACCTCGGCCGGCGCGAAGGGCCTGGGCACGGCCGTGGACGCCGTGCTGGTCGTGGACAACTCGGCCTCGATGGAACTCGCCACGCCGGCGGGAACGCGCCTGGAGGCCGCGCGGACGCGGGCGGCGGGGGTGCTCGGGACGCTTGGAGCCGAAGGGCGCGCAGCGCTGCTGACGCTCGTGCCGGGCGAGGAGGACGCGGAGACGCCGGCATTCAGCGCCGACATCGATAAGCTCGGGCAAGGACTGAAGGCGCTGGCGCCCACCGGCGGCGCGGGGGACCTCTCCGGGGCGCTCGCGCGCGCGGCGGAGCTTTTCGCCGCCGGCTCCAGCGCGCCCAACCGCGAGGTCTACGTCTTCACCGACTTGCAGGCGCAGGGCCTGGACGACGCGAAGGCGCTCGCGCTGGCCGCCGCCAGGCTCCCCGCCGGCACGCGCGTGTATCTCTGCGCGGTCCCGGGCTTCGCGCCGCCGCGCAATGCGGGGCTCGAGGACGTGCTCATCGATCCGCGCCCCAAGGTCACCGGCCGCGCGATGACGCTCCTGGCCAAGGTGCGCAACTACGGCGAGAAGGAACTGACCACGACCGTCTCCGCGCGGTTTGGCGAGGAGCCCGCCGCCGCGACGCAGACGCTCACGCTGCCGCCGGGGCAGACGCAGGAGGTTCCGCTGCGCCTGACGCTGGGCGCGGAAGGCTTCGTCGCGGGCCAGGTAACCCTCGAAGCCGACGACGCGGCCTACGACAATGCGTGGCCGTTCGCCCTGCAAATCCGCGGGCCGCTGCGCGTCCTGGCGGTCTCGCGCGGCGAGGCCGGGCGCGCCGAGACGGACGAGTCCTTCTATCTGCGCAAGGCGCTCGACCCGACCGGCGACGGGCGGCTCTCGGGCATCCGCGTGGAACACGTCCCGCAGACGCGGATGCCGCGCGAGGGGCTGGACGCCTACGATGCGCTCGTGCTTTGCGGCGGCACGGCGCTTCCCGGCGAGGCGCTCGACGCGCTGGAGGCCTGGGTCCGCGGCGGCGGCGGGCTGCTGCTCTTCGCCGGCGCGCTGGATCCCGGGCTGGCCGCCGCGCATCCGCTCCAGCGCTTCCTGCCGGGGACGATCGCCGGGGCGCTCCAGACGCCCGCGGGCGAGCGAGCGCCGGGGCTGCGCGTGACGCGCCCGGACACGGTTTGGTTCGACGATTCGCGCGGCGCCGACGGCAAGGTCGCCTTCGACGAGGTGGCGATCCTGCGCGCGATCCAGGTCCAACCGGCGCCCGGCGCGAAGGTGCTCGCCGAATTCACCGACGACCATCCCGCGCTGCTGGAAGGCGACCTGGGCGAAGGGCGCGTGCTGTGGTGGGCGCTCAGCGCGCACGCCGAAGACTCGAACCTCCCGCTGCAGGCGGCGTTCCTGGCGCTGTTGCATCGGAGCATCGTGGTGCTTTCGGGCGCGGAGGCCCCGGCCCTGCGCGCCAAGGCCGGGCTCCCGGTGACGCTGGACCTCGCGGGCCGCGGCCTGGATCGAGGCGCGCCGCCACCCGAGAAGCTCACGCTGATCGACCCGCGCGAGCAGCGCTTCGAAACGCCCCTGGCCTCCGGCCGGTTGACCTGGCGGCGCACGGGGCAGCCGGGCATCTACCGGATCGAGCCGCCCGAGCGCGCCGGCGCGTCGTTCCCGCGCGGCTTCGCGGTGACCCCCGATCCCCAGGAATCGCAAAGCGAGTACCTAGCGCCGGAGGCCGCGCTGGCGAAACTGGGTTATGGCAAGGCCCTGGTGCTGCCGCCGGAGGCGCCGCTTGGCGAACTGCTCGCGCAGGCCCGCACGGGCCGGGAACTCTTTGGCGCGTTGATGCTGGCGGCGCTGCTATTCATCCTCGCCGAGGCCTTCCTCGCCAACCAGGCGGGCGTGAACCGAAAGCATGCCGCGGCGGCCGGCCGCGCGCCGCGCGGGCCGCTCGAATCGAAGCCGTCGGGGCTCGATCTGGAACCTGCCGAACCGCGCGCTACGCGGAAACCGGAGGCGGTAAGCACGCAGGAGGGCTCGGTATGATCTCCGCCCTCGCTTTCGCGCTCGATTTCCAGACCTCGCTGGGTTGGGGCTGGATCGCGCTGGCCGCGGGCCTGTGCGCCGTCGCGCTGACGTGGCTTTACCGGCGGCTCTTTCGGCTCTACGACCGGCGGCAGGCGGCGGCGCTGCTGGCGCTCAAGACGCTCGCCGCGGCCCTGCTGCTTTTCGCGCTGCTGCGCCCGGCGCTGAAGCGCGAGGTCCGCGACCTCTCGCAGGCCCGCGTCATCGTACTGGTGGATGACAGCCGCAGCATGCGCACGCAGGATGGCGCGCTGGGCGCGGCGCGCCTGGACGAAGCCCGGCGCGCGGCCTTCGAGGATCTGCTGCCGGCGCTGAAGCGGCGCCTGCCGGTCTCCACGCTGGCCTTCGCCGAGCGCACGCGCGCGCTGGAAGGGCCGGACGAGCTGGCCGGCGAGGGCGAGGCCTCGGACCTGACCGGCGCGCTGGCGGAGGTCTCGCGCGCGCAGGGCGCGGCCGGGCGCGTGGGCGCGTTCGTGCTGGTGACCGACGGCGGCGACGACGCGGCGCTCCCGCCGGCCTTCGCGCTGAGCGTCCCCGTCTTCGCGCTCAGCGTCGGCAGCGATCTCTCCGCGACCGACGACCTGGGCATCGAGCGGGTCGAACATCCCGAGCGGGCCGACGCCAAGACCGAATTCGAGGTGCGCGTGACCGTGGCAGCCAGCGGCAGCGAAGCGTTTTTCCGGGAGGTCGCCGCGCCGAGCGTGGAGCTGTTGGAGGGCGAGCGCCCCGTCGCGTCGCTGCCCGCGCCGCTCAGCCAGGGCACGCCCAAGCGCACCGTCGCCTTCAAGGTTCCGGCGGGGGAGGCCGGTATCCACCGTTTCTCGCTGCGCCTGCCTACGTTCCGCAGCGAGGCGGCGACCTTGAACAACGCGCGCTCCTTCACCGTCGAAGTGGAGGACCCATCCTTGCGCGTGCTCTATTACGCGCCGCAGTTGGGCCAGGGCTACAAAGCGTTCCGCAACGCGGTGAAGTCCGACCCGGGGATCGACTTTACCGGTCTGGTGCGCGTCGAAGCACAGCGCTTCCTGCTGCAAGGCTCGAAGGAGGGCGACGAGATCAAAGACGCCTTCCCCGAACAACTCGCGACGCTGCAGCGCTTCCGCTGCGTGGTGCTCGCCGGAAGCCGCGCCGAGGACCTGAGCCCCGCGGCGGGCGAGGCGCTCAAGAAGTTCGTGAGCGAGGGCGGCGCGCTGGCGCTGCTGGGCGGAGAAGAGGCCTTTGGACGCGGCGGCTGGGCGGCCACCGCGCTGGCGCCGCTCTTCCCTGGCAGTTGGCCGCGAGCGAGCCACCTTTCAGCACGGCGGAGACCTCCGTCGAGTTGACCCCGCTCGGACAGGCGCACGCGATTTTCCGCGACCTGCCCGTCAGGCCCGGCAGCGAAGCGCTCTCGACCGTACACGGCTTTAACCGCCCCGGCGCCCTGCGCCCCGGCGCGCAGCCGCTGATGAACTTCATCCTGCCCAGCGGCGAACGCCCCGTCGCGATGGCCGCGTTGAACTACGGCAAAGGCAAGATCCTGGGCGTGGCGACCAACGCGCTCTGGCGTTGGAGCCAGTCCGGCGCGCAGGGGCAGCACGCCTACAACGCGCTCTGGCGGCAGGCCGTGCGCTTCCTCACCGGGCGCGAGGACGGCGGCAGCCTGCTCAAGCTCAGCGCCGACCGACCCGGCCGTTACGCGCCAGGCAGCCGCGCGACCGTCGGCGCGCGCGTGCTCGACCGGACCCTCAAGCCGCTCCAGGGCGCGAGGCTCAACGCCAGCCTGCGCGGCATGGACGGCGAAGTCCTGGAAGCGGTGGCCTTCGGCGAACTGGGCCCGCCCGGCGCGTACGCCGCGCAGGTCAACCTCGCGCGCGAAGGCGCCTACCGGCTGCAAGTCAGCGCGGAAGACGAGAAGGGAGTCCTCGAGACGCGCGAGCTGCTCCTCGAAGTCGGCGCGGGCAGCGGCGAAGGTTCGCGCTTGGCGCTGAACCTCCCGTACCTCGAAGCCCTCGCGCGCAAGACCGGCGGCGCGGTCCTCCCTGCGCCCCGGGCCGCGGAGCTGGCCGAGAAGATCGCCGCAGGCGTCAGGACCGAGGTGCGGCGCGAGGAGTCGAGCCTGATCTGGGACTCGCCCTTTTTCTTCCTGCTCTACCTCGGACTGATGACCGCGGAATGGATTGCGAGACGGCGTATGAATCTGATCTGAGGCAAACCGGCGAATGGATGGCAGATTAGTGGACAGAGTCGTGCGTCAATTCGGAGGATACGCGGCGTTGCTTCTGGCGCTGCTCGCGGCGTCGTCGCGGGCCGTCGAGCGCCGGCCGGGCGTCATCCGCCTCAACAACGGACAGGAGCACAAGGGCGAGGTCTTCTTCAAGGGTAATCCGCCGCGAATATACGAGGGCGACGGGGCGGCGAAAGGGCGCTACGTGAACCTCGAGTTCGCGGAACTGGCGAGCCTCAGCTTCTTCGTCCGCAAGGAGAGCGCCGAGCGGCCCTGGCGCTTCAAGAACGCCGGCAGCGACGAGAAGGAGTACCTCGAAGGCGAATATCCGGTGCTCGAACTGGGCGTCGAGGCGAAGCTCAAGGGCGGACAGACGCTCAAAGGCCACCTGATGAACCTTCCCGTTTACATTCGCACGCCCGACGGCGAAAATCCGATGGACTATTTGGAGCAGAAATTCCACCTTAAATTCCAGATTCAGGGCGAGGTCGGCCAGAAGGCCGGCGACTTGGCCTGGGTGAAAGAGATCGTCTTCGTAGACATCGAGGAGGCGGCGCCGGCGGCCGGTTTCGGCGCGATCGAAGGCGCGTTCACCGCCATGGGCATTATCGAGCAGGTCGCCGCGTACGGCATCGACCGCAAGCGCTCCTACGAAGGCAGGGTGCTCGACGCGGCCAAGGGCACGTACCGGATCGCGGACCTGCCCCCGGACCGGTACGACGTCGCGGTCCTGACCGAACGCGGCATCTGGGTCGGACTGTCCGCGGCGGCGGCGGCAACGAAGGAGCCGCCGCGCCCGCTGGAAGCCGGCGACGAGGCCAGGATCGCCGAAGAGGTCGTGAAGTTCCGGGATTTCTTCGACGAGCAGCAGGTGCTGGGCGTTCAAGGGCACCGTGAGGCGGCCAAGGTCATGGTTCACCAGCGTCGCGTGAAGGCGCAGCACGACGAGAAGGGCCTCGAGGGGAAGGAGGTCCAGCGCTTGGATGTCTGGACCTTCTACATGAGCGCGACGCAGTGGCACATCGACGCGCGCGGGCGGGCGAACCTGTTCCGCTACTTCGAGCCGCGCGGCGGCACGCCGCGGCCGATCGTCCTGCGGCCCGAACTGGGGGCTTGCCAAGTGGACCCGGCACAGGCGAAGATAACGCGGCTGGATTTCGCGGCTGCGGAGGCGGGCAAATGATCCAACACCAGGAGTGGGCGGCGGGCGCGCTGCGCGGGACGCTCGCGCGCGCGCGCCGGATCTGGCGCGCCTCCGAAGGACTCGCGCGCGGCCTGGCGTGGCTCGGCGCCGCGCTGGTCGCGCTGCTGCTGCTTGCCTTCGCAGATCACCTGTTCGACCTGCCGGGCTGGCTGCGGCTGGGGCTGGGTCTCGGCTACGCCGCCGCCGTGTTCGCCGCGCTCGCCGCCTGGGTGCTCCGCCCCATCTTCTGGCGCATCAACGACCAGGCCGCGGCGGTGTACCTTGAAGGCAAGCTCGGCGCGCGCGACAACCTGCTGATCAACGCGGTCCAATTGCAGGCCTTCGCGCGGGAAGAGCAGCCGCGGATCGGCTCGGCGGCGATGATCCGGCGGATCGTCGGCGAGGCCTCCTCGCGCGCGGCGACGCTCAAGCTCGGCGCGCTCTGGGAGCGCCGCCGTCTGCGCAACCTCTGCGTCCTGGCCGGCGCGGCGCTGCTGGCGCTCTTCGCCTTGGCCGCCGGCTTCCCCGAGCATGCCGCCAACGCGCTTGAACGCTTCACGCGCCCGCTCTCGGGCGTCCCGCTGCTCGCCAGGACGCGCGTGCTCGCGTGGCCCGAGCACTCCGTGGAGGTCCTATCCGGCGAGCGCCTGACGGTGCACGGCACCGCGTACGTTCCCGACGGCGCGGCCCCGCGGGAGATGGCCCTGCTGGCCGAACTCCCCGAGGGCACGCGCCGCATCCCGATGAGCGCCGCCCCGGCAGCGCATCCCGAACTGCCCGCACCCGCCGGCTTGCCCGCCGCGAGCTTCGTCTACGAGTTCCCCAACGTGAACGCCTCGTTTCGCTTCACGCTGGCCTCCGACGACGGGCGCTCGCGCCCGTGCGAGGTCCGCGTCCGCGCCAAGCCGCGCGTGAAAGACGTGGAATTGGAGCTTCAGCCCCCGTGTATACGGGCCTGCCGGCGCGCTCGGAGTCCGCGCCCAGCGGCCTGATTCATACGCTGCCCGGCTCGAAGGCGAAATTGATCTTCACGCCCTCGTTGGAATTGAAGGCCGGAACGCTTCGCGGCCCTGGCGGCGCCGTGCCGCTCCAGCCGGCCGGCGAGGGGCGCTGGGCCGCTGCGCTGGACGTGGATAGCGAAGGGGCGTACTCGGTCGCGCTCGCGTCGGCCGATGGCGTCGAGGCGCCGCGCGCGTTCGAGGGGCAGGTGCTGCTGCGCGCCGACGCGCTGCCGACGGTCTTCTTCGAAAACCGTTCGCTAAACGTGCCCGCCGCGCCCGGCGCGACGGTACCGCTCGCCGTCCGCGCGCAGGACGACTACGGCCTGGCCTCGCTGCAATTGATCGTGCGGCGTTCGCGCGAGACCGACCAGGGCGCGGAAGAGCCGTTTACGACGCTGAAGCGCTGGACCTTCCCCGTCCCGGGCGAAAAGTCGGCCAACGAGGTCTTCGCCCTGAAGCTCGACCCGGCGGATTTTGCCGTTGGCGCGACCTACGTGGTCCACGCCGAGGCCGCCGACCACGCGCCGAAGGGCGCGCGCACGACACGCTCCGCGCCGCTGGTGATCCGAGTGCTCACGCCCGAACAGATGGGCCTCAAGCCCGACAGCCTTTACCGCACCGCCTTCGAGCGGCTCCAGAAGCTGATCGAGATGCAGACGCAGGCGCGAGGAAAAACCGTGACGATCCTGGAATTCCTCGACGAAGTCGCCAAGTCCGGCGCGCTGCCGAAGCGGCTGGTGAGCGTCCGCGAGGCGCAGGTTAAAATCCGGGAAGAGACCGGCGCGCTCGTCGCGCACCTCGACGCCGGGCTGCCGCGGGAGAAAAAGGATCAGGCCGCGCCATTGGCGAAGGAACTGCGCGAGCTCTTCACGGGGCCCATGGACCGCGCCGTCGGGCGGCTCGTCGGCTGCGAGCAGGTTCACGGCGGAGGCGCGACCACCGTGGACCTGCTCCAATCCGAGCGGGAATTGCAGGAGGAGATCCTGAACCGGCTCACCGCGCTGCTCGGCGTCGTCGCCGGCCTCGATCGCGACAAACCCCCGCCCCGCGCGGATCTGAAGGACGACCAGGACGGCCAACGCCTCCGCGACAAGCTCGAGGCCGCGCAGGAGAAGCTCAAGGCGTTCCTCGACGCCGAGAAGAAGATCCTCGACAGCACCGAGGAATTGGCCAAGAAGCAGCCCGACGACCTGACCGAAGAGGACAAGAAGAAGTTTGGCGAACTGGCCGAGGAGGAGAAGAACTGGGCCAAGTTCTTCCGCGAGGCCTTCACGGACCTCTCGAAGGTTCCGGATCAGGACTTCTCGAACAGCGGGCTGGCCGAGGAATTCAACGAGGTGTTCCAGGAAATCCAGAAGGCCGCGGAGGCGCTGGGCCAGAAGAACGCCGAGATCGCCGTGCGCAACGAGGAGGCCGGGCTCGAACTGGCCAAGAACCTTGAGACCAACCTGGAGAAGTGGCTCCCGGACGCCAAGGACTCGACGAAGTGGAGCATGGAAGAGCCGCAGGGCGAGTTCGACGTGCCGCTCGCCGACCTGCCGAAAGAACTGGAGGACATCATCGGCGAGCTGGTGGACAAGGAAGAGGAGATGACCGAAGACGTGCAAGACGTCTCCTCGAGCTGGATGGACAGCATGGACAAGGGCGCCGGCTGGGACGCCACGGACGGCCCGATCAGCAACATGTCCGCGAAGGGCGTGACCGGCAACCAGCTCCCGAACCAGCAGGAGATCGGGGGACGCTCGGGCGAAGGGCGCAGCGGCAAGAGCAGCGGGCAGTTCGTCGAGCAGAGCGCCGACGGCAAGGGCGGACCGCAGACCCCCGCGCGCGTGACGCCCGACCCTTACGAAGAAGGCCAGGTGGACGACCAGTCCAAGGACCCCGTGGGCGGCTCGACCGGCGGAGGCAAGAGTTCGGGGACGGCCGGCGAAGGGTTGCGGGGCACGCCTCCGCCCGAGATCAAGGCGAAGCTCGACCGGCTCAAGGGCATGCAGGCCGAGCTGCGCCAGAAGGCCGAGAAGATCGAAACCACGCTGAAGGCCTACCACCTGCCCTCGAGCGACATGGCCGAGGCCGTGCGGCGCATGAAGGAACTCGAAGCGAACCTCGCCAGCGGCCGCGGCTTTAACCTGCGGCAGGCGCAGAGCCAGCTTGTCGAACAGCTCAAGGACGCACAGCGCGCCGTCGGCTTCAAGGCCGAGATCAACCTCGAACGCAGCCGCGAACTGCCCAAACGCGTCCGCGAGGAGATCCTCTCCGGCATGCGCGGGCAGGCTCCACAGGGCTACCAGGACCTGCTGGAGGCGTATTACAAGGCGCTGGTCGAGACCGACGAACCATGAGCATGCCCGCCCTGCGCTTTGCCTGCGCGGCGCTCCTGGCGTGCGCGGGCCTCGCGCTCGCGCCGCGCGCCGGCGAGCGGGCCTGGCAGGCGCCGGAAGCGCCGAAGGACGACGAGCACTGGTATCCCGAGTTCTCCGGCCCCGAGGAGGTCCAGCCGGAGCTGAAGAACGGCACGTTCGAGGAGGCCGAGCCCGCGCGCAAGGGCTATCCTCCCGCGCCGCTGGGCTGGGCGCACCCCGACGGGCTGACCTCGTTCTGGGCCGACGATGCCACCCCGGGCCGCGGCAAAGTCATCGTGCTCGACACGGACGTGCTGGAAGGCGAGGCCAAGAAGCGGCAGGCCGCGATGCGCGAGGCCGCCGAGAAGGGCGAAGACCCGCCGCCCGCGCCGGAGAAGTCCGCCGTCGGGGAGCAGCGCCAGTACGGGGCGATCGGCGCGACGTATGGCGTCTCCTTCTATTCGTGGAAGTTCGCCTGCGCGCCGAAACAGGCCTACAAGGTGAGCTTCGACTTCAAAGGCCCGGGCGGCGGCGCGAAGGTCTGGGTCCGCGGCTGGGGCCCGCTGGGCGGCGAAACCCGCCGGCGCTGGGAAACGATCGTCAATTGCCGGCGCGGCGGCGGCGAATGGCAGCACTACGAGCAGGCCTTCCACCCCACCCGCCGCCCGCTTTCGAAGGATAACGTCAAGTACATCGAGCTCGACTACCTGCGCGTGATGCTCTTCGCCTACTGGCCGCGCGGGCGCTACAGTTTCGACAACCTGAAGATCGAACCGATCTCCGACGAGGAATACGAGCGCATGAAGGCCGAGGGCGGCAAATAGAGCATTTTTGGGAATAGCGTAGTGCCAGATGCGCCGTCATGGAGGATGGCATCGAGGCGGACGAGACAAGCCGTATCAAGCGCATACGGCGGGCGAGTCCAACGAAGAGGCCGCCCTCCAGGGCCAGCAGATGGCGCCATGCAATTCACGAAGATGCTCTAGCGCGTTCGAGTCTTGCCGCCCGCCGCGCAGCCGTTACCCTCGCTGCGCCATACCGAGCTTGAGGCGCGCCATGCTGACTCTGGCCAATTACATCCGCGGCGAGCTGGTCCCGCCCGCCGAAGGGAAGTATCTCGATTCCTTCGAGCCGGCGACGGGCAAGCTCCACGCGCGCGTGCCCGACAGCGGCGCGCCCGACGTAGAGGCCGCGGTCGCCGCGGCGCGCGAGGCCTTCCCGGCGTGGGCCGCCACGCCCGCGCAGAAGCGCAGCCGGCTGCTGCTGGAGCTGGCCCGGCGCATCGAGGAACGCGCCGGCGAGCTCGCCCGCGACGAGAGCGTGGACAGCGGTAAGACCGTGACGCAGGCGCTCGAACGGGAGATCCCGCGCGCGGTGTCCAACTTCCGCTTCTTCGGCACCGCCATCCTGCATGCGCGCACCGACGCGCACCGGATGGACGACTTCGCGCTAAACGTGACCCTCCGCAAGCCGCGCGGCGTGGCGGGGCTGATCTCCCCGTGGAACCTCCCGCTGTATCTGCTCACGTGGAAGATCGCGCCGGCCCTCGCCACCGGCAACACCGTCGTGGCGAAGCCCTCAGAGCTGACGCCCCTGACCGCCTTCCGGCTCTCCGAAATCTGCCGCGAGGCCGGCCTGCCGCCGGGGGTACTCAACATCGTCCACGGCACGGGCGCGCGCGCCGGCGAGGCGCTCGTCCAACATCCGCAGGTCCCTACGCTCTCCTTCACCGGGGGCACGCAGACCGGACGGCGGATCGCGGAGACGGCGGCCCGCGGCTTTAAGAAGCTTGCGCTGGAGATGGGCGGCAAGAACCCGACCGTGATCTGCGCCGACGCCGAACCCGAGGCCGCCTTGGACGGCGCCGTGCGCGCGGCCTTCTCCAACCAGGGCCAGATATGCCTCTGCGGCTCGCGCGTCTTCGTCGAAGCCTCGATCTACGACGATTTCGCCGCGCGCTTCGTCGCCCGTGCCAGGCAGCTCAAGATCGGCGATCCGCTCCTGCCCGAGACCGAGCAGGGCGCGCTGGTCAGCCGGGGGCACCGCGACAAGGTCCTGGGCTGCGTAAAGCTCGCGCGCGAGGAGGGCGGGACCATTCGCTGCGGCGGCGGCGCGCCGGAGGACCTGCCCGAACGCTGCCGCGGCGGCTACTTCGTCCAGCCCACGGTCATCACGGACCTTCCGCCGGATTGCCGCACCAACACCGAAGAGATTTTCGGGCCGGTCGTGACCCTGGCTCCGTTTACGCGGGACGAGGAGGCGCTGACCTGGGCCAACGGCACGCCCTACGGCCTCGCGGCCTCCGTCTGGACCCGCGACCTCGCACGGGCCCAGCGCTTCGCCGACGCGCTCGACGCCGGCACCGTCTGGATCAACTGCTGGCTCGTCCGCGACCTGCGCGTCCCCTTCGGCGGCATGAAGCAGAGCGGCGTCGGCCGCGAAGGCGGGGATGAGGCGCTGCGCTTCTTCACCGAGCCCAAGAACGTCTGCGTCAAACTCGGCGCGCCTTGACGCGGCGGCGCGAACCTCGCCCAAGGAGCCGTCACGATGAGCCAGCCCGACGAAGGCTTAACCAGCGCGCGCGCGCCGAAGCCGGTGGGCCTGTACCCCCATGCGCGGCGCGCCGGCAACCTGCTCTTCCTCTCCGGCGTCGGGCCGCGGCTGCCGGACAGCGGCGACGTCCCGGGCCTGGAACTCGGCGCGGACGGACGAATCGTGCGCTACGACATCGAGGCCGAATGCCGCTCGGTCTTCCGCAACGTTCGCGCGATCCTCGAAGACGCCGGCGCAAAGTGGGAGGACATCGTGGACGTCACGGTCTTCCTGACGAACATGAAGCAGGACTTCGCGACCTTCAACCGGCTCTACGCCGAGCATTTCAAGGATAATCGTCCCTGCCGCACGACGGTCGAAGTCCGCGCGCTGCCTACCCCGATCGCGATCGAACTGAAGGTCATCGCCGCGCTGAAATAAGCTGCGCCCGAGCGGCTCAGAGCGTTCTCAAGATCGCGCGGACGGGGCTGGCGTCGAAGCCCGCGAGCCGGAGCGGGAGCGCGATCAATTCGTACACGCCCGCGGGAACCTCCGCGAGCAGCAGCCCCTCGAGGATCGCCATGTCGTGGCGCAGGAACGCCTGGTGCGCGGGCAGGTCCTTCGACGAGAAGAGATCGACGCTGGGCGTATCGATCCCGATCAGGCGCACGCCACGGGCGCGCAGGGCGTCCACGAGGTCCGGCTCCAGCGCGGCGAAGTCCTCGTTCCAGCGCTCCGGGTCAGGAAACGTGCCCGTCGCGATCAGCACGCGCGGCTGCGTGACGGCCTCGGGCAGATCGGCGAGCTTCACGCGCGTCCCGCGCGCGGCCCCGACCTTCACCACCTGGCAGGGACCCAGGTAGTCTTCCAGCGGCCGCGCGTCGATGCCCGGCGCGCGCGCGCCGTAATGGTTCGGCCCGTCGGCGTGCGCGCCCAAGTGGACCGTCGCGCGGAGGGTCGAGAGCGTCAGGTTGTCGCCCTTCGCCATGTCGCAGAGCATCTCGCGCGCGGGCGGCGTGTCGCCGGGCCAGACGCCCAGGCGCGGCGTGATCGGCGGCGAGAGGTCGAAGATCATAGCCGGTGCCGGATCGCCCAAAGGTCCGGGAAGAGGGGCTTGAAGAGCGAGCGCTTGAGAAACTCCACGCCCAGCGAGCCTCCGGTGCCGCCCTTGTTCCCGATCGTGCGCTCAACCAGCTTCACGTGCCGGTAACGCCACTCCTGAATGCCTTCGTCGATGTCGGTAAGAGCCTCGAAGAGCAGCACGAGGTCCGGCCGGGTCTTGTGGAGCCTCAGCAGTTCGTCCTGCAGCGCGGGATCGGCGCGCGTGGGCTCGGCGACGTCCTTGGCGCGCAACGCTGTGGGCACCGCCGCGCCCTGCAGCCCCAGGAAATCGTAGAACCGGTCGACCAGCGACGGCTCGGCAAGCCGCCGCTGCACGCGCTCCAGCGCCGGCCCTTGTGCGGGCGCATACTTCAGCATCTCCGGCCGCTTGTAGCCGAGCAGGAATTCCATCTCGCGGAACTGCAAAGATTGAAAACCCGAGGCATCCTCCAGCCGGTCCCGGAAGCTCGTGAAGGACATCGGTGTCATCGTCTCGAGCACGTCCATCTGGCCGACGAGCGTCTTGAGAATGTTCCGGCAGCGCCGCAGCGTATGCAGGGCGTCGTACGGCCGGTTGGCGGAGAAGTCCGCGCCGACCTTTTCGAACTCGATCAGCAGCAGCTTGAACCAGAGTTCGTAGGTCTGGTGGATGACGATGAAGAGGTACTCGTCGTGCTCGGGCGGGTCCGAGCGCGGAACCTGCAGGTCCAGCAGCTCGTCGATCCTCAAATAGGTGGCGTAATTCAGCGGCATGGCGCGCTCCTGGCGGCGTGACTCCCGCTTTTACCACGGCGGCGGGGGAGCGCGGAGGAGAATTCCGGCATCGCCCGGCCCGCTCGCTACGAGTACCGGTGCAGAAGCGCGAAGAGCGCGGCCGTGCCCGCGGCCAGCCCCAGGCCCAGCGCAAGCTTGAGCGCGCGCTCCTGCGCCGCCGCGCGCCGCACGGCTTCGGCGTAGGGAATCCGCGTGAAAGTGACCATGTTATAGAGCGGCACGTAGGCGTTCGGAAAAAGCCGGTACAGCAGCAGGCTCAGTTTCTTCTTCAGCAGGAACGAGGCCGAGGCCACGTGGTCACGCATCTCGTAGAAGTTCTCGACGCAGAGCCCGGCGAGCGCGTCGGCGTTCTCTTTGCGCTTCCACTCGTAAGCCTCAAAGGCCGCCGCGCGGTCGCCGGGATGCCGGGCCAGGCATTCGTTTAGCACCGCGCAATCCTCGAACGCGCAGTTCATGCCCTGCCCAAAGAACGGCACCACGGCGTGGCACGCGTCGCCGAGCAGGACCAGCTTATCGGTCACTCGCCAGGGCCGGCAGCGCACGGTCATCAGGGAGCCCACCGGGTTCCGGCGATACTCCTCAATCAGCGCCGGCAGGTGCGGCACGGCGTCGGGAAAATGCGTCTCGAAGTGGCGCCGGACGGCCTCGTCGGTCGTGAGCGCGTCGAATCCGCTTGGGCCTTCGAAAGGCCAGAAGAGCGTACAGGTGAAGGTGCCGTCCACGTTGGGCAGCGCGATCATCATGTAGTGGCCGCGCGGCCAGATGTGGAGCGCGTTGCGCTCCATGCGGAAGCCGCCGCCCTCGGCCGCGGGTATCGTGAGTTCCTTGTAGCCGTGGCCCAGGAACTCCTGGCTGTAATCGAAGCGCCCGAGATGCTGCATGCGCTCGCGCAGCGCCGAATACGCGCCGTCCGCGCCGATCACGCTCCGCGCGCGGACCACGACTGTCTCCTCATCCTGTCCCGCGGCGAAGCGCAGCGTGTTCGTTTCCAGGTCGATGTCCTGGCAGCGGTGCTGGAAGACCACGCGGACGTTCGGAAGGCGCTCGGCGGCGTCGAGCAGCGTCACGTTCAGCCCGCCTCGGGAGACCGAATTAATCGCCTGGCTCTCGTCCTTGCCGTAGGGCTGGTACGAGAGCGCGCCGCGCTCGTCGTGGATCATTCGCCCGCGCATGGGGATCGCGGACTTGAGCACCTCGTCGGCAAGGCCCACCTCGCGCAGCGCGTGGATCCCGCGCGTGCTGAGCGCCAGGTTGATGCTGCGCCCCTCGAAGGCGCCGGCCTTGCGCGGGTCGGCGCGCTTTTCGTAAAGCACGACGCGATGCCCGGCCCGGCCCAGGTAGCAGGCCATCAGCGCCCCGGCCAGGCCGCACCCAACGATGGTGAAGTCGGGAAGCTCGTCGTCATGCGCCTGCGAACTCAAGCGTGCGCTCCCTCGTCGGCCAGCTCGCGCGCGAAGCGCCAGACGTCGTGGAAGGAATTGTAGAGCGGCGCCGGCGCGACGCGCAGCGTATCGGGCTCGCGGAAATCGCAGACCACGCCGGCCGCTTCGAGTCTCGCGCGCAGCGCCTTGGCGCGGCCCGGCACGCGGATCGAAAGCTGGCAGCCTCGGCGCGCAGGATCGCGGGGTGTGGCAACTTCGATGAAGCCCGCCGGCAGCCGGTCCAGCAGGAATTCCAGATACCCCGTCAGCCGCAGGGACTTCGCCCTCAGCGCGTCCATGCCCGCCGCGTCGAAGAGTTCCAGCGAGGCCAGCAGCGGCGCGAGCGCGAAGATCGGAGGGTTGCTGATCTGCCAGCCGTCGGCGCCTTCGCGCGGCACGAAGGTCTCGTTCAACTGCATTCGAAACCGCGTCGCCGGGTCGTTGCCCCACCAGCCCGCGAAGCGAACAAGATCGGGACTTCGCGCGTGCCGCTCGTGCACGAAGCAGCCCGCGACCGCGCCCGGGCCGGCGTTGAGGTACTTGTAACTGCACCAGGCCGCGAAGTCGGCGCCCCAGTCGTGAAGCCGCAGCGGCACGTTCCCCGCCGCGTGCGCGAGGTCCCAGCCGACCGTGCAGCCGGCGCGCCGCGCGGCCTCGGTGATCCGCGGCATGTCGAACCACTGCCCCGTCACGAAATTCACGCCGCCAAGCAGCACCAGCGCGATCGACGCGCCTTCCGTTTCGATCCGAGCGAGAATGTCCTCCGTGCGCAGCGCGGCCTCGCCCTCGCGCGGGCGCAACCGCAGCAGCCCCGCCGCCAGATCGAAGCCGTGAAAGCGCAACTGGCTCTGCGCCGCGTACGTGTCCGAGGGAAAGGCGGGCTCCTCCATCAGGATCTTGAAGCGCTCGCGCGTGGGCCTGTAGAAACTCACCATCAGCAGGTGCAGGTTGACGGTGAGGCTGTTCATCGTCACGACTTCGGACGGCAGCGCGCCGATGAGCCGCGCCGCGGGTTCGCGGAACTGCTCATGGTATGCGAACCACGGCCGGGCGCCTTCGAAGTGCCCGTTGACCGCACGGCGCCGCCACTCGTCGAGTTCTTCGACGAGCAGATCGCGCGCGCGCTTAGGTTGGAGGCCCAGGCTGTTCCCACAGAAGTACGCGACGCTGCGCCCGTCGGGAAGCGCGGGGACATGGAAGCGCTCGCGGTAGCCGCGCAGCGGGTCGGCGGCGTCGAGCCGCCGCGCGTCCTCCTCCAGCGGCCCGAAGGCCTCACTCGCCGCGGGCATGCGGACTCCCCTACCCCGTGAAACGCTCAGGCGGAACGCCGAGCCATTCCAGCGCCGTCCCGCTCAACATACGCGCCTTCGCCTCGGGCGCCAGATCCGCCATCGATTCGATCAGCGCGCCGGGCCGAGCCTCGCCGAGCGGGAACGGATAATCCGAACCCAGAGCGATCCGCTCCGCGCCAACCTGTTTGAGCAGCAGGCGCAGCGCGTCGGGATCGTGGACGAGGCTGTCCAGGTAGAAGCGGCCCAGGTGCGCGCGCGGCGGGAGTTGGTTGTCCACCGCGCAGAGGTCCGGGCGGACCTCGAAGCCGTGCTGGATCCGCCCCAGCGTGCCGGGGAACGAGCCGCCCCCGTGCGCAAAGCAGATGCGCAGGTTGGGGAGCCGCGCGAGCACCCCGCCGAAGATCACCGCGCAGAGCGCCATCGCCGTCTCGGCCGGCATCGCGACGAGCCAGCCCAGCCAGTACTTTTTGATCCTTTCGCCGCCGAACATGTCCCACGGATGGACGAAGACCGCCGCGCCCAGCCGCGCGCAGGCCTCGAAGACCGGGAACAACGCCGGCTCGTGCAGGTCCCAGGCATTGACGTGCGTGCCGATCTGGATGCCGGCGAGCCCCAGCTCGCCCATGCAGCGCTCCAGTTCGCGCACGGCGAGATCCGGATCCTGCATGGGCAGCGTGGCGAGCCCCGCGAAGCGGCGCGGATGAGCGCGCACGACCTCCGCGAGGTGGTCGTTGAGCAGCCGCGCGAGGTCCAGCGCGTCGGCCGGCTTCGCCCAGTAACTGAACATGATCGGGACGGTGGAGAGCACCTGCGCGTCCACGCCCGCAGCGCCGCACTCCTCAATGCGCTTCTCGGGCGACCAGCAATTGGCGTCCACCTTGCGGAAGAACGATCCATCGCGCGTCATGTGCGCGCAGCCGGGGCCCTGGTGTTCGAGCTGCACGAACCCGCCATAGCCGTAGCGCGCCTTCAGGTCCGGCCAGCGCTCCGGAAGGATGTGGGTATGGACGTCGATCTTCAGAGGCGGAATCTCCGGCGCGCCACGGGCTCAGGCCTTCTTCTGGAACTTCTCCGGCACGGGCTCGACCCAGCCGCACTTGCAGGTCCGGATCGCCGCGTCGCCCAGGTAGTACTTCTCGATCGCGCCTTTCACCTGCGTGCCGAGGTCGGTGAGGAAGAACTCCTCGTCATGGACCACGGAGCCGCACTTGTCGCAGAACCAACGCAGGTGGTCGTGCTGGTCCTTGCCGCGGAAATGCTCCAGCACCAGCCCGATCGTCCCAGCGGGGCGCTGAGGCGAATGCGGCACATTGCTCGGCAGAAGGAACAGCTCGCCCTGCTTCACCGGGATGTCGCGCGGCTTGCCGTTCTCGCGGATGCGCACCACGATGTCCCCTTCGATCTGAAAAAACAGCTCCTCGCCGGGGTTGACATGGTAGTCCTTCCGCTGATTCGGACCGGCCACGACCATCACCATGAAGTTGCTGTTCCAGAGCATCTTGTTGCCGACGGGCGGCTTGAGCGTCTCGCGGTTGGCGGCGATCCAGTCGGCCAGATTCAGCGTGGATAGATCGGACATGGCGAAGCCTCCTGGGGTGGGTGAGTATTCCCGGCCAACCGCGCCCGCATGACGTAGAGTCGCCGGCCGGCGGGCGTGCTGCGCGCATCCACATTATAAAGGAGGGAAGCCTCCAGCCAACCCCCGCGAAACGGGAGTAAACGGCTTGCCCCGCGCCAGAGACGGGTATAACACGCGCATGCCACGCCGGACCTCAAAAAGGAACCTCCTGCCCGCGTCCCGCGGCCTCCGCAGGGCGCGCCCGCCTACAACCTTGGCGTCGAAACGCGGCTCGAAGCCTGCGGCTGGTTCGTCTCCCATCGCCAGCTCATGCAAGGGACGATATTTCATACTCAACCCGGATTGGAGTTGAACTTCACGCACGAAGGCCGCGGCACGCTCTGGCTGGCCGGGCGCCCGATCCCGCTCGCGCCTTTCCGCGCGGTCCTCTTCGACGCGCGCCTGCCGCACCAGCTCGTGCTCGACCGCGCGCAACCTTACCGCCGCTCCGTGCTCTGCGTCGATCCGCCGCGGCTCCGCGATCTTGAGCTGGATTGGATCCTGCGCGGGGGCCCGCACCGCGCGATCCTGCCCAAGCCGGCCTACGCCCGTTTCGACGAGTTGCTGGGGATGCTCCACGCCGAGGCGCTGGGCCGGGCGCGAGGCTGGGAGGACCTCACCCGCGCGCTGCTGGTGCAGCTCATGGTCACGCTGCGGCGCTTCGTGGAGGCCGGCGTTCGCGAGGACGAGGCCGCCCCGGGCGACGCGGGCTTGGCGCAGCTCGCCGCCGAGTACGCCGCCCGGCGCCTGGACCAGCCGCTGGGCTTGGCTGAAGTCGCGCGAAAGTTCCGCGTCTCCCCGAGCACCTGACGCGCACCTTTCGCGCGGAGTTCGGCGCGCCCTTCCATCGCTGGCTCCTGCGGCAGCGCGTCGCCGCGGCGCAAGCGCTGTTGCTCGAAGACGGGAGCCTCCCGCTGACCGAGGCCGGCCTGCGCACCGGTTTCGCCTCCTTGTCCAGCTTCAGCCGCACCTTCCGGCAGCTCACCGGCCTCACTCCCACGCAGTACCGGGAAAGGGCCGGTGGCGAGGCCTGACCGCCCGGTTTTCCGCTCCGGATCAAGATTCGACAAACGCCCGATCAAGCCCCGCCAAATGCCCGCCGGCTTTTGGGGATAGTCTTGGGCGTGGCGCTTGGAAAACCAGCTTACGGAGCCGAAACCATGCTGATCGATGTCGATGTCCACAACTCCCCCCCGAACCTGGAACAATGGCTGGAGTTTCTCGACGAGCCTTTCCGCAACGAAGTGGCCCAATACCGGGGCACGAGAAACGCCAGTTCGGGCCTGCGCGGCGCCGGCGGCCTCCGCCTGGATGCCGACGCCAAGTCGCCGGAGTCCATCCGCGAGCAGCTTCTCGACGTCTATGGCCATCGCTACGCGATCCTGACGGGAACCTACTCGCACCTCGCCTCGACCAACGACCCCGAGTACGCCGCGGCGCTCTGCAAAGCCGACAACGACTCCACGCTCAAGCATTGGGTCCTCACCGACGACCGCTTCGTGATGGGCCTGCGCATCCCGATGCAGGATCCGCAGCTCGCCGTGCAGGAGATTGAACGCCTGGGCGACCATCCGCGCGTCGTCTGCGTGCAGTTCTGGGGCGCGAGCAACCGCATTCCCTTCGGCCAGCGCTACTACTGGCCGATCTACGAGGCCTGCGCGCGCAAAGGCCTCCCGATCCACGTGCATCCCTCGACGGTGACCGCGGTCCTGAACCACAGCACCACGCCCGCCGGCATGGCCACCTCGTACCTCGAGATGCACACCTGCCTGCCGCAGTACTACATGGCCAACCTGGTCAGCCTGGTTTTCGAGGGCGTCTTCGAACTCTTCCCCGCGCTCCGGTTCGCGCTCATCGAGGGCGGCTTCGGCTGGCTCCCGCACCTGCTCTGGCGCATGGACAAGGAGTACAAGGGCCTGCGCCAGCAGGCCCCGCGCCTGAAGCGGCTGCCCAGCGAATACGCCCGCGACCACGTCAAGCTCGGCACGCAGCCCATCGAGGAGCCCCGGAAGTCCGTGCACCTGCCGCAACTCATCGACATGCTGGGCGGCGACGAGATGCTGATGTTCGCGACCGACTTCCCGCACTGGGACTTCGACCCGCCGAGCATCCTGCCCAAGAGCCTCGGCGAGGCCTCCATCCGCCGCATCCTGCACGACAACGCCGCGGGCTTCTTCCGCTGGCCCAAGGGCGCTTTCGACCCCAAGCCCGAACCCGAAGCGGCCGCCGTATCCTGAGCCGAAAGGAACCTCGCATGACCTGGCACCGCGTCGCGCGCAGCGAAGAACTCGTCGAGGGCGAATGGAAGATCGTACTCGTCGCCGGCAAGCGAATCGGCGTCGTGCGCCGCGAAGGCGCGTGCTACGCGGTCCTGGACATCTGCCCCCATGCCGGCGCGCCGGTCTGCCGCGGGCGCCTGACCGGGCGCGTGACCTGCGACGACCGGCACCGCGTCGGCTACGATCCGCACGCCCATACCCTGCGCTGCCCATGGCATCGCTGGGAGTTCGATCTGGCCAGCGGCCACGGCGTCGCCGCGATACGCCAGAAGCTCAAGACCTACCCCGTCCGCGTCGCCGGCGCTGACATCGAAGTCCAGGTCTGAGGCCGATTCACGCGGCCTCACGCTTGCCTCCTGCCTCGTCTTCGATTCGTTCCGGCCCGCTCAAGCCCTCGCCTCAGCGCGGCGTCCAGCCATTCTGAGAATGCGACTGCCCTTGATGGCGCTCGCATCGGGATGGAGGACACGCCTCTGAAAGTCCGCGGGCGTCAGTTCCCGTAGCGCTTCCAGGACTGCGCGACCTTCGCGCGCAGCGCGTCGAGCGTGGCGCGGTGAACGTCCGACTGCTTGGGGCCCAAGTCCAGCCCGGGCATGCCGTTGATGGTCGGCACGCTGTAGGAAACCGAGCCCGGGCTTTCCGAAACGAGGGACCGCGTCCAGAGTTCCTGGCGCTCCACGAACACCGACCACGTGACCGTGATCTTCTCGGCGGTCGCCGAATAATCCTTGATCCCGAATCCTTTGCCGTATACGCGCGAGGTGTCGGCCGCCGTGGCGCCCGAGAGCGCGAGACCCGAAGCCGCGTTCGTGTCCTGCGCCAGGCGGTAGCCGAAGTCCCCGAAGATGTCCGCAAGGAAGCCCGTTCCCAGTTCGGCGCCCGTGCCTGAGGCGTTCACCGGCAGCGTATCGCCCGGGCAGGCGCGGAAGAGGCCCTGCAGCACCGCGGCCGGCGGCATCTCGCCGTTGGGCTGAAGGTTCGCCAGCATGATGCCGCGCCCTTCCGTCCGCTCTTCCGGCGTGGCCTGCTTCACGAAGCGCTTCAACAAGCCGAGATTCGGCCGAGCGCGCATCCGGTTCAGGAACAGCGCGCACAGCTCTCGCTTCAATGGCGCAAGGGCCTCGTGCTTCGAAAGCGCGTCGAGGTGGCCGAGCAGGTTTTCCTCGCTCACCTGCTGCGCGCCGCCCGAGAGCCCCTTCAAGACCGCGCGCATGCTCTCGACCGATTCCCGCAAGGCCGGATCGGCCTGCAGCGACTGGGCCATCTCGCGATCCTGCGCGCACGCGTCCAGGATGCGCAGCGCGCCGGGCGCGTCGTTCCTCGCGACGGCTTCTCGAAACTGCCGCATCGACTGGCTGAGCTTATCGCGAACCCGGTCCAGCCGCGCCAGCGCCTCGTCGCTATGCGCGCCGTCGGGAAACTCCCGCAGGTACGCTTGATGGTCCGCCAGGCTGCCCGACGCCTCGAGCTTGCGGTAGATTGCGTCGTCCAGATCCTTCCGGCGCAGGAAGACGCTGCCCGGATAGCGCATCTTGAAATCGAGGTACGCGTCCAGCGTGGCCTTGCGCAGGGCGCTCTCGAAATGGCACTTCTCGATGCGCATCGTCGCGTCGTCGCGATGGGCGCCGGCATACATCGCCTCGAGGTATCGTTCGTAGCCCTCCAGCGCGCCGGCCTCGTCGAGTTTGCGAAACAGCGCGTGATCCAGGTCCTCCAGCCGGGCGCTGCCCGGATGCTTGTCGCGGAAGGCGAAGTACGCCTCGAACGTGCCCGCGCGCGCCGCCTGCTCGTACTCCAGTCGTTCCATCCGCTCCGCGGAATCCGCGGAGTAACCCCGGCTGGCGAGCAGATTCATGAGTCGATCCCGTGCTTCGCCCTGCTCGAGATCCTCGAGCCTGGCGAAGAGCGCGTCGACCCACTCGTTCTGCTCCATCAGCCGGCTGTCGGGGAAGCGCCGCTGAAAATCGGCGAACGATGCCACGGTGCCATCCTTCAGCGCGAGCCGGTAGTTGCCCCGCTCGATCAGTTCCTCGAATCCCGGATACACCCTCGCGCTTTTCTCGAAGGCCTCGGAGTAGAACTCGTACCTGCGCAGTTCGGACGCGACCCGCCCGGGGTCGTTCGCCTTCAGCGCTTCGTCGATCTCATGCAGCGTGCGAACCTCTTCATAGCGCTGATACATCCATACGTTGAAAAATACGCCGCCCATGGCCGCAAGGAGCATCACGAACATGCCGCCGTCGCTCGGCACCAGGGTCGGGTAGGCGACCTTGCCGCGGAGGTATTCGAGCAGGCCGCCCACGATCGAGAAGAAGCCACTCAGGCCCAGCACCCAGCACGTGGGCGGAGAGAGGCCGTCGTTGTACCACATGATGCCGCCGACGATGAGCCCCAGGATGCCGAATCCAAGCATCTTCCGACCTCCGATCGGTCACGCGCGGTCGAACGGACCCAGTCCGGACGCGGCGAACGCCGCGCGCAGAGCCTCCAGGAACGCGCCGGCATGCGGGTAACGCAGCGCGGTCAGTTCGCGGCTCATCTCCGCCTCTCCCGGGGGCAGTTCCTGCTCGCGCAAGGCGCGGTCCAGCACGGCCGCGACGGGACCGGGCAGCGCGGGCAGCAGCTCGCGCGCCGGCGGCACCGATTCGCGCATCACCGTCTGGACGATTTTCGCGAGCATCGGCGGGCGCTTGCTCGCTATCGCGTCGTCCATCAACTTCTGGAATCCCCGGCGCGGGTAGGCGCCCGTCAGCACATGGACGAAGACCGCCGCCATCGAGAAGACGTCCGAGGCTGGCGAGAGGTATTTGTAGTGCGTGATCTGCTCGCGCGGCCAGTACGCCGGCGTCCCGGCCATGTCTCCCTCGGCGGTCATCCCGCTCAGGCCCGCGCGAGTGAAGCTCTTGGCCAACCCGAAGTCGGTCACCTTGGCCGTCCAGCGCCCGCCTTCGCGGCGCAGCAGCACGTTGGCGGGCTTCAGGTCGCGGTGCACGATACCCGTCTCAGTGCGCGCCGTCGCGCCCTCCGCCGCGCCGGAGTCCGCGACCAGCACCGGGGCCGTGTGCGCGAAGGCCAGGCCCGCGAGCATGTCGAGCATCAGCGGCGCGAATTCCGCGAGCGCCGGGACGCCGGCGCTCTTGGCGTAAGCCGCCAGATCCATCCCGTCCACGAACTCCATCACGAAGAAGAAGACGCCTTCGTCCGTGCGGCCGTGATTGAGGAAGCGGACCAGGTTCGGATGATTCAGCGAAGCGTTGACCAGGATCTCGCGGTTGAAGCGCGCCACCGCGTCCTGGCTCGCCGCCACGGCGGGGAGCATCGTCTTGATCGCCACCGTCTCGCCGGTGGCGTCGTCCACGCCCTTGAAGACCACGCCCATTCCGCCGCGGCCCAGTTCCGCCTGCAGCGTGTAGCCTGGAATCGACAGTTTCGGCGCCTGTGCCGGCCGCGCCGCAAGCGGCTTCCGGCAGGCGGCGCAGACGTACGCCCCGCTCCCGGCCTGCCCGGCCGCGTGCGCCTCCTCGCTGACATCCGCCCCGCAGCGCGAGCAATCGGTGCGCAACAGCGTATGCGGCAGGTCGCTCGGACGCTCGATCCGCACTTCGAAGCGCGTCACGCCCACCTGAATCTCGTCGCCGTCCTTCAACTCAACCTGTTTGGCCTGGTCCGCCGCGCGCGGCACGTCCGCGGTCGCCTTGCGCCCGCCGTAGCAGACGCCGTTGACGAGCGTGCCGTTCTTGCTGTCCAGGTCCAGCAGGGTGCACCGGTCCGGCTCCACGTTCAGCATGAAGTGTTCGCGCGAAAGGAAGAGTTCGTGAGGCAGCGAGACGTGCGCGTCCTTCACGCGGCCGCACAGGAAGTACGCCGGCTCGTCGAAGACGAAGCGGCGGCCCAGGGCCGGCCCGGCGGTGACGCTCACGCTGACCCGGATCATGCCCCGCCGCCTCCGTCCCGCTTAAGCTCCCCGGGCCGCCAGGTGTGCGTCACCCCGTCGTGCGCTTCGGCCGGCGGTTCGCCTTCGAGCAGCCGCCGCAGCTCGTCGCGCGTGAGCCGGTTCTTCTCCAGCAGCGCCGCTTTCACCGCGTCCAGTTCCGCGCGCCGGGTCCGCAGCGCTTCGAGCGTCAGGCGCATCTGATCGTCGAGGAGCCGCTTGACCTTCTCGTGGACCGCCAGCGCCAGCGGCCCTTCGGCCGGGCGCTCCAGCAGGCCCGGGTACGCGGCCAAGCCGAACCCCTCGTCCATCCCGAAGCCGCAGACGAGCCGATTCGCCAAGTCGGTCGCGCGCGCGAGGTCGTTCCCGGCGCCCGTCGTCAGCCCTTCCTCGGGGCCGTAACAGAGCGTCTCCGCCGCGCGCCCGCCCAGCAGCGTGCGGATCCGTTCGAGCAGTTGCGCGCGGGTCAGCGATTCGCGCCCGGCCTCGTCGCCGTCGAGGCGCATGCCGCCGCCCATCCTCCCGCGCGCGATGATCGAGACCTCCGGAGGCAGGTGCCCCGAGAGCCAGTACATGAGCGCGTGGCCCGCCTCGTGGCAGGCGGTGCTCTCCAGCAATTCCTTCGACCAGGGCCGCTCCTCGCCCAGGAGCAGTTCATCGAGCGCCGCGACCAGGCCGTCCTCGGACAGGCCCTGGTCCGTCGCCAGCGCCGCGCGCAGCGCGGCCAGGAGCGCGTTCTCGAGATCCGCGAAACTCAGGCCCGGGGAAAGTTCAGCCAGCCGCTCCGCCGCGCCATGCAATTGCGCGCCGCCCAACTCCGCCAGGCGCTTGCGCAGGAACTCGGCGCGCGCCGCGGTATCCGGCAGCCCGACGTAGAGCAGCCTCGAGAAACGCCGCAGCAGCGCGGGATCCAGCCCACGCCCGGCCCCGCCCGCGCGCCCCCCTTGCAGGTCCGTATTCGTCGCGCCGAGCACAAACACCGGGCGGTCGGGAGGCTGCCCCGCGAAGCCGTCCATCTCGGAGAGCAGCGCGTTGAGCGCGACCTCTTCCCCGTGTCCGATCCCCGGCGCCGCGCCGCGCGGTGCGCCGATCAGGTCGATCTCGTCGATGAAGACGATCGCCGGCGCGTACCGCCGGGCGCGCGCGAAGAGTTCGCGCACGTTCTGCGCGCCGCTGCCCTGCCACATCGTCACGAACTGGCTGGCGACCACCGGCAGGAACGCCGCCCGGGACTCGCCCGCCAGCGCCCGCGCGAGCATCGTCTTGCCCGTTCCCGGCGGGCCGTGCAGCAGCAGTCCCGCCGGCGGCTTCGCCCCCAGCCCGCGCAGTTTGCCCGCGCCCTTCAGGCATTCCAGCAGGAAGCCCAGCTCCTGCTTGACCCGCTCGGCCCCGACCACGTCCGCGAAGCGCGTCTGCGGGCGTTCCACTTCGTCGAGCAGCCCGCCCACGTCCAGCGCCGAGACCGCGCGCCCGATCGAAAAATTCCGCAGCCGGATCGCGATCCGCCGCCGCGCCTTGTCCACCGCGGGGACGCTGTCGAAGCGCAGCACCGCTCCTTCCCGCGCCAGCTCGAAAGCCTTGCGTTCGCGGTACAGTTGCCGCGCGATCCCATCGAGGGCCGCGGCGAATCGCGCACGCCGCTCGGGCGCCCCTTCGAGCTGCTCGTCAAGGCAGTCCAGCGCGAGCACCCCGCGCGCGCCGCCGGCCCGCATGCACGCCGCGAAAAGCTCGTCGTCGATCGCGCCCGGCCCCGTGGCGCCCTGCGCGTCGCGCGAGACCAGGTACACGGGAATGCCCGGGAAGCGCTGCCGCAGCGTCTTGAGGATCCGCTGCCCCTCGCCCAGGCTGTTCGCCCCCAGGGGCGTGTGGTCGAAGTGGCGCACGGTCTGGCTCGTCGCCGCCGTTTCCTGGCCCAGCCACAGGTCGAGCACGGCGAAGTCCGCGTCCTCGCGCACCAGCGCCTGCGCCGCGCTCGCGTGGTCGTGCGCCGCCAGCCACTCGGCCTGCGGCACGATCCGCCGCAGCGACTCGACGACCCCGGGAGGCGCGCAGGCCAGGATGCGCGCCTTCCGCGCCGGCTGGAACAGGCGCCGGACCTCGTCGGGCACCTGCCGCAACCCGCCTTCCAGGCCGATCCCGATCTCGTCGGCCTGTTCGAGCGCCGCGTCGAGGTTTCCGGCCTTGAAGAGCTGGCAGAAACGCATGATCTCGCCCTTCAGGAACGCGCCGGCTTGCGCGCGCAGCGTCCGCGCGTCCCCGTGCCCGCCTTCGCGCAGGATCAGCGCGATGGGAACCTCTTCCTCGAACGTCACGCGCTTGCCGTACTGCCGCTCGAAGAGCGCCCCTACCCGCTCCAGCTCCGCGCGCGCCACGCGCTCCAGCTCGTTGACGCCCAGCCGGTTGAAGAGCACCGGGCAACCCGTCGCGAAGCGCGAGCAGATCGAAGGCGGGAAGTACGGCTCGCCCGTCAGCGGGTGGCGCTCCTGCTCCAGCGCGTCGAGGATCGTCCGGCGGTGAAATCCGCCCGCGCTGCGCAGGCCCGTCGCGTTGGGCTGGTCGTACAGCCGGCGCCCGGCGTTCGTGGTGAAGATCACGATCGTCTCGCCGAAGGCGACGTTCCGCTGCAGGAACTTGTCCTCGAGCTGCCCCGCGTCGAGGAGCTGGAGGAAGTACAGGATCGCGTTCGGATGCGCGCGCTCGATCTCGTCGAAGATCAGCACCGCGTCGGGGTGTTCGGCGACGAATCCCGTCAGCGCGCCGGGCCGCGAGGCGTGGACGCTGCGGTCGAGCCCCACGAGCTGTTCGGCTTGCAGGTTTCCCGCGTAGGCGCTCATGTCGAAGCGCTTGAACGGGCGCTTCAGATGCTCGGCCGCCAGCTCGGCGAGAAACGTCTTGCCCACGCCCGGCGGGCCGGCCAGGACGAAGAGCGCCCGCGGGGCGCGCCGCTGCGCGTCGCCGCCCGCGACCAGTTCCGCGCTGAAAAGCCCCTCGACGAAGCTGTGGATCGCTTCCTCCTGCCCGAAGAGCCGCTGCTGCAGGAGCCCGCGCAGCGCGACGAAACGCGCGGTCAGGTCGTCCAGCTTCGGCGCCCGCGCCTCGCGCCGGATCCAGCGCGCCAGCAGCCCCTCCACCGCGCCGCGCTCCACCGCCCCGGCCCCCAGGATCCCGCGCGCCTCGGCGGAAAGCCCCGCCGCGCAGGCCAGGTGGACGAGGTCCACCAGCCCCGCCCCGCGCGGATCCGGGTGCGCTTCGGCCAGCTCCTGGGCTTCCACCAGCACCGGCCGCAACTTCGCGGAGACCGCGAGCGAGCCCGCACAGCGCCGCGGCGCCTCCGGAACCGCCACGCGACGCAGCAGCGATTCGCGCGCCAGGCCCGTGGCTTCCGCCAGCAGCCCCAGCGCGATCCGGTCCCGGACCAGCGCGCCCAGCAGGTGCGCGACGTCCAGTTCCTGCGCGTTCAGCGTGAACGCGATGTCCTTCACGCCGTCCACGATGCGCTGCCCGTCTTCGGTGAACATGCTCAGTCCCTGGGATTGGATGCCGCGGCCAGCTTGCGCGCCAGCCGCTCCAGATCGCCGAAGCGCCGCGCGTACTCCGCCTCGGCGCTCGCGACCGTACGTTCCATCTCCGCCACGGCCTCGCGGTCCTTCAGGCTGCCCACGTTCGCGCGCAGCGTCTCCAGGCTCTCCCGCACCCGCGCGAGGCGGACCGCGAGATCCCGCGCTTCCGGCGGCTGCAGCACCGCGAACATCTCGCGCAGCAGCCGCGCCCGGTCCACGCGTTCGACTTCCAGCGCCCGGTTCAGCTCCTCGACCCGGCCTTCCAGCCGGCCCGATTCGGACGCCGCAGGCGCCGGTTGCGCCGGACGGGCTTCCAGCGCCTCCACGCGCCGCGCCACGCCCGCCACGCGCTCGTCCTGGCGCTTCAAGCCTGTTTCGGCCGCGACGACCTGCCGCGCCTGCCGTTCGGCCAGTTCCTGGAGCCCCGCGAGCCGCTCGTCCACTTTGCCCAGTGTCTCGCGCAGCGCGTCCAGATCGCCCCGCAACGCGCCGAGCGACGCGAGCCGCTTGTCGAACGCGTCCAGCTTCCGGTCGAGCGTACTAACGGCCTCGGCCTTCGCCAGGCTTTGAACCAGTCCTTTCCAGTCCCGATCAGAGCGCTCGAGCCGCTCGCGGTTCGACGCCAGGTCCGCTTCAAGCTTCCGCGTCTCGGACCCCTGCGCCGCCACCCCGGCCTCCAGCCGTTCGACGCGCTCGTTGTCCACGCCTCCGCCGCGCGTAAGCAGCGCGGCCAGGGCCAGCAGCGCCGCCGCGCCCACGCCGATCCAGAGGCCCGCCGCCGGCGCGGCTTGCACGGCCGGAGCCGCTGGAACGGCACGCGGCGCCGGAACCGCCTCCGCAAGCGCCTTCTCGGCTTCTTCGGCCAGGCGCTTCGCGTCGTCGTGCTGCGGGTCCAGCCCCAGCGCTTCCTTGAATTGCCGCAGCGCCTCGCGCCGCCGGTCGCACTTCCAGAGCAGCTTGCCCAGCAGCACGCGGGGCGCCGCCGCGCGCGCGTCCAGCGCCGCGGCTGACGCGGCCTGGACCAGCGCGCTCTCCACCGCGCCGCGCTCGGCCAGGCGGAGCGCCTCGTTGTAGTGCAGCGCCGCGAGTTCCTGAAGCCGCCGAAGCGGTGTCAGGTCCGCGCCGCAGCCCGGACAGCGCAAGGCCTGGGGCGGGACGACATCGCAGGGGCACGCGGGGCATTTCATGACGGCGTTTCTCCGTTACGGGGCCGGGCTCGAAGCAATCCACGCCTCCGAAGCCTTGGCGCTCTCCTCGTCGCCGGCGGCGCGCTTCAATCGCACGGCTTCGGCGAACAATTCGCGAGCCTCGGGCGTCATCTTCGCGGTCGCGCCTTCGATCAGGCTTACGGCGAGCTGGCTCTTCGAACGCCCTTCCATCAGGCGGTCGGGCGTCCCTGCGTAGAGCTTCGCGGCCTGGCGGTAGCGTTCCGCGGCGGCGGCCCACGCCCCGTTCGGGTTCTGGTCCGGCTGCAGCGCGTAGGCGGCGTAGTAGAGCGCCAAGGCCTGCGCGGCGACATCCTGGGCCTCGCCGTGATAGTGCGCGGCCAGCTCAAAACTGTCGGCGGCCAGGCCGTATTCCTTGGCCTCGAGCCGCTCGTCGCCCAGCGCGCGTAGCTTCGCGCCGCGCTCCCCCGACGTGGCGCGCCTCGCGGCCTCCTCCTTGGAAAGCCCCACGGCCGCCGCCTCGCGGATTCGCTTGCGCTCTTCCTCGGCTCGCTCCCGCTCGCGCTTCCTCAGGGTGCGCAGGAAAGCCCGGTCCGGCGCCGCGAGCCAGGCGACCCAGGCCAGCGGCGGCGAGATAAGCACGCTCACCGGAAGACCGAACAGCACGCCGTAGCCCTTGACGTACGCCACCCAGGTGGCCAGCAGCGCCGCGCCCGCATACGCGGCCAGCATGCCCTCGGGGCGGAATTCGATCATCTGCTGATACCCGAAATACAGCGCGCCGCCGATGCCCAGCAGCGCCAGGAACGCCGGTCCGCCCACCTCCGCCGCGGGAATGTCCGTCGCCGAGAACCCGCCCTCCACGAAGCCCTTTTCGCCCGGCGCCTGGACGTCTTTGAAGTTCTCGTCCAGCCACGTCCGGCACTGCTTCGCGTCGGCGTGCTCCGGCACGAGTTCCGCCGCTTCCTGGGCCAGTCCTTTGGCGTCCTGGATTCGCGCCTTCATCTCGCGGGATGCCGCGACGGGCGCGTTGAGCGCCTGGAATTTCCCCGAGCAACCGACGCAGAAAAGGTAATGCCTCCCGTCGTTGAACGTAAAGGAGGAGCCGCCCTCGAGGTACGTCGTGCCGCACTGATGGCACGCGCGCAGGCCCAGCGCCGAGGCCGCCAGGCGCCCGCCGGCCAGGAAGGCGTCGATCGCCGCGTTCTTATTGCGCGTCTCGGCGTTGAGCTGGTTGATGACCTCGTTTCCGAGCTCCCGCGCCTGCGCGACCAGCAGCTTGACGAGCTGGTCCTTGTAGGCTGCCAGGGGCGCCGCGCCGCAACGCTCCAGCGCCATGCGCATCAGCGCCACGGCCTCCGCCGTCCGGTTGCGGTTCAGCGCGTCCAGGGCCAGGCGGCTCAACTGGCGTGCGGGCCGCGGGGCCTGGAGCGTCTCCTTCTTGTTCGCGACCGTCTCGGCGATGTACTGCAAGTCCTCCTTCGCGCGCGCCGAATCGTAGTTCACCGCGCGCTTCAACAGCGCCAGCGACTGCTCGTACTGCGCCACCAGTTCCGGCGTGAGATCCTCGATTTTCTCGCGGTCGTAGGCCGCGTTGAAAAGGGCGATCGCCCGCGTGCGCAGCAGTTCGCCCAGCGCTTCCGTCAACCGCGGGCTCTGAGTCACCCCGAAGGCGTTCTGCAGGACCTGCGCTTTCTCCTCCTGGTCGTCCCGGTACGCGGACGCCTTCTCCATGCAGACGCCCACGATCTCCGCGCGGAGTTCTTCGCGTTCGGCCTCCGCCGCGCCCGCCGCCTCCAGCGCGCGCAGGGCCTGTTCCCAGTCCGTAAGCGCCTTCTCGATGCGATTCAGCTCCGCGTGCTGCCGCGCGCGCTGGGTCAGCGCCGCCGCGCGCAGCCGCTGCACCTCGGCCTGCTCCCACGTCGCCCGGTCCAGCGCCTCCAGCGCGTCCAGCGCCGCGTCGAACTGCCGCAGCTCGATCCGCGTCGCGATCGCCGCGTGCGGCGAGAGCATGATCCGCAGCGCGCGAAGGATCTCGTTCGTCGGCTGCCTGCGCAGGTCCGATTCCACCCGCTCGCGGGCCTTCTCCAGCAGATCGTACTTCGAGAGGAGCAACTGGCCGCAGGTGAGGTCGATCCCGCGCACGCGGAACTCCGATGCGGCCAGCGCCTCCGCGCAATGCAGCTCCGTCGTCCACTGCCCGGCCAGGTCGGCGTAGGCTCGCGCCAGGGCCTCGCCCGCCGCCGGGTTACCGCTGCGCGCGCCAAGCTCCGCGTGCGCCCGCGACTTCTCGGCGAGCCCGTGCTCCAATTCGGCGCGCAGGGCGCGGCGCACCTCGGCGGCCAGTTCGCGCGGGATTTGCCGCTCGTCCCAGAACCGGTCGGAACTCAGCAGCAGGCTCCAGTAGGCCAGCGCCTCGCGCCAGCGTTCGCGCACCGGCGGCGCGGCTTCCACGGGCAGCGGGCCGGCTTCCGCGAGCTTCAGGAGCCGCTCGTCCTCGTGCACCGCCCACCAGTAATGCAGCACGCCCAGCCCATGCACGCGCGACAGTTCGGGAAAGGTATGCCGGAGCTGCGCCTCCCACTTCGCGGCGGTCTCGGCGCGGCGCTGGAGCGAGAGCGCCGCCGGATCGTAGGCCGGATTCGGATCCCAGCCTTCCATCGCGGCCGGGTCGTACATGAACAGGTCGGCCTTGGCGCGCTCGTTGGGCCGGCTCAACTGGTCGAAGGCGACCTTGGCCGCGCCGCGATGCTTGACGAAGGCGCGCTTGAACGCGCTGTTGATCTCGGCGCCGCCGACGCGGCGCTCGAGCCCGAGGATCTCGTACGGGCAGGAGCGGGTCTGGAGGGGGTCTTTCATGCCGTGCCGCGCCGGTTCATCAGAGCCTGGTAAACGTCCGCGCGCCGCCCCGGCCGCCCGCGGCCTTCGGCGCCCACGAATCGTCCCCGCACTGCGGGCAGAGCCGCGCGCCGTTGAGCTGCGCGCCGCACGCGCTGCACGTCGCCGCGGCCGCGCCTTGCCGTGCGTCGAGTTCCTTGATCAGGTCCCCGACCTTGCCGATCAGCGCGTCCAGCATCTCCGGCGCGCGCTGCGCGTTGTCCCGGAAGGCCTTCTCGACCTCCAGCACCTCGCGCAGCAGGTTCGCCGCGGCGCCTGGATCCTGCGGGCGGATGCGCGTGTTGATCGCCGTCCGCACGTTCATGAACAGATGCACCGCGCCCGGCAAGGTGTCGTCGAGCTGCTTGTCGAGCTGGACGATCCGCTCCGCGATATCGGGCGGATTCTCCTTCGCCAGCGCGCGCATGTCGCGGATGAAGTTCTTCAGCCATTGTTCTTCGCCCGCGCTGAGCAGCCAGCCGAAGTCGCGCAGCACCAGTTCGGCCCAACTCGCGATGTTCTCCGCCTTCTTCACTTCGCTGACCGTCTTCCCGGCGTCGTGCGCGGCGGCCAGCGCCGCGGCCTTCTCCTCGCACTTTTCGGCCACCTGTTTCGCGCCTTCGTAGTCCTTCTCGTCCATCTTCTGGAAGGCCTCGTTACGGATCGTGTCGAGCTGGTCGCGCTGGTCGGGCGTCAGTTTGGCGGCCTTCTCCGAGATGTTCTGCTCCAGCGTCTCGATCGCCTCGGCCGCCTTGTGGTCTTCCCCTCCGGTCAGGCGCAGAAAGCGCAACTCCTGGCCCCCGTCGAGTTGCGCGTGGAAATCGAAGATCCCGTCGCGGTCGATCCAGATCTTCACCTGGATGCGGCTGTCCTTCGGCACCCCCGGCGGAAGAAACAGGAACACCTCGCCCTGCTTCTCGTTCGCGCTGGCCTGCTCCAGGTTCTCGCCGCAGTACACCTTGAAGCTGACGATGCGCTGGTTGGCGTGCCGCGTGGCGAACGTCTGCGGGATCCGCTTCTCCGGCGGCGTCGGATACGGGTCGCCCTTGGGGATGAAGACCGCGAAAACGTCCCCTGCCGCCTGCACGCCGAAGTTCCCCTGCGTGATCGTGTGGATCTCCAGTTCCGGCCCCTCGATCTCCGGGGCGGCGGGCTCCTCCGCCCCGTTTTCGGCCGGTTCGTCGTCGCTGAAGCGCGCGGCCATCAGCGCCGCGCCCAGCGCCACGCAATGCTTGGGGTGGACGTTCCGCAGCACCTTCCCCGACCCGAACATCGCCTCCATCGACTTCTGCACCAGCGGGATGCAGGTCGAGTTCCCCGCCATCAGCACGTAGTCGATCATCTCCGCGGAGAGCTTCGCGTTCTCGATCGCCTTGCGCACCAAGTCCAGCGAACGCTCCACCAGCGGGCGGATCAGCTCCTCGTAGCGCTTGCGCGTGACCTCCAGTTCCAGGTCGATCAGGTTGTTCTCGGCGTCCTGGAGCAGGCTGGGCAGGATCAGGTCCGCGCTGTCCGAGGCGCTCAGCCGTTCCTTGCTGTCGCGCGAAGCCTTGCGCAGCGCGGCCAGGAAGCGGTGGTAGCGCTTGTCCGCCGTGTCGACCTGGATCCCGAACTCCTGCTTCACGTGCGCCGTGGCCAGGTCCACGATCACCTGGTCGAAGTCGTCCCCGCCCAGCCACATGTCGCCTTCCAGGTTCATCTGCGCGAACGAGCCGCTGTGGACGATCATGATCGAGATGTCGAACGTCCCCCCGCCCAGATCGTAGACCAGCACGTACTTCGGCTCGCTCGTGTCGATCGCGTCCAGCCCGAAGGCGATCGCCGCCGCCGTCGGCTCGTCGATGATCTTCACCTTCAGCCCGGCCTTCTGCCCCGCCTTGCGCGTCGCGTCCTTCTGGATCTCCGTGAAGTACGCAGGCACCGTGATCACCGCGTGGCTGACCGGTTCGCCCAGCCGGAATTCGGCGTCGGACTTGAGCTTCTGCAGGATCAGCGCCGAGATCTCGACGGGCGTATACTCCTTGCCGCCCATCCGCACGCAGATGCTGTCCTTGGTTCCGGCCGAGAGCGATTCCACTTCGTACGGGTAGCTGCGCCGGACCTTCGCCACCTCCTCGTCGGTGCTGCTGCGCCCCATCAGCCGCTTGATCGAGATGATCGTGTCCCGCGGCGCCAGTTCGAAGTTGTCCATCGCCACGTCGCCGACGATGAGTTCCGTCTCCGCGCCCCCGCGCCGCTTCTTCAGGCTCACCACCGACCGCGTCATCGGCTTGCCTTCGCGGTTGTCCAGCACCTTCGGCCGCGGGCCGTCCACCACCGCCACCACGCTGTTCGTCGTGCCCAGGTCGATTCCGATCTTCCGGCCCATGCTGGCGACTCCTTCAAGTTGCGCGGCCGCTACTCCAGCGCGCCGGCGTCCGGCGCGCGGCGCACGGCGACCTTCACCTCGGCCTTCCGCAGCACCTGCCCGTTCCACACGTACCCGTCGAGCAGCTTCTCCAGGATCAGCCCTTCCTCGCGCGAGGGATCCACCACCGTTTCGCCCGCCTTGTGCCACTGCGGGTCGAAGCGTTCGAGCTTCTCAATCCGGCCGACCCCGTGCTCCCCCAGCGCCTTCTCGAGCAGCCGCCCGATGGTCCGGTAGTTCCCCAACCAGAGCTTCATCTGCGGCGTCACCAGCTCGGCCTTCGCCTCGACGCTCCGGCGCACCCGCTCGAACGCGTCGAGCGCCTCCACGAGCGCGAGCAGCAGCCGGCGCGTCTCTCCGCCGTGCTGCGACTCCTGCTCCGCGCGGCTCGTGCGCTGCTCGGCGGCCTCGCGCATCAGCGCCGCAACGTCCTCCAGCAGGGCCGCCATCGGATCGCCCGCGTTCTGCGCGCTCCAGCCCTGCACCCGCAGCGGCGCCTCGTCGATGCGGAACGGATCGGCTTCCGCGTTCATCGCGGGCTCCCCGGCCGCCCCACCACGAGCAGCGTCAGATTGTCGCGGGCGCCGTGCGCCAGCGCGCGCTCAACAACGCCATCGCAGATCGCCTTGGCTCCGCCCGCGCTGCGCTCGAGCGCAAGGCGTTCCAATTCCGCTTCCGCGATCGACTTGTGCAGCCCGTCCGTGACCAGCAGCAGCCACTCGCCCGGCGCCAGTTCCACTTCGTCCAGGTCCGGCTCGTAGGGCCCCGTCGCCCCGATGTACCGCGCCAGGTGGTGGCGCAGCGGATGGCGCTGCGCCTGCTCCTCGCTCAGCCGGTTCTGCGTGACCAATTCCAGGGCCAGCGTATGCTCGCGGGTCAGTTTCTCCAGCCCCGCGCCGCCGAGACGGTAGATGGCGCTGTCGCCGACATGGAGCAGCGCCAGCTTTTTCCCGCCCGACACGACCGCTGAAAGCGTCGTGCCCAGCCCGGCGAGCGTCGTGTCGGAGACGCCCGCCTGCACCACGGTCGCGTTGACGCTGCGCAGCGCGGCGAGCAGCGCGGGCTTCTCCGCACGCCGCGCTTCGTCCAGCGCCCCCAGCTCGGCGGCGAGGGCCTCCAGCGCCATCCCGCTGGCCTCGCGCCCGCCCGGCCGCCCGCCGATCCCGTCGGCGATCGCGAAGAGCCCCAACTCGGACCGCACACAAAGCGCGTCCTGGTTCTCCTGGCCCCCGCCGAGTTCCGTGCGCCCGAAGCTTTCCAGTCTCATGGCGCCTCCCGCGGCTTCAGCTCGTCAGGTGCTTCAGCACCACCCGCGCGTGAATCTCCAGCTTCCGGTCCAGCCCCGCCTTCAGCGCCGCCTCCAGGGCCTGGGCCGCCTCCGGCCGCCGCCCCAGCTTCTCCAGCGCCAGCCCCAGGTGCCAGTGCGCCATCGCGTTGCCCGGATCGTGCTCCAGGCCCTTCTTGAGCGCCGCGACGGCCTGCGCGTAGCGCATGGCCCGGTTGTAGAACTCGCCCAGCGCCGCATGCGTCCGCGCATCTTTGGGAAAGCGCCGCGCCAGATCCTTCAGCCCGGCCTCGGTCTCCGGCGCCGTCTGGGCGCTGTAGGCCTGCGCGCGCAATGCCGCCAGCTCCGCGTCGGGCGCCTCGCCGGCGTGGGCCTCCGGCGCGCGGGCGGGCGCCGCTTCGGGCTTCGGCCGCTCCGGCACGGCGACCACCGTGCGCTTCGCCGTTCGGATCGCCAGGTCGAGGTCGCGCCGCATCGCGTCGGGCGTCGCGTAGCGCTCCGCGGGATCCTTGTGCAGCGCCTTCAGGATCACGCGGCCGACGGCCTCGGGAATGGAAGGCACGCGCTGCTGCGGCGGCGCCGGCTCCTGGGTCAGAATCATGTTCACCATCGGCCCGACCGGCGTCTCCTCGTCCCCGAAGGGCCAATGCCCCGTGAGCATCTCGTAGGCCGTCACGCCCACCGCCCACAGGTCCGACGAGAACGACGCGCCTTCCGGACCCAGGATCTCCGGCGACATGTACGCCAGCGTCCCGATCGTCGTCGAGGCCTGCTCCTTGGTCTGGAGCATCGTGGCGATGCCCAGATCGCTGATCTTCGGCGTCGCGCCGCTGAGCAGGATGTTCTCGGGCTTGATGTCGCGGTGGAAGACCCGCGCCTGGTGGATCGCCGAAAGCCCGCGCAGGATCCCGCTCAGCAGGTCGTAGACCTGCTCCAGCCGGCAGGGGCGTGCGCGGCTGGCCCAGCTTGCCAATCAGTTGCCGCAGGCTCCCGCCCGGCACGTACTCCATCACCATCACGTACTTGTCGTCGAAAAGTTCGACGTCCAGGTAGCGCACGACGTTCGCCACCCCGGCCAGTTCGCGCAGCGCCTGGTTGACCAGGCTCGTCGTCACCAGTTCGCGGATCAGCACCAGCTCTTTCTGCTTGTCCTTGGGAATCTTGAGCGCGACGACTTCAGCGCCCCATTTCTTCTTCAATTTCGGGTCGAGAACGTCGGCGCAGTACGTGTCCGCGAAGCCGCCCGATCCCAGGGCGGGACGGTGCAGGCGAAAGGCCTGTCCAGCTTCTGTGCTCATGATAACTCGCCAGGTGCTCGTAATTTCCAGTCTATCCTATCCCCGCGACCGGGCGAACCAAGCACTTTTCACCCGCGCGCGGAGCGTACGCCCCGCGCCGCCCGGACTCCGCGCGCCGCCGCGCCGGAGGCGCGCGGCGCGGCTCGCATTTGTTGGCGATTTTTTTACTTAAATAGGCCAAATTCAGGGAGGAAAATGAGGAGGGGGGAGTCGAACCCCCGACCAACGGATTAAAAATCCGTTGCTCTACCGCCTGAGCTACCCCCTCATCCTCACTAAAAAAAGGACTTACAAGAATAGACTCGATGTAAGATTCAATGTAAGAAACATAGCCCATCTGGGTTATGCTTGTTCCTGTCAGGCTCTTTAGCATGGGAGCAAACAAGCCATGACTCTGACAACGCGCGCAGGCAATACCTTTTCCCATCGGTTCCACCACCCAATCCTCGGCAAGACAGTAGCTCGCGGCCTTGGCACCGACGACGAGGCGCGGGCAACTTGCATTATCGCGGACATCAAGAGTATCTGCAAGGATCGGCGCCTACTTGAAAACCCGCGGGCCGACGACCTACGGGGCTATGAACGCCGCGCCATCGAGTGCGTCTTCGGCAAGGAACGGACTCAAAAACTATTAGGGGACGGTATTGAGGGCATCGCCAGACTCGGAAGGAAGCTGGTCGATCATCTGGGCCTGGACGCCGCCGATAAGGCGTTCGGCAAGGTGGACGCGCAGGGTATCCTGGACAACTCGCGTCCCAAGGCCCCGATGGTCCTGCCCGCGAAGTTCAAGGACGCGGGCAAGGGGTTCAGGAACAAGCAGGCCCCCAAGACGCCCCCCGCCTTGGGGTTCTCGCGTGCGCGCGTCGCAAGGTATCTTCGGGACGAGTTTTCAAAAGAGCGGGTCGCGAAGTGCTTGCGGGACGAGCTTTCCGACCCCGCTAGGCGCAAAGTCCTGTTTTCTACCTTCGGGCCTAAGTTCAGGATCGACGCAACGGCAAAGGCACTCGAAGCGCTGACGGCTGCATTCTGCGAGGCGGTCATGGCAGAGGCCCCGCGCATCGTCCAGGACATGGACCAGAAGCTACAGGCGGCGCGCAAGGATGCCGCCTACTACCGCCGCGCCTTCGAGTTGCTGTCGCAGGAAACAAAGGAACTTCGCGCAGCCACGAACGCACACGTCAAGGTCAGCTAGGAAGGGCCGCCGGGAGGTTCCTTGCGCAGTACAAGGATAGGTCGCCGGGACAGCAGGCCGACATGGCGCGGGCGTTGAAGTTGTTCGGCGAATCCCTCAAGGACGGCGACAAGGCGCAGGTCGGCTCGGTCAGGACGATCGACATAGACAACTGGGTCGCTGGCTTGAATGGCGCGCCGACCACACGCCAGCGGCACAAGGTCAACCTAGGGCGATTCTTCCGCTGGGCAACGAAGACCTATGAATTAGCGAGGAACCCTGCGACCGACGCCGAGACAGTCCACGGCGCAGCCGTCGGTCGCAGGGCAATACTGGCCTTCCGCGCACCGACCGACATAGAGTCATTTCTCAACGCCTTGAAGCCTTGGCCGTACTGGCAGGCATGGTGCGCGTTCGCGATTTTCTGCGGGCCGCGCTGGAACGAGCAGGCGCATGCCCGGCTGGACAAGGTCTTTCTCGACGACGGGTACCTCATGCTTAGTTCATTCAAGACGCTTGGCCGCGCCGAGGGGCCTGAGCGTCGCGTGCCCATCGAACTGACCTGCCTCGCGCCCATCATTAGGCGGCACGTCAAGGCGCGTCTGGCAGAACAGCGGAAGCGCGGCGCATCCATCAACGAGCGGTCGCCGTGGCTGTTCCCGTCGCTGGCGGACCCGACGATAGCCGTAACCAAGCGCGGCAAGGGCGAGCCGGGAACATGGTCGAGCCACAAGCTGTGGCATACTTGGTTCCAGCGGACCCTCAGCAAGGTCAGGGGCAACCGCCAGCGCGCCGCAGCATGGCTCGGCAAATGGCGCAGGAAAGGCGCGAATCGCGAACTGAAGGGGTACTGGGGGCCGGACGAGTGGCGGCATAGCTTCGGGACCCTGCTCGCCATGCTCGGCTGGTCGGCGCTTGAGATAAGCCGCACCATGGGCAACAGCCCCCAGGTCTGCGAGCGCTACTACATCGCCGGGACGGCGGTGGGGCCTAGGGACCGCTGGCGGTACAGGTTCCAGTAAACAAAACGGCTCATTCCAGAGAGTTGGGACGTCAGGACGTTCTGTCTTGGCTCATCGCGAAATGGACAACGGCCAGTTAGGTTAAGGGATCAACAGGTGGGCGCAGGCATGTCGGAGGAGCGCACGTACCGGCAGCCGAGGAATCCCATGAGGCGCTTCTCCTGAGCCGAGCGCGACTGCTGGCTCCGCGCAAGCTTATTCGCGAGATGGTCAGGGAGAAGCTTGAGAGGCGGAAGGTGTCGCAGGAGAAGAAAGCGGTCCGGCAGACCCCAGGCACAGCCAAGTTCCAACGACTTCGATGCAGGTTCGCCCTTATAATTCCCAGATCCAGGTCCGATCCTCCAGGCGCAGGCGCAAGGCCACGGGCCGGTCCGGCCGTGGCCAACGCTTGACCCATTTCGTCCCGTCGTGAAATTCCAAGACCGGCTTGCCGGGCGCAGTCAGGAGCGTGATGCCGTCGGGCGAGGCATCCTCTCGCCGGACCAGGTCGAATCCGGAGCCGCGGGGTTGAACGAGGTAGGACACGCGCGCGATGCTGCGGGTCACGCTGGACGTGGACTCCCGCCCCGAATCCACCGCGAGGCTGTCCGCCAACGTCGCGAAGCTCAGGAGGAGTTCTCCGCTCTCGGGCCATGCGGGTGGGCGGCTGGCCGGGTCCGATGGAGCCGCTTTGGGCTGGTACCAGCCCTGGAGGTCGCGTTTCAGGATGTTCAGGGCCGTCGCGACGCGCATGTCGGTGGCCGAGGCCTGCTTGACCGTCCGCGCCGTGGAGAGGCTGGACTGCGTGACCTTGGCCACGGCGAAGACGATCAGGACCGAGAGCGCGATGGCCAGAATGACTTCGATCAGGGTGAAGCCACGCCTTGCGCCCGGAAGCATTTTTCTTCTAACGGAGCGCATCGCGAGGCTCCCCCGTTGGCGCCGGCGGGGTCCAGACGAGCGTCTCCAGGGACATAAGAGTTCGATCCTGCCGGTCCAGCGCCGCAAGGGTCAGGCGTTCCAGGCCCTTTGGGCGAGATCGAGGTTTCGCGGCGGCGTTCGAAGTGCTCCGACAGCCCTTCGAATCTCCAAAAATGAGAAATATGCAACAAATGCAAAGTGTATGCGCCTATTCTCAATCCCAAGCCAACTCAGTAGATACAATCTTGAATTCCGAGTCAACTAATACCATGTAACTACATAGACAAAGTTCTTAGAAGATTTACTCAGCATCCCATTGACTATGAATGGGTGTGGTACATATTCAACGCATTCACAAGTAGCAAGAAGATAAAACCTCAATTGAAAGGACGGGCTCCATGTACCGGTGGCCTCATAGAGTTTTGCTCATTCTTGTTGTCGGGAATCTCAATCCTGGACTCGCCTCGGAGGAAGCATCAAAGGATCCATATCCCGATCCTGCCCAACTGGTTCAAACGTTAGGTGAAATGGACGACGACGCTAAGATCTCGATTCTAAGAAACTTGAAGTCGCAAGGTGTCGATGCCGCCCCATCCGTTCCGGCCCTTCTGGACCTCCTCGGCAAGTTCGAAACATCGGCAAATGTGAAGTACGAGGTCGTAGCCACCTTGGCCGAGATTGGCGAAGCGGCCAAGGAGGCTGTCCCCGGGCTCACGGCAGGCTTGACATCGGAAGATCCTCACCTACGTGGGTGGTGCGCACGCGCCTTGGGGTGCATTGGCCCCGATGCCGCCTCCGCCGTGCCCGCGTTGATCCAGGCGCTTCAGGACCAAGTCGTGGGTGTGCAACGGTTGGCCGCGGAGGCATTGGGCCGGATCGGGCCTCGAGCACGTTCGGCCCTAGTGGGCCTCCGCAGTCTTGAGAACGCAGCCAATGCAAGCTTGCGCGTAAGCGTCAAGTCAGCCATTCAGCAAATTCAGCGTCCTGAACGCGAATAGAGCAGCATTTCCTGCATCGGAATCGAGCGAGGAGCAACACGTGAAAACTCATGCATCGCGCCCCAGACGCGGGCTCGTTTGGGCGTGCCTTGTTCTTACTCTGGCGGCCATTGGAAACCTCCATGCCGCAACGGTGACGTGGACGAACGCCACGGGCGACGGGAAATGGTCCACTCCGGGCAACTGGTCAACGGGCGCGCTTCCGACGGCCACCGCCACTGTGGTCTTCGACGGCACGTCGAATACGAACTGCAATGTGGACATGGCTGATTCGGTGACGGATTTGCAATTGAACTCGGGTTATACCGCCACGGTCACGCTCTCCGCGAACCTCACGCTTACGGGATCGCTGACGGTGGCCAGCGGTACGCTCAATATGGGCAGCGCGACCTTAACCATAAACAAAGACATTACACGCAGCGGTTCGGGCGTCATCACGCCTGCGACAAGCACCCTGTCGCTTACGACCAGTAACGCCGCCACGATCACCGGCGCGCCGACATTCTACAACGTAACCATCAGTAAAGCGGCGCATGTCGCCGTGAACGACTCCATGACCGTTTTGGGCTTATTTACGTACACGGGAGGATTCCTGGATACGGGAGAAATTCATGTTCAGGGCGGGTGCGTTCAAGGCACGGGCAGCGACGGCGGCACGGGACAGTTGATTTTCGACGGTGCGGGAGATCAAGTCTTCACGGGGTCCGGGAACGCGGCTTATGGCAAACTACCCAACGTCCTGATCGACAAGCCCTCTGGGACCTTGTTCCTTGCGTCCCTGATTCGCACCACCGGAAGTTGGGACCATATCGCGGGCCTTCAGGATCCTGGAACTTCCACGCTTCGTCTTGTGGGCAGCGACAACGTGACGATTGGAGGCCAAGTCAGTTTGTTTGACCTGACCATTGCGAAGGCGACATGGCCCGTCGAAACGGCCTTGAACGACGATGTGGAAATCGGAGGAATGTTTGCGCTCGCCACCGGCACCCTGAATATGGCCAATGGAAAGACCCTTACATGTAAGGGCGGCATAGACCTGACCACTTCGGCCATCAATCCTGGCACCTCGACCCTCAAGATTTCCGGTTCGTCCGCCCAAAGTCTGGACCTGAATAACAAGGTCTTTCACAATATTCATGTCACCAACACGCAGGGAACCGTGACATTCACTCGAGGGTTCGACGCATCCAGCGGCACGGTGACCTTCGATCCTGGGGCGTCCCTGGTATTCGGCTATAACCAAACTTTCAAATGCGGCGCATTATCGTGGAACGGCACGCCCACACAGCCTATTTCCTTGCGAAGCAGCCATGCCAGCTACTACTGGAAACTCGATACGGCGGCAGCCTCCGTGTCGTACGTGGACGTTCAACGCAGCAACGCCATCTCCGGTGCCGTTACCGCAACGCAGAGTATCGACTCGGGCAATAACCTGAATTGGATCTTCCCTAATCCCGACGCGGTCTGGGATGGAGGCGGGGCCGATAACAATTGGAGTACGGCGGCGAACTGGAGCGGCGATCTTGTTCCAGGCGTCGCAGCCAACGTCACGTTTAATGGCACGAGCACCAAGCACTGCACGATAGACGTGCCTGCGGGCGTGAAGTCGGTCGCCATAGCGGCGGGGTACACGGGCACGATCGCCTGCCAGCAGAATCTAACCGTGCTGAACGACTTTGTGCAATCGGGTTCCGACTCCACCTTTAATGCGGGAAGTGGAAACCTATCGCTGAATACATTCACGCATTCCGGCGGCACGTTCCAGGCCGGGAGCGGAACGCATACGGTTGCAGGTAACTTCACGCACAGCAATAGCGCTCCCTTCCAGGAGGATACGAGTACCTTCGTATTTGGAGGCGGCACAAACAGCGCGTATTCAGGCACGAATCCATTCAATAATGCAATCATCGACAAGGGGACTGCCGTTCTGAGCATTTCAACGCTTCTGGTTAATGGGACCCTAAGCCTGACTAGTGGGAGCGTTAATGGGACTAGCTTTCTTGCGTACGGAGACGTTCAACAAGGCGCCGGCTATGTCGGGGGAACCGCGACGATTTCATTTTATGGATTGGCCGACCAAATACTGACGGGCAATGGGATCATGGCTACGCCGACCCTTCCGGAAATCATAATCAACAAGGCCGGTGGAGTGCTCCAACTCGCGGGCGGATTCTGCATCAATAAGAACTGGTCGCTCTTGGGGGGCTCCATGAATGGCGGCTCGTCGAGCGTTGTAATGAAGGGCACTCCAACCCTGACGGGGAATCTGGTATTTAACAATGCAGAGATCGCTTTGGCCAACAATGCCAGCCTGACCGTCACCAACGGCAGTACCGTAGCGTCTGCGGGCACTTTGACCTTGACCGATGGGAACCTCAATCAGGCCAGCGTACCAGCAACCGGAACCTGGGAAGCCAGGGGAAATGTGGTCGCTACTACCGCATTCGACGGGGGAACGGGACGGCTGGTGTTCGGAGGTTCGGGCGATCATACGTTCACGGGCGCCGGTTCGCTTACCGCCGGACTGTTGCCGGATCTAGAAGTCAACAAACCGGCGGGGACGCTGACGCTCGCCTCGACCATTCGCACGCTGGGCAACTGGACGCATACGGCGGGCACGGTGGATCCGGGGACGTCCTATGTAACCATTAGAGGAGGAGAGAACTCTGCCGTTTCCGGGAAGGCCATTTTTTACGATTTCCAAATCAACAAATCCGCCACGAGCGATATTGTAGCCTTGGACGGCGATGTGGAAATCCGCGGGCTATTCGATTTTTATCGGGGCCAGCTTAACATGGCCAATGGGAGGTCCCTAACCGTCAAGGGGGATGTCGATTTAGCGTACGCTACTGTTTCGTCGGGCACATCCACATTGAACATCGCCGGCTCGGGCGCGCAATGGCTCGATCTCGATAGTCAGGTCTTTTATAATCTTCAGGTAACCAATACGCAAAATACCGTGACCTTTTTCCGCACCTTTTCCGCGACGGGTGCAGTGACTTTCGTGCCGGGGAGCTCGGTCGTGTTTGGCTACAATTATACTTATACCTTTGGTGCGCTGAATTGGACTGGCACGGCATCCGCTCCGATTATCCTGCGGAGCAGCCATGCCAGCTACAATTGGAAGTTGAGTTGCGCGACGCAGTCCGTTGCGTTCGTGGACGTGCAGCGAAGCAATGCCATTAGCGGTACCGTCATTGCTTACAGGAGCACAAACAGCGGAAATAATACCAACTGGATATTCCCTTCTTCAACGGCCATATGGGATGGTGGCGGAGCCGATAATAACTGGACTACCGCAGCCAATTGGAGCGACGATGTAGTTCCCAATCCGTATTCTGACGTTATATTCAATGGAACTAGTTCGAAGAACTGCACCGCGAACGTCGTACCTGGAACGGTTTATTCAATATCCATCGATAACGGTTTCACGGGCACGATCACAACGACTTCAAATCTGAGCATTACTGATTCATTCTCGCAGGCTGGAGGGACGTTCAACGCGGGAGCGAACGCGCACTCGATTGCGGGAAACTTCTCGCTCACGGGCGGGCAGTTTCAGGCTGGCTCAAGTTGGGTAACCTTCTCCGGTACTTCCAGTGCATCCTTAACAGGTTCACCAAACTTCAACAACCTGAATATCAACAAGTCGGGCGGTAGCCTGAGCCTATCGGATACCGTTATGGCTACCGGGTTTCTGAATCTAATTGGTGGAACGCTCTTCGGAGGAGCACTGGATGCCCACGGCGATGTATATCAGAACGGACATGTAACAGGCACATCTGTCCTGAGGTTCAAGGGAAATGCCGATCAAGCACTTTATGGACTTAACGATTACTGGGACCAATGGCCAACCCCTGATTGGGATCTGCCGGACATTGAGATCGACAAACCAGGAGGCACCCTGACCCTATCAGACGAGATTGTTTCCTCGCACAATTGGACACTGATCTCCGGCATCATGGACGGCGGCTCTTCGTCCGTCGTGATTCCACAGGGCATGGGCGGTAAAACGCTCTCGGGCGCGCTGCAGTTCAACGACTTGAAGCTGTATGCGACTACGGCCATCACGGTGGCAGACAACTCCACCGTTACCGTTCACGGAACTCTCGATCTTGATAGCGGCGACCTCGTTCAAACCGTCGTCCCGGCCTCGGGCACGTTCCGCGCCATGGGCGACGTGAAGGTCAACGCGATACTCTGCTACGGGGGCACGGTCGTATTCGCCGGCGGGTCAGACCAGACGTTGACTGGGCGTGGTTCGAAATCCGGGGTTTTCGGGTTGCCTGACGTTGAGGTCAATAAAACAGGTGGGACGCTGACCCTGGTGGATTACGTCGAACTCGTGGGCGACTGGAATCATGTTTCAGGCGCGGTGAGCGCAGGCGCCTCCACGGTCGTATTCGCCGGCCCGGGCGACTCCGTCGTTTCAGGCAACACCGTTTTCAATAACCTGGATGCCACCAAAACACTTGGGCCTCCCGGCACCGTAATCTTGGCCAACGACATCCAGGTATCGGGCCATTTGGATGTAACTCAAGGTGAATTGATCTGCGGCACATACTCCGTCGCGGTCGGACAGAATCTCACGGTAGGCGCCAACGGCTCCCTGAGCGCCAATTCGGCGACTTTTATCCTGGATGGCAGCGGGGCGCAGGAGGCGAAATTCCGGGGGCAAACCGTCAAAGATCTTCATCTGGTGAACGCGGCGGGGCCGGTCGCGCTTTCCGAGGGGATTACTGCTTCGGGAACGATGACGATTGAACCGGGATGTAGCGTCAACTTCAAGGAAGGCGAATCTTTTGTTTTCAATACGCTAAATTGGACGGGCACCGACGTTGAACCCATCGTGCTTAGAAGCGCGACGTCGAGCCAGGCCTGGAATCTCTCCGCGCCCGCGCAAGCCGTTTGGTACGTCGACGTTCAGGACAGCAACGCAACCAATGGAACCATCACGGATCACCTTGGCACCAATAGCGGGAACAACACGAATTGGGTGTTTATCGACGACGTGGACGATCCAAGCATTGTCAACCTCGTCCCGACCGACGGGGCGAACATCAACGCCGAGGAGACGGTGATCGCCGGCGCCTTCGCCGACGATCCGCCCTCGGCGGGCATCGATCCGGCGTCCTTTACGTTTTTGGCCTGGCATGGCGAAGTGGGCGCCGAGACGCCCGCCACGGTCGATCCCGGCGACCTGAGCGTGGATGCGAACGGGTTTTCCTACGCGCCCAACGGCGGCCTTCAGGAGGGCCGTTACCGCTTCCAGGCGACGATCGCGGACTTGGCGGGCAACGTCTCGCCCCTCAAGGAATGGGCGATCCGCCTGGACACGTTGCCGCCCATGATCACCATCTTGGCGCCCGAGCACGATGAGGCCATGCAACTCGATCCAGGCTCGGCGTCGGCCACCTTTAGCGATGCCACGCCGTCGTCCCTGATCAACGTCGCCTCGTTTACGCTGACGGTCCAAAAAGGGCCGGAGGGGGTCGAGAATGGCGTCACCGTAGACCCTGGCGAGTTGGACGTGACGGCGGCGGGCTTCACGTACACGCCGATGGGGGGCTTCGTCGAGGGGCGCCACGTCCTTTCGCCCTACGTGGAAGACCAAGCGCAGAACGCCAGCGCTCCCGTCGCGTGGGTCTTCTACGTGGACGCAAGCGCACCGGGGGTGGAGGACGTACAGCCCGCCGATGGGGCGAAATTGCAGGGCAGCCCGGCGACGATCTCGGCGAGCTTCGACGACGGTCCGGAGGGCGCGGGGCTGGACCTGGGGATAAGCAACAGCGCGATCGTGAAGCTGGACGGCGTGCGGATCGACGCCTCCGTGGAGATGACGTTGACGGCGTCGGGTTTCTCGTATGCGCCCCCCGTGGCGCTGATCGATGGGCCGCACACGGTGGAGGTGACGCTGACCGACCGCGCCGGCAACGCGGCCGCGCCGTTCGGCTGGTCGTTCGAGGTGGATACCACCGGGCCGCAGATCGTCAACCTTCTTCCGGTCGACGCGGCGAAGATCAACGACGAAGAGACTGCCATCACCGGCGCCTTCGCCGACGACCCTCCTTCCGCAGGCATCAACCCGGCATCGTTCACGTTCTCGGTCTGGCAGGGTGAAGTGGGCTCGGAGACGCCGGTGACGGTGGATCCGGGCGAGTTGACTGTGGACGCGATCGGTTTCTCTTACGCGCCAATGGGCGGGTTGGAGGAGGGCCGCTACCGGTTCCAGGCGACGATCGCGGATCTGGCGAGCAACTCTTCGGCCTTGAAGGAATGGACCGTCCGGCTGGACTTGTTGCCGCCCAGCGTGACGCCCAATTCACCGGCAAATGGCGAAGCCCTAGACGTGGCGCCAGCACTGATTTCGGGCTTCTTCAGCGATCCGACTCCTGGATCTGGCATCAGCACCGACATCGGTTCGTTTGCCTTGGCTGTCAGCAAGGGCCCCGTTGGTCAGGAAGTGTCGATCGGCGTTACTCCCGGCGAATTGAACGTGACCGCAACAAGCTTCGAATACACGCCCGCCAGCGGTCTGGCGCCCGGGCGCTATGTGCTGGAGCCCGTCATTCACGACCAGGCTGGCAACCCAAGTGGTCCCATTTCCTGGGTCTTCTGGATCGATCAGGATGCGCCGGTAGTCACCGTGGTTGCGCCCGAAGAAGGGGTTCTGTACCCCATGGGCGATCTCACCGTCACCGTGGATTTCGACGATGGCATGGAAGGATCAGGCGTCGACCCGGTCCAGGTTACGCTGCTTGTGAATGGCAATGATCTTACCAGCCTGGCCCAGCCCATCACGTTCGCCGGCTTCTCTTTCATGCTGAATCAGGGGCTAGTGGCCGGCCAGAATACGATTTCCGTGACAGCAAAGGACAGGTCACTGAATCCCACGACCGAACAGAGGGTCTTCTTTGTCGGTAGCGCCTATCCCACCTGGGTCTGGGACGGAGGCGGTGCAGACGCCAACTGGCACACGGCGGAGAATTGGAATTTCGATTTTGTGCCTCCATCCAGCGCCAAAGTCCGCTTTGGCGCCACCAACTCGGCCCCTTGCGACATCAACGCTGCTGTGACCGTGGCGGAAATCGAAGTACAGCCGGCTTATACGGGGCAGCTTACCGCGAACGCGCCGGTCACGGTGAACGGCCACTTGATCCTGAACGGCGGCGATTGGTCGTCCGGAAGTTCGTTGCTCACGGTTTACGAAGATCTGACCTTGGGCGCGGGCGGCGGCTTTGACGCCGGCACGGGCACGGTGACGCTCTCGGGGCCCGCCACCTCGACGGTCAGCGGCGCTTTCTCTTTCTCGACTCTCGTGCTCAACAAGAATGCTTCCGCCACCACTGCGATGCTCGCGAACGACCTGACGGTCTCCACTGCGCTGAACGTCACCCAGGGAACGCTCGCGTTGTCGGCTGGCGCCAAGCTCAATCTGGCGGGCGATCTCAGCCTGAACGCGGCCAACGCCAGCCTAAGTGCACTCGACGCCACTATCTCTTTTTTGGGCAATCAGGCACAGAGTGCCGATTTCGGGGGGCACGAGCTGCACCATTTGGAAGTCCTGAATACCGGCGGCGCCGTGACCCTTTCGGGTGGGTTCACGACGGCGGCGGGCGGAACCTTCCTCGCGCTGCCGGGCTCCAATCTGGCATTCGAAGCCTCGGCGGTCTTCGCCGTAAACCTGCTGCAATGGGTCGGCCAGGAAGGCATGCCCCTCGTGCTGCGCAGCGCCACGCCCGGCACGGCCTGGCTGCTAGTGGCCCCTGAACAAGGCGTGCAGTTCGTCGACGTGTCGGATTCCGACGCGTCGGCGGGCGGCGCCATCCAGGCCTTGGACAGCGTGAACGGCGGAGGCAACACCAATTGGATCTTCGATCCGCCGCGGATTGTAAATCTCCAGCCTCAAGTTGCGTACCTCAACGATCCGCAGCCGGTCTTCAGTGCCGACTATTTCGGCCGGGGCGCGCCAGTGGACCCATTGACCGTTCACGTCTTCGTGAACGAGATTGATGTAACCTCCCTTGCCACGGTGGAAGGCAACCATGTCGCGTACCAGCCCCTCACGCCGCTGGCAGACGGAACGGTGACATGGCGCGTGGAGTTGGAGGACACAAGTGGTAACCCGGCCCACGAAGAGCTTTCGTTCGAACTGGACACGGTGGCGCCGGAACTGAGCAATTTCAGCCCGCAGGACGACGCCTGGGTCAATTCCTCCCGCCCAACCCTTAGCGCAGATTTCATGGACGCCGGTAGCGGCGTGGATGCAGTGGAAGTGGTCGTCAAGATCGACGGGAACGTCGAATCGGCGTATACACAAGCTGGCCAAGTCTTGCATACTCCGTTATCTAACTTGACAGAAGGTGCGCACGATTTCGAAGTCGAGGTACGTGATCGCGCGGGCAATTCTGTTTCCGGTATCATTTCGTTCAATTTAGATACGGTGGGACCTCAAATAGACGTCTCATTGCCTGCTTCTGAATATGTAAGTGTATTTAGTACGGATTTCGCAGGAACCTATAGTGACAGTGGCTCAGGTGTCAACGTAGGTAGTGTACGCATATACCTTGATGGGTCCGACAAGACTGCGCAAAGTACGATTCTTTCCAGTTCATTCCTATATTACTCTTACGGGTATATCGAAGAAACGGGTCACCCGCACAAGTATTCCATAGAAGTCTCTGACCTTGCAGGAAATCTCTCGACAATGGATTTCATCTTCGTAGTGGATCACGCCGCTATCACCTATACTTGGATAGGGGAATACAGCTCGGACTGGGACAACCCGGAGAATTGGTCTCCAACCGGAATACCTGGAGAAGATGACGCCGTTATGTTTCTGAATGTTTCAAACTATTCATGTGTTATGGATCTGGAGGGAGGAGTCACAGTTCGAAGAATAGAGAGTCCCGAGCCTCTATTTGTTCCAGCCAGTTTCACTACCGAACTAAGGGTAAAAGAAAACTTTTCAACTTTTGAAGGCGTGTATTGCGATCAATTAAAGTTTATCGGGAATAGCGACTCTAAGCTTGTTCTCAATCACAGCCAGCCGCAGAACCCCGCAGACCCGCCATTTTCTGGTCCGCTAGATTACATTTACAACTTGACGATCGAAAAAAACGAAGCTGATCGAAAAGTTACTATGCAAAGTGGTACGGGAACCCCCACAATAGGGAATATTACCGTTTCCTCCGGCCACCTCGAGTTAGATGGTATTGCCGTATTGGACACCGTCGGATCGATCAATGTTCATGCGACAAACGGCTCGATAACAGGAAGCAGTACGAAAATTCGTGCTTTAGGCAATGGGGGTAATTCCGTTGCCCTTTATAACTCATTCTTTAATGAATTTGAAGCACTTCCTTCAAATGACAAATTGATAGTTGATGGTGCGTTGAACGCCAGAAGCATCGAATTCAACAATGCCTGGGTTTACCTGAATATCGGATTTGCAACCGACAACTTGACCATTAAGGGAGGGCACATTGAGTTTGCCGCAAATGAAACCGTGTCAACCCAACGACTCTTTATCAATGATCCGTCCGTGTCCAGTTACGCGACCCTGCTAGAAGGATGGTTTTTGACATCATGGAACCTGGTTGTCGAGGAGCCAGCTCTTGTCTATGGAGTCGAGGTTCGTGGCTGCAATGCTAACGAGGGTTCCCCCATCATTGCGGTTTACAGTCATGCCTTGCCTAGTCCACCAACTTACAACTGGTACTTCGGCAGCGTGTGGACCGGAAGCGTCGATTCGAACTGGAACAATGCGAGCAACTGGGCTGGCGGGGTGCCCACCGCCAGCACCGAAGCCTTTTTTGGCATCTACTCCGAAGCGGAACAGGCGCCTCCGTGCACCGTCAATGCCAGTGCTGAGGCCTTGAAGCTGCATATAGGGGCGTACTTCGCCACCAGTCTGACCGTGAACAATCCCTTGACCGTTCATGGGGCCTTGGAGACGCTCAGCGGATCGATCGTCGTAAACAACACCTTGCTGGTTGAAGATGCCGCCACCTTCGATCAGGCGACCGTTGTAGGCGCGGGAGGGACGCTTACCGTCGAAGGCGACTTGCGAATCGTTAACGTGGGCAGCGTGGACCTAGATTCCTTAAGCGTCTCCGTGCAAGGCGATTTGTCCGCCCTGAATTCAGCGCTGGATCTGCAAAATGGCTCGGTACAGGTCGACGGAGCGGCCTACTTCGAGGGAGCGGAACTGGAGTCGACCACCGGGAACCTGACGGTGGGCGGCAGCCTGTCCTACGCGGGTACCAGCGTGGATCAAGGGAGCGGTGAATTTACCATCGGCGGCGAGCTATACCTCCTGGCGGGCCAGTGGAAGGTGAATTCGGGAAGCTTGCAGGTTGGAGGCGATACATTCCTCTCGGACGGCCGAATGGAGGCTTCAAGCGCCGGGTATCAAGAGTTCGCAGGAAATCTTCTGGTTGCCCCATGGTCGGAATACGCAGGAAACTCGGGTTCGGAGGATCGCTTCGTCGGCGGCTCAGCAACCATCTCGGGCTACCCATACCTTGGCAACCTGGTGGTCGATATGGACAACGCGGTGGACATCCTGACCCTCAACGGCTCCATTCGCCTACTCGGCGACTTTACGGTGACGCAGGGACAGCTCGACGCGACGACCTTCGACGCCACCGTTCACGCGCTGCCCGATACCGTATACGGGCCGGCGAACCAGACCTGGAGCTTGAATGGCAGCATCCTTAAGAACTTGGAGGTACACAACACGCAGGGAACCATCACTTTCCAGGACGGTTTTACGGCCTTGGGCATGGTCAAATTGGACCCGGGAACCACGGCTAAATTCGAGGCTGGCGCGACGTTCGTGTTCAGTCAGCTCAACTGGCACGGGACCGCCGCAGCTCCCATCACGCTGAGCAGCACCGTAGACACACAGCAGTGGATCCTCAGAGCCTCCAACAGTCCCAAGGTATCCTTCGTGCAAGTGCGGGACAGCGACGCTTCCGCGCCCGGTCAAACCATTCTGGCGTTCTCCAGCGCCGATACCGCGCCTCCTGACAGCAATCTCAACTGGCAATTTGAAGCCGACGACACGACCCCGCCCCAGATCCTCGCCCTGACGCCGTCGAACGACGCGTACGTCGCGACAATGTTCCCCGAATGCTCAGCATCCTTCACGGACGGTGACGGCGTGGGCGTGGACGTCTCCTCGCTGAACGTCACCCTTTCCGACGGCACGGGCGTGTACCTGAGTTCGGTTACAGCGGACGGTTTCCAGGCGATCCCCGGGGCCGCGCTCGCCCAGGGCCAGCATACCCTGACCGTCAGCGTCAAGGACTACGACGGGAATTTAAGTTCAGTCCAGACGACCTTCTTCGTGGACACCATCGCGCCCACCATATCGACCCTGCAGCCGTCTGAAGGAGCTTGCTACAACTCCCTGACTTTTATGGCGACTTATGGCGACGATGCAGGCGGTTCGGGAATCGACATGGCCGCTCTTCTTGCCGTCTTGGATATGACGCAAATCACCCCCGATTTCGCGGACTCATCTTCTTTGAGTTTTAGCGTTACTCAAGACGGTACGCATGTTTTCCATCTTGAAGTGCAAGACTTGGCCGGGAACAAAGCCATTCGCGAAGCGACGGCCTGCCTTGATACGACTCCACCTCCTGCTCCGGTCATTGAATCCGTTACCAAAAGCGGGAACTGGGTCGTACTTTCCGGGCCGCTCCCCGAACACGATGTCATCGCCGAACTCCTTACCGATTCGCAGACAGTGAGCCCCATTATCTCCCTTTATTTCGATTCCTGGACGGCGGCATTCCAAGTACCGGGCGCCGGCGTGTTCGCATTGGATCTCCACTATGTCGACATGGCAGGCAACATCGGTCCCAACTCTAGCATGGACGAGCAGTCCATTCTCGATCCGGAAGAGAACCCGGAGGAGGATCCTCCCGGAGAGTTGCGAATCGGCGGCCTTTCGATCAAGGCCATCAACGGCGAAAAGTTGATCAACCGATCCGGCCAAGTCCTTACGGCCGCCGAGGATCTCCGAGCCCAATTCGACATTTCTGGTGGGACCGCGCCATATACCGTCGTGCTGACTTGGCTTGATATTCGAAGAGAGCTGACGAACCAAGGCGGGATGCAGTACGAGGAGGACTTTACGGATGTGGCGGAGGGTCGAGGTACCTTTGGCATCGAAGTCACGGATGCGGCTGGCGAAATTGCAGCGCATGAGTTTGAACTCATTGTAGATCGGACAGGGCCTGAAATAAAACTGACATGGCCGCTCAAGGCCACGACGGCCGACTTGGACTGCCTGGTTCTGGGTCCTCGCGATATCGAAATTTATACCGATCCAGGCACTCAAGATCCGGATACCCTACGCAACGTATTCGCGGCCGAAAACTTCATACCCGCCATGGATGTCAAGGACGAAGGGTGCGAACCCGTGAGGATAAAAGCGCACTTGCGGAAGGTCTTATCGGACGACCATGGAATTTTTACATGCCATCTCGATTCCGACGTAACCGCACCCGGCATGGACGACCCCCGTCCATCGAAGCAAATCTCGATGCTTCCTTTGCGCTCTCAAAACCGTGGACGTGGTCTGGTAGGCCGTTTTCCTACGGGCTGAAAGAGTACCAGCTTCCGGAAAGTCGATCGCCCGACGTGGACCCGCAAGACCCGCAACCTGGTGATCCACGAAAAATCACAACGACCAACACGTATCAACTCCTGATTGAAACGGAAGACGTCCTAGGCAACACGGCCACACACCGCGCGCTAAACTTCGTAGTCGATCGCGAGGCTCCCGTTGTTCGATCGGTCAGGCTCTTCAATCCAATACGAACGATCAATACGGACAACGATACCTACTACGTTGCTCAAGATGGCGCGGCGCTTGTGCGCGAGCATACGTCCAATCTTAGCATGTCTTCGGTATGGCGATTGGCGGCACCAGTAGGATTTGCGGGGGAAAGCAAGGTCTCAGGTCCCGTAAAAATATATGCTGAAGATATCGCTGGCAACGTGGCATCCGAATCGGTTGCCTTTTACCGCTACCGGACCTACGGTGTGGCGTATGGAAACTTTGAAGACGGTGGCAGATGGCGACCTATGGCCGGGGACTCGTATCTTTCGCATTTTGACGGGATAGATCGTACTTACACCTTTAATTCACCCAAGACAGTATATTCCTTTTATGACGATCCAGAAGTCCCGTCGCCCCAGTTGCTCCTTGACCATTACTTCACCCATGACCCAAGCGAAGCGCTTTTGGGCCCAAGCATAACCCAACCTGCAGGAGGGCTTCTTGCCCCTGAGCATCGCATTGTACTTCCTCGCGAAGATCAGATGAGTAGTTTTGACGGACTGGGAGGCAAGCGAATTCCTGGCAGAATCCTTGACCTGATTCTTTCTCGAGACGATGGTATACCTGCCTCTGCCTTTCAAGGCGGTCAATTCACGACATTGATCGCTCAGTTGCTAACCGCTGCCGGTGGCTCCCAGAGGTTTCTTAACTTCAACCATTTCCAAAGCCTGCCCCAATGGGGCAGCGTGGAAGATCCGAATTACTTAAGAGAGGGACGTGGGCCGCTCTTGTTTGGGTTGGGATCTGACAAAGAAGTCGCCCGATACGATGCGGAAGCCTACAGCAACCTGCCCTCACCTTTAGTGCCAAGCGCTAAAAACTTTGCTGTTCGGTTTTGTAAGTTGCGTAGAACTTTCCCCATAGGGTGGGGAGGATACGAGTACAAGCTGATTGATGCGCAATATCATTTTGTAGAGAACTTTTTCGGTGGCATGACCGTGTTCAACCCACGCGACAAGCTTAATTTCTTACGCATTGAGCCTTCAACTTGGCGAGCCGGACAGCGAATTACCGTTTTTGTCAAAGGGGCTGAATTGGCGCTGCCGGGACAGGTCGTCGAGCCCGACCAGATTGGGATCAAGGTCAACGGCCAGAATGTCGCGGTCACAGAAGAAGATGACCCGGAGAGTCCTGAGTCCAAGATCGTCGTCCACAAGGCGGTTGGTGTATTTTGTAACCATCGCCATGCCAGCGGCTACGTCGATGCCATCACGGGCGGCATTCAGCAATGCCTCAAGTTGGACCTGACTATTGGGGCAGACGTGCCCGCCGGATTGGTCGATCTCGTATTGACTACGCCGCAAGGCATGCAAAATACGGAGCTGAAGGAGGCCGCGTACCTCATTACGTTCCAACTTCTCGCGGATGCTAACCACGACGGCCTGGTTAATGGCACGGACGAAACCTTCAAGAATGCTCAACACGGCGTCGTTTCCCTCGATGGCTTTAACGCCTCCGACTACCCGAATCATCCGGCGCCCGGAGCGCGCATTCAGATTAAGCCCGTAGCCTACTTTGACAGCGCTTGGAAACTGCCTGGAACCGTCAAGTTGGAAGGCCTTACCGGTCCCGTGCGCGTTTTTGACGCGGCCACGGAAGGAAACGAAATCACTACCGGCGACCTTCAATGGCCGCATTCTCTCCTGCAACCCGTGCAGCTTCCCGAGTCCCTGTACCTTGAATGCGCAGCGGACGTTTCCCTGAATCTGAAGCTCGTATTTGTTCCCAATGAAGATGATCAGTCTCTTCTCTCTCAATTGCCCAAGTTGGAGAGCCCCCTCAGGCTGACACGCCTTTCCAACGGCCTTGGCGGATCCGACGGCATCGCACCGCACGCGCCGTTCCTGGGCGGATACGCCTCCGTCGGGCTGACGCGCGGCAACCTGCACTTCGGCGCGGTGGCACGCACGTACCATACCCCGGTCCTGGGGCCTGATGTCGCGTTCTCGTACAACCACCTCGACGCGATCAAGACCGGCATGGGCCCCGGCTGGCGCTCGAATTACGACATGCAAATCTTTGACGGGTCCGTGGACGCCAACTTGGATGGAGAGGTGGATGTTTCGGAACGGCAAGATAATGACCTGCTCGCGCTCATCGGCGCGGACGGACGCCGGTATCTTTTCAAGTACCTCACGGATCGTTTCGTCTCCGACCCCAAAACGGGATTGCGTGCCGCGCTGGTCAACGCCGATCCCGAGAACTTCGAATCCGAGGGTGAGGAAGGGGAGCAATACCTTTTGATCCTTCACGACAACCTGTACCGGTTCTTCGATGGCCAAGGGCGGATGACGAGAATCGCAGATCTTCTTGGCCGGTCGCTTCGGATCACGCGGAACGGCGACGGAAATGCGACCTGCGTGCGGGATGAGTTCGGACGCTCCGAATCCCTCCCGCTTCAGGATGATCCGGATATGCCAATGGCGAGCCTGTCCGGTAGACAATTGGGATTGTGGTATTTCCAATACGATGGTCAGGCCGGCGGGCTACGTCGGATGCGAGAGATCAAGGCTGTTGGTAACTTCTCGCACGGCTCGAACCTGACCTATGCCGTCGCGTACGACGATGCCTCGCGCAAGGTTAAGCGCATCGACGGGCCGACGCTCGCCAACGGCGACAAAACGTACATGACTTATTCTTATCAGCCAGACGGCCTTGCTCCTTCAACCACCGCCATGGCGACGGGAATTGTTGGCGTTACACATTCGCCGAGCACGTTCACCATCTCTCCCACTTTGGATGCATTGCTTACGCTCAAAGATCCGGAGGGGTTGACCGCCACGCATGGGGTGAACGCCGCCTTGCGCCAGATCGATGTCATGTCGTTCGGTCCGATCACGAAGGCATTGGGGTACGATTCCAAGGGCAATTTGACCTCATCCGTAATACAGGGCGGAGCCTCGGCCAGTTGGGAGTATCTGGATAAGGACAAGGTGGGCGCCAACCTGCTGACGAAGAGCACTTCTTTCGGCGCCGATACGACCTATGAATATTACGACGAACCGGAAAAATTTGGACTTCTCAAGAAGCTCAAATCCCCTTCCGCGGTAAGTGGTACGGATGACACGGAATTTGAGTACGGTGAGGACGGCTTCCTTGCCCAAACCAAGGATGCCACGACTCAGATCTGGCGCGTCGCGGAGCGGAACCTATTCGGACAGCCCCTGATTGTACTGGCGCCCAGCAATCCGACCAACCAAGCCGGTGGGCGAAAGGTGGCCACGAAGTACAACAACCACGGGCTTCCGATCCGCTCTGTAGATATGATGGGGTACGTGACTCAATATCGTTACGACCTGCGCGACCGCACGGTCAAGGTTGTCGAGCCTGGTGGAACCTTTACGGAAGCGCAGCTTGATCCCTTGGGCCGGATTCTCATGAGTCGCGATTCATACGGCCGGTACACTTCCACGACCCGTGACGCCCTTGGGCGGCCCACGCAAGTAGACCGGCCCGGAATCGCGCCACTGGTCTATGAATATAACAACACGTCATCTCGAACCATGATTTCCATTAAACGCAATAATACCCTGCTGAGTCTTGAAGAGATCGACCGTATCGGGCGCACGCGGCTGTCTACGGTCATGCGCGAACTCAGTCCCGCCGACAATCCCGGATCGCGAACCGCCTGCCGCACGATATACAACTACCATCCCACCCATGGCCTGCTGGAGAGCGCTACCGACCCCAGGGGCAACACGTCCCGCTGCAAATACAACTCGGCTGGACAAAGGTCCGAATTCATATCCGCCGAGGGCTTGATGTTCGGCACGCAATACGACGGATTCGGGCGGCCGCATATCCAGACAGCGCCAGGAGGTAACAATACTACGCTGGACTATAAGAATTGCGGCGTACTTGAGTCCGTGACGAGCGCTTTGGGGGCGAAGCAGACCTTATCTTACGACAAACTGCTCCGTGTTGCCGGCGTGCAGCCCTGGGCGAGCGCAAATACCGTCGTCAACGGCTTCGACGTGGACGGGTTGCCCAACGGAAGCACGGATCTTCTGGGCAGGGACACCCAGTTGACCGTCGACACTCAGGCGCGGACCGCGGTTCGAAGTTGGCCCGATATTCCCAACAATCAGTGGCAAGTCGCCCAGCGCTTCAACCACCGCGGGCATGCACACGAGTTGCAGACGGCCACTGGCGTCCTGAAGACCCAGCATCGCATCGATGGGTTCCCGAGATCCCAAGCCTTCGTACCCGATGGCGGCGACGGCTCAACCCTAAACCTCGGCAACGTCACGGTGGACAACCTGGATCGGACGACGAATTGGGATGGCCCGGGCGGCACGGGAAGCAGCGACTTCGATCCGGTGTACGGCCACCTCGTGAAGACCACGGATGGCAGAGGATACGAAACGCGCTACGAAGTTGACCCCGGCACGGGCGACGTCAATGCGATCAGAGACGATTTCGACGACATCATTTTCAAGGTCGTTACTCGCGACCGAAACGACAACGTGACCGAGTACAGGGACGGTGAAGACCGCCTTTGGACTCAAACCTTCAACGCCGACAATCAGGTGCTTACGCGCACGGCGCCTGACGGTACTCAGACGGTATTCGGCTACAAAGACGGTTATGTCCATACCGTCACCGCCATGGGCGGCACCACGACCTATACGCGCAATAACGCGGGCCTTGTCACGCAGGTCACCGCACCCAACGGCCTGCAAGCGAGCATGGAGTATGATGAAACAGGCCGCCTTAAAAAACGCACCCAGGGAGGGCTGACCACCGAGTACGTCTACGAGGCCGCCACCAAGCGCTTGAAGGAAATTCACCTCCCCGGCAACAGGACCATCCACTACGAGTATTACGCCGACACGGGCCTCCTTTGGAAGATCATAGATCCCAGGCAAAAGGCAACCGAATTCACCTACGACTCGCTGGGCCGCCAGAAGGAAACCATTTATCCCGACGGCAAAAAGGAAATCAACGAGGCCTATTATAACAACAACCTTGTCAAGACCTACAAGGATCGCGGGAATCGCCAGACCGACTTCGTCTGGGATGCGCGCGGCTGGCTCCAATCGAAGACCCTCGCCGATCAGCCTCAGGACAAGGTAATCGGCTATACCTACCACGGTGACGGGCGCCTGAACACGGAGTCTTTAGGCGGCGAAACGCTGACTTGGGACTACGACTTGCGCGGCAGATTGTCGGAAATCACCGGCCCCGCGACCGGCGTCTCCTTCGATTACTACAAGGACAATTCGGTCAAGTCGAAGACCTATGCGGGCAGACAGCTTGCATACAGTTACAACAACGGCACGGGGAGGCTTGAGCAGGTTCAGGAAACGATCGGCGGCAATTTCACCGGGGTTTCAGCGGCCTTTTCCTACGATGCCGCGGGCCGCGTGAACGGGTTGGACCTGCCCGCCAGCTCGCTCACGCGAACCATGGCCCTCGACCCGGCCGGGCGCATGAAATCGATGACGCAGGTCCTGGGCGACGTGGACCCGGAGATCGAGCAATTCGCCTATGCCTACGACGGCGGCGGGCGGATGACGCGCTACACGCATCCCGGCGGCCAGACCCTGTTCGGGTACGACAACGCGGGGCGGCTCAAGAGCGAGTTCCGGACCGGACCGGACGCTTACAAGCATTCCTATGCTTACGACGCCAGCGACAACCGCACGCAGCGGGTGAGCAACCCTTCGCTCACGGCCGCGCTTCAAAGCGATGCGCTGGACGAGGTGCCGGGCGCGCCCGTGGCGGAGTGGTCCGACGCCGGCGATTTCATCCGTGCGGAGGCCTCCGACGGGGAGGCGGCGCTGCCGCTCGATCTCGGCGCGGACGCCTACTCGCCTTACACCGTCAAGGTCCGGCCGGATGCCTCGGAGGCGTCCTTCGAGCCGTACGTCAGCCCGCTCGCGGGCCTGTCCTTCGGCGAAGACGCGAACGGCCGGTACGTCGCCGGCATTGGGGTGCGCGAGATTCCCGACGGCCAGGGCGGGTTCGAACTCGCGCGCCGGGTGGAAGTCTGGTACCTGCCGGCGGCCGGCACGCCGGAACTGGCGCCTTTTGGGCAGGGCGCGCCTCAGGCTTACGGCGGGGAATGGCTGACGCTTGAAGTGGCGCTCTCGGAAGGCTCGGCGACCGTCACGGTGGCGGAGGACCCCGAGACCGTCGCGCCGCTCACGGTAACGCTTGAGCACGGCGCCGCGGGCGGCGTGAGTCTGATGGCGCGGGTCCAGGACGCGGCGGGCAACCTTGTCGCCGGCGCCACGGCCCGCAGCGACTTCGACGAGTTGAGCTGGTGGGAGTTGACCGGCGGGGCGTCGCAGACGAGCACGTACGCATACAACGACGTGAATCAATTGACGGCCATCTCCGGGGCGCAGACGGGCGCGTTCGAGTACGACCCGGCGGGCGTGGGCTTGTTGACGAGCCAGACGCTGGACGGGGTGACGACGGAGTTCGGCTACGACCGACTGAACCGGCAGACGAGCGCGACGGTGGGGGCCGTCGAGCACACGTTCGCGTACGCGGGCGCGAGTTGGATGCGGACGAGTTCGGCGTCGGGCGGCTCGACGACGAACTACCTTTACGACGGGTTCGCGTGCGTGAAGCAATCCACCGGTACGGCGGAAACGTTCTACTTCGTTCCGGGAACCGATGCGCTGCTGGAGCGAAGCGATGTGGGCGGGGTCCCGCAGGGGCCGCTGGCGTACGCGCAGGACGGGCTGGGGAATATCACGGGACTTTGGGATGGGACTGCGTACGCGGCGGAGTTCCGCTACGACGCGTTCGGGAACCGGACGGTGGTGAGCGGCGGGACCGGCGCGCACGCGAGTTCGCCCGGGTACCGCGGGCAGTTGCACGACGCGGGCACGGGGGAGATTTATCTACGGAATCGGCAATACAATCCGGCGCTTGGGCGGTTCACGGCGTGGGATCCGATCGGGTACGCGGGCGGGTTGAACACCTACAATTATTGCGCCGGAGACCCGGTGAATCGCTGGGATCCGATGGGGACGGATTGGAAGGTAGTGTATCCCAATGGCGATGTAGCCAAGACCTTCCCGGACGATCAAAAGGACGCGGCCATTGACCTTGCGGGGAAAATTGGCGGTGAGGTCGCCTACTTTGAAAGAGGCGGAGCCGGCGATCCTGGTGACAACATCACGGGCATCGTCTTCTCGGCCGCTCGCTCGATTCCAAGGGAGTCCGTCAAGATCGCGATTCCCACCCGGGCTGGCTTCACTGCATATAGCCAGATGGGCAAGCTGGTCTGGGTACCCAATGATGTCCACCAGCAGATGGTCGCGAGGCTGACTGCCCGGAATGTGGCTCGCGATGCGGAACGTCGCCGGCAGGAGGACATCGCGGCCTTCAACGAGTGGGCCAAGGCCATTTCCGGGGCAAACAACGCCCGGCTCGATGCCGCCGAGCACCTTTTCAAGGAGGGCGCCTTCGAGGTCTTGACGGATGCCGCGGGTGTCGGCCTCGCCGCCAAGGCGGCGCTGCTGTACAAGAGCTTGGATCGCGCCAACGATGTCAGGAGGGCGTTTGATAGAGCAGATGATGCGGTGGATACGGCGAGGGCTCTTAACCGGACTGATGATGCGGTGGATACAGCAAGGGCGGAGAACGCGGCGTCGCGAGAGCTATTCCAAGGCGGCAACCATGGACTCAGAGGGACTGAAAACGCCTCAAAGAATCTTATCAACGCCGTAGAAGGAAAGGGGAGAACTATCACTTATGCACGCGAGGGATCTGATGAACTTAGGTACCTGAATGCAATGCAGGCTAATGCGAATGTTGGAGGTGAGGACTTGCGACATATACTTTTGCGCATGGACCCCAAGAAGATTGAGGTACTTGAGGAATTCCTGCATGGAACCCAACAGAGACTTGGCCTAGTGGATCGACTTGGCGTACAAGGGGCTGAACGGCACGTGAAGGAGTTCATGATTCGACACCAGAAACTACTCGGGATTTCGGATGCAGACGTAGGGGTCTTGCGTAAGATGCTTGGGGAGTGATCCCAATGAGTCACGGCTTCAAAATGAGACTGCATGAAGTCTACCGCTTTTCTGATGGTCGCCTAGTCATGGTAGGCAAGATTGAAGGGGATAAGTTTATAAGGAAGTGTACGTGTGAACTCTATTTGGATGAGACGCTGGTACAAGAGTTTGTAGTCGAGGGGGAAATGCTCACCAACCCAACTCCACAAACTGGAAAGAGGAGCATTTCAACCCAAGATCGACTCAAACTCGACCCTAATATGATCAAGGCTCAACGATACACCATCAGCACCAAAGCCAACTCCTCCACTCCGCCTTCGTGACCGGTGTTTTTTTGCCCATGATGGCGGTCGTCTCCGATGGCCCGCAGCCCCAGGAGCCGGCGTCGGCGCAAAGGTCGATGCCCCGCGTGCGTCCAGAAGCGGGAAACACGATCAATTCGTGCGCCTCGGAAGGCGTTTTCGTGCGCCTGACGGCCCCTCGGGAAGAGGTTCGTGCGCTCTCCAGCCCGAATCCAAGAGCGAGGACATGGGCAAGGAGGCGCATGCGATGCCGGAAAGAGAGTCGATGGCGCGGTGGGTTTGGCGGAACGTCGCTTGTCTCGGCAACAAAGGCAGGCCCGCGGAAGGCAAGACGCCCAGGGACAACTGGGTCACGGCGAACTGCCATGGCCTGCGCGAACTGCGCTCGGCAGCGGACGGGCAGGACGACGAGGTCGTGGTCCTGACGCCGCTGGGGCTGTCGATGCTGGAGGACGCGCAGGGCGACGAGAACGCTCATGGCGAACCCGGCCTTCGCCGCCAGGCGGCCATCCCCATCACCCCCGCCCAGCGCAGAATCCTGGAGGCCATCCGGGCGCACATGGACGCGCACGGGGTGCCGCCCACGCAGAAGGAGCTGGGCGAGGCGCTGGGCCTGAACCCCATGACGGCCCGGGAGCACCTGCACCACCTCCAGGGGCGCGGCGCGCTGCGGCTGATGAAGGGGCGTCGCCGGGGATCGAGATGATGCCCGGGGCGCTGGGCGATCCTGATCCGTGGGCGGCGCTCAAGGCGCTGATGCGGTCGAGGGGCATCCCGGCGGAGGAAGTCAAGGCCGCGTTCGGGCAGGACGACCCGACGGCCCGCGACGGAATCCTCTCCATCCTGCGCGGCGGGCAGGCCGGGTAATCGCGTGATCATCATCCTCGCCGGCGGGCAGATCGACCTCGGCATGCTGGACGGCCTGGTCGCCCTATACGACGCGGCGAAGACCGAGTCCGAGCGCGAGCGGGCCTTCGAGGACATTTACGCGCTGGCGGGCGAGCGCCTGCGCGCCATGGTCTGGCGGGCGGCCGGCGGCGCCAGCCTCGACGGAACCGACGTCGACACGCTGGCGCGGGAGGCGCTGGGCCGGGCGTTGCGGGAATCCGGTGTGGCCCGCCTCCATCGCGTGCAAGGGGATTGGCAGGCGCTGCTCGGCGCGCTGCTCGGCGGACGCAACGAAGCGGGTAGGCGGCTCTGGGGGCTGCTGACGCCGGCGTTGCAGGAAAGAATGCGCCAGTCACAACGCTACTTGAAAGCGACCGACGCGAACGTCCTTCTCAAGGAACTCAACGCGCTCCTGACCCGCCACGACTTGCCCGTTCATCTGGGCCTCGGCCCAGCGCGCACTGGCGCGATGCCGGACATCGCATACGCGAACGCCGGAATGCTGGTCGAGGCGTTCCCGGGGGCCCAAATCAAGGTGCTTCGCCCGCCCAGGAACATCTTGGGCTACCTTTCCAAGATTGTGCTCCCCGAGATGAGAAAACAGATCCGCGAGATGGCGGGGCGTCGTCCGCTGAACGCCCAGGACGCCGCGATCATGTCGGCTCTTCGGCCCGCGCTGAAGCAGTACGAGGAGATGAAGGGCACGGGGACATTGCCGCCAGAACTCGCGGGCTTGCCGTTCGCGGCGGCCGTCAACGCGCTGTATCGGGCCGACCTCGACCGGCGTTACGGGCCGGCGCGAGCATGGTGGGAGCAGATGGTACGGAAAATTCGTCCTGACAACCCTTTCGTGGTCAAGGACGTCATCTCGTGGCGCTCCGCGAAGGCGTTGTTCGAGCAGGCTGGCGTGCCGGCTGACCAATGGCGGGAGCCTGGCTCGCCGTACTACATCCCCAAGGGCGCGATGAAGCCCTACGGCATCCAGACCGTCGAGCGCGTGCTCGGTCTACCGTCGATGCGCTCGCTCCAGGGGCCGGGCGCCGGCGGCGAGCAACGCCCGCTCCCAAGGGCGCCGGAAGCGGCGCCGGGTTGGGCGGGCGAACTGGCCCTGTCGCATGGCGGCGGCGCCGATCTGTATCGGCAGGTGGTCGAGCAACTATTTGCCCGGCCCGGTTACGAGGCCGAGCACGCGGTAGGCCTGATGCTGGCGCGCAGCCCGAATCCCACGCCGGCCGACGTCGAGCAATACCTCGGGACGATCGACGCGGAGACGGCCGAGGTCATCCGCGAGATCGGCTGGGCCAGCGTCGCGCGCGAGGTGGACAGGCGCGTGCTGGAGGTGGTCAGCGATCCCGCTCGGCGCGGAGAGCTGGCGCGTCAGACCGGCCAAGCGCCGCGGGCGCTGACGGCGGCGGTGGGCGCGGTTCGGCGGGCGCTGATGGCTCGGCGGATATGTGCGATCATCAAACGAGCAGCCTGAAGTGCCCCTCTTGGGCCTTGCGTGCTACGATCAGACCTGTTCCGACGTCTTCCAGAGATGCGCATTGCCCGGGAGCCTGCCATGAATGCAATCCGGACGGATACGCTGAATGAAATCAGTCGTGGGCTGGATTTTCTGCACGAGCAGGCCCTGAAGCTGGACGGCGACGGGTACGCGTGGAAGTGGATCATCATCGCGCTGGATAACGTCCTTCAGAACGCGATGATTGAGGCGGCGTCGGACTCCTCCGGGACGAACATCCTCAGGAAAGGCGAGAAGGTGTACGCCGCGCTGCGCGGCGGCGGGACGCTTCCCAGCGAGAGGCTTGATGAGTTTCCCGCGCTGTTGGACCTTTGCCTCTCCGATCAGATGCTCCGGTTCGCGGGGTCGAGGAAGTTGGCGTTGACCGAACAGCAAAGGAAGTCGCTAAAGGACTTGCACCGGTTTCGCAACGAGTTCATCCACTTCTTGCCCAGGTTCTGGATTCTGAGACTGGAGGGGTTCCGAGAAATGGCGTCGGACGTCCTTGATGTTGTTCGCTTCCTGCTCTTCGAGAGCGGGAACGTGACGTGGACCGATGCGGCCCAACGCGGGGCCTTGGTGGATTCGCTCGACAGGCTCAGGAAGAAGATCACCAGTGTGTCTGGCGAGACTCCCTGAGCCGCTTGGGGTTGTTAGCCGAAGTCGGCGTCAGTCAGGCCGGCATAATCTTCCTCATCCATTTTCGCGGAACTCAAGCCGAACCACTCGTCGTCCTCTTGGAGGGCTTCGGGTGCGGCGGGCGGACTCTCCGCGAATAGAGGCTCTGGCAGGTCTGACTTGCCTGATGACTTGGCGTCTTCTTTTTCCGCGACGATGACGGGCCGCGGTGGCGGCACGGGCGTCAAGTCGGCCATGTGGGATTCCGCGCTGACCGCCGCGATGGGGGCAGGATACCAGAAGAGGCCCTTGCGCCCGGAGCGCCGCTCTTCCTTGCGGCACGCGCCGCCGCGCATCTCGATGGTGGCGGCGACGTCCTGGTCATAGTCTCGGCGGGAGCATTTCAGGAAGCGCAGGAGATCGCGCTCCGAGCACCCCGGATGCTCGGCGATGTAGCGCTCGGCGCGGCACCGCCGGCCCTCGCCGCGTTCGCAGTGGACGATGCCCAGCAGGCGCTGGGATTGCGCGAAGTACCAGTCCGCCACCACGGCGCCGCGATCCAGCGCCTCGCGGGTCAGGCGGCCGGTCTCCAGGCAATCAGGGGCCAGAAGCCCGCCGAACTTCGGAATGCTCTGGCCCTCCAGCCTCTGCCAGCAACTCAACTCGCCGTCGGTCATCTGGCCGGCGTCGGCGTACTCGGCGCCGCGGGAACTGAAGGCCCGCTCGAACTCGATCCGCAGCCCGCGCCGCGCCTGCGTATACGGCTCGTAGGCGGACGCGATCCGCGTCCTGCTCGGGGCGCCCATGACCTTGAAGCGCCCCTTGGTGGGCGGCGGGAACGCCACCAGGAGCCTGGCGATGAAGCCCGCGCCCAGCACGGTCGCGCCGACGGCCTGCTCGACGATGGACGGCTGGCCCTCGGCGTACAGCGACGGGAACGCATTCTCAACCTTCAAGATGCAGTCCTTGCCGCCCGGGCGCGTGCTGTACTCGGCCTCGCCGAGGTCGAACGCCTCCAGGAAGAAGTTCGCCATCTGCCGCGAGGCCGCATTCGTTGCGTCGAGCCAGCCGGATATCTCGGGGAGGTAGTAGTAGCCGCGGGGCGCGTTCTGGGACTTCATCGAGGAGACGATGGCGGGTTGCGAATGGCCCATGAGCCTCGACACGCCCAGCCGCTTCAGCACCTCCATGGCCAGGCCGGTCGTCTCGCCCTTGCCGGAGCCGCTCCGCATGACCTTCAACCCGTACAGGTTGAAGGCGATGCCCTTCTCGCGATCATCGCCGGCCAGGAAGACCTGCGCGCCGCTCTGGGCCACCGCAAGCGAGGCGACCATCAGGGCGTCGAGCAGCAGGACGTCCTCCGGCAGGCCCGGGCCGAGACGGGCCGCCTCCTCGACATAGATGGCGAGCGGTGATCCTCGGACGGCCTCGCGCACCTCCGACCAGGACGGCGGCCGGTACAAGGGGCGCTCATCGCCCGGCTCGCCCGCGCACGCGGGCGGGCGCTCGACCAGCCCATGCCCCTCGGGATGATGGGGCGCCAGGTAGCGCTCCTGGTACGTCCGCCAGTACGCGGCGTCGGCCTCGATGGCACCGCCCTTGCCATGCGCCCAGGCGATGAGCGCGTCCAGGCCGACGCCGAACTTCCAGCCCAGCGCCGCCAGCCTGCGCGCCCGCTCCCCACGCGGTGACTGACCCGACCAGTACGCGGACGGCTCCCCCGCGTAGAACTTGCGGACGATGTTGTCCAGGTTCGCCGACAGGCGGCGCAGGCGCTCGTCCGCGCCCGCCATCTCCAGGCACTCGGCCGCGACCCGCTGATCGACGGCGGGATGCGCGGACTCCTCCTCGCCGGAGAACCCGCCCGAGAAGACCGGCCCCGCCTCCGGCTCGGTTTCGTTCCCCTTGCCCTCCGGCGCGCCGAAGCCCGCCGCGAAGGCGGGTCGCTCATCGGGCAACGCTGGCAACAGCGCGTCAAGTTCCTCAAGGGCGTAACGGCGGTCGGTCGTCAGGAGCGGCCCGCAGAGCACGGGGACGCGGCCCTTCTTGCGCTTGGCCTCGTTGGGCCAGTTTATCAAGGCGGGCACGCGCAGGATGCGGCTGACGTCGTGGGCGTGGTCGCTGCCCTTGTCGGAAAGCTTCTCCCCGAAGAGCAGGCCCAGCCGCCGGTTCAGGCGCTCGGCGAGGGCGACATTGCCGGGCGCCTCCAGCGGGATGGAGTTCTTGAGCAGGACGTATCCGTGGGAGCCGACGCCGGAACCGACCAGCACCAGTTCAAGACCGGCCTTCGCCGCCAACTCCAGCGCCGCCTCCGGCGGGATGCCGTCCAGGTCGGCGTGCAGGCAGACGACGCGGTCGATGTCGGTCTTCTTGCCGCCCTTGTCGCTCGTCGAGACGGCCTCGCCGTCCCCGTTCAGGACGACCTTGCGCGGATTGACCCCGAAGTACGCGTTCAGGCCAGGCTCGACGTTCCAGGCCACCAGATGCTTGGCGGCGGCGCCGAAGGGCACGGCATTGGCGCTCGGCCTTCCGCCGAACCAGTGGGACTCCGCGGCGGAGTAGAAGCCGGAGGGACGCTTGGCGCTTCCGGCGTGGTGATATTCCTTGAGCAGGCGGATCTCGACGCCATCATGCGGCAGGAACAGCCGCGAGAAAAGTTCGTTCAACCCGAGTCTGACGTTCTCGATGTCAGCCTTGGGGGCCAGCGGCCCCATGGCCGCGATGTCCGGATGAATACCGCCCATTTCCGTTTCCCCTTCCATAACCAGCAGGGGCGGGCGGCGCCGCGTCGGTATAATTACAATAGGTAATCATGACGGGGCACCTCGCCTGCCCTGCAACCTAAGAAGGCCGCCTGTCCGGGCGGCCTTCTTCTTTTCAGTCCCGCGCCGCGCCAATTGCATGGCCTGCCGCGGCGCCCTCCAGGCGCTCGTAAGCCTTGAGGCCCTCCAGCAACAAAATCATCCCCGCGTAACTGCGGTTCGTCGCGTGGGCGATGACCAGCGCGTCGATGCGCCCCTTGAGGCTCGACGGCAAGTAGAAGGAAACGGTCTCGTAGCGTTCCCTCTTCAATGACTGTGGCGCGTTCTGCATGGTCTATATTCTCCTGGCTCATTCGGATCATACAGAGCCGCCCAGGCCCGCTCCTTTCTGGAGCCTGGATTTTCATGGGATTTTTCTTGGAAGATATTTCCAGGCGTCCGAAGGGGCGCATGCGGGACAAGCGCCAGCTTGGCCGGTCAAGGCAGAGAAGAAGGAGAAAGCGGCGAAGACGGCGCTACACCAGCCGACCAACCGGAAGATGGACTTCTCAGAGAGGGGCTACAGGAACTGTCCCCAGGGACAGATAAGGTCTGCGGGACAGTTATGACCTTGCGCTGTATGTAGTTACATGACGAAAACCAAACCCCTCTCTCCCCTGTCCCTTCCTACTATAGGGGTACCAGGGGGTGGGGGAGAGGGGAGCGGAGTTCGCCTTGTAACTCGTTGGGGCCGTAGCGCATAAGTGTCCCGCGGATGTCTTTCTGTCCCGGGGACAGTTCTCGATGGCGACGCCGGCGCAATTTGTGCTGTACATTTCAATGACAAAATGGAGGACGCTCGAATCTCTCCCCAGTCGGTCTTCTGGTCAGCGAGTAATCTTCGGATATGCCAAGGGCGATGATTATGTGTCGTGGAACTTCCCCAAGAATTCTGCGGAAGGTAACGCGGCGCTTGTGCTCCAGCATGGAGGCTGCGCGAAGGTTGCCAATGTGGCAACCTTCGCGCCGGTCATCTGATCATCCGTTGAGCCACGAATCATCCGGCGGCGTTTCGCTCTTCTCGACCTCGACGCTCCCCTCTTGCCGCGGCTCCGCCCGCCGCCGCGCCAGCGCGGCGGCGGCCTTCAGCGTGTAGCCGGCGTCCTGTGCTCGCAAGAGTTCCTGAAGGAACTCGACCTCCTCTGGCGGGAAGGCATGCCAAAGTTTCGCCCCATCGCCGACGGGCACGGGCGCCAGGTAACCCTTTGCGACGAGGTACCGGAGCCTCGGACGCGAGAGGCCCAAGCGACGCAAGACCGTCCCGCTGGTGACGCTCCCTGCCGGCGCCTTGGGCCTGTAAACGGCGTTTTCATTCATGCTGTCCATGACCGCTTTCCTCCTCTTCGATTGGGTACGTGGCCGGCCGCGGCCATCCCTGCTGGGCGCAGGCGCGGTTCGCGAACGCTCAACCCGAAGATCGACGCGCAAATAAACTTTCCCGCCCGCCACCGACAGAATAACGACTTACGCATACGACACCCGCTCATGTCGGCTGGCCCGCGGGCGATGCGGAAATCCCGCCGTTTCGCGGAGATGGCGAGGCTTTCCTTGATGCCCTGGCCGGCCACGGCCACCACGCCTTTCGCCGATCGTCGAAGTCGGCAAAGCCGGGTGTCCGCTGGGCCTGCCCTTCCATGGGGAGGGGTCTGTCCGATGAGCCTGCCTCAACCCGCCGTCTGCATTCGCCTGCCGCCCGAACTGGCCCGGCGGCTGGATGCCGTGGTCGAGCGCCTCCCGGGCCTGCCGCGGGCCACGATCACCAGGCACCTGCTGGCAAGCGTGCTGTCCGGTCGGACGCCCGAGGGCGCCGTCGAGCTGGTGCTGGCGCAGATCCGGCACGGCGAAAAGGGGGAAAGATGACGCCGGAAGAGCACAAGAGAGTCGGGCGTCAGATCGCGGACGACATCATGGCCCTTCTGGATAAGGGCCACCCGATGCCTTCGTACCCGATGCCCTGCGGCGTCTGCGGTGGAAAGGGCCATTGGATGGAGGATGGGGACGTCAGGTTCTGCATGCGTTGCGATGCAGGCTGGCATCGCCGCCGCCGCCAAGCCTTGTTGAACAGGATGCTCCTGTCGAAGCGCCGACGGCGTCCTGATTGAGTCGAGCACAGAAAGGGTGAAGATCATGGCCAAGCGACTACAGAACCCGTTCCGCGTCGGCTCGAAGATGCGCAGAATCTTCGATGCTTTGGCTGCCTCGCGCCGCCCGCTCTCGGCGGAGGACGTCGCCCGCCGCGCCAAGGTCAAACTTTCGACGGTTGGGAACATGCTGGCCGCGATGCGCAACGTCCACCATCGGGCGCCGTTGGACAAGGTCGGCGTCCGCATGGAGCGGACGGAAGCGGGGCACGCGCTGTCCGCCTGCGCGGCCAACCCTGATGCGAAGCGGCCGGCGCGGAAGGCGAAGCGCAAATCCACGCGCAAGCAGGCGAGGCGGTGGACGAAGCGCAAAAAGCGGTAGGGCCGGCGGCCCCCGGGGGGGCGTATGCCTCCCGTGCTTTCATTTCAAGGAATCCATTATTTGAACGGGACTCCGGCGGGTTCCCGGCGGGATGAACGAACGGAGGTTGGGAATGGCCAGCACGAAGCGCGTTGCAGTCTACTGCCGGGTCTCGACGACAGACCAGCACGCTGAAAATCAGCTCGCTGAACTTCGCGAGCATGCGAAGCGCATGGGGTGGGAAACCACCGAATTCGTTGACGAAGGCCATAGCGGGCGAAAAGTCAGCCGGCCCGCCTTCGACCAAATGATGCAGGCCGTCCGACGCCACCACTACGACGTTGTCTGCGTCTGGCGTCTTGACCGCCTGAGCCGTGGGCTTCGTCATGCCGTCAACGTGCTGGGCGAACTGAAGGACTTGAGCGTTGAGTTCATCTCGCTCCGCGACGGACTCAACTTCGGCGGCCCGCTGGGCTTGGCCCTGTACGCGCTCGTGGCGGCCCTGGCCGAAGCCGAGGTCGAGGCTCTTCGGGAGCGAACCCGCGCCGGCATCGCCGCCGCAAGGCGGCGGGGAAAGAGAATCGGTCGGCCGCCGCTGGGGGCGGCCAGCGTCGAGCAGATGCGCGAGCTTCAGCGGCGGGGCCTGCGCCAGCATCAGATTGCCGAGCGCCTGGGCGTCAGCCGCGCCTACGTCAGCAGGACGCTCAACCCGCCGACGGTACGCAAGTCGGCCTCCTGAGCCATTCCCCAAAACAGCATTGACGACGTATGCCAATATAGGCATAATGAACCCATGAGCCAGGACGAGCCGTTGCGGCCGTTGCATTGGGTGGGTTCGTCCCTGAAGGACTTGAGGGCCTGTCCTGAGGACGTCAAGGACGAGGTGGGATACGCCCTGCATGTCGCCCAGGAAGGCGGAAAGCACGAATCCGCCAAGCCGCTGAAAGGATTCGGCGGCGCCAGCGTCCTGGAGGTCGTGACGAACGACGACGGCAGTACGTATCGCGCCGTCTATACGGTCAGGTTCACGGAGGCGGTATACGTACTGCATGTCTTCCAGAAGAAGTCGAAGCGAGGAATCAAGACCCCGCAGGAAGAGATAGACCTGGTCAAGCGACGCTTGCAGACGGCGACCGAAGATCATGAAAAGAGGTACGGAGGAAAGAGCCATGGCCGGAAAAAAATAGGGTGCTCAAGAGTAGCGGCAACGTCTTCGCCGACCTCGGCTATGCCGACGCGGAGGAGCACCAGACCAAGGCGAGGCTGGCCAGCCGGATCGCCAAGCTGATCGGGAAGCAGAACCTGACCCAAGAGCAGGCCGCCAAGGCGCTGGGCATCGACCAGCCCAAGGTCTCTGCGCTCCTCAAGGGTCGCTTCCGGGGCTTCTCGGTCTACCGGCTCATGCGCTTCGTCGCCGACTTGGGGTGCGAGGTGGAGATCGTCGCGAAGGAAGGCGGCAGGCGGTCGAGAAAGATCGTCGAGGAGATCCCGGTGCATGCGGGAACGGACTGACCTGTCTTGCCTGCCCGCCAGGCAACCCCGGCGTCCTGCACAAAACGTCCCCGGAATCGCCCCCGTAAATCCTTTGCCCGCAACGCCTGGATTTCGGCCCGTCGCTCGGCACGAATCGTTCGTTTTGTGCGCTTCAGGAGGGGGGTAAATCCGCATTTTCCCGCGAGAAAATGGAGTCCGGCCTTTCGCCCAAGTTCCTCGGAACTCAGTTGACTGGGTTTGCCTGATGTTCGGGCAGGCGGCGAGAAAATGGCACGTACGTGCCATTTTCTCGCCATCGCATAGGATGGCGGCGGTCGAGGAGGCCGCATGCCGCTCGGGAATCCGAAGGAAAACCTGCTCGATGACCTTTCCGACCCCCGCTACGCGGCCATCCGGGACGTCATCATCCGTGGCCGGAGACCCAAATCGCCGCTCGAAGCCTCCATGGCTGCATTCGCGGAATTCGTGGAGGAACGCGGCCCCAAAGTCTTGGCCAACGCCGCCAGCGAACTACTAGGGATGAACTCGACGCCCCCCGTCTTCTCCCGCTTGGCCGACGCCTTGGCGGATCTCCAGACCCTGGCCCACCTGAAGAACGACCTCAAGTGGGTCGAAGGCAGGGCGCGGTTGTTCGACGTTTCCGAGGCCCTGCTGCTGGAGGGCCTGAACGGACTCATCCAGCGCGCCACCGATGTCAGCGCGTGCCTGCTCGTGGCCCTGCCGGGCGGAATGCTCAAGAACGCCGGCATCGGCCGGCCCTCCCTCAAGCGCGCCTGCCGTGATGTCCTCTCTGGTGATCGCCGTCGCAGGGAACGGGCGAAGGCGGAACTGGACGTGGCGATCAGGGATATTCCCCTGATCGCAAGCCTTGGCGTCCCGACAAGCCGAAAAGGAAAGGCGTCACCCGCGCCGCCGACGGGACTTTCCAGAGGCGCGTACAAGGTTTACACGTTCCTGAAAGGCCAGCCTTCCGCTTCGACCTACGACGATATCTCGGTTGCCCTGGTCATGTCCCGCGGCTCGATCAGCAAGGCGCTGAAGGAGCTTGCCGCGCAGGGGCTGATTTCCCGCCCCCATGGCAAGAACAGCGGAGTCGTCCTGAAGCGATGAGCCGTTGACGACGGCACCAAGATTGAACCAAGTTTGAACCATCGCGGCACTGCCTGGCCCCGCGGTTCCTGCTTTACTTTGGGGCATGAGCGAGCACGCAAGCCTCGACGAAGGGCAGCAAGCGGGCGAGACCGGCGACGCCGGGAACGCTCCGTCCGCCCAGATGGCAAACCTCCCCGAGGAGGTACGCCTCCTCGTCGCCGCAGCCGGCGCCCTGGAGGCGCGCATCCTTTCCGGGGACGCGCAGGTCACGCGGCTGAAGTTCGAGCAGGGCCAGGTTCTCGGCCGCATCGAGGCCAGGTTGCGCCGCGGCGCCTGGGGCGAGTTCTGCCGGCGCCGTCCCTTCGGCTTGGCAGATCGCACGATCCGCGAGCGAAAGCTGGCCGCCGAGCGCCTGCTTCAGGAGCGGGAGCAGGAGGCCGTCCTTGCGTTGTCCTACCACGAGGCGCTGGTGCGCCTGAAGATCCGCAAGCCTTCCCCCCTCGAGAAGTTGACCGACCCCTACCAGAAGATGGTCGCCCAGGACATTCGCACGAAAGCAAATGCCGCCAAGATGGCGCAGGAGGCGCTCGATGAGGCGAAAGTGCTCAACGGTGATCCCGCGCCGAGCGCGGAAGACGTCGCGCTCGTGGACGCGTTGACCTTGCCGACCTCGGCCGAGCCGTCTCCAGCGGCGGAACGCGGGACGATCATCACCGTCCCCCTGCCGCTGAACGGATACGATGGCGACCTTCTCAATGGCTGGTCGATGCTGAAAGTGATTTGGAAGATCCGCGAACTGTCCGCCGCCGACGCCCCGTTCTCGCTGGCCTTCCAGCCGCCCCTCCGGCCCCGGGCCGGGCGGACGCCCCTTCCCGAGCCGCCGGCGTCCACCGCCACACAGGCGCGCTCGCGGCTGCGCGTTCTCTTAGAGGCCGCCCTCGACCAAGTCCTCTCCCAGCCCAACCCGCCGATCGACGCGGAGGAGATGGAGCGCCAGGCGCGGCGAATCCTGGGAGGCAGGGGATTCCCGCCGGAAATGGTCGTCGAGGGCATCAAGGACGGCCTCGCTACGGAGGACGAGGGGGAATCGACAAAGGAGGCGCCGGACGAAGAAGAGCCGCAGGCGGAGATGGACGACGCAACGCGAGTCGCCGGGGATGCCGCGGAACCGGCAGGACTCGGCACGGAGGAGGCCGCCGTAAGGGCATTGATGCGCCTGCGTTCCTGCACGAGGCCGAAGGCGAGGAGGGCCATCAAAGCCGCCGTCGCGTCCCAGCCTGGGGGCGCGGCGTTCACGTGGGAAAGCATCCTGCTTCTGGCCAACGGCGCGATGAGGGAGGCGGGCCAATGACTCCGCCCTCCACCCCCGGTGGTACCGTCGCCGAATTTCCCGTGTACAGCGACGGCCGATCACGCCACGATCCGCGCCCGATGGACGCCGGCATCCTGACCCTCCTGGCCCAGCGCGCCGCCGAGCGCCTGCGCGCCGACGCGACAGCCCAGACGTACCTAAAGGAGCAGGGGGTCGGGGACGAGGCGGTCTGGGCGCGGTACAGGCTGGGCGCGACGGGCAAGGAACTGGTCGCCCAGTTCAGCGTCGCCGAGCGCGACGCCCTCGTATGCGCGGGCCTGCATCGCCCCTTCGGCGGCTCCTACTTGCTGAACGAGGGCCTGCTGCTGCCGACCTTCGATCCGCGAGCGCCCGAAGTCCCCGTCGGCCTGGTCAAAATGGGGTACGCGCAGTCCAAACGTTCGATCGTCGGCGCGCCCGCCGGCCTCGCCTGCACCGCCGACATAGGCGACGCGGGCAAGGCAGTCATCTGCGACGCGCCGCTCCTCATGCTCCGCTTGGCCCAGCACGGCGCCAAGGGCGCCGTGCTGGCCGAGGACGCCGCCGTCCTGGAATCCATGGCCGGCTGGCTGAAAAGCCGCGAAGTCGTCGCCTGCTCCTACCGCAAGTCGCATGTTCAGGCCTATTCAAGCGCCCTGAAGATGCTGGGCGTTCCTCATCAGTCCGTCCGCGTCGAGTTCGAGATGTCGCGCACGAACGAGAAACTTCTCGCGCAACTGGGCCTCGACAAGGCCGTCCTGAAGGCGGCGACGGAACCGTCCGCCAAGATCACGCCGCAAATTCTCCGCGACCTGCACCGTTACGCCCGCCAGCGACTGGCCGAGGGGGAGGGCCTCGAAATCCTTGCGGGTCTCAACGCGGACGACGCGGCCTTCGTCGAGACCTACCAGATTGGCTTCCTGCCCGTTGGCTTTCGCGACGCGCTTCCGAAGGACGCCCGCCGCGCTCTACAGGGGCACAAGCTCCCCAACGTCGTCGTCCTGCCCGCGCACGACGAGCGCGGCGCCGTCGTGGACATGTTCGCCGTCGGCATCGACGGCGCCACCGCCGTCGGCCGCAACCTGATGGAGCCGCCGCTGGGCTTGCTCGCGCCGAACGTCGCGACGGCCTTCGATCACGTCGTCGTTACGGATTTGCTCCGTCATGCCGGATACCGCTTCAAGAACGGCGAACGCAACGTCCTGATCCTGCGTGGCCTCAACGAAGCCAGGCACAACGCCCAGCGGCTGGCCGATGCGGGCGTTCGCTCCGCCATCGTCATCTGCAAGCGGCAGGCTGGGGAGATCGCGGCGGCGCTGGAGGCTGCCGGCATCGCCGTCGAGCGCCAGAAGATGCCGAAGACGGTGGTGCCCGGCGCCGCGCCTGGCGAGGTCAAGATGCCTGTCGTCGAGGCGACGGTTGTTGAACCGGCAGTGGCAGAGGAGGATGCCGAGGCTGACGTCACCAGCGGGACGCCGACGCCTGTTGCCGAACCCATCCCCGTTCCCGCTGCGCCAGAACCTTCCGAACCTGCTGCCGCCCATGACGGGGCCAGCATCCCTCCTCTGGAACTGGTCAACCATGACCGCCGCGCCGAGTTGGCGACCTTTAGGCGGGGCGAAGCGACTTACACCGTGGAGGTCAGCCTGGACGCCGATACCCGGCTGGAGGTCTCCGTCCAGGCCGGCGCGGAACTACATCGCGACCGGTTCGACTTGGCCGTCGCCGCCCAGCGGCGGCGCTTCGCCGAGTCTGCCGCCATCAAGACCCGCGTCGCGTTCGAGCAGATCGAGGAAGACCTTCTTCGCCTGCTGGATGAGGTGCGGCGGCTCCAGGAAGCCATCCTCAATCCGACCGCCGTCTCGCCGGTCGCGGTCATCACGCCCGAAGACCGCGCCCAGGCCCTTGCGTTCCTCAAGCGCGCAGACCTGCTCGGCGCCATCCGCGCCGACCTGGACGAACTGGGCTGGGTCGGCGAGGACGATGCCAAGGTGCTCCTTTACATGGTGGCGCTTAGCCGAAAACTCCCCCGATCCGCTATGGGCCGCTCTGCGCGCCACGCCGGGCGCGGGCAAGAGCCATGGCCTCGACCTTCTGGCGGAAATGACGCCGCCCGAGGAACTCATCCACGTCAGCCGGCTGACGGACTCGGCCCTCTATTACCAGAACGGCAACGCGCTGAAGCACAAGTTGGTCGTCCTGGACGAGGCCGACAGCCTGACCAGCGAGGTCATCGTCGCCCTGCGCGTGCTCAAGACTCGCGGCGCATTGTCGCTCTCCCACGTCCAGCGCGACTTCGCCTCGGGCGGAACGCGGACGGAGTTCGTCGAGGCCAGAGGCCCCGTCGCCGTCCTGACCAGCACGGCCGGCAAACTCGACGCCCAGTTGCTTTCCCGCTGTTACGAGTTGCCCGTGGACGAGTCGCCGGAGCAGACGGCGCGCATCCTCGACGCCCAGCGACGGTCGAAGGCCGAGCCTGGTTACTCCGGCAAGCGCGGGACAATCGTTGGCCTGCACCGCAACGCCATGCGGTTGCTCGAATGCCGCCCCGTCGTCATCCCGTTCGCCCAGCGCATCGAGTTCCCCGCCTCCAGCGTCCGGCATCGCCGCGAGCAGGAGCGCTTCCTGGCCCTGATCGAGGCCAGCGCGCTCCTGCACCAGCACCAGCGCATCAAGGACGGCGAGTTCATCGTCGCCGACGCGAGGGACTTCGAGGCCGCCAGACGCCTGGCCTCCGACTCCATCCGCCGCTCTGCCGAGGAACTGTCCCGCAACGCGCTGGACGTGCTCGCCATCGCGCAGGCGTTCGGCGAGGACGCCTTCACCTTGAACGACTTGCAAGGGGAGCGGCCGGATTGGACGCGCCATAAGTTACGCGCCGGCCTGGACGAACTGCTGGCGCTGGAGATCGTCGCCAGCCCGCGCCGGACGCGCCCGCGGCAGTACCGCCTGGTCGCGCCGATCCAACTACGACGAGCCGGATGCGAGGTCACGCTAAAACTCCCCAGCGATATTGGCGATTTGGCGGCTTTTGGCGGCGCGAACTCGCCAAATCCATCCCAGGAGAAGGCAACGGGTTAGGGCCTGTTTTCGGGCATTTGGCGATTTGGCGGCGGGGAGAGGTACCCCCCAATAATCCTCCCGTCATCCCGGTCGCCGTCATCGTAGGAGGTCGAGGCCATGTTGCGGGAGTACGAGCGGATGCACCCGACGATGCTGGATTACTTCAAGTATCGGGAGGCGACCTACAGCGGCCGAGGACTCCACAAGTACAAGCACAACCTGCTGACGTATTGGCGCTGGCTTCAGGATCGCAATCTCGATCCGCTGAAGGTCAAGGCCGACGACATGGCCGAGTACCAGCGTCACATCGCCGACCGGCACCGGACGCCCAAGGGCCAACGTCTCTCTCCCTCTTCGCAGGTCAAGCGGTTGACGGCGGTAAGGGCCTACTACAGGTTCCTGGAGCGAAGCGGCGTCCTCCTGGTGGACGTCTCCAAGGGCCTGCGGCTCCCCCGCATCCCCAAGGGCGTCACGAAGCGCGATTACCTCTCGCTCCAGGAGGCGACGGCGCTCCTTCAGACGCAGGCCAGGCGCACCGAGGCCACGAGGAAAACCAAACTCAAATGGGCCATCGAGCTGCGGAACCTCGCCTTCTTCTCGCTCGCCATCGCCACCGGCCGGCGCCGCAACGGCCTCTTCGAGTTGAAGGTGGACGACCTGGATTTCAAGCGCGACGAGATACGCGTCTCGAAGGAGAAGGGCAAGACGGGCCGCGTCCTGCCCGTGGCCCGTTGGGCGATGATGGTCGCCAGGGAGTACATCGAGTTGGCCCGGCCGCGCTTTCTGTCCGCCAGGAACTCGGACTACCTGTTCGTGAGCAAGCGCAACGGGACGCTCAGCCATCAGGTCAACTCGGCCTTGACCGAAGTTCACCGCCAGACGGTCGAGGAGAACCCCGACCTGGCCGAGTTGGCGGGCAAGCGGCTCACGCCGCACGGCCTGCGCGTGACTTTCGCCAAGCTCCTCTTCAACGGCGGTTGCAACCTCCGCTCGGTGAACGAACTCATGCTCCATGACCGCCTCTCCACGACGGCGCATTACACGCCCCTGAAACTGGAGGAGTTGCGCCGCACCTGCCGGCTGGCGCACCCGAGGGCCTGACCATGCTGATGAAGGAGGCGATCCGCGAGTACCTCGAAGCCCGCCGCGTCCAGAACGCCTCGCCGAAAACCCTCGTCCTCCTGGGTCGGCGGCTGGGCTACCTCTCCCGCTTCCTCCTGCGTCGCCGCGTCAAGCGGGCAACCGAGGTCAACCCCGGCGACCTGACGGGCTACGCCGCGCAACTGGCGCGCAGGGGCGCCTCGCACGAGACGCGTTGCGCCTACCTCTCCGCGGTCTGCGTCTTCTTCCGCTGGCTCGCGGAGCGCGGGCGAATCCTCGTCAACCCCGCCAGGCACCTGGTCATCCCCGAGGAGGACGAGGCTCCCCTGCCGGCGCCCCCTCTCACCGAGGAGGAGGTCTCGCGCATCCTCGACCATCTGCCGCGCCGTAGCGTCGTCGATCTTCGGAACCGCCTGCACCTGGAACTGCTGTACGGTTGCGGCCTGCGGATCACCGAGAGCCTGGAACTTAGGGTCAGCGACATCGACATGGCCAACCGGAGCGTCCGCATTCGCGGCAAGTTCGGGAAAATCCGCGTTCTCCCGATCATGCGCGGCGCGCTGGGCGCGCTGAAGGACTACATGGCGTTGCGCAGGTCGTTGCTGAGGGGGCCGGACAGCGGCGTCCTCCTGCTCGGGAAGACGACCGGGAGGCCGCTGACGCCGCCCTTGCTGTACCAGGTCTTGCGCAACCTGAGGCGCCGACTGGGCCTCAAGCGACGCCTGAATCCGCATTTGTTCCGCCACAGCATCGCCGTCCACCTGCTCCAGCGCGGCGCGGACATCCGCCACGTCCAGGAGTTCCTGGGGCATGCCTCCATCGACACGACCAAGGTTTACTTGCGGATGGTTCCGGGGAGGCTGAAGGAAGACTACGATAAGGCCATGCCCGTGATCGCGGTCAAGACGTAGGGACGATGCCAGCCAAGAGACGATTCAAGAGTTCCGGAAAGCGGTAGCCGAAGTATACTCCCGATGTGACCTCCAGCGACCTCCTAAAGCCGGGCAGACGTACCTGCATCGGTCGCCCATGGCCCGGCGTCCGTCGCATAACGTCCCTCCTTTTCCTGTCGCTCGCCGCCGTCTCCATGCGGGCGACCGTCGCCCTCGCCGATCCCGTCGCCCCAGAACTCCTGCCCAGACGCGAACCGCCGGTCATCCTCCTCGCGCAGACATCGCCCGAGGGGAAGGCATGCGTAATTTTCCTGAGAGCCACTGGAAGATACTGCGCCGGCGACCCGGTTAATCGGTGGGATCCGATGGGGACGGACTTCTGGGAAACAGAGCAAGGCGCTTGGATTTGGGTTGAACAGGAAGACGAATCTAGAGTATCCATTGGCTCAAGCTATACGGCAAAAACTGGCTTGCATCAAGGAGGTACATTTACTCTCAAACGAAAGGTGAATCCCAATCCTTGGGAACAAGTAAGGACACGAAGTACACCCGAAGAATTTGAAGAATATGTACTAGGCTTGGAGAAGCAATGGAAGGATCGGAAACTGCGCGAACAAAAGGCGCGTGAAGCGCGTGCGGAAGCCGAAGCCGAAAGAGAGAAATATCGGGAATGGCATACGCAGGTAAGCGCCGTGGCCAAGGCCACAAATCAAAGGATGGATGCTGCATGGTACATGTTTAAGGAGGGCGCAGTAGAAGTAGTCTCAGATGCGGCAGGAGCCGGTATATTAAGGTGGTTGGATCGTGGCGTGGATGCGTTTAGGTATGTCAGACGCGCGGACGATGCAGTTGATACTGAGCGAGCAATTGAAAGAGCAGACGATGTTATTGATGCGGAACGCGCCGTACAAAAGACGGAAGATGCGAGTAGACTGGCTGCGCGTGAGGCACAAGTTGCGCGTAGGGAGGCTCTCCTAAGAGCCGAGTATGAACATGCCAAGGAGTTCGTCGAGGCAGGGAGTGACTGGAAGAAATACTTGACCAAGAAGATTGGGTCGGCGCCAGATGGAATGGCAAACCCGCACGCACACCACATCTTATTCAAGGAAGGTTTAGGTTCTGCGCAACAGAGGTTGGTAGGCGAGGGGCAAGCGATTCTGCGCAGGCACGGTATTGACCCTGTTTATGGCGTTGAGAACTTGATATGGGCACCAAACCGGGTGAAAGGGCAGCACGGTATTGATGCGTTACAGGGAGTAGTAGACCAACTGAAGGCCGTGGATAGAGCCGGTGGGGATTACGACGATATTGTTCGAGTGCTTAAAGAATTAGGGGAAGTGGCGGCGAATAGGAGATAGATCAATGGACGACATACTGGCTGCAAAGGAAATGCGAACGGCGATCAAGCAAGGAGATTTGAAAAAAATAAGAGCACTACTAAGTACCGACAAGAAGCGCCTAAGTTTGATGACGCCCTTCGGAACATGGCTTCATGTGGCAGCTTCATTCGGGAAGCTCGAAATCGTTAAATACCTTATTTCGTGTGGAATGAATATCAATGCATACGGAGGAACTGCCGGAGGCAGTGCCCTGCATCGTGCCGCATCTGACGGGCACATTGATGTTGTTGAATACCTCATTGCATGCGGGGCAACTCTGGATGTAAGCGAGCCGGAAAGGAATCCCTTGTTTGGAGCAATCCACAACGGGCACACTGAGATTGCCAAATTGCTTATCGAAAGCGGGATCGACACCCGTGTTAAATACACAGGAGAATCCATGAAGGACATGGATGCCTTGGCGTTTGCTAACGAATGGGGGCGCAAGGACATTGCCGAACTGTTGATCAAGATACGATAAGGAATTCTTCCTTGTGTATAGGCGGTGTAGCGGCTCACCGGACAGTGAAGCCTCTAAAGGAGCCTGAGGCGCGAAAGGAGTGCAACGGATGGAACAACTGCGACCGCACTTCTCTCACGCGGATGAGGCGAACGACTTTTGCATTGCCAAAGAGCCGCGGCATACACGAACATCAAGCGCTGCGTTTGACCGAGCGCAAGACGCGGATGTCGAGCTTGACCAGGTTGGGATCGCCGCCGAAGTGAAGCCGCCGCGCCGAGACCGCGGGCTGCTCGTCCCGCGCAAGGATGGGTTCGGCGCGCGGCGCTTTCGGCGGGTGGCGATGGTGAATTCCGCTGACGGCTTGCTCCGATGCGTGCCCTTGGCGGTTTCATCCGCCCGTGCGCGGACGGACGGCTGGGGCTCCACGGCAGCGGCGCCGGATTCCCGTTCCGATCCGAACTGCGCCGCAGGCCCAGGCCCGTCCCCTACAACCCCTGACCAGCCGCCCCAACTCCGCCTTCAACGCCGCCCGAATCAGCCGCTCCAGCACGCGCTTCTGCTCCGGCGTGAAGATGGGCTTGCGACCCCGAGTTTTCTTGGACTTCGACGGCTGCGCACCAAACTTACGACGGCGGCGGCGGGGCATAGGGAGGCTCCCTGGCTGTTGAAGGCGGCGGTTGTACTCGGGGTGCGGCGGCGGTAAAGGGGATGCGGGAGTCGCCCATGAGCCGTCGCGGCCCGCACAACGCCCTGCTCGTCGGAGTCGTCGAGGCCGCGCCTCGGCGCGCGCCCCGGAAGGCTCGCAAGACCCGGAACTCCGGCGGCTCCATCCGCATCCCCAAGCCCCAAGGCATCACGCTCGTAGGTCTCACGGATCGCGGCGCGGTGCTGCGCCGGGTCAAGGCGTTGCCGCCCCTGGATCGCGCGCAGGCCCGCACCCTGGCCGTCCACGCCTACGACTTGGGCTACTTCGGCATCCAGGTCACGCTGTCCCGGAATCCGCGCCTCGGCCTGGACGAGGAGGCGGTGAGCGCCAAGGCGCTGGCCGCGCTTCAGGCCCTCCAGGACAGGACGGCGGAGGGCAGCCGCGTCCATGTCGTGGCCCGCGACGGCATCTATCACCTGCGGCGCATGGTCCACAAACGCCGTGGCTGCGCCGAGCACTTCCATCTGTTCCCGCAAGACGCGCGCCGTCTGCTCGGTCCGTGGCTGGGCCATCGCTACAGCGCCGGGACGGGCGTGGCGTGCTGGGAATGGAGCCGCGCGCTGTCCTTGTCCGGGAGGGACGCCGATGAACACGAGGCGGACCTGCGCAAAGCGCTGGCGCTCGTGGGCCTGGACAAGCCAGCGGTCGAGCGGCTCGCCGGGCTTCCCGAGACGCGCATCGGCACATTGTACGGGCGCGTGCGCGGGCTGCTGGGATGAGAACGCGAGTGAGGCTGGGCGACGGACGCCTCAATCCTCAAGCATCCGGTCGTGGCCACGGCGGCACATGCCCCGGATGCTGTCGTGCCAGCCGTCCTCGTCGAAGACATCGCGCAGTCGCCAGTCCGGATTGCTGTAGAACTCGGCGCAGGTCGGGCAGTACCAGGGGATCAATTCGAAGTTGTACTCGTAAAGCGCGCGCCAGTCTTCGGCCTCGATGATCTTGGTCAGGCGCGGCACGTCGGCCTCGGGAACGCCCGCCGTCATGTTCGAGGTGAAGCCTACCCGCCGCACCTGGAACCGTTGATCTTCCACCTGCTCCAGGGTGACGGCGCCCCACTTGCGCCCGGTGATCTTGAAGTCCCGACAGATGAGTACCGGCATCGGTGATCCCGCAGGTAGTTTACCCGCTCACGAGGCGGTCCCGCAAACGCGCCGCAGCGCGCCCTGGACGATGCGGCGGGGCGAGGCAGCAATTCCGTGCCTGAGAGCGTGAAGACTTCGCCAGGACGCACGGGAACGCGCGCGCGGGGCTGCCTGGAGCGGGGCTCGCGCCTGCTGCGGCGCTATCGGACGGGGGCGTGGAGGTAGCTCAATCGGTTCGGCGGACGCTGCGCAGGTCCGGAAACATGGCTTCGGCGTGGACGGTCGAATGACGGTCATATGGCAGGCGCCGGGCGGTGAGGCTGCAATCCATTTTTCCAGAACGAGTTGCGCGAGCGGGCAAGGTCGGGCTGGCGCGGCTTCTGAATCGGAGCGGTTTGGGCGCTTCAGCGGCGGCGTTGGCGCAAGTCCCGCGTGAAAAATAGGTTGCGGGATCGGCGCGGAAATGCGCGGCTGGGCGGTGGTGTACCCCTGACACCACCCCGGAGCCGGGGCGCGCGGCATTAGAGTCAAGTCCCGCCTGAAAAATGACTTAGGCGGGATACGAAGGCGTCCAGGAAACTACAGGTTGATGGACTCGTATTTCGGCGCGAAATCGCGTTGGAAATGCCCGGCTTACGTGGCTGGAACCGGTGAGGATTTGGGGACATCCGTTTTGAGCGCGACATGAATTCGGGACTTGCTGACGCCCAGGCGGCGGGCGATCTCGCGGACGGACAAACCCTGCTGGCGCAGCGTCACGAGGCGGTCCAGGTCCAGGTCGGCGCGCGGTCGGCCCAGGACCTTGCCTTCGCGGCGGGCGCGTTCGACGCCCGCCTTGACGCGCTCGACGATGGCCGCGCGTTCCAGTTCGGCCATGGCGGCGAAGATCGTGAAGATGGCCTTGCCCATGGGCGTGCCGGTGTCGATGGCTTCCTGGAGGCTGACGAAATCGACGCCGAGCGTCTGGAATTCATCGAGGGCGAGGACCAGGTGCTTGGTCGAACGCGCGAAGCGGTCGAAGCGCCAGACGAGCGCCACGTCGAAGCGCCGCTGCCGGGCTTCGCGCATCAGGCGGTCCAGGCCGGGGCGGGAAGCGGTCGCGCCGGAGACGCCCTCGTCGATGCACTCGGCGGTGACGGTCCAGCCGCGCGTGCGGGCGTACTCGCGCAGGGCGGGAAGCTGGTTATCGACGGTCTGTTCGCCGGTGCTGACCCTGGCGTAGATGCCGACGCGGGAACGGATGCCGGTGCTCATGCTTTGTCCTCCAAAGTTTGTTTACCCGGTCGTCCCTGCGCGCGTCAAGAATTTCTGGACGATTTAACGAGATAAATTCCAGGCCGATTTAAGCCTCAACACAGAGCGCGACGGGTCCTCCGCGCGCGGTTTTCGATCCCTCCCCCGGCCCCATTTGAGCGGGTCCTGGAAGGGTTGTCTGCGGCGTTCGGAGTGCCCGTCCCGGAACTCTTCATGGGTCCCGGACAGCGCGAAATGAAACCTGCTGGCAGAGCGCGCTTGGGTCCCGGACGGGTAGCAATGGCCGCGCCGCGCGCGCTCATGGGTCTCGGACGTGAGCGTCGAATAGCTTGCATCCATGACGCTCACCTGAAACGACGCTGTTCCGCGCCTTGTAGGGTCGCCGAGCTTGGGTACCTTGGTGGGCACGATTTCTGTCCACATCCAGAGCGCTCCGATATGGCCAAACTCACGCTCAGCCAGCTATCCAGTCTCCTGTTCCGGGCCTGCGACGACCTGCGCGGGAACATGGATGCGTCCGAGTACAAGGAATACATCTTCGGCATGCTCTTCCTGAAGCGGTTGAGCGACCTCTTCGACCAGGAGCGCGAACAACTCGTCAAGACCCTGAAGGCGAGGGGCATGTCGGAGGCCAAGATCGCCGGACAGCTTACCAATCCCGACAAGTTCACCTTTTTCGTCCCGCCCGAGGCGCACTGGACGAAGATCCGGCACCTCAAGTCCAACGTCGGTACTGGCCTGAACAAGGCGCTGGAGGCCCTCGAAGACGCGAACGTCGAAGCGCTCCAGGACGTGCTCAAGCACATCAACTTCAACCGCAAGATCGGGCAGCGCACGCTCGACGACGACACGCTGTCCAACTTCGTCCAGAACTTCGAGAAGATCCCGCTGCGCGACGAGAACTTCGAGTTCCCCGATCTGCTCGGTGCGGCCTACGAGTACTTGATCAAGTTCTTCGCCGACTCGGCGGGCAAGAAGGCGGGCGAGTTCTACACCCCCGCCGAAGTGGTGCGCACACTCGTCGAGATCGTCGATCCCCAGCCGGGCATGAGCGTCTACGACCCCACCTGCGGCTCCGGGGGCATGTTGATCCAGACGCGGGATTACATCCACGAGTGCGGCGGCGATCCGCGCGATCTGTCCCTCTTCGGGCAGGAGAGCATCGGCACCACCTGGTCCATCTGCAAGATGAACATGCTCCTGCACGGCATCGCGCACGCCGACATCCGGCAGGAAGACACCATCCGCCGCCCCCAACACAAGGACGAGAAGAACGAACTGAAGAGGTACGACCGCGTCCTGGCGAATCCGCCGTTCAGCCAGAACTACATCAAGAAGGACATCGAGTATCCGGGCCGCTTCAGCGTCTGGATGCCCGAGAAGGGCAAGAAGGCCGACCTCATGTTCGTGCAGCACATGCTCGCCGTGCTGAAAGCGGACGGGAGGATGGCCACCATCATGCCGCACGGCGTCCTCTTCCGGGGCGGCGACGAGAAGGACGCGCGCAAGCACTTCATCGAACGGGGCTGGCTGGAGGCCGTCATCGGGCTGCCTGCGGGGCTCTTCTACGGCACCGGCATTCCCGCCTGCGTCCTGGTGATGAACAAGAAGGACGCCGCCGAACGCAAGCACGTCTTCTTCATCAACGCCGACCGCGAATACCGCGAGGGTAAGGCGCAAAACTTCCTGCGCCCCGAGGACATCTCGAAGATTGTCCACGTCTACCGCACGATGAAGGACGTGCCCGGCTACGCGAGGCGGGTGCCGGTGAGCGAGATCGCCGCCGAAGAGTTCAACTGCAACATCCGCCGCTACGTCGATAACGCTCCGCCGCCAGAACCCCACGACGTGAGGGCGCACCTGCACGGCGGCGTGCCCGTGGTCGAGATCGAGGCCCTGGGCCGGTACTGGAAGAACTATGCCGGGCTGCGCGAACGTGTTTTCGTCCCGCGCGAGAAGGACGCGCACTATGCCGACTTCGCGCCCGCCGTCGCCGAGCGCCGCGCCTTGGCGGAACTGTCGAAGACCGATCCCGGCGTGGCGGCGGCACACCGCGCGTTCCTGGAGAGGCTGGACGGCTGGTGGAAGGAGAGCCTGCCGCTGCTGGAGGCGCTCGCGCCGCGCAACGGGAAGCGGGGGAATGTGTACGACCTGCGCCGCCAGCTTCTGGCCAGCATCGGCACGGCCTTCGCCCGGCAGGCGTTGCTGTCCGAGCACCAGGTTCGCGGCGCGTTGGCTAACTACTTGGGCATCTTCAAGCCCGAACTCAAGTCTATCGCCTTCAGCGGTTGGGGGCCGGAACTGATCCCCGACGACGACATCCTCCAGAGCCAATTCCCGGAGGTGCTCGAAGAGATGGAAACGAAGCGGATGCGGCTGGCGGAACTGGCCGCGCTCTTCGCGGCGGCGGACGAGGAGGAGTACGAGGACAGCGACGAGACGGGCGTGCTGCCGGGCGAGGAGGTCAAGCGGCTCAAGGCGGAACTGAAGGAGGCCAAGGCCCGGCTGAAGCTCGCCAAGAAGGAGCAGGAGGCGGGGGACGGGCAAGCCTACGCCGACAAGGCCGCCGCCGCCGAGACGCGCCTCGCGCGGCACAAGGCGCTGGAGGACGAGGCCCGGCAACTTAAGGCCGAGTTGCGCGCCATGGAGCGGAAGCAGGAGGAACTGGTCGCCGCCGCGCGCGGCAAGATAGACCGCGACGAGGCTCGCCGCGTGATCCTCGACCGGCTCCACCGCGTCTTGATCGAGACCTACGAGGGCTACCTGCGCGCGGACTTACGTGCCTGCACGGCCGCGCTGGAGAACCTGCACGCGAAGTATGCCGTCACCGCCCGGAAGATCGAAGCCCGGCGCGACGCGGCGGCGGAGAAGCTGAAGGGGTATCTGGTGGAGTTGGGGTATGAGTGAGTGGCCCAATGTGAAACTTGCCGACGTTGCGGATATTCGCTTCAGTAACGTTGATAAGAAATCAACACCGGGCGAATTGGCAGTCCGGTTGTGCAACTACATGGATGTGTATGGCAACGGTGGCTACGTTACCGCCGACCGAGCCTATATGGACGCATCTGCTTCCCATGCTGAAGTCGAACGCTTCGGAATCGAAAAGGGTGATGTGATAATCACTAAGGACTCCGAAACGCCGGACGACATAGGAATCCCAGCGGTGGTCCTGGACGATATCCCAAAATTGGTGTGCGGATACCATCTCGCACTCATCAGGCCGAATCGGAAAGCGATTCATCCTATCTATTTGGCGATGCAACTCGCCACCAAAACCACCGCCACGTATTATTCCCGGCTTGCCAATGGGTCCACTCGCTACGGCTTGTCCTCCTCAGCGATCGCTTCGACTCGAATCCCTCTAGCGCCATTGCTTCAGCAGCGGCGCATCGCCGAGATTCTTTCGACGGTGGATGAGGCGATTGAGCAGACGGAGGCGCTGATCGAGAAGTTGCGGCAGGTGAAGGCGGGGCTAATGCACGACCTGTTCACGCGCGGCGTCACGCCCGACGGCCACCTCCGCCCCCGCGCGACGAGGCCCCGCACCTCTACAAGGAATCCGCGCTTGGGTGGATACCGAAGGAGTGGGAAGGGATTCTGCTTGGGGTAATCCTGATGAAATGCGGAGGCCACCTACAAACTGGACCATTTGGTAGCCAGCTTCATGCGTATGAATACGAACAGGAAGGTGTGCCCGTTGTGATGCCGCAAGACATTAACGATGGGCTGGTCTGGACCGATCAAATCGCCAAGGTTGAGGAGGACAAGGCGAAAGAATTGTCCCGCCATCGGATGCGAGTTGGTGATGTGGTCATCGCAAGGCGAGGCGATCTCTCACGAGCAGCGGCAATCAAGGAGTCCCAGGAGGGCTGGGTGTGCGGAACCGGCTGCTTTATGCTCCGTCTTGGTAGCTGTGATCTTAGGGCTGATTATGCTGCATGTGCCTATCGGCATGACCTGATTCAACGTCAAATCGCTGGAATGGCGGTCGGGACGACAATGCCCAGCCTTAACAACACAGTTATGGAACGTTTGATTTTCCCCTTCTGCAACCCCAATGAGCAGTCACGAATTATCGAGAGGCTATTCGCCGAAGATCAACTCGTCATAACTTCACATACTCACCTTGCTAAGCTCCGCCACCTCAAGCACGGTCTGATGCACGATCTCCTGACAGGCCGCGTACGGGTGAAGGCAACGGAGCCGGAGCCCGCCTCCGCATGACGCCCGACGAACTCCGCGCCAAGCTCGACGAACTCCTGGCGCTCCCTGCCGAGACGGAGTGGGTGGAGTTCAAGGAAGCCAAGACGGGCTACGATCTTGAGAAACTGGGCGAATACTTTTCCGCGTTGAGCAACGAGGCCAACCTGAAAGGCAAGCCCCAGGGCTGGCTGGTCTTCGGCGTGACCAACCTACCGCCGCGCCGGATCGTGGGGACGACCTTCAAGAACTCCCGCACGGCGCTCGATGCGTTGAAGAAGACGGTCGCCGACCAAACCTCCGGGCGCTTGACGTTCGTGGAGATCCACGAACTGGCGCATCCCAACGGCCGCGTACTGCTCTTCGAGATTCCCGCCGCCCTACGCGGCCAGCCAACTTCATGGAAGGGGCACTACTACGGCCGCGACGGCGAATCCCTGGGGCCGCTCAATCTCGAAGAGCTTGAGCGGATACGCGGGCAGGCGGTCCGGGAAGACTGGTCGATCCAGACCGTCGCGGGGGCGACGCTGGCCGACCTGGATCCGCAAGCCCTGGCCTTCGCGCGCACCCAATACAAGGAGAAGCATCCGCCGCACGCCGCCGAGGTGGACGGTTGGGACGACGCGACGTTCCTGAACAAAGCCAAGGTGTGCGTCAACGGCGCGGTGACGCGCGCGGCCCTGCTGCTGCTGGGCAAGGCGGAAGCGGCTCCCAAGCTCTCCCCCGCGCAGGCACGCATCACGTGGGTCTTACGCGACGAGCATGGCCAGGATAAGGACTACCGGCACTTCGACCCGCCGCTGATCCTCGCGAGTGACCAAGTGCTGGCCGCGATCCGCAACCTCACCGTCCGCCAACTGCCGAGCGGGACCCTGTTCCCGCACGAACTGACGCAGTACGATCCCTGGGTGATCCGCGAGACCCTGCACAACTGCATCGCGCACCAGGATTACGCCCAGGGGGGCCGGATCAACGTGGTGGAGACGCCGGAGTCGTTGCTGTTCACCAACCGGGGCTCGTTCCTGCCCGGCTCGGTGGAGGCGATGATCCAGCGGGACGCCCCGCCGGACGTGTACCGGAACGCCTTCCTGGCGCAGGCGATGGTGAACCTGAACATGATCGACACCATCGGCAGCGGCATCAAACGGATGTTCAACCGCCAGCGCGAGCGTAGCTTTCCGATGCCGGACTACGACCTGACCGACCCGGGGCAGGTGGCCGTGCGGCTGACGGGTCACGTGCTGGACGAGAACTACACCAGGCTGCTGCTGAGCGACGCGGACCTGACCTTGATGGATGTCATCGCCCTGGACAAGGTACAGAAGCGCATCGCGGTGGACGATGAGACCTTGAAGCGTCTGAGGTCTCGCAAGCTGGTCGAGGGACGCAAGTTTAACGTGTTTGTTTCCTCAAGGATCGCTATCGCCACGGACACGAAGGCGGAGTACATCAAGAACCGGGGCTTGGACAAGGAACACTACAAGGCTCTGGTAATCTCGTATCTGGAAAAGTTCGGTCCCTCGAAGCGCGAGGACCTGGACAAGTTTCTCCGGGAGAAGCTCCCCGACGCGCTCTCCCTTGAACAGAAGACCAACAGGATCAGAAACCTGTTCCAGGAAATGCGGCGCAAAGGGGTACTCGACTGTGAGGGGCGAGGTCCAGGGGCGGTCTGGGTCTTGGCTGGCCAACAGGGCAATCTGGGAGTTAGCTAACCGGGCTTCGGGAGCGCAGCGTTAGCTCTCTTTTTAGCTTTCTCGGGACAGCCCCAAACGCACAACGCAAGTGAATACAAAGGGTTAGGAGTTAGCTAAGCCAGGGCCGTAGCCTATTCGTTCGGGCCGGGAGAGGACCGGGATGTCCGAGTACCTCCATGTCGAGAAGCCGTTCCTGGATTGGCTCGCCGCGCTGGGCTGGACCGTCATCGACCAGGGGCACGGGCACATCCCGTCCGATCCGGCGGCGAGCCAGCGCCATACCTTCCGGGAATGGTTCCTGCCCGAAGTGTTCCGCCAGGCCGTGCGGGGCCTCAATCAAACCGCCGATGGCAAGGCGTGGCTCACCGACCGCCAGCTTGACGACCTGCGCGACCAGATGCAACGGCAGCCCAACCGTACGCTCCTGGAGGCCAACGAGACCGTTCAGGCACTCTTCCTCAAAGCGCAGGTGGATGTCAACGAGCTTACCGGCGAAGCGGACCCGGTGGTCCAACTGATCGACTTCACCCATCCCGAACGGAACACCTTTCACGCCATCAACCAGTTCCGCATCGAGACGCCCGGCTGCGTGAAGACCTGCATCATCCCGGACCTCGTGCTCTTCGTGAACGGCATCCCGCTCGTGGTGGTGGAGGCGAAGATCGGGGATGCGACCACGGCCAACCCGATGCACGCCGCATTCGAGCAATTGTTGCGCTACCGCAACGCCCGGCCCGAGACCGCCGCTGCCGGTCTGCGCGAAGGCGAGCCGCGCTTGTTCTACTCGAACCTCCTGCTGATCCGCACGTGCGGCGAGCAGGCCGAGTTTGGCACGCTCACGTCCGGCCACGAGCATTTCCATGCCTGGAAAGACCTGGGGCCGGAGAGTCGGGCAAGCCTGCCTGAAGGCCCCGTGCGCGAACAGGAGCGGTTGATTCAGGGGCTGCTGGCTCCCGACATCCTGCTGGACGTGCTGCGGACCTGCACGGTGTTCATGGATACGGATTCCGGCCAGCGCGTGAAGGTCGTCTGCCGCTACCAGCAGTACCGCGCCGCGCGCCGGATCGTGGAGCGACTGCGCAAGGGGAAGACCCCCGAGGAACGTTCGGGCGTGGTCTGGCACACGCAAGGCTCCGGCAAGTCGCTCACGATGGTCTTCGTGGCACGGATGCTGCGCGCCTCGGAGGACCTCGTGGACATCAAGATTGTGCTGGTCAACGACCGCATCGACCTGGAGACGCAGCTTGCGGGCACGGCCAGACTGATCGGCGGCAAGGTCAACGTCATCGAGAGCACCGCCCAACTACGCGAACACTTGAGCAGCGAGGCGTCGGACGTGAACATGGTCATGGTTCACAAGTTCATGGATCGCGCCGAAGAGTTGCCCACGACCGTCGCCGAAGCGCTGGCGAGCTACGGGAAGGTGCCCTCAGGGGATACGTTCGGCGTGGTCAACCCGTCCGAGCGCATCCTGCTGATGATCGACGAGGCTCACCGCACGCAAAGTTCCGACCTGGGTGACAACCTGTTCGAGGCGTTCCCGCAGGCCGCGCGCATCGCCTTTACCGGCACGCCCCTGATCTCAGAGCAATACGGCACTAAGCGCACGGTGAAGCGGTTCGGGGAGTACATCGACACCTACAAGCTGATGGACGCGGTACGCGACGGCACGACCCTGCAAATCCTCTACGAAGGCCGCACGGCGGATACGGCGCTGAAGGACAAGCACGGCTTCGACACGAAGTTCGAGGACCTTTTCCGCCAGCGCACGGATGAGGAGATCGAAGCGATCAAGAAGAAGTACGGCGCGAGCGGAGATATTCTCGAAGCGGAGAAGCGCATCGCGGCCATTGCCCGCGACCTGGTTGACCACTACATAGACAACATCCTGCCGGACGGCTTCAAGGCGCAAGTCGTCTGCCACTCGAAACTCGCCGCCCTGCGCTACCAGAAGGCCATCCGCAAGGCGCTCGCCGAACGGCTGGACCGCGAGCGGGTCAAGCCGAAGCCCGACGCGGACCTCGTGCGGCGCATCGAATTCCTGAAGGCCGTCGTCGTGGTGTCTTCCGATCCAACGAACGAGTTGGCCGCGATCACCGAGGCGCGCAAGGAGGCCAAACGCTGGAACGCGGTGCAGAACTTCTGTAAACCCTTCGACCTGGACGATCCCGACAAGGACCTGACGGGCATCGCGTTCCTGATCGTTTGCGACATGTTGCTGACGGGCTTCGACGCGCCGGTGGAGCAGGTCATGTACATCGACAAGCGCCTGCGCGAGCACAATCTGTTGCAGGCCATTGCCCGCGTGAACCGCGTGAGCCGGAACAAGCACCGGGGCTTTATCGTCGATTACATCGGCCTGGCCAACCACCTGACCGATGCGCTGCGAATCTACGCCAAGGAAGATGCCGTGGACATCGCGCAGGGCCTCAAGAGCCTGCTGACCGAAGTGCCGATCCTTGAAGAACGGTATCAGCGGCTTCTCCACCACTTCATTGCGGCGGGCATTTCTGACATCGAAGCGTTCCTGAAAGGGACGTTGCCGACGCCGCAAGCCGAGATCGCGGTAGTGCACGCGGCGGTCGGCGCGATGCAGGATATCAAGCGCCGTGCGGACTTCGAGGTGTACCTGAAGAAGTTCCTCCAGAGCCTCAACCTGATCCTGCCCAACGCTGCGGGGCATCCCTATCGCGGACCCGCGCGGCGCCTTGGATACCTGTTGCGCATGGTCAAGGAGCGCTTCAAGGACGATTCGCTCGACATCGCCGACGCGGGCGCGAAGGTGAAGGCGTTGATTAACGAACACCTGATCGACCTGGGCATCAACCCGAGGATTCCGCCCATCGAACTGCTCTCCGAGGACTTCATCGCCAACGTGCGCAAGCACGCCCAAGGCGATCCCGAGGCCAAGGCGAGCGAGATGGAGCACGCGATCCGCAAACACTGCACCGTTCACTTCGACGAGGACCCGGCCTTTTATAAGCGTCTCAGCGAGAAACTGGAGCGGCTGATCCAGGAGCATCGAAACAACTGGGAGGCCCTGTCCGTAGGTTACGAGCAACTCCGCCTGGAAGCGACGGAGGGGCGGCAAGCCGGAAGCGACGGGCTTTCCAGGGAGGCCGCCACGTTCTTCGACTACGTGGTTCAGCTTGCCTTCGACGGCGGCGACGTGCCTTCGGAGTACAAGCAGCGGTTGAAGGGGCTGATGAGCGCCGTCGTCGATACGCTACAGGCGACCATCGACATCATCGACTTCTGGAAGAAGCCCATCGAGGTACGGAAGCTGAGGGGCGAGATCGACACGCAGATTCTGTTGGCCGACATTCCGGGGCTGACCGAGCGGCACGAGCGAGTCGCGGTGGAGATCGTCAAACTGGCCGAGAAGAGGCACCACGAGCTGATCCCATGAGCATCCCGAAGAAGAACCCTGTCCCCTACCGGCTCTTGCGCAGCGCCCGCGCCACGGCCGATATCGTCATCGAGCGTGACGGCCGAGTGCTCGTCCGCGCGCCCCACGCGATTCCCGACGAGCGCATCGAGGATTTGGTCGAGGCCAAGCAGTATTGGATATACAAGAATCTCGCCGAATGGCGCGACCTCAACGCCACGCGCGTGCTGCGCGAATACCGTAACGGCGAAGGGTTTCTCTACCTGGGCCGGTCGTATCGCCTGTTGCTCGTGGCCGACCAGGAAGCGCCGCTATTGCTGAGCGGCGGTCGCTTTTCCTTGCGCCGCGACCTGGTGGACCGGGGTTCGGTCGCCGCCGCGAAGGCCGCTTTCCGCGACTATTACGTCGCGCGCGGCATGGACCGCATCTCGAAGCGGGTGGCCTACTATGCGCCGAAGGTAGGCGTCGCGCCCCGGAAGGTCCAGGTCAGGGAACTCAACCTGCGCTGGGCCACCTGTTCGCCGAAGGGGAATCTTGCCTTCCACTGGAAGTGCATGATGGCTCCGCAGACCATCATCGATTACATCGTCGTGCACGAACTCTGCCACTTCCACGTACTCGATCACACCGATGCCTTCTGGAACGAAGTGGACAAGGTGATGCCCGACTATCGTGAGCGCAAGGAATGGCTACGCAAGCACGGCGCAGGGTTGGATGTCTAAGCGCATCGCGGCGTGGAGTATGCGGCTGGTCCCAACAGCCATTCGATTCGGTTGACCTAACAGGCCCGCCAGGCAATAATCATTACCTTCCAGGTAATGGAGCCGGGCCATGCGAAAAGTCTCGTCTGACCTGCCACCCATAGTAATTCTGTAGTTCCTTTCCCTTCGATCATTCGATCCGAGGTCAAAACGATGGCACTTAACTGTGCTTTGGGGATTTTTGTTACCAATCGGAAGGAGTCAGTCGCCATGAAAAATGATGACGAAGATGTACTGGAGCCGGGCGAGCCCGATGAGATTTCAATTGATGCCGAAGAATCGGAGCCGACGGCGCGACCTCCTGAAGAATCGAAATCGTCCACGTTGCCGGAGACGATCCCGGCAGCGGACCCGGTGATGATTGGGGCGGCGATCCCGACGGTAATGATCCCGACGACGACGATGATCGACAGCATCATCACGATGATCGAGGAGATTAGGACGCCGGAGCAGCTACCTGAACGCGACGCCGCCAAGTGGGGGGTAGTTTGCCGCCGCGCCCGCGAGGAACTGGAGGCAGAAGTCGAGCAGCGACGGCGCTCAGGGTTCGTGAGGCCCAACATCCGGAAGGGCAAGTCCCGGACGCCTGAAGAGCAACGACTTGCCGAGGTCAAGGACAAGGCACAGGTCGAATCCAAGGCCGTGGCCATCTACAACGAGTTGGACCCAGTCTATGCCCTGCGCCTTGAGGATTTACGAAAGGCACAGGATGAGCGCATCGCCAACCTGGAGGTTGCGTTGACGCCGCTGCGCCCCTGGTTCCGTTCGCATGTGGACCTGCAATTGCATCCGTTCCTCACGAACCAAGCCGCGCTCGTTCGCGATGCCAAGCAATTCGCCCCAGAGGACTGTCGGCAACTCGTGAAGCAGGAAGCGGAGAAGGTCCTGCTCGATCTGCGGCGGGCACGGGCGATACTTACAATGATTCCGAATGAACTTGAACCTCAAGTCCCAGCCACCTCGCCAACCGATTCGGGCACCATTCCCAGGATGGATGCATGTAAGAAATACGGCGTGTCGCTCTCAACTGCGCAACGATGGACAGAGGTGAAGGCGGGTAAGGACTCGGATACCGGCTACTGTCTCGTCGATGAGGCCAAGTTCCGAGAGCGCGTTCGGCAGCGCGACGCCAGGAACGCCGCCCGCAAGAAATCTTAGCGTATACGCGCGTATCCGTGCGTATGCGCGTCGATACGCATCAACCCGCCGTGGTAATCGTGAGATGAGTTAGTTCACGAGGGCCACGCATGAAGCTCATCAACGCCCGGACGCTCGCAGATCGGCTTGGGGTCTCGGTCAACACTGTAAACGCCTGGACCCGATGCGGGTGCATCCCGTGCTGCCTGCGAGTGAATCGAAAGGTCATCCGGTACGACCTTGACGCGGTGCTGAAGGCCCTACGAGACAAGAGCCGCGCCTGCCGGTCTGCGGCCACGGTTTCGCGCCGGGGGACCGCGCGATGAGCGACTTCCGGCTCAACAGCACCTTTTGGGACCACCCGAAGACCATCAGGCTCTCCACGAAGCTGGGCGTCGAAGGCGTTCTTGCCCTCCTACGACTTTGGTCGTTCGCCACCGAGCACCGAACGAAAGGGCGGCTGACGGGCCTCTCCAAGCACGAGATCGAGCGGGCGGCGAGATGGGCAGGTACGCCGGGGAAGCTGGTCAAGACCTTGGTCGAGACAGGATGGGTCGATATTGATGGGGAAGGGACGCTCCTACTCCACGAGTGGGAACTGCACCAGACGTGGGTGGTGGGCGCTAAGGCACGAAGTGAAAAAGCAAGGAAAGCTTCCTTGGCGCGGTACGACCGCGACGCGCCTGCCGAAGCTCGTAGCAATGCTCGGAGCAGTCCTCAGAGCAATGCGCCGGGCAAGGCTTGCGGCAATGCCCCTCTCCCTACCTTACCTCTCCCTTCCTCGCCTAACCTTACCGAACCTCCCTCGTCCGCGCCGATTCCACCCTCTCCGCTCGGCATGGCGGGCTTCGGACAGTTGAAGCCCGAGGAGGCAGGCAGGCTGGTGGGGCTGGCTGCGGACATCTGGACGACTGCGGCGACGGCGGCTGGGCGCGTTCCCGAAAACCCCGTACCAGACGAGGCAGGCTTGGCCACGATGCTCTGCTCCGACGGCGAAGACGCCTTCCGGTCGATGGTCAAGGATTTCATGTCTGACTCGAAGATCATCAAGCGCACCGTGGCAACATTCCTAAACCCCAAGGTCATTGACGTTCGGCGGCAGCGCTACAAAGAGCGAGTAGATCGAGGTGGCTCGTGAAGCACCTCCTGCCCGTTGAACCAAGGTTTGATGCAGTCCTTGAAGGCTGGCTGGCCGTGTACCGGCTCGCCGACGGACGCCGCGAGCCGAGCGCCACGCTCTGGCCGACGCGCGAGCGCGCCTTCGAGGACGCGGAGTTCCTGTCGAGCATCACCATGGGCGTCGAGATCGAGGTCTGCCGCGTGGTGATTCCACCGGGTGAGTTGCTGAGCCCTCATCCCTCAACGGAACCTGTGGACCACGAGTACGCCGCGCAGTACGACGGCAAGACCCTGACGCTGGAGGAGTCGGGGCGCCTGGAAAGCGAGGATGCGTGATGAGCGTCCACGCTCCCATAGCTTCGCCACGATGTCGCGCGCGCCCGGCGCGCTGGAATTTTCTGGCCTGTAACCCGTTGCGAAAAAATGACTTCGGGGAAGGCGGCCAACTTCTCTCGGCTCGGCCCTATTTTTTCCTCGACGAGGACCATAGAATTCCTAAAGAAGCGGAACGCCGGAGAGCTTGCGACTCCCCGGCGCCCCTAAGCGCACCCCGTGTTGTGACCACGGAGCGGCCTGCGGCGCATGGTACGCGCCGGGAAGCCCTCCGCAACGAGTGGAAGGAGGGTCGCCGCCATGCGTGAGCCGCACGATTCCCTCCTCAACCTGATTTCCGAACGCGCCGCCGCGCTCCTCGCCGCCGACGCGGCCGCGCAGGCGTTCCTTCGCGATAACGGGGTCGGCGACGCCGCCGTCTGGCGCGCGTACCGGCTTGGCGCGAGCGGCCCGGATCTGCTCGACGGGTTGGACGGCGCGCAGCGCGCGGCGCTGGCCGGGCTGGGCTTGCTGCCGCGCAAGGGCCGCAGCGCGCTGGCGACGGACGGCATCCTGATCCCGGCCTTCGATCCACGCGAACCGGAGCGCGTCGTCGGGCTGGTGAAGCTCGCGCCCGCGCAGAATCGCCACGGTTTCGCGACGGCGCGCGCCGGGATCGCCTGCGCCCACGACCTCGCCGATAACGAGGCGCTCGTCGTCGCCGACGCGCCGCTGTTGATGTTGCGCTTGGCGCGGGCGGGCAGGCGCGGGGTCGTGCTAGCCGAGGACAGCGCCGTCCTGGCGCCCTTGGCCGACTGGCTCAAGGGCCGCGAGGTCGTCGCTTGCTCGTACCTCGTCCGTCGCCTCAAGGCCCTTTCGGCGGCGCTGAAGGCGCTGGGCGTCGCCCACCAGGCCGTGCGCGTCGAGTTCGAGATGGCGCGCACGAACGAGAAGCTCCTCGCCCAACTGGGTCTCGACAAGGCCGTCCTGAAGGCGGCGGCGGAGCCGTCCCCCGCCGGGATCACGGCGCGGCTTCTCCGCGACCTGCATCGCTACGCCCGCCAGCGACTGGCCGAAGGGGCGGGCCTCGAAGCCCTTGGCGCGCTGAACGCGGACGACGCGGTTTTCGTCGAGACCTTTCAGATTGGGTTCCTGCCTTCGGGCTTCCGCGACGCGCTTCCGAAGGACGCCAAGCGCGCCCTTCAAGGAACTCGCATCGCCAACGCGGCCGTCCTGCCCGCCTACGACGAGCGCGGCGCCGTCGTGGATCTGTTCGCCGTCGGCGGCGACGGCACGAACTCCGTAAGCCGCAACCTGACGGAGCCTGCTCAGGGCCTGCTCGGGCCGAACGTCGCGACGGCCTTCGACCATCTGGTCGTAACCGACTCCATCCGCCACGCGGGGTACCGCTTCAAGCAGGGTGAGCGTAACGTCCTGCTCCTGCGGGGCCTGGAGGACGCTCGGCGGAACGCCCAGCGTCTGGCCGACGCGGGCGTGCGCTCGGCCATCATCATCTGCCGACGGCAGGCGAAGGAAATCGCGGCGGCGTTGGAGGCCGTCGGCATCGCCGTCGAACGCCAGCGGATGCCGAAGACGGTGGCGCCTGTCGAGCCTGCCGCCGCCGAAGAGAAGCCCGCCGCCGCGCCTGTTGCCATCGAGCCGAAGCCGACCGCCACGAAGCCGACAGCAGCAGAGGAGGACGCCAAGGCCGAGATTACCGGCGGGACGCCGACGCCCGTTCCCGAGCCTACGCCCGTCCCCGCAGCGGTTCCCGTTGAGCCAACGCCTTCCGAGCCTGCCGCCCTTGCCGACCCCAGCATCCCGCCGCTGGAACTGGTCAACCATGACCGCCGCGCCGAACGGGCGACGTTCAAGGGCGGCGAGGCGACGTATACCGTCGAGGTCAGCCTCGACGCCGACACGCGGCTGGAGGTCGGCATCCAGCGCGGCGGCGAGTTGCACCGCGACCGCTTCGACCTCGCCGTCGCCGCCCAGCGGCGGCGTTTCGCGGAGTCGGCGGCGATCAGGACGAAGGTGCCGTTCGAGGCCGTCGAGGAGCATCTGCTCCGCCTGCTGGACGAGGTTCGCCGTCTCCAGGACGCCTTGCTCAACCCGTCGGGTAAAGCCTCGCCCGCCGCCAGCATCACCGCTGAGGATCGCGCCCAAGCCCTCGCGCTCCTGAAACGGGCCGACCTGCTGGACGCCATCCGCGCCGACCTGGACGCGCTGGGCTGGGTGGGCGAGGACGACGCCAAACTCCTCCTTTATATGGTGGCGCTGAGCAGGAAACTCCCCGACCCCCTCTGGGCGGCCTCGCGGGCCTCGGCGGGGGCGGGGAAGAGCCACGGCCTGGACGTGATCGCGGAACTGACGCCGCCCGAGGAACTCATCCATGTCAGCCGCCTGACCGACTCGGCCCTGTACTACCAGAACGGCAACGCGCTGCGGAACAAGTTGGTCTTGCTCGACGAGGCCGACTCCCTGACCTCCGAGGTCATCGTCGCGTTGCGGGTCTTGAAGACGCGGGGCGCGCTGTCCCTGTCGCATGTCCAGCGCGACTTCGCGACGGGCGGGACGCGGACGGAGTTCGTCGAGGCCAAAGGCCCCGTCTCCGTCCTGACCAGCACGGCGGGCGGCCTCGACGCCCAGTTGCTGTCCCGTTGCTACGACCTGCCCGTGGACGAGTCGCCCGAGCAGACCGAGAAGGTCTTGGAGGCCCAGCGCAAGGCCAAAGCCGACCCGGCGTTCTGGGGCAGCAGCGGCACGCGGGCGCGGATCGTCGCCCTGCACCGCAACGCCCAGCGGCTGCTGGAGTGCCGTCCCGTCCTGATCCCCTTCGCCGACCGCATCGCGTTCCCCGCGACCAGCGTCAGGCATCGTAGGGAACAGGAACGCTTCCTGGCGCTGATCGAGGCGTCCGCGCTCCTGCACCAGCACCAGCGGTTGAAGGATGGCGACTTCGTGGTCGCCGACGTGCGCGACTTCGAGGTCGCCAGGCGGCTGGCTGGGTCGCATGTCGAGCGCGCTCAGGACAGCCTCACCGGCCAGACCCGCGAGTTGCTGGCCGCGTTGCGGGCCAGGGGCGCCGGAACCTTTACCATCCGCGACCTGGAGGTTCTGCGGCCGGGCTGGACCCGGCACGCCTTCCGCGCCGCCCTGGCTGAACTGCTGGCGCTGGAGTACGTCCTCAGCCCTCGCGGGGGCCGGGGTCGCCTGCGCAAGTACCGCGTTACGCCTGGCGGGGCGCCGACGGCGTCCATGCCGACGATCCGGCTTCGGGAAGTTGGCGAGTTGGCGAAAGTTGGCGAGGGCGATTTCGCCAATTTAATCCCTGGCGCTGTCGTGGGTTAAGCCCAAGTTGGCGAGTTGGCGGCGGGGCGAGGTACCCCCTCCTCAAATTGCGCCGCTCTTGACCTATCCCGCCGCGTTGTAGGAGTAGAAACCGATGCTGGCCGAATACGAGCGCCTTCCGCCGACGATGCGCGACTACCTCCAGGAGCGCGAGGCCCGCTTCAGCCCGCGTTCGCTCCATAAGCAGAAGCATCTCCTGCTGACGTTCTGGCGCTGGCTTCAGGCCCGCCGCCTCGACCCGCTGAAGGCCGCCGCCGCCGACCTGGAAGCCTACCAGCGTCACGTCGCCGACGAGCACCGAACCCCGAAGGGCAAACGCCTCTCGCCGTCGGCGCAGGCCAAGCGGCTCTCGGCGCTCAAGACCTACTACCGGTTCCTGGAGCGCACGAACGTCCTGCCGGTCGATGTCTCGAAGCGCCTCGTCCTGCCGAAGACGCCTCGCGGCGTGACGAAGCGCGACTACTTGTCGTTGCAGGAGGCCACGGCGTTGCTCCAGACGCAGGCCAAGCGGGTCGTGGAGACCCCGCCGAAGAAACTGAAATGGGCCATCGAGTTCAGGAACCTCGCGTTCTTTGCGCTCGCCATCGCCACGGGACGCCGCCGCGGCGGCCTCTTCGACCTGAAGGTCGGCGACCTCGACTTCAAGCGCGACGAGATTCGCGTGGAAAAAGAGAAGGGCCGAACGGGGCGCGTCCTGCCCGTCGCCCACTGGGCCATGCTGGTCGCCAAGGCGTACATCGAGACGGCGCGCCCGCGCTTCCAGAGCGCTGGCTCCGACCGCCTCTTCATCAGCAAGCGCAACGGCTCCCTGAGCCATCAGGTCAACGAGGCCCTCTTCGCCCTGCACGCCCAGACCGTCGCCGAGAGCCCCGACCTGACCGAACTGGCCGACAAGACCCTGACGCCCCATGGCCTGCGGGTGACCTTCGCCAAACTCCTCTTCAACGGCGGATGCAACCTGCGCTCGGTCAACGAGCTGATGCTCCATGACCGCCTCTCGACGACGGCGCGCTATACGCCCATCCATCTGGAGGAACTCCGTAGCACCTGCCGCATGGCGCACCCGAGGGCGTAGGCCATGCTCCTCCGGGACGCCATCGCCGAGTACCTCGAAACCCGCCGCGTCCAGAACGCCTCGCCAAGGACGCTTGCTTCGGCCGCGCAACGCCTCGACTACCTCTCGCGGTTCCTGCGCCGTCGGCGGATCGTCAGGCTCACGGCCGTCGCGCCCAAGGACTTGACGGGCTATGCGACGAGTCTGTCGCGCAGGGGCGTCGCCCATGGGACGAAGTGCGCGTACCTGCTGAGCGTCAGGGAGTTCTTCTCCTGGCTCCATGAGCGCGGCAAGGTGCTGGTCAACCCCGCCCGTTACCTCCAGACGCCGGACGAGGACGAGGCCCCGCTGCCCGAGCCGCCGCTGACCGAGGAGGAGGTCTCCCGCATCCTCGACCATCTGCCCCGGCGCAGCGCGGTCGATCTGCGCAACCGCCTGCACCTGGAACTGCTCTACGGCTGCGGCCTGCGGATCACCGAGAGCATCGAGTTGAAGGTCGCCGACATCGACCTTGAGAACCGTTGCGTCCGCGTCCGTGGCAAGTTCAGCAAAGTCCGCGTCCTGCCCCTGATGCGGGGGACGCTGGGCGCGCTTCGGGACTACATGGCCCTGCGGCGCTCGTTCCTTCGGGGGCCTGACCACGGCGTCCTCCTGCTGGGCAAGACCTACGGCAAGGCGCTGTCGCTGGCGTCGCTGTACCCGTACCTGCGGGCGCTGAGCAAACGGCTGGGGTTCAAGCGCCGCATCCACCCGCATCTGTTCCGCCACAGCATCGCCGTCCATCTGCTCCAGCGCGGCGCCGACATCCGCCATGTCCAAGAGTTCCTTGGGCACGCCTGCATCGACACGACCAAGATTTACCTGCGGATGGTGCCTGGCCGCCTCCGCGAGGATTACGACAAGGCGTTCCCCGAGATCGCGGTCAGGGCGTAGGGGTGGCTCAGCGAATGAATAGTCGCAACGCTGTCACGATAATCTCTCCGCGCTGCGGAGAGTATTCCCGGCTTACGTGGGAGCGGAACGCTCGGACACGGCAGGCATCTCCTCTTATCCACGCTTGGGCTTGCCGCGATGCGATCCTGGTGGTTCGATCTGCACCAAGCCTGATGGCGTAATGACATACTTCTGCATCCGGCTCTGGGGCTTGTCGGAGATCGTCCGCTCGATGAAGCCGCCTTCCAGGGCCGGGTTGAGGTAAGCCTTCCGAAAGTGCTCCCGGTCCTTGAGCTTGAGCGCCTTTTGAAGCTGCGCCCGGCTCTTGGGTCGCCTGCATACCTTGAGGAGCCGGACGACTTCCAGGGTGACCTGCGGGTTCGATGCCGGACAGCAAAGGATGCGGCAACTCCAGCCCCGACTCGGCCTTCGCTCTTGCTCAACTTCATCCGTCTGGCAGATAGGTTACTTAAGGGAACGCCACGGCCCGCCAGCGGGCCACGACGTGTCGAACGCAGTCCCCTGGACGAGGGCGTCCGCCAGAGGCATGAGAAATTCCCGCGCCACCACGAGCGCCTCTGCCAGTTGAAGGCCGGTGGCGTCGAGCGCGCTCTTGCGCACGAAGCCCTTCCATTGCGCCTGCTTCGTGGCGTCGCGTCCGAACTCCTCGCTTAAGCCCAGGGGGATCGAGCCGGGCAACGTGGTCGAGCGGCGCTTGAACGTCGCCGCGACCGCCTTCGCAAGCACGGGACCCTCGAAATCGAACCGGCGCGCCATGAACCACACGTCGTAGAAATCCTTCATGCGGCTGTTCTGCATGCCCCGCGAGGCGATGGCCTCGAACTTCTCGGCCACGACCGTCTCGCGCGGGTAGGCGCGCAGGCGCGGCGCGGGGAAGTCCAGCAGGCCCGGAAATTCAATGACGCGGGGCCTGGGCGTTACCGCGTCGCCGAACCCCACGTCGATCTGGACGGGTATCCGGGCTTTACCCAATTGCGCCACCAACCGGACGCGCTGGCCGCCGTACTCCTGTTCTTCGCGGATCGCCTCGACCCGCACGTTCTCCGGGTCGAAGTCCAGACCGTCCGGATCGACCTTGGCCTTGCAGACCGCTTTGAAGAGCGCCTTCAGCCGCGCGCCGGACGGTTCCAGAAAGCCCAGCAAGTCCAGATCCTTCGTGGGCCGGTGCATCTTCTCCGTCCAGACCAGGAAAAGCATCGCGCCCTTGAGCACGAATTGCTTGGCGTGATCGGTCGCGGCCAGTCGGTAGAGGAAGCGTTCCAGGGCGTAGCGGGTGAGCAGGACATTGTGCGGCTCTCCGGTCTGCTGGTGGAGCGCCAGCAGCCGCTGGTGGACCGAGGCCGGGAGGTTGGCGATGCGCTTGCGCTTCATCCCAGCGCCTCCAGGTAGGGGCGCATGACGTTGGCCACGCGGCATGTCTTGGCATACTTCCAGAGGTCGTCGGCGGAACACTTGCGGCGGCGCCTGGCGTCGCGCAGCGCCTCCAGGGCCACGTCCAGGCCGATCTTGTTGCGGTACTTGAAGCAGTCGGCGACGGTCTTGGGAACGTTGTAGACGCGCACCGGCACGCCCTCGATCCGGCGATCCTCGACGCCAGCCGTCAGCGCCTCCCCCGAGAAGCGGCAGACGCGGATGGCCGGGACATCCACCTTCGGGCGGCGTGCCTTCACGCCGATGGCAAGCCATACCTCGCGCGGCAATTGCGTGGTGAGGCCGTGGTACTGAAGCGCGGAGAGGAGACACAGCACGCCGTGAGGGACGCGCTTGCACGCCTCGGCCAGAGCCAGGTGCTCGGTCGGCTGGGCGTCGGCCGACATGTAAAGCCCCCGTCCGACCCGCAGCAGGCGCCCTTCGCGAACCAGGCCCGTAAGGTGGAAACGGGGTATGCCGCGCTCGTCCAGGTCGCGGGGACGCAGGAGGCCTGCCTTTCCGGCAAGCTCGACGATCCGCTCGGGCGCGCTCTTGGCCATGCCGGAAGTCTATACTCAACGTCGGTAGTTATCAATATATACCGACATAATGGATAGGGCTGGCGCAGTCGCTACGCGCTGGATCGTACATAGAATGTCTTCATGCCCCTCAAGATGCTCCGCTTCATCCTGGCGGCCCTGGCCCTCGTCTGCTCCAGCGCCAACGCCGATCCCGTCGCCGCGAAGCCCCGGCCGCGCCCTGCGACCGTGACGGTCGTGCTGGTGCAGACATGCGCCGGGGAAGGCACACCCCTGATTCTCGTGGCGGTGCCAAGAAGATACGCAGGCGGCGACCCGGTTAATCGGTGGGATCCGATGGGGACGGAATGGTGGTACATACTTGGTCATTGGTACTGGATTGATGATGGAGACGGTGAAGGTCCCGGCATACTTGACTACCTTGGTAAATGGACGTCTGGCTCGGGTGGAATCGCGCAATCTACAAGATCAATTCCCACGTCAAACTGGGCAAGGAATGAACAAGCAAATAAAGGCGCAGCGGTACTTAAGGAGTTCTTCGGGACTTTGAATGAGCGGCGGCGTCAGCTATCGCCAGTTGAAACCTCAACGGAAGAGAACGTAGAGCTTGCCAAGGGCGTTCTAGGTTTTACGAATCTTCGACCGTTTAATTCTGATTCGGATGCTGTTTACCCCGGACTCGTTCCTGGCACTTGGAGGCGTGGAAATCCTTTCGATGATCTTCAACTGCTGCCCGCTGCACAGCAAACTTTCGGGCTCTTCGAATATGGCAAGACACAGTATGCTGACTTCACGAGCCAAGACCCCGAACGAAAGGCGAGGGCGGGGGCAAGTCTTCTGTTTGATGTCGGCACGGCGATTGCGCTCCACAAACTTGGAGGTAAGGCGCCAGCCGCACAAGGTGAGTCATTACTGTCTCTGGAAGAGGCAGGGGCAAGTGGCAAGGTATTGCGTTTGTCGCCAGAGCTTGAGGCAAATGTAAAGGTCACACTTGGTGAAAGGTTCGCGGCGGGCACGCCCAGTGGCGAATTGAACGCCTTGCCTCCGAAGTTCCATGGTCCTGGCATGAATTTGGCTGCCAATGCGATGAGGGGTGAAGGCAACTTTGTCTATCGTGGGCTAGCATTGGGTGAAGATGCGGCTTCTGGTTTAGTCGCACGTGCTCCAGGAGCTTCAAATAGTGTGGCATCTCACGTTGCAGGAAAGAGAGCATCCCAATGGATTTCAACAACCAGATCGTTCGAAATTGCGAAAGCGCTTTTTGGTGAGCACGGCGTGGTCAGAATCGATCTTTCAAAAATTGGTAATCGACCGGTAGTTGATCTAACGAAAGGAATTCCAGGGCAGTCAATAAATACTATGCACTCAAGGTGGGCTATAAATGCTCAAGAAGTGCTGATTCAGGGAAGTATACCACCTGAAGCAATCCTGCCTGTTCAATAAAGTAGGAGGACGAAGATGAGTTACGAAGATGAGATTAGAGAATTAGAGTCGGAGTGGATGCCGGAAGATGGCTTCTTCTGGAAAATCCGCCAGGGGCAATTTTCTGAGGAAGACTTTCGGCGTGCACTAACAAAGGTGTCGAACATTCCCATCCCTAATGATGCGCTTCTTCCACGGAGACTTGTATCTCTGCTATGGTACATTCCGCTTTTTATGCAGTGGCAAACAGAGAGGGTACAGGAAAATGGAGGGGATATTCCAGGGCTCTCAATGGCAATTACTACTATGACAAATAAAATTGAACGATTACTTGGAGTCCCGTGAAGCGGCTCACCGGACAGTGAAGCCTCTAAAGGAGCCTGAGGCGCGAAAGGAGTGCAACGGATGGAACAACTGCGACCGCACTTCTCGCGCGCGGATGAGGCGAACGATTTTTGCATTGCCAAGGAGCCACGGCATACACGAACATCAAGCGCTGCGTTTGACCGAGCGCAAGACGCGGATGTCGAGCTTGACCAGGTTGGGATCGCCGCCGAAGTGAAGCCGCCGCGCCGAGACCGCGGGCTGCTCGCCCCGCGCAAGGATGGGTTCGGCGCGCGGCGCTTTCGGCGGGTGGCACCGGTGGCGGGCGCTGAAGGCTTGCTCCGATGCCATGCCCTTGGCGGTTTCATCCGCGCGTGCGCGGACGGACGGATTGGGCTCCACGTCGCGGCGCCGGATTCCCGTTCCGATCCGAACTGCGCCGCAGGCCCAGGCCCGTCCCCTACAACCCCCTGACCAGCCGCCCCAATTCCGCCTTCAACGCCTCCCGGATCAGCCGCTCCAGCACGCGCTTCTGCTCCGGCGTGAAGATGGGCTTGCGGCCACGGGGTAGCTTGGACTTGGCGGGCTTGGCCCGGCGGCGGGGCATGGGGAGGCTCCCTGGTGGTTGAAGGCGGCGGTTGTACTCGACGCGGCGGCAAAGGGCTACCCGCCTACACAAAGGCCGGTGCGGGCGAACGCGAGAGCGTGCGCGGACACGAACCGAAGGGTACGATACGCGCGCCGGGACACCGGGCGGCGGCCTACTCCTCCTCAACCGGCCCCTGTCTCAACCGCTCGTTGACCTCGGCCAGATCGAAGCGTTCCGGGTCGTAGGGGCCGTCCAGCCACTCCACGCGCTCCTTGTATTCCGCGTGCTTCGGGTTTTTCAAGATGTCCAACAACTGCCCGTAGCCCCACGTGCTGCCGCAATCCTCGGGCGGACAGGCGCGCTCGCCCGCGAGGCAGAGCGGGTACTCGTGGCCCGGCTCCGGCGCCTGGACGGCCACGACCTTGACCTCGTGCTCCCAGTTGTCCCCGAAATCGTACAGGTACCGAAACGAGGTCTTCGGCCCGCCCAGCACGCGCGCGAGCTTGAACTTCGCCTCGTCGAGCAGGTCTTCGTCCTCGTCGAAGTTCATCTCGGGATCGGGAACGCCGTAGCGCTGGCCCCGGATCGCGAACTCGTGGAGGTGGCAGTCGTACCAACCCATGACCGCCTGAAGCGCGTAGTGCAGTTCGGCGAGCGTGCCGCCGTCGGCGATGGCGAAGCGCCGCCAGATGCGCGGCTTGAGGTCCAGCAGGGCGACCTCCAGCACGAGCACCTGGCCCTTGGCGCGCGAACGGGCGGCGCCGGGTTTCTTCGCGGGTGCGGGCATGGCGGGCTCCTGGAACGCGGTGAGTCGGGACGTGAAGACGTTTTACCGATGCGTCCCGTGTCTCACAAGCGCCTCAGCGCGCCCTGGACGATGCGGCGGGGCGAGGCAGCAATTTCGTGCCTGAGAGCGTGAAGACTTCGCCAGAGGCCCTGGAAACGCGCGCGCGGGGCTGCCTGGCGCGAGGCTCGCGCCTGCTTTGAGGTCGGTGGGTGAGGCGGTGGAGATGTCTCAATCGGTTCGGCGGACGCTGCGCAGGTCCGGAAACATGGCTTCGGCGTGGACGGTCGAATGACGGTCATATGGCGGTCGGCGGGCGGTGAGGCTGCAATCCATTTTTTCCAGAACGAGTTGCGTGAGCGTGCACGGTCGGGCTGGCGCGGCTTCTGAATCGGAGCGGTTTGGGCGCTTCAGCGGCAGCGTTGGCGCAAGTCCCGCGTGAAAAATAGGTTGCGGGATCGGCGCGGAAATGCGCGGTTGGGCGATGGTGTACCCCTGACACCGCCCTGGAGCCGTGGCGCGCGGAATAAGAGTCAAGTCCCGCCTGAAAAATGACTTAGGCGGGATACGAAGGCGTCCAGGAAACTAAAGGTTGATGGACTCGCATTTCGGCGCGAAATCGCGTTGGAAATGCCCGGCTTACGTGGCTGGAACCGGTGAGGATTTGGGGACATCCGTTTTGAGCGCGACATGAATTCGGGACTTGCTGACGCCCAGGCGGCGGGCGATCTCGCGGACGGACAAACCCTGCTGTCGCAGCGTCACGAGGCGGTCCAGGTCCAGATCGGCGCGCGGTCGGCCCAGGACCTTGCCCTCGCGGCGGGCGCGTTCGACGCCCGCTTTGACGCGCTCGACGATGGCCGCGCGTTCCAGTTCGGCCATGGCGGAGTAAAGTCCAGCAAGTCCCCTGAAACATCCTTACCCCCAGCCACTTGCCTCGCCTGCACCTTGTGGCAAGATGTCCCCTTATTCTCTACCTGCGGTTCCTGGACAGGCGGCGGTGCGCCCGGAAGCCAAGTCATGCCCGAAGGCCCGGAAGACAAGGCGCGGAAGCTGATCGACCGCCAGCTTGAAGCGTGCGGCTGGACGGTCCAGGACCACAGGGTGATGAACATCACGACGGCGCCGGGTTTCCCCCATCCTGGGACAGTCTGGAACTGTCGAGACAAGGACTATCAGGCTACGGCAGATAGAGTGTAAGATGAATGTAAGATAAATCTTTACCAGCCATAAATAACGGATTAAAAATCCGTTGCTCTACCGCCTGAGCTACCCCCTCATCCGCTCCGCCGCGCGCCGGGCCGGAACACAAGAGCATATACCTGCCGCGTGCGGCTTCCACTTCAAGTCGCCGTCTCGCGCGCAATCCCCCTTTCGGCGTTAGCGGTACGGCGCGCGCTCGATAACCTGAAGGGCTCGCGGCGCGAGCGGGCGCGGCGCCCGCACGGCGAACCTGCGGAGATTCCAGCGTGAGTGCGCCGATCGTAACGGCCGGCGCGCCGGACCTCGACTTCCGGCGCAGCCTGGCCCTGCTCGAGGCCATGCTGAACGACGGCGCCAAGGCGCCCGCCGTACGCATGCAGATGCGCGAAGTCGAGAACTTCGGCGCGAAGTACCCGCCCGGTCTGCGCGAGCGCGCCGTCGCCTACATCCGCAATTACGAGTGGATCGAGCAGCGCAGGCGGCGCTGGACGCGCGTCGCGTGGGTCGTCGCGCTCCTGGCCTTGGCCGGCGGGGTGGCGGGCTGGCTTCACCTGCAATCTAAAAAGCTCCGCGATACCGCCATTACCCCCACGAGCACGCGCCCCGCGCCGGTCGCGGATCCTTCCGGCGCCGCGCCGCTCCCCGAACCCGACGAGGCGCCCGCGCCCATGGGCCCCGAGGAGCGCCTGAAATGGCGCGAGGAATTCCGCCGCGTCTGCGCGCTCCTGCCGGACCTGGACGCCTACCTGAAGGAACTCGCCGGCCTGCGCCCCCGCTTTCCCCTCGCGCCGGAGGTTCGGAGCGCCGAGCGCTGGCTGGCTCACGCGCCCGCGTACCGGAACGTCCTCGAATTCGGCGCGCGCGCGGCCGGAAAGTTCGGCGCCGCGCCGCGCGGCCCCGTGCTCCCGCCCTGCCGCGAGTTCCACGACTTCCTGCTCGGCGACGAGCGCCTCGCCTCCGGAGCCGGCCCCTACGCCGAACTCCTGCGCATCCACCTCGACCACGCGCGCCTCTCCCGCGAGGGCGGCGACGACCTCAAGCACCTCCAGGCGCAGCTCAAGGGCGACCTGATGACCCGCCTTCGCGAGGTCGTCCTCGCGGGCCGCGAGACCGGCGCCCAGGCCCGCTACTACACCCTGGACGGCGAACGGCCGAACCGGACCGGCGACGGGCAGGTGAGCATCCCGGTCTTCCAGGACGGCGCCGAGGGCCTCAGCCCCAAGCTCTTCCGCGAGGACGCGCGCCCCGCGATCCGAACGCCCGCGCACGTGAACCTGGCCGCCGAACTGGCCGGGCTGCTCGAACGCGAAGTCGAGCGCCCCGAGTGGACTTCCCTGCTCCCCGAGATGTTCGGGCGCGTCGCCGCCGCGCGCGAGGCCGACCCCTACGTGCGCGCGATTCTGCTGGCCGAACTCTTCGACCTCGACGCCAACCGCGTCCACCTGTTCCGCCCGCCCAAGGGGCTGCGCGAGCAGGTCGTCAAGCTCTGCGCCGAGCCGCTCTCCTTCTGGCTCGCCGGCTCCCCGGCCGTCGCGAAGCGGCTCGAGGAAACCCGCGCGCGCCTCGAGACCCTCGCGCCCGAACTGGCGAAGCTCGCGGAGGACGCGCGCCGCCTCGGCGCGGTCCGCAAGGCCGGCGCCGCGGGGCTCCTGCGTCCGCTCGCGCTCAGCGCCGTCGCCGAGCGGGACGAAGCCGGGCGCTGGGCGCCCCGCGCCCTCGACGGCCAGGGGGAATTCCCCGAGTACTGGGCGCTCGTCCCCGGCGGCGGCGGAAGCGCCTTCGCCATCGCCGCCTTCCGCGACGCCGCGGGCCGGCTCCAGTGGCTCCCGCAGGCCGCCGTGCACCCCGGCCAGCCCCTGCTCTCCCCGCTCGACCGCAGATCCACCCGCGAAGTCCTCGCGGCGCACTCCGGCCCCGAGACCCTCGACGCGCTGCCCGCCACCTTCCCTCTCAACACAGGAAGCGCTCCATGAACCCCACCGCCAAGGCCATGCTCTCGTGGGAACGCCAGGACATCGAACGCAAGTTCATGTTCCCGGCGGGCAAGCACACCAACGTCAACCCGCTCTTCTCGCTCCTGATCGGACTGATCCTCGGCGTGGCCGCCTACGGCATCCTTTTCGCGTTTCCGGGCAGCTACCTCGCCACGATCTGGATGCAGCGCGGCCTGATCCCCTACTTCATCGCGGCGTTCTTCTTCTGGGGCCTGGCGATCCTGCTGCTCAAGCGCCGCAAGCTCGCGCTCCAGAAGCAGGCCCTCGCCGTCCGCGTCACGCCCCTGGATTACGAGTACGTCCTGACGCCCACCTCCGTCGACCAGGTGCTCGAGATGCTCTACAAGCAGGTCGAGGATCCCGAGCGCTTCGTGCTCTTCAGCCGCATCCTGCGCGCGCTCTCGAACCTCAAGAACCTCGGGCGCGTCTCCGACGTGGAGGTCATCATCCGTTCGCAGTCCGAGGGCGACCAGAACATCCTCGACACCTCCTACGGCGTGCTCCGCGGGCTGCTCTGGGCCATGCCCGTCCTGGGCTTCATCGGCACCGCCGTGGGCCTCTCGGCGGCCATCGGCGCCTTCGGCTCGACGCTTTCCGAAATGTCCTCGCTGGAGCCCCTGCGCGCTTCGCTGAAGGACGTCGTCGCCGGCCTCGGCGTCGCCTTCGACACCACCCTCGAAGGCCTCGTCTGCACCCTGATCCTGCAACTGCTCCTCACCTTCACCCGCAAGCAGGAGGACGAGTTCCTCCTCGAGTGCGACGACTACTGCCACCGCTGGATCATCGGCCGGCTCAAGCTCGTGGACCAGGAGGCCGGCGCCTGATGGCACGCTGGAAGCGCACCGACGCGGCCTTCTCGTTCTTCTCCTTCCAGGATCTGATCACGGGCCTGAGCGGGCTGATGATCTTTCTCGTCCTGCTGCTGCTCATCGACCAGCTCGTATCCCCCTCTTCGGGCGCGGAAAAGGCCCCCGCCGATCCGCGCGATCCGCGCGCGCTGAAACAGAAGCTCCAGCGCCTCACGGCCCGGCGCGAGCGCTGGGAACGCCTCCCTGAACAGGTCATCTACGGGCTCGTCCAGGACGACCCGAAGAAGGACGTCCTCCTCATCGAGTGTTCCGCCGGGCGCGCCTGCCTCCAGTCCCTCTTCGAGAAGCAGCCGCCGCGCGTGCTCGACGAACGCGATCCGGCCGAATTCCTCCGCCGACTCCTTGCGCTCCTGGACGCCTTTCCCCCGGATCGGCACGACCTGCTGCTGCTGGTCAAGGCCTCCGCCTTCACGCATTACGAAGAGACCGTCGAGTTGCTGAAAGCCAAGGGCTATCGCGTGGGCAGCGAGCCTTTGGAAGAAGACAAAAGCGCCCTGGCCTGGTGACCCATGGCACGTGTCCGCTCCTCCGACGACGCCGGCGAGAGCCTCGAACTGCTCCTCGACACGATGTGTAACGCCTTCGGCGGGATCATCTTCATCACCTTCATGGTCCTGCTGATCCCCAAGGGCACCGACGCCGCCGCCACGCCCGATGACCCCGGCGCGCCGTCCGAAGAACGGCTCAAGGAATTGGAGCAGGAGCAGGCGCGCCTCGAAGACGCCGTCAGCACGCTCCAGCAGGAACGCGCCAGGCGCGCCGAGATCCGCTACGCGAGGCTCCCGCGCCTGCGCAAGGTCGAGAAGGGCGTCTTCTTCGTCGTGCTCAGCGCCGGCCGCGCCGGACTGCCCCGCCTGCCCGGAGCGAACGGCTACAACGCGCGGGACTTCCAGGTCGCCGAGAGCCCCAACGCCGCCTCCCTGACGCCGCTTCCCGGCCGCGGCGAGCCCCTCGCCGCGTGGCTCGAAGCGCCGCAAGGCCTCCCCGCCCTGCTCAAGGCCTTGCCCCGCGAGCAGGTGCTCGTCCACCTGATCGTCTACGACGACTCGGTCGCCGGTTTCACGAAGCTGCGAACCGCGCTCACCGACGCGGGTTTCGATTACAACTGGTCGCCGTTGAAAGCCGGCCAGCCGCTCAAGCTCACCCAAGGCGGCTCGGGAAACGCCGAAGCGCAGTGATCGGTCGAACGCGGCCGGGATGGCCTGGCGAGCCGTCAGAGCAGCCCCATCCCCTTCACGAAGCTCTTGAGCTTCGCCAACTCCGGGCCGCTCAGGCTGTGGTAGGGCTTCCGCCGCCAGCGCCCGGCGATTCCGTAGATCTCGAGCAGACCGTGGATCGCCGCGTCGCGCCCGCCGGGGAAGCCGCCCATGAACTCCTCCAGCGGCAGCTCGATCTCGCGGATCACCTTCCGCGCCGCCGGCAGGTCGCCGCGCCGCGCCGCATCCCAGTATTGAAAGCTCACCTGCGGCGCGAAGTTCATGTGCCGGTCCATGAACCCGTCGCAGCCGTAGGGGTGCAGGTTGAGGTGGTTGCGCAGCCCGCCGCCGGAGAAGACCGCCCAGCGCGCGTGCGAGGCCAGGCACAGCTTCCGCGCGAAGTCCCCGCCCAAGTCGTCCTTCACCGCCAGCATCCGCGGGACCCGCCGCAGCAGCGCCTCGATCGTCGCGAAGCTGAAGCGCTCCGGCCGCCCGTGAAAGATGTTCGTCACGAGCATCAGCGGCATGATCTTCCCGAGCGCCGCGTAGTGCGCCACCAGCCCCTCCACGCTCGCCGAGGCCGCCCAGTCCGGCGGGCGCGCCATCAGGAGGTCCGCGCCCCAGCTCGCGCAGCGCCGCGCGAAGGCCAGCGCCTGCGGCGTCGCGAACTCCCAGTCGCAGGCCACCGTCAGCGCCCACCCGCGCGTCCGCTCGATGCAATACCGGTTGAGCCGCGCGATCTCCTCGTCCGACATGCACGTGAAATGGCTGTCGCCGGCCGTGAGCAGGCAGACCTTGCCGCCCGCGCGGAACGTGAACTCCAGCATCCGCCCCACGCCCGCGTAGTCGATGGATCCGTTCCGGTTGAAGGGCGTGCGCACGGAGGCGATGGGGCCGCTGAGCGCCGCGCGGATACGCTTCAAGTCCTGGGCTCGCGGCACGGGGCGTATCCTTTCGCGGCGCTTCAGACCTCGACGCGGGGCAGCCGCGCCAGGGCGTCCATCAACTCGGGCGTCTCGTGCCGCCGGTGGCTCGGCAGGAACACCGCGCCCGCCTCGACTTCGCGCAGCGGCTCCTTGAGCAGTTCGCGGCGCACGAAGAACGCGTTGCTGACCTGGCTCGAACCGCCCGCCAGCGCGTAACCCTTCGACGCGCCCAACTTGACGAAGGCCTGCAACGAAGCCCCGAAATAGCCCCGCGGGCGGTCGCTGCGGTACACGAACCCCGGATCGTAGGGGATCGATACCGCCGCCTCCGCGCCGAAGAAGGGGTTGTACTCCACCACCGCCACCCGCGGCCGGAAATCCTCCAGCGCCTTCCAGATCCAGTAATCGTTCCCGTCGATGTCCAGGCTGAAGACGTCCGCTTCGCGGTCGGCCCCCGTCTCGTCGAAGAGCGCGTTGACGTTCTCGGCGGTCACGAAGGCCTGCTTCACCCGCACGCCGCGGCAGCGGGACAGGTTCTTCCGCGCCGCCCGAGCGTATGCTTCCCCGCCCTCGAACATCACCCCCCGCCAGCCGAAGTGGAACGCCAGGTTGGCCGTATTGCACTCCAGCCCGTCCTGGATGCCGATCTCCACGAAGCTCTTCCGCGGCGCGCCCACCGCGCTCAGCAGGTGCAGCAGCAGCCCGTCCTCGCCGCCCTGGCTGTGCACGCCGTACGCCTGCCGGTCCGCCTCGCTCGCGTACAGGTCCGAACTCGCCCAACGCTGCTGCTGCAGCATCCGCAGGATCATGCGCTGCTGCTTCTCGATTCGCGCCAGCCGCTTGGACAGCTCGCGCGCCGCGTCCTTGTTGAAAAGCTGCTCGAACATGTGCGGATTCTGGCCTCGCCGTGGTCGCCGCGAAGCTCTCTTTTGGCATGCCGCGCCTGAACCTGCAAGACCAAAGCGGCCGCCGTCGACCTGGAAAGCCACAGGCCTTGGCCAGCGCCCGCAGCGCGGAAGCAACTGACCCAATGCGCCGGGTATTTTGGCCCGGATCGAGGCGCGCCGAGGGAGCATATCGGGACGAGATCTGTGACCGAGACGCAACGAAGAGCCGGGGCAAAAGACCCCAGCCGTGGGTCAGGAACTTCCGCGGCGCGGTACTCAGTTGTGTTGAGCCGGGTAACCGTGAACAATACGCCCCGGACCATGAACCCTGCGCCGGCCATCCCCGACGGCCCCTGGCCCCCCGCGCCGTCCGCCCTCGAGCCCCCGCGCCGGGCGAGGTCGTCCTGCTCCACGCGGAGGTCGCCGAGGATCCGGCCGACCTCGCGCCGCTCCGCGCGCTCCTGTCCCCCGAGGAAACGGCGCGCGCCGAGCGCTACCATTTCGAAGCCGACCGAGCGCGCAGCATCACCGCGCGCGGCGTCGCGCGCTGGGCCCTGGCATCGATGCTGGGCCGCGCCCCGGCCTCCCTTAGCTTCCAGCCCGGCGCCCACGGCAAGCCCGCGCTCCGGGCCGCGCCGCAGGACCTGCGCTTCAACTACGCCCACTCGGGGCAGGCGGTCTTGCTTGCCTTCGCGCGAGCCCGCGAAGTCGGCGTCGACGTGGAACCCCTCCGCGCCATGCCCGAGGCCGAGCGCATCGTCGCGCGCTACTTTTCCCCGCGCGAGGTCGAGGCCTTCCGCGAAGCGCCGCCGCCGGACCGCGACCGCGCCTTCCTCAACGGCTGGACCCGTAAGGAGGCCTTCATCAAGGCCCTCGGGCTGGGTCTGCTGCGCAACCTTGGCTCCTTCGACGTCGCCCTCAAGCCCGGCGAGGAGCCGCGCCTGCTGGCCACGCGCGACGACCCGGACGAGGCGCGCCGCTGGAGCCTCGCCGCCTTCGAGCCCGCCCCCGGCTACCTCGGCGCCGCGGTCGTGGAAGGCCCACCCTGCGCGTTCCGAACCTGCCGCCTGCCCCGCGGCGCTTTCCGCGCCCGCGGCATCGGATAGAGTGCCGGCATGCCCGCGCCCGTTCCGCCCCAGGCCGCGCAGGAGCTCGCCGTCCGGGCCGTTCCCTGCCCTGCCTGCGGCGCCCAGGAAAAGGAAACCGCCGTCGCGGGACTCCAAGGCTTCCACGACCTCAACAGCCCCCAGCGCTTCTCCTTCTCCCGCTGCCGCGCCTGCGCCCTCGTCTTCCTCGACCCCCGCCCGCTCAACCTCGACGAGGTCTACCTTGAGGACTACGGGAAACACCATGCCCGCGGCCGCAAGGCCCCCGGCCTGCGCAGCTATTCGCGCCGCCTGCTCCACCGCGTCTTCCAGGACTACCCCCGCCGGTTCCCGCGCCGCTCCGAGCGCTCCTGCGCGCCCTCTGGGCCGGGCGCTGGAAGAAGTACGCCGCCGAGCACGGGCATATGTGCGTACCCTGGGCCGGCAGCGGGCTGGGCCGCCTCCTCGATGTCGGCAGCGGCGCCGGCGACAAGGTCGTCAAGTACACCCACCTCGGCTGGCGCGTGACCGGCGTCGAGACCGACGCGCAGGCCGCCGCGCAGGCTCGCGAATACCACGCCCTGGACGTCCGCGCCGGCTACCTGCACGACCAGCGCTTTCCCGGCGCTTCCTTCGACGCCGTCACCCTCCTCTTCGTCCTCGAACACGTCCCCGCGCCGGTGGAACTCCTCCGCGAGGTCCACCGCATCCTGGCCCCCGGCGGCGCGCTGCTCATCGACGTGCCCAACTTCGACAGCGCGCTCCGCGAGACCTTCGGCGCGGCCTGGTCGCAGTATGCCATTCCCGAGCACTGGCTCCTGCCCACCGAGGCCACCCTCCGCGGCATGGCCGAGCGCGCCGGGTTTCAGGTCGAGTCCGTCCGGCACCGCGCCTCGCGTTCGCTTTATAAGGTCTGCCTCGAGCGCGCCCGGCGCCTCGGCGCCCTCGACCCCGAACTCCCAACCGCCGACGCGGACATCGAACGCTGGCTCGAACGGCGCGCCGCCGCCCCGCGCGGCGACCTGATGCTCCTGCTGGCCCGTAAACCCGGAACGCCCTGAGTACCGCGCCGCGGAAGTAACTGGCCCAATGCGCCGGGCATTTTGTTCCGGATCGAGGCGCGCCGAGGGAGCATATCGGGACGAAGATCTGTGACCGAGGCGCAACGAAGAGCCGGGGCAAAAGGCCCCAGCATTGGGTCAGGAACTTCTGCGGCGCGGTACGGAGTCCCGCGGGACGCCGGAATCGCACGGACGCGCCTCGTCGCCGGACCGGTTTTGGACTATAATGCTTCCCTAGCTCCGGCCTTTGCCGGCCTGGCTCCATCCGAGAACCGCCCATGACCCGCTCGCGCCGCATCCTGGCGTACTTCCTCCCGATCGCCTTGGCCTCGCTCGCGTCGCCGCGCGCCGAAGACTGGCCGCAGTGGCGCTGCGACGCGGCGCGCTCCGCCGCCACCCCTGCGTCGCTCCCCCGCCCCCTGCACCTGCAGTGGACGCTCCACCTCGGCGCGCGCGAGCCGGTCTGGGACGACCCGCTCAATCGCGACATGATGCCCTACGACGCCGTCCTCGAACCCGTCGCCGCCGGCGGGCGCCTCTTCGTGGGCTTGAACGACGCCGACCAGGTGCGCGCCTACGACCTCGAGACCGGCGCCGAGGCCTGGCGCTTCTATGCCGACGGGCCGGTGCGCCTGCCCCCGGCCGTCTGGGAGGGGCTCGCCTTCGCCGCCAGCGACGACGGCTGCCTCTACGCGCTCTCCGCCGCCGACGGCAAGCTGGTCTGGAAGCGCCGCGGCGGCCCCAGCGAACGCAAAGTTCTCGGCAACACCCGCGTCATCTCCTCCTGGCCCGCCCGCGGCGGACCCGTCGTCCGCGACGGCGTCGTCTACTTCGCCGCCAGCATCTGGCCCTTCATGGGCACCTTCTTCCACGCCCTCGACGCGAAGACCGGCGCGACCGTCTGGATCAACGACGGCGCCGGCTCCACGTGGATGAAACAGCCGCACAACGCCCCATCTTTCGCCGGCGTCGCGCCCCAGGGCGCGCTCGCCGCCACCGAAAAGTTCCTCGTCGTCCCCGGCGGGCGCTCGATCCCCGCCGTCTTCGACCGCGCCACCGGCATCCAGAAGCACTTCCACCTCGCCGCGGGCGGCAAAGGCATCGGCGGCTCCTTCGTCTGCGCCGGCGAAGACGAATACTACGTCCATACCCGCTACCGCGGCGTGCAGGCCTTCGAACTGGTCGCGGGCAAGAAGGTCGACTTCCGCTGCAGCGAACCCGTCCTCGCCGGGCCGGTCCTCTACACCGCCGACACCGACAAGGAAAAAGCCCAAGTCACGCGCGCTTACGACGCCAAGGACAAGAAACTCCTCTGGGAAGCCCCCGTCGACGCCTCCGGCGACCTGATCCTCGCCGGACATTCGCTCATCGCCGCCGGCCCGGCGCAACTCACCGCCCTCGACCTGCCCAAGGACGCCGGGCCGCCGGCCGTCGGCTGGCAGCTCCCGGTCCAGGGCGAGGTCCAGCGCCTGCTCGCCGCCGGCGGCCGCCTCCTCGCCGTCACCCGCGACGGGCGCATCCTCTGTTACGGCGCGAAGGCCGGCGAGCCGCGCGAACTGAAGCCGGAACCCCGGGCCCTCGAAGCGGCTCCCGCCGCGCTCCAGGCCGCGCGCGAGGTCGTCGCCGTCGCGGGCGCCGAAAAAGGCTACGCCCTCTGCCTCGGCGCCGGCGCGGAGGCCCTGGACGGCCTGCTGCAGGCCTCCGAACTGCGGCTCGTAGCGCTCGAGCCCGAGGCGCAGGCCGCCGAGGCGCTGCGGCGCCGGTACGACGGGATGGGCTTATACGCAAAGCGTATTAGCGTCCACGCCGCCGGCCCCGTCGAGTTCCGCGCGCCCGCGTACTTCGCGCACCTCGTCTGCGCCGGCCGCGCCCTCGCCCCGCGCCTGGCCGAGCCGGACTTTCTGGAGGCCTGCTGGCGTTCCGTCCGGCCCTACGGCGGCGCGCTCTGGGCGCCCCTCCCCGAGGCCCCGCGCAAGGCCCTGGAGGAGGCCGTCGCCGCCGGGCGGCTTCCGCAGGCGAAACTCCGCGAGGCCTCCGGCGGCCTGCTGCTCGTCCGCGAAGGCCCGCTCCCCGGCGCCGCCCCGTGGACCCACCAATACGGCAACCTCGCCAACACCGTGAAGTCCGACGACCGCCTCGTGAAGCTGCCCCTGGGCCTGCTCTGGTTCGGCGGGAGTTCCAACCTGGACGTCCTGCCCCGCCACGGGCATGGTCCGCCGCCCATGGTCGTCGGCGGGCGGCTCTTCATCGAGGGCATGGACCGCATGAATGCCCGCGACGTCTACACCGGGCGCGTGCTCTGGCAGACCACCTTCGAAAACCTCGGCGTCGAAGGAATCTACTTCGACCATACGCACAAGGACACGCCGCTCTCGCCCGCCTATAACCAGACCCACATCCCCGGCGCCAACGCGCGCGGCACCAATTTCGTCGCCACGCTCGACAAGGTCTACGTCGCCACGCCCGATGGCTGCCATGTGCTCGACGCCGTCACCGGCAAGAATGAGAAGCTTATCCCCATGCAGGGGGCCGACGGCCAGCCCGCCGAATGGAGCTTCATCGGCGTCAGCGGCGACGTGCTCCTGGGCGGCGCGGGCTTCGCGCATTACTCCCGCCGCACCGGCGAGACCCGCGACCCCGCCAAGCCCGACACCTGGCGCTACAGCGTCGACCTCTCCGGCAGCGCGGGGCTCGCCGCCTTCGACCGCCGCGACGGCAAGGTCCTCTGGCGCCTCCCCGCGAAGCACAGTTTCCTCCACAACGGCATCGTCGCCGGCGGCGGGCGCGTCTACCTCCTGGACCGCCTCCCGCCCAGCATCGAAGCGACGCTCAAGCGCAAGGGCGAGAACCTCGCCGAGCCCTACCGCGTCCTCGCCGTGGACCTCAAGACCGGCGCCATGCTCTGGGAGTCCTCCGAGCACGTCTTCGGCTCCTGGCTCGGCTACAGCGAGGAGCATGACATCCTGATCCAGGCCGGCGCCCGCGCCTCCGACCGCCTCAACGACGAAGCCAAGCAGGGCCTCGTCGCCTACCGCGGCAAGGACGGCAGCGAGGCCTGGAAGGAACTGGGCCTGGCCTACAACGGGCCGTGCATCCTTCACGGCGAGATGCTGCTCACCAACACCAACGCGTACACCTCCTCCGTCGGCGCCTTCGACCTGCGCGACGGCAGCCCCCGGCTCATCGTCAATCCCCTGACCGGCCTCAAGGAACCCCTCCGCTTCACGCGCACGTACGGCTGCAACACGCCCATCGCCAGCGAGCACCTGCTCACCTTCCGCTCCGGCGCGGCCGGCTTCTTCGACCTCCAGGGGCTCAGCGGCTCCGGCAACTTCGGCGGCTTCAAGAGCGGCTGCACCTCCAACCTCATCGCCGCCGACGGCGTGCTCAACGCGCCCGACTACACCCGCACCTGCTCCTGCGGCTACCAGAACCAGACTTCGCTCGCGCTGATCCACATGCCCGAGCTGGAAATGTGGACCTACTCGAAGCTGGGCGACGGCGCGCCGCCCGGCACGCCCCTGCGCCGCCTGGGGCTCAACCTCGGCGCCCCCGGCGACCGCCTCGCCGAGAACGGCACCCTCTTCCTGGACTACCCCAGCGTCGGCGGGCGCTCCCCCGATCCGCCGGTGAAGCTCGAGGGCGAGAACCTCGCCTACTTCCGCCGCCACGCCATGGAGCTGGGCGGCGCCGGCGAACCCTGGATCGCCGCCTCCGGCGTCGCCGGCCTGCGCGGACTCGAAGTCGAACTCGCCAGCCGCGAAGGGCTGTCCCTCAAGGACGGCATCCTCGTCGGGCACAGCAAGGACGACGCCGAAGAGGCCCCCGACGGCAAGGTCGTCTTCAACAGCAGCGACCTGGAACTGGTCGAGGAGGCCGGCTCTCAGGTCGTCGCCCTGCGCTTCACCCACCTGCCCCTCGCGCGCGAACAGGCCATCGCCAGGGCCTGGATCCAGTTCGAGGTCGATGAGGTCTCGGCCGCGCCGTGCGAGCTGCTCATCCAGGCCCACGCCGCCGACAACGCCCCGCGCTTCAAGGCCGATTCCAAGAGCCTCTCCGCGCTCCCGCGCACCAAGGCCCAGGTCGCCTGGTCCCCCGCGCCATGGAAGGAAGAAGATCTGGCCGGCGTCGACCAGCGCACGCCCGATCTCGCCCCGCTGCTCCGCGAGATCCTTGCCCGCCCGGGTTGGGAGAAGGATGGCGCGGTCGCCTTCCTCGTCACCGGCACGGGCAAGCGCGTCGCCCGCGCCTTCGACTACGAGGAAGATTCCGCGCCCCGCTTGGTCGTGGAACTCGACGAAAAGGACGCCGGCCCCGCCGAACGCAAGTCCGCCCCGCACACCGTCAGGCTCCACTTCGTCGAGCCCGAAGCCCGCGGGCCGGGCGAGCGCGTCTTCGACGTCGCCCTCCAGGGGCAGCGCGTGCTCGAGCGCTTCGATCCGGCCAAGGAAGCCGGCGCGCCCTGGCGCGGGCTGGTCAAGGAGTTCAAGGGCGTCCCGCTCGCCGGCACGCTGAAGCTCGAGTTCGTCCCCGCGCCCGGCGCCAAGGCCCCGCCCGTCCTCTGCGGCCTCGAAGTGGTCCAGGAGTAGACCGCGCGAGGCCGGGCGCGCACTCTCACTCCGCCAACCAGGTGTCCACGAGCGCCTTGGTCAGCCGCAGCACGCGCACCGGGTCGGCGCTGGGCTGCTGCTCCAGCGAGACGATCCCGGCGTAGCCGTCGTCGCGCAACTGCCGGAAAAAGCGCCGGTGCGGGAACGCCAGGTTCAGGATGTCGTGGACGTGCGCGTGCCGGATCCACGGCCGCAGCTTCGTCCAGACCTCGTCCCAGCGCTCCGGCGGCGTGTTCACGGGCTGGCCGTTATGGATCAGGTGGCAGCGCGGGTGCCCGACCTGCGCGACGGTCGCCAGCGCGATCTCCCAAGGCGAAAAGTGCCCATGCATCTCCAGCCCGCAATCGATCCCCAGCGGGTCGGCGAAGACGCAGACCTCGCGCAGGCTCGCCGCCACGCGCTCGATCGTGCGCGCCTTGGGCTCGCCCTCGTCCTCGTGCAGCCGGTCGCCGAGGCAGCGCAGCCGCGGCGCGCCGAGGTCCGCGGCCAGGGTCGCGTACCCTTTCGTCGCCTCGACGTTCTGCTTCACCTCCGCCGGGTCCAGCGCGTCGTAGCGGCAGCAGTGCGAAAGCCCCGCCAGCTTCACGCCGGAGCGCTCGAAGAGCCGCCGTACCTCCGTCCGCCGCGCGGGGGAAGCGTCCAGGTCCACCCGCGATTGAAAGTCCTCCCGGATCATGATCTCGAACGAATACAGCCCGGCCTCCGCGCAGAGCCCCAGCATCGTCTCGAGGTCGCGCTCCCGGCCCATCTGCCAGCCGTGCAGTCCCAGTTTCATCTTCGGTTCTCCAGGCGCCGAACCCAGCGTAGCGCGTCCGGCCGGGCCTGCCTGGACGAAGTTCGGGCGCGCCATGTGCAACTTTTTTAGGATCTCGTAGACACCAGACCCTATATCTGATTCATTGACGCATAGTGACACTTATTCAATCTCGTATACGTCCTGCTGGACTTCAGGAGGTAACTTGAGCCCGGCTCGTGCACGAACGTGCATCATTTTTTCAGGGTCGAGCAAGGGACTTCGCGCGTGGATTGCCCACGCACAGTGCATCTTTTTTAATCTCTTAGACAGGTCGCCTACTTGGGTTTACGGGCGATCGCGTCGATCTCGACCTTGATCCCGCCCCAGATCACCGACTGCACCGTGGTGCGGGTCGGGCGGATGCCCTTGAAGAACTCCCCGTAGACCTTGTTGAACTCGTCGAAGTCCTCGATGTGCTTCAGGTGGCAGGTGCACTTGACCACGTCGTCCATCGTGCAGCCGGCGGCGGCCAGGACCTTCTGGACATGCTGGAGCGTCAGCCGCGTCTGCTCCGCGACCGTGCCCTCGACGACCTTCCCGGTCTTCAGGTCCAGCGGCCCCTGCCCGCTCACGAAAACCCAGCCGTCCACCTCGATCCCCGCCGAATACGCGCCGGTGTCCGCCTGTTTGTCGGGGTGCTTGATTTCCTTCTTGGCCATCCGCCGCTCTCCTTTGGCGCTCGCGCCCGGGTTCCTCACTCCACCGGCTTGACTGTAGGAGGAAAGGCGTAATCGTGCCAGCGGCTTGCGACGTCCCCGCGCCGCGCGTCGCCGCGGTGGAAGAAGACCCGGTAGCGGAAGGCCAGGGACGCGCCGGCTTCCACCGTATGCGCGCCGTTCTCCAGCAGCGAGGCCTTGTAGTAGCTGTGCCCGAACGGGTTGGCCCCGAAGAGCCCGTAGTCGCGAACGTGCCAGGGCTGGGGGTGGCGCAGGTTCAGCGGGTGATCGAGGATCGCCACGCCGACGTGCTGCCCTTCGGCGGGGCCGTGGTAATCGACCCAGTGCGCCGAGCGGCCCCAGGTCTCCGCCTCGCCGACCCCGCCGGCGCTGTTCTCGATCGTCCCGCCCTTGTTCCCGTCCATCGTCGTCGGCACGCGGATTGCGCAGATTCCGCCTTCCTTGGTATCGCCGAAATGGATCGGGCCGTCGGTCGCGCGGAAGAGCACCTCCAGGTCCAGCAGCCGCGCGTCCTGCGGCATCGTCCAAACCGTGACGCGGCGCGTCTCCTCGCAGTCCTTCTTGCCGTGGTGCGAAGTCCAGTGCAGCGTCTCGGTGAAGCGCCCGAAGACCGGACCGCTGGCGAGTTCCGCGAAGGCCTGGTGCTTCTGGAAGCCGTGCTCCTTCTGCTCGGACCAGTTGTCCGTCCCGTTGACCTCGCCGAAGGCCACCCACAGGCCGCGGTGGTGCGGATGGTCCTTCATCTCGCCGTCCACGTCGCCGCGCATCGGAAAGTTCCGCGTCATCCCCACCCCGCCCGGCCCGAGCACCGGATAGAAGAACGGCCGCGCCTTGGTCGGGAAAGTCCCCTCGGGCAGGTAGCGGTACGTCGTGAAGGGCTTGCCGTTGATCTCGACCGCCAGGCCCTCGGCCCCGCCGTCGGTGAGCTTCACGCCGCCGTGGCGGTAGCCTTCCGCGCCGAGTTCCGCCTTCAGCCGCCGCTCCTCGCGCGCCCCCGCCGCCGGCAGGATGAAGACCAGGTCCTCGCCGTCGATCTGCGCGGGGATCGGCCGGCCGGTGTCGGCCTCGCTGAGCCGCGCCTGGCTCTGCCCCTTCAGCTTCGCGCCGAGGTTCACGCGCAACGGAGTGTCGTAACGGGCGTGCCGCCCGGCGTTGACGATCAGTTCCAGCGTGCTCACGGTGAGGCTCCTTTGGGGAATGGCGAACGGGAAGCGCGTCACGTCGCCGCGGTCAGGGCGTCCTTCAAGGTCTTGAGGCTGATCGACGCCGTCTTGTCGGGCCCCGGCTCGTAGTCGAAGACCTCCACCGAGACCCAACCGTCGTAGCCGACATCCTTCAGCGCCCGCAGGATGGGCTTGAAGTCCTCCTCGCCCATCCCCGGCCCGCGCAGGTTCGGATCGTTGGCGTGGAAGTAATGCAGGTGCGTGCCGCCCTCGAGCCGGATCGTCTCGGCGACCGGCCGGTTCTCGCTCTTCATCGCCTTCACGTCGAGGTGCAGGCGCACGCCGGGCGAGTCCACCTCCCGCACCAGCAGGCTCCCTTCCCCGGTCGTGTTGACGAAGTTGCAGTTGTCGGCGGGGCCCAGCGGCTCGAAGGCGATCGTCACGCCGCGCGCATGGGCCTTCGCGCCCAGCCGCCGCAGCACGTCCACCGTGCGTTTCCAGGCCTCCAGCCACGAGTCGCCGGGCTGGACGTAGCGCTGCTTGGGGCTGCCCCAGACCATCGTGCTCCCGCCGAGGTCCGCGCAAAGTTCGATCAGCGCCTCGACGTACGCTTCGGTCTTCTTGCGCGTGGCGCCGTCGGGGTGGTTGATGTGGAGTCCCGCGGGCTTGAGCAGCAGCCAGTGCAGGCCCGTGATCTCGAGCCCCTCGCCGGCGGCCGCCCGGCGGATCTCCTTGCGCCGCGCGGCGGGCACTTCGCGGACGTCGTCGGCCAGCGTGAAAGGCGCGATCTCCACGCCCGCGTACCCGGCCTTCGCGGCGTGCGCGAAGACGTCCTCGATCTTCCAGCCCTGGTACAGCTCGTTGCAGATGGCGAATCGCATGGCGGACTCCGGCGCTTAGAGCGGGAACTTGATCTCGCGCTTTTCCTTGCCGGCGCGGTAGATCCCCGTGAGCAGTTCGATCGACTTGCGGCCTTCGTAGCCGTCGCAGAGCAGGGACTTCTTCTCGCCGTTGAGCACCAGCGCCATGTCCTCGACGCTGTAGCGGACCTCGCTGGCGCGGCGCAGCTTCTCCTCGCGGGACTTGTCGTGGAAGTGCCAGGCCGGATCGCGGCGCATGGCGAGCACCCCGCCCTCGCTGCCGTGGATCTCCAGCCCCGCGTAGGCGTTGATCGGGAAGGTCGTGGTGCCCATCACCGTCCCCACCGCGCCGCTCTTGAAGCGCACGATGGCGAGGCCCAGGTCCTCGGTCTCGATCTTGGTGTGGTTGTAGATCCCGACCTCGGCCGCGACGACGCTCTCGATGTCCCCCATGAACCACTGGAGCTGGTCGATCTGGTGGATCGTCTGGTTGGCGAGGCTCCCGCCGCCGTCCATCTTCCACGTGCCGCGCCAGCCGCCGGCGGCGTAGTACTCGTCGCTGCGGTACCACTTCAGCCGCGCCTCGCCCAGGATCGGCTTCCCGAAGAGGCCCTCGTCCAGCGCGAAACGGATCTTCTGCTGCAGGTCGTCGAAGCGCCCGTTGAAGTCCACCGCGCAGAGCACGCCGGCCTTCTCGCACGCCGCGATCAGCCGGTCGCATGCTTCCAGCGAGACATCCATCGGCTTGGCGACGAGGACATGCTTGCCCTTCTGCGCGGCCTTGACGCCCATGTCGGCGTGCATCCCGCTGGGCGTCATCACGTACACGATGTCCACGTCGGAACGTTCGAGGAGCTTGCCGAGGTCCTTCTCGCCCGGCACGTTGAACTCGGCGCAACTCTTCTTGAGCCGCTCGTCGTTGACGTCGCAGACGGCGGCCAGCCGCACGCCGGGCGCCTTTACCACCCACGGGCAGGCGGCGTGGCCCATGCCCAGTCCGACGATCGCAACCCCGTATTCCTTCGCGCTCATGAATGCGGACTCCTTGGAAGTTGCGCGGCCGCAGCAAGGCGCCCGCGCCGGCAGGGTGTACGTGCAGTAACTATTACGGTTTATAGCGTTACAAAGCCGGGGCAAGCCCCGGATTGATGGGTTTTACGACGGAGCTGATACGGATTCCGGCTATCGAGCCGCCGAACCTACCAGAGCGGCCCGCTCGACCCGCCCGGCTCGCGCCAGTGCGCCGGATTGAGACAATACCGCGCGAAGCGCTCCGCCGCGTGCCCGCGTTCGATGGCCTCGAGCCGCCCTTCGGGGTTCGACGCCGGCGCACGGAAGAGCCAGAGCGCCAGGGCCGCGTACAGGCGCTGCGGGTCCGGGCCGCCGAGATAGAGCATGCCCAGCGCGGGACTCACCCGCGCCGCCGCCGGCCGTTCGCCGTCTCCTTCGCGGCTGCCCGTGGCCTGCGCGACGCCGGACGCGTCCAGCGAAAGATGCAGCGAGTCGGGCAGTTCCGCGCGAGCCAAGGTCAGCCCTTCCCGCGCCGCGAACTCCGGGGCGAGCGCCGCGGCGTTGCGGTAGTGCCAGGCCAGCGCGCGCTGCCGTTCCGGCGAAAGGTCCGGCGTCGTCCAAACGCGCAGCAGCGCGGGAAGCTTGACCGACTTCGGCGCGGCCGGCGGTTCCGGATCGAGGTTTACGAACGATGGCGCGGTATCGGGTTTCGCGACCGCCGCCGCGCGTGGCGCGCTCTCCGCGACGGGAACCTCGAAGTAACGCTGGCGAAAACCGCAGCCGGTTCCCGAAATGCCGGCCAGCAGCAGCGCGGCAACGCGCATCGGCCAACGCGCCGCGCCGCCGCGTCCAAGGCCCCTGGGCATGGTGCCGATCTCGGTGCATGCCCCCAGGGTAAGTGTAGCGAGCGGATCGCGAATGCGGATCGGAAAAAAGTTCAGCGCGTCGTTTCGACGCCGTACTCGAGGATCTTCACCTGGCCGTCGGGCGTGCGCTCCACCACCGCGCGCAGGCGCGTCTCGGAGATCGGCTCGCCTTCGGGGTTCAACGCCTGCCCCGTGACCTGGACCGCATAGACCGAAGCGTGGCCCGCGTACAGGCCGCGGGCCAGATCCACGCGCTCGCGCGCGCGCCGTTCCTGCACCGCCCGCAGGGGCGAGGCCGGGCCGGCCAGGGAGGCCGCGGGCTGCTCCCTCCAGAAGAGCGCATGGAACGGGGTGTCCGCGAGCGCCTCCGTGGTGAAGCGTTCGGCCACCTCCGTCCAGCTCAAGTAGCCCGGCGCCGGACGCGCGGACAGGGGCAGCAGGTAGGGCGCGCGGCCTTCGGGATCCTGGGCGCCGGCGAGCTGGTAGAAGACCGCGGGGTCGCGGACCTCGTTGACGTTCACGCGCGCGGAGGAACGGCGGTCGGCGGCGTAGCAGCCGGAGGGCGTGGACGCGCGCCGGCCCCGCGCGGTCTTGCGGTCGGTCCGGCCATCGAGGTCGTTGTCCACCCCGTCGTCGGCCGGGAAGAGAAAGTGGAAGCGCTCCTCGATCGGCACGCCGAAGGCGCGCCCGCCGAGGAACCCGGCCGCGGCGCGCTGCTCCAGCGGCGAGAGCGCCATCAGGTCGCCCCAGGTCCGCAGGTCCGGATCGGGCTGCGCCGCGCCGGAGCGGTCGGCGCGCCCGGTCCGGCCCAGCCAGCCCAGCGGCACGCGCGGCAGTTCCCCGTCGTGCTGCATCAGCGAGACGTCGTCGCCCAGGCGCGTCCCCGCGCCGGCGCGCTCGGTCGCCTCGGCCGCGCTCCAGGAGCGCCCGCCGCAGAGGTCCTCCGCGTCGCTGCGCACAAACGCCTGTGTGGCCGCGCCGGCCCAGTTCCGCTCCCCGCCGGGGAGATAATGCCCCAGCGCATGCTCGTTGAGCCCGTCGCACCAGTTGTAGTAGTGCCCCTCGCCGCGCGAGAGGAACCGGAAGGCCGGCGAACCGGTGAAGGATTCATAAGGGCCCAGGAGGCCGCGCGTCCGGTCGCGGTAGGCCTCCAGACGGTCGTGCGGGAGGAGCGCGCCGCCCGGCGGGTAAGCCCCCGCATCGGCCAGGCCGGCCCAGCCGCGCGCGCGCGTCCAATGCCGCTCGCCGTCCCGGTTGATGCGGAAATCGTAGGCCTCGCGGCCTTCCTCGAAGGCCCGCGACCCGGACGGGAAGTCCACCGCGTCGACCACGATCGGGTCGTTGGTGCTGCCCTGCCGCATGCAGACCAGGCGCAGGCTGCTCAGGTCGCGCCCCCGGGCGGGCAGTTCGGCGGGATCGAAGAGCACCAGGATGAAATTGGCCGGATGGAAGCGCCCGTGGGAAGCCGCGCAGCCGGCCACGCGCAGGCTTCCCGCCCCTCCTTCGCCGGCCACGTCCCGCAGCGTGAGCGCGCGCGGCTGGTCGGCCCGCCAGCGGTAACTCAGGGCGTTGAAGGTGGCCGCGCCGGGCTGGTCCATGCCCCGCGCCTGGGACTCCGTCGAAGAGAGCGAGACGCGCGCGGGGTTGAAGACCCTGATGCGGTTCGCGCCCACCGGATCGCTGCGGGCGTCCGCCGAGGCCGCGTCGCCGCCGGTGTTGGCCGGATCGTTCGGGTCGGCGGCGGCCGAAATGCAGAGGATCCGCGTCGCCGGCAGCTCAAAGACGTTGTTGCCGCGGCGTCCCGTGCGCGGGCGTTCGCCGGGCTCCAGGGCGAAGAGCTGCCAGTTCCGCGTCAACCCGCCGCTGCCCGAGAGGAGCGGCTGCGCCAGCGGGCCGTCGGGGAGCGAGACGGGGGCGACCAGTTCGACGAAACAGTACGTCTTGCGCCCGTCGAAGTCCCAGGCGAAGTTCCCGGTCCGCGGCGGCGGCAGGACGCGCGTCTCGGTGGCGGCCGGCAGGTCGGCGAACTTCCGCGGCGCCAGGCGGCCCACCTCGTTGAACTGCGGCGCCCAGGCGTGCGCGGCCTCCTGCGCGTTCAGGTAGTCCAGTTGGAGCGCGTCCACGCGGTCGATGCAGGTCCAGGAATACGGATCCACGGCCACCGCGCGATCGGGCTTCGTGGCCAGGATGTTCAAGCGCAGCGGCTCGTCGCGGCGCGCGTCGCGGCGCCACCACCAGCCCGGCGCGGACGAACCCGACCAAGTCGCCACGCGCGGCGGGTCGAGGCTCGCGCTGAGCAGGTACGCCGCCGCGCCGGCCTGCGCCCAGGCCGCTTCGCGCCGCCGCGGCAGGGGCTCGCGCGCATCCAGCCGGTAGCCCGTGTACGCGCCCTCGCGAGCTTCGTCGGGCCCCCAGACGTAGCGCAGGCCGTCCAGGATCGCGCCGAGCCGCGCGCGGGTGGCCACGCTCCCCGAAGCATTGGGCGCATCCTCGTCGAGCAGGCTGACGCCGTGGTCGGCGCCCGAGCCGCGGTCCAGGATCAGGCGGTCGTCTTCCCAGTGCTCGTCCAGCAGCCACTCGCCGGCGTGCACGGAGAGCTTGCCGGCGACATACGCCGCGTCCGCGCGCAGCGCGCGCGCCTCGACGCCCGGGTTGGCCGCCTCGGTGAAGCCGCGCTTGCGCAGCAGCATCGCCAGTTCGGCCTGCGAAGCGAACGGCCCGCTGCCGGGCCGCGCCGGGTCGTCGGGACTCCCCAGGTGTTCGGCGAGAATCGCATCGAGCCGCGCCGGCCACGCTCCGGCGGGGTCGCCGGCTTGGCGTGCGGTGAGCGCCGGCTCGGCCCCGGTGGGGCGCAGCGCGCCGCGGGCGTCCGTGCCCCGGTCGAGCGCCTCGAAGTAGCGTTTCAGCCCGCCCAGCTCGGCCAGTTCCGGCGCGCCGGGATCTCGGCCGGTAAAAAGGGCGTTCGGATTCGGCTGCCCACCGGCTGGCGCCACGGTGACGGCGTATCGCGCATGCGGGCGCCGGTTCCCGTCGTACAGGTAGATCCACTTGGCCTCGTTGACGAGCCGCGCCTCCGCGCCGCCGGGTCCCGCGCCCGCTTGGCGCTCCGCGTCCGCGTCGTGGTTCACTTGGTTCAAGTTGAGCGCCCCGCCCCGGGTGTCGCGGTAGCCGCCTTCCGACGCGTCGGCCGGATGAGTGAAGCGCAGGCGCGCCTGGCGCGCGCGCGGGTGCAGGTTCGCGGGCGCGGCGCTGAGGTAGCGCGAGGGGTGCTCCGGCGGCAGCGCGCTCGCCCCGCCCGCGACGCTCAGCGCGTCCACGCCCGATTCGAAGCTGCGGAAGGCGTCGGCGCCCGCGTTCGGACCCGCGACGAGTTCGTAACGGAAGAGCTTGAAGCACGGGTCGCCCACGGCGCGGGTATCGAGGTAGTCGAACTCGGGCGCGGCCTTGAAGCCCGGCCAGCGCAGGCGCACGCCGTCCGCCTCCCATTCGCTCCACAGCCCGTCGCGCGCCCGGGCGTCGGAGCCGCCGGAGCGGCCGAAGAACGTCCCGTGGTTGCGCTGCGTCCGCTCCTGCCACAGGTCGTAGCTGTCGAACGCGCCGGGAAGGAACTCGTCGTGGAAAGGCGCGCAGGAGAGCGCGGGCAATTTCAGCTCCTCTTCCAGGGGCCGGCCGCCGCTTACGCGCAGGAGCAGATCCGGCGCGCCGAGGCGCTTGTAGTCGGGATTCCAGTTCACGACCCAGTCCAGCCCGCCCTCGGCCACGCGCACGTCCAGCGCGGCGTCGGTGGGATGGGACGCGGCCAGGGGGAAGGTCGGCGCGCGCAACGCGCGTTCGGCGCCCCGCGGGATCCCGATCCGCGCCAGCGGGCGCCGCCGCCGCGCCACCGGTTGAAGGATGCGGCGGTACCCGTCGCGCGTGCGGAAGAAGAACGCCACGCTCCCGTCGGGGCTCGGGAGCAGCGCCGCCTCCTGGTACGGGAAGTCTCGCCCCTCGGCGTCCTTCAGCGCGCCCCAGGGCTCCGCGCAGGCGAAGGCCCGGGACTCGTTGACGCCCCACGCGTCGTATTGAAGGAGGGCCAGGGCCTGGTTCAGCCCGCGCTCGGCGGCCTCGCGCGACGTCCCCGCGCGCCGGTAATGCGCCGCGGCCTTGAATTCCAGGTGCGAACTCTGCGCCTGGAAGATCCCGATCCCCAGCAGCACGGTGAGCACGAAGACGACGAAGATCAGCACGGCCCCGCGGCGCTCGCGCAGGCGGGAAATCAGTCTGGCGGCGCCACGGCGCTCGGGCATGACCTGGTTCCTGCTAGAGGGTTCCGGTCCGTTATAACCTGATGGCGGATGTCATATCGCGATTCGGTCGCCGATCAACCGCGCAGCCCTGCATTTCGACCGCGCCGCGCGCACACGTGCTCGCAAGCCACTCGCCCCAACCTGCCGCGCGGGGTACGGTGGATGGGCGCAATAACCCCGTAAGCCGATAGCGAGGCAAGGAGGTACCAGCATGTCGACGCCGCGAGCCAGCGAGGCGGAGATCCAGGCCGCGCTCAAGCGCCTGCCCGGATGGGAGGTACGAAACGCGAAGCTGCACCGCGAGTACACGTTCAAGGACTTCGTCGCCGCGTTCGGATTCATGTCCGGCGTGGCGCTGGTGGCCGAACGGATGAATCATCATCCCGAATGGTTCAACGTCTACCACACGGTGAAGGTGGACCTCACGACCCACGACGCCGGCGGGATCAGCGCGAAGGATTTCGAACTCGCCGCGCAGATCGAAGCGCTGGCCCGGGCGCGCGCCTGACGCGCGCGCTCAGGGTTCGACAGGAGCGTCGGGGAACGGCTTGCGGGCCTCGAAGAGCGCCACGCGCTCGCTAAGCCGCCGGGCCTCCTCGGGCTGCTGTTCGAGTTCGGCGACCCGTTCGGCCATCCGCCCGACCGCGGCGGCCTCTTCGAATTCGCCGTGCATCGCGTAGGCGGTCGCCAAAACGTGCAAGGCCTCCGGCGGCGGCTCCTCGAGGCGCTTGACGTCCTCCTCGGCCTTGGCCTTGACCACGCTGAGGTAGTGCGCGATCAGCGGGTGCTTGGGCAGCAGCGTCCGGGCTTCGTGGAAGCGCTCCATGCCCTCCACGAGTTTGCCCTGGCCGCACAACTCCCAGCCCTTCGCGATCAGCGCTTCGACCTTGCGCGAGGCCTCCCGGATCAGCGCCTCCTTGGCGAGCGCGAAGTAGGCCTTGGCGTCGTGAAACTCCGGATCCATTTTCAACGCGGTTTGCAGGTATCCCAACGCTTCGACGGTCTTGCCTTGCTTGAGCCGCGCCGCCCCGAGGTACGTGAGGGGCTGCGGCGCGTCCGGGTTGAGCGCCACGGCGACTTCGAGGTGGCTCGCCGCCGCGTCCGCCTCGCCCAGCGTCAGCAGCACCAGCCCCAGGTTGCTCCGCGCGTCGAAGAAGTACTCGTTCAGTTGGACCGCGCGCTCCAGGTGCGGGCGGGCTTCCTCGTACTTGCCCAGCATCATCAGCGCGGAGGCGAGCCCGTTCTCGACGCGGCAAGCCTTGGGATCGTCGCCGCGCCCGGCGGCCTTCTCGAGGTAGGGCAGCGCGAACTCCGGCTGGTCGCGCTCCAGCAGCAGCATCCCGGTCGCGTGCAGCGCGCGCGTATGCTCGGGCTCGGCGTCGAGCACTTCCTTCCACAGCTCGAAGTCGTTGGCGAAGAGCTTGTTCCGCCGCCAGGTGGCCAGGCCCAGCACGGCCGTCACGGCCAGCAGCAGCGCCGCCGCGAAGGCCGCGATCGGGCGTTTCAAATCCGGCCGCGCGCCCGCCAGCGCGCGCAGGGCCTCGCAGCCGCCCAGCACCAGCAGCGCCAGCACCGCCGCAGAAGGCAGGTACATGCGGTGGTCGTCGGCCGTGAGCGAAAGCGGCATGACGCTCGAAGTCGGCGCGAGCACGAGGAAGAAGACCGCACCGGCCACGCCCGCCGCGTGCCGCCGCGCCAGCGCCCAGCCCGTGAGCCCCAGCAGCGCGAGCACCAGCAGCCCGGGCAGTACGACGTCGCCGGGTCCCCGAGCCAAGGGCCACTCGTAGGCGAAGCGCAGCCCCGCCGGCCAGACGCACAGCCGCAGGTAGTGCGACAGCACGTCCGCCTGCGTCAAGAGGTACTGCCAGGGAGTCACGCTCTCGGACCTGTAGGTGACGGCGACGGTCCGCCCGCCGCTCCACACCAGCGAACCCAGCACCAGCCACGAGATGCCCAGCAGCACGTAGAACCGCCGGTGCTTCCCGAAGGCCGCCTTGTAGCCGTCCTCCACCAGGATGGCATCGGCCAGAAAGACCAGCAGCGGGATCGCGTAGGCGATCTCCTTGCTGGCGGCGCCGGCCAGCGCCGCCGCGAAGGCCAGCCCCGCCCAGGCCCAGGAGCGGGGGCTCTCGTGGCGCCGCAGCGCCGCGTACAGCGCCAGCAGGATGAACAACGCGCCGAGAATTTCCGCGCGCTGGATGATGTACGTCACGCTGGCCGTCTGGAGCGGATGGACCAGCCAGGCCAGCGCCGCCGCGAAGGCCAGCGGCGTGGCCGCCGGCCCGCAGCGCTCCCGGCAGCGCGGGCTCAGCAGCGCGCGCCGCAGCAACCCGAAGAGCAGCAGGCCCGCGGCCAGATGCAGGACCAGGTTCACCAGATGGTAGCCCCAGGTCTTCAGTCCGCTGAGCCGGTAGCTGACCGCGAGCGTGTAGGCGACCAGCGGCCGGCCCGCCACGGAAGTCCCGGGCGGCGCCTTCATGGCCTCGCGGGGCGGCCAGAGCGAGCGGAGGTACGGGTTCTCGCGGATCGCGTCGAAGTCGTCGAAGAGAAAGACGCCCTGGAAGCTGTTGGCGTAGACGCCGGCGCCGGCCGCGACGAGCAGCGCCGCGCAGAGCCAGACCTGCGAAGGTCGGGCCAGGGTTCCGCTGCGCGTTTCCGTCGTGCCCGGCGTCTTCATGCGTTTCCTAGTTTCGCTTCGGCGGCGGCGGATAGGCCTGGCCCTTGCCGAACAGTTCGAGCCGCTCTTCCTGGATCTTGACGCGCGCGGCGTCGCCCAGCCCCTTCGCCGCGTCGCGCGCCTGGGCCATCAGCCGCCGGGCCTCGGCGAATTCGCCCCTCACCGCGTGCACGCTCGCCAGGAGGTCCAGTCCCTGCATGCGCTGCCGGCCCGTCTTGCGTTGCATGGCTTCGCCGCGAACACGCAGTTGCTCCACCTGGCCCAGCGCTTCGGGCTGCTTCGGCATCAGGCGCAGCGCGTAGTACAGGTTTTGCAGCCCGGCGTCCAGTTGCCCCTGCTGGACCAGCGCCTTGCCGCGCTGCACGTACTGCTCGACTTGCGCAAACGTGCGGCGGGTCAGCGCCTGCTGGGCCGTCTTCAAGTGCCGTTGGGCGTCGGCCGAAGCGGGGTCGGCGGCTACGGCGCGCTTAAGGTAGGCGATGGCCTCCTCGAGCTTCCCCTGCCGCATGCGGATGAAGCCCAACCCCATCAGCGGCGCCGCTTGCCCGGGCATGCGCTTCAGCGAACGCTGGTACGTCGCCTCGGCCCGCGCGTATTCCTCCCGGTTCACCTGGATCGTGGCGAGATTGTTGAGCGCGTCGGTGAAATCGGGGTCCAGCTCCAGCGCGGTCTCGAATTCCCGGCGCGCCTCGTCCTCCCGCTTGAGCAGCAGGTACGCCGCGCCCAGGGCGTTGTGCGTGCGCACCGGCTGGTCGGCGAAGTCGATCCCGCGCTCCAGGTACGGCAGCGCCTCGGCGGGTTCCTTCCGCCGCAGGTACAGCATGCCCAGGCCGTGCAGCGCGCGCCCATTCTCGGGTTCGGCCTCGAGCACCTCCTCCCAAACCCGCACTTCGTCATGAAAGAGCAGGTTCCGCCGCACCGTCAGCGCGGCCAGCGCGCACGCGAAAACCGCCAGCAGCGCCACGCCGGCCGCGGGAACCGCGCGCTCGGGGAGCAGGCGCCGCAACAGCGCGCTCCCCGCCGCCACGAGCAGGACCAGCGCCGCGGCGGAAGGCAGATACATGCGCTGCTCGCCCGCGACCAGGGAGAGCGGCACGAGGCTCGAAGTCGGCGCGAGGACCAGGAAGAAGACCGCCCCCGCGAAGCCCCACGCCCGCCCCCGCGCGCAGCCCCACGCCGTACCCAGCAGCAGCGCGACGACGAACAGCCCCTGCGCGGCGACCTGCCCGAGCGACGCCGCCAAAGGCCAATCGTAAATGAAGCGCTGGCCCCACGGGGCCACGACAAGCTTCAGGTAGTGGACCAGCACCTCCGCCTGGGTCAGGAGGTACGTCCAGCGGCCGGTGACCTCGGCGCGGGACCCCAGCATCTCCAGGCGCGCGCCTGACAGCATCGCCGCCGCCAGGAGCGCCCAGGTCGAAGCCAGGAGCGCGTAGAAGCCCCAGCGCTTGCGCAGAGCCTCGCGCCAGCCGTCCGGACCCAGCATCCCGTCATAGAGCAGCGCCAGCAGCGGGAGCGCGAAGACGTTCTCCTTGCTCCCCATGCCCGCCGCGCAGGCCAGCACCGCGACGAGGCTCCAGAACCAGCCCAGGCCGCCCTCGAGCCGGCGGATCAGCGCATAGAGCGCCAGCAGCGTGAAGAGCGCGCCGATCGACTCCGCGCGCTGGATCACGTACGTCACGCAGATCGTCCCCAGCGGGTGGAGCGCCCACAAAAGCGCCGCCGCGAAAGCCACGCCCGTCGCCGACGCCCCGAAGCGCTCCCGGCAGCGCGGCGAGAGCAGCGTGCGCCGCACGACCCCGAAGAGCAGCAGCGTCACGGACAGGTGCGCGAGAATGTTGAGCAGGTGATAACCCCAGGTCTCGTACCCGCTCAGCGCGTAGCTCAGCGCCAGCGTGAACGCGACCAGGGGGCGCGCGGTGACCGTCGAACCCGGCGGCGCGCCCATGGAGCTGCGCAGCGGGGTGAGCGAGCGCACGTTCGGGCTGTTCAGGATGCTGTCGAAGTCGTCGAGCAGCCAGGCCCCGCCGAAGGCCGTCGCGTAGACGCCTCCCACGAGCACGATCAGCAGCAGGCTCGCCCGCCCAGGCGTGAATCGCGAGTCCGGCGGCGGCAACTCCGGATCGAGCGGCGCGGGCGGCGGCGTCATGCCGGGCCTCGATCCACCCAGCGCGCGGCGAGCAGGAGCGGCGCGAGGTCGAGCAGGTGTTCGAACTGGTGCACGGCGAGGTTCAAGGCCACCCCGCGCGACGGGTCGGAAGCGTAACGCATCACGTTGCCTTGCCAGACGCCCCAGGCCAGGAATCCGGTCGCGCTCGCCGCGAGCGCCGCCGCCAGCCAGACCTCGCGCCGGCGCAACCCGTCAACGCTCGCGCCCGCCCTCAGCAGCCGCAGCCCCGCCAGCAGCGGCAGCGTGACGACGGCGTGCGCGAAGACCTCGCGCGCCTGGTGTCCCACGAAGCGCGGCGAGGCGACGCCGGACAGGCCCCAACCGGCCAGCATAGCGGCGAAGAGCAGCACCGCCCACCCCAGCAGCCAGGAACGGCCGTCGCGGCCCCCTGGCCAGCAGGCGCCCCGCCCCGAAGAACGCCGCGCCCAGGGCCACGTCGCTGAGCAGGTGATAGCGGAAGTGCATCCCCGCCCCGGTCAGGCCCGGCGCGGCAAAGCTCTGTCCCAGTTGCAGCCAGGCGTACCCCGCGCCGGCCTCCGCGGCCTCCCAGGCGAAGAGCGCCGCGCCCCAGAGCAGGAAGGCCGCGCCGGCGCGACCCAGTTGGCCAAGCGCTTCCCGCGCACTCGCCGCCGGACGCGCGCCAGCCAGCCAGCAAAGCGCCAGGAGGAAGACGTGCGGCAGCTCGCGCAGGGCATGCCCGGGAAAGAGCATCACCCAGAGCAGCGAGCGCGCTTCGCTCTCGTGAGCCGCCCCGCGCCAGAACGCTTCCGCGCCGAGCATGCGCCACACGACGGCGCCCGACGCGAGGAGCGCCAGGGCGGCCCAGGCGAGCAGTCCCGCTCCCGCGCGCCGCGAGGCCCGTTCCGGCGGCATCCCATTCACGGGGCCGGCGGCTCCGCATCAGGGAAGGCCCGTCCGCCGGCGTAGGCTTTGAGCCGCGCGTCGAGTTCCGCGGCGCGCTCGCGTTCGCCCGCGGCCTGCGCCAGGGCCAGCGCCAGCTTCGCGACCCCGCCGGCCTCCTCGAATTTGCCCTCGACGGCGTAGGCCGACGCCAGCGCCTGCAGCAGTTCCGCGCCCTCGCCCCCGCCCGCCACGTCCTCTTCGAGTTTTCGGCGCACGACGGCGAGGTAGTGCCGCGCTTCCGCGAAATCCGGGGCCTTGCTCAACGCGGCATGCAGCTCGCGCAGCCCCGCGTCGGGCTGACCCTTGCCGCAGAGTTCCCAGCCGTGCTTTGTATGCAGCAGCGCCTCCCGAGCGAGCAGGTGTCCTTGAGCCAGCATCAGGAGCCTTATCGGCTCCGGATCTTCCGGTTCGAGCTGCACGGCCAGCCGGAGCGGCGCCTGCGCCTCTTGATATTTTCCGCGCCGGCCCAGCAGCGAACCCAACGCGACCAGCGCGTCGTAGCGCCAAGGGTCCAAATCGAGCGCGCGCCGGAACTCGCGTTCGGCGTCCTCGAGCCTGCCTTCCTGTCCATACTGAAGTCCCTGGCACACGTACGCGGCGGATTCCCCGGGATCCAGCTCCTTGGCCCGAGAAAAATGATCCTCCGCTTCCGCGACCGCACCGATGGCCAGGAGAACCTGGCCGAATTCGACGTGAAACCCGGCATGATGACCGGTCCCGCTCCTGACCCGCCGGAACTGCGCAACCGCCTCCTCGTAACGCCCTTCGTCCGCCAGAAAACGTCCCAACCGGTAGCGCGCATGACTGGAACTCGGATCCGCCTCGACCGCGCGCCGAAAGCACTCCGCGGCCCGCTCGCGCCGGCCGCGTTTCAACTCGTGGATCCCGGCATGGATCAGGGCCTGGTGGTTCCGGGGTTCCGCCTCCAAGGCGCTGGCCCAAAGCCGGTAGTGCGTGCGGTAGTCTTCGTTGCGCTTGAGCGTCAGCGTTCCCAACACGGCGATCCAGGCCAACACGGCAAATCCCGCGAACCGGATCGCCCGGGAGGCGGCTGCTTCGTTTCGGATTCGCGCCAGCGCGCGGTATCCAGCCAGCACGATGAGGCACAACGGCGCCAGCAGCGGTAAATACATTCGATGATCCGAAGCGACCTGCGTCAGCGGCATGAAACTCGAAGAAGGAGCGAGAACGACGAAGAACAACACGCCAGGATAAGACCATGCATGGCCCTTCCAAACGCCCCAGACGGTGGAGAGGCCCAGCGCCAGCAGGCACAGGAACTGCCACCAGACGTCTCCCAGGCCTTGGGCGATGGGCCACGTATACCTGAACTGCATCTTCGACGGCCAGAAAGCCAGCCGCAGGTAATGAATCAGCACGTCGCAGGAGGACAGAAACCAGTTCCAAGCCGTGAAACTCTTCCCTTCGTTCTCGATGCGCAGATGCTCCTTCAGGTCGTTCCGTCCGAGGTTGCTCAGCAGCAGGCTCCAGGTCAGGAACATGCAGGCGTAAAGCAAGGCGTTCCTGCGCAAGGCCTGAGTAAATGATCCGCTTACGAACAGCCGGTCGAATGCCAGCAGGAGCAGCGGCGCGCCCACCATGGCCTCCTTCGAAAGCATGCCCAGGACGCAGGCCAGCACGGCCATGCCTTTCCATAGGGACGCGCGCTTCGATGCGGTACTCCGCAAGAAGGCGTAGAGCACGAGCAGGAGGAACAGCGAGTAAAATGCTTCGATGCGCTGGGTGATGTACGTGACGCAGTTGGTTTGAACCGGATGCAGGGCCCAAAGCAGGGCCACGCTCAAGGCCAGGGGTTCGGCGTGCTTTTCAAAGCGGCCTTGAAGCGCGGGTGCGCTCAGCAGCCCGCGCAGCAAGCCATAGAGCGTCAAGGCGGCCAAGGCATGAATCAGCACATTGACGACATGGTATCCCCAGGGTTCGCGGCCGCTGAGCAGGTAGCTCAGGCGCAGGGAGAATGCGGGCAACGGCCGCGTATTGAAGGCCGTCAACGGCAGTCCTCGCGTCGCCTCCGAAGGCGGCCAAAGCGCGCCAAGGTAGGGATTCTGCACTATGGAATTCAGGTCATCCCTGACAAAGGCGCCCGAAAAACTGTTCGCGTAGACGGCCAGAATGGCGGCCAGCAGGATGCAGGGCGCGAAGACGTTCCAGCGCACACGCGCTTCCATGAAGGAGCGTTCGCTCATGGCGTGGCTCCCGCGGCAGGCATCTCGAACGCCAGGCCCCGCTCGTATTGCGCCAGCCTTGCCCGCAGCTCCTTCACGCGCGCCTCGTCTTCATGGGCTTGCGCGCTTTTCAGCGCGATGCCCAGGATGTTCCGCGCCTCCTGGTAATCCCCCTGAACCGCATACGCGGAGGCCAGGAGCTGAAGCGCTTGCGGGCTGTCCGCGCCGCCAAGAAACTCGGCCTGTTGTCTCCTGAGCACGGCCGCCGCGTAATGCCTCGCCTCGGGAAAGTCGGGGACCAGGCGCAGCGCGTGGTACAGTTCGCGCAGCCCCTCTTCGATCCGGTCCTCGCCGCACAGGCGCCACCCGCGCGCCGTGTGCTCCTTGGCCTTTCCAAGCAGGATCTGCGCCTGGGCGCGCAGGAAGAACTCCGCGGCCCACGCCAAGTCGGGTTTCAACTCCAAGGCGCGCTGAAAGGGCGCCAAGGCTTCTTCCAGGCGGCCCTGCCGAAAGCGAACCCAGCCGACCCCACTCCATGCGTCCGCCATGAAAGGATCGAGTTCGATGGCGCGCTCCAGGAACGGGAGCGCGGCTTCCGGTTCGCCTTCCTTGAGTTTGCAGTAGCCGCGCAAGTATTCCGCGTTGGAGGAATGGGGGTCTTTTGTCTTGAGCCACTCCAGCCGGAGTTCGGCTTCGCCGAATTGCCCCGATTCGATCAACGCCAGAACCCACGTGGGCATCCAGGTAGGATCCCAGTAGACCTCCTTGACCGGCTGGAATGCCGCGACGGCCTCTTCGTACTGTTTTCTACCGGCCAGTTCGAGCGCCAGATTCCGTCGCGCCATGACGTTCTCGGGCCAGATCGACAAAGCGCGACGAAGCGCTGCGATGCCTTCGTCGCCGCGGCCGGCCCGGCAGAGGCACATGCCCACGCGCATGAGCAGCTTGGGATTCCCGGGATCGTTGCGCAAATCGGCTTCGAAAAGCGTTCTGGAACTTTTGTAGGCTTCGTTTCGCGCGTACGTCAGGGCCCCCAATCCTGCCGTCACCGCGCAAAGCAACGCGCCGTGCGCAAGCGCCCGGAAATCCGGGCGGCATGCCAGGCGCTGAAACAGCCGCCGCAGGCCCGCAGCCGCCAACCACACGCTCAATGCGATGACGCACGCGGAAGGCAGGTACATCCTTCGCTCGGCGGACCACTCGATCAACCTGATGACTGAACTCGATGGCGCGAGAATCATGAAGAACATCGCGGCAGGCGCCGACCAGGCCGCGCGCCGCCAGAGTCCCCAAAGCGTCGCCCCCGCCAGCAGGCTCCAGCCCAGGCCCGTTACCGCCGTCCATGCCGGATCCAGGTCCATGGGCGGCCAGCGCAGCATGATCAATGGATGAGGCCACACGACCAAGCCAAGGTACTCGAACAGGATGCCCCACTGCGCCATGAAATAGGTGGCCGCCGATTCGTCCTTGGGCCGCGTCTCGACGAACTCCAGGCGCTGGTTGCCGGACAAGAGGAAATAAAGCAACACCCAACTCAACGCCAGCCCCGCGTAAAGCGCGGCATGGTTGCGCAACGCGGACTTGAAGCTCCTGGAAACGAATTGCCGGTCATACAGGCACACCGCCAGCGGCGCTGAGACCATGACTTCCTTGCAGCCCATGCCCAGCGCGCAGGCCAGGACGGCCGTCGCGAACCATGGAAGGGACCGTGTAGCCGTGAAGCCGCGCACCGCAAAATACAACGTGGCCAGATAGCAGAGGGACATCAAGACTTCCACCCGTTGAACCACGTAGGTTACGGATGCCGTCGCCAGGGGATGCACGGCCCAGACCAAGGCGGCGGCCAGGGCCAGCCCCTCCGCGGCGTGAGGCGCCAATTCGGCGAAGAATTCGAGTTGGAAGGTTCGCCTCAACAGGCCGTACAGCGCCAAGACCGCGAGCAGGTGAAACAGGATATTCAGCAGCCGGTGGCCCCACGGCGCGGTTTCGCTAAGGGCATACGATACGGCAAACGTGTACGCCGCGACCGGGCGCCCGGCCAGGGAGTTCATCTCCTCCGAGGCCCAAACTCGCTGAGGCGGCCAGAGCTGCCGGATTGAAGCGTTCTTCTCGATCGTGACTATATCGTCCAGCAGGAACGTCCCGTTCAAGCTGTTCGAATAGACCGTTATCACCGCCGCGGCCAGCAGCAACGGCGCAAACAGCCTCCAGCGCGTGCCGGCCACGGTTTCCACGCTACTCCGCCCCCTGCGCCGGCGCTTCGAACGCCACGCTCCGCTCGTACAGCTTCAGGCGCGCCTCCAGCACGGCCGCGCGCGCGGCATCGCCCGAGGCCTGCGCGACCTTCAAGGCCACCTGCGCGACCGCCCTGGCTTCGTCCCAGTCGCCTTCCAGCGCCAGCGCGCTTGCCAGGATCGCAAGTTCCTGCGGATCTTCGGCGCCGGCTTGAAACCGCTCGTGGGCCTGCCGGCGCACGACGGCCACGTAATGCCGCGCGTCGGCATGCCGAGGCGCGGCCCGCAGCGCGAGGTCCAGTTCGCGCAGGCCGTCCTCGCGCCGGCCGTCGAGGCACAGCGCCCAGCCCTTCCGCGCATGCTCGTCGGCGCCGCGCGCCAGGGCCAGTTCCAGGTTGAACCGCATCGCCTGGCTCTCCGGATGCGCCTGGAGCCCTTCACGCAGGATCCGCGCCGCCTCGCCGAAGCGGCCCAGGGCGAGGAGCACGCCGCCGTGATCCACGTGGTACGTCTCGCGCCGCCGGACGCTCGCGCTCCGCCGGGCCGCCTCCAGATGCGGCAGGGCCTCCTCGAAGCGCCCCGCGCGGGCCAACTGATTGCCGGCGTTGAGGCGCCCGACCGAGAAGCCCGGATCCAATGCAACGCTCTTGAGGAACTGCTCCAGGGCGCCCTCCGGGTCGTTCATGCGATCGAGGTGATAGCCGAGATGATTATACGCGAGGGGCTCGCCGGGGTACTTTGGCAATCACGTCCGCCCAGAGCGTCCGGCCGTCCACGAAGAGCGCGTTCCGCTCGAGCGTCAGGCTCGCCAGCGCGCCGGCCCAGCCGGCCGCCAGGGCCGCGCCCAGCCCCGCGGCGAACCTGCGCCGCGCCGCGTCGCCTCCCGCCCAGCGCCGCAGCAGCGTGTGCGCGAGCAGCGCCGCCAGCAGCAGCGGCGCCGCGAGCGCCAGGTACATGCGGCGCTCGTCGAGGAGCACGGGCAGCGGGACGAGGCTCGTCGTGGGCGCCAGCAGCAGGAAAAAAGAGCGCGCCGGGGAAAGCCCACGGCCGGCGCTTCCAGAGCCCCCACGCCACCGCGCCGAGGAGGGCCAGCACGGCCAGCATGGGCGGCACGAAGCGCGCCGCGGTATCGCTCACCGGGGGATAATGCTGAAAGCTCGTCGGCAGCGGCCAGACCGCCAGGCGCAGGTACGTCAGCACGGACTGGAACTGCGAAAGCGCGTACTGGCTTCGCGTCCATTGCGCGTCGGCGACCAGTTCCACGACGCCCTGCATCCGCCCGCGCAGCACCAGCACGGCCAGCGGAATCCAGCATGCCGCCAGCCCAAGGTAAAACCCCGCTCGCCGGCGCAGCGCCTCGCGCGGCCCCGCCGAGATAAACAGCGCGTCAAGCAGCAGGACCGCCAGCGGCGCGCCGGCCATGTCCTGCTTGCAGCCCATGCCCAGCAGACATGCAAGAATTCCCGCCGCGTACCAGCGCTTGGGCGCGGCGGAGGTAAACGCGCGCATGGCGGCGTAGAGCGTCAGCAGGAAGAACAGGCTCATCAGCGCCTGCACGCGCTGGATGATGTACGTGACGCAGACCGCCCCGACCGGATGAACGAGCCACACCAGCGCCACCGCGAAGGCCAGACCCCCGGCCGTCGCGCCATAGCGCTCGCGCAGGGGCTCCAGCAGGAGCACGCGCCGCACGAGCCCGTACAGCGCCAGCCCCGCGAGCGCGTGGATCAGCAGGTTGACGAGGTGGAAGCCCCAGGTCCGCTCCCCGCTCAGCGCGTAGCTCAACGCCAGGGAGTAAGCGCCGACGGGGCGGTCCGGGGAACGCGCATTCGGATAGCCGTAAATCGCCTCCCAGGGCGGCCAGAGCTTCCGGATGTGCGGGTTCTCCAGCACGATGAAATGGTCGTCGTGCACGAACGCCCCTTGGAAGGCGTTGGCGTAGACCGCGCATGCCGCGGCGGCGAGCAGTATCGGAGCCAACCTCTCAAAGCGGCTTCCGCTCATTGCGACCGCCGTTCATGGGGGCTCGGGTGTCGCTTGAAGGGCGGCAACGGGCAGGGATCCATAGGGCACCAGCGCGAGAAAGGGGCAGGAGTTCAAGGATACGCCGGCGCGCGCGGAACGCGACGTTGAAATGGGCGGGCTGACGGGGGCAGGCGAGCGCGCCTTCAGGGATTCGGCAGGAGATACATGTAATGGAAGACCGTCGTGGCCAGCAGGCCCAAGACGCCCAGGGCCTCCAGCGTCAGGACTTCCAGGCGCGAAGGCGCGGGGTCGTGCGTGCGCCCGGAGAGGCGCGCCTCCAGCGCGGCCACCAGCCGCCCGCCGATCAGCAGGAACAGCGAGAGCATGAAGAGCGTGATGTTGATCCAGAACAGCGGCAGCACCTGCCCCATCGCCTGGCCGAAGTCGAAGAGTTCTTCCGTGGGCGAGGCCGGGGAAAGCACCAGCGAGATGCCGGTGAAGACCGCCACGCTAAGCAGGCCGAAGGTCCAGCGGAACGCCGCCCAGGTCCGTTCCGGCAGCGTATTCGCGACCCGTTCGGCCCGGCGGTGGACGTCCTCGCACGCCGCGGCGACCTTGGCGCGGAGCCCGGGGTCCGGGCGCAACTCCGAGAGGGCTTCGACGAGCAGGTCTTCTTCGGCGCGGAGCTTTTTCAGTTCCGCGGCGCAAACCGGGCTGCGCGCGACGTGCGATTCGATCTCGGCCGTGAGGTGGGACGGCAGGGTTCCCTCGACGTAGCTCGGCAGCAGATCGAGGACCTCCTCGGTGGTCAGCGCGAGTCCGGTCCCCTCGCCGCCATCGGGGGAGTCGGTCAGGGAGCCGTTGGTCAGGATCTCGGTCATCGTGCTCCAACCACCTACCCCGCGAGGCGGGGTGCACCGTGCAATATCATTATACTCAATCGCCCCAACCCGTCATTGCACCTCGTTATCATGACGATGGAAGCGTTCCCCGTCCTTCATTTATCCCGCCAGACGCGGCGAACTTGCACGTTCTCCTCTTCGGAAGCTCAGGCCCGAACCGAGTGCGCAGGTGCAACTTTTTTCGCCCTCGCTACATCGTGCCCTCAGCGCGCATGCTTCGGACGGCAAGATTGCCCTGGAGGTCTTCAGCGGCTAAATTTCGACGACTGGGCTGCGCGACGCGACCGGTTGGAGGATGAGCATGGCCATTCTGGATGGCTTCAGACTGCGCATCTCCCTGGCCTTCGTGATCGCCGTGCAGATGCTCCAGGCGGTGCATGGATATACATGGTGGCTGCTCTTCTCGGGGTTGGGGCTCTGGTCCCTCTCGGTGCCGGTGACGGCCACCTATGGCGGCGCGGCGCTGGTCTTGCATGACGACCGCAAAGGCTACCGCTACACCGGCCCGTGGGCGCGGCTGCTGACGGCCGCGTTCCTGTCCTTCTTCCTGACGCTGCTGGTCATTTCGCTGGGCGGCCTAGGGGTGCTGTTCTTGAGCCTGTTCGGGATCTTCCTTTAACCGCAGGAATTACGGTACGCGTTCCGCGGGGCCGCCGTCTAAACCCCGGGCGCGCGTCGCCTTGCCAGAGTTCTTCCCGGGGGTTACGATGCCCAAGTTCGTTCGCCCCGCCGGCAGGGAAACCGGGAACGTGCCGATGAGCACCGTGTTTGGACCATCCGCCTCGCCCTTGTCGCCGCTCTCGCCCGAAAACCAGACCGCCCCCGCGCAAGCCGATGCAGAGGCCCGCCCGCTCAAGCCCGAAGACGCCGCCGCCGAACTGAAGGGCGAGCACGCGCAGCGCCCGAATTCCACCGTCACCGAAAAAGTCAACGCGCTGATCCACAACATCGAGAAAGTCATCGTGGGCAAGCGCGAGACGGTCAAGCAGGTGCTCTGCGGGCTTTTGGCGCGCGGGCACATCCTGATCGAAGACGTGCCGGGCGTCGGCAAGACGACCCTCGCGCGCGCGCTGGCCAAGTCCATCGACTGCAAGTTCAGCCGAATTCAGTTCACGCCCGACCTGCTGCCCAGCGACGTCGTGGGGGTCTCGGTCTTCGAGCAGCGCGAGAGCCGCTTCAAGTTCCACCCCGGCCCGCTCTTCGCCAACGTGATCCTGGCCGACGAGATCAACCGCACCGCGCCGCGCACGCAGTCGGCGCTGCTGGAGGCCATGAACGACTTCCAGGTCTCGGTGGACGGGCACACGCACCCGCTGCCCAACCCTTTTATGGTGCTGGCCACCGAGAACCCCATCGAGTACGCGGGCACGTACCCGCTGCCCGAGGCCCAGCTCGACCGCTTCATCCTGCGCGTGACCGTCGGCTACCCCGACCGCGACAGCGAACTGGCCATGCTCAAGGGCCACAAGCTCGCGCATCCCATTGAACACCTGGATCCGGTCATCACCGCCGAGGAGGTCGCGCAGCTCCAGGACCTGGTGCGGACGGTGGCCGTCGAGGACGCGCTCTCCAACTACATTCTCGAGATCGCCGACAAGACGCGGCACCACAAGGGCCTGATGCTCGGCGTCTCCCCGCGCGGCGTGAAGATGCTCTACCGCGCCGCGCAGGCCTCGGCGGTGCTCGACGCCCGCAAGTACGTCGTCCCCGACGACATCAAGCGCCTCGTGATCCCCGTCCTGACGCATCGCATCATCGAAAAAAACCGGGACGCCGGGGGCGCCCGGCGCGACGGGGAAAACATCCTCGCCGAAATCCTCGAAGAAGTGCCGGTCCCGATCTGAACGGCGTTCCGCGCGGAGCCCGTCCGCCATGGCCAAGAAGCGTTCCCTGCGGCTGATCCTGCGCGGCCTGTGGCGCCTCGCCTCCTGGCCGGTGCGCACCCTCTTCCGCCTGACCAAGGACGGCGTCATCTTCGCGGCGCTTGGCCTGGCCTGCGCGACCGTCACGTTCTTCCGCACCGACGAACTGGCCAACATCCCGCTGCTGATCTGCCTGGTCCTGGCGAGCATCCTCTTCAGCGGCCTGCTCTTGGGGTCCTGGTCCCTGCGCCACCTGGGCGTCCACCGGCGCTGCACGGAGCGGACCTTCGCGGGCGAGGCCGTCGCGGTCACGCTCACGCTCTTCAACCGCGCGCGCCTTCCGGCCGGCGGCGTCACGCTCGCCGAAAGCCTGCGCGCGGCGGCCAAGAGCAAGCGTCCCGGGGGCGGAACGCCTTCGAACGAATCCCAACGCCTCACGCCATCGGGCTTCGGTACGGTCCGGCCCGGCGGCGGAGGCGCCGGGTCGGGACAGACCTTCGCCGTCACCGTCGTCGGCCGGGGACAGGAGCGCACGCGCTACACCCTGGTCGTGAGGCGGCGCGGAATCTACCAGTTCGGGCGCACGCGCCTGAGCACCACCTTCCCCTTCGGCTTCTGGAACTGTTCGGCCGAGCGGCGCGACCCCGGCCGCCTGGTCGTCTACCCGCGCCTGGGCGAGATCGAAGGCACGCTCTTCGAGGAACTCGAGCTGGCCATGCAGCGCGTCCGCCGCAGCCGTCCGAGCCGCGAAGAGCAGGAGTTCCGCAGCCTGCGAGAATACCGGCACGGTGACAACCCCAAGTGGATCCACTGGCGCAGCTCCGCGCGCATGGGCCGCGCGCTGGTGAAGGAGTTCGAGGAACCGCAGACCAAGCGCGTCCTGCTGCTCCTCGACACCAACCTCCAGCGCCTGGGCACGCAGCGCGCGCCGGCCTTCGAGCTGGCGATCTCCTTCGCGGGCACCGTCGCGCGCGAGCTGCTGCGCCGCGCCTGCACCGTCCGCTGCCTGGCGCTCCCGCCGGGAGAACGGCCGCTCGACGTCGAAGTCTCCAAGGAGCGCCGCAACCTGGATACGCTCCTGGAAGCCCTGGCCGGCCTGGAGCCCGACAACGGGCGGAACCTCGCCGACCTCAAGCCATACGTCTCGCGGGAACAGCTCCGCAACACCTACATCCTGGTGCTGGGCCTGGGCAGCCTGCGCGTGCGCGGCGACCTGGGCTGGCTCCAGTCCCTCGACAACGTGGTCAAGGTGCTGGACGTGCGCGGCGAGGAGTTCCGGCGCATCTTTCGCCGCGGGGCCACGGGCGGGCACATTCGCGACGAACTCGACGAGGACCTGCTGCTCACCCTCGGCGACGACGAACTGGACGAACTGGCGCAGGAAGAACTGGCCCTGGTGGGATGAACCTCGCCGGCGCCGGGCCCGACGGACACGAGCCATGGACCTGTACCGGGTAATGCGCATCTCGATCTACCTGATGGTCGCCAGCGGGGCGCTGGCGATATCGTCGGTGGAGCGCGACCTCTTCTGCCTGGTGCTCGTGACGCTGGGCGCGATTCTGGCGGCGGTGACCGTGGACGCCGGGCGCGCCCGCCCGGCGCGCAGTTGGCTGGCCGCCGCCCTGGCCGTGGTGCTCTTCGTCCGCTACCTGCTCCCGGCGCTCCGCCACGCGCAGGACGACGCGGCCTTCCAACTCAGCATCCGCATGGCCCACTTCCTGGTCTCAATTCAGGTGGCCATGTTTTTCACCGCTTTCCGCGGCACCGCCTTCTACAGCTTCTGCGGCGCGAGCCTGTTCATCGTGGTGCTCTCGGGGATCGTGGACCACGGACCCAGCCTGCTGCTGCGCCTGCTGGTCTTCCTGGCCGCGACGACGTGGGCGCTGTTCGTGCACGCGCTCTGGCGCGGGCGGATCCGCTTCGAGGACCAGAACGCCGGGCAGGCGCGCGGGCGCGGCGCGGCGGCGCCCGCGGAGACCCCGCGCAACGAACTCTCCGAAAAGGCCATGTGGCAGGGCCTGCAGATGACCGCGGTCCTATCGGTCATGTGCCTGCTGCTGGGCTTCGGGCTCTTCTTCACCTGGCCGCGCCTCACCGGCAACCTGCGCGACGTCTTCGCCGCGGTCTTCGAGAAGCTCCAGCCCCAGCCCAACCGGCCGAACGAGGACGGCGAAGGCGGCAGCGGGCCAAGCGGCCCGCGCGCGGGGCGCGACCTGAGCCGGCTCGTCTCGGGCGGCGCCGCCACCGGACTCTCGAACCGCGTGGACCTGAACGAGCTGAGCCCCATTTCGACCGACAACACGCCGGCCCTGAGCGTCGAATTCGACCGCCCCCTGCGCGAGGTGGTCGCGGACGAATCCCGCCTGTACCTGCGCGCGGGGGCCTTCCACACCTACGCCCACAACCGCTGGGCGGAGGCCGGCGCCGGGGAACGCCGCCGCGCCGAGGCCGGCACCGAGTTCGTCGTATTCGACCCGCGCGACCCCAACCACTTAAGGCCGGGGCCCGAGGCCGCCGGAATCGCCTATCAGGTGAAGCTCGAGGCCCAGCAGCGCGCCGTCTACCCCGTCCTGGCGGGGGTGAGCAAAGTCGAGTCGCTGGTGGTCGAGGAAGACGAGGAAGGCGGGGTCCACGCGCCGGGCCAGAACGTGCTCTATCCGGGCGAGACCTACCGGGCCGAATCCTGGCAGTTGCCCCGGTACGCGGCGCTGGAACGGGTCCCCTCGCGCACGGTCAACCGCCGGCACCGCACCTGGGACATGGGAGAATTCGCGCCGCAGATCCAGGCCCTGGCGCGCGAAGCCGTCGCCGGGGCGCGCACCGATCTCGAGAAGGCCCTCGCCATCCGCCGTTTCCTCCGCGACAGTGGGCAATACGCGTACACGCTCCGCCTGGACCAGCTCGACCACCGCGGCAATCACATCGCCCAATTCCTGCTGGGACTACCCGAGCAGCGCCGCGGGCACTGCGGGTATTTCGCCACCGCGTACGCGATCCTGGCGCGCGCCGCCGAGCTGCCCGCGCGGCTGACCTACGGTTACGCGCGCACCGTCGATCCCGTCCAACTCGACCAGACGCAGGTGACGTTCAAGAACTCCGACGCCCATGCCTGGGCGGAGGTCTATTTCGAAGGCCGCGGCTGGATCGCCTTCGACGCGACGCCCGGCAGCGACGAGGCCTCGTCCCCGAACGGCGGAACCGGACCGCGATCCCCACCCGGGGAGTTCGACACCGAACGCGAACTCGCCCAGCGGCGCGCCGCCGAACACGGCTGGCTCGAGCGGGGCTGGGACTATTTCCTGCAGTACAACGGCGAGTCCCAGGAGCAACTCTACGGCTCCATGGGCACGAAGATGAAGGACGCCTTCGAAAGTCTGGGCGACCTCTTCTTCAGCGGCAGCGGCGCCTGGGGCCGAACGGGAACCGTGCTGGCCTGGATGGTCATCGTGAGCCTCGCCGCGTGGGCCCTCGTCGCGCTGTGGCGCCAGCAGGACCAGCGCCGCAATCCCCTGCGCAACCTGACCCCGCGCGCCAAGGCCGCGGTCAGCTTCTACAACGAACTTCTCCAAGTGCTCTCCAAGAAGGGCTTCATGCGCCGCGCCGGCCAGACGCCGCGGGAGTTCGCCGACGCCGTGCTCAAGCGCGGCGGCGAGACCTACGAACCGGTCGTGCTCGTCACGCGGCTCTTCGAGCGCGTCCGTTACGGCGGCGAGGACATCGGCGAAGACGAACTCCTGAGGCTGAAGGATGCGCTCGGGCAACTGCACCGGCTCCTGGACGAACAGGAGCGCGCAAGCAAACCGCTTTCTAGTTCCTAACTCTTTAAGGGTAATGGGTTGCAAATCGATGCCACATTCGTGTGGACATTTGTATCGGCTTACGATAAAAGAATGGTGACCCGACCGGAGGCCCCGCCATGCGCGTCGTATACATCGACATCGATTCCCTGCGCACCGATCACCTGAGCTGCTACGGCTACCACCGCAAGACGACGCCGAACATCGACCGGCTGGCGGCCGACGGGGTGCGCTTCACGAACTTCTACGCGACCGACACGCCCTGCCTCCCGAGCCGCACGGCGCTCTTCAGCGGGCGCTTCGGGATCCACACCGGCGTCGTCAACCACGGCGGGACGAATGCCGACATCCGCATCGAAGGCCCGGGCCGCGGCTTCCGCAGCGTGAGCACCCACCATGCGCTGGCCGAGCGGCTGCGCATGGCCGGCTGGTACACCGCCTCGATCAGCCCCTTCCCGCACCGGCACAGCGCCTACCAGATCTGGGAAGGCTTCCACGAGACCTTCGACACGGGCGGGAACGGGAACGAGCGCGCCGAGGTCTGCTATCCGTACGTCGAGCGCTGGCTGGAGCACAACAAGGACCGCGACAACTGGTTCCTGCACTTCAATTATTGGGATCCTCACACTCCCTACGACACGCCCCTGGAATACGGCGAGCCCTTCAAGGACGACCCGCCGCCGGCCTGGGTGACGCAGGCGGTCATCGACAAGCAGCGCAAGAGCTACTCGCCGCACGACATCCAGCGCCCGCACGCGCGCTACGAAAGGACCTCCAATCCCTGGCCCCGCGGCGCGCACGAGATTAAGAACCCCGCCGATTTCAAGCAGTGGATCGACGGCTACGACACCGGAATCCACTACGCGGACCATTACGTCGGCAAAGTGATTCAGAAGCTCAAGGCCCTGGGCATTTACGAGGATACCGCGATCCTCGTCAGCGCCGACCACGGCGAGAACCACGGCGAACTGGAGGTCTGGGGCGATCACCAGACAGCCGACCAGATCACCAACAACATCCCGCTCGTGATCCGCTGGCCGGGCCTGACCGACGACAAGGCCGGCAAGGCCTTCCACGGGAAGCACTACAACATCGACCTGGCCTCGACCCTGGTGGAACTCTTCGGCGGCGAGCAGCCCGAGTGCTGGGACGGCCGGTCCTTCGCGAACACGCTCAAGACCGGCAAGGACGCGGGACGCGACTACCTGATCCTCAGCCAGTGCGCCTGGTCCTGCCAGCGCAGCGCGCGCTGGGACGACTGGCTGCTGATCCGCACCTACCACACCGGGCACAAGAACTTCCCGAGCCTGATGCTTTTCAACCTCAAGGACGACCCGCACGAGCAGCATAACCTCGCGAAGAGCCAACCCGAACTGGTCAACCACGGCCTGCGCCTGATGGACGGCTGGGTGGCCGAGCAACTCGGCAAGAGCGGCCACGCCGACCCGCTGCATCAGGTCATCGCCGAGGGCGGCCCGCTCCACGCCAACCGCCGCAACCTGGGCGGCTTCTGCGAGTTTCTCAAGAACACCGGCCGCGCCGCGCACGCCGAGTGGCTCGCCAAGCACGACGGCGCGCCGCGCGACGACGGCGGGAGCAACTATTAGGATTTTGGATTGTGGATTGAAAGCCGAGCGGATTCCGATCCCGTAGTACGCCAGGTCGAGCAGGCCGGCCAGCCGGGCCGGTTCTCGCGGCATCCAACCCAAAATCCAAAATCGCCAATCCAGAACCGCGAAGGAGGCTTCGATGCGCATCCTCTACATCGACATGGACAGTTGCCGTCCGGATCATCTGGGCTGCTACGGCTACCACCGCAACACCTCGCCGAACATCGACCGGATCGCGAAGGACGCCGCGGTCTTCGCCAACTGCTACGCCTCCGACACGCCCTGCCTGCCGTCGCGCACCGCGCTCCTGACCGGTCAATTCGGGTTCAAGACGGGGGTCGTGACGCATCACGGCGAGGCGTCGTTCCCCCGCGAGCCGCGCATGGGCGCCCCGGCCGGCGCGCCGCACGCGGCGCTCCCGGCGGCGCTCCTGGGCGCGGGCTTCCACACGGCTTTCATTTCTCCCTTCATTCAGCGCCACAACGCCTGGCACACCGTGGCGGGCTTCCTTGAAGTTCACGACACCGGCAAGCGGGGCCACGAGATCGCATCCGAAACCAACGGAGCGGCGCTGCCATGGCTCGAGCGGCGCGCGCGCGAAGACAACTGGTTCGTTCATCTCAACTACTGGGACCCGCACCGGCCGTACCGCACGCCCATCGAATACGGCAACCCGTTCAAAGACGATCCGGCGCCGGCTTGGCCGGACGCCGAGACCCTGGAGCGGCACTACCGTTCCTACGGCCCGCGCAGCGCCAGCGAACCGCAAGGCTACCGCTGGCAGAAGGGCAAGGACTGGCCGCGCGAGAAGACCGAACTGCGCACGCCGGCCGACTTCAAGCACTGGATCGACGGCTACGACACCGGCATCCGCTACATGGACGACCACATCGGGCAGATCCTGGAGACCCTCGACCGCCAAGGCGTGCTCGAGGAGACCGCGATCGTCCTCAGCGCCGACCACGGCGAGATGCAGGGCGAACTCAACGTCTACGGCGACCACCACTGCGCCGACGAGGCCACCGCGCACGTGCCATTGATCGTGAAATGGCCCGGCGTTTCGAAGCCGGGCCGGCATGGCGGGCTCTGCTACAACCTCGATCTCACCGCGACCATCGCGGACCTGGCCGGGGCGAAGCAGCCCGCGCGATGGGACGGTTTGTCGTTCGCCTCCGCCGTGCGCGGGCAGCCCTGGCAGGGCCGCGAGTACCTCGTGCTGGGCCAGGGACTATGGACCTGCCAGCGCAGCGTGCGAACCGAGAACTGGCTGATGATCCGAACCTTCCATCCCGGCCTCAAGCCGCTGCCGGAGGTGCTGCTCTTCGATGTCGAGAAGGACCCGCACCAGACGCGGGACCTCGCCGTCGAACGCCCAGAGGCGGTCAATCGCTGCGGCCACCTGATGCTGGATTGGACCGCGAAGCTGCTCGCGCAACCCCACCCCATCCACGACCCGCTTAACGTGGTGATTCACGAAGGCGGGCCTTGCGCCACGCGCGGGCAGCGCGATCGATACGTTCAATACCTGAAGGAACGCGGCATGCCCGAGGCCGCGGAAGAGGTCCTGCGGCTCAATCCGGTCTGAGCCAGGCCTTCCGGGAGCCGCTCAAGGCATCGGGCGCGCCGGCGGGACCGGCATGATCGGCTGGAAGCCGATCTCGGCGCCGCTCTTGGCTTTCAGCGCGGGATCTTCGTTGTTCAGCGCGCCGAAGAGGATCTGGCCACGGTGGAGGCTGGAGAGATCGGACGGATCGTCAAGTTGCAGCGTAATGTCCTTCTTGAAGCCTCGGTTCCGCAAGGTGACGGTGCCGTTTTCCTTGTCCTTATCGACGACGCGCCATTCCAGCACGCGCGCCAGCAGGTTTTCTTCCTCACGGGTCAGTCCCGGCCCCTTGCCGCTGCCGCCGCCGCCAGTTCCATTGCCGGTCGTATTCGCGGTCAAGGTCGGCCCGGCCGTCGAGCCGCTTCCGGCGGGCTTGCCTTTGCCGGCTTCGCGGGCCTCCTGGCCCTTCGGACCCTTGGCGTCGCCGGTCTCCGGCGCGGAGGCGGGCGCCGCGTTCGCGCCCATGGCGGCGGCCTCGCCGACCGCCTGGGCTTCGGCCGCGGCCTTCTCGGCTTCCAGCTTCGCGCGCGCCTCGTCGGACAACCGCTGGCGCTCCTCTTCGGCTTTTCGCGCCGCCTCGGCTTCCGCGAGCGACTTCATCAACGCGTCGTCGGGCGCTTCGTCCAGGTAGGTGATCCGGGCGATGCGTTCGCGCAGGTACCAATAACGTTCGCCTTCGTGCACGACCCAGGCGCCTTTATCCTTCACTTCGACCCAGGTCTTCGCGAAGGCTTCGCCGTCGACGAATTCCACGCGGCCCAGGAGCGGGCCTTCCTTGGGCGGGGCCGGCCAGTTGAGCTCGGCCTTGGGCGCGTCCGGCTTGCCGGCCTCCACGGGGACGGGCGCCGGCGGGGCTTGTTCTTCGGCCGCCGCGTTGCCCAGACAACTCCATAAGGCCAGACACGCCAACGCTCGATTCATGGTTCAAGACTCCCGGTGAGGGGCAAGGGTGAAGGCAAGATCCACCGCGAGGCCCCTTAATAGATATGACGCGATCCCGGAGCGGACTGCTGCCGACTCGGAAGCCTCCGTGACCGCCATTCTAACTCAAATTTTATCAAACAGTTACAAATTTTACCCGAGCGAGCGTTGGGTGCTTCCCGCGCTTGCCCTCGGCGCACCTCCGGTGGCACAATAGGCGGGTGAACGTCCTTCAGAGCGCCTCGCTACCGACCAACCCGCCGGCAGCGGACAAGAAGCCAGGAAGCCCCAATGGCCAAGCCGCCGCGCCGGGCGCAGAGCCGCCGGCTTGGCACAACGACCTCCTTTGCGGCCTGACGACGGGCGTGCTGGCGGTGCCGCAGGGCATCGCGTTCGCGCTGATCGCCCACGTGCCGCCCGAGTACGGCCTGTACGCGATGATCGTGCCGACGATCGTGGCCGCGCTGATCCGCAATTCGCCGTTCCTGATCACCGGTTCGACGAACACTTCGGCCCTCGTGATCGGAGCCCTGGTGGCGTCCCTGGCGCTCACGCCCGAACGGATCGTGCCGACCATGCTGCTGATCACGCTCCTGATGGGTCTGATCCAGGTCCTGATCGGCGTGCTGCGGCTGGGCACGTTCGGGCGCTACGTTTCGCACGCCGTGCTGATGGGGTTCACGCTGGGCGCGGCGACGCTGATCTTCACCGACCAGATCCGCAACGTGCTGGGGCTGCACGTGAGTTCGTCCCCGCGGCTGCTGGATGAACTCGCGGCCCTGGCGCCGCACTTGGGCGGCACGGATTGGCGCACGGCGCTGCTGGCGGCGCTGACGATGGGCATCGTGGCCGGCTGCGCGCGGATTTCGAGGCTCGTCCCCGGCGCGATGGTCGCCGTGGCGGCGACCGCCGCGCTGACTTGGGCGCTGGGCTGGCATGCGGGACCGGACGGCATCCAAGTGGTGGGCGCCGTGCCGCGCTCCCTGCCGGGCCTCACCACGCCGGCCTTCTCGTGGCCGCTGCTCCAGGACGTGGCCGCGCCCAGCCTGGCGATCGCGATCCTGGGCATGGTGGAGGCGATCTCGATCGGCAAGGCGCTTTCATCCAAGGCACGCATGAAGTTCCACGCCAACCAGGAGCTCTCCGCCCAGGGCCTGGGCAACGTGGTGGGGGCTTTCACCGGCTGCATGCCGACATCGGCGAGCTGGACGCGCAGCGCGATCAACCTGCAGATGGGCGCGAAGACGCGCTGGGTCGGGGTCTACGCGGGGCTGACCGTGCTGGCGATCATGCTCGCCCTGGCGCCCTGGGCGCAGTACGTCCCGAAGGCCTGCCTGGGCGCGCTGATCATGTGGATCGCCTGGAGCATGATCGACCTCCACGCCGCGCGGTACGTGTGGCGCTGGAGCCGCACCGACGCGGCCGTCCTGGTGATCACCTATCTCTCGATGCTGGTCATCGAGATCCAGTACGCGATTTACCTGGGCGTGCTGATCTCGATCCTGATGCTGCTGCGCCGCGCCGGGCAGCTCCACATGGTCGAGATGGCCCGCGCCAGCGCCGATCACTTTCGAGAGATCGAGATCGACGAGCAGACGGGCAAGCATCCCATCGTGCTGCTGCAGCTCGAGGGCGACCTCTTTTTCGGCATCGTCGAGGAACTGGAGGACAAGCTCGAACGAATCGCCGCCAACGGCGCGCGCGTGATCGTGCTGCGGCTCAAGCGCGCGCATGCCATCGACGCCACGGCGGCCGAGGCGCTCGCGGCCTTCGCCGCGCACTTCAAGACCGGCGGCGGGCGGATGATCCTCTGCGGCCTCAAGCCCGAGCTGCTCGAGCAGATCAAGAAGGCCCACTTCGGGGAGATCCTCGGCGCCGAAAACCTACTGCCCACCGAGGCGCAGGCCTTCGCCAGCGTGCGGCACGCCATCGACGAAGCGCGCCGGCTGGTCCGCACCGAAGCCGACTGGCCCGCCGATAAGCCCATGATCCGCCCCGCGCCCGCCGAGATGCGCGACGCCTGGAGCTATTCCATCTAATCCCACAACGCTAAAACGAAACCGCGGAGCACGCGGATCGGAGCTTGGAGGGCGGCCCCCGTCTACGAGACCCTAAAAAAGATGCACCGTGGTGCGTGCGTGCCCGTGGCCGGTTGCCGGTTTTCGGTTCCCATGGAACTCTTTCCATTCATTCCCGACCCAGGCCGGCCATGTCTACGAGTCGTTAAAAAGATGCACCGTGGTGCGTGCGTGCCCGTGGCCGGTTGCCGGTTTTCGGTTCCCATGGAACTCTTTCCATTCATTCCCGACCCAGGCCGGCCATGTCTACGAGTCGTTAAAAAGATGCACCGTGGTGCACGATCTTCTCGCCACAACTTGTTACCTTGCCGCCGATTCATTCGTCCAGAACTCAGTTTCATGCCCCTGGCCTCATGCGGCTTATGTCTACGACCCTTAAAAAAAGATGCACATAGGTGCACGAATTCTGGCCCAGGTTCAGGCCCTTCACCCTGCCCCGCCGTTCCCGGATGCCGAGACTGGACTTTTGGGCCGGCCTGTCTACGAGTGTTAAAAAAGATGCACCATGGTGCACGTTCTCGACCGAGCCTTCGCCCTATCGAAGAGGCTGCTTCAAGATCCCTCGCGGGCGTCGCATGCGGCCGCCGGCGCGGACCGGATCCCAGGAAGATTTCCGGAACCGCTACAGGCTGACTTTGGTCTGATCGGTGAGAATCTCGATCCGGTCGGCGTGGACCACCACGGTATGCTCGAAGTGAACGCTGCGCCCGCCGTCGGCCGTCCGCACGACCCATTCGCCGTCGGTGCTCTCGACCTGCGGGGAGCCTTCGTTGACCATCGGCTCGACGGCGAGGCACATGCCGGGCTTGAGGATCTCGCGGAAGAACGGGATCATCTGGCCGGGCTGGACGTAGTTGGGCACCTGGGGCTCCTCGTGGAGGCTCTGCCCCACCCCGTGCCCGACGTATTCGCGCACGACCGAGTAGCCGTGGCCTTCGACGTGCCGCTGGATGGCGCGCGAAACGTCCACGAGTTTGCCGCGCGGGCGCATCGCTTCGATGCCCTTGTACAGCGACTCCTCGCCGATGCGCATGAGCCGCTGCGCGGCCTCGTCGATCGCGCCCACGGCGTAGCTCCAGGCCGAATCGCCGATGTAACCGTCCTTGCGCACGCCCACGTCGATGGAGACCAAGTCGCCGGCTTCGAGCGGGACGTCGTTGGGGACGCCGTGGACCACCACGTCGTTGACCGAGGCGCAGATCCAGGCCGGGAAGGGCTCCTTGCCCGGGAGTTCGTAGTTGTAGAAGGGGGAGGTTCCGCCGTACTTGCGGATGTGGGCGGTGACGGCCTGGTCGATCTGGCGGGTCGTGGCGCCGGGCTTGACCATGCCGCGGATGATATGGTGGCATTCGGCCACGATGCGCGAGGCCTGTCGGATCAGGTCGATCTGACGTTCGGAATAGAGGATCACCGCCAAGTCGGGACGCCTTCCGCGCTGGAGCCGCCACGCCGCCGCGGCCTGACTTCGTTCAGTCTAACGACGCCGCAGGCGCTCGCCAGCGCAGGCTGTCCACGCCGTGGCTCGAAGGAGGGTTGGGGCAGGCAGGAGCGCGGCCCGGCGCACGGAGCCCCGCGCCGGATCACTCGCCGCGGCGGCCGCGGATGCGCCCGCCGCTCTTCAGGAAGCCGTCGTAGCGCTCCATCAGCATGTGCGATTCGATGCGGTTGATCAGGTCGAGCGCCACGCCGACGACGATCAGCAGGCCGGTGCCGCCGAAGAAATCGGAGATCGTGAAACCCACCTTGAGGCCGGACTGGATGATCTGCGGCACGATGGCGATGATCGCGATGAAGACCGCGCCGGCGAAGGTGATCCGGTTCATCACCGTTTCCAGGTACGCGCGCGTGTCGTTTCCGGGCCGGATGCCGGGAACGAACATGCCGTACTGCTTGAAGTTTTCGGCGTGCTCCTTGGGGTCGAAGATCACGGCCGTATAGAAGTAGCTGAAGAAGACGATCAGCAGCAGGTAGAAGGTCATGTAGAGGTAGGAGCCCATGACGAAGAACTGAAGCAGCTCCTGCAGCCAGCGAACGTTGACCATGGCCAGGAAGTTGGGGAGCATCATCAGGGCCTGGGCGAAGATGATCGCGATGACGCCCGAGGCGTTCAGCTTGAGGGGCAGGTAGTGCTGCTGGCGGAAGCCCATGCGGCTGCGCTTGGGCGTCTGCATCGGGATGCGCCGCGTGGCCTCGGTGACGAAGACCACGGAGGTCACCATCACCAGGAACAGGAAGGCGAGCAGGAACAACTCGCTGGGCCCGATCGCCGCGGGATTGGCGCTGTCGATGGCCGGGTCGAACTTGCGGACGATTTCCTCAAGCGCCTGGGGCAGCCGAGAGATGATGCCCACCATGATGATGAGGGAGATGCCGTTGCCCAGCCCGAATTCGTCGATCTGTTCGCCCAGCCACATCAGGAACGCCGTCCCGGCCGAGAGAATGATGGCCGACTGAATCAGGAAGCCCAATCCCGGATTCAGGACCATGGCCTGGTTCTTGATCGCGGGCTGGTTCTGGAGCGTGGAGCAGATGATCAGGGCCTGGAAGATGCACAGCGCCACCGTCGAGTAACGGGTCCACTGGTTGATCTTGCGCCGGCCGCTCTCGCCTTCCTTCGAGACCTTCTGGAGCGCCGGCACGATGGCCGTCAGAATCTGGAAGATGATCGAGGCCGAGATGTAGGGCATGATGCCCAAGGCGAAAATCGATACCCGCTCCAGGGCGCCGCCCGCGAACATGTCGAGCATGCCCACGAACTGGCCCAGGCTCCCCTGGGATTTGGAGGAGTCCAGCATCGTGCGGACGGCTTCAAGATTCACGCCCGGCAAGGGGATGTAGGAGCCCAGGCGGAAGAGAATCAGCAGTCCCATGGTCCAGAAGAGCTTCTTCCGGAGTTCGGGGATTCTGGCGATGTTGCCGAAGGCTTGAAACATGGGGCCTTCCCCGGGCTGCGCGGCGGTGGAACGAAGCGGTTATCTTCCCGGGTTCGCCCGGCGCGCGCAATAACCTACTTCTTGCTCTTCTTCTTCTCGTCGGCCTTGCCCTTGGGCTTGCCCTTCGCCTTGCTGGCCTTGAGTTCCGCGACGGCCTTCTCGGCGCCTTCGGCCAAGCGCTTCAAGCGCGCTTCGCGGACGAAGTTCGGGGCGGGCTTCTTGGTCACCGGCACGGTCAGCACGGCCTTGCCGCCGGCCTTTTCGATCTTCTCGACCGCGCTCTTGGAGAACTTGTCCGCGGTGACGGTGAGCGCGACGGCCAGTTCGCCGTCGCCCAGCACCTTGAGCGGCGTGCCCTTGGGCGAGTTGAACAGGCCTTTTTCCACAAGCTGAGCGCGGCCGACTTCGCCGCCCTTGGAGAAAGCCTTCGCCAGGTCGCCCACGTTGACGACCGCGAAGACCTCGCGGAACGGGCCGTTGCGGAAGCCGCGCTTGGGCAGGCGGCGGAAGAGCGGCATCTGGCCGCCTTCGTAGGTGACCTTCATGGACCAGCCGGAGCGCGACGTCGCGCCTTCGCGGCCGCGGCCCGCGGTCTTGCCTTTGCCGCTTCCCGGACCGCGCCCGATGCGCTTGAACTTCTTGTTGGAGAGTTTCCCGGAGCGCGCTTCATGGAGCAACATGTCGATGCCTGCCTTCCTTGCGGGTCCCAGAGAACCGGCCTCGCGGTTCAGCTATCCTGCTTGGCCTCGCCGCCTTCGGCCGGCGGAGGCGCGTCGGGTGAGGCGGACGCTTCGGGCGCGGGCAACGGGGTCTCCGCCGGGGGCTCTTCCTTCCGCTTGGGCTTCTCGGCCTCGCGCTTGGCGCGCGCCTGCTCGGCGTGGGCCGCCGCCTCCTGCTCGATCTCGCGCTGCCGCGTGGCGCGGGTGGAGGCCACGCGCGTGCGTTCGGCCTCGAGTTTCTGCACCGAGGCGAGCATGGGGTCGGGCAGCAGTTCGACCCCGCGCAGCCTGGCGACGTCCTCGCGGCTGCGGAGATCCAGCAGCGCCCGCAGCGTCGCCTTGACGACGTTCTTGGGGTTGGTCGTCTTGCCGATCACCTTGGTCAGGATGTCGTGGATCCCGATGCATTCGAGCACCTGGCGGACCGAGGCGCCGGCGATGAGGCCCGTGCCGGGGCGCGCGGGGATCAGGACCACGCGGGCCGAGCCGAACCCGCCGCGGACCTCGTGCGGCAGCGTGGTGCCGAAAGTCGGGATACGGATCAGGTGCTTGCGCGCGTTCTTGACGGCCTTCTCGATCGCGCTGGGGACCTCGCGGGCCTTGCCGTAGCCGATGCCCACCACGCCGGCGCCGTTGCCGATGACGGTCATCGCGGCGAAGGAGAAGCGGCGCCCGCCCTTGACCACCTTGGCGCAGCGCCAGATGTCCACGATTTTCTCCGAGAGGACCAGCCCCGTCGGATCGATGCGATTCAGTTGCGCTACCAAGGACTCGACCTCCCTTTATGCGGCGCTCAGAACCTGAGCCCGCCCTCCCGCGCGCCGTCCGCGAGCGCCTTGACGCGGCCATGGTACATGTAGCCGCCGCGGTCGAAGACGACCTTTTCGATGCCCTTTTCCCTGGCCAGTCGGGCGACCAGCTTGCCCACTTCCTTCGCGGCCTCGACGTTGGCGCCGGTCTTGAAGCGCTCCCGCAGCTCCTTCGAGAGCGAAGAGGCCGCGACGATCGTCGCGCCGGCGGCATCGTCGATCAACTGCGCGTGCATGTGCTTCGAGCTGCGGAAGACGTTAAGCCGCGGGCGCGCTTGCGAGCCCGCGATCTTCTTGCGCACCCGGCGGTGCCGCTTCCGGCGCTGTTCGTGCGTGCTGACGTTGCTCATCGTTCCACCGCTCCGCTCCGCGAGGCGCAAACGCCTCCGGCCTAGGCTCCCGTGGCGCCCACCGTCTTGCCGGGCAGTTTCCGCACGTACTCGCCCTGGTAGCGGATGCCCTTGCCCTTGTAGGCGTCCGGCGGCCGCACCGCGCGCAGCGACGCGGCAACCTGTCCGACCAACTGCTTATCGATGCCCTGGATGACCATTTCCGTCTGCGTCGGGCAGGTGACCGTGATGCCCTCGGGGATCTGGTACACCTGGGGCACCTTGGTGTTCCAGCCGACATAGAGAAGGACGTTGCGGCCGGAGACCTGGGCGCGGTAACCCACGCCCTGGATTTCCAGGCGCTTCTCGTAGCCCTTGGTCACGCCGAAGACCATGTTGGCGATCAGCGCGCGGTAGAGCCCGTGCTTGGCCCGCTCCATGCGCAGGTCGTTGCCTCGGCTGATCTGGACGGCCTTCTCCTCAACCTTCGCAGAGATCGTCCCGGTCATCTCGAGCGCCAACTGGCCCTTGGGGCCCTTGATCGTGACCTTTCCTTCCGCGACGCTGACCTGCACGCCGTCGGGAATCGGAACCGGTTTCTTGCCAATGCGCGACATGGCCTGCTTCCCGTGGTCGTTGCCCGCCCGTGCGCGTCACTCGACGCGACACAGCACCTCGCCGCCGATGTTGGACTCTCGAGCCTGGCGGTCCGACATCACGCCTTTGGGCGTCGAGAGGATATAGATGCCCATTCCGCCGAGCACCGGTTTAAGCTCCTTCACCTTCGCGTAGATCCGCCGGCCCGGTTTGCTTACGCGCTGCAGGCGGCGGATTACCTTCTCGCCGGCGCGGCCGTAGCGCATCCGCACCAGCAGGTCGTTCTGCACTTGGGTCCGCTCGCAGGCCACCACCTCGAACCCGTCAATGAAGCCTTCCGCCTTCAGGGTCTCGGCGATGGAGAGGCAGACTTTCGAGCTGCGGATACGCACCGTATCCTGGTAACGCATCGCGGCATTGCGGATGCGCGTCAGCATGTCGGCGATCGGGTCGGTCACTGGCATCGTTCGGACTCGCTCCTAAAAACCTTCGTCCTACCAGCTCGACTTCCGCACGCCGGGGATCTCCCCGAGGTGCGCCAGCTTGCGGAAGCAGAGCCGGCAGATGTGGAACTTGCGCATGTAGGCGCGCGAGCGGCCGCAGAGTTCGCAGCGGAAATACGTCCGCGTCTTGAACTTGGGCGCGCTCTTACACTTGATCTTCCAGCGCAGACTGGCCATCGCGTACGGCTCCTTTAGCGGTCCCGGAACGGCATGCCCAGCGCCTTGAGCAGCGCGCGGGCCTGGTCGTTGTCGCGCGAGGAGGTGCAGATCGTCACGTCCATCCCGTGAAGCGCGTCCACTTTGTCCGCGTCCACTTCGGGGAAGACCGTCTGCTCCTCCAAGCCCATCGAGTAGTTGCCCTGGCCGTCGAAGGAACGCGGCGAGAGCCCGCGGAAGTCGCGGATACGCGGAATCGCCACGTTCACCAGACGGTCGAAGAATTCGTACATGATCGGGCCGCGCAGGGTGACCCGGCACCCAACCTTCATGCCTTCGCGGAGCTTGAAGTTCGAGACCGACTTCTTGGCCAGCGTGACCACGGCCTTCTGCCCGGCGATGGTCGTCATGTCCGCGACGCACTGCTCCATCAGTTTCGGGTTGTTGTCCGTGGCCGCCTTGCCGAAGCCCATGTTCAAGCAGATCTTCTTCAGCTTCGGGACCGCCATCTTATTGGCGATGCCGAACTGCTTCATCAGTTCCGGGACCACCTCGGCGTCGTAGCGCTGCCGCAGGCGAGGCTTCTCCCGGGGCGTGACGGGCTTCTTGCCGCCGCCCTTCGGGGCGCCGCCATCGGGTTTGCCGCCCTTGGGCGCGCCGCCGTCCGGCTTGCCGGACTTGGGCGCTTCGGCCTGGGCTTCCTGGTTGTTTTCGTCTGCCATCTTCGTTCGCCTTTACCGGCGGGTCGCGCTCAGCTTCCCCGCTTCCACTCCCGCGACCCGGCCTCGACCACCTCGAGGTTCGAGAGGGCGACAGGGCGCTTGACGATCTTCAGTCCGCCCGCTTCGCCGCTCTTCGGGTTGTAGCGGACCGTCTTCCACTGCTCGAGCCCGCGCAGGGGCTTTTCCTTCTCGCCGCGTTTGGCGCGCTTCTTCGGCACCTCCAGGATGGCCCGGCCCTTGATCCGGTCCACCTGCAGCACGGTGCACAGCAGCGGCTGGCCCTTCTCGTCCAGGGCGTTGCGGCCTTCGCCGCTGACGATCTTTACCTTGTCGCCCTTGTGAATGTCGGTCTTGATCATCTCACACCACCTCGGCCGCCAGGGACACGATCTTCATGAAGCCCTTCGAGCGCAGTTCGCGGGCGACCGGGCCGAAGATGCGGGTGCCGCGCGGCTCTTCGTCCGCGTTCAACAGCACGATCGCGTTGTTGTCGAAGCGGACCGTCGAGCCGTCCTTGCGGCGAATCGGCGACTTGGTCCGCACCACCACGCCCTTCACCACCAGCTTCTTCTTTTCCTTCTTGCTGCTGCAGACGAAGTCGCTGCCCGGCTGGCATTTCTTCACCGCCGCGACGATGATGTCGCCGACCCCGGCGTAGCGCCGGCGCGAGCCGCCCAGGACCTTGATGCACAGCGCGGTGCGGGCGCCCGAGTTATCCGCCACCTCGACGATCGTTTCCTGCTGAATCATGGCTCGTTGACCTCATCCAGCCTTCCGGCGCGCCTGGCGCGCTCAGGACGGCTTCGTTTCGGACTTCTCCGGCGCGATGTCCAGTTCGGGCGCCTTCTCCAGAATCTTGAGCAGCCGCCAGCGCTTCTGCTTGGAGACCGGGCGGGTCGCCTCGAGCAGCACGCGGTCGCCGGTGCGCGCCTCGTCCTTCTCGTCGTGCGCGTGCAGCTTCGTCGACTTGTACAGGTACTTCCCGTACTTGGCGTGCTTGAGCAAGCGCCGGACCTCGACCGTGATCGTCTTATCCCGCTTGTCGGAGATCACGATCCCCATCTCGGTGCTGCGGGGCTTTTCCTGGTTCGCGCCCTGGGCTTGGTCGGCCATCGTTGAATCGTCCTCTCGCTTCCCTTGGCATCCCGGCCCGCGCCGTTACTTGCCCTGCCCCGCGTCGGCCCGTTCCAGGCCCTTGCGCAGGCGGCGCGCTTCGGCCAGGTTCAGGGCCGCGCGGTTGGCGGCGACGCGCCGCTCGAGTTCCACGCGCTTTTCCTTCGGGAGCCCCGCCGCGCCGCGCGCGGAGGTCTCGATGCCCAGCCGCTGCCCCTTGGCGCGCGGGCGCCGCGGGCGCGGATCGGCCTCGGCCAGCTTGCGGGCCTCCGTCTGCGCCCCGGCGGTCTGGCCTTGCAGGCCGGCGATGCGCTTGTCGAGCGCGACGCGCAGCCCCCGCTCGCGCAGGACCGTCTTGATCCGCGCCAGGAGCCGGCGGCCTTCGCGCTTCTCGTGCGGCTTGATCGCTTCGCCGCTGGCGCCGCGCACGGTCGCGTCGAAGATGCGCTTCCGCTCCAGCGCGAACTGGTCCAGGAGTTCCTGGTCGGTCTTCTCGCGCAGGTCCACGGCCTTGACGATCGGCATCGCTCGGTTCCTTCCCGGCCCGTGCGTTCCGCCGCGCCCGCTAGAGCGTCGGGCGGCGCGTCACGAACTTGATCTTCACGGGCAGCTTCCCGGCCTGCTTGCGGAACAAGTCCCGCGCCAGGTTCAGGGGCACGCCGGCGACCTCGAAGAGGATCGTGCCGGGGCGCACCACCACCACCCACTTGTCCACTTCGCCCTTCCCCTTGCCCATGCGCGTCTCGGCGGCCGTCTTGGTCACCGACTTGTGGGGAAAGACGCGAATCCAGTAGCGGCCCTCGGTGCCCAGGCCGCGCGAGAGCACGACGCGGGAGGCTTCGAGCTGCTGCCCGGTCACCCAGCCCGGCTCCATGACCATGCAGCCGTAGTCGCCGTAGGCCACGTAATTGCCGCGCGTCGCGCTGCCGCGCACGCGCCCGCGCTGCGATTTGCGGTATTTGACCCGCTTAGGCATCAAGGGCATGAGGCTGCTCCTTCTCGATCCGGCCCTTGTAGATCCACACCTTCACGCCGATCACGCCGTAGGTCGTCTTGGCCTCGGCCAGGCCGTAGTCCACGTCGGCGTCCAGCGTGTGCAGCGGCAGCGAGCCCTGCTTGTAGTCCTCGGTGCGGGCGATTTCCGCGCCGCCCAGGCGCCCCGCGCACATGATCTTCACGCCGCGCGCGCCCGCGCCCATGGTCGTCTCGACGGCCTTCTTCATGGTGCGGCGGAAGCTCGCGCGCTTGAGGAGCTGGTCGGCGACGCTCTGCGCGACCAGTTGCGCTTCCAGCTCGGGCTTCCCGATCTCGCGGATGTTCACCTGGATCTTCTTGGTGTCCCCGCTGGCGAACTTCTGCAGGTCCTCGCGCAGCTTGTCGATTTCGGAGCCCTTCTTGCCGATGACCACGCCGGGGCGGGAGGTGTGCAGGAAGACGCTGACTTCCTCCCCGCCGCGCTCGATCTCGATCTTCGAGATGCCCGCCGCCGTCAGGCGGCCGGCGATGAAGCGCTTGATCTTCTGGTCCTCCACGAGGCAGCGCCCGTAGTCCTGCTTGCGGGCGTACCAGCGGGAGACCCATGGCCGGGTGATCCCGACGCGGAAGCCGAACGGATGAATCTTCTGGCCCACGTGTCCACTCCTTGCCCGATTCGGTTCAGGCCGCCTTCTTTTTCTTGCCCTTGGCCGCTTTCCCGCTGGAGGCCTTGGCGCCGGACTTTTTCGATTTCTTGCCGGGCGCCTCGCCGGCCTTGCCTTCGTCCTCGGCGACCTCGCCCAGGACCACCGAGATGTGGCTCATGCGGCGGATGATCGGCCGCGCGCCGCCCTTGGGGCCGGCCTTCCAGCGCGAGAGCCGCGGCCCGTCGCCGCAGTAGGCGTCGGCCACGACCAGCTCGGCCGCGCCCACCCGCCCGCCGGACTTGACGTCGGCGTTGCCCAGGGCGCTCAGGAGCACGCGGTCGGCGAGGTACGCCGCGCGCTTGCTGCTGTAGCGGAGCACCTCGCGCGCGCGTTCCACCGGCAGCCCGCGAATCTGATCCAGCACCAGCCGCACCTTGCGCGGCGCGATGCGGATGTTGCGCAGGGTCGCGCCGTAGCGTCCGGCCGGGTAGACCCGGCGCGTGGCCTTGGGGTGCCCCTGCTCGATGCGGCTCGGGCTGACGACCTTGCCGTGAAAAATCTGTCCCATCGTCGTTCGTTCCCGTATCAGGGCTGCTTGGCCGGCGCGGGCGCTTTGGCCGCGGCGGCCGCCTTGGCGGCGGACCCGGCGCCTCCGGAGTGCCCGCGGAAAGTCCGCGTCGGCGAAAATTCGCCCAGCTTGTGCCCCACCAGTTCTTCCGTCACGTACACGCGAAGGAACGCCTTCCCGTTGTGAACCAGGAAGGTGTGGCCCACGAAGTCCGGGACGATCGTGCAGGCCCGCGCCCACGTCTTGATCGGCTCCCGCCCGCCCTGATCCTTCTGCCGCCGCACCTTCTCGGCCAGCTTGGGATCCACGAAAGGCCCCTTCTTCATCGACCGGGACATCGCGTTGTACGCTCCTTGCCTTACGAGCCTTCGGGCTTACGACACCACTTCCACCGGGGCGCCCTTGCGCCGCCGGATGATCTGCCGGTTCGTGCGCGCCTTGGACTTGCGCGTCTTGCCGCCCTTGGCCAGCACGCCGCTGGGCGACTGCGGAATGTGCCCCTTGCGCCGCGCCGCGCCGCCGCCCATGGGGTGGTCGACGGGGTTCTTGGCCATGCCGCGGCCGGTCGGGCGCTTGCGCGTGGCCAGGAAGTGCCGGCCCGCCTTGCCCCACACCACCAGTTCGTGGTCCACGTTGCCGACCTGCCCGATGGTGGCGCGGCAGGCTTCGGGAACCTTGCGCATCTCGCCGGAGGGCAGGACCACGTGGGCGTGGCCGCCTTCGCGGGCCACCAGCCGGGCCTCGACCCCCGCCGCGCGGGCCAACTGCGCGCCCTTCCCGGGCTGGAGTTCGATGTTGTGGATCACCATGCCGAGGGGCATCGTGCTGAGCGGCATCGCGTTGCCGACGTCGGGCTCCACGCCCGCCGCGCCGCTGAGCACCTTGCCGCCAACCTTCAGCCCCTTGGGGGCGATGATGTAGCGCTTCTCGCCGTCGGCGTAGTGGAGCCGGGCGATGAAGGCCGAGCGGAAAGGATCGTACTCGATCGCGGCCACGCTGGCCGGGACGCCGTCCTTGTCGCGCATGAAATCGACCTTGCGGTAGTAGCGCTTCTGGCCATGGCCGGCCATGGCGCGATTCGTCACGCGGCCATGATGGTTGCGCCCGCCGGTGCTGGCGTAGGACTCGCGGAGCCCCCGCACGCGCTGGGCATCGCCGGCCAGTTCGGCCTTGTAGTCGATGACCGAGGCGCCGCGGCGGCCCGCGGTCGTCGGCTTGTACTGTCGGATCGGCATCGCTCGCCTCTCAGACTCTCGGGGCCGTCAGAACCAGGCCCAGCGCTCGGCCGGCCAAAAACGCCAGCGCACCTTGCCTTTGATCCGCCGCTTCGGCACGTAGCCGATCTCGCTGTAGCGGCTGTCCCTCGAATTCCACCTGCGGTCGCCGAGCACGAAGTAGCGCCCCGGCGGCACGCGAAAGACGGGGGTAAACGGGCCTTTCGACTGCGCCTCCCGGTCGCTCGACCGGAACTCCTCCACCAGCCACTCGCCTTCGACCTTCGAACCGTTGACAAAGACGGCGCCGTCGTAAATCTCCACCTTGTCGTCCGGCCCGGCCACGACGCGCTTGATGTAGTCCCGGTGCACCCAGCGCCCGCCGTCTTCCATCACCGCCTCGAAGACCACCACGTCGCCCGGCCGAGGATCCCGCATCATGAAGGTCAGCTTGTCGATCAGCAGCCGGTCCCCCGGTTGATAGTTCGGCTGCATGCTGTCGCCCTTCACCACCGAGACCTGAAAGACGAAGAGGTAGATGCACAGCGCCCAGAATCCCGCGCGGACCAGCAGGCCGATCCATTCCTTCAACGCGGCCGCCCCGCCGTCGTGCTCCTCCTTTGATTCGCCTTCCTTGCCGGCTCGTCCCTCCTGTTCCTTCCGTTCCTTGCGCACCTGCTCGGCGCTCAAGCGGCCGTCCAGTTCGCCCGGCCCGTCCTCGGCCATCGCAGCGCCTCCCCGACCCGGGCTCAGATCAGGTCGATGGTCTTGCTGTCCTTCGTCAGCCGGATCACGGCCTTCTTCTTCTCGCGCGTGAAGCCGGTGCCGCCGGCGCCGCGCGCCATGCGGAAGCTGCGCTGCCGGGGCTTGACGATCATCGTGTTCACGCTGGCGACCTTGACTCCGAACGCGTCTTCGACGGCGCGTTTGATCTGGTCCTTGGTGGCCTTCGGATGGACGTCGAAGGTGTAACGCGCCCGGTGCTCCTCGCCGGTCTTCTGGTGCATCGGCAGGAGGTCGTGCGTCTTCTCGGTCAGGACCGGACGGCGCAGGACGTCGTAGGCGTCGTTGATGATTTTGCTCGCGCGGTGCCGGCTCATGCCTTCACGATCTCCCCCAGATGCTCCACCGTGTCCTTGGTGAGGAGCAGGTTCCGGTGCTTGAGGACTTCGTAGGCGTTCAGGTTTCGGGCGGGCAGGAGCAGGGCGCGGGGCAGGTTACGGACGGACTTGATGAGGTTGGCGTCCGCCTTGTGCGTGGCCAGCAGGCACGACTGCCGATCCAGCCCCAGTTTCTTCAACGTCGTCGCGATGCGCTTGGCCTTCGGTTCGTTGTATTCGGGGAGGTCGATGACTTTGAGCTGCTGGTCGAGGAGTTTGCTGAGGATCGCGGACTTGAGGGCTTCGCGGCGCATTCGGACGGGCATCTCCTGCCGGTGATCCCGCGGGCGCGGGCCGAAGGCTACGCCGCCCTTACGCCAGAGCGGCGAGCGGCGCATGCCCGCGCGCGCGCGTCCGGTATGTTTCTGCTTCCAGGGCTTTTTGCCGGTGCCCGCGCGCTCGGCCTTGGAGGTCGTGCTGTGCGTGCCCTGCCGGCGATTCGCCTCGTAGCGAACCACGGCCTGGTGCATCAGCTTCCGGCGCACCTTCTCGCCGAGAAGCTTCTCGTCGAACTGGACCTTGCCGACTTCCTGGCCCTGTTCGTTGAAGATCGAGAGTTCCATCGTCCGCTCCACCACCCGCTCGACGCGGCCCCCGGCGTCCAAAGACAAGGGAGCCGAAGGCGAAGGAGGTCCCCCCTTGCGACCGGCACACGCCGGCGCGGACCTCACTAGCCTTCGACTCCCTGAAGACAACCGGCCTCGGGCTTTGAGTTTGCGGTCTTCCCACCGCCTTCAAGCCCTGGAGGTAACAGCCTTCCTCAGCAGGGACTAGAAAGATACAGAGCACATGTGAACGGTCAACTTCATTTTTTCACTGCTTGCACCACGTACCTTCATTCCGCCCTGCACCTAGTGAACTCAAGACCCCCACGGTCGCGGCAGTTGGACATAATAAAAGGAGGCGCGCGGCCAGAGCCACGCGCCTCCCGGACCCGAGCGATCCCATCGCCTACCGTGTGCGAACCACCGCGAACGATCCACCGCCGCACGCCCTCAGGCGTCAGTGGCCGGCCGCCTCGGCCACCGTCGGCGGGTTAAGAACCGGAACGGCCACGGCGTCTCCGTCGCCCACGGCCAGGCTCTCGGGACTCAGGTCCTTGATACGCTCCTCCAAGCTTGTCATCCGCGCCTGCTGCTCCTGAACCAGCAGTTTATGCCGATTCAACTCGGACTCCATCCGCGCCAGGTCGTCCTGCGACGCCGGCGTGGAGGCCACGGGCGCCGGCGAGATGGCGCGCCGCCACGCCAAGGCCGCGAACATGAGGCTCCCCACGGCGAGCATGCCCGTGAGGAAGATCCCGGCAGTCAGCCAGAAAATGTCGTCGCTCCGAATCGATTGCGGCTTGGGGTGGAATTTCATGGTCAAATCTCCCGCATGCGTTCCCGGCTCCGGCGCGTTCAGGGCGAGCGGCCTCTCGCCGGAATCGATCAAGCGAAGACAATGCCAATGCGCGCCGCGAACCGAACGCGCCGGGAATCCCGTCCCAACGGCTCCAATGCGGGCATTTTCGCGGAATTCTTCCAGCGAAATTCGAACCACGCCGCGCCCGCTCTTCGCGGGGTGTGGGTATACTCCACATGCCGTGTTCGCGCCGGCAACGTCCGTTGACCCATTGAACGCAGAGCGCGGTCGAGTCGCCGCAAGCCCAAATGCGGAATGCCAAAGCAAATTATGCCGGCCGGCGCGCCATCGATTTTCGAGTAATCCCGCCGCTTCAATACGGCACGAACAGGTGTTGCCGGGCTCCGTGCCCTGCCGCCGGAATCGCGACGCTACTCCAATCGCAATACCTCGCGATAAATTGGCGGCGGGTGAGGGATTCGAACCCCCGAGGCCCTTGCGAGCCTAGTTGCTTTCAAGGCAACCGCCTTCGACCACTCGGCCAACCCGCCGGATATACAGGCCTTGCCGCCTACCGCCCTGGCCGTGCCTGGCCCTGGCCATAGCGCAGGCAGTCTACCGCATTCCAAGCCGCCCGCCTCTTGAATCCGGATGCCGGCTCGCATGCGAGCTGCCGGCCGGGATCCGCGCCGCGGAACAGGCCCGCGGCGACACGCCGCCGGACGAATCGGCCTTTGATTCGAATCCTGCGTGCGTTTGTAATGTGCCTTCGATGACGCTCGAACCCGGAGCAAGGCATGGCGCTGGAAACCGAAGCACCCTCCCTTTCCGCCGCTAAGGATCTGGCCGCGCTGAAGATCGACCGCAGCGGGCGGCGGCGGCGCGTCCCGAGTTGGCCGTTCATCGCCTTGGGCGCGATCCTGATCGCGTTCGTGGGCCTGCCGGCGCTCCAACAGCAGATGCGCGGCGCGGAGGTTGTCACCGCGCAGGTCGTGAAAGTCCTGATGCTGAAGCAACTCGCCGACGGCAACGGGCAGGATCAGGAGCTGACCGCCGCCGGTTACATCGTGGCCGACCGCAAAGCCGTCCTCGCGGCGAAATTCGTCGGCCGCCTCGCCAAGCTGAACGTCAAGGAAGCGCAGGAGGTCAAGGCCGGCGAGATCGTCGCGGAAGTCGAGCACCACGAACTGGACGCGCAGATCGAGGAGCTGAAGGCCGAGATCGAGAATCGGAGGGCCGAAGTCAAGCGGCTCGGGACCGCGCACGAACAGGCGCTGGCCGAAGTCGAATCCGCGCGAATCGTGCTCGCCACCTTCGACGCCGAGGTCGCCGAGATGAAGGTGCAGTGGGACGACGCCAGGCGCCGGCTCGAACGCGACCGCAAGCTCGCCGAGGCGCAGGCCATGGGCTTCTCCGAGGTGGACGACCGGGAGACCGAAGTCAAACTGGCCGAGGCCAGGATGCGGACCATCGCGCGCCGGCGCGAGGCTTCCGAGCAGCTCGTCGCGGTGCGCCGGAAGCAGGCCGAGGTCGCCCAGCGGGCCATCGAGGTCGCGGAGGCGGGCGTCGCGACGACGCGCGCGCGCCTGAACGTGCTGGAAGCGCAGCGGGTCGAGTATTTTATCCGCGCGCCATTCGACGGGGTGGTGACGGAGAAAGCCGCCGAGCAGGGCGAGATCATCGCGCCGGTGAGCGTGGGCGGACAGTTGGCGCGCGGCTCGATCGTGACCGTGGCCGACTGGGCCTCGCTGCAGGCCGAGGTGGACGTCGCCGAGACCTACCTGGGGCGGGTCAAGCCCGGGCAGCGGGCCGCGATCACCGTGGACGCGATGCCGGGCAAGACCTTCGCCGGCCGGTTGCAGCGCATTTTGCCGCGCGCCGACCGGGGCAAGGCCACGGTTCAGGTGCGCGTTGAATTCCTGCCCAACGCGGACGGGCGCAACGTCTTCGCCGCCGAGCGGCTCCTGCCGGACATGGGCATCCGCGCCAAGTTCCTGCCCGACGACGCGCCGCCCGGCGCCGACACCGGCGAGGCGCCGCCCGTCCTCGCCGCCCCGAAGACGGCCCTGCGGGACGGCGGCTTCGTCTGGGTGGTGAAGGACGACACGGCCCTGCGCCGCGCAGTGAAAGCCGGCGCGGCCGCGGGCGACTGGGTGGAGATCCTGGAGGGCCTGGACGTGGGCGAAGCGGTCGTCGTGTCGGGCGCCGAGAAGCTCAAGGCCGACGGCGCGAAGGTCGTCGTCCTCGAAAAGTGATTGCGCGCCATGCCCGAACCCATCATTCAGCTTCGCGACTGCACCAAGGTTTACCACAAGGGCGGCGAGCGGATCCTGCCGCTGGACCGGCTCAGCCTGGACATCGAGGAAGGAGACTTCGTCGCGCTGATGGGGCCCTCGGGCTCGGGCAAGACGACCCTGCTGAACCTGATCGGCGGGCTCGATTCGCCCGATGAAGGCGGGTTGATCGTCTGCGGCCAGAATCTCGCGGAACTCTCTCCGCGCGGGCTGGCGCGGTGGCGTTCGCGGCATGTCGCGTACGTGTTTCAGTCCTTCAACCTGCTGCCGGTGCTCACCGCGTTCCAGAACGTCGAGCTGCCGCTGACGCTGATGCCGCTGTCGAAAGCCGAACGGCGGCGGCACGTGGAGACGGCGCTGCGGATCGTGGGGCTCGGCGCGCGCATGCACCACCGCCCCGACGAACTCTCCGGCGGCCAGGAACAGCGCGTGGCGATCGCGCGGGCCCTCGCCTGCGACCCGCGGCTGCTGCTGGCCGACGAGCCCACCGGCGACCTCGACGCGCAGTCGGCCCAGGAGGTCATGGACCTGCTGACCGCGCTCAACCGCGAGCACGGCAAGACGATCATCGTCGTCACGCACGATCCGAAGGTCGCCCAGTGCGCGCGGCGGCAACTGCATCTGGAGAAGGGCGTGCTGGCGCGGGACACCGCCAGCGAGCCCGCGCGCCGCGGCGGCGCCTGAGCCCGCGAGGAGCCGCATGCGCCTGCTGCTTTCGGCCCTGCTGCGCAAGCCGCTGCGCACCCTGCTGACGGTGGTCAGCATCGCGCTGGCGCTGTTCCTCTACTGCTTCCTCGAATCGGTGCTCTACGCGTTCAACGTGGGCGTCTCGATGTCCAGCGCCTCGCGGCTGGTCGTACAGCACAAGGAATCCCTGGCGTTCCAGATTCCGATCTCCTACCGGAGCAGCATCCGGCAATGCGAGGGCGTCAGCGCGGCGGTCCCCATGGTCTGGTTCGGCGGGCTCTACAAGCCCAAGGACGCGACGGGGGAGGTCCGCGAGGAATTCTTCGCGCAATTCGCGGTCGAAATGCAGGAGTACCTTTCCATCGTCCCCGAAGTCGTCGTACGCGACCGCGAGCAGCTCCGCGCGCTGCTGGCCGACCAGGCCGGCTGCGTCGTGGGCGACAAGACGGCCGAGCGGCTGAACATCCGCGTCGGCGACCGCATCGTCCTGCGCAGCCAGATCTGGAACCAGCCCGGCAACAAGCCCTGGGCGTTCAACGTCCGCGCGATCTACACCTCGGACAGCCCGTCCTTCGACCGCACCATGATGCTCTTTCACTACAAGTACTTCGACGAGGGGCGCGAGTTCGGCAAGGGCATGATCGGGATCTTCCTGATGAGCATCCAGAACCCCGACCGCTTCCAGGAAATCGCCACGGCCATCGACCGGCGCTTCGAGAACAGCCCGTTCGAGACGAAGACGGTCACCGAAAAGGCATTCAACATGCAGTTCGTCCAGATGATGGGCAACCTGCAGCTCCTGCTGCGCTCGATCGGCTCGGCCATCGTGCTCACCATGCTCCTCGTCGCCGCCAACACGATGATGATGAGCGCGCGGGACAAGACGCGCGAGATGGGCATCCTGAAATCGATCGGCTTCACCGACGCGTACGTCTTCCGCCTGCTAATCGGCGAGTCGCTCGTCGTCGCGGCGCTGGGCTACGCGCTGGGCGCGGGGCTGGCCTACGGCCTCTTCAATCTCGCCGAAGTCAATCCCAAGCCGGATTTCTTTCCGATCTTCACCATGCCCCGGGAGGCGCTGCTGGGCGCGCTGGGGATCGCCGCGTTGACGGGCGTGCTCAGCGGGATCGTCCCGGCGCTGGCGGGCATGCGCTTGAAGGCGACCGAAGCACTGCGGAGCGTGTGAGCGGCATGGCCATCCCCTTCACCTACAGCTACCGCAGCATCGCCGTGCGCAAGGGCGCCTCGGCGATGGCCGTCTTCGGCATCGCGCTGGTCGTGGTGGTCTTCGTGGTGCTGCTGGCGCTGGCGGAGGGCTTCCGGCGCGCCGTCGCGACCTCCGGGAGCCCGCGGAACCTGATCCTCCTGCGCAAGGGCGCCGACGCCGAGCTGCAAAGCCAGGTTCGCCGCGAGGCCGCGCGGATCGTCGAGGACCTCCCCGTGGTGGCCGCCGACGCCGCCGGCGAACGGCTCTTCAGCCTCGAGGCGCTCACGCTGGTCAACCTGCCCAAGAAGGACGGGCGCGGCGACGGCTACGTCAACCTGCGCGGGGCTTCGCCGAAATCGCTCGACGTTCACGAAGGCGTCCGCCTGCGCGAGGGACGCTGGTTCCAGTGGGGCACCAACCAGGTCGTCGTCGGCGCGGCCCTGTCCCGGCGCATCCGGGATTTCACGGTCGGCGGCTCGTTCGTCTCGGGCCGGCACCGCTTCGAAATCGTCGGCATCTTCGAATCGGGCGGAAACTCCTTCGAATCCGAGGTCTGGATGGACGCCACGATCTTCATGGCGATCTTCAACCGCGGCGACGTGTACCAGTCCGCGATCTTCCGCGCCCGCGGGGATCCGGAGGCCGCGCGCGCGGAACTGAACCGGATCCTCGAAGACGACCCGCGTCTGCAGTCGATCCAGGCGCTCAACGAAAAGGAATACTATCGCAAGCAGTCGGAGCTGATGGCGAGCGTCATCACCATCCTGGGCGGGATCCTGACCTTCATCATGGCCATCGGCGGGGTGGTAGGGGCGATGAACACGATGTACGCGGCCGTCGCGCAGCGCAGGCGCGAGATCGGCTGCATGCTGAGCATGGGCTTCTCGCCCGAGTCGCTCTGGCTCGCGTTCATCCTCGAATCGCTCTGCCTGGCCGGCCTCGGCGCGATCCTGGGCTGCGCCGTGAGCCTGGTCTTCGACGGCCTCAAGACCGGCACGACCAACTGGGCGACGTTCAGCGAGACGGCCTTCGAATTCACCGTCACGCCGGCGATCCTGGCGGGCGCGTCGGTCCTGGCGCTGGCGATGGGTTTCATCGGCGGGTTCCTGCCGGCGCTGAACGCCTCGCGCCAAAAGGTCGTCGAGGCGCTGCGCCGCGCGTGAGTCAGCCAGAGGATGCCTGGGCCGCGTCCTTGCCTGCCAGGCCGAGGTCCCGGCCTTCGAGCGCACGGCGCACCAGCTTGCGGCACGCGATGAAAACCCCGAACGCCAGGAGGCCTGGAGCGACGACAAGGGGAAGAACGAGCCGCTCTTTCAGCGCCGGCGGCGTATCGAACTCCAAGCCGTAAACCACCAGCCGATCCGTCTCTTCCACCACGACCCGTCCCTCCGGCGTCGAGTGCGAGGCATGGGAATGCCATCTTGAGGACGCGAACGGCACGCCAACCAAGAGCGGCAGCGCCACGAAGGCCAATGGAGAGGCCAAGCCCAAGACCAACGCGCGACGGCGCATGCTTGAAATCCCCGCGCGCGACAGCCAGCGCACCGTTAGCCACCAAGCCCCGCTCCAAAGCAACCAACTCACACCCAGAACCGCTCGCCTCACGGCTTCGTCCTCTTCCGGGGCGCCCCACCCAGCGATCAAACCACCCCATACCAGGAGTTGCACCAGCAGCAGGTAGAGGTCGGTCAGTTGGAATTGAATTGGCGGTGCGGGCGTTTGTGCCGCCTTGCGCAGCGGTGTCATGACCCAGGAAGCGAGCCCCCATACCAACAGCAGCACACATGGAAGCAACAGAATCACGAACGGAACCCCTTGCGCCATTTCCCTGGAGTGCGTCCTAACACCGGATCGCGAGGCGGCTTGGAAGCGCCGGGCAAGCGAGGCGAGGCGGTCGCACGAGCCGTATCGGGACCGCGCCTACGGTGAGCAGGCCAACGACGCATCGCGCAGCCCGATGCCCCAAGACGACCGCGAGACGTTTTAGGACGCACCCCTATTACGTTATATGGGCAGTTTCCTTTTGCAGCACCTGGCGACCTTTTTGCCTGTCGCGTGACGGCTGGCTACTACCGCCCAAAACGCCCTTGGCGGCGGCGCGTTTCGATCTACCTTGAACCTGATCCATTTCTCCCCGGAGGCTCCCATGCCCGAGAAGCGCCCCCATATCCTCCTCGTCATGACCGACCAGCAGCGCGGCGACTGCCTGGGCCTCGACGGGCACCCGGTTCTTTCGACGCCGAACCTGGACGAACTCGGCGCGAACGGCGCGTTCTTCCGGCACGGCTACACCGAAGTCCCCAGTTGCATTCCCGCGCGGCGCATCCTGATGAGCGGCCAGAGCCAGGTCAGCAACGGGATGGTCGGCATGACCAACGATCCGAGTTGGCGGCCTGCCCAAACCCTCCCCGGCGAACTGGCCAAGGCCGGCTACCAGACCTTTCTTGCCGGGAAGCTGCATCTGCAGCCCAACCGCCGGCGCTTCGGCTTCCATGAGTCGGCATGGTCCGACGCCCCCCACCCCATTCACGACGGCGATCCGGACGATTACGAACGCTTCCTGCAACGGCACGGCTTCGACCAATGGGACCGCACCGCGATGCACGGCGTGGACGCCAACGGCTGGGTCGGCCGGCCTTCGCACTTCGACGAGAAGCTCAGCTTCTCGAATTGGTGCGTGGACGAGGCCGTCAACTTCCTGCGCCGCCGCGACCCCACTTGCCCCTTCTTCATGAAAGTCAGCTTCCATGCGCCGCACCCGCCGCTGGCGCCGCCGGCTTTCTATTACGACCGTTACATGAACCTGGATCTCCCGCCGGCCGTTGTCGGGGACTGGGTGAACGCCGAGAGCGCGCCGCGCACGGGCCTCGACGGCGCCAAGGTGGATTCCTGGCGCGTGCGTATCCAGCCGGACGCGCTGAAGCGCTGCCGCGCGGCCTACTACGGGCTGATCAACCACGTGGACGACCAGTTCGGCCGGCTCAAGGAAGCCCTGGAGCGCATGCGTCTCTGGAACGACACCTTTGTGCTTTTCACTTCAGACCATGGGGAAATGCTCGGCGACCACCACATGTTCCGGAAGACTTACGCCTACGAGGCCTCCGCGCGCGTGCCGTTCCTCGCCAAGGCCCCGGGCTGGATGGAATGCCAGCGCGGGCTGCGCCCGGAGCAGGTCGTCGGCTTGCAGGACGTCCTGCCCACCCTGCTCGACGCCGCGGGCGCGCCGATCCCCGAGCGCGTCGACGGGCGCAGCGTCCTGCCCCTGCTGCGCGGCGAGAGCGCCCCCTGGCGCGAGTTCCTCCACGGCGAGCACGCGCCGTGCTACGACAAGGCCAACGCCATGCAGTACCTCACCGACGGCAAGGAAAAATTCATCTGGCATACGCAGACCGGGATCGAACACTTCTTCGACCTGCGCGACGATCCGAACGAGTGCCGCGAACGCTCCAAGTCGGCCGCGCACCGCGCCCGCGTGGAGCTATGGCGCGGCCGCATGATCGAAACCCTGAAGGGCCGCCCGGAAGGCTTCGTCGCGAACGGCCAGCTCGTCGCCGGGCGGCCGCATACGAACCTGATGCCGGATTACAGGGACGGCGCGCGGGTAAAATGCTAGGTCGCTACGGAGTCACGGAGAACACGGAGAAAGGCAAATGGGTACAGAGTTCTGGGATCGGAAACAAGGAAGATCGTGCATCAGGCTCGTTTCCGAACAACAGTAGTTCACAAGCCCGCTTCGTCTCCGTCAACACCTTCAAGCAGAAACTGGATACCGGCAAGGCCATTCACCGCCACGAAACCCAGAACATTCGCGCCTCCGCGCGCGCGCGGTCCACGGCCTCGCGGATCGCGCGGTTCATCCGGGACTCGAAGAGGCAGCCCACCGCCAGCACCGCGAACCCGATCGCCACGCCCACCACCGGGAGCACCACATCCCGATGCGCCGCCCACTGGAGCGCCTTGACGAGCGTCAGCAGCAGCATCGCGGAACTCCCCACCAGCAGCGGGATCTTCCGGCGCGTCCACATCGCCCCCATCACGAGCGCCAGCCCGAGCCCCAGCAACATGAAGAAGTGCGGCAGCGCCGCGTTTCCATACGGCACGGCCTGGAGGAAGGACGGCAGGGTCGCGAGCACGCACCCGGCGAAGAGCGCCGGATTGGCCGGCGAAGCCTTGCGGCCGGCGTCTTCGGCCTGCGCCAGGCGACGGCTCCATTCGAGCGCCAGCAGCGCGGCGGGCAGCGTGTACCACTCCCAGGCCTCGGCATGCTGGCGCCAGGCGAGGATGCCGTACGCGCATAATCCCAAAAGCGGCGCGCAGACGCCCAGCGCTCCGTCGCGCAGCGCGTGCTTCGCGTGCCAGCAGGCCCCGGCGCTTACGAGCAGGCACGCGCTCAGCGCGTCGATCCGGCCGAAGCCGCCGGACCCCGCGCCATGCAGCGCCGCCGCGAGGAGGCTCCAGGCGAGCGCGAAGAAGTTCAGGCCCAGGCCGAAGCGCGCGATCAGGCTTCGCCCGTCTGCGCCCGGCTCCCAGAGACGCCAGTGGCCCAGCGCGAACCAACTCCAGCCCAGCAGAGCCAGGACCAGCGGCTCCCAGGCGGACGGATCCTCTACGCCCCACGCCGGCAGGCCCGCGGCCTCGCGCGTGAAGTAGAACGTCGCGGCGCTCAGCAGGGCGCTTGCGACGAGACTCAGTTCACGCGCGCCGGCGAACCGGCGCGCCCAGTAGGCGAGCGCCGACAGGCCCAGACAGGTCACGCAGAGCACCGCCGGGTCGCGCGCGGGGTTCGCGACGAATGAAAGGACGACCGCGGCGAGCGCCACGCTGGCCGCGCCGACCCAGGCCGCCGTCGCGGGCCCGCGGCGCTGCTCCCGCTCGTGCATCAGCGCAGCGACCATGAGGGCCGGACAGAGCGCGAGGAAGATCGGTCCGCCCCAACCGCTGCCCGTCGAGTGCGCCGCCAGGTGCGCCAAGTACGCTCCGGGCAGCAGCACCACATACGCGGTGTAGGAAGCCAGGACGCGCAAGGCCGAATTGAAGCGCGCCTCGAGACTCCATACGGCGAAGCTCCCATAGACGGATAGCAGCCCCAAGCCCATGAGCACGCGCCAAGTCGTCTCGAGATGCGGCGCCGCGAACGGATGCGCCCTAAAGAGCACGTGGACCAGCGACCAAAGCCCGATCAGGCACGCCGCAAGGTGCCGGGATTCGAGAAACGGAGTCGGAGGGCGCTGTTGCCGTTCGGCGCCCAGCGCCGCGCCGCAGCACGCTTCGGCTGCCATCCCCAATGGCAGCACCGCCGCGGCGGCCAGCATCCAGGGCAACCCACCGGGCCAGAACCACAGTTCCGCCGCGTGCCCCGCCGCCGACAACGCGCCGGCCCATGCCATCCAGGCGGCCACTTCGAGGCCCACCATGCGCGCGAATCCGGTCTTTTCGCCCAGCCGGCAAAGGAGGGCGAAGCCCGCACATCCGATGCCGGCCTCCAGCAGCGTCAGACTGAGCCGCCAAGTTTCCCCGCGCAGGGCGCCCCACCCCGCCAAGATCAGCGCCACGATTCCGGTCAACGCCACGGTCGCCAGCAACCCCGCGGCGCGGCCGGAAGCCTTATCGCCCGCGCGTTCGCGCGCGGCGAGACTCGCATGCGCGGCGAGCAGCGCCAGGGCCCATGCGCCCAGCAGCGGGCCGAACTGCGGGAACGCGACGCCCCACCATCGCAATCCATGCGCCAGCGCGGCGCCGAAGGCGAGCGCGGCCAACGCGGCCAGCGGCTTGTGCGGGCGCACCTCATACGACGCCCGCCAGCACGTTGCGGCGAGCAGCATCCACGCGGCGAGGCCCCAGGCGTGCTCCGTACCGCCCAGCGGCCACGCCGTCAGCCCGTGCATCAGGAAGGGAGTGGCCAGCAGGCCCAGACAAGCCGAGGCAAAGGAATACCCCGCAGCCAGTTCCTTGGACTGCGCGCCGGACTCGCGCGAAAAGGACAGGCGGCGGCCCAGGCGCAACCCTGCCGAGAGCGCGGCTAAGGCAAACCCGAAGCTCTCCGAGGGCCACGTCCAGCCTCCGTACGCGCCGCCAAGGAGGCCCAGCATCCCGACCGCGCCCAGCGCCGGGGCCAGCGCCGTGCGCGCGCGCCAGCCCAGGAGGATCGCAGCGCCCGTCAACAGATCCGCGAAGAGCACCGCCGCGTGGCGGACCTCCGCGGCGCACGCCGGCTGCCAGTACGCGGTCATCAGGGCCGCGGCCGCCGAGAGGCTCGCGCCCGCGCCCGCCAGGCCCCCGGCCAGAAGCGGTAGCCCAGTCTTGAGCGAATGGGTTTCCGGGGCCTGCTTCGACCACCGCACGCGCAACGCCAAATGCAGAGGCACGAGGGCCGCCAGCCAGCCGCCTTCAATCGCCGCCACACAGGCCGCAACGTCAGTCAGATTGAAGAGGTTGAACGCCAGGACGACCAGCGCAAAAGACGTAAGCGTTACCGCCCAGCCCGAACCAGCCAGGCGATACGCCGCAGGCGCGTAAGCCGGACGCGGCGCGAGGCTCTCGCCCACCAGCGCCAGCGCGAGGCTCAGCGCGGAGAGCAAGATCCAGACTTCCGGCTTCCATACATACCATTCGAAATGCGCGCGCAGGGCAAGGAATCCCGCGCCCAAGAGCAGGCCAACCGCCGCGAATTCCGCGACGACCGCCAGCCACGGCGCGGCCTCGCGCCGCACGCTCCACGCGAGCACGCCCGCCGACAAACCCAGGACCGCGCAGGCGATGGCGGCCTCGCCGCAGCCTCCGTGCGCGGCCTGGTACAGCGCGAGACCCAGCCCGTGCGCGAGGATCAGCGCCGCGCCCCACCGCGCGCCGTTCGGTTTGAGCGCCGTCTCGCTCGCCAGGGCCGGCAGATACGATGCCCCAACGACCAGCGCCGCAAGCAAGGCCAACGCCGGCGCCGGCGCGGCGAATTCGAACCCCAGCGCGTAGGCGCTCGCCACCAGCGCGGGGCTCAGGAGCGCCAGCCCGAGTTGCCCGCGCCAGACTTGGCCCGAAGACCATGCCGTCAGGAACCCGTAGCCCGCCGCCAGACTCCACGCGAGCGCCGTCGTCCACGTGGCGCCCATGACGGCGGAAGGCCAGAGCGGAATCGGCGCTGCCGCACAGGCATGCAGCAGGGCCGCCAGCGCCAGCGTGTCCGCGGATCCGCGCAGCGCGGCTTGCACCTCTCCTTCGCGGCGCATGAACTCGGTTCGCGCCAGGAACGCCTGCGCGCAACCGGCCAGGATGAACCACGCCGGCGCCCAGGCGGACGCCCCGATGGAATGGAGGCCGCAGGTCAGGACCGTCGCGAAGGCCGCCAAGCCCATCGCCGCCCAGACCGCCCACGCGTCGCGTTCGCGCCAGACCCAGACCGTGGCGAGGCCCAGACTCGCCAGCGCCGCCAGCAGCGCGGGGACCGGCGTGCGCGAGACCGGGAATCCAAACGACAGGAAGCCGCCGCGCGTGAACGGGAAGAAGGCCGCACGATCGCAGACCGCCAGCGCGACGCCCAGCGCCGCCGCGAGAGCGCCCCAGCTCAGCAGCGGCACGATTCGCGCGTTCGGTTTGACGCGCGAGCCTCCCCGATACAGCCCCGCGCTGGCCAGCGCCGCGCCGGAGCACGCCAGAACCGGCGCGTACGCCCCGGCCGCCCAGGCGTGGGCGTAGGCCGCCAACGGCGGCGCCGCCAACGCCAGCCAGCAGGCGCTTTGATCCTGACCGCGCACAACCCTCTCCCGCGGCCAGAAGAGGCAGGCGGCCAGCGCGGTCATGCCCAGCAGATGCCAATACAGATTGGCGTGCAGTTCCGCGCGCCCGGAACCCAGCGCCGCGAGCGGAAGCGCCAAGCTCAGCAGCCACGCGCCTTCATGCCAGAGCGAAGCCAGCCACCAGGAATAACTCCAGCGCGGCGCGAACGCTTCGGGGCCGCGGAGGCCTCGGCCGAGCCCCGCGCACGCCAGCGCCGCCGGCGCCATGCCCGCGGGCATCAGCCAGCCGTCCAGTCCCGCCCAGCACAGCGCCATGGCCCACGCGCCCAGGCCGCCGAAGACGCCGAAAGCGCGAAAGAGCGGCTCGTCCAGCCGCGCGCCGTGCCAGCAGGAACTCCCGGCGAAGAGCAGCAAGGTCAGGCTCCAGAGCGCCGCGCCCGAATACGGCCAGAGCGGCGCGACGCCGGGGCTTCCGGCGGCCAGCGCGGCATACGCATCCAGCGCCAGCGCGAGGTGCCCCAGCAGCATGAACGCGAGGCCCGTTATGCGCAGCGAGGTCCAGCGCCGCAGCGCGAAGCCCAACCCCATGCACCCCAGGGTTCCGGCGAAGAGCAACGACATGCGCGAGTCGGCGCTCGCCGCGTCCCACATGCTCGTGCGCACGTACGCCACCGCCGAAAAGAAGATGATCGCGATGCCCAGGCTCTGCAGGATGCGCACGTTCTCGGGCGTGAAGAGCCGCTCGGTCCAGTGCCTGCGCTCCTCGCCTCGTTCGGTTGCGCGCACGGGCTCCGGCGGAGGCGGGGCGACCATCGGCGGTTCGACCGGGACGGGGAGCGGTTTCGCGGGCGGCGCGGCGAGCGGGAAGACCTCCACCCGCGCGGCCGGCTCGGCGGGCGGTTCGTCCTGCGCCAAAGCCTCGAACTCCGCGGGTGCGATCTCCTGGCCGGTCCACTCGGCCGGCGACCGAGCCGCGGCTTCTTTGGCTTCCTCGGCGTGCCGGTGCAAGGCGGCGATGCGCGTGCGCAATGCTTCGGCTTCGCGCGGCTTGGCTGGAGATTCCACGGGAGCGGACGCGGCGGCCGGCGCAAGCGCCCCTGTTGGTTCCGTGCTCAGCGGGTGGTCGTCGGCCTCCTTTCGCGAAGTCGAGGCGGCCGGCGCCGCGCCGCGCTCCCGGAGCTTTCTGCGTTCGGCGTTGAGGTAGGCTTGCAGTTCACGCCACGCGCCGTCGCTCAGCGCGCCCGCCGCCTGCGCGCGCTGTACCTCGCGCTGGACCCACTCGAGCACCGCCTCGCGTTCGGGATCCCGGGCCAAGGCGCGCGGCGCCGGCCGGAAATCAATTGGGGGAAAGACGCGCGCCGGCTTGCGCGTGGGGTCCTGTACGATCCAGGCGAGCAGTTTCAGGCCCCAAACGAAGCAGGCGACCAGCCCCACCACGAAGACGAACAGAACCGCGGTGATGACCAGTTCCCACATGCCACACCCCGCTTGTCTCGTGTCCTAGCGGGATTATTGCCTCTTCGGCACCGTCCGTTTCGGGTAACAGAATTGATTATAAATTTAAGTTCTATTGTTTATATTGATGGATAAGCTGGACGCTTCCGGCGCCCGTCCGGCGGATACGTTGAACCGGAGTCCATGATGACCGACTACCGCCTCCAGCAGCTTGAAGGCTTCTATCTCGTGGCGAGGCATGGGGGTTACACGAAGGCCGCGCAGGCCTATCCCTACCCCATCGGGCAGCCGGCGGTTTACCAGCAGGTGAAGGGGCTGCAGGATACGCTCGGCGTTGCGCTGGTGCGCCAGGTCGGCCCGCGCCGCACGGAACTCACGCCCGAGGGCCGCACCCTGTACGAATTCCTCACGCCCTTCTTCGAGGGCCTGCCGCGCGTGATCGAAGGGCTGCGCGGCGAGGCCGGCGGGCCGCTGATCCTGGCCGCCGACCAATTCCTTGCGATGGAGGCCCTCCCCGCGGCGCTGGTCCGGATGCGCGAGCAACGGCCGGCCTTCCGCGTGCGCGTCGAAGAACTGGCCACGCCCGAGATCGAGGCGCGCATCCGGAACGGGCAGGTCGACGCGGGGCTGGTCCACGTGTTGCGCACGCCCGCGGGGCTGGCGTGGGAGCCGCTGGGACACATCGGCGCGGCGCTCCTGGTTCCCGAAGGTCATCCGCTGGCGAAACTGGGGCGGCCGCCCACGACCGCCGAACTGGTCCGGCATCCGCTGATCGCCTACGAACCGCAGTCGCCGGGACGGCTGCTGTTGGAGCGGATTTTCCGCGAGGCCGGTTCGCGCCTGACGATCGCCGCCGAGGTAACCTTCTCGCAGACCATGCGCGCGCTTGCCCGCGCCGGGGTCGCGCCGGCCTTCGTTCCCTTCCTGCGGCGCGCGAAAGGCGCGGTCGAATTGCCGCGCGAGCCCGGAACCGTGGCCTTCGACGCCTCCGCGCGCATCCAGGGCGGCGCGCTGCCGTTCGGCCTGCTCTACCGCCCGGGCCTCGAGGAGAGCCCCTCGTTCCGGGCCCTTGCCGCGGCCTTGCGCGAAGCCGCAGGGCCGGCGTGATCCGGCAGGATGCAGCGGCGCGCGCGGCGAAATGTGGTAGGAAGGAATGACCCTGGAAGGCCGTCAACGGAATCGAGCGCGCAACCCGCGGAAACCGGAGTTCACCATGCCTCAATCCGAGATGCGCTACCGCCCCCTGGGCCGCTGCGGCGCCCGCGTCAGCCTCTTCAGCCTCGGCGGCTGGACCACCTACGGCGACAGCGTCTCCGACGGCACCACGGTGAAGCGGATTCTCCACGCCGCCTACGATGCCGGCGTGAACTTCTTCGACATCGCCGACATCTACGCGCAGGGCCAGACCGAAACCGCGATGGGCCGCGTGCTGAAGGATTTTCCGCGCCATACGCTCGTCGTCTCCAGCAAGGTCTTCTGGCCCATGAGCGACGACGTGAACGACAAGGGCCTCTCGCGCAAGCACATCATGGAATCCGCCGAGAAGAGCCTGAAACGCATCGGCGCCGAGTACCTCGACCTGTACTTCTGCCATCGCTACGACGAGCAGACGCCGCTGGAAGAGACCGTGCGCGCGATGGACGACCTGGTATGCCAGGGCAAGGTGCTCTACTGGGGCACCAGCGAGTGGACGGGCGCGCAGCTCCGCGAAGGCTGGAAGATCGCCGACCGCCGCAATGCCTACGGGCCGCAGGTCGAACAGCCTCAGTACCACCTGCTCTGCCGCAAGAAGGTCGAGAGCGACGTGCGGCCGGCCGCCGAGGAGCGCGGGATGGGGCTGGTGGTCTGGAGCCCCCTGGCCTCGGGCTTGCTCACTGGCAAATACGACGACGGCCTGCCGAAGGGCAGCCGGCTCGAACAGATCGCCTGGCTCCGCGACGCGGTGCGTACCGAGGCGAACCTCGAGAAGGTCCGGCGCTTCAAAGCCGTCGCCGGCGAACTGGGCTGCTCGCGCGCCAAGCTGGCGCTGGCCTGGGCCGCCGCGCAGCCCGGCATCAGCAGCGTCATCACCGGGGCCACCAAGGTGGAACAGCTCCAGGAGAACCTGGAGGCGCTGGATCTCGAAATCACCCCCGCCGTCGCGAAGAAACTCGACGGCATCTTCCCGGCCGCTTGAGCACGCCATGATCCGCCTGCGCGACCTGGACCGGCCCTTCAAGCTGCTCGCGACGATGTTCCTGATCGTCCTCGGCGCGGGCTTCGGCACCGCCCATGTCTACCTGCATCACACCGTGGACTCCGCCGACGGGCGCGAGGACCTCGTCCCGACCTTCAAGGACATCACGCTTCACTTCCACGGCAGCCCGAACGCCACGCGCCTGCGCGCCAAGATCGACGGCAGCATGCTCAAGTATTTCAGCGCCAGCGAGGACGAAGATACGACGCTGGACACGCTCGCTCCGGAGGAACGCGCCAACCACGACGCGGTAAGGGATTGGGATGCGCGCGGCGCCCCCGAGGCCGAGTACTGGAACCCCAAGACCGAGGAGTACGCCCGAATTGGCGAGATCCTGATGAACACCGGCTGCTTCGACTGCCACGTACCCGACGCGACCGGCAAGAAGGCCAAACCCAAGTCCCCGCTCGATACCTACGAGGGCATCGCGAAGTTCACGCAACCGGATACCGGCATGGACGTGGACACGCTGCTGATGCTCAGCCACGTCCATCTGCTCGGGATGGGCCTGATGTTCCTGGGCCTGGGCGCGGGCATCGCGCTGACGAGCTACTCCGCGCGCCTGCGTTCCGCGCTGATCGTCGCTGGATTCCTCTCCGTGCTCTGCGATATCGGGGGCTGGTGGGCGGTGAAGTACGGCGGCGGCGGGTGGGCGTGGCTGGTCATGTTCGGCGGCATGCTGATGGGCGTCGTCTTCGCGGCGGGGACCGTCCTGACGCTCCTCGACACGTGGAAGAAACCGGCGGCGGAGTAGCTCAGGGCGACGGCCGGCCCGCATCCCGCGCCAGGCGCGCCTTCGCCGCCGCATTCGCGTAGACGCGCCGGAAGCCGTACTCCTCCGGCAGCGGTTCGCCCAGGATCTCCACGCCCCACTCGGAAGGCTTCAGGATCAGCTTGCGCAGGCGCTCGGCTTCGGGATCCATCACATACGCCAGCGGCCGTTCCTCGGGCGAGGTCCAATCGCGGCGCATGGGGTCGGTGACGAAGACGACCGGCGCGGCTCCGCTCCACAGCTCGCGCAGCTCCTCGCGCGTCAGCTCGTAGTCCCGCGAGACCTCCCCGAATACCGGCTGCGGCCGGCGCGGGTCGTCGACCATCACGCGCACGAAGCGCGGGCCGCCGCCGGCGTCGCGAGAGAGGTAATAGGACAGCCCGCCGGCCACGCCGAGTTCGAAGCTGCCCTCGCTGACCCAGATGCAGTCCGGGCCCAGGCGCGGGTCGAGTTCCGCGCACAGGCGCCGGCTCGAGCGGATATCCTCGTAAGCCCGAAAACCGTTGTCGGCCGCCTCGCCCGCGAGGCTGAAGAAAAGGAACGCCGCCAGCACCGCCGCGCGCGGAAACTTCAGGAGCAGCCCCCCGCCGGCCGCCAAGAGCGCCGCACCCAGCAGCCACGCCATAGAAGGGATCAGCTCCAGCGTGCCCGGCGCGCGCTGCAGGTCCGGAATCCGCTCCACCAGCGGGCGCACCCAGAAGCCCGCGCTGAAGACGAGCAGCCCGGCCGCGGCAAGCGCGCCGCCGGGAAGGAGCCGCGAGCGAGCGCTTTCCCGGCCGCCGAGGAATGTCGCCCACCAGCCGGCAACCAGCAGGGCGAAGGGCGGCGCAGCCGGGAGACAGTAGTAAACCAGCCGCGACGGCACGGGGATGAAGAATACGACGGGCCCCAGCGCACCCAAGGCCAGCAGCAGGACCGCGTCCCGCCGCCGCCGGTCCGCGCGGTCGTCGCCTTCCTCGGTCTCGTGGTCCTCCGCCACGCGCCCCCGCGTCCAGGCGAAGCGCGCAACCCAGGGCAGCAGCAACGTCCATGGCGCGCACCACACGGCCGAGACGATCAGGTAGCCGGCGACGCTGACCTGCGAAACCTGGTAGTCCGGCGGCCAGCGTTCGTTGAAGAGCCGGTCGACGAGCTCGTTGATCAGCGCGTGCCGCGCGAAGCCGGGGTTGTCGCGTTCGACGTAGGAACCCCAGATCAGGACCGGCGCGAGCATCGCGGGCAGCCCCCACCCCAGGCGGCAGCGCCTGAGCAAGTCCCAGCGCCCGCGCACGATGGTCCAGCCCAGGCCGGCGGAGCCGACGAAGAGCGCGCCCATCGGCCCCTTGGCCATCCAACTCAGCGCGAGCAGCAGGTACAGCGCGATCCACCAGCGTTTGCGCTCGGGCTCGCTCACCGCGCGCCAGAGCGCGTAGAGCGACGCGAGGATCAGCGTCGAAAGCAGCACGTCGATGAGCAACTGGTGCGTGAAGAGGAACCAACCGGTGCAGGTCGCGAGCATCATCGCGGCCAGGCGCCCGGCGTCGGCGCCCCACAGTTCGCGCGCCCAGCGCCAAGCCATCAGCAGGCCCAGCCAGCCGTAGAACGCCAGCGGCAGGCGCGCGGCGAATTCGTTGAGGCCCAAAAGACGGCAGCTCAGCGCCAGCGACCAGTACAGCAGCGGCGGCTTGTTCAGGTACGGGCTGCCGTTCAGGTGCGGCGTGACGTAATCGCCGGTGAGGACCATCTCGCGCACGACGCCGGCGAAGTGGCCTTCGTGGGGCTCGTACAGGCCGTAGCGCCCGAGGCCCGAGGCCAGGAGGTACAGGCATGCGGCGGCCAGCAGGAGGTCCGGCCAGCCGGGCCGCGCGCCGGATGCGTCGGTCATGGTTCGGCGTCCGCCCTCGCGCGGTTCACGGCTCCACGACCAGACCGTCGTAGGCCAGCCGGATCCCCGGCGGGAGCTTGGCCTCGATGGCGGCGTGATCGACCTCGTGGGCCATGTGCGCGAACCAGGTCTTTCGCGGGCGCAGGCGCGCGACGGCGGCAAGCGCTTCCTCGAGGTTGAAATGCGTCGGATGCGGCTGCTCCCGCAGCATGTCCAGCACCAGGAGGTCGGCGCCGGCGAGCGCCTCGTAACTGGCCTCGGGGATGCGCTTGCAGTCCATGCAGTAGACGAGCACCGGGCCTTGCGTGCCCTTGCGCGCGATTCTCAACGCGATGTTGGGCAACACGTGGTGGTCGATCTCGTACGGTTCGAGCCGCAGCTCGCCGATCTCGAACGGCTGTCCCGGCACGATGGTCTGGGGGGTGAGATTCGGCAGGCCGGGGCGCAGGGTCTCGCTGAAGACGTACCCGAAGGAGTGCCGCAGGCTGGCCAGGGTCTTCTCGGTGGCCCAGCAGGGCAGCACCTGCTTCTGCAGCATGTTGAAACGCCGCAGGTCGTCGATCCCGACGACGTGGTCGGCGTGGTAGTGCGTGATCAGGACCGCGTCGAGCCGCGCGACCTTGCTGCGCAGCATCTGTTCGCGGAAATCCGGGCCGGTGTCCACGACGACCGCCGTCCCGCCCCCGCGCAGCAGCACGGAGGGCCGCAGCCGCCGGTTACGCGGATCGTCGGACGTGCAGACCGCGCACGCGCAGCCGATCGCCGGCACGCCGGTGGAGGTGCCGCTGCCGAGGAATTCGAGCGAGAGCGATGGCAACCGATTCTTCCCTGGACCTGTTTCCCCGATTCACCCAGTTTCCAAAACCCGCCTCAAAACTCAAAACCAGAATGCGGATTCATGGCGACTTTCTAAGGTACAAATCCCTCGGCAGCCCGATGTCCGCGAGGATCACCTGGCCGCACAACTCCGGGCCCTGGCCCTTGAGGAACCCCACCTTCGGCGCGGCGAAGGTCACGGTGAGGTCCGCGCGGACGCAGGCGCCAAGCGGTTCGCCCGTGTTGACGTCCAGGCCCGAAGGTCCGTCCACCGCGAGCACCCATGCGCCGTGCTCGCGAGCGGCGTCGATCCGCGCGATGGCCTCCACGGTTTCCCCGCGCACCGCGCCGCTCATGCCGGTGCCCAGCAGGGCGTCGACGATCAAGTGGCTGCCGTTAAGGTCCTCGGCGAATGCGGGCCATTGCGAGGCGTCGAGCAGCGGCGCGGTCTTCACGCCTTCTTCCGCCAGCAGGTCGAGGTTGTTGCGGCAGTCCTCGCTGCAGCGCTCGCGCGCGCCGAGCAGGATCACGCGCGGCACGACGCCCCACCAGAACAGGTGCCGGGCGATCACCATCCCGTCGCCGCCGTTGTTGCCGCGCCCGCAGAGCACGGTCACGCGGGGCTCCTCGCCGGCGCGGGCCGCCAGGTCGCGCGCGGCCAGGAACGTCTCCCGCGCCGCCCAGTACCCCGCGTGCTCCATCAGCGCCTCGCCCGGGATGCCGTAATGCTCCTGCGCCGTCGAATCCAGGAGCCGCGTCTCTTCCCGCGTAAGCGGCGTTTCCGGGACGGGGATCACGAGGTCGTCGAGGTCCGGCGGAGGCGGCACGAAGACGGCGTCGAAGGCCTCCAGGCGGTCCACGGCGACATGCAGCTTGCGCGCTTCGAGCGCCAGCGCCGAAACGTCCTCGCGGCGCATGCGCGGCAGATACGCGTCCTCGACTCCCATGACCAGCCGCGCCAGCGGGCCCAGCTCGCGCTGCGCCAGCCCGTCCAGGATCTTCACGCGCGCGCGCTCCAGCGTCAGCCGCTCGCGCCGCGCCTCCGCTCCCAGCTTCGCCGCGGGCAGCACGAGCTGCGCGGAGACCTCGACGCCGAAGGCTTCCAAATGCCGCGCGACGGCAAGCGCCAAGGCGCCCGTCGGGCCCGGGCCGGCCAACACGCGCACGGGGCCGGCGGGCCGCCCTTCGCCGCGCCCGCGCAGGCCCAAATCCGCGGCGATCCGGCAGGCTTCAAAGCGCGCGCGCCCGGCCAGCGCGGTCTCATGACGATGGCGCGCGCCCCGGTCCTCGGGCGGTTCCGGCGCCGGCAGCGCCAGCTCGTCACGGAGCATGTCCAAGGGCGGCAGGGCCGGCGCCGCGTCGTAGCGCGGGCGTTTCTTCAGCGCCGCGATCGCCGCCACCGCCAGGAGCATGAGGAAGACGATCATCCCCGCCAGCATCAGAAAGACGCCGGCCGGATCGCTTGGGGCGCCCGAACCCTGGCGGCTGGCCGCGAGCAGCGCGGCCCAGGCGGCTGAATTCATGCGCGGCGTTCCCCGCTTGGCGCTTCGCGATCCCTGCTCCCGCCCGCTGCGCCGGGCCGGCGCCGATCGATCCACCGTATTCGGCGCGCGGCAACTCGCAACCCGCGGGTCACGGCGCGGGTGAGGCCTTGGCGGGACCGGGCCCCTCGCCCTGGCCGCGCCCGCCCCCGCCCCCGCGGCGCTGGTACTCGCGCGGGCTCACCCCGAAGTGCCGGGAGAAGCAGCGGCTGAAGTAAAACGGGCTGTGAAAGCCAACCTCCGCCGCGGCTTCTTTGACGCTGCGGCCGGTCACGGCGAGCATGCGCGCGGCCTCGCGCAGGCGCAGTTTCAGCAGGAACGCGATCGCCGCGTCGCCGGTCTCCTGCTTGAAGCGGTGCGCGAAGCGCGAAGGCGAAAGCCGCGCCAGCCGCGCCAGCTCCGCCACGGCGTGGTCCTTCGCCAGCGCGCCGGCGAGGTGCTCGACCACGCGGCGGATGGGCGGCGAAAGCCGGCGCGCGCCGTGCGCCAGTTCGTGCTCCCGCGCCGCCAGGAACAGCGTCTCTTCCAGGCCGTTGAGCGCCAGCTCGGCCTGCCATGCCCCGCGCGCCGAGCGCGCCTGCCGCGCGTCGCCGTCGCAACGCAGGAAGGCGGCGCGCAGGCGCTTGCGCGACCCCGCATCGGCCACGCGGAGGCGGTAGAGCCCCTTCCCTTCCGCGGGCCAGCGCAGCGCGTCGAGCCAGTGCGGGCGCGGCAGGAAGTGCGCCCAGACGAAGTCCCATACGCCGCGCTCCAGGCATCCGTAATCGTGCGCCGCCCCGGGCTCCAGGAGCACCAGGTCGCCGGCGCGGGCCCGGAAGTCCGCCCCGCGCTGCCGGTACCGCCCCTGCCCGGCCAAGGTATAGGTCAACAGCCAGTCCTGCGTCCCGCGCGAACGGAGCACCCGGTAGGGCCAGCGCGCGTGGAAATGCCCCGTGGCCAGCAGGCCCGGCGGCCCGGCGCCCGTTTCCTGGAGCCGGCCGTCCGCCCGAATAGCAGAATCGTACATGTCTATGGCCGTACGATCCATGGATCACCCTACGCCCCTGGGGTATTCTTTCTTATCAGACAGTCAGATTGTACAGGAATGGAAGCCCCCGAGCCACCCCATCCCGAGGAGCGCGAACCATGCCCGCCAGCCTGTGCGAAACCGTCCTCAGCCCGGCCGAGACCGAAGCGTTCCACCGCGACGGCTACCACATCGCCCGCGGGCTCTTCACGCCCAACGAAGTCTGGGCGCTGACCGACCACTTCATGCGCCTGCACGCCACGCGCGCGCTCAAGCATTACCCCTTTCACGGCTGGGAGGAGGCGCAGGGCGACATCCTGAAGGTCTATACGCGCGTGATGCAGCCGCACCGCTGGGACGACCTCTCGCTGAAGATGCTCCTCGAACCGCGCGTGGCGGAGATGCTGCGTGCGCTGCTGAACGAGGAACCGATCGCGACGCAGAGCATGTTCTACTACAAGCCGCCGGGCTCGAAGGGCCAGACCTTCCACCAGGACAACTACTACCTGCGCGTCCGGCCGCACTCCTGTATCGCCTCCTGGCTGGCCCTGGACCGCAGCGACCTCGAGAATGGCGGCCTGCAAGTCGTCCCCGGCACGCACACCATGGAGATCGCCTGCCCGCAGAAGGCCGACCCCAAGTACAACTTCAGCCAGGACTACGTGCCCCCGCCGCCGGGCATGACGCCCATTCCGGCGATTCTTGAGCCCGGCGACGTGCTCTTCTTCAATGGCAGCCTGCTGCACGGCTCCACGCCCAACGAGAGCAAGACGCGCTGGCGGCGCAGCTACATCTGCCACTACGCGCCGGCTTCCTGCCACGAGGTCAGCAAGGGCTACTTCCCGCTGCTGGACATGAACGGCAACGTGGTACAGCGCGAAGCGGCCATCGGAGGCGGACCCTGTGGCGGCGCAGACAAGATGTAAGCTCCGCGAATTCATGCACCCGGAAACGAAAGCGCCCGCCGAGGGGGTTCCTCCGGCGGGCGCTTGCATCTGAATCCGGCTTCGCTTCGATGGGTGTTAGCGGGCCCTGGCCGCTTCCTTGGGAATCAGGTGCGCGCCGACCAGACTGTCGATCAGCACCTGCATCGCGCGCAACGCATGGCGGCTCTGGCATTCGAGCCGCAAATTGCCGTCGCTCAGGCGCACCGTCGCCACCGGCTGGCTTACGCCGCCGCCCTGCGGCACCATCCAGATGAACTCTTCCAGGCCGCCGCGCCATACCCCGCGCGCGAACTCCGGCATCCCGCGCAGCACCCGCGAGACGGCGGGAATATTCTGGACCGCGTAATCCACGGAGAATGGAGTCGAGGTCATGACCATGGTGGCCTCCTCTTCACGACAGAGCATCGAATGCCCCCCTCGATTCCGGACTACCGGCAACGGCTGAACACGTCCGTGGCAGGCGGGCCAAACAACACCCCGCAGCCGCCCCCCGGCTCGTTCCAGCTCAAGCTGCAATCCGCTTATGGCGAAGCAACGTTCATACCGGAGCTTTCGCGCGGGGCAAGGGTTAAGTTGGTAGTTTTGCGACCTCACAACTCCATAAATTCCAGAGTTTTGCACTCGTGCAACAATAGATGACTCCGGATCAACTTCGGATTTTATCAGGGCTCCTGGATCTCGCTCGCCTTCCACCATGGCGTGCCTTCCCAGTTCCATTCCTGCGCTATTTCATAGCCCATCAGCGCCAAGACGCTGGGCGCTAAGTCGGTCAGGTTCGGCTGGAGCCCCTCGGGCAGCCGCCTGGTGCTGAAGAGAATCCCGGGCACCTCATCCGGGTCGATCGAACAATGATCGCCGGACCAGTCCGACCGGTTCGGCACGACCAGCTCTCCTTCGGGCGCCCCGCCGACCACCGTTGCCCAACTGACCCGGTAACCCGGTTCGAAACACACCTGGAGGTCGGGCAATCGCTCGGCTAAGGCGCCGCGATAGAGCCGTTCTCCACGCAGCACGCGCCGCACGATCGGCTTGCCGGTCTCGGGATCCTTCAGCTTCAGGAGGGTCCCTTCCACCGCATCCAGGACGAGCGAACGCTCGGCTTCATTCACGGCGCCCCACTTCTCGCGGCCTTTCAGGTTCAGATAGATCCCGCCAAGGCCCAGCGCGTACGCCTGGGTGCGGGCGAAGTCGATGCGATTGAGGTTCTCGCCGCTCATCGCCTGCGTGCCGGCCGCGGGCAGGCTCTCCTGCCGCAGGCGCAACAGTCCTGCCTGGCGCAGGAGCGAGTTCAGGTGCACCTGCCGGTCGAAGGCCGCGAAGCCGTGGTCGCTCAGGATCAGCACGTCCGCATCCAGCGCCTTGGCGCGGGCCAGCGCCTCGCCCACGATGCCGTCCATGCGCCGATATACTTCGCGCAGCGCCTCCACGCCGGCCTCGGCCCGCGCCGGATCGTGCAGCGGGTGCCGGTCCGAGAGGTGCTTCCAGAGAATATGCCCGGCGCGATCGGGCTCCATGAAGACCGCCGCGAGCAGGTCCCAGTCGTCGCGCGCGAGTTCGTGCCGCAGCAGCGCCTCGTGCCGGTCGAAGGCGTAATGCAGGTCTTTCAGGAAACCCGCGTCGTCGAGGTAGCCGTCCTTGGCCGGATGGGTGGCGATGGCCCAGCCCGCGGTGGGGAACGTGCCCACAGCTTCGGCCAACTCGCTCGCGTAGCCCCGCGGGTACGAAAGCGGCACGGTCGGCGGAACGCGCCGCGGGTCGAACATCAGGGGACCCACAAGGAGTCGCGCGCGCGCGGGGTCGGCCTCGTCGCGCCACCAGATCGCGCGAATCTGGGCGCGCAGCGCGAGGATCGGCGAGTAGCGCAGCGTGACGCCGAACGGCTCCGACCACGCGCCGGGCTCCAGCGCCTGAACCGGCGCGTCCCCCAACCGCAGCGTGCCCTCGGCGGGGCGCAGCGCCACCTCCACCAGAGGGCGCTCGCCCGGCCGCAGCGGGCTTTCCGGGCCTTCGAGCGTTCCGCGCAATTCCGGGCCGGTTTGAGACCAAGGCTTGAGCGTCCCGAAGGTCTCGGTGGCGGCGAGTTCTTGCAGTTCCGGCGCGAAGAAGGTCCAGGAGTAGGGCGTGCCGAGCAGATCCGGCGTGCCGAATCCCGCGAGCAGGTTCAGGCCGGGCGCGGGTTCGGCGGGAAAGGTCAGCGGGAAGTTCAGGAAGACCGTCCGCGCGCCGCGTTCGCCCGCGGCCTGCCAGAGCGTCACGCCCTGCCTCAGGTTTCGCCCCGCGCGCACGCGGTAGGGCAGCCATGCGGTCAGCGCGTGGCCAAGGGATGCCGCGAGGGCCAGCCCGGCCAGGCCTGCCAGCACGCCGCGCATGCGCGCATGCCGCGTGCCGCGCCACGCCAGGCGCAGCAGCCCGATCCACAGGGGCAGCGAGAGACAGCCCGCCCCGAATGCCGCCAGCCAGCGCCACGGGCGCCCCCAGCCGAACGGGCGCGTGGTCGGCTCGACGAGCGTCAGGTAAGGCTGCATCGTCGCCGGATCCCGCCCCACGAAATCGGCGATGCCGGTCACCCCCGGATTGGCCGAACAGGCCACGCTGGCCCAGGCGACGGGCGTCTGGGCCGGCACCGAAGTCCGCATCCGGGCAAAGCCGCCGCCCTGCCGCAGTTCGGCCAGATGCGGCAGGACCGGCTCCGAGTCCCCTGCTGTGCGCTGCTCCATCCAGCGCTCGCAGAGCCTGGGATCCGCTCCATCGAACCCCAGGACGATGAGCTTACGCCGCGGGGGCTTGGCGTCCGGAGCCGCGGAAGGCGGGTCGGCCTGGCGCAGGGAGCGGCCGGCGGACAGGGCTGCTCCGAGCAGCACCAGTAGGACGCAGGCCAGGACCAAGCTGGCGCGTCGAGAAAGAGAGAACGGAATACTGGCATTCGTGGACATGGATGAAATGAACCGGGTTGCCCCCTTTATATTCGCCTTGACAAGGGATGAAAATAAGATTAAATGGGTTCAGAAGTCGACTTCCACATACCGATCTTCCTAAGTACCAAGATTCGGTTCATCCTCTTCTGCACGGCATGGTAGTGATCCGTACGATTCGAGTTTTGGCCGGAGGTTGCAGCATTCGCGCGTAAGCGAGTTCCCGCGTGGCCTATGCCGCGCTCGATTCGCTCCTCCGGTTCCAAGCGGACTACCGATCGAATGCCAGACGCCGCGCCCGCCGGGCGATGGCCTTTGCCCTTCGATCTCCAGGCCTTGCACACGCCCGAACCCGGCTACTGGGCCCGGTTTGCCGCGGGTTTTTACCAGCTTAATCAGGGAATGAGGTCACGATCATGGGTGCGTGTTACAAATGCGGGGAACCCTTCCTCAGCGACGCGGCGGTCCCCGTCGACGCCGTCTGTCAGAAGTGCTCCTCCTGGCTTCATGCCTGCGCCAACTGCCTGCATTACGACGAGTACGCCAAGAACAAGTGCCGCGAGGCCCGCGCGCCGTTCGTCTTCGACAGGCAGGGCAAGAACGAGTGCGCGTACTTCCGCTTCAAGATCAAGCCGTTGCAGGACGACAAACCCAACAAGAAAATGTCCCCGCGCGCGGAAGAGAAAATGAAGGAATCCAAGGCCAGAGACGCGTTGAACAACCTCTTCCGAAGCTGACCTGAATGCGAAATACCGGAGTTGGGCAGGGCGTCAGCCCGCCTTATCCGCAGCCGGCTTTCGAGCGCATGTCCCGCATTCCGCGTACGCCTACGCCCCCCATGGACGAAAGCGCGCAGGGCACGTACACTTTCACGGATGCGCGCCGCCGAGTCTCCGTTCGTACAGACGCTCGCCGAACCGGTCGCCCATGAGGCCGTCTCGTCCCGCTACTTCCTGCTGACGCTTCGCGCGCCCGAAATCGCACGGCGCGCGCAACCCGGGCAGTTCGTGATGCTCGCCTGCCAGCCCGACGCCTCCGGCCTCGACCCGCTGCTTCCGCGCCCCCTGGCGGTGCTCGACGCGGACCCCGGCGCCGGCAACATCCGCTTGCTGTACTTCGTGGCCGGCCGCGGGACGGGCATCCTGCGCGCCTTCGCCGCAAGCGGCGCGGGCCGCGGGGCGCTGCGGATCATCGGGCCGCTCGGGCGCGGCTTCGAGGCGCTGCCCGGCGCGGAGGCGCACGTCGGCGTGGGCGGCGGCAGCGGCGTGGCGCCGCTGGTCTTCTTCTTCCGCCGCATGCCGGCCGAGCTTCCCGGCTCGCGCTGCCTGATCCTCGCCGCGCGCTCAGCCGATCAACTCGCGCGCGCGGAGGCCGTCTCCGCGCCTTCGACGCGACTTCACGAAGCCACCGACGACGGCAGCCGCGGGTTTCGCGGGCACGCGGTCGCGGCCTTGGAGGCGCTCCTCGAGGGCGAATTGCGCGGTAAGCGCGCCGCGCTCTACGTGGCCGGCCCCGAGCCGATGATGGAAGCCGCCGCGAAGCTCGCCCGCGCGCGCGGGCTGCCCTGCCGGGTCTCCCTCGAGGCGCGCATGGCCTGCGGGGTCGGCGTCTGCCGCGCCTGCGTCGTGGACGCCTTGACGCCGCACGCGCACAGCGGCTTGAAGCGCCGAGCGATCTGCCAGGACGGGCCGGTCTTCGATCCGTGCGAATTGAAGGCTTGGGCGTAAATCGTCAGGACGGCCTGGGAGCCGCGTGTACCTGTAAACCGCCGCTCTTGTTTCCATCCGGATGCGGGCTCAGGCATCCGGCGTCGGCGTGCTTTCCAGCCAAACCAACTTGAGCTCGGCCGACACGTCCACGCGCGGCAGGTCCGCCGGTAGCAGGACCGTCTGGCCGGCGGCCACCTCCCTGCCGTTCAACGCGCCTCTTCCATCCAGGAACAGCAGCACCTTCGGCGCCGCGGCGGTCTCGATCGTGCCGCGCGAACCGGCGGGCGCCGCGACGCGCACGAGGTCGAAGTATTTGCCCTTCAAGAGCGCCTCGGTCTTCAGCGCGCCGCGCGCGGCCGGCGTAGCGCGGACGGTCTCGGTCCGCATCTCGCCCTCGAAGTACGACCCGAAGTCCCCGCCGAACGCGATCGTCTCCAGGGACTCCCGCACGTGCAGCGCGCGCGGCTTGCCGTCGAGCCCCAAGCGGTTGTAGTCGAAGACGCGCAGGGTTACGTCGCTGTTCTGCTGGATCTCGGCGACGACCACGCCCGCGCAGATCGCGTGGATGCTCCCGGGCGGGATGGCGATCACGTCTCCCGCGCGCGGCGCGAAGTAATGCAGTACCTCCTCCAACTTGCCCGAGGCCAGCGCGCGCTCGAATCCTTCGCGCGTCACGCCCGGCTGGAGGCCCCGCTGGATGCGCGCGCCGGGATCGGCGTGGACGACCACCCAGCACTCGGTCTTGCCGCGGTCGGGAATCCCGAAGCGCTTCGCGCCGGCGTCATCCGGGTGGACCTGCACGGAAAGATCGTCGCCGGCGTCCACGAACTTCACCAGCAGGGGGAAGCGCGGCGGCCTGCGCGCGAACAGCGCCGGCCCCAACAGCGCCGCGCCCTCGGCCTCGCGCAGGTCCTGAAGCGTCCGCCCGTCGAAGCGCCCGCCGGCGACCCGGCTCTGCGCCTCGGCCCGGTCGGTCAGTTCCCAACTCTCCCCGATCTTTCCTCCTGGCGGGCAAGGTTTGCCGTAGAGCGTCCCGAGCCGGTTGCCGCCCCAGACTTTCTCCATCAGTACGGGTTTGAGGTGCAAGGGCTCTTGAAGGGGCATGCGTCCCACCTGTCGATTGCCGTAGCGGCGGCGCTCAAGGGCCTTCCGGGCCTGCGTCCCGGCGGCGGTTCCCGTGCCGCCGGCTGTACTCGGCGCTGCCGCTGGTCCCGCCCAAGTCCGCCAAGATCGCGACGACCATCAGGATCTTCCAGACTACGGGGAACGGCCCCCCGTTGGCAGCATGCCATGCCGCGGCGTAGCACAGCCCCGTCCAGGGCATGAAGAGGAAGCCGAGCAGCGCGAACAGGCCGGTCTGGAAAGCGATCCCGTACCAGCCGATCAGCCAGGTGATGAAGATCGCCGCACGCGGCATCCCCAGCAAGGCAAGCAGGCATCCACAAGGCATCGCAGGCTTCCGCTTCCGGCCCCAGAAGGACACTAGCGGCTCGAACGGCGAGAATCCAATCGCGAGAGGCCTTCCGTAGTCCCTATTCCGCAAAGGGATGCGGGACTTTCGGAAGCCCTTGGACGGCCCTTCGATCGGGGAGGATCGGGGTTTGACTTGCCCTGGCTCCCGATTAGACTTCGCTGCTCTTGTGCGTACGGGTCCAGAACGTCTGTTCCGGGAGGTGGCAAGGTGGTCAAGATTCGTCTTCAGCGCACCGGCCGGCGCAATTCGGCTCAGTTTCGCTTGGTCCTGACCGATGCGCGCGTCAAGCGGCAGGGCCGCTACCTGGAGCGCTTGGGCCACTACGACCCCGCGGGCAAGGATGAGACCAAGATCGACCTGAATCTGGAGCGGGTCAAGTATTGGCTGGAGCATGGCGCCCAGCCGACGGAGTCCGCGGCGCAGTTGCTCCGGCAGCGCGGCGTAAACGTTCGCACAAGCGAGTTGGCGGCGAAAGAAAAGCGCCGCGCGAGCCAGAAGGCGAAGCCTAAGAAGAGCGCGTAGCGCCGCTGGGAGGTATCGCCCGCGGCCGGGACGGGCGGCGGGACCATGCGCATCGACGTCATCACGATCTTCCCCGAGATGTTCGCCGGGGTGCTTTCCACGTCGATCCTTCGCATCGCCCGCGAGAAGAACAAGTTGCAGGTCGAATTGACCGACCTGCGGGACTTCACGACCGACCGCCACCGCTCCGTGGACGACCGCCCCTTCGGCGGCGGGCCCGGGATGGTGCTGAAGGTCGAACCGGTCGCGAAAGCGGTACGCGAAGTCCGCGTCCGCAAGCCCGGCGCGCCGGGAAGGCTGCTCCTGATGTGCCCCCAGGGGCGCGTCTTCGACCAGGCCTTCGCGCGCGAGTTGGCCGCCGAGCCGCGCCTGCTCCTCGTCGCCCCGCGGTATGAGGGCTACGACGAGCGGATCGTCGAGATCCTGAAGCCGGAACGGGTCTCGATCGGCGATTACGTGCTCACCGGCGGCGAACTGCCCGCGATGGTCGTGATCGACGCCGTCGCGCGGTTGCTGCCGGGGGTGCTGGGCGACGAGCAGAGCGCCGAGTGGGAGTCGTTCAGCCCCGCCGGCCAGGGGCTGCTGGAATACCCGCAGTACACGCGCCCGGCGGAGTTCGAAGGCCGCGCGGTCCCCGAGGTGCTGCTGAGCGGGGATCACGCGAAGGTCGAAGCCTGGCGGCGGGAGCAGGCGCGCAAGCGCACCGCCGACTTCCGGCCCGACCTGCTGGAGTGATTGGGTTCGAGGAATTGTGATTGCACGCTGGCCCTTGGCATCCCTGACTCAGGGCTTGACCGTGCGACTTTTGACTTTCGACCTTGGACTTTAGGCAGGAGAGGGGCCATGAAGAACGCGATCCTTACGCTCGTTGAGAACGCACACGTCACGAAGGGCCGTGACATCTTCCGCATCGGCGATACGGTGGACGTGCACGTCAAGATCGTCGAAGGCGAGAAAGAGCGCATTCAGATCTTCACCGGCACCGTGATTGCCAAGGGCAATCAAGGCGTCAATGCCGCGTTCACCGTCCGGCGCCTCGTCGGCGCGCAGGGCGTGGAGCGCACCTTTCCGCTGCACAGCCCGAACCTCGACAAGATCGAGGTCCGGCGCCGCGGGCGCGTGCGCCGTTCGAAGCTCTATTACCTCCGCGACCGCATCGGCAAGGCCACCCGCGTGACGGAAAAGCGCGGCCTGGCTCTCGCCAGCAGCGGGGACGCCGCCGAACCCCAGCAGGAAGAGGCGGTCAAGCCGCGCCAGGCGGCGGCGAAGAGCCCCAAGAAGGAAGGCTGACCACGGCGGCGCGCGGCCGGAATCGGCCCCGCCTCTTATCGCCGGTCTCGAGGTTTGACCGTGGCTCCGGATCGCGCTCCGCGCCAAGGCCCGCACTATCCCCGGGCATGCTGCCTTTTCCCCAGCCGTTGCCCAACGACGCGCCGCCCAGCCGCCTCGCCGTCCTGCTGGAAACGCTGCTTGCCCTGGCCGCGCTGGTTTCCTGCTGGGCGCTGATGATCGGCGCCGCCGGCTGGTGGTGGTGGCTGCTGGCGCTCGCCTGCGGCGCGGCCCTGGCCGTGCTGCTGGTCCGGAAACTTTTGCGGGCCCGCCGGCTCGTCCCCGACCACGAACTGCCTCCTTCGGCCCAGCTTCCCCCAGGAGCGCCCAAGGGGCGCAAGTTGTCCGCGCCTCCACCGCCCGGCGAGGCAGGTCCGGTGTAATCAATCCTGAGTCGGGTTTTGGCTTGCGAGATCGGCGCGGGCGCGGAAACTCGTACCTCTCTTGCGCATGAGCTGAAAGGCGGCCTCCGGCGTGGCAGCGGACTCCAACGTCTCATCCCTGGGGCTCGAGCAATCGGGCGCCGTCATCGCGAGACAAATCCAACTTCCTCTCTCCAAGGCCTTCGAGATCAGTTGGAACTCGGTGATGATCCGCTTCTGGCGCTCCATGATCACCGCCGGTGGCGTGGTGCTGGCGATCATGTTCCTCGTCGCGACGCTCGCGCGCGGACAGGTCACCGAGGGCCTCAAGCACGGCCTGCCCCACACGATCCGCGAAACCCGCGGCGGGCTCTCCGTCCAGCGCCGCACACTCATGGAACGCCTGGACACGCTCAAGAAGGCGGGCCTTCCGGTCGGCCCCATGGCCGCGCAATTGAAAGACGGCGACTACAAGCGCGCGCAGGAACTCTGGACCGAGGCCCAGGAGCAGGAGCCCAAGCTGGCCGCTCACGCGCTCTTTGCCGAGATCGACACGGCGCTGGCCGAACTCCGCGCGGCCTCCGACCATTTCGGCGACCTCGAGAAACTGCGCCTCTCGCTGATCAAGGGCGGCGAAAAGGTGCTCAGCGACGAGGAACTCGAGGCCGCCTCCGAAGGGGCCGCGATCGTCGAGAACAAGGATCTGGTCGAAGCCAAGGCGCGCGACAAGTGGCTCATCGCCCTGGCGCTTCTCGTCGCGCTGGTCGGCATCACCAATGCCATGCTGATGAGCGTCACCGAACGATTCCGCGAGATCGGCACCATGAAATGCCTCGGCGCGCTCAACGGCTTCATCGTTCGCCTCTTCCTCATCGAATCGGCGATGCAGGGCTTCATGGGCACGCTGCTGGGCGTGTTGCTCGGGTTGGTGCTCAGCTTCGTCAAGCTCTACATGGAATTCGGCCCGCTGCTCTTCGGCTTCGTGCCCTGGGTCGAGCTCTTCGCCGCGATCGGCTGGGCCATGTTCGCCGGCACCATGATCGCGCTGGCCGGCGCCGTCTTTCCCGCCATCGTGGCCGCGCGCATGGAGCCCGTCGTCGCGATGCGCGTGGACCAGTAGCGGCGCCCGGAATCGCGCGCCTTGCGGCCGCGGGGGCCTTCACGCCGCCTTCACGCCCGCGCCGGATGCCACGCCTCCGCTCCGATCATCGGTAGCCTCCACGCCGCGTTCGGATTAGATTCTCGATGGCTTTTCATGAGGATGCCGCGCCGTGAGCGACCGCCTGCCCGGTTCACCGACCCACGAGACCACCTCGCGCCTTCCGTCGCTGAAACCGGCCGGCGAAGTGCTCGTCACGGGCGGCTGCGGATACATCGGGAGCCACGCGGTCCGCGCGCTCTGCGAAGCCGGGTACCACGTCGTCATCTTCGACAGCTTGGCGACGGGGCATCTGGAGTCCGTGATGGGCTCCTGCGATTTCAAGCTCTACCAGGGCGATCTGCAGGACCTGAAGGCCGTGGAGGCCGTCTTCGCGCAACACCGCTTCCAGGGGGTGATTCACTTCGCCGGACTGACGCTGGTTGGCGAGTCCGTCCGCGATCCCGAGACCTACTACGGCGCGAACGTCATCGGCGGACTGAACCTGCTGGCCGCATGCAAGCGCCATGCCGTGCCGCGCTTCGTCTTCAGCTCCACCGCGGCCGTCTACGGCGAACCGCAGCGCGTGCCGATCGCCGAGGACCACGCGCTGCGTCCGATCAACCCCTACGGCCGGACGAAGCTCGCCTTTGAGCACGCGCTGGAGAGCTACCGCGTCGCGCACGACCTGGAGTACGTCGCCCTGCGCTACTTCAACGCCGCCGGCGCGCATCCGTCGGGGACGACCGGCGAGGCCCACGATCCCGAGACCCACCTGATCCCAAACGCCTTCCGCGTCGCGCTGGGCCAGAAGGATAAGCTCATCGTCCACGGCCGCGACTACGAAACGCCCGACGGCACGGCCATTCGGGACTACATCCACGTCTGGGACCTCGCGCTGGCCCACGTCGCCTCGCTGGAACACCTTGCCGCAGGCGGAGAATGCGGCGCATTCAACCTCGGCACGGGCGCGGGGCACTCCGTGCTCGAGGTCATCCGCATGTGCGAGCAGGTCAGCGGGCGCACGATCCCGCACGAGATCGGCCCGCGCCGGCCCGGCGATCCCCCGCGCCTCGTCGCCGACGCCGAGCGCGTCCGCAGGATCCTCGGTTTCCGCCCCGAGCGCAGCGACCTCAAGACCATCTGCGAAGACGCCTGGCGCTGGCACCAGGCGCACCCCGGGGCGTACCGGTAACTCACGCGCGTTGAATTTCGAGCGGCAGGAACCCAAGAGTGCGTCCGTAACGAACGAACGACGAAGTGTGCGGTCAAAAGGGCCAAGCCGATACTCGAACCGCACCGAAAGGCCGCGCTCTAATACTGCCGCTGCGTATACTCGTTCTTCTTCACCGGCCGGTACATGGTCTCGACCGGCGCATAGTCGTCGGTAAAGGGCTCGACTTCCTTCAGGTCGTCGGCGCTGAACCCCTTGTCGTAATGATGCTCGGCGTGCCAGACGAAATCCTTGCCGTCCACCTGAACGTGCGGGGTCTTGCCGGCGGTGAGTTTCTTCGCGGCGTCGACGATCTCGCGCAGGCTCTTCGGCGCCTCCTCGTCGGTGGCCAGCAGGACCACGTTACGGGTCTCGGACTCGTACCCGCGCAGGTTGCCTTCGCGGTCGTAGACGCGCGGGAAGACGTAGACCTGCTTGAAGAGCGGGGCCTCGGGCGGATGCCGCAGGGTCTTGAACTCCGCGTGCAGCAGGTCCGCGTTGCGGTCGTCCGAGCTGTTGTCGTTCTCGATCGCCGCGATGATGTTGCTCGCCAGCACCCCGCCGGGCGCCAGCTTGGCCTTGACCTCCTTCAGGAACTCCCAGGTCATCAGGTGGAAGGGGATTTGCCCGCCCGAACTGTAGGCGTCGAGAACGATCACGTCGTAGGGGCCCTCGACCAGCGACAGATTCGCGCGCGCGTCGCCGATATGGAAGCGCAGCCGCTCGTCCCGCGTCATCATGAAGTGGTCCTGCGCGGTCTGCCGCACCACGTCGTCGAGTTCCAGCACATCCACTTGTTCCATGCTCGGGTAGTGGTCCAGGTACTGCGTGGGGACGATCCCGCCGCCGCCGCCGACCACCAGCATCCGCTTGGGCTGCGCATTCCAGATCAGCGGCAGGTGCAGCAGGTCCGTGTACCCGACCGCGTTCTGGTACTTGCCCTTGTACGGGTAGATCGCGCTTTCGATGTTCTCGTTGAACTTGAGGTAGCGCACGACCTGGTTCGGCGCGTACAGGTAGCCGTTGCCCTCGTAGATGATCTCTTCGGTCACCGCGATGTCGTGGTACTCGGACTCCACGTAGTGGAGCAACCGCTGCCCGTTGGCGATCCAGGGTTTGACGGGATAATTCAGCCAGACCGCGAGGAGCGCCAGCAGCAAGAGCGCCATGAAGGAGACGCCGTGCCGGTCTTCCCGCGTGAAGCCCCCCAGCGCGCGCCGCCACAGCACGAGGCTCAGCACCCCCGTGGCGACCAGCGCCACGCCCAGCCCTTGCAGCGTGCGCGTGAACGTGAAGGTGGGGATGAAAAAGAACGTCGTCGCCAGCGTGCCGGCGATGGAGCCGATCGTGTTCAGCGCGAAGAGCCGCCCCGTCACCCCGCCCACTCCCGCCAACCGGCGCGTCACCATCTTCACCGCGAAGGGCGTCACCGTGGCCATCAGCAGCCCCGGCACGGCAAAGAGCACGATGCAGGCCGTCAAGGGGCCGCCCATCTGGCTGGTCAACTGCCGCCCGATGTGCTCGCAGATGTACGGCCCGAGGTACGGGATCATCCCGAAGACGTACAGACCCGCCAAGCTCAGCAGGCTCGCCACCACCGTCACCGAGGGGCGCACGTCGGCGAGCATCCCGCCGAGCCAGAAGCCCAGCGCCATCGAACCCATCACCAACCCGATCAGGCTGCCCCAGACGAAGATCGAGGTCCCGAAGCTTGGCGCCAGCACCCGGCTCCCGGCGATCTCCACGCCCATCAGGATCGCGCCCGCCGCGAAGACCATCAGGTACAAGGCCCACGCGGCCTGCCGCTGGGCCTGCGCCCCCGCGCCGCCTTCCGCTTCCGCGCGTTCGGGCTCGCTCACGGCCTCGTCCTTCCTGAGTTCCTGCGTCGTCGTGGTCATCGCCTGGATTCCGGGGTGGCGGGCGCGCTCCATTCAGCTCTCGCGCGGCGCCGGTTCCTTGAACAGCAGCATGCCGGCCACGCAGGCGGCCACCAAGCCCACGCCCAGCAGGCCCAGCGTCAGCGAGACGCGCACGTAGGGGATCAGGAAAAATGTGGTCGCCAGCGTGCCGACAATGGATCCGAAGGTGGAGAAGGCCGAGAGCCGCCCCGCCACGCCGCCCAGGCCCTCACGGTTGCGCGCCAGAAGCCGGATCGCGAAGGGGCTCGTCATCGCCATCAGGAAGCAGGGCACGAAAAAGATCAGCGCCGCGGCCGCCAGCGGCCCGCCAAGCTTGCCCAGTCCGGCCCCGGCCACCGCCACGCAGATCCGGCCTCCCAGCGGGAAGATCACCAGCGCGACGTACAACCCCGCCGCCGTGAGGATCCCGGCCAGCAGCTTGTAGCTGGGCTTCTTGTCCGCCCACTTGCCGCCAAGTTCGTACCCCAGCGTCATCGCGACCAGGAAGAGCCCGATCAGGCTGCCCCAGACGTAGATGGCCGTACCGAAGCGCGGCGCCAGGATGCGGCTGCCCGCGATCTGCACGCCCATCAGCACCGCCCCCGACGTAAACGCCGTCAGGTACAGCGCGCGCACCGAACGCAGCACGCTTGCATCGACCGTCTGGCCTGCGTTTGCCATCGTGAAGTCCATTTCCCAATTCGGCTGCCCGGCGTACGGATCCCGGCGTCCCTAGGTCTGCGCCCTGCCCTGCCACGCCCAAAGTGCCAGCGCCTCGGGCAACAGCTCCTGAAAGCGCTCCAGCGGAAATCCGACGACGTTGAGATAACTGCCTTCGACAGAGGCTACGAAGCGGTCGCCGGTCTCCTGAATCGCGTAAGCGCCGGCCTTCCCATCGGCCTCGCCGCTATCCACGTAGGCCTGGATCTCGGACGCGCTCAGCTTGCGCATCGTGACCCAGCTCGTCACGGCCTCCAGCACCGGCTGCCGGTCGTTCGTCGCCGGCCAGAGGCAGAGCCCCGTGATGACCTTATGTCGGGTACCGGAAAGCCGTTCCAGGATACGCGCCGCGTCGAAACGGTCCAACGGTTTTCCCAGCACGTCCGCATCCAGCGCCACGAGCGTATCGGCGCCGATCACCACGGCCCGGCGCGGCGCCAGGGCGGCAGCCACGGCTTGGGCCTTGCTCCGCGCCTTGGCGCAGGCCAGCGCCTCGGGCGTAGGCGCCGCGGCTACCGCGTACTCGACCTCGCCCGGGTCGGCCGCTTCATACGCGTACCCGGCGTCGGAGAGAATCTTGCGGCGGCGCTCGGAGGCGCTGGCGAGGATCAGCGAAACACCAGGCGCCAATTCGGCGAGGCCCATCCCGCGACGCTCCGATTCGTTAGCTGACAACAAGAGGATCGAGCCTACCACGCGCCGGCTAAGGGGCGGAGCGCCAATCGGGTCTTTAGGCACGCTTCAGGAAGCCGGTTTGGCGCTCCCATTACGCGCCGGAGGCTTTGAGGTACTTGCCAAGGAACGCGGCCATCTCGACGTATAACGCATCAGGCTTGGGCAGGTTCACACGGCGCCGCGCCCAGGTCGAAGTTTCTCCCGTGAAATCGTCACGGTGCCGCAGCACGCAGGGGACGGACAGCGCATCCAGGCGGGGTTTAAGGAGCGCGCCAAAGCGGGGATGATGAATGCCCACTCCAGGTTCGGCGTCGGACGGCAGGTCTCCGTCCGGCTCACCGTAATACAGATACGTCGGCGGCGCGGCAGGAGTGACGTGCGTGAGCGCCGAGGCCTCCGCGTAGGCCCGATGCGCGTGCGGCTGGTCGATTTCATCATGCGCCAGCCCGTAGAACTCTCGGAAGACCCGTTCTTCGTGCACGCGGCCACCGACGACGCGCTTAACTTCGCGCCAGTCCAGCGTTGACTGCGCGCCCATTACGGCCACGCAGGCCAGGCGCGTCGATTGACGCGCGATGGGATCGGTCGAATCCGGTTGCGCGAGGTCGGCGTGATACGCCAGCCAGAGCGCGATATCCGCGCCGGCGGAAGCCCCTGCTCCGGCCGCCCGAAGCGGATCGAGGTTCCAGGCGCGGGCGTGCTCACGAAGAAACTGCACGGCTCGGCCGCCGTCGAGCATCGGCGCGGGAAAGGGCGCGTGCTCCGAGAATCGGTAGTTCGCGGACGCTACCGAAAGGCCCGCCTCGAGGCAGCATTTGAGCAACGGAGCTTCGATACTCGCCTTGTCGCCCTTTCGAAAGCCACCGCCGTGGAAGAAGACCACCCAGGGCCGAAGCCCGGAACCTTCGGCCTGCCACAGGTCCAGAACGTGCCGCGGGTGCGGTCCGTAGCGGATGCCGCGCGCATACGGCTCGGGGTTCTGCTCGACGGGCCGTGTGGCAGGTTCAGGCCCACGCCACGCGTCTGAAGACATGGCGGGCCTCGTCAGCGGTACATCGGCAGGTAGCGGTAGTAGACCTCAAGGCAAAGCAGGGCCATCGCGGTCTGCCCGACGCGGCCCCAGACCGGGGCGAATTGGCCTTCGGGGTTCCAGCTCCCATCGTTCGCGCCGCCGTCCTTGATCTGGTGCGGCAGAAGCGCCTGCTGCATCGCCTCGTTCCACTTCGCCCACATCTCGCCGCCCATCTGGAAAGTAACCAGCGTGCCGTAGTAGACATAGTAGAGCTCGACGCCTCCGTTCACCGGATGCGCCTTGGGGTAGCCTCCCGGCCAACCGTGCAGCATGTACTCGACCCCGCCCTTCAGCTCTTCAGGCGGCGTGCCGAAAAAGAGCCGGCAGAGGCAGCCGATGGCCGTCTGCCTCTCGGTGCCTTCGTTGGGCGTCCGCGGCTGGTAGGTATATCGATGCCCGCTGTAGGGTTCGCCTTCCTTCTTCCCGCGTTCCACGCTGTCGAGGAAGCGGGTGATGCCCTCGATGCTCGAAGGATTGATGTGCAGCCCCGCCACCTTCGCGCTCTTGACAAACATCATGTGCCAGCCGCTGTTGCTGATGTCGCCGTACAGTTCCTGGTACTGGTACGCGGCATAGCTCCATCCAGCCCGTTCGCTGTCTTCCTCCCATTTGGCGCCCGCGCCGCAGGTGCGGTCCACGGCTTTCTGCGCGGCCTCGCGGGTGGCCTGCACCCGCCCCATGGCCGCCGCTTCGGACAGCGCCATCCCCGCGATCGCGTGCGCGTACCCGGTGATGTCCGTGCTCGGGCCGAGCTCTCCGTTGGCCTGCTGGGACTTGAGCAGCCAGGCCACGCCGCGCTGAACGTTGTCCTTGTATCGGCCCACCTTCTCTGTGTGACCTGCGCCCAGGAAGGCCAGCAGCGCCATTCCCGTAGCCGCCACGTCGACGCTCGAGGCGGCGGCCTTGTTGGGATTGTGAAAGTTGCCGCCGCCGAACTTCTTGCTGTCCCAATGCCCGTCCGCTTCCTGCACCCGTGCCAGCCAGGCCAGCCCAGCGTTCACCGCCGACTCGGTCTTTTTCGCTTCCACCGTTCTTCAACGCCAGGCGCGTCCTTCCGCCGCCCACCCGGTGTCCCAAAACTCCTCCTCCGCCGCCGCCCAGGCCGAGGCTCGCGGCCAGCCCGCTTCCACTCAAAGGCACGTCCGAGAGCGCATGCTCGTCGCCTTGCGCCGATTTCAGGTCGCTGTCGTTCACGGTCTCCTCGTGATCGGCAATCTGGACCTCTTCGTGATGCTCGACCACCGGCTGGTCCACCGTCACGTCCGCGGTCTGGGTAATCTCGGGCTTCTTGAACAAATCGCGTTTGACCGGCTCGATCTTCTCTTCGGGCGGCGGCAGCCGCTGCAGGTCCGTGACGATGACCACCTCGTCGTTCGCGCGCAGCATGGCGGCGCCTATTAAGGTCATCAGGAGCAGAAGGAGGGCATGGAAAGCGCCGGAGATCGCCCACCAGGGCGCGCGCCGCAGCATGTCGCCCAACGTGGCCTGGCGCGCGGGCCGGCGGTCTGCCAGCGCTGACGGGTCGAAGGCCGGCAGCGCGGGCAGCACGCCGCCCGTAATCGCCGAGAGCTTCTTGCTGGTTTCGTGGACCATGTTCCCGCTGACCTGGTCGGGGCCCAGGAAGCCGCGCAGAAGCTGGTGCATCGTCTCCATTCGTTTCAGGCGGGCACGACAGGCCTCGCAAGCAATCAGGTGTCCTTTGACTTGCATCAACTCGCCTTCGCTCAAGACCCCTTCCAGATGGTCGGGCAGGAGTGTGGCGACGGTGGAGCATTCCTGAACGGTAAGCATCGGCGTTATTCCCTGGGAGTCTCGGCGGAGTCGGCGTCCTGCGCGCCCAGCGAGAGCGTCTCGCCCAGCATGCGGTGCAGGCGCTCCATGGCATCGCCGACCAGCCACTGGACCATCCGGGGGGAGAGTCCCTGGCGTGCGGCGATCTCCTGCGTCGAAAGGTGCTCCCAGAAACGCATGATGATAACGTGGCGCTGTTTCTCGGGGAGACGCTCGATGGCCTTGGCGATGTACTCCTGGACCTCGACTTTGCCGATTCCGCCGGTCGTCGCGAAGCGCTGCGGAGCCTCGATCAGGCGCCGGCTCTCGTTGCGCTTAAGCGTGCCGCGGTCCCGCAACCGGTTAAGCGCGTTGCGGCGGTTGATCGTGCGCAGCCAAGCCGAAACGGAACGGACTTCGGCCAGCCGGTCCATGCCGCGAAAGGCCTCACAGAACGTCTCCTGGACCACATCCTCCGCGTCCTCGAGTTTGCCGACGATCGCCAGCGCCTGGTTGATCAGCACGCTGCGATAGCGTTCAATGAGCTTGCCGTACGCTTCGGGCAGTTCGTTCGAGGCGTGCTGTTCGGCGCTCATCAGCAAGGTCTGGACGGCGGTGGTTGACATGGGGTCCATGCCCCTTTCTACCCTGTGCGTCCCGTCAATTCGGGCGGCGCGCAATGAATTTCTGGATTCAGGGCCAGAAATCTGTGCAATCTCCCATTGCACCGTGCGTATCCACGCCTTCCCGTACAAAAAACAGCGACCCCTTGGTCCTCAAGGGTTTGACAAGGCGGCATCTGGTTTATGAATAAGGGACCTCAATCCCTGGACGCCCATGCCCGAGGAACTGATCGACCTGCTGTCGAATGTCTGCCTGCCCGCCCTGGAGCAGGTGGGGCGTGGGCAACTCGTGATTCCTGGCGAACACGGCAAGAAGTCCTTCGGTCCCTATCCGCCGGATCCGAATTCGCCTGCGGTCGGAGAAGGGCTGGATCTGAACCATAAGTCGGTCCGGAACTACGTCGCCCATCCCCAGAACGTGGAATGGGTCTTCGCGCACACCGGGAAGGCCGAACTGGCGCTCGACGGCCGCCGCTACGAACTCTCCGCCGGCGAGATGGCCGTGATCCCGCAACACGCGCTGCATCTGGAGCGGATCCGGCATCCGGCGCAGGGCTACCACCTGATCTGGTTCTGCGGCTACCTGAAGAACAACTGGGTGGGCATCCACTCCAGTTCCTACCATGGCGGCAACCGCTTCCAACTCGTCCGCGGCGCCAACTTTCCGCATCGCCCCGACCTGTGCCGCCTCTTTAAGCGCTCGGCCGAAGAGGCGCGCGAGCGGCGGCGCGGCTGGGAGGCCCTGCTCCGCGCGACCTTCATCGAAACCCTCGTGCGCTGCGTGCGGCATCTGGAAGACGAAGGGCACGCCTTCACGAGCGACGAGAACCGGGACAGCGTCGTGAACCTGGCCAAAAATTACATCCAGGCGCACTTCGCCGAGCCCATCACGCTCAAGAAAATCGCCGCCTCGGTCTACCTCAGCCCCAATTACTTCAGCGCGCTCTTTGCCAAGACCGTGGGCGCGACGGTATCTCAATACCTTCAGGAGGTCCGCCTTACCGAGGCCAAGACCCTGCTCGCCGAATCGAAGCTCCCGGTGCATGAGGTCGCGCGGCAATCGGGCTTCGCGACCGTGCACAATTTTTCGCGTATCTTCAAGAAGCGCACGGGGACCGCACCCCTGGCATTCCGCAAACGAGCCAGGCCCAAATCGTAAGAAATGCCCCAATCAAGCCTCTAAATCGCAACTCATGCCAGAACGCGGCTTGTAGCTAATCGAGGCGCTGGCGCGGACTTCGGCAATCCGCCGGCGCGCGTCGAGGGCCATGCACATGAGTTCAACCTTGCTTTCCTGTCTCCTGGGCCTGTCGTGTCTCCTGGCAGCCAGCACATGGGGTGGAGAGTCCTCGGCCCCCCCTCCCCTGCCCGAAGGCGCGACCGGGCTTGCCGCGAAGTACCTGAAGGATCAGGGGCTCGAGAAGGATTCGGCGGTCGTCTTCGCCAACGGCCTCGAAACCGTCGAGACCGGCGGGCTGCGGGGGGTCTTTGACAACGCCTACGGCGACGCCACCGTCACTCGGGAGGCCGCGCGCGTCCACTCCGGCAGCAGGGCCGTCCAGTTGCGCATCGCCCGCGCCAACCCCGAAAAGGCCGATGGCGCCGCCGTGCATGTCCATTTCGATCCCGGTTACGACAAGCTCTTCCTGCGCTATTACCAGATGTTCGGCGAAGAGACCGAACTGTTCCATGGCGGCGCGCACAACGGCGCGAGCATCGACGCCGGGCCCTTGGGCGCCTCCTCGGGCATCGCCGCAAACGGGAGCAATCACTTTCAGGCGCAGTTGGACACCTACCGCCATGCCGAGTCGATGGCGTCGCCCGGCGAACTCTGCCTGTACGCCTACCACCCCGAACAACGGCACCGTTTCGGCGAGCAATGGTTTCCCAGCGGGCGGCGCCAGCCCAAGTCCGGGAACCCCGAAGGCGACGGCGGGCTCTTTGGGCCGTTCTTTCAGAAGCGTCCCGACCTCATCCCCCAGCGCGGCAAGTGGATCTGCTTCGAGCTCATGCTCCAGACAAACACGCCCGGGAAACGCGACGGCCGCGCGGCCTTCTGGGTGGATGGCAAGCTGGCGGGGGACTTTCCCAACCTGATCTTCCGCGCCACCGACAAGCTGAAGATCAACCGGCTCCGGTTCCAGCTCTACTCCATGAATAGGCTGGCCAACAAGCCCTGCCTGATGTGGTACGACGACATCGTCGCGGCAACTTCGTACATCGGCCCGCTGTCCGAAGCGCCGGCCAGGCCGATGGCCGATGCTCGCTCTGGCGCGCCCGAAAATGCCTCGGCGCCCGCTCAGACTGGCCAGGCCGCCCAACCTGCCGGCCCGGCGCCTACGGCCGCCGTGCAGCCCGCCCAACCCAATCCCGAGCAGCAGGCTCGCGCGCTGGAACGCTACGCCGAGTTGAAGGCCGGAGTGATCGCCGAGATCGCCAAGGGGCGACGCGAGTTGGTTTTCGTTGAACTGCTGGGCAAGCCGAGCAAGATCAGGGTCGCCGGCGCCGATGCGAAGTCCCTCGACGTGGACGTGCAGGGCAACCGCTTCCCGCTGCCATGGGACCAGATGCCGCCGTCCCAATTCGCCGGCATCGCGCGCTGCTACGGCGCCGACAAGGTCGCGCTTTACGAGTACTGCTTGGGCATGGGTTTGCGGCGCGAGGCCGAACTTGCCCTGTTGCGTTGACGTGCCGTTCCGGACGCTGAGCTATTCCGGTTTCGACTCCGCGGGCTTGGGCTGCGCGGCGGCCTCGTCCTGCGCCTTCGCGCGCTGATCCTTGTAGCGGTCGAGCGCCGCCTTCTGCACGACCATCGTATGCGCCAGCAGGTCGCCCAGCCGCTGCTGCCGCGGCGTCAGGAGCATCGTCGGCAGCGCAGCGAACGGCGCGAGCAGCGGGTGCCGCTCGTAGTACCCCACCAGGTTCCGCACGAAGCAGGAGTACAGCGTCGGCCGCTCGCCCCGGTCGTCGATCACGCGCAGCCCCAGCAGCCACTTCCCGATCGTCATGCCCGTGGCCCACTCGCAGAAGCCCAGGTAAATCACGTACAGCACGAAGAACGGCGGCAGGATAAAGAGCGGATCGAAGGCCACCGACGTCCAGCGCGGGGCCTCCCAGCCCGCCGCGCGCGTGAGCATCTCCGTCGCCAGCACCAGCACCGCAAGGTCCGCGATCAGCGCGCTCAGGCGCAGAGAAAACGGCGCGAGCACGTCCGCGGGCTTGAGCTGCTCCAGCACGTGCCGCACCTGCCGCCGCCGCCGCAGCGCCAGGCCCACGCCCGCCGCCACCGTCACCACGCACCCGGCCAGCACCCCCAGCAGCATGTTCGCCAGCCCGAAGACCGGCAGCCCCGCCACCGGCTGGCGCACCGTCCAGCCTTCGGGCGTCGCGCGCCAGAGCTGGAAGTCCTGCGAGTTGCTGCGCAGGAACGCCCAGTCCGCCTCGCCGGGCACGCGCTCGAGCAGGAAAAACTTGAAGCGGATTTCTTTTTCTTCGACCCGTTCCGGCAGCGCCTGCTCTTCGACGCCATTCGCCTCGCCCAGCGCATAGACCCGCGGCGGCAGGCAGCGCCCGAATTCGCTGCTCTGCGGCTGTACCGCGGCGAAGAGCTTCGTGCCCTCGTTCCAGACCGCCGTGTAGCCCTGCGGGAGGTCGAATTCGCTGACCGTTTCTCCGAAGGCCTTGCCGTCGAAGACCGCGCGGCGCAGCGGTCCGACGAAGCGCAGCGGCGGCTCGAAGTCGATCGACTCGAAGGGCGAGCCGTACACCTGCGCTTCTCGCCAGAAGACGTGAATGGTGCCGCCCAGTTCCAGCGCCTTGATCCAGAACGGGCCGTACAGGATGTCCGGCGCCGACTCCAGCTTCACGTCCTCGAACTCGCCGCCTTCGAAGGATCCGGCCGCGATCTTCAGGTACGCGCGGCCCTCCTTGCGCAGCATGCCCGTTCGCGTGCCCCCAAAGACGTACAGCGTCGAGCCGATCTGCGCGCCGGTCTCGGGAATCCAGTCGTACGGCAGGATCTTGAGGTCCACCTTGACGCCCGGGGCCTCGGGCGTGAATTCGTACAGCGTGGCCTGCTTCTCGTGCAGCAGGCCCAGCCGCTCCCGGCCCTCGGCATCGCGGTACGCGAAGCTGCCGAAGACCGGCCCGCTGCGGTCGCCGAGCACGGTCCGAAAGGACGCCGGATCGTCCTCCCGCCGCTCGTACACGCCGAAATAGGATTGCCCGGTCTCGGAGGCCAGCGGGTTGTGCTGCAGGACGAGGTACACCTGCCCGTTGACCCGCTCCATCATGAGCATGCTGTAGCGGTTCAGGTCCTCGCCGCAGCCGGAGAGCATCAGGAGCAGCGCGCAGGCGCCCGGCAGCCGCGCCCGGCGCGCAAGGTTCGTGCGCGTTCCGCTCATGGCGCCTGCGCCTTCGAGGTCTCGTCCTGTTCGTTCAGCCGGCGCAGTTCGTCCTTCAATGCCTCGCGGCCGCGCTTCACCTGGTCCACGGCCTCGCCGGCTCGCCCCAGCACGCCGACGCTTAGCAGCGAGCCGAACGGCAGCGGCCCGCGCGCGTAGCCCAGGAACGTCCCGTCGGCGCGCGGCGCGAGATCGGCCTGCAGCCAGCCCAGCCGGCCGGCGAAGAGCCCCGGCTGCGGCAACACCTCGCCGGGCACCCTCCAGTCGCCGAGCCTGGGCCCGTCCTCCGAGAGCAGCCACGCCGTATAGGCCAGCGGCGCCAGCGCCTCCAGGTTCATGTCGAGCCGCAGCGTCGAGGACTCCGGACGCGTGAAAGGCGCGGCGAGCGGATCCGGCTGCGCCGGCGGCGGGGCCTCCTTCAGCGTCTTGCCGCCGCCGAAGGCCGCGGTCAGGTCGTGGTACGCGCCGGTCGTGGAGCAGAGCCAGATCCAGCCCGCGCTGAGCCCGAGCACCGGCGCCGGCAGCACGCCCCGCCCCTTGAACTGCGCGGCCAACGGCGCGTTCTCCCCGATTCGCGGCGCCTGCTGCAAGGTCTGGAACGGCGCTTCCAGACGCCCGAGCCCCTCCACGAGCTTTGCGCGCAGCACCGTCACGTCGCGCTCGCGCGAGGCCAGGGCCAGCACGAGGTCCACCTTGCCCGTCGGCGACGGCCGCGCCACGATCCCGCCCATGCCCGTCGCGTGCGCCATCAGGAAGTCGAAACGGTCTCCGCGGAGCGCGTCTTCGGAGACGCCCTGCTGCTCCGTCCACTTCTTCCCCCGCAGCATCCGCTCGAAGAGTTGCAGGTGGATCGCGAGGTCCGCGCCGAGCTTCCGCGGTTCGAGTTGAAACAGCACGCCCAGCGCCGAGCCCGACGGCAGCGCCGTGGTCAGGCCGTCCCAGCCCCGCGGGCGCTGGCGCAGGGCGTCGAGCAGCCGCACGAAGCCGCCTTCCGCGCCGGCCAGCGGCTTCAGCGCCAGGCGCTCCTCGAATTGCCCGCCTTCCAAGCGCAGGTCCAGCGCGACGGTTTCGAGCTTCAGCGCGGCGAGATACCGCACCGCCTGCATCCAGCCCAGCGCTCCCGATTCGGGCAGCGCCTGAGTCCATTCGTGAAGCGCCACGCCCAGGGCTTCGGGGCGCGCGCGGAAACGCGCCAGCCCGGGCGTCTCCGCGTACTCCTTCACCCAGGCCGGCGGCGAAGGCGGCGCGGCCGCCGCGTCGCCGGCCACGAGCTGCGGGCGCAACAGCGACAACAGGCTCCCCGACTGCGGCGGCAGCCTCGGCCACGCCGCTTCCACCGCCTCCATCGACTTCGCGTTCGGTACGCTCGCCAGCAGCCGCAGTTTGAACCCCGGCACGTCGCCCTCATCCAGCGGCGCGGCGCGCGTCAGCACCAGCGCCACCGGTCCTTCCAGGTGCGCGCGCAGGTTGACCCAGAGCGAATCCAGGTCCGCGCCCGCCGCGTCGCCCAATTCCTTCGCCAGCCGCGCGCGCCCTTCGGCGTAGCGTTCGTCGAGCAGGAACTGTCCCAGGTGCGCTTGCGCCAGCCGGGCCGGCAGCTTGTGGATGTCGGGCACGCCGAAAAAAAGGAGCGGTTCGCGCTCCACGTTCGCCAGCAGCTTGGCCAGAGGCGCGGGAGAGCCTTCGCCCTCGCCTGCTCCAGCGGGCTGGATGGCGCAGAGCGCGGAGAGCGCGCACGCGGCGAGAATCGAGCGCGATGCGAATCGCGGGCCCATCGTCATGGCTGCTAGAGGTTAGCCGAAAGGGTGAGCGTCACAAGCCGGAATGAATCCGCCGGCGCCGCATTCAGGCTTCGAGCAGCCGCGCCACCAGCGCCGATGTCAGGTCCGTGGTCTTCGCCAGCACCGCGTCGGCCTTGGAATTTGATCGCAGGTCCGCGGCCGAGTTGGTCGTCGCCACGGCCACGCACCGCATGCCCCCGGCTTTGGCCGCTTCGATGCCCGGAAAGGCGTCCTCGACCACCACGCAGCGCGCCGGCGCCAGTCCGAGCCGCTCCGCGCCCTTCAGGAATACCTCCGGATGCGGTTTACCCTGGCTCACGTCGTTGGCGCAGACAAAGGCCTCAAGCTGGACGCCGAGGCCCAGCTCCCGGAACAGGAACTCCACGTTGCTCCGCGGCGTCGAGGTGCCCAGCGCGAGCCGCAAGCCTTCCGCGCGCAGGCGCCGCAGCAAGTCCGGGATGCCGTCGTAGAGGCTTAGCGCGCCGCGCGCGGCCTCCCGGAAGTGCTCCTCCTTGCGCTCGCTCAGCCGGTCCATCTCGGCGGCGCCCGGCGTACGCCCCAGCAGCAGCGGCAGGATCTGATGGTTCTTCTTCCCGAAGTGCGCGCGGAAAAACGCCCGGTCGTGCGCGACGCTCAGCTCCTTCGCGAGCCGCTCCCAGCCGAGAAAGTGGCATTCCGCGCTGTCGAGCAGCACGCCATCGAGATCGAAGAGGACGCCGCAGGGTTCGGGCATGGCAGGAAGGTATCGGCTGAGGCCGGAAACTCAACGCGGGAACCGCCGCCGCGAGCGGTAAAGACTTGTAACGGAATTAATGATGCTTTGGGGCTGAGGATCTTGGGCCGTGGTCGAGGCGCAAGCGAGGAGCAGCTCCAGAGGAACTCTGTAACGAGCGAGCAACAGCGTCGGTTATTTCGTTACGAGCCCTAAAATGAAAACCCCCGGTCCAGGACCGGGGGTTTCACTGCGCCGGCGAACGGCGCGCGCTCACGGCGCGGCCGGCACGAAGTCCTGCGGGGCCACGATGCCCAGCCCCAGGTCGGGATTGAACTCGCACGGCGTCGAACAGGCCCGGATCGCGTCGTCGAAACGATTGACCTGCCGGTAGAACTTCCCGAGCTCCTCGCACAGGTCGAGCCGGTACTGGGTCTCGTAGCACCAGCGCTCCAGGACCAGGATCGCGCCATCCCGATCCCCGGCCTCGACCATCGTCGTGACCAGCGACCAGTAGACCATGTCCCGGCCGGCGTCCTCGAGCGGAAGGCTCGTCTCGAGCATCCGCCGGTAGTGCATGGCGGCCTCTTCGTACCGCGCGCGCTGTTGGCAGGCGAGCCCGGCGAGGAGCCGCGAAAGGCGCGCGGGCCGCGGGTCGCTGGCCGTGCGCAGCGCGTCCTCTTCCGCCAGGGCGCGTTCGGCCAGTTCCAGCGCCGGCTTGGACTGCCCTTCCGCCAGGAGCAGTTGGGACAGGAAGTTCCACGCCGCGATCCGGCTTTCCGCCGCGACGCCTTCAAGGCGGTAGGTGCAGGCGTTCTGCGTCTTGATCAGGCGCATCACCTCGCTATCGCCGCGGTTGGCGTGGAGCTGGTGCGCGCCGGGACCCTTCAGCAACGCGCTCAGGATCTGGTGCGCCACCAGGTGGGAGTCGAGGCTTACCTTCACGCCGTCCGCGGAGACGTCGGCGTAGCTGCGCCGCAGCGGGCTCATCAACCGCGCAAGCTGCTGCTCGCGCGCGGGCGGCGCTTCGAAGGACGGGCGCCACTCCTTGGGGCTCGCGGCCGGCTGGACGGCCACGGCCTTCCACGCCGCCTCGTCGGAACCGAAGCGCGCGCGGAACTCCTCCGCCCGCCCGTCGGCGCTCTCGTCGAGTACGCTCAGCCAGAGCTGCGGGAACGCCGTCTCGGCCTCGAAGGGCAGGCCGCGCGCCGAGGCCAATTGGCGGCTGATGCCCAATCGCCGCTCCATCAATTCCGCCGTGCTGAGCCGCTTGCCGCCGGCTTCCTGAATCGCCGTGACCTCCGCGCCCTGAAGGCTCAGGTTCACCCGCACGCCGCCGACGTCCACGGGGCCGCTCAGCGGGGCGCCGAAGCCGCGGCCGTTGAAGGCGCGCAGTTCGAGCAGCTCCATGCGCCGTTCGCGCGGGGCGCGGGCTTCCGCCGGCCCGGTGGACTCGATCCCGCCGCCGATCGTCCGCGAGGCCAGGTCGTAGCGCTGCTGTTCCTTGTTCGGCCGCGAGATGTTGAAGTCCTGGTACATCCGCTCGCTTTCGAGCACCAGGAAGCTGGTATTTCGGCTCAGCACTTTATGCTCCAGCGCCACGGCGCTTGCCTCCTCCGGCTGGCCTTCCAGCGCGCCAATCTTCGCGCGCGCCCAGAGCCGCCCGACCGCGACGTTCCGAGCTTCCACCGCGGGAAGCTTCACCTTCCACGCGCGGGAGTAGGGTTTGCCGCCGAGCATCGCGTCGAGCTTCACCGTGGCCTCGCCGGCCAGCTTGTAGACGCCGAAGAGCGTGGTGCTCACGTTCGCCGCGATCCCGCCGGCGACCGGCTCCACGAATTCGCATTCCGAACCGTTGGCCAGTTCCAGCTTCACCTTGACGTCGCGCAGGACCGGCATGCCCAGGCGTGAACCCAGGCGTTCCCCGATCAGCCGCGGGTCCACGTCGCGCCCGAGCCGCAGCACCGGCCCGGCGGAGAGGCGCGCGAGCTTCGCGAGCGGCTCGCCCGGCAGCGCCGGCGCGTTCAGGCCCTCGCCCGTCCAGACCGCGTACATCTCGGCGTTGAGCTTCTCCAGGGTCCGCTCGACGGCCGTCTTCAGCTCCCCGGCGTTCCGCGCCCCGTAGGTCGCCTCGGCGTCGCCGAGGAAGACCACCCGCGCACGCTCGCGCACGCCCTGCGCAAGGTCCATCTCGATGGTCCGGAACGCCCCGGCCACGTCCGTGGCGCCCATGGGCTGGAGCTTCTCGAGGAACGCGCCGGCCTTCTCCAGGTTGTCGTCGCTCGGCGACTGCCAGCCCCCGTCCAGCGTCCGCGCCAGAATGTCGAAGGCCACCAGCGCGAAGCGATCCTCCGCGCGCAGCCGCCTCAGCGCCTCGTACACGATGCGCTTGGCCGCGGTGTATTCGCTCCCGCGCCGGTTGGCGCTCGTGTCCACGACGAAGAGCACGTCCACCGGATCGGCGATCGAAGCCAGTTCGGCCTGCGGCGTCAGGGTCAGCGCGAAGCGGCCCGGCTTCCCCGAAACCGGACGGTATGCCTGGAGCTGGCACTCGGCGGCTTGCGCGGCCTGCGCGCCCGTCGCCGGCGTGCGAATCGTCACAACCCAGTCGTCCTTCGGGGCCTCGCCGTTCCCGAGGCTCGCGTTCAGCACCACGTCGTCCCAGACGCCCTGCTTGGCCTGCGCATCCAGCGTGGGTTCGACCACCGAGCCGGCCGGGAAGCCGTGCACGCTGGCGAAGAGGCTCACGTGCGCGGCCGCCGGCAGCGGGCTCTCCGCGCCGTCGGGCGTCCGCATCGGATAGACGTACGTCACCTCGCTCGCCCCGTCCGCCGTCATGATCCGCGTGAGCGTTTGCAGGTACGAAAGCACGATCGTCTTCGTGCCGCGCGGGGGAATGGGGAAGATCGTCGCGCGGAAGGTGTGCGCGTCGAGCCACTCCAGGTATCCGGGATCCAGCGACTGCCCGTACACCACGCGCTCGTAGACGCTCCGCGCGGTCTGGCGGTCCACGAGGCTCGCTTCCATCAGGTCGGACTCGCTGTAGATCGTCATCGCGAAGCGGTCCACCGCCACGTCGCCGGGCAGGTGGAAGGTGAAGACGCCTTCCAGCACGCTGTCGGTATCGTTCTGGAAGACGTGCTGGATCGTCGTACGCGCGATCAGCCCCTCGATCTGCGTAGTGACCCGCAGGTCGCGCAGCCCCAGGACTTTGGCCGGAGCGCCCTTTTCGCCGTAGGCCTTCAGCCGCCCGACCGGCACCTCGCCGTCGGCCATCATCGCCCAGCCGTTGTTCAGGGCCCGGTTCCGCTGATTCTCGACCATCTTCCGGCCCACCAGCCCCGCCTGGGGGCCTGCTCGGGCGCGGGTTGCAGTTCTTCCGCGACAATCGCAACCGACGACATGGCAAGAAGTACCGCGATCGGCAGGCGGCGTGTCATGCGCGTTCCTCCGCTCGGAGATAGAGTTCGACCCAAGGCTTCGGACGGCGCGCGCGCGGGCGCGGGACAGGAATTCGAAAGATTCTTGGAAAGAGGCTCTAAGAACCTGCGCCCGGCGGGCCGAGGGGCTACTTGAGGAACTCCACGATCGCCGTCGCCACCTGTTCGATCTGCGCGGCGCTCAATTCGGGATAGATCGGCAGGGCCAGCGTCTCGCGGGCCGCGCGCTCGGCCTGCGGGAACCGGCCTTCCTTGTAGCCCAACCCGGCGAAGCACTGCTGCAAATGGAGCGGAACCGGATAGTAGATCTCCGTGCCGATGCGCCGCTCGGTCAGGCTCGCGCGCAGGGCGTCGCGGCGCTCGGCCGGCACCCGGATCACGTACTGATTGTAGATATGCCGCGCGGGCGCGGCCGGCGCGTGCGGGAAGCGCAGCGGAAACCCTCCGCCCTCTAGCGGCTCGGCGCTGCTCCGCGCCCCGGCCGCCTTGAAGCGCCGGTCGTAGGCCGCCGCGTTCCGCGCGCGCGCGGCGTGCCACGCCTCGAGGTACTTCAGCTTCACGCGCAGCACCGCCGCCTGGAGCGCGTCCAGCCGCGAGTTCACCCCCACGACGTGATGGTAATACTTGGGCTTGCTCCCGTGCACGCGCAGCACGCGGAGCTTCTCCGCCAGCCCGGCGTCGGCGGTCGTCACCAGCCCGCCGTCGCCGAATCCCCCAAGGTTCTTGGTCGGAAAAAAGCTGAAGCACCCAAGCGCCCCGACGGCACCGGCGCTGCGCCCTTTCGCGTCGCGGCTCCCGATGGCCTGCGCGGCATCCTCGATCAGCGGCACGCCGCGCGAGGCGGCAAGGGCCTCCAGCGCCGCCAGGTCCGCGCATTGCCCGTAGAGGTGCACCGGCAGGAGCGCCTTCAACTTCGCCGCGCGCCCCGCGGCCTCGCGCGCGGAGACCGGATCGAGGTTGTACGTGACCGGGTCGATGTCGGCGAAGACCGGCTTGGCCCCGGCGCGGACGACGTAGCCGGCGGTCGCGAAGAAGGTGTACGTCGGGCAGAGCACCTCGTCGCCGCGCCCGAGATCCAGCGCCATCAAGGCCAGCAGGATCGCGTCGGAACCCGACGCGCACCCGATCGCGTGCGGAACGCCCAGGTACTCGCCGAGTTCGCGTTCCAGCGCGTCGACTTCCTCGCCCAGGATGAAGTATTGGCTCTCCACGACCCGCGCCAGGGCCGCGTCGAGTTCGGGCTTGAGCTGCGCGTACTGGGCTTTCAGATCCAGGAGCGGTACGCCGGGCGCTACGCTCATGCCTGCGACTCCTCACGCGGCCGGGAGCCTGCGCCCGGCCGCCTGCGGGATAGGGGGAAGTCGAAGTATGTGCGATGCGCCCGCGGACATCAAGACCATCCGCGGCCGGCGCAGCAGGACCACGGCGCGCGCGGCTACTTGGACAGCTCTTCCTGGATCAGGTCCGCCTCCGACTTCTTGGGCGGCTCGACCACCACGGGCTTGATGCCCCGGACGACTTCGTCGTACAGTTCCTTCACCTCCTTGTTCCGCTGGGAGCCGAACCAGCCGTGCGAGAGCAGGATGTCGCCGGCCTTCACCGCCGCGGCGAGCTTCTCGCGGTGCTTGGCGAAGTCCCCGTCGCAGACGTTGACGATGCTGAACGCCCCGGGCAGCAGCCTGCGGACGCCTTCGTGCGTCCCGAATCCGTTGAGGTCCAGTTCCATGTAGGCCGCCGTGCAGCTCCAGTTCGCCGCGTGCCAGGCGAAGTTCTCGCCGACGAGTTCGGGGATCAGCAGCACCTCGGGGTGCTTCTCTTTCACCGCCTTCCACACCGACTGGTCCAGCAGCATCCACTCGAACTTCTGCTCCTCGCCGAACTGCCGGAAGGACCCGTTGGTGTCGATGTAGAAGATCGTGCAGCCCCAGCGCTGCTGCGCGTACTCGATCTTGGCGCAGAGCCGCTCCACGATCGGGTAGAAGCGCCACCAGGGCACTTCCTTCGGGCGGAGCTGGGGGAAGTAGTCGCCGCGCCCGGGGCCGCCGTCGCTGCACGTCCCGTGATCCCACTTCTTCTTCTCTGCGTTGAAGTAGACCTGCGTAGGCCGGATGCAGATGCCCGTGGCCAGCCCGGCGTCGCGGAACGCCTGGAAGTAGGCGTCGGCGACCTCGTCGAACTCCGGCGCCAGCTTCTCCGCCAGGCGCGGATCGCCGATGTAGGTGATCGGATGCGGGTTCTCGCTTCCTTCCACGTCCCAAAAAACGAAACCCTGCGCGTCCATCGCCTGCAGCGTCTTTACGCAGCGCTCCGCGTCGGCCAGCGCCGCGGCCTTGAACGCGGCCTTGTCCGCGATGTCGAGCTTGGGGTTCGAGAACCAGCCCCGCGGGTTCGTCTCCGACTTGTGCCCCTTGTAGCTGCTCGAACGCATCAGCATCCCGATCGGGCGCCGGTCCTTCCACTCCGCCACTGGGCCGTAGGCCTTGCGAAAGCGCTCGTAAACGTCCTCCATCAAGGCGTGCCGGTCGGCGCCGGCCGGCATCGCCCGCAGCGTGCACTCGAAGGTGAAGCTCGCCCCGGGCGCGATCCGCGGCACGCCGCGCGGCTTCAGTTCGTAGGCGCCCGGCTCGGCCTTGTTCACCCCGCCCGCCCAGATCAGCGTGTACTGGGGAACCTCGGCGTCGGCGCCGGGCTTCAGCCCGAAGCGCGAGGGCGGGTCCATGGTCAGCGCGCAGAAGACCGCCTTGAAGGCCTCATCCTCGATCCACGTCGCGGCCAGGTTGTCGAGCCCGCTGGCCGGGCGCACCTTGCCCTTCTTCCAGTTCGCCGGGACGGCGGGGAGCTTCAGCCCCAGCAGCTCGACCTCGAAGTCCGCCAGCAGCTTCGCGCTGCCGTTGCGCAGCGTGACCGTCAGGTCCAGCCGGCCCGGCGCCGGCGCGTAGACGACCTCCAGGGAACCCCACGGATACTCCGCGCGCGCGGCCTTTTTCGCCGCGTCGAAGCCCGACGCCGAGGCCTCCTCGGCCTTGGTCTCGAATTCGTACTTCAGATACCCGTTCTCGTCGTGCGAAGTCGTCTCGAAGACCGCGCGCACGACCTTGGGCTGGCCCACGGAAAGCCAGGCCTGCCCGCCGACGTCCAGCCCCTCCAGCCCCTGCGCGCCGAAGCGGCATGCGACGCCCGGCTCGCCGGCGCGCGCGCCGGCCCCGCCAGCGGCCAGGACCGCCAAGACCAGCCCGCGCCAGATGAGCTTCGTTGCGTTACGCATGCCCTGCGCTCCTTGGTGCGAGCCGCGCCGCGGCCGCCTCGACCGGGGTCCGCGGCTTCAGCGTGTCCGTCGCGTCGTCGGCGACCAGCCGGACCGGCACGACGAGTTCCTCCGGCGTCCGCGGGCGGCGTTCGACCGCGTCCGCGAGCAGGTCCCCCAGCGCCTGGGCGTAGGCATCGGGGTCGACTTCCAGCTTCGCCACCGGGAACGACGCCGGATACGTGGCGCCTCGGTTGGCGTGCGTCACGATCGTCAGTTCCGCGGGCACGGCCAGGCGCAGTTCCAGGAGCGCCGAACGCGCGTCGAGAAAGAGCATGTCGTCGCCGATCACCAGCCCGTCGGGCTTCTCGCCCGCGCCCGCCCAGAGTTCCCGAAGCTCCTCCCAGCCCGCGCCCGCCGAGGCCGGATGCAGGTCGCAGCGGATCCACTCGGGGCGCGCGGCGAGGCCATGCGCCTTCAGCGCCTCGACGAAGGGCGCTGGGCGCCCCCAGGACATGCAGGCGATCCGGCGGCGTCCCTGGCTTACCAGATAATCCACGCCCATCTGGATCATCCGCCCGTCCTCCAGCCGCACCCGGCGGGCGAATCCGAGGCCGCCGCCCACCGCCGGAATCCCGTATCCCTGGAAGCGCGTCCACCACGGCCCGTCGGCGTTGAGGCCCACCGCCGCGACCCCGCGGAGCCGCTTCCGCTCCAGGTCTTCCCAGAACTCCTCGCAGCCGATCCGGCCCGACCACGGCGCGTCCGGAGGCAGGTGCCCCGCGTACAGCCGCGCGCGATAGCCCCGCCGCCGCAACGCCAGCCGCGTCTGCTGGACCACCCGCAGGAAGAAAAAGGAGGTCCGCGGATGCGCGATGTCCAGTTCGATCAGCACGCCCACGTCCCGGCCGGGAGCCAGGTCGGCCAGGTACGTCCCGCTGCCCTGACGGCGCTGGATCAGCCCTTCTTCGGCCAGGGCCGAAAGCGCCTCCCGGACCGTCAGCACGCTCACGCCAAGCCTTCCGGCCAGCTCGTTCTGGGAAGGCAGCTTCGCCCCGGGCTGAAAGCCCCGCAGGAACTCGTCCCGCATCCGATCGGCGATGCGGCGATGCAGCGGAGCGCGCGGGACCTTCAGGGCCAAGACTCGATCTCCATACTTATCTTATAAGTGTCTCGCCAGGTGCGGAACGCCAGACCTTCAGGCCGCCCTGTAAAAGCCTCATACACCGAAGGCAACTCAGGTTAAGAGGAATTTCTCGGTCCGAAACCCGAGCCGGGCCGGCTTCAAGTCGTATCCAGACGCCATAACTTATCTTATAAGTTTACGCATCGAGCCTGCGCCGCGCGCTGGGGACAAAAAAAAACGGACGGGCGTCGCCGCCCGTCCGTTTCCAACGGCTTTTGAAGGTATGCGCTTACCAGCCGACCTGGAAGTTCACCACCAGATTGTCGTTGCGGACCTCGCGGATCTGCCGCGTCGGCGGGCCGACGCCCAGATCTTTCTTGTCCTCTTCGTTGACCCAGTTGTAGTTGAGCTGGATCTTCGCGTTGTGGTTCTTGATGTAGTAGTTGATCCCCGCCGTGACCACCGTCGTGCCCATGACGTCGATCTCGCGCAGCGAGTTGAAATCGTCCGGGTAGAAGAGGTTGTTCATGTGGTCGTAGCGGAAGACGAACTCCATCGGGCGGACCCAGCCCGGCACGTCGTCTTCCCAGACGCTCTCGGAGAGCTTGAAGCCCGCGCTGACCGTCCAGCCCTGCACCGTGAAGGGCGCCGGATCGAGCACCGTCAGCCCGCCGCCGGCCACCGAGGGGATGTAGGCCAGTTCGTTCGGAGCGAAGCGGTCGCGGTACTGGCCCCATTCGCCGCGAATCCAGAGCCCCCGCGCCGGGCCGCCGGCCTGCCAGGAGAGCCACGCGTACTGCATGCTGTGCCAGACCTCGCGCCGGTTCAGGCCGTCGGCGGTCGAGGCGACGCTGCGGCCCGGCGTGCTCCCTTCGCCGCCCAGGCCGCCCAGGTAGCTGTAACCGAGTTCGATGCTGCCCCAGTCCTCGTCAAGCCAGAGCGGGCGGACCAGGATCGTGCCGACGAAATCCAGCGCGTCGTTGTCGTTGGAGCGGTTCTGGCGCTGCTGGAAGGCCGTCCCGGCCCCATTGAAGCCGCCGATCCAGTACTGGAAGCGTTCGTCCCACCACGAGCCGTGCGCTTGGATGCCCAGATCGCGGAGGCTGGCGAGCTGCGTGATCATCGCCCGTTCGGTGAAATCGAGCTGCGCGTCGTCGCGCGTGCCTTCCTCGCCCAGCCGCCGGCGGAACTGCCCGACCGTGAAGTCGTGGTGCGGGATCACGCCGTGGTAGTTGATGTACGCGTCTTCCAGCGCGCGGTTGGCCAGGCCTCCGCCCGAGCGGACGTCGGGATTGCGCACGTGGCCCAACACGCCTTCGCCGCCGGGGCCGCCCACGGCCGAGACGCCGGGATTGGTGAACGCCACCCCGTCCCCGGAGAGCGTCCCGCCGGGCGCCGTGCTGCCGCTCGTGCCGACGTTCGCCGGGAAGGTCGGGAAGCTCGTCGCCTCGCGCGCCGGGTCGATCATCACCACGCCCGTGATGTTCTCGGTGATGTCCATCGTGAAGCGCAATTGCGAGCGGCGCACGCGGAACGAATCGTTGTCGTTGACCTCGTTCGAACCCCAGGAGGCCCCGCCGCCCGGCACGCTCCCGAGCTGATCGGCATCCACCCAGCCGCGGTTGTCGTTCTGGATGCTGTAGTACCAGACCTGGAGCAGCCCGCCGATGGTCAGCTTGCCGGCGCGCGTCGAGACCCGCGCGTCGGGGCCGTACTTGTTGTCCAGCGCTTCGTCCACCGCGCTCGACCGGGGACCCACGGGGGTCGTGGAATCGAGCATCCGCTGCAGGTCCGCCAGCTCCTTCTTAAGCTGGTCGTACTCCGCCTGCGTCACGTCCCCGCCTTCCCCGGCGCGCAGTGCGCCAAGCGCCAGCGTGCAAACGATTGCCAGCACCATGACCCGCAAAGAGGCCAACCGCATTCTCAATCCCTCCCAGGCTTGCAACATGCACCTGAGCACTCATTCAAGTGCCGCCGCAAGCGATCTGCACAGGTTTAAGCCGTAATAGGCTATCGATATTGCCCTACCCGTCAAGAGCTAACCTCTTCAAACTTCAGAACTCACAACCTGTTACATACTAAGCCTTAACAGAGACACATTGGAAAGCTCGTGGTGCAATCTGAGCTGCCGGCCGAAATTCGCCCGCGTATCCTTTTTGAAGGAAGGCGCTTATGGATTCAGCTACGCCTAAAAGGATAGGCCTTTACGCCCTGGTCGAGCGGATCGGTCGAGGCGGGGAGACGCAGGTATACCGGGGGATACAGGAGCCGGACGGCACACAGATCGCGGTGAAGTTCGTGCCCCGCGGCGATCCCCGCTATCCGGAACTACGCCAGCGGCTGTTGGGCGAAGCCACACTCGGCCTGCAAACGCGCCACCCCAATCTGGTCCGGATCCTGGCCAGCGGGGAACTGGAGGAAGGCTGTTACGTCGTCCAGGAGTTCCTCGACGGGCGGCCCTTGCATCACCGGCTCCGAGAGACGCCTGGGGCGGGCCTGCCGCCGGCCGAGGCCGCGCGCATCGGCTCCGAAGTGGCCGGCGCCTTGGGCTGCCTGCACGCACGAGACCTCGTTCACGCCGACCTGAAGCCGCCGAACGTGATGCTCTGTCCGAGCCGCGCGGTCCTCTGCGACCTCGGTTCGGTCGTGGGCGAAGGCGCGACCCGGCCAGGCGGGATCGTGCTCGGCACGCCTTCCTACATCGCGCCGGAACTCCTGCGCGGCGCGCCCATCTCGCGCTCGGCCGACCTCTGGTCGCTGGGCGTGGTGCTCTTCGAGATGCTCACGGGGACGCGCCCCTTCGGCCTGAACACCGACGCGCCCCCCGCGATCCTGGAGGCCGTGCGCCGCGCGCCCTTGCCGCCGCTGCTGCTTGACCTACCCCTCGAACTGCGCGAGCTGGTGGAGGCGCTCCTGGAGCGCGACCCGTCCCGCCGCCCGCGCGACGCCGGCGCCATCGCCCGCAGGCTAAGCGGGTTGAGTGGACCATGATCCCCGCCATGTACCCGTCCACCGCGTCAAGAAAACGGGGCGGATCCCGCGAAGGACCCGCCCCGTCGGCCGTGCGCGCGGGAGGGCGCCGTATCAGCGCGCTTGGCCGGACCGGCCGGCAGTGGCCGTATAGGACAGCGTCCGTTCGCCTTCGTAGGCCTGGCCGTCCACCACGATCTGGATCGGCATCCGGACCGGGACGTAGCGCACGGTCGCGTTGAGCATGCCTTCGTCGGCCCAATCCGAGGCGAAGTTTCCGCGCAGCGTGAGCACGAATCGACCGTTGCTGCGCGGGAGGAGCCGGAAGCTGCCTTCGCCGATCCGCCCCATACCACGGCGGTCCAGGGTGAACGTCCGCTGCACGCCGCCCAGGTTCACCTGCACCGCCAGACCTTCGGTCGCGAGGAGCGGATCGACCGGCAGGTAACCCTGCACGGATGCCGTGTCCCGGTTCGCGAGGCGGAAGTTGACGGCCAGGATCATCCGCGTGAGCTGCAGCGGTTCGGCCCCGCCCCCGGCGGCTTCCACCACCACCTGCGCCGAGGCCGAGATCGAGGCCTGCCCGTCGCTGACCGTCACCGTGGCCGTGTAGGTCCCCGCCGCGGCGTAGGCGTGCGCGGGGTTCGCGCCCGCGCCGTTCGAGCCGTCGCCGAAGCTCCACGAATAGCTCAGCGTGTCGCCGTCGCTGTCGCCGGCCGAGGCCGAGAACTGCACCGCCTGCCCGGCCTGCGCGGGGTTCGGCGCCGCGCCCACGCCCGCGGTGAAGAACGGCGGCGTGTTCGCGTTCGGCACGGTATAGGTCGCCGTGAGCGTGAAGCTCCCGGCCGCGTAGCCGTACACCGAGACGTACCAGCGTCCGGCCTGGAGCGCGGGATTCGTCGACGCCGTCACCTGAACCGTCTCGTTCCCGCTGTCCGTGTAGGGCCGGAAGTCGTACGCGTCCAGCTCCGGCAGACTCCCGCGGCGCACGTACAGGTCCACGTCGGCGTTCGCGTTGGTGGTCCGGATCGTGAGGTTCGTCGCGCCCGCGGGCGCCTCGATGTAGAAGTCCCGCCAGACGTGGTACGAGACGCTCGACGCGACGCTCACGCCATTCTGCAACTCCTGCGCATCGCCCGGCGGCGGCGGAGGCGGCGGCGGTGGCGCGCTCTGCACCGTCAGCGTCGCGCCGTCGCTCGTCGCGCTCCCCAGCGTGTTGCTCACCACGCAGCGGAAGACCTTGCCGCTGTCGGAGAGTTGCGCGTTGGCGAAGGTGTAGCTCGAGGACGTCGCCCCGCCGATGTTCGCGCCGTTCACCTGCCACTGGTAATTCAGCGCCGATCCCGTCGCCGTGACCTGGAAGGCGGCCGATTGCCCCACGCTCACCGTCTGCGCCCCCGGCTGCCCGGTGATCGCCACCGGCGCCAGCACCACGACCTGGATCGAATCGCCGATCGAGGCCTGCCCGTCGCTGACCGTCACCGTGCCGGTGTACGTCCCGGCCGAGTTGAAGACCCGCGTGACGCTCGCGCCCGAGGCGCTCCCGCCGTTGCTGAAGCTCCAACTGTAGCTCAGCGGGTCGCCGTCCTCGTCGTCGGCCAGGGCGGTGAAGGTCACCGTCTGCCCGACTTGCGCGGGGTTCGGCACGACCGAGAGGCCGGACAGGAATGCCGGCGGGTGGTTCACGTTGGGCACGATATAGGTCGCCGTGATGGTGAAATTGCCGGCCGCATAGCCGTGCACCGAACAGTACCAGCGCCCGGCCTGAATCGAGGGATTCGTGGTGGCGGTCGCCTGCACGCTCTCGTTGCCGCTGGCCGTATAGGGCCGGAAGTTCCAGGTGCTCAGGTCGGGCTGGCTGCCGAGGCGCACGTACAGGTCCACGTCGGCGCTTGCCCCGGTGGTCGCGACGGTCAGGCTCGTCGCGCCGGCCGGCACGTCGAGGTAGTAGTGCTTCCAGGCATTCAGGGTCACGCTGGAGGAGACGCCCACGCCGTTCTGCAGCGCCACCGCGCCGGACTGCGCCTGCTGCACGGTCAGCGTCGCGCCGTTGCTCGTCGCGCTCCCCGAGCCGTTGCTCACCACGCAGCGGAAGACCTTGCCGCTGTCGGAGAGCTGCGCGTTGGCGAAGGTGTAGCTCGAGGACGTCGCCCCGCCGATGTTCGCGTTGTTCACCTGCCACTGGTAGCTCAGGCCCGAGCCCGACGCGGCAACCTGGAAGGTGGCGCCCTGGCCGACGGTCACCGTCTGCGAGGCCGGCTGCGCGGTGATGACCGGCGCCTGCGGCGGCGGCGGCGGAGCGCCGCCCGCGACGGCCTGGAGCGCGGAGAGCGCGTCGAGGCGGATGAAATTCCGGCCCGTGTTGGCGACGTTGTCGTCCTCGTCGTCCCCGTCGTTGATGCTCACGCCGCCCGAGCGCAGCCAGCCTTCGAGCTGGTCCACGCTGGGCAGCGAGCCGTTCTGGCGCAGATACAGTTGTTGCATCAGCAGGATCACGCCCGCGGTGACGGGCGTCGCCTGGCTGGTCCCGTCCTGCGTCGATTCGCCGTGGGTCCCGCTGATCCCCGAACTCGTCACCGGCGCGCCCGGCGCGAAGATGTCCGTGCGGACCGTCGAGGAGACCGATTCATGCAGGCGCTGCGAGAAGGGCGTGATCCGGCCGGCCGCCGTCGAGTACGCGATCGGGCCGCCGTAGCTGCGTTGTCCCACGTTGGCGTCGAAGACCGCGCCCACGCTGATGCACTCGGGGATGTTCGCCGGATAGCCCATGCCCTGCTGGCTGTTGAACTCGTAAAAGTCGTTGCCCGCGGCCACGCAGACGACCACGCCGGCGTCGCGCAGGGTGCGGATGCGCGCGCGCATCGTGTCGGACGTCGGCGGGGCCGTCGTGTCGTTCGTCGCCGAACCCAGCGACATGTTCACGACCGAGATGTTGTAGGTCGCGCGGTTGTTGATGACCCAGAGCAGCCCGTTCTCGATCGCGGTGAAGGTCCCCGACCCGTTGTTGCTCAGCACCTTGATCGGCACGATCCGCGCGCCCGGCGCCATCCCGATGTGGTCCGCCCCGGCGCAGATGATCCCGCCCACGTTCGTGCCGTGCCCGTCCCCGTCGGTCGCGTTGTTCTGGTTCCCGCCGTTGTCCGAGGTGTAGTTGACCTGCGCGGCCACCCGCCCGGCGAAGTCCACGTGGCTCGTGTTGAGGCCCGTATCGAGGACCGCCACGGTCAGCCCCGCCCCGTCCACGTTGTACTGCTGCCGCGCCTCGGCGGCCCGGATGAAGTTCGTCACCTGCACCAGCCGCTGCCCCACCCGCGGGCCGGTATGCTGCTCGGGGCTGCGGACCGGCTTGATCGCATCCGGCCGCCGCCACTCCCCGCCCCACGCGCCCGAGCACGCCAGGCACGCCAACGCGAAGACCGCCGAGCCGCTTGATAGCTTCCTCGTGGCCATGCCCTTCCTCCCACTCAACCCCGTTGACCCACGAGGAGCATGGCAATGCGCGTACCAACGAGAGGATTCCAAACCGGTCCCGGCCATGGGCCTCGGGTCCGCGGGGAAGGCGGAATGCACGCGTGAACCCTTGCCATTCCTGGTCACTTCCGGCATGCGGGTCCTGTTGGTCCGGCCAACGGGTGTTTTGCAGCACAACGTTTTTCGGGCTCCCGCTTCCACCCCGCCGGATGCGATCCGGAGCCCCGTACCCGTCCGCTGCTGCGCTGTTCACGCCCGCGACTCGTAGTATCGTGCCCCGCTTCAGGTGAGACTCGCCGCCGGAGGCCCTATTCATGCCCGCGAACGACCGGACCGCCGCCTGGCTGGAACTCGCCCGCGGGCTCCTGGAATGCCCCACCGCCGCGTTCCGCGAGGACCTTCCCGCCGCCCACATCGAGGCCTTCGCCGCCGCCCGGCCTGGCCTCTTCTGCACGCGCGACGGCGCGGGCAACCTGCTGCTCGGCTATCCGCGATCCGCCGCCCGAGCCAAGGCGCCCCCTCGTCCTCGTGGCGCACCTGGACCATCCGGGCTTCTGGATCGAGGACGTCGACGGCGCGCGCGTGCACCTGGCCTTCAGGGGCGGCGTGAGCCTCAAACATGCCGTGCGCGGATCGAAGCTGGAGTTCTTTCGCCGCGGCCAGCCCGGGCCCACCGGGCGGGGCGTGCTGGAACGGGCCTCCGGTGCAGGCGGCCGGCTTCAGGCCGCGCGCGCTAAGCTCGTCTCGGGCACGGCCGAGCCCGGCGGGTTCGCGATGTGGCGCTTTCCGGGCTTCTCGCTGCGCAAGGGGAAGGTGGTCGCGCGCTGCTGCGACGACCTGCTTGGCGCGGCCGCCGCGCTCTGCGTGCTCGACGAACTCTCCCGCGGCAAGCGCCGGGATACGGCCCTCTGGGCGCTCTTCACGCGCGCGGAAGAGGTGGGCTTCCTGGGCTCGCTCTGGGCGGTCCACGAGCGCCTGCTGCCGAAGGACGCGCGCGTCCTCTCGCTGGAGTGCTCGCGCGCGCTGCCTCACGCGCCGCAGGGCGGCGGCGTCATCGTTCGCGTGGGCGACCGCGCCAGCCTCTTCGACGCCCCGCTTACCGAGGCCCTGCGGCAGGCCTGCGAGCGCCTGAAGAAGGACGACCCGTCCTTCCGCTACCAGCGCAGGCTGATGGACGGGGGCGCCTGCGAAGCCACGGCCTTCTGCGCCGCCGGCTACCGCGCCTCGGGCCTCGCCCTGCCGCTGGGCAACTACCACAACCAGGCGGGACTGGATGGCGGGAAGAAGGGGATCGGCGCCGAACACGTCGCGGCGGCGGACTTCGCCGCGGAGGTCCGCCTGCTCCTGGCCCTGGCAAGGGAAGGGCGCGGCTGGAGCGAACTGGAAGGCGCGACGAAGCGGCGCATGGCCGAACTGACCCGCGAAGCGCTGCGGGAACTCAAGGCCCAGCCCCTGCGCCGGCCTATTGTCCCAGCACGTCCGCCGCAGGCTTCCCGTTCAGCCGCTTCAAGGCGGAGAAGGTCTTGAGCAGTTCCCGGTCCCGCTCCGGCTTGTACGAACACCAGAGTTCCTCCAGCGGCATCTCCTTCAGCGCGCTGAAGTCCGTCACCGGCGTCGCGTCCACGCGCAGGAAGGTGAGCTTGAAGTGCGCGAACTCCTTGAGGTCCCGGATCGGCCGGCCGTGCAGGCCCAGCACGCGCAGCGGCATCTCGCGCAGGATCGAATAGTCGGTGACCTTCGTGTCGCCTAGGTCGATCTGTTCCAGTTGCATGCCCTTCAGCGGCGAGAGGTCCTGAATCGGGTTCGCGCCGACGCTCGCCACGCGCAGCGGCGCGCCTTCCAGCGGCGCCAGGTCCTCGATGCGCGCCCAACTGGCCACCAGCATCTGCAGGCGGCATCCCCTTCAGTGCGCGGATATCGCGGATCATGGAGCAGGAAATATCCAGCGCGGCGAGGTGCAGCCCCTGCAGCGCCGCGAGGTCCCGCGCCGGCAGCCGCTCCGAGGGCGTCGGCCCCCTAATTGTCAGCTCGCGCAGCTCGCGCAACGCGCCCAGCGGCGAAAGGTCCGCGACCTTCGAGGAGACCAGCCGCGCCTTCACGACCCGGCCTTCGCTCAGGTCGAAGGGCAGGTTGCCGTCGAAGTCCGGATTGAGCCGCTTCAGGCGCTCGATCACCGCCTTCACCTGCGCCTCGGGCGCCAGGCCCGCCACGCGCGCGGCGAAAGCCTGCGCGGACTCGCCGGGCGGTTCCGCCTCGCCGCCGGCGGACGGCGCGCGCTCGACCGGCGCGGGTTCGGGAGCCGGCGGCTTCAGCGCGTCTTCGAGCCGCCGCCGCTCCGAACGCGCGCGGGCCGCGGCGATGGTGCCTGCGTGCTTTTCAAGGAACGCGTCGATCCGCCGGATGCGCGCCTCGCGCTCGGCCTCGGCGAGCCCTTCGAAGAGCGCGTCGTAGGCCTGCTGGGCCTTGCGTTCGGGCGTGAGTTCCAGGCCGGCCTCGGGGCGCGGCGCGGCCGTGTCGGCCTCCTCGCGCGGCTGCGCCTGGACCGATCGGTCCGGGTGCTGCCCTTCCGCGAGCGCGTCGCGCGGCGGCACGGCCTTGCCTTGGCGGTTGGTTCGCTCGTCGGATTTCATGCCGCCGCGCGAGAAGAGCCCCAGGCCCAGCACCGCCAGCCCGATCCCCAGCGCGACGAGTCCCAGCGTCAGTTGGTTCCGGCGCGACTCGGCGCCATCGGGCCGCCGGACCTTCCCCAGGCGCGGCGCCGAGCCCGCCGGCGTAATCGATGCGGAACTGCCCGTCCGCCGCGCGCTCGCCGCCGCTGGAAGCCGCGAGCGCGAACCGGCGCGTCCCGGCGCGGGCGTCACCGCGTCCAGCCGCGTCGGCGACGGGCCGCGGTTCGGCGCGGGCGCCGGGGGGCGGCACTGCGCGCACCACGCCGTGTCGCCCTCGACCAGCGCGCGCCCTAACTGCAAGTCTTCGCTGGAGACCCGCACGCCGCAGCGGTTGCAGTATAGAATGGAGACTTCCATACGCTTGGCCCGTTGCATGGTCCGGCCGATACGACTCGCTACCTATTCTAGCCTACGCGCGGGCGCTTGGCACAAGGAGATTCCGCCCGACCGCGCGGTTTGCGAATCCCACGCGACTTCCGTTTGCTGCCGCGCGGCGCTTCGGCTATTTCCGAACGCCTGACTTTCTGCATTCGGGTCGAAAGGACGCACGATGCTCGATACCAAGTTCATCCTCGCCAACCTCGAACAGGTCCGCCGCGCGCTCGAGGCCAAAGGCGCCGACGCGCACGTGGACCTCGAAAAGTTCGCCGAACTCGACGCGCAGCGCCGCCAGGCCCAGGCCGAGAACGACCGCCTCGCCGCCGAGAAGAACAAGCTCTCCAAGCTGATCGGCCCGCTGATGGGCAAGCTCAAGGCCGCCGCCGGCGACGCCGCGCGCGCCGAGGCGCAGCAGGCCATCGACGCGCTGAAGGCCCAGGGCGCCGAACTCGACGCGCGGATCCAGGAGCAGGCCTTCGCCTTCGCCAAGGCCGAGACCCAGCAGGACCGCATGCGCCACTGGATCCCCAACGTGCCCCACGAAAGCGTCCCCGGAGGCAAGAGCGCCGCGGACAACCCGGTCGTGCGGACCTGGGGCGAGCCCAAGCGCTTCGAGTTCAAGCCCAAGTACCAGTACGAACTCGGCGAGGACCTGGGCATCCTCGACTGCGCCCGCGGCGCCAAAGTCGCCGGCTCGGGCTTCTACTTTCTCTGCGGCGACGGCGCGCGGCTCGAGCGCGCCCTCGTCGCGTGGTTCCTCGACGAGCACCGCAAGGCCGGCTACCGCGAAGTCCTCCCGCCCTACCTCGTCAACGAGAAGACCCTCTTCGGCTCCGGGCAGTTGCCGAAGTTCCTCGACCAGATGTACTACGCCAACGAGGACAAGCTTTTCGCCATCCCCACCGCCGAGGTCCCCGTCACCGCCTTCCACCGCGACGAGATGCTCGCCGAGCGCGACCTGCCGCGGAAGTTCTGCGCCTTCTCCGCCTGCTTCCGCCGCGAGGCCGGCGGCGCCGGCGCCGACACCCGCGGCATCCTCCGCGTCCACCAGTTCAACAAGGTCGAGATCCTCAAGTACACGACCCCCGAGACGAGCTGGGCCGAACACGAGTCCCTCACCGCCGACGCCGAGGCCCTGCTCCAGAAACTCAGGCTCCCCTACCGCGCGATCTGCCTCTGCACCGGCGACCTGGGGTTCAGCGCCGCGAAGACCTACGACCTTGAAGTCTGGGCGCCGGCCACCGGCAAGTGGCTGGAGGTCTCGAGCTGCTCGAACTTCACCGACTACCAGGCCCGCCGCAGCAACCTCCGCTACAAGCCCGACGGCGGCGGGAAGCCCCAGTTCGTCCACACCCTCAACGGCTCGGGCCTCGCCCTGCCCCGCATCCAGGCCACGCTCTGGGAGCACTACCAGCAGGCCGACGGCTCCATCGTGGTCCCCGAAGTCCTGCGCCCCTACCTCGGAGGGCAGGAGCAGATCGAGAAACAACCCTGAGCACCTCCAGGAAGGGCGAGGCCTGAAAAAGGCCTCCAGAGGGAAAAGAGTTATAATATCTACCTAAATCGAGGACTTTTATGCGTGAAAGTCTCTAAATTCCGCACTTTTGGCCCTGAATTGTCTTCCCGCCAGAGTGAAAAACCGCCGATAATGCGTCATCTGAACGGCACGCGCGCGTTCGGGGGCTGGAGCCTGCAGATTCAGGCGAGACACGCATTGATTAAAGGGAGGGTGGATGGCATGGCGAAGAAGGCCGCCAAAAAGAGCAGCAAGCGGGGCGGGAACGCGAAGTTCATGGCGCCCGTGAAGATCAGCGCCGACTTGGCCGAGATCGTCGGCGACAAGCCGATCCCGCGCACCGAGGTCACCAAGAAGCTTTGGGCCTACATCAAGAAGAACAACCTGCAGGACGCCAAGGAGCGGCGGAACATCCACGCCGACGACAAGCTGAAGGCCGTCTTCGGCGGCAAGAAGACCGTCAACATGTTCGAGATGACAAAGCTCGTCAACAAGCACCTGAGCTGAGTCGGATCGGATCGCGCTCTGCGAGAAAACGCGGGCCTTCACGGCCCGCGTTTTTTTATGCCCTGTCGCGCAACATTTGCACGCAGACTTCGATCTTTTCAGCGAATCCATCGTCCCAGCCGTAAGAGCTGAGTTTTTTCACGGCCCAGGAAAATACGTGGACCTGCGTGCTGCTCGCGGGATGCCACAGGTACGATTCCCAATACGGCCATTCCGGCACCCAGGCCAGGGAGGCCTCGCGATGGCGGAGCAAGGTGCCCAGCACGACCGAGAATTCGATACACACAATCATATAGTCGTTCCCGTCTTGCTCGGGGTCGGATCGGTTCAGGAGCGCTTGGATATGCTGGGGATCGTAGTACGCGTCAAAGGATTTGATCCATTCGAGCGTTGGGGGACCGGCAACCTGCAGATAGGAGGGCCAGTCGCCCTGGGCCGCCTGGAACATGCGCTCGATCTGCTTTAATACCTTCTCTCGATACTCGGGCGACAACCTGCTCAACGCCGAAAGGGTCGTGGGCTCATCCTTCAATTGAACCAAGTCAGGCCGGGTTGCGGTGTAGGTCTTGGCTTTTCGGTCCTCGTCATCGTACCAACGATCCCAATAGCGCTTGAATATCTCGTCACAGTGAGGAAGCGCGTCACCCGATGTAGAATACGTGTCATCCGAGTTCATAAACGAGCCCTCACGGGGCGCTCACCCCCGCAGTTTCTTTACCTCCGCCGCCAGCGCCGGGCAAACCTCGAACAGATCCCCCACGATGCCGAAGTCGGCGAGCTTGAAGATCGTCGCGTTGGGATCCTTGTTGATCGCCACGATGTACTTGCTCGTGCGCATCCCCGCGAGGTGCTGGATCGCGCCGCTGATCCCGCACGCCACATAGAGCGCCGGGCTCACCGTCTTCCCCGTCTGCCCGACCTGCATCGCGTGCGGCGCGTAGCCGGCATCCACCGCCGCGCGGCTGGCCCCGGCCGCCGCGCCCATGGCGTCGGCCAGGGCGTAGATGACCTTGAAGTGCTCCGCGCTGCCCAGGCTCCGCCCGCCGCTGACGACGATGCTCGCCTCGGTCAACTCCGGCCGCTCGCTCTTCGTCGCCACGAACTCCTTGACGCTCACGCGCAGGTCGGCCTCCGCGGCGGTAACCTCCAGCGCCTCCACCGTCCCCGCCCCCGGCGCGGCGGGCTTGGCGATCTCGAAACTGTTGGCGCGCAGGGTCGCCACGAGCGGCCCCGGGCCGGCGTGGTTCGCGGTGAGGATCGCGCGGCCGGCGCAGACCGGGCGGACGACCTGCAAACCGCCGCCCTCGGCCTTCAACCCGATCGCGTCGCTCGCCAGCGCCCCGCCGGCCCGCGCGGCCAGGCGCGCGGCCACGTCCCGGCTGAACGCGCTGACCCCGAAGAGCACCGCGCGCGGCTGCTTCGACGCGACGGCCCCCGCCAGCGCGCGCACCGCCGCCAGCGCGCCCGCCGGCGCCTCGCCCGCCAGGACGCTCTCGGCGCCCCACTCGGCCAGCTCGCCCGCCGCCCCGGACGCCCCCGCGCCCAGGACCGCCGCGTGCGCCTTGCCGCCCAGTTCGCCGGCCAGCTTGCGCGCCACGCTGAGCAGTTCGTGCGCCGACTTCTTCAGTTGGCCGTCTTTCAGTTCGGCCACGACGAGGATGTCGTTCGACAAGACTCGGGCTCCTTATCTTTTCGAAGCGTTCAGGATCGTGATGCCAACGACCTTCTTGCCTTCGGTCCGCACGATGACGCCGTCTTCGGTCAACTCGCTCTCCGTCGCGTGCTGAGGCTTGCGGAAGCTGATGTAAAGGACATCCGCTTCTTCGTCGTAATCGACCCAGTACCGGCTCGCGGGCACCTTCAGGAATCCCGGAATGCCTCGAAGCAGGCCTTGCACATCCAGGTTCTTCAATTCGGTCAAGGCCATAGCTTGGGCTTCCTTTGCGGTTTGCGCGTTAGAAAGGCCGTCACCACAAATCCGTCCTTCACGCTGCTTTCCTTATATATCACACACAGGTACCGGTTGCGCCCTAGGCTCCTCCATGCCAGCTTGGAGCCTACTCGTCCGCGCGTAATCCAACCTGGCGTTTCGATGGCCGCGATCACCTCATCCATGCGTCCGGCCAATCATCATGGTTTTCGACGATGTGCGCCCAGCGCTCGTCGGTAAGCCGAACGGGTACGCCCCGAACAGACAAAGCAACATTCAAGTCAGATCACCTTCGCCTCGTCGCGCATCCACTTCGCCAGCTCGGCGGCGGCCTCCGCGGCCGGCGCCTCGACGATCCGGCCGGGGCTCTTCTCGGGAGGCGGCGCGTAGCTCACGATCTCCAGGGCCGGCATGAGGTCCGCGCCGCTCAGGCCCAGTTCGGCCGGCGTCTTCGAGGCGACCTGCTTCTTCTTGGCGTTGAGCCGCCCCTTCAGCGTCGGCACGCGCGGCTCGTTCAGCCCCTTGTCGCAACTGATCACCGCCGGCAGCTTCACGGCGAGGACTTCCTCCCCGCCCTCGACCCTGCGGCGGCATGTCGCCGACGAGCCGTCGGCCGCCAGCTCGAATCCGCTCACGGCCGTCACGTGCGGCAGGTCGAGCAGTTCGCCCAGGAGCGCGGGAAAGAGCCACTGGTCGTCGTCGATCGCCTGCCGCCCGCAGAAGACCAGGCCCGGCTTTTCCGCCTTCAGGACCGCGGCGGCGCAGCGCGCGGCGGCGGCGGCGTCCAGCCCTTCGGCCTTCACGTGCAGCGCCTCGTCGGCGCCCACTTCGTAGGCCTGCGTCAGCGCGGCGCTCGCGGCGGCCGGCCCGGCCGAGACGGCCAGAATCGTGCTCCCGGCCAGCTTCTCGCGCGCCTTCAGCGCTTCCTCCAGCGCGTAGCCGTCGTACGGGCTGAGCACCATCTCGACGCCCGCGAGATCCAGCGCCTTGCCGTCGGCGCCGGGCTGGATGCGCGCGGTGGTGGAAGGGACGAGTTTGACGCAGACGGCGATCTTCATGAGCGTTCCCCGGCCGGTTGACCCTGTGTGCGCCTCATGCTAATTCAGCCCCGCGAACTCTGCCGGGTTATTTTGATGCCGCGGAAGCAGGCGGCTAATAGATCGCGAGACGCGCGCGGCCCGAGCGTGGCATTGCTTGGTCCGGAAGCGCCGCCGGTTTCGGTTGCGAGGTGCGCGGCGTGCCGAGACCTGAAGAAATGAGGCGCACTATGGAGAAGAAAGTTAGACCCAACCGGAGGGGAAGAGAGGATGTTCTGTGATCTGTGATCTGTGATCTGTGATCTGTGATCTGTGATCTGTGAAAGATAGTCCAACGCACTCCGCAAAACAAACCATACCCTGTTCACTGTTTACTGTTTACTTCCCTTTGCCGCCTGCCTACCACACCAGCCCCGTCAGCCACTGCGGGAGCATGCCCAGGACGAGCGTCACCAGCCCCGCGCCGTAGATCACCAAGTTGCTGGTCCAGGCGTAGCGGCAGCGCGCGGGGACCGGCTCCTGTCCCAGCGCGGCCGGGCGGACCGGGTCGAGGTACATCGCGCGGACCACGCGCAGGTAGTAGTACAGCGACGCCACGCTGGTCAGGATGCCCAGCACCGCGGGGAGCACGTACCCGGCGTCGATCGCGCTGCGGAAGACCAGAAACTTGGCGAAGAACCCGGCGAAGGGCGGCAGCCCCGCCAGCGAGAACATGAAGCAGGCCATGCACAGCGCCAGCGCGGGGTGCTCCTTGGCCAGCCCCGCGAAGTCGTCGAACGTCTCCAGCCGCCGCCCGTCCTCGCGCACCAGCCCCACCACCCCGAATGCGCCCAGCGTGATCACGCCGTAGGCCAGCAGGTAGAAAGCCGCGTTCTGGAGCTGCTCCGCCGCCTCGGCCTCGGTCGTGTTCCGCGAGACCAGAAACGCCAGCAGCAGGTAGCCGGTGTGCGCGATGCCGCTGTAGGCCAGCATGCGCTTCACGTTGTCCTGCTTCAGCGCCAGGAAATTCCCCACCGCCATGGTCAGGACCGCCGCCGCCGCGAAGACCCAGCACCAGTCGTAGCTGTAGGTCAGCCCGAAGGTCTCGAAGGCCAGCCGCCCCAGCACCGCGAAGGCCGCCGCCTTGACGCCCGTGGCCATCAGTCCCGTCACGCCCGACGGCGCGCCCTGGTACACGTCCGGAATCCAGAAGTGAAACGGCGCCGCGCCAACCTTGAAAAGCGCCCCCACCAGCAGCAGCCCCAGCGCCCCGCGCAGCAGGTAGCCGCTCGAAGGGATCTGCTCCAGCACTTTCAGCGAGGCCGGCGCCAGCGAGAAGCCCCCCGTCGCGCCGTAGAAAAACGCGATGCCCATCATCAGGAACGCCGTGCTGAACGCGCCCAGCACCAAGTACTTCAAGGCCGCCTCCGCCCCCGGCGTGTCGCGCCGCGCCCCGGCCAGGATGTACGTCGAGATCGACATGATCTCCAGGCTCACCAGCAGCGTCAGGAATTCGTGCGAGAGCCCCAGCAGCATCATCCCGCTCACCCCCAGCAGGATCAGGCCGTAGAACTCGCCCGAGGTCAGGTTCGAGTCCAGGTCCTCGTGCGCCGAGGAGAGGATCGAGAGCGCCCCGGCCAGCAGCGCCACCACCGAGACCGCCAGCCCGAAGCCGTCGATCACGAACGCCCCGCCCAGGATGAACGGGTTGAACCCGCCGGACGGCGCGCTCCCCGCCGCCGCGAACCACGGCGGCGTGGATTTGTAGTAGGCCGCGATCGAGAGGTACGTCTCCGCCAGCGCGCCCAGCGCCAGCAGGCACCCGCCCATCGCCACCATGGAAAGGACGTAACGCTCCTTCTTGGGCAGCGCCAGGTCCAGGAAGACCACCACCAGCGCGGTGCCCAGCACCACGCCCACCGGCAGCAGTTCGTAAAGTTCGTTCCAGTTCATGGCTCACGCCCCGTGCCCGAGGCGTCCGGGTTCCCGCTCCCGCGGGCCAGCGCCGTCCCGTGCGCGTGCAGCTTTCGCGCCTTGGCGAAGTCCACGCCCGGCTGCGCGTAGGTCAGGAACTGCCGCACCGCCGGCTCCATGCGCCGGAAGAAGGGCGACGGCTGGAGTCCCATCACGAAGATCATCGCCAGCAGCGGCAGCAGCAGGCCCAGTTCGCGCGGCGAAAGGTCCGCCAGCCGCTCGTTGCTCTGCCGCAGCACCTTCCCGTAGAAGACCCGCTTGACCAGGCTGAGCATGTACACCGCGCCCAGGATCACCCCCAGCCCGCCAAGCGCCGCGTACCAGACCCCGCAGGAGTGCACGTCCTTCTGCGCCAGGAACGCCCCCAGCAGCGCGGAAAACTCGCCCACGAACCCGTTGGTCAGCGGCAGCCCGATGCTCGAAAGCGTCACGACCACGAAGCAGACCGTCATCACCGGCACGACCTTCGCGATCCCGCCGTAGTAGTCGATCATCCGCGTGTGGGTACGCTCGTAGAGCATCCCCGCCAGCAGGAACAGCGCGCCCGTCGAGATCCCGTGGTTGAGCATCTGGTACGCCCCGCCCTGGATCCCGATCGCGTTGTACGAGAAGATCCCCAGCAGGCACGTGCCCATGTGAGCCACCGAGCTGTACGCGATCAGCTTCTTCACGTCCTGCTGCGCGAACGCCATCAGGCTCCCGTACACGATCCCGGTCACGCTGAGCCACATGAAGAACGGCGCGTACAGGGCCGCCGCGTGCGGGAAGAACGGCACCACCAGCCGCAGGAACCCGTAGCCGCCCATCTTCAGCAGCACGCTGGCCAGGATCACCGAGCCCGGCGTCGGCGCCTCCACGTGCGCGTCAGGCAGCCAGGTGTGCAGCGGGAAGAGCGGGATCTTGATCGCGAAGGCCAGCGCGAAGGCCCAGAAGCACCAGATCTCCTGGCCCAGCGTGAGGTGGCTCGGATCCAGCGGGTCGGCCTCGCGGCAGCGCTGCAGCGCCTCGGCCAGGTGCGCGATCCCGAAGTGCGCCCCGCCCGTCTTGTGGTACACGAACAGGATCGCCACGAACATCAGCAGGCTGCCGAAGACCGTATAGAGCACGAACTTCGTCGTCGCGTAGATGCGGTTCTCGCCGCCCCAGATCCCGATCAGCAGGTACATCGGGATCAGGCTCGCCTCGAAGAAGACGTAGAACAGCAGCAGGTCCGTGGCCGCGAAGACGCCGATCATCGCCGCCTCCAGGCCCAGCATCGCGATGTAGAACTCCTTCTGCCGCTCCTTGATGTAGTTCCAGCTCCCCAGCAGCGCGATCGGCATGATGAACGTCGTCAGCAGGATCAGCAGCGTCGCGAACCCGTCCACCCCCAGGCTGAAGTTCGCCCGCAGCCCTTGCAGGTGGATCCAGCGGTGGTGCTCGACGAACTGGTACAGCTCCCCGCTGTCCGGGTCGTAGTTGAACCAGAGCGGCAGCGAGACCAGGAAGGTCACCAGCGAGACCATGATCGCCCAGACCTTGATCTCGCGGGCGTTGCCGTCCCGCACGAGCAGCAGCGGGATCGCGCCCAGGAGCGGCAGTACGATCAGGGCCGTCAGCAGCATGGTCCGTTCGTCAGCCTTTCAGGAGCTTGTACAGCACCAGCAGCGCGCCGCACACGATGCCCGCCGCGTACACGTTCACCACGCCGGTCTGCACCCGCCGCAGCAGCCCGGCGATCCAGCGCACCAGCCCGCCCAGACCGTACACCAGCAGCGTGTCGATCAGCAGCACGTCCACCAGCAGGTGCAGCACTTCCGAGCCCAGCCGGAACGCGCCCGTTACCGTCTGGTCGTAGAAGCGTTCCACGTAGAACTTGTCCAGCGAGAGCTTGTAGAACAGGCCCTGCTCGGGCTCGGGCTTCGTCAGCTTCCCGCCCTGCACGTACAGCAGCAGCGCCAGCCCGATCCCGCCCAGCGCCGCCAGCGTCGTCAGCGCCAGGTTCAGCGCGTGGCCGAGGTGCGTGTCGTAGCTGGGGCGCAGGGGGCTCACGAAATGCGGCAACTCCGCCCCCGAGCCGAACCAGACCCCGCCGACCAGCGAGAAGACCGCCAGGATCATCAGCGGCACCGTCATCACCGGCGGCGACTCGTGGATGCGCCCTTCCTTTTCCGCGCCCGCGCGGCAGCTCCCGAAGAAGGTCAGCCCCATCAGCCGGAAGGTGTAGAAGGCCGTGCAGAAGGCCGCCACGATTCCCAGGCCGTAGAGCAGCCACCAGACCCCGCCGTAGCCCGACTCCGCCTTCGCCAGCACCGTGCCCAGGATCTCGTCCTTGCTGTACCACCCCGCGGTGAAGGGCACGCCCGAGAGCGCGCACGAGCCGAGCAGCATCGTCCAGAAGGTGATCGGCATCTTCCGCCGCAGCCCGCCCATCTTGCGCATGTCCTGTTCTTCGTGCATCCCGTGGATCACGCTTCCCGCGCCCAGGAACAGCAGCGCCTTGAAGAACGCGTGCGTCACCACGTGGAAGATCGCCAGCCCGAAGGCCCCCGTCGCCGCGCCAAGGAACATGTAGCCGAGCTGCGAGACCGTCGAATAGGCCAGCACTTTCTTGATGTCCGTCTGCGTCAGCCCGCACAGCGCCGCGAAGATCGCCGTCAGCGCCCCGACCACACCGACCACCGCCAGCACGCTCTCGCTGAAAGCGAAGAACGCGCCCAGCCGCGTGACCATGTACACGCCCGCCGTCACCATCGTCGCCGCGTGGATCAGCGCGCTCACCGGCGTCGGGCCGGCCATCGCGTCCGGGAGCCACGCGTACAGCGGCAATTGAGCCGACTTCCCCGTCGCCCCGACGAACAGCAGCAGGCACGCCAGCGCCACCGCGAACGCCACCGTCCCGTTGGGAAAGACGTCCCGCGCCAGGTTCCCGGAGAGGTCCAGGTTGCCCCGGCCCGCCGCCGCGGCGTTGTAGTCCAGCGGGATGTTACCGATCGCCGCGCCCTTCCCCGCCGTCAGCGCCCGCAGCGCCTCGGCGTAGTTGAAGAGCCCCGGCTCCGCGGGCAGGAAGACCTTGGGCTCCGAAAGCCGCGCGCGCTCCGACTCGCTCGCCGCCCCCAGCACCGCCTCGGGGTCCGGCCGCTCGATCCGGTTCGCCTGCGCCGGGTACTGGCTCGTCCCCACCTTGACCGGCGCCGAAACGAAGTTCACCGTGCCGAAGACCGCGAAGAGCGTGAAGATCCCCAGCAGGAAGCCCAGGTCGCCCACCCGGTTGAAGACGAACGCCTTCATCCCCGCCGCCGCCTTCGCCGCGTCCTCGTACCAGAACCCGATCAGCAGGTAGCTGCACAGCCCCACGCCTTCCCAGCCCACGAAGAGCAGGATCAGGTTGTCGCCCAGCACCAGGAGCAGCATCGCGAAGAGAAACAGGTTGAGGTACGCGAAATAGCGTGCGTAGGCCTTGTCGTGGCCCATGTAGCCCATCGAGTAGATGTGGATCAGCGTCCCCACGCCCGTGATCACCAGCGTCATCACGCCCGAGAGCTGGTCCAGGTACAGCCCGAAGGCGCACTGGAAGCTCCCCACCTCGATCCAGTTCGCGTAGACGGCGTGCAGCGCGCGGAAGGGAAACTCCACGTCCGTCCCCGTGCCGGCGACCTCCGAAGGGCCGTTTGCCGCGAAGAAGCACAGGAACGCCCAGAAGCAGGCCAGCCCCGAGCCCAGGCACGCCACCAGTCCCGAGGCCTCGCGCGAGATCGACTTCCGGCACAGCCCGTTGATCAGGAAGCCCACGAACGGGAACAGCGGGATCAGGTACAGCGTCTCGGCGTAATACGCGTAGAAGCGACCCGGCTCGCGGATCCATTCCGGAAGGAAGCTGGTGAACCAGTCAAGCAGTTGCATGCGCGCTCACATCGTCCGAACCGTCGTTTCGCCGTCCCCCTCGCGGGGGCCCGGGGGGTCCGCCGGCCCCAGGCATTCGATCGTCCCGCCCGGCCTCAGCCCCGCATCGAACTGATCTCGCGGGTGTCCACGCTGCCCTTGTTGCGGAAATAAGCGATCACGATCGCCAGCCCCACCGCGGCCTCCGCCGCCGCCAGGGCGATGATCGAGAGCGCGAAAATCTGCCCGCTCTCCCCCGCGTAAGGGCGGCCGGTCACGTGCGCGAGGTTCACATGCGCCCGCGCGAAGGCCACGAACGCCAGCATCACCGCGTTCAGCATCAGTTCGACCGAGATCAGCACCAGCAGCACGTTCCGCCGCGCCAGGACGCCCCACGCCCCGATGGCGAAAAGCGCCCCCGCCAAGGCCAGACACGAGGCCAGCCGGAACGTGAGCAGGTTGCCCAGCCAGTGGGACAACTCGTCCGCGCCAAGGAGCAGCCAGCCGTGCATGCCCGTTCCCTGTAACCCTGCCGCACCCGCGGCAACTCCCAAGCCTCAAGCGAGCGCCCTTGGCCGGTGCTACGCCTTCTTCTTCGAAAGCACCATCGCGCCCAGGATCGCCACGGTCAGCAGCAACCCGATCAGTTCGAAGGGGATCATGAACTGGGTAAAGAGCGGCACGCCCAGGCTCCCCACCGAGCCGAAGGCCGCCCGCCCTTTCCGCTGAGCCGGCGCCGGCGCCGCGGCGGGTTTCGACGCGCCGTCCTGAGCTTCGCCTTCAGCGGCCGCGGCCTCCTTCGGCGCGGCCTCGTCCGGTTGCAACACCCCGATCTCTTGCGCGAACGCCTTCTCCAGCGGCCCGTCGTGCGGCACCCCGGCCCGCGCGAACGAGAGGATCATCCCGCCCACCAGCCCGCAGAGCACCACATAGGTGAAGTACGTCGCGAAGTTGAAATCGTCCTTCAGGTCCTCGGGACGCAGGTTGATCAGCATGATCACGAAGAGGAAGACCACCAGGATCGCCCCGCCGTAGACCATGATCTCCATCGCCGCCAGGAAGGAGGCCTGAAGCAGCGTGAAGAGCGTCGCCATGCCCAGGAAGAAGGGCAGCATGAGGATCACGGAATAGACGGGGTTCTTGCACGTCACGATCGCGCAGGCGGATAGGACACACAGACCTGCCGCCAGGAGAAAGACGAAATCTTCCATGGCCGGAGCGACACCCCTGGCGCGTTCGGAGACGGAATTGTCGTGGACCTCATCCTTCGTACCCGCCTCCTGCGTCCGAATCAAGTAGAACACGTGCAGTAATCGTGTAAGCCTAATATATTCAATAAGGTATGAATGTTTACTAAGGGGTCGGTAAACGCCGTGCTCTGGCCTTAAAGCAAGGTGGATTCGTGTCTTGTCCTCAGGCTTCTCGCTTCAAGCCTCAAGCCCCAAGCCTCATAGGACCACCAAGTTGTCCCGGTGCACGACCTCTTCGAAGAGCATCTGCCCCAGAACCTGCGCCACGCGGGCGGTCTTGAGCCCCCGGATCTTGGCAATCTCCTCGTGCGTATAGTTGCTCAACCCGCGCGCGAAGGGGGCGCCGTCGGGCCCGGACAGTTCCACCAGCGCGCCGCCCTGAAAGCGCCCCTCCACCGCCACGATCCCGCTGGGCAGAAGGCTCTTGTTCCGCTTTACCAGCGCCTCGCGCGCGCCGGCGTCCACGCGGATCAGGCCCTGGGGGCGCGCGGAGAAGGCCAGCCAGCGCTTGCGCGCGCCGAGCCGGTCGCCGGCGGGCAGGAAGAGCGTGCCCACGTCGCGCCCTTCCAGCACGTCGAGGACGATCCGCGGGTCGTGCCCGCCGCAGAGGACCATGGCCTCCCCGGCCGCGGTGACCGTGCGGGCCGCATCCAGCTTGGTCACCATCCCCCCGGTGCCCAAGGCCGAATCGCTCGGCCGCGCCAACGCCTCGATCTCGGGCGTGATCCGTTCGACCAGGGGATCCGCGCCGCGCCCGGGCGCACCGCCGGCGGCGCCTCCAGCAGCGCCTCCACGTCGGTCAGGATCACCAGCGCCTGGGCCTCGGCCGCGACGGCCACCAGCGCGCTCAGACGGTCGTTGTCGCCGAAGCGGATCTCGTCCACCGAGACCGTGTCGTTCTCGTTGACCACCGGCACCGCGCCGCGCTCGAAGAGCGCCTCCAGCGTGTGCCGCGCGTTGAGGTAGCGGACGCGGTCCTCCAGCCCGTCGCGCGTCAGCAGCAGTTGCCCGACGGCCCGCGGCGGCTTCTGTTTGCGGAAGCTCTGCGCGTACCAGTGCATCAGCGCGACCTGCCCCGCTGCCGCGCACGCCTGCCGGTCGGGAACGCTCCGCGGCCGCTCGCGCAGGCCCAGTTCCCCACCCCCGCCCCGATCGCCCCGCTGCTTACGATCGCGACCTCGCGCCCGGTAGCCATCAGTTCGCTCGTCGCCGCCGCCAGCCGGTCGATGTAGCGCCGGTTCACCTTCACGCCCCCGCCGGTCAGGAGCGTGGTGCCGACCTTCAGCACCACGCGCCGCGCCTTGCGCAGGAACGCGCGCTCCGGGACCAGGGCCGCCTGGGGGCTCGACGTGCGGGACATGGGATCGGCCTACATACCGCCGGGCGCGAGGGTCCTCAAGGACAGGGGCAGCGGGCAAGCGAGCCGGCTGGAATTCAAAGACTATAAAACATATAATTTACAGTATATTAAAATATACCTTAGACAACCTGGGCGAGGCGGGGATACACTCTTGAACCGGACCCCGCCCGTGGCTCATCGGGCTACCGTAGGCGCGAGAACCGTCCGACATGCACGACGGTGCATCTTTTTCGAGTCTCAGCATGCATCGTCGTAGAGACCGTGATCTCAAGTCCAGTCAGGAGGTTAAGAGCAGGGCGCGAGAATCGGCAGGCGCTCGAAGGCATCCAGTTCTTTCCGGCATGCACCACGGTGCAACTTTTTTCAGCACTCGAACGGTTGGCCATGGTCAAACCAACCGGTGCGCTTTGAGACCTGCGTCTTGCCGGTCGATCCGGGCCTTGAACATCATGAAGAAGAGTGGCCGGAATCGTAGCGCCGAAAAGCACGCGCCCCCTTCACAAGTGCATGATCTTGGATTAGATTGAGAACTAGTGCACTTGGATTCCGGTTGGCTTCGCCTTCGGCCCCGCCATAATGCAGGGCTTGGCGGAAGGTCTGGAGTATCCCCAGCCGATGAAGTTCTACTTCTGCGAAACCTGCGGCAAGCGGCTCACCGAGAACGACGTGGCCGGCGGCCAGGCGCGCGACAAGAAGCTCCGCGGCGTCTTCTGTTCGGACTGCGCGCAGGGCGTAATGACCATGGAAAGCCTCCCGCTCTCCGACGCGCAGGCTCAGGCGCTCCTCGAACAGCCCGGGGCCAAGCCGGCGACGCGCCGTTCCAGCGGAGCGCAGACGCTGCCGAGCAGCGGGCAGCACCGCGTGCCTCCGAGCAGCGGGCAGCACCGCGTCCAGACCGAGAGCGGCATGCAGGCGCGCGTCGCGGGCGGAGCGCCGCGCGCGCGGGGCGCGGGCGGCCGCGCGGGGCAAGTCGCCTCGAGCGGCTCGCCGGCCCTCCCGCTGGCGCTTGCAGGCGGCGCGGCGCTGCTGGCGGGTGCCGCGTTCCTGCTCTTCGGCGGCGCGCCGGAACCTCAACCTCCGCGCGGCGATCCGCCGCAGTTCGTTCGCGAAGATTCGCCGGCCGCGCCGGCGCCCGTGCCGGTCGCGCCTCCGCCCGCCCGCCCGGAGCCCGCCGAGCCGCCCAAGCCCGCGCCGGAACCCGCGCCCGAACTCAACCGCGAACAGGCGGCGCAGGCGGCCTTCGAGAAACTCCAGGCGGAACCGCGGGACACCCCCGAGGCGCGCGACGAACTGAAGCGGAAGCTGGAGGCCTACGTCGCGGAGTTCGGCGAGACCATCGTCTCCGTGCGCGCGCGCCGGCTGCTGAACGAACTGAACGCCCCCGATGCGCCGCCGCCGGTCGAAACCGCTCCCCAGCCGGCCGAACCGGCCCAGACCCCCGAACCCTCTCCGCCCGCCGCCGCCGCCGCGCCCGATGCGGCCGGCTGGACCTCGCTCTTCGACGGCGCGAGCCTGGGCGGCTGGAAGCGCGGCCCGAAGTCCGGCGACTTCGCCGTGAAGGACGGCGCCATCGAGCGGATCCCCGGACCCAGCGGCTTCCTCGACCACGACGGCCTTCCCGGCGATTGGGAACTCGAGTTCCAGGCCTTCCTCGGCGTGGGCAAGGAGCCGGGCAACCTGGACCTCAAGCTGCCCCAGGGGGTCATCGACTTCGTCGCCGGCAAGCGCGAGATCCCCGCGAACGCCTGGTTCACGGTCCGCATGACCAAGAAGGGAACCGCCGTACAGACCTTCGTGAACGGCAAGCCGTACGAAGCGGCAGCCCTGGCTTCCCCCAACGCGTACAAGCTCCTGCGGCTGTACATGAAGAGCGGCGAGCATCCGATCCGAGTCAAGGACCTGCGCTGGCGCACGCTGCCCTGAGTACCGTCTCCATTACGCTTTGCGTTTGAATCACGAGCCCGGCGCGGCCGTGGACTCTCCCGGAACCAGGAGCACCGGCGAGGCGATCAGCGGCGGCTGCGCGGCGGCCCGGTCGAAGGGCGGCGCGCCCCGGACAAGGTCCTCGGCGGCATCGAAGGCGCGCCGGGCCAGCATGGGCAGATCCAGGTAGACGGTGCTGAAGTTCGCGAAGCGTCCCGCGGGCGCCTGGGACCCGGGCCGGCCGCGCGCGCCGAGCGCCGGGGGCTCGTCCCAGGTCGCCGTCACCACCGAGAGATCCCGCGGCGTCTGCCAGCCGAAGCCGGCCAGGGCGTCCAACAGCGGCCCCAGAACCTGCGTGTCGATGGCGAAGAGGGCCGTGGGGCGCTGCTCGGGCGTGGCGGCCTGCCACTGCCGCGCCAGCCGCGCGCCGGCCTCCGCGGCCGACTCGCCCCGCCCATGCCGGATCGAGGGGACGCGCCACTCCGGGCGGATCGTCCCGCCGTGCCGCCCGACGGCGAACTCGAAGCTGTGCCGCCGCGCCATCCAACTGGCCTCGGCCGGCCAGCCGCCCAGGTTCACCTCGTCGGTCACCGCGAAGCGCCGGTGCCCGAGGTCCAGCAGATGCCGCGCGGCCTGCCGCCCGATGGCCTCCTCGTCGAAACTCACGCTGGGCAACCCGAAGAGCCGCGCGTCCTGATCCACCGCCAGCACCGGGTGCCGCTTGAGCAGCGGATCGGCGAGCGTGACGGCGTCCTCCAGTTCCACCAGCAGCGCGGCGTCGAACTCGTTCCACGGCACGCGCGAGAGTTCCAGGCGGTTGCGCGCCGGCGTGGGATGATGCAGCCGCGGATTGGTGTGCATCACGACCGGCAGCCCGCGCCGCGCGGCCTCCGCGAGCAGCGCCTCGTACAGCCGCATCTGCTTGCGCCGCCATTCCTCCGCGCTGCGCCGCGTGATCAGCCCGATGCGCCGGAGCCCCGCGCGCTTCCCGCGCCCGCTCCGCGCCGGAGCCGCCGCGCCCGCCCGGAACCAGCCGCTCCGCGCCCGCGCCTCCACCAAACCTTCGTCCGCAAGAAGCGCCAGGGCGCGGTGCACCGTCGCCTGCCCGACCCCGTGCATGTCCCCCAGCGCGCGCTGCGACGGCAGCGCCTCGCCCGGCCGGAAGCCCGCCGTCAGTTGCCGGCGCAGTTCGGCCAGCAGCTTATCCATCAGGACCTTGCTGCGCGGCACGGGGCTCCTTTCTGAGTCAGTATTGAGTCAACTTAAGCATCCCCTCCGCGGACGCAAGATGTATTCTGAAGCGGAACGAAAACGGGAGACCTCGATATGCGGCGAACCCTGCAAGCGACGATCCTGGCGGGCGCGGCGGCGCTGCTCCTGGCGGCGGCCGGCGCCGCGGAGGCCTGCAAGATCAACAAGCTCCCGGTCAACCCGGACGCCCCCGAACGCGGCGCGGGCCGCCTCGGTTCGGGCGAGTTCTTCAAGCGCTTCGCCGGCGCGCCCCTAGAACTGGTCGAGACCAACCTGGTCCCCAACGGCGACTTCGGGATCGCGCGCCCCGGCGAGAGCTTCGCCAACAGTTGGCTGGTCGCGGCGCAAGGCGCCAAGCTGGGGCTCAACCACAAGTCCGCGCCCTGGGCGCAGGCCGTGCTCGTCTGCAAGGCCCCCGACGGCACGGAGACGCTCCTGAAGCCCGACCGCGGCTGCGGCTGCGGCGGCGCCGCCGACTGGGGCTGGACGATCCCCGACAGCGCGCCCCCCGGCAGACACACCGTCCGCGTCACTTGGGAATGGCCCAAGCAGACCGCGCAGAAGCTCGAACGCACCTACACGATAACCATCGAGAACCCCCGCTACGGCAAAACCCGCGACGCCGAGATCGCGAAGCTCGAGTCCCAGCATCCGGGCAAACTGGTCGTGCTCCAGGACGGCCTGCCGCTCGATGGCCGGCCCTACGACGGCGCCGCCGACCTGGCCCTTGCCTGCGGCGGTTACGAAGGCGACCACACGGCCATGATCTATCCCCGCGCGCGTACGCTCGACCTGGGCTATTGGATCGCCAATACGAAGGCCAGCCACTACGACCGCGGGCTGCTGAAGTTCGACCTCGCGCCCCTTCTAGGCAAGCGCGTCAAGCAGGCGATTCTCAAGCTGACCGTGCGCCAGGGCCAGAAGTACCTCGCCGGCGAATTGGCCGCGCCGCTGCCGGTCTACCCGATGCTCAAGCCCTGGGCCGAGGGCGACGGGGTCCTCCAAGTCGACGAGCGCGGCCTGGCCAAGGGCCACCCCAACGTCTACTACCAGGCTTATCCGGTGAAGTGGGAACAGGAACTGGCCAGCGGCGCGAGCGACCACGGCCCGCAGCGCGCGACCCTTGAACCCGAGAAAGGCGTCAACCCCTGCCCCGGAGCGCGGGCCGACGTGACCGAACTGGTCCAGGACTGGCTGAGCGGGAAGCTCCCCAACCACGGGCTGCTGATCGGGCCGGACCTCCCCGCCGAATTGGCCGGCGTCCATCCGGGCACGGACGGGCAGGTCGAGGCCTTCAAGAAACTCTGGCCCCACGGCCTGGTGCCGTTCTTCAGCAGCGACGAGCCCAGCGACCTGGACTACCGCCCGCGCCTGCTGGTGGTGCTGGAGTAACTACCCTACAATCCAGGCATGCGCGCCCTGCTCGGCCCCCTCGCCTGCATTCTGCTCGCCGCCGCGGTCCTGCTGGCTCTCGTAAGGCGTGGTCCCGAAGGCTCCGCCGCGCCGCCCCGGGCGGCCCCCCCGCCCCGCCTCTGGCTGCCGGTCTCGAGGCTCTGCTGGCCCAAGGGCCCCTCGTCTGCCGCTGGACCGAATACTACGGCGACGAACCGCTGCCCCACCACGGCGGGGTCGTCTTTCTCCGCGCGGGAAAGCGGATCTACAGCCTGGCCTGGTTCGAGCGCGCCGAGTTCACCCGGCCCTGGCCGGCGGTTGAAGGCGTGGGGACGCAGGATGGCGACGTGCTGCGCATGGCCTTTCGCAACGCGACCTACGAGCCGAAACACGACTTCTATCACGCCGACTGCGCCTTCACCTTCGCCCCCGACGGGCGGAGCTTCGATTGCCTCTTCTGGCAGCAGGCCGAGCCGCTGAACGAGCCGGACGAGAACCTCAGCCCCGGCCGCGCGCTGGGACAGCTCGTCGCGCCGCCGCACGCGGAGACCGCCAAGTACCTCGAGCGCGTCCGGCGCATGCCGGGCGAGGCCTACCGCAAGGCGGCGGGGCTGGCCCCGGAGGTCCCGCGCTGCGCCGTGCTGCCCCAGCGCGCGGCGGACGTCCACTTCTCGGCCGTCCACGAAGGCAAGACCTATTACTTCTGCTGCCCCTCCTGCAAGGGGCTCTTCGAGAGCGCCCCCGTGAAGTTCCTGCCCTCGGACGCCCCCTGACGCCCGGCCGCAGCCTATTCGAGTCAGATAAAAGTCAGTTACTGAATGGGCGCGCGCGCGGCGAGGTGTATGGTGCCTGGAGCGAAGCATGGACTAGTTCACTTGGGAGGCGAGTCGACGATGCGCAAACTGGGACTTCCGGCGCTGCTGGCTTGCGTACTTACCGGGTCCGCGCTCTACGGCGCCACGGGTTCCGAAGGCGCGTTCCTGAACGCCTCGTACTTCCGCCCCATGCCCGCGCACGAGCGCTACGGCGTGGACCTGGTCGAACTGTACCGCCTCTACGGCGACCGCGAATGGGAGATCGTTCCGGGCTTCAAGCACACGGACGGCCTGCTCAGGCGCTTCAAGGCCGGGGACACCCTCACGCTGAACCTCTCGGTCGGGCCGATCGGCGAGCGGACCTATGCGCGCTCCAAGGGCTTCGGCCGCGGGAACAGCCCCATGCCGGCGATCGAGATCCTGAAGGACGGCAAGCCGGACGGCGAAGTCGTCGAGTCGATCCTCTTTTGCGCGGGGGCCTGCTGCAGCGGGCTGCTGCCGTACGCCGTGCAGCTTCCCAGCCGCATCCCGCCGGGCCTCCATCGCGTGCGGGTTACGTGGGAGGACGGAACCCGCAAGCTGGAGGCGCTCTACCGCTTCGAATTCGAGAATCCCGAGTACGGCAAGCCGCGCGTCGATCCAGACGTTGCGGCGCTGCAGGCGGCCTTTCCGAACGCCAAGGTCGTGGCGCTGCGGCAAGGCCAGGCGGCGCCCGAGCTGAATCTCGAGGCCTACGCCGGCTGCGCGGACGCCTTCCTCGCCAACAAGGGCTCGACCAGCCGCGCCGAATCCAATTACGGCGGGCTCGACCACCTCTGGGTGGGCACGTACGGCTCGGAGCACCGCACGCTGATCCGCTTCGACCTCTCCGCGCTGCCGAAAGGCGCGAAACTCGAGGCCGCGCGCTTGAAGCTCCACCTGTACAACGACGGCGACCCCCGGATCATCGCGGCCCATCGCCTGTTGAAGGCGTGGCGCGCGGGCGACGGCAAACCCGGCGAACTCTACGGCAAGCGGGCCGTGCAGCACATGGACTGGCAGCACGGCGCGCGCGAAGCCTTGGAGGGCGAATGCTCCTGGCTCTGCGCCCGCAAGCCCGAGGCCTGGGGCCAACCCGGCTGCGGCCAATCCGGCGTGGACTTCGAGGCACAAGCCCTGCCGGCGCCCGTCTTCGATCCCAAGACCGCGGAAGGCTCGAATGGCGGACGCCCCAACCGCTTCTGGCTGGCCTGGGACGTCAGCGCCGCCGCGCGGGCCTGGCTGGCGCGTCCCGAGGAGAACTTCGGGCTGCTCCTGCGCCCCGGCGACCGCGAGACGCCCGACTGCCGCTTCTACGCCTCCGAGTTCCACGATCCCATCCTGAGGCCGGCGTTGATCGTGGCGTACCGGCCCTGACCTTGAACCCACCCCGAAACGAGGACCGGCCATGAAACGAAGCCCCGCGCTCTCCCTGCTCGCGCTGCTGTCGCTGCTGCCTTGCGCCGTACGTGCCGCCGCGCCCGCCGAGGCCCCGCCGGCGCGCTACCTGATCCGCGCGGATGGCAAGTACGGCTACATGGACCGCACCGGGAGCGTAACCATCAAGCCCGCCTTCGAGTGGGCCTCGGATTTCTCCGAAGGTCGCGCGCGCTTCCGCGAAGGCGGCCGCTACGGGCTAATCGATTCGGCCGGCGTGACGATCGTGAAGCCTCAATACGAATGGATTGGCGCGTTCCGCGAAGGCCTGGCCGTGGCGCGGCAGGGCGAGAAATACGGCTACCTCGACGCGCAAGGCGCGTGGGCGATCGAGCCGCGCTACGACGACGCCTACGACTTCCACGAGGGCAAGGCCGCCGTCCGCGTAGGCCGCCAGTGGGGTTTCGTGAGCCCGAAGGGCCTGGAAGTGCTGTCCATCAAACACCTCCAGACGGCCGATTTCGGCGGCGGCCTGGGCATGCTGCTGGTCGACCAGAAAAAAGGCTGGCAATACGCCGACGAACGCGGCGCGACGCTGGCCTTCGAGCCCTGCTACACCGTCTCGCGCTTCAGCGAGGGGCTTGCCTTCGTGGGCAAGGGCTACGGCACGAAGCTCGGCTTCATCGACACGGCCGGGAAGGTGGCGATCGAATTCCAGTTTCGCCAGGCGCAGCCGTTCTCGGAGGGGCTCGCCGCCGTCGCCCCGGACTACTACTGGGGCTTCATCGACAAGACCGGCACGCTGGTCATCAAGGACGAGTACGCGCAGGTGGACGGCTTCTCCGAAGGGCTGGCCCGCGTGAAGACACGGGACAAAGGCTGGGGCTACGTGGACAAGACGGGGACGCTGATCCTGCCGCCGGTCTACGCCTGGGCGGGCAACTTCAAGGACGGCCTGGCGCGCGTGGTCCAGGACGGCGCGTGGGCGTATCTCGACAAGGCAGGGAATGTCGTCTGGCGCGAGGCGAAACCGCCGGCACAAGAGGTCACTCCCGCGGGGGCGGCGGGGGTTCGGGAATAGCGTCAAAGAGGCTCTTCAGATCCTCCGGCGCCTCGCTCTTGGCCATGCCCGCGTTGAGCGCTTCGGCGCAGGCCTGTTTTGCGGCGTCTTCTTCCCCCAGGTCGCGCCAGACGCGGGCGAGGGCGAGGAACGGGCGCACGCTCCGCGGGTTGATGCGCAGGGTCGAGTGGGCGAAGCGGCGCGCGCGGCGGCGGTGTTCCAGCGCTTCGTCGGCCATGCCCACCTCGGCTTCCATCGCGCCAAGTTCGCGCTCCAGGTTCGAGGCGTCCACGTAAAGATCCAACTCCAGCGGCGCGAGCACGATCATCCGCTCCAGCGTCTTCCCGGCTTCGGTCAGGAGCGGAATCCCGCCCAGGCGCTTGAGGACGCCCAGCCGCACGCGTTGCACGTCCAGCTCATGCGGGCCCAGCCGATCGGCCAGCAGCAGGCATTGGCCGGCCTCGTGCCGGTCGTTCTGCCGCTCCGCGTATTCGGCCTTGAGCGCCCAGAAAATGGCCAGGCTCGGGTCGCGCGCGGCGCCGGGGCGGTTGAGGACATGCGCGAGTTCCTCGCGCGCGGCGGCCCAGCGCTCGTGGTCGAACAGGATCCGGATCAGCGCCGCGCCGGCTTCGGGGAGGCTCGCGCCGGAGTCGCCGGCCGCGCGCACCTGGGCGAGCGCCCCGTCCAGGTCGCCGCGCGCGGACAGCAGGCGAGCGCGGGCGAGCGCGAGTTCGAAGATCCCGTCCTCGACTTCGGCGGCCCGCTTCAGCTCGGCCTCGGCTTCGTCGAACCGGCGCGCCTCGATCCGTTCTTCCGCCAGCCAGGCGTGCGCGGCGGCCAGCAGGCGGACCCGGTGGGGCTCCAGGCGGCCCTCGCGCTGGCGCTGCGCCTCCAGGGCGCGGATCCCGCGTTCCGGATCCTTGCGCGCTACGAGCGAAAGCGGTGGCTGCGGAGTCGGCCCCACGCGGTTCTTCTCGGCCTGCACCTGCCGCGCGGCCCAGTACTGGCGCGGCGCCAGCGCGAAGGCGACGTGGAGCAGTTCCTCGCGGTCGCCGATTCCCTCCTGCATGTAATCGAGGAACGCGTGCCCGGTCGCCGAGGCGTCGAGCGCGCCCAGCAGGGCGTAGCGGCGCTCGGGCTCCAGCGCGCTCAGGTCCAGCACGCGGTCGGGCGCGACGCGGCGGTCGGCGATGGGGAACTGGAAGCTCCCCGCGTACAGCGTGCGCGGCGCGGCGAACTCGAGCAGCAGGTTGTCGTCGGTATGCAGCGGCGCGTCCGCGGCGAAGGCCTCCAGCGCCGCGCGGTCGGCGACGAAGCAGGCCGCGAGTTCCTCCAGCCGGTCGAAACCCACGGGCCGCGCGAACGGGAGCAGCGCGGGGGCGTGCAGGCGCCGCCGCGCGCGCTCGGCCTCGAGCCTCAGCGGCGCCTCGCCGCCCACGAGCAGGTAATCCTGCCCGGGCAGGACGCACCAGAGCTGCGCGTGCGGGAAGACCTCGAGGAACGTGCGCACCACGCTGCGGAACTCGCGCCCGCCCATCCCGTAGCGGTGCAGCCACTGGCCGAAAACGCCACCGGGCTTCAGGCAGGCCCGGTTCAGCTCGAAGGCCTCCCGCGTGAAGAGGTTCCCGATGCCCGCGATCCAGGGGTTGGACGGCTCGCTGGCGATCACGTCGTAGCGGCGGCTGCTCAATTGCAGATGGCTGCGCCCGTCGTTGACGATGGCCTCGACGCCGGGCGTATCGAAGCGCCCCGCGCGCCACTCCAGGCCGCTGTTCGCCGCGAAGCACTCGGCGGCCTCCAGGACCTCCGGCGCCAGTTCAACGAGGTCCACGCGCTTCACGCCGGGCATCGCGCGCGCCACGCCGGCGCTCACGCCGCTCCCCATCCCGACGACGAGGATCTCCTCGGGCGAGGCTTCGTGCAGCAGCATGGGAATCAGGGTCAGGCCCACCTGGGTGCTCATGTCGCCGTGGCTGGAGGCGTCGGGCTTGCCGCCGATGGCGAGGGTGAGGCCGTCGGGGGTCTCGTAGACGGCGACGGTGGCCGAGGCGCCCTCGCGGTAGAATTTCAGGTCCTCGCCCAGCAGCCCCGGGACGGCGTCGAGAAAGCGGCCCTCGCGCGCGGCCTTGAGCTGCTCCGGCTGGCGCATCAGGTACGCGCCGGCGCTCATGCGCCGCGGATCCCAGCGCGGGGCGAAGATCAGGAGCAGCGTCGCGCCGAGGAGCACGCCGGCCAGGAACTGCTGGCGCCGCACGGGGTACTCGCGCGCCTTGAGGAAGAGCACCGCGCCCGGCAGCGCGTAGAGCAGCGCGGCGAGCTTGAGCGTGCCTTCGAGCTGCAGGAGCGGCACGAGCACCAGCCCTCCGGCGAGGCTCCCCAGGATCGCGCCAAGGGTGTTGAGCGCGTAGAGGCCTCCGACGGCGCGCCCGGCCGCGCCCGCGCCGCGCGAACGCGCCCGCGCGATCTGGAGCGTCAGCGGCAGCGTCGCGCCCATCAGGAAGGTCGGCAGCAGCAGCAATAGCAGCACCCCCAGCGCCTGCGCCAGCAGCAGCGCCTCGAAGCCCCACTGGCTGCCCACCGCCATCAGCCAGAAGAAGACCACCGGGGCGAAGCCGAGTACCGGCACGAGGGTCATCGCCTGGAGCCCGACCAGCAGCAGCACGCGGGCGAGCTGCCCGACCGGATCGGCCAGCTTCGCGGCGCGCCGCGCGCCCCATGCCCCGCCCAGGGCCAGCCCAAAGACGTAGATCGAGACGATCAGGCTGAAGGCGTAGGTGGAGGAACCCAGCGAGAGCGTCAGCGCGCGCGTCCAGCCGATCTGGGTCGCCATGCCCGCGAAGCCGGCGATCCCGAAGCACCACGCCGCCAGCCGGACGGTCGCCTCGTCCGGCTCGGCGCCGGCCTCGCGCGGCGGTTCCGGTTCAGGAGCGCTGGGCGGGGGCGCCGGGGGCGGCTCGGGCGCGGGTTCCCCGGCGGGCCGCGCGTCGGCCTTGCGCCCGGCGACCAAGGCCAGCACGCCCAGCGCGATATTGAGGCCCACCGCGCAAAGGTTGGCGCGGCTCAGTCCGAGCCAAGGGAGCAGGAAGAAGCCCGCGCTCGCCGCGCCCAGCACCGCGCCGAAGGTGTTGACGGCGTAAAGTCCCCCGGCAGTGCGCGCGAGGTCCCCGGCGGAGCGGTGCAGGAATTGCGAGAGCACCGGCAGGGTCGCGCCCATGCAGGTGGTGGGGATCAGGAGCAGCAGGAAGCACGCCGCGAAACGGGCCGCCGAGAGCGCCGGTCCGCCGGTCTCCCCGTAGAGCGCCCTATATAAGGGGACGGCGGCGGCGAAGAGATACGGCAGCAGCGCGCACCAGAGCCCGATCAGGATCTCCAGGATGCCGTAGACGGCGAGGAGCCGCGCGCCGCGGGCGAGGTAGCGGCCCGCCAGGAAGCTGCCCAGGGCCAGCCCCGCCATGAAGGCGCTCAGCACGGCCGCGAGGCTGTGGACGGTATGCCCCAGCACCAGGGCGAGCTGCCGGGACCACAGCACCTCGTACACGAGCCCGCAGGCGCCGGAGAGGAAAAAGAGCAGGGCGACGATGAAAGCGATGGGCACCTGCTTAAACCCCTTGCGGCGCGCGTCCGGTGGTACGTATGCTAAGGGAAGGCGCTACGCAGCGTCCACTCCCGCGCGCGGTTCCTGGATCAAGAGGCACGCGCCGCCGGAGCTCAGACCGTGAAGGCGTGGAAACCCCGGGGCCGCCCATGCTGAACTTCAAGGAAATCCTGTCCCAGACCACGGAACGCTCCCAGGAGGTCTTCAAGGCGCAGAAACGGGTGCTCTCGTATCAGCAATGGCTGGAGGCGTTCCTCGCGGACCCCGCCCGCCTGGGCCGGAACGCCCCGCAGTACCTCCTCGACTGCTACGAGTACTACGGTTCGTGCGAGGTGGACGGGATCGGCGAGAAAGAGCGCCGCTGGAACCTCTTCGACGCGCCCTTTGATGCCGGCCGGGACAAGATGATCGGGCACGAAGACGCGCAGAACGAGGTCTACGACCTGCTCAAGCGCTTCGCCGTCACCGGCAAGGCCGACCGGCTGGTCCTGATGCACGGGCCCAACGGCTCGGGCAAGAGCACGCTGATCGACCTGCTGGTGCGCGCGCTGGAGGCCTACAGCCGCTTCGACGAGGGCGCCGTCTTCAGCTTCAACTGGCTCTTCACCGAGCGCCTGGAAGGCTCCAGCCACATGGGCTTCGCCGCGCGCGCGGACCTGCCCAAGGACAGCCTGGTCTTCGCCGACGAGAACCTGATCAGTTGCCGGATCGTGAACGAACTGCGCGAGCACCCGATCTTCCTGATCCCGCGGGCCGAGCGCGAGCGGCTCCTGGACCGCCTGCTCGAGGAGCGCAAGGGCGACGCGCGAAGCGTGGAGCGGCTGAAGGGCGACTACCTGCGCGAGGGCGACCTTTCGGCCAAGAGCAAGGCGATCTTCGAGGCGCTGGTGAACGCCTACCGCGGCGACTGGATGCAGGTGATCCGGCACGTGCAGGTGGAGCGCTATTTCGTCTCGAAGCGCTTCCGCGTGGCCTCGGCGGCGATCGAGCCCCAGCAGCACACCGACGGCGGCGCGCGCCCCATCACCTTCGAGCAGGGCGCGGCGCTCCCGCCCGTGCTCTCGGGCCTGCAACTGATGGAGCTGAACGGGGAGTTGATCGACGCGAGCGGCGGCATCGTGGAATACTCGGACATCCTCAAGCGCCCGCTGGAGATGAACAAGTACCTGCTGAACACCTGCGAGCGCGGCACGGTGACGCTGCGCAACGTCCTGGCGCACCTGAACGTGGTGATGATGGGCACCTGCAACGAGAAGTACCTCTCCGCGTTCAAGGCCAACCCCGATTTCACCAGCTTCAAGGGCCGCATCGAACTGGCGCGCATGGGCTACCTGCTGGAGTGGCGCAAGGAGCGCGAGGTCTACCGCGATTTCCTGGACGAGCTGCGCGGGGAGCGCCATGTCGCCCCGCACACCCTGGACGTCGCGGCGCTGTGGTCGGTGATGACGCGGCTGCGCCGGCCCGATCCGGAGAACTACGACGACGACGTGGCCTCGATCCTGAAGAAGCTCACGCCCCTGGAGAAGGCCCGGCTCTACGGCGAGCACCGCGCGCCGGAGCGGCTCAACACCGACCAGAAGCGCGCGCTGCTGGCGGCCGTGCCGCAGCTTAGGGACGAGTTCAACGAGGCCCTGGCGGAGTTCGAGAACTTCGTCTGCGCGGCCTACGAGGGCCGCCGCGGGGCCTCCGCCCGCGAGATGCGCGCGCTGCTGGCCGACGCCGTCCAGAACCGCGACCAGAAGTGCCTCTCCCCGCTGGCCGTGTTCCAGGAGTTGGAAAACCTCCTGAAGGACCGCAGCGTCTACGACTTCCTGCGCCTGGAGCCCGACGAAGGATACCAGGATCCCGAGGCCTTCATCGACGAGGTGACCGACGAGTACTACCGCTGGGTCATGGTCGAGGCCTACGACTCGATGGAGCTGATCGAGGAGAAGGAATTCGAACGGCGCGTCGAGGAATACTTCCGGCACGTCCGCGGCTTCGTCTCCGGCGAGAAGATCGAGAACCCCCGGTCCGGCGTCTACGAGCCGGCCAGCGCCAGCGTCATGGAAGGCCTGGAGAAGCTGATGGACCTGAAAGAGCCGGCCGAGTCCTTCCGCAAGAACGTGATGACCAAGATCGCCGCATGGTCCCTGGAGCACCCCAAGGTGAAGCTCTCCTACGCGGAGGTCTTCCCGGACCTGATCTACAACCTCCGCGGGAGCTACTACAAGCAGAAGCAGAAGGACCTGGAGACGCTCGCGCGCTACATCCTCTCCTCCGGCACCGAGGACGCCGCGCTGGTCCCCAAGGCGCAGTTGCCGCGGGTGGAGGCTACGCTGAAGACGATGCGCGAGAAGTACGGCTACTGCGACGCCTGCGCCAAGGAGGCGCTGAGCTTCATGCTGCGCCGCGCGAATAAGAGTGCGTCCTGAAACCGGATCGCGAGATGCACGCTAAATAGCAGCCGCGCGGGTCAATCCGCGTTGAGCAGGACCACCTGGCCTTCCTTGGTGACCACGTAGAGCTTCTCGCCGGCGACGGTGAGGTGCGTCGGCTCGCCGCCGCACTGAAAACGCCAGCGCTGCTTGCCTTCGCCGTCCAGCGCGTAGACCAGGCCGCTCTTGCTCGCCACGAAGACGTGCTCGCCGTTCAGCGCCGGGGGCGGGCCGAGGTCGTCGAGGGGCTTCTCCCAGTCGGGCCGGGGATTCTCGCCGCCGGCGGAGCGCGGGTATTTGCGCAGGACGCCGTTCTTGGTCAGCGCGTAGAGACCCTTCGGCCCGGGCACGGCGTATTCCAGGCGGTTGCGCGGATCGCTGCTGGAGTAGCTCCAGGTCTTGCGCCCGCTCCTGAGGTCCGCCACGATCAGGCCGCCGGCGGCGGTGACGAAGGGGCAGAGGGTCTCCTCGGCCCAGGGGTGGTCGCCGCCCGGCAGCCCGGACTGGCGCAGGCGCTCGCCCAGGCTGAGGGTCCAGGCCTTGCGCCCGTCCTCGAGCCGCCAGCCGACCAGTTCGCCGCCCCTGGAGACCGTCGCGAAAACGCCGCGCCCGGCGTAGAGGGCCCCGGCCAGGGGCGAGCCGTTGGGCGCCGGCGCCGGATCGATCTTTTCCTGCCAGAGCGGGCGCGCGATATGCTCGGCGTCGTAGGCGCGCACCGAACCGTCCGCGCAGACGAGCGCCAGGATGGTCTTGCCGGCCAGGAGCGTGTCGCGGCGCAGCAGCATCCCGCCCACGGTCTCCACGGGGAGTTCCAGGAGCACTTCGCCCTTGCCCGAGGCGTAATCGAGCTTCCAGAGCTTGCGCTGGCGCGTGCCGACGAAGAAGTGCGCGGGGTCCCAGGCCTGCGGGGGCTCGCGGAAGTACCACCACGAGCGATCGTCCACGAAGACCTCGCGGCCGGAGCCGTCGCTGTCGGGCCGCCGCCCGGCCGAGTCGTCCACGACCCGTTCGTTGGTCCACTTGAGTTGCCCGTCCAGGCCGAGCCCGTTGAGCGTGGCGCCGGAGGCGACCAGGAGCGTCCCGCCCAGCACGACCGGCGGGGCGAAGCAGGGCTTGCGCAGATTGACCTGGCGCAGCGCGGCGCGGCCCAGCGCGATCCGCACGCGCAGGTCTTCGGTGGTGAGCGCGCGCACGATGCGTTCGACCGGCGCGTATCCTTCGTGGGAGATCGCCAGCGTGCGCGTGGCGGAGACCGGGACGCGCAGGACCAGCGGCGAGACGCCCGCGGCCCGCCCATCCACCTTGACCGCGGCCCCCGGAGGATCGGTCTCGACGACGGCCGGGAGCGTAACCTCCTGCGCGCCGAGAAACGCGCGGTGCTTCCGCAGCAGGTCTTCGTAGAGCTTGTAGGCCGCGTCGAGGTTCTGCGCCTCTTCGGCCGCCTGAGCCTTGGCCAGCAGTTCCTGCGCCTCCTTGAGCTGCGCGGCCAGGGTCTTGACCCGCTCGGCCAGATCCTTCGTCTCTTCGCCGAATTCGGGGTAGCTCCCGGGAATCTTCACGAGCTGGTCGATGGCGGCCTGGAGCGCGCCGCGGTTCTCCTCGATGCGGGCCTGGTTGAGCGCGTCGCGGAGTTCGCCGCGGCGCTTGAGGAGTTCGGCGAGCTTGCCGGCGGCCTGCTCGGCGATGGGCAATTCGGGCCAGAGCCCGCGCGCCTCGCCGTACTTGTCGAGGGCCCTCGCGGCGTCGCGGTTGCGCAGCAGGTCTTCGGCCTGCTCGAAGGCGGCGCGGGCCTGCGCCTGGATCGCGCGCAGCCGCTCCAGGGCCTCGCTGGCGCGCTGGCGCATCTCCGGGTCCAGGAGGCCCTTTTCGGAGACTTCGGTGAGCCGCTCGAAGGCGGCCTGCAGCCGGCGGTCCTGTTCGAGGGCGAGGGCGGCATCCAGCTTTTTGCGCCAGTCTCCCATCTCGCGGGTCGCGCGCTGGCCCTCGAGCTTCTCGTTGACGCGCTTGAGCGATTGCTCCAGGGGCTCGCCCAGGTGGCTGTCGGGGTACTTCTTCCGCAGGTTTTCGTACGCCGCACGCGCGTCGTTGAACTGGCCTTTCTCCTCGAGCAGGTAAGCCTCGTCGAAGCGGTAGTCGAGTTGCCTGCGGAAGGCCGTGCGCGCCTCCTCGTAGCGCTTGAGCACCTGCTCCGAGAGTTCGCTGTTGGGATCGTCCAGGGAGGCGGCGTACTCCTCCCAGATCTCGATCTCGTCCCCGTAACGCTGTTCGATGCGCGCGGCGGCGGCGCGATCGATGGCGGCGAGGAATTCGTCCGGCAGGATGTTGCGCCGGCCCATCAGGATGTAGGTGTAGATCGCGTAGGAGAATAGCCCCAGGGCGATGGCGACCAGGACGCCCTGGCGCAGCTTCTGCCGCCGCAGGTAGGACTCCGCGGCCTTCTTGTGGCTGACGGCATCCTTCTGCTGGTCCTGGTAAAGTTCGGCGCGCAGCTTGGCCTCGGCGGTCTGGTCGAGCATGCGCTTGAGTTCTTCGCGGTCGGCCTCGTCGCGCGTGGATTCGATCAGGCGGCGGTAGATGTTGAGCGCGTCGGTGAAGCGCCCCTGCACGCGGTGTTCGCTGGCGAGGAAGCGCAGCTTGGAGGTCGGATACGGCGCGATCCAGCCGTCGTCCAGGAAGCGGATCACGCCCTTGCAGACCTGGAAACGGCCCTGCGCGGAGAGCTTGATCACCGACTCCATCGTGCGCCCTTCGCGGATCAGGCGCAGGATGCGCTGGTTGCCCGGCTGCGCGTTGCGATAGAGTTCGTTGCCTTTCTCGGTCATCTCGAAGCACTGGTAGGGCGTGGGCAGGCGCTCGCGGATCGTCTCCCATTCGGCCAGGCGCGAGGCGGATTCCTCGATCAGCGCCCGCGGGTTGACCTTCAGCGTGTGGACGCGCTGCTCGCCCTGCTCGCCCTCGCTCGTCACGACCGCGATCAGGTCCACCGCGCTGCCCTTGATGTCGAAGTCGAACTCGCCGTCGCGCCAGTCGAAGACCTCCAGGAGTTCCTCTTCGAGCTGGAACTTGAGCGCGGCATCGATGTCGTCCTGGATCACGTACTTGCGGTTGACCAGCAGTTCGCCCAGCTTGGGCCGCGGTTCGATCTGGCGTTGCGCTTCCAGCGCCTCCTCGAGGCGCTCGTCGGTCAGCTTGCCGCGGATGACGAGCAGGTCGCCGATGCGGGCGCGCTCGGCCAGGCGGTCGGAGACCACGGTGATCTGCCCGTGGTCGATGGCAATGCGCTTCTCGCCCATCGAGGAGGTGAGCGAGAGAATGCCGGTGGCGTTCTGTTCGGCCAGTTCCTTGAACAGATTCGCGACGCTGCCCGGTGCGATAAGTCCGTGATGATCCATACGTTTTCGACAGCGGCTCCCGGACACGGCACCTTCGGCCCTTTGGGGAGGCCGCCCGTGCCCATGAGAAGCTAACCATGTTTGCGCGAATGAGTTGTAGCGTCAGGCGCGGCAAAGTTCAAGACGGCGGGCGGAGGCTGAATTCGGCTTCTCACTTGGCATTCGTAGGATTGCCGTCAGATGGGCCAAGGCAACTGCCGACCGGTTATTGGAATTTCCCAGCAACACGCTGAATCGAATGCTCTTCCCGCGATTTATCCAAGATTCCCGTGACCCTGGCGTCTGTGGAAATGAGGTTGGGCCAATTCCTTTCAGGAAAAATGCCTGATAGGAACTCGTTAGGGTCGCATTGCTCCATGTCTCAACGAATCGGGCTTGAACGTTCGTTCGTGCACCCGGTATCCTGGGGTCTCGGCGAAGGGGTCCGGCGCGCTGCCGGTTCTGCTTCGCATGCCCGCCTTCCCCCAGGAACCGTCTTGGCGAGCGAACGCACGCGCAAGCTTCCTTCCAGCGACCGCCGCGCGGGCACGCCCGACGCCGGGCGCGAGGCGCTGGATCGCCGCCTCCTTTCCCTGGTGGAGCGCTTCCGGCAGGGGGACGAAGCGGCCTTCGACGAGCTGGCTCCGCTGGCCGGGCGAATGGCCTACCACCTCGCGCTCCGCTCGGTCGCCGACACCAACCTGGCCGAGGACATCTCCCAGGAAGCGCTGGTGCGCCTGTACCGGCACGTCCACGAGATGGAAGGCCTGGGCGCCTTCAAGACCTGGTTCTACCGGGTCGTGCTGAACCTGGTACACGACCACTACCGGCGCTCGTCGCGCAAGGACGCGGCGCTGGGGACGCTCGAAGAACTTCACGCGCTGGAGCAGAAGGCCCGCGAGGAACCGCTCACGGCGCTGGAGCGCGACACGCTGCGCGGCGCGCTGCAGGAGGCGCTGGCGAGCCTGGACGAGAAGCACCGCGAGGTCTTCGTGCTGAAGGAAGTGGAAGGGCTGGGCCACGCGGAGATCGCCGAGATGCTGGGCGTGCCCGAAGGCACGGTCTGGTCGCGGCTAAGCTACGCGCGCAAGAAGCTGCAGGAGAAGCTCAAGCGGCGGGGGTTCTCGGGTTGACGGGATGGCGGCGGACGCGGCGCGGGAATCTCGAAGGCTTCCCGAGCCCCGGCGTCCGAGAGACAGGCAGGGGGTGATGGACGTGCAGGAACACGATCGCGATTCAAACGCTCCGGGGTGCGCCGAAGTCCGCGAGTGCCTGAGCGAACTGCTGGACCTGCGGCGCGGCGAAGCGGGCATCCCCGCGGAGCATCCGCTGGCCGGCAAGGACGCGCGCGCGCGGTACGAGGCGCACCTGGAAGCCTGCGCGGCCTGCCGCGGCGCGCTTGAAGACCTCGCCGGCGTCGGCGCGCTCTTTTCCGGATTCGAGGTCGGCGAACTGCCCGCGCAGGCCTTCGACGATTACGGTTCCCGCGCGCGGCGGCGGATGCAAGAGGCCGAAGGGGTCTCGCCCGTGCTGCGCCTGGCCGCGCCGCCTTCGCGCCCGAACCTGCCCGCCGCCCGGCGGCACGGCTGGCTGAGCGCCGCCGGCGCCATGGCCGCCGCCGCCGCGATGGTGCTGCTGACCAGCGTGGTCTTCGGCCCGCGCGCGCTCCAGCCCCGCATGGACGAGCCGGCCGTGGCCTCCCGCGGCCCCGAAGCGGCGCCGGAAGAGATCCGCAAGATGCTGGACGGCGCCCGGCGCCCGATTCGCGCCCTCGGCAACGTCGCGCTCTCCGGGCTGCCCAGCGGGCCGCTGATGATGGTGGATCCGCAGACGCCGCGCCGGCCGCGCACCTTCGAGCCGGGCACGCTGAAGAGCCCCGAAGAATTGATGGCGCTGATCGCGCGCGACCTGGAGCGCAAGCCCTTCACCTGCCTGGGCGAATGTTCGCGCCCCGCCAACTGCCTGCTCGGCGCCGTCTACCGCGTCGAAGCCGACGCCGATACCCCGGCCGGCCGGCCCCAGGGCGTCGAGGTCTGGGACGTGCATCCGGGCAGCCCCGCCTACCATGCCGGCCTCCGCCACGGCGACCTGATCCTGGGCATCAACGATCTCAAGTTCGAAGACAGCTCCCCCGGACAGGTGCTCAAACTGATGAACGGCCTGAAGGCCCTGGGCCAGGGCGAATGGGTCGAGATCGATTACGCCCGGCGCATGGACGCCGGCAGCCTCGACCACGGCCAGTGGTCCTGGCAGCGCACGGTCGTCGAACTGGGCAAGTTCGAGCCCTGAGTACCGCCTAGAGCACACATAGAGTGCGTCCTAAAACCGGATCGCGAGACGGATTCGGAGCGCCGGGCGAGCGAGGCGAGGCGGCCGAACGAGCCGTATCGGGAGAAAGATACGGCAAGGAGGCCAACGACGCATCGCGAAGCCCGCCGCCCGAAGACGGCCGCGAGACGTTTTAGGACGCACTCATAGCATCGAAATAGCGGCTACGTACCTCCCGTGGGTGTATGCGCCTGTATGGGCGGCCGGGAGACCCAGAACGTGCGCCGCAACATTCCGCGCTTTTGCCTGCTACTCGCGATCCTCCTTTGCGCCGGTCTTACGGCGGCCGAAGACGCCGCGCTGGCCCGGAGCCTGCTCGAGGCCTCGGGCGCGCGCGCGGGCGTGGCGTGCGTCTTCGACGCCGACGGCGGGCCGGCGCTGGCCCTGGCCCAGGCCTCGGAGCTGTGGGTCGTCACGCGCATCCCAGGCGACGCCCCGGCGCAGGCGCTTGCCAAGGCCGCCGAGTCCGCGGGCTTGCTGGGCCGGCGGGTCTTCATCGAGCGCGGGCCGGTCGAACGCAGCCCGCTGGCCGACCGTTACGCCGATCTCGTCGTCGCGACGGACCTGACCGACGCCTCTCTCGCGCGGCTCTCCCGCGCCGAGGTGTTGCGCGTGCTCTCTCCCTATGCCGGCCGCGCGGTGCTGGGGCTCGCGAAAGGCCGCCCGGGGACGCTGAGCGAGGCGGCGCTGAAGGCCTGGAGCGAGGGGCTGGAGGCGGCCAACCCCCGCATCGCCGCCAACGCGTTCGGCACCTGGTTGACGTTCACCGCTCCGCCCCTGGCCGGCGGCGACGACTGGGGCCACGCCTGGCACGACGCGGGCCAGAACCCGTACTCGAACGACACCGCGCTCAAGCCGCCCTACTTCGTCCAATGGCTCGCCAAGCCGTACTTCGCGACGCACAACGGCTTTCAGGTTTGCGCCGGCGGGCGGCTCTTCTCCCTCGTCAGCGGGCTGTATCAGATGGGCGGCAAGTTCGAGTACGAGCTGACGGCGCGCAACGTTTTCAACGGCCGCGTGCTCTGGCGCAGGGAACTGGCCAAGGATTACGCCTACCCGCCGGTGGCCACGCGCGAGGCGCTCTTCATGGCCGATCCCGCGGACCTCGGCGCGATCCTGGAACTGGACGCGGCGACGGGCGCCGAGCGGCGGCGCTGGACGCTGGAAGGGCGGTCGAATCTTCAAGCCGGCTGGCTCGCGGTCTGCGACGGCAAGCTGCTGGCCGCGCTGGGTCCGCGCGAGAGCCTGCCCGAGGGCCGGAAGGAACTGGGGGAATGGCAGTGCGGGCGGCGCGCGCGTGTGTTCGCGGCCTGGGACCTGGCCGGCGGGAAGCCGGCCTGGACGGTGGAGACCCCCGAGGGCGCGCACTACGCCTCGCTCGCCGCCGCCGGCGGGAAGCTCGTCTACACCGCCCCGTCGAAGCACGTGCGCTGCCTCGCGCTGGCCGACGGGAAGGCGTTGTGGCAGGTTCCCGACGACCGCCCGGCGGCGGCGGCCGAGTTGGACGGGCTCGACGGGAAGTTCATCCTCAACCGCCGCGCCTCCGCGCTGATCGCAGAGGAGACCTACTTCTGCGGGCTCTACGAGCACGCCAATTTCACCGCGCACGCGCTGGCCGACGGGCGGAAGCTCTGGCAGGTGGACATCAAGGCCGCCAAGCGCGACTTGCAATTTTACCTCGTCCGCGACCGCCAGGTGATCGTGCCGCCGACCAAGGCCACCGAGCCTAAGATCGGCTGGGCGCAGTTTCTCTCGGCGGAGACCGGCGCGCCGATCAAGGGCACGCGCCTGCCCCCCTCCGGCTGCGGGGGCTTCACCGGGTACCCGGGAGGACTGTTGGGGCAGGGCGATGGCGGGCTCTACAAGTCCGCGTGCGCCTCGCCGCCTTTCGCCGCGAACGGGACCCTGGTCGCCTTCCCAGGGGAATGCTTCTGCTGGTTGGACCTCCGTGGCTTCGTCGCACGGACCTCGCGCGGAGACCTCGACCCCCACGCGCCGGGTCCCGACGAAGGCCGGCTCGTCGCCGGCGCCGGCCGGCCCGGCGCGCTCGCGCCGGAGGCCGGGGACTGGCCCATGCGCCGGGGCGGCCCCGCGCGCGGCGCCGCCTCGCCGGTTGAGGCGCCTTCCCAGCCCAAGGAACGCTGGCGCTACACGCCCGCGCACCCCTTCCCCGCGTTCGACGCCAACGTCTTCACCAGCAAGGATGCCTGGCGCCTCGCGCCGCCCCTGGCCGTGGGAGCTCTCGTGCTCTGGGCCGGCAGCGACGGGATCGTCCGCGCGGTGGACGGCGCCAACGGCCAGGAACGCTGGCGCTTCGCCTGCGGCGGCGCGGTCCTGGGCGCACCCCAGATCGCCGGCGGGCGCGTCTTCGTGGGCTCCTGCGACGGCTGGGTCTACGCGCTCTCCAGCGACGACGGCGCGCTGCTCTGGCGTTACCGCGCCGCGCCGCACGAACGGCTGCTGCACGCCTACGGTTACCTGCAAAGCGCGTGGCCGGTCAGCGGCAGCGTGCTCGTGGACGGCGGCACGCTGTACGCGGCGGCGGGCCTGTGCGGCGAGTTCGGCACCCACGTCGTCGCGCTCGACGCGGCCACCGGCGCGCGGCGCTGGCAAGCCTGCGACCTGGGCCGGGGCCTCGAGGACAAGGAACGCCCTTACCTGAAACACGGCATGCCCGCCAACGGCGAACTCGCCCTCGCCGGCGGCCGGCTCTGGCTGCGCACCGGCAACGCGCCCAATGCGGTTCTCGACCCCGAGACCGGGGCCTGGACCAACCACCTGGCGGACTTCCCCAAGGTCGATCCGAAGCAGGACAAGCGCCGCACGGGGTATCAGACCAACCGCGGGCGCGACCTCGGCGTGCTGGGCGGAAAGATCGTCTGGTTCGGCGGCGCCCTCGCCTACCGCGACTCGTCCGAACGCAGCCGGCCGTACCGCGGAGACCACTACACGTTCGTCGGGCTGGATGAGGAAGGCCGGCCGCGCTTCCCCGAGTTCGCGCCGCTCAAGTCCTCCTTCGTCCCGCCCGCCTGGGACGGCGAGCTTCTGGTGCTGCACTCGCAGTACGAGACCGTCGTGGCTTACGACCTGCCCAAGCTGCTGGCGGGCTTCGAAGGCGTGCGCCAGTCCCTCGAGGGCCAGGGCGGCCATGTCTACGGGGGCTCAGACGTGGGCCACAACGCCTTCCAGCCGTTCGAGCGCTGGCGGCAGACCGGGCAGCGCGACCTCGAGAGCTTCGGCTGCGTGCTGGCGAAGAACGCGGTGCTGGTGACGCGGGGCGAGCGGCTGAAGAACCAGCCGGGCTCGAACTACCGCCTGGAGGCGCTGTCGCGGGCCGACGGCTCGACGCTCTGGTCCTTCCCCCTGCCCGGCGAACCCGTGCCGGACGGGCTGTGCCTGACGCGGCGCGGCGAGGTCATCGTCGCGCTCGCCGACGGCGGCGTGGTCTGCGTGGGCGGCGATTGAACCTGGAGGACGATTTTCCCGATCCGCACGATTCCATGCGCCATGGCGATACGAACTACTGCCCCAGCGCGCGGAGCAGGACCGTGGCGTAGGCGCCGGGCGGGAGCACGAATTCGAGCGTGCGGGCGGCCAGCGGCTCCTGGCCCTCGCGCACGGGCGGAGCGATCGAGAATTCCGCGGCTTCCGCGAAGAGCCGCCGCGGCGTCTCGCCGAAGAACGGCCGGCGCACTCCCGGGATGCGCAGCTTGTTCAGGTCCAGCCCTTCCTCTTCGAGGACTTCGCGCGCGACCTCGGCCCACGGCTCTTTCATTTCGGTCTTGCGCGAGAGAAGCGGCACATCCAACTCGGCCCATTCCGCCGGCACGGCCGCCGCCGCCGGAAAGAGCATCACGCCGAAGGGATCGTCGGCAACGATGCGCTCGGAGCGCGAGCCCTCGCAGCGCGCCGCGAGGCCGCGCGCGACGGCGTTCCAGAGGTGCGACTGGTAAGCGTAAACGCACATCTGCTGCAGGAAGTACGGGAGCCAGCCGAAGGCGCCGCGGAAGTCGCCCGGATGCTGGGCCAGGTGCTCGATGGCGCGCCGCTCGGGGCAGCGCCGCAGTTTGGGCAGCACCTCCTGCCAGCGCCCCCACCCTTCCGTCAGCGCGCGCTTGAAGGCCTTGACCTCGCGGCGGTCCTTGCGCGCCTCGGCGCAGAGCGCCAGTTGCAGCGCGCCCTCGAAATCTCCGTCCACGAGCAGCCGCGCGACGAAGCCCTGCCCGTGGCGCGCCGAGCCGAAACGCTGGTCGCCGAAGTAATTGACGAAGCGCAGCGCGGGACGGTCCGGCACGCGCAGCAACTCGATGGCGCGGTCCATCCCCGCGCACTCGGCAGCGTGAAGGCCGCGCACGACGATGCGGAAGCGGTTGCCGGCCAGGTCGTCGGCCTGCACGTGCCGCTTGGCCCAGCCAAGGCGCTCGACGTTCCAGTGCGATTCCCCGTCGCGCTCGGGCGGCGCGCCGCCGGCCAGGGCCAGACGCAGCGACACGTGCTGGGTACAACGCGCGTACTTGTCCTTCAGCCCCGCGTAGGCGAGCGCGCCGGGCTTGATCTTCCACTTCCGCGCCCACTGCCCGACGGCCTCCGGCGTCGCCATGCCTTCCTTGCTCAGGCGATAAACGGCGAACGGCCCTTCGCGCGCTTCCGGCCGGAAGCCTGGCTTGAGGAGTTCATCCACGATGAAGTCGGCGGGCGAGCGTTTGATGGACAAGTCACACCTGTAATCTGTAATCTGTAATCTGTAATCTGACTACAACACTGGCACCTTGAAGAAGGAACGAGTGGAGTCTTAACGCAAAAAGGTTTTACAGGGGATCAGCGGCTTCTTCGACAAATGTATCGGCAGGATAGATGCTGGCTTCCTCCTGTGCCAAGCCAGAAGATCCGCAGAAACTATGGGATTGCCCCATCATCCCATTCAGCATCTTTCCAATGTCCCGGCAACGCGCAAAGAGGGGCTTCGCCGCTTCTCTATCGAGAAAGCCGCAATCCACCGCCACTACGATCCAATGTTGCGTTTCCATTTGTTCGGCATCGGCATCCGTGAGTTTGCTCACAAAGCTCCTCTCGTAGCGCCGCTTGGCCCAGGCTTCGGCAATCTGCGCGCCGATGGATCGGGACGCCCTGCGCATCTGGGATACCAGCGAAAACTCCTCCGACTTGGGGAAGCTCTTGCTCAACGCGAAAAGGTCCCTGCTCAAATCCCGGGCCTTCTGATAGACGGCCAGTTCATAAAAACCCTTGGCATACCCGTTATCCCATTCCTGATTATTCAAGCTCATTGAAGCGCACTCCTCCAGCCGGCCAGAGTGGGTCAGTTCACAGATTACAGATTACAGATTACAGGCGACAGTTCACAGTTCCTACGCCGTCTGCGCGGCCTTGCGGCCGGAAGCGTGGCGGAAGCGGGCGATGGCCAGGCGCGCGGCGAGGGCGTAGGCGCTCATGAAGCTGTCCGGGCGCGCTTTGCCCTGCCAGGCGATGTCGTAAGCCGTGCCGTGGTCGGGGGAGGTACGCACGATCTCGAGCCCCAGCGTGACGTTCACGCCGGAGTCGAAAGCGAACATCTTGAATGGAATGCTGCCCTGGTCGTGGTAGAGCGCGACGTGGCCGTCGAAGCGCTGCAGCGCCTGCGGCGTGAAGCCCGTATCCGGCGGCAGCGGGCCTTCGACATCCAGGCCCAGGTTGAGCAGGCGCTGGACGGCGGGCTTGATGATGCGGACTTCCTCGTCGCCGAAGAGCCCGTCCTCGCCGGCGTGTGGATTGAGGCCCAGGATGGCCAGGCGCGGTTTGCGGTCGGTCCGCAGCAGGCGCAGGTTCTGGTTCAGCAGCGTGGCGACCCGGCAGATGCGCTCCACGTTCAGCGCCTCGGGGACGCTGCGCAGCGACTGATGCATGGTGGCGAAGGTCACGGCGAGCTTCTCGCTGTAGAGCAGCATGGCGATGTCGCGGGCGCCGGTCAGGCTCGCGATCATCTCGGTGTGCCCGGGGAACTGGATCCCCGCGAGGTTCAGCGCGCTCTTGCTGATCGGGCAGGTGACCATCGCCGCGCAGGTTTTGTTCTTGCACGCCTGCGCCGCGGCCTCGATGAAGCGCGCCGCCGCCGAACCGCAGGCCGCCTGCACCCGCCCGGGGGCGACCGAAACGCCGCGGAAGGGTTCCGGGAGGTCCAGCACCGCCGGCCCGTCGAGCCGCTCGGGGAACTTGTCCAACACCGGCGCCGTAAGGGCGCGACCGAGCCGCTGCGCGACCTGCTCCAACACCGTCCGGCAGCCGATCACCAGCGGGACCGAATGCTGGGAGAAGGAGGTCTGCTCAAGCAGGTGCAGGCACAATTCCGGGCCCACGCCGGCCGCGTCGCCCATCGTCACCGCGATGATCGGGCGTTCGGGGACCGGCCCAGTGGAGGGCGCACCTTCCGGATTTGCCATGCACGTAGCTTATGCCGCCTGTGGGGCGAAGCAAGCATAGGGCCGCGCCGGGGATTGGACGCCTCCGCGCGCACGGCGTAACCTGCACCTTCATGAACGCATCGAAATCCGGCCTGGAGAACGTGCTGCGCGAGCGCTTCGGCTTCTCGGGGTTCCGCGCCGGGCAGCGCGAGCTGATCGAGGCGGTGCTGAAGGGGCGCGACGCGCTGGGCGTGCTCCCCACCGGCGGCGGCAAATCCCTCACCTACCAGTTGCCCGCGACGCTGCTCGACGGGCTCACCGTCGTCGTTTCTCCGCTGATCGCGCTGATGAAAGACCAGGTGGACGCCTTCAACCGGGCCGGCCGCGCCGGCGCGGTGGCGCTGCACTCGAACCTCTCCGCGCGCGAGGCGAATGAGGCGCTGGGACGCCTCCATCGCGGCGAGGCCGCGCTCCTTTATGTCAGCCCCGAACGGCTCGAACAAGCCGCCTTCCGCGAACGTCTGGCGCGCCTTGCGCCGAAGCTGCTGGTCATCGACGAGGCGCACTGCGTCTGCCAGTGGGGCTACGATTTCCGGCCCAGCTACGCGCGCTTGCGGCCGGTGGCGGACGCCGTCCGCCCCGCCCCCGTGCTGGCGCTCACGGCCACCGCCCCGCCTTTGGTGCGCGCGGACATCGTGGCGCAACTCGGCCTGCGCCAGCCGCTGGAACTCGTCGGCTCGCTGGACCGGCCCAACCTGCGCTTCGAGGTCCACCCCTGCGGCGCGGGTGAGAAGCCGCGCCGGCTCAAGCGCATCCTGTTGGACCTGAAGGGCCAGGGCTCGCAGATCGTCTACGTCGGCCGGCGCAAGGACGCCGAGCGGCTGGTGGGCGAGCTGCGCGAGGTCCGCATCGAAGCGGTCGCCTACCACGCCGGCCTGACGCCCGAGCGGCGGAAGTGGGCGCAGGAGCAATGGCTCGGAGGCGCGCGCCCGGTGGCCGTGGCCACCGTCGCCTTCGGCATGGGCATCGACAAGCCGGACGTCCGCGCCGTGATCCACTACCAGCATCCGCCGGCGCTGGAAGCCTACTACCAGGAAGCCGGGCGCGCGGGGCGCGACGGCGAACCGGCGCGCTGCATCCTGCTCCACGCGGGCAAGGACACCGCGCTGATCCACTTCTTCCTGCGCAACCGCTATCCCGAAGCCGCGGACGTCCGCGAGGTCTACCGCTTCATCGCCCCGACCGGCTCCCCGCCCGACGCGCTGAAGTCCGGCTACTTCGATCTCAGCGACGAGCAGCTCAACGTGGCCGTCCACGCGCTCCAGGAATCGGGAAAGGTCTGGCGCGACGAGGACGGCAACCTGGCGCGAGACGAAGGCGACGCGGATAAGGTCCGCCTGAACCTCGACGCGATGTTCGCGCGCAAGAACGCCGACTACCGGCGCCTCGACGCGATGCTGAATTACGCCAAGGAGACGCGCTGCCTCCGCGCCGCGCTGCTGGACTATTTCGGCGAAAAGCACGACCCCGGCTACCGCTGCGGGAATTGCAGCGCCTGCGAGGGCGGCACCGTGGAGGTGGGGCGCAAAGCGGCGCGCGACGAAGCCGCGCGCATCTTCGCCCGACACCGTGAAGCCTTCGCCGCCGCCGGCAAGCTCAACAAGACCGCCCTCGCGCGCTTCCTGCACGGCAGCGAGAGCCGCGGCATCCCGGACGCCTGGCGCGACCTGCACGACTACGGCGCGCTGCGGCATATGAACATGGCCGAGCTGCGCGCGCTGGCCGAATCGGTGCTGGTCAATGACGCCGTGAACGGCGGCGACACACGGACCGCCTCCGCCCCGCCGGTCTATCTGGCCAGCGCCGAGGGCCTCCCCGACGACGCGGTCTTCTGGCGCTCCAAGGATCGCGAGTTCCGCGTGGGCGAGTTGCGGGCGCGGCAGGTGCCGCGCGCGCGCGGGCTGGCGATCCTGGAACTCATCGGCGCCCACGAAGGCCGCTTCGCGCCCTCGATGGTCGTGGGTATCCTGCGCGGCGGGCGCAAGGACCCCATGAAGGAGTACACGCCGGAGTTGCAGGCCCTGCCGCAATGGGGCCGCTTCAAACAGGCCGGCTACACCGAACTGCTCGGCGACCTGCTCGCCATGCACGCCAAGGGCTACCTGAAGCGGCACGGGTCGGCGGGCAAAAAACTGGCGCTCGCGCCGGCCGGGCGGCAGGCGCTGGAAATAGCGCGCGCCGCGCGGCGCGCGTGAAGGGGCTATCCCGTCGTCCAGAGCAGCTTGAAGAAGTACGGCACCGTCAGCGCCAGGAGCGTCAGGCCCAGCACCTCGATCAGCAGGAAGAAGACGATCCGGTCGGTGACCTCGCGGCGGCGCATCCAGCGCACCAGGCCCGAGGCCGAGAGGTTGCACGCGCCGGCCAGCAGGATCCCGAAGAAGACGCAGAGCATCGGCAAGGTCTGGATCGGGTTATTGGGATCCTGGTACTTGCGCGCCAGCAGGCCGAAGAAGACCGCGTTCAGGACCGCCATGGCCACGACCGCCAGCAGGTAGCCAAGGCTGAAGGGGATGCGCGGTTCGACGGGTTCGCGGGACGGCAGATCGACCATGGGGCGCGCTGGCTCTCCTCGGGGCGCGGGCGCCGCCATGCTAATCGGGCGCGCGCCGCGCGGCAATCGGGAAGGCGCGCCGGCTCGCGCGTTGACCGCGCCGCGGACTGTGTTTACCGTGCTCTTTTCGCATTCGAATCCTGGAGCCGCCCATGCACCCGCCCGCCCTCGCGCCGCTCGACGTAGCCATCCTCGGCCCGGGCATGATCACGCAATTGCAGATCCTGCCCTCGATCTACCAGCTCCAGCGGCAGGGCCTGGTGAAGCGGATCGCCGTCTGCGGCACGCGCCCCGCGACGATGCGCGCGCTCGCCGAGGATCCGCGGCTGCTCAACGGCTTCCCGGGGCAGTCGTTCGAGTTGTTCCCCGACTACCGGAAGGGCGGTTCCGCGGCCGCGCCCGAGGCCTACCGCGAGGCGCTGAAGTCGCTCGCTCCGCGCCAGTGCGTCGTCGTCGCGCTCCCGGACCAGATGCACGAGCCGGTGATCCGGGAACTGCTCGAGGCCGGCCAGCACGTGATCACGGTCAAGCCCTTCGTGCTCACGCACAAGGAGGGGGTCGAACTGGAAGAACTCGCGCGCGAAAAGGGCCTCTTCGTCGGCATCGAATACCACAAGCGCTTCGACGACCGGGGGCTGATGGCGCGCCGGCGCTACCGCGCGGGCGAGTTCGGCGAACTCAAGTGCGGGCAGGCGCACCTGATCGAGAAGTACTACTACATGCACTCCAACTTCCAGAACTGGTGCACCTGCGAGAACTCCGACGCCTTCACCTACATCGGCTGCCACTACGTGGACCTCGTCGCGTTCATCACGGGGCTCAAGCCGGTCGAGGTGAGCGTCCACAGCAGGCCGCAGCCCTGGCCCAACGGGAAACTCGGCTACCTCTGGACCGACGCGCGCGTGATCTGGGACAACGGGGCGACCCTGAACGTCGTCAACGGCTTCGGCTACCCGGACGAAGGTCCGGGAGGGAACACGCAGGGCATGGTCCTGCACACGGAAGGCCCCGGCGCGGCGGGGCTGATCTGGCACAGCGACCAGTTCCGGGGCGTGAAGCACGCGATTCTCGCGAAAGGCGGGGACCCCGGCGACACGGCCTTCATGGAGCCGAACCCGGATTACTTCCAGCTTCTCGACCGCGGCGGGCCAGGGCTGGAACCGGCGGGCTACGGCTACCGCAGCATCGAGGCGCTGGTGAAAGCCGTCGCGCGGATCGAGGCGGCCAGCGCGGGGCTCGACGCGGGCGCGGCGCTGCGCAGGCGCCGCGAGCTGCTCGCGGAGATCGACGCCGCGGGAATCCTCGCCACGCCCCGGAACAGCTCCTACAACGAACTGGTGATCGAGGCCGGGCGGCTCTCGGTCACGCACGGCGCGCGCCCGGTGCGGATCGAGTACGCCCCCGAACCGCGCGTGCGCTTCAAGGAATCGCGGGACTACGGCGCGTAGCCCGGCGGGCCGAGCGCGGAGCGAGCCAACGCCATGCTCTCGTCCCTGGCCGGAGGCATCGGCCTCTTCCTGCTCGGCATGATCCTTATGACCGACGGCCTGAAGGCCCTGGCCGGCGACGCGCTGCGCCGGGTGCTGGGGCGCTTTACCGGCGGGCCGCTCTCGGCCGTCGCCAGCGGCGCGGGCGTGACGGCGCTGGTGCAGTCCTCCAGCGCCACGACGGTCGCGGTGATCGGCTTCGTCAGCGCGGGGCTGCTCAGCTTCACCCAGGCGGTCGGGCTGGTGCTGGGCGCAAACCTGGGCACGACCAGCACCGGCTGGCTCGTCTCGCTCCTGGGCCTGAAGCTGAACGTCGGGGCGCTGGCGCTGCCGCTGATCTTCGCCGGGGCCGTCGCGCGGCTGCTGGCGCGCAACCCGCGGCTGGCCAGCGCGGGCCTGGCCCTGGCGGGCTTCGGCCTGATCTTCGTCGGCATCTCGACGCTCCAGACGGGCATGGTCGGCCTGGCGCAACGGATCGACCCGGCGGCGTTTCCGCACGAGGGCCTGCTCGCGCGGCTGCTGCTGGTGCTGATCGGCACCGCGATGACGGTGCTGATGCAGTCGTCGAGCGCGGCGGTGGCGACCACGCTCACGGCCCTGCACGGCGGGACGATCCTTTTGGAGCAGGCCGCGGCCCTGGTGATCGGGCAGAACATCGGGACGACGGTGACCGCCGCGCTGGCCGCGATCGGGGCCTCGGCGCCGGCGCGGCGGACGGCCTGGGCGCACATCCTCTTCAATGCCGTGACCGGCGCCATCGCCTTCGCCATCCTGCCGCTCTTCATTCGCGTGGTCGAGGCCTTCAGCCTTAAGCTCGAACCCAGCGCCGGCGCGCTGACCCTCGCGGCCTTTCATACTTGTTTCAACCTGCTGGGCGTCGCGCTCTTTCTGCCGTTCTTGGGACGTTTCGCGGCGGCCATCGAGCGCTGGGTGCCCGAGCGCGGCCCGGCGCTGACCCGCTACCTCGACGCCTCGCTGCTGCAAGTCCCGCCGGTCGCGGTGGAGGCCGCGCGGCGGACGCTGCGCGAGGCCGCCGCGGAGATCCTGGAGCAGACTCAGGGATTGCTGCGCGGACAAGAGGCCGACCGCGCGGCGCTCGAGCGCCTGGAGGCCGCCGAGCGCGCGCTGTCGGAAACGCGGGCGTTTCTCGGCCGGGCCGCGCCGGCGCTGACCAGCGAGCCCGACCACGAACGCTGCCTCGCGGCGCTGCATACCCTCGACCATTTGCAGCGCCTGGCCGAGGCCGCCAGAGAGCGCGGCAACGCCGAGCACGCGCGGCGCCACGAGGACGTCCGCGCCGAGGCGCGAGACTTCGCGACTCTGCTGGAAGGGCCGCTCGCCTGGTTGCGCGGGGCGGACGCGCCGAGCCCGCGCGCGGTGCTGGAACGGCACTCGAAGGGCCTGGCCGAGCGGCGGCGCGCGCACCGGCCGCGCGTGCTGGAGCGAACGGCCAAGGGCGCGCTGCCCGCCGAGGACGGCGCCGCCGAGTTGGAAGCCATGCGCTGGGTCGACCGGCTCGCCTATCACGCCTGGCGCGCCGTGCGGCACCTTGAAGACCCGCCGCCCCGGCCCACGGCCGAACGCGCGCCCCCCGAGCACGAAGCCTACGCCGAACCCGAGACGCACCACGAACGCCCGTAACCGCAGTAAGCCCGGAACGGTTTGTCAGGTGTACGTGACCGCGCGAGAAGCTATCCTTGAGTAATTCCCACAGGAGCCATCGCCATGCCCCACGTCGCCCCTGCCGCTTTCCTGGACGAGTTGCAGACCAAGGGCAACCAGACCCGCAGCCTGCCCGAAGGCGTCCGCTTTCGCGAGGATGTGGTCTTCGGGCGCGGCGGCGAAGTCGAACTGAAGCTGGACCTCTTCGAGCGCGAGGCGGCGCCGGGGCGCCCGCGCCCGGCGATCGTCTTCATCCACGGCGGCGGCTGGCAGAACGGGGACAAGAAGCAGTTCTTCGCGCAGGCCGCCTACCTGGCCTGGAAGCACGATTTCCTCGCGGCCAGCATCCGTTACCGCCTCACCGACGTGGCGCCCTTCCCCGCCTGCCTCCAGGACGCCAAGTGCGCGGTGCGCTGGGTGCGCGCGCACGCGGGGGAATGGAAGCTCGATCCCGAACGCATCGCCGTCTCCGGCGGCTCGGCCGGCGGGCACCTGACCGCGATGGTCGCGCTGACGCCGGGCCACGCGGAACTCGAAGGCGACGGCGGCAGCCCGGGCGTCTCCAGCCACGCCAACGCCGCGATCCCCTTCAACGGCGTGATGGACCTCTACGGCCGCGCGCTGACGCAAGGCGCGCGCGGGCCGGTCCTGAAGCTCCTCGGCGGACAGGTGCAGGAGATGCCCGAGCGCTACAAACTGGCCTCGCCGCTGCAGCACGTCACCAGGAGCGCCCCGCCCATGCTGCTGCTCCACGGCGACAAGGACGAAACCGTGCCGCATAAGCAGTCCATCGACATGAAGGCGCGCTACGACGAGGTGGGCGCGCACGCCGAACTGGAAATCTACCCCGGCGTCCCCCACGGCTGGTTCAACGCCGCGCCGCACTTCTGGACCACGCTCCAGCGCATGGAAAAGTTCCTGGTCGAGCGGTTCGCGCTGCAAGCCTGACCGACCAACCCTCAACGCGCCCGAATTCGGAATCGTGAAAGGATCTCGCATGAGCAAGCACGCGACGCCCGACCACCCAATCCACGAACTGCTCTCGAAGCGCTGGAGCCCCTACGTCTTCGCGGACCGCCCCGTCGCGCCGGCGGATCTCAACTCGCTCTTCGAGGCCGCGCGCTGGGCGGCGTCCTCGTACAACGAGCAGCCCTGGCGCTTCATCGTGGCCGCGCGCGGGCAGGATGCGGCCTTCAAGAAACTGCTGGGTTGCCTCGTCGAAGCCAATCAGGCCTGGGCGCGGCAGGCGCCGGTCCTCGCGCTGGGCGTTTTCGCGCGGACCTTCCAGCGCAATGGGAAGCCCAACAAGGCCGCGGCGCACGACCTGGGACTGGCGGCGGCGAGCCTGACCTTCGAGGCGACCGCGCGCGGGCTGTGCGTCCACCAGATGATCGGGATCGATCCGGAGCAGGCCCGCGCCGCCTACTCGATTCCAGAGGACCACGAGGCCTTCACGGCGCTGGCGATCGGCTACCCGGGCGATCCGGCCCAGGCCCCGGAGGCCCTGCGCGGCCGCGACACCGCCCCGCGCGCCCGCAAGCCGCTCGCGGAGTTCGTCTTCGGGGAAAGCTGGGGCGTGGCGGCGGACTTGGCTCGATAGGTCCTATGAATAGAACGCCTTCCCGATTCCGCAGGGCAGGCTCGCCGTGCTTCGATTTCCGCGTTCCGAGTTTGCGTCACTCGCTCTTGTAGAACATCAGGGACGTGATGGTCCAGGGGCCTTCGGCGCTGCGCATCAGCGTGAAGCGGTCCACGCCGGTGCTGCGCTGCTCGCCCTTCAGCAGTTCCCAGTGGACGACGGCGCTGGCCGCCTGGGCATCTTCCTGGACCACGCTCTTCAGGATCCGCTCCTCCATGGGAACCTTGGATTCCTTGACGAGCTTCTCCTGCTGGGCGAGGAACTCCTCGGCGTCGAGCGCGTACAGGACCTTGCCGGCGTTGACGAAGCAGATGCGAGCCTGCGGATGGAAATGCGCGCGGTAGGCGGCCATGTTCCCATCCGACCAACTCTGAAAGTAGCTCTTCAAAAAAGCCGCCAGCGCGTCGCTGGCCTGGACCTGCATGCCGGCCGGCGCGGGGGCCTCTCCGGCGGTCTCGTCGTGGGGCGGAGTCTTTTTCGCGGCGGGAGCGGACGCGCCCAGGCTGGCGGGGGGCGTGGCGGGTTTGGGCGGAGGCGAACCGGGCTGGCCGCATCCGGACGCCACGGCGAGCCCGGCCAGGAGCAGCAGGACGGTCGTTCGAAGCATGGCGATTCCTCAAGGATCCCACGGGCGCCTGTACATTCGCTGCGGGAACCTGCGCAATTCTCCGGCAGCGGCACGAAGCCATTTTACCGTACCGCTCGGGAGAACGCCCGCTCCGAGATGGGCCAAATGGTTGCTTATGGCCTTGCCGGATCGGCCGCGCGAGGACCTGCCTTGACCCGGCGAACGCAACCGCGCCCCGCTCGCGGCGCACACTCCGAACCCGTCGTGCTGGTGGTGGACGACGACCACGGCGTCGCGCGCCGGCAGACCCTTAACCGAACCCGCGCGATCGGGACAGTTGCGGTTCCGGCTTCGCCGCGTAGAGTGAACTTCCCCGCGAGGTATCGCCATGCGCAGGCGCACACCGCCTTTGGTGTTGGTCGCGATCTTCTCGCTTGTCGGGCTGAGCATGCTCGTCGTGGCCGGCGGGGTGGAGATATACCAGCGGCGCGCGCTGGAGAAGCTCTCGCCCGCGCAGGGCGAGGTCATCAGCAACGTGCGCAGCGGCAAGGGCTATAAGCCGGTCGTGCGCTTCACGCCGCCGATCCCAGGCGATCCCGAGCCCAAGGACGCCGTGGAGGCGCCTCGGTCGGTGCAAATGATGGGCTCGGTCAGCAGCAATCCTCCGGCGTACAAGGCGGGGGAGCAGGTCGAGGTCTACTACGATCCCGCCGATCCCTTCAATCCCGACAAGGCGGTCCTGAAGGGCTTCCTCGAGCAGCACTTCATCACGCTCGTCTTCGGGCTCCTTGGAGGCATCTTCTCGCTGATCGGCGGCGGGATGGGCCTTGCATACCTTATGGCGCGGGCGCGGCAGCGCGCGGCCGAGCCGGTCAAGGGGTTTCTGGATTAGCGCTTGGCACCTGGCTATCGGAACTCGGAACTCGAAACTCGGAACTCGGAACTCGGAACTCGGAACTCGAGCCGCCTTGCGCCGCACCGGGATCGAAGTATTTTGAGTCCTTCGCCCCTCCAACTCGCAAAGGAGTCCCATGCCCGCCACGCGCCCCAACATCCTCTGGTTCAGCATGGAAGACACGACGCCGCGCTTCGGCTGCTACGGCGATAAGCTGGCTCGCACGCCCAACCTGGACCGTCTGGCCGCCGGCGGCTGCATCTACCCCAACGCGTTCTGCGTCAGCGGCGTCTCGGCGCCTTCGCGCGCGGCGATCGTCACCGGCATGTACCCGACGACGCTCGGCGCGCAGCACATGCGGACGACGCACATCGACAAGCGCACCCCGGAGTTGCCCACGCCCTACGACGCGGTCGTCCCGCCGTACGTGAAGTGCTTCCCCGAGTACCTGCGCATGGCCGGCTACTATTGCACGAACAACGAGAAGACCGACTACCAGTTCGCGCCGCCCTTCACGGCCTGGGACGAGTGCGGCAAAACCGGCCACTGGCGCAACCGGCGCGAGCCCGGGCAGCCGTTCTTCGCCGTCTTCAACCCCACCGTTACCCACGAAAGCGGGATGTGGCCCAAGCCCGACAAGCCGCTCCGGACCGATCCCGACGCCGTCGAACTCCCGCCCTACCTGCCGAATACGCGCAAGGCCCGCGAAGCCCTGGCGCGGCAGTACGACAACATCGCCGAATCCGACGCGCGGCTGGGCGAGATCCTGGGCCAACTGGAGGCCGACAGGCTGGCGGAGAACACCCTCGTATTCGTCTGGAGCGATCACGGCGAGGGGCTCCCGCGGCGCAAGCGCTGGCCGTACGACTCCGGCACGCGCATCCCGCTGATCGTGCGCTGGCCGGGAACCCTCCAGCCCGGCTCGCGCAACGAACGCCTGGTCAGCCTGGTGGATCTCGGGCCCACCGTCCTCTCGCTCTGCGGCGTGCCGCTCCCCGCGCATTGCCAAGGCCAGCCGTTCCTGGGCCCACTGGAAAAGCCCCGCGAGTACGTCTACAGCACGCGCGACCGGCACGACAACGCCTACGACATGGTCCGCAGCGTCCGCGACACACGCTATCGCTACGTGCGGCACTTCTATCCCGGAACGCCCTACCTGCCCTGGGTGCCGTACCGCAACCGGCATCCGGTCGCGCAGGAACTCTACCGCCTGCACGCCGAGGGCAAACTGGAGGGCGACCAGAACTTCCTCTTCCGCACCCGCCCCCGGAGGAACTCTTCGACCTCCAGGCCGACCCGCACGAACTGAAGAACCTTGCCAACGATCCCGCGCACGCCGGCGCCCTGCTCCGGCTGCGCGCAGAACTCGACGCCTGGCGCAAGTCCTCCGACCCCTTCGGCGACATCTCGGAATCCGAGATGGTCCGGCGCTGGTATCCTGACGGCAAGCAGCCCCAGACCGCCAAGCCGCTGGCCTTCCCGCTCACGGAAGGCAACTGCGCACAGGAGGCCCTGAAGGACGCGGAGACCTACCCCGCCCCGCTCCTGGTTCAGCTCCACTGCCCGACCCAGGGCGCCTCCATCGGCTACCGGACGGACGGCGAGACCGGTTGGCGGGTCTATACGGAGCCCCTGCGCCTGACCCGCGGCGCCACCCTGCGCGCCAAGGCCATCCGGATCGGCTACAAGGAGTCGGAGGCCGCGGAGTGGAAGATCAATGTGGTGGAGTAGAATTCCAATAGGCAAGAACCAAGAACCAAGAACCAAGAACCAAACAAATCACAAATTCAAAGCCGAAATTACCAATAGCTTAACCTGCAAGTTGCGAAGGAAAGCCTTCGACACACGGGCCGCGCAGCCCTGTATTTGAGCATTGAGCTTTTTGATTTGTAGCTTGTTTGGTTCTTGGTTCTTGAGCATTGGTTCTTGGTTATTGCCCAAGTGACACGTCTGCTGACAGACTTTTGTTTGGAAGTGTATTCTACGGTCCTTGAAGCCCCGGTAAGGGCTTCGTAAACTCCCCCCGCCATGGGCAAGCGACCCCGGAGCCTGGGCAAATACCGCATCGAGGCTCGGGTGGCTCGTGGCGGCTTTGCCGACGTGTACAAGGCCTACGACAAGGTCGAGGGCATCCACGTCGCGCTGAAGATCCCGCAGGCGCACCTGATGAACAAGGCGGCGCTGGAGGACTTCCGCAAGGAGGTCCGGCTCACCGCGCGCCTGGACCACCCCAGCATCCTTCCGATCAAGACCGCCGAGTTCGTGGATCACGTCTTCGTGATCGTCTATCCGCTGGGACAGCGCACCCTCGGCGACCGGATGGGCAAGAGCCTCACGGTCAAGGCGGCGCTGGAGTACGCCGAACAGATCTTCGAGGCGCTCGCCTTCGCGCACCGCAAGAAGATCATCCACTGCGACGTGAAGCCGGAGAACTTCATCCTCTTCCCGGGGAACCGGCTGCGCTTGGCGGATTTCGGGATCGCCAAGTTCGCGCGGCGGACCCTCTCGGCCTCCGGGAGCGGCACCGTCGGCTACATCGCCCCCGAACAGGCGCTGGGCCGGCCCTCCCTGCGCAGCGACGTCTTCTCGGCCGGGCTGATCGTGTACCAGATGCTCGCGGGCGAGTTGCCGCAATGGCCCTTCCGCTGGCCCTTCAAGGGCGTCAAGCGGCTGAAGGAGCGCGTCCACCCGGAACTGGTCGAGTTCCTGCGCCGCGCGCTGGCCGTCGAGGAAGAGAAGCGCTTCCGCGACGCCGTGCAGATGCTCCAGGTCTTCCGGCGCCTGAAGCCGCGCGCGAACCGCTCGGCCAGCGTGCGGCGCAAGAAGAAGCGCCCCAAAGCGCGGCCCATCGACATGGAAGCCGTCCGGCGGCGCACCTTCCTGAAGCACTTCCGCCGCGCGCTCCAGACGCGCGGAAGCTGCCCGAAGTGCGAAGGCCCGGTCTGCGAACGGATGCTCGCCTGTCCCTGGTGCGGGCATGAACCGAAAACCTACAAGGGCCCCTCGCGCTTCCCCGCCCGCTGCGGGCGCTGCAAGCGCGGCGTGAAGCTCGACTGGAAGTTTTGCGCGAGCTGTTACGGCGCGGCGGTGGGGCCGCGGAGCGAGCGCGAGTTTCCCGATCAGGAGTACGCCGCGCACTGCGGCGAATGCCGCAAGCCTCTCTTGCCCTTCAGCCGCTACTGTCCCTGGTGCCGCGCGCGCGTGCGCCGGCGCTGGAGCTTCAAGCAGGCGCCCGATCGCTGCCCGCACTGCCGCTGGGGGGTGACGCGCAAGCTCTGGAGTTTCTGTCCGTGGTGCGCGCGCAAGTTCGTCTGAGTCCCCACCTGCAACCGAATGCACGCGCGAGGGTTGCGCTATTAACTCGCGCGTTTGAGCCTTCCTTCCCGCGAATCGGCGCGCGCCGCACGGTTCTCTTTGGCTTCCGCACCCATTCGGCCGATACTAGGCATGCGACACCTACCCTTGAGGGCTCGCCCACATGCCCGCCACGTTGTTGGTGGCCAGACGGAGGACTCCGTCCGTGAGCACGGATCCGCCGCCGCACCCCGAGTTCTTCCTCGACGCCGACACCCAGGCGCCCGCGGTGCGAGAGCTGGCCGGAGGCCGCGCAGCCGTATGGTCGAGCCGCGGCGACGGGCCCGAGATCCCCAACGAAGACGCCGCGATGCTCCTGCCGCTGGATGCCGAGCGCGCCGTAATCGCGCTGGCCGACGGCTTCGGCGGGCAGCCGCAGGGCGAGAAGGCCTCGCGCCTGACCCTCGAGACGCTGGCCAAGGTGATCCGCTCCGCCTGCGCCGAGGGTTCGGAACTGCGCGACGCGATCCTGAACGGCTTCGAACAGGCCAACGCCGCCGTGCGCCAACTCGCCAACGGCGCAGCCTCCACGCTGGCTGTCGTCGAGATCCAGGGCCGCGTCGCGCGCCCGTACCATGTCGGCGACACGGAAATTCTCGCCGTGGGCCAGCGCGGAAGGGTGAAGCTACGCACGGTCAGCCACTCCCCCACCGGCTACGCGGTCGAATCGGGCCTGATGGACGAGAAGGAAGCGCTGCATCACGAGGAGCGGCACATCGTCAGCAACATGATCGGGCTGGAAGAGATGCGCATCGAGGTCGGCGCGGCCCTGGAACTGGCCGAGCGCGACACGGTCCTGCTCGCCAGCGACGGGCTCTGGGACAACCTGCACAGCGACGAAATCGTCGCGCGTCTGCGCCGCTTTCCACTGGAGCGCGCCGTCGCGGACCTGGCCCAAGCCTCGCGCGCGCGGATGGAGAACCCCCGCGACGGCAAGCCCAGCAAGCCCGACGACCTGACGCTGGTCGCCTACCGTCCGCGCGGAGGCAAGGCGCGCGGCGCCTGATCGCCAATCGTACTTCCCTACGCGTACTTCAAGTAATCCCGCGACGCCAGCAGCGCGTCCTTCTCGCCCTGCTCGCTCCCGTTGAAGTTCTCGTCTTCCAGTTCCACGCAGACCGCGCCGCCGAACTTGGCCTGCTCCAGGATGCGGAAGATCGCCTTCCAGCGCGCTTCGCCGTGACCGGGGATGGTGTAGCGCCAGGTGTGCCGCCCGAAGCCGTGCGCCTTCTCGAAGGCGCTGCCCTGCTCGTGCCCGACCTCGTAGATCGCCTCGGGGAAGATCTCGGTGTCCTTCGCGTGCACGTGCCCGACGCGGTCGGCGAACTCGCGCAGGAAGCGCAGGTGATCGATGCCCATCCGGATCAGGTGCGAGGGGTCGTAGTTGACGCCGAGGGCCTTGCAGCCGGTCTCCTTGAAGAGCGCGCGCGTGGTCTCGGGGTTGCACGCGACGTGGCTGCCGCCGCCGGGCCAGCCTTCGAAGACAATCCGCGCGCCGGTCCCGTCGATCTCGCGCCCCAGCGCGCCGTAGCCTTCGACGGCCAGCTTGAAGTTCTCCGCGATCGGCGAGGCCTTGTCCTCGGGCATCGCGACGGTGAAGAAGGCCCGCGCGCCGTGCTCGACGAGGTCCTTTACGAAGGCCGCGATCTTCTGCACGGCGTCCTTGCGCTTCGCCGCGTCCTTGCTCATCAGCAGCGACCAGTCCGGGATGTCCACCGATCCGACGCGCAGCCCGGCGTCCTTGAGCGTCTTGATCTCGGCGGGCGTCGTCTTCCCCCCGGTCAGGTCGATGGCCCCGAAGCCGTTCGCCTTGGCCCAGCCCGCCAGCGCGGGCAGGTCCTTCTGCCATTCGCTCCAGCCGCGGCGAAAACCGACCGGAAAACCGCCCGTGCGCGTCGTGGTGGACATGTCGATCTCCCGAGAGAGGTAATGAAAGCGCTCATGCCAAGGCCGAAGAGGCTTCTACATCTCTACCCCACAGGTGCGGCAACCGCAACGGGGCCGGGATGAAGATTACCGAGTTCGGCATGGACAATATCGAGCCGGTAAAGAACGCGGCCTGACAGGCGGCCTTGAGACAAGCTCCAAGCCTCATCCCACCCGATTGCGCTCCCGGCCTTCCTCGAACGCCCGCACGTTCTCAAATACCTCGTCCAGCAGGCGCTGGCGCGATTCGAGCGTGCTCCAGGCGCTGTGCGGGGTGAGGATCAGGTTGTCCAGCTCGCGGGCGGCGGCGCAGAGCGGATGATCGGTCGGCGGCGGCTCGGCGCTGAGCACGTCCAGCCCCGCGCCGGCGATGCGCTTGGCCTTCAGCGCCTCGAGCAGCGCGTCCTCGTTGACGATCCCGCCGCGCGAGGCGTTGAGCACGAAGGCGCTGGGCTTGAGCAGCGCCAGTTCGCGCGCGCCGAGCAGGTCCCTGGTCTCGGGCGTCAGCGGGCAGTGCACGCTGACCACGTCCGCGCGCTGGAGCACCTCGTCGAAGGCCACGCGCCCGGCGAGGACCTCCTTCGCGCCGCGGCGCGCCGCGACGAGCACCTCCATCCCAAAGCCGCGCGCCATGGCCTCCACGTGCCGGCCGATGTCGCCGTAGCCGAGCAGCCCCAGCGTCTTGCCGCGCAGTTCGACGCAGGGATACGTGAGCAGACAGAAGAAGGGGCTCTTCGACCACGCGGCCTCGCGGCGGTTGTCCTCGGCGTAGCGCCCGGCGTGATTGCAGAGTTCCAAGAGCAGCGCGAAGGTATGCTGCGCGACGCTGGGCCCCGAATACCCCGCCACGTTGCAGACCGGGATGCCGCGCGCGCGCGCGGCGGCGAGGTCCACGTTGTTCGTGCCGGTCGCGGCGACGGCGATCAGTTTCAGGCTCTCACGGTTGGCGTCCATCGCCGCGGCGTCGATCTGGACCTTGTTCGTCACCACCGCCTGCCGCCCGCGCAGGCGTTCGGCAGTCTGTGCGGGGGCCGTCACTCGGTGGAAGGTGCAGGCGTAGCGGTCGGTGAAGCGCTTAAAGGAGACGTCCTCGCGGTCGAAGGTGGAGGCGTCGAGAAAGACCAGGTTCCAAGCGGACATGAAGGACCTCGCGGGCGGCCAGTTCGCACCAGTTTAGCAGCCCATTGAAAAAGGGAGCGGGCCATAAAACGGCGCTTATTGCCCAGCCCTTCGTTGCTCCCTCGTCACAGATCTCCTCTGGATATGCTCCTCGGTCGCGCCTCGGTCTGGACAAGCATCGTTCGTTTTCTGGCCGCGCCCCTTTTTCAACGGGCTGCTACCGTCGAAAGCAGCGGAACCAGGGTCAACGCACGGCCTTATAGATTGTTACGAAATGCGCCTTCCGAATTAACCCATTCTCCGACAAGCGGTTACATCGAAAATATACCGGCAAACCTTGCAGCAACGGCTAACCTTTAAGTTACATACTTCTGCCTGTTCATTTTCAAGCGAGGTGCCCCATGCTCAAGCATTCGAAAGTGGGTCTTCTGGTTTGCGGTCTCGCAGGGGTTCTCCTTGCTTGCACGTGTGCGTCCGCGGCGCAGAACGATGCCGAACAGGCTCGGCAGCGCGCGGTCACGGCGCTGAAGAGCTACGACGGGATGTTCCGTTTCCTGGGCGAGAAGGCCAAAGCCGAGCGGCTCGTCCAGGAGTACGAAGCGTTGGGCAAGCTCAGCGAGGCGGCGAGAGGGTTTCTTTTTGACAACTCGAAGTATGCGATCCCGGCCAAGGCCTTCAGCGGCTGGAACCCCTACAAGGACGTGCAGCCCGGGCACGAGGACATGGAAGCGCTCGTGGGGCCCAGCGTCGATAAGTTCAACGAGTTGACCAACCTGCTGACGGCGGCGATGGGCACGCGCGCGGAGACCGTGGGCCGCAGCGGCGCCAAGAACAAGGCCGCGCACATCCGTTTCTACACGCTCCAGTCGGCGCTGGGCACCTTCGACCAGTGGCTGCCGCAACTGAAGCAGCGCTACGAGGCCTACCAGAAGGCGCGCGAAGAGATGGGGAAGCTTGGCGCCGAGGATACGGACGAGACGAAGCTCGCGGCGCTGGGCAAGGCCCTGGGCGAACTTGCGTCCGGGCGATACGCCGAGGCCAAAGCGGCCGGCGCGGGGCTGAGCGGGCTGGAGGCCGAGTTCTTCCGCACGGTCTGCGACTACGAAGTGCTGCGCTGGAACCGCGCCAACCCGTGCGGGCACGACGCGAACGCCGCGAAGGGCGTCGAGACGATGAACCTGTACCGCATGTCGCTGAACATCCGGCCCATGGCGCACCATCCCAAGCTGCGCGAGATGGCGCAGGACTTCGCCAACGAGCAGGCGACCAAGAAGTTCTTCGGGCACGTGCATCCGTCCGACGAGACGCGCAAGACCTACAACGACCGCGCCAAGCGGGTCGGCTACGCCGGCGTGGCCTCCGAGAACTGCGCCAGCTTCGGCAGCGACACGGCCTACTCGGTCTGGATGTGGCGGACCGACGCCGGGCACCACCGCGGGATGATCACGCCGGCCTTCACCGAAGTCGGCCTCGGCGTCGTCTCCACCGCGGTGCTCAACGTCGGCAAGGGCAAGGAAAGCGAAGTGCTGAAGCTGATCTATTGAACCGCCCTGAAGCGCCTGCCTCTCAGGGCGCTCCCGGGACCGCCCACGCAAGCGGTCGCGCCGCTTGACCCCGGTTTTTGGTTGCTGCCAATCCGCCGCCTCGCTTTAACATAATGCGCACTATCCGGAGCATGGGTCGAGCGCATGAACGGCGTCGCGGAGGCGTCCATCGGGCCCGGTTCCGGCCGCGTTGCGCTCGAGGCGCTCGCCGCCTCGGGCTTGGCCTTCCTCCTGTTCATCCTGCCCGTTTCCGGAAGGCCGCTCACCGAACCCCGCGAAGGCCGGCTCGCGCGCGGCGCGCAGGAGATGCTCGACCGCGGCGACTGGCTGGTGCCGTACCTCAACGGCGCGCCCCGGATCGAGAAGCCGCCGCTGGGCTACTGGGCGATCGCGCTGTGCGCCGAACTCTTCAACGGCGGGCACGTCACGACCTTCCTGGCGCTCCTTCCCACGGCGGGCTCCTCCGCCTTGCTGGTGGGGCTGGTCTTCTTCTGGCTGGCCGAGGCCTGCCCCGGCGATGGCGAGGCGCAGCGGCGCGCGCGGCGCTACGCCGGCGGCTTCGGGGCGCTCTTCCTCGCCAGCCTGCCGGTCTTCTGGAAGGAGGCGCGCGTCTGCTGCCTCGATGCGCATCTGGCGCTCTTCTGCGCGCTGGCCGCCTGGAGCTGGCTGCGCTGGGCGGAGCGCGGCGCGCGCTGGGCGCTCCCGCTGTTCTACGCGGCGCTCGCGCTGGGCGTCCTGACCAAGGCCCACGTGGCGCCGCTGGTCGTCCTGCCGCCGGTGCTCCTGGACGCCGTGCTGCGCCGGCGCGAAGCGGATCGCGAAGCCCGGCGCGGCGCGGCGCTCTGGCACGCCGCGGGCGCGGGCGCGGCCCTCGTCCTGATCCTGGTCCCGGGCCTGGCCTTCATCCAGCGCAGCGGGATGACCTGGGCGGACATCATGGAGGAAGGCGGGCTCGACCGGATCAAGCTGGACGGCCACGTGCACCATTACGGCAGCGTGGTCTTTTATCTCAAGCTGCTTGGCGAGAAGTGCGTGCCGTGGCTCCTGCTGGCCCCCGCGGCGTTCTGCGCGGCCGGCCGCCCGGAGGCTCCGCTCGATCGCGCCCGCCGGCGCTTCTGGTTCGCCTGGTTCGGGATCAACTTCGCCGTCTGGTCGCTCATCCCCGCCAAGCAGGCGCACTATGCGCTGCCATGGATTCCGCCCCTGGCGCTGATCCTGGGCGAGTCCTGCGCGCGCGTCTTCGCCGGAGAAGCGCCCGCGCCGCGCTGGTTGCGCCGGTACGCCGCGGGGATCTCGGGCCTGGCCTGCCTGCTCGCGCTGATCCTGCCCTGGGCCCTCCGGTTCAAGTACGAACTGAGTTCCGCGGCCTGGAGCCTGGCCGGCGCCGCGGCGGCTTGCTTTGGCCTGGGCGCCGCGGCCCTGCTGCGCGCGAGGATCCGGACGCTGCTGGCCGCATGGTGCGGCGGCGGCGCCGCCTTGCTCTTCGCGGTGGTGTTCACGATCGAGGCCCAGGAACTCCTCGAGGACTCGCCGCTCCCCTTCGCCGACGAAGTCCAGGCGGCCGTGCCCGATTCCGAGACGCTCTACGCCTGCCAGGCCGCCGGCACGCTCGACCCGCACGTGCTGTTCTATCTGGAAGAGAACGTCAAGACGATCGACGACGAGAACCTGCCCGAACTGCTGGAAGAGACCCAGGCGTACGTACTGGTCCACGGCCGCGTGCTCAGGAAGATTCCTGAAGCGGCCTACGTCAAGCTGCTCACGTCGAGCCCCGACTACGCGGACCACCGCGGCCTCCAGTACCTGATTCGCGGAACGGGCAGCGGGAAGATTCAGGCGCGGTAGGAAGCGGGCGGCGCGGCGGTTCCGTGCAGGAGAGCCTGCGGGGTATCTTTTCGCTTCGAGGGGGCTCTAATCCCCCTCGCGGAAGCGCTGCGCGATGGGGATGCGCCGCCCGGTGCCGAAGGCCTTCATGGTCACGCGCAGGCCGGGCGCGGCCTGCCGGCGCTTGTACTCGTTGAAGTCCACCAGCCGGATCACGCGGCGCACCACTTCGAAATCGAAGCCCAGGGTGAGGATCTGTTCGAGGCTCTTGTGCTCCTCGATATAGGCCTTGAGGATCCCGTCGAGGACCTCGTAGGGCGGGAGGCTGTCCTGGTCGGTCTGGTTGGGGCGGAGCTCCGCGGTCGGCGCCTTGGCGATGGAGCGCTCGGGGATGGGCGGCGACTTGGCGACTTCGTTCATATGCCGGGCGAGCTTGTAGACGGTCGTCTTGTAGAGGTCGCTGATCGCCGCCAGCCCGCCGCACATGTCGCCGTAGAGGGTGCAGTAGCCGGTGGCGAGTTCGGACTTGTTGCCGGTCGTGAGGAGCAGGTGCCCGACCTTGTTGGAGAGCGCCATCATGTACAGGCCGCGGATGCGCGCCTGCATGTTCTCCTCGGTCACGTCGGCGGGCCGCCCCTCGAAGGCCGGGGCGAGGACCCGCTTGAGCACGTCGAAGGGCTCGGCGATGGGCAGGACGTGGAAGCGGATGTCGAGGCGCTTGGCCAGTTCCTGCGCGTCGGCGAGGCTGTCGGGGGAGTTGTAGGGCCCGGGCATCGCCGCGCCGATGACGTTGGGCGGGCCGTAGGCCTGCGCGGCCAGCGCGCCGACGACCGCCGAGTCGATGCCGCCGGAGAGCCCGAGCACGGCGCCGTCGAAACCGCACTTGTCGGCGTAATCCTTCATGCCCATCAGCAGCGCCGCGTGCAGTTCCTCCTCGTCGCTCAGCCGCGCGGTGGCGTCGCCTTCGAAGTTCTCCAGGTCCACGAGCGTGACGCCCTCGACGAAGGCCGGCCCGCGGGCGCACATCTTGCCGCGGTCGTCGAAGCCCATGGCGCGGCCGTCGAAGAGCAGGTCGTCGTTGCCGCCGACCTGGTTGGTGTAGAGCAGCGGGATGCGGTGCTTCCGCGAGAGGCTGGAGAGCATCGCTTCCTTGACGGCCTGTTTGCCGAGGTTGAAAGGGCTGGCGGAGATGTTGACGATCGCGTCGGCGCCGGCCTGGACCAGTTCCTCGATGGGGTCGCGCTCGTAAAGCCGGTGGCTCCAGAAGTCCTTGTCGTTCCAGATGTCCTCGCAGACGCTCAGGCCCCAGCGCGTCCCGCCGAAGTCCACGACCTGGGGCTGGTCGCCCGGGACGAAGTAGCGCGCCTCGTCGAAGACGTCGTAGGTCGGAAGCAGCAGTTTTCGCCCGATGGCGAGGAACTCTCCGTCCACGAGCAGCCCGACGGAGTTGTAGCGCAGGTGCCCGACGCCATCGTAGCGGCGGGTCACGAAGCCCAGGATGCAGGGGAAGCCCTTGAGCGCGCGCTTGAGCTTGTCGAGGGCGCGGTCCTGGGCGTCGAGGAAGGCCTGCTTTTCCAACAGGTCGCGGGGCGGATAGCCGGTCAGGCACAACTCGGGAAAGATCGTCAGTTCGGCGCCCAAGGAGCGGGCCTCGACCGCGCGCCGGACGATCTTCTGTGACGTTCCGTTGAAATCCCCGATCGTCGGGTTGATCTGGGCGAGCGCGACCTTCATCGAAGCTCCCGTCTCTGGGCCCGGCTCACTTCGGCTTCTCGGGCCGTCCACCCGCCGCGCGGGCGAGCCGGGCCGAGCGGCGTTGCGCCTGGGCGAGTTGCTGCAGGGCCTGGTCGGTGGCGCCGAAGCGCACGCCGCGGCGGGCGAGTTCGCCCCGCACCTCGGCGGCCTTCGGCGCGTTCCAGATCCCGATGGCATCCTCCAGGATCAGGACCTCGTAGCCCAGCGTGCGCGCCGAGAGCGCGGTGGCGCGCAGGTCGTAGGCGAACAGCCCGCCGAAGAGGATCAATTCGCGCGCCCCGAACCCCTTGAGCACCTCGCGGGCCGCGGGGTTGTCGAAGAGGTCGAAGTTCTCCTTTTCGAGAACGAGCTGGCCGCCCTTGGCCGCGAGTTCGCCGATCATGGGCCAGGGCTGGCGCTTCCCGCTCGCCGGGATGACCGGGGCGTGCTTGCGCGAGGTCTCGCGGATCCGGGCGGCGCCGGGGGTTCCGACCACGCCATGGGGCGGCAGGCCGTGAGCGGCGAACTCCGGCGCGTCCGGCGCGTGGGCGTCGGTCGCGGAGAGCAGCGGCTCGCCGTGACGCTCCAGCCAGGACGTGAGTTCGCGGAGGTTGGCGCGCGTGCGTTCGGGATTCGAGAGCAACACGACCGGGCGCGCGCCGAAGAAGTCCTCCAGCGTGTTCAGGTCCACGAAGAGGGACGTGATGCCGGAACTCTGGAGCATGGGCGGCAGCCCCCGCCGCCTACTTGATCTCGTCGCGGCGCTGGACGATCTTGTCCACGAGCTTGTATTCGAGCGCCTGCTGGGCATCGAGCCAGAAGTCGCGGTTGGAGTCCTTCTGGATCGCGTCGGCGTCCTTGCCGGTGGCCTGCGAAACGATCTCGGCGTAGCGCTTGCGCGTGCGCAGGATCTCCTTCGCGGTGATCTCCATGTCGCTGGCCTGCCCGAAGCTCTGCGTGGAGGGCTGATGCAGCAGGAAGCGCGAGTGCGGCAGCACGAAGCGCCGGCCCTTGTCGGCGCCGAGGAAGATCAGGACCGCGGCCGAGGCGCACAGCCCCGCGCAGATCGACTGGATCGGGCAGCCCACGAAGCGCATCATGTCGTAAATGCCGAAGCCGCTGTCGGCGCTCCCGCCCGGCGAGTTGACCACCACGACGATCTCTTTCTTGGGATCCTCGTGCTCCAGGTAGAGCAACCGGGCGCAGACGTTCTGGTACATCTTGTCGGTGACAGGACCCTGCACCAGGATCGTGCGCGCCTTGAGCAGCTTGGACTCGAGCGCCTCGCCGCCCTTGCTCTTGCCCTTCTCGTCGTCGTCCTCGGCCAGGCGCAGCGCCTCCAAAGGCCGGATGTCAGGGTTGTTCACGCACAACTCCTTTGATTTGAGGTTGTTAACGTCCATGGCACGGCGCGTTTTACTTTCCAGGTTGCAGGGGGCGGCATCACGGGGTATTGATTAAGGATACCCAGGAGACGAACCCAACTTCCTCCAGCTCCCGCTTCCTCCAGCTCCCGCTCACAGAATCCGGCTTTGCGTTTCGCACGTCAAGTCCGTTCCGAGGTTCGCGAGAAGGTGTGGCGTGACGGGCGCTGCCGGCACGAGGTTTCCATGCATTCATGAACACACCGCCTGCTTCCGTCAGCAAAACCCGCCGTATCAGCCGCCGCCTCGACCCCTCGCAGAACCTCTTCGCGCTGGGCAGCTTGCGTCCCGCCGGCGCGCTGCGGCGCTGCTTACGCGACGGATATGGCGGAGCACAGTTCCGCGCCGACCTGCTGGCGGGGATCGTCGTTGGAATGGTCGCCCTGCCGCTGTCCATGGCGCTGGCCATTGCCAGCGGGGTGGCGCCGCAACACGGGCTCTATACGGCCATCGTGGCCGGCGGCGTGACGGCGCTGCTGGGCGGATCGCGCGTGCAGGTTACCGGTCCCACGGCGGCCTTTGTGGTGCTGCTTGCTCCAGTTTCGGCCCAGTACGGCTTCGGCGGGCTGGCGCTGGCTTCGCTGATGGCCGGCGTCATCCTGGTCGGGATGGGTTTTTTCCGTATGGGCCGGCTGATCGAGTTCATCCCCCATCCCGTCACGACCGGCTTCACGGCCGGGATCGCGGTGGTGATCGCCACGCTCCAGCTTAAGGACTTTCTGGGCCTGACGGTGGCGCACATGCCCGAGACCTACCTCGAGCGCGTCGCGGCGCTCTTCGAGGCCCTGCCCACGGCGCGCGCGGTGGACCTCGGCGTCGGCGCGCTGACCTTGGCGCTGCTGATCCTCTGGCCGAAGCTGACGCGCAAGGTTCCCGCGCCGCTGGTGGCGCTGACGGCGGCGAGCCTCGCCGCGTACGCGCTGGCGCAAGCCTATCCCGAGCAGCTCGCGACGACGATCAACGCGCGCTTCAGCTACCTGCTCAACGGCGAGGTGCGGCAGGGGATCCCGCAGCTTCCGCCGGCGCCGCTCCTGCCGTGGCATCTGGACGGGCCGCAGGGCCAGCCGCTGGAACTGAGTTTCGGCCTGTTGCGCGCGCTGCTGGGACCGGCCTTCGCCATCGCCATGCTGGGCGCCATCGAGTCGCTGCTCTCGGCGGTCGTCGCCGACGGGATGACGGGCTACAAGCACGATCCGGACACCGAGCTGCTGGCGCAGGGCGCGGGGAACCTGCTCGCGCCGTTCTTCGGGGGCTTCGCCGCGACGGGGGCGATCGCGCGGACGGCCACGAACATCCGCGCCGGGGCGCGCTCGCCGCTGGCCGCCGCGGTCCACGCGCTCTTCGTGCTGGGCGCGGTGGTGCTCTTCGCGCCGCTGCTGGGCTACCTGCCGATGGCCGCGCTGGCGGCGCTGCTGATCCTGGTGGCGTGGAACATGAGCGACCTGAAGCACTTCATCCATACGCTCAAGGTCGCGCCGAAGAGCGACGTCGCGGTGCTGCTGGCCTGCTTTGGCCTGACGGTGATCTTCGACATGGTCGTGGCGGTCTCGGCCGGCGTGGTCCTCGCGGCGCTGCTGTTCATGCGGCGCATGGCCGAGGTGACCGGCGCGCGGCTGCTGAGCGAAGAACACCACGAACGCGCCGACCTGCCGCCCGGGGTGATGCTTTACGAGATCGGCGGGCCGCTCTTCTTCGGCGCGGCGCAAAAGGCGATGAGCGCGATTCACGCCGTCAGCGAACGGACCAGGGTCGTCGTGCTCGACCTGCGCTCCGTGCCGGCCATGGACGCCACGGGGCTGGTCAACCTCGAATCGGCGCTGGGGCGGCTGCGCAAGAACGGCGTCTTCGTCGTCCTGGCCGGCGTGCAGGCGCAGCCCGGCGAGGTCCTGGCCAAGGCCGGGGTCGCGGACGAAGACGGCATCCTGGCTGTGCGGCACGGTTTCGAGGAAGGGCTGGAGGTCGCGCGCTGCGCGGCGGAAGCCGGTTCCCCGGCGCCGCGCTGAACCCAGTCCACAATCCTCTAAAAAAGTTGCACTGGTGTGCCGTGTCCGTCCGCCTCGCGCGAGCGCTGTCGCGCCACGCGACAGCTTCCTTCGAGCACCTGTATACGATATCTAAAAAAGATGCACAGTCGTGCACTTTGGCCGAAGATGCACCCACTTCTCCCTGAGTAAAGCGGTTGACTGGTCCAGCGCCGTGTCAATGAACCTTAAAAAAGATGCACATGTGTCTTCAAAGCCCTCAATCCGCGTTTCCCGGTTTGAGCCGCGCCAAGGAGGCCTATTCAGGGGTGTCTACGAGAGCCCAAAAAAAGATGCACTGGGTGCAACAGGTGTGCGGTCCGGGTGGCCCTTCTTGAGCCCGGCGGCGGTCGGAGCGGTTTGCGGGCGCGAGGCGCGGGGGTAGGATCGGGGCCGCGCTCGAACCTCTCGCGACCCAGGAACCGCCATGGCCCGGCAGCGCCGCGGATTCACTGACTTGGCTTACGACTGGATGCCCTTCGGCCTGGGGCACGCCAAGCCGCACCATTACCTCGAGATGCTGAAGATCGTCTGGCGCAACCGGGACAACCTGGGCCATGCGTGGCGGGTGCTCAACCGGGGAGTCTGCGACGGCTGCGCGCTGGGGACGAGCGGACTGAAGGACTGGACCATCGACGGCACGCATCTGTGCCTGGTGCGGCTGAACCTGCTGCGGCTGAACACGATGCCCGCGCTGGACCCGGAGCGGCTGCGGGACCTCGGGGCGCTGCGGGACCTCGACAGCCGGCAACTGCGGGAGCTGGGCCGGCTTCCCTTCCCCATGCGCCGGCGCCGCGGCGAGCCGGGTTTCACGCGGATCGGCTGGGAGGAACTCTGGCGCGAGGCCGGCGCGCGCTGGCGGGCGTTCAAGCCCGAGCGGACCTACCTGTACGTCACCAGCCGCGGCGTGACCAACGAGGTCTACTACGTGGCGCAGAAGACGATGCGCTACCTGGGCAGCAACAACGTGGACAACTCGGCGCGGCTCTGCCACAGCCCCAGCACGGCGGGGCTGAAGTCCACGGTGGGGGTCGCGGCGACGACGTGCAGCTACAAGGACTGGTACGACGCGGACCTGATCGTCTTCTTCGGCTCGAATCCGGCCAACGACCAGCCGGTCGCGATCAAGTACCTGCTCGAAGCCCGCAAGCGCGGCGCGCGGGTGCTGATGGTCAACGCCTACCGCGAGCCGGGGCTGGAGCGCTACTGGGTGCCGTCGAACCCCGGCTCGGCGCTCTTCGGGACCAAACTCTGCGACGGCGTGGCGCTGGTGAAGGTCGGCGGGGACCTGGCGTTCCTCAACGCGGTCTCCAAGCTGGTGATCGAGAGCGGCGCGTACAATCGGGACTTCGTCGCGCAGGCGTGCGAAGGCTTCGAGGCCTACGCGGCGGCGCTGGCCGAGCAGCCCATGGAAGACCTGCTGGCGCGCGCGGGGGTGAAGCTCGAGACGGTCCAGGCCTTCGCGAAGGAGGTCGCCGACGCGGAGACGGGCGTCTTCGTCTGGTCGATGGGGATCACGCAGCACGCGCACGGCAGCGACACGGTGCGCGCGATCGCGAACCTGGGGCTGCTGCGGGAGTTCGTCGGGCGCGTCGGCTGCGGGCTGATGCCGATCCGCGGGCACAGCGGCGTGCAGGGCGGCGCCGAGATGGGCGCGTACAGCACGGCCTTCCCCGGCGGAAAGCCCATCGACGCGGAGCAGGCGAAGCACTTCGGCGAGCTGTGGGGCTTCGAGGTGCCCGCCGAGAAGGGCCTGACCACGGTGGAGATGCTCGAGGCCGCGCGCGGCGGCGGGATCGACGCGCTGTACTGCATCGGCGGGAACTTCCTCGAGACGATGCCCGAGCCCGGGCGGATCGAGGCGGGGCTGGCGAAGATGCCGCTGCGCCTGCACAGCGACATCGTGCTGACGAAGCAGATGTTCGTCGAGCCGGCGGAGGCGGTCTACCTGCTCCCCGCGCGGACCCGCTACGAGCAGCGCGGCGGCGGCACCGAGACGACGACCGAGCGGCGCGTGATCTTCTCGCCCGAGATCCCGGGGCACGAGATCGGCGAGGCGCGGAGCGAATGGGAGCTGCTGTTGGACTTCGCCAAGGCGGTGAAGCCCGAGGGCTACGCGAAGGTCCACTTCGAGGACGGCGCGCAAATTAGGGCGGAGATCGAGCGCGCGGTGCCGTTCTACAAGGGCATCGCGGGGCTGGCGCAGCAGGGCGACCAGTTCCAGTGGGGCGGGCCGCGGCTGTGCGTGGACCGGCGCTTCCCGACGCCCGACGGGAAGGCGCATTTCGTGCCCGTCGCGCCGCCGCCTTCGCGCCCGGCCGCCGGCGCGTTCCTGCTCGCCACGCGCCGCGGCAAGCAATTCAACAGCATGATCCAGGCCGATACCGACGCGCTGACGGGCGCCGCGCGGGACCATATTTTTATCGCCCGCGCCGACGCCAAGCGCCTGGGCCTGCGGCAGGACGACGCGATCGTGGTCAGGAACGCGCTGGGGCAGTACCGCGGGCGCGCGTTCCTCGCCGAGGTCGCGCCGGGCACGCTGCAAGGGCACTGGCCGGAGGTGAACGGCCTGATCCCGCACGGGCGCGTGGACGCCGGCGGCGGCGTGCCGGATTACAACGCGGAGGTGACGCTGGAGCGGGCGTAGCGGGCTTGGGCTCGAAGATGCGCGGCGGGGAGGCCCTGAAAAGGCGGCTCCGCCCGATGCGGGTTCCGCGCGCCGTATCCTTCGCGCCCGCATGCCGCGCCGGCGAGCGAAGGCGGTTGGCGCAGCATCCCGCGTTGGTATATACATTGTATGTACGAAGGGAGGCCTTGCATGACCAAGACCCTGACCCGGCACGGAAACAGCTACGCGCTGGTGATCGACAAGCCCATTCTGGAGCTGCTGCAGATCACCCCGGACACGCCGCTGGAGCTGGTAACGGACGGCGACGCTCTGGTGGTACGAGCCGTTCGCGACAAGAAGCGGCAGAAACGGCTGGACAAATCGCTGGATCGGATCCATCGCAAGTTTGGCCGCGGGTTGAAGAAGCTCGCGGAGTAAGCGATGCGCTTGGAATTCCTGCGGATCGAAGACGTCCTATACCTGCACAGGAAACTGATGGAGCGCTACGGCGGGGAATGGGGGGTGCGCGATCCCGGTCTGATCGATTCTGCCGTGGCTCAGGCACGCTCCGCCTTCGGCGGGACCTTCCTTCACGGCGATCACTTCGAGATGGCGGCCGCATACCACTACCACATCGTCCGCAACCATCCGTTCGTGGACGGCAACAAGCGCACGGGCGCCGTTGCCGCATTGACCTTCCTGGACTGGAACGGGGTCCGACTTCGCGCCGACGTGGATGGCCTGGTCGATATCACCCTGCGTGTCGCCTCGGGAAAGGCCGGCAAGCGCGAACTCGCCGCCTTTTCCGCGCTCTCGCCGAGTAGTATCGATGGATCGTGAATTCGAGGCGGCTGGTGGCACTGTCACCCTTCGCCTCGCCTTGTACCTTCCAGGAATTGGTGCCACTGGCTGCGGCTGTAGGCAGCCAGTGCTTCGCCGTCCGGATCGCGCGGCCCACTCAAGTTACTTCATTCGGGTCTACGTGCGAGTTGAATCCGGGGTGCGCGCCTCGCACTGGCTGCGGAGTACCGCAGCGCAGTGGCGCCAGATCAAAAACCAACCTCAGTCAGTGCCACCAGTGCCACCAGCCGTGCTGGATCGAAAAGGCAATGAAGTCGCGAACAGACGGATCGATGGCGGGTGGCCGGGAGCGGGTGCCGCGGAGCAAGGGCTGTTGACTTGCTCCGCGCCGGCAGGCGTCCGCTCGCGCTCATGGTTTCATTCAGTCCTTCACGCGCGGATTTTCGGCTTCGAAGGCTTCTTCGACACGCGAAGATTCTAGCTCCTTCGGACGCGCATCGGCAAGGGGCAAGCGCACGGCTGCTTGCTGCCTGGCGCCGCTTCCTGCCGCCCCTCCGGGGGTTGGGCAGGTCTGGGCCTGCGCACTCCGGGTTGCACTCGGGGCTACATTTCTTTCGTCCCGCTGGGGCGAAAAGGGCGGTGCGTTACTCGGACGGCGGGCGGGACGCCGGCGCTACGAAAGGCACGGGGCGGCTGCGCCGACTCGTGGCACGGCGGGCCGGCGGGACGCCGGCGCTACGGCGATCACGCTTCGATCACGGCCCATGGAGCGGCACATTTAATGGGATTCGGACTGAGAGGCCGCTCAGGGGCCGGGCTTGAGCGCCGCCAACAGCGCGTTCTTGTCCAGGATGGTCGCGCCCTCGATCAGCTTCTGCTTGCCGGCGGGGCCGTCCTTCAGCGCATCGAGCAAGACCAGCGCCGGGGTGGCGGCGACGCCCAGATCCTGCGCCAGTTGCGCGTAGTCCTGGATGTCCAGGCGCACGAACTGGACCTGCTCGCGGAGCGCCTTCTTGACGGCTTCGTCGGCGAAAGTGGTCTCGTCGGCGCGCTTACAGGCGCCGCAGCGCTTGCCGTAGAACTCGACGGCCAGGGGCACGCGGCGTTCGGCGGCGAGCTTGCGCGCGAGGACCAGGTTCTCTTCGGGGGCGTCGGGAACGCGGAGGGGTTCGCCGCCTTCGTAGGCCAGGACCAGCGTGGGCCGGAAGGGGTAGTCGGGGAACTCGCTGGCGCAGAGGTAGACGGCGCCGGCGCCGTTGAGCTTCAGGAGCACGCCGTGATTGGGCAGGGTTCCGGCGTGCCACTGCTTCGCCGCCGCGGTCAGTTCGATGGCGACCATGCGCCAGGGTTCGCGCGGGGCCTTGGGATCCTTCGGGTTCGCGGCGGGCTCGAGGAACCTGGGGAAGGGCCCGGCGGTCGCCGCGCCCAGGGGCTCGGGGAAGCGGTCGGCCTCGGTGTCTTCGGCGCCGGGCTTGCCCCAGCGCACCACCGGCGGATTGCCCTGAGGCCCGGTGTAGATGAGTTCGGGGCCGTGCCAGTTGGTGGCGGGGACGGTGGCGACCGGACCGCGGCGGGCTTCGATCCACGCGCGGCGCATGGCGTAGGCCTCGAGCGCCGCGCCGTCTTTCAGTTCGGCGTACTGGCTGGTCTGGAGCATGGTGACGCGCAGTTGCGCGCCGAGGATGCGGGCGTCCCTGGGGAGGGCCGAGAGGTCGAAGCGCAAGAGCGCGTGGGTCAGGTGCCTGCGCCCGTCGCCCTGCATCGAGCCGACGACCATGCGCTGATCGTGGCCTTCGTCGGAGTAGCTCGGCGAATCTTCGATCAGGTAGGTGTCGCCGACGACGGCGGACGCGAGGGGCTCATCGGGCGCGGCCTGGCTGAGCTTCAGGTCGGGGCCGGCGCGGCGCAGCGCGACGAGCCGGGCCGACGGGAATTGGGCCTTGAGCGCGGCGAGGGCGGGATCCACGAGCGGCTTGCCGTAGCCCGGGTTCTCCACCGTGACAGGGAAGATGAAATCGGCGTTGCCGCCCAGGTTGGGCGTGCGCCTGGTGCGGGCGACCACTTCGTGCCGGCCCGGCGGGACGCGGCTGGGGATCATGAGGTGCTGGCCGTAGCCGCCGCCGCAGACGCAGCCGCCGACGAAGGCGATCTCCTCGACGACCGCGCCCTGGCCGTCCTTGACCCGCAGGAAGGTCGCCGGCGAAGCGATCCCGGCCTTCGCGCCGATGAAGCGCAGGTGCGTCTCCGCGTCGCCGCCGTAGAGCTTGACCGTATACCACGCGTCGTAGGTGAGCCCGGCCGTCCAGGTCCCCAGGCTCTCGCCCGGCTTCTTGCCGTTGACCTCCGGCATGGCCTCGCCGCCGAGCACGTACACCGGCGCGGTCTTGAGGTCGTTCGACCAGGCGAGATTGAGGTTGCCCGGGAGCGGGCCGACGCCGAAGTTGCCGCGGGCGGAGGCGACCGAGATCTCGAACGGGTATTCGATGCAGTCGTCCTTGTAGCCGGCCTTCAGCTTAAAGGTGGCCGTGCAGGACCCGTCGGCGCTCTTCACGGCTCCGAGATCGTAGTTCTCGCGCAGGCGATTGGCGTGCTTGGCCTTGTCGTAGTTCTCGCAGAAGAACGCCTCGCCCTCGTCGGTCAGGTCGCCGTTCAGGTTCTTGTCGGCGTAGAGCGTGTCGTAACCGGTCCCGGCGCCGCCGGATTCGTCCCAGGCGAGCACCATCGCCGAGCCGCGGCCTTCGCCCAGCACCCACAGGTTGTAGCGGACGTTCGCGCTCTTGAAGGGCGGGGCCTTTTTCAGTTCGCGCGGAACCCAGGAGGTATCGACGAGCGGAACGGGGGCATCGATACGGCGGAAATCCTCCTGAGCCTCGGTGGCTCGCGCGGACCACGCGCTCGCGGCGGCCAGCGCGAGGCAGACCGCGCCCCAGGGAACCGAGCGGAGACTGGAGCGCACCGGGAGGAAGAGGCTCGCGCGTTGATAGGTCATGGCTCTCTATCCTTTATTATGGTCTGGCACTTGGAGTCGATCGGGCCTCGATTGTACTGCTTGTTCAACTTATTATACTTGTTATACACCACAGGGATTGAAGCTGTTTGAGTTTGCGGGGAATCATTTTAATTCCCTTGTCTACAATAGGTTGCGAATCAGGACCATTCTAAAGCACGCCGACGAGAAGATTCCTTGGAATCCCATCCTCCGAGTAGGTCGCGTAAGGCGCGGGCCGGACTCCCAGATTCCGCGGCTAGTGTGCGTGCGGCTACAACGTAGCCCAGAGGTGAAAGATCGGCTGGGAGCGGCATGGCCAAAGGGCGGGTTGCTACCCTACCCGAATATCCACATGCAGCCGGATGACTTGAGAGGTTCAGCGCGTTAAGCTGTTGGTTTCTTTCGCAATCGTCCACGGACCGATGCCGCATGGGTGAGCGCGCGATGCATTTCGGACGCCTCCTGGCCGGGCTGCTGTGCCTGCTCGTGGCGGGCTGCCAGGCGCCGTGGCGGCGGGGCGCGGCGAGGCAAGCAGCCGCCGCTCCGAGCGCGACGCCCGCGGCGGCGTTCAAGTCCGCCGACGTGGAAGCGATGGCCGACCTGGCGCGGCTGTACGCGAAGGAACGCGGGATGGCGCTGCCGGAGCGCAGCATGCCCGACCTGCTGCTCGTGCCCGACTCGAACCTGCTCAGCGGCCTCACCGGCCTGCCCGAGAAGAAAGAGAACAAGGTCGTGATGGGCGCGTGCTGGGCGGAGAAGCGGGAGATTTACGTGGTCAAGCGCGACCTGCACGCGATGCGCCGGACCCTGGCGCACGAGATCGGGCATTACGTGCTGGGCGTGGAGTGCGAGGAGGCGGACCGGTTCATGGAGTGGGTCGAGGCGCGGGACGCGGCTTCCCAGGGCGCGCCCGGACGCGGCAACGTCCAGACGGCGCAGGCGCCGGAGCGGGAGTAAGCCGGGTTCCGACATTCCGGCGTTCGCGTTCCGCGCTGTTGAGCGCTCTTCCAAACGTTATCCTACCTTCCCCAGTGCCTTCATTTCCTCCGCGGAGCCGCGCCCATGGGCTTGCTGATCTTCTATTTGCTGCTGGTGCTGCTGATCTCGTTCCTCTGTACGCGGACGAGGAGGTGGTCGGGAAGGTGCTGCGCCACGAGATCCTTGAGGCGTACGGCCAGGAGCGGCTGACGGTGAAGCTGCGCGAGCTGGCGTCCCCGATGCATGCAATCCCCGAGCATACGCCGGTCAGCAAGGTGCTCAACGAATTCTTGCGCCGGCAGGAACACCTGTTCCTGGTGGTGGACGAGTACGGGCAGACGGCGGGGCTGGTCTCGCTGGAGGACGCCGTCGAGACGCTGCTGGGGGTGGAGATCGTGGGCGAGGACGACGTGGCGACCGACATGCGGGCGCTGGCTTCGTTGCGCGCGGAGCAACGCCGCCAGCACCGGGTCAAGCTGTTCAAGGCGCTGCGGCAACGCGAGTCCGAGGGGCTCTCTTCCGGAGGGCCGGACGCACCTGTGCCTTAGGGGTATGTTTTCACAGCCTCTTTTCACATAAGGGTTTGGAATCGAGAACCTGGACTTTATAATAATCCGGTCGAGGAGGCATCGGGTTTCCTCTACGCTCCGGCACGCCTATCAAGGCGAAGGAGAACACGATGCAGATCGGAACGCAGGTTTTCCGCAAGGTCGTTCAGGACCGGGAGGCGTCCCTGCGCGCGGCGGCGATCAAGGCCATCGCGGACACGATGCAGGAGACCACGCGCTTCGGGTGCTTCGAACGGGCGTATATCGAACAGTGCGCGCGGCAGCGGCTTAACGAGGCGCTGCAAAGGCTCCAGGACGAGGACGAAGGCGCCTGACTCGCGCGATCCCACGCCGTGCAACCGCAGTTTCGCTCGCGGCAACTGCACCTAAGCGGCCTTTCGGTGCGCTTTCAAGTATCTGCTTGGCCCTTTTGACCGTGCTCTTCGTCGTTCGCTCGTTGCAGATGTTCTCCGTATATGCTCCTCGCTCACTCCTCGATCACGGTCAAAATGACCGGCGCATATTCCTTGAATTCGCACCGCAAGGCCGCTTAGACCAGCCGATTCGACTTCGGGGCAGCGTCTTGCCCGGTCAGGGCGCAGGCGGCCCCTTGGGCTTGGACGCGTCGAGGCGCGCGGGCTTGATCATCGAAGTCGGCACGGCGGGCATGTCGGACTTCGAGATTTTCTTATAGAACTCGTTGACCTGTTTCTCGCGGCACTCGGGGCAGATGCAGTGGGTGAAGCGGGCCTCGGTGTGCTCGCCCAGGTACGTTTCGACCTTCTGCCAGTAGTTCTTGTCGTCGCGGATCTTCTTGCACCAGGCACAGATCGGGAGCAGCCCCTGCAAGGCCTTGATCTTGGAGAGGGCGCTTTCGAGGGCGTGGACGCGCTCGCTGAGCCGCTGCTGCATGTCGAGGATGCGGATGCCGGCGCGCAGGCGCGCGAGGAGTTCGGCCTCGCGGAAGGGCTTGACGATGTAGTCGTCGGCGCCGGAGTCGAAGCCGCGCACGAGGTCGTCCTGTTCGTTCTTGCCGGTGAGCAGGATCAGGTAGGGCGGATTCTCGACGCGCAGTTCGCGGAGCTTGGCGCAGACCTCCGGGCCTTGCATGCCGGGGAGCATCCAGTCGAGGATGGCCAGGCGCGGGGCGTCGGCGCCGGTCATGATCTGGATCGCCTCTTCCCCGGAGGCGGCCTCCACGACCTCGTGGCCCCATTTGCGGAGCTGCGTGCAGAGCAGCAGGCGGGTGATCTTGTCGTCGTCGCAGGCCATGACTTTCATGGGGCACCTCGCGATCCGGGGGTCCGTTGCAACGCCGCCGAAATTACCCGCGGGCATCCTGGAAGGCTTGCAGCACCAGCCCAACTTCGGCGCATAGCGCGGGCAGGGCGAGGCAGGCTTCCTTCGCGCGCCCCTGCCGGCCGTAGTGTTCAATCCGTTCGGCCCACTCGGCGGCCCGTTGGGCGTGGAAGACGCGGAGCGAACCCTTGACCTTGTGGGCCATCCACTCCATGCCCTTGGCGTCGCCGCCGCGCGCGGCCTCCCGCAGCGTGGCCTCGTACTCGGGCCAGTCGCCGGCGAAGGAGCCTTCCAACTCGCGCACGATGGACTCGTCGCCATCCAACTGCTGAAGCAGCGCCTTTCGATCGTAGATCGCGGGCTCCAGGGCAGTTTGAGCTTGAGTCGATTCCATCTCCCACCTCCTTAATATCGATACCGCGCTCTGAAGGCGTCCTGATCCAAGTACATTCAGGACCCATGCTGCGTGAAGTACAACATGTTTCATGCCAGATTCGGTAATTTTTTAACATCATACACAACAATGGGTTGGAAAACAGAGCGGGGATGCCGTCCGGTTTACTGGACGCCCTATGTTACCGTGGATCGGGGCGGCAACTTGTTCGTTTGGAAGGGGATACGATCCTGAATCCAGGCGAGGCGGCGCGCGTGGCGTGGCCAAGCGCGCGGCCCGCGAAGCATTTGCGCTTCACGCAGGAAGCGTGTATAAGCTGTGCAGAGTTACAGGAGTTCGACTTCCGCACACGCAGTTCCCGAAGTTCGATCCCTACCGGTATTCAACCTCCCGGAATGTGGTCCCGAAGTCCAAGCCGTAACTCCTAGGAATTTTCGTTCGCTCGAAGTCCCGCCGCAAGGCCGACCTCCGGTGGACCCTCCGGCTGCTCGGCGGCCCCTGTGGCATGCTCCGCAGGGGACGTCGAGGGTAATTTTTCGTTTCTTTTTATCGAGCCTGCCTGCAAGATGTGCGCCTGGATTCATTGACCTGCGGGAATAGTCGACCACCGCGGCCGGGACGTGGCGTCCGGCGCGGGGCGATTCGTTCACGACGAACCGGGACTCGCACCTACAGGCATGGAGGCACGATGGCGACCACCGCGAGCGCACGCACCCTTGACGAAGCCAAGCTGGACCGGATCAACTGGCGGGAGTCGGCGCCCTTCATCCTGCTGCATTTCCTTCCCTTCCTCGCGATCTGGACGGGCGTGACCTGGTTCGACGTGTGGTTGTGCGTGGGGCTGTACGCGGTGCGGATGTTCTTCATCACGGCGGTCTACCATCGCTATTTCGCGCACCGCACGTACAGCATGAACCGGGTCATGCAGTTCCTGATGGCCTTCGGGGGCTCCTGCGCGGTCCAGAAGGGAGCGCTGTGGTGGGCGGCGCACCATCGTCACCACCACAAGCATTCGGATACGCCGCACGACGTCCACTCGCCGCTGAAGGGCCTCTACTGGTGCCACTTGGGCTGGATCCTGTGCGACAAGCACAAGGAGACGCAGACCGAGCTGATCCGCGACTTCGCGAAGTTCCCGGAGCTGCGCTGGCTGGACCGGCACTATTGGTTCGCGCCGGCCCTGCTGGGCCTGGGCTGTTACCTGGCGGGCGGGTGGAGCTGCTTCCTGATCGGCTTCTGCCTCTCCACGGTGATCCTCTGGCACGGCACGTTCTGCGTGAACTCCGCGGCGCACCTGATGGGCCGGCGGCGCTACGCCACGACGGACACGAGCCGCAATTCGTTGCTGGTCGCGTTGATCACGGGCGGCGAAGGCTGGCATAACAACCACCACCACTGCCCGAACTCAATCCGCCAGGGCTTTTACTGGTACGAGATCGATTGCACGTACTACGCGCTGAGGGCGATGAGCTGGGTGGGCCTGATCCGGAACCTGCGCATGCCGGCCGAGAAGCAGCTCCTGGCCAATCGCATCGAGGACGGCCACGTGGACCTGGGGATGTTCTACGCCCAGCACAACATGAACCGCTTCAGCTACGAGGACTTCAAGCAGATGGCGTCGAACTACTTCGAGGCCCAGCAGAAGGCGCTTGGCTCGTTCGTCGAATCCACGCTGAATGAAGTGAAGAACATCGAGCTGCTCCAGAAGTCGTCCGCCGCGCCCGCGCCGCAGTCGACCTGGGCCGAGACGGCCGCCGAGTACCGGGACAAGATCCAGCGCTTCACTTTCTCGATGAAAGGGCAGTCGCAGCGCTTCCGCGAGCACGTCAGCGAAGCGGCCCAGCACGTCCGCACCTGGACGGCCGACCACTCCCCCGCCAACGCCGAGCAGATGGCGCACGCGCTGGAGGAGACGCGGGAGGCCATCCGCGGCGCCGCCGACAAACTCAACCAGACGCTGGAGCAGGCGATCCACGAGCTGCACCTGGCCCTGGCGCGTTTGGAAGGCATGGCTCCGGCGAACGCCTGAACGGCGGTCCGAAGTCCCGCGCGGGGCTCCGCGCGGGATCATGGGTTGGATGGAAATTCCAAGTCAAAAGAACCAAGAACCAAACAAATTCCAAGAACCAAACGGCAAGAACCAAACAACCAGCAAACTGAAATCTCCAAAACTGTCGCACCTCAAGGGATGTGTAGAGTAATTTGAGCTTTGACACCCGACCTATTTCACTTCGGCACAGACTCGATATTCAGGAAGCCAACATGAAAAAAGAACGATCAAGGCAAGAACTTTTGGAACGCCGTGCACCGCGACGATCGGACTACCGTGGCGGCGCTGCTGAAGGCCGGCGTGGACCCCGACCGCCCGCTGCGCCTGGGCAAGGCCAGCGCCAACGAAGGCCTGCTGCGCCCGCTCTGGCTGGCCGCGGTCTGCGGGCACGTGGAACTCGCAAAGCTGCTGCTGAAGCACGGCGCGGAGGTCGAAGGCGGGAATCGCTGGCAGACGCCGCTGCTGCACGCGATGGCTTCGGGACACGATGACGTCGCGGCGGTGCTGCGCAAGCACGGCGCGAAGGCGCATCTCCTGGTCCAGGTGGCTGCGGGGAACCTCGCCGCAGTGAAGAAGGCGCTGCAGAAGGATAAGGCCCTCGCCCTGCTACGCGACGAGACCGGCATGACGCCGCTGCATTATGCCGCGCGCAAGTTGAACGCGGCGATGGCCAAATTGCTGTTGGCGTTCGGCGCGGAGGTCGATGCGCGCACGGAGCACGAGGAATCCCCGTTGTACGTCGCGTGCGACGTGCGCGCGGCCGAGCCGAAGGCGCAGCGAAAGGTCCTGGAGACGCTGCGCAAGGCCGGGGCGAAGCTCGACGGGGCGAATTTCCGGCGCGTGACGCCGCTGCACGTGGCCGTGCGCGCGCGGAGCGTGGCGGCGGTGGAGTTCCTGCTCCGGCACGGCGCGCAGGTCGACGCCGAGGATTCGGGGCGCGGGAGCACCCCGCTGCGCCGCGCGGTGACGAACACCGGCGCCGGGGGGACCAAGGGGCGCACCGACGAGGCCCTGCGGATCGCCTTGCTGCTGCTGAAGCACGGGGCGGACCCGCGAAAGAAGGACGCGCGGGGCCGAACGATCCTGGCCTCGGCGCGCGGGCAGGCGATGCGGGCGCTGGTGGGCGGCGCGGGGTAAGGCGGCCACGACGGCGGGATGCGGGCTCAACGAATGCCCGGCATTCCCAGTTCCCGCAACGCTTCTTCGTCACGCAAGAGTCCCGCTCCGGTGTCGTTCGCATTGGCGTTCGGGCTGCGCTCAAGAAAAGCCGGCCCCTCCGAATGGCTCCGCACGTCCCCGTCCGGGGCGCACCGCTTCATGGTCATCACGATGGTCCGGTTCCCGAAATCGATGCAACCCTTCAGCACGCGCGCGGGCAGGTCGGCGAGTTTTCCGGAGTCGACCTGCAGCAGTTTGTCCTGCAAAGCGAGCTGAATGCGCAACGCATCCTCCGAGCCGACTTGAGCCAGCCGCCCAAACAGCCCCGCGCTGAGCTTTCCCAGCGCCCACGCCGACGCCTGGGACGAGAGGTCCGCCGCGGGCCGGAAGAATTTGGCGCTCACGGTTTCGGCGCAGGCCAGCAACCGCGCCTGCGCGTCGCTTTGGGTGAAGTACGTTTGCAGCGCCACGAGCATATCGCCCGCGGCCGCCGGATTGAAATACCCGCTCGGAGCGGTCTCGGCCTCCAGCATCTCCAGCAGCACGCCGGGCGCCGCGCCGTCCCACGCCTGGGCCGTCCAGCGCGCCAGCCGTTTCACGTCGGCTTTCCGGCCAAAGCGAACGAGGAGCGCGCGTTTCCCGTCCTGGGGCGTCTTGCCCAGCCAATGCGGCACGGCCTCGAGGATCACCAGGGTTCCGAAGGCCAGGGAGCGAATGCCTTCGGGTTCGGATTCGTCCTCCAGGATCTCCGCCAAGGGAGCGGCCGCCTTGGCCCCCAGCAACGCCACCTCATGTACCCTCTTTTCCTCGAGCATGCTCCTGATTTTGCGCCGCTTGGAGAACAGGCCGAACATGGGACCGCCTTTCCTGCACGCCAAACCTTCATCCAAGCCAAGGCCTGGGAAAGCCCACGGGCCGGCAAGGAGTCTTGTTGCCGCCAGTGCCTACGCCGGGGCGCTGAACTTGGGGCTTTGCCCGAGGAATTCCACCGGGTTCCGGAAGCTGACTTTTTCGATGAACGAGGCCGGGTGGCCGCGGCGGAGGAGTTCCTGGTGGCACTTGGGGACGGCGAGGGGATCGCTGGGGCCCCAGTCGCCGGCGCTGTTGATCCAGAGCCGCTCGTTCCCGTAGGTCTCGAAGATGTCGGCGGCGCGCTGGGGCGTGCATTTGGTGTCGGGGTAGAGGGTCATGCCGGCCCAGAATCCGCGGTCGAGGACCGGCTTGACGGTGTGCTCCTCGACGTGGTCGATGAGCACGCGGGCGGGCTCGATCTTCCCGTTGGCGCGCAGGGCGTCCATGATCAGGCGGGTGCCCTTGAGCTTGTCTTCCAGGTGCGGGGTGTGGACGAGGATGAGCTGGTCGCGCTCGGCGGCCAGAGCGATCTGCGCTTCGAGGATCTGCAATTCGTTGCGGCTGTTCTTGTTGAGCCCGATCTCGCCGATGCCCAGGACGTTGGGCCGGTCGAGGAACTGGGGGATCAGCGCGATCACGTCCCTGGCGAAGCCGGGGTCCTCGGCCTCCTTCGGGTTGATGCAGAGCCAGGTGTAGTGCTGGATGCCGAACTGCGCGGCGCGCTTCGGCTCGTACTCGGTGAGCTGGCGGAAGTAGTCGAAGAAACCCTGCGCGCTGGAGCGGTCGAAGCCCGCCCAGAAGGCCGGCTCGGTGAGCGCCACGCAGCCGGCGAGGGCCATGCGCGCGTAGTCGTCGGTGGTGCGCGAGACCATGTGGATGTGCGGGTCGATGTACTTCATGGCTTGGCCGCCTTTCCGTCCCAGGCGCCGAGCGCGCCCTTCATGGGGGCCTTGGGGATGGGTTCGGCGGTCGGATCGCTGAAGCATTCGAGGACGCGGCGGGCGCGTTCGCCCCGGCCGTCGCTGAGTATCGCGAGGGCCTGGCGCAGCGCGGCGAGGCGGAAGTCCTCGGCGGCGCCTTGCGGGTCGGCACGGTCGAGGCGGTCGAGGAAGGCCGCAAGGTCGATGAGCTTGGCGCGGTGTTCGAGGAAGTAGGCGTCGAGCGCCTTCGCGCGCGGCAGCGGGCAGGTGTATTTCGAGGCGCTCATGGGCGATCCTCCGGTGGGTTGTCGCTTCGGCGCACAGCGCGTGTCGGCGCACGCGACAAAACGGGAACCTTTCGCGGCCACCCAAGGCCGCGCGTGCCCTGAATGCAATTCGCGCGCCGCAACCCAGCATAACCCCGCATCTCCCGGCTACCACCCCGGGAGATGCGGGTCCCTAACAGCCCGTTGAAATAGGGGGCGGCCGCGCAGCCTTGGCTTATGGCCTGGATCAAGGCGCGCGCAGGGGCGGCGATACGAGCGGGCGAGACGCCCGCGGTACGCTCACAAGCGCGCTTGCGCTTGCAGACGGGTGGCATAGGGTTCAAGCCTTCGCAGCGCGCAACGAGGAGCTTCGCATGGCCCACGGATACTATCGGCAGCCGACCCTGCATCGCGACCGGGTGGTCTTCGTTTGCGAGGACGACTTGTGGACGGTCCCGGCGAGCGGAGGCGTGCCGCGGCGGCTGACGTCGGGGCAGTCGGAGGCGAGTTCGCCGAGCCTCTCGCCGGACGGGAAGTGGCTGGCTTTCGTGGGGCGCGAGGAAGGGCACAGCGAGGTCTACACGATGCCGGCCGACGGCGGCGCGGCGGAGCGGCGGACCTTCCTGGGCGCGGGGATCTTCCGCATCGCGGGCTGGAGCCGGGACGGGCGGCGGGTGCTCTTCGCAACCAACGCGCGGCAGGCGCTGGCGCGGATCGCGAAGCTCTTCAGCGTGGACCGCGCGGGCGGGGAACCGCGCGAAGAGCCCTACGGGCTGGCGCATTTCGTGAGCTTCGGCTCGAAGGGCGCGGTGCTGGGTCGGCACGGCGGGGACCCGGCGCGCTGGAAGCGCTACCGCGGCGGCACGGCGGGGCAGCTCTGGATCGACCGCGCCGGGCGCGGGGAGTTCGCGCGGCTGATTGAGACCGGCGGGAACCCGTCCGCGCCGATGTGGATCGGCGGGCGGATCTACTTCCTCTGCGACCACGAAGGCGCCGGGAACCTCTACAGTTGCACGCCCGACGGGCAAGGGCTGAAGCGGCACACGCAACACCTGGACTTCTACGTGCGCTTCCCGTCGAGCGACGGGCGGCGGATCGTGTACCAGGCCGGCGCGGAGCTGTACCTCTTCGACCCGCGCGCGGGGCGCGCGCGCAAGCTGGCCATCGACTGGAAGAGCCCGCGGACGCAGCGGCAGCGGAAGTTCGTGGAGGCCGCGGCATACCTGGAGGACTACGCGCCGCATCCCAAGGGCGAGGCGGTGGCGCTCACGGCGCGCGGACGCGTGGCGAGCATGGGCGCGTTCGAAGGCGCGGCGATCGTGCACGGGGAACGCGAAGGCGTGCGCTACCGGTTGGGGCACTGGCTGAAGGACGGCAAGCGGCTCGTCGCGGTCACCGACCTGGGCGGGGCGAAGGACCAGGAGCAGTTCGTGATCTTTCACGCCGACGGTTCGGCGCCGCCGAAGCTGCTGGGCCCGCTGGACGTGGGCCGCCCGCGGGGCCTGGCCGTCTCGCCGGCGGCCGACGTGCTGGCGGTGGCCAACCACCGGCACGAGCTGCATCTCGTGGACCTGGCGGCGCGCAAGGCGCGCCCGATCGACCGCAGCCGCCACGGGCAGATCGCGGGAGCGGCCTTCTCGCCCGACGGCGCATGGCTGGCCTACGGCTACGCGAGCACCCCGCACACCGGCGTGATCCGGCTCTGCCCGACGCGCGGCGGGAAGCCCTTCGACGCGACGCGGCCGGTGGCCTACGACTTCGGGCCGAGCTTCGATCCGGACGGGAAGTACCTCTATTTCCTGTCCACGCGGGAGTTCAATCCGGTCTACGACACGATGTATTTTCAGATCGGGTTCCCGCGGATGATGCGCCCGTACCTGGTGGCGCTGGGGAAGGAGACGAAGTCGCCCTTCACCCGCGACGGGGAACCGGGCCCGGACCAGGACGCCGCGAAGAAGGACGGGAAGAAAAAGAAGCGGGGCCAGGACGACGCGCCCGAGCCGCTGAAGCTCGACCGCGACGGGCTGGCCGAGCGGATCCTGCCCTTCCCGGTCCCCGAGGCGCGCTACGGGCAGATCGCGGGGATTGCCGGCGGGGCGGTCTTCACGTCGTACGAGGTCGAGGGCGCGCTGGGGCGCTCGTGGGCGTCCGGCGACCCGCAGGCGCGGGCGAAGCTGGAGGTCTACAAGTTCGACGACGCCAAGGCCGACACGCTGGTCAACGGGATCACGAACTTCAAGCTTTCGGCCGACGCCAAGACGCTGCTGTACCGCGCGGGAAACCGCCTGCGCTCGGTGAAAGCGGGCGAAAAGCCCAACGACAAGGACGGCGAGTCCGCGCGCAAGAGCGGCTGGATCGACCTGAAGCGCGCCCGGATCGAAGTCAACCCGCCCGCGGAGTGGCGGCAGATGTACCTCGAGGCCTGGCGCCTGATGCGCGACCACTTCTGGGTCGAGGACATGAGCGGGGTGGACTGGCGCAAGGTCCGCGACCGCTACCTGCCGCTGCTGGAGCGCGTCGCGAGCCGCGGCGAGTTCAGCGACCTGGTCTGGGAGATGCAGGGCGAGACCGGGACGAGCCACGCCTACGAGCTGGGCGGGGACTACCGGCGCGGGCCGAGCTATCCCGTGGGCAAGCTGGGCTGCGCCTTCATCTTCGACCGGAAGAAGCAAGGCTACCGGATCGCCGAGGTGGTGCACGGCGACGCGTGGGACCCGAACGCGACCTCGCCGCTGAACGCGCCGGGGCTGAAGATCGGCGCGGGCGACGTGGTGACGGCCATCAACGGGCGCGGGCTCACGGAGCACCTGCCGCCGGAGCAGTTGCTCGTCCACCAGGCCGGGCAGGAGGTGGTGCTGACGCTGGCGGGCGGGCGGCGCGTGACGGTGAAGGCCGCCGGCGACGAGACGCAGGCGCGCTACCGCGACTGGGTCAACCGCAACCGCGCGCGGGTCCACGAGCGGACGCGCGGGCGCGTGGGCTACCTGCACGTGCCCGACATGAGCCCCTTCGGATACGCCGAGTTCCACCGGCAGTACCTGGGCGAGGTGGACCGCGACGCGCTGCTGGTGGACGTGCGCTTCAACGGCGGCGGGCACGTCTCGCAACTGCTGCTCGAGAAGCTGCGGCGGCGGATCATCGGCTGGGACCAGACGCGCTGGACCGAGCCGATGCCCTACCCGATGGACGGCCCGCGCGGCCCGCTGGTCGCGCTGACCAACGAGCTGGCCGGAAGCGACGGGGACATCTTCAGCCACTGCTTCAAGCTTTACGGGCTGGGTCCGCTGGTGGGCCGGCGCACCTGGGGCGGCGTGATCGGGATCTCGCCGAGCCACCGCCTGGCCGACGGGAGCATCACCACCCAGCCGGAGTACAGCTTCTGGTTCGAGGACGTCGGATTCGGCGTGGAGAACTACGGGACCGACCCGGACATCGACGTGGACATGGCCCCGCAGGATTACGCGCGCGGAAAGGACCCGCAGCTCGAGAAGGCGCTGGAGGTGCTGCTGGACCTGCTGAAGCAGCAGCCGCCGAAGACGCCGGACTTCGGCGCGCGCCCGAAGCTGCATCTGCCGACGAAGCTGAAGAAGGCTTGAACGCTTAGAATACCAGCACGACGCCCAGCGTCTCGGCGGGGCGTTCGAGTAGCTGCGTGTAGGCGGCGTCGGCCTGCTCGGCGGGGTAGCGGTGGGTGAGCAGCGGCGCGGTGGCGAGCCGGCCCTCGCAGAGCAGGTCGGCGAAGAGCTGGACGTTACGATCGGTGCTCCAGCGGACCTGCCCGAACGGGTAGGGATGCCCCTCCCGCTTGTAATGCTCGTCGCGCCAACCGGGGCCGCAGCCGCCGGAGAGCATGATCTCCACGTCGTGGCCGTCGGGGCGTTTGACGGGCACGCGCCCGATCACGACGATGCGCCCGAGGTCGGGGTTGACGAGGCGGTTGACGCTCTCGAAGAGCGCGTCGTCCTCGCTGCGCGCGGCGATGAGGGCGGCGTCGGCGCCGTGCCCGGCGGTCCACTCCATGACGCGGGCGTGCACGTCCTCGCGCGACGGATCGAGCACGCGCTCGATGCCGCAGGCGCGGGCGGCCTCGAGGCGCAAAGGCTGGATGTCGGTCCCCACCACGTACGCGCCGAAGTGCTTCGCGAACTGGGCCGCGAACTGCCCGACGAGACCCAGGCCGGCGACGACGTTCCACTCGCCCAGCGTGCTGCGCGCGCGGCGGCAGGCGTGGAGCCCGGTGACGGCCAGGTTGACCGTCGCGGCCGGTTCCAGCCACCGTTCGCCCCGCAGCTTGCCCAGCAGGTGGACGGGGATGAAGACTTCCTCGGCATTGAACGCGAAGCCGCCGCCGGGGCAGCAGACGGCATCGCCCTCCGCGAACCCCTTGAGGCCCGGCGTGACGGCCTGGATCAGGCCGGAGATCTGATACGAGAGCGGGCGGTCCTCGAGCTTGGGATCGGGCTTCTTGCGCCGGGCGCCGACCTGCGGCAGGGTGGAACCGGCGCCGATGACGGCGTACCTGGTGCGCACGATGGCGCCGGGCGGCTTGCCGTCCAGGGTGGGCGCGGGGCGTTCGACGAGCGCGACTTCCCCGGTGCCGCGAACCACGAGCTGGCGCATGCGGGCCTCCCCTTTTCATGACGGCGCACGGGCGCAGCCTACCGAGCCGGGAAGCAACTCGCAACGACCCGCGAGAGACGCGGTAGCGTGCGATACAATGCCCTTCGAACGCACCAAGGGGAATCCCGATGCGACATCTCTCGAACCCGCAAGACCGCGAACGGCTGCTGCGGGCGATCCTCGAGCACAGCGAGATGGGCGTCTGGCATGCCGACGCCAAGGGGCGCACGCTGTACGTGAACCCCGCCGGCTGCCGCTGGATGGGCGTGAAGCGCGACGCGGCGCTCCTCGGGCGCTCCTACCAGGAGTTCGTGGCGCCGGAGAGCTGGACGGGCATGCGGAAGGAGTGGGCGAAGCGGCGCCAGGGCATCGCGTCGAGCTACGAGCTGGAGATGATCCGCCCGGACGGGCGTCGAATCAACCTGTTGGCCTGCGGGGTGCCGGTGCCGGGGTCCCTTCCCGGCGCATACACGGTGGTGGGGCTGCTGCTGAACGTCACGGCGATGAAGCGCACGGAGACGGAACTGCGGCGCAGCGAGGAACTCCTGCAGCGGATCGTCGAGAACGTGCCGGCCGGGGTGGTGTACGCCGCCTCCGACGGCCGGATTCAACGCGCAAACTCGGTCGCACAGGAGTTCCTGGGCCTCTCGTACCGCAAGTTGAAGGCGTGTTTCGCGGCCGACTGGAACGGAACGACGTTGCGGGAGGACGGCTCGCCGTTTCCCGCCGCGGAATACCCCGTCACGCGCTGTCTGAAGACCGGCAGGGCGCAGGGACCGGCGACGATCGGAATCCGCCGGCCGGACGGAAAGGTGCGCTGGGGATATTTTCCGCCTCCCCGGCGCAGGAACCCGGACCCGGCGGGCGCCGCGGCGCGGTCGTGACGTTCGTGGACATCACCGAGCGGCGTTCGCGCGAGGACGTATTGCGGCTGCACGCGCAGATTCTCGACCACTTGGGCGAAGGCGTCTCGGTCCTCGACGCGCGCGGACGCTACCAGCTCGTGAACCGCGCCTACGAACGAATGTTCGGTTTCAGACCCGGCGAGTTGCTCGGGCAAGACCCGCGGGTCGTGCGGGACCTGCCCGCGAAGGAGGCTTGGCGCTCGATACGCGAGCTCATGTCCGAGACGGCGAAGCGCGGGCAATGGGCGGGCGTGCTGCCCTGCCGCCGCAAGGACGGTTCGCGGATCCTGAGCGAAGCGTCGATTACGCCTTTCCGGCGGGCGGGCCAGACCTATTTCGTGGGCGTGCACTCGGACATCACCGAACGGTCCCGCCTGGCGCGCGAACTGGCGGAACGCGAGGAGCTGTACCGGACGCTCTTCGAGGCCGCGCCGCTGGGGCTGGGCATCTCCGACGCGCGGGGGAACCTGCTGGCCTACAACGACGCGATGCTGCGCTACGGCGGATACGAGCGGAAGGACATCGAGAAGATCCGCAACGTCCAGGCGCTGTACTACGATCCCGCCGACCGGAAGAAGATCCTCAAGGAGGTTCGCGCCCGAGGCCGCGTGGACCGGTACGAAGTCCGCTACCGGAACAAGGCCGGGGCGCCGTACTGGACGCTGACCTCGCTGCGCCCGGTGCGCTACCGCGGTCAGTTCTGCATGCAGGCGATGGTGGAGGACATTACCGAGCGGAAGGCGGCGGAAGAGGAGCTGCAACGCGAGAGCCGCTCGCTGAAGCTCGTCAACACGGTGGCTCTCGCGGCCAACCAGGCGCGCGCGCCGCAGGACGTGCTGCGGACGGTGCTGCGTGAAGTCTGCTCGTTCGCCGGCTGGCAGGCCGGGCACGCGTACGAGGTGCTGGGCGGGGCCAAGCGGGAGCTGGCGGCGCTGGATCTGTGGTACGCGGCCCAAGGCCAAGGCTTCGCCGAACTGCGCAAGGCGGCCGCGGGGCTGCGGCTGCGGGAAGGCGAAGGCCTGCCCGGGCGCGTGCTGAAGCGCGGGGCGGCGCTGAGTTCGACGCGACTGGCGCGCGAGCCGCTGCTGCGCCGGATCTCTCGCGCCCGGCGGCCGGAAGCTCGTATGGCCTGCGCTTTTCCCGTCTGGGCGGGTCGCGAGACGGTCGCGGTGCTGGAATTCTTTTCCACCGGGACTCGAGCGCCCGACGCGCGGCTGACCGAACTTTTCACCACGGTCATGGCCCAGGCCGGGCGAGTCTTCGAACGCTCACGCGCCGAGGAGCAGTTGCGGCGCGAGAAGGAATTCTCGGCGCACGTGATCCAGGCCAGCTTCGACGGCGTCGTCGCGGTCGACCGCGAGCTGCGTTATACGCTTTGGAATTCGGGCATGGAGCGTATCTCCGGCGTGCCGGCGCGGGCGACCTTGGGGCGCAAGGCCGTGGAACTCTTCCCGTTCCTGAAGCGGACCGGAGAGATCGAGTCCATACGGCAAACCCTGAAAGGCCAGGAGATTTCCACCACGGACCGCCCGTACCACGTGGCGCAGACCGGGCGCAAGGGCTTCTACGAGGCCCGCTACACGGCGCTGCGGGACGAAAGCGGAAAGATCGTGGGCGGGCTGGGCGTGATCCGCGAGATCACGGAGCGCAAGCGCGCGGAAGACTCGCTGCGCGACCTGTCGGCGCGGCTGCTGGAGACGCAGGAGGCCGAGCGCCGGCGGGTGGCGCGCGAACTCCACGACGGCGTCAACCAGATCCTCTCGGCGGCGCAGATGCAGGTGGGCGCGCTGAACCACGCGGGCTCTGGGGAAGGCGCGGCGAAACTGCGCACGCTGCTGGACCAGGCGATCGGCGAGCTCCGGCGCATCTCGCACAACCTGCGCCCGGCGGTGCTGGACGACCTGGGACTGCCGGCCGCCGTGCGCAGCGCCTGCGACGAGTTCCGCGAGCAAAGCGGAATCGGGCTGAACCTGCGGCTCGAGGGACTCCCCGCGCGGCTGCCGGCGCAGGTCGAACTGACCGTCTTCCGGATCCTGCAGGAAGCGCTGAGCAACGCCTGGCGCCACGCGGAGGCGCGCCGGGTGGAGGTGCGCCTGAGCGCGAACCGGCGCTTGCTGCGCCTGGCGGTCCGCGACGATGGAAAAGGCTGGCACCCCGGGCCAGGCGACGGGGCGGCGCGGCACTCGCGCGGACTGGGACTGGACAACATGCGGGAAAGAGCGCAATTTGCTGGCGGGCGGTTCGAGATCCGCACCGCGCCGGGGCGCGGGACGGAGATTCGCGTGCGCATTCCCCTCGCCCCGCCCCAGGAGGACTCGAATTGACCGAGGCCCGGCTCCTGCGCATCCTGCTCGTCGACGACCACCCCCTGGTCCGAGAGGGCCTGCTGGCCTGCCTGACCGGCCACGGCCGGCACGAAGTGGTGGGCGAAGCCTCCGACGGCCGCGAGGCCCTGGAACTGGCGGCGAGGCTGAAGCCCGACGTCGTGCTGATGGACATCAGCATGCCGGTGTTGAACGGAATCCAGTCCACCGCCCTGCTGCGCAAACGCATGCCCGAGGCGAAGGTGATCCTGCTCACCATGCACGACAACCGGGAGTACATCGTCGAGGGCATGCGCGCCGGCGCGCACGGTTACGTGCTGAAGGACGCCGCGCCGCAGGAACTGCTCCAGGCCGTGGAAGCCGTGACGCGGGGCGAGCGCTACTTCAGCGCGAGCATCCCCAGCGCGCTGGTGGAGACGTGCCTGCGCGGCGAACCCGGCCCCGCGCCGGCCCTCTCGCGCCGGGAGACCGAGGTGCTGCGGCTGATCGCCGATGGACTCAGCAACAAGGAAGCGGCGGCGCGGCTCGACGTGAGCGTGCGGACGATCGAGAAGCACCGCGAGCGGATCATGCGCAAACTCGACATCCACAGCGCGGCGGGGCTGACGAAGTACGCGATCCTGCACGGGCTGACGAAGGTGAACTGACCCCAGCCTAAGCGGTCTTACCTAAGTTTTATTCGGAATTTGGATCGCGCTTCGCGCGGATTTCTCCAGTCACCACCCCTGCCCCTCTTCCGAAAGGAGGGGAAACTGCACAAGGCGAAGGCAACAAACTTAAGTTAGACCGCTTGGGGCGCGGCGTCCGAATTACGCGCCGAACTTCTTCCTCAACCACTCCCGGGCCGGAAAGTGCGGATCGCCTCCCGGCGAATGCCCGTCGGTGTCGTTGAGCTCGCCGGTCTCCGGGGCGTCGAGGACGTCGCGGGTCAAGAGCGGATCGCCGGTGGTTTCCATCCACGCCTTCAGCCGCCCGCGCATCTCTTCGAGAGCCTGCGCGCAGGCCGGATCGGCGGCGCGGTTGGCGGTTTCATGCGGATCGAAGGCCAGGTCGTAAAGCTGCTCGGTATCCACGTGGCGCTCGCGCCAGCCGTGCTCGAGCCAGAACTCCTTGGTGCTCGAGTTGTCGCAGTTGGGGAGCACCACGCGGTCACGCTTGTCGTAGCGGCGGATGTACTTGTAGCGGCGCGTGCGGACCGCGCGCTTGGGCTCGTAGCAGGCGTGGAAGTTGACCTCGGCGTGGACCTCCTCGCGGATCTCGGCGCGCTCGCCGCGGGCCAGCGGCGCGAGGGAGAATCCCTGCAGCCAAGCGGGCTTCGGGATGCCGGCGACCTCACAGACGGTGGGGTAGACGTCGATCTGGCTGACGAGCGCGTCGAGGACCTTGCCGCCGGCGAAGCCGCCGGGCCCGCGGAGCATCAGCATCACGCCGATGCCGTGGTCGGTGAGGTTGCACTTCATGCCGGGGAAGGCGATGCCATGGTCGGTGGTGCAGATGACGAGGGTGTTCTCGCGCAGGCCGGCCTCGTCGAGCGCGTCGAGGACGCGGCCGTGGGCGGCGTCGAGCCGGCGCGCGGAGTCCACGTAGCGGGCGAAGTCCTCGCGGGTCGTCTGGTTGTCCGGGAACGGCGCCGGCGGGCGCAGCCAGCGCGAGTCGGCAGGCGCTTCGCCGTCGGGCTGCGCGGCGAAGCCTTCCTTGATGCGGTGGGTCTCGATGTAGCCGATGTCGAGGAAGAACGGCTTGGCGCGCCGCTCTTCGATGAACTTCACGGCGCGCTCGGCGTTGGGCAGCGCCTTGTCCTCCTGCGTGAGCAGGCGCGTGTAGCCCTGGTCGGTGACGATCTTGGTGACGTGCTGCACGCCGGCGAGCGCGGTCTCGTAGCCGGCCTTCTGGAGTGTCTGCGCGAGGTGGCGCTCGGGATGCTCGAGGTTCCAGCCGCGGTTGACGAGCCCGAACTCGCCGCAGGAATGCGCGTACTGGCCGGTGAGCAATGCCGCACGGCTGGGCGAGCAGGTCGGGTTGGCGCAGAAGGCGTGGCGGAAGACGACGCCCTCCTCGGCCAGGCGCTGCATGCGCGGCGTCGGCAGCGCGTAGCCATACGGCTGAATGTAACGCCCGGTATCGTGCGAGTGCATGTAGACGATGTTCGGCGGGGGCATGCGGGCTCCTTATAGCGGCCTTGCGGCACGCGTGCAGCGACGGTTCGCGAAGCAGGGCGACGCGACTTTTTTACTCCCGGCGCGGGATTCCGGCAAGAACAGCGACCCCCTTCGCGGCGCGCAAGGCGACTCCAGGTCAACCGGGACGGAACCTTGGGCGGCTCGCCCAGGCCGGGTTCCCCGGCCGCGCCCCGCACGCGGCGCGGCCTCCGGTTCGCCACCCCAGCCCAGGAGGTCGTGCCATGCGCCGAACTCGCGCCGGGTCTCGTGCTGCCTTCACGCTGATCGAACTGATGATCGTCGTGGCGATCGTCGCCATCCTCGCGGCCATCGCGATCCCGAATCTGCTGCGCTCGCGGATGGCGGCCAACGAGACGGCCGCGATCGCGGCCTGCAAGGCGTACGGTTCGGCGCAGGAGATCTACCGGCGCACGGACTACGACGGGGACGGCGTGCTCGAGTACGCCACGGACATCACGGGGGCGTTGAGCCTGTACGAGCTGACGGCGGGCTCGGGCGACTTGGCGCTGGTGGACGCGGCCTTCGCGGCGGCCGAAGGCGCGCCGGGGAACGCGCGGCCCAAGAGCGGCTACGTGTTCCTGATACGCGGGCGGCACGTGCCGCCGAACGGAGGCGCAAGCCTGCCGTATTTCGTGCCCGCGCCGGGCGGCGGGATCAACATGACGCTCGGCCACGCGCTCAGCGCGGTCCCGGCTTCCTACGACAGCAGCGGGCGGAACTGCTTTCAGTACAGCAGCGCGGGGGTCATTTATCAGCTCGACCGGGGCCCGTCGAATTCCAGCCACGTCACGGCATTCGACATCAAGACGGGCGGGACGTGGGTGGTCGCGGAGTGAGGGCTTGAGAACGTCCGCGTCAGGGCTTGAGGTAGGCGCGGAGCGCATCGAGAAGCTTCTCGCGGTTTTCGGGCGAGAGGTCGAGGGTTTCGGATTCCTTGGCAACGTCCTCGACGGTCCCGAAATGGCCGGCGAGGCCGTTGGCACGCGCGCTGATCGTGGCGTCGGCGAAGGGGCGGTCGGTGCGGAAGACGGCCTCGAAAACATCGAAGGCCGGATGGATCTGGCGCAGGTAATATTTCTGGTGGTACTCCTCGGCGCGCCAGAAGGTACCGGCCTGCCGGATTTCGGTGGTGATCTTGCGATCCTTTAGCTCCTTCGCGAGAGTCTCCCGGGAGGCCTCGGCGAGCCGCTGTTGTTCCTCGTCTTGAAAGTAGATGCTCGCGCGGTACTGCCGGTTCGCGACGCGCGCGCAGGGGTTATGGGTGGTCCAGAAGACCTTGAGCAGGTACTCGTAGGAGACGACCGCGGGGTCGAACTCGACCTGGACGACTTCACTGTGGTCGCCGAGGTCGTGATAGGTCGGCTTCTCCTTCGTGCCGCCGCTGTACCCGACCTGCGTGCGCACGACGCCCTTGAGGCTGCCGAAACGGGCATCCGGCTTCCAGAAGCAACCCAGCGCGAAGGTGGCGGTCTGGAGCTTGGGCGCGGCGGGCGCCGGCTCCCCGCTTTCTGCGGCGAAGGCGAAACCGGCGGCGAGCATAAGCAGGGCGCATGGATACGGGGCTTCGAGGCGCATGGAACCTCCTTGCGAACGCATTCTACCTGAAGAATGTAGCCGGCCCCGGGGATATTCCCGGCGCGGGCGTCCCGCAACCTTAGCGCGAGACGCCCGCCTCCGGGTTCTTGCGGCGGGCTGACGCGGCGGAGCGAGCGCTCCGGCCCGCGGCACGGTCAGGCGCCGGCCCCCCCGCGCGCGGCGTACGCCTCGATTCGCTCCAGGACCCGCTTGCGGGTCTCGATGGGCGTGCCTTTCTTCCACTGGTGCTTGCCTTCGACGCCTTCACGGGCCAAAATGAGATACCCGTCCCGCAGCTTCACGCCGTGCTCGATGAAGAGTTCAACCATCTCCAGCATGCCGCCGACGATGGCCCAGCCCATGGGCGTATTGTCGTAGGCGTGCTTGGGCTGGAGTTCCGGATCGGCGCCGCGGGCGAGGAGCGCGCGCGCCCCGGCGACGCTGCCGTGCCAGGCGCAGGCGTGCAGCGGCGTCTCGCGCTCCCGTTCGGCCCCCGCGTTGGGGTTCGCGCCACGGTCGAGGAGCCACTCGACGACCTCCACGCGGTTGGCGGCCGCCGCCGCGTGGAGCGGCTGCGAGCCGGCGAGCACGTAACAGTAAATGTGCCCGCCGTCGGAGCCTTCCGCGACGAACTCGCCCTCGTTCACGCGCGCGTCGAGGCGGCTGGGGTCGGCTTCGTAGAGTTCCCGCACGAGGCGCAGATCGCCCAGCACGCAGGCCATGAAGAGGTCCGCCTTCGCGCCGCGGTCGATCAGGAAGCGCGCGACGGCATGGCGGTCCTTCAGCGCGAACTGCGCGGCGGCGCCGCCGTGATCCAGGTCGCGGGCGTCGATCTCGGCGCCGCGCGCGAGGAGAAACGCGGCGACTTCCGGCGTCGCGGCGTAGTGCAGCGGGAATTGGCCGTCCCCGCCACGTTCGTGGACGAGCCTGGGGTTCGCGTCGAGCAGTTCGGCCAGGCGCCGGAGGTCGCCCAGGCCGGCGGCCGAGTGCGCGTCCACGACCGCGCCGCGCGCGACCAGTTCCCGCGCCAGTTCCTTCGTATTGGACGACCAGAAGACCGCATGAAGCGGCGAGAAGCCTCCGGCCCACCAGCGGCTGCGCCGGTTGATGTCCCCGCCCGCTTCCAGCAGCAGATCGACCATCTTGAGGTCCTGGCGCGCGACGGCCAGCGTGACCGGATTGGCATCGAAGGAATGGCGGTCGTAGGTCTGGACGAGCGTGCGGTCGCGCTCGAGCAGCCCGCGCGCCTCGTCGTGGCGGCCGGCTCGGACGGCGGACATGAAGCGGTCCACCTCGTCCACGGCGTGCCCGGCGAGGTCCTCGACGGCGGTCTTCAGGCGCGGCCAGCTCGGATAGCCGTACTCGCGGGCGACGACGAGTTGCGCGTCGCTGAGCGCGGCTTCCCCCTCCGAGTCGTTCTTGAAACGGGGATGCTCGGCGCGCAGGCGCGCAAGGGCATCCGGCGCGCGGGCACGGAGCGCCTTATGCAGATCCCTGGCCTGCTTCTTCAACTGCTCGAGAGACGGACGCGACGGGAGGGGGTAGGCACACGGGCCTCCTTTCGATGACGCCTGGTGTCCGCATGCAGGCAGAAAGGAGGTGTCGGTTGTACGGCGTCAAGGAGGTGGGCTCAGCCCTTCCCGCGAACCGGACGCGCCCTCAGCGCGAGGCGGGCACTGTAGGGCCGCGGGCGGCGGAGCACAAGCGGAAACTGGCGCCGCGACCCGCGCGCCGGCGCCGCTCCAGAGCGTTCTTTACCGGGAGCACATCGAAGCCGCCGCGGCGCACGGAGCGGACAAATTCTGCATCGCGCCCTTCTCGAAAGCGCCCGCGCGGGGTAGTCTCTGGGCGCCTGAATCCCAACTTCATTATCGGGGCCTTCATGTCCACTCAGCACAAGACACGCAAGTCGGCGCCCGCCGCGGCGCCTTCGAACGGCAAGGCGGCGCGCCCGCTGACGCAGGCCGAACGGCTGGCGATCCAGTACGGGAAGGGCGATCCGCTGGTGCGCTCGTCCACGCCCGGCACCCAGCCGGTGCTCGACCCGCGGCAGTTCGTGCCGCGGGAAGCGCATAAGACGCGCGCGGCCGTGATGAAGCTGGGCCTGCCCAAGCGCATCCGCGCGCTGGTGCGGCAGCACGGCACGCCGCTGATGGTGCTCGACCGCGCGAGCCTGATCGCCGAGTACCAGCGCTTCAAGCGCCTGCTGCCGCGCGTGGAGCTGTACTACGCGATCAAGGCCAACCCGCACCCGGACATCATCAAGACCTTTCGCGACCTGGGCGGCTGCTTCGACGTGGCCAGCGAGGGCGAGATGCGGCACGTGCTGGCGCAAGGCGTAAAGCCCTCGAGGATCATCTTCGCCAACACGGTCAAGCGCCCCGAAGCGCTGCAATTCGCGCGGAAGGCCAAGGTCAACTTCGCGACCTTCGACAACGAGCCGGAGCTGTACAAGATCGCGAAGCACGCGCCGGGCTGCCGGGTGCTGGCGAGGCTGAAGGTGAGCAACCTGGGCAGCATCGTGGAACTTTCGCTGAAGTTCGGCGCCGACCAGGACCAGATCGTGCCGATGCTCTCGAAGGCCCGCGCGCTGGGACTGAAGCCCGAGGGCGTCAGCTTCCACGTCGGCTCGCAGTGCACGAACTTCGAGAACTACCAGCGCGCGCTGGAGGTGACGGCGGAGATCATGCGCGAGTCGCTCGAGCGCGGCCTGCCCTTCCGCACCGTGGATATCGGAGGCGGCTTCCCGATCCGACACTTCAAGTCCGAGACGGTGAACGTGGAGACGTTCGCCAACCCGATGCGCCGCGAGCTGAACCGGCTCTTCCCGCCGGAGGTCCAGATCATCGCCGAGCCCGGGCGCGCGCTGGCCGGCCCCGCGGGGTTGCTCATCACGCGCGTCGTGGGCCGCAGCATCCGCAACAACAAGAACTACTACTACCTCGACGACGGCGTCTACGGCGACTTCTCGGGGATCGTCTTCGACCACTGCAAGTACGAGTTCAAGACGCTGAAGAAGACGCAGAAGTTCTTCAGCATCCTGGCCGGCCCGACCTGCGACAGCTTCGACACGCTCTCGTTGAGCGAGGAGCTGCCCGAGCTGGAGGTAGGCGACGTGGTCTACGTGCAGAACATCGGCGCGTATAGTTGCGCGAGCGCGCTGACGTTCAACGGGATCCCGCCGGCGAAGGTGATCGTGGTCTGACGGCAGGGACCAGGGGACAGGTATCAGGACTCAGGGAAGTTGCGCCTGCGGCGCTCTTCCCTCGTTCTCGAGCCTCGAACCTCGAACCACCCTTTAATAGCTGCGCGCCAGGAACGTCCCGAACTGCCAGACGTCCTCGTCCTTCGGGCGCGGGCCGTGCGCGGCCAGGCCGCTCCAACGGTCGAGCGGGGTCCAGTCCACGGGCTTCGAGACGAACGGCCCAAGGTAGGGCTTGGCGTCTTTCAGGATCTCCTCGTGCGGCAGGGCGTCCGGGAGCAGCACGCCTTCCTTCGGATTGCGGAACATCCACTGCACGGCGCCCAGGACGGACGCGGCGACCTGGAGCGTGGTGGCGTTCTGATTCGGCGCGAGCTTGCGTGTCTCGTGGATGTCGAGAAGCGAGCCGATCCACCAGCTCTTGTAGTCGTGCCCCATCAACAGGCAGCCGAGTTCGTCGCGGCCTTCGGTGATGTCGTCGTTGAGCAGGCGCAGTCTGGGCTGCATCTCGTAGTTGCGCATGCGCAGTTCGTGGAGGCTGTTGATCGCCGCGTCGCAGGGGCAGTAGGCGTAATGGACGGTCGGCCGGTAAATGGGGACCCCGTTCTCGAGGACGGTGAGGTACTCGGAGATGCTGAAGGCCTCGCCGTGGCGGACGACCATGCCGGTGATCTCGCCGCAGGGCACCCAGCTCCGAACCCAGGTGTTGATCCCGAACGCGTCGAGGCAGATCTGGTTGCCGGGACCGTAGCGGTGGACGTGCGCGCCGGGCGGGAGGGTGCGTTCGTGGGTCCCCCAGCCCATCTCGGCGGGGGCGGTGCCTTCCTCGTAGAAGCCCTCGATGGACCAGGTATTGACGAACTCGTTCTCACGCTTGGGCTGGCTGGTGAGCTGCGTGTCGCGTTCGCTGATGTGAATCACCTTCACGCCGAGGCGCCAGGCGAGCTGATTCCAGGCGCGGCTCTTGAGCGCCGCCTCGATCCGCTCGCGGCGTTCGGACTTGGGGTGCTCGGCGAGCCACTTCGCGGCGATATCCTCCAGCGCCTGCTTGGTGAAATGCTGCACGAGGCCGGGGTTCGCGCCGTGGTCCAGGACCGCGGTGGGGCCCTTGGGGTCCTTCCAGCCGGCGATCATGCGGCGCATGGACATATGGCGGACGTAGAGCGTGCGGTCGGGGGGGAGCTTGTCGGCCGCGCCTTCGTAGGGATCCCACAGCTCCACGGAGGTGTTGAGGTAGAGGACGCCGCGATCGTGGCACCACTGGACGATGTCGTTGCAGCCGATGTTCCAGGCCAGGTCGACGATCAGGTCGCCGGGGCCGGCGTAGGTCCCGAGCAGTTCGGCCATATTCTCGCGGGTGACTTTATCCTTCACGAAGCGCGCGCCGTGCGCGGTGACCTTGCGGACCTCGGCCTCCACGCCATCGAAGTCGAGGACCGTATAATGCTGCGGCGGGATCTTGAGGTGCTTGAAGAGCAGCGGCAGCGTGCAGCGGGAGACGCCGCCGAGTCCGATGACGAGGATCTTGCCGTTGAATGCCATCTGCGCCTCCGCTCCAGTTTTTCGGGACCAAACCCTACGCCCGAGGCGGTCATCTTCAAGAAACTTTGGCGCTCCATTCGAGCAACCGGCGCGGGAGGTGAACATTTCATGAAGCCTGCGTGAACGGGCCGGCTACGCGGCGGTTGAAAATGCGGTAGAGTGCTCCCGCCGCGAAGGCGAGCGGCGGCGAGGTGCGCGTGGCCTTCGATCCCCTCCATCCCGGCATCACCGACGCGCTGCGCGCGTGGAGCGTCCAGCTCGACGCGGGCATGGCGCTGGCGCCGAGCCTCAAGCTCAGCGGCACGACCTGCGGCGACCCGGCGGCGGCCCGGCTGTTCGAAGAGGCTTCGCGGCGCGCCGAGAGCGGGGCGCCCATCGAGGCCCTGCTCGAGGCGCTCGCCCCGGCGCTCAGCGAGGGCGAACGCGCCACCCTGCGCGCGGGCTGGAACTCCGGGCGCGCCGGCGAGATGTTCAAGGCGGTGCTGGAGCAGCGCGAACTCTGGCACCGCAGCCGCCAGCGCATGCGCTCCAGGATGGTCCTGCCGGCCGCGATCCTGGTGCTGGCGAGCTTCGTCGCGCCGATTCCGGCGCTGGCGTTGGGGGGCCTCTCGGTGGGCGGCTATCTCGCGGTGGCGCTCTTGCCGCTCGCGCTGGGCGTCGCGCTCTGGCTGGTCGTCTCCAGCCTGCTGCGGGCGCGGGCGCTGGAGCGGCGCGCCGGCGGACCGGACGGGCCCGCGCCGCCATCGCCCCTGGACCGGCTGCTCCTGTCGGTACCGATCCTGAAGTCGGTGGAGCGGCAGCGGAACCTCAGTGAGTTCGCGTTTCTGCTGGCGAACCTGGCCTCGGCCGGCGTGCTGCTCTCAGAGGCGCTCGAGACCTGCGCGCGCGCGGTCCCCAACGGCCTGTACCGGGAGGCGGTCTTCGGGCTGATCCGGCACGTGCGGGCGGGCGAGCCGCTCGGCGCCGGCCTGCGGGACACGGAGCTTTGGCCGCCCGAGTTCGTCGCGGCGGTGAAGACCGGGGAGGAGACGGGAAAGCTCGACGAGGTCCTCGCGCAGCTGGGGCGGCAAGCGCGGGAGCGCTACGCGGCGGCCGTGGAGACCTTCGCCGAATGGCTGCCGCGCGTCGCCTACGCGCTGGTGGCCCTGTTCATGATCGGCGGGATCTTCGCCGGCGCGGCGCAGCTCATCGCGCTCTACACGAGCCAGATGCAGTAAGGGCCTTCACGCGCTCCAACGAACCCGCGCCGTCAGGCTCTCCTCCTTCCGTTCAAGCAGGAGTCGATAGGCCTCGTGCAGGCCTTCCGGCGCGACGTCGTGCGTGACCAGGTCGCCGACGGGCAGGCTCTTGGAGGCCAGGAACCGCGCCAGCAGGGCCAGCGCGCGCGGGTGGCTCCAGTCGGGATGGAGCGGGTGCCTGGCGTCGAGGATCGAGCCGTGCGCGCCGCTGAGGGTAAGCGAGCGGCCGTGGACGAGTTCGTACATGTCCACCTCTTTCGCCACGCCGCGCGGGCTGCCCAGGACCACGACCTGCCCGCCGCGCTCGACGAGCCGCGCCGCAGCGGGCACGGCCTCGGCCACGCCCGTCGCGTCCACGCAGACCTCAGGGAGGCGCCCGCCGAGGGCCTCGCGCAGTTGCGCCTCGACTGGGCCGGCCGCCGGGTCCAGCGCCGCGGCCGCGCCGCCGGCGAGGGCGAGCTTCCGCCGCAGCGGGACCGGATCGATCCCCACCACCGGCCAGGCGCCCACGCGCAGGTACAGGCGCAAGGCCAGTTGCCCGATCAGCCCCAGCCCCTGCACGGCCACCGCCGCCCCCAGAGTCGCGCGGGTCTGGAGCAGCGCGACGAAGGGGAAGCGCAGCAGCGTAGGAAGGCCGCCTCCCGCGTCTCCAGCCCGTCCGGCAACTTGAGCAGGTGGGGCGCGCTTTCCTTGACGATGCCGTGGCTTGCGTGATGTCCCGGGAAAGCGACCCGGTCGCCTGTGGCAAGGCTCGCGACGCCCGGCCCCACGGCGAGGATCGTCCCCGCGGCGCTGTAGCCGGCGAGGAACGGGAATTTGGGCCAGCTCATCTGCGGGTTGGTCAGGCCCTGGTGAATCCCCGTATACACGGCAAGTTCGGTGCCGGGCGAGACCAGCGACCACGCCGTCCCGACGACGGCCTCGCCCGGGCCGGGATCGGGGACGGTGAACGCCTCCAGTTCGCAGCGGCGGGGCTCGGGCATGCGGATGCGGCGGGCGGACCAGGGCATGGGCGGGGCTCCTCGATCCCTGCGAGCCGGGCAACGGAGCAGTCCTGCCACAAACGCGCGCCGCCGAACAGCGCATAATGCGTGCGCAGGGCTTCGTCTCGGGCGAGAAGTGGGTGGCCGCGCTGTGGAAGACGTACCGCAACAACCTTCCGCCTCCCCCGCCCGGCTTCCAGGGCCCGGCCACGCCGCCAGCGGAAACGACTTGGAAGTAGTCCGATCGGGGATTGATTCCCGCGCGGGGCTCGTCAGCATGGCGGCATGGGACGACGAAGGCTGAAGTCCTGCGCCGGGTGGCTGGTCCTTCTTTCGGGCTTCGCGTTCGCCGCCGAAGCGCCCCCGCCGCTGCCCGTTCCCGCCGATGCCGGCATGCTCCCCGAGGCCGTCAAGGAATCGAGCGGCCTGGCGGTCAGCGCCGCGCGCCGGGGCGTCTGGTGGACCCACCCGGATTCCGGCAATCCGCCGTGCCTCTGGGCGGTCTCGCCCGCCGGCGCGCTCCTCGCCACCTGCACCTTCAAGGATGTCTCGAACCGGGACTGGGAGGATCTGGCCTTCGACGAGAAGGGCCGCCTGGTGGTCGCCGACATCGGGAACAACAGCCGCGCGCGGACGGAATTGCAGCTCTACCGCTTCGCCGAACCCGACCCGGAAGCATTGAATCGCCCCGGCGCCGCGCCCCCGGCCGCGCAGGTTTTCCGCTTCACCTACCCCGAGAGCGTCGGCGTACAGGACGCCGAGGCGCTGATCGTCCGCGCGGGGTTCGCCTACGTCTTCACCAAGGAGAAGGACCGCGTCCGCTGCGTGCGCGTGCCGCTCCCCGAGGAACCGCCGAAGGAGCCGATCGCGGCCGAGCCGCTGGGCGAGTCGAAGCTGATCGCGCTGGCCACCGCCGCGGACCTTTCGGCCGACGGGAAACACCTGGCGCTCTTGACCTACGCGCAACTGGTGGTGGTGGAACTCCCCGCGCCGCTGGAGGCCACCCAGGCCGCCGGCGCGGCGCACCCCGATCCGTTTACCGGTATCGTTCGCCGCACGATCCTGCGCCCGCGCCAATACGAGGCGGTGGCGTGGGACGGCAAGGACCTGCTCTTGACGGCCGAGTCGCGGCAGGTGCTGCGCGTCCCCGGGGCCGCGCCCTGAAGGCGGCTCCATCCGCTCAGCCTTTACCCCCCGGCCGCGAACGGGTATAAAGATGGGCCGCCGTTCTCTCGAACCGGACCGAAGACGATGCCGCCTCGAATCGCCTGGGCCCTCGGGCTCGCCGTCCTGCTGCTGCTTCCCGGCTGCGAGGAGCCGGTCGGCCCCGACGATGCGGAGATGCGGCGGATCTTCGAGGAAGCGCGCGAGTTGGACCGGCAGGGGCGCTACCACGAGGCCATGGTGCGCTACGAGACGATCCTGGCGCGCCATCCCAACTGGATGTCCACGCGCCTCAACGCCGCAATGGCCGCCTACGACTCCGCGCAGTACCAGAAGGCCGTCGAGCACTTCGAGATCCTGCACAAATACGGGCCGAAGGACTGGTTCGTGATCCGCAAGCTGGTGCAGTGCTACGAGCGCCTCGACAACCGCATGAAGATCAACGAGTACCGGCAGAAGCTCCTGGATCTCCGCCTGCACAAGGACGGGAGCGAGGTGCTCAAGAGCTTCCAGGGCTTCACGCGCGATTACATCCCCGTCGGCACGACGCACCTGATCGGATACGAGTTCTTCGATCCGCAGGAGCACGGCAAACTCTGGTACTTCAAGCTGGAGGACCTGCACCGCAAGCCGCTAAGCGGGTTCCTGGTCGAGGCCTCGCCGTACTTCGACGCGCAAGGCCGGCGCATGTTCTACATCACCGAATCCTGCCCGGGCTGGATGCGCGTCTGGTTCCTGGGCACGATCCCCACGGCCGAGGGCGGCCTGCGCGACTACCACTGGGCGCGCACGCGGGTGGAAGAGATCCTGCAGGGCAAGCACCGCCCGCTGGTGGTGAAGCCGCTGCCTCCCGGGGTCGCGATCTTCGACGTGCCGGACTCCGGCCCCGCCGGCGCCGAGGGCGAGACCAAGACCGGCAAGCCGCCCGCGGAAGGCGGGAAGCAGCCGTGAGCGGCCCCGCCCCGGCGCGCGCGCGCCTGCTCGCCCTGCCGCTCTTGGCCTTGCTGGCCGCGCCGGCCGGGTTCCTCCGCGCCGGGCAGCCCGAACCCGAGGATGCCTACGCCGCCAAGATGGCGCAGGGCAAGGCGAGCTTCGGGAAGCGCAAGTACACCGAGGCCCTGGGCCTGTTCCGCGAGGCGCTCGGGCACCAGCCCGACAGCTATTACGGCCGCTTCTACGCGGGGCTGGCCGCGTACTGGGCCGGGCAGCCCGCGGACGCGCTCCCGTACATCGAAGGCCTGCTGCGTAACGCCGAGGCCGGGAGCGCGCGGGAGTGGGAGCTGCAACGGCACCGCGTCATGATCCTGAGCGCGCTCGACCGGCGCGCGGAAGCCGACCAGGCGGTCCGGCGGCTCTACCAACTCCGCGCCAACGGCGGCCCGGAAGAGGCGCGCAAGGAAGAAGGCTTCATCCGCGAACACCTCTACCACCAGACCTGGCGCATCGGCGCGTGGGAAGTCTTCGACGAGCACGGCGAGAAATCGACGGCCTGGGAGTTCCCCGTCGTCGATCCTCACGCCGCGGACGAGCGGCTGCTACGGAAGTACCGCGTCGTCCTGACGGTGCGCAAGGGCGGGCCGGTGTACGAGCTGGTCGAGGAAGGCGCGGGCGCGACCCGCATCTTCTACCGCTGGCCGCGGCGGCCGGACTATGCGCAGGCTCGCGAACAACTCCTGGCGGCCCTGGAAGGGCGGCTCCAGCCGCTGGAGGATCCCAAGCTCCAGCCCGGCCAGCCGGCCCCGCCCCCGCCGGAAGACGAGCCGGAAGCGCAGCGCCAGTTCACCGAGGCCGAGCAGGAGCGCATGGCGCAGGCGCTCAAGGCGGGGCTCGAACCGGGCGCCACGCGCATCCTTCAGGTGGCCGCGCGCCTGGCGCTGGTCGATTACGACATCTCCAAGGCCGTGCGCCTCAGCGTCGCCGACCCCGACGCCGCGCAGCTCTTCGAGCAGCAGCACCTCGACGCGCGCTTCCCCCATGCCCGCGAAGACGCCTCCCGGCTCGTGCGCTTCGTCACGCGGGCGTCGAAAGAAGACTGCGAGGCGGCCTTTTCAAAGCTCCCCCTGGTCATGCAGGGGGTCAAGGGGCCGTATGTCTATTTCGTGCTGCTGACCGCGATCAACACGCGCGGCAATCCCTATCCGCCCCAAATCGTGGAGTCGTGCCTCCAGTCGAAGGACTTCATGGTCCGCCGCACCGCCTCGCTCATGCTCGCGCGCACCGGCATCCGCGAAGGCCTCGCGGCGCTCTTCGAGGACCTCGGGCGAACCCCGCCCGACGACCTGCCGCTGCTGGCCTACGCGCTGGAGGAGGTGATCGGCGACGCGCTGGGCGCGTACCCCAACGCCGATGCCCCGGCCGCCCTGGCCTGGCGCACGGAGGCGCTCAAGTGGTGGGCACGCAACGCGGAGAAGCTCGTCTTCGGCCCGGGGCCTGAGGCCGGCGTGCTCTGGAGCGTCCCCCGGCTCGAGCGCCAGAAATAACCGCACGCCGCTGCGCTCGAGGTTTCCTGATCTTGCCACGGCGCGCTCCATCGCCGAACATGAGCGCGCGTCACCCCGCAGCGGAGAATCTCCATGGGCGCTCCCGTTTTCGAAACCCAACTGCCCGGCTACAACCTCAAGGCGCGCGGCAAGGTCCGCGACGTCTACGACCTGGGTGACCACCTGCTGATCGTCAGCACCGACCGGCTCAGCGCTTTCGACGCGGTGCTTCCCACGCCGATCCCCGACAAGGGCAAGGTGCTCAACGGGCTCTCCAAGTTCTGGTTCGGCTTCCTGAAGGAGCAGATTCCCAACCACCTGGTCACGACCGACGTGTCCAAGATGGGGCACGGGCTGGAGCGGCACGCGGAGGCGCTTCGCGGGCGGAGCATGCTCTGCCACAAGGCCGAGGTCTTCCCCATCGAGTGCGTCGCGCGCGGATACCTGATGGGCAGCGGCTGGAAGGAATACCAGGAGACCGGCGCCGTCTGCGGCATCGCCCTGCCGCGGGGCATGAAGAGCGGCGACAAGCTGCCCGAAGTGATCTACACGCCGGCGACGAAGGCCAAGACCGGGCACGACGAGAACGTCACCTTCGACCTGGCCGTCGCGCGGCTCGTCGAACTGATGGCGGTCCCGCTGGAGAAGGCCCGCGAGTACATGACCCGGCTCAAGAACCTCACCATCGGAATGTACCAGGCGGCCTACGAGCACGCGCTCTCCCGCGGCATCATCATCGCCGACACCAAGTTCGAATTCGGTCTGAAGGACGGGCAGATCATCGTGGTCGACGAGGTGCTCACGCCCGACAGCAGCCGCTTCTGGCCCAAGGACGCCTGGACGCCGGGCAAGACGCAGCTTTCCTTCGACAAGCAGTTCGTGCGCGACTATCTCGAAGCGACCGGCTGGAACAAGGAGCCCCCCGCCCCGGCGCTGCCCGAAAAGGTCGTGACCAAGACCCGCGAGAAGTACCTCGAAGCCTACAGGCTCATCACCGGCAAGGACGACCTGGACGTCTGAGCGGGCGGCGGAGCGCGGCCGGCATGAGCGAAGAGCCTGGAACCTCTACGCAAGCCTTGGAACCGGTCTCGCGCGCCGGAAACCTGGCGTCCTCCCTGCCCATCTTCTTCTTTTTTCTCCTCGTGGCCGTCGCCGTCTGGCTGATCGACCGGCGCCTTGGCGCGCTGAGCGAAGCGGAACGGCGGGCCCTGCCCGCGCCGGCCGCGCTGGCGTGGGCCCTGAATTCCGTCCTGACGCGCGCGACGTTCCTCTTCCCGCCGGCCATCTTCCTGGCCGGCTGGGCCTTCTTCGGCTGGGGCTGCCGAAACCCCGGGCGCAGGCTGCGCTTCGCCTGGAGCTTCTGGCTGCTCTGCGTGCTCGTGACGCTCCTGTGCGCCGCGGCGCTGCTTTGGCCGGGCGCTTGAAAGGTTCACTTGCCGCGCCGTAAGACCTTGGCGGCCCAGGAAACGCCCGCATGAACGCCCCCACCGCCCCCCGAGCGCGCCCGAGGCGATCGCCATCGAGGGGCTCACCAAGCGCTACGGCGAGTTCACCGCCGTCCTGGGCCTCGACTTGGCCGTGCGAAAGGGCGAGATCTTCGGTTTCCTCGGTCCCAACGGCGCGGGCAAGACCACGACCATCAAGATGCTGATGGGGATCCTGGTCCCCAGCGCGGGCCGCGCCGCGATCCTGGGGCGCGACTGCATGGCCGAGCGCGTCGAGCTGAAGCGGCTCGTCGGCTACCTCCCCGACGCGCCGGCGTTCTACGATTACCTGCGCGGGCGCGAGATCCTCGCCTTCGTCGGGCGCATGCACGGGCTGGACCGGCGGGAGGCCGCCCGCCGCGTCGAGGCCCTGTTCGAGCGCATGGACCTGGCCGAGGCCGCCGACGAGTTCGCCGTCAACTACAGCACCGGGATGAAGAAGAAGCTGGGCCTCGCCTGCGCGCTGATCCACGACCCGCCGGTGCTGATCCTCGACGAGCCGACCAACGGGCTCGATCCCATCGCCGCGCGCCACATCCAGACGCTGATCCGCGACAGCGCCGCCGAAGGGCGCACGATCTTCCTGAGCACGCACCTGCTCGACATGGCGCAGAAGCTCTGCCATCGCGTCGGGATCGTCATGCACGGCACGCTCGCCGCCGTCGGAACGCTCGACGACCTGCGCTCGGCCTTGCGCGTCGGAGGCTCGCTCGAAGACGTCTTCTTCGCCGTGGCCACGCCGCAGGCCGAGTCCCCGCCGGAGGCGGCCGAACCGGGCGCGAGCGCGCCGCCTCCCGCATCGAGGTCGGACGGGCATGGCTGAACGCGCCGCTCCCGCGGGCCCCTGGCGCGCCTGCCGGCTCCTGCTCGGCTTGCGCCTGCGCCGGCTGCTCAACCAGCAGGGCGCGGTCCTGGGCAGCCTGGGCCGGAAGAAGCCCTCGGACGCGCCGGACAAGCGCCGCGCGACGCCGGGCAAACGCAAGCGCGGCATCGCGCTGGCCGGGTTCATGGGCTTCCTCTTCGTCTGGCAGTCGATCCTCTGCTCGTACCAGATCGTCCAGAATATCGTGAGGGTGCTGGGGGAAGACCGCCTGGCGGCGACGGCGGCGCTGCTCATGAGCGGCCTGTTCGTCCTGCTCTGCCTGATCGGGATCGGCCTGCGCCCGGGCCACCTGGGGCGGCTGGATTGGGACATGGAGTGGCTGCTCACGCTGCCGGTCTCCACGCCGACGCTGCTCTTCTGCAAGATCGTGGAGCAGACCGCGCTGAATTTCTTCGGCTGGTTCACCGCGACGGCGTTCCTGGGGATGCTGGCCTGGCACTGGGGGCTGCGCTGGTCCGCGCCGCTCCTGGCGCTGCCGCTGGCGGCCGCGTTCCTGCTTGGCGTGGGCACGCTGCGGGTGGTGCTGGAGGTCCTGCTCCGGACGTGGTGCCCGACGCGCATCCTGCGCAACGTCCAGGGTCTGGCCACGATGCTCAGCATGGCCGGGTTCATTCTGCTCTTCGCGCCGATGGCCTCCGGGGATCGGCCGGACTACTTCATCTGGGGCTGGCTGGACGCGGCCGGGGACTGGTGCCTGTGGCTGCCGGGCGGCTGGCCGCTCGGCGTCGTCTGGGCGCTCAACGCGGGAGGCTTCACGCTCGCCTGGGCCATGTTCACGCAGGCGGCGTTCACCGGGCTGGTCTTCCACGCGGGCTGGCGGGCGCTGGGTGCGCTGACCCGCAGGGGACTGGCCGAAGGCGCCGGGCTGCCGCAAGGCGAGCGCGGCCGAACGGGCGCCTCCGCGCGGCCGTCCAGCCTGACGCTCGGGGGGATCATGAGCAAGGACGTGCGGCTGCTTCTGCGCGACCGGACCATGCTCATCGGCACCCTCGCCACGCCGATCCTCGTGATCGTGATGCAACTGGTGGTGAACCCTACGATTTTTGAAGAGGCGACGCAGCGGCCTCAGTTCCTGGGCGCGCTGGCCTTCGGACTGGGGGCGTACGTGCTGATGTTCAGCGCGATGGGCGTAATGACCGCCGAGGGCCCCGCGCTCTGGCTGCTCTACACGCTCCCGCACCGGGTCGAGGACCTGATGCGGCGCAAGGCGCTTTTGTGGGGCGCGCTGGCCTCCTGCTACACGCTGGCCACGCTGGCCTGGGGCTGGTTCAAGCTGGGGCCGTCCTGGGAACTCCTGGGCGTGAGCGCGTACGGCCTGACGGGCGTCCTGCTCTTCGCGCAGATCGGCGCGGCCCTGGGCATCTTCGCGAGCGATCCGGAGGAAAAGGAGCCTTCGCGGCGCTTGCGCCCGGACTACGTCTACCTGTTCATGCTCCTGGAAGGACTCTACGCGTACGGCTTCTTCGCGCCGGGGGCGTGGGCCGCGCTGAGCCTGCTGGTGCTGGTGGTCGCGCTGGCGCTGGCGCTCTGGCAGAAGGTCGCCGCCGGCATGCCGTACGTGCTCGACCCCGACGCGCGCCCGCCGGCGCGGCTCTCGCTCTCCGACGGGCTGATCGCGGTGGTGATCTTCTTCGTGCTGCAAGGGGTCTTCATGGCCGGGGCGCTGGCGGCGGAACTGGACTTCGGCATCGCGCAGTTCGCGGCCTTCGGCGCGGCCGGCCTGCTGACGCTGGGCCTGATGCTCTACACGCTCTGGCGCCACGGCGTCCCGAACCTGTGGGCGACGCTGGGCTGGCAGCGGGGGCGCGGCTGGCTCGCGGCCTGCGGCGCGGGGCTGGGTTTCGCCGCGCCCGCGCTGGCCTGCGGCGCGGGCTACCTGTGGTTGACGCGGAACTGGCCGTTCCTGTCCGAGTACGTCGCGGAGCTGACGCGGCAGGCCGCCGGCGCGCCCGACCTGGGCCTGTGGCTCGTGCCGTTGGCCGTCGTCGCCGCGCCGTTCTGCGAGGAAGCGCTCTTTCGCGGGATGATCTTCCGCGGCATGCGCGAGAGCTTCGGGGTCTGGCCGTCGGTGCTGCTGAGCGCGGCGGTCTTCGCGTTCGTCCACCCGGCGCTCTCGGTGCCGCCGGTCTTCGTGCTGGGAGTGTGCGCGGCGCTGGCCTTCGAATACGGCGGCTCCCTCGTCGCGCCGATCCTGGTCCACGCGCTCTACAACGCGCTGGTGCTGAAGCTCCAGATGACCTGAGCCGCTTACCCGGACGACATGGCGGGGGATCGCCCGGGCAATTCGCTCGGGATGCGCGCACCCGCGAGGATGAGGTAAAGATTCGGCCTGGATGAAACGGGCCTACCGGACCTCGCGCAGCATGCCCCATAATCGACACGCGCGAAGCACGGATCAGGGGCCGGCCTTGCGCTGGCTTTCCCGCGCGGCGGCTTCCTCGCGGGCCGCTTCCTTCTTCGTGACGCGCTTCGGCGCCCAGACGACCTCGTACAGCGCGAAGACCACCACCAGCGCGCCCACGCCCATCCAGAATTCGTCCTTGTACGCGGCCAGGTACGCCTCGGCATCCGGCCCGAAATGCCAGCCCAGCCAGATCGAGACCGGGCAGGTCAGGAGCGCGCGGAGGAAATCGAGGACGATGAAGCGCGCGTACGGCACGCCCACGCAGCCGCTGAGGAAAAACGTCGGGGCGCGGACGCCGGCCAGGAAGCCCGCCATGAAGATGGTCTTGTTGCCGTGCTTCTCGAAGAGCCGCTGCGCCTGCTTGTGCCGTGCGGGCGCGCCGAGCTTCTTCATCCAGGGGTGCTCGACCAGCGCCGGGCCGAGCTTGCGCCCGATGTAATAGGTGACGCTGTCGCCGGCCAGGATCCCCGCCACGCCGGCCAGGATCATCAGCGCGAGCGAGCCGTGCACCTTTCCGATCACGTAGCCCGCGAGCAGGAAGATGGCCTCCTCGGGCAACGGCAACCCGACGCCGCAACATAGCAGCACGCCGAAGACCATGAAGTAGGAGCCGCTCTCGAAATAAGGCTCCAGTTGCGCGACCCAGCCGTCCATGAAAAGTTCCGAGGCCCGAGTTCCGAGCAGTCCAAGGGAAAAACGCATCCAGGCGCGGGCCAAAGCACGGGGCGGCTGCGCCGGCCCGTGGCATTCGGAAATCACGCCTCAGACTCCAGGCTCAACTTTGCCCGAGCATCTTCGCGAGGAGACCTTCGGCCGCCGCGAGCGCTTCGGGCAGCTTCTCGGGGTCCTTGCCGCCGCCCTGCGCCATGTCGGGTTTGCCGCCGCCCTTGCCGCCGACGATCCCGGCCAGATCGCGGAGCAGGTTCCCGGCGTGCGCGCCGCGGCCGACGAGTTCCTTCGAGAGGCTCACCAGCAGCGCGACTTTGCCGTCCTTCACGCCGCCGAGCACGACGGCGGCCTCGGGCAGGCTCTTGCGCAGGCCGTCGAGCGTCCCGCGCAGGGCCGGCGCGTCGGCGCCGTCCACCTGCGCGGCGAGGAGCTTCGCGCCGGCAACCTCTTTGACATTCTCGAGCATCGAGCCGGCTTGCGCGCTGGCGGCCTTCTTGCGCGCCGCGGACAGTTCGCGTTCGAGCGCCGCGCGTTCGTCCTGGAGCGCCTTGAGCCGGTCGAGGACTTCCTCGCGGCGCGCGCGGAGCGCCCCGGCGAGGCGCTGCAGCGATTCGTCGGCCTTCCGCGCGTCGGCCACGGCGCCCGCGCCGGTGAGCGCCTCCACGCGGCGCACGCCCGCGGCGACCGAACTCTCCGCGACGAGCCGGAAGTAGCCGATCTCCCCGGTCCGCGCGCAATGCGTGCCGCCGCAGAGTTCCTTGCTCGGCCCCATCCCCACCATCCGCACGCGCTCGCCGTATTTCTCCCCGAAGAGCGCCATCGCGCCGGCGGACTTGGCCTCCTGGAGGCTCGTGACCCGGGTCTCGACCGGGTGGTCGGCCTGGATCAGCTCGTTGACGCGCGCCTCGATCTTCGCCAGCTCCTCCGGGGTCAGGGCTTCGAAGTGCGCGAAGTCGAAGCGCAGGCGGTCGGGGGCGACGAGCGAGCCGCGCTGTTCGACGTGGTCCCCCAGCGCCTCGCGCAGCGCCAGATGAAGCAGGTGCGTGGCCGAATGGTTCTTCAGCGCCGGCAGGCGGTGCGAGGGCGCGACGACGGCCGCCGCGCGGTCGCCGACCTCCAGCGAGCCATAGGGAATCTCGACGTGATGCAGGACCAGCCCTTCGAGCTTCTGCGTGTCGTTCACCGCCGCGCGCGTGCCCAGCGTGGTGAGCGTCCCGCGGTCGCCGACCTGCCCGCCGGATTCGGCATAGAAGGGCGTCGCGTCCAGGAGCACGACCGCTTTGCCCGTGAAGGCGCGGTCCACCAGCTTCTCGTTCTGGACGATGGCGAGGACCTCGGCGTCGTCGATCTCCAGTTGTTCGTAGCCGACGAACTCGGTGGGCTGCCCCGCGTAGCGTTTGGCGAGTTCGGCGAGCGGCCCGGTCTTGAAGATTTCGGTTTGGATTTCGGATCCGGCGCGCGAGCGCTCGCGTGCTTTTTCCATCTCGGCTTCGAAGCTCGGCAGGTCAACAACAACCTTAGCGTGCTCGGCCAGCTCCACGGTCAGCTCGATGGGGAAGCCGAAGGTGTCCCACAGGCGGAACGCGTCCGCGCCGGAAATCGTCGCCCCTTTTTTCTGCTTTAGGCCTGCGAGGATTTCCTCTAAATGCTGCCGTCCCTGCGCCAGCGTCCGGTCGAAGCTCTTCTCCTCCTCCGCAATCGTGCGGACGATCGTCTCGGCGCGCTTCTCCAAGTGCGGATAGCCGACTTTCATCTTGGCGATGACCGCCTCGGCGATCTCGGGCATGAAGAGCTGCTCGATGCCCAGCTCGCGCCCGTCGAGGATCGCGCGGCGGATCAGGCGGCGCACGACGTAGTTGCGGCCTTCGTTGCGCGGCGGGACGCCGTCGTGGATCGCGAAGACCGCGAAGCGCACGTGATCGGCGATGCGCCGCATGCGCCGGTCGTCTTCGAAGTTCTTCCCATACGGCTTCCCGGCCAGCTTCGCCGCGTGCTCCACGATCGGGAAAAGCAGGTCGATCTCGTAGTTGTTCGGCTTGCCCTGGATCAGGCGCGCGGCGCGCTCCAGGCCCGAGCCGGTGTCGATGTTCTTCGAGGGCAGCGGCTCGAGTTTGCCCGCGTCGCGGCGGTCGTACTGGGTGAAGACGAGGTTCCCGACCTCGCAGTAGCGCAGTTCGTCGTCGGCCACCGGCGCCGGCGGCGGGACGTCCCGCCCTCCCCCTGCCCCCTCCCGCGAGGGGAGGGGGGAATCCCACGCCGGATGCGTGTCGTAGTAGATCTCGCTGCACGGCCCGCAGGGGGCCGTTGGGGCCCAGGCTCGGCGCGTCGGCGGGCCAGAAGTTCTCATGCTCGCCGTACTCGTAGATGCGCCAGCCGCCGGGCGCGCGGCCGTCCTTCAGCCACGGCGCGTGCCGTTTCCAGGCGGCGATGGCCTCCTCGTCCTTGGGGATGCCGAGCTTCACGTCGCCCTTGAAGACGGTCACCGAGAGGCGCGCCGGATCGAAGCCCAGGCCGTGCTCGGGATCGGTGAGCCACTCGACCTCCCACCGGATCGCTTCGTCCTTGAAGTAATCGCCGAAGCTGAAGTTGCCGAGCATCTCGAAGCAGGCGTGGTGGTTCGGCGTGCGCCCGACGTTCTCGATATCCCCGGTTCGCACGCAGGGCTGCACGGTCACGGCGCGCTGGTGGGGATGGTCGAGCTTCGCGATGCCGGCGAAGTGGTCCTTGAACTGGTTCATCCCCGCGCCGGTGAAGAGCACGCTCTTGTCGCCGGCCGGGACGAGCGAGTCGGCGGGGACGTGCAGGTGCCCGCGCGCTTTGAAGAACTCGATCCAGCGCCTGCGGATTTCGTCGGTGCTGAGAAACTTCGGCATGCGAACCTCGGGACGCCAGTTTCACCATGGAGGCACGTAGACACGAAGGAACTAGGATAGAGGGGAAGGCAGGGCGCGCAACGGCAGGGGCGACTGGACGGGACGGGAGAAAATCCTAAGATGCTTCGGGTCACGCCACCAGGAGCCGCCCCATGGCCAAAGGACAGCACCTCACGCCGTACCAGAAGGGCATCGTCAAGCGCTACTACGAGAACAAGGAAACTCTCAGCACGCAGAAGCTCGGCGAACTGATCGGCGACCTGTACCTCGAGACGAACGCCAAGAAGGCCGAGCAGAAGTGGAAGAGCGTCGAGACGGCGCTGCTCAACGCCGGCGCCAACCCCGCGCGCGTGAAGAAGATCATGGACGACCGGAACCTGGAACAGCTCGCCAAGCTCGCCGGCGAGTTATTTTGAATGGATGGAAGTATGAAGTATGAAGTATGAAGTATGAAGGGCCAAGTGTCAGCAACCCCTAGTCACTTGAGTGTCAGCAATCCCTGGTCACCATCAGCCTCTAAACGGCCAATTCAGGAGGCGGATGTGAGACAAAAAACAAGCTCGCCCAGCGACGCCGAGAGATGGTTCGGCTGACGCGCCGCGGCGTCTCCCTGCGCGAGGTCGCCCGCCGCTTCGGCGTGTCTCTGGGCACCGTCCAACTCTGGGTCCGGCGCGCCCATGGACAACGGCTCGACCGCGTCTGCTTTGACGACCGGCTCGCGGGCGCGCCACGCGCCGCCAACCGCCTCGCCGAGGATCTGGAAGACTTGATCCTCGACCTGCGCCGACAACTCAAAACGCACAGCGCGCTCGGCGAGCACGGCGCCGCGGCCATTCGTCGCGCCCTCCAGGAGCAGGGCGGGCCGCAGCCGGCCGTGCGGACCATCGGCCGCGTGCTCGAACGCCGTGGCGCGCTCGACGGCCGCCGCCGTCTGCGCCGGAACCCTCCGCCACGTGGCTGGTACCTGCCCGAGTTGGCTGCGGGCCGCGCGGAACTCGACAGCTTCGACTTCATCGAAGACCTGCGCATCGCCGGCGGGCCGCTGCTGGACGTGCTGACGGGTGTCTCGCTGCACGGCAACTTGGCCGATGCCTGGGTAAGCGCACAACCCACGACGCCGCTGGTGCTTAGCTGCCTGCTGGCGCGCTGGCGACGCGATGGTTTGCCAACCTATGCCCAGTTCGATAACGACTCGCGCTTTCAAGGCGGCCACAATCGGCCGGACGTCTTTGGCCGCGTCACACGCCTGTCCCTGCAACTGGGCGTCGTCCCGGTCTTCGCGCCGCCGCGCGAACCGGGCTTCCAGAACGCCATCGAAAACTTCAACGGGCGCTGGCAGCAAGCCGTCTGGCGCCGCTTCCAAGTCGCCTCGCGGGAGGAACTCCAGGCCCACGCCGAGCGCTACACGGCGGCCTTCCGAGCGCGGTATACGGCGCGCCAGGAGGCCGCGCCGAACCGTCGAGCCTTCCCGCAGCCATGGCGCCTGAAACTGGAACCCCTGCCCCAGGGCCGTTTGATTTTCCTGCGCCGTTGCAATGCGCAAGGCCGCTTCGACATGCTCGGTCACCGTTTCGTCATCGGCCGCCATTGGGGCCACCGCCTGGTCCGGGCCGAAGTCGATCTGAAGGCCGAGCGCATCCGCGTCTACGGGCTGCGCCGCAGGGAACCGACCGTCCAGCCACTGCTGCAAGAGTTTCATTACCAGCCCCAATTGCGACCAAAATTCCATTGACCCGAACGGCTTCCCGATGACAGTTTTGCTGACCCCAAGTGACTAGGGGTTGCTGACACTTGGCCTATGAAGTATGAAGAACGACACACTTCAAGCTTCCTTCTTCAAACTTCCTATTTCATACTTCATCCTTCCAGCCTGACCGCCTCGAACGCCTGCCCCGCTTCATCCAAGCGCCACGCCATGAGTTGCGCATCCTCCGGCTCGTTGGGCGCGACGATCACGTACAGGTAACGAGCCGGGAAGCTCGCGAAGAGCCCGCGCGCCTGCTCCAGGTCGATCGCCGAGGGCCGCGCGGCGCTCTGCGGATGCGAGTGCCAGAAGCCCAGCACGCGCCAGCCGTCGGCGGCGCGCTTGCGGCAGATCCGTTCGGCCTTGGCGTACTCCAGCGGATCGATGTGAAACCGGTCCTCGCGATGGGGATGCAGGTTCCGCGCGGCTTGCACCGCGGCGGCGCGGACGGTTTCCCCATTCCCCGAACCGAGCAGAAACCCGCACGCTTCTTCGGGCAGCGCCTCGCGCACGTAGACGAACAATTCGGCGCGCAATGAGTCCGGCAGGATCAGGCGCATAGTCCACCCTGGAGGCGCCGGATTGAGCAATACGGCATTCGATACGTGGAGTGAATGCCTTGTCCTTGTCGCGCGCGCTCGCCGCTGCGACCCGTCCGTTCATTCCGCATTCCGAATTTCGCATTCCGCATTTGAGAATCACGCCCGCTGCAGGCGGCTCAGCGAGAGCAGCAACTGTTTCTTGCCGGCATCCTTGAAGTAGACGGTGACTTTGCGCGAGAGCCCCGCGCCGCTGAAGGCCTCGATGCGCCCCGCGCCGAACTTGGGATGCCGCACGCGGTCGCCGACCTCGAACCCCCCGTCGCTCACCTGCGAATCGCTCAGGTCCACGGCCGTGCCGCCGGTGGGGGCCGCCTGGTCTTCGGCGAAGGCGTCCAGTTCGGCTTCGAACTCCTCGAAGGAACTCGCCGGCCCGCGCTTCGAGCCGGACTGAGGCGCGGCGGCTCTGGCGCGCGGGTATCCGCCGAAGCCGCCCAGGCGGCCGAACCCGCGCCCGAAGGCGCGGCTCCCCGCGCCGCCGCTCTCGTCCTCGACTTCCAGGAGCGCCTCGGGGATCTCTTCGAGAAACGGCGACGGCACGCTCGGTTCGCTCCGCCCGTAGCGCGCGCGGATGGCGGCGCGAAGGAGCGTGAGTTTCTCGCGGGCGCGCGTGACGCCGACATAGAAGAGCCGCCGTTCCTCCTCCAGCGCGTCCTTGGCTTTCCGCCCGTCGTCGTCGGCGTCGGACGAGCGGAGCATCGGGAGCAGGCCGTCTTCCATGCCCGCGATGAAGACGACGGGGAACTCCAGCCCCTTGGCCATGTGCAGGGTCATCAGGGTGAGCCGGTCGGCGGACGGATCGAACTTGTCGGTGGGGGCGACGAGCGCGGCGTTCTCGAGGAAGCCCGCAATGCCCGGTGGGCGCTCGATCGCTTCGTCCAGCCCATCCGTCGCGCCGGGCTCGTCGGGCGCGCCGGCCTCGTCCAGGATCCGGTTCTCCTCGTCGTAGACCGCCGCGGCGCTGACGAGCTGCTCCAGGTTCTGCACGCGCTCGTCTTCCTCGGCCTGCTCCAGGCTGGTCTGCAGGCCCGTCGCTTCCAGCACGCGCAGGAGCGCCTCGCGCACGGGGTAGGCGGGCATCTGGCGCAAGGCGTCCATCGTCCGAGCGAAGGCGTAGAGGTCCTTCAACGCCTTGGGTTTCAGCTCGGCCTCCATCCATTCGGTGCGGTCGAGCGCTTCCAGCATCGAGCAGCCCAGCCGGCCGGCGTGTTTCGCGACGAGATCCACCGTCTTGTCGCCGATCCCACGCCGCGGGGTGTTGATGACCCGCGCGAAGCTCACGTCGTCCTTCGGGTTCGCCATCAGGCGCAGGTAGGCCAGCGCGTCCTTGACCTCCTTGCGCTCGTAGAACGGCGTGCCGCCGACGAGCTGGTACGGGATGCCTTCGTGGATCAACCGGTCTTCGAAGGCCCGCGACTGCGCGTTGGTGCGGTAGAAGACGGCCATCTCGCTGTAGCGCCGGCCTTCGCGTTCGAGCCGCCCGACCTGCCGGACGACCTCGTGGGCCTCCAGTTCGCCGTCGGCGACGACCTTCAGCGCGACCTTGGCGCCTTCGGCGTTCTCGGTCCAGAGCCCGCGCTCCTTGCGCTGCGTGTTGTGCTCGATGACGGCCTGCGCGACGGCGAGGATGTGCTTGGTCGAACGATAGTTCTGCTCCAGCCGCACGACCTTGGCTTCGGGAAAGTCCTGCTCGAAGGAGAGGATGTTGCGCACGTCCGCGCCGCGCCAGGCGTAGATCGACTGGTCCGGGTCGCCCGTTGCGCAGACGTTGCGGTGCCCCAGGCCCAGCAGCTTCACGAGCTGGTACTGGCAGCCGTTGGTGTCCTGGTACTCGTCGACCAGGACGTAGCGGAAGCGGTCGCGGTAACGCTCGCGCACGTCTTCGTGGTCGCGGAGCAACTCCACGGCCTTGAGCAGCAGGTCGTCGAAGTCCAGCGCCTGGTTGCGGGTCAACGCGCCCTCGTACTGCTCGTAGACCTCCTTCACGATCCGCTCGTGAAAGTTCGCTCCGGGGATGTCCGCGGCGCGCAGGCCCTGGGACTTGAGCTGGCTCAAGGTCGAGCGCAACCGGCGCGGCGAGTAGCGCTTGTCGTCGAGGTTGAGCGACTTGCCGACGTCCTTGACGACGCGCTCGGCGTCGTCCTCGTCGTAAATCGTGTAGTCCGGATGGAGCCCCAGCACGGACGCCTCGCGCCGCAGCAGCCGCGCGCAGAAGCTGTGGAAGGTCGAGAGCCAGACGCCGGGCACGCCGACCAGGTCCTCGACGCGGCGGCGCATCTCCCCGGCGGCCTTGTTGGTGAAGGTGATCGCCAGGATCTGCCAGGGGCGCACGCCGTGGGCGATCAGGTTCGCGATGCGGCAGGTCACGACGCGGGTCTTCCCCGAGCCGGCGCCGGCGAGGATCAGGAGCGGGCCTTCGATGCTTTCCACCGCCTCGCGCTGAGGCGGATTGAGGCCCTGGAGGATGGGCGTGAGTCGTTCGTTCATGGCGGAGCGTCCGGCGCCGTGCGTCGCGGAGATACCTTAGCGGCTTTTCGGGCTCGCAAAAGAGGCCAACGCACGAAGCGCGGAGGTCAGGCCTGTGCGGGGTCGGGCGCGCGGGAGGAGGCCGCGGCGGAAGCCTCCTCTTCTGCGGGCACGGCGGAGTCGTCGGGCGTTTCGGCCGTCGCGTGCGCGGGTTCGCGGCCTGGGCCGACCTGCAGGTCGCTCTCTGCCGGCATCGCGGCGACGGCCGCTTCGTCGGGGCGGTCCTTCCCGTCAGGGTCGTCCTGTGAGGCGGGTTGCGCCTCGGCTGTGGGAGGCGCTTCGGGCTGGGGCGCGGCGGCGGCGACCTCGTCCACGGACTGCTCCAGGTCGCGCTTCATGGCCTCGGCTTCGTCGGCAGCCTTGCTCATCTCGCGCCGCACCTCGGCAGTCGCCTCGTTCATGCCCTGCTTGAATTGCGAGAAACCTCGACCAAGGTTGCGGGCAACCTCGGGAAGCTTGCGGCCGAAGAGCAGCAGCGCGACGATGCCGATGAGGACAACTTCGCCGCCGCCAAGGTTTTCCAGGAAGGCGAGCGGAGCGGACATGGCGGAATTCCTGCGCGAGGCGGAACTAGTCCTTGGAGGCCGTGGCCTTCGCTTCTTCTTTCTTGTCTGCGGATTCCTTTTCGCCTTCCTCCTGGCCTTCCTTCAAGCCGGTCTTGAACTCGGTGATCGAGCGGCCGAGCGAGCGGCCCAGCGAAGGCAGCCGGCTGCCGAAGATCAGCAGCACGACAACCAGGATGAGCAGGCCTTCCCAGAGCCCGATGTTCTGCAGAAATGCCAAGGTGGCCATGGAAGTCGCTCCCAAGTAGCGCCTTGCGCCCGCGCAACCGGTTCCGTAATCGGACGGGCGGGTCCGGCGCGATCTTCATAAACTATAGCACTGACGGGAACTTAATTCAACAAGGCCCGGATGAGGGGGCTAACCCTCATCCGGGTCGTCTTCCGTCTCGGCCGCTTCGAGCGCGACCTCGTCGTCGAGGCGCGGCAGCGGCGACGAGATAACGTAATCGCCGCGCATCCAGCGCCCGAGGTCTTCGTTGCGGCAGCGCGACGAACAGAACGGAAAGGGCTTGTGCCGGGCGAGGGACACGAAGCGATAACGCTTCCCGCACCGCGGGCAGCGCCCTTCCCGGAGGTTCGGCGTCGCGTCGGTCATCTCACGACCGTATGTACGCGGAATGCCGGAGTCAGTCGCCGGCGGCCTGCGCAACCAGCTCGGGCTTGCGATGGCCCTTGCCGGAGGCCTCAACCGCTTCGGCCTTCTCCTGGCTCTCGCGGATCTTGCGGACTTCGGCCTCGACCGCCTCGATCTCGCGCCGCCACTTCAGGCGCCCCTGGAACCCGACGACGATGTCGTACATCTGCTGCGCTCGTCGCAGTTCCCGTTCGAGGGACCTGAGCCTTTCGTGGAAATCGCCCTTCAGGCCTTCTTCTCGCCGATCGCGCGGTGGGGTATCGTAGATCATTCCGCGCCGCCAGATCTGCCCGTAGTGCCGCCGACAGTACCCTTTCGCGTGCACCGGATTGGGGCAGTCCGGCACGATGCAATTCCCGCGCCGGGACATAGCGCTTCCTCCACCCGTAGACCCCCCCACGGGACCAAACGAATGAATCCGATGTTTGAATCGGAAGCTTTTGTTTTCGCTGTCCATTGGGTGATATTCACGGCGCGACGGATGTCAACCTAAAAGTTAAAAAGTTGCAAACTTCGCATGAACACTCACGCGCTTCGCAACAAGGTTCTGCAAAGACCGCTTGGCGCTCGCGAGCGATTAAGAGTGCGTCCTAAAACGTCTCGCGGCCGTCTTCGGGCGGCGGCCTTCGCGATGCATCGTTGGCCTCCTTGCCGTATTCTCGTCCCGCTCCGAAGCTGCGCGCGGGCGCGCGCGCAAGCTGGCCGCGCGAGCGCCGGGCGGGTAGCATCGTCTCGCTCGCCCGAGTGACGAGGTCTCCCGGTCTGGGGGTTTCCGTGGCGCTGGTTCCCACCTGGTTCTTTGTCGTCAGCGCCGCGCTGCTGGGCGGCATCCTGGGCAGTTTCGTCAACGCCGCCGTGCACCGGCTGCCGCGCAACATCTCCATGCTCACCCGCTCGCGCTCGTTCTGCCCCAAGTGCGACAAAACCATCGCCTGGCACGACAACCTGCCGATCCTCAGCTTTCTTATACTCGGCGGGAAGTGCCGCGCCTGCCGCAACCCGATTCCCGCGCGCTACCTGATCGTGGAACTGCTGGTCGCGGGGCTCTTCGCGGTCTCCGCGTGGCAGTACTTCGGGCTCAACCGCCCCGCGCCCGGCGCGGCCAACCCCATGCCGCTGGTCCTGATGGTCGTGCAGATGCTCCTCGTCGCCGATCTGGTCTGCGCCGCCTTCTCGGACCTGGAAACCTACTACATCCCTTTCCAGACGACCGTGCCCTGGATCCTGGTCGGACTGATCCTCGCGCCGCTATGCCCCGAGCTCCATCTTTCCGCCACGCCCTGGACCGGTTCGCCGCGTTGGGATGCGCTGTTCGACAGCGTCCAGGGCCTGATCCTCGGCGCCGGGACGCCCTGGCTCGTGGGCTTCGTCTGCATCGTGATCCTGGGCAAGCCGGGCATGGGCGGCGGCGACGCGTACCTGCTGGGGATGTTCGGCGCGATGTTGGGCTGGAAGCCCGCGCTGGAGGTGCTGATCCTGGGCATCTTCTTCGGCACCTTCATCGGCATCGCGCTGCTCGTCTGGGACAAGTGGCAGATGCGGCGCCTCGGCCCGAAGTGGAAGCCGCGCCGCCCGGCCTTCGAGATCGACGAAGAGGAGGAGCAGCTCGGCCCGGAGCCGGACTGGCCGCTGCTGGCCTTCGGCGCCTTCGTGATGCTGTTCGAGTGCGGCCTGGCGTACGCGCACGACCGGAACCAGCAGGCGTTCGAACACCAGGCGACGCTGATCTCGGCGGTGCTCGGCGCGATCGTCGGCTTCAACCTGCTCGTCGCCTACCCGGTCAAGAAGCGCATGCTTGCCACCGGGCGCTGGCCCCAGGGCGAGATCCGGCAGCGCGAGGACGGCAAGAAGGAAGAGATCCTGGAAGGCAACTACATGCCCTTTGGGCCCTCGCTGGTGCTGGCGGCGCTGTGCGTGCTCTTTTACGATCCGCTGTTTCGTGAAGTCGTGTACTGGTGGTTCGCGGGCCGCATTTCGCCCACCGGAGCGCCGGTGACGCTGGCGGCGTACCTGGCGGCCAATCCGCTGCCGTTCGAGGTTCCATGGCCATGAGCGCGCCCATCGCGATCGTCGATTACGGTCTGGGCAACCTGAAGAGCGTCCTCAAGGCCTTCGCGCACCTGCACGCCGAGGCGAAGCTCGTCGAGGATCCCGCCGAACTGGAGCGCGCGCCCGCCGCGGTGCTCCCCGGCGTCGGCGCCTTCGGCGACGGAATGGCGGGCCTGACGGCGCGCGGACTGGCCGAACCCCTGCGGGCCTACGCGGCCTCGGGCCGGCCCCTGCTGGGCATCTGCCTGGGCCTGCAATTGTTCTTCGAGCGGAGCGCCGAGGCGCCCGGCACGGCGGGGCTGGGCCTGCTGCCGGGCGAAGTGAGGCTCTTCGAGGGCGCAGGCTTCGGCGCGCAAGGCGGACTCAAGGTCCCGCACATGGGCTGGAATGCGCTGGCCTTCGCGCGTCCGCATCCGCTCTTCGCGGGGCTGGATGAGGGCGCCTACGTCTACTTCGTCCACTCTTACTACGTCGCCGCCGCGCGCGACGAGGATGTCCTCGCGCGCAGCGCCTACGGCTTGACCTTCTGCGCCGCCGCCGGCCGCGGAAACGTCGCCGGGACGCAGTTCCACCCCGAGAAGAGCCAGAAGCAGGGGCTGCGCATCCTGTCCAACTTCATCGCGCAGACTCGCACGGCCTGAACCCGGAGAGCCTCCATGTCCGCCGTCCCTCCCGCCCCCGAACTCCGCGCGCGCCTCGCGCGCTTCCGCGAACTGCTGGCCGAACGCGGGCTCGGCGGCGCGCTCATCACCGACGTCAAGAACGTGCGCTACCTTTCGGGGTTCACCGGCGACGACAGCGCCCTGCTGGTCACGCCCAAACAGCGCCTGCTGCTGACCGACTTCCGCTACGTCGAGGAAGCCGCGCACACCGCCAAGGGCTGGCGCGCGGTCACCCGCCCGCCGGGGCTCTTCGAAAAGGCCGGCGTCCTGGCGAAGAAGCTGCGCGTGAAGAAGCTGGGGCTCGAACGCCACGACATGACGCTCGCTTGGCTGGCGGCGCTGCGAAAAGCCGCCCGCGGCGTGAAACTGGTCCCCGAAAAAGAGGGCCTCGTCGGCGCGCTGCGCCTGACCAAAAGCGACTGGGAGATCCGGCAGATCGGAAAAGCCCTGCGCATCCAGGAACAAGCCTTCCTGGAAGTCTGCGCGCTGCTCAAGCCGGGGATTCGCGAGTACGAGGCCGCCGCCGAGCTGCGCTACCGCATGGTCCGCGCCGGGGCCGACGACCAAGCCTTCGACTGCATGTTCCAGTGGGGCCCGAACAGCAGCCTGCCGCACGGCCGTCCGACCGGAAAGCGCCTCCCGCCGCGGGCGATTGTCCTTATCGACTGGGGCGCACGTTGCGGGGGCTACCACGCCGACTTGACGCGTACCTTCTTCATCGGTAAGATTCCGCCCCGCTTACGGAAGATCCACGAGATCGTGGCCGAGGCGCAGCGCCGGGCGGTGGCTGCGGTGGCCCCGGGCGTGGCGTTCGCCGAAGTGGACCGGGCGGCGCGGGACGTGATCCGCAAGGCCGGATACGGAAAGCAGTTCGGCCATTCCACCGGGCATGGGCTGGGACTCAGGATTCACGAGGCTCCGTCCTTGAATCAACGCGCCAAGGGAGCGCTGATGCCGGGCATGGTGGTCACCATAGAGCCGGGGATCTACCTGCCGGGGCTGGGCGGAGTACGCATCGAGGACGATGTGCTGGTGACCGCCACCGGGGGTCGCGTCCTCAGCCGACTGCCCATCGGCCTGCGCTGGAACGGCGCCCAACGTTGACCGGCCCGCCCCTCGCGGCCCGCGCAAGGTTCCTCATCCATGAATCTGGAAACCATCGAAAAGCTCATCAAGTTCATGGAGTCCCACGACTTGACCGAGCTGCAGGTGCGTGAAGGCGACCTGGAATTCAAGGCCCGCCGCGGCGAACGCCGCGAGATGCCTTTCGCCTTCCAGCCGGTGCACGGGATCGTGCACGGCGCCGAGGCCGCGCCGGCCCCTCAGCATGCCAAGACCGAACGTGGGCCGGTCGAGCAGGCGTCCAAGCCCGCGGCGGTGGAAACCGGCGGGGCCAAGAAGAACCAGAAGGAAATCTGCTCGCCGATCGTGGGCACCTTCTACCGCCGCCCGAACCCCAAGTCGCCGCCCTACAAGGAAGTCGGGGACCGCGTGGAGAAGGACGACGTCGTCTGCATCGTCGAGGCGATGAAGGTGATGAACGAGATCCGCGCCGAAGTCTCCGGAACGATCGTGAAGATCCTCGTGGACGACGCGACGCCCGTCGAATTCGGGCAGGCGCTGTTCCTGGTGGAGCCGTCCTGACCGCGAGAGGAATGGGGGCCATGCGCGCAATCCGAACCGACGCCGACGCGGCCCCGCCGCGCCCGTCACGCGAGCGCCGCCCCGCCTAACGATGTTCGCACGCATCCTCATCGCCAACCGCGGCGAAATCGCGCTGCGCATCATCCGCACCTGCAAGCGGATGGGCATCGAGACCGTGGTGGTCTACTCCCAGGCCGACAAGGACGCCGTGTACCTGCGCCTGGCCGACCGCGCCATCTGCATCGGGCCGCCCGCCGCGCGCGACAGCTACCTGAACATCAACAACATCATCGCCGCCGCGGAGGTCGCCGACGTGGAGGCCATCCACCCCGGCTACGGCTTCCTCAGCGAGAAGGCCCAGTTCGCCGAGATCTGCCGCTCCTGCAAGATCGCCTTCATCGGCCCGCCCACCAAGGCCATCGCCGACCTGGGCGACAAGATCTCCGCCAAGCGGATCGCGCAGAAGGCCGGCGTCCCCACGGTCCCCGGCAGCGAGGGCGCGCTCGCCGACGAGGACGCCGCCCTGGCCTGCGCCGACCGGATCGGCTACCCGGTCTTGCTCAAGGCTTCCGCCGGCGGCGGCGGGCGCGGCATGCGCGTCTCCCACAATCCCATCTCGCTGCGCAACAACTTCCTCCAGGCGCGAACCGAAGCCGAGGCCGCCTTCAACGACGGCACCCTCTACATGGAGAAGTTCATCGAATCCATGCGCCATGTGGAGGTGCAGATCCTCGGCGACGAGCAGGGCCACGTCCTGCATCTGGGCGAACGCGACTGCACCGTCCAGCGCCGCAACCAGAAGCTGATCGAGGAAAGCCCCTGCCCCGTCATCGACAAGCGCACCCGCTACGACATCCAGATGGCCGCCGTGCGCCTGATGAAGGCCGCCGGCTACACCAACGCCGGCACCGTGGAGTTCATCTACGACATCCGCGAGCGCAAGTTCTACTTCATGGAAGTCAACACGCGGCTCCAGGTTGAGCACCCCGTAACCGAAATGGTCACCGGGCTGGACCTCGTCGAGGAACAGTTGCGCGTCGCCTACGGCGAAGCCCTGCGCTACCGGCAGAAGGACATCGACGCGCGGCTCAAGACCGGCGGGCACGCCATCGAGTGCCGGCTCAACGCCGAGGATCCCTCGCGCAAGTTCGCCCCGGCCCCCGGGTTGCTCAAGCTCTACTGTCCCCCGGCCGGCTCCGGCATCCGCATCGACTCGCACGTCTACTCGGGCTACACCGTGCCGCCGTACTACGACTCGATGCTCGGCAAGCTGATCGTCCACGGCTCCGACCGCGGCGACGCCGTTCGGCGCATGCGCAACGCGCTCGACGAACTGGTCCTGGAAGGCATCCCTTCCACCGTGCCGCTGTACAAGGAGATCTTCGAGAACGTCGCCTTCGTTTCGGGCCGCTACGACACCAACTTCGCGAGTTCCGAACTGGGGCTCTGAGGCATGCTCCTTCAAGCGCCGTGGTTCGGAACCTTCGTTCGGAACCGCGCAGGAAGGGAACGCAGGGGGGTTGGTTTTCGAGCCTGGGGTTCTTCGACCTTCCCAGTTCGGACAGGGCAATTAACCCGCTTGTCTTGCATCGGGATACCCCCGGATAGGATGAGTTTAGCTTTCGCAAGGAGTTCCAAACCATGAAGCGCATTGGCGTGCTGACGGGCGGCGGCGACGCGCCGGGCCTGAACGCGGTCATTCGGGCCGTCGTGATCCGCTTATCCAAGGAGAAGGGCGAGCAGTACCAGTGCATCGGCTTCCACGACGGGTGGGCCGGGCTGCGGGACAAGAGCACCGTGGACCTCACGCCGGAATTCGTGGGCAGCATCCTCCACGAAGGCGGCACGATCCTGGGCACGTCGCGCACGAACCTCTATAAGAAACCCGAGGACGTCGAGAAGGCGCTCAAGAGCTACAAGGATCTCAACCTCGACGCGCTGGTGGCCATTGGCGGCGACGACACCCTGGAGATCGCCTACTACCTGCACCGCGATCACCACATCCCCGCCATCGGCGTCCCCAAGACCATCGACAACGACGTGCTGGGCACCGACTTCACCTTCGGTTTCTGGTCGGCCGTCGAGAAGGCGATGTACGCCATCGACGACCTTCGTACCACCACGATGAGCCACCACCGCATCATGGTCGTCGAGTGCATGGGCCGCCACGCCGGCTGGATCACCGCCTACACCGGGCTGGCCAGCGAAGCCGACTTCATCGCGGTCCCCGAGCGCGCCGTGCACATCGACGAGATCGCCAAGGTCTGCAGCCGCGCCCGAGAGCAGGGCAAGCTGCACGCGATCGTCGTGGTGGCCGAGGGCGCGTCCATCGGCGGCGTCGAGCCCAAGCCGCGCGTGGTCCGCAAGTCCGACGGCGGCTGGGAAATCTCCGAGAAGATCGAGCGCGACAGCTTCGGCAACGTGGTGCTCAAGCCCGGCGAGATCGCCGAGGCCGTCGCCCGCGAGCTGGAGAAGCTGCTGAAGGTCGAGGTGCGCGGGCTCGCGCTCGGGCACCTGCAGCGCGGCGGCTCGCCCAGCGCCTTCGACCGCATCCTGGGCACGCGCTACGGAATCTGCGCCGCCGAGGCGGTGGTCGGCTGCAAGTTCGGGCACCTCGTCACGCTGCGCGGGCACCTCGTCGACACCGTGCCCATGAAGGGCATGATTCGCGAGAACCAGACCGAAAAGAAGCGCTACAAGCTGCTCCCCAAGGAATTCCTCGAGATCGCCGAGTGCTTCTACGCCTGATCGATTAACCAGCTTCCACGCAGGGCCGGCACGCGCTCGAGCCGCGCGCGAACGGGGCACCGCCGTAGGGGCGGAGCCGCGCGCGTCGGCGGAGTTCGCGCGGCCGTGGAGGTCGTAAGGAGAAGTGGCATGGCCAAGGGCAAGGTGAAGTGGTTCAACGACCAGAAGGGCTACGGGTTCATCACCCCGGATGACGGAGGCCGCGACATCTTCGTGCATCACTCGAACATCGCGTCCGAAGGCTTCCGCACCCTCGCGGAGGGCCAGGCGGTCGAATACGAAGTCGTGGACAGCGAGAAGGGCCCCAAGGCGGCGAACGTCCGCTCCGCGGGCGCCTGAGCTTCCTGCGCTTCAAGCTTCCCGAGGTTGCAGCCCCGCCGCGCCCGCGGCGGGGCTTTTTTTCTTCATGCCCCTTTGTGGTAGACTCCACCCCGCGCGCGGGCGGCCCGCGCGGGCGGGAACGCTGCGTATGCCCGGACCTCGTGCGGATACCGATTTCGACGTGATCGTCGTGGGCGCGGGGCATGCCGGCTGCGAGGCCGCGCACGCCGCCGCGCGCATGGGCTGCCGGACCCTCCTCACCACCATGGCGCTGGAGTCCCTCGCGCAGATGTCCTGCAACCCGGCCGTCGGCGGCACGGCCAAGGGCATCGTCACCCGCGAGATCGACGCCCTCGGCGGACTCCAGGGCCTCGTCACCGACCGGAGCGGCATCCAGTTCCGCATGCTCAACCGCTCGCGCGGGCCGGCCGTGCAGTCCCCGCGTGCGCAGTGCGACAAGCGCCTCTTCGCCGCGCGGATGAAGCAGCTCCTCGAGCGCCTCCCCAACCTCACCCTGCGCCAGGAGACCGTCGAGGAACTCCTGATCGAGCCGCTGCGCGCCGGCGCGGACGCCGCCGCGCGCGTTCGCGAACGCCTCGCGCGGCTCCGCGGCGGCATGGCGCCTGAGGCCCTCGGGCTCGACCCGCCAGCCGAGGGCGAGGTCCGCGTCGTGGGAATCCGCGGCGGCAGCGGGCTGGTCTACACCGCGCGGGCCGTCATCCTCACCACCGGCACCTTTCTGCGCGGGCTGATCCATCAAGGCGCGAAGCAGTCGCGCGGCGGGCGCGCGGGCGAGCAGGCCGCGATGAGCCTCTCCGGCTCGCTCGAGGCGCTGGGCTTCGAACTGCGCCGGCTCAAGACCGGCACCCCGCCGCGCCTTAACGGGCGCAGCGTCGAGAAGCGCGGGCTGGAAGAACAGTGGGGGGACGATCCTCCGCCGCCGTTCAGCTTCCGCACCGCGAAGCTCGAGCGCCCCGCCCTGCCCTGCTGGATCACGCGCACCACCGAGGCCACGCACCGGCTCATCGCCGCGAACCTCGACAAGGCCCCGCTCTATACCGGACAGATCCAGTCCGTCGGCCCGCGCTACTGTCCCTCCATCGAGGACAAGATCGTGCGTTTCGCCGAGCGCGGCTCGCACCAGATCTTCCTCGAACCCGAAGGCGCGCAGACCGAGGAACTCTACGTCGGCGGGCTCTCCACCAGCCTGCCGCCGGAGGTCCAGCTCGAGGTGCTGCGCACGCTGCCGGGCTGCGAATCCGCCGAGGTGATGCGCTTCGGGTACGCCATCGAATACGACATGCTCCCGCCGCACCAGATCGGCCTCACGCTGGCCACGCGCCGCGTGCCGGGGCTCTACCTCGCCGGGCAGATCAACGGGACCTCGGGCTACGAGGAGGCCGCCGGGCAGGGCCTGCTGGCCGGGATCAACGCCGCGCTGGCCGTGCGCGGGGAGCCGGCCTTCGTGCTGCGCCGCGACGAGGCCTACCTCGGCGTGATGCTCGACGATCTCGTCACGAAAGAGATCCGCGAGCCCTACCGGCTCTTCACGAGCCGCAGCGAGTACCGGCTGCTGCTGCGCCAGGACAACGCCGACCGCCGCCTGGCCGCGCACGCGCGGCGCTACGGGCTCCTCGACGCGCCAGACCTGGAACGCGGCGCCGCGAAGGCCGAACGGATTTCGCGCGAGGTTACGGCGCTCAAAAGCTCCCGCCCGCCCGGTTCGGCGAAATCCTGGTGGGAGCTGCTGCGCCAGCCCGAACTGCGCGTCGCGGACCTCCGCGCGCGCGGCCTGGCGCTCGACGCCGGCCCGGAGATCGACGAGGCCCTGGAGATCGAGGCCAAGTACGAGGGCTACCTGGGCCGCCAGGCGCGCCAGATCGAGCGGCTGCGCGGGCTCGAAGACGAGCCGCTCCCCGAGCGGCTCGACTACCGCGCCGTGGATGGGCTGGCCAAGGAAGCGGCCGAGAAGCTCGCGCGCCACCGCCCGCGCACCTACGGCCAGGCGCTGCGCCTCGACGGCGTGACCCCCGCCGACCTGAATTATCTCACCGTGTACCTCGCCGGCGGCGGCCCGCGCAGCAAGCGCGCCAGAACCGCGAAGGCCGCCGGCGCGGCCCGCGCCACGCTCCCGGCGGCCGGGAGTTCCGAGTGAGGCGCCGCGCCGCCCTGCCCGCGCTGGCGCTCTGCGCGCTGGCCTGCGCGGCGCGCGCCGCCGAAGACGGCGACGAGGCCTTCGAGTACGTCCTGCGCAATGAACTCCCCGTCAGCGGGCCGCGCGTCACCCTGCGCCAGACCTACGGGCGGCATTACCGCGCCGGCGCCGCGACGGTCCTGGACGGCTACGTCCACGTCGCCGAGCCCGAGTTCGCCGGCGGGATCGCCGTGCGCGAGGGCGACGGCGAACACGCCCCCGAGTACGGGCTGCGCGCGCGCTTCCGCAACGACACGCCGACGCGGTTCCGCTTTCCCATTCGCGCGCCCGTCGAAGGCGCGGTGCTGCGCCTCGAGGTCTGGCGCGAGGACCCCGACGGAGGGCAGCGCCGCGCCGTCTTTCGCGGACGGCTCCTCGACGCCCTGCGCGTCCTCGGCGACCGCGAGCGGCTCGTCTGGCTCTGCGGAACCTCGCGCTGGGTCGGGCGCAAGGGCTGGCACCCCGTGCGCCTCCGTGGCGAGCAGCTTCCCGAACAGGACTGGATGTACGAGAACGTCGACCTCGCGGTCCTCGGCCGCGGCGCCTTCGAAGGCGCAACCGAACCGGCCATGGCCGCGCTGCGCCGCTGGGTGCTCGGCGGCGGCCGGCTCCTGATCGTCTCCCCCGACGCCCTGGACGCGCTGATGGGCGCGGTCGGCGCCGGCCTGACGCCGCTGCCCCCGGACACCCGCGAACTGCCCAATAGCCCCGACTGGTGGTACGCGCAGGCGCGGCTCCGGCCCTCGGACGTCGCGCTGGACGCCTCCTCGCGCCTCGTCTTCGCCCGCTACGGACTCGGCTGGGGCGGCGGCGTCTTCTTCTTCCCCTGGGCCACGACGGAGGCCATGCAGTCGCGCTGGGAGGACGCGCTGAACGCCGCGCTGGATTCCGGCGAAGCCGCCGGCCGCGCCGACCGCCGCATCTGGCGCAGGCCCTTCGAGTTCTTTCCCCAGGGCGCGGTCGCCGTCCAGACCCGCCGCTCCTCGGTCCTCTGGGCGCTCGTCGGCGCGGCGATGATGGCCGCGGCGCTGGCCTACGCGCGGGCCGAGCGCGCGCGCTACATGGCCGCGGGGCTGGCCCTAGGCGCGATCGCGCTGCTCTCCGCCGGGCTGGCCAAGCTCTTCCCCGCCCCCGAACTGGTCGTCTCGCGCGTCACCTTCCGCGAGGTCTCCCTCGACGGCCGCGCGCGCCGGGAGGTGGAGTTCGCCTACCTCGAAGGCCTGCGCGAGCCCGAACGCCTCCGCGTCGGCGGCCCCGCCGGCGGCACGCTCAACATGCTCCACGAGACCGGCGCCGAACTGCCGCGCAGCGGCTGGATCCTCGAGACGGACGACGCCGCGCGCCTGGCTTACGGCTTCAAGCCCGCGAACCTCCTGCCGCCGCTCTTCGAGGCGCGCCGCGTCCAGGCCGCGGGCGGTTCCCTCGACGGGCTCAAGGTCTCCGACGAGCGCTTCGAGTTCCCGGCGGACTTCGATCCCGACGCGCTCACCGCCGCCTACGGCCGCCGCCCCCGCGGCATCTGGCTGGCGTTGCCCGAAGGCCGCGCCGAGGCGCTGCCCGGATGGTGGCGGGGCGAGCGCTTCGGCGAGCCCCTGCGCGACGGCGCTAAGGCCGTGCGCGAGGCGCTTCCCGAGTGCGACGAGGCCGAGGCCCACGCCCGCTGGCAGGCCCTGCGCTGGGCCATGGACCGCGACGCGGGGCGCGCTACGCTGATCTTCTTCGACGCCGAAGGACCGGAGCCCGCCGCCCTCGTCGGCGCTTCCCTGCCCAACGCCAAGGACGGACCGCGCTTCCTGGTCTGGCGCGTCGAAGTTGAGTTGAAGCCGCAGGCGGCGGAGCCGAAGCCCGCCCCGCGGGGACCGCTTCAGGAATGAACCGGAGCCGCAGACCGAGATGCTCGTGATCCCCGCCGTGGACCTGAAGGACGGCAAGGCCGTGCGGCTCGTGCAGGGCCGCGCCGACCGGCAGACCGTCTACGACGAAGACCCCGTCCGCGCCGCCAGGCGCTGGGCCGACGAAGGCGCCACGCGCATTCATATCGTCGACCTCGACGGCGCCTTCGAGGGCCGCCCCCGGAACGCCGCCGTCACCCGCCGCATCCTCCAGGCGCTCGAAGGCCTGGAAGTCGAGGTCGGCGGCGGCCTGCGCACCCCCGAATCCGTCGCGGAACTCCTCGACGCCGGCGCCGCGCGCTGCGTCATCGGCACCAAGGCCGTAGAGGACCGCGCCTTTCTGAAGCGGCTCGCCGAAACGCATCCCGGCCGCATCATCCTCGGGCTCGACGCCAAGAACGGCCTCGTCGCGACGAAGGGCTGGGTCGAGGTCAGCGAACTCAAAGCCACCGATCTCCTCGCCGAAGTCGCGGCGCTCCCGCTCGCCGAGGTGATCTACACCGACATCGAGACCGACGGGATGCTCCAGGGACCGAACTTTCAGCGCCTCGCCGAAGTCCGGGCGGTCTCGGCCTTCCCGGTGATCGCCTCCGGCGGGGTGGCCACGGCTGAGCACCTCCGGCGGCTGGCCGGCGACGGCTGCTTTGGCGCGATCGTCGGCAAGGCCCTCTTCGACGGACGGTTGACCTTGCGCGAGGCGTTTGAAGCCGCGGCGGGAGACAGTACGCGGGATTCGTAAGCGGACCTTGGGCTCGGTCCGGCACGCAACCGGTCGCGGGCTGGTCCGGTCGCGCAACACCCATTGCGTTTCAAGCTCCTGCCCGCCCTTTTCAAAGCTGTGCTTCCTCCACCCTTGATTTTGCAACGTGAAGCGTTTCTAATACTTACGGACCCTGGGAAGCGCCCCGTGAACGTCTCGCTCTACCTGCACGCCTGGCAAGCCTTCCTGATGTTCCTCTCCGGCCTCGTCTGCGTGCTGGCGGGGTTCGTGGGGTATCTGCGCACGGGCGGGGCCGAGGCCACTTTGCAGCAGGCGCTGGTGACGTTCCTGCCCCAGGACGGCAAGGCGACCTTCCGGCGCCCGATCGACCTCGACTTGCGCCGCTCGGTGCTCACCGTCCACGGCCTGCGGCACAGCGGGCTGCACGAAGGCGGCGACTCGGCAACGGGCCTGTACGCGGAACGCTGCGAATTCCACCTCGACCTGTGGCCCTGGCCCCCGCGCGTTCAGGAAGTCCATGTCGTCGGGATGCCTGAGCTGAAAGTACAGGTCGAGAGCGGTTTCCTGCAGCGCCCGCGCGCGCCGGTGCACGGGCCGAAGATCCCGATCCATTTCGACGGCATCGACCTGGAGGCGCGGATCGGCGACCTGCCCCCGCTCAAGCTGCGCGGCTGCAGCGGGCGGCTGGAGCGCGGCAAGGAACGCGAACTGATTGGCGAGTTCCAGACGCGGGAGTTCAACGGGCAGCCGTTCCGCATCCGGCTCGCTTCCCTCGGCGACGGCCGCTGGGACTGCGCCGGCGCCGAGATTCAGATCGACACGCAGGCGCAGTTGAAGGATCCCAGCGCCGGGCCGGAGGACGAGGGGCGGATCGACCCGGTCGTGCTCCTGATCCGAAACCTGCTCTCGGGCGACGCGGGCGCCAAGGGCGCGCTTCCGTCGCTGCATGTGGAGGTCCAACTGCCCAGCGCGACCCGCCCGTTCTCGTGCGAAGGGCACGTCAGTTACCGCGACCTCGAACTGCGCCTGCCCAGGGAAGTGTCACAGGAAGTCCCGCTGCCCAGGGCGCTCAACTGGATGCAGGGCGGCAAGGGCGCGCTCTGGCCGGCCTGGCTGCGCATGGACTCGCTCCGCACCGGGCCCGAAGGCCGCATCTCGTTTCATATGGTCGGGGGACGCCTGGAATTCAACATCGACGAGGGGCCCGGCAGCGCGATCACCGCGCGCCGCGACGGCCAGAACCTGCTCCCCGTCGAGTCGCTCAAGGGCAGCATCGTCACCGACGAGGAGAACCGCGCGTCCAGCATCGTGCTCCGCGGCTTCCTCGGCAGCCAGCTCCAGGGCGAGGTGCGGATGCGGCGCGAACCCGATGGCGGGCGCGGCTTCGAGCTGGTCTTCGAACCGCGCGCGGCCGGCGCCGCCCGCGAGGCCCGCACGCCGCTCTGGCGCTTCTCCTCGCTCGTGGACGACTACAGCGCCCTCGACGAAGCCCTCCGCGGCGACCGCCCGCTCGTGCGCTTCGAGGTCGAACTGACCAGCCAGGACTTCCCCGAACCGTTCCTGCTCCCGCCGGGCGTGCGCGACCTGAAGGGCCGCCTCTCGGTCAAGGGACGCTACCTGCCCGACCGCGTGCTCTTTCTCGACCGCATCGGCTGGGAGAACGGCGGGCTGGTCTTCGGCGGCGCGGAGCGGCACCCGCACCCGCTCCGCGACCAGGCCTACGGGCCGTTCCTCGTCGGCCTCCGCACGCTCTGGGGCGGCGAGGAAGCCTGGCGCCTCCAGGACGTCAACCTCACCGCCGCCGCCCGCGTGAGCTACGACGAGTCCTTCGAATGGGTGGGCACCGAGATCCTCAAGGGCAGCCTTGCCTCCGGGCTCGTCAGCTACCGCGACCGCACCACGAACCTCGGCCCGGCCAAGCTGGAGGTCATCGGGCGCTACCAGCGCCATGCCGACGCCGCCCGCGAACCGCAGATCCATTTCGTCGCCGGCGCCCGCGATCCCGAGACCGGTCAGTTTGCCTGGAGCATGCAGGTGCTGGGCACGCTGCTCGACTCGCGAGACGGCGAACTGCGCTTCCTCGAGCGCAACGTGCCCGCGGACTTCCATCCCGAGTGGTACTTCATCGACGGCAAGTACAAGTCCGGCATCTTCGACCGCCGCGTGAACCGCGAGACGATCCTGCGCCTGAAGGACGGGCAGGTAGAGAAGGCGCGGCCCTGATTTTCGATCCCTGACGCCCTTGCGTTCGTAATTCGGAGGCCGGCCTGAGCGCGCGCGGCGCGCGGCAGGCCCTGCGTAAAGGAAGCCGGCCCTTCCCGTGGAACCGCTTTGCCTGGCCGTCGCCGCCCTTTCCGCGCTCTTCGCGCTGCTCCTGACGCCCGTCGCGCGCCACGTCGCGCGCCGCGCCGGCTTCATCGACCGGCCCGGCGGGCGGAAGATCCACCGCGAGCCGACGCCCTACGGCGGCGGCGTGGCCCTCGCCGCCGCCATGCTCCTGGCCCTCGCCGCCGGCGCCTTCCTGTACCGCAAGCTGCTCTACGATCCCGCCTGGAACGGCTGGTACTTCAAGCTCGGGCTCGACCAGTATGTCCGCGAAGTCCGCATGTCCCACCGCGAACCGCTGAGCCCGCTGCTGTGGAAGATCCTCGCCGGCGCCGGCGGCGCGCTGATCTTCGGCCTCGCCGACGACCGCTGGGCCTTCCGCCCGCTCACCAAGCTCGCCGTGCAGTTCGTCCTCGCGGCGGCCGTCGTCGCGGGGGCGTGCGGATCACGGCCCTGGTCGGCGACAACCTGGCCATGCAGGCGCTCACCGTGCTCTGGATCGTCTTCGTCACCAACAGCTTCAACCTGCTGGACAACATGGACGGGCTCTGCGCGGGCACCGTTTCGCTGACCTCGGGCGTCCTGGCTCTCGTCGCGCTGGCCGCCGGGCAGCCGCCGCTGGCGCTGGCCCTCGCGGCGCTCTGCGGCGCCAGCCTGGGCTTCCTGCGCTACAACCTCGCGCCCGCCACGATCTTCCTCGGCGATGCCGGCTCGATGTTCGTCGGTTTCCTGATGGCCTGCCTCACCGTCGCCACCACGTACTACCAGTACCGCGAGTCCGCGCTGAGCGTTGGCGTCCCGCTGATGATCCTCGCCGTCCCGCTCTACGACACCGCCACGGTCTTCTGGATCCGCCTGCGCGAGGGCCGCGGTCTGCTCACCGGGGACACTTCGCACTTCTCCCACCGGCTCGTCGACCTGGGCATGTCGCGCCGGCAGGCCGTCGCCACGATCCACTTGGCCGCGCTGGCCATCGCGCTCCCCGCCGCGGTGCTGCGCCGGCTCTCCGACGCCGAAGGCATCTTCCTCATCGCCCAGGCGGTCCTGATCCTGACCCTCATCGCGCTCCTGGAGCGCGCCGGCGCGCAGCGCGCGCGAGGCCGGCGCGAAGACGGCGGCGAGGGAGGCGGCGATGCCTGAGCCCGCCGCGCCGGACCGGCGCGCCGAACGGGCCGGAGCTTTCCTGCTGGCAACCGGGGTCTTCTGGGGGCTCTTCGTCGTCTTCCGCCTCGCCGCGCAGCCGCAGGAGCCCTACGGCCTCGAGGCCGGGCTCGCCGGCCTGATGGCGCTGCTCTTCGCGCTCTTCGCCTACGCGCTGACGGCGGTCACCGGGCGCCGCGGACTCTTCCCCGACCTGCCCGTGCTCGCGCTGGGCGTCCTCGGCGTGGGACTCCTGCTGCTGGGCTTCGTGCGTTCTCCCTTTTACGGGCGCGCCTTCGCGCGGCTCGGCGACGCCGGAACGGGCATGCTGCTGCTGCTGGCCGTCCACGTCCTCGCGCGGTTTCGAAGAGGACTCGAGGCCCCGCTCCTGGCGGCTATGGCGGCCATGGGCGCGGCCGAGGCCTGCGCCGGCCTGTGGCAGCGCTTCGTGACCCTGCCGCGCCTCCGCGCGCTCGTCGAATCCGGGCAGGTCGAACTGCCCCCGTCGCTCCAGGGGCTCGCCGGGAGCTACAGCCTGCACTCCAACGAGATCTTCGGCTCGCTCGGCAACGCCAACTCCCTGGCCGCCTTCCTGCTCCTGGCCGTCTTCGCGGCGCTGGCCCTCGCGTGGGGGCGGCCCGCGGCCGAGCCCCTGCGCCGGACGGGGCGGGGCCTGGCCTGCGCCGCGGCCTGCACTTTGATGATCCTGACGATCTGCCTCACCGGTTCCAAAGGCGGCTGGGCGGCGCTGACGCTGGGCGCCGGATTCCTCGCGCTTCAAAGCTGGGCGCGGACGTCCGGACAACGCCGCGCGGCTTTGCTGCTGGCCGCCGCCGGAGGGCTCCTTGCCGCCGCCGCCCTCGCCCTCTGCGCCGCGGGGACGTTCGGCGACGCCCCGCTGGGCGCGTCGATGTTCGAGCGCTTCGGCTACTGGCGCGCCGGCGCGCGGATGATCGCCGACGAACCGGTCCTGGGGCTGGGCCTGGGCGCGTTTCGCGACGCCTACTCGATCTACAAGGTCCCCCTCGGCACGGAGGTCCAGGAGGCGCACAACGACTGGCTGCAGCTCTGGGCGGAGCTGGGCATCCTCGCGCCGCTGACCTGGGCCGCGCTCTGGTGCCTGGCCTTCCGTTCGCCCGCGGAAGCCGCCGCCTCGCCGGAGGACGGCGCGCCGGCCGACGGTGCGCTCAAGCCGGGGCGTCTCGCCGCGGGCATCCTCCTCGGCGCGGTCCTGGCGCACCTGATGCTCTGGGCCGTCAGCGACCAGTTCGACGCCGGGTACGTGCGGGAATTCCTGGCGCCGCTCGACGACGCCGGGCGCGCGCCGGTGGTCGCGTGGGGCGCGGCCGGCGCGGTGCTCTCCTTCCTGGCCTTCCTGGGCTGCTGGTGGGCGCTGCGCCCGGGCGCGTCGCGGCCGCCAGGCCCGGTCTTCGTCTTCTGCGTTCGCGCCGGCGCCGGCGCGCTGCTGGCGCACCAGGTCGTCGACTTCGACCACGCCGTACCCGCGCTGCTCGCGGCGCTCTTCGTGCTCGCGGGGATCCTCCTCGCGCGGCGTCCCGCGCGCGATTCGGCGGGCCTCGAACGCTGGCCTCGCGCGCTCATGCCGGTGGCCGCGGCGGTGCTCTTTCCCGTCTGCGCGCTCGTGCCGCTCTACTCCGGCCTCTCGCGGCAGGTCGCGGAGATCGAAGAGGAGGCTTGGCGCCGCCTCGCGCGCGACGCGGCGCGCCCCGAAGCCCGCGAGGAACTCCGCGCGCGGCAGGAGCGCGCCGCGCTGCTCTGGGAGGAAGCCTGGGCCTGGGCGCCCTTCGACGGCGTGGCCGCCGAGCAGACCGCGCGCGCATACTTGGCCCTGCGCAGCTCCGGCCGTCAGACCTGGCCGCCGCACGGCGGCGCGACGCTGGACGAGCCGCTCCTGGCCGCGCTCGCGGAGGCCGAAGCCCTGCGCCCGTGGTACGCGGGCCTTCCGCTGCTGCGCGGGCACGACGCCCTGCAGCGCGGCTTCGAGGAACTCGAGGCCCGGCGCGCGCTGGAAGCCGCCGCGTGGTTCGTGAAGGCCGAGGCGCACTACCGACGCGCCGCCGCGCTCTACCCGCTCGCGCCGGTCTTTAGGATCCTCGCCGGCGATGCGCGCCTGCTCCAGGGCGACGCCGCGGGCGCGGCGGCCGCGTATCTCGAGGCTTGGGCCGTGGATGCGCGCATCCGCGACCGCAACCAGTACCTGCTCGCGCTCTTCACCGACGCGCGCCCCGGCTGCGCGCCCCAGCACGGGCGCGAAGCCGAAATCGCCGCGCGGCTGCGCGAGTTGCTCAAGCGCTCGGCGGCCCGCGGCGACCTCGCCGCCGGCCTGCGCGTGCGCGAACTGCTTTCCAGGGGCGTGGAGCGGCGCAGGCTGCGTGAAAGCGCCGTACCCGCGGGGGAACTCCGGCGCGCCGGCCGGGAGTTCCTCGCCGCGTGCGAGGCCCTCGCCGCCGAGAGGCCCGGCGACGCCCACGCGGCGCTCTTCCGGGCCTTCGCGGCGGCGCTCCATGCGCGGAACGATCCGGCGGCCGTGGCGGCCGCACGGCGGCTGGCGGAGGAAACCCGCGCGCGCGCGCTTGGCGCGGGAAGGCCCGCCGTGCCCGAAGACGTATTCATGGAGTTCGCGGCGCGGATGGACGCGCTGGCCCAACCCGCAGCGCCCTGACGCCGGCCGGCTACTGGACGCTACCCGCCCCCGCGCGGTTCACGTCTTCCAGATAGCGCACGATCCCCAGGGTCTCTTCGACCGGCAGCGGGGATTTGCCCGTCTGGAACATCCCGACGATCCGCTTCAGCAGTTCGCGGTAGATGTGCTGCGTGCCCAGCTTCGCCGTCACCGTCTGCTTCTCGCCGACGTAGGTGAAGCCGTAGGGATGCCCGCCCTTCGTCGAGACCGTCACCGCGCCCAGCGCGCCGTTCTTGAACGTCGTCGCCGCGTGCTCGGCCTGCGCGCCCTTGCGGTACTGGATCTCGCCATGCCCGGGGCCGGTGAGCGCGAAGAGCGTCTCGACGGCGTGGATCGCGTAGAAGAACCAGCCCGCCGTGTACCCCCCGCTCTGCGGCCCCAGCGCATGCACCGCGACCGGCGCGCCGAGTTCCTCGCGCCGCGCCACGATGTCCTGCACCTCCGGGGCGTAGCGCAGCGAACTCGAGGAGAAGACCGGCAGGTTCTTCTTCTGCGCCAGCTCGACGATCGCCTCCGCGTCCTTCAGGCTCAGCGCGAAGGGCTTGTCGATGAAGACGGGGATGCCCGCCTCCAGGAATGGGCGCGCGCGCTCCAGGTGGATCGAGCCGTCGTTGGACTCGATCAGCACGCCGTCCACCTTGCCGAGGAGGTCCTCGAGCCGGTCCACGAGCTTCACGCCGCATTCCTCGGCCAGCGTCTTCGCGTGCGGCGGGATGCGCTCGGGCATGATCTTGCTCGTCCCGGGCCAGCCGTGGGTGATCTCCGCGCCGTCCACCCACTGTTCCTGCTCGATGCCCCGCTTGTTCAAGCGCTTCGAGAACTGGACCACGTGCGAGGTGTCGAAATCGAGGATGCCCAGCTTGAGCATGTCGCGCTCCTTGGAGTACGTTGCGTTTCGTGGAGCCGGGGCGGGACCAGAAACCTAGTCGTCGCCTTGAGGCAGGCCGTTCTCGCGCTCCCACTTCGCGATCTCGCCGGTGAAGTAGAGCAGGCGGATCTTTTTGTATTCCTTCAGCGAATACAGCGTGGCGTACTCCTCGATCCCGACCTGCTTGGACATGTCCGCGAGCACCTGGTCGCACTGCCCGACGCGGCCGGAGTGGACCATCGTGAAGATGTTGTAGGGCCAGTCGGAGTACGTCGGGCGCAGGTAGCAGTGCGTCACCGCCTCGCTCTTCGCGAAGGTGTCCCCAATCTCCTGCGCGCGCTCCGGCGGCACGATCCAGACGCCCATCCCATTGGCGCGGAACCCGGCCACGCGGTGGTTCATGATCCCCGCCACGCGGCGCATGCGCCCCTGCTTCTGGAAGCCCTTGCACCAGGCAAACATCTCGGGGACGGTCGTGCCGAGCTTATCCGCGACCGGCCGGTACGGGTCGGGCCGGACCTCCATGTCCTCCTGCAGGGCGCGGACGTAGTCCTTGTCCTTCCCGGTCAGCGGCGGACGCTCCACGTTGCGGTTCTTCTCGCTGTAGATCGGCGCATCGCCGGCCGAGGCCTTCCCGCCGGTCGTATCGATCTTCATCCCGATCTTGAACAGATGCAGCGTCGGAAGCAGCCGGATCGACTCGGCGCCGCTCTTCTTGCGCAGCACCTCCACGTGGTCTTCCAGCGAACTGTTCCCCGGCACGGCGATGGTGAACCAGAGGTTGAAGGCGTGTTTGCGCGAATAATTGTGGCTGACGCCGGGATGCTCGTTCAGCGCCTCGGCCACTTCGTCGGCCTTCCCGGGCGGGGATTTCGCCGCGACGAGGCTGGAGAGATACCCCAGGCAGCGCGTATCGAAAATCGTGCTCACCTGCCGCAGGATCCGGCATTCCTTCAGCTCTTCGACGTTCTTGATGACGTCGTGCTCGGTAAGCCCCACCTTCTCCGCCAGCGCGGCATAGGGGCGCTCCACCAGCGGCACGTCGTTCTGCATCTCGTTGAGCAGGAGCTGGACCTTGGGATCCAGGTCGGCGACGGTTCGCGGCATGGAGGCCTCCAATCGGGCGTGGGACAGCGAAACGCCAGCTTACCGGCAGCGCGCGCTTAGGCAACGCCCGGGCTGGGGGCGGCGGCCGCCTGGCTCTTCTCCCGCTCCAAGCTGCGCACCGAGACCTGCGCGGCCAGGCGTTCGGCGGCGAGGATCAGCGTCTTCGCCAGGTCAGAATCCGGCCGCGCCTCGACGAGGATCTCCCCGCGCTCGCAGGCCTGCGCGAGGTCCGGCGCGAAGGGCAGCTCGGCCAGCAGCGGCACGCCGAGGCTCTCCACGAGCGCCGCCAGGCCCCCGTCGGGAAAGAGCGGCCGGGCCGCGCCGTTCTCGCTCCAGCCGCTCATGTTCGCGATCACCCCCAGCACCGGCACGCGCAACTGGTCGTAAAGCGGGCGTACGCGCACGGCCTGCACGTGGCTCAACGTCTGCGGCGTCACGACCACGACCGCGCCGGAGGCCGCGCAGCTCTGCGCCAGCGTCAGCGGCACGTCGGTGTTGCCCGGCGGCAGGTCCACGACGAGGTAATCGGCCTCGCTCCACAGCACGTCGCGGAGGAACTGCGCCACGATCCCCGCGACCACCGGGCCGCGCCAGAGCATCGGCTGCTTGCGGTCCACCAGGAAGCCCATGCTCATCACTTCCATCCCGCGGTGGACGTGCGGCTGGATCTTGTCCTGCCCCTGCAGGTTCGGCTTTTTGTGCAGCCCGATCAGCTCCGGCAGCGCCGGCGCGTAGATATCGAGGTCCAGCAGGCTCGTGCGCGCGCCGAGTCGCTTCAACGCATAGGCCAGGTTCACGGCGAGCGTGGATTTGCCGACGCCGCCCTTGCCCCCGCCGACCATGATCACGTTCTTGAGTTGCGGGGCGAGGTTCTCGCCGCCGGCCGAGACCGCGCCCGCCGTGCGGACCTTCCCGGTCATCTTCAGGTCGAGCTGCTTCACCTCGGGGAATTTCGCGCCGATGACGCCGCGGATGTCCTTCTCGATCTGCTCGCGCAGCGGGCAGGCGGGCGTGGTCAGTTCGCAGGTGAAGGCGAGCTTCGCGCCGCCGTCGGAGATCGCAATTTCGCGGATCATGCCCATCTTGACGATGGACTGTCCCAGGTCGGGATCCTTGACGGCCTCGAGGGCCTCCAGCAGCGTCGCTTCGGTCAGCACGGCCACAGTGTCGCGCAGATGGGTTGGGCGCGCAAAGTCATTTGTTACGGGCAACGTCCAAGCGCCCAAGAACCAAGAAGCCAACCAAGCTCCAAATCCCAAACGACAAGAACAAGACCAACGGCAAAGGACAGCGAACAAGGCTCAAACTGTCGCGCAACTCGTCTGCACCCGCTTTTCAAATTTCATCCTTCCTCTGTGCCCCTCTGCGTTCTCGGCGCCTCTGTGGTGAGCCGTTGCCGTTGCCGTTCAATCCGCAATCCGCATTCCGAATTCCGCATTCAGTTCACTCCGGCTCCAGCGGCAGCACCGAAAGCGCCCCGGTCTCCGCCTCGCGGCGCACGCGGGCCTTGATGCGGAAGTGCGCGGCGAGGTTCGCCTCGGTCAGCACGGCCTCCGGCGGCCCGTCGGCGGCGATGCGGCCTTCGGAGAGGATCGCCAGGCGCGTGCAGAAGCGCGCGGCCAGGCCCAGGTCGTGGAGCGCGGCGAGGACCGCGCGGCCGTCGGCGGCGAGCTTCCGCGCCAGCTTGAGCAGTTCGAGCTGATGCGCGACGTCCAGGCTCGCGGTCGGCTCGTCCAGCAGCAGTGCCTCGGCCTCCTGCGCCAACGCGCGGGCGATCAGCACCCGCTGGCGTTCGCCGCCGGAGAGCTCCGTCACTGGGCGCGCGGCGAAGGCTTCCGTGCCCGTCGCCTTCAGCGCCCATTGGATCGCCTCCCGGTCGTGCGCGCCTTCGGGGCGGAAACGTCCCAGGTGCGGGTTGCGCCCCATCGCGACCACCTCCAGCGCCGAGAAGGCGAAGCCCGCGGCGGTTTCCTGCGGCAGCAGCGCCGCGGTCCTGGCGATTTCGAGGCGCGAAAGATCGGCGAGCTTGCGCCCCTTCAGCCGCGCCTCGCCCCGCTTCGCTGGGAGCAGCCCCAGCAGCGCGCGCAGCAGCGTCGATTTGCCGCTCCCGTTGGGGCCGATCAGGCCGACAAACTCGCCGGGGCGCAGCGCCAGCGAGACCTCCCGCAGGACTTCGGCCGCGTCGTAGGCGAAGGAAAGGCCGCGCGCCTCCAGGATGGGCTCGCTCACCACCAGCCCTCCTTGCGCCGGCGCAGCAGCAGGAAGATGAAGAAGGGCGCGCCGACGGCCGCCGTCACCACGCCCAGGCGCAGTTCCTCCGGCGCGATGGCCCAGCGCGCGAAGAGGTCGGCCAGCACCAGGAACGCCGCGCCGCCCAGCAGCGAGGCCGGAAAGAGCCAGCGGTGCGCCGGGCCGACGAAGAAGCGCAGGATGTGCGGGATCACCAGGCCCACGAACCCGATCGCGCCGGCCACCGAGACCGCCACGCCCGTCACCAGCGCCGTGGCCAGGATCACGCGCCGCCGCACGCGCGGCACGTCCACGCCCACCGAGGCCGCCTGCGTCTCGCCCAGCAGCAGCGCGTCGAGGTCCCGAGCGTGGTACACGATCGCCGCGCTGCCCAGCAGGATCGCCGGCGCCGCGAGCTTCACGTAATCCCACGTCGCGCGGTCCAGCCCGCCCAGCGTCCAGTACATGATCTGCCCGGCGATGCGGTAGTCGGCCAGCGAGATCGAGAGGATGAACGCCGTGATCGCCCCGTTGAGGCTCCCGAAGGCGATCCCGGCCAAGAGCAGCGTCCCCAGCGGCGTCTGCCCGCGCCGTGTCGCCACGCCGTAAACTACGAACGCCGTCACCGCCGCACCCAGCGTGCCCAGGAGCGGCAGCGCCCAGATCGATTGCGCCGCCAGGCCCAGGTACAGCGCGAGCACCGCGCCGACCGCAGCCCCCGTTGAGACGCCCAGCACGCCGGGGCTCGCCAGCGGGTTGCGGAAGAGCCCCTGCATCGCCGCGCCGCAGAGCGCCAGCCCGCCGCCGACCAGCGCGCCCAGCAGCACGCGCGGCAAACGCACGTCCAGGAGCACCGCCGCGTGCCAGCTCTCGCCGCCCGGTTCTCCGGCCAGCCCCAGCGCGTGCGCGAGAATCCCCACGATCCGCCCCGCCGGAAGGTCCACGATCCCGTAGCGCAAGCCGAACAGCATGCCCCCCGCGAGCGCCAGAAGGCACGCCAGCAGCACCGGCGCCCCCGCGCGGCGGCTCATTCCTCGAAGGCCTCCGGATGCAGCGCCCGCGCGACGGCTTCCAGCCCTTCCACGCCGTACTGCGAGACGCAGCCCATCGACTTCGCCGGCACCGCGTGGATCCGCCGGTCGCGGACCGCCGGGACGCCCGCCCAGAGCGGGTCGTCGAGCAGCCGCCGCACGGCCGCTTCGCCGCTCTCCAGGTAGCCCTGCACGATCAAGACCTCGGGACGCGCGGCGAGTACCGCCTCGAGTTGCACCTGCGTGACGCTCTTGAGCCCCAGTTCGCGCGCCACGTTCCGCCCGCCGCCCAGTTCGATCATCTCGTCGATCAGCGTCCCAACGCCCGCCGTCGTGCCCCACTGCGTGTAATACAGCACGCGCGGGCGCGGGCGCCCCGCCACGCGCCGCTTGACCGCCTCGATCCGCGCGCGCATCGAGGCCGCCATGTCCGCCGCGCGGGCCTCCTCGCCCGTCACCGCGCCCAGCAGCGCCAGGTTCCGCGCGATCGCCTCGAAGCCGCGCTCCTGCCCCAGCCGAACCACGGGAATCCCCGCGCCGAGCAGTTGCCGCACCGTGTTGGCCTCGCTGTAGTCCGCGACGAAGACCAGATCGGGGCGCAGCGCCAGGATCTCTTCGGTGTAAGCCTGCTGGAGCCGCGCCGCATGCGGCGGGAGCTTCTCGCGGCAGTTGCTCACGCCGGGCTGCTCCGCGTACGCCGTCACCGCCACGAGCCGCTCCGGCGCGATCATCTCGGTGAGCATCTCGTCGGCCACGAGCGTCGCCGAGACGATCCGCTGCGGCGGGCGCTCCAGCCGGATCCGTTCCCCCGCCGGATCGAGCAGCGTCTTGGGAAACGTCTCGCCCTCGACGCGCACCTCGCGGTACGGCGCCGCATCGAGCAGTTCCCCCGCACCGAGCCCGCGCAGAACGGCAGCGCCGCCAGCCCGCCAAGCGCCAGCAGGCCGCAGGTGAGGGCCTCGGCGGACAGGGGGGCGGGCAACCGGGAGGGCAAGCTCGGGCTCCGTAGAGAATCAGTAAGCAGTGAACAGTAAACGGTGAACAGTGAATGGTAAACGGCGAGAACGCTACGGCGCTCAAACCAGTCGGCACGGGGCGGCTTCGCCGACCCATGGCACGCGCCCCTCCCCTTTTGGGAAAGGCTTGGGGTGTGGGCCTACGCCGTTACTGTTCACTGTTCACCGTTCACTCTTTAATCTACCCTTAGTGCTGTCCCGGAGCCCCCCATGCCCGTCGCCCTCGGCATCGTCGTCGCCCTGAAGGAAGAACTCGCCGCGGTGGAAGCCGCGCGCGCCGCGCTGCCGGAGGACCTCCGCGCGCGCGTGCGCGCGGTGCGCGGCGGCGTGGGCGGCGCGGCGGCGGCGAAGGCCGCGCGACAGCTTTTCATCGAGGCCAAGCCCGCCCTGCTGGCCTCCTCGGGCTTCAGCGGCGGCCTCGTCGAGGATCTCCCGCGCGGCGCGGTCGTACTCGGCGCCGAGATCAGGGCCTGCCGCGACGCCGCCTCCGCGAGCGACGCCGCCGGCGTAGCCTGCGACCCGGCCGCGCTCGCCCGCGCACAGGATGCGCTGACCAAGGCGGGCCTTTCCTTTCGCGCGGGAATCCTGGTCACCGTCGCCGAACCGGTTTTCAAAGCCGCCGAGAAGCGCGCGCTCGGGCAGGCCGCCGCTGCGCTGGCGGTGGACATGGAAGCCGCCGCCGTCGCCCGCTTCGCGAGCGAAGTGCAGCTCCCGTTCCTCGCCCTCCGCGCGATCAGCGACACGGCGCAGGAAGACCTCCCCGAAGAGGTCGGCGGGTTCCTCAGCGAATCCGGCGACGTGAAGGTAGGCAACGTCGCGAAGTTCGTCCTCCGCGACCCCCGCCGCCTGGGTGCGTTGATGCGCCTGAAGGCCGGGAGCGACGAGGCCGCGAAGGGGCTCAGCTCGGCCTGGGGGGCGCTGTTGCCGGCGCTGATTGCGGATCTATAAGCCCTCGCCGACAAAGACTTAACGAACCCGTTGCATACCCCGCTCCCGCCACGTAACATGTGCAGCGCTGGGAACCGCATCCCTTTTAAGGAGACGCGCCGCGTCATGTCCGACTACCATCGCAAGTACTTCGGGCTCAAGAAGGAAGTCGCGCCGGTCCTGGAGGGCACCTACGCCTCCCGGCTCGTGGACCTGCTCCGCCTGAAGGGCTACGAGATCGACTACGGCGGCCTGACGGTGCGGCTGGCCACCGAGTTCGGCTTCTGCGTCGGCGTGGAACGCTCGATCCAGATGGCCTACGAGACGCGGCGCATGTTCCCGGACAAGCGCATCTTCATCACCGCCGAGATCATCCACAACGCCTACGTCAACAAGCAGCTCGTCGAGATGGGCTGCACCTTCCTCAACGGCCAATACAAGAACGGCAGCTTCGAGGATATCGGTGCCGACGACGTCGTGATCCTCCCGGCCTTCGGCGCGTCGGTCGAAGAGATCGAGGAGATCAAGAAGAAGGGCGCCTTCATCGTCGACTCGACCTGCGGCGCGGTGGTCAGCGTCTGGAACAACGTCCACCGCTATGCCAAGGACGATTTCACCAGCCTGATCCACGGCAAGTACAGCCACGAAGAGACCATCGCCACCGCCAGCCGCGCCACCGGGAAAGCCGACGGCTTCACCGGCAGCGACGTGGGCAAGAAGGGCAAGTACCTGATCGTCCGCGACATGGAAGAAGCCAAGTACGTCTGCGAGTACATCATCCGCGGCGGCAACCGCGAGGAGTTTCTGCGCAAGTTCAAGCACGCCACCAGCGTCGGCTTCGACCCCGACCGCGACCTGGAACGGCTCGGCGTCGCCAACCAGACCACCATGCTCTCCAGCGAGACCCTCGCCATCCAGGGCGCCATGCGCGCGGCCTTCGTGCAGAAGTACGGCGAAGGCGAGACGCTCCAGCGCGTCCGCAGCGCCGACACCATCTGCAGCGCCACCCAGGACCGCCAGGACGCCATGGGCGAACTCCTCGCCCGCAAGCGCCCCGACGTGCTCATCGTCATCGGCGGCTACAACAGCTCCAACACCGGGCACCTCGCCGAGATGGGCATCGAGAAAGGCGTCCCCACCTACCACATCGACGACGCGAGCTGCCTCACCGGCAAGCGCGAGATCCGCCACCAGCCCATCGGCGCCAAGGCCACGACCCTCACCGAGGACTGGTGGCCCGGCCGCCCGCGCCCGCTCATCGGCATCACCGCCGGCGCCAGCACGCCCAACAACAAGATCGGCGACGTCTTCGTCCGCCTCTTCGAACTCAACGGCGCCGACCTCGACCGGCTCATGGCCCACGTCGAAGCCCTGCCCACCCCGGAACTCACCGAGGAAGAGAAGCGCAAGCTCGAACGCATGAAGATCCTGCACGGCGATCACTGAGTTTCGCGCCGCGTAAGCAACGGGCCGATGCCCCGGGCATGGCGGACCCAGGCGCGGCGCTCAGCGCAATTCCTTCAGCATCTTCGGCCACGCCAAGTCCGCGTAGAAGCGGTGCCCTTCAGGACCCACCGCCAGATGGCAGTGGTCCTCGGCTCCCGCGGCCTTGTAGATCCGCTTCAGGTCCGCGAAGGCCTTGCGCACCGCCTTGACCGGGAAGATCCCGTCCGTCTTGCCCGCCACCACCACGACCGGTTTCGGCGCGAAGAGCCCCATCACATCGGCCATCTCGGCGTATTGCAGCAGCCCCGGCACGTAATTGTCCATGCAGTGGTAGATGGACATGATCGAGTCCTTGAACGTGCAGAAGTAGCACGAGGGCATGCAGAAGCGCAGGCGCGGCAGCAGCGCCGCGGCGAAGACGCTGATCGTGCCTCCGCCGCTGTTGCCCATCACGCCGACCTTGTTCCAGTCCACGTCGCCGCGGGTCTCGAGGTAGTCCAGGCCCCGGTCCACGTCGAAGACGCGCTCCCCGATCAGCGTCCGTCCCAGCATCAGCGCGTGCATCGTCGCGTCGTGGCAGCCGTGCTGCGAGATCTTTTTCTGCGCCTGCTCGCGCCGCAGCCCGAAGGCGCGCTGTTCGAGGCACAGCGCCGCGATCCCGCGGCGCAGGCAGCCCAGCCCGAAGTCGCGGTCGCCGGCGACCTCGATCGGCTTGGTCTCGTCGTCGCGCTCCACCGCGATCGAATTGTGCATCCCCGTCGAATGCCCCTGCAGGCAGACGAACCAGGGATACGGCGGCTTGACCGCGCGCGGCGTGCAGACGTACGCCACCGCGTCGCAGTGCGGCTCGGCTACGAAGGCGAGTTTCTCGATCCGCCCCAGCTCGTGCTCGCGCCGCCAGAGCACCCGCGGCTTCAGCGCCGCGCGCTTGCCCGCGAAGGCGCCCATGCCCACCAGCTCGCTCACCTTCGGCCGGAGCTTCTTCTGCCACGCCTTCACCTCGCCGCGCCGGTAGGCCAGCGGCAGGTCCAGTTCGCGCATCAGGCGCTGGTGCAGGATCGACGGCGAGAGGCTCAGACGCGCGGGCATGCTCGAGCTCCTGGTTTTTGCGCCCTCAGGGGCGCATGGCGGATGAATCGTGCGCATTCTGCGCCGCGCCCGGAATTTGTCCACCCGCGCTTTCATTGCGCCCTTTCGCGCGCGCGGGTATGAATGGGCGGCCGCGGCACGCGAGGATCCACGCCCTTGAGCCTCAAGACCCTGCCCCCAGCCCGCCTGGCGCTCGAAGACGGCGCCGTCTACCGCGGGCGCGCCTTCGGCGCCCGCGTGGACCGCTTCGGCGAGGTCGTCTTCAACACCTCCATGGCCGGCTACCAGGAGATCCTCACCGATCCGTCCTATGCCGGACAGATCGTGACCATGACCTACCCGCTCATCGGCAACTACGGCGTCAACCCCGACGACGCCGAGTCCGCCCGCCCCTGGGTCGAAGGCTTCGTGATCCGCGAACTCTCCGCGCTGCGCAGCAACTTCCGCGCCCAGGACGACCTCACCGGCTACCTCGCTAAGGCCGGCGTGCCGGGCATCGAGAACCTCGACACCCGCGCCTTGACGCGCAAGCTCCGCGTCGCCGGCGTCATGCGCGGGTATCTGGCCTGCGGCGAAGCCTCCGAAAAATGCTCCGACGACGACCTCGTTCAACTCGCCCGCGGCGGACCGAGCATGGAAGGCCTCGACCTCGCCTCCAAGGTCACCTGCGCCAAGAGCTACGCCTGGAGCGACGGCTTCCTCCCCGGCTACGAGCGCCCCGAGACCGCCGGGCCCCTCGCCTCGGTCCACGCCCGGCCCGGCGAGTTCCACGTCGTCGCCGTCGACTACGGCATCAAGCTCAACATCCTGCGCTGCCTCGTCGCGGTCGGCGCCAAGGTCACCGTCGTGCCTTCAGGGACCTCCGCCGCCGAGATCCTCAAGCACGACCCCGACGGCGTCTTCCTCTCCAACGGACCCGGCGATCCCGCCGCGGTCCAAGGCGCGCCCGAGGCCATCCGCGGGCTCCTCGGCAAGGTCCCCGTCTTCGGCATCTGCCTCGGGCACCAGTTGCTCGGCCTGGCGCTCGGCGCGAAGACCTACAAGCTCAAGTTCGGCCACCGCGGCGCGAACCATCCGGTCCTCGACCAAAGCACGCAGAAGGTCGAGATCACCAGCCAGAACCACGGCTTCGCCGTCGATCCGAACAAGCTCCCCGCCGAGGCCGAGGTCACCCACATCAACCTCAACGACCGGACCGTCGAGGGGCTCCGCCACAAGGAACTCCCCGTCTTCAGCGTCCAATACCACCCCGAAGCCAGCCCCGGCCCCCACGACAGCTTCTATCTGTTTGCGCGATTCAGGGACTTGGTATTGAAGGCGGGTGTTTAGAGTGAACGGTGAACGGTGAACAGTGAACAGTGAACAGTGAACAGTGAACAGTGAACAGTGAACAGTGAACAGATAAACCGGATCGATTCAGGCACTACCCAAAGAATTTAACCATCTTCTTGATTTCCAGCCGCATAAGCCGATGCCCGCGAATCAAACCTCGGAACTCGGAACTCGGAACTCGGAACTCGGAACTCGGAACTCGGAACTCGGAACTCGGAACTCGGAACTCGCTTACGTCTTCTTCGCCCCGTAGATTTCCGGGTTGAGGCTGGGATCGTTGTACATCTTGAACTGCCGATAGAGCTTCATCTGCTTGCGCCCGGCCATCAGGTCGTCGAGCAACTGCTGCATGGCCGTGGCCAGATCCTCGCGCTGCTGAGTCAGCACGCCCGCGCGCACGCGGCAGCGTTCGCGGTGCGCCTCGTCGGCGTCGGCCCGCTCGGCCTGCTCGTTCATGTGGAAGACCTTCAGGGAAAGAATCGAGAGCCGGTCGATGCAGCTTCCCGGGGTCTCCGAATTCCACGGCTTGCCGGACGCGTCGGGCGAGCTGCGCTGGACGATCATGCGGAAGAAGTAGTCGTCGAGCTGCTCGATCAGGTCGTTGCGGCTCTGGTTGAGCTTGTCGATGCGGCGCTTCACCTCGGCGATGGTCCGGTCGTCGGCGTTCGGCGCGCGCGCCTTGTCTTCCTCGTGCCACAGGTCGAAGTTGCGGATGTGCTGTTCCTGTACGACGCGCGCGAGCGGCGCGGCGGGGCGCGGGCGCTCGGCGCTCTGGTGCCACTCGCCCGTCCAGCGGTGCTGCCACTTGGCCAGCGTCGCGGCCAGCTTGTCGATGTTGGCCTCGGGCGGCAGCGGTTGCGTCAGACCCATGCGCCATATCGTGACGCGGGGCGGGGTTATGTAAAGGGAATTTGAGCCGGCTTGCCGGCCCGCCGACACCCAGTATGCTCCCGGTTGAGGAGCTTCCGCATGCGCGAGATCGTCGGCTCCATCGAGGGGGAGTTCGGCCGCTACAAAGCCTTGGGCGAAGGCGCCTTGAGGCAGCTTACGCCGGAACAATGGGCCGAGCCCGCCGCAGGCGGCAACTCCATCGCCACGATCGTCTGGCATCTCGCGGGCAACCTCGCCTCGCGCTTCACCGACTTTCTCAGCTCCGACGGCGAAAAGCCCTGGCGCGACCGCGAGGCGGAATTCGCCCCCCGCGCGCCTTCCGAGCCGGAACTCTTCGAAAAATGGAACCGCGGCTGGGACGCGCTCGGCGCCGCGCTGCGCGCTTTGGAAGACGCAGATCTCAACCGCTCCGTGACCATTCGCAACCAGCCGCTGGCCGTCCATGCCGCCCTGCACCGCTCGCTCGCGCACGTGAGCTACCACGTCGGCCAGATCGTGCTTCTCGCGCGCGCGAAGAAAGGCGCGGCGTGGGCCTTCTTGAGCATCCCGCCGGGAGGATCGGCGGATTACAACCGCCAACCCGCGTTTGAAAAGCCAGATCGGCACGCCCGGAAGCTGCGCCGCGATCCGAAGTGAACCTCAGCCTCACGCCTCGCGCAGCGACGCCGCGTACGCCTCGCGCAGCCGCTTCGAACGGATCTCGCCGCGCGGCTGGCAGACCGGGCAGCCGCAGGGCCGGTCCCGGTGCGCGCCGGGATAGTAGCGCCAGCCCAGCACCTGCGGCAGCGCGCGAATCTTCCGGATCTCCGCCGCCTCGATCCGGCGCGGGACGATCACTTCGTACCCCTCGGCGTGCTCCGCCTTCAGGATTACGCCCGCGGCCTCGGCCGCCGTGCACGCGCGGTGCGCGAAGCGGTAGTGCCCCACCAGCACCGGCTCGTCGTCGGGAATCCGGAAATAGACCCCGACCACGGTGCGCTGCCCGTCGCGCTTCAACTCGCGCAGCCACTGGTGCGAGATATAGAACCGCGGCGTCACCGGCATCGCGTATACGCCGCGCGCAGGCCAACTGCGGCTGCGGTTCAAATTGATCCCGCGCCGGCGCACGGCCGACGCCAGCTTCTCCGAGACCAAGTGTACGAACTGCGCCATGCCGGAACGCTACCACGCGGAGCAGGCGCAGGCGAGGGCGCGAAAAAGTGGCCGGCGCGGAAGGAGTGGCAGGGCGGATTCCTGAAGTCAGCCGCAATTCCAGCCCCATTTTATGTGCGTCGCGCGCCTACGAATTCCGCCAGCAGCCGCTTCGGCGCGAGCAGCTTCCACGCGGCGTGGATATGGGCCTTCAACTTCTTCTCGGCGATGCGGTCGAGGTTGATCCCCACCCACCCGCGCACGCCCACGTAAGGCGGACAGAAATACACCTTGGGCGCGGCCTCGATCAGGTCTTCCTGCGCGTCGCCGGGAACCGGGAGCCAGACCGCAATGCGCCCGTCGTCGTGGTGGTTAGCGGCGAACATTACGTAGACTTTCTTGTGCACGAAGAACGTCGGCTCGCCGTGCGAGAGCCGTTCGGTCGTGCCGGGCAGCGCCGCGCAGATGCGCCGGACGCGGGCGAGGTGGTGGGGCATGGGAATTTTCAATCCCACCACAATCGTAGTCCGTTATCTACAATCACTGTATTCGCCAATACCGGGCCTTCTCCAGACCACTCGCCGTAATAACCTTCCAACCCGACGGTCAAGATCTGCTCCACCTGGGCTGCCTGCTTCTTCGAAATCCGGCGCTCAAATCGGCATTTGTAGCCCGCGGCATCCACAAAGTACGGTCGAAACGGCAGGATTTTGTAAATGCGATTCAGTTCCGCACAAGCTTGGTCGGTCTCCGGTGCATGCCAACAGTTATGGGTACCCGTTCCAAAAGCTCGCGCCAATTCAACCGCATGCATTCCCTCTATTGCGTAAATCGCGTGCCCATCGTCGTCTTCCCGCAAACCGCATACAAGTTGCCAACCATTCAGTTTATTACGGTCCTGCAATTGGAGGACTCGTGCTTCGAGTTTCTGCCAATCTCCAATTAGAGTTTGATGCCAGCCCGGAAGGCCGGGCACAGGTCTGAATTCGAGTTTGAGTTCTCTTAACATCACCCGGCTCGCCTTCTGATCCAGATAATTGCACTACCGAACATCCAGACCGCCACCACAAACACGAGTACTTGCCTCCACCACTCGATCTCCACTTCAAGGAAGTTCAACCCCAAGGCAAGGATAAGCGCTGCCGCAACCGCCCAAGGCAAGGTGGGGAGATGGGCATTGCCGAACTCCGGTTTCGATTGCCGATATTCCGTTACAAGCCCATGCAGGAATGCAAGCAAAGCGAGTGCGAAACTGAGGAGAAAGGCCAACGCGATTTCCCCACTCGTTCCCTGCTTTAAGAGGAATAGGACGTACCACAGCCAAAATCAATACGTTGGCTTTACAAAGAGTGTTCGGAAATTCCTGCGTGCGGGACGCCCGGCACGGCCGGCGAGGACGCGGCGCTACGATGTCGGGCAGGAAGCCGGCGCGCAGGTACTCTTCGACCGAGGCGAACTTGCCTTGCGGATCGTCGATCCGTGCCCGGCGCGCTTCCGCAACGTTCGATCCCAGCTCGGGAAGCCCAAGAAACTACGCGCAGAGAAGCCAGTCTTTTCGGGTCATGCTCATTACGCCCGCTTTCGCCGTGACGGCCGCCCTGCGCTCTCTTCCAGCTCAATACCCCATCGCATAGAACGCATGGCTCACTCGGCCATCCTCGAATGCAATGTAAAAGGTGTCGCGTCCGGCGTGGATCGACGCACTTGCGCCATTGCCGCCCAGCGGCCCGAATATCTCTTCAACTTCCGCTCGCGTCATGCCCTTGAGGCGTTCCTGGCTGAACCAATAGTAGTCCAGGAGGCGAAGCAGATACTCCTGGCGCCTTTCGAAATCCTCGGCGCCAACTACGCGGGTCTTCCCGTCCTTCTCCTCTATCCGCATGGGCCTTGTGGCGCGAAAGCGCCTGCTCAATTCTTTCAAAATGCGAGGATCCTTAATGTCGGCGGCGACCATCTTCCCGCCGCGCCCGCTGCCTCCATCGGGCTCGGCGAGTGCGGGATGCTTCTTCCACGCATCGTCCTCGCCTGGAGCGTCTTCCGCGCCGAATGCAGGGAACGGCATGGCCGCCTGGCACGCGAATAAGACCGGCAGAAGTAAAGTGAGGCCGCGGAGTATCGGCATGTGGCTCTCCAAGCGCAGGTACTGCAATTCATTGAAGGACAGGTCGTGAATACTGCTTGAAGTCGGAGCGTAGGCGCATGAGCGTTCAAGTCAACCCCGTGACCATTGGATACCTGAGCAGTTGCGGGCGAGACGCCCGCGGTACGAACGTGCCGGGTGGAATGCCCGCGGTCCCGCCGGCTGGAAGCCGGCGCTCCAACCCAGAACCCGGCTACGCCGGCAGCAACTGCTGCTTCCGCCCCCACGCCTTCACCGCCGAATCCGGCAGCTTCTCCAGCTTGTGGTAGCTCGGGTGGTGCGACTGCTTGTACGGGTCGTTGCGCGCCGCGTTGTAGCAGCAGATCAGGCTCCAACGCGGGTTCTCGCTCTTGTTCTGGTCGCTGCGGTGCAGCAGGTTCCCGTGGAAGAACAGCCCCGTGCCGGGCTCCAGCTCGCAGTAGACCAGTTCCATCCGCTTCAGCGCCGCCTCGACGCGCTCCAGGTCCGCCCCGGTCTGCTCGCCCGTCTTGCCGTGCTCGATGCGGCCCATGTGGTGGCTGCCCTTGATCACTTGCAGGCAGCCGTTCTCCTTCGTCGCGCGGTCCACGGCGATCAGGCAGCTCGCCATCAGCGGGAAAAGGCAGCCGTTGTTGTACCAGTACCCATAATCCTGGTGCCATTCCCACGCCCCGCCCACGCGCGGCTCCTTCAGCATCATCTTGTGGTGGTAGTGGTAGACTTCCCCGCCCAGCATCCGCTCCATCGAGTTCACGATCCGCTCCGTCCGCGAGATCGTCCCGTACAGGTCGTCGCCGGCCTCGTTCCACAGCGCGAGCTTGCTCACCCCGCCCTGCGCGTCCTTCCGCCCCTTCGCCTGCGCCGTCACCGCCGGATCCTGCTTCGCGAAGTTCAGCAGCAGGTCCATCTCTTCCTTATCGAAGAGGCCCGGCACGATCGTGTACCCGTCGCGCTCGAACGCCGCCGCCTGCTCGTCGCTCAGTCGAAAGCTGGACATGGATGGCTCCTTAAAAGGACGCCGGGAACCGGACGCCGGCTACCGGGTTGGGCTCTTGGCCATGGTTCACTCTACCCCGGAGTTCTGAGTCCGGTCCCCGGTTCCCTGCCCGACACATATACCAAACTTATATGACATCGCCCCGAAGCGCAAGCGTTCCGGCCTCAAAATTCCAGGACTTCTTGCGGCGGAATCATTGGCCTCCCAGGTGCTCCATGTGTACGCGCGCGCGTCAAACGAGGTGCGCTGCCTTGAAAACTCGGGCGCACGTCGAGCACTCAAGCCGCCGCGTTGGCAATCCCAACGCGGGACGTTGGAACGGTGTTGCGCAGGCCAACGCTTGAGCGCGCGGGCGCATCGGATCGAATACGCCGCGCGTCGAAGCGTAGAGATGAACGTACGACTCGAACTCGCGAAGAAAGGTTTATGCCATGGAGCGATTCGGCTTGGATCGAACCTCGGATACACTTAAAATGCCCGACCGGAAGGAAGGGCCTGATCTCATGGAGACGTCCACCAGCACCCCGCATCTTATTGGCGGCTGCCGCATCGTCGAGAAGCTTGGCCAGGGCGGCATGGGCGCCGTCTACCTCGCCAAGCACCAGACGCTGGGCCGCCAGGTCGCGCTGAAGCTCCTGCCGCAGCAGTTCACGGCGAACCCCGAGTACGTCCAGCGCTTCCTGCGCGAGGCCCGCGCGGCCGCGCAGCTCCGCCATCCCAACATCGTCCAGGTCTACGACGCCGGCGAGCAGGGCGGGCAGTACTACATCAGCATGGAGTTCGTCGAGGGCGAGAGCCTCGCCGCGCGCCTCAAGAAGACCGGCGCGGCGCCCGAGGGGCAGGCGCTGAGCTGGCTCAAGCAGGCCGCCGACGGGCTCGCCGCCGCGCACAAGCTCGGCCTCGTGCACCGCGACATCAAGCCCGAGAACCTGCTGCTCGAAAAGGACGGCACGCTCAAGATCGCCGACTTCGGGCTGGTCTCGGCGGTGGAAGGCGAAGGCGACAGCGCGCTTACGCAGTCCGGCGCGATGCTCGGCACGCCGCTGTACATGAGCCCCGAGCAGTGCGAAGGGCATAAGGCCGACGGGCGCAGCGACCTGTACAGCCTCGGCGCGGCTTTCTTCCGCGTGCTCACGGGCTCGGTCGCCTTCACCGCGCCGACGCCGGTGGGCGTGATGTACAAGCACCGCTACGAGGCCCCGCCGCATCCGCGCTCGATCAACCCCACGCTCAACGAGCCGGCCTGCCAGGTGATCCTGCGCCTGATGGCCAAGGATCCCGCGCACCGCTTCCAGAGCGCCGAAGAAGTCGCCGTCTCGGTCGGCGCGCTGCTCAACGACACCCCGACGCTCCGCCCGGGCCAGCTCCCGGCCTCCTACACGCCCGCGCCGGGCGGCGCGACGCCGCTTCCGCCGGGGCTCTCGCCCGCGCACACGCCGACGATGCTGCACGCGCAGTCCCCGGCGCTGCTCAACGCCCAGACCCCGCAGCCGCCGGGGGTGGTGCTGGGGCAGACCTCGGTCCCGACCTCGATGACCACGCTGGCCCAGCCGCCGCGCCGCAACCCGCTGGCCTGGGCGGCCGTGATCCTGCTCTCCCTGGGGCTGCTCGGCGCCGGCGGCTTCTTCGGCTGGCAGATGTACCACGAGAAGAAGATCGGCGAGTTCAAGCAGAAGTACCAGGACGCCTTCTCGGTGAAGCAGTACGAGGACGCCATCCGCGTGGCCAACGCCGCCGCCGCGGCCTACCCCGAGCGCGACGAGTTCCCCGCCTTCCGCGACCGCGCCGAGGTCGCCTGGGTCGTCGACGACGTCGCGCGCCTGAAGGCCAAGGCCGAGACATCCAAGAAGCTCGAGAAGTACGACGAGGCCATCGACGCGCTCGCCGCCGCGATCAAGCGCCAGGAGGAGAAGCGCGCGCTCCCCGGGCTGGTCCCCGACGACACCCTCGCCGACCTGAAGACCTGGGCCGAGCGCAAGCGTGACGAGCGCGACGCCCTGGCGCAGGCCGGCGTCGCCGAGAAGGAAGAGCGCTACACCGACGCCGCCGCGCTTTACGAGAAGGCCCAAGGCCTCGCCGACACCGACGACGCGCGCCTCCGCGCCAGGCAGTCGGCCAACCGCGTCAACTTCCAGCACCACGCCGGCCTCGCCGCGCTCTACGTCAAGAACGCCCAGTGGCCCGAAGCCCTCGCCGAGTGGCAGGCCGCGGCGAAGTTCGAGCACAAGGACGTCTCCAACGAGATTCGCACGGCCGAGCGGCGCATCCGGCACGCCGAACTCCTCGCCGACGCCAACCGCCTCAACGCCTCCGGGAACCTGCGCGAGGCCGCCAAGCGCTTCGACGAAGCCGCCAACGTCGCCGAATCCGAAAGCGAAGCCAAGGGCCTCCGCGAACAGGCCGCCCAGCTCCTCCAGGACGCCGCCTTCAACGAGAACCTCGCCAAGGGCAACGCCGCCCTGGAGCGCCGCGACTGGAAGGCCGCCCAGGAAGCCCTCCAGGCCGCCAGCCTGGCCCGCCCCGGCGACCCGAGCCTCGCGCCCAAGCTCGCCAAGGCCGCCGCCGGCGCCTGGGCCGACCAGGCCGACGCCGAGTTCGAAAAGAAGAATTGGGCCGCCGCCTACGCTTCCTACCGCAAGGCCGCCGACGCCGACCCGTCCGACAAGGAACTCGCGCGCAAGGCCGCCGACGCCAAGCTCCTCGTCGACCGCATCGAGTCCACCCAGGCCGCCGCGCAGCAGGCCGAAGGCGCGCGCCGCTGGACCGAGGCCGCCAACGCCTGGAACAGCCTCGCCGCGCTCGACCCCAACGAGGCCGACCGCTACGAAACCCGCTCCAAGAACGCCCAGTTCGAAGCCGCCATGCTCAAGGCCGAGAACCTCCGCGCCAACGGCAAGGAGGAAGAAGCCGCCCAGGCCGCCTTGAACGCGATCCCCATCTTCCCCGCCGGCGCCGAACGCGCCCGCGCCTTCGCCGAGAGCGTCCGCCGCCAGCAGGTCGCCGAGGAAAAAAAGCCGAAGCCGCCCAGGACGCCCTCAACGACGCCGTCGCACGCGCCGTCAAGCTCGTCCGCGACGGCAACGTCCCCAGCGCCGTCAAGTTCCTCGGCCAGGTCGCCGCCGCGAACCCCAAGAGCGACGAGATCGCGACCCTCTACGACAGCCTCCAGGGCGTGGATGCGCTCGAGCGCGGTTACGAACAGCTCGAGGAAGCGCGCCTCGCGGCCGCCGGCGCCATCGAGACCGCCTTGAAGGAAGACGACGAAAAGAAGATCAAGGCGATGCTCGCGCAGATCGATGCGCAGAAGGCCCGCCTCGACGCCGACGCGCGCAAGGCCCGCGCCGCCTGGCTCGCCAGGGACTTCCGCGGCATCTCCGCCCAGGTCGCGCCGCTCCGCGAACATGCCCAGGAAATGGGCGCCTACTACACGCTCCTGGCCGGCGACTTCCGCGGCCGCGCCGCCAAGGCCGCCGATCCCAAGTTCGGCCTCACCCCCAACGTCGGCGGGGGCCGCCGCGGGCTCTTCGGCGGCATCGGCGCCAACATCCCCATCGGCGCCGACAAGCGCAAGGCCGGCGTCTTCGAAGGCTGTGCCGCCAACCTCGACCATGCCGCCGCCACCGCCCGCGCGGCCGCCTTGCGCCGGTAAGCGCCTGGGTCTCGGATGGATCGAGGGCGTGAGGCGTCATTAGTGCGCCAAGTGCAACATTTTTAAGGACTCCAAACTCGCCCAGTGCCGTTCATCCAGACCTGCCCTATCGAGCGCGCACAGCGTGCAACATTTTTTGAGCTCGATTAATCCCGCTGGGGAGCGTCTGGCATCAGGCCGATAAGAATAGGGCCAGCTTGAACTTCGGACTTGCCCTGCACCGGTGCAGGGCCTAAAACGTTGGATGCCATGAAGCGACTGGTACTCCTTCTTGTACTCCTGCCGTGCGGGCTCCAGGCTGCGGATCGCGAGAGCGATCTGGAATTGTGGGCCTCCGAAGGCAAGTGGCCGCGTGGAAAAACGAACGTCGAGTCCACGCCCGCGCGGCAGTACCAGGTCGCCAAGCACTTCGAGCAGGTCGGCGACGTGCTCCAGGCCGCCGTCGCCTACCAGCGCCTCGGCGACGCCTACCCGGAATCGGACGAGGCCGAGGAGTCGCTGATCCTCTCGGCCAAGAACTTCCTGGCCGCCGGCGACTTCACCCAGTGCCGCCACGAACTCGACGAACTGCGCCGCCGTTACGCCAACCCGACCTATCTCGACGCGATGGGGCAGGTGGAGGCTGAACTCGGACGCGGATACCTCGAAGGGAAGGGCGAGGGCGGCACCTACAAGCTCGCCAGCCGCCTGCGCAAGGCCCGCAAGATCTTCCAGCACATCCTCGACGAGGACTCCGAGGGCCGCTGGGCCGACGACGCCCTGCTGGGGCTCGGGCAGTGCGACGAGGAGGACGGCAGCTACGACCAGGCCATCGAGAAGTACAAGAAGCTCCTCGAAAAGTATCCGCGCTCCGAACTGCGCGCCGAGGCCGAGGGGCGCATCGCCCACTGCATCAACAAGCGCGAGCCGCGCCCCGAGTACACCGAGACGGACACCCTCGAGGCCTACAACCGCATCCAGGCCGCCTACAAGGAAGCCGAATTCGGGAATACCAACCTCGACCTGGAAGCGCTCAAGGAGAACCAGCGCGTCCTCGACGACCGCCAGGCCGAGAAGCGCTACGAGCAGGCCCGCTTCTACGCCACCAACGGGCATTACCGCGCCGCCGAGGTCTACTACGAGCTGATCATGAAGCGCTACCCGGACAGCCCCTGGGCGAAGAAAGCCGAGGCGACGCTTCGCGAGATGAGGCAACGCTGATGGCCGGGCCGAGGAACGCGGGCATGCGCGCACGACGCTGGACGTTCTGGAAAACCGCGGGGAGCCTCGCCGTCTTCCTGGCCTTCTCGGGCTGCTATTCGACCCGGCCCAACCTGCCCAAGCACGCGCAATCCATCGCCGTGCCCGTCTTCGCCAACAAGACCTACTACCAGGACTACACGCGGCAGGTCGAGGTGGAGATCTCCCAGCAGGTCCGCCAGGCCTTCCTGCGCAACGGGCAGCTCAAGGTCGTGGATCGCTCCGAGGCCGACCTGGTCCTGGAAGGCTCGGTCATCAAGGTCGACCGCACCGTACTTCGCGCCGACCGCTTCGGCGAGGCCGCCGAAACCCAGTTGAAGCTCATCTGCAAAATCTCGCTCTACGACGTGCACGAAGCCAAGTACCTCTTCAAGGACCTCACGCTCACCAACGACGCCGGCCGGCCCGGCTCGGGCACCTACAATCTCAGGCGCGGCGAAAGCGAACAGCAGGGCCGCGAAAAAGGCGGTGGACGACGTGGCCCGCAACATCGCCGACAAGGTCCTCGACCGCTGGTAGCGCGCGTTCCACCCGGACCTTGTGGACAGGGGCCGAAATGGAAGCTAACATGAGCGTAAGAAGTTGAGGTGAGGGCCCCGTCAAGGACCCGGATGCCGATCGATGTTCGACGAAGACGATCCGAAAGAACCCCAGAACCGCCGCGGCGGCGTGGACCCTAACGACGACCGCAAGGCCCCGCGCGGCCCGGGCTTCAAGTCCAGCCGGCTCCTGTTCCTCATCATCTTCGTCGGCGTCCTCCTCGCCGCCGTCGCGGGCACCAGCTCGCAGATCAACCGCCGCACCGAGGAACTGCAGGACTGGACCGAGTTCCGCACCCGCGTCGAGAAGGGCTACGTCGAGTCGATGCGCAAGACCGGGCGCGAGTTCGTCTGCACCTTCAGCCCGATCTACCCGAACAAGGAAAACTTCGACAAGTTCCGCATCATCGGTCCCGAGCCCATGACCGACGCCGACGTGCAGTGGCTCAACGAGGCCTCCCAGAAGTACCGCATCAAATGGGAGTACGTCCAGCCGTCCCAGCTCCCCGCGATCCTGGTCAGCCTGATTCCCTGGGTGCTCATCTTCCTGATCATCTACTTCTTCGTCTTCCGCCAACTTCGGGGGCCGGGCGGCCCCGGCGGCGTGCTCTCCTTCGGCAAGTCCAAGCATCAGCTCATCACCAAGGACAAGTCGAAGAAGACCTTCAAGGACGTCGCCGGCATCGACGAGGCCAAGGAAGAGGTCCAGGAACTGGTCGGCTTCCTCAAGAACCCCAAGAAGTTCCAGCGCCTCGGCGGGCGCATCCCCAAGGGCGTGCTCCTGATCGGCCCGCCCGGCACCGGCAAGACGCTCCTGGCCAAGGCCATCGCCGGCGAGGCCGACGTGCCCTTCTTCAGCATCAGCGGCTCGGACTTCGTCGAGATGTTCGTCGGCGTCGGCGCCAGCCGCGTCCGCGACCTCTTCCAGCAGGCCAAGGAAAACAGCCCCTGCATCATCTTCCTCGACGAGATCGACGCCGTCGGCCGGCGCCGCGGCACCGGATTGGGCGGCGGGCACGACGAACGCGAACAGACGCTCAACGAGATCCTCGTCCAGATGGACGGCTTCGACAGCGACGAGAAGATCATCGTCATGGCCGCCACCAACCGGCCCGACGTCCTCGACCCCGCGCTGCTCCGGCCCGGCCGCTTCGACCGCCACGTCTACGTCGACCTGCCCGACATCCGCGGCCGCGAACAGATCCTGCAAGTACACGCAAGAAAGTACAAAGTCTCCTCCGAGGTCCACCTCGGCACCCTCGCCAAGGCCACGCCCATGTTCAGCGGCGCCGACCTCGAGAACATGATCAACGAAGCCGCCCTCCTCGCCGTCGCGAAGGACAAGGACGCGATCGAGATGGAGGATCTGGAAGAGGCCCGCGACAAGGTCGTCTGGGGGCGCGAGAAGCGCAGCCGCGTGATGGACGAGGCCGACCGCTGGGTCACCGCCTACCACGAGGCCGGCCACGCCCTGCTGGGCATGTACATCCCGCAGGTCGACAAGCCTCACAAGGTCACCATCATGCCCCGCGGCCCCAGCCTCGGAGCCACGCACTTCCTCCCCGAGAAGGACGTGTACAACCGCACCCGCAAGCAACTGCTCGGGCAGATCATGGTCGCCTTCGGCGGGCGCATCGCCGAAGAGATGTTCGTCGGCGATTACTCGACCGGCGCCAAGGCCGACATCGAGATGGCCACCAACATCGCGCGCAAAATGATCTGCGAGTGGGGCATGTCGGACAAGCTCGGCCCCGTCAAGTACCTCGAGGACGAGGAGACCGTCTTCCTCGGCCGCGAACTGACCCGCTCGCCGCTCTATTCCGCCTCCACCGGCCAGCTCATCGACCAGGAAGTCCGCAGCACCATCGACGACTGCTACCGCGAGGCGCAGAAGATCCTCGAGGCCCATCGCGACGACATCGAACTCGTCGCCAAGGTCCTGATGGAGTACGAGGTCATCAGCGGCGAGGAACTCGAATTCCTGCTGAAAGAGCGCAAGCTCCCCGAATCCCGCAAGCCCTCGCAGGCCGTCGAGCCGCGCCCGCTGCCCAAGCACGGCGACGCCGCCTCCGGCCACCGCTCCCGCGACGAGGGCGGCGCGCTGCCCGACGCCTCCTCCCCACCCCCACCCCGGCCTGACCGGTTGGGTTTGCGCCGATCTCGTGATATATAGGTAGCAGGTCGCGGACGGCCGGACGTTCGCGCCTCGGAGCCTGCCATGGGCAAGACCAAGACCCTGATGACCGCCCACGAATTCTTCCAAACGGAATTCCCCGAGGAAGAAAAGTGGGAAGTCGTCGCCGGAGAACTGATTTTGAGCCCCGCGCCCAACGTTCGCCACCAACTGGTCCTCGGCGAGCTTTCCAGGCAACTGGGCAATTGGCTCCTGAACCATCCCGTGGCCCTTAAGGTTTCCGATTGGGACGTGGAATTTCAGCTCGACGAGACGCGCCGGCCCGACCTGGTCGTAGCCCTCAAGAAGAACAACCGCCTCCGCATCGATACCCACGGCCACGGAACCCCCGACTTCATCGTCGAGATCCTTTCGCCCGGCCAGGCGCACCGTGATCTGGGCGACAAGAAGGATCTTTACGAGCGCTGCGGCGTGCTCGAGTACTGGGTCGTGGATTACGCCAAGCGCCGCATCCATCAGTTCCTCCCGGGCAAGGACGGCCGCTACGTCGAAACCCTCGTCGCGCGCGGCTCGGTCAAGTCGAAGGTCCTCGCCGGCTTCGCCGTGCGCCTGAAGGAACTCTTCAAGGTGCTGGACGAAGTATGAGCCGCAAGCCGAAGTGGTCTGCACGACACCTAAAGAGATTCCAAGAAGGACTCTTGCCATACAGCACTTGGTTGGTTGGCCCCGACTCGCCTATCTGGCTGCCGCCGATCACTCGACCTCGACTCGTAGGCGTCCGCACAATGCCCGTTATCATTGGCGGCAACGATGGCGAGGGGAATTCCATACGGGGCATAGTCGATCATCAAGTCCGTGGTGAATTGCTAGGGTACTCCAAAACAGGCCTTTCAAAGTTGTGGGAAGAATGCAGCTATCTGGATTCCATTGATCCTGTCGACTTCAAGCGGGGCCTGGTCTCGGCGTCTTCTGCCTTTGGCTGGATTGATCTCCTGCGCTGGCTGAACGAAGAGCGCCCACTCCCGCCTGAGTTCCTATATCTCGATAATGATGGCAAGCCGGTCGTCTCGGACATAGTCTGCGAATTAATCTATGAGCTTTGCCGTACCGTCCATTGCACCACCACCACCCCGCCCCCCATGCACCTCCCCGGCTGCGGCGGGACGCTCGCATTCGACGCGCCCTTCCTCCTCGGCATCCTCAACGTCACCCCCGACAGCTTCAGCGACGGCGGTAAGTTCCTCGACCCCGGCGCCGCCGTGCGCCAGGCGCTCAGGATGAACCGCGAGGGCGCCGCCGCGCTGGACCTCGGCGCCGAATCCACGCGCCCCGGCGCCAGGCCCGTCTCCGCGAAGCGCCAGAAGGAGCGGCTGCTGCCGGTCCTCAGGGCGCTGCGCAAGAAGCGCGAACTGGCGAGGCTCCCGCTCAGCATCGACACGCAGTCGGCCGAGGTCGCGCGCGCCTGCCTGGGCGAGGGCGCCGACGTGATCAACGACATCAGCGCGTTGCGCCATGACCGCCAGATGGCCAAGGTCTGCGCGAAGGCCCGCTGCCCGGTGATCCTGATGCACATGCAAGGCACGCCGCGGACCATGCAGCGCGCGCCGCGCTACAAGGACGTCGTCGAGGATCTGGACCTCTTCTTCCGCAAGCGCCTCCATGCCGCGTACGAAGCCGGCATCCCGCCGACCCGCGTGCTCCTCGATCCCGGAATCGGCTTCGGCAAGGCGCTCGAACACAATTGCGAACTCCTGCGCCGCCTCGCCGAGTTCAAGGCGCTCGGCCGGCCGCTCGTCGTTGGCGTCTCGCGCAAGAGCTTCCTTGGCAAACTCGCCGGCATCGGGGACCCGGCGAAGCGCGTCACGGCATCCGTCGCGGCCGGCGTCGCCGCCGTGGCCCAAGGCGCGAAGATCCTGCGGGTCCACGACGTCGCCGCCCATGCCGAGGCCCTCAAGATCGCGGCCGCCGTGACCTGAACACGGCGCCCGGGGTTACCAGACTGGCCGCACGTTGTGCTCTCTCGGGACGAGTCTTGGGCCGCTCGCGTAGACAAAAACAGCGCAAGACCCTAAGCTATTGCGCATTCGACGGTTACGAAGTGCGTGCCGAAAGGTCTCGAAAAGGCTGGCGCATGGATTGGATCGAGCGGATTCAGGGGATCTGGCGCGGCGGCCTGGTGGCCGTCTTCGAGATCTTCCTGCTCTTCCTCGTCATCTACCTCCTCTTCCGTTTTCTCCGCGGCAGCCGCGGGGCGGCGGTGCTGCGCGGCATCTTCACCGTCATCGGCCTGATCTTTGGGATCGTCTTCCTCTTCGCGAGCCTCTTCGAGCTTGAGCACATCACCTACATCTTCGAAAAGCTCGCCGCGCTCTTCTTCATCGCGCTCTTGATCATCTTCCAGCCGGAGTTGCGCCGCGGCCTTTTGCGCCTGGGCCTGACCGGGCCGTTCGGGCATTTCGTCCAGGCCTCGTCGCCGGTCCTCGACGAGATCGTCCAGGCCGCGACCGCGATGAGCCAGCGCTCCGTCGGCGCGCTCATCGCGATCCAGCGCGAGGTCCCGATGAACGCGTACGTCGAGGCCGGCACGCCGATGAACTCGGAGGTCTCCAGCGAGCTGCTCCAGACCATCTTTCATCCCGGCTCGGCCTTGCACGACGGCGCGGTGATCGTCCAGGGCAACCGCATCGCCGCCGCCGGCTGCCTGCTGCCGCTGACGGAGAACCCCGAACTCTCGAAGACGATGGGCACGCGGCACCGCGCGGGGATCGGTTTGTCGGAGGAATCCGACGCGGTCACGGTGGTGGTCAGCGAGGAGACCGGGCGCATCTCGCTGGGCTTCGACGGCAAGCTGAAGCAGGGCCTCTCGCCCGACGAACTGCGCAAGGAACTGACGCGCCTGTGCCTCGAAACGGTCGAGGCCGGCACGGCGGCGTAAGGTCGCGGGTAAAGGGCGTAGCGCGGGCGACTCGCCCGCCGGCCCTGATTCGACGGGCAGCCAGGCGACGGGAGCATCGCGATGGCCGGCAAAGGCACCCTCTTCCTGCGCTTCCTCCGCGCCGTCTTCCTCGAAGACTGGCTGCTCAAGATCTTCTGCATGATCCTCGCCACCCTCTACTGGTTCTACATCGACGGGGAGCTGACCGACGAGCGCGAACTCTCGGTGAACATCCCCGCGACCGAACTCCAGCCGCCGCCCGGCGCGCGCTTCGCCGCCGACCAGCGCTGGCCCGCGCTGCACATTCGCGTCCGCGGGCCGCGCCGCAAGCTCCAGTACCTCGGCGCCGAGAACCTGCGCGTGCACCTCAAACCGCTCCTTTCCAAGCTCCAGGCCGGCGACCAGCGCCTTTCGCTGGGCAGCGAGGTCATCGAGATCGAAGGCGTGGAAGGCCTGAGCGTCGTGAACGTGCGCCCCGAAGACGTGGACGTGCGCCTCTTCCAGGTCTCCCGCAAGCTCGTCCAGGTCCAGCCGCGCTTGAAGGGCGAGCCCCCGCCCGAGTACACCGTGGACAAGCGCGTCGAACCCCAGCAGGTCACCGTCGAGGCGCTCCAGGACCTCTCCACCCTCCCCTACGTCCTGACCGAGCCGATCGATATCGGGGGCAAGAACCGCGAATTCACCGTCGAGGTCGGCATCGCGCCGACGGTCGAGGTCGGCGACCAGACGGTCCACTTGAGCTGCGAGGAGAAGGTCAGGGTCCAGGTCATCTTCGAACGCACGAATTACACCAAGGACTTCAAGGACGTTCCCGTATACTTCCTCACGCCCCAGGGCGCCGCCATGTCCGCCGCGCCGCGCTCGGTCTCGGTCCGCGTGCGCGGGACCGCGGAGGACATCGCCAACGTCACCAAAGCCGATCTCCGCGTGTACGTGGAATGGCCGGCCGAGTGGGATCTTCAGCGCCCGGCGCACGAGGTCTTCGAGGAGCGCACGCTGCAAGTCAAGGTCGTCGCGCCGCCGCGCATCGGCGTGCTGGGGCCCGAGGGCGAGCGCCTGCCGTCGGTCAAGGTCCGCGGCGTGCTGACCGGGAACCTGAACGGGGATTGACCGCGATGCCGGAACTGGGCGTCAACATCGACCACGTCGCCACCGTCCGCCAGGCGCGCCGGACCTACGAGCCCGATCCCGTCTGGGCCGCCGCGCAGTGCGAACTCGCCGGCGCCGACCAGATCACCGTCCACCTGCGCGAGGACCGCCGCCACATCCAGGACCGCGACGTGCGTCTGCTCCTCGAGACGATCCAAACCCGCCTGAATCTCGAAATGGCCGTCGCCCCGGCGATCGTCAGGCTCGCCTGCGCCTGGAAGCCGCACTGCGCCTGCCTCGTCCCCGAGAAGCGCCAGGAGGTCACCACCGAAGGCGGGCTCGACGTGGCCGGAAGCTACGCGCGCGTCGCGCGGGCCGTCGAGCGCCTGCGCGGCAGAGGCATCGAAGTCAGCCTCTTCATCGACCCCGACCCGCGCCAGCTCGAGGCCGCCGCGAAGTCCGGCGCGCCGGCCGTCGAACTCCATACCGGCTCGTACGCCAACGCCCGCACGGAGAAGGCCCGCGCGAAGGAACTCGCCAAGCTCGTCCGCGCCGGCGAGGCGGCCCGCGCGCTGGGCCTCAAGCTCCATGCCGGGCACGGGCTCAACTACCGCAACGTCGGACCCGTCGCGAGCCTGGAAGGCATGCGCGAACTGAACATCGGACACGCCATTGTCGCCCGCGCGATCTTTGTCGGCCTCGGCCAGGCCGTCCGAGAAATGAAGCGCCTGCTCGCGGTGGGCTGCGCATGAACCGGGAAACGAAGGGTCCCGACGTGGAAGCCCGCGCCGCCGCCTTCGCGGAGACCTATGCGCGCGTCCGTGCCGAGATCGGCAAGGTCATCGTCGGCAACGACGCGGTCGTCGAAGGCGTACTCGTCGCGCTCTTCGCCGGCGGCCACGCGCTCCTCGAAGGCCTCCCCGGCCTGGGCAAGACCAAGCTCGTGCATGCCGTCGCCGAGGCGCTGGACCTGGAGTTCCGCCGCATCCAGTTCACGCCCGACCTGATGCCCGCGGACATCGTCGGCACGACGATCCTCAACGAGGACGAATCCGGCCGGCGCAGCTTCCAGTTCCAGCCCGGGCCGGTCTTCGGCAACGTCGTCCTCACCGACGAGATCAACCGCGCCACGCCCAAGACCCAGTCGGCGCTGCTGGAAGCCATGCAGGAAGGCCGCGTCACCGTCGCCGGCACGACGCACCCGCTTCCGCGGCCGTTCTTCGTCCTCGCCACGCAGAACCCCATCGAACTGGAGGGGACCTACCCGCTCCCCGAAGCCCAGCTCGACCGCTTCCTGCTCAAGCTGCTCGTCCCCTCCGGCGACCTGGCCTCGCTGGTGGCGATCCTCGAGCGCACCACCGGGGAAGCCGAGGCCCGCCCGGAAAAAGCCGCCGCGCGCGCGGAACTGCTGGAGCTGCGCGAACTCGTCCGCCGCGTGCCCGTCGCCAAGCCCGTCGTGGAGTACGCCGCGCGCCTGGTCCTGGCCACCCATCCGGACTCCAAGGACGCGCCCGAGCCGGTCCGGAGCTACGTCCGCTTCGGGGCCTCCCCGCGCGGCGCCCAGGCGCTCCTGCTCTGCGCCAAGGTCCTCGCGCTCTCGAAGCGCCGCTTCCACGTCGCGCTGGAAGACGTCCGCGCCATGGCCAAGCCCGCGCTGCGCCACCGCCTGATCCTGAACTTCGACGGCGAGGCGGCCGGCGTGCAGGCCGACCAGGTCCTCGACCGCGCGCTCGAGCAGGTCCAGGCCTGACCATGGCCCGGCCGGATGCCGCGCGCCGCCCGCCCGCCGGCTACGCGCCGGTCCTCGCGCGCGAAACCCTCCAGGCCCGCGTCGCCGAGTTGGGCGCCGAACTGGCGCGCGCGCTGAAGCCCCGCGAACGCCCCGTCGCCGTCGTCGTCCTGCAGGGCGCCTTCGTCTTCGCCGCCGACCTGCTCCGCCATGTCCCGCACTCGACGGGCCTGGAAGTCGCCTTCCTGCGCTGCGAGAGCTACGGTGCCGCGACCCGCAGCCGCGGCCGCGTGCTCCTGCTCCAGGACCTCGACCAGGCCCTCGACCTCCACGGGCGCACCGTCGTGCTCGTCGACGACATCCTCGATTCCGGCCTGACTCTGAAATACCTCGTCCGGCACCTGAAGGCGCGCGGCGCGGCGCGGGTGAAGGTCTGCGTGCTGTTGAAGCGCAAGGCCGGCGGCGCGCGGGCCGTGCGCGCGGACTACGTGGGCTTCGAGATCGGCCCCGAATTCGTCGCCGGCTACGGCATGGACCACGCGGGGAAGTTCCGGCACGTCCCGGATCTCTGGGCGGTGAAGCCCGCCCGGCGCCGCGGCGCGAGGGCGCGCCGGTGAATCCCGCGCGCGATCCGGCCGCCTGGTTGAAGGCGCTGCAACAGGCCGTCCGCGCCGGCGCGGGCCGCGCGCTGGCCCCGGCGCTTCGCCGCTGGCGGAACACGCTGAGCGACGGGCAGGCGCCACCGCCCGAACCGGCCGTCGAGCGCTTCCTGGTCCGCTTCGGGAGCCTCGATGCCGACGACTCCGAATCCGAGCGGCGCGCGGCCTACGCCGAACACCTCGCCCGCCTCGCGCGCGCGACGGGCGAAGCCCCCGGCGTCATCGGCGCCTGGCTCGGGGCCTTCGCGCGGGGCGAGTACGGCGCGCTGGACGAAGGCGTCTGCGGCGACGCGCCGCGATGCGAGAAATGCCCGCTCGCCGAAAGCTGCCGCTTCCTCGGGCGCGGCGCCCGGGAACTCCACTCTGAGGCCGATGCGGAGAACGGCCGGGCCGTCCCGCCGGCCGCCGCCGACGTGCTGGCCCTGCTGGCCGGCGAGGGGCGCGGCGGCGCCCGCGCTCAGGCTCGCGCGGCGGCCGCGCTCAAGGCCCTCGGCGGCGTCCGCGGCGTGCTGGCGGCGTCCGCGGCGAAGCTCCGCGAGGCCGGCTTCGGCGACCCGGCCGTCGCGCGCGTTCGCGCCGCCGCGGAACTCTTCAGGCTCTGGACCGAGGAACACGCCGCGCACGGCAAGGTCTTCGCGCGCGGCGCGGACTTCTTCGAGCACTACCGGCTGCGCCTGCGCGACCTGAAAAAGGAACGCTTCTACGTCACCTGCCTGGATCAGAAGAACCGCCTGCTGGGCGAGGAACAGGTCAGCGAAGGCAGCCTCACCGAAGCCCTCGTCCACCCCCGCGAGGTCTTCAACCCGGCGATCCGCCTGGGCGCGGCGGCCGTCGCCGTCGTCCACAACCACCCCAGCGGCGACCCCAAGCCCAGCCGCGCCGACAAGCTCCTGACGAAGCGGCTCAAGGACGCCGCCGAACTCCTCGGCATCCGCCTCCTCGACCACGTCGTCGTCGGCGACGGCGCGTTTACCAGCTTCGTCGAAGAAGGGTTGCTTTGAGATGGGCGCTTGGCGAATCGTGCGCGGCAGCGTGGCCACGGGCGTTGGCGACTTCGCCCGCTGGATCGCGAAGCTCGAGGGCCATTACCGCGCCAAGACGGGCATGACGCTCTACCCCGGAACCCTGAACGTCTGGCTGGAAGAGCCCTACGACCTGCCTCCACAGACCATCCAGTTGGATAAGCGGGAGTACGGCGGCGAGGTCACCGTCAATATCGCGCCCTGCCGCATCTTCGGGCGCCGGGCGTTCATCCTGCGCCCGATCTCGCGCAACCCCGCCGAACCCGCGCCGCCGAAGCTGCTGGAGATTGCCACCGACGTCCACTTGCGTTCCACCTACGGCTTGAAGGACGGCGACACCGTCGAAGTGGATGTGTTGTAGGTCAAAGGAAAGCGCCTTGCAGGGATCGCCCGCAAGGCGCTGAATAACCTGCACGAGCCGCGATTACGGCGTGAACGTGTACACGTTCGCCTCCCAAGGCGTCCAGTCGTCGCTGAACTCCGCCCCGTCGCCCAGTTCCTTGCCCGTGCGCTCGTTCTTGAGCCCCTTGACCGCCTTCGCAAAGGTGAAAGTGAGCTTCACCGCGCCGTCCCCCACGTCGCCTTCGGAGGACCCGAACCCGGTGATCGAGGCCTTCCGCTCGATGTTGCGGATCACGCAGAACGTCGTCTTCTCGCCGTTCTTCCAGAAGAGCGTCTCGACCATCCGCGGGGCCTCCCCGTTCACCTTCAGCGCTACGCGGGGCGTCACGCCGGCGTCCTTCAGGATCCCGGAGACGAACGCCAGCCACTCGGGATTCCCGGCTTTCGCGCGCGTCAGCATGTAGCCGATCGGGGAGAGGTTCAGGCAGACGGCCGAGCCTTTCTTCACGCGCACGGGGACCTCGCCGGCCTTGTCCAGCGCTTCGCCGCCGTCCGCGGCCAGCCCCGGCTCGAAGACCGCAAGGCCCTTGAAGAGTTCGCCGTGCGTCCAGTTCTTCTCGTCCAGCCCCTTGTAGCCCTTCTCGCAGTCGACCTCGGTGAGCGTCTGGCCGTTGAGGATGCCCTTGCTCAGGTCGCGCTTGACCCCGAAGAGGTCGTCCAGCGCTCCTTTGGCGCGCGACTTGCCGTGCTCGTCGAAGACCCCGCAGAGCTGGTCGGCGAGCACCGTGCCGCCGGCCTCCGCGAAGGCGCGGATCGCCTTGGCCTCTTCGTCGGAGAGGCAGACCACGCGCGGCAGCAGCAGCACCTTGTACTTATCCTTCGCCAGCACCCCGTCGAGCAGATGGTCCTGGTGGATGAACCGGCCCTGGATGCCGAGATCCTCCAGGGTCTTCAGCCACGCCACGCGCGTCAGGCTGCACGTCCCGTGGGAGTTCTCCATCGAACTGGAGCGGTTCACCCAGGTTCCGCCGTGCGTCGCCGCGTCCAGCGCCCAGGTCGCCTGCACGCTCGGGTGCGAGTAATAGATCGCCACCGGATCGTGCGCGAACTCCGCGTCGACGACGTGCTTCGAGACCGGCCCCTGCACCTCTTTGAAGGTCTCCGCCAGCGGCTTGATGTACGGGGCCACCTCGCCGTTCTTGAACCAGCCCTCGGGCCAGCAGATCACGCCGCGGTCGCCGTGAACGAGGTAATACCAGAGGAACCACGTATCCTTCTTCGGGTCCTTGCTCGAGAAGAAGGTCTGGACGTGCGGGCGCTTCTGGCCCCAGAAGCTGCGCAGCAGCTCGTTGCTCCCCCGATGTCGTAGGCCTCCATCCACTGCATCGCCTTCGTGATCTTGCGGTAGTCGTACCCCCCGAAGGCCGCGGGCGTGCCCAGCCCCACCGCGCCGGCCGGCACGCCGGGATCCTGCTCGTTGGCGTAGCGCGTCAGGTCCGCGATCGTCTCGGCAAAGAGGCTGTCGTTCGCGCTGCGCCAGTCGCACCACGCGCTGAGGTTCACCTTACCCAGGCCGGCCGGCTGAAGCGCCTTCCGGAACTGCTCGTACGATTGCGCCCCGATCGCGTCGAAGCTTGCGTGCGAAGTTCCGTACTGCTCGTTCAGCCTGCCGATCTCCCCCGTACAGCTCCTTGAGGTACTTGCGGTAATACGCCAGCCCCTGCGGACCGGCGTCGGTCTCCACCGGAGAGGCGAAGCTACCCGTGCTGATCTCGTCGTCGTAGGCGTACGCCACCGCCGCGCCGCCCTTCGCCGCGCCGATGCTCGCCTTCAGGTTGGCCTTCATCGTCTCCACCGTCTTCGGATCGGCCAGGCTGTTCGGCCGCGGAAGCGCCTGCTTCGACTTCTTGAACTGCGCCATTATCGGGTCCACGTCCTTGTCGCGCAGATGCAGGTAGCCCTTCCTTGCCGCGTGATCGACGTAATACGGCCAGCCTGACTCCTTCGCGAAAGTCTGAAGCCTCGGATCCACATAGTCGATGTGAAAGCCCTTCAGGTTCACGGACTCGTACAAGGCCTTGTCCCGAGGCAGTTCGGTCTGGAACTGCCAGACCAGCACGACGAAGTTTTCCCAGCTCTTCGGCGGCGGGACGGTCGGAACCGGCTCCAGGGCCCGAACGCCCGACCCGGCCAGGATCGAACCAAGCAACATGAAGCCGATTATGGACTTAGGTCTAAGCACCGGAATCTCCCCACAGACATCGAGTGAGCGGTTGTCTAGATCACCAAGCCTACGTACACCAGCCAAGGCCGCGGTCCCACGCCAAATTGCGACGGAATTGCCCGCAGCGGATTCAAGCTACTAAAGGATATAGCGCGTGAGATCCTGGCTCTCGAGGATCGGCTTGAGCCGCTCTTCGACCATGGCCCGGTCCACCTTGATCGTCTGCCCGGCCATCTCGGCCGCGTTGAAGCTGATCTCCTCGAGCAGCCGTTCGATGACCGTATGCAGCCGCCGCGCGCCGATGTTCTGGGTCTCGCGGTTGGCCTGCGCGGCGAAGGCGGCGATGGAAGCGAGCGCGTCGTCGGCGAACCCGATCGTGACGCCCTCGGTCTCCAGCAGCGCCTGGTACTGCTTGGTGATGGCGTTCTGGGGCGTGGTGAGGATGCGCCGGAAGTCCTCCTCGGTGAGGTCCTCCAGTTCGACGCGGATGGGCAGGCGGCCCTGGAGTTCGGGGAGCAGGTCGCTGGGCTTGGAGAGATGAAAGGCGCCGGCGCAGACGAAGAGCATGTGGTCGGTGCGCACGAGCCCCCAGCGGGTGTTGACGCTGGCGCCCTCGATGATCGGGAGCATGTCGCGCTGCACGCCCTCGCGCGAGACGTCGGGGCCCTGCTCGCGCCCGGAGCCGGCCACCTTGTCGATCTCGTCGATGAAGACGATGCCGAGGTTCTCGGCCGCGTCGATGGCTTGCCGCTGCACGGCCTCGTGGTCGATCAGCCGCTCGGCCTCTTCGGCCTCCAGCAGCCGGCGCGCCTCGCCGACGGAGAGCTTCTTCTGCTTGGGGCGCTTGGGCATCATCCGCGAGAGCGCGTCCTGCAGGTCCATGCTCATTTCTTCGCCCATCGCCGGCGCGAAGATGCCCGCCACGTTCTCCTGCGAGGTGACTTCGATCTCGACCTGCCGCGAATCCAATTCCCCGTTGCGCAGCTTGGCGCGCAGCTTCTCGCGCGTCTTCTTGTTCAGTTCGGCGCTGCGCGCGGCGGTCTCGGCCGTCTCGCCGTCCTTGGTATCCCACGACGCGGGCGGCGGGAGCAGCGCGTCGAGCAGGCGCTCCTCGGCGGCCTCGGCGGCCTTGGCCCGGACCTCCTCCCGCGCGCGGGTCTGGAACATGTTGATCGAGGCCTTCACGAGGTCGCGGATCATGCTCTCCACGTCGCGGCCGTGGTAGCCGACCTCGGTGTAGCGCGTGGCCTCGACTTTCACGAAGGGCGCGCCAGCCAGCCCGGCCAGGCGCCGCGCGATCTCGGTCTTGCCCACCCCGGTCGGGCCGATCATCAGGATGTTCTTGGGCGCGACCTCGTCGCGCATCGCCGCGTCCAGCCGGCGGCGGCGCCAGCGGTTGCGCAGCGCGATCGCCACCGCGCGCTTGGCCTTCTCCTGCCCCACGATGTAGCGGTCGAGTTCCGCGACGATCTCGCGCGGCGTCATGGCCGACGGATCGCGGGACTTCAGCACGCCCAGCACGGATTCGAGCATCGCCGGCTCCGGTTGCATGGTTCGACAAGCGGCGCGGCCGCGCTACGCGAGTTCCTCGACCACGATCCGCTCGTTGGTGTACACGCAGATCGCGGCGGCCTCCTTCAGCGCCTCGGTCACGATCGCCTTCGGCGCCAGCCCGGTGTGCTTCGAGAGCGCGCGCGCCGCCGCCAGCGCGTAGGCGCCGCCCGAACCCACCGCGACGATCCCGTCGTCGGGCTCCAGCACGTCCCCGTTGCCGGTGATCAGGATCAGCGCCTCGCGGTCGGCCACCACCAGCATCGCCTCCAGCCGCCGCAGCATCCGGTCGGTGCGCCAGAGCTTCGCCAGTTCCACCGCCGCGCGCCGCAGGTTGCCTTTGTGCTCCTCCAGCTTGCCCTCGAAGCGCTCCAGCAGCGCGAAGGCGTCGGCGGTGGAGCCCGCGAAGCCGGCCAGCTTCTCGCCCTTCAGTTTCCGCACCTTCAGCGCCGAGGCTTTCAGCACCGTCTGGCCCAGCGAGACCTGCCCGTCCCCGCCCAGCGCCACCTGCCCGCCGCGCAGGACGCCAACGACCGTCGTGCCGTGGAACTCGAGGGAAGACGCGCCGCTGGCCATGGGGAACCTCGCTTCGATGCGGGACCGCTCGGACGACCGCCTAACAGTAAACGCTGCGCGAGGAACGGTAAAGCGCGCTACGCCGGCTTCAGCCGCGCGTCGAGCCATGGCAGCGCGCGCGCGCTGTTGAAGTAATGCCCGCCGTCGAAGACGTGAACCTCCAGTTCGCTTCGCGCGCCGGCGGCCTCGTAGGCGGCAGCCATGCGCCGGAAGGCCTCCTGCGCGAAGACCTCCGGCGACGTCCCGTCGTCGGCGCCCAGTTCGAAGAAGAGCGCGCGCGGCGCGGCCAGCGCGTAGAGTTCCGGCAGGTCCGCCTGCGCCAGCAGCCCCGGCAGGAGGTACTTCACGCAGCCCTGCCCCAACTGCACCCGCTCGCGCATCAGGTTCAACGCGCCGCTGACGACGGCGGCCTTGACGCGCCGGTCCAGCGCGGCGCAGAGGCCCGTCGTGCGCCCGCCCAGCGAGAGCCCCAGCACGCCCAGCCGCTCGGGATCGACCTCAGGCCGCGCGGCCAGCACGTCCAGCCACGCGCGCCACTCCCGCGCCTCGCTCTGCGCCGGCCACGCGCCCGCCGCCAGGCCCCGGATCATCTGCACGTCGCACGGGTCGCGCTTGTAGCGCTCCGCCTTGGCCAGCGGATCGGCGCGCTCGCCGAAGTTCCGCAGGTCCGGCGCGAGCACCACGTACCCGCGCTCGGCCAGCAGCACGCCGTAGTCGCGGTGCCCGTCGGCCTGCAGCGCGCCGACCACCCGTCCCCGTCCGGGGCCGTGCCCGTGCGCCGCCAGGACCGCCGGCGCCGGACCTTTCAGCCGTTCGGGGATCAGCAGCGTCGCCGGCGTCTCCACCCCGCCCGGGACCGCGATCAGGAGCTCGTGCCGCGCGAAGTTCGCGTGCGCCTCCGTGCGCAGTACCCGCACCGCGGGCGCGGCCGGCGCGCCGAGGTCCAGGCTCCGCTCCCACCAGTCCCGCAGCTTCGCCGCCCAGGCCGCGTGAGCGCCGCCCGGCTCGAACTGCAACGCGCCGGCGGCGTTCAGCATGCGGAACTCCGGCGGCGCGCCCGCGTCGGGATCCGATGCGGTTTCTTCTGGCACCTCGACGCGGAGTTCCTTCGTCAGCCCGAAAAGGCGCACGCAGGCCAGCCCGCTGGCCTTCTCGACTTCGAACTCGACCTCCAGCACGTTCTTGCCGGTCGCGAAGTCCACGTCCCACACGCCCTGCTCGATGGAAAGCGCCTCGCCCTCGGGCGCACTGCGCCCGGACTGCGCGCCGAGCCGCCACGCCGCGCCGCGGAACGTCCCCAGCGCCAGGCGCGCGCGCTGCGGGGCTTCGCTGCGCAGAACGCACGCCACTCGAATTCGCCCGCCGTCGGCCTCGCGCTTGCGCGGCAGGAGCGTGAAATCGAGCCCCAGGTCCAGCGGCGCGCACGCGCGCACGCCCTCGGCGGACCACTCCGCGCCGCGCGGGGCGTCTCCGGGAAGCACGTGGAAGAAGGTCACGAATCCGTCCACGCCGGCACGGCGGGCAAGTGAACGCAAGGGCATGGGAAGCTCCTTTGTTCCCAGCGTATCCGGGCCAAGCCGTTCAGGCAAAGCGCGCGTTCTGCGGTGGACAGCCGCGCGCGCCGGGTCAGCATCGCCGCATGAACGTCGCGCCTCCTGCCCGCCCGCGCCGGCGCGGCCTCCGCGGCATGCAACTCGCCACCGCGGCGATGCTGGCCCTGATCCTCGTCGCCAGTTACTTCAAGGGGCTCCGCCCCCCGCACGCCGAAGGCGACGTCACCGGCATCGCCGACGGCGACACGCTCCGCGTCTTCGTGAACGGCCAGCATGAAAAGGTCCGGCTCTTCGGGATCGACTGCCCCGAGCTGCGCCAGCCCTTCGGCGACGACGCCAAGGCCTTCGCCGCCGAGCGCGTCAAGGATCGGACCGTCCGCCTCGCCGTGAAGGACAAGGACGAGTACGGGCGGCTGGTCGCCGAGGTCTATTACGCGCCCGCGGACGCGCCGCAAACCGAACGCTGCCTCAACGAGGAACTCGTCCGCGCCGGCTGGGCCTGGGCCTACCGCCGCTACAGCACGCAGTACGCGCCGCAGGAAGAGGAAGCCCGCGCGGCCCGGCGCGGCCTGTGGAAGACCGGAAACGCCGTGCCACCCTGGGAATTCCGCCTCGAGCAAAACGACAAGCCCTGAGTACCGCGAGCGCTCGTGCCACGCAATACTGTTCGGCACGATTGTTGCGTGTGAGTCGTTCTCGAAACATTTTTAGCGCGCTTATTTTTCATTCATTTTTCCAGCCGATGCTTAGCGCATGGAACACCCGGAGCGCTATCAAGGACTCAAGTTCTTCAAGCCCTTGAGCCGGCTCTTGGGCGAACTGCGCGAACGGCACGCGCATCCCAACCGCACCCTGCATTACGACGAATACCTCATCCTGCTCCTGCTGGCCTACTACAACCCCGTCCTGCAATCCTTGCGCGGACTGCGCAAGGCCGCCGGCCTGCCCTGGACCGAGCGCAACCTGGGCCTGCACCGCACCTCGCTGGGCAGTCTTTCCGAGGCCTCGCACGTCTTCGATCCCGACGGGCTCCGGCGAATCTTCCTGGAACTGGCCGGTCAAGCCCAAGCGCTCGACGCCCCGCCGCGCCCCCAAGGGCTGCCCGAAGACCTGCGCCTGCTGGCCGCCGACGCCTCGCTCTGGAAACTCCTGCCGCGCATGGCGCGCGTTGTACGTCGGACCGCTCACCCGCGCCCGCAAAGGCGCCCTGAAAGGACACTTCGTCTTCGACGTGTTGCGCGGAGTCCCCGTCGACGCGGCCTTCACCGAAGGCGCGACCGACGAACGGCACGTCCTGCCTAAGCAGCTGCTCGCCGGCGCCTTTTACCTGCTCGACCGCGGCTACTTCTCCTTCTCCGTGCTCCAAGCCTTTCGCGACGCGCAAGCCTCGTTCCTCATGCGCCTGCGCGAGGGCCCGTGCGTGTCGGTCGTGGAGACGCGGGCGCGCTCCGAGGCCGCGCGCGGCGCCGGCGTCGTCAGCGACGAAATCGTGGACTTGGGCAAGGACCCGGCTCGGCGCCAGCGCGTGCGCGTGGTCCGCGCGCGGCATCGCGCTCCGGCCCCGCGCAACCTGCACCCGCAGCGCAAGCGCGGCAAGCACGCGGCCTACGCGCACGAACCGCTCGACCAGGAATGGGTGCTCGTGACCGACCGCTTCGACCTGGACGCGGAGTTGCTGGTGGCGCTCTACGCCTACCGCTGGCAGATCGAGACGTTTTTCCGCTGGTTCAAGAACACCTTGAAGTGCCGGCATCTGCTGGCCGAGTCGGAGAACGGCCTGGCGCTGCAGTTCTACGCCGCGCTGATCGCCACGCTGCTGGTGGTCGTCCATACCGGGCGCAAACCCACCAAGGGCCTGCTGACGACGCTGCACCTGTACCTGATGGGCTGGGCCGAGTGGCGCGACGTCGAGGAGGAACTCCAGCGCTGTAAAAGCGCCCGGCCTTGAATGCGCAGCCGTCGTGTCGCCCCACGACCGGCCGCGCCCCGTCATGCCCCAACGCAAACCCGCCGCGCCTCCAGCCGCCCAAGTCCGAAGCCCTGCCGGCACACACAGGACCGTCTTCTCGCCGAGCCTTCTCACCACGCAAGGCTTGAGCCGAACAGTATTGCGTGCCACGGGTCCAAGGCGCAGCCCTGGACCCGTGCCCGCCTTACCGCTCGAGATCCTCCAGGAACATCTCCGGCTCCGGGTCGTCCTTGCGCACTTCCCAGACCCATAGCGCGTGGATGAAGAACAGCGCCGAAAGCAGCTTCAGCACCGGCCGCGCTTCCCAGCCTTTCGTCGCCAGCATGATGATGCTCGAGCAGACCCCCAGCGCGCTAACCCCCATGGCCAGCCAGCGCGCCCAGCCCTGGCGCAGCCAGAGCCCCGCGCCCAGCACGAAAAAGGCCAGCCCCATGCCCAGGATGTAGTTCAGCCCCGAGCGGAGGCCCAGGTACATGCAGAAGCCGCCCGCCAGGATCCAGAGGATGGCGACGAGCGAAATGCCGCCGCCGGGCGGCCGGAACAGGCTCAGCATGCGCGTCTCATTTCGCCGCGCCCTCCAGCGCCTTCCGCGCCTCCGGCAGCGCGAGCCGCGCCCACTCGGCATACTGCGCGCCGGACGGATGCAGCCCATCGCGCGCGGCCAGCTCCGGGCGCTTCGGCGCCTCGCGGCTCAGCGGCGTCACGTCCACCCAGCGCGCGCCGGCTTTCTCGGCCTCGTCCTTCCCGATCGCATTGAATCGGTCGATCTCGCGGGCCACCTTCGCGCGGTCGTAACGCTGCCCGAAAGGCATCGCGCCCCAGTCGGGGATCGAGAGCGCCACGACGCGCTTCGGATCGCGGTCCCGCGCGCAGCCCGCGGCGCGCTTCAGCAGCTCGCGAAACTGCTCGCGGTACTCGGTCTCGCTCCGCCCGCGGAACTGGTTGTTGACGCCGATCAGGAGCGTGACGAATTCGTACGGCCCCTCGGGGCGCGCGCGGTCGATCCCTTCGGCCAGCTCGTCCGTCGTCCAGCCCGTCCGCGCGACGAACTCCGGGGGCGCGACCTTCCAGCCGTCCTCGCGCAGCATCGCGGCGAGCTGCGCCGGCCAGCGCTCTTCTTCGCCCACCGCTTCGCCGATGGTGTAGCTGTCGCCGAGCGCCAGGACGCGCGCGGGCGTCTCGGGGCGCGGCGGCGCGCGGTTGGGGTTCGGGACGTCGGGGATCAAGCGGGGTTTCTGCGCGGGCGGACGGGCCGCGCCGTCCGCGCCGGGCGTCTTCTCCTGCCCCGCGCCGCAGCCGGCCCAGACGAGCAGCAACTGGGGCGCGAGCGCGCGCAGGGCCTGCCGGCGGGTCATTCGGTGTAGCCCGGGAGCTGCGTCTCGGCCCAGGGGTGGTCCTGGATCAGCAGGCCGCCGTCGGGGTTCGCGGGCATTTCGAGCTTGGGATACGCCTTCCAGCCCGCGCCGTCGAGGGCCGCGTCCTCGCCGGCCGCGCGCAGCGTCTCGAGCATCGCCGCGCGCATCCGTTCCAGCGGCTCCTCGCGGAACGCCACGCCGGCGCGGTCGCGCGTCTCCTGCGGGTCCTCGCGCCGGTCGATGAGGTACTCGCGCCCGTCGGCCGCCGAATAGATGTACTTCCAGCGCTCGCCGCAGGCCATGTAGAGCCCCCGCCCCGCGCGCTGGTACTGGGAGTAGACGTACTCCCGCGCCGCGCCGCCCGAGGCCAGCGCGGAGAGGTCCACGCCGTCGAGCGCGTGCGCGCCGAAGTCCACGCCGGCCGCGCCGAGGCACGTCGGCGCGATGTCCACGAGGCTCGCCGGCCGCGCGCAGCGCCCGCCCGCGGCGAAGCGCCCCGGCAGACGCGCCAACAGCGGCACGCGGCAGGCGCCGTCGAGCATCGTCCGCTTTCCGAAGCAGTTGTAGTCGCCGAGCATCTCGCCGTGATCGGAGCTGAAGACGATCAGCGTGTTCTCAAGCTGCCCGGTGCGTTCCAGCGTCTCCAGGATCCGCCCGACCTGAAAATCGATGAACGAGATGCAGGCGTAATAATACGCGCGCATGTTCCGCATCAGGTTCTGGTCGATCCCTTGGTCCCGGTACTTGTAGCGGTTCTGGCTGCGGTTGACGTGCGTCCAGAAGACCTCCGGATCCCGCGGGACCTTCGGCAGCGGCATCAGCGGCGCGCGGTACAGCTTGTGCCAGGGATTCGGCGGCGCGAACGGCGGGTGCGGATGGATGAAGCTCGCGTACAGATACCACGGCTCCTTGCGCCCCGCGCGCGACTCGACGTGCGCCGCCGCGCGCTCGCCCACCCAGCTCGTCGGATGCAGGCGCGCGGGCATCTGCGCCGGCTGCGGCACGTAGTACATCTCGCCGCGAATCCCGTGCGGGTCGCAGACGTGCTTGAAGCCCTGCTCGTGCAGGAAGCGCAGGTAGTCGTCCTTCGCCGGGTCGCGGACGATCTCCTCCTGCGTCTCGCGCGCCTGGAACCCGTACAGCCCGTCCGGCACGAAGTGGCACTTCCCGATTCCATGCGTCGAGTACCCGGCCTCGGCCAGCGCCTGCACGAACGAGACCCGCCCCGCGGGAAACGTGAACCCGTTGTCGTAGCACCCCGTATGGAACGGGTACTGCCCGAAGGTGAAACTGCAGCGCGCCGCCACGCTCACCGGCGAGGGCGTGTACGCATCGGTGAACGCCGTGCCTTCGCGCGCCAGCCGGTCGAGGTTCGGCGTGCGGATCGACGGATTCCCCAGCGCCCCGAGCGTGTCGAAGCGCTGCTGGTCGGTGAGCAGGAAAAGGATATTCGGGCGGGACATGGGCGCTCCGTAAGTTGGGTAAGCCACCGTCTACCTTATAGAAGGAAGCGACGGGGTAAAGCGACGGTGCTTGAAACGTAAAACGTGAGCACTATCCCGAAGCACAGCTTCTGAGTCGTTTTCACGTTTTACGTTTTACGTTTCATTCCTCACCCCACTCGCTTCCTCCAGACCAGTACGCCCAGTTCCACCGCCATCGCCAGCGCGAAGAGGATCCAGAGCCACGGCGCGAGGCTGCGGCCCGGGCGGCGCGCTTCGAGCAGTTCGAAGATCCGTTCCGGCTCCCGCACCATCCCGCCGCCGTGCGCGCGCGCGGCGGCTTCGAGGCGCTCCTGAAGCTCGCCGGGCCACGCGCCGGCCGCGGACTCCTCCGGCTCGATGCGGCAGGCCAGCCAGCGCCGCGCGCGGCCCGCTTCGTCGCGCAGCCGGTAGAGGCCCGGGCGGGAGAGCCTCGGCAGCACGAGCCGCTCCGCGTGCGCGGGAACCTCGAGGTCCCAGCGCCCCGGCGGCTCCGCCTCGCCCGCCCCCCGCGCTCAGCGGCCACGGCCCGTCCAACGCCAGGCTCCGCGCCCGCGCGCGCGGCGCCAGCGGCCACGGCTCGGCGCTCGCGCCCGGCGCGACGCGCGGCCCAGGGCGCGGCCCCAGCCCGTCGGCCGCCGCCCACTCCAGCAGCGTCGCCCAGAGCACCGGCCAGGCGGGCGAGGCCGTCCATTCCGCGTTCGGGACCACGCCGAAACCGAACTGGTGGACCGCGCCCGCGCCGAGCGGGCGGACGAGCCACGCCGGCAGGCCGTCGTCGAAACGCAGGAGCACGGTCTCCTCGTCCCCGCCCCCGCCCTCCGCCAGCCGCAGGCGCCGGCGCAGCGCCAGGCTTCCCACGTCCCCGTTCCGCCCGCCGCCGAAGGGTTGCAGGAGCGGATGCTCGGCGCGCTGCAAGCCAAGCCGCCAGGGCTTCTCCGCCCCGTCCTCGCGCGCCTGCGGGCCTTCGACGCCGCGCGCGAGGAGCGGATCCACGGCCGGCCGCCGCGCCGGATCGTAGCGCGGCCAGCCCGAAGGCGCGCCGGAGAGGTCCGGGAGCCAGGCGAGCTGGAGCCCGGCCTCCACGGCGCCGTGCAGCCGCTCGGCCAGCCCCGGCGGCAGGCGCGGGCCTTCGGGACCGTGGAGCGCGACGAGCAACGCGGCCTCGCGCAGGTCCTCGGCGCGCGGGCGCGGTGCGATCAGCAGCTCGACGCGGTCGGCGTCGCTGGCGTCCAGGGGGTCGAGCCCCGCGGCGAGCGCCTCGCGCGCCGGGTCCGCGCCCAGCCGCGGCTCGCCGTCCCGCAGGTCCCAGACCACCACGCGGCGGCGCGCCTCGACCGGCACGACCCGCTCGGCGCGGTCGTCGAAGGGGCGCTCGTCCTCGCCTTCGAGGGCCGCCTCGAACCAGAGCGCTCCGGCCTGCGCGGCCAGCACCGGCGCGTCCAGCTCCGCCGCCTGGCCGGCTTCGAGCGCGACGTCCCGGTCGAGCAGCAGCGCCGCCGGACCGGGCTGCGGGCGCGCGCCGTCGGGCGCGGCCAGCGGCGCGAAGCGGACCCGCAGCCGCCGCGTGCCGCCGCCGCGCTGGCAGGCCACGCGCACGCGGATTCCGAACGCCTGCCCCGCCACGGGCGCTTCCTCGTGAAGCGGCTCGAGCGACTCGACGCTCCACTGCGCGCCCGCCGTTTCGGCGAGCCACGCGAAGAGCGGCGGCGCGCCGGGGCTTTCGAATCGCGCCAGCGCCGCCTCCCAGCGCGCGCGCAGCGCCGCGCCGTCGCCTTCCGCGCGCTGCGGCCCGGCATCGGTGAGCAGCACCACGGCGCGCTCGGCCGCCTCGACCTCCTCGAAGCGCGCGAGGACCCGCGTGAGCGCGGCGGCCCGGTCGCCCGCGGCGGCGAAGGGCGGCTGAAGCGCCGCGGGGTTCCGCGCCGCGCCGTCCTCCGGCCCGCGCCAGGGCTCGCGCCGCCCGGCGGCCGTCTCGATCGCCACGAGCCGCACGCCGCGCCGCGCGCATGCGTCGAGCAGCCGCTTCCACGCGCGCGGCAGGAGTTGCTCCCCCTGCTCGCCGCGCCGCGCGGCCAGGCTCGGCGAATCGTCCACCGCCACCGCCAGCGCCGTCTCGGGCGCGTCGTCGGGCGCGCCGAGCGCCAGCCCTTTCAGGCTCGGCCCCGCCAGCGCCAGGATCGCCGCGCCCAGGAGCGCGCAGCGCAGCGCCAGCAGCAGCCGGTCCTCGAGCCGGCGCCGCCGGTCGGCCTGCGGCGTGGCGGGCTGGTCGAGGAAAAATGCCCCGGGAAAATCGACGCTCCGCTCCCGCAGCCGCGCCCGGAAGTGCAGGACCACCGGCAACCCCGCCGCCGGGAGCAGCCACAACAGGACGGGCGCGGCGAAGGAGAGTTCCAAGGCGGTAAGCGGTTCCTGGTTTCTGGTTCGCGGGCTACTTGCCTGTCCGTTTGGCCAGCGCGATGCCGGCACAATCGTCAATCGTCAATCGGAAATCGTCAATCCCCTCCGAACCGGTCCTCGCCATGAAGGACGCCGCGTACTATGCTGTTCCCAGGGAGATTCGGCATGCCGCGCGATCCGAACGAGTTCTTCGACCACGAGGCCAAAAGCCGCGAACTGGAAGACGCCTCCCCGCCCGAGATCGTCCGCTGGGCCGTGGACTTCTTCGGCAAGGAGCTGTGCATGAGCACCTCCTTCCAGCTCGGCGGGATGACCCTCCTGCACATGCTCGCCGAGGCCCAGCAGGGCGTCCCCGAGGCGGAGAAGATCCCGGTCCTCTTCGTCGACACCGGCTTCCACTTCCCCGAGACCCTGGCCTTCAAGGACGAGGTCGTGCGCCGCTACGGCATCAACCTCGTCGCGCTCAAGCCGATCATCGACCGCGAGACCTTCAAGCGCTTCTACGGCGACGACCGGCTCTACGAGCGCAACCCCAACGAGTGCTGCCGCATCAACAAGGTCGAGCCCATGCAGCGCGCGCTGAAAGGCTACGGCGCGCAGTTGATCGCCCTCCGCCGCGACGCCGGAGGCGACCGCGCCGGCATCGGGATCGTCGAGAAGCGCACCGACGGCAAGTACCTGATCCACCCGCTCGCCAACTGGACCCGCGAGCAGGCCAACGCGTACTTGAAGCAGCACGACATCCCCAGCCACCCGCTTCACGCCAAGGGCTACAAGACCATCGGCTGCTTCCCGCCGATGTGCACCGTACCCGTCAGCGAGCACGCCCCCGAGCGCGCCGGCCGCTGGACCGGCACCGGCAAGGCCGAGTGCGGCCTGCATCAGGTCGCCAAAGCGCGCCCCGCCGCCGACTTCTCCATCTGAGTCGAACTCCTCGTGCCACGGGTCGGCGCAGCAAGGCGCCACGGGTCGGCGCAGCCGCCCCGTGCCAATCCGCGTCGCGCAATCGCCCCTCTACGTGCCGCGCGTCGGCGCAGCCGCCCCGTGCCGATCCGCGCACGCCTCGCCAAACTCGTCCGTCCCCCAGCTCGGTCTTGACCCCCGCTTTCAGCAGAAAAACACATCCTTTCCATCCGCCATTCCATGGCCCCCGCCCGCCCCGGTGCGGTCTAATGGAACGTCAAGGAACTCATTACGGGACCTCGAATAAGGAGCGCGACTATGGCGGCGAAGATCCGGCTGGGCATCGTGGGCGTGGGCGGCGTCGGCGCGGGGCGCGTGAAGAACGCCGCCGATACGCCCGAGGCCGAGGTCACCGCCGTCTGCGACGTCAACGCGCAGGCCGTCGAGGACGCGCGCAAGCTCTGCCCCAGCGCCCAGCCCTTCAGCGACGCCGAGAAGCTCTTCGCCAGCGGGCAGTGCGAGGCCGTGCTCCTGAACCTCCCGCACTTCCTCCACAAGCCGCTCGCCGTCGCCGCGCTCCAGGCCGGCCTCCACGTGCTCGTCGAAAAACCCATGGCCATCCGCATCGGCGAGTGCGACGCGATGCTCGCGATGGCGCAGAAGGCAAAGAAGCTGCTCACCGTACATCACCAGAAGCGCATCGGACAGCGCCACGTCGCGAAGCTGGTCCGCGAAGGCGGGCTCGGCGAACTCGCGCGCGTGACCTGCATCCGCAACAACATCCGCAGCAACTACTACTACAGCACCGGCGCTTGGCGCGGCACCTGGAAGTACGAAGGCGGCGGCGTCCTGATCAACCAGGCGATCCACGACATCGACGCGCTGCTGAACGTCACCGGACAGGTCGCCGAGGTCCGCGCCAAGCTGGGCAACCTCTTCCATAACATCGAGACCGAGGACACCTGCACGGCGGCGCTGGAGTACCCCAACGGCGCGACGGGAACCTTCGTCGCGAACGTCTCGAGCCTGCTCCCCCGGCGGCGTCTCGCAGTTCGAGGGCGACCGCGGCCTCCTGATCCAGGGCCGGCCCGACCGGCTGGGCCGCATCGAGGGCGAGAACGTCCGCGCCTGGTACGACAGCGAGGACCTCAACGCCAAGCACGCCCCCGCGCCGAAAGTCGAATGGCAGGACTTCCCCGAGACCGAACCCTTCGCGCCCGGCACGCTGGTCCGCGACTTCGTCCAGTGCGTCCAGACCGGCCGCAAGCCGCTCGTCGATCCCGAAGACGCGCGCGAGGCCGTGCACTTCTTCAACGCGCTCGTGCTCAGCCACTTCCTCGACAAGTCGATCCGCCTCCCGCTCGACCCGGCGCAGGTGGACGAGATCTTCGACGACCTCGCGAAGGGCAACGGGAAGCTTGAACGCCGCTTCAAGGCCCTGGCGCCCGCGGCGGTTTGATGGCGGAGGACAATGAACGGCGAACAGTGAACAGTGAACAGTGAACAGTGAACAGTGAACAGTGAACAGCCTACACCTCAAAGCCGTTACTGTTCACTGTTTACTGTTTACTGTTCACTCCTTGAGTTGGCGATCCAGGTGAGCATCAAAACGCACCACACACGTTACTCGGAGAATCTGCCATGAAACTCGGCCTCGTCACCTACCTCGTCGCCAAGGACTGGGACGTCGATACGATCGTCAAGAACTGCGCCGCCGCCGGCTTTTCGGGCGTGGAACTGCGCGCGACGCACGCGCACGGCGTCGAAGAGACGCTGAATAAGGCGCAGCGCGCGGAGGTTCGCAAGAAGTTCGCCGACTCGCCCGTGGCTTGCTACGGGCTCGGCTCGGCGCTCGACTACCACACGCCCGACCAGAGCAAGCTGCGCGCGGACATCGAGGCCTCCAAGCGCTACCTCCAGCTCGCCGCCGACGTCGGCTGCGAGGGCATCAAGGTCCGCCCGAACGCGCTCCCGCCGGAAGTCCCCGAAGCGAAGACGCTGGAGCAGATCGGGAAGTCCGTCGCCGAGGTCGCCGCCGCCGGGAAGGATCTGGGCCTCAAGGTCTGGCTCGAGGTCCACGGCAAGGAGACCTGCCGCCCCGACCGCATGCGCAAGATCATGGACCACGCCGACCACTCCAACGCCTACGTCACCTGGAACTGCAACCCCACCGAACCCGACGCCAACGGGAGCGTGAAGGCGCACTTCGAACTCCTCAAGCACCGCATCGGCTGCGTGCACATGCAGGAGCTGTGGGACACCAAGCGCTACCCGTGGCAGGAGATCTTCACGCTGCTGAAAGGCAGCGGCTACGCCGGCTGGACGAGCTGGGAAGGCAGCGGCCCGACCACGCCGGCCGACGCGGTCTGGGGGATGAAGTGCTACCGCCGGATCTGGGAGCTGTACGTCCAGCACGCGTGAGGCACGGAGCGCCAGCGGTTCACGGAAAAGTCGCGCCATCCGCGTCGCCTCCCGAGGTTGTCCGGGATGCCTACTCGCTCCGCGTCGCACTCCATGGTGCCACACCACGAAGTGGTGTGCGGCGGTCTGGGGTGCATGAGGAAGAGGCTCAGCAGTTGTCCAGCAATCCTGATTCCCGCACCAACCGCCCCGGCGCACGGTGCAACATTTTTCAGGCTCCGGCGAGCTTCCGATCAGCCTGTATCGCATGTCTTAGATAGTAACTATATGTATAGTAATAAACTTTATCATTGACACCGGCGGCGGCGCCGGGGATACTCTCCTCAGCCTCGCGGATACGGGCGTCAACTCCTGGTCGCGCGCCCGAACCTTGGCCCCGCGAGGCACGGGGCTCCCCATCCTCTTTAGGGAGGAGCGAGCACGCGCCGGAGCTGGCGGCTCCGCGCGCCGTCCTCGCGCCCCGCGGCCGAAGCGCGCCCGACGCTCAGGCGCAGGGGTTGAAGCCCCAAGCGTGCACCACGGTGCATCTTTTTTACGGCTTCGTAGACGGTAGTGAAACCGGGGGGAGGGACAGCCTATCGAAGGTACTCCGGCATCCGGAATCCATTTCAGGAACTCCGTGCCGGCCTCAATCGACTGGTGAGCGACGGCGCGCGCGGTAAAGTCTGCGCATGCTCGGTTCCACGAGGCTCGCCGCGTGAAGATCCTCCATCTCGTCCATGGGCGCAGCGCCACCGGCCCGGCCGCCGCGGCGCTGAGCGACGTCCGCGCGCTGGCCGCGGCGGGCCACCGGGCCTGGCTGGCCGGGCGCGCGGGGACGCGGCTGGAAGACGACGCGCGCGCGGCCGGCGCGGACTACCTGGGCGGCTTCGCGCTGGGGCGCGGCGCGGCGCGCATCCTGCGCCTGCCCGCCGACGCCCGGCGCCTGCGCGCGCTGGCCGGCGAGCACGGCATCGAGGTCGTCCACGTCCACCGCACCGACGATCAGTTCCTCGCGCGCTTCGCCTTGAAGAAGGAACTCGGCGCGCGGATCGTCCGCACCTGGCACCGCGATCCGGCGGAGGTCCCCGCGCCGCTGCGCGGCAAGCTGCTCGAGCGCTGCGCGGCCTTCTGCTGCGTCGCGCGCGCGCACGCCGAGGCCCTGCGCGGCTTCGGCGCGCCGCGCGCCGCGTACCTTCCGCCCGGGGTGGACACGAGCCTCTTCCGCCCGCGCGCCGAACGCGGCGCCGGCCCGCCGCGCCTCGGCCTGCTCGGGCGCTGGAAGCGCGGCGAGGACCGCGGGCAGCGCGCGTTCCTCGAAGTGCTCGCGCGCCTCGACGCGCGGCTGGAGTGGCGCGGCGTGCTCCTGGGGCGCGGCGAGGACCGCCCCGCGCTCGAAGCGCTCCGTGCGCGGCATCCCTTCAAGGATGGGATCGAACTGGAGGAGACCGGCGCGGACTTCCCCGCCCAGGTCGCGCGCCTGGACCTGGGCCTCGTCTTTGCCACCGGCAGCGACGGAACCTCGCGCGCGGCCGTCGAGCTGCTCGCCTGCGGCGTCCCGCTGCTGCTCGCCGGCAAGCCGGGCTTAAAGGAATTGGGCGAAGACGAGGCCTGCGCGAGCGTACTCCCGCCGGAAGACCTCGACGCCTGGGCCGCCGCGGTCACGCTCGAACTGCGCGCTCCCGCGCGCCGCGCCGAACGCGCGCGCGCCGCGCGCGAACGCGCGCTGGCCGTCCACGCCCTAGCCCGGCGCGGCGAAGCGCTGGTTAGGCTCTACGAAGCGGAAGACTGACGGCGCGACGCGGTGGACTCGGCATGGAGTGCCACGGGTCAGGGGCGCAGCCCCTGCCCCGTGCTGGGGCGTGCGGCTTTGGGGAGTGTGTAAGCTCAGGTCGAGAGCTGTTCGGCACGGGGCGGCGGCGCCGGCTCGTGGCACTCGCGGCGCTTGCTGTCCGCTACTGCCCGTTGGCGCCGATCGCCTGCAAGCCGCCGAAGGGCTGGTTCGGCTGCGCCCCGCCCAACCGGCCCAGGTAGTAGGGCGTCTGCGCGGGCTGGCCCAGCGGGTACGGCGCCTGGATGTTCACCGTCCGCAGGCTGGGGTCGGAGGTGTACTGGAAGCCGGGCACGGAGACGATCTGCGTCTCCGGGAACTGCAGCGGGAGGTTCAGGACCGGCAGGCCGTTCCAGGTCACGCTTGCCGCCGGATCGGCGCACGCCGCGCCGAGGGCCTGCCGCGACAGGCCGATGTACTGGATCTGCGCCAGCTCGTCCCGGTCGAGCGCGCCGTCCTGCTCCCGCGGCAGGCGCGCGGCGGGCTTCGGCGCTTCGCGCCCGTCGCCGCGGGCGCCCGCGCGTTCGTTGTGCCGCACGCTCACGCTCACGGAACCCAAACCCGAGGGCGGCTGGTTCTGCGGGATGTAGCCAGTCGCGGGGGATAGCTGTAGGCCGGCGGAGCGGACGCGGTGGACGGCGCGCTCGCCGTCGGGGGATTGTTCGTCGGGCCGATGTAGCCCGGCTGCCCGAGGTTGTTCGAGCCGCCCGTGTAAAAGGCCCGCTGGTACGGGTTCTGAATCGTCTGCTCGTTGATCTGCTTGGGCGTCTGCTGGCTGTAGCGGCTGACCAGCCCGCCGTCCTTCACCATCTGCTGCCAGGCGTTGGTGACCGGCTTGATCGCGCTCTGCGGCTCCGGGCGCGGCTGCCGCGGCGCGGGGCGCGTCGTCGTGTAATTCTCCGCGTGCGCCACGGAGGCCAGAACCAAAAGGATGCTGAGCGTGATCGGCAAGCGCATGGTCGCGACTCCATAAGGACAGGCTGTACGTCTCTATGAGGCTGGACGCTGCGGAGATTTAGTATGTGAGCGTATTTTGCAAGGAATCATATAAGTATAATATTTATATAATGTTACAATATAGAAATCCGACGTTCAGTTCGACCCAAGCTCCTTGCGCGCGGGCGGGGCCGGGGCCTCGGAGGCCAGGGCGCGGCGCACCGCCCGGCCCAGTTCTTCCAATGAGAACGGCTTGGGGATGAGTTCCAGAGCCCCGGCCTCCAGGAGGTCGCGGGCGAGGTTGTCGCGGCTGTAGCCCGAAATCAGGATCACGCCGGCCTTCGGCATGCGGCGGCGCAGTTCGAGCAGCAGCGGGACGCCCGAGAGGCCCGGCATGACCACGTCGAGGATGATCGCCTGCGGGCGCGCGCCTTCGGCGTCGATCCGCCGCAGCGCCTCCTCGCCGCCGGCGGCGTCCCAGACGCGGTAGCCCAGGTGCTTCAGGAGCGCCTTGTTCGTCTCGCGGACGATCTGGTTGTCGTCGACGATCAGCAGTTCCTCGGTGCCGCCGAAGGGCGCGGCGCTCAGCGGGGCCGGCTCGGGATCCGGCGCGGGCGGGAGATCGCGTTCGGGATCGGGCGCGCGGGCCGGAAGGCGGATGCGAAAGCGCGCGCCGGCGCCGCGATCGCTCTGGACCTCGATCGCGCCGCCGTGGTTGCGGACGATGCCGAAGACGACGGCGAGCCCCAGGCCCGTCCCCTTGCCCGGTTCCTTGGTGGTGAAGAACGGCTCGAAGAGGTGCGCCTTGACGTGCTCGTCCATGCCCGCGCCGGTGTCTTCGACGTCCACGCAGAGCGTCCGCTCGTCCTCGGCGCGCGCGCGCAGGGTCAGCGTCCCGCCCTGGGGCATGGCGTCGCGGGCGTTGACGCAGAGGTTCAGCAGGACCCTGCTGGAGCTGCGTCACGTCGCCGTGGACGACGGGCAGGCGCGGCTCGATCCGGCGGCGGATCTCGATGTTCCCGGGCAGCGAGCCGGCGAGGAGGTCGGCGGTCTCGTCGAGCAGCGCGCCGAGGTCCACGGGGCGCGGCTGGAGCACCGGGGTGCGGGCGAAGGCCAGCAGCTTTCCGGTCAGGTCCGCGCCGCGCTGCGCCGCGGCCTCGATCTTCTCGATCGTCGCGCGCAGCTCGCTGGCCGCGGGCAACTGCGCGCGGGCGAGCCGCGCCTGGCCCAGGATCCCGCCGAGCAGGTTGTTGAAGTCGTGCGCCATGCCGCCGGCCAGCGCGCCGACGGATTCCATCTTCTGCGCCTGGTGGAGCTGCGTCTCCAGGGCCTGCCGTTCGGTCACGTCCAGGCCCATGCCCACCGCGCCGCCGATCTTGCCTTCCGCGTCATGGAGCGGCTCGAGGTGCCAGAGCACGCGGCGCGGCGCGCCCGCGCGGGGTTCGACCGCGATCACCGCCTCGGCGATCGCGCGGCCCTCGCTCAGCACGCGCCGCAGCTCCTCGCGCCGCGCCGCGGCCTCGCGCGCGTCGCGGTGCATCAGCGCGAAGGCGTCGCGGCCGACCGCCTCGTCGCGCCGCCACCCGAACAGGTGCTCGGCCGCGGCGTTGAAGTGCGTGACCGTCCCGCCGGCGTCCACCCCGATGACCAGCGCGGGCATGCCGTCCAGCAGCTCCTGCACGCGCGCCTCGCTGGCCTGCAAGCGCCGCCCCAGCGCGCCGCGCTCCACCGCCGAGGCCGCCAGCCGCGCCACGGCCTCCAGGCGCGAGAGTTCCTCCGCGCTGTACGCGCGCGGCGCGGTGTCGAAGAGACCCAGCACGCCCACCGGGCCGTGCGCCGTGGGCATCGGCAGCACGACGCCGCTGCGGAACCCCGGCAGGCACTCGCGCACCCAGGCGCTGGGCGCCTCGCGCGCGTCGTCCTCCAGCACCACCGTCCGCGCCTCGCGGAAGGCCGTCGCCGTCGGGCCCGGTCCGTCCAGCGGCACGCTCCGCCCTTCCAGGCCCCCGGTCTTCGGCACGGCCAGCCCCGCCAGGGTCAGCTTCGAGCGCGCCGCGTCGGCGAGCAGGAAGCCCACCCCCGCCACGCCGAAATGGACCCGCACCACCTCGGCGATCCGCCGCAGCGAGGTCTCCAGCAGCGGCGTCTCGACCAGGATCTGCCCGGCCTCGTGGAGCAGCGCCAACTCGTCGGCGCGGTGCTGGACCTCGTCGTACAGCCGCGCGCGCTCCAGCGCCGCCGCGGCCAGCGCCGCGACCTGCTCCAGCCGCCGCACGTCCTCCGCGTCGAAGCCCCGCGCCGCGGCGCTCATCGCGAAGAGCACGCCGAAGCGCGCGCGCGCCGAGCCCAGCGGGACGAAGACGCCGGAGCCCGAGCCGAAGCGCGCGCTCAGCTCCGGGTTCGCCCGCGGGTCGTTCCGCATGTCGGCGGAGACCAGCGTGCGCCCCTCGCGGAAGCAGGCGCAGACCAGCGCTTGGGCGTCCAGCGGAATCCGCACCTCCTGCGCCTCCGGATGCGGGATCGTGGTGGTTTCCACCGCCAACTGTTCCGCGCCCGGCTCGTACCGCAGCACCCCGCCCCACTCGGCCGGCACGATCTTCTCCACGTTGCGGACCAGGATGCGCAGGGTCTCGCGGGCGTTGAGGTGCCCCGCGAAGGCGCGCCCGATCTGCTCGAAGAGCGCGATCTCCGCCGTCTGCCGCCGGGTCGCGTCGAGCAGCCCCACGCGCCGCAGCCCCGCCGCGCACTGCCGCGCCAACTCTTCGACCAGTTCCAGCGCCTCCTCGCCCTGGGCCTCATCGGGCGCGAAGACCGCGACGAGCACCCCGCCCTGCGCCGGCTCGCGCCCCGGCAGCGGCGCCAGCAGCAGCGCCTGCGCGTTCCAGCCCGGGGCGATCTCGACGCTTTCGGAAGCCGCCGGTTCCAGGCCCACGCTCTGCGGCTCGCCCGCGTTCAGGCACGCGTCCAGGAGCGGCGCGGCCTCCCGCGGCCAGCGCGCGCCCGCGGCGGGGGCCTCGACGCCCGGAGCCGCCGAGACGGCCGCCAGGCGCAGCCCGCCGCCCGGAGCCGGGTCTTCCAGCGCCACCCCCAGCGCCTGCGCGTTCAGCAGCCGGCGCGCGCCGTCGGCGAAGCGTTCCAGCAGCGGCTCGGTCTCGGAGGCCCCGGCGAGGTCCTTGGTCAGTTGGCCCAACGCCTCGAGCGCGTCGGCGCGCCGCTGCGCCCGCACGTGCCGCTCGGCGCGCTCCAGCGCCGCGCCCACCGACTGCCCGATCAGGCGGAAGAGCCGCAGTTCCTCGTCCTCGCGCCGGTACGAGCGGCAGAGCACCAGCTCGAAGACGCCCCGCCGCGCGGCCTTCCCCGAGATGGGCACGCCGATGTACGCCTGCGCCTCCAGCGCCTTCAGGAACCCCGCGCTGGCGCCCGCCAGCGGGTGCGCGGCCGCGTCGCGGTCCAGGACCACGACCTCGTTTTTCTCCAGCACGTGCCCGGCCAGGCTCGCTCCGGCCTTCAACTCCTCCGGCGGCTCCGGGTGCGGTTCGGGGATCCCGCCGGCGTGCCGGCTCGCCAGCTTCAGCCGGCCCGGCTGGTCCGCGTCGCGCAGATACACCGTCACCGCGCCGGGTTCGATCAGCCGCGCCGAGTGCTCCGCCAGCCGCGCCGCGATCTCCCGCGGGTCCTGCGAGCGCGAGAGCGATTCCGTCAACGCCTGCAGGGCCACCAGTTGCAGATGCCGCCGCCGCAGCGCCGCCGTGGTCCGGTTCACCTCGTCGCGCAACTGGTCCTGGTAGCGCCGCCGCAGGATCAGCAGCATCACCACGCCCCAGGCCAGCGCGCCCAGCAGCGACGCGATCACCAGCCCGTGCTGGAAGTGCGCGCGCCCGTAGGCCTCCAGCAGCCGCTCCCGCGCCGCGTCGTGGCTTACCGCGCCGTAGATCTCCTCCAGCACGCTCATCCCGGCTTCGTGCGTCCAGGCGGTGTAGAAGGCGATCGCCGAGACGCCCGCGACCACCGCCGCCGCGACCTGCCGCCGGAACGTCGCCGACGGATGCCGCAGGTTGAACCAGTCCTCCTTCCAGCGCTCCACCGAGCGCCCGAAGGCCATGGCGATCCCGCCGGCCAGCAGCAGCCCCTCCGCCGCGTGCCCCAGCCACCAGCCCTGCCAGAGGTTCAGCACCTCCACCCGGCTCATCCCCGTCGCCAGGCCCACCACCAGCGCGCCGCAGCCGCCGGCCACCGAGGCGAAAAAGACCGCCGCCGCGAAGATGCCCCGGTCGCGCCACGCGCCCAGCCGGGGATCGATGGGAAAACCGCGCAGGAAGATGAACAGCACGCCCAGCCCGGTCGAATCGGCCAGCGCCACCGGGACCGACCAGCCGCCCAGCCCCGCCAGCAGGCTCAGCGCCAGCGCGCAGACAAAGGTAATGACCGCCCCGTAGCCCCAGCCGAACCAGAGCGTCCAGAGCAGCCCCGCCGTCCAGGGCGGATACAGGCCCAGCCGCACCCCGCCGAAGCCCAGGTTGAACCAGGATTGCTGGACCGAGAGGTGCCCCAGCGCCATCGCCAGCAGCAGCGAACCGGCGAAGGACGCCGCCAGCGCACCGGCCCCGCTCTGCCCGGCCGGGCGGCCCTGGTCGGGCGGCCACGGCAGGGGCGCAGGCCCGCTTCGCGGGCTTCGCCGCCGTTGCGGCGGGTGCCGGGGAGGTCGTCCGCTGCCATACGCGCCTGATCCTATACGCGCCGGGGGCGCTGAGAACGGCGCTTTTCCGGCAGCGCCTGCCCGCAGGCGGCCCCGCCCCGAGCAGCCCGGAGCCCTCGTCGCCTTGCCAGACGCCGCCCGCCCACCATAATGGCCTCCCGAACATGGCCTCGCATCCCGCCGCCGACTCCGGCGAGACCCCCATGATGCGCCAGTACGCCGCCGCCAAGGCGCGCTACCCGCGTCATCTGCTCTTCTTCCGCATGGGCGACTTCTACGAACTCTTCCATGACGACGCCAAGGTCGCCGCGCGCGCGCTGGGCCTGACCCTCACCGCCCGCAGCAAAGGCCCCGAGGCCATCCCCATGGCCGGGGTGCCCTGCCACAGCGCCGACGGCTACCTCGCGCGGCTCCTGCGCCAGGGTTTCAGCGTCGCCATCTGCGATCAGACCGAGGATCCCAAACTGGCCAAAGGGCTGGTCAAGCGCGAGGTCACCCGCGTCGTCACGCCGGGCACCGTCGTCGAGGAGACCATGCTGGACGCGCGCAAGCCCAACCGGCTCGTCGCCGTCCTCCCCGACCGCGCCGCGCCGGCCGCGGAGCGCCGCTACGGGCTGGCCGCCGTGGACCTCGCCGGCGGAGCGATCCAGGTCCGCGAGCTGGACGGCGCCGCCGCGCTGGCCTCCGAACTCGCGCGCCTCGCGCCCAGCGAGTGCCTGCTCCCCGAGCCCGACCCGCTCCCGCCCGGCGCGCGCTCCGTGCCCGTCCTGCCCCCGGGGTCCAACGGCCGCTTCGCCCTCTCGCACCTGGAGCCGCGGGCCTTCGATCCGCACGCCGCGCACGCGCGGATCCTCGAGCGCTTCGGCGAGACCGCGAACGCGAAGGCCGAGCTGAAGAAGCTCGCGAAGGAGCTGCCCCTCGGCGCCGCCGCGGCCGGCGCGCTGGTGGGCTACCTCGAGGAGATGCACCCCGGCGCCGGCGCGCACCTGCGCCCGCCGCGCTCCGACGATCCCGAGGCCTGGCTCGAACTCGACGACGCCGCGATCCGCAGCCTGGAACTGGTCGAGACGCTCCGCGACCGCGCCTTCGAAGGCTCGCTGCTCTGGACCCTCGACCGCGCCCGCACCGGCGCCGGCGGGCGGCGGCTGCGCGAGTGGCTCCTGCGCCCGCTGCGCGAGCTGAAGCCGCTCAAGGCCCGCCAGGACGCCGTCGCCGCGCTGGTCCTCGACGAGACGCTCCGCGTCGAGCTGCGCGAAGCGCTGAAAGAAATCGCCGACCTGGAGCGCATCGCCGCGCGCCTGGCCGCCGCGCGCGCCACGCCCCGCGACCTCGTCGCCTTGAAAAACAGCCTCCGGCTGCTCCCGCGCTTCGAGGACGCCCTGCGCGGGCTGCCCCAGGAAGTCCTCGCCGCGCTGCGCGAGCGGCTCGCGGGGCTGGCTCCGCTGGCCGACCGCATCGAGGCCGTGCTCCTCGACGACTGCCCGCTCGCCATCGGCGAGGGCGGGCTGATCCGCGACGGCGTGGACGCCGAGCTCGACCGGCTCCGCGGAATCGCGCGCGGCGGGAAGGAGTGGATCGCGCGCTTCCAGGCGCAGGAGGCCGAGCGCAGCGGGATCCCCAACCTCAAGATCGGCTACAACAAGGTCTTCGGCTACTACCTCGAAGTCAGCCGGAGCCACCTCAAAGACGTCCCCGCGCACTTCGAGCGGCGGCAGACGCTGACGAACGCCGAACGCTTCGTCACGCCGGACCTGAAGGAGCGCGAGGCCGAGGTGCTCGGCGCCGAGGACAAGCTCCACGCGCTCGAGACGGACCTCTTCCACGCCCTCCGCAACGAAGTCGCTTCCCAGGCCCAGCAAGTCCAGCAGGCCGGCGGGGCGCTGGCCGAACTCGACGCGCTGGCCGCGCTGGCCGAAGTCGCCGCGCGCAACGGCTGGACGCGGCCCGAACTCTCCAGCGGCAGGCGCCTCGCCTTCGTCCAGGCCCGGCATCCGGTCCTGGAGGCCTCGCTGGCCAAGGGCGAAGTCATCCCCAACGACCTGGCCCTGGAAGCCCCCCGCGGGAAGAACGGGCGCGAGGACGCCGAGGCGCCCGCGCAGGTCTTGATCCTCACCGGGCCCAACATGGCCGGCAAATCGACCTACATCCGCTGCACCGCGCTCTGCGCGATCCTGGCCCAGATGGGCGGCTACGTTCCCGCCGAGAAGGCCGAAGTCGGGCTCATCGACCGCATCTTCACCCGCGTCGGCGCCGCCGACGACCTCTACGGCGGACGCAGCACCTTCATGGTCGAGATGGCCGAAGTCGCCGAGATCCTGGCCCACGCCACCGACCGCTCCCTGGTGATCCTCGACGAGGTCGGGCGCGGCACGAGCACCTACGACGGCGTCAGCCTCGCCTGGTCGATCATCGAATTCCTCCACGAAGGCCGCGCGCGCCCGCGCACCCTCTTCGCCACCCACTACCACGAACTGTGCGGGCTGGCCGAGGAACTGCCCCGCGTGCGCAACGCCTGCGCCGTGGTCAAGGAATGGCAGGGCGAGATCACCTTCCTGTACCGCATCGTCGAAGGGCCCAGCGAGCGCAGCTTCGGGCTCCATGTCGCGCGCCTCGCCGGCGTGCCGAAAGACGTGATCGAACGCGCCCGCTCGATCCTGCTGGAACTGGAGGAAGAGGCCACCGACCGCGTCGCCAACGTCTCCCGCCCGCCCGGCGTCCAGCGCCGCAAGCGGCGCAAGCCCACGCAGGACGACGGGCAGATGCTGCTCTTCGAGCCCACGCCCGAGGAGGTCGATCCCCGCGTCAAGGCGCTCCTCGACGAGCTGCGCGGCCTCAATCCGAATGCGTTGACGCCGCTGGACGCCCTGGCGAAGCTGGCCGAGCTGATTAAAAAGGCGAAGGGCGAGGCGTGACGGAAGGGTCCGGGAGCCGGACTCCGGACTCCGCGCAGAGCCGTGCCACGGGTCGGCGCAACAGGACCGTGCCGAGCGGCGCGCGCCCCAGCACGGGGCAAGGCTGCGCCCTTGACCCGTGGCACGTCAAACCCGGAAACCGGAGCCTGGATCCCGACGCCATGCCCAAGCCAGCCAAACAGATTGCCGCTGCCGCGCGCAGCGGCGACGAAGCCCGCGCGCTGAAGCTCCTGAAGCGGCATCCCGAGGCCGCCAAGGACTGGCAGCCGCTCATGGACGCCTGCTTCTTCGAGCGCGAGAAGCTTGTCGCCGCGCTGCTCAAGGCCGGCGCCGATCCGAACGTGCTCTCGAAGACCAACCACCGCCACCGCCCGCTCCACCGCGTCATCGAACACAAGAAGACGCTGCCCAAGTCGAAGGCGCACGAGCGGATCGCCGGGATGCTCCTGAAGGCCGGCGCCGACCCGCTGCTGCGCGGGACGCACGCCAACTGGTCGGCGGTCGCGCTGGCGGCCTGCGGCGGCGAGCCGCGCTTCGTGCCGCTGCTGGAGAAGCAGCTCAAGCGGCCCGACATCTGGACCGCCGCGGCCTTCGGCGACCTCGCGCGCGTCGAGGCGCTGCTCAAGCAGGACCAGCAACTCGCCACGGCCCGCGATGAGACCGGCTGGACGCCGCTGCTCTTCGCCTGCGCCTCGCGCCGCCACCAGGCCGAACCGAAGTATGGCACAGCGCTCCGCGAGATCGCGAAGCGGCTCCTGAAGCTCGGCGCGAGCGCGAACGAGGCCTTCCTCTTCGAGGGCAAATGGCCGCTCCCGGCGCTCTACTGGGCCACCGGCTGGGCCAACCATCCCGAACTCGCCGAGATCCTGCTGAAGGCCGGCGCCAACCCGCACGACGGCGAGTCGCTCCACCACAGCGCCGAGGGCGCGTACACGCGCTGCCTGGAACTGCTCGTCGAACACGGCTGCGACCTGAATCACAAGCACGAGACGGCCAGGAACACCGCGCTCCATTTCGTAATCATGTGGACCAGCATCCAGGGCGTGCCGTGGCTCCTCGAACACGGCGCCGACCCGAACCTGAAATGCGGGAAGGACCAGGAGACCGCGCTCCACGCCGCCGCGCGCCGCGGGCTCAACGAGAAGTTCCTCAAGCTGCTCCTCGACCACGGCGCGAAGCTCGACCTCAAGAACGGGAAGGGACTCACGCCATTCCAAGTCGCGCAGCAGGCCGGCAAACGCAACGCCGCGGCGTTCCTGAAGGCGCAGGTACGGTGAGCACGTGCCACGGGTCGGCGCCGCCGCCCCGTGCCGAGCGGCGCGCGCCCCAGCACGGGGCAAGGGCTGCGCCCTTGACCCGTGGCACACGGGCCGCCACACCGTGCCACGATGACCCGTATCACGAAGAAACGCGGCGCCGGGAGGCACCTGTGGCGCACATGTCGAACCCTCAACCGCTGGCAATGGAAACCGAAAGAAGCTATAGACTCGTCTGAACAGGTGGCCGGAACGGACCCGCATGGAGGCGGCCCCCAAGCCCATGACCCTTGAAGAACTCTTCCAGCTCGCCGGCGCCCATCCCTGGATCGTCCTCGGCGTCTTCCTCGCGCCGCCGCTGCTGGCGGGGGTCGCGGGGCTGGTGCACGAACGCGACGCGCTGGGCGTCTCGTCCTGGCGCTACCTTTATTCGGTGCTGATCTACGTCGCGTGCGTGCCGGGGATCTTCGCGGCGGTGGTGACGGGCTACATGCTCTTCTTCCGGAACGCCGACCTCACGCGCGTGAACGTCCTGGTCTACTTCCTGCCCATCGCCTCGATGGTGGCGACGATCTTCCTGGTCAACAAAGCCGTCCCGCTCCAGCGCGTCCCCGGCTTCGACCGGCTCAGCGGCCTGATGCTGATGCTCGGCATCAGCTTCGCCCTGGCGTTGATGATCCAGCGCACGCACATCTTCGCCTTCTTCGGCGCGGGCATCGAGACCCTCTTTACCATCGCGCTGGTCCTCTTCGGCCTTCTGAAGCTCGGCGGCAGGAAGCTCTTTGGCGAGCCGAAGGAGGAGAAGCCTGTGGCCAGTGAACAGTGATCTGTAATCTGTGATCTGTAATCTGTGAACGGCCAAGTGTCAGCAACCCCTAGTCACTTGGGGTCAGCAAAACTGTCATCGGGAAGCCGTTCGGGTCAATGGAATTTTGGTCGCAATTGGGGCTGGTAATGAAACTCTTGCAGCAGTGGCTGGACGGTCGGTTCCCTGCGGCGCAGCCCGTAGACGCGGATGCGCTCGGCCTTCAGATCGACTTCGGCCCGGACCAGGCGGTGGCCCCAATGGCGGCCGATGACGAAACGGTGACCGAGCATGTCGAAGCGGCCTTGCGCATTGCAACGGCGCAGGAAAATCAAACGGCCCTGGGGCAGGGGTTCCAGTTTCAGGCGCCATGGCTGCGGGAAGGCTCGACGGTTCGGCGCGGCCTCCTGGCGCGCCGTATACCGCGCTCGGAAGGCCGCCGTGTAGCGCTCGGCGTGGGCCTGGAGTTCCTCCCGCGAGGCGACTTGGAAGCGGCGCCAGACGGCTTGCTGCCAGCGCCCGTTGAAGTTTTCGATGGCGTTCTGGAAGCCCGGTTCGCGCGGCGGCGCGAAGACCGGGACGACGCCCAGTTGCAGGGACAGGCGTGTGACGCGGCCAAAGACGTCCGGCCGATTGTGGCCGCCTTGAAAGCGCGTGTCGTTATCGAACTGGGCATAGGTTGGCAAACCATCGCGTCGCCAGCGCGCCAGCAGGCAGCTAAGCACCAGCGGCGTCGTGGGTTGTGCGCTTACCCAGGCATCGGCCAAGTTGCCGTGCAGCGAGACACCCGTCAGCACGTCCAGCAGCGGCCCGCCGGCGATGCGCAGGTCTTCGATGAAGTCGAAGCTGTCGAGTTCCGCGCGGCCCGCAGCCAACTCGGGCAGGTACCAGCCACGTGGCGGAGGGTTCCGGCGCAGACGGCGGCGGCCGTCGAGCGCGCCACGGCGTTCGAGCACGCGGCCGATGGTCCGCACGGCCGGCTGCGGCCCGCCCTGCTCCTGGAGGGCGCGACGAATGGCCGCGGCGCCGTGCTCGCCGAGCGCGCTGTGCGTTTTGAGTTGTCGGCGCAGGTCGAGGATCAAGTCTTCCAGATCCTCGGCGAGGCGGTTGGCGGCGCGTGGCGCGCCCGCGAGCCGGTCGTCAAAGCAGACGCGGTCGAGCCGTTGTCCATGGGCGCGCCGGACCCAGAGTTGGACGGTGCCCAGAGACACGCCGAAGCGGCGGGCGACCTCGCGCAGGGAGACGCCGCGGCGCGTCAGCCGAACCATCTCTCGGCGTCGCTGGGCGAGCTTGTTTTTTGTCTCACATCCGCCTCCTGAATTGGCCGTTTAGAGGCTGATGGTGACCAGGGATTGCTGACACTCAAGTGACTAGGGGTTGCTGACACTTGGCCTGTGAACTGTGAACTGTGAACTGTGATCAGGTGGCGCTTCTGACTTTCGACCTTCGACTCTTGACTCTTGACTCTTGACTCTTGACTTTTGACTTTCAACTTTCAACTTTTCAACGTTTGACTTTCGACCTTCGACTCTTGACTTTTGACTTTCAACGTTTGACTTTCGACATTTCCCCGCCGTTACAGATCACAGACTACAGACTACAGATCACAGACTACAGATTACAGATTACAGATTACAGATTACACCTACTTGGCCGCCGCCTCCGCCGGGATCTCCTTCGCGGCGGGGAGGCGCATCTCGAAGCGCGCGCCGGGCTGGCCGTCTTGGCGCGGGAGCAGTTGCAGCGTCCCGCCGTGGTCCTCGACGATGCGCCGGGCGATGGAGAGCCCCAGGCCGGTCCCCTTCCCCGTCGGCTTGGTGGTGAAGAACGGCTCGAAGACCTCCTTGCGCAGCGCCTCGGGAACGCCCGGGCCGTTGTCCTCGACCGCGATCAGGACGCCGCCGGACGGCTCGGCGCGGGCATCCAGGCTCACGCGCGCCCCTCCGCGGCTTGCGCGCGCGGGCGGATCGAGCGTCTCGAAGGCGTCGGCCGCGTTGGTGATCAGGTTGACCAGCACCTGTTCGATCTCGTTGGCCGCGGCGGCGACGCGCGGGAGGGGCCGCTCGAGGCGCGGGCCGTGGAGCGCGATCCCGCGCATCTCCAGGCTGTGCGCGGTCAGTTCGGAGGCCTTGGCGAGGAGTTCCTCGATGCGCAGGGGCTCGCGCCCGCCGCCGGCCTTGCGGGCGAAGTCGAGCATGCCCTGCACGATCCGGCGGCAGCGCCGCGCCTGTTCCTCGACGGCCTTCATGTCGCGCTGGACGCGCGCGCGGTCGGCGTCCCCATCTTCCAGGAGCATCTGCGCGTAGCCCAGGATCGTCCCGAGCGGCGTGTTCAGCTCGTGCGCCGCGCCGGCGGCCAGCCGCCCGACGGCATGGAGCTTCTCGGCGTGGCGCACCTGGCGTTCGAGGCTGTAGCGCGGGGTCACGTCGCGCGAGACCACCACCACGCCCAGCGCCTCGCCGTCGCGCGTCCGCACCGCGCTCACCGTGTTCTCCAGGCAGCGCCCGTCGCGCTCCAGGTCCACGCGCACCGGGGCCTCCGGCGCGAGCAGCACCGGCGGCGGGGGCGGCGGGTCGGCGCCGAGGAGCATCAGCACGCTGGGGCAGAGTTCCCCGCCCTGCTCCAGCGCGTCGTGGAGGCAGGCCTCGGGATCCTTCTTTTCGCAGTCGCCGGCGTGCTCGCGCGGATCGGCGCCTTCGGCCACGCACGGGTCGTGGAAACGCTTGCGCAGCGCCTGGCGCGCGGCCTCGTCGAGCGCCCCCGCGCGGCGCAGCGTCTCGGTCAGCGCCTCCACGGCCGAATGCTGCGCGGCGCTGTTGGCCAGGAGCACCTTCGCGCCGAGGTCCACGACGACGACGCCTTCGTCCATGCACTCCAGGATCGCGCGCGCGCGTTCGTGTTCGGCCTTCAGCTTCCGCTCCGCCGCCGCCAGCGCCTGCACGCGCTCGGCCAGGTCCGCGTTGAGCCGGCGCACGTCGCTCCCGCGCCGGCGCAGGTGCTCCATGATCGTCGTCACCATGTAAGCGCTGAAGACGAGCGTCAGGATCAGCGCCAGGGCCAGCACCGCCCGGTCGATCCCGCTCGCCGCGTGGAAACCCAATTCCGGGCTCAGCGGCCACGCCCCCAGCCACGGCGCCTCCTCGGCCAGCGCCAGCAGCACCACCATCGCGCTCGTCAGCGCCGCCACCGCGTACGCCCGCCGCCGGTCGAAGAGGATCGCCGCGATGACCACGTGATGCGTGAAGAAGAAGACGAACGGGTTGGAGAGCCCGCCCGCGAAGAAGATCAGCAGCCCCAGCCCCGCCACGTCCAGCCCGATCTGCAGCAGGCCTTCCGACGTGAGCGCCCGCAGCGTCCGCTCCGGGTGCGCGCGGCGCAGCCCGTACAAGCCCAGGTTGAAGAGCAGCATCGCCGCGCCAACCGCCCAGAGCGGCCACGGCCTCTCGATCGCATCCAGCGCCTGCGCCAGCGCCACCGTCGTGAAGACGCCCCCCAGCGCCAGCCAGCGCAGGTTGACCAGCCAGCCCAGCCGGCTGTCCAGTTCGTCGCGCCGGGCCAGTTCCTCGAACGGATCGTGCGCCGTGACCGTGGGTTCGCTCATGAGCCCCGCCGCCGCACGTGTGAAGCGCGGCCTCCCGCCAAGGTACGGAATACCATGCCGGACCGCGCGGCACAACGCACGCGGCCGGCATGCACGAGTGCCTGCGCAGCCGGTTCGCGAAACATCCACGGTTGAATCCCCGGGTCTTTTCCACGATAATGCGCGCGGGGCAGGAGGTTCAGCATGTCTTCACGTTGCTTCAAGCGCCGCGAGCAGCTCATCTGGGAGCGTTTCGACGACGAGACGGTGGTCGTGGACACCCGCGCGCACAAGTCGTACGTGCTCAACGCCAGCGGCGCCTACGTCTGGCGGCACTGCGACGGCCGGACCTCCCTCCAGGAGATCGCCGCGCGGCTCGACGCGCCCGCCGGGCGCGAAGAGGCGGAAGCCTTCTGCGCGGAACTGCGCGAGAAAGGCCTGCTCGAGGAGGTCCCCGCGGATACCGAGCGCGAGGCCGTCCGCAAGATGCCGCGCTTCGCCGCGCCGTACGTCTCGCCCGCGGTCCGGCTGGAAGAGCTGGCCGACAACCCCACCAACAAGCCGGGCAAGCGCGACATCGGCGGCAGCCGGCCGTAGCGTGGGCCAGGCATCGAGTTCGAGAAAAGCCGCGCCTTTACGCCGCTCTCGGGACGCGTCCCGGATCGTTCTGCTCTACGGTTTCCCCATTCAGGTTCGCGGCGCGCAAGGGCTCTTCGGCCCGGCTCGCCCGCCGCGCGCGCGCCCGTTGCTCCAGGTCGAGGTCCTTCGTCAAAGGCAGGTTGCCGGCGCGGCTTCGGACGGCGTCTCGCGCGTCGCCGGCGAGGGCTTCGAACTCGACGCGCGCGCGCGCCGGCTGAGCTGCTACGTGAGTCCCGGCGCGCGGCCGAGCGAGGTCCGCGAGGCCGTCGCGCGCCTGGCGCTCCTCGCCCTGGGCTGGCTCGCCGAACGGCTTGGCCCGGCGCGCGCGGCCGCTCCCGGCGGCCGCGTGCTGCTCAACCTTCACGGCTCGGCGGTGCTCGGACGGCGCGGCGCGCTGGTCTTCTGCGGGCACAGCGGCTACGGCAAGACGACCATCGCCACGAAGCTGCTCGCGCCCTGGCCGCAGCTCGAATGGGACCTCGCCATCGCCAGCCTCGCCCGGCCCGGCGCCCCGCGGCTGCTCTACGTCGAACGCGGCCTCCGGCGCGGCCTTTCCGCCGCCGCGGGCGCCGCCGCGCCGCCCCTGGCGGGGCTCTTCTGGCTCAGGCAGGCCAGGCGCTTCGGATTCCGCCCGCTCGCCGCGCCCGAAGCCGCCGCGCGCCTCCTCCCGCCCCTGCATTTCCACGCCGCGCCCCAGGCGGTGCGGCGCCGCCTGCGCCTGCTGCGCGAACTGCTCGAAGCCGTGCCGTGCCGGGAACTGTCTTTCGCCAAGCGGCGCGGGCCGCTGGTCAAACTGCTGCGCGAGGAAGGGTATCTCTGAACGGCCACGCGGGCCGGACCGCGCGCGGCGCTGCGTTGGGGTTGGGAATCCGGCGGGGGGCGAGCGGGCGCGGCGCTCAGTTGTCGAGATGCTCCATCGCCGTGTTCTCCCATTGCGGCGTGGAGTCGAAGACGTTGCCGCCGGCGACGAGGTTCTTGATCTCCTTGACCGGCGTCTCGGTATCCGGGTGCGCGGCGTGCCAGAAGCAGCGCACGACCGGGAAGTAGGTGTCCGGATAGCCGCCCGTGTACGCCCCGGTCGTGTGGAGGTAGATGTCGCCGTATTTCAACTGGTAGAACTTGGTCTCCTGCCACGAGACGTAGGTCGTGGTCCCGTCCACGTTCGTGTCGATCACGTCGCCGTCCTTGCTCGGATCGCCGGGCACGCTGGGGTAAAAGAAGCCCCCCGTCGAGCCGTCGTAGTATTCCACCCAGCCGTTCCACCAGTCGCACTTGGTCGAGTTGAACTCGTACATGTAGGAACTGTACGGCGTGTTCGGGGGCAACCCGTTGACGCCGGGCCCCTCGTCGGTCGTGGCGAACTGGCCCGTGCAGACCGGCGGCTTGCCGCCCTCGCGCCCGGCGTTGGCGTCCAGCGGGCATTGGAAGACCCGGCCGTCCTTGATGTAGCCTTCCTGGTACATCGTCGTCAGGTGCGGGGGAAAGTTCTGCCGGTAGTTGTCGTGGCTCTGGTCGTACAGCTCGATCCCGTCGAACATCTGCCGCATCTGGCTCACGCATTGCGTGATCCGCGCGTGCCGCCGCGATTGGGACAGCACCGGAAGCAGGAGCCCCATCAGCAGCCCGATCACCGCGATGACGACCAGGAGTTCGGTCAGCGTGAAGCCGGGCCTGGAGCGGATGCGAATCGGGCGCGTCATAAGCGATCCTCGGCGTGCTATCCTGATCAACCGTCCAACGCCGCGTGCAGTCACAAGCCCCGCGAGCCTTTTGCGAATATAACACAAGATTCGCCAAATACATACGATAACGGCGCCGGTCCGGTCAGGGCTTCCGCCCCGGCTCGTTCGCCGGGAAGCGCGGCCGCTTCCCATCCAGCACGCGCACCAGATCCTCGACCACCGCCGCGTAGTTGAAGCGCGCTTCGGCCGTCTGCGCCGCGCTGTGCGGGCTGAGGAGCGCCGTTTCGCAGGCGAGCAGCGGATGGTCCGGCGGAGGGACCTCGGGTACGTAGACGTCGCTGCCGGCCCCGGCCAGGCGGCCGGCCTTCAGCGCCGCGGCCAGCGCCGCCGCGTCCACCACCGCGCCCCGCGCGCAGTTCACCAGATACGCCGCAGGCTTCATCCGCGCGAGTTCCTTAGCGCCGAGCATCCCGCGCGTGCGCTCCGTCAGCGGCACGTGCACCGTCACCACGTCGCTCTTCGCGAGCAGCGCGCCGAGGCCCGCCTTGCGCGCGCCGAGCTTCTTTTCCTTGGCCGCGTAGGTCACGATATCGGTATAGAGCACGCGCATCCCGAAGGCCCGCGCGATCTCCGCCACGCGCGTGCCGATCCGCCCCAGCCCCAGCACGCCCAGCGTCTTCCCGCGCAGTTGCAGCGACTCGTGCCGGCTGCGGAAGCCGAAGTCCACCGCGCGCACCGCGCGGTCGCCGCGCGTCGCGTGCTTGGCCAGGCCCAGGATCATCATCCACGTGTGCTCGGCCACCGCGTCGAGGCTCCCCGCCGGCGTGTAGACCACCCAGACGCCGCGCCGCGAGGCCGCCTCCAGGTCGATGTGGTCCACGCCCACGCCGTGCCGCCCGACCGCTTTCAGCTTCGGCGCGGCGGCGAGCACCTTCGCGCTGACGCAGCCCTTGGTGCGGATCAGGATCGCCTCGGCCTCGGCCGCCGCGCGCGCGATCCCCTCTTCCGTGGCCGCCTCGGGGCGCACCACCTCAAAGCGCCGCTCCAGCAGCTTCAGGTAATGGGGATGAATGGACTCGACAAGCACGCAGCGTGGGCGGGCGCGGACGGCTCGGGGCATGAGAGGTTCTCCAAGGGCAACTCGAAGCCTACCGGCGCGGCGCGCGGCGCGCAAAGCCGGCGGCTGCGCGGCTTGACGTTTCCGCCCGCGCGCCGTAAGGTTTCGCAATTCTAAGCGGTGAATTGAAACCGCGTTACGCACTTGATCCGGCGCGCCATGGCGATGCTTGCGTTCCGACCGTCCCGCTCCCTGTGGCTGCTGCTCCTGGCCTGCGCCGGCGCGGCGCCCCTGGCCCGCGCGGGCGCGGTGGAAAACCCCGACGTCGCCCCCCTGCTCAGCAAGGCGCACGACGCCTGGCAGCAGGCCGACGAACTCAAGCGCCGCGCGCGCAAGCAGCTCCTCGAAGAAGCCGCCGGCCAAGTCGATCCCATTCAACTGCTTCAGGACATGGAGCGGGCCGATGCGCTCGCCGAAGAGGCCTACTGGGCCGCGCTGAAGCTCGACGCCCAGCATCCGCGCGCGCTGGCCGAATTCGGGCGCTTCCTGGCCTCGCGCGAGCGCTTCGCCGAGGCCACGCTCCGCCTCGACCTGGTCCTCGACGGCGAGCGCGGGCGCGCGGCTTTCCTTCCGCCCGAGCGCGCCGACCTGCTCCGCACCCTGGGCGGCACGCTCGAACGCGGCGGGCAGACGCGCCGCGCCGTCGAGCGCTACCGCGAGGCCGCGAAGCTCAACCCCGACGACCCGCGCAACGCGCTCTCCCTTGGCGTCGCGCTGTGCGTGCTGGGCCAGCACGCCGAGGCGCGCCGGGAATTCGACGCGCTGCTAACACGCCCCGGCCTCGCCAACCCCCACCGCGCGCTGGCCGCCTACCAGTTGGCCTACGTCCACGAGATGCTCGCCGATCCCGAACGGGCCCTCGCGCTCTATCAAGACGCCCGCAAGCTGGCCGAGGGCGCCGGCGCGCAGGACCTCGCCGGGGTGTGCGAGATCGCGCGCCTCGCCGAACGCCGCGTGCGCCGGCTGGTGCACGCCTTCAAGGCCCAGCCCGAGGAGCGCGAGCGCTACCGCGACGCCGCGCACCTCTTCGCCCTGGGCCAGGAACTCAAGCGCAAGGCCCTGGCGGACCACGAGGCCTTCGAGGCCGCCCGCGCCGAACTGCTCAAGGACGCCCGCCGCGAGGACGTCGACGCCTTCGAGCAGGAGCCGCTCAGGTCGTTCCAGGAGGCCATGGTCTACTTCCAGATCGCCCTGGACGCGCATCCCAAGTTCGCGCCGGCGCAGATCGAACTGGGGCTGAGCCACTTCGCGCTCGCGCGCCTGGAGGATTCGCGCACCCACCTGGAGGCCGCCGCGCTCTACGATCCCCTCTCCCCGCGCGCGCTCACTGCGCTGGGCGAAGTACGCATGCTGATGGACGATTGGGAAGGCGCCGCCGAGTCCTTCACGAAGCTGATGAGCGTGGACCCGCAGTACGGCCCCGCGCATCTGGGCCTCGCCCGCGCGCTGGCCAAGCTGCACCGCTCGCCCCGCGACTGCTCCGCCGCCCTCGACGCCCTCGACCGCGCCGCGCAGCTCGGCGCCGACCCCCTGGTGGTGCGCTCCCTGCGCCAGCCCGTCCGCGAGATGCTCGCCGCCCTCGAACGCGGGGAGAAGGTTCCGCCCTCCAAGCCGCATTACGTCTCGCCCGAAGCCCGGCTCCGGGCGAAGAAGCAGGCCCACGAATTCACGCCCTGGCAGGACAGCATCCTGGATGATTGACGCCACCCGACCCTCGAAGCCCGCGCGCCGGAAGGTCCGCCGCGCCGCCGCCGACGCGCGGCCCCCCCGTGCGCCTCGCCGAACTGGGCGAGCCCAAGGACGACCTCATCGCCCGCGAGATCGAGGCCCGCATCAAAAAGGCCAAGCGCATCGTCGTGCTGGGCCATGAGCGCCCCGACGGCGACTGCCTCGGCAGCACCATCGCCCTGGGCGCCACGCTGCTCGATCAAGGCTACGACGCCCACGTGCTCCTCGAGACCAGCCTGCCCGAACGCTTCCACTTCCTCTTCGACCACCCGGTGCTCAAGCGCCGGGCCAAGATCGAGACCCGGCGCCGCTACCCCGCGGACCTGGCGATCGTCCTCGACACCACCGACGTGGACCGCCTCAGCGCCGTCGTCCCCGCTCAGATCGCCGGCGCCACCGTGATCAACATCGACCACCACGTCTCCAACAACAACTTCGGCGACGTCAACTGGGTGGACCACAAGGCCTCGGCGGCGGGCGAACTCGTCTGGCGCCTCGCGTCCTGCCTCGGCTGGCCCGTCCCGCGCATTGCCCTGGAGGCGCTCTACGTCGCCCTCGTCACCGACACCGGGCAGTTCGCGTACTCCAACACCACGCCCCGCGTGCTGCGCATGGCCGCCGCGCTCGTCGAATACGGCGTGGACCCCGAGGACCTCTGGCGGCGCATCTACCTGAACAAATCGCTGGCCGAACTGGACCTCGAAGCCCGCGCGCGGACCAGCATGGAGGTCTGGCGCAAGGGGCGCATCTGCGCGATCACCCTCACCCAGAGCGATTTCGAGAAGACCCATTGCGGGCCGGAAACGACCCAGGAATTCCCCGGCATCCCGCGCGCGCTCGCCGGCGCCAAGCTCGCCCTCTTCTTCTATGCCGTCGAAGGCGGCAAGCAGACCAAGATCAGCATCCGCAGCGTCCGCGAGATCGACGCCTGCGCGCTGGCCAAGCGCTTCGGCGGAGGCGGCCACCGCCAGGCCGCCGGCTGCCGCATTCCCCTGCCGGTCAAGGAAGCCAAGGAATTGTTCCGCCCCGCGGCGGAGAAGGCCGTGAACGGTCGATAGCAAAGATCAGTGAACAGTAAACAGTGAGCGGTGAACAGTAACGGCAACAGCACGGTCGTATGCCGTTCACTGTTCACCGTTCGCTGTTCGCTGTTCGCTGTTCGCTGTTCACCGTTCGCTGTTCACTGTTCACTGTTCACCGTTCGCTGTTCACTGTTCACTGTTTACTGTTTACTGTTCACTGTTTACTGTTTACTGCCGTCCTTACCCTACCCGCACCATCCGCTGCTCCAGCGGGCTCACCCGCTCTTCCGGCGTCAGGATGCCTTGCAGGTTCAGCGGATCGGCGGCGCTGACGGTAAGCGGCCCGCGCGGGCCGGCGCGGCGGAGCTTGCGCAGGACGGTGACGGCCTCCGGCAGCGCGAACTGCTCGCCGTCGAAGCGCGCGACGAAGCGCCCGCCGCGGACCTCCCCGAGCAGTTCCATGCGTCGGAAGACGCGCAGCAGTTCCCACCACGGCAGCGGCAGCTTCTCGCGCGCCAGCACGCGCTTGAAGACCACGCCCCAGCGCCGCAGCAGGCGCCGCGCGATGAATTCGGGATCGGGCGCGGACAGGCCCGCGGCATCGGGATAACGGGCGGGCGGGACGCCCTGCAGTACGGCCCCCGGCCGCTGCCCCAAGCCCTCCCCCTGCCCCCTCCCGTGAAGGGAGGGGGGACTCAAGCCCGCGGAAGAGGCTCCAGCGCCCCGAACCGGCCACGCCGTGGACGCGCTGCGAGGGCGGGACGATCAGCGCGCGCAGCCCGCCGAAGCTGTCGCAGGTCACGAGCCCCTTCCCGATCAGCTCGCCCAGCCCCCCCTCGAAATGCTCCGGCAGCAGTTCCGCGGCGGCGGACAACTCCTGCGGAAAGAGCGCCCCGCGGGCGCGGATCGGATCCAGGATCGCGCGGGCGTACGAACCCAGCCCTTCCGCGCCGCCTTCCGGCGGCTTGGCCAGGCCCAGCCACTTCGGCAGGTCTTCGCGCGGCAGCAGGCAGACGGGCGCGGTCTTGATCGGCCCCGTCCCCTCGCCCCAGAGCCGGCCCCAGACGACCTGCCCGCCCAGGGTGAGCTGGTCCAGCCACTCGCGCGAGTAGTTCCGCACGCGCTGCCGCAGGACGAAGCGCTCCCAGGCCGCGGCGGGGACCTCGAAGCCGGCCAGTTGCCGGATGACTTCGGCGACGCCGGCCGGGCCCTCGAGCTGCGCGCCGTCGTCGGCGTGCTGCCAGACGCCCAGGAAGCGCAGGAACTCCGCCGCGCTGACCGGCTCGATCTCGCGCCGCAGCCGCTCCAGCGTATAGCGGTGAATCCGCGCCAGCAGCCGCCGCTCACACCAGCCCGCGCGGCCTTCCATCCGCACCCGCAGCACCGCGCCCTCGTTCTCGAGCGCCAGGAAGTCGGCGAGTTCTTCTTTCGGCGGATCGAAGACCGGCCCCAGCGCCTCCATCCGGCCGCGCAAAAGGTCCTTCGGCTCGCGCGCCGCCTCGGCGGCGAAGAAACGCTCGCCCTCGCGCCGCACCCGCCCGGCGGCGGCCAGTTCGTCCAGCCACGCCGACCAGCCGTACGCGCGCGCCTCGGCCTCGGTGACGTAGCCCATCCACAGGAGCGCCTCGTGGACCTCCTCGGCGTGCTCCGGATGCGGCCACGCCTCGTCCTTCACGCGCGCGACGGCGTCCGGGTCGAGTTGCCCGATCTCGTCGGCCGCCCGCGGGTTCAGCGCGCGGCGCTGGACCACGGCCTGCGTGCGGCGCTCCTCAAGCGGCGCGTCGTCGAGGAACGAGTAGGGCATCGCGTTGAGGATCCCGCGCGCGAAGGCCGACGGCTCCGGCGTGTCCACCGCGACGCGCTCGATCGTCCCGTCGCGCAGTCCCTCGAGCACCCGCACCAGGCCCTCGGCGTCGAGCAGTTCCGTCAGGCAGTCCGCGAGCGTCTGCGCGACCAGCGGGTGGTCGCTGGGGACCTCCAGCGGCCCCGGCGGGAGGTTCTCGGGGCACGCGGCGACCTGCGGAAACGCGCGCTGCAGCTCGTCGTCGCTGCGCATCCGCAACAGCGGCGCCGGGACGCGCTTGCCCGCCTGGCTCCGCTCGACCAGCAGCGCGCGCTGCACGTTCCAGCGCCAGCGCGTCTCGAACTGCCCGCCGGTCAGCACCGCCTGTTCGAGCACCTGCCGCGCGCTGTTCGGATGCAGGAAATCGAAGACCGTCTCCAGCGCGAAGCTGTTGGTCGGCGCCAGCGAGAGCAGCAGCGCTTCTTCATTCGCGGCGGCCTGGAGCTCGAAGCCGAAACCGCGGCAGAAGCGCTTGCGCAGCGCCAGACCCCACGCGCGCATCACCCGCCCGCCGAAGGGCGCGTGGATGACGAGCTGCTGCCCGCCGGACTCGTCGAAGAAGCGCTCCGCGACGACCCGCTTCTGCGTCGGCGTCGCGCCCAGCACGCGCTTGCCCTCGGCGAGGTAGTCGAGCACCTGCCGCGCCGCGGCGTGCGGCAGGCGGCATTCGGCCTGGAGCTGCGCCTCGTCGCGCGCCTCCTCGCGCAAGCGCCCCACTTCCTCCGAGAGTTCCGCCGTGCGCGAGGGCGCCTCGCCGATCCAGAACGGAATCGTCGGCGGCGCACCCTGCGCGTCGGCCACGCGCATCACGCCGGCGCGCGACTCGACCTTCAGCACGCGCCAGGACGCGTTCCCGAGTTGGAAGATGTCCCCGCCGTTGGACTCGACCGCGAAGTCCTCGTTGATCGTCCCGACGAAGACCTCCCCGGGTTCCTGGAGCACGCGGTAATCGGCCTGGTCGGGGATCGCGCCGCCGTTGAGCAGCGCCGCCAGCCGCGCGCGCTTCGTCGCACGCACGCGCCGGTTGACGCCGTCGCGGTGCAGCAGCGCGCGCCGCCCGGCGGCGTGCATCTTCAGCACCCGGTCGAAATCCTCCGCGCTCAGCTCGCGGTACGGCCACGCCCGGCGCGCGACCTGGAACAGGTCGTCCTCGTCCCAGGTCTCGGGCACGCAGGCCGCGACGAGCTGCTGCGCGAGGATGTCCAGCGGCCGCTCCGGCTGCGGGATGCGGTCCAGCTCCCCGCGCCCCACCGCGCGCAGCAGGGCCGCGGCCTCGACCAGTTCGTCCGTCGTCAGCGGGAACAGGCGCCCTTTCGGCACCCGCCCCACGCCGTGCCCCGCGCGCCCCACGCGCTGCAGAAACGTCGCGATCGAGCGCGGGCTCCCGATTTGGATCGCCAGGTCCACCTCGCCGATGTCGATGCCCAGTTCCAGCGAGGCCGTCGCCACCAGCGCGCGCAGCTTCCCCGCCTTCAGCCGCTGCTCGGCGTCCAGCCGGTGCGCCCGCGAGAGGCTCCCGTGGTGGCACGTGACCCGGTCCTTGCCCAAGAGCCCGCTCAACCGCGCCGCGAGCCGCTCGGCGAGCTTCCGCGTGCCGACAAAGAGCAGCGTCGTGCGGTGCGCGTTAATCAGCTCGACCAGCCGCGCGTGGATCTCGTCCCATTGCTCGTGGCTGCAGACGGTCTGGAGCGGCGACGGAGGGACCTCCACGGCGATGTCGAGTTCGCGCAGGTGCCCGCCGTCCACGACCGTGCATTCGCGCTGCGCGCCCACGAGGAACTTCGCGATCTCGTCCAGCGGCTTCTGCGTCGCCGAAAGCCCCACGCGCTGCACCGGCCCGGCCAGCGCCTCCAGCCGTTCCAGCGAAAGCGCCAGGTGGCTCCCGCGCTTGTCCCGCGCCAGCGCGTGGATCTCGTCGACGATGACCGTCCGCACCGTCGAGAGCATCCGCCGGCCCTTCTCCGTCGTGAGCAGGATGTACAGGCTCTCCGGCGTCGTGACCAGAATGTGCGGCGGGCGGCGCGTCATCGCCGCGCGCTCCTTCGCCTGCGTGTCGCCCGTGCGCACGAGCACGCGGACCTCGGGCAGGAACAGATCCTCCGCGGCGATCTCGGCGAGCGGCTTCTCGAGGTTCTTCTGGATGTCGTTGCTCAGCGCCTTCAGCGGGCTGACGTAGAGCGCCTGCGTGGCGTCGGGGAGGTTCGGACCCTGCCGCAGCAGCGCGTCGAGCGCGTGCAGAAACGCCGCGAGCGTCTTCCCGCTGCCGGTCGGCGCCGCGATGAGCGTGTGCTGGCCTGCGCGGATCGCCGGCCAGCCCTCGCGCTGCGGGCGCGTCGGCTCGCCCAGGTTCGTCTCGAACCAGCGGCGCACGGCCGGATGGAAGGCGTCGAGCGGCATGGGAGCAGGTTAGCCAAAAGTTCGGGTCGCGCCAGTGGGCATTGCGAAGCGCCCAAGCGTCCGGATCCGCCGGCCGGCGCGGCGGCTCGAATCAAGGCACGTGCGGGCGAACCGCGAGAATCTTGCAACGCCGTGAACCTCGAGCGCCGCGCCGCGTTAAGCGCCCTGTACGAAGCAGGTCGGCAAGGGGCTCGCGGAAAAAGGAGCAGGACCATGGACGCCTACGAAAAGGACATACTGGCAGACGAAGCGCTGCTTGATGCGCAGGAAAACCGGCCCGGCGCCGCGCAGGCGCTGCTGGACAACCTGGGCGCCGCGCCGTGGTGGATCGTGAGCGGCTCGTTCCACGCGCTGTTGCTGCTGCTGCTGACGCTCATCGGCATGGCCATCTTCCGCCCCACTGCCCAAGAAATCGTCATCGACACCTCGTTAGTGCAGGACCCGCCGCCGAAGGAAGAAGAACCGCGCAAGCCGGCCCTGAAACCCCAGCCGGTGACCTTCGAAAGCGAACAGGATCCGGTCGAGAACCTGGTCTTCGTCCACGAGCAGATGGAAGTCGCCGAACAGGCCGAGACCATGGACAACATGAACACGCAGATGGCCAAGGGCGAAGAAGATAAGATCTCCGACGTCGACTTTGCAGGCCAGGGGGTCTCCGCGGCGCTCGGCCTGAACGGCGGCGGCGGCGGCAAGTACGGCACCCGATTTGGCGGCGACAAGAACCGCGCCCTGCGCAACGGCGGCGGCGGGCCGGCCACCGAAGACGCCGTCAAAAACGCCCTGCGCTGGCTCGCGAAGCACCAGGAACCCGACGGCCACTGGGACACCTCCAAGTACGCCAGCCGCTACAAGACCGACACCGCCTGCACCGGCTTCGCGCTCCTGGCCTTCCTCGGCGCGGGGCACACCGAGAAGGTCGGCGAGTTCAAGGATCACGTCCGCCGCGCCACGAAGTGGCTCATCTCCAGGCAGCAGGACAGCGGACTGGTCTTCGATTCGACCGACGCCGGCGGGCACCGCGGCACGGGGTACCCGCACGCGATCGCCGGCATGGCGCTGGCCGAAGCCGCCGGCATGGGCCGCTCGGAAGTAACCAAGGCCGCCGCGCAGAAGGCCATCGACTACAGCGTCAACGTCCACCAGCAAGGCGATGGCTCCGAGAAACTCGGCTGGCGCTACCAGCCCAAGTCCCCCGCGGACCTCTCCGTCAGCGGCTGGTTCGTCATGCAGCTCAAGTCCGCCAAGGCCGCCGGCCTGCACGTCGATCCCGGTTCCTTCGAAGGCGCGATCCGCTTCCTGGACAGCGTCGAGCACAAGGCCGCGGACGCTTACGGCGGCAGCACCTACTGGTACCAGACGACCAACGAGCACGCCGCTTCCGCGCACCGCCTCACCGCCATCGGCACCCTCTGCCGCCAGTTCCTGGGTTGGAAGAAAGAAGACCTGGAAGGCAGCGTCAACCTTTTCGTCAACAAAGGCGGCGTGCCCAAGTGGGACGCGAACGGTTCCAGCGTGGACCTCTACTACTGGTATTATGGCACCCTCTGCGCCTTCCAGCAGGGCGGCCCGGCCTGGAAGGACTGGAACGAAGCGATGAAGAAGGCCTTCTGCGAGAACCAGCGCCAAGGCGGCGACGAGGACGGCAGTTGGGATCCCGTCGGCGCCTACAGCGACAACTGGGGCCGCGTCGGCCAGACCGCCCTCGGCTGCCTCTGTCTCGAGGTCTACTACCGCTACCTGCCCATGTATAAGTAAGTGAACGGTGAACAGTAACGGCAAACGGCTTCTTCGGAGGCCGTTTGCTGTTACTGTTCACTGTTCACTGTTCACTGTTTACTGTTTACTGGCCAAGTGTCAGCAACCCCTAGTCACTTGGGGTCAGCAAAACTGTCATCGGGAAGCCGTTCGGGTCAATGGAATTTTGGTCGCAATTGGGGCTGGTAATGAAACTCTTGCAGCAGTGGCTGGACGGTCGGTTCCCTGCGGCGCAGCCCGTAGACGCGGATGCGCTCGGCCTTCAGATCGACTTCGGCCCGGACCAGGCGGTGGCCCCAATGGCGGCCGATGACGAAACGGTGACCGAGCATGTCGAAGCGGCCTTGCGCATTGCAACGGCGCAGGAAAATCAAACGGCCCTGGGGCAGGGGTTCCAGTTTCAGGCGCCATGGCTGCGGGAAGGCTCGACGGTTCGGCGCGGCCTCCTGGCGCGCCGTATACCGCGCTCGGAAGGCCGCCGTGTAGCGCTCGGCGTGGGCCTGGAGTTCCTCCCGCGAGGCGACTTGGAAGCGGCGCCAGCCGGCTTGCTGCCAGCGCCCGTTGAAGTTTTCGATGGCGTTCTGGAAGCCCGGTTCGCGCGGCGGCGCGAAGACCGGGACGACGCCCAGTTGCAGGGACAGGCGTGTGACGCGGCCAAAGACGTCCGGCCGATTGTGGCCGCCTTGAAAGCGCGTGTCGTTATCGAACTGGGCATAGGTTGGCAAACCATCGCGTCGCCAGCGCGCCAGCAGGCAGCTAAGCACCAGCGGCGTCGTGGGTTGTGCGCTTACCCAGGCATCGGCCAAGTTGCCGTGCAGCGAGGCACCCGTCAGCACGTCCAGCAGCGGCCCGCCGGCGATGCGCAGGTCTTCGATGAAGTCGAAGCTGTCGAGTTCCGCGCGGCCCGCAGCCAACTCGGGCAGGTACCAGCCACGTGGCGGAGGGTTCCGGCGCAGACGGCGGCGGCCGTCGAGCGCGCCACGGCGTTCGAGCACGCGGCCGATGGTCCGCACGGCCGGCTGCGGCCCGCCCTGCTCCTGGAGGGCGCGACGAATGGCCGCGGCGCCGTGCTCGCCGAGCGCGCTGTGCGTTTTGAGTTGTCGGCGCAGGTCGAGGATCAAGTCTTCCAGATCCTCGGCGAGGCGGTTGGCGGCGCGTGGCGCGCCCGCGAGCCGGTCGTCAAAGCAGACGCGGTCGAGCCGTTGTCCATGGGCGCGCCGGACCCAGAGTTGGACGGTGCCCAGAGACACGCCGAAGCGGCGGGCGACCTCGCGCAGGGAGACGCCGCGGCGCGCCAGCCGAACCATCTCTCGGCGTCGCTGGGCGAGCTTGTTTTTTGTCTCACATCCGCCTCCTGAATTGGCCGTTTAGAGGCTGATGGTGACCAGGGATTGCTGACACTCAAGTGACTAGGGGTTGCTGACACTTGGCCGTTTACTGTTTACTGATTGCTGTCCTTCTTCCTCCGATACCCCCGCGGCCCCACGCCCATCCGCGCGCGAAAGACCCGATGAAACTGCGGGTAGCTCCCGAAGCCCGCCTCCAGCGCCGCTTGCAGCATGCTCCGCCGCTGCCCCTCGCCGTACAGCTCCAGGAAGCGTTCCAACCGGAAGCGGTTGCGGTACTGCGTCAGGCTCACGCCGGTCTGCTGCTTGAAGAGCCGCGAGAGGCGCGCGGGGCTTAAGCCCGCGCGGCGCGCCAGGCCCGCCAGGTTCAGCTCGCCGCCGGGTTCCTCGCGCAGCAGCCGCGCAGCGCGCTCAACGGCCGGATGGACGTCCGTGCCCGGGCCCGCCTCGTCCGCGTCCGAGAACAGCCCCCAAGCCGCGAGCGCCGCGAAGGCCAGTCCCGCATTGAAAGCGTCGGGCCGGCCCCGCGATTCGGCGACTTCCTCGAAGAGCCGCTCCAGCCGCGCCGCGGCTTCCGCCGCCAGCCGCTTCTGCAGCGGCGTCTCGACGCGCTGCCGCGCCAGCGTCCGGCTGCCCGCGCTCCGGCACGCCGCGCGCAGCAGCCGCGGCCTGAAGACCCCGATCCACATTTCCAGGTCCGGCGCATCGTCGAGCATGAGGTGGTGTTGCGCGGGAAAGAGCCAGACCAGGCTCCGCGGCCTCAGCGCCACCCGCCGCCCGTCGATCAGATACGCACCGCTCCCGCGCACCACGAGGTTCAATTCCAGTTCCGCGTGAGCATGCCCGAGCCGCCGCGCGGCCGGCGCGGCCTGGGCGCCGATGGGACTAAGCCAGAGATCCCCGTCGAGTTCGCGGGGCAGCGGCAGGATCACGCGGCGCATCGCGGCAGGCTCCCGGGCTCGACAAAAAATGATAACTATTCGGGCGGCTCTTGAGAAGTCCAGACTCAGGCACCGGGGTACATTCCAGGCAGACAGACAATTCACGAGAATAAAGAAGAAAGGACCCGCCCATGCCCGCGCTCGCCGCCGCCCCCGCCCTCGTTACCGCCGAGCACCGCCGCCAATACGAAGACGAAGGCTGGTTCGCCGTCGAGAACGCGGTGCCCCGTGAACGGATCGAGGTCCTGCGCGCCGAGTGCGCGCTCGGCATCGAACACATGAACCGGCGCATCGACGCGAGCGACCCGACCGTTTGCGAACTGAACTTCCGCGACAAGCGCTACTTCATCCCTTACCTGGCGCGCGAACGCCAGCCGCTCCGCGAGTTCATCTACTCCGACCTGCTCGCCGGCGTCTGCCGCGCCACCGTCGGCGGCGAGGCCTACCTCTCCCTGGAACAGTTCGTCGTCAAGGGCGGCGGCGGCGGCATGAAGTTCGGCTGGCACCAGGACGCCGGCTACATCAAGTTCGACAATCCGCCCTTCGTCACGATCCTATGCGCCCTCGACGACCTCAGCGAGGCCAACGGCACGCTCCACATCCTGCCGTACGGCCGCGCCGGCACGCGGGAGAAGGTCGAGCACGTCGTCGAGCCGGAGTCCCGAGACTGGATCGGCTACCACGGCGACGATCCCGGCATCCCCGTGCTCGCCCCCGCCGGCAGCCTGATCGTCTTCAGTTGCTACACCTTCCATCGCAGCGGGCCGAACCACACCGGCGCCCTGCGCCGGTTGTATCTCACGCAGTTCTCCGCCAAGCCGATCGTCCGCCCCGACGGCAGCGTCAAGATGGCCGAGCCTTTCCTGAAGGACGGCCGCATCGTCGCTTGCGCCTGACCGGCGGCCGCGCTCAAGCGCCCGCCCGGTCCCGCGCGATGAACTCCTGCGGCAGCGTCGCTTCGGCGACGCGCAGCACGTTCTCGCCGAGAACCTTCCGGATCTCCTCTTCGCTGAAGCCGCGTTGCACCAGGCCCACGGTGAAGAGCGGGAAGTTGGTCCAGGCCAGGCTCTGCTTCTGCTCCGGCCGGTTCCATGCCGGATCGTCCAGCCCCGACCCCGGCGGCCAGAAGCCGCCCCAGCGCGGATGCTGCCGCCGCCCGCGCGCCGCGATCTTCGCCTGCTCCTCCTGGGCATATGGCGAGGCGTGCGCGACATCGGTCCCGATCGCAATGTGGTCGCAGCCAACGAGCTGCTTCAGGTAGACCAAGTGATCCAGCAACGCGCGGATGTCGCCCGTTCCCCAGGAACGCCGGCACGCCGCAGACGCCCATGAACCCGCCGGTTCCCGCGACGGCTTTGATCGCCTCGTCGGACTTCGCGCGGATATGCGCATGCCGCGCGTGGCAGGTCGCATGGCTGATCGCCACCGGCTTGGAACTCGCGGCGCACGCGTCGAGGCACGTCTTCCAGCTCGAGTGCGCCACGTCCGGGATGATGCCGGCGCGGTTGAGTTCCGCCACGGCTTGGCGCCCGAAGTCGCTCAGTCCGCCGTCGCCGGCCTCCGCGCAGCCCTCGCCGATCGAGTTCCGCCGGTTGTAGGTGAGGTGCATCATGCGCGCGCCGAGTTGAAAGAAGATCCGCACGAAGCCCAGTTCGTGGTGGACATCGTACCGCTCCCCAGCCAGCGGAACGCCATTGCAGGTGAGATACAGGCAACGCTTGCCGGCGCGGTGCGCGGCGCGGATGTCCGCCGGCGTCAGCGCGCGCGCGAGCAGGTCCGGGAGCAAATCGGTGACGTAAGTAAAGCGTGCGAGGCGCTTCAACAGCCGCGGCACCGACTCGCCTTCCTCGCCCGCGTTCTGCAGGATGCACGTCACGCCGGCGGCTTCCCAGGCCCGGCGAAAGGCTTCGCGCTCTCGCACATCGGTCGCCACGCGCGTCTGCCGCTGCTCCTCGTCGAGGTCCTTCAGTTCCAAGTCGGAGGCGCCGGCCTCCCAGGCCGCCTGATAGGCTTCGCCGTCCCGGGCGGCGCGTGGAGCGAAGCCATAGCTATCCACGACCAGGCTCCGCGCGTGCACCTCCAGGCCGTGCTGGAGGTCGCGCGGGCTTGGCTTAAGCAGCGCCAGCGCGGCTTGACGGCAGATCTCGATCTGGTCGGGCATCGGGGCGGTCCTCCTGGAACACATGCGGCGCCGCTTGAGCGGCGCGCGGATTGATCGTATAACCGGCCTATCGTGGCACAGGCGATGCATTCAGACTACTGGAGACGGTGGATCATGTTCAGCAATCTCTCGCAACGCGCCATGGCAGTCATGGTCGTGACGATCTTGGCTTCATCCGCGCGCGCCGAGGTCAAGCTCGCCGGCGTCTTCGGCGAGCACATGGTCCTCCAGCGCGGCGTCAAGGTCCCCGTCTGGGGCACGGCCGGCGCCGGGGAGAAGGTCGCCGTCGCCTTCAACGGACAGAGCGTGAGCGCCGCCGCCGACGAGAAGGGCGCCTGGAAGGTCGTCCTGGAATCCATGGAAGCCGGCGGGCCGTTCGAGCTGACCGTCGAGGGCGCCAACAAGCTGACCGTCCCGGACGTCCTGGTCGGCGACGTCTGGGTCGCCTCGGGACAGTCGAACATGGAGTGGGTCGTCCAGAACAGCAACAACGCGCCGGAGGAGCTCGCCGCCGCCGACTTCCCGCGGATCCGCCACTTCAAGGTCAAGCGCGCGGTCGCCGGCGAACCCGCCGCCGACGGCCAGGGCGCCTGGGTCGTCTGCTCGCCCAAGACCGCCGGAGGCTTCTCGGCGGTGGCCTACTACTTCGCCCGCGACCTGCACCGCCAGCTCAACGTCCCCATCGGCCTGCTCAACACCTCCTGGGGCGGCACCCCCGCGCAGGCCTGGACCCGCCGCGAGGCCCTCGCCGCCGACGAGGCCCTCAAGGGCTACCTCGACGCCTACGACAAGGCCATGGAAGGCTACGACGAGCGCAAGAAGAAGCACGACGAACAGGTCGAGGCCTGGAAGAAGCAGGTCGAGGAGGCCAAGGCCAAGGGCGAAAAGCCGCCCCGCCAGCCCAATCCGCCCATGGGCCCCGACAACCCCCACCGCCCCTCGGGGCTCTGGAACGGCATGGTCGCCCCGCTCCTGCCGTACGCCATCAAAGGCGCGATCTGGTACCAGGGGGAATCCAACTCCGGCGATTACGCGCGCTACGAGAAGCTCTTCACGACCATGATCTCCGACTGGCGCGCGCAGTGGGGGCAGGGCGACTTCCCCTTCCTCTTCGTCCAGCTCGCCAACTTCATGGCCCGCGCCGAGCAGCCCACCGACGACAACTGGCCGCGCCTCCGCGAAACCCAGCTCAACACGCTCAAGCTCCCCAACACCGGCATGGCCGTGATCATCGACATCGGCGACGAGAAAGACATCCATCCCCGCAACAAACAGGATGTCGGCAAGCGCCTCGCCCTCGCCGCGCGCAAGCTCGCCTACGGCGAGGACCTCGTCTACTCCGGGCCCGTTTATGAAAAGATGGACGTCGCCGGCGGCAAGGCCACGCTCCACTTCAAGCACGTCGGCGGCGGGCTGGCCGCGCAGGGCGGCGAGCCGCTCAAGGGCTTCGCCGTCTGCGGCGAGGACAAGGAGTTCGTCTGGGCCGACGCGAAGATCGAGGGCGAGACGGTCGTGGTGAGCAGCGAGAAGGTCGCCGCGCCCGTCGCCGTCCGCTACGCCTGGGCCAATTCTCCCGAGTGCAACCTCTATAATAAGGAAGGCCTGCCCGCGACGCCCTTCCGCACCGACGACTGGCCCAAGGCCGCCCCGCCGCCCAAGCCCGCTCAGAAGACCGCCGCACCGCCGGCGGAGAAGACCGCCAAGACCGGGGAGCAAGCCCCCGTCAAGCCGCCCGCCCCGCCCGGCGAGTAGCCTTCGCGCGCGCCATCACCTGGATCCGGCCTCCATGCGCATCGCCCTCTTCTCGTGGGAATCCCTCGACGCCGTCGCCGTCGGCGGCGTGGGCGTCCACGTCAGCGAACTCGCCCGCGCCCTCGCCCGCCGCGACCACGAGGTCCACCTCTTCACCGGCACCACCCGCGGCGACCAGGAGCACTACGAACACATCGAAGGCGTCTACGTCCACCGCTGCGGCTACGACCGGCACGACGACTTCCTCTACGAAATGTGGAACATGTGCCGCGCCTTCGAGCACCACTTCTTCACCACCCGCGCGCTCACCGGCGAGTTCGACGTCATTCACGCCCACGACTGGATGACCGCCGAGGTCATGTCCCTGCTCAAGGGCCAGTGCCCCGCGCGGCGCATCCTGACCATTCACTCCACCGAATTCGGGCGCGCGGGGAACAAGATCCACGGCGGGCCCAGCGAGGCCGTCCGCCACGCCGAATGGCAGGGCATCTATCAGGCCGAGCGCGTCGTCTGCGTCTCGCAGGCGCTCAAGCACGAGGTCGCCTGGCTCTACCAGGCCCCCGACGACAAACTCTGCGTGATCTACAACGGCGTGCGCCCGGAACTCTTCGACCTCGACGTGGACGCCGGCGAGGTCAAGGTCGGCCTCGGCATCCACCCCATGGCCCCCATGTTCCTCTTCGCCGGGCGCATCGTGTATCAGAAGGGCGTGGACCTGCTCGTCGAGGCCATGCCCATGCTGCTGCGCCACGTCCCCACCGCCATGTTCGTCCTCGCCGGCGACGGCGAGATGCGCTGGGACCTCGAACACAAGACCCGCGCCACGATGGAGCACAACACCCGCTGGCTCGGCAAGGTCGAACCCGCCCGCCTGCGCGCCTACTTCAAGGCCTGCGACGCCGTCGTCGTCCCCAGCCGCAACGAACCCTTCGGCATCGTGATCCTGGAAGCCTGGTCCGCGCGCAAGCCCGTCGTCGCGACGAAGAACGGCGGCCCGGGGGAGTTCGTCGAGCACGGCGTGGACGGTTACTCGATCTACGACCACCCCGACTCCATCGCCTGGGGCCTCGGCCAGATCACCGCCGACTGGGAGAAGACGCGCAAAATGGGCAAGAACGGCCGCCGCAAAGTCGAACAGCGCTTCACCTGGGACCGCATCGCCGCGCAGGTCGAAGAGGTCTACCGCGGCACGCGCTGAGGGCCGGGGCCGGACGCTACCGGAACCGTCCAGACTCCGAGTTACCTCCTGAAGCACCCCGCCCTCCGCGTCGCTCCCCGAGGGTGTCACACCACGCAGTGGCGTGTCGCCCACGCCGCACCTACCCTCCCCACCTGCAATCGCCAGCCTCCCGCGTCGTCTCCCCATGGTGCCACACCACGAAGTGGTGTGCCTTCCACGCCGCACCTGCCCTCTCCACCTGCTATCGCCAGCCTCCCGCGTCGTCCGTGATGGTGCCACACCACGCAGTGGCGTGTCGCCCACGCCGCACCTACCCTCCCCACCTGCAATCGCCAGCCTCCCGCGTCGTCTCCCCATGGTGCCACACCACGAAGTGGTGTGCCGCCTGCCTCCAGTCTCCGCCGAGATGCGAAGCCTGTCTCGCGTCTTCAGCAATCTACCCAATGCTTTAGTTTTTATTTGATATGCCCAAAGAAAAGCCTGGGTTCACAACATGCGACTCGCCGCAACCAGCACATCCACCCTCATGACTCGGACCTACTTTTCATCTTTCGGAATATCCAATGTCTCCGAATTCATTTCGGTTTCTAGTCCGGGTACCCTTGGGATTAGGCCGTGACGGTGCATTTGGGCCTTCTGATAGCGGTAGAGCAAGAGTAGTAGCTTGGCCGTAACCATCACCGGGACGAACACGATAACTGCAAGAAGGATCAGATTTTTTGTTGAGCCCCAAGACAACCAATGGATGGTACCGAAGCAACTCAATAGCGCGAATGTTGCCGCAAGGAAGGAACAACCCCAGTCCTTCATGCCGGCGCTCCCCAAAAAACTCCGCCGCCCCAGCACCCACTACCCCCCTACTTCCCCCAGCTCCTTCAACTTCCCCCACGGCATCTTCTCGTTCTCCGGCAGCAGCCCCAGGAAGACCGGCGGGTACGGCGGCTCGAAGCCCAATTCCTTCGCGACCGCCGCGCGGCAGATCACGATCCGCGTCCGCCCCCCGGCGACCTCCGCGTTCGGGCGCGGATGGCCCTGCTCGTCGAGCGACTCCGCCAGCAGCTCGTCCAGCCCGTGGATCCGCTTCGCGTCGAGGTAGTACAAGAGCGCCTCCATCGGCTGCCCGGGGCGGACCGCGTAGAGCCGCGGCGGCTCCGGATAGCCGTGCTGCAGCGCGTACGCCGTCTCGTCGGCCACGCGCGCCAGCGGATGCCGGTAGCGCTGGTCCAGCGCGCCCAGCATCGTCAGCCCGATCAGCACCGCGTACGCCGCGAAGCCCATGCTCAGCGCCACCCCCGCGCCGTTGCCCTCCACCCATTGCCGCGCCGCGACGAAGTACAGCACCGCCGTCAGCACCCCCAGCGGGATCGTGAGCGGATACAATAGGAAGCCGATCCACTGCGGCGCCAGCGCCACCGCCACGCCCTGCGCCAGCCCCAGCGCGATCAGGAACCAGGCCATGCGTTCTTCATGGATCCCCCCGGGCCGGTTCAGCCGCGCCAGCGCCTGCCCCGCGCCCAGCGCCAGCGCCGGGTACAGCGGGAGCAGGTAGTAGTACTGCTGCTTCGGCGCCGCGTAGAACAGCACGAAACCCAGCACGACCGTCAGGAAGAAAAATCGCGCCAGCCAGTCCTCCAGCCGCGGCGGGCGCGCGCCGTGCTCCGCGGCCTCCTCGCGCCGCCGCCGCCGCGAGAGCGCCCAGCCCAGCGCCAGGACCGGCGTCCACGGCAGCAGCCCATCCAGCAGCTTGTAGGGATAGTAAACCCAGCGGTCGTTCTGGTCGTGGCTCGCCACCTCCACCGCGTCCGAGACCTCCCGCCACATCACGTCGAAGGCCTCCGGCACGCGCCAATGCACGATCAGCGCCCACGGCGCCACCGCCGCCGCCGCCAGCACCAGGCCCGAGACGTAAAGCGCCACCTTCCGCCCGTTGAAGCCCCCGCGCCACAAGGCCACGGCCAGCGACGGCAGCAGCACCACCGCGACCGGCACGTGCCCCTTCGCCAGCACCGCCAGCCCCAGGCCCAGGCCCAGCCCCAGCATCGCCCCCAGCCCCGGCTTCGGAGCGCAGACGATCCAGCCCGCCGAAAAGAGCGCCACCGCGGTGAAGAACGCCAGCGGCATCTCCAGCGTGCCCATCTGCGCGAAGCGGAAAAACAGGTGCCCGAAGCCCAGGATCAGCCCGGCCCAGAATCCCCGCCGTCCGCCCGAAGACCTGCGCCCCGAAGGCCGCCGTCAGGAAGACCAGCGCCGCGCCCAGCAGCGCCGACGGCAACACCACCGCCAGTTCCGGCACCCGCCGCACGTAAACCGCCGGCGCGCCGTCCTCGCCCGCACCCGCGTTCACCGCCCGCCGGCTGCCTTCCGGATAGAGCGCCTGCGCGGTCGAGGCCGCCAGCCAGTACGCCAGCGGCGGCTTGTTGACGCGAACCTCCCCGTTCAGCCGCGGCACCAGCCAGTCGCCCGTGCGCAGCATTTCCCCGGCCACGACCCCGATCCGCGCCTCGGCCGTCTCCGTCAGCGGCCGGAACGGCGCCGGCAGGAGATACAGCGTCAGGCACAGCGCGCTCAGGCCCGCCGCCGCAAGCAGGTTCCGCCGCGCTTCCCGCAGCATCCCCGGCGGCAGGCCCTGCACCGCCGTCAGCGGACCACGGGGAGTTTCGGAAGGTTCATCGGCCACGCGCATGCGCTCCCGGCCGCGTCGCCGGATTCGATCCTGGCGCACGCGACCGCACCCAAGCTGTAAGAACGAACCCGCTTACCATAACGGCATTGCCCGATGCGGCTAGTGCCCTTGACGCAGCGGGGCGTCTCGGCCCCAGCGGCCCGGAGGGCGCAAGGAACCGCATGGGAATCGATGCACAGGAAACGCTGGAGGTCTGAGTGCCGTTGCCGTTGCCGTTGCCGTTGCCGTTCATTCCGCATTCCGCATTCCGCAATCCGCAATCCGCATTCCGCAATGGGTTGCCCTTGCGCGCCGCGCGGCGATAATAGCCTCAGGGGGGCGCCGCCCGCGGCGCCGGGGCTCGCGATGCATATCGTCTATTGCCACCGATGCGGCATGCGCATCACCGAGGATCAATTCCCTTCGGGCGAGGCCCTCAACGGCCCCGACGGCAAGCCCTATCATCGCGCCTGTTTGCCGTTGCAGCGCCCGGGCGAGGAGCCCGGCGCCGAGCCGCGCATCCTCACCGCGCGCAAGCGCCCGCCCTCCTCGCGCCGGCTCGCGGCGATCCATGCCGGCGCGGCGCCGGGGCGCGGTTCGGGCGCGCTCGCGCCGCCGGGTTCCTCGGGGCGCGGACGGGCCGTGCCGCCGCCGCCGCAGGCCCCCGACCGCCTGCCGGCCTTCGTCTGGGCCGCGGGAGGCTTCTTCGCCGGGCTGCTCCTGGCCCTCGGCTACGCGCTCTCCGCCGCCCCGGCGCCCGAGGCCGCGCCGGAAGCCGCGCCGACCGCGACCCGCGAAACCCCGCCCGAACCTCGCGCGGCCGGCCCGCGCGCCGTCGCCTTCCCCGGCGTCTCCCGCGCGCTCTTCGAAGCCGCCTTCGACCGGCAGGACCTCGGCGGCTTCAGCGCGCACGACTTCGGCGAGTCCGCCACGCCCTACGCCATGCCCGACCGCAGCCGCCCCGCCGGCGGCGGCATGCTCGCGCTCGCCAAGCTCGAGAACCATGAGCGCTTCGCCTTCGGCGCCGGCGCCGAACTCTCCGCGCAGCGGCTGGTCCCCGAGCGTCTGCGCCTCCGTTTCCGCTACCGCCTCCAGGCCCGCCGCCCCGCCCTCTGCGTCACGATCTACCTCGAACACGAGGGCCGCGCCGAGCGCTTCACCTTCGACGCCGCCGACGCCGCGCTCAACCGCTGGCGCTGGTTCGACGAGCCCCTCAGCGCCTTCCACCGCGAAGCGCTCGACGACGGGCCGGGGCAGCGCCTCGTCTTCGCCGCGGGGCGCGGCGACGACAAGGCCGCCGCCGCCGCCTACCTCGACGACATCCGGCTCTACGAGCCCCCCGACGCCGAACTCGCACCGCGCTGAGGCCCGTGCGCGCGCCGCGAATTGCCCACGCGCCCGAAAAACGGGTAAGGTAGGGGCGCTGGCCGGCCCTCGAAAGGGCGGCGCGCGCCGAGCCTTGCGCGGCCGGCCGCTGGAGCATTGCGGCATGGGACGTCTCGTCATCCAGCCCGCCCTCTACGCAGGCGAAGTGCCCCCGGGCAAGTCCGTCCTCCAGGTGCTCCTGGAACTCCGCGCCCCCATGCACTACTCCTGCCGCCGCGGCCTCTGCGGGCAGGACCTCATCCGCGTCCTCGCCGGCGGGGAGCACCTCAATCCCGTCGGCGACCTGGAAGACGGCACGCTCGAACTCCTCCAGGTCAAGGGGCAGCCCTACCGCATGGCCTGTTGCGCAAGAGTGGTGGGTGACGGCGAGGTGGTCGTCGAGGTAGTATGAACGACTGTGATCTGTAATCTGTAATCTGTAATCTGTAATCTGTCTGTCTTGCCGTTACAGAATACAGAATACAGATTACAGATCACAGGTTACAGAATGGAGTCTCCATGCGCATCGTCGTCACCGGAGCCGCCGGCTTCCTCGGCTCGCATCTCGTCGACCGCCTGCTGGGCGAGGGCCACGAAGTCGTCGGCGTGGACAGCCTGATCACCGGCTCCCCCGTCAACCTCGCGCACCTGCGCGAGAACCGGCGCTTTCATTTCATCCAGGCCGACGTCACCCGCTACATCGGCGTCAACGGCGCCGTCGACCGCGTCTTCCACATGGCCTCGCCCGCCAGCCCCAAGGATTTCCCGCGCTACCCCGTCCACATCTGCAAGGTCGGCGCCCTGGGCACGCTCAACGCCCTGGGCCTCTCCAAGGCCAAGGGCGCGCGCATGCTGCTGGCCTCCACCAGCGAAGTCTACGGCGACCCCCAGGTCCACCCGCAGGTCGAAGGCTACTGGGGGCACGTCAACCCCATCGGCGAGCGCAGCATGTACGACGAAGCCAAGCGTTTCGCCGAGGCGCTTACCATGAGCTACCACCACCAGAACCACGTGGACACGCGCATCGTCCGCATCTTCAACACCTACGGCCCGCGCATGCGCCTCGACGACGGCCGCGTCCTGCCCAACTTCATGCGCTCCGCTCTGCGCGACGAACCCATCGCCATCTACGGCGACGGCAGCCAGACCCGCAGCTTCTGCTACGTCGACGATCTCGTCGACGGCCTCGTCCGGCTCATGGAGTCCGGCGTCGACGAACCCGTCAACATCGGGAACCCCGAAGAAGTGACCATCCTCGAATTCGCCCGGGAGATCGTCGAGATCATCGGCTCGCGCAGCCGGATCGTGAACGAACCGCTGCCCAAGGACGACCCCGTCCGCCGCCGCCCCGACATCACCCGCGCCCGCACGCTCCTGGGCTGGGAACCCCGCGTCGGCCGCCGCGAAGGCCTCACCCGCACCTGGGAAGACTTCCGCCGCCGCATCCTCGCCGAAGACGCCAAGCCGGCGCGCTGACCGCCGCCGCGGCGGGAAACCGGGAACCGGCATCCGGACCCCGGGCACGGAGCGCCGGCGTCCTGTCGGCGGGACCGCGAGCATCCTGCCCGCCGTGCCACGGGTCGGCGCAGCCGCCCCGTGCCTCACGCGCTCCGCGCCGCGAAGAGCGCCGTCTGCTCGTCCTTGTCCGCGCCCGTGGCCTCGATCCCGCCGCGCCTGACGACCACGACGAACTGCCCGTCCTTCCGTTCGACCGAGACCGTCTCGATGGGACGCGCTTCAGGCAACTCGGGCATCCTCATCGGCCTGCTCCAGCGCCTCCGCCCGAAGCCATGGGCTACGGGTATTTGGGGTCAGGAGGGTCGGGGGCTCGTCTCGTTCCTTTCGCGTCCGGTTCCTTTTTGGCCTTCACACTGGGCTTGGCCGCCATAGGAACACCTTGCACGCGCTTGCCGCCAATGTATGTGCTCATTAGCAATCCCATGAACAACAATGAGAGCCATACTTCAACCTGATAAAAGTGTCCCCACCACCATTCGGGGTGTATCCTGCCATACATCGCTACAGTATCATCTCCATTACCTATTGCGATATAATCCCCCTGTGGGGCAAATGCCACGCTTGTAATGCCATGTTCACCATGATGGAATTCGTATACGAGAGATCCATTGCTCAAATCCCATATATACGCGCCTGGAAGGCAACTAGCCACACGCGACATATCTGGTGAAAAAGAAATAGCTACAACCTTACGACCTTGACGGAATTGTAGACCCCTATTGTTGCCGAATATAGAGCCGACACTGATATTCCCATCTTTGTCCCCATAACCATACAGGCTATTGTCGCCAGACAGGACGTTAGCGGTAATCCAAGTAGAGCCAGAATCAAGTTTGCGAATCGGAAACCCATCAAGACCATTCCATATCCATACCTCCATCTCACCCTTAATTCCAAGAATCAATGCCCCATCTTTGCTATAAACCCCTGATGATGCCTGCAGAGTAAAAAAGTACGCTTCCTGTTCTCAAGTCCAGTACTTTGGACTCTTTATCATTTGCAAGAAGCACTTTCCCCCCACCCGATGGAGCAGATGCATAATACCATCCATCGTCGCCGGCCGGAAAAATCTTAGTGGCCTTGCTTCGAATGTCATGTATTTTAACAGTTCCATCACGTCCAGACGATAGGAAATGATCGTTGCCAAGAAAGGCAATACTAACTACTGGCTCTGAATGCGCACTCAACGACCAAATCAACGATCCATTGCTTGCATCAATTAGATATGAGTACCCCTCAAAACTTCGACAGCAGAGGTATTTCTGATCTGAAGAGAATACCAGTTCGGCAGCACCGCCCTTCAGGGGGCCGGAGGCCCAAACAAGACGCCATGGATTCCAGCGGAGAGCTGATATGACTATGCTTGGGATGAGAAGAACAAACAGGATTAGTGTTCGGAGGCTAAACCTAGTTCCCATGGCTATCTTTCCGAAATCAACATAGGAACTATCTAAGGTCGTTTAGGCTAACGCGGGTGGCCCCCATAACCCCGTTATGGGGGCGGCGAAGCCGATGGCAACCTCATGAAGAACGTGCCACGGCCCTTTCAAGCCTGCACTCGCTTCGCGCTCCGCTCCCACGGAAAGGACCCTTCGATCCCGCACATGCGGACGGGCGGGCGAATGCCTTGCTGCCAGTAGCGGGCGCTGCTCCAGGCCCAGGCGCACGGATCCTCCGCCAGGCCTTGCCGCACGGGATTGTGGTGCATGTACTCCAGCTTTTGTATCGCCTTTTTCATGCTGTACACGTTGAAGGGATAATAGCGTTTGTTCCAGCAGTGCACGCGGCCCGCGTCGTCGCGGACCCTTGCGCCAAAGGGCGCGGCGCCGCCACCCAGACGGAGGAAGGCATGAATATGCCGGCTTGATTCGCGTTTCCAAAGCTGCATGAACGGACTCAGGCGTCCGGGTTCCGCGGGGCGCAGCAGCGCATGGACGTGGTCGGGCATCACGACGTAACCCACGACCCCGACGCGCTCCTGCCAGCCCCAACGGTCGAGGTGCGCCAGGACGATCTGCTTGCAGCGGTCTCGGCTCAGGAATTGAAACTTTCGATAGCAGGAAAAGGTGACGAACTGAAGATGGCCTTCGAGATCGAAGATCGTGCGTGGTGGTCGAGCGGAGGCCATGCCGAAAATTTAAGGCGCGCTTTACCTGGAGACAACCCGGCATTTCAGGATCGCGATTGGTTTTCATGAAGTTGCCATCGCCTTCGGCGCCCCCATAACGGGGTTATGGGGGCCACCCGCGGGGTCCTTGGGCCAATCTCGTTCGACCTCTTGCCCCGGCGACTGGTTACGACTCTCGAACTTTTTTGACACATACGCCCTTCGCCGTATCCGTGCGTGAGAAGTGCGGCCGCAGTTGTTTCGTCCGCTCCACATCTTTCACGCTTTCGACTCCATTTCATCCTTTACAGTCGCCTTGGCCGCTACAGGGTCCTCGCTTGGCGTTTCACTTTTCTCCGTGCTCGGACTCAGGAACTTGAATATCTAGCCAATCGCTGTGTTCGCGGTCGGAATAAAGTCTAAGAGTATTGCCCTCAATTACTTCAGCTCCATATATGCCCAATCGAAATGGAACCATTTTCTCTTCTATACATCGGCCGTCGACTAGGATACGAACTTTGAATCCTTCGCCAGGGATTTCACGAGGCCACTTTTGGAGTATTTCTATTTTAGATCCATTGCATATAACCTCACCAATTGATTCATATGGATCATGGTTTAATAAGTATATAAACCATCCAAGCACAACACTTATCCCAATAAATACTATAGATAGTTTTTTTAACGAAATTCTAAATTTCATTTTGTTAACTCGAATGCTGGATCATTTTCAGACCTGGAATTCTCATCCCATTTACATTCAGGCTTCCCTTGCGGAAGTTCCCCGCAAGTCACTTTCCATGAAAAATAAACCCAGTTTCTGCTCTTCCAAGGAACCAATACGCCAGAGTTTGTCATATACTTCCACTCAACAGTGGGCTGGTGGCACTGTCACTCTTCGCCTCGCCTTGTGCCTTCCAGGAATTGGTGCCACTGGCTGCGGCTGTGGGCAGCCAGTGCTTCGCCGTCCGGATCGCGTGGCCCACTCAAGTTACTTCATTCGGGTCTACGTGCGAGTTGAATCCGGGGTGTGCGTCTCGCACTGGCTGCGGAGTACCGCAGCGCAGTGGCACCAGATCACAAACCAACCTCAGTCAGCGCCACCAGCCAAGGGGACACTACATAAGCAAGCTATCGCTTGCTCCTTGGCATCCTTCCTCCCGGCCACCAGCCGCGAATATCGTGCCTTAGCAACCTTGCGCTTTATCGTCTCCGACCAAACTTGCCCTGGGTAGTAAGTCGCCAAGAATGGACCAATATGCGCCCGCGCCGAAAGCGGCGCACAATTCAAAGAGGAAACCGAAAAGAGCAGCAAGGATTTCCCCGAAACAGCCCTCCAGGCAAGCTCCGATCCCTACAACCAAAAACCCCAGTACCAATACAATCTTCTCCCAACGTCGCCAGTCTTTAATCAGCGGCGCATTTGGCGGCTCCTTGGGGTGGCGCAAAAACCAAATCAGAAATCCAATTAAGGTAATCCAATTCCAAGCCAGTATGCCCGCCATACATGAGATCATTGGAACAAATACCCAAGTGGTACGCATATTGAGTACGAAGTAAAGATACAAAAACAAATGCGCGCCCAGCATGGAACTCAATAGGGTGCCAACACCCCCGATCCAACACACCAGCATTGGAGCGCCCCGTCGCGGCAATTGGGATGATTCTAAATCCCTTACTCTGCCAGTGGCCCATTCCATCACGAAGTAGGCAAAGGCAAGAGCTAACCCACAAAAAGCAAAACCCGCCGTGATAATGTCATTCAAGGTCGCTTGCGAGGTTGTGAGAAAGTTCTGGAAGCTACTTTGCATATTTCGCTATGCCTCGTCGCTGTTAATTCTTGACCGCCACTCCACTTCGTACTCTCGGCGGGGATGCCATGAAAAGGCGGCTCCGCGGCGGATACACTCCGCCGTGAGCAATCACCCTTTTTCAAGGAGGAGCCGCCATGAAGCATTGTTACCTGGGCCTCGATTTGGGCAACACGAATTCCGTCTTCTACCTGATGTCCCACGACGGCCAGAAGCTCGATTGCGGTTCGTGAGAGCAAGCCTTCAGCGCTCGCCACCCGTGCCACGCGGCGGATTCACGCCCGCTGTACGGAAGATGCCGGCGCCGCGAGCGTCCCGCCGGGACGCCGTGAAAATAGCCCAGCCCTTCAGGGCTGGGAGGTCAAGGCAGCGCCTGCGATCAAGTCCCGAAGGGACGGCTGAGGCGCGCGCGCGTGTTTCAGTCGTCCCTGCGGGACTGGGTTCGTGGTGCGGCGCTCACGGTCCCAGCCTTGAAAGGCTGGGCTATTTTCATCGCGTCCCTGGGGGACGCGGCGGCGGGCGAAACGGGAAGAACTGGAAGACGCGCGGGCGAGACGCCCACGCGAGCCGGCGGGGACGCCGGCGCTACGGCGGCTGCAAGCGTCAATCCCCCGGGGTCCGGCTCCCGGTTCCCGGCCCCCGTTTCCGGAACTCGGAACTCGGAACTCGGAACTCGGAACTCCCCTACGCCTCAGGCGCGCCCGACGGCCAGACGCCGCGTTCGGGGCGGTAGAAGATCGGCGCCTCGGGGTCCTCGCTGGCTTTGCGGTGGAAGGCCTCCAGGTACTTCCCGGCGCGCGCGGCGAGGCTCGGGTCGGCGAGGAGGTCCTCCATCGAGGCCAGAGTCTTGTCGTCCCTCAGGAAATAGAAGCGCCCCACCGACGGGTCGAGATGGACCCACTTCCCGCCGAACTCCGCGACCGTCGTGACGTGCCCCGGCACGCCCACGCGCGTGGCGCGGTAGGTCCGGCCCGTGGCCTCGCAGCGCAGGTGCTCCAGGAGTCCCGCCAGCGCCGCGGCGAAGGCGCAGCACTGCCCGCAGCCCATGCGCAGGATGCTCAGCGACGAAAGCTGGGTGCTCAGCGCGGTCGGCACGTTGGCGTAGCGCATCACCGCGGTCTGGTGGACGAAGAAGTTCGCGGCGAGGAGCCGGTCGGTGTCGGTCTCGAAGCGCGCGTAGATCCAGTCGGCGATCCGCTTGAGCGCGCCGGCTTCCATCAGGTCGAAGCGGACCGAGCCGTCCCGGGCTTCGAGCGTGAAGTCGCTGGGCGCGCCCTGCGCGGTGGTCTTGCGGGCGAAGCGCGGGAGCCGGCAGAGGATGTAGCGGCGCTTCTGCTGCATGAACCCCGGTTCGCCGGGCCGCGGATTCGGCGCGGGCGTCTCACGGCGGTCGTCGAGTTGCAGGAGCAGGCCCTGCCCGCGCCCGAAGCGGTACGTCGCGCCCCACAACGCCGCGCCGCCCGCGTCGCGCAGCGCCAGGCTCAGGTGCTGCCACTTGTAGTCTTCCGGATCGAGCGGGAAGGCCAGCGGCACGCGCGTGAGCCCCTCCGCGGCGAGGTTCACGTCCGTCTCGGCGCGGTGGAAGGCCTCGGACTCGTCCTCCAGGCACGCGACGCGGACCTCGAGCCGCACGCGGAGCGGCGTCCCGGCTAAGTTGCGGACGAAGAGCGCGCCGCGGTTCTCCCAGAGTTTCACGTCCTCGCCCAGGTCGACCTCCTCGACGTGGACCGCCGGCGGCGCGCCGAGGACCAGTTCGCCGAAGCCCCACGGCGCGTGCGGCCCGGCGTGCGTCTCGTTCCACCTATGGATCGCGAAGGTTCCGTCTTTCCGCGCGCGGAGCAGGTTGAAGCCGAGCGGGCGGCCCTCGGCGGGCGGGCCGCCGAGGCGCTCGAAAGGGATCGCGAAGAGCGCGCGCCAGCCCGTGCCGTCCGCGCTTGCCGTCCCGCGCCAGCCTTCGGCGCCGAGTTCCTCCGCCTTGCGCTTCTGTTCCCAGCGCTGGCTGTCCAGCGGCCGCGAGGAGCGCATCAGCGTGGCGTGGCCGCCGGCGGTGATCGCGAACTGGAGATAGTGGTGATGGTCGTGGGCCGCATCGAGGAAGACCTCGACCGAGTCGGCCCTGTAGTAGCTCTTCTCGAAGTTCGGCCGCGCCGGCGCGCCGGCGCACGCGAAGCGGACGTAGAGGCAGGCGTCATCGAAGGCCACCCATGCGCGCGTGGAGTCCGCGAAAGCCCCGGTCTCGCGGTCGTCGAAGAAGGCGCCAGCGTCCGGCAGCTCGTCCCAGAGCGCGTCGTCGGGACCCTGCGGCTCGCGCGCGAGGCGCTGCGCCACGGCCAGCCGCGCGTGCGGCAAGTGAAAGCACGTATCGACCCGCGCCTGCGCGGCGGCCTGCTCCAGGACTCGGGCGGCGAGGGCTCCAAGGGTAGGCGTCGGCGCCAAGGTCTCGATTTTCATCGTCTTCACCCCGAGTCCGTGAAAAAACAGCCTGCCAAGACACCGGTATATACACCCTCCTGACCGCGCGACCTGCTATTACCCCGCTATACGCAGACTCGCTATCCGCATGTTAGGGTCGCAGGCCGGGTTCACCTTGAACTTCGCGCATCCAGAGCGCATCTCGACTTTGGTTGCAAGGGTTCGGCGGAGCCTGGCAGCTTTCCATAAGGCATGACAAAAGAGGAGCATGGCAAGGTAAGATCGCTCCGGTCCAGCTCAAAACGTCTCGCCCAACGTTCCAGGCTGGCTCGTTTTGAATTAATTGACCAGACCCTAACAAACGGGGCCTAATCCCCCCTTGCTCGAAAAGATTCTCACGGGTATACCTCTGCCTCTTCGTAGTTGCACATGGGCAACAACATTGGGGGCTGGTTCGGTCCCCAATCCCGCAATCGACCAAAACCGGTTTGGAGGGGTGGGCGTGCGAAGGCTAGATGTCGGTTCCGGACGGGTCTGGGTTCTGGGGTTGTTCGGCGCGCTCCTGACGGGCTGGACGGCGCTGCACGCCGGGGAAGCGGCCGTGGCCCCGGCCGCGGCGACAAGCGCATCGGGAGGGCTGGAGCACACGCTCTTCTGGTTCGCGCCGGCCGGCGCGGTGCTGGCGCTGATCTTCGCCGTCGTCTTCTACAAGAGCATGATGTCGGCCGACGAAGGCAACGACAAGATGAAGGAGATCGCGCAGGCGGTCCGCGAAGGCGCGTACGCGTACCTGTACCGCCAGTACCGGGTGGTGGGCGCGGTCTTCCTGGTGCTGCTGATCGTCTTCACGGTGCTGGCCTTCCTGGGCGTGCAGAACCCCTTCGTGCCGGTCGCGTTCCTGACGGGCGGCTTCTTCAGCGGGCTCTGCGGTTTCCTGGGCATGCGCACGGCGACGAACGCCAGCTCGCGGACGGCGCAGGGCGCGACGAAGTCGCTTAACCAGGGCCTGCAGGTCGCGTTCCGTTCGGGCGCGGTGATGGGCCTGGTGGTCGTGGGCTTCGGGCTGCTGGACATCGTGGCCTGGTACCTGGCCCTGGACTACATCTACGACAACAACGTCTTCAGCCTGTCCCTGGCCCTGGCGCAGAAGGCCGGCATCGCGCAGGGCGGCGACGCCTGGACCTCGGAGTTCGTCTCCAGCCCGTACTTCCAGCACGCGAAGATGATCGAGATCACCACGACGATGATCACCTTCGGGATGGGCGCGTCCACGCAGGCGCTCTTCGCGCGCGTGGGCGGCGGGATCTACACCAAGGCCGCCGACGTGGGCGCGGACCTGGTGGGCAAGGTGGAGGCGGGCATCCCCGAGGACGACCCGCGCAACCCGGCCACCATCGCCGACAACGTGGGCGACAACGTCGGCGACGTGGCGGGCATGGGCGCGGACCTGTACGAATCGTACTGCGGCTCGATCCTGGCCACCGCGGCGCTGGGCGCGGCGCTGATGAACGTGCCGCTGTCGGAGGGCTCCACGCACACCTTCGGTTTCTCGGCCGTGATCGCCCCGCTGATCATCGCCGGCATCGGCAACTTGCTCTCGATCATCGGGATCTTCGCCGTGCGCACGCAGGAAGGCGCGACACAGCGCAACCTGCTCTCGGCGCTGCTGCGCGGGACGCTGCTCTCCTCGATCTTGATCCTCGCGGCGACCTTCGGCATCGCGGCCCTGGGCCTGATCCCCATGGGCGTGGCCGGCGCGGTGGTGGTGGGGCTGCTGGCGGGCGTGATCATCGGGCAGGCCACCGAGTACTACACCTCCGACGAGTACAAGCCGACCAAGGGCATCGCCCACCAGGCGCAGATGGGCCCGGCGACGACGATCATCGACGGCATCGGCACGGGGATGTACTCCACGGGCATCCCGGTGGTGACGATCGTGATCGCGATCCTGATGGCCTACGGGCTCTCCGGCGGCTTCGACGGGACGACGCACGCCATGGCCAAGGGGCTCTACGGCGTCTCCTTCGCCGCCGTGGGCATGCTGGCGACCCTGGGCATCACGCTGGCGACCGACGCCTACGGCCCCATCGCCGACAACGCCGGCGGCAACGCCGAGATGGCGCACTTGGGCGCGCATGTCCGCGAGCGCACCGACGCGCTGGACAGCCTGGGCAACACCACCGCGGCCACGGGCAAGGGCTTCGCCATCGGTTCGGCGGCGCTTACCGCCATGGCGCTGCTGGCCGCCTACCTGGAAGAGGTCCGGCTCTGGCTGGGCAAGCTCGCCAACAGCCCCTCGAAGCAGACCGCCGAGTTCATATACCAGATCCAGAACTCGAAGTACGCCTTCTTCGAAGGCAGCACGGACCATTTCGCGGTCCGCCCGAAGCTCGAAGGGGCCGTCGCCGCTTTCCGGCAGGCCCATCCCGACGTCACCGTCATCGGCACGGCCGACGCGCGGATCTCCGACTTCGTGGCGGCCTTCGACATCACGCTGATGAACCCGATGGTGCTCTGCGGCCTGTTCCTGGGCGGGATGATGGCCTACGTCTTCTGCGCGATGGCGATGAAGGCCGTGGGCCGCGCGGCGGGGAGCATGGTCGAAGAGGTGCGCCGGCAGTTCAAGGAGAAGCCGGGCATCATGGCCGGGACCGACAAGCCCGATTACGCGCGCTGCGTGGCGATCAGCACCGCCGGCGCGCAGCGCGAGATGATCCTGCCCTCGTTGCTGGCGATCATCGTGCCCGTCGTGGTGGGTCTCGTGATGGGCGTCAACGGCGTGATGGGCCTGCTGGCCGGGGGCCTCACCTGCGGCTTCGTCCTGGCGGTGATGCTCAACAACGCCGGCGGCGCGTGGGACAACGCGAAGAAACACATCGAACGCGGCAACTACGGCGGGAAGTACCTCAAGAACGAGAAAGGCGAGTACGTCACGCCGGACGGCGCGGTGGTCAGCGAAGAGAATCGCTCCAAGGCCAAGAACCCGATCCACGGCGCGACGGTCATCGGCGATACGGTCGGCGACCCCTTTAAGGACACCGCCGGCCCGAGCCTGAACATCCTGATCAAGCTGATGACGATGGTCAGCGTGGTCTTCGCCGGCCTGGTGGTGGCCTACTCGCTCAACATCGGATAGCGCGGTTCGAGACGGGCCGGGAAAGGAAGCCGGGACGACGCCATGACGGGCCGGGAGATCGCTCTGCAAGCCGCGCGGGCGGCCGATGAAAAGCAGGCCGAGCGCATCGTCGTCTACGATCTGCGCGGCCTCTCGGACGTCGCGGACTATTTCGTCCTGGCCACCGTCCAATCCCGCGCCCAGGCCCGCGCGGTGCTGCGCGAGGTCGAGGAGGTCCTGCGCAAGGAAGGCGCGCGACCCATGGCGCGCGAAGGCAGCAACGACGCGCAATGGCAGCTCCTCGACTACGTCGACGCCGTAATCCACGTCTTCTCCGCCGAGCTGCGCGAGTATTACAACCTCGAAAGCCTCTGGGGCGACGCGCCCAAGCTCGACTGGAACGCTTCCGAGAACGTGCGCTCCAATTTCAAGATGCGCAGATAATGCTCAGGTCTTTTTGCCTATTGGAAATTTCTCAATGGCGAGGTATACGGACAATATGGCTAGACCCATCGAGATTCGAGACCGATTTGAAAAAGACGCGCATGCCGTTGTATTCGAAGGCGATTGTCTTGAATTGCTGGCCCAAGTGCCATCGAACTCCATTCAGTTGATCGTCACTTCACCGCCATATAACATCGGCAAGGAATACGAGAAGAAGGTCGATCTAAAGAAGTATGTTCAACAGCAAAGCGAAGTCATTCGGGAATGCTATCGCGTATTGCGTCCCACGGGCAGCCTCTGCTGGCAAGTAGGAAACTTTATCGATAAGGCAAGTATCGTGCCTCTCGATGCGGTGCTCTACCCTGTTTTCGAATCCTTAGGCATGAGGATGCGAAATAGGATCATCTGGCATTTTGAGCATGGATTGCATTGCAGCAAGAGGTTCTCAGGACGATACGAGGCCATTATTTGGTTTACTAAGAGCGAGAAGTACAAGTTTAACCTAGATCCCGTACGAGTGCCGCAAAAGTACCCTGGAAAGAAGTACTTCAAGGGCCCCAAGGCAGGGCAATACTCCTGCAATCCACTCGGGAAAAACCCTGGCGACGTGTGGACTATACCCAACGTGAAGAGCAACCATGTTGAAAAGACATGTCACCCTTGCCAATTTCCTGTTGAGCTGATTGAAAGGCTCATTCTTTCGCTCACCGAACATGGCGATTGGGTTCTCGACCCCTTTCTGGGAACTGGCACGTCCATAGTCGCCGCCATCAGAAACGGACGTCGCGGCGCAGGCGCGGAGATAGTACGGAAATACTTAAGCATCGCGAAGGACAGGGTTTTGTCCGCCGCCGCCGGGACATTGAAGATCAGGCCATTAGATCGGCCGGTGTTTGATCCTCGAAATGCGGGTGCAAGCCTTACAACCGCGCCTTGGCAGTCCAGTGCCCGGGCATCCGTTTCGCCAAAGGGCGCTGCGGCATATCCACTTTTGGATCCTCCCGCCAAGCTAGGAAATGCCAGATGAAAATCGTCGACCTGTATTCTCACCTCAATGGTGAGGAATACCTAATTGCCAAGAAGAAGCGCTTGTATCGGGAAAGGGGTATTGTCAAAAGTTGTGGATGAGCGAGAAAGAAAAGTGCGGCGTATCCTTGGTGGAGATCTAAGGCCACCACGCCCACAAGGGCAGGAGGATACGCCACATGAGCCAGGGTACGACGGTTTCGCTCGATCCGCAAGCGTCCAGCCGGGACGTGCTTACTCACATCCTGAACGAAGGCGCGCAGCGCTTGCTAGCCGCGGCGCTGAACGCGGAGGTGGAAGAATACCTCCAGCGTTTCGAGCGGGCGCGGGACGAGCGCGGGCATCGCGTGGTGGTGCGCAACGGCTACCTGCCGGAACGAACGATCCAGACGGGCATCGGCGCCGTACGCGTAGCGCAGCCGCGCGTGGAAGACCGGCGCCCCCTCGGACGAGCGAGAGCCCTTTACGAGCAAGATTCTGCCGCCCTATTTGCGCCGGACCAAGAGCATGGAAGACCTGATCCCGTGGCTCTATTTGAAGGGCATCTCCACGCAGGACTTTCCGGAGGCGCTGAGCGCGCTGTTGGGGCCGCAAGCCAAGGGGCTTTCGGCCAATACGATCACGCGGATCAAGGACGTCTGGGCCTCCGAGTACGCGAGCTGGAACCGGCGGTCCTTGGCGGGCAAGCGCTACGTGTATCTGTGGGTGGACGGCATCTACTTCAACGTCCGCCTGGAGGAAGACCGCTCGTGCATCCTGGTGGTCATGGGGGCCACGGCCGACGGCAAGAAGGAACTGGTCGCCGTGCATGACGGCGTGCGGGAGAGCGAACAGTCCTGGCTTGAGGTCTTGACGGACCTGAAAGCGCGCGGCTTGAAGAACGGCCCGGACCTGGCCATCGGCGACGGTGCGTTGGGCTTCTGGGCGGCGCTTCCGAAAGCCTTTGCCAAGTGCCGGGTGCAGCGTTGCTGGGTTCACAAGACGATGAATGTGCTGAACGGCCTGCCCAAGAAATTACAGCCTTCAGCCAAGGAGAAATTGCATCAGATCTGGATGGCCCAGACGCGCAAGGATGCGCAGGCAGCGTTCGATGCGTTCGTGGCGACGTACCAAGCCAAGCATCCCAAGGCGGTCGAGTGTCTGCTCAAGGACCAAGACGCGCTGTTGGCGTTTTACGATTTCCCCGCCGAGCATTGGGCGCATCTGAGAACGACGAACCCGATCGAGTCCGCCTTCGCCACGGTGCGCTTGCGGACGCACAAGACCAAAGGCTGCGGCACGCGCCAAGCCACGCTGGCGATGGTGTTCAAACTCGCTCAGGTTGCCGAGAAGCGCTGGCGGAAACTAAACGGCCATAAGCTGCTGGAAGACGTGATTCGAGGCATCCGTTTCGTGGACGGCATCAAGGAAAACGCCGCATGATTCTCCTCTCGCCATCCACAACTTTTGACAATACCCCTCGGGAAATACGCCAAGTCATTACTTGCGTGGACGCTTCGAAATGCAAAACAAAGGTCAGCAAAGAAAAGACAATGAAGGGAAAGCGCATCTATGACCCCAAAGCACTTAATCGACAATTCAAAACAGAGTTTGCCAAGCAAGATTGGCGCGAATCGAGGTACAAATACTGCATTACGACGAATAGAAGGCTGCTAGACAAAACCATAAAGCTGCCTTTAGCAGAGCAAAGGGAATTCTTAAAGTCAAAAGGAATTCCTGAACCCATAGAGTCTTACAAGCAGACGGATTTTGTCAAGGATCGCGTTGCGGTGGAAGTGCAGTTTGGCAAGTATGCATTTGTTGCTTTTGATCTATTCGTAAAACACCTTCTATTCTACAGTGGCGACATCATTAATCTCGGCGTTGAGATACTACCCATGAAATCTATGTCCAAGGATCCCTCGGGAGGCAGGCTTCTCTCGACAGGTATAGCGTACTTTGAGGGCGAAGTTTACAATATCATGCGCCACGGGAGGAACAGTCCGCCCGTTCCATTGTTAGTCATCGGCATCGCACCATAGTGACCGCCATGTCCAAGCTCCGCGTCTCCATCGTCGGCGCCTCCGGGCTGGTGGGCGAGTGTCTGATCAAGGCGCTCCTCGGCCACCCGCGTGTCGAGCTGAAGCTGCTGGTCAGCGAACACGCGGCCGGGCGAGCCATCGGGGAGCTGCTCCCCGCGCTGGCCGGGGAGTGCGAGCTCAAGACGGTCTCCGCGACGCCGGCGGAGGTCGCCCAGGCCAGCGACGTCGTCTTCTGCGCAAAGAAGGGCGCCGAAACCTTCCAATGGGTGCCGGCGCTGCTCGACGGCGGCGCGAAGGTAATCGACATCGGCGGCGAGTTTCGCTTCCGCGACGCGGCCGTCTACGAGACCTGGTACAAAGAGCCGCACGCCTGCAAAGATCTGCTGAAGCAGACGGTCTGGGGCCTGCCGGAGTTGTGCCGCGAGGAGATCCGCGCCGCGAAGCTCGTCGGGAACCCCGGCTGCTACGTGACGAGCGCGGTCCTGGCGCTGGCGCCGTTCGTCGCCCAGGGGCTCGTCGAGGACGCCGGGCTGATCGTCGACAGCTACTCGGGGCTTTCCGGCGCCGGCCGGCAGTTCAACGCCAAGCTCTCGAATCTCTTCGTGGACGTCGACGAGAACCTGCGCGCGTACGGCGTGGGGAACCACAAGCACACGCCGGAGATCGAGCAGGGGCTGGCGCGGGCCGCCGGGCGCGACCTGAAGGCGACCTTCGTCCCGCATCTGGCGCCGCTCGACCGCGGCATCCTCACGACCGCTTTCGCGCGCCCCAAGCCGGGCCTGACAACCGAGAAGGCCCTCGCGGCGCTGAAGGACTTCCACACGCCGGCCCGCGCGCCTTTTGTCCGCGTCCGCGCCGCTGTGGGCGACGTGAACGTCCGTGACGTGGCCTTCACCAACTACTGCGATGTCTCGGCGCAAGTCGTGGAGCGCTCGGGGCAGCTCGTCGTCGCCAGCGCGCTGGACAACCTGGTCAAGGGCGCCGCGGGCCAGGCGCTGCAGAACATGAACCTGATGAGCGGCTTCGAGGAGACGCTGGGGTTGAAGGGGCGGAGCCTGTAGTGGGCCGCTGAGCGCGGGCAGGCGCTCCTGGCCCGCAGGCAAGCCCTTGGCAGCGATTCGGACCGTCACGGGCCGCGCTTTGCACGCGCGGCCTCCGGAAATGCCCGCATGAAAAAAACTCACCGTCTTTATCAAGCCTTTTCGCCTCGAGACGGTCCTGGAGAAGCTGCCTACAGGAGGCGTGTGGGAGGTGCTGCTCAGCGAGGTCCGCGGGTACGGCCGCCAGAAGGGGCATCTCGACAAGTACCGCGAGCACGAATACGAGCTGACTTTTTTGCCCAAGGTCCGCGTCGAGATCTACTGCGAGGACGAGGCGGTAGGGGCGCTGGAAGAGGCCATCGTGCACGCGGCGCGGACGGGGCGGATCGGCGACGGAAAGATCCTGGTCTGCGACGTGGAGCTGGGCGAGACGCTCTGAACCGGTACCACGCAGCAGGAATCGTTCCAATCCTTCAGCGAGCAGCTATTTTCACGCTACAATCGGCGCTCGGGATACGCTTTAACCGTGTGCCGGGTGTATGTAGCATGGTGGAGCGAGGCCACTGGTTATGAACTTCAGGGTCCTTAAGAATTCGCTCTCGGCGGCGGCGCTCATGGGCCTTCTGTGCGCGTCCGCGTCGGCGTGCGATACGCCGGTCTTCCGTTACGCGCTGGAACGCTGGGAAGCGGACTTCTTCGTCGCCCTCGTGGTCAGCCGCGGGCCCCTGACCGAGCCGGAAGACGCGCTGGCCGAGCGGCTGCGCGCCCGCGACGATCCCGAGGCGCAACTGCCTAACCTGGTCACCTACTTCTTCGACCTGAACCGCCCTCGCGACGAGCGGCTGGAGGAGATGGAGAAGTGGGTCCGCCATCCGCTCGGGGACCTCGCGAAGGTGGAACCGGGCAAGCCGATCCTGATGCTGCTCTATCCCCAACTGCCCAACCTCCCGGCGCTGGCCTGGAGCGGCGCGTTGAACGAGGCCCATGTCCAGGCGCTGCTGGATTCTCCGGCGCGGCGTGAGACGGCCCGGCGGCTCGTGAAGGGCGACGCCGTCGTCTGGCTCCTCGTGGGCTGCGGCGACGAAGCGGCCGATCGGGAACTCGACGCCAGGCTCACCGGCCTGCTGCGCAAGATGGAGGCGGAATTCGAGGCGGCCCGGACGCAGCAGGCCGAAGCTGAGGACGACGACCCGGACGCCGCGCGGCCCGCGGCGGACCTGAAGCTGAAGATGTCCACGCTGCGGGTTTCCCGCGAGGGGACCGGCGAGCAGGTGCTGATGCGGATGCTTCTGGAACCCTACCCCGCCCTGGCCGAGCGCAAGGTCCCGCTGATCTTCCCCATCTTCGGCCGCGGGCGCGCCCTGGATCCGCTGATCCCGGACGACATCGAAGAGCACACGGTTCGCCACGTGACGAGTTTCCTGGCCGGGCCGTGCTCATGCGAAGTGAAGGAACAGAACCCCGGCTTCGACCTGTTGGTCGCGTGCAACTGGGACGACCTGCTGGGCGGGCGGTACGTTGTCGACAAGGCGTTGCCGCCGCTGACGGGCCTGAGCCTGCCCGCTGAGGCGCTCCACCCCGCCGCGCCGGCGGCGGACGCGCCGGCCGAACCCGCGGCGGCGAACCCGCTTCCCGGCGCGGCCTCGCCGCCCGCGGACCTGGCCGCGCCGGCGCTGTGGCTGGGGCTGAGCGCCGTGGTCCTGTTGCTGATTCTCGTCGCGCTGGCCGGCGGCATCCTGGTCCGGTCCAGGCAGGGGTGAACGCATGAGCCTCTGGCGGCTGGTGCTCAAGGAACTGCGGCATCGCAAAGGCAATTTCGCGCTCAGCCTGCTCTCCGTCAGCGTGGCGATCGCGACGCTGGCCGGCGCGCTGACGCTGCTCCGGGCGCACCGCCAGCGCACCGAGTCGCTCATCGCCGAGAAGCAGGCGCAGGTCGAGGCCGCCGCGGCGAAGATGGAAGACGAGATCCGCAAGATCACCAAGAACCTCGGCTTCAACATCCTCATTCTGCCCAAGGACCAGGACCTGCAAAGCGTTTACGCCGAGGGCTTCGCCGAGAAGACCATGCCCGAGGCGTACGCGGCCAGGCTGGCGGATGCGAACGTCGTGACGATCGCTCACATCCTGCCGAGCCTGACGCGTAAGTTCGACTGGGAAGAGGCCCGGCGCACGGTCATCCTGATCGGCACGCGCGGCGAGGTGGGCGAGCAAAAGAAGCCGCTTCTGGCCGCCGTGCCGCCGGGCAAGCTCGTGCTGGGCTACGAACTGCACCGCCAGCTCAACCTGAAGGAAGGCGATTCCGTGGGCCTGAAGGGCCGCACCTTCACCGTCCACAAGTGCTACCCCGCGCGCGGCTCCAAGGACGACATCACGGTCTGGATGGACCTCGCCGAAGCCCAGCAGATGTTGGACATGGCGGGGCGGATCAACGCGATCCTGGCCTTGGAATGCAACTGCGCCACGCTGGACCGGCTCGCGGAGATCCGGGCCGAGGTCGCCGGGATCCTGCCCGATACGCAGGTGGTGGAGTTCCAATCGCAGGCCGTCGCGCGCGCCGAGGCGCGCAACCTGGCCACGGCGAAAGCGCTGGCGGACCTGGAGCTGGAGAAACGGCATCGCGAAGCCATGCAGCGCGAAGGCGAGACGCTCGCCGCGTGGCTGGTGCCGCTGGTGCTGCTGGGCTGCGCGGTCTGGATCGGAGTGTTGGCGCTCGTCAACGTGAAGTCGCGCCTCGGCGAGATCGGCATCCTGCGCGCGCTGGGCGTCCGTTCGGGGCAGATCCTCTTCCTCTTTCTCGGCAAGGCGCTCCTGACCGGCGTGCTGGGCGCGACGGCAGGCTTCGGCCTAGGCTACGGGCTGTGCGCGGCGTGGAACCCCGGCGCGGGCGACCTCTTCGATGCGCGAGTGCTGGCGCTGAGTCTGGGGCTCGCTCCGGTGCTGGCGGCGGCGGCGAGCTGGATCCCGGCGCAGATCGCCGCGCGGCAGGATCCGGCCGCGGTGCTGCGGGAGGACTGAGCCATCGCGACGATTCTCAAGCTCTCGGGCGTGACGCGCTCCTACGCGGGCCGAGCGGGCGCCGTGAGCGTGCTGCGGGGGGCCTCGCTCGAACTAGGCGCCGGCGAGTTCGCGGCGCTGCGCGGGGCGAGCGGATCGGGGAAGTCCACGCTGCTCTGGATCGCCGGGGCGCTCCTGGCGCCCGACGGCGGGGAGGTGGAGATCGCCGGCGAGAAGCCCTACGCGTTGAACGCCGAGGCTCGGGCGCGGTTCCGCGGGCGCGCGCTGGGCTTCGTCTTTCAGCAATTTCACCTGGTCCCGTACCTGAGCGTCCGCGACAACGTCCTCGCGCCGCGGCTGGCGCACCACGAGTGCGACGCGCGCGCGGCCGAAGCGCGCGCCGACGAATTGATCGAGCGCTTCGGACTGACCTCGCGCCGGCATCACGTGCCTTCGGAACTGAGCACCGGCGAACGGCAGCGCGCGGCGCTCGCTCGCGCGCTCCTGAACCGCCCCCGCCTGCTGCTCGCCGACGAGCCCACCGGGAACCTGGATGAGGCCAATGCTCGCGCGGTTTTCGAGCACCTCAAGGAATTCGCGGCCGGCGGCGGCGCGGTGCTGATGGTGACCCACGACGCGCGGGCCGCCGAACAGGCGCCACGCCAACTGACCCTGAAGGAGGGGCGCCTGGAGGCCGAACGCGCGGCCGCCCCGGCGCAGGCCTGACATGTCGCTGAAGATGCTCGCCCTCGCCTCCGTCGCCGCGGCCGGGTTGCTGGTCGTGTTGCTGTGGAACCCCTGGAAGCACTCGGGGAGCCATGGCGGAAATCTGACCTTCTATTGCGCCGCGGGCATGACCAAGCCCGTGCAGGATGTCGTCCAGGAGTACCAGCGGGAATACGGCGTCACCGTGCAGGTCGAATTCGGGGGCTCGGGCAAGCTCTTGAACACGCTCAAGACCGTGCCCGATCGCGGAGATCTGTTTCTCGCCGCCGACGAGACCTACCTGGAGCTGGCGCGCAAGGACGGGCTGGCGGCCGAGGACCTGCCCGTCGCGCTCATGCATCCGGTTATTGCCGTCGCGAAAGGCAACCCTAAAGGCGTGCGCAGTATTCAAGATCTGCTGCGCGAGGACGTAAGGGTCGTGCTGGCCAATCCCGAACTGGCTTCCGTCGGCAAGCTGGCCAAGACGCGCTTCGAGCAGGCCGGGTTGTGGAGTGAACTGATGCGGCAAAAGGATCGCTACGCGGCGAAAGTGTCCACCGTTGGAACCGTAAACGAAGCCGCGCAAGCGGTGTCTCTGGGGGCCGCCGAAGCGGGGGTAATCTGGGATGCGCTGATCCCGCAATACTCGGGCCTGGAAGGCGTGGAGGTTCCCGAGCTGAGGAGTGCGGAGGTGGGCATAACGCTTATGGTACTTGCACGCACGACACAACCGGCCGCGGCCCTGCATTTCGCGCGTTTCCTCACCGCGCGCGACAAGGGAGGATTCGTCTTCGCGAAGCACGGATTCAAGCCGCCTCCCGATGCCGACGACTGGGCGGAACGCCCCAAGCTCAACCTCTTCAGCGGCGCGATGCTCAAGCCGGGCATCGAGGAGACCGTCAAGCGCTTTGAGAAGCGCGAGGGCGTGGACGTGGCGATCAACTACAACGGGTGCGGGATTCTCGTCTCGCAGATGAAGGGCATGAAAGCGGTCGAGACGCCTGGCGCATTCCCGGACGCATACTTCTCCTGCGACCTCTCCTATATGGAGCAGGTGCGCGACTGGTTCGAGGCGGCGGTCACGATCTCGCGCAACGACATGGTGCTCGTCGTGAAAAAGGGCAATCCGCTCGGCTTCCGTTCGCTAGCGGACCTTGCGCGGCCTGGGCAGAAGCTCGGACTGGCGCACCCGGTCAATTCCGCGCTGGGCAAGCTGACCGACGAATTGTTGATCAAGACCGGAGAGCGCGGCAAGGTGTACGCGGCGGGCAACACGGTCGTGCACGTCGACGCCGGGCACATGCTGGTCAACCAGTTGCGCACCGGCGCGCTCGACGCGATCGTTGTTTACCGCAGCAACGTGGCGAGTAACCCGGAAATCCTGGAGCAGCACTTGGACTTGGTGGACCTTGACCTGCCGGAAGCGCTCGCGACCCAGCCGTTCGCCGTGGCGAAGGATTCCAATCACAAATACCTGGCGCGCAGGCTGCTGCGCGCGATCCTCGCGCCGGAGACGAAAGCGCGTTTCGAGCAGATCGGGATGCAATGGCTGGCGGAGCAACCGTGAGCGCCCGCGCCGAACCCACCCACATAGTGCCTGCCGACTCCCCTTTCTACGCGGGCATGCTCGTGCTTAGCGGCGCCTACGTCCTGATGATCCTCACGCTGCTCTATGCGATGGCCACCTTCACCACGCCGGGGCATCTGTGGCGCGCGTTGGGCAACGAAGAGATCCGCTACGCGATCAAGCTCAGCCTGCTCTCCTGCGCGCTCACCACGATCCTTGCGCTGTGGGTGGCGATTCCCGTCGGTTACCTGATGTCGCGGCACAAGTTTCCCGGCAAGAATCTCGTCGATGCCGTGCTGGACATCCCGATCGTGCTCCCGCCATTGGTGATCGGGCTGGGCCTGCTGATCGTGTTTCAGTTGCCCATCGGGCGCGCGCTCGAACGCGTCTTCCCGGTGACGTTCGCGATCCCTGCGGTGATCCTCGCGCAGTTCATGGTCGCCTGCGCCTTCGCGGTGCGGACGATGCGCGTCACCTTCGACCAGCTCGACCCGCGCCGCGAGCAGGTCGCGCTGACCCTGGGCTGCTCGCGCGGAGAGGCCTTCTGGCGCGTGGTGCTGCCGGAAGCCCGGCGCGGCGTGCTCTCGGCGGCAACGCTGGCCTGGGCGCGTTCGCTGGGCGAGTTCGGGCCGATCCTGGTCTTCGCCGGCGCCACCCGCATGCGCACTGAAGTCCTGCCCACGACGGTCTTCCTGGAGCTGTCCGTCGGCAACATCGAGGCCGCGGTGGCCGTCTCGCTGATCATGGTCCTGGCCGCGTTGATCGTGCTCGCCATCGCGCGCGTCTTCAGGCTGCGCCGCGGGGGGCCGGTTTGAATCACAGAAATGCGGAATGCGGAATGCGGAATGCGGAACTTACGAGCGCGACCGGTAGCTGTTCCCGTCTAATCCTGGAGTTCTCCGTGCCTCCGTGTCTCCGTGGTTAGAATGAATTGCTTGCATCCGAGGAGCGCCTGTGATCGCGATTGAGCGCCTGTGCCTGAAGTTCGGGGCCTTTGAGCTGAAGGACGTCTCGTTCCGGCTCGAACGCGGCGCGTACGGGGTATTGATGGGCAAGACCGGCACGGGCAAGACGAGCCTGCTGGAGGCCGTCTGCGGGCTGCGCCCCGCGCTCTCGGGACGGATCGAACTCGATGGGCGGGACGTGTCGAAGCTGCGGCCGGCCGAACGCGGAGTCGGGTACGTCCCGCAGGACGGCGCGCTCTTCCCGTCGATGACCGTCCGGGAGCACCTCGGCTTCGCGCTGGAGCTCCGGCGCCGGGCGCGGGACACGATTGCAAGGCGCGTGGACGAACTGGCCGGCCTGCTGGGCATCGCGCACCTGCTCGACCGCTCGCCGGCGGGGCTCTCGGGCGGCGAGCAGCAGCGTGTCGCGCTGGGCCGCGCGCTGGCTTTCCAGCCCGCGGTGCTCTGCCTCGACGAGCCGCTCAGCGCGCTCGACGAAGACACGCGCGACGAGCTGTGCGAACTGCTGAAATCGGTCCAGGCGGCCACTGGCGTGACGGCGCTGCACGTGACCCACAGTTCCTACGAGGCCCGGCGCATGGCCGATAAGTTGCTGCTGCTCCAGGACGGGCGCTTGGTCGAGTCCGATCCGTCGGCGCTGCGCGCCGAACCGCCGCGCCGGCCGAACCGTTCGGAGTCCCCCAGCGTACAGGAGGGGCGCGCGTGAAGATCACGATCCAGTACGGCGGCCCGCTCCGGCCCGCCGCCGGCGTAGACGAGGAAGGCCTTGACCTGGAGTCCGGCGCGAGCGTGGCGCAAGCCGTGGCCGCCGCCGCCGGTAGGCACGCCAAGCTGCGGGAACTGGTGCTCGACTCAAGCGGCGCGATCCGCCCATCGCTGCTGGTCTTCGTCAACGACGAGCAGGTCCGAGAGCACGACCAAACGCCCTTATCCAACGGCGATGAATTGACCATTATGGCACCCATAAGCGGCGGATAATAGGTCGAAGAAATTCGAATATCTCATGAAGTGGATATGCGCCGCAGCAGCGATCCTTGTGCTCATCGTAACTTGCACATCAATGCGAGGCGGCATTGAATACTTCAATCCCCAGACCTTAGCGATTAAGTCACAGTCAGAGCGCACGATATACGCAACGGAAATACCTGTTTATCGTTCTCCTTACGCTCCCGTACACCATGCCCTTATCGACTTCTTGATCGAACAAGGTTGGGTTACGCCTCAGGTCAATACGTCCGATTGCTGGGAGTTGGTTTACCACTGGAATGAGGCATGGAAGGACGGATATGGCCCATGGTATGACGTGCTGTATCGCGACCATGACGAACTGCTGCAGTGGTCACTCGACCATCCCGATTGCGCAAAGGTATACTGGACGGAAGGCTTTCGGCTGCTTCGTTCGCCCGATCCTCATGAAATCACTTTGGGCCGCGCTCTGTTCGGGTATTACAGGGTTATCATGGATGTCACCGAGATGAACGACTTGATGGCGGTCATTGACCAGATCAAGGCCGGCCATGAGGGCCAAGTGGATTCCAATCGACGACCATAACGGGAGCGATGTTGGCATGGCTTTCCCCCTCACCCCCGAAGAACGCGCCGCCTACGAGTGGCAGATGTGGTCGCCCGGGTTCGGCGAGGCCGGGCAGGAGAAGCTCAAGGGCGCCTCGGTCCTGGTCTCGCGCGTGGGCGGACTCGGGAGCGTGGTGGCCTACGAACTGGCCGCCGCCGGCATCGGGAAACTCGTCCTCGCGCACGCCGGAAACATCAAGCCCAGCGACCTGAACCGGCAACTGCTGATGACCCACGCCGCGCTGGGGACGTCGCGCGTCGAATGCGCCGCGCGCCGGCTGAAGGAACTCAACCCGCGCCTGGAGCTCGTCGCCGTACCCGAGAACGTCAGCGCCGCCAACGCCGAACGTCTCGCCGCGCAAGCCGACCTGATCGTGGACTGCGCGCCGCTCTTCGAAGAGCGCTACGCCATGAACGCCGCGGCCTACGCGCAGGGCAAGCCGCTCGTCGAATGCGCCATGTACGACCTGGAAGCCAGCATCACGACGATCGTCCCCGGCCGCACGCCCTGCCTGGTCTGCCTGCATCCCGAGCATCCCCCGCACTGGAAGCGTGAATTCCCCGTCTTCGGCGCCGTCTCCGGGACGGTGGGCTGCCTGGGCGCGATGGAGGCGATCAAGCTCCTCACCGGATTGGGACAAACCCTGGAGAACCGGCTGCTCACGCTGGACCTGCGCCGCATGACCTTCCGAGTGCTCGGGGTGAAGCGCGACCCCGAATGCCCGATCTGTTCGGGCCGGCGCGTGTGAAGCGATCGTTCCCAGGCCGATAACTTGCTACGCAAGAACGGGATACGATTCTGGCGCTTTTGCGCCCCCACTTCCTGTTCAAAGTGTACGTAACGGTAACAATGCAGGCCAGATTGTTACACAAATAGGAGGAGTCGAGCCATGCCTGAAGCGCGCGGCGGGTTGGCGGCCTTGGCGGCGGCGGTCCTGCTCGCGTGGGCCGGCGCGCCCGCGCGGTGCGCCGAGTGGTTCGTCGCGCCGGACGGCCAGGGCGACGGCGCGGCGCGCGAGAAGCCCGCCGGGAACATCGCCGCGACGCTTGGAAAGGCCGCGCCCGGCGACACGGTGACGCTGCTGCCGGGAACCTACAAGGGCCGGCTTGACCTGGTCAACGTGAAGGGCCAGCCGGGGAAGCCGATCACCCTGCGCTCCGCCGAAAAACATAAGGCCGTGATCGACCTGTCCGGGAACGAGAAGAACAAGTTCAAGATCGTCTCCGCCGAGCACCTCACGCTGGACGGCCTGGAGATCCTCGGCAGCCCGGCGGTCGGCCTGAAGGTGGACGACTCGAAGGGTGTGAAGGTCCTCAACTGCCGCATCCACGACCACATCCTCGAAGGCGTCTTCTTCATGCGCTGCGAGGACATGGAACTGGGGCACTGCGAGATCTTCCGCAACGGCGACCTGAAGGGGAAGGAGAACAACATCGACGCGCTGATGTCGCGCTTCGTCAAGCGCGGGCACTACCACCACAACGACGTGTACGGAAACAGTTCCGCGGGCTTCGACGTCGGCGCGACACAGGACACGGTGATCGAGAAGAATTTCATCCATCACAACGGCGCGAACTTCAGCGGGCCGGGGCTCAAGCTGCTCCACGAAGGCCCCAAGAGCGAGGAAGGCTACTGCTACGGCACGGTCGTGAGGAACAATATCTTCCTCGACAACCAGTCCTGCGGCGTCTTTTTCTCGACCGGCAGCGGCGAGACGGGCAAGCTCCACGTGGTCCACAACACGATCCTGGTGCGGCGCGTGGCCGAGCACGGCGGGCTGCGCTGGCACAAGGCGCTGGGCGGGCACGGCGGGATCGGGATGCCCCATGTCAACAACGTCTTCCAGAACAATATCGTCTACGTCCTCGAGCCGCGGGACGCGCCGCGCAAGGACTGGGAGCACGGGCGCGTCATCCACTGGAGCGAGACGATGGCCGAGGTCTTCTCGAAGCAGTTCGTGGATTGCAACCTGTACTTCACGCGCCGCCCCGAACGCTTCGCGGGCGAGGACAATAAGGCTTCGATGGACTTCGAGGCCTGGCGCAAACTCAGCGGCCTCGACGCGCACTCGATATTCGCCGAAGGAGTCTTCGCTTCGCTCGAGGGCGAGACGCCGGAGGTCGCCCGCTTGAAGGCCGGCGCCCCGGCCATCGACGCCGGCATGGACTTGGGCGATCTGGTCAAGGACGACTTCTTCGGCAACCCGCGGAAAGACGGGAAACCCGACCTGGGCGCGGTGGAGTTCTCGCCCTGAGTACGGTGCCGCGGAAATTCTTGACGGGATTCCGCGCAAGGATTCGCTCGTTTTCCTTAAAACTCCATGCTAGGTAACGCCTTGCGAACGTCTTAAGAGGTGGGCGAGCCGGTCGGCCGTATGCGCCGCCGCGGCTCCACTTAACTATAAGCTACAGCGCAGGTTCCGAGGCCGCATCATGTCGGGTAAGCTGCTCACCGCGCTCCTGGAACGCCTCCGCCTGACGCCTCGAACCTGGATTGCCCTGCTGACCATCCCCCCGCTGTTGCTCGTCGTGCTCCTGGGTCTGCTTCTTTCCTATCGCCTCCTTTTTCCGGTTCCGCCAACGGGGCGCTGGGAGCGGCACGCCGGGCCATTCGAGGACGTCACGGCAACCGGCCGCGACGCGCGCGATCTGATTTTCCTGGCCACGCCGGATGCCGGCTGGAGCTTCACCATGCCGGGTTTCAGCGAGCGCAAGCTGACGTTGAAGCACGCGGTGGACTTGCAGGGCTTCGACAAACTCAAGATTCCGCTCAAGCTGGAGAGCGGCGAGCCCGGCGCGGCGAACGTGCAGTTGCGCCTGATCCACCACAACGGCTGGATTTACGAGACGCAAGCCGAGTGGCTGCTGCGAGCGGGCGAAGCGAAGGCGCTCGAAGTAGACCTCTCGCCGCGCTCGGCCAGTTTCTATCCCATCGGGCACGGGCGCCCGTGGGACGCCGAGGCCGCGCGCGCCGTCGAACGGGTGATCCTGAAGGCGCGCTCCAATCGGGCCTTCCAGGGACGCATCCGCGTCGGGGAGCCGATCTTCGAGCAGGCGCCTCCGGATGCCGGCGCGGTGGCCGTTGCGAAGCAGTCCGGCCTGCCGGCGCTCCAGGATCTGAAGGACGGAGCCGTCCAGCCCGCCCCGCGGCAGGAGTCGCCCGAGGCCGCGCCGCTCTGGCTCCCCAACCGATTGGAGGTTCTCGACGCGGAGGCCACCACGGCCCCCGGCGAGGTCGCCGTCAGCCTGCGCCTGGAGCCGATGCCGCCCAATCCCTTCGACCCGGCGCTCTGCGACCTGCGCGTGCTCCTGGCGCCGGCGGGAGCGGACGTTCCGCGGGGCCGCGACGCCGCGCTGCCCCAAAAGCTGTTGGCGCGGGCGCGGCCGGCATACTTCGACCAGGCCTATCTGCGCCTGGAGGTTAAGCATCCGGCCGAAGAGCTGCGCCCGATCGGCCTGCCCCGGTTCCGCGCGGAGATCCGCATCGACGAGGCGCGCGCGGGGACGCGCGGCCTCGAATGGGTCCGCGAAGGCCAGGCGGCGACGGCACACCTGATTCTGAATGGCCGACCGATCGGCCGGTTGCCGGTGGTCCTGCCCGCGCCGAAGCTCGCAGCGCGCCCAGGCGACGAGGCGCTTCAGGCCAGTCAGAAGAAGCTCGCCGAGGCCCCGCTGCCGGAATGGACGAGCGCCGGCGAGGAGGCCTTCTGCGGCCGCTACGCGTCCCGGCCGGCCTGGACCGGCATGCCCTGGACGGGGGAGGCCGCGCGCTACCTGGGCCGCGCCCGGGAGGTGGAGTCCGGCGAGCCTCCGGCGCCGGCGCGGCCCGCCGACTGGAGCTACGAGCCCTGGCCCGAGCAGACCGTCTGCTGGTGCCCGCCGCTGGAATGGAACGCGGCCTGGGGCAAATGGCAGGGGCTGGGGCGCTACGACCTGGAACTCTGCTGGCGCTTCGACCGGATCCTGGAGCGCGCGGAGCGCGAGCGGCTCAGCCTGCCGCTGCTGCTCACCGCCGACGACCGCTTCTTCAACCAGGGCAAATTCCGCTGGCCGATGAACCCGCTCGCGGCGGACGCCGGCGGGCCGGTGAGCGGGCCGGCGGACTTCTACCGCACGCCGGAGGCCCGCGCCTCCGCGAAGGCGCTACTGCGCTACCTCGAAGCGCGCTACGGCGGGCGCACGGCGCTGGGGGCATGGCTCTTCGGCTCGACCTTGCCGGCCCGGCAGGTCCCCGAGTGGCACGCCGAACTGGCCGAGGCCGCCGCGGCGCTGGCCGCCGCGGACGGGCTTTGGGGCGGCGGCGCGCAGGCTGCCGAGGGCGAGGCGGCCTTCGCCGCCGCGCGGACCGCGCGCCCGGTCCTGAGCCTGCACCCCTGGGCCACGCCCTTCGAGACCGTCTCGCGCCGGAACAGCTTCGAGCCGGGCGCGCCGGAGATGGGCCGGCCGGACCGCGGCGAGAAGCCGTACTGGAAGGCCGAGCAGCGGCTCTCGCCCGGCACGGAACTCACTTACAGCCAGACCCTCGCCAGCGACGGCCGAAACAGCGTGGCGCTGTCCAACCGCATGCCCGGGCACGTCTGCCTGGTCCGCGAGCTGCTCTTTGCCAAGAACGAGGCCGACAACTTCTACGACTTCCACTCCCTTGTTTTCGACGCGTACGTGCCGCCGGGCGCGCCGCACGACATGCGCGCGATGGTCCACCTGCGCGACCGGGACGAGCTGTGGTACGAGACGCTCCTGGACCCGCTGCTGCGCCCGGGCGACTGGACGCGCGTCGTCGTGGACCTCACCGCCGCCAATCGCCACAAGTTCGTGCCCATCAATCACCAGCGCCCCTGGGACGACTACTCGCGCACGCGCGTCCGCGAGATCGGCATTCGGGTCTTCTGCATGCGCCCCTATACGGGCAAGATCCACCTCGACGACATTCACCTCGCCGGGAAGCAGGCAGGGCGCGTGATCCGGCCCGTCGTGCCGCGCGTGGCCGCCCGGCAACCCGCAGCCGCGGCCTGCGGGCGCTACGAGAAGTGGGAACTCGACTTCGACCTCAACAAGAGCTACCCGAACCCCTACGACCCCGAGGTGGTGGACGTGCTGGCGGCGATCGAGACGCCCTCCGGCAAGGTCGAGCGCGTGCCGTGCTTCTTTTACGAGCCCTACGAGCGCAAACTCGTCACCAGTCCGTTCGTCGACACGGTGATGGAGCGCAAGGAAACGCGCACGGTCGAACACGAACAGATCGTCCCGGTGGCCGGCGGGATGGCGGGCTACTGGAAGCTGCGCTACGCGCCCAAGGAGTTGGGGCCGCACCGCGTCCGGGTCGAGGTCCGCGAGGGCGGCAAGTGGACGGTGGAAGGCGAGCGCTGGATCGCCGACGACCGCTTCACGCCCGACGGCGAGCCGCTGCCCTGGCGCTTCTACCACGGCCAGTTCACCGAGATCGTCGGGCGCCGGCCCGACGGCCGCCGGCGCGTGCAGAACGAGGCCTTCACGGCCGGCGAACTGGCCACGCGGAGCGAACCCTTCAACTTCGTCGCGGAGCCCTCGAACAGCAAGGGCTTCGTCCGCTCGGCGCGGGACGGGCGCTACCTGGAGTTTTCCAACGGCGAGTTCTACTACCCCATCGGGATCAACGTGGCCACGCCCAGCGAGGAGCAGCTCCCCTACTCCGGCGGGGCGTGGGATCCCCCCGAGGGCTACTACAAGCTCCGCGACATCGGCCACCGGGGCACGTTCCAGTACGACGACTACTTCGCGAAGTTCAAGGAGCACGGGCTGAACTGGGCGAAGGTCTGGATGGCCACGTGGTGGATGTCGCTGGAATGGCGCCGCGACTGGCCGCCGTACCAGGGCGTCGGCCGCTACAGCCAGCCCAACGCCTGGCGCATGGACCACCTCGTGGAACGCGCCCAGGAGTGCGGCATCTACCTTCAGATCATCCTGATGAACCACGGGCAGGTGAGCACGGGGATCAACCACGATTGGGAGAACTGCCCCTACAGTTCCGACCTGGGGGGGCCGCTCAAGAGCGCGCGGGAATTTTATTCGGAAGCCGAAGGAAAGAAACTTTACAAGAACAAGCTGCGTTACATCGCCGCGCGCTGGGGCTACGCGACCTCGATCCTCGACTGGACCCTTTGCGGCGAGATGGACTTCACCGAGGAATACCAGACCAACGACTTCAACCTGCGCACCCCGTCGGAGGATAAGCCCGCGCCCGAGACGATGGTGCTGTGGATCAACGAGATGGCCCGCTACATGCGCGCACACGATCCCGGCGACCACCTGATCAGCACCCACATCTCCCACCCCCAGCGCGGGCAGAACATTCAGTTCGCGAAGGAACTCGATTACGTGCAGTCCAACGCCTACTCGGGCTTTCCCTGGATCGCCAACGGCGGCATGAACGCCGTGGAGGCCCTCGCCGCGTACTTCTACGGGCAGAGCGGGCTGCACCACTTCGCGGGGATGAAACAGTTCAAGAAGCCCGTGCTGGTCTGCGAACAAGGCGGGCACTGGCACGGGCGCTCGTACAAGTACGGCAACTGGACGCGTAACACGAAGGACTCGCTCGACGCCGACCTGCACTGCGGACTCTGGGGCGGGATCATGACGCCGATGGCCGGGCAGACCGGCTACTGGTGGTGGATCCACGTCCATTTCGACGACACCTACCGTCTCCTCGATGGCCCGATCAAGTTCATGCGGGGCGAGGATCTCCGCGGCCAGGACTTCGAGCGCGGCGTGATCCTGCTGGCCGATTCGGCCGCGGGGCTCAAAGCCCTAAGCTTCCAGAACCGCAAGCGCGGCTTCGCGTGGCTTTATGCCGAGCAGATGCCGTTCAAGCTGACCCAGCGCGAATTCTCGGGCGTCGAGTCGCAGGTCTACGGACTCGAGAGCGGCTCGTACGAGATCGAGTACTGGCACACGCGGAAGGGCGAGGTGCTCAAGCGCGAGACGCTTCCCGCCCTGCTCAGCCGGCTCCGCGGCGATTTCTACCTAATGCTGAAACCGCCGGCGTTCGAAGGCGATATCGCCATCAAGTTCCGCAAGGTGGGGAACTGACCCAACCGAACAGCGCGGTACTTAGGGTTCGGGCGGGGCGTCCACCGGCGCCAGCGGCCGCCGCACCTCCACGGCGAAGGCGGTCTCGGAGCCGGAGGAGGCGTCGCGCACGAGGAAGGTCCAGGCCCCGGGCGGATCGTTCAGCGCGGTCGGCACGCGGAACTCGAAGGCGCCATCCTGCGTGACGCCCGCGCCGCCGTACAGGGGACGCTCGCTCTTGTCCGGCGCGCGGACGCGCAGGCCGTAGACGCGCGGGCCGGGCGCGGCGCCCGGCGCCGGGGCCATGCGCACCGTGACCGTCTCGCCGGCCGTGACCTGTTCGGGCGAGGTGATCGCGGGCGGCGGCGAGCCTTGCGCGCGCAGCACGTAGATCGTGGGCGTGACCGGGTCGAGGGTCCCTTCGAGCGCCGCGGCCTGTTCGGTGGGCCGATCGGCGAGGACGTTGGAGGCCCAGGCTTTCTCGCGGAGCACGAGGCGGAAGCGCGCGGGCTTCTCCAGGCTCTGCTGCGTCTCGTGCTCGTCGCCGAGTTCGTAAAGCCGCTCCTGCAAGTTGCGGCGCAGGGCGAGGACGCGCGGGGCGTCCGGCCCCTGCCCCAGGCTCAGGCGCACGATCTCGGTCCCGGGCGGCAGGTCGGAGGCCTCCAGATCCTCGGGCAGGCCGGCGCGGAGCGCGGCGAAGCCGGCCTGGAGCAGCGCCTGGCGGGTCGCGCGCGCGCGCGGCAGCTCCGGATGCAGGCGCCAGATAAAATACTCGTCCAACGCAAGGTTCAGGTATACGGCCGCGCCCCGGCCCGCCGCGCGGCGGTACAGGACGGGGCAGCCGCGGTAGGCCAGCGCCGGGCCTTCGCTGGGAGCCGACGCCTTGGGCTTGTCGGAATAAGCCGGCGGCAGCGCGCCGAGGAGGTCCTCGGTCCAGCCCTGGGGAAGCGTCCCGCCGGAAACGGCAATCCGCTCCAGCGGCCGCTCGGGCTCGGGGGCCAGGGGCTCGCCCGCGGTATCCAGCCCGAAGAGCCCATCCAGCAGAGGCGCGGGAAGCTTGCGCCCGTGGTCGTCGAAGCGCCCGCAGCAGGCGTCGGCGACGAGGGTTCCGCCGGCCTCCACGAACGCGCGAAGTTGTTCGACCTCGCGCTCGCCCAGCGCGACGGCGCGAGGCAGGACCACGGCCTTGAAGCCTGCGCCTTCCTTCGCCAGCGCGCCGACCGCGAGTTCCTTGCTGGAGACGAAGCGCCACGGGATGCCGAGGTCGCTCAGCAGCTTGGCCCAGCTCAGGCGCAGGCGCAGTTGGGGGGATTCGCGCCGTTCGAGGTTGGTGCGCAGGCCCCAGGCTTCGAGCCAGCCGTCGCCGTGGAGCCGGTCGGCTTCGAGGATCCAGTTCGTGCGCACGCTGGCGGGCGAGTACAGCAGCGCGACGCGGGGCGCCTCGCGGCGGGCCTGCGCCAGGAGGAGCCCCAGCGCGCCGTCGAGTTCCCGGAGCGCCGGCGCCAGGACCTCGGCGGCCAGCGTGGGCCGGCCGTCGTCGTCGAGGAGGATGCGGCGAGTCGCGCCCTGCTCGTCGGGGGCGGTCTCGTCCCAGAGCAGCACGCCGCGGGGGCCGGTCTCGAGGGCCAGCTTCCAGATCGCGCGGCGCGCCTCGGCGAGGGCCTCGGGCGCGGTGGCCAGGGCCAGGGTCGCGAGGGCGGGCTTGCCCGGGGCCAGGTCGCGCCAGAGTTCGCGGGCGCAGCCGAGGTCGTAGGCCTCGGCGACGTCCAGGGCCTCGGCCAGCCGCGACCAGTCCCAGCCGCCGAAGGCGAAGGGGCCCATCGCGCCGGTGACGCCCACGCGCGCATCGGGGTCGGTCTCGCGGATCAGCGCCGCGCCGTCGCGCAGGACCTTGGCGAAGGCGTAATCGCCGAAGTCCCTGAAATCGGCCCACGGCGCGAAATTGAACATGCCGTGCTTGATCCGCAGGCGCGCCTCGGGCGTGACCATGGGGATCACGTCCTCCCAGCGCTTGAACTGCGTCTCCCAGCTCGCGTTGAGCGCGTCCAGGGTCCCGTAGACGTCGCGCTCGAGCCAGCGCCGGAACTCTTTCAGCGCCTCCGGGTGCATGTCGAAGTCCATGGCGGCGCCCAGGCGCGTGAGCGAAGGCTCGCTGGCCAGCGAATAGAAGATCGGGCGGTCGGCGCGGTAGGTCTCGGCGTGGCGCTTGAGGACCTCGGCGTAGGCGCGCGTGGCATCGAGCGCGCAAAGCGAAGGCTGCCGCACCAGCGGCTCGACGGCGAAGGGGTCCTCGCCGAGTTTCTGGACGAGCTGCTTCCAGACGCCGGGCTCGGCGTGATACCGGGAGAGGAACCCGCGCGCGATGTTCTCGACGTAGAACGGCACGCCGGCCATGCGCAGCGCGGCCATCCGCTCGCCGTGCAGGCGGTAGGCCATCCCGCCGCGCAGGCCGAGGGCCTTCAGTTCCGGCCAGTGGCCGCGCGGGTACGGCGCATGGAGCAGGCCGATCCAGCCGTCCCAGCGGCGCGGGCGGTCCACGCGCACGGCCGCCGTCCGCTCCACCCGCCGGTCGTCGGCGCCGACGAGCGAAAGGGTGAGAATCGCCTCGCGGCCCAGCAGGGAAGCGCTGGGTAGTTCGAAGACGCGCGCGCCCTGCTCGTCGGGCTTCAGCTCGGCGAGCTTCAGGGCCCCGGCCGCGGCGTGCCGGTCGTACTCGTCGCGCAAGACCCAGCTTCCCAGTCCGGTCTTGAGGAACTCGGCGGGGCCGCTGAGCACGAAGCGGATCGGCGCGCCCTGCTCGATCTCGGCGGGATCGGTCGAGAGGCGTACAAGACGCAGGTCGGCGCTGGGCGTCGGGGTCGGAGCCGGGGTCGTCCCATGTGGATCCATCAGAACGGCCGGCGTGGCGGGCTTCTCGGGTTCGGGCAGTTCGACCGCCTCACCGGCGGGCGCGGGCGGGTCGGGCGGCGGATCAGGCGGCGGGTCGGGCGGCGGATCGTCCTTGCCGCCCATCAGCGCGGCGCCGGTCTTGGCTTCTTCGCCGTCCTTGGGCGGCTCGGCCTCGCCCGCCGCGACCGCGCTCAGGAGCAGCAGGGCCGCGAGGAGCCCCGGAACCAGGCGGCGCGCGGCGCTCATTGCTCCGCTCCGGTCTTAGCCTCGGCGGCGGTTTTCCGCTCCGGCTCGCCGGGGACGAACTCCAGGACACGCTCGCCGACCAGGTCCGCGAACTCGCGCTGCGTAAGCCGTTCAGCCTTCCAGCTCCCGTCGGGCTGCGGGCGTTCGATGACATGAATCCAGCGGCTGGCATCGGCGGCGTTCTGGGCGTCCCGCTCAAAGCCAACCCAGCGGAACGCTTCGGCGGGCTTGGTCGCGTCGGCCTCGATCTTGACCGCCTGGCCCTTCCAGGCGGCGGGCGCGGTCGGACCGGGGCTGGCGCCCCTGTCGGGGTTGCGGCGATCGCGGAAGATCCCGCGAATCACCACCGCCAGCAGGAGGATGCCCAGCACGATGCCGGCGGCGATCAGGGCCGTGCGCAGCACCGGCGCTCGTGCGTCACGTTTCGCCGCCGGGTGCGGCTCGGAAACCGGCAGCCTCGTCGTGGGCTTGGGCTCATTCGATGCGGCCAGGGTCGCGGGCGCGGTGCCGCGCGCGGCCAAGACGGTATCCTGCGTTTCGGGGCGTTGGAGCGCGCCCGGCGAGCGGGCTCCGGTTCGCTGGCCCTTCGTGCGGGCGCCCTCGGCCAAGGCGCTCAACTCCGGCGTCTGGCAGATCGCGACCAGGTCCGCGGCCAGCGCCGCGCAGTCGGGATAGCGGTCCTCAGCGGCCTTGGCCAGGCACTTCTGGACAATGGCGCTTAGCCGCGGATGAATCTGCGGCACGCGCAGCTCCAGCGGCGGCACGGGCTCGTCGAGGTGCTGCCGGATGATCGCCATGGCCGAGCGGCCCAGGAACGGAACCTCGCCGGAGAGCAACTCGTACAACACGATGCCGAAGCTGTAGAGATCCGACGGCGGCCCGCAGGGCAGCCCTTCGGCCTGCTCCGGCGACATGTACTCGGGCGTGCCCAGGACCATCCCGACGCTCGTGAGGCCGGTGTAGCGCTCGTCCTTGGCCAGTCCGAAGTCCATCAGCACGGCGCGCCCGTCGCAGACCATGATGTTCCCGCTCTTGATGTCGCGGTGCGTGATGCCCTGCTTGTGGACGTAATCGAGCGCCGCGAGAATCTGCCCGGCCAGGGGCAAGGCTTCCTCCATCGGCAGCCGTTCGCGGACGTGGATCAGGCGCGAAAGCGTGGAGCCTTCCAGGAGTTCCATCGCGAAGAAGTGCAGGTCGCCGTCGGAGCCGACGTTGTAGACGTGCAGGAGATTGGGATGGGAGAGCCGGGCCAGGCTCTGCGCCTCGCGTTTGAAGCGCTCCGAGGTCTTCCGGTCGTCGAGCGGCCCGCAGTAGAGCGCCTTGACGGCGCAGACGCGGTTGAGCGCGGTGTCCTCGGCCTTGTAGACGGCGCCCATGCCGCCCTGGCCGAGCTTGGCGACAAGCCGGTACTGGCCGAGCTGGCGTCCGACCAGACGATCCTCGCGCTCGGGCTGAGCGTCGGGCAGGATGCCGTCGGCCCGGAGGGCCTGGAGCGCCTCGGCGGGGCTGAGCGGCTCGGAGGCGTCTTCGGACGGCGTCCGGGGCCCGGCGCCCCCGGACGGACTGTCGGCGCGGCGGCCCTCGTGGGTGGACAACGGTCGCGGTTCCTGTCGGTTGAGGACATCCATCAACTACGAGGACGAGAGGATACCGTATGCCCTTAGTTTGGCATAGAGGGTGCTGCGGTCGATGCCGAGCACCTCGGCGGTGGCTTTCTTGTTGCCGCGATTGGCTTCCAGCACGCCGAGGATGTGGTCCTTCTCGATGTCGGCGAGGCTGCGCGCGGTGTCGGGTGCGGCGGGCTTGCGCGCAGGCGAAGCGATGGCGACGGTCTCGTCCGGGTCGTCCTCGCCCCCCGCCGCGGACACGGGCACGCGAGAGAACTCGACGGGCAGGTCGCGCATGCCGATGATCTCGTGCGGGCAGAGCACCGCCAGACGTTCGGTCAGGTTGCGCAGCTCGCGCACGTTCCCGGGCCAGGCGTAGTTCGACATCTGCGCGACGGCCTCGTCGCTGAAGCGGAGCTTGTGCCGGCCGCTGCGCACGGAGGCGTCGTGGAGGTAGTGCTCGGCCAGCAGCCGGATGTCCTCCCCGCGGTCGCGCAGCGGCGGGAGGTTCACGGTCAGGACGTTGAGCCGGTAGTAGAGATCCTCGCGGAAGCGGCCGGCCTTGGACTCGGCGGCCAGGTCGCGATTGGTGGCGGCCACCAGGCGCACATCGACCTTGCGCACGCGGGCCTCGCCGACCCGGGAGACCTCGCCGTTCTCCAGGACGCGCAGCAGCTTGGTCTGGCAGGCGGCGGAGAGTTCGCCGATCTCGTCGAGGAAGATCGTGCCTTCGTGGGCCAGCTCGAAACGCCCCTTGCGGTCGGCCGTGGCCCCGGTGAAGGCGCCCTTGGCGTGCCCGAAGAGTTCGGACTCGATGAGCGTCTCGGAGAGCGCGGCGCAATTCACGACCACCAGCCGGCCCTTCGCGGCGCGGGGAATTGTAATGGATCGCGCGGGCCACCAGTTCCTTGCCCGTGCCGCTCTCGCCCAGCACCAGCACGACGGAGTCCGTCGGCGCGGCGCGTTCGATGAAACTGTAGACCTGCTTCATGTGGTCGCATTCGCCGATCAGGTTGTACTGGCCCTTGAGTTCCTCCAGCAGCCGCTCCTTGCGGACCAGGGCGTCTTCCAGGCGCCGCAGGCCCGAGAGCGCCGGCGCGGCCTGCAGGCAGGCGGCGGTGAGCAGTTCCTGATCCTCGCGGTCGAAATCCTGCCCGCCCAGGCGGTCGGCGTAGATGAGCCCGTGAATCTTGTCGCCGCTCAAGATCGGCACGCACATCGCGCTGCTGATGCCCTGCTCGCCGATCGACTTCGAGCCCACGAAACGGGAGTCCGAGCGGGGGGTGGTGAGGACCGAGCGGCGCGTGCGCATGGCGTAATCGACGATGGTTCGCGAAACCGGGACGCGGCTGAACACCGGGGGGCGCTTCCCCGATTCGGCCTTCTGCAGGTCCAGCTCCGCGACGTGCCAGCGCCCGGCCTCGTCGATCAGGATCGGCGTGACACGGTCGGCCTCCAGCGCCACCTGGAGCCGCTCGGCCAGCACCGTAAGGAGCTGCTTGACGACGGTGGACTCGGCACAGGCGCGAGCGATGGAATAGAGGGCGCGCAAGGCGCGGTTGGAACGCTCCAGCGCGGCCGGCGTCTCGCGCACGATCGGAACGGTCGGCGCCAGCGCCGGATCGCCGACCTGCGTGCCTTCCAGGCGCAGGAGCGGAAGGGGGGCGTCGAGCTCCAGCGTCTCGAAGCTGTCGCCGCCCTCCCCCGTCCGGCTCGTCGTGGGCACCGCCCCCATGGGCAGGCGGGAGGCCAGCACCGAGTCGTGCCGCCCGCGCAGGTGGCTCTTGGGCGCTTCCTGCATCGAAAAGCCCAAGCGCGTCTCGCCAATGGTGATCTCGTCGCCTTCCTTCAATTCATGCGAGGTAATCGTCTGGCTGTTGACGAGCGTGCCGTTCTTGCTGCGCAGGTCGCGGAGCAGGCAGCCGTCCTCGCGCGCGTCGATTTCCACGTGCACCCGGGAGGCCTTGGCATCGTCGACACAGAGTTCCAGTGTCGGGTCGCGACCGATCCGGTAAGTCTGACCGGGATTCAAGCCGATGATGCGGCCGTGGTTGGGACCGTTGAGGATCGTAAGATGCGCCACGCGGCTGGTAACCTCGAACCGTAAGCGTACGCGAGCGGCCGGCCCGGCATCCGTATAAGTCCAGTGTGAGCCTTTCGCTAACGCTGTCAAGGCGGGTTGGGACGGCAGACGCTCGGCCGGGGCAATTCAAACAAGGTGTAAAAAAGCGGCCCTTCCACCAGGGAAGGGCCGCGAACGTCGAAGCACGCTTATCGGCTACTGGGTCTGCGCGGGGGCCTGGAACTTGATGTTGTTGATATTGGCCAGCTTGCAGACGTCGATCAGCTTGACCACGTTGTAGAACGGGACGAGCTGGTCCTTGTCGTTCTCCTCGTCGTAGAGCGCGATCAGGACCGCCTGCTCGGGATTGGCGGACAACTGGCGGAGCCGGTCGAAGAGCTGCAGCGGATCGGAGACCGGCTGTGCGTCGCGGCTGGCGAGAAAATAGGAGGCGCGGCGCATGGCCCGCGTCTGGAAGTCGGACGAACCGCGCATCGTATGGTCGTCCTTGATGAAGATACTCAACTCCTCGGGCTTCTTGAGCTGCGTGGGGGTCGCCATCTGCCCTTCGTCCTCGGGCAGGAAGCAGTCCAGCCGCTTTTCCACCTGCTTGAACTTGGTGGCGCACATGAAGAAGATCAGCAGAAGGAAGACGCAATCGATCATCGGCGTCATGTCCATCTTGACTTCGTCGCCGACGTGCTTGTTCTTGCCCATGTTCGTTACGCTCCTGTAAGAACCGGTCCTGCGGTTCTAGTGCTTGGGTTCGGCGCCGATCGAGATCTTGGAGATCCCGGCCTTCATGCAGGCGACCATGACGCGCTGCACCTTCTGGTACTCGCAGCGCTGATCGGCGCGGATCTTGACGGTCACGTTGGAGCCCTTGGCGCCTTCGGGCCGGTCCTGATCGGCCTTGAGCTTCAGGTACGACGCCAGCTTTTCCTGCTCGTTGTACTTCTGCTTCTTGATCACGATGTCGCTGTGGACCTTGTTGCCGACGAAGTCCGGCGAGTAGGTGATGTTGACGACGACCCGGTTCGTGGCGGCCTTGACGTCTTCGATGGCCTTGGACGCCTCGGGCAGGGTCAGGTGTTCGTACTCGACCTTCTGCATCTCGGTCACGCACATGAAGAAGATCAGGAGAAGGAAGACGCAGTCGATCATGGGGGTCATGTCGAGCTCCACCTCGCCTCCCACATCGCGCTTCTTGCTCATCTTGGCACTCCTTGGTATCGAGCCGCGCGGGCTTCGAGCCCGCGCGGCCCCTGGCCTCGGTCAGCGGGAACTTAGGTCGTCGGCTGCCGGAAGCGCTCGAAGAGATTCGAGACGATCGTGCCGGTCTCGATGTTCACCTTGATGAGGCGGTTGCGCAGGAAGTGGTAGCAGCAGATCGTGGGCATGGCCACCGTAAGACCCAGGAACGTGGTGACCAGAGCCTGCGAAATGCCGTCGGCCAACTGCGCGGGCGACGCGCCGCCGGCCGTGGAGGCGATGATGTTGAAGGCGCCGATCATGCCCGTCACCGTGCCGTACAGGCCCAGCATGGGAGCCACCGCGCCGATCAGGGAGAGGTTGGAGAGCTTCTGGAACTGCCGGGTCGTCTCTTCGTCGCCCGCCGAGTCCACGGCCTTCATGATCGCATCGTAGCCGCCTTCGAGCTGCGCGAGGCCGGCGCCGACGATCGCCGTCAGGAAACAGTCCTCCGCCTGGCACATGTCGGCGGCTTCGTCGTAGGCCTGTTCCTCGAAGAGCTGCTCCAGCTCGGCCACCACGTGCGGGGGGATGAGCTTGTCGTGCTTCTGCTCGATCGTGTACTGAATGATCAACGCCAGGGCGGCGATCGAAAGCAGAATGATCACCGCGCCGACCGCGCCGCCTGCCTTGATCGAGTCCCACCACGTGCGGGCCGCGGGCTGCGCCGCATCTCCGCCGCCGCCTTCTTCCTGAGCGTAGACCAGCCCAGGCGTCGCGTTGTCCGACCACGTCGCGACGGCCAGATCGGCCACCGGACCGGCCATCACCGCCGCCAGAAGAATCGCCACCATCCAGCGCATGTTCGTTCCTCCTTGTGCTCCCGTGCGAGCCCCTACTGCAATTCCGACTCTTGCCCCTGCCGGCGGCCACCGTTTATCGGGCCGTGAACACGGCCTTCCGCCGCCGGCTTCATGAACCGAATGCCTATTTCGCTTCCTTCGGCGCTTCCGGCGTCTTCGCCTCGCCCGTCTTCGCGCCTTCCTCCGCGGGTTTCTGCTCCGCCGCCCCGCCCGCACCCAGATTCTTCAGCCCGTCCTGGGCCAACGGCACGAAAATGCTGCTCGGGTATTCGCTCACCAGCGCCTGCCAGTGGCGAATCGCCTTGCCCTTCGCGTCGGGTTCCTTGGTGAGCATCTTGGTATAGCACGCCCCGGCGAAATAGTGGGCCCGCGCCACCTGGTCGTCCTTGTCGAAGAACTGCACGATCACGTGAAGGAAGTTCCAGCGCGCCTCGGTGAACGCGTTTTCCGCCTGCAAGTCCTGGTTCTGGGTTTCGTACTTCAGCCCCTGCGCGTAGCTGGCGCGGCCCACCGCGCTGTAGGCGGCCGGCAGCACGGGAATCAGGTCCGTGTCGGCTTTCTCTTTGAACTTCTCGATGAATGTCTCCGCGCGGCTCTTGGCTCCGCTGTAGTCTTCCATCTTGACCAGGACTTCCATCTCCCCTTCGGCCGCGTCGGAGAAGATGTCGGTGAACTTGCCGGTGGCTTCCGATTGGGCGCTCTTGTAGCCCGAAAGCGCCGCGGTGTAGTCGCGGTCCTTGACGTTTTCCTTGCGGTCCTCGCGCCGCTCGAGCATCTTCGCGCGGCCGTAGGTCGCCAGCGCCAGCGCGCGCTTCGCGTCGTCGAGGTAGCGCGAGTCCACCTGCATCGTCTCGTTGCGGTAGTCCTTGATGAACTTCTCCGCGTCCTTGAACGCCTGCTCGGCCTCGTCCAACTTGCCGATCTCGGCCAGGCACGTGACAAGCTTCACGTAGCAGTCCAGCGCGAAGCGCGACTTCGGCTTCGCGGCCAGACACTCGCGGTAGTAGACGGCCGCCGGCTGATACTGGTATCCGGACTTGTCCTTGTACCCGACGAAGTCCCCGGACTGGAAGAAGCAGTCGCCAATGTAGTAGTTGCAGTATTCCTTCGCCCACTTCGCCTTCGCCCCGATCTCTTCCAGCGAAATGCGGAAGTACTTGGCCGCGGTCAGGAACTTGCCCTGCTTGCGGTACTCCATCGCGCGCATGTAATTCGCGTCGCGGTCGGCGTACAGCACGTCCTCGACGCCGTAGGACTTCTCCTTCACCGGCACCTTCTTATGCAGGCCCTCGACATGCAGGAAGTCGTCCTTGGTGATCTTGGTCGCCCGAGACGTGCCGCCGACGAGCTTGATGTAGTCCAGCTCCTCCTGCTCTTCGCCGCCCTCGTCCCCTTGGGCGTAGACCGCATGCGGGGCAACCAGGGCCACGAAGGCGAGCAGGCTCAACAGGCGGTGAATTCGATCAATCTGCATGACGACCCCCAGTGCAAACGGGTAACGAGTGCATTCAACCAAACTTGCGAGAATCTCCACAAATCGCCGGGCTTCCCAGTGAAGCCCGATCAATCACGCAACATCTTTTAGGTCAATGGGTTATGCACAGGCGGGAGCGCAAGCCTCCCGCCCGTGTGGGCCTCGCCCCGACCTACTCCGTCTTGGCGGCGTCGGCAGGCTCGGTCTTGGTTTCCGTCTTGGTTTCGGGCGCCGGTTCGGTCTTGGCGTCCTTCGGCTTGTCGTCCAACTTGACCTCCGGAACCGACTTGAGCTTCTCGGAGAGTTCCTTGGACTTGGTCAGGCCGTTGGCCCGGGCGTTCTTGATCTCGTCGGGCACCTTATCCGGGCCGCCGTACTCGGTGATCGCCTGGTCGAACTTCTGGTAGGCGCGCCAGGCATCGCGTTCGACCTTGACCAGTTCGTCGATGGCGTTGTAGCGCGCCATGAACGCATCCGTGATGATCTCCTTCTCATCGGCCTTGCCGCGATGGGTCAGCAGCAGGCGTTCGAGCTTCTGAAACTCGGAGAAGTGCTCGATCTTGCCCTTCAACAGGTTGTACTTTTGCAGGAATTCGGGCGTGAGCAATTGATTGCTCATGGCGGGCGTTCGCTCGGCCAAGTCGAAGACCATCTTGAGCTGCTCGAATTCCGTCTCGTCGGGGCTCTTGGGCCGGTAGTCCACGGGGAGGTCGGAGGGCTTGGACTGCACGACCTCGAGGGGCTTGACTCCCTTGTCGTAGCACTTATCCAGGAAGGCCTTCATGTCGGGCCAATTCTTCTTGACCCAGTTGGATTCCATGCCGGCGGTGGCGGCGATAAACTTGGGATAATCCGCGGCGTCGTTGTACTCGCCCTTCTGGAAGTGGATCTCCGAGATGCGCTTGGAGACGTCGATGTAGCGGGCCGAGGAGGTGTCGGTCTCCTTGTTCTTGAGCGCGTAGAGGATGTCGAGGGCGCCCTGGAAGTCGCCGTTGGCGACTTTGATGTTGGCGCTCTTGACCTTCATTTCGGGCACGTCGCCGTAGACTTCCTCGAGCACGGTCAGTTGCTCGTCGGCGATGCTGCGGTACTTCTTGGCGCTGTCCTGGTCGCCGGCCTTTTCGAAGTCCACGCCGACCTTCAAGGCCAGTTCGGACAGCAGGTCGCGCACGGCGATGATGCGGCGCCGATACTCGATCTCGTCCTCGATCATCGCCAGATAGGACTTCCCGTTCACGTAGTGGGTCTCGTGGGTGGGCTTGTGCGTCGGGCAGTCGGGGTAGTTCTGCTTGATCGTCTTGATCTGCTTGAGCGCCTTCTCGTAGTCGATGTTGTACTTGTCGTGCTTGGGGCGCTTGTCCACGTCCTCGTTGTTGACGCCCTCGCGGGTGTCGTACATGTAGTCGATCAGGACTTCGTGGTCCTTAAGGCAGTTGAAGGCCTTGGTCCGGTCGCTGGAGTAGCCCTTGGCGATCACGTCCTTGATGCCGGTCATGTAGGTGTCCCAGATGTCCTTCTCTTTCTTTTCATCCTCGTCGCCGATCTGCTTGTTGCGGTTCTGCGGGTCGAAACGCTTGAGCATCTCGACGGCAATGTCGCAGGCCTCCCGCTTCTTGCCTTCCTTCTCGTTGTAGTAGAGGAGGTTCCCCCACTCCTGGAGCGTGCGCTCGTTGGGATCCTTCAGCTCCAGCGCGGCCGTCTGGTACTTGGCGATGTTCGCGTCGTACCCGTCGATGACCGCCTGGTCCAGGCGGGCCTTCTCGGCTTTCGCCAGGGCGTTGTGGTAGCGCTGCGAGATGTTCTGCAGGGCGTAGATGTAGAAGGAGTCCTTTTCCTTGAGCTGCGGCACCAGCTTGGAGGCGGCTTCGAGGTAGGCGTCGCACTCCGGAGGATTCTTATCGCCGGCCAGGTTGCTGAGCGCGCGGAACTTGTTGAAGACCACGGTGAGGAGCTTGGCGTCGCCTTCGCCCGACGGATTGGCCTTCTCGTATTCCATATATTCGTCGCAGGACTTGATCACGTTGTCCCAGTCCTTCGCGCCGTAGTGGAGGGTCGTGCGGGAGAGCAGCACGCCTCGCGCGAGCTTCTTGCGCCGTTCGATGCCTTCCTCGGTGTTGTCGGGCTCCTTGGCCACGTGGTCCTCGTACTTCTTGTAGAGCCCCAGGCTCAGCTCGGTGAGTTCCTTGAGTTTGGCCTCGATCTCCTCGGGCTTCATGGCGGCCCGGATCTTCTCGGACGCCAGGATCTGCTGCGCCAGCGTGTAGCAGCTCGCCGCCTGGTACAGCCCGACCTCGTAGGCCTTGGAGGCGACCTGAACCTTGGCGAAGTTCTTGGCGCCTTCCTCCAGCTTGGCCAAGGCCTGCGTGAACTGCTTCTCGGCTTCCTTGTTGTTCTTGGCCTTCTCGAAGCGGTTGCCCTGCTCCTGCAGATCGCGGGCCTCGTCCATCAGCAGTTTGCCGGCCTGGTAGTCGGTGTCGTTCACGCCGCCAGGCACGCTGAACTCCTCGCTGCGCATGATGTCGACCTTGAGCTTCTTGTTGAAGCGGGTCGGCGTTTGCGCGTTCTTGGTCAGCGCGATGACGATGTTCTTCTCGGTCTTGTGCAGCAGTCCGTCGTTGCGGACGTCGTTTTCGTCCACCTTATCCAGTTCGGCCAGCGCGGCGGTCAGTTCCTTGTTCTTATACAGCTCCTTGTTCTTCTGGGGATCGGGCATCCAGTGCGCGCGGAAGTCCTTGGCGAAGATCGTGCGCAGGGCCTGGTACGCGATGATCGACTCGTAGTAGTGGTCCATCTTATAGTAGCTCAAGCCCATCTCGAACCATGCCTGCGGCTCGACCTTCATGCGCGTGGGCACCGGCGTGAGCACGGGGTTGCGGGCCTGTCCGATGGCGCGCCGATAATATTCCACCGCATTGTTGTACTTCTCCCAGGCCGAATCGAAGGACTCCTGCGCGCGTTTGGCGTCGCCGTCCTTGTTCTCTTCGTATTTCTTGTATTCGAGCTGCCCCTCGATGAAGAATCCGCGCGCGATGTCGAACCACTGCTCCGCGGTAAGGCGGGGGGCGGATCGGGGGCTTCTTGGAGCGGCCTTCGCGGATGATCTGCGCCATGGTGCGCGAGGCGTTGTTGGACCACGGCGGGCCGCCTTCGACGATCTTCCGCAACTGCTTGATCGCCTGCTCGTACTCGTTCGCGCTCGCCTCGGGCTGCCGGATCAGCGCGAAGGCGTAATCCATCAGCAGCAGCTTTCCGTGCGGCTGCTCCCAGTACGACTTCATCGAAGGCTCGTAGAGCGCGCTGCCGACGATATCGATGATCTCGTTGTACTTCTCGGGGTTCTTCTCGGCCCCGCGCATCTTCATCTTCACCAAGTCGCCGTAGATCAGCTTGCGGACGTCCAGCACCGTCCGCTTCACGTCCGGATCCGGGTTGTCGGGCTGAACTTCCAGCGCGCTGCGCCAGGCCTCGGTGGCCTCCTTCTCTTCCAGGATCAGCGCGTGCAGACGGCCCTTGATGAAGTGGTACCACATGCAGACCGTGTCGATCATGCCGATGTCTTCGGAGCCGACGAGCTCGTCGCAGTACTTGATCAGCGCGCGCGCCGCCATCTTCTGCTCCTCGCCTTCCGGATACGCCTCGACCTGCTCCAGGCGGGCGATGACATACTTCTTGTCGCGGATGACGAAGCCCTCGAGCGCCTTCTGGGCCGGCGCGATGAGGTGCGGAGGCAGGTTCTCGGCGTCCGGGTTATCGTTCTGCCACTTGTCGAGGTCGGCCAGCGCCTTTTTCAGCGGCTCGCGGAACTGCGCCTTGTCGGCCTCCATCAGGTCGGCGATCTTCTTGTAGATATCGACGGCCTTGGCGCGGTTCTCCTTGTTCAAGGCCGGGTTTTCCTGCGCCGCCTTGATCAGGGCCAGCGCGTAGTCCTTCTGAATCGTCGCCTGCTCCGCATCGCACTCCTTCGCCAAGCGGTGCTTGGCGCCGTCCTTCAGGAACTCCTTATAGAGGTTGTCCGCTTCCGTCAGCAGGGCGTTGCGCTTCTCCGCGGAGGCCGACTCCGCCTGCCGCCGCTTCAATTTGGCCAGAATCAACTTGGCTTCAAGCTGCTGATCCTTGTTCGGCGACTTCGCAAGCTTCGCGATCAGGCGTTCCACCAGGTCGGTGGAATGGAAGTTGTTGTTGTCCTGCCAATCCAGCAGCCCCTTGGCGAACTCGTAGTCCAGCTCGGCCCGCGCGTCGGGCACTGTCCCCAGCGCTACCGATGCACCCAGAACCAGGACCACGGTCCAAGCACCGCCATGCGTTCGCATCATCGCCCCATCGCCTCCGATTACTCAACCAAATACAGTCAAAGGACTTAACGTTCCCAAAGCGCTGCAAGTCCGCAGGCACAACACCCAACGCGCTCCATGCGCATGGAGCTTCGCCACCAAACTAACGGACCAGCCAAGTGGCTCTTGCAGGCGAACTCAAAGATTTTGCAGGAGGTGCAGGGTAGTGGAACCTCAGGGCGCGCACAACTGCAAATCCCGCCCCATAAAGCGGTAAAAGAAAAGCCCGGCGCTTACGCGCCGGGCTTTGTGAATCGCTGAGCGGCGTTGGAGAAAGGATCAGAGCTTCTCCTCTTCCTCGTCAAAGAGCACGATACGGGCGTTGACCAGGATCAGCAGGTTGCGGCGCTCGCGCTGCTTGAGGTTGTTCGAGAAGAGCCTGCCCACGATCGGCAGATCGGAGAAGAACGGCATCCCCGACTTGCTGTCGATCTTGCGGTCATTGATCAGACCGCTGAAGAGCAAGGTGCCGTTGTCGGGCACCGTGACGGTGGTGTTGATGCTGCGCAGTTCGATGTTCGGCAGCTCGATCGGCAGGTTGATGTTGCCAAGCGGATTGTTGACGTCCAGGCCGTTGCTGATGAACAGGATCTGCGGCGGGGTCAGCTCGATCGCCGTGCCGGGGCGCACGTCCAGGGTGACGTACTTGCGGTCGTGGCTGACGGTGGGCTTCACGTCGAGAACGACGCCGATCAGGAACGAGCGGATCACCGGATCGAAGACCGCGCCGGAGACGTCGTAGTCGGCGATATAGCTGCGCTGCTGGGCGACCATCACGTGCGCGCGCTGGTTGTTGAACTGCATCAGCTTCGGCGCGAGCAGCGTGTCGGCGGACTGGTCCTTGCGCAGGGCTTGCAGGACCGCGGCGGCCTGGAAGCTGTGGAAGAAGCGGAACTGGAAGATGGCGCCCTGGTTGGCGAACGGCGCGCCGGTGAGGGCCTGCCCCAGCGGGCCGGCGCCACCGAGCGTGGTGACGAAGTTCTGCACCAGGCCCTGGATCAAGGTCGGCGAGCCGAAGGCCTTTTCATACCACTGGCGGCGGAAGCCGGCCGGCGCGTTGGCGGGGCCGAAGGTCGCATTGCCGCGAGTCGGGAAGTTGGAGTCCAGGCGCGGGCGGAGCAGCAACGGCACCCGCGGGCCGGGGTTGCTGGACGGCGGGCCGACGTCGAAGTGGAACGGCGGGCGGAAGAGCCCCGTCGCCGGATCGACCGAGTCCTGGAACTGGAACGCCGGCGAAGACAGGATGTCCGAAGGCAGCGGCGGCGTGAGGCCCGGGCCGCCGCCAATCGGGAACAGGCCGTAGCGGGAAGGCTGATTCAACGGGTCCACGCGGGCGAACGGCACGCCGGCGTCGCCGATCGGGGAGTCCAGGCCGGTGAAGTGCACGCCGATCATCTCCAGGAAGCCTTCCTGGACTTCGATGAAGCGAACCTGCGTGAGCACCTGAACCGTCTGGGTCTCGCGGAAGCTGCGGAGCAGTTCACGGATCTTTTCGTGGACTTCGGGACGCTGCATGACGACGAGCTTCCCGCCCGATTCCTGGATCGAGGTGGCGGGGTCGGCGAAGTCGGCGGCCAGGAGGCGTTCCTGGATCAACTGCGCCAAGTCGGGCGCGCCCAGCGTGTTGCCGCCCGCGGCCTGCTGCGCGAAGGGGTTGACCGGCGCGTTGGAGCCGGCGACGCCGACCTCGATCCGCGGTCCGGGGAAGTCGGTGACCGTGGTGGTAAGGTCGCGGACGTCGTAAATCTCCAGCTCGACGTTCGCGGTCAGGTTGGCCTTCTTGGTGATGAAGACCGCCTGGTTGCGCAGGTCGAAGTCCAGTTCGGCCAGGCGCAGGATCCACTTGAGCGCCGTCTGCATGTCCATGTCGGCGACGCGCAGCGTGATCGCGACCTTGCCGGCATCCTCGGCCGCGACGCGCGGGTCGAGGATGATGTTCACCTTCGTCAGCGAATTCAGGAAGGCCAGCGCCTCTTCGAGCGGGGTGTCCACGAACTCGAAGCTGACGTGGCGCGCGAGCTTCTTGCGGATCTCTTCCTTCCAGGGCTCTTCGGCGTGAGCCTTGCCGGTGTCGGAGCGGCGCTGGGCGATCTCGGACCAATTGGAAGGATAGACGATGTACTCCGAGTGCGGGATCAGCATGCGGTTGACGCGGTTGTCCTGCAGCAGGCTCTGATGCGCGTCTTCCTCTTCGATCCAGGAGCGCAGCTTGATGTGCTTGCGGTCGCGCGCGGTCGCCTCGATGGCGTGAGCTTCCGCGTTCGAAGGATCCATCTCGATGATCTTGCCGGCCATGATCTCGGCCTTCTGGTACTCGCTGTGCTCGAAGAGCGCGCGGGCCTGGTCGAGCATGACGTCGATCTTGTTCTGGACGGCGCGCTTTTCCTCGGCCTTGCGCGCTTCGGCCAGCTCGGCGGAGGCGATACGGTCCTCCTGGAAGAGCTGCTCCTTGAGCGCGGCGATGGCCTTGTTGGCCTCGCGGATGGCGGTCACGACGTGGTGGTGCTGGGACTCCACGTCGATCTCGGGCGGCATCCACTTGACCAGTTCGCGGGCGCGCTCGTAGGCCTGCAGGGACTGTTCCAGGCGGCGGATCCGGTCGCCGGTGGTCAGTTCCACGTCTTCCTTGGCCTGCTTGACGAAGCGGTTGCCCCAGTCGATCTGGTTGTCGAGTTCGACCAGGCGCTCCTGGATCGCCACCTTCTGGGCGCCGTGGAGGCGCTGGACGGCCGACTTGATGCGGTCCCGGCGCAGGCCCAGCACGTCGTTGACCTGGATGAGCAACGTCTGGGCTTCGGCGTTGCCGCGGTCGAGCTGGACGGCGCGCTCCAGTTCGGAACGGGCCTGTTCGTACTCGAACGCCTCGTAGAGCCGCTTGCCAGCCTGGAAATGGGACTCGGCCTGAACGCGGATCTCCTCGCGCAGCTTTTCCTGCGCCGCCTCGTGCTGCTGGAGTTGCTGCTGCAGCCCGTCTTCGGCGGCCGGCGGCGGCGTGGGCGCGGGTTCTTCGGCGTGCCCGGCCCCAGGCCAGAGCAGCGCCAGACTCACCGCACAACCCACGATGCTTGCTCCGCATCGTCGCAAATGAGCGCTGTTCATCGTGCTTCCACCCTCGCTCGTCTTCGCCTGCCGGACCGTCCCGGAAGGCGCCTGCGGTCGTTCAAACTAGAGGCGCCCTTCCTCTTCACTGAAGAGGATGATGCGCGGGCTGACCAGGATGGCCAGGTTCGTCTTCGCGTTGTCGACCACGTTCCAGCGGAAGAGCCGGCCGACCACCGGCAAATCGCTCAGGAACGGCACGCCGTTCTCGGCGTTGTATTTGATGTTCCGGTGCAATCCGGCCAGCAGGAGGATCCCGCCGTCGGGAACCGTCGCCGTCGTGCGCACGCGGTTGATCTGCAGTTCCGGGAACTGCACCGGGAAGCTCAGCAGGATCGGGATGATCACGTTACCGCCCTGCTGCACCGTGAAGCTGTCGATCTGCCGGGTGCGGAAGCTGACCAGTTCCGTGACCGTGGGGCGCATTTCGAGCGTCACGTAGCGCCGGTCGCTGGAGACCGTCGGCTTGACGTCGAGCACCACGCCGACCAGGAACTGCCGGATGATCGGGTCGTAGCTGTCGCCGCTGATTTCGTAGTCGGCGACGTAGGACTGCTGCCGGGCCACGAACATGTGGGCGCGCTGCGTGTTGAAGACCGTCAGGCGCGGCGCGACCAGCGTGGTCGAGTTCTCGCGGACGCCCAGCGCGCGGACGAAGGCCTGTACCTGGGCGTTATTAAGGATGGTCACCTGGGCCGAGAGGCCGCCCTGCCGCACGCGGTTGGAGCCGTCGCGGCCGGAGATGGTCGTCGGGTCGTTGGTGAAGAAGTTGAGCGTATGGTTGAGGATCGCGCCGACCTGGCTGAACGAGCCCTGCCACAGGTTGTCGGGGCCGTTGGTGAAGCCGGGGAAGGGCACGTTGGCCGGACTGGCGTCGCCGGCGCCGGGCAGCCGCGGCTGGATGGCCAGCGGGTCGCCGACCGTCGGCGAGAGGACGCGGGCCACGTCGCCGAAGTCGCCGAAGAGCACGTTCGGATCGAGGCCCTGGAATTCCACGCCCAGGTCCTCTAGGTACGCCTCGCGGATCGTCAGGAAGCGGCTCTCGATGTTGACCATCAGGCGCGCCGTGGCGCGGAAGTTGGCGAGCAACTGCGTGATCAGTTCGTGAATCTCGGGCCGCTGCATCACCACCAGCTTGCCCGCGCGCTCTTCGATGCTGGTGCCCTGGTTGGGGTCCCAACTGTCGGGCTGCACGCGATTGCGGATCATGTCGGCGATGGAGGCCGGAGTCAGCGCGGCCGTCGCCTGAGCCTGCATGAAGGGATTCACCGGGCCGCCCGCCCCGCCGGCCGCCGGATCGTCGCCGACCGTCACGAGCTGGAAGTCCGGGCCGGGGAAGTCCGGCACCGTCTGCGTCAGGTCGCTCACGTCGTAGATGCGCAGGTCCACGTCCTCGATCAGCGTCTGCTTCTTGCTGATGAAGACGGCGTTGTCCTTCAACGCATAGTCCAGTTCGGCCAGACGCAGGATCCAGTCCAGCGCCAGTTCGAGGGTCATGTCGGTAACGCGCAGATTGATCGGCGCGGCGCCGCCTTCGAGGACCTTGGGGTCCACGATCATGGTCACGTTGGTCAGGCTGCGCAGGAAGGCGATCGCTTCCTCGAGCGGGGTGTCCACGAATTCGAAGCTGACCTTGCGCTGGAGCTTCTTGCGAATGTCCTTCTTCCACTCCTCCTCGACCTTGGTCTTGCCGATGGCCATGCGATCGGGGCGGCGGGAGATCTCGTCCCAGTTGCTGGGATAGGTCAGCAGGTCGCCGTAGGGGATCTGGGCGGCCTCGATGTCCTCCCAGGAGCGCATCCGGTTTTCCTTGTCGTCCTTGCGGATATCCTGAGCATCGCTCTGCACGAAGGCCGCGCGGGCCTTGCGGCGCCAAGCCTCGCCTTCGGAGTTGAAGGGATCGAGTTGCAGGACGCGGCCGGCCAGCCGCTCGGCCGCCGTGTACTCGCCCTTGCCGTAAAGGTCCGCGACCTGTTCGATCAGCTTGCTGATGCGGGCGCGGAAAAGCTCGGTCTCGCGCAGGCGCGTCTGCTCGGCCAGCTCCATCGCGATGCGGCGGCGCAGGAAGCCGATCTCGTCTTCCTTGTCGGCGAGCTTCTGGCGGACGCGCAGCAGGGCCTCGTCGACCTCGCGGCGCATGTTCGGCAGGTCCACCTTCGGCGGCATCCAGTTGATGATCTCTTTGACCCGGCGGTAGCGATCCTGGGCCTGGCGCAATTGTTCGAGCTGGCCCGAGAGCACCTCTTCCTGGCTGGACATCTCGAGTTCGAGCGGAATCTTGCCGCCCTTCTCTTCGTAGCGGCGCGCCTCCTCGAAGGCGTTGGAGAGGGCCACCAGCGAGGCCTGCACCTTCACGCGCTCGGCGTTTTCCAAGTCCTTCAGCTTCTGGGCGATGCGGTCCTTGTGCAGGCCCAGCAGCGAACGGCACTGCTGGAGGAGTTCGGCGGCCTGGCGATTGGCCGGATCGAGCTTCACGGCCTCCTCGAGCATCGGCAGCGCGCGCTCGTAGTAGAGATCCTGGTACAGCGCCTTGGCCGTCTGGAAGACTTTTTCGGCCTGGGCGAGATCGGCCTGCTGATCGAGGGTGCGGGTCTTCTTGGCGTCCTCAAGCAGGCGCGCGGCGCGCTGCTCAAGGTCTTCCTCGCCGGGCGCGGGGGCGGGCGTCGGAGTCGGGGCGGGCGCGGTCTCGCCGTCTTCGGGGCCGGCCACCGGCGCGGCGATCGGCGCGGACGGCGCCTGAGCAACGGACGTCGCCGTCTCCACGGGCAGCGGAACCGTCTCCGCGGCGGGCGCATCGCCGCCATTCGAGGAAGGCGTCTCGCCGACCGGAGGCGCACTCGCCACGGCCACCGGCTCGGGCTGCGACGCCGGAGCCTCGACGCTCTCGGCCGACGCGCTTGCGCCATTCGAGGCCACGGCCGCCGGCTCTTGCTTCTCAGTCGGATAGGAGGAAGGCGTCTCGTCGGTTTGCACCGCACCCAAGTCGCCCTTGCGGTCGCCGCAGCCCACCAGGCTGACGACGCCCAGCAGGAGCACCCCTACCGCGAGCGTTGACGTTCGGCTCATCGGTCGCGACGTCCTTTCGTTGTAGCAATCCATCCTGGAACCCCTATGCGGTCCTAGCCCGGGCCGACTCCACGCGACTCACGGCGTTAACACAAAACGCACGCACCGGATGCAACGGCGCTCCGGCATGCGCTGCGCCGGCCTTGCCCCAAAGGCCCACATCTCTGCCTGTCTAGATTTCGCAATGGTGCAACTCTATGCATTTTTCAGATGGGGTCAAGTCTCAAGTAAAGACATGACGACGCCCTCCGGCGGACGTTCCTCCCTGGCTCAAATCGGTTGTAAGAAAAATGCTCTCAATACCTTCTGACGTTGGTTCGATCGTCAACCGTAGATACTTTTTGCCGCCTCCCAAGTCAGGATACCAAGCCCATATTCTCATTAAATTAGGGTCTCCTGAACGCGATATTTCGATATATTGAGGGCATTTTACAGTATGCACATTCGTATCGAATTAGATTCGCAATGTGCCTCCACCCTTCCCGTTGGGCCCTGGCTTGAGCGCCTGTTGCGGACTTTCGTGACGCCGAGCCGTGGCCCTTGCGAAGCCTCTTTCCGAACGAGCATTCCAGCACATCCGAATTTTTTTCTTTCGCGGCTTCAGCCCGGCTGCCAATCGGGCGCTTCGCGGATCGCCCCGAGCGGCTAAACTGGCGCGAAGCACCCGCTCCCGGTAACGTGCGCATTCCACATTCAGGCTCTGGAAGGCATCATGTTCGAAAACCTCACCGATTCGCTGGGCCAATTCTTCAGCAAGATCGGCGCGCGCGGCAAGAAGCTCACCGAGAAGGACGTGAAGGAAGGGCTGCGCACGGTCCGCATGGCCTTGCTGGAAGCGGACGTCGCGCTGCCGGTGGTGCGCGAGTTCATGGAGAAGGTCGGCGAGAAGGCCGTGGGCCAGGCGGTGCTCGAGGCCGTCCAGCCGCAGGAGCAACTGGTCAAGATCGTCCACGACGAGCTGATCGCGCTGATGGGCCCGGGCGAGTCGGCGCTCGCGCTCCAGAACCAGGGCCCGACCGTGATCATGATGGCCGGGCTGCAGGGCTCGGGCAAGACGACGACCACCGCGAAGCTCGCCAACCGCCTGCTCCAGAAGGGGCGCAAGCCGCTGCTGGTCGCCGCCGACTTGCAGCGCCCCGCGGCGATCGAACAGCTCAAGGTTCTGGGCGAGGAACTCGACATCCCGGTCTTTTCCGAGACCGGCGTGACGCCGCCGGACGTCTGCGAGCACGCCGTCGCGCACGCCCGGCAGACGGCGCGGGACGTGGTGCTGCTCGATACCGCCGGCCGCCTGCATATCGACGACGACCTGATGAAGGAATTGGAAGAGGTCCAGCGGCGCGCCCAGCCGCACGAGGTCCTGCTGGTCATCGACGCGATGGTCGGGCAGGACGCGGTCCAGAGCGCCAAGGAGTTCGACCAGCGGCTCCCGATCTCCGGCGTGGTCCTGACGAAACTCGACGGCGACGCGCGCGGCGGCGCGGCGCTCTCGGTCCGCCACGTCACCGGCAAGCCGATCAAGTTCGTCGGCCTGGGCGAGAAACTCGACCGGCTCGAGGAGTTCTACCCGGAGCGCATGGCCACGCGCATCCTGGGCATGGGCGACGTGGTCAGCCTGGTCGAGAAGGCCCAGCAGGTCATCGACCAGGACCAGGCCAAGGCGTTCCAGGAAAAGATGTTCAAGGACCGCCTGACGCTGGACGACTTCCTGACCCAGCTCCGCGCCGTCCGCAAAATGGGTTCGGTGAAGGAACTCCTCGCCATGGTCCCCGGCATGGCGGGCCTGAAGGATTTAGACGCGAGCGACGATCACATCGGGCAGGTCGAGGCGATCATCTGCTCGATGACCCAGGAGGAGCGGAAGAACCCCTCCGTCGTCGGCGCCAGCCGCAAGCAGCGCATCGCCAGGGGTTCGGGCGTGAGCGTCAACGAGGTCTCGCGCCTGCTCAAACAGTTCGAAGAGGTCACCAAGCAGCTCTCCAGCCTGGGCAAGGCGCAGGCGTTCGTGGACCGCATGATGCCCGGCTCCGGCGGACCCAAGCCCGGCCGCGTCCTGACGCCCGCGCAGCGCAAGGAGATCAAGAAGCGCCGGAAGCTGGAAAAGGAACGCCGCAAGAAGGGCCGCCGCTGACCTTCGCCGCCCGATCCTCACCCGTGCAGCACGCGTCGAATCCGGCCCCGCGGCGCAGGTTATCCAAAGATCCAGGTCGATAACCCCAATATCGGGGGGATAGGATACGACCTGCTCCGGAGGATTCCGGCAGACCGATGGACGTTTCATCCAGGGATAAAGCCTGGGGCGGCTGGACGCGGCCGCTCCTGGCGCTCGCGCGGGATCTGCCCTTGGCCGCGTTGCTGGCGGCTGGGGTCCTTGGCGCGCTCCACGCCGGGCGCGCGGCGGGCGTGGAGGCTCTGGCCTCGACTCCCCCTGAAGCAGTCGCGCTCTTTGGGCTGCTGGCCTGGGCCCTGCTGGTCATCCTTCAAGCCGGGCAACGCCTGTTTCGATTCGTGCGCGGTACGGGCGCCGAGCGGCCCAAGCGCTGGCGTGCCGCGCTGCTCGCGCCGTTTGCGCTGCCGATTCTCCTGCTGCTCTCGATCCTCGACCGCCTCCCCGCGCTGTTGCTGCTCCTGGCCTGGGCGTTCCTGGGCGTGGGCCTGGCAACCCTCCCTGACCTGCCGCCGCTCCCGGTCACCTGGCCGTCTTTGCTGCTCCTCTTTGCGTCCGGATGCGGGATGCTGGCCCTGGGCGTCCAGGGGCTGCGCGGCGCGGCCTGGCTGCGCCGCCGGGACGAAGAACTCGCACGCCTGACGCGCTGCGACATCAAGGATCTCAAGCCCGGTCTGGCGCTCCTGGAAGGGCGCGTGGCGCTGAGCGCGAACGACCCCGACCATTTGAAGGATGCGCCCGTCGCGTGGCGTCGCGATCCCGGCCATCCCGCCTCCGACAAGTGCGAGGACTTCCTGCTGGAAGACGGTACGGGCGTCGCCCGGATCGAACCCGGCGCGGACCTGCCGCTCGAGGCCGTCGCGCTGGATCCGCGCCCAGAAGGAGCGCGGGAACTCCGGCCGGGCGACGAGATCTGGGTCCTCGGCGAAGCGCAGCCGTTGCGGGGTTCGGAGGGAGCGGCAGCCCGGGTCGCCTGGGAGCTACGGCCTCTCCGCGCCGGATTGAGCGCGCCGTGGAAGCCCGGCAAGCCCGGCGCCTACGAAGCGCCCGACCGGCGCTTCTGGCGCACACGGTTGCTGCCGGGCCCGCTCTTCGGCCTTGCGGGCCGGTCCCGCCGCGATGCGCTGGAGCGGCTGTGCCGGGGCTGGAAGATGCGCGCGGCCCTCGCCGTATGCTGTCTGGGCGCCGGATTGGCCGCCGCCGCCTTCGCGGCGCGGACCGCAAGGCGCGACTGGATCGAAGTTCAGCGTCCCCTCGACTCCGGCGTCGAGGACCTGCGCGCGAGCCTCGCCGCGGGCCTGGAGAGCGACTACGCCCGCGCCAGGATTCGCGCCGCGAAGGCCTTGTGCCGCGACGAAGAACGTGCCTCGGCGCTGCGCTCTCAACTCGTGAAAGCTCTCGCCGATCCGAACCGCGAGGTCCGACACCGTGCCGCGCACGCGCTGGCGCCCTTGGCCGACCCCGAGGCCATCGGCGCGCTGCTGGCCACAGGGGCGCGGCACGAACCGTGCCTCTGGATCGGGGATCTCAATCGTCCCGTGCGCTACGCCGCGCTGGACGCCTTGGGCCGGATGCCGCAGGAAGCGCTCGCGCCCTGGCAGGAGCGCGGATCCTTTGAAGAGCGGGTCCTGGCCCTGGAAGCCCTGGTCCGCGAGCATGAAGCCGCCGCGGAGCGCCTCTCGGCGCCGCTGGTCGCCGAACTGCTCGGCCGCACGGCCTCGCGCGAGGCATGGCTGGCCGGCTTGGCGCTGGAGCGGTTCGAGGTCCTGGACCGCGACCGCCTCTTCGCGCCGGTCGTCGCCCGGCTGATCCGGGAAGGCGGGCCTCAGGACGTGGAAGCGGCCTTCGTGTATTACGCGCCCGGCTTCGATCCGCCCCCGGCGGACCTGGTCCGCGCCGCGGGCGACTGCATCGGGCGGGGCGACGCGCGCATGCGCTGGCGCGCCTTGAACCAGCTTGGGCGCTGGGGCGCGGCCGCCGCGCCGGCCCTTCCGGAGATCGTGCGCTGCCTCCACGACGCCACGCCCGAAACGGCCCTCGCGGCGATGCATGTCCTCCAGCACATCGGGCCGGACGCGGCGGAGGCGGCCGTGCCGGTGCTGATCGAGGTGCTCGCCAGCCCGCGCTACTCCATGCACGACCCGGCCGAACGGACGTTGCTCCGCATGGGGGCCAAGGCGCGCGGGAAGCTCGAATTGGCTCGGACGAACGCCGCGCCGGAGGTCCGGCCGCGCCTGGAACAGGTCCTGCTGCAACTGCGCGATCCCGTAGCGAACGCTCAAGCCTCGAACGCGCCGATCGTCAAAGGCCCCCTGGAAGCGGAACCGGAGCCCGCCGAGGCCCCGCGCGTCTACGATCTCCAACTCAACTTCCTCTTCGACAACCGGCCGATCACCGAGTTCACCCCGGCTCGCCCCCACAGCCTCCAATTCCAGGCCTTGCTGAAGACACACCTAAACCCCGAGCCCGCCTTCGATGGGCACCGCGTGACCTGGAGCGGCCTGGAACCCGGCGAGTACCGCGTCACGGCCTTCTACAAGCTCCACGACGGCCCCGAGAGCGGAATCGCGGGGGATTTCATGGGCTGGGAGACCTTCGCCATCAAGCCGGGAGAGCACAAGGCCTTCGACTTCCATCTCAAGCGCGCCATCCGGCTGCTCGAACCGGCCGACACGGCTGGGGCGCTCGAGAACGTCACGACCGTGGCCGGGAAGATCCGCTTCGCCTGGGCACCGGTCGCGGAGGGCGCGGAGTACGAACTCCACGTGCGGACGAATAACGGCTGGCCTGCCTACAAACCCAAGACCAAGGAGACCGCCCTCGAACTCGACCTCGAACCCAACCACTACCTGGTCTCTCTCTCCGCGCGGAAGGACAATCGCGAAATCGGCCAGTTCCGCTGCCTCTACAACATGAATCATCCGCAGGTTCCGCGGCGGGTCCTTTACAGTTTGCCTTTCACCGCCTTGCCCGTGGAGGGCGAGCCCGGCAACATCGAAGGCGCGCTGCTCCACGACGGCAAGCCGCTGGCCGAAGCCACCGCGCTCGCGCCGCGCTTCACTCTGTACGACGTCCTGAAGGGCAGGGAGTTGAATCTTCCCGTCACGCTTCTGGAGGGCTCGCGCTACCGGATCGAAGGACTCCCCGTCGGCCGTTACAGCCTGCGCGTCGCCGTCGACGCCGAACCGGACACGCCGGAGCATGCCGCGGGCGATTTCGGGTGCGTGATCGGAATCCTGGTTCGATCCGGGGCGCGGCTGACCCAGGACCTCGCGCTGGTCCGATACCTGCGCCTGCTCAAGCCCGAGGACGGCCTCAAGCCCGTCCTGGCCATGAGCCCGCCGCATCCGCTGCCGGCCTCGGTCACGAGCCCGGTGATGCTGGCCTGGGAGTCGCTGGGGCCGGGCCTCGAGTACCGCTACACCCTCGGCGGACCCCAGCCGCGCCAAGGCACGACCAAGGAGGCCTCGATCGAGGTGGAGCTGACGCCGGGCTACTACTCGTTCACGGTCCAGGCCTATCGCGAGCCGCATGCCTTGGTCGGCGAACTCAAGGTCCACGGCGGCGGAAAGGCGAACTCGTTATACTCCTTTAAGGTGGTGGCGCCCTGAATGAGTGCACGTGCGACTATCTGAATTCGGCGATTCTTATCCCTTTCCCTGTCCTGCTTCCCATGGCGCATTCCGTCTAAGGCTCGTGAGTCGAAGGTCGCCTTTACCTTGAGAGCCAGGCCGTCATGCGGACGCCTCGCGATCGGGCACGAACCGAACGTACGCAGGTGCGCCCGACGGCCACGGAGGTTAGGATGGAGCGCGCGCGCGGGGATCGAGGTTCGGCGTTCATGAGCAGCTCATCCACGGGATCGGGGGACTCCAGCCGGGTCCATCCGCGCCCCGAACCCGGCTCCCGCAACGGCACGCCCCAGAAGGTCGCGTTCCCCGAATTGGCGGGCTTTCGCCTGATCCAGGAACTGGGTCGCAGCCCCAAGGGCGTGATCTACAAGGCGCGGCGGCTCGTCGAACAGGACGTCGTCGCGGTCAAGCTCTTCCGCGACCCGGCGGCGCACGAACCGGGCTTCCGCGACCGCCTGCAGCGCAACGCCGAGGCCAGCTTCCTGCTCGATCATCCCGGGCTCGTGCGCTGCCTGGGCTGCGTGGAGGACGACGGGCGGCTGATCCTGGTGCAGGAGTACGCGCCGGGCGAGCCGCTCTCGCGGGCGCTCCAGCGCAACGTCCGCTTCCGCCCCGCGCGCGCGCTGCAGCACGCGGTGCAAGTCGCCTCCGCGCTGGCCTACGCATTCCAGAAGAACCGCCATCACGGCCGGCTGCACCCGGGCGACGTCATCGTCCGCGATCACGAAGTCCGGGTGCTGGGCATGGGGTTGGGCGAGCGGCCCGAGCATGCCGCCTGGGACGTGAAAGACCCTCATCTCTTCCAGCCTCTGATTTACGCCGCCCCCGAAGCGCTGCCGTCGAAGGCCTTCCCGGCCGAGCCCCTGGGCCGCCGCGCGGTGGACCTCTACGCCGTCGGCGCGCTGCTCTACCACATGCTCACCGGCGCTCCGCCATTCCGGGGCGGGGACGAGGAATCGATCGCGCAAGAACGTGCGGCGCTGGCGCCGGCCTCCGTGCGCTGGCCGCGCGGGACCGAGCGGAACCTGCCCGCGCGCGCGATCCACCTCGTTCAACGCTTGCTGGCTGCGGATCCGGCCGAGCGGGGCGACTTCGACATGCTCCTGGCGACCCTCGACGCGGCGCTGCATGAGGCCGAAGGGCGCGCCGCGCCGGCGCCGGTCCAGGCGCTCCCGCCGGCCGAGGTCCCGCCGCGCGCCGCAGCGGCGCAGCCGGCCCCCGCGCCGCCGACGTTCGGGACGCTGCCGGGCCCGGTCGCCCGCCCCGCGGCGTATCCGCCGCTCTACGGGCCCGAACGCCGCCGGGAACAGAACAGTTCGGCCATGCTCATCGGCGCCGTGGTGCTCGTCTTCGGCATCGCGGTGGGCCTGGCGCTGAAGACCTTCTTTCCCGGGGCGCCTGCGGCTCCCCAGGGCCCGACGGCCGCGCCCGCAACGCAACTCGTCCCCCCGGCCCCGCCCTACACGGTCCAGGTTCCGCCCACGGCGCCCGCGCAGGTCGGCGCCGACGAGGCCAAGGCCGCCAAGACCCTGGCGCTGATCGAAGAGATGCTGCGCAGCGGCGACGCGCGCTACGACACCACGACCCTGCGCCTGGTCAACGACGTCGTGCTGCGGACGGAAGATACGAGCGTGGCCGGCGTGCGCGCGCGGCTGCTCAAGGCCCGCATCGAGGAGCAGATCGCGCGCGGCGGCCCGGCCCCAACCCAGCCGGCCGAAGCCCGCCCGCCGGCGGCGCCCGACGCCGAAGCGCAGGTCTTCCAGGAACACCTCGCCCGCGCGCAGGCCAAGGCCGCCGAACAGCGCTTCGGCGACGCGATCGCCCTCGTGGAGGCCCTCCCCGCCGCGCTCAAGATGGCGCCCTACCCCGAACGCGCCGCCGAAGAGGCCGAGAAGATCCGCCGCCAGGCCAAGGCCGCTTTCGCCGACGTCCTGCTCGGCGCCGAAAAAGCCGTCGAGGCCGGCGACTTCCCCAAGGCGCGCGGGCTCTTCCAAGGCGTCCAGGCGCGCTTCGGAATCCCCGAACTCCTCGACGCCGCGGGGCAGCGCCTGCAGAAGGTCATCGAGGCCGAGAACGCCGCGCACAAGGAACAGGCCGCCAAGCTCGCCGAGGAGAAGCTGGCCCAGGAGTCGCGCGCCCTCGCCAAGGCCCTCGTCGATTTCGTGGACAAGGCCTCGCGCTTCCGCTACGTGGAAGCCCAGGAGGATCTGAAGAAATTCGCCGAGACCGCGCAGAACGCCAAGGTCCGCAAGCTCGCCGAGGACTACGGCCGCCTGATCCAGGACGAGGCCTGGCTCTTCAACACCTGCCGCCAAAGGCTCAAAGACCAGATCGAGCGCGATCCCAAGCATTCCTCGCCGCTGCAAGCCTACAATAAGGATAAGAAGCCGCTCTTCGACATCGTGGACTACAACTACCGCGGCATCACCATCCGCGCGGTCGCCGGCGCCGGGCAGGGCGAACGGCTCAAGCCCTGGGAGGAGCTCGATCCGCGCCAGCCCGTCGTGATGATCCAGTTGATGATGGAGAAGGGCAGCGCGCAGGAGCAGCTCGCCTTCGCCGCGCTCAATTATCACCGCGCCCTGCGCAGCGAGATCCTGGCCCAGCAGGCCGCGCCCGAGGAGAACGAGGAGCTCCCGCAGTTCGAGCCCCAGGCGCTGCTCAAGATCGCCAAGTCGCTCCGCGACGGCACCGAGGCCGCGCTGACCGCCGCCATCCAGAACGACCCCGCCGCGCGCGAACGCGCCGACGCCCACCGCGACCTGATGAAGCGGATTCTGGATCTCTATCAGGGCGCGAAATGAGGCCTCGAACGGCGAAAGCTATCCGCAGCGTACCTGCCCCGTGCCGTTAGCCGTTCGCCGCCAATTTTATCCTACGGCCCTTCCGGCTGCGGCTTGACGATCTTATCCCCTTCGGTGAGGCCCGCGGTGACTTCGACGTTCACGCCGTCGCGGAACCCGAGGACGACCTCCTGCGACGAACGCCGCGAGTTGGCCCCGTCGGACTCGTACTTGTAGACCAGGTACTTCCCGTCGCGCCAGTCGACGTAGCTGCGCGGAATTGCGAGCACGTTGTCGCGTTTCTCGAAGTTCACCTTCAGGTCCAGGCGCAGGCCGGGGCGCAGGGCTTTGAACGAGAGCTTCTCGTCGTCGCTCTTGGGCTCGTCGAGGTTCACGATCAGCACGACGACCTCGCCGCCCTTGGGTTCGGTGGGATCCTTGCTGAAGAGCGTCTTGGGCCCGACCTCGTCGATGATGCGTTCGATCTTGCCGCCCAGGTCGCCGCCGGCGAGGACGTTCCCCGAGAAGGTCACGGGCTGCCCGACCTCGAGTTCGCCCGACCAGAGCGCGTCGAGTTCGGCGCGCACGCGCTTGTGCTTGTTGTCGGCCACCTCGACGACGGGGGCGCTGGGGGGCGGGACCGCGCCGGGCTCGTAAAAGCGCCCGGTGACGGAACCGTCGAAGGGCGCGCGGATCACGGCGGCTTCTTTCTGCGCCAGCGCCTGCGCCAGCGTCTTCTCGGCGCGCTCGATCCCAGCCAGGACCGATTCGACCTCCTCGGCGCGCGGGTCGGCCTTCACCTGGGCCAGGGCGGCGGCGGCCTCGCGCTGCGCGGACTCGGCCTTGGCGACTTCCAGCCGCGCGAGTTCGATCTGGTGGGCGGAGGCCGGCGGGAGCGGCGGCGGCTCCTGGAGGCGCTGGTAGGCCTCCTTGGCCAGTTCCCAGCGCTTGGTGGCGGCCTCGGCGCGAGCCTTGGCGGCGTTCTTCTCGTCGGCGGAGGCGCCGTGCTTGACCTGGTCGAACTGGGCCTGCGCCAGTTCCACCTGCCGGCTGGTCTGCTCCACCGAGCCTTCTACGTCCGCGCGCTGCCAGCCGGGCATCTTGCCGTAGGTGCCGGGCCAGCCTTCCTTGTTCCCGGCTTCGACCTTGCGCTTGGCGGCCTCGTGCGCGGCCTGGGCGACGTTCACGTGCGCCAGCCCGATGGCCTTCTGGTCGTCGGTCGGCGAATTGAAGACGGTCTTCTGGTTGTAGGCGGCCTCGTTCTGCTGGAGCGCGGCCAGTTCCACTTCCAGGCGCGCGCGCTCGACCTGCCACGCGGGCGTGGTCGGCGGCGGGCTGGGCTTGATCAGTTCCTGCAGGCGCGCCTGAGCGGCTTCGACCTCCGCGGTCGCGCGCTTGACGCGCTCCTCGAGTTGCCGCAGCAGGTCGGCCTGGGGCTTGGCCCGCAGCAGCGCCAGCTTGGCCTTGGCTTCCTTCAACGCCGCCTGCGCCACGTCCACTTCAAGGTCCAGGGGCGTCGAATCCAGTTCGGCCAGCACCGCGCCCTGCGAGACGCTGTCGCCCTCCTTCACCTTGACCGATTTGAGCACGCCCGAAAAGGGGAAGCCCAGCTTGGCCGGGTGATTGACGCTCTCCACGCGGGCCTGCCCGCGCGCGCTGCGGTCGATCTGCGTCCGCGCCACGGTGATGGTCCGCTCGTTCGCGATCACCTCGCGCCCGGCGTAGACCACCACGACCACGAAGACCATGCAGCCCAGGCCGATCAGCACCACGATCCACTTCGCCATGGCTCGAACTCCCTCGAATTCCCGGTCCCGCCGCGCGTGCCCCGTCCGCGCCTAGCCCTTGAAGACGTCCGCCGGCTGGACCTTCATGATCCGCAGCACGGAGAGGATCGACGCCGCCATGCAGACGACGATCGTGCCCAGCCCCAGCCACGCGTAGGTTCCGGCGTCCAGGGAGAGGTGGATGCCCTTGCCCTGGATCTTCTGCATCGCGACCCACAACAGCACGCCGGCCAGCAAGTGCGCCGGCAGCGCCCAGGTGACGGCCTGGGCCATGATCGCCATCGAGACCTGCGTGTTCGTCGCGCCGATGGCCTTCAGCGTGCCGTACTCCCGGATGTGTTCGATGGTGCTGGTGTAGAGGACCTGCCCGGCGACGACGATGCCGACGACCAGGCCCATCATCGCGGCGAAGAAGAGCGCGGTGCCCGCCCCGGTGCTTTCCAGCCAGTAGCGCTGCGCCTTCTTCGAGAACTGCGCGCTGGTGTAGGCTTCCACGTAGTCGAGCGCTTCCAGGCGGTTGAGCACCTCCACGGGCTCCACGCCCGGCTGCACGCCGACGACGATGTAATGCAGGTGGTCGTGGTTCAGGCCGCCGACGGTGCGCGCGGTGATCATGTCGCAGAAGACCATCGGGTTGCCCTGAAAGGACTGGATGCCTTCGGTCATCCCCGCGACCTCGACGCGCTTGCCGTTGATCTCCGCGACGTCGCCGGTCTTGGGGTTGCCGAGTTTGCGGCGCGTCGTGGCGTCCACGGTCACCTTGCCCAGCTCGGACAAGTCCTCGGGGAAGCCCTCCACCATCCGCCACGGCACGCCCGCCCCGCGGCGCTGCGCGTCGAAGCCGACGACCTGGACCGTCTGCTTGCGGCCGTCGGGGAGCTTCCAGTCGCGGAACAGGATCAGCATCGGGGCGGTCCACTGCACGCCCGGCGTGGCCCGCACTTTGTTAAGCGTCTCCTCGGTCATCAGGCTCGGGAAATCGAAGTTGTTCTGGAAGCGCGCGCAGACCCAGACGTCGCCTTCCGTGTGGTCCACGACCACGGAGGCGTTCTCCTTGAAGCCGAAGTAGAGCCCCAACTGGACCAGGGCCAGCCCCGCGGCCACGCTGATGCCCAGCAGCGCCACCAGGTAGCGCATGGGACGGTGCGCGATGATTCTCAGGGCCAGCGCGATCATGCAATACCTATCCCGCGGAAGCTGGGCTGCCGGCCGTTTGGACGCGCCGGACCGCTATTTCTTCAGCAGCGAATTCAGGGCGAAGGAGCCCGCCAGGCGCATCTTTTCCAGCTTGCTCAGGCTGACGCGGCTCGAGAGCACGTCGTAGTCCCGCCGTTCGATCTCTTCCAGCAGCCGGCGGTAGATCTTCACCAGCACGTCCAGCGCGCGGCGGCCGTCGGGTTCCATCAGCGACACCAGCTTCGCGCCCGCCTCGTAGTAGCCCCGCGCGCGCGCGACCTCGAACTTGACCAGCTCGCGGAAGGCCGGCGAATCCCCGCCCTGCCGGACCTGCGCCTCGGGCACGCCGAAGCGCGCCAGGTCCTCGGCGGGCAGGTAGATGCGGTCGCGTTCGAGCGCGTCCTCTTTCACGTCGCGAAGGATGTTGGTGAGCTGAAAAGCGATCCCGGTGGACTCCGCGAGCTTCAGCGCCTCGCCGCTCTCGTCGCGGAAGCCGAAGACATGGATCGTCATCAGCCCGATCACGCTGGCCACGAGGTAGCAGTAGCGGTAGGTCTCGTCCCAGGTCGCGTAGCGCCGGCGCGTCGCGTCCATCTCGGTCCCGGCGATCAGTTCGAAGAGGTACTCGGGGTTCACCTTGAAGCGCGTCACGGTGTCGGCGACGGCCGGCAGGATCGCGTGCGCGTCGGGGCTCCCGTCGAGGGCCCGCTGGAGCCACCCGCGCAGCTTCGCGGCGTTGGCCAGCGCGCGCTGCGGGTCGGTCTCGTCGTCGGAATAGTCGTCGGCCAAGCGCGCGAAGGCATAGAGCGCGCAGATGCCGCGGTAGCGCTCCGGCGGCAGGACCTGGAAGGCGAAGTGAAAGTTCTTGGCCTGCTCGCGCGTGACCTCGATGCAATGGCGGAACGAATCCTCCAGCGTGTGCGCATCGGGGCTGCGTGCGGTCGCCTGCGCCACGTCGGAACTCCAAGTGGTTGCGCCATAAAAAGTTCGGCCCCTACGCCGGGGCCGAGCAACGGGTGAAAGCAGGCTTTATATTCGGGCATCGGCTGGGGGGTGTCAAGGGGCGGGTGCCGGCATGCTCAATTCGCTGGCGGTTCATTCCCCAAGATTCGATATAATCCAGCTCTTTAACTTGGAATGATTCGCGGTCCACAGACGTTCTTTTACTGAGACAGGAGGTCCGTTCATGCGCACCAAGTTGGTTTCCCTGGCCATTCTCAGCCTCGCCTTCCCCGCCTTCGCCGAACAGACCGAACTGAAAACCGACTTCCAGGGCGATACCTTCAAGATCAACCACAACGCGACGGAACTCGGTGCGGCCAACTGGGCCGAGCCCGAGAAGACTTGGCGCACGGTCGGCGAGCTGATCAAGTCCGCCGTCCCGCCGGCCAACGCCGAAGGCCGGCGCCCGGACGTGGTGCTGGTAACGGGCATCGACGAAGGCACGCCTTGGGGCGCGCTCAAGAGCCTGCTGATGGCCGCCTCGGGGCTGGGCATCCCGCAGGCGCGCGTGAACGTCCCCGGCAAGCCCGGCGCGCACATCCTGCTCCCGCTGCCCGGCGCGGATCCGACCCAGGGCGAGACGGTCGACTTCCCGCTCTTCGCCGGCCCCGACGGCGCGTTGACCGAGAACGGCGGGAAGAAGCTCAAGGTCACGCAGGCCCTGCTGGGCGGGCTGGTGAAGCAGCTTCCCGACGCGACGGTGAACGTGAAGGCCGCGCCGGAGCTGAAGGCCCTGCAGGTCGTGGCCGTGCTGCGGATGCTGGTTCAGGAGGTCAAGCCCAAAGCCTTCGCCTACCTGCCGGTGAAGCAGATCACGCCCGAGGAAGCCGCGGGGCGCAAGGAGGCCGAGGACAGCGTCAACCGCGCTTTCGAAGGCGGCCTGGGCGGATTGGGCAAGTAGGAAGTCTCAGGCATCCTGCTTAAGCTTAAGCAGCGGCAGCAGCCAGGCCCCGGCGACCAAGGCGGCCACGAGCGCCCCCAGCCCGTAGATTCGCGGATAGGCGTTGGCTTTCGGCCCCAGCAGGAACCACCATGCCGCCGCGAAAGCCGCCGCATAGAGCGCCAGCCGGGGCAGGGTGAAGCCCACCGCAGACCGGCCTTCTCGTGAGGTGAGCGTCGCGAAATGGATTCCGATTAACGCGAGCCCAAGCAGCATCGCGGCCAGGGAACCGTAGATATGTAGCGCGCCGGGCGGCCCCGGGCTCATGAAGGGCATGCCGCTGCACAGGAGCCCCAGGAAGCCCAGGCCAAGCAGCAGGAAGCCCAGATAACGCAACAAAGGGCGAATTCCTGGACCGGGTTCCCGAGGGCGCCGGCGCTCGCCGTACCCCGGCTTCGAACTCGTTACGCCTGCTGCGGGACTTCCACCTGCGGCACCTGGCGGCCCTGCTTCCGCGCGGCCTCGAAGAGCTTGTCGGCTTCCTGGCGCAGGCCCATGGCGAAGCAAGTGAGCCCGATCTGTTCGGAAAGCCAGGCGTTCTCCGGATCGAGGTTGAGCGCCTTCTGCCAGTATTCCCGCGCCTCGTTGGGGCTGTCCTCGAGCGCGGCGATCATGCCCAGCCAGACCAGCGGCTCGCCCCACTCGGCGTCCTCGTTGGAGGCGCTCTGGAAGGACGAGCGCGCCATGGAGAGGTTCTCCTGCTGCATGTAGGCCAGGCCGGCGTTGAACATGCACTCGGCGATGGTGGGCAGATCGTCGAAGGAGGTCTTCAGTTCTTCGTAGTTCCGGTTCACGCCCGCTTCGTAGGTCTCGATGGCGGCCAGCCCGCGCTGCGCGGTCATGGGCACCTTGTCGGGGCGCGCGGCCTGGGCCTTCTCGAAGTAGCCGCGCGCGCCGGAAATGTTGCCCTTCCGCGCGGCGATCGCGCCAAGCACGCCCGCGGCGTCGGCGAGGCTGCCGTCGAGCTGCAAGGCCTTCTCCAGCAGCTTGCCGGCCTCGTCGAGCTGCGTCTTGCGCGCGAGGATCATGCCCAGGCGGTAGAGCGGGATCCCGTAATTCGGCGCGAGGTTCAGCGCCTGACGGTAGGCCTCCTCGGACTCGTCGACCTGCCCCTGCGTCTCGAGGCATTCGCCCAGCGAGCACCAGATCTGCGGCTGCTTGGGGTTCTTGTTCACCGACTGCCGGTAGTAGTGCGCGGCCTTGTCGAGGACCTTGGAACGCTGGTACGCCAGGGCCAGGTTGGCCGTCGCGATGTGCCACCCGGGGAAGTGCCGCGAGGCCTGCGTCAACGCCTCGACCCCTTCCTTGTAGCGCTTGGTGTAGATGTAGCAGAGCCCGAGGTTGTTCCAGCCTTCGGCGAAGTCGGGCGTCAGGTCCACCGACTTCTTGAATTCCGCGATCGCGTCGTCCCAGAGCTGCTTCTCGACGTAGACCAGCCCGCGGTCCTGGTGCTCGTCGGAGAGCCCGTGGGCGCGGACCGGGCGCGCGGGGCCGGCCTGCATCATCCCCGAGAACGGCCCCTGGAGCAGATCCTCCAGTTCCGTCGCCTTCTGCTCGAACTTGATGCCGCGATTGGGATCCCGTTCCTTGCCGCGGGCGCGCATGCGACGAGCCATGCTCGGACCTCCCTTTTTTCAAGGCGTGGGCCGCGCGGGTAAGCGCGGCCGGGCCGGTGCATCGTACCGTCTGGGTCTATCGGTCTCAACGACGTAACGCCGCGAGACTTGCGCCCTTTCGCCCGATCGGGATCGGTGACTTTGGCCTTGCATGCCCGCGGCCCCTGCCGCATCCTGATCCCAGGCGCACGTGGTGGGGTCGCGGCGCCGCGCCTCGAAAGAATTGAGCCGGAACGGGTAATAGCCTGGAAAGCACCCTCAGACTCGCCAAGGATCCCGTGTGAACACACCTCTCGTCCAACTGATCCATCGTGCGATCCGCGGCGAACGCTCGGCCTTGCGCGGCGTGGTCGAACGCTACCAGGGCGTCTCCTACGCGCTGGCCTACCATGCCACCCGCAGCTACCCCCAAGCCCAGCGCCTGGCGCGGCGCGCCTGGGTCCACCTGGCGCGGCGGCTGGGCACGCTCCAGGAACCCGAAGGCCTCCCGGACCTGATCGCGCAGTGCGTCGAGAAGGCCCGCGAGACCCTGCCCCCGCCCAAGCCCGACGACGTGGAAGCCGACGGCGAAGGCCATAGCGTGCTCAAGACCGAGAAGGTCCAGGCTCGGCGCTCGCTGCGCCTGGCGCTGGCCGACTGCCCGCTCGAGGAGGCGACCGTCTTTTTCCTGCGGCACGTCGAGGGGCTTTCCCTGGCCGAGATCGCCGTGCTCCTGGGCGCCGAGGAGGCGGAGATGCTCGCCTCGCTGCGCCGGGTGACGGTGGACGTGGCCTTCCGCGCCGGCTTCGCCGGCCCGGAGGCGCTCCAGCAGGACCTCGACGCGCTCCCGCCCCTGCGGCGCGAAGCGCGGGGCGTCTCGGTGGTCCTCGCCGAGGGCGGCCTGCCCTACGCCAAGCGCGCCGAACTCGAAAAATTCATCCAGTTGGATCCCGACGCGCGCCGCGAAGACGAGGCCGTGCGGCAGGTGCTCGCGCTCTCGGCGGGCACCTTCGCCGCGCACCGCCTCCCCCAGGATTTCGTCAAGGACGTGCTCCAGGACATCCCCTACGCCGAGCCGGCGCGGCGGATCTCGGAGACCGCCCCGGCGCTGCGGCTGCCCGCGCCGCCCAAACTCCTTCAAATGGACGTGCGCCACGGAAGCCAGTTGGCGCTGGCCCTGGTGAGCATGCTCGTCGGCGCGATCCTGAGTTTCTGGGTGCTCGAACAGCTCGCCACGTCCACGCTGGGCGCGTTCCTGGCGGCCCTGGCCGGGACGCCCACGAGTCTAGGGCCCACGATCCTGGTGTTGGGCGTCAGCGGGCTGGCGCTCTTCTTCGCCCGCCCGCCGCTCTTCTCCGCCCTGCCCCGCCTGCCGGTGGCGTATTTCATCTCCTACGGCGTGGCCGCCGGCGTGCTGCTGGCCTTCACCTGCAGCCTGGTCTTCGACTGGTACGGCTCGACCGTCCTGAGCTTCGTGCTGGTGGAAATCCTCTTCCCGCTCTACGCCATCGTGGCGCTGGGGCTGCTTGGCGTCCGCGCCCTGCTGGCCTTCCGCGACATGGAGCGCCGCCTGGAGGTCCGCCTGCGCCAGATCGAGGACGCCCTCGGGCCGCTCGATCGTCCGGCCGCGGAAGGCGCGTCCGAGACGCCCGCCTCCGCGGAAACCTCGCCCGAAGCGCTGCGCGCCGCCACGCCCGCGCCCGCGCCCGAAGCGCGTTAGCCCGACTCCGATGCGCCTGCGCCCGCTGCATGCCTGGAACCTGAGCCTCCCCGAAGCCAAAGCCCTGCAAGCGCGGCTGGCCGCGCGCGTCAGCGCCCGCACCCCGGCGGGCTTCGTTCCCCGCCTCGTCGCCGGCGCCGACATGTCCCACCGGCGCGGTTCGACGTGGCTTTACGGGGCGGTCGTCGTCGTGCGGCTACCGGACTTTGAGCCGGTCGAGAGCGCCGCCGCGCGCCTCGAGACGGCCTTTCCTTACGTGCCGGGGTATCTCTCGTTCCGCGAAGGCCCGGTGTTGCTCGAGTGCTTCCGAAAGCTGCGCGCCCGCCCCGACGCGGTCCTCTTCGATGCGCAAGGCTTCGCGCACCCCCGGCGGCTGGGGCTGGCCTCGCACCTGGGCCTCTGGCTCGGCCTGCCCTGCGCGGGCGTGGCCAAGAGCCGGCTTTGCGGGGTCCACGAGGAACCCGGCCCCGAACGCGGCGACCGCGCGCCGTTGCTCGACGGCACGGAGCGGATCGGCACGGTCCTGCGCACGCGGCCCGGCTCGAACCCGCTTTACGTCAGCGTCGGGCACCGGCTCGCGCTGCCCGACGCGGAGGCGTTGGTCCTGGCGAGCGGGCTGCCGCGCTACCGTCTTCCCGAGCCGACCCGGCTGGCGCACCGGACCGTGAACGCCTACCGGCGAAGTTGCGAGTGAGCCGCGGCCGGTATCGCGCGACCTTATCGTACCGCGTGCGTCTCGCCCGCATTCTCATTACTCCCTTCCAATCCGATCGTTGCACGCATGTCTGGAGCCCGTTCTCCCGCCCCACGCAGAGGCTTAAAAAGATGCACCGTGGTGCGTGGGTCGGGTTCTGGGTTCTGGGGGCTGGGGGCTGGAGGCTGGAGGCTGAGGGCTGGGGGCTGGAGGGCTGGGTTTTGACGCCAGGCCACTCCTGGACCTGCAAAATGTTGCACGCTGTGCGTCTAATGGTTCCTTCTTTTCTCTCGCACCTAGCACCTCGAACCTTCCGTAACGGCCAATTGCTCCACGTGGAGCAATTGGAACCCTAAAATGAGGGGCGCGGATTCCGGTTTTTGAGGAGGCCGGTTCAGGAACCTGAAAAAATGTTGCACGCTGTGCTCTAGAGTAGGGTTGACGGCCCGGCTCGGCCCTCAGAACTCGGAATTAACATACCGAAAAATTGCTCCACGTGGAGCAAACATTACCCTAAAGTGGTCGGAGGTCTAGACGAGGGAGAGGGCTGGGGGCTGGGGACTGGGGACTGAGCAACGGCGGGAGCCGGGAACCGGTATCCGGACGCCGGGCTCGGAGCGCCGGCATCCTGCCGGCGGGATCGCGAGCATCCCGCCCGCCCGCGTGCCTCGGGTCGGCGCAGCCGCCGTAGCGCCGGCGTCCCCGCCGGCTCGCGTGGGCGTCTCGCCCGCGCGTCTTCTGGTTCTTTCCGTACCGCGAGGATCCTGCCTCGGGTCTCGGGTCTCGGGCCTCGGGTCTCGGAACTCGGAACTCGGAACTCGGAACTGTAGTTCAAGGAACTTCTTTCTCCCCTCTTGCGGGTCGGTTCGGGATTGGGTAGGGTGCGGGAATGGGCGCGGCGCGGGGATTCTGGAGCAGGTAAGTGGCGGGAAATAGGTGTGAACTCCAGGAGCAACCTTCCGCACCCGAAGAAGCCGCACAACAAGAAGAGCACTGGCTGGAAATTGTCATAGGCAGGGGCGCCAGGCACCAGGCACCACGCACCAAGCTAGAAATCCCACTCTCGCAGGGCTATTCACATGGAAACTAAAGTTAGTTTCGAGCAGTTCAAAAACGAATGGATGCAGGATGTCCGGGCCGGCAACCCGACGACGGTGCAACTCGGCAACCGCTTCGCCCACAAGATCATCACGCAATGGTTGGACGTGAACCCGGACAGTGACGACATTGTTTACTGTGACGGTTCTGGCGACGGCGGCATTGACGCGGCGTATCTGTACCGGAAGGAAGCGACCGATAACGACGGCGACGTGCAAACGACCGGCGACGCTTGGTATCTCATCCAAAGCAAGTACGGCAGTGCGTTCAAGGGCACAAAGACGCTTATCGAAGAATCGCAAAAGGTCATCGACACGTTGGACGGCAAGCGTCAAAAGCTGTCGTCACTCGCCGAAGGCGTGCTATCGCGAATCCTCACGTTCCGGCAGAGTGCGTCCGAACAGGATCGGATCATTCTGGTTTTCGCGGCGGAAGATGCACTCACCGATGAACAGCGGCGGGCGTTGGAAGATGTAAAGGCAATGGGCCGCAATCGGCTCGGTGCGACGTTCGATGTTGAGTCTGTTTCGCTCGATACGATCTTAAAGCGACTGGCAGATGAGGCGAGTGACGTTGAAGGCAAGCTCCGCGTCCACTTGAAGTCCAACCTTGTCGAAAGCGGCCCGAATCTATTGGTGGGGTCAACTCCGCTGAATGAGCTTTTCGATTTCCTCAAGCTCTACAAGAAAACGACGCAAGACCTAGACCAGCTTTATGAGCGCAACGTGCGGCGATTCTTGGGCGGGCGCGGCAAGGTCAACAAGGCGATGCAAGCAACGCTCCGCGACACGCCCGAACAATTCGGGTTGTTCAACAACGGAATCACGGTCACGGTGACAAATTTCACTGCGAAAGATGGCGGCTATGAGCTGATTGAGCCGTATGTCGTCAACGGCTGTCAGACGACACGCACGATATGGGAAGTTTGCCAGCAGAAACTTGAGGCGGGCGGCACGGGTGCAAACGATGCGTTGGACGAATGGAAGCAACGCTTTTTGCAGGGTGTGGTTGTCACGAAGATCGTCAAGGTGGGTGCGTTGGGTGAAGCGTTGCTACAGGAAATCACCCGCTACACGAACAGTCAGAACGCGGTGAAGGAAAAAGATTTCCTCACGCTCACGTCGGACTTCCGTTCGTGGGCGAAGCAGATGGAAGTTGAACACAACGTATTCTTGGAAGTGCAGCGCGGCGGTTGGGAATCTCGCAAGGCACTTCAAAAGCAACGCCCGGACGTGAAGCAATTCGACAGTGCGGCCAACGCCTTCGACTTGCTCAAGGTGTACGGTGCGGGCTGGCTTGGCGAAGCGGGGAGTGCCTACGGTCGCAACGCGGCGTTCCTGCCCAACGGCGGCGTGTTCAAGCGGATTATGAACGGCGACGGCGAAAGCACGTTCGGCATTGACGATCTTTATGCGGCGTATCGGCTTCAAGACGCGGCGGACGGATTCGCGTTCGGGCGTGTTGCTGAAAAGGCGAGTCGTCGCCAGTCGCGTTTCCTGTTCTATATGACGGTTATCGAATTGCTGAAAGACGTTTTGATCCGGGCGAGCATCCCCACCGGCACACGCGAGATAACGAAAGCATTGACGGCGTTGTTCAAGCCCGGCAATGAAGATGCTGCAAAGACATTGCTACAGAATGCAATCGAGTTGATTGACGATTACATGACGCAAGGCACAGACGATTCGATTCACAATGAGCCGCGTTTCATCAACGACTTCAACGGCGACTTGAACGCATTCGTCAAATGGGAAGGAATGGGTAAGAACGAAGAAAACTCGCCGCGTTACCGCTCGCTCGTTGCGGACTATCGCAAGCTCATGGGCAAGGCAAAGCCCGGACAGCAAACGGAACGCGATTTGATTACAGCAGTAGTAAAAACGGCGGACTGAAAGACGCTATCCCAACAGCCGTACTCTAAGTGATCCATCCGGGGCGGGTGGCCGGGAGGAAGGGTGCCAAGGAGCAAGAGGCCGTTTGCTTGCTCCTTGCCGATGCGCGCCCGATGGGGCTGGAATCTTTCGCGTGTCCAAGGAAGCATTCGAGACCGGGAACCCGCGCGGGAAGGATTGGATGGACGCATGAGCGCGAGCGGACGCCTCCCAGCACGGAGCAAGCCAACGGCCCTTGCTCCGTGGCGCCCGCTTCCGGCCACCCGCCTATCTCACTGTTCGATGTTATAGACTCCGAATGAGAGTATCGGGAGTATTTTGTGCGCTCATTCGAGTAATTATTCTGAGCCTCGACCGCCGACGAAAAGTAGGTTACGATTAGGGCGCGTGAGGAGTTCGGATTGCTTGAGTGAGATTGAAGGCGGGCTTCAATCAATTCATATATTTGGAGGAAAAGTCATGACCTTACGTTACCATCGCGCACGTTTCAATGGCTTGCTGCTAACTCATCCCTTTTATCTAGTCAGGAATGAGGGCATACAGAAGACCTACCAACATTACGCATTTGCAGGACCATTATCACATGTCTTTACTCCCCCTCCAACCGGAACGAAGGGGAACCTAGAGATTGAGTTTGAAGCATCCGAAGGTGGAGGAGGTTCTGTCTACGTCCCTGTAGTTTATGACGGCAGAGACGATAAGGGGGTAGACACTTTTTTCGTCAGAAACAAGGATGAGGTTCAAACTGTGACTATCTGAAGCCTGCGACTCTGAGGCCATTCTTCACATTAGGCGGCAGTAATTTATCATAGAATTCAGGGGTGCGCGGGTGGCCCCCATAACCCCGTTATGGGGGGCGCCGAAGGCGATGGCAACTTCATGGAAAACAGACTCGGCCTTGAAATGCCAGGTTGTCTCCTGGTAAGCGCGCCTTAAATTTTCGGCATGGCCGCCACTCGACCGCCACGCACGATCTTCGACATCGAAGGCCAGCTTCAGTTCGTCACCTTTTCCTGCTATCGAAAGTTTCAATTCCTGAGCCGAGACCGCTGCAAGCAGATCGTCCTGGCCTCCCCGCCGGGATCGAATGGTTCATTCCGTGGGAGCGGAGTGTGAAGCGAGTGCAGGCTTTAAGGGCCGTGGCGCGTTCTTCATGAGGTTGCCATCGGTTCGCCGCCCCCATAACGGGGTTATGGGGGCCACCCGCGGAACCCGGATGCCTGAGTCCGTTCATGCAGCTTTGGAAACGCGAATCAAGCCGGCATATTCATGCCTTCCTCCGTCTGGGTGACGGCGCCGCGCCCTTTGGCGCAAGGGTCCGCGACGACGCGGGCCGCGTGCACTGCTGGAACAAACGCTATTATCCCTTCAACGTGTACAGCATGAAAAAGGCGATACAAAAGCTGGAGTACATGCACCACAATCCCGTGCGCCAAGGCCTGGCGGAGGATCCGTGCGCCTGGGCCTGGAGCAGCGCCCGCTACTGGCAGCAAGGCATTCGCCCGCCCGTCCGCATGTGCGGGATCGAAGGGTCCTTTCCGTGGGAGCGGAGCGCGAAGGGCCACAGCGTCATGCGGCCTTTCCATGCCTGCGTCCTTTCCGTGGGAGCGGAGCGCGAAGCGAGTGCAGGCTTGAAAAGGCCGTGGCACGTTCTTCATGAGGTTGCCATCGGCTTCGCCGCCCCCATAACGGGGTTATGGGGGCCACCCGCGACGCGGTTCATGCGGCGTTGTAGCGCCAGGTGGCCGAAGAACCAACGGGACGAACGCGGACGCTTACGAGGCGCCTACGGCCTCGAGGACCCGTTCGCGGTACTTCCCGTACGAGCGGATCTTGCGGTAGCGGCGTTCGAGGAGTTCGTCGAGCGGGAGGCGCAGCAGGGCGTCGTAATTGCGCACGATCGCGTCCTTGAGCAGTTCGGCGGCCTTTTCGGGATCGCGGTGCGCCCCGCCGAGCGGCTCCTGGACGATCTCGTCCATGATGCCGAGTTCCTTGAGTTCGGGCGCGGTGATCTTGAGCGCGCGGGCGGCCTCCTCCTTCTTGGCCGCGTCCTTCCAGAGGATCGAGGCGCAGCCCTCGGGGCTGATCACGCTGAAGTAGGCGAACTCCTGGATCATCAGGTGGTCGCCGACGCCGATCCCCAGCGCGCCGCCGCTGCCGCCCTCGCCGATGACCGCGCAGACGATGGGCACCTTCAGGCCGGACATGACCATCAGGTTGTAGGCGATGGCCCGGGACTGCCCGCGTTCCTCGGCCTCCACCGCCGGCGCGGCGCCCTTGGTGTCGATGAGGCAGACGACGGGGAGCCGGTACTTTTCGGCCAGGCGCATCTTCCAGAGCGCCTTGCGGTAGCCTTCGGGCTGCGGCGAGCCGAAGTTGCAGGCGCTGCGCTCGTAGACGTCGCGCCCCTTATGCTGGCCGATGAGCATCATCCTGCGGCCTTCGATGGTGGCGAAGCCGGAGACGATGGCGCGGTCGTCGCGGAAGGCGCGGTCCCCGTGCAGCTCGATGAAGTCCTCGCAGAGCCGCTCGATGTAATCCATGGTCTGCGGGCGCTTCTGGTGGCGGGCGACCTGGATGCGCTCCCAACTGTTCAACTTGGAGTAAATCTCTTCGAGGAGCTTCTCGCGCTTGGTGTTCATGCTCTCGATTTCGAGGAGCATGTCCACCTTGTGCGTTTTCTGGATGTCGTTGAGCTGCCCGATCTTCTCTTCGATCTCGCGAAGGCTCTCTTCGAAGGGCAGGTATTGGGAAGACGAGGCGGCGCGCTGAGCCATGGCGATTCCGGGTCCGCAAGGACAAGTTAAGGCTCCAAGGTAAGGCCACGCGGCGACGCAGGCAAGGGCAATCCAACCGCCGGTCCGGCGGCCCGGGGTCGAAATCGCGACGCACGGTGCAGGAATTCGGCATCTCACGCGGCCATAAGTTTGTTGGCGAAAAAATAGCAGCCGAAAAGAAAGAAACCTGTCATAATTCACGCATACGGATTCGGACGTTCCGCGCGAAGGTTCACGTGGAGGTGGATGCGGCGTGCTCCTCGGCAGGCAACGAAGCATCGTCGGTCTCGATATCGGCTCGTCCTCGGTGAAGGCCATCGAACTCACTCGATCCGGCCAGCGCCTGGTCGTGACGGGGATGGGCTCGACCACGATCGAGTCGCCCGAGGAGGTGGCCGACGCCGTCCAGCAGCTCCTGCGCGAGACGGGCATCAAGTCCAAGCGCTGCGTGACGGCGGTCTCCGGGCGCTCGGTGATCATCCGCCAGGTCCCGATGGTCCAGGTGCCGGACAACGAACTGCGCCAGGCGGTCGAGTACGAGGCGGACAAGTACATTCCCTTCGACGTGAACGAGGTCGCGATCGACGCGCAGCGGCTGGAAGACGGCGCCGACGCGGCCGGGCAGATGAAGGTGCTGCTGGTCGCGGTGAAGAAGGCGCTGATCGACGAGCACATCGCGCTCTTGCAGTCGGTGGGCCTGGCGCCGGTGATCATCGACGTCGACTGCTTCGCCCTGGGGAACGCCTTCGAGCTGCGCAACCTCTCGCTGGGCATCGACGACCAGGAAGTCCGCGCGCTGGTCGACATCGGGGCGAGCAAGACCAACATCAACATCATGCGCGGCAACATGAGTTTCTTTCAGCGCGAGATCTACGTCGCCGGCAACGACCTGACCGAGGCCGTGGCCAAGCGCTTCGGCGAGGATCCGCGCGACGTGGAGAAGATGAAGGTCGATCCGGGCGGCGCGCTGGAATCGATGCAGGACGCGATGCTGCCGGTGCTCGAGGACATCGGCAGCGAAATCCGGCTCTCCTTCGATTACTTCGAGAACCAGTACGACCAGCCGGTGAAGGAAGTTTTCCTCTCCGGCGGCTCGGTGCTCTTCCCGGGCATGGACACCATGCTCAGCCAGGTCTTCAGCCTGCCCACGCATCTCTGGGATCCGCTGGAAGGCTTGGAGGTCGCCAACTACAGCACGACGATGAGCAGTTCGAACTCCGAGATGACCGTCTCGCTCGGGCTGGCGGCGCGCATCCTGGGCACGATGGGCCTGACGACGCGGTCCATTCAGCCCTCGGCGGCGCCCGGCGCCGCGCCCGCGCCCGGCCGGACGGGCACGGCCACCACCGCCATCCCGCTCCCCGAGGCGCTCTCGCCCGCCGAGAACAGCAAGCATTGGGGGAAGGGCATCGGCCTTGGCGTCGCGGGCGCCACCCTCGCCGCCGCCGCCTGCGCCTTCGCCAACACCAGCGGCTACGCGCACTGGTGGGTCATCTGCGAGGGCGCGTTGATCGGCGCGGTCGGAGGCCTGGGCCTCTGGCAGGGCATCAAGTCGGTGCGGCCCTATGCCGGCCGCGGCGCGGTGGTGGGCGCATGCTTCCTGGCCACGGTCATCGCCTGCGGCGCCTTGCTGGGGCTGCGCCATACCCAAGGCCAGACGATTATTCAGCGCACCACGCCGAAGGCCACCGATCCGGCGCCCACCAGCAACATCAACTTCTCGGACCTCCCGCCGGACATGCGCAACCTGCAATTCCGCAACCGGCCCAAGGCGTCCCTCGACTCCGACGACATCACCGGAGTCGTCTTCATCTTCACGCACTGGCTGCTGTCCTGCGCCACGGCCATGATCATGATCGCGGTCATGCTGACCAAGCTCATGCAAGGCGCCTCGCCGCGCTACCGGAGCGGTCAGGCGGCCTCAGCGTACGATTAGCCTCATATTTTAGCTAAATATTAGGACAAGCTTTAATCATGCACCTTGGGTCTTGCCTTGCGACATGGGATGGGTTATAAGGATTAAGGTGGTTTTTATGGCACCCGTTCTCCGGGGGGCTTGTCGATGAAGCGCGTCGCCGGTTTCACCTTGATCGAATTGATGATCGTCATCACCTTGATCTCGATCATCGCGACCATAGCGATTCCCAACCTGCTGCGGGCGCGCATGACGGCGAACGAGGTCTCGGCGATCGCCGGGTTGAAGGCGATCGCGGAGAACCAGGAGATTTTCCGCCGGCAGGACGTGCAGTTCGACATCGCGGGCATCAGCGACAAGCGCGGCCAGAACGAGTACGCGCCGCGGTATTATTTCATGTACGAGGCGGACAAGTTGATCGAACCCAACCTCGCCCGGGCGAACATCGCCTACACGGGTTCGCTGGGCGACCCGGCGCCTTTCCAGGGCTATTTTTATAACGACGTGATCGCGCTCTCGGACGGCACGACCTCGGAGAACCTGGACAACACGGTTCGCTACGCCATCTTCGCGGCGCCGGCTCAGTACAATCTGACGGGGGTGAACTGCTATTACATGGATAACCGAGGCGTGGTCTTCCAGAAGAACACCGGCACGAACGACATGACCCCGTCCATGCACCCCAATCCGGAAAAGTTCGGCTACATCGTCACCGAATAGGCCGCGATTCCGGGAATCGCCTGCTCCTCCATTCATCACCCATACGTGGCGGCCATTCGCCTTGGTGCATGTGAACGGCGAACCGATTAGGCTTTTGTTTGCCGTGGCGTAATCCGGTTCTTCCTTCTTTCATGGAGGATCGTGCTCAACTATAATCTCCACCCAGCCGATGGCGAAGGAGAAGCGTTGCACGAGGGGGGATCCCTCTGCAAGTTTTGAGGCTTGACTAAAGACCTTAGGGTCGTTATCCCTTTAAGGTCTTTTCGGGCATATTCTTGAGTCGGATCAGGAGCAGGCGCGCGTGGCCCTGTTTTCGCGTCGTAAGAGCGTTGTTGGGTTGGATATCGGTTCCTCCTCGGTGAAGGCCGTGGAGTTGTCGAGATCCGGCCAGAGCCTCTCCATCACCGCGATGGGCACGGCGACGATCGAGACGCCCGAGGCCGTCGGCGCGGCGATTCAGGAAGCGCTGCGCGAAGCGGGCATTCGCACGCGCCGCTGCGTCTCGGCCGTCTCCGGGCGCTCCGTGATCATCCGCCAGGTTCCGATGGTCAAGATGGCGCAGTCGGAGCTGAAGCAGGCCGTCGAGTACGAAGCGGACAAGTACATTCCCTTCGACGTCTCGGAGGTGCAACTCGACGCGCAGCCGCTGGGCGACCAGGGCAGCGACGAAGGGCAGATGCGGGTATTGCTGGTCGCGGCCAAGCGCAGCCTGATCGAGGAGCACGTGGCGCTCTTGCAGTCGGTCGGCCTGCATCCCCTCGCGGTGGACGTGGACGTCTTCGCGCTGGGCAACGCCTTCGAGCTGCGCAATCTGGCGCTGGGCATCGACGACCAGGAAGTGCGGACGCTGGTCGACATCGGGGCGAGCAAGACCAACATCAACATCATGCGCGGCAACACGAGTTGCTTCCAGCGCGAGATCTACGTCGCCGGGAACGACCTGACCGAGGCCGTGGCGAAGCGCTTCGGCGAGGATCCGCGCGACGTGGAGAAGATGAAGCTCGATCCGGGCGGCGCGCTGGAATCGATGCAGGACGCGATGCTGCCCGTTCTGGAGGACATCGGCAGCGAGATCCGGCTCTCCTTCGATTACTTCGAGAACCAGTACGACCAGACGGTGAAGGAAGTCTACCTCTCCGGGGGTACGGCGAGTTTCCCGGGCGTGGACACGATGTTGACCCAGGTTTTCGGGCTGCCCGCGCGGCTCTGGGATCCGACGGAAGGGCTGCTGATGGGGCGCCAGGAGCTGGCGGGCCTGGGCGGTTCCAATTCGGGCTTGGCCGTGGCCATGGGACTGGCCAGCCGGATCCGCAGCGTGTGATGGGGATGGCGGTAGCGCGACATGATTGAAATCAACCTACTCCCGCCGGAAATGCGGCAATCGGAAGGCACGCCGCTGCCCCGGTTGATGTCCATCATCGTGGGCGTGGTGCTGGCCGTCATCGGCGGCGTCTTCGCCGCGAACTACTACCTCGTCGAGATCCCCAGGACCACGCAGGCCATCGACCAACTCAAGCGCGATCAGGCCACGCTGCAGGAAACCGTAAACAAGGTCCAGAAGGTCCAGGGCGAGATCGCCACCGTCCAGAACAAGGTCGCGGGCCTGGAGAACCTCAAGAACAGCCGCGTGCTCTGGGCCCGGCTGCTGGATCGCTTCTCCCGCGCCATCCCCGACCAAGTGACCATCAAGTTCCTGAACTTCTCGCCCGATGCCGCGCCGGCCTTCGCCACCACGCCCGAAGGGGCGCGCATGCGCATGAACTTCGACGGCTTCACGGCCGGGGAGACCGACCAGGACTGCGCGAACAAGCACCGCGAACTTTACAACTCGCTGAAGAAGATCTTCGAGGTCCCCGAGGAGGCGCCGCAGCCGACCGAGCCGCCGCCCCCGCCGCCGCCGTCCCCGGAAGGCCTGGTCCTGGATCGCCCGCTGCCGCCGGGCTACACGAAGTTCCTGAAGCTGAAGTTCCGCGAGCCGATCGCGACTCGCTTCAATCCGATTCCCATGCCCGGCCTGGCCGTGGCCGTCGAAAACGTGCGCGTTCCGCCGCGCGGCCTGGATTTCGGATTCACGATGGGCTTCTCGCTCCTGCCGCCGTTGCAGCAGTAGCGTAAGGATCGCACGCATGGCCATGTCCGACTGGTCCGAACGCACGCGCCTCCTGGTCACGGTGGGCGTCACGGTATTGGTCAATCTCGGCGTCTGGGGCTTTGTCTACAAAGCCCGCGAAGACTGGAAAAAGAAAGACGCCGAGAAGAACAACCTGACCAACGTCGTCAAGGGGCTCAAGGCCGAGGCCGACAAGCTCCCCGACCTCCAGAAGCAGCTCGACAAGCTCAGCGACCGCAAGAAGAAGCTGGAGAGCGTCCTTCCGCCCACGCCCGAGCGCGACCGCTTCTTCACCGACTTCACCCAGATCTGCGAACAGCGCGGCGTCCGCTACACCAGCTACACGCCCCGCTACGACGTGCCCGTCCAGGGGCTCAACCCGCAGAACTTCAAGCGCGACGTCTACGGCACCAGCTACGTGGGCGATTTCAAATCCATGGTCGAACTGGTCAACTACTTCGAGGAAAGCTACCCGCGCTTCATCGCCATCGAGAACCTCGCCATCAATTCGGCCAACGGCGGCATGAACATCACCGGCGCGAAGCACACGTGGAGCTTCAACATCGTAGCCTACTACTACGTCCCCACCCAGGGACCGTAGGCGCGGGCCGCGGACTGCCTCGAGCAGGAGCACGTCATGAGTGGATTGCGCAAGCTTCAAGCCGCCTGGCCCTTGGTCCTGGCCTTGCTGGCGGCCGGCGCGGCCGCCCGCGCGCAGGAAACGCCCGTCGCCACCGAGGCGCGCGAGGAGGTCTGGAAGTACGAAGACAAGGGCCGCCGCGACCCGTTCACCTTCGTCAAGGTCGATACCGTCGTGAAGCCTCCCACCGGCCCCACGCCCGGCGTGATCACCGATCAGCCCGTCATCGACAAGATCCGCGAATCGGCCCGCAAGAGCTATACGCTGGCCGAACAGGCCTTCATGAACTCCGACTCCCGCAACGCGATGGCCCTCGCCGACCAAGGCTTGGAAGCGATCAACAAAGCCAAGGTGCCGCTGAGCGAGCTGCCCGACCTCCAGGACTTACAGGAGCGGCTCTTCCGGCTGCGCTTGGCCTCGGAACGGATCTTTCAACCGCGAGGAAGCCGAGATCGCCTTCCGCAACCTGAACATCACCGTAACCGGCGTGGTAGCCAAGGATAGAAATTCCCGCGCCATCGTGAACAGCCATGTGGTGGGGCGCGGCGACCTCGTCGATACCGGGGGCGACACCACGGCCGTCATCGTGGATCAAATCCTTCCAGGTCAAGTGGTTGTAAGATTTCGCGGGTTCCGGATGAAGCTCCTGGTTGCCCAGTGAGCCCTGGACCGCGAAGGGCGAGATAGACAGGTGACAACGGCCGAAAGCATGTTATAAGTTTCGGGCCGTCAACATAAGTCACTGCTTGAGGTTGAGCAGACGATACAGGACCGTGTGACCGGTCCTGCGCTGCGCCTGGGTCGGGGGCGCCCAGGGGTCCGAACGGGCTATTTGACGCTCGGACCGGCCCACTCTCGGTAGCAACAAGGAGGAGGGGGTTTTGAACGCACCAGTCGTACGTCGAAGCCGGATTGCTTCGTGGTGTTTGCTCGTTGGCGCCGCCTGCGCACCCCTGCCGGGATTGCGCGCCGAGGAGAGCGAAACTCAGCCCCGCAGCATCAAGGTGGAGCGCCTTGGCGAAGGGGCGGAGAAATCCCAAGTCGGCCAAGCCGCCAATGAAGGCCTCATCTCCCTGCACGTTCGCGAACGGCCGCTCAAGGTCGTCCTGGACTACCTGAGCACGGTCAGCGGGAAAAACATCCGCGCGCTGACGGAAGAGGCCGAACGCCTTCCCGTCACGGTGGATCTGGACAACGTCACGTACCTGACGGTCCTGGACTTCATCGCCAAGAAGTACGCGCTGCAGGTCGACGACTCGAAGATCAACCAGAACCTGGTGACCATCTCGATCCCCGAGAAGGTCTCGATGGTCTTCAACCGCGCCGACATCCGCGACGTGATCAGCACCATCGCCATCCAGGCCAACGCGAACATCGTCGTGGGGCCGGAGGTCTCCGGCGAGATCTCGATGCGCATCGAGAACGTGCCGTGGCAGGACGCGCTGCAGATCGTGGTGAAGACCCTGGACTTCGTGACGGTCCAGGAAGCCAACGACACCATCCGCATCACCACCCGCGACAAACTCAAGTCGCAGCTCGAAAACCGCATCTTCTTCCTGGCCTACATGACCCCGGAAGGCGCGAAGTACACCGCGACGCTGGCGACCGAGTTCGCGCGGCGCGAGGGCGGCGAAGAGAGCACCCGGCAGTACGGCAGCACGCTGATCGACCTGCTGGGCTCGATGAAGACCGGCGACGGCAAGCTCTCCTTCGTGAAGCGCCAGAACGCGCTGGTGGTGCAAGATACCTCCACCAGCCTGGACTCGATGGAGCAGGTGATCCGCAAGCTCGACGTGGCGCCCAAGCAGATCCATGTCGCGGTCAAGATCGTGGCGCTGAACGACGACGACCAGGAGCGCCTGGGCGTGCAATGGTCCTCGGGCCTGCAATTCCAGGTCTCGCCGCTCTCGTCCTGGCCTTCGGCCTTCCCCTTCGACGTGACCAAGGGCCTGACCCGCTCGCTGCTGGGCGACCTGACCATCGGCCAGGGCGCGCGCAACGTGGTGGACCAGTCCACCGGCAACACGGTCGCGATCAACGACATCTTCACGCTGCGCAAATCGGTCGGCACGGGCGGCGACTCTGTGGCCGGCAACGCGGGTTACACCGTCTCGAACCTCGGCTCGATCGTGCTGGGCTCGATGGGCTTCGGCACGACCAGCGCCTTCTTCGAGGCGGTCAAGTCGAAGACCAGCGGGCGCGTGGTTCAGGCCCCGCAGTTGATGACGCTGGACAATGAAGAGGCCACCATCCAGGTCGGCACGCTCTTCCGTTACGCCGAGTCGTTCGTGGCCAACACCGAAGGCGGCGGGAACGTCTCCGGCTTCCGCGAAGCCAACGGCTCGCCGATCAAGCTGGGCATCCAGCTCCTGATCATCCCGCACGTGACCGGGCCCGAGAACAACATCCTGATGACGGTCATTCCCAAGACCGAAGATCTGCTTCTCGACGACGGCGGCCGGCCCAAGACGATCACCGGCCCCAGCGGCGAACAGCTCGTGCTGCCCGACACCGTCCAGCGCATCGTGGTCACCAAGATGCTGCTGCGCAACGGCGAGACGGGCGTAATCGGCGGGCTGCGCACCGACCAGGACAACCGCTCCGAGACCAAGGTCCCGGGCCTGGGCGAGATCCCGATCATCGGCCGGCTCTTCAAGCACCGCGCGCGCGGCGTCAGCGGCGACAGCCTCATGATCTTCGTCACGCCGACCATCGTGGACCTCGAACGCCAGGAAGATTTCAAGTCGCAGCTTGAACGGCTGCGCAGCAAGATGACCAAGTCGTTCGCTCCGCTGGGCGAGGAGGAGAACGGCGAAGCCGGCAAGCTGTAAGCGCCGGCTCATGGGTTGCAGGGAGGCCCGGGGCGTTCCCGGGCCCGCGCAAGTTTCGGGACACCGCGATCTCCGCGCCTGCTTGGCCGCCCCTTCTCCGGCGTGCCGAACGCCTCGAGCGCGAACATGATCCGGCAAAAGGTCGAGATCCGCTTCGAAAAGAGCGAGGCGGTCCGCTTCATTTCACACCACGACCTGATGCGCGCCTTCCAGCGCGCGGTACGTAGGGCCGACTTGCCGGTGCGGCTGACCGAGGGGTTCAATCCCCGGCCCCGCATCGTCTTTCCGCTGGCCCTCGAGGTCGGGATCGCTTCCCTCGACGAAGTCGCCGAACTCGAATTGGATGAATGGATTCCAACTTCAACGCTGATGGACCGGCTGGCGCCGCACATGCCGCCGGGGCTGATCGTCCGCAAGATCCTCGAACGCCCGCCGACCCGCAAAGGCCGCCAGCCCCTGCGCCTGCGCTACCGCCTGCATCTGGCGGAGGCGGGGCTGACGCCGGATCCCGCGCGCCTGGAGGCCTGGCGCGCGGCGGAGAGCCTGCCCTACCGCAGGCCGCGCCCCCCGCGGGGCCGGCGGAAGGCCGAGCCCCCGAGGACGATCGACCTGAAGGCCTTTCTAGGCGCCGCCGCTCTCGATCCCGCCGGCGATCTCGTCGTCGACGTCCAGCCGACGGCCCAGGGGCTGGCGCGCCCGCTGGAACTGCTCAGCCTGCTCCTGGAGCGCCCGCTGGAGGAGCTGAAGGGCGTGAGAGTGACGAAGCTGGAGACGATTCTGAGCGAGCCGAAGGATCCGGCGCCCGGCCCGCCCCCGCAAACGGGGGAAGGAAACGGGGGCCAAGACCGAGACGGCGGAGAGCTGACGCCCGCGCCTCTCGGCATCGAACCGGAGCGCGACCCGCGCGATGCCGGGGGCCGTGCCCGCCGCAGCGAACGCCGCCGCGGCCGCCGCGCCCCCCGCGGCCACGACGCCACGCCCGGCGCGGTGGCTCCGTCCCGCCCCCCGAGCAACGTCCATAAGCTCCTGCTGCTCAATGCCGTCTCCACGGGCGAAATCCGCGTCGCCGTCGTCGAGGACGGCGAGATCGCGGAGATCTTCGTCGAACGCCAGAGCAACCGCCCGCAGTCGGGGAATATCTACAAGGCCCGCGTGGTCAACGTCGAGCCGTCCCTGCAGGCGGCCTTCGTGGACATCGGCGGCGAGCGCAACGGGTTCCTGCACGCCTCCGACTGCCTCCCCCCGGACGGCGGCTTCACCGAGTTGCTCCGCCCGGGCGCGCGCAAGCCCGAACCTCCGCCCGAGCCCAGCGCGGCGCCCCGCGAAGCCCCCCGCGGAGGACGCGCTCGAACCTCACGATGCGCCTCCCGGTGCGCAGGAAGAAAACGGCCAGGACCACGGCAACGTCACCGGACAAGGCCAGCCGGAGGACGACGGGCAGGGCCACGGCAGGCGACGGCGCAGACGCAGGCGCGGCGGGCGCGGGCGCTCGGGGCGCGCGCGGCCTCCATCGACCTCGGCTCCGATGCTCAATCCATCCCGCGATGACGGCCTCAGCGGCGAGGAATCCTCGGGGCCGCTGGACCCCGAGGAAGAAGAGCGCGAGGACTCGAACGATTCGGCGCAAGACGGCCCCGAGGACGATGCGCCGGAATACGCCGAGGTCGTGGAAGACGAGGCGGGGCTGGAAGGCGGCGCCGAGATCGAGGCGGCGCCCGTTTCGGACGAAGCCCGCGAGCCGATCGGAGCGCCCGAACCCGAAGCGGCCGGAAGCCTTGCTGAACCTCTGCCGCACGGGACTCAGGACGAAGCTTCTCCTGAAGTGCTTGTGCGCCCGGCCGCCGAGGCCGGCCCGGCCTCGCCCGCGGCCCAACGGAGACCTCCCCGCCCCGAGCGCGCGGAGCGCCCCGAACGCCGCCTGCCGGTGGAGAACATGCTCCGCAAGGGCCAGGACATCCTGGTCCAGGTGGCGAAGGAAGGCCTGGGCCAGAAAGGCCCGGCGCTCACCAACTACCTGAGCATCCCCGGGCGCTTTTTGGTGCTGATGCCGGCCGTGACGCGCCTGGGCGTCTCCAAGCGCATCGACGACGAGCAGACGCGGCGCCGGCTGAAGGAGATCCTCAACGAACTGGACGTGCCGGAGGGCATGGGGATTATCGTGCGTACGGCGGGCCTGGGACACGGCCGCGAGGAGCTGAAGCGCGACTTCGAGTACTTGATGAACACCTGGAAGACGCTGGTCAAGAAGGCCCGCGTCTGCAAGACCCCTGATTTGATCTACGAGGAAGGCGACGTGATCACGCGGGTCTTCCGCGACGTGTACACCGACGACGTGGCCGAGATCCTCGTCGACGACTCGGTGGCTTTCGAGCGCGCAAGGCAGTTCATGCGGGAGTTCGCGCCCGAGGCCGAGTCGAAGGTGAAGCTCTATACCGAGCCGACGCCGCTCTTTCACCGCTACGGGATCGAACCGCAGATCCAGCGCCTTTTCAATCGCAAGGTGCCGCTGGAAAGCGGCGGCTCGATCGTGATCGAGCAGACCGAAGCGCTGACGGCCATCGACGTGAACACCGGCCGCTTCCGCGAGAAGCGCAATCAGGAAGAGACGATCCTCGCGATCAACCTGGAGGCGGCGCGTGAGATCGCCCGGCAACTGCGCCTGCGCGACCTCGGCGGGCTGGTCATGATCGACCTCATCGACATGGACAACCACGAGCATCGCCGTCGGGTGGAGCAGGAATTCAAGCGGCATCTGGCCCGCGACCGCGCGCGCATCAACGTCCTGCCCATCTCGCCGCTGGGCGTGGTGGAGATGACGCGCCAGCGCGTGCGGCACAGCCTGCGCAAGGCGCTCTTCGAGCGCTGCCCGCACTGCCTGGGCCTGGGCTACCAGAAGGTCCCGGAGACGCTCGGCCTGGAACTGCTGCGGGAGCTGCGGCACCAGTGCGTCGACCCCAAGGTCGGGCGCGTCCGCGTGTCCTTGAATCCTGGGGCCGCTGCCGTCATCCTAAATGCGTTGCGCCGCGAGCTGACCCGCTTCGAGGACGAGCGCGGCGTGAAGATCGAGATTCACGGGGACCACGAGCTGCCGTACAGCCAGTGGCGCATTTCCGTCGCACGGGGCGACGGGATTTGGATCCAGAAGAAGATCAGCGAGGTGGACGACTATGTACGCAATAATTAACGACCGCGGACGCCAGTACAAGGTTCGCGAAGGCGAGCTGCTGCGCGTGGACCTTCTCCCGCTCGAAAAGGGCGCGGCCGTGGTCTTCGACAAGGTGCTGCTGGTCGGCAAGGACGGCGGCCTCAAGGTCGGCGCGCCCACGGTCGCCGGGGCCAAGGTCACCGGCGTCCTGGAGAACCAGGCCAAGGGCCTCAAGACCGTGGCCTACCGGCGCATCCAGACCAACCGCCACAAGGTCCGGACCGGACACCGCACGCAGTACAGCCTGGTCAAGATCGGTAAGATTGAAGGATGATCGTCCGGGGCCGTTGAATTAGGACGGCGGCGCGGATAAACCTGGGCTCGTGGCCGGCGCTCGAGGCATACCCCCGAATGGCCGAACTGATCGTCAACACCCCCGAAGGCACGGTCCTGCGCTATCGCCTGGGCCGGCAGACGGTGTTGGGCCGGCACCCGGACTGCGACATCGTCCTCACCGATCCCATGTCCTCGCGGCGGCACTGCAAGATCGAGCAGGGGCCGAACGGGCATTTCTTCGTCGAGGACAACAACTCCGCCAACGGCACGGCGCTCAATAACGATTTCCTTCGCACGCGCATGCCCCTGCGCGAAGGCGACGCGATCCAGATCGGCTCGACGGTCCTCACGCTCCGCGTCGATTCCAAGCCCCTCTCCCAGCCGGGCATGGGGGACGTCCAGGATCCCAGCCTCTCCATCGTGCGGCTGCGCGAGGACGAGGCCGAGGCCGAGCCCTCCATCGACTTCTCCATGGCCGCCGGCCGCGGCGTGGTCACCGCCGAGGAGGAATCCAGTTCCGACCTCGCCCAGCTCAAGCGCGTCACGGGCCGCCTGAAGGTGCTCCTGGACATCGGGCAGTCCCTCGGCTCTTCGCTCGAGCCGCACAAGGTCCTGCAGACCTGCCTGGACAAGCTCTTCGAGGTCTTCACGCAGGCCGAGCGCGGGTTCGTGCTGCTGTACGGGCCGGACGGGCAGATCCCATCGTCGATCGCCGAGCAGAACAAGGAAGGCGGCCCGGCCGGCGGCGACGGCCCGCTGAGCGTGCACAAGATCCGCAACCCGGTTCCCGGGCAGGAGAACGAGGTCGCCATCTCCCGCACGATCGTCAAGCGCGTCCGCGAGAAACGCCAGTCGGTGCTCGTCAGCGACGCCACCAACGACGCGGCCTACAACCCCGCGATGTCGATGGCGCGCCTCGAGATTCACTCGGTGATGTGCTCGCCGCTGGTCGTCGGCAACGAGGACCTCGGCATCCTGTACCTCGACACCAAGGACGCCGCGCGCCGCTTCGTCCCCGACGACCTGAACCTGCTCAACGCCGTCACCGGGCAGCTCGCGGTCGTGATCAAGAACGCGGAGCTGGCGCGGCAGGCCGCCACCGAGGCGGTCAGCCGGCAGAACTTGCAGCGCTTCCTTTCGCCGCACTTGGTCGAGCTGATCATCAAGAAGGAGTTGAACGTCGAGCTGGGCGGCTCGATGAAGCGCGGCACGGTCTTCTTCAGCGATATCGTCGGGTTCACGCGCATGGCGGCGCAGATGAAGCCCAACGACGTCGTGGCCCTGCTGAACCGCTATTTCCGCGTGATGCAGGAGATCATCTTCTCGCGCGGCGGCACGGTGGACAAGACGGGCGGCGACGCGATCATGGCCTTCTGGGGCGTGCTGGTGGACGCCGAATTCGCCACGGCCAACGCCTGCACCGCCGCGCTGGAGATGCAGAACGCGATGTTCGTCTTCAACCGGGAACTCGCGGCCGACGCCAACATCGTCAAGCCGCCCGAGCCCCTGGGGCACGGCCTGGGGCTCAATACGGGCGAATTCATCGCGGGCAACATCGGCAGCGACAAGAAAATCGAGTTCACCGTCATCGGCAACGCGGTGAACCTGGCGCAGCGCGTGGAGTCCATCGCCGGGCGCGGGCAGGTCTTCCTGGGCGAGGGCACGTACGCGGACATCAAGGACCGCGCGGTCGTGGTCCGCATGCCCGACTGCCCGGTCAAGAACGTGGCCAAGCCGATCCAGGTCTATTCGCTGCGCGGGATCGTCCCGCCGTCGAACGTCTCAGCCGGCGCGCCGGCCTCGCCGTACAACATCACCTCGCGGGTCGAACCCGGCGCGCAGACGGTGATGTACAGCCTGCCCTGCCGCCTGGTCGTGGACGGCCAGCCGCCCGTCGCCGGCCTGGTGGTGCGCATGGTCTTCAGCCGCCCCGAGCGCCGCGCGCGCATGCAGGTGCAGGTCGAGCGCCCGCTGCCGCAGGGCGCCCGCTGCCGCCTCGAATGGCAGCTCCTCGAAAAGCCCTCGCTCTCGCCGCTAGGCTGCGAGATCGACCGGGCCTGGGATCCCAACGCCCCGCAGCGCGAAGTCGCCGAAGGGGGCACTTCGCTGATCGAGGTCCAGTCCGAGGAAGGCAGTCTCCTGCTCAGCGCCGAGAACGTCGCCGACGACGTCATGGCCTTCCGCGTCGGCGCCGAGATTCCCACCGACCTCCGCTCCCACGAAGACATCGTCCGCGCCTGAAGTTCAGATCTTGCGCAGCGCCGCCGCCAGGTCCGCGATCAGGTCGCGCGGATGCTCCAGCCCGATCGAGATCCGCACGCCGCCCGGATCGATGCCCTCCTTCAACTGCTTCGCCAGCGGGATCGAACTGTGGGTCATGCTGCTGGGGTGCTCGACCAGCGTGCGGATCTGCCCCAGCGAGACGGCCAGCGTGACCGTGTAGGCCTTCCGCGCCAGATGGTCGATCAGCTTCATCGCGCGGCGCTGCGCGGCGGCCGGCGCGCCTCCGACCACGAAATAGAGCATCGTGCCCGGCGAGAAATGCCCGTCGAAGTCCAGCATCTGCCGCTTCGCCAGTTCGTACTGCGGGAAGCTCGGCAAGCCCGGGTAGCTCACGCGCTTGACCTTCGCGCTCTGCTCCAGGAAACGCGCGACCTCGCCGGCCGTCGCGACTTGGTGCCGCACGCGCAGCGAGAGCGTCGAGAGCCCGTAAACCAGGATCGGCCAGGCCGCCTTGGGCGAGAGCACGCCGCCGAAGTCCTTGCGGTAGTTCATCAGCGGCGCATGAAATGCGCGCGATCCGATCGCCGCTCCGCCCATGTCCGTCCCGAAGCCGCAGATGTTCTTGGTCAGGCTGTGCACCACCAGGTCCGCGCCCAGCAGCAGCGGGCGCTGGCAGAAGGGCGTCGCGAAGGTATTGTCCACCACGATCCGGATCTTCCAGTCCGGCCGGCGCTGCCGGTTGAGCCGGTCCACCTCGGCGCGCACCGCCCGAATGTCGATCAGCTTCATGTTCGGGTTGGCGGGGGATTCGAAATACACCACCCGCGTCGTCGGGCGCACGAGCTTCCGCAGCCGGCCGGGGTCGGTCAGGTCCCCGAAGCTCGTGCCGATCCGGTAGCGCGGAAACCATGACGTGAGCAGACTGTAAGTGCTCCCGTACAGCACCTGGTCGGCAACAAGGTGCTCGCCGCTCTGGAGCGTGACGCCCAGCGCCGCGGCTATCGCGGCCATCCCCGTGGCGAAGGTCACGGCCGTCTCCCCGCCCTCGGAGACCGCCAGCGCCGCCTCCAGCATGTCGCGCGTGGGCTCGGCCAGCCGGTCGTAGATGTAAACGGGCGCCTTCCGCCGACGCTGCGGGTCTTGCTCCTCCTGCGCGAACTCCGCGAAGCCCCGCGCGCCCCGCGCGGCGGCCTCCAGGCGATAGGCGGTGGAACTCGAAAGCGGCGGCACGACGTGGTGCCGGTAGTCCCAGTGTTCGTCCCGGGATACGCCGTGGATCAGGCGGCTGTGCAGGCTCGGCGCGTCGCTTCGCTTCGGTGCGCGGCGTTTGGCCATCGCGGAATCTCCCGGGGGCGGACGCGCAGTCTAAGAGCGCGCGCGGAACGCGACAAGCCGCCCGCGCGGGGGCTCACTCGCCGGGAGGCGGCGGGGGGCGCGGGGACGTTCCCCGCCGCGGGCCGCAGCAGGCTTTGAAGCAGGGCCAGGGGGTTCACGCCGCGCCGTTGCAGCCGGAAGTACGTCTCGACCAGGCTCGCGGCGCTCTCCGACGGCAGCTTCAACTCCAGCGCCGCGCCGAGGTCCCCGGTCTCCACGGCAAGGCGCGCCGGAGGATCCGGCAGCTCGCGCGCGAAGACGGCCAATTCGGGAGCCTCCGGCCGCGCGGCCTTCAGCAGGTCGCGCGGCAGCCCCAACAGGTTCAGCCGGGCCCAGAGATCGACGCCCTCGGCAAGCCCGGCCAGGTCGGCCTTGGACGCCGGAGCGGCGGCCAGGGTCTCGGCTTCCGGTCCCGCCGCGCGGTCGAGGCATTCCTTGAGCGTCGCGGAGCCCTCCGTGCCGAAGCTCAACGCCACGCCTTCGGCAAGCCGCGTCCAGTGGATCGCGGGCGGCCAGCCCAGCGTGCGATCGAAGAGCGGCCCCAGCGCCAGGGGCGGCTGCGCCTGCGCCGCCGGTTCGATCCGCAGGCCGTTCAGCGCCGCCTCGCCGTGCCGGTCCGGCCCGGCGGGTTTGAGTTCCAGGATCGGGGGCGCCTCGGGCGGCAGCCTGAATTCGGCGCGCAGCGCCTCGTGCGCCACGGCCGCCAGCGCCTTGACGTAGGCTTCCGCGGCCAGTTCCGCCGCCGCCGGGTCGCTCGCGCCCAGGACCGCCGCCACACGCAGCCCGCGCTCGGGGCTCGGCCAGAGCGCCAGGGCCGCGTCGCGATCCACGGCCTTCGAGAACGCCGCCGCCGCGCGCCGCCATTCGCCCACCGCGGCACGTGCCGCGGGGCTCTGCAGCGCGAAGCTCGACCGCACCACGCTCAGCAGGACCAGGTCCAGGTACGCCAGGTCGTGGCTCGGAAACTGCAGGAACAGCGGCGTCCCGGCCGGAAGCGCGCGCGTCAACCCGGGGCTCAGCTTCGGCGCCTTCTTGTTCCAGAACTTCGCCAGCTCGGTGCCCGGATGCGCGTGCAGGCGCGTATAGAGTTTCCATTCGCCAGGCTTGAAGCTCGACCGCAGCTCCAGCGCGCCAAGCTGCGCCAGAACCTTGGGCAGCCCGTCCCGGATCGCATCGAGCGTGTCGCCAGCCTGCGGCGCCATCGCCCGGCCCAGCATCGCCCCGAGATACAGGGACTGCTGGAGCAGGAGACCGTAGCGCTCGCGCAGCCCGTCCACGTCGAGGACCAGTTCCGCGTCCTCGCCGCTCTTGGGCACGAACGCCTCCGCGCCCTTCCCGGCGGCCAAATCGAGGAGCTGCGCCAGGATCGCCTCGTCGGGCGCCGCGTAGGCGTACCCGCCCTCCAGCTTCGCCACGAAGCGCCGGTCGGGCTGGTCGTAGGCTTGCAGGATCGTCCAGCGCAGCAGGCCGTCGTCTCCGCGCGCGGCGTCGTACGCGGCCTTCAGGCGCGCCGTGAAGGCCTCGGCGTCGGCGACGGGCACGATCGCGGCGACTTCGAAAAAGCGCTTCGAAAGCGCGGGATCCACCCAGAAAAGCGCGGCTGGGGCGTCGGGCTTCACGCCGCCGTCGGCCCCGGAAGGAACCGGAAAGAGCGTGCTCGCGACCGTCGTGCCGGCCAGCGCGCCGCTGTTCGCGACGATCCGGTCGCAGTACGCGGAGAATCCTTCGAAGGCCGGGCCAAGCCGCGCCACGCCCAGCACCCCCAGCGCAAACTTCGGCACGCGCGCGGCGGGATCCGGCCCCGCCGCGGCCGGCGGCTCGTCCACGCCCCGGGCCGCGCAGGCCGCGAGCATCAGGCTCAACAGGGAGAAAAGGGCTCGCGGCCGGGGGGCGCTGCGCATAACCGAATGGACGCTCCAGCCGGGATTATCTTCGAGCACAGGGGCGATTGTGCGCGTTCCGGAGATTACCGCAAGTGGGTCGCCGGCAGCGGGCCTGCAAGGGATCCCGGCGTGTGATAGAGTCTCGCCACCACTCCAGGAGCCACACCATGTTCCAGGTCGCTCTCGTCGGCGCCGCGCACATCCACACCCCCGGCTTCATTAAACGGCTCAACGCCCGAACGGACGTCAAGGTAAGCGCCGTGTGGGACCACGACGCCGCGCGCGCCGAACTCCGCGCCAAGGAACTGAACGCGCCCGCGGTCAAGGACCTCAAGGCCGTCTGGAACGACGCCGGGACGCGGGCCGTCGTCATCGCCAGCGAGACCGACCGGCACGCCGACCTTGTCCAGGCCGCCGCCGCCGCGAAGAAGCATCTTTTCGTCGAGAAGCCGCTGGGGCTCGGCGCGGCCGACGCCTACCGGATGGCCGGCGCCATCGAGCAGGCGGGCGTGCTCTTCCAGACCGGCTACTTCATGCGCGGCAATCCGGCGCATCTGTTCCTCAAGGAACATCTGGCGAAAGGCAGCTTCGGGAAAGTCACGCGCATCCGCCACAGCAACTGCCATTCCGGTTCGCTCCGCGGGATCTTCGACACCGAGTGGCGCTGGATGGCCGACCCCAAGATCGCCGGCTGCGGAGCCTTCGGCGACCTGGGCACGCACTCTCTGGACATCCTGCTCTGGCTGCTGGGCCCGGCCGAGCGCGTCACGGCCGACGTGGAGGTCGCGACCGGGCGCTACGGAGACTGCGACGAATACGGCGAGGGGCTGCTGCGCTTCGCCGGCGGCGCCGTCGGATCGCTCGCCGCCGGCTGGGTGGACCAAGCCAATCCGGTGAGCGTGCTCATCAGCGGCACCGAGGGGCACGCGCACGTGGACAACGGGAAGCTGTACTTCAAGAGCAGCAAGGTCGAGGGCGCGACCGGCGAACAGCCCTGGACCGCCCTGCCCGAGCAGCTTCCGCATGCCTTCGAACTGTTCCTCGACGCGGTGGGCGGGAAGAAGGACGTGCCGCTCGTAGGGGCGCGCGAGGCCGCCGAGCGCAGCGCGGTGATGGAGGCGTTCTACAGGGCGGCGCGGGAGCAGACGTGGGTGTCGCCGGCGAAGGGTTGAATGTTATGCACCAATGCAAAAGATTTTCCTCCTGGATTTCTGGTAGAATGAAAGAGGGGGGCAATTAGAAATGAAAAGGATTGCCAAGTCTCGGAAGAAGCGCAGAAGATATTTGTCTGAGATAAGGGTAAAGTTGTCACGTGTCAAAAAAAAGGCGAAAAGGCAGTTCCTCTTGATTACCCAGATCACTTGGGCCTGCGAACCAAGCTCGGTGGCAAGCCTGACTGGGAGCAGGGCGATGAGTATCCCAATTGTCCCGATTGCAAGGAAGAGATGGTCTTTATAGCTCAAATTGATTCAATTGAGCACGAAAGCGAATATAATCCCTTGTCGAAGAGTGCGCTTGGGCATCAAGACTATATGTTCTGTGATGTTGGCATGATATATGTCTTCTATTGTTTTGGCTGCAATGAGGCCAAAGCGGTCACTCAATTCTACTAGGCCATCGAACCTCAGGAGATCTAGGCATCATCTTGATCTTCAAATGCGATCCCCAATACCTCAACCATCTTGATTTACTTATCTCGCCATAGGAGAAACCGCATATGAAATTGCAGGACATTGACAGGCCTCACCCTCGCTCCCCGCTCAAGTAAGCCCGCGTGATCTCCTCCTTGGGCTGCGCAAAGAACGCCGCGGCAGGACCGCGCTCGATCAGCCGCCCCACCCCGTCCTGAAGCCAGAGCAGCGCGACGTCGTCGGCGATGCGGCGGGCCTGCGCGAGATTGTGCGTGACGATCAGCACCGTCACGCGCCCGCGCAGCGAGACGATCAGGTCCTCGACGGCGCCGCTGGCCAGCGGGTCGAGCGCGCTGCACGGTTCGTCCATCAGCATCGCCTCCGGCTCCAGGGCCAGCGCGCGCGCCAGGCACAGCCGCTGCTGCTGCCCGCCGGAAAGCGCCAGCGCGGGCTTTTCCAACCGGTCTTTCACCTCGTCCCAGAGCGCCACGTCCCGCAGGGTCCGCTCCACCGTGGCGGCGAGTTCCGCGCGGTCGCGCAGCCCGTGCTCACGCAAAGGCAGTTCCAGATTGCGGCGGATCGAGAGCGGAAACGGGTTGGGGCGCTGGAAGAGCATCCCGATCCGTTTACGCAGCGCGAAGAGGTCCGCGCGCGGGTCGAGCACATCCCGGCCTTGGAACTCGACTTTGCCCTTGGCTCGCGCGCCGGGAACCAGATCGATCAGCCGGTTCACGCACGTCAACAGGCTCGTCTTCCCGCAGCCCGACGGCCCGATCAGCGCCGTGATCGCGCCGCGCCGGATCTCCAGGTCCACGCCCTCGAGCGCGGGCTTGCCGTGGTAGGCGAGTCCCAGGTTCTCCATGCGCAGGAAGGTTGAGCCGTCCGTACCACTCATGCCGGGAGAACCCTTCGGCTCAGCCAGCGCCCGGTCATCCACGCCGCCAGCCCGTTGACGGCAAGCAGCAGCGCCACCAGCACCACCGCGGTGGCGCAGGCATTGGGGTCGCCGCCGGTGACGTTCATCGAGAGGTCGTAGATGTGGATGGAAAGCGCGCGGGCGCTGTCGAGCAGCGATTCGGGCATCCGGTCCACGTAGCCGCTGGTGAAGAGCAGCGCGGCGGTCTCGGCCAGCGCGCGCCCCATGCCGAGGACCAGCCCGACCAGCAGCCCCGGCGCGGCGGCCGGGAGCAGCACGTGCCAGAGCGCGCTCGCGCGCGACATCCCCAGCGCCGCCGCCGCGCGCCGGTACTCGGAAGGCGCCGAGCGGAAGCCTTCCTCCGTCGCGCGGATCAGGATCGGCAACACCATGCACGCCAGCGTCAGCCCTCCGGCGAAGATCGAGTAGCCCAGCCCCAGCGCCTGGCAGAAGAGCGCGGTCCCGAAGAGCCCGAAGACGATCGAGGGCACGCCGGCCAGCACGTCGAGGCTGCGGCGGACCGCGCGGCCGAAGAGGCTGCCTGCCTCGGCGAATTCCGACAACAGCACCGCCGCGCCCAGCCCCAGCGGCAGCGAGACCGCCATGCAGACGCCCAGGATCAGCAGCGTCGAGACCAGGATCGGGCCGATCCCGCCCGCGCGGCCGGCGTCCCGCGGCGCGGTGGTGAGGAACGCCCATGTCACGCGCCCCATGCCGCTCCAGAGCAGGCTCCCGAGGATCCAGAAGAAGACCGCCGCGACCGCAAGGACGCTCACCCAGACGGCCAAGGCCAGCAACCGGTCGGCGGCGCGCCCCCTACTCATACACGCGCCCCTTGCTCAGCCATTCGGCCGCGGCGGCCAGCGCCACGATCAGCGCCAGCAGGACCAGCCCGCTGACGAAGAGCGCCGAGCGGTGGTCGCCCAGCGCGTAGCCCATCTCCAGGGCGATGTTCGCCGTCAGCGTGCGCATCGGATCGAAGAGGCTTTTCGGGACCTGAACCACGTTTCCGCAGACCATCAGCAGCGCCATCGTCTCGCCGGCGGCGCGCCCGGTCTCCAGGATCACGCCGGTGAAGAGGCCCGACTTGGCGGCGGGAAAGACGACGCCCACGATCGTGGCGCTCCGGGAGAGCCCCAGCGCGGCCGCGCCGCGCAGGTACTCGGCCGGCACGTTGGCCAACGCGCCGTCGGCCATCAGCGCGATCGTGGGCAGGATCATCAGCGCGAGAATCAGAATCCCCGCCAGCAACGACGCGCCGGGCGGCTGGACCTTGTTGAGCAGCGGCACCAGCGTCACCAGGCCCCAGAAGCCGTAGACGACCGAAGGGATCCCGGCGAGCAGCTCGATCAGCCGGCGGCAGGCGCGCGCCAACCCGGGCGGCGCGTAGAAGTGGCAAAAAAGCGCCGCGCAAAACCCCAGCGGCGTGGCCAGCGCCACGGCGCCGGCCATGGCCAGCAGCGTACCCGCCAGCATCGGAGCCAAGTTGTAGGCGCCGTCCGCGGCGTAGCGCGCCGGATGCCAGGAAGGATCGGAGAAGAAGCGCGCAAAGCCCACGTTCCGCAGCGCGGGCAGGGATTCCAGCACGAGAAAGACCGCGATCAGGAGCACGATCGCCCCGCTTAGGCCGGCGCATGCGCGCAGGACCCAAACCAGCAGCCGGTCTTTACTCGACGGGGACAAAACTCTGCTCCCGGATCAGGTCGTGAACTTCCTTGGAGAGCGCGAACTCGATAAACGCCTTCTTGAGTCCCGTCGGATTGGGCAGCGTGACGAGATTCAGCGGCCGCGCGAGCGGAAAGCTCCCGTTCCGGATGTTCTCCACCGTGGCCGCCACGCCGTTCATCGGCAGCAGCTTGATGGGCGCTCCGCTGCGCGCGGCGGATTCCGCCGCGCCCACCGAGACGTAGCCGATCGCGTCCGGATTCCCGGCCACGGTCTTGAGCCCCTGCTCGTTGTCGCCGATCACGACCGAAGCCTTCACGTTGGCGCTCTTGAGTTCGAAGTAGCGAAGGAACAGTTCCAGCGTCGACCGGCCTTCGGCTTTGTTCACCACCGTGATGGCCGCTTCGCTTCCTCCGACTTCATTCCAGGTCCCGATCTTGCCCGTATAAATCGCCGCGACCTGCGCGTCGCCGAGTTCCGTCACCGGATTCGCCTTGTTCAGGATCACGCAGATGCCGTCGAGCGCCAGGGTGTGCGCCTGCACAAGCCTCGCCTCGTCCTCCTTCAGCGCGCGCGAGGCCATGCCGAGGTCCGCGATGCCCGTCTGGGGGTCGGCCACGCCGCGCGAAGATCCGCCGGTCTGCACGTCCACGCGCACGCCGGGATGCCGCTGCTCGAAGCGCTTGCCGATTTCCGCGACCAGCGGCGCGCAGGTGGAGGAGCCGGTGACGACCAGCTTGCCTTCGAGCTTCTCGCCGTCCGCCGCGTGCGCGGCGTCGGCCTTCGTTGCCGGCTTCGCGTTCGGCGTGCCGACGCCGGCTCCGCATCCGGCCAGCGCCAACAGGCCAAGCAGCGTGAACGCGCGGGGCATGGCGCTCCTCACGAACCAGGGGGTCCGGGGAACACTCTTGCGTATTTGCAACATTATGCAAATACAAAATGGCGGGGACGGCGTGCTACTCGACCAGCGCGTCGAGCCGGAAGGCGCAGCAGCCCAGGTCCAGCGTGCGCCGGCGCCGGTCCACCAGCGCTTCGCAGGCGCCGGACAGCCGGTAGAGGCGCTGCTGGGCCTTCTTCTCGCGGGCCACCAACCCGGCGTGCGCGAGGATGCTCAGCGCGCGGCTGGCGTTGTACGCGGTCATCCCGCAAGCTTTCGCGATCGCCGTCACGTGCACCGGCCCGGTCAGGATCTCGTTCATCACGCGCAGGCGGTTGGGGTCGGCGAGCGCCTTCATCGCGGCGACGCAGTCGACTTTCGGAGCGCGGCTTCGCTTGGCCATCGGTCGCGGGGCCTCAGAAGTGCCTCTCGATGTAATCCAGCGCAGCATCGAGGCTCGGCAGGATCTTCGTGCAGAAACGGACCATCCAGGGCGAACAGTCCTTGAACTCGAACGGCGAGAACGCGATCACGAACTTCCCCAGGTCGTGCGAGGCGTAGAATACCTCCATCGACGTCCCCACGCTCGACTTGCTGTAGTTGACCAGCACGATGTCGGCCTCGCGCACGTCCGCCAGGTCGAATTCGACGATCTCGTTGGAGCTGTCCAGCTCGTTGTCGCGAAAGTTCCGGCGCATCGGGTCAAGCAGAATGAAGCGCCCGGCCAGCCGCTCCTTCGCGCGCGTGCGCCAGTCCTTTTGTTCTTTATGCGCCGCGTCCATGATCGGCCCGCAGAGGTAAATCCGTTTGGTGCTCATGGGGACTCCGGGTGAAACGTGAAACGTGAAACGTGAAACGTGAAACGTGAAACGTGACCATACACTCTCGAGGCCGTCCACGCTAAGTTGGGATTACGTTTTGCGCTTTACGTTTTTCCCCTCCACTTCCTCCGCCGGTTTGCCGACTTTCCTCACTGCCCGCGCGATATCCCGCGCGAGGCCCTCCACGTCCTCGTCGAAACTCGGCCGGTACACGAACGCCGCGCAGGCGCGGGCGAGCATGATGTTCAGGCCGCGCTCCTGGTTCTGCCGGAAATCCGTTCGCACGCCGACGACCGGGATGCCCTTGGCGAATGCGTACCCGACCTCGAAGGCGGTCCCGCTGTCGGCGTCGGGGCCGTCGAGCCAGGCGAGCATGACGTCGGCCCTGTCGATGTGCTCCACGCAGTCGCGGAAGATCCGGCCGAAGGCATGGGACTCGTTGAACTTGCCCTCGTGCTTGAAATCCTGCGGCAGGTAGATCTCCGTGCCCGGCAATTCGCGCAGTATGGCCTTGGCCAGCGCGCGGTTGGCGCGGCGTTCCAGGAGCGTGAAGAGCGGCGCGGCGAAGTACACCGTGACCGCGGGACCGGGCCCGGCGGCGGCCGGTTTGCCGTTGCGTCGTGCGGGCGGCGGACTGGGCATGCGCTGTGGGATACCCGTTGCCGCCAAAGGGCGCAATGCCAAATGCGCGCGGTCAGCGCGCGCGGCGCGGCGGGCGTTTGGGAGGCGCCGGCGGGGCCTGGGCTTCGCGCACGCGGCGGCGGAAACCGGGGAGCATCTCCGCATGCATCCCGCGCAACTGCCGCTCGGCGGCTTTGAGGTCTGCTTTGCCGGACTGGACGATCGTCGCGAAATCGCCCCAATGCCGGGGCTGGTTCGAATACAGGTACAGGATCAGAAGGTGCTCCAGCGAGGCCACCGGAGCCGAGGCGCCAAAGACTTTGCTGCGCGTGGCCTCGCCAATCACGGTCCACTCGGGGTCGCCGGCGGCGATCAGGAGGTCCACTTCCACGCGCGATGCCGGATCGACAAATACGACCATGGGTTCGGGATCGCCATCGGCTTCAATGGGCGTCGCCGGCCGCAAGCCCTCCGAGCGCAAGACGGCGACGGCCTTCTCACGGTCGTGCAGCCGCACCGTCAGATCCAAAACTCGCGTCATGCGGGGAAAACCGCGCGCGGCCAGGGCCGTTGCGCCTATAACGCAATAGGGGACACGCGACCTGGTCATGGCGCGCAGGACCTGCCGAACGGTCTTGTCGAGGCCTGTCGTCTTGCCGGTCACGGGGTTCAGCACCAGGAGATCCACGCGCTGCTCCTTTGGCGCGGAACCGTATACGCCATGGATAGGCCGCTACGCGCCGGAAATCCTCACGCCTCCGGCGCCAGCCTGTCCGGCGCCGCAACCGCCTCCGCCGCGACACCGGCCTCCGTCAGGCCCAGGCGCCGCGCGGCCGGCTTCAGGATCACGCTCCCCAGACCGCACGCCAGGCACATCGCGGCGAGCGCCGTGAACGCCTGCGCGTAGGCCTCCGTCGTGTTGAGGCCGGCGTCCGCGATCCAGCCGACGAGGTACGGCCCCACCGAGCCGATCGCGATGCCCAGCGTGATCAGCACGCCGAAGACCAGCCCGCGCACGCGCAACGGCGTGCGGTCGCTGATCATGGCCTCGAAGACCGGCACGTTGGCCTGCATCGAGCCCCCCGCGAGCATGAACGGGACCACGATCCAGGCGCGGTCCACGCGCGGCAGCAGATAGAGCGCCAGCGCCATCCCCAGCAGCGTCACGCCGACAAGCCGTTCGCGGTCCACCTTGTCGCTCCACAGCCCCGCCAGCGGCTGGATGACCAGGCCCGGCAGAAAGAGCATCGTCAGCAGGAAGCCCGCGTCGGGCGCCTCCCCGCCGGCGAAGGCCTTGTCGAGGAACTGCCGCGTGATCGCCGTCGTGCCCCAACTCCCCAACTCGCGCCCGCCAATCACGAAGACGCAGAGCGCCACGAAGAGCCAGACGCTTCGCATCGTCGCAGCCGGCAGCGCCGCGACGGGGCGCAGCGCGCCGAGGCCTTCCTCGTGGTCCAGCGCGCCCGCCGGCAGGACGAACCATGCCAGCGCTCCGCAGGCCATGCCCGCGCCCCCGTACAGGAGCATCACGTGCTGCCACGTCCAGCCGGCGTGGTGAACCAGCGCCGAGGCGCTCCACGGCGCCACCAGGAAGGCCACCGAGGCCCCGATCCCGGCGATCCCGATCGCCTTGCCTTTCGCGTGCGGAAAGAGCGACGTCAGCGTCAGGTTCGCCACGGGATGGTAGAACCCCCCGAAGGCCGCGCCGAGCGCGTGCAGCCCGACGAGCCCCCAGTACTGGTTCGGCGCCAGGAAGTACATCGCCGCCACGCAGGCGCCGTTGAGCAACGGGCTCAGCGCCAGCAACTTCCGCGGCGCCACGCGCGTCGCAAGGAAGCCCGAGGCCAGGTTGCTGCACGCATACACCACCAGGAAGGCCGTCTGGACGAAGGTGATCTGCCGGTCGAGCGTGAGCCCGAAGTAGTCCATGATCTCCGTGTTGAGCGGCGGCAGGAGCACCCAGTACAGATGCGTCGCGCCGTGCAGCGCGCTGATCATGGCCAGCAGGGATGCGTGGCGGCGGGCGGGCATGGGCGCGCGGTTCAGCCGCGGCCCTTGGCGCGGCCGGCGTTCAGCGCGTCCACGATCGCGCGGAAGGCGCGAATGTGCTCGGGCGTGGTCCCGCAGCAGCCCCCGATGAGCTGCGCGCCGGCGGCCACGAGTTCCGGCAGCAGCGCGGCCATCTGCGCGGGCGAATCGTCGTACACGAAACGCCCGCCTTCCAGCCGGGGGAGCCCCGCGTTGGCCTGCACCACCAGCGGCTTGGCCGTGTGCGGGCGCATCTGCCGGAGGATGTGGACCATGTCGGCCAGGCCCGTCCCGCAGTTGCTCCCGACTCCGGCGGCCGGCAGCGCATCGAGCGCGCGCGCGGCCTCGGGCGCCGGGATGCCCGTCAGCGTCCGGTAGCCGCCGGGCTCGGGATGGAACGTGACCGTGACGAAGGCGGGCAGGTCCAGGTCGCGCGCGGCCTCCGCCGCGACGGCGGCTTCGTCCAGGTCCGAGAGGGTCTCGATCAGCGCCACGTCGACGCCGCCGGCCTTGAGCGCCCGCATCTGTTCGGCGAAGGCGTCGTAGAGCTGTTTGCGCGTGAGCAGCCCGCGGGGCTCGGCGTACTCCCCCGTCGGCCCGACGCACCCGGCGACGAAGACGCCGTGCCGGTCGGCGACCTCGCGCGCGATCTCGGCTCCCGCCCGGTTGTAGGGTTCGACCTTCCCCTCGTGCTCCAGCGCGCGCAGCCGGTAGCGCGTGCCGTTGAAGGTATTGGTCTTGAGCAGGTCGGCGCCGGCCGCGCAGTAGGCTTCGGCGAGTTCCCGGATCCGCTCGGGTTGCTCCACGTTCCAGGCCTCGGGGCATTCCCCCGTCCCGAGCCCCAGCTTCTGCAGCTCGGTGCCCCACGCGCCGTCGGCGAGCAGGATCTCGCCGGCGGCCAGGCGCGAAAGAAAGGCTGGAGGCTTGCTCATGGGCGCTTCGAGTCGTCCTTCGCCTGCACGCCGCGACCATACCACAGGCGAGCGCAGCCTAGTACCGCATTACCGGAACCGGGGCCATCCGCGTCAACCCGCCGGCGCCGCGCGCCGGCGCTGCCACTCGGGCAGGTAGCGCGCGAAGAAGAAGGCGAGCGCGCCGACAAAGGGCAGCGCGGCCACCAGGATCCGCCAGCGGTGGCTGCGCGGGCGCAGCCAGAAGGCCTCGAACCCCATCCAGACCCAGAACGTCAGCGCCGCCAGCAGCGCGATCGCCCCGAGCAGCGCGTCGGCGACCAGCCCCAGCCGGCGGCGCTGGCCCAGCGTATCGAAGAGCGGGGAGTCGACGAGCCTGAAGCTCCCGTCCTGCAGGCGCATGACGGTGAAGACGTCGTTGTGGAAGTAGCTGCGCTGCTTCCGGTCGTTGCGGTCCTCGTACGCGCAGCGCCAGCGCACCCAGACGCTGTGCGTCGTTTCGTTGAAGGAGTCGTCGGCAAGGGGCGGTTCGAGCAGCTCGAAGGCGACGTAGCGCGACGTCTCGAACTCGCGTTCGAGGATCCTGCGCAGCCGGTCGTGCCGCTCCAGGTCCCGGTCGTTCCGTGGAGCGAACAGGTCCAGCGCCGCCTTGGCGTCCCCGTCCAGGAACGCGCGGGAGAGCTTCTGCAGCAGCTCCTGGATGCGGACCAAGTCCTCGGCGCCCAGGAGCGGCTCGGGCTTCTGCCGCGCGGGCGACTCCGGCGGATCTGCTTCCTCTTCCTCGGCGCAGGCGGCGCGAGGACCGGCCAGCAGCGCCGCCAGCGCCAGGCACGCAAGCCATCCCCCGCGACGCGCCACGCTCCGTCTCCCGCTCAGCGGCTCTTCAGGAAAATCTCGCGAATGTCCTTCAGCGTATACCCCGTCGAGCAGAGCTTGCGGATCAGCCGCACGCGCCCCTCGGCGGCCTCGTCGAAGAGCCGCTGCCCGCCCTGCGTCGTCCCCGCAGGCTCCAGCAGCCCCATCTGCACGTACACGTGGAGCGCCTGCCGCGTCAGGCCCGTACGCCGCGCCAACTCGCCCGCCTTCACCAGCCGGCCTTGGGCCGCGGCGTCGGAGCCGTCCTGAGCCGCGTTCATTCCGCGCTTCTCCCGTACGCCCTCGCCATGTTAACCCGATGGGTCGCATGAAGATAGAGCCAGACCACCCGCCTGCAACCGCCTGCGGGACAACCTCGCTCCGCCCCGAATAGGGTCTAAAGCCGGTGTCGGTCGCAGCGTCCTTAAGATAGAATGTAGCGGCAGTTGCATCAAAGGAGGCGCGCATGCTCCGGACCGGTACGATGCTCGCGCTGTTGGCTTGGGCGGCCACCCTCCCTCCGGTCAGTCCAGATACCCCAGGTTGCTCAGCCTGGACTCGATTTCGGCCTGCTGAGCCGCGGTGTAGCCCGGCGTGCCGGTGGATTCGTCCTCCTCCCAGTCGGCCGGTCTCGTCTTGACCTGAAGCCCGGCTTCAAAGCAGCGTCCCAGCGCGCTGCCTTCCATGTAGCTGGGCACGTCCACGCCGAGGCACGCCAGCAGGGTCGGCGCGAGATCGCAGATGTGCGCGGGCGACTCGCCCGGCTTGACGCCCGCCCCGGACAGGACGTACAGCCCTTCGGGATCGTGGAGCCCCGCGTAGGCGCGCTTGGTGGGAAAGGCCGCCTCGCCCCGCTTGGCGCGCCGCACGAACTCCACGCCGGGATTGGGCTGGACGTAGATGTCCGGCAGCTTGAGCGCGTCCTTGCGCTTGAATAACCCGTCCGTCGCGCCGACCGCCTCGAAGTAACGCTCGCCCGTGCGTGGATCCGCGTACCCGCGCAGCGCCTCGATCGTCTCGTCGCGGACTTTTTCGTAGTCGGCCGGCTCCACGCTGCCGAAGGGCTGCCTGCCTTTCAGGTTCACGTACACGAATCCGGTGCAGGCCTGGAAGGGCATGAAGGCCTTGGTGCGCGCCCAGTCGATGGGCAGGCCCACGCCCTTGCGCTTGGCCTTGTCCGTCAGCCGGCGAAAGAAGTCCTTTAGCAGGCCGAGCCTCGACGCGGGGACGAGCAGGCCGAGATCCATCAGCACCGAGTTGAGCCGCACGCGCAGCCGGTCGGCGCGTTGGCCGTGGTCGCTCAGCGCCAGCGTGAGCCGTCCTTCGGACGGCATGGCCTCGTCGCAAACGCGGCACGCCTCGTCCAGCGCGCGCGCGTACTCCAGCACCTTCGCGTGCCGCCGCGGGTTCTCCCGCACGCCCTCCGGAACGCTCCAGCGCCACGCCCGGTGCATCACCAGGTCCGGATCGTGGAAGTAGACCATCCACACGTCGGTGGGATGCGCGCGCTGCAAGTCCGTAGCGAGGCGCGCGGTGCGGCGCGTGCGCTCGATCAGCAGGTCCAGGTTGGCGCAGAAAACCGCGTCGTCCGCCTCGTGCCCTTCCTCTCGCCACTCGGTGTCCGGGTTGAGGTTCTTGCCATGTTCCGGACAACGCTCCAGAATCTCGCGCTCCAGTTCCCGCGGCCATGCGAAGGGGGCGTCCAACCCGGGACCGTCGAAGCCGCTCAAAACGTACCCGTTCAGCTCGAACGGCGGGTAGGTCATCGGCTGCATCGCCACGCCGGCCTTCAGTCCCGCGCGCGACACGTGATGATAGATCGTCTTGCCTTCCAGCCTCCCCATGTCGTGGAGGCACTCGGTCTGCTCGAGCGGATCGAAGCGTTCCCAGTTGACGATGCCGTGCGTCCCCGGCTGCACGCCGGTCATGAACGTGGTCCAGGCCGCGGGGGTCTGATGCGGCAGCGTGCTGCGCAGCGCGCCCCGGTGGCCCTGCTTGCGCAGCGCGCCGAGGAACGGCATCGCGCCGGCTTCGATCCACGATTCCACAACGGGCCAACCCAGGGCGTCGAGCCCCAGAATCAGCGCGCGCCGGTACGGGGGCGGGATTGCGCCCTGCGTTCGCTCGTGGCGGTCCAGCCCTTTTTCGTGGGAATGCGGATCGGGCATGGCCATGGCAGTCCATGGGCGGACATGTTAATAACCGCATGCGCGGCGCGGAACGAGACGGGACACTTTCGCGCTGGAATGAAAGCGCGAAAGCCTCCGAGGATTTTTCAGCTACGAAGTGGGGCGACGAAATGCCAGTCAGCCCGATCGACTAGGCGGGAAATGGCGGATCCTGGCCGTTGCAGATTTTCAGAAAGAGCAAGCTCTGGAGCTCGAAGAGCCTTTGAAGGAGCGTAGCTTCCCGGACACGGCTGTTGTGTGGAACTATCAAGCGATCCGCGCCGTTCGAACTCCGATTCCATCTTCTCGCCGCGGTCCAGGGCGCGCTTTTAGCCACCGGTCCCGAGTTAGAAGCACGATTCCAGGAGCTTGGCAAGGCACGTAGCACGATAGATACCTTCGCATGTGTGTCCATCGAGTAAACTGGGATTTCATTGGTACTGGATTGGTGCGATGTTGTCCACTCTTTTCATGGACAGCCCCGACCTGATTACGAATCCACGCGGAGTACACGCTATACGCATGAATGGGCTTGTTCAGTGGCGTGTATCGGGTTGCGCGTAGGCTTCGTGGAGCGCACGCGCCCCTCGGCGGCCTCGTCGAAGAGCCGCTGCCCGCCCTGCGTCGTCCCCGCAGGCTCCAGCAGCCCCATCTGCACGTACACGTGGAGCGCCTGCCGCGTCAGGCCCGTACGCCGCGCCAACTCGCCCGCCTTCACCAGCCGGCCTTGGGCCGCGGCGTCGGCGCCGTCCTGAGCCGCGTTCATTCCGCGCTTCTCCCGTACGCCCTCGCCATGTTAACCCGATGGGTCGCATGAAGATAGAGCCAGACCACCCGCCTGCAACCGCCTGCGGGACAACCTCGCTCCGCCCCGAATAGGGTCTAAAGCCGGTGTCGGTCGCAGCGTCCTTAAGATAGAATGTAGCGGCAGTTGCATCAAAGGAGGTGCGCATGCTCCGGACCGGTACGATGCTCGCGCTGTTGGCTTGGGCGGCCGCCCTCCCCCGTCTGGGGCGAAGAGCCCGCCGCGCCCGCGCTGTCCCCCACCGAACGCATCCAGAAGGCGCTCCAGCTCCAGCTCGACGAGCTGGACGGCAAGGAGCACACCCTCAGCGAGATGCTTGCCCTTTTCGGCAAGATCGCCGGGGAGAACTTCATCCTCGACCCCAGCCTGCCGAAGTCCGTCGGCGAGACCAAGGTGAAGGTCCAGGTGCAGAAGGGCGGCACGATCCTCGACGCCTTCTCCATCTCCCTCGCCTTGACCGGGCTGCGCTACACGATCCTCGACGGCGCGGTCTTCGTGAGCACCGAAGGCAAGCTGGCCGATAAGCTTCTCTCCGGCGGGCCGCTTGCGGGCGAGGCCGAGGCGCCGCTCACGCGCGAGCCGATGTCCACCGGCGAGGCCGTGACGCGCTCTCGGCCCTTCGATCCCTACCAGGACGACTTCATCCAGGCGCGGGACTTCATCAGCCATGAGCCTTGGCGGCACTGGGAGCCGGCCCGCTACAACCCCCGCACGGGCCTCACCGACTACCCCGGCCCGCCGGTCTGGATCGAGGATCCCGATATCGGGCACCCCCGCTTCCGCTACACCGGCACGCCGTACTTCCTGAAGCCCGAGTTCCTGGCGCTGGAGCAGGAGAAGCGCGAACTGCGCGAAGACCAGGACCGCCGCGCGCAGGCCGAGCGCCAGGCCAACGCCCGCGCCCTCGCCGCGATCCTGCAATTGCTCAAGGACAACCCCGACCTGACCGCCAAGCAGATCATGGAGAAGCTGGGCGAGGCGGAGAAGTAGGGGCTCAAGCGGTTTTACTTAAGAGTGCGTCCTAAAACCGGATCGCGAGGCGGCTTCGGAGCGCCGGCAAGCGAGGCGGCCGAACGAGCCGTATCGGGACGAGGATACGGCAAGGAGGCCAACGACGCATCGCGAAAGCCGCCGCCCGAAGACGGCCGCGAGACGTTTTAGGACGCACTCATAAGTTTCTTGCGGTTCTCAGGGCAGGAACAGCGCGTCTTCGTGCCCGCTCTTGATGACGCGAATCTCGGCATCCAGGCGGTCCAGCGAGATGGCCTGCGCGCGCGCGCCCCGTGCCTCCAACTCCGCGCCCCAGATCATGGACTTGAAGTGCTTGCGCAGCAGCCCAATGAAACCGTCCAGGTCGCCCCGCGCCTCCAGCCCCTTCGGCCAGACCTCAGCGTATAGCGGCGCGCCGGCCGCCCAGAGCCTCGTCCCGGTCGCCACCACGTCCGGCTCCCCGGCCTGGCAGTCGCTCCAGACGAACGCCACCCGCGCGGGTTCCAAGCCGTGCTCCGCCATCAGTTCGTCCAGGGGCATCCCCTGCACCGGCACGGAGTCCTTGAACCGCTCCGTGAGGCCGCCCTCGGATACTCCGATCTTGTGCCCGCCGCTGCGCGATTCATGCAGGCTCAAGGCCACGGTGCGGCGCGACGCGGTGAGCGCCAGGTTGAAACAGCGGATGCGCTCGTGGAGCCCGTTGTCCTTCACGTTGCGCTCCAGAAGCGCGAAGTTTTCTGGCGCCGGTTCGATGGACCAGACCTGCATCCCCGTCACGCGCGCCAGGCTGAGGCTCGGCGATCCGATGTTCGCGCCGATATCCAGCGCGTGCGTTCGGGGCGCTTCAAGGTATCCGTGGGCCTTGAGCCACGCGGTCAGGCTCCGAATCTCCTCGGCCTGCCAATCCCCATGCACGAACGTGCGGCGAGCGACGCCCCGGTCGGCGAGGTTGACCGTCCACCTCACGCCGTCCCGAACGAAAGTGATGACTTCCGCCTGGCCTTCCAACAATCGGAACAGCGCCCGCCGCCGCTCTTTCAGGGCCTTGGCCTTGTCGGAGAAGAATTGCGAGCGCAGGATGCGGAATGCCTCGCGAGCGATGGAACGGGAGGACATGGAAAGGTCGTGCTCCACCTTGAACGCACTTCAACCCAAACGTTGCGTCGCCCCGAGCAACCCCTGAACGCGGCCGCCAGTCCAGGTTTTTCATGACCGCGTATGAGTATGGCGCATCCGGCAAATGGGCCCACCTTCACAAAAATCGCATGGGCAAACCCTGGGTCGATTCGGCTTGCCGCCGAGAGACTCTCGTGCATTCTTCCAGAATGTTCGAGAGCGCCGCCTTTCCCAACCTACCGCCCGGCACTAGCGCATCCGCCAAGTCCATCCACTCTTCAAGCGCCCGCCGAACTTCAGCCCGTTCCGACCAGGGAGACCAGTATTCGAGGAGGGCGTCTCGTGCGGCCCTGGAAGGTTCTCGCGCCAGTTGGTATGTACCGGTTAGCATTTCACGCAGGGTCCGATGCAAATCGGATCGATCGTGTTCCAGCTTTCGTCCCAAATGCGTGGAAAACCGAAGATCGATAATAACCGGCCGACCGTCTTGTTCATGCAGCAGTACATTCACCGGACTCAGATCTCCGTGTCGCATGCCACACCGATACAACGCAACCATACCCCTCAATATACCAAGCCAGACTTTGACCAAATTCCCGGCCCCCTCGGATACGAACTCCCTGCTTACAAGTGCTGAACGCAAACTCTTCCCAGGTACGAATTCCATAACGAGGAATGGAAGCTTTAGCAATCCCTGTTCAGGATCGGGAACCCTTAACACTCCCGAGCCCAGACATTCCACCAGGTTGGTATGCTTGAGCGGCAAACGGCATAGCAGCCATCCGGACATGCGGTTTCGCCACGTCGCCTGATTCCGGCGCTTCGTCAAGGCAAAACGGGCACAAACCCGGATGGCCACTCGTCGGCTGGCTTCGGTTCGGGCCTCGTAAACCCTGGCTTCGGTGCCTAACCCAACCAAGCGAGGTTCAAGATACCCCAAACCAAGGAGGGCAAGTTCGACCGCATGCCCGAATCCGATGGCTTCGTCATCACGATGCTTACGACCCGCATCAACGTTGTTGACATGAGGAATACTGGATATCGACATGGCATTTAGCCTATGGTCTTGGCAATAACAATAAGCTCTTTGGAGAAGAGGGTGGGGCTGATAAGTTCAAGAGGTTTGCGCCGCGCGGATATCACGCGTACGCTTTTTAGGTTGTTCCGCTCCATAAGTTCCTTTACTTCCAGGGGTGTCATAAAATTTCTATGACTGGGGCTCAAATGCGGAAACTTTCCGGCGAGCATGCGCATGCGGTTCTTAAGACTAATGATGTTAGGGATGGTGAGTACTAGAAACCCATTGCGGCAAACGGCATCTCGGAGTTGGGCCAGAAATTCATTAGGCTTGATTATATGGTGCAACACCATGGCAGCCAGAATGACTTGAAATGTCGTGCCGAAATCGGGCAGACCGGAGTTTAGATCGGCCTGACGCACGCGCTCCGAAGGAGCTTGAAGGGCATCCAAGGCCACCTTGGAAACGTCACACGCATACATTTCGTAACCCAGCCCGTCTAGGGCCCAATACAGGTGTCCAGGACCAGGCCCTAACTCCAGCAATTTGGCGGGAGGCGGTACGAGCTTTAGAATCTCGCGGATCATGCGCTTGTGGATAGAGCGCATCTGTTTGCGCATGGGCAGCGCGTTCCAATATGCATCGTAATCTTCGACGCCAAAGGTATGGATCAGGTCATGCCGGTGGTTGGGCCATCGTGCCTTATTTGACCCGGATGGTGTTTCAGGGGGTTCCAAGCAACACATTCCTCTCATTTTAGATCACCATGGAAGTATAAAAAGGCGAGCCATATAAGTCAATCTTGAGCGTTAGAGCACGGGACCGAAACGGTTCAATCATGGCGCCCTTCGATACCCGCTCGATCCGGGGCTGTCCACCCTCATCCGACCGTCCCGCGGCCAGTTCGCGATCAGCCTTCCCTGGCTGGAGTTTCCGCCCGCGGCACCGCGGCACGCCGGGCTTCCGCCAGTTGCGCCGGATCCACGAAGGAAGGCGGCTGCCATGCGCTTGAGGCCTTCGCGATCGCGACGGCCGGCAGCCCCTCGCCACGCCGCTTCGCCACCAAATCGCTCAGCGCCTCGAGCACGCGGCGCGGCGTGATCTCGACCATGCACTTCAAGTGCGGACAGTTGACGGAGGCGGGGATGCAGGGGCTGCACTCCGGCCGCGCCCAGAGATTCGTCTGTTCGGCGTACCCGGTCTGCGAGGGCAGCACGTAGCCGCCGAAGATCGCGACCGTCGGCGCGCCGACCGCCCGGGCGGTGTGCATCAACCCTCCTTCCTGAACCAGCAGCGCGTCCGCGGCGGCGAAGAGCGCCGCGGCCTCGCGCACGGGCAGCGCGCCGAAATCCGGAAGCGCCGCGCCGCCCGCCGCGAGCCGGTCGTCGCCGCCGATCTGCGCCAGCCGCGCGTGCGGCGCCAGCAGGTCCACGAGGCCCTGGTAATTCTCGCGGCCCCACTCGCGGTTGTGCGTCGGCTTCAGTTTCCCGCCGCTGCCCAGCAGGATCAGGGGCTTCTCCTCCGGGCCCAGCGCGCCCGCGCGCGCGCGCCCCTGCTCGCGCTCGGCCGCCGTGAGAAATATCTCCGGATGCACGCCGTCCAGCGGCGCGGGGGGCTCGCCGGATGCGCCCGGAAAGCCCTGTTCGGCCAGGTCGCGCCAGAGTTTGCGCCACTGGATCTCGACGACGTGGACCGGCTCGGCCAGTTCCTCGCGCTTGTAGGATTGCCCCGAGGTGTGGCGCCGGCGCCACAGGTGCCAGCCGCGCGCCTGGTCGACGTGCGGGTTGCCGGCGAAGAGTTCCGGGCGGCGGCAGACGACCTCCACGCGCAGCTTCGGATCGAAGCGCTTGAGGCCCCGCGCCAGCGCGGAAAGCATCAGCGTGTCGCCCAGGGCCTCGCGGTGGCGCAACAGGACGACCGTCGGCCGCGGCGAGAGCCCGCGCAGGATCCAAGCCGGCGCTTCGGCCGCCATGCGCCCCGGTGAAATGCAGAACATGCGCTATAGGGTCGCCGGTCCGCGCGATTTTTCCACTGCGCCCCGTCAGGGCCGCGGGTCCGCCTTCAGGCTGTGGACGCTGTGGCGCAGGTCCGTCGTGTACTGGAACGCGTCGACCAGTTCCTTCTTCTTCCAGTCGATGCGCAGGATCGAGGCCGGCGCCAGGCCGATGAACAGGTGGTCGCCGGAGAGGTCCATCCCGCGCACGAACAACGGGCGCGCCAGCGTAAATTTGCGCAGTCCGATCTTCTTCAGGATGCGGTTGCCTAAGTGCAGCAGTTCCGGCCAGCGCGCCATCTTTCGCACCCATGGGAAGCTCTTCAGGTCCAGGCGGTCCACGATCTTCCGTGCGTTCAGGTCGACGTACCAGACGCCCCGGCCGTAGGTGTCGCAGATGAAGGCCTGCCCATCCTCGCGCACGCAGAGGTTGTGGCTCCGGCGCAGCCGCTCGTCCTGAATCACCACCTCCTCCCGGCTGAAGTTCGCGAGCACCCCGTAGTTGGACAACAGGCCGTACACCTCTTCGTTCCAGACGGCCATGGCGTTCATGTGCAGGTGATGAGGAATCTTGTAATGATTCATCTGGCCGAACTTGACGCGATTGTCCGCGTTACGGTCGATTTCAAGGGGCTCCAGCCCCAGCGCCTTCTGCAGCCCGGGCAGGTCGCGCGGCCAGATCCGATTCACCGCCTCGCCCGTCGCGAGGTCCAGTTCCAGCAGCAGGTCCACCGACGTCGCCACGATCCAGATCCTGCCGGGGCGCTGAATCAGGACTTCATGGGTGCCCACGAGAAGGTTGTGGGTGATGCTCCGCGTCTCTTTCAGCTCCGCATCGAAGAACTTCAGCTCGTGATGGGTCCCGGCCACCACCTGGCCGTCGTGGAAGGCGATGCCCCGGCCTCCGCGCGTGTTGCCCCGCGGGTTCGGATCTTCGAAGTAGGGGTTCTCAAGGATCATCCGCGTGGTCCGGGCGACGCGCTTGCGCTCCCAGTCGACCTGGACCAGTTCCCCCGCGTCCCGGTTGGGCGCGCCGCGAACGATCGTAGTAAAATATACGTACATGTAAGCGCTTCAGCTCTCCGCTGGCCGGCTTTAGGAGCACCACTATAGAACTTCGACTGTGAGCCGCAAGACGCGCGGTCTCGAGCGCCGCCGGCGCGTTGCAGGGCCGGCCCGATTGGGTAGGATGACCCGATTGCCCGCTGCCGCTCGCACCGTTCCGAGGACGCCATGCCCACGCCCAAACTCGCCGTCATCGGGCTCGACTGCGCCGAGCCTTCCCTGGTTTTCGACCGCTTCGCCGCCGACTTGCCCACCCTCTCCGCGCTCCGCCGCAGCGGCCTCTGGGGCAAGCTCCGCAGTTGCGACCCGCCCATCACCTGCCCCGCCTGGATGGTGATGGTCACCGGCCGCACGCCGGGCGAACTGGGCATCTACGGCTTCCGCAACCGCACCGATCGCAGCTACACCGGCCTGGGCCTCGCCACGAGCGCCTGGATCAAGACCGACACCGTCTGGGATGTCGCGGGCCGCGCCGGCAAGGACTGCATCAGCTTCGCCGTCCCGTTGACCTTCCCGCCCAAGCCCATCCGCGGCAGCCAGATCTCCTGCTGGCTCACGCCGGGCAACGAGAGCGCCTTCGCCCAGCCGCCCGAACTGAAGGCCGAGATCAACCGGGCCGTCGGGCCCTACCTCCCCGACGTCAAGTTCCGCGTCGAGGACAAGCAGCAGCTCTACGACGACCTGAAGCGCACGACCGACAACCACTTCGCCATCGCCGAGCACCTGCTCGCGAAGAAACCCTGGGACTTCTTCATGATGGTCGAGATGGGCACCGACCGCATCCACCACGCCTTCTGGAAGTACTTCGACGAGTCGCACCCGCGGCACCCCAAGGGCAACCCGCAGCAAGGCTGGATGCGCGAGTACTACGCCTCCATCGACGCGCGGATCGCGAAGCTCCTCGAACGCATACCCGACGACGCCTGGGTCGCCGTCGTCAGCGACCACGGCATCAAGGGCATGCTTGGCGGAATCTGCTTCAACGAATGGCTCGCCAAGGAGGGCTACCTGACGCTCCTGGAACGCCCCGCGAAGAAAGAGCAGATCGGGAAGTGCAGGATCGACTGGTCGAAAACGAAGGCCTGGGGCGACGGCGGCTACTACGGGCGGCTCTTCCTGAACGTGCGCGGGCGCGAGCCGCAAGGCCTCGTCGCGCCGGAGGACGTCGAACCGCTGCGCCGCGAACTGGCCGATAAGCTGGAAGCGCTCGCCGACGAGCAGGGCGACAACATCGGCACGCGCGTGCTCTACCCCGAGAAGCTCTACCCCAAGGTCGAGGGCATCGCGCCGGACCTGATCGTCTACTTCGGCGACCTGGCCTGGCGCAGCATGGGCAGCATCGGCGGGCCGGACGACTCGATCTATACCTACGAGAACGACACCGGCCCCGATGACGCCAACCACGCCCCCGACGGCATCTTCATGCTCTCGACGAAGGCGCGCATGAAGGCCGGCCTGAAGGGTCCGGGCGAGCGGCAGGGCCTTCAGATCCACGACTGCGCGCCGACGTTCCTGAAGCTGCTTGGCGTGCCGCCGTCCCCGCAGATCGGCGGGCAGCCCTTCGACCTGGCGGGACTGGCATAAACCCCTCTCCCTCGGGGAGAGGGCCGACTCGCCGCAGGCGAGCGGAGTGAGGACGCGCCGACCATGGACTTCCTGGCCACCGTCAACCAGACTCTCGCCTCCACCGAGGCCAGCCTCCGCGCGGCGCTGCACGGCCTGGACCGCGAGGCCCTGACCGTCTCCCCCGCGCCCAACGAATGGCCGATCGTGGTCGTACTCTGCCACCTGCGCGACCTGGAGCAGGACGTCTTCCCGCAGCGCGTGGAGTTGATCCGCCGCAACGACGGCTCGCGCCTGCCGCTCTTCGACGAGTCTGGCACGGTCGAGGCGCGCGGCTACGCGAAGGACGATCCGCTGCGCGCGCTGGAAGCCTTTTGCGCGGCGCGCCGAAAAAACCTGCCCCTGGCCGCGGGGCTTCGCGCGGACGAACTGGAATCCACCGGGCAGCACGAGGAGTTCGGTCCGCTCACGCTCCGCGCGCTGCTCGCCGACTGGGCCGGCAGCGACCTCGTCCATACCGCTCAGATCCAGCGCATCCGCGCGTGGGCGCTGTATCCGCACCTGGGACCGTTCCAAACGTATTTCCGGAAGTTCATGCGGCTGGGGTGAACAGGAGTAACCCGCGGAGGCGCTGAGCACGCAGAGCACGACAAGCTTGCAATGATACACATCAAACCATGTTCCTGAGTTGCCTTTCTCCGTGTCTCCGTGCCTCCGTGCCTCCGTGGTGAACCTAACTCCCCTTCCGCGGATCGGACCGCAGCGTCTGCCCGTGGCTGAATTCCACCACGTTCCCGTCCGGATCCTTCACGCTGCACAAGTACCCGACGACGTGGCCCAGGTCCTCGGCGGGCCAGTGCAGGATCCCCGCCGCCTGCGCGCGCGCGGCGATCGCGTCCACCTCCGCGCGCGAGGCCGCGTCGAAGCCGAGGTGGTCGAAGAGGCTCGTCGCGCCCGGCGGCTTGGGCATCTCCAGCAGCACGATCCAGAAATCGGCGGGCCAGGGCGTCGAAGGCCCCGGCGGCCGGCCCAGCCAGGCGACTTTGATCGTGCCCTTGCGGTCGGGCGAGGAATCCTCGCGGCGGTGGATCACCGTCAGCCCGCACCAGTCGCGGTAGAAGGCCACCGAACGCTCCAGATCCCCGCAGCGCAGCGCCACGTGGGTCAGTTTGAAGCCGGGGGGCGGCGCGGGCGCGTTCATCGGCGGCGGGTCTGCTCCAGCACGCGGCGCAGGGACTTGGGCTCTTCCGCGGTCAGCACCGCGCCTCCACCCACGATAACATACGCGCGCGGCGGCTCGCCAGCCTGCGGCGCGCCCAGGCCCAGGACCGCGCGAAGCTCGGGGTTCGGCGCGACGAGCGTCTCGCGGTTCGGGAGATACGCCTCGCCGGCGGCCCGGCGCAGCGCGCGCGCGCCTTCCGCCTCGGCGGGGCCCTCAACGAAAACCATCACCGTGCCCAGTTTCTCCAGGTCCGCGGCGCGCCAGAGCGCCGGGCCGGCGCCGGCGATCGCCTCCAGATCCGGCTCGAAGACGTTGAGCGTCTTCCGCGCGCTCGCGGCGTAGGCCGCGCCCGCGTCACCCAGCAGCGCCGCCAAGCGCAGTTCCAGGAAGATCGCCAGCGCGTTCGCCGACGGCCCCGGCGTATCCTGGAAGGGGCGCAGCCGGTCGGCGAGCCGGCCCAGCGGCGGCGGCGCGCCGGGCGCCTCGAAAGCGCGGTCGCAACAGGCGCCCTGCGGATCGGCGAACCTTGCGCGGAGCCGCGCCGCGGACTGCCGCGCGGCGTCGAGGTACCGCATCTCGCCGGAGGCCGCGTAGGCGTCCAGGCAGGCCACGCCCAGCGCGGCCTCGTCCCGCGCCAGAAAATAGAAACCCTTGCGGCCGTCGCCTTCCAGCACGTGCGCGGCGCCTTGCGCCTCGTCGACGGCTTCGGCGAGCAGCCGTTCCAGGCTCTTGAGCGCGAAGGCCCGCCATGCGGGCCGGTCGAAGGCCGCGGCCGCCTCCAGGCTCGCCGAAATCGCGCGCGCGTTGGCGTCCACGAAAAGCGCGGTATCGACCGCGGGCGGGACCCGCTGCGCGCGCGCGGCGCGCAGCCGCTCCAGCCCTTCGGCCAGGCGCTTGCGCGCTTCGCTCTCGGAACACCCCGCCGCGGAGGCCGCCTCCTTCAGGGGCAGCGCCTCGAAGAGCACGTTGCGGAAAGGCTCGGTGAGCGGCAGGTCCCCGCGGTCGTCCACGCCCCAGCAGGCCCCCAGGACCGCGCGCGTGGCGGGGTCGTCGATCGCGCGCTCGAACTCGCCCGCCGTCCAGGTGTAGTAGGCTTCCGCGTCGCCGGCCAGGCTCGCGCGCCAGCCTCCGCGCTCCGGGTCGGCCATCTCGTCCATCAGCCAGCCCATGCTCCGCTCAGCCGCTTCGCGGTAGCGCGCCGCGCCGGTGGCCTGCCAGGCGTGGACGAGGAGCAGGACCATCTCGGCGTTGAACTCGGTCAGTTTCTCGAAGCGCGGCACGCGCCAGCGTCGGTCGAGCGCGTGCCGGTGGAATCCGCCGCCCACGCGGTCGTAGATCCCGCCGGCCAGCATCCCGTCCAGCGTCCGCGTGGCGACGCCGAGGCTCGCCTCGTTCGCGGTGCGGGCGTAATGGAGCAGCGCCAGTTCCAGGACGCTGGGAGTGGGGAACTTCGGCCCCGGCGCGCGCGGCCCGAAGCCCCCGCCGACCGGGTCCAGCGCCTCGCTCATCCGCGCCAGCGCCGCGTCCAGGCTCGGCGGCGGCGCGGGCTCCCTGGGCGGCGCCGGCTCGGAGGCCTTCCGGAGGGTCTCGGCGAGCGCCTGCGCGTCGCGGACCAGCCCCGCGCGGTCCTCCCGCCAGCCCGCGCCGGTCTGGAGCAGGATCGAGCGCAGCCCCGGGCGCTTGGCGACCAGGTCGTCGTCCAGCGTGAAGGCCGTCCCGCCGAAGAACGGGAGCCCCTCCGGCGTCAGCACCAGGGTCAGCGGCCAGCCCGCGCCGCCGCTCAGCGCCCGGACGGACTCGTTGTAACGCTGCGCCAGGTCCGGCCGCCGCCCGGCCTCGATCCGGATCGGGATAAAGAGTTCGTTGATCGCCGCGCCGAGTTCGGGGTTCCCGAAGACCTCGGCCTCCATCCGCCGGCTCGCCGCGCTCCATTCGGCCGCGACAAAGAGCAGGATCGGCTTCCCGGCCCGCTGCGCGGCGTCGAAGGCTTCGGCGTCCCACGCACGCCAGCGCACGCCCTCCGCGCCCCAGGCGGCGGCGGTGAACAGCAGGAGGCCCAGCGGAATCGCGCGGCGCATGCGCCCACTTTAATGCGGAATCCGTAATCCGGTATGCGGAATGCGCCGCCCGGCCGATTCTTCGTCCATTCTGGCAGCCGCGCTCGCCAAGACACGTTGCATGCCCTACCTGACGGAGGCGCAATTCGGCATCGAAGCCCTTTTCGTGCCGCTTGGGATTTGGAATTTGTTTGGCATCTTGGTTTTTGAGCCCTTGGTATTTCGCCGCGCCGCATCGTCCCAAGTATTTCATGGACTGGCCCTTAGGCATGGAATCCAACGCGCGCCGTGGTAGCCTGTACCCGTCGGTTTGCGAACGCCCATCGGAAGACGCCCGTTCGATGCCCACGCCCGAGAACGATCCGGCCGCTCCCCAGCCACCGCAATCCGCCGCAGCTTCCGGCCTTCCCGGCGAGCCGCTCGTCCCCGCGCTCCGCCAGGTCAAAGCCGAAGCGGTCAACCTCAAGGCCGGCGAAGCCAAGGGGCAGGAGGACGAGATGGTCATCGTGCTCCAGGATCCCGAGCATCTCGCCCCGCAGCCGGCCGTACTCAGCCCCGCCGCCTACGCCCTGGTCCAGCTCTTCGACGGGAACCGCACGGCCCAGGAGATCGCCGACCTCTTCGAGCAGATGTACGGGCAGGAGGTCAAGACCGACCAGGTGCTGAGCCTGCAGCGCGAACTGGACGCCGCGCTCTACCTGAGCAGCCCGCACTTCGATAAGACCGTCCGCGAGGCCCTGACGGGATACCTGAAGGCCAAGGTCCGCCCGGCCTCGCACGCGGGCACGGGCTATCCCGAAGACCCCGACGAACTGAAGAAATTCGTCGAGTCCTTCTTCGGCGCCAAGGACGCCCCGGGCGCGCTCCCCGCCGGCACGCTGCCTCCGGCCTCTTCCGACCGCGTCAAGGCCCTGATGCTGCCCCACATCGATTTCAACGCCGGGATGGCCGCCTACGCGCACGGCTACAAGGCTCTCCTGGAGGCCTCGCAGGCCGACCTTTTCGTGATCCTCGGCGTCGCGCACCAGGCGATGAGCGAGGCGCCGTTCCTCGTCTCGAAGAAGGACCTCTCCACGCCCTTGCGGCAGGTGGCCACCGAGCGCGCGCTCGCGGGCAGGCTCCAGAAGGCCGCGGGCGTCGAAGAGTCCCTCGCCGAATTCGCCCACAAGAGCGAGCACTCCATCGAGTACCAGGCCGTCCTCCTCGCCGCGCTGCTCGGCGAGCGCGCCAAGCGCGACTTCGAGGTCCTCCCCATCCTCTGCGGCTCCGTCGAGGGCTTCATCGAATCCGACGCCTCCCCGCTCAACGACGACGCCTTCAAGCGCTTCGTCGAGGCCCTGGGCGAGGAACTCGAGCGTTCCAAGCGCCGCGTCTGCGTCCTCGCCAGCGTCGACCTCAGCCACATCGGGCCCAAGTTCGGCCATTCCACCTCCATAGACGAGAAGCTCCTGAAGCCCGTCGCCCGCGCCGACCGGCAGATGCTCGCCAGCATCGAAAAGCTCGATCCCGCCGCCTTCTTCTTCGAGATCGCGCGCACCCAAAACTCCCGTAACGTCGATGCCGTCATGGCCATGCTCGCCTTGCTCAGCCTGGGCAAGGACATTTTCAAACAGGCCAGCCTGCTCCACTACGACCAGTTCCTGGAACAGCCCACCAAGTCCGCCGTGACCTTTGCCTCGATGAGCTTCGAATAATCCGCGCGTGCGGCCGGATTGCACGGGGTGCAGCAGCCTCGCCGCGAAAGATCGGCGGTTAAATGCCCATATAAGCCAATAGCTGCCGTCATGAGGCTCATACGTTGGTGGGTGCGAATCGACTTCGGGATCGGGCATGAAAAAAAAATTCTCATCGGGCTTGGCGTCTGCTTCGCGCTCCTCATCGTCCTCGGCGTCGGCATGGCGCTCCTGGGCGCGCTGCGCTTCCAGTCCGCCGGCGGCGCGCAGGCCTGGGCCACCGAAGCCGTCAGCCGCGGCGACATGAGCATCACCGTCACCGCCACCGGCAGCGTCGAGCCGCTCTCCACCGTCAAGGTCGGCAGCCAGGTCTCGGGGAAGGTGAAGGACGTCTTCGTCGAGCCGGACGACTCGGTCAGCGAGGGCAGGTGCTCGCGAAGCTCGACACCGAACTGCTCGAGGCCGAACGGCATGACCGCGAGATCCAGCTCGACCGCGCCAAGACCAGCGTCTCGATGCTGGAACTGGAGCGCCGCAACCTCGACCTGCGCGAATCGCGCCTCAAGCTCCAGGACGAGCGCCAGAAGGTCGCGCTGGAGCGCTCCGGCGCGCAACTGGACCTGGCACGAAAGAACCTCAAGCGCTACGAGGACATGAACCGCGTCGACGCCGCCAGCGAGACCGACGTCGAAATCCGCACGCTGGAGAAAGAGAACGCCGAGCGCGACAAGCGCCTCGCCGCGCTCGACCTCGACAACCTGCGGATCGACGCCCACCAAGTCGCCGCCGACCGCGAGGCCCTCGACGCGCGCCTGCGCCAGGCCGAAGCCGAGGTCGCGCAGGCCCAGCAGGCCCTGGCCAAGGCCGCCGCCAACCTTCGCTACGCCTCCATCGCCGCGCCTTGCGAAGGCGTCGTCCTCGACCGCGCCGTCGAGCCCGGCCAGACCATCGCCGCCAATTTCCAGACCCCCGAACTCTTCACCATCGTCAGCGACCTGCACCGCGTGCGCATCCTGGTCAAGATCGACGAGGCCGACGTCGGGCGCATCGCCGCGGGCCAGAAGGTCGAGTTCGAGGTCGACGCCTACCGCGACATGAAGTTCCAGGGGCAGGTCCGCGCCGTCCGCCTCAAGCACGAACTCCGCGGCAACCTCGTCACCTACCCGGTCCAGATCGAGGCCGACAACCCGCCGGCCGAAGGCTGCCCGCACGGCAAGCTCCGCCCGGGCATGACCGCCTACGTCACCTTCGAAGTCGCGAAGAAAAAAGATATCGTGCGGATTCCCGCCGCCGCGCTCCGCTTCGTCCCGCCCAAGGATACGCCCCTCGACCTCCCCGCCGCGAACGAAGCGCAGGACGCCGCGCCGAAGGGCGGCAAGCCCAACCAACCGCCCCCGGCCTCCCCGCCACCGTCTACCGCAAGGGTTCCGAAGGGAAGCTCCAGGCCCTCACCGTCCGCGTCGGCGACCAGGACGGCGACTTCTACGAACTCATCCAGGGCGAACTCAAACCCGGCGACGAACTCGTCACCGCCTCCGCCGCCTTCACGCCCGGGCAGGCCTCCGTCACCGTCGAGGAGGACGGCGAATGAGCGCCCCGCTCGTCGTCGAGGTCCGCGACCTCGTCAAAACCTACGGCGAAAAAACCGGCAACCCGGTCCACGCGCTCCGCGGAATCAGCTTCGAAGTCCCCGCGGGCGGCTTCGTCTCCGTGATGGGCCACTCCGGCTCCGGCAAGTCCACCCTGCTTAACCTGCTCGGCTGCCTGGACCGGGCCAGCTCCGGCCTCTATCGCCTCGACGGCGTCGACGTGGCCTCGATGTCCCGGCGCAGCCTGGCCCACTTCCGCGCGCGGCGCCTCGGCTTCGTCTTTCAGAGCTTCCAGCTCCTGCCGCGCCTGACCGCGCGCGCCAACGTCGAGCTGCCGCTCCAGTACCACGGCGGGATCGGCTGGCGCGAGCGCCGCCGCCGCGCCGACGAGGCCCTCGCCCGCGTCGGCCTCGCCGACAAGCTCGACCGCCGCCCCACCGAACTCTCGGGCGGGCAGCAGCAGCGCGTCGCCATCGCCCGCGCCCTCGTCAACCGCCCCGCCCTGCTCCTGGCCGACGAGCCAACCGGAAACCTCGACACCGGCACCGGCCTCGAGATCCTCGCGCTCCTGCAGGAACTCCACCGCGCAGGGCTCACCATCGTCCTCGTCACGCACGAGCCTGATATCGCCGCGTGCACCCACAAGACCGTCCAGTTGCGCGACGGCCGCGTGCACAAGCTCGAGGAGCGCCAAGCCCCGACCGACGCCCGCGCCGCGCTCGAAGCCTGGCGCGCCGAGGAAGCGCGCCTGGAGGCCGCCGGCGCCGCCTGAACCGGCCGGCGTGCCGCGGGCCGCGACTACACGAGTGCCAGGGGTCGGCGCAGCCGCCCCGTGCCTGAACTGGAAAGGTGCCCCTTCGACCCATGCCCGCCCTGCCCCGCGATACGCCCGTCGACGACGCGCCTCCGCGCGTGCCGGGCTCGCGGACCCTCGATGGCGTCCTCGGCCAGCGCCTGGAGTTCCGCTTCAGCCTGGGCGCGCTGCTGGCGGGCGTCTTCGGCTTCGGATTCGCCTACGCCGCCCTCTACGGCATGCTGGACTCGGAAGAGGTCGAGGCCGTGGGCCGCTGGGGGCTGCTGCTGCTGCTGCTGGGCGGCATGGTCTGGGCGGCCCGCGAATCCCGCCGCCGCCGGCAATGGCTGGGCTCGGCGTTCGTCGTCCTGGGCCTGACCCTGCTGGGGCTGCTTGCCGGTATCGCGCATCTCGCCGCCGACGCCTTCATCGGGGGCTCGTCCTTGTACAAGCGCAGCCAACGCGTCGAGGCCGCGCTGACCGCCTACGGGCAGGATCACGGCGCCTACCCCGCGACCCTGCGCGAACTGGCGCCCAGGTACCTCGCGAGCGGCGACCTCGACGGTTTCGAACGGCTGATCGCCTATACCGTGGACGCGCCGGACGGAACGGGGGCCTCGCTCAACATCCATCTGGACCGCGGCTTCCTGAAGGTCCACCTCAACAACGAGCTTCCCGCCCTCACGCTCCCAAGGGCCGTGAACCTTCCGGCGCCCGCGCCGCCGCCGCCCGCCGAGGCCCCGGCCCCATGAACGCGATCGCGATGGCCTTCCAGGCCCTGCGCGCCAACAAGCTCCGCGCGGCCCTGACCATGCTCGGCACGATCATCGGCGTCACCTGCGTCGTCGCGCTCTGGAACATCGGCGAGAGCGGGCGGCGCTTCATGAGCGACGCGCTGGCCTCCATCGGCCAGAACATCGTCTTCGTCAGCCCGCGCTACAACGCCGACGAAGAGGAGCAGAAGCGCTTCCACCACCGCCCCCTGGGGCTGAAGGACGTCGCGGCCATCGAGGCCAACTGCCCTTCCGTCGAGCACGCCTCCCCGATGATCTTCGGCAGCGGCCGGGCGGTCTACGGCGCGCGCTTCCGGCAGGCCGGCCTGCGCGGCTGCTTCCCCTCGTACTTCTCCATCCGCCGGTGGGACGTGGCCTCGGGAACGGTCTTCAGCGAGACCGACGTGCGCTGCGCCAGCCGCGTCGCCGTCCTGGGCCACGAACTGGCCCGCGAACTCTTCGGCGCGCTGGAGCCCGTCGGCGAGACCATCCGCGTCGACGGCGCGCCGTTCCGCGTCATCGGCGTGCTCGAAGCCAAGGGTTCCTTCTTCGGAGACAACACCCAGGACTACCAGCTCTTCATGCCCTTCAGCGCCGCCTCCGACGCCATGGGCTGGGGCCGCCAGGTCCACATGGTCTTCGTCAGCGCCACGCGGCGCGAGCTGATCCCGCAAGCCAAGCAGGAGATCCGGCTCGCCCTGCGCGCCTCCCAGAACCTGCCCCCCGACCGCAAGGACAGCTTCGAACTCCAGGACCTGGGTGAAGTCGCGCAATCCGTGGACCAGGTCCTCATGGGCATCACCATGCTCCTCGGCGCCATCGCCGCCGTCTCGCTCCTCGTCGGCGGCATCGGAATCATGAACATCATGCTCGTCTCGGTCACCGAGCGGACCCGCGAGATCGGCCTGCGCATGGCCCTCGGCGCCACCGACCTGAACGTGCTGGGGCAGTTTCTCGTCGAGGCCATGGTCCTCAGCGGCCTGGGCGGGCTGGCCGGCGTCGGCGGCGGAGTGGGCGTCGCCTCGGGCGCCGTCGCGATCCTGAACATGGTCACCGGCAAGGAGTGGCCCTTCGTCCTCAACCCCTGGTCGGTGGCCATCGCGGTGGTCTTTTCGCTGCTGGTGGGAATCTTCTTCGGCTTCTACCCGGCCTGGCGTGCCAGCCGCCTCGACCCCATCGTGGCCCTGCGGCACGAATAAGGCCCGGCTCGAGTCCCTTTCGATCGGGAAACCGCAGCCTTCCGCGCAACCCACCGAGGCGGTGGAGGTCTAAACACGCATGAGTCGTCTTCCCGAGGAAAACGCCCCATGCGCTTCCAACCCATCAACACCTATTCGCGCAAAGAGTTATTGCGGAACGCCGCCGTGGCGGGCGCGGTTCTTGCCTGGGCCGTTAGCGGTTCCGTGCAGGCCGAAGCACGACCCGCTTCAATGTTCAGGTTTCATCCGCTGGGGGTCATGGACCCCCAGGGCCGCATGGGATTCGTGCTGGCGAAAGAGGGGCTGACGGCCTTCGACTGGACCAACGGGAGGGTCGTCTGGACTGCCCCCGAAAAGTCCTTTCCATTGATGGCTGACGAAACCCGCATCTATGCGTACCTGTGCGACGATAAACCCGGCATGCGAATCGTCGCCTACGAATTCGACGGCGGCGGCCAACGAGCCATGGCGTCCGAAAAAGTGGGGCGACCCAATCTCAAGGAGCGAGAGGGCTTTTCGTTCATCTGGGACGCGCATATCGCGAACCAGACGCTCAGCCTGGATTACACGGAGCGCACCAGCTACGTAGGCGGAGCAGCGCCTCCGCCCGACATGCCGCTCTCGCAGGACGCCCTGGGAACGCTGGCGGTCGATCTGAAGACCGGGCGCTGCAACGTCAACTCACGCACCGCGCAAGCGACCGACCCCGCGCTTAAGGTGCCCCAGGAGCTGGAGGGGGTTCAAGCGCTCCCTTGTCCAGGTGTCGGGCGTCTGGACTCCGCCGAAATCTATTACGGCACCCGTGCGCCGATCGTACTGCCCAAAGACAAAGGGGGGCTCGTATTCCGGCGTAAGGCGGGCGACGGGCGAGTGCTCTTCGCGCGGTGGGATACGAACACCCTGCGCCTGGAATCGGAGGTGTCCCTGATGGAAGGACAAAAAGGCGCCGTGGAAGGCGTCGCGCTGTGTTCTCGCGACGGCGCGCACCTCGTCTTACGGGTAAGACATGAAGGACCGCAGCACCCCCAATACGAATACGTGCTGGTCTCGACGGCAACCGGCAAGATCCTGGCGGACCTGGAGAGGAATGCCACCTACAGTTTCGTGCCAGGCTACCTGGTGGTTCAACGCTTCTCGGACACGTATACAAAAGCGCCGGGGGGAGGCAATCGTCAGACATCTCTTTCGCTTAAGCTGGAAGTGGTGGATCTAAAGACCGGTCGTTCAATATGGAAACAGGACTTCGAGATGGAACCGATCCCTTACTACCCTCCCCGCCCCTGAATGCGCGGAGTTTAAACTGGCGGAGCGGGTGGGATTCGAACCCACGATACGCCTTGCGGCGTATACACGCTTTCCAAGCGTGCTCCTTCGACCACTCGGACACCGCTCCGTGGCCACCGTGCTATGACGTATACAGCGCCGCCCGCCAACTACAAGCCAAGGCGCGCGTTTGAACGGGCGCGCGCGCCGCGCGCAGGGTAGGATGTCCGTTCCACCGGGCCGCGCGAGCCATGAACGAAAAAGTCATCGGCGCCAACATCCGCCAGCACCGCCAGCGCAAGGGCCTCACCCTCGCCGAAACCGCCGAGCGCGCGTCCCTCACCAAGTCCACCCTCTCCAAGATCGAGACCGGGCGGATCTCGCCCCCCATCAGCACCGTCCTGCGCATCGGACAGGCCCTGGGCGTGCCGCTCGCCGAGTTCTTCGCCGAGCCGGCGTCCTCCCCCGATTACGTCCTGACCCGCAAGGGACAGGGCGAGGCCATCGAGCGCGACGGCTCGCAGTTCGGATATTCCTACGAAGCCCTGGCCCTTAAAATGCCCAACAAGGTCGCCGAACCCTTCCTCCTCACCATCAAGCCCTCCGACCCGCCCGGGACCTTCCAGCACGGCGGCTTCGAGTTCATCTACATGCTCGCGGGCAAAATGGAGTTCAAGCTCGGCGACGAGACCATGCTCCTGAACGCCGGCGACAGCATCTATTTCAACCCCCGCAAGGTCCACACCGCCCGCGCGCTGGGCGCCAAACCCGCCCGCTATCTCTGCGTCTTCATCCAGGACGAGGTCTCCGGGACCGAAAGTTGAGCGCGTAACTCTTTGCCATTACACGAGTAGAAAATGCTTGATCGAAGTTTCTCTATACGATACAAGATGTCTTAGTAAGAAACCTCTGGAGAACTCACCCATGCCCGCGCGAAACGTCATCGTCACCTGCGCCGTCACCGGAGCGATCCACACCCCCTCGATGTCGCCGCACCTGCCGGTGACCCCGGAGCAGATCGTGAAAGAGGCCGTCGCCGCGGCCGAAGCCGGCGCGGCAATCCTGCACCTGCACGCGCGCGACCCGCACGACGGCCGCCCCAGCCCCGACGCCGAATTGTTCATGGAATTCCTGCCTCAAATCAAGGCCCAGACCGATGCGGTGATCAACATCACCACCGGCGGCGGGCAGAACATGAGCGTCGACGACCGGCTTCAGGCGGCCCTCCGCGCCAAGCCCGAGATGTGCTCGCTGAACATGGGCTCCATGAACTTCGGCCTCTACCCCATGCTCGGGAAGCGCGAGGCCTGGGACCACGCTTGGGAGGCGCCTTACCTGGCGAACTCGCGGGACTTCATCTTCCGCAACACCTTCGCGGACATCGAACGCATCCTGAAGGAAGTCGGCGAAGGCTGCGGCGCGCGCTTCGAGTTCGAGTGCTACGACGTGGGGCACCTCTACAACCTCGCCCACTTCGTGGACCGCGGCCTCGTCCAGCCGCCCTTCTTCGTCCAGACCATCTTCGGCGTCCTCGGCGGGATCGGCCCGGAGACCGACAACCTCGTCTTCATGCGCCGCACCGCCGACCGCCTCTTCGGCGCCGGCTACGAATGGTCGGTCCTCGGCGCCGGCCGCAACCAGATGCCCATAGGCGTCGCCGCCGCCGCCATGGGCGGGCACGTCCGCGTGGGCCTCGAAGACAGCCTCTACATCGGCAAGGGGCAACTGGCCGTCTCCAACGCCGAGCAGGTCGCGAAGATTCGCGCGCTGCTCAAGGAACTCGGTCTGGACCTTGCCCGCCCCGACGAGGCCCGCGAACGGCTGAAGCTCAAGGGCAAGCAACAGGTCGGCTTCTGACGAAGGCGCGAAGGGGAGAATCGTCATGCAAAGCGTAACCGTCTTCGGCTGCGGGACCATCGGCGCGAGCTGGGCGGGCCTCTTCGCCGCGCGCGGCCTGAGCGTCAAGCTCTACGACCTGCGCCCGGAGGCCGCGCGGTCCGCCCTGGCCAAGGCGCGCGAGATCCGCGACTGGCTCGGCGCGAAGGGCCTGGCCCCCGCCGGCCTCGCCGCGCCCGACGCCGAACTGCGCGCCTGCGCCGACCCGCGCGAAGCCCTCGAGGACGCCGAGTTCATCCAGGAATCCGTCCTCGAGCGTTACGCGATCAAGCGCGAAGCGCACCAGGCGATCGACCGCTATGCCCCGCCGGACGCGCTCCTCGCCAGCAGCACCTCGGGGCTCCTCGCCAGCCGCATGCAGGAGGGGCTGGAACGGCCCGAACGCTTCCTCATCGCCCACCCCTTCAACCCGCCGCACCTGATCCCGCTCGTCGAACTCGTCGCCGGCCCGCGCACCGCGCCGGAGGCCGTCGAGCGCGCGCGAGCCTTCTACGCCGAATTGGGCAAGACTCCGATCGTGCTGAAGAAGGAAGTCCCCGGACACGTGGCCAACCGCCTTGCCGTCGCGCTCTGGCGCGAGGCCATCCACCTCGTCGCCGAAGGCGTCGCCGACCTGGAGGACGTGGACCGCGCCGTCTGCGCCGGACTCGGCCAGCGCTGGACCTTCATGGGCCCCCACCTGACCTACCACCTCGCCGGCGGTGCGGGCGGTTACCCGTACTTCTTCGAGCATCTCGCCGGACAACTGGAGGTCTACATGCGCGACCTCGCCGAGTGGACCGAAATCCCCGAGCAGGCGAAAGACGAGGTCCTGAGGCAGATGCAGGCGGCGCTCAAGGGCCGCGACGTGGAGCGACTCAACCGGGATCGCGACGAGACGCTCGCCGGCCTCCAGCGCGCGCTGGCCCAAGCCAATCCGCATCGATGATCCATCCGGACCGGAACGTCTGGTGAAATGCAGTGCGAGGTATCGAAGCGCAGCCGGGATGCTATGGTAAGCTGGTTGGACAGGGCCATGTGTGAATGAGCGGCCTTATTCGTCCCGGTTGGGCTGAATGGTCATGCCCTTCAAGATTACGATTACCGAGGATGCCGAGCGTCAGTTTCGCGCCTTGCCAGTCCGAGACCGTCGAATCTTGCAGGCGGCCATACAAGCTCGACTGCTGTATCGGCCCGATGCGCCAACCAAGGCGCTCAAACGCCTGCGTCCCAACACCCTGGCCGAGTACGAATTACGGGTAGGCGGCTTGCGCGCGTTGTATAATGTGGAAGACCATGAAGTGGTCATTCTCTTGATTGGGCGGAAAGTCGGCAACAAGTTGATAGTGGAAGGCGAGGAATTCCATGGCCATCAAGACCATCCCGTTGAGCCTCCTGGAATCGGACCTCGAGAAGACTCTTAAAGAATGCGCCGAATCAGGCGATACCGTGGTTATCGAGATGCCCGACCGGAAGCTCCTGGCCATTCAGGCGCTCGATCCCATGGAAGACGACAACCTGATGGACGAACTGTTGGCGAACAACCCGGAGTTCCGAGCTCGCCTTGCGAAGTCCAAGGCCAGTCCACGCAAGTCATTTGTCATGGATGACAGAGAACCGAGCGGAAAGTAGGCTTGCCTGATTGGCGCCCGCGGCCTCCAGCGCGCGCTGGCCCAAGCCGGCCCGTCCGTTTGAGCCACGCCCGGCAGTCCCTGCACATCCGCATGCTCCGCTCATAATAAATAATATCTTGGATATTGCCGAGGATGGCGCGGGGATTGCGCAAGCACATCTGCCGCCTTAACCATGCGCACTCCAAGCCAAATACCCGCATCCTCTCATGCACCACAGTGCATCTTTTTTAGGCTCTCGTAGACTCATCTCTTGTCCCGCCCAGAGCCTATTCCCTGAGCTTAAGCGATTCGCAATCCGCATCCGTGCACCACAGTGCATCTTTTTCAGCTCTCGTTGACATCTGATCGTGGCTTGAATTGAGTCCTAAACGGGACTCGGACGAGCGCGCACCGCCTGGAGGCGTGGCGGCACTCGACGCACCCGGTGCATTTAATTTAAGGGTTCGTAGACGAGCCTGCGCGATCCGTCCAGCGGGGCGCAAAGGGGTTAGCGCGAGAGCGCCAGTTCACCGCGTTCGGCCGAGGCATCGTGGAAGAGCCGTTCGGCGGGGACCGTTTCCTTATTCTCGTTCTGCGGCTGCCAGCGCCAGAGCAGCCCGCGCCCGCCGCCCGCGTCGAAGTAGCTGATGTAAACGTGGTGGTAGCCGGGCTCGAGTTCGAGCTGTTCCCAGGCCTCCTCCATCCCGTGCTTCCCATCGTTCTTGACCAGCAGCTTGCCGTTAACGTAGAGGCGCGCGCCGTCGTCGGAGGTGATGAAGAAGGTAATCAGCTTCTTCTCGTCCACCTTCAGGTATCCGCTGAAGGTCGCGGAGAGCCGCGCGAAGGGCCAGTCGGCGCGCGCGCCTTCTTCGGCGTTGACCGTCTGCGGCGCGAAGTTCAGGCTTGCGACCGTCGTGCGCACGGCCGGCATGTCCTCGACCGTCGGGTACGCGCCCAGGCCGTCGTAGTATTCGGCCGCCAGGCCCGGCTTCAGCCGCGCTTCCACCGCCGGGGCTGGGGACTCCGGCTCGCGCAGCGGGATGGCGTTGTAGCCCTCGACTTCGACGACGTGGAGCCAGTTGTTCGCGGTGCTCGAGAGCCCCTTGATCCGCACGGCCTGCACCGGCTGCGCCTCGAAGCGGATCTCCTGCCAGCTCCTGGCCTGCTCGTTCGAGGCGTCCTTGAGCGTCTTCCAGGCCTTGCCGTCGGGGCTCACTTCGGCCACGTAGGTGTACGCGCGGTCGTCCTTGTCCCAGAGCCGGAAGCGGACGAGGTTCATCGTCTCGGGCTTCGGCAGGCTGACCAGGATCGCGCCGCCGTCCTTGGCCGTGTTCACGTCGAAGTTGCAGAAGCCCTGTCCGCCGTCGAAGTTCTCCGCTTCGCCGTCGATCAGGACCTCGGCGCGGTCGCAGCCGCTGGCCGTCGCTCCGCGCTCCGCCGTGAACAGGTCGCCGCGCGGAGTCGCCGGCTTCGCGGCCGCGGGCGCGCTCGCGGCCGGCGCGGCGGAACCCTTCGCCACCTGCGCCGGCTCGGGCTTGTTCTCGGGCGCGGGCGCGCCGGCTTCCACTTCCACGTGCCCCTGTACCGCGATCACGCCGACCAGCAGCCCCGCCAGCGTCATGCTCAGCAGGCTCAACCCGACCACCGCCATCTTCAGCGAGCGCTCGGGCCGGCGTTCGGGCTTGGGTTCGACGGCGGGCGCCAACACGGCGGAAGCCGAGGATGCCGAAGGGGCGGGCTTGGATTCAGGCTTGGCCGTAGGAGCGACCGCTCCCGACTTCCGCGCAACGGGCGCGGCGGGCTTCGGCGCGGCCTTGGGGGCCACCGCCTCGAGCCGGCCTGTAATGCCGCGGCGCGCGACCGGGGGACGACTTCGAAGCTCCTGGCGTTCGCTGCTGCGGCGGACCTTGCGGGTGCGTTCGGAGTCGCGGGCGGTCATCGGCGTTCCTCGCGGCTGAACCTTGGATGGCTAGGCGAAAGTCCCCCGGTGGCCCTTCGCCTTGTAGGCGAGCATCCTCGCCATTCTTCCGTAACCAAGGCGGGGTCTCGCGTTGAATAAAATCAGGTCAAATCGTTTTGCACCTTGCGAAGGCAAGGCGGATAGTCCGGGCATCCGGTGGAAGGGGGCTCGATTCGGGACCTACGCCAATCGACGGAACACGCGCTCATAAAGCCTTCACGCCAGCCCCAACGCCAAGGCTTCCTTCAAGTTAGCCGCTCGTAGCAGCTTGAGCCCCTGCGGCGCGGCCACCTTCCCGCGGGCCGGGACAAGAATCGCGTTGAAGCCCAGCCGCCGGGCCTCGGCGAGCCGGGCCTCCAGGCGCGCGACCGGGCGCAGTTCCCCGCCCAGGCCGACCTCGCCCGCGGCCACCAGCTTGCCCCGAACCGGCCGGCTCGTGGCGACGGAGGCCAGCGCCAGCGCCAGCGGCAGGTCCGAGGCCGGCTCGTCGATCTCCAAGCCCCCCGCGGCGCTGGCGAAGACATCCAGCATCCCGAAAGGCACGCCGGCCTTCGTCTCGAGCACGGCCAGGAGCATGGCGAGGCGGTTCGGATCCAGCCCGCTCGCGCGCCGCCGCGGCGAGCCCCCGCCGGGCGCGGGGACCGTCAGCGCCTGGACCTCGACCAGCAGAATCCGCGAGCCTTCGCTCAGCGCGCCCACCGCCGTGCCGGGGCCTTTGTCGAGGTCCTCGCCCGCGCCGTCCAGGAGCGCGCGCGACGGATCGGGAACCTCGCGCAGCCCGAAGCCGGTCATCTCGAAAAGCCCGACCTCGTCCACCGAGCCGAAGCGGTTCTTCAGCGCGCGGAGGCAGCGCAAGCCCAGCCGCGTGTCGCCTTCGAAGCTGAGCACCGCGTCGACGACGTGCTCGATGGTCTTCGGCCCGGCGAGCGTGCCCTCGCGGGTGACGTGCCCGATCAGGAAGAGCGCGATCTCGTGGCGCCGCGCGGCGTCGACGAGCGCCATCGTGCATTCGCGGACCTGCCCGAGCGCGCCCGGCGGCGAGGCCAGCTCGGCGTCGCGGAGGGTCTGGACCGAATCGATCACGGCCACGCACGGGCGCAGCCGCTCGAAGAGGTCCAGGATCGCCTCCAGGTTCGTCTCCGCGGCCAGTTGGAGCCGCTCGGAATTGAAGTCATAGCGCGCTTCGTGCTCGTGCCTCGACTCGCGCGCCTGCTCGTCGATGCGCAGCCCGCGCGCGGCGATCTGGGACGGGGCCTCTTCGCCGCTGACGTAGAGCAGCGGGCGCTCGTCCTTGCCGTTCTCCGCCGCCAGGGCCGCGAGGGCCTGCAGGAGCAGCGTGGACTTTCCGATGCCGGGCTCGCCGCCGACGAGCAGGCTCCCGCCGGGGACGGCGCCGCCGCCGAGGACCCGGTCGAACTCGTTAAGCGGGAAGCGCAGGCGCGGGAGGGTTTCGGCCGTGAAAGCCTTGAGCGGACGCGGCTCGGCCCCGGTTCCGGGACCGGGACGCGCGGCCGCGGACGAAGCCTTCTTGCCGCCGCGCCGGCCGGCGTGCCCTTGGCGCGGGGCCTCGACGAGCGTGTTCCATTCGCCGCAAGCCGGGCAGCGCCCTTCCCAGCGCGGGGTCTCGTTGCCGCAATCCTTGCAATAAAAGATCGTCTCGGGGCGCTTGGCCATGCGGGCATGTTAGCGCGCTTGGCTCGGGGGCAACAGCGCGGTCGGAACTCACTTCGGCAAGAGCGCCAGCGGCGAGGCCTCGATGCCGACCGGGTAGTTCTTCGCGTTCTCGACGACCTTGACCATCGGCTGCTTGCGCAGGTCGTACTCGATCGTCACCTGCCCTCTCACGTCGCCCTTCTTGGCGTCCCCGATCCAGACCGCGAAGGCGCGCGTGACCAGGAAGCCCGGCACGACCAGCCGCCCCGACGGCGGAAGCGCCGGCGAAGCCGGCTTCGGCGCCAGCACGTCCGGCAGGAAGAGCGCGTCGGCGGCCTCCCCCGCCGGCCGGTAGCCGTGGACCCAGCGCGCCTTGTCGCCGGGCTTGCTGACGTGCGCCTGCAGGCGGTTCACGCCGGCCTGTTTGCAGGCCGCGATGAAGTCCTCGATCATCTTCGGCGGGCACTGCGCTTCCTGGCTGTCCCAGGCGAAATGCAGGCTCCCCGCGCGCGCGTTGCCCGCGGCGGGGATGAAGTTCCGGGCGAGGTAGATTTCGGGCTGCTGGTCCGGCCCGCCGCCCAGCGCGCGCTCCATGCTCGCGTTGCAGTCCTTGCGCCCGCCCGAACGGTTCCAGGCCGCGTAGTCGCTGATCCCGAAGAAGGACGTGCAGGACTGGAAGAGATCCGGGAAGCGGACCATGCAGGCGATCGCGTTCCCGCCGCCGCCGCTGTAGCCGACGATGTTGAGGTTCCGCGGGTCGATCTCCGTGGGATACTTCTTGAGCGTCTCGAGGACCGCGTCGAGGATGTCGTGGATCTCCAGCCCGCCGCTGTCGAACTTCCCCGCCGAGCCGCCCGCGCCGCGCATGTCCGGGGCCACGGCCACGAGCCCCCGCGGGGCGTGCGCGTTCAGGTCGGCGGCCATGTTCTTGCGGTTCCCGCCGTAGCCGTGCATCACCACCAGCAGCGGCTTGGGCTTCCCGTCGAGCACCAGCGCCAGGTCGGCCTGCAGGGGCTCGATCCCATCCACGCTGCTCTTGTACTTCAGGGTTTCGCGATGCACTTCCGGCGTGCCGGCCTGGGCGGCATTTGCGAACCAGAGGGCGGCGCAGAGCAGGACAGCCAGGGAACAGGTGGCGGATGACATGAGGGCTCCGATTTCGGGGACCAAGGGCTTCTGCTGCCTACACCGGTGGAGGTCTGGAGATTGCACGATGTGCCAGCATTCTCCCTAACGCGCTTCTGAGAAATTCAGAAAATGCCTGTGCCATTCCCAAGTTCCCGATCAACTCCAGGTGAGGGCCATGCTTTGAACCCAGGCCGCCGTTCGAGGGGGGCGTGAGCGGAACTGGGATTCCAACTCCTTAGAAATAATGGCATTAGACGGTTCAGTTCGATCGGGGTTGCGCAGTCAAGGAGACCATCCATGAAGTCCAGGTATCTCGCGCTGTGGGCGATTCTACTGTTGGGGCTGTGGAGCACGAAGGCCCTGGCGGACGGCCCGCACTGGCACGTCCCCAATCCGGATTCCGAGGATTACTCGGAGGAGGACGGCGAGAAGCCCAAGCCGCCCGAGGGCCCCAAGCCGGCCGGCGGCGGGAGAGGCCAGAACAACCAGGACTGGGCGCATAACCCGGGCAGCTTCTTCATGCTCGACCAGCCCTGCATCGACTACTACGAGCGGCACTGCGTCATCAAGTACAACCAGAACGACCTGGACTTCTACCTCCTGATCATGAACCGCTGCGCCCAGGCGATGCGCGAGGTGGACAACTACCTGCCCTGCCCGGACAGCTTCCCGCTCTGGCACACCGAGGAACTGCGCGAGCTGATGGTCGTATTCGCCAAGCGCACCTGGCAGCGCAGCACGCAGCTCAAGCACCCCAACAACGAGAAGTGCGCGGAGTTCGCCGTCGACTGCTTCATCGACACGGTCCGCTTCGTGGACGAAGGCCGGCGCGGCGCGCTGGCGGCGAAGGTCAAGGAGTTCTTCGACAAGAACAAGAAGCTGCAGCAGATGCTCGAGGAGATGGACAAGCTCTCCAAGACCGACCCGGCCAAGGCCCGCGCGATTCAGCAGCAGTGGGTCGCCGAAGGGCGCGACGGGCTGAACAAGTCGGGCTTGTCCAAGGACGTCGCCAAGGCCTTCGCGACCTTCAAGCTGGTCACGGGCGACATTCCGATGTGCGTCGACGAGGCCGAGATGCGCGTCATGGACGCCCTGGCCGGCATGGGCACCATCGTCCTGCCCTACCTGCAGAAGGCCGCACAGAATCCCAACCCGCACGTCCAGCGCCAAGCCTGGTCGGTGATCAACATGATCCAGAAGCAGTTCCAGCAGCCCGCCAACGTCGCGCCCTCGTACAGCACCATCATCGACCAGCTCAAGTGGATCCAGCAGAAGCCCGGCAGCCCCGAGGCCACCCGCGCGCTGAAGATCCTCAAGAACATGGGCGACAACGCCGTGAAGTACCTGATCCAGATCGCCAAGGGCAGCGACCCGGCCATGAAGAGCATCGCCCTCGGCGCGCTCGCCACCGTGACCGGCCGCAGCTACGGCCAGAACCTCGAGAAGTACGAAGAGTACCTCGCCAGCAAGAAGGCCCAGGAGGTCAAGGCCGAACCGAAGGACGAGGAGAAGGAGCCCGGCGTCAAAGGCGTGCTCGACAACGTCCTCGACAAGACCGAGAAGAAGACCGAAGAGAAACCGGCCGTCGAGGAAGAAGGCAAGTAACCGCCAGCCGGCCGCAACGACGCTTGGAAAACCCCCGGCCCCGCGCCGGGGGTTTTCCTTTTACAGCTCTTCGATCCTGAACCCCGCCTCGGCGATCTCCAGGTTCAGAGGGCCGTAGGCGTCGGGGTCGCTCAGCCGGAGCACGCCCGCCGGCAGGGTCTCCCCCAGCGCCGCGCGGGCCGCGGCCGCCAGCAGGTACGCCTGCGCCAGCCGCCGCGTCTCCTCCGCCGAGGCGGAGGCCACGCGCCACGAGAAGACCGACTCGTGCGCGCGCCCCGCTTCGTCGTCGTAGCCCCAGGCGTGCCGCGCGACCTCGTCGGCGCTCCCGGGCGCCGCGCCGGACAGCGGATGCCACGAAGCGCCCAGCCATCCCGAGACGCCCGGCGCGGTCCAGGGCCCCGCGTGGACCGGCGCGCCGTCCTCCGGCCCGTAGGCGTCCAGCCGGCGCGGCGCGCAGCCGGCCTTCACGATCCCGTCGAATTCGCCGGCGCAGGTGAGCGCGTTGAAGGCGCGGCGAAGCTCCAGCCCGCTCAGGATCGGGACGCCTTCGCGGCGCGCGGCCGCATCGAGGCCCTCGTCGAGCGGCGCGAGGGGCCGGCAGGCCAGGTACGCCGTGCCGTTCTCCGCGGCCGTCGCGGCGCGCTCAAGGCCCCGCGTGTCCGGCACGAGGTCCACCACCAGCGCCGCCAGCGCGATCCGCTTGCGCAGCGAGGCCGCATCGGACAGGTCCAGCACGATCCCGCGCGCGCTGGGATGCACCCCGGCCCGCGTACGCGCGCGGGAGGCGTCGGCGTCGGCCAGCGCCAGCGACCAGCCGCGTTCGGCCGCGGCGTCCAGCAGCCGGTCGAGCAGGTACGGCGCCCCGTCGTCCCAGCCCAGCAGGAGCAGATTCTTCATGGCGCACCCAACTTGTCCGAGTCCGCCAACAGGCTACCATCGCCCTCCGGCAGTCCAAGTCCGCTGGAAAGGAGAAGCGCATGCGCGGAGTGTTGATGCTGATCGGCCTGGGAGGGCTGTGCGTCATGGCACGCGCCGAGATCGCGACGCAGGCCGTCGAATACCGGGACGGCGAGACGGCGCTCGAAGGGTATCTTGCCTGGGACGACGCCGGGCCGGCCAAGCGCCCGGGGGTGATCGTCGCGCCCGACTGGATGGGGCCATCGGAGTTCTACCAGCAGAAGGCGCAGGCACTGGCCAAGCTGGGCTACGTGGCCTTCGTCGCCGACATCTACGGCAAAGGCATCCGGCCGAAGGAACGCGCCGAAGCCGGCGCGCAGGCCGGGAAGTACAAGAAGGACCGCCCCCTGATGCGCGGGCGGATGCGCGCGGCGCTGGCGAAGCTGCTCGAACGGGAGCACGTCGACCCCCAGCGCGTCGCGGCGATCGGCTTCTGTTTCGGCGGCACCTGCGTCCTGGAACTCGCGCGCGGAGGCGCGGAGGTGGCCGGGGTGGCCTCCTTCCACGGCGGGCTGGACTCCCCGACGCCCGAGGACGCGAAGAACATCAAGGGCAAGGTGCTCGTGCTCCATGGCGCGGACGACCCCAACGTCCCGCCCGAACAGGTCGCGGCCTTCCAGCAGGAGATGCGCGAGGCCAAGGTCGATTGGCACATGGTCAGCTACGGCGGCGCGGTGCACAGTTTCACCAAGCCGGCGGCCGGCAACGACCCCTCGAAAGGCGCGGCCTACGACGAGAAGGCGGACAAGCGGAGCTGGCAGACGATGCGGGATTTCTTCGGGGAGCTCTTCGGGAAGTAGGGTTCACCACGGAGGCGCGGAGGACACGGAGGCTTCTGGTACGTTGAGTCATCCCGCATTGAAACCAAACTGCCGGCGCCTAGAATGCGCGCAGACGGAGATGCTTGTCCCATGCCCACGGCCCTGCTGATCATCGACCACGGCTCCAAGCGCGAAGCGGCAAACAAGATGCTCGAGGATGTCGCGGCGATCCTGCGGCGGCAGCGCCCAGACCTGATCGTCAACATCGCGCACATGGAACTGGCCGAGCCGACCATCGAGCAGGGCTTCGAGGCCTGCGTGAAACGCGGCGCGACCGAGGTGATCGTCCACCCGTACATGCTCTCGCCCGGCCGGCATGCGGCCAGCGACATCCCGCGCATGGCCGGGGAGGCCGCCGCGCGGCACCCCGGCATCAAATGGCGTTGCACCGAACCGCTGGGGCTGCACGACAAACTGGGCGAAGTGATCCTGGAGCGCGCGGGGCTGGCGTGAATCCGGCTCGCGCGCGGTTTACCCGCTTGAACGAAAGCGCGCGCAAATTCCAGCCCACGAATCGATGGATGCGGCCGACTTTTACGTTCATTTTCGCTGCTCAAAAGCTGGCATCCCTACGTTCGCGTAGGGTATAATAATCGAGTGTCTGGAGGCCGAATCGGCTTCCCGAATGGACCGGCCGAAGTCCCGGGCTGGGCGATTTCCGCGCTACGCACGCAGGAAAACTCCCCGCCGCGCCTCGTGCCGGACGAACCAATCTCGATCTTGGGCTCGTCGCACTGGGCGGCCGCCAGTTTCTCGTAGCCCCCAGTGCGGCGCAGCCCAACCAGTTTCAAAGGGCGCGGCGCGTCCTTGGCCGCTCGCCCGGGTTTCTTCTCCTTCCCGGGCGGGCGGCTTCTAAGGTTGAAGAAGTACGCAGGTGCAGAGCGCGTGGAGTGCGCCGGGAACGCGGGGAGGGCCCGCCCGGCGAGCGCCCTGAGCGCGTTGAGGGCGCAGAGCACGCGGAGTGTGCCTGATGGTCCAGAGCGGCAACATGCGCAAGCGTGGGCCGCCCTTGGCTTTTTCTACGGCAGGTTCGAGGGACAAAAGTCCCCATCCTGGATCAAGCCGGCGGCGCCAGTCGATCAGTTCCAGAACCCAGAACCCAGAACCCAGAACCCGCGCTACGCATCCGAGCCTTGCACTTCGACGCGATTGCCGTCGGGGTCCTGCGTGAAGAAGCGGTCCACGCCTTCGATCTTCAGCTTGTCCCACTTCACCGGGTAGCCGGCGGCTTCCACCGCGCGCGCGGCCTGCTGCACGTCGGCCGTCCAGACCGCGAAGTGCCGCCCCGAGGCCGCGTCGGGTTCCGGACGCTGGACCAGATGCAGGAACGTCCCGTTCAGATCGTACCACGCGCCGCCGAAGCCGAAGCTCTTCGGGCGCGGGACTTCCTTCAGGCCGAACAAGCCGCCGTAAAACCCCTTGGCGCGTTCGACGTCGGTGACGTTGACTGTGACGTGATCCAGTTTCTCGACGACGATCTTGTCCATGCGAGCCTCGCTCTTATTCCTTGTCTCTCAGTTCCTGAATCCGCTCCATCGCTTGCTTCGCGGCCTCGCGGACCTGTTCGGAGCCTTCGCGCATGGCTTCTTGCAACGCGGGGAGGGCTTCCTCGGCTTGAGGTCCGATCCGTCCGAGCGCGTCGGCGGCGGCCTTGCGCACGGCCTCGCTCTCGTCCTTGAGGCGCTCCGTCAGATCCTGCACCGCCGGCGCGGCGTCCTCGCCCTTCATGCCCAGCGCTTCGGCGGCCATGCGGCGGGCCTCGGCGGAAGTCTGTTCAAGCTGCCGCTTGAGGTCCTCGACGGTCAGCTTGTCCTGTCCGGGAGGCTTGGCCTCCCAGGCCCGGCCCAGCGCGAAGGCGACGAAGATGACCCCCACGCCGAGGACGAAGAAGAGCGACCCGCCGATGCAGCCCAGGCCCTTCGCGGGCTTGCGGCGTTCGCCGCCCTCCTCGGATCGCTCTCGTCGCGCGGCCATGCGGAAAGGCTACCACATCGGAGCAACCTTGAGGATTTGCGTTTGCGGGACCGAGAAATTGAGGGCAGGGGTACGCCGCGTCGCTCAGCACGGGGCGTGCGCTGAAGCGCACGACCCGTGGCGCTTGAAGATCGTCGGCAGCACCTCCTGTAACTTCACGAGGCGTCAGGTTTCTTCTTCGTCGTCGTCCTCATCGGCATCGAGCGCGCTGACGAGGGCCGCGTCGGGTTCGGCGGCCATGTCGCCGGCTTCGGGGTCGTTGCCCTCGGCGTCGGCCTTGGTGCCGTCCACCGGATCCAGGAGCGCGACGGCGGAGAGTTCTTCCTCGGGCGCCGCGCCGGGGCCGGGGTTGTCCTTGCTGCCAAGCGGGCCCCAGGCGCCGTCCTGGGACGCGCCGGAGCGCGAGCGCTTGTAGGACTCCCAGCCTTCGGGCGTGATGAGCAGTTCGCGGCCCTTGGCGCCGCGGTCGGGGCCGACGATGCCCAGCGCCTCCATCTGGTCGCAGACCTTCGCCGCGCGCGTGTAACCGAGGCTCATACGGCGCTGCAACAGCGAAGTGCTGGCGCGGCCCAGCGCGAGGAAGCACTCGACGGCCTCGTCGAAGCGGTCGTCGAGCTGGATGGCTTCTTTCTCCTGCCCTTCTTCCTCCACGCCCGCGGCCAGCCGCGCGACCTGCTCGATCTCGTCGCTGTAGATCGGCTCGGCCTGGTTCTTGCAGAACTTGACGACCTCCTGGAGTTCGTGGTCGGCGATGTAGACGCCCTTGGCGCGGATCAGGTTGCTGCTGCCGGGGGGCAGGAAGAGCATGTCGCCCTTCCCGGCGAGCTTGTCGGCGCCGGAGGTATCCAGCACGATGCGGCTGTCGATCTTGGACTTCACTTGGAAGCAGATGCGGCAGGGCAGGTTGGTCTTGATCAGGCCGGTGACGACGTCGGCGCTGGGGCGCTGGGTGGCGAGGATGACGTGGATGCCCGCCGCGCGCGCCTTCTGCGCCAGCCGCGCGATGGACTGTTCGATCTCCTTGCCCGCCGTCATCATCAGGTCCGCGAACTCGTCGACGATCACCACGAGGTAAGGCATCTTGTCGAGATACTCGTCGGGCGGCTCGTCCTTGGGCAGGCGTTCCAGGCGCTCTTCGCGCGAGAGCTTGTTGAAGCTCGAAATGTTGCGCACGCCCACCTTGCTCATGCGCTCGTAGCGCTGTTCCATCTTCTCCACGGCCCAGGTGAGCACTCCGGCGGCCAACTTCATGTCGGTGACGACGGGGCTGAGCAGGTGCGGGATGCCGCGGAAGTCGGTCATCTCGACCTGCTTCGGATCGACGAGGATCAGCTTCACCTCGTGCGGCCGGCGCAGGACCATCAACGAAAGGATGATCGAGTTGACGCAGATCGACTTGCCGCTGCCGGTGGTGCCGGCGATGAGCAGGTGCGGCATGGTGGCCAGGTCGGTGATGAGCGGGGTGCCGGTGGCGTCGCGGCCCAGGACCAGCGGGAGCGTCCACTTGCCCGCGCGGAAGGTCGGCGACTCGAGGATCGGGCGCATGCGGACGACGTAATCCTCGGTGTTGGGGATCTCGATGCCGATGCTGTCGCGGCCGGGCAGCGGAGCGACGATGCGCACGCCGTGCTCGGACTTCATCGCCATCGCCAGGTTGTCGCTGAGGCTCAGCACCCGCGAGACCTTGATCCCCGGGTCGAGGGAGAGTTCGAACATCGTCACCGTCGGGCCGTGGTGGATGTTGACGAGGCGGCTGCCGATCTTGAACTCCCAGAGCGTCTCGATGAGCTTCGCGCCGCGCTCCTTCAGCGTGTCGCTGCTGACCTCGATGACCTCGTCCTTCTCCTCCAGCTTCTTGATGTCGGGCAGGTTGTAGTCGTCGGGCAGCTTGGGCTTGGGCGGCTTCTCGGCCTCGCCGGCGGGCGCGGCCTCCGGCGCGGCGGGGGCTTCCTGGGGCTTATGCCCCAGCGAGGCGGCCAGTTTGGCGCGGGCTTTGTCCTGCTCGCGCTGCTTGGCGGCGCGCTCGCGCTCGAGCCGCTCCAGCGCGACGGCCTCCTTGCGCGACTGCTCCTGCACTTCCTTCTCGCGGCGCTGCCGCTCGGCCTCGGCCTGCTCGGCCTGCCGCACGGCTTCCTCGCGGCGCTGCGCGGCCTCCTTGGCCTCGCGGTCTTCCTTCGATTCCTTCGGCGCCTTGGCTTCCGGTTCGTTCTTCTCGGCCGGCGGCGCGGCGTCCTTCTCCGGTTTGGCGGGCTTGCGGCGCGAAGGGGCCACCTCGGCTTCGGCTTCCGCCTCGGCCTGCTTCAGCTCTTCGGGATCGAACTTGAAGCGCGGCTTGGTCGCGTGGCGCTTGCCGGGTTCCTCGGCAACCAGTACGCCGCCCTCATTGCGGAACCGCCCGGTGCGGGTTTCGTCGAGGACCGCGCGGAGGTTGGCGCCTTCGGCCTGGGCGGTGGCGGGGGTGAGGGAGGCCGCGGCGGCCTCGCCGGTCGCGCGCGCGCGCCGCAGCAGGGCCTCCCAGCCCCACACCATCGCGCGGGCGCAACCGCGCCCGACCAGCGCGAGCGCCGTCTCGGTCGCATCCTGCGCGATCAGCAGCCCGGCCAGCAGCCCCGCGGTGACGAGCACGAGGTACACGCCCACGGCGCCGAAGTAGCTGACCAGCGGCGCGGCCAGGTACGCGCCGCCGACCAGGCCGCCCACGCCGGCCGGGTACGCTTGGCGGAAGGCCGGTTCCGCGCCGGGGCTGGCGGGGAGGTCGGTCGTGCCGGCCCAGGCCGCGACGACCGCCGTCATCAGCACCGCGCCGGCGCCGCGCAACAGCATCCCGGACATCGAGCGCGCCGCGCAGATCATCGCCCCGAAGACCAGCAGGCAGGCGGTCAGGATCCAGGCGCCGATGCCGTACAGGCACAGGAGGTGCTGGGCCAGGTGCGCCCCGAGGAGCCCCCCGAGATTGTGCACCTGCCCGGCGCTGGCGGCATGGTAATCCATCACGTCGGCCGGCGCGTGGCTGAAGAGGCTGAGGCCGCAGAACAAGCCCAGTCCTCCCAAGCCCAGCCCGGTGACGATGGCGGTGGTCTCTTGCGCTCGATCGTGCTCCATCGTTTCTCCCCACTTACCGCGGTTCGAGAACCCGCGGCGATGCAAACCTCACTTCACGGCGGCCAATACCAGGCAGGCGGCCGCCATCAGAAAGCAGTACGGCGCGAAGCGCGGCAGGGCGCCGCGGCGCGCCACGTGCCGCAGCAGGCCCATCGCCAGCAGGCCCGAGGCGAAGGCCGCGGCGAAGCCGGCCGCCAGGGGCCCCGGATCGCTGTGCGCCAGGCCGGCGATCGGGCCCGATTCCGCGATCAGCGCGCCGACGATGGCCGGCGTGCCGAGCAGGAAGCTGAAAGCCACCGCGCGCTCGGCGCCGATCCCGCAGAGCCGGCCGGTCGAGATCGTCACGCCCGAGCGCGAAACCCCCGGCGCCAGCGCCAGCGCCTGCGCGAGCCCCACCAGGAGCGCCTCGACGAGCGGCACGCGCCACGCGGCGGCTTCGGCCGGGGCGTCTTCCTCGCGCGCGGCCCGCGCGGAACTCCAAAGGAAACAGCCCGTCACGGCGAAGCAGCCGGCCAGGGCCAGGGGCGAGCGGCCCAGCGCCGCCATGTCCTCGCGCCAGTACAGGCCCACGAGCGCCGTCGGCACGCTGGCGGCCAGGATGACCAGCAGCAGCCGGCGGTTCTCGCGAAGAAGGTTGAGCATCAGGCGGCCGAAGACCCCAAAGATCACCAACAGCGTCGCGCCATGGACCAGCACGTCGAACGCGACGGTCTCTGGCGAGGGTTCGCCCAACACCAGGTGCCCCACGGCCAGATGTCCCGACGAGGAGACTGGCAGGAACTCCGTCAGTCCCTGAACCACGCCCAGCGCGATGGCTTCGAGGTAGCTCAAGGGCCTACGGTCCCGTGTCCCCGCGCCGAGGCCGCACGCGACCTTTGGACGCGCCCGCGACGACATCCTTCCCGTTCGGAGTATCGGCCGGAAGGGCTAGGGTCTGGACTCAATTCACCTGGGGAACATCAAGGCCTTCAGGGTGTTAGAAAGATGTATGGAAGTGACTGCGAGACGACTGCTCAGGGCCGGGTGTCGGAGCCGACATCGTGTGCTTTCAGCCAGTCCTCCGCGTCGGCGCGAACATCCTCGATACATGCTTTCTCCCACGCGGCTTCGGGCGTCAACGCTTCGTCCAGGCGCGGCGCGCGGAAGCAAAGGCTGGTAGGAATCTCCCACGAACTGGCCGCGACCTTGTCAAACGGCATGGGCGGATAGGCCGCCGGCGGCGCGGGTTGGAAGGGGTTCACGGCATCCACGGGCGGATCGAGCACCTCCCTGATCAATTTTACGGCGCCGCGCCGCACGTACTGGTCAGGATCAGCCAATCGTCGCAGCAGGACCTTGATGGCGGCGGCGCCTTCCACCCGCCGCTTATTGATGAATAGCAGGTCAAAGACGGTATTCCGCCGCACCTGCGGATCGCGCGCCTCAAGGAATTCCAGAGCCAGTTTCCCGAATACCTTGTCGTCCGGGATCTCCGAGAGGATCGTGGCGGCACGACGCGCCACCTCAGGATTATTCGCGGCAAGCATCGTACGCCACAAGGTTTCGCACGCTTCGGGAGAACTCAGTAGCGTGGCGCCGTGCAAGTACCAAAGGGACGCGGGTGCCGGTCCTTCCGCGCGCGCGGCCAGCAGCGGCGCGAACTCGGCACGTGCGTACTCTTTCAAACTCTTGTTCAGCCCGTCAAGGAATTCCGTGTCCGTGTCGTCCGTAAGGCAGCGCTTGAAGTCCTCCAACGAGCCGCTCTTGCCCAACTGGAATCCGGCTACATTAAAAAGCCGATCCCCGGGCTTGAGACGTACAGGCAGGGCCGGATCGCGCAGCGCCAGGCGCTCGGCCAGTTCGTTCAACTCATCCTGGGCGCCGGCCTGCCAATCGAACCAGGCGTATCCGCAATACTCGTCGTGCAACAGGTAGTCTCGAAGGACACTCGCGGGCAATTGACCTCGATGCAGCACGAGCAGGCGCCAGTCCGGAGCATCGTTCTCAAGTCCGCGCAGGCCCCACTCCACCGCGACGCGAACGTAGTCCGGCGCGCGGGCCACGACCGCGTCCCGCCAATTCTGTTCTGCCGTGCGCCGCTTTCCCAACTTGCTGTACAGCGTCGAATAGTTGGACACGATCGCGTACAGGTAGAGCGGGAAGGGCAGCACGCCGACGACGGCCGCCAGCATGACGGCGCCAAAGCAGAGCCATAGACTCCGGCGCCGTTGGGCCGCGCTCGACGCGGGCAAGTTCCGCCTCAGCCGGCGGCGCTCCAGCCCGCGCCACAGCAGCCACGCGGCGGGCATGCCGGCCAGGGCAGCCAGGCAGAAGAAGGGCGCGAATACCGGAAGCCCGGTCCCGTAAAACCAGGTCTGGACCTCGCTGAATTCCTCTCGAGCCCACAGGGGTTTCCAGGCCCAAGCGCACGGCAGGGCCCACTCCAGCAGGGCCAGGGCCACCAGCAGCATCGGCCAGCGGCGCGGCGAGTCGGCCGTCAGCGCGCGTACGCCCAGGATGAAGGTCCACAACGCCAGGACCAGGGAGACACTGCCGGCCAAGCCGACCAGCGCATACGACTCGATGCTCGTGAAGCCTTCGGCCAGCGTCCCATACAGCCCCAATGCGAAGAACGCCTGGCCGACTCCCAATACGAGCAACGCGTTCCTGCTGGCGGCAGCCCCTTCCGTCCGGGACTCCGGTTCTGGGTTCGCCGAAGGCACGGATTGAGTTGAGTCCGCAGGAGCCGGAACTTGCATAGGCATAAGACGGCAGTTCAAAGGGGGAATGGACTGGATTCCCGGACCAATCCGCGGCTTGTCGACCCACCCGCCTGACAAGCTCGGCTTCAGGAATTCGATTGGGCTTCCTTCCGGGTTTTGGCCAGCGCAACCTCCAACGCCCCCGCCAGCGCGGCGCCGTCCGGGTAGCGGTGCTCGGGGTTCTTCTCCAGGCAGCGGTCCAAGAGCAGCGCCGTGGCGGGCGAGACGTCGGGGCGGAGCTTGTGGATCGGCTCGTGCGGCTTCTCCAGGGTATCCATCAGCACGCTCAGCGCCGAGGTTCCCGTGAAAGGCGGCTTCCCGGCAAGCAGATCGTAGAGGGATGCGCCCATGGAGAAGACGTCGGAGGCCTTCACGGCCTTGCGCGCGTCGCGGGCCTGTTCGGGCGCCATGTAGCCGAAGGTGCCCATGGCCACCTCGGTCTCGGTCATGGTCAGGCCCTTCTCCTCGCGCCGCGCGATGCCGAGATCGGTGAGCTTGGCCTCGTCGAAGCGCGGCTGACCGTCTGGGCCGAGGGGGAGCATCACGTTGTCGGGCTTGATGTCCCGGTGGATGACGCCCGCGGCGTGCGCGGCGGCCAGGCCGCGCGCGGCGGCCAAGGCGATGCGCAGCGCATCGGCCTCCGGCATCCCGCCATGGGGTTCCAGGCGCGAAGCGCGCAGGTGTTCGCCGGCGGTCGGGCCGCGCACGTACTCCATGACCAGGAAGAAGAGCCCTTCCTCCGAATTCACGTCGAAGACGGAGACGAGGTGCGGGGAGTTGATCGACGCGGCGAGCTGGGCTTCGCGGTAGAAGCGCTTGACCCACTCCTCGTTCTTCGCGGCGACCAGGAACGAGAGCACTTTCACCGCGACCGCGCGGCGCAACCGCGGATGCACGCCGTAATAGACCGCTCCAAAGGCCCCTTGGCCGAGCTTGGCGAGGATCGGGATCCCGGCGAGGGCCGGCGTGGGCCGGTCGTCCACGAGCACCCGCGGGGCCAGCCGCAGCAGCGGCTCGGTGGAGAGGTCCTCGACGGGCCGATCGAGCGCCACGGCGCGCGCGGCCGTGCCCTTCTGAACGTCGGTGGCCGCGAAGACGAAGCGGATGGCGGCGGCGGGGCCCGACTCGCGCCGCGACGAACCGAGCGCCTCCGTCGGCGCGAGCGCTTCGACCCGGCCGATGCGGGTCAACGGCGAGCTGACGTTGGGCAGCGCCTGGGGCGGCCCGGTCCATGAGGTGGTGCCGGGGGTGAAGGCGATGGGCAGATCGCCCTTGCGCATGCGCCGATAGAGCAGCAGGCTGCCCAGGCCGATGAGCAGCGTCGTCGAGGAGAGCGCCACGACCAGGTAGACCGGGCGAGAGCCCAGCGGCCCCAGGAGCGCCCGCTCAGGCTGCACGACGGCCACGGCCCAGCGCAGGCCGCCTTCGACGTCAAAGCATTCGACCGAGCCGAGGTACGCCTCGTCCCCCACCGCCAGGCTCAGGATCCGCGCGCCCGCGGGAAGGTTTTTCGGCGCTTCGCCCAGGGCGGCGAGGAGCGCGTCGAGCGCGGGTTGGGCGCGCTTGGCATCCTGCGTCTCGGGCGCGGCGATCCGCGCGGCGCGACCGTCCAGAAGGTACAGGTATCCGGAGGGCGGCACGTCGAGGCCGCCGAGAAAACGCGAGAGGTCCGACAGGTAAAAATCGGCGGTGAATACTCCCTGCGGCTCGGGCGCCTCGCGGGGGCGCAAGGCGAGGGCCGCGGTGATCCCGTAGTCGCCCTCGTTGAACGGGTAAGGCTTGGTCCAGACGACGCCGAGCTTGGACTTGGCCAGATTGAAGAATTCCTCTTTCCGCGGATCGTAGGGCTTCTTATCGCGGGGCAGCGCGATCTGCTCGCCATCGTGCCCGATGCTGAACTCGCTGGGCAACCCGGCGTCCACGGCGGGATCGGACGTGTTCAGGATCAGCGTGCCGCCGGGGAGCCGCCGCGCGCCCGCGAACCGTCCGGTCGCAGCCTCGCTGTAGCTGAGCCAGGTGAGTTCCTTCTCGGTGCGCAGGCGCTCGACCAGGATCGGGGCGAGGCGGTCAAGGGCGCCGACGGGCAGGTTGCCCAAGCGCGCCTGCGCCTCGAGGTCGCCCAGGACGCGAGCGGCCGGTTCAAGCTTGCGCCGGACCTCGCGCACCGTCGAGCGCGAGAGCAGATCGAAGCGCTCCCGGGCCTGCTCCTGCGCGGAATTGCGCTGCCGGAAGAAGGCCACCGGCAGGACGATGCCGGTGAGCAGCAGGAGCAGCCCGACGACCAGCGAGAACCAGCCGTGCCGGATGTTGGCGGTGGGAGGTACGCCGGTCTGATTCATGGTGCGGCCCGCTCCGCGCCGCGACTACGGCTGCAGCAGGACCTTCAACGCGCCGTCCGGCCCACTCCGCGCGGCGAGGCGCTCCAGGAGCGCGGGGCCTTCGCGCAACGGCAGCCGATGCGAGATCAGCGGCGGCGCCTGCACCCGGCCGGACCTCAAGAGGTCCACAGCCTCCGCGTAGTACGAGCCGCCGCCGACCGCGCCGGCGATGCGCCGCTGGCCGCCGACGAGCCAGTCCGGGTTGATCGCGGGGCGCTGCTCCTGGAAACAGCCGACGACCGCCAGCCGCCCCAGCCGCGCAAGCGAAGGCAGGAGGTCGCCAAAGAGCGCGCCGGCGCCGGCGCATTCGAGGATCACGTCGAAGCCTTCGCCGCGGGTCAGGGCCTTCGCGCGTTCGGGAAGCTCCGCCGGGGCGAAACTCGATCCGTCCATGACGTGCGCGGCGCCCAGCTTGCGCGCGGCTTCCAGGCGCGCCGGCGCGCGGTCCAGCACCGTGACCTCGCCGGCCCCGCAGGCGCGCGCGCACTGCAGCGCGAGCAGGCCCACCGGCCCCGCGCCCACGACCAGCACGCGGTCGGGGCAGGCCAGTTCGACGACCTTGCAGGCGTTGAGCGCGACGGCGGTGGGTTCGCTCAGCGCGGCGGCGTCGGGCGGCAAGTCCCCGGCCCGGCGCAGGTTTCGCGCCGGCACCTTCGCGAACTGCGCGAAGCCGCCGTCCTGGTTGACGATGCCGACCTCGCGCCGGTCCGCGCAGACGTTCTGATACCCTTTGCGGCAGAAGCGGCAGGTCCCGCAGCCGATCGCCACCTCGGCGATGACCCGCTCGCCGGGCTTGAGACGGTTCACCCCGGCGCCGACGGCGACGACGGTCCCCGACCATTCGTGCCCCGGCACGATCGGGAGTTTCGCATACCCGAGCGTGTAGTGGCTCAGGTCGTTGATGAAGAGTTCGACGTCGGTCCCGCAGATGCCGGCGTAGGACACCTCGACGACGGCCTCCCCCGGCCCGGGCGTCGGGTCGGGGAGCGTCTCGAGCTTCAAGGTGCGTGGCGCGCTCAGAACCAAGGCTTGCATGCCGCTATTGTGCAGGCTGCCGCCGCGCGGCGCTACAGGTGAATTGGCCCGCGCCCCGCGCTCTCTGCCTCAGGAGAAGCCCTGCGTTCCGCATTGACTTCCCCTTGAGAATGCTCACTAATGGCGCCTGCGACTTCCAGAATCGACGAACGGAGGCAGCAGGCATGAGGTGTGTCGTGATGCTGATGCTGGGCTTGATCGTCGGCATGGCCCTCGGGGCGATGCTCGTCAAACCTCGCGACGGCGAAGGCGAAGGCAAGAAGAAGGAGGAGCGGCCCACGGAGGCCCCGCAAGCCGCGCCCGAGCCGACCGAGCCCGCCAAGCCCGTCCCGCTGCCCAAAGATAAAGCCACCGCCAATGTACATGGCCGAGTGCGCTTCAAAGGGACCAAGCAGGCGGAATGGACCGCGGCGATCGACACCAGCAACTACGAAACGTGCGCCGCGCTGCACAAAGACAAGCCGCTGCATCATCAAACGGTCGTCGTAGGCGAGGACGGGGGACTGGCCAACGTGCTCGTGTACGTCAGCCAGGGCGCTGAACGCTACCTCTTCGAGCCGGCCACCGAGCCGGTCGTGCTCGAACAGAAGGAATGCCAATACAGCCCCCGCGTCTTCGGGGTCATGGCCAACCAGCCGATCAAGATCGTCAACGCCGACCCGACCCTCCACAACATCCATGCCTTGCCGAAGCAGAACGCCGGCTTCAACCTCCAACAGCCGAAGCAGGGGCAAGCCGACGTGAAGCGCTTCGATACGCCCGAGGTCCCCATTCCGATCAAATGCGACGTGCACCCGTGGATGGGCGCCTATGCGGGCGTCTTCGCGCATCCGTGGTTTGCGGTCAGCGGAGCAGACGGCGGATTCGAATTAAAAGGCGTGGTCCCGGGCGCCTACACGCTTACCTTATGGCACGAGAAATTCGGTTCCCAATCCAAGGACCTCACGGTCACAGAAGGCGGGGCGGCAGTGGAGTTCACCATTGAGTTGAAGTAGCCCGGCCAGGGGGCGGCGCAGATCCAAAACCTTGTTGTAAGACTTGGTTTTCAATGAAGTTACAAATTCACCAACCTTTCACCTCAAACTCTCGTTATAAAAGGTGCACTGGTGCAAACGCAGGGTATGTAGTCGATAGACCTGAGAGGAGCGCGGCTTATGCCTGTCGAAGGCCTCCAACTCGGTCCTTATGTCCTGCGTCGCAGGCTCGGCGAAGGCTCGACCGGCAACGTCTGGTACGCATTCGACTCGGTCGAGAACCAACCGGTCGCGATCAAGTTTCTCGATGCACAATACCTGAACGACGAGGCGATGCTGGCCTTGTTCATGGAAGAGGCCAAAGCGGCCGCGCAGCTCCAGCATCCGCACATTGCGCGCGCGCTGCGTACGGGCCGCTACGATCGGCAGCCATTCATCGTGATGGAGTATGTCCAGGGCCCGACACTGCAGGACCTGATCCACACCGGCCCGCTGCCGGAAGGCGCTTGCATCTGGGTACTGCGGCAGATGGCGCAGGCGCTGCGCGAGCTGTCCCGTCAGCAGATCGTGCATCAGGACATCAAGCCGACGAACATCATCGTGGAGCCGGACGGCAACTGCAAACTGGTGGACCTGGGCTTCGCGCGGCGTCAGGGCGGCGCGATCGACTGGGCGGGCCTCGCGGCGGGGACGGCGCTGTTCATGTCGCCCGAGCAGTGCCGGGGCGGCAAAGGCGCGCCGGTCGAGGCGCGGTCCGACCAGTACGCGCTCGGCGCCACGATCTACTACATCGCCACGGGCGAGCCGCCGTTCGACGGCCGCACGGACCAGGAGATCATGCGCCTGCACCTGGAGGCGCCGCTTGCCCCGGCGCACCGGCGCCGCGCGCAGTTGAGCCAACCCTTCAGCCTGGTGCTGGACAAGATGCTGGCCAAGGATCCGGCCTGGCGCTTCGCGACGCCGGAGGCCCTGCTGATGGAGCTGCGCCGCCTGCGCACGCCGGCGACGCCCCCGTGGTGACGGGATCGCGCGTGGCCGCGCCGCAGACCGTCCCGGTCAGCAGCGCCAAGCGCAAGATCAGCCGGCTGCTGGGCCTGAACTGACGCCCGCCGCGCCGGCCAGCCTGCGCTTGACGCCTTCGCGTTCTGCGGGTCTTCTTTCTCCGCACATCGTCACGTCCAAGCACCCCGAAACGCGCAACCTTGCGCGCAGGAGCGCGGCCCCATGCCCGTACCCGAAGTCCCGTCCGATCAGGAGGCGCAAGTCCAGGAAGAGCACCGCCGCTACTGGCGGACCAACCTGCGCGTGCTGGTCGTGCTGCTGTCCGTCTGGTTCGGCGTCTCGTGCCTGCTGGGGATCGTCTTCGCCGAACCCCTGAACCGGATTCAATTCGGCGGGTTCCCGCTGGGTTTCTGGTTCGCGCAGCAGGGGAGCATCTACGTCTTCATCCTGCTGATCCTCTTTTACGCCTGGCTGATGGACCGCGAGGACCGCAAGTTCCACGTCGAGCAGACGGGGCAGCCGGCGGACGTCGAGGAGGACGCGTAAATGGACGAGACGCGCCTCTGGACCTTCATCGTCGTCGGCGTCACGTTCGCGCTCTATATCGGCATCGCGATCGTTTCCCGCGCCAAGACCACCGGCGGGTTTTATGTCGCGGGACACGGCGTCCCGGCGGTCTTCAACGGCATGGCCACCGGCGCCGACTGGATGAGCGCGGCGAGCTTTCTCTCGATGGCCGGGCTGATCAGCTTCATGGGCTACGACGGCTGCGTGTACCTGATGGGCTGGACCGGCGGCTACGTGCTCCTGGCGCTCCTGCTGGCGCCGTACCTGCGCAAATTCGGCAAGTTCACGGTGCCGGACTTCGTGGGCGACCGGTACTACTCGAACGCCGCGCGGCTGGTCGCGCTGATCTGCGCGATCTTCGTCTCGTTCACCTACGTGGCGGGGCAGATGCAGGGCGTGGGCATCGTCTTCGCGCGCTTCCTGGGCGTGGAGGTCACCTGGGGCGTGGTGATCGGGATGTTCATCGTCTTCTTCTACGCCACGCTGGGCGGGATGAAAGGCATCACCTGGACGCAGGTCGCGCAGTATTGCGTGCTGATCGTCGCGTTCCTCGTGCCAGCCTGGGCGATCAGCCATAAGCTGACCGGAAACCCCATCCCACAACTGGGCTTCGGCTCGGCGCTGCAGGCGGGCCCGAAAGCCGGCGTGGCGCTCCTGCAGGCGCTCGACGAGATCCACCGCGACCTGGGCCTGCCCGAGTACACCGGCGCATTCATCGCGGGCAAGAAGAGCATGCTCGACGTACTGGCCATCGCCGTCGCGCTGATGGTCGGCACGGCGGGCTTGCCGCACGTGATCATCCGCTTCTACACGGTGCCGACGGTGAGCGCTGCGCGCTGGAGCGCGTTCTGGGCGCTGCTTTTCATCGGGATCCTTTACACGACCGCGCCGGCCGTGAGCGCCTTCGCGCGCGTGAACCTGATTCAGGAACTCCAGGGCAAGCCGTACAGCGAAGTCCCCGCCTGGGTGCATAAGTGGGAAGAGACCAAACTGATCAAGTTCACCGATCACAACAAGAACGGCGCCATCGACGGGATCAAGCGCATGGGCCTCCCGGACGAGACGATCGAGCTGGAGGTCCACCCGGACATCATGGTGCTGGCGAATCCCGAGATCGCCCACCTGCCGCCGTGGGTCGTCGCGCTGGTGGCCGCCGGCGGCCTGGCCGCCGCGCTCTCCACCGCCGCGGGGCTCCTGCTGGTGATCAGTTCCGCGATCAGCCACGACCTGCTGAAGCGGATGCTAAAGCCCAACATGACCGACTTGGAGGAACTCTTCTTCGCGCGGCTGGCGGCGGGGCTGGCGGTTGTCTGCGCGGGACTGCTGGGCATCTACCCGCCGGCCTTCGTGGCGCAGGTGGTGGCCTTTGCCTTCGGGCTGGCGGCCTCCAGCTTCTTCCCGATCATCGTGCTGGGCATCTTCAGCAAGCGGGCGACCAAGGAAGGCGCGATCGCGGGGATGCTCCTGGGCATCGCCTTCACCGCGGCGTACATCGTCTGGTTCAAGTTCGTCCATCCGGAGACCGACAAGGCCGCGCACTGGTGGCTGGGCATCAGCCCGGAGGGCATCGGGACGCTGGGCATGCTGCTCAACTTCGCGGTGACGCTTGCGGTGAGCGCCGTCACGAAAGCTCCGCCGCAGGACGTGCAGGATACGGTCGAGAACATCCGTTACCCGCGCGAAGGACGGCATCCGGAGCGCGGCGAGGGGATTTGAGCTTCAGGGCTCGTAGAGCGGCCCGGCCAGCGCCTCGAGCGGCTGCGCCGTTTCGGAACAGACCTTCCCGTCGGCCCCGGCCAGCACCACGCGCAGGCGATAACGCCCCGGCTTCAGGTTCTTGAGGTCCAGCACCGCATCGCGCGCGGCCGCGAGGTCGGCTGAACGCTCCGCGCACTGCCGTCCCTGCTCGTCCTGCAGCGAGACCGTTACGCCGTGGCTGCCCGGCTTGACGCTCCCCGCGCCCATGACCTCGAAGCCCACCGGTAAATGCGCGCTCGGCAATACGACGTAGCGGGGCGCGTCGGCGCTCGCGAGCACCGGCGTCTTGAAGCGCAGCAGCGCGATCTGGCCCAGGTCAAAGACCAACCGCGTGCCGTGCGCATAGTTGCTTTCGGCGATCCAGAACTGCACGCGCGTGATGCTCTTCCAGGGTTCCGCGCCCGCGGCGGCGGCCTGCATCATCTCGGGGATCGAGAAACGCAGCGGGAGCCACTCGCGCTGGCGGTCGCCCAGGTCGCGCGTGACCTGGAGGATGCTCTTGCGCGCCTGCGCGTTGAGGATGACGTTGACGGGCGTGGAATCGTCGGCGACCTCGTCGCGGTTGGAATCGACGCGGACCATGAACGCAAGGTAGTCGTAGCCGGAAATATCCAACTCGTTCGCTTCGAAGTCGCGCCCCACGCGCGGCCAGCCGATCGCGTAGTTGCCGCCGTCGCCGCCATTGAGTTGGTGATCCACGTTGACGGTCCAGCGCAGGCCGGGCGCGCCGTCGAGGCCCGCGGCGGGCATCACCTCGGTCTGGCCCTCCTTCGTGCTATTCCTCCAGGCGCCGTAGTCGCCGCCCAGGTCCAGGGTCTCCACCAGTCCGGCCTTGAGCGCCTTCTCAAGCGCGTCGTCCCCCTGCGCGGCGGCCTTGGGCTCGGGGTTCGCAACCAGCACCGACGGCGCGACGGCTTCCCTCGCGGCAGGGAAACGCAGCAGCGCGCCGATCGCTTGCGCGATTCTCCAGCGCCGCGCGTTGAATTCCTCCGATGGCCACATGCCCGTGGCCTGGTACTTCTCCTGTACGCGAATTGCGTCCCAGGTCTCCTGCAGCAGGGCCTTCGCGCCGGCGACCTCGCGCTTACAGACGTCGGCGGCGGAATCCTCGCGCTCGACGACGGCCTGCTGCAAGGTGTAGAGGTAGCGCCCATCGTCGTAGCCTTCGCGGAAGCACTCCCAGTAGACCGCCGGCAGGATCGCGCCGTCGTCGTCGATGCGCTGCCCGCAGCCGGAATGGGCGCCGCGCAGGTAGTCGAAGGGATCCTTGGGCGGCGTCCAACTCCAGTGCCAGGGGATGAGCGTCGTGTAGCCGCTGCGCCAGAAGCCGAAGCCGTAGGTCATGCGCCCGCCCTTGCACATGACGAGGCGCTCCTTGTTTTCGCCGGCGTTGTGATTTGGGTAGCTCCAGAACTCGTAGCGCCGCTGGGCGGCGATCTTTTCGAAGGGCATCGAGTACGGCTGCGAGCACCAGATGTCCAGGCAGGGCCGGTAGGCCGCCGCGTCGGCGGCGAGCGGGTTTTTCGTCGCGTAGGTACGCAGGCCCGCGGCCCGCACCGCCGCGAAAACCCGCACGCCGAAGTCGCGGCTCGAGGCGTCCACCTCGTCCATCGGGCAGCAGATGAATTCGGGCCAGCCCTTGGCCTTGCGCCGGACCTCGAAGGCCTTGAACAACTCCGTGAGGCGCGTGTAGAACTCGGGCGGCGGGGGCTTGTCGATCTTCCAGTGCGACCCGCGTTTCCCGCCCGGCGTCAGCTTGGCGTAGACGTACGCGATGACCCGGTCGGCGGTGACGGGGACCGGGCCGCGCAACCCGGCGGCGAGCATGCGCGGCAGCTCTTCCTCATGATCCAGGGTGATCGTATTCCCATCGTCGCAGCGGAGGATCAGCGTGGGCAGCATGTCCAGGCCGTAGTCGACCATCGCCCGGTACTCGTTGGCGGCGGCCTTCTGGATGAACGCCTCGTCGCGGCCTTCGAACGCGACGCCATTGCGCACGTAGTAGTACGCCGAAAAGTGCTTAGCCGGGTCTTTCTTGAGCGGGAAGCCGAGCACGCGCAGGGCCACGGGAACTTCGAGCGCCTGCGCGAAGCCGTCGTCCCAAAGCGTAACGGCGCCGCGATACAAACCGGGCCTGGCGTCGGACGGCACATGCACGCGCAACCACCAGCGCTGGCATTCCCGCGCCGGCGAACTATGCACGGTCGCCGGCTCCAGCAATTCCGGCGTGCGGCGAAAGGTCTCCCGCGAGGTGTAGCGCGGGAATCCCACGTTCCAGTAGGCGCCCAGGTTCACGTCGATCGCCGCAGCGGGAATCGTCCCGTCCGCCGCAACCAAGTCCGAAACGCGCACGCGCAGGTTTTCCAGCGCGCGGACGGGGTACAGGCTGAAGGTGAGGGGCTCGAACTCGCCCGGAGTGGCGAATCCGACGAGCGCCTCCAGCCGCTCGTGCGGCAGCGGATGCGTGTTGGGATAGACCGGTTCGGTGATGGGGCGGCCGAAGAGCAGGTAGCCGCGCGTCTTTTCATCCGCGGTCAGTTCCGGCTCGGGCGCTTGCTCGATGAAAGGAAGTTCCTTGTACCCCTCGGGCGCCGTCGGCTGCTTCCGCGCACGCCGCTCGGGCACGGCATCGTTCGGCTTCGGCACGGTGCGCGGGGCCGAGAGCAGGACCGGGGCGGAGGCGCCCTGCGCGGCGCAGGCGGCCAGCAGCCCCAGCGACACCAACGCGAGCAGAAGTAAATCGAGCATGACCCGGCCCCTCGTTTTCCTCCTATTCTTTGTCTTGAGATTCCGCGGAGCAAGGAAGAAACCGGGCGGCGAGAGGCGCCTCCGCCCGGGCCGGTGAGGGCATCCCGAGCGCGACGTGGGGATCCGATGCCGCTCCCGGGGCCCGTGCCCCGGGAGCTTTGCCTCGTCCGTTAGAAGCCTTGCTTATCCGGTTCACCGGGGGCCGGCTGTGGCGCGCTGGGGACTTGGGGCGGAGCCGGCATGGCGGCCGGGGCGACGGCGCCGCCACCGGTAAAGCCGCCACCGGTAAAGTCGTGAGCGGCTTCGGGCATGGCGTCCGGCTTCACGAACCGGATGTCGTTCTCGCCGAACGCGAGCTTGGTGCCGCTCAGACGAGCGATCCAACGCAGTGCGCGGCCCAATTCCATGTCGTTCGCGCGAAGCGAAACCCACACCGCCTCCAATCCGCGATCCAGGTTAACCGGGACACGAGCGAAGCTGCCGATGAACTCGCCAGCTTCGTTGAGCGGGGTGTCCACAAGATCGAAGCTGGCCTTGCGCTTCAGCTTCTCACCGATGGCCAGGGGTGGGCGCGCGTCCTGCGCCGCGGGTTCGCCGCGTCCCACGTAACACGCGCCGTCCACGAAAAGGACCTTGCCCTTCATCTGCTCCGCGATGCGATCCAACGCATGCTTGAGCGTGACATCCTGCAGCTTCAACGTGATGACCGATCCCGCGGCCAACAGGTTCGGATCGACGACCAGATTCTGTTTGGTCAGGGATTGCAGGAAAGCAAGCGCCTCGCCTGCCGGCGTTTCGACAAATTCAAACGTGACTTCGCGCCGAAGCACCTTCTCCAGTTCGAGCGCCTCCTCCTTCGCGGCCTTTTCCTCGGCAGCCTGCGCGGCGGCTTCGGCTTCCTGCGCCCGCGCCAGCGGGGCGCTCAGCACGAGCGCCAGAGTGGTCGCGGCAACGGTCTTGCGTAAGCTGAGTTTCATGGCCAACAGCTCCTTGACTTGCGCCGGGCTTTCGCCGGCGCGGGTTGAGTTGTCGTTCGACTGCGCCTCGTTCACTTGGACATTCAGTTGTGCGCTTTCGTTCGTTCCGGAAGGGCGCCCCACCGGCAGCAGCGCCAGCGCCGCGACCAAGCCCGCCACGACCAATCCGCTCGCGCCCAACGCAACCGGCCACGCGCCTGCCTTGGCGGCCAGCCCCGCTTGTGCGAGCAGGCTCGCGGGCGCCATTCCGGCCGCGCCCTGCGCGCCGATTCCCGCGCAGGACGCTCCGGGCAAGGCGGCGTCGAGGGCCGCGCAGAGGGCCTTGCCCGCCGCGGGAGCGCGGTCCTGCTGGAGCAGCAGCGCCAGCGCCGCCAGGCTCGCCTTCATTCCACGCCGCTCCAGCTTGGCGCGCAGGCGGCTCAGGGCGCGCGCCAGGCGGTCGCGGACGCTTTCGCGGGGCAGGTCGAGCACCCGAGCGGCGGCGCTGACGGGGAGCCCCTCCTGGGCGCAGAGCACCACCGCGGCGCGGTCGGTCTCCGGAAGCGCGGCCAGTTCTTCCCTCACGGCGCGCAGGGCCTCAACCCGTTCGGGCGCGTCCGTCGTTTCCCGCGCAGTCGTCGCGCCTTCCATGGCGTATTGCTCCCGCTTCCGCCGGGCGCGGTCCGAGGCCGCGAGGTTGAGCGTCTCCTGGACCACGGCGCGGTACACCGCCACCCGAAACGCCTCGACATCCTCGAACCCTCGCGTCCGCGTGAGCAGCTTCAGGCATGCCTGCTGCACGGCGTCCTCGGCCGCCTCCTTGCGTCGGAGCATCCGCCAGGCGATGGCGCAGGCGCGATCGCGCTGCCACTTGAGCAGTTCGCCCAGCGCCTCCCGGTCCCGGTGCTCCCGCCAGCGGGACAGCCGTGCTTCCGCCCAGGCCATTTCATCGCGCGCGTTCATGGTTCTTCCTTGCCGGCTCGCAGGTACTCGCCGAGTCGCTCCTCGATCTGGCGTCGAATTCCCGCATATTTTGACGCGCTCCCTTGTTCCCGCGTGAAACGCATGCCATGGGAATGACGTGGAGAACCCTGTGGAGAGCGCTGCACAAGGCGTGGAGAGGCCGTGGACCGCATCTGGAACTTTCCTTGCGTGGACCCTGGAACCGCCATATATCTCAAGCAGGCATTCGGGTTTAGAAGGCTGGTCGGGCGCGCCAAGCGCGTCCGGCGGAAAGGCAGGGGCGCCGTGGGGGGCGCCCTTCCTTTTCTTCCGGTACGAGCCTGCCGAATCAGCATGCCTTGAAGCAGCCAAGGAGGCAATTTTTATCCACCTTACCGTGCACGAAGGACGGAGTGCTGTAACAATAGCTTTCTATTTCGCGGGCCCACGGCCCGCCATTCGATCGACCGTCTTCGCCGCCTGCGAGGATGCTCGCACGCCGCGCGAGGAACTCAACCGAGGGGGAACCGCACGTGCCGAGCGCCGACATTCGCAACGTCACCCTGGTGGGCCACTACGGAACCGGCAAGACCACGCTGGCCGAAGCGCTGCTCTTCAAGGCCGGGGCCATCAAGCGCAAGGGCTCGGTGAAGGACAAGAATACGGTTTCTGACTTCGACGCCGACGAAAAGGAGCGCGGCGCCTCGATCGAGACGAGCATCCTGCACTGCGACCACGGCGGCAAACGCATCAACCTGCTGGATACGCCCGGAACGCCCGATTTCGTGGCCGGCGTGGTGGAAAGCCTGGCCGCCGCCGAGACGGCGCTGATCGCGGTCAACGCCGCGGCAGGCGTCGAGGTGATGACGCGCAAGCTTTGGGGCCAAATCGACAGCCGCGGCCTGGCGCGCGTCTTCGTGCTCACCAAGATGGACCACGAGCGCGCGAATTTCGAGGAAACGCTGGGCAAGCTGAAGGAGATCTTCGGCCCCGCCGTAACTCCGCTGTTCATGCCCCTGGGCCAGGGCGCGGCGTTCAAAGGCGCGTTCAGCCTGATGAGCGACCCCGCCGGCGCGCCGCCCGAACTCGCCGAACAGGTCAAGGACCAGGCCGCCAGCCTCAAGGAGTCCATCATCAGCGCGGACGAGAAGCTGATGGAACGCTACCTGATGGACGAGAAGATCGAGCCCGCGGAGATCTCCGCGTGCTTCGCCAAGGCGCTCCTGAGCGGCAGCGTCGTGCCGGTGCTTTGCTGCGCCGCCGAGAAGGATCTGGGCGTGGGCGAGATCCTCGATTTCATCGCGCAGTACACCCCCGAGCCCACGGCGCTGAAGCGCAAGCTGGTCAAAGGCAGCGGCGACAAGGTCCAGGAGCAGGAGCTCACAGGAGCCGAGGACGCGCCGTTCTACGCGCAGGTCTTCAAGTCCAAGCGCGACCCCTTCATCGGCAAGATCAGCTACCTGCGCTGCATGCAGGGGACGCTCGCCGGCGGCTCCAGCGCGAAGTCTTCCAGCGCCAGCCGGCCCGACCGCTTCGCGCACTTCCTTTCCGTGCAAGGCAAGGACACCAAGGAACTGCACCAAGTCTCCTCGGGCGAGATCTTCGCCGTCGCCAAGAACGAGAATCTCGTCACCGGCGATACGCTCAGCGTCGAAGACAACGACTTCGCGCTTCCGCCGCTGGAATTCCCCGTGCCCATGTCCGCGCTGGCCGTCACGGCGAAGAACCGCAAGGACGAGGGCAAGATCAGCGAGCAGCTCCGGCACCTCGCCGAAGGCGACCCAACCTTCAAGGTGGACGTGGATCCCGAAACGAAGGAACTGGTCATCCACGGCATCGGCCAGCCGCACCTGGACCTGATGCTGCACCGCTTGAAGCACAGCGGCGTGGAGGTCGAGACCCGGCTGCCGAAGATCCCCTACCGCAGCACGGTCACCGCGACGGCGGAGGTCCGCTACCGCCACAAGAAACAGTCCGGCGGCTCCGGACAATTCGGCGAGGTGCAGATCAAGATCGAGCCCAACGTGGGCGCGGGGTACGAGTTCATCGACGAGATCGTCGGCGGCGTGATCCCCAACAACCTGATCCCCTCGGTGGACAAGGGCATCCAGAAGAAGCTGGCCGACGGGGTCTGGCCGGGAATCCTGGTCGTGGACGTAAAGGTGCGGCTTAACGACGGCAAGTCGCACCCGGTGGACAGCAAGGACATCGCGTTCCAGATCGCGGGGCGGCAGGCGTTCAACCAAGCCTTCGAGAAGGCGCGGCCGGTGCTGATCGAGCCGATCGTGCACCTGGAAATCATGATCCCGGCCAAGTTCATGGGCGACATCACGGGGTTGATCAGCGGCAAGCGCGGGCGCGTGCAAGGCATGGACCAGATGGGCGACATGCTCGTCCTGAAGGCCCAGGCGCCCGCCAGCGAAGTCCAGAGTTTCGCGAGCGAATTGAAATCCATCACCGCCGGCGAAGGCTTCTATTCGATGGAGTTCAGCCACTACGAAAACGTCCCGAACAATATCGCGCAGCCGGTGATCGACGCGGCCAAGGCGCGGAAGACGGGCGAGGACGAATAGCCGCTCGCCGGACCGCCCGGCGCGGCATACCAGGGAGTCCGTCGTGTCCGAAGACGCCGGCAACCGCGGCTCGGGCAAACCGCGCGCTTCGAGCGGCGAGCGCCCCGGCCGGTCGAAGCGGCGGCCCCCGCCCGCCTCCGACCGCAGTTCGGTCGGCCTGCCCGCAACGCCCGCGGGCGCGGGCCAACACGAAACGACCCGCCGAAACGCAGACGAGACCGTGTATCTGCCGCCCAGCGCCGGCATCTCCACCACGCGGCAGCGCGGCCCGGCCAACCCGAAACAGGTCGAGTTCCTCCGCGCCATCGGCCTCACGCCACCGGAAACCTGCACGCTCCAGGACGCCAGCCAGCTCATCCTGCGCGCGCAGAACGCCCGCTTCTACGCCTGGAAGGTCGCGCGGCAGGCCTGGGGCGCGGATCTCGACGGGCGCGCGCTGCGCCCCATCATCCGAATCCTGCTGGATCGCGAGGCGGATGCCGCGCGCGTCGTCGAGCGCATGGACGAGTATCTCGCGCAGCTCCTGGCCGAGGCCGAAGTCCATCCCGACCAGCAGAGCCCCGAAGCGGCGGAAGGCTACGCGCCGGACCTGCCCGAGGACGACCTCTTCGCCTTCGTGCGTAAGGCGCTCGCGCGCGCGCATCCGGACCTGGCCGAGCGCGCCCGGCCATCCGCGCGGGCCTCGATCAGCCAGGAGCAGGAGCAACTCGGCCGCATTCGCCGCGAGCTGGAGCCGCATTTCTACGTCGGGCGCGAAGAGCCGCTCGACCGCGTCCGCGCCATGCGGGTTCCCCTGGGCCTGGCGGCAGCCGGCGCGGTCGCGCTGGCCGTGCTGGCCTGGATGCTCTTCGGCTCGCGCCCGGCGGAAGAACCCGCGCCGCGGGCGCGGCCCGAGCCACGAGGCGCCGAGCCGCCGGCCCTCGATTTGCCGGCCCGTACGCGCGGCGCGAATCTGCGGCTCTGGCGCTATTACCGCTCCGACGTCGCACTGCCGCTTCAAGACCGCCTGCCGCGCGACGAGCTGGATCATGCGCCGGACAAGCACACGAGCCGGCTCGAGTCCGGCGGCTACCTGAAGGTCGTCGCGGTGCTGTTCGTCGCCGACGCCCGCTGGTACCAGGTCGATGCGTTCGACGCCGACCATCGGATCCAGGGCCGCTGGTGGCTCGAGGCGGCGAAATGCCCGCCCAACCGGCTCACCGAAGTGAGCGCGGAGCTGTTGGCGGATGCCGAAGTCGAGGGTCGGGCCCTGCCGCCCCCGCCGCCGCCAGCCGGCGAGGCGCCCGCGGCCAAGCCGCTCGATCCCGTCCTGGAGAAGGTCCTCGGCGAGTTCACGCTGCCCAACGGGCTCACGCTGCGCGAGACGGTGGAGACCTTCCGCGAGTCCGCCACGGCGCGGGGCTGGACGGTCTGGACCGACGATCCCGTCTCGTCCCCCAACGCGGACGGCGTGACGCTGAACGTCACCTGGACCGTGTCATGGAAGACCGCGCCGGAGGCCAACTGGGAACGCCGCACGGGCTCATGGCGCGCGGACCAGCGCGGAGGCACGCTCGAACCGCTCAACCCGGACGCGCAGGCGTTCGCGCTGCTGGGGCAGGACCTGAAGCGCTGAAGCCGGCAAATGAAACGCGGGCCTTGCGGCCCGCGCCTCCGACCCTGCTCACCCTCTGCTGCTCACCCTGGTGCGCTACAACGGGCGAGGCAGGACCGTTTCGCCCATCAGGTATTTGTCGACGCCGTGCGCGGCGGTGCGGCCTTCGGCGATGGCCCACACGATCAGCGACTGCCCGCGGGTCATGTCGCCGGCGGTGAAGACGCCCGGCACGCTGGTCATTTTGTCGGCGTTGGCTTTGACGTTCCCGCGCGCATCGAGTTCAACGCCGAGCCGTTCGAGCATGCCCGGTTTCTCGGGGCCCAGGAAACCCATCGCCAGCAGCAGCAGGTCGCAGCGGATGGTGAACTCGCTGCCGGGGACCGGCTTGGGCTTGGGCGGCCCGCTGTTCTCGAAAACCCAGTCCAGCTTGACGGCGTGGAGGTACTTGAGCTTGCCGTTCTCGCCGGTGAGCTTGACGGTCTGGATGTTGTAGTCGCGCGCCTCGCACTCTTCGTGCGCGCGCTCGGTGCGGAGCGTGCGCGGCCACTCGGGCCAGGGGTTGTTGGGCGCGCGGACCAGCGGCGGGCGCGGGAGCAGTTCGTACTGGTGGATCTGCCGGGCTCCCTGCCGGATTACGGTGCCCAGGCAATCGGCCCCGGTGTCGCCGCCGCCCAGGATGACGACGTGCTTGTCCTTCGCGGTAACCTGGTTCTTCACTTCGTCGCCGAAGGCGGTTTTGTTGGCCTGCGTCAGGAACGGCACGGCGAAGTACGTGCCTTCCAGCTCGCGCCCGGGCACCGGCAGATCGCGCGGGTGGCTGGCGCCGCCGCAGAGCACCAGCGCGTCGTGCTTCCCGCGCAGGTCCTCGACGGACACGTTGACGCCGACGTGCGCGTTGGCGACGTACTCGACGCCCTCCTCGGCCATCTGATTCAGGCGCCGGTCGAGGTACTTCTTCTCCATCTTGAACTCGGGGATGCCGTAGCGGAGCAGGCCGCCGATGCGGTCGGAACGCTCGTACAGCGCGACCTTGTGCCCGACGCGGCGGAGTTGCTGCGCGCAGGCCAACCCTGCGGGACCCGAGCCGATCACGCCCACGGATTTCCCGGTCTCTTTCTCGGGCGGCTGCGGCTTGATCCAGCCTTCCTTCCAGGCTCGCTCGACGATCGTCTTCTCGATCTGTTTGATCGTCACGGCCGGTTCGTTGATGCCGAGCACGCAACTGGCCTCGCACGGCGCGGGGCAGAGCCGCCCGGTGAACTCGGGAAAGTTGTTGGTCAGGTGCAGGCGGTCGATCGCGTCGCGCCAGAGGTTGCGGTACACCAGGTCGTTCCAGTCGGGGATGATGTTCCCCAGCGGGCAGCCCTGGTGGCAGAACGGCACGCCGCAGTCCATGCAGCGGCTGGCCTGGCTCTTCAGGCGCGGCTCGGCGAACGGGAGGTAGACCTCCCGCCAATCCTGGATCCGCTCCTCGACCGGCCGGGTGTCCGGCAGGTCGCGCTTGCGGATCTCCATGAAACCCGTGGGCTTGCCCATGCTGCGCTCCCGTGCTCCTCGCGAATGAACGGCTCAGTCCGCGCCCGCCGCGGCCATCGGCTGCTTGCCCTTCTGCTGTTCCAGCGCGCGCTTGTAATCGGCCGGCATGACCTTGACGAACTTGGTCAGGCCGGCGTTCCAGTCGTCGAGGACGCGGCGCGCCACGGGACTGCCGGTGCAGCGCCAGTGCTTCTCGACGAGCGTCTTGACGAACATGAGGTCTTCGCTCGATTCGAGCGCCTCCAGGCCCGCCATTTCGGTGTTGCAGCGCGTCGCGAAGTCGCCGGCCTCGTCGAGGACGTAAGCCACGCCGCCGCTCATCCCGGCCGCGAAGTTTCGCCCCGTGCGGCCCAGCACGACCACGCGCCCGCCGGTCATGTACTCGCAGCCGTGGTCCCCGACGCCTTCGACGACCGCCTGCACGCCGCTGTTGCGCACGCAGAAGCGCTCGCCGGCCACGCCGCGCACGTAGATCTCGCCGGCCGTCGCGCCGTAGCAGACCACGTTGCCGACGATCACGTTCTCCTCGGCCTTGAAGGTCGCCTGCTTGGGCGGGTAGACGATCAGGCGCCCGCCGGAGAGCCCCTTGCCGAAGTAGTCGTTCGAGTCGCCTTCCAGTTCCAGCGTCATCCCGCGCGGGATGAACGCGCCGAACGACTGCCCCGCGGAGCCGGTGAACTTCAAGACGATCGTATCGTCCGGGAGCCCCTCCGGATGGCGCTTCGTCACGTGGTAGCCGAGCATCGTGCCGACCACACGGTTGCCGTTGCGGACTTTTAGCTCGTGACGCACGCGCTCGCCCCGCTCCAGCGCGGGCTTGCACAGCTCGATCAACTTATGGTCCAGCGCCTTCTCGAGGCCGTGGTCCTGCGGCACGCTCCGGTACTGCGTCGCCTCGGGGCGGCGCGGGACGGGCTTGGCGAAGATCTTGGTGAAGTCCAGCCCCTTGGCCTTCCAGTGCGCGACGGCCTCGTTGGCGTCCAGCAGTTCGCTCTTGCCGACCATGTCGGTGAGCTTGCGGAAGCCGAGCTGCGCCATGATCTCGCGCAGTTCCTCGGCGATGAAGTTCATGAAGTTGACGACGTGCTCGGGCTTGCCCATGAACTTCTTGCGCAGCTCGGGATTCTGCGTGGCGACGCCCACCGGGCAGGTGTCCAGGTGGCAGACGCGCATCATGATGCAGCCGCTGGCGACCAGCGCGGCGGTGGCGAAGCCGAACTCCTCCGCGCCCAGCAAGGCGGCGATGGCCACGTCCCGGCCTGTCTTGAGCTGCCCGTCGGTCTGCACGACGATGCGGTCGCGCAGGTCGTTCTGGACCAGAACCTGGTGCGTCTCGGCGAGGCCCAGTTCCCACGGCACGCCGGCGTGCTTGATGCTGGTCAGCGGCGAGGCGCCCGTGCCGCCGTCGTGCCCGGCGATCAAGACCACGTCGGCGTGCGCCTTGCTCACGCCGGCCGCGATGGTGCCGACGCCGACCTCGGCGACCAGCTTCACCGCGACCCGCGCGGACGGGTTGCTGTTCTTCAGGTCGTGGATGAGCTGCGCCAAGTCCTCGATCGAGTAGATGTCGTGGTGCGGCGGCGGGCTGATCAGCCCCACGTAGGGGGTGCTGTGCCGCGTCTTGGCGATCCAGGGGTAGACCTTGTGCGCGGGAAGCTGCCCGCCCTCGCCGGGCTTGGCGCCCTGCGCCATCTTGATCTGGAGTTCCTTCGCGCTGGCCAGGTAGCGGCTGGTGACGCCGAAGCGCGCGCTGGCGACCTGCTTGATCGCGCTGTTGCGCCAGTCGCCGTTGGGGTCGGGCTCGAAGCGGTCCTCGTCCTCGCCGCCCTCGCCGGTGTTGGACATCCCGCCGATGCGGTTCATGGCGATGGCGAGGTTCTCGTGGGCCTCCTTGCTGATGCTGCCATAGGACATCGCGCCGGTGGCGAAGCGCTTGACGATCTCGCTGACCGGCTCGACCTCCTCCAGCGGAACGGGCTTGCGCCCTTCGCTCTTCAGCGTGAAGAGCCCGCGCAGCGTGCAGAGCTTGCGCGTGGTGTCGTTGACCAGCGCGGTGTACTCCTTGAACTTCTTGTAGTCGCCGGTGCGCACGGCGTACTGGAGCTTGTGGACGGTGTCCGGATTGAAGAGATGGTGCTCGCCGTCGCGGCGCCACTGGTACTGGCCGCCGGCATCGAGCTGTTCGACGGGCACGTCGCGCCGCGGGTAGGCACGCCGGTGCCGCGCGAGCTGCTCCTTCGCGATCTCGGGCAGACCCACGCCCTCGATCCGCGAAGCCGTGTAGGTGAAGTACGTGTCGACGAACTTCTTGTTCAGCCCGACCGCCTCGAAGATCTGCGAGCCGCGGTAGGAGCCGACGGTGCTGATGCCCATCTTGGACATCACCTTCACGACGCCTTTCTTGACGGCCTTGATGTAATTCTTGACCGCTTCCTTCCGGCCGAGTTCCTTCGGTAGCACGCCGTCGCGGAGCATGTCGTCCAGGCTCTCGAAGGCCAGATACGGATTGATCGCGCCGATACCGTAGCCCATCAGCAATGCGAAATGGTGGACCTCGCGCGGCTCACCGCTCTCCAGGACCAGCCCGGTCCGCGAGCGCAGGCCGGTGCGGACGAGGTGATGGTAGAGGCCCGAGGTCGCCAGCAGCGCGGGGATCGGCGCGTGCTTCTCGTCCACGCCGCGATCCGAGAGGATCAGGATCTTCCCGCCGCCGTGGATCGCGCGCTCCGCGTTGTCGTACAGCTCGCGCATGGCGTTCTCGAGCGCCGCGCCGGCCTTCTCGGGATCGTCCGGCACCTCGAAGAGGATCGGAATCGTCTCGGCGCGGAAGAGCGGGTCGGGGTTGTGGCGGATCCGCGCCAAGTCGTAATTGTTGAGCACGAACATGGGCGCCTTGATCTGCCGGCTGACCGACTCGGGATCCGGCTCCAGGATGTTCCCCGTGCCGCCGATGGTCGTGCCCACGTCGGTGACCAGTTCCTCGCGGATCGCGTCCAGCGGCGGGTTGGTCACCTGCGCGAAGAGCTGCTTGAAGTAGGAATAAAGGAGCTGGGGGCGGTCGGAGAGCACCGCCAGCGGCGCGTCGTTGCCCATGCTGCCGATGGCTTCTTCGCCCCTCGTGGCCATCGGCTGCATCAGGATCTTGAGGTCTTCGGAGGTGTAGCCGAAGGCCTGCTGGCGCGCGAAGACCGTATCATGGTCGGGCTCGTGGACCTCCGGCGGCTCGGGCAGGTCTTCGAGCGAGACCAGGTGCTTGCGCAGGTATTCGCCGTAGGGCGCGGCGGTGGCGAGCTGGTGTTTGAGCTCCTCGTCGCCGATGATGCGCCCCTGGTCCAGGTCGATCAGGAACATGCGCCCGGGCTGCAGGCGGCCCTTATGCAGCACGTTCTCGGGCGGGACGTCCAGCACGCCCACCTCGCTGGCCAGGATCACCCGGTCGTCCTTGGTCACGTAGTAGCGGCTGGGGCGCAGCCCGTTGCGGTCCAGCACCGCGCCGATGCAGGTCCCGTCGGTGAACGCGACGCTCGCCGGACCGTCCCAGGGCTCCATCAGGCAGCCGTGAAATTCGTAGAACTCCTTCTTTTCCCGGCTCATGGTTTCGTGGCCGGACCAGGCCTCGGGAATCAGCATCATCATGCTGTGGGCCAGCGAGCGGCCGCACATCACGAGCATCTCGAGCGCGTTGTCCAGGATCGCGCTGTCGCTGCCGTGCTCGAAGATCACCGGCAGCATCCGTTCCATTTCTGCCTTGGTGAAGTAACGGCTCTCGAAGAGCCGCTCGCGCGCGCGCATCCAGTTGATATTCCCGCGCAGCGTGTTGATCTCACCGTTGTGGCTCAGGAAACGGAACGGATGGGCCAGGTCCCAGGTCGGGAAGGTGTTGGTGCTGAAGCGCGAGTGGACCATCGCCAGCGCGCTCTCCACGTCGGGCTCGCGCAGGTCCGCGTAATACTGGATCAACTGCTCCGAGAGAAGCATGCCCTTGTAGATGAAGGTGCGCATCGAGAGACTGGGGAAGTAGAAGAGCTTCTCTTCCTCGATGTTGGTCGCGCGGACCAGGTGCTCGACGCGCTTGCGGATCAGGAAGAGCTTGCGCTCGAAGGCCAGCGGGTCGTCGCGGCGGACGGCGCCCTGTCCGACGAAGAGCTGCCGGATCACCGGCTCGGCGTCCTTCGCCGACTGCCCCAGCATGGAGTTGTCGACGGGCACGTCGCGCCAGCCCAGCACGCGCTGGCCTTCCTCGACGACCACCCGCTCCACGATCTTCCCGCAGACCTTGCGATCCCGCGGGTTCTGCGGCAGGAAGACCAGGCCCGAGCCGTACTGCCCCACCGGCGGCAATTCGAAGCGCCGCACCTTCGCCACGCGGCGAAAGAAGGCGTCCGGCATCTGAATCAGAATCCCCGCGCCGTCCCCGGTGTTCGATTCGCAGCCACAGGCGCCGCGATGGGTCAGGTGCTCGAGGATCTTCAACCCGTCGGTTACGATCGCGTGCGATTTACGCGCCTTCAGATCGACCAGGAAACCCACCCCGCAGGCGTCGTGTTCGTATTGCGGATCGTAAAGCCCGTGCGCCGGGGGCAAGCCAAACTTGCGCTTCATCTCATCCACCTCTTAAGAGGAACCTTACCTTCGTGTGCACAAGGCTTCACTTTGCCTTAAACATCAGGCATTATCATGACCAAGAACATTAGTTCTCTTGGTCAAAAACAGGGCCATTCCGAATCTTTGGAAGCCCAATAGGGGGTCCAGCCTAAAGACATTAATGAACATACTATTCGAACATATATAAACAAGAGCAAATTTGAAATATAGTTTACATTAATAAAACTTATAATATAAGGTCTCGCGCAAGCGCTATCGGTTTGGCGGACAGGAACTTAGCCCGATGAACCTAGATGCCCTGCGCCTCTTTTGCGAAGTCGTTCGATACCATAGCTTCTCTCGCGGCGCCCGCTCGTCCGGCGTCTCGCAGGCCGCGGCGAGCCAGACCGTTGCGCATCTTGAAGCCGACCTCGATGTCATGCTGATCGACCGGAGCAAGCGCCCGTTCAAGCTCACGCCCGAGGGCGAGCAGTATTACGAAGGCGTGCGGTCGCTCCTGGCCGGCTACGATCAGGTGGCCGCGCGGATCCAGTCCACACGCAGCCAGATCGCCGGGACGGTTCGCGTGGCCGCGATCTACTCGGTGGGGCTCCACGTGATGAGCCACCACGTCCGCCAGTTCATCTCCGACTACCCGCAGGCGCGCATCCGGCTGGAGTACCTGCATCCGCAGAAGGTCATCGACGCGGTGGAAGGGGAAGAAGCCGACCTGGGCATCATGAGTTACCCCACCGCGAACCGGACCGTCCGCGTGATTCCGCTGCGCAGCGAAAAGATGGTCTTCATCTGCCGGCCCGACCACAAGCTGGCGCGGAAGGAGCGGATCGAGCCGCACGATTTGGACGGGGAGAACTTTGTCGCCTTCGACGCGGAGCTGGCGATCCGCAAGGCGATCGACCGCTGCCTGCGCCGCTACCGCGCCGAGCCGGCCATGGCCATGGAGTTCGACAACATCGAGACGATCAAGCAGGCCCTGGAGATCGGCGCGGGCGTCTCGATCCTGCCCGAGCCGACCGTGCGGCGCGAAGTCGCGCGCGGGAGCCTCGTCGCGCGCCCCACGACGATGGACGAGTTGATCCGGCCCATCGGGATCATTCACCGCCGGCGCAAGCGCTTCACACCCGCCGTCAGCCGGTTCATGGAGCTGCTGCAGAAGCCCGTGGAGGTGTGACGTTCGCCGCGCTTCATCCGGAGAACTTCGCGCCGCGCTTTTCAAGCAGGGCCTTCCACGCCGCCGGCAGGGCGGGTAGATGGGACAGGCATTGGGCGGGCGAAAACCGATCCTGCGATGCGGCTTGTGGCGACCCGGCGCGCCCCTATAATGTCCGCGGGTCCGCACCCTTGCCTCGGAGCATCGCGCGTGCACGGCGTCAACTCGATCTCCACCAACCCCGACGAACGCGCCGCGCTCTTGCAGCGGCTGGTGGCGCCGGTGCTGGCCGAGTTGGAGCAGACCGAGGCGGTCCTCGCGCGGCAGCTCAGCAGCCGCTACGGCTTCATCCAGACCCTGGTCCGGCACATCGAGCGCTTTCGCGGCAAGCGCCTGCGCCCGGCGCTGCTGCTGCTCTCCGCGCGCGCCTTCGGCGGCGAGGCCCCGCTGGCGACCGAGGTCGCCGCGCTGGTCGAGATGATCCACCTCGCCACGCTCTGCCACGACGACATTCTCGACGACGCCGCCACGCGCCGCAGCGTGCCCACGGTCAACGCCGAGTGGGGCAACAAGGCCGCGGTGATGACCGGCGACATTCTCTTCTCGCGCGCCTTCGAGGTCCTGGGCGGGCTCGACGACGCGCGCCCCTACAAGCAGTTGAGCCACACCGCGCGCCTGATCTGCGAAGGCGAACTCCTGCAGATCGCCAGCCGCTTCAACGCCGGTTTGACCGAGGAAGACTACTTCGATCTGATCGACAAGAAGACCGCGCAGCTCTTCGGCGCCGCCACCGAACTGGGCGCGCTGCTGGCCGGGGCCTCCGAGGCCGACGGCAAGAAGCTCTTCCTGTACGGGCAGCGCCTGGGCATGGCCTTCCAGATCGTGGACGACTGCCTGGACCTGATGGGCGTCGAGACCACCGTGGGCAAGTCCCTCGGCAGCGACCTGAAGAACGGCGAGCCCACCCTGCCGCTGATTCATTTGCTGGCGCACGCCGAGACCGCGACGAAACTGGACCTCCTGCGCCTCTTCACGCCCGGCAATCCCAACCTCACCCGCGAAAACCTGCGCCCGCATCTCGAGCGGAGCGGCGCCGTTGAATACGCGCTCAAGGTCGCTCACGACGAGATCCAGCGCGCCCGCGACGAGATCGCCTTTCTCCCCGAGTCCGCCTCGAAGGAAGTCCTCCACGACCTGCCGCATTACGTCCTCGCACGCGAGTCGTAGCATCAATTGACCGCAAAGAGCCCAGAGCACACGGAGGCAGCATGCTCATCTCTGTGCTCGCTGTGAACTCTGTGGCTAATGTCTTTCTCGGAACTCGGAACTGAAGTTACCCCATATCGACCAGGCCCAGGCGCTGGGCGAAGTCGCGGCGAATGCGGCGGCGGAGTTCGGCATACTCGGGCTACCCTCCAGCGGATTCGCCGAATTCCTGGCAATTGCGGCATTTCTCGGGCAATTCGAGTTCTATTCGATAATTCATCATTTGAATTGTAATGTTCAATCCCTCGCGGATTAATGATGTCATGCATGAGCCAGCCCTATTGCCTGCGCCGCGAGTCGGCACGCCTTGCCCAACGGACGGATTTGCCGATTCATGCCTTTGCCACTTGAATGCGGTCTTTCGGTATGTGTACGCAAGCGTCGGATCGCTTCAGGACGCCGAAGACCTGACTCAGGATGTGTTTGCCCAGGCCCTTTCGGCTCGCCATCAGTTCGGAAGCGGCAATCTGGGAGCCTGGTTACATCGAATCGCGCGCAACCGCGTTCTCAAGCACCTCCGCAGGGCAAGCGCAGCTCATCGCGCCCGTAAGTCCCTGTACGGAAGGAATCCACCTGCCACGGACCAAACCACGGAGCCGGTCGAAACGGAAGAGTCGTCGCGGCAGAGGTTGCTGGCAGCCATGGAGTCGTTGAACGACCAGGAGCGAGAGGCCGTGCGGCTGAAAATGGCGGGCGTTTTGAGCAACCGCGAGATCGCCAGTCTGCTCGACATTTCCGTAGGGCACTTGGGCGTCATCCTATTTCGCGCGCATAGGAAAGTAAGAACACGGCTTGAGGAATTGGCTCATGAATGAACCTGCCGACGATTTGCGGAGCCTGGACGGCGAACGGTATCTGCGTCTTCTGGACCCGTCCGGCGACCACGCGCCGCCCGGAGAGCAAGCCAAGGGAACAATCGTCACGCACGAAGGCATGCGCGACGTAGCACTGCAAGCTCGCGCGTGGGCAAGCATGCTGCAGCCAGGCTGCGAAGCACAAGCATCGCTTAAACGCATTGAGTCTTGCCTGCTGAGCCGAACGCCTGAAGCCGGAACTCGCGAAAAGCCTGATGCGAATGCCGCGAATGGCCGCAAGCGGTGGTTTGGCCTTGATTGGCCTTGGGCAGCCGTATCCGCAGCCATCATTTGTGCTTCGACCAGCCTGTTCTTTTTCTTGGGACCGCCTTCGAATGTTTCCAGGAGCCACACGTTCCCAAATCTCTCGGAAGAAGGCGAAGAGAGCCCCCCTAAGCCGCCGCCGCAACCCGCACCCTTGGAACCTGAAGAACTGGACGAGGCAGGACGGCAGGCGGTCGACCGATTGATCGAGATTGCCAAGCAGCAAAGCTCGTACTGGCAGATTCCCATTAAAGACGCCGAATCAATAATCAAACTAAGCAACCTGAAGGGAGCACAAAAACGCTATGCGCTTACACAGTTGACGGCGGACCCCGTTCATACCGCGGAACTGCGCATGGTGATCCGCCGGCTGAGCGCCGACCACGTTTCGCCCGAGTGGCTGGCCATTGAGTCCGAATTAGAAAAGGACCCTGCATTGGCCCTGCCGCCTGACCCGACCGTCTGCAAAATGCTCACGAGAGTGCAGCACCATGCCTGGAGCATTAAGGACTTTGGAGCAAGAGTTCCTCTCGCGAGCCTCTTGTCTGATTTCAGCAAGGCTACCGGAATTGCAGTCGTGATTGATCCTGCAATCCAAACAAATGCCATCATCCCAACCGAGGGCGGTTTGCCAGGTAGCCCTAGCAGCGCCAGCAGTTTACTAAGTTCATATTTGAGCAATCCAAACGAGAATGGCCAGTTGGATTATGCAGTGCATGGCCATAAGGTCATCGTAACGACGGTCGCTTATGCAAAGCGCTTGAGATTGGTCCCATATGCTCTTGTCCTGCCCAAGACGCGCAATGGCAAAGGCGAGTCTTACGCTTGGGATCTAAGAGATTCTTCATCCGTTGCAGAGTACCTGACCAAGAGGTCTGGCGAGCATCTTTTCCTATACCCTTGGGGTCAGTTCGTGGATGTTCTTGAAAACGTGAGGATTGACAAACCAGGACGGTTGACACTTCTCGCGGACTACAGACTCAGGGAAGTCTATGAAACTTGGATGGACAAATTCATGCACCCGGCGTTGGAGCCGATTCCCATGAACGATGTGGAAAAGGCATGCGAGGTGTATTTAGACGAGGAACGCAACCTCGAACTCAAAGACAAGGACCTCAAGGAGACCATGGACTACCTGTTTGGGCCTATTCCCCATTTCACCAACTCCTTTGCCAATGCCCCTCGGTATTCGATCAACAAGCAGCGTGTTACGCTTCGCCAATTCCTTCCAGAATTCTTCCAGAATAGTAATCTACGAGCCACCTTTAGTGGAATCCAAATAGTCATTGAAAGCCAGCAGGGCTCTTTCGAAGCCATGACCGAGTTCAACGTTCTCGATCTTTGGCCCGCACTCAATGCTGGCGCCAGTAAAACTGAAATAGGTGCGCGCCTTGAGGAAATTCGTGCAGAAGCACAGATTCAAACTTCATGCTTGGTGATTCGCGGCCTGTGGATCGGAGAAATGGACCGGTATACCCAACGACGTGCTGTCGCGATCCTCCAGGAGGCCGCCAAGACCGGGAAAGTGCCGCCTGCGCCGCGGGCCCCCTGGTTCTTCAAAACTTTGCGCCAGAAGGAATGACGCCTCGCGTACGGCTCGGTCAGCCCATATCGACCAGGCCCAGGCGCTGGGCGAAGTCGCGGCGAATGCGGCGGCGGAGTTCGGCGTACTCGGGCTTGCGGAGGTCCGGGTCGCGTTTGAGCAGTTCGGCGGCGTCGTCGCGCGCGTGCAGGAGAATCTCGCGGTCACGGGCGAGGTCGGCGACGGCCAGTTCGGGCAGGCCGCTCTGCTCGGTCCCGAAGAATTGCCCCGGCCCGCGCAGGCGGAAATCCTCCTCGGCGATCTCGAAGCCGTCCTTGATCTTCGCGAAGGCCTTGAGCCGCTCGCGCGCGTCCTTCGTCTTGGCCTCGCCGAAGAAGAAGCACCAGCTCTTGAGCCCGCTGCGCCCGACGCGGCCGCGAAGCTGGTGCAGGCCGGCCAGCCCGAAGCGCTCGGCATTCTCGATCAGCATCACCGTCGCGGTGGGCAGGTCGATGCCGACTTCCACGACGAGGGTGCTGACGAGCACGTCGAGCCTGCCCTCGCGCAGCCGGGCCAGAACCGCGTCCTTTTCTTCCGCTTTCATTCGCCCGTGCAAGGCCTCGATGCGCAGCGAAGGCAGGTGCCGCGCGAGGCGCTTGCGCTCATCCTCGACGCCCTTCACCTCGCTCCAGAGCTTCTCGCCCGTTCCGCCTTCGCTTTCGATCCCGTCGCCTTCGATGCGCGGCAGGACGACGTACGCGGCGTGGCCCTTGCGCGCTTCGGCGATCAGCAGTTCGTAGACCTTGGTGCGATCCTTCTCCTTGACCCAGCGCGTGACGACCTCGCCGCGCCCCGGCGGGAAGCCCGTGATGGTGGTCACGTCGAGGTCGCTATAAAGGGTCAGGCCCAGCGTGCGCGGGATCGGCGTGGCGGTCATCACCAGCACGTGCGGCGCGGCCCCTTTCGCGCGCAGCGCCATGCGCTGCCGCACGCCGAATTTGTGCTGCTCGTCCACGACCACCAGCGCGAGGTTTTTGAACTTCACGTCCTCGCCCAACAGCGCGTGCGTGCCGACGGCGATGTGCAGATCGCCGGAAGCCAGATGCGCCAGGAAAACCTCGCGCTCCTTCTTTGCGCGCTGGCCGCGCAGGAGGCTGACGTTCACGCGCGAGCCCTTCAGCAGGTCCGCGAGCGTGCGCGCGTGCTGTTCGGCGAGGACTTCCGTCGGCGCGAGCAGGGCCGCCTGCGCGCCGTGCGCGACGGCCAGGAGCATCGCCGAGACGGCCACGGCCGTCTTCCCGCAACCCACGTCGCCCTGCAGGAGCCGGTTCATCGGGCGTGCTTGCGCCAGGTCCGCGGCGATCTCTTCCAGCGCGGCGCGCTGCGCCTCGGTCAGCTCGAACGGCAGGCGCGCCTCGATACGTTTGCGCACGTTCGGGCCCATGGGCAGCTTCCGCGCGGTCTGCCGCCGCGCGACCTGCTCGCGCCGCAGGCCCATGCCCAGCGCGAGCATGAAGAGTTCCTCGTACGCCAGCCGCCGCCGCGCGCGGTCGCGGGACTCGAAGCTCTTTGGAAAGTGAAACTGCCGCACGGCCTCGGGCAGCGGCGGCAAGCCGCGCTTCCCGCGCAGGCCTTCGGGCAGGGCTTCGGCCAGGTCGTCGGGCGCGCCACAGGCCAAGGCCTGCCAGATCAGCTTGCGCAGGACCGACTGCGAGAGCTTCACCTCGGGCGGTTCGGTCCCGTCGGGCCGGCGCTGCCGCGGGCGCAGGCTGTACACCGGCACGATGCGCCCGAAATCCGGGTGCTCGGACGTGGACGGCGGCGCGGGCCGGGCGGCTTCGCCAGCCGGTGCGCCGGTCAGGAGGTCCGCGCCGAGATCCTCCTTGCCCAGAATCTCGAACTCGGGATGCGAGAGTTCCACGCCGCCCTGCTTGTTGGCCACGACCTTCCCGGAGAAGAAGCACCACGTCCCCGGGTCGAGTTTCTCCAGGACGTAAGGGCTCCACCAGACGGCGAAGCCGTCGCCGGATTCGTCGTGGAGCAGCGCCTCGACGCGGTGTTTGCCCGCGCGGTACAAGATCTTGGCCTGGACGTCGACGACCTGCGCGCGGACGTTGGCCTCCTGCCCCGGGCGCAGGCGCGCCAGCGGCGTCAGACTCGCGCGGTCCTTGTGGTCGACGGGCCAGAAATGGAGCAGGTCTTCGACGCGCCGCAGCAGCAGGCGTTCGAGCAGCTCGTAGCGCTTGGGGCCGACGCCCTTGAAGTATTGCAGCGAACGCGCGAGGCGTTCGCCGGCGGCTTCGGCGGCGGGCGGGCGGGCGGGCATGCGGAGAGTGTAGAGCGGACCGCCGCGTACGCCAACCCGCGACGCGCTTCGCGTTGCACCCGCCCCGCCCTGGGGATAGATTGAAAGCGCTTACCGGCTCGCGAGGGTTCCCGCATGGATATCGACGAAGCATTGCTGGACGGCGAAGACCGCATGATCAAGACCATCGCCGACTACGAGCACTTCCTGAAAGGCGTGCGCACGGGCGAGGCCTCCATCGAATTGCTCGACAGCGTGCACGTGGACATCCCCTCGTACGGCGGCGTGGTTTCGCTGAAATCGGTTGCCTTGGTTACCAAGCAGGGCAGCCAGATGCTGATCGTCAAGCCGTTCGATCCGAACACGCTCAAGGAGATCGAGAAGGCGCTGCAGGCCAGCGATCTGGGCATCACGCCGAACAACGACGGCAAGATCATCCGCCTCGCCTTCCCGCCGATGTCCGAAGAGCGGCGCACCCAGACCGTCAAGATGATCAAGGAGCGCCTGGAGCAGCACAAGGTCGCCCTGCGCAACATCCGCAAGGACGCGATGAAGCACGTCGACGGCAACAAAGGCGCCGCCGGCGTAAGCGAAGACGCGCTGAAACAGGCCAAGGACGACGTCCAGGAACTCACCAAGCAGTACGAAACCCAGCTCGACGAACTCTTTGAGAAGAAGTCCAAGGAAGTCATGACCGTCTAGGAATCGGCCGCATGAATCACGGGCAGCCCGTCAAGCGGTTCGCGCGGCGCGCGCGCGCGGGGATGCTCTGCGCCCTGCTCCTCGCCGGCGCGCCGGACCTTGCGTGCGGCCAGGAGACCCCGTTGCGCCCGGCGCATGGCGAGCCGCCCGCGCCGGCGGCCTACGCGCGCCCGGAACTGCTCGTCGAGACCGCGCAGCTCGCCGCCTGGATCGGGAAGGATCCCAAGAACCCGGCCGAGCCCAAGCTGGTCGTGGTGGACGCCCGCCCCGCCGAGGGCTTCCGGTCGGGGCATCTCCCCGGAGCGGTGAACATCGAGTCCGACCCGCTTCAGGACACCAAGCGCCCCCGCATTACCTGCCCAGCCCCGAAGCCCTCGGCGCGCTCGCGCGCGCCGCGGGGATCGACCCCGACAGCCGCGTGGTCGTCTACGACGCCGAAGGCGGGCGCCTGGCCGCGCGCGTCTGGCTCACGATTTGGGCGAGCGGCCACGAGCGCGTCGCGATCCTCAACGGCGGGCTGAACAAGTGGCGCGACGAAGCGCGCGAGGTCACTCGCGACCCACCTCCCGCGCGCGAGGGCGCCTGGCAGCCGCTCCAGACGCCGCGGAACGTCCTGGGCCTGGAGGATGTCGCGCGCTTCCGGCCCCACGCGACGCCAGGCGAGATGCCCGCCTCGACGCTCCTCGACGCGCGCACCTATCAGGAGTTCATGGGCGCCGACGTGCGCGCCAAGCACGGCGGACATATTCCCGGCGCGGTGAACCTGCCCTTCGACGCCTTCCTGGAAGCCGTCAGCCCGAAGCAGGCCGATCCCAACAGCAAGGAACAGCCCTACCATGTCTGGCGCTCGCCGCAGGAGATCCACGGGATCCTGCGCGCCGCCTGCGTCCGCCCAGGCCAGCCGCTGGCCGTCTATTGCCAGTCCGGAGGGCGCGCCGCGCACTTGCAGTTCAGCCTGCTCCTGATGGGTTTCGCGGACACGGCGAATTATATGGGTTCCTGGCGCGAGTACGGCAACCGCGACGACGTGGACATCGAGAAGTAGCTCACGCGCAGGCCTCGCGCAGCGCCGTCGTCTCGCGCCGCTCCACGCTCCAGCAGGCCTCGAAGAGCAGCGGCAGGGTCGGCGTCATCACATTCCAGGTCCGCGTGGCCTTCGCGCCGCTTATGAACCGGAACTCGCCGCACTCCACGCTTGCCGCCAGCAACAGGGCTTCGCGCCCTTTCACCGCGGGCTGGTCGTCGAAGCAGAGCGGCGCGGCCGCCGCGCACAGGGCGTAGGCGAAGACCATGCGCCCGCTCTCCATGCGGATCGCATAGCGCCGCTCCGGGCCGCGCAGTTCGAGATCGCCGGTCTGCCGAGTCGTATAGAGATGGTGCAGCAGCACCGGCACGGACCACGGCGTGAGAGCGCCGAACAGGTTCCCGCCCGTCTGAGCCGCGTTCGGCAAGTCGGTGCGGCCATGGGCGCCGGCTTCGAGCTTCAATGGGACGGTGGTCAGCACGTCACGGACCTTCGCGGGATCCAGCGGCGGCAGGACGCGCTCGGTCGCTTCGCCCAGGCTGGAGGGCTTCTGAAGCGCCTGAGGTTTGGGCAGCCGCGCGACCGGAGCCTCGATCCGCTCCGCCGAAGGCCCCAACACCACCCAGAAGAGGCGATTGCTGATCCGGAAGCAGGCGTTGTCGCCCAGTTGCCGCGGCAGGTGCGCCTCGAGCCTGGTCTCGCCCATCCAGGTGCCGTTGGTCGTACCCAGATCTTCCAGCACCACGCGGCCCCCGCGCAGGACGGCCAGTCGCGCATGGTGGCGGCTCACGAATTTCCCTTCCAGGTGCACGGTCACGTCCGGTTCGCGCCCGAAGACGATCACGGTGTTAAGGCGCAAGGGCCGGGGCGTTCCCGCACCGAAGAGATACGCCACCGGCGGGGTCGGCGCCGACTCCATGCAATGCTCGCCTCGAATCACGCGGGTCTTGGCGTTGCTGAGATCGATGCTGGACATTGGCGTAGCCTCCTGTCCGCTTGCCTGACCACCTTACCTAAGGCAAACCGTGGACCAGCACAGAGGGGTCCTGGACCGATTCCAAGCCGTTCGCGCAACTCATTTCAATACATTTGGTTATAAATTCAGACCGCGACGCTCGACAACGCCGCCGCATCAGGTTCGAAGCAGACATCCGCAAAGGCAAACACGGAGCGTGCGGATCGGCGGACGATCACTTGTGCGTGGCAAAGGCCCCGCCACGGAGGTTCATCGCCAGGCTGTAGACCTTGCCGCTGCACGTGCAGTACAGGGTCTTACCGTCGCTCCCGCCAAACGTGACGTTGCTGCAGAACTCCGGGATGGGAATGAAGCCCAGCGCCGCGCCATCCGGCGCGACCACCCAGACCCCGCCCATGCCGGTGAAGTAGAGGTTTCCCTTTTCATCGATGCTCATGCCGTCGGGATCGGCCTTGCTCTCGGTCTTGGGTTCGAAGAAGAGCTTGCCCTCCCCGACCGTGCCGTCTTCCAGGATCGGGTACGCGCGCCAGTGCTTCTTGTGGCTGTCGCCGACGTAAAGGGTCTTTCCGTCGAGGCTCGCGATCAGCCCGTTCGTCACGGCCATATCGGTCAGGACCTTCTTAACCGCGCCGTCGGGCTTGAGCACGTAGACGGCGCTGGCGGTCTTGCCTTTGAAGTCCGGGTCGGAGAAGTAGATGTCGCCGTTGGGCGTCTGACAGACGTCATTGGGCTGGTGCAGCTCAACGTTCTCGTAGAGCGCCTTCGGGTCTTTCGGCCCGTCTCCGCCCAGGTCGTAGCTCATCACGCGGTGCCCGTAGGCCTGCGCGCCGATCAGACGTCCGTCCTGCCCGAGCCACGTCCCGTTGACGCCCTCGGTGTGGTCGAGCCAGACGATGGCCTTGCCCGGTTCCTCCAGACGCATGACCTTCAAGCTGGTCTTGCCGCCGAAGGAGGTGAAATAGAGCTTCTGTTCTTTCGGGTTCCACGCGGGGCCTTCGAAGAACTTCTTGGCTTCCTCGTAGACGACGGCGAGTTTCGCGCCCTCGGCGACGGTGGGCGGCATGGGGGCGGCGGATCGGCCTTGAGATCCGCGACGGCCCAGGCGCGCGCGCCGAGGACCAGGAATAGTGCGGGCATTACGATCGAGAGGTTCCGCATGGACGCTGCCTTTCCACTGGATGCCATTCAAACTCAAGCCGTTCGGGACCGCCGCACATCGACGAACTTGACTTCAAGCCGCTTGTTCAAGGCCTGAGCGATGCGTTTCAGCATGGATAGCGAATGGCTTTCGTAATCGGCAGCTTCCAGCCTGCTAATGACGGACGCCGTGGTCCCGATGCGTGCCGCCAATTCGCGCTGCGAAAGTCCTGCTTTCCTGCGAAGCTCTTGAATCGTACGAGCCACGCCATCTTCAAGGCGCGCCTGCTCCAACGCAGCCAAGGACCTGGGCTTCCCGGCGTAATATCGATGCTGCAGGATTTTTAATCCGTCGGACGTCCTGGCTGCCTTGCGTTTCATAGCTTCGTCTCCAACGTGTGCCGCGCAGGATGCGCTTCGAACATCTTCTTGCGCGAAATGGCCAGCTCTATCTCCACGGGTGGAACCCGCTTCTCCTTGGAGAAGCCGTGCGAAAGCACTACGGCGCTACGACCGTGAAAGAAATACAACATGCGGTACTGAACATGCCCCCTATGGGTGCGCAGTTCATATATGCCATCGCGAAGGAAGTCCGCCTCAGGACGCCGTAATGCGTGTCCTATTTCGGCCAACCGCTCAATCCGAACCACGCATTTGGCACGAGCCTTCTCATCGAGCCGGTCCAGCCAAGCCAGCAACGGCGCGCCACCTCCTTCTTCCTTGAACAGAACCACCCGGGTGCGTGGCATCTACGAACTCCTGGAGCATACCGCATTGTTAGCAAAATTGCGAATAGTTCGCTTCAATCGCCGGTCCGCTCCAGCTCCGTATACTTCTTCGCCGAACCCCGGCTCTTATCGACGGGGTACTTGGCTTCGTTATTCGCCAGCTTCCGCGCCACGGCCTCGGAAACGTCCACCCCGCAGCACACGGCCAGGTGCAGCAGGAAAATCTGGACGTCCGCCAGTTCCTCCTCCAGCCGCGCGCGGCCGGCCTCGGTCGCCAGCAAGGCGTCGATCTCTTCATGCGATTTCCAGAGGAACAGTTCCTGCAACTCGCCGGCCTCGATGGCGAGCGCCGCGGCCAGATCCTTGGGCCGGTGGAACCGCGCCCAGTCCCGCGCATCGCGGAATGCCGTGACGCGGGCTTTCAGGTCGGCGAACGTGTTCTGACGATCCATGGCGACCCCAAAAAAACGGGGCGGGTTGCCCCGCCCCGTTTCCGGATGCGTTCCGCTCGCGAGGCTCAGGCGACCGTGATTTCCTTGCACAGGTACACGTCCTGGATCGTGTTGAGCAGCTCGATGCCTTCCTTGCGCGGGCGCTGGAAGGCCTTGCGGCCGCTGATCAGGCCCATGCCGCCGGCGCGCTTGTTGATCACCGCCGTCGCGGTGGCGTCTTCGAGGTCGTGCTTGCCGCTGGCGCCGCCGGAGTTGATCAGGCCGATGCGGCCCATGTAGCAGTTGGCGACCTGGTAGCGGCAGAGGTCGATGGGGTTATCGCTGGACAGCTTGCTGTAGACCAAGTCGTGCGTTTTGCCGAATTTCAGCGCGGTGTAGCCGCCGTTGTTCTCGGGCAGCTTCTGCTTGATGATGTCGGCCTGGATCGTCACGCCCAGGTGGTTGGCCTGGCCGGTGAGGTCGGCGCTGACGTGGTAGTCCTTATCCTGCGTCTTGAAGGCCTTGTTGCGCGTGTAGCACCAGAGGACGGTGAACATGCCCAGTTCGTGCGCGGCGGAGAAGGCTTCGCTGATCTCCTGAAGCTGGCGGCGGCATTCCGGGTCGCCCCAGTAGATCGTCGCGCCGACGGAGGTGCAGCCCATCTCGAAGGCCCGCTCCACGCTGGCGAAGGGCGTCTGGTCGTGGATGTTCGGGTAGCTGAGCATTTCGTTGTGGTTGAGCTTCAGCATGAAGGGAATCTTGTGCGCGTACTTGCGCGCCACGACGCCCAGCACGCCGAAGGTGCTCGCCACCGCGTTGCAGCCGCCTTCGATGGCCAGTTCGACGATGTTCTTGGGGTCGAAGTAGTCGGGGTTCGGCGCGAAGCTGGCGCCGGCGGCGTGCTCGATGCCCTGGTCCACCGGAAGAATGCTCAAGAACCCCGTCCCGGCCAGCCGCCCGTGGTCGAAGGTGTGCTGCATGTTGCGGAGCACGGCCGGGCCGCGGTCGGTCGCGGTGAAGACGCGGTCCACGTAATCCGGGCCGGGCAGGTACAGGCGGTCCTTGGAGATCGTCTTGCACTCATGCGCCAGCAGGCTCTCGTTGGCCCCCAGCAGCTTCTGGATTTTCGCGAGCATGGTTCGGTCTCCTGGGTAAGAGGTTCGGTCGAGTTGGGATCATGGTAGCGCGCATGGGGCGCGGGCCAAGTCCCAATCGCGAACTCCGGCTCCGCGTCAGCGCTCGCCGCGCAACGCGCGCAGGCGGGCCATCACCTCGCAGCCGCCCCGCCCGAAGTGATCGGCCAGGAGAACGTAGTCGTGGAAAAGTTCGTCGTAGACCTTCCCGGCTTCGGCCTGGGGCTTGAAGGACTGCGCCTTCACGCCGCCCATCGCGCCCGCGGCGGCTTCGAAGGAGTCGTATCCGCCGCCTTCCGCGCCGGCCGCGACGGCGCCCAGGATCGCAGCGCCCACCGCGCAGGCCTGCGCGCTGCGCGCGACCTCGATCTGGCGCCCCGACACGTCGGCCAGGATCTGAAGGAAAGCCGGATCCTTCTGCGCGATGCCGCCGCTGGTCACGATCCGCGACACCGGCAGGCCCTGCCGTTCGAAGTTCTCCACGATCACGCGCGTCCCGAAAGCCAGGCTTTCCTGGAGCGCGCGGTAGATCGCCTCGGGCTTGGTGGCCAGGGTCAGCCCCACGATGAGCCCGCTCAGTTCAGGCCGGTTCAGCGGGCTGCGGTTGCCGTTGAGCCAGTCCAGGGCGAGCAGCCCCGTCCCGCCGGGCTTGTAGCCGGCCGCGCGGAGCGCGATGGATTCGTGCAGCGTCCACTTCTTGGTGTGGGCTTCCTGGAGGATTTTCTCGTTGCCGCAGGTCCGCACGCACCAGGCCCACAAGTCGCCGCCGCCGGCCTGCCCTGCCTCGTAGCCCATCAGCCCCGGCAGGATGCCTTCTTTGACGGACCCCGCGATGCCCTCGCAGTCGTCCCGCGCGCCGGGCGCGCCGAGGAGCATGTGGCAGAAGCTGGTGCCCAGGATGATGCCCAGATCGCCGGGCTTGGAGAGGCCCGAGGCGGGCACGGCCGCATGCGCGTCGATGATCGCCGCACCGACGGGCAGGCCTTCGGGCAGTTCGAGCTGCTTCGCCCACTCGGGGGTCAGCCCGCCCACGCGCGCGCCCGCCGGCCGCACCGGGCCCTCCATTTTTCCGCGCAGGCTCGCGAGCCGGGGGTGCAGCGCCGCCAGAAACTCGTCGCTCGGCAGGCCCTCGGCGGCGCTCCAGCAGCCCTTGTACCCCGCGGCGCAGGCGTTGCGGGATTCCACGCCCGTAAGCTGCCAGACGATCCAGTCGCCGGCCTCGATCCATTTCTCGGCCGCGTCGAAGAGGTCCGGCGCTTCCTCGGCCAGCTCGTGGGCCTTGGGAATCATCCATTCGCAGGAGACGCCGGCGCCGTAGCGGCGCAAGAAGCCTTCGCTGCGCTCGCGCGCCAGGCGGTTCAGCGCGTCGGCCTGGGCCTGCGCGCCGTGGTGCTTCCACAGTTTCACGTAGGCGTGGGGCTGGTGCGAAGAGGCGGAGTCGAAGCAGAGCGGCGTGCCGTCCGCGCGAGCGGGCAGGACCGTACAAGCCGTGAAATCGACCCCGATGCCTGCGATCCGCTCCACCTTGGAGCGTGCGGAGGCCAAGGCTTCGCGCACGGCCTGAATAAGGCCGTCGAGGTAGTCCCGCGGATCCTGGAGCGCCCAGTCGTCGCCGAGCCGGATGGTGCGATCCGGGTGAGGCAAGGCACGGTCTATAACACCATGCGCGTAGGGAGCTACGCCCACGCCCAGTTCCTGCCCGGTGCGGGTATCAACCAGGAGCGCGCGGACCGACTCGGTGCCGAAGTCCAACCCCAGCGCAGCGGTATCGGGCATGGTATTACTCCATGCTCACTCGTGTGAGCTACACATTTTTAGGCCAATAGCGAGCCTTGTCAATCTCCCAGCCGGTGGCGGGAAATGCACGAACCGGCGGCGTCTCAATTCTACATCCTGCACCTGTGCCTGGACTTAAACGGAATTCAGCCACCCCATGACCCTTGGTGCAGTAGACTTTAGCCGCTCCAATGGCATACTTCCTCCTGCTTTCTTGACGCCAGGCCACGGCGTGTCAAGCGGCGGAGGCTCCGGCTCGTGGCCGGCGGCTTCCGGATGGCCGCTGGGAAAGGACCGTACGCTTCGCAATGAGTTCCGACAAAGGTACGAAGGCCGGCGGCAAGGGCTCACGTTCCAGCAGTGCTCCCAACCGGTTGTCGGTGGCGCGCGGCGCGGGGATGGTGATCATCCGCGTCACGGGCTCCGGGAACATGATGACCGCGCCCGCCCTGCAGGAATTCGCCGACGAGCAGCGGCTCGCCGGCTTCCGCCGTTTCCTCTTCGATCTCTGCGAATGCCGCGGGATGGACAGCACCTTCATGGGCTGCATCGTCGGCATCTACACGTCCCTGCGCAAGGACAGCGGGCGTTTCCCAGTGGTGGAGGGCTCGGACCCCGACGCCGCGGTCCGCGCCACCGCCGAACAGGCCCTGGCCGCGCACGAAGACGACCTGGAAGCGCTCACCCCCGAGGAAGCCCTTGGCCTGCTCAGAAACTCGCTGAATAAGACCGCCGAAGGGGCGCCCGTGGATCCCGAACTCCTGACCGGGGGGATCGTTGCGGCGGTCAACGTCAACGAAGAATGCCGCGAACTCCTGAACATCCTCGGAGTGGACCGCTTCGTCCGGATCGTCGGGACGGTGGACTTGAGCAAGCTCGAGATGGAAGCCCTGCCGATCAAGGAGATGGCCTCGGATGAGCGGCGCGAGATCATCCTGCGGGCCCACGAGAACCTGGTCGAGATCGACAAGCGCAACGAGGCCCAGTTCGGGGCGTTCCTGCGTACGCTCTCGGCGGAACTGTCCAAATCCAAGGAAGGCCGGGACCGGGAATAGGGGGTCCCTTGGCCTTGACAAGGCGGCGGAAACGCGGGATAAGTGGAAGGTCTTTTACGCCAAATTCTTAGAGGTCGCCCCGCAGGGAGGCTCCCGATGCGCACGTTCGACCGCGTCCCGCTCCGACTCGCCGTGCTGGCTCTGGTCCTGATCGGACTCAGCGGCTGCGAAGATCAGGAGGCCCGCTCCTCCGCGACCTCGGCCTCCAAGAAGGCCGGCGAACTCGAGTCCCGGATCGCCAAGCTCGAAGGAGACCTCAAGTCCATGCAGGAGTCCGTGGACGGCGTGCGCGGGCGGCTCGAGAACCGCATCAACGAGGACATCTCCAAAGTCCAGGAACAGATCCGCGGCGCCGAGGAGAAGCTCGCCAAGTCCCTCGACCAGAACCGCGACGACTTGCAGAAGAACCTGCGCGACCAGCTCGAGTCCGTGCGCCGCGACTTCGACGGCCGCCTCGACAACAAGATCAAGGTGGACGTGGCCGAGTCCTTCCAGGCCGTGCGCAAGGATATCGAGAAGACCCGCGAGGATCTGATCGGTTTCATGGACAAGCAACTCAAGGAACTCTACCCCTACGCCTACCAGCCCCGGCGGATGGACCCCAACGCGGCGCCCGAGAAGCCCCAGCCGTAATGCCCCGCGCCGCGCGCTCTCCGAAACCCAAGACGCCCCGCGTGCCCGCGGGGCGTCTTCGTATCCTCAACTGGAATATCCTCGAAGGCGCGAGCGAAGGGCGGCTCGACGGGCTGCTGCGGGAAATCCGCGCCCTGCGCCCGCACGTCGTCGCGCTCCAGGAATGCAACGGCTGGCACGCCCGCGGCGAACGCATCCTGCGCCAAGTCGCCGATGTCCTGCGCATGCAGGCCTTCCCGCATTGGACGGTCGGCGGCTTCCAGCCGGTCGTCCTCACCTCTCTGGCCGGGGCGCGCGCGGTCTGGCACGACGACCAGGACCACTTCCGCCACGGCTACCAGGAAGTCCTGCTCCCGCTGGACGGCGGACGCGAGTGGCGCTTCTTCAACACGCACCTCGACCCGTTCCTGGAATCGGCGCGCCTGGCCGAGGTCCGCACGATCCTGCGCGCGATGAAGCCGCATTTCGGGGGGTTCTGTTCGCTGGTCGGCGACCTGAACAGCGTCGCGCCCGGTGAATCCGTCAACGGCGTGCGGCTAGGGCGCGCGACCACGCGCGTGCGCCTGAACGACCACCCGATCCTGCGCGTGAAGTACGATCACGGAGGGATGGCCGGAACGGCGGGCTGGACCCAAGGCGGCCCCCCGCGCCCGTTGCGGCAGGTCCCGGGGCCGGTCCTGCGCCAAGCCACCCACGTCGAACTGCGCACCGACGTCTACCGCGCTCTGGCGCGAGCGAGGTGGGTGGATGCATTCCGCAAGCTGCATCCGCGCGAACCCGGCCTCACCATCGACAGCAACGTGCCGCGCGGACGCATCGACTACACCTGGCTCTCCCCCGCCCTCGCCCGCCGGCTGCGGCGCATCGAGGTCCTCTACGGCCCGCGTCTGGCGAAGTTGAGCGACCACTGCCCGATCCTGTGGGAAGTGGAGCTGGACTGAACGTTGGTCTGCCGGAGCGCCGGGGATGGAAGGCCTCGACCGCTTCACTCCATCCGGTCGGCGTCGGTCTCGGGCCAGAGTTCGCGGACGTGGTCGGCGAGTTTCTCGTTGGTGGGGCCGTAGCCCTTCCCGTACATGAAGGTCTCGAGCCGGTCGCCGAGGTCGCGGGCGGACTGCCAGCGGTTCTCGGGCTTCATCTCCAGCGCCTTCATGTTGATCTCGACGAGTTCGTCGGGCAGGTCGGGGACGATCTTGCGCGGGTCTTTGATCTTGTACTTCGTCATCTGCTCGACCAGGGTACGCCGCGTGCGCGGGGTGTAGACGCGCGCGCCGGTCAGCAGTTCGTAGAGCACCAGCCCCAGGGAGAAAAGGTCGCTGCGCGCGTCGGTCGGCCGGGCAGCGGCCTGCTCCGGGGCCATGTACGGGTACTTGCCCATGATGACGCGCTTCTCGTCGGGCTTGGGCATCTTCAGCGCCTTGGCGATGCCGAAGTCGGTGAGCTTCACCGCGCCGCGGAAGTCGATCATCACGTTGGAAGGCGTCACGTCGCGATGGACGATGTTCAGCGGGCGCCCCGAACGGTCGCGCTTGGTGTGGGCGTAGTGGAGCCCGCGGCAGACGCGACTGATGATAAACGCGGCCATGTCCGTCGGCGGCAGCCGTTCGAGCTTGAGGAAGTATTGGAGATACTCGGAGAGCGTCTTCGCGTGCATGTACTCCATCACGATGAAGTAGCGGCCCTTGTAACAACCCAGGTTGTAGACCTGCGCGATGTTGGTGTGCACGAGGTCCGCCGTCAGGCGCGCCTCGTCCAGAAACATCTGCAGCGCCATCTGGTCCTGGATGCGGTCGGACTTGATGACCTTCAGGGCGACGGTCTTGGCGAAACCGGCCTCGCCGATCTGCTCGCCCATGTAGACGCTGCCCATCCCGCCATCGGCGATCTTGCGGATCACGCGGCAGCGGGTGCGGTATTCGAATTCCCGCGTGGCGGCGTCCTGCCGGGCTTCGTGCGTCTGCGGCGCGGTACTCAAGGGTGCTGGCGGCTCCGTAGGGATAAAAAGGCTATTTTCCGTTCCGCGGGCCATTCGTCCAGAGTCTTTATCTGCATAACGTAATAAAGATCGGAGCCCCCTCGGGGCCCACCGGGCGCCGGCGGGCGAGTCTTGGGGATCGCGGTCCCCGCCGGCACGAGTTCTCTTGGTAATCCTCGGGAGAATCGGTTTTCTTGAAGTTTTCCACGCCGCGAAGACGCTGGACTGCGCGTGAAGGGGTGATCTGGCCTTGAGAACCGCATGAGCGCAATCGGCACCGCAACCTGGATCGACGAGCGCCTGCACCGCTGGCGCGCCGCACGGGACGCCGCGGCCTTGGGCGAACTGCTCAAGTGGCAGCGCGATCGAGCTTACGCGATCGCCCTGCGCATCCTGAGCGCCGAGGCCGATGCCGAGGACGCCGTGCAGCAGGCGTTCCTGAAACTGCTCTCGCGCACCCAGGGCTTCGAGGACGCGAGGGCCTTCCAGGCCGCGGTCTACCGCGCCGTGGTCCAGTGCGCGCTCGATCTGGCTCGCGCGCGCCGGAACCGGGCGCAACGGGAGGCGGACATGCGAAGCGAACGAACGGTATCCCACGCCACCCCGGCGGGCCTGGCCGAACAAGGCGAAGTCCTGCGCTTGGTCCGAGACGCCGTCGCCGAACTGGATCTCCAGGACCGCGCCGTCGTGACCCTCTGTTGCCAGGAAGGTCTGGACGTGGCCGCGGCCGCGGAGGCACTGGATGCGCCGCGCGAGACCGTCCGCGACCGGCTTTCCCGGGCGCTGCATGCCCTGCGCGAGCGGCTGCGCCAGCGCGGGCTCCCGCTCTCGCTGATCCTCCTCGCCTGCATGCTGCGGCAGGCCGGCGCCGAAACCGCTCCGGCTTCACTCTGTGCCGCCCTCGACGCGAGCCTGGCTGGGACGCCGAGCGGGGCGGTGCCTGCCGCGGGACTGACCGGCGCCGACCCCGCGGAGGCCCTCGTCCACGCGGGCCTTTCGAGCGGCTTTCCGACCGCGCTCGCCGCGGCGGCGCTGCTCGCCATCCTGTCGCTGGTCGGCGTGGGCGCGTGGCTCGCCTCCGGGTCGAACCGTTCCGCGCCGGCTCCGCTTACGGCGGCCGGGGAACCGATCGGCCGCCTTGTCGAAACCGCGCCCGGCGCGGAGGCCCCGCGCCTCGAGCCGCCCGCCCCGGCTCCAGGGGAAGCGGCGCCGGCACAGGCTGCGGCGCCTCGCGCCGACGAAGGCTTGCCGGCGGGACTGCGCGAAGCGGCCGAGCGCGCGCTGCAAGGTTTCGTCCTGACCGGCTACGAACGGGAGGTCGAAGACGGGAAGGTCGTTTACGAACTCAAAGGCCGGGTCGGCCTCAAGCGCTACGAGATCGAACTCACGCCGGATGCGCAGATCGTGAAGATCGAGGAAGACGACGAAGACGTGGACGTGCGGCCCCGGACGCCGCCCCCGCCGCCCGCGTCGTCGGATGAATTTTAGGCAGGACAAGTCGAGCGCCGCCTTGAGGTCCGTCCAGCGCGGGCGGCCCATGGATCTGCGCGTCCCAGGAAAAGGAGCGATACCCATGAATACGAACGTCCGATGGCCGAGGGCGCTGTGCGCGATGCTGGTTTGCGGGGTTTTGGGACTCTCCGTCCGTGCCGGCGAAGGCGAAGGCAAGGAGGAGAAGTTGGCGCTGAAGGACGTGCCCGAGGCCGTCCTCAAAGCCGCCCAGGAGGCCGTGAAGGGAATCGTCTTCGACGAGGCCGAAAAGAAGACCAGGGGCGAAACCGTCGTCTACGAACTGGAAGGCAAAGCCGGCGAGAAGCGCTACGAGGTGAAAGTCAGCGCCGACGGCAAGGTGCTCAAGGTCGAAGAGGACGACGACGATGACGGCGACGACGACAAGAACGAGAAAGACGACGACTGATCGGGGCCTTAAGAGCGGCAAGGGCAGGGCAGGCCGAGAGCCTGCCCTGTCTCTTTGGGGGCCTACGCGCCGACGGGGTGCTCCTTCTTGGCCTCGAGGAACGAGCGGAGGTCTTCTTCGCTTACATTGGGTTCGCCGGGGCTGAGGTTGTCGAGCTTGCCGTCCTTGATCCATGCTTCCAGCCGCGCGACCTCTTCGTACAGGTGGTCGAAGCCCTCGACGATATAGACCAGCGGCTGGTAGTGATGGATTTCGAAGTACTGATTGACGACCCATTCGAGTTGGAACGGGTAGCGCTGGACCTCCGGCGACTCCAGCACGTGCTCGATCTCGCCGTAGCTGCTGAGCAGGCCGCTGCCGTAGACCTTGAGCCCCTCGTTCGTGCGCATCAGTCCGAATTCAACGGTGAACCAGAAGAAGCGCGCCATGCCCTTGATGATGCTGTCGAGCCGGCGCATCCGTTCGTGCTCGTCGGGGATCCCCTGAACCATCTCGGCGACGCACTCGGCGACCTGCCCGAAGCGGACCAGCACGTCGGCAAAGGTGCGATCGGTGTGCATCGGGACGTGCCCGGCCACGTCGTGGAAGATGTCGGGCTCGGGGAGGTAATCGAGCGTCTTGCCGTCGCGGATCGTGATCGTGGTGGGAAACTCGCGGTTCTTGAGGCACTCGAAGAAGACGTATGCCGGCACGTAGCCGCTGACGGCCTTCGCGCGAAAGTTGCTTAGCGGCTGGAGGAACTGGTTGATGTTTTCCAGGCGCGGCACGGCGTGCGGGTCGAGGGCCAGGTTGCGCACGCCTTCCATGAACTTCGGGTGGGCGTACTTCTCCCAGCGCGGGCGGATGCGCTTGTAGAGCTGCCGCCAGGTCTCCTGGTTTTCCTCGCTGTAGAGTTCGTACGGCTGGCGAATGTAGATCTCGCCGCGCGACTGGACTTCCTCGATGAAGGGGGCCTGCTTGGTGGTCAGTCCGGGCGCGGTCATGGGTGCGTCCTCCGCGGCATTGTGACTATTTTACGACGCATTCGAGTCCGAGGCAACCGGGACGCCGTCAAGGGCGTTCCAGGCCGAAACGTTCCCGCGTGCGCGCATAGGTCTGCCCGCCCATGCGTCCGATCGTATCGAGCTTTGCAGCGTCGATCTGGCCGTCGGGTCCAAGGACCTTGTCGGCCAGGTGCAGGGCTACGATCAGCCCGATCACCACGTTTCCCGCGCCGGGCCCCTCGCCCACGCGGACGATTTCCTTCAGCCGGCATTCGAAGGCTGCGCGCGCCTCGGCGACCCGCGGAACGGAGAGCTTGGACGAGGACGCCGGCGTCAGCCCGCAGCGCTCGAACTCGCTGACTTCGTACTCGAACTCGGCGCTGGTCGCGTTCATCCGCTCGGCCAGATCGTAGCTGACCACGTTGACGACGAACTCGCCTCTCGCCTCGATGTTCCGCAGGGTGTCTTTCTTCGTCCCATCGCGCTTGTTGGACGGGCAGAAGAGGAGCGCCGGCGGACGCGCCGTGATGCCGTTGAAGAAGCTGAACGGCGCGAGGTTGGTCACGCCGCTCGGAGAGAGCGTGCTGACCCACGCGATCGGCCGCGGATTGATCGCCGCGATCATGTGCGCGTAGACGTCTCGCGATGGTGTAGTGACTGTGTCGAGGTACACGAAGGGCGTAGATTCCTGATGACCCGTTTCTTTAGAGTGCGAGCTTGGCTCCGGCCAGCCCTCGTTTTCGTTCCGCGCCCCCGACCTACCCGAGCCAACTGTACGGATAGGACGGGTCGTCCATGCCCAGGGCTTGAGGCGTCGCGAACAGGGGGCGCTCGGTATCGAACATCACCGCCAGCTCATCGGTCCGGTCCGCCTTCATGCTCGCCAGGATCGTGCCGGGGTGCGGGCCGTGCGGGATGCCGCGCGGATGGAGCGTGAGCGAATACCGTTCGATGCCCTTGCGCGAGCCGAAGTTGCCGCGCACGTAGAAGAGCACCTCGTCGGCCTCCACGTTGCTGTGCGCGTACGGAACCTTGATCGCCTCGGGGTGGTGGTCCAGGTAGCGCGGCGCGAAGGTGCAGACGACGAAGCCGGGAATCTCGAAGGTCTGATGGACCGGCGGCGGCTGGTGCACGGTGCCGGTGATGGGCTCGAAATCGTCCACGTTAAAGGTGTAGGGGTACAGCAGCCCGTCCCAGCCGGCGACGTCGAAGGGATGATGCGCCATGGTGTAGCGGCTCAGGCGCGCGCCGTCCTTGATCAGGATCGGCGTGGGCTCTTCCTTGTCGATCGTGAGCAGCTCGACGGGGCCGTGCAGGTCGCGTTCGGCGTAGGGCGCGCCCATCATGAGCTGGCCATCGGGATTGAGGTAGCGCTTGGGGATGCGCACGTCGCCGGCGCATTCGAGGATCAGGTAGTCCTCGCGCTTGGGGTCGTCGGGCACGAGTCGATAGGTGACGGTGCGCGGGATGACGATGTAATCCCCGGAGCGATAGGGTTGCTTCCCGAAGACGCTCTCGAAGGTCCCGCCGCCCTCGGCGACGAAGACGATCTCGTCGGCGCTGGCGTTCCGGAACAGCACCGGCTGGGCTTCGGCGGGGCGGCAGCGGTGGCAGACCACGTCGGCATTAAAAAAAGAGCGGGACGCGCCCGCCGATCGGGTCGCCCTGGCGCGGCATGGGGCCGGACTTGAGGTGAACGTGGCGCAGCGGCATTTCGGGCGCGGCTTCGACGCTCACGCGGCCGGCCGGTTCGACCTTGGTCACCCGGGTCGGCGGGCGCAGGTGGTAGCAGATGGAGTACGCGCGATCGAAGCCGACGGTGGTGACGACGTGCTCGTAGTGGAGCCCCTCGCCCTTGTAGCTGGCGGCCTTCTCGCGCGGGAGCTTGATGTGCCGCTTGGGGGGGACGAGGCCTAGGCGCTTGTAGTAGGGCATGAATCACGTCCTTCGCATCGACTTCAGATTCTGGCGGCTATGACAAGCTTCGCCATTAAGGTTACAGCGTCCCGCGCCGCGCCTGCTCCCGCTCGATCGCCTCGAAGAGCGCGCGGAAGTTGCCTTCGCCGAAGCCGTCGCTGTTGCCATGGCGCTGGATCACCTCGTGAAAGAGCGTCGGGCGGTCGAAGACCGGCTGACTGAAGAGCTGCAACAGGTAGCCGTCCGGGCGATCGCGGTCCACCAGGATTCCCAGCTTCTTCAGAACCTCTTTGTCTTCCTTGATCTCTCCGACCCGGATGTCGAATTCCGCGTCGTAGTAGCTGTCCGGGACGCCGAGGAACTCCACCCCGGCTTCGCGCATGGCGCGGGTCGTGGCGATGATGTTCGGCGTCAGAAGCGCGATGTGCTGCACGCCCGGGCCCTTGAACTCGTCCAGGAACTCCTGGATCTGCGAGTTCTTCGAGGACGGCTCGTTGATCGGCAGCTTGATGTAGCCGTCTTCGTCGGTCATGACTTTGCTCATCAGCGCGCTGCGCCCGGTGTTGATGTCGAAGTGCGCGAGCTGGTCGAAGCCGAAGACGTCGCGGTAGAACCCGCACCACTCCTCCATGCGCTCCACGTTCGCGACCACGTGGTCGATCATGGCGAAGTGGATCTCGCCGTCCTCGATCCCGCCCGCGCGGTTCTCGTAGCCCGGCGCGAAGGTGCCGTGCCTCTTGCGCTGGATGAAGCTGTGGACCACGTCGCCGTACGCCGCGATGGTCCCGCCGATGAAAATCTCGTGTTCGTCGAGCGGGCGCACGATCTTCGCGCCGCGCCGCTGGGCCTCCTGAAGCGCTGCCTCGGTGTCGCGGACGCGGAAGGCCACGTCCTTCACCCCGTTGCCATGCTTGGCGACGAATTCGCGGATCATGTCGGCGCCGGGGCCTTTGCCTTCGGCCTGCGCGAAGAGGAACGTCACGCGCCCTTGCCCCACGATGAACGCCTTGCGCCCGTTCAGGCCCGTCGAGGTGTCCCCGTAGCCGCGGTGGTACATCCCGTAGTTCTCGATGTAGTAATTCGCCCAACGCTCGGCGTCGTCCACAAAGAACTCCAGGTGGTCGATCCCGCGCAGGCCGAGCGGATTGTGGACCACCCCGGCGGACTCAGGCGCGGCGGAAGCCTTGGCATGACTCATGGGACACCCTTTCCTGTTTGCAACCGGCTGCGTATGGCGGCGGACCCGGCCAGCCTGGGCCGAGGCCCCAGCAAGGGCATGCTATCCCCCTGGGACACGCATCGTCAAGCAGGCCCTTGAGTTCCAAGGTGGAAAGCGCGCCGGTCCCGACGGCATTATCACATCGTGAGCACACGTATCGTTAGGAGCCTTGCGCGCGGCGCCCCTGACTTGAAGGTCCGGAAAGCGGCCTCCGCTTAGGTTCGTTAGCGGCCGGTTTTTTCGATTTTTCGGCCGCGTCCGGCGCTCCCTTGCAGCATGCCGGAGCGCTCGGGACTCCACCCCATAGGGGTAAGAACCGGGCCGCGCCGTCCGGTTGCTCAGGCATACGGTGGCAATTGAGTTATCCTGGCCGGACGCCCGGGGGGACGACAACGCATGTTGAGATTCCACGCCACGCTCGCCGCCGCGCTGCTCGCCGCCCTCTGCGGTTTCGCGGGCGAAGCCGCGCAAGCCACGGCCATCACCCAGGAAGTTCCCGCCGCATTGCGCAGCGGCGAGGACCTGCACACCCGGATCTACAAGAAATACAGCCCGGCCGTGGTGGGACTTTCCTGCAAAGCGAAGATCGTGATGCAGGGGCGGGAGCAGGACGGGGATTACTACGGCACCGGGGCCGTGATCACGCCCGACGGCATGATCCTCACCGACGCGACGGTGATCCCCGCCGACGCCCGCGAGATCAAGGTTTTCTTCACCGACGGGAAGGTCCGCCCCGCGCAGCTCTTGAAGTTCGTCAAGGAGGCCGAAGGCGTCCTGCTCAAGACCGACGCCAAGGACCTGCCGTGCATGAAACTGGCCAAGTCGGATACCTACAAGGTCGGCGACCCGGTTTACACCTGGGGCAACCCCCACTTCACGATCCAGCGCGACGGCCAGGTCAGCCTTAGCACCGGCACGATCAGCGGGCTCTACAAGGTCGCCAGCGTCGACGACCAAAGCCGCTACGTGGGCGACGTGATCGAGACCGACGCGGCGGTGAACCCCGGCAGCGACGGCGGGCCGCTCACCGATGCCGAAGGGAACTTGCTGGGCATCATGAGCCTGGCGTTCAGTCACACGCGCTGGCTTGGCCTGGCGATTCCCGCGCACGTCCTCGTCGACGCGATGCCCGAACTCCAGAAGCAGCAACTGGCCGAACGCCCCGTGCTGCGCGGCGAGGCCGAGCGCGCCTGGGCGATGTCGAAGGCCTTCGGCGTCCTGGCCCAGCCCCTGGACTCCGCGACCGTGGCCGTCTGGATCGTCCGCGAAGGCGACAAAGCCGAGCCCCCGCCGGATCGCTCGAAGGAAGCGCTGAAGGAACTCCCCGCCCTGCCTCGCCAGCGGGCGCAGGCCGAGGCCGGCCTCCCCCGCCAGCGGCGCGCACAGCGGCTTCGTGGTGGAGTCCTCGGGCGTCGTGGTCACCTCCGCCACGCCTTTCGCCGACGGGAAGAAGATCCAAAAGCTCTACGTGTACCTCGCCGGCGGGCGGCGCGTCGAAGCCAAACTCCTGGGACAGGACGGCTACTACGACGTGGCGGCGCTGCAATTGCTCGGGGAGCCCAACGAGAAGTTTCCCGCCGCGAACCTGGGGCAGGCCGCGAAGCTCGAGCAGGGCCGCGCCGTGGCGATCCTCGGCCGCAGCGAGGCCCCTGGCGCCCTCACCGTCAACGCCGGCACCGTCAGCGCCGTTGGGCGGATGCAGCAAACCTGCCACCAGATCAGCGCGCTGATGAACTACGGCAACCTCGGCGGCCCGGTCCTCGACCTGGACGGCGCCGTGGTGGGCATGGCCGCCCGCCTCAATCCCAAGACCGCCTGGAGGCAGAACTGCGGCGTCGGCTTCATGCTCCTGGCCGAGAAGATCAACGAACTGCTCCCCGACCTCAAGGCCGGCAAGAAACTCGAACGGCCCAAGCAGCCCTTCATCGGGATCCAGCTCGCCGGCGGGGACTCCGACGACGGCGCCAAGGTCGCCCGCGTCCAGGAGAACGGCGCCGCCAAGGCCTCCGGGATGCAGGACAACGACACCGTCGTCGAGTTCAACGGCAAGAAGGTCGCCAACGGGATGGAGCTGGTCTCCGCGATCCGCGCCTGCGAAATTGGGCAAAAGGTGAAGGTCAAGGTCAAGCGCGACGACGAGATCGAGGAACTGGAACTGACCATCGGCGAGAAGGATTAGCTGGCCTGAGATCCTCGGTACGGAGCCCTGCGATGAAACGACGAGCCCCCTTTCTATCAGCCTTCGCGGTCCTGCTGGCTCTGGGCGCGGCCTGCCCTGCCCGCGCCGCCGCACCGGACCTGGCCGCGGTGGAGAAGGCCAAGGAATTCGAGAAGGCCGTCGTGGACTGCTTCGCCCGCGTCGTCCCGGCCTACGTCTTCATCGGCGGGGGTAGCGGCGTCCTGATCAGCCCCGACGGCCTCATGCTGACCAACGACCACGTCATCGCGCAGGGCGGGAAGGTCTGGACCGTGCGCGTGGAGAAGAAGTGGTTCAAGGCCGACCTGCTCGGCACCGACACGCGCGGCGACATCGCGCTGCTGAAACTCCGCAACGCCCAGGGCCTCGAGTACGTCGAAATGGCCGACAGCGACAAGCTCCGCGTGGGCCAGCAGGTCATCGCCGTGGGCAATCCGTTCGGCACCGCCGAGATGGACGGGCAGCCCACCGTGACCATGGGCATCGTCTCGGCCGTGCACCGCTTCATGGAAGGCTACAGCGACGCGATCCAGACCGACGCGCCGATCAACCCGGGCAATTCCGGCGGCCCGCTGCTCACGCTCGACGGCAAACTCGTCGGCATCAACGGGCGCATCAACACCCGCTTCGGCGCGCGCTCCAACACCGGGATCGGCCTGGCCATTCCCACCAACCAGATCCGGCGCTTCATCCCGTTCCTCAAAGAGGCCAAGGGCGGCAAGGTCCACCACGGCGTGCTGCGCGGGCTGGTTGGCGACCACGACGAGGCCGACGGCATCCAGAACGGCGCGGAGATCAAAGAAGTCCTCGCAGACAGCGCCGCCGAAAAGCTCGGGTTCAAGGCCGGCGACCGCATCACCCACGTCGAAGACCAGAAACTCCTCAACTATAACCGCTTCCTCGGCGTGGTGGGCACCTACCCGGCCGGCGCGAACCTCAAGCTCAAGCTCGAACGCGAGGGAAAGTCGATGGAACTGGACGCGCCGCTCGAGCCCCTCGTGCCCGGCTCGCTGGCCTTCCAGCCCAAGCAGGCGCCGCTGAACACGCCCATCGTGGTCGACAAGGTCTACCCGAACCTTGCGGCGGCCAAGGGTGGAATCCTACCTGGCGACACGATCCTCAGCGTCAACGGCGAAGACCTGCCCAACCTCTTCAGCCTGATGGCCTTTGGCCAGAAGATGCAGGATTCCACGCAGGGGCGCTTCCTGCTGGCCGGCGACGAGATCAAGGTGAAGGTCAAGCGTGGCGAGGGCGAGAAGGTCCAGGAGCTGGACCTCGACGTGACGCTCACGTCCGCCGAGGACAACCCCCGGCAACCCCGTCCCCAGATGCGCCGCCCGCCGCGGCGGCCGGCGCCGCAGCCGGCTCAGCCGCCGCAGAACAAGACGCAGCCGGAGAAGCAGCTCGAGCAGAAATAATCGCGGCGCTCGTGTATCCTGCTGCTTCATGGCGCTGACGCTGCTTACCCACAACGTCTTCTGGTTTCAGGGCACGGGCTTCAAGGGCGCCGATCCCTGCGGGCCCGATCTCGAGGCGCTCGAAGCGCTCGCCGCCGTCCACCGCGAAGCCGGCGCGGACCTGATCTGCCTCCAGGAGGTCCAGTCCGAGCAATGCTTCTCGCGGTACGCGCGGGCCGTCGATCGCGACGGCTTCTACTGCGCCGGCTACGCCTACCGGCCCTACGGCGGCGCGATCCTCTTCCACGAAGGGCATTTCGTCACCCAGGTCGCCGCCAGCCCCTATACCGCCGAACGCTTTTGGATGAAGGCCGAACTCGCCGGCGGGGCGTGGGACGGCCTGGTCGTGGCCAACGTGCACCTGCCTTCGGGGCGGCAGAGCGGCGCCGGTGCCGCCGCCGCCGCGCGCCTGGCCGAGCTGCGCGGCATGCTCGCCAGCGGGCCGCGCCCCAGCATCGTCTGCGGCGACTTCAACGAGCGCCCCGACGGCCCGGCGCACGCACTCATGGAAGCCGAAGGCTATCGCGACGCCGCGCTCCTGGCCGGGATCGGCGCCATGGGCACGGGAACTTTCGACGCTGGAAAACGCATCGACTACGTCTGGCTGGACACCGAACGTGCGCAACGGCTGAAGAGTTGCGAGGTGCTGCCGCGCGAGCGGCTGGCGCGGGACGGCGCGCCCGGGCATTACTTCAGCGACCATCTGCCCGTGCGCGTGCGGCTGGAATAAAACTCAACGCCCGCCCTGCTTCCACCAGTCGGGATCGCGCTCCCACGGATCCCGCGGCCGTTCCGTCTCGAAGGCTTCCTGGTACTCGGGCTTGCTGAGCTGGTAACTGTAGTAGGCGAAGGCGCCGAAGAGCACGACGGGGAGCAGGATGTCTCGAAGGTCCCATTTCTGAACCAGTCCATACCCCAGGAAACCCAGCGCGGCCAGTATCCCGAAGAGCATGGAGAGGCGCATCGCGCGCATGTTGGCGCCGGGCCGCCCCCGCAGCAGCAGCGCCTCGCGCAGGATCTGCCCGCCGTCGAGCGGATAGACCGGGATCAGGTTCAACAACCCCCACATCAGGTTGATGTGCAGGAGGTCCCGCGCGGCCAAGCCCGCCAGCCTGGGGAGCTGGTCGTACCTCACCCAACCCAGTTGCTCAGGGGCGAAAAGGAACGCCCAGAGGATGAAACCCGCGCCGGGGCCCATGCACAACTCGACGATCCGCTGCTTCCGCGTCGGTCCGCCTTCGTGAATGGCGAGACCGCCCATCTGGTACAACACCACGCGCACCCCCCGCGCCCCGAAGCGACGGGCCGTCAGCGCGTGCCCGAATTCGTGGAGCAGGATCGAGGCGAAGACGCACGCGATCCACACGGCGAGTTCGGTGAGCGAAATGCCTTTGTAGTACCCCAGGAACACGCCGATCAGCCAGAACCAGGGGTTCACGCGCACCGGAATGCCCAGCATCCGCCAGCGCAGGTCGTAGGAAGTCGCCTTGGGTTCGAAGAGCATGTCACAGGGTCCGTGCGCTCGTGGCCCGACCACGATACCGGGAGGCGGCGGCGCGTGCCATGCCTGGGGCGGAAATGGCCTTGGGGCCGCGTGCGGCCGCGACTACAGTATCCTCGCGGCGGACGAAGCGGCTGCGCGGAGGGACGGCCCCCGGATGGGTCCGGAAGCGGGCGAGAGGTGGAGCGCGGGCTGGCGCTGGGGCGCGTGGGGCGTCTTCAGCGCGCTCCTGGTCTACGCGCTGGACTTCCACGACCCGGACAAGCATCTGCTCAACGAGATCACGTACAAGACGCGCGCGCTGGGACTGCCCTTGGGCACCTTTACGAAGGTATTGCACGTCCTGGTCTTCGCGGCGTGGACGTATTTGCTGGCCAACGCGCTGGGGCGTCCGCCGCACGGCGAACTGAGCGCCAGAGCGCGCTGGATCCTGGCGGGAATGGTCGTCCTGACAGCCGGCGGCACGGAGTTGCTGCAGCAGCTCAACCCGGCACGGCACCCCGCTTGGGCCGACGCCGGATTCGACCTGCTGGGCGCGGGCCTGGGCCTGGCCGCGCGAGCGCTGCGGCGGCGCCCGCGGCGAACCGCGCCCGGGCCTGGCGCGTAAGAAGGGCGGCCCCCGGAGAGAGGAAACGCATGCCGGCCACGCGCGGGAAAGCGGTGCTGATTACGGGCGGCGCGGGCTTCATCGGCTCGCACCTGGCCGAACGCTGGCTCAAGGCCGGCGCGCGCGTCACCGTCGTGGACGACCTCTCCACTGGAAGCTGGGCCAACATCCAGCACCTTGCCGGGCGCGCGCGGCTCCGCGCGCTGGTCGCATCGGCCGGCGAGCGCGAACTCCTCGAACAGCTCGTGCCCGAGCACGATCTCGTCTACCACCTGGCCAGTGCGGTGGGCGTGAAACTCGTCATCGACCAGCCGGTCAAGACGATCCAGACCATCTTTCACGCCACCGACGTGGTTTTGAAAGTCTGCGCGCGTTTCCGCCGCCCGGTGCTGCTGACCAGCACCAGCGAAGTTTATGGGAAGTCCGCCGAGGCGCCCTTCCGCGAAGACGGCGACGTGGTGATGGGCCCCACCGAAAAACGCCGCTGGGCCTATGCCTGCGCCAAGGCGCTCGACGAGTTCCTCGCGCTGGCGCACCACCACGAGACGCGCCTGCCGGTCTTCCTCGTGCGCCTCTTCAATACTGTCGGACCGCGCCAGACCGGGCGCTACGGGATGGTGCTCCCGCGCTTCGTCGGCCAGGCCTTGCGGAACAGGCCGCTCACCGTCTACGGCGACGGCTCGCAGCGGCGCTGCTTCTGCTCGGTCCGCGACGCCGTGGACGCGCTTTACTTGCTGCCGCAGCAGCCGGCCGCCGCCGGGCAGGTGGTCAACGTCGGCACGCAGGAAGAAGTGAGCATCGAGGCGCTCGCGCGCCGCGTGATCAAGCTCACGCGCTCGAAGTCCAAGCTCGAGTTCGTGCCTTACGAACAGGCCTACGGGGAGGGTTTCGACGATATGCAGCGGCGCGTCCCGGACCTGACGCGCGTCAGGAAGCTGATCGGTTGGAAGCCCCGCCACAAGCTCGACGACATTATCCGCCAGGTCGCGGCCGAGATGCGCCGCCGCGCGGAGAGCTGAAGCGCAGCCCATTCCGGAAAAAATCTGGCAGTTCATTTGCTTACCTCCGAAGGGCGGAGCCGCTTGTAATGCCGGCGTCAAGAACCGTTGTTCCGCGCCGGCGAGGCTTCGAAACGGGTGACAATCCCGGGCTGACGTTTCGCGGCATACGGCCGCAATGCGTCACCCCGGCCGGCCGCATCCGGCGCCACGGAACGAATGCGGGTGAAAGAGTGAGGTAAAAATGGCTGACGACCCCGCTCCGTCCGGCGCCTTGCCCTTCGAGCTTACTTCGATTGACGCGGCTTGGACCAGTGCCCGCTCGGCCCTGCTGCGCTTTCTGCTGAAACACAACGTCTTCTACATTCTCAGCGCCGCGTTCATGCTGCTGGGCTGTTACCTGATCAGCCTGCCGATCCTGCTGCGCCCGCGAGCGCTCGGCCAACTGCTGGTGCTGGTGGCCATCCTGCAGGTGTACGAGCTGCTGCTCGTGGCGGTGGCCGCATTCATCGTGCGCCGCGACCGGACCAGCGCAGAAAGCGCCTGGCTGCTGGTCATCGAGACCCTCTTTCTGCTCGACATCACATTTACGTTCAACGCGTGCCAGCCGGTCTCGCCGTTCTGGGGACTGTTCGTGGCATTTGCGTGCCTTGCCGCGGCATGCGCGAAGGTGTACGCGCTGGAGGCTTGGTCGCGCGTGCCGTTGTTCGCGAACCTCAAGCCGTACCTGTTGATTACGCTCAGCTTCGTCTACACGTTTCAGGGACTCTTCGCGCCGCTAGCCGCTTCGGGCGAACTGGCTTCGGCCGGGGCGCATCTGACCTGGGCGCTCCTGGGCCTGACGCCGCTTGGTTGGGAAGCCTTGCGCCGGAGGTCGCCGCGGAAAGGGCCACGGTGGCTCACGTCGCGTTTCCGGCGCGGACTGGCGCTGGGTATCCTCTCGGCCGCCGGGCTGCAGGTGTTGGGGCAAGTCTGGGTCTACGAGTTCCCCATGCGTGCCGCGCATCTGTTTCCCCTTGGACTGACTTTGTCGTTCGTCTTGCCTGCGCTCTATCCCGGCGTAAACCGCGCGGGGATGCGGTATATGAGGTGCAGCCTCATCGTGCTGGGCCTCGTGCTGCCGCTGATAGCCGGTGAGGTGGAAGCGTGGCCCGTCGGGTTGTGGCTGCATGCCGCCGCCGAATCGCCCCTCGCGCGCCTGACCCTTTCCTCGTTGCGCCTGAACGCAGTGATCGCGGCGGCCCTCTTCTTCTGGTTTGGGCGCAGGCCGCGGACCCTGGCGCTCCACGACGCCGGCTGCGCGTTGTTGGCCCTGGCCTGCTTCGGGCACGACGGCCGCAGCATCCTGGCTTTCCTTGAGCGCCCCGATTTCGAAAAGGTCGCACTGGTCGCGTGCGTTATCCTGGCGTACCTGGCACGTTCCTGCACGTTTCGGCGGGGCTTGGCGGCAGGCGGTTTATGGCTGGCGCTCATGTCGCGAGCCTTGGCGGCGGGGCCCGCGACGGGCGGTGCACACTTCGAAGGCCTGCGCTGGTTGCCGCTGCTGGGCTTCGCGCTCGACCTGGCGCTCCAGGGCGCGCACCGGCGCTGGAATTGGTGCTGGGCCTGGGCCGTCTTCGCGCTGGGCGTGGAAGCCTGCCGTGGCGATGCCCCGTCCGATTGGCTTTGTTTCTACCTTGGTGCGGCGGTCATGGTAGCCGCATGGTGGTTGCGCGGGCGCCAATACCTAGTTCTGCTCTTCGCTTACGTGGCTCTAGGCAACTTGGCGCGACTGCGACTAAGACCCCCGTCCCTGGAAGACGCCTGGGGCTGGTCATTGATTGCCTTGGCTTTCACGCTGTTGGGAATGGCTTTCGGCGTGACGTGCTTGCGGCTTGAGCGAGGCCAAGATGCGGGCGACTCAACTCCGGACACTCCGGTAGCGGCCCAGGATCCGGCGCCCCTCCCTCCGACTTCGTAATCAACTAAGGACCGGCGTACCGACCACGCCGATCCTTGCGCTCAGCTCGCTATATTGGTGCCCAGGAGAGGAGTTGAAACGCCGTGCTCTCTTACACAACCGTCTACTTAACGTGACCCACCAGCCACTCGTCATTCAACCTACGGCAAATGAATGAAGAAGGTCGCACCTTGATTCGGCGCCCCTTCGGCCCAAACTTGCCCGCCGTGTCGCTGAACGATGCGCTGAACGATAGCAAGCCCGATTCCCAAACCCTCAAACTCCTTGGTATGGTGCAGGCGCTGAAAGACTCCAAAGAGCCTGTGGGCATGCTTCATGTCGAAGCCTACGCCGTTGTCCTTAACGAAAAACGCGTTCTTCTCGGCTTTCGTAACGCGGCCAATTTCAATACGGGCCGGCGTTCGCCCCTGAGTGAACTTGACTGCATTACCAAGCAGATTAGCCCAGACTTGAAGCAAGAGATTCCGATCCCCATTTGCCGCGCCAAGGGGCTCGATGCGCCATTCGATAGTAGGGTCCCCCGCGCGGTTTCGTAGTAGGCGGCGGGCATCCGCCACAAGTTCGTCCATGGAAATCGTGTCTTTTTGAAGCGGTTGCCGGCTCATTCTCGAAAAAGAAAGCAAATGGTCAATCAATTTGCTCATTCGAACGGACGATTCGTCCACCACTTTAAGGTATTCCAACTGTTCGCGCGTCAGGCGCTCTCCGGCGTCTTGCATCAGGGCTTCGATATAGCCGTTGATGTGACGTAACGGTGCGCGCAGATCGTGTGAAACGGAATAGCAGAAGGCATCCAGTTCGTGATTAGCTTCAATCAGTTCCGCCGTGCGCTGCTCCACTCTGCGCTCAAGGTCCTCATTTAAGGCGCGAATTTCTTCGTCGGCCTTCTTGCGTGCCGTGATGTCGACAATCGATGCGAGGACCTGAAGGCCTTCAGAGGTTTGGATGGGATTGAGCGCGATCTCGACGGGGAACTCCGAACCGTCTTTGCGCTGGCCGTGCAAGTCCCGCCCCGCGCCCATGGGGCGCACCTCCGGCTTTCGAAAAAAATCTTCTCGGTTTTCAAGATGCCGGTCGCGAAGCGCCGCAGGGACGAGCACCTCGATACGCTGCCCGATCAATTCCGGACACGGATACCCGAACAATCTCTCGGTCTGGGAATTGGCCATGACCACCTGGCCCTGTCGATCCACCATGATCATCGCACTTGGGGAAGATTCGAGAATTACGCGCAATCTGCGCTCCATCAGTTTCTGATGCGTAACCTCCCTGAACACGACCACGGTAACATGGCGGCGCTCCACGACCTGCCGTCCAAAGGAAACTTCCAGAATCTGCTGGCGTCCGCCACGAAACAGGTCCAAGGTCAAGTGCGGGAGCATGGCGGCGCCATGCAGGCGCACCGCGGCGGCTGAATTTTCAAACGGCGCCTGACGCTTCAAGCCCAGTTCGGGAAAGAAATCGTCCAGATTTCTGCCTGCAAGTTCTCCACTCCCATTGCCCAGAAGCCGATGGGCGGCCTGATTGGCGACCAAGACCTTACCGCGCTCGTCAAAAGAGAGGATACCGTCCGCCGCGTGATCGCTGACGGTTCGATAGCGCTCCTCGCTCGTCGCCAATTGCGCTGCAATTCGACCGCGCTCATGCACGATCGCGGTGAGCATCAGCATCACGATCGCCGTGCTGCCCATGAAAGCCTGGAGCAGGAACAAGGACGAGAGGGGGCTTTCCACGGTAAAAGGGCCAAATCCACGCACTGTGCCCCAAAGCGCGATACTTGAAACGATCATCATGGCCGTGGTTGACAGGCAAGGGCCGACTCGAAATCCAGCCCACAGCAGAACCGGAAAACACAGATGCGCCATGGGCAAATGGTCCCTACCCAAAGTCGTCCAGCCGCTGAAGGCGAGAAGGGATACCAGCGTAAGGACGCCGCCCAACAACATGACTTCCATTGCGAACTTTCGCGTCCATTTGAGTTGGGGCGCAACCGCCCAAGTGAGGATAAATGGGGTGACGATCAGCGCGCCAGCGGCATCGCCCAGCCACCAAGTCAGCCATACGCGTTGAAGATTGGCCGCATCGACAAGACCACCGAGATACAGTGAGCCTACTCCGCAGGAAGCGCTTACTGCGGTGGCCAGGCAGGCCGCGAGCACGATAAACCTGAAAAGAGTGCCAGGGCGTTCGAACATTCGCGCTCCACCGGCGAACCGGCCAACCAGCCAGGTTCCGATCAAGGCTTCCAGCATGTTGCCCATTCCGATCCCCAGCGACGTCCATACCGTTCCGGCGGTGGTAAGATTCACGAAAAAGGCGCCGCACAGAATGCCAGGCCAGAATTCCAACCCGAAAACGAGCAACATGGCCAGAGAGATTCCCGTGGGAGGCCAGACGGCCGTGGCGCTCGGATGCACGGTGGCCAACAAAAGGCCGGCCTTGCCGGCCAAGAAATAGACCCATGTGAGCAATACGCAGCCGATAAGAGTTCTTGCCCATTTCACGCGCATAGGGGCTTCTCGAGTATTGAAGGTTGCTGGAATCGGCAGGATCCCATGCGCCTATTCGGTCTAGAATTCAGGCGGAACATTCAACACCGTCCAAAATGCTCCCAAGTACTTGATGGCCTCCAAAAACTCAGTGAATTTAACCGGCTTGACCACGTAGGCGTTGGCGCCTCGCCGGTAACCTTCTCGCACATCCTGGCGTTCTCTGGAAGAAGTCAGCAAGACTACTGGGATGAGCCTCAATTGCGCGTCCTTGCGCAACTCGCCCAACAACTCCAAGCCGTCCATTTTAGGCATTTTGACGTCCAGGAGCACCACCACCGGATGCTCTGCTTTGCGTGTAGCATACGCTCCCGTACGCCTCAAATAACTGAATGCCTCTTCACCGTTCCTCACCACTTGGATGGCATTGGCTACTTGGCTACGTTGAAAGGCCTTTAATGTCAAATCGATGTCTCTTTCATCGTCTTCGACCAAGAGGATGGGGCGTAAGAGGTTCATGCGCGGCTCCTGGGTCGGGTCAAGTCCGGTGCCTGACGCCCGTCGGATTTCTTGGACACTACTCCGTGGTGGCGCGCGCGTTGCTTCCGGATTTTTCTTGAGCCGTTTCGCAAAGCAAATAGGACACGGCGTTCAAAAGCGCAATGGGTTTGAACGGTTTGCGGACAAAAAGATTGGCGCCCGCGTCGTGCCCGCGCGCGATTTCGAGAGGCGAGAACTTCGCGGTCAGCAGAATCACGGGAATGCGCTCGAAGCCTCCTTCGCGCAACCTTTCCAAGGTCTCGTAACCGTCCAGTACGGGCATCATCAGGTCCAGCACGATCAGTTCGCACCAGGTCAGACTGCGCAGCATTTCGAGCGCCTCCCGGCCGTTGGCGGCGGGGTAGACTTGATGCCCGGTGCGCTCCAGCAAGCGGCGCACGGCCTGCCGGACATCCGGTTCGTCGTCAACGACGAGGACACGGCCTAGGTTTGGCTCCATGACTCGTCCTTTGCCCCCCGCACGGCCTGGGGCTCAAGCAGGTGCACTTCCTCCGCGGCAAGCAGGTCGAGTTCGAGGACTTCCTTTTCGCGCGGCGCCAGGTCGCCGACTAGGTACCAGACGGCCTGAATGAAGGTCGGCGGCTTGAACGGCTTGGTGAGATACAGGTTCGCGCCCTGCGCGTAGCCGTTGCACACGTCCTCCGGCGTCGCCTTCGCCGAGAGGATGAGGACGGGGATCCGGGGGTAGGGTCCGTGGCGCAGGCGGTTAAGCAGCACCAGGCCGCTCATGCCGGGCATACGAACATCCAAGACGAGCAGGTCGAGCGGCGCGCCGGTCTCAAGCAACTGAAGCGCCTTCGCGCCTCCGGATGCCGTGACGACCTCGAAGCCGCGAGCCATCAACAACCGGCCCAGCGCGAAGCGCATGTCCTGTTCGTCGTCCACGATGAGCACCGAATAAATTGCTTTCATGATGTGCCCTCCTTCCTGGACGAAGACGACGATTCAAGCGCTCGAAATGCCGCCGAGAGATTAACGAAAGTGGGAATGACGTCCAGAATCCCGATCAGGTCGAGCGCCTGCCGGACGCTGGCCACGGGATTCAGCAGCACCACCTTGCCACCGCGCTCCATGGCGCGTGCGCGCGCCTCCACCAGCAGCCCGATGCCCTGGCTGTCGATTAGGGTGCAATCCTGAAGATCCACGATCAGCTTGTTGGACCAGTTGGCAATCAGGTCATGTACGATCTCGCGAATCGCGTGATGATCTTGCGAACCGATCCTGCCGGCGATCGAAAGCCGCGCGCAGAACCGGTACAACTCGCCCTTGGCACGCATCTGGGTCAACTCCCAGTCGCACGTGCGCACGACTTCCATGGGCCGTTGCACCTGCGGGTCGAGATTAAAAAAGAAGGTGCAACCTTTGCCGGGCTTCGAAACGAGCCACAGTTCCTTGCCATGCGCCTCGATCACGCCTCGCGTGATCGACAGGCCAAGGCCCGAGCCGCACATGACGTCGGCCTTGCGCGAACGGACCTGGTAAAAAGGCTGAAAGACCCGATCCTGTTCCTCCTCCGGGATGCCGTGCCCCGTGTCATGGACCCACACGCAGATGCCGTCTCGATCGACGCGCGCACCCAGCGTGATTTCGATGCCGCCCGAATTGTGAGTAATCGCGTTATTGACAAGATTCAGCAACGCCTGCGTGATGCGTTCCGGATCGCATTGCACGAACAGCGTCTGATGTTCTGACGAAATCAGGAGCTTGTCGTTCTTCGATCTGGCGAGGGGATGGGTCAGGTCGATGACGCCGCGGAAGAGCGTGAGGATGTCCACGTCCTGGACCTGAAGTTGAAGCCCTCCCGACTCCACGCGTGAAACATCCAGCACGTCGGTGGTCATCTTCATCAGCCGGTCGGTATTGCGGCGCAGCATGGCCATGGACTCTTTGTTTTCAGGGTCCTGGACATCGCGCGGGCCTTCTTCGAGCATAGTCAGCGCCACCTGCATCGCCGTAATGGGTGTGCGCATTTCGTGCGAGACGACGGAAATGAACTCGCTCTTCAGCCGGTCGAGTTCGCGGAGCTTCTCGTTCTGGCGGACGAGTTGTTCGGTAAGTTCCTTGCGTTCCATCGCGTAGCGCAAGGCGCGCCGCAGCACCGAGCCTTCAACCTGCCCCTTCAGCAGGCAGTCCTGGGCGCCGCGTTTGACCACTTGCACGGCGAGGTCTTCCTGCTCCGAACCCGTCAGAACCACGATTGGCAGCCCGGGCATGGCCTTGTGCAGGTTCGAAACCGTTTCGAGCCCGTTCGTATCGGGCAGCGCCAAATCGAGCAAGGCCGCGTCGAATGGATCCTGGCGCAGGCGTCGTATGGCCTCCTCCAGCCAGGCCACGTGCGTCACCTCGAACGCCCCATCCGCGCCGCGCGTGAGCATGCGTTCCACGAGAAACGCGTCGCCAGGATCGTCTTCGATCAGCAAGACGCGGAGCATGTCGGGGACGGGCATGGAGTTTCCGCTCCAACACAGGAACCCTTGTCGGCGGCTCCGCAACCTGCCTCGCGGCGCCGTCTAGGGATCAATAGTCCTCGGTCAGGCACGTCAACTCATTTTGCAGCACCTGGCGCTCTTCATTCGAAACGTCGGCCAGCGCATAATCGATGGCGCACTCGAAGGCCCGGGTCGGAAACGGCTTGGTGAGGTAGTACAGTATTCCCTGGCGGTGGCACTGCATGAAGCTCTTGCCCGTAGCCAGGGCCGAGACCACGATCACCGGCGTGTCGAACCCCTCCGCGCGCAAGCGCTCCAGCGTCTTTTGGCCGTCCGTAACCGGCATGCGTAGGTCCAGCAGGATCAAGTCCACCTGCCGCCCGCCCCGGAGGAGTTCCAGCACTTCGGAGCCGTCCGACGCGAGAAGGACTTTGATGTTTCGGCGCTCCAGCAGCCGCGCCATGCAGCGTTGGGTGTCCGGCTCGTCGTCCACGACCAGCACGGTCTTCCCTTCGACTGTTTTTCGCGCGCGCGCATAAAGAAGGCCCGATTCCTGCATGGGCGCCTCCGGAACGGGCAAGCGCCCATTGGGCCAGCGCATGCGGCCGCTCATTTCCGATCGCGCGGGACGCGCCTCCTGTTCGCTGGCGTCGAGGTAGTAGCAGACCACGTCCACGAGGATCTTGGCGTCGAACGGCTTGGGGAGGTAGTGATCAGCGCCCTTGCGATATGCGCCCAGCACGTCGCAGATGCCGTCCTTGGCGGAGAGCATCACGACCGGGGTCTCCGAACGCATCTCCGTGCGCAGCACTTCCAGCACTTCCATTCCGTCCCCCCTGGGCATTCGGATGTCCAGCAGGACGAGCCCTATATCCTCGCTGTTTCGCGCCAGGCTCAAGGCTTCGTGCCCGTCGCACGCTTCGTAGCTCGCGATGCCCCTGCGCCGCAGAAGCCGCGCCACGCACTGGCGAACGTCCGCTTCGTCGTCCACGATCAGGACTCGCTTTCGGTTCTTGCTCATGCCGGCCTCCGGGCTCTGGGTTACGAGCTACATGCGGCTCGTTCGCCGCTGAAGTACACGTCGGGGCTCATCGTCAATTCGGCCTGGATCCGCGACATCTCCTCGGCGGAGAGGTCCTCCAGCAGGTACGCCACCGCGTCCATGAGCACGGCAGGACGCATCGGCTTGGCAAAGTAGAAAAGCGCGCCATGCCGCCATGCGGAGTCGAGGTCTTGTACGGAAGAATTCGCGGAGAGAAACACGACGGGGCAGCAGTTCATGCCGCCGTTCTGCATGCGCTCCAGCAGATCCAATCCCGAACCGTCGGGAAGTACACCGTCCACGATAAGCAAGTCGAACGCATTTGAACGGAGCTGCGCTACAGCCTGGTCCAGGCTGGCGGCGGTCTTGACGCCATAGCCCTGCCGGAGGAGCAAACAGCGCACGCTTTCACGAATGTCGCGATCGTCGTCCACCATCAGAATTCGATTTCGGCAGGGCATGGCCCACCTCGGATTCCATGGAGACGCGAGCGTCCTTCGGGGACTGCCGTAGACGACCGCCACGTGCCCGTTATTCCACTCGCGTGCGCCTCCCTGCGTTCGAAAAGCCTGCAAACTTGCCGCGATGCGGGCGTAAAAAGTCTGGCATAGATAAGAAATCATACCAAGCCTTGGTTGGCAAATTTTACTTGATCTGGGAAGAGTCGCCTTTTCGCACGTACGCGGTGGTGCGTATGCGCTTGGAGCCGCTATTTGCATTCGCGCAGGCATGTGTAATCCAAACGGCTCCATGCGTCACAAACTTTGGGGGTTGAGGTCTCCACTCCGGCTTTACTATCGACGGGTCGCACGAACACCATCCACTGTGGCGCGAGCGGCCGCTTACGGATCGCGCTTGAAGAGTTTTCCAACCAGGCTCTTGAAGTGCTTCCGTTGATCCTCGACGCGTTGCGCGAACTTGACCTTGTTGCGGTCGTAAATCTCTCGGGCTCGCCGCTGCTCCGCCTCGAAGAGTTGCTTGAGTTCTTCCTGACTGACTCGCCCGTCGCTCTCAAAGTACCGGCTCGCGACCTTGCCGAGGGCATACGTGGTGGCAAAACCAGTCAGACAGCCGGCTACGCTGCCCCAGACGGGGATGAACTTCATCAGGCCGATCACGATTGCGCGCAAACCCGTACCCAAGCCCAGGCCCGCGAATGCGTCGCGGATCTGTTCGTCCGTGGAGGCCACGCCATGGATCTGGCCCAGGTCGTGAATCATCTTGGTCTGCAAGACGACGAGGCTTGCGTTCATGGCCATATCCATGAGCGGGACGGGAAACGAGCCGATTGCCGCGGCGAGGAGTCCGTATTTCAAGATCACACGGTCAATTTCGAGCTGCCGCTCCTCCCAGTTGACGACATGGTGAATCTGGCCCGGGATGACCGTCAGGCGCGCCTCGTGTGCGAGTTCCTTTGCCTTCAGCTTGAGCTGGTGCGACAGAGCCTCGGGATCGTCCCGTAAGCCAAAGCGCTCACGGATCCGCTTGAGCAGGGCCAGTTCTGCGTCGCTGAAGCGCCCGTCGGCCTGGGCGACCAGACACGCCATCTCGTAGGTTCGCTGGCGCATTTCGGGGCTGTGAATCTCCTCCAGCAGCGTGTCCAGACTCTCGGCCGGATGCAGGCACCATTCGAGCGTAAAGTCCTGCGGGACGGCGGAACCGTCGAGCATGCGGCGAAGGGAACTGCGTTCGCGTTCGTGCAGGACGCCATCGGCCTCGGCCACCCTCGCGGCGACCCGCATCGAGGCGAGGGCTTCGTGCTCCAGCGCTTGTACCGTCATGATCGTTCTCCGTTTTCAGGCCTTCGCATGACGAGCGCATCACGCGCCGACGGCGTGCACCGCCGCTTCGGCCCCGAGCACGATGCGATCGATCCCGTGCAGAACGCCATTACCCGCGAAGATGTCCGGCTGCTCGATTCGCGCACCGCCGACCGCCGGAAGGCGCCCAGCCAGGCCGACAGGCAGGCTCGCGCCGAAGAGCGGCGAGACTTCCCTGCACGCAAGCAGGGCGTCGGTGCTCATCCGGCCCCGGACGACGTGGCGCGTAAGGACCGACCGGAGGTCGCCGCCGTGCCGCACCATCTCGCGCAGGTCGGCGGTTCGCCTGAATGCCCGATCCATGGGCGCGAAGACCGTAAATGGACCGTCCTGCTTGAGCCGTTCATCCAGGTCGCAGGCCTCCAGGGCGGCCAGAAACAGCTCGTAGCAGCCTTCGCACCTCATCACATCCACTAGATGCGGCGTCCAGTTTTTCGCGCGGGGCGCGGAGTCATGCACGCCTTCCGTCAAGACTTCCCTGATCGCGATGCGGCGCATGTCGTCGTCTCCTGGAATGGGTGCGCCCGCCGCCCCGCGGCCGGCGCCGGTGGCCGGCCGCGGGATGACCGGTTACTTGCGTGCGCCGTCCATTTCGCCGGCCTGCGGCTCGTCCGGCGTCTTGGCCGATGCGCCGTCCGGCTTGGACGTTTCTGCATTCTCCGTGTCGCCGAAGGCGTCCCCGACCTCTTCGGCCGCGTGCTTGAGGCTGCGTTCGATGGCCGCGCCCGCCTCGCGGAGCATCGAGTCGTTATTCTTCATCAGGACGTGGTCGATGCCGTGCACGATCCCGTTCGCGGCGGGGACGTCCGGCACGAGGATCTTGGCATCGTTGATTTCAAGGTGCTTGTCGCCTTGCTCGATCTCGAGGATCTCGCCTTCGAGAGGCTGGACCGCCTCCAACTCGCGCAGCCGGTTCAACGCAATCACGTAGTTGGGTATCACGTGGCGCTTGAGCACCGCGGTGAGCCGCGGCTTGTCGGCGAGCAGTTCCGCGAGCTTCGGGACGCGCTCGAACGCCTCGTTCAGCGGCGCGAAAAAGGTGATGCCCTTCCGGTCCTGGAGGATGTGCTCCACCTCCGTCCCCTGAACGGCAGCGACAAGGATGCTGTAGTTCACGTCCGCCTTCAGCACTTCCAGGGCGTTGCGCTGTTCCTTCTTCACTGGCGCTTCCGGGCCGGCGGGCTGCGGCGCGAACTCCGTGGCCGCCACGCCCAAGGCCAACAGTACTGCCAAGGAAAGCGCGAGGCTCAGCATCTTGTTCGACATGTTCGGTCTCCTTTTCAAAGTGCGAATGCGCACCGATACCGGTTCCGGACATCGTGCGCGGAGATTCCAGGCGAACCACATGCCAATGACGCAGCGGGCGCCGCTTGACGCTTCAAGTCTTGAAGGTCGCTAAGGTTGCGGAAAACGCGCGGGCCGCTTGGCCAAGGCGCGTCGGAGTGGAACGTCCGATTATCGGTGGGCAAAGCGAGTCTCATACGTCGCCGCGGCTAAGCGGCCTTGCGGTGCGAATTCAAGGAATATGCGCCGGCCATTTTGACCGTGATCGAGGAGTGAGCGAGGAGCATATTCGGAGAACATCTGCAACGAACGAACGACGAAGAGCACGGTCAAAAGGGCCAAGCAGATTCTTGAACGCGCACCGAAAGGCCACTTAGGCGGCGATTCAGTCTTTTCTTTCGCCCTGCTCGTAACTCTTGAGCTTCAAAACCATGGTGCTGCGGGCAATGCCCAGGATCTTGGCCGCCTCGGTCTTGTTGCCGTCAACCTTCTGGAGGACCTGAAGGATATGCCGGCGTTCGACCTCGGCGAGGGCGTCGTCGCGGAGGTGGATCTGCTGCCCGCCGTCCATGCGCAGGTTCAGGTCGTCGGGCGTGAGTTCGTCGCTGGCGGAGAAGATGACGGCTTCCTCGAGGACCGAGAGCAGTTCGCGGACGTTGCCGGGCCAGGCGTAGTCTTTGAGCTTCTGCATGGCCGCCCCGGAGAGCCGGCGTCCATTGTCGCTCAAACGTTCGATGAAATAAGTCGAGAGCGCCGGGATATCCTCGACGCGCTCGCGAAGCGGCGGGATTTCGAGCACGACCGTGGCGACCCGGTAATACAGGTCGTCGCGAAACTCCTTGCTTTGCACAAGGTCGGGCAGGTTGCGGTTTGTCGCGCAGATCAGGCGCACGTCGACCTCGACCTCCTTGTCGCTGCCGACCGGCTGGACGCGGCCTTCCTGAATCGCGCGAAGGAGTTTCGTCTGTAGCGCGAGGTCGAGGTCGCCGATTTCGTCGAGGAACAGAGTACCGCCATCGGCTTCGACGAAGGCGCCCTGACGATCCCGGTCGGCGCCGGTGAACGCGCCCTTCTTATGGCCGAACATCTCGGACTCGAACAGATTCTCGGGAATCGCGGCGCAGTTTCGCGCCACGATCGCCTTCTGCGCGCGCGGCGACTGGACGTGCAGCAAGCGCGCGATGCACTCCTTTCCGGTGCCGCTCTCCCCCATCAACAGGACGTTGGCTTCGCTGGCGGCGGCCTTTTTCACCTTGCCCAGCAGCTTGACCATCGTCGGGGATTCGGCGACCACATGGGCTTCGCGCACGGCCGCCGCCTTGAGCACGGCGAGTTCCGTGTCGAGTTGCCGGCCCATCTCCAGGTTTTCGCTCAGCAGCCCGTACACCTGCCCCAGCCAGATCAGCAGTTCGGCGTCCTGGATGGTGAACGCGGAAGGCCGGTCCGGATTGTCTACGTAGAGCAAGCTGCGCAGCGCGCCTTCGGAATCGAAGATCGGCGTGCAGGCGATGGTGCGGATGTGGTTTCGGAGCACGCTCTGCTGCGAAGCGATCTTGGAGGCGCTGCGCTCGGTGTCCGCGATGAGAACCGCGCGTTGCCCGTCGACGAGTTGCCGCAGGGCGGATTTGGAGATGAGTTCTGCGACGGTGGTGTGCTCGGGAAACCCCCGCGAGGCCTCCAGATCGAGATGCTCCGCGCCTTCGACTCGCGCCAACAGCGCCCGCTGGGCGTCCATGCGCTGGCACGCCAGGTCCAGGACCAGTTCGGCCAGCGTCTGGCGGTCCTGGGCGTTCTTCAACAAGTAGCCGACCTGCGCCACCAGGCGTCCGGGCACCGCCGCCGACGGGCTCTTGCGCCGGTTCAGCGCGCGCGTTTGCTCATCGTCCTCTTCGTCGGGCGGCGCGTGTTCGAGGACCGAGAAACTGCTCCAGGTGCCCGCGAGCACCGTGCGCGTATCCAGGACGTTCAAGCCGTCCTGCTCTGCGGCCAAGGTAAAATTCGTGTCGCCGATGTCGAAGCTCGAGCCCTCGCGCAATACGGCCTCCGTTACGGCGCGGCCGTCGTAGACGATCGCGTTGCGGCCCTTGGTCCTCCGCAGCACCAGGTTCTCGTCTTCGTATTGCAATTCGGCGTGCTCGGCGGAGATGCGTGGATCCGGAACGACGATCTCGCAGGGTTCTTTGCGGCCCAGACGCCAGCGCCCCTGGTCCTGCAAGGGGAACCGGGAACTCATGCCTTTGTAGAGCACGTGCAGGATGAACACGTACCGAATCGCTCCTGGGTTCCCGCTCAATAGCCCGGCAAGCGAACTATACAGCCCTGTACTCAGGTCTTCCACTATGCGCGCCGTTTCGCCGGCCCTCGCGCGCGCTGCGCGAGATTCAATCGAACGTCCGATTTCCGGAGGGTCGCATCGTTCGTGCCTCCGGCCATACGCATAGCGAACCCCCATCCAGCCAGCAAGTTAGGAGTAAGCCACCGAATTGGCCTCTTGTATGCCTTGAGCTGGTCACGGCGGTCTCGCACCGCCCGTTGCTTTCGCCGAGACGCTACTCGAGGAGGTCACCTCATGATTGGGCGCATACCGTGGTACGTATGGACCCCGCTGTTGCTGGTCGGCACGGCGGCGAGCGCCGCGGACGACACGAGCGAGATCGTGAAGCTCCGCCAGCACGGCCTGTCCGACGAGGTCGTCCTGGCTTACGTCCGGCATTCCGAACGGACCTATGACCTGGACGACCAGGAACTGGACGCGCTGGAAGACGCGGGCGTCTCACCTGAGGTGATCGACGCGATGCTCGAGCGCCATCCGGACGCGGCGGACGACGCGCCCAGGCAGGAGCCGCTTGCCGACCGCCAGGCCGCGCCCCGCGCGCCGGGCGAAGCGGGCGAGCCCGGAGACGCTCAGCGCTACACGTACACCGACCCCGGACCGGTCCGGACCGATGGCGACGTGCAGGTGGCAGCCGGCTTGACGGTGGCCCCTCCGGGCAGCGAGGTGAACTTCAGCTTCTTCTACGGCGAACTGGCGCCCCACGGGCAATGGCGACACCTGGCGCCTTACGGATACGTATGGACGCCCACGGTCGCCGTGGGCCATGCCGACTGGAGGCCGTATTGCGACCACGGGCATTGGCTCCATTCAGACCAAGGCTGGTACTGGTACTCGGATTACTCGTGGGGCTGGATCCCGTTCCACTACGGCCGGTGGCACTACGATCCGGGCTACCATTGGGTCTGGGTGCCCGACACCGTCTGGGCGCCGGCCTGGGTGGATTGGCGGGTCTCCGACGAGTATTACGGCTGGGCGCCGTTGCCTCCGGAAGCGCGCTTCGAGGCCGGCGTGGGCTTCTCGTTCCACGGAGACCACGTCGGGTTTGGCTTCCATTTCGGGCTGCACGAGGACCGCTACGCGTTCGTACCGTCCGGCTCGTTCTTCGCGGCCGACCTGCGCCGCGTCGCCGTGCCGAGACACCGCAGGCGCGACGTCTACAACCGCACAACCGTAGTGAACAACACCTACATCGTGGGAGACAACAACCAGGTCATCAACCGCGGCGTCTCGATTGACCACGTGCGCCGTTCGACGCGGGGCAACATCGAAACGGTCCGGATCCGCAACCTGGAGGCATCCTCCAACGAAGCGCTGGCCGCGGGCGAGGTCCGGCAGGGCGGATCGGTGTCGGTCTTCAGGCCGCGTGTGCGCAACAGCGCGCCGGCAGACCCCACGCAGGCCGCCACCGCGAGGCAGGCGCGCATCGAGCGGGCGATCCGCGATGGCCGCGTGCGCCAGGTTGAAGGCGCCGCGGCCCGCAGGGCGCGCTGGGAGCAGGCGCAGGCTACTCGCGCGGAACGCCGCGAGGAACGCCAGGAGCAGCGGCAGGAGAACCGGCAGCGTCGGCAATCCCAGCGCGAGACGCGGCGCGAGGACGCTCAGGAACGCCGCGAGGAACGCCAAGAGCAGCGGCAGGAGAACCGGCAGCGTCGGCAATCCCAGCGCGAGACGCGGCGCGAGGACGTTCAGGAACGCCGCGAGGAACGCCAAGAGCAGCGGCAGGAGAACCGGCAGCGTCGGCAATCCCAGCGTGAGGCGCGGCGCGAGGACGCTCGAAAACGCCAGAATCAGGAGCAAGAGCGCCGGCAGCAACGCCTGCAGGATGCCCGCGTGCGCCAGCAACAGCAGCGGCAGGAGAAGACGGAGCCGCAGGAAGGCGCCCTTCAGCGCCGGCAGGAACGCAAACGCCGGCAGCGCCAGCGCCAAGCCGTGCGCCAGCAACGCCGGCAGGAACGCCACGAGGCGGTACAGCAGCGCCGCGCGGAGCGGCAAGCGGAACAGCGGCGGCGCCAGGAAGCGCGCAAGCAACGGCGCGAGAATCGCCGCGCGCTCCAGCCGTGAAGCACGTTAGCGAGGCGGGCGCCTCCGCGGGCCGCGGCCTGCCGGAGACGGCGCCTCGCTTCACAAGCGATCTGTCTTCAGCTCGGATGGGAAAGGAGCCACTCATGTCCAGTCGCGCCGTCGTACTTTTCTGGGCCGCGTGCCTGCTTGCCGCCCTGGGCCTGGGCTGGGCGTACTGGTCGGCCGAACCCGAAGACCGCATCGCCAGGCTCGCCCGCGGCGGCGCCGTCGAATCGCGCTTGATCGACGAGATTGACCAGGAACCGGGCCGTTTCGACCTGACCGCCGACGAGATCATCGAACTGCACGAAGCCGGCGTTCCCGATTCGGCCATCGTCCGGATGCTGACTCATCGTCCAGGCTCGGAACTCAAGCCGCTGCGAGACGCCTTGACACAAGAAAAGTGATCCTGGGTTTGCCGCGGCAGGACCGCCTGCATCCGCCCGGGCACGCGCTTTCGTGGCTTGAAGCCTGACGCATGAAGTAGAGGGGCCTCTTGCCGTTGAATGCGGGAGCCGAGAACGGGCGCTTTCTCCCGGCCGTTGAACAGGAGGTGACCATGCACGCTGGCAGCCGGCCGGTCGAACGTTGACCGGCAGACGGAAGTCTTGAGGTCACGAAACCTAGCATTGGAGGATCAAGACATGCGAGCAATACGACACTGCGCCGCCTTCGTCGCCTGGGTCGTCCTCTTGTCGGCCTTCCTCATGGCTGCGGAGGCATCGGCGCAGGAGGTGCCGTTCCAGGAAGGGGAGCCGCCGCCGGCGAAGCCCGGCGAGGTCTGGTGCCTCGAGTGCCGTCCCGCGGTCATCAAGACGGTCACGGAGCAGGTTGAGGTGCGTCCGGAATCGACCTACGCGGAGATCGTCCCGGCGAAATTCGAAGCGCAGGCCCAGCAGATTCAGATCGAGCCTGAGAAAAAGGTCGCCCAACTGGTCCCAGCGAAATTTGAGACCCGGCAAGTGACCGTATGCGAAAAGGAAGCGTCCTTCGCCTATCGGCAGATCCCGGCCAGGTACGAGACGGTCGAGAAGGAAGTCGTGGTGAAGGAAGCCTATACGAAGCAACGGCTGATTCCCGCTCGCTATGAAACCCGGACCGAGCAGATCGAAATATGCCCAGAACGCGCCGAGGTCCGCGAAGTGCACAGCGAAGGCATTCACAAGTGCTACGAGACGATCCTGATCCCTGCCAAGTTCGCGACGGTTACCAAACGCGTCCTCGTCGAAGAAGCGCGCCTCGAGGAGGAACAGGTGCCGGCCGAGAAGAAGATCGTCTGCGTCCAACAATGCACCGAACCGGCGCGAACCGAGAAGGTGGCGATCCCGGCGGAGTTCAAGACGGTCGAGCAGGTCGTCTGCACCGAGCCGGAACACTATGAGTGGACCACGATACCGGCGCGCTTCGAGAACGTCGACAAGATGATCATGGTCGAGCCGGAGAAGACGATCCAACGTACCATTCCAGCCAAGTTCGAGACCGTGACGCGGCAGGAACTGGAGCAGCCGGAGCGATTGGTGTGGGTGAAGCGCGCCAAAGGCGATTATTCCGGCATCGCCGAATGCATGGACAAATATGGCGACGTACCCGGCATGCCGTCGCCGCCGCCGGACGGAAAGTAGGCGCATTCCGCACCCGCGGCGCCGAAGGCAGCTGGTGCCGCGGCGCCGGGGGCGAAGTGCAACGCTTCGCCCCCGGCCTTGCGCCACGCCAATCCGTCCCGAACTCACGATGGGGAGGACTACGCCATGGTATGCAAGCAACGCGCCACGCTCTCGCTCGCCGCGCTTGGCCTGTTCCTGGCCGGCTGTGCGGTCGGACCTGATAAGGAAAAAACCGACGAGAAGGTCGGCGAGAAAACGAGTGCCGGCGATCGAATGAAGGAGGAGGTCCGCGAGGCCTGGGATGCCACCTCGGACTTTGCCGGCGAAGAGTACGACGAGGTGATCGGCGCGGCCAAAGAGCGCCTGAAGGAACTCAAGCGCAAGGTCGACGAACTCAAACCCTCGATCGAGGATTCCAAGGCCCATGCCAAGGCGCAATACGAGCGCATTATCGCGGAACTCAAGTTGGGCATCCAGCGCCTCGACGACAGGATCGCGTATGTCCAAGCTTCCACCCAAGATGAGTGGACCGCCTTCCGCGCGCACCTGAAGGAAGCGCTGCACGACCTCGACGACCTGTACAACGCCGCCCTCGAAGCCATGCAAGCCGATGAGCCGATGAAGACTCCCGACGCGCCCGAAGGCGAAGCCAAGAAGACGCCTGGAATCCTGTGACGAAGCGGTTTCAGGGCCGAGGCAAGTTCCGCTTCACGAACTCGAATACGGTTCGTTGCGGGACGAAGAGCGCGACGTGGGGGTCGAAGCGCCCCTGCGTGTCGGGCACGCCCGCCACCGCGACGCCCAGGAACCGGCCATCGTCCTTCCGGTACACCGGGCCGCCGGAATTGCCGTGGTCGAAGTCGGCCTCGGCCCTCCAGAACCGGCTGCATTCGGGCGTTTCCTTCTGCTTCAGCGTCCCACTGCTGGCCTTGGGCGACACGCCACGCGGACACCCGACGACCATGAGCTCCGCGCCCGGCGCGGGCTCGTCGGCCTGCGGATCCAGCTTGGAAAGGACCGGGACATCGGCTGCACATCGCAGCAGACACAGGTCGTGTTCACGATCAAGCGCGATCACCTCGCACTTGGCCCAGATGCCGTCGTACCGCGCCAATTCGTTCAATGCGGCTGCGTGATCTTGCGTGCTGCCGACCAACGTGGGCGCCGTTTTTTCTGAACCGCCCTGCCTGGCTTCGTCGTACGTCTCCGCGGACTTGATGCCGCGCTCCTGAACGGCCCGTGCCGGCGGTGCGATTTCCACAAGTAACTCGCCAGTGGTCAACTTGCCATCGTCGGACAAAACGCAATGGGCTGCCGTCAGCATGTATCGCGGACTCGCCACGCCGAACGTGCTTAAGTCCACTCCGAACGCCGAACCGTGCTCGGTATAGATGATCTCGCCTACTTGGCGGCGAAGCCGTAACCTGAGCGTCGTAGAACAAAGCTGTTCGGAAGAGACGGGGTCTGGCGCCGATGGGAATATCTCAACCGCGTTCAACTGAAAACTTGTCGCTATGACTGCCAAAGAAAGAACGATAAAATCGTTCCTGAGCAACGTACTCATAACCTCAAACCAACATCCCAACAGCTCATCCACTGCCGCGGTTATCTTATACACAGAATCCTGCACCATAAACACTCTGAAATCGACACTCCCGACCAGATCTTGGGGGAACTGTGGAATCTCTCGATCCTGGTCAGTCTGTACTTAGGGCCAGTCTGGAAATTAATTGGGGCGAGATGCGCCGCGCCGGCCAAGCGGGACGAAGAAGGCGAACAAGCCCTATCCGAGAGGAGATCAGGCGCGTGAGCGGCTCGACGGAGCTCGCCGAAGTCCTGCTGAAGTCCCGCGCAGGCCGCCGCCAGCAGATCGTCCCAAGCAATTCACAGACTGGCCCTTAGCACTACAACGCAACTTACCGATCACACGGCAACGTCTTCGTTAAACGGATGCCCAGGCGATGCAGTTCGCGCAAGCGATTCAGAACCGGCGTTGCCGGTTTTTTCACCCTAGCGAGCATGGCAAGAATCCCCGCACGGATCGCCTCGGGAAGCTGGGGACACGTTTCTACGGCCCAGTGGCGGGCCGCAAGCGATATCCGTTGTGCTCTTATTGTGCTCGAAACTTGGCCTGCCATCGTCCGATGCCGTTCCCACTTCATGACCGGCATTGCAGGTGGACATCTTTTGAACTTCTTGAGGGACGCCAACTTCGGCAGGCGGGCGTCCGCTTTCACGACACGGACGCCCGTTCACGTAACTTGTTATTTTGGTGCCCAGGAGAGGAGTTGAACCTCCACGGCCTTGCGGCCACTGGCACCTGAAGCCAGCGCGTCTGCCAATTCCGCCACCTGGGCACGCCCGTAAGGGCGAGGCAGCAAGATAGCCGAATCCCCTGCGCGCTCAAGTGAAGGCGCAGCCTTTCCGAAAGTCGCCGCGCGGGGCTCAAGCCACTGGAGCGCGGCAGGCGTCCGGCTAGAATGCGCGGGCCTTTTGTCGGGACCGCCGCGCCGCGGGATCCGGGCCGCATGCGCCTTATGCATGGAAGGATGGTGATCGATGCCCAAGTCGCTGCACGAGCAGCTCAATCCGCCCGATCCGATGCGCGTGATCGGCCTCATCTCTGGCACCAGTTGCGACGGCGTCGACGCCGCGCTCTGCGAGATCGGCGGCGAAGGCCAGGGGCATGTCCAGATCAAGCTGCTGGATTTCGTGACCGAGCCGTACTCCAAAAAAATCCAGCAGGACGTGCTGAAGGTCTCGCGCGGGGAGTCGCGAACCGAAGAGGTCTGCCGGCTCAATTTCCGGCTCGGGGCGACCTTCGCGCGCGCGGCCATGTCGGTGCTCATGAAAGCCGGGCTCAAGCCTTCCGACATCCACGCCGTCGGCAGCCATGGGCAGACGGTCGCGCACCTGCCGCCGCGCTTCGACTCGGGGATCATGGCCACGGGCATCTCCGAGCGCATCGGCTCGACGCTGCAGCTCGGCGAGGCCGCGATGATCGCCGAACAGCTCGAGGTGCCGGTGGTGAGCAACTTCCGCACGCGCGACATGGCCGCCGGCGGCCAGGGCGCGCCGCTGATCCCCTACATCGACTACTTGCTGCTGACCCATCCCGAGCACGCGCGCCTGGCGGTCAACATCGGCGGCATCACCAACTTCACTTACCTGCCCGCCGGGGCCCAGGAAGAAGAGGTGCTCGCCTTCGACACCGGCCCGGGCAACATGCTCATCGACGCGATGATCCAGCTCATGACCCTGGGCAAGCAGGGCTACGACAAGGACGGCGAGCTGGCCGCGCAGGGCGAGGTGGATGGGTACATTCTCTCCGAGTTGCTCAAGCACGAGTTCCTCAAGCGCAAGCCGCCCAAATCCACCGGCCGGGAGGAGTTTGGGCTGGCCTACGCCAAGCAGCTCTACGAGTGGGGCATCAAGCGCGCGGTGAAGCCCAAGGACACCCTGCGCACCGTGACGGACTTCACGGCCATCGCACTGAGCGAGGCGTACAAGAACTGGATCGAGCCCAAGGGGCGGATCGGCGAGATCATCGTCTCCGGCGGCGGGGCGCTGAACGCCACGCTGATGGCGCGAGTGAAAAAGGAATTCGGCAAGGTCGAATTCCACCTTTCCGACGATTTCGGCCTGCCGGTGAAGGCCAAGGAGGCGATCGGCTTCGCGGTGCTCGCGCGCGAAACCCTCCGCGGGCGGCCCGGCAACCTGCGCTCGGCGACCGGCGCCTTCGGGCCGCGCATACTGGGCCAGATCACACCGGCGTAGCCAGGGGAGCTCGCACGCTTTGGCCCAATCCAGCTACGACCCCATTCGCTGGCTCGTTGGCGGCGCCATCGCGCTCGTCGGGATCACCGTCATCAGTACCTTCGTCTACTGGGGCCTGGGCCACTACTACGACCGTCCGGACTGGACTTTCAACAAATGCCTCTTCATGGTCGTGATCACGCTCAGCACCATCGGCTACGGCGACATCCTGGAGCTGGAGCACGGGCCCGCGGTGGCGTTGTACTTCACCATGGTTCTGGCGATGGTGGGCGTCGGGGTGCCCGCGTTCGTCCTCTCCAACATACTGGCCTTGATCGTCGAGGGCCTCTTCAGCGACATCCTCAGGAGGCGGCGCATGGAAAAGCGCATGGCCAAGCTCGCCGGGCACATCATCGTCTGCGGCGCGGGGATCACGGGGCTCCACGCCATCGACGAGCTGCTCAAAACCAAGCGCCCCTTCGTCGCGATCGACCGCGATCCCGAGGCGCTCGCCCGGGCCACCGAGGAGCTGGGCGAGTTCCTCTACCTGGCCGACGACGCCGATAACGACGACACCCTTAAAAAAGCCGGCATCGACCGCGCGAGCGGGCTGATCGCCTGTTTGTCCGACGACAAGGAGAACCTCTTCCTCGTCCTCTCCGCCAGACGGCTCAACCCCAAGCTGCGGATCGTCAGCAAGGTCGTGGACGTCTTCGCCGCCGCCAAGCTCCGCGCCGCGGGAGCCGACCGTGTGATCAACCCAACGGAGATCGGCGGCATGCGCCTGGTCAGCGAACTCGTCCGGCCCACGGCCGTCGGATTCCTCGACCGCATGCTCCGCGACCGCGCGGGGGACTATCGCTTCGAGGAACTGACCGTGCAGGCCGGCAGCGCCATGGAGAACCTCACCCTCGCCACTTCGGGGCTCCACAAGGAGGGCATCCTCGTCGTCGCCGCGCTGCCGCAGGGCCAGGAACACCTCAGCTACAATCCCACCGCCGAGTTCAAGCTGGACCTGGGCTGCACGATCGTCGTGCTCGGACCTTCGGAAAACCTGGGCGCCCTGCGCCAGCGGTTTCTTTCGCCCGGCGCCGGCGAGGCCCCCGCGTAACTGGATTGACCCTCCATGGAACACGGACCGTTTATCGTCCTCACCGCGCTTACCTTGGGCGCCGCGGGCCTGGCCTGGCTGCTGCAGCGCGTCGGACTTTCGCCCATCCTTGGCTACCTCGCGATCGGTATCTTCGCCGCGCCCGTGAAGAACCTGCTCCTGGAGCACCACGAGGACACGGAGGTCTGGGCCGAGTTCGGCGTCATCCTGCTGATGTTCTTCATCGGCCTCGAATTCCACCTTGAGCACCTGAAGAGCATGCTCTCCAGATGCCTGGTCGGCGGCGGCCTGCAGGTCGGGCTTACAGCACTTGCGGCGGGCGGCATCGCCTGGTTGCTGGGCGCGCCGGTCGCTGCGGCGATCGTGGTCGGAATGATGGTCGCTTTCAGTTCCACCGCGCTGGTGATGAAGACCTTCGCCGACCGCCGCGAGGCCGACTCGGCGCGCGCAAAGCTCTGCCTGGCGGTGCTCCTGTTCCAGGACATCGCCGCGATCCTGGCCGTCGCCTTCCTACCCCTGCTGGCCGGGCTGCTGGGCGAAGGCGGCGAGGGCTCGGCATGGGACGCGATCAAGCAGATGGGCTTCCTCTTCGTGGTCCTGCCGCTGCTCTTCCTGGGCTCGCGCTACGTGCTCCCGCGGCTCTTCGAGCGCACCGCGATCGCGCGCCTGCCTGAAGCCTTCTCGCTCCTCTCGCTTGGCGCATGCCTCAGCGTCGCGCTGGCCGCGGAGCACGCCGGCGCCTCGCTGGCCCTGGGCGCGTTCCTCGGGGGCCTGGTCCTCGCCGACACGCCTTTCTCCTCGCAGATCCTGGCGGACCTGAGCACGCTGCGGAACCTCGCCCTGGCGTTCTTCTTCGTCAGCGTGGGGCTGCTGGTGGACCTGTCCTTCGTCGGCGCGAACCTGCATTACCTGGCCGGTGCCATGGCGGGAATGCTCGTCCTCAAGCTCAGCGTCGCCGCGGGGAGCCTGCTCGTGCTGAAGGTGCCGGCGACGCTGGCAACCGGGACGGGCCTGGCGCTCGCGCACATCGGCGAGTTCAGCTTCGTGCTGGGCCGGCAGGCTCAGGGGGTCGGGCTCCTGGACGGCGATGCGTATAAATTCGTGCTCGCCCTGGCCGTGCTCTCGATGGTCTTGGCGCCGTTCGAGGTCAGCCTCAGCGGCCGGATGGGCGCACTGGCGGGTCGGCTCTTCGCGCGAGGCTCCGCGCCCGCGGGCGCCGCGGAGGACGGCGGGGACATGGACCACGAGCACGCGCGGGCGATCGTGGTCGGCTACGGGCCGGTCGGGAAAACCCTGACGCGCCTGCTCAACGAGTTCGGGGTGCGGCCTTTCGTGATCGACCTCAACCTCGAGACCGTCAAGCGCCTCAAGAACCTCGGAATCGCCTCGATCTACGGCGACGCGAGCCGGCGCGAGATCCTCGAGGCCGCGGGCGCGCACCACGCCGATTTCCTGCTCGTCACCCTGCCCGACCTGGAAAGCCGCAGCGCCATCGTCGCCACCGCCCGGCTGCTCAATCCCGAGCTGGTCATCATCTCCCGCGCGCGCTACCTGACGGAGAAGGTCAAGTTGGAAGCCGCCGGCGCGCAACACGTGAGCTTCGAGGAGATCGAAGTCTCGATGGGCCTGGCGCGCGCGCTGCTCGAGGACCTGGCCGTGCCCGAAGAGGAGATCCGCAAGCACGTCCGGCGGATCCGCCGCGAAGTCGCCCTGCGCTCGGGCTTCACCATGGTCATGTCCGCCGCGCCGCGCCCCCGCCGGAGCACGAAACCGATTCCCAGTACACCGGACGCTCCGGACGCAGCGGATGCGCCGGACGCGCCCAAGCCCGCCTCGCTCGGCGATCCGGCCCCGAGGCCCGACGCTACGGAAGGCGCCGCCCCATGACCCCCATCGACCTTCGCTCCGACACCGTCACCGCGCCCGACGCAACCATGCGCAAGGCCATGGCCGCCGCCGAAGTCGGCGACGACGTCTTCGGCGACGACCCCACCGTCCGGCGGCTGGAGGAGCGGGCGGCCGAACGAATCGGAAAGCCCGCGGCCCTCTTCGTCCCCAGCGGCTGCATGGCCAACCTGATCGCCGTGATGGCGCAAGCCCCCGCGGGCAGCGAAATCCTCGTCGGTTCGCGCTCGCACATCCACACCGCCGAGGCCGGCGCCTACGCGCGCTTGGCGCAGGTCAATAAGTGGCCGCTGGCCGAGGACGCGCAGGGACGCCTGGATCCGGATGCCGTACGCGCGGCGATCCACGTCGGGTACGGCCTTCCAGGCGGAAACAGCCACCTGCCCACGACCTCCCTGCTCTGCCTGGAAAACACGCACAACTTCTGCGGCGGCGCCGTGCAGAACGCCGCCGACATGCGCGCCGCCGCCGATGCGGCCAGGTCACGCGCGCCATGGATCAAGGTCCACCTCGATGGCGCGCGCCTCTTCAACGCCGCCGTAGCGCTCGGGGTGAGTTCCAAGTCGCTGGCCGAGGCCGCCGACTCGGTCAGTTTCTGCCTCTCGAAGGGGCTCGGCGCGCCGGTCGGCTCGCTCGTCTGCGGCTCGCGGGACCTGATCGTCCAGGCGCATGCGCTCCGCAAGATGCTGGGCGGCGGGATGCGGCAGGCGGGCGTCCTGGCCGCCTGCGGGCTACTGGCCCTCGAAGAGGATAACGTAGCGCGGCTCGCCGAGGATCACGCGCACGCGCGCCGCCTGGCCGAAGGCCTCGCCGCCCTGCCCGGCATCTCGGCCGACCCCGCCGCCGTGCGGACCAACATCCTGTTCTTCGAGTACCGGGGTCCCAAGGGCGACGCGGCCTGGCTTCAGCGCGCGCTGGAGGCCGAAGGCGTCCGCTGCCTCGCCCTGGGCGCGCGCCTGCGCATGGTCACCCATCGCGACGTCTCGGGCGCACAGATCGACGAAGCCCTACGCGCCGCCGCGCGCGTGCTGGGCAAGGCTTGAAGAAGCCCGCCGTCAATTGTTGGTATAGGTGTGCGGCCGGTCGGTGGCGTCCACGCCGAAGGCCAGGTTCACGAACGTGTTGCCCTTGAATTCGATGTTCGTGGCCGTGAAGCTCGAACAGCCCATGCGCACGGGCTTGAAGGCGCGCGCCACGCCGGCGGGCTTCGTGACCGTGTTTTCGTGGATCTTCGCGTTCGCGGCCGGGCCGTAGCTGCTGGCGATCCAGAAGGCCGGCACGTTGGTCGTGATCCGGTTGCGGAAGATCTCCCCGCCATTGTCCGACCCGCCGATGAAGAACGCGTACGCGCCGGCCATGGCCGAATCCGGCGCCTGATGCTCCACCACGATCTCGTTTTCGTAGATCCGGTTCACGCCGCCGCCCACGGAGATGAAGAAACCGTACGCCCGGGGCTCGTAGCCCTTCATCGTCGGGCTCGAGGCGCGGAATTCGGGATAGTCCCGGCCCGCGATGAAGATCTTGTTGCGATAAACGCTGTTGCCCGCGCAGACGCCCTTGGCGTCGCCGGGCTTGGCGTTGTAATCGCTCAACCGCACCGCGCTGACGCTGTAGTCGGTGTGCGCGTATTCGCAGATCGGCGGGGAGGCCGCGATGCGGAAGACGTTGTCGTGGACCTCCACGCCCTTGCTGCGCCCGATGTAGATGCCGGAGCCCTGCTGCGGCTCGAAGACGTTGTCGTGGATCTTGTGCCCATCCCCGCCCGGCCCGATGCAGTAGTGGTTGGTCACGGTCTGCTGTACGCGGAAGACGTTGTGGTGGATCTCGGCGTCCTGGCCGTCGATGTTCAGCCCGCCCTGCCCGCCGATCCACTCGTTCCCCGCAATGACGCTCCGCTTCGCCCCGCGCACGCTGACCGGGTAATCCGCCTGGCGGTGCCGGTCGATGAGAAAAGGCGTCTCGCTCTCGATGCGGCAGTCCAGCACGTCCGCGTCGCCCCCTTCGAGCGCGAAGGCGTTCACGCCGGTGCAGACGAACTTCACGTTCTTCACCACCAGTTTCGCCTGCTTCGCGGTGGACTGAATGCCCCAATTGCGCACGCCGGCCGCGCCGCCCCGAATCACGCCGTTCATGATCGTGATCGTCCCTGGGCCTTTGACCAGCGGCACTTCCTTCTCGCGCCCGTGCCAGTCGAAGAAGGCCGTACTGTCACCGTCCAGGATGCACTTGTAGTACGCCCACGGCAGGACCTGTTCGACGATCCCCACGCCCACGTCCAGCGCCGGCTGGAGGTCCACCTCGTCGATCAGGCAGTCGGTCTCGGCCTTCACGCGAATCCGGTACTTCCCGGCCGGCAGCCCATGCAGGTGCGCGAAGACGAACCCGCCGCCCAGCTTCGGCTCGCGATTCGGCTCCGGGCAGCTCTGCCGCGTATTGGTCCCGAACTGAAAGGCGCACGAGACCGGCCGGCCCTGCGCATCGTCGACGGATACGCTGACGCGCATCTCCTTCGCCAGCACGCCCACCATCGCATAGTAGCTCCGCCGGGCAACCGGAAGCGTGACGTAAGGCGAGACCAGCTCCTCGCCGCGAGGAAGCCGGCAGACGTACTTCCCGACGAACGGCCGAGTCCGGGCGGTCTCGACGGCCTCCGCGCGAGGAGCCTGCGAAGTATCCCAGTGCGCGAGCCCCTCCTCGAAGCCGTGGTTCGGGACGCGCTCGTACGGGCCGCTGGCGAAGCTGAGCGTATGCCCGTTCAGGTCGAGCGTGACGTTCTGGGCCAGGAACAGCCCGCTCGTGGGGCTCGTGATGTCTTGTGTGAGTACATAGGTCGCGCCTCGCTGAGCGCAGACGCCCGGTGCGCTCACGCCGATCTCGCCGTCCTTCAGCGTCGTGCGCGGCGCGGTGGGCGCGTATTCCGCGCGGGCCGCCGCGCAGGCCAGCAGCAGCATCAACCCCGGCATCCGGAACGACTTGAGCGTGAGCATGATTTCGTCCTCCTTCACCAGGTCTTGTACCCTGTTCGCGGGACCCGAATGAGGATTGGCTGCTATTTGGGCGCTATACATGCGGCAAGCGGCCACCCCTGCGCGCCGGTCGGCCCGATCGCCCCCGCAGGCCCCAGAATGGCAAGAGGTTAAAGAATCGTTCTTCAAGGCAGACATCCAGGCGACGCGGCCTATACTCTCCACGGCATCCGCGGGATGAGGCGAGGGCGCGCCGGTGACCGAGCCGCTTTTCTCGTAATTCGATTCCCACTGGCCCTTCACTATCTGCCGGCGACCCGTTGGCCGCCTCCACGACAAGCGGCGCTGAAATGCCGGAACGGACGTCATGAAGCATTCGCCCGGCTCGTCGTCTTGATGGAAGGCCCTGGAAACGGCATGCGCGTTCAAAGCTTCACTTCACGCACCCTGGTCCTGCTGGCGGCGCTGCTCCTGGCCGGCTGCACCGTCGATACGCAGATCGCGACAACCATCGAGGCCGACGGCTCGGGCAGGCGCGAGATCGAGGTGACGCTCCAGGACGCCGAGCGCTCCAAGGAAGGGGAGCTGTACCCGGCCAAGCGCTTTCACGTGCCCGCGGCGCCGGAATGGACGGTGGAGGCGGACGAGCCCGCGCGCTTCCGCGCCGTCGCGAAGCTCAAGCCGGGGCAGCCCATCCCGCCGGGCTACGCATGCGAAGTGAAGGCGCTCAAGCGCGTCGCCGGCTGCACGGCCGCCTTGAAGGTGCGCGACCATTTCATCTCCACTTCGTACACGTACGAGGAAGTCTACCGCGACACCGTGCAGCCGGAGGAGTTCGAGCAGACCCTGCTCGGCGAATACGCCAACTTCCGCGAGGCGCTGCTGAAGGACGCCGAGCGCGAATTCGGAGCCACGCACGACCTCGAACCCGTCAAGCGCTACCTCGAGAAGGACCTGCAGAAACTCGTCGCCGATTCGGCCGAGCGGCTGCCCAAGAGCGGGGTGATCGCGACCCTCGGCTCCGTCGCCTTCCGTCTGGCCCTGGGCGGCTTCCCGATCAAGAACGTCAACCAGTTGATGGCGAGCGACCCGCGCGAGGTCGTGCGCGTACTGATCCGGCACTGCCTCAACCGCGCGCAGTTGAAGCCCGACCGCCAGCTCCCTCGCGACGACGCCGCCATCAAGCGCCTTATCGAACAGCTCGCCGGAGGGAGCGTGGACGAGCAGGAACACGCGCGCAAGGCCCTCGTCGAGCTGGGCCCGCTCGCGCTGCGGGCCGTCCAGAAGGCCGCGGAGGCCGCTACCGAGCAGAGCGGCGCGGCCACGCGCCTCGAAGAGACCCACAAGACGATCGCCGACGCGCTCGAGAAGCGCATGCAGGGCCTCGTCGAGAGCCTGGGCAAAGGCATCGAGGAGCGCAACCTGAAGCCCGCGGAAGACGCGAGGCCTCAGCGCGAAGCGGCCCTCGCGAGGATGCTCGGCGCCCACGTCGAGGCCAATTTCGCGCCCATCGAGCACATTTACCTGGTGCGGCTCAAACTCCCCGGCGAGCTGGCTTCCGTCGGCCCGCTGGGCCAGAAGCTCCAGGACGGCTCGCTGCGCTGGAACTTCTCCGCGCTCGACTTCTTCCTCAAGGACATGACCTGCACGGCGCGCTCGCGGGTCTGGAACGAAGAGCGTCTCGCGGCACTCGGCGCGGCCCTGCGCGGCAAGGGCCAAACGCTCTCCGTCCGGCAGCGCGAGACCCTCGACGATGCGCTGGCGAAGCTCGAAGAGGCGCCGCTCCAGGCCCTGGTCGCCGCGCTGGCCAAGGCCGCCGAATCCGCCTCGCGCAAGCCCTTGGAAGACCTCGCCGCGGGCCCCGACCCGGCGGCCGGCGCCGCCCTGGACGTGCTCAAAGCAGTTCCTGCCGAGTAGCCTGCGCCCGAGAAAAAAAAGGGCAGGCCGAACCGGCCTGCCCCTGAACTGCGGTACGGTGTTCCCGGATGCGGATTACTCGCCAGCCGGCGCCTCGGTCTTCTTCCCCGTCTTCTTGCCCCCGCCCGTCTTCTGCGCGCCGGCAGGCTTGACGCCCTTCACGGTAATCCAGGTGACGCCTTCCTTCTCTTCCGTCGCGCCGGTCACCGTGACCTTCTTTTCCTTGTGCGCGGCCAGCTTCTTGGCTTTCTCGTCGATCACGACACTGAAGGCCTTGCCGGCCTCGTCGGTGATCGTGATCGCCTTGACCTCGTTGTTTTCCTCGGTCACGCTCACGGTGCCCGTCACGGTGGCGTCTTCGGCGCAAACCCGGCCGGCCTGTAGGGCCAGGACCAGGGCGAACGCCAACGTCATGGCAGCAAAGTTCTTCATGGGTTATCGCTCCAAAAATGAGTTGCTTGCAAGAGTGAAGCTGCGACTCGGGAGAAACATGGGGCGGGCGCGCGCCTTCTCGGCGCCGCGCCCGCCCGCTTGGAACGCTTGGCCGGCGGGTGCTATTCGGCGGCCTTGGCTTCCTTCACCGTGATCCAGTGCGCCCCATCCTTCTCGGCGACTTCGCCGGTGACGGTGACCTTCTTCCCATTGTGCTTGGCGACTTCCTTGCCCTTCTCGTCCAGCGTGACGCTGTAGCTCTTGCCGTCCTCGGTCTTGATCGTGACGGCCGTCACGTTGTCGCCATCCTGGGTCACGCTCACGGCGCCCGTGACCGTCGCGTCGCCGGCCAGAACCGGAGCGGCGTTCACCAGGCACAGCGCCACCAGACAAGCCGCCAGCATCGCCGGCGCGTGGTACTTGGACTTCATGCTGCTTCCTCCTTCGTTTCCTTCCTGGTCCCTGACACACAAAGTCCGCGGCATGGCGGTACGGCTATCGCCTGCCGAGCGACTCGTCGGCGGGCGGCGGGGGGACCGCAGGCTTCGGGACAGGCCTGGCCGTCTGCGGCGCGATGGGCGCCGGAGCGGCCTGGGTCTGCTTCTTGGCCTTCGGTTTCGCCGGAGACTTCTTTCCCTTGTCCGACATGCGCGGGTCTCCGAGGAGAGGGATCTCGCGGACCCCTTGGCCGCACGGGAGGCACTCGCGCTCCACCAGCAGCCAAGAACCGCTTGAGACCGCTGAAAAACAATTTCCGGTCCAATGCGTTCCCTAATTCGCGCTCGCTTGCGCAACCGGAAGGGCGGAAATGGGATAGGTGTAGAGGACCGGGGAAGGCATGAATTCACAACGGAGAATCCGGAGGTGCACGACCCGAAACATTCGGACGTGCAAGGCTTAATTCCAGCAATCGGATGCCGCAGGTCCGATCACTCAACTCATTTTACACCAATGGATTACAAGACAGCCAGCACGGCTATTCGGTCTTCGCTTCCGGCTTCACCTCGTCGGGCGCCGCCCGCACGGGATGCTCGGAGAGGAACTTGCGGCAGATCGCCAGCGTACGCAAGGCGTAGGCGCTCACGAGCACGCTGTCGTTTTCCATCCACTTGGGGCTGACCGTATTCTGCCAGGAGCCGTCCCGCCGCTGAAGCGAGAGCACCTTCTCGGTCAGTTCCCGCGCCCAGGCGTGTTGCTTTCCATCCGGCGTCTCGATCGCCGGCTCGCCGTAGGCCGCAAGCGCCTTGGCCATGGTCATGTAATAGTAGTACAGGCCATCGGAGCCGATGTTGCGGTTCTCTTCGAGGGTGTAATTCTGCTGCACCCAGCGCCACGCCGACTTCACGCGGTCGTCGTCCTTGCTCACGTTCATGTAGAGGAAACTTTTGAGCCCCGCGTAACTCATCAAGCCGTAGCTCTGCGGCACGCGCTTGCCTTCGCGATTGATCTCGTCGGGCGGTTTGGATTCGCCGGGCCGGTAGATGAAGCCGCCGTCGTTCGAGAGCGCGGCGCCCTCGGGCGGCGGGGCGGTGTTCGTTTCGGGGTTGTTCTGCAGGCGGGTGAAGAACTTCTTGGCGTTCTCGAAGGCCTCGCTGTTTTCGTCCACCCCGGTCTCCTTCATGGCCTCCACCCACATCGCCGAGACGCTGCCGTCGGGGCGCGAACCCGGGTTGTAGCCGACGCCTCCCGAGTTCAGGTCCCCCGCGCTCTCGCCGCGCTGCGCCTTAACCATGTACGCCTGGGCGCGCTTGATCGCCTCGTCGAAGCGCGGATCGTTCAGCGCCTTGAGCGCCATCATGCTGACGGCCGTCGTGTAGACCTCCACCCCCAGGCCCGGCGTGCAGATCGAGCCGTTCTCGCGCTGGCAGGAGACGATCGCCTGCGCGGCCTTCTCAAGCATCAGCTTGTCCTCGGGGCGCAGGTCCACCGGCAGCCGCGCCAGCGCGTCCACCACCAGCGCCGTGAAGCCCGGCTTGGGGTCGAGCAGACCCGTCGAGAAGTGCCCGTTGGTCTCCTGGTGTACGCGCAGGTATTCGAAACCGCGCCGGATCGCGTCCAGCGCCTTGTCGTCGCTTGGGGCGATCTCGCGCATCGCTTCGCGCGGCGCGCTGTGATGCGGCATCAGGTAAGGAAGCGAGAGGTAGCCCGCAAGCGCCAGCACCGCCAGAACGCCGCCGGTCCAGCACAGCACACGCGCCCACCGCGGCAGCCGTTTGGCCGGCGACTGTACATCCGGTGAACCCGCCGTGGCGGTGGATTGTTCAGGCGCCATCCGCGCTTCCCGTTAAAAGTCCTGAAGGAGCCTATCAGCAAACCCGAGTCCAACCAAGGGACTGGCGCGGCGCCGAAACCTTCAGCCGAATCGGGTTCACTTTTCCTCTGGCGCGGCCACCGGGCCCAGCGCCCACTCGCCCCGGTCCTGCAGGTCGAGCAGGACCTTAAGCGCCTGCTCCTGCGCCACGGCCCCGTGGATCACGATCAGCCGCTCGCTGGCCTTGTGGTAGATGCACGCCACGGCCGGGTCCTTCCAGGAGCCCGGATAGACGCGCCTCCGGACCTCGTGCGCCACCGCCTCGCCGCTCAGCAGCGGCAAACGCCGCAGCACCGTGGAGAGTTCGTAGCTGTGCACGATCGCCGTCTCCCAGAGCGACTCCCCCGTACGGGTACGGCGCCGCCCCCTTGTAGAACCAGAGCCCGCCCCCGGCCTCAACCTGGCAGCCGTCGAAGCCCGCCGCCGCGCAGAGGTCGCGCACCACTTGCCGCAGCGGCCCTTCGAACTTCACCGTCAGGCGCGGCAACTTGCCCGTAAAGGCCGCGCTCGAGTAGACCTTGACTCCGAACTCGCGCGGATCGAAGCCGACCTGCACGCCCGCAAGATCGCCCAGGTCGCGCAAGAGCAGATCCAGCCGCCGGCTCGTCCGCTCCAGGGTGAGCTTTTTCTGCTCCAGCACCAGCCGCATGCGGCGCGCCTCGACGTCGAGCGGCAGGGGCGGCGGGAGACCCAGGCCCTTCGGCGTGCGCAGGTGGAAGAGCACCTCCTTCAGCCGGTCGCTGGCCGTTCGAGGCAGGAACGCGATGACCTGCTTGGTCTTGGATTCCACGGTGATGCTGCTATCCCGGCGCTGCTTCAGCACGCCCGCGAAGCAGTCGAGCAGCAGCTTGAGGAATTCGTCGTCCTTGCCTTCGGCGTACAACGCGTCGACGGGCAGCACGACGTTCGTAAGCGGGTCTTCGCGGACCGTGCGGCCCGCGCCCACGAGCCACACGTCGCGCTCTCCGTCGCGCACGTACCAGCCGCCGGCCTGCCGCGCGATCCAGTCCAGCGCGAGCCGCGTCGGCCCGTCGCGCACCGCCAGGTGCAGCGGTATGTCCGACAGGCGCGCCGCGTCGTGAAATTCCTGCGCCACGCGCAGCGTCACCCCGCCGCGCGCGGGGAGCACCTGCACGGCGCGGTCCAGATCCGACTCGTACAACCCCACCGTTGCCTCCGCGGGCCACGCCTCGGCCTGCGGCAGGTCCGGCAGGGCCGGGTAGGCGGGATCCTGATCGCCCGCCTCGCGAAACTCGACGTAGCACTCGGCGAGCGCTTCCAGGCGCCCGTCCGAGACCACCAGTTGCAGCCGGTAGTTGCCGGGCTTGCTGGCGACGAAGACCGCCGCGAGGCCCTTCTCGTCGGTCTGCTTCAGGTCTTCCTCTTCGGAACGAATCCAGCGCGCGGTGAGCGGGTCGCCGTCGGGATCGCGGCTCAGGCCGCCGTCCACCGTCAGCGGCTGCCCGACCACGCCCCACAGCGTGGCCGGGACCTTGGCCTCCGGACGGCGGTCGCCGAGCACGCCGTCCTTGTCCGAGGGCAGCCAGTAGCCGTGCCGTTCGGGGATGTCGCCCGCGTGCAGCGCCTCGAACAGAAACAGCCCGGGCTTGACCAGCCGCACCACCGTCTCGCTGCCGTCCTCCGCGCGCCGCAATTCGACCGCTTCGCCGTAGACCTGCTTCCAGCCTTCGCCGCTGAGCACGAGCTTCTCCCCGAAGCCCACGGGCATCAGGAAGTCCGGCCCGGCGCGCCGTTCGGGATCCTCCTCGACTTCGAATTCCAGCGGCGCGAACGGGCACCAGCCGCGTTCGTTCCGGGCGCGCAGAATAAGATGGTAGGCGCCGGGCATCTCGAGGAACGCCCAGACGCGGACGCTCTCCTTCTGCTCGGCAAAGAAGCGCAGCGGGGGGCCCTTGAGCTGCCGCCACTCGTAGGCGTCCACCGGCGCGGCGCCCGCTCGCGTATTCACGCCGCTCAGACAGACCCAGCGCCCGGTCCGGGGCCACGCCGTCGAGGATGGGAATGGCCGCGGGCCGCCCGTCGGCGGGACCCTCTTCGGGCACGACCTCCGCGATGCCCGCGCAGGCCCAGCGGCCAAGGGCCGCGAGCAGGACCAGGAGCGCGACGGCGGGACGTGCCATGCGCGGCATTCTACCGCGCGCCGGCCCTTCGTCAGCCTTCAGAAGTTCTTGATATCGGCGAGCCTGGAGATCGAGACGACCCGCGCCATGCGCACCCAGGTCAGATGCCGGTTCGCGCGCACGCCGATGTTCCGCGCCTCGTGGACGTAGGCTTCCTTGCTCAGCGCCTCGGCCTTGTCCTCGTGGACGTCCACTTCGCTCAGCGCGAGGAACGCGTCGTCGGCGTATTCGAGCTTGCCCAAGTACAGCATATGGGCGTCGATATCGACGACGACCGTCTCGCCCAGCAGCGGTACGAGCGCCTCGGGCGTGCGGCCCGCGGGAAAGGACGGCAGCGGGGGCGGCTTCCGTTCGTGCTTGGCCATGGGCGCCTCGCGACGCGGCCTCAATCCAGGCTCGGCAGGTCCACCCAGGCCCGCTTGGCCCAGCTCTCCAGGCCCTTTTCGGCCAATTGTACACCCTTGGCGCCCTCGAGCAGGCCCCAGCGGAACGGTTCGTCCTTTACGACATGCCGCAGGAACAGCTCCCACTGGATCTTGAACGCGTTGTCGTACGGACGGTTGTTCGGCACCTCTTCCCAGTTCGAAAAGAAGTTGATCGGCTGGTCGATGTCCGGATTCCAGACCGGCTTCGGCGTGTAACTGTCGTGCTGCACGAAGCAGCGCCGCAGCCCGGCCACGGCGCTGCCCTTCGTACCGTCCACCTGGACCGTCAGCAGGTCGTCGCGCCGCACGCGCACGCACCATGAGGAATTGAAATGGCAGATGACGCCCCGCTCGGTCAGGAACGTCGCGTACGCGGCGTCGTCGGTCGTGCAGGCGAACTCCTTGCCGTTCTCGTCCACTCGCTTCGGCACGTGCGTCGCGCCAAGGCAGCTCACCGCCTTCACGTTGCCAAAGAGGTTGTCGATCACGTAGCGCCAGTGGCAGAGCATGTCCACGATGATCCCGCCGCCGTCCTCCTTGCGGTAATTCCAACTTGGCCGCTGGCACGCCTGCGCGTAGCCGTCGAAGACCCAGTAGCCGAATTCGCCGCGCGCGGAGAGCACGTCGCCGAGCGCGCCGGTGTCGAGCAGGTACTTCAGCTTCAGCAGCCCAGGCAGCCAGAGCTTGTCCTGCACCACGCCGTGCTTGAGCCCCGAGCGCTGCGCCTCCTTGTAGATCGCCAGCGCGCCCGCCGTGTCGATCGCCGTGGGCTTCTCGCAGTAAATGTGCTTCTTCGCCGCCAGCGCCTTGCGCAGGTTCTCGACCCGGTGCTGCGTCATGCCGGCGTCGAAATAGATCTGGTACTTGGCGTCCTTCAACGCCGCGTCGAGATCGGTCGTGTAGCGCTCCACGCCGTTGGCCGCGGCCAGCGCGCGAAGCTTGTCCGTGTTGCGCCCGACCAGCAGCGGCTCGGGGACGATCGTCTCGCCCGGACCCAGCTTCACCCCGCCCTGTTGCCGGATGGCGAGGATCGAACGGATCAGGTGCTGGTTGGTGCCCATGCGCCCGGTGACGCCGTTCATGATGATGCCGACTCGATGCTCCTTCATGCGCCGCTCCTTTTAGGGTCTGCTCGTCCGGGCCTGCCCTCACGCGCGTTCCAGGTACGCCTTCCGGATCTCCTCGAGGTACGCCCGCTGGTCCAGCTTCCAGCGCCGGTTGGAAAAGACCTCCACTTCGTTGAAGCCGCCGAAGCCCGCCGCCTCGACCCAGCCGCGGATCCCGCGCAGGTCGATGCAGCCCTCGCCCATCAGGCCGCGGTCGTTGAGCAGGTCTTCGGTCGGAGTCTTCCAGTCGCAGATATGGAAGGCCCAGAGCCGGCCCGCGCGCCCGCAGCGCGCGATCTGCGCCTCGAGTTCGGGATCCCACCATAAATGGTACACGTCCGCCGCCACGCCGACCGCCGGATGGTCCAGGGCCTCGCACAGGTCGTTGGCCTGGCGCAGCGTGTTGATGGCGGAGCGGTCGTCGGCGTACATCGGATGCAGCGGTTCGACGGCCAGCTTCACCCCGCATGCCCTGGCATGGTCGGCGACCGCCGCGATCCCGTCCCGGATCTGGGCGCGGCTTTCGCCAAGCGGCTGACCCGGCACGGCGCCGCAGACCAGCACGACCAGCGGCGCGCCCAGCGCCGCAGCTTCGTCCACGATCCGCCGATTCTCGTCGATCGCGGCCTGCCGCCTCGAGGCTTCGCGCGCGGGAAAAAAGCCGCCGCGGCAGAGGCTCACGATCGAAAGCCCCGCCTCGCGAATGCGCTTGCCCGAGGCCGCCGGATTCCGGCCTTCCAAGGCCTGCCGCCAGACCGTGATCCCCCGTACCCCCGCGCGTGGATAGGCCTCCAGCGCTTCGTCCAGGCTCAGCGGCTTGGTCGTGATCGTATGGACGCAGAGTTTCGAGGTGTCGGTCAACGCGGCGGCGGGCATGCGGGCGTTCCTTGCGTCGTGGCGCCTGGTAACAAGCCGTTCCAAGGATGTTACAAGCCTAGCGCGCCGCCCCCGGGCTGCCAGTGCCGTCCCCGCCCTCCCGGATCGCGCGCCTCGATTGGCAGCATTTTGAACGCATTTTTGTTCGAAATATGTCCCGGCGCCTCTTGACGAATCCGGCTTTGTGCGGTTGGTTGAGGCAAGTCGTTTGAAAGGGACGGAACGTACGATGACGCAGCGAACCTTCTTCCTATCCGCCGCATACGCGCCCCAAGCGTGGCGCGTCGCGGGCGGCCCATGCGCCAAAGGCGGCTCAACGGAATCGAGCCTCGCCCATGGCGATATGCCGTACGCCAACGGCGAGCGGAGCTTCAACGGAGGCTCCACACCCTAGGAAGAGCTTCTAACTGCCGCAAGGCCAGAGCCTTCCTGGGGACGACCCGGGAAGGCTTTTTTGTTTTGCGTTGAGGACGTGCCGGCGGCGCAGGCCGCGAACGACGGGCGCGCGAGGGAATTGGGTCGGATTCTAAGACTTAATTTTCGGATGAGGCGTCGCGCGCCCGCCGCAAAACCACAAGGCAGATTTTCGAAGAACCCACGGTTCTTCGCCGGGGCCTTGTTGTCTCGCCGCGGAGGAACGTACGCAAAGCGGGTGTAGCTCAACGGGAGAGCGCGAGCATGCCGAGCTCGAGACGCGGGTTCGATTCCCGCCCCCGCTCCAGTTTCGACGGGCCGCTCCGGCGCCGATGGTTCGCACGGCTCCCTGGTGGCGAGCAGGGGGGGTCGATTCCCTCGGGCGGCTCCAGTTCGTGCTCTGCCGCGGTGTGCCGGGCACGCGCCTCTTTCGTAAAGAGGCCTGGCGGGTTCGACTCCTGCCTGCGGCTCCAGCTTGTGAAGTACCCGTGGGGCGTTCGTTCAACGGAAGGATGCGAGGCCGGCAGCCTCGGGATGCGGGTTCAAGTCCCGCACGCTCCACCAACGCGGTTCGGTGTGGTGTAAGGGCAACATCCCTGACTGTTAATCAGGAGACGGAGGTTCGAATCCTCCCGCCGGAGCCAAAGGAGGCGTACGCAGCGTGGGGCGGTGGTGCTAACCAGCAACACACGACTTTCGCACGGTCGAGTTCCGGGTGCGAGTCCCGGCCGCTCCACCAATGCAGGGAGCATGAAACGCAAAGCGGCTCCATCGTCTAAGGGGAGGATGCCGGAGTTTCAATCCGGAGGTCGGGGTTCAAATCCCCGTGGGGCTGCCAAACGGGAGGAGCGGGACTTGGAGGCGAGCGTGAAACGAAAAGCAATCAAACGTGCGCCTCCGTGGTGTCAACGGCAGCATACCGGCCTTTTAAGCCGAGGGGTGGAGGTTCGAATCCTCCCGGAGGCACGTACAGGTCGCGTCTGGAACTCGAGTGGCAGAGAGCCCGGTTCTTACCCGGGTGCGTGTGGGTTCGAGCCCCACCGGACGCACCAACGTTGCGGGGTCGTCTAGCGGCAGGACGCCTGGCTCTGAACCAGGAAAGCGAGGTTCGAATCCTTGCCCCGCAGCCAAGACGGCAGGTGCGAGGTTCTTGGGAGGATCAAAGCGCAGGCGGTCGAAGTGTGAGCGGGCGCACGCGACGCTTCCAACGTCGAAGGGCGGGTTCGATTCCCGCCGGCCGTTCCAATGCAGCAGTGTCCCTGTCGTCTAGCGGTTGAGGATGCCAGGTTCTCAGCCTGGCGACGCGGGTTCGAATCCCGCCGGGGACGCCAGATCGAATGGCCCGTCGTCTAGAGGCAGGACGGCGGACTTTGGCTCCGCAGGCCGAGGTTCGAATCCTCGCGGGCCAACCAGGAAAGGAAAGTGGGCCATGCACAACGCATTCCTGATCGGCGAGCGGATCTACCTGCGGCCACTGAGCAAGGAGGACGTGCCGCAGATCCTGACGTACCTCAACGACGGCGAAGTCGCGCGAACACTGAACTGGCATCGGCCGCTGACGAAGGAAGCCGAAGAGCAGTGGCTGGACAAGGTCCTGGTCGACGAGCGCCAGACCGTCCTCGCGATCGCCTTGAAGGAGAACGACCGTTTCCTCGGCGGAACCGGGCTCCGCCCGGGGCTCGAAAAGGACCGCCGCGCCGAGTTCGGCATCTACATCGGTGCGAAAGAGGAATGGAACAAAGGCTACGGGACCGAAGCGACCCGGTTGATCGTCGGATACGGGTTCGAAACGCTGAACCTGAACCGCATCTACCTGCACGTCTTCGCCTGCAATCGCGGCGGGATCCGGGCCTACGAGAAGGCCGGCTTTATCAAGGAAGGCGTGCTGCGCCAGAACGCCTACTTCGAAGGCCGGTACCAGGACACGCTGGTCATGGGCCTGCTGCGCGAAGAGTGGCTGGCGCAGGGCGCCGAGAAGCAGTGAACGGGCGGACGGTGGTGTAACGGGAGCACGGCTGTCTGATGAGCAGCCGGCGGAGGTTCGATTCCTCCCCGTCCGACCAGGACTTGGATGGTGGCTTGAGTGTGCCGGGCGCACGCGAGCTTGTGAGGCTCGCAGAGCGGGTTCAACTCCCGCAAGTCACCCCATGCCGGCGGAGATTCGGCCGCGTGGCCGAGGAGCAAGGCGGCGGCCTGCAAAGCCGTCCACGGGGGTGCGAAGCCCTCCGCGGCCTCCATACGCAAAGGAGCAGGGCCCGCGAAGGCGAAACAGTGGAGCCGCCACCTTGTCACGGTGGAGTAAGCCGGTGCGACTCCGGCCGCGGGCGCCAGTGGGGCTTGAGCAGGTGTGGTCATTGCGCCTGCCTGAAGCGCAGGAGAACCGGGTTCGATTCCCGGGGGCCCCGCCAAGAGATCTGTGGTCTGTGATCTGTGAACAGTGAATAAGGTACGAGTCGGTACCAGAATGAAAGGTGGAGCCTCAGATTACAGATTACAGATCACAGCCGTTCCCCGGGGTGTAGCGCAGTTTGGCGAGCGCGCTGCATTCGGATTGCAGAGGTCGCAGGTTCGAATCCTGCCACCCCGACCAAACTCGAAGGAGGGCCGCATCGGGATGTAGCGCAGCATGGCCAGCGCGCCTGGCTGGGGGCCAGGAGATCGGGGGTTCGAATCCCTCCATCCCGACCATGAATTAAGGCTCCGGAATGAAACGAAAATGGCCTGCGGATTCTTTCATTATTCCGCATTCCGAATTCGACATTCCGTATTTGGATCGGGGTCGCTGCTGAGTGGGATCAGGGCAGGGCCGTAACCCCTGCGCCGCGAGGCTGGGAGGTTCGATTCCTTACGACCCCACCATTACGGCAGGACGGAGCACCGAGGACTGAGGACCGAGCAAAGGAGGAAAAGCGTTCGATAGCGAGTGGCAAGGCCTGGGGGTCTGGCGGGTCTCATAAGCCTGCAAGCGTGGTCCGATTCCACGGCTCGCTACCAAAACCGAATAACGCTGGGCCTCGTGAGGCAATGAGTGCGTCCTGAAATCGGATCGCGAGGCGGCTTGGGAGCGCCGGGCAAGCGAGGCGAGGCGGCCGCGCAAGCCGTATCGGAACGAGCATACGGCGAGCAGGCCAACGAAGCATCGCGCGGCCCGCCGCCCCAAGACGATCGCGAGGCGTTTTAGGACGCGCTCACAAGGCAGCCTGCCGGAAAACGTAGAACCGGCCCCGTAACAGGGCACGCGAGACCTGCTACCGATCGCGAAGGCCCGTGGGGCCTGATCGGGTGTGGGGCGCGGCAAGGGTTGAGGATGCACCGTGTCACGCCCGTACGGGTAACCGTACGGGACCTGGCCGCAAACCGCCGTGACTGGGAAGCGCGTTTCCCAAAGGCCGCTCGCTCGCGTGGTGCGGGTTCAAATCCCGTCGAGGCCCCCATAGCCGCTTCGCCTAAGGGCAGGGCGCCAGCTTCACACGCTGGAGACGAAGGTTCGACTCCTTCAGCGGCTACCAGCTCGGCCCGCTTAGCTCAACGGGAGAGCGCCACCTCGACGCGGTGGAGACGGAGGCTCGACTCCTCCAGCGGGCGCCATGAGGCAGTATCGCAGACCGGGAAAAACAAGGAGACCGGGTGGTTCGATGACAAAACCGAATACTGACCGACGCCGGGCCAGCGGCGCGTGCGGGCTCACACCGTGATCGCCCGCGCGTGTTCCGGACATGGGATCTGACGAAGGCGAAATGTCAGTCGCGCGCGGAGGCGGGTAGCTCAGTGGCAGAGCGCCGGGGCGGTTGCCCCGGAGGACGCGAGTTCGAATCTCGCCCGGCTTGCCGCGCACCACGGATGACGCGCCGGGGAAGGCGCGCCAGCTTGGAACTGGTTCCTCGCAAGGGGAACGCGGGTTCGACTCCCGCCATCCGACCATGGCTAGCTCAAGGGAAGAGCAGCGGATTTTTAATCCGTGAGTTGCAGGTTCGAATCCTGCGCCAACACGCTTGCAAAAGCGTAACCGTGAGGCCCGAGGGGGGCGGTCGTCGCGCTCGGCCCGCCGGATTTCGAGGCTCGTTCCAGCTCGGAATTCGGCAGCACGCGACGGCGCCCTGAAGCGCGCGGATACCGTCCTGCGCCAAACCGGGAGACGGTTCCGGGGCGCGCGCGTGAAGCCCGTAGGGTTCGCGCGCGCAAGCCGGGGCTCGAATCCGGGAGTAGCGCGGGGCTCAAGCGGTGCTCCGTGCCGAAGGTGTGGCGGACCGGCGGTCCGCCTCCCAAAGGTCGTTTCGCCGCCGGCGTCGCGAACAAGCTCTGCCCTGGCCCGACCGGGGCACGAACCAAGAGGGCAGCGGGTTGAAGGCGGCCCTGTGGCCGCCACCCGAGAAGGCGAGGTGCAGCATGCTGCTGATGCGTACGTTCAAGATCCTGCCGCACGAGCGCGGCCTGCTCTTCCGCGAGGGCCAGTTCGAGGGGCTGCTGCAGCCGGGCAAGCACCGCTTTGCCGACCCGTTCTTCCGGGTCCGCGTCGAGAAGGTCAACGTGCGCGAGGCCTGGTTCGAGCACGCCCAGTTGGACGTGATCGTGAAGAGCGGCCGCCTGGGCAAGGACGCCCGCGTAGTCGAGCTGAAGGCGCACGAACGCGGCATCGTGTGGCTCGACGGGCGCCTGGAGCGCGTCCTGAAGCCAGGCCGCTACGTCCTCTGGACGGTCTTCCGCGACGTCCGCGTGGACGTCGTGGACCTGCGCGCCGCGGTCTTCGCGCACCGCGACCTGGCGGAAGTGCTCGCCACGGGCGCCTTCGACGGCGAGGCCCGCGCCGTGGACCTGAAGGACCGCGAGCGCGCGCTCGTCTGGCGCGACGGGCGCTTCGAGCGCGTGCTCGGGCGCGGCCTGCACCTGATCCCGACCAAGTACCACGACGTCAAGGTCGAGGTCGTGGACGCGGGCAAGGGACGCTTCGAGCACGGCGAACTGGCGGCCATCCAGAAGGCCGCCGGCGCGCAGGAGGCGCTCGAGTGGCTGGCGGTCGAGCCGGGCCACGCCGCCGTCTTCTTCAAGGACGGCGCGCACCAGGCCACGCTGGGCGCCGGAAAGCACGCGTTCTGGAAGGACGTGGGCCAGGTGCGGCTGTTCACGGTGGACCTGCGCGAGCAGGTCGTGGACATCCAGGGCCAGGAGATCATGACCGCCGACAAGGTGACGCTGCGCCTCAACGCGGTCGTGAACTTCCGCGTGGCCGACGCCGTGAAGGCGGCGACGGTCACCGACGACTACCGCCAGGCGCTGTACCGCGAGGCGCAGTTGAGCCTGCGGGCAGCGATCGGCACGCGCGATCTCGATGCGCTGCTGGCGGCCAAGGACGAAGTGGCGCGCGAGCTGGAAGGGCAGTTGAAGGACCGCGCCACGGCGTTCGGCCTGGAAGTGATCGCGCTCGGCATCCGTGACGTGATCCTGCCGGGCGAGATGAAGGACCTGTTGAACAAGGTCACCGAGGCCAAGAAGGCGGCCGAGGCGGCTCTGATCACGCGCCGCGAGGAGACCGCGGCCATGCGCATGCAGGCCAACACGGCGAAGGTGCTGGAGCACAACCCGACGCTGATGCGCCTGCGCGAGCTGGAGGTCCTGGAGAAGGTCACGCAGAAGGCCAACCTGACCGTGATGTTGGGTGAGAAGGGCTTGGCCGACCGTGTGGTCAAGCTCCTGTAGCTGAATAAGGAACCGGATTGCGGAGCGCGGTGCGCGCCCTCTCCCAGGCGGCTCCACCCCTGGAGCGCGCCGCCTCCGCGGTCCCAATTCCTTCGCCCTGTGGCGGAATCTGGAAGACGCGCGAGCCTCAGAAGCTCGTGTCCGTTTAGGACGTGAGGGTTCGACTCCCTCCGGGGCGACCATTTTCTAGGTGCGGAGGGTGACCCGGATGGGTTTCCGGGCCTGTCTGCTACACAGGGCGTGCCTGCGGGCATGAGGTTCAAGTCCTCCGCCCTCCTCCAATTTGAGACGTGAAAGGAAAACTTGATCCGGAGTGTGATTCGAGCCGGTGCTCGAGACGGTTTGGAAGACCGCGCGTGCCGCGAGGCATGGGGTTCGACTCCTCCGCGCTCCTCATTGCATGGAACTTGAATCGTGTCGCGGTAGCCCAATGCAGAGGCGGCCGGCTCAAACCCGGCTTGGTACCGCGCCGCGAAAGTAGCTGGCCCAATGCGCCGGGCATTTTGTCCCGGGTCGAGGCGCGCCGAGGGAGCATATCGGGACGAAGATCTGAGACCAAGGCGCAACGAAGAGCCGGGACAAAAGGCTCCAGCAGTGGGTCAGGAACTTTCGCGGCGCGGTACTTAGTGCAGGTGCAAGTCCTGCCCGCGACACCATGACATTCGGGACGTGGCGGAACTAGGCATACGCACCGGTTCGAGAGGCCGGCGGGTTCGCCCATGGGAGTTCGACTCTCCCCGCCCCGACCATGTTGCGCGCGAGGCCATGCGCGCGGGAACGCGGAGTTCGCAGAACCGCGCGCCGTCCGGCGCGCGGCTCTCCGGCCCCCGCATGGAGGCGAGGCGTTGTGTCCCGGTAGCCCAAGCAGAGGCGCCCGATTCAGGGTCAGGAAGTTGGGGGGGCAAGTCCCTCCCGGGACACCATCATGTGGAATTAAGGTTGAAGAATGAGCATGAAATTCGGACTCCCGTGGTGAAACAGAATCATACCCGGCTTCGAACCGGGAGTTGGGGGTGTAAATCCTCCCGGGAGCGCCAATCCGCAGCGCCTTCGTAGCTCAAGGGACAGAGCAGCCGGCTTCTAACCGGCCGATCGGGGTTCGAGTCCTCGCGGAGGCGCCAGGAGAGCCCAATCCGCCCGTGGTGTAACAGACCGCACACGACTTTGCGAAGGTCGAGGTCCGGGTGCGACTCCCGGCGGGCGAGCCAGTTCGAGAGGCGGATACGACAAGGCGCGATGGTCCGGGGACCTGAGCGGTCTCCAAAACCGCCCGGCGGGGTTCGACTCCTCGGCGCCTTGCCAACGCAACGGAAAGGACACGCTGGTGGTACTGGAACGGCCGACGCTGGTCCTCAACAAGCACTGGACGCCGATCGACGTGACGTCGGTGCTCCGCGCGCTCTGCAAGCTCGTGGACGGCCACGCGCGCGCCGTGCGGCTGGAGGACTACTCCACGCACGATTTCGCGTCCTGGACCCGCGTGGCCTGCGCGCCCGATTCGCCGCGGGTGCGCACGGCGACGTGCGACCTCCTCGCGCCCGAGGTGATCGTGCTGACCTTCTACGACCGCGTGCCCGAGCGCAAGCCGGCGTTCTCCCGGTACAACGTGCTCCGCCGGGACGGCTACACGTGCCAGTACTGCGGCGCGCATCTGCCGGCGCACAAGCTGACCGTGGACCACGTCCTGCCGCGCGCACAGGGGGGCTGCTCAGTCTGGGCCAACTGCGTCGCCGCCTGCGTGCCGTGCAACCGGCGCAAGCGCGACCGCACGCCGGAGACGGCGGGCATGGCGCTGCGCAGCCGGCCCGCGCGCCCCGAACAGCTCCCGCCGCGAATCGTCCATCACGAGCCGCGTTGGGCGCCGTTCGTACTAGGCCAGCGGATGCAGGGCGTCGGATAGGCGCCCGCACCGGGAGGATAAACCGGACAGGCGTGCCGGGACCGTCTCGAAAACGGATCGCTCCTTCGGGAGTGGGGTTCGAGTCCTCTGTCCTCCTCCAGTTTCCCAATGCGTGAGTGCAAAACAGTTCTGCCTAAGGTAGTTAACTTCGCTGTGCGCACTTTCCCCTCCTCTTCGAGGAGGGGCACGCGTGCCACGGGTCAGCGAAGCTGCCCCGTGCCGACCGCCGGTTCCCGGTTCTCGGTTGCCGGTTCGCGGTTGCTTTGGAACTCTTTTCTTGTTGCCTGCACCTCCAACAAAAAAGAACGCACCTCAGCAACCGGCAACCAGCAACCGGCAACCGGCAACCGCCACCCGGAACTTCAGTTGCCTCCCTCCGCGCAACTCTATACAACCGCCCCCTTGTCACCCGAACCCGGACAGGTAAAGGAGCTTCCCATGCCCCGCCGCCTCGCCGCCCTCGCCGCCCTGCTGCTGCTCTGCGCCCCGGCCCTCCGCGCGGGCGAAGAGCCCAAACCGCCGCTCTTCACCCAGGTCTCCACGCTCACGCGCGAGGCCGCCGAGAAGATCGTCGAGGAAGCCCAGAAGAAGGCCGAGAAGACCGAGAGCGGCGTCTACAAGGGCCAAAAGTGCAAGATGCACGTCTACGTCCTGGGCCGCGAAGGCACGCTCCTCGCCGGCTCCCAGGCCGTCGGCGCGTGGCCCGGCAGCGCCGACATCGCGATGAAGAAGGCCCGCACGAGCTGGTGCTTCAATCTCGCCACCCGCGCCCTCGGCGAACTCTCCCGCACCGACGGGAAGGCCGGCGCCCCGCTGTACGGCATCGAGCACAGCAACGGCGAACTGATCACCTTCCCCGGCGGCCTGCCCATCGTCAACGAGGCCGGCGCGCTCATCGGCTCGATCGGCGTCAGCGGCGACACCGTCGACAACGACGAAGCCGTCGCCCAGGCCGGCGTCGAGAAGGCCAAGGACCTCGGCAAGAACGCCGCCCAGGCCGTCCCCACCCTCTCCAGTTACGGCGCCGGCGTCGCGCTCCACGCCGCGCTCAAGAAGGCCGCCGCGACCGACAGCGACGTCACCAAGACCAAGGTCAAGATGCACATCTACGTCCTGGGCGCCGAAGGCACCGTCCTCGCCGCCGGCCAGCAGGACGACGCCTGGCCCGGCAGCGCCGACATCGCGCACCGCAAGGCCCGCACCTCCTGGTGCTTCAAGCTCCCCACCGGCGTCATCGGCGACCTCTCGCGCCTCGACAAGGAAGCCAAGGCCCCGCTTTACCGCATCGAGCACAGCAACGGCGGACTGATCACCTTCCCCGGCGGACTCCCCATCTTCGACGCCCAGGGCCGCTTCGTCGGAGCCATCGGCGTCAGCGGCGACTCCATCGCCAAGGATCACGAAGTCGCCCAAGCCGGCGTCGACGCCCTGAAGTAACCCCGTAGCGCCGGCATCCCACATGCCGTGCCATGGGTCGGCGCAGCCGCCGTAGCGCCGGCGTCCTCGCCGGCTCGCGTGGGCGTCCCGCCCGCGCGTCTTTTCGTTCTCCGGTTACCGCGAGCATCCCGCCCACCCCGCCGTGCCACGGGTCAGCGAAGCCGCCCCGTGCCGCTCAGCGGTTGCCGGTTCTCGGTTGCCGGTTGCCGGTTGCTTTGGAACTCTTTTTGTGTTGCCTGCACCACCAAACAAAAAATAAAGCACCTCAGCAACCGGCAACCAGCAACCAGCAACCGACAACCGGCAACCGGCAACCATCCCGCCCCCGCCCGTCTTGAATTCGCCGCGCCGAATGCATAGCATCGCCATGGGCCGCGCGGGGCTTGGATGGCTTGAAATTCTATTACTGCGAAAAGTGCGGCGCGCGCCTGACCGAGCACGACCTCGAGGCCGGCGCCGCGCGCGACAAGAAACTCCGCGGGGTCTTCTGCGCCGACTGCGCCGCCGGCATCGTGACCCTCGAGACCCTGCCCCTCAACGAATCCCAGGCCCGCAAGCTCGTCCAGCAAGCCGACGCCGCCCAGGCCCAGCCGCCCACCCCGCGCATGCCGCACCGCCCCGCCCCCGCGCCGCGCGCGCAACCCGCGCCACATCCTGCGCCGCGCGCCACGAAGTGGGCCCTCGGCCTCGCCAGCGCCCTCGCCGCCGCCGTCTTCTCCGCCACCGTCCTCTTCATGGCCAGCGCCTCGCGCGGCCCCGCCGCGCCGATGCGCCAGCCGGACCGTGCCGCGGATGCGCCTCCCGGCGGCCCCGCGGAGGAATCCGCGCCCGCGCGGGGCCTGATCCTGCACCTCGACTTCAACGACCGCGTCCAAGACGCCAGCCCGCTGGCTCAGGAGGTCTCCTGGCAGGACGGGCAGGCCGCCTTCGACGCCGGGCCCTTCGGCCGCGCCCTGCGCTTTGCCGCCCAGCCCGCGCGCTCGCCCGTGCCCAAGCTCCTCGTCCGCGCCGCGCCCCCGTGGAGCAACTTGCGCGCGTTCACCATTTCGTTCTGGATCAGCCCGGCGCGAACGGAACGCGCCCAGTTCACGGTCTTCAAGATCTATCCCTTCGCCTCCCTGGAACTGGCCGATGACGCGCTCTGCCTGCGCGCAGGCCGGAAGCGCCTGGTCTTTCCCGCCCCCGAACTCTTCGACGGGCGCTGGCGCCACGCGGTCCTGGTCTGGGACGGCGAGCGCGTCACGGCCCGCCTGGACGGCGCGCCCCTGGCGTGCTCCGATCCGTTGTTGGAGCGCCTGAGCCAGGCCAATGTCGGCATTCTCGTCGTCGGCGGCGACAGGGACCAGGAGAACGGCTTCGTCGGCGCCCTCGACGAACTGCGCCTCTACGACCGCGCCCTCTCGCCCGCGGAATGCGAGCGCCTCTTCCGGCACTGAAAAACGCCAGCCGAAATCAGTTGCCAGTTGCTGGTTGCCAGTTGCCGGTCACCGGTTCCCGGTTCCTGGTTCCTGGTTCCTGGGTGCCGGGTGTCAGGTGTCGGTTCTCAAGTCTTGGTTTCCGGTTCCTTCGAACCTCTTGATGTACCGCCTCCACCTCGAACCAAAATAGAAAGCACCTCAGCAACCAGCAACCAGCAACCGGCAACCGACAACCGACAACCGACAACCAGCAACCGCGTCGCTCCCCCGGCCGCCGCCTAGCGCGGCTTCAGGTGCTCCAGCGCCTTCGGCAGTTCGGGTACATCGCGCTTGCCGTCGCCGTCGAAATCCAGCCGCAGGTACGCCTGGATGTCCACGCTCGAGCCGGCGTCCTTGCCGCCCTCGCCCAGCCCCTTCGCCGGGCTCTCGTCCGTCACGCGCAGGTCCAGCTCGAAGTTCGTCTCCTTCTTCCAGTTGGCGGCCACGAAGCGCGGGCCGTCCGGCGCCTCGGCCAGCGCCGGCTCAAACTCGATCCAGCCCTCGCCCGAGGCCTTGATCTTTCGCGCGATCCCGTCCCAGTTCACCTCGACGTGGTCCCCGGCCTCCCACTCGCTCGGGCTCATGTTCGAAAGGAACAGTTTGCCCCGCTCGTGCGCCCCGTCCGTCCCGCCGCTGTAGTGCGCCGGCGCGCGGCGGAAGCACGGCGCGCCGTACTTCGAATGCCGGTCCTGCCCCGAGGCCTCGCGGTACTTCTCGAAGTTCAGCGACTCCCCTTTCCAGTGGAACGTCGCCTCCTTCGCCCCCGGCGCCCAGTACAGGTTCCGGTCGCTCGTCCACTCGTACTTCAGGAACGAACTCATCAGCGCCATCCGCGTCCCCGGCGCGATCACGCTGTCGTGCACCTTGAAGTCCTTCACCAGGCTCATGCCTCCCAGCTTGAAGAACGCCAGCGTGTTGAACGCCCACGTCTGCCCTTCGTTGCCGTACTTGTCGAAGATGATCCGCGAAGTGATGCTCAGCCCGTTGTCGTGCGAGCCCACGAACATGTTGTTCACCATCCGGCTGTTCGAGGTGCTCCCGCACTGCCACATCTGCCCCGTGTTGAAGATCAGGTTGCTGTCCAGCGTCAGCTCGCTCACCTGCCGGAAGGTCTGGAACCCGTCCGGATGCCCGCCGTCCCACTGGTCCTGAATCAGGTTCCGCGCCACCGTCACCTTCCGCGTCTCCCAGCCCATCGCCATTCCGTCGACGCGGTTCTTGAAGATCCAGTTCTCCTCGATCCGCAGCTCCCGGCCGTACGAGAGCCCGATCCCGCTGTGGTTGTTATGCATCACGATGTTGTGCCGGATCAGCGCGCCCTCCTGCCGGTTCAGCGCGATCGCATGCCGGCTCCCCCCGCCCAGGTTGTGGTGCAGGATGCAGTTCACGATCTCCAGGTCCTTCCCGCCCGAGCCCCCGATCGCGCCCGAGACGCCGTGCTGTATCTCCAGCCCGTCCAGCGTCAGGTGCCCCACCCCGGGATCCCAGCTCGCCAGAAACCCGCTCGCCCCGCGCACCGGCTGCTCGACCAACCGCTTTTCCAGCGCTCCGCCCTCCGGCGGCCAGAGGAAAATCCGGAAGCGCTCCCCGCGCGCCTCCCATGCGAACTGCCCCGGCCCCTCGATCAGGTTCGGGAGGTTCTGCACGCAGTACTGGTCCTTCCCCGAGACCGACTCGGTCATCTTCGAGGCGAAATGCAGCTCGCGCGCCTCCGCGTCGTAGCGCACGATCGTGTCGCGGAACCGGTTGGTGCTCGGATGCCGCACCACGATCGTCCCGCCTTCGTAAAAGCCCGCCGGCTGCGTCAGGTGCTGCGCGTCGCGGATCGACGTCCCCGCGCTCGACTCCGCCGCGAACCACGACTTCTCGTTCCGCGGCATCCGCGCCAGCTTCGCCGCCACCCCGTCCACGAAGATCCCGAAGGGCTTCACGTCCGTCTCCGCCACGTAGATCCGCTCGAAATGCGGGTTCCCGCGCGCCTCCTCCCGAGTGCTCGGACGCCAGCCCTTCAGCTCCTCCGACCCACTCAGGATCACCCGCTCGCCCGGGCCCGCCTCCGCCTTCAGCACGATCCGCTTCCCCGGCGCGCCCGAGGCCTTGAAGACCAGCTCCTCGCGGTACATGCCCGGCTTCACCCGGATCGTGTCCCCCGCCCGCGCCGAAGCGACCCCCTTCGCGAGCGTCTTGAACGGCGCCTCCGCCCCGCCCGCGTTCGCGTCGCTCGCCCCCGCGTGACGCTGGTCCACGTGCCACTCCGCACCGCGCGCCGGCCACGCCCCGGCCGCGCACACGAGCAGCGCCGCCAGCATCCGCTTCCGCAGTTTCCCGTTCCCGTTCATCGTCCGTTCTCCCTGGGGTTGATCCGTCCGCTTCCCGGGATGGATACGCTGGGACACTCGTACAATCCTACTCGATCCGCCGCCTCGACTCGTACCCTTCTCCACCGCCCCCGCCGGCCCTCTCGAACACCGCCACGCGGCATGAACCGCAGAGTGCGCGGAGAAGTCTTCTCGCGATTTCAAGCATGTCGGGCAGGAAAACCCTGCGCGTGTTCTAAGAGTGCGCCCTAAAACCGGATCGCGAGGCGGCTTCGGAGCGCCGGGCAAGCGAGGCGAGGCGGCCGAACGAGCCGTATCGGGACGAGCATCCGGCGAGGAGGCCAACGACGCATCGCGAAGCCCGCCGCCCGAAGACGACTGCGAGACGATTTAGGACGCACTTTAAGGCCGCGGCCCTTCATCCTTACCCTTACTGCCTTTGCGCTCTCTGCGGGCTCTGCGGTTTAGATGCGGCGTTGTTGGATTCGCCCCGCACGTGCAAACACCTCATTCGAATCTCATACGCCGTAAGTTTTTTGAACGCCCGCGGCGGCCCAAGCCGCTCCCGCGATCCGGCCCGAATTAGAGATGAGACAAGATGTTGTATTAAACAACATACCTCTATTATTACAACCTATTCATATATAATATGATGCACGAATTCACCAACCCAGCATCCCCCAGGACTCCCATTTGCCCTAGCGCCCTTCGAACCACGAGGGCGCAGCGCCCTCCCTTCTTAAAGGAGCCTCGAGATGACCCGATCCCTCCCCTTCCGGCGCCTGGCCGCGGCCTGCATCCTCGCGCTCGCCGCCGCCGCGCCCGCCCTCGCCCAGGACGACCTGGCCCCGCTCTCCGAGGAGTTCGACGACCCGGACGCCTTCGCGCGCTTCCAGCGCGTCAACACGGTGGAGCAGTGGAACGCCGACCAACTCGAAGCCGCCGACGTCGGGCAGTCCTCTCCCGGACGCTTGATGCTGATGCCCTACGCCAGCGGCTGGTATCGGGATTACCGCGGCGTCCTCGCCTTCAAGCCCGTCGCCGGCGACTTCGTCGTCACCACCGACGTCGAACCGCGCCGCCGCGCCGGCGCCGGCGCCCCGCAGGCCTACTACTCCCTCGCCGGGATCATGATCCGCGCCCCCCGCGACGTCACCCCGCAGACCTGGGCCCCCGGCGGCGAGAACTACATCTTCCTCTCCATCGGCTCGGCCAACGCCCCCGGCACGTTCCAGTTCGAGGTCAAGTCCACCATCGCCAGCGACTCCTTCCTCGAGATCGACGACGCCGCGCCGCGCGCCGAGATCCGCGTCGCGCGCATCGGCGCGGTCGTCCTCGTCCTCCGCCGCTTCCCCGGCGGCGCCTGGGCCGTCCACCGCCGCTACCACCGCCCCGACTTCCCCGCCAGCCTCCAGGTCGGCCTCACCGCCTACACCGACTGGGCCTCCATGAGCGGCGCCGACCCCTACGCCTACAACACCAGCGTCATCGCCGGCGGCAACCCCGACCTCGTCGCCTTCTTCGATTACATCCGCTACCGCCGCCCCGACGTTCCCGCCGCCCTCGCCGGCCTGGACCTCGCCAACCCCGCGCAGGTCTCCGACGCGCAGCTCCTCGCCTTCCTCGGCGATGTCCTCGACGGCCCGCTCGCCCCGCCGCCCCCGCCGCCCGCCAACGCCGCGCCCCAACTGCTCGCCTGGGACGCCGCTTCGCTCCCCGCGCGCCCCGGCGACGAGATCCTCTTCAGCGCCAGCGCCTCCGACGCCGACGGCGACCCGCTCTCCTTCGCCTGGACCTTCGGCGACGGCGCGAGCGGCTCCGGCGCCAACGCCGTTCACGCCTACGCCGCGCCCGGAACCTACACCGTGAACGTCGAAGTCGGCGACGGCAAAGGCGGGACCGACAGCGCCAGCTTCCAGGTCGTGATCGAAGCCGCCCCCGCCGAGCCCGCCGAACCCCTGGCCGTGGAACGCCTCCGCGCGAGCCTCGCCCGCAACTTCGCCCGGCCCGGCCGCGACGCCGCGACCGTCCGCGGCCTTCTCGCCCTCCCCGCCGGCTTCGCCCCCGAAGGCGCCCTCGTCGAAGTGGACCTCGGCGGCGCGGCGCTCACGTTCACCCTCGACCGCCGCGGCCTCGGCCGCAACGGCGCGAGCCTCTTCCGCCTCGCCGCGCGCACCGGCGCCTTCACCCTCGCCCTCAAGGGCGACCTCGGCGCCAACTGGGACGACGAAGGGCTCCTCAACGCGACCGTCCGCCGCGTCCCGGTCGGCGTGGACCTCCAGCTCCGCCTCGGCGCGCGGGAGTACCAGGCCGCCGCGAGCCTCCTCTACACCGCCCGCCTCGGCCGCACCGGCAGCGCCAAGTAACCCGGCCCTTCCGCTCCTCTCCCCCAGGAGGAGTCCGAAGGCCGCCCCCGCCCAGGCCGCCAGCCCCCGGCCTGGGCGGTTTTTTTCCCCTCCGTACCACGGGTCAGCGAAGCTGCCCCGTGCCGCCCGCCAGTTGCCAGTTCTCGGTTGTCAGTTCCCGGTTGCTATGGAACTCTCTTCCTGTTGCCTGCCCCTCAAACAGAAAAGGTAACCGTTCAGTCCCCTATGAAGGCTCATTTTTTACGTCACGCCATCCGATACTGTATGTGTGCGCGAGCTTAAACCCAACCCGGCTTGTCCGAATTGCGCGGTGCTCCTGGCGCGGATCGAAGAATTGGAAGCCAAGCTGGAGCGGCTTTCCGAGCGCTTGAACCAGAATTCCTCGAACTCTTCCAAACCACCGTCGTCCGATGCGCCCTGGCAGAAGCCTCCAGCCGCCAAGAAGCCGAGCGGCCGCAAACCCGGCGGACAACCCGGACATCCGGGCCATCACCGTGTACGTTTGCCGCCCGAACGGGTCACGCACGTGGTCCATTACGTGCCGCACGTATGTGCGGAATGCCAAGCCCCCTTGTCTAAGCGGCCAGGGCCACACGATCCGCCTCCGACTTGGCATCAAGTCGCGGAGTTGCCGCCGCAGCCGGCCGAAATCACCGAATACCAGGGGCACGCACGCACCTGTCCGTGCTGCGGCTGCCGCACCCGCGCGGAGATTCCGCCGGAGATTCAAGCCCATGCGCTGGGTCCCAACCTGGCGGCGGCGTTGTCGTATCTGAGTGGGCGTGGCCACGCCAGCAAGCGCAACGTCCAGGAACTCGCCGAGACCGTCTTTGGGGTCCCGCTATCCCTGGGCACGGTGATCAAGCTCGAACACGAGATGAGCGGCGCGCTGGAAGGGCCTCACGCGCAGGCGCTGGCGGCCGTGCGTGGGGCGGCTTTCAAAAACGTGGATGAAACCGGCTGGGCGAAGGGTGGCAAGCTGTGTTGGCTGTGGGTGGCAGCCACGCGGAGCGTCGCAGCCTTTCAAATTCACGCCCACCGGGGTAAGGACGGCCTGAAGGCGTTGCTGGGGGCGTGTTGCGGCATCCTCGGCTCCGACCGCTGGGGCGCCTACGCGCACCTGCCGCCGCGGCAGCGGCAAATTTGCTGGGCGCACCTCAAGCGCGATTTTCAGAAGTTGATCGACCTGGGATCCGCGACACAACCGCTCGGCCGAGCGGGCCGCAAGACCGCCCGAGCGGTCTTTGCGGCCTGGAAGGATTTCAAAGACCGGCGTTGCGACCGTGCCGCGCTACACGTGCGGTTGCAACCGATACGCCTGCGTTTCCAGAGAACGCTCCGGCTCGGAAGCAGGGGCGCGGACCCCAAAACCAAGCGCTTTTGCAGACGCGTGCTGAAAGTCTACGACGCGCTGTGGACCTTCGCGGCCGTCGAAGGCATCGAACCGACCAACAACCACGCCGAACGGATGTTGCGTCCGGCGGTGCTGTGGCGCAAAGGGAGCTTCGGCAATCACAGTACCGCAGGCTGCCGTTTCACCGAACGGATCTTGACCACCGTGCAGACCTTGCGTTTGCAAAAGCGTCCCATCCTTGACTATCTGCGCAGGGCCTTGGCTGCTCACCGCACCGGCGCAAAGGCTCCGGCATTCCTTGCAGCGGTAGGGAACTGAACGGTTACCAGAAAAGAAAGCACCTCAGCAACCAGCAACCAGCAACCGACAACCGGCAACCAAGACCCATGGCATCCCCGCCCCGACCGACTATCATGCCCCCATGGCCTCCGACGCCACCGACCGCGACCGCGCACCCGGCGCCGCGCCGGGAAAAACCCCGCGCGCCGGACTCCTCAAGTGGCCGCGCCGCGTCATCGTCTGCGTCGCCGGGTCCACGGTCCTCCTCGCCGGGATCGTGATCCTCCCGCTCCCCGGACCGACCGGCACCCCGATCATCCTCCTCGGCCTCACCATCCTCGGCTCCGAACTCCCCGCCGCGATCCGCCTGCGCAACCGCATCCTCATCCGCCTCCGCCTGCGCAAGAAGGACGAAGACGCCAGCCCCTCCTGATCCCGCCGCCCAAGCCCGAAGGGCTTGCATATCCCAGCCCAGGGTTGGCGCGCCGCGCCTACCCTGGGTCCGCCGCCCCATTGCTCACCAACCCTGAAAGGGTTGCAGCAGCAAGCGGCGCCGCTCAGAACCCGGCACTCGGAATGGAACCACAGAGAGCACAGAGGACACGGAGAAAAATTTTTCTAGACTTTCTTCCTCCGTGATCTCTGTGTTCTCTGTGGTTAGAAGCAGTTTCCCCGGCACTCGGAACTCGGAACTCGGAACTCGGAACTCGGAACTGAATACCCCCTTCCCCGCATCTTTCCCTGCCCTTCATCCCCTCCCCACACCCCTCACCGATAGTCCACTTGCCGTCTGCAATCAGCCGTTCGCAGTCTGCCGTTTGCCGTTTGTTTGGAATTTGGTTCTTGCCGTTTGCAGTTTGCCGTTCGTACTTCGCCTCCTTCGCCCGAGGACCCCACCCGCGCCCATGGCCCGGCTCTTCTACAGCATGGCGGGGGAAGGGCGCGGGCACGCCGCGCGCGCGCGGACGCTGGTCGAGCTCCTGCGCCCGCGCCACCGCATCACCCTCTTCACCCCCGGCGACGCCCACGCGCTCCTCGCCCCGCTCTACGCCGGCACCGACGTCGAGGTCGTCGAACTGCCGGGCCTGCGCTTCCGCTACAACCGCCGCCAGGAAGTCGCCTTCCTCAAGACCGGCGCCGCCGGCGCGCGCTACCTCTGGAATCTGAACGCGCTCGTCGCCGGCCTGCGCCGGCGCATCGACGCCGACGCGCCCGACCTCGCCATCGTCGATTTCGAACCCGCGCTGCCCCGCGCCGCGCGCGCCAGCGGGCTGCCCTTCGTCAGCGTCTCGCACCAGCACTTCCTCGTCTGCTGCGACCTCTCCGCCCTGCCCTTCCACCTGCGCGCCCACGCGCGCTTCATGAGCCTCATCGTCAAGGGCTACTACCGCGGGCAGCGCGAGACCGTCGTCTCTTCGTTCTACTTCCCGCCGCTCAAGCGCGGCAACGGCCCGGTCACGCAGGTCGGCGTGCTCCTGCGCCCCGCCGTCCGCGACGCCAGGCCCCGCGACGCCGGCCACCTGCTCGTCTACCTCCGCCGCTTCGGAGGCCCGCGCGTCCTCGGCGCGCTCAAGGCCTGCGGCCTGCCCGTCCGCGTCTACGGCCTCGGCGCCGCGCCCCCCGACGGCGCGCTCCAATTCCTCCCCGTCGACGACCGCCAATTCCTCGACGACCTCGCCGCCTGCCGCGCCCTCGTCTCCACCGCCGGCAACCAGCTCGTCGGCGAGGCCCTCTACCTCGGCAAGCCCGTCTTCGCGCTCCCCGAGCCCCGCAATTACGAACAGTACATCAACGCGCATTTCCTCAAAGCCTCCGGCGCCGGAGACTGGACCGACTTTCACGCCGTCGAAGCCGCCCGCCTCCGCGGGTTCCTCGGCCGCCTCGACTTCTATCAGGCCCGCATCGACCGGGGAAAACTCGACGGAAACCACGCGACCCTGGAAGCGATCGGCCGGAATTTGAATGGGAAGCGAGAAGAAGCCTGAGCATTGAGCATTGAGCATTGAGCATTGAGCATTGAGCATTGAGCATTGAGCATTGAGCATTGAGCATTGAGCATTAATCATTAATCATTAATCATTAATCATTAATCATTAATCATTAATCATTAATCATTAATCATTAATCATTAAATAGTTCATTATATTCATTAAATATGTCTTGAAATCGTCCAGGAATTAGTTTCTTCACGCATCAATGACCAATGACCAATGACCAATGACCAATGACCAATGACCAATGACCAATGACGGTCTCACTTCATCTCCACCACCATCTTCGCCGCCGCCCGCAGCGTGCGCAGGTCGCGCTCCAGCGCGTTGTGGACCAGCGCCAGCAGCGCCCGCGCCCCGGCCCGCGCCGCGCCCGCGCTCAGCTTCACCGGCTTCCCCGTGCGCTGGATATGCCGCAGCGCCCCGAGCAGCTCCGGCGTCAGCCACACCGCCCCGGCGCGCCGCGTCCCCGGCGCGGCCTCCAGCAGCCGCGCCAGTTCCGCCACCGTCCCCGGCGGCGCCGCCCCCACCGGCAGCCGCTCCAGCGCCTCCCCCGCCAGGCACCCCTCGCAGACCAGCCCCTCCGCGTTCAGCCGCGCCGGCCGCCGGCTCCGCGCCAGCTCCTTCCCGCAGCGCGAACACGCCCCCAGCTCCGGCAGCAGCCCCGCCGACTCCAGCGCGTGGAGCGTGAACCAGAGCAGCGTCGCGCCGGGCGATGCCCCGGACTCCAGCGCCCGCGCGGCCCGGCCGAGCAACCCGTGCAGCCGCGCCGGCGCCTCGTCCCCGCCCGCGCCGTCCTCCCCCGAACTCCCCGCGCCTTCGCGCGTCAGCGCCTCCGCCAGTTCGCACAGGTAACTGGCCGCCCACAGCTCCCGCGCCCCGCGTCCCAGCCCCGCCGCGCGCGATCGCTCGTCCCACTCCTTCAATATCCACAGCGCCTCCCCGCGCCGCGGATACGCCACCACCTCGCCCTGCGCCAGCAGGTCGAAGCCGCCCTCGAATCCTTTTTTGTGGAAGCGCCGCGCGCCCTTCGCCAGCACCCGCACCTGACCCAGCCGCCGGCCCAAGAGCACCAGCACGAGGCTCGTGTTCGAGACCTCGTACGTCCGCAGCACGACGGCCAGGTCTTTGAGTATGGGCATGGGGGAAGACTGTGATCTGTAATCTGTAATCTGTAATCTGTAAAAAATCCCTCACTAGCCAGCGGCGTCAGCAGTTACCGTTCGCCGTTACGTATTGCAGACCACAGCTCACAGACCACAGATCACAGACCACAGATCACAGACCACAGCTCACAGATCACAGATCACAGATCACAGATCACAGATCACAGATTACAGATTACTGCGGTTTGACGGTCGCCGACTCGATCACCACCGGCGTCTTCGGCTGCGCCTCGCTCAGCCGCCCCGGCTTGTCCACCGCGACCTTCTTGATCTTGTCGATCGTCTGCGTCCCCTGCGTCACCTTCCCGAAGGCGCAGTATTGGCCGTCGTCGAGGAACGCGTTGTCGGCCACGTTGATGTAGAATTGCGCCGTCGCGCTGTTCAGGTCGCTCGTCCGCGCCATCGCGATCCCGTAGTTGCAGTTCTTCGGGCCCTTCCCCGACTCGTTCTTGATCGGCGCGCGCGTCGGCTTCTGCTTCCCGTCCGCCCCGAAACCGCCGCCCTGGATCATGAACCCGTCGATCACGCGATGGAAGATCGTCCCGTCGTAGTGCTTGTCGCTCACGTACTGGACGAAGTTCTGCACCGTCGCCGGCGTCTTGTCCGCGTACAGTTCCACCTCAAAGCTCCCCTGCGACGTGGTGAAAACGACGATCGGGTTGGCCATGGCGCGCTCCTTTTGAGTTGAAGGCTTTCAATCCAGCTAACTTAAAGGAAGGTCCCGAACCTGGCAAGCGCCCCACGCCGCCGGCGCCCCTGCTCCGGCCGCGGTTCGCCGCCTGTCCTGTCTTCCGAATTCCAAGCCCATATGTTTCCATGCTCCCGAATTCAGCCGCCCGTCCCGCGCCGTTTTCCATTTGCCGTTTGCCGTTTGTTTGGGAAAGGATGAAATATGAAGTATGAAGTATGAAGTATGAAGTATGAAAAAGAAGAAGTACGAAATCCAAAGCACTCTTGCCAAGCCTCAAGCCTCAAGCCTCAAGCCTCAAGCCTCAAGCCTCAAGCCTCAAGCCTCAAGCCTCAAGCCTCTTACTTCATATTTCATATTTCATATTTCATACTTCATACTTTCTCTTTCTTCATACTTCATACTTCATACTTCATACTTTCCCCAACCCCCGGCCCTACTTCGGCAACTCCTTGCTCCCAATCACCGTCAGGTTCGCGCCGACCTGCACCGAGACCGTCTTGCCGCCGATTTCGAGCGCCGTCTTCCCGCTCAGATACCAGCCGAAGGAACCCGTCGAGAATTCCTTCACCTCGGCCATCATCGGGATCCCGTTGATCTCGATCTTGATCGCCTTCGCGTGCGCGCGGAACTCCTCGCGGCTGATGGGGCACGTGGTCTTGGCCATGGCGGGGCTCCTGGGGTTTAAGCGGGGTTGCGTTCCTCCCTCTTTTATCCGGCGCGGCGCGCCGGTAAAGCGCATGCGCCCGGCGCGCCCCCGCCAACCGTCTCGCACCCCGCCGTGCCACGGGTCAGCGAAGCTGCCCCGTGCCCCCCGCCGGCCACCGGTTCCCGGCTGCTTTGGAACTCTTTTCTTGTGGCCTGCACTTCCAATCCAAATAGCAAGCACTTCAGCAACCGACAACCGCGTCGCCTCCTCCCTGGCGCCACACCGCGCAGAGGTGCGCCGCCCGCCAGTTATCGGTTCTCGGTTGCTTCGGAATTCTCGATCTATCGCCAGCACCTCAAACAAAAAAGAAAGCACCCCAACAACCGGCAACCGCCGTTCACCCGCCCGATTTCAGGCCAGAATTCTCGCGCCGCGGCATAAGAAGGTAGGGATTCGGGGCAGGCGATGTGGGAAATTTCGGCACGCAATTCCATAATCCCTTTTGTGGACAAATGTTACATAAGCCGCTTCTTTGAAGATAAGCTACATGGTTTCGTCAGGTTATGGTAAAGATAGCGGCTTCGCGAATGGTTCGCGATGGTCGCAAGAAACCCGATTGAAAGGGGGCGTGCTGTGCGTTTCGCATTGGCGTTGCTGTTGGGTCTGGGGTTGATGGCCGCTGCTCCGATGGGGCACGCGGAAGACGAGGCCAAGACCGAGGCCAAGACCGGCGAAGAAGCGAAGACCGGCGAAGGCAAGACCGAAGAGAAGACGGAAAAGACCGGCGAAAAGACCGGCGAAGCGAAGACCGAGGAGAAGAAGGCCGAGTAACCGGAATCCTCCACACCCGATCGAATGCGGAGGACGCCCTGACCGGTATCCTCCGCATTTTTTTATGCATACCCGGCCGGGCCGCGCCTCAGCGCAACGAGCCGCCCGCATACGCTTGCGTCCCCGCCGGCAGGCATGGAGCAAAAAAAAACGCGAGCCTCAGCCCGCGCATTTGCATCCTCATTTGAACACATACTAAATTTCATCGCAGCATCGTCGCGTCACCCCATCCAACCGCATTCCGCATTCCGCATTCCGCATTCCGCATTCCGCATTCCGCATTCCGCATTCCGCATTCCGCAATCGTCAATCGTCAATCGTCAATTCCTCATGCCGGTATTGACCCTCCCGCGAACGGAAGAAAAGCAGCCACGAGACGCCCGGATACAGCGTGGCCGTCGCCGTCCCCGGCCCGTCCGCCGAAAGCGCCAGCCGCGCGCCCACCAGCCGCCGCCCTTCCCCGGCCTCCTGTGCGCTGTCGATGAACGGCGGGATCGCCGCGACGCTCCCGTCCCCGGGCGCGTAGACCTCGAAGACGTTCAGGTTCTCGACCCGCTCGTCGTCGAAGCGCAGTTCGAAGTAAGCCCGGAAGAGTCCCCCAGGGCCGCGTCGTCCAGTTCGAGCGGCTGCGGCTCGGCCCACAAAAGCGTGTACGGCGCGAAGCCATACGGCGGGTCGAAGACGAGCTCCGGCGAGTACGCGAAGGCCGTCTCGCCCGAGCCCGGCTGCGCCGAAAGCGGCTCGGCGGCGAAGAAATCCAGTTCGAGCACGTCGTACGGCTGCCCCCAACGCGCCCGCCGAACGCACCCGCGTCCGCCCCGCCGGGCCCCGTTCCCGCGCCCGAGCCCGCTCCGCCAGCGCCAGCCGGCGCAGGATGGAAAGATCGATGCCGGTCCGGTCGAGATTCATGCAAGAGTCTGCCTCAGCTTGGTTGCCGGTTGCCGGATACCGTGTGCCAGGTAGCCAATGAACGGTGAACGGTGAACAGTGAACGGTGAACGGTGAACGGTGAACAGTGAACAGTGAACAGTGAACAGTGAACAGTGAACAGTGAACAGTGAACAGTGAACAGTGAACAGTGAACAGTGAACAGTGAACAGTGAACAGTGAACAGTGAACAGTGAACAGTGAACAGTGAACAGTGAACAGTGAACAGTGAACAGTGAACAGTGAACAGTGAACAGTGAACAGTAGCTATTTCATATCCAAGTTTTTCTCAAAAACATGAGCTTAAATATCGCGCTATCATCTGCGCTCGCCCGCGCCAACCATCCCCTCCGCCGCGTCGTGAGTTTTGGGTGCCACACCACGCAGTGGTGTGCCGCCCGCGCGAACAACGGTTTTCGGTCACCGGTTCCCGGTTCTCTGTTCCCGGTCGCCACTCGCCCGCGCCCAGCGTCCCCTCCGCCGCGTCGTGAGTTTTGGGTGCCACACCACGCAGTGGTGTGCCGCCCGCGCGAACAACGGTTTTCGGTCACCGGTTCCCGGTTCTCTGTTCCCGGTCGCCACTCGCCCGCGCCCAGCGTCCCCTCCGCCGCGTCGTGAGTCTTAGGTGCCACACCACCCAGTGGTGTGCCGGGGCCGGTCACCGGCTGTTGCAGTCACATTTCCTTAACTTAACAATCGCGGCATGAATTCCCATACCGCCATTCAGGCCCGCGGGGCCGCCATGCTATAGCCAGGGCGTAAGCCCCTGGTACTCGGCCCTTGACTCGTTTGAGCCCCGCAGGGGCGGCATGAGTTCGAGCGCCGATCTGTTCGCCGATTGTTTGGAATTTTGTTCTTGCCGTTTGAAATTTGTTTGGGTTTTGGTTCTTTTGATTTGATGCTTCCCGCGCCCAGCGAACCCAACCATTTTCCCAGCGATGAATCGCTGGGCTATTCTCATTCGACCCTTCAGGACTCAAAACGGCAAACGACAAGAACCAAATCTCAAACAAACAGCAAAATGAAAACAGCAAACGAGCCACACCGAATTGTTCACTGTTCACTGTTCACTGTTCACTGATTACTGATTACTGATTACTGTTTACTGTTTACTGTTTACTGTTTACTTGTCTTTTTTGCCCTGGAGCTTCCCCCCTCAAGCCAGCTCCACCTCCGTCTCCTGCCGCGCGTACGAATGCCGCACCCGCGCCACCACGCCCCGCACCGGATAGCGCCCCGTCCCGCCCGCGTTCACCAGCTCCTCGATCGCCGTCCCCGGCGTCCACAGCGCCGGCGCGGGGAAGATCAGCCGCCCGCTCCGCCGCGCCCGCGCCACCTCCGCCAGCCGCCGCTGCGCGTGCGCCCGCGCGCGCGCCCCGTCGCCGCGCAGCTCCGCGCCCTCCGCCGCCCGATCCGGCGCCGCCTCCGCCCCCTCCACGCTCTCCGGAACCGGCCAACTCTCCCTGCGCAGATGCTCCCGGTACGCGCCCTCCGCATCGACCCGGTAGGTCCGCGCGAGGCCCTCGGCGAGCGCCCCGGCCTCGGCGTTCGGATCGGCGCCCGCTCCTTCGCCCGAGCCGTGCAGCCCCAGCGCCGCCGTCAGCCGCGCGTCCAGCCGCAGCGCCAGCGTCACCCGCAGCGCGCGCGCCTCCAGCGTCCCGGCGTCCGCCAGATCCCCCTTCCAGGTCCCCGATTGCGGATCGGACAGCCCCGCCTCGCGCAGTCCCGGCAGCCACAGCGTCCCGTCGTCGTCCACCTCCAGCCCGTCCAGTTGCGTGCGCGCCCGGAATTCGCCCTCGTCGTCGGCCAGTTCCACCGTCGTCGCGGCCGGGAATACCCGCCGGATTTGACCCTCGATTTCCTCCGTGAATTCCGAGAGCAGCCGCGGCAGGATCGGCGGATGCGGCGTCGCCCGCGGGAAGCCCGCGTATTTCGTCCCCTCCAGCCAGTCGAATTCCGCGTCGACGTGATAGGCCGCGAAGACCCGCGGGTAGCGCCACGCCGCCTCCAGGAACGCCTCGGCCGAGCCCGGATGCTCCGGATGGTCGCGCACGTACGCGCGGAACGCCTCCTCGTCCTCCGCGCTCCACGCCGCCGCCAGCCCGCCCCCGCCCTCCGGTTCGAACGCCAGCCGCCGCTCCAGCTCCGCCGCGTCCCCCGCCACCACCACGCGCGTGTACAGCTCCGTCCCGTCCTCCTCCAGCGTCCCCGCCCGCGCCCCCAGCGCCCCGCCGTGCGCCCCCAGCGCCCCGCCCGCCGGCCGCGCCAGCGCCGTGCCCCCGGCCCCGTCGAGGTGCCGCGCCGGCACGATCCGCAGGACCGAACGCCACGAATCCTCCAGCGGCGCGCACCACAATGCGTAGGCCCCCGCGCTCTCCACGACCCGGTTCAGCGCCGCCAGCAGGTCCAGCCCCTCCAGCGTCAGGTCCGGCGCGCGCCCCGCGCCCTCCCGGTCGGCCGCCGTGAACCCGCCCGCGCCCCGCGCGTCCTCCGGCTCGTGCTCCGCGTCCCCCAGCAGCGCCAGCCCCAGGCCCGCGGGCACGAGCACCCGCGAAGCGTCCGCGCGCGCGAAGTGCGGGAACGCCGCCGTCTCCGCCGCGTACGCCTCGCTCGCCAGCGTCGCCGCCAGGTACTCGGCGATGTCCGCGTGCCGCCACGGCCGCGCCGCCGCCGTCGCCGCGCCCGGCGCCGGCTCGGCGTCCCCGTCCGCGCGGCCGTAGCCCGGGTACGGCGCGAAGAGCGGGCCCGCCGCCGTGTCCAGGCAATTCGGCCGCCCGTCCGGATTGAAACGGCACGGCCCCCGCTCTCGGTATAGCGTCAATTCCCGCGCCGGATCGCGGATGAATTGGCCCGCCACCGGCACGCCCTCCAGCAGCCAGCGGTCGTCCAGCACCGTCAGCGTCGCCGCGTCCGCGCCCAGGTCGTGCTGGATCGCCGCCACGCTCCCCACCAGCAGCGTGTACGCCCGCTTCCCGCTCAGCACGTGCGCCTTCGCGCGCGTGCCCAGCTTTACGCCCGCCAGCGGCCCGCCTTCCGCCGCCGCCACCCTCGGCGCGCGCTCCGACCACGCCCCCAGCGGCAGCTCCACCAGCGCGTGCGAGGGCCGCGCCCCGCTCTGCAGGAGCACCTCCGACGCGAACGCGAAGCGCGACCCCGGCGCGCGCCGCGCCCCGCCTTCCGGGTCCGCCGACCCCGCGAACGAAACCCCGTACACCGCCGCCCGAAAATCCGCGCCCGTAGGCAGCTTCACCACCGCCGATGCCGGCATCGCGCCCCCGCTTTCGTCACGCACGCCGGTTGTCAGTTGCCGGTTGCCGGTCGCCATGGAACTTCTGATGCGTCGCCTGCCAATTGAACCAGAAAGGAAAGCACCTCAGCAACCGGAAACCGGTAACCAGCAACCCCCCATTTCTACCGTTTACCGTGCACCGCCCACCGATTACCGTAGTTTCGATCACAGATCACAGATTACAGATTACAGATTACAAACCCCCGGAGCCCCCATGCGCGCCGCCCCGATGCTCCTCGCCGCCCTTCTCCTCGCTGGCTGCGGCGGCGGGAAGCGCATGCAGGTCAAGCAGAGCGTCACCAGCTTCCCGCTCCTTGAGGAGCACTCCGTGCCGTTCAAGGCCAAGCTCCTGAACATCGAACCGATCGGCCGCGGCGATTACGTCGTCACCGCCGTGACCCCCGATCCGCATTACGTGGTGAGCGTGAATATCGTGGAATTGGAAGACGAAAAAGCGCCCTTCAAGCCCGGCGACACCAAGCATTTCGCCGTCAACGAAGTAGACAGCCTCTTCGGCGGCGCCGACCGCTACGTCATCGGCAAAGTCTATTCGGGCAGCGTCCAGTACCAGACCGCCAAGAACGGGCGCTGGCGCCTCCGCGACCTCAAGCTCGACCGCTAGTGTCCTGTAAGAGAAATTCGTTGATGCGGTTTGGGAGGGATTTTGACCGTGATCGAGGCGCGCGAAGAGTCATCGTATCAAGAAGATACGCTGATCGGAGCGCAACGAAGAGCACGGCCAAAAGCACCCCAAAATGCGCAATGGATTTCTCTTACAGGACACTAGCAGCCCGTTGAAAATGGGGGTGCGGTCGGTAAACGAGCGATTTTTGTCCTGACCGAGGCGCGACCGAGGAGCATATCCAGAGAAGCTCTGTGACGAGGGAGCAACGAAGGGTTGGGCAAAAGCGCCGTTTAATGGCCCGCTCCCTTTTTCAACGGGTTGCTAAGCGGCCTTACTTCAATTAGGTTCCATCGCCCTATGCCGTCTCCCCTCCTCCCCGAGGAGGGGCAGGGACGGTGCTGAAAAAATCCGCGCGCAGCGCTCCACCATATTACCCCCTCACCCTCGCGACGCCGCAGCCTCCAGCCCCGCCGCCGCCGCCGGCGCCGCGCTCGAAACGTACACCCGCTCCCAGCGCGTGTTGCCGTCCGACGTCCCGCCCGCCGTCAGCGCGCGCACGCCCAGCCGATACCAGCCGTCCGCGCCCAGGCTCGCCGTCAGCGCCGCCTCGCGCGCGCCCGCAACTTCCGCGCCCCACGCCGCGCCCGCGTAGGGGCTCGCGTAATCGAGTTCCTCCTCCAGCGGCTTCAGATACAGCGCGCACGTCGCCGGCTCCGCGCGCTCGCCGGCCTCTTCATACGCCGCTGCCACCGTCAGCGTCCGCCCGCCGCTCACCGAGACCTCCCGCACCCGCGGCGCATTCGGCCGCGCCGGAACCGCCGCGCCGCTCGAATCGTACTCGAGCTCCAGCACCGCGCCGTTCCGCTCCTCCGCGCCGCCTGAAAGCGCGCGCACCAGCACGCGCCGCACCCCGGGATACCCCGCCGCCGCCGGCAGCGCCGCCTCCAGCGTCCCGCTCCCCGCCGCGGCCGTCGTCACGGGCGTCGTGGTGTCGATCGCGCCGCCCACCGCGCCGGCGTAGATCCGGTACGTCGCGCCGGGCGTCGGCGAGGCCGCCCAGCGGATCGTCGTGCCCGCCGCGCCGCCGCTCGCGTATTCGGGAATCCCCGGCGGCTCCGGCGCGCCCGGCACGTTTACGCTTTGCGCTATGACCGCCGCGCTCGCGATCCCCGTGTCCGAAACCGGCCGCGCCGCCGCGGCGTAGCTTCCCCGCTTCCAGCGGCCCGCTCGTCCAGCGGAACGCGTTGGAGCGCCCGTCGTCGCTCCATTCGGCCTCCGCTTCCCGGGGAAATTCAAGGCTCCCCAGCGCGTAATGGATCTCGTACCGCGCGGGAAATCGCGCCTCGAGCCCGATCCCGCCCGGCTCGGCGTCCGCCGCGTAGGCCAGCTCCACGCTCCCGCTCAGGCCCGAGCCGTTCAGCGCGCCCAGGACGACCGTCCCGTCCCCCGCGCGCGAGCCTTCCGCCACCGCCGCCGCGCCCGCGTAAAGCCGCACCGTCCGCGTCCCCGAATCGTCGCGCAATTCCACGTTCCACGCCGCCCGCGTCGGCCGCCGTTCCACCGCCGCCGAATTGCTGAAGCGCTTGACGCCCTCCAGGTTCCAGTTCGTCAACTGCCCCAGCGCGTCACCCCTCGAAACGAACGCCGGCCGCGCGCGCCAGGCCAGCGTCAACTGCCGCGCCTCCCCCGACTCGGCGTCCCGCGCCGTGAACGCCGGATCGTACGCGTGCCCCGGCCAATCCCCGAGGTCCTCCGCGTGCACCGACAAATCCCCCGCCCCCGCCGGCGCCGGAACCGTCGCGCGCGCCGCTTCCCCTTCCGGAACCCAGACCGTGCCGGCCCGCCGCGCGTTGGCGTACAGCGCGTAATGCCGCGCGCCGTAACCCGGCGCGGCCTTCAATTCCACCCGCGCGAAGCCCCCGAATTCCGGAACCTCCACGCGCAGATCCAGCAGCGCCTCCTCCACCGAACCCGGAAACGACGACGTTCGCATGCCTGGCGACATGGCTGCTCCTTGCCTGCCGGTTGCTGGTTGCTGAGGTGCTTTCTTTTTCTTCGAGGTGAGGGCAGTAAATAGAGAATCTCATAGCAGCCGGTAACCGACAGCCGGCAACCAGCAGACGCGCGCGTCTTCAGTCCTTCAGCGCCCGAAGCAGGCCATTCAGGAGCCGGCCAACGGTCTGTGCCTGGCGCCAAACGGGCTTCAGGGCATTTCGGCCAATGTATTCAAGACGGACCGCTATTAACAATTGGGTCTCTGCCTCGGCCAGTGAACCGCGGGCGATGTACAGCATGCGCTTGAAGTCGGCGACCGTCGCGCGCGCTTGGCCTTCGGCGATATTAGAAGGAATGGAAAGAGCCGACCGGCGCAATTGTGCGCTCAAGCCGAAACGTTCGGATTCGGGAAACTGAGCGGAAAGGCGGTAGACCTGCTCCACGAAATCCATGGCCTTTTTCCAGGCCTCCAGGTCGCGGTAGGTAATGCGATTTCCCATGGAATGCGCCTAATGGTTCGGTAAATGTTATCCTTTCACGCAGTAAAATTACCACCTTCGACGTGACATGAGTACAAGAAGAAAAACTCCTCAGCAACCAGCAACCAGCAACCAGCAACCAGCAACCGACAACCGACAACCAGCAACCGCCTACGTCCTCGCCATGAACCGCCAGCGCTGCGTCGTCCCGTCATAGATCAGAATCGCCGTCTCGTTCGCGGCCAGCGTCACGTCGGTCCCGCCGATCCCGATCAGGCGATTGGCCGCCGCCGATCCGGCAGCCTCGTGTTTGAAGACGATCGCGAAATTCCCCGCGTTGGCGACCCACAATTGCCGCCCGTCGCTCCCGCCGGCCAGGCCGGTCACGTTCCGCGCCGCGCTCGCGCTCAGCCGCGTGAACGTCCTCGCGCCCGGATCGTAATCGTTCGCGTCCGAGTCCAGCGCCGCCGGCGTCTGAGCGTCCAGCGCGCAGCCGTTCTCCACGCGCAGCCCGCTCCCGGCCACGCGCAGTTCCCCGCTCTTCGGCTCGATCCGCGCGTCGGTCCCGTCGTGCTGCACGTGAACCTCGTCGACGCCCGCCGAACCGTGCGGGTCGCGCACGACCAGGCGCCCCGCCGCGCCGCCCGACGTCGCGTGCGCCCCGGGCGTGACGACCACGTTCCCGCCGTTGCGGTTCGTCGATGCCGCCGCGAACGCGTTCTGCCCGATGACCTGGAACTCGTACGTCGCCGCGTCGCTCCCGATCGCCGCATGCCGCAGCACCGCGTTGGAGATCGTCCCGAAGCTGAATTCCTTGCTGGAAGCGACCTGAAATCCGCCGCTCGAGATGCTCAGGCAGATCGTCCCGTTGACGCGAAAATCCAGCAGCGAACCCGTCGTCACGTCGAAGCCGCCGCGCCCCAGTGAATTGCGCGTCTCGATCCGCAGCTCGTAGCTCCCGTCGCTCCTTCGAAAACGCACGTCGCCCTCGGCGCCCGACCCGCCGGATCCGGCCGCGCCCGTCACGAAGATCAGCCGCCCGCCGCGCGGGTTGCCGCCCGCGTGCGCCCCGCCACCCTGCGTCTTGAAGTACAGGTCGTTCCCATTCGTGTCCGAAACCGCGTTAAAATTCCCGGGGTCCGAGCCCTTCAGCGCCAGCGCCGGAACGTCGCTTTCCGCCAGCATCAGCGCGTCGAGCCCCGCCTCGTCGTAGTACCAGCGCCAGTCCGCGTCCGCGCCGAAGTGCGCGCCGCTCCCGGTGTCCTCCCCCAGGTACGCGCCGCGCCAGGCCGCCTCCGCGCTCCCCAGGTCCCGCGCGTTTCCTGAGTCCGGGACCAGCGCCGCCGCCGCGTACACCGTCCCGCTCGGCGCCAGCGTCAAATCGCTCCCGTCGTCGCTCACCGCCGCGTCGCCCAGCTCCCCCGCGCCGCTCCAGCGCGCCAGCGCGCCCGGCGTGCCGGTCCCGCCCGGGGCGCGCCCCGCCGCAAGGCCGCCCACGCTGAACCAGATCGCGCCCTCCGCCCCAACCGCCGCGACGCGCCCGACCTCCTGCGCCCGCGCCGCGCCTTCCGGCGGCGCGAAGCCGTACACGCCCTCCTCCGCCGACAGATACACCGGATCGTTCGGCGCCGTCCCGCTCGTGTCCAGCCCGCTCACCGTTCGGTGCGCGTACGCCACGCCCTCGGCCTCGTCGGCCAGCGCCTCGTCCAGGACGAACTGCGCGGGCCGCGAAGCGTCGTTCGCGTCGGCCGGTTCCACCAGCCACCGCGACGCGCCCGAGTCGAAGCCGGCGACGCGGACCAGCGCGCCTTTTTCCAGCAGACTTCCGGTCCCATTTCGCACCGGGAGCGCCGCCAGCCCTTCCAAGGCCAGCTCGATCAGCCGCAGCAATTCATCCTGGACCGGCTTGAGGAAGAATTTTGCGTCGATCCGCTTGGGCTGCGCGCTCGCGTAGGCCAGCGGATCCTCGAATTCCTGGCCCGCATATTGATCGAATTGCGCGTCGTCGGAATTCGGAACGTACTGAGCCATCGCCTCGCCTCCGCAGATCGGGTTGCTGGTTGTTTGTTGTCGGTTGCCGGTTGCTAAGGTGCGTTTCCTTCAGTCCGCCGTGCCACGGGTCGGCGAAGCCGCCCCGTGCCCCGCCCGTAGCGCCGGCGTCCTCGCCGGCTCGCGTGGGCGTCCCGCCCGCGCGTCTTTTCGTTCTCCCGTCCGCGAGCATCCTGCTCGCCCGCCGTGCCGCCTCCCTTATCCGTTGCTTGCCACCGGCTTCAGCCGGTGGTGCCCAGCCCCAACAGCTCCTCATTCCGCCGGCTTAAGCCGGCGGAATAAGCAATAAATGGGAGCCGCGATCCACCACCTGAAGGTGGTGGCAAGCAACGGATACCCGCCCCCGCCTGTCTTATGCGTTTCCCCTCCTCCCCGAGGAGGGGCAGGGGCGGTGCCCTAATGAATCCGCGCGAAACGCGCCCCCTAGCAACCAGCAACCAGCAACCAGCAACCGACAACAGCATCACTCCCGCGCCTGAAAGAGCCTCAACTCCGTCCGCATCGCGAACAGCCCGCCCGCGTCCAGCAGCACCGCGCCGTCGGGCAGCGCCTCCAACCGGCAGTTCGCGTACGCCGACCCGTCCGGCGCCTGGCACGAAAAGGAGACCCCGCGCAGCGCGGCGCGGTCGGCATCGAGCGCCGCGCGCAGGTCGAAGGTGGAGGCCGCCAGATACGCCACGCCGCCCCGTAGCCGCCGCCCGCGGAACCCGAACGTCTTGACGCCCACCCCATCCACCCCCGGAAAGCCGTAGAATTGTTCCTCGATCTCGGGGTGTGAAATCCGCACCTCGCCAAGCCAGTACCGCCCCGAGACCAGCCCGCCGGCGTCTGCAATTCCAACCGGATCGAGGTACGTAATGCCGCCAACCAGCCAATCGGCCATGGGTTGCTCCGAGGAACAGTGAACAGTGAACAGTGAACAGTGAACAGTGAACAGCGAACAGTGAACAGTGAACAGTGAACAGCGAACAGTGAACAGTGAACAGTGAACAGTGAACAGTGAACGCTTAAACTTTCGCACCTGGAATCAAAGGGGTATGCCCTAAATTGCATGCCGGTTCTTGCGCGATTTCCCCTCCTCCCTGAGGAGGGGCAGGGGCGGCGCCTGAAAAAATCCGCGCGAAGCGCGCTCCCTAGCAACCGGCAACCGGCAACCGGCAACTGGCAACTGGCAACCAGCAACCGGCCGCTCCGCCCGCTCAGTCCACCCGCCACCCGCTCCGTCTCCGCCGGCGCCGCCCGAAGAGCCACTCCTCCTGCCGCCGCCGCTCCAGGCTCACGAAGGTCGCGCCCTCCGGCCGCGCCGCGCGCCGCGCCCCGGCCGGCTCGGCCTCGCGCTCTTCCCCCGCCTGCAGCGCGAGTTCGCTCCGCGCCTCGGCTTCGCCCGACGCCGGAGCGGCGAACAACTCCGCCAGCGCCGCCAGCGCCCGCTCGGCCGCCGTCGTGGGCCTCCGCTCGTTCATCTCCGCTCCTCTCTCTTCGGAACCCCGCGCCGGCGCGCGCTCATGCGCTCACCGTAAGCGTCCCCGCGCCGGCCTCGCCCTCGTGCCGGAAGACCATCCGCCGCGTGAACGGCCCGCGCTCCATCAGCCACTCCACCGGCCCGCGCCGCATTCCCGCGATCGAGACCGTCACGTTCCCGCCGCCCGCGTCCTTCAGCACGATCGTCAGCGTCGCCTTGGCGCCCGCGGCCAGCGCGTCGGCCAGATCCGTGGCGAGCACCTCCGCCTCGTACCCCTCGCGCCGCGCCACCCAGCCCGGCACGCCGCCGCGTTCGCCCGCCGCCAGCGGCGTCCATCCGATCCGCTCCCGCAGCCGCACCTCGAGCGGCCCACTCAGGACCGTCTCCCCGTGCGCCACCGACTCGATTCGGAACGCCTTCCCGGTCGCGCCCATAGAGTCCGCCTTTCGGATGCCTGTAATCTGTAATCTGTAATCTGTATTCTGTATTCTGTATTCTGATCACAGTTCACAGACCACAGATTACAGATCACTGATCACTGATTACTGATTACGATCACAGATCACAGATCACAGTTCACAGTTCACAGTTCACAGATCACAGATCACAGATCACAGATCACAGATCACAGTTCACAGACCACAGGTCACAGATCACAGTTCACAGATCACAGATCACAGATCACAGGTCACCCGCCCAGCCACGCGCGGCTGAACTCCGCCAGCTTTTCGAAGCGCGATTTGTGGACGAAATACCGCACCCAATGCGTCAACCTCGTTCGAGGCGCGCGCGCCCGCGCGAGCGCGGCGAGCCGGTTGCGCGCGCCGTTGCGGCCCGCCCGGAACTCCGCCGGGGGATCGGGGAACTGCACCCGCAGCGGCACCACGATCACTCCCGGGTCGGTCCGCGTCTCCGTCCGCCAGGCCTCCCAGCCGATCCGGATCGGCGCCGCCTCGCCCTCGCCGTACGACGCCGGCGCGTTCCACGCCACGCGCAGCGCCTCCAGCAGATCGTCGACCGCCGTGAAATCGTCGTCCGCCCCGCGCGCGAAGCCCGCGTACAGGAGCGCGCGCACCTCCGCCGGCCCGTACTCCGCCTGCGAGGCGTACTCCAGCGACGCGCTCCCCACGCTCAGGTACGGGCCGTCCTCGAGCAGGCTCGCGAAGAACGAGCCCGTTTCGAGCATGCGGTCGTAGCCGAGCCGCACGCGCGAAGCCTCCAGCGTCAGGCCCCCGCCGCTCACGCCTTCGGCCAATGCCTTCAAGCGTTCGCGCGTCTTGCCGATCAGACTGGTTGCGGGCATTGGAAAAAATCTCCAGCACATTTGAAGCACCGCGGAGTCGTGAAATGCAAAGCGTGAAACGTGAAACGTAGAACGCAACAGTCCGGACAATCATTCGCAGCCGCGCGATTCAAGCAAAACCATGCCTTACGCTTTTTGTTCTGCGTTCTAGTGTTCTGTAAGTGAAATACGTTGATGCGGTTTGGGAGGGATTTTGGCCGTGATCGAGGCGCGCGAAGAATAGCCGTATCGAGAAGATACGACGCTCGAAGCGCAACGAAGAGCACGGTCAAAAGCGCCCCAAAACGCGCAACGGATTTCGCTTACAGGACACTAGTCTTTTGAACGTCCCGCACCTCGCTCAAAGTGCCCATTCAGAACCCGGAACCCACCTACACCGCCACGCCCACCGGCGCCGCCGCCCGCGATACGCGCAGCCGGAAAACCGCCTCGTGCGCGTCGCTCTCGATCTCGCGAACGACGTAGCGCGTCCCCGATCCGGCCGGCGCCACCAGCACGTCGCCCGGGCGCACCGCCCCCGCGAAGCCGGCCTGCCGCGGCAGATGCACCGTCCGCGTCTCCTCCACGCCGTGCCGAGTCAGCGTCGCCTCGAACGCCTGCCCCGCGCGCTCCAGGTACGCCGCCAGATTCTCCGCCGCCGCGCCTTCGTGGATCAGATCCACGCGCACCCCGAGTTCCGCGAAGACCGCGCAAGCCGCCTCCGCCCGCGCGTCGCGTACGGATGACCAGATGCTCATGAAGTTGGCCTCATAAAGAGAAGTAGAAGTTTGGACCATTCAGAAGCGGAAAACGTAAAACGCACAAGCCAGGATGGAATACCCGCGCATTTTGCGTTTTAATTCACTCGCCTCACCTCGCCACCCGCGCCCCGCCGCCTCCCGCCGTCCACGCCTCCCGCGCGAACCCGCCGCTGCTCACCGCGATCCCGATCACGTTCGCCAGCGCGAGCCGCAGATGCGCCCGCTCCGCAGGATGGTCCGCCAGCGTGCCGCGCGCCGCGCCCTCGGCCGCGACCGTCAGCGGGCTCGTCGCGCCGATCGCCGACCAGCGCGCCAGCAGCTCGCCGACCCGCGCCTCCTGGCTCGCGCTCAACCCCGCCAGCCGCGCGTTGACCAGATCCACGAAGCCGCTCATCTCGTAACTCTCGTAAGCCGGCCCGAAGAGCGTCGCGACGCTCGAGAGCACCGCCCCGTTCCCGCCCTCCGGGATCCCCAGCATCTCGAAGATCTGCGTCGTCTGTTCCGCCGTGAGTGCCATGCGTTCTTTGTCCTCCGGCCATCCGCCTGCCCGTTCCGCGCGTCCCCTTGCCCGCCCCGGCCCTTCGGTTACGCTGGCTTTCGTCGCCGTGCCTTCCTTATAAAGGAGCGACCGATGACCCACGCCCTGCCCGTGAAGAACGTCGGCGGACCTGGCGCATGACCCAGCCCGCCCCGCGCGCCGTCCGCCTCCACCTCGCCACGCTCATCGCCGTCGCGCTGGGCGCGGTCGCGCTCGGCTGGCTGAATTTAACCCCCAGAATCGGAGGTGAAATCGGCGAGATCGTCCTCGCGCCGGCGCCCGGCGGCCGCCAGCTCGCCACCGACGCCCAGTATTTCCACGACTACCGCTACCTCGGCTACGGCTGGCCCTCGAATCAGGCCTACGTCGAAAAACTCCCGAATCCCGAGAAGGACTGGGACCCCGACCGGCCGATGCTCTACTCCTTCCAGCGCGAAGGCTGGCGCGCGCAACCCCTGCTCTTCGACCTCGCCGCCGCCGTCGTCCTGCTCGGACTCCTCGCCGGCGTCTTCGAAATCGCCTCCCGAATCCAGCTTCAATTGTGGCCGCTGGGTAAAGGCTGTAATCTGAAAGCTGAAGGCTGAATGGGGCGGAGCGCCCCCGCGCCCCGCCCCAACCGGCAACCGACAACCGACAACCGTGGCTCACGCCGCCGTCGCGTTGTGGACCAGCTCCGCGCAGAGCACCTCGCGGTGGTCGTTGTACGCCTCGTCCCAGTTGCTCGCCGTGCCCAGCGCCGTGTTGTCCGGGTTGGCCGTCGCGCTCGTCCACTTCATCCCGAACAGATGCGGCGCGAAATCGAAGTTCGCCAGCACGCGCCAGTACGGCGCCTCGAAATCCAGCCGCCGCTCCGCCTCGATCCGCAACTGCTGGTGGTAGATCAGCCCCAGCGCGCCGGGCCCGAAGAGCAGCGTGCGGTACTTCATGTAATCGCCGCCGCCCGGATCGCTCTTCAGGTTCGCGTCGTCCACCACCACGATCCGCATCCCGAACGCCTGCGGCAGCCCCGTCACCACCGTGAACCCGCCGACGTTCTCGACCTTGTAATTCCCGATCGTGTCCTTCACCAGGTCGCTGAACGCCTCGCTGTGGCAAACCACCGTCGTCAGCCGGTTGTACGCGTCGCCGAGCAGCATCCGCGCGTCGTACAGGTTCGAGAGCGTCAGCAGCGCCTTGGTGCTGCTCGCCGCGTAGACGCTCTTGATATGCGCGTTCGCGCCGGGCGTGTCGAGGCTCTCCAGCGCGGCGATCGCCACCTGGAGCAGCCGCTCGCGGGCCTCCTTCGACGCCATGTTCCCGATCTGCCGCCCGATCTCCTGCTCCACCGTCTCGCGCCGCAGCCACCTTCGCCGCGTCGCTCCTCCGGGTGCCACACCACGCAGTGGTGTGCCGTCCGACAGTAAGCTCCGTGCGCGCTGAAGCCGAAGGCAACCCCTAATATTCCGCGTGCCGGTTATCCGTTGCTTGCCACCGGCTTCAGACGGTGGTGCGCAGCCCCAATCGATCTTCTTTCCGCCGGCTTTAGCCGGCGGAAAGAGACATAAAAGGGAGCCGCGATCCACCGCCTGAAGGTGGTGGCAAGCAACGGATACCGCCCTTGCCCCACCCGGCGCCACACCACGAAGCAACCGGCAGCCCTCACCGGTGAAAAAATCCGCCCGCGAAAAGCACGCCCGGCTTGCTCCGCGGCGCTTCGTTCGGGCCGGGCATGCCGTACCGCGTGCACAAGCCCCACCACGCCAGGCCCAGCGCCATCACCGCGTCGTCCCGCCCGCCGCCGGCCGCCTCGTACTTCGGGCGCTTGCCCGCCGTCTCCTCGCAGACGAACGACTCCAGTTCGCGCAGCAGCGACTCCTCGGGCAGCAGCCAGACGCGCTTCAGGTCGAAGCCGAGCATCAGCCCGCGGACGAGGTTTTCCTTCCGCTCGCTGGTGAACAAATAGGAGCTCGCATCGGGGTGGAATCTCGCGATGCGCTCGAAGATCGGATCGCCCACGCCGGTCGCGTCCACGACGCACGGCCCGGGGAAGCGCGCGAGGTGGTCCCGGATCGCGGCGAGCTGGTCGTCCCAGGCGCGCCGCCGCAGGCGCAGGAAGCCCTCCATCCGCGCGACCTCGGGCGCGACGCCCTTCGCCAGGCCCCGCTTGGGCACGCGCAGGCTCGCCAGCACCGTGTCGTCGTGCTTCCGCGCCAGGTCGATCCCGGTCACGTAGACGGCATCTTCGCGCCCGCGCTCCAGCGCCTCCGCGCGGACCAGCGCGCGCACGTCGCCGAAGACCCGCGCCATCCCGTCGGTGAATTCAGCCTCGAATTCCTGCCTGAATTCAAGCTCCGTCATCAGCTTCCGCGCCGAGGCCAGTTCGCCGGGCCGGATCGCCGGGTTCGAGAGCGTGCGGAAGCTGAAGGCGCGCACCTCGTCCCGCAGCGTCTCGTCGCAGCCTTGCAGCCACAACCGGTGCAGCCAGTTCCCCCGCCCCCGCGGCGTGCCCAGGATCAGCGCGCGCCCCAGCCGGTCCACCAGGGCCGGCCGCAGCACGCTCGTCCAGACCTCCTCCGGCACGTCCGCGGCCTCGTCCACCACCAGGAAGTCCAGCCCCTCGCCGCGCAGCCGGTCGCCGCTTCCCGCCGTCAGAAATTCCAGCTCCGCTTTGTTCTCGAATTCGATCCGGTTCTCGCGATGCGTGCTCCCGTTTTTGCCTCCGCCGCCGGGCAGCAGCTTCTTCAGCCGCCGGTGATGCCGCTGCGCCTGGCTCTTCGAGGCCGAAACCCACCAGACCAGGTGGCCTTTATTTTTCTGGCAATGTTCCACCGCCTCCAGCAAGCCCAGCACCGTCTTCCCGAAGCGCCGCCCGCAAACCGCCACCCGCACGCGCGCCGGGCACTGGAAAATCCGCCGCTGCGCCGGATGCAGGTGCTCGGGTTTCAAGCTGTCCAGCGGATGCCGCTCGGGCAGCGCTTCGTCGTCGCGCATGGTGCTCCCGTTGCCGGTTGTCGGTTGTCGGCCGTCGGCCGTCGGCTGTCGGCTGTCGGCTGTCGGTCTCTTAGGAACTCTTGATTTTCCAGCTGCTTTTCGAACCAAAAAAGAAAGCACCTCAGCAACCAGCAACCGAGAACCGCCCAAGGTGCCACACCACGCAGTGGTGTACCGCCGGTCGGTTGCCAGTTGTCGGCTGTCGGCTGTTGGCTGTCGGCTGTCGGCTGTCAGTAACTATGGAACTTCTAATTTGTCGCCTGCCAATTGAATCAAAATGGAGAACACCTCAGCAACCGGCAACCGAGAACCGAGAACCGTCTTCCTCACCGCAACATCCGCCCCCGCCGATCCAGCAGCGGCCGGCTCGCCGCGCGCGAGACGATCGCGCCGGCCCCGCAGAGCCGGCAGCGCCACGGATGCGACTCCGACGCCCGCACCGCCCGGCACGTCGCCTTGCACTCGGGACAGTACCCCGGCGCGCCTTTGCGAACCGTGCTCCATTTGGTGCGTGCGAAGGTGAGCGGCATGGGAGCCTCGGGGGATGGGATCTGTGATCTGTGATCTGTGATCTGTGGTCTGTGGTCTGTGGTCTGTGGTCTGTGGTCTGTGGTCTGTTGTCTGTGGTCTGTGAAGCGTGAGCGAAAAACAAAGGCTATATCAAAAATTTCAGTCGTGACTTCATCCTTCGCAGCTTACAAATTTCCGTTGGGCTGCTTTTGATTATTATTTTAGTGAATTTACAGATCACAGATCACAGATTACAGATTACAGATTACAGATTACAGATTACAGATCACAGGAGCCCGCCATGCCCACCCTGCGCATCATGTCCTTCAACGTCCGCGGCAGCTTCGTCAACGACGGCGCCAACGTCTGGCCCGCCCGCGCCGCGCTCAACGTCTCCACGCTCAAGCGCCACGCGCCCGACCTGGTCGGCTTTCAGGAGATTCAGACCGGCAACCTGGAGACCTACGCGCGGGACTGGAACGGACGCCGCTTCGAGCGCGGGCCGCAATACAACAACCGCGAGCCCTTCTGCTACCCGTCCGTCGCCTGGGATCCCGGGAAATTAACCTTGGCATCGCGGGATGAATTCTGGGTCAGCGAGACGCCCGAAGCCTACAGCGCCTCCTGGGAGACCGCCTGCATCCGCTCGGCGCAGCTTCTGCGCTTCGCCTTCGAAGCGGGCGCCCCGCCGCTGGTCTTCCTCAATACGCATCTCGACCACGTCAGCAAGGCCGCTCGGCTGGAGGGCGCGAAGCTGATCGTGCGCAAGCTCGAGGCCCTCGCCAAGGGCGCCGCCGCCGTCGTCGTAACCGGGGATTTCAACGCCGATCCCGACGGCGAGCCCTACGCGGTCTTCCGCGACGCCGGCTACCGCGACGCGTACCGCGAGTGCGGGCACGCCGACGGCCCGGACGTCTTCACCTTCCACGCCTTCACCGGCCGCCGCGTCGCGAAGCCCGACCACGGCCGCATCGACTGGATCCTCTTGCGCGACGGCGCCCGCTCGATCGAAGCCCGTTCGTTCGAGATTCTCCGCGATGCCGAGCCGCCGCTCTATCCCAGCGATCATTATCCGGTCGTCGCCGAGGTCGAAGTGTGAAATATGAAGTATGAAATATGAAGCAAAAAGGATTATGCCTGAGCATTGATTGAAAGTTCCATACTTCATACTTCATGATTCATGATTTTTGCCTCATGCCTCAGGACCGGGAACTTTCAACCGCTATCCGCCCGAGCTCCCGCCGTCCAGTTCCGCCAAGTGCCGCTGCATCTTCACCGTCAGCGCCGCGCTCATCGCGCCCAGCAGGATCGTCGAGCCCTTGATCCGGTAGTGCCACGAGTCCGAACCCGGTTCGTCCACCCGCAGGCACACGCACAGGCAGCTCAGCGAGCGCCGCTGCACCTCGCCGAGCAGGTCCTCGGTGCTGAAGAGCGCCAGCGCCCCGCCGGCCCCGCCCTGCGTTTTCTTTTCCCTGCACTCGCGCAACGCCATGAATGACTCCTTGATCCGGTCCATGAATTACATGATCTCGGCATGATTTGACCTGTTCGCCCAGAGACTAATTATGTTCCTAGCCCAGGCCTCATGCCCTCTTATCTCGAGTCTTCCGTCTGCGCGCGCGCCCCCAGCGCCTCGTGGATCTCGCTGAGGTACTCCTCGCTCATCCAGACGCCGCGCTCGGGCGCGGGCTGGCCCTGCTCAAGCCGGATCACGCGGTGCCCGCCGTTGACGTACACGACGCGCCTCCCGCAGCCGGCGCTCCAGCAGCACAGAGACAAGATCCAGATCGTCGCGAGCCAGCGCCTCGCGGAAATGCTGTTCTTCTTCATGGATGCCTTCCCGATCCTGGCGCTCCGCCCGCCGCCGGCACAGATGGAGGATCTCCGGCAGCGCGCGCAGCGCGAACGTGATGAACGTGCCCCAGCTCATGCTTTAAGGTTCCGGGTTGCCGGCGCCCGCCCGCCGGGATAGGCTCTCCGGCGTCGCCGCGGGAATTCGGCCCGCCTTGGCCGCTAGGAATCGATAACCGATGACGCCACTTTCCGAGCAATTCAACCAGGCATTTCTGTACGCCGCGCGGCTCCACGCCAGGCAGGAGCGCAAAGGCTCGGGCACGCCGTACCTCGCGCATCTGCTCGCCGTCTGCTCGCTCGTCCTCGAATACGGAGGCTCCGAGACCGAGGCGCTCGCCGCGCTGCTCCACGACGGCCCCGAAGACCAGGGCGGCGTCGCGACGCTCGAGGAAATCCGCCGGCGCTTCGGCGACGAAGTCGCGCGCATCGTGGAAGGCTGCTCCGACACCTTCGAGCAGCCCAAGCCGCCGTGGCGCGCGCGCAAGGAGGCGTACATCGCGCACGTCCGCTCCGCCTCGCCCTCCGTGCGCCTCGTGTCCATGGCCGACAAGCTCCACAATGCCCGCGCGATCCTCGCCGACCTCCGCGTGCTGGGGGATGAACTCTGGTCGCGCTTCACCGGCGGCCGCGACGGCACGCTCTGGTATTACCGCGCGCTCGTCGAGGCCTACCGCGCCGGCGGCCCGCATCCCCTTCTAGACGAAGTGGACCGCGCCGTAAGCGAGATGGAACGCCTCGCCGGCTAGTCGCGGCCCGGCGGTTCGAGTTCGGTCACGCTCGACGTCCGCCCCGCCGAAAGCCCGTCCGCCACGCCCTGGCCGAGCACGTACGCCGAGACGATCCCGCCGATCGCGAGCACCGCGTCCTCGTTGATCCCCAGCGCGCCGTGCAGCGCGATCGCCAGCGCCCCGAAGACCGCCATGATGAACTTCCTTCCGCCCAGCTTCGCCAGAAAATTCCGCATCGTGCCGTCCTTTCCGTTTAACGCGCCATGCCCAGCCAGGCCGCCAGCGCGGCCTGGACCGCCAGCCAGATGCCCTTCATCCACGCCAGGTGCGCGCGCGTGCGCTCGGCGTCGCGCTCCAGCGCCACCAGGCGCGCGAGCAACTGCTCGCGCCCGCTGCGCTCCCAGTCGAGGTGCTCCTTGAGGTCCGCGTGGAGGCGCGACGTGGCCAGCACGAGCTGGTCCAACTGGACCTCCACTCGCGCCAGCCGCTGGACGTGGTCCAGGTTCGGATTCTTGTGCATCGGGATTCCTTTCGTCCGAAAAGGGCAGCGAAGAGGCCGGCGGGGACGCCACCGGGCCGCGCGGGGACGCGGCGCGACGGGGGCCTTGGCTGCGGCTCCCGCGCCGGCCTCTGGGCGAGCGCCGCCGTCAGTCGTCGAGCCCCAGGGCGCGCGCCATGGCGCGGTCGAGGTCGTCGTCGTCGGCGGCGGCGTCTTCCTCGCGGAGCAGGTCCTCGAGGTTCCCGACGGGCGGATCGCCGAGCCGGCGCAGGTGGTCCCGGGCGCGCCATGCGCCCAGCCCGCGAAAGAAGGCCGCACGATGGGCGCAGGGCGCCTGGAGCGCGGCCAGGGCCATCTCCTGCGCGAGGTCATCCTGGAGCGCGCGGTCGCGAGGAGCGAGCTTCGCCGCGATCCGGCGGAAATCCCCAAGCAGCCGAACGGCCGCTTCCCGGGGTTCGAGCAGAACGTCTCCGGGTCGCTTGAGTTTCCGCGGTTCGTGGGGTTCCGGAGCCGCCGCCAGCATGATTGCGTTCATTTCGATGGGCCTCCTGATATATAACGAGAATTAAACGCGCGCCGGAACCTAGAATTCCCACGTTCGCCTGGTTCGCTACGTTCGCGAACGTTTCATAATTATCGCGGTCCCGGACCGAGGCCGTGGCGGGCCTGGCGCACCAGGTCGGCGAGGTGGTCCTCCAGCTCACGGCGCGGCACGAGCCATACGCGGCCCACTCGGATGCCGGGCAGAAGCCCCTTGCGCAGCAACTTCTGGACGTGGCGCGCGGAGACGCCGAAGCGGCGCGCCACTTCAACGACACGCAGAAAGTCGGACGGCCGGCGGTCCGAAACCGAGCGCGCGCCGGGGCCCTGGCCCGGCGTCGAGGTACGCGAGTGCGTCATGGTGTTTCCCCCCACGACCCAATTTATATTTCGGAGTTCGTAGACGTTTGTCACGACCTCCGGCTGCTCCCGGGGCACTTTGCCTTGAGCAGATTCCTACTTCGGGTTGTATTTGGGTATGTATAAGAGTCAAACTATTTTATAATTTTTGTCTATCTTACGACTGCATACCAACTTGCGCGCAGACGACTTGCGCCTGGCGCGGGTGAAACCCGAGCGGCACACGACGCCACGGCAGCCCCCGCGCTTGGCGCCCGCGCGATCGAGGAGAGGCCCGGGGCGGAGTACCGACCCGGGGCACCCCGCGCTTGGCGCCCGGCGCGACCGCGCGCTCGCGGTATGGGCTTGGCGAATTTGCGCGCTCGCGGTATGAGAGCATGGGTCGATGGCGTGCGGGCGTGGCGGAACTGGCAGACGCGCGGGACTTAGGATCCCGTGGGGCAACCCGTGAGGGTTCAAATCCCTCCGCCCGCACCAGGAAAGCGCAAGATAAATTCAAGCCTAGTTTTTATGCAGAATTACGCAGGCACGCGATTCGCGAGATTTGATTTAAGCCTCACTACTGAGCCATTATTCCTCGATGCTGAAGCGGATTCGGACTTCGAATTCGCCGGCGCTCGGCATGTGCGAGCGCTCCAGGTAGCGTTTCACGCTGGCGTCCAGATTGGCGCAGCCTGCCCCGGACAGCAGTTCCACGGCGGCCGGCGGATGCCCGGCTTCGGAAGCGGCGACGCGCCAGACGCTGACGCCCTCGCACGGCTTGCCGTGCTTGCAATGTCCCGCGCGGCAGTCGCGGGGATAGACGGGCTTGCCGGGCAGGCGGAGTTGGGCGCGCGCGGGCAGGCCCTCCGCCGCCGCCCCGCCGCCGGCCGAGGAGGCGCCGGGCCGAGGCGCGCCCGCGCCGCCGCCTTGGCTCGCGGCGAGCGGCGCGTCGCCGGCCCAGGTTCCTTCCGTCGCGCGGCCGCTCCCATCCCCGGACAGGCGCCCTTGCGCGAGTTCGCGCGACGGCTCGGCCTGCGTCCCGAATTCCAGGTCCATGGCGGGCCGGCGCTCGGCGGCCGCGCTCGCTCGCGGCACATCTTGCTCCCTGTCGGCCCACGCCGGCACGGTTCGCGCGGCGCTGACCTTCGCCGGCGGCGGCGCGCCGCCTCGAAAGGCCGCCGAGCCCGGCACGTAGGCCGGAGCTTCGGCCTCGAAGACCAGCGCGACCGGGATACGCGGCGGTTCGAGTTCGCCCGCCGGCTCTCCCGCGCCGGGCAGCGCGAGCCACAGGCCGGCGGCGTGGACAACGACGGCCGCCGCGAGCAGACCGCCCCACTTCAGCGGGGGCAGGCCGGTAATTCCTTTCAGAATCGCCATGTGAATTCCAATCCCGCGAGCACGCTGGCGCCGTCGGACGGGAAGGTGAGAACCTCCTGGTATTTTTCGTCGCCGATGTTGCTGAAGCGCGCGAAGGCGCGGAAGCGGTCGCGCCAGAAGCGGTAGGAGAGCGCGAAGTCCACGCGCGTATAGCCCGGGTTGCGGGCGCGCCCGGCGGCCGGAGTGCGGTCGCGGTAGTTGTGAATGTCGAGCACTTCGAGGGAAAGGTCCAGTCCGTCCCAGGCGTCGGGGGCCCAGTCGAGGAGCGGGCGCGCGACGAGACGCCCCGTGTAGGTCTGCGCGGGGCGGCGCAGGAGCGCCAGGCGCATGTCGTCGTACGACCTGAGCAGCGTCGCGGTGGCCTCGAGTTCGAGCTGCTTCAGCGGCGCGAAGCGCGCGAGGAATTCGAAGCCGCGCGTCTCGGCGGAGCTGAAATTCTGCGCCTGTCCCGCGCCGTCGGCGGCGATCAGGTCCTTGAAGTCGTTGTGGAACCAGGTGGCCGAGAGGGTCACGCGCCTATTCCAGAAATGCTGCTCGATGCCGGCGTCGTAGGCGAAATTTTCCTCCGGCTGTAGGGCGGGGTTGCCGAAGCCGAAGCCGCCGAAGAGTTCGAAGAAGCTTGGCGCGCGGAACGAATTGCCGACCGAGCCGAAGATGCGCGTGCCGGATTCGGGAATCAGGATCGAGGCGTCGCCGCGTGCGGTCCAGAAGACGCCGAAGTCCTGGTTCTCCTCGCGGCGCACGCCGGCGGTGACGAAGGCGCGGTCGTAAAGTTCCAGGCGGTTCTGGAAGTAGAGCGCCTCGTTGCGGCGGTTGGCGGTGACGTGGGTGGGCACGGGCACGGGGTTGAAGCCGGCGTCGAAGGACGGGCGGGTCTCGGTCTTTCGCTGCTCGTATTCGGCGCCGACGCCGACGGTGACGATGTCGCGGACGTGCTCGGTCTCAAGCGCGGTGAGATTGTTCTGCCACTCGCCGGTGAGGCGCCAGTCGCGGCTGAAGAAGCGGCTCGCGCCGAAAGGCTCGGCCCCGAGGTTCTTGATCTCGTTGACGACCTCGTAGCGCCCGGCGCGCACGATCGTCTCCCAGACCGGAAGCGGATTGCCGCGGTATTCCAGGCCCGTCAGCAGGTCGTTGGCGATCTTCACGTCGTCGGGGTCCGGCGCGGCGACGGCCGGCCCGAAACCGAACGAATCGGTATCCTCGTAGAGACCCTTCTCGGTTTCCACGCCCCGGAAGAGCAGCTTCAGGTCGTGCCGTTCGGCGAGTTTGAAGTCGAAGCGCGCCGCGTAATTCAGCGCGTCCACCTCGCTGTTGCGGTAGCTGCGTTCGCCGCTGTGCAGCCGCGACGAGGCGACGTGGTAGGAGAACCAGTCATGGGAGCCGGCGAGGTCGAGGGTCTCGCGGTCGGTGCGGTAGGTTCCGGCGGCCCCGGAGACGCTGACGCGGGGCGGCCCTTCGCCCTTCGCGGTGATGACGTTCACCGCGCCGGTGACGGCGTCGGCGCCGAAGAGGCTCGACCCCGGCCCGCGCGCGATCTCGATGCGTTCCGCGCCGACCGGGTCGCGCGCATCGAAGGTGAACGGGCCGCCGTGCTGGTTGACCTTGAACCCGTCGTAGAGCATCAGGGTGTGGTCGCTCTCGCCGCCGCGCGTGCGAATCTGGGTGAAATCGCCGAGCCGTCCGGTCTGCGAGATGTTGACGCCGGGGATCATGCGCAGCGGTTCGTCGAGTTGGATGTCCTGCGCGACGGCGAGGTCTTCGGCGTCGATCCGCGTCACGCTCACGCCGGTCCGCTCGCGCGGCGTGGGCAGGCGCGCGGCGGTGACGACGATCTCCTGGTCGGGCTTTTTCTCTTCGGCCTTCTTCTTTTCGTCCTTCGGCTCTTCAGGCGGCTTGGCGGCTTCGGGCGGAGGCGCTTCGGCCTCGCCCGCGAGAGCGTTGACGACTGGGAGAATCAGGCAGACGGCCACGAGGGCCACGAGGTACCGGCGCATGCGCGTGCTCCTTTCGCCCGCTGGTTCGGCGGGGAAACGGAACGAAACGCGGGCTTCCTCTCCGTGAAGGAAGCCGCGTCGCGCATGCCTTGGAAGCGCGGAGGGGCTCGATACCGCCCGCACGAGCGGGGCGGCGCTTCACGGATCCCTTGGTTCGAGGAATCCCGTGAAAGCCCCGCGCCTGCGTGTCCGGCGCGCGATCCCTGGGGGGACCGTGTTCGGCAGGTCTTCTGGCTTCCGGATCGTCCGTCTCGCAGCGCCTTCCCGCCGGCCTCTCGGCCGGCAGTGGCTATCGAAGCGCGTCGCGCTCCAGCCGTGCTGCGGTTCGTCCCCGGTCACAGCGGCGACCACCGCGGCGGATTCACACCGCCTTCCCTTTTGAGCCCCGAGGGGCGCCGAAAAGGGCTTTCGTTATTCAGTTGTCAGTCGCCCGTGTACATAGTCGAGGGCCTGGCGGGTGTCAAGTGGGAACCGCGAGGCGTGAACAGTAAACAGTGACAGTGAACAGTGAACAGTGAACGGTGAACAGTGAACGGTGAACGGTGGACAGTGAACAGTGAACAGTGAACAGTGAACAGTGAACAGTGAACAAGCCTGCACTTGGAAGCTCGAATTTTTCTTTGAAAGTCGTTACTGTTCACCGTTTACCGTTCACTTCTCCACGGAAGGACTTGCCATGCGCAACATTCTGGTCTCCTGGAGCACCGGCAAAGACAGCGCGTGGATGCTCCACAGACTGCGGCAGGAAGGCGCCGGCGAAATCGCCGGACTGCTGACCACCTTCAACGAAGCCTTCGACCGCGTGGCGATGCACGGCACGCGGCGGGAACTGGCCGAGGCCCAGGCGCGGGCGGCGGGGCTGCCGCTGTGGGACGTGCCGCTGCCTTGGCCGTGCAGCAACGCCGAGTACGAGGCGCGGATGGCGTCGGTCATTCGCCGGGCAAAAGAGGCCGGGATTACTCACGTAGCCTTTGGGGATTTATTCCTCGAAGACATACGAAAATATCGCATCGAGAAGCTCGCGGGGACGGGGATCGAGCCGCTCTTCCCGGTCTGGGGCACGCGCGAGGATACGCCGGGGCTGGCGCGGGAGATGCTCGCGGGCGGCTTGAGCGCGGTGCTTACGTGCGTGGACCCGAAGCAGCTCGACCCGCGCTTCGCCGGGCGAACGTTCGATGCAAAGCTGCTGGATGAGCTGCCGGCGGGCGTGGATCCCTGCGGGGAGAACGGCGAGTTCCATACGGTCTGCGTCGCCGCGCCGTGCTTCAATGCGCCGATCCCGATCGAGGTCGGCGAGGTGGTGGAGCGCGATGGGTTCTGGTTCGCGGAGGTTCTGCTTAACCACGGAGACACGGAGGCACGGAGCACGGCGGGTTAACCACAGAGAGCACAGAGGTTTGGGGAGGGAGCGGAAGCACGCAAGATTTCAATACACATTTAGCGCTTAATACGATCCTCCTATTTCTCCCATTCATAAGAATATTCCATACACCAAATATTGTTCAATTATCCATAGTGCTTTGGTTCTCCACAGCCAAGAGCCGTCAGCCGCTCTCTGTGCGCTCTGTGATCTCTGTGGTTAAAATGGTGAAAGCTTCCCTTCCGGCAAGTCGGCGAAGATGGCCTTCATGTGCTCCTTGATCTCGTCTTGCAGGTCCTCGATCTCGCGGCTGTCGTCTTCGAGGAAATGCGTGACCCACTTCTTGCCGTAGCGGACGTGGTTGCCTTCGTCGTTCCAGTCCACGTCGGCGAAGAGCTGGGTGCGGAAGTCGCCGGCTTCGCCGTAGCGCTTCACGCGCGGCTGCTTGCGGGGCATGTAGAAGACTTCCAGGCCCAGCGTGAGGAAACAGAGGCGGTGCAGGAAGGGGAGGCTCTGCGAGCCGTCGAAGAGGACCAAGTCCACGCGGTCGGGCGCGACGCCGAGTTCGGCGAGGCGCGTGGCGCCGAACTCGGCGTGCCGGACCTCGTCCCAGAAATGGTGCGCCATGTCGTGAAAGAATTCCCAGGGCGCGTCGGCGCGCCAGGCGTCGTGGAGGATCGTGGCGAGGACCGCGGCGGCGTAGAACTCGTTGAAGAAGATGCGGAACTCGGCGACGCGCTTCTCCTCGAAGGTGAGGTTCATGCGCTGATCGAAGGGCTCGAAGGTGCCGCGCTGGATGCGTGCGTCGAAGAGGAGCGTGGCGGGGCGCTCGAAGAGCGCCGTCGCGGGGCGCTCGGCGGGCAGCTCGGCGCGCGCGTCCAGTCCGCTCACGCCGCCGGCCGCCGCGAGCAGCGCTTCGAGCCAGCGCGTCCAGCGCGCGGCGCGCTCGCGTTCGTCGGGCGAGAAGGCGTCGGTGCGCCGGTCGTACCAGGCCTTGGCTTCGTCGAGGTCGGCGAGGGCGGCGCGGAGGATGCGGCGTTCGAGCGCGTTGGCGGAGGCGTCGGCGACGGCGAGGTGTTCGCGGTAGGCCGCGCCGAGGCGCGCGAGGATCAGGCGAACGCCGGCGAGAAAACAGGGCTCGTCGGGCGCGTGGAGCATGGCGTCGCCGACGCGCTGGAGCGCGGGCTCGGTGTTGGCGTCGCGGTGTCCGCCGCGCAGTTCCTTGAGGCGGCGGCGGAAGGCGTCGGCGCGTTCGGCGTGGGCCCAGAGGCGGTAGCCGAGCGCGATTTTGTCCTCGTAGCGCGGCACGGCGAGGAACCAGCCGGCGAGCGCGGGGATGGCGGCGCGTTCGAGGAACTGGTAGCGGCGGAAGAGGTCGACGGTGGTCTTGATGTCGACGCCGCCCTGGTTGCGGGACTGGACGTAGGCGGTAAGCGCGCTGGTCATGGCCATGGCCCCCTGGTATCTGTAACAATTACACTTTAATTGTTACAAAGGCAAGGGGAATCCGGGACGATCCTGCATCTTCCGTAACGACACTCACCTGTGCAGCGTCCTTTAATAGGAATCGGGCGGGAGGCATAATAGAGGGGTGTCGGGTCCGCACGCCGGGAGCGTTTCCTTGCGCCGTCTCCTTATGTTGGTTCTGAGCCTGCTGTCCGCCGCAGGGCTCGATGCGGCGCGCGCGTCGGCGCCGGAGCCTCCGCGCGCGGAGGAGCCCCCCGCCCCGTCGGCGCGCGAACTGGAAGCGTCTTTCTCCACCGCGGCCGCGCGGTGGACGTTCAAGGCCGGCGGCGCGGAGGCCTCGCGGCGGCTGGAACGTGCGGCGGAGCCGCCCTGGGATCTGCGCCGGATCGAGGCGCTCGAGACGAAGGCGCTCACGAAACTCACGCAGGGCACGGCCACGCGGCTGCGCTGGCTGGTGGAGAGCCGCGCGGGCGGGTTGTATGCGGCGGCGCAGGCCGTCGTCGTGCCGTCGGCGGGCGCGCCGGCGCCGGTGCGGGTGCGCTTCGACGCGGGGGACCTCGCCCCGGTCGGGCACGGGCGGCCGTGGGACGAGCTGGCGGCGGCGGAGGTCGTGGCGCTGGAGCTGCGCGCGGAGACGACGGGCTCGCCCGCCAAGCCGCTCGAAGTGGCGCTGCGCGAGCCGCGGCTGATTCCTCGCGAGCGGCCCGCGGAAGACGGCTCAAGGATCGTCCTCGACGCGGCGCTGGAGCCGGTTCCGCCGGGCCTCGAGGCCGCCGCGGCGCTGGTCTTCCGCCTGGAGCCGCTGCCGGCCGATCCGTTCGCCGACGAGGGCGACGGGGACGTGCGCGTGCAGGGCGGCGGGTTCGAGGTCCTCGCGTTCCTGGACCAGGATTTTCTCTCCGTGCGCGACGGTTCGGCGTGGCGGCAGGTCCCGGTGGGGCTGCCGTTCTATCGCGCGTACCTGCCGCGGCCGCCGGCCGATGGGATGGTGCGGATCCGGAGCGGCGAGCGCTCGTGGGCGCTGCCGCTGGCGGCGTTGACGACCCGGCCCGCGCGGGCCGAACCGGCCGGCCCGGGGCGCTGGCGCCCGGCGCTGAAGACGGCGACGAAGCCGCTCTTCGATCCGACGGCCGAGCGGCTCTGGGCGGGCGCGCCGGAGGCGTGGCGCTTCGAGCCGGCGGCGGGGCTCTGGCAGGTCGCGCCGGCGGAGCCGGAGACGCAGGCGTGGCGGCCGGTCCCGTTCTGGACGGCGTCGTGGGGGCGCTTCGGCGGGTCGCGGCGTCCGGACTTCACGCTGGCGGCGCGGATGGACGCGGAGCTGGCGGAGGCGGCGGGGCGCGGCGAACGCCTGCCGCTGGTGCTGCTGGACGGCGAGTCCTTCGCGCGGCAAGGCACCTTCAACTGGCCGGCGCATCCGCTGAACGCCGCGCAGGGCGGGCCGCTGCAAGGGCCGGGCGAGCTGATGCACACGCCGGAGGGGCTGGCGTTCTGCCGGCGGGCGGCGCGCTACGCGCTGGCGCGCTGGGGGGCCTCGAAGGCCGTCGATTCGTATCTGCTGACGGTGCGGCTGAACGCGCCGGGGGCGGCGGAGCTGCACGCGCAGCTCGGCGCGGCCGCTCGGCGCTGGCCGCTGCGCGAGAAGCCGCTGGTCTCGCTGCACCCGCTGGCTCGCGAGCCGCGGACGACGACGGAGATCGCGCTCTGGGACGACGACGCGCGGAAGAGCGGCGGCGCGTGGCGCTCGGAGGAGCACGAGGCGACGCGGGTGCGGCTGGTGGCGGGCGAGGAAGGCGCGGGGGCCGCAGGCGCGGCGCTGGAGATCCGCGGCGGGCCGGGCGAGACGGCGGTGACGGCGCTCAAACCGTTCCGCCTCGCCGGGGCCGACTGGCGCGCGCCGGCGCCGGACAACTTCCACGCCGCCGACGCGCTCTGCTTCGAGGTCTGGCTCCCGCCGGGCGCGCCGGGCGACCTGCGCGCGGGCGTGCATCTGCGCGACCGCGACGATCTATGGTATCAGGCGCTGCTGCCGGGGCTGCTGCGCGCGGGCGACTGGAGCACCTGCCTGCTGGACCTGCGCGGCGCCAACGCGCAGGGGCTCGAGCCGGTTAGGCACACGCGGCCGTGGTCGGAATACGGGCGCGGGCGGATCCGCGAGCTGGGCCTGCACCTGTACTCGACGCACCCGGACACGCCGGTGCTCGCGCGCGTGCGGGGCGTGCGCGCGGTGCGCTTCGACTCGGCGGCGCTCGAGCCGCCGGCGCGGCTGGCGCTGCTCGAAGAACCGGCCCGGCAGCGGCGCGTGGGCGAGGCGTGGACGTGCCACCTGGCGTTCGGCAAGGCCTTCGACAACCCGTTCGATCCCGAACAGGTGGAACTGGAGGCCGTGATCGAGACGCCGTCCGGCAAGAGCGTGCGCGTGCCGGCGTTCTTCGACCAGCCCTGCCGGCGCAGCCTCGACCCGAAGACGGGGCGGGAACGGGTCGAGCCGGACGGGGCCGAGCGCTGGACGGTGCGTTACCGCGTGCTGGAGCCCGGCGCGCACCGGGTCCGCTTCGAGCTGTACGAGCACGGGCAGTGGAAGGTCTCGTTCAGCGAGTGGTCGGCCGACTACCGCTTCTCGCCCGAAGGGCGGCCCTACAAGGCGCTGCCGCGCAACGCGGACGACTGGGTCTACACGTACGAGCAATACAGCCAGGACGGGCGGCGGAAGGTCGAGCGCGTGAAGTGGGAGCGCGGGACGCTGACGGCGCGGCTCGAGGGGGCCGGATTCGAGGCCGCGCCCGCGGGCCCGGGCTGGCGCGGCTTCGTGCGGCCCGACGAGGACGGCCGGCACTTCAAGTTCGACGACGGGAGCTTCTATTACGCGCTGGGGCCGTGCCTGCGCAGCCCGGGCGACGACCGGCTTCCGTTCAAGGACCCCAAGTGGGAGCGCGAGATCCTGCCGCGGGTCGAAAAGCGCGGCACGTACCAGTTCGACGACTATTTCGAGGCCTTCGAGAAGGCGAAGATCAACTGGGCGCGGATGTGGCTCTGCTCGTGGTGGGGCGGCTTGCAGTGGCGGCGCGACTGGCCGGGCTACCAGGGGCTCGGGCGTTACAACCTGCTCAACGCCTGGCGCGTCGACCACGTGCTCGACGACGCCGAACGCAAGGGCATTTATCTGAGCCTGTGCCTGACGAACCACGGGCAATTCAGCTACGCGATCGACACGGAATGGGAGCACAACCCGTACGGGCGGAAATTCGGCGGCCCGCTGGAGTCGTCCGCGGAGTTCTTCACGCGCGCCGACGCCAAGGCGCTGCACCTGAACTACCTGCGCTACGCCGTCGCGCGCTGGGGGCATTCTCCGGCGGTGCTGGCGTGGGACCTCTTTTCGGAACTGGAGTTCACCGACGAGTACCGTCCGAGCCTGGGGCAGATCTGGAAAGGCATCCCCGACCACCCGGCGCCGCACATCGCCTCCTGGCACCAGGGCATGAGCAAGTACCTCAAGTCGGTCGATCCGAACCGGCACACGGTGGCGACGCACTTCAGCCATCCGGTGCGCGGCATGGACATCTTTCAATTGCCGGAGATCGAGATCGCGGCGTCCAACGCCTACTCGGCCTTCGAGGAACTCGCCGAAGGGAACAACGACGCGGCGGCGGCGCTGGCGGACTTCTGGAACGGCAACGACTGGGCGCGCGGGGTCTTTCGCGGCATGAAGCAGTACCGCAAGCCGGTGCTGGTGGAAGAGCAGGGCCGGCACTGGCTGGGCGTGAAGTGGGAGAAAGGCGAACTGGTGGAGCACAACACCCGCGACGAACTCGACGCGGACCTCCACGCGGGCCTCTGGGGCAGCCTGGTCCAGCCGCTGGCCGGCGCGACCGGCTACTGGTGGTGGCTGCACGTCCATTTCGACGACCGCTACTTCGAATACCGGGCACTGGCGGCGTACCTTGGCGGCGAGGACCTCCGCGCGCAGGCCGGCGAACGCGCGCTGGAACCCGAGCTGCTCCCGGTCCGCGCGCCGGGCGAGGCGGTGCTCGCGCGGGCCTTGCGGTCCGACCGCCGCGCTTACGTCTGGGTCTACCACGCCCAGACGCCGCAGCGGACCACGAACATCCCGCCGGTAAGCGGCGCGGTGCTCGTCCTGCCCAACCTCCGCGCGGGCCGGTACAAGGTCGAGTTCTGGGACACCCGCGAGGGCAAACGAGTGGGCGAGCGGGACGTGCAGACCGCCGACCCGCCCCGGCGCGGCGAAGCCGGCGGCGCGCTGGCCATCGAGCTGCCGCGCTTCCACCGCGACCTGGCCCTGAAGGTGAAGGAGTGGCCGGGGCAGCGCTGAATACGATGGATGATTGACGATTTAATGCATTTTTAAGTATCAATTGGGAGATGCGTATATAATTCTTATGTGATTTATATTATAAATTCAATACATAGGCTCAGCCATCGGGAGGTTCAAACATGCGGGAATGGGGGTTGGCGCTGGCGGTGCTCGGGATCCTGGGCGCGGCGCAAGGCGAGGAAGCCGGGGGCGTGGACGAGGCGACGCGGCGGAAGGTCGCTTCGTACCTCAAGGATCTGAGCTACGAGGAGTTCACCGCGCGCGACGACGCCGAGGCGGCGCTGAAGGAACTGGGCGGGACGATCCTGCCCCTGCTGGAAGAAGCGCTGGGCGTGGCCAAGGACGCGGACACGCGGCGGCGCCTGGAGCGTCTGGTGGCCGAGGGCCTGCGCGCTCGGGAGGCCGATCCGGGTAAGCTGGATGCGCGCGCCCGCCAGGCCGCGGGCGCCGCGCACTTCGAACTGGCGGCGCGGCTCTACGAGGCGGCCGGAGCCGGCTACCGAAGGCAAGCGGAGGCCGCGCAAGAGGAAGCCGCGAAGAAGGCGCTTCAGTCGAAGGCGGAGAAGGCCACGGAACGGCAGCGCCGCGCGGCGGAGGCCGCCGAGAAGGGCAAGGCCGATGGAGTGGACTGGTAAGTCGGCTTTCGGCATAGGATAAATTCATGGCCTGAACAATGGAATAAATACGATCCAAGCTACAAATAATAATAGCGATCTTCAGCCGTATTCGGTGTAGTCCTCAAGCCTCAAGCCTCAAGCCTCAAGCCTCACTTCGCGTAGCTCTCTTTCGGGATCATCGGCAGGATCAGGCGCGAGGGGTGCGCGGACGAGACGTGGATGCGCTGGTTGGCGATGGGCGAGGCGTCGAAGGTCATGACCGGCTCGTAGGTGTTCGGATGGACCTCGTAGGCGGGGGTGCTGCTGCTGCTGACGTGGACGGCGATGCGGTGTCCGGGGTTGAAGACCAGCGCGGTGCTCCAGAGGTCCATATCGAGGACGTAGACCTTCCCTTTTTCGAGCGGCGCGGGCTTGTCGAAGCCGCCGTGAAAGCGGGCGAGAAAGGCGGCCTCGCGGATCAGCGCTTCGTAGCCGTCGGGATAGACGTCGACCAGTTTGGCCACGAAGACGGTATCGGGGACGTCGGTCTCGACGTGCAGCTCGACGCGGACCTTGCCGGTGATCCCGACGGGCTCGGCGAGCGGCTCGGTGGCGAAGCGCAGGATGTCCTTCCGTTCCTTGAGCGCGCGCTGGTCGAGCGGGCCGCTCTTGTCGCCGACGAAGTGGTGCCCGCCGACGGTGGGACAAGGCTTGCGCGGATCGTACGCGTAGGTCTCGACGGCGTCCGTTTCGTCCGGGGCCTGGGTCGAGAGTTTCCCGCCGGCACGCAGATAATAGGAAGCTGGGGTGGACGGGACGGGCCAGGTCTCGGCGGCCTTCCAGACGTTGCCGAAGGGTCCGTTGAGCTTGCGTCCGTCGCCCATGAGGTAGTAGGTGAGGACGGACTTGCCGGGGGCTTTAGATTCGTCCTCGGTGAGCCACTGCTTGAAGCTGAAGTCCGGGAGGCCTCTTAGAGGCGGGGCGGAAGGAAAAGTGAAACCGCCGATCTGGCCGTGGCCTGCCGGGCTGATGGCGACGGTGCAGCGGCCGTTGTGCGCGAGCGCGGCGTAGGCGTCGAGCATGGCCTCGTTGAAGATGTCGAACCAGCCGCCTTTCCCGCGGAAGGCGATCTTGCAGCGCGCGGCGCGCTCCTTCACGAAGGCCGCGCGGCGGGCGAGGTCGAAGGCGCTGACCGTGGGCCGCGGCCACTCGGCGACGGCCTGGTTGCGGTTGCTGAGCCAGTCGTAGGTGTCGCGGCGGACGCCGTTGGAGAAGAACCAGTGGAGCCAGGCGCAGTCGCCGCTGACGTTCACGTCCACGACCTTCAGATGCGGGGCTTCGGACCAGATCGCGTTGAAGGACGAGACGCCGTGTCCCGAAGGCCCCCAGGTTCCGACGCGCCCGTTGCACCATTTCTGCTTCGCGATCCATTCGATGGCGTCGTAGTCGTCGTCCGGTTCGTTCTCGAAGTGCTCCTTGGGCAGCGTGCCCTCCGAGCCGAAGCGCCCGCGCTGGTTCTGGCAGACAAGGACGCCCGGGGTGTCGCCGAGGCCGGAGAGCCCGCGCGGGTCGAAGCGGCTGTAGGGCGTGCGCAGCAGGACCACCGGCCAGGGCCCGTCGCCGGACGGCGGATAAAAAATGTCGGTGGCGAGCTTCACGCCGTCGCGCAGCGGCATCATGACGAACTCGTGCTTCGTGCCCGGCGCGAGGCGCGCGAGGACGCGGTCCAGGTCCTTCGCCGCGGGCTCCCCCGCGAGGAGGCCCAGGCCGGGCAGGAGCAGCAGGACGAGTTTGATTGAGCGCATGGCGCGACGGCCCTCTCGTGGCGGTGCCTCGATAGCAGTATGCACCCGCGGCGGCGCACGAATCAACCGGGATTGGGGAAATCGGGCGTAGGAATCTACGTTCCGGGCCGGCCGGAGCCGGCTCAAACGGCAACGTGGGATGAACCGGGAGCACGCGGAGCGCACAGAGCAGTCTACTTAAGAGTGCGTCCTAAAACGTCTCGCGGCCGTCTTCGGGCGGCGGGCTTCGCGCTGCGTCGTTGGCCTCCTCGCCGGATGCTCGTCCCGATACGGCTCGTTCGGCCGCCTCGCCTCGCTTGCCCGGCGCTCCGAAGCCGCCTCGCGATCCGGTTTCAGGACGCACTCTTAGTTAGCTTCCTTCCCGGACCCGTTTTCCGCCGCGCCCGGCGCGCGTCTCGCGGTACATTGAACCGTGCCAGGCCGGCCCGAGATCCTTTCATGCTGCTCGATGCTCCCATGTTCCTCGAACTGACCACCAGCCAGCCGCTGGGCGAAGGGGACCTCGTGCGCCTGGAGGCCCTGCGCGCCGACGGCGAACGCTGGTCGCGCGTCGCGAAGCCCGCGCAGCGCCTGACCGTGGCGCAGGCGCGCTTTTCCGGTCTGACCAACGCGGAACTCGACGAGGCGCCGGATCTCGGCGAGGTGCTGGAGGACCTGCTGGAGTTCTCCGGGTCCGCCGGCGCGTGGGTGGCGCCCGAGGCCGAAATCGCCCGCACGGCCCTGCAGCGCGCGGCGCGCGGCGCGGGCCTGCCGCGCGGACTGGGCCCGCCGCTCGTCGGGCTCGACGAACTGGGCGCGGTGGTGCAGCCGACCGTCTGCCGCCGGGGTATTCAGGAACTGGCGGCGCATTACGGGTTGGATTGTAGCGCCGGCGTCTTGCCGGCGGGACCGCCGGCGCTCCATGGCCCCGCGCTCCTCCAGGCCCTCTACGAAAAACTCGCGGCCGACCTCCTTGCGCTCCCGCTCCCCGTGCTCGCCGAGATGAACTGGCTCCTCGCGCGCACCCGCCACCCGCTCAAGGACCTGCTCAAGCGCGCCGAGACGGCGGCGCTGGAGGGCCAGTTCGCCGAGTCCGCGCGCGCCGGGAAGCTCTCCCTCGCGCACCTCTTCAAGGATCACACCGAAATCATCGAACGCCTCCAGGGGCCCGGGGACGAGATCGAGGACGACGAACCCGAGCCGCCGCTGGACTTGAACGAGGTCCACGAATTCTTCAAGCCCGGCGGGGCGCTCCAGGCGTCCATGCCGGCCTACGAGCAGCGCCCCGAGCAGGCCGAGATGGCCGCCCGCGTCGCCGCGGCGCTCAAGGCCGGCAGGCACCTCATGGCCGAGGCCGGCACCGGCGTGGGCAAGTCGCTGGCGTATCTCGCCCCGGCCGTGCTCTTCGCCAAGGCCGCCGGGCGCCCCCGTGATCGTCAGCACGCACACCAAGAACCTCCAGTCGCAGCTCTTCCACAAGGACCTGCCGATCCTGCGCGAGGCGCTGGGCGTCGAGTTCGAGGCCGCGCTGCTCAAGGGCCGCCCCAACTACCTCTGCGCGAGAAAGTTCATGTACACGCTTCAGGAATCCGTGCAGGAACTCGACGAGGACGAGCGCGCCGCGCTGCTCCCCGTGATGACTTGGGCCGCGCGGACGGAAGACGGCGACGTCGCCGAACTGGCCGCCTTCAGCCCCGAGGAGCACCCCGAACTCTGGGACCGCCTGCACACCGTCGGCGAGGACTGCATGGGCCGGCAGTGCCCCTTCTACCACCGCTGCTTCGTCTACCGCGCCCGCGGGCTCGCCCGCGGCGCCGACCTTGTCGTCTGCAACCACGCGCTCGTCTTCGCGGACCTGAACCTCGAGAACGGTTCCCTCCCGCCCCACGAGGAAGTCGTCTTCGACGAGGCGCACACGCTGGAGGACGTCGCGACCGAGCACCTCGCCTGCGAGGTCACGCCGCGCCGCGTCCAGCGCGTGCTGAGCCGGCTCTTCAAGGCGCCCCAAGGCTCCAGCGCCGGCAAGGGCCTGCTCCCTTCGATCCTCTTCCAACTCGAGCAGGCGAAGTCCGAGTTTCCCGAGCCGCTCTTCGCGGACCTGCGCGAGCACGTGCTTTTGGCGATTCAGGCCGTCGAGCCGGCCGGCGAGGCCTCCGAGTACGCCTTCGACGGCCTGCGCGCGTGGTTCGAGCGGCGCGTCGAGCGCGGCGAGGACGACCGCCCCGCGCCGCTCCACGTGCCCCGCGAACCCGGCCGCCGCGAGCCCGACGACGGCGGCTTCGCGCCCGCGAGCCCGAGCCCGCCCGGCCCGCCAAGCCGCGCCGCCGCGACGACGGCTCCTGCGTGCGCTTCTCCGCCGAGACCCTCCGCGGCGACGAGAAAGAGCTGCTCCAGGAATCCAAGGAATCCGCCATCGCCGGCCTCGGCCGCCTGCGCCAGGCCCTCAGCGCGCTCGAAGAGGACTTCAAGGAGATCGTCAAGCGCCGCGTCGGCCGCGCCCGCGAGATGCAGAAGGAACTGGCCGCCCAGAATCTTTTCCTGCAGGAGCTGATCTCGGACCTGGAGTTCGTCGTGCGCGCCGACGAGCCGAACTACGTGTACTGGATGGAGCGGCTCGGCAAGCGCGCCCTCCGCGCGGTCGGCGCGCCGCTGGACCTCGCCGCCCTGCTGCACGGCCAGCTCTACGAGCGCAAGCGCGCGGTGATCCTCAGTTCCGCCACCCTCTCGGTCCGCGACGCCGGCGCCGAAGGCTCCGGCTTCGCGCCGCTGGCCTTCCAATCCAAAATCCAAAATCCAAAGTCCAAAATCGACGCGCCCCACCCCAAGAGCTTCGAGTACCTCAAGCACCGCCTCGGCCTCTCGCTCTGCGCGCCCGGGCAGCTCGACGAACTGCTGGAAGGCAGCCCGTTCGACTACGCGACCCAGTGCCGGCTCTACGTGCCGACTTTTCTGCCCGAACCCGGCGGCGGGCGCGAGCGCGGCTTCAACGAGGCCCTCGCCGGCGCGCTGGCCCCGCTGGCCCTCGCCGCGGGCGGGCGCACCCTGGCGCTCTTCACGTCTTACGAATCCCTCCGCCACAACGCCGCCGCGCTGCGCCGCGCGCTCGCTCCCGAGGGCCTCGAGGTGCTGGCGCAGGGCGAGGACGGTTCGCGCGAGGCCCTGCTGGCGCGGCTCAAGAGCGGCGCGCGCACCGTGCTGCTCGGCACCGCCAGCTTCTGGGAAGGCGTGGACGTCCCCGGCGACGCGCTCTCGCTCCTCGTCATCGCCAAGCTCCCCTTTGCCGTCTTTACCGACCCCCTGGTGCAGGGCCGCTGCGAGTTGCTGGAGGCGCAGGGCAAGGATCCGTTCCTGCATTTCAGCGTGCCCAATGCGATCCTGCGCCTGCGCCAGGGCTTCGGGCGGCTGATCCGTTCCAAGACCGACCGCGGCGTGGTGGTGCTCTGCGACAAGCGCGTCCTGACCAAGCGCTACGGGCCGGCCTTCCTCCGCGCCCTGCCGGTCGCCGCGCGCAAGGCGCCTGACCCGGAGCGCCTGGCGGCGGAGGTCGGCGAGTTCCTGGGCGCGCCCGGCGGAGGCACGGTTTGATTTCCATTGCAATCCGGCGGGCGGAGGCTAACGAGTCCTTCGTGTGCGCCGTCTGTCTGACAGGGACCGCATGATCCGGATTCGATTCGGCCTGCTCGCAGCCTCCTTGGCGCTCCTGGCCTGCTTGGCCGGGCCGCCCGCGATGGCCGGCGCGCCAGACGCCCCGCCGCCGCCGCTGCCCGAACGCCTCGAGGCCTCGAAGGACCCGCTTGCCGAACTCGTGCGCCGCGTCCGCGCCGAGCCGCAGCGCTTCAGCTACACCGACCTCTCGCTGGCCCTGGCCGCCGAGATCTATCCCGATCTGAAGGGCGAGAAAGAGCGCGAGGTCCGCGCCGCGCTGGAGCGCCACGCGGCCGCGTTGAAGGAACTGCTTCGCGCCGCCCCCGACGGACACGCCGTCGCGCGGCGCTTCGGCGAGTTCCTCTTCGACAAGCTCGAGCTGGGCACGGCGCGCGAACTGAAGCCCGAGGAGGAGAACCCCGACGACTACTTTCCGCACACGGTGCTGGAGAAGAAGCGCGGCGTCTGCCTGGGCTTGAGCATGGTCTACCTGTGCCTGGCCGAGCAGGCCGGCGTGCCGCTCCAGCCCGTCCACGCGCCGCAGCATATCTTCCTGCGCTACGACGACGGCAAACTGGTCCTGAACATCGAGGCCACCCTGCGCGGGCGCGTCTTCACCGAGCCGGAGTTCCTGCGCTGGCACCGCCTGAAGCCCGAGGACCTCAAGCGCGGCGACTACTTTCGCGCCCTCGGCAAGCTCGAAGTCCTCGGCGACCTGCTCAACGCCGCCGCCTGGTGCTCGGCCATCGGCACGGCCAACCACAAGCTGCCGCCCGAGCGCGCCGTGCTCGCCGCGGAACTCTGCGCCGAACTGGGGCCGCGCGACTTCAACAACTGGGACACGCTCGCCGAGGCGCTCAAGTACGCCGGCCGCCACGCCGAGGCCCTCGCGGCTTTCCGCAAGGCCCTCGGCCTGCGCCCGCCCGAGATGGGCGCCTACAACAAGGAGTATTGGGAACAAAGGCTGGCGCGGTTCGAGCGCGCGGCGGCGGGGCAGGCCGAAGCGCCCGCCAAGTGAAGGCGACGCGGCTCCGCGCCTCGCGACAAGCGGTCTTGCATAAGGTGTTTGCCTTGGCCCTGGGCCGTTTCCCCACCTCATTGAGGAGGGGCAGGGGTGGCGCCCGAACGAATCCGCGCGCAGCGCGATCCAAATCCGAAGGAAACTTGGGTGAGGCCGCTTGAAACGGCAGCCCATGGCGCAACGGGCTGGGGGCACACGTGCTTCGCGGGTGCTGGGTCCTCCAAGTTCTCCCAGCTCCTGCCTTGCCGAAACTTCCGCAGACGGATCGACAAAACGCGCGGGTTTTTCTCGATATCCGTCGCAACTTGCGGTACAGGCAAAGTGAGGAGGGGTAAGAAACTGCTCATTTTGCCCGAAACAGCCTATAAACAACGTCCTAAAACAAGCCGATACTGGGGCGTCAAGAGTCATGGAATGACCCGGTAGCACACCTACCGGCTGGCGCATAGGCTGGTATAATGTTTGCGCTGGCCGTTCCAGGCCTGGTGGGCGGGAGTCGTATTCGGTGAGTCAGGAAAACGTCTTAAAATCGCTCAGCCGCGAGACCAAAGCGCTGATCATGGTCAGCGAGTTCGAAGCGCGGCGTATGCCCATGTTCCAGATGCGTTCCGTCCTGAACGCCATCGTCAACAACGAAGAAGAAAAAAAGGTCATCATCGACCTGGTCGAAAACGATCTCAAGGCCACCGGGTACCACCCCAACCAGATCACCTCGTTCCTGCAGGATCTGCTGGCCGAAGAGACCGCGCCGCAGGCGGCGGCCGAAACGAACGTGCGCGTCACCCGCCGGCTCCGCTCGCCGTTCTCGATGGGCTTCGAGGAGCAGGTGCCGGGCCTCCGAGCCTCCGGCGGCGCTCCGGGGATTCATCCGGTTCAGACGCCGCCGCCCGGGACGGTCGCCGCGCCCATCCGAACGCCGCCGGCCGGTTCGCCCCAGATCCCCGCCGCGCCGTCGCCGGCCGGTTCGGACGGCAACCAGGCGGTGGGCCCGTCGGGCTCCGGCAGCCGCACCGGCAGCGTGCCCAGTCCCACGGGCTCGGGGAGCCGCATTCCCGGCGTCGGCCCCGCCGCCAAGCCGGGCCTCAACCCCGGCGGCCAGCGCATCAGCAACACGGTCGTCACCGGCCTCCAGCGCCCCCAGGTGCCCGGCGCCATGCCGCGCCCGAACATCGGACCCGCCGAGGCCCCGCCGCAGATGCGCAGCGGCGGCGTCAAGGGCACCGCCGACAAGGACGAGGTCTTCTTCGGCAGCCGTCCCGCGGGCGTCGCCGGCAACCAGAACATCAAGCCCAAGGTCCTTCTCGCCGACGACGACAAGCGCATCCGCATCGTCTTCCGTCTCACCCTCGAACGCCTCGGCTTCGAAGTCATCGAGGCCGCCGACGGCAACGAGGCCTGGAAGCGCGTCCAGAAGGGCGGCCTCGCGCTCCTCGTCATCGACATGAAGATGCCCGGCCTTCACGGCCTCGAGGTCCTCCAGCGCATGGTCGACCAGGGCATCAACATGGCCGTGATCATCTGCTCCGCCTACGACCAATTGAAGGACGAGTTCATCGTCGCCACGCACCCGTCGCTCCGCTACCTGGTCAAGCCCGTCTCCAGCGAGGCCCTCGAAGCCGCCGTCCGCGACCTGGTCGGCATCCCCGCCGAACAGAAGGGCTAAAAGTGCGTCCTAAAACCGGATCGCGCTTCGCGCGGATTTGTTCAGTCACCACCCCTGCCCCTCCTCGGAGAGGAGGGGAAACTGCACAGGGCCATGGCAAAGAACTCATGTAAGACCGCTTAGTACCGCGCCGCGGAAGTTCCTGACCCACGGCGCCGGGCCTTTTGCCCCGGCTCTTCGTTGCGTCTCGGTCACAGATCTTCGTCCCGATATGCTCCCTCGACGCGCCTCGATCCGGGACAAAATGCCCGGTGCCTTGGGCCAGTTACTTCCGCGGCACGGTACTTAGAGTGCATCCTAAAACGTCTCGCGGCCGTCTTGGGGCGGCGGGCTTCGCGATGCGTCGTTGGCCTCCTTGCCGTATCTTCCTCCCGATACGGCTCGTTCGGCCGCCTCGCCTCGCTTGCCCGGCGCTCCAAAGCCGCCTCGCGATCCGGTTTTAGGACGCACTCTTAGCTTAAGAAGAACCGATCAGGGCCAGTGCTTGCGTGCTGAGCGGCTCGGAGGGTTCTTCCCGGAACCCCGAACCCGCCCATTGCCTGGAACCGCGGCCGATCTATACTCGGCCAACCGGACGAGCGCGTCCGCGGCCCACGGGAGGTATCGCAAGCCTCTAGATGTCCAAAAACGAACGCCGTCATATCCGCGTCCGCGACGTCAAGCTGAGCGTCGAGCGTGAACCCGCCATCCTGGTGGGCGGTTACCAGCACGGAGACCTGGCGACCGGCGAAGAACCCCTGGAAGAGCTCGAGAGGCTGGCCGAGACCGCCGGCGCGCGCGTCGTCGGCAAGGTGGTGCAGCACCTCCGCGAGATCCACCCCGGCACCTACATCGGCTCGGGGAAGGCGCAGGAGATCAAGGACCTCGCCGCGAGCCATCGCGCCAAGACGATCCTCTTCGACCACGACCTCACCCCCGCGCAGAGCCGCAATCTCGAAAAGCTGAGCGGTCTGAAGGTGGTGGACCGGACCGACCTGATCCTCGACATCTTCGCCTCCCGCGCGCGCTCGCGGATGGCCAAGGTCCAGGTCAGCCTGGCGCTTCAGGAGTACCGCCTGCCGCGGCTGAAGCGGCTCTGGACGCACCTGGAGCGCCAGACGGGCGGGATCGGGATGCGCGGCGGGCCGGGCGAACGGCAGATCGAGACCGACCGGCGCAAAGTCCTCAAGCACATCGGCGATCTCAAGATCGAACTGGAACAGATCCGGGCGCGCAAGGAGCGCACGGTCCAGGCGCGGCACCGCGACCATTTCCTGGTCTGCCTCGTCGGGTACACCAACGCCGGCAAGAGCACGCTCATGCGCGCGCTGACCGGCGAGCAGGTCTACGTCGAGGACAAGCTCTTCGCGACCCTGGACACGAAGACCGCCTCGCTGGCGCTGGGCGGCGGGAACAAGGTCCTGCTGAGCGACACCGTCGGCTTCATCCGGCGGCTCCCGCACAAGCTGGTGGCGAGCTTCCACGCCACGCTGGAGGAGGCGCGCACGGCCGACCTGCTGCTGCATGTCGTCGACGTCTCGTCCCCCGGCGCGCGCGAGCAGATGGAGGCCGTCCAGACCGTGCTCAAGGAACTGGACAGCGACCGGAAGGAGACGCTCCTGGTCTTCAACAAGATCGACCGCGTCGCCGCGGAGCGGGAGTTCGAGTACCGCATGCTGAGCGCGGAGTACCCCGGGGCCATCTGCGTCTCGGCGCTCAAGGCCCAGGGGCTGGAAGGGCTGAAGGACGAGATTCGCCGCCGCGCGCGGGAGCACGGCGTGCCGGCCGTCGTCTCGGTCTTCGCCGGGGACGGCAAGAACCTCGCCTTCATGGCGCGGCACTTCTTCGAAGACGAACGGCGCGTCGACGGCGAGTGGATCGTCTTCCGAGGGCGCGCACCCGTGCACGCCTTGGAAGTCCTCGCCGGCGCCGGGGAGACGGTGAAGATTCTCGCCGATGGGCGCAACCCGGCAGCTCGCGATCCCTGGTTCGACGACGCGGCGGGCGGCGTCTGATCCTGCCTGCGCTGTACATCTCTTGACTGTTGCAGCAGATAGATCTTGCCGATGCTTGGCTAAGATACCGTGGCAGCGCCTCGTCAAGCGCGCGGCGCCGGGGTCTCCTATCAACACCCTAACGGAGACCCAATTGGACGTGACGAAGGCACAAGCCGACCTGTATACTCTTGCAGGCGGCAACCTTCGCTTCGGTCCACGACTCGGGAGCGTACGGCGATGCGAGCTATGCGCGGACTCCAACTGGCCCTTCTGGCAGCCCTCGTATCGTGTCTGGCGCACGCGGACACGGTGAAGCTGAAGAACGGGCTGGAATTCTCCAACTGCAAGATCTATCGCGAGACGCCCGAGTTCATCGTGATCCTGGTCTACAACGAAGCGGGGAAGGTGCAGATCCCGCGCGAGATGATCGAGAAGATCGACTACGACCTGGCCAGCCGGCTGGAGGCGCTCCAGGAGGACGACTGGAAGGCGCAGTACGAGCTGGGGGTCTGGGCCTTCGAGAAGGGCATGTACCCGGACGCGATCGCACAGTTCGAGAAGGTCAAAGGCAAGGAAGGCGCGGGCGCGGACCTGTTCAAGCTGCTGGGCAAGGCCTACGACCGGCGCACCCAGTCCGACAAGGCGTACGAGTCCTTCAAGGAACACCTGCGCATGAACCCGGGGGACGAAGAGACCCGGAAGCGCGCGGACGAGCTGGCGAAAGAGCTGGGGCTCGACCAGAACCCCGCGCCCAACCCGGCCGACCCGAATCCCAACCCCCAGGCGCCGAAGGAGCCGCTCAAGCCGGACCTGGGCCTGGAAGCCACGTACAAGTGGAAGCCGGAGAAGTGGGACAACTCGAACGCCTGCAACGTGACGGTCCAGACCGACAACGACACGGGCAACAAGCTGCTGGCGGTGCAGAGCGTGGAAGGGAACAAGGACAAATTCGCCTTCAGCGGGTCCGGCAAGAATCCGCTGGACCTGAGCGCCTCGAAGGAGCTGATCTTCAAGGCGTACCACAACAACAACCGCCCGCTGCGCGTGGCGATGGCGTTCATCAACAAGAAGGGCGAGTTCTTCGAGACCAAGCAGGAGCGCGTGGCGCCGAACACCTGGGTCAACCTGACTTTCCCCATCGACGGGGCGGTCTTCAAGAGTTCGCGGAACAACTTCAACGGCTACACGGACACCCTGGACGGGAAGGACAACGTCGCGCGCATCCTGTTCCTGGTCTACGAGCAGAGCGCGTTCACGCTGTACGTCGATTACATTTTCTTCCGCGAAGGCAAGAAGTAAGCGCGCGGCCCGGCCGCGGCGCGAGGGGGGCGGGGTTTTGAGGCGTACGCTGGCGTTCCTGACCGCGGTGGCGGTGCTGAGCCTGATCCCGTGCGAGCGCGCCACGCTGGCCACGGCGCCGCAGCCGGCGGCCGCGGCCGCGCGTTCGGTGGGACCCCGCACGGTCGGCGGCGACTTGACGGTCCTCGATCCGCCTTCCGGCGCAACGTACGACCTGAGCCTCTTCGGCGTCCCCGACGGACTCGAGGTCTTCGACCTGGGCGACGCCGTGGACGGGCAGCCGCTGGAGCGGATCCTGCACGTCTCGGGCGGCCTGCGCCCCTACCAGTACATCAGCGGGGCCTTGCGCCCGAACCTGATCGCGACGGGCGACGCTCCGGAGTTCAACCCCGACTTCATCGCGCTCAGCGCCGCCGGCGTGGTCTCCGGCACCCTGCAGGTGGGCGGGTTCGTCGGCGAATTCTTCTTCGACGTGAATATCGTGGACGCCTCGGGGACGGTGCTGAGCGTCGTCTACCGGATCAATTTCGTGGACGAGTTCAGCGAGCCCTTCCGTTTCGCGCAGGACGACCTGGGCGACGCGCAGCAGGGCTTGAACTACGCCGCGCGGATCCAGGCGCTCAACGGCGACCTGGACCTCGACACGAACGCCTCCACGGCGCGCTTCAGCCTCGTTCCGGACAGCGCGGACATCGGCGGGCAGGCGCTGGAGCGGCTCGAGGAGATCGGACTCACGCTGAACGCCGACGGCACGCTCTACGGCCGGCCGCTGCAAGGAGGCACGCTGACGTTCACGGTGCACGCCGAGGACGCGCTGGGCGCGACCGCGCTGAGCTTCGACGGCGGCAGCGACGACCAGACCTTCAGCCTCGAGATCGAGACCCTGGGCACGGCCAGCAGCACCTTCTATGCCGACCATTGCCTGCTGCGCGGGACGCTCGCCCGCAACCGCCGCGATTCGTTCTCCCTGCGCGGGACGGTGGACATGGGCGGGCAGCTCCTGGCGCAACTGGCCGGGACGCCGATCACCGTGCGCTTCGGCGGGGGCAAGTACGTCAGCGCCGACCCGGGCGGTCGGCCCTACGGCCGGACCTTCCGCGGCATCCTCGATGCCCGCGGCGCGGCCCGGGTCGTCGTGCAAGACGATCCGTTCACCGAGGCGTTCGAAGGCTTCCGCTTCTCGGCCTTGGTGCGCCAGAACGGGCGGGTCAGCGTGAACGTCAGCGGCGCCGATCTCTTCGAGGCCGTCAACGCGGACACGCTGATCCAGGAGCCGATCCACAACCTGATCGTGGAGGTCGCGTTCGGCAACGCGCTGCACTGCGAAGCCGTCTCGATGCCGACGCAGGTGACCTTCTCGCCGTACCAGTTGCGCTACAGCCTGCAAGGCAAAGGCGAACTCGGGTTGCCGCTGGCGGGGATCTTCCAGACGAGCGCCGTCCTGGGGCGCGACGAGGGAACCTTCGAAGGCAACCGCGGGAACAACTGGCTGGTCCACTTCGCCGCCGCGCCGCGCTTCGGGATCGACGGCTCGGACCTGAGCGGCGCGTCCAACGCGACGTTCCGCTTCGGGCGGAACTACGACAGCTCGCAGAGCGTGGACCTGGACAACCTGTTCCACGAGGAAGCGGTGACGCTGAACACCGACCGGCCCGTCTTCCGCTTCGCGCGGCCGAAGAACGACCCCGGGCGGGTCCTGATCGTGATGCTCCATACCATCCTCTACCGGCATTCGGTGCGGACGGTGCTGCTGCGCGAGGACCAGACGGGCATCCCGCAGGCGCAGTCCAGCGCGGAGGCCGACGTGCTGCAATTCGAACTCCAGGCCGGCAGCGCCAACGGCGCGTGCTCGCGCCCGCTCTTCCCCTTCGGCAAGCGCTGGTCGCACCTGCCCTGACGTTCCCCGCCGCGGAATGCGTTTGCGCGGGACCCGCCCCTTTGGCATGGTGAGAGTGCCAGACGCGCGCATCCCGCGCGCGCCTCCGCCACGGACGGCTCGACCATGCCCGAGCACCAGCTCGCCGAACGCCGGTATCGCATCAGCACCGCCTGGGGGGCCTTCGAGGCCGTCTTTACCGAGCGCGGCCTGCGCGAATTCCACCTCCCGGCCGCGCGTTTCAGGCAACGAACCGAATTGAAGGGCCAGGAAGGCGCGCTGGGGCGGCAATTACGCAAGGCGTTGCGCGCGCGCCTGGAAGGCCGCCGCGTCAACCTGCCCTGGGAGGCCTTCGACCTCGGCGGCCGGCCGGTCTTTTACCGCAAGGTCTGGCGCTCGATGCACCGCATTCCCTTCGGCGAGGTGCGCAGCTACCTCGATATGGCGCGCTCGGCCGGATCGGCGCAGGCCGTGCGCGCGGCGGGCTCGGCCTGCGGGGCCAACCCGATCGTGCTCTTCCTGCCCTGCCACCGCGTGGTCAGCGCCAGCGGCCCCGGCGGCTTCGGCGCGGGCTTGAAGTGGAAACAGAAGCTGCTCGCCCTGGAAGGGTACGCGCTTAAAGTCTGAGCAGACAGGTCGGCAGACCTCTACCGGTACGCCGTATGAACCGCGCCACCCAGCCGACAACAGTTTCACGGCGCAAGCCTTGGTACCGCATCGGCCTGGGCACGCTGCTGCTACAGGTCTTTCTCGTCGGCATCCTGATGCACCTGAACTTCTCGCCCCGTGAAATCTGGATTCCATCCCCTGGCCAAGCTGAATACCAAGTAAGTCGCGGCCTGATCTTTGGGTGGCCAAGTGTCTGTGCCTACCGCTACGCTAGCCAAACCCAACTTAGTATCGGCATCTTACCAATCCTCGCAAACGCGGCATCAGCCATTGTGGTCTTGGTGCTTGCATACCTGGCCAATGAATATCGAGGGCAATCCAGAAAACGTTATGCATGGTTGCCATGGCATCTCCTCGTCGCGCTGGGCCTGCTAATGGCGGTAGGGTTTGCGTGGCAAGCGACGCGCACCCAATCATTTCGGGTGGTGATGGAATGGTGGCACACTCCATATTCCACATTTCCAGACTCATGGGCAGAAAATAAGCTCCGTGAAAAGGGCTGGGATTCCTGGCTATTTATAGACGAGGATCTCCACCAAGTACTTGTCAGGTCCGAATCCTACAGAATTGCAAGGATCGATCTGCAGAAAAGTCTAGCTGACGAAACTGATGTCTTCCTCTTAAGGCGCGTACCATTCGATCCTATGCGCATTGGCTTTCCAGAGCAGGGCTTGTCCATGTCGGTTTGGTCGCCACCCTGAGGAATCAGCGACTCGTGAATTCGATCTGGTCTTGTAGAATGTAGGCCGAAGATTGAAGGATTTGCCTATGGCCTCCATCCCCGCCGACTACCGCACCGTCACCCTCGTCCAGAAGCAGCCGCCCGACGAGGTATTGCGGCACGCCGAGATGGTTCCGGGCGAGTCCGGGCGCTACGGCAAGGTCGTCCGCTACAAGCTCGACCGCGCCAAGACCGTCTACGAGGTCCTGCTCTTCAAGGCCGGGCGGCCGCCCACGCGCGAAGAAGTTCTCGACGACCTGAGGCAGGACCTCGTGGCCCTCGACGCGCAGCTCGAGGACCTCAAAACCACCGGGCGCGTCAGCCGCTTCCTCGACCGGCTCGTCTTCCAGGAACCCTCCGCCGGGAAACTCGAAGGAAGGCGCAGGGAGATCGAGGAGACGATCGAGGCCGTGCAGGAAGACTACCAGCCGGGCGAGTCCGTCCCGATCCCCTGAAGCGAAGGAGCGTACGCCGATGCTGCGCGCCATGCGCTTTGGCGGCCTGGTCCTGATTCCCGCCGGCGGCGCGGGGCTGCTCGCGAGCCTCGCGCTGCGCGCGCCGCGGGTGCTGAACGCCTCGCTGGGGCTGCTGGGCGCGGGCCTGCTGCTGCTTCTGGCCGCCTTTGCCGCGGAGATCGCGCTCGGCGCGCTCAAGAAGGGCGCGGGCGCGCCGGAAGATTCTGCCTGAATGGCGGCGCCGGATCCCGGTCACGTCCTTGCGCCGCCCGGCCGGAGCACGCGCGCCTCGGTGACGAGCACCGCGACGTTCCGGTCGTGCGGCTCGCTGGGGACGGTCTCGACGAGCTGGCACTCGAAGGCGAGCGAGACGGCGATGGCGCGGAAGTCCGGCTTGGCCAGGAAACGGTCGTAGAAGCCGGCGCCCCGGCCCATGCGCCGGCCGGCGGCGTCGAAGACGCGGCCGGGGACGATGGCCAGGTCGATCTCGCCGGCGGGGATCTCGGGGCATTCGGGGCGCGGAGCGGGGATGCCGAAGGCGTCGGCGACGAGGTCGCGGGCGAGGTCGGCGACTTCCAGCACGCGCATCTCCCGCGATGGTTTGTCCACGCGCGGGAGGCCCAGGCGCTTGTGCATGCGCAGGGCCTCGGCCATCACCGCGCGCGTGTCGACTTCGGTCGGATCGGCGTGGTAGACGAAGACGGCGCGCGCGGCCTGGAACTCGGGCAGTTCGACCAGGGCCTTCTGCGCGGCGGCGCTGCGGGCGGTGCGCTCGGCCGGCGGCAGGGCCTCGATGGCCGAAAGCACCCTGCGGCGGATTTCGGTCTTTTCCTGCCCCATCGCGTCACTGCCTCAGCGTGGCGTTGAAGCGCCGCAACAGCGCCTCGACGAAGCGGCCGTGCGCCGCATTGACTTCTTCGTCGGTAAGCGTACGCGCGCTGGCGCGGTAGACCACCGAGAAGGCGACGGATTTCCTGCCCGCGCCGAGCTGCTTGCCGCGGTAGGTAGAGAGGTAGCGCGGCAGGGCCGCGGCCGGGTCGCGCAGCGGCTCCTTGCGCGCGGCCTCGGCGGCGAAGCTCTCCAGGTCGTGCCAGCGCACGGCCTCGTCCACGACGACGGCCACGTCGCGGACGACCTCGGGGAACTGCGGCAGGGGGCGGTAGCGCCGCGGCCCGCTGGGAGCCTGGGCGAGCAGTTCGAGGTTCAGCTCGGCCAGCGCGGGCGCCTGCTTCAGGTCGAAGGCCGCGCGCAGGGCCGGCGCGGCGAGGCCCGCCCAGCCGATGGTGTCCTCCAGCCGCTCGCCGTCGTCCATGCCGCGCACGCGGACGATGCGGCAGGCCGCGGCCGGATCGAAGGCCTCGGGCGCCTGCTCGGCGGGCCGCACCTCCAGCCGCACGCCGGCGAATTCCAGCGCCTCTTCAATGCGCCGGATCGCGTCGGCCGCCGCGAGGAGGCCGTCCTGGTCGAGGAGTCCGAGGTTCCAGCGTTCCTCGGGCGGTTCGCCGCCGCGGGGCAGGAAGACCTTGCCGACCTCGAAGACCCGCGCCGGCCCGGCACGGCGGTCCTGGTTGTGGCGGCAGACGGCCAGCAGCGAAGGCAGCAGGGACGTGCGCAGGCGCGAGTGGTCCGCGCTGAGCACGCTGCGCGGGTCGAGCGCCAGCGGCTCGTCCTTCGTCCAAAGCGCCGGCGCGGGCCAGGCCGGATCGACGAGCGTGTCCGTCCAGCATTCGAAGTAGCCCAGCGCGGCGCAGAGGTCGCGCACGCGCCCGGCCGCGACCTCGCGGGGCGAGCGCTGCGGGATGCGCGCGCGCAGGGCCGTCTCGGCGGGGATGCGGTGGTAGCCGTACAGCCGCGCGACCTCCTCGATCAGGTCGACCTCGCGCTCCAGATCGCCGCGACGCCACGACGGGGGCTGCACGACGAGGTGCGCCGGCGTCTCTTCGCGCACCGCGCAGCCAAGCGTCAGCAGGATGCGGCGGGCCTCGGCGGGCGGAACCTCGACGCCGTAGAGCGCGTTCAACTTCGCGAAGCGCAGGGTGATGAGCCGGGCCGTGCGCGGGCGGGGGTTGCTGTCGAGCAGCCCGCGGGCGAGCGTGCCGCCGGCGACTTCGAGGATCAGCCGCGCGGCGCGCGCGGAGGCCTTGTCGACGCGCTCGATGTCGACGCCGCGTTCGAAGCGGTAGCTCGAATCGGTCCCGGCCTTGAGACGGCGGCAGGAGCGGCGCGTTCCCGACGGGTCGAAGTACGCGGATTCCAGGAGCAGGTCCGTCGTCCCCGCGTCCACCTCGCTGCCCGCCCCGCCGATGATCCCGCCGATCGCGACGGGCTTCTCGGCGTCGGCGATCACGACGGTCTCGGGCGTCAGCGGCGACAGCTCGCCGTAGAGCGGCTTGAACGCTTCGCCGGCGCGCGCCGCGCGGACCACGATGCGGCGGCCGGCGAGCTTGTGCAGGTCGAAGGCGTGCAGCGGCTGGTTCAGCTCGAAGAGCACGTAATTGGTGACGTCCACGACGTTGTTGCGCGGGACAAGCCCCATCGATTCGAGGCGCTCCTGGAGCCAGCGCGGCGAAGGGCCGACCTTTACGCCGCGAATCACGCGCGCGGTGTAGCGCGGGCAGTGCGCGGAGGCCTCCACGTCCACCTTCGCGAAGGACGCGACGGCGTCCGGGCTTTCGTCAATCCCGCACGGGGGCTCCTTGACGCCCACGCCCAGCAGCGCGGCGACCTCGCGCGCCAGCCCCAGCACGCCCTGCGCGTCGGGGCGGTTGGCCAGCACGGACAGCTCCAGCACGGCGTCGAGCCCCGCGCCGCGAATCTCCTCGACCTCGAACCCGGCGAAGGTCAGCAGCAGCCCGAGGGTGCGCGCGAGTTCGTCCGCGTGGCGCACCTCGCGCCGCGCGCACGCCTCGTTCAGCGCGCGCTCGGTCAGCTCGGCGTCGAGGTACTCCTGGAGCCAGCGAATGGGCAATCTCATGGTCTGTTCTCACCACGGAGGCACGGAGAACACGGAGGCAATACGATGAACATCAGACTACCCTCCTACGCAATCCGTCCTTCAGTTTTCCAACGTTGAAATTGATCAGGAGACCGACCCTCAAACCGCTCAGCCTGAGGTATGTCAACAACTGCGCTTCGTGAATGACCGACACCTCTTCAACGCTCTTCAACTCAAGGACGACGCTCTTTTCGACCACAAAATCCATGCGGTATCCACAATTCAGTTTCCTTCCTTTGTAGGCTACTGGCAATGGCACCTCGCGTTCGAAAGCAATGCCGCGTTCGGAGAATTCAACACAAAGGCATTCGCCATAGGCGGACTCAAGCAATCCTGGTCCAAGCGCATTATGTACTTCTATGGCCGAAGCCAAAACTCGATCCGTCAGGTCTTTGTGTAATAGCAATTCTTATCTCCGTGTTCTCCGTGCCTCCGTGGTGAAGAAGAGTTTCAGATCTGCCGCAGGAACCGCAGGTCGTTCTCCAGGAACAAGCGCATGTCGGTGATGTTGTGCCGGCGCATGGCGAGGCGCTCGATGCCGAAGCCGAAGGCGAAGCCGGTCCAGACTTCGGGATCGTAGGCGTTGTCGCCGCGGGCGCGGTTGACGGCCTCGAAGACGGCCGGATCGACCATCCCGCAGCCGCCCATCTCGACCCAGCCCGTGCCCTTGCAGACGTTGCAGCCGGAGCCGCCGCAAGCCGGGCAGGAGCAGTCCATCTCGGCCGACGGCTCGGTGAAAGGAAAGAAGCTGGGCCGGAAGCGCACGCGCGTGCCGGCGCCGATGAGCCCTTCCATGAAGAGCTGGAGCGTGCCGCGCAGGTCGGCCATGGAGACGCCGCGGTCCACGCAGAGCCCCTCGATCTGGTGGAAGGTGCTGCCATGGGTGGCGTCGACGCGGTCGGGGCGGTAGACGCGGCCGGGCGCGATGATCCGCAGCGGCGGCTTGCGCGTCTCCATCATGCGCACCTGCACGGTGCTGGTCTGGCTGCGCAGCAGCAGGCGGCTGTCCTTCAGGAAGAAGGTGTCGAAGCTGTCGCGCGAGGGGTGGTCGGCGGGGATATTGAGATCGTCGAAGTTGTGCCGCTCGTCCTCGACCTCCGGCCCCTCGACGACCTCGAAGCCCAGCGAGCCGAGCAGGTCGGCGAGCCGGTCGGTGGTGCGCGTGAGCGGGTGGCGCCTGCCGAGTTGCGGGCGGCGTTCGGGCGGCAGCGGCTCGGTGACGTCCAGTTTGGGGCCGGAAATCGGTTCTGGCGAACCGATTTCATTACTAAGCTCTCTAATGGAGTCTTCCAAATTCACTGAAAAGGTATTAATCGCAGACCCAACCTCCTTCTTCAGATTACTAGGAACTTCTTTTATTAGACTTTTTAGAGACTTTGAAATCCCATTACTTCCCAAAAACACCCTTCGGAGACTCTCATTCTCGTAGGAAGTCAGCCGGTGCAAATTCTCCAAAAAAGGAGGCATTTGACTTAACACATTAACCTGTAAATTCTTCGCGGCTGATTCGATTGCCATCTGTTGCTGCCTAAGGCCATCCATCAACTTCTTCACTTCGCTCGAAGGTTCCGATAACCTTTCAAGCGCCTTTCTCCACTGTTCGCTTTGAATCTCTAGTCCTCGCACGCTGTCTTCGACTTGTTGCCTTGCCCGACTACTCTCGCTTTCAATTTTGAGAAGAGCTTTGGAAGCCCTTTCAACGAGATCCTTGGGCTGAACATGCAAAACTTGAATAGCAGCTCGCAATTGCTTTTCTTGTTCGAGCATTGTTCTTACATAGTTAATTCGCATCTTCGCGATTTGCTTCGCTACACTTAAATCATCGTTTATGCCCATTGCACTCGCCTTTTGCTTCAATGTAGAAAAAAAAGGGCGCACCCTCGTGCGCCCTTCGCGTTCCTGCCTGATCTCGCTGGTCCGGCCTCAGGCGCTCTGGGCGCGCGCGGTCTCCACGAGCTTGTCAAACGCGGGCTCGTCGCGCAGGGCGAGATCCGCGAGCATCTTGCGGTCCAGTTCCAGGCCGGCCCGCTTCAGCCCGTGGATGAAGCTGGAATAATTCACGCCGCGCTGGTGGCAGGCGGCCGAGATGCGCGTGATCCACAGCCCGCGGAAGTCGCGCTTGCGCGCGCGGCGATCCCGCGTCGCGAAATGCTCCGCCCGGTCCACCGACTCGCTGGCGACCCGGATCAGGTTCTTGCGCTTGCCCCAGAACCCCTTGGCGCGGTCGAAGACCTTCTTGACGCGCTTGTGGCGGGCGACGTTCGACTTGCTACGCATCGGCGGATTCCTTCGCTACGGTCTTGTTCCGGGTTCGCGGCGCGGTTCAGCGCAGGCAGAGCAGGCGCAGCAGCCGGCGCGCCTCGGCTTTGGTCGCGAGCGTGGCCTTGCGCAGCCGGCGCTTGCGTTTCTTGGACTTGGCCGTCGCCAGGTGGCTCTTCCAGCCTTGCGAGCGCTTCACGTGCCCGCTCTTCGTCACCTTGACGCGCTTGGCCACGCCCTTATGGGTCTTCTGCTTCGGCATCGTTCATCTCCCGGGAGCACACCTCGTGCGTGGCGCGCACCCGCAACACGAAAGGTCGTACTTATAGCGCGCGGCGGAGCCATTGCAACGGTAAGATCGAACCCCTGCCCATGCGCGCCAAGCCGGTATAGGCTACGCTGGATCGAAATTCGAGCCAGCCCCAAAGGGTGCGGACTTGACCGAAGATCTCCCTGACAAGCCAACGCAGGTCGTGCAGGATCGGGTACCGGCCTGGGCCGAATACCTCCTGCTCGCCGCCCTCCCCTACCTCTTATATGGACATACCCTCTTCTACGGACTGCTCGGCATAGACGACACGCTCTACTATTTCGGCAATCCGGCTTTGTCGGAGGGGCGGCTCGAGGGGCTGGGCCGGATCTTCACGACCTACTACTACAGCGATTACTTCCCGGTCACCCAATTCACGCTCTGGCTTGACGTGGCGCTGTTCGGGACGCAATCTTGGTTTTTTGCGCGGGTTCACGAGCTGGCCTGGTTCGCGGCGGGCGTGCTGGCGGTGCGGAAGCTGGCGGGGGAGCTGGTCGAATCGCGCGGGCTGGCCTTCTCCGTGGCGCTGCTCTTCGCGCTGCATCCGGCCGGGACCTCGACGGCGGTCTGGCTGGCCGAGCGGAAGAACGTGGTCGGCTTCGCGCTGAGTTTCGCGGCGCTGGCGTGCTACGTCTCGGGCCGGCGCAAAGAGGGCCGCGAGAGCCAGGCGCGGCTGGCCGGCGCCTGGGTGTTGCTCGCCCTGGCGCTGCTGGCGAAGACGCACGCGGTGGCCGTCCCCGCGATGATGTTCGTTTACGAACTCACGCGCGGCCATGGCGCCTGGACGCGGCGGCTGCTGGTCTGGTTTCCCTTCGCGCTGCTGGGTGCGACGCTGGTCGCGCTGAGCCTGACGGTGTTCCGCAACGACTTGCAGCAGCCGCCGCTGGGAGGGAGCCGCGCGGCGGCGCTCTTCGCGGCGGGCCCGATCCTGGCGCGCTACCTCGCGCATACCGTCGCGCCATTCAACCTCGCGTTCTATTACGCGGTGGATGAGCCTGGCTTCGAGTCGGGCTACGCCTGGGCGCTCTGGCTGGCGGCGCTGGGCGGCCCGGCGCTGCTGACGCTGCTCTCGCGGCCGCGCGGAGCGGTCGCGTGCGGCTGGCTGCTGGGCTTCGCGGCGCTGCTGCCGGCCTTGAACCTGGTCCCGCAGCCGGTGCCGATGTCGGATCACTACCACTGGTGGGCGCTGCCGGGCTGGCTGCTGGCGCTGGCCGCAGCGCTCGAATCCGCGTACACGCGGGGGCGCCGGAGCGGGCTCGGCGCTGGCTGTCCGCGTGGCTTGCGCTGGCGGTCGCGGGCTTCGCGGTGCTGGCCGTTCTCGAGAGCCTGCTGTACGGCCAGCCCGCGGAGCTGTTCCTCCAGGCGGCCAAGCGCCAGCCGGAATCGTCCTGGGCGCACGCGGCCAACGCGCGCGGGTTGAAGGCGTCGAGCGACGCGCGGTTGCGCAGCCTGCGCGGCGTGGCCGCGCGGCACGCGCTCGAGGCGCCCGACGCCCACCGCCTGCTGCCGCAGGACCGCGCGTTTGCGATCGTCGAGGCGGCGCTGGACCTGCACCGCCTGGGGCGCCCGGTCGAGATGCTGCAGCTCGTGGACCGCGAGGCGTCGCGGATCGGCGATCCCTGGCTCGAGGCGGTCACGCGCGCCGAGGTCGGGCTCGGCGCCAAAACGCCCGGCATCGCGATCGAGGCCCTGCGCCCGAGGTTCGATCCGCTCTTCGGCGCCATCGCCGCGCGGCTGCGCGAGGCCTGCCGCGCGGGCGAAGCCCTTCCCGACGCGCTCCCGCCGGCCCGGGTCGGCACCGAGATCGACGACCCCTTCGCCGGCGCGGCCGTGCGCGAGATCCTGCGCAAGGGGCTCTTCCTGCTGGCTCGCGCGCAGGTCCAGAAAGAGGATCACGAGGCCGCCTTCGAGGTCGCCGCGACGCTGGTGAACCTGTATCCTGGGTACGAACCGGGGCGCCTTTTGCTGGCGGAGATCTACCGGCGGCTGGGGCAACCCGGCGCGGCCGAACGCCTCGACGCGCCGCCGGCCCAGCGCCCCGCGGGAGTCTAAGCGCCTGGACACGCCCGCCGAACCCTCCGCGCAGGATCCCGCCGCCCGAGCCGCAATCCCCTGGCGCGAGGCCGCCGCGCTGTTTTTGCTCCCCGTGCTGCTGTACGCGCGCGCGCTGCCCTACGGGGTTCTCGACTACGACGACACGCAGTACTACCTGCACAACGCCTCGCTGCACGGCGGCGGCTGGCGGGGGCTGCTCGAACTCTGGACCACGCCGTACTACAGCGAGTACTTCCCGGTCACGCAGGCGACGATGTGGCTGGACCTGCGCCTCTTCGGGACGAGTTCGTGGTGGGGCGCGCGGCTGCACGGGCTGGCCTGGTTCGGCCTCGGCGCGTGGGCGGTCCGGGCGTTCGTGGCACGGCTGACCGGCTCGCGCCGCCTGGGCTTCGCCGTGGCGCTGCTTTATGCGCTGCACCCGGTCTGCGGGCAGTCGGTGCTCTGGCTGGCGGAACGGAAGAACTTGGTCTGCTTCGCGCTGAGCTGGTTCGCGGCGGAGCGCTACCTGGCGTGGCGCGACGAGGCGGACGGCGGGAAGCGCCCGTATCGCTACGCGGCCGCCTGCCTGCTCCTGGCCGCCGCGCTCCTTGCAAAGGTTCATGCCGTCGCCGTGCCGGGGATTCTGCTGGTCTGCGAGGTTCTGCGCGGGCGCGGCCCGCTGCTCAAACGCTGCGCCCCGCTGGGACCGCTCTTCGCGGCCGCCGGCGCCTTCGCGCTCTGGAACGTCGCGTACATCCGCTCGGACCTGCACCGAGGCACGTTCGGGGGGAGCGTGCCGGCGGCGATCCTTGGCGACGGCTCCATCCTGCTCCGCTATCTCGGGCTCACGGTCTGGCCCGCGGAGCTGTGCCTCTTCTACGACGTGCCCGAGCCGCTGGCGACGGCCGGGTGGAACGCGGCGGCGTGGGTCCTTGCGCTGGCGGCGATGCTGGCCTGCGCGTACTTGGCGCGGGAACGGAAGACGGCCGCGCTCGCCTGGCTTTCGGGGCTGGCCGCGATGGCGCCCGCGCTGAACCTCTCGCCGCAGTTCATCCTGATGAGCGACCACTATCTCCAATGGGCGCTGCCCGGCTGGCTGCTCGGACTCGTGCTGGCCTGCGAGGGCCTGGCCGCGCGCGCGGGCGGCGGCCCGGCGGCCCGCGCCCGGCAGGCGCGCCTCGCGCTGCTGGCGGCGGCGGGCGCGCTGAGCGTGCTGGCCTTCCTGCAGACGCCGCGCTTCCGCTCGCAGGTGGCGCTCTTCGAGGACAACGCGCTCAAGCAGCCCCGCTCGGCGCTGGCCGCGCAGCGGCTGGCCTGGGCGCTTTCGAGTTCCGGCATACCCGAGTTCCAGGAGCAGGTCGGCGAGATCTCCTTCCGCGCCCTGGGGCTGCCGGGCGCGGAGCGGATCCTGATGCCGGACCGCGCCTTCGCGATCCGCCAGGCCGCGCTCTGGCTCGCGGAACAGGATCAAGACGCCCAGGCGCACGAGCTGATCCGGCGCGAAGCGGCGTACTTCGGCCCGACCGTGTTTCCGATCGAGGCCATCATCCACGCCGAACTGGACGCGCGCGCCGAGCGCCCCGGGGAGGCGGTAAAGAAGCTCGAGTCCTTCTACAGCGCGCCCCTGCGGGAAGCCGCCGGGCGGCTCCGCGCGCTCTGCCGCGACGGCGTGAAGCTGCCCCATGAGGTCCCGCCGCAACTGGAGCTGAAGCTGACGGGCATGGATTCCACCGACTTCCTGTGGGCGCGCGCTTGGCTGCTGCGCGGGCTGCTGGTCCTGGCCGGCGCGCACGCGAAGCTGCAACAACCCGAGCCGGCCTTCGATGTAGCGGCGGTGCTGGTCAACCTCGCGCCGGACTACGCCCCCGGGCGGATCATGCTCGCCGGGGTGTACGGCCATCTCAACCTGCCTTCCGCGAGCCTGCGCATGCGCCAGGGGCTGGAGCAGCCGTGAGCGCGGAGACGCGGGCGGACGCTCCGCCGGCCCCGGGCGCGCGCGCCTGGCTGCGCCTGGCGCCGGCCGTCCTCCCCTTCCTGCTGTACGCTCCGGCGCTGGGCTTCGGGCTGCTCGGCTACGACGACGTGTATTACTATCGGCTCAACGCGCCGCTCCGGGGCGGCGCGTGGCGCGGCCTGTTCGAGTTGTGGGCCGCGCCGCTCTACAGCGACTACTTCCCGCTCACGCAGCTCACGCTCTGGCTGGACCTCGCCGTGGGCGGGGAGCGCTTCTGGTTCGCGCGCCTGCATGCCATCGCCTGGTTAGCCGCCGGCGCGCTGGGGCTCCGCGCGTCCATCGAGCGGCTGACGGGACGTCCGGGCCTGGCGCTGACGGTGGCGACGCTTTACGCCGTCCACCCGGCCGCGGGCGGTTCGGTGCTCTGGCTGGCGCAGCGAAAAAACCTCGTCGCGCTGGCGCTGTGCCTGTGGAGCTTCGAGCGCTACCTCGCCGCGGGGACAAGCGCGGACCGCGGCGCGGCCTGGAAGGCGCGGGGCGCATCGTTCGGGCTGGCGGCGGCCGCGCTGCTGGCCAAGTCCCACGCCGTGGCGCTCCCGGCGGCGCTGCTGGCCTACGAGGGTCTGCTCGGGCGCGGCTCCTGGGCGCGACGACTGGCGCGCGTGGGGCCCTTCGCGGCGGCGGCGGCGGGCATGGTCGCCGCGAACCTGCTCTGGATCCGCGACGACCTGGGCGGAGCGCTCCTGGGCGGCGGGCGGCTCGAAGCGCTGGCCGCGGACGGGCCGATCGTGCTGCGCTACCTGAGCCTGTTCGCCATGCCGACCCTGTCCTTTTTTTACCAAGTCGCGGAACCCGGCGCCGCCTCGGCCTGGGGTTGGGGGCGTGGGCGGCGGCGGCGCTCGCGGCGGCGCTCGCGCTCGCGCTGGCAAGGTCGCACCGGCTCGCGCTCTTCGCATGGCTCTGGGGGCTCGCGGCGCTGGCGCCCGCGCTTAATCTGGCGCCGCAGCCGCAAGCCATGGCCAATCACTACCTGCACTGGGCGCTGCCGGGCTGGATCCTGGGCCTGGCCTTGGCGGGCGAAGGGCTGCTGGAGCGCCTGCGGGGAGACGCGCAGGCGCGCGCGCCGATCCTGGCCGCCGCGGCGCTGGGGCTGGCCTGGACGGCCTTGAGCGCGATGCAGGTTGGCGACTACCGTGATCCGCGCGCGCTCTTCGAGCGCGCCGTCGAGCGGCAACCCGATGCGGCCGAGGCCTGGGCGCGGTACGCGGGCGTACTGGCGCAGAGTCCCGACGCACGGGAACGGATGCTGGCCGACGCCGCCGCGCTGCGGGCGCTCGAATGCCCCGACGCCGAGCGGTTGCGCGGGCAGGACCGCGCCAGCTTGGCACCGCGAGCGGTGCTGGCCGTACACTTCGGAGGGCGGCCGGAGGAGGCGCGCAGGCTCCTCGAGCGCGAACTCGCGCGGTTCCCCGCGCGTTACGCCCTGCTGGCGCGGCTGGTGGAGGCCGAGGTCGATGCGCGCACCGGGCGTCCCGCGGAGGCCGTGGCGCTTCTGGAGGAGACTTACACGCCGGACCTGCGCGCCTCGGCCGCCGCGCTTTGGGCCGCCTGCTCGGAGGGGCAGGCGCTGCCCCATGCCATGCCTCCCGTGGCGGAGTTCCGGCTTGCCCACACGGACTCGGTGACGTCCTGGTGGAACCGCGAGGTCCGTTTGCGCGAGCTGACGGCGCTCGCCCGCGCTTGCCTCGAAGCCGGGCGGATCCAGGAAGCGTGGGAAGTTTCGGCGGTGTGCGTCAACCTCGACCCCCGCCGTCCCGAAGCGCTGGCGATTCTCGCGACGGCTTACAAAAACCTCGGCCGCCTGGAGGCCGCCGAAGCCGTGGCCAAGGGAAGCACCCCATGACCAAGGCCGCGCTATCGATCCCGCCCGCCTGGCCGTTGCGGCCCTGGCACGAGTGGGCGCTCCTGATGGCCGTCCCGCTGCTGCTCTACTCGGGATCCCTGGACTTCGGGCTGCTGTACTATGACGACCGGCTTTTCTACTTGCAGAATCCCGCGCTGATGGGCGGCGCGCCGGGCGGGCTGCTCGAGGTCTGGCGCACGGTGTTTTTCAGCGAGTACCAGCCGCTCACGCAGACGACGTTCTGGGTGGACCTGGCGCTGGGCGCGCCCGAGCGCTGGTGGCCGGCGCGCCTCCAGGGACTCCTGTGGTGCGGCGCCGGCGCGTGCGCGGTGCGCGCCTGGGTCCACCGGTTGACCGGCCGGCGCGGTCTGGCCCTGTCCGTCGCGCTGCTCTGCGCGGCGCATCCGGCTGCCGCGCCCACGGCGCTCTGGCTGGCCGAACGGAAGAACCAGCTCTGCTTCACCTTCTCGTTCTTCGCGCTGGAGCGTTATGCCGCCGCGCGGCTGAGCGCGGAAGGCCCGGCGGCGCTCCGGCGCGGCGCGGCGGCCTGGGGCCTGATGCTGCTGGCGCTGGGCTCGAAGGTCCACGCCGTCATGCTCCCCGGAGCGCTGGTGCTGTACGAACTCCTCCTGGGCCAGGGTTCCTGGAAGCGCCGTGCGGCGTGGGTCGCCCCATTCGCGGCAACGGCCGTGCTGGCGACGGCGCTGAGCCTGGGTTTTCTGCGCAAGGACATCGAGGGCGAGCTGGTAGGCGGCGGGCACCTCCAAGCGCTCAACAGCGACGGGCTGGTGGTCCTGCGCTACCTGAAGAACACCTACGCGCCGCTGGACCTGTCGCTGATCTATTTCGTGGATGAACTTTCGGCCGGCGATTGGAGGGGCTGGGGCGCATGGGCGTTGAGCCTCGCGCTGGCGGGCGGGGCCGTCTATTTCTCGAAGGAGCGCCGGCTCGCGGCGCTGGCGTGGCTGACCGGGGGCGTGTTCCTGTTCCCCGCACTGAACGCGCTCTTCTATCATCCCCTCTTCATGGCCGACCACTATCTGCATTGGGCGCTGCCGGGCTGGCTGCTGGGCACGGTCCTGTGCGTGGACGCCCGGCTGGCTCATGCGCCGCGGCTGGCGCGGCTACGCGGCCCCGCCGTCGCGCTGGCGACGGCGCTGCTGGCCTTCCTCTCGTTCGCGCGCATGCCGCTTTTCGGTTCGCGCCTCGCGGTCTTCTTCCACGACACGCAGACGCAGCCGGAGTCCGCGCTGGCCTGGGGCCACTACACGGTGACGCTGATGGAACGGCAGGAGACCGAGGTCAAGACGGCCACGGGCAAGATCGCGCTCAATACCCTGGAGATGCGCTTCTCCAGTCGCATTCCTCTCATGATCCGCGGCCTGCTGATGCGCGAGGCCGCCCTTTGGCTGCACCGCGGCGGCGAACCGGAACGCGCCCAGGAGCTGCTGGCGCGCGAATGCGCGCTGCTGCCCGAGAGCTGGACGCCCCTGGGCGTGCTGACGCGCGCTCAGTTCGCCAATTACACGGGCCAGCCCCTGGAAGCCGTCAAGTTGCTTGCCGAAACCTGGAACGAGACGCACGCCAAAGCGGCGGTGATGCTTCGCAAGGACTGCCGTAGCGGCCGCAAGCTGCCCTTGGAACTTGATCCCATCCTGGTCCTTCCCATGGAGCTTTTCGACCCCTTCAATAGCATGTCGGGAAAGATGATCGCGATCGAACGGCTCAGAGCGCTCGCTGAAGGACACATGCTCAGCGGCGACCTGGAGCGAGCCTTCGACGCCGCGGCGGTGCTCGTCAACCTGGCGCCCGAGCATCAGCCCGGGAGGGTGGTGCTTGGCGAAGTCTATCGGAGGCTGGGGCTGGAAGATGCCGCGGCGCGGATGAAGGCCTACGAGCCGGAGAGGTAATCGTTGCGCGTGTGAAGCGAGCATGAGAGAATGCCCCCATGGAACGCTCCGAACCGCTTGGCCTTCCGTTCGCAACCGATCCCGTGATCGAGGTCTATAAAAAGGACCTCGATCGGACATTGATTCGAGAAAACCTGAAATTGTCGCCGGATCAGCGGTACGAAAAGTTTTTGCGCTTCATGCAACTCGTCGCGGAGCTCCGCCGGGCGGGGCAGCAGTCCAAGAAAACCTGAGGCGCCGGGTAATGGCCGATGCAAGCGTGCCGGACTTCAAGAGCGTGCTGGGTACGCTTTCGGGAGCCCAGGTCGAGTACATACTGGTGGGTGGCCTGGCTGCCATCGGACATGGCGGGTCGCGCGCGACCTTCGATGTGGATGTCGTATATTCAAGGGCGCCCGAGAATGTGGCACGACTGGTTCGCGCCCTGTCTCCGTATCATCCATACCCAAGAGGCGCTCCTCCAGGCCTGCCTTTCCAGTGGGATGCAAAAACGTTGCTTCGCGGGCTCAACTTCACGCTAACCACGGATTTGGGCGACTTGGACCTGCTGGGCGAGATCGCCGGCGGCGGCACGTACGAAGAGTTGTTGCCGCGCACGGTCGACTTGAAGGTCTTCGGCGAGATCTTCCGATGCCTGGACCTGCGCATGCTGATTCAGGTCAAGCGGGCCGCGGGCCGGCCCAAAGACTTCGAGGCGCTCGCCGAATTGGAGGCAATCCTCGAAGAAGAAGAGCGCATGCAGACGGAGCAGAGGATACCCATGCCGCCCCACGACCGGGCGCCCCCGCCTTGACACGCGCTCACACGGCCGGCGGCTTCTCGGGCAGTTCGTCGGCCTCGCGGCGGATCACCGCGCCCAGCGCGCGCAGCTTGCCCTCGAGGTCCTCGTAGCCGCGGTCGATGTGGTAGACGCGGCGCACCTCGGTCTGCCCCTGGGCGATCAGGCCGGCGATGACGAGCGCCGCGCCGCCGCGCAGGTCGCTTGCCATCACCGGGGCGCCCTGCAGGGGCGAGCCCCCCAGCACCACGCAGGTGTTGTTGACGTTCAGGATCCGCGCGCCCATGCGCTTGAATTCGCTCACGTGCTGCAGGCGATCGGGAAAGATCCGGTCGGTGAAGACGCTGGCGCCGGTTCCCGTGCACATCAGCGCCATCATCTGCGCCTGCAAGTCGGTGGGGAAGCCCGGATAGGGCAGCGTGTTCAGCTCGACCTCGTGGAGCGGCTCGGCGGCGGCAACGGCGACGGTCTTGCAGTTCCGCGCCACCGAGACGCCGGCCTCGCGCAGCTTGTCGAAGACCGCCTCCAGGTGCGTGGGGTCCACGTTCTTGAGCAACAGTTCCCCGCCGGTCGCCACGGCGGCCATCATCAGCGTCGCGGCCTCGATGCGGTCCGGGATCACGTCGTAACGGCAGCCTTCGAGGCGCCGCACGCCGCGGATCGTGATGCGGTGGGAGCCCGCGCCGTCGATGGACGCGCCCATCGCCTTGAGAAAGTTGGCCAGGTCCTCGATCTCCGGCTCGACGGCGGCGTGCTCAATTACCGTCGTGCCGTCGGCCAGGCAGGCGGCCATCATCACGTTGGCGGTGCCCAGGACCGTACAGCCCGTCGGCCCGCCGAGATAAATGTTCGCGCCGCGGAGCCGCTGAGCTCTGGCAATGACGTAGCCGTGCTCGATCTTGATCTCCGCGCCCAGCGCCCGCAGACCTTTAAGGTGCAGGTCCACCGGGCGATCGCCGATCGCGCAGCCGCCGGGCAGGCTCACCTTCGCGTAGCCGCGGCGCGCCAGAAGCGGGCCAAGCACGCAGAAGCTCGCACGCATCATGCTCACCAGCTCATACGGCGCGGTGCTGGCGTCTTCGCTGAGGATGCGCGTCTGCACCCGGCCCAAGGGATCGCGTTCGATCTGCAACCCCAGTACGCCAAGGATCCGCGCCAGCACATCCACGTCGCGCAGCCGCGGGACGCCGCCCAGGTCGCATGTCCCGTCGGCCAGGAGGGTGGCTGAGAGGATCGGCAAGGCCGCGTTCTTGGCCCCGCCCACGACCACTTCGCCATGCAAGCGGCGACCGCCCTCGACGACCAGTTTTTCAAGCGCCATGTGCTGGCTCCACAGGGGTTTGCCTCTTCGGAATCGGCATGGGCCTGAAGCGGCTTCAGAAAAAGGGAGGCACGTGTGCATCTTTTTCAGGGTTCCGGAGTTATGGATTTTCTGATTTTGTATCCCGCAACCGGGCCTGCGGTGTAGAACAAGTATAACAAATGGAACAAGTATAATAATCGGAGTTAAAAACGTGGGCCAGATCCTCTTCGAGAACAAAGCGCTCCTCCACGTACAGGTCCGTGAACGGATTCTGGGCCTGATCCGCAAGGAGGGCCTGGATGCCGGAGATGCGCTCCCCACCTACCGCGATTTGAGCCAGCGCCTGCAGGTCTCGCTGGTGACGGTACAGCGCGCGATGAGCGAACTGACTCGGGAGGGCGTGGTATCGGGGCGGCCCGGGCGTGGAACGGTGTTGGCGCGTTCGGTGCTAGGTGAACGGAAGCTGGTCCAGGCCGGGCTGGTCTTCTATTGCACCAAGACGCTCCTCTTCAGCAGCGCGTACCTGATGGACCTGTTCCGCGGGATGCTGCTGGCGACCGAGTCGCGCGGCGCCGATGCGCGGATCCTTTCGATCAAGAGCGAAGGCCGGCTCAAGCCGGAGGAGATCGCCGAGAGCGGCGTGGACGGGGTGGTGCTCTGCGCGGTGGCCAATGACGCGTACCTGGGCGAATTCGCGGCGTCGGGCCTGCCCACGGTGGTGGTGGACTACCGCAGCGCCGCCGCGGCCCTCGACAGCGTCGTCGTCGACAACGCGACGGGGGTGCGGGAGGTGCTGGAGCACCTGCACCGCCTGGGGCACCGCCGCATCGGCTACGTGGACGGCTGGTCCACCGACACCGTGGCCGGGACGGCCCGCGGCGGGCGCGACCCGATCGTCGAGACCTCGGACACGCTCGAACGGCGCGAGGCCTACCGGATGTGGATGGCCGAGCGCGGCCTTTCGGAGTTCGAAACGGTCTACCCGATCGGCGAGGCCGGCGCGGACGCTTCGATCCGGCGCGCGGCCGAGGCCTGGCGCGCGGCCGAGGCGCGCCCCACGGCGCTGCTGGGGTACGACGCGAGCGTGACGCAGATGCTCGGGAACGAACTCAGCGCGCTGGGCGTCTGCCCGCCCGAGGACGTCTCGCTCGCCGCCGCGGTGGACTCGGGCGCCACGACCTGGGGCAACCGGCTCCTGACGAGCTGCCGCGTGGACTTCGCCGCGATGGGCCGCGCGGCGATCGATGCGCTCGAACGGCGCCTGCGCGCGGGCCGCTCCGCGCCGGCGCAGACCCTTTTCATGGTTCCCACGCTGGTTCCCGGCGCCACCGCGCTGCCGGTCGCCAACGCCCGCAACTGAGAACTGAAAGCGAGGCACGCCATGCACCGTCCGTTCCTGCGATACGCCGCCTGGAGCCTGCTGCTCTTCGGACTCGCCTCCGCCGCCGTCTGCGCGGAAGAAGGCTTCGCGCAGGTGAAGACCTATGCGCCCGAGGATTTCTCCTGGGTTCCGCGCACGCTCAAGAAGGCGCCGGAACTCAAGAGCGAGAAGCCGCGCTATACGATCTGGGCGCTCGGCGACCTGAAGACCCAGGCCATGGTGCAGATCTGGGACGAGTCGCAGGGGACCGGCACCGGCTACGACACGCTCTACATGGACCGCAACCTCAACGGCGATCTGAGCGAAGCCGACGAGAAGCTCGCCGCACCGTTCAAGATCCAGGTCCAGGAGCCCGGCAGCGAGCGGACCTACAGCTTCGAGTACAAGATGGAAAACGGGAAGTACCACTGGCAGACGCGGCTGAGCGTCGCGTTCCCCGACCCGAACGGCGGGAAGAGACAGGCGGGGTACTCGGTCGGGCTGCTGCCGGGCAATCTCCAGATCGCCGACAGCCCTTCGCTGGCGGACGCGCCGGTCTATCGCTTCGGCGGCCCGGCGCTGCCGTTCGTCTACGTTTCGGAAGGCCAGGGGCGCAAGAAGACGAAGGGGCTCGCCGCGGCGGGCGACCCGCTGGGGACGTGGACCGCCGGCGGGCAGGCCTCGGTCAGCATGTTCGTCAGCCTGGTGGGCGACGACCCGAGCCACCGCCTGTGCTTCTATCACAGCCAGGCGCCCGGAGGACTGCCCAAGCTGAGCCTGCGCGTGCGCTCGGCCGACGGCGCGGCGGCGGAAGAGATCCCCTTTATCGGCGGCTGCGGCTGCGCAGGGTCCTTCAGCCAGTCGATGCAGGTCCCGCGCCGCGTGCCGCCCGGCACGCATGAGGTCGTGATCCGCATGGCCCGCACCGAGTACGCCGGCGGCAAAGCCGAGTACCTCTTCCCGGTGGAGATCCTGAACCCCGAGTTCGGCAAGCCCGTCGTCGATCCGGCGTACACGGCGCTGAAGGCGAAGTTCGGGGCCTCGTCGCAACTGGCCAGCCTCCGCCGCGCCGAAGGCGAGGCCCGCAACGCGAAGACCTTTCCCGACGAACCCCTGGTTCCCGCGCCCATCGCCGACTGCTACATGACCAGCAGCACCATGCACTGGGACTCGAGGATCGCCAATTACGGAGCCGAACATTACCTCGAAGTCGGCCAGGCCCCGGGCAAGAACGCGCCCAGCCGCGCCCTGATCCGGATCGACCTTTCAAACGTTCCGCGCGACGCCAAGATCGCGGGCGCGGCCCTGCGCTTCACCGTCTCCAACGTCCCCTATGCGAAGTCCGGCGCGGACGCCAAGGTCGAAGCCTTCGCGGTGCGCCGCCCCTGGAATGAAGTCCCGCGGGACGGTCTGCACTGCTCCTGGTACGGGCCTTTTTACAAGGGCAACAAGGGCAAGCCCGAGTCGCAGGAGATCCTCTTCTGGAAGCAGGGCGGCTGCGAAGATACGCAGGAGGACCGCTATCCCGACGCCGCCGGCTCGATGGATGTGAGCAATTTCCCGGCGAAGGACGAACTGTACCGCCTGGTCTCGCTGGACCTCACCGAGACCGTCCGCGCCTGGGTCTCGGGCAAGCTGGAAAACCACGGCCTGGTGCTGATTCAACAGGGCGGCGGCTGGGCCGCGCTCTGCTCGAGCGAGCACCCCGACTTCACGTTCCGCCCCACGCTGGTCCTGGCCCTGGAGGGCGGCGCGAAGCTTGAAGCCTCGGTCTCGAAGGAGCAGGATCTGGAGTTTGCCCGCGCAGAAGCCCGCCGGCGCAAGGTCCCCCTGCTGGTCAAGTTCTACAGCCCGACCTGCGCGACCTGCAAGAAGGCCGAGGCGACCACGCTTGCCGACGCCGCGGTGAAGGCCGAACTGGCCAGGAGTTTCCAGTTCGTCAGCCTCACCGTCGAAGAAAACGCCAAACTCGCGCAGGATCTCGGGGTCAGCGAAGTTCCGGCCGTCGTGGCTCTCGACGCGGAAGGCAAGGCGAAGTCGAGCCTCAATTACGAGGTGCTGCTGAAGAAAGAAGCCTTCATGGCGGGACTGGAGGCCTTGAAGAGCGCGAAGTAAACGGGGCAAACGGCGCCAGAGAATAAAAATTGTCGCGCCGGTGGCCGGCGCCCGAAGGGGCGTTGCAGAAGTGTGAACGACGGTACGGACTTACGAGAACTTAATTTGGTCGGGGCGACAGGATTTGAACCTGCGACCTTCTGACCCCCAGTCAGACGCGCTACCAAACTGCGCCACGCCCCGCCATGATCGTGTGCTGCTTTTATGTCTATGCGCGCACGATTGCAAGTGGTTTCGATGGCAGCGGTAGCCGGTCGTTGCCGCACCACCAGGGCAGGCCAGCCCTTGCCGTCGGCTCCGCCGCGTGCTAGAGAGAAACCGTGCAGCCCCTTTGGGCGATTAGCTCAGTCGGCTAGAGCGCCTGCCTTACAAGCAGGAGGTCACTGGTTCGAGCCCAGTATCGCCCACCATCCCAACCGACGCGCCTTGACCATGCCTGGCCATGGGAGTTGAACGGCGCGTCGTGGCCTTTCGCCATCAGGCACGGCCTTCCCTCAAGCGCGCCGACTCGCGGTTGCCTTTCGGTTCACGATCCAGTGCACGTTCGGCGTTCACCTCAGGACCATTCCAAACTGAATGGGCCTTTTTGCCGTCATGGCGCGCTGGGCTCTGACTCCGATAATTCTCACGGGCTTCTACTTGATGAGTATAAGAAGGGCCAAGTCGAACTTCGCCAGCCCGAGGGGCCCATGCCGCAGCCTATTCAATTCGTCTGAAGCACGCCGCAAGGTCGGACGCCGCAAAGCTGCTACCCCATCCCCTCCGTGTCCATGAACCCGTAGACGAGGATGTGCACGACGATCATGTGCGCGTCCTCGATGCGGCCCATGTGGTTCTCGCGGACCAGGATGTGGTGTTTGACGAGGTCCTTCAGCTTCCCGCCCTCATAGCCGCTCAGGCCGACCGTCTCGCAACCGATCTCATTGGCGGCGCGCAGGGCGCTGAGGATGTTCTTCGAGTTTCCGCTCCCCGAGATCGCGATTACGACGTCGCCGGGGCGCGCGTGGTTGCGAAGCTGCTCGGCGAAAACTTCCTCGTAGGAGATGTCGTTCGAGATCGCCGTCATCCAGGGAATGCAGTCGTTCAGACAGATCACGCGGAAGCGTTTCTCGCGCCCGCGCGAACAGCCCTTCCCCAGGTCCACCGCCGCATGCGAGGCCGTGGACGCGCTGCCGCCGTTGCCCATCAGCAGCACTTGCCGGCCCTCGGCCCGCGCGCGGTGCAGCAGGTCGCCGACCTGGGCTACCCTCGACGGATCGACGCTTTTCAGCACCTCCGTCAGCCGCGCAAGGTAACCCTTGGCGAATTGCTCGGTAACGGGATTCGAGGCGGCGGTCTTGATCTCGGGCATCGGGCGGAGTCTCCGGTTCGCGGCATCGGCCGCACGCTTTTATCCTACCTCGCCCGGGGCGGCTCCGAAACGTCATCCGCTGGACTAAACCGCTTCGCGTTGGCAAACTGCAAGAAAGCCCAACCCGCACAGGAGACGTGCCATGGCCCGCCGCGCCGCACGCCGCACTGAATCCGGCAACTTCATCGCCGGGCATTGGCTGCCCGCCCGAAGCGGAAGCTCGTTTGAGAGCCTCAGCCCGGCCCGGCCCGCCAAGGTCGTCGGAGCGTTTCCGCGCTCCGGGCGCGAGGACGTGGACGCCGCCGTCTCCGCGGCCGGCAAGGCCTTCCGAGCGTGGCGCGAGATCCCCGCGCCCCAGCGCGGCGCAAAACTACGCGAAGTGGCGGCCCTATTGCGCGAGCGCAAGGAGGCCCTTGCCCGGCTGATGGCGCTCGAAATGGGCAAGCCGCTCGTGGAGGCCCGCGGCGACGTCCAGGAGGCCATCGACTGCGCCGAATACTACAGCGGCGAAGGGCGGCGCCTCTTCGGCCAGACCACGACCAGCGAACTGCCCGACAAGTTCGCGATGACGGTCCGCTGCCCGGTCGGCGTCTGCGGCATCGTCTCGCCCTGGAATTTCCCCGTCGCGATCCCGGCCTGGAAGATCTTTCCCGCGATCCTTTGCGGCAACACGGTCGTTTTCAAGCCGGCCGAGGACAGCCCGGCTTGCGGCGAGGGATTTGTCCGCGCGCTACACGACGCCGGCGTGCCGGCGGGGGTCGTTAATCTGGTTCAGGGCCTGGGCGAGGAAGCCGGCGCCGCGCTGGTTCACCATCCCGACGTGCGCCTGATCAGTTTCACGGGCTCATGCGAAACCGGCAGTCTCATTGCCGGCGCCTGCGGGCAGGGGCTCAAGCGCTGCAGCCTCGAGATGGGCGGCAAGAACGCGCAGATCGTGATGGACGACGCCGACCTGAACCTCGCGCTGGAAGGCGCGCTCTGGGGCGCGTTCGGCACGTCCGGCCAGCGCTGTACGGCGACGAGCCGCCTGATCGTCCACAAGAAAGTCCGCGAGGCCTTCGTCCGGCGCCTGGTGACACAGGCCCGGAAGCTGCGCATCGGGGATCCGCTGGATTCCATGAACCACCTTGGCCCGCTGGTCAACGCGGCCCAGTTGGCGCGGGTCGAGCGCTACGTCGCGATCGGCCGGGAAGAAGGCGCCCGGCTGCGTTGCGGCGGGAAACGCCCCTCGGCCAAGGCGCTCGCGCAAGGGCATTACTTCGAGCCGACCGTCTTCGACGCGGTCAAGCCGTCCATGCGGATCGCCCAGGAAGAGATCTTCGGCCCAGTCACGGCGGTCCTCGAAATCCGCTCGCTGGAAGAAGCCATCGAGACGCTTAACGGCACGAGTTACGGCCTCTCCAGCAGCATCTACACGCGCGACGTCAACAAGGCCTTCCGCGCGATACGCGATCTGGAAGCGGGCATCACCTACGTCAACGGACCAACCATCGGCGCGGAGGTCCACCTGCCCTTCGGCGGCGTGAAGCAGACCGGCAACGGGCATCGTGAAGCCGGCGAGACGGCGCTCGAGATTTTCACCGAGTGGAAGAGCGTGTACGTGGACTACAGCGGGCGGCTGCAGAAGGCTCAGATTGACGTGCAGGCGTGAAGCGCCTGGCGCCCAGGATGCCGCGCACCTGTGCGTCCTCGTTGCCAAAGCGGCGCCCCGGGTATAAACCTCTCCCTGGCGAGAACATCGCCGCCGGGAGGCGCGCATGCCGGAGAAGATCCTGCTGACGGGAGGCCGAGGCTTTTTCGGTCGCCGCATCGCCGAGGCCCTGCGCGGGCGCGGGCACGAGGTCCATACGCCGGGGCGGCCGGACTTCGATTTGCTCGACGCCGCCTCCGTCCGCCGCACGCTGAACGAGCTGCGCCCCCACACCGTGGTCCACTCCGCCGCCTACTACGGCGGCCTGGGCATCACGATGGCCGAGCCCGCGCGCATCTTCCACGACAACACGTTGATGACCGTGAACCTGCTCGGCGCCTTGCAGCCCGCCGGCGTCAAGCGCTTCATGTCGGTCGGCTCGGCCTGCGCCTATCCGGGCCGCGTGGACGGCAACATGAACGAGGACGACTACTGGGCCGGCCCGCTGCATCCGTCCGTCGAGGCCTACGGATTCTCGAAGAAGATCCAGTACGTCGGCGCGCGCGCGTACGCCAAGGCGCACGGCCTGAAGGCGCTCTTCCCCCAGATCACCAACCTGTACGGCGAGCACGACGTCTTCACCGAGTACCGCTCCCACGTGGCCGCCGCGCTGCTCAAGAAGTTCGCCGACGCGAAGCTCGAGGGTCGCTCGGAGGTTGTCTGCTGGGGCACGGGCGCGCCGGTACGCGAATTCATGTACAGCGGGGACGCCGCCGAAGCCCTGGCGCGCCTGCTGGAAACCGACTACGACCAGCCGCTCAACGTCGGAACGGGCCTCGGCACGAGCATCCGGGAGCTTTCCGAACTCACTGCCAAGGTAACCGGATTCGAGGGCCGGATCGTCTGGGACACGAGCAAGCCCGATGGCGTGGCGCGGAAGGTCCTGGACGTCTCGCGCATGAAGAAGCTCCTGAACTGGTCGCCGCCCACGGCGTTGGAAGCGGGCCTGCGCAAGACCGTCGCATGGTATCTCGCGCACAAGGAGGAAGCGGATGCCCGCGCCTGACCGACGCAAGGTCGCACTGGTCACGACGACCATCTACGTGCCCCATGCGGTCGAGACCTACCTGAAAAACATCGCGCGGCATGGGCACGCCGGGCGCGTGGAACTGATCGTCGTCGGGGACCGCAAGACGCCGGCCGAAGCGGGATCCTTCCTGGCCGGGCTGCAAAAGACCTTCGGGGTCGAGACGAAGTACCTCGATGTCCCCGCGCAGCAGGACCTGCTGCGCCGCTGGCCCGTCCTCGACGGCGTGATCCGGTACAACTGCATCCAGCGCCGCAACGTCGGCTACCTGCAGGCGGGCCTCGACGGCGCCGACCTCATCGTCAGCTTCGACGACGACAACTTCGTGCCGGAGAACGTCGATTACCTCGCGGAGCACGGCGTCGCGGGCACGGAAATCGAAGTCCCCGTCGTCTCCGACGCCAGCGGCTGGTGGAACATCTGCCGGCGGCTTGTCTGCGACCCGCCGCGCCGCTTCTACCATCGCGGATATCCCAAGTCCCGCCAGACCTTCGCGGAGGCCGGCGGCGAGAAGATCGCTAGAGAGAAGGTCCGCGTCCTGGTCAACGCGGGCCTCTGGCTCAAGAATCCCGACGTGGACGCGACCGCCAACATCGAGGAGCCGCTCAACGTGGTCCGCGTCGCCGACGTGGACGGCTCCGCGCGCTGCGCCCTGGCCCACGGCACCTGGTGCCCCTTCAACAGCCAGAACACCGCCCTCGTCCGGGAACTCCTCCCGGCCATGTACCTCGTCGTGATGCTCGACTGGCTGCGCGGCTACAAGATCGGCCGGCTCGACGACATCTGGCAGAGTTACTTCATCCGCGCCATCGCCGACCGGTTGGGCGGGCATGTCGTCTACGGGACGCCCGTCGTCACCCAGGATCGCAACCCCCACAACTTCACGAAGGACCTCGCGGAAGAACTCGGCGGCTACGTCGTTACCGAGCGCCTCGTCGGATACCTGCGCGAGTTCAAGACCGGCTCGCGCACCTGGTCCGGCGCGTACCTCGACCTGATCTACCACTTGCGCGACTGCGCCGACCGCGACCGCGACCTCGAACGCCCGGAACGCGAGTACCTGCGCCTGGTCACGCTCGGGATGGCGGCCTGGCAGGAAGCCATGGCCGAGATCCAGGGCTGAACGCCCATGGCGGAAGCGCCCGCTCCCGCCTCGCACCGGACCCGCGTGCTCCTCGCCGCCTGCAACGCGCTTCTGGTCGCGCTGCCCTTTCTGCTCGTCGAGTTCCCGCCCGTCGCCGACATGTCCCAGCAGGTCACGCAGGTGCGTATGTACCTGGACGAACGGCGCGAGCCGACGGGAGGGTTCGAGTTGCAGGCGCCCGGCCCCAACCGCGCGGGCTACTTGTGGCTGGGCGCCTTTTGCACGCTCTTCGGCTTCGAGCACGGCGGGCGCATCGGGACCCTCGCCCTCGCCGTGCTCTGGGTCGCCTGCGTCCACTACCTCGCCGCGCGCCGCCAGCGCGCACCCGAGTGGGCCGTACTGGGCTCGCTGTGGTTCTTCAGCTTCCTGCTGTACTGGGGCCTCTACAATTTCATGCTCGGCTTCTGCGCCTTCCTGGGCGCGCTGGCCTGCACGATGCCGCCGCGCGAAGGCCAACCCGAGCGCCCCCTGGCGCGCGACCTGCCGCTGACCTTCGGCTTCGCGCTGTTGCTGGCGTTCTGCCATGTGGGCTGGCTGCATCTGCTGGCCGTATGGACGCTCTTCGCCTGGCTGATGGGCCTGGATCGGGCTCGCCGCGCCCTGCCGCGGCTGGGCGCGATGCTGCTGGTGCTGGCCGCGGCGCAGGCATGGGTCTCGCTGCACGCCACGACCGCCAAGTCGGTGCACGCCCCCACCGTGCTGTACGCCACCCAGCCCTTCGAGCGCCTCTCGCCGGCCTGGATCGTATACGCCAGCCTGGGTGGGCTGCGCGGGCCCTGGGAAGCCGTCGCGCTGGCCGCGGCGCTCGCGCTGGCCGCGGCGGCGCTGGTCTGCGCGCGACACCGCCCCAAATACGGCGTCGAGTCCTCCTTCCTCTGGCTCGGCGGCGCGCTGCTCGTCGCGGTCTTCGTGCTTCCCGATCGCGTCGGCTACGCCATCGAATTCTCCACGCGCTGGATGCCCCCGGCCCTGACCCTGCTGGTCCTGGGCCTGCCCGCGCTGCCCGTCGCCGGGCGCGTCCCGGCGTGGGCCATTCCAGCCGCGGGGCTGGCGCTCTTCGTCGCCGTCACCTGCGCGGCATGGCGCGCCGTGGAACGCGAGGAACTCAGCGGAGTCCGGCCTGCCCTGGAGGCGTTGCCCGAGCGCGCGCGGGTGGTGGGCCTCGACTTCGTGCGCGACAGCCGTTACATTGAGCGCCGTCCGTTCCTCCACGTTTTCGCCTGGGCCGGCGCGTGGAAGGGCGCGCGGCTCAACTTCGATTTCACGCATTTCCGCGCCAATCTCGTTGCCCGGCCGGAAGACTGGACGCCGCCCTGGACGCGGGGCCTGGAGTGGAAACCCGAATTGTTGCACGAAAACGACCTTAAATTCTTCGACTACGCGATCCTGGGCGGCGCCGGCGAGATCCACGCGACCGTCGGGAACCAGAAGGGCTTCGTGCCCGTTACCGACACGGGCATCTGGCGCCTGTATCGCATCGAATCGTCCAGGCTCTCGCCGGGAGCCGCCGCCCCGGCGCCTTGACCATGCCCCGACTCGAATTGCCGCCCTTGGCCCCCGCCGACTACCGCATCAGCGTCGTCCTGCCGGTCTATGCCGAGACCGACACGGTGCGCGAAGTCGCGCGCTGGCTGATCGAGCGCCTTGGCGCATCGCTGCATCAGATCGTGATCGTCATCTCGCCGAAGTCCGGCGAGGCCTCGCGCCGCGTCTGCGAGGAACTCGCCGCCGCCGACCCCCGAGTGAGTATCCACGTGCAGCAGGTCAACCCGGGGCTGGGCAACGCGGTTCGCGAGGGTTTCCGCCATGTCACCGGAAACCTGGTCCTGAACATCGACTCCGACGGCGAGATGGAGAACGAGACCGTCTCGCGCATGCTCGAGGCCATGCGCGCGCGCGGCCTGGACCTGGTCCTCGCCAGCCGCTGGATGCGCGGCGGCGGGTTCAGCGGCTACTCTTCGCTCAAGTACGTGCTCAACTGGTGCTTCCAGCAGGTCTTCCGCGTCCTTTTCATCACGCGCGTCAACGACCTCACCTACGGCTTCAAGCTGATGCGCGCCGAGTACGCGCGCCGGATCGCCTGGGAAGGCACGCTCCACGAGATCGCCTGCGAGACCACGCTCAAGCCCATCCGCCTCGGCGCCCGCGCCGCGGCCGTGCCCAGCCGCTGGACCGCGCGCACGCAGGGACAGTCCAAGAACACCTTCTGGCGCACTTTCCGGTACGTCGGCATGGCCTTGAAGATTCGCTTCAAGAATGTCAGATTGGTCGATTCCTGAGCATGTCCGCGAACGGAGCCAGGGCCACGGAGACGGAGCGAATATGGAGCGGATCCTGATCACGGGCGGCGCGGGGTACATTGGCACGGCGCTCACGCCGATGCTCCTCGAACGGGGGCACCATGTCACCATCTACGACAACTTCATGTACGGCGCCGAACCGCTCTTCGGCTTCTGCACGCACCGGAACCTGAAACTCGTCAAGGCCGACGTGCGCGACGGGCTGGAATTGTCCAAAGCGGTCAAGGATCACGATTGGATCCTGCACCTCGCCGCCATCGTGGGCTATCCGGCCTGCGCCGCCGATCCGCGGCGCGCGCACAGCACCAACGTGGACGGCACCCGCAACGTGCTGATGGCCATGTCCCGGGGGCAGCGCCTGGTCTTCGCCTCCACCGGCTCGACCTATGGGAAAGTCGAGGGCATCGCCACCGAAGAGACCCCCATCGCGCCGCTCACCCTCTACGGGCAGAACAAACGCGACGGCGAGAAGCTGGTGCGCGACAGCGGGCTCGACCACGTGACCCTGCGCTTCGCCACCGTCTTCGGCCCTTCCCCGCGCCTGCGCCTGGACCTGCTCGTAAACGATTTCGTCTACCAGGCCATCCACAACCGGCAGATCATCCTGTACGAGGGCCACTTCCGGCGCACCTTCCTGCACAGCTACGACGCCGCCGCCAGCTATCCGTTCACGATGGCGAACTTCGATAAGATGAAGGGGCAGGTCTTCAACGTCGGCGACACCTCGATGAACTTCACCAAGCGCGAGATCGCCGAACACGTCCGCAAGTACGCGAACTTCTACCTTCACGAAGCCGACGTCGGGCACGACCTCGACCAGCGCGACTACGAGGTGGACTACAGCAAGCTCGCCGGCCTGGGCTACAAAGCCAGCTTCGACCTGGATACGGGCATCCAGCAGCTCGTCCAGATTTTTTCCGTCTTCAGCACGCAGGATCCGCTACGCAACGCGTAAGCGCCGCCCGGGGCCGCGCCCGCGGAGGGAAGCCATGAGCCGCCGCGCCGTGCGCGTCGCCTTGATCGGCACGCGCTTCATGGGCAAGGCCCATTCCAATGCCTGGTCGCAGGCGGCGCATTTCTTTCCCGGGCGCCCGCGGCCGGTCCTGCACGTCCTGTGCGGGCGCGACCGCGCCCACGCCGAAATCCTCGCCGCGCGCTGGGGCTGGAGGCACGTCGAGACCGACTGGCGCCGCGCCGTGGCGCGCGACGACGTGGACCTCGTGGATATCTGCACGCCCAACAATCTGCACGCCGAACCCGCCGCCGCCGCGCTGAATGCGGGCAAGCACGTGATCTGCGAGAAGCCGCTCGCGCGCAACGCCGCCGAATGCCGCGCCATGCTCGATGCCGCGCGCCGCGCGAAGGGCAGGTTGAACTTCGTCTGCTTCAATTACCGCCGCGTCCCGGCGCTCGCGCTGGCGCGGCGGATCGTCGCGGAAGGCCGCGTCGGGCGCGTCTTCCACGTCCGCTGCGTATACCTTAACAGCGGCTCGATGAACCCCAACGCCCCCATGCGCTGGCGCATGCAGGCGGACATCGCCGGAAGCGGCCCCAACGGCGACCTGAACGCGCATCTCGTCGACGCCGCGCGCTTCGTCGCTGGCCTGGAGATTTCCGAAGTCGCCGCCGCGGCCGAGACCTTCATCAAGCAGCGCCCCGTGGCCGGCCAGCCCGGGAAGTTCGGCACGGTCACCGTGGAGGACGCCGTGATCATGCTCGCGCGCTTCCACGGCGGCGCGCTCGGAACCTTCGAAGCCTCACGCTTTGGGCGCGGGCGGCGAAATTTCCACGGGCTCGAAATCAACGGCGAGAAGGGCGCGCTGCGCTTCGAGTTCGAGGACATGAACCGCCTGAAGTTCTTCGACGCGACCCTGCCCCAGCGCCTGCAGGGCTGGACCGACATCCTCGTCACCGAGCCCGGCCACCCCTACGCGGGCGCGTTCTGGCCCCCGGGGCACATCCTGGGTTACGAACATACCTTCATCAACATCTGCGCCGACGTGCTCGAAGCGATCGGAAAGGGCCCGCGCGCGTGCGCGAGGCTCCAGCCGGACTTCGCCGACGCCTTCAAAGTCCAGCGCGTCCTCGACGCCGCGCTCAAGGCCGCCCGTTCCCGGAAGTGGGAAAAGACCGGCTGCTGAAGTTTCGCCCGGCTGCCCCGCCAGCGCTGGAGGCATGGCAGCTTGACTGGGCTAATGCGCGCTCATTCCTTGCGAATCCGCAGCAGCCGGTTCCCGCCGCGCTGAAACTCGTACGGAACCTGCTCGACCGACACGCCGAGGCCCGCGGCGGCCCATTCGGCCCGCAGCGGCTCGAGGTGCGGCGACGGCAGCCCGTCGAGCCCGAGGAGCGGAAAGACGCGGACCTCGCGCGCCACGCGCAGCAATTCGGCGATGCTCTGGCGGTGAAATTCGAGATCGCAGTGCTCACCATACAGAAACAGGAAATGCGAACACAGCGCCAGATCGAACGCGCCTTCGGGGAACTGCAATTGCGGCAGCTCTTCGGCGCGGTAGCGGCCTTCGGCCACGCCCAGCGGGTAATCGCTCAGGAAGGCCGCCATCGCCGCGCGCCGCGCCCGGCCGAGGTCGTCCGGGTCGCGAAACTCCTTCCAGACAAACTGTCCGCGATTGGCGCGTGCCTGCTCTAGCACGGTCTCGTACGTCGCGTCAATCCGCTCCTGTATCTCGCTCGAGGTATGGGCGTACAGCGGGTCGCAGGACACGCCGTACCCCCCGCGCGCGGCATGTTCCGCGACGAAGCTCGCCGGGCCGCCGGCCACGTCGAGGATCTTCCCGCGCAGCTCCGCCTCGCCCAAGGCGAACATGCGCAGGTATTCGCCGTACGAGCGCCCCCAGGGCACGATGCGGTCGAGTTCGAAGGGCATCGCTCAGCGCGCCAGCTTTCGCACGACCGGCTCCAGCGCCTGCGCCATGCTCCAGAACCCCAGGTCGGTCGGGTGCACCCCGTCGACGGTCCCTTCGTACCCGCCCACGGCCAGCAGTTCGCCGCCGTCCAGGAAATGCAGGTTCGCGTCGCCCTCGCGCTTCAGTCGCGCCACGGTGGCCGAGATGAAATCCCTTCGCTCGATGCGCGCCTGCGCCCGGTCCGCGTGAATCCGGTCGGCGGCGAAGGGGATGCGCGAGAGCGCCAGGATCGGAAGCGCCGGCCGCGTCTCGCGAAGGATGCGGATGAACGGATCGAGCGTGGCCTTCAGGCCGTCGAGGTCGGTATTCGCCTCGTAATCGAGGATGTATAGAATCGGCTTCTCGATCTCGAGGATCAGGCGCGCTAGTTCGGGCTCGCCTTTCCCGTTGCCGCTGAAGCCGAGGTTGACGAAATCCAGGTTCAGCGCGCGGCTCAGAATATTCGTGTAGCACATGCCGGGGCGGCTCGCGCAGCCGCCTTGCGTGATCGACGTGCCGTAGACGACGACCCGGCCTTCCCGCGCCCGCGCCGGGGGCGCTTCGAGCCTCGCGCCCGGCTCGAGGCCAAGCTCCACCGACTGCACGCCCTGGTAAAGCGGGAAGTACAGCGTGAACGCGCGCATGGCCCTGTCCGCGTGCTTGAACAGTTCGATTTCGTAGCGGTCCTCGCGAATCGGGTACTTGGTCGTGTTCCCGTACCAGACCGCCTCCGGCGGACCCACGTACAGGTCGAATCCGCACTGGCCGGTCGCGGGCATATGGACCATGCCCGCCGGCGCGCGCAATTGCACCCGCACGCTCACGCGCGGGCTGTCGCTGGCGAAGCGGATCTGTCCGCCGGCCGTGCACCACGCCAGGTTGTCCACCGGCTCGCGGATCGGATGGGCGGGCTTCACGGGCAGGCGCCGGTAGACGCGGTCCCGCGCATGCCAGGGGAAACCCGTCAGCTCGAAGGGCGCGGTATCGGGCGCGCGCCAGGTCAGCTCGCCCGCGCCCTGCCCCCCGGCCGCCATGGCCTTGTCCAGCTTTTCGATCTCGATCTTGCGCGGCGCTTCATCGGGCATCTGCGGCTTCCCCTCGGTGACGCGAATGCCTCGAATGCTAACCGGCCTTGCGCGCGAAGGGAGTTCAGATTGCCCGGCGGGATTTTACGCGGCGCTTACGCCGCGGGACTCAATTCCAGCGTCTTTATCGCAACCTTTGGCCGGAAAATTCGTCCAAGGATCTGGTTGGAGGGGAAATTCAACCCCGTATTGGAAAGGAATTGCACATGCGCTGGACGAGATTCGCCGCAGGTCTGGGCAGCTCCGCGCTGCTTGCCTTGAGCATGGGATGCGCGACGGGCGAGAAGGACACCGCCTCGCCAAGACCGGTCGAACCCGGCGGCGCACCGCCTTCGGGAAAGGGCTCGGGATCGGTCGTGACCGCTCCGCCGAGCAAACTCGTCGTGGATAACAGCGGCGTTACGCTCCAGCCGCCGAAGGACCCCACGCTGGCCGATGGCGGGCGGGCCATCGATCCGCTGCCGATCCCGCCCTTCGTCGAAAAGAGCCTGGGCTGGCTGGCCAAGGCGCAGCACCCGGACGGCGGCTGGGGCGCCGGCTCGCATGCGCGTCAGGACGTCCGCGACCCGCATCAGGTCCAGGTCGATCCCGCAACGACCGCGTTCACCGCCTGCGCTTTCTTGCGCGCCGGGCACACCCCCGACCAGGGCGCCTACAAGGACCATGTCCGCCGCGCCGCGAATTACCTGGTCAAGGTCGTCGAACAGGCGCCCGAGAGCGGGCCGCGCATCACCGAACTCATGGGCACGCAGATCCAGTCCAAGCTGGGCGATTCGATCGATACGTCCATGGCCATGCAGTTCTTCATTCGCGTGCTCCCGCGCCTCGAGAAGGGCGATCCGCTTCGCGACGGGGTGAACCGCGCCATCGACAAGTGCCTCGCCAAGCTGCAGAAATCGCAGGCCGCCGACGGGAGCTGGGGCGGCGGCACGGGCTGGGCGCCGGTCCTGCTCTCTTCGCTCAACTGTTCTTCGCTCGAATTCGCGCAGGCCGAAGGGCGCGACATCGACGAGAAGGCGCTCAAGAAGGCGCGCGAGTTCCAGAAGGGCAACGTGAACGCGCAGACCGGGGCCGCGGACGCCTCCAAGGGCGGCGCCGGCGTGGAACTCTACGCCTTTGCCGGCGGGCAGCGCGCCAGCGCCGGCGAAGCGCGCGCGGCCAAGGAACTCATCGAGGAGGCCAAGGCCCAAGGCAAGCTACATGAAAACGCGGAGGTCGACGAAAAGAACATCGCCATGGCCCTGGGCGGCGAAAAGCCTGCTACGGCCTCGGAACTGGCATCGGCCAAACGCCTCGCCGACGCCTACGTGCGCACCGAGGCGACCCTCAAGCGCCTGGAAGATGAGCAATTGCTTGCCGGCTTCGGGAACAACGGCGGCGAGGAGTTCCTCAGCTACATGCTGACCAGCGAATCGCTCGTCATCGCAGGCGGCGAACGCTGGGATAAGTGGAACGCCAAGATGCACGAACGCCTGGAGAAGATCCAGAACCCCGACGGAACCTGGAGCGGGCACCACTGCATCACGAGTCCCGTCTTCTGCACCGCCGCCGCCGTGCAGTGTCTCACGACCGACCGCGATGCGAAGCAGCTCCTGAGCGTCGCGCAGCAGGCTCGCGAACAGAAGCCGAAGGCCGAATGACGCGATGACGGCCCGGCTTGCAGCCCCGCGCCGCCGTTCCTTCCCGCAAACCTTGCGGGGTCGAGCGGCGGCGCGGCTTTTCTGGGCGGCCCTGCTGGCGGCGGCCTTTGCCGCGGCGAGCCCGGCCGCCGAACTCCAGGCCGCAGATCGGGAAACCTCCTCGCTGGAGGCGAGCCTGCGCCGGGCCCGCGAGTGGCTCTGGAGCCGCCAAGGCCGGGACGGCGGCTGGCACAGCGAAACCTACGGCATGCTGCGCGCGGGCCAGGCCCTGACGCCGTTCGTCCTTCTCGCGCTTACCGACCGCGACCACGCGCCGGCCCTGCACGCGGCGCAAGTCCGGAGCGCCCTGGACTTCATTCGCGCGCGGGTCGATGCCGACGGCTGGCTCGGCCTGCACGAACCCGGAATCGCAGAGTACCCCACCTACGCGACGGCGTACGCCCTGCGCTGCCTGGTCCGCGCGAACGAGCCTGCCGACGCGCCCATCCGCTCGCGCATGCGCGAGCGACTCGCGGCCATGCAGTTCCAGGAACGGAATGGATACGGGCGCGAAGCGGCCGCGCACGGCGGCTGGGGCTTCGGGCCCATGCCGCAAAGCTCGCCGGGGCATATGGACCTCGCGCACACCCGCCGCGTGCTCGAAGCCCTGCACGATGCCGGCGGCCTGGACGAACCCGCGCGCGAGCGCGCCGCCTGGTTTCTGGCGCTCCTTCAGCGCTTGCCTCAACATCCACGCCGGCAGCCCGCGCCCGAGCCCTGGCCGGACGCCAAGCGATACGGCGGAGCGTTCGACGGCGGGTTTTATCTATCGCCCGTGGTCTACCCCGCGAACAAGGGCGGCGTGGAACCGGCCCGCGATGGACTCGCCCCATATTTCCGCAGTTACGCCACGGCGACCTGCGATGGCGCGCTGGCGCTGCTGGCGCTCGGAGCCGGCCAAGAGGACGTTCGCCTAAAGGAGGCGCGGCGCTGGCTGGAGCGGCATACGAACTACGATTTGCCCGATGGCGTCTCCATCGAGGTACCCGACTCGTACGCGCCCGCGATCCGCTATTACCACTGGGCCGTGCGCGCGGAGGCGCACGCCGCCCTGGATCTTCCCGGCGCCTGGCGCGAGGCGCTCGCCCGCGCGCTCGCCGCCTGCCAGCGCCCGGACGGGAGCTTTCTGAATACCGAGAGCCATCTGATGAAAGAGGACGACCCGCTGCTCTGCACCGCGCTGGCGCTGGTCGCACTTAACCATTGTCAACGGGAAACCGCGCGCGAATAACCGCGGCCCCGCCCGCTTGGAACTCGAAGTTCGGAACTCGGAACTCGGAACTGCTACTTCACCGCGAGCAGTTCGACTTCGAAGATCAGCGTCGAATTCGGCGGGATCGCGCCGGGGAAGCCGCGCGCGCCATAGCCCAGCTCAGGCGGGATCGTCAGCTTCACCTTCTGCCCCACCTTCATCTGCGCTACGCCCTGGTCCCAACCCTTAATCACTTGGCCCGCGCCAAGCCGGAACTCGAACGGCTCCTTGCGGTCCACCGAGCTGTCGAACTTGGTGCCGTCGACGAGCCATCCGGTGTAGTGCACCGAGACGGTCTTCCCGGCCGTCGCCTGGACTCCGGCGCCCGGCGTCAGCGTCTCGACCTTGAGTGCGGCCATGCTTCGACTCCTTGTGCTTGCGGGGTGGCGGCGCGAATCGACGGGGAACGCCTGAAAGTATAGAAGCCGGCGCGGCACGGTGCAACCGCTACGCGCTGCGCGCGCACTGCGCGCAGAGCCCGAAGAGCAGAATCTCGTGCGTCTCGACGCGGAAACCCTTGGGCGTCAGTTTGCTCAGTTCGCCGGAACAACCGTCGATGTCGTAAACCTTGCCGCAGGTCCGGCAGTGGAAGTGATGATGGTGTTTCAGGTCCGAGCGCTCGTAGCGGGCCGGCTCGCCGGGCAGTTCGACCTTGCGCAGCCAGCCTTCGGCGACGAGTTCCTTCAACGCGCGATAAATCGTCGCGATCCCGATATCTGGCACCACCCCTTTAGTTGCTGCGAGGATCTCCTGCGGGCCCAGGGGGCGCGAAGTGTTCTGCATCGCGTTTCGGATCGCTTCTCGCTGCCGTGTCTTGCGTTCCACGCTCTTGATTCCTTTCTCTCAAGAAGGATTTTCACCCGTGCCCCACCGGGGTCAATGCGGAAATCGGGTTCGAACCGGCGCCGCGCGAGGTTATTCTGGACGCTGGAGGCACACGGATGAGCTCCCGACCCCTGCGCATCGGCCTGCTCGGATTCGGCGGCGTCGTCGCGCGCTTTCACGTGCCCGCGCTGAAGGCCCATGCGGCGCGCTGCGAAATCGCCGCCGTCGCGCGGGGCGACGCGAACCGGCTCGCCGAGGCCAAGACCCTCGCCGGCACGCACCGCGGGTACGCGGACTGGCGCGAACTCGTCGCCGATCCGGATCTCGACGCGGTCCTCATCGCCAGCCCCAACGCGCTCCATGCCGACCAGGCCGTCGCCGCGCTCGAAGCCGGCAAGGACGTGCTCTGCGAGAAGCCGCCGGCCATGAACGCCGCCGAAGCCGAACGGATGGCCGCCGCGGCCGTCCAGCACGGGCGCGTGCTGCGCTACGGGTTCCTGCTCCGCTACGCCGACGAATCCGTGCGCGCCAAGGCCGAGTTCGACGCCGGCAGGCTCGGCGAGGTCTACCACGTGCGCGCGCGTTGGTTTCGCCGGCGTGGATACCCGACCCAGGGGAGCTGGTTCACCACGAAGCGGCTCTCCGGCGGCGGCGTCCTCGCCGATCTCGGCAGCCACCTCCTCGACCGCGCGCTCTGGCTGCTGGGCTATCCGCGGATCGAGGCCGTCTCCGCCGTGACCCACGCCCGGCTCCGCGAGAGCAAGGTCGTACAGCTCATGAAGAGCGGGCCCAAGAGCGGCAATACGGGCATCTGCGACGTGGAGGACTTGGCCGTCTGCCTCTTCCGGCTTGGCGGCGGGGCCAGCCTGATCCTGGAATGCAGCTTCGCCGTCAATCTGCCCGAGACGCCGTTCTCGACGGATCTGCTCGGCGACCGCGCCGGCCTGCGCCTGCGGCCCGGGCAACCGGTGGAACTCTTTGGCGAGGACGGCGGCGCGGTCACCGATACCTCCATCGATCCCAAGGGCGTGGCCAAGGACCAGCACAACCTCTACGAGCGCCAGATCCGGGCCTTCCTCGATGCCGTCCAGGCCCGCGACCTCTCGCCCGCTCACCCCCGGGAGGGCGTGGCCCTGATGCGCGCGCTAGAGGCCGCCTACGCCTCGGCCGAACGCGGGCGCGAGGTCGGCTTGGGCTCCTGAGCGCCGCTCCTCCCTGCATCCGTCGCAAAGATTTAGTGCGCTTGCCTGGCCCTTCTGGCCGATTCCTACCTCTGGTTGACCGGGCTTTCCGACCCATCGGCGCGCACGGCTTATCGCGCCCGGCCGGGAAGGCCCCGCAGCGCCGCTTTCGCCGGCCGGTTGGCCGGCTCAGGGAGGACAAGCCGCATGAAACGGGACGCGCGCATCGGACTGGCCGTCGTGCTGGTGCTGGGCCTCATGGTCACCCTGCTGGTGGCCCGGGCCATCCACAACCGCTCGCAGCAGATGGAGGCCGAATTGTCCGCGCCTCACGCCGCCGAGCAGACCCAGGCCGACTACCACATGACCGGACTCTCGGAATTCGAGGCCGGCGCCCCGCCGGACGGCAGCGATCCCCGCATGGCGGCGGTGGAGGCCTTCCGCAACGACCACCCGACCCCGCCCTTCGACCCGCCTCCCGCCGGCGCACGGAACCCGGCCGGGGCGTCCTCGAACGCCCTTGCCGAGGTCGTCGATCTGCCGGATGAAGGCTACCCCGCGCCGGCGCCGGCGCGACCCGCCACGGCCTCCGCGGCGACCCGCAACACCGCCACGCTGCCGCCGATCGAATACACCGCGGCCAACTCCCAGCCCAGCACCGCGCACCATCCCGCGGCGAGCCCGCTTCCGGCCTTCGAGCCCGAACCGGCGCCCGCGCCGGAGCGCCTCTACACCGTCGAAGCCGGCGACAATCCCTGGAAGATCTCGGCCAAGGTCTTCGGCGACGGCAAGTACGCGCAGAAGATCATCGACGCCAACCCGGGCCTCGACCCGGCGCGCCTGAAGATCGGGCAGGAACTCAAGCTCCCGAACCTGCCGGCCGCCCAGGCCGCCGCCACGCAAGCGACCTCCGCTCCTGGAACCGTGCCCGCCGCGCCACGGACCTACGTCGTCCAGGCCGGCGATACGCTGGGCGGGATCGCCCACCAGCACCTCGGCAGCAGCGGCCCGAAGAGCATCAAGCGCCTCCTCGACGCCAATCCCGGCCTCGATCCTAGGCGCATGCAGATCGGGATGAGCCTCAAGATTCCAGCCCAGCCGTAGTCCCAACCGCCACTTCGCAGGCGCGGTCAGGCCCCGCGCCCCTTCCTACCGCGACCCCCGGCAACGGGGGTCGCGCTCTTTGCTGGCTTTGGCCGGGCGAGAAGTCCGGCTGGCATGCTCGAGCGGCCCGATTAGGCTGCTTCCATCTCCCTTCAGGAGTCCCACATGACGCGCCTTCGAGTTCGCCGCGCATGCCTGCTGAGCGCCCCGCTGGCCCTGTTGCTGGCGGCATGCGGACAGGGGAGCCCGAAGACCCAGCCGCCCATGCCCGCCGAGGTGCCGCCCGCGGGGCCGGTCACCTCCGGAACGGCGCTCGGCGACCGCTCGCTTGCCCCGGAAGCCTACGCCGAGGCGGGCCTGCCGCCCCTCGACCGGCCCTGGACCGGCGCCGACATGGACAAGGCTCAACAGGTGCTGCGGGACCTGGCCGCCAAGGACGACCAGCAATTGCCGCGCATCGAAAGCCCCCGCTCGCAGGCTGTCTTCAAGCGCATGGTTTCCGACGAGAACCTGGCTCCGTTCCGCGACGCGAACGTGGCCCTCGACCAACGCCTCCCTGGCGTCTCGGACTTCATGCTCAAGTTCAACGGCCTGCTGATGCTTTATTACGGGCCGCTCTCCCAGCAGCGCGGCTACCAGCGCGAGATTCTGGAGTTGCTGGCGTACGTCTTGAAAGTGGCCAACCAGGCATCGAGCGTCGTGGACGAATTCCTGCCCAGCTTGGACAAGAACGACCCCACGTATCTGGCACGCATGGCCGGCTTCAACCGCATGAAGGCCGGCATGACTCAGATTCTCGATGGCGCGGTGACGACCCTCACCGAGACCAACGTCTACAGCAAGCCCGACCTGGCTCGCTACGCGCGTCAGATCAAGGAAAGCCTGCCGCGGCTCGCGCCCAGCATCGGCCCCGAGGTCGCGCAGTCGCTGCCGGGCAGGATCCAGCGGATCGCCGAGGCCGAAGCCGATCCCGACTACAAGGCCGCGCTGGAAGCGCTCCGGAGCGCCTGCGAGCCCGCGCCCGCGAAATAGCCGCCGGCCCAAGGGGCGCTTACGTGAATCGCAAGGTCGTCTTGGAAAACCTCGAGATCCACGTCGCCCACGCCTGCAACCTCGCCTGCGAGAGCTGCACGCACTTCTCCAACCAGGGCCACAAGGGGCTCGTCTCGCTCGAAGAGGCGGAGGCCTGGATGGCGCCATGGAGCCGCCGACTCGCGCCGCGCTCGCTCTCGCTGCTGGGCGGCGAACCCACCCTCCATCCGCGCCTCGGCGACTGGCTGCGCCTGGCGCGGCGGCATTTTCCGGAAGCCGTGTTGCGCATCGTCACCAACGGGTTTTTCCTGGATCGCCATCCCGACCTGCCCCGGGTCATGCTCGAGGTCGGCAACGCCCGCCTGTTCGTCTCCGTGCATCATCACGCCCCGGAGTACATGGCCCGTGTCCAGCCGATGCTGGACCTCGCGCTGGAATGGCGCGACTCGCTCGGGATTCGAGTGAATTTCTATCCGTCGAGCGCCTGGTGGCAGCGCACCTATAAGGATCGTGGCGGAGCGCTCGAACCTTTCGACGACGGCGACCCGCGCGCAAGCTGGAGCCACTGTCTCTCGCGGGAAGCGCGGCAGTTGTTCGAAGGCCGGCTCTACAAATGCAGCCCGCTCGCCTACCTGAAGCTCGAAGACCGCCATCGCAAGCTGTCGCCGGCCTGGGCGCCGTACCTCGCCTACCGCCCGTTGGAGCCGGATTGCCCGGATGCCGAATTGGAGGCTTTCCTGGCCTTGCAGGAGGAGCCGTTTTGCGGGATGTGCCCCGCCCGGCCGGAGACCGTGCGCATCGCCGTGCCTTTTCGCAGCTCCCCTCGCCCGGAATGAATCAAGGCCGCCGCCGGCACGCCTCACTCCAGGTAGCCGCCCTTCTTCAGCACCCGCGCCAGTTCGTCGAGCGGAGCTTCGTGGTCGTCCACGCGCACATCGCACCAGCGGTCGGACTTCGTCCAATGCTGCTGGTCGCGCACGATCAAGATTCCGGCCGCCTGCTTCCCGCGCTTGTCGCCGCCCGCCGCTTCGCCAGCCTCCATGGCGCTCATCAACCTCACAGGCATGGGCGCGCCGGCCTTCCGCGCGGCCACGAAGGCCTCGGCCATCGCTTTGACCACCTCCTCGCCCGCCAGCATGTTGCCTTGGCAGCAGAAGCCCGCGCCTGCAATCGAGCCGAACCAGGGAAAGATCCTCGGGCCGCTGTAGGCCGCCGCGCGCCCCTCGCGGTCCACGACGCCAACCTGCCGGTTTCGCGCGGTGAGCCAGAGGATTTCCCCGCACTCCTTCAGCCGGAAAAAGTCCAGCCCCTCCTCGGTCAGGCCTTCCTCAAGATAACGTTTCGAAGCCTGGGGCTCGTCCGGCGTGCGGGTCGCGTCTTGCGCGATGAGCCGCTTTACGACCTCGCCGGCCGAAAGGCCTTTGCGCAGCAGGGCGAGGCCCTCCGGGCCGTACTTCGGATTGCACCAGGCCTGGGTGGCGACCGCGCCGACGCCGACCTCCGCGTACGGCACCAACCCGCCCACGGCCAAGCAGCGCGAGGCCACCGCCACGCCGGCCTCGCCCGTGTCCGGGTCCAGCGCGCAGATCGAGAAGGTCCCCGCGTACGTGCCGTGCCTTGCCATGTTCGCTCCTCCGCCCGATGCCTCGGCGCGCGGTAAGCCTAGCCGATGCCCAAAGGACCCGCGAGGCGCGCGGCGAAAATTGCGGTACAGTGAATTCGTCCTGGAGCGCCAACGACATGAACCTCGTGCGAGTCGCCGTGACCCCGGTCTCCATGCGCCCGGCAAGCCTCAAGCAGCGCAAGGCGCGCGTGCTCCGCGCCATCGGCGCCGCGGCCGATGCCGGCGCGCGCCTGGTCTGCTTCCCCGAGTACGTCGACGTGCAGCGCACGCGCGAGGCCATGGCGCTCCCGGATCGTCCGCACAGGCGGCTGGCCGAGGCCTTTCCCGGCGGCCCCTTCACCGCGGCCGTGCGCGAAGCCTGCGCGCGCCGCCGCATCGGAGCGCTCTACGGCATCTGCGCCTGGCAGGGGCGCAAGCTGCTGAACCTCACCGTTTCCGTCGGCCGCGACGGGGAGATTCTCGGCGCGTACGCCAAGACGCACCTGGCTCCCGACGAAGGCCCCGAAGGCGGCATCGCCGCGGGCGGCAAGATCGCGCCCTTGCGCACCGTCGCCGGCCTGGCCGGCGTGATCACCTGCTACGAGGTCAACTTCCCGGAGATCGCCCGCACTCACCGCGCGCTGGGCGCGCGTTTTTTCGTCGTGCCCACCGCGGGAAATTCGGAACTCTTCGTGACCCTGGCGCGCGCCCGTGCGGCGGAGAACTGCATGCCGCTGATTTTCTCCAGTTACAGCTTCGCCCCGGGCATGCCCGCGCGCGGCGCGGGCGCCGCCGTCGTCGACGCCTTCGGCCGCGTGCTCGCGCAGACCGCCAGAGGCACGCGCGTGCTGGCCGCGGAGATCGACCTCGACGGGCCCGTCCGCTCGCCGCACTGGCATGGGCGCGGCCGGAAAGTGGACCTGCGAGAGTTTCTCTGGAAACGCCGGCGCAAGGAACTCTATGCGCGCGCTTGAAGCGCGCACGAGCGCGCCCCCCTATTCACAGGCTCCCGCTTTGTGATATACTATATTGAAGATTTCGGCATCCACGGCGTCTCATGCAGGTAGGTACACGAAAGGCGCGACATGGAAATCAAAGTCCCGATTCCGAAGGATCTCGCCGCCCAAAAGACGCTCGATATCCACGGCGAATCGCAAACCTATTACGGCACTAAATTCCCCTGGGTGATCCACTTTTCCGGGGCCGCGCTTGAAAGCCTCGATTCACCGCCCAAGCCCGACCTGAAGCCGCGCATCAAGCCCATCCGCTTCACCGTCAACCGCCGCTACAAGGCCCTCTACGCCAACGTCAGCCCCGCCAAGGTCGAGTTCACCGACGACGCGCCGCCCAAGGACGGTTCGTTCGTCATCGAGATCCAGAACAAGCTCACCGAACTCGAACAGATGATCTTCGAGATCAAGCACCTCTGAGCTTTCGGGCCGGCGCCCCCCCGCTGCGTTTTCAACGTGCCGAAGATCGTTCAACTCGCGCAACCTGCTTTCGTAGAATCCTGCCAGCGCCGTGGGGTAGAAATCCTGGCGAGCTCCCGGAGAACCCGGCGTGAAATCGAGGATCCTGCTGATGGCGGCGATGGCGACGAGCGCGGTGCTGGGCGGCGAGCGCGACCTGCAACCCGATGCGCTCCTCAAGGAGCGCCTTGGCACTCCGATGCTCAAGCTCGAAGGCACGCGCACCGGCGAAGGCGTCTGCTGGCACGCCGCCTACGGCATGGACGGGTTCGTCGCAGGCTATCGCCGCACCAAGGATCCGGCCTGGCTCGCCGCGGGCGTGACGTACTACGAAGCCGTGCTCGCAAAACTCCACGAGGCGCCCGACGGCTACAAGGGCTGGGTCGGGCCCTTCATCTACGACAAGAAGGTTACCTGCGACGTCCACATCGGCGACGCGATCCTGGTGAATCCGCTGCTGGAATTCTCGGAGCTGATCCTGAAAAGCGGTAACGAAGCGCTGAAGGCTAAGTACGAAGGCGCCGCCCGCGCGTACCTCGACTTGGCGCGCAAGCACCTGATCGAAAAGTGGGACCGCCGCGGCACCTGGCGCGAGGACGGTCCGCTCGGCGGGTATGTCTCCTGGGACCGCTACCTCAGCGACGACGGCAAGACCTGGGAACTCAAAGGCGCCGCGAAGTCCGCCAACAGCCTGCCCTTCAACAAGCAGAACGAGATGGCGCTGGCCTGCCTGCGCATCTACCGCATCACCGGTGAAGAACCCTACCGCGCCAAGGCGCTCCGCATCTTCAACTTCATGAAAGCCCGCATGTGCCTCTTCGACGGCCATTACGTCTGGAATTACTGGGAGCCGCTCGGACCCTGGGACGTCGACCGCGCCGCACCCCATGCGCTGGTCCACTGGGTCAACGTCCATCCCTACCGCAACTACCAGGCCGGCGAAGTGCGGCAGCTCGTCGAGGCCTACCACTCCGGGTTGACTTTCGCGCGCGCGGACCTCGAGCGCATCCTCAACACCAACCTGAAGGTCATGTGGAACGGCGACCGCGAGAAACCGCTCTGGCGCAACAGCAATCGCGCGGTCTACGCGGCCGCCTACGGCCATGAGCCGGACCCCAAGCCACCCGGCGGCGACTTCAAGCAGCTCGCCGGATGCCTCTGGACGCCCCTCGCCGACTTCGACGCCACGATCCGGGAACTTGGCGGCATCGCCCAGTCCGCTCCACCGAGCTTCGAACGCCAGCATCCCGAATTGCCCGTCAGCGAACTGGCTGTCCCCGTATCGAATTCACGCTTCCTGGCGATGGCCGCGGCGCTCCCGATGAGCCTCGATAAAGGCCAGCAGACCACCCTGGTCAGCAAGAGCCGCCTCGCCGCGGAACTCGAGATCGACCTGTATTCCGAAGACGGCGCGAAGAGGCTCGCCGAGATCCGCCACGGCCCTACCACCGGCGGCGAAGACGGGCGCGCCGGCATCCTCGTCGTGGACTGGACGCCACGGGATCTGGCTCCCGGCCGCTACCGCGTGCGCTGGACCATCCAGGGCGAGTACCGCGAGTATCCCCTGGAGCTGAAGTAGTCTGGCTCCTGATGCTTCCGCTTGGCGTGAATGCACGGAGCCGTGAGCCAAGACCTTGGAACGGCTGCGCCTCCAGCACGTGCAGCACCGTGCAATTGATTACCTCACAATAATCTTTCCTTTTCCATCTCGTATATCTTTCATTCAACTGGTGCATTTGTTACGTTCGATATTGGTCGCTAACAGACAGCTCTAAAGAAAATGCATGCGCTTATGAGCAAAGATAGCATTCCGCCCGTGCACCGCTATGTGGGTCGCGTGATCCATCTGCTCCGCAAGGAGCGCGGCATGCGGCAGTCCGAACTCGCTTCGCTCACCGGCCTCAAGCAGCCCAACCTCTCCCGCATCGAGAACGGCTTGGTCGTGCCCCGCCGCTCGACGCTCGAGAAGGTCGCGATGGCCCTCGATCTGGAGGTCCGCGAGCTGCTCAGCGAATCGAAGGTCCGCGAGGTGGAAGCGAAGTGGGGGGCGGTCCTCTCCCCCCGCAACGCCGGGCAGCTCTTCGCGGGCCGGCTCGCCGCGGTGCCCCTTTATCAGGCGGAAAACAGTCCGCGCCTGGAATTCGACGCCTCGGGCTTTCCCATCGGCAAGGTTCAGCTCACGCTCCAACTGCTGCCCATCTCCGGGCGCTGCTTCGGCCTGCGGCTTCAGGATCCTGCGATGCTGGGCGGGCCGACGGGCTTCCGCTCGGGGGAGGTGCTCGTCTTCGCCGATCAGCCGCAGGTTCAGGCGGGCGACTTCGCGCTGGTTCATACCGACGCGCTCCAGGTCTTCCGGCGCGTCTTCTTCGAGGACGAAGGGCTCGAACTGCGCCTGCTGGCCGAAGACGGCGCCCAGCCCGAGCGCCGGCTCAAGATCAACGAAGTGCGCGTCCTGCGCAAACTCGTCCGGCGCATCCAGGAATTCTGAGTCGCGCCGTTCCGCCTGCCATCGGCCCCAAATAAAAGACCGCCCTGGCGGGCGGTCCTTATCCGGCATCGGGCGCGGCGCGCGGGTCAGGGCGCGTAGATCGGCAGCGCCGGGTCGCCCAGCAGGCACTCCCCGTAGACCAGGTCTCCGAGGTGCTCCGCGTAGGAAGCGTCGCCCTTCGAGAGGTCCCGGGCGCGCAACTGCGCGGCCTTGAGCGCCTCGCCCCAGGTCCGGCCCGGCCGCGCTTCTTCCAGCAGCAGCTTCTGGAAGATCGCGAGCGAGTGGATCGAGGTGTACGTCGAAGACGCGATCGAGGCCGAAATGCCGCCTTGCGGCTGAATCAGCAACAACTCGGGCAGCGTGTCCAGCACCGCGAGGTCGTGCATGAAGTAGTTGGCCGTACAGGTCCCGGGCAGGAAGACGCAGTTGCCGCGCCAGGCCTTGGCCTTGTTTCCGTCGAGCACGTTTTCCTTCGAGAGCTGGAAGCTGGCCCCGTGACCGGTGAAGATCACCAGGTTTGCAAACTGCGTCGCCTGTACTGCGAGGTCCGAGGTAAGGCTCGCGGCGTTGGGGTAGTTCACGCCGAGGTACAGCTTCGCCCATTCGATGTCCGGGCGCGTCTCGGCCAGCACGTCGCTCTCGGCGGCAAAGTCGCCGGCCTCGAGGTCCAGGCGGTCGGCCACCAGCGCCCCGGCGGCTCCGGACTGGCCTTGGATTGGAATGAAGGCCAGCGTGCGCTGCACGGCCACGTCCAGTTGCGCCGGCGTCTTGACCGGGAAGCGCCCCACCGCGAGCTCCGGCCCGCGCCCGAAGTCCCCGTACGCCGGGTCGCCCGGGATCTCCGAGTACAGGCTCGAGGAGGCCAGGATCGTCGGGCAGAGCGGATCGATCCCGAACGGCGCCAGCTTGTCCTTGTAGTCGCTCGTCGTGTGCCCCAGCAGGCACAGGAAGCGCGGGCGCGGGCGCGCCGCGAAGAGCGCGCGGTACAGCCCGCCGGGGCCGTAGCGCCCGTGGTTGTAGGAGTCCATCAGCACCTGCTGATCCACGAAGCGCGTCGTCAGGCCTTCCTCCGCCCGGCGGTCCAGCAGCGGCTGGATCGACGGGCCGAACTGCGCCGGGCCGGTCGCGAGGTAATCGATCCGCGAAGCCAGCGGCTCCACGCGCGCCTCCACCACCGCCAGCGGCGACAGCTCCGCGCCCTGAGGGACCACGTAGTAGCCGTGCCCCCGGCCGTTGGGCATCGCGGTGAAGCGCGCGCGGAAGTTCCCGTCGCCCTGCGCCTCGGTCTCATAGGCGACCAGCCGCGGCGCGCTCAGGTTCCGCGCGTCCACGACCCAGAGCCGGTCCGTCGGCAGGTCCGCGAGTTCCACCAGCCCGCGCACGCCCGATTCGATCTCGATCGGCTCGCCGCCGCGCAGCTCGCGGGAGTAGTCGATCTCGATCTCGTACAGGAACGCGAGCTGATCGACGTCCGGGAGGTCCGGCGTGTGCAGCGTGATCGTATTCGGCGCGTCCGCGCGGATCGCGCCCACCGGCACGTTGAAGACCAGCCGCAGCGTGCGCCGGTCGCCGTCCCAGCGCGCCACGCCCAGCGGCGTCCCGTTCAGGCTCACCTGCAGCTCGTGGTCCGGATCGGCCGAATCGGAGGCCGACTGGCTGTAGACCGTCAGCGCCAGCGTCACCCCGCCGCCCGGCAGCGCGTAGGGCGTCGCGAGGCTGAAGTCGTGCGTCGTGCCGTCGGTCAGGAACTTGTTCGAGAAGTAAGGCTGGTAAACCAGCGGCTTCTTCGAGAAGGCGAAGTAGACCTGCTCCAGCCGCAGGGACGCGTGGGCCGGCGCGGCGGTCGCCGCCATGCGGCCCGGCCGGAAGAGATTGCGCGCCTTCAGTTCGCGACCCGCCGAGGTCCGCCCGCGCGTGGACTGCAGCATCCAGGCGTCTTTGTCCGTGTAGGCGTCTTCGTAGCCCGGCGCGTAGAAGACCAGCCCGCCGGCATCCGTCGTCGCCAGCGCGCGCAGGTTGCGCCCTTCGTAGAGCGGCTTCAGCTTACCGAGGTCGTAGCCGGCCGGCAGGTCGTCTTGTTCAAGCAGCAGCACGCCCTTGCCGCGGGCCAGCGCCTTCGCCGCGTCGTACCCGTTCGAGGGCGGCCGGACGAACTTCGTGCTCAGGACCTCCGCGCTATAGCCCGGCAAGTCGCTTGCCGCGGCCGGCGTATCGGCATCTCGAGAAGAGGCCCCCGCCGTTGCGGTTTCCGAACCGGCCGCGCGGGCCTCGGCGAGCACTTCCACGTTGGCCGTTTGCAGGTCGCGCCCCACGCGGCGCAGGTCCGCCACGACCCGTTCGTGCCTCAGCGCCTCGAAGCCGGCCGCGACGCGCTCGAAGAGCGCCTCCACGGCCTCGGGCGATGCCGGCGCTTCTTCGGCGGCCCGCGCGCTCACGCGCACCGGCGGCGTGGCCCAGCGGTGCCACTGGCGCCGGCCCGAAAGGCTCAGCGTCTCCAGCGCGTATTCGTACTCGCCGGGCGCGGGGTCGTCGAACCAGCGGTAGACCTTCGCCGAGGGACTCGAGAGCCGGCCGGCGATCAGCCGCGGCGTGACGCGCTCCCAGCCCGCGTCGACCCACTCGCCCGGCGCCGTGAGCGCCGGCAGCGTGCGGCCGGCTCCTTCCGGAGCGGGAGGCGCCTCGCCGGCCGTCTCGCCACCCGCGAAGTCGGGCTCGCCCGCGTCCCCAGGCAGCGCCGCGCGCCGCCATAGATGGAAGCCGACGTTTTCGATCTCCGTCAGCGCCAGCCATTCGACCAGCGCGCCGCCCGCGTCCTCGCGCGCCACGAAGCGGCCCAGCGTCACCGGCAGCGCGTTGGGGCCGCCCGTGATCAGCACCGCCGCCCAGTCGTCCTCGAGGAAATTCCCGTTCCACGGCGTCGAATCGCTGTCCAACTGGTTGGCCGTGAAGACCTCAGAATAGTGCTCGACGCGCTTCGCCACCGTCATGGTTGCCGTGATCTGCAGCGTCACCACGCCGCCGGAGTTGAGGGTCCCCACCGTCCAGATCCCGTTGCCCGTCGCCGTGCTGTAGCTCGAGCCTCCCGTCCCCGTCGCGGAGACGAGCACCAAGCCTTCCGGCAGCGTGCCCCGCACCGTGACCCCCGTCGCCGTGTTCGGCCCGTCGTTGCGCAGGGTGAGCGTCAGGACCACGTCGGTGCCCAGCACGGGCGTGGGGTTGGAAACGGTCTCGGTGAGCGAGAGGTCGATCAACCCCGGCGTGACCGTCACGCTCGCCTGGTCGTCCTCCGTCGGGACGTTGTTGTTCGGCGTGCTGTCCACGTCCGGGAGCAGCGTGTTGGCGACCTGCGCCGTCAGCGTCTTGGCGCCGGTCGTGGCCACGGTCCCGGTAACGGTCAAGACGCGGCTGGCGTTGGCGGGCATGGTGCCCACATCCCAGATGCCCGTGGCCGGGTCGTAGCTGCCTTGCGCAGGGACGGAGGAGTCGTAGTCGATCCCCGCCGGCAACGGCGCCGAGACGGTCGTGTTTCCCGAGTCGGTGCCGCCGGCGGCGCTGTTCAGCGTGATCGTGAAGGTCACCTGCTGCCCGACCTCCGGCGTCGGGTTGGACGCCGCGACGGCCACGGAGAGATCCACCGTGCCGCCGTTGGTCGTCACGCTGGCCTGATCGTCCTCGGTCGCCACGCCGTTGTTCGGAATGGAATCCTCGTCGTACTGGTTGCTGGCGGTCACCTGGGCGACGTTCGTCTTGGCCAGGCCGTTGTCGTTGGTGACGGGGATGGTCAGCGTGGCGCTGGCGCCGGCGGCCAGCGAACCCACGTTCCACGTGATCGTCTGGCCGGCCTGGCTGGTGCTGCCCTGGGTGACGGCGGGGCCGGACGGGATCGGCTGCGCCCGGAACGAGACGCCCGCGCTCGCCTGCCGGTTGGGCGTGCCGTTGAAGGTGAATGTCGGATTCTCGTTCCCGGAGGCGGTCACGGCGCGCGTGAAGGCGCCGATGCGCATCGTGTTATCGGCTTCGTCGTCCACGCCCAGCGCATACCCCGAGGCCATGGTGTAGTTGCCGTTGCCGTCGTCGCCCGAGGAAATCCCCACGAGCGCGATATCGCCCGCGTCCACCGCGAAGTTGCCGGTATTGACGGTGGCGGAAGTACTCGTGTTCGTCGAGGACGCGCGAACGGGGCTGGACTGGTCGACTCCGCCCAGGGTCACTGCCCCCTGCGCGAAACGGTCCGCGTCGTTGGGGGCCGTGGTCCAAGTCAAGGCGAAGGCGTTGCTGCCGCTGGGAATGCTCGCTTCCAGCAGATACCAGATCTCGATCAGGTTCTCGCCGCCATTGGCGTTGACCAGCCGGTTCGCCGCCCGTTGCATCAGGATCCCGCCGTAGCGCACCTGCGAGAGGTTGGGCGTGCCGCTGCCGGTGTCCTCCACGGCCAGCGCGTAAATCAGCGCGCGGTTGCTCCCTGCCGCCGCCGTGTAGTTCAGCGTGTTGTTGCCCAGCGCGCTGCCCCAGTTGTCCAGCACGCTCACGGCAGCGACGGGCGCCGGAACCTGCGCGAAGGCCACGCCCACGATCGCTTGCCGGATCGGCGTGCCGTTAAACGTGAACGAGGGATTCTCGTTGCCGGCGGTCGCGATCGAGCGCGCGAAGACGCCCGTGCGAATCTCGTTGGCGTACTGGACGTCCAATTGCGCGGGGGAGTAACCGGCCGTGTTGATGGTCCAGGGGCCGTTCCCGTCGTCGCCGGCGGAGATCGCCGCGAGGGCCAGATCGCCCACCTGCACCGCGAAATTGCCCGTCGTGATCCCCGTCCCCGTGCCCGTGTTCGCGCTCGTCGAGCGGATCGGCGAGGTCTGGTTCACGTTCACCAGCGTGATGGCCGCTTGTTGGATCCGGTCCTCATTGGGGTCGTTGCCCCAATTCAGGACGAAGTTGTTGGCGCCCGAGGGGATGCTCGAGTCCGCCAAATACCAAACTTGCACGCCCGATTCGGGGTTGCCCTGGTCGAGCAGGGCCTGCTCGGCGCGCACCATCGCCACGCCGCCGTAGCTGACCCCATTCAAGACCGGTGCGCTGCTGCTCCCATTCTCCTCAAAGGAGATCACGTACACGAGCAGCCGGTTGTTCCCCGCCGCCGCCGTGTAGTTCAGCGTCGAGGTCCCCGTCGCCGTGCCCCACGTGCCGGCCGTCGCGACCGGGGGTATCGGCGGCGGTCCCGTCGAGACCGTCACGCCCGGCGGGAGCACATCCTGCACCACCACGCCCGTCGCCGTGTCCGGGCCGTCGTTGTAGACCCGCACCGTGTAATTAAAGGTGGCGCCCACCGCCGGCGCGGCCGTATCCGTTGCCTTGCTAAGGCGCAGGTCCGCCACGGGAATCGAATCGCTGGCCGAGTTGTTCCCCGCCCCGACGCGGAAGAGGTCGTTCTGGTCCGTCACGTCGAAGGGGCGCAGGATGTAGGCCGTGTTCCGCAGCGAGCCCAGTGCGCTCGTGTCGATCGTGCCCACGATCGTGTAGACGATCGTCCCGCCGTTGCTCAGGTCCACGCTGGCGGAGACGGCGTTGCCCGAGCCCGACGGCGGCGAACTGGCGCCGCTGCCCTGCGTGACCGCGCTCGTCCAAGTCACCCCGGCGATCCCCGCCGGCACGTCGTCGAGGAAGCTCGCCCCCACCACGTCGCTCGGTCCGGCGTTGTGGACCGTGACCGTGTAGACGATCTGGTTGCCGCGCGAGACGGCCGCCGGCGCGTGGGTCTTCGTCACCGAAAGATCGGCCTCGCGAACCGAGATGCCCCCCGCCAGCGTCACCGCGTTCGAGGGATAATAGGCCCAGGTGTCCACGCCGGCCCGGTCGCCCCAGTTGTTGCTCCACGGATGCGCGCCGCCCTGGCTGTCGACGCCCATCAGCGCGTACTGCGGGACCGGCGGGTTACCGCCCGGCGCCATGAAGCGGTCGTCGTAGAAGACCAGGTACGGGTTCGGGTTCGGCGAGGTCGGCGGCGCCGGGTTGTTGATCCGCTGGATCTCGATTCCCGTCGGGTTGTTCTCGGCGTCGAGGACCGGGAAATGAACCTCGCCCATGTTCAGCGTGATCCGCGCCCCGAAGGAGGTGCTCCCCGGAGGGATCGCCACGCCGTTCCCGTCGCGCCCATCCCAGAAAATCGAGTTGTTCCCGATCAGCCCGATCCCGCCCAGGATCCGGTCCGGCAGCGGCCCGTAGGTCCCGTTGTTATCCAGATCCAGCGTGATCGTGTAGCTGCAGAGCTTGTCCGAGTCGAAGGAGAAGTACCCTCCCAACGGATCGGTGCCCGTCTGCCCGGGCGTGCCTTCCAGTCCCGTAAACGCGAAGTTCTGCGGCACGGGCGGCGGATCGGGCTGGCGCAGGAGCCAGGTGGTCTCCTGCACGGGCGGCGGCGTGGGGCCCGCGCCCGGCACGGGGGCCGGCACCGGAGAGGGCCTGCGGCTGCGGGGTAGGGCTGTTGGCGGTGAGAGGCAACAATGGATCGGGCGGATTGAAGAAGATCTTGTGCGTGATATCGGCCCACGTGTCGGGCTGGCCGGGGTCGTTGAGGTCGGTCGGGAAATTGAGCGGGTCGTCCTTGGACCGATAGACCGGGTCGCCGATCGGGTTCTTGAACCCGCGGTTGTTCGCGAAGTAGATGAATCCGAACGGATCGAGCCCGGTCGTGTTGATCCGGTACTGATAACCGTCATAGGTCATCACGTACAGGATCGCGTTGAAGGCTTGGCTATTGGCGCCCATCATCAAGGCGAAGTAATTCACGAACGCGCGGCCCAGGATCGTCTGGCCGCCGGCATCACGCACCGTCACATCCCAGGCCTCCACGAACCAGGAATCCGTCCCCGTTACCTGGGTCGGCCATTGCGCCGTCGAGGCGATGGGCGCGGGGTTTCCATCCGAATTCCCGTAGGTCGGCGCCGCGAAGTGCACTTCCCAAACGCCGCCCTGTAACGCGCCCACCGTCAGCGTCCACGGCGTGTAGCCGCCCGCATTGGGCGCGGGGCCGGCGAGTTCCTGCGCCCGCGTGTTGATCCGCCCCGTCGTCGTCGAATTGCTCGAAGCGATCGTATTGTCCGGCCTGCGGATCACGATTCGACCGTTCCCGATTCCCGTCGCGCTGGAACCCAGGTTCAGCGTCTCCCCAGGCTGCACATACACGTACACGACCGTGCGGCGCTGCACGCCGTCAAGCGGCGGGGCGGGGTTGGCAGGCGTAAAGTCGTCGCGGTACTCGAGGCGCGGGCGTTGCCCGCCGTTCGCAGTCAGTTCGCGGCTGCCTTCGGCTCGCACATGGGGCGCTAGCACCGTCACGACAAAAAGCGTGAGGCCCGCCAGGCGCCACAACTTGCCCATGCCTTTACCAAAGCTCATCATCTCTGGACCCAACCCCACCGTCTCAATGTGCAACAGAATCCCAATTACACTACGTGCAGTAGTGTTTAAAAGCAACCCATATTCCACTGGTCTGGTTTGTGTCGTAGGCGAGTCGCGGTTTAATACGATAACTCATTGAAATAAAACATCTTATATCGCCAATGTCCGATCAAACGTTCAACCGGTCGTAGCAGGTTCGAACGGATTGCACCAATTGGGCCTAAGCACCTCGTTCTCTGCATGAAGTTCGCACTTGTACGTGACGCGAAGTGTCACGCGCAGTGCTCCTATTTGTCGCATACCAAAAGCGTTACGAACCCATGGCAGACCCCACTCGCCGAAGCGCGTGGGGTTTGATGAATGTGGGGTCAACTAAGCGCACGGCGGGCAAGTGAAATCGGGAGCTTCGAGGGCTGAAATCGCCATGCCGGTCCCGGGGACCGCGCGCAAGGCAGGCTGGCGGGGACGGCTGCGGCTACTTCGGCGGAGCGGCGGCGGGCGCCTCGGTCTTCTTCTCCACCACCGGGCCGTATTCGGCCTTCGGCTCCTTGAAGCTGAGCAGGCGGTTGTCTTCGGTCACCGCGAAGATGCGCATCAGGCGATTCTCGTCGCGCCATGCGTTGTGGAACTCGAGGTAGAAGCGCGCGGGGTTCTTGAGTTCGTCGGTCTTCCAGAGCACCTTGCCGGTCTGCTTATCCACGGCGGTGACGCCCTTGTAGCCCGGGAATTCGCTCGTGGGGGCGCTGCCCAGATAGACGACCTTCTCGCTGGCGCTGGCCACGCCGTCGACGCCGGGAACCTTCCAGGCGACCTCGAACGATTCGGGCGTCACCAGCGCGCTGCTGCCGCCGCCGCTGGCGCTGCGGATCTCGAGGGCGTGGACCCCTTCCTTGGCGGTCGGGACGTAGACGAAGCGGCGCTGCGCGGGTTCGTCGGCGTAGATGTTGCCCTTGGTCAGGCCGCCGCAAGCGTAGGTCCACTTCTTGCGCAGGGTGAGCCGGTCGATGGCGTAGACGTAGTAGTCCTGCGCGCCCACGTAGAGGTTCAACGTATCGACGGTCACGTTGGTGCACGGCGCGCCCTGCAGCTTGTAAGGCGCGCGCGTCTCGGCGTCGCGGGTCACCGCGTAGACGTTGCTGTCGTCGCAGGCGTAGTAGAACTGGTCCTCGTAGGCTTTCAGCGGCATGGTGATGATGCCGCGGGTCTCGTGGGTCTTGTGCCAAGTGTAAAAGAGGTCGAACTCGGGCGCCGCCAGGGCCGTCGAATACTGCGCAAGCCGGCCGCGCACGGTGAGCGCGTGGATGCGCCCGTCCCAGGCGCCCACGTAGACCCGCTCCAGATCCTGCCACTCCGGCTTGTACTCCTTGGGATAGGCCGGCGGGTCTACGACCAGCGGCGCGGTGCTCATCACGAACTTCGGCAGCAGCCGCCAGCGCACCTCGCCGGTGCGCTTCTCGATGGCGACCAGGAAATTGTCCACGTTGACCACCACGTTGTTGCGCGAGACGCAGGGGCGGTAGCGGATCGGCTTCTCCAGGACCAAGCGCCACTTCTCCGTGCCGTCCTTGCGCAGCACACAGATCAGGTTCTGCCGGTCGGTCTCAAGGAGCACGTACTCGCCTTCGACCCAGCCGCGCACGATCCGCCCGGCTTGGCCGGCCTCCACGACGGGCGAGTACCACTCCAGTTCCAGGTGGAGCCCCCCCGGCAGGATGACTTTGCGCCCTTCGATCTCGGCGGAGTCCAGCAACTGCTCCTGCCGCTGGGCGTACGCGGGGACGCAGGCGGCCAGCGCCAGCAGCGCGGCCAGCACGTTCCAGGAGCGCCCGCGCGTAAGGGTCAGTCGCATGCCGGTCATTAACCTTCTCCTCTTTCGGCGCCGCGCGGCCCGCGCGCGGCTCATTCGGAATTCGGCTTTCGGATCCAATCCGTCAACTCGAGGCCGTGCCTGCGTTCGTAGGCCCGCATGCGCTCGATCGCCGCGATGTCCCGCGCGATCGTCTGCCCCAGCTTGAACAGGTACGGCCGCCCATCCAGCCTCGCGCGCAGGTCGTCCAGCACGCGGTCCCAGGAGCCCTCGTACAGCGTCTCCTTGAGTTCGATCAGCACCCGCTCGAACGGCTCCAGGCGCTCCACAAACGCCGCGGGCGCCAGATCCAACAACGGATCGGGGCGCGCGGGCGTGGCGTCCCCCCCGTCGCTCACCGCCAGTCTCCGAAATCCTAAAGCTTGCCGAGAAGTGTAGATAACGCGTGAAGTTCTGTCAACCGGTGGAAGGCGCCGAATCGGCGGGCGCCGGAGCACGGGAGGGTCCCCGCGCCACCGTCAAGAGCGCCAGGAAAATCAGCCCGCCTCCGCCCGCCAGGCTCGCCCGGAACTCCTCTTGCCCCAACAGGATCGAGAAGCCCGTCGCGAAGACCGGTTCCAGGGTGTACAGCACACCCGCCGTCGCGGGCGCAAGCCGCGGCTGGCACCCGTTCATCAGATGGAAGGCCACCCCGGAGCTGAACACCACGATCGAGCCCAGCGTCCATACAAAGGTCGGGTCCGAGCAGAGTTGCGTGAAGCGCTCGGCCTCGTACAACGCCACACCCCCTGGTGCCAGCAGCCCCACGCCCAGCCCGGCCAAGGCCGTCGTCCCGAACATCACCGTTGTGAGCCGCGCCGTGTGCGCCTCCCGCCCGAATCGGTCCAGGCACAGGATCTGCCCGGTGAAGGCCACCGAACCCAGGATCGTCAGCGTCTCCCCGAAGAAAGGGAACGGCGCGCGCGCCGCCGCCTCGCCGCCGCCGCCGGCCGTCAGGATCAGCATCCCGCTCGAAGCCAGTCCCACCGCCAGCCACGTCCCCGGCCGGAGCGGCCTGCGCAGCAGGAACGTCTGCGCCAGCGGCACGAAGACCACCGCGAGCGCGGTCAGGAACCCGCTGATCGAAGGCGCGACGAAACGCAGGCCCAGCAACTGCAGGAACAAGCCCGCGACGAAACACAGCCCCGTCGTCACTCCACCCAGCACGTCCGCGCGCGTGTAACCGCGCTGGCTGCGCAGGCTCAAGAGCGCGTACAGCAGCAGCGCCAGCAGGAAGCGCCAGGCGATGAAGGTCCCCGCCACGGCCAGCTTCCCGCCGAAGCCCTCCCGCGCCTCGCTCGGCAGGTGCCCAGTCATCGCGCCTTGGCAGAGCTGCATCGTGGGGAACGACCAGCCCCAGCAGAAATTGGCCGCGACCAAGCCGAGGATCGCCAGCCGCCGCGCCTGCCTGGCCGCGGCGTCGGAGGAGGGCTCGATCCCTTCGGCGTGCATGCGAGAGCGGCTCCCGGAACTCTCGTCTTGTACCCTGGAAGCGCTCCCGGCGCAGGCCGAAGTCCGCGTCGGCGCGCCATTAATCCGCTATCCGAAAGCCGAGTCCCCACCTCGTGCAGCCTCAAAAGTTCCTAAACGCATGAAGCAACGCCCTGCATGGGGACTCTTAGCCATAGAAGCGGATAGGTCGCCCTAAGGGAGGTAAGGAAATGAAACGAGGATTGCTGTTGTGGCTCGTGCTGGGTCTGGTCGGCCCGCTCTTCGCCGAGGACGCCAAGCCGGCCTTCGACGACGCGACGAAGGCGAAGGTCGCCGCGCTGGTGAAGGATCTGGGCTCCGAGGAGTTCGCCGCGCGAGAGGACGCCGAGAAGGGGCTGAAGGATCTGGGCGCGTCCATCCTCCCGCTGCTCAAGGACGCCGCCGCCAAGACCGACGACACGGAAGTCCGCACGCGGCTGGAGCGCTTGATCCAGGACGCCTCGTTCGAGGCCGAGACCGACCCGGACAAGCTCGCCGAACTGGCCCGCAAGGAGGCCCGCGCGCAGAACTACGAGAAGGCCGAGAAGCTCTACCGCAAAGCCGCCGCCGCGTATCGCAAGCAGGCCGAGGCCGCGCAGGACGAGGCCGCGAAGAAGGATCTCGCGGCGAAAGCCGAGAAGGCCGCCGAGCGCGAGAAGCGCGCGCAGGGCATCGCCAAGACCCAGGAGGCCGTGGGCAACGTGCAGGTCATCGGCGGCGGTAACGCGCAGGTTCGGATCATGGTCGCCGGCGCGGGCGGCGGCGGGCGCGTGGTGGTCATGGGCGGCGACGGGAACGAGGCAGGCGACGACTGGTAAGCGCTTCGGAGCCTGGGGGATTCACGGGGCCGTCCTCCGCAAGGGGGGCGGCTTTTTTCTTTCTCTTGCCCGCCCGGCCGTCTCACCCCCCGCGCGTGCGCCCCAGGAAATGGCTCGGCGGCCGGCCCATCACGCGGTGAAAGGTCTTGCTGAACGAGCTGGCGCCGGCGAAGCCCAGTTGGAACGCGATCTGTTTGATCGAAAGGTCGTGCGTCTCCATCAGGAACAGCGCGTAACTCATCTTGTTCTGCAGCAGGAACTGGTGCGGGGTGGTCTGCGCGAAGCGCCGGAAGAGCCGGCACAGGTACTCGTGGCTGATGCCGTGCCGTTCGGCGGCCTCCTCGGCGGAGCGCAGCTTGCGGCAGTTCGCCTCCATGTAACGCTTGCAGGCCAGGTAGGTGTGGATCCGCTCCGGAACCGCGCCGGGCTCGGCCTGGAACGCCTCGCCGATCGTGAGCAGCAAAATCGCGATGTAGTTCGCGACGATCCGTTCGCAGTGCGGCCCCTTCGCCTCGGCGACGGCGACCATCGTCCGCATCAGCCCCTGGATCTCATGGCCCCGCGCCGGCGGGCGCGCGCCGTGGAGTTCCCGCAGCGTCTCTTGCACCAGCGCCGGCAGCGCCGTGCCCATCGCCCCACAGAGCAGCACGTTCAGCGACTCGTCGAGGCCGCACCAGATTTCGCGGTAACAGCCGGGGCTGTTCCAGAAGACCATCCCCGCGGCCAGCTCCATCCGCTCCCCATCCACCGCGTAATGCCCCGTGCCGCTCTCGACGAAGAAAAGCTGGAACTGGCTGAAGCGGCTGCGCGCCTCGAAGCCCGGACGCCAGTGAAACTGCGCGACGTGGCAGGGCGCCAGCGGCCAGCGCTCCAACCCGCTGCGGTTGAAGATGACGTTCGCCACGCGGTGCCTCCAGGATGGATCAAGAATGGACACGTTTCGGTCAAGATCAAGCGCCGAACCGGCCTTTCAGCCTCTATCTCGGATAGGGTACGGTCAAGAGAGGACATGAGCACGGGCCTTTCCGCGGCGCGCGGCATGGCCGGCCCGAAGCCGAACCCCGCCGCCGGCCGCGCCGAGCTTCAAGGAGCTTTCCGTATGCTGTGGGGCTACGCGGGCGTCTTTCCGGGCGCGTTCAAGATCTGGGAAGGCGACCCGCTCATGAACAAGCTGCGTTTCGTGGCCGAGCATGATTTCAAGTCCACCGGCATCGGGCTCGGCGAGATGAAAGACCCCGCGCGCCGCGAGCAGATCGCGCGGTTCGTGGCCGAACACGATCTCCAGCTCAGCGCCGGCCTGCATCTCAAGTGGCTGGAAGCCGATTTCGACACGCTGCGCCGCCAGACCGAGGAGGCCCTCAAGGAGCTCGAAGTCTGCGGCCCGCTGCTGCGCGCGCCCATCGTCACCACCGGCGTCGGCGCGTACCACCGCTTCATGCGCAAGCCCTCGCTGGCCGAACAGCTCGACCGGCTCGCCGAGGTTTTCACGCCCATCGCGCGCGCCTGCCGCCAGATGGGAATGCCCTTCGGCATCGAGAACCACGGCGACTACTACTGCGGCGACCTCGTGGAGCTCTGCAAGCGCGTCCCGCACCTCGGCATCTTTCTCGACACCGGCAACACGTACCTCGTGGGCGAGCAGAGCGTCCCCGCGTGCAGGCTTGCGGCGCCGTACACCATCGGCACGCACTTCAAGGACCATTGCGTGCGCCCCGATCCCAAGACGCTCACGTTCGTGATCCAGGGCGCGCCGCTGGGCGAAGGCGACGTGGGCCTGCGCGAGATTTACATGGCGCTGATCGAGCAGGCGCCGGACCCGAAGAAACTCGTCATGCAATGGGAGATGGTCCCGCCCAAGGAGATGGACCCGTTCGAGTGTCTCGAGCGGAGTTGGGCGTTCGTGCGTTCCCTTCCGGAGGCGGCTCGATGAGCGCGGCGGCGGTGGCGGCCTTGAAAACGGTCCTCGTGGGCTGCGGCGGCATGGGCGGGCACCAGGCTCGACTGCTCTCGGAACTCGAAGGCTACACGCTCTCGGCGGTCTGCGACGCCTACGAACCCAACCTCAAGGCCGTCTCCGAGGCCCGCGGCGTGAAGGCCTATTCGGATTTCGGCGAGATGCTCGCCGCCGAGCGCCCCGAGGTCGCCGCCATCTGCACCCAGAACGCGCTCCACGCGCCCATGACCATCCAGGCCGCGAAGGCCGGTGTCCGCGGCGTCTTCTGCGAGAAGCCCATGGCCACCCACATGGCCGACGCCCGCGAGATGGTCCGCGTCTGCCGCGAGCGCGGCGTCAAGCTCGTCGTCAACCACCAGCGCCGCATCGGCGCGGACCTGCTCGCGGCCCGGCGCATCGTCGAATCCGGCGATCTCGGCGAAATCAAGCTCGTGCGCGGCCAGTGCGCCGGCGACCTGCTCAGCGACGGCACCCACGTCATCGACAGCGTGCTCTTCCTGTTCGGCGACCCGGGGATCGCCTGGGTGAGCGGCATGCTGCACCGGGAACCCGGCGTGGACCTGCTCGCTAAGGGGCGGCGCCGCGTTTTCGAGGACCTGCCCGCCGACCCCGAGCAGGCGCGCAAGCGGAAGGAAGCCCAGGCCGGGCGGCGCTACGGGCACGCCGTCGAGACCGGCGGCTTCGCCATCCTTCAGCTCGAGAACGGCGTGCGCTTCGAACTCGCCTGCGGCGACCTGCGCGACGCCTCCCGCGCCTACCAGGACTATGAACTCATCGGCGCGCGCGGGCGGCTCTGGCGAACCGGCGACCGCGCCGCGCCCAACCTCTTCATCGGCGACGCGCGCGGCGGCGCCTGGGAAGCGGGCCTTGAAGACTTCTGTTACAAGCCCGTGCCCGTGAAGGACGGCGGCGCCGGCCCGTGGCGACCGGTGGAGCTGAACCCGGACGAAAAGGGCGGCATCGAGGGCGGTTACCGCACGTTTTACCGGACGATTCTGGAAGACGCGCCGCATCCCATGGCGGGAGACGTCGCGCTGCGCGGTTTCGAGGCGCTCATGGCCGTCTACGAGTCCGCGCGCCTCGCCCGCCCGGTCGTCCTGCCGCTGCGGCAGGACCGCTTCCCGCTCGACGCGATGATTGAGGAAGGCCGGGCGTAACGAAATGGCCCTCGCCTGTTCCACCTCCGCCTTCAAGGCCTCGCATGAGGACGCGCTCGCCGAAATCGCGGCGCTTGGCTTCCGCCACGCGGACCTGATCGCGATTCCCGGCTTCGGGCAGTTGATTCCGGCGGAACTGGCGCGGGACTTCGAGGCCCAGGCGCGGCGCGCCGAAGCGGCCCTCGCGAAGCATGACCTCACGGCCGTGGCCGTGAACGCCGCATTCGGCCACTTGCGTCTGCGCGCGCCGGAACTTCTTGCCCAGCGGCGCGCCGAAGTCGAGGCCGTCGCGAAGCTCATGCGCCGCCTGAACGTCGGCGTCGCCTCGTTCTATCCGGGCTTCAAGGCGCCGGAACTGCCGTGGGCGGACGTGCTCCGGGACAGCGCCGCGACCATGCGCGAGATGCTCGCCATCGGCCGCGATTACGGCGTCGCGTTCGCCATCGAACTCCACTTCAACACGCCCTTCGAGAACGTCGAGCAGTGCGCGCGGCTCTTCGAGGTCCTGCCCGAGCTGCCCGTCGCGTACGACCCGAGCCACTTCGCGATGCAGGGCATCGACCTGAAGGACACCAAGCCGTTCCTGGACCGCGCCGCGCACGTCCACCTGCGCGACGCCGCGCCGCGGAAGATGCAGGTCCCCACGGGCTCGGGCACGGTCGATTTCGATTGGATTCTAAACACGCTCGCCGCGCGGAAGTACCCCGGGCACTACTCGATCGAATACCTCGCGGGCCTGGAAGGCGGCGTGCACGAGTCCATCAAGCGCCTGCGCGCCCGCATCTCGCCGCGCGGGGATACGCTCCCAAGGGGCGGATGAGCGGGCGGGTTCACGCGGTACTCGATTCGCGGTTCCTTCGCGATGCAAAAGCCAAGTTGAAGAGAACGCGCGAGTTCCTTCAAGGCGCGGTAAAAAACGTTCGGGAATCCCTCATAACCCCTTGACCTCGCCTAGGTTTTACCTTAATTTGCACTGGTGCAGCACCGGTGAGCCGGCATCGTGGGGGCGAAGCATGGCGAACATCATCCCGTTTCGCGGTCTGCGTTACAACCCCACTCGAATCAATGGCCCACTCGATTCGGTCGTCGCCCCGCCCTACGACGTAATCGACTTCGATCAGCAGGAACAGCTCTACCGCGTCAGCCCGCACAACTGCGTCCGCCTGATTCTGGGCCGGCAGTACGATGGCGACGGCCCGACCGACAACCGCTACACCCGCGCCGCGGCGTTCCTGGACCAATGGCAGGACGAGGGCGTGATCCAGGAAGACGTCCAGCCGGCCTTTTATGTCTACGAACAGAGCTACACGATTCGCACCGGCCATCCGGCGAAGGAGAAGACCCTCACCCGCCGCGGGATGCTCGTCGCGCTGAAACTCGAGCCCTTCGGCACGGGCACGGTCTTCCCGCACGAGGAGACCTTCCCCTCGCACAAGGCCGACCGGCTGAACCTGATGCGCGCCTGCCGCGCGAACCTCTCGCCGGTCTTCGGTCTGGTCCAGGATCCCGAAGGCGACCTCACCAAGCTCCTGCAGGAGGCCACCGCGGGGCTCAAGCCCGTCGCCGACCTCAAAGAGGACATTCCCGTCACCGACAAGCTGTGGGTGGTGGACCGGTCCGAGACCTGCCGGAAACTGATGGAGGCCTTCCGCCCGCGCAAGGTCTTCATCGCCGACGGGCACCACCGCTACGAGACGGCCTGCAATTACCGCGACGAACGGCGCCGCAACGACAGCACGCCCTACCTCAAGGCCGAAAAGTACTACGACTTCGTGCTGATGATGTGCGTCCCGATGAGCGATCCCGGGCTGCATATCCTCCCCACGCACCGCCTGGTTCACCAGCCGCTGACGCTTGCCGACCTGAAGGCCAAAGCCGGCGCGCTCTTCGAGATCAAGGAAGCCGGCGAAGCCGACCTCGTCGCGCTCGCCGAGAGCGCCGCCGGGCCGGTCCGGTTCGGGCTGGCCTGCCGCGAAGGCCGCCAGATCCTCACCGCCAAGGACAGCGTCGCCAAGGCCATGCAGGACCTCGCCGGAAGCAAGAGCAACCACTGGCGCGAACTGGACGTCGCGATCCTCCACGAACTCCTGCTCAAGAAGCTCCTCGGGCTGAACGAATCGCACGCCAAGGGCAACGGCGTCATCGCCTACACCAAGGCGGTCGACGACGCGCTCAAGCGCGTCAAGCCGCACGGCGACTTCGACTTCGCGGTGATCATGCGCCCGACACGGATCGACCAGGTCTGCGAGGTGAGCGAGACCGGCGAGCGGATGCCGCACAAGTCGACGTACTTCTATCCCAAGCTGCTCAGCGGGCTGGTGATGCGCAAGCTGTAGATGGTTGCGGAAGGCGTGGGCCGAACTCCGATAAGGAGCGCCGGCCTACCGCTCGCAATTCCGCCGGCCGCCGGCGTACCGCAGGCGTCGCGCCCGCGCTTCTGCTACTTCAATTCAAATCACATGTTGCACGCATGTCCGGCCTCCGGCCCGCTGCTCACGGACCCTGAAAAAAGATGCACCTACGTGCATAGGCAAATGGGTCTTGCCCCTGGCGTGGGTCTTGCGCGCGGACGGGGATCAGGTTATCCGGCCTTGGATCCACCGGAACGGGACCTTGGGTTGTTGGGCCAACTTCTTTTCGTAGAGCGCGGCGCGGCGCCGGTATGCGTGCGGCAGGGAGCAGACGCGCTCCTGGGCCTGAGCCGCGGGGCCGCTCAATTGCTTCAGCTTGGCCACGTTCCAGACCGCGAGTTGCTCCTCGATGATTTGGATGTAGTCGGTGAAAGTGTAGACGCCCAAGCGCTGCGCGACGCCCGAGAAGCAGGCGAAGATGTTGTGTTCCGAGCCGTCCTCCATCAGTTTCGCGGGCATGGTGATGGTCTTCTGGAGCATGGCGTCCAAGGCCATCACCGCGCCATCGGGATCCCGCTCGAAGACCTCGCCCATGAAACTCCGGTACGCGTTTTCGTGCCGCGCCTCGTCGCCGGCGATGACGTTGCAGATCTGCCCGAGCACCTTCTCGCCCGCCTGGCGCGCGAGTTTTCCCACTTTGGCGTGGCTGAGCCGGGTGGCCTGCTCCTGCAGCGTGGTGTAGACCAAGCCGTTGTAGGGATCGCCATCGTGCCCGGGATCGAAGCCGTTGCGGATCAGGTGCTGGATCGTGACTTCGACGGAGCGCATGTCCACGCGGCCGGTCAGGTAAAGGTAGCGGTTCAGGAGGTCGCCGTGCCGGTTTTCTTCGGCCGTCCACGCCCGCGACCAGCGCGCCCAGGGCCCGGGATCCGCGCCGGTCGCGTCGCGCACGGCGTCCAGCCGGTTGAAACTGGTCTGGTAGCTGGGCAGGGCTTCTTCGGTGACGGCGGTGCCGACGAGCACGACCAGCAGGTCGTCGGGGAGTTCGAGCGCGGCCTTGCGGAACTCGGTGAGTTCCTCGACCCAGTGCGGCGCCGTAAGGTCGGGCACGTAGTCGCTGGGTTGCCACGCCTCGTTCACCGGGGACAATTGAGCCAGCTTGGCGTCCACCAAGCCTGCGATTCCGGCCAAGACCTCCCGTTTCTTCGACATCATGTGGAACCTTGAATGAGCATGCATACCATGGCATCTACGGCCGATGGCGGCCCATGGATCTCAAGGCCGGAAGATTCGCATAGGGCGCCTATCAGTCTTTCAGCCCGACTGGATATTGCCAACGACAAACTGGAGAATTCTTTCGCGCCGCCCGGAGGGCGGCCGCACGCGGCCCGCCGCGGCGCCTTGGGATCGTAGCCGCTGCTTCGAAGGTTTGACGAGGATGCGCGCCTACCTGGCCGGCGCGAAGACGAACCTGCCTTCCCAGCCCCAGACATCCAGGTGGAAGTCGTCCATCACGCGGTGCTCCTGCATGAAGTGGCGCGCGCGCTCCTCCGCGCCCTCGAAGCGCTCGGGCGGCACGAAGAGCCAGGCGATCTTGTCCTTGAGCAGGTCGCCGGCGCGTTCGAGCTTGTTCTCCCGGTCCGGGCGGGCCTGGACGATTTTGACCAGGATCCGCTGCGCGTCCTTGGCGAGAAGCACGCCGTCGAGGATCCCTGAAAACGCGGCGAACTCGTGGCGCTGGGCGCGCAGGATCTTCTGGGGCGCGAAGGCGTCGCAGAGCACGGCGTTGTGCTCGCGCTCCAAGTCGAGTTCGCCCTTCTCGTTCTTTAGCCTGACGCGGCCTTCCAGGCATTCGACCCGCGCGGGGACGGGATGCTGGGCGAGGACCAGTTCCTTTTCCGGCACGTCGACGACGAACCGGGTCCCAAGCACCGTCACCTCGCTCTGGCCGACCCGCACGCGAAAGAGGGCCTCGGCGTGCGCGGCCGAGACGACCAGATGCCCCTGCTCCACGTCGAGTTCCTGGCGGACCTGCTCGGTGGGCGCGGCGAAGCGGATGCGGGTCCGCGGCTTCATTTCCACCGCGCTGCCGTCGGCCAGTTTGACGTTAACGGTCGAGACGTGGTCGGTGGCCAGCAGGTTGCCTTCGCGCGTGTAGTTGCCGCCCTTGATCTCGGCGATCGGATCGGCCGGCGGCTTCGGCCGGGACGGCTCCGCGACGGACTTTTCATCCTTCGTTTTCTGCTCCACGACCTGGGGCTCCGCCGGCGGCTCGGCGTCGCGCAGGTAGAACGCCAGGGCGATCAGCGCCGCGCTGCCGGCGGCCAGCAGGGCGAATCCGAGCTTCCAAGACGAGCCGCGAACGGGGGCGGCGGGGCGCGTGGTTCCACGGACGCCCTTGCGCCCGGCCGCGCGGCCCTTGCGCTTGCCCGGATCCGGCGCTTCGGGCGCCGGGGCCGGCAACGGAGACGGCGTGAGGCCCGGCGCGGGCTCGGCCTCGACGATCTTCGCGCGCTTGCGCGCGCGCTCGAGGAGGCGCTCCGGCGCGAACTGCGCCGGCGCGGGCCCGAAGAGTTCGGCCAGGCAGGCGTCCTGGAACTGGTACTCCGCGGCCAGTTTGGTGAGTTCGGCGTCGGCGCGCAGCGCGGCGCCCAGACGTTCGAGCGCTTCGGGGGGCGATGCGCCGTCGAGCACGTCGTCGAGGAGGGCGAGGCAGGTTTCGCGGTCCATCAGCGGCCTCCCCCCTGGTTCTTGCGCCCGGCCAGCCGGCGCTGGGTGCACTCGAAGAGCCGCGCGCGCAGGCGCCGCAGCCTCGTCTTGACGCCTTCGCCCGTGAGCTTCAGCGCCTCGGCGATCTTCCCGCGCGAGCGGTTTTCCTCGAAGCGGAGCTTGAGCAGTTGCTTCTCGCCGTCATCCAGGGCGTCCACGCAGCGGCGCAAGGCGTCCAGGCGCGGATCGGTGGCGCCGGACGGCTGAGCTTCCCAGACTCGCTCGGCCACTTCGAGCCCCGCCTCGTCGGTGAAGACCACCTGCACTTTCCGCTTCGTGCGCGAGCGCAGGACCAGATTCCGGACCACGCCGCGCAGCCAAGCCCCCAAATCGCCCGCGGGGGGGTCCCGCCGCAGCTTGGTGTAGGCCGTCACGAAGGCATCCTGCGCGATCTCTTCGGCCTGCACGGCATCGCGCACCAGGTACCGCGCGTACCGGCCGACCATCGCCTGATGCTCGCGGACCAGGCCCGTAAAGCGCCGGTCCAGTTCGTCCTCACCCGAGGACGCCTGCTCGCTCATGCGCGCATCCCGCCTCGCGACGTGCCGCGCGGGCCTTCGGACCGGGGGGTCCGAGCAGCCTTCAACGCGGTCGGTCAAGCGCCTGCGCGCGCCCTGCACAGGGCAATCGCCGCACGCGCCCATCGTGGGGTCAGAAATCGAATGTCCTCTTTTACCCAATGCCGTACGAAATACAAAAGGGGACACAGGTGCAGCGGCCTCCTTAAAGTAGTACTGCGCTGTATACTCACCAGTTTCCTGACCCCACTCTGGGGGCTTCGGGCGATTTAGACGATGCACGGGTGAGATTTAACTCGGTGAAGGAGCGGCACATGATGCGACCGACACGCCGGCACTTTCTCCTGGTTACGGCAGGCGCCAGCGGCTTGGCCGGCCTGGCGCTGGGCGACTGGCTCCGCGAGACATCCGGCGGGATGCCGCGCGCCGAGGAGCGCCCCGCGGAGAACGGGCTCTTCGCGGCGCGCCGGAACTCTCTCGCTCTAGGCTGCGAAGTGAGCATGCTGGCGCTGCACCGCCGGGCCGGAGCGGCCGCGGCGGCCCTCGACGCGGCCTTCGACGAACTCGAACGGGTCGAGCGCGTGATGAGCATCTACCGGCCGGAAAGCCAGCTCAGCCGGCTCAATCGCACCGGCGCGCTCGATACGCCTCATCCGTACCTGGTCCAGGTGCTCGAAGCCGCGCAAGCGACCTCGCAACGCAGCGCGGGGGCCTTCGACGTGACCGTACAGCCGCTCTGGGCCGTTTACGCGCGGGCCGGGGCGCGCGGCGAGCAGCCGTCGGAGCGCGAGGTGGCCGAAGCGCGGCGCAAGGTGGACTGGCGCAAGCTCGAAGTCTCCGCTTCGCGCGTGCGGCTGGCCGAGCCCGGCATGGCGGTGACCTTGAACGGCATCGCGCAGGGCTTCGCGGCCGACCGCGCCCTCGAGGCGCTGCGGCGCGCGGGCGTCGAAGGCGCGCTGGTCAACACCGGCGAGCTGGGCACGCTGGGGCGCAAGGCCGGCGGCGAGGCGTGGACGGTCGGGATCCAGCACCCGCGCCAGGCCGACGCCTACGTGGAACTCGCCCGCCTCGAAGGGCGCTGCCTCGCCACGAGCGGCGACTACGCGACGACCTTCAGCCCGGACCGCGCCAACAACCATATCTTCGACCCGTCCACGGGGCGCTCGCCCGAAGGCTTCTCGAGCGTCAGCGTCGTGGCGGACCTGGGGCTAACGGCCGACGCGCTCTCCACGGCGCTCTTCGTCCTGCCGCTGGACCGCGGCGCGGAGCTGTTGAAGGCGCACCCCGGCGTCGAGGCGTTCTTCGTGAAGAAAGACGGTACGGCGCTGGGCACGCGGGGCTTCCCGCGGGCGTCCTGACCGGGATTCAGGAATCGATGCGAGGAGGAAGCGCGGGATGCCCATGCCGCGAATCGTGCTGCTGCTGGCCATGGCCGGGACGTGGGCGCTGCCGCCCGGGGTCCTCGCCGCGGCAAAGCCCAACACCCTGGAACAAGCGCTCTCCAAGCTGAAGATTCCGCCGGACTGGATCGCGACCACCCAGACGAGCTGGGACGTCGCCAAGCCCTGGAAGGAAGGCCGCCTCGAGATCCGGCGCCTGCTCGGCCTGGGCACCCAGGACGGCAACCGGCAGGCCATCAAGCTGACTTGGCTCTACTACAACAAGAAAGACATCGGCGACGGGCACGAGCTGCCGCTGTACCTCCTGCTCGGCGCGGAGTTCGACTGGGCGGTCAAGGCCCACGAGGCCTACCTCGCCGAACAGGCCGCGCTGGGCAAGCAGCCGCTGTACGTCTACAAGAGCTTGGCCACTTGCTACATGCACTACGGCGCCTACGACAAGGCCTTCCAGACGCTTCAGTCCGCCTTGCAGGTCGCCGCCAAGCAGAGTCCCCAGGAACGCGGCATCCTGGAGCCGGAGCTTCACAGCCGCCTGGGCGATCTGTACCTGGAGCAGGGGCGGACGGCGGATGCGCGCAAGAGCTTCGCGGAGGCGGCTCGGCTCTTCCCCTTAGCCAAGCCCAAGTACGGCGGGCATCTCCTGCACCGCCACGCCGCGAAGGTGCAAGCGAAGCTGGACCTCCTCGACGCCAGGGCCCTGGCCACGGCGACCCTGAAGGACGGCACCTACACCGGCTCGGCGCAGGGGTACACCGGGCCGCTCGACGCGACGGTCGTCGTCAAGGGCGGCAAGATCGCCGACCTCAAGCTCAAGCACACCGAGAAGATCGACAACAACGCCACCGTCATCCTGCCGGCGAAGATCATCGAGAAGCAGAGCCTGCAGGTGGATAACATCACCGCCGCGACGGTAACCACCGACGCGATCGTGGCCTCGACGCTGGAAGCGCTCCGCAAGGCGGGACTCTGAACGGCCGCTCAGGCGGGAGCATGCGCGGACCGATGCACGCGAACCTCTTTTTTCCCTTCTTGAAGGCCAACGAGCGCAAGGGCTGGCGGGGCCGGCTGCATCGCGCGCTCACGAAGATCGGCGCGACGACGCGGGCCTCGCCGTTCCGCCGCGCCGTGCAGGCCGCCTGCCTGGCGCTCTTCCTGATCCTCTTCTTCCTGGTGGCCTGGCCCTACGGCGACGTCTTCAGCACGACCCTCTTCGAAGACAAGGAATTCATGCCGGCCGAGTTCTTCCTCTGGCTCGACCCGCTGCTGGGTTTCTCCACGGCGCTGGCGGCGCGCTGGTGGAACGTCGCGCTCTGGTGGGCCCTGGGGCTGCTGGCCCTCTGCCTCTTCTTTCCGCGCGGCTTCTGCGGCTATCTTTGCCCGCTGGGCACCGCCATCGACCTGTTCGACTGGGCCGTCGGACGGCACGTCAAGCGCTTCCGGGTCGCCGCCGCCGGGCCCTGGGTGCACACGAAGTACTATCTGCTCGCGGGGATCCTGGCGGCCGCCGCCTGCGGGGTGCTCCTGTCTGGCTACCTGGCCGCGATCCCGGTCCTGACCCGCGGCTGCCTCTTCGCCCTCGCGCCGCTCCAGTTGGGCCTGCAGAAGAACTGGGCCATGGTGCCGCCGGTGGGCTGGACGTACTTCCTCTCCCTCGCGCTCTTCGCCGCCGTCTTCGCGCTGGGCTTCCTGGAGAAGCGCTTCTGGTGCCGTTACGTCTGCCCCACCGGGGCGGTCTTCTCGGTCTTCAACGTCTTCCGGGTCGGGGAGCGGAAGGTCGAATCGAGCTGCATCAACTGCAACAAGTGCGTGGAGATCTGCCCCTTCGACGCGATCAAGGCCGACTTCACCACCCGCACCGCCGACTGCACCTTCTGCCAGAGTTGCGGAGGCGTCTGCCCCACCCACGCGATCAAGTTCACCACGCGCTGGAACCTGACGGACCTGAAGATCGAGAACGACCCGCCGGTCCACGAGCAGCCCGCCTCGCGCCGCGCCTTCCTGGCCGCCGGAGCCGCGGGCGTCGCCGGCGCGGTGGTCCTGCGCGGCGGATGGCTGGACGCCTTTACCGGTTCGCGCAAGCTGCTGCGCCCGCCCGGCAGCGTCGCCGAAGAAAGCTTCAACGACTTGTGCATCCGCTGCGGCGAGTGCTTCAAGGTCTGCCCCGGCCCCGTGCTCCAGCCGGCGGGCCTGGAAGGCGGCCTGGAGGCGCTGTGGACGCCCGTGGCCGTCCTCTCGCATGCGGGCTGCCACCAGGACTGCAACTTCTGCACGCAGGTCTGCCCCACCGGCGCCATCCTGCCCCTTTCCATCGAAGAGAAGCGCACGTTCCGCATGGGCCTGGCCCTCGTCGACGAGAAGACCTGCCTGCCGCATGCCGGGCTGCGCGACTGCAAGCTCTGCTACGACGAATGCACCGCCGCCGGCTACGACGCGATCCAGATGCGCGAGATCAAGCTGCCCGTGCCCGAAGGGATCGAAGAGGAAGGCCTGTACTCGGCCGTGGAACTCGAAGAGCTGGGCAAGATCCTCGCGCCCTTCGTGGTCGCCGATAAGTGCGTCGGCTGCGGGCTCTGCGAATACCGCTGCCATACGGCGCTGGTCAAACTCGAGCCCTTGCTCGAGGAACGCGCCATCAAGGTGGTCGCGGAAAACGAGAGCCGGGCGCTCTGACGCGCGCGGCCCGAGGAGGTCCCCATGTCCAGGCTGCCTCGTTGCGCGCTCGGTTCGCTCCTGCTCGCCTGCTGCCTGGGCCTCGCTTCGAGCCCCGCCGCGCGGGCCGAGGACACGCTCGAGATGCTCAGCGGCATGAAGCTGCGCGGACAGGTCGTGAAGGAGAGCGACAGCGCCATCGAGTTCCTCGCCAGCGGCGCGCAGATGAGCTTCGAGAAGTCCAAGATCCACGCCGTCACGGTGAGCGGGCAGCGCCGCGTGCTCAACGCGCTGGGGCCGAAGCTCGATCCGCCCAAGCCGGCCGCCAAGCCGCCTGCGCCCGAACCGGCCGCGCCGCCCAAACCCGCCGCGCCGCCCAGGCCCGAGCCCCAAGCCGCGCCGGCGGAGAAAGGCAAGGACGCCAAGAGCCGCGCCGAGGTGCTGGCGCTGATCGAGCAGGCGGGCCGCGCCGCGCCGCCGTGGTGGGAGCAGGTCCAGCTCAATTACCCGAATTCGCTCGACCTGAGCTGGCCGGCCAAGGCGCAGGGCGGCTGGAACAACCAGAAGAACGTCGGGCAATACCTCTGGGACATCGTCAATCCCAATCCTTCCAAGTGGCAGCAGGGCGTGCGCCTGATCACGCACCTGATGACGACGAACTCGAACGACCAGGATCTGGTCCAGCGCGGCATGCGCACGCTGGGCGGGATGTACCACAACCTCCTGCGCGACTACGCGCGCGCGGCGTTCTGGTGGCAAAAGGCGGGCGTGAGCCACGAAGGCCTGGCCGACTGCTACTTCCGGCTGGGCTGCAAGGACCTGGCCGTCGAGATCCTGAACAAGGAAGGCGCGGATCGGACGCGGCACGGAGAGGTGATCAAGCTCTGGGCCGACCTGGGCGAACTGGAGACCGCGCTGAAGCTGGCCGAGGGCAAGGCCGCGGCGGGCCAGGCCGATATCGCCTACCTGGCGGCCGGCGACGCCTGCCGGCTGGCCGGGCGCTACCCGGAGGCCCTGGCGTATTACCAGAAGTCCCTGAGCGCCACGCAGGTCACGCGCGACAACAAGCAGACCAAGGAACGCGCGCAGTCCAGTCTCGACGCGGTCAAGGTCTTCGAGCTGCTGGATCTCAAGCGCATCCCCGACGGCGCTTACACGGACACCAGTTCGAGCTACTCCGGCCCCCTCACGGTGGCCGTGAGCGTGCAGGGCGCGCGCATCAAGGACGTGAAGATCACCAGCCACCAGGACAAGCAGTTCTACGGCTCGCTCGACGAGATCCCCGCGAAGATCGTCGAGAAACAGGGCGTCAAAGGCGTGGACACCTTCTCCTCGGCGACGATCACCAGCGAGGCCATCATTAACGCCGCCGCGAAGGCGCTCGCCAAGGCCATGAAATAACGGCGCGGACGCCGCCAGCCCATGCTGCGCATCGACCTTTTCCTTCCCTTCTTGCGCCGGCCCAAGAAAGGGCAGCCGCCGCGCGCGCCGGGCCGCTGCGCGCGCCTGGCGCGGAAACTCCTGCCCGCCGCGCTCTTCTCCGACCCGCTCAGGCCCCGCGCGGGCCTCGTTCGCAGGCTGCTCAAGAAGATCGGCCCGGTAACGTACTCGGCGCCGCTGCGCCGCGGCGTGCAGGCGCTCTGCTTCGTCCTCTTCCTGGTCTTTTTCTTCTACGTCTGCTGGCCGTACACCGCCTCGCCGCATCCCGAGCGAATCGTCGCGCTCGGCGACGGCTCGGTCTGGCCGGCCCATTACGCGCAGGACCGCGAGGCGAAGGAATGGGGGCAGGCCGAGTTCTTCCTGATCCTCGACCCGCTGGTGGCCTTCTCGACGGCGCTCGCCGGCAAAGCCTGGGTCTGGTCGCTGGCGTGGGCGGCCGGCATCCTGGCCGTCTGCCTGATCTTCCCGCGCGGGTTCTGCGGCTACCTCTGCCCCCTGGGCACGCTGATCGACCTCTTCGACTGGTCCGTCGGAAAGCGCGTGGAGCGGACGAAGCTCCAAGGCGACGGGTGGTGGGTGCACCTGAAGTATTATCTCCTCGCGGGCATCCTGGCCGCCTCGGCCTGCGGCGTGCTGCTCTCGGGGTTCTTCGCCGCGATCCCGGTGATCACGCGCGGTTTGCAGTTCATCCTCGCGCCGCTGCAGATGGGCTTCCTGCGCGGCTGGCACCAGGTGCCGCCGCTGAACGCGGGGCATTACCTCTCGATCGTCCTGTTCCTCGGCGTGCTGGGCCTCGGCCTGCTCCGCAAGCGCTTCTGGTGCCGCTACGTCTGCCCGTCGGGCGCGGTTTTCTCGGTCTTCAACGTCTTTCGCGCCGCGGAGCGGAAGGTCGAATCGAGCTGCATCCACTGCAACAAATGCGTGGAGATCTGCCCCTTCGACGCGATCAAGGCCGATTTCACCACCCGCACCGCCGACTGCACGCTCTGCCAGTCCTGCGGCGGGGTCTGTCCCACGCACGCGATCAAATTCGTGGATCGCTGGGACCTGACGAGCCTGAAGAAGGAAGACGAGCCCCCCACTGCCGAGATCCCGCTCGACCGTCGCGGCTTTCTGGCCGGGACGGCCGCATCGCTCTTCACGGTGCTGGGCATGGAGCACGCCTTCGGCGCGGAGTTGGGCCGGCCGGGCGCGGCGCTGCCGGTGCGCCCGCCGGGCAGCGTCCCCGAGGCGCAGTTCCTCCAGCTTTGCATCCGCTGCGGCGAGTGCTTCAAAGCGTGCCCCAACAACGTGCTTCAGCCCATGGGCTTCAAGCAGGGCCTCGAAGGGCTCTGGACGCCGGAGGTCGTCGCGGACTGGTCGGGCTGCGAGTCGAGTTGCAACAACTGCGGGCAAGTCTGCCCCACCGGCGCGATCCGCGCGCTGCCGCTCGAGGAGAAACGCCACGCCCGCATGGGGCTGGCCGTCGTCGATACCCAGGCCTGCCTCCCCTACGCCAACCGCGAGGCCTGCGACCTGTGCGTGCAGGAGTGCAAGGCCGCCGGCTACATGGCCATTGACTACATGCAGGTTCACACGCAGGTGGACGAGGACGGCTTCCCGGTCCCCGATACCGGCTACCTCGCGCCGGTCGTGAACCCCGACCTGTGCGTCGGCTGCGGGCTGTGCCAGACGCGCTGCTACCTCGTCAACAAGAAGGACAAGGGCCTGCTGGCCATGAGCGCCATCGTCGTGGAGGCCGGCGCGGGCAAAGAGGACCGCCTGACGCAGGGTTCCTACGCCGATCTGCGCCGCATGGAAGCCGATGCGCGCGCGAAGCGGCAGCGGGAATTCGAGCGGCAGCAGGGCATCACCGACCAGTATCTCCCCGACTTCCTCAAATGAATTCCGCCGGGCGGTGTATGCTACCGGCGGAACGCTCAAGTCTGGCCTGGTCTACAATGGTATGGCGCCGCGATGAATAAGGGGGCCGGCGCGGCCCTCCAATTCATGCGGATTCGAGGCATTTCGCGATACGGAACAGGAACGCTACCTCATGCGAAAGGCTCTGCTCGTCCTGCTGCTCGGCATGTTCTTTGCGTCTCCCAAGGGCTTGCGCGCCGGCGAAGCCGCGAAGCCCGAGTGGCAGAAGCGCTGGGTTTATGTCCCTTCGAATCTCTACGTCAACGAGAACCTGCCGAAGCTGGAAGCGCTCTTCAAGCGCGCCAAAGCCGCGGGCTACAACGGCGTGCTCTTCACCGACTACAAGACGTTTACGTGGTGGAACCTGGACGCGGCCGAGCGCTGGAAGGCCAACGCGCGGAAGCTGCGGGCGTTGTGTACGGACCTGGGCCTGGAACTGAACCTCTGCGTCATGCCCTTCGGGTACGCCTCGAGCCTGCTCTTCAACGACGTGAATCTCGCCAACGGCATGCCGGTCAAGGATGCGCCGCTGCTTGCGCAGGGCGGCGCGCTCGTGCCCCAGCAGACCGCGGAGCTGAAGAACGGCTCGTTCGAAGAGCGCCAGGACCACCGCGCGCTGGGCTTCGGCTTTCAGGACAATATCGGGGCCGGCTCGTTCATCGATACCGAGACCGTCAAGCACGGCGCGGCGGCGCTGCGCTTCGAAGACGTGGGCAAGGTCAACCCGCACGGCCACGGGCGGATCAACCAGAAGCTCAAGGTCAAGCCCTGGACGCAATACCGCCTTCGCGTATGGCTCAAAGCCGAACGCTTGACCGCCGGCGAAGTGAAGCTCCTGGTTCTGGCCGGCAAGCGGACCTTGCAGCATCAGTACGTCCCCTATCTGGCGGACGGGGAACTCCGGCGGCTGCATGGAGCCAGGGACTTCACCTGCGACTGGGTCGAAGCGTCGGTGACCTTCAACAGCCTCGACAACGAGGAGGTCGGCGTCTATCTCGGGCAATGGGGCGGCAAGACGGGCAAGCTCTGGTTCGACGACTGCCGCATCGACGACGCGCCCACGCTTAACCTGCTCCGACGCGACTCGCTGCCCATCCGGCTCGCCGGCGAGGACGGCACGCTCTACGAGGAAGGCAAGGACTTCGAGCGCGTCGAGGATCCCAAGCTGGGGCGCGCCAAATGGCCCGGCACCTACGACACCCGCCACGAGCCGCCCGTCATCAAGCTCACGGCGGACTCGCGCATCAAGGAAGGCCAGAAGGTCCTCTTCTCCGGCTATCACGCCACCATCGTCATGCAGGGCCAGATGAACTGCAGCATGAGCGAGCCCAAAGTCTTCGAGCTGTGCAAGCTGGAACTCGAGAAGGCCATCGAGTCCGTCAACCCCGACGGCTGGTTCATGTCGCACGACGAGATCCGCTGCGCCGGCTGGGAGCCCGCGCAGCTCGAGAAGTTCAAGACCTCGGGTGAACTGCTGGCGCACAACATCCGGCGCTGCTACGAAATCGCGAACGAGACCGGAGGCGGGAAGCCCGTCTACGTCTGGTCCGACATGTACGACCCGCACCACAATGCCCACGAGGACTTCTACCTCGTCAACAACACCATCGCCGGGTCCTGGGAGGGCCTCGATCCGAACGTGATCGTGATGAAGTGGGGCGGCGGAAAGATCGCGCGCCCGGGCTTGCAGCACTTCGCCGCCCGCGGGCACAAGCAGATGATCGCCGGATACTACGACGAAGACGTGCGGAAGAACCACGAGATGTGGCTCGAAGCCGCCCGGGACGTGCCCGGCGTGATCGGCGCGATGTACACGACCTGGGCCGACGATTACGCCAACCTGGAGAAGTTCGCCGAAGTCTGGTGGGGCGGCGGCAAGTAACGCACGGGCCACGACACGGAAGGAACCTCATGCTACGCACGCTCATCCTGCCGGCGCTCCTCGCGGGGGCGCTCGCCGCCACGACGCCGCGCGCGGCCGAGCCGGTCCGGCCGCTGCTCCAGCGCAAAGTCCTCGGCGAGAAACTCCTCGCCGATTACGCGCAGGGCGCCGGCCCCGCGAAGGCGCTGCACGAGAAAGCCGCCGTCGAGGCGCGCGAGGGCAAGCTCGCCGTGCGCCTGCCGGGCCGCGAGAAGGATCCCGGCGCGCTCCTCTGGGAAGGCGACGGCGCGCTCCTGGCCGGCATGGACGTGCTCCGCGCGGACGTGGACCTTTCCGGCGAGTCGCGCATCGCCGCGCGCTTCGAACTCGACGACGGCGGCAAGCCCGCCGTCTTCGCGCTGAACCTCGACCCGGGCGCGAACGCCGTCGCCCTGCCGCTCTGGAACCTGTACCGCGACGGGAGCGAAGAACGGATCGACGCGGCGAAGCTCAAGCGCGTGCGCCTCGTCATGCCCCGCCGCGCGGACGCCGTGGAATTCAGCTTGGCCAGGCTGGCGGCGCAGAAGCTCTTCGAGCGCGCCGCGGCGTACCGCTGCTTCGACTTCGGGGAAGGCGAGCGCTTCGAGGCCGCCGCGCCGGTCGGGCCGGGCACGCTCTACGACGCCGCGCGCGGCTACGGGCTCCGCGGCGAGAACCTGCGCGGGCGGCAGTTCCAGGAAAGTTTCGCGCTCCTGGGCGACCAGCTCGAAGGCGAGAAGCTGGGCTTCAGGCTCGATCTCCCCGACGGCGCCTACGAGGTCCAGGCCGTCGCGTTCGGCACGAACTGGCAGGGCGTGCGCTCGGTCTCCTACAAGCTCCTGGCCGGCGGCAAGACGGTCGTGGACCGCCAGATCACGCCGGAGCTCTTCTTCAGTTACGACCTGCAATACTACGGAGCGAACCTGGATTTCGATCCCGCGCGCACGCTCTTCGACCAGTACCACCGCAAGTATTTCGAGGCGCACCGCTTCGAGGCGCAGGCGGCCGGCGGCGCGCTCGAACTGGGCTTCGAGCATGCCGGCGTGCGCGCGCTCTGGGTCTATCCCCTCGCCGATGCCGAGGAAGGCCGCGCCTTCGTCGAGTGCCTCTACGGCGAGGCCGACTACCGGCTCTGGAACCGCGTCGCGCGCGTCCGCGAGCATGCGCCGAACCCCGCCGCGGCGCCGGCGGCGGAGCCCGAACGGGCGCGCGGCTACCGCCTGTTCGCGCGCAATTACCAGTACCGCGTCTACCCCAACCATGAGCCGTCCGCGCAGGAACTCATCGACCCGGCGGCAGGCCTCGAGCTGGCCTGCGCGCCCAACGAGTTCGAGCCGCTCACCTTCGCGCTGCGCCCGCTGCGGGACCTGGGCGCGACGAAGATCGAGATCGGGGAACTCTCCAGCGGCGCGCACAAGCTGCCGGGATCGGCCTTCGCCCTCGGCACCGTGATGTACTTCCCGCAGCAGGTCCAGGGCATCGAGTACGAGCCCGTGCCGTCGCTGGTGCGGCCGTACCGGGACCTGGTCCTGAAGCAGGGCTGGAACGTTCAATACTGGGCGACGCTCTTCGTCCCTCCGGGCACTCCGAGCGGCGTCTACAAGGGCGTCGTCTCGATCGCCTCGGAGCACGGCCAGGCGCTGGAGCTGCCGCTCGCCGTCCGCGTGCGCGCCTTCGAGCTGCCCAGGACGACGACCGAATGCGGCATGTGGAACAACGGCGCCTTCTCGAACCACATGCTCAGCGCCTTCCCCGAGCACGAGCCGTACGTGCAGCAGACGTTCGAGGCCGAGGTGAAGAACTGGGCCGACCACGGCATGAACGGCTACGCGCTCGACAAGCCGGAGGCCACTTACAATCGGGAGCAGGTCAAGGTGACGCTCGACTTCAAGCACCTGAACCGCCAGGTGGAGGCGCTCAAGAAATACGGCATGACCGGGCGGCACATGCTCGGCGGCGTCGCCAACATGATCCAGTACGGGCTGATGCGCAAAGGCTTCGTGGAATTCAGTCCCGAATTCAACAAGGCGCTGCTCCAGATCCTCGCCGAGATCCGCGACTGGATGGAAGCCAAGGACGTGCGCGCCGTGGTGCAGGTCTTCGACGAGCCACGCGAGACCGAACTGAACCCCTGGAACCGCAACCGCCGCGACACGTTGAAGTACCTGAAGCTCTGCCGGCAGGTCGAGGGCCTCCCGACCATGACCACGCTCATGGGCGACAAGGACGGTTTCGGGCGGCCTTACACGCCCCTCGTGCCGCTGCTCGACGTCGTCTCCACCCATCCCTGGGAGAAGAGCGACGACTCGATCTACCTCTGCATCGTGGAGGGCCTCGCCGACCTGTGGCTCTACAACGGCGGCGCCAGCCGGCTGACGCACGGATTTTATCTCTGGAAGAGCAAGGCGCTCGGGCACTGGCAATGGGTTTATTCGTGGGAAGTCCGCGACGGGCTGCTCCCGGTCGTGCACCCGAAGATGACCTCCCTGGCCTACGCCTGCCCCGGGGGCTACCTGAACACGCTGGATTTCGAGGCGGTTCGCGAAGGCATCGACGACCACCGCTACCTGGAGCTGCTCGAGGCGGAGCTGAAAAAGGCCGGCGAAGCGGTTCCCGCCGCGAAGCAGGCCCGCGCGTTCTTCAAGGCCATCGAGGACTTCCTGCCGTCCTATCCGAAGGACCATGGCCTCTCGACCGGCGCCGAGGCCGGCGGCGTGTACAACGAAGCCGAATCGAAGACCTACTTCGATCCGTGGCGCGAGCAGGTCGCCGAGTACATCGACGCGCTGCGCGGCGGGCGCGAGGCGCGGAAGCTCGACGCGGCGTGGGCCATGTTCCCGCGGCAGTTGACCGCAGAGCAGCGGCGCGTCGTCTGCCGCCTCGTCAAGGCCCCGCCGAAACTCGACGGCAAGGACGACGACGAGGCTTGGCGGGACGCGCCGGAGACCTCGGGCTTCCTGAACCTCGCCCGCGGCGTGCGCGTGGCGGTCCAGACCCACGTCAAGACGGTCTGCGACGGCAAGCGGCTGTACTTCTTCTTCCGTTGCGGCGAGCCCAAGTACGGCGAACTCAAGGCCTACGCCATCGAGCGCGACCGGGACGTCTGGAAGGACGATTCGGTCGAGGTCTTCCTGGACGCCAACCGCGACAAGCGGACCTACAAGCACCTGATCGTGAACTGCCTTGGAACGGTCCAGGACGGCGACGGGCGCGATCCGCTCTGGAACGCGGAGTTCGAGGTGCAGGTCAGCAAGGGCAAGGGATTCTGGACCGTCGAGTGCGCGGTGACGCTGGACTCGCTGGGCGCCGAGCCGCCCAAGCCGGGCGCGCTCTGGGGCGTCAACCTCTGCCGCAACCGCATGCCCGAACCCGCCGAAACCAGCAGTTGGGCCTGGGTCGGCCACAGCTTCCACAACCCCGAAGGGTTCGGGGAGCTGTCGTTCGAGGAGTAAGGAATCCGCCGTGGAAAGGCTTCAGGCGAACGACTCCAGCGCGCGGCGCGCCTCCCGCTCGACCCGCCGGTAGACCCAGTGGCGCCAGAAGAGCAGGGCCGCGACGAATAGGACGAAGAAGAACGGGTAGCGCAGCGCGGAACTGGGATGGTAGTCCAGGAAGAACTTCAGCGGCTCCTCGTCGTACGCCCCGCGCTTCTCGAGCACCTGCTCCATGGTGTCGAGGCCCTGCGTGTAGAATTCGTAGTCCATGTACTGGCGCGCATAGCTGAGCTGCCGATCGACCTGCCTGCGCTGGTTGGACGAGGCCGCCGGATTGCCCGTCCCATGCCGCGGCAGTTGCAGCTCGGCCAGCCGGATGCTCATGCAATATCTGAACGCGCGGTGGCTCTTCTCGAAGTCCACCGTCGCCGCGATCAGGATCGCGCCGAGGATCGCCAGCGCCAGCCAGCCGGCGAAGAGGCGCGGGCCCAGGCCGCGAAACCGGACCGCGTTCGCCTCCAGGACCGTCACCACCAACAGGCTGACTACGATCGCCAGCGCCAGCAGCGCGAACATCAGCGACCACGGGACCGCCGCGAGTCGCTGCGCTTTGAGGTAGCCCGCCAACAAATACACCAGCAGCCCGCCGGTCAGCAGGACCATGCCCGCGACCGTCAGCGCGTGCCCCAGCCTTCGCCGCGGACGCGATCCGTCGACGGCGCCGCCCGAAAGCCTCTCGCAGGCCTCCGTCAGGGCGAGGTCGTGGTCGAAAGGATGGTCGAGGATCATCAGCGCCAGAATGCCGGCCGCGCCCCAGAAGAGCACCGCGCTGGAAGCCAGGTACTGCATCTGGCGCGCCTGCCCCAAAGGCGCAGGGCCGTAGCTCGTATCGTTCCAGAGCAAGCCGATGGCCGTCAGCGTCACCAGGCCCCACCCGATCAACCAGCCCAGCCGCGGCAGCGCCGTCTGGTCGGGCCGGTCGAGCCGCCGGGCCGCCGCCCAGATCAGCAGGCCGCTGGCTGTGCCGTGGAACAGGAAGGGGTACAGCAGCGCCAGGGACTTCGATCCGAACCACAACGGGTCGCGTCCGACGTAGCGCCGGGAACTGTGAAACTCCTTCCAGACCTCTATGTCCATGGCGCTCCAGGGAGACAGGTACATCCCGAAGGCGAGGCTCCGTTCCTCCAGGCAGGCAAACGGCAGCATATGGAGCATGAAGCCCAGGGCCAGCAGGCCGCCCACGGCCCCGAATCCGCGGAAGGACACCGTGGAGGAGGCCAAAAGCCCTCCCACCGCGCTGACCGTAACCGCCGAGAGCAAGACCATGGCCATGCTCAGGAACACCGAGCCCGCCGGCACGCCGCCGATCAAGCCCAAGGGCAGTGCCAGCGCCAGCAGGAGCAGACCCAGCGCATGGATCGCGACCGACGGCGCAAAGAGCTTGCCCAGCACGATGCCCACCGTGGGCATCGGCGACAGCCGCAGGAATTCCAGCGTGCCCGTGACGCGCTCGCTGGAGAAGGAGTACGCCGCGAAGAGCGGGGCCAGGATGCAGGTGAAGACGATCGCGAAGACGACCAGTTCCGAGAACATCGTCCGGCAGCCATCTTCGATCGTCAGGAATCCCACGCCGCCGCCGAAGAGGCTGGAATTCCGGATCGCGTACAGGAACGAGCCCTTCTCGGACGGCATGTACACGGCGTGCAGGAAGAAGAAGATCAGGAGCAGCCCGAAGACGCCCCAGATCATGGCGCGGCGCGAACCGGGACTGGGGGCGTGCCGGTGGTAAAAGGGCAGGCCCAGATAGTCGAAGATCGTGCGCGCTTCGCCGATTGAATTGGCAGGCGGGGCCGCATCGGCGTGCGGCTCATGCACGGCGGGCGCCGGTTCGGGCCCGGGTTCGGGCAGCGCGGTCTCGGAGACGTTCATTCGTCGCTGGAGGCCCCCACCGCGCGGCGATAGACGCCTTCCAGGTCCAGCTCTTCAGGCGCGAAGCGAACCACCTGGAACCCCGCCGCGGCGATCCTGGAGAGCAGCGCGGCGGCCAGTTCCTCCCCCGAACCTATTTCGAAATCGAGCGTGTCCGAGCGGCGCACGATCCCTGAGACGCCGTCCTGCTCGGCGAGGAACAGCTCCAGGCGCGGCGCGTCCTTCAGCACGCGGATCGAGTACCGCACCCCGCCCTGCTCGCGGCCGCTGTAGCGCGCCAGCACGCCGTCCGTCCCGGTCAGCCGCCCGAATTCGCGCAGCCGCCCGTCCTGGACCATCATGATGTAGTCGCAGAAGTCCGCGAGTTCCTTCAGCACGTGGCTGCTCACGAGGATCGTCTTGCCCAGGTGCTGCTGGTAGCGCAGGAAATCGCGCAGCTCGGCGCGCGCCACCGGATCCAGCCCGCTGGCCGGCTCGTCGAGGAAGACCACCTGCGGGTCGTGCAGGAAGCTCTTGGCCACCCCCAGCCGCTGCCGCATGCCGCGAGAGAGCGTGCCGATCTTCTCGTCGCGCTTGTGCTCGAGCCCCAGCCGTTCCAGGAAATCCGCGATCCGGGGCCGTGCGATCGGCGCGTCCACGCCGTAGGCCATGGCGAAAAACGAAAGGTAGCGCTCGACCGGCATGTCTTCGTAAAAGCTGAACGTCTCGGGAAGGTAGCCGATCAGTTGCCGCACCTGGTCGCGCCGCGTCACCACGTCGAAGCCGCCCACCGTCGCCCGCCCGCGCGTGGGGGCCAGCAGCGTGCTTAGCATGCGCATGGTCGTGGATTTGCCCGCGCCGTTGGGCCCGACCATGGCGCAGATCGAGCCCCGCGGCACCTCCAGGTTGAGGTCGATCACGGCCTGAAAGCCGCCGTAATAGCGCGTGAGGTGTTCGCAGCGGATCATGCGGGCTTTTGTCCAGCGGCCGGTTAGGCGCGCGAGTATACCGCCCGGCAGGGGCGGTAAACAATACGCGCGGCGCCATGGCGATTCGGCCTGGCTCCGATGCACGTAAATCGTGCTTCTGTATTACGCGGAACCCGCGCGTCCTTTCGGAAGCCGGTACGAATCCGGCGGCATCCCCGCCCCGGGAATCCAGCCTTATACGATAGGAAGGCGACTGCGGTTCGAAGCCCTACGTCGGCGTGTTCAGGTCGTAGCTGGCCAGGCACGCGTCCACCTGCGCCACGGCCTCCTCGTAGCCGTAATTGCGGTACGCGTAGTTCTTCGCCACGAAGGGCGCGCCGGCGTAGAACATCTCGTATTGCAGATGCCGGCCGCCGAACTCCGTCCCCACCAGGTCCCAGGCGAGCTTGAAGAGCTTGATGCGCTCCTCGGCGCTGACGCCCGGCGAGCGGACGTAGCGCTGCAGGTCCGCGGCGGTCTCGGGATGGGTCAGCTCCGCCGCCGAAGACGGCACCTGCAGGCAGCCGCCGCCGCAGAGGTCCCGCAGCGTCTGAAGCGCGCGCGGATAGAGTTCCGACTGCAGGCCCATCGCGCCGTACAGGAAGCGGCCGTTCGGGCGCGCCACGCCCTGCTTGTCGATGGTGCAGGCGGCCTCGCTGGCCAGTTCCATGCCCTCGACGATGGCGGCCAGGGAGGCCAGTTCGCCCAGCTTCTCCACCACCCCCGGGAAGGCGTCCACCTGGTTGGTGGCCGCGATCTTCCTCGCGAGCCCGATCAGGAACTGGAGTTTGGCCGTGAAGCGGATCTGCGCCTGGTTGTTCCCCAGCACATGCGCGGCGGTGGCGAAGAACTGCCCGCGCACGCGCTCCACGTCGCGGTACACGAAGACCTGCTCCCAGGGCACGAAGACGTCGTCGAAGACCGCCAGCGCGTCGGACTCGTCGTAGCGCGTGGAAAGCGGGTAGTCGTAGACGCGGGGCTTGTGCGTCGCGTAAGGCGGGCGGGCGTAGAGCTTCAGCCCCTTCGCCCCGGCCGGAATGACGAACGTGTTGGCGTACGGCTCGTCCCCGGGCTTCATCGGCACGATGCAGCTCACGAAGACCCAGTCCGAGACCGCCGCGCCGGTCCCGAGCATCTGCGCCCCGCGCACCACGATCCCGTCGTCGCGCTCCTTCACCACCCCGACCTGCATGAACGCCTCTTCCTGGCCCTGCGCCGTCTTGCTCCGGTCGGTCTGCGGCGGAATGATCACGTACGAGAGGTACAGGTTCTCCTTCAGCAGCTTCCGGTAGAAAGCCTGCACGTTCGCGCCGAAGGAGCGGTTCGGGGCATCGAAGAAGCCCGAGTTCGCCGCGAAGCCAGCCAGGAAACTCCCGACGTGGTCCGGGCTGCGCCCGACCAAGCCGTGCGTCCGCTGCGCCCAGCGCCGGATCGCCGCGCGGCGCGTGGCCAGATCCTCCGCGCTGCGCGGGACCATGAAGACCTTGTTCGCGGGCTCGCCGGTCTCCGGCGCCACGTAGGTCATCTTCTCCGCCGGATCGTTCGCGGCGTCGAAGAGCCCCGCGATGGTGCGGACGATGCCGCGCAGGGCCGGATGATCCGCCACGCCCTTGACGCGCTCGCCGTCCACGTACACGCAACGTCCGTCGTTCAAGGCAGTTCGGTAGTCGGATCCGGTTCGCATCGGTTCGTCCCCTGGGCTCTTGGTCTCGAATCTAGGGGCTTGAAAAAACCATTTGACCCCTAGGTTGCATGTAGTATACTACATGCAAGGAAAGAGGCAAGCTCCCCATTTCGAGGATTTTTCTACCGCAATGGACACCCTCGCCATCACCCGGCCCGAAACGCTTAAGGACCTCGTCTACCGCAAGGTCAAAGAGCTGCTCGTGACCGGGCGGCTGCCCCACGACGAGATTCACTCCGCGAACCAGCTCGCCGACGAACTCGGGGTGTCCCGCACGCCGGTGCGCGAGGCGCTCTTGCAGCTCTCCGCGGAGGGCTTTCTCCTTCCTCTAAAAGGGCGCGGCTTTCAGGTGCGGCGCTTCACGCGGCAGGAGGTCAAAGACCTCTTCGAGGCGCGGCGGGTGATCGAGTGCCACGTCGCCGAGTGCCTCGCCGCGCGCGCCGACCTGTCGCTGGAGCCGCTCAACGCGGCGCTCAAGGGCATGTCGGACGCCGCCGGTTCCGTGGACCTCGACGCCTTCATGGAGTCCGACGACGCCTTTCACCACGCGCTTTTCAAAATGCACGGCAATCGCCTGCTCCATGCCACCCTCGACAACCTGCGCACCTGCATCCTGCTGATCGGGTACACAGTGCTGGGCCGCGAGGGGCGCTCGCAGGAGGTGCTGGCCGAGCACCGCGCGGTCGCGCAGGCGCTGAAGAAGCGCGACCCCCAGGCGGCGCGCGAGGCCATGCGCAGGCACCTGGAGGCGACCGAAGCGCAGTTGCTCAAGGTACTCGAGGAGGACCGCGGCGGTGCGCGCGACATCGATCCAGCTTGAAGTCCGCGACGAGCCGAGGCCGGCCGCCGTCGAGCGCGCCTTGGGCCTGCTGGAGCAGGCTCGCGGGAGCGACTTGATCCTGCTGCCCGAACTCTGGCCCACCGGGTACTTCTCCTTCGAGCGCTACGCCGCCGAGGCCGAGCCGCTCGACGGGCCGACGGTGCGCCTGATGTCCGACTGGGCGCGGCGGCTGCGCGCCTGGCTGTACATGGGCAGCTTCGTCGAGCGCGACGGCGCGCGGCTCTACAACACCGCCGTGCTCCTCGACGCCTCCGGCGCGGTGACCGCGCGCTACCGCAAGATGCATCTCTTTGGCTACGGGAGCGAGGAGCAGAAGCTCCTCAGCCGCGGCGAGGAAGCCGTGACCGCGCGCACCCCCTGGGGCATCGCGGGGCTCGCGACCTGCTACGACCTGCGCTTCCCGGAACTCTTCCGCGTCCTCGCCGACCGCGGCGCGGAGCTGTTCCTCGTGGGCTCCGCCTGGCCCAAGGCGCGCCTCGACGCCTGGCTGCTCTTCACGCGCGTGCGCGCGCACGAGAACCTGGCCCACCTGCTGAGCTGCAACTGCGCAGGCGTCAACGCCGGCCGGCCCTACGCCGGACACAGCCAGATCGTGGATCCCTGGGGCCATGTCCTGGCCGTGGGCGGAGCCGACGAGGCCCTCGTCGGCGCCGAGATCGATCCCGGGCTCCCGGCGCGCGCGCGCGGGGAGTTCCCCGCGCTGAGCGACCGGGTGCTCAAGTCCACTCCAACCGCCAAAGGGGGAACGTCCGTGCCCGAAGCCCAAACCGCCGCCGAACCCTACGTCTTCGACCCGCGCACGCTCGCGCCGTTCACGTCCGGCAAGCCCTACGAAGGGCAGCAGACCGGCCTCTATCCCGGCGCGCGGAACGAGATCCCCGCCGCGCACCGCCAAGCCGGCGAACGGCTCGCCGCTTCGATCCGGCCCCTCGATCCGGACGGGAACCCCGACGAGGCCGACGGGCGCATCCTTGCGCTCGTCGCGGGGCACAGCAACTGCCACCAGTATTTCACCGAGCTGGGCCGGCGCTTGTGGGCCAAGCGCCGCGAACTGCACCCGCGCTTCCAGTTGCTCAATTGCGCCGTCGGCGGCCAGCAGTTGCCCGAACTGCACGGCGACGAGAACGGGCCGGTCTGGAAGAACGGCCAGCGCCTCACCGGCCAGGCGGGTTACGCGCCGGCGCAGGTCCAGGCGCTTTTTCTTCACACGACCTACCACGGCGCGAAAAACAAGGCGCAGCGCCCCGCGGGTCCCTTCCCGCAGGAGATGCGGGACATGCGCGATAAGATGCTCGTCGTCCTTCAGCGTTGCGCGGCGGCCTACCCGAACCTGAAGCTCTGCTACCTCACCTGCGACGGGTTCCGGCACTACACCGGCTTCGAGCCTCACGTCTGGCGCGAGGCCTTCGGCGTGAAGTGGCTCATCGAGAGCCAATTGAACGGCGAAGCCGGCACGGCCTTCGAAGGCCCGGAACGCCGGATCCCGTGGCTCCAGTGGGGGCCGTACTTCTGGAACAACGAGTGGGACGAAAGCTACTTCACCGACGGCGTGCACCCATCGCCCAAGGCCCGGCAGATTTTCGTCGAGAAGTACTGGCAGTTCCTGAATGCCGATCCCGTGTCCAAGGCGTGGCTCTTCAAGAAGCCCTGACCTTTTGAAAGGAAGGCCCTTATGACCATCACGCTCTGCTGTTGCGCCTTGCTGCTCATGCTCGCGCTCGCGCGCGCCCTGCCGGGTTCGGCGGCTGAACCAGCCGCCGGGATCCAGCCGGACCTCAAGGACCACCCCTACGGCCCGAACCCGCGGCATGTCCTGGACCTGTACAAGGCCCCCTCCACTTCCCCAACCCCGCTGGTCGTCTTCATCCACGGCGGAGGATTCCTGAAGGGCGACAAGACGGTGGTCCACAAGAAGCTCGAACTCGCGCGCCTGCTCCAGGCGGGCATCTCCTGCGCTTCAATCAACTACCGCTTCTCCTCGGAGGCCATCTGCCCGGCGTCGATGCAGGACGGCGCGCGCGCCGTGCAGTACCTCCGCGGCAAGGCGGGCGAGTGGAACCTGGACCCCGAGCGCTTCGCCTGTTCGGGCGGCTCGGCCGGCGCCGGCATCTCCATGTGGATCGGCTTCCGCGACGACCAGGCCGACCCGCGGAGCGCGGACCCCGTCGCGCGGGCATCGACCCGCCTGGCTTGCGTGGCGGTCTTCGAAGGGCAGTGCTCCTACGACCCGCGCTGGATCAAGGACCACCTGCCCGAGGACAGCTACCTGAACGGCGCGCTGCCCAAGCTCTTCGGCATCCGCCCCGACGAGATCCTCAATCCGCCCGCCGAGAAGGCGCGCCTGATGGAGGAGTCGGCCGCGCTGAACCTGGTCAGCGCCTCCGCCCCGCCCACGTACCTGGTCTACAGCCGCTCGCTGGAAGACCCCAAGGGCGACATCCACCATCCCAATCACGGCAAGCATTTGAAGGCCAAGATGGACCGGCTGGGCGTCGAGTGCGTGCTCGTGACTGAGGACAACCGCGCGCGCATGGAGACGCTCGCCGATTTCCTGATCCGCCAACTGAAAGGCACCCAGGGATAAATCGATGCTGAAAGAACACCTCGAATTCTTCGCCCCGGACCTCGCCACCGGTTGGTCCACGCCGCCCGGCTACCCGCCGGGCATCCAGGAGAAGCTCCTGGCCGGCGCGCTCGACGAAAAGGGCCGCTACGGCTGTCGCACGCGGCTGCTGCGCTTCGCGCCCGGCGCGTTCACGACCGAGCCCTTCCAGCACGAATTCTGGGAGGAGGTCTTCCTCGTCAGCGGCACGCTCCGCGTCGGCGGCGAGGACTTCAAGCCCTTCACTTACGCCGTGCGGCCGCCGCATACGCCGCACGGGCCGTTCCGCAGCGACGACGGCTGCATGCTCTTCGAGATCCATTACTTCGAGTCGGCGCCCCGCAAGGAGTCCCGCGCGTGAGCACCCTGACCCTTCGCCTCCCCGGCGGCGAATCCCTCGAATTTCAGGCCCGCCGCCTCGTGATGCTCGGCTACACCGGGCGCGACCAGGACGCCGTGCGCGCGCACATCGAGGAACTGAAGCACGAAGGCGTGCCCCCGCCGCCGAGCGTACCGCTGTGCATGCCCGTGCCCGCGCGGAACCTGGGCGCCGACGGCGAGATCGACGTCGTCTCGCCGCGAACCTCCGGCGAGGCCGAGGCCGTGCTGCTGCTCCACCGCGGCAGGCTCTTCGTCGCCGCCGGCAGCGACCACACCGACCGCGAACTGGAGCGGCACAGCATCCTCCAGTCCAAGCAGACCTGCCCGAAGCTGCTGGGCGCCGAGGTCTGGCCCTTCGACGAGGTGCGCGCGCACTGGGACCGCCTGGAGTTGAAGAGCTGGACCGACGACGGGCGCGGCGGCGAACGCCTCTACCAGGCCGGCACGCTGGGCATGCTCCTGCCGCCCGAGCGGCTCCTGGAACTCGCGCGCGAAGTCGCCGGACAGGAGCTCAACGACGGGCTGGCCGTCTTCGGCGGCACGGTGCCCGTCCAGGGCGGCGAGCTGATCTGCGGCGGGCGCTTTCGCGCGGAACTGCGAGACCCTGTCCGCGGGCGCGCGCTGAAGCTCGACTATCGTATTCGTACCCTGGCGGGCGCGGTCTGAGTTCCTGTGCCACGGGTCGGCGCAAGCCACTCCTACAGCTTCGGCAGGTTGAACTCATCCCCGGTATCGGCCAACCACTGCGCGAGGCGCTCATGCAGGCGCTTGCGTTCGGCCCGGAAGAGCGTGTTGTGCGCGAGGTTGGCCAGCTCGTAGGGGTCCTCGTTCAAGTTGAAGAGCAGCCACGGCTGCCCCTCGATGCAGACGTACTTCCACCCGTCGCGCGTGACCACCCCGCGCCAGGCGCGGTCGGTGCTGTCGCCGTGGAGCGTCGGGACGACGAGCTGCAGGTAAGCCGAATCGGGCTCGCCGTCGGTGGAACGGTCCTTCAAGTAGTGCCCCGAATAGTCGAAGCCTTCCATCCAGCCCGGCTTGGCGATCCCGCACAGTCCCAGCGTCGTCGGCGCCATGTCCACGTGGTTGATCGGCAGCGCCTTGCGCCCCAGCTTGAAGCGGTAGCGCGCCCGCGCCCCGCCCAGGATGAACGGCACCCGGATCGATTCCTCATACGGGTTCGTCTTGCGGAACATGCCGTGGCTGCCGTGCATGTCCCCATGGTCCGAGAAGAAGATCACGTGCGTCTCGTCGGTCAGCCCGGACTCTTCCAGCGCGGCCTGGATGCGGCCGAGGTTCCAGTCGAGGTTCTCGATCATCGCGCAGTACCCGGCGTACTCCCGGCGCGCCTTCTCGACCACGCGCGGGATCTCCGGCACGTTCGGGCGCAGGCGCACGGTGGCCGGGCTGTGCCGCGCCATCCACTCCGCCGGCGCAATGTACGGATCGTGCGGCGGCTGCACCGAGAGCGCCGCGAAGAACGGCTGCCCGCCCTGCGCCGAGCGGTCCTTCAGGTGCTTGATGAACCGGTCCGTCAACGCGTCGGTCTCGAAGCCCGGCAGGCGCTCCAGGAACGCGCTCCCGTCCCGCCCGCCGTGAACCCAGGTGTCCCACTGGCTGTTGTTGTTCTCGTAGCCGACCCAGGTGTCGAAACCGCCCCGGCGCTCGGGCGGAACGATGTGGTGCGCGGCGCGACCCTGATGCTCCTGCCAGCCGTCCACGTGCCACTTCCCGAACCAGGCCGTGTGGTAGCCCGCGGACTTGAACGCGTGCGCGACCGTCTGCTGCTCGGTGGCCATCGGATACTGGTGTCCCGGCACGCAGTGGTGCGGGTAGCGCCCGCTCAGTAGCGAGCCCCGGTAGGGACAGCAGAGCGGGCAGCCGGCCACGGCGGCCGTCGAGACCAGCCCGTCGGCGGCCAGCCGGTCGAGGTGCGGCGTCGCGAGGTTCGGGTCGCCCATGTGCCCCTGCGCCTGCGCGCGATGCTGGTCGCCGAAGACCCAGACGACGTTGGGGCGCGTGGCGTTGGCGCTGACCATGCGTGCTCCTTAAAGGAAGGGCTCCCAATTCGAAGTTGATGTACCGGACACGATAGCACATGCGTGCACGAACGTCCTGCATCGGCGCGCGGCTTCGGTTCTTGCCAACCGATCACGAAGCGAGAAACTCGGCAGATATCCGCTTCACGACCACGGGGATTCACGCCATGCCTGCCGCGCCGCTGGGTCGCCTCACGGTCGCCGTCGATCCCACCTCCTCCCCCTGACCTGGGGCCTGTTGAAGGAACTGCTAGAGCACGCGGGCTTGTTCAGCCATGAAGTCCTGCCTGCGCTGCTGCCGCTGGCGCTGGAAGACGACGTGCCGCAGGTGGTCCTGGTCGCGGGCTACGTCAAAGGCGACGACGGGCGAAAGCTGAGCGAACACCTGCAGGCGTTCGTCGCACGAGGTGGCGCGGTCGTGGGTTTGGGCGGCGCGGGCGCGCCGGAAGGCCAGAGCGGAACCGGCGTGCTCGACGGCCTTTTCGAACTCTTCGGCCTGCAACCGGTCCTGAACGAGAGCTTCGTGGAGCCCGGCTTCGGCCAGAGCCGCTGGCAGACGCTCGGCGAAGGCTGGATCAAGTCGCGCGAGCGGCGGCATCCGGTGCTGGCGGGGTTCGACGACGTGCCGCTGCACGTCTTCGGCGGGCAGGCGGTTCGCTCGGCCGGCGGCAAGGCGGGCGCGAAGGCGCTGGCCGGCATCGTCGGCCTAGACGGCAAGAGCCGCCCGCTTGTCACGCTCAGCGAGAAACGCGCGGCGAAAGGCACCGGCCTGGCGTTCTTCGTGGCCGTCGACGTGCCGGGTTCCGCGGCGTACATCCGCACCGGTCGGCCGGTGCACTTCGATGCGATTTCTTCCTCCGACGGCACGGCTCCGCTGTGCGACGGGAAGCTCAAGGCCGAAGACGGCATGGTCCTCGACTTCCTGCGCGACCGGCATCCCGTGGACGAACGCGGTCGGCTCGCGCGAACCGCCGGAGCGAAGGCGTGGCCCATCTTCGATCAGCCCATCGCCGACGCACTGGCCCAGTTGCTCCTGCGCGCGATCGCCTATGCGGCCACGCGGACGGGCGTACGCCTGCCGCGGCTCTGGTATCACCCGGATGGGCTGGAGGCCGTCGGCCACGTCTCGCACGACTCCGACGGCAACGACCCGGCGCTGGGCGAGCGCCTGCATGAGGTTATGCGGCAGGCGGAGGTGCGTTCGACTTGGTGTACGCTGCATCCCGGTTACGACGCGGCCTTCTACGAAAAGCTCAAGGCGTACGGGCACGAGATCGCGCTGCACTACGACGCGACGGGCGTGCCGCGCGAGCCGTTCCGGCGCTGGGGCGAGCCCAACCTCGATTTCCAGCTCCGCTGGCTCCAGGAAGCCGCGGACCTGCGCGGCGCCGAGGGCGTCGTCAGCAACAAAAACCATTACACGCGCTGGGAAGGTTCGCTGGAATTCCTCGAGTGGTGCGCGGCGCGCGGAATCCGCGTGGAGCAGAGCCGCGGGCCGAGCAAGCGCGGCACGCTCGGCTATCCGTTCGGCTCCTGCCACGCGCATTACTTGTACGATGCGCTGGGACGCCGGATCGATACGCTGGTGCTCGCGTTCCAGACGCAGGACCTCGTCGTCACCGCGCCCGCAACCTGGGGCCGGCTCTTCGTGGATCGCGCGCGGCGTTGGCACGGCGTCTGCCATCTGCTTTATCACCCCGCGCACATCGATAAGCCGGGCGTCGCAGAGAGCCTGCTCGACGCGGCGGCGTACGGGCGCAAGCGCGGCCTGCGCTGGCTGACCAGCCGCGAAATCGGCGCTTACGAACGCGCCCGTCGCGCGTGCCTCGCCGAGCGTGCGAATCGGGCAGGCGCGGGCCTCAGGCTGAATGCGCCGCAGGTCCTTGAAGGCGCGACCCTGCACGTGCTCGGTTCAACGCCCTTCCACGCCAAAAGTGTCGGGAGCCGCAAGGTCTGGCGCGAAGGGTTCGACTGGCAGGAAGCGGTGCTCCCGCGCGCGCAAGGCGAGTTGGTCCTCGAATAGCAATTGCGCCGGCTTCAGGCGCCTATCCGATCAGGTCGGAACTCTCGAAGCTCGGGCACCAGAACTTCTCGATGTAGCCGATCACCAGTTGCGTGCCTTCGCGCTGGCTGACGTACGGCGGCAGCGCGGGATTGTAGAGCGCGTCGGTGAGATCGCGGACGAGCGCGACCTCGAAGCCCCAGCGCACCATCTTCTTGATCGCGAAGCTGCGCCGCAGGATGCACATGCCGGTGTGCACGCCCATGATCAGCAGCCGCTTGACGCCGCGCTCGGCGTACACGTTGAGGAGCTGCGGCCCCGAATCGCCGATCACGTCGCGCTCGGAATCGATCTCGATGCCGGGGTGCTGGCGGGTCCAGTTGTAGGTCTCGGAGAGCTTGTCGGTGTCGCAGCAGTCCTTGGTCGGGTCGAACGGCAGGGGCGGGTCGTCGCGCTCGCGCTCCGGCGGCGGCGGAATCTCCTTTGCGGCGAGCGCGCGCTTGCGCGCGGGGTGCTCGGCGTAGAACGGCATCGTGTCGGACGGGGCGTGGACGATCAGCGCGCCGCGCGCGCGGGCGGCCTGGATCGCGGCGTTCATCCGCGGGACCATCGCCGCGACCCGTTCGGCCGCGCCGCGGCAGGGATGCGTGTCCCAGACATCGCAGAGCAGCACGGCGCATTCGCGCGCCGGCATGCTGCGCGTCTCGTCGTGGACCTTCCAGTAGGCGTAGCCTTCCGGCGTCTTTTCCAGGCTTTGCCGCCGCAAACGCAGGGTGAACGTATCGCCGGGCATGGGTATCCCCTCCGCGTGACGCCCTGGAGCCTACGCGGAGATGCGCGTCCCGCAACGGCCGGCGGCCCCTACGCGCCGGCCGGGACCGGCTCGGCCAGCGCGCCCGCGCGGTCCACCACGGCGGCCTCCGGATGGCCCTCGACGACGTTCTCGCGCAGCACGACGCGCTGGACGTCCTCGGCAAAGACGAACGCGTGGCGCTGCGCGCGCGCCTCGCCCGAGCGGGTCTCGCGGATCGTGTTCCGCTCGAAGCGCAGGTCGCGCGTGCAGCCGCTCACGTGAATCCCCGCGCCGATGCCCTCCCACGGCTGGAGGCGGCTCTTCGCCTCGGCCATTTCGTCGCCGCGCGTGCCGTTGTTCTCGATCGTGTTCTCGAGGAACACGTTGCGGTGCGCGCCGTTGGCCTCGGTCTTGCGCCGCACGCAGATCCCGAACTTGCGGTTGTCGTGGATGCGATTCCGCGCGAGCAGGTTGTCGGTGTCCTTGTGCCCGATCGAGATCCCGCTGCGCAACTGCCGCCAGCCGTTGCCGTGGATGTGGTTGTCCTCGAAGCAGCCGTGGTGGATGCCCCAGCAGATGTACAGCCCGTCCGAACCGTTGCGGTGAATGTGGCAGCGGCGCACGGCGCTGCGCGCGCTGTGGCTGCCGGGATGGATGCCGTACCAGCGGTTGTCGTGCGTCTCGCAGTCCTCGACCGTCGTGCCCACGCTGGCCATGCCGAAGGTGATCCCGTCGCCGAGGCCGTTGCGGGCGACGACGTGGCGCACGCGCGAGCCCGGGCAGTGGATCAGTTGCAGCAGCGCGGTGCGCGGCCCTTCGGGGCCGTCCCAGCCCTCGACGACGCCGTCGAGGAGCAGGCCCTCGACCGACGCGCCCTCGACGTGCTCGCCCAGGATCAGCGGGAAGTAATTGACGACCCGGCCGCCGTCGGCCGCGTAGCGCTCCTCGGTCAGCAGCCCTTTGAGATGCAGCACGCCCGCGTCGATCCGCGCGACGATTTGCGGCTGGCTCGAGAACGCCCACCCGCTCTTTTCGTCGTGCAGGCAGACGCCCATGCCCGGGCGGAAGCGCGAAGCGTCCGACGGCGCGATCTCCGTCTGGCCGCGGTCGGCGTCGCAGGCCAGCGGGCTCCAGACCAGCGGGCCCCGGCGCAGGACCGTCCGTTCGCCTTCGCCGCACAGCGCGACGCCGGCGCGCAGGCGCACCGCGTCGCTCAGTACGTACGTGCCCGCGCGCAGGCGCACCGTACCTCCGCCCTGGAAAGCCAGGGCGTCGATGGCGAGCTGGATCGCCGCGCCGGTCTCGCCGATCGCGTCCACGCCCTTCGCGCCCGCTGGCCCCACGTGGATCGTCGTCTGCGGAAGTTCCTGCTTGCTCATGGTTTTCTCCTTTTTCTTGCGAACCCCGGATGAAATGCGTTTGGCTTCCCTTTTACGCTTGGATCGTTCAGGGCGCGGCTTGCGCGGCGGCGGGCGACTCCGGGCGCCCCGCCGCGCCGACCTCGCGCTCGGGCTTCAGCGGCTTGAGCAGCCCCAGCGGCCAGCCGTTCTTCGCGCGCTCCAGGCCGAAGTCGTAATCGGGGAACTCCTTCACGGGCAGTTCCGCCGAGACGTCCGCGCCCTTCCCCAGGGCGGCGGGTCCCGGCGCGAAGTCCCCCGACTCGGCGCCCGCGAAGACCTTGGCCGAATCGGCCTCGACCGCGTTGCCCTCGTCCCGCGGCGCGTACTTCTCCATCAGGAACAGGTTGTTCCCGATCGCGCGCTTGACGTTCTTGCTCTCGAGGCAGACGCCGTCGGCGACGTTGTTCCGGATGACGACGTCCGAGCCGGCGTCGGCGTTGTTGCTGAAGATGGAGATCGCCCTGGCCCAGCCGTCGCCCGCGGAGCCGGTCGCGACGTTGTTGAAGATTCGCACGTCCTTGAGCGGCCCGCCGCTCCAGAGGTTGATCGAGGTCCCCAGCCCGCTCGCGTGGAAGACGTTGTTGAAGAGCGTGAGGCGCTCGGAGTCCTGCAGCGAGATCGGCAGCGTGCTGCCCGAGATCCGGTTCTCCGCGACCAGCACGGTGCTGCATTTGAAGTACACCGCGATGCCGTTGGAGTGCATGCCCGTGCAGTCGGTCACGCAGTTGCCCACGATCCGCCCGTGGTCCTGCTTGTAGAAGATGATCGGCGTGCGCCCCGACATGTGGACGCGGTTGTTGCGCACGACCGTGCGCACGCCCGTATGCGCGCAGAAGAACCCGGTGCGCGGGAGGTGGTGCGCGTAGTTGTCCTCGACGAGCAGGTCCTCGGTCTGGCTGAACTCCATCCCGCTGCCCTGCGCGGTGGACTGAATCGCGAAGATCTCGTTGCCGCGCACGGTGACGCCCTTGCTCCCGCCCTGCCCCTGCACGAAGGACTTCTCGAACTGCTGGATCTTGAAGCCTTGGATCACGGCGTGGCTCTGCCCATTCAGCGTCACGCCGTCCTTGCGCGCGCGAATCGAGACGCCGGCGCGGTTGGGATCGCCGCCGTCGGGCGGCCAGAGGTACAGCTTGTGCTTCCCGCCCTCGGCGCGCTCGGTGAAGACGTACTCGCCCGCGCGGTCGAAGATTTCCGGATGCAGGCTGTTCCCGAGGGCGTATTTCCCGTTGGCCGGGTCGCGGACCTTGTCGAACTGAATCGTGTTCCGCGCCGCGTCGAAGTCGGAGATCAAACTGTAGAAGACGCGGTTGCGCTGGCAGAAGACGAAGGCCCACGCGCCGGCGAGGGCGTCCTTGCCGAAGGCCGCCAGGCGCTCGTCGGCGATGGACGTCTGCGTCATCCGCCGCTTGTCCAATTCGAGATAGTGCCGGACGCGGTCCATCCAGAAGGGCTCGGGCTGGTTGGGATACTGCGCGACGAAAAGCTGCGCGTCGCCGTAAACCAGGTTCGCGTTCAGCGCGTTGGCCCCGCCGGGCGCCCAGGCGTACCAGAGCTGCGCCCACTGGGGATGCCCGCCGGCCTCCGCGGCCGAGGCGCAGCGCGTCCAGCCGCTTATGGGTTCCCCCCCGGCCAGCACGGCGCGCCCGGAGCCGTAGCTCCCGTCGGAGTTGCCGTCGTAGACGATGGGCTTGCCGGGCTCGCCGGACCACGCCAGGACCAGCGCGCCGCGGTAATGCACGCCGCCCTTGAAGCGCACGAGGTCGCCGGCGGCGAGCGCCGCCGCGCGCGCCTGGCCTTCCGCCGCCGGATCGCCGGGATAGTGCTTGAACGCCGTCGCCGGCGTCAGCCCGTCGGCGGCGTCCGAACCGCCGTCGAAGTCGACGTGGAGCGTGCGGGCGTGAGCGAGCGGCATCAGCAGGAACCCCAGCGCGAAGATCGTTCGGAACGGCAGGTTCGGCGGCATGGCGCGCCTCCTGGTGCGGCGGTTAGCGGCGTCCTTCGGCGAAGGCCAGTTCCAGCGCCTCGGCCTCCCGATCCAGGCCCATGGCCCGGCAGTACCGGCCGAGGAGGCCCGCGTCCTTCACGAAGGGGCGCGCGAGCCCGTACAGGCTCCGCGGCGTCACGAACGCCCACGGCAGCGGCAGCCGGTTCGCGCCCACTTGCACGGCGATCCCGTTCGCGTCGGCTGAGATGAGCTTCCCGCGCTGCATCCGGCCATCGAGTTCGACGAAAACCGCTTCGCCGCCCGCTTGCTTCGAAGCCTCGACGATCAGTTCACGCAGGTTCGCTTCTAGTTTTCGCGCCGCCTCGCGGTCCGGGCCGGAAGGCGCGGCGTGCTCCGCTGCGGCGGGCGCGCGCGAGGCCGCCGGCGCGGGCAGCACGGACGGGCGGGGCGCGAGGGAAGATCCTTCGTGCTTCGGTCCCTGGGCCTTCTCGTTCGGCGTCAGCGGCGCGTAGGGCATCGCGTCGGCGCGCCCGCCGGGATAACGCGGCGCATCGGCGGCGTACTCCAGCGCCCCCATGTCGGCCGCGTCGCCCTGCGGCGCGGGGGTCCCGGCCAGGTCCGCGCCGCGGTCAAGTTTCGCGCCACCGTCCAGAGCGGGGCTGTCCGGCTTGAGCCGGAAGTCTTCCGCTTCGTGCGCGTTGAAGATCCGGCCCAGGTCGGCCTCGAAGCGGTCGCCGTCCTTCTCGCCGGGGAAGTTCGGCCCGCGGTGCGTCCAGAGGTTGTGGCCCCACTGCGTGTCGGCGGGGAAGGTCCCCGAGACCCCGTCGAGGATGTTGTTCCGGATCGTGTAGCCCGAGGCGCCCTTGTTCCCGCCGTAGATCGCCGCCTGCCAGTCCCGCCCGGCGCCGAAGAGCACGTTGTTGACGATGGCGACGTTGACCAGCCGGCTTGCCGCTCCAGAGCCCGATGCAGAGCCCGCCGTTGCCGTCGAAGATGTTGTTCCGGACCGTGATGTCCTTCCCGTCCTGCATGGTCAGCCCCACGTTCGAGCCGTAGACCTCGTTGCCCTCGACCAGGATCTCGCTGCAGCCCAGGTACAAGGTAAGGCCGTTGGCGTGCATGCCGAGGTTGTCGCGCACGACGTTGTGCAGCAGCGTGCTGCGATGGCAATCGTAGTAGTCCACCGCCGTGGAGCCGTTGCGGACGAGCAGGTTCCGCCGCGCCGTGGAGTCGTTGAAGCGGCTCAGCATCAGCCCCGCGCAGTAGGCGTTTTCGTGGATGTGGTTGGCCTCGATCAGGCTGTGTTCCACGTCGCCGAGCAGGATCGCGCCGGAACGCGAAGGATACGTGCGCCCGCGCGCGATCTCGTTGCCGCGGATGACCAGCCCGCGCGAGAGGCCGCCGCTCTTTGCGATCGCCGCCGCGCGGTTCCCGCCGAACTGAAGGATGCGGAAGCCTTCGATCGTCACGTGGCTCGCGTCCTGCAGCACGAATCCGTTCTTGCGCTCGCTGATCGTGACGCCCTCGGGGCCGCCCGCGCCGGGGCGGTGCGGCCACAGCACCAGCCGGACCCCGTCGGGGCGCTCGTCCAGCCAGTACTCGCCGGGCCGGTTCAGGAAGTGAATGCAGTTGAGGATCGAGTAGTTGTGCCCGCGCGCGCCGCCGTAGGTCTCCTTGCCGTGCGGCTTGAACGAGAGCGTGTGCGTCCCGGGCTCGTAGCCGCTGACGGCTCGATAGGTCAAGACGTTGGGCTTGACGTGCAGGGAGACGTACGCGCCGTCGAAGAACCGCGCGTCGGACTGGGTGAAGTACGCCGCGTCGGTCACCGAGGAGCCCGTCGCGGTCTTCGTGTTGCGGTAGTTTTTCAACCGGTCGTGGAAGAAGGGAATCTCCGGATCGGGATCCTGCGCGCAGTTCAGGTAGGTCGCGCCCTCGTAGAGACTGAAGGTGAAGAAGCCCCGCGCCTTGTCGAGGGTCGTGACGTACAGGCGTTCCCAGTTCGGATGGCCTCTCACTTCGTCGGCCGAGGCGACCTTCTTCCAGCCCCCGACCGGCTCGCCGCACTGCACGATCGCCATGCCGGTCCCAAAGCCGCCCGCGGTATTTCCGTCGTAGACAATGGGCTGGCCTTCCGCGCCGGACCACGGAATCGTCACCACCGAACGGTATTCCACGCCGCCTTTGAAGATCGCGCGGTCGCCCGCGGCGAGGGCCAGCGCCTTGGCTTTGCCCGCGGCGGCGGCGTCGCCGGGACAGTGCTTGAACGGAGTCTGCGGCGTGAGCCCGTCCGCGTCGTCGGAGCCGCCCTCGTAATCGACGTAGACCTCCCGCCCGCGCGCCGCCAGCGCCGCCAGAAGCATCGCCGCGAGCCCCATCGCCTGTGCGGTGTTCATCGTCTCTCCTCCCTCAACGTCCCGGCGTGAACTCGTACGCGCCCGCGTCCGGCGCCGCGCCCTGGGGGCACGGACGCCCGTCGAGATCCCGGCTCGAATCGGTCGCGACTCCCGCGTCGATGGCGGGGCTGCCGGGCCGAAGCCGGTAGTCCCCTTGGGGCAAATCGGCGAAGACTCGCGCGGGATCCTCGGCGACGCGCTCCCCCGTCCCCGGCGCGTAGGCCTTCCTGGCGTCGAGCTTCAGGTACAGGTTGTGGAGCCGTTCGCCGCGGCCGAAGACCCGGCGCATCGTGTCCACGACCGGTCCGGCCAGGATGTTGTTCACGACTCGCAGTTCCATCTGGGTCTGTTCGGCGCCCGCAAGGTCGCTCCGGCTCCCGACGACGATGGATTCCCCAAGCACGGTGTTGTGAACGAACTCGACGCGCCCCTTCAGCGGGCCGCCCCAGATGAAGATGCCGCGGTCGAAGAGGTTCCGGCGGACCGTCAGGGTGTCCGAATCCTCAAGCGTGAGCGACTGGCCGACTTCGGTGACGCGGTTGCCTTCAATGACGATGCGCGCGCAGTCCTTCACCAGCGTGATCCCGTTGCCATAGCGGACCCGGTGGTCGTGGATGACGTTGCCGCGCACCGCGCCGTCGCGGACGCCGTAGAAGTCGATGGCCGTCGTGCCGTTCCGGGCCAGGTCGTTCCCGGAAACCTCGACGCGGTCGGCGTCTTCGACGATCAGGCCCGCGCAGCCCGGGTTGTCGTGGATGCGGTTCCCTTCCAGGCGAAGATCCGCGCCATACAGGTGCATGCCGCGCCCCGAGCGGCCCACGACCCGGTGATTGCGGACCTGGGCCACCTCGCATTCGGACAGGAGCAGGCCTTCGGCCCGGCCGGCCACGCCTCGGGGTTGCTTCGCATTGCCCTGCCCCGCGACGCGGAAGCCGCGGAAGACCACGTGCCGCGCGTCCTGGAACACCACGCCCGCGCCGCGGACCGAGCGCGTGATGCCGCGGGGCGCGCCGGCTTCGAGCGGCCAGAGCCAGATCCGGCGGCCCCCGTCCCCGGCCGGCGCCGGCGAGACGGCGTACTCCCCCGGCCGGTCCAGCACGGCCAGCGCGTTGACGACGGCGAAGACGGGCGCCTTTCCGAGTTGCCCCGCGTTCAAGGGTTCGATCAGCAGCCGGCCCTCGGCGGGATCGAAGCCCTCGATCCGCCGCATGGCCTGGTAAACGCCCCCGGTATCGGCCACGAAGTATCCCCCGGCATACGCCGCGGGCTCCCGCGCGCCAAAAAATTCCGGGTCGGCGTACGCCGAGCCGCCCGCACGGGCCTTCAGGCGCTCGGCCTCCAGCGGCCGGTAAGTCTCGGGCAGGTCCTCGCGCCCCGGCGCGACGGCGTCCGGGCCCTGCGCCAGCGCGAGCAGCCGCTCGCCGGCGCGCAGGTTCAGCGTGAAGACCGAATCGAGCTCGGCCGGGATCTCCGCCACGTATAACCGCGCCCAGTCGGGATGCCCCGCGGCCTCCGCGGGCGAAGCGCACGGACGCCAGCCTTCGACCGGCTCGCCGCCGTCGATGACCGCCGGCCCTTCTCCGAAGCCGCCGCTCGGCCGGCCGTCGAAGACGATGGGCCGCTCGGGCGTGCCCTGCGCGGAGATCTCCAGCGTGCCACGGTAGGCCACGCCGCCTTTGAAGAGGACCGTGTCGCCGGGGCGCAGTTCGACGGCGCGGGCCTGCCCGGCCGCCTCGGGGGTCCCGGGGGCGTGTTTGAAAGCGCTGGTCGGCGACAGGCCGTCCAGGTCGTCGCTGCCGCCGGCGAAATCGACGTAATAGCGCGGCCCTACCGGCGCCGGGAGCGCGAGCAGCGCCGTGCCAGTGGCGACCGCCCCGGCCAGCGCGACGGCCGCGACGGCGAGCTTCACCTTGCCCCAGAACAGCCCGCGTACGGTGGCGTCGGCCAGCGCCGCCGCGACCCCGCCGGCCGCCGCGCCCGCGCAAGCCGATTGGATCGCCGCGGCGAGCCCCGCCGGCGCGGCCTGCGACCCCGCCGTGGCCAGATACCCGCCCAGCGCGGCCGTCGTCACCGCGAGCCGCTGCCGCAGCAGCCGCTCGCGCAGCCGCGCCAGCCCGCGCGAGAGGCGCTTGGCGACGGTCTCCTCGTTCGCGCCGACCTCGGCGGCCACCTCGGCGACGGACCGGTCTTGCAGGTAACGCAGCACCAGCGCGTCGCGCTGCGCGGCGGGCAGAGCGGCGAGCGCGGCGTCCAGCTTCGGGCCGACCTCCGCCCAGCTCGCGTCCCGCTTCGCCGCCATCCCCAGTCCCTCCTGCTCGCGCCTGCGCCTCCGGGCGCGCATCTTCACCGCGTTCCGTGCGACCAGTTGCGCCGTGCGGTACAGCCACCCTGCCAGCACCACGTCCCGCGAGATCCCGCGCGCCTTCCGGATCAGCACCACGAACGTCGCCTGCGCGGCATCCTCGGCGTCGGTGGCATTCCCAAGCACGCGCAGACAGGTCGCGTAGACCATGTCCTGGTGGCGCTGGATCAGTTCCCAAAGCGCGTCCGGCGCGCCTCGCAGGTGACGTTGCAGCAGCTCCAGATCGCTCATCGCATGCTCGCCGTGTCGAACTCAGCCGAAGATGTACGCCGCCCCGGCAGGGGAGGACAAGAATTCAAACCGAATCTGCAACACCCGATTCAAGAAGCGGTTATACAGGCGGCTAAGTACAGCCTCCTTCAGCTTTCCGTGAGCGTTTCGGCGCCGGGCGACGTCTCTTTGAGGATTGCATTGAACTCGAATCGGCTATAGTCCTGACTTTGGATTTTGTTACCCTGAGCCACGCCTCGACGAAACGCGATGGAGAGCGCCGGATGACGTACCGCTTCCTGCCCCGCGCCCTGCGGCGCGCTACCTTCTTATGCGTGCTCTGCGCATGGATCCCGAATCCTTGCGCGCGCGCGGAGGTCGGCGGCGAAGGCCCCAATCCCAACGATCCGGTCGTCGGCGTGCTCGAGGAAGGCAAGGCCTACTGCAAGCTCAACGGGGAATCGATCTACGGCAAGGAAGTCGCCGACGTGCTGCTGGAAGACGGCGACCGCTGGAAGCGCGCGGTGGAGGACTTCGCGCGGCGCGAACTCATCCGGGCCGAGATGGACCGCCTGGGCGCGACCGTGAACGACCAGGAGGTGAAGGACGGCCTGCTCCGCGTGGCGCGCATGTACGCCATGCAGGCCGGGATGGATCCCACGAAGCTCAGCGCCGACAACCTGGCCTCTGAAGTCGGCCTGGACCTGCGCTTCCTCGAAGAGGAAGTGCGCACCACGCTGGGCCTCAAGAAGGTCCTCGTGGAGCTGAAGCTGCTCGAGCCGAACCTGCCGCTGGAGCATCCGACGACGAAGGGCAAGATGGAGGAGTTCCTCAAGAAGCTCGTCGAGAAGTACGAAGTCGTCGTCGAGTCGGATAAGCTCCAGGCGGGCGAGGCCCTGCGAATCGAACAGCGCGGGTACTCGATCGCAGAGGTCCGGCACTTCGCGCTCCAGCAGTTGGGCCCGCTCACGCAAAGCAAGCTGCGCCAGGCGCTGGAGATCCTCAAACTGGAGCGGCTGGCCCGCGCCGCGCTCTCCGAGAAGGGCTTCAAGGAGTTGCCCGAAGGCGAACGCTCGGCCTACTACACCTACCTCGTTCGGCAGATCGAGTACGAACAGGGTGTGCCCGACGGCAAACCGATCCTCGACCGGAACATCCAGCAGAGCGGCATGAGCGTGCAGCAGTTCCTGAAGGACCGGCGCATCTTCTTCGACATGGTCATGGCCTTCCTGGCCAAGCAGACGATCTCCTTCGCCGACCTGAAGGCCGAGTTCGAGGCGCACCCGGAGGTCTACACGACGAAGGACAAGCTCCTCGCCCACATCTTTCTCCGCGTCTACGACCCCCAGGGGCGCGCCTACGCGCCGGACTGGCTCGTGCCGGGGCACACGCGCCTCAACGAAGAAGTGCAGCGCGTCCGCGAGGAGCGCTTCGAGGCCGCGCGCCCCAAGATCGAGAGCCTGATCGGGCTGGCCCACGCCGATTTCGAGAAGGCCGCCCGCGAGCACTCCGACGACGAGAACACCAAGGCCGCCGAGGGCCGCTTCGGCCAGCGCCTCTCGGCCAAGAGCATTCCCCCGCCGCCCCTCGACGCCGAGGTGCTGAAGCTGGCCCTCGAACTGAAGGCCGGGGAACTCTCCAAGCCTCTGCGCAGCGCCTATGGCTGGCACCTGTTCAAGTGCCTCGAACAGCAGGACGTCGACTTCAAGACCGAGAAGAAAGTCCAGGAGCGCGTCTACGTGAACCTGATCAAGCGCAAGCGCGCCGAACTCGCCGAGAGCGTCAGCAAGCAGGCGAAGGTCGAGGAACTGTTCTAAGCGAGCGTCCGATACCGGCGCAGCGCGCCGAAACGAGGATCCCCATGCCCGATGCCCCCGACATGCTCCGCGAAATCTTCAACCTCCAGTCGCATCTCAACGACGAGATCTTCGCCAAGCAGGACCTCCGCGACCGCGAGGGCAAGGTCCTGAGCATGGCCGCCATCCGACAGGGCCTGGAGCGCGAGGAGTTCGGGCCCAACGGCCTCGTCAACCAGTGGCTGCGCAACTACCTCGCCGCGCTCAAGGCCGAGGCCGACGAAGTCGGCGAGGAACTGCTCTGGAAATGGTGGAGCAAGGACCGCATCGACCTGCAGAACGTCCGCGTCGAGATCGTCGACCTGATGCACTTCCTCACCAGCATGGCCCTCGTCGCCGGGCTCAGCGCCGAGGAGTTCCACCGCCTCTACACGCAGAAGCACGCCGTCAACCGCCAGCGCCAGGAGCAGGGATACTCGAAGGACACCAAGGACGAAGCGGACAACCGCAAGATCGTCTGACGCCGGGCCGCGAGGCCTCCGGCGCCGCACGCGACCCCCAAGGAGATTCGCGGCCGTGAAGGCTTACATGCTTGCTTGGCTGTGCGCCCTGGCCCTCCCCGCCTACGCTTACGAAGGCGCCGACTGGGCGGCCTGGCGCGGCCCGCGCTTCGACGGGACCAGCGCCGAGAAGGGCTGGAAAAGCGACTGGTCCGCCGGCAGCCCCAAGCGCCTCTGGAAGGCCAAAATCGGCCTGGGCTGTTCGGCCTTCGCCGTCGCCCAGGGGCGCGCCTTCACGATGGGCAACGAGCGCGGCGCCGACGCCGACGCCGTGTATGCCTTCGACGCCGAAAAAGGCACGGAACTCTGGAAGCACACCTACCCCTGCGAACTCGATCCCAAGTACTACTTCGGCGGGCCCAGCGCCACCCCGGTCGTCGACGCCGGGCGCGTCTACACGCTGAGCAAGTTCGGGCACGCCTTCTGCCTGGAGGCCCAGAGCGGCAAGGTCGTCTGGCAGCGCAACGTGATGGAGGATTTCAAGCTCGAGCGCCCCACCTGGGGCTACGCCGGCTCGGCGCGGATCGACGGCGAGCGCCTGTACCTGAACGTCGGGACCGCGGGGCTCTGCCTCGAAAAAGCCACCGGCAAGACCGTCTGGGAGACCGGGAACCAGGCCGGCGGTTACAGCACCCCCGTGCTCGTCAAGGCCGGCGGCAAGGACGCCGTGGCGAACTTCACCGCCGCCGGGCTGACCCTCCTCGACCGCGCCGACGGCAAGCAGCTCGCGCAGCACCCCTGGAAGACGCAGTACGACTGCAACGCCGCCGACCCGCTCGTGCTGGGCGACGCCTTCTTCATCAGCTCGGACTACGGCGCCGGATGCGCGCTGGTCAAGCTCGAAGGCGGCGCGTTCAAGGAACTCTGGCGCAATAAGGCCATGTCGAACCACATGAACCCGTGCGTCCTGCACGAAGGCCTGCTCTTCGGCGGGTCGGGCAACATCCAGGGCGGAGCGCTGGTCTGCCTCGACGCGGCCAGCGGCGCGCTCAAGTGGAGCAAGGACGACTTCAACGGGCAGGGCATCCTCGCCGACGGCAAGGTGCTCTACCTCACCTCCAAGGGCCTGCTGGTCGTATTCGAGGCGCAGGGCGAGGCGTACAAGGAACTGGGACGCACCCAGGCCTTCGGCGGAACCTGCTACACCGCCCCGGTCCTCTCCCACGGTCTGCTGTACTGCCGCAACGGGGAAGGCGACGCGGTCTGTTTCGATCTGCGGCCTTGAGGCAGCAGGCCGCCGCTGCGCAGACGCCCGGCGAGGGTTTTGTTAGAGGCTCTTATTCTTCGGCCATCCGCTCGCGCAGCCAAGCGCGGGGGAGCACCCCTTTGATCGTAAGCGACTGGAGCGCCAGGCCCTCGTCGAGCGCGCTGATCCAGACGCGGCCCGGGCGCTCGAGTTCCTTCGGCAGGTTCAGGAACTTCGATTTGCCCGCGCTCGTCTCAAGCCCCGCCTTGCTCTCCGCGCCGTAGCTCTGCACGTTCAGAATCACCGTCTCGGTCTCGGCCTGGCCGTTCTTGCGGTAGCCCAGGTGCGCCGCCCGCGCGCGCTGCTCGCCCTTGACCACTTGCAGCAGCGCCTCGCGCCCCAGATCCACGCTCACGCGCCCTTCCTCGCCGTCGAGCACGGCGAGGGCGAATTTCGCCTCCAGAGGCGTCTCCTTGCGCACGACGGCCTCCAGCGTGAGCGGCATGTCCAGCGGCGCCCCCAGCAAGAAACGCGCCTCGGTCGGCACCTGGATCCCGCCGTTGGAGAGCGCCACCAGCCGCCGCTCGGACTGCTCGGGCCGCCAGTCGCGCAGGCTCCCCGCCGCGCGCGTGCTGTAGTTCAACTCGACCTCCAGCCCGTTGGGCCGGCGCTTGAGCACCTTGACCGGCGCGGCAAAGTAACGGGCCAGTTCCTCGTCCCCCAGCAGGTCCACGCGCCACGAGGGCACGGACGAGACCGGCTTGTCCAGCACCGGCTCCTTGGACGCGTCGGCGAAGAACGTCCCCTGTTGGCCCCCTTCCAGTTCTTGAGTGCGCTCGCCCGAGTAGCGCACCTGCGCGCTCCCCTTGGCCACCTGCACGGTGAAGGAGTCGCCCTCCACGCCGTTGAGCATGACGTAGGCGCGCGAGCCGTGGCGGATCTGCGCCGAACCCAGCTTGGTCGAGACCAGCCACTCCTTTGCCGGCCCCGCGCCGGCCTGCCCCGAAGCCCGCTCGATCCCCGCCTCGCCCTTCGTGAGTTGGATCAGCAGTTCCTGCTTCTCCGACTCCGGCTGGCGGAAGCTCAATTCCGAACTGGGGCCCAGGTAGAGCATCCCGTCGCCGGCGAGCTTGAACTGCGCGCAGCCGTCTTCCTGGCTGGCGAGGGTGTCGAGGGTCTGGACGATCTTGCCTTCCTTCACCTCCGACCAGGAGACGCCGGCCTTCTGGTAGAATTGCTCGACCTTGCCGACCGAGCGCAGGATCGTCCCGACCGTGCGCGGCTCGTTCTGGCCCGCGGTGTTGGGATACAACAGGATCACGCTGGCCACGGCGATGCCCGCCAGGAGAATCACCAGCACCGCGCCCGACCAAGGGGAGGCGTGCCGGCGCTGGCTCACCGCGCTCCCGGCGCTCAGCTTGGCCAGTTGCGCCGCCTGCCGCCGCTTCACGCGCTCCCGGCGCTCCGGCGGCAGCGTCTCGATGATCTGCTTCGACTCCATCGCCGCGGCGGTCTTGACCTTGTCCGTGAACTGCTTGGTCGGCGCGACCTCGCGGTACTCCGGCACCGCCTCCATGGCCTTGCCGGTTCCTTTCAGCTCGCGGTACTTCGCCATGCACGCGTCGCAGTGCAGCAGATGCTCCTGCACCACGATGGCCTGATGCTCGGGCAGCTCGTCGAGCAGGAAGTCAGGCAGCTTGTCCAGGCACTGTTCGCAGTTCATGACCGTCGCCGGCGCCCGTCCGCGGGGCATTCGTCCCGCACCGGGCGCGTCTCCCTATTCTGGTGTACACCTCGTACCGGCCCGCTTCCCCGTTTCTCTACGGCTCGCACCCGTGCAGCGCCTTCGCGCCTGGCGCACAAGCGCTTCAAAGGTAGTCCTTCACCGACTTGCGCAGCCGTTCCAGCGCCGTGTGGATCTTGCTGCGCACGGTCCCCACGGGCAGCCCGACGACCTCGGCGATCTCCCGGTACTTCAGCCCCTGGAACCGGTTGAGGATCAGGATCTCGCGCTCCTGCTCAGGCAGGCTCTCCAGCGAGTCCCGCAGCTTGGTGACCAGTTCGTCCCCAACGAGCTGTTCGAGCGGGTCGGTGGACTTCGAGCGCAGGTTGTCGCCGATGTGGAGCCCGTCGCCCTCGCCGCCGGCCGAGCGGTCCACGTTCTCCTCGATGGAGACCGTCGGGTGCCGCGAACGCCAGCGCAGCTCGTTTTTGCAGAGATTCCGGACGATGGTGTAGAACCAGGTCGCGAAGCTGCGCGGGTACTGGTAGCTCTTGGCGTCCTTGAAGATCCGCAGGAACGCCTCCTGGCCCAGCGCCTCGGTGCGCGCGCGGTCCCCGACCATGCGGTAGATGAACGAGAGCGCGGGGCCCTGGTAGCGCTCGAACAGCTCGTTGAACGCCAGCTCGTCGCCGTCCTGGCAGAACTTCATCAGCTCTTCGTCGGGCAGATCCTTGAGTTCGACCTCTTCGGCCAGCGGCAGGTCCTCCACGGCGGCCAGCATGGCCGAGGAGGTGACGTCCACGGGGGCCTGGGGACGCGCGGGGCTGGACAGGGGCTCGGGCTTGGCCTCTTCGGCCGTCTCGAGGCCCAGCGGATCGGCGCGCTCGCGCGCCTCGGCCTCGCGGGACACGGCGTCCCCGCCCGCGCCGGCCTGACCCTTCGCGGCGTCCTCGTGCGGCAAGGCGGGGTCGGACCCCGATCCGGTTGCGGTCTCCACGATTCCTTTCGCGCGCCGGGCCCATGGGAGGGGTTGGAATCAAGCATGTTCGGCCATGGAGGCGGGATCGTCAAGCGGACGCGCCGGTCCGCCGCTTCCCTTGGCCCTCTCGATGCGTTACCCTACCCCGCTTTGAACCCGGAACGCGCGAGGCCCATGCACGATCAAGCCGCCATGCCGGAGCGATTCTCGGAGTGGAACGAGCAGATGGTCGCGCGCCACGACCCGGAGCGCTTCCACCATCACCCCCGCGCCGTGGTGCGCTGGACCGAGGGCCGCCGCGTCCGCGCCGTGCTCAAGCTGCTCCGCGCCGCCCCCGCGCACCGCGTCCTGGAGGTCGGCTGCGGCGCCGGCAACCTGCTCGAACGCGTCCGGGCGGACGCGCGCGTCGGACTGGACCTCTCACGAGCCATGTCCTCCCGCGCCCGCAAGCGCCTGCCCGCCTCCGCGGCGGTCTTCCAGGGCGACGCCGAACAAATGCCCTTCGCCGGCGCGAGCTTCGACCGCGTCCTGTGCAGCTCGCTCCTTTCGCATGTCCTGCACCCCGAGTTGGTCCTGGACGAAAGCTGGCGCGTGCTGCGGCCCGGCGGGCGGCTCGTCGTCAGCGTCTCCTACGAGGCCACCATCGAGCGCGGCATCCGCCTGGCGCGAAAGCTCGGCCTGGGCGGACTGCTCCTCGGCGACGGCCAACACGGCGAGAACGTCTACAACAGCGAGTACCACCTGCACCACTTCGACGAGAAACTGCTCCGCGAGTCCGCCGCGAACCTGCCCACGGAATCGCTGCTGCGCAAGATCCCCTGGCTCTATCCGGTCCATATCGTCGCGGCGTACGACAAACCCGGCGCCTGAGCACGGGCCGTCCGCGGCCCGCTTGCGTAAGTTTCCAAAATCGGCGCTTTCGCCCGCTTCGCGCAATATGGAGTTGATCGGGGCCGCTCCCGCGTTCATTATGGGTCCACCGTTGCTTCGTTTCCGGCGCCCGACGCCGCATCGGACAAACCACACGATACGGAGGTGATTCGTCATGGCATTCGAACTGCCCAAGCTGCCCTACGCCTTCAACGCGCTCGAGCCCCACATCGACGCGCGCACGATGGAGATCCATCACGGCAAGCACCATCAGGCCTACATCACCAACGCCAACAAGCTCCTGGAAGGGACCGACTTCGCCGCCAAGTCCGTCGAAGAGGTCCTCAAGAGCGTCGATAAGCTCCCCGCCGACAAGAAGCAGGGCGTGATCAACAACGCCGGCGGACACGCCAACCACAGCCTCTTCTGGACCGTCATGGGCGCCGGCAAGGGCGGCCCCGCGGGCGGCAAGGTCGGCGACGCGATCAAGAGCGCCTTCGGCGGCTTCGACGCCTTCAAGGAGAAGTTCGCCGCCGCCGGCGCCACCCGCTTCGGCAGCGGCTGGGCCTGGCTGGTCAAGAACAAGGACGGCAAGCTCGAAGTCTACAGCACCGCCAACCAGGACAGCCCGATCATGCAGGGCCACACCCCGCTCCTCGGCCTGGACGTCTGGGAACACGCCTACTACCTCAACTACCAGAACCGCCGCCCCGACTACATCGCCGCCTTCTGGAACGTCGTGAACTGGGACGAGGTCAACAAGCGCCTCGGTTGACGACAGGTGCGAGGTTCGAAGTTTCAGGCACGAGAATGAAAAAGGGCGCCCCGAGGGGCGCCCTTTTTGATTGAAACGTGTTTCAACCTTTGCGGCTCGAATTGCAGGTTCACAAACCTCGTACCTGGTCCCTCAAACCTGCCGTTACTTCAGTCCCCAGCTCTTCAGGTTGTCGAGGCTCTCCTTCAGCGCGTCGAAGGGGTCGCCGAGGCAGGTGTCCTGCTCCACGAGATACCACTCGACGCCGGCCTCCTTGCAGGCCTTGAGAATCTCCGGCCAGTTCAGGTTTCCCGCGCCGACGGGCGACATGATCGGCTTGCCTTCGTGAACGGCCATGTCCTTGAAATGCACCAGGGGGATGCGCCCCTTCATGCGCCGGATCCAGGCCGCCGGGTCGCCCCCGCCGTGGACGATCCAGTAGGTGTCGATCTCGCCGTTGAAGACCTGGGGGTCGCTCTCGCCGTAGAGGATCTCCAGCGCGGCAGGCCCGCCGCCGAAGCGCTCCAGTTCGAAACTGTGGTTGTGATAACTCCAGGTGAGCCCGCCGTCCTTGAGCTTCCGCGCCACCGCGCTGGCCTCCTTCGCGAACTGCCGGTACGTCTCGGCGCTCTTGCGGTAGGGCTGCGGCAGCCCGCCGATCGCCGTGTGCTTGCAGCCGATGATCTGGTGCTCCTCGAGCACCTGCGCCGGCGCGTCCCGCATCGGGTCGAAGCCGCGGTGCGTCGCCGCGCAGGCCATGCCCTCGCCGTCGAGCATCTTCCGCAGCTCGGCGGGTTCGATGGGTCCGGTCCCGCTGACCTGCACCGCGTCGTAGCCGATCTGCTTGAGTTTCTTCAGGCTCTTGGCGATATCCGCCGGCGTCTTGGCGAACTCGCGTACCGTGTACATCTGCGCGCCGATGCTGGTCTGGGGCATGAGGCCGTCCTTTCGATGTGGGGCCAAGTGAGCGATGGATCATACCCCCTGACCCGCCCGCGCCAAGCTACGCCGGGCAGTTGCGCGGAGCCTGGGATATTCCCTACAATGCCCATGATGAGCGGCGCCGGCGAACCTCCGAACTCGGCCTCCTCCGGCTCCCTGCGCGCCGCCTGGATGGTGGGCGCTTCGGCCTGGCTCATCGCGACCCTGATCTTCAACCTGCAGACCTCCCGGCAGGCCTACGTGGAAAGGGTCGATGGCGGTAACCGCGGCGGCGTGCGCATGGGCTTCCCCTTCCAACTCTGGGACGCGGGGCACCTCTCGGTCATCCGGGAAGGCCGCTGGACGATGAAACCCTACGGCGGCTGGCAATACGGCGGCTTCGCGCTGAACCTGCTGGTCCTGGGCGTGGGCGCGCTGAGCGCCGGAGCCGCCGGAGCCTTCGCCGCCCGGAAGCTCGGCCTCTGCGATCCGGGACCCGCCCCCGCGCCGGACCTCCCGCGCTCCGAGCCCGCCGCCATCACCCCGCACGCCTGCATGGCCATGGGCGGGGCCGCGGTGCTGCTCCTGCTCGTGAACATCCAGGTGCGCACCGAACAGGTCGCCGGAGCCCCGTACCTGGCCACCTTCGAGCACGAATGCGGCTGGCCCTTGACCATGTGGCGCGGGCGCGACCGTTTCGTGCGCCAGGCCGCCGACGAGCCGATGCCGCAGCTCGCGGAGGTCGTCGATGCGTCGGAGTACCAGCAGGATTTCGCGCTGCGCAACAGCGTCGGCCTCAAGCTCGACCACTGGATCCAGCCCGCCCTGGTCGCCAACTTGCTCTTCGGCGCCTTCCTGGTCCTGGCCGCAGGGAACGCCGGCGAGTGGTGGCGGCGCAGGCGGAACGGAAGATCGCCGGACCGCGGGTAAGCGCCTGCCGCGGCGGGATGCGTGCCACGGGTCGGCGAAGCCGCCCCGTGACTTTGGAACGCTTGACTTGAAAGGACGCCATGTACGCCATCGGCCTTCGTGAGTTCATGCTGACCAAGACCGGCCTCGAATTCGTGGACGAGGCCAAGGCGCTGGGCTGCGACGCGATCGAGCCAGTCGTCAAGCCCGGCGGAGAGAGCGACGCCTGGGGCGGCCGGAACGGGCGCGCCGCGCTCCGCAAGCGCGCGGAGAACCTTGGCGTCGCGATCCCCTCCATCTGCCTGGGCTGCCTTAACGCGATCCCGCTGGCCGGGCCCGAAGCCGCGCTGCAGGCGCACGCCGCGGAGTTGCTCCGCGCCGGCATCGACTGGGCCAGCGAACTGGGCGCCGGCGCGATCCTCGTGCCGTTCTTCGGTAAGGCTCAATTGCGGGATGCCGACGACCGCGCGCGCCTGGCCGAGGAACTGGCGCGTCTGGCGCCCCGCGCGGAGGCCGCCGGGGTTTCCCTGGCCGTCGAATCGACCCTCCCCGCGGCGCGGGTCCTCGAAATCCTCGAAGCCGTGAACTCGCCCCGCGTCGGCTGCTACTGGGACACCGGCAACGCGGCCTTCCGCGACTACGACGCGCGAGAGGAGATCCCCGCGCTGGCCGCGCGCCTCGTGATGGTCCACCTCAAGGATACGATCCCCGCCCACGGTGACGTCCACCTCGGCGAAGGCCGCGTCAACTTCCCGCGCGTGGCCTTCGACCTGGCCCGCGCCGGCTACCGCCACCCGCTGATCCTCGAGACACCCCGGACCGCCGACCCCGTCGCCTCCGCCCGGCGCAACCTGGCCTTCGCCCGCGGGATCTTCAACGCCGGATCGGCCTTCGCCTGAGGCCAGCCATAGGCGCACCCGTCTACGATAGGAACATATGTGCATCTTTTTAAGGGTCTCGTAGATGAGCGCTCTGGCCTTCCCACACGGTCGATTGAAGGATGGCCCGAATCTGGCAGGCCTTGAAAGTGCACCATAGTGCAACTTTTTTGAGGGTCGTTGCAGCCCCGACTCGCGCCAGAATGGCAGGTGGAGTTCACTACTTAACCTGTTGTAAGCGCGTAAGTTGTCCACGGTGGCGCGAATCATGGGCTTTCCTCACGTAACCCGCTCCCGACCGTACACGGTATGGGCAAGAGGACGGGAGCCATGGAGAACGCCGTGACCGGCGATCGCGACCTGCTCAGGTGCTTCGTCGAAGCCCAGGATCGCGGGGCGCTGGAGCACGCGCCGATAGGCGCACCTGGGCATCCAAGTGTGCATTCTCTTTTAACGTTCTCCCAAGTTAATTATTGCGGCTAAGCCCGTTTCAGCATATGACCCAGGTTATTACATCCTTTGGGCGCAAACTTGGCGCGCCTTATGCGTCTTCATCATGGAGGGGCTCGGTATGCGCGTGCTCGCGATTGGATTCGGCTTGGTCCTGGGCACGCTGCTGCTGGTGAGCGTCGGCGCGCTGGTTCCGCCTGGGCCTGCGCCGACGGCTGGGGAGGTAAGCGCTCCGGTTGAGTCGGCCGCAATCCCCGCGCAGGTCCGCCACGCCGCGCCCCTTGTTGTTTTATCCGCGAAGAACAAGCCCGAGTCGTTCGTCAAGCTCGCCGAACGGCAGGCGGATCGGGCGGGCAACATCCACGAAAACTTCGAGGCCGCGATGAACCTCGCCGGCGCGCTGCAAAAAGCTGGAAAACCGGACGCCGCCGTCGATGACGCGCTCCGCCGCGCCGCCGATTTCGCCGAGTACCTTCCTGCGGGGACGCTCGGCGCGAACGGCCGGCCCACGCCCTTCGCCGGCCCCGAAGGCGGCGCGCGCACGCTGCTCGCCCAGGCGCACCGCGAGATCGTCCACGGCGAACAAGCCGCCGCGCGCCGGCATCTGGAGTTGTTGCTCGAACGCTACGCCGAAGCGAGTCCCGCGCTCGCGGAGCAAGCGCGCGCCGACCTGGCGCGGCTGGACAGCGGGGAGCAGGCGGCCGGAGCGCCACGGGCCTTGGCCGGTGCGAAAGAGGAAAAGCTCCTCGGCAACCGGAAACCGGCGACCGGAAACCAGCAACCGGTAACCGTCGCCGCGCGCGAGGTCTCGCCCGTCCAGACCACGCTCGTCCTGGCGACCAGCGAAGCCAACACCGTGATCTTCAGCGGGGCCGAGAACGGCAAGACCTACACCATCTCCGCCGCCGGGATTTGGGCGCAGGATCCGGACCCTCAATTCGACACCGGCCCGGAAGGCCTGGCGAGCTTCGGGACCATTTCCGGCGGCCCGTTCGCGGGGATGTTCTTTGGGGCCTTTGCCGCGCGGGAACCCGGCAGTGGAAGTTGGCAGGCCATCGGCGCGTCGGGTTCCATTACGGCGACGGCCGACGGGGAAATTCTCGGTTCGTTCGCGGATATTCTGGGGCTTTACGGGGACAATAACGGCGCGATGTTCGTCACCGTGTCCGAGGAAGGCTTCGAGCCGCCGCCGGGCGCGACCGCGCCGCCGCTCGCCGATGCCCGCGTGAGCCCCGATACCGCCTGCGTTTATTACGCCTCGACGAACGTCGCGCTCGACGGGAGCCTCTCGGCGGACGCCGACGCGGAAGGCGACGCGCCCGCGCTGCGCTGGTTTCACTGGCGTCTGGTCAACCTGACGAACCCGGCGGTGAGGCCGCTCGTGTACGAAGGCCCCGATTCGTTCGCGTTTCCAAGCGGGCTGAATCAGCCCGGCGCATACGAAGTGACCTTGCGCGTCGTGGATAATGAGGGCGAACTCGGCACGGCGGTCCGGACGCTCACGGCGGTGGGGATCGTCTTCGATCCGCCGTCGCTGGAGGTCGAAGCCGGCGCGGCGGCGACCTCGAACGCGGAAGTGATCCCCGCGAGCGCGGCGGATGGAATCAGCTTTGAATTCAGCGTGCCGGACGTGGCGAATTTCCAGGCGTCGAGCGCGGGCGCGGGCGTCATCGAAGTCCAGATCGAGGGCGTGGCGGAAGGCAGCACGGAATTAATCGCGCAAGTTCAGGGTGAATTCGGACCGGAGAACTGCGAGTGGCTGTTTATCGGCGTGGTTCCGCCATCCAATACTACGCCGCCCATTGCCATCGCCGAAACCGCCACGCCGGTCATCTGCGCGGGCGGGACGGTGACGCTGGACGGCAGCGGCTCGCACGATACGGACACGGTCAGCGACGACCAAATCCTTCCGCAGATTCAGAATTATGCCTGGACCCTGGTGAACCTGACGGACCCGGGGCAACCGCCGATTACCTTCAGTACCGCCCATGCCATAACGACGGCGGTGCTGACTGCGCCGGGCGAATACGAGGCGACGCTGACGGTGACGGACAACGACGGCGAAGAATCTATGGGTGGATCGTCCGATGCGCATATTGAGTTTGCAGCCATAAATGTTCAACTTAACCCAAATATCGTTGGGCTTCAAGTCGGTGAAATTAAGCCGGTAATTGCAACAACAACTCCTCCAAATTATATATCATTTGTATATTTTGTAATAGATTATCCAGCCATTGCACAAATTGATAAGGCACAGCCCACGACCAGTCCAGATACCCTTGAGGTTGAAGGAATTGCTTCAGGTACAACTATACTTAGAGCGAAAATCCAGACTCAAGAAGGAGTCTCTATAACGTGCTCCACAACGGAAATTCTTGTTGCAGAGCCACCGCCTCTTGTGGAAGTGACGATTCCGCCGATAAATCTGGTTCTCGATGACGGCCTGGGAATTCCTGCTTTGCCTGAAGAACCCAGTTCGTTTTAGCCGAGAGTAAGGTGCTAAGGAGGCGCTTATAATGGGTAGGCTCGTTAGGTGTAGTATTCTCTTACTTCCAGCCATTATTTTAAGTGGGAATGCCGGCGAACCCCAAAAGGATAAGGACCGCGTCGCCGTAAAGAACATTCCAATCATCTTAAGGTACGCTAGTGATATAGCGGCAGACACACTTAGACTTACGCTCAAGGTTTCGACTGACAAAGGAGATGAGAACCAAGTAGTTAGTATTCCTTACCGAACATCCGGGAATTTCCCTGGGGGTAGCCCAATCCTTTTCGTAAAGACACAGGGAGGCTTACAAGGAAAGAAGAATACGGACGATCTTATTGAGTGGAATGGAATCGTTGAAACAGGAGGGAGGAAAATCTATGCTCGGGTTGGCGAAACCGTAGAAATATCCCTGGAGTTCCTGCAGGGAAATAATGTGTTAGCCCACGTTATTCGCAAGCCCGCACTTATATATAACATCGCCAGTAGGCCTAGTGTAAATGATCAGAAAGAAGTAATCGTTAGACAAGGCGATACGGTGCGCTTAGCTGCCGATCTTGCTTTGGAGGTTGAGGCGGGCGAAGGTAGTGAGTTTTTAATTTTCCAGGCTAATGGCGATGATTTAGGTGATCGACTTGATGAAAATTATCCTGCGAGAAAACAAGGAAAGAATCGAGTAGTTGGTTCCTTTAAAACATTACAGCCGGGAACTTATTTTGTGCATTCAATTGTTGAAATTGCCAGCCATGGAACTGGCTCAGATCGTGCCGTAGTTGTACAAAAGACCATAGCTGTAAGCGCTGAGCCCGCAAAAATTGTCGTCCTTGGCGAAAAACTGCACCTAAAGGCCGAATTAATACCGTTTCGTCCCAAAGACTATACTGCCGATGTTCTAGTTGGTATTAATCAAGATCGTTCTAGTGCTGGAATTAAGCATTTCCCTGAAGAAGCCAGGTTGAAGGTGGAGGTCTTGAGCGGCAACCCACCTGAAGTAGTTCCTCTGAATGCGACTATTACCATAAGCGACATTTCTGCTGGTGGAACTATTTATGATGGCAAATTTGGTGCCACAAAACTACCTCAAACCTTGCCTATTGTAAATGGCCACCTTCAGGCAGGTCAGGACATTATTGATAATGCACTCCAGCTTTTTTCCATCTCGCCATTTGCAAGAAAGAGCACGCGCGCGCGAATTCGAGTTGCATTTACCGGAGATGCGTTGGCCGAAGGAACAGCAGCCTTCGTCGAGGTTGACCAATGGGTTGACTTTATTGGCTTAGGTGGCGCTAGTGATCCAAGGGCGGGGATAAGTGCTGGACAAAACTCAATTCCAGATTGGATAGATGTTAATGTTAAATATACCGAAGAGCAGGCGCGCGGAGAAGTAAAAACGGTTATTGGAAAGATAGAGGGATACACTATCGGAAAGTCCGAAAATGAAGACGACAACAATAAGAGCATAATGTCGGTATCAATCAATAAGACCGATCCTAATACTATAATCCGAATTAATGAGGAAAGTGATAAGCTTCGACCAAAACAAAACTTTACTCCACGTTTCTCGGGTTCATCTTTTAAGGCAACAAAGGATCCATTTGTATCCGCCTATATTCATGAAGGTAGGCATGCATATCAAAAATTTGAAGTGTTAGAGACGGGAAACGATAAAGATAACGATTTTCTACCGAGAACCTTTGCACTAAGTACTCCCAACTTCCCAGATCCAGATCCTATACCTGGAAATAAGAAGATAAAACGTACCATTATCGACAAGAATGACGATAGCCCTCGAACAGTCAGTGCTCCTTCACTTAAGGCCGAAGACGCAAAACTGGAAGGAAGAAAAGTGTCGCAGAACCAGACGCTAGACCCCCCGCTTGTGTTCATAGGCAGGCTCAAATTCTCAGTTAATGATGATAGGCTTCGAGTGCTAGAAGTTGAGAAACTGAGTATTTCAATTGACGGCATAGAGGTTAGTATTGCCGTAGAGGGTGGAGTTCCTGCACCCGGAGAAACGGTTCTCAGGGGCGAAAGTAAAGTAAGGGTTGGGCTAACGGATGCATCTACGGGAACTTTTGATGCAACCTATCAAATCGCTGAAAATGATGGATTCAGTAAAGATAGCTACAAAAAGGCATTCATTAAGGTCACCTACTTTTATCCGGACAAGACGGATTCCAAGTACGTCTTAGAGATGGATGCGTACCGCTGGACGGAGGATAACCAGTGATTTGTCGAGATAGATTCCCCTCTAGTTGTATGCAGTCCGCCGGCCTGCGAGCTGTAGTTGCGATTCTACTTATTAGCGGGGCGGAGGTGTTTTGTGATGAGTTCTCATGGGAAGTGCCTGAACCACCACCAGGCTTTGCGAATCAAGAATTGAAATTGCAGGGTGACGTTGTTGAAGCAGGGTTTCTAATAGAAGAATTCCGATTGAATGCTATTTGTCACGCAATGAAGAAAAGCGGACAAGATCCTAATATCTCGGATGCATTTTCTATACAAATAAAGAGAATGCTACTTAGCGACGATGCAACGCGGACATATATTATGAACTGGTACTTTTCTAGGCATGGGACCAATAAGTCAGCGGGGCTATTCGTTAGCCGTATCTTCGCATCAATCATAACCGAAGCGATCCAGCTACGTGAACGCGCTTGGCTGAATTCTAAAGACATTTCTTTTCCAGAGGGGGTAAGCGTGGACTTATTGAATCAGCAATTTGAGTTTGCTTTGTATTTATTTTATGTTTTGAGGCCATATAGAATGACCATCGGCGATATCGAGGGCGATTTCCTCTCGTATGCAAAAGATAAGAGTTCATTTGAGCAGGCGAAAAATGATGGTTTTGGCGCTCGGTCAATGGAGTTCTTGCTCCGATTCGTGCGCACAAACAGAGTCAAAAAATATATAGCCATTAGAGCAAGTCTGCGGCCTGGTTGCACGGCTGCTCTTCGGAGCATGGCTACGTATTTCGAGGGAATTGACGATAAGGATTGTGCCAAGCTGTACAAGCAATGTGCAGAAATCAACGCCGAAATAACGGCCGGGGGGTTTGGTTTCGACTTTACATCGGTTTACGCTCAAATTCTCGTCGACCGCAGGGGTAGTGCTGGCGTGGTTGATGAATTAAATGAAATTCTAGTTCTAGATAAGAGCAAGAGCTTAGAGGTCTATACTAAGGCGGTTCGAATTCTGAGTGACCTCAGGGATCGAAACCAGGACGAGGAAGCTAAGCTAATACGGTATAAAGAGATCATCGAGGGCAGGAGGGGTATCGGAATGAATAAGAACCTTGTTTCTACTCCGCCATTTCATCATAAGTATTTTGGATTCTGAAAGATTCATGACCGGGATGCCATGAAAAAGCGGCCCCGCGCCGGCTTCCGCGGCCCGTGGATCATCGAGTTCGAAGGCCGGGATGTAGTGCCCCCCTGCTTTCTGTACAGCTCTGAAGTTTGTTGAGCGGGAGTTTCCCACGGCTTGTTTCCATGCTTTTTGAGGAAGGCGCTTTGGGCTGTGGAGGTCCCTCCACCCTCACACACCCGCCCCGCCTTGCGCCCCACCGCTCCGGCCGTAAAATCCCCGAGACCTTCCGCAAACGGCCTTCGGAGCCCACACGCCCCTTGCCCGAACCGACTCGCGCCCCGGACCGGCCGCTTCCCGACACGCGCGGCGTGCGGCGCTGGCAAACGCTGGAGCCGCCCGCGCCGCGCGAGGCGCTCCCGCGGCATGTGGCGATCATCATGGACGGCAACGGGCGCTGGGCGCGGCAGCGCGGCTGGCGCCGCGTGAAGGGCCACGAGGCCGGCGCCGACGCCGTCCGCGACGTGGTCCGCTACGGCGGGCAGATCCGCCTCGGGGCCCTGACCCTCTACGCCTTCAGCACCGAAAACTGGAAACGCCCGCGCCGCGAGGTCCAGTACCTGATGCGGCTGCTCAAGAAATACCTCGTCGAAGAGCTGCCCGAACTCCACGCCAACGGCGTGCGCCTGACGTCGATCGGCGACGTGGACGAGCTGCCGGCCGACGTGCGCGAGGAGTTGCGGCACGCCGAGCGCGTGACGGCGGAAAACCGCGGCCTGAACCTCTGCCTCGCGTTGAACTACGGCGCGCGGGACGAACTGGCCGATGCCGCGCGGGCGCTGGCCGGGCGCGTCCGGCGCGGCGAGCTGGCCCCGGACGAACTCGACGAGGCGGCCGTCGGCGCGGCCCTGCACACCGCCGGGATGCCGCCGCTGGACCTGTTGATCCGCACCGCGGGCGAGGAACGCCTGAGCAACTTCCTGCTCTGGCAGGCCTGCGACGCGATCTTTCACGTCACCGAAACCTGTTGGCCGGACTTCCGGCGCGAAGACCTGCTCTCGGCGCTGGAGGCCTTCGCCGCGGCGCCGCGTTAAGCGTGCGTGCTAAGACGCCTCTCGGCCGCCTTCGGGCGGCGGCCTTCGCGATGCGTCGTTGGCCTCCTTGCCGTATACTCGTCCGGATACGGCTCGTTCGGCCGCCTCGCCTCGCTTGCCCGGCGCTCCGAAGCCGGCTCGCGATCCAGTTTCAGGACGCACGCTAAATCATGCTCCGCTTCCGCATCCTCGCCGCCACCTGCATGGTCTCGATGCTGATCGTGGCCATGTGGCTCGACTACTATTACCTGCGCGACAGCTTCTTCCTGCACCTGACCTTCCTCGGCGCGACCTACCTGGGCATGCGCGAGTTCTGGACGCTCTGCCGCGGCGCCGGCTACCAGACCTTCTCGCACTGGGGCACGCTCTGCGCCTGCGCGCTCGTGGGCGTCCATTACCTCGTGCTGCGCACCTGGGCCGCCCAGAACGCGCCGGGCACGCCCACCGACCCGGCCGCGCAGTTCAAGGCGCTGTACCAGGCCGAGCAACTGCTTAACGGCGCGCTCGCGGCCTCGATCCTCGGCGTCTTCGTCCTGACCGCGCGGCGCAAGGACCTGCCGGCCTCGCTGGGGGGCTTGAGCGTGACCACGCTGGGCCTGCTGTACCTCTGGTTCCTGCCTTCCTTCGTTTTGAAACTCAGACACATGGGCCTGGACGGGCTGCCCGGCGGGGAAGGCTGGAACGCCTTCGGGCACCGGATGGTCATCGCCACCATCGTCATCGCGAAAGGCTGCGACGTCTGCGCCTTCCTGGTGGGCCGCCGACTGGGACGGCACAAAGCCTTCCCGCTGGTCTCTCCCGGAAAGACCATCGAAGGCGTGGCGGCGGGGCTGGCGGGGAGCGTGATCCTGGCGGTGATCCTGCACCTTGAAGTGCTCAACGTGCTGCCTTCGCCGGCTTTCAGCATCCCCAAAGCGCTCGTCTTTGGCCTTTGCGTAGGCTTTTCAGGTATGATGGGAGACTTGGCCGAGAGCCTCCTTAAGCGCTCGGCGGGGGTGAAGGATGCGGGGCAGCTCGTGCCCGGCTATGGGGGTGTGATGGATGTCGTGGACAGCCTGGTGGTAGCCGGACCCGTTGCCTATTTCCTCGTGCCGGTTATCATTGCATATTAGGGTTTGGTGCGGTCTCGCTGCACAGATGCAGTCCGAATCGCGCCGGAACCTCCTGAGGAGGACGCGCTCGCACTTTGAGACGGACCATAGAGCTGGAAGATCCGGAGATCGCCCGCGCCCTATTGGGTGAAGGCGACTGCTACCTCCGCCAGGTGCGCGACGCCTTGGGCGTCGATATCGTGGTACGGAAGGAGTTGCTGCACCTTGACGGTTCGGAACACTCCGTCAACCGCGGGTTCCGCACGTTCCAGGACATGCTCACGGCCGTCCGCGAAGGCCGCCCGCTGAACCGCAGGGACGTGGACGGCATTCTCGCCAACAGCCTGGACGAGCCAGACCACGACGGCGATGAAGACGCGGACGCAGAAGGCTGGGAGCCGCGGCGGCGCAAGCGTTCACAGGACGCCGAGATGTTCCTCCCTCGGGAGCCCGGCACCTGGGGTCCCAGCAACGAAGGCGTCCTGGCCGGACGAGTCCGCGCGCTCTCCGGCGGGCAGCGCCGCTACGTGGAAGCCATCCGCAAACACGATGTCGTCTTCGCCATCGGCCCGGCCGGCTCCGGGAAGACCTATCTCGCCGTGGCCATGGCCCTGGAGGCCCTGACGCGCAAGATCGTCCATCGCCTCATCCTGGTGCGCCCGGCGGTGGAAGCCGGAGAGCACCTCGGCTTCCTGCCCGGCGACCTGCGTGAAAAAGTCAACCCTTACCTGCGCCCGTTGTACGACTCCCTGCACGACCTGCTCAACCCGGTGCAGGTCGAGAAGTTCCACGAGCGCGGCGTCTTCGAGATCGCCCCGTTGGCGTTCATGCGCGGGCGGACCCTCAACCATGCCTTCGTGATCCTCGACGAGGCGCAGAACACCACGCCCAAGCAGATGAAGATGTTTCTCACCCGGCTGGGCAACAAGGCCAAGGCGGTGATCACCGGGGACGTGACGCAGGTGGACCTGCCCGACGGCGAGGTCTCGGGGCTCGCTCACGCGCACCAGGTGCTGGGCGATTTGGAAGGCGTCTCGTTCGTGCACCTGGAACGCCAGGACATCGTGCGCCATCCGCTCGTGCAGCGGATCGTGGATGCGTACGAGGTCGCCGAGCCGCCTCGCGCGGGCGGCAAGGGTTCCCGGAAGAACGGGGCGTAGCACGGGGAGAGCGACGGCGTGAGCTGGCTGGATTTCCTGCACTCGCGGGGCGGCGCCCGCCGAGGGCGCGCCGGCGCCCCGGCCGGCGGCGGCGGCCGGCCGCGCGACGGCGCGCCGCCCAAGGACGAACGCCGCTCGACCCTGGGCCCCATGGGCTGGGGCTTCTGCGTCCTGCTCGTCGCCGCCGTCGTGGTGGTGATGGACTACGGCGTCCTGCCCCCGCCGCTCCACGAGGCCGACCAAGCCCCCTCGGACTTCTACGCCCGCGAGACGTTCTCGTACTGGGATCGCGACTACATCAAGGACCTCCGCGACCTGGCCGCGAAGAAAGCGCCGCAGGTCTTTCGCGCCGTCCCCAACTGGCGCAAGGACATCCTGGAGGACCTCGGGCGGATCTGCGAAATCGTCGAGGGCGCCGGCAGCCTCCAGTCCGCCAAGGCCGCCGTCAACGACCGCAAGGAAGAGCAGCTCGTGGAGCGGCTCCACGAGCACTACGCGCGCGCCGGCAAAGGTTCGCTCAAGAACGACCTGATGTGGGAGATGCAGTACGTGCTCACCTCCCTCGACGTCGAGGGCGTGCTGAGCCGGGAACACTTCGAGCGCTACTGGGCGCGCGGGCAGGCGCAGGAGATCCTGGTCCGCCGCGAGGAGAACGGCCCGCTGCTGCCGATGAACGGCAAGCGCCTGCGCTCGGTGCTGGAGGCGCAGCGCGCGCTCGGCGAAAAAATCGGGAATTACCCGCGCTACTCCGAGGCCCTGCAACTGGCGCTCACGCGGCACCTCGACGAACGCCTGAAGCCCAACCTGGGCTTCGACGCGCAGGCGACCGAAGAGCAGCAGCAGCAGGCGCGCCTCCAGGTGCCCGACCAGAACCGCGAGGTCAAGCGCGACACGCAGATCCTGGCCAAGGGCGACCCGGTCGGCTCCGAGCAGGTGCGCATGCTGCGCGAAGAGGCCTACGCGTACAAGGCCGCGCTGCCGCTCTTCGCCCACAGCCGGCGCCTCTCGGGCCTCGCCGCGCTCTCCGGGGCCATCCTGTTCCTGGTGATCATGGCCCTGCGGCGGCTGCAGCCGGAGATCTTCCGCCACCGCCGGCAAATGGCGTTGTTGGCGTTCATCTGCTTGGCGGTGCTGCTGGTGGCGAAGGTCCTGATGCTCTACGAACTCCCGCGGCAGCTCGTGCCGGCGGCTTTCGCCGTGGTGACCGCCTCGCTGGCCTTCTCACAGGGCGTGGCGCTGGTCGTCGCGTTGGCGCTGGCGCTGCTGGTGGGCTTCATGTCCGACGGGAACATGGCGCTGGCGCTGGCGCTCCTGACCGGCGCCTTCGTCGCGGCGCTGCCGGCGAAGCGGCTGCAGCGCCGCTTCGACCTGCTGAAGTACGGGCTGCTGGGCGGCCTGGCGCACTTCGGCGTCGTGCTGCTGCTCTCGCCGCTGCGCGGGTCGGGGATCATGACCGCCGCCGGACTCTCCCAGTTCGGCCTCCCGCTGCTTCAGTTCCCGACCTACCAGGAGGCGCCCTGGGGCCTGGCCAACTGCGCCGCCTGCGGGCTGCTGCTTTCGGCGCTGTTGCCGGCCCTCGAGATCGTTTTCGGAATCGTCACCAATACGCGGCTGTACGAATTGGCCGATCCGACCCAGCCGGCGCTGCGCAAGATCCAGCTCGAGGCCCCCGGGACCTGGGCGCACACGCTGCAGGTGGCCTCGCTGGTCGAACCGGCGGTGGAGGCGATCGGCGGGAACGTCCAGCTCGCCCGCACCGGCACCTACTACCACGACCTGGGCAAGACGCTGAAGCCCGAATACTTCGTCGAGAACCAGATGGGCGCCGAGGAACGCCACCTCAAACTCGCGCCGTCCGTCAGCGCGCTGATCATCACCTCCCACGTCAAGGACGGCATCCAACTGGCCAGGGACTTCGGCCTTCCGCAGCAGATCGTGGACTTCATTCCCGAGCACCACGGGACGACGCTGGTGAGCTTCTTCTTCCATTCGGCGCAAAAGAAGGCCGAGGCCGAGAAGGGCGCCGGCGGGGCTTCCGGCGAGGTCCAGGAGTCCTTCTTCCGCTATCCAGGGCCCAAGCCGCAGAGCCGCGAGACCGGCGTGCTGATGCTCGCGGACACCATCGAGGCGGCCTCGCGGACCCTGGAGGCGCCCAGCGCCACGCGCCTGCAGCAGTTCGTCCACGACCTGATCATGGCCAAGCTGCTCGACAACCAGCTCGACGAGTGCGACCTGACCTTCCGCGACCTGGCGGTCGTCGAGGAGACCTTCCTGCGCGTGCTGGTGGGGCGCTTCCACGGCCGCGTGCGCTACCCGGGCCAGGAGAAGGAGCCGCGCAAGCCGGCCGGCGGTTCGGGCGTGTACCGGTCCGTCGCCGGCGGCTCCGGCGTCCACAAGAGCGTGGGCGACATGACCTCCACGCGCAAGATCCCGCGCGAGATGCTGCTGAGCGAAGCGCCGACGGAGCCGGACCTGAAACCCGCCTCCGAAGGCGACAAGCCGCACGAGCGGACGGAGGAAGCCAACCCCGGCCCCGCCGATCCGGACAAACTTGGGCGGGACGATACCGACGCCGAGAAGCCCGCGCAGGACGCGGCGGATTGACGCCGCGCATGCCCCGACGCCGCGCGCCCGCGCTTCAATCCGCCTCCGCGAACCTGCCCATTGCCGTGCGCCGCTTCGCGCGCCGCGGCGCGCCGCGCGCCCCCACCCGCGCCGGGCTCGAACGCCTCTTCGAGCGTGCCTGGCGCGCCGCGCCCCCGAACCGCCGGCCCGATCCGCGCGGCGGCCTCAGGCTGGCGGCGGACGTGACCTTCATGAGCGACGCGGCGATCGCCGAGTTCAACGCGCAGCACCTGGGCCACGACGGTCCGACGGACGTGCTCTCCTTCCCCATGCTGGAGTTCGACCCGGAGCGCGAGGCCTTCTTCCTCGGCGAGATCCTCGCCAGCTTCGAGACCGCCGCGCGCGAGGCGCGCGCGCGAGGGCTGCCGCTCGAGGAGGAACTCGCGCGCTACGCCGTCCACGGCTTCCTGCATCTGCTGGGCTACGCGGACGACACGCCCTCGCGCCGCGCGGCCATGGCGCGCGTACAGGAGGCCGTCCTGGCGGAGTGCTTCGAAAAAAACGCGCAGGCGCTAGACTGCGGCCTCGTCCATAGCCCGGTCCAAGGAAGAGCCGCGCGTTGCCGCTTCCCGATTACGTCCGCATGGAGCCGCCGCGCCGAAACCGCCGCGCCGGGGCTTTCGATCGTGATCCCGGCCTTCAACGAGGCGCGGCGCATCCTGCCGTACCTGCGCGCCATCGACGCCTGGTGCGACCGCGCCGGCGAACCTTGCGAAACCCTCGTCGTGGACGACGGCAGCTCGGACGCCACGGCCGCGGTCGTCCGCGAGGAGATGCGCGGCGCCCCGCGCCTGGGCCTGCTGCGCTACGAGGCCAATCGCGGCAAGGGGCACGCGGTCCGGGTGGGCATGCGGGCCGCCCGCGGCGCGCTGCGCCTCTTCGCCGACGCCGACGGAAGCACGCCCATCGCGGAACTCGACCGGCTGCGCGACAGGCTGCGCGAAGCCGGCGCGGACGTCGCCGTGGGCTCGCGCGCGCTGCCGGCGCCGGGGATCGAGCGGAAGATCAAGCCGCACCGCTACGTCATCGGGCAGGTCTTCCGCCACCTGCGCGGGCTGCTGCTCAACGTCAAGGTCGTGGACAGCCAGTGCGGGTTCAAGCTCTTCAGCGCGGCCGCCGCGGAATGCCTCTTCGGCGCCGCGCGCGTGGACGGCTTCGCCTTCGACGTCGAACTGCTGTACCTCGCCGCGCGCTGGGATCTGAAGGTGGTCGAGGTTCCCGTCAACTGGCGCGACGATCAGGCCAGCCGCGTCAATCTGCTTACCGATCCGTTCCGCATGCTGGGCGACATGTGGCGCGTGAGAACGATGCACCGGCATACGGCCAGGCCCGAGGCAGGAGAAGGAGAACGCGGCGCGCGGCGCGGAACGTGAGCCGGAAGCCGCTTCGCGCCCGACCAACCCGGTCCCATGGAAGAAGAACTCTTCGACTCCCTGCATCGCTACGGCAAGCGGCACTGGTGGTTCCGCGGGCGCCGGCGGGTCGTCTTCAGCCTGCTGGACCGTTACCACCGGCGCCGCGAAGGGCGCGTGCTGGACCTGGGCTGCGGCGTGGGGACCAACCTGGACGAACTGGCGCGCTACGGCGAGGTCTGGGGCGCGGACCCTTCAACGAAAGCCCTCGACTTCTGCCGCACGTTTTTCCCCGGGCGGCTCGACGAGGTCTGGCTTCCGCAAAAAGTCCCTTACGCCGACGCGAGCTTCGACCTGATCACGATGCTGGACGTCCTGGAGCACGTCGAAGACGACGTCGGCGCGCTGCAGCGCGTGCTGCGGCTGCTGAAGCCCGGCGGCACGCTCCTGCTCACCGTCCCCGCCCTGCGCTGGCTCTGGAGCCAGCACGACGTGGAGCACCACCATTTCCGGCGCTACCACCGCGGGGAGCTGCGCCGCAAGCTGCTGCGCTTGGGCTTCGACGTGCGTTTCATCAGCTACGCCATGTTCCTGCTCCTGCCTGCGATGGGCGGCGCGCGGCTGCTCCTGCGCCCGCAGACGTGGTCGGCCCGGCACCTCGAACCCGGCACGCGCGGCCTCGCCAAGCCGCTGGAGTGGATTTTTTCGAGCGAGCGGCACCTGATGCGCCTCGCCCCGCTGCCCATCGGCGGTTCGCTGGTGGCCGTCGCGCGCCGGCCCGAGGACCTGGTCCTGGAGCCCTGGCGCGAAGGCCAGCCGCTGCCCGCGAAACACGAGTGAGCGCCGGCGCGCAGCCCGGAACGCGGAAAGCGCGTTGCGGACGCCCGCGCGCGGCACGATCATCCACGCTTCAAGGCGCTTTCGACCAGGGCGTCCGGGGATTCCCGCATGGCTTCCTTCGACCTGATCCTGCACGGCGGCGCCGTCATCGACGGCACGGGCGGGCCCGCGCGGCGCGCCGACCTGGGGTTGCGCGGGGACCGGATCGCGGCCGTGGGCGACCTGGCGCGGGCGGAGGCCCGCGAGCGGATCGACGCCGCCGGCCACGCCGTCGCGCCGGGGTTCATCGACGTCCACAACCACACCGACGGCTGGCTCCTGAAGTTCGAGCGATTCGAGCCCAAGCTCGCGCAGGGCTACACCACCGAGGTGATCGCCGCCGACGGCATCGGCTACGCGCCGGTCAGCCCCGAGACGGCGCGCCACTGGATCCAGTACCTGCGCTCGCTGAACGGCCTGAAGCTCGACGACTACGACGGCTGGCTCTCGCTGGACGAGTACCTCGCGCGAATCGACCGCCGCGCCGCGCAGAACGTCGCCACGCACGTGCCGTTCGGGAACCTGCGTTCCATGGCCGTCGGCTGGGGGCGCGAGCCGGCCGACGACACGCAGATGCTGCTGATGAAACGCGAACTGCGCAAGGGGTTCGAGGCCGGCGGCGTGGGCCTCTCGACGGGCCTCGATTACGTCGCGCAGTGTTTCGCCGGAACGCGGGAGATCGCGGAACTCTGCACGGCGATGGCCCCGGAGGGCGGGCTCTACGTCACGCACATCCGCTACAAGCTCGGGCACCTGCCCGCGCTGAAGGAGGCCGTCGAGATCGCGCGCTTCGCCGGCGTCCCGCTCCATGTCAGCCACCTGAAGGGCGAGAACCCCGCCCAGGGCGAGAAGATCCTCGAGTTCCTCGATTCGCCCGCCGCGCGCGAGGTGGACCTCACCTTCGACGTCTACCCTTACGGCCCCAGCAGCACGATGTTGAATTTCATGCTGCCCTACGAAGCGTGGGAGAACGGGCCGCTGGGCGTCGCGCGCCGGCTCAACGATCCCGTCCTGCGCGCGCGCTTCGGCGAGTTGCTCGCCGGTTTCCGCATGGACCTCGACGAACTCTTCGTGGCCTGGACCGCGACGAAGGACAACGCGGCCTGGCAGGGCCTGAACCTCACGGCCTTCGCGAAGAAGGTCGGCAAGCCGCTGCCCGACGCGCTGGCGGACCTGCTGATCGAGGAGCAGCTCGCGGTGCTGATGGTGATCCGGCACGGCACGGACGCGCTGGCCGAGCCCTTCGTCGCGCATCCACGCGGGATGCTCGGCAGCGACGGGATCTGGCTCCCCGGGGGGCAGGTCCATCCGCGGGTCTACGGTTCGGCCGCGCGCGTGCTAGGTCCATGGGTGCGCGAGAAGAAGCTCTTCACGCTCGAACAGGCCGTGCACAAGCTCAGCGGCTTCCCCGCGCGCCGCTTCGGGCTCCTCGGGCGCGGCGAGCTGCGCGAGGGCGCCTTCGCCGACCTCGTCGTCTTCGACCCCGCGGCCGTCGGCGACCCCAGCACCTACGACGAGCCGAATCGGCTTGCCGCCGGCGTGCGCGATGTTTTCGTGAACGGCATGGCCGTGCGGCGCGGCGGAATCTTCGTGGACGGACTGGGGCCGGAATGGCCCGGGCGCAGGCTGTACTTCAAGCGATAACCGCTGGATCGCCGCTCAGGGCTTGGGCAGGAGCTGCTTCCCGTCCAGCGCCGCTTCTAGCCTGTCCTTCGGCCCAAAGACGAAGACGTCCTTCGCCTCGCCGCGCGAGACGGTGACGGCGTAGCCTCCGTCGCGGGCTTCCCAGGCCACGCCCGTGACCGAGGCCGGCGCGCCGGGCCCGGCGACTTCCAGGACCACCGCGAAATGCGCCTGCTCGCCTTTGCGCGTGAGCGCCGCCAGCGGGACGCGGTCCTCGACCGAGGCGCCCACGCCATCGCCGATCAGGATTTCGGTCCCGGGCTGCGCGTCGGCGAGCAGATACATCGCGGTCCGCTCGGCGGCGAAGCGCGCTTGCACCGGCTCTGCGGATGCACCGGCTTTCGAGTTCTTGACGTACTCCGCGCCTACATGGCGCTTGGGCAACGAGCCGTCCTCTTTCGCCGTCTCGCATTCGACCCCGGTTCCGCGGTGGTGGTACCACCAGTCGAAGCGGCATTCCCGGTCGGCGTCGAGGGCGTCGAAAACGAGCAGGTAGCCGGGCGTGAGCGCCATCCAGCGCGCTTGCGCGACGCCCTTGTAGGCCTTGTCGCAGCGCGCGCCGGCCACGGCCAGGCCTTCGGCGGCGGCGAAGGCGAGAAGTTCGCCCGCCGCGCCGTCCTGCGACTTGCCGTCCACGACGACGGCGTTGTGCGCGATGGTGGCGCGGTACCAGTTCGAGTGGATGGGCAATCGATACGCCTGGCTCTTGGCGCGGCCTGGATCGACGCCGAGTTCCGTCCCGCGCCCGAAGAAGACAAAGCTCAGCTTGTCGAAGTGTCCGTGAAACCCGCCGAAAGGCCCGAAGGTCATGACCGCGGCCAGGCCTTCGGCGCCGCCCGCGCGCAGGATCGCATGTCCCGCGCCCGGGAAGACGGCGCTCTCCGGCGCGGAACGCTCGGCGGCGACGGCGGTGTCGCGGCCCAGCAGCACCGAGAACCAGCGCGGCTCGTTCAGCAGCACGGCCAGGATCGCCGGATCGCGGTACGCGTGAAACGCGGCCTCCATGCGCTCGTCCCCGCCGAGGCGCGAGGTCGTGTCGTCGCCGAAGCGCGGCAGCGTGCCGTCGGGCATGGTGTATGCCACCGGCAGGGTGAACATCCGGCGGAAATGGGGATGGCTCCACAGGTCCACGCCGAGCCGCCGCGCGCCTTCCGCGATCTGGACCATCGCCGAGAGCGTGTAAAAGTGGTAGCCCCAACTGTTCTCGTACCACATGCCTTCGGCGGTGACGGAATGCTCCATCTGCCAGGCGAAGCCTTGCCCTTGCTGGGCCAGGGCCTTGCGCACCCAGGCCGCGTCGCCCAGCACCGCGCCGCCCCAGAGCATCCCGGCGTTGTGCCACGTCTGCCAGTTGCTCTTGCCCATGCGGTTCTTGTCGATGTTTTCGAGCATCGGCAGGAGCAGCCCCTCGCGGATCTTCGCGCGCTCGCCTTCCTGGAGAAAGTTGAAGACGAGGTCGTAGGCGGGCGCGATCTGCATGGCCAGGCTGTACGCTTCGCCAAGGGTCTGTTCGCAGAGCCGCCCGCCCGACTTGGCCGCCTGCTCGCCCTCGCGGCAGGCGTTGTCGTGATACGGGTATTGAAGATAGCGCTCGGCGTAACCCAGCAGGACGCTGCGCGCGAACTCGGCGTACTTCGCCTCGCCCGTCACCGCGTAGCACCAGGCGGAGTCGAACAGGCCGCGCAGGTTGTCGCCATGCACCCGATTGAAGACCACGTCGTCGTACGGCGCGCCGGTGTAGAGCTTCTTGCAGCGCGGGCACTGGTGGCCTTCTTCAACGTGGATGAGGAAGTGCTGGCACGGCTCGCACTGATACCATTGATTATGCTGCCCGCCTCGGCGCGGGAAAACCAGTTTCTGCTCCAGCGCCTTATCGGCTTCGCGGACGCGCCAGAGCACCGCCTTGTGCGGCAGGCCCTCGCTCTTCCAGGCCGCGCGGAGGCGTTCAAGCTCCTCGGGCGTGCATGCGACGCACGGATGCGCCAGCGGCTCGGGCAGTTTGAGTTCCGGCAAGGTCCAGCCCTCCCCCGCCGCGCAGGCGGCCAGGCCCGCTAAGAGCGGCGCCCCGATCAGACCCAGCAGACGCGCGTCGACGTTCATCTCAGGCTCCCCCGGTCCGCTCCGCGGCATCGAGTCCGGCGGCTCCAAAGCGAATCTCGAATTCGAACCCGCGGCGGCGCGCGGCCTCGCGCAGCGCCTGGCGCATCCGGTCCGCCGTCTCGTCCAGCGGCTCGCGGCGCAGGTGATGCGGGACGAGCAGGCGCAGGCCCGAGAAAAAGCCGGCCAGGCGCTCGTCTTCGAGGGCGGCCAGCAGGTCGTCCAGGATCCCGTGGTTGCGCAGGTAGTTTCTCAGCCGGCGCGGCGGGAGGTCCTGCCGCGCGCGCAGTTCCGCACGCGAGAGCTGCGCGACGTTGAGCATCAGCGCGCGCACGGGCTCGCCGCGCTCCAGCCCCAGCAAAGCGGCCGCGTCCGGGTTTCGCGGGTCGAGGAAGGCGGGCACGTTCGTGTCGCCGGAGATCAGCGTCTCGCCGAAGCGGAACGCGAGGTTGACATGGCTCGCGTCGCCGTCGCCATGGGGAAAGGTCGACCAGGCCGCGCGGCAGGACTCGAACGCGGCTTCGCCCCGGGCCGGCAGGAGATCCAGCGCGCCGGAGGCCTCGAGTTCGCCGCAGGCCTCGCGGGCATCGGCGAGCTGGGGCGTGCGCGCGGCGAGCGCGCGGAATTCCTCCCAGGTGGCGCGGCCCGCGTGGATGCGCGTCCCCGCGCGCGCCAGCGCCAGCGCTTCGGCCGGGACGAAATGATCGCCGTGATGGTGGGTGAGGAACAGATGCGCGAGGGTCTCCGTGGAGCGCCCGCGCGCGCTCAGGGTCTCGGCCAGGGTGGGGCGCGCGCCCTGCATGTCCACCAGCACGTCCCGGCCCGGGCCCGCGCCGTCGGGCAGGAGGAACGCCGTCGAGGAAGGCGGATTCAGGACGAGCCAGCGCATGCGTCCAGCCTAACCGGGCGGCTCCGCGTTGTCCGCCGCATCGTCGCCCAGGCGCCGCGCCTCCAGGCGGTTGACGATCACTGCGCCCACGGCGTCGCCCAGCACGTTCGTCGAGGTGCGGAACATGTCGAGCAGGTGGTCCACGGCGAAGATGAAGGGGATGTAGTAGACGGGCAGCCCGACGGCTTCGGCGACGATCGCCATGGTGATCAGCCCGGCGCTGGGGACGGCCGCCGCGCCAACGCTGGCCACGACCGCGGTGAGGAAGATCACGAAGATCTTGGCGCCGCCCAGGTCGATCGGCACGTCGGCCAGCCCGCCGTAGACCTGGAGCATGAAGATCACGGCGACCCCTTCATAGAGCGCCGTGCCGTCCATGTTCACCGTCGCGCCGACGGGCAGCGCGAAGTTGGCGACCTTGCGGCTGACCTTCAGCTCCTCCGTGACGCACTCCAGGGTCACCGGCAGCGTGGCCGCGCTGCTGGTGGTCGAGAAGGCGATCAGCCAGGCGCTCCAGATCCCGCGCCAGAAGACCAGCGGATTCATGCGCCCCAGCACGGCGACCAGCGTGAGCAGCACGGCGACATGCACGGCGATCCCGGCGACCACGGTTATCGAGTACCACCACAAGCTCTCCAGCGCCGCCGTGCCCAGCTTCGCGAGGAGGCTCGCCAGGATGCAGCCGATCGCCACCGGCGCGATGCCCATCACCCAGAGCGTGACCTTCAGCATGACCTCGTTGAAGGCCTTGAAGAACGCGAGCACCGGCGCGGCCGGCGGCCCCACGGCCATGCAGGCCAGCCCGGTCAGGATCGCGAAAAATATAATCCCGAGGCTGTTCAACTCCGCCAGGGACTTGAATGGATTGGTCAGGATCGGCTCGAGGATATCGTGCTTGAACATCTCCAGCGGGCCCATCTCGCGCTTGGCCTGGATCGTCTTCCACTTGGAGGCGAACTGCGCGTCGGTGGCCGCCCGCTCGCCGCTCTGCGAGGCGACGTAGGCCATGTACGGCACGCGGTCGCCCGGCGCATCGGGGTCCACCCCGGGATTCTTCGCGGCGAACTCGTCCTTGAAGCGGTCCAGGTCCTTCTGGCGTTCGGCGCGCAGCGCCTGGCTGCCTTCCTGCTTGCCGGGCCGGATGAGCAGGACCGCGGCCAGCCCGATGCTCACCGCGATGGAAGTGGTGGCCACGTAGTAGGCGAGCGTCTTCCAGCCGATGTTGCCCACTTCCTTCATGTCCGGCAGGCTGCCGATGCCCGCGACGATGCTGGCGAAGATCAGCGGCGCGATGATCATCTTCAGCGAGCCGATGAAGATGTCCTTGCCGAGCAGGTCCAGCCACCAGACGGCGTGCTTGAACGCCGCGCTCTCCGGATCGAGCGTATTGTGCAGCGCGAGACCCGCGCCGAAGCCGATGCCCATGCCGACGAAGATCCAGTGATGGAGCTTCATGCGCCTGAACAGGCTCGTGCGGGTTTCGACTTCGGGCATCTCGATTCCCCGGACGGCAAATGGCTCGCGGCGCGGGCGCCGACGGCAGACGCGTGGATTCGCCGGGAGCAACGGCTACTATAACCGCATCGCGCGGAACGGAAAACCCTTCCCGGCTCATTCCCCAGCGATACCATGGGGGCGACATGACGAGCGACTCGGTTCAGCCCGCGAAAGGGGAGGACACTGAACGCCCGCGCGGGTTCCTGCATGTGGGCTGGCTGGTGCTGCAAACGTGGCTCGTGGGCTATGTGACAGGAGGTTGCCTGCTGGTCCTGGCGCTGAGCCGAACGGGCCATCCGGATTATGCGGATTCACTGATGGTTCTTGCCATCGGCGCCTTCCCGGTCGGTTCGTTGATCGCGTTGGGCCTGTTGCGTGCGCTATGGAAGCGCGCCGTGAGTCATGAAGCGGAGGTCCGGCGACTCGTTACATGGGGCGCATGCGTTGGCGGCCTGCTAAGCCTCATCAACCTGTTCGTGTACCCTGCCGTGCTGATCCTCTCACACTCCGCGGGCCTGGAATACCGCGATGGGTTTGATGTCCTGCGCTTGTTCGCCGGCTTGACGGCTTCAGGCGCAACGGCCGGCGCGTGGCTGGGCTGGCAGGTCGCGCGAGTTTTCGATCCGCTCTTGGGACGGCTGCCCCGCTTTTCACTGCGTACCCTGGTGATCCTGGTGCTCGCCTGGGGCGCGCTGCTCGCGCTCTTCCTGTCGCCTCGCGGCTCGTAAGGCGTCTTCCGCTCGAGCGGCCCCAGCCTGAAACTCAAGAAATCTCGGCGGGTGGGTCCATGTTCCCAGCCCCTCGGTTGGGGTATGCTCTGGGACTACCCGCGCGGCGCGAGCCGCCGCAATGCAGGCACCCGGAGCCCACGCCATGAGCCAGCCCACCGTCTCCCGTCCCGCGCAGTCCGGCATCCCCGTGCTCCACGACATGGACGTGATCGTGATGGGCGGCGGCCCCGGCGGCGTGGGCGCGGCCATCGGCGCGGCGCGCAATGGCGCGAAGACGCTGCTGATCGAACGCTACGGGTTCCTCGGCGGGATGGCCACGGCAGGGCACGTCAACCCCTGGATGCCCAACCACCACGACGGCAAGCCGCTGGACACCGGCGTCTTCCAGGACTGGTGCCGGCGCATCGAAGAACTGGGCGGGATGAAGCTCCCCGCGCGGCACTTCTGCCCCGAGACGGCGAAACTGGCCGCCGAACAGCTCTGCCTCGAAGCCAGCGTGCAGTTGCTCTACCACGCGGCTCTCGACGGTCCGCTGATGGACGGCCAGCGGATCGATTGCGTGCTGGCGCTCGGCAAGAGCGGGCTCTCGGCGCACCGCGCCAAGGTTTTCGTCGACGCCACCGGCGACGCGGACCTCGCCGCGCGCGCGGGCTGCCCCTTCGAGTTCGGGCGCGAACAGGACGGCGCGGTGCAGCCGATGACCTCCAACTTCGACCTCGCCAACGTGGACGTCGCGCGCATCCCCGACCGCAAGATCATTCAGGAGAAGTACGAAAAAGCCAAGGCCGAGGGGCGCATCCGCTGTCCGCGCGAGAACGTGCTCTACTTCAAGACCGTCGAAGACGACCGGATTCACTTCAACACCACGCGCATCGTGGGGGCCAACGGCACCGACACGCTCAGTTTCAGCGCCGCCGAAGTCGAAGGCCGCCGGCAGATCGCGCAGTTCATCGCCTTCCTGCGCGCGGAGATCGCCGGCTTCGAGAACGCGCGCCTGCACTCGATGGGCGCGCAGATCGGCGTGCGCGAGACCCGCCGCATCCGCGGCCACGCGTACCTCACCCGCGCCGACTACGAACGCGCCGCGAAGTACCCCGACGGCATCTGCCGCGTCACCTACCCCATCGACATCCACAATCCCGCCGGGACGGGCACCGAGATCACCCACCTGCCCAAGGGCGAGTGGTACGAGATCCCCTACGGCTGCCTGGTGCCGCAGCGCTGCGAGAACCTGCTCGTCGGCGGCCGCCCGATCAGCGTGGACCACGCCGTCCACAGCAGCATGCGCGTGATGCCGCCCGCCTGCACCATCGGCCAGGCTTGCGGCGCCGCCGCCGCGCTCTGCGCGCGGGACGGCCTCGCCCCCGCGAAGCTCGACGGCCGCATCGTCAAGCGCCTGCTGATCGAACAGGGCGTGGCGCTGATCGAAGCGCCGGATGGCGCCGCGCCGGCAGGCGGAACCGAACGCAAGGACCGCCGCGCGGAAGTGCTCTCGGCATAGGCCGGGACCTGTGGTCTGTAATCTGTGGTCTGTGGGATCAGAGAAGCAGCAGCAGTTGTTCACTGTTCACTGTTCACTGTTCACTGTTCACTGTTCACTGTCCGTCGGCTTGCGCTACTCGAACTTCCAGACCACGCCGTCCTGCAGGCGGTGGAAGGCGCGCTGCTTCAGCGGGCCCCACGAGAACTCGCCCTGCACGAGCTTCCCGTCCGCGCCGGGAAGGAACTGGACGCGGATCACGTTCGCGATCCAGAGCGTCCCGGGGGCGGGCGGCGCCTCCAATTCCAGGTCGGCCCACGGCACGTAGTATTCGACAAAGAGCGTCTTCCCGTCGCTGTGCACGGCGCTCTTCCACTTCCCGTCCCACTCTTCGTGGCCCATGAAGTACCATTCCTGATGCCCGTCGTAGCGCCCGCCGGAAGCCGACAGGTTCAGCTCGAAGTAATCGGTGAGCTTCAGGTTGGGCGTGACGAACAGCTCGAAGCAGTTGTACTGCCAGACCGGGCGGTTCTCGCCGGCCAGGTCGCCGGGCATCAGCCACTCCAGCGCCGGCCCGCGCGCGAACAGGATCACGCCTCCGGCGTCGTAAGCGACCTTGACTTCGTTCGGCGTCTTCGAGGGGCTCTCGCCGTTGACGCGGTGCGCGAGTTCGCGCCAGGGAAAGGCCTCGTCGCGCCAGAGGTCCTCGCGGTCGCGCCCGTCCACGGAATAGGTCCCGTTCCAGCGCTTGAGCGGAATGATCCCGGGGTCCGCCTCGCCTCGACGGCCTTTCGCGACCAAGTGGCCGAGCCGCGCGAAGCCCCATTTGTCGTCCGCCTCGGGCGACGGCCCTGCCAGCCCGCGCGCGAGGAGCCGGTAACGCAGTTCCTCCTTTTCGGGGAAGGCGGCCTCGAGGCCGACGCCGTGCTTGAAGCACTCGACCGCGCGATCCTCTTCGCCGGCCGCTTCGAACACGCGCCCGAGCGCCCAGGCCAGCGAACCGCGCGCTTCCGGGGCCGTCTCGGGATCCTTTGTAGCGCCGTTCGGCCTCGATCAGAGCTTCGGCGTCGTCGCGCAGCGCGTGCCAGGTCGGCGGGAAGTACGCCTCGGCGGGAGCGGGCTCGACCCGCGCGGCCAGTTCGCAGGCGTCCACGACGAGCGGCGGCCCCTCCGGCGGCCCGCCGCGCCTGCCCTCCGAGGCGCCCAGGTTGTGCGGCAAGGTCACGACGAAGCGCCCTTCGGCGTCCGGCGCGATGCCCGCCAAGTCGAGGTAGACGGTCTGGTCGAACTCGCGGTACGCGCGGACCCAGATGCTGTATTCCTTAATGTCGTCGAAGCTCCAATCGCCCAAACCGCCCGAGCGGTGCGTGATGGGAAAGGCGAAGGCGCCGAGCTTTTCGTCGAAGCGCTCGACGCGGTACGGGCGGCTGCGGGGCTGAAGAAACCGCGCGGGCGATTTCAGGCGCTCCTTCCGCAGCAGCGTGCCGTTGACGAGCACCTGCAGCCAGCGCCGCTCGAAAAGCCGCTCGGGCGCTTTGAACCAGGCGTTCAGCTTCAGCAACGGCTTGCCCGGCTCGGCCTGCAACGCGATCTCGCCGGCACGGCCGAACGGGACCTCCAGGGGCGTGGCGGCGGGCGCGGGACAGGCGAGGAGGCCCAGGCCGATGAGGAACGGCGCGGGCGGCAGCGTTCTTGCGGCTCGATGAGTTCGGAGCATGCGGGATCCTCGGCGGAGGTCGATTGAAGGGCGCTCAGGCGTCGGAAGCGCCCACGGCTTGCGCGCCCTGGGCCTGCGCGAAGGCCGCGGCGCCTTCTTCCGTGGACGTGCCCAGGTAACGGAGCAACGCGGCGGTCGAAGCGTTCAGGAAGGCCTGCGTGACGCGGTCGAAGACGAAGTACAGCAGCAGGCCGATGAAGGTGTTGGTGAGGCCCCAGGTCAGGAGCGCATGCGCGCGATGCAGGGCTTCGAGCGAGCCGTCACTCAGCCGTATCAAGCCCGTCGAGCCCTCCCAGCCCCGAAACAGGATCGGCAACTGGTTCGTGGCCGCGAGGACCGAGAGCGCCAGGGAGACCATGCCCAGCGCCAGCATCACCTGCGGCCAGATCCGGTACGCCCGCCGCTCGGCGTCCCACGCGGCCAGCACCGCGGACTTGGAGATGAGCAGCCCCCCGCGGCTCTTCACCAGCCCCACGCGCAGCGAACGGCGCAGCGGCCCGGAGCCGCCCGCGCCGGTCTCGAGCTGGTCGCGCAGGTCCAGAAGCCCGTCGGCGTCGAGCACCCCCGGCAGCGAACCGAAGGCCTGCTTGTTCCCGCTGCGGAAGGCCTCGCCCGCGTTGCGCGTGCAGAAGATCACCAGGATCAGGATGAAGAAACTGAGCGCGAGCAGCAGATAGCCCCAGGGCGCGGCCGAAAACAGGAGCCCCATGTACTGCCGCAGCGCCTCGGAGGAGAAACCTTCCCGTGCAGCAGGATCGAAGTCCTGGGCGTAGAGCGTACCCGCGTACAGGGCGGCGAGCAGGGTCGTGAGGTAGCAGGACGGGCTTTTCGCCAAGCCGGACGGTTGCTTCATGGCCGCACAGATTAAGGGGCCGCCGGGAGACGGGCAAGGCGGATTGGGTCCTGATGGGTCTAACGGAACGGCTCGGCCTTGAATGCGCCTTCGGTGTTGAAGTAGATGCGGCCTTCGGGGTACTCCCAGGCATAGATCCCCATGTCCATACCCTGCATGCCTTCTTCCATGATCAGCTTGTAGTCGCTGCCCATGATCCGGCGCACTTCGTTCGGCGACATGCCGCGGCGGACCTGGGTGATGTCGTGAAGTTTGCCGGGGCCGCTGAGGCTTGGGACGCCCGGGCGCTTGCAGGCGCTCAGGGTGAACGCGGGGGCGCCTAAGAGCGCGGCGCAGCACAGCAGGCGCGCTGCAAACCGCGCGCCCGGTCTCTTCGTGTTCATCGTGAGGCATCCTCCTTCTCGCCGGATTCGGGAATCTCCTCGGCCGGGGGCGCTTCGGCCCGCGGCTGGCCGCCGTCGGAGTCCGACGCGCGCGCTTCCTTGATCTTTTCCAGGATCCGGAACGAGCGCTCGATGGATTCGTCCAACTGCAGTTCGACGTGCGGCGTGGTGCGGGTCTTGAGCGCCTGCGCGACTTCGCGCTGGATCAGGCCCCGCGAGGACTGCAACGCGCGCATCGTGTTCCGCTTGTGCGCCTCGTCGCCCAGCACCGAGACGTGGATGCGCGCGTAGGAGAGATCCTTGGCCAGGTCCACTTTCGTGACCGTGCAGAACCCGATCCGCGGGTCGTTCAGTTCGTAGAGGATCAGCTCCGAGGCGCGTGCCCGGATCACTTCCTTCAGCCGTTCGGTGCGCACGCTCATGGTTGGAACCGGGCTTTCATATTCAAGACGCGCCAGGGGGCGTTTGTATCAGGTTTCTTCGCCCGCGTAGCGAAAAACGTCCCGCTCGACGCGGCCCAGCATCGCGCCGGGGTCGTTGCGCGCGTATTCGACGATCTCGTCGGCCAGCTTCCCGCATTCGCCTTCCGCGCCGGCGCAGAAGGAAAGCCCCAGGGCCGCCCGCGTCCAGCTCTCCACGTCGCCGACTTCCACGCAGGAAACCCCGAAGCGGCTCCGCAGCCGCTCCTTCAGGCTGCGCACGACCTGGCGGCGGTCCTTTTTGGAGCGCGCGCCGGGGATGCCCAGGTCCAGGCGCAACACCGCGACCCAGAGTTCACGGGGTTCGTTCATGCCGCCGGTCGGGCTACTTCTTTTCCGCCCCCTCCAGCGTGCGCGCGATCTTCTCCACGGCGAAGACCTCGATCGTGTCGCCGCTCTTCACGTCGTCGTAGCCGTCGAGCTTCAGGCCGCACTCGAAGCCCTCGCGGACCTCGCGCGCGTCGTCCTTGACGCGCTTGAGGCTGCCAAGCCTCCCGGTCCAGACGGGCTTGCCGTCGCGGACCAGGCGCACGCTGCTGTTGCGCTGGATCGTGCCGTCGGTGACGTAGCAACCGGCCACCGTGCCGACGCGGGAGATCTTGAAGGTCTGCCGCACCTCCAGGTGCCCCTGCACGACCTCCTTCTCGATCGGCTTGAGCAGCCCCTCGAGCGCCTTGCGGCATTCCTCGAGCAGCTCGTAGATGACCTTGTAGGTGCGGATCTCGACGCCGCGCTCGTCGGCCAGCCGGCGCGCGCCGGGATCGGCCGTCACGTTAAAGCCGATGAGGATCGCGTCGGAGGCGTCGGCCAGGTGAATGTCCGTCTCGTTGATCGAACCGACGGCCGAATGGATCACCTCGACCTTCACTTCGGAGGTGGAGAGCTCGATCGCGGCGTTAATGACCGGGTTCAACGAGCCCATCACGTCCACCTTCACGATCAGGCGCAGGCTGGCCACCTGGCCCTGCGCAAGCATGTCGTGGAGGTTTTCCAGCGTGACGTGCTGCCGCGCGCTGAGGCCTTCCTGGCGCAGGGCCATGGCGCGGTTCTCGGCGACTTCCGCCGCCATCTTGATGTCGTCCAGCACGTGAAAGCGTTCGCCCGCCAGCGGCACGTCGTTGAGGCCGGTGATGAGCACGGGGTCCGAGGGGCCGGCCTCGTCGCGCTCCGCGCCGGTGTCGTCCAGAAGCTGCCGCACGGTGCCGTAGGCGTGCCCCGCCACCAGCACGTCGCCGGGCTTGAGCGTGCCTTCCTGAACCAACAGCGTCGCCACGATGCCGCGCCCCTGGTCCTTGTGCGCCTCGACCACCGTGCCCACCGCGTGCTTGTTCGGGTTGGCCTTCAACTCAAGCAGCTCGGACTCCAGCACGATGCGGTCGAGCAGTTCGTCGATGCCATTTCCGGTGAGCGCCGAGACCGGGAGGCAGCCGACCTGCCCGCCGTAATCCTCGACGATCACTTCCTTGGCGGCCAGTTCGCCCTTGACCTTCTCGGGGTTGGCTTCCTTAAGGTCGATCTTGTTGAGCGCGACGATCATGGGCTTCTTGGCGGCCTTGGTGTGGCTGATGGCCTCCTCGGTTTGCGGCATCACGCCGTCGTTGGCGGCGACGACGAGGATCACCATGTCGGTGACGTTGGCGCCGCGCGCGCGCATCTCGGTGAAGGCCTTGTGGCCGGGCGTATCCAGGAAGGTCACGTCGCCGCGGGCGGTCCGGATGCGGTAGGCGCCGATGTGCTGGGTGATCCCGCCGGCCTCGCCGGCCGCGACCTTGGTCTTGCGGATGCTGTCCAGGAGCGAGGTCTTGCCGTGGTCGACGTGGCCCATCACGGTGACGACCGGCGCGCGGGGGACGAGGTCCTCGGGGCGGTCCTCCCGCTCGGCCTGGCTCAGCAGTTCTTCCTCGATATCGCGGGCCTTCTTGATCTTGATTCCGAAGCCCAGCGGATCGAATTCGGCGGCGTACAGTTCGGCGTCCGAGTCGGTCAGGATGTCGTTGATGCGGACCATCTTGCCTTCCTGGAAGAACTTGGCGATCAGCAGCGTGGACTTGATGCCCAGCGCTTCGCACAGGTTCTTCACCGTGACGGGGCTGGCGACTTCGGCCTGGCCCGAACGGACGACGGCGGGTTTGTCGTCGAGGCTCTTGCGCTGCGCCTTGCGCCGCCCGCGGACGCGCTCTTCGTCGTTCAGCAGCGCCGCGCCGTGCCGGCGGGAGCGGCGTCCTCCGGCCACGCGCCCGGCGGGCCGGCGCCCGCGGCCGGCGCCCCCGGCCCCGCCCACGCCAAACCCGCGCTTCGCGTCTTCCTCGGCGCTCAGTTCGGCCATCTTGGGGTAGCTGACCTGAGCCTTGAAATCGTCCACGGCCTTGGACTCGACCGCGGTGGTGCGGCCGCGCTTGTCGCGGACGGTCTGCGCTTCGCCATGAACCTCGCGCGCCTTGTCGGCGGTCATCACGACGCCAAAGCGGGTATCGGCCGCGTTCGCCGGTTCGACCCCGCGCATTGGAGGCGAGATGTCCGGGCCGGCTTGCAGGAAGCGGACTTCACGGGGCTTCTCGGGCTCGGGTTTGGCTTCGACCGCCAAGGGCGCGGGGGCAGGCGCCTCGACGACCGGCGCGGCAGGCTGAACTTCCGGCTCGGGCTCGGGGGCTTGAACCGGCGGGGCCTCGGCCGGTTCAACCGCCGCCGCCACCTCTTCGACCGCCGGCTCGGCGACCTCGGTCTCCGCGGCCTCCTCGACCTCGTCCGCCTCGACCTCGACCTCCGCTTCGTCCTTCTGGGCGGCCTTGACGGGCTTCTTTTTGGCCGATTTGCGCTTCTGCTCCAGCGCCGCGCGGAGTTCCTCGCTGCTGCCGAACTTGGCCCGCAGCCGGTCGGCCTGGCCGCGCGTGAGCGTGCTCGAGGCGTTCTTCACCTCGATCTTCAGCTCCTGGGCCTTCTCGAGCAGCACCTTGCTCGGGATGCCGAATTCCTTGGCCAACTGGCTGACGCGAATGCCGGTGGGCACGGGTTTTACGGTGGTGGACTTCGCCATACTCGTCCTTCCGAGCCTGGGGGCCTGGCCGCGGGCCACGCCCCCGACCAGTTGGCCGGAAGGCGTTCAGGTACCGCGGATCGATAGTCGCAGCCGGCTCACTGAGCCGACCTGCCTTCGTGGTTTCCGCTCTTGCGCACCACGTCCTGCTCCTAAGCCACGCCGTCGGCGGCGGGCGGGGTCGGTTCGTCGGGCTTCGCCTCCGGCTCCGCGGCGGGCGCCGGACCTGCCGCCTCGGCGGCGGGCGGAGCCTGCTTCTTGGCCGGGGTCTGCTGCAACTGCACGCGTTCGGCAAGCAGCTCCTGGTCGCGCGCGGCCGCGTACTCCACCAGCGCCTTGGCCCGGTCTTCGTCCAGGTCGTAGATCGTCTGGAAGTAGTCGGCGCCCTTGGCCAGGATCGCCTTCAGCGAGGTGATCCCGTTGATCAGCATCTTTTCCGCGACGCCGTCGGGCAGGCCCGGGATCTTGTAGATCTCCGCGCGGTCCAGCTCGCGCAGCTTCCGCGCCTGCTCCTCGGTCATGATGTCGATGTGCCAGTGCGAGAGCTTGGCCGTCAGCCGCACGTTCTGGCCCTTCTTGCCGATGGCCAGCGAAAGCTGGTCCTCGGGCACGATCACGCGCGCGTGCTGGCTCTCGCGGTCCAGTTCGACCGCGCTGATCTCGGCCGGCGAGAGCGCGTTGCGGATGAACAGGTCCGGGCTGTCGCTGAAGCGCACGATATCGATCTTCTCGCCGCCCAGCTCCTCGACGATGTTGCGGATGCGCGTCCCGCGCACGCCGACGCAGGCCCCGATCGCGTCCACCTTCGGATCGCTCGAGTACACCGCGATCTTGGTGCGGTGCCCGGGCTCCCGCACGATCCCCTTGATCTCCACGATCCGGTCGCCGATTTCGGGCACTTCCAGGCCGAAGAGTTCCTTCACCAGGTTCGGATGCGTGCGCGAGAGGATGATCAGGACCTTCTGGCCCTTCTTCTGCACCTTCACGAGGTACGCGCGGATCCGGTCGCCCGGCCGGTACTGCTCGCTGAAGATCTGCTCGCTCTTCGGCACGATCCCCTCGGTCCGCCCGAGGTTGACCAGGATGTTGCCCTTCTCGAAGCGCTGCACCGTGCCCGTCACGAGGCTGTCGATGCGCCTCTCGTAGTCCTCGAAGATCACGTCGCGCTCGGCTTCGCGGATCTTCTGGATCATGATCTGCTTGGCCGTCTGCGCGCTGATGCGCCCGAACTCCGCCGGGTCGATGCGCTTGCCGTCTTCGTACGCCTCCAACTCACCCGTGAGCCGGTTGATCCGCACGGTCAATTCGCCATGCGGGCCCCAGCGCTTGCGCGAGGCGGTCAGCAGCGCGTTCTCGATCGACTCGAAGAGGATCTCCTTGCTGATCCCCTTGTCGCGGTGGATCGAATCCACCAGCCGCAGCAGTTCGGCTCCTACCACCATCTTGGGTACGTGCCTCCCGGCCTGCGTCGGCCGAACAGGATCCTCCCCGCCGCCCAGACACGAACACCGGCACGGGCCGGTTCCGTTCTGGGTCGCGAGCCGTGCTTCGCCATAGCGGTCGAGGCAGAGGAGGTCTGTCGGCTGCGCGATCCAATAGAAAAAGCCCGCGAGGGCCTTTTCTGACTGCGGCGCTATCCTACCCTTCGAGGGTACGACGTGCAAGGTATCATCCGCGCCAGCGATTCGCTCCTGCTACGAATAACGCGAAAGTTGAATTCAAAGCATAACAGGTTGCCACTCCACTGGTTACATGCACAAGGTTCAGGCCGCCCTTCTTCGCTCTCGCCCCGCGATAGTAAACCCTGCCAATCCACATTGGCAAGCCTATGAATTCTCAAACTTTAAGCCAGTTTCACACACTGTGCGGTTGCAGGAGCATGAGGCTTCGGTAGGCTCTTCGATATAGCATCGTGTTGTGTATGCCGAATGCGCAGCCTGAATCCGGGGGCCTTACCTGAGATCATGTGGCTCAAACTCGGACCCGAAACCTGCGCCCACTACGAAGCCGCGCGCGGCCGGGAATGGCTCGAAACCAACGGCCGGGGCGGCTTCGCCGCGGGCACCGTTGCCGGACCGGCCACCCGGCGCTACCACGGCTGGCTGATCCCCGCGCTCGAGCCGCCGCTCCTGCGGCGTACGCTGCTGAGCGGCGTGGATGAACGGGTCCTCCTCGGCAGCCAGAGCATCTCTCTGGCCGCCCACGAGTTTCCCGGCGCGATCCACCCCGATGGGCACCGCTTCCTGGTCGAGTTCCGGCTCGCTCCGTGGCCCGTCTGGGTCTGGCAGGTCGGCGGCGCGCGGATCGAGCGCGAACTCTTCCTCCCCTACGACACGGACAGCGTCGTGGTGCGCTACCGGCTCTTCGGAGGCGGCGGCGCGAAGCTGGAACTCGCGCCGCGCCTGGCCTACCGCGACTACCACGCGCTCGCGCATGCCAACGACGCGATCGACGGGCGCGCGGCCGAGTCGTCGGGAACCCTCGTCTTCAGTCCCTACCGCGGCATGCCGGCGCTCTGCTTCGGCCTGGATGCGTTCGCCTACCGCGCCGCGCCCGAGTGGCGGCGGCGGTACCAGTACCGGATCGAGCAGGAGCGTGGGCTGGACTTCGAAGAAGACCAGTTCGTGCCCGGCGTCGCGACCCTCGACCTGCGCGGGGACGGGCGCTGGACGGGCTTCGTCGCGGGGCTGGCGCCGACTCCGTTTGCCAAGGCCGAAGCGTTGGCGCAGCAGGAACGGGCGCGCCGCGAAAAAGTCGCCGCCGCGATCCCCGGCGCCGACCGGGCCACGCAGCGCCTCCTCCTGGCGGCTGACCAGTTCGTGGTCCGCCGCGGCTCCGGCGGGCGCACGGTGATCGCCGGCTACCCGTGGTTCGGGGACTGGGGCCGGGATACGCTGATTTCGCTGCCGGGGCTGTGCCTGCCGTCGGGGCGGCTCGAGGAAGCCGGCGCGATCCTGCGCACCTTCGCCGCGCACATCGACGGCGGCATGATCCCCAACCGCTTCCCCGACCATGGAGAGGCGCCCGAGTACAACACCATCGATGCCGCGCCTTGGTTCTTCCACGCCGTGCACCGCCACCACGAGGCCTCCGGCGACGACGCGCTCCTGAAGGAACTCTGGCCCGTCCTGGAAGGCATGGTCGCCGCGCACGAGGCCGGCACGCGCTACGGGATCAAGGTCGCCGAGGACGGACTGCTCCGCGGCGGCCAGCCCGGGGTTCAGCTCACCTGGATGGACGCGAAGGTCGGCGACTGGGTGGTCACGCCGCGGATCGGCAAGCCCGTGGAGATCGACGCGCTGTGGTACAACGCGCTCTGTTGCATGCGCGATTTCGCCGCGCGCCTGAAACATGCCGCGCAGGCCCGGCGCTACGACGAAGCCGCCGCGCGCGCGAAGGCGGCCTTCAACGCGGCCTTCTGGAACGAGGCGCGGGGCTGCCTGTACGACGTGGTCGGCGACGACGGGCGGGGCGACGGGGCGCTGCGCCCCAACCAGATCTTCGCGCTGGCGCTGCCGCACCGGCTGCTCCCGCCCGAGAGGGAGCGCGCCGTCCTGGACGCCGTCTCCCGCGAACTGCTGACGCCCATGGGCCTGCGCAGCCTGGAGCCGTCCGACGGCGCGTACGTCCCGCGCTACGGCGGGGGACCCTTGCAGCGCGACGGCGGCTACCACCAAGGCACGGTCTGGGGCTGGCTGATCGGGCCTTACGTGGACGCCTACCTGAACGTGCGCGGGAACGAGCCCGGCGCCGTGGAGCATCTGGGCGCGCTGCTGGACCCGCTGGTGGGGCACCTCGACCAGGAAGGCCTGGGCAGCGTTTCGGAGATCTTTCGACGCCGAGGCCCCGCACGCGCCGCGCGGCTGCTTCGCGCAGGCCTGGAGCGTCGCCGAACTGCTCCGCGCGCGCCGAAAACTGATGGACTGGAGCCGCACTCGTTGACGTACGGATCCCGAGGGTTACGCCATGAACAAGCCGACGACCGCCGAAGAAGAACGCCTGCACGCGACCACGCGCCGCGAGGCCGACTGGAAGGACTGGGGGCCCTACCTCAGCGAACGCGCCTGGGGCACCGTCCGCGAGGACTACTCCCCCGGCGGCAGCGCCTGGGACTACTTCCCCCACGACCACGCCCGCTCCAGGGTTTACCGCTGGAACGAGGACGGCCTGGGCGGGATCTGCGACCGGCTCCAGAAACTCTGCTTCGCCCTCGCCCTCTGGAACGGCAAGGACCCCATCCTCAAGGAGCGCATGTTCGGGCTCACCGGCAGCGAAGGCAACCACGGCGAGGACTGCAAGGACTATTACTTCTATCTCGACAGCACCCCGACGCACTCCTACATGAAGATGCTCTACAAGTACCCGCAGGCCGAATTCCCGTACTCCCGGCTGCTCAACGAAAACCGCGGGCGCGGCTTCCATGCCGAGGAGTTCGAACTCTGCGACACCGGCATCTTCGACCAGAACCGCTACTTCGACGTCTTCCTCGAGTACGCGAAAGCCGGGCAGCGCGACATCCTGATCAAGTTCACGATCCACAATCGCGGCCCGGAGGACTCCGAACTCCACGTCCTCCCGACCCTCTGGTTCCGCAACATCTGGTCCTGGGGTTACGAGGACCAGCCCAAGCCCCACCTGCAGGCCACCGGCCCGGGCGAAGTCGAGGCCAATCACGAGCACATCGGCACCTACTTCCTCTTCTGCGAGGACAACCCCGAATTGCTCTTCTGCGAGAATGAATCCAACACGCAGCGCCTCTGGAACGCCCCCAACACGACCCCCTACCCGAAGGACGGCATCAACGACCACCTGATCCACGGCGCGCAGACCGTCAACCCCGGACGCAAGGGCACCAAGGTCGCGGCGCATTACAAGTTGAGGATCCCCGCCGGGGGCTCAAAGGTCGTCCGCCTGCGCCTGCGCGACGGACACCTCGACCAGCCCTTCAAGGACTACGACGAACACTGGGACAAGCGCGTCCGCGAGGCCGACGAGTTCTACGCCAGCGTCCAGCCGCGCCAGCTCACCGACGACGAGCGGCTGGTGCAGCGCCAGGCCTTCGCCGGCCTGATGTGGTCCAAGGAATGGTTCCATTACAACGTGGAGAAATGGCTCAAGGGCGACCCCGCCGGACCCCCGCCGCCGGCCGACAGGAAGAAGGGCCGCAACCGGGATTGGGCCCACATGCACTGCAACGACGTCATCTCCATGCCCGACAAGTGGGAGTACCCCTGGTTCGCCGCGTGGGATCTGGCCTTCCACACCGTGCCCATCGCCCTGATCGACATCGAGTTCGCCAAGCGCCAGCTCACCCTGATGCTGCGCGAATGGTACATGCACCCCAACGGGCAGATCCCCGCCTACGAATGGGCCTTCGGCGACGTCAATCCGCCCGTCCACGCCTGGGCCTGCTGGCGCATCTACAAGATGGAGAAGAAGCAGTCGGGCAAGGGCGACGTGGCCTTCCTGGAGCGCTGCTTCCACAAGCTCCTGCTCAACTTCACCTGGTGGGTCAACCGCAAGGACGCCAGCGGGAACAACATCTTCCAGGGCGGCTTCCTGGGCATGGACAACATCGGCGTCTTCGACCGCAGCCAGCCCTTGCCCACCGGCGGGCACCTCGAACAGTCCGATTCCACCGCCTGGATGGGCATGTACAGCCTTAACCTGATGGTCATGGCGCTCGAACTGGCCAAGGGCAACCCGGCCTACGAGGACGTGGCGACGAAGTTCTTCGAGCACTTCCTCTACATCGCCCACGCCATGGCGAACATGGGCGAAGCGGGGATCGAGCTGTGGGACGAGGAAGACGGCTTCTTCTACGACGTCCTGCACCTGCCGGGGAACAAATACATCAAGCTCAAGATCCGCAGCATGGTCGGCCTGGTGCCCCTCTTCGCCGTCGAGACCATCGAGCCGGCGGTCCTGGAACGCCTGCCGCGCTTCCGCCGGCGCATGGAGTGGTTCCTCGAAAACCGCCCCGACATGGCCAACCTGGTCAGCAAGTGGGACGAACCCGGCCAGGGACAGCGCTACCTGCTCTCGCTGCTGCGCGGCCACAAGCTCAAGCTCCTGCTCAAGCCGGCGCTGAACAACGACGAGTTCTTCTCCGACTACGGCATCCGCGCGCTCTCCAAGCACCACGAAAAGAACCCCTACGTCTTCTGGGTCGATGGGCGCGAGCACCGCGTGGACTACTGGCCCGCGGAATCCATGTCCGGCCTCTTCGGCGGGAACTCCAACTGGCGCGGCCCGATCTGGTTCCCCGTCAATTACCTGATCCTGGAATCGCTGCAGAAGTTCCACCATTACTACGGCGAGGACTTCCTGGTCGAGTGCCCCACCGGGAGCGGGCGCAAGATGACGCTCTGGGACATCTCGCTCGAACTCGGCCGGCGCCTCACCCGCGGCTTCCTCAAGGATCGCGATGGGCACCGCCCGCTATTCGGCGACCACCCGCTCTTCAACGACCCGCTCTGGCGCGAAAACGTCCTCTTTTACGAATACTTCCACGGCGACAACGGGCGCGGCATCGGCGCGACCCACCAGACCGGCTGGACGGCCATCGTCGCCAAGCTGATCCAGCAGGCCGGCGAACACCGCGGCCGGCAGGCCCTCGGCGGGAAGCGCCGCACGGATTCCCTCACCGTGGTCCTTACGCACCGCCCGCCGGAGATGTCCAAGTCCGAGTTCGTCGCGATGAAGAAAGGCAAGGACGAGCCCGGCGAAAAAGCCGAGGACAAGAAAAACGAACCGAAGAAACCCAAGAAGTCCTGAGCCTCGAGTCGGAGCGCCGCGCGCGGCCCTGGAGCCCAGGCTTCAGGGCCGCGCTGCGTTTCGGCGCGAGGCGCCCGGCTTGCCGACCTTCAGGACGGGGGCCGCCCCAAGTGCTCCAGATCCGCGTTGACGATCCCGACCGGCTTGTGCTGGGTATCTCGACCTGGCACGAACGATTCGCGCTGCTGGCCGTCGGCCTGGGCATCCTGACGCTCGGCCTCGCCGGGTTGACCTTATCCGACGACTCGGGACTGGAATTCAGCGCCGACCTGGGCATGTCCTGGCTTCAAACCATCGTACCGCTGGCGCTCTTCGGCGGGGCCATGCTCGCCTATCAGCGGCATTACGTATTCGACATTCCTCAGCGGACGCTGTTGATTCTGCGCGGCCTGCGCGGCACGCTTCGCGTCCCCTTCTCTTCCATCGCGCCACCCGAGGTGATCCGGGGCGATCGCGGCGCCGTCCTCGTACTGACCCGGGATACCGGCGAAAAGCTGTTAACGACCAGCGGCCCGCTGGAGGGCCTCCAGAACCTGCGCTGGCGCATCCATGACGCCATGAAGCGCGGGCTTCAGATGGAGCCCGGCGCGCCTGACGCCGAACCGCCTTTGGCTCGCCGGCCGCGCCGGCGCTGATTACATGGGCGCCCTTACGCCTTGCGCTTCGCGAGGATCTCCGTCCAGGGCCGGTAGCGCGCGCAGGCCTCGTCGGCGGTCCGCCCCAGGAAGCGCGCCAGCTCGCGCGGCAGCGGCACCTGGCTTCCCAGCACCGCGGGATACGGATGTTCGGCGGCCGGCAGCCCCGACATGACGCGGTAGAAGCAGCTCGCGAAGAGATACGCGCCGTGCATCCCGCTATGGCGCCGGTCCGGGTTGTGGTAATTCACCTCCGGGCGCGCAAGCATGGCCGCGCGCAACGCCGCGCCGCCCGGAGCCAGGGCGGCCTCGTGCCGGCGCGCCACGTCCAGGTACAGATTCAGCGCCTCGTCCCAGGCCTCCGTGGGCGCGGCCTCGGGGCCGAAGTACGCGAAGAGCAGCGGCTCGGCCCCAGACGCGCGGACCGCCTCGATCAGCCGGGCGCCGAACTCGCGGGTCTCGTCCGGGCGCTGCATGACCCCCTGCGTGCCGTCCTGCAGGACCACGCAGTCGAAGCCGCCCGTCGCGATCCGCTCGCGCAGGCCTTCCCGTTCCCAGTGCCACTTGAAGGTCTTGCCGCCGCTCACGAGCATCTCGGTCTCGAGCCGCAGTCCGGTCGGCGCGTTGAGGACCAGCGCGGCCAGCGTCTTCGGCAGGTCCCAGTAAAAGGTGCCGCTGTTGCCGATGAAGAGGACCTTGCGAGTCGTCCGCGCGCCGGTAGGCGCCGCCGGCGGCCGGGGCAGGTCGACCTCCTCTACCGCGGCCGTGCGCGGGGGCACAACCGCCGCGGCCGGCTCGATCTCGATCCCGTTCGCGATCGTGCGCTTGCCGAGGAAGGCGATTTCCAGATCTCCGCCCGTCACGCGGCAGGAGCCTTCCACCAGCGCCCCGCACGCGAAGCCTCCGGCGACCCGATAGGGCATGAACGACTCGGCAACGGCCTGGCCGTTGAGCGCGATGCCGAAGGCGCGGTCGAAGTTCACGTCGCCCTCGAAGGTCTCCGCCGCGTACACGCGGACCGTATACAACCCCGGCGCAACCTTGAACCGGTAGCCTTGCAGGCCATGGCGCTCGCTGCGCAGGATTTCGCCGAGGTTCCGCGAGCGGATCGGCAGGTCGGCTTCGCGCAGCACGGTATTCCCACCCAGCGCGCCCCACTCGGAGCCTGCCTCGAAAAGCCTGTCGGCCAGCCAGGCGCGACCCAGGCCATCGACGACATCGCGGGAGCTTCCGCAGTTCACGCGCCAGGCGTTCGCAGGCATCTTCGGTTCGTCCCCGTGGCAGATTCAAGACCCTCGGCGCGGCGGCCGGACCGGTTCGAACCATGCGTTGAACCGGCGCGTGCCCCACGCGGCCAGGGCGTCGAGATGCGGAGTATGCGCCAGCGCGTCGCCCGCGCACCCCAGGATCCGCTTGTGGTGCTGGTCGGACATGATGAGCAGGATGTTGGGCTTCATGCGCGCCGCCGCTTCATGCCTTGTGGGTCGTCGTGCCGTGCGGTTGGGGCGCGAATTCCCGCTCCCAGCGCGCCTCCAGCTTCGCCCGCCAGGCCTCGGCGGAAGCTTTCAACTCCTTCACGACCCCGGGCTGCGTCGCCGCGAGGTTCGTCCGCTCGCCTGGATCGGCATCCAGGTTGGCCAGGAAGACGTCGTCCTCGGGCGGCGCGCCTTCGACGAGTTGCCCCTTCAGGGTGAGCTTCCACGTGCCGCGCCTCACGGCCGTCTGCTTGTTCATCTCCCAGAAAACCTCGCGCTCGGCGTGCGGCGAGGGCCGGCCTTCGGCCAGCAGCGGCAGCAGGTCGCTCCCGTCGAACTCGAACCGGCCGGGATCGCCTCCGGCGGCCTTGAGCATCGTCGGGAAGACGTCCATCGCCGCGCCGATGCCGTTCGAGCCGCTCAGAACCTGCCCGGCTGGAATCCGCGACGGCCAGCTCCAGATGCCCGGCACGCGAATGCCGCCTTCGTAGAGGCTGAACTTGTGGCCTTTGAAGCGCCCTGCCGTGCCGCCGTAATACGGATCCTGCCGCCCGTCGAGCCAGTTGCGGGTCTCGCGCGAGGGGCCATTGTCGGCCATGAAGAACTGGCAGGTGGTTTCCAGCAGGCCCTGGCGCTCCAGCTCGGCGTTGATCGCGCCCACCGCGTCGTCCACGGCGCTAATCATCGCGGCCATGATGCGCCGGTCCGGCGCGAGGTGCGGGAAGCGGTCCACGTATTTCTTCGGCGCGTGCATCGGGTAATGCGGCGCGTTGAAGGGCAGGTACAGGAAAAAATGGAGTGCCCTCGCGCGCAGCCTTGCGGATCCAGGCCACGGTCTTCTCGGCGATCAGGTCGGTGAAGTAGGCGCCGTTGTCCCAGACCTCCTTCCCATTCTCCCACAGGTCGTGCGTCGGATCCTGCCCCGGCCCGCCCTTGTTCATGCCCCAATAGAAGATGTGGCTGTAGTAGTCGATGCAGCCGGCCAGGAAGCCGAACCATACGTCGAACCCGTGACCGCCGGGCTGGCATTCCGGCGTGACGCCGAGGTGCCATTTGCCGAACATCGCGGTCCGGTAACCCAATTCTTTCAACGCCTTCGGAAGCGTGGGCACCGACGGGGGAAGCCCGGTGGCGGTGCGGTGCCCGGCCAGGATCGCGCGGACGCCGGCATGGCCCGGATACCGCCCCGTGAGCAGGCTCGCGCGCGAGGGGCTGCTGACCGGGCTGTTGCTGTACCAGTCGGCGAAGCGCGCGCCGCGCGCGGCCAGCGCGTCGAGATGCGGCGTGACGAAATCCGTCGCGCCCATGCACGACAAGTCGCCGTAGCCCTGGTCGTCGGTGAGGTACACGATGAAATTCGGGCGGCTCATGCGGGGCTTCCTCTCGCTTGGCTGGAGACAATAAGCCTATCCAACGCAATCCCCGCGGCGAGAGCAGGCGCGCGTGGCAGGCTCCGGCCAGGAACGACCGCGAAAGGATCGACTTATGGTTCGTCCCGGTCCGCAGCCCCTTCCTTGGGTCCGGGGAGGCCTGACCCCGCGCTTGCGGCGGGCGAGCCTTCGCCCATAATCGCCGCCCCATGATCCTCGTCACCGGCGCCACCGGTTTTCTCGGCAACCACGTCGCGCGCGCGCTGCTCGCCCGCGGCGAGGCCGTGCGCGTCACGGTCCGCCCCAGCAGCGCGCTCAAGCTCCTCGAAGACCTCACCGGAATCGAAAAGGCCGAGGCCGACCTGCGCGACCGCGCCTCGCTGGAGAAAGCCGTGAAGGGCTGCAGCATGCTCTTCCACGTCGCCGCCGATTACCGCTTCGACGTCGCCGACCCGGACGAGATGTACAAGAGCAACGTCGAGGGCACGCGCAATCTATTGGAAGCCGCCGGCGCGGCCGGCGTCGCGCGGATCGTCTATACCAGCACCGTCGGTTGCATCGGGCTGCCGGCCACCGGCGCGCTGGGCACGGAAGAGACGCCGGTCGGGCTCGAACAAATGGTCGGGACGTACAAGCGGACCAAGTTCCAGGCCGAGCTGGCCGCGCTGGAGCTGGCGAAGAAACTGCCGATCGTCGTCGTGAATCCCACCGCGCCGGTGGGCGAGCGCGACGTCAAACCCACGCCGACCGGCGACATGATCGTGCGCTTCTTGAAACGCAAGATGCCCGCCGTCATCGACACCGGCCTGAACCTGATCGACGTGCGCGACTGCGCGGCTGGGCACCTGCTCGCCGCGGAACGCGGCCGCACCGGCCAGCGCTACATCCTCGGCTGCCGCAACATGACCCTGCTGGATATCTGCGCCACGCTGGGCCGAATCACCCAGTTGAAACCGCCTAAGCTTACGATGCCCTGGGTCGTCGCCTGGCTGGCCGGTTTTGTCGACACCAAGCTGAGCCTGATGCGCGGCAAGCAGCCTTCGATCAGCCTCGAAAGCGTGCGCATGGCGAAGAAGCGCATGTTCGTCGACTGTTCCAAGGCCGTGCGTGAACTCTCCCTGCCGCAGACGCCGCCCGAAGAGGCGCTCGCTCGCGCGGTGGCGTGGTTCCGGGAGGAGGGCTACGCCTGAACGCGCCCGGACGGGGCGTGGATTACGATGGCACGTCCTCCGGTTCGACGTATCCTTGGGAATTGCTTCCCGTCGCCCGCCGGCCGTGAACGGAACGCGCCATGGACCCGCTGGACCTGCCTCAGACGCCTGAAGAGTGGCAGGAGCTCCTGGGCGCGCTCCCGCCTCAATTCTGGTGGATGCTGGCGGCTCTGGTCTTCCTTTCCTGCCTGCTCCTGGTCCTGCATGTGATTTTCAGTTACATGCTCTACCTCTGCCTGGAAGCGGTGCCAAAGGAGGACCGCGAACCCGATTCCTGGCAGGCGTTCCTGCTCCTGATCCCCCTGGTCGGCCTGGTCTGGAACTTCATCGTCTACCCCAAGCTCGCGCAGTCGTACCAACGGGTTTTCGCGCGCTTCGAACGGCTCGAATTCGGCGACTGCGGACACGGCATCGGCATGGGCTACGCGATCTGCATGGTTCTCGGCATCCTGCCGCTGGTGGGCTTGCTTCCGATGCTGGTTGCCATGGTCCTGCAACTGATGTATCTGCTTAGGGTCTGGAACCTGAGGAAAGAAATCCGCGCGCTGTCCGGCTCGCCTCCAGGAGCGCCCGCGGCCTCGAACTACCGCTGAACCAAGGAGCCTCCACATGGCCGTCGAGATCGACGTCGTCTACGAAGGTCAACTCCACTGCGCCTGCGCCCACGGGCCTTCCGGCGCGCGGCTTGCCACCGACGCGCCGAAAGACAATCAGGGCAAGGGCGAGAGTTTCAGCCCCACCGACCTCGTCGCCGCCGCGCTTGGCGCGTGCATGCTCACGATCATCGGCATCGTCTCCCAGCGCAACGGTTACCCCATCGAAGGGACCACGGTAAAGGTAAAGAAGGAGATGGTCGCCGATCCGATCCGCCGCATCGGCAAGCTCACCCTCACCTTCCGTGTCAAGAACGGCAGCAAACTCACCGAGGCCGACCGGAAGAAGCTTGAACACGCCGCCCACACCTGCCCGGTCCACAAGAGCCTTCATCCGGACATCGAGACGCCGACCAAGTTCATCTGGGAGTAGGCAGGCCTCGACGGAGTTGCGCCCATGAGCGAGAAACCGGCCGCGACCTCCTATCCCGTCCACGAGCTGATCCGGCGGCGTTGGAGCCCCCGCGCCTTCGCCGAGCGCCCCGTCGAGCGCGAAAAGATTGGCAGCCTGCTCGAAGCCGCGCGCTGGGCGGCCTCCTCGCGCAACGAACAGCCTTGGCGCTTCCTCGTCGCCGCGCGCGGCTCGCCCGCCCGCGAACGGCTTTGGGAGACCCTCGCCGACGGCAACAAACCCTGGGCGGCCGGCGCGCCGCTCCTGATCCTCGTCTGCGCGAACCTTCAGAGCGGCGACGGTTCGCCCAACCGCCTCGCGCAGTACGACTGCGGGCAGGCCGTGGCCGCGCTGACCTTGCAGGCGCTGGAATTGGACCTTTGGGTGCACCAGATGGCCGGCTTCTCCGTCGAGCGCGCGCGAAATACCTTCGCAGTGCCTGCGCCCTTCGAGCCCCTCTGCGTCCTGGCCGTGGGGTACTACGGCGACCCGTCCCAGCTCCCGGATCAACGCCGCCAGCAGGAGGCCGGGCCCCGCAGCCGCAAGCCCCTGGATCAGCTCGCCTTTGACGGGGCCTGGGACGCGGGTTTCCGATGACCGACTTCGCCGCCCGCCCGAAATAGGCCTCGCGCGGCCCCGCCGCCCTTACCTGTCCCGCGGCCTGGACTTGCCGCTGCTTGCGGCACCCGCCGCGGAATCTCCGCGAAATTTTTTTCCCTACCGGCTTGCCAGGAGCCGGCGCATGAGGTACGGTGGCCTAGCCACCGGTTGACCGGCGGCCGGAGCCGGCCATGCCCGACCCCCTCGTCCGCGACCCCATCTACCAGCAGCTTCACGACGCCCTCCGCGGCTTCGTGCGCGACGGCGAGTACAAGCCCGGGCAGCGCTTCCTGACCGAGCGCGAAGTCGGCGCGCGCTTCGGCGTCAGCCGCGCCACCGCCAACAAAGCCCTCGCCAGCCTCGTCTCCGAGGGCGTGCTCGCCTTCAGGAAGGGCATCGGGACGTTCGTCCACGCCGAACCCCTGCGCTACGACCTGCGCGGGCTCGTCAGCTTCACCGACAAATGCCGCGCCGCCGGGCGCGAACCGGCCACGCGCGTGCTGCGCTTCAAGCGCCTCCCCGCGCGCCGCGCCGCCCCGGAGGCCCGCGCCGCCCTGGACGCCCGCGAGGCCGAGCCGCTCTGCTTCGTCGAACGCCTGCGCCTGGCCGATGGCGAACCGGTGATCCTGGAGCGCCGCTACGTCGTCGCGCGCCACTGCCCCGGCCTGAAGCGCGAGGACCTCGCCGGCTCGCTCTACGCGCTCTGGACCGAGCGCTACCGCCTGCCCGTCGCGGGAGCCTACGAGCGGATCCGCGCGGTGAATCTGCCTCCGCGCGAGGCCCACCGGCTGCGCGTCCGGCCGGGGCGCGCCGGATTGCTGGTCGTCTGCCGCGGCGATCTGGAAGGCGGCGAGCCGCTCTGGTGGGAAGCCACCCTTTACCGCGCCGATGCCTACGAGTTCCACAACCGCCTGGGCGGCTTGCGCGGCGTCGGACCTGCGGTCGGCCAGTTTTCCGGCGCGCCGGCGGATCCCGTCGCGAAAGGGGAGGCCTGATGCGCGACATCGGCGTCGCGGTGCTTGGCACCGGCTTCATGGGCCGCGTGCATGTCGAGGCGCTCCGCCGCGCGGGCGTCGGCGTCCGCGGGGCGCTCGGCTCGTCCGCGGAAAAATCCCGCGCCTTCGCCGAACGCCACGGCCTCGCGCAGGGCTACAGGGACTTCGACGCGGTCCTGGCCGACCGCGAGGTCCACGCCGTCCACGTCGGTACGCCGAACCGGCTGCATTTCGCGCAGGTCCGCGCGGCGCTGGAGGCCGGCAAGCACGTGCTCTGTGAGAAGCCCCTGGCCCTGAACGCCGAGGAATCCGCGCGGCTCGTGGAACTCGCCACGAAGCGCCCGCGCCAGGCCGCCGGGGTCAATTACAACCTCCGCTACTACCCGCTCTGCCTGGAAGCCCGCGCGCGCGTCCGCGCCGGGGAACTCGGGCGCGTCTTCCACGTCGCCGGCTCCTACGTACAGGACTGGCTGCTCCGCGAGTCCGACTACAACTGGCGCGTGCTCGAAGGCGAAGGCGGCGCGCTCCGCGCGGTCGCCGATATCGGGACCCACTGGCTCGACCTGGCGCACGCCGTCACCGGCCTGGAGGTCGAAGCCGTCTGCGCCGACCTCGCGACCGTCCACCCGGCCCGCCGGCGCCCGCGTTGCGAAGTCGAGACCTTCCAGGGCAAGGGCCGGCAGGTGACGGAGACCGAGCCCGTCGAGATCACAACGGACGATTACGGCGCGATCCTGCTCCGGTTTGCCGGCGGCGCGCGCGGTTCGCTCTGGGTCAGCCAAGTCACCGCCGGGCGCAAGAACGCGCTGCGCCTCGAACTGGCCGGTTCGCGCCGCGCGCTGGCCTGGGAGAGCGAGCGCCCGAACGAACTCTGGCTCGGCGAGCGCGACGGCCCCAACGGCCTGCTGCTGAAGGATCCTTCCCTGCTGGGCGAGTACGCGCGCCGAGCCGCGGACAACCCCGGCGGCCACAACGAAGGCTACGCCGACACGTTCAAGCAGCTCTTCCGCGATTTCTACGGCTACATCGCGGCCGGAAACTTCGACGCACCTCCGCCCTACCCCACCTTCGCCGACGGGCACCGCGAGATGCGCCTCTGCGAAGCGGTCCTCGACAGCCACCGCCGCGGCGGCTGGGTAACTTTGAAAGGAGCGCACGCATGAAACTCGGCTTTGTAAGCGCGATCCTGCCGGACCTTGAGTTGGAGGACGTTTTTGCCTTCGCCGCGGAGGAGCGCTTCGCCTGCGTCGAACTGATGTGCTGGCCGAAGGGGAAAGCCGAGCGGCGCTACGCCGGCGTGACGCACCTCGACGTCGCCGCGTTCACGCAGGACGACGCGCGGCGCGTGGGCGCCTTGGCCGCGAAGCACGGCGTCGGCATCAGCGGCCTGGGTTACTACCCGAATCCGCTCGCCCCGGACCGCGAAGAGGCCGCCGTCTACGTCGCGCACCTGCGGAAGCTCATGGAAGCCGCGGCGCTGCTGGGCGTGAATGTGGTCAACACCTTCGTCGGCCGCGACTGGACGAAGTCCGTCGAAGATAACTGGCCGCGCTTCGTGGAGACCTGGAAGCCGCTCGCGCGCTTTGCCGGCGAGCGCGGCGTGCGGATCGGCATCGAGAACTGCCCGATGTTCTTCAGCGGCGACGAATGGCCCGGCGGAAAGAACCTCGCCGTCTCGCCCAAGATCTGGCGGCGCATGTTCGAAGCGATCCCCGACGCGAACTTCGGTCTGAACTACGACCCCTCGCACATGGCCTGGCAGCGGATGGACTACCTGAAGCCGCTGCGCGAGTTCGGATCGCGCCTGGTCCACGTGCACGCCAAGGACGTCCGCATCGACCGCGAGCGCCTCGACGACGTCGGCATCCTCGCCACGCCCCTGGAATACCACTGCCCCAAGCTGCCCGGGCTGGGCGAGATCGACTGGGGCCGCTTCTGCTCGGTCCTGGGCGACAGCGGGTACGACGGCCCGGTCTGCATCGAGGTAGAAGACCGCGCCTACGAGAAGAATCTCGAGACGCGCAAGCAGGCGCTCCGCCAGAGCGGGCGCTACCTCCGCCAATTCCTTTCGGATGCCTGATCGAACCGCCTGAGCCAAGGAGCAGCGCCATGACCTTTACGTACCTCGACGTCGCCAAGATGATCGACCATTCCCTGCTAAACCCGACGCTGACCGAGAAGGACCTCGAGGCCGGCTGCCGCGTCGCCCTCGAGTACGATGCCGCCAGCGTCTGCATCCTGCCCTACGCGCTGCGGCGCTGCGCGGACCTGCTGCGCGGCAGCAACGTCCGCGCCAGCACGACCGTCGGCTTCCCGCACGGCGGGCATGCGACGGCGATCAAGGCCGCCGAGGCCGCGCGAGCGCTCGAGGATGGCGGCGAGGAACTCGATATGGTCGTCAATATCTCGAAGGTGCTAAGCGAGGACTGGAACTACGTGCGCGACGACCTCCGCGCCGTGATCGAACTGGCGCATGCCGCGAGGCAGAAGGTGAAGGTGATCTTCGAGAACTGCTACCTCCAGGATGCGCACAAGATCCGGCTCTGCCGGATCTGCGGCGAACTGGGCGCCGATTGGGTCAAGACCTCCACCGGCTACGGGAGCGGCGGCGCGACCGATCGCGACCTGAAGCTGATGCGCGAGCACAGCCCCGCGAACGTCCAGGTCAAGGCCGCCGGCGGCGTGCGCACCCTCGACCGGTTGCTCGAAGTTCGCGCCCTGGGCGTCACCCGCTGCGGCGCGAGCAAGACCGTGGAGATCCTGGACGAGGCCCGGGCGCGCTTGGCCCGAAAGTAGACCGCGCAAGCCCAGTTTACGCTTGCCTCGGCTTGGCGCCTCCCCCATGCTGGCGGCACCTTGTGATTGACTCAGGTGAAACGCTTCAGGGGGTGCGTAATCATGTCCGACAACGCCCAGGTGGTGGGTTCGTATTCGGCCGCGGAGCAGTCCGACAATGTAACTAGCAATCCCTGCGTGATGCTCATCTTCGGCGCGTCGGGCGACCTGACCAAGCGGCTCCTGGTGCCGGCGCTCTACAACCTCGCCTGCGACGGCCTGCTCAGCAAAAACTTCGCGATCCTCGGCATCGCGCTCGACGAGATGACCACCGAGCAGTACCGCGAGCGGATGAACAACGACATCAAGAAGTTCCACACCCGCCAGCAGTTCGACCAGAAGGTGTGGGACGACCTGATCTCGCGCTTTCATTACATGTCCGGCGGGTTCTCGGACATGAAGGTCTTCGAGACGCTGAAGAAGAAGGTCTCCGAGTTGAACGGCCAATACCAGGCCCAGGGCAACGTGCTCTTCTACTTCGCCGTGGCGCCGCGCTTCTTCGGGCTGCTCTGCGAGAACCTTCAGAAGTCGGGATTCCGCGACGGCCCCGGCTGGAAACGCATCATCGTCGAGAAGCCCTTCGGCACCGACCTCGCCTCGGCCCTTAAGCTCAACGAGGACATCCTCAAGCATTGGCAGGAAGACCAGATCTATCGCGTCGACCACTACCTGGGCAAGGAGACTGTCCAGAACCTGCTTACCTTCCGCTTCAGCAACGGCATGTTCGAGCCGCTCTGGAACAAGAACTACATCGACAACATCCAGTTCAACGTCTGCGAAGCCGTGGACGTCGAAGGCCGCGGCGGCTACTACGACCAGTCCGGCGTGCTCCGCGACATGATGCAGAACCACATGTTCCAGATGCTCGCGTACCTGTGCATGGAGGTGCCGGGATCCTTCAGTTCCGACGCGATCCGCAACGAGAAGGCCAAGCTTCTGCAGGCCGTGCGGGCGTACACTCCGGAAGAGGTCGAGCGCTTCGTCGTGCGCGGGCAATACGGCCCCAACGTCGACGACGCCGGAAAGGTCCTCAAGCCCGGGTACCGCCAGGAGAAGGACGTCAACCCCGAATCCAAGACCGAGACCTACGCCGCCGCGCGCTTCCACATCGACAACTGGCGCTGGGAAGGCGTCCCGATTTACCTGCGCTCCGGCAAGGCGCTCTGGAAGCGCGGCACCGAGATCGTCGTCACCTTCAAGAAGGCGCCCGAAGTGATGTTCCGCGGCACGCCCGTCGAACACATCGGCGCCAACCGGCTGATCTTCCACATCCAGCCGTACCAGGGCATCGAGATCCAGTTCCAGGCCAAGATCCCCGGCCCGCTGCTGAAGATCCAGCCCGTCCACATGCGCTTCGGATACGGCGACGCGTTCAAGGCCTCACGCTATACCGGCTACGAGGTGATGATCTATTCGTGCAGCCTCGGCGACGGCACGCTCTTCTCGCGCGGCGACCTCGTCGAAGCCGCCTGGCGCGTGGCGCAGCCGCTGATGGACTACTGGAAAGCCGCGCCCGCGGACTTCCCCAACTACGCGCGCAATAGTTGGGGCCCCAAGGCCGCCGCCGAACTGATCAAGCGCGACGGGCGAAACTGGCACGAAGTCGTCACCGAGGAGGTGCTCAAGAAGGTCGAACTCTTCAAGGACGGCGACCTGCTCTTCCTCTCCCAGCTCATCATGGCCCTCAAGGCCCGCCAGACCGCCGCCGGCGAGACCGTCATCCAGAAGGGCGAACTCGGCAAGGAGATGTACCTCATCGCGCGCGGCGAGGTGGAAGTCCTCGACGACGCCGGCAAGGTGCTCAAGACCCTCAAGGACGGCGACCTATTCGGCGAGATCGCGCTCCTGATGTCCACGCCCCGCACGGCGACCGTCCGCTCCAAGTCGAGCTGCGACCTCTTCGTCCTGGAGAAGGCAGACTTCAACCGCATCCTGCGCGACAACCCGCAGTTCGCCGACGGCGTCTGCAAGATCGCCCGGGAACGTTACGACCTGAAACTGAACGCCAGCGAACTGACCGCGACGAAGGGGTAGCCCGCTTAAGCCGCTCTGCTCCAGGCGCACCCGAATCCCCGGCATGAGCCGGGGGTTCTTTATTTATTGCAGGTTCAGATCACTTCCAGCCCATCGCGGTCCGGGAGCTTCGGAAACGGCGCGTGCGGTTCGGTCTGATACCACCACGCCACCGAGGCGATGTCGTCCTGCAGCGGCAGGTAGCGCCCGCCCGAGCGCCAGCCCAGCGCCTGGATCGTCACCCGCAGGTCTTCCTCGAAACGGATCGGGTCCATCACGTGGAAGCGGTACAACCCGAAACGCTGGTTGCAGCGGTACATGTCGTCGGGCTTGATGACCTGGCAGAGCCCCGCGTAAGGCCCCGTGAAGACGCAGTACTGGCGCTGGCCCTCGCCGCGCGGGTACTCGAAGTTGTACGAGCCCAGGAAATAGTCTTCCGTCCCGGTCCCGCAGATCGTCGGCCACGTCCCGTCGCCGTCCATGAAGAACTTGATCTCGCCCTCGCCCCACCAGTTGTTGCTGTTCACTTGCCAGGCCAGGTACGTCCCGACGTATTGCCCCCAGCCTTTCACGCCATCGAGGATCGTATGGTCGGTCTTGTACGGCAGCGGGTTGCTGCGGCGCCACTGCGCGTGCAGGTACGCGCAATCCTCGGGGATGTCGGTCAGCGTGTAGTTGACCTGGTAATAGAGCGTCGACTCGTCGTCGGAAAGGTTCTCGAAGGTGATCTTCGCGGATTTGCGGAACGGCATCTCCCAGAAGCTGTTGAAGGCCTGCCCGGGGTTCACGTTCACCGGGAGCGCGTTCACCTGAGCATAGCGGTTCCAGCCCATGCAGAAGAAGTCGCCCAGCGGGCACTCGATGCTGGGCGTCTTTTCGCCGTCCCAAAAGAAGCGCAGGATGTAATTGCGCCAGTTCGGCCCTGAAGGCGTCAGCCAAAGCTGCTGGATCGCGCCGGGACCCTTGATCTCGGCGACGCTGAAGGTCTTCCCCGCGCCGACTTTCACCGACGGCGAAACCTTCCAGCCGCGCCCCAGGTCGCGAGCGCACTTCTCGCCCGTGCCTTTCGTCGCCATCCCGCCCTTGCCCTTCTCGCCCTTGAAGTTCTCGGCGCTGATCGAGCGGGTCTTGGCGCGGCTCAGTCGCGCGAGGTTGCCCAGATGCATGCCCAGTCCGTTGAAGGCCATGGCGGGGAGGCTCCTTGAGGTGGATAGGCTGAAAATACAACATGCTCACACGAGTGTGCAAGCCAATAATAAGGCTCCCTTCCGAGCCATCCTGCACCCTGGGGCCGCTGAAACCGACGGAAGTTGCACATGCGCGTTCCAAGTCCTGGCGGAATCGGTGGATAAGGGATTCGCTGTCTATACAATGACCTTCGCGGTTGCACCTTTTATGAGCCGCGACGCGCATCCCGATGGGTCGCCTGCGAATCGCGATTCTCCGGTCATAAAGCGCCCTGGATTGCCGTCTTACTCTCATGCCGCAAAGGAGCCCAGCATGGCCAAGGCGATCGTCGATCCCGTCGAACTGCACCGCTTCGCGGTGGACCTGAAGCGCTTCAACAGCGACCTGCAAGCGCAAGTGACCGGCATCCACCGCCAGTTCTCGAAGCTGGGCGAAACCTGGCGCGACCAGGAGCACGCCAAGTTCGCCGAGGAGTTCGAGCAGATCGTCCGCGCGCTCTCCAAGTTCGTCGAGGCCTCCGACAAGCAGGTCCCGCTCCTGCTGCGCAAGGCCGAGCGCATCCGCGAATACCTGGAACAGCGCTGAGGCGAGCACGCATCCCATGGCCCATGCCAATATCACCGACCCCGAGGTCCTCAAGACCTTCCGCCACCATTACGTCAAGTACGACGAGGAATGCCGGCAGGCCCTGAGCGCCGTGCGCAGCGACGTCTTCCGCGCCGCCGAGTGGCTCAAGCGCGAGCAGATGGCGCACTGGAAGCGCCAGCTCCGGCGCTGCGAGGATATGGCCCAGCAGGCGCGCCTGGATTACAACCGCGCCGTCCACGGCGAAAAATACCACGGCAAATCCAGCGGCGTCGACGAACGCAAGCTCCTGGAGCGCGCCATGCGCGCGAAAGAGGAAGCCGAGCAGAAGCTCGCGAACGTCAAGCGCTGGAGCGTCGCGATCGAGAACGAGGCCGGCAAGCTCCTGGGCCCTTGCATGGTCCTCGAATCGCTCATGGAACGCATGACCCCGCAGGCCCTCGCGCGGCTCGACCAGATGATCGACAGCCTGGACGACTACCTGCGCCCTTCGGGCCACGCCGGGTCCGGCTCCGCGCCATCCGCCGCGTCGTCCGAATCCACGGGTTCCGCCGAAGGAGCTGCGCCATGAAAGGCATCAGCCACAGCGACCGCCAGCTCGTCCGCGCCACCAAGGACCTGGTCTTCCAGTGGGACGCCACCGGCGCCGGCTGGCACGACCAGGCCCGCGCCGATTTCGAGAAGGTCTACATCGACGAGATCCGGCACGCCGCCAAGTCCGCCGTCGACGCGATGACCGAGATCAACCGTTTGCTCGGAAAAGCCATCGACGAATGCAGTTGAGCCGCGCGCCAAGTCGTTTCTCGCGCTGAACCAGGAACCTGGAACCCTCCTTCATGGCCAACGAACATCCCAGCCAGCTCGGCCACCGCGTCACCGCGCTCGAGGAGCGGCTTCGCGCGCTCCAGCAGGAGCGCCTGGCCGCCGACGAGGCCTGCTACTCGGGCGACTTCTCCCGCAAGGCGTCCCACGACAAGGACCTCAAGGACCTGCAGGACGCGCACAAGAAGGACGCCGAGAAGCACGAGAAGGCCATGTCCGCGCTCCGCGACCGGCACGCCCGCAAGTACAAGCGCCGCGTCGCCCGCGCCGAGAAGGCCTTCGAAAGCCTCCGCGGGCGGAGCATGCGCGAGCGCCAGAACCAGGCGAATCTGGACCGCCAGAAGCTCCAGGAAGCCGAGGAACGCATCGTCGCCGAGGAGAAACAGAAGACCGACCTGCTCTCCGAGCAGCACGACGACCTCGTCGCGCGGATCGGAACCATGCGCGAGAAGGCCGGCGTCCTGAAGGGCCGCGTCGAATCGCTGGCCGTATCCTTCGGCGAAGGGCTGCCCGACCTCGAAGCGCCCCTCCCGCAGAAGGAAGGCGAATGGGGCGATCCCCTGCCCTTCGTGGACGGCCTCGCCGAACGCCTCTCCGAGGCCGGGCTGCTTTACCGGCGCGTCAACGATGGGCTCCTCTCCTCGCTGGGCAAGCGCATCTGGACGCTCGTCGCTTTCCTGCTCATCGGGTTGGGCCACGTCGTCGCGCTCGTTTTCATCGTCCAGCGGTCGCAGCCTCCGGTCTACATCCCCTACCTCATCGGCTCGGCGCTCGTTTCGATCTTGCTGCTCCATTTCCTCACCCGCGCCATGCGCCTCAAGGCATGCCGCGCCGTGCGCAAGCTCTACGAGGACCTGCGCGACATCCTGGCCAGCCTCGTGCGCCAGGAACAAGTCGAGAAGGACCGCTTCTGGTCGCAGTCGAAGAACCTGATGGACGAGCGCATCGCGCGCGTGCTCAAATTCGAGGAAGGCATCAACGCCGAGTCCGCGGGTTTCTTCAAACAGAACGAACAACTGCTCGCGGACTTCCGTGCGCGCTTCCAGCGGCTTCTCGACCGCAACAAGGCCAAGGAGGAGCGCGCGCGCGCGGAACTGGAAGCCGTCATCGCCGAAAAGAATCGCAAGTTCGAGCAGGAGCACGAGGGCGCCTGCAAGAAGCGCCAGGACCAGTACAAGAACGACCAGGGCGGCGCCGAGTCCAAGCGCGCCAACGTCGCCAGACGCGCGCAGGCCGGCTGGAAGGAAGGCCTGGAGGTCTTCGCCCGCGAGATGCGCGAGGCCCTCACCGTCGCCTCCGCCACGCACTCGTCCTGGGAGGCGCTGGCCGCCGAAGCCACGCGCATGCCCGCGGCCTTCCCGCGCGAGGTCATGCTCGGACAGGTGGCCCTTCCGCTCAAGAAGCTCGACGTCTCCGAGAACGCCGATTTCCCGCTCCCCGAACTGACCGCGGCGCTCCCGCTCTCGCTCGTCTTCCCCGGCGCCGGCTCGCTGCTGGTCCAGGCCGGCGCCGCCGGGCGCGACCGCGCCCTGCACGCGCTCTTCGCTTCCGCGCTGCGGATTCTTGCTTCGTTCCCCCGGGCATGGCGCACCTGACCATCGTCGATCCCGTCGCGCTGGGCCAGGGCTTCTCCGCCTTCATGCAGCTCGCCGACTTCGACGAGGCCCTCATCGGCGGACGCATCTGGACCGATGCCGGGCATATCGACAAATGCCTCGCCGACCTCACCGAGCACATGGAGAAAGTAATTCAGAAATACCTGCGCAACCGCTACGCGACCATCGACGAGTACAACGCCAAGGCCGGCGACCTCAAGGAGCCCTACCGCTTCCTGATGATCTCCGACTTTCCCTCCGGCCTGAGCGACCTTTCGCTCGAGCGCCTCGCCAGCGTCGTCAGCAGCGGACCGCCTTGCGGCGTCCACGTGTTGATGTACCACGACACGCGCCAGAAGTGGCCCGCCGCGGTGGACCTGGGACAACTGCGCCGCAACGGGATCGTGCTCAAGGAGGCCGGCGAAGGCTTCGTCGAGGCCCACGAGGGCCTGGACCGCGGGCGCGCGCTCGTCGAACCCCTGCCCGAGATGCCCGTCGTCAACGCGCTCTTGGACAAGCTCGGCCGGCGCGCCGTGGAAGCCAAGCGCGTCGAACTCTCCTTCAGCACCGTCTCGCCGCCCACCCCCGCGGATATGTGGTCGCGCGACACCGAGCGCGGCTTGCGCGTGCCCATCGGCCGCTCCGGCGCCGACCGGCTCCAGGAACTCGAACTCGGCCGCGGCACCGCCCAGCACGCGCTCATCGCCGGCCGCACCGGCTCCGGCAAATCGACCCTCTTCCACGTCATGATCACCAACACCGCGCTCTGGTTCAGCCCCCAGGAGGTCGAGTTCTACCTGATCGACTTCAAGAAGGGCGTCGAGTTCAAGACCTACGCCACCCACCGCCTGCCCCATGCCCGCGTGGTGGCCGTCGAGAGCGATCGCGAGTTCGGGCTCAGCGTGCTCAAGCGCCTCGACAAGGAACTCGACCGCCGCGGCGAACTCTTCCGCAAGGCCGGCGTCCAGGACCTCCCCGGTTACCGACGCAGCCCCGGCGCCGAGGAGATGCCCCGCACGCTCCTGCTCATCGACGAATTCCAGGAGTTCTTCACCGAGGACGACTCGGTCGCGCAGGAGGCCTCCCTGCTCCTCGACCGCTTCGTGCGCCAGGGCCGCGCCTTCGGCGTCCACACGATCCTGGGCTCCCAGACCCTCAGCGGCGTCTACACCCTCGCCAAGAGCACCCTCGGGCAGATGGGCGTGCGCATCGCGCTGCAGTGCAACGAAAGCGACTCCTACCTGATCCTCAGCGAAGACAACGCCGCCGCCCGCCTGCTCAGCCGCCCCGGCGAGGCCATCTACAACGGCATGTCGGGCATGATCGAAGGCAACAACCCCTTCCAGATCGTCTGGCTCCCCGACGAGGAAGAGGCCGCGCGCCTCAAGGAAATCGCGAAGCGGACCGACGCCGAAGGCCGGCGCCCCAAGGCCAACACCGTCGTCTTCGAAGGGAACGCTCCGGCACGCCTGGAGGCCAACGAAGCCCTGCAGGCCGCCGTCGCCGACCGCGCGCCCGCCGCGCGGCCCGCGCTCCGCGCCTGGCTCGGCGAACCCAACGCGATCAAGGGGCCCACCGAGGTCCGCTTCACCGACGCCGGCGGCAGCCACCTGATCATGCTCGGCCAGCACCGCGACGCGGCCTTCGGCATGACCTGCGCCACCATCTTCAGCCTCGCCGCCCGCATCCCGCCCGAGAAGCTGCGCCTGATCCTCCTCGACGGCTCCGGCGGCGAGGCCGAATACGTCGCGCACCTCGACCGCCTTGCCCGCGCCCTGCCCCACGAACTGAGCGTCGTCCAACACCGCGAGATCCCCGCGCTCATCGGGGAACTCGACCGCGAACTCTCCGCTTCCCAGGAAAGCGGGCAGCCCCCGAGCGCCACACGTTCCTCTTCGTCTTCGGGCTCCAGCGCCTCCGCGCCCTGCGCCAGGAGGACGACTTCTCCCTCTCCTCGAGCCGCGATGAGGCCGGCTCCAGCGGCGAGCGCTTCGCCAACCTCCTCCGCGAGGGGCCCGAGCAGCGCCTGCACATCGCCGTCTGGTGCGACACCCTTGCTAACGCCAACCGCGCCTTCAATCGCCGCACGCTCCGCGAGTTCGACATGCGCGTGCTCTTCCAGATGAGCGCCGCCGACTCGTCCGAACTGATCGACACCCCCGCCGCCAACACCCTGGGACTCCACAACGCCCTGCTCTTCGTCGAGAGCGAAGGCTTGCTCGAGAAGTTCCGCCCCTACGCGATCCCCGACGAAGCGTGGTTCGAGAAGATGCGCGCAGCCATCCACACCAAGTACACCCTGGGCGCGAAGACGCTGCCGTGATACGAGAGGTGGAGAAGTAACGCGCGGGCCGCGCGGGTCAGGCCCGCCAGGCGTAGCCCAAGGCCTCGCAGCGGAGATCCGGATCGGCCGCGCCGTCCAACGCCAGCTCAACCCGCCGGCCGCCCCAGGCGAACGTCCAGCCGCCTTCCGCCCCGCGTTCCGCCTGCAAGCCGTGCTCCGCGGGCCGCGCCACGAAGACCGCGGCAGCCTCGCCCGCGTTTTCCCGAGGCCAGCTCCAGGTCACATGCCGCTGAAACGGCCCCCGCCAGGTGTACTGCTTGACGAGTTCCGTCTCGCCGATCTCCGCCTCGACGCCTGCCGCCGGCTGGAGCATCGTGAGCGCGAAGCGGACCTCGTCTTCGCCCAGCAGGACCTCCGCGCGCGAACCCGGCGCGCCCTCCACCTGCGGCGCGTGGAAGTGCCAACGCAGCATGCGGACCTCGCAGTCCGGCTCGAATGCCACGCGATCCACGAGGACCAGCAGCGGCGCACGCGCATCGCGCACGAACAACACGTGCCTCCGGTAGGATTTCAGGCCGCGCACGTCCGGGTAGGCTGCGGCGAGGTCCATGGCCGCCTGCGTCGCCGCGCCCGCATCCTCGACCCGGCTCAGCCGCCCGCATCGGTCGAGCCGCGGCTTCGGCATCCAGACGAACGCGTCGCCGAACTGCCCGGTTTCGTCGAAGGTGAGCACGTTATGGAGACTCGTCAGTTTTCGATAGCTGCGCCCGCCGTCGCCCAGCACGGTCTTGCCGCGGTGGCGCAGCCTCACCTCGCCGCGGTTGGGCATGTAGTGCGCGTAGTTGTAGCGCGTCAGCCGGCGGTTGTGCGTCGCGCCGAACGGTACTCCGGCCTGGAGGCTCACCCACGTGTCCCGCGCGCGTTCGGCATGGGGGTCGGCATGCAGGTACGCCTCGCCGCAGTCCGCGAAGATGCCCGTGAGCGCTACGTCCGCCCGCCCGCCCGGCGGCTCGCCGTCCGCCCAGAGCAGGTCCTCGGCGCCGACCGCCTCAGTCTCCGCGAGACTCTCGCACAGCTTGGCGAGCAGCCCCGCGTGCCCTGCGCAGCGCGCAACCGGCCACAGGATCGAGCGGTATCCGGCAAGGCCCTGCTCGTGCCAGAGCCGCTGCATCCAGTACTCGGGCAACTTCGCGTAGAATGGGCCTTCAAGCAGCCGCGCGCCTGTGGCGCTCGCGTAGGCCTGGGCCGCGTGGACGTAGAACCGCAGCCCGTAGCTCACGTCCAGCGGGCACCCGGAGCCGTCCGGCGGTGAAAGTGCCGAACGCCGCCGGAACTCCCCCGCGACGAAGTTGAACCAGGATCGCGCTTCGTTCGCGGCCGCCGCGTCGGGGTCGTCGGCCAGTTCCAGCCCCGCGACGCCCAAGCCCATGTACGAGGCGCTGAAGTGGTTTTGCAGGTAGCCCGTCGGAAGGTAGCTCCGCTGCAGGAGCGCGAAGCGGAACATCAGCCGGCCGTGGTGGAGCAGCTTCGCGCGCCAACGCGCGTCTCGCTCGGCCTCCAGCGCCCCCGCGGCCCGCAGCCAGTCGCGCAGCAGACTCAGCACCAGCAGGTTGCCGCCCGCCGCGATGTCGTTGTCGCAGCCCATGTGCCCCGGCCGATCCACGCCCCAGTGCGGCTCCGCGGCGAGACGCTCCCCCTCTTCCACGGCGCGCGCCGCCCAGCCTGCGCCGTCTTCGTCCAGCAGCGCGAGCAGTCCCAGCCCCAGCAGGTCAAGGCGCTGCGGGTCCGCGCAGCGCGCGCGGAGCTTCTCGAACAGCCCCCGCCGCGCGCCGCCGGGCGCAACATCGCGGCGCAGCGCCTCGAGCCTTTCGGGGGTCAGCCAGAGCCGCGGGCGCCGGCCTTCCAGCTCGGGCCTGAGCTCAAGCCGTGGCTCCAAGCACGCGTCCCGCTCGTCTCGGCCGATCCGGATCTCGCGCCAGCTCGCGCAGCCCAGCCGCGCGTCGCTCGCATCCGGCCGCGTGAAGTCCAGCACGATGACATGCGAGCCGGCCCGTTCGAAGCGCAGCGCGAAGCTGCTGCGCGCGCGGCGCGCCTGAACGTCCTCGGCCCAGGGCAAGTCCAGCCACACGAACTCCGGGTGCGCTTCGCCGTCTACGTCCAGCGCGTAGCGCGGCACGACAAAGTCCCCGTTGATGTAATCCCACGGCCCGGTCGGCGGGGCCGCCGGATCCGGCTCGTTCGGGTCCCAGCCGGGCGTGAAGCGCAGGCGCAGCGTGAGGCTCTCGACGTCGAAACCCGCATCGCGCCCCAGCAGTTCGAAGCGCGCCAGGCCCGCGGGGAATTCCCCGCGCAGCTCCAGCCTCCGCGCGTCGAGTGCGCGCGCGGCAAAGCCTGGAGCGGAAGAAGTCCACCGCGTCCCGTCTTCGTCGGCCGAGTTCAGGACCGCCCACGGGTCAGGCAGCGGCTCGGCCGCGTTCGGCTCCAAGAATTCGGAGACCTCGTCCTGCGGCATGTGTCCCCCTCCCCGCTACGCTCAAGTCCGTTCCAGCGCGCGGATGCTGCCCCGGTCCACGAAGCGCAGCGGCAGGGGCCAGGCGTCGCGCCCGGCTTGGCCGGGCCGCGCCAACTCCCGCGCCAGCGTGCGCACGTACTGCCGGCCTTCCCGCCGCCCGTCCACGACCAGCGCGCTCAGTGGGCGCAGGCCCGGCAGGTCGCTGGCCAGATTCGAGACCGTCAGCACCGAGAGCTCCGCCGGCACGCTCACGCGGCGCTCCAGGAGCGCCATCATCGCGCCGTGGCACGTGTAGTCGTCGGTGATCATCAGCGCGGTGGGGCGCGCCAGGCCGTCCAGCAGTTCGCGGCAGGCCTCGTATCCGGCCTGTTCGCCGTTGGCCCGCGCCGGCGCGCGCCAGGCCTCCGGCACGCTCACCTCGAAGGACTCCAGCGTCTGCGTGAAGCCGCGCAACCCTTTCTGCCCGATGAAGGCGATCCGCCGGTGCCCCGCCGCGAGGATCCGCCGCGTTCCGTCCGCGACGTCCTCGTCCCAGGCGTGCGTCAACCGCGGGACCCGCCGCGCCGCCGCCTCCGCGGGGAGCTTCGTGTGGTCCCCGCAAACCACGAACGCCAGGTCATGCTGGAGGTAGCGCTTGAGCTCCTTCACCGAAGGCGTGAGCGAGATCATCGCGCGCAGGCCCGGCTCAAGCACGTGCCGCGCAAAGTACGCCTCGTCGAGCCCAAGATGCCCCCAGCCCGGCGTGGGAATGAAGCGCAGGTCCAGGCCCGCCTCGCGCGCGGCCTCTTCGGCGCCAAGGTACACCTCGCTATAATAAGGATGATAGCCCCCGGCGTCGCGAAGCTGCCCGAACCCGTCGCAGACGAACCCCACCTTCACGCCGGCCAGTGCGGAGCGGGTCTTCCGCGCCTTGCCCGGTTGCGCCCCGCGCAGGTACACCGCCGACCCCTGCCGCGCCGCGACCAGCCCGGCTTCCTCCATGCGCCGCACGACCTTTTGGATCGTCTTTAAGTTCACCTCAAACTCACGCGCCAGCGCGCGCAGCGTCGGCAGCTTCTCCCGGTAGGTACCGTCCGCAATCCGCGCAACCAGGACTTCCTGAATGGAGGCGCATGGTGAGTTCAAACTTTTCATGGCTTCTCATATCCCGACAACAGGTTTAGCATCAAGGTCTTATACACCGGATTTGTCATGGTACAATTATATATTATACAAATTGTTCCAGATTCGTTGTTGATCTATTGTACCACGGTGTACGAAGATACCGCACAGACGGCATCAAAACTCCCGCCGCCGAGCGTCCAGACCAAGGAGACGACATGCAAACCCTGGATCGTTGCGCCCTGCTGCTCCTCCTGGCCGCGCTGCCCCTTTGCGCCGCCGAGGGCCTCCAAGCCCCACCCATCGAAGGCGGCGTCCTCCTCGAAAAGATTGGGGCCGACTACCTGCCGGGCGACCTCGAATGGGCCGTCACCCCGCGCCCTCAGCAGGAAGCCTGGACCGGCGTAGCGCTCCCGGTCCTCAAGGTGGTCGTGGTCCTGGGCGAGGGCCTCCCGGAGCAGGCCGGAACGCAGTTGCAGGAACTCTTCGACGCCGCGCCCATCCCCGAAGCCTCCTTTAAGGACGAGCCGGCCAGCGGGACGGTGCTCGTGATCGCCGGCGTGCCGGAGTCCAGCCCGCGCGCCAAGGCCGCGCTGGAGGCCTTCGGCTTGGCGCAGGCCTATGCGGCGCTGGATTCCGACGAGGGCTACGTCCTAGGCGCCGGCACGCCTGGCGGGCGCGCGACGATCCTGCTGGCCGGGCGCGGCCCGTGGGGGTCCTTCTGGGGTGTGCAATCCCTGCGGCAACTCACCCGCGTCCATGATGGCGCGCCGCACGTCCGCGCCGGCGTCGTCGCCGACTTCCCGCGCTTCCCGTTCCGCGGCAACAAGCGCCCCGAGCCCTGGGAGCACCGCTTCAAGGCCAACTACGGCTGGAATTACAAAGGCAGCCAGAAGTGCGCCCACTTGGGCCGCCGCTTCGGCGCCTGGATCCATCACGTCGATCCGCTCGACGCCACCGACGCCCGCCTGGACCTGCTCATCGACGGCGGCGAGGTGACGGAGAAGGGCAAGACCGAGCGCTTCGAAGGCGCGAAGGCGGCTTACGAGAAGGGCTGCCGCGAGTTCGTCCTCAAGTACGACGACACGGGCACGCGGATGAACAAGGCCACCGAAGAACGTTTCGGCGGCGACTACTTCAAGGCGCAGAGCCACTTCCTCACCGAGATGTTCAAGCGCCTCCGCGCGCTGGACCCGGCCAACCGCGTCTTTTTCATGCCCCAGCCCTACTGGCTCAACTGCCCGGGGATTGAAGCCTACGCGTCGAAGCTCGGGGCCGCCGGCGGCATCCCATCCGAAATGGGCCTGAGCTTCTGCGGCATCGAGGTCTTCAGCCAGATCCTGCCCACCGGCGCCATCGACGCCTACCGCGGGCTTTTCGGCAGCACGGTCCGCGCGCAGATCTACGACAACGTCGGCCGCGGCGGGGACCTCTTCGCGATCACCGGCCGCGATCCCGACCTGTGGAAGAGCGTCGAGTGCATCTTCCCCGAGCGCGGGACGCCCGTGACGCGCATCACCGTCTACGACTACCTCTGGAACCCGGAAGGCTACGAGCCCGAACGCGCGCTCGCGCTGGCCTGCCGCGAATTGAGCGGCGGGAACCCCGAGGCCTGCCGCGCGCTGCGGAGCTTCGTCGAAGCCTGGAACGCCCGGCGCGATCCGGCCGCGGGGAATCTCCCGCGCGAGCGGGCCCTCGCCGACTACGCCGCGGCCACCGGCGAATTCGACGCCCTGTGGAGCGCGCTCGAGCCCCTGCTCAAGGACAACCCCCTCGCCGCCGAAACGCGCCTCGCCGGCGTCATCCTTGGCAAGCTCAACGAATGGGGCGAATGCGACGCCCTCGCCACCCGGCGCGCGCAGACGCCCGTGTTCACGCGGTATGGGCTGCGCGAACTGAAAGTCGCGAAGCTCGAAGGCTCCATCGCCTTGGACGGGAAACTCGACGAGGCGGCGTGGGCGAAGGCCGAGGTCCAGACCGGCTTCATTCCCCACGGCTGGGGCAAGGAACCCGCCGCCGAACCGCTCGCCGAAGACGATCAGGCCGCGCTGCGCGTGCTCCGCGACGACACGCACTTGTACCTCGCCCTGGAGGCGCACTCCACGAAGGAGCTAAAGCTCCCCGACTGGGCCGCGAAGCAGTGGAAGGACGCCAAGCCCGGCGCCACCGTACCGTACGCCTGGCGCGTGCCCTGCTTCGAACTCTTCCTAGACACCGACCACGACCATGCCGACTACTATCAGCTCGTGATGAACGTTGCGAACTTCCGCTACGAGGTCCACGCGGGCGACTGGAACCCGGCCCACCCGCTCCCCGAAGTCTGGGCCAGCGGCGCCGAGTTCAAGCTCGCGCTGGCGGAGGACCTGCACGGCGCCACGCTGGAATGCCGCCTGCCCTTTGCGAACCTGGGCGGCGCGCCGAAGCCCGGCGCACGCTGGGGCCTGCAAATCCACAAGTCCATCGGCGCCTTCGGGCTCTGGACCTACCAGTTCGCGCCGACCAGCTTCAGTCACGGGCCGTCGCAGCTCGGGCACCTGGTCTTCGAATAAGCCGCGCCGCCATCCTGGGAGCCGCCAACCGTGCGATACCTTTTCGTCCTGCCGATGCTGCTGCTCGCCGCGCCCACAGCGGCCCTCGAAGAAGGCCCCGCCGCCCAGGCGATTCAGTCCACCAGCGGCGATCCTGAACTCGATGGCGCGATCTTCCCCGCCCCGCGCTCGGCCGAACTCGGAGACAAGGCCTGGAAGGTCGGCGCACCGGTGGTGGTCTCCTCCGGCGCGGTAGACGCGCGCGTCCTCGCCGCGCTCGCCGAATGGCTCGGCCTCAAGGCGCCTCCGGCCGTGGTGAAAAAAGCTCCGGCGGAAGGGACACTGCTCTTCGTCGGCGGGCCCGACCGCAACGCATGGGCGCAAGAACGCCTCGCCGCGCATAACCTCGCCTATGCGCCCGAATCCTGGGGCCGCGCTAAAGAGCAGGGCTACGCGCTTGGCGTGGCGCGCGACGGCGAGCGCTTGGCGATCGTCCTCGCGGGCGCCTCCCCCGCCGGCGACTTCTACGCCGTCCAGACCCTCAAGCAGCTTTCCGCGCGCGACCCGGACGGCGCGCTCTGGGTCCGCCAGGCCGCCGTCGCCGACTGGCCGGGCCTTCCGCGGCGCGGGATCAAAGGCGCGAGCGACGCCTACCTCGAGGCCTTTACGCCCTTGAAGCTCAACTTCGGCTGGACCTACAGCGGCGCGGTCGACTCCGCCGATAAGCTCAAGGATAAACCCGCCTTGATCGAGAAGTATCACGCGCGGTTCGCGGCCTTTGCGGTCAGCTACAACCCCGGCGAGGCGCTCGCCAAGGGCGTGCTGGCCCAGGACGGCGGCTCGCCCGCGCAGCGCCTGCGCGAAAGTGTCCGCGCGACCTACGACGCCTGGGCCAAGGCCGGCGCCGACGCCTTCGTGCTGAGCCTTGACGACCAATCCACCAGCCTGCATACCGGCTACGCGAAGGACTGGCCCACCTACTGGGCCGCGCAGGCCGAGTTGCTCAAGCTGATGGCCGAGACCGTCCGCGCGCGCGCGCAGGATGCCCCGCTCTACTGGTGCCCGCACCGCTACGGCGGGACCGACCTTAAGGAAGACAAGACCGTCGCCGGCGCGCGCGAGGCCGGCTTTCCCGAGGGCCTGCGCCTCTGCTGGACCGGGCGCGGCGTCGTCAGCCACCGCTTGAAGCTCGCCGAGGCCGAGGCGTACGGCGCGTCCTTCGGACTGTCGGCTAAGCTCTTTTATTACAACTGGCCCATCACCGCGCCGGATACTCGCGCCGAGACGGGCCCGATGCCCCCCGCCGACCCCGCCCTCGCCGGCCTCCTCGACGTCTGGATGTTGTGCTCCAACCACGACCGCGCCAGCGAGGTCGCGTTCCTCTCCGGGCTTGCCTGGGCCTGGAACCCCGAGGCCTACGATCCCGAGCGCGCCACGAAGCTCGCCGCCCGCGAGTGGGCGCGCCGGCACGGCGGCGCCCCCGCCTACGCGCCTCTGGTCGCGCTTCTCGATTGGACCCGCGCGCACGACAGCCTCCAGATCTGCCCCGACCAGGCGCAGAAGAGCCCCGAGGAACTCGCCAGTCTCGTCGCGGACGAGGAAGCTTTTCACGCCCGGCACCTGCCCGTGCTTAAGTCGGCGCTGGCGGACGCGAAGCTCGTCGCCAACCTCGAGGCCGCCTTTAAGGCGCGCATGGCCAAGTTTCGCGGGATCGTCGAAAACCAGAAGCACATGCGCAAGGGCCGCGCCCTGAAGCGCGCCGGCGAGATCGTCCTGGACGGCAAGCTCGACGAAGAGGCCTGGTCGACCGCCGCCGCGCTCGAGCCGTTCGTCGCCAAGGGCGCCTTCACCGAGCCGGCCGCGCCGCCCACCGCCGCGAAGGTCCTTTACGACGACGACTTCCTCTACGTGGGGCTCAAGCTCGAAGAGCCCAGCCTCGACGGCGTGAAGCCCTATACCGAGAAGACCGGCTGGAAGATCCAGCACGGAGACTACGTGCAGCTCAACCTCGACTGCGCCGGCGACAGGGAGCGCGTCGGCTTCGCCTGCACGACCCTGCACGGGCAAGCGAGCATGTTCGACTTCGGCGCGAAATGGATGGACGGCTTCGAGGTCCAGGTCGGGAAGCAGGACGGCGCGTGGATCGCCGAGTTCAAGCTCCCGCTGGCGCGGGTGCCCGCCGAACAGCGCCCCGCGCCCGGCCGCGCCTGGGGCTTCAACGTCATCCGCCGCCGCGTCGTGAAGGGCGAGCCGGACCGCTGGTCGAGCTGGAATCCGCTCGCGAGCAAGGACGACAAATTCAAGGCCGCCTACTGCGGCACGCTGAGCTTCGAGTAGCGCGCGCTTACAGCGGCTACCCCAGCTCGCGCAGGTAGTTGAAGGTGAAGATCCCGCTGCCGTGCTGGTCGCTGAAGACCAGGTTCAGCCCGTAGCGGCCGCCGCGCGCCGCCATCAACGCCAAGTACACCCTGGGCGCGAAGACGCTGCCGTGAGCCGGCCCTCTCCCTGCGGGAGAGGGTGGCTCGCCTCGGGCGAGCGGAGGCACGGGCGGTCCCCCGGTCGGTACTCAGCCTCTCACGCACCGCACGGCCCCGTGCTCCCGCGCACGATCAGTTCCGCGGGCACGCGGATCTTCTCCGCCTCCCCGCCGCCTCCGCGGATCCGGTCCAGCAGCAGCCGCACCGCGCGCTTGGTCAACGCCGGCGTCCGCACGTCCAGCGTGGTCAGTGGCACGTTGGCGAACTCGCCCAGTGGCAGGTTTCCGCAACCCACCACGCTCAGGTCCTCCGGCACGCGCAGCCCGCGTTCGCGTGCCGCTTTGATCACGCCGCACGCCGAGAGATCCTCGTAACAGCAGATCGCCGTGAATTGGCGCGCGGCGTGAAAGGCCGGGAACTGTTCGTACGAGATGTGCGGACTCGGCGTGATCCGCCAGACCAGTCGTTCGTCGTGCGCCAAGCCGTGCTCGCGCAGCGCTTCGCGCAAGCCTTCCAGACGCTCCTTCGACGTCCGGCTGTTCGGCGCGCTCAGGTACGCGATCTCGCGATGCCCCAACTGGACTAGGTAGCGCGCCGCCTGCGCCAGCGCGCCGGCGTTGTCGATCTGCACCGAGTCGCCGCCCGGAAAATCGAAGTCCGCGCAGACCACCGGGAAGCGCCCGGCGATCGGCATGCGCAGCCACGCCGCGATGCGCTCCCAGTTCGCGCGCGCATCTCCGGACGGCAGGTACGAGCCGACCAGCAGGCCGTCGATCTCCGGCCCAACCGTCAGCCCCGGCTCCCACGATACGTACTTCGCGCGCGCGCCTTCGCTCGCGATGCCCGCCAGGAAGCCTTCCAGGAGCGTCTGGCTCCAGCCCGAACCCGGCACGCGTTGCGGATCGAGCAGGATCCCCACCACCGGCTCGCGGCGCGGCGGGCGCGCGGGATGGAATTTCGACGAGAGGAAACAGCCCACGCCCCAGCGCCGTTCGACCACGCCCTGCACCGCCAGCAGCTTTAGCGCCTTCGAGACCGTGAAGACGCTGACCCCGTGCGTCCGCGCCAGCTCTCGCACGCTCGGCAACTGCTGCCCCGGCCGCCAACCGCGCTCCTTAAAGGAGGTCGCAAGCGAGTCGGCCACCTGCTGGTACTGCGCGTTCTCTTTCATGGCCTTCGCCCTATCGCTAACATGTATGAGCTAACAGACTAACTCTATTCCTAATAATACAATCCTGATTTCGATTTTTGTCACAACATATTCATACTAATCATGTTACACATAAGAATGATATACTACTCGATTCATTCCACGAATTCGGTGTATGGATATCAGAATATCAGTCGCCCCTCACCGGAGGCCCTGACATGAAAGCTCAACTCCCCGCGCTCCTGGCTCTATCCTTTTGTATCGCCTGCGCCGCGTGCGCCGAAGACGTGCCCGAGCAATTTACGCTTTGGGCCGCACAAGGCCCGGAGTTCCCGCCCGCCGAAGGTTGGACCGAGGACCCCGCCGAGCCGAAGGTCCGCGCGTGCCCCGAACCGACCGCCGCCGAGAAGGCCTCCGGCTTCATCCTCTTTCAGCGCGCGCCGCAGGACGAAATCTATCACGACACGGTCCCCGCGCCGTTCGAACGCTGCGCCGAGGTCCACGCTTTCGCCGCGCAAGGCGAGTACGAACCGCTCAGCTTCGCGCTCCACGCGCTCGAAGACCTGAAAAACTGCCGCGTGCGGCTTGGCGCGTGGAAGTCGTCCTCCGGCGACGTCTTCCCTGCCGCGCACGTGGACGTGCGAATCGTGCGTCCCATTCGCAGCGCGGTCCGCTACCGCACCGAGGACAAACGCTTCCGTTGGGCGCCCTTCCTGCTTGAGCAGCACGAGACCTTCGGCGTTGCGCGGAACCATTCGGCGCAGGTTTGGCTGACCGTGCACGTTCCCGAATCCGCCGCGCCCGGCGACTACAGCGGCGTCCTGACGGCCGAGGCCGAAGGCAAGGCCGCCGCCGAGGTCTCCGTCGTCTTGCGCGTGCTCCCCTTCCGCCTGCCGCCCGTACCCATCGAGACGGCCATGTCCTACGCCGGCGCGCCCCCGGACCTGGCCCGGCGCGAGAAGGAATTTATCGACCTGCGCGAACACGGGATCAACAACGCCGAATCCGGCATCGGGGCGCAGATCGTCAGCCGCGACCGGCGCTTCGGCGCCGACGACATCGAGGCCACGCGCAAGAGCATCCGCGAGAACCTCGCCCTGCGCCGCAAGGTCTACGGCGAGGCCGCCAACCGCTGGCCCGCCACCGCCGAGGTCGGCCATCAGCTTCTCTACCACTGGAATAAGGAGAAGCATTGGTTCGAGTTTTGGCCGCATTCGGACCAGCTCGACGCGGACTTCGAGAAGGCCATCCGCACCGTCCTCGATGCCGTCAAGGCCGAGGGCGGTCCGCGCGTGCGGCTCTTCATCATGGACGAACCCGGCGGCCACCCCGACGTGCTCAAGGAGACCGCGCACTACGCCCTGTGGGCGCGGCAACGCTTCCCGGAGCTAGGCGGCTGGTGCACGATCGGCGGCGGCATCGCCGTTGGCATCGACGAGATCGGCATCCTCGGACCGGCCGTCGACGAGTTCAGCATCAACCGCTTCACGCCCGAACTGTGCCGCACGCTCCTCGACCGCGGCAAGCCTTACGGCGTCTACAACGGCGGCAGTTCCTCCGAGGCCGTCGGGGAGATCGCGCGCGACCGCTACTTCTTCGGCTTCTACGCCTGGAAGACCGGCGCGAGCGAGATCCTGCAATGGGTCTACGCCTTCGACCAGCCCTGGAAGAACGCGATACGCGGGAACTTCGGCTACGTCTACCGTACCGACGACGGCGTTCTTCCCAGCCTGGCCTGGGAGAGCGTCCGCGAGGGTCTCGACGATTACCGCTACACCGATCTGCTCTGGCGGCTCATCACCGCCGCGCGCGCCTCCGGCGACCCGCGGGCCGTCGCCGCGGCAAAGGAAGGCGAGGCCGCCGCGCGCCGCATCATGAGCCGGATCGACTTCCACTACCAGGACAAGATCCGCGCCGGACAGCCCGCGATTTCCGCGACCCTGGCCCAGTGGCGCTGGCAAACGGCCTCCGCGATTCTGGACTTGCTCAAGCACGTCACCCTCGCGAAAGCGCTCGCCACCGACGCCGTGCGCCCCGGGCCGTTCGACCTGCCCGCGCCCGCGCCCGAAGCCGCGCCCGAGTACGGCCCCGAACTCATCGCCGAAGGAAGCTTCGAATCCGGCCCCGGCCCCTGGAAAGCCTCTCCCAATAAGGATGCCTTCGGCGGCAAGGGCGGCGTCGACGGCGCCGAACGTCACGGCGGCGCCAAGAGCTTCAAGCTCGACACGCCCGCCGGCGCCAGCGGCATGGCCGTCAACGTGTGCGTCTGGGGTTGGGGACCGCCGGCTGTCGATGTGAACCTCGAAGCCGGCAAGACCTACGAGTTCGCGGCCTGGCTGAAGGTCCAGAGCGGCGCGCCGCAGCTCCGGCTCAACCTGCCCAAGGGCGCGCAGCGTTCCGCCAGCGACCGCGACGAACCCGCCGACGCCGCCGGCTGGAAGCGCGTCGTCCATCGCGTCACCCTGGCCAAGGACGCCAAGCCTTCGTACCTCGCCGTCTGGCTGCAGGGCGCTGGCGCCGTCTGGATCGACGACTTGAGCCTGCGCGAGGTCAAACTCCCCGCCTTCCGCCTCTCGACGCCCACCCCACAGGTCGACGCCAGCCAGCGCATGGCCGTCGTGCGCGTCGAACAGGACGGCGGCGCGGAACTGCAGGTGCGCCTGAGTTTCCCAGGGTTGCAGCCCGAGACGCGGAGCGTCATCGTGCCCGCCGGCGGAAAGGTGGCTGTCGAGTACCCCGCCGCCGCCTGGCCGCAGGGCGGCCATGAAATCAAGGCCGAGTCGGACGGTTGCACAGCGACCTTGCGCGTCGAACGCATCCGTGGCCCGTTCGAGGCGCGCTGAGGTTCGCCAGTAGCGCGCGGCGGAAGGTTTGACATAATCGTCGTCGCCAGTCCCCGCCTGCCTGGCGGCGCGGCGTCGAAGAATCCGGGACGTGAGCGGGAGGCGGTTCGTGGCCCTTCGCGAAGCGAAGTTTTACGTCTACGATCAAGTCCCCATCGCGGATACCACCTGGAGCCTCAGCACCGGCCCCGATCGCCGCGTGTACGCGGCGGCCTGCATCGAGCACCGTGGCGGCTGCGCCGTCGTCGTCGCCCGCTACAACGAACAAATTGACGCTCTTGACTACCTCTTCGATGTCGGCGAAACCTGCGGCGACCCGCCCGATTCCGGCCGTGCCACCCAGTGCAAGATCCACTACAGCTTCGCGCCGTCCGAACGCGACGGGATCCTCTACGCCGCCACACACGCCAGCGCGCCCGCGCTGAACGAACTCCACTTCGATGTCCACGCCGACTGGGGCGACGAACGCAAGGCCTTCCGCGGCTCCGTGCTGCTGGCCTACGACACCCGGCAGGACCGCGTCCTCTGGTCGCGCACGCTCATCCCCAACGAAGGCTGCCGCTGCCTCTGCTTCGACGAGGAGCGCCGGCTCTTCTACGCCGTCGGCTGGCCGCGCAATCACTTTCTCGTCTACGACCTCGAGCGCGACCGCGTCCACGATTGCGGCCGCCTCGGCTCGCTCAACCCGCAGGCGATCTGGCTCGACAAGAAATCTCGCGCCTACACCACCGACGACTACGGGCGCATCCTGCGCTACGATCCCGATCGCGGCGAACTGGAGGAACTCGAACTCTGGATCCCGCGCCCGCGCCACCTCAACGGCTGGCACGGCGTCGTCTACGATATCGCCGCCGCGCCCGACGGCGAATCCCTCTTCGGCGTGCCCTGGCGCAACTTCCCGCACCTCTTCCGCCACTGGCCGCTCGAAGGCGCGCAGGGCCGCATGGAGGACCTCGGCCCCGCCACGCAGTACGAGCAGAATCCGTACCGGCCCATCAGCTTTTTCAAGGACCACGCCGGCGGCCTGGTCGTCGGACCCGATCGGGCCATCTACTTCGTCAAGAGCCGCTGGGCGCCGTTTTCCGAGGACCGCGGCCACAAATTCGATCACGAGACCGCCGAAAACTTCGAGGGCCTTGTGATCCGCCTGGATCCGGAGAGCGGCAAGCAGGAAGATTTCGCGATCCTGCGCCGCCCGGACGGCATGGCCGCGCACTACGTCTCGCGCGGCGCGATGGACGCCCGCGGCGACCTGTTCTTCGGTAACATCGCGGGCATGCCCTCCGGCATCTTCCGCCTGCCCATGAACGCCCGCACACCGCCCGACCCGCGGGCCTTCCCGCTCAGGAAATGGGGCTGAGCCGCATGAGTTTCTCCGACCGCACCTGGCCGCCGCCCTTCTACGAACGCGAAGGCGTGAAGCGCGATCCCGAGCACCGCGACGGCTGGGGTCTCCAGAACCGCTCGTTCGTCTTCGTCCAGGAAGGCGGCTTCGCCGCCATGCCCCTCGCCTTCCCTGGCCAGTCGCTGGCGATTCCCGCCAACGAGGCCTACGTCACCGCGCTCGACAGCGATCCGCGCGACGTCGTCTTCGGCGGCACCGGCGGAACCCGCGCGCACCTCTTCGCCGCGCTCACTCGCGGCATCACCGGCGCCGTCATCGACCTCGCTACGCTCGAAGACAACGCGCGCGTCACCGCCGTGCTCTGCGGCAGCGACCGCAAGGTCTACGCGGTTACCGCGCCCGGCGGCTCGCAGCCGATTTTCGACCCGCGCCGCTACGAGCAGCCCGGCGAAGGCGCCCTCTATGTCCACGCCAGCGTCGACGACGGCTGTGACCTGATCCACGAATGGAGCTTCCCGCCGACGCCCGCGCAGAAGCTCGCCACGCCGCTGCCCGGCGAAGGCATCGCCTGCGCCGTGCGCGTGCCGCTCGGCAAACGCGAGGACCTGCTTGTCGGACTCGGCGAACGCACGGGCACGCTCTTCACCTGCACGCTGCCTTCGGGCGAAGTCCACGTCGTCGGCCCGGTCAGCTCCATCCGGCGCTTCGGCCGCGCGCTGGCGCTCGGCACCGACGGGCTTGTCTACGGCACCGGCACCGAGGGCCGCTTCTGGCGCTTCGACCCGGCCGCGCGCAAGCTTGAACACACCGACCTCTACGTCCCAGGCCTCACCGGGCGCGCGTACCACAACGACGCCGAATGCCTCGCCGTGGACCGCGCGCGCGGAGTCCTTTACGGCGCCGGAGCCGGCGACGGCGTGCTCTTCGCCTATGACCTCCGCGCCGGCACGCTGCGCAGCCTTGGCAAGCCGACCTGCTACCGCGGCGTGCGCGGCCTTGCCGTCACACGCGACGGCCGGCTCTTCGGTTTCTCGGGACGTGAAGGCGACGTCGGGCGGCTTTTTCTGCTACGACCCCGAACGCCACGAACTGAAGGACCTCGGCGTGCCGGCGGCGATGTTCGGCACGCGCATCTACGGCTACGAATTCTCCTGCGCCGTCACCGGGCGCGACGGACAGATCTACTTCGGCCAGCACGAACGCGGCGGCCACGTCTGGACCTACTGGCCCGCGATCCGCCCGCGGCCCGCACCCGCCGAACGCTGAGTACCGTGCGCCCTACAGCGGCTGCCCCAGCTCGCGCAGGTAGTTGAAGGTGAAGATGCCGCTGCCGTGCTGGTCGCTGAAGACCAGGTTCAGCCCGTAGCGGCCGACGGGGCGCGCCTCGGCGACCTTGATGTTCGCCGGCACCTGCTGCTCGGTGATGATCTGCTGGCTGGTCATCTCGTCGCGGCAGGAGGCGCAGGGGCAGGCCAGGCGCAGCTTCCGCGCGTCGTAGATCATCACCGTCCCGTCTTCCCAGACGATCTTCGGCGGGTTCTGCTCCGCCAGGAGCACCTGCTTGGGGCGGTTGTCCACGGCCTGCTCGCGCAGGTTCGTGACGCTCAACTGGGCCGCCAGGCTCCGCGCCGCGGCAAGGAAGGCCTTGCTGGCGGGGGACTCCTTGTCCAAGGCGACCAAGGGCACGCCCATGTCGCCGGACTCCACCATCTTCGGATCCAGCGGGATGCTCCCCAGGAACGGCACGCCCATTTGCTTCGCGACCGTGGCGGTGGTCCCCGTGCCGAAGACCTCGCCGGCCATGTTCTCCAGCAGGCCCAGGATCGGCACGTTCACCTGCTGGAACATCTTGAGCCCCTTCTTGGCGATGCGCATCGCCACTTGCTGCGGCGTCGTCACGATCACCGCGCCGTTCAGCGGGGCCGACTGAGTCAGCGTAAGTTGAATGTCACCGGTCCCGGGCGGCAGGTCCAGGAGCAGGTAGTCCAGTTCGCCCCAGTTCACCGCGCCGAGGAACTGCTGCAGGAGCCGGCTGGCGATCGGGCCGCGCCAGATCGTTGGCGCGTCTTCGCCGACGAGCATGCCCACGCTCATCGCCTTGATCCCGAACGCCGCCGGAGGGATCGCCTTGCCCTGTTCGTCGGCCATGGGCCGGTCGTTGATGCCAAGCATCCCCGGCACGCTGGGGCCGTAGATGTCCGCGTCGAGGATCCCCACCTTCGCCCCGCTCTGCGCCAGCGCCAGAGCCAGGTTCACCGTCGCGGTGCTCTTGCCCACCCCGCCCTTGCCCGAGCCCACCGCGATGCAGTTCTTGACGCCTTTCAGGATATCCTGCGCGTCGATGCGCCGGCCCACCGTCTGCGCGGTCATCGTCACGTCGGCCGTCTCGATGCCCGGAAGCCGTTTGATCGCCGCCGCGGCCTCGCTCTTGAGCTGCTCCTTCACCGGGCAGGCCGGCGTCGTCAGTTCGATCGTCACCCCCACCGTCGGGCCGCAGATCTTCACCTCTTTGACGAAATCGCAGGCCACGATGTCGCGGCCCAGGTCCGGGTCCTTCACCGCGCGCAGCGCGTCCAGCACCTGCTCCTTCGTGACTTCGGGCACGGGCGTCTCCTTCGTTCGGCCGCCTGGTTTCGCTTGAAAGGCTCTCTCTTACAAACTGTCTTTCTCGAATCAAGTATCCCCAAGCATACCGCGCAACGCGAGTTACAATCTCAAATAGATCGAATGCATGGCGCGCCAGGTAATTTTCGATTAACTGAGCGTCGCGGCTTCGAACCGCCCGCCGCGGGAGTATGTTGAGCGAATGGGGCGCCAGGTACGGAGGAGACGCCGATGGGACGCAGCCAGCTTTGGGGCGATTGCCACACCCATTCCAACTACAGCGACGGGCTCTTCGAGGTCCCTGAGCAGACGCCGCACTACACCTCCTTCGGCAACGATTTCCGCCTCCAGACCGACCACCACATCATCGCGATCCCCGAAGGGCGCCCGGCCTCCAAGTGGCTCCACGCCTCCGACTGGCCCCGCTACACCGCGGATTGCGCCGCGGCCACGACCCCGCGGCACCTCTGCATCCCCGGCGTGGAACTCGGCTACCAGATGGACCGCGAGCGGCTCAAGCGCGAAGGCTGGTTCCACACCAAGCTCCACCCGCCCGCCGGCGCGCCGATCCCCGACGAGTCCTTCTACGCAAACAAGAGTTACGTCGAGGCCATCGCCGCCTGTAAGCACGCCGGCTACCGCATGATCGTCGCGCACATCGACCAGGGCGCGCCCCTGGAACGCTTCAGCGGCGCGGAACTCCACGGCCTGGAAGTCCGCTTCGACATCGAGGACCAGCGCCCGCTCTTCGAGCGCCCCAACCTGAAGCACTGGGACCGCATGCTCACCGCCGGGCACCGCATCGGCTTCTCCAGCGGCAGCGACGGGCACCAGCCGGACCTCTGGGCCGGCTCGGCTTTGCGCACCGTCGTCCTCGACGCGGCGCACGAACCCGAAGCCATCCTCGACGCCGTCGTCGCCGGGCGCTCGTACCTCTCCGGTACCTGGCACCCCGACTGCTACAAGGCGCTCGGCTGGCCCGGCCGGCCCAATCCCGTCGACGAGGGCGCGTCCATCACCCACATGATCCCCTGGTGGGAGTTCAAGCAGCACACGCTGCTCAAGGACCGCGACCCGCGCGAGATCGTGGCGGAAGTCTACGAGGCCGCGCTCAAGGACGGCCGCTGCCGGCGCGAGGACTATCCCGTCCTGGAAGCCTTCGAGGTCGGCGGGCGAAGCTGCGGCGGCACGGTGGACGGCGCCGAGCATCGCGTCGAGATCGCCTGGCGCGCCCACGTCCCGCTCAAGTCGCTCCGCCTCGTCGCCGACGGCCGGACCGTGTACGAGCTCCCGCGGGGTGAGGTTCCGCTCGGCGAGACCGCCGGCCGCTTCGAGGCCCGCGTGGACCTGCGCGGCCGGAAGTACGTCCGCCTCGAGCTACTCGCCCAGGACCCCGGCGACGCGGCCAAGTCCGAGTACCTCCTCGGCAACCCCGTCTACGTGGAGTAGAACTCGTGGAGTTGCAGGCGGCGCCCGCCACGACGGCGCCACGCGATGCCATGCCGGATGCCTCCGCCCTCCAGTCAAACCGTCGGATCCCTTCTTTCCATTTGATCCCCTTCCGCGCCAGCGTTACACCGGTAGGCCCTTAAGGCATGCGGAGCAGTTCCCATGACGACGCCCGAACCAGGCGCCGCCGGCCCCACGTTCCGAACGCTGACCCCGGCGGACATCCCCGCCGCGCAGCGCCTGCGCGAACTGGCCCGCTGGAACCAGACCGACCGCGACTGGGCGCATCTGCTCGCCTTCGAGCCCGCCGGCTGCTTTGCGGCCGAAGTCGAGGGCCGCGTCGTCGGCACCGCCACCACCACGCGCTACGAGCCGGCCGCGGGGCCGGGTTCCTTCGGCTGGATCGGGATGGTGCTCGTCGATCCGAACATCCGGCGCATGGGCATCGGTTCCAGCCTGCTCAAGAAGTGCATCGCCTACCTCGATGGCTGCGGCGTCGAGACCGTCCGCCTCGACGCGACCCCCATGGGCAAGAAGGTCTACGACCAGCTCGGCTTCGCCGACGAGTACGAACTCGAACGCTGGGAAGGGCTCGCGCAAGGCGCCGCGCCGTCAGCGGGCGGCTTTGCGTTCAAGCCGCTCGAGCCGGGGGATCTCGACGCCGTGGCGGCGTTCGACCTCCCGGCCTTCGGAGCCGGACGGCGCAGGATCCTGGAAGCCTGGCGCGCGGACTGGCCCGAACTGGCCGTCGCAGCGTGGCAGGGCGCGCGGCTGGCCGGTTACGCGCTTGCCCGCCGCGGGATGAATTTTCACCAACTCGGTCCCGTGGTCGCCGCCGACCCCGTCCTGGCCGAGGGGCTGCTGCGCGAACTGCTCGGGAAGCTTGCGGGGCAGGCCGTGGTCGTGGATTTCGTCACGGCCAACGCCTGGGTCAAGCCCATCCTGGAGCGCAGCGGGCTTAAGCACCAGCGGCCTTTCATAAGGATGGCGCGCGGGCCGAACCGGTCGCCGGGACGCCGGGACGGCGTGCTGGCGATCTGCTGTCCGGAACTGGGATAATATTCCCCTGGCTTCATTGCGGTAAGGAACTTGCTCGCCTAGAGTTAGAACCATGCTCGCCTTCACCTGTGCAGCCCTCCTGCAAGTTTCCGCCCACCCTCCCGTTACCCCAGTAGCCGAAACGCTCTACGGAGCGGGCCGGCGAGGCGGATGACTTTGGCGCCACCATCGGACCCCCAGGATCCGGGCTTTGGCGAACTCCGCCTCTTTGACCAGTGGGTGCAGGAGCATCACCAGCAGGTCTACACGTTCATCCTGCGCATGATCGGCAATCCCGAGGACGCCGCCGATCTGACCCAGGATGCGCTGTTGCAGACCTTCCGGACGAAGTCGAAGGTCGATCCGGACTCGGCCGGTTACGTGAAGTGGTGCTACACGATCGCCCGGAACCTGGCGGTCGATTACCGGCGCAAGAAGCGCCCGCGCGCGGCCGAAGACGAGGAACTGGAGCGCGCGGTGGACGCGCGCACGCTGCGCCCCGAGGAGGTCTACGAACACCGGGTCAAGTCCGCGGAGGTCCGCGAGGAACTCCTGGCCTTGCCCGAGATGTACCGCGAGGTGCTCCTGCTGCGTTATCAGACGGAGATGAGTTACGAGCAGATCGCGGAGGTGCTGGAAGTGCCGGTAACGACGGTCGAGACGCGGATCCATCGGGCCAAGAAGATGCTCCGCGAACGGCTGGAACGGAGAAACTGAACGCCCGGGCCGGACCGTGCGTTGAAACGGGCGCGCCTCGAAGCAAGCCGTGAACCCGGACCGCCGGATGCGGCGCGGGAATGGAATCGGAAATGAGCGACTCGAAGCGGAATATCGAACCGGCCCCGCGGCCCCTGGATGAACAGGAGCTGCAGCGTTTCATCGACGGCCGCCTGGACACCGAACGCCAGGAGGCGCTCCAGGGCCGCATGAAGCACGACGCCGCCGCCCGCCGCGCTCTCGACGGCCTGCGCGAGGAAGACCAGTTGCTCCGCGCCGCCCTGGAACCGCTCAGCGAACCCCAGGGCAAGCTCGCCGAGAAGGTCCTCGGCACGCTCTACGACGAACACCGCCAGCGCATGCGCCTGCTCCGCGCGCGCCGCGTGCGCCGCATGGTCCTCGGCGCCGTGGGCATGGCGGCCGCCGTGATGCTGGCCGTGCTCTTCATCCAGCCGCGCGAACAGGCCGGCAGCGTGCTCAGCGGCTCCGGCGTCGGCCTCTTGCAGCGCGACGGCGCGGTCCAGCCGCTCCAGGCCGGCCAGCCCTTCTACGACGGCGACACGCTCGTCACCGCCCACGGCCAGTTCGCCCGCGTCCGCCTCAGCGACGGCTCTGTCCTCGATCTCGACGAGGACGGCAAGCTCCACGTCGAGCAGACCAAGAACGCTTCCCCCATTGTTTTGCTCTCCGCCGGGCGCATGGGCGTCGAAGTCGGCGCCCAGAGCCTGGACCTGACCGTCAAGACCACCGTCGGCGCGCCCGACGTCGTGCGCGCGCCGGCCAGCGCCTCCCTCGATATCTGGCTCGCCGCGCCTTCCGCCGCGCGCTGGCCGGCCTGGGCCGCGGCGTGGGAGCCCGAGGCGCCCGCCGCGCCGGGCGTCCGCCGCGTCATGCTCACCGTCCGCGAAGGCTCCGCTTACGTCTTTTCCCCGGGGCGCGCGCAGCCGTTGGCCCTTGCCGCCGACCGTTGCACGCTCTTCGGGGGCGACCTCCCCGTCAGCGCCGGGCGCGAAATCGACGCCTTCCAGGCCCTCGATAACCGCCGCGAGGACTGGGCGCGCTTCGAGGCCGGCCCGCAGGACCGTCCGCTCCTGGGCCTGCTCGAGCCCTGGAAGCCCGAGACCCTCGGCCAGGACCTGGGCCTGACCCGCGACCTTCCCGGCGGCGCCGCCACCGAGGCCGACGTCCAGCGCGCGCTCCAACAGATGGCCGAAGCGCTCCGCATCGCCGAGCCCGCCGACCGCGCCCAGCGCCTCGGCGCCGCCCAGCAGGCCCTCCGCGGCGCGACCCAGAATCTGCTCCTTCGCGACGAGCGCCGGTACCTCGAGCGCACCCTGGAAGGGCTGGCCCACTACGAGCGCGGCCGCGCGCTCCTCGCCGAACGCGCCGGCTCCTCCCGAGCCGACGCGCGCAACGCCTTCCTGGCCGCCGCCGTAGCCTTCCACGAAGCCCTCGCCGGCGGCGGCGCCGAAGAAGCCGGCGTCGAGGTCGCCAAGCCCCTCGGCGAGCGCCCGCTCCCCGAGATCCGGCTCCTCTCCCAGCTCTCCGGCTTCGCCGCTCCGATGCAGGGCAAGCTCTACGCCACCTTCTACCGCCCCTGGGCGCTCCTTCAGTTGCGCCTGCTCGACGATCCCGCCGCGCCGCACGCCGGCGACTCCGATGTCCTCGCCCTCGACGAAGCCAAGCTCTTCGAGCAGGCCCAGGCGATGCTCGGCTCCTCCATCGAGGCCTTCGCCGCGCAGTACGGCCGCGCGCGCGCCCTCGCCCGGCAGGGCCGCGCGGACGACGCCTGCGCCGAGTTCGAGAAGCTCGCCTGCGTCTCCGTCGCCGGGCTCTCCAAGGCCGCGCACGTTGAACTCGACGGCCTCCGCCAGGCCGCCCACGTCGAACTGATCCGGCTTTACGCCGGCGGAGCCAACGCCCCCGCGCTGGAACTGTGGATGGACGCCTTCCAGCTTCGCTTCCCCCTCGACCTCGACAGCCGCGCGGGCCAGGCGCTCCGCGAGGTCCTCGGGCGAGCGCTCCGCGCGGGCGCCGAGCGCGCGCTCAGGAAGAACGACTACGCTTCCGCGCTGGCCTTTTACGCCGACCTCTTCACCCACGCCGGCCTCGAGGCCACCCTGGCGCCGGCCGAACGCTGGAGCGTGCGCGTCGGCCAGTTGGAAGCCTACGTCGCCACCGGCGACGGGCGCCGCGCCGCGCGCGTCGCCCGCGACCTCTCCGCCCGAGTGCCCGAGGACCTCAGCGTCCCCGAACGCGCCCGCTTCGACGCCCTGATTGAAAAGGCGCGCCTCTTACAGCAGCGGCATGCCGCCGGCGAACGGACGGAGGATGCCGCTCAACCCGAGGCCATTCAGCTCGACCTGAGCGAATAATTGCACGCGCCCTGCGCTGCGCCTCGTGCATCTCGCAACGCCTTGAATATCGTCCGGTGTATGTCGTCATGTCGGGATAAGGCGCTGATTTTCGATTCCATTCGATTCTACAAAGGCCTTTGCGGCCCTCCGGTGAGGGCCAGGGACAGGTACGTGAAAGGGGCATGCCTATGAAGAACGTCGTGAGGATTGCGTTGGTGCTGGTGCTGGCCTGCGGAGCGCTTCATGCGCAGGAAGGCGCCGGCGCGCCCGAAACGGTCGAAGGTACGTTCCGGAAGGTCGAGGGGCAGCTCGCCCTCGTCGCCGGCGACAAAACGTACCTCGTCGTGCCCGGCGAGAAGGCCGACGACACCGCCAAGGACCTCGTCGCCAACGCCGACTCGAAGCTCATCAACAAGGGCGCCTGGACCGTCACGGGCGTCACCAAGGCCGATGCCAACGGCAAGCTCTGGATCGCCGCCGACACCATCGAGGCCAAGAAGAACGCGGGCAAGACCGGCGGTAAGAAGACGGGCAAGAAGACCGGCAAGACCAAGTAGCGCCCCGTTCCACCCCCGGCGGCCCGCGGCTCGGCGGGCCGCCGAAACCTATTCCACGTGCCGCGGGCCGGCTCATCCGCCCCGTGCCTCGTCCGAACCGCCGGCATCCCGCCGTTCGTAGCGCCGGCGTCCTCGCCGGCTCGCGCGGGCGTCTCGGCCGCGCGTCTTCCAATTCTTCCCGTCCCACGAGCGTCCCGCCCGCAGTATCGTGCCGCGGGCCGGCTCATCCGCCCCGTGCCGTGCAGCCCACACAAGCCCCGCTTCGCCTTCCAACCACTCCGCCCGCGCCGCGCTACACGACGGCAATTGTAATTCGCCCCGCTCCGACTATGCTCGCCGAACCTGTATCATTCTTCAGGGCAGAGGCCCGGGTCCTCACGCCGGTCCGGGGCGGAAACGAGGCTCATGGCGGAAGAATCGGCTCACCCGTTGCGCCAGTGGATCATGCTGGCGATCCGCTGGAGCCTGCTGCTCAGCCTGATGACCATGGTTCTGCTCGTCTCCGCGGTGATCCTCGCGGTCAATTACTACGGCGGGCAGCAGATCGCGCAGGAGCTTTCGCAGCGCTACCTCAACGCCACCGAAGAGGTGGTCAAGCAGAAGCTCGACGAGTTCTTCCAGCCCGTCGTCACCAACCTCCTCAACGCCCAGCAGTGGGCCGAAAAGGGCGTGGTGAAGCCCGAGGACGTCAAGAGCAGCAACGACGTCTACATCCCCATCCTGCGCGCCTACGACCAGATCACCTCCATCGCCACCGGCGACGCCGAAGGCTTCAGCTACCGGCTCGGCGCCGAGGAGGGCAACTTCCAGACCCGCATCAGCCAGGCCGTCGGGCAGACCATGCCCGAACTGGCCCTCTGGAGCCCCGAGGGGGAACTGCTTAAGGAGTGGAAGGATACCAAGCCCTACGACGCGCGCGACCGGCCTTGGTACACCGGCGCCCTGGAGAACCTGCGGCGCGCCAACGGCAAGGTCCGCGATACCGAGATCGCCTGGAGCGACCCGTTTATCCTCCGCACCAGCCGCATGCCCGGCATCAGCGCCTCCGTGCCCTTCCGCCACCCCCGACCGGCGCGCCTACGTGATGACTTTCAACCTGATGCTCACCAAGGTTTCCGAGTTCACCGCCTCCCTGCGCCCCAGCGAGAACGGCAAGGCCTTCGTGATGACCAAGGACATGGAAGTCCTGGGCTTTCCCGCCGATCCGCGCTTCGAGACCCAGGAAGCCCGGGTCAACGTGATCCAGGACCACGATTTCCAGATGCCCAAACTCGACGGCCTCGGCATCTCGGAACTCGCCGAAGCCGCCGCGCAATGGGAGCGCATGGACGACGCCGGCAAGACCAGCATGTTCTCCTTCGAAAGCGGCGGCGATACCTGGCGCATCGTGTTCAAGCCCTACGAACTCCCCCACCGCATCTCCGCCACCCAGTACATCTGGATGGGCATGGCCGTCCCCGAACGCGACTTCCTCAACCAGGTCAAGCGCCAGCAGCGCATGATCATGTGGGTCTCCGCAGGGGCCCTGGTCCTCGCCATCCTGCTCGCCTTCACCCTCGCGCGCATGTATGGGCAGCCCCTGCGCATGCTCGCCGAACAGAGCGAACGGATCACGCACCTCGACCTGCGCCCCGGCCAGCCCATCCAGACCCACGTCCTGGAGACCTACCAGCTCGCCGAAACCCAGGAACACATGCGCGCGGCGCTCGACAGTTTCGCGCGCTACATCCCCACCGAGGTGGTCAAGGAACTGCTGCGCCGCGGCGAGGCCGCCCGCATCGGCGCGCGTTCCTGCGAAATCACCGTGATGTTCTCGGACATCCGCGGCTTCACCACCATCAGCGAACGGATGACCCCCGAGGCCCTCACCGCGCACCTCGCCGAATACTTCGAGAACATGATGAACCTGATCCTGCTGGAGCAGGGCACCATCGACAAAATGATCGGCGACGCCATCATGGCCCTCTGGGGCGCGCCCATCGCGAACCCCCCGGCATGCCAAGCACGCCGTCCGCGCCTGCCTGCGCTGCCAGATGTTCCTCAAGGAGTTCAACGAGCGCTGCGAAGTGGACGGCAAGCCCCTGCTCGTCACCGGCCTGGGGCTCTCCTCCGGCACGGCCATGGTCGGCAACATGGGCGCTCCCGCGCGCCTCAACTACACCGCCGTCGGCGATATCGTCAACCTCGCCAGCCGCCTCGAAGGCACCACCAAGCTCTTCGGTACCGGCATCCTCTGCGCCGAAGCCACCCGGCAGGAGGCCGGCGACGAGTTCGAGTGGCGCCTCGTCGACCTCGTCGCCGTGAAGGGCAAGACCCTCCCGGTCAAGATCTACGAGCCCCTCGGCGTGCGCGGGTCGGTCCCCCAGGCCGACCTCGACTTCGCCCGCTCTTACGAGGCCGGCTTCGAGCGCTACCTCAAGCGCGAGTTTGCCGACGCCCTCAAGGCGCTCGACGGCGCGCGCAGGCTCCGCCCCGAAGACCTCTCCTACTTGCGCCTCGAAGGCCTCTGCAAGGAATACCTCGACGACCCGCCCCCCGCCGAGTGGGACGGCGTCGAACGGCTCAAAACCAAGTAAACGCCCGGTTCGAGCGCCGTAAAAGCGTGGCTTTTCCACTGCCTTTCGAGTACACTAGTACACTAGTGAAGCGCCTTCCGGCCCCGGGGATTCACGCATGTCCGCGCCCGCCACCGTACGCCCCTGCCTCGACTTCCATTTCCACACGTACTACTCGAACGACGCCTTCGGCGACCCGGCGGCCTACGTCGCCCTGGCTGCCGAACGCGGCGTGGCCGCGCTGGCGCCGGCCGAGCACGACAACCTCGACTCGCTCCCCGCCTTCGCGCGCGAGATCGAACGGCAGGGCGCGCCCGTCGCGCTCTACAGCGGCGTGGAGATCGACACCGACTGCGAGCGCTGGGGGCATTGCCACGTGCTGGCCTTCTTCTTCGATCCAATGCACGCCGGGTTGCGGGCGCTGCTGCGGCGCGAAGTCGACGCCGGCCTCGCGCGCCTGGGCGAAATCGCCGCGCGGATGCGCGCCGCCGGCATGGAAGCCGACCTCGACGCGGCCTTCGCCCACGCGCGCCGCGAGGCGCCCGAGCGGACCGTCGGCCCCAAGGCGCTCTGGCTCTGGCTCCACGAAACCGGGCGCGCGCCGAGCTTCGAGGCCGCCAAGGCCCTCTACCACGAGCACGCCCGCGCGATCCCCGCCACCCACCGCTGCGCCGACTTCGAGCTGACCCTGCGGACCGTGCACGAAGCCGGCGGGATCGCGCTCCTGGCGCACCCGCAGCTTACGCGCTTCGCCGAATCCGACGTCGCCGCGATGATGCGCCAGGGGCTCGACGGGGTGGAGGTCTACCACACCGGCAGCGGGACCGAAGGCATTGAGAAATGGGAACGGCTCGCGCGCTGGCACGGCTGGCCCATGTCCGGCGGCAGCGACAACCACCTGGCGGTGGACGCGTCCTGGACCGGCTGGCCCACCGCCGCGCCCGCCACGCTCCTCGAAGGGCTCTTCCAGGCCGCCGAACGCCGGCATGCGCGCGAGCCGCGGGCTTTGACGGCGTCGCACGCGACGAGCGGATCGCGATAAGGCCGGGAGACGTACTACGATTCGCGGGGCGCGCGCGTGCTTCAGCCGTCCCTATGGGACTGGGTTCGTGCGGCGGCGTTCATGGTCCCAGCCTTGAAAGGCTGGGCTATTTTCGTCGCGTCCCTGGGGGACGCGGCGGCGGGCGAGCCGGGAAGAACTGGAAGACGCGCGGGCGGGACGCCCGCGCGAGGCGGCGGGACGCCGGCGCTACACCCAAGCCTCAGCCTTTGTCCCCAAAGCCCGGCCCCGCCTCCTAGGATTCCCATTGCTCCACGTGGAGCAATGGGCCGTTAGGGTCCAGCTCAAGGCGAGACCAGGGCAGAAGTTAGGCGAAAAAAAACAACCGCCCCGGTTGGGGCGGCTGCTTACTATCTCAGGAACCGGGAACCGGCTTAGCGGTACAGCGGCATGTAGCGGTAGTAGACTTCAAGGCACATCGCGCCGAGGGCCGTCGTGTAGGCGCGGCCGGCGCGCTTCTCCCACGGCGAGAGCGGGTCCCAGCTCCCGTCGAAGTCGCCGTCCTTGCGCTGGTTGGTGCAGAGGACGCCCTTGAGCTTGTCGTTCCATTCCTTCCACATCTCGCCGCCGGTCTGGAAGAGGGTCAGCGTCGTGTAGTACATGTAGTACATGGGCCAGCCGCCGCCGTTGGCCTGGCCGAGCTTGCCGTCCCACTGCGGGGGCTGTTCCTTCAGCAGCCACATCGCCGCGCCCTGGACTTCCTCGGGCTTGCTGCCGGTGTAGAGGCGGCAGAGGATGCCGATGGAGGTGGTGTTGTACATCGCGCCGCGCTCGGTGTAGCCGTAGCGGTGCTGGCCGTTGTCGTAGGCGTCGTCGACCTTCTTGACCTTGCCGGGATCCTGCATGCGGCTGTCGAGGAACTTGATCGCGCCCTCGAAGCTGGCGGGGTCGACGTGCAGGCCGGCGACCTTGGCGCTCTTGAGCTGCATGATGTACCAGCCGCTGACGGAGAGGTCGCCGACGGCGGCTTTGGGCTTGTAGCGCCAACCGAGCTTATCGCTCTGGTCGCCGCACTGGTACTCGTTGCAGGTGTAGTCGATGGCCTTCTGCGCGGCGGCCTTGGTCTCGGGGACGCGGCCCATGGCGGAGGCCTCGGCGAGCGCCATGCCGCAGATGGCGTGGTGGTAGCCGTAGCCGCCGTGGTGCTCTTCGAACTTCTTGTCGGTCCCGATGGCGCCGTCGTCGCGCTGCTGGCCGATCATCCACTTGATCGCGGCCTGGACGTTGCCCTTGTACTTGCCGACCTTCTCGGTGTGCCCGGCGCCGAGGAACGCGAGGGTGGCCAGGCCGGTCACGCCGGGGTCCCAGTCGCCGTCGCCTTCGGTCTGGCGCACGCTCCAGCGCCCGTCGGCCTCCTGGTGCCGCGCGAGCCACTCCAGGGCCTTGTCGACGGCCGACTCGGTGGCCTTGCCGCCGCCGCCCTGCATGGCGCGGCGCAGCCGGCCGCCGGAGCTGTTGGGCCGCCCGAAGGCACCGGCCCCGCCGCCGCCCAGGCCCAGCGAGGCGACCACGCCGGTCCCGCCCAGGAACGCGTCGCTAAGGCCTTCTTCGCCGCGGGCGTTGTTGGCGTCGCTCTCGTCGGGGGTCTCGGCGACCTCGGCGACTTCGACCTCCTCATGCGTCACGACGACCTGCTCGGTGACGACCTCCTGCGCGTTGAACTCGACGGGCTTCTTGAAGATGTCGCGCTTCTTGATCTCCTGCTGCTCTTCGGGCTCCTTCTGCTTCATCAGGTCGGTGACGATGACCACCTCGTCGCCCTTGGCGCGGAGCAGCGCCATGCCGACGAGGGTCAGCAGCAGGAGCAGCAGCGCGTGGAAGGCGCCGGAGACGATCCACCAGGGCGCGGCGCCCATGCGCGCGCTCAGCGTATCGAAGAAGCCGGCCGGAGCGGCGGCGGGCAGTTCGTCCTCGCCCTCGGGCACGGTGACTTCGACGGCGCGCTGGGAGGTGGTGTACTTGAGCTTCTCGTCGGCGACCTCCTGGAAGTCCCGGCTGACCGCGCGCGGCCCGTAGACGCCCTGCATCTTCTTGAGCAGCCACTGGCGCGACTCGAGCTGCTGCTTGAAGGCGGGGTTATCCCGCGCGAACTGCTCGACCATCGCGGCCTCGTCGGCGGCCAGCTCGCCCTCGAGATACGGGCGGATCAGCTCGACCATCTCCGGCGGCACGGGGGCCTGGGCCTGGGGGGCTTGCTTGGCATGCTTCATGACGGATGCTCCTCCGCTCGCCTGAGGGCGTTGAGTTTGACGAGGAGGATCCCGTCGGCGCGGGCGATGCGGCTGCGCACGGTCCCGGGTGGCAGGCCGAGCCGCTCGGCGATCTGCGCGAGCGTCAGCTTCTCCCAGTAGTGCAGCACGACCACCTCGCGGTACGACTCGGGCAGGCTGTCCACGGCGCGCACGATCTGCCCGGCGGCGCCCGTGAGGGGCGTGCCGAACTCCGGCGTGGCCTGGCGGTTCGGAAACGAGGTCTTCGTCAACGCCGCCTGCGCGCCGGTCGTGAGCCGCTGTTCCCGCTGCGTCTTGCGCCGGCGCAGCAGGTCCAGGACGTTGCAGCGGTTGATCCGCCGCAGCCAGCTCCCGAGCTTCGTCGGGTCCTCCAGCTTGGCGAGGTCCACGAAGGCCTGGCAGAGGCTGTCCTGCGCGATGTCTTCCGCGTCCGCCTGGTTGCCCAGCATCGCCAACGCCTGGTTGACGAGGTCGGCGCGGAAGCGCTCGGCCAACTGCCAGAAGTGATCCGGCGGAACCTCGCCACCCTGGTGGCGGGCCTCGATCAGCGCTTCAACCATCATCTCCGTCGTGCGCATGATCTGCCGGACTCCGTGGGAACCCTCTCCATAAGAGCAGCCGCGGCGGAGGGCCCGATTTCTCCCAAAAAGAGTGTACAAAATAACGCACTTGGTGCAATGCTTTATGCGTCTTCGTATCTTTTGAATCAGGAACATGTTATGAATTCAATTCAGCATGCCGCTGATTGGTTGAGCTAAGCCGCTTGGTTGCATGCATTTCAAATCATGGCGGTCCGTGGACCCGGTCTGCCAAGCTCTGGTCCGCGTGGGAGCTGCAAGCTATTGCAGGGCCGCGCCGTAGCGCCGGATTGCCGTTTGCCGCCGCGACGGGGCTTGGGACAATCGGGCCTGCTTGCTCCGCCCGATCGAAAGGACGCCTCATGCCCGCGCACCGCCTCGCGACGTTTGCACTCCTGGTCCTGGCCGGCCTGCACCCGAACCTGCGCGCGGCGGATGGCCCGCCGCCCGTCGATCCCGCCGTCACCGCGGCGCTGGCGTTGCTCCCGGAGGAGGCTCAGCCCGAGGAGCTTCGCCGCGCGAGGAACGGGGCTTATTACGTCCTGCTCCCCAATGGCGCCGAACTGATCGTGAAGGAGAAGCGCAACGCGCCGGTTGTGGCCGTCCAGGCCTGGGTGCGGACCGGCGCGATCGACGAGGCCGAGTGGCTCGGCGCGGGCTTGAGCCACTTCTGCGAGCACCTGCTCTTCAAGGGCAGCGCGAAATACCCCACCGGCAAGCTCGACCAGCTCATGCGCGGCGCGGGCGCCGACGACAACGCGTACACCTCCTCCGAGCGGACCGTCTACCACGCCACCGGCGACGCGCAGGGCTTCCCGGTCCTCTTCGACGCCCTCTCGGACATGGTGATGAACAGCACCTTCCCGCCGGAGGAGGTGACGAAGGAGCACGCGGTGGTGGTGAAGGAGATCGAGCGCGCGCTCGACGACCCCGACTCGCGGCTCTGGGACGCCTTCGAGCGGACGCTGTATCAGGTGCATCCGTACCGCGTGCCGGTGCTGGGGTATCCCGACCGCTTCACGAAGGTGACGCGCGAGGAGGTCTTCGCCTACTACCAGCGCCGCTACGCGCCGCAGTTGACGAGCTTCATCGTCGTGGGCGACGTGAGCGCCGCCGAGGCCCTGCCGCTGATGGCGCAGGCCGTGGCCGGCTGGGCGCGCAAGAGCGTCGCGCGGCCCGCGATCCCCGTCGAGCCGCCGCAGGTCGCGCCGCGCGAGGTCACGCTCACCCACCCGCTTTGCAAGCTCCCGAAGTTCTACCTGGGGCTGCCGTCGGTCTCGCTGCGCGACGGGGACCTCTACGCCCTGGACGTGCTCGCCAGCATCCTCGGCGACGGCCGTTCGAGCCGGCTCTACCGCAAGGTCCAGGACGAACTGCGGCTGGTCCACGAGATCTCCTGCTGGAACTACACGCCGAGCCATCCGGGCATGTTCGCGGTCAACGCGACGCTGGATTCCAACAAGATCGAGGCCGCGCGCAAGGCCGTCTGGGCGGTCTTCGAGGAGGCCAAGAAACAGAAGCCGAGCAAGGAGGAACTGGAGCGCGCGAAGAAGAAAGTCGCGACGCAGCACGTCTTCGGGCAGATGACGGCGGAGGGGCTGGCCGAGGCGCTGGGCGGGGACTGGTTCGCCGCCGGGGACCTGGACTTTTCGCAGACCTACGTGGACGGGATCCAGGCCGTCAGCGCCGAGCAGGTCGTGGAGGCCGCGCGGAGGTATCTGCTGCGCGAACGCGAGAACTTCGCGCTGTTGCTTCCCGGCGCGGAAGGCGCGGGCGCGCCGCGGGCCGAGCCGTCCACGCCGGCCACCGCGCCGGCGAGCGGGGCGGCGCGACAGGCGACGGAGTTCCCGCCGCTCGCCAACGGGCTGCGCGTGGTGGTGCGCGAGGACCGCTCGCTTCCCACCGTCCACGCGGCCGTCGTCGCGCTGGGCGGCCTGCGGCAGGAGCCCGCCGAACTGGCCGGCGCCGGGAACCTGCTCGCCGAACTCCTCGACCGCGGCACCAAGAAGCTGAACAAGGAGAAGCTCGCGGCGGCCATCGAGGACCTCGGCGCGAGCCTCAACACCTTCGGCGGCAGCAACACCTACGGGCTCACGCTACGCTGCCTGAAGGAGGACCTGCCCGCCCTGCTGGACCTCGCCGCCGGCTGCTTCACCGAGCCGGCCTTCCCGGACGACGAACTCGAGAAGGCGCGCACGGAGATCCTGGCGCGGCTGGAGGCGCAGGACGAGTACATCTGGTCGATCAACAACAAGGTCTTCAAGCCCAAGTTGTGGGGCGAGCATCCGTACGCCCGGCACACCCTGGGCACGCTCGAGACGGTGAAGAAGCTGAGCGCCGCGGACCTGCGCGCCTTGCACGCGAAGTGGGCGCAGCCCGGGCGCATGGCCGTCGCCCTCGTCGGGGACCTCGACGCGCAAGCCGCGCTGGCGCTGGTCCAGGAGCGCTTCGGAAAACTCTCGCCGCAGGGCGCGGGCGAACCGGCGACCTTCGAGCTGCAGCCGCTCGCCGGCAAGCGCGAAGGCCAGCGGGAACAGGAAGGGCTCGAGGGCGCCGCGCTGGCGCTGGGCTTCCGCACCGTGGACCTGAAGAGCCCCGAACGCTACGCGCTGGATGTCGCCGCGGGCGTGCTGGAAGGCCTGGGCGGGCGGCTGGGGGTCAAGATCCGCGAGGAGCAGGGCCTGGCCTACGGCGTCGGCGCCTACCACTCGCCGCAGCTCGACGGCGGCGCCTTCGTGCTCTACGTCCAGACCGACGCCGAGAAGCTGAAGCGCTGCGAAGACTCCTTCTGGGAGGTCCTCAACGAGCTGCGCAAGACGCCGATCTCCGAGGAGGAACTGGCCTCGGCCAAGAAGTATCTCGCCGGGCACGAGGCCGTGCAGCTCCAGGACCTTGGCGACCTCGCGCAGCGCCTGGCGCTCTCGCAGGTCTACGGGCAGGGCGCGGCCTCGGTCTTCGAGACGCGCGAGAAGCTGAACGCCGTCACCGCGCAGCAGGTCCACGAGGCGGTGCTGAAGTACCTCACCCCGGAGAACTACGCGAAGGCGATCGTGAAGCCGAAGTAGATTGTGGACTGTTGATTTTGGATTTTGGATTGAATGGCCGCGCATAATCCAAGGGCGCGCACAGCCAATCAAAATCCAACTTCGAAACTTGTGGACCTGGGTCTCTTCCGTACTACCATTTGGTCATGGATTCCGAATGGCGTTCGCTTGCCGGCGACGGCGCGGGCCCCAATCCTAAATCCAAATTCGCCATTCCCAAATCGAACCGGTCCCGCCTCGGACCGGACCTGTTACGCCGGGTCGGCAGAAGCGACGTACAGGGGTTCCGGCCGAGGCGGGAGGCTCTCGAACCGTCCGATTTGGGGCTTCTCTTACGCTCTCGTTCCCGGATAATCGTTTCCGCTGGGTTCAACGAACGGCCGATTCAAAGGTGGCAGGAAAAGCCAAAGAATCTGCGCGTCGTGCAGGTGCACGGTGCAAGGCCAATGACCGAGGCGCGGGGCATCATGATGCGGCGTTCGCGAAGCCGGTTTTCGTTCCCGCTGAGCGCGGCGCTCGCGGCGCTGTTCGGCCTGGCCGGGTGCGTCATCACGCCGGAAGGGATCGAGGACGTCGAGGTCCACCTGCCCAGCATCTTTCCGCCTTCGCGGTTCGTGAGCAGCTACGTCCAGATGTTCCTGCCCAAGTCGATCGGGACGCAGGAATTCGAGGAGCATCTGGGGGAAATTCAAGCGCGACGTGCTGTCCAAATGGGGCACCTTCACCACGCAGTACGCCGACTACGGGTTGCCCAAGCAGCCGGCGAAGGTGCGGGTGACGGTCACGGAGTTGGCGACGCGGCTGCAGGCTTACGGGGCCTACACCAACCTGCGGCCGGGGCTGCTGCCGGAATCGAACTACGTCAAGATCGGCATCCACGCGACGCTCGACGGCGACCGCCTGATCTTCGTCCACGACCTGTACCTGGTCGTGGTGCGGGTGCTCCAGCCGACGCCGGCCGACCAGCAGCGCGCGCTGCTGATCAACTTCGGGCGCGCGATCTCGAACCGCATCCCGCGCAGCATCACCCCCGTCCGCGCCGATCTCCTTCCTGCCCCAGGAGGACCGCGTGCAGGCCAGCGAGCGGCTCGACAAAGACGACCCGCTGGGCCTGAGCATCCTGAAGGAAGGCGCGGTCTCGGCGATCTACCGCAAGGACGGCAAGGAAGCCAAGGTCTTCCTCGCGCAGGTCGAAGAGACGTTCCTGCGCGCGAGCGTGCTCAAGCGCTTCCACGACCTGATGGCGAAGGAAGGCAAGGTCGAGGAGCTGCCCCTCGGCGACCAGGGGCATGCCGGCAAGCTAAAGGGGCAGCGCTTCCTGGTCGCGCAGCGGGAAAGCGTCGTCTACGGCGTGCTGGGGAACCTCGACGACAACCAGTTGCAGGAACTGATGGCGATCGTGGACCGCAAGATCAAGCCCTTCGTCCCCGCGCAGTACAAGGATCTGCAGAAAGCCAAAGAGAAGGAAGAGGAAAAGCGCAACTCCTTCACCGGCAACGCGCCGGGCGAATAGCGCAGCGGAGCGCGACCTGCATGCTCTTCTCCGTCAAGGCCCTCTTGATGCGTTCCGTGCGCAAGCGTTTGCAGCAGCAGAAGGCCAGCGCCGCGCGCCAGACGCAGCATCAACGGAAGTCCCGCGACACCGCCGCGCGAAAGAGCGTCAAGCCAAAGAAGGGCAAGTGACCGGCCCCGTGCCGCGGCCCGGCTACTTTCGCCCTCCCACCCACAGCCGCGCCACCTGCGCGGCGCCGGCCAGGTCCACCAGGCGCGGCCCCAGCACGTAGCGCTCGTCGGCGAGCCGTTCGGCGTAGCCTTCGGCGGCGAGGGTGCTCAGAAAGCGGCTGGCGCGGCTCTTGGGGATGCGCAGGGCGCGTGCGAGATCCGTGACGCCCGCGGGCTGCCGGCGGGCGAGTTCCTCCAGCAGACGCAGGGCCTTGCGCAGGGTCTTTACGGCGCCGCCGTCCGGGCCAGAATGTGCTCGATCCGGTTCCACAGTTCCTCCTCGCGGCTCACGATCTGCGTCCTGATCTCCAGGGCCCACAGCGGGCGGCTGAGTTTGGCGCCGTGCAGGCCCTCGAGCTTCACCGCGTCCTTGGCCGAGACGACGATCCACTCGGGGTCGAACTTCGCGGCGGCTTCTTCCAGGCCGGCGATCCCGACGCGTTCGTAGTCGAAGTGGTCCGGATAGGTGACGGAACCGATGATGCGCGCGCCGAGCGCGGCGAGGGTGGCGTAGAAGGCGCCGGGGTGGCCGAGCCCGCAGACGGCCAGGACGCGGCGCCCGGCGAGGGTCTCCGGCGGCACGGGCTCTACCTTTTCGTAGACCTTGCGCAAGCCGACGGGGCGGTGCCTCGCGGCGCAGATCAGGGCGCGGGGGGCCAGGCGCTGGGCGCGGGCTTCGAGCTCCTCGAGGCGCCCGGGCGGAACCTGGTCGCAGCGAGTCAGGATCACGACGCCCGCGCGGGCGAGGGCCTCGGGCGGCTCGCGCAGGCGGCCCCAGGGCAGCAGGTGCTCGCCGCCAAATGGGTCGGTCGCATCGAGGAGCACGAGGTCGAGGTCGCGGGCGAGCTGCCAGTGCTGAAAGCCGTCGTCGAGGAGCGCGACGTCGAGCCCGTTGTCGCGGGCCTCGCAGGCGCCCTCGTAGCGGTTGGGGTTGACGATCAGGTTCGCGTCGGGCACGCGCCGGAGCATCTCGCGCGCCTCGTCGTTGAGGTCCTCGCTGCGCGCGGCGCCGTAGCCGCGCATCAGGATCGCGGGCTTGCGCTTGCGGGCCAGGAGGCCCTTGGCCAGGTAGGCCGCCATGGGCGACTTGCCGGTCCCGCCGACGGTGAGGTTGCCGACCGAGAGGACCGGCAGCGGCGCGCGCCGGACCGCCTTCAATCCCAGGTCGTAGGCCGTACGGCGCAGGGCGATGCCGAGTGCGAAGAGCGCGGCCAGCGGCGGGGCGGTCCAGCGCAGCAGATGCGGCAGCGGCGGGGCCGGCGGCGGCGGCGTCACGACCTTGGGCTCGCCCGCCGCGGCAGCGGTCACGGGCGCACCGGCCCGGCGCCCCCGGGCAGCCTGCTTTCGAAGCGCGCGCGGACGTCGCCGGGCAGGCGCTGAATCCGACCCTCGCGGTCGACGCAGGCCAGTTCCACCGCGCCTTGAACGAGCAGCTCGCGGGCCCCGTCCGACGCCTCGCGCTCGACGCGATTCTCGAAGACGACGCGCGCGCGGCGGAGTTCCAGCAGCCGCGTGCCGATCACCAGGTTGTCCTCGAAGCGCCCCGGCGCGACGTAGCGCAGGTCCAGGCGCACCACCGGCATCAGGATCCCGCGCGCCTCGAGTTCGCGGTACGGGCAGCCCAGTTCGCGCATCCAGGCCACGCGGCCCAGTTCGAACCAGGCCACGGCGCAGGCGTGGTGCGCGTAGCCCATCTGGTCCGTCTCGGCGTACCGGACTTCCGTGCGCGTCTCGTGGTAGGATGCTTCCGGCGCTTCGCGATCGTTCATGGAGCACTCGAGTCTAGTTCCACGCATTCGCTTCGCCAGCGGAGAGACCTTGGCCGACCGACCGCCGACCGACCCGCCCTGGTACGTCGAGGCCTTCGGGGGCGACTACCTGGCGCGCTACGCGCACCGTGACGAGGATGCCGCGCGGCGCGAAGTGCCCTTCCTGGTCCGCGCGCTCGAAGCCCACGGGGCGCGGGGCGGGCGCGTGCTGGACCTCTGCTGCGGCGCGGGGCGCTACGCGCGCGGCCTGCGCGAGGCGGGCCTCGCCGTCGTCGGCGCGGACCTCTCCCTGGCGCTGCTCCGCTGCGGCGCGGCCCAGCCGGGCGCCCCGCCCAGCGTGCGCGCCGACATGCGCGCGCTCCCGTTCGCCTCCGGGGCCTTCGATGCCGTCGTCAACCTCTTCACTTCCTTTGGCTATTTCGAGGACGAGGCCGAAAACCGCCGCGCGCTGGGCGAGGCCGCGCGGGTCCTGCGGCCCGGGGGCGTGCTGCTGCTGGACTTCCTCAACCTGCCCCACACGCTCGCCAACCTGGCCCCGAGTTCGGAGCGCGCGGCCGGCGGCGAGACGCTCGTCGAGACGCGCCGCTACGACCCCGCGCGCGGGCGGATCGAGAAAGCCATCGCGGTACTCGATGCCGCCAGCCGCGCCGAAAAGCGGAGGATGGTTGAATCCGTACGCGCCTACGCGCCCGACGAACTGGCCGGGCTCTTCGCCGAAACCGGGCTCTCCGTTCGAGCGCGTTTCGGGAGCCTGCTTGGCGAAGCGTACGCCGAGAATACCTCGCGCTGCGTACTGGTGGGCGTGAAAGGTTGACTCGGGTTCTGGGTTCTGGGTTCTGGGTTCTGGGAAAGTATTCCGTACCTGCAGAATCTCGCAGCATTAATCTCTTTAGAGCTTGCGACTTTCGACTACCTATTCGCCGCTTGCTCGGAAGCCCGCGCATTCAGAAATAAGGCCAAGCCCATGAAGAAGGCCCACGTGCCGCCGCAGCCGCGCACGAGCGGGTGGCCGAAGATCGAGAAGACCGCCGCGCCGGCGGCCGCGCCCAGGCTGGCCAGGGCGAGCATGCGCGCGTCGTCTTCGGCGGATTTGAGAAACGCGGCGAGCGCCGCGCCGGCCCACGCGAGATAGACGAAGACCACGGCCAGCAGCCCGCCGATGCCGAGTTCGACGGCGGTGGTCTCGTAGAGCCCGAAACTGAAGGGCTCGTCGGCGTCCTGGTCGAAGGCGGCCTCGTCGTCGGTGTTCGCGCCGGGCTTGGGGTAGGCCAGGTCGTCGTAGTGTACGTTGACGGCGCTCTGGAAGCCGCCGGCGCCGACGCCCTTCTTCCACGCGTGCCGGTCGCTCAGCAGCGCCAAGGCGGCCTGGTGGCGGCGCAACCGGGCGGTCTCCATGGCGCGCTTGCCCTTCTCGGTATCGACTTTGCGGTACAGGGTGAGCGAGTCCCAGAGCGCCTCGGGGTTCTTGCGCGGGAGCAGCGGCAAGACGACCCCCAAGGCCGCGACGAGCCCGAAGGCGATCAGGATGGCCTTCCAGCCCGGGGTGGTCTGGAGCGGGCCGCAGGGCAGGTGCTGGCGAGACGACCAGAGCGCGGCGGCAACGGCCAGCACGCCGGCGCTCGCCCCGATCACGCCCCCGCCGCTGAGGCAGACGCAGAGGCCCACCATGGCCGCCGCGCCCGCGGCGATCCGCGCGGCCGGATCGCGCCCCAGCGCCAGCAGCGCCACGCAGGCCGGGACGAGCATCGCGACCTGCGCGGCCAATTGCCCGCGGTAGTCGTACCAGCCGCTGACGCGAAGGTTCGTGTAGCCGCCCGCCAGGGCCAGGTCGTGCTCGCCGGGCTTCAGCGGCCGGCCCACCGGCGCGGCGTACTGGTAAAGCGCCGCGAGCAGGCAGACGCCGAGGCTCGCGCCGAGGACCAGCGCCAGCGCGCGCGCGGTCTTCAAGTCCCGCATGAAATGCCGGAAGGCCCACACGCCGCAGACGGCCACCAGCCCCGTCTGGAGCAGCGCCGACTTGAACCACGAACCGCGGCCGCCGGAATCGACCCAGGCGAAACTCACGAGCGCCGCCAGCGCCCAGAGCAGGTTTGGGAGCGGCAGCGCCCAGTCCCGGATCCGCCCCTTGAACAGGTCCCAAGCCAGCACCAGCAGCAGCAGCGGCAGGAGCGCGTCCAGGGGCGAGAAGTAGAGCGGCTTCTCCGCTTCAAGATGGTGCTGCAGGCCGCCGGGCAGCAGCTTGAAGAGCGGGCCGGGCAGCCAGTGAAAAAGGTAGTACCCCAGGTTGAAGGAAAGGCCCATCAGGGCGACGGTGAGGAAGGCCAGCCCGCGCCGCCAGGCGGGGCCGCCTCCAGCGTTCGCTGCATCCAGGGAAGGTTCGTTCATGGGGGCTCCAGGATAGCAACCACGCACCGGTCTGTCCGGTCAATTCCGGACGCGCGGAAAGGATCGAACTTCGCTGCAAGGGGCGCCCGGCGGCGGTAAAGTGGGCGCTTCCCCCGGGAGGAGCCGCGCATGCCCGCCGAACAGGCCGCCCAGACCCCCAACATCCTCGTGCTGATGGTGGACCAGATGCGCGCCGACGCGCTAAGCTGCGCGGGGCACCCGGTCATCCGCACGCCGGCGCTGGACCGGCTCGCCGCCGAAGGGACGCGCTTCGCCAACGCCTACACGCCGGTTCCCGTCTGCATCGCGGCGCGGCACAGCTTCATGACCGGGCAGCGCTGCGCGCGCCACGGCCGCCACGGGAACAACGTCCCCAACCCCGAACCGCAACTGCCCACGGTCATGGAACTGCTCGGCCTGGCCGGTTACACGACGCGCGGCATCGGCAAGATGCACTTCCGCCCGGTGCGCCGGCACTTCGGCTTCCACCGCATGGAGCTTATGGAGGAGATCCCCGACCACCGCGAGGACGACGAGTACCTGCTGTATCTCAAGGCGCACGGCTACGGGCACAAGCGCGAGGTCCACGGCGTCCGCAACCTGCTCTACCACCTCCCGCAGGTCTCGGCGATCCCCGAGGAACGCCACGGCAGCACCTGGGTGGCCGACCGGACGATCGAGTTCCTGAAGGCCCACCGGCGGCGGCCGTTCTTCTGCTGGTCGAGCTGGATCGCGCCGCACCCGCCATGGAATCCACCGGAGCCCTGGGCCTCGAAATACCCGTTCGAGACGATCCCGCCGCCGTTCAACTACGACCGGCCCCGCGAGAGCATGACGCCGCAGCGGCGCTACATGCGCGACTACGCGAGCATGGGCAATTCGTCGCCGGAGCGCCTCAAGCGCGTGAAGGCCCTTTATTACGGCTCCATCAGCCTGATCGACCACGGCGTCGGGCGGATCCTGCGCGCGCTGGACGCGCTGGGCCTGGCCGAACGGACGCTGGTGGCCTTCGTCAGCGACCACGGCGAGATGCTCGGCGACCACGGCCAGTGGCAGAAGAGCATCCCGTACGAGGGCTCCACGCGCATCCCCTTCCTGGCCCGGCTTCCGGGCCGGATCGAGGCCGGCGCGGTGCGCGAGGAGTTCGTCTCGCTGCTCGACCTCGCCCCCACCTTCCTGGACCTCGCCCGGGTCCCCTATCCCGGGACGCCCGCGCTGCCCGGCGCCTCGCTGCTCGGGCGGCCCGGCGGCGGGCTCGCCGAACCGCGCAGCGAGATCGTGCTGGAGATCGGCCACGAAGCCGGGCGCTGGCTCTCCCTGCGGCGCGGAAACTGGAAGTACAATTACTATCTCCGCGATGGCTGGGAGGAACTCTACGACCTGGCCGCCGACCCGCGGGAGGCGGCGAACCTGCTGCTGGGCGAGGCGCGGCCCGCCGAGCGCCGGCGCGCGGACGAGATGAAGGCCGCCCTGGAGGCCTGGGAGCGAAAGCACGGCTTCGCCGACTCGCTCGACGCTGCCGGGCGCCTGAAGAACTACAACTTGCCGGAACCGCAGCCCGCGCGCGCCAACAGCCAGTTCCCGCGCTGGGTGGACAAACTACCGCCGGAGGAGTTGGCTCAGATGGAATCGAAGGGCGAGACGGTGCTCAATGCCATTCGGCATGAGACGACGTTCACGCTGCGCGATATCGACCTGGAGAGCTTCAAGCAAGCAGGCGGGAGCCTGGAGGGCACAGAGTACGAGGGACTTATAGAAGGGCAGTAAACAGAAATCAGTGAACAGTGAACAGTGAACAGTGAACAGTGAACAGTGAACTACAACTACTTTTGTCGATCTGCTGCTACTGTTTACTGTTTACTGTTCACTGTTCACTGTTCACTTCTTCCACGGCGGCGTTTCCGGGAGCCGCTTCTCGAAGTCGCGGATCAATTGCTTCTGGTAGTCGCCGGCGAAGGCGCCGCCGAGGAACTTGTCGATGGCCTCGTCGTGAAAGCGCGTCCAGCTCGCGTCCTCGTCGCCGGGCATGATCGGATAGAAGAGCGCCTTGTTGCCCTGCGCGGCCTTGAGGTCGCCGAGCGCGTCGCCGATCATCAGGACGCGGCCGGGCTCGTACTTGCCGCCGCTGGCGAAGGCCAGGTGCTCGGTCTTGGTGCCCATCTCCTGCCCGCAGATGAACTCCACGAAGCCCTGGATGCCGTGCTCTTCCCATTCGCGGACCAGCGCCTCGGTCGGCGTCTGGCTGCAAACGATCTTGTCCGCGCGGCCGGTGAGCTTCTGGAGGCTTTCGCGGACCATGGGGAAGGGCGGGATGCCGAAGACCATCTCCTCGACGGCCTTGTTGACGGTCTCCGACCACCGATAGGTCAGCTTGAGGCAGGCGTCGCCGGTCTTCTCGGATTCGGCCTTGAGCGCGGGGTTGCCGAGCTTCGTTTCGCGTTCGGTCCAGGCCTGCAGCGAGGAGAGGTCCGGATTCTTGAAGCCCCGCGCGCGGACCTCGGGGCGCTCGGCGAGCAGCTCGAAACTCTTGAGCAGCGCGGGAAAGCGGTTCACGCCGCGCCACTTGGAGTACAGGTTGACGAACTCGGCGCATTCGCGCAGGTACTTGCTGACCGACTGGCCGCCGTAGAGCTTGATGATGTTGGGGATGAAGCACTCCTTCTGCTTGATCTCCATCGTGTCGAAGACGCAGCCGTCGGAGTCGATGCCGACGAAGAAGGGGTGCTGGGGCTTGAACGCCTTGAGCTTTGCGACGTCCGACATGGGCGGCTCCTGGTCCAGGTTGCGGGTTTTATTTCTTCTTGCGGTAGCCGACGGGCACGTACGCGGGACACTTCTTCTCGGCGAAGATGGGCTTGAAGCGCGTGAAGCGCGGGCGGCCGTTGAGCAGCGGGACGCTGACCCAGTCCTCCCCGACGAGCGGCTGCGCGTAGGCGAGGAATTCGTCGGTGACGTCGGCCTTGTCGGCGGTGATCCAGTGCTTCGGGAACGCCCGCTCGCTGTTGGCGACCTCGTGGAGCGGCACGTTGGCGTAGTGGACGCCGTAGATGCTGCCGCGCTTGCGCAGGATCGTGGCCATCTGCCCGTTCTGATTCTCGGCGGCCAGCTCGGCGGCCTTCTCGCCGACGCGGTAGGCCTCCTCGAGGTCCACGGGGGAAGCGTGGTAGATGCTGCCGCGCTGGTCGGTGCCGGGGACCTGGCCGCGCGCGCTGCCGGGCACGCAGAGGCCCTTGTCGTTGAGGTAGTTGACGAAGACCTGCGCGACGGTGGTGCGGCTGGCGCTGAACTGGACGTGGCCGAAGGCGTCGCGGGTCGCGCCCAGCACGTCCTCGGGGATGTTGAAGCCCTCGCTGACGACGACGATCGCGCGGCCGTGCTTGCCCAGCGTCTCGTTGACCTTCGCGTGGACCTCCTCGAGGGTGAGGTTGGACTCGGCGAGGAAGATCAGCAGCGGCAGTTCGCGGCCGGGGTCGGCCAGGCGCGCGGCGGCGGGAATGAAGCCGATCTTGCGCCCCATCGCCTGGAGCACCAGCACCGGGTCGGCGGGGCTGGAGCCGGAATTCTCCTCGTTGGCCGCGGCGACCGTGTTGAGCCAGTAGCGCGCGACGCTGCCGTAGCCGGGCGTGTGGTCGATCAGCTTGAACTCGCTGTCCCCCACGTCGTTGTCGATGGTCTTGGGCACGCCGATCCCGACCAATTCCAGGCCCTTCTCGCGGGCCATCAGGCTGACCTTGTTGGCGGTGTCCATCGAATCGTTGCCGCCGATGTAAAAGAAGTAGCCGACGTCATGGCGCTTGAAGACCTCGATGACACGGTCGAAGTCCTCGGCGTGCTCCTTCTTGAGCTTGTAGCGGCAGGTGCCGATGGAACCGGCGGTGGGGGTGACGCGCAGCAGCGCGACCTCGTCGGGCGCCTGCGCGCTCAGGTCGAGGAGTTCTTCCTTGAGCACGCCCTCGATGCCGTGCCAGCCGGCATAGACGGTCCCGAACTTGTCGGGATGGCGCTTGCAGGTTTCGAGCACGCCGCGCAGGGAGTTGTTGATGACCGGCGAAGGCCCGCCCGACTGGGCCACGACGACGTTGCGCGGCATGGAACACCCCCGTGATAGGCGCAAAAGGGCGACGCTTGGACGTGCGCGCTGATGGCAGGTAGGAGTATAGTTCGGGCCGCTGGACGGTCAAGCCGACGGCCCGTTCCGGACCGCGGCGCAACCCCGTGGAGACGCTTCATGGACCTGCCGGCCGTCGAACTCGAAGGCTCGCCTCGCGCGATGGGCGAGGCCTTCGGCGCGCAGTTCCGCGCCGAGGCGCGCGAGCTGTACGCGATCCGCATGCGCTGGGCGAGGCTCTTCGCGGAAGAGCGCGGGCGGCGCTTCACGGAAGACGAGGCGCTCGCCGTCGCGCGGAAGGGCCTCCCCCGCCACCGAGGCCTACGATCCGGTGGGTTGGGATGAATTCGCCGGCATCGCGCGCGGCGCGGACTTAACGCTTGAGCAGTGTTACGTGCTGCAGGGGCTGACCGACCTGCAAGACGTGCTCGCTTTCGGGCCGCGCGCCGAGCTGGAAGGCTGCTCGCACTTCATCGTCGCGCCGAACCGCTCGGCGACGGGCAGGCTCCTGCTGGGCCAGAACTGGGATCTCAAGACCGACAACATGCCGTTCGTGCGGCTCGTCGCGCGCAAGCCCCAGGACGCGCCGGCCACGGCAAGCCTGACGCTGACGGGCTGCCTGACCCTGATCGGCGTCAACGCGGCCGGCGTCGCCGTGGGCAACACGAACCTGAAGGGCAACGACGCGCGCCCCGGCGTGCAGTACCTCACCGTCCTGCATCGCGCGCTTCGCAGCGAATCGTTCGAGGAAGCCGCGGAGGCCGTGCGCGGCTCGCCGCGCGCGGGCGCGCACTACTATTACGTGGGCGGGCCGAATGGGGAAGCCGCGGGGTTCGAATGCAGCGCCACGCGCTGCGCCGAAGTCCCGGTGGCGAGTGGGACGTACACGCACTGCAACCACTACCTCGACGAGGAACTCAAGCCCTTCGACCCCGAGCCGCCGTCCGCCTCGACCTGCCGCCGGCAGGCCCGGCTGTCGGAATTGATGGCGCAACACGCCGGCAAGATCGGAATCGATGACCTCAAGCGCTTCCTCTCGGACCACGACGGCGGAGCCGACCTGGCGCTCTGCCGGCACCACGGCCCCGACCAGGTAAGCACCAACGCCTGCGTGATCCTCTCGCCGCAGACGCGCGAGATCCACGCCTGCCGCGGGCAGCCGCACGTGGGAACCTGGATCACGCGGAAGGCCTGACTATCTTCGCGCGCGCGGCTCGACGGTCAGGACGCAGCGCTCGAAGTCGATCTCGATGGACCTGAAGGCGCGGCCGATCAGCGGCCAGCCGATCACGCCGGCCAGTTCGACCTCCAGCACCTTGTTGATGCTCGCCACCGAGGCCGAGCAGAGCGCAGGCGAGGCGTCCTGGATTTGTTGCAGCCACGCGAGCTGGAACTCCGGGAGCACCCGGGCGTCTCCGCCGCCCGAACCGGCCGCCGCGCCGCCCAGGCCGCCGGGGATCGGAAGGGCAAGCGGCGGACGCCCGTGCGCGGCCTTCAGGCCGCCGACGTAGCCAGGGAAAAGCACGCAGGTCGGCTCGCAACCGGTGTCGAGAACGCCCCAGGCCGGGCGCTCCGGGGGCGAAGTGAGGCCGGGGCTGGCGAGCGGGACGCAGACCAGCCCGCCCAGGCGGCGGAAGCGGAAGCGCCGGAAGCCCTCGGGCGCCCGCGCCAGGTCGTCCGCGTTAGGCGCCGCGCCAGGATCCTGCCGCGCCAGGACCGCTTCGCCTTTCGGGAAGTCGAGCTTCACGCGAAAGCCCTCGAAGAAGGCCGGGCCGACGATGTCCTGGCTCCCGATGGAGGCGAGCACGTTGCGGACGGTCCACTCCCCGGCGGCGAGGGACGGGACGAGCGCCTGCTTCATGGAGGCGATCCCGGTGGCGGTGGCGGCGGGCATCTCGGAAAGCAACTTCGCGCCAAGGCGCCTGGCCGTCTCCGCGCGGAGCGTCAGCGATTCCTCGCCCGTATCCAGCAGAAACGTTACTCGCGCGCCGGCCGGCCCCTTCAATTCGATGCTCGGCCCGCCCGGCAGGTTGCGCATGGGCAGACTCAAGCGTTCGGGGACTTGCTCGCGCAGGGGATAGACGTTGACGGGCTCCTCGCCCAGCGCGTCCAGCAGCGCGAGACCTTGGCGCAGATGGTTGGCGAAGAGGTCGTCCTTCGGGGCATCGAGCTTCAGGAACTCGCCGGCCAGTTCGCGCACGCGCGCGCGGTCGGCGTTGAAGTCGGCGCCGCCGGCGAGCAGGCGCAGCGCGAGAGCATGGCGGGGCTCGAATTCATGCGCGCGGCGGAGGTCCTCGACGGCCGCCGCGCCGGCCCCGCGCGTGAAACGGGCGCGGGCGCGGGCGACCCGCGCATCGGCGTTCTTCTCGTCCAAGCCCAGCGCCTTCTCGGCCGCAACCTCGCAGCCCTCGAAATCGGCGGCGCGGTAGCGTGCCGCGGCGAGGTCCGCCCAGGCTTGCGCCTCGCCTGGGCGTTGCTCGACGCCCTCCCGCGCCATGGCCAGCGCGCGGTCGACTTCGCCTTTCGCGATGCTGGCCTTAACCGAAGGGCGGAGGGGCTCGGCTTCGACCGCATGCAGCGCGAGCGCCGCGAGCAGCAGCGGAAGGCAAGCAAGCTCGACGCGACGGAGCGCGCGGCGCATGGCGCTCACTTCTGCCAGATGGGCAGGTACTGGTAGGGGATGCTCAGGATCATGACCGCGATGGAAGTGCTGTAGGTGGTCCCGATGTCGCCGCTCCAGGAGCCCGCGGCGTCCTGGCTTGAGATCAGGCGCGAGCGGAGCTTGGTGTAGTACTTGGCCCAGGCCGCGCCGCCGACTTGGGACATGGCCTGGGCGCCGTAGAAGTTGGTGTAGAAGTCGTGGTAGCCGCGGGAACGGTCGGGGTCGAGGTTGCGCTTGAGGTACTCCACGGCTTTCTGAGTTTCGGGCGTGTTGTACTGCCCAGCCATCATCAGCAATTCGGCGCCCGCGGCGGTGAGCGCGACGGAGCCGCCGCCGGCCGAGCGCGCGGTGTAGCGGACCGAACCGTCCGAGTTCTGCGACTTGTGGATGTAGGAGAGCGACTGCTTCATCGTGCGGTCGGGGACGTTGATGCCGATGTTCGCGCAGGCGCGCAGGGCCTGGACCTGGGTGATGGTGACCGACCCCTCGTCGCTGCCCGAGTTGGGGCTGTAGTACCAGCCGCCCCAGCTCGACTGCGCGCGCGCGGTGAGCTTCACGGCGCGGTCGAGAGCGTCCTTGAGGTTGGGCGGAACTTCGGAGGCCGGCGTCATGCCGCAGGCCTCGGCCAGGAAGGTCATCGCGAAGCCGTGGCCGTACATCTCCTGCCCGTCGTTGGCGCCGAAGAGCCCGTCGCGGCCCTGGTGCTTGAGAATGAAGTCGATAGCCTGCTCGACCGTGCGCCCGTACTTCCCGCGCCCCGGGGTCTGTCCCGCGGCAAGGAAGGCCAGCCCCGCGAGGCTCGTCATGGCCATGCGGTACTGCCCGCCCGAGCCGGCGGAACCCCACGCCCCGTCGCGGCCCTGGTTCTTGGAGAGCCAGTTAAGGCCCTTCTCGATGGCTTGATCCTGGCGCGGCTCGATCTCGACGAAGCCGCTCTCGCCGCTCGTGCCCTCCCCTTCGGCTTCCCCGGCCAGGACGGCGAGGCTCGAACCGGGCAGGAGCGCCAGGACGGCGAAGGCGAGCAGGCGAACCATGAACCCCTCCTCAAGGAAGACGATCCTACCCGCCTGCGCGGACTTCAAAAAGCGCCGAGTTCCCACCACAGGATGCCGAAAGCCGCGCCCTTGCTGCACAGGCAGGCTCGAATTGTATCGCCCGGCAAGGCCGTCGAGAGCGCCAACGACCGCAGCGGAGGCAGGCGCCTCCCCCTCCTTTTATCCGCCCATCTTCGCCTTCCCGCGCATTTCGCTGGCGGCGTCGGCGCCTTGATCCCCGCCGTCCATGTCGCCGAAACGGCCGTGGCACTTCTTGAACTTCTTCCCGCTGCCGCAGGGGCAGGGTTCGTTGGGCAGGATGCGCTTGCCGCTGCGGCGGATGGTCTCGATGGCCTTGACGTCGGAGCCGCCGTGTTCGGACTGCGCGGCCATCTCCTCGCTGCCGCCGGCAGCGGGCGCCGCCGTCTCGAAGGCGCTCTTGGCCTCTTCCTTGACGGTCTCGGCCTCGTCCAGGTTCCAGACATTCTGGACTTCCTGCTTCGCGATCTCCTCGCTGAGCTGAAGGCGGAAGAGCATGCCGGCGGCCTGCGCCTTCATGCTGTTGAACATCTCCTCGAAGAGCGAGAAGCCTTCGCGCTTGTACTCGAGCTTGGGATCTTTCTGGGCGTAGCCGCGCAGGTGGATGCCCTCGCGGAGCACGTCCATGTTCTGCAAGTGCTCCTTCCACTTGGTGTCGATGAGGTCCAGCAGCAGGAAGCGTTCGATGAGCCGCAGCTTGCGGACCTTGCGGAAGCTCTCGACGGTGGTGGGGAGCATGCCGTTGAGGATCGGTTCCTCGTTAAGGCGCAGATCCTGCGCCGGGCGGCCGGAGAGGTCCGCAAGCTTCCGCCGAACCATCTCGACGCGCCGTTCGGGCGGCAGGGCCAGTTCCTCGGCGCTGTAGTTGACTAGGTGCGACTTGGGGAAATCGACCTCGCCGAGTTCCTTGTCGTGGGCCTCGTACTTCTCCTTCACCAGGCGGACGAAGAGGTCCTCGACTTCCTGCAGCGGCCGGCCGTCGAGGTCCTCGAAGCGCGCCTCGACGGGAAACTGCTTGACGACGGCCTGGTGGATGGAGCGCATGGTATCGGTGGAGGGGGAGTCCTCCCCGCCGGCTTCGGCGCGCACGGACAGCGCGACGACGTCCTCGAGCCAGCCGGTCATGGTCTCGCTGAGGTCCTGCCACTCGAGGACCTTCTGGCGCAGGCCGTAGATCAGCTTGCGCTGCTCGTTCATGACCTCGTCGTACTCGAGCAGGCGCTTGCGGATGCCGAAGTTGTGCTCCTCGACGCGGCGCTGGGCCTTCTCGATGCTGCGGCTGACGAGGCGTGACTCGATGGCCGCGCCATCCTTCATGCCGCTGCGGCGCAGGAAGTTGCGCACCCAATCCTTGGCGAAGATGCGCATCAGGTCGTCGTCGAGGCAAAGGAAGAAGCGGCTGGAACCCGGATCGCCCTGGCGGCCGGAACGCCCGCGGAGCTGGTTGTCGATGCGCCGCGACTCGTGCCGTTCGGTGCCGACGATGTGGAGCCCGCCGAGTTCGCGGACGCTCCGCGCCAGTTTCAGGTGCGGTATCCCGCGCTCGGTCCAGAACTTCTCGAGCGCCTGCCGGCGCTTTTCCTGGGGCGTGTCCTTGAAGACCTTCTCGTCGAGGAAGTGCTTGGCCCAGTAGCCGTCGAGGTGCTCCTGCATCTCGGCGAGCGGGCGGCCGGCGTCGAAATCCCTGGGCGCCAGGAACCAGTCGCAGTCGCTCAGCTTGGTGCGCTGCCAAAACTCGATCTGGCCGGCGTAGCTGAATTCGCGGAGCAGGATGTCGGTGCCGCGGCCGGCCATGTTGGTGGCGACGGTGATCGCGCCCAGTTCGCCGGCCTTGGCGACGATGAGCGCCTCCTTCTCGTGCTGCTTGGCGTTCAGCACGCTGAACTTGTCGCGGTAGCCGCGGCGCTCGAGCAGCCCCGCGAGGCGCTCGGACTTCTCGACGGAGGTGGTGCCGACCAGGATCGGGCGGCCGGCGGCGTGGTAGCGCTCGATCTCCTCGCAGACGGCGTCCCACTTCTCTTTTTCGGTGCCGTAGATCACGTCGGCGTGGTTCAGGCGGCGCATCGGGCGGTTGGTGGGAATGCTCGCGACTTCCAGCTTGTAGATCTGCCCGAACTCCTTGGACTCCGTGACCGCGGTGCCGGTCATGCCCGCGAGCTTCTTGTAGAGCTTGAAGAAGTTCTGGATGGTGACGGTGGCCAGGGTCTGCGACTCGGCCTCCAGCACCAGCCGCTCGCCGGCCAGGATCTCCTTGGCCTCGACGGACTGATGCAGGCCGTCCGACCAGCGCCGACCGTACATCATGCGCCCGGTGAACTCGTCGACGATGAGGACCTCGAGCTTGCCCTCGCGTCCGGGCGCGACTTCGTACTCCTTGCCTTTCTTGTAAAGTTCCTTGGCCTTCAGCGCGTTGTTGATGAAGTGCGGCCAGTCCATGTGCTGGCCGGTGTAAAAGTTGTCGATCTTCAGGAAGCGCTCGCACTCGGCGATGCCGGCCTGGGTCAGGGCCACCGAGTGGTCCTTCTCGTCGACCATGTAATGCCCTTCGCGCGCCTCTTCGAAGGCGCCTTGCAGGCGCAGGTTTTCGACGCGCTCCTGCTCCTCTTCGGGCACGCGCTTGAGGTGCGCGGCCAGGCGCGCGGCGACGTTGAATTTCTCGATCTCGCCCTTCTCCGGGGGCCCGCTGATGATCAGCGGCGTGCGCGCCTCGTCGATCAGGATGCTGTCCACCTCGTCGATGATCGCGAAGTGGCGCACCTGCTGCACCTGCCGCTCGGCCTCGGGCTTCATGTTGTCGCGCAGGTAGTCGAAGCCGAACTCGCTGTTGGTGCCGTAAACGATGTCGGACGCGTAGATCGGATGGCGCTCCCAACTGTCCATGTTGGACTGGATCGACCCGCACGTGAGGCCCAGCAGTTCGAAGACGGGCCGGTTCCAGTCGGCGTCGCGGCGCGCCAGGTAATCGTTGACCGTGACCACGTGGACGTAGGCGTACTCATGCGGCCGGCGGGGCAGCGCGTTTAGGTAGCAGGGGAGCGTGGCGACGAGGGTCTTGCCCTCGCCCGTCACCATCTCGGCGATCGTGCACTTATGCAGGACCATGCCGCCAATGAGCTGGACGTCGAAATGGCGCATGCCCAGCGTGCGCTTGCTGGCCTCGCGGACCAGCGCGTAGGCCTCGTGCATGATCGAATCGAGGTAGGCTTCGATCTTCCCGTTCGCGTCGGCCTTGGGATCCTTGGCCCGCAGGGCCGCGATCTCGGCGCGGAAGGCCAGCGTGCGTTCCTTCAACTGGGCGTCGGTGAACTTCGAGATCCGCGCCTCCAGCGCGTTGATCGCCTCGACGCGGCCCACGAGCCGCTTGATGATCTTCGCCGAGCGCGACCCGAAGATCGTGCCGATCATGTTCCCGACGAATTCGGTTACGGCGTCCATCGACATGGCGGGAAACTCCTTGCGTCGCTCCAACTGCGGTACAATCGCGCGGGCCGCCGATCACGGCGCCCGGAATAGACCTGGCGAATGATGGAGGGACGGGACGCTACGGCGCGGAGGGCTGGCGGCTGCACGAACCGGGCTCGAGCCGCAGGCGATAGGTCGAATGCGCCTCGCCGGCTTCGCGGGGTTCGGACTCGCGGACCGGGGGCGCGATACGGAGCAGCGGCGCGCCAAGGCGGTCCAGCGCGTGGATCGTCTGCGCGGCGTGACGGGCGAGGGCCGAGCGCGTGGAGCAGGCTGCACACGTGGCGCCGCCCCGCACGGCCCAAGCCAGATCGACGCGGGGCACGTTGAGCGGCGTGGAGCCGTCCCCGGCCAAGGGAGACTCCGGCGCGGCGGCCTGCGCGCTGACGGCCGTGGCCAGCACCATCGCGGCGGAAGCGCCGATGCGCAGGCGCCGAGCCATGCCGGCCGTGGGTCGAAGTTCCTGCAACCTCATGGGTTGTAACTTACCCGAGCCCACCCTGAAAGTCCACGGGGTTCCAGGCCGGCGCGGCGGCCCGGGACCGGCCGGCCGGGCCTGAGTACCGGATTTGACTCAACTCGCTTATTGGGTTTCGGTTAGAAGACTGTAGGCCTTCCCGCGCCGAGCGAGGACCTGCATGCCAACCGAGTCGATGATCCTGATCCGCCCAGAACACCTGAACCACCACGGGTTCCTCTACGGCGGACGCCTGCTGGAGTGGCTCGACGAGCACGCCTACATCGGCGCGATGGCGCACCTGAAGGCCGAGGCGAACCTGGTGACGAAGGGCATCGACCGCGTCGAGTTCCGGCACCAGGTCCGCGATGGAACGCTGTTGCGCGTGCGTTCGACGCTGGTCCACGTGGGCCATACCTCGCTTACCACGTACACTTCGTTCGAGAAGGCGCGCGATCCGCTCAAGATCTTCCGCGCGCTGGTCACCTTCGTGGCGCTGGACGAGCACGGCCAGCCGCGCCCGGTCGAGCCGCTGCTGCTCCAGCCGTTCTCGCCTTCCACGGACGAGGAAAAGCGGTATTGGCGGGAGGTCGAGTCCGCGCGCAGCCGGCGGAGCGCAGCGCCGGGCGCCAGCGGGCAAAAGCCCTGACGACTCATGCGGATTGCGGATTGCGGAACGGGAACGCGGGTCGAAGCGCGGGCGTACGGGAATGGAAGGCATGAGCAAGCGAGCCTCGGGACGAGTATCCAAGCGCGCCGGCGACGCGCCCGAACCGCAAGCCAAATCTCAGGCGGTCGCGGCCGCCCAAGCTCCCGAAGGGGATGCGGCCCGCGTCGTGGATGCGGCGGCCCCGAAGTCCGGCGCGGGCAAGCTCTGGCTGGTGGTGCTCGTGGGCGCGCTGATTCTGGGCATGGCGCTGGGATACCTCTTCCCATTGATCGGGTCTGGCACGCGATAACCTGGTGAGCGTGCTCAACTTCCTTCCGAACCGTCTTTTCGTGGATGGCGTGGCGATTTTTGAGTGTTACGCGCGCGGGTGGAACTGACTGTGGACGCCGAGCAGGCGCTTCGCGTCCACGTGCGTGTAGAGTTCGGTCGTGGCGATATTGGCGTGGCCGAGAAGTTCCTGGACCACGCGCAGGTTCGCGCCGCCTTCCAGCAGATGCGTGGCGAAGCTGTGCCGCAAGGTGTGCGGGCTGACCTTTGCGTGCAGACCCAGCGCCGCGGCATAGCGCTTGAGCAGCGCCCAGACGGCCTGCCGCGTGAGCGGGCGGCCGCCCTTGCTGAGGAAAAGCCGGCCGGCGTCTTCCGTGCCCGCGTGGCGCGAGCGGACGTGGACCAGGTAGCGCCTCAAGGCCGTCAGCGCCGAGCGCCCCACCGGGACCATGCGCGTCTTGCTGCCCTTCCCCGTGACGCGCGCGACGCCGAGGTCCAGGTCCACGTCGGCCGCGCCCAGGCCGCAGAGTTCGCTGACGCGCAGGCCGGAGGCATAGAGCAGTTCGAGGATCGCGCGGTCGCGGCAGGGCAGCCGCCAGCGCCGCGCCGTCGCGGGGCCGTCGAGCTTCGGCGCCTCGACGAGCGAGCCGGCCGAGCCCTGGCTCAGCACCTGCGGCAGCCGCCGCCACAGCTTGGGCGCCCCGACGCCCGCGGACGGATCGGCGTGGAGGGCGCCTTCGTGAACCTGGAAGCGCAGGAACATGCGCACCGCCGCCAGTGCTCGCGCGATGGAGGTCTCCTTCAGGTTCCGCCGCGCGCGCAGGTCGGCGAGGAACCCGACCACGGTCTCTTCGCCCAGTTCCCCCGCCGCGCCGCCGCGGCGCTCGAGGTACTCCGCGAAGTACGCCAGGTCGCGGCCGTAAGCTTCGAGGGTGTTCGGTGAAAGCCCGCGCTCGACGGCGAGGTGCTCCAGGAAGGCCGTCCGCTCGGCGCTCAGGGCGCCCGGCGCGGCGTTCGTCGGCTGAATCATCGGCCCGGGGCCTCCGAGAAAGGTACGGTCTCGGTATCGGCAGGTTGAAGATTGCAGATAAGAGATAAGAACTGGGGGATCGGGATCAACCCAGTGGGACTTAAACTTGAATGGCGAGGTGGCGTCGAGGGATTTTGGTCGTGATCGAGGCGCGCGAAGGGGCGGCATATCGAGAAGATACGCCAACCGAAGCGCAACGAAGAGCACGGCCCAAAGCGCCGACGCAACCCGGCATTCAAGATGGAAGGCTCACGAGCGCGTAGGCGCGCGCGGGGCGCTTGGACGCCAGGGACACCTTCGCGCCTTCCGTCGGCGGTTCCGACGCCCGCGCGCGGACGAATACTCCATTTGCGTCGAGCACGGCGACCCAGCCGGCCCCGTCGTGGTATGCGCGCTGGACGGTGGCCGAAAGCGGCCCGCCGGCCTCGACGCGCAGCTCGTCCTCGCGCAGGTACACCTGGACGCGCGCGCCGGCCGCCGCGCCCGCGGGGCCTTCCACTTCCAGGTCGCCCAGGGGCGTCGCGGCCCGGCCGGGGGCCTGGAGCGTCCCGTCCAGGAGCGCGCCGCGACCCAGCAGGCGCGCGACGGCGGCGCTGGCCGGACGCTCGAGCAGGTCCCGCGGCGTGCCGTGCTGAATCAGCCGCCCGCCGTCGAGGATTGCGATGCGGGTGGCCAGTTCGAAGGCCTCGGCGGCGTCGTGGGTGACGTAGAGCGCCGCGAAGCCCTGCCGCGCGCGCAGGCGTGAGAGCAGCGCCAGCAGCTCGAGTTTCAGCGGCGCGTCGAGGTTCGCGCAGGGTTCGTCCAGCAGCAGCAGCTTCGGCCGCGCCGCCAGCGCGCGCGCGATGGCCAGGCGCTGCCGCTCGCCGCCGCTCAACTGCGCCGGGTACGCGCCGTCGCGCCCGGCAAGCTGCACGTCCAGGAGCTGCGCGGCGAGCCGCTCGCTCCGCTCGCCCGACGTCACGCCCTGCGCGCGGAGCACGAACCCCAGGTGCTGCGCGACGGTCATGTGCGGCCAGAGCATCTGCCCCTGGAAGACGAAGCCGATCCCGCGCCGCTCGGGCGGCAGCCAGACGCGCGGCCCACAGACGGTCGTGCCGTCCAACGCGATCTCCCCGGCGTCCGGGCGGTCCAGCCCCGCCACCGCGTTGAGGATCGTCGTCTTCCCGCTCCCCGAAGGCCCCAGCAGCGCGAGCACCTCCCCGTCGGCCACCTCGAAGCCCACGCCGCGCAGGATCTCCCGCGACCCGTAACGCCGCTCCAGGCCCGCCACCCGCAGTCGTTCAGCCAAGGCGCACCTCCAGGACCCGCTCCAGCAGCAGCGACGCGGCCAGGTAGGGAAGCAGCGAGAGGAAGATCTGGATCAGGCACAGCGCGGCGAGCAGTTCGTCCTGCCCGAAGTGGAGCAGCGAGGAGATCCGCACCGGCAGCGTCATGAATCCGACCGGATTGAGCAGGATCGAGGCGGCCAGTTCGCCGGCGCTCAGCGCGTAGACGATCGCGAAGGCGGAGAGGATGCCCGTGTAGGTCAGCGGCAGGTGGATGTGCTTGAAGCGGCGCGGCAGGCCCGCGCCGGCCAGGCGCGCGGCGTCGGGGAGGCTCGGATGGACGGCGGCGAAGGTCGCGGCGAGCAGGAAGACCGCCAGCGGGAAGAAGCGCGCGGCGTCCGCCAGGGAGACGACCAGCGCGCAATTCAGGAGCGCCCGGCCCCAAGCCGTCAGTTGCAGCGCCTCGGTCCAGGCCAGGCCGTGGATCGTCCCAGGGATCGCCAGCGGCGCGCAGGCCAGCAGCGCCAGCGCGGCCCGGCGCCAGCCGCGGGTCGTCGCCAGCAGCCAGGCGTACGGCGCGCCCGCCACGGTCAGGATTGCGGCCGCGCCCAGCGCGGCGCCGAACGTATTGAAGACCTGCGCGCCGGCCGTCTGGAGCGCGCGGCGCAGCATGCCCCAGCCGGTGCTCTGGTGGACCAGCGAGAGGACCGGCGCGGCGACGGCCAGGAGCAGGATCGCCAGCGCCGCCGCGTGCAGCCAGCGTCCGCCGGGCCGCGCGCCGGCCTCCGCCGAAGGCCGCGCGCGCCAGTACGTGTCGATGGTGGCCTCCGCCGACCCCCGCGCCAGCGCGTACCGCGCGAGCAGCACGAGGGCGGTAACGGCCAGGAGCGGCACGGAGAGCACCAGCGCCTTGGCCATCTCGAAGCTCTTGATCGCCGCGTAGATCTGCAGCGTGTAGGTGTTGAGGAGCAGGACCGGCGGGACCTCGAAATCGCCCAGCGCCAGCCACGCGACGAAGATCGAGCCGGCGGAGACGTACGGCGCGAGCAGCGGCGCGTCGATGTGGCGGACGCGCGTCCACGGGCCGGCATGGATGCGCCCGGCCTGGATCGCCGTGGCCCCGACCGCGCGCAGCCCGACGAGCGTGGACATCGTGACCAGCGGGAACCAGCAGAGGCCCAGCACGGCGGAGGCGCCGGCCTCGCCGTACATCGAGAACGGCAGCTCCGCGGCGCCGGTCCACTCGCGCCAGAGCGCCATCGCGATCCCGCGTTTCCCGATCAGGTGCGTGTAGGCGATGGTCACGATCGTCGGCGGAATCAGCAGCGGGACCGGGAAGGCGCAGGCGAGAAAGCGCTTCCACCAGCCCCGCGCGCGGTGCAGCGCCAGCGCCACCGTCACCCCGCAGAGCGTGGCGATCAGGGCGCTTCCCAGCGCGATCCGCACGTTGACCCAGAAGAGCCCCCGCAGCCGCGCGAATTCCGCGGCCCTGGGCCACTCGTAGTCCTTGAAGGATTCGGCGTTCAGGTGCGCGGCGAAAAGCGCCGCCGCCGGCCCGAGCAGGAACGCGGCGCAGCCGAGCACGTACAGGACGGCAAGCGCGGAACGCGCGCGGCGGCCCGGCGCGGCCTGCGGCGCGGCGGGGCCTACCAGTTCAGCTCCTCCTGCACGAACGTCTTGACCTCGTCGAAGCGCGCGGCGAGCCGGGTCCAGTCGACCTCCACGGCCTTGAACGCCGCCGGGTCGAACCGCTCGCCGTGCGGCTCCACGCCCGGGCGGACCGGAAGCTGCGCGCTCTCGGACTTGGCCAGCAGCGCCTCGACTTGCCGGCTCACCAGGAACTCGATCAGCTTCTTCGCGTTCTCCGGGTTCGGGCCGCCCTTGATCAGGGCCACCGAGTTGGGCAGGACCAGCGCGCCGGCGCCGTCCTGGTCCGGGTAGATCATGCGGACCGGGCGATTCTTCAGGAACGCGCCGTTGGCGTCGTCGGTGTCGGTGACGCAGACGGCAACCTCGCCGTCGGCGACCATGTTTCGCGCCATCGCGTTGCCCGCGGCGACCTTCACGCCGTTGGCCTTAAGAGCGCGGTACCAGTCCTTCGCCTTATCGGGGCCGAGCGTCTCGAAGAGCGCCGCGGCGTGCGTGAAACCCGTCCCGAAGAGCGGTTTGGAGATCGCGGCCCGGTCCTTGAAGCGCGGGGCCGCCAGGTCCGCGAGGGTCTTCGGCGCGTCCTCGGGCTTGACCAGGTCGGTATTGTAGAGGATCACGCGGGCGCGCGAGGCGAAGCCCGTCCACCAGCCGTCGGGATCCTTGAAGCGCTCCGGAATCTCGGCCGCGGCGGCCGGCTTGTACGCCTCCAGCACGCCCTTCTCTTGCAGCACCAGGGTCATGCCGATCTCGTTGTTCCAGAAGACGTCGGCCTCGGGGTGGTCCTTGCGCGCGATGAGCCGGTTGACGAGGCCCACGGTCTTGACCGCTTCCGTGTCGGTCTGGAAGCGGACCCGGATGCCGGTCTCGCGCTCGAAGGCCTCCTTGATGGGCTCCGAAAAGATGGGATCGAGCGAGCAGAAGAGGACGACTTCCCCCTTGCCCTCCGCGCCCGCATCCCCCGTCCTGGCTCCGCCCGAACAGCCGAGCAGGATCGGAAGGGCCAGAAGTACGGCCGTGCCTGGTGGTCGTCGCATCGTATCGTTTCCGTAATGAGGCTAGAACTTCAATTCGGCGCGGGCCATCTCGACGGCCTCGCCCAGCAGCATGGTCTTCTCGAGCTTGTAGAGCAGCACGGCCTCGATCCGCCCGTGATCGACGGGCAGCTCGAACTCGATCGCGCGCGGCTCGCCGGGCATGATCTGGGTCGAGGGGATTTTGTCGCGCGCCAGGCGCGGCGGCGCCATGAACTCGCGCTTCCAGGCGGAAATCTCGTTCTCCATCTCGACTTCCCGGCCCTGGACCGTCTCCTTCTGTTTGACCAGCACGGAAACCTCGAGGCGGATCTGGCGGTTGTTGATCTCGCCCGGAACCCCGTGGGCCGCGCCGACGTTGGTGACGGTCACCGTCAGCTTGCGCCCCTCGGCCTTCAGGTCAATGGTGAGGGTTTTCTTGAGCGCCTCGGAATCGTGCCCGCCGCCGTGGATGAAATGGCGCCGCGTCTTGCGCACGGGGCTGCCCTTGGCCAGCGCGCGCTCCACCGGGGCCATATGGCAGTCCTGGCAGGTCTGGCCCTCCTTGTACTGTGGGCTGGCCAGAAACTCCTTGAAGAGGTTGTGCGTGTGATGGCAGTGATAGCAGGCTTGGCTGGTCTTGAGCCGCGGCTCGAGCAGCCCGTCGCAGCCGGCGGTGTGGCCTAGGGTGCCATGGACGCGGCCGTCTTTAACGTGGCAGGTCAGGCAATCCACGCCCGAAATGCGGCCCGCGTCGCGCAGGAGCGGATCGTTCTCGATGCCCGTCTCGAGCATCGGCTTGGGCGCGTGGCAGGAAAGGCATTCAATGCGCGTGTAGTTCTCGGTGAAGGTCTGGAAATTGGGCTCGCTGTAGGCCGTGGCATGCTGGTCGGTGGACCACTCGTCGTAGATCTCGGCGTGGCATTGCCGGCACTGTTGGCTGTCGACGAAGGTCATCGGCGTGTGCCCGGGGCCGCCGGTGAGGACCGTGCTCGCGGGCGGCGGCGGGACGGGCGGGTTCGCTGCCGGCGCGTCCAACGGTTCTTCGGAAAGCCGAAGCGTGTACCAGAGAAAAGCTGCCAGCAGGAGCAGCAGAGTCAGGGCGGCGATCCCGCGTATCATCTCCGCCTTCTCCTGACCTGCCGGGGCCGCCGCGACGAGGTAGTGCTTTCAGGCTATTGGCCTTCGCCCGTTCAAAGGCATACTTTAGTTCAGCGCCAAGTCCCTTTCCATGGACGTGCCTGGGGGCTTGAATATATCCCAAAATGAAGCAAGTTAAGGTCGGGGGAGGAGCCGGCGCCCAGCGCCAGCTTCTCATGAGGAACGCCTGAAAAAATGGCCTACGAGCGTGCCGCGGCCGTCTCTGGCGTCAATACCCCTGTAGCAAGGGGCGTGGCGCGGGACGTGAACCCTGAGGGCGTCTGGCTGGAACAGGCCCTGGAGGGCGATACCGAGGCGTTCGGCCGGTTGGTAACGCAGTACGAACGTCCGGTGTACGCCTATCTGGTATCCCGCACGCACGACCAGGAGTTGGCTCAGGAGATGACGCAGGAGGCCTTTGTAAGGGCCTTCGAGTTTTTGGATCGATTCAATCGAGACCAACGCTTTCTACAGTGGATCTTGGGGATTGCGCACCACGTGTTGAGTGAAACTCGGCGGCGTAAGGATCGTCAGGTGCGCGGCTTGCAGGAAGCTTTCGACAGCGGGCGGCTGCGCGGGGAGGTTCAGGATACGGAAGCGGCGCATGACGAGCTTCCGGTGCAGGAGCGGATTCTGCGGGCGATCTCGGAATGCCCGGAGCATTACCGGTTGCCGCTGATCCTGCGCTACCTGCACCGCATGAACTTCGAAGAAATCGCGGAGCAATTGTTGCTCAGCCAGGGTCAGGTCAAGGGCGTCTTGTATCGCGGCAAGCAGATGTTGCGGGAAAAGCTTTCCGACCTGTTCGCGGGATAGCGGGGCATGCCACGTGACGATTGAAGAAGTCAAAACCTTGCTGGCCACGACGCCGCTGGAACGCATGGACGCCGCCGTGCGCCTTGAAGTGGAGGCGTACCTCTCGCTCCATCCCGAGTTGCGCCAGGAGACGGAGTTCGACCGTTTCATCGAGGAAGGCCTCCGCCCGCTGCGCCCGCAGGGGATGCTTTCGCCCGCGGTGCTGAACCGCCTCCAGGCCGGGGCGCGGAGCGCTTCGCGGCGGAAGTCCCGCCGGCAGTCGTCTCGCGCGGCCGAACGCACGAACCGCTGGGCTTTGCCGCTGGCCGCCGCCGCCGGCCTATTGGTTGCCGCGGGCGTCTGGTACCTGGCGTCGGTCACGCCGCGCGCGCCGCAGGAGGCCGAGGCTTCGAAGCCCGCGCGCCCGGCTCCCGCGCAGAGCGCCGCGGTCGAGCATGAGGACCCCGAGGCCACCGAGATTCCAAGCAAGCCGCCGGTGGTGCCGCGGCCGGAGGTCGTCCAGGCGCCGCAGGCGCGGCCCGACGGCTCGGTCCAGGCCCCTGCTCCGAACGAGGCTCCGCTTCCCGATCCCGAGTTGATCGTCTCCCGGCCGCCGGTGGGGCTGGAAGAGCATCCCGGCGCGGAGCCGTTCAAGCCCCTCTCCGGGCGGGCCGAGACGGCGCTGGCGCAGCCCGTTTACCTGCGCCTCAGCGACGGGCGCACGGACGTCGAACCGGCGGAAGCCGACCTGCGCTTCTTCCGTTCCGAGGACGGCCAGAATCTGCTGATGACCGGCGCTGGCGCGGAAACCGGGCTGGTGAAGCTGTACGACCTGGGCGGCGAGGAGAAGCCGCCCCGCAAGGCCGGCGTCCTGGAGGCCGTGCCGCTGGAGGCCGGGCACGTCTATCTCGTGGAGATCGCGCGCGGCAACCTGCGCCTTTACGCCGAAATCCGCGCTCAGGATTTTTCCGCGCAGAAGGTCAGCCTGGACTGGTTGGGCGTGCCCCGCGAATGGGCGCTGACCCGCGTGATGCTCGCCCAGGAACTCTATGAGGAGGCGCTCGCCGAAGCCGACCTGGAGCGGACGCGCCGCGAACTCGAACAGCCCAAACAGAAAGTGCCGCCCGGCGGCCTGCTCGCCAAGCCCGAGAAGCACGAGGGCGAGAAGACCCGCAAGGCCGTAAAGCCGCTCGGCAACTTCCCTTAAACCTTGCCTCGGCCGTACGCCAGACAGCCCTTTTGCGCGGGCGCCCGGTGACGGGCGCCCGCTTGCGTTTCCACGCTCCCGCCTGTCCAGCAGCCACGCTCCCACGGCGTGCGCGGGGCTCGGCCGCTTCCGCCCGCCAGCGCGTGAAAATCCCCCAAGGAAGCCGGTAATAGGAAGGCGGGCCGCGAGCGTTGCGTTTCCGCGGCAAGGTACGATACTCCTGGGAGGAGCGACATGGTGCGGAGCGCGTCGATGCCTCGAAGCCTCCTGTGGGCGCTGACCACCTGCCTGCTGGGACCCTGGGCCTGCTGCGGGGAACCGGTTTCCCCAGAGGATCCGGCGCCGGCCCCCGCTCTTCCCGCACAAGCTGGCGTGCGCTCGCTCGCTTCCTTCAAGCTGCCGGCCGGAGCAAAGGTGCTGGTCGTCCCGCTCAACGACGAGGAATCCACCCGTACCGGCATGATCGACTCGTGGCAGGCGGGCTTCGTGCGCCGCCGCCTCGCGCGGGCGAAGAGCGAAGGCTTCGACCTGGTCATCCTGGAAATCGATACCGACGGCGGGGAAGTCGCGGCGTGCGAGGAGATCAACAAGGAAATCGCCCACTGCGGCGTGCCGGTCGTGGCCTTCGTGCGCGGCAAGGCCTTCAGCGGCGGCGCGCTCATCTCGCTCGGCTGCGACGCCATCGCCATGGAGCCCGGCACGCAGATCGGCGGCGCGCAGGCGGTGGGGCTCGAAGGCGACCTGCCCAGCGACGTGCGCGAAAAAGCCCGCAGCATGCTCGTGGCCATGGCCAAGGGGCTGGCCGAGCGGAGCGGGTATCCCGAGAATGTCGCGCGGGGCATGGTCGATCTTGAGGTCGCGATCGTCGAGACGGACGACCCGAAGGCGCGTTTCATCCCCGAGGACGAATTGAAGGAGTGGCAGGCGAATCCCGGCAAGCGCGGCCCGGCGCCGAACGTCGTCGGTACGCTCAAGCCCAAGGGCCAGATTCTAACCCTCACCGCGGGCGACGCGACCGGCGTCGGCCTGGCATCGCAGATCGTCGCCGACCGGAACGCGCTGCTACAGGCCCTGGGCGCGACTTCGCCCGGAGTGGAGGTCGCCGGCGTCACCGTCTCGGAAAAAACCTCGCGCTTCCTCAGCAGCCCCATCTGGCTGGTGCTCTTCGCGCTGGTGGCGATCGGCGGGCTGATCTACGAACTGAAGTCGCCCGGCTTGGGCATCGGCCTGGCGATCATGCTCTTCTGCCTGGGCCTGTTCTTCTGGGTCGCGTTCTTCGCCAATTCGGCGGGGCTTTTGGAGATCGGACTGTTCCTGCTGGGCGCGGTGCTGCTGGGCCTCGAACTCTTCGTGATCCCGGGTTTCGGAGTCTGCGGTATCGCGGGCTGCCTGCTCCTGCTCGGTTCGATCCTCCTCGCCTTCATTCCCGAAGGCGCGAATCTCGGCGACCTGTTCAAGGGCCAGGACGTCAACCCGTTCCAGGCCGAGTTGCTGCTCAACGGGCTGAAGTGGGCCTCGATCACGCTGCTGGCCGTGCTCGTCTGCATCGGCACGGCGTTGATCGCGGGGGTGCGGCTGCCGGGCGTGAGCCGGCTCGCGCTGGGCCGGGAGGTGGGCCGGCGCGGGGCGCCGGCGCTCGCGGGGGCCCACGCCGGCGAGCCCGACGCGCCCCTCTTCGGGCCCAACACGACGATCTCCGCGCCGGCCTCCGCGGCCGCCGCGCCGCCGGTCAAATCCAAGCGCCCGCCGGCCGAACTGGTCGGGAAGGAAGCCCAGGCCGAGACCGTGCTCCGCCCCGCGGGAAAGGTCCGCTTCGAAGGCGTCTCCTACGAAGCCACCGCCGAAGGCGAGTGGATCGAGGCCGGCGCCATGGTGAAGATCCTGAAGGTCGGTCCCTTCGGGCTGATCGTTCGGGCCGTGTGAGGTCTGCCGCGCGCATGCAACCGCTCGTCTGGTCCATCCTGCTCACGTTCGTCATGATCGTCTGCGTCGCCATGGAACTGCTGACGCCGTCCTTCGGCCTGCTGACGCTGTTCGGCCTCGGCGCGATGGTCGCGAGCATCGTCGTGGCGTTCCAGGATTCCGCCGCGGCCGGCTTCGCCATGACCGGCGTCAACCTGACCCTCTTCCCCATCGCCGTTCTCATCGTGATGCAGGCCATCAAGAAAAGCCCGCTGCTCCATCAGGGCGACATTCAGGCCGCCGGGGACGACGACGACGAGCAGCCCGCCCGCAAGCCTCCGCCCGCCCAACTCGGCGAGACCGGCGAGGCGCTCACCGACCTGCGCCCCTCCGGCGCCGTGCGTTTCGCGGACCGCCGCGTCGAAGTCGTGACCGAGGGCAAGTGGATCGAACGCGGCTCGCGCGTCCAGGTCATCCGCGTGCACGGCAACGTGGTGACGGTGGAGCCGGCGGATGGGGCGTGAGGCCCGGAACGCGAAACACGCATCGGATTCGACATGGAACCCCTCGCCGTATCGATCGCTTGCCTGCTGCTGCTGGTCGCGGCCATCGTGCTGGAGTTCTGGGTTCCCAGCTTCGGCCTGCTGACCCTTTCCGCCGTCGCGCTCTTCATCGTCTCGGTTTTTACGGCTTTCAGCATTCCGGGACCGCCGGCGCGTTGATGCTCGCCGCGAACATGCTCGCGGCCGCGCTGACGATCCTGCTCACCATGCACTGGATGAAGGCCTCGCCGCTCTCGAACCGGCTCGAAGTCCTGCCCGGAGCGAAGCCGGCCGTACTGCCGCGCACCCCGCCGCCGCCCAAGCTGCTGGGCAAAGTCGGCGTGGCCAGCTCCCCGCTCCGCCCCGCCGGCACCGCGCTCATCGACGACCTGCGCGTCGAGGTGGTCACGGAAGGCGACTGGATCGACCGCGGCGCGAGCGTCGAGGTGATTCGCGTCAACGGCAGCGTGGTGACGGTGCGCGAAGCCGTGGAGAAACGTGAAACGTGAAGGGACTGAGCGGCGAAGCTTTCTCTTCAAGGGCGCCGACTGACTCAATTCATGTACTGCATTTCGACAGCTACCTCTTGATTAATGCGTCCGCTTCTTCCCTTGGAGTACCCTGGCCTCCATGTCCAAGCCCCCCTACGACCCCGATCGCGAAAGAGCCTGGCGCTGGAAGGCCGCCGCCGCGCAGGCCCACGCGGAACTGAACCTGCTTTACGAGCCGGGCAACTGGGGCGACGTGCTGAAAGGCACGTGGGCCGTACACCTGGCGAGAACGCTGGCGGCGCGCGCCCAAGACCCCGTCGCGTACGTGGATCCCTACGCGGGCTCGCCCGACTACCCGCTCGTTCCGGCCAGCGCGCGGCGGCTGGAGCAACTCGGCGCCGGAGCGGCGCGGACGTTCTTGGAAGCCCAGGCGCCGCACGCCGCGCGCGGGCGGCTGGCTTCGACCGGCACGCTGGTGCGCGAGGCCATCCAGGCCGCTGGCGTCAAATTCGAAGCCCGCGTCTTCGATGCCGAAGCCGACCGGCAGCTGGCCTGGGCGCGCGTGGACGGCGTAGAGGTGCTCGAACTGCCCTCGGGCGAGGCGACGCTTGAGCTTGAGGCGCGGCGCGTGCGCGCGGCCGAACTGATCCTGATCGATCCCTACGACTTCCTGGATCGCTGGGGCGCGTGGCTCCCCAAGCTCAAGCGCGCCGCGCTCCGTTCAAGCGTGCTTGTCTACCTCTACGACACTTCGCCGCGCGGGGCCGGGCACGCCAACCAGTACCGGCGCTTCCGCAAGGCCCTGGAGGCCTGGGCGCAGGAGACGCCGATCCTGCTGGGCCGCCTTGCCGCCGACGCGCGCGCGCCGCGAGCCTATCACGAGATGCTGTTGGCGGGTGCCTTGGCGGAAGATGCGGGGCTTCGTGAGCGTTTGCGCGAAGAATCGGAGGCGTTGGCGGGGCTCTTGGGACACGGTGAAGGGTTCGGGGCGCTGGGCAGAAACGTGAACCGTGTAACGTGAATACGGCCCTGCAAACGTACGCATGGGGCGCAGTTCTTCACGTTTCACGTTTCACGTTTCTGAGCTTCTCCGCGCCGGCCGCAAGCTGCCTCCCGATCGCCTCCGTATCGTACACGCACCCGCCCCACGTCCCGCCGCTGGCCGCTTGCAGCGCGGCCCACAGGCGCGTGGCTTCGGGCAGGTCGGGATCGGGCGCCAGGTCCGCGCGCGGCGGGCGCGCCGCGAGCAACCTCGCCCCTTCACCAGGCGCGAAGCGCCTGACCTTGCCCTCCGCGTCGGCCTCGCCCACGAGGTCCGCGCTCCCGTCGAGGTTCTTGCGGTCCACGCTCACGGAAAGCAGATCGCCGTCGCGCAGCTTGCCGAGCGGCCCGCCGGCCAGCGCTTCCGGTCCCACGTGTCCGATGCACGCGCCGGTGCTGACGCCGCTGAAGCGCGCGTCGGTGATCAGCGCGACGTGCTTGCCGAAGGGCAGGTGCTTCAGCGCGCTGGTGACCTGGTAGGTCTCTTCCATGCCGCTCCCGAGCGGCCCGCGCCCGGCCAGCACCATCACGTCGCCTGCGTGGATGCGCCCCGCCTTGAGCGCCGCGACGGCGTCCGCTTCGGTGACGAAGACGCGCGCGGGGCCTTCGAGCCGATAGACGCCGTCCGCGCCGACGACGCCCGGGTCGATCGCGGTGCTCTTGATCACCGCGCCTTCGGGCGCGAGGTTTCCGCGGACGAAGGCCACGGTGGGCGTCAGGCCGCGCGCGGCCGCGCGCTCGGGGCTCATGATCACGTCGTCGGGGTTCACGCCGTCGCGGGCCTTCAGCAGTTCGCGGAACTTCGCGCGGCGCGGCGAGCGCTCCCAGGCGTCGAGCACCTTCGACCACGGCTCGCCGCAGACGGTCAGGCACGCTTCGTCGATCAGGTTCGCGCGGCGCAGGTGGAGCATGACCTCGGGCGCCCCGCCGGCGAGGAAGACCCGCACGGTCACATGCCCGGCCGGTCCGTTGGGCAGCGCGTCGACCAGGCGCGGCACGCGGCGGTTGATCGCGAGCCAGTCTTCGACGGCCGGGCGCTTGAGCCCCGCGGCGTGCGCGAGCGCCGGGACGTGCAGCAGCAGGTTCGTCGAGCCGCCGAAGGCCGCGTGGACGGCCATCGCGTTGCGCACCGCCGCATCGGTGAGAATCTCGCGCGAGGGCACGCCGCGTTCGTCGAGGCGCATCAGCGCGCGGGCGGAGCGCGCGGCCATTTCGAGCCAGACCGGCTGCCCCGACGGCGCGAGCGCCGCGTGCGGCACGGTCAGGCCCAGCGCTTCGGCGACGACCTGCGCGGTGGCGGCCGTGCCCAGGAACTGGCAGCCGCCGCCGGGGCTCGCGCAGGCGCGGCAGCCCAGGTCCTGCGCCTCTTCGAGCGTGACCAGCCCGTGTGCGAAGCGCGCACCGAGGGTCTGAATTTTTCCAGCGTCCTCGCCGTGCTCGGGCGGAAGCGTGACGCCGCCGGGAACAAGAACCACAGGCAGTTCGCGCGCGCCCGCCAGCGCCATCAGCATCGCCGGGAGGCCCTTGTCGCACGTGCCGACGCCGAGCACCCCGCGCCGGCGCGGCAAGGAGCGGATCAGGCGGCCCAGCACCAGCGCCGCGTCGTTGCGGAACGGGAGGCTGTCGAACATCCCCGTCGTGCCCTGCGTGCGCCCGTCGCACGGATCGGTGACCGCGCCGGCAAAGGGCGCCGCGCCGCGCGCCTTGAACGCCGCGGCGGCCTCGCGCACCAGCAGCGCGACTTCCCAGTGCCCGACGTGGTAGCCCAGCGCCAGCGGCGAACCGTCCTCGGCGCGCAGGCCCCCGGCCGTCGAAAGGATCAGGTACGCGCGCCCGGCGACCTCGGAGGCGGCCCAGCCCATCCCGGCGTTCTGCGTGAGGCCGAAGAGATCGCCGCTCGACCAGTTGCGCAGCATCTCTTCGGTCAGCGGGAGCTTGCCCGCCGGCCCCGCCGCCTGCGTCGCGACCTCGTAGACGCCGGCGTCCTCGCCTAGGAGCTCCTGGAATGAATCGGCATCGGACATGTAAGCTCCTCGCTTCAAACCTGCTCCGCGGCCTGCTCAAGCTCCGCGAAACCGGCGCCTTCGCTCTGCAGTTTGTACATCCGCGCGTACCAGCCGCCCTGCGCGAGCAGTTCGTCGTGCGAACCGCGCTCGGCGATGCGTCCGTCGCGGATCGCGAGGATCCGGTCGCAGTTGCGGACCAGCGAGAGGCGGTGGCTGACGATCACCGTCGTGCGCCCCCGCATCAGCCGCTCCAGCGCGGCCTGGATCAGCGCCTCGCTCTCGGGCTCCACGCTGGCGGTGGCCTCGTCGAGGAGCAGCAGCCGCGGGTTGGCCAGGAAGGCGCGCGCGATGCAGAGTCGCTGCTTCTGCCCGCCGGAGAGCTTCACGCCGCGCTCGCCCACGAGCGTCTCGTACCCCCGCGGCAGAGCCTCGATGAACTCATGCGCGTTGGCTTGCCGGGCGGCCTCCTGGAGTTCCTCGTCGCGCGCGCCCAGCCTGCCAAAGAGGATGTTTTCGCGAATCGTCGCGTTGAAGAGGAACGGCTCCTGCGTCACGATGGCCGTGTGCCGGCGTAAGGCCGCCTGTTTCAGCTCGCGCAGGTCGTGCCCGTCCAGGCGCACGGCGCCGTCCTGGGGATCGTAGAAGCGCAGGATCAGGTTCAAGACCGTGGACTTGCCCGAGCCGCTTGGCCCGACGACGCCGAAGGTCTGCCCGGGCCGGACCTCGAAATCCACGCCCTTCAGCGCCGGGCGATCGGAGGTATAGGCGAAGCCGACGCGCTCGAAGACGAGCCGGCCTTCGAAGCTCGGCAGTTCCTTCGCGTCCGGCGCGTCGCGGACGGTCTCGGGGGCGTCAAGGACGTCGAAGAGGCGCCCGGCCGAGGCGCCCGCGCGCTGGATCATCTCGTTGATCTGCGCCAGCGACTGAACGGGGCTGAAGAGCTGCCACCAGTAGCCGCGCAGCGCGACCAGCCCGCCGATGGTGAACTCGCCCCGGTAGACGAAGTACGCGCCGGCGCCGAGCATCGCGACGTTGCTGAAAAAGCCCACCGCCATCACGCCCGGAAAGTAGAAGCTGCGCGCGCGCACGCCTTTCAGGCTCTCCGAATAATACGCCGCGTTGCGCTCCTCGAAGCGCTCTCCCTCGTGCGGCTCGCGCGCGAAGGCCTTGATCACGGCGATCCCCGCCAGGTGCTCCTGCAAGAGCGCCGAGAGATCGCCCAGCCGGTCGCGCACGCGGCGATAAAGCCCCTTCACTTTCAGGTTGAAATACCAGACCATCGCCGCGACCAGCGCGAGCGGGATCAGCGTCAGGACGCCGACCTTCCAGTTCAGCCACAGGACGATCCCGGCCACGCCGACGAAACCCAGCGCGTTGGTCAGGATCGTGTCCACGCCGTTGATGACGACCTCGTTGAGCACGTCCACGTCGCCGACGACGCGCGCCTGCATGTCCCCGCTGCGGCGCTCGTGATGATAGGCCAGCGACTGGCGCATGAGCTTCCCGTGCAGGCGCGCGCGCAGGTCGTTGACGAAGCGCTGCCCGGCGCGGCCAAGCAGGTAGGTGCGCGCCGCCGAGAGGCCCGTGCCGAGCAGGAAGACGCCGAGCATCACGCCCAGCGCGGGGAGCAGGTACTCGCGATGCCCCGCGATCAGGACCTCGTCCACCACGAACTTCCAGACCAGCGGATGAAAGAGCTGGCAGGGGATCATCAGCACCAGGCAGGCGAACCCGGCGACGATCGGCGCGCGGTACGGCTTCAGGAGTCCCAGCAGACGCAGGAACATGGGCGGTTCTCGAGCAAGGGCGCAATTTTACCACAGAGGCCGGATGAAGTCTCAAATTAGAAGATCCAAGAATCAAACAAATCTCAAACGGCAAGAACCAAATTCCAAACGGCAAGCAAACAGCAAACTTCGATCTGCGAACCGCCAGAGGGCCAGCGCACCACTGGGAAGTCTGTCTTTCCGTTTGCCGTTTTCAGTTTGCCGTTTGTTTGGAATTTAGTTCTCGCCGTTTGCCGTTTTGAATTTGTTTGGACCATCCGAATTGAGCTTACTAAATGAAAAGGGCGCGGTAGCCCGCGCCCCTTTTGCCGGAGTCCTGCACCCGGTTCCCGGGATTGCCCTTACATGTTGTCGATCATCGCGGTGGCGAATTCGCTGCACTTCAGGAGCTTCGCGCCTTCCATCAGGCGGTGGAAGTCGTAGGTGACGGTCTTGTTGGCGATGGCGCGGTCCATGCCCTTGATGACGAGATCGGCGGCCTCGTTCCAGCCGAGATGCCGGAACATCATCTCGCCCGAAAGAATCACGCTGCCGGGGTTGACCTTGTCCTGGTTGGCGTACTTGGGCGCGGTGCCGTGGGTGGCCTCGAAGATCGCGTGCCCGGTGACGTAGTTGATGTTGCCGCCGGGGGCGATGCCGATGCCGCCGACCTGCGCGGCGAGCGCGTCGGAGAGGTAGTCGCCGTTGAGGTTCATCGTGGCGATGACGTCGAACTCCTTGGCGCGCGTGAGCACCTGCTGGAGCGTGATGTCGGCGATGGTGTCGCGGACCATCAGCTTCTGCTTCCACTTCCCGTCGCCGTGCGTGGCCCACAGCTTCAGCGCGGCCTCGACCTCCTGGACCACCTTCTTCCGTTGCTCCGGCGTCATCATGTCGTAGCCGGGGTCGATCTCCTTCGCGTTCTGCTCGGCGGAGATGCCGGGGTTCTTCTCCTTGTTGCCGAGGATCCACGATTCGCGCTCGGTGACGACCTTGTCGCGGAAGAAATCGGTCGCGACCTTGTAGCCCCACTCGCGGAAGGCGCCCTCGGTGAACTTCATGATGTTGCCCTTGTGGACCAGCGTCAGGCTGCGGCGCTTCCGGGCCAGGGCGTATTCGATGGCGCTGTGCACGAGCCGCTCGGTGCCGAGGTAGCTGGCGGGCTTGAAGCCGATCCCGACCTCGACGTTAACCTTGCGCGCGGGCGCGCCGATGCCCTCGAGCTGCTTCTGCCAGCCGTCCGCGGCGGCCTGCGTGCCGAAGCGAACCTTCTTGAATTCCTTGGGGAACTCCTTGGCGAGGAAATCCAGGATCTTGCGCGAATCCTCCGTCCCGGCGGCGTACTCGATCCCCGCGTAGATGTCCTCGGTGTTCTCGCGGAAGATGACCGTGTCCACGTCTTCGGGCTTCTTCACGGGCGAGGGCACGCCGCTGAAGTAGCGCACCGGGCGCAGGCAGACGTAGAGGTCCAGGATCTGGCGCAGCGCGACGTTGAGGCTGCGGATGCCGCCGCCGACGGGCGTCGTCAGCGGGCCTTTGATCCCCACCAGGTAGGCGCGGAAGGCCTCCAGCGTGTCGTCGGGAAGCCACTCGCCGAGTTTGTTGAAGCTCTTCTCGCCGGCCAGCACCTCGAACCAGGCGATCCTCTTCTTCCCGCCGTAGGCCTTGGCCACCGCCGCGTCGAAGACCCGCTGGCTGGCGCGCCAGATGTCCGGGCCGGTCCCGTCGCCCTCGATGTACGGAATCACCGGATGGTCCGGGACGTCCAGTTTCCCGTGCTTGATGGAGATGCAACCGCCGTCCGGCGGAGTAACATGCTTGAAGGCGCCCATGGGCTGGAAGTCCCCCTGAATACCGGTTCGAAAGCGAACCTCGAAGTCGAGCGGTACGTTATAGAAGCACGGTCGGGGGATGCAAGTCGCGGCGAGGCAAGGCGCTGGGGGATCGGCGCGCATGCCCGGCGCGCGGATTTGACGGGACGGATCGGACGGGGCGCCACGTCAATACCTGAAGGATCGAACGGACCAGAGGAGCCGAGATGCGCGATCCACGACGAGCCGTGCTGTGCCTGGCCGCCCTGCTGGGCTTCGCGCGCGCCTGGGCGGGCGAGGTTCCGCCGCCCGCGCCGCCCAAGACCCCCAAGGTCACCGTGCGCCTCCATGACGGTTCGATCCTCGTCGGCAAACCGGAGGCCGAGGAGCTTAAGTTCCGGACCGAGTACGGGCTGCTTACGCTGCCCTTGGGCCAGATTCAGCGTGTCGTCTTCGGCGTGACGGTGCAGGAAGTAGACCCGCGGGCCGTGGCGAAGTGGGTGGAGCAGCTCGGGAGCGCGAACTATCCCGAGCGCGAGGCGGCGCACGAGGCGTTGATCGAGCAGGGGCCCAAGGTCGTCCCCGCGCTGAAGGTATCCGAGGCGAAGGCCGAGGACCCCGAGGTCAAGCAGCGCATCGCGACCTTGCTGGCGTCGATCGCGCGCGCGGCGCCGGACGCGCCCCAGCACGACCGCATCTTCGCGCGGCAGTTGAAGGCCTCGGGCAAGGTGGAATTGGGCGAACTGAGCCTGGAGACGCGTTTCGGGCTGCTCAAGGTCGGGGCGAAGGACATCGAGTCCCTCGAGTTCGACACCCTGAAGTCGGCGCTCAGGGAGAATTTCGACCGGAAGATCGCGGGCTGGGATCTCGCCAGCGACGGCGAGACGCGCTGGCACCCGACCCGCCGCCGCGCCGCCAACGGCGGGATGTGCCTGCGCTGCGCCCTGCCCGACCAGGCCACCTATGGCAATAACGTGCACGCCGCCGCCACCAGCCCCTCGATGGACCTTACGGCGCTTGAACATCCCGAGCTGCGCTACCAGTGGCTCGCCTTCTACGAAGAAGGCGCCGATTCCTTCCTGCTGGAAATCTCGACGGACAACGGCGACAACTGGACCCAGCTCTTCGCGCATCCCCAGTCGACGGGCTGGGAGGAGCGCCGCGTCCCGCTCTCGTCCTACCGCAACGCCCAAGTGAAGATCCGCTTCTCTTTCGCGAGCGACGACAGCGAGGTGCGGGAAGGCCTTTACCTGGACAACGTGACGGTGGGCGAGGGCTCGGGGGACGAGTAACCGGCGGCGCGGAAGCTACAGGACCAGATCGAGGGTGTGTTCGGCGTACACGTGGCTGGCGGCGGCGATCTCGCGGAGCGTTCCGGCTCCGGGCTCCGGCGGATCGAACTCGATCGTGGCGCAGCCGTTGAATTCGGCGGTCAACAGGGCGTCCACGTAAGATTCGAGGTCCAGGCCGCCCTTGCCCAGCTCAACCGCGAGCGCATGCTCTTCGGTCACGGTCTTGCCCTTCACCTTCTTCTTGACCTTCACCTTGACGACCTTGCCCTTCTTGAGCTTGAGGTCGCGAAGATGGACCATCCCGATGCGCTTCTTGTAGTCCTTGACGAAGCCGGCCAGGGGGAGCCCGGCCTCGGCCAGCCACCCGGAGTCCACGCAGATCTTCAGCGCCTCGGGGTCGGCCATCTCGAGGAACTTCTCCATCGTCTTCACGTCCTCGACGCACGTGCCCATCTCGGGATGCAGGCAGGTGACGACGTCCTGCTCGAGCGTGCGGCGGGCGATTTCGCCGTAGGCGGTGGCCGCCGGCATCAGGTCGAGTTCGTCCTCGATCGGACTCTCGGGGTTCGGCCGGGGCGGGTACAGGTTGAGCGCCCTGGCGCCGGAAGCCTTGAGGAAGCGCGCGATGTTCAGGCAGCGCTCGACTTCCTCGTCCAGGTTCATCCCGGGCCACATGGAACCGCCCGCGGTGATGGCGTAGAGCTGCAAATGGTGTTCGACGAGGATCTCGTTGAAGACGCCAACGCGGTCTTCGTACAGCTCGACCACGGTGGAGGACATCTCGATGCCCTTGAAGCGGGCACGCTCGATGTCGGAGAGGGCATGGATCATGCCCTCGTTGCCCCACGGGGCGATGTGGCAGGCGAGTTCGATCTCGGACATGGGGCGGGCATTGTCCTTCGCCAACGCGGGAATGCAAGGTCCGAAGGCCGCGAACCGCCCTCACGACCCGCTGCGCGACACCCTGTTCTGAAGACGCCGCGGCCTGCCCCGATTACTTGAAATTCTTTTTGGACGCCGTGTCCATCCAGGTGCGATAGCCCTGCTCCAGCCGGTCCCAGCTCATCCCGAAGGCCGCCTGAGCGGCTTCCTTCTCGTCCTTGCCGTCCTTGATCGCCTTGATCATGGTCGGCAGCGCGCGGCGGTTGGAAATGAAGCAGGTGTAGAGGAAGTGAATCCGCGACCAGGCGAAGGCGTACCCCGTAAGGTCGCCGCCGCCGGCCGGGCGCATCCGCCCCTCGTCCCAGGAGATCACGTCGTTGTCCTTGATCGCCTGGCGCAGGTTCATCACCGCGCGATTGCGGTCCTGCAAATTGGGCGAGCCCAGGAAGCGCTCCATCAGCAGAAACTCGATGAACTGGGCCATGCCTTCGTGCAGCCAGGGATCGATGGTGGCGTTCTTGCCCACCAGTTGCAGGAAGGCGTGCGTGCCTTCGTGGTACAGGGTGCTGATCGCCGTCTCGATCCGCTGCTTGCCGTTCATCCAGTCGTAGAGCGGGATCACGATGTGGACCTCGCGCCCGCGGTGCCGGAAGTAGCCGCCCGAGACCTGCGCGCCCGGGGCCTGGTCGATCTGCACCGCGAACTTGTTGAACTGGTTGCGCGTCTTGATGAAGTAGATCGGGCACTTGTTGTTCCAGAGCAACTCGCCTTCCTTGTAGTCCATCACCTCGGACAGGAAGCGATACAGGCCCTCACAGTGGACCTTGAGCTGCTGGTATTCGGCGTCGTCCAGGTTCGAGAAAAGCAGATAGTGCTCGGTCTCCTCGAACTTCCAATCCCCGCCGCAGACGCGCTTGAGTTCCTGCTGCCGGTCTTCCTTGAACTTGGCCCACTCGTCGGGCTTGCGGGGCGCAATCTCTTCGTTGTTCGCGACGAACTTCTTGGGGATGCGGAAGATCCTGCCATCCGGGCCGCGCACCTCGACGGTTTCGTCGTCCTTGGTCCCCTCGGAGTCGGACGCTGGGGGGCTTGGTGGTCGCCTCGGGGGTCTCGGTGGTCTTGGGCGGCTCCGTCGCCTTCGGGGCCTCGGCAACCGGAGCGGGCAGCTCCTTCGCGCCCAGGAGTTCTTCGACCTGGAGCTTGAATTTGGCCGGGTCCACGGAAGCCGCGAATTTAAGCAGCTCCTCGGCCTCCTGCTTCAAGCCCTTGTCCATGCAAAACTTGCCTAGATCGAAGTGCCCCTGCGCATCTTTCAGGTCAAGAATCGTCTTCTTGCAGTAGTAGATGTCTTTGGGCTGGAGGAACGCGACCGGGATCACTTGCTCCTTGCCGGCGCTGCTCTTGAGCACCACCTCGCTGTCGCTTACGCGAATCACCTCGCCACGCGCCGAGCCGCCCGGGTACTTCAGGGTGATGGTCTCGGCCGCCGAGACGCAACCCAGCAGCGCCAGGGATGCCAGCACCGGAAAGCAAAAACGCACGTAGTTCATTTTGCGCCTCCAACGGCAACACGTTATCAGGTAGGACTCTATATTTTCCTAAAATCCTGCACCATGCTAGAAAAATCAGGAGGTCCTGTCAAGCCCAGCGGAGCTTTCCCTTCTAAGACCATCTTGACCTGACTGCGGATAAGCTTTTCCGTCAAAATCCGCGTGATTTACGGAGACTTGACGCTGCACCTGGAGCAACATTCAGGCCTCACGTATCTCAAGTGGTGGGAGCGTTCCAAGCCTCCTTGTGCTGCGAGCTTTGAAGGCGGTTTGACGCGCCCGCGTCCATGCACTAATGAGAGTCCAGTATCAGTCATCCATGGGCCGCCGCGAGCGCTGAGATGCCGGTTCTCGAAATTCACGACCTGCTCAAGATTTTCCTCACCCCTGCCGGCGAGAAGCTAACGGTGTTGGATGTGCCCGGGTTCACGCTGGATTCCGGCGCGCAGGCCGCCTTGCGCGGTTCCAGCGGGAGCGGAAAGACGACGCTCCTCCATTGCATCGCCGGGATCCTGGCGCCGGACCGGGGCCGCATCGCGGTGGCCGGGGAAGACCTTACCGGACTCGGGGAGGCCGAGCGCGACCGGGTCCGCGCGCTGAACATCGGGTATATCTTCCAGACCTTCAACTTGCTGCAGGGCTACACGGCCTTGGAGAACGTGGCGCTGGGGATGATGTTCGGGCGCGGCGTGGACGAAGGCTTCGCCCGGAACCTGCTCGAACGCGTCGGCCTGGGCGAGCGGCTGCATTACCGCCCGCGGCAGCTTTCGGTGGGACAGCAGCAGCGGGTGGCGGTGGCGCGCGCGCTGGCCAACCGGCCCAAGCTGGTGCTGGCCGACGAGCCCACGGGGAACCTGGATCCGCAGTCCGCGCGGGAGTCCCTGGAATTGATCCGTTCGACCTGTCGCGAGCAAGAGGCCGCGCTGCTCCTGGTCAGCCACGACCGCGAGGTTTTGGGCGCCTTCGAGCGCGTCGAGGAACTCTCGGACTTGAACCGCGCCATGCGCGCGCGGGCCGCCGCGGAGCCCAGCGCATGAGGCGCGGCCTGGCGTTGCTGATTACCCGCAGCCTGCGGCAGCATGCGCTGTCCAGCGCCGTCACGGTCTGCTCCACGGCCCTGGCCTGCGGGCTGGTGATGGCCGTCTTCGCGCTGAACCGGCAGACGTACGAGGCCTTCACCGGCGGACCCGCGGGCTTCGACGCCGTGCTCGGCGCGCGCGGCAGCCAGCTCCAACTGGTTCTCAACACCGTCTTCCACCTGGAGACCAGCCCCGGCAATATCCCCTGGTCGCTGTACAAGGAACTCCAGGCCGATCCGCAGGTCGAACTGGCGGTGCCTTACGCCGTCGGCGACAACTACCGGGGCTTCCGGATCGTCGGCACGACGGAGGACCTCTTCACCCGCTTCCAGTACCAGGAAGGCCGGCGCTTCGAGACCTACCCCGGCGGGCGCATCTTCGATCCCCGGCGCGCCGAGGCGGTCATCGGGAGCTTCGCGGCGCAGAAGACGGGCCTGAAGGTCGGCGACGTCTTCAATCCGTATCACGGGTTGGCCTTCGACCCCAGCCAGAAGCACGAAAACGAGTACGTGGTGGTGGGCGTCCTGCGCCCCACCAGCAGCCCTTCCGACCGGGTGATCTGGATCCCCATCGAGGGAATCTACCGGATGGCCGGGCACGTGATCCGCGGGAGCGGCGAGGCCTACGTGCCGCGGGAAAACGAAGTCATTCCCGACGAGCACAAGGAAGTCAGCGCGGTGATGCTGAAGTTCAGGCGATCCGCGCATGGGTTTCGCGTTTTCGCAGAAAGTCAACCGGCAGGGCCAGGTCGCGACGCTGGCCTGGCCCATCGACCTGGTCATGGCCGATTTGTTCCAGAAGATCGGCTGGGTCACGGCGGTGCTGCAACTGGTGGCGTATCTGGTGATGCTGGTCGCGGCCGGGTCGATCCTGGCGAGCATCTACAACACGATGAACGAGCGCCGGCGCGAGTTCGCGATCCTGCGCGCGCTGGGCGCAAGACGGCGCACGGTCTTCGGCGCGATCGTCGGCGAGGCCGCGGCCCTCGCGGCGCTGGGCAGCCTCGCCGGCTTCGCCGTCTACGCGCTGATCCTGGGCGCGGCGGCGGCCGTGGTGCGCGCCGAGACCGGCGTGGTCCTGGAAGCCCTGCGCTTCCACCCCGTCCTGCTCTTCGCGCCCCTGGGCATGGTCGCCTTGGGCGCGCTTGCCGGACTCGTCCCGGCCCGCAAGGCTTATTCGACCGACGTCGCCGAGAACCTGACGCCCTTGTCGTAAGCGCGTCGCCACCTACGCAGGAGAAGAACATGAACGAGAGCGGATGGATCGCCGGACTGGCCCTGTGCGCGTGCCTGGGCCTGGCGGGTTGCGGGCAAGGCGACCCCAAGACCAAGACCGTGGCGCAGAAAGACGACCACGCTCATGACCATGCCCACGCTCACGACCACGACGAAGGGCATGAGCACAGCGCCCCGCACGGCGGCACGCTCGTCGTGCTGGGCGACCACTTCGCGCATTTCGAGTTCGTGCTCGACGCGAAGGCCGGGAAACTGACCTGCTACGTGCTGGACGGCGAGGCCGAAAAGGGCATCCCGCTGGAGGTGCCCGCGTTGGAAGCGCGGCTGACCATGCCCGACGGCACGGAAAAAATCGTCGCCTTCAAAGGCGTCGCCAGCGAACTGACGGGCGAAAAGGCCAACCTCACTTCCCAATTCGACGTCCAGGACGAGCTGCTCAAGGGCGCCGAGAAGTTCCGGCTGGCCATGCCGACCGTGCGGATCAAGGCGCAGCCGATCAAACCGGTCACCTTTGACTTCCCCGCCGGCAACGAACCGGAGCATAAGCCGGCCGCTAAACCGTGATGCCGTTGCATGAAGGGAAAAGGGTTCGCGGTCCGGCCCCTCGCGGGCGTCTAATCGGTAGCACCGGCCCAAAACGTGGGTAGGATGTCGGCGCACGGTGCAGGAGCCAGCGGCATGAATCAGCCCGCCCGCGAGCCGAATTCCGGAAGCGACCTCTGGGTAGCCTTCGGCGTGGTCATCGTCCTTGGCGGGCTGGCGTTCGGCATCGGGGGGCTGTACCGCGAGGCCGAGCCGGCTTACGTGGACGCCTCGACCCTGCGCGGCGCGGCGCTGGACGGCAGCGACGCGGGCCGCGCCCCGTCCGACGCGACCAAGTCCCCAACCGAGTCTGCCGGGCCCGCCCCCGTGAAGGCGCCTGAGCCGGATGGGCACAAGGCCGTCACCTTCGACGAACTGGCCGGGTTTCTCTACGAAGATCCGAACCTCTCCTCGGGCCTGCTGAGCGCGACGGACTTCGGCGATAAGAAGACGGCCCAGATCCCCGCCACGATCCTTGAGCTGAACGGGAAGCGGGTCGTGGTCCAGGGCTTCATGTATCCGATCAAGGTCGAGAAGGGCGCGGTCGTCGCATTCTGGCTCCTGCGCAACCAGACGCTCTGCTGCTTCGGGCAGTTCCCGAGGCTCAACGAACTGGTCTTCGTGACGCTGCCCGAAGGCAAGTCCACCCAGTGGCTCAACGACCAGGTCGTCACCGTCTGGGGGCGCCTCGAGGTGGGCGAGCAGAAAAACAAGGACGGCTACGTGACCAGCATTTACCGCATGGCGGCCGAGAAGGTCGAGGGGCCGCTCGACCTGTGAAGCGCGCCGCCGATCCCCGCCGCGCGCTCTGGGGCCTGGCGCTGCTGGCCGCCGCGGCCGCCGGCGCGCAGGAGCCGGCCCCCGCCCCGGACGCCTACACCTTCAAGCTCAACGGCGTGGTTCTCACCCCGCAGATCGTCTCGATGGACTGTTCCCCCCAGGTCCGCCCGGGCGATCTGGCCATGATCAACGGGATCCTGATCGTGCTCGGCGAGCCCGGCGCGTACGTCTTCGACGTGCCCCTGGCGCGCCGCGAACGGCTCTACCGCGTGAAGGACGGCGGCGCCCGCGAACTCATCGGCGTGCGCGTGGCCTGGGCGATGCGCGAAGGCGAGCGCGTCCTGGTCAACCCCTTCGACGAACTCGACGACGCCCAGGTCGCCGGCCTGCGCGGGGTCTACTGCGACTACTGGGACGAGAAGCTCGAGCGCCGCCTGAAGCTCCTCGACCCGGCGGCCTGCTGCGTGACGGCCACGGACCTGACGGGCGCCGGCCCGTTCAGGGCCGTTCCCGCCCTCCCGGAGAACCTCCGGTTCCTGACGCTCTACGAGAAGCACGGCGTCGGCTTCCGGGACTTCGCGCCGCTCAAGCGGCTCAAGGAACTGCGCTTTCTGGCGCTGGTGACGTTCGGGGAGCCGCGCTTCGACGCCGCGGTCCTCGCCGAGGCCGCGCGCCTGCGCTACCTCGACCTGACCTCTTCGGCGCTGGCGCACCCCGAAGCCCTGGCCGGCCTGGCCGAATTGCGCTGCCTGAACCTGAACGGCTGCAAGGACCTCCGCGACGCCGGTTTCCTCAAAAGCCTGCCCGAACTTGTCGGCGTGGAACTCGAACGGACCGGACTCGCGGACCTGTCCCCGCTGGCCGGGCACCCGAAGCTCGTCACGATCCGCGCCAGCGGCAGCCCCGTGACCAAACTGCCCGAAGGCCGGCTGCCCGTCCTGGAGGACCTGGAGCTGCTCCGTTCGCCGACCCCGGATGACGAAGTGGAACGCTTCCGGAAGGAGAACCCGCAGTGCGCGGTCCTCTTCAAGCTCGAAAAGATGTTCGCCGCGCTCCTGGCGGACGCCGACGCGGTCCTCGTGCGCCCGCGGGTCGCCAACTACCTGCCGAACGCCGAAGCCGCCAAGGAGGCCAAAGAGGTCAAGGACCCCGAACGGCTGCGGACGCTCCGCGAATGCATGGCCCTGGATCTCGACGAGCAACCCCTGCCCTGCGCCTGCTCGACGGGCCCGTTCCTGGAGTTCATGAAAGTCGGCCGGCACGTCGCGACGGTGGCGTTCCGGCACAACGAAAGCGCCGAATGGCTGGGGGGCAAGCTGGGCAACTGGCCGCTCTCCAAGGAGAGCATTCGGCTCCTGATCGACTGGCTGGCCGCGGACAAGCTGCCGCAGCCGGCGGCCCAGGATGCGCTGCCGGCCTTCCCGAACCCCATGAGTAATCAACCACGCCCATAGGGCGTGGCTTTAGGAAGCCCCCCCGAGGGGGGCGTTTGCGTGGGGAAAGCCCCGTTGGGGCTTGGGCTCAAGCGAGGTCCAAGTAGCCTTGGCCTAGCTCAAGCTGTTCCTGTTCCCGAATGTACCTCCGGATCTGCTCTTCGTTCAAGCCTACCGTACTGACGCAGTACCCAGGCGCCCAGAAATGCAAGCCCGTCATACGCCGCTCTTGCCTTAACTGCCGATGTATCCGAACTGCGCTCTTCCCTTTCAGGAAGCCCAGGGTATGAGAAACGCTGAACTTGGGCGGGATGCTCAAACACATATGAATGTGATCGGGCATCGCATGACCTTCGATCAACTCCACGCCACGCTGTTGACACAACTGCTTCAACACCACACCCACCTTGGACCTGGACTTTCCGTAAAACACCTTGTGCCGATACTTGGGCACGATTACCACATGATACTTACAATCCCATCGCACGTGGGACAAACTCTGCCAGTTGTCCATGGTTCTCCCTCCTGTCCCACGGGGCTTTCCCGGAGGGAGAACCTATCTGGCACGCCGGATCGGTCGAACCTCTTAGGGTCGCACGGCCATAGGCCGTGGCTTCAAGAACTGAAGTGAATGAGGGAAAGGAGCCTTGAACCGTGCCCTTGGATTGCGCAACCGTTCAATGATTTCAACCTGTTACCGTTCACTGTTTACTGTTCACTGTTTACTGTTTACTGTTCACTGTTCACTGTTCACTGATCCCCCGATGGCCTCACGGAAGGAACCTTCCCATGGAATGCGAATTGCCCCGCAAGAACGCCTCCAGCGACGAGATCCGAGCGATCCTGAAAAACCACAGGATCATCGCGGTGGTGGGGCTGAGCGACAAGCCCGACCGGCCCAGCTTCGGCGTCTCCGCCTACATGCAGAAGCACGGCTACCGCATCATCCCGGTCAACCCGATGCTGAAAGGCCCGGTGCTGGGCGAGGCTTCCTATGCGAAACTCGCCGAGGTGCGGGAACCCATCGAGGTCGTCAACATCTTTCGCAAGCCCGACGAAGTGCCGGCGATCGTCGACGAGGCCATCGCCAAGGGCGCCAAGGTGATCTGGATGCAGGAAGGCATCGTCCACAACGAAGCCGCCGAGAAAGCGCGCGCCGCAGGACTTCAAGTGGTGATGAACAAATGCCTGCTGAAGGAACACCGCGCCGGCTGAAGCGGACTGCTAAAGTCGGCTAAAGCCGCGCTAAGCCTCACGTTCCGGGTTAGTCCATAGGAGGCGCGCAACATTGCCATCCGGACCATCCAGGAGCGAACCGACATGCGAATTCACCTGATCCTCCTTGCCATGCCGTGGATCGCGGGTGGCGCGGGTTTGGGCGCGGCCGAACGGGTGCTCGGCGCCCTGATCGACTTTGAAGGTCCCTTTAAGGCCGGGCCGTTCACGCATTGGGCCTGGCCTGAAGAGCTGAAGAACTCCGCCAAGAACCTGAGCATGCTCGAGACCGTGCCGGACGCCGCGGTGGGCGAGCGCGCCCTGAAGCTCACGCTCGCGGACGATTTCCCCTGGCCGAAGACCCGGACCTTTTACATCTCGACGGGCTGGGCGTACTACCCGCCCGAAGCCGACGCCGTGCGGTTGCGCGTCAAGGTGCTGAAAGGGACCTTCCGCTTCAGCATCGGCGGGCCGACAGCCTACTTCGGCAACAGCGACGCGACCACCCGCACGCACGAGTTCAAGAAGCTGGATCCGCCCGCCTGGGAGACCGTCGATCTCTCGTTGAACCACCCCTTGCAACGCAACTACCGGCGCAGCGGCTTCAGCACCGCGGCCACGCGCGTCTACTACACCCGCTGGGCGCAGGAACCCACGCAACTGGTCGTCGGCAGCGGCTCGGCCGGCGAGGCGCTGGTGGACCACCTGGAGCTGGTGGCCAAGGGCGAGGGGCGCCCGTTCCCGCGGTTCACCTCCGACCAGGTCTCGCCCGTGAAAGAGTTGGCCGACTTCGAAGGTCCCGACGGCTTGGCGCGCGCCTTCACCGCGCTGCTCGCCGACAACCAGGTCAAGGACTTCGCGGCCTCCTGGACGGGCGAGAAGCACACCTACCCCCCGCCGGTCCTGGGCCTGGCCAAGGATCCGGCGAGCGGCAAGCAGGCGCTCACCATCAAGGCCAACTTCCTGGAAGAGATCCTGTGGGGCGGCGTGAAGGTCGCCGGCGTCCCCGGCGCCAACGCGCTGCGCATTACCCTGAAGTGCGAGTACCCCGCCGCCAAAAACACCCTGCTGGGCCACGAAACCGGGCAGCCGGTGGACATCGCCGCGTGGACCGCGCCCGCGCAGCCGGGGTTCCCCTGGGAGCGCTTCGGCCCGTCGGAGGAACTCCGCAAGGGCGGCCACAAGGGCTTCGACTACAACCTGTCGTACCTCATGGTGAAGGATCTCAAGGACGTGGCCTTCGCTTTCCACCACGCGCGCCGCTTCGTGAAGAACGGGGAGACGGCCACGCTGATCGTCCCCTTCGCCGACTTCGTCTGCATCTGGGGCGCGGGCGAGTGGCGCGAGCGGCTGGAGCGGCAGGCGCCGCTGGCCGCCAGCGAAGAACTGATCGCGCTCAGCTTCCTCGCGCCCTGGCCGCGCGCGGGCCGCGGCTCGGCGACGATCTCGATCGAAGACGTGGCGCTGGTCAAGGTGCCGGGCGAGGCGGAGGACCTGCGCAGCTTCTGGCAGCCGTCGAAGCCGGAAGAGTACAAGCTCGTCAAAGTGGAAGACGGGGGCTACGGCGGCACGGGCCACTACCTGGCGCCCGGCGAGGGCGTGCCGCAGCCATGAGTTCGCGTGGGCGCCGGTTTTCGATCGCCGGTTCCCGGATCCCGGCCGTCAGTCGCCCGCGCCCAGCATCCCGCCCGTCGTGCCGCGCCCGTCGTGCCACGGGTCGGTACTCCGCCCCGTGCCGCCTGCCGGTTGTCAGTTGCCGGTTGCCCGCGCTTTCCATCTCCTTCGCCGCGTCGCGAGTTGGGGTGCCACACCACGCAGTGGTGTGCCGCCCGCCGGTTGTCGGTTCCCGGTTCTCGGTCACCGGCACCCGGCAGTTGCAGTCACATTTCCTTAACAATCGCGGCATGAATTCCCATGCCGAGACACAGGCCCGCAGGGCCGACATGCTCTAGCCAGGGGCGTAAGCCCCTGGTACACGGCCGCGCCACGTTCGAGCCCCGCAGGGGCGGCATGAGTTCGCGGCACGTGCCATGCCGCCCCTGCGGGGCTACCTCGAAAAGACATGCTCGCCACCAGGGGCTCACGCCCATGGCTCTTTTATCCCGGCCCTGCGGGCCTGAATGCTCGCCCGCGCCAAGCGTCACACCCGCCGCGTCGCGAGTCGGGGGTGCCACACCACGCCCTGGTGTGCGCCCAAGCTCAATCCCAACCCCAACCCAGCCCCCAGCCCCCAGCCCCCAGCCTCCAGCCTCCAGCCTCCAGCCTCCAGCCATACCCCATGTCTTAGACACTGTTTATAATCCATATTATAAACAATACCATTGACAACCGCCCGCGCGCGGGGGATACTCTCTTCAACCTCGCGGGCTCGCGCGCAAACTCCCGACCGCGCGCGCGGGCACTTGAACCGCGAGGCCGGGGCTCCCCATCCTCCTCGGAGGAGCGCAGTCCGGCGCCGGAGTTGGCGGCTCCGCGTCGGCCTTCGCGTCCCGCGGTCGAAGCGCGCCGAAGCAGGCGCAGGAAGTCCGGTTCGTAGCGCCGGCGTCTCGCCGGCACGCCGTTCGTACCGCGGGCGTCTCGCCCGCATCGATCCGTTGCTTGCCACCGGCTTCAGCCGGTGGTGCGAAGCCCATCGATCCTCTTTCCGCCGACTTAAGCCGGCGGAAAGAGACATAAAAGGGAACCGCGATCCACCACCTGAAGGTGGTGGCAAGCAACGGATAGAGTTCCGCGGCAACCGAGAACCGGCAACCGACACCCACGCACCACGGTGCATCTTTTTTAAGCTCTCGTAGACAGGAAGAAGGGTGCCGGGAACCGGACCCAGGACCCAGGGAACAGCGATTTGACGGCCCCCTTTGCTTCCTGCCCCGGAGTCCGGATACCGGCCCCCGGATCCCGGAGTCACGCACCACCGTGCATCTTTTTTAAGCTCTCGTAGACAACCGCCGAAGCAGGCGAAGCCCAGAAGGGGAAGCTCCTCAACAACCGACAACCGAGAACCAGCAACCGAGAACCGGCACCCACGCACCACCGTGCATCTTTTTTTAAGCTCTCGTGGACTGGAGCAGGGTGCCGGGAACCGGACTCAGGACCCAGGGAACAACGGTCCAACGGAGCCCCTTTGCTTCCTGCCCCGGAGTCCGGATACCGGCCCCCGGATCCCGGAGTCGCGCACCACGGTGCATCTTTTTTAAGCTCTCGTAGACAAGCGCGAGATCGGAAGACAAGAACTGGAAGGAGCAACTCCTCAGCAACCGGCAACCGGCACGCACACCACGGCGTGGTGTGGCGCCCCAACTCACGACGCGGCGAAGGGGGGATGCCGGGCGCTACTTTTTCAGCGTGGCGCAGACCTTCTCCGCGGCGTCGGAGAGCGTGCTGGCCGTCTGAATCGGCAGGCCGCTGTCCTTGAGCAACTGCTTGCCGCGCTCGACCTGGTTCCCTTCCAGGCGCACGACCAGCGGGACTTTCAGGTTCACTTCCTTCACCGCGGCGATGACGCCTTCGGCGATCACGTCGCAGCGCATGATGCCGCCGAAAATGTTGACCAGGATCGCCTTCACCTCGGGATCCTGCAGGATGATCTTGAAGCCGGCCGCGACCTTCTCCTTGTTGGCGCCGCCGCCGACGTCGAGGAAGTTGGCGGGCTCGCCGCCGAAGAGCTTGATCGCGTCCATCGTCGCCATCGCCAGGCCCGCGCCGTTGACCAGGCAGCCGATGTTGCCGTCGAGGGCGATGTAGCTGAGGTCGTACTTCTTGGCCTCGGTCTCCTTGGAGTCCTCCTCGGCCAGGTCGCGCTGCTCGGCGGCCTGCTTCTGGCGGAAGAGCGCGTTGTCGTCGTAGCTGAGCTTGGCGTCCATGCAGAAGACGCGCTCGCCGCTGCGCGCGAGCGGGTTGATCTCCAGCATGGCCACGTCCAGCTTGACGGCGGCGCGCGCCAGCGCGGTCAGCACCTTCACCCCCGATTTGAAGGCGTCGCCCTTGAGCCCCAGGAAGTACGCCGCGCGGCGCGCCTGGAACGGCCAGAGCCCCTGGTCGGGGTCGAAGTGCTGCTTCAGGATCTGCCCGGGATGCTTCTCGGCGACCTCTTCGATGTCCATCCCGCCGGCGGGGCTGATCATCAAGAGCGGCAGGCCCACGGCGCGGTCGAGGAGCACCGCCGCGTAGAACTCCTGCTCGGGCGGGCAGCCGGCCTCCACGTACAGGCGCTGGACCTTGCGGCCCTGCGCGCCAGTCTGCTTCGTCACGAGGACCTTGCCGAGCAGCTTCTTCGCGGTGGCCTCGACCTCGGCGGCGCTTTTGCACAGCACCACGCCCTTCTCGCAGGCGATGCCCGGGCCCGAGTAAACGCCGGTCTTCGCGTCGTACTTCGACGGGTCGAGTCGCGACGGTTCGACGGCCTTGCCCTTGCCGCGCCCGCCGGCATGAATCTGCGACTTCACCACCGCGACGGGGCTCTTCAGTTCGGCATAGGCCCTGGCGGCCTCCTCGGGCGTGAAGGCGACGCGCCCGTCGAGGACGTCGACGCCCAGCGAGCGGAGCAGTTCCTTGGCCTGGTGTTCGTGGATGTTCATGCGCGGGCGTCCTCGCTCGGGGCCGGATCGGTCGGGGCCACCTTATCCGTGCCCGCCGCGCCCGCAAGCGCCGGGGCGGCGGGGCGCCGCCAGCCGCACCACCAGACCGCGCCGAAATAGAGAAGCTGGATCGCGGCCCGCAGCGCCAGGTCCGGATGCGGCTGCCCCGAGAAGCGCAGGTTCTCTCGCGCGGCGTATACGTTGGCCGGGAATACCGCCACGAGCAGCAGCATCAGCCCCAGCGCCGCCGCGCGCCGGAAGCGCGCGACCAGCAGCCCCACCGCGCCGGCCAGTTCGAAGAGCCCCGAGAGGTACACGAGCCACAACTCCCGCGGGAACGGCGGCGGGATCATGACCCGGTAGTCTTCCCGGTACGCGGTGAAGTGCATGACGCCGGCCAGGCCGAAAAGAAACGCCAGCGCCAGCCGCCCGCTGGTGCGCCAGCCCCGCAGGGGCTCGACGCCCAGCGACCCCAGCATGCGCAGGAGCAGCCACGGCACGGCGAGAATCAGGATCAGCGGCATGGGCCCGAGTATCGACGCGCCGGGCGCGGCCGCAATCGACTACTGGCTGAAGCCCGCGCCGGTCTTGTACGCGCCGAAGGCGGTTAGCCCGAGGACGATCAGGAAGGTCGGGCGAAACAACATCCCGATCGCGAGGACGATCAGCGTAAGGAGACCCGACGGCTGTTCCACTTCGTTCTCGGCCTCGTACTCCTGGATGCGCGCCTGGCGCTCCTGCTCCTCGAGGTTCCCCCATTCCTTCTGCGCCGCCTCCCAGATCTCGGGGGGGTAGTCGTCTTCGAGGCGCTCGTTCTCGATGTATTCGAAGGGCACCGAGACGTCGTTGCCGTTGGCTGCCCATTCGTCCTTGATCTCTTCGGCCATCTGGGCGATCAGGACCTGCTCGGCGGGATAGCGGCTGGAAAAGGTCTCGCTCAGTTCCCAGCGGGTGATGACGTACAGGTTGACCACGCAGAAGAAGAGCGTCAGGAAGGCCGCCGTGAGGCCCGGCAGCAGTCCGTAGGCGCCCTTGGCGTTGCTGCGCACGCCGCCGCCCACGAACGGGCCGACCAGAATCACCCAGATGGCCCATTCGGTGAGTTTGTAAAGCAACAGCACGGGCGCACATCCGATCAGGCCGCCCACCAGCCCGCCCAGGATCCACATGTAGAAAGGCTGCGGCGCCGGGGCGGGCTTGCGAGCCGGGGCCTCGGCGGCGGCGGATGGCGCCTCGGAGGCCGCCGGCTGCGGCGCGCTCGCGCGCCGGGGCAGCTTGGCGACGGGGGCCGGTTCGGGCGTGGCTGGCTGCGGCGCCGGGCCGGCTTTACGGCGCTGGGCTTTCTCTCGATAGGTCTGCAGGCAATTCTCGCAGATGGGCTGCCCCGCATACTGCGCGACCACCGCCTCGCCCAGCGCCTGTGCGATCTCGGGGCGCTCCGCGGCGATTACCTGTTCCTCGCCGGAGGCAATCGAGGCATAGCAGAGCGCGCAGGCAACCTTTTTGGGCGCCGCCGCCTTGGCCACCGGCTCAGGCGGGCGGCCAGCGCTTGCGGGAGCGGCTTCCGCGGGAGCGGCAGGCTCCGCAACCTGGGCTACTGCACCGACTTCGGTACCGCAACTGGGGCACACGGAACGGTTTCTCAAAATGGTCGCACAGCGCATGCATCGCACGGGGGAGCCGGTCGCTACAGACATGTTGAACTCGGGCCTCCGCGGAACTCAATAGCCTGGGCCATTCTGGGGACCCAAGTTTATCGATGCTCTACGTTACAATGCAATCCACTCTGCTTTTGTAGCATCCTGATGCATGTGCGTCAGTAAGCACTTAGAGTCCTGTTGCAGCGCGCCTCAGAAACACAGCGCCGGCTACGGCCTTGAAATTTTCTTTTTCCCTACCAATTCGGATGGTAAAAAGTCGCCAGTACGATAAGAGGTTTAATCGTTATTAAGCGATGCCTTGGCATTGGTACATGAGGTGCTAAAAGAATCAATGCATGGCGGCGGTTCAAGACCAGAAATGGAGGCCTTATGTCGGACAGCTCCTCTCTTATAGATATCCGGCCGCTCACCGAAATGGGCGCACGCTGCGCGAGTTGCCGCTGCGAACTGGTGGGTGAATGCTACCAGAGCGAGGGCTTCCCGAAGCCCGTCTGCAAGACGTGCTATAACTCGCACAAGGTCAAACAGAAGACGCAGCAGTTCCAGGGCAAGAAAAGCGCTCCCCGGAAGAGCGCGGTGCTGCCGCAGCTCAAGTCCCAAGCTCGCGACGACCTGATTCGCCCGCTCGTGATCGGGGGTACGGTCCTCTTGCTGGCGGCGCTGGCGTGGTATCTGACGCGCTGATGCCGCGTTCCTGTCTCCGGATGCCGCAATGGATCGAGACCAGCCTTAACGTCGGCATACGGACAGGATACCCAAGGCGCGGAATGCACCTGTGAACCCCGTTGGTTGATGCAAGTTGCCTGCCGGCGTACCGGCGGCATGGAGACGGACTTGCGGGCGCGCCTCGGAAGGCGTTTCCTTTTTTGCTTGACGAAGGCACGCTCGCGCTTAATTCTTTCACCATCAACTGCTTAAGACAGCAACGCGGAAGCTGGGTGTGCTCGCGTTGGCGCCGTGCGGGGTACGGCGCCGTCGCGTAAGGATTTCGATCAACAGCCGCGCGAGTGCGGTCGACAGTCATAACGAGCGCGAACCTTAACCGTTCCGAGCAGCGGGGGCCTTGCGAGTCATGGCGCATTCCACGGTCTGGGGTCTGGACATCGGCAACTCGGCGGTCAAGGCCGTCAAGATGGTCACGGCCGGCGGCGAGGCGGTGATCGTCGATTTCGATATCATCGACATTTATGGCGGCGACGAGGAATCCGAGCGCGCGGTGCGCGTGCAGGCGGCGCTGCGCACGCTGACGACCAACCACGAGTTCGGGAACGATCCGGTCTACCTGTCGCTTCCCGGCGACCTGTGTCTCTTCAAGGAGTTCCAGCTCCCGCCCGGCACGTCGGAGGCGAAGGTCAACGACCTGGTGCAGTACGAAGCCAAGCAGCAGATTCCCTTCCCGCTGGAGCAGGTGGAGATGGGCTGGGAGCGCTACGACGAACCGTCCGGCACGGGGATTGGGGTCGAGCTGATCGCGGTGCGCAAGACGATCATCCAGGAAATCCTGCAGCTCACCGACCAGTTCAACCTGAACGTGCAGGGGATCACGGTCGCCCCGATGTCGCTCTTCAATTTCGTGTACTACGAGTTCAAGCCGCAGGGCCCCGCGCTGATCCTGGACGCCGGCTACAAGGGCACGGACTTCGTGGTGATGCACGGGCGGCACATCTACAGCCGCACGATCCCCATCGCCGGGCGCGAGATCACCCGCGCGCTGGAGAACAAGTTCAAGGTCCCCTTCGAGAAGGCCGAGGACCTGAAGAAGAACATCGAACAGTCGAAGCAGGCCGACAAGATCCTGGGCGTGATCGAGCCGACGCTGCGGCAGCTCTCGGCCGAGATTCAGCGCACGATCGGCTTCTACAAGTCCCGCGCGCGCGGCGCGAAGCTCGCGCAGTGCTATCTGCTGGGGCATACCTTCCGCCTGCCGCGGATGGCGGAGAACCTGGCCAAGCAGGTTCGCGAGGCGCCGTGCTCGCTCGTCGAGGGCGTCAATAAGATCCAGCTCGACCGCGTCATCAACCCCGGCGTCTTCGCCAACGAGTTTCCGACGATGGCCGTCGCGATCGGACTGGGCCTGCAAGGGCTGGGGCTCTCCGAACTGAGAGTCAACCTGCTCCCGCAGGAGCGCAAGACCGAGATCGCGGTGGGCCAGAAGAAGATCTGGGGCATCCTCTCGGCGGCGGCGATCCTGGTGGCGCTGGGGATGAGCTGGAGCCACGCCAACCGCGAGCGCGAGCAACTGGCCGAGGCCAAGAAGGAGGCCGAAGCCCAGGCCGAGAGCGTGAAGGAGTTCGAGGGCAAGCTGAACGAGGCGCTGAAGAGCCCCGAACCGCTTGCCGGGCTGGAGGCGCGCGTGCACCGGCTGAGCCGCATCGCGCGCGACCGCGGGCGGATGGTGCAGATCTTCGACCGCATCTCGGGGCTGAAAGACGCGGCGGGGCAGCCGTTCTTCGGGCCGGCCAAAAAGGCGTTCCTGACCAACCTGTACGTCTCGCGCGAGCCTTTCACCCTGGGCGGCGAGGAACTCAAGGCGATCGAGGACCGCTTCACCAACAACCGCAAGGACCTGGTGAAGAACTCGCAGAATTTCGCCGGCGCCAACGGCCTCTATGCGCAGCTCGCGAAGGCCGCCAACGTGCGCGACGTGGATCCCGAACTGCGGGCCGACATCCCGATCCTTGTGGTGCTTTCCGGCGAAACGCACGGCATGCAGGACGTGCTCCCCGAACTGGTCCAGGCGCTGAAGACCGCCTTCCCGGACGAGATCAAGGACGTGCGCCAGGACCTGTACAAGCGCGACCTGAAATACCGCGAGCAGCCGGTGGAATACGATTGGGACGGCCGCGCGCTGCCCGAAAAAGCGCCGCGCTCCGAGAACCAGGTGCCCTTCACGGCTTTCCACCTGATCTTCACCTGGTCTCCGAAGGACGATCCGGATATCGCGCCGGCCGTGGCCAAGGCGCCGCCGGCCGCCGCCAAAACCGGCGCCAAGACAGGCGCCAGCAAGCCGGCGCCGGCCAAGAAGACCGCGGCAAAGCACTGATTCGAGTCCCGCGACCCGCGCGCGCCGGGGCGGCGCGCGACGTTTGAGAGGAGCCCGAACGTGGAAGGCGTCATGAAGTACCTCTTCTGGGTCGTGCTCGCCGCGATACTCGTGATCGCCGCGGGCGTCTACATGCTGATGGTGCCGAGCATCACCGGCGAGTCCGCGACGCTGAAGGGCGTCATCTCCGCCAAAGCGGCGGAGGTGCAAAAGTACGCGGCCGACTCGTCCAAGGTCGTCAGCTCAAAGCATGTCGAGGCGGTGGAAGCCTACCGCAAGCAGCTCGCGCAGGAGGAAACCGCGATCCTGGGCCTTTGGGAAGGCAAGGGACTCAAGCTGCCGGACGATTTCGCCGCCTCGCCCAAGGACTCCATCACCTTCGACAACTGGCTGATCGACAAGCGCGCGGAGATCCTCAAGCTGGCCGAGCAGGCCGGCCTGAAGCTGCCCGCCGATTTCGGCAAGCGCTTCCTGTTCGAAGGCCAGAACCTGCCGAGCAACGACGAGGCCGCGCGCCAGGCCCGGCTGAAGCAGGCCGCGATCGTCCAGGAAGTCGTGCGCGTGCTCAGTTCGGTGAAAGTCAAGGTCCCGCACTACGCGTTCAACCCCGACGCCAAGGCGCAAGCCGAGGCGGCGCCCGAAATGGTGGACGCGGGCGTCCTGCGGCTCGACAACCTTACCTTGTCGGACCCGGAGAAGACGCAGGCGGACCACGAAGCGGCCTACGCCGAGGCGCTCAAGCTGGCCGGCGCCCCGTCCGGCGCCAAGGAGACGGGCTCCACGCTCCAAAAGTCGCAGGCGCTTACCCTGCTCATCACCCTTCCCGCCCAAGCCGTGCCAGCCGTGGCCCGGGCGCTCGAGAACAGCGACCGCTGGGTCGCGGCGGTGCGGAAGATCGATACGCAGCGCATCGCCCAGCCCTTCGCGGCCCTTGAGGATCTTCGCGCGGCCGCCCCCGCCGGCGAAGCCCCGGCGGAAGCCTTGCAGAACCTGAAACTCAACACCTACTTCCAGGAGGCGGGCGTCCAGGCCTACCTGGAACTGGATCTGGTGGAGTTCGACCGCGAAGCGGCCAAGAAACTCCAGCAGGCCGCCCAGGTCAAGCCGGCGGCCTCGTCCAAGACGGCAGCCGCCAAGAAGAAGACCGGGGCGAAGTAACCTCGAACTCGTGAGCCCGCGGCCGTTACGGCGGCCGCACAGCAGGAGGTCGGACCGTGGCCTTCATCATGCAACACGGCGAAAAGGTGGTCACCGCCATCGTGGTGGCGCTCTGCGGCTACTGGATCTTCCAGAACCTGGATGTCGAGAAGCCCCAGGACCTCGACGACCTGAAGAGCAGCACCGCGCGGATCAAGAGCTTCCTGGCCAAGCCGCCGGGCCCGGAATTCCGCTGGAGCGAAAAGAACCGGGTTCCTTACGGCGAACGGTCCGCGGCGAACTTCAACCGCCCGCGCGAAGGGGAAGGCTCGTCCCTCGCCGCGTACACCTTCTATCCGCGCCCCATGGCGCCCTACGTCGATCCGGCCTCCAAGCCCGTCCACTCCGACAAGCCCATCGTGGACGATTTCGCCATTCTCAAGCCCCCGTCGGAGTTCTCCGTCACGGCCGACCACTACGGCGTGTACATCACGGGCCGCATTCCGCCCGAGGTGGCGCAGAAGTACATGGTTCCCGTGCGCATGGAAATCTACCGCGGCGAGCAGGCCGACAAGATCGATCAACTGGTGCAGACGAAGGAACTGAATCCCGAGGCGCCCATCGCGGGCATCCAGGACAACCTCACGCCCGGCGGAGCCTCCGGCGCGGTCAAAGGCCCCGCCCCGGACCCCGCAAAGGGCCCCGCCAAGCCCGTGGCCCCCGAGGCCAGCGGGCCTTCGGAGTTCACCTCCCGCAGCGGCGAGACCCCCGCGGACGAAGCCGCGCCCAAGGAAAAGGACGTCCCGGTCGACGCCAAGAGCCTGGAACTGCCCGAACACCTGAAAAATGCCCTGATCACGCACGACCGGACCGTGAGCCCCAAGACCACTTATTTCTACAAGGCCCGGCTGGTGGCGCGGCTGATCGATTCCGGCCCCGGCCACGTCATCACGGTCGGCGGCAACCGCATCCGCGTCAAGCTGCCCAAGGAAGTCGAAAAGGTCGCGCCCAAGTCGCCGGATGCGAAGGTCGAGCTGTACGCCAGCGCCTTCACCGATCCGATCAAGATCGCCACGCCGCCCAGTTTCATGCTCCGCTTCGCCGGGAAGCAGGGCGATCTGCCCGACCCGAACCTCCCGCCCGCGCGGCGCCCCGCGCCTAGCTACAAGGGGCAGTTCGCGCTCAAGGTCTGGGTTTACCCGGCCTCCAAGTGGGAGGAGGTCACCGTCTGGCCCGCGGTGGGCGAGGAATTGTCCGCGCTGATTCCCTACGAAAAGGCCGAGACCAAGGAACGCGACAAGTGGGAGTTCAAGGCCGGGTTCAAGCTCGCCGAAATCAAGGCCGGCGAAGAGCGCAAGATGATAGTCGTCAAGGAGGCCGCGATGGAAGAGAAGATGGGCCCGGACGGCGAGACGCCCATCCGCGTGCCCAAGCTCGACGCCGACGGCCGCCCGATCATGGTCGAGCGGCAGGTCGAGCGGAATATCCCCACCCTCATCGCCGTGCTCGAGGACGTCAAGACCGGCGACCTGGAGGAACATCCGCTCCGCGCGGACTTCGAGAAGCGCAAGGAAGCCTTCGTCGTCCTCGACCGCATGCTGCGCGACCAGGAAGAACGCGAGAAGGAACTGAAAGAGAAGATCAAGAAGGCGCTGGAAAGCAAGAAGGGCGGCGGCTGACCCTTCCCAACCGCGGCACGGTACTGAGCCAGGGGCCTGCCGGGAAACCGCGCAGGCCCCTTTTTTTGCCGCTTGGCCGTATGGTACAAGGTGGACGGCCATCAAGCCTCGAGCCGGCGTGGGCGCCGGTTCCGGACCCTTGGGGAGCCGTACGCCGTGTCCTCCACGCGCCTGCCGTCCAAGGAACTGGCCGAGCACCTCCTCGTGCCGTACGTCTCCACCGAGCGCCCGCTGCCGACGCTCTTCATGGACGTGCTCGCCCCGGCTCACGGGGGGCCCTGGCCGCCGCTGTTCTTCTTCCACGGCTGGCACCAGAACCTGCTCAACGCCCGCCCGCGCGCCAAGGCGCTTGCGCAGCGCGGCTTCTGCGTGCTGAACCTGAACCTGCGCGGGCGCGGCGGGACGGTCGGCGAGCCCGACGCCAACGGCTGGGAGATCCGCGACGCCTCCGACGCCCTGGCGGCCGCGCGGCAGATTTATCCTCAGCTTTGCAGCGACAGCCAGCACCCGCGCGGCTTCGGGGCCTCCGGGGGCGGCGGCAACATCCTCGCGCTCGTGGGCAAGTGCCCCGACCTGCTGGCCTCTGCCGTCGTCTGGTGCGGAGTCAGCGACTACGCGCGCTGGTTCGAGTGGAACGAGAAAGGCAACTACCGCGACGAAATGGAGCGCTGGATCGCCCCGAACCCGCGCGAGCACGCCGAGGCCTACCGCTCACGCTCGGGCCTGACCGTCGCCCCCAACCGCATCTGCCCGCTGAAGATTTTTCACGGCAAGGACGACGACTGCGTGCCGGTCGAACACGCGCGCGCCTATGCGGAAGCGCAGAAGGGCCAGCCCGATCGCGACACGGGCGCGGCGCCCTTCGAGTACGTGGAACTTCAGGGCGTCGGCCACGAGATTCCCGACGCGCCGCACCTCAAGCAGGCCGCGGCCTTTCTGCTCGCCCACGACAAGCCCGTTTACGTACCGCCCCGCGGGCGCTGGGTCGTGGCGGGTTTCCTGAAGACCCACTACTTCGAGATCGCCTGGGACCACGCGGGGCTGGTGGGCAGCATCGACATCGACCTGCGGCGGCGGCGGCTGCATCTGGACTGCCCGTCGTCCATCGCCGCACAGGTCCGCCTGGCCGGCCCGGTGAAGGATCCGGAAGTCCTCGACCCCGCCCCCGAAGGCAGCCGCATCGTCTGCGTGCGCCAGCACCGCGGCTGGACGGTCCTGGACGTGCTGCTGCGGAAGAAGCCTCTGGGGCTGCGGTGGTAGCGGGCGGGTATCGATCTCAACCACCTCTTGCCCACTTACAACCCGGTCGCCATTGCGGCGCACCGAGCCCGAAGGCTAAGGTGAATTCATCGGGCGGATGCGCCCGGACCCATTCTCGAATCCCAAAAGGAGCGCTCGATCATGCCCGCCAGCACCGCCACGCAGGATTTCGTCGTCAAAGACCTCGCGCTCGCCGATTTCGGGCGCAAGGAGATCGACCTGGCCGAGACGGAGATGCCCGGCCTGATGTCCGTGCGCGCCGAGTACCGCGCCGAGCAGCCGCTGAAGGGCGCGCGCATCGCCGGCAGCCTGCACATGACGATCCAGACGGCCGTCCTGATCGAGACGCTGAAGGACCTCGGCGCCGACATCCGCTGGGCGAGCTGCAACATCTTCAGCACCCAGGACCACGCCGCCGCCGCCATCGCCAAGGCCGGCATCCCCGTCTTCGCGATCAAGGGCGAGACGCTGGAGGAATACTGGGACTACACGCACCGCATCCTCGAATGGTCCGACGGCGGCACGCCCAACATGATCCTCGACGACGGCGGCGACGCGACGCTGCTGGTGCACCTCGGCGTGAAGGCGGAGAAGGACGCGAAGGTCCTCGACGGCCCCTACGACTCCGAGGAAGAGGAAGTCCTCAAGCACAGCATCCGCAAGAAGCTGAAGGAACGCCCGGGGTTCTACAGCCTGTGCGCGAAGAACATCCGCGGCGTCACCGAAGAGACCACCACCGGCGTGCACCGGCTGTATCAGATGGCCGAGAAGGGCGAACTCTTCTTCCCCGCGATCAACGTCAACGACAGCGTGACCAAGAGCAAGTTCGACAACATCTACGGCTGCCGCCACAGCCTGCCCGACGGGATCATGCGCGCCACCGACGTGATGCTCAGCGGGAAAGTCGTCGTCATCGCCGGCTACGGCGAAGTCGGCAAGGGCTGCTGCCAAGCCATGCGCGGGCAGGGCGCGCGCGTGCTGGTGACCGAGATCGACCCCATCTGCGCGCTCCAGGCGGCCATGGAAGGCTATCAGGTCGTGAAGATGGACGACGCGGTCAAGTCCGGCGACATCTTCGTCACCACGACCGGCTGCTGCGACGTGATCACCGAACGGCACATGGACGAGATGAAGGACCGCGCCATCGTCTGCAACATCGGGCACTTCGACAGCGAGATCCAGATCGCGAAGCTCAAGAAGCACAAATGGGAGAAGGTCAAGGACCAGGTCCATGAAGTCACCTGGCCCAACGGCAAGCGGCTGATCATCCTCGCCGAAGGGCGCCTGGTGAACCTGGGCTGCGCCACCGGCCACCCCAGCTTCGTGATGTCCAGCAGCTTCACCAACCAGGTCATCGCGCAGATCGAATTGTGGAAGCACAACGACAAGTACCGGAAGCAAGTCTACGTGCTGCCCAAGAAGCTCGACGAGAAGGTCGCGCGCCTGCACCTGGACAAGCTGGGCGTCGCCCTCGATACGCTAACCGAGCGCCAGGCCAAGTACCTGGGCATCAAGGCCGAGGGCCCGTACAAGGCCGATTCGTACCGCTACTAACCTCCCTGATTTGCGGATCGCAATCCGCAAGTGGTATGTTGAGGGCCTGCGCTCCGGCGCGGGCCCTCTGCTTATTGGCGCATCGCGGGATTGAAGGCCGCCGCCATGGACGATCGTCTGAAGCTCAACCGCGAGCACTGGGACGAGCGCGCGCGCCTGCACGCCACCGGCGACACGAATTATCGCATCGATCGATTCAAGCGCGGCGAGTACGGCTGGGAGCGCAACGTCCCCGACGACCTTGGCGACGTGCGCGGCCTGAAGCTGCTCCACTTGCAGTGCCACTTCGGCATGGATTCGCTGCTGTGGGCGAAGCAGGGCGCCGAGGTCACCGGCGTGGACTTCTCCGAGACGGCCATCGCCCACGCGCGCGAGCTCAGCGAGGAGGTGAAGGTTCCAGCGCGTTTCGTCTGCGGGGTTATCGAGGCGCTTCCCGACGGCATGAACGGACAATTCGATGCCGTGCTGACCTATCACGGCACCGTCACCTGGCTTCCGGACCTCGCGCCGTGGGCCCGGACGATAGCGCGCTGCCTGAAGCCCGGCGGCTGGTTCTACCTGTGCGACACGCACCCCTTCGCGACGATGCTTGAGGTCACGGCCGGCGGCGAGCGGCTCGATTTCCGCTACAACTACTTCGCCGGCGCGACGCCCGAGCGCCGCGAGGACTCCGGGAGCTACTCCGCGCGCGACGCGAAGACCCGGCACAACGTCACGTACCAGTGGACGCACACGCTGGGCGCGATCCTTGGCGCGCTGACCGGGGCGGGCCTGCGGATCGAGTATCTGCACGAATTTCCCTACACCTTCTGGAACGCCTATCAGGGCGCACGGGGCAGCCTGATGCGCCATCGCGAGGCCGACTGGTGGCATCTCAAGGACGGCGACCGCCTCCCGCTGATGTTCAGCCTCAAGGCCGACAAGCCCGCCTGAGCCCGCCGTCGTCTGCTTGAGCGCCGTTCGCCTCGGCGTAAACTGGCCTCGCATACTTGGACTCGATTCCTTGCGCATAGGAGCCTTGCCATGCCCGACGGCCAGCACCATCTCCTGCTCATCACCACCGACCAGCAGCGCTGGGATACGATCCACGCGGCGGGCAACCCGCACATCCGCACGCCGCACCTGAATTGGCTCTTGGATTCGGGCATTCATTTCTCCCGCTGCTACAGCGACGCGCCGATCTGCATGGCCGCGCGCTGCACGATCATGACCGGCCGCCACGGCTACACGAACCAGTACATGGGCAACCAGCCCAACACGCCGATGGACGCCCGCACCTCCCTGCCCGGCATCCTGGCGCGCCACGGCTACCAGACGCGCGCCGAGGGCAAGATGCACTTCAGCCCCAACCGCGGGCACTTCGGCTTCGAGCACATGGAAATTCTCGACGACTATTACCGCTACATGAAGCAGCACCCGCACCTCGGCGTGCCGACCGACCACGGCCTGGGGCAGAACGAGATGGAGCCCGGCGCCAACGCGCTCCCCGAGAGCCACAGCCTGACGCATTGGATCGTCGACCGCAGCGTGAATTTCATCGAGACGCGCGATACGTCGCGCCCGTTCTTTCTCTGGACGAGCTTCTCCAAGCCCCACCCGCCCTTCGATCCGTGTCCCAACTACTGGCAGATGTACGAGCACGTGGACGTGCCGCTCCCCGTCTACGGCGACTGGTCGAAGACGATCGAAGACGTGCCGCAGGGCTTCGCGCAGCCGACCTACGTGCTTAACAACGTCCACCGCTTCGACGAGGCCCTGCTGAAGGCCTGCAAGCGCGCGTACTACGCCTGCATCACGCAGATCGACTACAACCTGGGCATCCTCTTCGCGCGACTGCGGGAGCTGGGCCTGCTGGAGCGGACCACCATCGTCTTCACTTCCGATCACGGCGAACTGCTCGGCGACCACCACCTCGGCGCGAAGTCGATTTACCTGGAAGGCTCCGCGCACGTGCCGCTGATCGTGCGCCCGGCCAAGGGCGTGCTCGACGCCGCGCGCGGCTCGCGCTGCGACGAACTGGCCTGCCTCGCGGATCTCCTTCCCACCTTCGTGAACCTTGCCGGGGCGAAGATCCCCGCGGACCGCGCCATCGACGGGCTCGACCTGCTGGCGCTCCAGCGCGGCGAGGCGCGGCGCGAGCGCTTCTTCGGGCAGGGCAAGGACCACCACGCCGTCGTCGAGGGCCGCTACAAGTACACCTTCACCACGCTCGGCGGCGGCGAGTTGCTCTTCGACCTCGAGGCCGACCCGTACGAACGGCGCGAACTGATCCGCGCGGGCAAGCACGCCGAGGTCCACGCGCGCTTGAAGGGCTGCCTCGTCGAGCACCTGGCCGCGCAGAACCATCCGGCCGTAAAGGATGGCAAGCTCTCCGCGACCGACCCCGCGCCCAGCGCGGCCGAAATACGCGCGCGGCATAGCTGGCCGGGCTTCCACAGCCGCGAACAGCCCAGCGAGGTCCTGCATTGAGCGCGCGTTCCCAACCGCCTCTTGCACGGATTCAACAGGACCGCCATTGTGCCTCGCGCCGCCGCGTGTGATTATGCATCCCGTGGGAGGCCTTCAAATTCATGAACCTGAACGACCTCGGCCAGCGCATCCGCGTGCAACGCGAAAAGTGCCGGCTCAAGCAGGGCGATATCGCCCGCGCGCTGGGCATCACCGCGCAGGCCGTGAGCAAATGGGAGCGCGGCGAGAACGCGCCGGACATCGCCGTGCTGGTCGATCTCGCGAAATTGCTGAACGTCACGACCGACTGGCTGCTCGGGCGCGGCGAGGCGCTCGACAGCACCTTTTCGGCCTCGGTCCTCTGCACGGACCTGAGCGGCTTCGCCGCGAGAGCCGCCGAGATCCCGCCGCGCGACCTGGCCTGCTGGGCCAACGGGATCTTCGCGCAGGTCACCGACGCGGCGCTTCACTACGACGGCGTGCCGGTGAAGTATATCGGCGACGGGTTCCTGAGTTTCTTCTCGGGGCCCAAGCACGCCGACCGCGCGGCCAAGGCCGCGATCCACGTCAAGGCGCTCACCGCCAACCCGGCGCTCGGCGTCGCCGTGCATAGCGGCGAGGTCTACCTCGGCCCGGTGGGGCACCCCGAGTACGCGCGGCCGGACATCCTGGGCGAGACGGTCAACATCGCGTTCCTCGTGCTGCATTGGGTGGCCGGGCACACGAAGTCCCGCGTCGGGATCACCGAGTCCACCGCCGCGCTGCTTCAGGAGCGGCCCAAGCTGGCCAAGCCGAAGAAGGTCGACCTGAAGCCCATGCGCGCCTCGATCCAGGTTTACGAAGCACTGAGTTAATTCGCGCCCAGGAGCCCACCCCTTGAACGTGCAGGATCTCCTTCCGAAGTTCCCTCCGCGCGCGCAGGCCTTGGTACGGGCCTTCGCCGAGCGTGTCTTGGTCATTGACGGCGCAATGGGCACTCAGATCATGGCGCGCAACCCCAGCGTCGAGGACTGGGGCGGCGACGCGTATCTCAATTGTTCCGAAAACCTGCTGCGCACGCGACCCGAATGGATCCGCGCGATCCACGAGTCGTACCTCGAGGCCGGCGCGGATATCGTCGAGACTAACACCTTCGGCGCGACGCCGCTGGTGCTCGGCGAATTCGGCCTGCAGGACTTCACGCGCGAACTGAATATCGCCGCCTGCAAGCTGGCGCGCGAGGCCTGCGAAAAGTTCTCGACGCCGGAGCGCCCGCGCTTCGTCGCCGGAAGCATCGGTCCGACCACCAAGCAGATCAGCCTCACCGAGGGCTTCACATTCGACCGGCAGGCCGAGAACTACGCCGCGCAGGTCGAGGCCCTCGTCGAAGGCGGCGCCGACGCGCTGCTGATCGAGACGGCTTTCGACACGCTCAACATCAAGGCCGCCCTGGAAGCCTGCGACCGCGCCTTCGAGAAGAGCGGCGCGATGCTGCCGATCATGGTTTCGGTGACGATCGATCCGTCGCTGGGCCTGAAGATGCTCGCCGGGCAGGACGTGGAGGCCGCGTACGTCTCGCTGGCACACCGGCCGCTCCTGAGCATCGGGATGAACTGCGCCACCGGCCCCGACGCGCTCGTTGGCCCGCTGCGCGCCCTCGCGGCCTTCAGCCGCTTTTATACCAGCCTTTATCCCAACGCGGGTTTGCCCGACGCCGACGGGCACTACCATCTCGGACCGGACGCGTTCGTGGCCAAAGCGCGCGAGTTCCTGGAGCGCGGCTGGGTCAATCTGGTCGGCGGCTGCTGCGGCACCTCGCCCGAGCACATCCGCAAACTCGCCGCGATCGCCGGGAACTATAAGCCGCGCCAGCCTTCGCCGCCGCAGCGCACGATGGTCAGCGGCATGGAGGCTTTCGAGATCGCCGAAGACGGCCGGCCGTGGTTCGTCGGGGAGCGCACCAATTCGCTGGGCAGCCGGCAGTTCAAGAAACTGATCCAGGACGGCAAGCTCGAGGAAGCCGTCGAGATCGGGCGCAAGCAGGTCCGCGCGGGCGCGCACATCCTCGACGTTTGCCTCCAGAATCCCGACCGCGACGAACCCGCCGACGTGGCGAAATTCCTCGACCTGCTTACCCGGCGCGTCTACTGCCCGCTGATGATCGACAGCACCGACGAGAAGGTGCTCGAGATCTCCATGAAGCGCATCCAGGGCAAGGTCGTCTACAACTCGATCAACCTGGAGGATGGCGAGGAACGCTTCAAGAAGGTCGTGCCGCTGGTCAAGAAATTCGGCGCGGCGCTGATCGTCGGCTGCATCGACGAGGACAAGAAGCAGGGCATGGCCGTCACGCGCCGGCGCAAACTGGAGGTCGCCGAACGCTGCCACGACCTGCTCACGAAAAAATACGACATCCCCGAAGAGGACCTGATCTTCGACCCGCTGGTCTTCCCCCATCGGCACGGGCGACGCGAACTACAAAGGCGCGGGGCGCGAGACCATCGAGGGCGTGCGCCTGATCAAGCGGCGCTTCCCGAACTGCAAGACCACGCTCGGCATCAGCAACGTCAGCTTCGGCCTGCCCAATGCCGGCCGCGAGGTGCTCAACAGCGTCTTCCTGCACCTGAACGTCGAGGCCGGCTTGGACGTGCCGATCGTCAACACCCAGAAGCTCGTGCCGTACTCGCAGATTCCCGACGCCGACAAGAAGATCTGCCTGGACCTGATCGACAACCTGGGCGACGACCCCATCGCGGCTTTCGCCGAGCACTTCCGCGACCGGCAGGCGGTGAAGTCCAGCGCCGAGGATCGCCTGAAACTGCCCATCGACGAGCGCTTGCCGAAAAACATCGTCGAAGGCAGCAAGGAGGGCCTGCTCGCGGACCTCGACGAACTGCTCAAGACCCGCAAGCCGCTCGACATCATCAACGGCCCGCTGATGGCCGGCATGGACGAGGTCGGGCGGCTCTTCAACCGCAACGACATGATCGTCGCGGAGGTGCTCCAATCCGCGGAAGTGATGAAGGCCGCCGTCGCGCACTTGGAACCGCACATGGAGAAGGCCGACGCCTCAGCACGCGGCACGCTCGTGCTGGCCACGGTGAAGGGCGACGTGCACGACATCGGCAAGAGCCTGGTCGAGATCATCTTCAGCAACAACGGCTACAAGGTCGTGGACCTGGGCATCAAGGTGCCCAGCGAGATCCTGATCGAGGCCTATCGCGAGCATAAGGCCAGCATGATCGGGCTCTCGGGCCTGCTCGTGAAAAGCGCGCAGCAGATGGTGCTCACCGCGGAGGACTTCCACCGCGCGGAGATACAATGCCCCGTGCTCGTCGGCGGCGCGGCGCTCTCGGATACCTTCACCCGCACGCGAATCGCGCCGGCCTACGGCGCGCCGGTCTTCTACGCGCGCGACGCGATGGACGGCCTGGACCTCGCCAACCGCATCCGCGACCCGCGGAAGCTCGAAGCGCTCTGGGCCGAGCGCCAGGCGAAACCCGTCACGCCCAAGCCGGAGGCCGAGGCAAAGCCCGATGTCCCCGCCGCGAAGCTGAAGCACGCCTTCCCCGCGCCCGTGCCGCCCGACCTGAAGCGCCACGTGCTGGCCGACTTCGATCTCGAAGAGGTCGCGAGCTGGATCAATCCGCTGATGCTTTACGGCAAACACCTGGGCCTTTCCGGCGCGGCGAAGAAGAAGGACGCGGCCAAGGAGAAGGAACTGAAGGCCGCCGTAGAGAAGATGCTCGATACGGTCCGCCGCGACGGGATCATGACGCCGAAGGCCGTGTACCGCTTCTTTCCCGCGCTCTCGAAGGGCGACGAACTGCTGCTCTTCAGGAGCGCGAACAAGGAAGAGGCGCTGGCCGGCGGCGGCGCGCAACTCGCCGCGCGCTTCGTCTTCCCCCGCCAGAAAAGCGACCGCGGGCTCTGCCTCAGCGACTACGTCCGCGGCGCCGACGGCGAAGGCATGGACTACGTTGGGCTCTTCGTGACGACCTGCGGCGAAGGCGTCCGCGCGCGCGCCGAACAACTGAAGCAGGACGGGCGCTACGTCGAGAGCATCGTCCTGCAGGCGCTCGCCATCGAATGCGCCGAGGGCCTTGCCGAACTCCTCCACGCGCGCCTGCGGGCGATGTGGGGCTTTCCCGACCCGGCGGAACTCACCCGCGCCCATGTCTTCCAGGCCCGCTACCGCGGGCTTCGCGTCAGCTTCGGGTATCCGGCCTGCCCGCGCCTTGAGGACCAGACGATCCTCTTCGACGCACTCGGCGCGACCGAAGCGCTCGGCGTGAAGCTTACCGAGGAGTACATGATGGATCCCGAGGCCAGCGTCAGCGCGCTCGTCTTCCATCATCCCGAGGCGCGGTACTTTGGCATCAAAGACGACGATCTGAAGCGCTTCGAGGAAGAACGGTTCGGCGCGGCGGTGAGCTGAATACTGCTATTAACCACAGAGAGCACAGAGCACACGGAGAACGGCGAAACGCTGGTTGACGGCGAGACCAGGCGGCGGCTTTGACGGCAGAACAACGCTTCGCCTTATCTGGATGCGTTGCGGTTAACCCACGTCACTCGACCTGCAGCACGGCCACGCCCAGCGCAGGAACCGAACCGGAATCGGCGGCCGGGTCGAGGCGCCAGAAGCTCTCCTCGGCGGGGGCGTCCTCCATCCGGCAGCGGCGCGCGAAGCCCAGGCGCAACAGTTCGCCATGCGGCGCGTCCCGCAGGTCCAGGTCGGCCCAGGGAATCGCGATCTCGGCGGTCCAGCCGTCGCGCGCCTCCGCGGCGCGGACTCTGGCTTTTCCGTCCCAGAGCACGTCGTGGCCGAGCGCGTCCCAAAGGTGGCCGGCCGGGTCGAGTCGATAGCGCCGGGCGGAGTCCATGCCCTGCATCGCGACGGCGACCTCGAACCAGTCCCCTCCGGCCAGCTTCGCGTCGTCGCGTTCGCCGGCGACGGCGGGCATTGCGCGGCTGCCGCCGAGGCCTGGGCCGCGGCAGGCAACGCCCAGCAGCAGGTGCGTCGGCGTATGCCGCAGGCGCACGGAGGTCTCCGCGAGAGCCGCGCAGCCGTCGGCGCGGACGAAACTTTCGGCTTGCGCCGCGCCGGCCTGCCAGGTTTTTTCGTCGAGCAGCCCGTCGAGGCGCACCCCGGCTTCGCCGCGCCCGGGCAGCACCGCGACGGGCAGCGGCAAGGCGAAGGCGCGCTCGGGCGCCAGCCCGTTCAGCTTCAGGGTCAGCGCGCCGGCGGGTTCGGGCCTTAGTTCCTTCAGCGGCGCGGAGAGTTCCAGCGTGACCGGGAGCGGCTCCGGGCGCGGCGCGTCCACCTGCACGCGCTCGGGTCCCAGCAGCTCGTGAACCTGGACGTCCCACGGCCGCGGCGCGGCGGCCTCCACGCGCGGCGCGCCGGTCAGCCCCAGACCTTCGGGGACCAGCCGCAGGCTCTGCTTCCAGACGAGCCGTTCCCCATCCCGCAGCGCTACATCGCCGCGGGCCGGATCCTGTTCGAGGCGCCACTTCAGGCTCGCCGCGCGGACCGCGAAAAGTTCGCCGAACTCCGCCGACTGCTTGGGCAGTTGCACGCTCGCGCGCAGGCCGGTCAGCACGTCGGTGAAGACCGCTTTGTAGACGCCGGGCGGTTCGTTGAGCCCCAGCCGGATCTCGCGTTCCAAGCGGCCTTTCTCCATTGCCATCGGGCCGGCGTAGTGCGGCAGGCGGTTGCCCTGCGGATCGAAGAGTTCCATCTGCAGCACATGCCGCGCGGGCTCATCCTTGCCTTCGGCGCCGTCGCGCGCGGTGTCGAGCGCCAGCGACACGCGGAACGCGCCGCGCGGGTCGATCCGGCGCGCGCGGGCTTCGAGAGCGCGAACTCGGTACGGCAGCGCGGCGAGAACCGTTACTCGATCCGGGACCAGTTCGGCCTCCGCCGCCGCGCCCAGGCCCAGGTAGGCCCCGCGCCGGGCGTCGTACCAGTGCCGCCTCGAAGGCGCGTTCCAGCGCGCCAGCTCGCGCGCGCCGTCGGGCAGCCCGTGCGGCCGGAGCGCCACGGTCAGCGCGTCGCCGTCGAGCCAGGACCTGGAGACGACGATCGCTTCGCCGTCTGCCGGCGCGAGGCGCGCGTCGCGGTCCAGCGCCTCGGCGAGCAGCTCGGCGACCAGCCCGCGCAGCGCCTTGCCCCCGGCGGGAACCGCGTCGCGCCGCGCCGCGTAATCCAGTACCGAGAGGTTCAAATACACGAAGCGTCCTATGCCCGCGCTCTTGCTGAGCACGGCCGCGGCCCCGCCGGGCGTCTCGCCGAAGCTCCAGGCCGACGTCGCGCGGACGCCGGGCTCGACCGCCCGCAGTTCGTCGCTCTGCGGGCCGGCGGGCTTGCGCGAAACCGGGTCGATCATTCGCACACGCGCGGCGGCCTCGTCCCCGACGAAGCCGCCGTCGAGTTCGTAGCTCCAATAATCCGTCCGGCGCAAACCGAAGAGCTTATCCAGGTCGTTCGGCGGCCCGTCGCGCGGCTGGAGCGGGCGGCGCGCGCCGCGCCCGTCGAAAACGCCGCACTGCGCGTCGGCGATGACGATTCCGCCGAGCTTCGCGAAGCGTTCCAGCGCCGCGATCTCGTCATCGCCCAGGCAGAGGGTCTTGGGCAGGATCAGGACCTTCGCCGCGAGCCGCTCGCCCCGCAGGTCGTCAGGTGTCGCGAAGTGCGGCTCGTAGCCGGCGTCGCGGAGCACGCGCCACCAGCCCTGCAACGCCAGCAGGCCCGAGTTGCGGTCGGGCGCCTTGGGCGTGCCACGCAGCGGCCACTCGGAGCCATCAAGGACTGTGTCGAGCATCCAGTGGACGGCCAGGGAACGCGGCGAGTAGTAAAGCGCCACGGCGTCGCGGCGGGGCGTCCAGGCGTTCGCCAGGAGACCCAGCCCCGAAGCCAGCGCGCGCAGGTCGTCGAGGAGGCCGAGCGCGGCGTCGCCGGGCTTGGGCGGCTTGCCCGCGAAGAGCTTCTCGGGATTGCGCAGCACGACGCCCGAGGCCCCGTTCAGCCAGGCGTCCCAGAGCGCTTCCCGCGCGCCGGGGCGCGCGGCGTCGAGCGGCTCGAATACCCGAGCCTCCGGCCGCAGGCTTCGCAGCAAGGCGGCGGGGAGCCCGCCTTCCTCGGCCAGGCCCCAGTCGAGCTGCGGCGCGAGGCGCGCGTAATCGAACCCGCCCCATGGCCCCGGCGCCGCCAGCCCCGAAAGCCCCGCGGCCGCGTCCGGCGCGCGGGCCTTCAGCATCTTCCGGCATTCGGCCAGCCAGCGCGCGAAGACGAAGTCGTCGAAGGCGCGGCGGTCGCACCATGCCGCGAAATTCTCATGTCCCGGGGCGCGCAACTCGCCAAGCTTCAAGGCGAAGTACGGACGGTCCTGCGCGCGCGGCAGGGCTTTCTCGGCGTCGCCCTCGGCCAGCCGCTTAAGGCGCTCCGCGTAAAGCGGCTGCGCGGCGGATTTGGCCTCGTCGGTCGTGACCGCCTGAACCTCGGCGAAGTCCGAGTAGGCCGAGCCCCACGCGCGGTTGAGCGCCTCGATGCTCCCGTACTCGCGCGCCAGCCATGCGGCGAAGAGCGCGCGCAGGTCCGGCGTGAGTTGGAAGTCCAAAGGCCGGCCGCCATGCCCCAGCGAGAGTTCCTGTCCCAGCGCGTACCCGCCCGGCGCCCAGGCTGCCGCCAGCCCGACGCCCGTCGCGACTCGCTCGCCGGTTCGCGCCAGCAGCGCCTCGTCCAGCAGCGCCGGCTGTCGCTCGGGGAGGACGCGGTCGGCAAGGAAGCGCGCGACGAGGTCGTTCCAGGCTTTCGGCGCGTACGCGTGCAGCGGGTGGTCTTTCGCCGCGAGGACCTCCGGCAGATTCAGGGGCGCGGAGGCGAACGCTTCGGGCAGGCGCCCGGGCGCGCGGCCGCCATCCGCGCAGAAACCATCGGCAGGCAAGTCGCGCACGGCCTGCACCAGCGCGTCGTCCTCGAGCGCCTTCGCCGCAGGCACGAGGACCGCGAAGCGGTCCCAGCCCGAGCCCTCCGGGAGCAGCGAAAACTCCGCCCGCGCCGCGGCGACCCAGTTCGGCGCGGCGGCGTCCTTCCCGTGTTCCGGCGCCAAGGCCGCGACGATGCGGTGTTTCTGGCCGATGCCGCGCCCGACCTGGAGCGTGAAGCGGAGCCGTTTCCCCTCGTTCGGCTGCTCGTGGACCTCCAGGCTGCTCAGCACGCGCCCCGCGCCGTCCACCCAGAGCAGACTCAGGCGCCGCCCCGGCCAGGCCCCGCCCAGCAAGCCGCTCAGCTTGCCGTCCGGCGCGACGGTCTTCGAATCCAGTTCAAGTTCGACTCGGGGTTCGGCGGCTGGCTGAGGTTGGGCGCCAGGCGCAGGCGCTTCCACCGGAACCGCGGAGGCGGCATCCGGCGCGCGCCGGCAGCCGGTCGCTGCGGCGAGCAATAAACACGCAAGGCCCAGCGCCAAGCGCGGGTTAAAGAGCCGGCGCGGGTCCCCCCCGCCCGACTGTCGGCCCAGGAACATGTGCAGGTATGTTAAAGTCCCGGCAGCCAAATTCCACGCCGCTGTGGGCTCTATAGGCGGGTGGGAGGCGATATATTTTTCGCTTCCAATACCCAAATTTTGACCAAAGAAACGGCGCAACCTCGGCCTCCCCCCACGGCAGGTCCTTCGGCGTCAGGCTACGCCGACGCTGTATCCTTGTATTACCTGGGGGTTTACATACAATTTTAGACGCCTAGCGGTCACCGCAATCCCGCTTGGCGGAACCCCCTCCTTATCAGGAGTCGGCCCAAAGATGAACGCTTCCTTAGAGAAGGCCCGCGAAATCGAGCCGGAGCTGGTGGAGATCCGCCGGGACTTCCACAGGCACCCAGAGATCGGCTTCCAGGAAATCCGCACCGGCGGGAAGGTCGCCGAGTTCTGCGAGCGGCTTGGGCTGAAGGTTCTGCGCGGCGCCGCGAAGACCGGCGTGATCGCGGAGTTAAACCCCGAGAAGAGCGGGCCTGTCCTGGGCCTGCGCGCCGACATGGACGCGCTGCCGATCCACGAGGAGAACGACGTCCCGTACCGCTCCACGCTGGATGGCAAGGGGCATATGTGCGGGCACGATGCCCACACGGCCATGCTGATGGGCGCGGCGAAGCTGATGACCGGCTGCAAAGACCGCATCCCCTTTCGCGTGCGCTTCTTCTTTCAGCCGGCCGAGGAAGTCCCCGATGGCGGCGCCGTGAAGCTGATCGACGAAGGGCACTTGATGGGCGTCGACGAGATGTATGGGCTCCACGTCAACCCGCAATTGCCCACCGGCACGCTGGGCCTCAAGGACGGCCCGACGATGGCGAGCATGGACCGCTTCGAACTGCTGGTGGAAGGCGTCGGCGGGCACGGCGCGATGCCCAGCCATGCCCGCGACCCGATCGTCACGGCCGCGGAAATCGTCATGGCCTTGCAGACCATCGTCGCGCGCCGCGTGGACCCGCTGGAGCCGGCCGTGGTCACGGTTGGCAAGATCGAGGCCGGGAATGCCTTCAACGTGATCCCGCCGCGCTGCACCCTGGTCGGGACCGCGCGGAGCCTCTCGCGGGAGGTCTGGGAGCCGCTCCCCGGCTGGGTCGAGTCCATCGCGCAGGGCATCGCGCGCGCGCACGGCCTGGACGCGAAGCTCGAGTACCAGCGCGGCACGCCGGTATTGAACAATACAAAAGGCTCGACGGACAAGCTCGGCGCGAGCTTCCGCAGGCTCGGCGGGAAAGAGCAGCGCATCAAGGCCACGATGGGCGGCGAGGACTTCGCGTACTACCTCGAGAAGGTCCCCGGCTGCTTCGGATTCCTCGGCGCCGGCGACGGCACGCCCTCGACCGCGCAATGCTTCCACCATCCGAAATACAACATCGACGAGAAGGCCCTCGCCTGGGGCAGCGCGCTGTTCGTGCAACTGGTCCTCGACCGCGCGGGGTCGTAGCTGTGCCGACCCAGCGAGACGCCACAGGGTCCGCAAATTGCACGCGAAGGGAATTGGGCCGTGGAAGTTGAAAAAGTGCTTGGGATGCCAACTAGCGTTGTTGTGCTAGGGTTTCTTCTCAGGCTCCGCAGGCCGTCGCGGACCACCCCTAGCGCGTATTCGGTTGTCGAGTCCAGTTTCCCCCGTCGAGAGGGGGTGTAAAGGGAAAGTGGCGCGGCGCCGCAGCTATCCGTACACGCGACGTGAGGCCAGGTAAACCGCGCGCAATTGCAGGTCGCCGCGGGCGTGGGCGGCCCAGTCGAGCTTTGCCTGCCGCGCAGCTCCGCGTCGGCCTCGACGAAAGCCGCCACGGCGAGCGGTTCGAGGCTCCGGGCGGATCGGAGTTTGTACATCACAACTTTCGAAACCTGTTTCCGGCGAGAGTGACCTTCCCCACGAAAAGTGGACGCGAGGAAAGCTTCCATTCAGCGCGGCCTCGACCGTTTCGGGGCGCACGTAACCCAGCGCGTCAAGGCCCATATACTGTCTTGACATAAAAAGATAACAGGATACTATTAGACCTATTACTTCAATGTTCATGCAGGCCTTGCGGCGGAGGTCCGGCGGGAAGACATGAGAAGGGGACCATGAAGTCCCCGGCGCCGAGACCGTGAGCGTGGCATGCGCGGCTTGCGCTTTCTTTCAGGATCCTTGCATTTCGCAAGGATAGGCTCGTTTGCGCATGCAAGGTAGGTGGGGGGATGGCTCCAAGTCGAGTTTCCAGGTGCAAGTCGCGCCTTCGGGGGGACTCCATCGCAAGCGAACTCGGGGTCACCTCCATCGAGTATTTGCTTGTGGCGGCCTTGGTGGTCGTGTTGTTCGCCTCGGTGCGCCTCACGCTGCTAACGATGTTGCAGGATCTCTATAAGTTCTTGATCCAGACCATCTGTTCGCCTGTGTTGTAGGGTCGACTGTCGACCGAGGATGATCGGATAGGGGCGGTGAAGTGTGGAACGATTCGGCCGAATCCTGACCATCGGCGCAATTGTTGGGAGTTTTGGATGGTTGGGGTTCTGGATCGGAGGGCCCAAGGGAAACTGGGGAGCCTGGGAGTTGTCAGGTTCGAATTTTTTTCTTGGCCGCAATCTGGAGGATCTGTCGCGCTCATCGAGTTTCTTTGCGGGGAGGACTCCGTCGGACGCGTTAGTGCTGCCACCCCATTTCCCCGAAGGTGTGAGCTTGTTGGAGCATCACGAACTGCGTCAGGGGCCGGTTTCGGGAGGCGTCTTTTCCGTGGACCTGTCGGATCGGGCGAAGGTGATCGGCTTCTACCGATCCCTGCTGCTCCGCGAAGGTTGGCACGAGATTCCTGCTGCCGCGTTAAGTGCCTCGGAGGCTCGGGAGGCGGCGCAGGAGTCTGGAGATGCTCTTCTGGTTTACGAAAGCCGGGCCGGGACCTTTTTCCTGGGCAGCGAAACGGTTGGCTCGGAGGTGCGGTTCGTGACTACGAGAGTTCCACGGGAAGGTCGGTAAAATGGCCAGTATCCCAAAAGAAACAGTCTACATCGTACTCGCGGCCGGCTGTGCGGTGGGAGGGTTCCTGCTCCAACGCAACTATGTCGAGGGCACGATCTCCGATGTCAGCAGTCAGTTGACCAACACGGTAAAGGTCGTTGAGCTCAACCAGCGAATATCCACAGGCGAGGTGCTGACCAAGGACATGTGCGCGACGGTCGAGATCCCGGTCGGTTTCGTCCATCCCCGCATGGTGCGCGAGGGGGATTTGGGGCGTGTCGTTGGAAACCCGGTTCGGACGCCCGTGGAGAAGAATGAGCCTCTTCTCTGGAACGTGATGAACATGGGTGCGGGGACATCGGTGGTCGAAAAGATTTCCGAGGGCGAGAAAGCCGTCACCCTTCCCGTAAACCTGGTTACTGGTGGGGCAGGGCTACTCCGTCCGAATATGCGCGTAGATATCTATGGGACGTTTCGGCAGACCTCTGGCGCGGAGACGGAAGGGGGAGGTAACGCCGAAGTTCCTGACCTCAGCGCCGTTCGACTGCTGGAGAACGTGATCGTCGTGGCGGTGGGGACCGAGGCCGGTTTGGATTCGGGCAGCGCCGAGCGGATCAACGAGTCCGCAAATTACAACACCATCTCCATCCTGGTGAACTCGGGCGACGTGGAGAAGGTTCTGCTTGCGCTCGAACTGACTCGATCCATGGGCACGAGTCTTTATTGCGTCCTTCGATCGGAGATGGACGAGGTCAAGGAGCAGCGTCCGGCACGTCCGGTTTCGACTCGGGAACTGTTGGATTGGCTGAAGGCGCCGAAGGTTTCCCCTTAGTACCGCGGCGCGGCACGGCACTTAGCGTTGGCGAGAGGCGGCAGGCCAAGGGAGATTCCTAGCATGAACGTGCGTTTTCTTTGGGCGAGCGGTTTGGGGCTGGCATTGCTCGTCTTGCCATTCGATCTTACTCCGGCGCTCGGCCAGGAACAACCCGCCGTCCCGCCGGCTTTGTCCACGCGCGTCGCGAAGGCCGACGAGATCGGAGATTTGCTTAAGAATTATCCGTCCGTCAAGGTGCTGGGCGTGGGAGGGCAGGTCTTCATCGACGGGAGCGTCGACAACGCGCCGCTCCGCGAGCGCATCGAGAAGATCGTGAAATGTTTCGCCAATGTCGTGGACGTCACCACATTCACGGAAAGCGCCGATGCCAACCAAGTGCTGGCGCAGGAAGTGGAAAAACGCATTGGTTTGCCTGAGGTGAAAGTGCGTTTGATTCGAGGCAATATCGTCCTGGACGGAGATGTCAATAGCGCGGGCGAGAAATCCACCGCCGAGAACGTGGCCAAGATTTTCACCGAGAAGGTGGTCAACAATATCGCCCTCAAACGGCAGATGGTTGAAATCGACATGACTTTCGTGGACGTCAACCTGCAGTACGCGATGGATATCCGTCACAACCCGGCCACTCTGCTCTCCGACCCCGGCATCCTGTTCGATCCGGCGACCATGGATTTCACTTGGGACAGGGCCGTGACGAATATTACCACGAAGACCTATAGTTCGGCGGTTACCGCGAAGACCAGTTGGCTGTTTCGCCTCCTCGAGGACAACAAGGACGCCAAGGTCCTGGATCGGCCCCACATGACGACGCTGACCGGCGAGGCCGCCACCTTCCGGCAGGGCGGGGAAAAGGGCTACGAACTCGTGGGGCTGGGTACTGCCGACGTGAAGTTCAAGGAATTCGGTCTTATCATCAACGTCACGCCAACTATCCTGCGCGATGGAAGCGTTCAGTTGAACTTCTCCTTTGAAGTAAGCACGCCCGATCCCAACGGGCCGAGGCTGGACTTTCTGAAGTACAGCACCAGTTCCGTCGCCGTGCTGCGCCAGGGCGAGACGCTTATCGTTTCCGGACTCGTGCAGGATATCTTGCGGCACATCAAACAGGGGGTGCCCTTCCTCTCCCGAATCCCCATGCTGGGGCATTTCTTCGCCAACCACCAGGACGAGAAGAGCAAGCGCGATTTAATGCTCGTGGTCACGCCCCGGATGCCCACCACGTTCGGAGCCTTGGGCGTGCCGACCTCGGCTGAGCAGAACGCTCGAACCGACGCGGCGCGGATGCGTTGGGTGGAGGATCTCAAAAAGAGCGAAAAGGAACTGCTCTGGGAAAATCACGATCGGAAGAAGGCGGGGCAGTTGCTTGAGGCGCCCAGCAAGGCCGAGGTAATCAAGGATCCGGCATCCGACGAGTAACGGCGGCTCATGGGATGTTAAGGAGGACGGTCATGTTTCGACGATTCAAAAAGCGTTTCCAGGGCCTGGGGAAGGACGAGCGCGGTCTGGAAGGCATCGAGTACCTGTTGATTGCGGCCTTGGTGATCATCGCCGCGATCGGCGCGTGGAAATTCCTGGGATCCGTGCTCTCGAACAAGGTCAACAAAATGGCCAACACCATCGATGAGACCGTTGACGAGAGCATTGAGAAGGGCACGGGGAAGAAGTAGGGGCTTAAGTTCGCCGCCTGCCGGCCCGACGCGCCCAAGCCGTTTGCCCGAAAACCGGGAGGTCGGATCCATGAACGCAATGGATGCGCTGGATCTGCTGCGCCTCGGGGTTCTGCTCGCGCTGGCGGGGACGTGCCTTTACAGCGATCTCAAGAGCCGGCGGATCTACAATTCCATCACCTATCCGGCCGTCCTGATAGGCCTGGCGCTGGCGGTCGCCCAGTCTCTTCTCAAGCGATCCTGGCTGCCAGACTCGATCTGGTACTCGTATCTCTTGGAGAGTCTGGGGGGCTGATTTTTTGCTTCGTGGTCATGCTCGTGGTGTATTGGCAGGGCGGCGTAGGCGGGGGGATGTGAAGCTGATGGCCGCGATGGGCGTTTTGGCGGCATGGCCCTTGGCCATCTACCTGCTCGTGTATGCCACGCTGGCGGGACTGGCCATGGGCCTCTGCACGTTGGTCTGGCACGGTCGCGCCACGCTGCTCTTGCAGCGCGCCTTCAAGGCGGAAGGCCTGCTCAAAGGGCGTCGGCTTGAGGAAAGCGTACAGGTGGTTCCGTTTGGCGCGGCATTCGGGGTCGGGTGCCTGTGGACCGTGAGCATGGCTTTTCTTGGGTGAATCGATGAACCCGCGCGGCCTGGTTCGAGACCAACGGGGCGGGGCAGCCATCGAGATGCTGCTCCTGTTTCCTTTCATCATCCTGCTGAACTGCTTCCTCATTCAACTCGCGCACCTTTTCGTCTGCCATCAGGTGATGCAGTACGCGGCCTTCGGCGCGGCCCGAGCGGCGCTGGCGGCGGATGTCGATCCCCAGAGCGCTCCCCCGGCAACCAACTGGGTCGGCAAGGCCGGAGATCCCGAGTTCAACCGGGCCGTCCGGGCTGCCTGGCAAGTATGTTCGCTACTGGAGATGGTCGGGCCGCAGGAGAACGTGGAGTGGCGCAAGCTGCCCATACGCTGGAAGAAAGAGGGGTACGACGATATTTCCACTCCTCCCAAGTACCGCTACAGTCCAAACGACCGTGCAAAAACCTTCCTGCGCAAGGTTTCCGTGAACCTGCAAGGGGGCGCGGACCGAGACGAGGTCCGGGTGGGAATTTTGTACGATACCTACCTGCCGGTTCCGTTCGCCAATCGGATCGTTTTCAACGCCTTTCAAAACGCCGGCCGGGCTTCCGCCACCGACCTGCGCGTGGAATTGGCGCAGTTCTGCACCCTTGTACGACCGTGGAATTGAGGGGGCGATGCGTAGCGCGGCGAGCCGACTGCATCGGGACGAGAGCGCCCAGGTCATGCTGCTGGCCTTGCTCTCGGCCGTGTTCCTGATCCTGGTCATGTGCTTCCCCCTCAACGTGGGCTGGACCCTGGTCAAGCGCGCCAAGCTGCAGAACGCCGCCGACGCAGCCGCCTACTCCGCCGCCGTGGTCCAGGCGGACAGCCTCTCCGCAATCGCCTGGCTGAACAACGCCCAGAGTTGGTGCTACCATCGCCAGTACGAACTCGAAGTGAAGTTCTGCGTCTTGGGCGTCTACGCCTGGTTGGAGAAGTGGGGCGATCGGCAAATTTCCGGCGGGAGCACCAAGCCGGGCAACGAGGACTACGATCTGGATGGCGAGGACTGGTACCAGGACTTCAAGCAAAAGCTGGGTGGCACGCCCAAGCAGAAGTTCAAGGAGTTTCTGACGGGCGAGGAAGGCCGCCTCCTGTCTCGAACCCGTAACGCCTACAATTCAAGCGACCGCACCTTGGAGATGTGGACTCGGACCCTGAGGATCGTGGCCGAGCACATAGCTCAGGCCATGCCTCGGATGATGAAATACGAGGCCATGCGCATCGCGTACCTGAACACCTTCGACGGTACGGTGAAGAACGACGACTCCAACCGAGTGTACATGGCTTTCTTTCCCGACGTGGACACCTCGCCGGTGCGATTGAACTTCACTCCCAACCGGAATTTCGGCAGCTACTCCGGCGGCGTGGCGCAGGACCACTCCTTCATGCAGTACGAACCATGGGACGACGCCAAAAACCGCTTCGTGGAGCGGGCCATGCAGATGGCTCGGGACATGGACGCCTTCCACATGGACCGGGATACCGGCAAGCTCAATATCACGGATATCGGCGACCACCATATCGTCTCTGACCAGGGCAAAGTGAATATGGGATCCATAGACGCCTCTTCGGCCCAAGTAGGGAACAAGCCCTGGTACCAGGAATACGCCTGCGAACCCCGCAAGATCGGCGGTAAGTATCTGGCCTTTGCCAAGACCGTGATCTGTTGGCATCGCAAGGACAAGAAAGGAACCGGCGGGCACGAAAGTCCCGACAAAACCCCCTGCGGCCACTGGCACAACAGCCACACCCACCTGCACTACAACTGCACCCACATCTGGATCACGACCGTCGTGGCCGGCACCTACCACTTCCATATTCCCATCCCTGAGACTCATGAAAAAGGCTACGAGGATGAGAATCGCTGGTGCCTGCATTACCAGTGCCAGGATACGAATCCCCCGGGCTGCAATTGCTTCGGTCTGGCCAATATCAACGAAACGCTCAACCAAGGATTGGCTGCCGCGCAGCAGGCCAAGAACGTGGCCCAGGCCGCTTATAACGCCGCCTTGAACGCCTACAACGCCCTGCCGGATCAGGCGCATCTGGACGCGCTCAACCAGGCCAACAACGTTCTGCAGGACGCCTTGCAGGACTTGCAGGGTATTATCGACGCCATGGGCGTCGCGGCCCAGGGATTAGGCATCAACCCCATCGCGCAGACCCGCATCGACAACCCGGGCAACATCTTCGGGGATTACGACAAGGAGGTCGAACTGGCCGAGAAGAAGCACCACGCCATCACGTATTGTCCGCTCTGCTTCACCGACGGCGTGCGGGACTTTCCGGATTCCGATGCCCAAAACGCGCACTCGCTGGCGTACCACAAGCTCAACCTGATCTCCGCCGACGAGACCGACCACCATTTCAAGGTTCCGGATTCGGAAGCGGAGGAAGTGAACGGGAAGAAGAAAAGCATGGTGCGCGCCTATATCGCGGACCTGGTCTCGCCCGCCTACGCCAACAGCGGCGCTTTCAACGGCGACGCCCAGTTCAATCCCGAGGCGGCCTTCCACCAGATCCACCGGAGCAACTATACGCCCGAACAGCCCGCGCCCAACCCAGGATCCAACGCGGCGCGCATCCAGGCGCGGCTTAATCCAACTCTCATTTTCAAACCCGTACCCGGAAGCGATGACCATAACTTCTTTAACTGGGGCATTACGGTTGCCCTCTGGCAGCGCCACCATTCCTTGATGATTCGCAAGCGGCCGAAGAACGAAGGCCATGGCGGAATTTTCCTGGAGGCCGAGGGCATGCTGGCCATCGCCTCCGCCAAGGCCGGCATCCGGGTGAATAAGGACCTCTACGGCAGCAGCGGGCCGCGAACGGGCGCTTCGCAATTCTTCCCGGAGCGGCTCATCTGCGGGATCGGGGAGCGGCAGCGCGCCGGGGAGTCCTCCGGACCGTTCACCGCCGAGTACATGACCGAGCGGTTCCTGAAACCCAACGACCGCCTAGGCCCTATCCTGAACCTCTTCCATTCGGATTGGGGCGCCCGGCTGATCCCTGTCGACCGCAGCGTGCCGCAACGCTATCGGAGCCGCGCGGCGATGTACGTTCTGGCCATGACCAATCGCCTGTACCGCTGGGATGGCAACGATAAGTCGCCCGCCGCCGGTCCGGCGTTGCGGGATTTCGATCCAACGGGCCTGTCCGGCGCCGACTGGGAAAAGTTCACGGAGTTAATCCTGCACTGATGCGCACCGTCGCCCACGCCTCCCGCGTCCCGCCTCGTGGAGTGGTCTCCATAGAGCTGATTCTGCTGATGCCGCTCTTCGCCTTGCTCTTCTACAGTCTCTACCTGCTCGGCGACATCATGCTCCTGCAGCAGAAAGCGGAATTTGCCGCACGATTCGCCGCCTGGAAGAAGGGCGCCGTTACCCAGGACGCCGTTCGGGAGCTTTTCTTTTCAGGCATTCAACGCGGGCAGTTGGAGGCTCTTTCCGTCCACAAGGCCGCCGGACAAGACATCCGCTTCCCCAAGGTGAACGGAGAGGACGACGCCGAGCAGAACCGCGGCAAGGCCTTGAGCGGACCGCCCCGCTACTTGGCCCACAATGCCGACGGTATCGCGGGCCTGGAGAGTGCGGTGTATCGGCCTGAAGAATGCCAACAGGCGGCATACATCTGTTTCGAGGGCAATCGAGGCGGGGATAACCAGCAGTCCCACCAATCCTATTTTGGCACCGACCTTGCCCCCAGTAAAGGCGGAGGGGGCTGGGCGGTGGAACAGCGCGCCGCCGTGGTACTGAATTACAAGCCTATGGGATATTCCTGGCTCTCGCTCAAACTGGGCGCGGGGCACTTCGTGGTCCTGGGCAAGGAATACCATACCGAGATTCCTTCCGGCGCCGGAATGGGCGGGGCGGACTTCCACTTCCGGCAGGCAGCCGTGCGTAAACAGGACCCCGCAGGCATCAAAGAAATCGCTCAAAAGGACAAAACGTCCTGGGAGGACTCCGGTCTGATGAAGGAGTTGCATCCTCAGCCATGAACCGGTCACGGCCCCCCTGCCTCCTTCCGTGCGCCTTGTTGCCGCTGGCCGCCTTGGCCGGTCTGTCCGGCTGTGGCCGGGAGCGGGCGTCCACGCAGGCCTTCAATCGGTATTTCCCTGCGCATCGGGATGCGGGGGAGGGCAAGCGCCCCGAGGCGAGCGGCGCGCCGCGGCTGAAGCTGCGCCTCATTCGAGTCGTGGACGAGCGCTTGCCAAACCTGGATCGCGAAGGCTTCGCCGTTTTTCAGAAGACGCTCGGCGACTGGGTCGAGAAAGGCTCTCGGCGGCCCGTGGAACTTGACCTTGGGGAAATCCGTTCCATCGAGTCGTTTTTCTCGCTCCATAAGCCGGTGGTGCAACATGCCCGGGCGACAACCAGGATCGCGGAATACTTCGACCCCAGTGGGCCGGAGGGTCTAAATGTGGTGCGGCAGATCGTCCGCACGACAACCCCGAAGAATATGCGCGAGCTGTATCCGGATGCGCCCGCATCCCTGGAAGACCTGGATGGGTGGGCGCGATATGCCTGCGTGGACCTGGCCGCAAAACTCAGGGCTTTCGCCCAGCCTCATCCGCCCCATCCTGCCCTGCGAGATCCGAATCATCCCGAATACAACCTGCCCGGTGTATGGCGCGCGCTGGCTCAGGCGGAAAAGGCCGACGTGATCGTCACCAATGCTTTTATTGCCGGACCGGAGCGGTCCATGGACGTAGACCGATTGCGCCGCGGCGGCCTGCTGGTGGGCCTGTGGTCCGCTCAACCCAAACCAACGGACTTGGGCGCAACGGTAGTATTCTCGATCCAGCCCATGCTTTGCCGAGCGCCCTTCACATTGGATTTTCCAGACCCCCAGCGGCCCGTGTTGGCCGGGGTCTGCGCCTGGCTCTTCTTTCAGTCGCGCTGGGAGGGCGCTGCCGCGGTAGTCGATCCGTTGGGCAAAGCCGCCAGCCTAATGGCGCCGAGGCCCCAAGCGGCGGCGACCGCTGAAGGGGAATAGATGGCCCTCGCCCGGAGGCGTTGGCCTTGGGATCGACCGGAGCGGGCGGCTTGGGGTAAGGGTGTCGTGCTTGGCGCCCGAGGCGGATTTCTCGCTCTTTCAGTGCTCGTTCCTGTGTGAGGCCGTAGGACATCATGGCGAAGCTGGTTGTAAACGAGGATGGAAAGTCGAGGGAGTTGCTCCTGAGCGGAGAGGTGACGCTCGGCCGCCACCCCGAGAATTCCGTCGTGCTCAACGATCCCGCCGTTTCCAGAAAGCACGCGCGCATTGCCCCTTTGGGCGGCGTATTTATCATCGATGATTTGGGCAGCGCCAAAGGCACCCTGGTAAACGGCGAGAAGTTCACTCGCCGCGCCTTGCGAAACGGCGACAAGATCAGTATCGGGAAGGTAGAGATTGACTTCGTCGAGGAAGCGCCGTCCGCCGACGACTTTGAGCGGACGATGGTGGGCTCGGTCGACGACTTTGAGCGGACCCTAATCGGTCCTCTCCCGAAGATCGACCGGGTGGAAGCGCCTACCGCACCGGCAGCCCCGCCGGCCGCGCCCGGCTCAGCTTCTGTCGCGCCCGCCCCCTTACGCCAAGCGCCCGTCCCCGCGCAAATCATCCTTCCGCCGCGTCGGACCGTCAGCAAACGCACGTTGGTTCTGACAGGCGCCGTGACCATCCTGGCGGTCGCGCTCTGGCTTTTGCCGGAGATGCTCGCTCCCAAGCCGGTTGCCGTGAACTGGGGCGAGGTCGAGGAACTCTTCGATAAAGGCGAGTTCGCGCAACTCCAGGCGCAATTCGCCTTGCTGGCGAAGGAGCATCTCGACGATGCCGATGTCGCCAAGCTTAAGCAATGGAAAATCAAAGTCGCGGCGAAGCAGGAGGCGTCCGAGATCGAGGCGCTGATACAGGATTCGGGCGACTTGAGCGAGGCGTATCGCCGCGCCCAGGCCGCCGTGAACAAGTTCGAGGGCTACTCGGAGCGGTTTCTGGCCCTCTCCGACCAAGCATTTACCGGAACCTTCGTGCTCGCCACGCAGAAGGCCGCGGAGGATGCCAAGGGCGCGATGGCTCGAGATCGGGCGCAGGAACTGGCCAGGAACCTTCAGGAGGCCGTCTCCAAGTATCGTGCTCAGGAAGCCGTGCTCGGAAAGCTGACTCGGGTCGCGGCGGCCTACCAGGGATGTGTGGTCGAACTGGATCGGGTAAGGAAGCTCTTGGACCAACTCGACCGCGCCACTTCAGCCTGGAGCGACACGCAGGCTGCGCGCAGGATGGAGGAAGTGGACCGGGAGGTTGAGGCGCTTGTCCGCCTTGCGGCTTGCAGCGCCGATTCCGTGGCGGCGGTGGCCGGGCCAGTGGACGCCGCCGACCTGCTGCGCAACGCCCGGGCCTTCGCGGAGGGATCGCGGGCCTACGCCAGGGGAGAATACGACCTCGCCACGGAAATGCTGGCCAAGGTGTCCGGCGCCGATTTCCATGCAGCCCCTGCCAGCCGGATGCTGGAGAAAATCCGGCAAGAAGCCGATTTCAGAGCCGGCTTGAGGCTGTACCTCGAGGGGAAGGGTACGGAAGCCCTGGAAACGCTCAAGAACGTCAAGACCGAGAAAGCCATCCTTCTAAGGGCGCATGTCCAAGAAGTCGTTGGGGCCTGGGCCAAACTGATGGACATGCAGACCAAGGGCGCCAAGCCGGCTCTTCTTAAGGAGGCCATGGCCCTGCTGCCTTCCCTCAGCAAGACCGGCGACGGCTGGTATTTCGAAAAAACCGAAGCCTTGGTAAGCGGCCTGCGGCGCAATTTCTTCGAGCTTCATTATATGGGCATGGAAAGGGCCTATAAGGAGCGGAAATTCGGGGAGGTGATCAAAGCCTGCGCCACGCTGGAGGCCGAGTACGAAGGGCAGGAGTTTGCCGACCTGCGCCAGAAGCTTGCGGAACTGAGAGATCGGGTGATGAAGACGGTCAAGGAGGAGACCGGGCGTTGGGTGCAACAGGCGCGCGTGGCCTGGGAGAAGTATCGAACCGATCCGATCTCCTCCAACGAGCGCATTGCCTCGCGAGGTATCCCGGAAACGTTCCGTGGCAAAGCCAAATTCCTGAACGAAGCATTCACGCAGATCGCGCCGATCAAGGATCTGGTTCAAGTGCTCACGCGCGAGGAGGCGAAACCGGCGCTCGACCTCTACGACCCCATTCGCAGCGAGACGCTGCTGCAAATGGAGAAACTCTTCATCGTTCGCACGCAGTACAGCCAGCTCGGCAATTTCCAATTGGTTCGAAACGTCGAGGAGATGATCCGCCTTCTGCCGGATGTGCCGGGCAATCCGTACACGAACATGCTCAAGGACAATCGAGAATAACCGCCATGCCCCGCCTCGTCCTGCACGCTCCTTCCGGCGATCGGGTCTTTCCCCTGACCGGCGAAGTTACCATTGGCCGACATAACGAAAACGCCGTGTATATCCATGAGCCGCGATCGTCCCGGGTCCATGCGAGAGTCGCCCGGATGGGCGAGGGTTTTATGCTGGAAGACATGGGAAGTTCAAACGGGACCCTGGTGAATGGCGCGCGAATTGCCAGCCATCCTCTCAAGCATGGCGACCAGATCCAGATCGGCGCGACGGTTTTGGTCTATGAAGACGAAACGGCGGCTACAGGCGCGCCGGATGGGGTTGCGGTCGTGGCCGAAGCCCCTTTCGCCCAGGGCAACCGGGCCACGCACGGAGGCAGTCCCGTCGCGGATGCGGACCACGATGCGGCCGCGCCGAGATCGGCCGGCGCGGCGATTCCTGGCGAAATCGATGGCATGCCCAAGGTGGCCTACAAGGTCCAGGTGGAAGCGCCGGACGGAAAGATCATCCGGGCGGAGATCACCAGCCGGAGCCGCCCCTATCTGGCGGGCCGTGCGGCGGGGCACGACTTGGTTCTGGATGGTCCAGGGGTGGAAGACACGCACCTCGAACTGGAGGTCGGCCCCACCGCGGTGCTGGTACGCAATCGTTCCAGCCAGGGCACGGTCACGCTTTCCGGCGCGCCCCTTCTGCCGGGGCAATCCGCGCGCGCGGGCAACGATGCGGTGATTGGGGTAGGCGAGTACAGCATCAAGCTTCAGCGCCAGGCACAGACCTTGGTGTTGAAGAACCAGGATGCCGACTCCTTCGCGCAAGCGCGCCGGCGCTTCATTCTCAAGCGAGTCTGGCCCGAGTTCGAGCATCGGCTTAATGTGGCGGAATTGGAGCGCCGGGGCGCCGCCGAGGACGAGATGCGCAAGGAGGCTCTAAAGGTCGTCCTCAAAATCCTGGAGGCGGCGGCTTACCCCTTTGAGGGCATCGTGGAGCGCACTCGGTTGGCGGAGGAGTGCGTTGCGGAGTTCATCGGGTTAGGCCCCCTGGAAGACCTCCTGGCGGACCAAACCGTCACCGAGATCATGTGTAACGGGCCGGACAGGGTTTTCGTGGAGCAGAAGGGCATCCTGACGCTCACTACGGTCAAATTCATCTCGGACGTTTTCCTGCGCAAGATCATCGAGCGGATCGTGGCAGCCAAGAACCGGCGCATCGACGAGAGCGTGCCTTACGTGGATACGCGCCTGGACGACGGATCTCGCGTGCACGCCATCATCCCGCCGCTGGCCCTGAATGGCGCCACGCTTACCATCCGAAAATTCCCGTCCAAGCACCTGACCGCGAATGACTTGATCAAGTTCGGCGCCCTGACGCCGGATCTCGTCAAGTTTCTCGAATTGGGCGTGACCTATAAGCAGAACACCATCGTATCCGGCGGCACCGGCTCCGGGAAAACCACTCTGCTCAACATGCTCTCGCGCTATATCCCTTCCCATGAACGGGTGATTACCGTGGAGGATTCTGCGGAATTACGCCTTCAGCAGCAGCATGTTGTTCGTCTGGAGTCGCGTCCGGCCAACATCGAGGGCAAGGGCGCGGTCACCATCCGCGATCTGGTGAGAAACTGCCTGCGCATGCGGCCCGATCGGATCATCGTGGGCGAATGCCGCGCAGGCGAAGCGTTCGACATGCTGCAAGCCATGAATACCGGCCATGAAGGATCCATGACCACCGTTCACGCCAATAACACTCGCGAGGCGGTGACGCGTATCGAAAGCATGTGCCTGATGGCGGGATTGGATCTTCCGATCTCCGTGGTTCGCCAGCAGATCGCGGCGGCGGTGAATTTGATCGTGCAGCAGTCCCGCCTGGCGGACGGAAGTCGAAAGGTGATGATGATCTCCGAAGTTACCGGAATGGAATCCGGAAACATTCTGATGCAGCCCATTTTCGAGTTCAAGCAGACGGGGTTCGACGCCAACCGAAAGATCGTGGGTTACTTCACCGGAACCGGCATGGTGCCCAAGTTTGTCGAGCGACTCAAGGAGGTCGGTGTGGCCGTGCCGATGGAGATTTTTCGGCCGGCGGCGCCGACTCATAGGTGATGCGGGAGCGCCCATGAACGCGATGGCAATGGGAATGTACGCGATGACCGCGGTGGGCGTCTTCGCCCTGATGCGGCTGGCCGCCGGAGCCATGAACCAGTTCCGGAGCGAGTCGCGCACGACCTACTTCTCGGAGCGGTCTCGAAAACAAGTCGGAAACATCCTGCTCGGCGTCAGCTTGCGCGCGCAGTTGCATCTCTCGGCCGCCCTGGCCATCCTGTGCGCCGCGCTCAGCACGATTTTTTCTGGGCAGCATCCTCGTGGCCTTCATCCTGGCCGGCCTGTGCATGGCCGCGCCCTACTTCATTCGGCGACGGGCACACGCCAAACGCCTGGCGCGGTTCGAAGAACAGTTCCCGGAGGCGCTGGCCTTGCTCGCCAGCACCCTCCGCGCGGGCATCTCTCTGCCGATGGCGGTCGCCAAGATTGCCGAGGAGACCGAGGAGCCGTTGTCCGAGGAGTTCGGTATGTTGCGCCGCGAGATACAACTGGGCCGCACCGAACAGGGCTTCAGGGAACTGTCCGACCGCGTGCCGCTGGAGTCGGTTAGGCTCTTCGTCACCGCCGTGACCACCTGCCTGAAGTTGGGCGGGAACCTGGCCGAGATGAGCGATTCCATCGCCGATACCATCCGGCGCAACATTGAATTGCGGGGAGAATTGCGCGCCCTGACCGCCGAGGGCCGCCTGCAGGGCTTGATGATGGCGGCGATGCCCTTTGGCGTCGCGGGCATCCTGGCGCTCATCAACCCGGACTTGATGGAGCCGCTGATCACCCATTGGATCGGGAATCTGATCGTCGGCGCGGTCATCGTACTGGAGCTGATCGGAGCCATCGTGATCAACGAAATGCTGAAGATCGAGGATTGACCAATGCCTCCTTGGTCGGATGGGATTTTTTTCGCCGGGTCGAACTGGCTCATTTTTGCCGGTATCTTCCTCCTGGTCCTGGCGCTCACCCGGATCTTTTCCGGTTTGGAGCGCAAGGACATGGCTGCGGGCGCCGCCAGAACGCGCTCGTTCCTGACCCGCTACCGGATGGAACTGCTCGCCCGTCTGGCTTTTGTGAACACGTTCGTACCCACGCCGCGGTATCGGAATTATATCGACCGGTTGATCCGCGAGAGCGCCTCGGAGGACGTGTACACCTTCGAGTCCTTCCTGGCGGCCCAGGAAGTCTGGGCGCTCTTTTGCGGCGCGGCATACCTGCTGGTAATAGATCCTACGCTTCCCGTTGGATTGGTCATGGCCTTGTTCGGATTCTGCGTGCCCATCGCGCGCATCGGCGCCGCGCGGAGCAAGCGTCTCAAGAGCATCCGGAAAGACCTGCCTTACATGATGGACCTGCTTACGCTGAGCGTGCAGGCGGGCGCCGATTTCGTCTTCGCGATCCAGAATATCATCGAACAGTTCCCCGACAGGCCGCTGCGCGACGAACTCCGGCTGCTGTTGGCGGCCATCCGCGCCGGCGCCAGCCGTAAGGAGGCGCTCCTGAAGCTCAAGAGCCGCGTGCTGCTGGCTGAAATCTCCGCACTCACCGGAGCGCTCATCCGCGCCGACGAGATGGGCACTGGCCTGGTGGAAGTACTGCGCTCCCAGAGCGCCTTTATCAAGAACAAACGCATGCAGGAACTGCGGGAAAAAGCCAAGCGCGCCGCCACCCTGATGGTCGTACCCCTGATCCTGTTTGTCTTCCCCTGCATGTTCCTGATGATCCTCGGTCCAATCGCCATACGCCTGTTCATGACCCTGATGGCCGGATAGCCGGAGATTCCGGCTGGGAGGACTTTTTTCCATGACCGACGCCGTCCAGACACAAACCGCGGCTGATCCACCGTCCCCCGATACCACGGAAGCGCACTGCCTGCTCCGCGTCCTGGAGGGGCCCTCGCTCCAGGCCAATGCAGAGATCGTGCTCTCCGGCCTCAGAGTTACCATCGGGAGCGATCCGGAACGGGCCTCCGTCGTCCTGGCCAACGACATTCAAGTCTCCCGCATGCACGCCTACCTCCAGTTGGAAGGCGACTCCTACGTGGTATACGACTCGGAAAGCGTGAGCGGCACCTTCGTAAACGAGAAAGCGCTGCAAACGGGGCACGTCCTGGTGGCCGGCGATCGCATCCGGATCGGCGGCACCGTGCTCACCTTCGTCCGCAAGCGTACCTGGGGGACTCGCGCCGCCAATTGGAAGGAAGTGGCCCCGGAGTTGGTCCTGGTAGCGGTGGTCCTGACGGTTGTGGCCGGCGTGGTGCTCGCGTTCCCGCCGCGGGCCGAAACCGCCCTGCCTAACCTGGTCACTCAATCCGCCAAGCCGGTACTACCGCGTAAAGGCGATTACGTGGATTGGAACGAGCGCGGCTTCGCCGAGGACACGCCGGTCGACAAGGACCTCGCTCTGGTTCACTACCGGCGCGCCAGTCATTGCTTTGAAAACATTGCGCTAGACCCGGCCAATGCGTTTTCCGCGATCCTGGAGATGCGGCGGGCCAAGGCCTACGCTTGGGGCGAGACGGATGCGTTAAAACAGCCGTTCCGGGCGGATAAAGCGGATGAAGTCCTCACGAACTGCCAGAATTACCTCGGATTTCAGCTCAAGAAATACGTGGCCGCCTACAATCAGGCCCTGGGCGTGGGCGATCTCGAACAGGCGGCTTTCTGCTGCCGGCGAATCATGACCATGTTCCAGGACCGCTTCAGCGAGGAGCGGTCGAAGGAGTATGCGTATTTTGAAGTCCGGCTGCGCCGGTTGGAGGGGAGAGTGTTCCTGCCCGAAAGCCTTCGGAGCCAGCTCTATTTCCCGCAGACTCAATCTTCCGCCAAACCTTCGTAATGGAAAAGCGCCGCATGCTCGTCCTCGTAGAGCGTCTTCCAGCCTTTGCCGCGCAACTCGGGGTATGCATCCGCCGCCGGCCGGCGCAGGATCAGCAATCTCGAACCGAAAGAGTCCAAGAGCCATGCCCCATCCAAGCCGCGTTTTCTCGCGCGCATCGCTTCCAGACGCCGCGTCACGACTTCGTTCCAGCGCAGCATGTAGGTCGGATCGAGCCCGCAGAGATAGTGTTGCTCGGGCGCGTCGTAATAGAGTTCCGGAAAATCGTCCCACCACAGGTTCATGATCGTCTCTCCGGGTTCGAGATGCCGCTTCATCCATCCCGCCGCGCCGGAAAAACGCCGCGGCGGCCGATCCTGAACCGTGGCGACAAACGTGCTTACCGAACTGGAGTGTGCGCCGGCGAGAATCGTCGCGGCGGCGGCCAAGCCGACCAGCCACGGAACGCGCTTCGGGCCGGTAAACGCCGCGCGCAGGTTCACCCCTGCCAGAAGATCGCGGAGCAAGAAGCCGGCGGCCAAGGCGGTAGCGGGGGCTGCGTACTCGATCAGCCGCGGCATCAGCAGGCAGCCTGCAAACCAGAACCAGGCCACGCCCATCGTCGCGATGCTCTCCGGCCTTAAGCGTGCTTTGAAGCGGAGTAACGCCCAGGCAAAACCCACCGTCTGCAGCAGTGTAAGGAGAGGGAAGTTGCGCAGGAATTCACCGGGCGTTAAGGCATAAAGCTCGTTGCCCAACGTTACGCCCGACTGAACTCGACCGGATGCGCTGAGTGCGATCACCTGTATATAGGTCAGGAAGTTCTCCAGTGTGCCTGGAAAGTACGGATGCAAGATCGAACCCACCGTCACGCCTGCCAGTGCAGCCGCGGGCGGGCGCAGGCGCCACTCGCCTCGACTCACCCCGTGTCCCAATGCGAAAATCGCGGCGGTAAGCGGCAAAACCCAGGGGAAGGTGTAGCTCCAGGCGTAGATGAATCCCAATGCGGCCAGCGCCTTCCATCGCTTGTCGAGCATCAAGTGCAGGCCGACTTGAAATAGCAGCATGCTCAGGACGTGGGATCGAATCATGCCCAGACGAAGCAATACGGCGCCGCTCAAGCTTGCAAAAATCAATGTACAGAGCAGGGGGTGTGGCACATGATGCAGGCGCAGCAGATAATATTGCGCGACGAGTACGGCGAGGGCCAGGATCACGGCCAATATTTGGGCGCCCTTGATCGGTTCTATTGGATTGCGGCAGAAGGGGACCAGCAGCATGTGATACAGAAACTCTTTGTCGCAGAAATTTCCCCGCCATGTGCTCGCCTGCGTCCATGGAAACTCGCGCGTCAGGCCGCGCTCGGGGAAAAGTTGCGCGTAACGGGCGTGAAAATAGCCGTCAGACTCGTAAAGCCCCCCAGGGGCCGTTTCAGCCCATGTGAAAAGCAAGGCGAAATAGAGAAAGCAGAACGGCGCCCAAATCCGCGCACGCAGGGCGAGCTCGAGCCACGTGGGCAGAGGTCGAGTTTCTGTCGCGTCCACGTTGCGTGCTCCTTCGGCGGAAAGCCGTGTCGGCGACAAGAATAATGCAACCGGCAAAGATCGGCCACGGGCGGAATTTACCTCGGGAATGAGCGGCATGAAGCCAGATGGGTCCTTACGCTGCTGGCCGGGGTATCTGGTTCCTTCCGTCGCGCTCGTCGCCGTTTTCGCCCTTGCGGCCAACCTGATCGCTGGACGCTCCGGTTTCCGACTGGATCTCTCTCCCGCTTACGCGCCCTACTGCCTGGCCGTGTATGCGGGGACGATGCTTTTCTGGAGCGTGTTTTTCCTGGCCTTTCGGGTGGTCGGAGAGGACCTGCGTTTGAAGCGGCGAGAAGGATTGAATCTTTCGCTGCCGGCGTTGACCCGTCGCGTCTTGGCGCCCTACGCGCTTGGAAGAACGGCGCTGGAGGTGCTGGCGGCGATCGTACTCTTCCATGCCGCCACGGTGATCCACACCAACCTTCAGCAGCGGGTGCCCGCGATTAATCTTGCGATTCACGATGCCGTCTTCGCCTGGATGGATCGCGGGTTAGGACTGGGAAACGATCCGGTTGCGGCACTGGCGGGTTCGAGGCTTTTTTCCGCTTCGGTGGTGGCACGCTTCTTCGATCTGCTGTACGTCTCCTGGTATTTTGTCAAACTTCCCCTGGTGGCGTATTTCCTTCTGGCGGCGGATCGGCAAATGTCGCACGCCTTCCTGTTTGCCTTCCTCCTGATGTGGGTTGCGCACATCGCGATTGTTTTGACCTTGCCCAGTTTGGGGCCTGTCTTTGTGACGCCGGAGGTCTTTGCCGGATTGAATATGCCGGCGGCGCACTCGATCCAAGCAACGGTCTGGACCGGATACCGTCATTTTCTTGCGAATCCCATGCAGTACCGAGTCCATATGTACGAAGGCATGTCGGCCTTCCCATCCTTGCATGTGGGGTTGGTAGCCTTGTATGCCCTCTTCCTTTCCGGGACCAGGGCAAGGGTCCGTTGGGCAGCGTGGATTTATGTACTACTTATGCTAATCGGCTCATGCGTCACGGGATGGCATTATCTAGTGGACGGAATTGCAGGCCTTGGGATGGCCGCCGTTGTCAGCGTCTTCTCCAGATGGCTGTTCAAGGGTTCGTCGGAACGACAGGGTGCTTAACCGCAGCCTGCCCATACCTCAACAAGACCTCGGCCTCGCGATAGCCCGCCCCGGCTCTCCGTTGCGGTGCGCGCATGTGCGCCGGCGACGTGATCGCCGACCTGGTCGTGCTCGCCGAGCAGCACGAAGGTCCGGGGTCGGTGGGGCGCGATATGTACTGCCTGCGGACCACGCATGTCTCATGAGTCCGCAGACTGGTAAATGCGGACTCGTGGTAAAGCGACGCCTTGATCGCCGCTTCCACAGTCGCCAATACGTGTACATTTCCATCCGCTTCGAGGTGCTTTACTTTCTCAGTTTGTAGATCCAGCGCACGGCGCAGGTTCACGTTGTCCTGGTTCGCGTCATCCAGCCTTTTCTGAAGCTCCTCGACCACTTTTTCCTTGATAAGCCTTCGTTCAAAATCAGCACCAACCCTGGAGAGGGCTTTCGCTCTGGAACGCTCCAAGGATTCTTCATCGTCCAAATCAAAGTTCGGGTCCGTATCCGGCTCAAGCAGTGCACCTGTGGTCGCTTCTTCAATCGTGTTGTTGAGCGTCTCGCTGAATCTCGCTGCTATCGTCGGGGGACTGCCGAGCAGTTCCTTTGTCCGATCTCTCCCAAAGATGCATTCCACGGCCCTGTACTTGTAGCTTTTCAACACCCCAGGGTCGGGAGTTGCCAGAAGGTCCTTTCGCTTGCAAAGGAGCTTTAAGTCGTCAATGATACAGACAGCTAAGGCCTCATCGTCCGTTCCAAGGCCGCGAGAGACGACCTTTTTCAGTAAGGGATGGCGGAAGACATGTACGTAGGTATCGCCCACTCGCCTCATGGCGCACCGCTCCCTTGCGGATGCCGCACGGAATTACGGATGTCGAGTCCGCTGGCCATTTACCCGGCCGTCATTAGGGTTTCAAGAGGTATATGTAGTAATGGTTGTTGCAACATTGTAATTCTTGTAAACCATTGTTAGTAAAGGTGGCGGGGTAGCTCAGCTGGTCAGAGCAGCGGAATCATAATCCGCGGGTCGTGGGTTCGAATCCCTCCCCCGCTACCACCTTTTGCCTCCTCCTGCTTGTGCGATTCTCAAACCCGGCCTGCGCCGAGCGCGCCATTCCAGGCTCATCGCGACGGCGGACAGAAGCGCGAGTCCGGCCAGGAGATCGAAGGCCAGCATCTCGTAATCCAGATGCCTCTGCGGCTGACCTTGCACCGAGAACTCGATCCACCAGGAGATTGGCACGCCGCAGCTTTGGATGTGTTCGGGCTTCGCATCGCTCAAGCAGCCGATGTTAGGATAGCGGTACTCCGGCAGGCGGTTCACGTTGGCCCATAGCAGCGCGCCCGCCGCGAAACTCAGGACGAGCAGCGTCGAAAGGTGGAACCGAAGCAGGGGGCGATGTGCCAGCTTCTGCATTTGTTTCCTATACCCGATAAAGGTTGCTTAGCGCTAGACGCTTCGGCTACCCTATTTGGCGCGCATGCGTAATCGGCCTTAGCATAGAAGGGACTGCCCATGATCCGCGGCGTGCATACGATGTTCTACTCGACCCAGGCCGAGGCGATGCGCGCGTTCATTCGCGACAAGCTCGGCTTCCCCTGCACCGATGTCGGCGGCGGCTGGCTGATCTTCGATCTGCCCGAGTCCGATATGGGCGTGCACCCCGCCGAAGGCGAGGACGCCAAGCGCGCGGGCGAACATCACATCTCCTTCTACTGCGACGACATCAAGGCCACGGTCGCGGAGCTGAAGGCCAAGGACGTGGAGTTTCTCCAGGACGTTCAGGACTACGGATACGGCCTGGTGACCTACTTCAAGATGCCTGGCGGGGTGACGGTGCAGTTGTATCAGCCGCTGTATAAGAAGTAGGAGCGGGCGGTGCGCAACCACCGCGCGGCGAACGCACTCAGCCTTCCAGCAACTTCCGGATATACCCTACGCAACGTTCCGTCGCTCCCTGGCGTTGGAGGAAGGCGGCTCGCGCGCGGCTCCCCATGGCGCGCGCGCCCCCGGCATCGCTCAGCAGCAGATCCAGCGTCGCGCGCAAGGCTTCGGCGTGCTCGACGAGCTTCGCGCCGTCGCAGTCGCGCAGGATCAATGCGGCCTCGCCGAAATTCTGCATATACGGCCCGTAGACGCAGGCCAGTCCCAGCCCGGCCGGCTCCATCACGTTCTGCCCGCCGTGCGGGATCAGGCTCCCGCCGACGAAGGCGATATCCGCGCCCGCGTAGAGCCGCGTCAGTTCGCCCATGGTATCGATCAGGACCACCGCGTCCCCGCGCGCGGGCTCGGGGAGTTCCTCCAGCGCCGCCGGGCCTCGGGCCTTGACGGCCGAGTGCTTCAGCACCGCGTGCCCATGCGCGGCGATCTCCTTTTCGACCTCCGCCAGCCGGTGCGGGTGGCGCGGGCAGAGGATCAGGCGCAGGCGAGGGTACTTCGGCTTCAGCAGCCGGCAGGCGCCGAGCAGCGCGGCTTCCTCGGTCGGGTGCGTGCTGCCGCCGATGAGGACCTGCGCGTCCTCGGCGAGGCCCAGCTCGCGCCGCACGGCTTCGCGCCGGCCGGGCTCGAGTTCGGTCTCCACGTCGTCGTACTTCACGTTCCCGGCGACCTCGACGCGCGCGGGGTCCACGCCCATACCGAGGATCCGCTCGGCGTAGGCCTCGTCCTGCATCAGCCACCTGCGGACGCGCCGGAAGCTCGACCCGACCAGCCACAGCCCGCGCCGGTAGCGCGCCGCGCTGCGTTCGGTCATGCGCCCGTTCAGGACGACCACCGGGATGCCGCGCTTCGCGCACTCCGCGGTGAAGTTCGGCCAGACCTCCAGCTCCATCAGGATCACCAGGCTCGGGCGGACGCGGTCCAGCGCGCGCTTCACGCAGCGCGAGAAATCCAGCGGGAAGTAGAAGACGCGCTCCTCGCCGTAGAGCTTTTTCGCGACCTCCTGCCCGGTGTCGGTGGTGGTGCTGAAGACGACTTCGGCGCCGGGCAGGTCCAGGGCGAGCTGCTTGGCGAGCACGTTCGTCGCCTTGGCCTCGCCCACCGAGACGGCGTGGATCCAGATGCGCTTCGGATGCTCCGGCCGCTGCGGCACGTGCCCGCGCTTCTGCCGCCCGCCGAACCGATCCTTGCGCAGGATCAGCCTGCGATAGAGCAGCATCGGCGCGTACAGCACCGCCAGCACGGCATAGAGTACGTCGAACCCCCATCCTGCACCTGTGCTCTGGGCTTCGGGTGGACCGGGATCGAGAGGTGTTTCAAGTGACAAGAGCGGGCTTCCTGGACCGGGAGCCCATAAGATATGCCTTTCAAGCCGCTTCGCCACCACTTAGAAGGTGCACGACGTGCCGTGCTTGGGTAGAATGACCAGAGCCCGATTTGCATGGCTCATGCTGCACTCTGTGGCGCGGATGCGCACGCTATGACCGTAGCCGACGTGGCCGACTCCGAAGGCACCACGGCGTTTCGCCTCGAAGCGCCTCTGGGCGAGTTGGCCATCGGCAAGGGCTTCGCCACGGAAGAGCAGATCCGCGAATGCCTGGACCTCCAGGCCGACCTGGCGCGCAAGGGCGAGAACAAGCGCCTCGGCGATCTGCTCATCGAGCGCGGCTACATGCTCGCGCACCAGCTCGACGCGATTCTCAAGGAGCAGAAGGAAGCCCCCAAGCGCCGGCGGGTCAAGGATTACGACCTGCTGGCCAAGCTGGGCGAAGGGGGCATGGGCGCGGTCTTCAAGGCGCGCCGCGAAGGCGGGGGCCAGGTATTCGCGTTGAAGGTGCTCTTTAAGCGCCTGGCCGCCGACGAGCAGTACATCGCGCGCTTTCACCGCGAGGCCGCGATCGGGCTGACCCTCGACCATCCCAACCTGATCAAATGCATCGAAGTCGGCGAGTCCGAGGGCCTGCACTACATGGCCCTGGAGTACATGGACGGCACGGACGTCGGCGCGGCGCTGACGCAGCGCGACAACTTCGCCGAGGCGCAGGCGCTGGCGATCGTGCTGGCCGCCGCGAAAGGCATGGAGTACGCGCACAAAAAAGGCCTGATCCACCGCGACGTGAAGCCGGCCAACCTCATGCTCACCAAGGACGGCAACGTGAAGGTCATGGACTTCGGGCTGGCCCGGCAACGCTTCGACGCCGACCACAGCCTGACCCTCACCGGCGTCGTGATGGGCACGCCGCACTACATGTCGCCCGAGCAGGTCGACGGAACGCAGGAACTCGACGCGCGCAGCGACATCTACTCGCTGGGCGTGACGCTTTTCCACATGCTCACCGGCCGCCCGCCCTTCATCGGCGGCAACCTGTACGGCGTATTGACCGCGCACCTGACCAGCCGCGTGCCCGACCCGCGCCAGTACAACAAGGGCATCTCGCCGGAAACCGCCAATCTGGTCCTGCGGATGTGCGCGCGCGACCGCGAAGAGCGGATCGTGAGCATGGAACTGATCGTCTACGAGATCTCGAAGCTGCTGGGGCTGCCTTCCGCCGACGACCTCTCGCGCCTGATCGTGGACCGCGCCGACGAGGCGCGCGACTGGTCCAAGATGCCCTCCACGCGCGTGGCCTATAATTCGATCCTCGACCAGCTCCGCTGCCCGCGCTGCACCGCCACCTACATGGGCGACCCGGGCCTGGTCGCGCAGGGCCAGCGCCTGCGCTGCCACACCTGCGGGCTGGTCTTCGAGTGCCCCGTCTCGCCGCCCAACCCCCGCCGATCCTGCCGCAGGTGATCCAGATCGAGAAGCCGGCCGACGAGCCGCGCCGAGCCGCGCAGGAATCCCGGGCCGTCGAGACCACCGACCACCTGGCCCTGACCGCCCAGGCCGACCAGAGCCTCCAGCCCCCGGCCCCCTCCAAGGCCTCCCAGCGCCGGGCCTACCGGAGCCACCTGCAAGCGCTGGGCTGGTGGGTTCTGGCCCTCGCCGTGGTGGGATTGTCCTGGTGGATCGTCTCGTTTCTGCTCAGCGGGAGCGTGGACAAGTTGCTGAAGTAGGGATTTCCATATTCTATCTTGGATTTGGGATTGAAGGCCAGACGGCGGACGCATTCGAAGATTGGCGGTTTCCCGCACGCCTCCAACGCTTGAACCGAAGACGCACCTCGAAAACCTCTCTGAATGGCGTTGCGGGCGCGGCTCGAAACGAATCTAGAGCGCCGCGCGCGCCGCCCTATACTGTGCCCGCGGTCCCGCACCCAGGTCGAGGTTTCCCATGCCCCCGTCCACTCCGCTCGAGCCGCACGTCCAGCGCATCGGCCGCGAACTCTTCGCGCAGGTCAAGGAGCAGCAGAAGAAGCTCAAAGGCGGCTGGTGGAACACGAAGATGATGGACTTCGCGCTGCAGAACGAGGCGCTGAAGGTCCAGCTCTTCCGCTTCACCGACGTGCTGCCTTCGCTGCGCAGCAACCAGGAAGTCGGCCGGCACCTGAAGGAGTACTTCGACGCGCCGGGGCAGAAGTTCCCGGGGTTCCTTTCCTGGGGCGCCTCGCTGGCCGCCTTCAGCTCCCTCGCCGCGTACGCCTCGGCGGTCGCGATCCGCAAGAGCGTCGAGGACATGGCCAAAATCTTCATCAGCGGGGAAGGCCCCAAGGAAGCGCTCCGGGCCGTCGAGGACTTCCGGAAGCGCGGCCTGGCCTTCACGCTCGACCTGCTCGGCGAGGCCGTCGTCAGCGAAGCCGAGGCCGAGGCCTACGCCGCGAAGTACCGCGACGTGCTGGAGGAACTCGCGAAGCACGCGCCCAAGTGGAAGCCCAACCCGGTCCTCGACCGCAACGACCGCGCCGAGCTGCCGCGCATCAATCTCTCGGTGAAGCTCAGCAGCCTCTACAGCCAGCTCGACCCGATCGACCCCGCGCGCAGCCTGCGCGGCGTCGAGGCGCGGCTCGTGCCGCTGCTGCGCCGCGCGCGCGAGCTGAACGCTTTCGTCAACGTGGACATGGAGGATTACCGGCTCAAGGACCTCACCCTGGCGCTGTTCAAGGAGCTGGCCGGGAGCGCCGAGTTCCGCGACTGGCCGGACCTGGGCATCGTCGTCCAAGCCTACTTGAAGGACAGCGCCCAGGACCTGAAGGATCTCGCCGCCTGGGCGCAGCGGCGCGGCGCCCCCGTCACCGTCCGGCTCGTGAAGGGCGCTTACTGGGACTACGAGACGATCGTCGCGCGCCAGCACGGCTGGCCCATCCCCGTCTACACGCGGAAGCACGAGACCGACGCGAACTTCGAACGCTGCGCGGAGATCCTGCTGGCGAGCCACCCGCACCTCGAGACGGCCATCGCGAGCCACAACATCCGCAGTGTCGCGCACGCGCTGGCGGTCCACGAGTCGCTCGGCCGGCCGAAAGAGGCCCTGGAGTTCCAGACGCTCTACGGCATGGCCGACTCGCTCAAACTCGCGCTCGCCGCGCGCGGCCACCGCATGCGCGTCTACACGCCCTTCGGCGAACTGCTGCCCGGGATGGCGTACCTCGTGCGCCGGCTGCTGGAGAATACCGCCAACGAGTCGTTCCTGCGCCAAGGCTTCGTCGAGGGCGCCAGCGAGGAGAAACTCCTTGCCGACCCCGCGGCGCTGCCCCCGGGGCCCGGTCTGGCCTCGCCCAAGACCGTATCCACGATCGAAAACGAGCCCGACGCGGCGTTCCACCTGAAGGCCGAACGCGAGGCCTTCGCCAAGGCGCTGGAGACCGTGCGCGGCCGGCTCGGCGCGAGCTACAAGCTCGTCGTGGAGGGAAAGGAACTCGACGGCGAGGCCGGCTTCATCGAGTCGCGAGACCCGGCCGACCGCGCGCGCCTGGTCGGGCGCGTGGCGAGCGCCTCGGTCGCGCAGGCCGATGCCGCCGTTGCCGCGGCCAAGGCCGCCGCAAAGGGCTGGCGCGATACGCCGGTCGCCCGGCGCGCGGAAATCCTGCGCAAGGCCGCCGAGCTGATGCGCAAGGAGAAGTTCGAACTCGCCGCATGGGAAGTCTTCGAATGCGCCAAGCCCTGGCGCGAGGCCGATGGCGACGTCGGCGAGGCGATCGACTTCCTCGAATACTACGCCAGGCGGGCCGTGAGGCTGATGGCGCTCTCGCGCCGCAACCCCGTCCCGGGCGAGATCGACGAGGACTACTACGAGCCGCGCGGAGTCTGCGCCGTCATCGCGCCCTGGAACTTCCCGCTGGCGATCCTCTGCGGCATGACCGCCGCCGCGCTGGCCACGGGAAACACGGTGCTCATGAAGCCGGCCGAGCAGTCGCCAGTTATCGCCGCGCACCTGATGCGGCTGCTGAAGGCCGCGGGCGTCCCCGACGGCGTCGTGCAGTTCCTGCCCGGTCCGGGCGAGACCGTCGGCGCGCGCCTCGTCGAGCACCCGCACGTGGACCTGATCGTCTTCACCGGCAGCAAGGCCGTGGGCCTGAAGATCAACGAAACCGCCGCGAAGACGCGCGAAGGCCAGGCCGGGGTCAAGAAGGTCGTCACCGAGATGGGCGGCAAGAACGCGATCATCGTCGACAGCGACGCGGACCTCGACGAGGCCGTCGCGGGGGTGGCCTACAGCGCCTTCGGCTACGCGGGGCAGAAATGCAGCGCCTGCTCGCGCGCCATCGTCGTCGGCGACGCCTACGCGCCGTTCGTCGAGCGCCTGCTGGAAGCCGTCCGCAGCCTGCACGTCGGCGGCGCGGAGGACCCCGGCTGCGTCGTCCCGCCGGTGATCGACGACGAGGCGCAGCAGCGGCTGCTCAAGGCCATCGAAGCCGGGAGGAAGGAGGCGAAGCTCGGCGCGCAGGCCGACGTAACGGAACTCGCGAAGAAAGGCAGTTTCGTGCCGCCGACGGTCTTCCTCGACGTGCCGCCCGCGGCGATGCTCGCGCAGGAAGAACTCTTCGGGCCGGTGCTGAGCGTGATGCCTGCGCCGGATTTCGATACGGCCCTGCACATCGCCCTCGACGTGCCCTACGCGCTCACCGGCGGGCTGTATTCGCGCAGCCCCGGGAACATCGAAAAAGCGCGCGAGGGCTTCCGCGTGGGCAACTTCTATATCAATCGCGGCTGCACCGGCGCGAAGGTGGAGCGCCAACCTTTCGGCGGCTTCCGCTTCAGCGGCATCGGGAGCAAGGCCGGCGGCCCCGACTACCTGCTCCAGTTCGTCAACCCGCGCACGGTGACCGAGAACACGATGCGCCGGGGCTTCGCGGTGGACTGAGCGGCCTGCTCGTAAGTCCTTTCGTTCAGGAAGCATGCCGTTTCAGCTTGAGCCTCCCGGTTCCGGCGGCGATTCACCAAAAGACCGCCGCACTTCGCGGTAAAATAGAAGCGTGGCGCGATCCCGGAGCCGGCGGCATGGACGGCGACTTCCTCTACGACACCTCGACCCGGCTTCAAGTGCGCGAACTCCATCGCAAGCGCTTCCTGCTCCGCGCGCTCCAGGCGGCCCTTGTGGTCCTCATCTGTTACGTGGCGATTCTCTGGGTGGCTCGGATGCGCAGGACCTCCCGGACGGTCATGGCGCGGAACGCAGCGGTCGCCCCGGCCGGCGCCGCCGCCAAGGCCCCCATGGTCGCCATGTACAACTGGAACTCCGTGGAGATGATGAAGCAGCAGTACCTAAACACGGAGACGCCCGACACGCGCGGAGCCCAGTTCGAACGGCTATTCGTGTTCATCAAGGAAGACCGGCTCGAGCGGAGCATCCTCAGCCCGGCGCACATCCTCGAATACCTGGGCGACCCCGACCTGGCCAAGACCGTCGATGGGCAGCAGCGCTTCGTGTATTTTTATAACAAGCATGGAGTAAAGGACTGGTGCGTCGAAATCACCTTCAACGCGGAGGAGAACGCGATCGCCATCGTGGACGCGCACAAGGCCACGCGGGACTTCTCCGACTACGCGCCCTACTCGAATCAGAGCGGTAGCGGCGCGTCCGGCAAGCCCGTCCCGGGGCAGAAAACAGAGGATTCGGGATTCTGACCGTCCATAGAATTGTGCTATAAGTCCGTAAAACCCTCCCCTACCGGCCGGCTCCCGGCCGGGGTACTATTCCTGAACAAATCGGCCAGATTGCTTGGCGGCCGCCAGGCGGCATCGATTCATGCTGCCGCTCGCGACTCGGCGCCCAGGAGATCCGCTTCATGTCCGCTTCCGAACGCATCCCTGTGCTGCTGGACACCGACATCGGCAACGACATCGACGACGCCGTATGCCTCGCGTACCTGCTCAAGCAGGCGCGCTGCGAGCTGCTGGGCATCACGACGGTCAGCGGACCCGTGACCCAGCGCGCGGCCCTGGCCGACGCGGTCTGCCGCGCCGCTGGGCGCACGGACGTGCCGATCCGCGCCGGCTGCCGCAACGGCATCAACCTGGGACCCGTGCAGGATTCCTGCCCGCAAGCCGCCGTCCTGCCGAAGCTCGCGCACACCCCGCCGGAGGAGTTCCGCCCCGGCGAGGCCGTCGCGTTCCTGCGCGAGCGGATCCGCGCGCGGCCGGGCGAGGTCACGCTGCTGGCGATCGGCCCCATGACCAACCTGGGCCTGCTTTTCGCGCTCGACCCCGAGATCCCCGCGCTGCTCAAGCGCCTGGTCCTGATGTGCGGCGTCTTCACCAACCGCGGCGCGCGCTCCAACGGCTGGCGCGAGTGGAACGCCATCTGCGACCCCATCGCCACCGCCTGCGTCTACCGCGCCAGGCCCGCCGAACACCTCTCGGTGGGCCTCGATGTCACCACGCACTGCGTCATGGACTCCGGCGCCTGCATCAAGCGCTTCAACGAACTCGGCGGGCCGCTGAAGGTCGTCGCGTCGATGACCGAAGTCTGGGCGCAGCACCGCGAGAAGATCACTTTCCACGACCCGCTCGCGGCCACGCTGATCTTCGATCCGGAGCTTTGCGGTTACCAGGACGGCCTCGTGAACGTGGAACTCAAGAGCGACCACGCGCAGGGCATGACCCACTGGAACCCCAATGCGCAGGAGAAGCCGCACAAAATCTGCCTTGAGGTCAAGGCCGAGGCGTTCTTCGAACACTATTTCAGGACGACCGCGTAGACACTCAGACCGTCACCGAGCGGACCTTCCGGTCCGGCTGCTCGAAGCGCACGCCTTCGAGCAGCGCCTTGAGCTGCGGCACGTCGGCGGCCTCGAGCAGTCCCAAGCAAAATACCGACTGCGCGGACTCGTAAGGCACGCCGCGTTCCACCAGCATGCGCAGGCTGTACGGCAGGCGCATCACGCGCAACGAGCGGAAGCGCCGGGGTTCCAGCGCGCAGGCCAGCAGCGCCGCCACCGAGCCCATCCACCCGCTGGCGTCGACGTCCACGCGCGCGACCCCGCAGCGCCGCGCGAGCCAGCGCGCCAGGGCGAGCACCTGCGCGACCTGATGCCCCAAGAGCCGCTCGCCGCCGCAATCGAGCAGCATCTGCAAGCCCCAGTGCGCGCGCAGCTTCCCCAGACCCAGCAGGTCCGCGCTCAGCCGCGCTTCGGATTTGAAGGTTGCGGCGTTCGGAATCGCTTCGCCTTCCCCCACGATCAGGCGGGCGCTCTCGAAGCCTTTCGGCCGGACGAACTTCGCGGGCAGCGTGAACGGCCCGGCTCGAAGTTGCAGCCGGCCCGTGCCCGAGCCGCGCGCTTCGCCGTATGCCGGCAGACGCAGGATCTCGCGCAGCACGGCGCGCAGGCGGCGCCTCTGCGCGGCCGTCTTCGGCGCGCGCAGCCGCGCGCAGGCCTCGCGGCAGCATTTGACCGCCAGCGAATACAGCGTCTCCTGGTCCGCGGGCAGGCCCGCGAAGGTATCCGCTTCCGAGAGGTACTCCTCCGGGTCGTGCAGATCGTGAACCGGCGTCGCCAGCCCGAAGTGCGCGTTGAGGAAGCGGTAGAGCTGCGAGCGGTTGTCGGCGTCGTAATTGTGCGTGCCGGGATCGCGGTTGCTGTAACACTCGAAGCGGCCCGCCGCGCCGAAAGCCCGGTACACCGGACGGACGGGATCGAAGATCGCCGGCTTGGCGTGTTCGGTGCTGAAGCAGCAGTCGTCGCGTTCGTTAAGGATCAACAGCGCCGGGCGCGGGGCAAGCATGGCCGTCATATCCTGGTAATCGACGACGGCGGCCTGGTCGGCGGGTGCCTGTTCGATGTCGCCGATGTCGCGCAGGCAATCGATCTTGCCCGGCGTTCCCGTGTACCCGGCCACGGGCACGCTGAGGGTGATGCGCGGATCGAGCGCGGAGAGGACGATCGTCTGCCAGCCGCCGCCCGAAAGCCCCGTCATGGCGACGCGGCGGCGGTCGGCGCGGGCATGCGCGAGGAGCACGTCGAGGCCGCGCTTCATCGCGAGGTACATCGGCGCGGCGGCCGAGACCCCCGCGAGCTGGAACCAAGCCAGGTTGTCGTGCTCGGCGTCGGCGTTCAGCTCGCCCATGCCCATGAACTCGAAGCTCAGCGCCAGCATGCCGCGCCGCGCGAGGTTGATGCAGCGCGCCTGCTTGTAGTGGACCGCCTTGCCGCCGCTTTCGTGACCGTTCGGATTCAAGACCGCCGGTACGCGGCCCTTTCCCAAGGCGGGCTCGTACAACAGGGCCGGGATCCAGTAGCCGGGCAGGGCTTCGTAGCGGAGCCGGCGCACGCGATACGCTGGGTGCGGGCGGAACGCCTTGCCCCAAACGACGCGCGGAAAGGCCGTTCGCCACGCCCGCGGGATGCCGCGCAGGAAGACCTCATTCAGCCCGCGCCGGCGCAGCGCGGCGCATTGTTTCCGCCAAGCCGCGGGGTCCGTAACCGCCTTGAAGCTACGGATCAGCCGGCGCAGATGCGCGCGCACCTGCTCGTCGGCGCCGGGCGCGTTTCGCTTACCCATCGCGCAAGCCCTCGGTTGGTTTGGATGGGTCCACCGTAATCCGACCTCGCCGCGGCGCAAACGGCGAACGCCCGCGGCGCGGAATTCGCGCATTGAGCCCCCGGCGCGGCCCGCGTAACGTGGAGCCGCATCCGGTTCGTCGCCTCGCGAGCCCACGGAGACCGCCATGCCCGCGCGCCGCCCGCCGCTCCTCTTCCCGCGCCGCAACCACGGCTGCCGCGTCGAGACCGACTTGGCGCTGTGGGGCTATCCGGCGCTGACGCTGGAGAACGAGCTGCTGCGCGTCACGGTCCTCGCCGGCAAGGGCGCGGACCTCGTCGAATTCCTCTACAAGCCGCTCGACGTGGACTTCCTTTGGCGCAACGCGAACCCGATCCGCGCGGAGCGCGCCGAAGCCCCGCCGACGGACGCGCTGATGAGCTTCGCCGACCGCTACGAAGGCGGCTGGCAGGAACTCTTCCCCTTCGGTTCGCGCGTGCAGGGCAAGGTGCGCAACACCGAGATGTACTTTCACGGCGAAGTCTGGGCCCTGCCTTGGAAGGTGGAGGTGGAAGAGGACGATCCCCGCTGCGTGCGGGTGCGGCTCTCGGTGCGCACGCGCAAGACCCCGCTCTTCCTGGAACGGCGCATGACCTTGCGCTCGAATTCGCCCGTGCTGGAACTCGACGAAGTCGCCTGGAACCTCGGGCCGCGCCCGCAGGGCGTGATGTGGGGGCACCATCCGGCCTTCGGCCCGCCGTTCCTCTCGCCCGATTGCGAGATCTGCGCGCCGGCGAAGACGGTAAGCGTGGAAATGAAGGAGCGCCAGCCGTTCCCGCGCGGGAGATACCTGGGCCGGCGGCACGATTTCTCGCGCATGCTGCGGCCGGGGGCGGGCATCGAGCGCATGCTGTACCTCGACGAACTCGACGAGGGCTGGTACGCGCTGGTCAACCGCAAGCGCAAGGTCGGGTTCGGGATGCGCTGGGACGCCGCGCGATTTCCCGTGGTCTGGATCTGGCAGGAGTCCGGAAAACTGCCGCAGCCGCCGCATTTCAACGCGAGTTACGCGATGGCGCTCGAGCCCTTCAGCCACCTGCCGGGCGCCTACGACCGCGGGGAGAAGCTGCTTACGATTCCCGCCGGCGGCCGAATCGAAGCGCGCTTCCTGGCCTGCGCGATTCCCGGCGGCAAGCCGGTGAAGAGCCTCGACGCGCGAGGCCGCGCCCGAACCTGAGCGCCGCGCCGGCGCTCAACCCGCTTTCTCCTTGGGTATCCACTTCTCAAGGATCGCGCGCAGGTCGTCCCGGGACACGGGCTTGGCGACGTAATCGTCCATCCCGGCATCGAGGCATTTCTGGCGGTCGCCCTGCATCGCGTGCGCGGTCATGGCGACGACGGTCTGGCGGCGGTTCCTGCCCGCTTCGCGCTCCCGCAGCATCTTCGTGGCCGCGTACCCGTCGAGCACGGGCATCTGGCAGTCCATGAAGACCAGGTGGTACTCGATGCTTTCGAGCATCTTCAGCGCTTCATGGCCGTCGGCGACCACGTCCACGCGGCAGCCGAGCTTCTCGAGCATCCTCTTGGCGACCGTCTGATTGACGATGTTGTCCTCGGCGACAAGCACGCGCGGGCGATTCAACCCGGGGATAGGGGCCGGAGCACCCGGCGGTTCGGCCGGCGCATCGGGCTTCGCGGGCGACGGCGGCGCCTTGGCGTGCTTCCGCTCCTCCCGGATCGTATGCCGCGTGATCAGGCCGCCGGGCTCGCGGGCCACGTGCCGTTGCCAGGCCAGGGCCATCGTATCCAGCAGCACCGAGGGCCGGATGGGCTTGACAAGATACGCGGCGAAGCCCGCGCTCTTGAAGCGCTCCGCGTCCCCCCGGGTGGTGGAGGACGAAACCAGGATCAGCAGGGTGCTCCGCACTTGGTCGTCGGCCCGGATCTCGCGCGCCAGTTCGTCGCCCGTCATGTGGGGCATGTGAAAATCCACGATGGCGAGGTCGAAGGGTTCACCCGCCTGGGCGGCTTCGCGCAGCATGGCCAACGCATCCTTGCCCAGCGACGCCTCGGCCGGATGCATGCGCCAACTGGTCAGGCGCTCGCCCAGCACGCGGCGGTTGATCGAGTTATCGTCCACGACCAGTACGCGCAAACCCTGCAGGTTGAGCGACTCGGGCTCCAACTGGGCAAGGCCTTCGGCCGCGAGGGGCAGGTCCAGTTCGAACCAGAAGGTGCTGCCCTGCCCCTCCTTGCTCTCCACGCCGATGCGTCCGCCCATGAGTTCGATCAGCGATTTGCAGATCGTCAGGCCCAGGCCGGTGCCGCCGTGCGCGCGGGTGGCCGACGAATCGACCTGCGTGAACTTCTCGAAGACGGCATCCAGCATGCCCATGGGGATGCCGATGCCGTTGTCCACCACCGCGACGCGGAAATGGCCGATCTCGTCGCCGCTCGGGCGGCCTTCTATTTCCAGCAGCACCGTGCCGCGTTCGGTGAACTTCACGGCGTTGCTCAGGAAGTTAAGCACCACCTGGCGGATGCGCCCGGGGTCGCCGATCACGGCCGTCGGCGTGCCGGGGGCGAAGCGGAAAATCAGTTCGATGCCCTTGCTCTCGGCGCGCGGAGCCATCAGCTCCAGCGCTTCCTCCAGGGCCGACTGCAGGTCGAACGGGATCGGCTCGATGTCGAGCTTGCCGGCCTCGATCTTCGAGAAATCCAGGATGTCGTTGATGATGGTAAGGAGCGCCTGGGCGGAGTGCTCGGCGGTAAGCGCGAATTCGCGCTGCTCGGCGCTGAGCGGCGTGTCCAGGAGCAGCCCCAGCATGCCCAGCACGCCGTTCATGGGCGTGCGGATCTCGTGGCTCATGTTGGCCAGAAAGTCGCTCTTGGCCTGGCTGGCGGCCTCGGCGGCGCGCACGGCCTCCTTCAGCGCCTCCTCGGCGCGCTGCCTCACTTCGACCTCCGTGCGCAACTGGGCGTTGGCCGCGGTCAGGTCCTCGGTGCGTTCCTTGACGCGCAGTTCGAGGCTCTCGCGGGCTTCCTGCAACGCGCTGTCTCGCGCCTGAATCTGGTCGAGCATGGCGTTGAAGGCGTCGGTGAGGGTGCCCAGTTCGTCGCCGCTCAGCTTGACCGCCCGGGCGCGATAGTCTTGGTCCTCGGAGATCGCCCGCGCGGTGTTGGCCAGTTCGGCGACGGGGCGGGTGATCATGCGCTGCATCCCGGCCGCGACGGCCAAGCCGACCAGCAGGGACATCCCGACCACGCCGAGCATGATCAGGGCGATTTGGCCGAGACGTTCGTCGATGTCGTTCTGGTCGCGTTCGACGCAGATGTACCCGATCCGCTCGCCTTCCAATTCGATCGGCCGCAGCACCACCAAGTGGCCATGTTCGTAACCGTGTCCGCCCACCGGCACATCGGGAAACTGTTCGGGATTGTCGTGAACGGCCTCGCGCCGAATGTAGCCCGCGAAAAATCGCTTATTGCGGTCGAAGATGGAGCCGCGAACCACGCGGGAAGCGGCCTGGAGCGCCTGGAGCACGTCCTGGGCGTCCCGTGGGTTCTCGAACATCAGCGCCGCGGTGCTGTTGCGCGCCAGGATGTCGGCCTGCGTCTGCGTGCGGGCGACGGCGTCGTTACGAAAGGTGACCAAGTCGTACCAGATGAGCAGCCCCGAGGCCAACAGGAGCGCCGCGCCGCTGACGAGCATGCCCGTCAGCAGGAGCTTGCTGCGGAGCGAGAGGTCGCGAAAACCGGGCACGGCACGGCTCCAAGGCGTGCGGCTATTCTTCTTTCCGGGGCTCGACCAGTTCGGCCAGACGCAAGAGCTTGGAACTGACCGTCAGGCTTGCCGCCTCGGCGGCCTTGACGTTCACTCGCATGGCGATGTTCCGGTCCTTCAGGAACAGCTCGATCATCCCGCCGGTCATGGCGAACCCCGCGTCGTCGGAGACCGTCAGCGTATTCCGGCCCTGCACGTCTCTAAGGGCCTCGGCCGGCCGCACGGCGCCCGTGATGAAGAGGATATGGCAGTCCTTGAGCGCCTCGCGGGCATTCCCGTCGTAGCGTTCAAAGGTCCGGACCAGAATCGGATGCCCCTGCACGGCCTTGCCGTCCACGGCGGCCTTCAGCATTTCGTCGATCTTCGACTGCCCGACGATGGCGATGACCAGCGGCGCGCCGGAACTGGCAAAGGATCGCTCCGGCCAAGAGACGAACTTGGTAAAATTGTACAGATAGCCGGCCTTCACCTTATCCGCCTTTTCCGCATCGACCGCCTCCCCCTCCGCGCGCAGCAGGGGCTGCGCGAGCAGGCTCGCGAGCAGGATCAGGGGCAAAGGCCGGAAGTAGAGCATGACCGCGGTTCTTGGCTCTCGAGTCGGTTACCAGCGGAACGTCAACTTGCCGTACACGCCGCGCGGAATCTGGGCTTCCGTGGTCGTCAGCGACGGCGGGCTGCGGAATTCGAGGTGGTCGTCCTGGATCAGGTTCTGCCCCCACACGCTCAATTCCAGGTGCCGGGTCGGGCGCCAGGTCACGCCCAGGTCCGCGCGCCAGTATTCACGCACGTTCACGCTGTTCGCCTCGCCGACGTAGTACAGGGCCGCGTTGAGTTCGAGGTCCTTCCGCACATCCCAGTAGGCGCGCGTGTGAAACTGGTGGCGGGGGCTCTCCTCTTCCGCGCCCACCGGACCATGGTCCACGTCGAGGAAACTGTAATGCGCCGTTAGCCTCAAGTCCTCGCGGGGCTGGAAATGCACCGCGAGTTCCGCCCCCAGGACGCCCGCCTCGTCGACGTTGTCCAATTCCTGCACCGGGGGTAGCGGCGAGAGCGGCTGGTTCCCGATCAGGTTGTCGAAGCGGTTGTAAAACGCCGTCGCGTCAAGGCTGAACCAGGAGAAAGGCTGGGTGCGGTAACCCAGCTCGAAGGACGCCACGTTCTCCGACTCCAGCCCGCGGTTGCCGGTTATGGTGGCCGAAAGCCCCGGCGCGATGACCACGGGCGTGAAGACCAGGATGTCGTTTTCGAAGAGCGCGGGGACGCGAATGGCGCGCGCGACGCTGGTCCAGATCGCGTGGTCGCGGTGGGGCTTGTAAAGCGCCTTGAGGCTCGGCTGATATTCGAACCCCGTGAAGGAATTGTACTCCAGCTTCGAGCCGACCGTGAATTCCAGCGTGTCCTCGATGGCCGTGATGGTGTCCTGCATGAAGCCGCTGACGGCGTGCGTGCGCCGCCCCGTCGGATCGAAGGTCAGCGCAAAGCCGTTCTGAATCTCGAACTCCACCGTGCGGTAGTTGACGCCGTAGACCAGGCGCTGGCGATCTCCAAGCCTGAAGCCGTGCTGGAAGTCGAGGTCCGCCGTGTTGTGCCGCGCCCGCGCGATGCTTCCCCGCGCCTGCTCGTTCTGCGTGATCACCAAGTCGAGATGATCGTAATAAGCCTGGAGCTGCATCTGGTTGTCCGGACCGAAATCGTGGGTCCAGCGGGTCAGGAAGTTCCAGCCATGGTAGCGGTCGTCTCCGTTCTCTTCGGCCGAAGTTCCGGCGGCGATGTCCGGCGCCTGCCGCGAGGTGCCCGCGCGCCGCACCTCGTATACGTCCCCCTGCCAGGTCACCTTGTCGGGGCCGTCCTTCGGCGCCCAGTCGAAGCGCGTCCCGGTCTGCCAGCGCTGCCAGTCGTCGCTGAATCCGGGCGAGCGGGTCTCCAGATGCTCCTGCACCCTGGCATAGAGCCGATAGTGCAGGTCTTCGTTGACTTTGCCGCCGTAGCGCACGCCGCCGAATCCGCCTTCCGTGGAGCCCCCGCCTCCCGAGGCCAGCACGCCCTGCGTCTCGGAAGCCGGTTTGGACGTGTAGCTCACGATCCCGTTGACCGCGTTGGCGCCCCACAGCGTGGCGCCGGGTCCGCGAATGACCTCCACTCGATCCAGATCCTCCAGCATGGTGTCCTGCGCGATCCAGAAAACCCCCGAGAAGAACGGAGTGTAAATCGACCGGCCGTCCATCTGCACGAGCTGGAGGCTGTTGAATTCGTTGGTGAACCCGCGGGCGGCCACGGCCCAGCGGTTGGCGGTCAGCCGGCCCACGTGCATGCCGGGAACCAGCCTCAGCAATTCGGGCAGGTGCCGGTGCCCCGTCCGTTCGATATCTTCGGGCGTGATCACCGTCACGGCCGCCGGCGCATCGAAGAGCATCTGGCCTTTGCGCCGCGATACCGAGGTGACCTCGATCCTGCTCAAGTCCTCGAGGCTCAACTCGGTAATATCGGGGATCTCGCCCCCTTCTTCTTATTCTTATCGTCGTCCGAGGCCGTGGGTTTATTCGGCTCGCCCGGCCCGGCGTCGGCTTGCCCTGCTTCCGCTTCGCCGCCCCGCGCGTCGAGCGTCCCTCCGCATAAGGCCAGCACGGCCAGTGTCGCCCAGGCAAGGGTGGATCCTTGGCGTCGAATAGGCATGCTCCCGTCTCCTCTCGGTCAGGGCTTGAGTTGCGCAAAGACTTAAAGGATTGCGATCGCCGCGTGCGAAAATACAGGTTCAATAGTTCCTGTTCGCTTACACCGGCGGCGAACCAATCCGTAAGTCCAAGCGCGCGCGCTGGCGCGCCACCGCCCCCGGCCCCTCCGAACCGATGAGACGGCGCAGCTTCAAGGTAATAAGCCGACAGTCGTTACAAGTTACTCTCATGTTCCCAAAATGGAAGCGCACGTAAAGGCTGCGAGAACCTCCCGGCGTACAAAAGAAAACGCCGCGCGCCAGCTCTAAGCCGGCGGCGGCGTTTGCATGCGGAGCGGAATGGGATCAGGCTTGGACCGCTTCGGCCGGCGCCTTCCCCTTGGACAAGGAGGCCGTGATCTTGCGCCGGCGCTCGGACTTGGTCTGCATATGCTTCACGGCACAGGTCGGACAAATCGACTCGCAAGTTCGCGTCGCCAGGGGACGCCAAGTCGTGGGCAACGTATTACCACATTCGCTGCACTTGTGTCGCACCATGCCGGAGCCCCCCAAGTTCTGCTCAGCGCTTGTCGTAGGTTCTAAGGTTCCAGGAATGCTTGCCGCACCGGTCAATATAGCTTCGAGCCGAGCACATGTGAATACCCAACTCCCTTCCCCTTCACAGATTTTTCGAGAAAGTCGTGCACCTGTGCATCTTTTTTAGGCTCTCGGCTACCCCCTACTTCTTGGGTGGGTGCGCGGGCGGGGGCTCCTTGGGTTTTGACTCCGCCGGGCTTTTCAGCTTGGATTCCAGCTCGCGCGCAGCCTGCTCGTCGGCATCCACGCCGTACATGTCCAAGAGCGTCGTAATTACCTTCAGGCGCTGGGACTTACGGCGTATGTGCTGGACCGCGCAGGCCGGGCAGACCGGCTTGGCGGTCGCCCCAATGGGGGGTTCCCAGTCGTCCGGCAAGGGCTGGTTGCATTGGGAGCATAATACGGGCTCGTCCATTCGAAGTTGGCTTCCCGGTATCCATAGTACCCGCCGCGTGTAGGTGCGCTTGCAGCGACCGGCGGGTTGCCTCGATCCGAGTATTCTCCATGGCGGCCTTGCGCGCAACAGGCAGGCCTCGCTCAGCCGGCCGGATCCAGGATCTTGCGAACGTGGGCGGCGACGGCATCCCGCGGCACTTGGGCCGATTGCCGTGTCTTGAGGTCCCGCACCTGCACGGCGCCGTCCTGCAGTTCGCGCCCGCCGAGTTGCGCGAGGATCGGGATTCCTTTCTTCTCGGCCAGCTCATAGAGCCGCGCGGGCTTCGCCTGCCCGGGGAAGACATCGGCGCGCAGGCCGGCCTTCCGCAGCGCCTGGCCCAACTCGATCGCGGCGCGCTCCACGGGGCGGGCATCGTCAAGCGCCGCCACCAGGACATCGGCCGCGCGCGCGCCCGCTCCGAACATGCCGCGCTCGTCCATGACCGTGCAGATCCGTTCGAAGCCGATCGAGAAGCCGCACGCGGGCGTCGGCTGCCCGGTGAAGTTCCCGACCATCTCGTCGTAGCGCCCGCCGCCGGCGAGGCTGAAGGGGACGCCTTCCGCGGCGACCTCGAAGACCGGCCCGGTGTAGTAGTCGAGCCCGCGCGCGAGAAACGGGTCGAAGACGAGCTTTCCGGAGGGCAGGTCGGGCGTGAGTTCGAGCACTTCGCGCAAGCCTGCCAGTTCCGCCTCGGCTGACGCGCCGCTCCACGCGGCGATGTTCCGCCCGGTTTCATCGAGCAGGTTCAGGCCGGCGCTCGCGCGGGAGGCGGCATAGAACTCCAGCAGGCGCGCGGCGGCCTCGCCCGGTACGCCGCGCTGCGCCAGTTCACCGCGCACGCCATCGGCGCCGATCTTCTCGAGCTTGTCCAGGGCCGTGATCGTTTCGCCGCGCTGCGCCTCCGCCACGCCGGCCGCTCCGACCAGCAGATGTAGCAACGCGCGCGAATTGAGCTTCACTTCAAGCCCCGAGAACCCCAGTTCGCTCAGCGCCGTGGCCGTCGCCAGGAGCACGTCGGACTCGACCATCATGCTCCCGCTCCCGATCGCGTCCACATCGCACTGGATGAACTCGCGAAAGCGCCCATGCTGCGCGCGTTCGGCGCGCCAGACCGGCCCGATGTGGTAGCGCTTGAAGGGCGTGGGCAGCTCGGCGCGGTGTTCGGCGAAAAAGCGCGCCAGCGGCACGGTGAGGTCGAAGCGCAGGCCCGCGTCGGCGAGGTCGTTCTCCTCCTTCACGCCGGTTTCTAGCGCGCGCTGGAGCTTCTCGCCGCGCTTGAGCAGCTTGTACATCAGCTTCTCGTTCTCGCCGCCGCCCTTGCCCAGGAAGACGGCGAGGTTCTCGAGCGCCGGAGTCTCAATGGGCTCGTAGCCGAAGGCCTCGTAGGTGGCCTTGATGCGCCGCATCAGATCGGCGCGCTTGCGGCAGGCGTCGGGCAGGAAATCCCGGAAGCCGCTCGCGGCCTTCATCTTCGCCATGATCCATTCCTTCAAGTATGGGTCCCGGCAAGCGCCGTCGCGCGCCGCCGCACAAGGGGTCAGAGGATACCCGCAGCCGCCGAACTCGACACGTCAAACCGCGCCCGGAGCGGGCGGCCTTGAAAATCAGGCCCAGGGCGGGTACGTCTTACCCGACCGCCAAGCCGTCCTCCGGCTACCGGGTGGTGTAATCGGTAACACAGAGGTTTTTGGTACCTCCATTCCAGGTTCGAGTCCTGGCCCGGTAACCATTCATTTCCGCTTCAACCTCAGCACTCAATTCGGGTTGCGGAACCTGGGGGGTTGCATCCTGGCATGGGGAGCCCGGCATCCTGGCATGGATCGGCGCCGAAACCGGGCCCGGCCGCAGGTCAGTGCTTCTTATTCTTCTTTTGAACCGTCAAGGCCTCCGCCAGCGCCTGGCGCAGGCGTTCGACGAGCGGGTCGTCGAGCATGCTGTTGAAGGTCTGCGGAATCAGCGCGGCTTCGTCCTCCTTGCCGCTCTGAACCAGCAGCCGCAGAAAATTCTCCATCTGCCCCAATATGGCCTTCTGCGCGTCGGCGTTCTTCCGTTCGAGCTGCAGGCTGTTGAGAAAGCGCGCCTTGGCGTAGTCGAAATCGTTGAGTTGAGTAGCGTAGAAGAGGCCTTCGACGAGTTCGATGCGAGCTTTCAGGCGCCTGTAGAAAGGCGCGCCGGCGGGCATCCCCAGCGCATCCAGGACCTTTCGGGCGTGGTCGAATCGCGCGTGCGCCAGCAGCGCTTCCACCTCATGCGCCGCGTCCTGGAGGTCGCGCGGCGGAGGCGGGGCCTCCGCGGCGCCTTCGGGCTTAAGCGCGGCGTTCAGCCTTTCGACAAATTCCAGGCTCTCGAAACGCTTGCCCTGATGCGCGAGCACGCGGATCCGCCAGCGCAACGCGCGGGGATCGCCGGGCGCGAGCGCCTCCATCCGGGCCACTGCCTCTTCCAGCTTATCCTTCAAGGCGAGGCGCTCCAGGATCTGTGCGTTCGCGGCGGCAAACATGAATTCACTTACGCGCGCGGACTCCAGCACCTTATGCGCGGCGCCTGGCAACTCGCGGAATGCTTCGATCTCTTCGCGCAGGGCCTTCGCCTCGGGGGCGTCCCCGGCGGCCTGCAACGCCTCGAGCGCCGCGTCGGGGCGGCCCTGCCACCAGGCCAGCTCCGCCGCCAGCCGCGCCCGGACGGCCGGCTCCAGCGCGGCCTCGGGAATCGCCTTCAGCTCTGCCCCGGCCTCGTCGGGTTTCCCAGCCAGGCGCAGCGCGCGGACGAGCGAGGCGCGTGCCTCGCCGGAATCGGGGAGGCGCTCCACGAAGGCGCGGGCGAGTTCCACGGCGCGCTCCGGCTCGCCGCTGACTTCGGCGATCCGGATGCGCAACGCGTGCGTCTGGGGCAGGTTCGGGGCCGCTTCGAAGGCCAAATCGGCGTGTTTTCGCGCCGGAAGCGGCGCGTGGCAGGCCAGGTAGGTCTCTGCCAGATTCACGCGCGCCAGCGGATGGCCCGGCATCAGCGCCGCGGCCAGCGCCGCCTCTTCGAGGGCGCCGTCGGCCTGCCCCGCGGCGAGCAGCCTGCGGGATTTCTGGAGGTGCGCCGGGCCGAAATGCGGTGAGCGGTCGAGGGCTTCCTTCAAGTGCTGCATCGCGGCGGCCTGCGCTTCGTTCGGGGGAAGGACCTCCTCCGACATCAGGCGCGCCTCGACGTGGTTGGAATCCAGCGCCAGGATCGCCTTCAAGTACGGACCCTTGCCGCGATCCTCCGTTCGCCGCAGTTGCGCGCCGGTCATCAGGGGATTCGCCGCGTAATTGCCGGTAATGCGCCCGTCCGGCGCCGCGAGCATCTGCTGCCCCGTCTGAACCAGCGTGTCCTCGCGCGGCACATACGCGTCGATTCGTTTCCGCGCCTCCGCGCCGACCGTGACGCCAAGTTCCCGGCAGACGGCAAGCAACAGCGCGCGCGCCGCCTGCGCGGTCTCGCCCGGCTTCGCTTTCAGCTCCGGCACCTGCACGGGCACGATGTCGGCCGGCGGCCCGACCGCGGCCCGCACGACGAAATGCTCTTCTTTCTTTTCCACCGCGACCTGCACGACCGTCTCAAGCCCCTTTAATACCGGCCCCAAGGCGGCAACCTGGTCCTTGAACGTGCCGAAGGCGCGGTCGGTCGCGCGGCCATCGAAGACGCTCAGCGTATCCACGAGCAGCAGATCCCGGCGCAACAGCTCGCTGAAGCCCAGCGCCAGGGCGCGCGCATCCGCGGGCGCGTCCTCCTGCGCCGCGGCCGGCAGGGGCGTCAGGATCGCGACGCGCTTCACCGCCACGCGGGGTTCAGGCAGCGCCTGGGTCGCGGCCGGATACGGCAAGGGCTCGGCCTCCAGCAGCGGCTTGGCCAGCGGGAGCAGGCTGTCGAGCGGGCGCTTGGCGAGTTTGTTCAGCGCGGTCTGTTCGGTCTTTTCGCGTTCGCGCGGCGGCGCGCGGCCGACCAGCAGCGAGACGCCCTTGTAGACCCCCATCCCGAAGACGATCACGAACACCCACAGGATCCGCACGCGCCAGGTTCGCGAGAGGAACGGCCGGCGCGCCTCGGCCTCGCGGCGCAGCTTCTCTTCGGCGAAGCGCTTCGCGGCGGCGAGCTTCTCGGAATCGGGGCCTTCGTTCTCGCCGGCAGGCGCTTCGGGTTCGGCCGGCGCGGGGGGGTCGGGCGGAGGCGCCGGCTTCGGCGCTCTCTTGTCGGGGGCCGCTTCGCCCGGCGCCTCGCTGCCCGCGCGTCCGGCGGCTGGCTTCGGCGCGGCCTGCTTTATCGCCGGAGGCTTGGACGTCTTGCTTCCCGGCGAGGCCGGTTTCCCGGAACCTGACGCTTTCGGTTTGGGTTGCTGCGCGGCGGCCTTGGAAGGCGGGGCGCCGGCGCGCGCGGCCTTGGACTTGCCGGGCTTGCGCTCAGGTTGGTCCTGCGCCATGTCGGCTTCCCCGATGCGGAAGGCTCAGTGTAGCACAATCCGCGCGGCTTGTACGCGCAACCCCGCCCGGTTCAGCGCCAGCCGCGCTGCCTGCCAAAGAGATGCTTCCAAGCCGAATCCACGGTCATCAGGCCGTACAGCAGGCCGACCAGCGGCAGCGTATAGGCCCAGCTCCGCGGAAGCCCGAAGAAGCGCACGGCGGGCGCGTACACGTCGCCCATCAGTCCCCACGCGACCAGGCCCTTCGCCGTGAGCCCGACCGCCCAGGTGAGATACTCGGCGTCCCATACTCCGCCGGCCACCTGGATCGCCAGCATCGCGCCGCCGGCCACCGCCAACGGGGGAGCACGAATAGGATCGCCAGCATCCCGATGCAGCCGAGGAGCTTCAACCACGAGTAGCCCAACTCGGTGAACGCCGTGCGGCGGACCATCGACCAGACGCTGTCGAGGTCGTCGTAGGCGCGCAGGCTCACGACGTCGTTGCGGCTCAGCGCCAGCCGGAGCGGCCGCCCGGGAGCCTTCACCGCGCGCGCCAGGCTCACGTCGTCGATGATCGCGCCGCGGATCGTCTCGAGCCCGCCGGCGGCCGCGAGCGCCTCGGCGTTCAGCAGCACGCAACCCCCGGCCGAGGCGGCCAGGGCATGCCGCGGATCGTTCACCCAGCGCATCGGATACAGGAGGTTGAAGAAGAAGACGAAGGCGGGGATCAGGAGCCGCTCCGCGCCCGATTGGCAGCGCAACAGCGCCATGCGGCTGTTGAGCGCCAGTTCGGCGGCTTCGCTCTCGGCGACCAGGCGCTTGAGCGAGTGCCGGGCGTGGAGGATGTCGGCGTCGGTGAGCAGCAGATACTTCGCGCCCAGGCCGGCGGCGTGCCGCCGCCCCTGCTCCAGCGCCCAGACTTTTCCCACCCAGCCGTCGGGGAGCGGCTGCCCCTCCAGGACCGACAGGCGGCCTTCCGCGCCGGCCTCCCGGCCCAGCCGCCGCGCGACCTCGGCCGTGCCGTCCGTACTGCGGTCGTCGACCAGCACGACCCGCAGCGGGCCGGCGTACTCCTGTCCCAGCAGCGCGGGGAGCGTGCGCGGCAGCGTCTCGGACTCATTGCGCGCAGGGACGAGGATGCAGACCGGCGGCCAGGCCTCCGGCGGCGGCGGCGCGGGCACGTCCTCGGCGACGGGCTGGAAGTCCCAAGCGCGCGCGGGATGGAAGACCACCGCCAGCCAGATCAGCACGCTGACCAGCATCAGGACCGAGCAGCAGATGAGCGCGAAGAGCATGGATCCGGGTTCGGCGTTCGAGGTTCGGGGCTCGCCCCCAGTGTAAGGGAGCGCCGGAATCTTGCACGGGGTGGGAACGGGATTCGCCGCGGGCGCCGGCAGGCGCCGGCCCGGCCCGTTTTTGCTGTTCCGCCGCCGAAGTCGTGGTCTAATGCACGGGCCTGAAGAGCCCAAAGGAGTCCATCATGCGAATCGCCGCGCTTGCGCTGCTCTGTTGCCTCGGCCTGGCCTTGACCCCGGGCTGCCGCAAGGTCGAGGGCACGGACCGGACGCAACTGGTCCTGACCAGCGAAAGCTACGAGAACAGCCTTGGGCTTCAGTCCTACCAGGAGGTGCTGAAGACCGAGAAGCGCAGCCGCGACCCGGACCTCAACGCGCTGGTGGAACGCGTCGGGACGCGGATCGCCGCCGTCGCGCCGGACCGCGGCTTCACCTACGAATTCGTCGTCCTCGAGTCGCCCACCGCCAACGCCTTCTGCCTGCCGGGCGGAAAAGTCGCCTTCTACACGGGCATCCTGAAGTACATGGAAAACGAGGCGCAACTGGCGGCGGTGATGGGACACGAGATCGCCCACGCCATCGCACGTCACGGCGGCGAACGGATGAGCCAGCAGATCGTCGTGCAGGGCGTGGCGACCGGCATCGACGTGGCGCTCAAGGCCAAGGGCGTCGAACCCACCCGCGCGAACATCGCCATGGCCGCCTTCGGCGCTGGCGCGCAGATCGGCGTCCTGCTCCCCTTCAGCCGCACCCACGAGTCCGAAGCCGACGAACTGGGACTGATGTACATGGCCAAGGCCGGCTACGACCCGCAGGAAGCCGTCAAGTTTTGGCAGAGCTTCGGGCAGTCCGGCGGCGGCGCGCCCCCGGAGTTCCTCAGCACCCACCCCAGCGGCGATACGCGCGTCAAGGCCCTGCAGAAGCTCCAAGGGAAGGCGCTCCCGCTGTACGAGCAGTCGCCCAAGCACGGCGTGGGCGAGGCCATCCCCGCGAGGTATCGGAAGTAGGCCGCGCGCCGCGCGGGCCAGTTCGAACGGCGCGCCCGGTTCGCGGGCGGCCGGCGCGAGCTACCCCCGCCCTTCCTTCAGCCAGCCGGCCCAATGCAGCTTGTCGCGAATGATCTCGAAGCGCCCTTTCAGGCCCAGCGAGACGATGTTGAACTCGTAGGGCGCCTTCTGGATGCGCACCCGCGTCCCGCTCTTGAGGCTCACGCTCACCTGCCCATCCATGACCAGCTCGACGGGCGATCCCGAGCGGGTCTCGGCCTCGATCTCGAGCTGCTCCTCGCCGGAGAGCACGATCGGGCGGCTGGCCAAGGTGTGGGCGCAGACGGGGACCACGATGAAGCCCTTGAGGCGTTCGGAGAGGATCGGCCCGCCGGCGGAGAGGCTGTAGCCGGTGGAGCCCGTCGCGGTGCTGACGATCAGCCCGTCGCCCTTGTAGCGCGCGACGAACTCGCCGCTGACCGAGACGCCCACGCTCATCATGGCGGCCTTGGGCAGGCGCAGGAGCACCGCGTCGTTCAGCGCGATGAAGGCGCGGTCCTTCTGGCCGCGCCCGCCGCCGACGATGGTGGCCTGGAGCATCATGCGCGGGGAAACGATCCCCCGCCCCGCCAGCACGCCGGGCAGGATCTGCTTCAAGTCCTCGTGGCTCACTTCGGCCATGAACCCGAGCACGCCCATGTTGACGCCCAGCACGGGCACGGGGTTGCCCTTCATGCGCCGCGCGACGCTGAGCATCGTCCCGTCGCCGCCGAAGACGACCATCAGGTCCGCGTCGACTTTGCCGAGGTCCTTGCCGTCCTCGCGGTCGATGCCGACGACCTGGGCGACCGAACGCAGCCACGGCAGGAGCGCGCGCAGCACCGGCCCGACTTCCTTTTTGCGTTTGGTGTACGCGACCAGAAAGATGCGCTTCATGGGCGTGCCCGTCCCCGAGGCGCGGCTCATGCGCTTTCCGCGCCGGGCCCGTCGTCCTCGGTCGCCGGCCGGACGGGCGGCGGCTGGAGCGGGTCGGGCGGCGGCGCCTCCAATTGCCGGATCAGCGCCAGGCGTTCGCTCTTGAACGGCGAGAAGCCGCATTTCTCGAATAGGCTCAGGCTGCTGGTGATCGTCATCAGCTCGCGGATGCGCCGGCGCTTGGCATAACGCACGCAGGCCTCGATGAGCTGCGTGGCGATCCCGCGGCCCTGGAAGTCGGGATGCACCGAGAGGCTGCGGATCTCGGCCATGCGCCGCGAGAAGATGTCCAGCGCGCAGCAGCCCACCAGCCGGCCGTCCACCTCGGCGACCATGAAGTATTTGAGCTTGGGCAGCGGGCTCTGCACCAGCTTCTGGGGAAAGAGCCCGATCAGGGCGCGCACGGCCTTCGACTCGCCTTCTCTGGCGGGACGGATCTTCACCTCGCCCGGCGCGGGCGATGACGCGGGCGCGGCGGCGGAAGCGCGTTCGGTTTCGCTCATGGGATACTTGTGCTAACCGAGAGGCGGCGGGTTCTCAATACGATATGCGCGGCGGCCTCAGCGCCCGTCCATCCCCGCGCCGCCCTCCTGGAACATCGGCAGATAGCGCAAGCGGCAACTCCAGGCACAGCGCGGCCAGGCCGGTCATGACGCCGCCGTAACCGTCGTCCCAGCCGCCGTCCGGGCGCTGCTTCTTCAGCAGGTCGGTCACCATCGCCGGATACCACTGCCGCCACTCTTCGCCGCCGTGCTGGAAGATCGCCAGCGAGGCATAGAAGCAGGTGTAGTAGTACCAGCCCCACCCGCCGGCCTCGCCCCAGCCGCCCTTGGTCTTCATGAAGGGGCTGGTCGCCATCAGGTTCTTGATCCCCTTGGCGTAACGCGGATCGGCGTGCAGGCCCATCGCGCCGAGCATGTACATCCCGGCCGCCGTCGTCCCCGGCGAACCCCGGCCCGAACTGCGCGCGTGCCAGTTGTAGGCGTACCAGCCTTCGTTGTTCGTCATCTCCAGCAGGTATTTCTTCGACTTGGAGATCGTCTGCGTCTTGACGTACACCCCGCAGGACTCGGCCGCGCGGAGCGCCGAGATCTGCATGATCGCCACCGCGCCCGAGCCGTCGTCGCTGCCCTGCGCGTTGGGCGAGCTGTTCCAGCCGCCGAACGTGTTCTGCGTGGTCTCCAGCAGGCGCGTCGATTTCTGCAGCGCCTGGCGGACCTCATCGGCCAGATCCGGATCCCGGACCATCCCGTAGGCCTCGGCGAGGAACTGCGTCGAATACCCGTGCCCGTACATCATCGAAGCGCCGTAGTTGCGCCCCTCCGAGACGAACCCGTTCTTGCTCTGGCTGTTGAGGATGAAGCGCAGGGCCTGCGTGACGTTCCGCGCGTAGGGACCCGAATCGGGCGTGCTCCCCGAACCCAGCCAGGCCAGGCCCGCCAGCGCCGTCGCGGCCACGCTGTACTGCGAATTCAGCCCGCCGTCCTTGCCCTGCTGCCGGGCGAGCCAGCCGCAGGCTTTGTCGATCGATTGAAGCACCTGCGGCGTCACTTCCGGTTGCGCGCCCGAATCGGCCGGCGCCTCGGCGCCGAAGAGCGGCGCGAGGCCCAGGCACAGAATAATCATCCCACAGGTCAAGCGCTGCACCATGCGTCGGCCCCCTGGGTAGATGCTCCTGCCTACTTAGAACACTGGACTCGGCATGCGGTTTCGAGACTGCCGAGAAATTGGCCGGTTCATACCTTCTGCTGTTCTTCCTTGCTCAGCAGGTCTTTGGGCCGTTTGTACCATTTGACCGCCATGCCGCCGGGCTTGAACTCGCCGGCCAGGAGCGCCACGCCGGCTTTCTTGAACGGGAAAGGCTCCTTCAATCCCGACAGCTCCGCGTAGATGTACCCCATGTCCGGCTCGTGGCCCACCAGGATGAGCCGATCCGGCGCGCCGTTGCTCTTCAGCTCCCGCATCAGATCCTCGACGGTGGCGCCGCAGGCCAGCGCCTTGATCTCCCGCACCTTTACGTCCAACGCTTCCTTGACGACCTCCGCCGTCTGTTTGGCGCGGGTCAGCGGGCTGGTCCAGATCTCGTCGAGCTTCAGGAGCTTGCGGTGCTTCAATTCGAGCACCATGGCGCGGGTGCGCTTGCGGCCTTTGGCGGTCAGGGGGCGGGCGCGGTCCGGACCGTACCAGATCTGGCGATCCTCCGCGATGCCGTGCCGCATCAGGTACAGATGCATCCAGGAATCCCCCCGCAGCGCGCAGCAACCTGCCGGAGAGGAGCATCCAGTCCCTAAAGACCGGCTCAGGAAAGGCAGGCTGAATCGTCACGTCGAATACGTCCAATACAGTAGACAGCAACCCGCTCTGGGGCAAGGATAGCTTTACGATGAAGGGTACGGGATCTATACAAGCGGCGCGCCGATTCCTGACGCACCTTGCGTGGCCCTTGCTCGTTGTGCTTTCAAGCCGCGGCCTCTTCGCCGAAGAGGCGCCCGCAAAGCCCACCTCGGCCGAGATTAGCCGGATCGCTCCGGCTTTGCGCGACGTGAAGCTGGAAGTCGTCGAGACGGCCGCCCGAAAACTGGCCGAGACCGCCTCCCCGCTGGCCCTGCCTTACCTGTGGCAGCTTTACGACCTGGGCGACGGCGGCCGGCGCAAGGCGGCGCTCGAGGCGCTGGGCGCGCTGGGAGTCAAGGCTGCTCAGGAGCGACTCTTCGAGGTCTCGCTGGCCGATCCGCTCCTCTCCATGCGCCGGCTGGCGGCGGAGTCGCTGGGGCGGTTGCTCGGCCGCGACGAAGCGACGCGGCATTACGTGAATGCTTTGAAGCCGGACGCGCGCGCGCTCAATCCCATCGGGCGATTCCGTTGCGTGCAACTCATCGCGCACCTGGGCGGCAAGGACGCCGCGCCGGCGCTGCGCGCGCTGCTCGACGATCCCGACGACGACGTGAGCGTGGCTGCGATCGAGGGCCTCGCCACGCTCGGCGACCTCGAGTCCGTCCCGCTCCTGGTCGGCCGGCTCAGGACGGAGCGGCTCGAGCTGCGCCCGGCGATCCCCGACACCCTGGAGCACCTCACCGGCGAGAAGAACCGTTACAACCTCGTGAAGTGGGAGGAATGGATCGAGGCGCACAAGGGCGGCGACCTGCAGATCGAATCCCGGGCGCACAAGAACCCCGACGGCAAGCCCGGCGCCGAAGACAGCTACGAACCCGATTACCGCGATCCGTACGCCCAGCCGGTGCAGGAATCCTCCATCGACTTCCTGGTGGTCTTCGACACCACCGGGAGCCTGCTGCATATCTGGCCCGAAGTAAGCGCGGCGATCGACGCGGTCCTGGAGCAGATGGCCAAGCAGACGCCTTCGCTGCGCATGGGCAGCGTTCGCTACCGCGCCGACGCCGCGGCCCGGACCCTCACCTACCAGATCAAGCCGTTCGCGCTCTCGCGGAATCTGCAGAAGGCGCGCGACGACATTCTCGACGCGACCTTCGGCGGCGGCTCCGGCGGCCTTCATCTCGGCATCCGCCACGCCGTCAGCGCGATGGCCTGGCGCGCGAACGCCCGTAAGGTGGTCCTGGTCGTCGGCGACACCACGCCCCGCGACGATGGGCTCCAGCAGTGCCTGCTGACCGTCAAGGAGGCCTGGGAGTTCGACCGCGTCCAGTTCAACGCGCTCTACATCCGCTCGCTTCACGGCGCCGAGCACAAGCCCACGTACCGGATCCTCGCGGAAGTCGGCGGCGGGCGCTTCTACGAATACAACAAGGCCTGGAGCCGCATCGTCGACCTCGGCGTCGAGAAGCCCGATCCCAAGTCCCAGGAACTTCCCCAGGAGACGCTGGCGAAGTGGCTGACGCCGCCGTCCCGGGAGAAGCTCCTGGCGCCCCCGCCGCAGAAGTGAGGCACGAGCCGCCATGCGCCACGCCACGTCGTCCGCCTGCCTGCTGGTCCTGCTCGCCGGTTGCGCGTGCGCGCGCGCCGAGGACGGAACCTTGCTGGTGAAAATCACCGACCGCTTCGAGACGCCCGTCGCCAACGCCTCGATCAAGGCGCTGAAGATCGGCGGCGATAAGCCGGTCGAATTCAGTTCCGACGCCTCCGGCGCCTGCAAGCTGACGCTTCCGGCCGGCGCCTACGGGATCACCGTCCGCGCGGCGGGCTTCAAACCGGACTTCACCGGCGGCGTGCCCGTGCGCGCGAAGTCCGAATTCCCGCTGCGCTTCCAACTGGTCCCCGGCGACATGAACGAGAAGCTGCCCTACGAGAAAACCCCCGAGGAGCGCGCGGAGGAACTGGCCAGGCTCCAGGCCAAGAAGGGCGACGAGGCCCGCACCACCGTCGCCACCGTGTTGCAGGACGCCTACGCCGGCCTGGACGAGGCGCTAAAGAGCTGCGGGATCCCGCGCACCGGCGGCGGGCCCGCCGCGCGCAACGACCACCTCCAGGTCGCGGCGGACCTGCTGAACGGCAAGAAGTACGAAGAGGCGCTGGGGAAGTTCAAACTCGCGCTGGGCGAAGATCCCAGCGACGCGATCACTTGGTTCAACACGGGCGTCGTCTTCGGCGTGGTCCAGCAGTCGCGGCAGGCCGAGATCTGCTTCCGCACGGCCATCGGGCTCTGCGGCGGGGGCGGCGACAGCGATTTCCACGCTTACCTGGGGCGCGCGCTGGGACGCCAGGGGCGACTCGACGAGGCCGTGAAATGCTACAAGGCCGCGAGCGTGATCAATCCGGCCAAAGATCCCGAGTACCTCTACGAGGTCGGCAGCCTTTTCCATTCGATGCGCAAGTTCAAGGAGGCGCAGGCGTACTTCGAGGAGGCCATCGAAAAGAAGTGCCCTGAGCCGCTGGTCTATTTCGCCTGCGGAAACGCGATGGAAATGCAAGGCAATCCCCGCGGCGCGATCCGGAATTACCGCGAGTTCGTCGCCCGCGCCGAGAAAGACGCGCAACTGGGCGAGTACGTCCAGCGGACGAAGGCCAAGCTGGAGAAGCTGGAGGGGCGGTAACCGCGCTTCCCGGGGCAGGTTTTCCGCCACTCGCCGTTGATATTTTTGTCTTGTTTATCCCCCCTTAAAGCCCGTACTCGATACTCCTTCCATCGCCACGGCGCGCTTCCCGCATCCCGGCCCGTTCGGGGGGAGGCCGGATACCGCGCCACAAGCTTCATCCCGAACCCTGCCACCCCCCTCCAGGCAGGGACGTGAGCCGAACCGGAGACCCTGAGCGACCCCACGGCCCTCGGGTTCTTCGGCCAGGCTCCTCCTGACGCTCCATCCAGGCCCGATCCCGCGCTTGACCGTGGAAGATTTCGGGGTGTCATAGCCCCCTTCATGTCCACCAAGGCGCCTGCCCGACGCGGCGCGCTGGGCTCCGGAAGGCCCGAGCGCAGGCCCCGCGACCTCCAGCTCGACCGAGCCGCGTACGCTTGCGCGCGCCTGGCCCTGCTGCTTTTCCGCGCCTTGCCGGGCGGCGCCGCGCGCGCCCTGGGCCGGGCCCTCGGGCGGCTGGCGTGGCGCGTTTCCCGCCGCTACCGCAACCAGGTGCTGCGGCATATGGAGATCGCCTTCCGTGACGAGGCGTCCCGCGAGCAAAAGGAAACGTGGTGCCGCCGCTACTTCGAGCACACCGGGCTCTCGCTGGTCGAGTTCGCGCGCATGGATCTGCTGACGCGGGAGAATGTCGAAGCCACCGTGGACCTGGCCGATGCCTCCATCCTCCAGGAACTCCTCGCGCGCCCCGGCGGCAAGGGCGTCCTGCTCGTGCCGGCCCACCACGGCAACTGGGAGCTGGGCGGCTATGCGGGAGCGATCCTCGGCCTCCCGTTCAACTCCGTCGCGCGCCCGCTCGACAACCCGCTGCTGCACCGCATGGTCTGGGACATGCGCGAACGCTCGGGCAACCGCCTGATCGAGAAGTGGAACGTGCTCTGGCACCTGAAAAAGCTGCTCGATACCGGCCACCTGGTCTTAATGTCGATCGACCAGAACGGCGGGGTGGCGGGCGTCTTCGTGCCCATGTTCGGGACGCTGGCCAGCACCGTGGCCTCCCCCGCCGACCTGCAGGCCGCCTCGAAAGCGCCCATCGCCGTCTGCACGACGAACCGGCAGGCCGACGGGATCCGGCACGTCTTCAAGGTCTGGGACGTGATCGAGCACGTGCCGGGCGAGGACCCCGAGGCCGCGCGCCTGCGCATCCTCACGCGCATCAACCGCGCCTACGAACAGGCCGTGCGCGCCTATCCCGAACAGTGGCTCTGGGTTCACCGGCGCTGGAAGACCCGCCCGCCGGGCGAGCAGCCCGGGCCGGACGGCCTTCCGCCCAGGGTTCAAACAGGAGCGTGAGGGTCGCGGCTGCGGGGAACCGGGAACGCTTCAGTCCGGAACCTTCTCCGTCTTCGTCGCAGGCTCGGCGGTCTTCTGCGCGGGCGCGGGATCGAGTTTTTTGGGCTGGAAGCCCTTGGGGATTTCGTACAGGTCGGGTTTGAACTTCCGCGCCGACACGCTTTCCACCTTCACCACCTTGGTATGCAGGCTGCCGCCGACGGGCAGGTTGAGGTTCAGTTCCAGCGGCAGGCGCCGGAAGACGCTCTTGTTCTCCTTGAGGAACTTGGCCATGTTCGGCCCGATGATCTGCATCAGGTAGAGCACCTCGGCGTTGTCGTAGGGCACTTCGTCGTCGGGGTGCAGCCAGGCCTCGAAGGGGACGTACTTCGGATCGCTCTCGTCGAGGATCTGCACGCGCTCGGCCTTGACCCCGGCGAGTTCCTTTTCGGCCTCCTCCTTGGGGCGTTCGATCTTGAACTTCCGCTCGTCGTCCAGCAGCGCGCGGTAAAGGCGGCGAGTCTGCTCCTTCTGCTTGCCTTCGATCAGGTTGTCCAGGTCGCGCAACACCTTCAGCTTCCGCTCTTCGATCCGCTCGCGCCGTTCGTCGAAAGATTCCGAGGTGTAGACGGTGTTGCTGTAATCCAGGTTCACGATCTGCTGCTTCTTGAAGTCGATCAAATAGGCTTCTGTGGGCTGCGCCGAGGCGCCCGCGTACTCTTCGATCAGCACGGCGTCCTTCGTCAGGTAAAGCTTCTGGCGGATGTCCTTCGCATCGAGGCCCGCCTTGTTCTGCTTCACGATGGAGTAGTCCTGCTCGACGTACAGGATCGTGTCCTCCGCGGCCAGGCCGGCGGCGCAACACAGCGCTCCAAGCAGAACTGGAATCAACTTGGCGGTCATCTTGGGCGTCCTCGGATTTTCCTTGTGCACAGGATGGCGCTTATCGCCGGTATCGGCTCAAGCCTCTTCGCAGCCCAGCGAGAATCCCTTTTTCCCAGGTTCGCGCCATAAGCTTCACGCACCTGTTAAAGCAACGCGGCAGTTCACGAATGGCATCCGGCCCACGTCCCCCCACCCGACTTACCCTGAGTAGACTCCAACAACGTAACGGCTTTCGTCGTTCAATTCACGCGAGGAACCTCTTCCTCTTCCTCTTCCTCTTCGAAAGACGCACGTGTGAGCGCTTTAATCGATGATACATCTGCAACCTTCTTGGAAACTTCTTTGGCATTGGGACGTCCATCGGTTATGGTCATAAAAAATATATGTATGTTCTTATACCTTTCGACGGGAAAAGGAACGGTCGCCTGAGGAATAGAGTATGGACGCCAAGATTCTGGTCATCGACGACGAACCGGAAGTCGCATGCCTCCTGTGTGAGTTCTTCAAGATGCTTGGGTGCGAGACGCGCATGGTCAACTCGGGCGGCGCCGCGATCGAGGCCATTCGGGCGGATCACCCGAACCTGGTGCTCCTGGACCTGAACCTGGGCAAAGAATCCGGCTTGGAGGTTCTCAAACAGTTGAACCAGCATTTTCAAAACCTTCGAGTCTATATGACCAGCGGCTATCAGGAATCCGAAGAGCTGGAAAAGGCCATACAACTGGGTGCTAAGGGTAATCTCTCCAAGCCTTTCGGTGTGGACCGCCTTCAGGCGATCCTGGAGTCCGAACAGCTCAAGTAATTGCACGAGTGGATTCCGGCTTCGAGTGTTGGACCATCAATCCATGTTCGACTGCACAACGTCGAAGAAGGGCGCTCACCGACTACCGGTTTGAGGGCTCGCATTTCGACCGACCTCAGCCTGATTCTACAATTTATTTATTTCCAAGGTGTTACACTAATAGTCGGAACTATAAGCCAATCCAGCTCAAATTGTCTCCCAGAAAAATCTGCTGGTCTACCGCTTGCGGTGACACCCTCTGGAAGCGTTTTCGTCCGGGGTTATGGACGCGCCGTCTTGCAGGGGGAGAGATTCCGATGAGGCTGAATGCGTTGTGGACTTGGGAATGCGTGCGCCTGCTTAGCGGCAAGGAATCGCGGCTGGCCCGCTTGTTCTTCAAGGAGTTGAAGAAGCGCAGGCCTTGTCTGTACCGGCGGGTGGAGGCGTTCAGTGACGAAGAGCGTCACGACCTGATGGTCTGCTACCTGAACGCTCTGCTGCGCACTCTCGCGGCCCCCGGTTCCCTGATTCTGACCCTCAAGAACCTGCGCCGACTCGCGGACGACTACGGGCTGGGGGATGAGGACATTCAGGCCATCCGGCAGGCGCTCGATGTCGCCTTCATGGGGCTCCTCCGCACGGAGATGGAACTGCACCTGGCCCAGGCCTGGAAGGAAGCGCTGGATTCTTTCGTGCAGATGCTCAACTCCGAGCGCGCGGCGCTCTCGATGGCCAGCTAGCCCGTCCCTAACACGGCTACCGATTCGGTACTCCAAGCGCGGGCCGCCCTCGGGCGGCCCGTTTTTCATTCAACCTCAAATAATCCCTCAAGTTACGCCCAAAGCCACGCGATACCGGATGGACGCGCCGCGGTGCGGCCGCGCAGCCCTAACAAGAACGACTCGTACCTGGCCTGAACATGACCACTGCGACACGCGCTTCCTGGCTCACGCCGGCCCTCTTCGCGGCCGCGCTCTTGATGCTGCTGGTTCCGCGCGAGCAGGTCCTGAATCTGCGCAGCCAGACCCTCTCGGCGCTGGCGCCGGTGCTGCGATTCTTCCAGGACGCCACGCGCGGTTCGGGCGCATCGGAAGGCGCGCTTCCGCCCCCGCTGGCGATGCTGGCCTCGACCGCCCCCGAAACGGCCGCCGAAGCCGACGCGCGCGAGGCCGAAGTGCGCCGGCTGCGCGCGGCGTGCGCGCGGCTGGTCGACGAGAACCGCCGCCTCCACGGCCAGCTTGCGGGGCTGGGGCTCAAGCGCGAGCCGCGTGGCGGAGGGGTTCTGGCGCGCGTCCTGGCGCGCGAGGGCCGGGGCGCGCAGGCGCTCTGGGGCCTGGATCGCGGGGCCGAGGACGGCATCGTGCCCGGCTGTGGGGCGCTCTACGACGGCGCGGCGATCGGGCGGGTGGTCTCGACGGCGCCGCGAGCCTCGTGCCTCGCGCCGCTGACGCACCCGGGCATTCGCTTGGCCGCGCGGCTGCTGGAAGCCCGCGCCGAGGGCGTGCTCCGCGGCGTCGAGGACGCGGACGGAACGCCCCGCTGCGTCCTTTCCATCGTGGCGGCGCGCCTGGAGGCCCGCGAGGGCGAGTCGGTGGTCAGCGCCGGCGTGGAGCGCGCCTTTCCGCCCGGCTGCCTCCTCGGCGCCGTGACCGCGATCCGCAAGATCGGCGAGATGGAATGGGAACTCGACGTGCGCCCGGTGCTCGCCGGCATGGCCGTGGAGGCCGTCGCCGTCTACGTGCCCGCGGCCGTGGACGTGCCCTGGCCTGAGCCACGAAAAAAGTAGGGGTTGCCGCTGGCGCCCGGAATCGGAAGCCAAGAGCCAAACCATGCTGAGCCTCCTGGTCCTGTCCCTGCTCTGGATCGCCGCGGCGGTCTTCCAGCACGCGCTGTGGCCGGCCGTGGGACCGCCGGGCTGGCAGCCGGACCTGGCGCTCGCGCTGGGGCTGGCGTCCATGGCTTTTTTGCCGCCCTCGGCGTCGTTGGGCTTCGTCTTCGCGCTGGGCGTGCAGGCGGACGTGCTGGCCGGGCCGCGCCTGGGCGCGTACACGCTCTGCTACCTCGCGGCGGCCGCGCTGCTGCTTTCGATGCGCCGGAGCCTGTCGCGCTCGGGCCCGTGGGGCGGCTGGACGGCGGCCGTCCTGGGCACCTTCGCGGCGCACGCGCTGTACGCGGTGCTCGGGCCGTTGCTGGGCGAATCGTTCTTCGTCGGCGAAGGGCTGCAGCGGGCGCTCGGCAAGGGCCTGGCCGCGCTGCTCCTGGGCGCGGTGGCGGCCTTCGCGCTGGGCGAGGTCTTTGCATGGACGGGCATGCTCAGCCCGGAGGCGCAGGCGCGGCGCGCGCCGGACGGCTTCGGGAGATTCCGCCCGCGCCCGGGCCGGAGCTGAAAAGGGCGCGGCGCGCCGCTGAGGAACCCGTGGGGGGGCGCCCGCACCGATCGTGCGGCAGGCCGGAGCGGTCCATGTTCCGCCATCGCGTCCGCATCCTGAGCGCCGTGCTGATCGCGGCCACCTGCGCGGTGCTGCTGCGGCTCGCGCAGTTGCAGCTCTGGCGGCACGAGTTGTACGTCGCCGCGCGCGACCACCAGGGCCGCCCGCGCGCCGAACCGCTCGCGCCCAAGCGCGGGGAGATCGCCGACCGCGACGGCCGCGTGCTCGCCGCCGATGTGCCGTCTTTCGACCTTGCCGTCCGCGCCGACAAGCTCAAGCTCGAAGCGCTCACGCTCGAGGAAGTCCGTGAGGCGCGGCGGCGGGCCCGCGACGAGGCCGCCCGCAAAACCAGCTTCGCCGCGCTGGCGCTGCGCCTGGCGCGCGATCCGTGGGTGCAGGGCGTGGCCGCCCAGGCCGCCCGCTCCCCGGCCGAACTGTCCGATGGCCTGCTCGACGCGCTCGACCGCGTCGCGCGCGGCTGGGAGCGCCCTTCGACGCCGGTGGTCTTCCTCCACGGCATGGACCCGGCGGCCTGGACGGCCCTGCGCGCGGCGCAGGAGGACGAGTTCTTCGCGCCCGGAGCCGGCGGCCTCTTGCCCGCCGCGACCTTCGCGCCGCGGCACGAGCCGCCGGCGCGCTTCCCCGGCCTCGTCTGCCGCTCCTCGGTGCGGCGCGAGTACCCGCGCGGGACGTACCTCGCGCACGTCCTGGGCACGCTGGGTGAACTGCAGCCCGCGCAGCTCGCGCAGTTGCGCGCCCGCGGCACGCTCGTGGACCGCCTTGCCGCGCGCGAACGCTACTGGAGCCGCCTGCAGGCCGCGTGGACGCCGGCGCAGCTTGACGCCCTGCGCGCGCTCCTGGCCGCCGATCCGCGGGGCCTGAGCGTGGAAGGCGTCCTCGCGGCGTTGCGCGAGCTCGACGAACCCGGCCGGCGCCAAGCCGTCGCGCTGGGGCTGGAGGACGTGCTGCGCTGGAGCGACGCGCCGCCGCGAATCGCTCTGGGCGAGACCGAGCGCTTCTGGCTCGGCGAGGATCTGGAAGCCCTGCTGCGCCGCGCCGCGCCGGCCACTCTCCCCGACCTGCGCCTGGGCGAAAGCGGCGTCGAGGCGTACTACAACCAGCGGCTGCGCGGCGAGAGCGGCCTGCGCCTGGCCCTGGGCGCGGCCCGGAACCTGGACGAGACGGGCCTGCTGGAACGCGACGTGGCGGCACGCCCTGGCGACGCCCTGCGCCTGACGATCTCCGAGGCCTGGCAGCGGGCCGCCGAAGGCGCGCTGGCAAGCCAGGAGCGGCCCGGCGCGCTCGTGGTCCTCGATTGCGCCAGCGGCGAAGTGCTCGCGCTGGCCAGTTTCCCAACCTTCGACCCCAATCTCTTCGTCCCGCCTCGCGAAGGGCAGGCTCGGCAGGCCGCGCTCCAGGCGCTGCTTGCCGACGAGCGGCAGGCGCTGCTGAACCGCGCCAGCGCCAACCATTACCCGCTCGGCAGCGTGATGAAGGTTCTGATCGCCGCGGCCGCGCTGGAGGAAGGCTCCATTGGGCCGGGCCAGACGATCTGCTGCGACGGGTATCTGGTGGAAGGCGGGCGGCGCTTCCACTGCGACGGCGCGCACGCGCACGGGCTCGTCGACCTCGACCACGCGCTGCGACGAAGCTGCAATGTGTACTTCTTCAAGGCTGGCGGGCGGCTGGGCGCCGAACGGATCGCGGTCTGGGCGCACGCGCTCGGGCTGGGCCGGCGCACCGGGCTCGACCTGCCCGCCGAGGCCGGCGGCGTGATCCCCGACAAGGCCTGGCGCGCGCGCGCGCTGCCCGATCTGCGTTGGAGCCTCGGCAAGGATTACCTGCTCGCCATCGGCCAGGGCTACATGAACGCCACGCCGCTCCAGGCCGCATGCCTGCTGGCGAGCGTGGCCAACGGCGGGCGGCCCGTAGCGCCGCGGCTCTGGGCCGACGCCCCGCCGCAGGCCCCCGCCGCGCCGATCCTCTCCGCGCGCACGCTCGACCCGATCCGGAAAGGGCTCTACGAGGCCGTCAACGTGGGCATCCCGGGACAGATGGGCACGGCCTTCCGCGCGTTTCATCAAGGCGTCGAACCGCTGCCGTTCCGGGTCGCGGGCAAAACCGGGACCGCCGACGTGACCGGAAACAAGACCCCGCACGCCTGGTTCGCGGGTTACGCGCCGGCCGAGCGCCCGCGCGTGGCCTTCTGTGTCTTCGTCGAGAACGGCGGGCATGGCGGCGACGTCGCCGCCCCCTTGGCGTACCGGATGCTGAAAGAAGTGGCCGCGGGTCCCGAGGCGAGCTGGCTGACGGAGCGGAGTCGGTGAACAGAACATGAGTCTTACCTGTCCGAAGCTGTTGCCGAATACGGATCGCTGATCGATTTCTTGTGTTGGAGTCCGGCATGCCGTCGATGCGCACGACCACGGTTACATCGCCCGCCTGGGCGCGCTACCTGGAGCGGGTCGATTGGTTCCTGCTGGCCTGCGTGGGCTTGATGGCGGCGCTGGGCACGGTCTTCATCGCGGGCGCGACGGCCGGCGCCGAGGGGCTCGCCTGGGGGCCGCTGGCGCGGCATCTCCTGTACGTGCTCGCCGGGCTGGCGGCCTTCGTCGCGGCGCAGCGGATCGACTACATGGTTCTGCTGCGGCACGCGCCGGCGCTCTACGCGATCCTGCTGGTCATGCTCGTGGGCGTCCTCTTCACCCGCCCGATCAACGGCGCGCGAAGCTGGTTCAGTCTGTACGTGGTGAATTTGCAGCCTTCGGAACTGCTCAAGCCGGTCCTGATCCTCGCCGTGGCGCATTACCTGATGTACCGGGAAAGCTACAAGCGCCTGACCGGCCTCGTGACGCCGCTGGCGCTTTTCCTGATCCCGATGGCGCTGATCCTGCGGCAGCCGGACCTGGGCACCGCGCTGGCGCTGGTGCCGCTGGCCTTCGCCATGCTGTACGCGGCCGGCGCCAAGCGCCTGCACCTGGCCCTGATGACGCTGGCCGGGTGCGCCGCGATGGTCCTGATGTGGTTCACGGTGATGAAGCCCTACCAGAAGAACCGCATCCTGGCCTGGCTGAACCCCGAGGAATACCGGCTCCACGAGGCCTGGCAGCTCCTGCAGTCGGAGATCGCCATCGGAAGCGGCGGGATGTGGGGCTCGGGGATGGGGCACACGCAGAAGAACGCTTGGGAGCTGCTTCCCGAAAAGCACACCGATTTCATTTTCGCGGTCATCGCCGAGGAGGGCGGCTTCGCGCTGGCGGGCTTGCTGCTGCTGCTGACGGCGCTGGCGGCGCTGAGCGGGCTGGGCATCGCGGGGCGCACGCGCGAACCGGCGGGGCGGCTGATCGCCGTGGGCGTCAGCGTCCTACTCGCGGGCCAGGCGCTGATCAACGCCGGCGTCGCGGTGGGACTGCTCCCCACCACCGGCCTGACCTACCCGTTCGTCTCCTACGGCGGCAGTTCCATCGTCAGCAGCTTCCTCTGCTTGGGGCTGCTGGTGAACGTGGGCGCGCGACCGCAGGTGGTGCTGGCCAAGGAAGACTTCGCGTAACCCGCCGCGCCTTGACCCCCGCCCCCGATCCGGGACAATCCCACCATCCGCTTCTGCTTGCGACAAGGAGACCGGCATGGGCAGCCTCAAGATCGGCGTGGCGATGTGGTCGCTCGGTTCGACCGGCACGATGGACGAGTTCGCGCAGCGCGTCGAGGCCGCGGCCTCCGTCGGCTGCAAAGCCGTCCAGCCGTGGTGCGTGGACGAGCCCAAGTGGGACCTCGTCTGCGCGCTGGACCCCGACCGCTGCAAGACGCCCGCCGCGCGCCGCGCCGTCCGGGACGCCGTCGAGAAGCGCGGGCTCACGATCAGCGGCTTCTGCGCGCAGCTCGCCGGCCCCAAGACCCTCGGCGGCTTCGGCGAGGAGACGAACCTCCCCGCGCGGCTCGAGAAGACCCGCAAAGCGCTCCAGATGGCCGGCGAGATCGGCTTCCCTATCGTCACCACGCACATCGGGCCGATCCCCGAGGACCGCGCGGGCCCCGTCTACAAGCGCTTCGTCGAGAGCGTCAAGCACGTGATGGCCGACTCCGGCTCGGGCGTCTTCGCCCTCGAGACCGGACAGGAGTCCGCTGCCGGGCTCAGGCAGTTCATCGAGGACGTCGGGCACGACCGGCTCAAGGTCAACTACGACCCCGCCAACATGCTCAAGCACGGCACCGTCGAGGGCGTCCCGATCCTGGCGCAATACATCGTCCATACCCACGCCAAGGACAAACATCCGCAGACCGGCAAGCCCACCGTCGGCCAGGGCGCGGTGCCCTGGAGCGACTACCTCGCCGCGCTGAAGAAGATCGGCTACGACGGCTGGTACGCGCTGGAGGACGAGAGCGGCGCCGCCGACGTGCTCGACTCGATCCGCAGCGGCCGCGAATTTCTCGACAAATTCTAGGCCTCGCGCGCGCTCCGGCCGTTCCTGCGGTTCACATTTCCATGCGCTCTGTTTATGGATGGGGAGGTCCATGCCCCCCGGGAGAACCGCCATGTCCGCGAACGTCAAACTGGCGCTTCATCGGCGTCGGGCGCATCGCCCAGACGCACCTCAAGAACCTCAAGACGATCGGCGGCAACGAGATCGCCGGCGCCTGCGACTTCGTCAAGGAGGCCGCCGAGAAGACCGTGGCGGAGTTCGGCGGCAGGGCTTTCACCGACGCCCCGGCCATGCTCGACGCGGTCAAGCCCGACGCGCTGGTGATCTGCACGCCGCCCTTCGCGCGGCGCGACCCCATCACGCTGGCCTGCGAGCGCGGCCTGCCGTTCTTCTGCGAGAAGCCGCCCGCCTTCGCGCTCGACGACGGCCTGGCCATCCGCGCGCTCGTCGAGAAAGCCCGCGTCCCGCACACCGTCGGCTTCATGTACCGGCATCTTAAGATCGTCGAGCGCGCCCGGGAAATCCTCGCCGGCGAGACCGTCGTCGCGGTGCGCAGCACCTTCTGCAACGCCCCGCTGCTCAAGCCCGACTTCCCGGCCTGGTTCAAGCTGCAGGAGAAGTCCGGCGGGCCGATCGTGGACCAGGCGCTGCATGTCTTCGACCTGCTTCGCTACCTGCTGGGCGACGTCAACGAGGTCTTCGCCTACGGCAGCAACCGCGTCACCACGCGCGGCCCCGAGGTCACCATCTTCGATACGTTCAACGTGACCCTGCGTTTCGCCTGTGGCGCCGACGCCACGCACAACCACTCCTGGGCTTCGCTGGCCAACGAGATCCTGATCGACTTCCTGCTCAAGGACGGCCACCTCGTCCTGGACCTGAAGAACTACGAACTCCGCGGCAGGCTGCGCAAGCAGGAACTCCCGGTCGAGAAGCCCGGCGACAACTGCTATCAGACGGAGATGGAGCGATTCGTCGAGGCCGTCCGTACGCGCGACGCCGCCAAGCTCCGCAGCCCCTACCCCGACGCCCTGAAGACGCTCGCCGTCTGCGTCGCTGCCAACGCCTCCGCCGCCGAAGGCCGGCCGATGAAGGTGGAAGCTTGAGCGGAAGGTGGTAGCGCGGCTGCACAAGCGCATTTGAAGTTCAGCCGTTCGATTCCAAGGCAAACTCACGACATTTGCACGAGAACCTTACGAAAAACTTTCAGAAGGGGTATATTTGTACTGGACGATAAGAGAGGAGGGGGGAGGCCCAATCGGAGACCCATCCGTTTGGCATACTCGATCTCGTTCTCTCACCGTGCCGATCGTCAACTCAGGTCCTTGCGCGCCTATCACCGCGGCACGCTCCTGCACCGCAACACCCGCATGCTCGCCCACCAACCCCAGGTCGCGACCCGCAACCGCAAACCGTTGCGGCCGAACGACGTGGCCCCGTGGGAACTCCGCGTCGGCCACCTGCGCATCTTCTATATGGTGGACGAGAACACCCGGCAGGTCTGGATCCTCGCGATCGGCGTGAAGGACCGCGCGCGGGTATGGATGGAGGGGCAGGAGGCGCGGCTGGAAGGATAAGGAGGAGACCAGAAGTAGGAACCACTACTCTCCGCTAGGCTTGGTTTTCCGAAGGTCCGCGATCTCCCTCGCTTCCCACTCCTCAGGCAGGATTTCGAATCCTACCCTTCGCTCCCGCAAGTGAAAAGCCTTCAGGGCCGCCTCCGTGGATTGCCGTCTCTTCTTCTTCTTCATCCTCTTCATAGTCGAATTCCGCAATCTGAATTCTACCACGCTCACTCCCACTCGATCGTGCTCGGCGGCTTCTGCGAAATATCGTACACGACCCGGTTGATCCCCCGGACTTCGTTCATGATCCGCGCGCTGATGCGGCCCAGCACCTCGTAGGGCAGGCGCGACCAGTCCGCCGTCATCGCGTCGGTGCTCTCGACGGCCCGGACCGCGATCGTCTCCCCGTAGGCGCGCTCGTCGCCCAGCACGCCCACGCTGCGCACCGGCAGCAGCACCGCGAAGGCCTGCCAGAGCTGCCGGTAGAGCCCCGCGCCCTGGACCTCCTCGAGCACGATCTCGTCGGCCTCCTGCAAGAGCTTGACGCGCTCGGCATCGACCGGCCCGACGATCCGCACGCCCAGCCCTGGGCCGGGAAACGGATGCCGCCAGACGATGTCCTCGGGCACGCCCAGCTCGGTCCCGATCTGCCGGACCTCGTCCTTGAACAGCTCGCGGAACGGTTCGAGCAGGTCCAGGCCCAGGTCCTTGGGCAGCCCGCCGACGTTGTGATGCGTCTTGATCGTGCTCGTCGGGCCGCCGTGCGCGGCGATGGACTCGATCACGTCCGGGTAGAGCGTGCCCTGGCCCAGGAAGCGCGCGCCTTCGACCTTGCGCGCCTCGTCCTCGAAGACCCGGACGAACTCGCGCCCGATGATCTTCCGCTTCTGTTCGGGATCGGAGACCCCCTGCAGCGCGCCGAGGAACCTCTGGCCGGCGTCCACGACCGTCAGCGGGATCTTGAAGTGCCCGCGGAAGGTCCGCTCCACGCGCGAGCGCTCGTTCTTCCGCAGCAGCCCGTTGTCCACGAAGATGCACTGGAGCTTCTCGCCGATGGCCTCGTGGATCAGCACCGCCGCGACCGAGGAGTCCACGCCGCCGGAGAGGCCCAGGATCACCTTGTTCGCGCCGATCTTCTCGCGGATCTTCCCCTTCTGTTCCTCGATGTAGTTGGCCATCTTCCAGTCGCCGGCGAGCCCCGCGATGGCGTAGAGGAAGTTGCGCAGGATCTGCCGCCCCTTCGGGGTGTGCGTCACCTCGGGGTGGAACTGGACGCCGTAGATCCTGCGCCTCGAATCGCCGATCGCCGCCAGCGGGCAGTCGGGGGTGCGGGCCAGGACCTCGAAGCCCGGGGGGCAGGCCGTCAGCGCGTCGCCGTGCGACATCCAGACCTCGGTTCGCTCGCCAATCCCCGCCAGCAGTTCGTTGGGCTTGACGACATCGATCACCGCATGGCCGTACTCGCGCCGCGCCTGTTTCTCGACCTTCCCGCCGAGAGCGAAGGCGGTGAACTGGACGCCGTAGCAGATGCCCAGGATCGGGAGGCCCAGCTCGAAGATCTGGGGGTCGAGCTTGGGCGCGCCGTCGGCGTAGACGCTCTGCGGGCCGCCGCTGAAGATCAGCGCCCGAGGCCGTTCGGCACGGATCGTCTCCAGCGCCTTGTGGTAGGGCACGATCCTGCAGAAGACGTTGGCCTCGCGCACGCGCCGCGCGATGAGCTGCGCGTACTGCGCGCCAAAGTCGATGACGTAGACGGTTTCGTGGGGCATGGTTCGCTCGCCGGAAGTCCCGCCGCCGGGCGGCGGGAAAAGAGCACGTTAGCGCGAGGGCTGCCTTGCGGCAACCGGGAGACGGAGGCCCGGCGGGGGCGCGTCAAACGGACCTGCATGATTCCTCGGAAAAAATTGCGGATGCCGCGGCCCGGAAGTGCACCTATAATGGGGCGCGGTTCACTGTTTCAGTCGATCGCGCCAGCGCATGGAAGGGCGTGCCGCATGCGACGTACTCTGCTTCCGCTGATGGCGGCGGCCCTGATCCTGCTGGCGGGTTGTCGACGCGGGGACACCGGCTCGTCCAACATCAAACCGGCGGAGGAAAACCAGCCCCAAGTTGCCCCGGCTCCTGCCCCGGCGCCTCGCGGACCCGTCGTGGACGGTTCGGTGGAATTGCGCATGCGCAACCCCACCGGCCGCACACTCGTCTACGAAGTCCGCCTCGACCGCACGCAGGAAGGGAACAACCGCTTCACCGAGACCGCGCACTTCTATCTCACGTCGAGCTGCCTGGACCTTACCTCGGAAGGCCTGGCGCGGATCGCGCTGGCGCGCCTTTACCTGGACCGTTCGCGCAAGGAGACGCTCGAAAACGGGAAGACCATCGACCGCATCCAGCCGCTCACGCCCGAACTGGTGAACCTGGGCTCGAATTCGGATTTCGTGGGCGGGAAGCGCTGCTACGCCTTCGACGCGCAGAACCGCATCGCCTACCGCACCGAGGACGTGGTGGAAATGGAAGACGGCACGCTCCTGATCGGCGTGCTCACGAAGCAGGACGAGGCCTCGGTGACCATCGAGACGCTCGACGGGCCGCGCATGGTCGCGCGGGCGCGGATCCGGCGCATCTACAAGATTCCGACGCCGCACGTGCTTCAGTTCGACACGCCGCACTACTTCTTTCCGATCTTCTCGTCGCGGCCCGTGGCCGCCGGCGACCGCTGGGCCTTCAAGGTGCCGGTGATCGTGCCGCTGGAAGAACCGGGCGTGGGGCGCGTGCTGCCCACCTCCTTCGACGTGCGCCTGGAGGCCTCGCTGCGGGAGCTCCGCGGCGGCGGGGACGACCAGATGGCCACGGTGGACTACGCCTACGAAGGCAAGTTCGACTCCAGCGCCGAGCCGTTCGTTGGGCGCTTCAGCCAGGCTTTCCGCGACCGGAACCGGGTGGTCCACCAACTGACCGGGCAGGGCTCGGCGGCGGTGGACGTCGCGCGCGGGATCGTGCTGGAGAAGACCGAGACCTTCACCATCCTGCTGGCCGGCAGTTCGCTCGTGCCGCAACCCAACAACCAGCCGCCCAAGCAGGAGGTCCGGCAGGACAAGCTGATCAGCCGCATCTCGCTCAAGCTGCTGCCCCCCGGCACGGTGCTGCGCAACGGGGAACGCGTGCCGCCCAACGACTAGCCGGCGGCCGGCTCGGAGACGTCGCTTGGCACTGGAAGAGGAGGCCCGCCTGCTCCGCGCCGGCGTCCGCGCCGGACTGCTGGATCCCGACAAGGGCACCGCCGCCCTGGTGGTCTTCTCCGAACTCAAGCAGCGCGGCGCGGGATTCTCCTTCGGGGCGTTCCTCGTCGAACGCGGCCTGCTCACGCAGATGGCCCTGGGCGGCCTGGAGCGCAGCATCGAGGAGGACGGCGGCGAATCGCTGCGCACCGTCAGCACGGTGGATCAGTTCGAACTGCTGGACCTGCTGGGCGAAGGGGCCAGCGGCTCGGTCTTCCGCGCGCGGCACCTGCCCACCGGGCGCCTGGTCGCGCTGAAGATTCTCGCCCCCGACCTCGCCGCCAGCCCCGAAGCCCTCGAACAGTTTCTCCAGGCGGCGCGCGCCAGCATCCGCCTGCGGCATCCCAACCTCGTCCAGGTCCAGCGCGTGGCCTGCTTCGAAGGCCTCTACTACATGGCCATGGAGTTGGTCGAAGGCGGCTCGGCGCGGAAGCTGCTGGAACGCAGCGGCGGGATGCTCACCGAGATCCGCGCGCTGGCGCTCGCGGCCGACGTCGCCGCGGCCCTCGCCGCGGCTCACCAGGCCGGGCTGGTCCACCGCGACGTGAATCCCGACAACGTCCTGCTGACCGCCGACGGCATCGGCAAGCTCACCGACCTGGGCATCGCCGTGCACCGCGAGGTCGAAGGCGGCATGGACCTCGACCGCGGGGAATTCTGGGGCACGCCGGACTACACCGCCCCCGAGGTCGTCGCCGGCGAAGGCGCCAACGACCCGCGCAGCGACCTCTACAGCCTGGGCTGCATGCTCCACGAGTTCCTCACCGGAAGGCCGCCCTTCCTGGCCGCCACGCCGGTCGAGACCCTCAGGATGCAGCTCTTCGAACCCGTGCCCGAGATCACCCACCTGCGCCCCGACCTGTCCCCCCAGACCGCCACGCTGGTGACGCGCCTGCTTGCGAAGGATCCCAAGGAGCGCTTTCCCGACGCGGCCAGCGTGCTGGAGGCGATCGGCGTGATCGGCAGCCTGCGCCGCGCCGCTTCCGCGTCGGCCCTGCCCCGCGTGCCGGCTTCACCGACCCCATCCGGCAGCCGCGCCCAGGCCGTGCCGCGCCCATCGGCTCGCGCCGGCGGCAGCGGCATCCGCCCCGCTCGCCGTGGCGGCAGCGGACGTGGTGCGCGGAGAGGTCGTGGCCGGCGGAAGTGAAACGTGAAACGATCTGCGACCTTCGCACGGCTTCAAATAACTGCTTCGGTTCTTTCACGTTACTAGAGCCGAGGCAACCCCGAGCAGCACACTCAAACAGACCGTGTGGAAACCAACTACGGAGGCCCAAAACGACAGAAGCCCGGGATTGCACCGTACTCGGTACAATCTCGGGCTTCGCCGGAAGGCATGACAAGCGGTTTGGTCAGCGGGGCCTGTTGCCAGCAGACCCGAGGGACAGCTCACTTCGGAAGTGGACTTCGGGGACGGACCAGCCGTTGAGAGCCTGCCCGCAAACTGCAGCAATCGTGGAGGGCGCTCTTCGTGGGCCGACCAAACCTGTTGTCAAAGAACCGGAGGACGCTCAACCGTCCTTTGCTGGATGACATAACCACAAGCGCTGTGCCAGAGCGGCAAATCGGGCCTAATAAGCCTAAATCGCGCACTTTGTGCGGGTTAACGAGTGTTGGCCTCGCAAACGCCACCAAACTTTGTCAGCTTGGCCGCCATGGTTACGCAAAATTGTCACCCGTGAAAGAGAACCTGCACTCGTTCGTGTCGCGGATTGGTAACGCCTCGGCATTCGGCTCAGGCGGGAAGGCGCGCGGCAAACTGCAAGTGACTCGCCAAGCCCAATGCGGAAGGCTTCCGGCAGAGCTTGTGCTCCAGTGCAAGAATTTTTTCGCGCGGTCGCAGAGTCCTCGAACGCCGCTTCGAGCTTCTTGAAAGGCAGAACGGTCTTGCCATATAGATCGAGCAGTTCGAGGCCTGCTTTCTCGATCAAGTCCTTGAGCTGTTCGGCGCTGAACGTGTGCACGGGGAAGCGCTCGGACGGATCGTGCGCCAGCCACTCCATCTCGCCCCGTTGGACCAGGTGCTGCATCCCCTCGAGGTCGGGCTTGGTGGCATAGTGTTCGAGCGCCGCGTAAGTCTGGTCCACGGAGGCCACGAGCACCCCGCCCGGCCGGAGCAGGCGCCGGATCTGCTTCAGGGCGCGCGGCGGAGAGGCGGCGAAAGAGAGCACGTCCCCCTGGGCGATGGCCAGCGCGAAGGGGGCGCCGGGAAGTTCTCCCAACTCCACGATGTCGGCCTGCTGAAAGAGGCAGCGGTCGGCGATGCCGAGGTCCTCGGCCTTGCGGCGCGCCGTCTCCAGCATGCGCAGGGAGAGATCCGAAAAGGTGACCTGATAGCCCGAACGCGCCAAGCGCAGGCCGTAGCGCCCGGTGCCGCAGCCAAGGTCCGCGATGGGTGCGCGCAGGTCGGCGGGGATATGCGGCTTCAGGCCGTCCCAGGAGAGTTCGTACCAGGCGTCCCAGCGCGGGCCTTTGTAGATGTCGTCGTAGCGCGGGGCGACGCGGTCGTGATAGCGGCGATTGGCCTCGAGCGGCGTCGGCTTCCCCTTCATGCGCTCAATACTCGTCCTTGGGGTCCGCCGTGGCCTTGCCTCCGGTCATGGCAGCGGTGAGGCGCTGTTTCATGGCGTTGCGCTTGGTGTTGTCCCGAATCATCTGGATCCCGCGCGCCAGGGCCTCCAGGCGCTCCCTATCGGCCTTGTACCGGATGGCCTGGTCGAGGACGTCGGACTCCCCGGTCTCGCCGTAGTATTCGCACAGCAGCCACGAGGTGATCTCGACGAAGCCGGGCGTGGGCTTGCCCTTCAGCCGGTCCAGGAGCTTCCGCCGCAGCCCCTCGGGATCTTCCTCATACCAGGGGTTGAGTTCGACGACGGCGTTGCGGCGATCCTGGGCCTGCGGCGAGGCCATCCTGGCGAGGATCGCGTTCAGGCGTTCCTCCTTGGTTGCCTCCCGTGCGGACGGGTCGTAATTGCGCTGGCGCGCGCGCTCGGCCTCCAGCGCGCGCTGTCGTTCCAGTTCCTCGCGGCCGGGCACGTCGCTGACCTTGTCGTCCTCTGCGTTCAGGAGGACCCAGCCGGCGTACCCGATGCCGGCAAGGAGCAGGAGCGGCACGATCGACATGAAACCGCAGCCGACGACGGTAGCCAGGATGGGGTGGGCCGTTTCTTCGGAGCGAGACATGCCGAGGGTTTAACCGGTAGGCGCGGCACGGTAAACAGGAAACGCCGCGCGGCGGGAGGCGCGGCTAACCGAGGATCACGCGGACCGCGATACCGGCGATGACCGCGGCCAGGACCAGGCCGCCCCAGAACAGCGCGGGCTTGAGGCGCCGCGCGAAGGTCGCGACGGGCTTGGCGGGGCCGGTGGACTTGCGGCGCGGCTTCTCGGCCTTGTCTTCGCCCGGCGAAGGCTTGGAGACCGGCTTGGGGCGCGGCGCGGAGGGCGCGATGGGGGTGAACTGGGTGATCTTGCGGTTGGCGCGCGCACGCTTGAGCAGCGGAACTTCGCCCTTCGCGATCAGCGAGATATCGGCCAGCAGTTCCTGCGCGTTGCGGTGCCGGTCGCCGGGGCGCTTGGCCATCATCTTCTGGATCAGCCGGCAGAGGCCCTTGGGCAGGTCGGGCACGATCTCGTTCGGCGGCTTGAGTTCTTCCTGGACGTGGCGGGTCATCACCACGATCGCGTTGTCGTCGGCGAACGGCAGGCAGCCGGTGGCGAGGTGATAAAGGGTCGCGCCAAGGCTGTAGATGTCGGCGCGGACATCCACGTTCTCGTAGCCTTGCGCCTGCTCGGGCGAGATGTAGTACGGCGTGCCCACCGCCAGGCCGGTCTGCGTGACGCGCTCGTCGTCCACCAGGCGCGCGGCCAAACCCAGGTCGGTCAGTTTGTAGACGCCGTTTTCGTCCTTCAGGATGTTCGCGGGCTTGATGTCGCGGTGGACGATGCCGACCGAACTGGCCGCCTCCAGCGCAAGCGCGATGTCTTTGGCGACGGAAAGCACCTCGGCCGGAGAATAGCGCTTGTTGGGCTGGCGGCTGAAGCCTTCTTCGAGGTCCTCGCCGTTGACGAACTCCATGGCGAAGTAATAGAACCCGCCGTCCTCGCCGAAATCGAAGGCGCCGACGACGTTGGGGTGGCGCAGCTTCAGGGTCGCGCGCATCTCGCGCTTGAAACGCTCGAGGAACTCGTGATCCTGCGCGAGGTCCGGCGGAAGGACTTTCAGCGCCACGCGCTGGTCGGTCTGCTGATGCCGCGCGAGGTACACCGCGCCCATCGCCCCCTGGCCCAGCTTGCGCAGGAGATCGTACGGTCCCAGAGTGCGGCGCTTGCTGCGCACCTTGGAAGAACTGGGAGAAGCGGCAGCCGGCATGCGCGAATGGATCCCCGTAGCACCCATGTCCCATCGCTTCCCGAGCGCAACAACAACACTCTTGTATCGGGGAAGCGAGCACCCGCTTTGATTTAATGTACTCCCGATTCCAGTCGATTGCGAGATGTTGTCCTTGATTCAACAAACATCACGGTTCTGCACGTGCGCGTTGCCTCTATCGCTTTGCGTATGCTGATGAAACCTGCAATCCGGCTCGTGCTGCACTGGTGAAGTCGTGCCAATTCAACGAAATGACATGTGCTAATATCTTGGCGGTGTATTGAAGCTGGCCGTTGGTCTAGGAGCTACAAGCCGTGTTCAAGCTGCTTTTTGCGCTCGCTGGCCTGCTTCCGATCGCCCTCGCCTCGGCGCACGCTCTCGCGGGAGAGGCCAAGCCCGAGCCGAACTGGTCCAAGGGCCCGCCCAGCGACCCGGGCTTCTTCCCGCTCGCGGTCTGGCTCCAGGCGCCCGCCAACGCGCCGCGGTACAAGGCCGCCGGCATCAACACCTACATCGGCCTCTGGCAAGGCCCCACCGAGGAGCAGCTCGCCGAGCTGAAAAAGCACGGGATGAAGGTGATCTGCGCGCAGAACGAAGTCGGATTGAAGCACAAGGACGACGAGACGATCGTGGCCTGGATGCACGGCGACGAACCCGACAACGCGCAGCCCAAGCAGGGCGGAGGCTACGGCCCGCCCGTGCCCCCCGAGACGATTATCGAGGACTACAAAAAGCTCAAGGCCAACGATCCCGACCGCCCGGTGATCCTGAATCTGGGGCAAGGCGTGGCGTGGGACGGCTGGCACGGCCGCGGCGTGCGCACCAACCATCCCGAGGACTATGCGGAATACATCAAGGGCTGCGACCTGGTCTCTTTCGACATCTATCCCGCCTGCCACGACAAGCCTGACGTGGCGGGGAAACTCTGGCTGGTCCCCTTTGGCGTGCAGCGCCTGCGCGAATGGTCCAAGGACGAGAAGGCCGTCTGGAACTGCATCGAGTGCACGCGGATCGGCAACACCGAGAAGATCGTCACGCCGCAGGAAATGAAGTGCGAAGTCTGGATGTCCCTGATTTACGGCTCCAAGGGCATCATCTACTTCTGCCACCAGTTCAAGCCAAAGTTCATCGAAGCGGGACTGCTGGCGGAGCCCGAACTCCTGGCGATGGCGACGAAGGTGAACCGCCAGATCCTGGAGCTGGCCCCGGTGCTGAACGGCCCCAGCGTGGCCGAAGGCGCCAAAGTCGAGACCGACGGCCCGGCGGTCGCCGTGATGACCAAGCGGCACGAAGGCGCGACCTATGTCTTCGCGGTGGTCATGCGCGGCGCGGAGGCGCAGGCCACCTTTACCGTGCCGGGCGTCCAGGACGGCTCCGCCACGGTCCTGGGCGAAGACCGCAAGGTTCCCGTCGCCGGCGGGACGTTCAAGGACCGCTTCCAGCCCTGGGACGTGCACCTCTACAAGATCGAGTAACCGCGCGCCCGCCTATCTCGGGAAGACCGAGAGCTTGTTCTCCACGGCGTCGAGGAACTCCTTCATGCGCTCCATGGCCTTGGGCGGGAGCGTGTTGTGGAGCGGGTCGGCGCGGGTCGTCTCCAGCTTGGCTTTGCTGAGCAGCGAAACCAGCTCATCCCGCAGCGCGCCCTGCTCGGGTCTCCCTGCGGGAAGCGCCTGGACCTGGCCCTCCAGATCGGCGTAGCGCTGCTTCAGCTCCGCGTAAGCCTTCTGATCCTGCTCCAAGGCCTTTTTGTCGGCGCTGGGGGCCGCCTCGCCTGTCTTGTCCGCACCGCCTCCGCAGCCCGCGAGGCCCAGCAGCACGAGCAGGACGACCGCGTCTCGAATCCGGCGTTTCATCGGAATACCTCCGGTTATTTGCGGGGTTCCAGGATCAGCGGGGCTTCGGTTCCGGGAGCCAGTCTTACCGTATAAGCGCGGCTCTCGGTCTGCAGCACGATTTTATCGCCCGTCTTCTCGGCCTTGAACGGCGGCGGGAAGTCCCAGGGCGAGACCGGCCTGACGCGGAAGACCGTCAGGCCCAGCGCGTCCTTGACCGGCTGGGTGGTCTTGATGCGCAGCAGGCGCTTGAGCCCGGCGGCCTTATCTTCGTTGCGTTCGAGCCGCTCGTCCACTTCCAGGCTCTGCACCCAGCCGTCGGGCCCCAGAGGCGCAATCTCGAGCCCGGCCGTCTTTCCCTCGGCCGTGAGCCTCCCGTTGAGTTCGGCCAGCGCGCCTTCCGTATGCCAGAACCATTGCAGGTCGACGGGCTCCCTGGCGCGCACTTCGTCGAGGACCACGACCAGCTCGGGCTTGACGAAGAGCAGCGTGCGCCGGTAGGCCTCCAGTTTGGCCTCGGCCGGATAAGCGGGAGCGAGGTCCATCACGATCAAGTCGGCCTCCACGCTCTCCGCGGCGCGCTCGATCCGCGGGGCGCGCTCGGCGAACTGCCAGGGGCGGTAGTCGATGCGGCCGCGATCCTCGCCCAACTGCCCCATGCCGTTGACGACCAGCGCGTTGGAATCCTGGCTCAGGCGTTCCCGGCGTCCCGAGCCGGCGGAGCGCAGCAGGATCTCGCCGAACCCGTACAGAATGGGCGCGCCGCAATCCGGCTCCTGATCGGTCAGCCCCACGAAGCGGCGCTGCGCGAAGAGCCGGTGGCCGAAAGGCGGGCCGGCGCGGACGGCCAGCAGCGTGGCGTCGGGGGTCCAGTCCGAGCGCGCCGAGACCCAGTCCAGATCGTCGAAGCGGGTGAAGGTCGGAAGCGGCGGGTCGCGCTCGGGCAAGCGCTCGCGCACCTGGAGCCCGCTCCAGCAGAGGTTCAGGAAGATCGAGCGCTCGTGGCAGACCCAGGCCTTCATCAGTTCGCCGGCGAGCCAGACGGCGCGCTCGTCCAGGTGCGCCTTGGGATCGCGAAACTGGCGCGCGAGAAAACGGAAGAGGTGGTCGGGGCCCGTGTAGTTCCAGGACTCGTCGTTCCCGAGACCGACGATAAGCGGGCGCTGGCCGCGCAGGCTTCCGGGCGTCGTGTTGTAGACCCCGAAGCGCAGCGTGGAGGCGAACCAGGGGTGAACCAGCACGTTGAGACCCAGGCGCTTCTGCGCGAGGTCCGCCCAGCGCAGGAGCTGTTCGGCGTGCGCCTCCCAGAGATACACGCCCATGGGGTGCGCCCCGTCGGGCCCCAGGACGTCCAGGGTGCCCAGCATCGCTTCGTGGCCGAAATAGAGCCACGCGCGCGCTTCCGGCTCCTCGTCCCAGAAGGCCAGGCCGCTGGTGAAGAGCGCCGAGGCCAGCAGCGGGCGGGCCGCGTCGAGCGGGTCGTCCATGAACGGCTGCTCCCGCGCGACATACTGCCGGCACAGCTCGTTCGCGCGTTTGCGGACCGTCTGCCGCACCCTCGTCCGGGTCCCCGCGTCCAGCTTGTCGAAGAGCAGGTCGTAGCCCGCCGCCAGGCCAAGCAACTGATGCCCGGCGGCGGAGTGGGCGCCCGCGTACGGGCCAAGGCCCCAGTTGGCGTAGCCGCAGCTCGCGTGGATGTAGCGCACGGCGGCCTTGAAGAACTTTTCGTCCCGGTTGATATGGTAGGCGACGGCCAGGATGGGAATCGCGTCGCCGACCTCGACCTGCCAGGACTGGCTGCCATCGCTCTTGAACCTGGGATCCTCCATGGTCTTGGCGTAGTCGGGCGGATCGGCGAGGTACTTCCGCGCGCGGGCCACGACGCGGTCGGAGACGGCGACCATGGCGTCCTGCTGGCCGAAGCGCAGCGCGCTCAGCTCAGACTGTTCAAAGAAGAGGCGCGGGTGCTTCTCGGCGCGCCGCTTCAGGATCTCTGGGAGCGGGGTTCGGGGCAGGAGCCAGCTTGCCGCCAGCCCGGGCGTGCGCAGCAGGCGCACGTTGCGGATCGAGGCGTCGATGAAATTGTAGGATTTGGTGCGCTTGCTGAGGCTGAAGCGAAGCTCCGTCGTCTCCGGCTTGGCGCGGAATTCGATATGCACGGGCTGCCACTCGCCCAGCGGAAAGACCTTGAACGGGCGGCTCTCGTGGCTGCCGATGTTCTTGAGCTGCCCCTCCTGCTTGGCATATTCCCCGATCCAGACCGACGGGCGCACGCCCTTGGGCGAAGCGCTCTCGAAGCGGATCTCCATCTGGAACAGGTAGTAGGCGTTGGACGCGGCCGGCACGGGCGGCGGTCCGGCGAAGGACCATTGCTCCTGGTCTTCCTCGCCTTGCACGCTCAGGATGCCCGGCTCCTTGACTTCCAGCTTGACCGCTTTGGACGCCCACCAGTTCTCGGCGTCTTTCTCGAAGGACCAGGCCTTGGCCACGGAGAAGCCGTTGCTCTTGTCCGGAATGGGAGGCGGACCTTCCAGACGCCACGCCGGATCGATCCAGGACACCGACTCGCCGGCACGCACGGCGGGGTGCGCACAGACGAGCAGGACGCCCAGGGCGAAGATCGCGCGCCGGGCGGAAACGGGAGCGAAAACGGCCATGGGAGCAGGATAACGCGCAGGAGCGCGGGCGTCACGAGGCATTGCGCCGGGACTCAGCTCTCGTCGTCCACCGGGGCGCCGTCGTCGCCGGCTTCGGGATCCTCGTCGGTCGCCAGACCGAAGCGGGCCATCTTGCGGTGCAGGGTGGAACGATGCAGGCCAAGGCGCCGCGCGGCTTCGGAAATGTTTCCGTCGGTAATGGAGAGCGCGCGAAGGATAATCTTCTTTTCTTCGTCTTCCATCGTGTTGATCTCGTCGTCGCGGCGATCCTCGACGTACGCGGGAGCCGGAGGCGGACCGGGCGGCGCGGCCGAGGGCGGCGCGGCGGGCGGCGGCGCGAAAGCCTGGGCGCCGGCGGAAGCCTCCAGCGCCTGCGGGCGTTCGGGCCGCGCAAGGGCCTCCGTCATGCGCTGCTCGACGCGCCGCACCAGTTCCGGCGGCAGGCTCGCGACCTGGATGTTCGGTCCGTCCTCGAAGACCACGGCGCGCTCGATGGCGTTGCGCAGCTCGCGCGCGTTGCCGGGCCAGTCGTACTCGCCGAGCACGCGCAGGGCCTCGGCTGAAATATCCGAGGAGCGGGTGTGTCCCTCGCGGCGGGCCTCGACCAGGAAATGTCGCGCCAGCGCTGGGATGTCTTCGCGCCGGTCGCGCAACGGGGGATCTCCAGGACCAGGATCGCGAGGCGGTAGTACAAGTCGGTGCGGAACTTCGACTCCTTCATCCGCTTGGGCAGGTTCTGGTTGGTCGCCGAGAAGACGCGCACGTTGACCTTGATGGTCTTGTCCGAGCCGACGCGGCGGATCTCACGCTGCTCCAGCGCGCGCAGCAGGCGCACCTGCATGTCGGGGCGCATCTCGCCGATCTCGTCCAGGAAGAGCGTGCCGCCGTGGGCCTGCTCGAAGCAGCCCGCGCGGCGCGCGACGGCGCCTGTGAACGCGCCCTTCTCGTGCCCGAAGAGTTCGCTCTCCAGCAGCCCCTCGGGGATCGCGCCGCAATTGATCGCCACGAACGGGCCGTTGCGCCGGGACGAACCGTAGTGCACCGCCCGGGCCAGCACTTCCTTGCCCGTCCCGGACTCGCCGAGGATCAGCACGTCCGAATCCGAGGCCGCCGCGCGCTGCGCCTGGTCGATCACCTTCCGCATCCGCTCCGAGGCGGCCACGATCTTCTCGAAGCCGTGCTTCTGAAAGAGCGCCCCTTCCAGGTTGCGCACCTGCATCTTCAGCTCGTGGTACTCGATCGCGTTGCGCAGGATCGCGTAGAGCCGTTCGAACTCGAAGGGCTTGGTGAGGAAGTCGTACGCCCCGCGCTTCATGCACTCGACGGCCATCTCGACCGAGCCGGCCGCGGTCACCATCACCACGGGCAGTTCCGGAATATTGCGGTGGATTTCGTCCAGGATCACCCGCCCGTCCTTGCCGGGGAGCATCACGTCCAGCAGCACCACCGAGGGCTCGGACTCGCCGAGCTTCTTGAGGCCTTCTTCGCCGCTCTGCACGACGATCGGCTCATAGCCTTCGCGCTGCAACTGGTAGCGCAGGAGCAGTCCGTAACTGGCGTCGTCCTCGACGACGAGAATGCGATGGGCGATATCTTGCGAGGTCGATTCGCTCATGAAAGCGCTCGGGCGAACGCGTCAAAACTTTTAAGCGTATTCCACCACGGCCAACCTTTTTATAGCCCGGCTCAAGATACAAGTCCACCCGACATTCCGATTCTCCTCGACCCCCGGTTTCCCAAGCGGCCCCAGCGCGGTCGCACACGTGAAAAGGCCGCGCCGGCCGGTATAGTGCGCAATCAGGAGAACCTCATGCGATCGTCCCTGCGCCTGCTCTTGCTGCTCACCCCGCTGCTGTTCGCGTCCTGCGACCGCGAGGCGCGCAACGAAGCGCCGGAGCACCCGCCCGTGCGCGTCGAACGGATTGCGTACGCCGGCTGGGAAGGCGCGTGGAAGCTCAGCAGCGCGCATCTGGAGGCCGTCGTCGTGCCGCAGATCGGGCGCGTGATGCAATGCTCCAAGCCCGGCGGCCCGAACCTGCTCTGGCAGGATCCCAGCCTTCACGGCAAGACCCTCTCCGGCGAACCGAAGGACTGGATGAACTTCGGCGGAGATAAAGTCTGGCCGGCCGAACAGAAGCAATGGCCCAAGCTGGTCGGGCGCGGCTGGCCGCCGGACACGGCCTTCGACGGCATGCCCTGCGCAGCCGAGGCGATCCCCGGCGGCGTGCGCATCGCCGGGCCGGTGAGCAAGCCGCTCGGCGCGCGGTACGTCCGCGAAATCACGCTCCTGCCCGGCCGCGCCGCCCTGCGGGTGCGACAGTGGATCGAGAAGACCACGGGCGAGCCCAAGCCGCTGACGCTCTGGAACGTGACGCAGATCGCCCAGCCGGAGTTTGCGTTCATGCCGGCCGGCGCCAAGGAAGAGATCCACGAACTGATCGGCGTGAAGGACCACAGCGAGTTCGAGTTCGATGCGGCCGCGCGCGCGGTCACGATCCGGGACCACGAAAAGAAATCGATGAAGATCGGGGTCCGCGGCGCGGAGAGCTGGGCCGCGGCCAAGGTTGGAACGGCCCTCTTCGTCGAATCGCGCCGCCTGGAACCGGACGCCGCCTACCCCGACGGCGGCTGCCATGCCGAGATCTACACCGCCCCGCGCCCGACGGGGTACACGGAACTCGAATTGCTTTCGCCGATGCGCGAGCTGAAGGCGGGCGAGACGCTGCGCAGCGACATGGTCTGGACGCTGCTGGACGTGCCCGCCGGCGCGAAACTCGACGCGCTGGCCAAAACCGCCCGCGAAGCGCACGCGCAAGCGCTGAAGGAATGGGGGGATTGAAAGCGAAACCTTCCATCGCTCCGCGCCGCGCCCGGCTTCAGATTCGCCTGTCGACCTGCATCATCCTGGTTCTCGCCGCCGGCGGATTCATCTGGCTCAATCTGGAGGGTTCCTATCGGATTCGCAAGGGAGTCCTGAAGGCGCACCCTCCAAACATTGCTCGATTCGAGCATGTCTCAGGTTGGCCTTTTACGATTTACCGTCTTGATGAGTATGCATCGGGCATTCAGGACCACGAACTGCTCATGAGCGATATACGGCGCAGCGATTATGCGCCTGAGTACGATCGGCATTACATGGGCAGCATGAATGTTGCTCAGGAGGAGTGGATAGTTTCGGCCATGGCGCTGAATGCGTGCATAGGTCTTGTCTTGCTTGCTTTATTTGCAGCGGCTACGGAATATTTTTTTCGCCTGCGATCAGACAGGCGGCCGGCCACCCATCATTGAGGTTTATGGCGGACGTCTCATTTCAATGCGGATCAATGCGTGTCCACGATCCGACTTCCCCCAAGCAACAAGCCGCTTAGACGATTGAAATCGCCGACCATGCGCAGCCTTTGGCCTATGGCCTCGCTGGACATGTCCACACCCGCGCACTTTCCGGGAATGGGCGTGCGCCTGCGCACCCGCGCCAGTTTCGCTTCGAATTGGGCATCGCCTCGATTCAGCATCCACTCCACGCTCTGCCGCGCTAATTCCTCAGGCAAAATCCCCAGACCTTGCGCCAGCTCATTCAGCCGTTGGTTTTGCTTCTTGGCCAATTGAATCAAGATTTCTGGCATATCATGACTCCCTGTATTGCTACGCTTGGGACGGCGCCGCATCCCCGCTCTTTTCTTTTATCTCCACTCCCCTCTCTCTACACTGCCCTTTCATGGATTGGACCGAACGCCTCCGAAAACGGCTCGACGCCTGGCGCGACGCCGGCCTCGCGCGGCGCCTGCGCACCGCCGAAGGCCCCGGCGCGCGCGTGCGCGTGGACGGGCGCGAGGTCGTCCATTTCGCGAGCAACGACTACCTGGGCCTGGCCGCGCACCCGGCGGTGCTCGACGCCGCCAAGGCGGCGCTCAACGCGAGCGGCGCGGGCGCCTCGGCGAGCCGGTTGATCTGCGGCAGCAAGCCCGAACACGCGGCGCTCGAAGCGGACCTCGCGCGCTTCAAGCGCTCCGAAGGCGCGCTCGTCTTCGCCAGCGGCTACCAGGCGGCGCTCGCGAGCCTCGGCGCGCTGGGCGCGGCAGGCGAGGAGGAGCCAAGACCCGCCTTCTTCCTCGACCGGCTCTGCCATGCGAGCCTCCTCGACGGCGCGAAACTCTCCGGCGCGGCCGTCCGCGTCTTCAAGCACAACGACGCGGCCGACCTGGCGCGGCTGCTGCCGCGAGAATCCGGCCCGAAGCTGGTCGTCGTCGAATCGCTCTACTCGATGGACGGCGACGTGGCCCCGCTGGGCGAACTGCTCGCCGCCGCGCGCGCGGCCGGCGCGTGGCTGCTGGTGGACGAAGCCCACGCGACGGGCGTCCTCGGACCGGGGGGACGCGGGGTGCTGGCGGAGGTCTGCGAAGGCGCGCTCCCGCCGGACGTGCTCAGCCTCGGCACGCTCTCGAAGGCCCTCGGCAGCCAGGGCGGGTTCCTCTGCGGGCCGCGAACGGCGCTCGACGCGATCGTCCATGCGGGACGGGCTTTCCTTTTCAGCACAGGGCTGGCCCCGGCTTGCGCGGCGGCGGCGCGAGCGGCGCTGGGGCTCATCGACGACGGCGGCCGGCGCGAGCGGCTCCTTCTTGCATCCCAAGCGCTCCGGACCCGGCTGCGCGCGCGGGGCTGGGAGATTTCTGGCGGTCCGGGGCCCATCCTGCCGATACTGGTAGGCGGTGAGTCCGCCGCGGTGGCCTTGGCCGAGCGCCTGTTGGAGGCCGGCTACTGGGTGCCCGCGGTGCGATTCCCCACGGTAAAGCGCGGGCAAGCTCGGCTGCGCCTCTCGCTCTCGGCGGCGCACGATGAGGGCCAGATTGAAGGTTTGGAGACGGCTCTGGGGCAGCCCTGACATTTACCGAACCCCTTTGAAGGGCTAGGCTTGTGCCGCTGTCCTTCAGGCACTAGACTATGCATGCCATGTTGAGATTCCGAAGCTTCACCGGCGCCCTCGCGGCGTTGGGAGTTCTGCTCTTCTCGGGCTGCGGGAAGATGCGCAACCCGCTGCGCGCCGAGGCTCCGCCCCCGCCGCCGGAGTACGCCGCCGTCCCGCCGCATGAAGCCGCCAAGCTCAGCGAGGCCGACTACCTCAAGCGCAAGGCCACCGTGGGCACGCGCCTGGAGCGGCTCGAGGCGCTCGACGTGATCGACCGCACCAGCGATCCGGAGATGATCCCGTTCCTGATCGAGCGGCTTGAGAAGGAAGACGACCCGTTCCTGCAGATCCGCGTGATGCACGCGCTGAGCAAGGCGCAGGACGTCCGCGCGGTGCTCCCGCTGCGCCGGCTGGCGATGTGGAACGACACCAAGCTGGGCATCGAGGCGATCGTCACGCTCTTCGAACTCGGCGACGACAACTTCGTCCCGCGCCTGATCCGCATGATGCGCAAGAAGGAAGAGAACCCCGAGCTCGCGACGCTGGCCCACCGCACGCTGCGCCGCATCTACAAGGTCGAGATCGCCTTCAACGACCGCGCCTGGAACAATTACTTCCGCAGCCACCGCTTGGCCCCGTACCAGGATCTGAGCTGGTACGCGAGCTTCCGGCCGCCGCCGCCGCCCACCGTCGCCGGGACCACGAAGGTCGAACCGCGCCCCGAAGGCGGCACGCGCCTGCCCCAGCAGGACGCGATGGTCCGCCGGCATATCCTCAGCGCCTACGAATTCTGGCGTCCGGACGAGCCGTGAGAGCGTGGGGCGTGGGAAGTGGGGAGTCGTAGCGCCGGCGGCTCGCCCGCTGTAGCGCCGCCGTCTCGGCGGCCTCTTCATGCTTACCGCGTGGCGTGTGGCCCTGATCTGCTGGTCCCCCTGCGCCCCGTGCTTTCAGCCACCCGCCCAAGAGGGCTAAACGATGAAATTTGCAACGTCCATTTTCGCCGCCCTGGTTCTACTCGGCCCCACGTGGAGTGCAGCGGCTGAGACCTATCCTCTCGGCGATACACCGCACAATGAAACGCTCGTCCTGCCCTACACCATCGGCGGCAAACTCCAGGGTGCAGGCGATGGTCAGTACACCGATCAACTGGCAAAGCGGAACATGTCGGCTCTGGTCCGCGACAACGGCGACCTGAGCCCGCTGTTCGTGGTCCCCGGCCGGGATTGGGACGTCAGCGGCTTCACGCTTTGTGGCGCGAAGGGCAACCTCACCTGGAAGACGGATGATGATGTGCCCTTGGAAAAACTCCCCGTGGCTGGGTTCGTGATGCAGCCGGGCGGCACGAATTTCAATAACGGCCGGCATCGCTTCCATGACCTCACGATTATGGACTGCCAGACGGCTTTTCAGATTGGCCGGCCCACGGACGACGAGAAGGACGATCCCAAGTACAACTCCGCCAAGTACGTCAAGGACGCCGGCTGCGATACCAGCGACTTTGAGAATATCGGCGTGCTTCGTTGCGGCGCGATCGCCAGGACCTACAACGACCAGTCGATGTCCAATCATTTCCGAGTGACGGACTGCGCCAATATCGCCGATGGGTTCGTCTTTTATGCCGGCGGTCGGTTTACCTCGGAAGATCTGTTCGTCGGCGGCGTGTGGGGCGGCTACGTGGCTTCCGCCATCCACCTGGTGGGCACGACCGACGCGGAGACGGGCCTCGAACTGGGCATCGGCAAGAACAACGCCGAGTATCACCTGATTCGAGCCAACTACGACAATCGTTGCGGCAACCGGATGCGCGACGTGACGATGGACAAGCACTTTCCCACGGCCCCCAGCATCCTCGTCTCCGGCGGGCTGATTCAGCACGAGCACTATCGATACGTCAACGCGAACGCCATGGAGGGGAGCCCGGAGACCGGCCATCAGTACAACGTGAAGCAGGCCGAGCCGCGCTATCTCTACGTGTTGCGGAATCCGTTTGAACTCGTGATCGAGCACCGCCGCAACTTGCCGGCGGGTTCGATCCTCTACCTCCACGATCCCAAGTATCCTCCGGGCCGCATCCGTATCGAAGGTTGTTCGCTCCATTGGCGCTGTGGCGCGGCGGGGGCCTGGGACTTGATCGCGCCCGAGTCGGACGGCGAGGAACACCTGCACTTCACGGCGCGCGACAACTACCTGCACAACGGCGGGCAGAGCCTCAAGGACGATGAGCGCAGACCGAAGTGAAACGAAGGGTGGCCGGCCTCAATGGGGCGGGTGGCCTTGAACGGGTGCCGCGGAGCAAGCCGCCCGTGGCACGCACCGGAGCAAGTTCTCACCGGTCGCCAACGGTGTCACCCGCCGTTTGTTCGTCGTCTTTGCGTTCTCTCATGATCTGTTTTTCCCAAGAAGCCCAGCCTTCAGCCTCTGCTAATACTCGACGAAACGCATTATCCGAGAAATGGAAATGAGACGCAATTGAGTCGCAGATTTCGCATGGAGCGAGGAATTCACACCATAGTCGAAGGCACTCCCTTGCGACTTCGCGGGCGTCGAGAACGATTCCATCGTTGTTGTGGTTTGTCACTACGACGAGTCGAGAATCATCCTCGAACCAGCCGCGGAGCAAACGCCGTTGGCTTGCTCCGCGCTGTGCGGCCTCCGGACCCGCTCAGGCTTCAGTTCCTTCCTTCACGCTCCGGGACTTCCCTGCGCGAACCCTGAGCACGTGCCGAAGATTCTATTCCCATCGAACGACTCTCGGCAAGGCGCAAGCCCAACATCCGCGTGCACCGTGCCATCAAGTGGGCCGTTTGGCCTCGCCTTCCGTCAAGTCTCTGATCTTCTGGTCGGTAGCCAGCCGGAGCAGCTTGAGGAACTCGCTGCCCGTAGGCGACTTCAACACCGATAGCCCATGGAAACGGTGCTGCGCCGGCACAACCACCTGGCTCCCGGCTTCCCAGGGGTATTCGCAGTTGTCCGGCCGGCGGCCACCGTCATCGACGGCCGGGGCGAGCAGTTCGATCTCCCGCGCCAACGCACGGAACCCCTTGGCCCGCTCGCATCCCGCCCTCGTTTCTTTCGATGCTCCCGGTCGTATTGGATGCGGAGGATCACGGGCAGTTGCTTCTCCACGTACGCATGGCTGCTGTCGAGCGCGCCCGGCTGGGCGGAGCCGATGTTGTACAGGTGAGCCTTGCAGAGCTTCTCGCGGGCCATCTGGAGGAAGTGCAGGTGCTGGCACTCCGGCAGCTTGGGGTGGTCCGCGAGCACGCCGTAGGCGTCGAGGTCGCCACTGGGCCTGTCGGGCGAAGGCAAGCGCCCAGTCCTGGCGGGAAGCCATGGGCGCCGTCTCAGGAAGCCGCGCGGGGCAGCTTGCCCCCGATGCGCCAGCCGTGCGGCAACTCCAGCTTTCCGGCCTGGAGGAGTTTGTACTCCTCCGGGGTCACGACGACCAGGATCACGGGCGGATACCACTTGTCGTCGGCGACATACGCGCCGAAGTGGACCGGTTGGATACCGCCCTTCACGGTGGCCTCGTTGACCTCCAGCAGCTTCAACGGCTCATCCCAATCCCCTTCGCCTTCACCCGGCTTGAGCAGACGGAAAATGCGCTTCATGCCCGGTTCGAGGGCGTAGTGGTTCGCGGCGAGTTCGCGGGCAACGGCGGACTTGCTCTCCGGCATCGTAACGGTGCTCAATTTCCTCGCTCCTTATCGAGCTAACGGTCAGCAAGACCATGCACGTCCACTGCATCCACTACCCTCGTGCTGCTCCCGACGGCGGATTCCTCCGCTTCCTCTGCATCCTGCCCTGAGAGCCGGCCATGGGAAGGCTCTGCCAGTTCTCGCGAGCTCCAGTATCGCCGGCTCCTAGTCCCCCTTCAATCGTCCACCCCTTCAAGCTACTACCGCTCGCGGCCCGGCCACGCGGTTACGGGAGGCTTGGACGGAACACTGCAACCGAATGCCGCGAGTACGAAGGGAAGCGTGGGGATAGCATGAAGGCAAACCGCGCTCGTGAACTCGGATTGCGCATGCAGGGGAGTCTGCCGGAACGATAGCAGCATGGTCAAATTTCCCTCCGCACTCCTTATTTTCTTATGCGGCATACCTTTACCAAGCATGGTTCGCCGCCCACGACCCACAGGTGTGCCACACGTGCATCTTTTTTACGCCCTTTCCGGGAGCGCTGGCGCGGCCCGCTGCGCCCAGGCTCGTGTAGGATGATAGGGACACACGGAGAGGCGCGATTCGAATGCCCACCACGGCGATGATGATCGAGGCGCTGATCGCGATGCGTCATCGCCCGGGGGGCATCCCCGAGGAGCGCTTCTGGCAGTGGGTCGAACGCTTCCGGGCCGACCTGGTCCACCAGGCGCTCAGCATCCTCCACGACCAGGAGGATGCCGAGGACGTCGCGCAGGATTCGCTCTGCGAGGCCTACGAGGGCCTGCACACCCTGCGCGATCCCTCGAAGCTGGGCAACTGGCTCCGGCAGGTCAACCGGCGCAACGCGCTGGACCGCCTGCGCCGGCGCAAGACCGCGCGCGAGCAGCGGCTGCACACGGGCGAGCTGGACGAGGTCCGCGCCGTGGCCGGCCTGCCGCGGATGAAGCGCTCCACCCCGCCCGGCGCCCCTGCGGCGCTGGGGGCCGAGGAGGTCCTGGGGGCCGTCGAGAGGCTGCCCGCGCCGTTTCGCGAGACCGTCATCCTGCGCTACATGGAAGGGCTCGACGTCGAGCAGATCGCGCGCTGTCTGGACGTGCCCGAAGGCACCGTCCGCAGCCGCCTGTGCCGCGCCGACCGGATGCTGATCCGGCGGCTCGGCCTGCTGCGCGGCGCCGCGCCCGACCCCGAACCCGGCGAGGAGACGGACGCATGAGCGCGAACCTGACCTGCAACGAAGCCCGCGGCCTGCTGCGCCCCTACCTGGAAGGCGAGATGAGCCCCGGCGCCGCCGCGCTGCTCGAAGGCCACCTGGCCGGCTGCACGGGCTGCGCCGACCAGCTCCAGGCGCACCGCGAGGTCTTCTCGCTGCTGGAGCGGACCTACGCGCCGCGCCGGCTGGGCGAAGCTTTCGACCGCGCCGCGTCCGTCAAGCTCCAGCAGCGCCGCAGCACCGGGAACCAGGAAGCCGTCGCGGCCGCCGGCGCGGCGATCCTCGAAGCGCCCGCGCGCCGGCCTTCGCAGCGCGCGATGGAGCCGGCCTCGCGCCTGGCCGAAGCGCCCGCCGAACCGGCGGCGCTCGCGCCGGCCGCCGAGCCCGTGGAGGAACGCGCCCAGGCCGCGCCCGCCGGCTTCCTCGAATCGCTCGCGAAGCACTTCGGCGCCGCGCCGTGGTGGTGCATCAGCGGCGCCTTCCACGCCCTTCTGCTGCTGTTGCTGACCCTCGTCGGCATGGCCCTGTTGAAGGCTCAGGAAGAATCCGTGGTCATAACCACGGACCTGCTTAAGCAGAAGGACCCGCCCGAACCCGACCCGCAGACGGCGCGCGACATCTTCCGGAAGCCCGTCCCGGTCGAGACGAACGAGCCGGTCACGGTCGAGCAGCCGATGGTCGTGCACGAAGAGGTCGAGATCGCCGACCACGCCGAGACGGCCAACGAATCGGACCTGAACTCCGCGCGCGGCGAGGAAGGCCTGGCCGACGCGATGCTGGGCGGCACGGGCAGCGTGGCGGCGCTGGGGCTGGGCGGCGGCGGCGGCGGCGCCTACGGCCAGCGCATGGGCGGCGGGCGCAAGCGCATGGCGATCCGCGGCGGCGGCGGGGCGGCCACGGAATCGGCCGTCGACGCGGCCCTGGCCTGGCTCGCCCGGCACCAGGAAAAAGAAGGCTTCTGGGACACCGACAAGTACCTCGACAACAAACAGTTCCGCTACGGCGGGAGCACCGGCATGTCCGCGCTTTACGACCCGGGCATCAGCGGCATGGGGCTGCTGGCGTTCCTCGGGGCCGGGCACACGCTGCGCGTCGGGAAGTACAAGCAGAACGTCCAGGCGGGCATCCAGTGGCTGCTCTCGGTCCAGGGCCCGGACGGCGACTTCACGGCGAAGTTCAAGGGGCACAAGGCGGTGCAGTATTACTGCCACTGCATCGCGACGCTGGCCTGCGCCGAGGCCCTCGCCATGAACGGCGGCCGGGACTGGGGCGAGTACAACGAGCAGGGCGGCGCCGCTGGCCTGAAGGACGCGCTGCAGAAGGCCATCGACCTGATCCTCGCCTGGCAGAAGGAGAACACCACCGGCGGCTGGACCTACTACGGCCCCACGGTCTGCGACCCGACGGTCACCGGCTGGGCCGTGATGGCGCTCAAGTCCGCCAAGACCGCGGGGATTCACATCCCGCCGGAGTCCTTCCAGCAGGCCAGCGAGGCGCTCAGGAAGATCACCACCGTCAACGAGAAGCAGGGCGATTACGGCCACGCGCTGACGGGCTATCTCCGCCCCGGCTCGATGCCCTTCGCGAGCAAGGGCTACGCGTGCACCGCCGCCATGGCCGTGACGCAGCTCTTCCTGGGCGCCGACCGGCAGGAAGCGCGCATCGACGCGGCCGTTGAGTTCTTCACGCAGGCCGACGCGCTGCCGCAGTGGATCTTCAAGCCCCAGGACCCGGGCACCGACCACCAGAACCTCTACTACTGGTACTACGGCACCCTGGCGAGCTTCCAGGCCGGCGGCGAAGCGTGGACGAAGTGGAACGAGAGCATGAAGAAAGCGCTGCTGCCGCACCAGCGCCAGGACAACCTCAGGGACGGCAGCCCGCAGGACGTGGACGGCTCCTGGGATCCGGACGACGTCTGGGGCGCCTGGGGCGGGCGGGTCTACTCGACGGCCCTTGGCGCGCTCTGCCTGGAGGTCTATTACCGCTATCTGCCGTTGTATCGGTAGAGTGCTCCTGTTTAAGCGTCATTGTCGCTGATCCATTTCATTATTTATGAGTTTGGTCCTGAACAACACTCGGGGCCGAGTTCCTTATTATGGGCTTCCCATTCCGTCTGCCGCACCCTACGTGCCGCACGAGTGCGTTAATTTTTAAAAAGAATCTTCCAGCGCCAAGCCATGGGCATGCGACGATAGGTCGAGGAGCACGCAACAGTTCATGTCGCACACCACCGCAGCGCAACGCATTCTCAGCCAGCGCCCCACGGGGGAAGCCGGCATGCTGCCCGACCGCTATTGGGAACTCGTGGAACGCTACCGGGGCGAATTGGTCAATCAGGCGCTCTCCCTGGTAGGTGATCTTGCGGATGCCGAGGACGTGGTTCAGGAAACCTTCTGCGAAGCACTGAGCCACGAAGAGCGGTTGGTCCAGGCACGTAGTCTGGGGGCTTGGTTGCGCCGGATGAATCGCGCCAACGCGTTGGATTTCCTGCGCCGGCGCAAAAGCGCTGCGCAGACGGCGCGCGACGTTCGCCCTCGCGCTGCGACCACCGGCGGCTTCAGTCTGCTAGAGACCCGGGAGGCCGTCGCGCGCGCCATCGAGGCGCTGCCGCCTCCTCTGCGCGGGGTCGTGGTCTTGCGCTTCTGGAAGCAGCTCTCCTGCGACGAGATTGCCGAACGGCTGAACGAACCGGCCGGGACCGTCCGCTGGAAGCTCTGTGAAGCCGCGAAGCTGCTCTTTGGCAAGTTGAAGGATTTCCTTGAACCGTCCGCCAAGCCGGTTCCGCCTCCGGAAGCTAGGGAGTAGGCGCATGCTAACGATCGCCTCTTGCCGCCAGTTCGCCGAGCGGTTGCCCGACTACGCCGATGGCGGGGCATCCGCCGATGAACGCGGCGCGCTGCAGGCACACCAGCGTTCCTGTCCGCGTTGCGCCGAGTTGGAGCGGCAATACCGCGGCGTCCAGACCTTGTTGCGCAACGCCATTGGGCCGCAGGCTCTGCGTCCGAACTTCAATGAGACCACCGGCAAGCGTCTGAAGGAGATCGCCGTACACCCCGCTCCGCTTTCACCCGACCACGAACGGCTGCTCCCGCCCGTGCCAAGCTTCACCGAATCGCTCCAGCGGCGCCTGGGTGCCGCCCCCTGGTGGGCGATCAGCGGCGCCTTCCATGCGCTCCTGCTCCTGCTCCTGACGCTCGTCGGGATGGCGCTTCTCCAGGTTCGCGAAGATCAATTGGTTTTCACCACCGATTTGATGAAGCAGAAGGATCCGCCCGAGCCCGACCCGACGCGCGTCCGCGATATCTTCAGACAGCCCCTTCCCGTGGAAGCGGTTACGGATGTCGTGACGGAACAGCCGATTGTCGTGCACGAGGAAGTCGAGGTCGCCGATCACGTCGAGACGGCCAACGAGTCGGACCTGAACTCCGCGCGCGGCGAAGATGGACTGGCCGACGCGCTTCTCGGCGGGACCGGCAGCGTGGCCGCGCTGGGCCTGGGCGGCGGCGGCGGGGGAGCCTTCGGGCAGCGCACCGGCGGCGGCAGGCGAAAGCTGGCCCTCCGGGGCGGCGGCGGCGTGGCCACCGAATCGGCCGTGGATGCCGCCTTGGCTTGGCTCGCGCGCCATCAGGAAGCCGACGGCCACTGGGACTACAAGAAATACGGCGGCGGCGGGAAGGTTTGGGATGACGGTTCCGAAGAAGGTATTTCGGCCTTGGCGCTGCTGGCTTTCCTGGGCGCGGGGCACACCGAGAAAATCGGCAAGCATCGAGACAACGTCAAGCGGGCGGTGCAGTGGATTCTCTCGCGGCAACGCGAGGACGGCGGCTGGGGCGGCCCGAAAAACCGCAACGGGCAGGAGTACGAGAAATACGACGTGGCGCTCTGCACGCTGGCGCTCTGCGAGGCCTACGCCATGGGCCGTAATCCAACCGTTGGCAAGGCCGCGCAGAAAGGGGTGGACTGGATCGTCGGCGACCAGGACTACGACGACGGCACGTGGCAGCATGGGCCGCACAAGTCCACCTCGCTGATCGGCTGGAACGTGATGGCGCTGAAGAGCGCCAAGGTCGCGGGGCTTGGCACGGACCCGGCTTGCTTCGAAAAGGCCATCGCGGCACTTGAACGAGTCACCGAAAAACCCGGGGCGGTGGCGCGAATGGCCGACGAGACCTACCAGGACGGCAAGCAGTTGGGCCGGGTTCGCTACAGCCCCGACGCGGCGCATTACGCGCACAAGGGCGAGACGATGACGGCCGTCGGCATGGTCTGCTTCCAGTTCATGGGCCGCGGCGACGAGACGCGCTACCAGGCCGAACTCACTTCGCAGTTCTTACCCGCCTGGCCGCCCACCGCCAACCTCGGCGGCGCGCCGCAGACGTCCTATCACTGGTACTATGCGACGCTTGGCCTCTTCCAGCACGGCGGCGAGACCTGGAAGCGCTGGAACGAGGCGCTCAAGGCGGCGCTGGTACCCAGCCAGCGCAAGGGCGGCCCGCTCGACGGGAGCCTCCAGGACCTGGACGGCTCGTGGGACCCCGACGATGTCTGGTGCAAGGTCGGCGGGCGCGTCTATCAGACGGCCATGTGCGCGCTCTGCCTGGAGGTCTACTACCGCTATCTGCCGTTGTATCGGTAGGCGCGCTCAGCGCAGGGGCTTGGCAAAGGCGCGATTGAGGTCCCACAGTCCTTCCGCGAGCCTGGGCAGCGACGCGATATCGTGGAGCAGCGGGTCCAGCAGCAGGGCGCGGACGAAGGCCTGCTTGTCCCGCTCGATCGCCGCCTTCGCGGAGAGTTCGTTCAGCGCCACCAGCGGCGCGAGGACGCCCCAGCGGTAGGGATCCAGGGCGGGGTTCTTCACGGGGCGGAAGCCGCGTTTGGCGGGCTCGACGGTCAATTCCAGGATCGCGCCGTCCGGGAGGTTGGGGACCGAGCCCGCGTTGGGCACGTTGAGATGAAGCTGGTCGAGCGTCATCGCGCGGTGCCGCCCCTCCAGCCCCAGGATGATGTCCTCGATGTGCTCGCCGCCCGCGCGATGCATGTCGGGGATCGGCTCGGGCCCGTACGCCCAGCGGCTGAGCAGCTTCTTCAGGAACTTCTTGCGCCTGCGGCGCGCGGGGACGTTGAGCAGGCGGTGGTCGATCTTGTACTTGTTCCTCCCGTTTTTGAAGGCGTGCGGCGCGAGATACCAGGGGAAGAACTCCAGGAAGTGATGGTCTCCGTTGTTGGGCAGGTATCCGGCCAGCTTGGCGTAACGGATCGTGCAGTCCAGACCCTCGGTGTGCCCGGCCGGATCGTCGTAGCTCGCCCCGCCCTGCTTCAGGATCCGGTCGATGGCGCGCTCGACGGGGACGCGGCGCCTGCCGATCGTCACGCCGTCGATGAAACCCAGATGGTTCACGCCGACCACGTTGACGCGGACGTCCTTTTCCTTCGCGCGATACGCCTGGGCCAGGATCTCAAGCGCGAAGTGCGTGCCGTGGCAGATGCCGATGCAGCGCACCGAGGTGTAGCGGTGCACGGCGGTGACCAGCGCGGTCATCGGGTTGGTGGGGCTCAGCAGCGGCGCGCCGGGGCAGAGCTTCTCCATGTCGCGGGCGATGTCCACCAGCAGGGGCGCCTGGCGCAGCACGCGCGCGGCGCACATCGGTCCGACGGTGTCGCCCACGGTATGCCGGATGCCGTGCCTGCGGCAGAGCCGGTCCTCCTTTTCGGCCAGTTCCAGGCCGCCGGCGAGGACGCTCACCACGACGTAATCGGCCCCGCGTATCGCCTCGCTCCGCGAGCGGGCCATGCGCACGGTCATGCCGGCGGCGCGCTGCCGGATCATCCGCGCGATGACGTCGTGCTCGAGCTTCAGCGGCTCGGGGTTGAGGTCGTAGAGGACGAGGTCGCTCTCGTCGAGCTGCCCGTTGAGGAGCATGTCCCGGACGGCGGTATGGCAGAACAGGTAGCTGGCGCCGATGAAGGCGATGCGCCGGCGGCTGAGCCTGCTGCGGACGCGGGGCATGCGCGGTCTCCCTTGGCGGCGAGCAAGACGGCGCCGCGGCCGTCCGTTCAGGCCCAGGTAATCAGGCCCGGCACGAAGGTGGTCGAGAGATTGGAATGCCGCGGCAGCACGCGGACGGCGAAGCCGAAGCGGCCGGAGGCCCCGCAAGGGATCTGCACGCGGAAGAGGTGGAAGCCCTCGGGCAGCGCCGCGTGGGCGTCCCGCGCCATGCCCAGGGCCGTGCCGGCGGAGATGCGCCCCTGCTCGTCGAGAAGCCCCGAGAAGACCTGCACGTCGACGGATTCGGGCCGGATCGGGCCGAGGTGGACCTTGGCGGTGACCTCCAGGTTCCGCCCGACCTGGATCTCGCCGTCGGCCGGCGTATCGATCCGCTCGATGCGGATCTGCGCCCACTTCTGGAAGAGCCCCATCTTCCAATCCCACAATTCGCGGGCCGCCGCGCAGCCGTCCTGGTTCATGACGGCGGCGCGCCTCCCCGCGGGGACGTAGGCTTTCTGCGCGTAGTCGCGGAGCATGCGATGCGTGCTGAACATGGGGATGCAGGTCTGGAGCGCGCGCTTCATGCGCTTGATCCACTCGCGCGGGAGTTCGTCGCGCCCGCGCTGGTAGAACAGCGGGACGACGTGCTTCTCGAGCAGGTCGTAGAGCGCGCGGCTCTCGACGTTGTCCTGGTACTGCGCGTCCTCGTAATCCTCGCCGCTGCCGATAGCCCAGCCGTTGATGCCGTCGTAGCCCTCGCACCACCAGCCGTCGAGAATCGAGCAGTTGAGCACGCCGTTGGCCGCGGCTTTCATCCCGCTGGTGCCGCTGGCCTCATGGGGCCGGCGGGGCGTGTTGAGCCAGACGTCCACGCCCTGGACCAGGTAGCGCGCGGTGGTGATGTCGTAGTCTTCCAGGAAGACGATATGCTTGCGGAATCGCTCGTCGCGCGCGTACTTCACGATCTGCTGGATGAAGGCCTTGCCGGCCTCGTCCTTGGGATGCGCCTTGCCCGCGTAGAGAATCTGCACGGGGCGGTCCTTCTGGTTGAGCAGGCTGGAAAGGCGCTCGGGGTCCTGGAAGAGCAGCGTGGCGCGCTTGTAGGTGGCGAAGCGGCGCGCGAAGCCGATGGTGAGCGCTTCCGGGTCGAGGATCTCGTCGGCGCCCTCCACTTCGCGCGGCGAGGCCCCGCGGCGCTTGAGCTGCTTCTTCACGCGCTGCCGGCCCCAGGTGACCAGGTTCGCGCGGCAGCGCTCGTGCACGCGCCAGAGTTCGGCGTCCGGCAGCAGGTCCGGCCCGCGCCAGTTGGCGTCGGCCTCGGCGGCCTCGTAGGTCCAGCGCATCCCGGCGTAGCGGATGAAGAGCTCGTTCAGCGGGTCGCTGACGTAGCTGCGCACGTGGCAGCCGTTGGTGACGTGGTCGATGGGCGTCTCGTGTTCGGGCACCTCCGGCCAGATCCCGCGAAACATCCGGCGCGAGACTTCCCCGTGCAGTTTCGAGACGCCGTTCGAGTAGCCGGCGGTCTTCAGGGCCAGGATCGCCATGCTGAACGGCTCCTGCTCGTCGTGGGGATTCTGGCGGCCCAGGGCGAGAAAGGCCTTGCGGTCCAGGCCCAGCTTCTTGAACCAGGACCCGAAATACTTGTCGATCAGGTCCGCGCCGAAGCGGTCGATCCCCGCGGGCACGGGCGTATGCGTGGTGAAGACGTTGCCGGGAATGACGGCCTCCCGCGCTTGTTCGAAGCTCAGGCCGAGTTGCTCCACCAGTTCCCGGATGCGTTCGACGGCCAGGAAGGCGCTGTGGCCCTCGTTCATGTGGCAGACGTCGGGCTGGATGCCCAGGGCCTTCAGCGCGCGCAGGCCGCCCACGCCCAGCGCCAGTTCCTGGACGAAACGGTGCTCGTAATCGCCGCCGTAGAGCTGGTCGCTGATCGAACGGTCTTCGGGACGATTGCAGTCGATCTTCGAGTCGAGAAGGAAGAGCGAGACGCGGCCCACGCGGACCCGCCAGATCTGGAACCAGACGTCCCGGTCGGGCTTGGGAACCTGGATCGAGACCAGCAGCGGCTGGCCCTGCGCGTCGCGTTCGAGCGTGCTGGGCAGGCTGTAGAAATCGTTGCCGTGCAGGAACTCCTGCTGCCAGCCGTCGGCGTTGAGGTACTGGCGGCAGTAGCCGTTGTAGTAGGCCAGCCCCACGCCCACCAGGGGCAGGCCAAGGCCCGAAGCGCTCTTGAGGTGGTCGCCGGCCAGCAGCCCCAGGCCGCCCGAATAGATCGGCAGGCATTCGTGGAGCCCGAACTCCGCGGAGAAGTACGCGATCGTGTGCCGCGGGGCGTCGCCGATGAGCTGGTCGTACCAGGTCTTGGCGCTCAGGTAGGCCTCCAGCGTATCGCGCACGCGCTCCAGATGGGCGAGGAAACCGTCGTCGCGCGAGACCTCGAGCAACCGCTCCTGGCTTACCCGTCCCAGCATCGCCACGGGGTTGTGCCCGCAACTCGTCCACAGGTCGGGGTCGATGCGCACGAAGAGTTCGCGCGCATCCTGGTTCCAGGTCCACCACAGGTTGTAGGCGATATCGCGCAACGACCGAATGGACTCGGGCAAGTACGGCACGACGGTAAAGGGACGTACCACGCGCATCCGCTGGAATCCTCACGCCGATCCGGGCCAAACAGGAAATGGAATTTGCCAGTGCGTTATCGAAGGCCCGGCGGCGCTTGTCAACCGGAGGGCGAAATGGGGCTCCCGGGCGGGCGCGCATGAGACCGCCAGGACCGTTCGACTTTGAGCGAACTGTTGCTTTCCGGTCACTTTTCCCGGCCGGGCGATGCGCCCGAATCGACCGGCTCCACGAGCAGTTCCAGCCCGCAAAGCAAGGGCTCCGGGCGCTTTGCGTCTTCGACCGGATCCAGGTTCACTTGCAGCGCCTCCCCGGACTCGACGCTCTTGAAGGTCAGCGCCAAGCCCCGGCGCGGCCCGCCGGCCTCCTTCGCCACGTCCAGGTTCGGGCGGACCAGTCGATTTTGCAGGCGGACATCGAAGACTCGTTCGCCCGGAAGGGCGTCCTCGAGTTCCGCGAAATGGAGGCGCACGGTGAGCGTGCCGCGCTGCTCGGGTTCCAGGGGCAGGGTGAGCGAGCGCAGCCCGATGCCCGCCGAGGCGCAGACCCAGGACCGTTCCGCGTCGGTCACGCGCGACGTGTGGAGGCGCACCCAGCGAATCGCTCCTTCAGCCTGGACCGTGGCCCTGGGGTAGGGGCGCGCCGTGAGCGGAAAGCCCAGCCAGAACGTGCCGGTCTCGTCGCCGCGATCGCCCGGCGCGCCCAGGTTGACGGCGGTGCGCCGGAGGTTCCGCGGCTGCGCGCCCCAACCCCACAGGTCGGCGCCCGGATCGTGGATCAGCGCCAGCGACGTCTGGTTGGAGTAGTTGCAATCGCAGCCGTGGGCGCTGCGCGGGGCGCTCAGTACGCCGTCGGCGGCGATCAGGTTGCCGATGCAGCCCGCGCGCATGCCTCCCAGATTGCCGGTGCCGCTCCCGTTCTTCAGGTCCAGGAATCCGGAGCAGGACGAGCGGTACGTCAGGAGATGGGTGCTGGAGAGGATGGCCGTGCAACTGTACTCCCTGCGAATCGAGAGTTGCGCGACTTTTCCGGTTTCCAGATCCCAGCCCTGGTTCCCGCAGACAAGGCTCGTGCCGCTGATCGGATAGCCGTGGGCTTCGCGGGAAGCCCGCGACCAGACCTCCAGGCCCGTCGCGGCGCTCCGGACCGAGACCTTCCCAGGCTGGAATCCGATACCCAGCGCGTCCTGCCCGACGACCAGCGCTTCGCTCCGCGCGTCGTACCCGACCCACGTGCCTTCGATCTCGAGCGGCTGCTCCCAGAGCACCGCGCCGGTCTCCAGGTTCAAGGCCAGCAGCGCCGGGCGCGGCGCCGGGTTGTCGGAGCGGCCCAGGGCCTTCCGAATGGACTCGGGGAGGTAGTCGACGCAGAAAAGCCGGTCCTTCCCGGCGGCCAGCGCCGCATGCCGGTACGCGAGGCGGGCGGGGCGCTCCCAGAGCAGCCTGCCCGTATGCCGGTCCAGGACAGCCAACCGCCGGCTCGAAGTAGCTGGCCAGGAACGGGAACCTTCGGGGTAGCTGACCAGTTCCAGCTTCCGGTGCTGCTCTGCGGCCGCGTCCGCGCCGAGCAGCGGATCGAGGCACGCGACGAGGAATTCCCCGGAGACGGCCACCTGGCGCCATTCCGGCGAGCCCGTCAGGTTGAAAACCGCCTTCGGCCTCCCCGTCTCGGGAACCAGCAACGCACAGCCTCCGTCGCCGAGGGCATAGAGGCATTCCGGCGTCGAAACCATGCGGTTGCCGTAGCTGCTTTGCGGGGCATGCCCAGGGAGTTCGGCCTGCCACAGCCGGCGGCCCGTGTATACGTCCAAGGCCGTGATGCGCTCCGTATGCTCGACGAAGAGCCGCCCGCCGAGGACCTGCGGGCGCGGGCGCAGCGCGTGCCGGTCCGGGAAGAAGTCGCCGTCGGCGTCGCCGCCGTACCAGAGCACGCCGAAAGGCGCCTGGACGAGTTCGTCCCGCGAGGACATGGTGTTGGCCGCGTCGCCATGCTGCTGGGTCCAGACGCCCGCGCCCGGCAGCCCTCCGGCGCGCACCAGGCAGACGCCCCAGGCGTCCAGCATGGCCTCGGCGCCCTCCAGCCGCGCCCCGAGCAGCCGGTCGAGGAGCGCCTGGCGCAGCGTGCCTTCGCAGGGTGCCAGGATCCGCCCGCCGTAGGGGCGCAGCCAGCCGTACAGACGCGCCTGCGATTCCCGGTCGTGCAGGAGTTCGGCGAGGTACATGGGATCCTCGGAGAGGATCAGGTTCGCGAGGTACGGCGGGAACGGGAAGCGGGCCGGGTCGCCCGTGCGCAGGGCGAGGCGCTCGCCGTACAGGCCGGCCGCGTCGTAGCGCCGGCGCAGCGCGTCGATCCGTTGGGCGTCCCGGTCCACGCCGATCAGGCGGAGGTTCGAGCGGCGCGCCAAGGCTTCCAGGAGTTTCCCGTCGGACAAGCCCAGCACGAGCGCGTAGCCTTCCGTCGTGCGCGCGGCGTCGAGCAGCCTCTGCGCCTGCTCCAGGATCTCCGTGGCAAGGGGCGCGGGGGCCTCGACCCGCGGCGCCGGCTCGGCAGGCGCTCCCGCCTGCGCGCCGAAGGCGTAGAGCCGGCCTTCCTTCGTACAGACGAAGAGCATCCCCGAGGCCGCGGCCATGGCGCCCACGCGCCCTTCGATGTCCGCCTGCCAGGATGCGCGACCGGCAGGCAGGTCCAGGGCCATCAGCGTCTGGCCCCGATGGCCGTACAGGCGCGTCCCGGCCTTGATCCAGAGCGCCTCCAGGTCCGGGGACTCCGGAAGCCGCTCGGGGCGAGGCGCGCGGTCTTTGCGGGTGGCGAATTGGGCGGCCTCGAAGTCCTCGAGCAGGTCTTCTTTCGCCAGCCTGTACCGGCCTTCGAAGCCGGTAATATTCCGTTGTTTGTAAAAGGCGTTGAGCTTGGGCGAATGCATGCGCTGCCAGACGGCCCGGTCCAGGTCGGGCGGCAGCGGCGTGCGGGACAGGTCGAACTTCACGGCCGTCCCGATGACCGAATACAGCGTCTCTCCTTCCGCCACGACCTGCTGGTCCCAGGCCGGCCGCTCGGGATCCAGGGGATATCCCAGCGCACCGGAGCCGAGATCGTAAATCCAGCCGCCGTTCACGATGCAGCGAGGCGTGCAGGCGATCGACCAGGACCCGCCCTTGAAGCCGCTCGCGTACGGCTTCAGGGCCCCCGTGGCGCGCTCGAAAATCGCCGGCCGCGCGCGGCCGCTGGGCAGGATGAGCGCCTCGCCGGATGCCGCCAGATAGCCCTGAGGCGAGGGGCCGCCGTAGGAGGACGAAAGATGCGGCTGCGTGTGGTACTCCTCGCCCGTGCGGTCGTTGGTCCAGAGCACCTTTCCGGTTTCGGCGTCCAGCGCGTGGACGAAGACGCCCATGAAAGGCCAGACGCCGGCGGCGCAGTAGAGCGTCCCGTCCACCAGCACCGGGCCGCCGCGCGCGGGGCAGGCATCGATCAGCCGGCCGTTGCCGAGCACCGCGCGCTCCGGGGGGCCGGCGCGGAACTTCCAGCGCGGCGCCCCATCTTTGGCGTCGAGCGCGTAGAGCCACCCGTCGTCGCAGACGAAGAAGAGCGAGTCCTTCCAGGCCAGCGGTGCGAGACGCACCGGCGCCTCGGCGTGGAAGCGCCACAACGGCTTGCCGCTCACGGCATCGAACGCGTACACGGCATCGTTGGAACTGGATGCCACGAAGAGCCGGCCGTCCTTGATCACCGGCTGCGGGGCCGCGTCGAACTGCAGCCGGGGCTCGTGATACCAAGCGGGCTTCGGAGCCGGGAGGTCAACCCGCCACGCGAGTTGCAGCCGCTCGGGCAGCGCGTGGCTCGTCGCGGCGCTGCGCTGGGCGTCGTGACGCCAGGCGGGCCAGTCGGCGTCTTCCCCCCACGCCGCGCCGGCCAGGAGCAACGCCACGCATACGGCCAGCCAGGACGGCGGTGAGGACCGTGTCGAATACCTTGAAGGCATGCGCATATCCGCCTCGCCGACGGAACGTTGCCTTACGCCTCATACCCTGCCATGGAACGCCCATAAAGCGTACCAGGAATCCATGTCTTGTCTTGCTTTTAGTCCAGGATTTTGCAGGATGAACCGGCTGCCGTCGAACCCCCACACTGGGCATGCCTGGCCATGGACCGGTTTATCTACCATCTGCTCCGCTGGATGGCCCGGCGTTTCGAAGCGGCGTGGCAGCGGCGCGCGAAGCGCAAGCGCCAGGAGGCGCGCGACCCCGCGGTCGAAGGCCTCCTCAAAGCGATGGGCCTGGAACGGGTCTCCGCGCAGCACGACGAACTCTTCGCCGACCTGCGCGAGCTGGGCTTCTTTCGCCGCGGCGCCAGACGCAACTTCCGCCGGCCCTACCGCGGGCGCGTCGGCGCGCACGAACTGGCGATCTTCGACTACGAATACTGCGTCACCGAGCGCGCGGGCATGGACGAGGACGAGACCTGGTACGAGCAGACGATCTTCGGCTTCCGCAACGCCGATTGCGCCTTCCCCATCATCGACCAGACCCGCAACACCGGCGCCTGCGTCTACGGGCACGGGCAGCGGGTCATCTTCTACGTCGAAGGCGTGATCTTCGAGCCGGACGAACTGGAAGACATGCTCCAGGAATGTCTGGAGCGGATGGAGAAGCTGCGCCAAAAATACGCGGCCGCTACGCCGCCCGCGGAGGAGCCCGAGCCCGCAGCGAAGAGAAAAAGGAAGAAACGCAGGCCGCCCGACGCGGAGACCGGCTGAGCGTTCTTGCTCAGGCGGCTTCAGGTTCCGGCGCGCGCTTGAGCGGCAGGACCAGGACCAGCGCCTCGATCAGGCTGGCGGCGAGGGTGATCGCGACGCGCGCGTCGAAGCCTTCCTTTGGGCCCTTGACGGCGAAAAACCCGCCCACGAAAAGCACCGCCACGCCGGCGACGATCCGGCCCGCGAGCGGCTTGTTCACGAAGAAGAGCGCCGCGCCTGCCAGCGCCTGGACGCCCATGAACAGGCCGAATCCCAGCGCGTTCGCGCTCTCGGCCTGCACGTAGCGCCAGACGCCGCCGGCGATCACCCAGAAACCGAAGGCGAGCGTGATCCAGGCCTTGAGCGCCATGCTCAGGCCCGCGCCAGCGCCTTCCACGCCGCGTCGTCCCGCAGCCGGTCGCCGGCGTGGACGCCGAAGGTTTCCTCGAGCGGCTTGAAGAATTCCGGCGCGGCCGCGTACACCTCGCGCAAGGCCTGGCGGCAGCGCTCGACGGCCGGCGCGGTCATGCGGCCCAGCGGCGGGCGGCAGGAGCCGGCGGGCAGGCCCAGGCCGGCCATCATCGTCTTGACCGGGACCGGATTGGGGAACTTGTCCTGCACGTCGATGCTCCGGCCGTCGGGAAGCTTCCGCTCGTTCTTGACGCCGCAGACGACCAAGTCGAAGACGGGCGCCAGCTTCTTCGCGCAGGCCTGGGCTTCCGCGGCCCGCCCTTCGCGCTGCGCGGCGACCATCGCGCGGACCGGCGCGGGGAAAAGGTTGGTCATCACCGAGATCACGCCCGCCGCGGCGATTCCCGGTTCCCGCATCATGTCCAGCGTGAGCGGGTCGTCGCCGCTGAGAATCGCCAGGCCCGGGCCGGCCAGCGCGCGGTCCTCCTTCATGCGCTCCAGGTCGCCGGTGGCCTCCTTCACGGCCGGCACCCGCTTGGGGTGGCCGCGGTGCAGGATCGCCAGGTCCGCGGCGGCGAGCGCCGACACGCTGCGGCCGGGAATGATGTAGGGCACGATGGGGATTTCGGGCACCCACGTCAGCACGCGCTCGTAGTACTCCACGCGCAGTTCGAGGCTCGAAGGCTTGTTGTAGTAGCAGTCCACCAGCAGCACGGCGCTGGCGCCGGCCTCCCGGGCGTGCTTGGTGGCGGCGACGGCCTCGTCGGTGCTGTTGGAGCCGGTGCCGGCCAGGACGGGGGTCTTACCCGCGGCGGCCTGGACGGCGGCCTCGATGATCTCGTTATGTTCGTCCCAGGTCAGCGTGGGGGACTCGCCGGTCGTGCCGGCCGGGACGAGCCCGTCGATGCCCTGCGCGAGCTGGAACTCGATCAGGCGCCGGTAGGCCTCGCGGTCCAGGCGCCCTTGCGGCTCGAACGGAGTGATCAGCGCGGTCCACGCGCCGGAGGGCTGGAAAGGGACGGCCATGGTCTGGTTCCTGGTCTGTGCGAATCCGGCGCGCGCGCGCCGCGCTCACGCCTTCGCGGCCGGCTCGGGCTTGGCCGCGGGCGCCGGTGTTGGAAAGTCCTTCTGCTTCAACTTGACCCAGCCGAGCCCCTTGATGGGCGGGCGGGTCTGGAACAGGATCGCGGCGCTCTTGGCCTGCTCGAAGGCCTTCTCGGCTTTGGCGAGGTCGGTGAAGTCCTGCCGGTCGGGCGGCAAGCCGCGGTGGGCGTAGACGCAGAGGGTCCAGCCGATTTCGTCTTCCTGGTCGGCCATGCTGGGGCTCCCGGTCGAGGCGCGCGTGCGGGCGCGGGCGTTTGGGCTCGGCTCAGGATACGGGACGCCTTCCAGGTGCGCAACGCCTTTGACTTGAGCGGGGTCCGCACTATCTTGGCACCTTCGCACGGAGCGCGAGGAGCAGCCCGCCGCCCGGGCGACGCGACCGGGGCTGCGGGAGTCGGTCCAAGTCAGGGGAATGCAACGCCATGGGCATCAAAGTCGCCATCAACGGGTTCGGCCGCATCGGCCGGCTGCTCTTCCGCGTGCTGTCCAGCCGCGGGAGCGCCTTCGACGTCGTCGCCATCAACGATCTCTCCGACGCCGCCTCCCTGGCGCACATCCTCAAGTACGACTCGGTGCACCGGCAGTTCCCGGGCGAGGTGGGTCACGAAGGCACGAACCTGATCGTCAACGGCAGGAAGATCCCGATCCTGGCCGTGCGCGCCCCGAAGGAACTGCCCTGGAAGGACCTGGGCGTCGAGATCGCCTGCGAGTGCACGGGCTTCTTCACCGAGAAGTCGTCCCCCAAGGGCGGCTACGGCGACCACCTGGCCGCCGGCGCGAAGAAGGTCCTGCTCAGCGCGCCCGCCAAGGACAAGATCGACGCGACGATCGTGATGGGCGTCAATCACGGCCAGCTCAAGGCCGAACACAAGACCTTCTCGAACGCGAGCTGCACCACGAACTGCACCGCGCCGCTGCTGAAGGTGATCCACGAGAAGTTCGGCCTGGTGAAGGGCATGATCACGACGATCCACGCCTACACCAACGACCAGCGCATCGCGGACATGATCCACAGCGACCTGCGCCGAGCGCGCGCCGCGGCGGTGAACATCATCCCCACCACCACCGGCATGTCGAAGGCCATCGGCGCGGTGATCCCGGATCTGATGGGCAAGGTCGAGGGGCTCTCCTTCCGCGTCCCCGTGCCCGACGGCTCGCTGATCGACTGCAGCCTCGAACTGTCCAAGGACGTGACCGCCGACGAGGTCAAGGGCGCGCTGAAAGCCGCCTCCGAAGGCCCGCTGAAGGGCATCCTGGGCTATACCGAGGATCCCATCGTCAGCAGCGACATCCTGGGCAACACGAACTCCAGCATCGTGGACGCCAGCCTCACCGCGGTCCTCGACAAGCGCATCCTGAAGGTCGTGAGCTGGTACGACAACGAGTGCGGGTTCTCGAACCGCATGGCCGACCTGATGGAACTGGCGCACAAGCTGGGCTGAGCCGCAAAGCCGCCGGCCCAGGCCAGTGGCGCCCATCGAAGGAGCCTGAACCATGGCAGGCAACGGGAAGACGCTGATCGCCCCGTCGGTCATCTCGGCGGACTGGGCCAGGCTGAAGGACGAGCTGCAGGCGATCGAAGCGGCCGGCGCCGACTGGCTCCACGTGGACGTCATGGACGGGCACTTCGTCCCGAACATGACCTTCGGGCCGTTCGTCGTCGAGGCCCTGAACCGGCTGACCGACCTGCCGCTGGACTGCCACCTGATGATCCAGCAGCCCGAGCGCTACGTGGAGCGCTTCGTGAAGGGCGGCGCCGACTGGATCAGCGTGCACCCGGAAGCCGAAGGCAACCCGCGGCAGGCGCTGGAGCTCGCCATGAAGCACGGCGCGAAGGCCGCGCTGGCGCTCAAACCCGCCACCGCCGTCTGGGCCGCCGATCCGTTCAAGGACATCCTCGAGATGCTCCTGATCATGACCGTCAACCCCGGCTTCAGCGGGCAGCAGATGATGACGCAATGCCTGCCGAAGTATAAGGAGGCCCGCGAGCGCTTCGGCCCGAAGCTGCTCCTCGAGATCGACGGCGGCGTGAAGGACGAGAACGCCGCGGCGGTCCGCGAGGCCGGCGCGCAGGTGATCGTCGCCGCGACCGCCGTCTTCGGCGAGACGGATTACAAGAAGGCCATCCGCGGCCTCCGCGGAAGCTGACCAACCCAAGAGCTGAACCAGTGGCCCTGACCGGACGACGCGCCGCGCGCGAAGAGAGCAACGGGGGACGCCGCAACGTCCAGACCGAGGCGCAATTCCGCAAATGCGGCAACGCCGAATGCGGCCAGACCCTCTTCGTCGGCGACATCGAACGGCACTTCTACTGCTGCAAGCACTGCGACTTCCACTTCCGCGTCAACGCGCGCAAGCGAGTCGAGATCACCCTGGACGAAGGCTCCTGGGTCGAACTCTTCGATAACCTCGAAACCGTCGACGCGCTCGGCTTCAAGGCGCACAAGAGCTACCTCCAGAGTCTGGACGAAGGGCGCGCGAAGTCGGGCGAGAAGGAGGCCGTGCTCTGCGGCGAAGGGCGCATCGAAGGGCAGCCGCTGGTCTTCTGCGTGATGGACTTCCAGTTCATCGGGGCCTCGATGGGCTCGGTGGTCGGCGAAAAGATCGCGCGCGCCATCGAACACGGCACGGCGAAGGGCTGGCCGGTGGCGATCGTCTGCTGCAGCGGCGGCGCGCGCATGCAGGAAGGCGCGCTCTCCCTGATGCAGATGGCCAAAACCTCCGCGGCCCTGCAGCGGCACAACGAGGCCGGCCTCGGCTACTACACGATCCTCAGCGATCCGACCCTCGCCGGCGTCTCCGCCAGCTTCGCCTTCCTCGCCGACGTGATCGTCGGGGAACCCGGGGCGATGATCGGCTTCACCGGCGCGCGCGTGATCGAACAGACCATCAAGGTGCGGCTGCCGGAAGGCTTCCAGACCTCCGAGTTCCTGCTCAAGTACGGGCAAATCGACATGGTCGTGCCGCGCAAGGACCTGCGCCCGACCTTGAGCCGGCTCCTGGGCTATGCGCGAGGCGCCTACGGCAGGAGCGGCCCGCGCCGCCCCGCGCCGGCGCTCGATGCGCCGCCGCTCGAGCCCGAGCCGGCCGTCAAGAAGGAAGAGCGGCGCCGCGCCCCGCGCGCCGCCGCGCGCAAGACGGCCAGGAAGAAGCGCACGGCCTGAGCAGCGTGTATCGAACGGGTACGGGATGCGGAGCACGGCATGGAAATCCAGAAGATCAAGGATGTCGTGATCCTGCGCCTGACCAGCCAGGATCTCGCCGCGCCACAGGAAACCTCCGAGATCGTCGAGCAGTTGCTGACCGTGGACGGCGAGCGGAAGTTCGTCGCCGATCTGAGCGCAATCGACCAGATTTCATCCTTGCAGGTCGGGGCCGTCGTGACCCTGCATCTGCTCTGCTACGAAAACCTCGCGATCCTCAAGCTCGCCGGCGTGCACGAACGGGTGAAGACCGTGCTCAAGCTCGTCGGACTGCACCGCATCATGGAAATGCACCACGGTCCCGATGTGGCGCGGGCCAGCTTCGGCGAGTCCGCTTCGGAAAGCGAATAGTCGCCGGGACGCATCCGCCCGCCGCCACGTCGTGCAATTCAATCTCCTTCAAGTTCCCGCGATTTTCCGCCGTCCTGGGTGGGATGGCCGGGGCGTATAGGCTTGGCACACCGGACGAGGCCGACTCGATGACCGAACACCAAATCGCCGCGCGCCTGGAACGCTGGCGCCTGGAGCGGGACCCGGCGGCCCTGGGCGAGTTGCTCAAGGCCCACCGCGACCGCGCCTACTCCGTGGCCGCGCGGCTGCTCGGGCCGGGCGAAGACGCCGAAGACGCGGTGCAGGAAGCCTGCCTCAAGCTGCTCTCGCGCACCCACGGCTTCGAAGGCCCCGAGTCCTTCCGCGCGGCGGTGTATCGGGCCGTCGTGCAATGCGGCTTGAACGCCCTGCGCGGGCGGCGCCGCGGCCGGAACCTGCTCGAAGCCGCGCGCCGCGATGCGCGCACCGGAGAACCCAGCATGCCCACGCCCGAGACGGCCTCCGGCGAGGCGGAGCTGCGCGAGATCGTCCGCCTGGCGATCGAGGAACTCCCCGAAGACCTGCGCGTGGCGGTGATGCTCTGCTACCTCGAGGGCCTGCGCCTGAACGAAGCCGCCGAGGCGCTGGAGATCCCGCGCCAGACGCTCCGCGACCGACTGGAGCGCGCCGTCGGGCTGCTGCGCGCGGACCTGGCCCGTTCGGGCGCGACCTTCGCCCCCGCCCTGCTCGCCGGGGCAAGCATGGCCGCGCCGGCGGCGCTGCTGGCCAAGCTCGACGCCGCGCTCCCCGGCGCGCCGTGCGCCGAACTGGCGCCGGTGGGCCCTGCGCCTCGCGCGGGCGACCCGTTCGCGGCGGCCCGCGCCGGCCGTCGCGGGCTGGCGGCCGCCGTCGCGGCCGCGCTGCTCCTGGCCATGCTGGCCGTGGGCGCCTTGCTCGAATCGCGCCCGCGGCAACAGGATGCCGCCGCGCCGGCGCCTCCGGCCGCGCCCGTGCCCGCGGAAATCGCCGCCGTGGTACCCCTTCCCGAACCGGCCCAGCCCTCCGATGAAAGGAACCCCGAGATGAACGCACAGCAACTCGCATTGACCCTGGCCGCCGCCATGGCCCTGCCCGCCGCGCGAGCCGAAGAGCCCGCGCAGCCCCCGCCGAGGCCGCGCCGGCCCACGACGTCGCCGGCATCCTGGCGCGCATCCGCGCCTACCGCGAGGCCAAACGGCAGGGGGCGGCCGACTTGGCCGTCTTCGAGGCCGCGGACAACGTCAAGTTCTTCGCGCGCGACATGAAGGACGATTCCGGCAGCGCCGCGCCGGTGCGGATCCTGGTGAGCAAAACCATCGAGATGCTGGGCGATGGCCTCGATCCGATCGACGGCATGGGCATGGGCATGGGCCTCTGGGAGCGGAAGCTCGACGAGGCCTTGCCGCCCAACGCGACGCCCGGCACGCGCGTCATCATCCGCAGGTTCCAGGGCGAGGCCGGCGCGCAGGCCGCGCCCGAGGCTCATAAGCCCGCCGCGCCGCCCCCGCAGCCCGAGAAGAAGGAGTAGGCGCTCGGCCCGCCCCACAAGCCCCGAACGGAGAAACCGGTCATGCGCTCAGCACGAACGTCGGGAGCCGCGCTCGCGGCGCTGTTCCTCGGGCTCGCGGCGACGGCAGCCGAAGACCTCGCGCCCGCCCCCGTCGCCCCCAGGCCACGCCCGAGCAAGTCCGTGAATTGGAGGACGCGCTGGCCGAAGGACTGCGCGGCGACTGGAACCTCGTCAACCTCCCCGTGCAGGGGCTGCACGCGGCCGGGCGCAAGGGGCCGGACTTCCAGCGCAGCCTGGAGCGCTCGCAACGGGAAGCCGCGCTGGCCCTCCTCCCCCCCGCTCAGCGCGCCAGGCTGGAGCTTTTCGCGCTCGGCGCGCGGGCCTTGGACGGCTCGGACGAGGCGCGCGCGGAGCTGCTCAAGCACGCGGCGCTCGACGCGCCCCTGCCCGCCGCCGAACAGGACTTCGAGCCGGGCGCCCTGGCGCGGCATTTCTATGCGCTGGAGATCCTCGCCCGGCTTGGCGAGGCCGGCGCACTGGAACGCCTGCGCGTCTATGCGCGCTGGACGCCCGAGGACCTCCGCGCGCCCGAGCCCGGCGACAAGGCCGAGCCGAATCCGCCGCCCGGGCAGTTCATGGTCTTTCGCGGCTTTTCGCCGGCCACCCGTCGCGCCGCGCTCTTCTCGCGCAGCCTGAGACTTCTTGGGATCCTCCGCGATCCGCTCGCCGAGCCCCTTGCGCGGGCCATCCTCGCCGAGCCCTGGCCGCAGAATCCCCATGCGGCGGCCGATGCGGACTTCGGGCCGCTCTTCGTGGCGCACGGCGTCGACGGCGGCCTGCATCTGCAACGTATCGAGGCGGCTTTCGACGTGCTGGTCGGCCAGCAAGCGCAAGCGCCCGAGCGCGCCAAGGCGATCTTCGCCGACGCCGCGCTCCCCCTGCGCAACCGCCTGCACCTGCTGGGGCGCCCCGCCCCGTTTCAGCCGGGCGGCCACGCGCGGATCGAGCCGGACAAGCAGCGCGCGCTCGCGCTCCCGCTCATCGACTCGTTGAACGCCCAGTCGGCGCCGGCCGACCTGGAGAGCATGGGCCAGCCGCCGTGCCTGTTCCTGCTCCACGACGCGGAGGTCTCGAAGGCGCTCGCGACCTGGGCCGAGACCAAGGCCACGCCCGAACAAGCCGCCGCGGCACGCAAGGCGCTCGCCCAGGCGCAGCAGATCGCGGTCAAGTGGATGGACGGCGCCGTCCAGGCGACGCAAGGCGCGCCCCAGCCTCCCCCGCCTGCCCCGAAGGCCGACGAGTTTTGAGCTTCACCAAGGAAGCGCGGAGAACCCGGAGCATTCCAAAACTCAAAACGCCTATGCCTTCGGCAAGTACTTCTTCGCCACCTTCACAAGATAGGTAAACATCGGGTTCACGAACTGCGTCACGCGGGCCTCGAGCACCTGCGCGAGCAGCATGTAGGCTTCGCCGCGCGGGAGGCGATAGTCGGATTCGAGCCACTTAAGCAGGTCCACGAGCGCGTGGCGGAAGGCGTCCTCGGCCGGGCGCGCGTTGGCGATGACGCCGAGGTGCGTGGCGTCCTCGAAGCGCGGCCAGCGCAGGGCCGGCGGAGCCGGCGAGACAAGTCGGCAGGTCAGCCGCGCGACGCCCGAGGCCTCCAGCCCGCCGGCGCCGCAGATCTCGCCGTCGCCTTGCAGCGCATGCATGTCGCCGACATGCAGGCGCGCGCCGTCCACGTTGACCCGCAAGAGCAGCGCGCAGCCTTCCGTCACCTCCTGCGCGTCGAGGTTCCCGCCCCACATCCCGGCCCAGCCGTTGTGGAAGCGTTCGCGCTCCGGGGAGACGCCCACGAAGCCGAGCATCGGCCGGGCATCCAGCGTGAGCGCCTCATTCCAGCGGATCTTGCCCTCGCGGACCTCGACGAGCTTGCGGTGCGCGCCGATTTCCATCCAGCCGGGCATCGCGCCGTTGTTCCCGCCGAACTGGGTGTACGCGACCGGATCGAGCGCGATGGGGCCGAGTTCCACGCGCAGCATGTCGCCGGGCTTGGCCCCTTCGACGTGGATGCAGCCGCTCGAGGGGTTCCCGCCGACGAGTTTCGCCTTCCAATGCGCCTGCTCGGCCTCGGGCAGCGTCTCGATCCACGGGCCGCGATTGATCTGGGTCTGGACCTCGAAGGCCTCGCCGGGTTGGACGCGGTGCGTGACGGGGTTGTCGGGGCCGGTCTCGAAGTAAAGGACGTCGCTGGGGATGCGGAGCATGGGGACCTTTCAGGCATGCGAAAAGACGGCGTCTTGAAAGAAACGAATCTCTTACCTATTAATCTTCCAGTTTTACGGGGTAATCTATCTTTGCCGGAATGGAGAATAGATCCTTGCCGGTTTCTTTCCACCATTCATCCCAAGCTTTCCAATCCGCCTTCTCGGGAGAGCGACCTTGTAACGATCGCAATAAGTGATTGATTTCGGCCGTTTGCCCGTTCTTCATGAGTGCAATCATGCGTGGTATGGATTTCTGCAGGATCAGGCACCCGGATTTCGACTGACACACAAAACTTTGATAGTACCGAAAGACGGGCCTAAACCCAAAGTAGGAAATGGCGCTATAGTAAACGCTTTCAGGCCCCCAACGTTCCCTGTCCCAATCCTCTCTGGCTTTCTCACCCTTGGAAAGAAGCACTGCAAGCTTGGCAATGGCCTTGTGAGCTTCCGGTTCTTCTTTCTCGGCCACGGCCTTGAAAAGTTCGGTGACTTCTACCTTCACCTTTTCGTAGTCGGGCGCCTCAGGTTTGGCTAACTCTCCGGGCCATGCTTCGCATGGTTGAGCCGCCAGGCCGATAAGCAGGATTGAAAGGACGAAGCGGTTTTGCATAGCGGGCCTCCAGTTCTATAACCACCACCGAATTTGTCCGTCACTTCCCCGCAGCGCCCGCGCTTCCTTCAACATCCGGCGGAACAACTCGCCCTGCTCGATCGCGTCGTCGAGCGCCACGTGGGTGTGCCGGACCGGGCCGAACCAGTCCTTCGGCATCGTCTTCTTGCTCACCTCGCGGAAGGGCAGCCCGAGCAGCGCCATCGCCAGCGTCTTCATGTCCAGGCACGAGAAACTGAAGGGGCTCTCGCCGGCGAAGCGGATCAGGTACCAGTAGACGAACATGAAGTCGAAGCCGGCCGGGTAGGCGACGAAGACCGGCGTCCCGGGCAGCGCCTTCAGCCAGGCCGCGTAGGCCGGCAGCGCCTGCGCCGGGTCCTGCGGCTCGTGCCGGCAGGCCGCCCAGGCCTCGGGGTTCCGCTGCCACCACGCGGCCGTCTCGGGGTCGGGCGCGGCGCCGGGGAGCGTCAGGAGGTTCGCGCTGAACGTGCCGTGCTGCGGAACCGTCGGCGGCAAAGGCCGCGGAGGCAAAGGAGAGCATCGAGTGCGGGCCGGGGATCGGCCCGTCGGTCTCGCAGTCGGTGCTGACGTAGATTTCGGGCATGGGCCTTTCAGAGCTCCGGCGATGACACCTGATTGACAATACCTTCTACGTCAACGAGTTCTCCAGTACCCGGGTCGCCGTCGACCGTGTGCGACGGCAATTACCACAATGTATTCGTCGTTGAATCGATAAACAATCCGGTATGGATACCGAGCCATGGACTTGCGCTTGGTCCCGTGAAGGTAGTCCGCCCAGCGGTGTGGCGCTTCTTGGATCGCTGTCAGAGTCCGATCCAATTCACGCACGAATCCAGCGCCCGCGGAAATGCTTCTCTCCGAGTACCAAAGCCGGGCGGCCTTGGCTTCTTCGATGGCCTCCGGGTGAAACCGCAATTCTCGGCCCATCAGGAATCGCCGACGATCCGCTTCCGAGCCTCTGGATAAGGGACAGCGAGAACGCGACCTTCGTCTAACTCGTTTACCCTTTTCGCGATTTCTGCGGCCCAAGCCGATTCCAGATCCGGATCGCTACCTTCTTCCAGGCTTTCCAATAGGGACCCCGCCAGGGCGGCGCGTGCTTCAGGGGGCAAGGCCAGGGCGGCTTTGAGCAGTTCTCCAGTCAGTTGGTTCATAAATCGGGCTCCTTACTGTCCTGACTCTACCACCTTGCCCCCAGGCCGCCAACGGCCATGGACCCGGCCTTCAAAAGTACGCACACACACTATTGACGCCGCCCCGCGCCTCGCGTAGCTTAAATGACTGGCCGGTCATTTATGCCGGCGGGGGCCCTCGTGCGCATCGCCGTCGATCACCGGATCGAGATCCTTCAGACCGCCGCGCACCTGTTCGCGCAGCGCCCGTTCCATGAGGTGCTCATGGACGACGTCGCGCACGCCTGCGGGCTGGCGAAGGGGACGATCTACCGGCATTACCCGAACAAGGAAGCGCTGTACCTGGCCATCTGCCTGGAATGGATGGACCGCCTGATCGTGCAACTGGGCAAGTCCGCGCGCCGCAAGGCCGGCGCGGGCGAGCGTCTGGAAGAGATGATCCGCTGCATGGCCGAGCAGTACCACCGGCAGCGGGATTTCTTTCAGGTCGTGCAGCGCTTCGAAGGCACGGTCCTGGGCGACGCCGAGTGGCTGAAGCGCCGCACGAAGATCCGCGAACTGTTCGCCAAGGTGATCCGCGAAGGCCAGCGCCGAGGCGAACTGCGGCTCTTCGACGCGAACCTCGCCGCGGACATGGCGCTCGGCATGGCGCGGAACCTGCTGCGCTGGGGCGACCCGGATCTGCCTGCCGAGCGGATTGCCCATTTCGTGCTGGACCTCCTGATGAACGGCATGACCACCCGCCGCCGAAACCTCAATGGAGCCGCCAAACGATGAGCCGTCGCACCTTACGCCGAACGCCGGGGATCCTGGCCCCGGCGCTCCTGCTGCTGCTGGCTACCGCCGGCTGCGGCAACCCGGCACAGGGCCAGGGCAAGGGCGGCGCGCCCGGCAAAGGCCCGCGGCTGTACCCCGTGAGAATCGCGAAGGTCGGCGCCCAGCCGCTGAACTACTACATCGAGACCACCGGGACCGTCCGCGCCAAGGACGTCTACCGCATCGACGCGCAGGTCGCCGGCGTGCTCCAGAACGTCGCTTTCAACGAGGGCGACGAAGTCACGCCCGAGACGGTGCTCGCGCGCATCTCGACGGAAGCCTACGACGTGGCCGTGCAGAAGGCCGAGGCCTCGCTCCTGAAGGCCGGCGCGGACCTGAAGGACGCCGAGCGCCGCCTGGCCAACGACATCAAGGCCGGTGAAGTGAACCTGGAGGCGGCGCGCATCGAGTTCGAGCGGCGCCAGAAAGTCCAGGACGCCGGCGCGATCAGCGTCGAGGAAGTGCAGCTCTACAAGGCCCGCTACGATCTCGCCCGCATCCGGCTGGATGACATGCGCGAGCAGGTCGAGACCGAGATCGCCGTGCTCCGCGCGCAGCACAAGGAACGGGAAGCGGACCTCAAGATCGCGCGCGAGAACCAGCGCAAGAGCGTCGTGCGCGCGCCCATCCCGGGCGTGATCGAGCAGCGCATGGTCACCGACGGCGTGCACGTCTCGGCCGGCGCCCCACTGGCCCTGCTCGTCGACCGTAAGGAATGGCGGCTGGAGTTCATGCTTGCCGAGCGCGAGGCGTCCCATGTGCGGGAAGGCTCCGAACTCACCTTTAACGTCCCCGCCTACCCCGGCCGCGAACTCAAGGCTACGGTCTATCGCGTGGGCGACATGGCCGACGCGCGCAGCCGCCTCGTGACCGGCTGGGCGCGGGTCGAACCGACCGACGCGCTGCTCAAGGCCGGATACTTCGCCACGCTCAAGATCGTCTCCGCCGCCAAGAAGGAAGCCGTCGTCGTGCCGCAGACCGCGGTGCTCCCCACCGAGTACGGCTTCGTCGTCTACGTGGTGGAAGAGGGCAAGGCCAAGCGCCTGCCGATCAAGCTGGGGCTTCACGTCACCGACGCGGCCGTCGAGGTGCTGGAAGGCCTGAAGGTGGGAGAGAACGTCGTCGTGGAAGGCGCCAACGCGCTGCTGGACGGCGTGGGCGTGCAGGTGCTGTCCGACGAACCGAAGCCCGAAGCCAAGACCGGCGAGGCCAAGGGCAAGGAACGGGAGCCCGGATCATGAGCCTGCCCGCCATCGCGATCCGCAATCCCGTCTTCGCCTGGATGCTGATGCTGGGCTTCCTGGTCTTCGGCGGAATCGCCTTCTTCCGCCTGGGCGTGGGCCAGTACCCCGACGTGGACGTCCCGGTGGTCAGCGTGCGCGTCGAACTGGAAGGCGCGGCGCCGGAGATCATGGAGTCCGAGGTCCTCGACGTGCTCGAGGACGCGGTAATGGCCGTCGAGGGCGTCGTGAACCTCTCCTCCACCGCGCAGCAGGGGCGCTGCGAGGTGACCGCGGAGTTCGACATCGGGCGCGACATCGACCTGGCGCTCCAGGACGTCCAGGCCCGCGTCTCGGCCGCCCAGCGCAACCTGCCGCCGGACATCGAACCTCCCGTCATCACCAAGACCAACCCCGAGGACCGCCCCATCCTGTGGGTCGCCCTCACCGGCCCGCGCTCTCCGCAGGAACTGGCCGACATCGCGCGCAACCTGCTCCGCGACCGTTTCCTGACCGTCCCCGGGAACGGCGACGTGCAGATGGGCGGCTACCTGGAGCGGAACGTCCGCATCTGGATCGACCCCGACCAGCTCAACGCGCGGGGGCTGACCGTCAACGAAGTGATGTCGGCCATCCAGCGCCAGCACGTCGAGGCCCCCGCCGGCCGCATCGAAGGCCGCGACCGCGAGGCCAACGTGCGGATCGAGGGCGAGGCCATCGACGTGGAGGAATGGCGCCGGCTGGTCGTCGCCGAGATCGACGGCTCGCCGGTCCGCCTGCGCGACGTGGCGCTGGTCGAGAACGGCTTCGAGGACCGCCGCCGCATCTCGCGCATCAACGGCCTGCCCGCCCAGGGCCTGGGCATCATCAAGCAGCACGGCGCCAACACGGTCGCGGTGGCGCTGGCCTGCCACGAGCGGGTCGCGGAACTGAATAATATCCTGCCCGACGACCTGAGCCTGGTCGTGCGCTACGACAGCTCCGCCTACATCCGCGCGGCGATCTACGAGACCGAGGAGACCCTCGTGCTCGCCGTGATCCTGACCGCGCTGGTCTGCTGGCTTTTCCTCGGCTCGCTCTCGTCCACCTTCAACGTCGTGTTGGCCATCCCCGTCTCGGTGCTGGGCACCTTCGCGGTGATGTACTTCGCCGGCTTCACGCTCAACACCTTCACGCTCCTGGCGCTGACCCTTTCGATCGGCATCGTCGTGGACGACGCGGTGATGGTGCTGGAGAACATCTATCGGCACGCCGAGCAGGGCAAGGGGAAGGTCGCGGCCGCCAAGGACGGCGCGGAGCAGATCAGCTTCGCGGCGCTCGCCGCCACGCTCGCCATCGTCGCGATCTTCCTCCCCGTCGCCTTCATGTACGGCATCATCGGCAAGTTCCTGTTCCAGTTCGGGGTGGTGCTGAGCGTGGCGGTGCTGCTCTCGCTGCTGGAAGCGCTGACGCTGGCTCCTTCGCGCTGCGCGCAGTTCCTGCGCGTCGGCGAGCGGGGCAACTTCGTCGAGCGCGCGATGGGCTGGCTGCTGGGACTGTGCACGCGCGCCTACGCCTGGGTCCTGCGCCATGCCCTGCGCTGGCGCCTGGCGGTGCTGGGGCTTTCCCTGGTCTTCTTCGCGGGCTCGCTGCTGCCCATCTCCGAGAGCCTCGGCATTTCGCAGCCCTGGGTGCCGCAGTTGCAGAGCGAGATGGCCCCGCCCCAGGACCAGGGCGTCTTCATGATCTCCGTGAAAGCCCCCGTCGGCTCCTCCATCGACTACACCGACAACATCATGCGCCAGCTCGAAGCCATCGTGGACCGGCACGAGGAGCTGACGAGCAGCTACTCGATCGTCGGCAGCTTCGGCGGGCAGGGCAACGAAGGCATCATCTTCCTGACCATGAAGCCCTACGAAGAGCGGACCGTGAGCCAGCAGGATTGCATCAACGCCCTGCGCAAGGAGATGAACATCTTCCCGGGCACCTCGGTCTTCCCGATCGACTTCTCGCGGCAGAGCCTGCCCGGCGTGCGCAGCAGCCGCAGTTCCGTGGAGTTCACCGTGCGCGGGCCCGAATGGGAGAAGCTCGGCGCGCTCTCGGGAGACCTCGCCGAGTCCATGCGCGACTCCGGCATGATGGTCGACGTCGATACCTCCTACCGCGTGGGCATGCCCGAGGTCTCCGTGACCCCGCGCCGCGACCGGCTCCTGGCGCTGAACGTGGACACCAAGACGGTCAGCGACGCGATCTCGGCGCTGGTCGGCGGCAGCAAGGTCGCCAAGGTGACCCAGAACGGGCGGCGCTACGACGTCCGCGTGCGCCTGCTCCGCGAGGACCGGGTGCGCCCCGAGGACATCCAGGGCATTTACGTGCGCGACCGCGAGGGCGGACTGGTGCGGCTGGAGGAACTCGTCGGCATCCGCATGCGCCCGTCGCTTCAGGAGATCACGCGGGAGAACCGCGAGCGCGCGGTCAAACTCACCGCCAACCCCGCTCCCGGCCGGTCCCAGGCCGAGGCCCTCGAGGAGGTCCGCCGCCTGGGCGACGAACTCCTGCCTCCCGGCTACAGCATGGTCCTGTCGGGACAGTCGCAGGTCTTCGACGAGGCCAAGTGGAGCCTGCTCTTCGCGCTCGGCTTGGGCATCGTGATCGCCTACATGGTCCTGGCCAGCCAGTTCAACAGCTTCATGCATCCCTTCACCATCCTGCTGACCATCCCCTTCGCCGTCTCCGGCGCGCTCTTCGCGCTCGTCCTGAGCGGGCAGACGCTCAACATGTACAGCATGATCGGCGTGATCCTGCTGATGGGCATCGTCAAGAAGAACGGCATCCTCCTGGTGGACTTCACCAACCAGGCGCGCGAGGAGGGCATGAACGTCATCGACGCGCTGAACCACGCCTGCCCCATCCGGCTGCGTCCCATCCTGATGACCAGTTGCGCCACCATCGCCGGCGCGATTCCCGGCGCCATCGCCAGCGGCCCGGGTTCCGAACTGCGGATCCCGATGTCGGTTACCGTCATCGGCGGCATGATCATCTCCACGCTCCTGACCCTATTCGTCGTGCCCTGCTTCTACAGCCTTGCCGAGGACATGAAGGAAGCGCTGAAGAAGACCTTCGGCTGGGGCCGCGACGTCGTGCTCGAGGATTCGGGACGCGATTCGATACCCGCCGCGACGGGCGGCGCGAAGTAGGTTCCGGGTTCCGAGCCGGCCGCGAGTACATTTGACCCCGGCCGCGGGCCCTGCGTAGGATGGCTGGCGCCGATCCCTCTCGGAGGGTTGCCGCCATGCGCCTCCCGCCGCGCGAACTTCAATCCGGGCGCCTCGACCCGGAGACTCTCGCCACCGCCGTCGAATTGGTTCGCACCGACGGCTACGTCGTCTTCGAAGGGGTCCTGGACGCGGCCTTCGTCGCGAGGCTGCGCGAAGCGTTCTTCGAGGTTTTTCTCCCGTACGTCGAGGACCACCCGCAGAACCGCGGCGCGAACCGCTACCAGATGCATCTGCCGTTCCGCGAGCCGTTCAGCGATCCGCGCCTGATCGCGAATCCGTTCGCGCTCCCGATCGTCGAAGCGCTCCTCGGCGCCGATTGCGTCTGCCAGTACTTCGCTTCCGACACCCCGCTGCCCGGCAGCGACTTCCAGGCGGTCCACAGCGACATCCACGCGCTCTTTCCAGAGAGCGACCTGGTCGTCCCCGCGTACGGGCTGGTCCTGAACGTCAACCTGGTGGACTTTCGCGAGGAGAACGGTCCGCTGGAGATCTGGCCCGGCGGCACGCACCGCATGCCTCCGAACGCCGAGCTGAAGAAACTCGCGCCGCTCATGCAGAGCCGCAAGGTGCTGATGCCCGCCGGCTCCGTCCTGCTGCGCGACCTGCGCGCCTGGCACCGCGGCACGCCCAACCGCTCCAACGAGCCGCGCCCCAATCTGGCGCTGATCTATGCGCGTTCGTGGCTCAAGACGCACTATCCGCCCATCGCCATTCCCAAGGCCGCATATGCGGGACTCTCCGAGCGCGCGCGCAAGCTCTTCCGATTGGAGCGGATCGAGGAGTAAGACCTGCGGCGAGCGCTTGCCGGCGCTACCCCAATCCCATACCCCCATCGACAACCATCACCTGCCCGGTCATGCTCCCGGCCTCGGGCGCGCAGAGCCGCGCGACCTGGGCGGCGATCTCTTCGGGCTTCGCGTAGCGCCCCAGGGGGATGGATTCCAGGTTCGCGGCGCGGCGTTTCTCGTCGTGGTGCGCCGTCATCTCGGTCTCGACGTAGCCCGGGGCGATGACGTTGACGGTCGCGCCCCAGCGCGCGCATTCCTTCGCCAGGCTCCGCGCCAGCCCGTGCAGCGCGCCCTTCGTCGCGGCGTAGGCCGCGCCGTTGCCCAGGCCCGTCACGCCGGCCAAGCTGCCCACGAAGACGATCCGCCCGCGCCCGTGAGGAGCCTTGCGCAGGTGGCGCAACATGTCCTTCGACAGGATCCATGCGCTCAGCGCATGCAATTCCAGCAGCCGGGACCACTCGGCCGGGCTCGTGAAGGCAAGCGGCTTCTCGAGCATCGCGCCGGCGGCGTGGACCAAGGCGGCGGGCGGGCCCAGCTTCTCGACGACGGCCGCGACGAGCCCCGCGGCTTGGCCGGGATCGGCCAGGTCGGCGGAGAAGGCCCTCCCGTCGCCGCCGGCCGCGCGGATCCGGCCCAGGACCGCCTCGGCCTCGGCGGCCCGCTCGCGGTATTGCAGCGCCACGCGCCAGCCGCCGCGAGCCAAGGCCAGCGCGCAGGCGGCGCCTATGCCGCGCGAAGCGCCGGTAACGAGGGCGATGGGAAGATCCGCGTCCATGGCTACAGCTTACCCCCCGGATGCCGCCGCCACGAGGCCAGACTCGCCGGCGGCGTAGGATCGTGCAAGTATTCCGGCGCCTCCACCGGAAGATCGTGCGGGTCCGCGATTCCCCGCCGGAACATGCCTTTTACGGCCCGGGCGAGGCGTATATAAGGACACCTCTTCCAGAAAGCGGACGCGTCCTGGAACGCAAGGAACCCGCATGCCAGAACCGGCGGCGCCCGGCTCGACTTCGAACGATTCCGCCAGCGGCCGGCTGCGCGGGCCGCGTTTCGACGCGGCGGCGCTCGAGGCCTTGCACCAGGACGACCGCGGCGCCGTCAGCGCGCCGACTTGGCGCGGCTGGGCAGTGGGGGTCCTGAGCGTCGCGGCGCTCTGCAAGATCATCCCCGTCACCGACTACGTCCTCTGCGGCACGCGGATGACCCTGAACGTGCTCCCGTTCAGCGCGATCTTCGCCGTTTTTGGCCTGGTCCTGCTCTGCAACCTGCTGGTCTGGGCCTTCCGCGGCCCGCTGAAGCTCACGCGCCAGGACATCGTGCTCGTCTTCTGCATGACCATGGTCGCCAATCACCTTCCCGGCCACGGGTTCATGTCGTATCTGGCCGCCGAGACCACCGGCGTGTACTACTACGCCGCGCCCGAGAACCAGTGGGATCAGCTCGTGCACCCGCACATTCCCGAGGGCTTCGCGCCGCGCGACCCGGAGGATCCGCATTCGGCCGAACCGCGCCCCATCGAATGGCTCTACACCGGGCTGCCCAAGGGGCAGGAGATTCCCTGGGGCGCGTGGCTCGGCCCGTACGCGCGCTGGGCCGTCATGATGCTGGCGCTCTACGGCCTGCTCTTCGCCGTCTGTGGGCTGCTGCGCCGGCAGTGGTCGGAGCACGAGAAGCTCCCCTTCCCGCTCGCGCAGGTGCCCGACGAGATCCTCGCGGGCACGGGCAGCGCCGACCCGCGCCGGACCAGCTTCATGCGCGACTCGCTGGCTTGGTGGGGCGTGGGGCTCGTCTTCGCGCTGCAGAGCTGGAACGCGATGCAGGACTACTGGCCGACCTGGCCCGAGATTCCCCTGCGCAACCAGAGCTTCGGCTGGGAGTACCTCACCGAGCCGCCGCTGCGGCATCTCAATCCGGTCTGGTTCGTGATCTATCCTTCGATCATCGGGCTGACCTTCCTGATCTCCACCGAGATCAGCTTCAGCCTCTGGTTCTTCTACCTGCTCCTGAAGCTGGGCGTGCTCATTGCGGTCATGAGCTTCGGGATGGGGCAGAGCCACCAGGAGTTCATGTACAGCACGAAGGGCTGGCAAGGCACGTTCATCAATCAGGGCACCGGGGCGCTGATCGCGATGGTGCTGGCCGGCGTGTGGATGGCGCGCGGGCACCTGAAGCATTCGCTGCGGCAGGCGCTGGGGCTGGAGGAAGGCGGGGGCGACGCCGGCGAAGAGGGCCTCTCGCCGCGGGCGCTCTGGGGCCTCCTCGCATGCTGCTTCGCCGGCTTGGTCGCGTGGCTGGTCTGGTTTCAGGTGGCCCTGCCGTACGCGCTCCTGGCCGTGACGATCCTGATCGTGCTGACGACCGGCGTGATGCGCCTGATCTCCGAAGGCGGCATCTTCTATTCCCAGGTCATGACCTCGCCGATCGAGATGTCCACGCTGCTGGCCCCGCCGGCCACGATGGGCGCCGCGTCCTTCGTGCCGCTTTCGATGTGGAGCCGGATCGCGGTCTTCGACTACTACCGGCTCGCGCCGACCATCCCGCTGATCACGGCGATGCAGGTCGGGACCATGGCGGCCGTCAAGCGCCGCCCGCTGTACCTCGGGCTGCTCGTCTCGGTCGTGCTGACGCTGGTGCTGGGCTTCTTCGGCTTCTTCTCCTCCGTCTACCGGGCCGAAGGCGGCGGCAACCAGGCCGGATGGGTCTTTCAGGCCTTCCCGCGCGGGGAATTCGGCGCCATCGCCAAGCGCGTCTCGTCCGTGGCCAGCTACGAGAAAAAGGCCGCCGCGCTCGCCGCGGACGGCAAGCGCATGCCCAACAGCGAAGTCCCCGAGGTCGCGCTGCGCGACGGGACGGCGCTGTCCTGGATCGCCGCCGGCATGGCCATGATGTTCCTCTTCGTGCTGCTGCGCACCCGCGTCTTCTGGTGGCCCCACCCGATCGGATACGTGGTCTGGACCGGGCAGCGCGCGATCTCGCTGATGTGGTTCAGCTTCCTGATCGGCTGGCTGATCAAGGTCTGCATCGTCAAGTACGGCGGGCTCGCGGTCTACCAGCGCTGGAAGCGCTTCTTCGTGGGCATGATCGCCGGCGAGGCCGTCGCGGCGATCTTCTGGACCGCCCTCAACTGGTTCCTGGACCACAAGAACGGTCACGTCATGCACTTCAACTGACGTCCGGTCCACGGCGGGAGCGGCGCGCCATGGCAGACCTCGAACTCCGCGTGAGGCGCCCGCAGTACACGCGCGTGGCCGTCATCGGCCTGCTCAGCGCAGGCCTCGGCGCGCTGCCGATGCTTTGGGAGCACCGGCGCTGGGCGCGGAGCTTCGACGAGGCCGGCGGCAGTCAGTGCGCGGGCGCGGGAGTCGTCTCCGGCATGGAAACATGCCCGGCGCTCTCGGGCAGGAAGTAGAAGACCAGCGCCAGGATCAGGTACACGCTCAGCAACTGCACGCCTTCCAGCCAGTTCGACTGGCCGTCGCCGGCGATCTGGTGGACGATGATCACCGCCGCGCCCACCGCGAAGACCTCGATTGGCGTGAAGACCAGGTTGAGCGGGCCGAGGTGCTCCGGGCCGATCGCGTAGCTGGCGAAGACCAGCACCGGCGCGACGAAGAGCGCGACCTGGATGCTGCTCCCGATCGCGATGCTCAGGCTCAGGTCCATCCGGTTCTTGAGCGCCATCAGGATCGCGGTGGAATGCTCGGCCGCGTTGCCGATCACCGCCACCACGATCACGCCCACGAAGAAGTGCGACATGCCCATGGACTCGGCGGCATGCTCGACCGAACCCACCAGGAACTCGCTGACCCACGCCACCAGCGCCGTGGCGCCGAAGAGCACGCCCAGCGCCTTGCCCAGCGGCCAGGCCGCGCCGTGCTCGCCGTGCCCGTGGCCTGAATCGTCGCCGCCGTCGGTCTTGCCTCCGCTGATGAAGAACTGCTTGTGGGTGTGCAGGGTGAAGAGCAGGCCCAGCGCGTAGGTGGCGAGCATCACCACGGAAATCCAGACGCTCAGCGAAGCCTCTTGCGCGACGGCTGCCGGCCCGCCGGCGTGGTGGAACAGGGCCTCCGAGAGCAGCGCGATCGCCGCCAGGACCAGCATCGTCGACTGAATCCGCGCCCCGCCCGGGTTGAAACTCTGCGTCTTGAACTTGAACCCGCCGGCCAGGAGCGAGGCGCCCAGCACCAGCAGGATGTTGCCCAGGATCGAGCCGGTCACGCTGGCCTTCACGATCTCGTACTTGCCCTGGCGCAGGGCCATCAGCGCGATGATCAGCTCGGCGGCGTTGCCGAAGGTCGCATTCAGCAGCCCCCCGATGCCCTCGCCGGTCCGCTCGGCGAGGTGCTCCGTCGCCTTCCCCATCCAGCCGGCCAGGGGGACGATCGCCAGGCACGAAGCCAGGAAGATCCAGGTGTGGGCATCGGGCGCGGCAAAGTGCAGCCCCGCCGCGACGGGAACGAAGATCAGCAGCCAGTTCAGCGACGGCTTCAGCCATGCGGGCATGTGGGCGATCCTCGCGCGTTCCTTCGAATTGGCTCAACATCATGGAGGGGCGCGCGGGTTAGGAAAGTTCATTTCCACATGACTTCCGATTGACAAAAATGCCGCGCACGCGCAGAACGAACCCCCGATTTTCATTCTCCAGAGCGAAGAGCGCGCGCCGACATGAGCAAATCCAAGAAGCAGAAGCATAAATTGAGCGCAAAGAACGCGGACAAGCACCTGCTCTACCAATGGTCCGTGCAGACCCCCGAGTTCGAAACCGAGTTCATGGCCCGCGCGTTTGCCAAGCGCAACGACCGGGCGCCGCGGGTCCTGCGCGAGGACTTCTGCGGCACCGCGCTCAACGCCGCCACCTGGGTCCGCGGGCGCCCCGAACGCCGCGCCATCGCCCTGGACCTCGACCGCGCCACCCTCGAATGGGGCCGCCTCCACAATCTGGAACCCCTGGGCCCCGACGCGCGCCGCGTCGAACTGCTCCAGCAGGACGTCCGGTCCCTCACCCGCCCCAAGGCCGACATCTGCTGCGCGCTGAACTTCTCCTACTACTTCTTCAGCACCATCCGCGAACTCGCCGACTACCTCGAGATGGTACACGGCAGCCTCAACCCCGGCGGCGTCATGATCATGGACTGCTACGGCGGCTGGGAAAGCCAGCAGATCAAGGAAGAACCCCGCAAGGTCAAAGGCCCGCGCGGGCGCTTCACCTACGTCTGGGACCAGGCCGACTACAACCCCGTCGACAACATGGCCCTCTGCTACATCCATTTCCGCTTCAACGACGGGAGCGAGATGCCCAAGGCGTTCAGTTACCATTGGCGGCTCTATACGCCCCCGGAGGTCCGCGACGCGCTGGAACTGGCCGGCTTCCGCGACGTCCAGATCTATTGGGATGTGGAGACCGACGAGGACGAAAGCGACTACCGGCCGCGCAAGCGCGCCGAAAACTGTCCCGGTTGGCTCGCCTATATCGTTGGCTACCGGTAGAAGCCAAGGCTGCAAGATTCGATTCCTCTGTCCTTTATATAGAGCCCACTTCTCGTGCGGTTTTTATTTGGGTGTTACCGCACATGTGCAGCTCGACCTTACTTCTTGACTTGCTCGAACCACAGCGTTAACTTCCTTTCGCTCGATAAGTTACATGGACATCGTGGCATTGGCCTTGATCGGCGATGTGCCCAGCCAAAGGTCACATCGCTTGACCTGCACTTGTGACTCGTGGAGATCCTCATGGCACGGCGCGACTTCGATGATCTGACGGTAGACCTCTGGCGAAGGCGGCTGAACGAATGGCTCACCGGGATGCCCGGACTGACGCTGGCCATGAGCGCGGAAGGCGCGTTCGGCGGCGGGCCGAATCCGGTCACGCTTACGCCCCCCAGCGGCTCCCTGGCGGTCCGCGGTTCGCTGAAGGACGCGCCGACGCCGGCGCTTGAAGCCGTCGAAGCGGCGATCCAATCCAGTTCGGAGTGGTTCGTGCGGCGGCAGTCCGCGGAGGGCTACTGGGTCGCCGAACTCGAGGCCGACACGACGCTCGAGAGCTACTTCATCCTGTTCAAGGCCTTCTTCGGGCAGCGCGACCATCCCAAGGTCGCGAAGTACGCGAAGGTGATCCTCGAGGAGATGCTCCCGGCGGGCGGCTGGGCGATGTACGAGCACGGCCCGGCGGAGATCTCGCTTTCGGTATTGAGCTACTTCGCGCTGAAGATCGCCGGGGTGCCGGCCGAAGATCCGCGGATGCTCAAGAGCCGCGACGCGATCCTGGCCCTGGGCGGCGCGACGAAGGCCAACACCTACACCAAGTTCCACCTGGCGTTCTTCGACCAGTACGATTGGGAGCACGTCCCGGCGATCCCGCCCGAGATGATCTTCCTGCCCAGCATGTCGCCGATCAACATCTACGAGATGTCGAGCTGGTCGCGGACGATCTTCGTCCCGCTCTCGGTGATCTACGCGCTCAAGCCCGTCTGCCCGCTGCCGAAGGCATGCCACGTGGACGAGCTGTTCGTGGGCGGGCGCGAGCACGCCAACCTGGCGCTCCCGCGCGACAACCGGGCGCTCTCGTGGACCAACTTCTTCCTGCTCACCGACCGCGCGCTGAAGATCGCCGAACGCTTCCCGATCCAGGCCGCGCGGCGCCTGGCGATCAAGCGCGCCGAGATGTGGATGATCGAGCGCTTCGAGGCCAGCGGCGGGCTCGGCGCGATCCTCCCCGCCATGATGAACAGCGTCCTGGCGCTGCGCATCCTGGGCTATCCCGAGGACGACCCGCGCATCGAGCACGGCATCCGCGAACTGGACAAGCTCGAGATCCCCGACCCCGCCGGCGAGACCATCCGCATCCAGCCCTGCCACAGCCCCGTCTGGGACACGGCCATCGGGACCTACGCGCTGGCCGTCGCCGGCCGCCCCGGCGACGACCCGGCGCTCCAGAAGGCCGCGGCCTGGCTGCTCTCCAAGGAGGTCAAGCGCCCCGGCGACTGGTCGGTGAAGAACAACGTCCCGCCCAGCGGCTGGTACTTCGAGTTCGAGAACGAGTTCTACCCCGACGTCGACGACACGATCATGGTCATGATGGCGCTGCGCAACCTGCACCCCAAGGGCGAGCGCGCCAAGGTGGACGCGGCGCTCGAACGCGCCCTGCGCTGGGTCCTGGGCATGCAGAACCGCGACGGCGGCTGGGGCGCCTTCGACCGCGACAACGACATGGACTTCCTCACCAAGGTCCCCTTCGCCGATCACAACGCGATGATCGACCCGTCCACCGCCGACCTCACCAGCCGCTGCCTGGAAATGTTCGCGACGATCGCCCCGGAAATCTTCACGCTCGAACACCCCGTCGTGAAGCGCGCGCTGGCCTTCATCAAGAAGGACCAGTGCAAGGACGGGAGTTGGTACGGGCGCTGGGGCGTCAATTACCTCTACGGCACCTGGCAGGTCCTGCGCGGGCTGCGCCTGATCGGCGAGGACATGTCCAAGGGCTACGTGCGGAAGGCCGTCGAGTGGCTCCGCGGGATCCAACTCGACGACGGCGGCTGGGGCGAACGCTGCGACACCTACGAGGATCCCTCGCGGAAGGGCAAAGGCCCGAGCACCGCCAGCCAGACGGCCTGGGCCACGATGGGGCTCCTCAACGCCGGCCACGGCTCGTCCCAAGCCGTCCGCCGCGGCATCGCGTACCTCCTCGAAACGCAGACCGCCGCCGGCACCTGGGACGAGGACGAGTGGACCGGGACGGGCTTCCCCAAGGTCTTCTACCTGAAGTACCACTACTACCGGCACTACTGGCCGCTGATGGCCTTCGGCCAGTACCGGCGCTTTCTGCGCGGCTTCCGGCCGTAGCCGACCGGCCGCGTTCGGGGGTCAGGTGGTCGGTACTCGGTTGCTGGTTGCTGGTTGCCGGTTACCGGTTGCCGGTTGCCGGTTGCTGAGGTACTTCCTTGTCCGGGGCTTGAGGTTCGGACCGGGGACCGGGCGCCGGACTCCGGGTGTAGCGCCGGCGTCCCGCCGGCTGTAGCGGGGGCGTCTCGCCCGCATTCTTATTACTCTTTTCCAATCTGATCGTTGCACGCATGGTGGGAGCCCGTTCTCCCGCCCCAAGCAGAGGCTAAAAAAGATGCACCGTGGTGCGGGAAGCGGGGGGCGGGAACCGGGAGCCGAACTCCGGGTGTAGCGTCGGCCTCCGGCCGGCTGTATCGCGGGCGTCTCGCCCGCCCACTCAGAGCCCTGCAAAAAGTTGCACGCTGCGCGTCTACTAGTTCCTCCTTCCTTTTCTCTCGCACCTAGCACCTTAAACCTGCCGTAACGGCCAATTGCTCCACGTGGAGCAATTGGAACCCTAAAATGAAGGGAGCGGATTCCGGTTTTGGAAGAAGCCGGTTCTGGAGCCTGCAAAATGTTGCACGCTGTGCGTTAGAGTAGGAATGCGGTCCACATAGTCTTCGGAACTCGGAATTAACATACCGAAAAATTGCTCCACGTGGAGCAAACATTACCCTAAAGTGGTCGGAGGTCTAGATGGGGAAGAGAACTCCAGTTCCGGGTTCCGAGTTCCGGGTTCCGAGTTTCGGAAACGGGGGCCGGGGACCGGGGGCCGGACGCCGGGGGATTGACGATTACAGTCGCCGTAGCGCCGGCGTCCCCGCCGGCTCGCGTGGGCGCCTCGCCCGCGCGTCTTCCAGTTCTTCCCGTTTCGCCCGCCGCCGCGTCCCCCAGGGACGCGACGAAAATAGCCCAGCCTTTCAAGGCTGGGACCGTGAGCGTCGCACCACGAACCCAGTCCCGCAGGGACGACTGAAGCACACGCGCGCGCGCCTCAGCCGTCCCTTCGGGACTCGGCCTCAGGCGCTGCCTTGACCTCCCAGCCCTGAAGGGCTGGGCTATTTTCACGGCGTCCCGGCGGGACGTTCGCGGCGCGGACGAAGGCCGCCGGGACGGCGGCGGCGGGTAGCACTGACTGAGGTTGGTTTGTGATCTGGTGCCACTGCGCTGCGGTACTCCGCAGCCAGTGCGAGACGCGCACCCCGGATTCAACTCGCACGTAGATCCGAATGAAGTAACTTGAGTGGGCCACGCGATCCGGACGGCGAAGCACTGGCTGCCTACAGCCGCAGCCAGTGGCACCAATTCCTGGAAGGTACAAGGCGAGGCGAAGGGTGACAGTGCCACCAGCCCGGCGGGATCGCGAGCATCCCGCCCGCCCGCGTGCCTCGGGTCGGCGCAGCCGCCGTAGCGCCGGCGTCCCCGCCGGCTCGCGTGGGCGTCCCACCCGCGCGTCTTCCAGTTCTTCCCGTTTCGCCCGCCACCGCGTCCTCCAGGGACGCGATGAAAATAGCCCAGCCTTTCAAGGCTGGGACCATGAACGCCGCACTACGAACCCAGTCCCGCAGGGACGACTGAAGCACACGCGCGCGCCTCAGCCGTCCCTTCGGGACTTGATCGCAGGCGCTGCCTTGACCTCCCAGCCCTGAAGGGCTGGGCTATTTTCACGGCGTCCCGGCGGGACGTTCGCGGCGCGGAAGAAGGCCGGCGGGACGGCGGCGGCGGGTAGCACTGACTGAGGTTGGTTTGTGATCTGGCGCCACTGCGCTGCGGTACTCCGCAGCCAGTGCGAGGCGCGCACCCCGGGTTGAACGCGCCCGCGTGCACGGTAGAGTGCCTTGGCATGGAGCGCAAACCCGCATACCGCAAGCGTTCGCGGACCTACGCCGTCCCAGGGCATGCGCACTTTCTGACCTTTTCCTGCTATCGGCGTCTGCCTTTGTTGACCAACGACCGGTGGCGTGTCTGGCTGGGCGAGGCGGTCGCGCAGGCCTGTCTCAAGCACGACTTCGCGCTGTGGGCGTACGTTTTCATGCCCGAACACGTACACCTGCTGGTGAAGCCGCGCACGACGGTCTACGATCTCGTTGCCTTTCGGCACGGGCTCAAGCAGAGCGCCGCCAAGCGCGTGATCAACTGCTTGAAGGCCGAGCGCGCTACGTTGCTGCACAAACTCCTCGTGCAGGAGCGCCCGGGCAAATGGTGCTACCGATTCTGGCAGGAAGGCCCAGGCCATGACAAGAACATCTGGAGTTTGGAGAAGGCCATCGGCAAGGCCGCGTACTGCCACCGCAATCCCGTGGAACGCGGTCTTGTGCGCGAGCCCGAGCTATGGCGCTGGTCGAGTTACCGGTGGTTGGAATTGGGAACGCAAGAAGGAGAGCCATTAAAGGTTGACGATTGGGACGAGCGCTTGCGAGACGATCCGGACGGCGAAGCACTGGCTGCCTACAGCCGCAGCCAGTGGCACCAATTCCTGGAAGGTACAAGGCGAGGCGAAGGGTGACAGTGCCACCAGCCCAACTATCCTCAGGCACGGTGGCGATCCTTTTGATATTGTTTCTGGACCGATGTTTAGAAGGGCCTCCTCAGGCGGGGAGGTGTTCCCGTGGGTAGACAAGTTCCAGGTAGGCATCCATACTCAAGAGGCAGCAGAAGCGTTTAGTGTGGGGATTAGGCCATGAATGGAGAATCGGCATGGGGTCACCTTGATGAGGATACAGGCAGAATCCTTGATATATCTAAAGACTTTCTGCACATGTATTTTGGCTACAATAAGGAAAGTGCTAAGACATTGATGAAAACCTTTATCGAAGAATATGGGGACACATTTGACGAGGATGAAATACACCGTCAGTCGGCTTACAGAATTGCCGCAATCTCACATTACCTTGTTGGATTGCAGGGCCAGCGTGAGAAGCTTGGGCATTGGCTTATTGAATCTGGACACCAAAACTCGCCAGCTAGTGCGCTTCAATACTTTAGGGAGAACTACTTTCAGAGATAGAAGTCCTACAGAGCTCTTAGCTTAGTCCGTTGGACCCATCGGGGTTTTGACAATCAAGCCCCTGCCGAGGATTTTACCGTTAATCGATCGCCGTTTACCGTTCACTGGCGGGGATTCCTCATGTCCACCCTTCGCATCGCGCTCGTCGGCATCGGCGGCTACGGCAACTTCTACGTGAAGGAACTGCTCGACCACGCGGCTGAGCAGGACGTGAAATGGGTCGCGGCCATCGACCCCGATCCGCGGCGCTGCTCGCGCCTGAAGGAGCTCGAGGCCCGCGGCGTGCCGCGCTTCGCGTCGCTGGACGAGTTCCACGCGCGGGGCGAGGGCGCGGACCTCACGGTGATCGCGACGGGCATCCACCTCCACGTGCCCATGGCCCAGGCGGCGCTTGCGCGCGGCAGCCACGTGCTCGCGGAGAAACCCATGTGCGCGACGATCCAGGAGGCGCTGGAGTTGCAGGCGGCGCGCGAGGCGGCGGGGAAGTTCGTCGCGATCGGCTACCAGTGGTCGTACAGCCACGCGATCCAGGCCTTCAAGCGCGACGTGCGGAGCGGGCGCTTCGGCGCGCCCGTGCGGCTGAAGTGCCTGGTGCTCTGGCCGCGCAAGCACGACTACTACGCGCGGAACCGCTGGGCCGGGCGCCTGAAGACCGACGCCGGCGCATGGGTCCTCGACAGCCCCGCCAACAACGCCACCGCGCATTACCTCCATAACATGTTCTACTGCCTGGGCGACGCCCCGGACTCCAGCGCCCTTCCGGTGCGCGCGCAGGCCGAACTCGGGCGCGCCAACGCCATCGAGAACTTCGACACCGCCGCCGCGCGCTTCGCCGCGTCCTCGGGCGCGGAGGTCCTCTACTTCGGCTCCCACGCGGTAAAGCAGAGCGTCGGACCGCTCTTTGAGTACAAATTCGAGGACGGCACGGCGGCGCTGGGCATGGAAGGCCCCACGTTGCGCGCGAGCTTCGCCGACGGGACGGTTCACGACTACGGGGACCCCAACGCCGAGCAAGGGCGCAAGCTCTGGCTTTCGGTGGAGGCCGCGCGCGGGCGGCAGGCCGTGCTCTGCCCGGTCGAGGCCGCCATGGCGCAGACGCTGGCGGTCAACGGCATGCAGGATTCGATGCCCGGTATCGCGCCCTTCCCCGCCGAGTTGGTGAACCTGGACGAAAGCGACGGCAAGCTCACCTGGGTCACGGGCCTGGGCGAGGCGCTTCAGGAAGCCTATCGTCAGAATCGGCTGCCCAGCGAGGTCTGCGCCGGCGGCGCGCCGACCGGGCGCACGGTGGATTTGACCGATTACCGAACCTACCCGGGCGGCAAATAGAGTACCCCGCGGGCGGGGCAAAGCGTATACTCCCCGGCATCCATTCCCGCGTCCAATCGGGGCACCGTCAGGTCCTATGCACCGCCCAATACCCACGCGATTCGCAATCGGGCTGGCCGCGCTGGCCGTTCTGGTCCTGCCGGGCTGCCAGACCCCGGAACGGCGCGCCGTGCGTGAGGAGCTGGCTCGCATGCGCGGCGAGCAGGCGGCGCTCAAGGCGCAGGCCGACGGCGCCGTCAAGCAGTCGCAGATGCAGGCCAGCGCCGAGCAGCGCAGCGACCTCGAGGCGATGCAGGCCCTGCTGCGGCGGCAGGAGCAGCTTGCCGCCCAGGTGGCCGCGCTGGAGGCCAAGCTCGCCCAGCAGCCCAAGCCGTCCGAGACGACCCCGCCGCCGGCCGCCGATCCGGAACTTCAGGCCAAGCTGCAGCGGCGCATCGAGGAACTGGGCCGGCAGACGCAGAAGCTCCAGGAGCAACTGGAAGCCTCGCAACTCCAGGCCGAGCGGGCGAAGACGGCCGCCCAGATCCCCGCGCAGCCGGGGCCGGGCGTCTCGAACCTGCCGCAGGCGCTGGTCGGAAAGCCCTTCCCGATGGCCAAGTTCGTGGACTCCGAGGGGAAACTCGCGGACCTTTCCTCCTATGCCGGCAAGAAGTCCATCGTGCTGGTCTTCATGAAGGGCTACTACAGCGGCGGGGTCTGCATTTACTGCACGCAGCAGACGACCGAGCTGGCGAAGTCGGTCGAAAAGTTTCACGCGGCCGGCGCGGAGGTCTTCGTGGTCTTCCCGGGCCCGGAGCGCTACATCCAGACCTTCGTGGACAGCGTGAAGAACTTCCAGAAGCTCGACGATCCGCGCTTCCGCCTGCCGTTCCAGGTCCTGCTGGACGCGGACGTGGCCGCCGCGAAGCTGCTGGGCATCTCCGGCGACCTCGCGCATCCCACGACCTACCTCATCGACCGCCAGGGCGTCGTGCGCTACCAGAAGGTCGGCCGCACGATCCACGACCGGCCCAAGGTCGAGGAGATGCTGAAAGAACTGGAGCAGGCCGCGCAGGCGCCATGAGCGACGCGGACGCCCCCGGCCCGGCGGACGACAGCGCCTCGGGCGAGACGCTGCCGATGCCGGCTTCGGGCAGGCCGAAGGCCGACTCGTTTATCGACGCCCCCGCCCCGGACGACGGCGCCAGGATCGAGCGCGCGCTGGCTTCGCTGCCGGGTTTGCAGGTGGAGGCCAAACTGGGCGAAGGCGGCATGGGCGCCGTCTATCGAGCGCGCCAGCGCTCGCTCAATCGCGTCGTCGCCGTGAAGGTCCTGCCCGCGCATCTGGCCAAGGACCGCCAGTACCTCGCCCGCCTGGACCGCGAAGGCAAACTCCTGGCCCAGATCCAGCATCCCAACGTCATCGCCTGCTTCGACATGAGCCAGCACGAAGGCCTGCGCTACGTGGTCATGGAGTACGTGGACGGCTGCTCGCTGGCCGGCCTGATCAAGGAAAAGGGGACGCTGCCGCTCAACGAGGCCCTGTACCTGCTCAAACAGACCGTTCAGGGCCTGGACCACGCGCACGCCAGCGGCGTGATCCACCGCGACGTGAAGCCCGAGAACCTGCTCCTGGCGAAACAGGTCAACGCCGGCACGGCGATCCTCGGACCCAGCCCCTACATCGTGAAGATCGCCGACCTCGGCCTGGGCTCCAGCGTGAGCGAGAGCGAGCAGACGCAGATCACGCAGCAGGGCAGCATCATGGGCAGCCCGCACTACATGTCGCCGGAGCAGACCCTGGGCGAGAAGGATTTGGACTTCCGCACCGACCTCTTCGCGCTCGGCTGCACGCTGCTTCACGCCCTCACCGGGCAGCGCCCGTACGACGCCAGCACCGTCGGCGGCGTGCTCGCGCGGAAGCTCACCCAGCGCCTGCCCGATCCGCGCGAGTCGAACCCGGACCTGCCGCCCGGGGCGTGCCTGCTGATCCACAAGATGACCGCCCGCCGCCGCGAGGATCGGTACGAAAGCTACGCGGCCCTGATGCAGGATCTCGAGTCCATGCTGGCCGGCCGGCCGCTGCGGGCCAAGCCGCTGCCCAACGACGCGTCCTGCGTGGAGTTGTCCGAAAAGACCCGCGCCGAATTGGGCGAGAGCGCAACGGCCGCGAAGAGGATCGTTCAGGCGCACGATTTGGCCAAGGCCGCCCGCGCGGGCGGCGGCTCGAAGTGGATGCCCGCGCTGCTGGGGCTCGCGGTCGCGGCCGGCCTGGCCATCCTGTTCTTCGCCAGGGGCTCTTCGCCCGAAGCTAACCCGCCGGTGAAGGTCGCCACGCCCACGCCGGTGAAGCCCGACGCACCGGCCGAGACCATCCCGGCGCTTAAGGGCTTGCGCGAGCTGATCGTGAACCGTTCGCCGCAGGGCTGGTCGTTCACCGGCGCGTCGAAGCTGATTTTCAACAACGAACTCGGCGCGCTGGGTTTCGACCCCGGCCAGGGCTGGCAGCTCGCCGAGCAGGAACTTCCCGCCGAGCGGGCCACCCTGACCCTCGAGATGACCGTGCCCGTTTTCGCCGACGCCATCGAGATCCAGCTCCCCGATAGCCGCGGCGGCCTGATCGCTTTTGGCTTCGCGTATCCCAAGCATTCGAAGCCCATCTCTACCATCCAGCGGCGCGAGTCGGCCACGCTGGATCCGGTGGGCGGGGCGCTCTTCAGCCAGCCGGCGCCGAACCTCGAGGACTGGCCCGCGCTGGCGGTGGACCTGGGCTCCGACGAACTGACCTTCCGTATCGACCGCAAGGAAGTCTATCGCCTGAAGCCCTGGAACCGGCCCAAATCGATCTCGCTGCGCCTGGCCGTCCACAACGGCGGCGGGCTCTTCCGCAATGTGCGGCTGACTCCGCCGCAGCGGGAAGCGGCGCCGTGAAATCCGTCCTGAGTACCGCGCCGCGGAAGTTCCTGACCCACTGCTTGGGCCTTTTGGCCCGGTTCTTCGTTGCGTCTCGGTCACAGATCTTCGTCCCGATATGCTCCCTCGGCGCGCCTCGATCCGGGTCAAAATCCCCGGCGCATTGGGCCAGTTACTTCTGCGGCGCGGTACTGAGCGCGCTGGCGCTCGCCGCCTGCCTCGGCCTGGGCCGCCTGGCCGCCGAGGAGAAAACCTACACCGACAAGGTGGATCTGCCCTCGAGCCCCTTCAGCGAAGCGGCCACCGCCGTCAAGCAGCGGCCCCTCGGCGGCGGCTGGACGTTCACGCTGGGCGGCTCGACGCAGCTCCGCGCGCAGGCCCTCGACAACCGCCGCGACTTCGACTTCGGCGGGAACGACGAGGATTTCTCCCTGCTTGAGCGCACCCGGCTCAACGCGGCCTTCGCGAAGGACGACCTCTTCAAGGTCTTCGTCGAGGCCCAGGACGCGCACGAGTTCTGGCGCGACCGCCTGCCGGGAACGAATCCCAACGAGGACGCGCTCGACCTGTACCAGGGCTACCTTGAGTTCTCGCTGCTGAAGGACATCGCCGACATGCCTGCGCTGCGCATCCGGCTGGGGCGGCAGGAACTTTTTTACGGGACCGAGGTCCTCTTCGGGGACCGCGACTGGTTCAACACCGGCCAGAGCTTCGACCTGGCGCGCGTGACCTGGCGCCCCGAGGCCTTCGAGATCGACTTCTTCGCCGGCCGGCCCGTGGCCTTCGACCATCGCAATCCCGACGCGCCGGCCCCGCACACGAACCTCGCCGGCGCGAACCTGAAGTTCCTCGATGCGCCCGCGCGGCACCGCATGGAAGCCTACGCGTATTACCGCGGCGACGAGGAGACGCGCTTCAACAGCGAGCACAACGGACACGGCCCCGAGCACCTGGGCACGTTGGGCGGCCTGGCCAGCGCGCCCTTCTTCGGCCGCTGGGATTACCGCGTGGAGGCCATGGGCCAGTTCGGCTCGCGCGGCGGCGACCCCGTGCGCGCGTGGCTGGGCACGGCCGAACTGGGCTACACCTTCCCGCTCGGCTGGCGCCGCGTGCGGCTGGCCGTCAAACAGACCCTCGCCAGCGGCGACCGCAGCCCCGTCGATGGCGTGCAGGAGACCTTCGACATCCTTTTCGGGGATCCCTTCGAGCACACCGGCAAGCTGCTGGCCGTGGACGGGCGAAACCTCAACCAGTTCGCGGCGAAGCTGGAAGCGCGGGTCTGGCAGGGCGGGCTCGTCGCGGTGGACTTCCACCGCTTCCGGCTCTTCCAGGAGCGCGACGCGCTGTACCAGGGCGCCAACGGGATGCCGCTGCGGCGCGACGCCACCGGGCGCGCGGGCGGCTGGGCCGGCCACGAACTCGACGTGCAGATCACGCACCGCTTCAACGAGAACGTGTCCCTGAGCGGCGGCGGGTTCTTCTTTATGCCCGGCCGGCTCTTCGAAAAGAGCGGCAACGGGGGCCACGACGCATCGCGGAACCTGTTCCTGATGCTGCGGTTGAGTTTTTGAGCGGAATTTGACCACGCGCGAAAGCCCGGCGAACCGCGTGGCACGCCGGGCTCAAAATACTGCCCACCGCAGGAATGGAAATCAGAGCGTCTTAAGCAACTGACGAAGCTGATCGCGAAGCGAGTTCTTGATCATTCGATCCAATACCCGCTTCTGTTCGTCGGTAAAAATCGGCTTCCGGCCGCGCTTGGCTCCTTTGCTGGAAACCTTCGAAGCCTTGACGGACGTGCGTTTTCGACCACGGGGCATGGGCTGCAATCTCCTCAATTTATACTGCAAGTTGAATTTCAAACGTTTCTATCCGCACCCCGCGGGGCTGTAAAGTGAGGATTCCAATATGAAATTGTCCAAAAATTGGAGCTTCGATCCGCGCGGGAATATGGCCCTTGCCTTCGCCGCGGCCGGGGCGGGCTTGCCCGCTCAGTCGTTCGCGGTATGACATAAGGCTCGAAGCCTGCCCGCGTACCCGGAGGAAGGCATGTGTCGAATTCCGAATGCGTTTTCTGCCGCATCGGCGCGCGCAAACTGCACGCCATGGTCGTGCACGAAGACGACGACCTTATCGCCTTCCGCGACATCAACCCGCAGGCCCCGATCCACGTGCTGATCATCCCGAAGAAGCACTATCCCTCGCTGTACGACGCCCACCGCGAGGACCCGGGCATTCTTGGCAAGCTCAACGCCGCGGCCCTGCAAATCGCCGAGAAGGAACGCGTCGCCTCGCGCGGCTTCCGGCTGGTCTTCAATCACGGCGACGAAGCGGGACAGACCGTCCACCATGTCCACTTGCACCTGCTGGGCGGCCGTGCGCTGAGGTGGCCGCCGGGCTGATTCCGAGCGCGGCCGCCGCGTCAACTGCGCGCGAAAGCGTCCCACTCCCGCGCTATGCGGGCGGGCTCGGCCGGCCCGGCGAAGACCAGGACGCGGTACCGCGCGGCCGCCTCCCGACCCGCGGGCAGCTTCCACTCGCCGGCGATGCAGCGGCTCGGCGCGATCCCCAGTTGACCGTCCACGCGCCACGGCGCCGGATGCTCGGCGTTTGCCGGATGGTCCAGGAGCGCGACGCCGCACCAGTCGCCGCGTTCCTGGCCCCGGGCGTCCCGGCCTTCGATCGGCAGGCTCACCGCGACCCATTTCGAGCGCTGTTGTTCGGCCGCGGCGTTGAGCCGGCCTTCGCTGTCGAGGGCCTCGCCGCCGCGTTCTTTCCGATAGGGCATGCGCAGGAAGAGCCCGCCGTACGGATGCTTTCCGAATGCAACGTCGGGAATCGCGCGGAGCGTCCAGTTCATGTCGAGCGCGTAGGTCTCGCCGCGGTCTTCCAGGCGCCACCCCTGCGTCTCCACCAGGACCTCCCCGCCCTTCTCGTCGCGCCAGTCGGTGACGACCTCCCACGCCGCCGCGCGGCCTTCGAGGCGGGGCGCCACGAGCGGGCGCGGGTGGAAATACCCGCGGCCGTGCTTCGCCCACTGCTCGGACCAGTAGTCCAGCCCGTTCACGTGATGCAGCCCCACGTACAGCCCATGCTGCCAGGGGTGGTGCCCCGGCGCGTCCTCGGTCAGTTCACCCGCCAGGTCCGGGGCCCGGAGCGGGTGCAGGAATGGGCGCGTATCCGGCATGGCGTGTTGCGTAACCAGCGCCGGTCCGCCGGGCTCGCGGTGCAGGCTCAACAGATGGGGCGTGTAAACGGCATGCAGGGCATGGGACATGGCGCGACCTCCCGAACCGGGCTTGCCTCGATCATGCGCAGGCGTCTTGGCCGCGCAACCGCTGGCCGGTTTCGTCTTTTACACAACCGCTACATATACTTTGGTTGACAAAGCATGTAGCTCAGTATACTTTTCTATGGAAAGTATACTGGGAGACCGCGCCATGCTTGAAACCCGTCCCCCTACGCGGTCCAAACCTGCGCGGGAGTCCTCATGCCGCGCTCGGATTGGGGCCTCGGCGCGGCCCCATGAGCCGTGGACGACCGAGCGCTGGCTCGCGTATTTCAGGACGAACGCGCGGCGGAAGGACCGTTTTCCCTGGCGCGCAGGCGCGCGGATCACCGAAGCCGAACGCGCGGCGATTGGGCGGTCCATTGCGATGTTTCAGCTCGGGGAGAGCGGCGAAGGGCGCCACATCCAGCGCGCGGCGGAACGCTACCTTCAACGCGGCGGGGATCCGGCGTACCTCCCGGCGCTCAAGCTGTTCATCCGGGAAGAGCAGCGGCACGGGCGCGACCTGGGACGGTTCATGGACCTGGCCGGGATCACGCGTTGGAGGCGTTGCGGGACCGACGGACTGTTCCGGTTCATGCGGCATACCGGAGGCCTGGAGCGGGCCATCGCGGTGCTGCTGACGGCCGAACTGATCGCGCAGGTCTACTATCGCGCGCTGCGCGAGGCGACGGGCTCGCCGCTGCTCAAGCGGCTCTGCGGGCGCATCCTGCGCGACGAGGTGTACCACGTACGCTTTCAGTGCGAGCGGATCGGCATGCTGCGGCGGGGCCGCCGCGGCTGGGACCGCTCCTGGCGCCTGGCGCTCCAGCGCGCGCTCTTCGCCGGCGCGGTCGCCTGGGTGTACCTGACGCACGGCCGCGCGCTCCGAGCGGGCGGCTTCGGGCTGGCCCGCTTCTGGCGCGCGTGCTGGGGCCGCTTCCGCGCGGCCCGCGCGATGCTGGAGCCGTGGCCCATGCAGGCCCCCTCCCCTTGCGCGAGGAGGGTGCAGGCAATGGTCGATCATCTCAGCCAGCGTACGTCCCCGCAGACTCCGCTGGAGCAGGCGGAAGGCTCGGCCGGCGAACGCAGGAGCGCGGCGAGGTCCTCGCGCTCGTCGCGGAGCAGGACCCTGGAGACCCGATAGCGGTGCTCCGAGAGCGCCTTGAAGGCGCGCCGGGCGAAGGGACGCAGGGCCGGCGCCGCCAGCCGCAGCGACCATTCGCGGAAATCCACCAGCGCGTAGAGGCACATGATCCAGGCGCGGTCGCCCCGGTAGACGCCGCCTTCGTCGCTGACGGCGACCAGTTCCTCCCCATGCTTCAGGCCGGGGTAGCGCGTCAGGGCCGCTTCCGAGCGCGCCGCCAGAAACTCCAGCTCCAGGAACTTGGGCTGGCGCAGGAGCCAGTCCCGGCAGTAACGGCAGACGGCGCATTGCGCGTCGTAGAGCACGGTAAGCTTGCGCATCGCGGGCCTCCTTTCGGCGTGCGGGTTCGCGGGCGGAGAGCCGGGCCGTCATTCTAGATGGCCGCCGCGGCAAGCCGCTCGTCGGGCTCGACCGGCGGCGGCTGCCGGTGGAGCAGCCCGCGCCGGCGCATCGAGGCCAGCACGTACATGTTGAAGAAGTGCATCCCGCCCAGGACGAGGAGCACCAGGCCGATCTTGGTGCTGAAGAATTCCACGGCTTGCTGCAGATCGACCGGCTTCTCGCCGTACTTGAGCGCCAGGGTGACGAAGCCGATGTTGATCAGGTAGAAGCCGACCACCAGCAGGTGGTTGACCGAGTCGGCCAGCGCTTCGTTGCCCAGGAAGCTGTCCACCAGAAAGACGCGCCCGTTGCGGTGCAGCGTGCGGGCGACCCAGACGGTCAGCGCGACGCTGGCGGCCAGGTAGAAGCCGTAGGACCAGACCGTGTAGGTAAGCATGCCCCACCTCCCTCCCGATTGGGTTCATTAATTTCTGTCTATACAGAAATTACCGTATAAAAGGCCGGGGCGCAAGGAAAAGCCGGGGCATAAAAAAGGCGGGCCCGCGGGCCCGCCCGTGCGTCCAGCAACCCGAAGCGGCCGGCGCTTCAGCGCGCCGCGGCCGGTTCGAGGAAGAACTCGCCGTTCCAGTCCTTCAGCGCGCCGTCCTTGTTCACCGGCGCGATATGGATGCGATTGAGTTTCCAGTCGGCCTGATCGTCCTTGAACGCCGACTTGGCCACCGCGTCTTCGAGGGTACGCGGGTAATCCTTGCGCCGGACTTCGGTGTTCTGGCGCAGATGGTCCTGGTACGCACCGCCCCAGCCGACTTTCTTGAGCAGCGCCTCGCTGGCCTTAAAGTCCAGGTTCCCGCGGGTCAGGGTGTAGAGGTTCAATTCGAACGCTCCCTGGGTCGCGGAGAGCTTGAGCGGAAAATAGGGCTTCTCGGTCTTGAACGAAAGCTGCAGCGGCGGCAAGGCGCCGGATGCGCCGAGCGCCTTCTGGCCTTCCCCGGGGACGACCTTCACGCACAGGAACGTGAAGTTCCGTTCCACGAACCAGGCCGTGGATTTCTCCTCGAGCGCCGCGAAGCCGTTCTTGGTCAGCCAGTCGTTGAGCCCTTTCGCGGCGGCTTGCCCGCGCCCGCGGACGGGCTGAATGTCGAAAGGACCCACCTGCACCCGCTTGCCCATCTCGAGCGCATGCTGCGGGTTAGGTGCATCCTCGGCCTCCGCGTTCCAGGGCGCGTTGCGCTGCACGGGCTCATAGCGCTGCGCCCACTGGAATACGTCCTTGAACAGCTTGGGATCGGCAACCTCATAGCGCTCCGGTTCGTTGGGCACGGTGATCACCCAGCCGAAGCTCTCCAGCGCGCCGCCGCCGGCCGCGTAATCGACCTTGAGGATCAGCTCCTCCTGCCCGTCGGCATAGAGCAGGATGGCTTCCTGCGCCTGCGAGCCGATCGAGCCCTCGTAGGTGCGCGGCGGATGAATGCACGCCAGCGAGGGCCATTCCAGGCCGAGCAGCAGCGCCGCCAGCAGCGTGACAAAGACCAGTAATCGCATGGGTCATGCCCCCTGATTTGTTGGACTGTAAGCTTCGAACGGGGCTTTGGACGCCAGCCCTGCACGCGTAGTTTCGCGGGATTTTGGGAAGATTGCACTCGTGCCGCGCTCGTGCTGCTAATTATTTTGATCCAAAGGGCTTAGAAACCATACTGAAGCGTTGCCAAAGTGCTGCTTTGCGGCGTAGGTTTACGTCGTGCAGCCATCGAGGTGACAATTCCGTGACTTCGAACCGCAGACTTAGGACTGCTTCGAGCGGACGCCTGCCCCGGCCGGGCGTTCAGGTGGTCGTGGTGGACGACAACCCCATGACCGTGAAGCTGCTGGAGTACCTCCTCCGCGAAGGCGGGTGGAAGTTCAGCGGTTTCACCTCGCCGCATGAGGCCCTGCGCGCGCTCCCCGGCCTGACGCCCGACCTGATCGTCACCGATTACCGCATGCCGCGGATGAGCGGGCCCGAATTCCTGCTGGAGGCCGAGAAGATCCACGAAGGCGTGCCGAAGATGATCATGACGGCCTACGGCGAGGAGATCTTCGTGCAGGAGATGCTGCGCAAGGCCGGCGTGCCGTCGGTCAGCAAAGCCAACGGTTTGCTTGAGGTCATCGCGCTGGCCGAACAGCTCGCCTCGGTCACGCAGGCGCTCCGGCTCCGCGACCGCGCGGCCTGCTGACGCGTCCTTTCAGGGTTTCCACTCCGACAGATCCCACACGTCCAGCTCGCCGTCGGGGCCCGCGCTGTAGCCGCGCAGGCCGTCCTCGGCGAGCGCCAGCGCCCGCGGGGCGGACTCGTAGACCCGCCCGAAGGTGAGCACCTGCGGGCGATCGGCATCGGCCAGGATCAGGTCCCCGCGCGCCGTGGCCGCCAGGACCCGCCGGCCGTCCCCGGAGAGGGCCACGGCGGCAAGGCCGGCGCCCTGGAACGCATAGCGGACACCCGCGTCGAGGCGCTTGGCTTCGGGCGTCAGGCGGTAGGTGAGCAGTTCCAGCGGGGCCTCCTCGAAGACCAGGGCGATCTTCCGTTCGCCGCCGACCGCAGCCAGGGCCACCATGCGTTTGAGGTCGAAACGCACCGGCTGCGATCCGGCAAAGCGCCCGTAGATCCCCCTTCCATGGACCATCAACAGCCCCAGCCCGGGCAGGACGCGCAGCGCGCGCACGGGAACCAGGTAGTCCTCCGGCTCGACGCCGCCCTGACCGTCGTGAACTTCCCAGACCTTGGAATCCAGGCTCGCGGCGAGATGGAACCGCCGGCCATCGCCCCAGCCGTCGAGGTGCTGCGGCGGGGCCTCCAGGCGCAGCGGCGTGAGCCAGGGCCGCTGGGGCGAATCGCCCACGCGGACCTCGCCCCCGGCCTCGGCCAGAGCGAGGCGCTTTTCGTCGAGCCAGGCGGCATGGACGACGCGCCGCTGCGGGCTGGGCGCCTGGAGCGGCTCGCGCGGAGGCGCGTCCGAAGCGGCCGGCCAGACCCACGCCCCGCCTTCATCGTCCCATAGCGCCAGATCTCCGTTGGCTCCCAGCGCGAAGCCGCGGACGCCCCGGGCGCGCCCGTCCGGCCCCTCGCGCAGCCTGCGCGTCGGCCCGACGCGCCTTCCGAAGGCCCGAACCGGCGCGGGCGCCTCCGTCTTCTGGCCTTCGACAGGCGGCGTGAGCAGGATCGGGACCTCCTTCGGCGCCGGAAGCGGCACTTCCTCGGAGGTGGAAGCGAAACGGGAAGACCGCGGGTTCTTCAAGAGCAACACGGCCCGTCTCAGTTCGTCCTGGAGCGTCTCCGCATCCCGCTTGAACCGTGCCGCTTCGTCTTCCTTGACTACGAGTTCCCCGCGGTCGCGCGTCCAGCCCAGATAGAGGTAGAGACTCAAGCCCAGCACGACGAAGAACATCACCGCGGCGAAACGATAGGCGCGGCGGAAGAAGGCCTCGCGCCGCCGCCAAGCCTCGCGCTGCGTGCGCAGGCGCTGTTCGGCGGGCTGGGCCAGCGCGCCGCCGCCGGAGCCGCTGAGGCGCAGGTCCCGGAGCAGGGACTCGGCCAGGCCCCAGTCGCGCCCGCGCAGCGCCAGGTCGGCGTAGAACTCCAGGACCTCCTGCCGCACGCGGGTCGCGCGCGGGTTGTGGCCCCAGAGCGCCAGCGCCTGGTGCGCCTTGGCGAGGGCCTCGGCGCAGCGTGGATAATACGGCGAGGTCACCTGCAGCCCGCCGACTTCCCGGCGCAGGGCGTCGAGATCCGCGCGGGCCTGCGAGGCCAGTTCCATGCTCTCGCCCCGGTTGCCCTGCCCCGCCTGGAAGGCCTTCACCTCTTCCTGCAGTTCCTCGACGCTGGCGAAGCGCTGCGCGGGATCCTCGGAGAGGCATTTGCGGACCAGCGCCTCCAGTTCGCGCGCCTCGCGCGGCAACCCCCGGCGGTGCTTGATCGGATCGATGCGCCCGCAGGCGGCATGCGCGAGAACTTCCAGCATCGACGAGCCCGTATGCGGCGGCCGGCCGGTGAGGATCTCGTGGAGGATCGCGCCGAGCAGGTAGATGTCGGTGGCCGGCCCGATCCGATCCAGTTCCCCGAGGGCCATCTCGGGAGCCATGTAGGCCGGCGTGCCGGCGACGGTGGAGGCCTTCTCGCGTTCGGTGCCGGCGTGCGAGTCCCGGCCGCCGGAGACGTTGAGCGCGAGGCCCCAATCCATCACGGTCACGGCGCCGTAGTCGCCGATCATGACGTTCTCGGGCTTCAGGTCGCGGTGCACCACGCCGTGCCCGTGCGCGAACGCGACGGCGTCGCAGACCTTCTGAAAGATCTCCAGGTGCTCGGCCAGGTCCAGTTCGTGGTTCTCCGGGCGGACGGGCCGGCCGTCGGGACCGAGCGGCCGCAGCAGTTCGCGCCAGGGCCGCCCCTCCACGCGCTTCATGGCCATGAAGGCGCGCCCGTCGCGCTCGCGGCCGAAGAGATGCACCGGCGGGATGTTCGGATGCGAGAGGCTGGCGGTGGTAAGCGCCTCGCGGAGGAAGGCCGCGATCTCGGCCGTGGCCACCGCGCGGTCGAGGCGGATCGTCTTCACCGCGACGGTGCGGTCGAGGGATTCCTGCCGCGCCAGGAAGACGACGCCCATGCCGCCCTTGCCCAGTTCGCGCTGCAGGCTGAAATAATCCTGGACCACGAGCCCGCCGGCCAGCGCGGCCTCGGGCCCGAACGCGCCTTCAATCCGCGTCGCCGCCGTGGGCGGTTCGCCGCGCGAAACGGTGGCCCCAAGCAGGGGCAGCGTCCGGTCCGAGGGCAGGTTGGCGCCGGGCGCCGGGCGCACGGCCGTCGGCGCGCCGGACGCTTCGAAGCGCAACCGCGCGCTCGTCGCGCCGGCCTCCGACTGCTCCAGGGTGTGGAAAAGGGTCTCGACGTCTTCCCGGGTCGCGGCAGGCAGACGATGTACGGTCAGCTCCGGGTCACCCGCCTGGAGCGTCTCTTCCCAGAGGCGCTTGATCGTCGCCTCGGCGTCCACGGGATGCTTGTGCGGCAAGCGCGCCCCCCGGAATCTTGCGCGGCCCTATTTCGAACCCTGCAGCCAATGCCGCCACTGGGCTTCCAGGTCGTCGATCGAGGCGGCGCCGGAGAGTTCCAGCAGCCCCGCTTCCGCGCCGCCATCCTGCCCGGCGCCGCGTACCAGCCCCATCACGGCTTCAAGCCCCTTCTTGTTGGCGAGGTACTTCATCAGCGCCAGGCCCTCGGCGTAGAAGAAGTCCGGATCCCCCGGATAGTCCTTCAAGGTCAGCAGCGCGTCGAGCGGAATGAAGGCCTTGCTCTCCATCCGCCGCTGCAGGAAGGAAAGGTAATACTGCTGCCGGAACGCCGGCTCCATCATCACGGCGAGCCCTTCGTGAACCGCCACCGGGAGCTGCTCGTAGCGCTTCAGGTTCGAGTTGACCAGCAGGTGCATCAGCTCGTGCGGCAGCACCGATTTCAGGAGCGTGGGCGAGGTCTGCCAGGAGTGGATCTGGGCCCGGACCATCACCCCGTCGCCGCGGTGCGCGAAACGGGCGATGCCGCCGCTCCAGGGTTGCTGCCCGGTGGCCTGGAGGTATTCCTCCTTGGTGCGGTGGAGGAAGACCTTGGGCGGCTGCTCGAAGTTCGCCTTCAGGCCGCTCAGAGTCTGCTGGCGCTCCAGGTGGTACTCCAGCGTCTCGCCGGCGGCCTGCGCGAGGGTCTCGTTGTAGTGGTAGACCTTGAAGTGGGCGGTCTCGAAGGTCTGGAAGGCGTCGCCGGTTGTTTTCGCGTAATCGGCCAGGTCGTGCGCGTCGATGTCGAAGCGGATCGCCGCGCCGCCGTCGGGAATGCCGAGCTTCGCTTCGAGCTGCGCGCGCAGCCTGGCGACGTTTTCGGAGGTGGGATTGTTGAACGGCTCCCGCAGTCCGCGCGCAAAGAATTCCCCGGCCTGCTTGAAGTTGCGCGTGGTCTGTTCCAGCCGCCCGGCGATGTAGAGCCCGTAGGCGTTGGTCGGCGCGAAATTCAGGAGCCGCGTCAGCCCCGTTTTGGCCTCGTCGATCCGCCCGTCGCTCAACTGCCCCAGAACCACGGTGAGCGAACTGGCCGCGTACAGGTTCTCCCAGGTGTTGGCCAGGCCGGCGTCGAAGGCGAAGGCGCGCTCCAGCGACGCGGCGGCCTCGGAGAAGCGCTGCGAGAGGTACAGCTCCTTCCCCTGCTTTGCGTAGGCGGCGCCCAGGAGCGGGCCGAGCTTCGCGGCGGAGTCCGGCGCGTAGGCCAGCGCCTGCTGCAAGTGCAAGATGGCCTCGTCCCAGGCCTCCCGCGCCAGCGCCCTGCGCCCTTCTTCCAGCATGCCCTCCAGTTTCTGGAGGGACGCTTCGAGCTCCTTGAGCGCCTCGGCGGCGGCGAGATCCTCCGGCGCGAGCTTCAGCAGATTGCCGTACTGCTTGCGCGCTTCCTCGAAGCGGCGCTGGCGGTGCAACTCCTGCGCGTGCTGGCGGTAGGCATTGACCAGCGCCGCCTGGGTCCCGCGCGAGTTGGGATCCCCGCGCAGCGCTTCCTCGAATTGGGCGACGGCCTCTTCAAAGCGCTTGCGGGCCAGGAAATTGCGGCCCAGGTCGAGGCGGTATTCCTGGGGCGACTGCCGCTCGATGAAGTCGATCTGGTCTTTCCGCAGCTTCACCTCGCCGTAGGGCACCTTCAGCACCACGACCTGGTCGTCTTCGGAGACCACTTCTCCTTGCATCACGCGGCCGTTCTTGAGGTGCACCAGGTCCGCGTGCGCCACGCCGGCCAGCAGCAGCCCGCACAGGGCCGCCAGCACGCCGCGGAAGGTTCCGGATCGAAGCATGGGCGGGCGATCGACTCCTTTGGCCGGAGATGGAACCGGCTTCCAGTCCCAGTATTCTATGTGGCGGAGGCAGGCACGCAGGCACGGATTTTTCGAATTGTTGCACGTGTGAGGCCGGCCGGTTTCGTCCTATTGGGGACTCAGGAACGTCCGCCTCGCGCGTCCAGGTGCCGCGCGGGCGGGAACCAGGCGAACGATCATGGGCAGCCCTGAATCCAAGCGTTGGCGCGGTCCTCTCTGCGGCGCCTTGTGGGTGGCCGGCTGGCTGTTGGCATTGGCCTCCTTCGGCCGGCACGGCGAAGTTGCCGCCCTCAAGGCCCCGCCGACCGGCCCGGCGTTCGAGCCTCGCGGCAACGCGGCCGACGTGCCCGAAGGCGGGATCGAATGGGTGCAGGACGAGGCGGCCTGGCGCGGCGCGAACCCGCCGACTTTCCGCCTGCTCTACTTCCGTTCGCCGCGCGAGTACGGCTGCGAACTTCTCGAACGCCTCACCTTCAAGAACGCCGAAGTGCTCGCGTTCTTCAAAGCCCACGCGGCGGCGCGTTACGTCGCGCTGACTGGGGATCCCGAGCTCGCGCGCCGCTACGGCGTCGAAGAGGCCCCGTCGCTGGTGATCCTCGATCCGCAGGGCGGATTCGCGGGGTCCATCCTGGGCTACCGCCCGCCGGAACGGCTGTTGCAGGACTTGAAGCCGGTGCTGGACGAGGCCGCCGCGCGGCGCGAGCGCGCCGCGGCGCTGGAGGCCGACCTGAAGGCCGCGCACGAGCCCCAGGCGAAGATCGCCGCGCTCGACGCCGCCGCCGCGCTCGCCTGGCAGCGCCGGCTCTATGAGGAGGCCGCCGCGAAGCTGGAGGCGCTCCTGGCCGTGGAAGGGATCGAGGCGGCGCGGAGCGGCGCGACGCTGCACATGCGTTTCGCGCAGGCCCTGGCCGAACTGGGGCGCATGAAAGAAGCCGAGGCGCAGTTCGAACTGGCCGCGAAGGCCGATACGCTGGGCGTATACGGGGAGGCCGTCTCGGCGGCGCGCGCCGAGGCGCTCATGCACGGCGGCGCCCTCGCCGAGGCCGCCGAGGCCTGGCAGCGCTTCCTCGAGACCTACCCCCAGGCCAAGCGCCGCGCGCAAGCCGCCTACGACCGGGCCTTCTGCCTCGCGGCGAGCGGCCGGCCCGCCGAAGCCATCCCGCTCCTGAAAGCGCTGCTGGACGAAAAAGACCTGCCCCCCGACCTGGGCATCCGCGCGCGCGAGCTGCTCTATGCCGCCGCGCCGAAGGATCCGGCCATCGCGGCGTTGCTGGCCGAGCGCGCCGGCGCGCAGGGCCTGGCCGACGCGCTCGCCGACGGCCGCGATCTGGTCACGAAATACTCCTGCCTCGACTGCCACCAGCGCATCGAGGACGAGGTCAAGCCGGCCAACACCACCTGCGTCGAGTGCCACGTGCTGCTGCGCAAGTTCGAGAAGGACCCCGCGATGCACGACCGGCTGCTGGAGAAGCATCCGCACTTCTTCCGCAACTGCTCGCGCATCCGCCACGGGCTGCGCGCGCCGAGCCTCTTCGCCGTCGGGGCGCGCGTGCGCGGCGAGTGGGTCCAGGCGTACCTCGAGAATCCTTACGACATCCGCCCGCACCTTGAAGAGAGCATGGTCCAGATGAACCTGAACCCCGTCGAAGCGCAGACCTTGACGCGCTACCTCCGCGCGCTGGCCGCGCTGGCCGGGCACGAGCCGCCCGCCGCGCGCGACGCAGCCGCCGGCGCGGGTTACGATGCCCCGGAGCGGGTCGCGCAGGGCCGCGAACTCTTCGCCAAGTACAAGTGCCACGCCTGCCATCAATTCGGTAACGTGAAGTTCGGCGCCGACCAAGGCGCGTGGAATTGGGACGAAGGGCGCGCGGAGGCCCCCAACCTCCGCTTCGCCCGCGAGCGGCTCACCTACCGCACCGCCAGCGAGTGGATCCGCGACCCGCAGAAGGTCGACGCCAGGACCCGCATGCCGAAGTTCGAACTCGCCGGCGACGAGATCAAGGCCCTGGTCGCGTTCATCTTTCATGGCGACCCCGGCACGCCCATCCAGCCCGCGCCGCAGGCCGCCGTGAAGCTCGAACACGCGCCGACCTGGGAGGAAGTGAACAACGCGGTCTTCCAGGATACCTGCGTGCACTGCCACATGTCGGACCTCGACGGCGGCGCGGGGAACATCGGCGCCTACGGCTACCGCGCGCGGCGGCTGGACCTTTCGAGTTACGCGGGCATCCGGCGCGGAAGCCTGCAGCCCGACGGCACGCGGCTGGACATCCTGAAGCCGAAGGAAGCAGGCGCCCCGCCGCCGATCCTCTGGCGCGTGGAACACCGCATCGAGGAAAACCGGCGCGACCGCGTGCCGCCCTTCCAGGATACGCTGGAGAAGCTCGAAGCGCCGCGCGACGGGCCGGTCAAGCCCGGCATGCCGCTCGGCCACCCCGCCCTGACGCCCGAGCAGATCGCGCTGCTGAAGGCGTGGCTCGACGCCGGCGCCCCCGGCCCGGCCCCGCGCCCGGCGCCTTGAACGGCAACATCTCACCACGGAGACACGGAGAAAGGCGGATTGCGGATCAATCCTGTTCGGCCTCGGAGTTGCATGCGTGGGTTGGGGGCCGTTGGGATGGTGGGCGTGGTTCTGGTCTCAAGCCGCGGAAGGGTAAGGAGCGCGCGGATGGGTTTAAAGAACTTCAAGCCCCGGACGTCGTCGGAGCCGAAGTCGTATTGCAGCGGTTCCAAACCCATGCTCGTAGCATCGCCGGGAAAAATGCAGGAAAAATAAACCGCGCGAAAAAATTACCCACCGCGTGCAAAAGCAAAGCTCGGGCCGAACAGGATTGATCTGTAATCTGTAATCTGTAATCTGTACCTGCCCCACCTCCGAGCACAGAATACAGATTACAGGCCACAGGCCCCAGGAGCCGCCCATGTACGTCTCGACTCGCGACGCGATGCTGAAGCACACCGGGATCGCCGATCCCTGGGCCGCGCTGAAGGCGCTGGAGGTGAACGCGGTCGAACTGAACTTCACGCGCGAGGCGACCACCGACGGGTTTCACGGGAACGGCGGAAAGCCTTTCGAACTCGGCGCGGAGGCCGGGCGGAAGGCGGCCAAGGCGGCCTTCGACGCGCACGGCGCCAAGGTCTGCGCGCTGCTGATGGCCAACGATTTCGCCGGGGACCTGGACGCGGAGGTGGCGTGGGGCGTGAGCGCGGTGCGGGCGGCGGCGGCGCTGGGCGCGCCGGCGGTTCGCGTGGACATGGTCCCGCGGCGGAAGGACATCGCGCTGGACGCCTTCACGCAGCGCTGCGTCGAGGCCGCCCGGCGGATCCTGGCGGAGACCGAAGGGAGCGGCGTCGCGCTGGGCGTAGAGAACCACGGGCACATCAGCAACGACCCGGCGTTCCTCGATAAGATTTTCGCGGGCGTGGGCTCCGAACGCATGGGCCTTACGCTCGACACCGGCAACTTCTACTGGTGGGGCCACCCCATCGATAAGATCTACGGGATCATGGAGCGCTTCGCGGCGCGCGCGCGGCACACGCACGCCAAGAACATCAACTACCCGCCGGCCGACCGCGCGCGGCAGCGTGAGATCGGCTGGGAGTACAAGCAGTACTGCTGCCCGCTCGACGAAGGCAACATGGACCACGCGCGCATCGCGAAGATCCTCAAGGCCGCCGGCTACGCGGGTTCGCTCTGCCTCGAAGACGAATCCCTCGGCAAGTTCCCCGAGTCCGAGCGGCTGGGCATCCTGCAGCGCAACATCAGGCACCTCAAAAGCTGCCTGGTCTGAGTGCGCGGGCCACTCTTTACGCGCGATTGACACGCCGCGGTGTTGCATCCTGCAATTCGGACTTCATACTGGCTCGACTCGAAGGGCGGAGGATTTGCGATGCGTGCAACGAATGGCGCGACGTGGGCCATGCTGGCGGGCGCGGTGCTGCTGGGCGGCTGCGGCTCGAACGCCAAACTCGTGCCGGCCCCGGCCGCCCCGCCCGCGCCGCCCCAGGTGATCAACCGCGACCTGGAAACCTATCCGCAGGATGCGCCCAAGGCCGCGCTGGGCAGCGTGATCAAAGCGCTCGAAGCGGGGCGCGCCGACTACTTCCTGGCCTTTCTGCTCACCCCCGCCAGCCGCGACCAGAACATCGTCAAGAACGGCTCGCCCGAAGCGGCCGTGGCCAAGATTCTCGAAGATCCGGAGCGCCTGCGGCGGCAGGTCGCGCTCTTCAAGAAGTTCCTGGAGGCCGACGACGTCCAGGAAGTGGAAATCGAGCAGGGCGAGAAGCAGGCCAAGGCCTGCCGCTTCCGCCTCGAAGGCCAGAGCGCGTTCCTGCAGTTCGAACCGGACCAGGACCTGTGGGCCCTGAACGCCCACGTCGGGAAGCCCGATCCCAGCGCGCCGGCCTACTTGAAGGAGCAGACCGAGCCGGAGGCCAAGACGGGAGAGCAGAAAGAAGTGAACAGTGGACAGTGAACAGTGGACAGTGGACAGTGAACAGTGAGCGGACTCCAGCGATTACTGCAAGAGATGTGATTCCATTTTCATAAGTCCGGCCTCTGTGAACTCTGTGGTGAAGTCGCTTCGCCCCTCTCCCCCCTCGGAACTCGGAACTCGGAACTGACCTACACTGGAAAGCGCCAGCCCAGACGGGAGACTGGGACGCTTTCCAGTCCCGGAGCCCCTGATCATGTCGAAGATCGCCATTATCGGCCTCGGCGGGATGGGCCGCCATCACGCCGGCGTCCTGACCAACAAACTCAAGCGCGAGATCTACGCCGTCAGCGACGAGTTCCCCGAGGCGCGCGAGAAGTTCAAGGCGGACCATCCCAAGACGCAGGTCTTCGCCAGCCACCGGGAGTTGCTCGAGAAGCGCCAAGCCCGACGCGGCCTGGGTCTGCCTGCCGACCTTCCTGCACAAGCCGGTGACGCTCGACTGCGCCGCCGCGGGCGTCCATGTGATGCTGGAAAAGCCCATGGCGCTGCGCGGCTCGGAGTGCCGCGAGATGGACGCGGCCGCGCGCAAGGCGGGGATCAAGCTGATGCTGGCCTTCTGCCGGCGGTTCGACAACCACTGGGGCACGCTCAAGCGGCTGTTGACGGAAGACGAGGCGCTCGGGCGGCCGATCGTCTGGCGGCAGATGTTCGCCGGCGGCGGGCCGGGACGCTGGTTCATCGACAAGGACAAGGGCGGCGGCCCGTTCATCGACGGCTGCGTGCACAACCACGATTTCAACCTCTGGACCTTCGGCAAGGCCGTCTCGGTGAAGTCCAGCCTGCTGATCCTGGGCTCGGGCAGCGCGTGGGACACGGGGGTCGCCGACATCGTCTTCGAGAAGGGCGACCGCACGACGCTGAGCTGGTCGTGGGGGTTGCCGGGGAAGTCGCGCGGCGTGAACGCCCAGGACGTGCTGGGACCCAAAGGCACGATTCATTTCGACCTGCCGGAAGACCAGAAGCCCGCCGGCTTCGACGCCAAGACGCACGGCGCGTTCCGCGTGCTCCGCGAAGACGGCAAGGCCGAAGTCGTCACCTTCGAGCACAACGACATGTACGAAGGCGAGGACCGGCATTTCCTCGAATGCGTCGAACGGGACCGCGAGCCCTGCGTCGGCGCGGCCGACGGCCTGGCGTCCACGGAACTGGCCGAGCGGATCTTCGCGGACACGGAGCGGCGGGGGTCGTGAACCCCTGCGCCGGTTCGAATTCTTCCGCGCGCCGCGCCTGCGGCTCGTGGCATGCGAACGAGGCTATCGCGCCGGCTCCTCCGGGCGCAGGGGCGAGAAGTCCAAGCTCTCCGCGGGCGCGGGCTCCGGCGCGGCGAGGCCCAGGGCCGCGCGCAACCGCGCCTGGAATTCCGGCAGGTTCACATCCAGCGCCGTGAAGCCATCGTGCCGCTCCGACGCCCGCCACTTCGCATCCAGGTACGCGACGCGGTCCGGCGGCGCCGGGTGGGTGCTGAGCAGAGACAGCGCGCCGGTCGCGAGGGCCGATCCGGCATCGACATGGGCTTTATCCCGAGCGGAGAGGCGTTTGAAGAAATCGCGCAGCCCGCGCGGATCGATGCGCGCCCGCTCCAGGTAAGCCCAGCCGGTCTCGTCGGCTTCGCGCTCGTGATCGCGGGAGAACTTCAGCGCCAGCAAGTACTGCGAACCCAGGCGCGCCAGAAGTTCCGCTTCGTCGTTGTACCGTCCGAAGAAGGCCATGAGCAGCGCGGCCGTGCCTTCCCGTTCGATCATGCCGCAGAGGGCGTGGCGGCGCGTCACGTGGGCGATCTCGTGCGCCAGCACGCCGGCGATCTCCTCGTTGGACCTGGCCTCCAGCAGCAGCCCGCTGTTCACGAAGACGTGCCCGCCCGGCAGGGCGCAGGCGTTCACGCCGGAGTCCTCCAGGATGTGAAAGCGGAACTCGAAGCGGCGATCTTCTTCCGGTAGGCCCTTGAGCAGTTCGCGGGTGATGCAGGCCAGGTTGGCCTCGAGCCCCGCGTCTTCCACGAGATGCGCGTTCCGGGCAAGCGAGGCGTAGGCGTCCTCGCCCAGGCCGACTTCGTACGAGACCGGCACGCGCTCGGCGATCCTGGACACCAGCGCGAGGCGCAGGCTGGGAAAGCCCAGGAAGATCGCGGCGAGCAGGCCGAGGATGGCCAGCTTCCAGTAGAACCTCCGCCTCCGCGCCACCGCATGGCGATACTTCTGGAACGGCAGCCCGCGCCTCCGCTGACTCGGCGAGAGCCGCTCGCGACCCCAGCCAAACCATCTCATGGGCGTTTCCCCTTTCCGTGCATCGAATTGGAAAGGGCGCGAAATCCTTTCGGCAATTCGCTGGAAGGGGCCGGCGGGGGAGCGCGTCAGCTCTTGGGCGGGTGGCTGGGGAGGGTGATGGTGAAGGTCGCGCCGGCGCCGAGTTCGGACTCGAGGTTGATGCGCCCGTCGTTCTGGTCCACGAGCGTCTTGACGATGGTCAGGCCCAGGCCGGTCCCGGGGAGCGTATGCGCGGCGCTGTCGAGGCGGTGGAACTTGCGGAAGACGCGCGACTTCTCGACGGCGGGGATCCCGATCCCGGCGTCGCTGACCCAGATCCGCGACCAGGCCCGCCCGTTTTCTTCGCCCCACGGGGCCGCGCCCAGTTCGATGGCCTTGCCGCCGGAGAACTTCTTGGCGTTGTCGAGGAGGTGCCGGAGCATCTCCTCGACGGCGTTGCGGTTCGCGTAGACGGTCGGCCCCGGCGCGCGCGGCTCCAGGGTCAGCCTGATCTGCCGCGCCGGCTCCGCGCCCCAGCGCGAGCGGAAGGTCGCCACGGCGTCGGCGAAGACCTCCTCGGCGCTGAACTCCGTGCGGTCCTCGTTCTGGGGATGCGACTCGATCTCGCTCAGGTCCAGCACGTCCTCGATCAGCTCGCTCAGCCGGCGCGCCTCCTGGTTGATGATCTCCAGGAAGCGGCGCTGCATCTCGCGCGGAAGTTCCTCGCCGTTCCTGGCCGGCTTGGGATCCATCCCGCGCAGGAGCGCCATGGCGAAGCCTTCGATGGAGGCCAGCGGCGTGCGCAGTTCGTGGGAGACGTTGCGGATGAACTCGGCCTTCAGGCTCTCGACCTGCGGCGACTGGGAGCCGAATTTCTGTTCGCAGGCCGAGGCCAAGCGGTCGAGCCGGGCCAGGAGTTCGGAAGGGCGGGCGGCCGCGAGATCCGGAAGCGCGTCGCCGCTCAACCTGGCCAGCTTCGCCGTCAGCTTGCGCAAGGCTTCGGCTTCGAGGGCCCCGTCGGGCTCCGGTTGCGGCCTGGCCACGCTCCCCACTGGCGTTCCCCGTTGCCTCGTCCCGGCCCTGCGGGGGCTTACGATAGGCTGGCCTTCGTGCCCCTCACGACCTCGTACTCGAAGAGGTGCTGCAAATGCGCCCGATCGAAGAACTCTCCCAACTCGGGGCTCAGCAGCACGCGGACCTGCTTGCCGCTGCGGCGGACTTCCTGAACGCCGTCCACGAGCCGGCCGATGAACTGCGAACTCATGTATACGCAACCCGTAAAGTCCAGCGTGACCTCGGGCGACGGCACGTTCGCCAGCCCCGCGACCTGCTCACAGAACGGACCCAGGTGCACGCGCAGCAACGCGCCTTCAATCCGCAGCACTTGGCCATCGGATTTGCAGACCGAAAGGAAGCTCGTAGAGCGCTTCATTCTTGGGGCAGAATCGGACACTCCCAATACCCTCATTTTGTAAGAAATTGCCCTCATTTAACCCTAACCTAACACCCCATCACATTTCGCAACGCCCCCGACGCCAAACGCGCCTTAACAGGCGTGCAAGAACATCAACCGACGCAGGCTGCAACAAGGCAGCAGCGCGATCAAGGTCCAGAGGTCAGATAAGCAGAAGGGAGGCCAACGCGGCAATGCCGGGGTCTTTGGCGCCTCTCATGTGCAGCGCCCTAATTGAACTTGATGCCGGCTTGGTTTGGAGTATGAATGGCCCTTTCCCCGAGGCCCGGTGGAAACCGGCGCCCGGGATTTTTGTTGGCGCGCTACCGTAGCGGAAGGATCCGATGCCTACCATCAATCAATTGGTGCGGACCCCGCGCAGGGTTCAAAAGCGGAAGTCCAAGAGCCCCGTGCTCGAGAGCAACCCCTTCAAGAAGGGCGTGTGCCTGGCGGTCAAGACGATGACGCCCAAGAAGCCGAACTCGGCGCTGCGCAAGATCGCGCGCGTGCGCTTGAGCAACGGCAAGGAAGTCACGGTGTACATCCCGGGCGAAGGGCACAATCTTCAGGAGCACTCGATCGTGCTCGTCCGCGGCGGCCGCGTGCGCGACCTGCCGGGCGTGCGGTACCACATCGTCCGCGGCGTTTACGACTGCCAGGGCGTGCAGGATCGCAAGCAGAGCCGTTCCAAGTACGGCACCAAGCGGCCGAAGGCCAGCTAACCCAGGAACCCCAAGAGAGCGGAAGCTCGGAGTCGAAGCGCCATGGCGATGATGCGACGCAGGCGAGAAGAGAAGAAGGAAGTGCCCGCCCTGCCGGTGAACCCCCGCGTGACCGGCCGCGGCCTGCGCCCCGACCCGATCTACGGCGACCTGCTGGTGACGAAGTTCATTCACTGCATGATGTCCGACGGGCAGAAGGGCAAGAGCGAGAAGATTTTCTACGACGCGATGGCGCTGGTCGAGAAGCGCAGCGGCGCGAAGCCGCTCGAGGTCTTCCTCGGCGCGATCAACAACGTCAAGCCCATGATCGAAGTGAAGTCGCGGCGCGTCGGCGGCGCGACCTGGCAGGTGCCCGTCGAAGTGAACCGCAAGCGCGCGCAGAGCCTCGCGATCCGCTGGATCCTCGAAGCGACCCGCTCCAAGAAGGGCCGCCCGATGGCCGAGCGGCTCGCGGGCGAGTTCATGGACGCCTCCAAGAAGGAAGGCGCGGCGATCACCAAGCGCGAGAACACCCACAAGATGGCCGAGGCGAACAAGGCCTTCAGCCACTTCGCGTTCTAAGCCCCACCTTACCGGGACACGGTCAAGGCACGGACCACGGCTCAAAGCGGCCGGCGTCCGTGCCTTCTTTTTTTCGCCAGGCTGCGTAGGTGAATTCGGGGCAGGTTGCCCATTTCATGGGCACTCCGGAGCGCAGGCTGCGGAATTAGGGGCTCGATTCGGCCCTTCTTTACATCCGGCTCAACCCGTTCCGGGGCAAGATTTACGAACTGGGGGGTTGATTTTCGTTAGGCCGCCCCTAGACTTTTTGGCTCGATTCGTCGCCTGGACCGCGTGGTCCGGCCCCTTATGGAGGTTCGCATCGTCCCATGAGCCTGTAACGCCCGCGCGCCCTCCTCTTCTCCTTCCGCGCCGTGCCGTACAAAGCGTCGCCGTAAGGCGACCTCAAGACCGAGTTCAAAATGGTCGAGAAGCAGGTAGGGGATTCCCCCGGACCGAGGTCCGAGGGAAGGCCGTCGTTGTACCCAAAGGCCGGCTGCGGGCCGGAACGTGCGAACGGAGCATCAACCGTGTCGAGACCCGAAGAGCCTTCGGCACCAGGAGCGAAGAACGACATGTCCGCCACGACGTCCCTGCCTCAGGCCCCCGCCGCCGAGGCCAAGAAACCCAGCGCCAGCCAAGCCATTCTGAGCCTGCGGAATATCGGCATCATCGCGCACATCGATGCCGGCAAGACGACCTTGACCGAGCGGGTGCTCTATTACACCGGCAAGCAGCACAAGATGGGCGAGGTCCACGAAGGGACCACGACCACCGACTACATGCCGGAAGAGCGCGAACGCGGCATCACGATCACCTCGGCCGCGGTGAGCTGCGCGTGGAAAGACCACACGATCAACATCATCGACACGCCCGGGCACATCGACTTCACCGCCGAGGTCCAGCGCTCGCTGCGCGTCCTCGACGGCGCGGTCGTGGTCTTCAGCGGCGTGGACGGCGTGGAAGCGCAGTCGGAGACGGTCTGGCGGCAGGCCGACCGCTACAAGGTCCCGCGCCTGTGCTTCGTGAACAAGATGGACCGCGTGGGCGCCGAATTCTGGCAGGTCGTCGAACAGATCAAGACGCGCCTCGGCGCCAAGCCCCTGCCGATCCAGATGCCGGTCGGCAAGGAGCACGATTTCCGCGGCGTGATCAACCTGCTGACCATGAAGCAGTACATCTTCGACAAGGATTCGAAGGGCGCGAACATCGTCGAATCGGACGTCACCGAGGAGTTCCGCGAGGAGGCCGAGGCGCGCCGCGAGGAGCTCTTCCACCTGCTCGCCGACGACGACGAGAAGATGGGCGAGATGTTCCTGGCCGAACAGCGCCCCGAGGCCGACGACCTGGCGGCCGCGCTGCGGCGCGTCTGCCTGGCCAGCAAGGCCGTCCCCGTGCTCTGCGGTTCGGCCTACCACTACATCGGCGTGCAGCGCCTGCTCGACGCCGTGGTGGCCTACCTGCCTTCGCCCCGCGACGCGAAGCTCACCGTGGGCCTCGACCCCGAGAATCACGAAAAGACCCTCGAGCGCAAGCACTACGCCGACCAGCCGCTGGCGGCGCTGGCCTTCAAGACGCTCTACGACAAGTTCGGCGACCTGACCTTCATCCGCATCTACTCCGGCACGCTCAAGAAGGGCGACAAGCTCTTCAACGCCACGCGCGACCGGAAGGAGCGCGTCGACCGGATTTTCCTGATGCACGCCGACGCGCGCGAACCGCGCGCGGAAGCCTTCCCCGGGGACATCGTCGCCGTCGGCGGCCTGAAGTTCACCTACACCGGCGACACGCTCTGCGACGAGGACGAGCCGGTCCTGCTGGAACCGCCGAAGTTTCCCGACACGGTCATCTCCATGGCGATCGAGCCGAAGACCAACAACGACAAGGACAAGCTCGCCAACGCCCTGGCCCGGCTGTCGAAGGAAGACCCGACCTTCACGCACCGCTTCAACTCGGAGACCGGCCAGCTCATCATCAGCGGCATGGGCGAGCTGCACCTGGAGATCATCAAGTCCAAGCTGGTGCGCGAGCACGGCGTGGACGCGAACATCGGCAGCCCGCGCGTCAGCTACCGCGAGACGCTCACCGCCGCCGCCGAGGCCGAAGGCAAGTTCGTGCAGCAGTCCGGCGGGCGCGGGCAGTACGGCGTCTGTTACCTCAAGGTCGAGCCGTTCCCGAACGACGAGCCGGATCACGTGCTCTTCGAGTCCGAGATCGTCGGCGGCGCGATTCCGCGCGAGTACATCCCCTCGGTCGAACGCGGCGCGCGCGGCGCGGCTTTCACCGGCGTCATCGCCGGCTACCCGACCATCAACATCAAGATCACGCTCCTCGACGGCAAATACCACGAGGTGGACAGCTCGGACCTGGCCTTCGAGATGGCCGGGAGCATCGGCTACAAGGAAGCCGCCAACAAGGCCAAGCCGATCCTGCTCGAGCCGATCATGAACGTCGAGGTCGTCACGCCCGAAGAGTACATGGGCAACCTGATCGGCGACCTGCAGAGCCGCCGGGCGGTGATCACCGAACTGGGCGACCGCGCGCACCTGAAGGTCATCCGCGCCAAGTGCCCGCTGGCCGAGATGTTCGCCTACTCCAACGCCTGCCGCAGCCTTTCCAGCGGCCGCGCCAGCTACAGCATGGAGCCCTTCGGCTACGAGCCCGCCCCGCGCGGCAAGTACAAGGAAATCATGGGCGACGAGAAGAAGTAGCCGTTTGAGCCGGCCGCGAAAGCCAGGTTCGGCGCCGCGCCGAACCTGGCTTTTTTATTGGGCGCGCTCGCCCGGCTGAAGGTCAGGGGCGTCAGGGCTCGGCGCGTTCGGGGCCGTCGCCCTCGCTCTCGTAGCTCCAGCGCGCGGAGCACCAGCGCACGCCAAGGTGTGCGGCGCCCGTCGCCGCGCCGCGCTCCACCGAACCGATCTCGAGGTCCACGCCGCCGCAGCGGCGCTCGAAGTCCAGCGCGAGCTGCCCGGCCTGCTCGGCGTCGTCGGCCCAGACCCGCAGGCTGCGGAAGAATCTCGCGCCCGGCGCCGGGGCCTCGTCCGGGTCCGCGCCGTCGTCCTCGGAGGCCTCGTTCCGGCGGCCTTCCAGCAACACGTCGAACTCCCGCGCGTGCCGGCTGTGCGCGCCCTCAAGCCGGCGCAGCGCGGCCAGGACGCATTCGTCGAAGAGTTCGGCGTCGAAGACCTGGGCCACGAACTCCCCGGCGTGCTCGCCCAGGCGGTTGCGCGCGGCGTAGGTGAGCGTGGAGGCCGCGGCGATGGCGACGCACTCCTCGGCCTCGGCGCAACCGAGCGTCGCGGCCTGCCCCGCGGCGCGCTCGAAGGCGCGGCGGCAGGCCTCCCAGCCCTGCCAGGCCGCGCCGTCGCGTTCGGCCAGGCTCGCGCGCGCCAGTTCGGTCCGCCAGTCCTCGGGCGCGAGGCGCTCCAGGGTCGCGACGCAGGCGGCGAGGGTCTCGCGGTCGTCCTGCCGCGCCGCGGTCTGGGCCCGGTTGAAGTGCAGGCTGACGGAATCCGGTTCGAGCTCGCGCGCCTTCTCGTAGGCCTCCCGCGCCTTCGCGTAGTCCTCGGCGTTGCTGCAGACGATGGCGAGCGAAATCCATTCGTGCGCGTCGCGGGGCCTTTGCGAAAGGTACTCGCGGAGCGCGGCGGCGGCTTCGATCAGGCGGCCCATCCGCTGCAGCGCGTGGCCCAGGCGCGCGTGGAACTCGGGGCAGGCCGAGGCGCTGTCGCGCGCGATCGCCTGCCGGTACGCCTCGACGGCTTCCTCGCAGCGCGCGTCGTGCTCCAGCGCCACGCCGAGGTTGAAGAGCGGGACCGGGTCGTCGGCGAAGCGGTCGCTCAGCCGGCGCAGGACCTTCTCGGCCCAGTCGTGCGCGCCGCATTCGGAGAGCTGGATGCCCAGCGCGAGCTGGAAGGCGCGGTCGTCGGGGTGGCGGCGCATCGCCCGCGAGAGCATGCGCCGCGCGTCGTCGTCGAGATCCTGCTGCGCGAGGCAGACGATCTCCAGCGCCAGCGCGCGACCCTGCTCGCACGGCGAGAACGCGCTCTGGTCGAGATCGAGGAGCATGTCGAGGGCGTCGGGAAAGCGGCCATCGGCCATGCAGGCCATAGCGGGGCGCAACGGATCGCTGGCGTGGGGACCGTCCGGCATGCGGCGACTCCCGGCGGTTCGGCGCGTTTGAATACAACTGCCACCTTTGGGCTTAGATCGCGGGCTTGCGAAAGCAAGAGCAGAAGACCGCTCCACGGGCGCGCTGAAGATCACAAGTGCGTTCGAGTAGGCCGCGGGCATTCGCCTTGCGCCGAGTTGCGCGTCCCTTGCCTTTTCGCTTGCAGGGGCACAGAATATTCACGAAATGAGCGCCAAGGATGCAAACACGATCCTGCAGAAAGCCGCCGGCGGTGAACGCCTCTCGCCGGAGGACGGCCTGCTGCTGCTCGAACGCGCGGAACTGAACGACCTCGGCGCGGCGGCGCTGGCCGTGAAGAACCGCCTGCATCCCGAGCCCGTCGCGACCTTCGTCATCGACCGGAACATCAACTACACGAACGTCTGCGTGGCCGACTGCGACTTCTGCGCCTTCTACCGCCGGCCCGGCGACGTCGAGGCCTACGTCCTGCCGCGCGAGACGCTGTACCGGAAAATCCGCGAACTGGCCGCCATCGGCGGGACGCAGATCCTGATGCAGGGCGGGCACCACCCGCGGCTCCAGATCGAATGGTACGAGGAACTGCTCTCCGACCTGCGGCGCGAGTTCCCGGATGTCCACCGCCACGCCTTCAGCCCCAGCGAAATCGTCTTCTTCTCGAAGCTCTGGAAGCTGCCCGTGCGCGAGATCGTGCGGCGCTTCAAGGCCGCGGGCCTGCAATCGATCCCCGGCGGCGGCGGCGAGATCCTCGTGGACCGCGTGCGGAAGATCATCGCGCCCAAGAAGGCCATGACCGACGAATGGCTTGACGTGTACGTCCAGGCGCACGCCGAAGGCCTGAAGGGCTCGGTGAGCATGGTCATCGGGCATTACGAGACGCTGGCCGAGCGGATCGAGCACCTCGAACGCGTGCGGCAGGTGCAGGACCGCTGCGGCGGGCTCGATGCCGGCCCCTGGACGGCGTTCATCGTCTGGACGATGCAGCCCGACCACACCCTGCTGGAAGGCAAGATCCGCAAGGCCGGCGCGGTGGAGTACCTGCGCATGCTGGCCGTCAGCCGCCTGTACCTGGACAACATCCGCAACCTCCAGGCGAGCTGGGTCACGCAGGGCGCGAAGGTCGGGCAGTTGAGCTTCCTCCACGGCTGCAACGACTGGGGCGGGTTCATGATGGAGGAGAACGTCGTGAGCCAGGCCGGGACGGTGCATCGCGTCCAGATCGAGCAGATGCGCCGGATGTCCGCCGAACTGGGCCTCACGCTGCGCCAGCGCAACTTCTTCTACGAACTGATCGACGCGCCGCCGGAACCGGTCGCGGCGGGGTAAACCGGTTCTTCATGCTCCTCCTCTCCACCGCCAAGATCACCGTTCGCGGCAAGGGCGAAGTGCGCGTCGAAGGGCGCTGGGCCACCCACCGCATCCGCATCGCGCGGTTCCTCGACGATTTGGGCCTGGAGCGCGTCGCCATCCGGCTGCGCTTCGGGCGGATCGTCTTCTCCGGCGACCTCGACGCGGGCACGCAACAGCGCCTGCGGAACTTCCTGGTCAACGAGTGTCCGGTGAAGCGGGGCTGAATTCAATTCTCAGGCCGCCGGCGCGGGGGCCGGCGCCGGCGGGGCGGCCAGCGCGCTCTGAAAGACCTTCCGGTACGTCACGTACTCCACGAAAGCCATCAGCGGGAGCATGAACCAGCCCAGCAGCGGCACGATCTGGAAGACGATCAGCACGAGGATCAACACGCGCACGCAGAGCTTCACCATGCAGCCCATGGCGCGCGAGACGTAGCGCCGGAACGGCGCGACGAGCGCGAGGCGATAATAAATGATGCCCGGAATCAGGCCGATCACCGGCACGAGGCTGAAGAGGAACGAGATCAGGAGCACCTTCGGCAGGCGCTCGGATACGCGCTGCTGGTAGCGCTGCGCGAAGGCGGGGTCTTCCATCAGGCGCTTGCCGCAAGCGGTGCAATGCTGGGTGGGGCTGCGCTCTTCCAGGTGCGCCGCGCAGTTGGGGCAGCGCTTCTTTTCGGCGAGGTTGAAGGCCTCTTCCCCGCGATCCGTTACAGGCCGGTCGGTCGGATGCCCGAAGAACCCTACCTGCCTCGGTTCGCGCACGGGCGCGCCGCACTGCTGGCAGGCCAGCGCGCAGAGGTAGATCGGGGTCTGGCAGGAAGGACACGGCGTCTTGGACTGCTCTTCCCGGCGCCGCAGGTAGCGCTTGATCCCGTACATGCCCGCGGCGATCAGCGCCACGATGCCGAGCATCAGGAACGGGTAAACGACCACCAGCAGGATGCCGAAGCCGGCCCACAGGTCCTCCATCCAGGCGATCAGCTTCTGCAGGCCCAGGTCGTCGTCCGGGTCGGCCTCGTAGAGCAGCGCCAGGATCTGCCCGCGCAACGCGGCCAGGGCGAAGACGGCTCCGGCGAAGACCAGCACGACGGGGTAATCGCCGAAGCCGGCCTGCTGGATGCGTTTCACGGTCTCGGCGTCCGCCGCGCTCAGGAGCCCCAGCGCGGTGACCGCGGCCATGACCGGCTTCACGTACTGGTCGATCTCGTTCAGCGCGGCCCGCACCTCGGCGTTCTTCGTCGCGATCAGCTCCAGGACCGAGAGAAGCCCCAGGATCGCGAGCGTGACGTCGTGCGTGAACCACGAGGGCGTGCTGCCGACGAGCTGCAGGATCCCCGAGTCGCGGACGGCGGGGATGTCCGGGCCGAAGCGGATCAAGAGCGACGTGACGAAAGCCGGAATGAACGCGCGCGACGGGAAGACGCTCAGCGAGCCGACGAGGTGAATCAGGGCCGCGACGCTCATCGGGCAGGTGTTCCTCTCGAGCCGCGTGAAGCGGCTGCGAGGTTCTACCGCACCGGCCCCCCGGCCGGCAAGAACCGCGCGCCGCCTTCAGGACGAAACAGAGCGCGAAAGATTCAGTGGCTGAGCGCGTAGACGAGGACGTTCACGGCGAGGCGGTAGGCGTCGGGCCCCTTGACGCCGAGGCTCATCGGCATCGGGTTGCCTTGCAACTCGCAGCCGAGGTTGAAGCGGCTGTAGACGACGGCCAGGCGCCCGTTGGCGGCGATGCCTTCGAGGTACGGCTCGTCGCCCAGCGCGGGGAAGCGGTCCTTGACGCGGTCCTTGTAGGCCACCTTCTCGATCCGGTAAGGCGCCTGGAAGATCGCGTGATCCTTGGGCAGCCGTTCCAGCTTCTGCTCGGGATACAACCGCGCGCAGAACTTGCGGAAGGCCTCGTCGAACTCCTCGCGCCCGCACCAGGGGTCGGCGAAGAGGAAGCCGCCGTGGTCCAGGTACGCGCGGAGCGCCTTGACCTGCTCGTCGGTCAGGTGGAAGGCGCGGTAGCCGGTCATGTAGAGCACGGGGTACTCGCCGGGCTCTTCGGCGCCCGGGACGAGCCGGCGCACGGCGACCTCGCCGGGCATCCCGGTCTGCTCGCGGAGGGTCCGGGTGAGGTTGGGGATGGCCATGGGCCCGGGGTTCCAGCCCCCGCCGTGATAGACCTGCCCGACCACCAGCGCGCCGCGGGGGATGCGCTCGTCGGACGCGCCCTGGACTTCGACCTTGACCTCGTCGAGCTTGTCGCGGAGGCGCTGGAAGCCCAGCGCGTAGGCGACCAGGTTCACGCCCAGGTTCAGCGCTTCCTCGTGCAGGATGACGTTCTCGTGCTGGCACTGGCAGTCCCCGCCCCAGACGCAGGCGACGTCCTTGGGGGCGTAGAGCACCGCCGTGCGGCAGCCGAGATCCATGCCCTCGAGCATGTAGAGCGCGGGCAGGGTGAGCGCATGGCGCGCGGAGTAGACGGGGTGGTCGGGCGCGAGGCGCTCGAACTGCGAATCGGGATACATCTGCCGCAGCTCGCGCTTCAGGGAGGTCTCGAAGTCCGCGCTGCCGCAGGCCGCGACCGCGAAGAGGAAGCCGCCCTGATCGAGGAAGGCCTTGAGGTTCTTGCGGAACTCCTCGTCCCACTGGAATTTCTCGGCGCCTTGCAGGTACAGGGCCGGCGCGAGCGCCAGCTCCTTGGCGTCCGCGCGCGTGCCCACGACCTGATAGGTCATCGGCGTGGCCAGGTCCCCCGCGGCCCGCTCGACGACGTTCTTCACGTCGTAGGGGTCGAGGTTCCATTGCGCGGCTCTGCCGTACTGGAGTTTCTGCACGGCGATCGGCTTGCTGCCTTTGCCGAGAAAGAGCATGGCGAACTCGGTGGCGAAGATCTCGTTGGTCCACGAGCCGTCCGCGCGCTGGCAGCGGACCAGGAACGCCGCGCCTTCGCGGTACCAGTCGTGGCCGCCGAGCGTGCGCTGGGCCAGCAGCATCCCGACGCGCTCCAGCCCGTAGAGATAGTAAAAGTGGTAGCCCCCGTAGCCGGGGTTGGTGCGGACCGAGAAGCGGTTTGCCAGCCACTCCAGGCCGCGGAGCAGGCGCGGGTTGGCGCCGCCGGGCGCGTCGCAGCCGCGCCGGCCGTGATAAAGCTTGTCGCCGGTGATGAAGAGGTTGGAGACGCCCGCGACGGACATGCTGCCGTAGCTGGTCCGCACCCCCGGCTGGTAGCCCCAGCCGCCGTCGGCGTTCTGCCCCGCGTCGACCCAGCGCCGCGCATTCTCGAAGACCTCGTCGCCGACCTCCACGCCCATGTCCGAGGCCGCCTTCAAGCCCAAGAGCGCGAACTGCGTCCGGCTGTAGTCGCCCCAGCCGCCGTTGGGACTCTGGTAGCGCTGCAAGCGCCGCGCCAGGTCCGTGCAGACGCGCCGGTAGGCCTCGTCCTCGGTCATCTGGAACAGCACGAGCAGCAGCCCGGCCAGGTAGACGCCATGGTAATTGTCGGACGTGAGGAACGGCGCCTGCTCGGAGAGGCGGCTCAGCTCGGCCTTGAGGCGCGGGTCCTTGGGCGAGACGCCGCAGTTGAGCAGCGCCATGGCCGTGAGCACGCCGCGGTCCATGTTGCCCCGGCTGACGGCCAGGTTGCGGAAGAGCGCCTGCTTGCCGCGCGCGATGGCCTCGCGCACGTCCTCGCCGGTGACCTGCTCGGCCGCGCGCCCCGGTGGCCCGCAGAGCGCCAGCCCCAGCAGGAGCACCGGCCCCAGCAAGATATAGGTTCGGTTCCGCATCGTTCCTCGCGGCGCCGCCGCAAGCCGGCTCCGGTCCTTCCAGTGTAGGCGCAAGGCCAAGCGGGGTCACCCCCCAAAGCAAGGGCCGGCACGCACGAACTTGACCGTAACCGCTTGTTCCTCTTAGGGTAGGGAGGGGGCAGCCGGCCCGGCCGGCCGCGCGCTGCCCCTACTTGGACGCCCGAGGACCGCATGTTGGGACGCCGAACTACCGCCTTGAACGCGCAAAGCCGTCCCAATCCGGCCCCCCGCGGCGTCCATGGGTCAGGCGGGGCGCTGAACGCATGACGCCCGCGACGGGCGCGCCGCTGCGCCAATGCCGGGATTGCGGACGCGCGGGCGGCCCGGCCGGCAACGCCTGCGCCTTCTGCGGCGGGCCGCTGGTGGAAGCGGCCGCCCCCGCTCCGCGCCGGCACCCGCAGATCCTGGCGGCGGTGATCACTTTCTGCCTCGGGCTGCTCCTGATCCGCCTGGCGCTGGGGATCTGGAGTCCCGCGCGGCTGCGCCCGGTCTCGACGGCCTGGGGGGACCCGCTGATATGGCTGGAAGTCATCTGCATCGGGATGACGGTCCTCTTCGTGGCGCTGCGCGGCGAGGAGGGCGACTTCCGCGCGCTGTTCCTGATCGCGCTGGCGCTCTTCATCGGGACGGAGGCGCTGGCATTCCTGGCGCAGCACTTCGCGCTGGAGTCCTGCGCGGACCTGGCGACGCTGATGTCCTTCGCCGTCGCGATCTACGCCTCGCTCGCGCTGACCGCGGCCTCCTACGATCCCGAGGGGGATCCGCGTCCGCCGCACCGCGCGCCGCTGCTGGCCGCGGCCGGCACGATGCTGGCGCTGACCTTCCTGCGTGCGTTCTCGCCGTTCCTGGACCGCCAGGGCGGCGCGGCGGTGGGGCGGATCCGGGACTTCCTGGGGATCGCCGTCCTCTGCGCGGCCATCGTTTACCTGGCGACCTCGCTGCTGCGGCGCGCGGCGTCCCGGCCCGCGCCGGCCGATGCGGAAGCGCCGGCGGCCGCGAAGCCCGCCAACCCGCCTGCGCCCGAAGAATCCACGCCGTGAAGTGCGCCGGCCTGGCGCTTGCGCTCGCCCTGGCCGCGTTCGCGCCGCGCGGCGTGCGCGCGGAAACCCTGGCCGACCGGGTCCAGGAGGCGCACCAAGCCCTGCGCGACCTGGAGCGGCTGTACCGGCTGGGCGCGGAATCCGAACGCGACGGGGCGCTGCTGGGCATGCTGGCGCGCGCGGCGTGGCTCGAACAGGCCGGCGGCCTCGCCGAAGCCCGGCGCGACCAGCTCCTCGCGCTGGCGCGGCTCAAGATGCGCGGGCACGCGGACGCGCCGCGCCACGGCTACCTTTCAGGCGAAGGCGGGCGCCTGGACGTGGAACTGATCGCCCAGCCGGCCGAACCCGAACGCCTGCCGGCGGAGCTGCGGCCGCTGGCCGAACGGCTCTGGCTGCTGCGGCTGGCCAACCGGGGCGCGGCCGAGCTGCGCCCGGGACGCCCGTACCTCGAACAGCAATCCCTCACCGAGCAGCGCCTCGAAGCGCAGGACACGGACAAGCTCCCGGCGGAGTTCGCGAAGTACGCGCCGCTTTTCGAGCGCTCGGAGCGGCTCGCCGCCGGGGAGCGGCTCGAGTGCCTGATCCTGCTGGAGCACAAGCCCCGCATGCCGCAGGCCCTGGGCGTGAGCCTCGGGACGGGAAGCCCCGGCGGCCGCGAGAGCGCGGTGCGCGCGCCGCTGGTCGAGATGCTGGATCCGGGGGACTTCGCCGAGGCGCGCCGCGCGGCCGTGCAGCTCGAACGGGCGGTTGAGGAAGAGCGGCGGCTCGAGGCCGAGCGGCAGCGGCTCAGCGCGCCCAAGGAACCCCGGCCTCCGGAGGCGCCGCGCCCCGGTCCGGCGCAGCCGGCCGAGAAGATTCCGCCGGCTGTGGGGCAGTGCGAACGCGCCGGAGCCGGCGAGAAGATCCAGGTTCACATGTACGAACGTAACAACTGGCGCGAAGGCGACGTGTTCCGCGTGCGCGTGGACGGGCGCTGGGTCGGGCGGGTGAAAGCCCCCGCGGGGGCCAGTTCCCGCCTCCACAAGACCGTTTTCTGGTTCGACCTGCTGGAAGGGCAGCGCGACGAACTGGACGGCGGGACGCTGCACCCGGAAGAATAGCGGCTTTGCGGCAATCACCGCGGAGCACGCGGAGGATTCATCTGTTGGGTTCAAGCCATGACGGCCAGCGATTCCCAAGGCGTGCGTGAGGTTGCGGCCCTCTGAGCGGTGGTGCTTAAATTTCTTTCGGAATTTGGATCGCGCTTCGCGCAGCTTATTTTCAGTCACCACCCCTGCCCCTCCTCGGAGAGGAGGGGAAACGGCTCAAGCGAAAGCAACTAACTTAGCTTAGTACCGCTTAGCCGTTGCCTTCGCGCTGCCGCTTCAACCAGTCCTCGGCGAACTTGTGCCAGAAGCTTTCGGGCAGGAAGTGCTGCCCCGAGACGCGCCAGGGCGTGTAATCGGGCCGCGAGGCGACGGGCAGTTCCAGCCCCTGCAACTGCGCGGCTTCTTCCACGAGGATGTTCAGGTACTGCTGGTAAAACTCCATCAGCGTATGCCGCGCGCGCGTGTCGGCGGGATCCACGAAGTCCAGGATGCAGACGATGGACGAGTCGGAGGCGCTGAGTACGACGCTTTCGAGGCCCTCGCCAACCTGCAAGCCGATTTTTTTCAGCAGGTGCGCGGGAAGGGTGGCCATGGCGGTCGCCGGCGCGAGGCGGGCGCGAATGTCCTCGAGCCGTTCCGCGGACAGCGAGCCTTCCAGGTTGACGGTAATCCGCGCGTCTTGGGCGAGGCTCTGTTCCTTGAAGACGAAGGGGAGCGCAAGGGTTGCCGCGGCCAGCGCGGCGACAACGGCCAGGTTCCGCCACTTCAGTTTACGCAGCGCGAGCAGCAGGCCGAAGCCGGCGAAGGCGGTCCCCAGGGCCAGCCCCAGCCCGTACATGCCCAGTTCGCCGCGGCCCAGCCCGGTGTACTCGATCGCGAACTCGTCGGGCTCGGCCTTGAGGTTCACGGCCAGCTCGTATTCGTAGGGACCCGGGTGGTGGGCGGCGCATTCGACCGCGGAGAGGGCCGTCAGGCCCAGCCCGCAGAGGACCAGCGCGGCGCCGGCCAGTCCGACCGTGCGCCGTCCTTTGGGCGTCTCGATCCAAGCCCAGACCTCGTTCCAGGCTTCGCGCATGGGGCGCGGCGGCGTGCGCATGACGGCCAGGACCAGGAACAGGACGCCGACCTCGCCGACCAGTTCCAGGGCCTCCTCGTCGAAGGGATCCTTGTCGGCCATGTCATGCACGACAACGTGCACGTGCCGCGCGATCATGCTCGCCTTGTCCCAGATCTGGGCCAGAAACAGCAGGAGGAAGGTCAGGGCGGCCCAGAAGACGATGCGCGGCTGCAAGTGCGCCGCGATGCTCCGCCGGATCGAGCCGAAACGCAGCGCCGCGAAGACAAGCCAGCTCACGGCCGTGCCGATCGAGAACGCGCCCAGCAGGATCTTGTTGACGAGCGGTATTTTGTCGTCGCTCTTAAAGAGGTACGTCCAACTGAACATGCGCGCGTGGAGGAACTCCTTGTCGAGGTCCATCTCGCGCCAGAACAGGAAGAAGGTGAAGAACAGGGCGAAGGCGAACAGGTTTCTCCGGTCGCCCGCGGTCCTGAAGATCGCGTACAGGTTGGCGAAGAAGGCCACGCCCAGCACCGCCGCCTGGAGATTCTGGAAAGGGCTGTACTCCTCGAGGCTCCCGATCCAGGATTCGGGCTCCGTGAAACTGACGATCAGGCACGCCAGCGCGACGAAGGCGAATACGCCCAGCGAGCGCGCAAACCAACGGGCTTCCTGGCTCGGATCGGGGGACTGGATGCTCATGGTCTTGGGCGCGATTCCAGCCGCGCCGGGGGCCCCAAGGATGGAGAGAGACGAGTACGAGCCTAAATTCCGGTCAAGAAGGCGTCAAGGCGGCGCTTGGGCGGGGCGCGGAGGCAGGTAGGATGGCGCCCATGGACGCGCCCGAACTGGATCTGCTGATCGGCCCGACGGCGTGCGGCAAGAGCGCCGTGGCGCTGGAGCTCGCGCGCCGGCGCGGCGGCGAGATCCTCTCGGTCGATTCGATGAAGCTGTACCGGCGGCTCGAGATCGGCGTGGCCAAGCCGTCGGAGGCTGAGCGCGCCGCCGTGCGGCACCACCTGATCGACTGGAAAGACCCCTGGGAAAGCTGCTCGGTGGCGGAGTGGCTGGCGGAGGCCGAACGGATCGCGGCCGAGGCGCGCGCTCGCGGCGCGTGGCTGCTGGCCGAAGGCGGCACGGCGCTGTACGTGAAGGCCCTGCGCGAGGGGCTCTTCGAGGGGCCGGGGCGCGATCCGGGGCTGCGCGCGCGGCTGGACGAGGAGGCCGACGCTCGCGGCGCCGGGGCGCTCCACGCGCGGCTGAAGGCCCTCGACCCGCGGGCCGCGGCGAAGATCCTGCCCGGCGACCGGCGGCGGATCGTGCGGGCGCTGGAAGTCCAGATGCTGACGGGCCGGCCGATCAGCGAGCGGCAGGCGCAATGGGGCGCGCTGCGGCGGGACCTCGTCACCCGGGTCGTGGTGCTGACGATGGAACGCAAGGAACTCTACCGGCGCATCGACGCGCGGGTCGCGCGGATGCTCGACGCGGGCTGGCTCGAGGAATGCCGGCGGCTGCGCGAGCTGCCGAAGCCGCTCTCGCGCGAGGCGCGTCAGGCGCTGGGCTACCGGACGCTCTTCGCGCACCTGGACGGCGCGCTCGGGCTGGACGAGGCGCGGCAGCGGATCTGCTACGACACGCACCACTTCGCGCGCCGGCAGCTCATGTGGTTCCGGAAATTCCCGGAGGTCTCCTGGATCGAGGCGCGCCCGGACGAGGATCCTTCGCGCGTGGCCGACCGCGCGGCCGAGGCGTTCGCGGCATTGCGCGCGCGCTGATCGGCGGTACCTTCGCTGCCTTCCCGAAGCCAAGGAGCGCGTCCATTCCCGCCACGCCCGCCGTCACGCTGCGCCTCGCCACGCGCGCCAGCGCGCTGGCCCTGACGCAGTCCCGCGCCGTGGCGCGCGCCCTGGAGCGCGCGCACCGCGGGCTGCGCGTGGAACTGGTCGAGCTTTCCACGGCCGGGGACCGCGACCGGACGACGGCGCTCAAGACCTTCGGCGGCGCGGGGGTCTTCGTGAAGGAGCTGGAGCGCGCGCTGCTCGGCGGGACCGCCGACTTCGCCGTCCACAGCCTCAGGATCTGCCCACCGCGCAGCCGAAGGGGCTCGTGCTGGCGGCGGTGAGCCAACGCGAGGATGTCCGCGACGTGGCGGTGCTCCGCGGCGGGAAGCGCCTGCGGGAACTGCCGGACGGGGCGGTGATCGGGAGCGGCTCGCCGCGGCGGCGCGCGCAACTGGCCCTGAAGTACCCGCGCCTGCGCTTCGCGGAGATCCGCGGAAACGTCGAGACGCGCCTGCGCAAGGTCGCGGAGGGCGCGTACGCCGGCACGATCCTGGCCCGCGCGGGGCTGAAGCGGCTGGGGCGGCCCGAACGGGACGCGGAAGTCCTGCCGCTGGCCGTGATGCTCCCCGCGCCCGGACAGGGCGCGCTGGGGCTGGAATGCCGCGCCGCCGACCGGCGCACGCGCAGGCTGCTGGCGGCGCTGCACGACCCCAAGGCCGCCGCGTGCGTGGAGGCCGAGCGCGCGTGCCTGGCCGCGCTGGGCGGAGGCTGCCACCTGCCGCTGGGGGCCTGCGGGCGGATCGGGCGCGACGGGCGGCTGACCCTTCAGGCGGTGCTCGCCCTCCCCGACGGCTCCCTCGCCGCGCGCGCCAAGGTTACCGGCCAACCCGTCGAGGCCCGCCGCCTCGGCCGCCAGGCCGCGAGACGCATTCGCCACAGCAACGAGGGGAAAAAAGTCCTCTCCCGTCTTGCCTCCGCCCGTGTATCGGACTAGGGTGTGCTGCCACACCCCGAGAAGGGAGGCGGCATGTCCGACGAAACCCATGAAGTCGAAGTGGAAGGCACCTGGATCAAGACGGGACAGCGCGTCCGCGTCATCGCCATGGCGATGGGCAAAGCCGGCGGCAAGCCACGCGCCCAGGACGTCCTCGCCGTGCGCACGCCTAAGGGCGAGATGTTGAACCCCGTCGGCGGCAACGTCTTTCAATGCATCGATAGCGGCCAGCAGATGAAGCTCGACCTGCCCTGAGCGGGTCCGATGAACCTCTTCTTCCAGTCTACGAGACCTTAAAAAAGATGCACTGGTGTGCAGTACGGGTTTCGGGTTCCGGGGGCTGGGTTCTGGGAGTTGAAGTTCGTAGCTGGACCGGCCTTCGCGCTTGTCCATGAGGCCTTAAAAATGTTGCACGGTTGTGCACTACCCCTCAGACTCCCTATAGATTGGTATTGGGGTTCGTCTACGAGCCCGAAAAAAGATGCACAGGTGTGCAACGCGGGTATCGAGGTCCGTGGCCTGAATGCTGGAGGGCTGTACCTCGCGCCGGACTCCATAATAGACCCTGTCCACGAGGCCGAAAAAAGATGCACCGTGGTGCACTGGCCAAGGCTTGTGGCACGCCTTCGGATCCAGGCGACCTCCCAGCCCAGCCTCCAGAACCCAGAACCCGACTACAGGCCCAGGCGCTGGAACTGCCAGGCGGGGGCGTCGAGTTCCTTCAGCTTCCGGGCCAGCGCGCCCTGCATGCGCTTGAGGGTCTCCGGCTCCCGGTCGGCCAGATTGACGCGCTCGTTGGGGTCGCGCTCCCGGTCCGAAAGCCAGGTCGGGGTCTTCCAGGCGGGGAAGCCGGAGACCTCCCTGCGCCCGTCCGCGAAGGTTCCCAGGTCGTAGCCGATGAACTTGGCCATATGGTGCCCGTGCCAGAAGAGGGGCTGGTTCCCGGCAACCGGGGACTGGTGGAGGACCCAGCGGCCGTCGGTGAGGGTCACGCTCTTGCCGAACATGCCCGCGAGGGCGTAGTCGCGGGTCGGGGCCTTGGCGTCCTGGAAGAGCGGCAGGAGGTTCACGCCGTGGCGGCGCTCGGGGATGGGCCGGCCCGCGGCGGCGAGGACGGTCGGGTAGAGGTCCACGAGCTGGACGAGCTGCTCGCGGCGCTCGCCGTGGCCGAACTGGGGATGGCAGGCGACGAAGGGGATGTGCGCCTTGGCGTCGTGCTCGTGGGTCTGGAGCTTGCCCATGCGCCCGTGGTCGCCGTTGAAGGTGCCGTGATCGGTGGTGAAGACGACGAGGGTGTCCTTCCAGGCGTCCAGGCGGTCGAGGGTATCGAGGAGCCGGCCGAGCCAGCGGTCGGTGAGTTCGACCATGGCCGCGTAGCGCGCCCGGGTGTGGAGTAACTGGGACTCGTTCATCGTCTCGCGCCAGGGCGCGTAGCCGCCGGAACTGCCGACCCATTCTTCATTCAGGTTGTAGCCGCGCGGATCGTACTTTTTGAGCAGGTACTCGGGCGGATCCCAGGGCTCGTGGGGATCGAAGCAGTCGAGGTGCAGGTAGTAGTTCTCGTGAAGCCCGTGGTTGTGCTCGAGCCAGCGCGAGGCGGTTTCGAAGACCCGCGCGCAGAACCAGTCTTCCTCGTGGCCTTCCTTCCTGCCCAGCGGATCGCCGCGGCGAAGATGGTGGACGTTGCGCCACTGGCGCTCGGTCTTGGCGCCGCGCTCGCGGCCGGTGCAGAAGAAGTCCTTGCCGAGCGGGTGGGTGTACCAGGCGTCGGACTCGTGCCCGCGGAGGAACTCGAAGCCGCTGTAGCCCATGTGGTAGTTGCCGCTGCCCTGCTCCCAGAGATGGAAGTGGTCGGTGACGAGGTAACTGACGCCGTAGCCCTGCTCGCGGGCATGCTGGAGCGAGCGGTTGGGCGGGCCGGAGACCTGGCGGGGCAGGTCGAGGTCGTCGTCCTCCAGCGGCCCCCAGCCGCGTTCGAGGAACTCGTAACGGCCGGTGTAGATGTCGCGGCGCGCGGGCATGCAGGGGGTGGAGCCGCACCAGCAGTTCTCGAAGACGGTGCCGCGCGCGGCGAGGCGGTCCAGGTTGGGGGTCGGGACGACCCAGCCGGGCTGCTCGTCGCTCCAGCAGGCGTTGAGCGGGCGGCCGCGGTGGTAGGGCCCGCAGTGGTCGCGGCGCAGGGTGTCGCAGAGGATGACGATGACGTTCACGGGGCGTTCTCCGGGGCGTTTGTATTATGCTAATCACAATGCAATGGGCGCGCGGCGTCAAATGGATTGGCTCTTAGAGTACACCGTTCACTGTTCACTGTTCACTGTTCACTGTTCACTGTTTGTCCTTTCCCCTCCCCCTGCCGCGCGTAGAACACGCGCATGGCCTCGCGCACCGCTCCCGAGCGCGTCGAACTGCTGGCGCTGGACCTCGACGGCACGCTGCTGCGCCGGGACAACACGATCGGGGCGCGGACGCGGGAGGCGCTGAAGGCCGCGGCGGCGGCGGGCGTGAAGCTCGTGCTCAACAGCGGGCGCATGACGCCGGCGATGGAGCACGCGGCGAAGCTGCTGGACGGCGACGCCTACCTGATCGCGTACAACGGCGCGGCGGCGAGCGACCTGCGCGCGAACGGGCGGCGGCGGCTCTTCGAGCGGACCATGCCGCTGGACGTGGCGCGGGAGCTGGTCGCCTTCGCCAAGCGCCGCCGCGTGCAGCTCAACTACTACCTCGACGAGTTCGTGTACTGCGAGCCGGACCCCGCGCTGCGGCGCTGGGTCGAGTTTTATCAGAAGCGCACCGGCAGCCCGTACCGCTTCGTCGAGCGCATGGAGGACCACTGGGACCGCGCGCCGTACAAGGTCCTTTTCATCGCGGAGCCCGCGGTGCGCGAGGCGCTGATGGCGGAGCTGGAGCCTCAATACGCAAAGCGTGCGACGGTCACGCGGACCGATCCGGAGTACCTGGAGTTCCTGCATCCGGAGGTGAATAAAGGCGCGGGCCTGCGCGGGCTGGCCGAGTCGCTGGGCGTGCCCATGGCGCGGACGCTGGCGGTGGGCGACAGCTACAACGACGCGCCGATGCTCGCCGCCGCCGGCTGGGGCGTGGCGGTGGCGAACGCGGCCGAACCCGTTCGCGCCGCCGCCGACGCCGTCACCGCGGCCGACTGCGAGCACGACGCGGTGGCGGAGGCGGTGGAGCGCTGGGTGCTGCGATAGGTCACCACAGCGATCCTGCGCGGCAGGGCTGCAAACAAATTCCAAGTGCCCAAGATCCAAGAACCAGGCAAATTCCAATTTCCAAACTGCAAACAGCAATGCACCGCACAAGGCATTGAACCTACAAGGCTCATCGATTAGCGCCGCGCCAGAGGCTAGGCGGTCTTACTTAGCTTAGAGTGCGTCCTAAAACGTCTCGCAGCCGTCTTCGGGCGGCGGGCTTCGCGATGCGTCGTTGGCCTCCTCGCCGGATGCTCGTCCCAATATGGCTCGTTCGGCCGCCTCGCCTCGCTTGCCCGGCGCTCCGAAGCCGCCTCGCGATCCGGTTTTGGGACGCACGCTTAAGTTACTTTCGGAATTTGGATCGCGCTGCGCGCGATTTTTTCAGTCACCACCCCTGCCCCTCCTCGGAGAGGAGGGGAAACGGCACAGAGCCATGACAAAAGACTTGGGTAAGCCTGCTTGGCTTGCCCCCAGCCTCTTCTCGCGGTCACACTCAGCGTGCTCCGGGCCATCGTGATGAATCTCGGCCGCGGCTCGGCTCGGCGTTGTTTGGAGCGAACGCAGGCGCTAGGATCGGCGGGGTATCGAACGGAGAGCGGCATACGTGATCCGGCGCATCCTTCCCTTCCTGGCGGTCGCGGCGTTGTCCGGCCTGGCGGGATACGTTTTGGGGCGGCAGGGCGGCGTTACCGCGCCCGCGGCGGAGGGCGGCTCAAACGGCGGCGCGGCGGCCTCGACCCGGGACGACGAAGGCGACGCGGCGGCCGCGCGGCCGGAGCCGGAGCCGGAGCCGGAGCCGGAAGGCCGGAATCCGCGCTGGGCGAGGCCGTTCGAGAAACCCGGCGTGCCCAACTTCCATAAGGTCTCGGACGGGCTTTATCGCAGCGCGCAGCCGTCGGCCGAAGGGATGCGGGAACTGAAGGACCTGGGCGTGAAGACGGTCGTGAACCTGCGGCAGTTCCACTCCGACCGCGACGAGATCGGCGAGACGGGGCTCGGCTACGAGCACATCTATTTCAACCCGTTCCATCCCGAGGACAAGGAGATCGTGCGTTTCCTGCAGATCGTCTCGCGCCCCGAACGCGCGCCGGTGCTGGTGCATTGCAAGCACGGCGCGGACCGGACCGGGACCGTCTGCGCGCTCTACCGCGTCTGCGTGGAGGGCTGGAGCAAGGAGGACGCGATCGAGGAACTGAAGGAAGGCGGGTACGGGCACCACGAGTCGCTCTTCGGGAATCTGATCACGTACATCCGGAAGCTGGACGTCGAGGCGATCCGCAAGCGCGCGGGGCTGGAGTAGGAGCCGGCGCCTCCCGCTGGAAGGAACGTGGCAAGTGAGCCTTCAAACTTGAAGGCCCACTAGCCAAGGTCCGCGGCGCGGAGCACGAGTCCCATGGCACGGGGCGGCTGCGCCGACCCGTGGCACGGAGCCCATGGCGCGGGACGCCGCTCGGAGAACAGGCATGCCGAATATCCTGGTGCTGTCCGCGTCGGTGGGGGCCGGGCACGTGCGCGCGGCGCAGGCGCTGGAACTGGCGCTGAAGGAACTGGCCCCGGGCGCCCACGTCGAGAACGTGGACGTGCTGACGCTGACCAACGCGGCCTTCCGGCGGCTCTACGGCAAGGCGTACCTGGACCTGGTCAACCGCGCGCCGCACATGATCGGGTACCTGTACGATCTGCTCGACCGGCCCAGCCGGAACGCCGATTCGCGGCGCGACCGCCTGCGGCTGCTGATCCAGAAAGCGAACCTCAAGAAGTTCACCGCGCTGCTCGACAGCCGCCCGTGGGACCTGATCCTGAACACGCACTTCCTGCCGCAGGAGCTGATCGCCGACCGGAAGAAGAAGCGGCGCTGGCCCGTGCCGCACTGGACGGTGACGACGGACTTCGACACGCACCGGCTCTGGTTCCACGAGCCGTGCGAGCGCTTCTTCACGGCGACCGAGGAGGGCGCGGCGTACCTGGCGAGCATGGGCGTGGACGCGGCGAGGATCACGGCGTCGGGCATCCCCATCCATCCGGTCTTCAGCCGGCCCAAGCCGCGCGAGGCGTGCCTGAAGTCGCTGGGCCTGCGCGGGCGGCGGCCGCTGGTGCTGCAACTGGCCGGCGGCTTCGGCGTGGGCCCGGTGCGGAACGTCTACGAACAGCTTCTGGCGCTGGAGCGCCCGCTGGAGGTCGCCGTCGTCTGCGGGCGGAACGAGAAACTCAAGCAGGAACTCGACGGAATCGCGCCGCCCACGCGCCACGACACCAAGGTCTTCGGCTTCACGGACCAGATGGACGAGCTGCTGGCCGTCGCCGACGTGGTGGTCTCCAAGCCCGGAGGGCTGACGACGAGCGAGGTGCTGGCGCGCGGGGCGGCGCTGTGCATCCTCAATCCGATCCCCGGGCAGGAGACGCGGAACAGCGATTACCTGCTGGAGCAGGGCGCGGCGATCAAGGTCAACAACCTGCCGCTGCTGGGGCACAAGATCGGGAAGCTGCTGTCGGAGCCGGAGCGGCTGGAGCGGATCAAACAGAACGCGCGGCGGCTGGGAAAACCGGAGGCGGCATTCGCGATCGCGCGCGAGGCGCTGGCGTTCGTGAATTCGAAGTAGCCTCGCAGCTTCACATAAAGGAGCGGCCGGCGGCTGATTTTCCACGTCAGACGGGAGGTTAAATCGGCGGTCCCTGCACCGGCGCACCCGAACGGCGATCTAAGGTTATGTGAAGGACCGGCACGGATTTTGCGGATCCTTATTCCTCATGGAATCTTGACTCTTTGCCCATCTCTTGTTAATTGAGTCTTGGGATCACGCTTAATTTGATCCTAAGAAGTGGTTTTCTTTCCGGGAAGATCCATGATTCAGAAGCTCGACAAAGGCGCGCTCGCCTCGAAGGACGAAGTTCGCGGCCTCCTGGCGCCGGCGCCGGCGCTGGACCCCGCGCTGCTGCGGTCCGAGCAGGTCAAGCTGCCGGGCGCGCTGGGCGCGCTGAAGGTCCTGCGCCCCGCCGCCGCGCCGTACGTGAACGTGGATCCGCAGGCGCCGGCGGTCGTGCTGGTGCCGGGGCTGGGCACCGACGGGATGGCCTGGCTGCGGCAGTTGCCGCTGGGCGCGCTGGCGGACCTGCACGCGCCGCAGCATCCGCACCTCCCGGCGCCGGGCGAAGCAGGCCTGGGCCATTTCGCACGCTACGTGGAGGCCTACGTCGAGGCGCGGAAGCTGCACGAGCGGCCGGGCGGCGTGGTGCTGATGGGGATGTCGATGGGCGGGGCGGTCTGCCTGAACGTGGCCTCGCGCGGGCGGATTCCGATTCGCGGGCTGGCGCTGCTCGGGACCTTCGGGCACCGCCGGCACCTGTCGTGGTTCGACCGGAATTTCGCGCGGTATCTGGTCCGCGTGCTGCCGCCGCCGCTGGTGCGCTGGGCCGCGACCTTCGCCGTGCGCCGGACCAAGCTCTTCGCGAAGTTCGAGGGCGACGAAGGGCAATTCATGGTTCACGGGATCAACGTGGCCAGCCGCGGATACCTCGTCCGGGCGGTGAGCGCGATCACGACGCAGGAGCAGCTCGAGGCGGCGCGGGCGCTGAAAGTGCCCACCTTCGTCGCGCACGGGCGGTCGGATTTCGTGCTGCCGCACGCGGCCGCGGAGGAGCTGGCCCGCACCATCCCCGGCGCGAAGCTGGTCAGCGTGGACGGCGGCGGGCACGCCTTCTTCTTCACCCACCACGAGACGGTCAACGAATCGCTCGCGCGCTGGCTGGCGGAGCTGGCGTAGGCGGGGGCGGGCACATTCCAAGTGCCCAAGAACCAAGAAGCCAAACAAGTTCCAAATTCCAAACGCCAAACAGTTAGGCATGGCAGGCTCAGGATTCGGAAGCACGTACTGAGCCCGTGGAATTGAAACAGGGTCGCCCAGCACGGGGCGGCTGCGCCGACCCGTGGCACGCGGAGGAATAGAAAACCCCCGCCGCATACGCGACGGGGGTCTCCTGATTCCTCAATCCCAACTCGTACATCCCCAATCGCCTAGTCCTTGATGCCCAGGCGCATCTCGTCGCTGATGGCGCGGATCTCCGGGGCGTACATGGCCTGCGCGTGGGCGGGCAGCGCGTGGAAGACGCCGGGGATCTCCGCGCGGAGCTTGTAGGCGATGCGGTGTTCGCCCTTGGGCAGCCAGGTGGCGAAGAAGGCGACCTTCTCGTCGCGCAGCTCCATGTTGCTGCAGAGACCGTTGCCGTACTTGTTGCCGCTCTGCAGGTCCACGGGCTCGCAGCCGGCGGCCTTGGGGTCCTCGATGATGACGTACTCGTAGTCGTTGGGGGCCTTGACGACGAGTTCGACCTCGACCTGTTCGCCGCTCTTGACCACCGCGCCCAATTCGAGCGGCGCGCGGTCCCAGGCGAGTTCCTTGACTTCGATCTCCTCGCCCTTGGCGTTGCGGACCTTCTTGGTCTCCTGCCTGGGGGTGAGCTTGTAGTAGGTGCGGACGACCTCCAGCTCGTTGCCCGCGCCCTTGATGTCGGCTTCCTTGGTGAAGTACTTGAGCTGGGCGCTGTAGTAGAGGGCGCCGGTGCCGGTCTTGCTGAGGGTGACCTTGCGGGTGCCGGCGGGGATGTCTGCGCCGCGGATCACGAACTGGTTGTCGAAGGTGAAGAAGTTCTCCTTGTTGACCTTGACGGTCTTCTGGACGGCGCCGTCGAAGTCGATGGTCACTTCGTAGTTCGGCTCGGTCTCGCCGCTGGCGACCATGTAGTCGGCGAGGGCGTAGAGGGAGACGGCGGTGTCCTTGGTGGAGTGCCAGCGGTGGCCGTGGCGCTGTCCGAGGAGGTGCTTGGTCAGCTTGGGCGCGAGTTCGCCCTTGGGATCGAACTTGGCGGCGGCCTTGAGGGCCCAGGCGTTGGACTCGATGGCGTTGTTGTACCAGTACCAGCGCCGTTCGGCGGGGGACTCGACCCAGGCGGCACCGGCCTTGGGGTCTTCCTTGACGTACTGGAGGACGTTCTCCCAGGCGACCTGCTTGCGCTCGTCCTTGAGTTCGGCGAGGGTCAGGGCGAGGAGCGCATTGCCGTAGACGTTGAGGCGGTCGCGTTCGGTCCAGAGCAGGTTGAGCGCCTTGTCGTCCTTGAGGCCGTCGAGCGCGAGGACGTAGGAGGCGTAGGCTTCCTGCTCCAGGCCGTAGTAGCGGTTCTGCCAGGCGTTCTCCTTCTCCTTGAGCACTTCGCCGAGCTGGGCCTGAAGGAACTGGAGCCCGCGCTTGCGGCGGTTCTCGTCGAGCCCGGCGACGTTGGCCTCCTTGGCCACGCGGAGGCCGTAGAGGACGTAGGCGCTCATGTTGGGGTTGCTGCGGTCGCTCTTCCACCAGCCCCAGCCGCCGTCGCCGTTCTGGAAGCTGTAGAGGCGGCGCATGCCGGCCTGGACGATGGAGTCGAGCTTGCTGGAGTCGAAGACGGGCGAGCGGAGGTAGCCGAACTTGGCCTGGAGTTCGCGCGGGTCGATCTGCTTGCGCTTGGTCTCGAGGTCTTCGAGGTTGACGCCGATCTGCTTGAGGGTGTTCTGCGCGACGACGGCGGGCATGAAACGGCTCATGGTCTGCTCGCAGCAGCCGTAGGGGTAGTCGAGGAGGTAGGGGAGCGCGTCGAGCATGGCTCCGGCGAGTGAGGGCGAGAGGGTCACGCGGAGCTCGGTCGCGTCGGGGTTGCGCTCCTCGGGGATGGCGAAGGAGACCTCGCGCGCGCCGGCCTGGTCGGGCCGGTAGGCGCCGTTGTCGGCGACGAACTTCTCCGTGCCGTGGACGAGCGCCGGGAAGCTGAGCGCCATGGCGTCGGACTCCTCGTCGGTGAGGGCCTTGACGAGGACCCTGGGCGCGCCTTCCTTGAGGACCTTGACGGTCCAGTCGAGGCGCTTCTCGCCGCCGGCGGGGACTTCGACGTCGACGCTGAGGGGGTCCTTGCAGCCGAGGACGTCGGAGGGGAGCTGGATCTCGCACTTCACGCGCTTGGCGCTCTTGAGGTAGTTGTGGACGTTGGCGCTGAGGACGACCTCGTCGCGCTCCACGAAGAAGCGCGGGGCCTGGAGGCGGACGAGGAGGTTCTTGGTGGTGACGACGCTGGCGGAGGCGGAGCCGACCTGGCTGGACGCCGTGAGCCCGTAGGCGCTGCCCTTCCAGGTGGTGAGGCTGTCGGGGAAGGTGACGTCGAGGGTGGCCTTGCCGTCGGGTCCGGTGAGCAGGACGGGGACCCAGGCGGCGGAGTCGGCGAAGTTGCTGCGGATTTCGGCTTCGACGAGGGACTGGGCGTTCTGCTGGCTCTCGCCGGCCGCGTCTAGCTTGTCGGCGCTCTTGCGGCGGCTCTCCTCCCTGAGGCTGTTGGCGAGGGCCGCGGGGGCGGCGGGCTTGGCGTCGCTGGCCGCCTTGGCCGATTCCTTTTCGCCGGCGCGGCCGTCGGCGGCCGCCTCGTTGCGGTCGGCCTGTTCAAGGGAGCGGGCGCGATAGCCGAATCCGCCGCCCTGCCCCGGGCCGCCGGCTTCGCCGCCGCGCTGGAGGCCCTTGAGGCTCTCCTCGACGTTATCCGCCCAGCGGCCCCAGAAGTCCGGGGGGTAGCCCAGCAGTTTTTCGAACTTGGTCATCGGGCCGGCGTTCACGACGACGCCCTGGAAGCTGACCTGGTGGGAGGAGTCCACGCCGATGCGGCGCTGGCGGCGCTGGCCGTAGAAGAAGGTCTTGACCTCCGGGGCCAGTTCGCCCTGGAAGTACAGGATCGAGCTGTCGAAGAGGGTGAAGGCCAGTTCGGCCTGCGCCGGCTTGCCTTCGTGGTCGGTGGCCTGGAAGGTGAAGGTGCCCTTCTGGCCGGGCTGGTACTCGGGCTTGTCGGAGCTGACGCTGAGGTTGAGGAACTGCTTGGCCGGGGGCACGCAGATTTCGCGGTTCTCGTAGAAGACCTGCCCGTCACGGAGGGTCACGCCCTGGATGTAGAAGTTGGGGCCGTGGCGCTTTTCGATGGGGATGTCGATGAGCTTGGTCTTCTGCGGCAGGTGCAGGACGGTGAAGCTGCCGACGTCGCCGTCGAGGTCGTGGACGAGCATGACCCAGGAGTCCTCGCGGTTGGCGTTGATCATCAGGTGCGCGGTCTCGCCTTCGGTGTAGCTGCGCTTGTCGGTGACGATCTCGAGGTCGCGGAAGCGGTAGTGGCGGGCGTCGAAGTCCTCGCCGCGGACCCAGACGAAGGCGCTGCCTTCGACTTCGGTCTTCCAGGCGTCCTCGGCGACGAAGGCGAACTTGTACTGCGCGGCCTCGTCGAGGGTCTCCTCGACGAGCCCGAAGCCTTCGGCGTCGGTCTCGAAGGCGCGCTCGGCCAACTTGGTCTCTTCGAGCTTGTCGTTTTTCTCGCCGGCGTACTTGACCTTGCTGACGATGAGCTTGCCCTTGGCGGCGACGGGCTCGTTGTCGGGCGTGAGCGCCTTGACCTCGAGCTTGACCTTGTCGCCGGGCCGGTAGTAGCCCTGGGCGGCATTGAGGAAGACGTAGAACTGGTTGCGGGTGACGGTGATCGCGCCGCTGCCGGCGATGGTGCGGCGGCTGGCGTCGACGACCTCGGCCTCGATCTCGAAGCGGTGGTCCTCGTCGGGGAAGCGCTTGGCCAGATCGGCGGTCTCGAAGGAGACGGGGACGGCGCCGTCCTTGCCCAGTTCGGCGGTCTGTTCGAGGATCAGTTCGCGCCCGCTCGGTTGGCGGCCCCAGCGCCAGCGCCCGCCCCAGGCGTCGAGGGGGTATTCGCAGCAGCCGTAGCCGCGGCCGTAGAGCCAGTCGTAGCGGCCGGCCGGGGTGTAGCCGTGGCGGTAGGAGGTGCGGAAGACGCGGTAGCTGACCTTGCCCTCGGTGACGGGCGCGCCGAAGTAGTAGCGCGCCTCGATCCTGGCTTTCACGGGCTCGCCGATCTTGGCCTGGGTGGCCTCGGGGGCGACCTTCACTTCGAACTCGGGCTTCTTGTACTCCTCGACGCGGAAGTTGAGGTTGCCGTAGAAGTGGATGCGCTCGCGCTTGGCGGCATCGGGGCTGGTGACGAGCACCTGGTACATGCCGAGGGCGGTCTCGTCGGGGAGGAGCAGCTTGTCGGCGAGCGAGCCGCTCTCGCCGAGCTTGAGGCCGCGGTCGTAGACCTTGTTGCCGCGGGGGTCGCGGATCTCGACCTTGACGGGGAGCGCGCCGGGCAGCGCGTACTCGCCGCGCTCGAACTTGCGCACGCTCACCTTGAAGTTGACGGTCTGGCCGGGGCGGTAGACGGGGCGGTCGGTGGTGGGGTAGACGCGGTAGTAGCGCGCGTCGGCGTTGCGGTCGCCGTTGGACCAGGAGTTGTGGGTCATGGCGAAGCGCTTGCCGACGCTGGCGAAGGCCTGCACGTAGCCGCTGTTGCGCCGGGCGAACTTGTACTCGTGGAGCCCGAGTTCGCCGCTCAGCTCCTCGACCTTGTTGTGGCGGTAGCCGTTGTTCTCCCACCAGCCTTCGTGGAGCACCAGCTTCGCGCCTTCGACGGGCTTGCCGCTGAGCGCGTCGGCGACGAAGAAGATCTGGCTGCCCGGGACGTTGAGCCGGACGATGGAGAGGTCGGTGACGACCAGGAGCTGCCGCGCGACGACGCCCTGGCTTTCGGCGGAGATCAGGTACGCGCCGACCTCGTTCAGCGGGATCTGGACGGCGTCGGCGACCCACTGGTGGTCCTGCTTGTCGGAGGTCCCGGCGTTCCACTGCGCGAGCTGCGCGCCGCGGTGGGGCTCGAGCGCGTCGCCGCGCCAGAGGCTCTGCACGAAGTCGTTGTAGCCGTTGCGCTCCCCGCCGCCCCAGGCCTTGACGGCCTCGTCAAGGGCCACGGGGTAGGCCGCGAAGGCGATCTTGCCGATGTTGCGGGTGCGGACCTGGAGCTTGATCTCGCCACCCGGAAGCTGGGCGCCGAGGGGCTGGAGGTCCAAGCGGGGCAGGACGATCTCCTGCCGGGCGGAGGCGGCGTCGTTGAGCCAGCGGCTCTTGGGGAAGAGCGCGGGGACCTGGTCGAGTTCCTTGACGGCCTCGACGAAGCGCCCGCGGTCGCGGAGCACCAGGCCCAGCGCGTACTGCGCGTCCTCGGCGATGGGCGTGGCCTTGTACTCGGCCGCGACCTTCGCGAGCAGCTTCGCCGTGTCGAAGGCCTCGGGGGTCTTGTCGCTCCAATAGTTCTTCAGGAACAGGGCCTTGCGGTAGAGGGCCAGGGCGGAAGGTTCCTTGTCGTCGCGGTCGTCCCAACCGGCGATCTCGTTAAGCAAGAAGAGGACCTTGCGCGGGCCGGAGAGATTGGCGGCGTACTGCTCCGCCGGCTCGTAGAGCGTCTTGTGGGGGTCTTCGGCGTCGGCCGCGCCGCCGTCGGCGAGTTCTTCTTCCATCATGCGCCGGCCGCGCCAGCGCCCGTGGTAGCCGCTGCCGTTGGAGCCCGAGAGGAAGCCGGCGAGATCGAAGTTGTTGGCGATGGCCTCGCTGCGGGCGAGTTTGGCGTCTTCCGCGGCGAGCTTCCCGCCGGCGAGGAGCGCGAGGTACAGGGCGCGCGACTTTTCGCCGTGGGCCACGGCCTCCTGCATGTCCTCCCGCTGGGTATAGACGTACTGCCAGCCGTTCTCGTGCTTGCCGCGGGAGAACTTCTCGCCCTGCTTGCTGCCCCAGTGCGGCATCGACCAGGTCACGGAGGCGAGCAGATTCTCGGCGCGGGCTTCCCAGAGCGTGCCGGCGCCTTCCTGCGCCAGGGCCTTGGCGCTGGCGAGGGCGTTGTCCCACTCGCCAAGCATCCGCCAGCACGCCACCAGGCGCACGCGAATCTGGGACTTTTCCTTATAGTTTGGATCGGCCTTCAGGGTGGCCTCGTAGGCCGCCGCGGCGTCCTTGTAGTTCTTCTTCTCGAAGGCGTCCTCGGCGCGCTTGAAGGCCTCCTCGGCGTTCTCGGCCAGGGCCCACATGCCCAGCGCCAGCACCAAGCCAACCCCAGCAGCACGGCGGAAATCCGTCGCATCGTTCCTGCCCCCTTGGCTTTCAGATCCCTAGGTCCGCTTCAATTCCATGCCTACCGGAACGGGGCGGCTGCGCCGACCCGTGGCACGACTCACCCTGCGGTCGTTCGTTGGACACGCGGGTGTTGCACAGGTTACCTTGGAAATCTGATAACGAAACCCATACTCAGGTGTCCAAGTTCAGATAGGGCGAGTCTGCTCAAGGGGACCGCATGCGCTTTGCTAAGGTGTTGATAATACTTATCTTGCTTCATGGTAAGGCGAACGCCGGGCAGCCTCTTCCGGAACCCGCGGAACTCGACCGGCTGGTCGAGGAACTCGGCGCGCCGACTCAACCCAAGCGCGAGGCCGCCTACGAGCAACTCGCGAGGCTGGGCCAAGGCGGCGTACCGCGGCTGCGGCTGGCAACCTTCCACGCGCGGCACGAGATCCGCTGGCGGGCCGAGCAACTCCTGGGCGAACTCGTCCCGCGCGAAGCATGGAACGAGGAGACCCGCAAACGGCTGCGCGAGGCCAACGTCTCGTTCGCCTTAAAGGATGCGCCGCTGGAGCAGGCGCTGCGGGATCTGGCGGCGCAGGCGCAGGTCCCGCTGGAGCTGAGCCCGGCGCTCAAGGAGCTGCTCCAAGCCAAGCCGCTGGCGGTCTCGCTGGAGGTGAAGGAGTACGGCGCGGCGCTGGCGCTCCAGCGGCTGCTCTCGACGCACAAGCTGACGTACTCGCTGGTCTTCAACGGGATCGTGGTCGAGGCCGGCGAGTACGGCCGCGAGGAGCTGCGAAAGAAGGCGCTCGACGCGAAGGTCGGGCCGTTCGCATTCCAGGACCGCCCGCTGCGCGAGGCGCTGCAGGAGGTCCGCGGCGCGCTGCCGATGGGTCTGGCCTTCGACCCGGAGGTCTTCAAGAAGGAGGCCGAGCGCGGTTACGCGGTGAACGTGAGTTTCAAGAAGGCGCTGCGGCTGGAGAGCGTGTTGGCGATGCTGCTGGAAGGGCACGACCTGGGCTTCGTCTTCGACGGGCGGGTGCTGAACATCACCAACCGGGCGCGGGCCGCGAACGAATTGCAGACCGAGACGTTCGAGCTGAAGGGCCTGGTGGACCTGCTGATGCGCCGCAAGGGCGACGTGCGGCTTACCGAGATCGAGGGGGCGCTGCGCGAGAGCGTGGACGTGCTGGCCTGGGACGCGCAGGCGCGGATGGCCTGGCGGGCCGACCAGGAACTGCTGATTTCGCAGCGGCGCGAGACGCTCACGCGCATCGCCGCGTACCTGGAGCTGCTGCGGCGGCTCGAAGGCGCGCTGAGCCAGCCGGTGGGGGAGGCGCTGGAGTTCTGAGCGCCGCGCCGCGGGGAATCTCGGAATCGAACGGCTTACAGGGACCGGTACTTCATGCATCCGTACATCAGCATGGAGACGTGCTCGATCAGCGCCTGCGCCTCCCGATTTCCTTCGAATTCCTTGATGCCGTTAAGGCACTCGATGCCCCGATCGAAGGCGGCAAAGCCCTGCTCCAGCAGCCTGTTCCTTTCCGCCGGGTCCTGTCGTTCCGGCTGCAAGGCGCCGCGGTAACAGGCCAAGCCTTCTCGCAGTTTCTTTAACGCTTCGACGGAGCCTTCGTCCTGCCTGGACATGAGGAATCTCAGGTTCAGGGAGACCTCTTCCTGCACGGGCGGAGCGGCGCTGGGGGCCGAGGCCAGTTCGGCGAGCGCTTTTTCCGGCGGCGGCTGTTCGAGCGACGACTGCGACAAAGCGGGTTCGGGCGCCGGCGCGGCGGGCGCGCCGCCCGAGGCCTTCGCATCGCCTGCCGCTGCCTGCGCATCGCCTGCCGCTGCCTGCGCGGCGTCCGCGCCTGGCGGCGCTTCGGCCTGGGCGGCGGGGAGTTCCAGCAGGCGCAGCACGAAGGGGAGTCCTATCGTCTCTTCTCGGATGCCCTTCAGAAGCAGATCGCGCTGTTCGATTTGCTCAGGAGGCAACTTGAGGGCCCGGTCAAGCAGCGACTGCCAGACGTGTTCGACCTTAAGCATGCCGGCGCGGGCGGCGTCCTGGTGCGCGCCTTTGAAAGCGGCCAGGCGTTCGAATTGGAGGTAGGCATCGCGCAGCTTGCCACGCTTGTAACTCAAGTCGGCGCGTTCCAGATGATTTTTGAAATAGCGGTCGATTCTGGCCAGCATCGAGGGCCATTGCGCCACGATCGCCGTTAGGCGTTCCGCGGATTCAGGGAAGGGTTCGACGAGCACCGGATTGCCGAACTCATCCAACCAAGCCACAAAGGGAAGGGACTTGATACGGAATCGGGCATACAAGTCCTTACAAGCCCGATCGTCGTGTGCGAGGCGGACGGCGGCGACTTGCTCCTGGCTAAGGAAGACCACGGCGGGCCAGGACGCCAGTCGATCGAGCGCCTTGGAGTCCGATTCTTCGGCGAGACGACCGATGGCCAGGAGAATGGGCCGGCGTCCGGGCTGGGCGGCCTGCAGCGCGGCGTCCAGGGACTCGCGCCAGCACATGCGCGCGGCATCATCGCCTGGACCGCCGCTCCCCGGCCCGCCTCCACCCTTCGCCCCGCCCCCTCACCGCCCTTTCCCCCTCCGCCCCCGCCCTTGCCCCCTCCACCCCCGCCCTTTCCGCCGCCCCCGCCTCCCCCTCTGGCCCAAAGGTCGGGGGAGCAGAGCGCCGCGGCGAGGAAGAGCACGAGCAGACGAAGCCAGCTACGAACGGTCATGAACGCGACTCCTCGCCTGCCTTCCCGAACTGTGCGTGGGCAGCGCCGAACAAGCCTTCATTCGCCTTCGCCTTGCGTCTTCGGCTGCTTGTCCTTTGGGCCTTTCTCGGTCTTCTCCGGCGGACTCTTGGGATGGCCGTCGTCCGAATGGTGCGCCTTTTCGGGCTTATCCTGCGGCCCCTTTTCGCGGTCCTGTTTATCCTGAGACTCCTTTTCGGGCTTGTCCTTTGGACCCTTGGGGTGGTCCGGTCTATCCATCGAACCGCCAGCTTGATCGGGCTTCGCGCCGTGTTCCTTTTCCTTCCCGTCGGGCGGACCTTTGGGGCGATCGGGGCCTTGCTCCTTGTCGCCCTTCGGCGGCGGACCATGCCAATTGCCGCTTTGGGCGTCCTTGGGCTCTTTGGGGCCATCGCCTTTGCGGCGTGCCGTGAAGCTGAATTCGTGGTCCTCCCCTCCGGCCTGGCCTTCAAGGCGATAGGTAACGCCGGGCGGGGTCACGTGCCGCGTGGCCTTGGTAAGCGTCACGTCAGGCACCATGGCTTGCGCGGCGCGTAGAATCTCATCGGGCACCTCGGCGACGGGCAGGTCCTGCGGCCCGTGGACTTCCTTGACCTTGCCATCCGCGGCGTAACCGCCATGAGCCATGGAGAGGGAATAGAGCATGGCCGCCATGACGGGGGCAGCCATGGCGCCCTGGGTTCGACTTTCCAACATGTCCGGTTCCTCCTTATGTGCATGGGATTCCAGCTCAAGGTCCACGGAGCTTCCGTATTGGGCATCGATTCGGGCGGGGAGCGGTTTCGCTGGAGCAGGCTCGTGAAGCGGCGGCGGAGCGGAGCGCCCGGGCGTCGACTCGGGCGCGAGTTCCGCTGAAATAGAAGGCGCGGACGCGGGAAGCGTTTGGGCGCTTGAGTCGGGCGAGGCCGCGAAGACCGCCCAGGCGCCGACCACGGCGGCCAGGCCCGCCGCCAACGCAGCCGCGAAGGCGGGCGCCCCGGCCAGTCCCAGACCCGCGCCGGCAACCAAGAGCGCGGGCGCCGTCGGAACGGCCGCGGCTGTGGACACGGAACCGCAAGGAGCGCCGCCCAACACCGCGTCCAGGCCCTGGCAGAGATGGGCGCTTGCAGGGCGATTCGCGCCCTGCTGGAGCAAGCCTGCAACGAGCACCAGGGAAAGCGGCAGGCCCCTGCGCTTGAGCCGGTCGCGCAGGCGTTCCAGGGTACGGGCGAGACGATGGCGGAGCGTTTCCCGCGGCGTCTCGAGAACCAAGGCCGCCTGGCTGAGCGGAATGCTCTCCTGCACGCAGAGCGCCAGTAACGCGCGTTCCTCGTCCTCGAGCCGCGCAAATTCCTCACGCAGCAGCTCAAGCGCCTCGGCCCGTTCGGCGGAACGTTCAGGCGTCTGGGCGGACTCGAAGGTTGCGCGCTTCATGGGCTCTTCCCGGTGTTGCCTCACGCGCAGCGCGCGCAGGACGTTCAAGGCGCACTGGATGACTGCCCGTTGCACGGCCGCCTTGAAGCGGGCTTCATCCTCGAACCCGACCTTTCGCGAGAGAAGCTTGAGACAGGCCTTCTGGACCGCGTCCTCCGCTTCGGCTTCGCGCCCGACGATGGCGAAAGCCAGCGCGTAGGCGCGGTCGCGCTGCCATTTCAAGAGTTCACCCAGCGCGTCGGGATCCCTTCGCGTTCTCCAACGTTCCAGGCGCAACGCCGCCCAGTCGCCTTCGGTCGCAGGTTTCAAGACCTCATCCTCGTCTATTTAGAAACGCCCGCGCCGTGCTTGAATTGGCCAAAGAAAATTCGTGTGACGCGAAGAATCGCACGGACTCGATCATAACCCCAGTCTTGCACGAATATTACAACACCGACTCGCCCCCGCCACGAGCTTCTTCGTCTAGCAGCCCGTTGAAATATGGGGCGGCCGCGCAGCCTTGGATGGTGGCCTGGATCAAGGCGCGCGCAGGGGCGGCGTATCGGGCGGATACGCCAACCGAAGCGCAACGCGGAGCCAGGCCGCAAGGCGAGGCTGCCCGGAGGGTTGCGGGAGATTTTGAACTGGGCTGCGTTACGCTTCGCTCGCCGTAGCTTCCCGCTACGGCTCGACTGCGCAAGCCTTGCCCAGTTCAAAATCTCCTCGCAACGCGGCCAGCCCTCTATTTCAACGGGCTGCTAGAGCACACGACAGGCTCAACGAGGCGAGGGGCGCGTCTCCCCCATTTAATTCCCAGATGGGTGCTTCGTCCACGGAGCGTGAAGGGAAGCCGCGGCGGCCTGATGCCCTTCGGCGTTGAACTCCTCGCCCGGGTTGATGAACGAGTCGCTCTGGACGGCGTGCTGCTGCTCGTAGAGTTCGCGGTAGCGGCCGCCGAGTTCGAGGAGTTGGGCGTGGGTGCCGCGCTCGACGATGCGCCCGGCTTCGAGGACCAGGATCTGGTCGGCGCTGCGGATGGTGGAGAGCCGGTGCGCGATGACGAAGGTGGTGCGCCCGCGGCGCAGGGCGGCGAGGCCCTCCTGGATCATGTGCTCGCTCTCGCTGTCGAGATGGCTGGTGGCCTCGTCGAGGATCAACAGGCGCGGCTGGGCGAGCAGCGCGCGGGCGATGGCGACGCGCTGGCGCTGCCCGCCGGAGAGCTTGACGCCGCGCTCGCCAACCAGCGTGTCGTAGCCCTTCTCGAAGCGGCTGACGAATTCGTGGCAGTGGGCGGTGCGGCTGGCGGCCTCCAGCTCGGCCTGCTCCGCGCGGGGCCGCGAGAAGCGGATGTTCTCGCCGATGGTCCCGTCGAAGAGGAAGTTCTCCTGGAGCACGACGCCGAGGTGCTGGCGGTACTCGCGCAGGCGCAGCTTCGCCAGGTCGCGGCCGTCGACGGCGACGCGGCCGGACTTGGGCTGATGGAAGGCCATGACCAGCCCGATCAGGGTGCTCTTGCCGCTGCCGCTGGAGCCGACGAGCGCGGTGGTCGATCCGGGGGCGGCGCGGAAGGAGACGTCGCGCAGGACGGGCACGCCGGGCTCGTACTCGAAGCCGACGTTCTCGAAGACGATCTCGCCGCGCACCTCGCCGACGTGCTCGCGCGCGGCGTCGCCGTCGTTCTCGGCGTCGAGCGCGAGGACCTCGCGGATGCGGTCGAGCCCGGCGAAGGCCTCGCTGATCTGGGTGCCGATGCTGGCGATGTTGATGATCGGGACGGTCATCATGCCGGTGAAGAAGACGTAGGCGATGAAGTCGCCGAGGGACATCTCGCCGCGGGCGACCGCGCCGCCGCCGACCAGGATCATGATCGCGCCGATGAGGCCGATGATGAGGATCGCGACGGACTGCACGCCGGAGACGGCCGAGATGGAGCGCGCGACGTTGCGCAGCAGGCGGTGCGCGCCCTGGGCGAAGACGAGGCGCTCGCGCCCTTCGGCGGTGTAGGCCTTGACCACGCGGACGCCGCCAAGGGATTCGCCGAGGCGCCCGGTCACCTCGGCCTGGATCTTGCCGCGCTCGCGGAAGAGCGGGCGCAGGCGGCTGAAACCGAAGGCCATCACGCCGCCGAAGGCCGCCAGCACCGCCAGCGTGGCCAGCGTGAGATGCCAGTTGAGGTAGAAGAGCACGCCCAGGGCCAGGCACGCGGTGAAGAACCCGCCGAAGAGCTGCACCAGCCCCGAGCCGACCAGGTTCCGGATGCCTTCGGCGTCGGTCACGATGCGCGAGATAAGCTGCCCGGTCTGGGTGGCGTCGAAGTAGCTGACCGGCAGGCGCATGACGTGCTCCTGGACGCGCTTGCGCATGTCGGTGATCGCGCGCTGCGCGGCCACGCCGAGGATCTGCGCGAGCAGGAAGGAGGTTCCGGCCTGGAGGACCGAGGCCGCCAGCACCGCCAGGCCCAGGGGCACGAGCAGTTCGCGTTTGCCTTGCCCGATCACGTCGTCGATGAGGAACTTGGCGGAGGCGGGGAGGACCAGGCCCAACAGGCGGCTGACGATCATCAGCGCCAGACCCAGCGCGAGCCGCCCGCGATGCGCCCAGACCAGTTCGCGCGCGTGCCGCCAGGCCGATTTGAAGGAGGGCTTGCGAGGGGGCGCGCCGCCGAGGGCGCCCTTATCCGAGTTGGGCGTTCCTTCGCGCGTCATGGGCATGACGTTGAGGCCGCGTACCATGCGGGGAAGTTTAGCAGATCGCGTGTGGAATATCAGGTCGGGAAGGCGCGAACGAGGGCCGTGCGATGGCGCTTACGAATGTTTCGGAAGCATGACTTGCGCGCTTCCGTGGCATGCGCGCGGCGCGGCGCTAGACTCGTGCGCATGCCCGAACCGCTCATCCGCGTCGCACGCCTGGTCAAGGAGTTCAAGACCTACGACCGCCGCGGCGGAATCGCCGGCGCGATGCTCGACCTGGTGCACCGCGAGTACAAGACCGTGCGCGCGGTGGACGACGTGGGCTTCACGATCGAACGCGGCGAGATGGTCGGCTACATCGGGGCCAACGGCGCGGGGAAGTCCACCACCATCAAGGTGCTGTGCGGGATCCTCTTTCCGACCTCCGGCGAAGTCGCGGTGGACGGGCGCGTGCCGTGGAAGGACCGCGAGGCGCACGTTCAGCGCATCGGGGCGGTCTTCGGGCAGCGCAGCCAGCTCTGGTGGGACCTGGCGGCGGGCGAGTCCCTGCGGCTGCTGGCGAAGATCTACGCGGTCTCCGAGGCCGAGTACGCCGCGCGGATGGCCGAGTTCGAGCAAGTGCTGGAACTGCGCGAATTCCTGAAGACGCCGGTGCGGAAGCTTTCGCTGGGGCAGAAGATGCGCTGCGAGCTGGCGGCCTCGCTGCTCCACGCGCCGCCGGTGCTGTTCCTGGACGAGCCGACGATCGGGCTGGACGTGGTGGCCAAGCAGTCGATCCGCGAGTTCCTGCGCCGGATCAACCGCGAGCGGGGCGTGACGACGATCCTGACCACGCACGACCTGCGCGAGATCGAGGAACTCTGCGCGCGCGTCCTGATCATCGACCGCGGGCGGATCGTCTTCGACGGTTCGCTGGACGAACTGCGTGCGCAGGCGGTGGACACGGTGGAGCTGCGCTTCCGCATGGCGCACGCGCTCGGCGCCGACTGGCAACCCGAGGGCCTGCCGGCGCAGGGCGTGGCCTGGAAGGCCGAAGGGCACGAGCTGGTGGGGAGCCTGACGCGCGGCTCGCTGCCGCGGGCCGAGGCGATCCGCGCGGTGCTGGAGCGCTTCGGGCAGGGCGTGCAGGACATCGCGATCTCGGAGCCGCAGATCGAACGGATCGTGCAGCGGATTTACGAGGCGGAGAAGCAGAAGCGCCGCGCGGCGGAGCAGCCGGCATGAGCGTGGCCCCCCATGCCGCAACCGGCGAGCCGGCCGAACGGCCTTCGCTCTGGCACACGTGGTACGTGCGCGGTGCGATGGTGGCGCTGCTGGTGGTCTCGCTGCTGGGCTGGTACGTCACGCGCGAGAGCTTGCCGGACTCGCTCGCGATCGCGACCGCCGCGCCGGGCGGCCAATACCACAAGTTCGGGACGATCCTCCAGCCCCACCTGGAGCGGTCCGCCGGCCGGCGGGTCGAGCTGCGCGCGACGGCGGGGAGCCCGGAGAACCGCGAGCTGCTGCTCGGCGGGCAGGTCCAGCTCGCGATCCTGCAATCGGGCTCGGTCCCGATGGAAGGGCTCGCGGCGCTGGCGCCGCTGTACCGCGAGGCCCTGCACGTCGTCGTGCGCGCCGGCTCGCCGATCCAGGGCCTGGGCGACCTGAAGGGGCGGAAGGTGGTGCTGGGCCCCGAAGGGAGCGGGATGCGGCAGAGCGCGCTGGCGATCCTGCGCCACTACCGCATCGAAGAGCGGGAGCTGACCGCGCACGCGGGCTACTTCCTGGAGCTGGAGCAGGACCCGAGCCTGGACGCGGCGCTCGTCACCACCGGGCTGGAGAACGAGGACCTGCGCGCGCTGCTGTCCACGGGGCAGTACGCCCTGCTGCCGGTGCTGGACGCCGAGGCGATCTCGATCCGCGCGCCGTACTTCGAGCCGATTAAAATCCCGCGCGGGCTCTTCCACGAAGGTCCGCCGGTGCCGGCGGAGGACACGCCGACGGTGGGCACGACGGCGTTCCTGGCCGCGCGCTCCGACTCCGGGAAGAAGCTCGTCGACGCGACGCTCGAGGCGCTCTACGCGAACCACCTCAAGCTCGACCTGCCGACGCTGATCCCGCAAGCGGAGGCGGCGCGCTGGGGGCTGCTGCCGCTGCACCCGGCGGCGCGGGCGTACCACGACCCCTACGAGGGCATCGGGCTGCTGGCGAACTTCCTGGAGTCGATCTCGGCGATCAAGGAGCTGCTCTTCGCGCTCGGCGCGGGGCTGTACCTGCTCTGGGACCGCTGGCAGCTTTTGAAGGAGCGCGCGCGGCGGGCGGAAGTGAACCGCGAGAAGGAGCACCTGGATTCGCTGCTGGACCGCACGGTGGCGATCGAGCGGGCGCAGATGACGTGCGAGGATCCGGCCAAGCTGCGCGAGATGCTGGACGAGGTCACGCGGATCAAGATCCAGGCGCTGGAGGAGCTGACGCACGAGGACCTGCGCGGCGACCGGCTCTTCTCGATCTTCCTGATGCAGTGCGCGAACCTGATTCGGAAGATCCAGGGGAAGATCCTGGCGCTGCGGACCTTCGGTCCGCGGCAGGGTCCAGCCTCGCCGCGGGAGAGCGAGCCCAAGGCCGGCGCATAGCGCTTACCCTCGTGCTGGAAACGCCTTGCGGCGGGGGTCATAATGGTGCATTAAAGACCCTTCAAAGCTCGTCTCGTAACCAGGGGAACCCATCACGGCATCATGGCTACCGGACTCGGCATCGATATCGGCGCGCAGTGGATCAAGGTCGTCCAGGCCCGCGTTTCGGGCACGATGGTGACGGTGACCGGCGCGCTGAAGATTCCCCGCCCGGGGGGCGTGCTGGACACGGGCGAGGACACCGAAGGGTCCACGGTGGTGCCGCCCGACCTGGGCCTGGAGCTGGCCAAGGCCGGGCTGCGCCGGACGGGCACGGTGGGCATCACCGGGCGCGACGTGATGCTGCGCTACATCACCACGCCGCCGATCCCGCCGGACAAGCTGCGCATGTACGTCGACATGCAGCTCGGGGACCGGATCAGCGCCGGCCCGAAGTCGAAAGAAGCGCCGACGGTCACGTACGACTACCGCATCCTTAACGTGCCCACGGGGCTCAGCGGCGACCTGGTCGTGATGGCGGGGGTCTCGAAGAACGAGTTCCTTTTCGGCACGTTCGGGGCGCTGAAGGCGGCGAAGGTCAACTGCACGCGGACGACGCCTTCGGCGTTCGGGCTGGTGCACGCGTACCTGCGCACGCAGCAGGTGCAGGCCGAGCAGACGGTGGTGCTGGTGGACGTGGGCCACGAGCACCTGGAACTGGCGATCCTGCACGAGCGGAACCTGTACTTTGCGCGGAGCGCGCCGGGCGGGGGCAAGAAGTTCGACGCGGCGCTGAACAAGCTGCTGAACCTGAGCCCGGACCGGATCCAGGAGTACAAGCACCATCGCGCGCGGATCCACCCCGAAGGGACGAAGCTGAATTCGCCGCAGGAGCTTCAATTCCAGAAGGCGCTGAAGGAGGCGGCCGACGGAATCGCCAACGGGATCCGCTCGGCGGTGATGTTCTGCCGCACCTCGGCGAAGCTGAAGAACCTCGACTACCAGCGCGTGTTCCTCTCCGGGGGCGGGGCGCGGCTGCCCGGGCTGCGCGAGTACCTGGAGCACAAGACCAAGCGCCCGGTGCAGATCCTGGACCTGTACACGGGGCTGGACCTGCGCAAGCTCGACGCCGAGAGCGCGCGCTGCTTCGAGGGCGAGATCCCGGACATGGCCGTGGCGCTGGGCCTGGCGATCGTCGACGCCGATCCGTCGTGCTTCCACTTCGACCTGATGCCCGCGGCGGTGGTGAAGAAGCGCGCGTTCTGGAACAAGACCGTCTACGGCGCCGCCGCCGGCGTGGTGCTGATGGCAAGCCTGTGGTCGCCGTACGTGAACGCGCAGAAGAGCCTGGACGAGGCCGCGGAGACCAAGGGGCACTACGAAGAGGAAGCCCGCGACGCGAAGAAGCGGCGCAACGATTTCACGGCGACGAAGGCGGCAAACGAGCAACTGGCCAAACGCTACCGCTACTACGCGAAGCAGACGCGGCTGGGGCAGGTGTACCTGGACCTGTACGCGCAGATCCGCAAGGCCGCCCCGCGCGGGATGCGCTTCGTCTGGATGGGCCCGCGCGAGAACGACCCAGCCAAGACGAGCACGACGTCGCTCGACTGGTTCGAGCAGCCGCTGCGGCAAGTGCGCGTGCGCGGCTATTACGACAGCGACGAGATCAAGGGGCAGGAGTTCAACGCCAAGACCGACCGCTTTTTCCGGCTGCTGAACCAGGTGCAGGGGGTCGAGTCCGCCGCGCTGGATCTCGGGTTCAAGGACGAGGAGATGAAGCTGGATCCGGGGCTCAAGGGCTTCCAGTTCGACCTGCGCCTGGCCAACCCGGACCTGCCGCTCGAGGACTCGAAGGGCGCGGCGCCCTCCGAAGACGCCAAGACGGACGAAGCGGCGGGCGAGAAGAAACCGTCCGCGAAGACCGGCGACGAAGACGAGAAGCCCTGACCATGTTCGCGCGCAACAAGCTCCTGCTCTTCGGCGCCGCCGGCTTCGCCGCGCTGTGGGCGATCCTCTACACCGTCCTGGTCTCCGGCAACTGGACGGCGCGCGACGAGGAAGACCAGGCCGCGCAGGAAAACCTCGAGCGCTGGGCGAAGTTCTACAAGAAGGACGCCGGGTACGTCCCGATCAAGGACGCGCACAAGGCGCTGAAGGACGAGCGGGCGCGCATCGGCGAGGCGATGAAGGAACTGGAAGGGATCGAGTTCGGTCCGACCAAGCTGTTCCAGAAGTATACGCTCGCCGCGGTCGGCTCCGGCGACCCCAACAACTACTTCGACCGGATGCGCAACGAATTGGCCGAGACCGCGGAGAAGCGGCTGAACATCGCGCTGAGCCCCGGGCTGAGCGACCTGTGCTTCCGGGGCCCGATGACCGAACAGCCGGTGGGACTGAACCTGCTGCGGCTCTTCATCCTGCGCCGCTTCCTGAACCTGGCCCACGAAGCGCACGCGGTGGAGATCTCGAACCTGAAATACTCCCGCCCCTTCGCGCTGCCGACGGGCGAGGAAGCGGCGGCGCCCGCGACCGGCGAGGAACCCCCCGCGGCCAAGGACCGGCTCTTCCAGGTCCCGCTGCAGATCCGGCTGAAGATCACCGAGAAGAACCTGGGGACGCTGCTGTGCGAACTCCAGCGCCCCAGCGACGCGAACCGTTCGTACTTCGTGCTGCGGGGATTCCAGATCGAGGTCCGGGACGCGGGGAGCGGGCTGCTGGAGGCCGAGATCGGCGTCGGCGCGCTCTTCCCCGAGGCGCAGTTCATCGGCGAGCTGGGGATTCCCTACAAGGAGGACGAGAAGAAGGGCTGGCAGCAGTTTCAGCCGGCGCTTCCGAGTCGTTACTGAACCGCATGTCGATGCTCAAGGAACTTCTCGACGCGCAGTTGGGCCGCATCCTGCTGGTCGCCTCGATCGCGTGGTTCGCGGCGGCGGTCGCGTTGAACCCGGTGGTCCGCACGGATCGCTCGGGCGAAGAGCGGATCAAGGACCGCGAGAACGTCACGGTGCCGCTGGACGAGTCCACGCTGGCGACGGCCGCCGTCGAATCGTACTTCCCGCGCGAGAAGACCGAAGCGTACGAGGAAGGGCAGATCGTCTGGGTTCCCGAGAAGAAGAAGTTCGAGTACAAGCCGGTGACGCTGGAGGTGCCGGTGGCCGGCCTGATGCGCCCGCCCATGGTGCTGCCCTCGCCGGGCCCCTCGCTGCAAGGATCGCAGGCGCTGCCGCGTTGGGGCGAGGAGTTCCCGCCGATCCTGCCGCCCGATCCGAAAACCACGCCCAAAACCCCATAACCGCCCGGTTCGAAATGAGCTTACAGGAACGGAACGAGACCGTTTCCTAGGCGAATATTGGGGACAAACACCGGCCGGTTCTCGTCCTCAAAAACAGGGCCATGATTCCCTTCGCGAGATGGCTTAAGCTGGCCGGACGGAATGCGCCTTAGGGGCAGCAACCGTCGCCTGCATAACGTCTTAACGGGGGATGGAGCCGACCATGTATCGCGGGTCTGAAACGCTTTGGCTGGGCCTGGTTTTCCTCGTCTGCGCCGCGTGGAGCGCCGGCGCCGAGGAGCCCTCGTTCGTGCTGCGCAAGTACGACGAGGTGATCACCAAGGACCGGCGGCAGTTCCAGGGCGAGATCCTCAGCGAGGACGACGGCGTGGTGCGGATCCGCGTCCAGCCGAGCCGCACGGTGGTGCCGCTGGACCTGTCGAACATCGAGACGATCAAACGGCGCTCCACGCCGGAGAGCGAGTTCCAGCGGCACGTGACGCAGTACAAGGACGAGCCGTACAAGCTCGTGGAGATCGCGAAGGTCGCGCTGAACTACCCGACGCTCCGGGAGAAGGTGCTGGCGATGCTCGAGGAGAAGTCGGCCTCGGGCTTCGCGCCGCTGCTGGTGCTGCTGGCGGAGCAGCAGCTCGCGAACAACGACCCGGGGAAGGCGCTGGAGACGGCGCAGAAGCTGCTCTCGCGGAAGGACTCCGGCGCCGGCTACCTGCTGGTGGGGCGGAGTCTGGCGGCGCAGGGGAAGACCGACGAAGCGCTGAAGGCGCTGAAGAAGGCGTACGACCTGGAGCCCGAGAACTCGGAGGTGCTGATCTCGCTGGCCGACGTGTACCTCTCGCTGGGCCAGCCGCAGGAGGCGCAGAAGGTTTTCAGCGACGTGCTGGAGAAGTCGCCGAAGAACCTCGCGGCGCTGATCGGGCAGGGCCGGGTGCGGCTGCGGGAGGGCCAGTTGCCGGAGGCGGCGCTGAGTTTCTCGGCGGCGCTGCAGATCGACGGCGAGAACGTGCCGGCGAAGATCGGGCTGGCGGCGTGCAAGGCGCTGCGCAAGGAGTTCGACGAGGCGGTCAAACTGTCCGAGGACGTGCTGCGCTACGAGAACCGCAGCGCGCAGGCGTACGGCCTCGAGGGCTACGCGCTGCTGCTCAAGGGGGACCCCGCCGACCTGCCCAAGGCGCTGGACAAGATCGAGCAGTCGCTGCGCGAGAACCCCAACGACCCGCGGATGGTGGCCTTGAAGGCCGTGGCGCTGGACCGGGACGCCTACGCCTCGCAGGTGGCCGGGAAGGACGCGGAGGCGGGGACCAAGCGGCAACAGGCGGTGCAGCTCCTGGGGGACCTCGCGGCGATGGACCCGCAGGACGACGTCTTGCAGTACCTGCTCGCGGAGATGTATTTCCGGCAGGGCGACCTGGAACGGGCGTACGCGGGCTTCAAGCGCACGGTCCAGTTGGCGCCGCGCTTCGCGCCGACGCACCGGGCGGTCGGCGCCGTCGCGCTGCGCATGCAGAAGTGGCAGGAGGCCGAGAGCGCGTACCAGAAGGCGGGCGAGCTGGACCTGGCGAGCGGCGAGTACCAGGCCGGGCGGGGGCTGGCGCTGCTGGGGATGAACCGGCTGCCGGAGGCCCAGGAGGCGCTGAAGAAGGCGCGCGAACTGGACAGCAACAACGTCGCCGCGCTCTGCGGGCTGGGCTACATCATGAACGCGGAGAAGAACGAGTCGGCGGCGCGCGCGCTCTTCCAGCAGGCGCTGGCGGCCGACGGCGGGTGCGTCTACGCCGCCACCGCGCTGAAGTCGATCTTCCAGCAGCGGCAGCAGAACCTGGAGTACCTGACCTTCGAGACCCCGCCGCCGGACACCTGGAAGTCGGTCGGCGGCACGCGGGTCAAGGCCACGGTCAAGGACGGCGCGGTGCGCTGGCAGGGCGTGCAGGGCGCCGGGGACAGCCGGATGCTGGAGTTCCAGACGCAACTGCGCACGGAGGATTTCGTGCGGCTGGAGGCGGACATCGAAGTGCCCGTGGGGAGCACCTCGTCGGTCGGCCTGCGCGTGGGCGCGAGGTCGGGGACCGCGGTGAGCTTCGAAGTCGAACTGGGCAAGGAACCGACGGGGCAGCTCGCCTACCGCTACCGCGACTACAGCGGGGCCAGCGTGGCCTGGAAGGCGATCCAGCCCTGGCCGGCCTCCGGGCGCGCGCGGCTGGGGATCTCCACCGAAGACCTGGCCAGCGGGCGGGTAACCTTCCACGTCAACGGCGAGGAGGTCGGGCAGTTGCCGCTGAAGATCCAGGATCCCAAGCGCATCACGGCGGGGGTCTTCGCGGAGGTTCCGGCGAAGGAGGCGGTCGACGCGGCCTGCGACAACCTCGCCTTGCTGGTGCGGATGGCCGAAGACGTCTCGAGCGGGCCGAAGCCCGGCGAACTGATCCCACCCGAGAAGGATAAGCCATGACGAACCGGCAATACGGGCGGCCCAGCCCTGCCGCGGCCGGCTTCACGCTCGTCGAGATGCTGGTCGTGCTGGCGATCGTCGCCGTGCTCGGGGGCTTGATCCTCACCGCCGTGAACGCCGCGCGCAAACGCTCCCAGGTCAACCAGACGAAGACGATCATCCTGCAGGTCGAGCAGAACCTGGAGACGTACGCCTCGGACTTCCACGAGTACCCGCCCTCCGACGGGGAGGACGGGGTGAAGGGCAACGAGCGGATGGTCGAGGCGCTGCGCACCGAAGAGATGAACGGCCCGTATTTGGGCGCCAAGGAATTCTACTTCAAGGACGTGAACAACAACGGGCTGAAGGAGATCGTGGACGCCTGGGGCCGGCCGCTGCACTACGTCCATCACCGCGACTACGGGCGCGAGCCCCCGAACAAGCGCACCTTCCGGCTCTATTCGGCCGGCTACGACGGGCGCTTCGAGCCGCTCAACCCGGACGGCGACGATATCGTGAACTGGAACAAGTCCGAGGCGGATACCGAATGAAGCGCGGGCGTACGCGCGGCGCGCCCGGCATCACGCTGGTGGAGATGCTGGTGGTGCTGGCCATTCTCTCGGTCCTGCTGGGGCTGGGGGCGATGAGCTTCTTTCGCGCGTCGCAGAAGTACAAGGAGGAGGCGGCGGTCGGGGCGGTGGAGACCGCGCTGCGGACGGCGCGCAACGAGGCGCTCACGCAGCGCGCGCCGGCGTTCGTGGAACTGGACCACAAGCGCGAGATCCCGCGGGTGACGCCGTGGTCGTACAAGCTGGAGGGGCTCTGGCACTTCGAGGAGGGCAGTTACCAGTCCAACGGGGCCTTCGGCATCGCGGCGATGCTCCAGGGCTGCAAGCTGGGCGAAGGGAAGATCGGGAAGGGCCTGCAACTCTTCAACGCCGGCCCGCGGGGCGCGACGCTGGGCTACGCCGACTGCGGCGAGAATCCGGCCTGGGACTGCGAGAACGGCGGATACCTCGAGGCCTACGTATTCGGGATGCAACCGTTCGGCGGCGGGCAGTACGTGTTCTTCAAGCGCAACTGCTACTCGCTCTCGATCGGGCGCGGCGGCGTGTTGACCGGGGCGGTGGGCTCGACGGAGGTGCGCGCGGAGAACTTCGCGATCCCCATGGCGCGCTGGACGAAGGTGGCGCTGGCCTGGGACCGGCTCTCCACGCGCGTGCTGGTGGACGACGCGATCCTGGCGGTGGGCCCCGGGGCCGAGACGCCGCGGGCGCAGGAGCCGCTTTTGATCGGGAACGAGAACGGCTCGCTGAACGGGATTATCGACGAGGTACGGGTCTTCTCGGCGCTGCGGGGCAAGCCGGTGAGCCTGGGCGACGCGAAGCTCCAGCACGACGCACAGCCCTGGGACGCGGTCTTCTTCGCTCCGGACGGCTCGCTGGACGTGCGCTACCACGCCGGCCCGATCACGCTGCGGGTGATCCGGGAACGCAAGGTGCGCCCGATCTTCATCTCCATGTTCGGGCTGATGCAGCGCAAGGCACAGGAAAAGATCGAACCCGAAGACGAGGCGCCCGCGGAATCCGCGAAGACGGCGGCGCCGGCCGAGCGGCCCCCGCTGCTGCCGCCCAAGCGGAAAACGGGCACGATCAAGACGCTGCCGACGTCGGAGGAGAAGACCCCGGGCGAGGCCAAGACGGCGGAGCCCGAGGGTCCGATGAACGAGCCAGCCGACGCACGGGATTGAACACGCTCCGCGCCGCGCGCCGGCGCGGGCTTCCGGACCGGGAGAGTTCGCCATGCCTATCGCTCCCCAGCCCAGGCTCTTCGCGGGCCGCGCGCGCGGCATCGCGCTGATCATGGTCATCGTGGTGCTCGCGGCGCTCACCGCGCTGCTGGCGCCGTTCGCCTTCTCCATGATCATGCACGGGCGCTCCGCGCGCAGCGACCTGACCGCGGCGCAGGCCAAGGCCGGCGCCGAAGCGGCGATCAACCACGGGATCGCGCGGCTGCAGAACCTGATCAAGGCGCCCGGCTTCGACCCCACGCCCGACTGGGACACGCTCGCCGAACTGAAGATCGACATGAGCATCCCGGCGGCCGGCGTGAACCTTCAGGATCCCAACGGCCTGCTCTGGTCCACGAAGGTCGAGGACGAACAGGGCAAGGTGAACCTGATCACGGCGCCGCCGACGCTGCTGGGCAACCTGCTGTATTCGACGACGCTCACCGAATCCGTGGACAAGGGCGCGGGGGCGCTGCTGGTGGACGACGTGGACGCCTTCCCCTGCGACGACGACCCGTCCACCGTCGACGGTTTCGTGCGGATCGGCGGGGACACGGTGCCCTACCGCGACGCGCGCGGAAACCAGGTGCTGCTTGCCCCGCAGGGGGCCTACACGCTGGAGAACGGGCACCGCCAGGGCGCGCTGGTCTACGACGGGCGCGCGATCTGGATCTGCGACTACAAGTTCCGCCCGGGCGAGGCGGAGTACCGGCCCTTCCGCAGCATCTACGAGATCAAGGCCATCTCGGCCGGCGGCCCCACGCTGGCGGTCAAGCCCGACGAGTACGCGCGGATCGAGCGCTTCGTCACGATCCATTCGGGACTCGAGGGCCCGGGCTGGGGGCACGCGGAGCGGATCTCGGAACAGAGCTTCCAGGGCGACGCGCAGACGTTCACGGTGGAGAACGACAACGGCTTCGGCCCGGGCACGGTGGTGCGGTTCTTCCAGGGCGGGCGGACGATCACCTACGGGCGGCTGGACGGCGTGCGCGTGGACCGGCGCAGCGCGCGGCGCGCGTACATCCACCTCGAGCGCCCCGTGGGCGTGGGCGCGTCGGGCTCCGGCGTGGGCAACGACATCTTCGTGGTCCCGGAAATCCGGCACCCGATCAACATCAACACCGCGCCGCCGGAGGTGCTGGCGGCGTGCTTCACCGGAGTCTGCCAGGCGGCCGGAAACGAGTCCGTGCAGCGCAACCAGGCGCTCCGGCTGGCCTACTTCCTCGTCACCGACAACCGGACGTACCGCGACGCCGACGACCTGAAGAAGGCGCTGGACGAGGCGCACACGGCGGGGATCGTCACGGGGCAGCAGCGCGACGCGCTGCAGATCAACGCGACGGAGTACAACAGCCCGAAGCTGCGCACGAGCACCGTGCCGTTCTGCTATCGATCGCTGGGCTCCTTCACGGTCGAGGGGACGGGGATCGTCAGCGCGAAGAACGGCGTCCAGCTCGCCCGGCATACGCTGCGCCAGACGGTCACGCTGCCCAGCCCGCCGCCGGGTCACTTTGAGCTGAAGACGCAGGAGGACTTCCAGCGCCTGATCGAGCAGGGCATGAGCAACCGTGTGGTGAGCTGGCCGGTGGCGATGGATCCCGAATCCAACCGTTTCCGGCGCATCGGCGTGGTGCGCGAGCCCGACCCGCGGCGCGGCGACGTGCGGCTCTCCGTGGGCGAGACCGGGCCGCACGGCTTCCGCGGGGAATGGATCGAGCACTGCGACGACCCGCGCGACCCGGGGTATTTCCAGGAAGGCTACGACATGACGCGCCGCGAGCCCTTCCAGCTCCCCGGCGCCCCCGCGCGCAACGGGCACATGCAGCCGGGCTCGCTGGAGTGCTGGTACCGGCCCACCGGCGCGGGCTCGGTGGTCTTCTTCGACTGGGGCCAGGAACCCGACCGCAACCGGATCACGATGAGCTACGAGGCCGGCAACGGGCTGGTGATGCGCATCGCCGACGCGAACCTGTACGGGAAGAGCGTCGAGTACCGCTGGCCGGTGGATCTGGACGCGGCGACCTGGCACCACGTGGCCGGCTCCTGGCGCACGTCCTGGCCGGGCGGCCAGGAGTTCCGCGTGGACGCGCAGCCCGTCGCGCTCAAGGAGGCCGCGCTCTTCAACCCCAGCTCGCACCTGGCCGACGACATCAAGCTCGACGACGTGGACGTCCTGAACCTCGAGGAAGACCTGTCCTTGCCGGACATGGGCGCGGTGCTGGTGGGGCAGGAGATCGTTGAGTACACGGGGCGCAACGGGACGAGCCTGACGGGGCTCACGCGCGGCACGCGCATGTCCACCGCGCTGGATCATGTTTCCGGCGAGATCGTGACGCTCTACGGGTACAGCGTGGATACGTCCGAGCAGCTCCCCGTCGGCGGCTCGACGCTCGTGGAGGACCTCGCCGCCAACCGGGACATCGCGACGCGGGTCCTGGTCCCCAAGCCGCCGCCGGACGATTTCATCCCCGAGGACGAGACCGGGAAGCTCACGGTCGCCGACGCGACGATGTTCCCGAAGAGCGGCTACATCGACGTGGCCGGCGAGGTGATCTACTACGGCGACCGCTCGGCCACCACCTTCACCAAGCTCGAACGCGGCCAGGAAGGCTCCACGCCCCGCGACCTGCGCAACAACGCGCAGGTGCGGCTGGCGAGCCTGTACGTGAGCGGGGAGGGCGACTATCCGACCAGCGGCCTGGTGGCGGTGGATTCCGACGCCAACGACATGGTCGTGGAGTGGATCGCGTACAACGGCAAGCGGAACAAGGACGGTAAGGTCTACTTCCTGCCGCACTTCAACCGCACGACCAGCACCTCCGGGAACCCGCCGAGGACGATCGTGAGCCTGGGCATCGGCGAGTTCCGCGGGCGCTACGGGACCAGCGCGGATCTTTCGCACGCCAAGAAGGCCAAGCTGATCCCGGTGATCCGCGTGGCCGGCCCGCATTGCGGCGACGCGAACTCGCCGCAGGGCGCCGGCATCAGCGACATCTCGGTGCTGGAACGCGGCGTGAACGGCGGCGACAAGCGCTGGGTCAAGCGCGCGTTCGTGCGGCAATACGCCAACACGCGCGACCGGCGCGACGCCTCGGGCAAACTGATCGCCATCGAGTTCATCGACTGGGCCTTCGAGTACCTCGTGGGGCTCGACGACTTCGTCTCGCGTCCCTACCCCGCGCGCAACACGCGCTACCTCAAGTGGCCCTCGGGCGAACTGCCGGAAGGCGGCCAGGCCGCGCGGAGCGTGGGCGCCTCGATCTTCGGCGACGGACGGATCAACGGGTACGCCGACGAGTTCAAGGCCAACGTCCTGCCCAGCCTCGGCGGGAAGGTGGCGATGGACATCTCGGGGCTGGGCATGCCGGCGGGGAGCACCGACGTGGCGATCGAGCTGGATTCGGCCTGGGCGCGTCCGGCGGGCGGGCGCGGCACGGCCTTCGACCCGGTCTGGCCGCAGTCGGGCTTCGTGCGCATCGAGGACGAGATGCTTTTCTACACGAGTTCGTCCACGGTGACGGTGACGTACTTCGCCGACAAGGCGCCGACGCTGGAGGCGAAGGCCGCGCGCACCTGGACCAACCCGCTCACCAAGGCCGTGGAGAGCCATCCCAACATCGACCAGAAGCGCGTCCTGCGCCTCTCCGGCCTGACCCGGGGCTTGCTCCGGACCCAAGCCGTCGACCACCCCCCTGGGGCCGGCGCGATGCTCTACGACGCGGCGCCCTTCACGGCGCTTCGCGGCGGGCTGGGTCCGACGGACGACCGTTTCGCGGTCATCGACGGCAAGGGCTTCCCCGCCGAGGGGTACGCCTGGATCGACAACGAGGTGCTCTCGTGGACGCAGGGCGGCGGGACGTCCTTCCACGGGTGCAGCGTCTTCCGGGGTCGCTACGGCACAAGCCACGCGTCGCACGACGACGGCGCGCTGGTGCGCTGCCTGCCCTTCCGGTACTGGGACCGTCAGGCCTACGAGTACGACGGCGCGGGCCTGGCCTACATCCAGATGGGCTACTCGGCGAAGGACGCGATCTGGGACACGGTGGACCTGGTGACAAAGGGACCGAGCGGCGAGCCGCTGCCCACACAGGTGCGGCCGTACGCCCTGGTCCGCTTCGACGGGCGGCCGGGCTGGGACAGCCAGCCCACCAACCAGGAGGGCGGGCTGTACGAATTCCGCGGCTCGGGGGTCCACAAGCTGAAGGGTTTCGGGAAGCGCGGCGGGGTGCGCGCCACTCAGATCGAGCTTCGCGTGTACTGGAAGTACGAGTCCGGCGCCTTCGTTCCCAACCACGACTGGAAGCGCACCTTCGGGCTCGACGAAGTCCGCGCGACCTACCACAGCCCGCTGCTGTACCGGAGGCTGGAGGAGGTGGAGCAGCGGTGACCGAAATGCGGAATGCGGAATTCGGAATGCGGAATGAGGGAGCAACCACATGGATAAAGTAACCAACCGGCGCGGCGCAGACTTGAAGGCTCGAACGAAAGCCTTTGCCGTGCGGATCATTCATCTGGTTGATGCGCTTCCGAATAGACGCTCGGCTAATGAAATCGGCCGTCAGTTGCTGCGTTCGGGCATGTCCGTGGGCGCCAACTATCGCGCGGCCTGCCGAGGCAGGAGCAGGAAGGAATTCATCGCCAAGCTGGGCATCGTCGAAGAGGAGTGCGATGAGTCGTTGTACTGGATGGAGGTCCTGGTGGAGGCGGGCGTGGTTCAGCAAAAGCGCCTGGCTCCCCTCATGAAGGAAACCGGCGAGTTGCTGGCCATTGTGATCTCCTCCATCAAGACCACGGCACGGAACAAACCCGTCAAGGCTTGAGACTTTGACGGCGAAAGCGAGTTCGAGTGATGCGCATTCATTCCGCATTCCGCATTCCGCATTCCGCATTCCGCCGCGGCCTCACCCTGGTCGAACTGATGATCACCATGGCGATCTTCATCGTGCTCGCGCTGGCGCTGATGGCGATGATGCGGGAGTCGATCCGGGTGTGGAGTCAGAACGAGAGTTCTCGGCTGCTGTACGAACGGGCGGCGGGCGGGATGGACCGGGTGGCGGCCGACCTGGCGCTGACGCTTTCGAGCGAGCCGGCGGGAGTGGACGAGGTCCGCGTGAGGCTGATCGGCGACATCGACCCGCAGACGGGGCAGCAGCGGCTGATGTTCGTGCGCTCCTTCGAGGCCGGCCCGGAGCGCGCGCTAACGCTCACCGCCGGCGACGGCAAGCCGAACGTGCTGCGGCTGCAGCCGTTCGACGAGGACGGGAAGACCGAGGCGCCGCCGCCTTCGGGCCCGGCCGACCGCGACGTCTACACCGGACGCGGCGTGGGCGATTACATGGCCTTGGGGGGCATGGCGCAGATCGCGTACTTCGCCGACGGCGAGGTCCTCTACCGCGGCGTGCGGGCGCCGGCGGTCGGGCGCTTCACCGACCTGGTCAACCCCGCGACCGCGACGCCGCTCGTCCAGGACTGCCTGTTCCTGGGCTTCGACTACTGGGGCATGTTCACGACGACCTGGAAGGAGCAACCTCCGCGCAGCCGCATCCGCGGGCCGGAGAAGATCTGGGACAGCACGCGGGGCATCAACGTCCACCCGCTCAACAAGTTCATCTACGCCCGGCCCCCGAAGCTGCTCTCGGAGAACGATCCTTCCGACGACATCTTCCCGCGCATGATCCGCGTCACCTGCACGGTGGACGCCCCGCTGCCCGGCGCGGTCCACACCAAGCTGTTCGAGGAACTCGGCGCCGACGACGGGATGATTTACGTCGAGGACACGCGCGGCTTCCCGCCGGGCGGCGCGGAGTCCTCGTACATCAAGATCGGCAAGGAGTGGATCCATTACAAAGAGCGGCGCGAGGACGCCTTCGTGGCCGACGAGCGCGGCGCGCGCGGGACCGTCCGGGCGGATCATGCCGCCGAGTCGGTCGTGCGCGTGGGCCGCACCTTCAGCCGCATCGTCTTCATCCCGGGCTTCCGTGAGGACGACACGCCGGATGAGGTCTTCGAGCAGCGCAAGTTTTCGGATACGGGCAAACAGCAGCGGCGGCAGTAAGGTGGCCAGGAACCGAGCCAGGATCGAATGCTTCGACTCCCCAGATACCCCCGGCGGCGCGCGGCGCAGGGCATGACCCTCGTCGAGGTGCTGATCGCCAGTGCGATCCTGGTCTTCGGGATGGCGGGGGTGCTCGCGATCATGGGCTCGGCGCTGCGCACGCACCAGCGCGCGCGCGACGAGACCCATGCGACGCTGGTCGGCGCCAGCATCCTGGCCGAGCTGCAGAGCCAGTTCGCCTCCGGGATCAAGCCGCGCGAGATCGCGGAGCGTTCCGCCGAAGCCTGGCCGGACGATCCGCGCTTCAAGTACACCGTGCGCCTGGAGAGCCTCACGCCGCGCCGCCGCCCCGTCCCCGGCGGCTTCGACTTCCCGGTCGGCGAGGAGTTCTACGTCGAGGTGAAGGTGCTCTGGTCCGACGCCCGCGACGACAAGTCCGCCATCTTCCGCACCATCCAGTTCCTCCGCCCGCGCGAGTGATCCGATTCGGCGCCGCGCTCGGCAAGGGCCTCCCGAGAGGGTGAAATGAACCCGTCTTGAGGTCGCATCGCCGCGCGCGCGGAGTAGATTGCTGGGATGAGCGAATCGGGCGTCGAAATCCCCCGCCCGCCGCAGCCGAAGCTGCCGCCGCGCCTGCCCATCGAGCCGCTGGGCGGGAGCGTGGACTTCGAGCTGGCGGTGCCGGGCTCCAAGAGCATCACCAACCGCGCGCTGGTCCTCGGCGCGCTGGCCGACGGCCCGCTGGCGCTCACCGGCGCGCTCTTCGCCGACGACACCTTTTACATGATCGAGGCGCTGCGCCGGCTGGGCTTCGAAGTCTCCGCCGATCCGGGGGCGCTCACGGTCCGGATCGCGGGGCTGGGCGGGAAGATCCCGGCGCGCGAGGCCGACCTGTACATTGGGAACGCCGGCACGGTGATGCGCTTTTGACGTCGTTCCTCTGCCTGGGCCAGGGGAGTTTCCGCCTGGACGGGACCGCGCGGATGCGGCAGCGGCCCATCGACGACTTGGTGGACGGGCTGCGCGACCTCGGGGTGCGCGTGGCCATCGAAGGCGAGAAGGGCTGCCCGCCGGTGCGCGTGGACGCCGCGGGGCTGCCGGGCGGGCGCGTGAAGGTCTCGGGCGGGAAGTCCAGCCAGTACATCAGCGGGCTGATGATGGTCGCGCCGTACGCGCGCGCGCCGCTGGAGGTGGAGGTCGTCGGCGAGTTCGTCTCGCAGCCCTACGTGGAGCTGACGCTGCGCACGATGGCCGACTTGGGCGTCGGCACGACCAGCGACGGGAACCGGCTTTTCAGGCCCACCCACGGCGCGCGCTACCGCGGCGGAAACTACGCCGTCGAGGGGGACGCCACCGCCTCGAGCTACTTCCTGGCCGCGGCGGCGATCCTGGGGGGTCGCGCGGTGGTGACGAACGTCCGCGCGGACTCGCCGCAAGGCGACGCGGCCTTCGCCAAGATCCTCGCGCGGATGGGCTGCCGCGTGCGCATGGGCTTCCTCGCCGGCAATTACGGCATCGAGGTGATCCGCGATCCGGCGGCGCCGCTGGAGCCGGTCCACGTGGACCTCAACGACATGCCCGACGTGGCGCAGACGCTGGCCGCCGTCGCGCTCTTCGCGCGCGGCCCCAGCAGCTTCATCAACATCGCCAACCTGCGAATCAAGGAGACGGACCGGCTGAAGGCGCTCGCCGCCGAACTGACGCGCCTGGGGGCCAAGGTCGAGGAAGGGCCGGATTACCTCGAGCTCGACCCGGGCACGCCGCGCGAGGCCGTCATCGAGACCTACGACGACCACCGCATGGCGATGGCGATGGCCCTCGTCGGACTGGGCCGGCCCGGCGTGACGATCGACAACCCGTCCTGCGTGGCGAAGACGTACCCGCATTACTTCGACGACTTGAAGCGCTTGCGAAGGTAACGCTTATTCACCGCAGAGGGCGCAGGGCACGCAGAGCAAAGACTGTTTGAGCCTAAAGGGAAGCCGGAGTCTTAGATTTCAAACCCAGCCCGTTCCAGTTCTTTCTCCGCGACCTCTGCGTGCCCCGCGGCGAATCGAATGCTTGGATAGGAAACACTCGATGGACAGCGGCCTCGCAGGAAAAGTCGTGCTCGTCACGGGCGCCTCGGGCGGGATCGGGCAAGCCGCGGCGCGGGCGTTCGCGGCCGAAGGCGCGCGGGTCGCGCTGCACGGGCACACCAACCGCGCGGCCCTGGAGCGCCTCGCCGCCGAGTTGCCCGGGCAGCCGCTGGCGCTCGCCGCCGACCTGACGCGGGAGGCCGACGTCGAGGCGCTCTACGCGGCGCTCGAACGCGGCGCCGGGCGCCTGGACGCCGTGGTGGCCAACGCCGGGGTCTGGCCGCCGGCGGACGAACCGATCCACCGCATGAGCCTGGAACGCTGGCGGAGCACGCTGGACGCGGACCTCACGTCGGCCTTCCTCACGGCGCGCGGGTATTTCCGTTATCTGGAGCGCGCGAAGCCGGAGCGCGCGTCGCTGACGCTGGTCGGCAGCACGGCGGCGCTCTTCGGGGAAGCCGGGCACGCCGACTACGCGGCGGCCAAAGCGGGCCTCGCCTACGGGCTGACGCGCTCGCTCAAGAACGAGATCGTGCGGCTCGTGCCAAAGGGGCGCGTGAACGCGGTCTGCCCGGGGTGGACGCTGACGAGCATGGCCAAGCCGGGCCTGCAGGACACGGCCGGCGTGCGCCGCGTGCTTCAGACCCGCGCGCACACGAGCATCGCGCGCCCCGAAGACGTGGCCGCCGCGCTGGTCTTCCTTTCCTCCGAGCATCTCGCCGGGCACCTTACAGGCGTGATCCTGCCGGTTGCAGGCGGCATGGAAGGGCGAATCCTGCACAAGTTCGAAGACCTGGCCCCCGGCATATTCTGAAGCCATGAAATGCCCCGACCGTGGGGCTTATAATAAGGTAGGATCGGCAGCCGTCCGGCGCCGGGAGGGCCGCGCGATGACCGATTTCAAGACGGCCTTCGACCGCGTGGAGCGGCGCATCGAGGACGTGTACGACATCGAAGTGAACATCAGCGACGTCGTGGACCCGAACACCGGCGACTTCGACGGGCTGCGCATCAAGCTCGATTACACGCTGGACCTCGACCTCGCGCTCTTCGTCCTGATCCATCTTTTCGGACACACCGTCCAGTGGAACGTCTCGGAGGAATTCCGCCGGCTTGGGCAGGATCCGAGCCTCCGAAAGACCGACGCCGAACTGGCGAAGATTTACGCCTACGAACGGGACGCGACGCGCTACAGCCTGCAGCTCATGCACGACGCCGGGGTGGCGGACTTGGACCGGTGGGTCTCGGACTGGTTCGCGGCAGACTGGGCGTACCTGGCGCACCTGTACCGGACGGGCGAGAAGCTCGATCCGCGCGCGCTCTTCAAGGCCGGCGCCGGCGAGCGGCTCACGCCGCTGCCGATTCCGGCCTTCAAGCCGCAGAAGTGGCTGTCGCGCTGGTCGTTCTGAGCCTACTTGTTCCCGCGCGCCAGGCCGTTCTTGATCAGGTAGGTGTAGCTGTCGCGGACGGCCTGGACCATGTCGCCGTCGGTTCGGTCGATCTCGACGATGTACCACTCGGTCGCGGCCTTCTCGGCGGCCTCAAGGCTGCCCTTGATGTTGACCTTGCCTTTGCCCACGGCGGTCATGGCCAGTTTCTGCTCGCAGGGGCCGTCCTTGACGTGGAGCAGGTAAGCGCGGTCGGCGTACTTCTGGATATACTTCACCGGGTCGGCGCCGCCGGTCTGGATCCAGTAGATGTCGAGCTGGGGGAAGGCGCCGGGGCAGAGTTCGAGGAGCAGGTCGCCCTTGTTCGGCGCGTCGTACTCCCACCAGTGGTTGTGGATGCCGACCTTGAGGCCGCGCTTGGAGAAACGCTCGACCGCGTCGTTGACTTTGGCGGCGGCCTCCTGGATCGTCGCCGGGCTGGCGAACTGGTCGGCGCCGAAGCCGCCCACGACGTACCGGTAGCCGAAGAGGTTGGCCTGCTCGACGACCGCGTCGGTCTGAGCGGGATCGAAGATGGGGGAGTGCGTGCTGCAGACGGTCAGGCCGAGGTCGCCGCACATCTTTTTCACGTCCTTGGCCGGGTGACCGTAAAGGCCGGCCAGTTCCACGCCCACATAGCCGATCTCGGCCACGGTCTTGAGGACCTGGGGAAATCCCTCTTTGGCCTTCTCGCGCAGGGTGTAGAGTTGCAGGGCAATGGGCTTGGGCATGGATGGGGCTCCTGGAGTTCGAAATTGAATCGTCTGAGCAGAAGGTAAGGTCTACACCGCCCCTCTCCACCGTCAAAGGTATTGGCGCGGCTTTTACCGTCCGCGGAACGCTTGGGCATCGTATACAAGGGGGCGGGGCATGCTGGCGATCATGGGATTGCTCGCCGTGGCCTGGATTTACCTGGGGCACGTGTGGTACGAGGAGATGTCCCGGCGCGCGCGGCAGATGGGGCGCTCGTTCGGGATGCAAGTCTCGCTGGCGCAGACGATCGTGCTGGTGCTGGGGTTGGGCGCGCAGCTCGGGGTGGTGGTGAATTACCTCGAGTCCAAGCAACCCGGCTGGGAGCTGTTCCTGCTGATCCCGCCGCTGGCCACGTGGGGCCTGTTGGAAGGCGTCAAGCCCCTGACGGGGATCTCGAAGGAGGAAGCCCGGGAACGCGCGCGCGAGCGCATTCGCGCCGGGGTGCAGGCCCGCAGGGGCCCGGCACCGGCGGGCATTGACGGCAACGCGCCTTCCGCGACGATGGAGCGAGCCGATTCGACGTAGGCTTGACGCCGAACCTCCCCCGCGGGCGAATGGATGATCGAACTCCAGGATATCCATAAAGTCTTCCTGACCCACGAGGGGCGCGAGCTGCGCGCGGTGGACGGCCTGAGCCTGCGGGTCGGTCGCGGCGAGATCTACGGGCTGCTGGGCCCCAACGGCGCGGGGAAGACGACGACCCTGCGCATGCTGGCCGGGCTGATCGCGCCGACCTCCGGGCGCCTGGCGGTGGACGGGCATGTGGCCTTCGACATGTCTCGCCACGTCGAGGACCCGCTCTCGCTGAAGCACCGCATCGGTTTCCTCACCGCCAAGACCGGGCTGTACGGGCGCCTGACGCCGCGCGAGCTGCTGCGCTACTTCGGCGAGCTGCGCGGCATCCCCCGCGCGGACCTCGAGGCGCAGATCGAGAAGCTGATCGCCGCGCTGGGCATCGGGGAATTCGCCGACCGGCGCTGCGAGGGCTTCTCGACGGGGCAGCAGCAGCGCGTGCAAATCGCGCGCACGCTCGTGGGCGAGCCGCCGGTGCTGGTGCTCGACGAGCCCACCAACGGCCTCGACGTGCTGACCAACCAGCTCATCCTAAAGTTCATTACCGAGGCCGGGCGGGGCGGGCGGACCGTGGTGATCTCCACGCACCACCTCGACGAGGTGGAAGAGGTCTGCCAGCGCTTCGGGCTGATCCATAAGGGCCGGCTGCTGGCCGAGGGCACGCTGGACGAGCTGCGCGCGACAACCGGCCGCGAGCGGCTTAGCGGGTGCTTCCGCGAGCTGGTCGCGCGCGTGGATCCCGAGGCGATCCCGCAGGTCGCGCTTCCCGGGGTGGCGGGCGGCGGAGGCGCGGCATGATCGACCTGCTCAAGGTCCGCGCCGTCTTCGTCAAGGAGATGCGCGACAGCCTGCGCGACCGGCGCACGCTCTTTGCCACCATCATCGTCCCGGTGCTGATGTACCCGCTGATGATGCTGGTCGTCAGCGAGGCCGCGCAGGTCGCGAAGGCCAAACGCGCGAGCGAACAGTACCGCGTCGCCGTGCAGCCGCCGGAACTGCGCGCGCAGGTCGAAGCCCTCGTCCAGACCTACCTGCCCCGCGAGGAAGAGGCCCCCGGGCCGGCCGGGGACGACCCGGCCAAGACGCCGCTGCTCCAGCCGGCCGCGGAGCGCGAGCCGGAGGAAGCGCCGCAACTGCTCTTCCAGACCTCGCCCAACGCGACGGAGGCGCTAAAGGCCGGCGAATTGCAGGCCATACTGAACGTGCCGCGGGAGTTCGTCGCGCTGCTCGACGCGCCCCTGGCTCCGGACGAGCGCACCGAGACGCTCGACATCCAGCTCTTCTACGACGGGGCCGAGCACCGCTCCCGGCAGGCTCGCGACCTGCTCCACGAGGCCCTGGACGCCTACCGCAAGGACGTGCTGAACCGGCGCCTCGCCGCGCGGGACCTGGAGCACTCCTTCCTGCTGCCCTTCCGCATCGACGAGGGACGCGAGTACAACGTTGCCAGCGCCGAGAAGCAAACCGGCTCGGCGCTCGGCACGCTGCTCCCGCTGCTCTTCATCTTCGTTCTCATCACCGGGGCCCTGTCGCCGGCCATCGACTTGACGGTGGGCGAAAAGGAACGCTCCACGCTCGAGACGCTCATCGCCGCGCCGGTGCGCCCGCTGGAGGTGATCGCGGGAAAGTTCCTGACGGTCGCCACCCTGGCCATGCTCAACGCTTGCCTGAATCTGACCAGCTTCACTCTGACGTTCCTGGCGGTCGGCGCCGACCGGCTGATGGACTTTCATTTCCCGTGGTCGGCCCTGCCGGCGACGCTGCTGCTGCTGCTGCCGCTGGGCTTCTTCTTCTCGGCGCTGATGCTGGCCGCGTGCAGCTTCGCGACGAACTACAAGGAGGCGCAGGTTTTCGTCCTGCCGATCTACGTGGTGCCGATGATCGGGCTGATGGTGGTCACGATTCCGGGGATCGAACTGGAAGGCCCGCTGCTGGTCGCGCCGGTGCTCAACACCGCACTGCTGATCCGGGAGCTTTTCCTCGACCGCCCCAACCTGCTGCAACCGTTCCTCTTCGTGCTGGTCAGCACCTGCCTGTACGCGGCGGCGGCGGTCGCGCTGGCGGCGCGGATCTTCGCGCGCGAGGAGGTTCTTTTTCAGCGCAAGGCACGCTGCGGCTGTTTCTCAGCCGGCGCTTCTTCCGGCCTCAGGCGCACCCGAAGCTCGGAGACGCGTTTCTGGTGCTGGCGCTGGTTTTCCCGGCGTGGTTCTACCTTTCGAGCGGCCTGAATCGCGAACTGCTGCGCGAGGGCGAGCCGCCCTCGACGCTGTACGTCGCCCTGGCGCTCGCGCTCCCGCTGTACGCGGTGATCCTGGGCTTTCCGCTCATCGCAGCCTGGTACCTGAAGCTCGATTTCCGCCGCACCTTCCGCTGGCGCGCTCCTTCGGTTCGCTCGACCGCCGCGGCGCTGTGCCTGGGTGGGGCCACCTGGATCCTCGCGGCGCAGTTCTTCGCCTGGCAGCGCCTGATCTGGCCGGAGGCCGGCGGCGAGGAACTGCGAAAGCTCTCCGAGATGCTCCAGCGCTTTCCGGACGCGCTGGCGCTCTTCGTCATGGCGTTGACACCGGCCCTGTGCGAGGAGCACTTCTTCCGCGGCTTCCTGCTGAGCGGACTGCGCCAGGCGGGCGGGAAGTGGCAGGCGATCCTCGCCGTGGGCCTGATCTTCGGAGCGTTCCACATCCCCATGATCCGCATGCCGGTCACGGCGCTGCTGGGGATCCTGATGGCCTGGCTGACCTGGGAGTCGCGCAGCCTCTGGCCGGCGGCGCTGCTGCACCTGCTCCACAACGTCTGCTCCGTCATCTTCGGCGAGCGGCTGATGAGCGACGACCTTGCCGCGCCGCAGGGCTCGTTCCTGGATCTGAAATTCCTCCTGCCGGCCGTGGTCTTCTTCGTAGCCGGCCTGTGGCTGGCCCGGAACAGCGGGCGGGAAGAACCGGCGTCCCCGCCTGAGCGCGAGCCGCTGGCCGGCCAGGCGGACTGAACCCAGGAGCCTGAAGATGGGCTACAAGGTATTCTCCAAGGGCGAGATCGAACAATTCATCGAGGACGGCTACGTCGTCCTGCGGGAGGCGTTTCCGGGCTCGGTTGCCGCGGAAGTCCGCGCCAGGCTGTGGGAAAAGATGGGGCTGCGCCCCGACGACCCGAGCGGCTGGAAGGAACCGGTCGTCCACATCCGCGAGGCGCTTGGCGGCCCGCCCTTCTCACTGGCCTGGACGCAGCGCGTCTGGGACGCCTTCGACGACCTGCTGGGAGCGGGACGCTATCTGAAAAAGGACACGCTGGGCTGGTTTCCCGTCGCCTTTCCCGGCTTCGACGCCCCGCCCTGGAAGCCGCCGGAAAAAGGCTGGCACGTGGACGGGATCCAGTTCCACCACCACGTTTACAGCCGGGACCAGGGCCTGCTCCCGATCGTGATCCTCTCCGACATCGGCCCCGGCGACGGGGGAACGGCCATCGACCTGGGTTCCCACAAACTCGCCGCGCGGATCATGGCCGAGTCCGAACCGGAGGGGCTGGAGATCAAGGAACTCTGCGCGCGCGTGGCCAAGCATCCGTTCAAGCGGGTCGTGGAAGCCAACGGGCGCGCCGGCGACATGTTCCTGCACCACCCGTTCATCCGCCACGCCCGCAGCGCCAACACGGGCAAGAGCGTGCGCTTCATCTGCAATCCGTGCATCGTGCTGAAGGAACAGATGAACCTGAAGCGCGCGAACCCGGCCGAATACTCGCCGGTCGAGCGGGCGATCGTGGAGGCGCTGAGCTAAGTACCGCGCCGCGGAAGTTCCTGACCCACGGCGCAGGGCCTTTTGCCCCGGCTCGTCGTTGCGTCTCGGTCACAGATCTTCGTCCCGATATGCTCCCTCGGCGCGCCTCGATCCGAAACAAAATGCCCGGCGCATTGGGCCAGTTACTTCCGCGGCACGGTACTAAGGGCGCTGGCCATACGCCCGAAGGGTCAAGCGCCCGGCTGCGCCGGCAGGCGCGCGAAGAGTTCGGCCAGGGGCTTCTCGTAGTTCTTCCAGCGCGCGACGGAGCGCTTGTAGATTGGCTCGCGCACTTGCGTAACGCTGGCGGTGCGCACGGGGCGCTCGGTCTTGTGCGGCTCCAGACACGCGTCTTCCCAAGGCATCCCGATCCAGTCGATAAGGCGGCGCGAGACCTCTTCGGGCTTCTCGACGGTCTCCTCGTAGTCGATTTCCAGGAAAGGCATGGGCAGGACCTTGCGCCAGTGCTTCATCAGCCGGTCGTACTGGGTGAAGCGCGTGGCGATATGCTCGAAGTCGCAGGCCCAGCGGATGTGCCGGAAGTTGGTCATCCAGCAGGAGACGGCGGTATCGCGCAGGTCGCGGCGGCAATGGATGAAGCGCGCCTTGGGGAAGACGATCGCCAGCAGCCCCAGGTAGAGATAATTGTCGGGCATCTTGTCCACGACGCGGAGCGCCTCGGCGTCCAGCGCGGCCAGTTTTTCGAGATGCTGGTCGGCCAGGATCTTCGCCGCCTGGGCGTCAAGCAGCGGTAGGGCGTCGAAAGAATTGCCCTGCGGATTAAGCAGGCCCGGCAGGGCCTCGAACGACTCCCGCGCGAAGCGGCGCTCCCCGGCCCCGAAGACCCGCGAGTGGCTGCAAAGGATCTGCTCGGTCAGCGTCGTGCTGCTCCGCGGCAGACCCACGACGAAGACGGGGCGCTCGCTGGGCGAGCCGAGTCCCGCCTTGGCGGCGAAGAACTCCGGCGTGAAGGTGCGAATCATGTTGTCCGCGAAGAGTTCGTGGTCGGGCGGAGCATAGGACTGGTTCCGCTTTTCCTGGTGTTCCTTGCGCAGCGCGTTGGCCGAGACGAGGTGTTCGGCGGCCTTCTCGTACTCCTTCCGGGCGTCGTACACCTGGGCCAGGGCGTAGTGGAGGCCCATCCCGCGGCGCGCGGTGGCTTGCGCGTCGTCGAGGAGCCTGCGCAGGTTCTCGACGTCCGCGTCGGGCAGGTTCTTGCGCCGCAGCATGGCCAGTTGCGCGTGCGCGCCGCGATGATCGGCGTCCAGGCGCAGGGCCTCGCGCAGGAGCTTCTCGGCCTCGTCCAACCGGCCCATTTCCTCCTCGAGTTCGGCGAGGTTGACGAGGGCCGTGGCGAACGAGGGTCGCAGGTCGAGCGCCTTGCGGAAGCACTGGCGCGCCTCTTCGTGCTCTTGCCGGTCCCGCAGCAGCGCGCCCAGGCCGTTGTGGGCTTCGACGTACTTGGGGTCGAGGCGCAACGCGGTGCGGAAGTGCTGCAGGGCCTCCTCCTCGCGCTCCATCTCGTTCAACAGGCTGGCGAGGTTGGTGTAGAAGCGCGCGGAGTTGGGCTCCAGGGCGAGCGCCTGGCGGTACCATTCCAGGGCCTCGTCGAAGAGCCCTTCCTCCTGCTTGGCCTGCGCCATGTTGTTGTAAGGCATGGCGAGGCGCGGCTCGAGGCGGATGGCCTCCCGGTACTGCTTCTGGGCCTCCTCGAGGTCGCCCTTCTCGCGCAGCGCGTTGCCGTAATTGCTGTGCCCAGCGGCCATGCCCGGCTTCAACTCGACGGCGCGACGGCCGTGTTCCAGGGCGCCGTCGATGTCGCCCTGTTCGAGCAGGTACTGGCCCAGGTTGCTCCGCGCTTCGGCCGATTGAGGCTGGACCTGCACGGCAAGCTTGTAGTGGCGCAGCGCGCCCTCTTCGTCGCCCAGCCCGCGCAACGCGTTGGCGAGGTTGTTGTGCGCCATGCCGAACTCCGGCCGCAGGCGCACGGCCTCGCGGAGGCGCTCGGCGGCCATGTCGTCCTTGCCCTGGCCCAGCAGGACCAGGCCCCAGATGTTCTGGATGTCGGCGTTCTTCGGATCCAGGCGCGCGGCGGCCTCGCAACTCCCAAGGGCCTTGCCGAACCGGCCCGCCATCCGGCAGGCTTCGGCGTGGTTGGCGTGGTAGACGGGCACGTTGGCGTTGATGCCGATGGCGCGCTGAATCAACTCCCCGCCTGCGACGGGGTCGCCAAGCTGAAGCTTCAGGATGCCGTACTGGTGCCAGGCGTCGGCGTGGCGCGGCTGGAGTTCGACGACTCGCGCATAGAACGGCTCGGCTGCGCGTAGGCGCCCGGCCTGGTGCAGGGCCAAGGCCTGCTTCAGGAGTTCGGGGACCGGGATGTCGGCGGGGACGCGCGGAGCCGCCGGCGCGGCCGGGCCGGGGCGCAGCGGGATCGGCGGCTTGCCGCCGCCTGTTCCGATCGGGCCCACGGGGCGCGCCGGCGCAGCGGCCGGCGCGTGGAGTTGAGCCGGCGCCTGTTTTGGCGCGGCGGCGAGGTGCGTCTCGAGCTGCGCGTACAGCCGCTCGCCCTGCTTCTCCGGATCGAAACCCTTGTAGCGCTCCGCGAAGGCCTTGGCGCTCGCCTGGTACACCGCGCCATTGAGGACGGTCTGGAGGCGCGGCGCGATCTCTTCGGGCTTCTCCTCCGCCAGCACCAGCCCCACGCCCAACTGCTCGGTGCGCTTGGCCAGGGTAAGCTGTTCCAGGTGCAGCGGGGCCAGGAGCGCCGGCTTCCCGGCCAGGAGCAACTGGACCATCGTGCCGTGGTTGGCGTTATGCACGGATAGCGTGTGCTCGCGTCCGACCGTCTTGAGGTCGTAGAGCCGGCGGTCGAAGCGGATGGTCTCGGACGCGAACTTCTTGATGACGTCCTCGGGCAGCCCGTCCGGGACGACCAGCGCGGGCTGGCCGGTCATCTGCAGCGCCTGGAGGATGCCCTGAAGGTGTTTCGAGTTCTTGAGGTAGGCGAAGATGCGCTTGCCCTCGCCGGGCCAGTTGGGCTCGACGCCGCGGAAGTAGCTGCACAGGCCCCAATAGTTGCCGCCGAGGCGCTCGGGATAGTGATCCAGTTCGCGGAAGGTCGTGAGAATCTGCTCGTCCATCTCGCCGAAGAGCCGGCCCAGCCGCTCCATGCGCGGGGCGCGGATCAGGTCGAGGACGCGGTTGACGCGGTCGAGCATGCCGTCCTCGAAGATGCGCAACTGCTCGGGGCTCAGGTTCCGCCAAGGCCGCAGGTTGGGGAGCGGATACACGTCGGGCGGGATGAGAAAGCCGATCCCGATGGCCACCTTTCGAAAAGGGAGCCCTCGCGCGGCCAGCATCGCCGTGGGGCTGTGGTCGAAGACCGCCAGGTCCGGGCGCACGTAGTCGTAAAGCGAACGCCAGGCGCGCACCAGCCCGGCCAGTTCCTCGCCGGTTTCGTAGCCCAGGTTGTGCAGCATCTGGGCGTAGGTGGCCGGCTGGAGAATGGGCTTGGTGATGGGCGCGGTCTTGATCGGGGCCTGGATGCAGGTGATGCCTACGTCCTGAAAGACGGCCATGGACCGGCTCAGGTCGCGCAGCGCGAAGACGACGCGGTGGCCGTTGCGCAGGAGCGTCTCGGCGATGGCCCGGTAGGGCGCCATGTGGCCCACGCCGGCGCCCAACTCCCAGGAAAACATGACCGTGCCCATGTGCTCCTCCGCGTTCCGGTTTCACGCATGGATATAGATGGGAATAGGGGCGAAGTCCAGTTGCGTATCCGCGGTTCGCGGTACGAGTGAAATTAGGCCGTTTCGCGCGAAGCGCGCATTGGAATTATTTGCTCGATTCCCAGCCTAAATTCAGGCGGACGGATCGGGACGGCCCACACTACGGTTCAACAAGCCGAGCGCGAGGCTCAGCGCCGCGACGACGGGGCCTTCGCCCCAGACCCACCAGCGCGGCAGGCCCGCGCTCACGTCGATGCCCAGCATCAGGACCGAGAAAAGCAGGCCCGTCCACGCGAGGTACGCGATCGCTGGGCGGAAGCGCGCGAGGTCGCGCGAGAGCAGCAGGTAGAGCCCGCCCAGACCCGCGTAGAGCAGCGAGGCCGTGCGGGCGAGGTAATCGATAACCGGCCCTTCGGGGTACGCGCCCAGGCCCAGCGCGGCGTGGATTCCGGCCAGCCAGGCCCGCGGCAGGAACGCGAACGGGAGGGCGCAGAGCATGACCGCGCCCGCCGCTCGGAGCAGGATCTTCAAGGCGCGTTCGGCCCGGTCCAACGGCATACCCCTCTCCTCGCGGCATGAATTCGCGCCGCGGCGCATGTTGCGCATGGTAGGCAAATCGAGGCGGCGCGGCAATCACAGCCTGAGGCGCTTGCGGTAGGCCAGGGGCGCGACCCCGACGCGGCGCTTGAAAAGTTTGGAGAAGTAGTAGGCATCGGCGATGCCCACGGCGCGCGCGATCTCCCCCACCCTTTGCCGGCCCGTGGAAAGCAGGCGGCGCGCGTGATCCAGGCGCAGGTCGATCAGGTAATCGATGGGCGCTTTGCCCGTGGCCGCGCGGAAAGCCGCTGCGAGGGTGGATTCGCTGACCCCCGCCCGGCGCGCCAGATCGCCCCGGGTCAACCGCGTCGCATACGCGAGTTCCAGGTAAGAGATCAGTTCACGGACCAGGCCCGCCTGCGCCGGCGAGCCCGCCCCCGCGGCGCGCGCGCGGCAGGCGCGGAACTCCACCAGAAAAGCCAGCGCGGCCGCGCGCAGGCGCGCCTCGCGGTCCGGATCGCCTTCCGCCCGGGCGCGCCCCTCGAAGGCCGTCGCCACCGCCGCCGCGCGCTCCAGGAGCGGCGAGCCCGCGGGCACGTCCAGCACGAAGGGGCCTTCGAACGGCTGGACGCAGGGCGGAGCCTCGGCCGGGCGGTCCACGAGTTCGACACCGCGGTACGCATGGTGGGTCACCGGGGCATGCCGGTCGTTCCAGCCCGTATAGGCCAGATGCACACCGATGACCACGAATGGGTCCCGCGAATCGGCCTCGTATTGCAGCGGGGTCGCCCAGGGCACGTGGAGAACCTGTCCTGTTCTGAGGGCGAAGCGCCGCGTGCCAACCTGGACCGTGCCCCGCCCACCCGTGCAAGGGAGAAAGAGATTGCTGCGGCTCCAGCGCGGCAGCGCGACCTCGCCCGGCGCGAAGGGGTAGAAGTTCGCGAGCAGCACCCGCGGCGGCGTACGGAGCGGGTCGAAGGTCTCGCCAGGGGGCGTTCGGCGCGCCATGCGCAAGCTCCGAGGATTAACGAATAATACAAAAAGTTGGCATCGGCTCCATTGTGCCCCGGAATGCGGCAGGGTTCAATACCCGCGGCATTGAGAACAGCCCTGCGCTGCGTTCCGCCGGATACAACAAGGAGGCTCAAAATGCACGCGACCGCCGCCGTGGCCGAACGCCTGAATGAGACGCTGGTTCCTGACGGCGCTTTCGCCGCGTGCAACGACGCGCTTGAGGATCCCGCCGAGTTGCGCCGGCGCATGCGGCGCGACGGCTACCTATTCGCGCGGGGTCTCGCCGACCGCGACGCGCTGCGGCGGGTGCGCCGGGAGGTGCTGGAACTCTGCCGCAAGTACGGCTGGCTGCGAACGGACGCGCCTTTAATGGACGGCCTGTACCGCGGCGGCCCCTTCCCCGAGTTCGGGACGGAATACCAGCGGCTTTACAAGGAACTGATCCGCCTCGACACCTTCAACGCGTTCTCGATCTCTATGGAGTTGATGACCTTCCTGGAAAAGGTCGTGGACGGGATCGTGCTGGCGCACCGGCGCAACATCGCCCGGATTTCGTTCCCCGGCCATGCCGCTTTCACCACGCAGCCGCACCAGGACTTCGTCCATATCCGCGGCACGCCGGAGACCTATACGGCCTGGATCCCGCTCGGCGACTGCCCGCGCGAACTGGGCGGCCTGACGGTGCTGGAAGGCTCCCACGACCTCGGCTTCGTCCAGCACGTGCCGGCGATCGGCGCGGGCGGCGCGGGCGTGCCCACCGCCGATCTGGGCATGCGCTGGCTCGCGGAGGACTTCGAGGCCGGCGACGTGCTCCTCGTCCACAGCCATACGATCCACGCGGCCCTGCCGAACGTGACCGCCGACCGCCTGCGCCTCTCGGTCGACTTCCGCTACCAGCGCGCCGGCGAGCCCATCGAACAGGCCAGCATGCGCCTGCACGGGGGCTGACGCGCGCGCCGTCCGGCCTCTCCTGTCGCCGGGCTATCCTTGCTGCTAAGATCTACGCGCTGACCTTGGGGGTTCGCGCGTGGATCGCCACTTCTTCGTCATGGGCGCGGCGCTGGCGTTTCTGGGCGTCGCCGCGGGGGCCTTCGGCGCCCACGGTCTCAAGAGCTACTTCGCGGCGCGCTACGATCCGGACCTCGCGGCGAAGATGCTGGCCGCGTGGGAGACCGGCGCGCGGTATCAGCTCTACCACGCGCTGGCGCTCCTGGCGGTCGCGTGGGCCTGTACGCGCTGGCCCGGCGGGTCGGCGGCCGCGGCCGGCTGGTGCTTCGTCGGCGGCACGGTCGTCTTCTCGGGAAGCCTCTACGTTCTCTGCCTGACCGGCCATACCTGGCTGGGGGCGGTTACGCCGTTGGGCGGCGCGGCGTACCTCGTCGGCTGGCTGTGCCTGCTCTGGGCCGCATGGAAGGGGGGCGCCTGATTTCATGAGTGAATCGCCGCGACGTCCGAATCTGCTGGTGATCCTCGACGACCAGCACCGTTTCGATTACCTGGGCTGCGCGGGCGCCAAGTGGGTCCGCACGCCAAACCTGGACAAGCTGGCGTCGCGCGGCGTGCGCTTCACGCAATGCTGCACCAACGCGCCGGTCTGCGCCCCGGCGCGGATCGCGCTCTCGGCGGGCTTGCAGCCGCACCGGCTCGGCGCGCTGGGCAATTCGGCCTTCCTGCCGCGCTCGGCGCCCACCTACTATCAGCATCTGCGCGACCACGGGTACTACGTCGGCTGCGTGGGCAAGCTCGACCTGGCCAAGCCCGACGGCTACAACGGGCGCGACGGCGACCGCCCGGCGACGTACATGTGGGGCTTCACCCACCCGGTGGAGTGCGAAGGCAAGATGCACGCCGGACACTCGCCCGAGCCGCGCGGCCCCTACGGCCTGTGGCTGCGCGAGCGCGGCCTGTACGAGGCCTTCCACCAGGATTACAAGCGCCGGCGGAAGGAAGGGTATCACGTCTCGGCGCACGACTCGGTCCTGCCCACCGAGGCCTTCGAGGACTGCTACATCGGCCGCCGCAGCGCGGAATGGATCGAACGAACCCCCGGCGACTTTCCCTGGCATCTTTTCGTCAGCTTCGTCGGGCCGCACGACCCGTACGATCCGCCGGCCGAGTACGGCGCGCGCTACCGCGGCGCGGAGATGCCGCCGCCCATACCGCTTCATCCCGGCGAGAAGCCCGCGTGGATCCGGGAGCGCCAGCAGGCCTACGCGCCCGAGAAAGTCCTCGAGACCCGCCGGCAGTATTGCGCGGCCATCGAGGCCATCGACGACCAGGTCGGGCTGATCCTGGCAGCCGTCGAGAAACGCGGCTGGACCGACAACACCTATGTGATCTTCGCCAGCGACCATGGCGAGATGCTGGGCGACCACGGGCTGTACACCAAGAGCGTGCCGTACGAGGCGGCGCTGCGCGTGCCGCTGCTGGCCGCGGGGCCTGGCATCGCCGGAGGGCGCGTCTGCGAAGCGCCGGTGGAACTGATCGACATCAACCCCACCGTCTGCGAACTCGCCGGGCTGCCCGCGCAGCCGAACCTCGACGCGCGCTCCTTCGCGCCGGTCCTGCGCGGCGAGTCGGCAACGCACCGCTCCGAGTGCCTCAGTGGGCTGCGCAACTTCAGCCTCGTGCGGACCGAGCGGCACAAGCTCGTCCGGAGCCTCAACGACGAGACCGAGCTGTACGACCTGCGCGAGGATCCGCACGAGCAGCGCAACCTGGCGCGGGACCAGCCACAACTCGTCAAGGACCTGTCCGCGCTGCTCAACCGGCGCATGCTGGAAGGAACGTGGTTGCGTTGAGCGGGGGGCCTCGCCGGCCCGCGATCTACTCAGGGTTTCTTGCGGTCGAAGTAGATCCGCTGGCCGGGCAGGTCGAAGTGGACCGCATACAGGTCCTTCAGGAACGCGAAGCCGACGACATTGTAGTAGGCGGCGAGGTCCTGCCGCGCGAGCGGCGACTTGAGCTGCGCGGCGTCCAGCACGCGGCCGGCGGTTTTCTCGAAGCGCATCGTTCCGAATTCGACTTTCTCGAAGGTCGCCGCGCGCAGTTCCACGCGGCGCGCCTGCCCGCCGTCGTTGACCTGGGCGTAGCCTGCCAGCGCGCCGAGGGGGTCCAGGCCCAGGTCCGCCGGGGCCTTGAGCGCCGCGAAGAGCAGCGACTCGGCGCCGGTATCGACCAGGAAGGGGGTCCGCGCGCCGTTGACGCTCCCGTAGACGCGCGGGCGCGTGGTCGAGTCGGCGGGCGAACGGTGCGTGGGCAGGGCCGCGCGTTCGATGCCCTCCGGCGGATCGGGCAGCTTGGCGCGGAAGGGCCAGAGGAGCATGCGCCCGTTCGCGAGCTCCAGCGAGAACGGCGAGCGGCCCAGAAAATCCATCCCCAGAATGAAATCCACGCGCTCCAGGGCCTGCCCCGGCCCGTGCCGGAACGCACCCAGCGCCACCTGCGGATACTCGTGCTCCCCGAGCTTCAAGGCATCCGCCACCGCGCGCTGCGCGCCCAGGCCGCCCACGAACGAGCCTTCGAGCTGCTGGGTGCCCAGCACCTTCAGGTCCGCGACCTTGACGCGCGCCAGGTTCATCAGCGTTACTTCGGAACCCGTGTCGATAATGCCCTCGCACTCGACGGCTCCGTTGATCCGCACCGGTATGAAGAGCCGGTTGGAGACGATCTTGAAGGGTACCGCCTTGGTTCCTTCCGGCGCCGGCGGCACGGCCGGCTCGCCGGCCAGCAGGAAGGTTGTGAGCAGGGAGCAGAAGAGGATTGCAGGCCTGGCGCGGGTCATGCCGGTTCGCCCCTCACCGATAGACGCGCGCACCCGAGGCGCTCATAGTCCGATTCTCCGGCCCGAAACCTGCTTACGGCAACCCGGAGCGCTTGCGATAGAACCACTCCACGCACAAGAGCGAGATGATCGCCGCGAAGACCCAGCCGTTGTCCCACAGATCCTTGTCGCGGGGCAACTGGATGACGTGGGTGTCCTGGCGCAGCAGGTCGGTGACTCCGGCGGCATGGTCCAGCGTGAAGTACTCGCCGCCGGACTCCCGCGCGAGCTTCTGCAGGGTCGCGACGTCCTGGCTCAACTGGCGCAGCTCCTCGGTGGACGGCCGCACCTGCAAGAGCGCCTTGTCCTGCCCCAGGTCCTTGCCCTTTATTTCGGCGAAGGCCTCCAGCTCGTAGCGGCCGACCTCGTCCGGCTCAAGCTTCCGTTCGTAGACGCCCGGCTCCTCGTAGCGCGGGAAGACCGAGACGCGCTGGCTCTTGCCGGAAGGTGAGACAATCTGCAGAGTCACCAGCGCGTCGTGGGTGGCTTCGTAGTCCTCGGTGAGGACCTTCACGCGCACGACGGGGGACTCGCCGCGCCCGTAGACGAGCCGCTCGGTCTCGAGCTGAACCAACTGGTTTGGCGCCTTCATGCGGTAATGCGCGAGCCAGCGGATCGCGTTCTTCCAGAAGTTCTTGTAGTAGAGGTTGCGGCGGTCCGGGTCGTCGGGATCGGGGCCCCAACTGTCCTCCCAAATCGCGCCCCAGCCGCCGGTGCAGTCGGTGGTGAAGGCCATGCTGCGCCCGCGCCCGAAAGGCTGCACGGCAACGAGCACCGCCGGCCCGATGTAGGTCTCGAATTCCTCGTCGGCCACGACCGCGAGCGTGTCGGCGGCCGGCTTGGCCCGCGTCGTCTTCGAGAAGCCGAAGAAGCTGGGACCCGGATCCCCGCCCCGCGTACGCCCCAGCAGGTTCAACTGCGCCCAGGCCTCCGTGTTCTCCTTGGCGTCCTTTAGCACCTGCATGATCGGGTGCTTCAAGCCCGTTTCGGTGACCAGCCAGCGGAAAGGTTCGCCGTCCACGTGGACGTCGTGCTTGTTCATCTCCACCGGCAGCATCTTGTCGAAGGCGCTGCCCGCGTAACCGCCCTCGCCGAACGCCGACCACCCGCCGATCATGATGAACCCGCCGCCGTGGTTCGCCACGAACTCCACCGTCCACTTGATCTGATCGTCGTTGAAGTGGTCGATGGGAATATCCGAATTGATCACCACGTCGTACTGAAAGAGGTCCTTCTTCAGCTTCGGATAGCCCATCTTCACGGTCTTGATCGGGCCGTCGTAATCGGGCGGCATCTCGCGGAAGAGCACGTCCACGTCCACGTCGCGGTCTTCCTCCAGCGCGTCGACGAGAAACTCGTGCTCCCACTTGTCGGCCCAGACGTAGCGCCCGTACTCGCGGTGCGTGTGCTGGCTGCCTTCCATATACAAGACTTTGAGGCGGCGGTTGAAGGCGACGACGCCGAAGGCCATCGCGTTGTTGCTGAGCACCAGTTCGCCGGCGTACGGATCGATGGAGGCCTCGTATTCCTGGAAGCCCTGCTCGGTGGGGAGGAACTCGAAGATCGCGGTGGCCTTCTCGCCCGCGAGGTCCACCTCGGTCTCCTTGATCGTCTTGCTCCCCTGCTTGACCCGGACCTTGTAGACGCCGGCGGGCACCTTCACGCGCGCGACGTCCACCTCGACCTTGACCAGCGTGTCCTTGCTGACGGTGCGGCGGCAGCGTACCTGCGTCACGGCCAGGTCGGGCACGTCGGGCGCGCCCACGCCGACGGCGTAGATCGGAATGCCCGCGCGGCGGTACTGCTGGGCGGCGCGGAGCAGGTCGCCGCGCGCGGTGTCGGCGCCGTCGCTGATCAGGACGAGGCCCGCCGCGTCGGGGCCCTTGAGCCGCGTGAAGGCGTCGTTCAGCGCCTGGGCCAGATCGGTGCGCGCGCCGTCGGCGAGGGGCAGCGACACGTCCTCAAGGGGCCGCGCGTTCGCCGCGAAGCCCTCCACCTTCACTTTGAACGTCCGCTCCAGCTTCTCCAAAAGACCGCCGTCCTCCCCGTCGCCCAGCGCCTCGCGGACCTGCTCGAGCCGCTCCGGCCCATGGGTCCGGTCGCGGAAGGACATGCTCTCGGAGAGGTCCACCAGCACGCTCACGCGGCTGGCGCGTTCTTCGCGGACGTACTGGCGGTAGATCGGCTGGAGCAGGCAGAGGATCAGGAGCACCCAGCCGGCGCTGCGCAACGCGGTGAGCCCCCAGCGGCGGCGGTCCTTCAGCTCCCCCGCACGGCGGCGATATCCTCGCCAAGTCAGCCAGCATGCCGCCGCGCCCGCCAGCAGGATGAGCCAGACCGGCCAGGGGGTATTGAGAAGAAAGGGCGAATCCATCGCAGCGGTGGTTCCGGATCGTGGCGGCGCGGCCGTTCGCTACCTTCTTATACCGACCGGCGCGGCTCAGAGACAGCCGGAATTCGAATCACACCCCTCCACCCCGGCGGCGCGGAGGGGCGAAAACAGGTTGCGCCAGGGCATCGCCTGCCTTAACAAACGCATCCATGCGACTGCCCATCAAGATCTCCACGGCGATCCGCACCCGCAAGCTGCTCCCGCCCAAGGCGCGCGTCCTGGTGGCCCTCTCCGGCGGCCCGGATTCGGTGGCGCTCCTGCGGATCCTGGTGGAGCTGGCGAAGAAGCGCGACCTGGAGTTCGCCCTGGCCGCGGCGCACCTGAACCACCGCATCCGGGGCAAGGCGGCGGACCGCGACGTGGAATTCTGCCGCAAGCTCTGCAAGAAACTGGGCGTGGAGTTCCTGGAAGCGCGCTGCGACACGCGGAAACTCGCCAAGCACCTGCGCCGCAGCGTGGAGGAAGCCGGGCGCATCGCGCGCCAGCAGTTCCTGCGCAGCGCGGCATTGATCAAAGGCTGCACGCACATCGCCGTCGCGCACCATGCCGACGACCGGATCGAAACGGTGCTCTACCGCATCTGCCGCGGCACCGGTCTGGCCGGTCTGGAAGGCATCGGCTGGAGCGGCCCGCTGCCCGACGACGTCCCCGACGAAGCGCGCGCCTGGATTCAATGGACGCAGAAGGGCAAGCCCATCGACGAGCCGTTCGTGCCGCGCAACACGCGCACTCCGGAGGGCCTAGTCCGGCCGCTGCTGGGAGCGACGCGCGAGGAGATTCTCGCCTACCTGAAGAGCAAGCGGCAGGGCTTCTGCACCGACGAGACGAACTTCGATACGCGCATCCCGCGCAACGCGGTGCGGCGCCTGATCCTGCCGGTGCTGGAGAACAGCGTCCACCCCGGCACGCGCGCGGCGCTGTGGCGGCTGGCGGAGGAGGCCGAGTTCCACGCCGAACGCAGGGCGTGGCGCCGCGGCTGGCTGGACGGGATCGCCGCCGTCGGCACGCGCGGATTCCTCGCGCTGCCCGTGCCCAAGGTCGGCAGCCCGCCCTCGCCGGAGGAACTCGCCGACATCGTGAACCTGCTCAAAACGCTCTGGAAGAACCGCGCGCTGGCCGTCACCGCCAAGCACTTGCAGCAGTTGCAGGGGCTCTTCGGGCCTTCCGGCGCGCGCCGCGAGATGCACCTGCCCGGCAAGGTCGTCGCCGAGCGCGCCGACGGCGAGGTGCGGATACGGCGGGACTAAGATGCACCAGACATATTTCAGAGACTTCCCCGAAGTCCTTAATCTACTTGAGACAACCGAACTTCACCTGAGTCATTATGATAAATCACTTTCGCCTCAATTCGCTCACCTACCTTGGGCCAAATTATGCTTCGGGGGGAGTCATTGGCCCGGGTGAAATGAACGATCTCCAATAATGCTGAATGCTTGAACTCGATACCGTCTAATTTAACAAACACGCCAAAGTGTGTGCGAAGTTCAACTATTCCTTCAACCACAGTCCCAACGGGCAAAAGCCCTCTCAATTGAGTACTCGCATTGGGAGAATTCATTTACCCAGTGTATAGCACGGCAATCCTATTGGGTGTACTGTTTATTGCCTACTTCAGCACCACCGACTCCACGCCCGTCAGGTGACAGACCTTCTTCAACTCTTCGACGTAATCGCCGTAGACCGCGTGGATGTGATTGCTCGAATACGCCTGCAGGAACGTCTCGGCCGGGCAGTCGAACTTCGCGAAGGCGTGCGGCCAGTTGTCCTGCACGGCATTGACGAGTTCCCAATCTTTCTTCTCGCCGAAGCGCACGAATTCCCCGGTCAGAATCGCCATCCAATACTTCCCGTCGCGGCGCGTCAGCCGCGCGAAGGTCAGCTTGCCCGGCTCGGCCAGGTGCATCACGCTCGCGCCGCCCGCCGGGAAGTAGAAGCCTTCGGGCCGGAAGCGCACGTGCGGCAGATTCTCGGTGTGCTTGAAGCTGCGCTTGGCGAAGTACGTCGCGTGCTGCCCGCTGTTGACGAGATCGAAGACGCCTTCTTTCTCGAAGTAGTGCCGCACGTCGGCGAAGAGCACCGGCGAAGCGCGGCCGTCTTTCACTTCGGTCAACAGCTTGAAGATTTGCATCGTCAGCGCCGCGTCCATGTCGGCCTCGGTCGAACAAACGTGCGGCTCGTGCGGGCCGTCCCAATCGTACGGGTCGTTGAGGAACGCCTCGGTGAGGTCCATCGTGCACCAATGCGTGGTCAGCTCGGGTTGTCCCTTGATGCCGCTGAAGTCGAGGTTCCATTCCTTGATCAGCTTCTTCATCACCTCGGTGGTGCGGATCTGCCGTTCGAGCAGTTCCGGCGTGAGTTGCCTGCCGTCGTATTCGATCCGGCCGACGTGCTTTTCGAGCCACTTCCGCGCCTTCGTCACCTGCGCCTGCGGGATCGAGTCCGCGCGCCGCACCAGCTCCCACTGGTCGATGTGCTCCACGTCCACGCCGAACTGCTGCATCCACTGATCGGGGTTGCTGACGGCCGTGTACATGCCCATCGGCCGGCCGCCGACGAGCCCGTACGTCTGGCCCTTCAGCGTGTTCGCGCAGTGCGCGGCGGCGATGAAGGCCTGGACCTGCGCGAAGACCCGCTCGTCCTCGATCTCGCCGAAGACGCGGTCGTAGCGCACGCCGAGCTGGTTCAATCCGCCGACGCCTGCCAGCAACCCCACCATGCCGGGAAACTTGGGATTGATGCAGCCGAAGGCCAGCAGCGGCCCGGGCGCGAAGCGGCTGGCCAGCGCCGTGAAGTGCGGGAAGCACCAGACCGCATAGTTGAAGATCGTGCATTCGCAGCCGGCCCTGGCGAGCTTCTTCGCTTCGCTCGTGGCGAGCGAGTTCGTCCAGACCTGCTTCGCCGTGACGACCTCGTGCCCGGCCTTCTGCAGGCGCTTGACGATGCGCTCCTCGAACCCCTTGAGCATTTTCACGAGGTTCTTGTGCACGAAATCGCGCCCGTCCGAGAAGCTGAGAATGCCGACTTTGGCCATGAGAGTCTCCTTGTCGAAGTGCGCTCCACGAGCTGCAGCGAACTCTGGTGAACGGGAGGGATGAAATAGGAAGTATGAAGCAGAAGAAAATGAACTCCTTTAACTTCATATTTCATACTTCATATTTCATCCTTCAAATTCTCTGTGCTAAATCCCGAACCGCTTCTGCTCGGTATTCAACAGCAGGTGGTTGAACGGCTTGTTCATGCGGGGGCTGCCGGGCGGACCCGATAGGATCCGGTGCGTCAGCAGCTCCACCGCGCGCGCGCCAATGGCGTGTTCGGGCTGCGCGGCGACGATCAGCGGGCGGCCCAGCACTTTCATGAACGGCGTCTCGTCGAAGCTGGCGATGGGCAGCATGCGCCACGGCTCGGCCGGAGCGCTCGCGAAGCGGTCCAGACAGCCGAAAAGAATCTTGTTGTTGGCGCAGAAGATCCCGTCGGGCGGCACGGGCAGTTTGAGCAGTTGTTCGGCGCCCTTGCGCCCCGAGTCCACGCTGAAGTCGCCCAGATGGACCATTTCGGGATCGAAGGGGAGCCGCCGCCCGCGCAGCGCCGCGCGATAGCCTTCCAGGCGCAGCCGCGCGGTGCTCGTCTCCATCCGGCCGCCCAGGAAAGCCAAGCGCTCGCAGCCGCGGTCGAGCAGCGCCTCGCAGAGCGCGCGCGCGGCGCCCTGGTTCTCGACGACGACCCAATCGCACTCGAGGTCCTCGAAGACGCGGTCGAGGAGCACGAAGGGGAAGCCATCGCGCTGGAGTTCGGCGAGGTGCTCGTAGTCCGGCCCAGCCGGCGCGACGATCAGCCCGTCCACGCCGCGGCTCATCAGGTTCGCGACGTAGGCGCGCTCGCGCTTGAGGTCCTCGCCGCTGGAACCCACGATCACCGCGAAGCCCTTCTGCTCGGCGCTCTGTTCGGCCGCCCAGGCGATATTGGCGAAGAAGGGGTTGGAGATGTCGCTAACGAGCAGGCCGATCGTGCGCGAGAAGGCCGTGCGCAGGCCGCGCGCGAGCTGCGAAGGCTGGTAGCCGCGCCGCTCCGCCTCCTTCAGGATCCGCTCAGCCGTCTCCGTCGCGATGCGGAAGGGCGCGGCCTTGCCCGAGAGCACGCGCGAGACGGTGGTCCGGGAGACCCCCAGCGCATCGGCGATGTCGGACATCCTTACGCGGCGCGCCATGGCGGTGCTCGTTTCCATAAAAGTGATGCACAATCGAGTGCGCAAGGCGATATACCCCATGATCTCGCGAGGCGCAAGAGCCTATTTTCAAGCGCTCGAAGCGCGTTGAGCGCCGAACCGGCGCCAAGTACCGTGTATCTTTCCGATCCGGTGGAGCCTTGGCATGTCCGCACGCTCCCTTCGCAGGCCCCAACCTCCCGCGGACCTGCGCGACCTGGCCGATCGCCCCACCGACTTTTTCTCCGATGCCGCCCGCGATGCCCTCCCCGCCGCCCGCGCCTTCGCCGTGCGCTTCCACCACACCCAGGTTCAGCCGGCGCATCTCCTCCTGGGCGTGCTCGAACAGCCCGGCGCGCTGGCCGGCCAGCTTCTGGATGCGTTTGGCCTGGCTCCCGAGGTCCTGAGCGTGGAACTCCAGCGCGACCTGGACTTGGGCTCGCAACTGCAAGTCGTCGCGGGCGCGCTGCCGCTCGCCGAAACGTCCCAGGCCCTCGTCCGCGCCGCCATCGAGGAAGCCCGAACCTCGGCGCATTCGTGCGTGTTCAGCGCGCATCTGCTGCTGGGCGCCTTCGCGTGCGGCGATCCGCTCGTGGCGGCCGCGCTGGAGCGGCATGCCCTGACGATCCAGGATCTCCGCGCGGAGGTCCGCCGCGCGCTCGCCTCCGGGCCTTCGTGCGAATCCCCGGCAAGGCGCGCGTCCTTCCGCCCGCGGAGAACCTCCTGGACCGCTTCACCTCCCGCGCACGGCGCGCGCTGGCGCTGGCGCGCGCGCAGGCCGAGGAGCACGGCGCGCGCTCCATCCAATCGGGGCATCTCCTCGCCGCGCTCGTCGAAACGGAGCCGCAATGGGGAGCCGTATGGACCGGCGCCGACGAGCCTGGTCTCGAGGCGCTCCAGCGCGCCGTCCGCATGGCCGTCCAGGCGGCGAACGAACCCGCCGAGCCGCCCGCCGGCGAAGCTACCGCTCACCTGCCCCGCTCCGAACTCTTCATGGCGAGCTTGCGCCGCGCGCTGCAATTCGCCGACCGCGAGCGACACCCGGTGGTGGACTTGGGACATCTGCTTGGCGGGCTTTGCCTGCTTCAGGACGGCTCGGCCCGCGCGGCGCTTGGCGCTCTCGGGGTGGAGGCGCCCGGCGTCCTGGCGCGGCTCGGCGCGTACTTCGACGCTCCGGCCACCCGCGACACCTGGGCTCGAGAGGTCGCGCGGCGGCAGGCGCCGCGGACGCTCGGCAAACGCGGCTTCACCGAAGCCGGCGCCCTGGCGGTGGATCGCGCCAAGCAGGTCTGCCTGGAACTCCGCCATAATCACCTCGACACCGAGCACCTGCTCCTCGGCGTGCTGCGGGTGCCGACCGGCGAGGCCGCCCTGGGGCTCCAGCGGCTGGGGTTGGATCCTGAGACGCTCGTGACGCGCGTGGGGACGTACCTCCGCTCGGCGGACTGGAACCAGACGATCCGCGAACTCCCCCTGACGCTCCTGGCCCGGGAGGCGCTGGAACTCGCCCGCGGGGAGGCGCGGCGGCTCGACCGGGACCGTATAGGCACCGCCGAACTCCTCGCGGGGCTCCTCGCCGTGGACGACGGACTCGCCGCGCAGGTCTTGATACGTTCGGGAATGACGCTAGAACGGTGGCGGAACACCCTGGAGCAGATCGCGGTTGCGGCCGATCCGGACGCCGGTCCGGCGGTCCCCGAGTCGCGTTCCGCGGTCGGAGGAGCTTGGATGAAGGCCACCATCAAGTGGGAAGGCGGCAGCGTTGAGTTGGAATTCGTGGAGTGCCGGGTGCAGGCGAAAGGCCCGGACATCGGCCGGATGGACCTCGTCGCGAAGAAACCCCTGGGCCTGGAATGGCCCAGCGCGCTGGCCAAGGCGCTGGAACTCTTCCTGCGCATCAAAGCCGCGGGCGAGGAGACCGAGAAGAAGGGACTCTCGCACGAGCTTCCCGGCAACGAGATCGTCGTCCACTACCCCGGCGCGGTCGAAGGCGGCGAGGCCAAGGTCCCCGCGAGCGTCGAACTGCTCTGGACCAAGTACGAAGGCGACCGTGCGAAGCTGGGCTCGGTCCCCTGTGTGAAGTTCGTCCCAGATCTGGCTCCCGAAGGCGCCGGCTGCATGGGCCTGCTCGTGGCCGCGGCCACGGTCGGCCTGGCGACGGGCGTCGCCGCGCAACACCTGCTTTGAGCGACGCTATAGCCTCAAGTCCAGAAACTGCCCTCAAAGGGATGCCGCCTTTATTTTCATAATGGGAACGGAGGCGTCCCCTGTTCGATCTCTTCACCGACCGCTTGCGCAAGGTCATGAGCTTGGCACATCAACAGGCCATCCGGCTGGGTCACGATTACATCGGCGTGGAACACCTGCTGCTCGGTTTCCTGGAACATGGCAAGGGCGTCGGCGCCTGCGTCCTGGAAAACCTGAACTGCGACCTCGGCCAGATGCATCAATCCGTGTTGGCGCGCGTCCAGGCCGCTTCCGAGCCGCTGCATGAACAACAACTGCCTTTCACTGCGCGCGCCAAGAAGATCCTAGAATACGCTTTGGATGAAGCAAAGGCCATGGACCATAATTACGTGGGTACAGAGCATCTTCTCTTAGGCATGTTGCGGCTCGACGAAGGCTTCGCCTTTCGGACACTGTGTTTCTACCATTTGGATTACGATACCGTTCGCGCCGAGATACTGGATTTCCTGGGCAGTACCGACAAGCAAGACGCCTGATTCCCCTTCGTACCTCGTCCATTCTCACACCCTGCCCGCCCGCGCCTTCTTCCGGTACGCCAGCGGCGCGACCCCGCTCAAGCGCTTGAACCAGCGCGAGAAGTACGCCGCGTCCTCGAAGCCCAGCGCCGCGGCGACCTCCGCGACCGGCGCGTCGCTCTCCTGCAAGCGCGCCCTCGCCCGGGCGTGGCGGTGCTTCAGCCAGTAGTCCTTGGGCGACGTCCCGAAGGCGGCGCGGAAGCGCCGATTCATCTGGCTCGCGCTCAGGTAGACCGTCGCCGCGACGGCCTCCGCGTCGAACTCGGGCCGCGCGCCGCGTTGGAACTCGCGCGCCAGCGCCGCCATCTCCCGGTCCCCTTCGGCCGGAGCCTGCGGCCGCCCGTGCCGCGCCGCGTAGGCCAGCGCCAGCGCGTGGAGCCGCCCGGCGACCCAGGCTTTCTCGAAGGCCCCGCCCTTCGCCCAGCGCGCGTACCAGCCGCGCAGTTTCCCGAGGATGCGTTCGACGCCTTCCGGTCGGAAGCGCGCCGGCAGCCGCCGCAGCCGCGCCAGCGAAGCCCCGCCGGGCGCGCTGAGGTGGAAATGGAAGTTCAGCATCTCCAGGCCGCCGCGCTCGTCGGCGTGCACGCAATACTCCACGTAGGGCTCGATCCAGAAGACGTCTTCCGGCCGCATGCGCAGGCGCTTCCCGTGCTGGATCGCCACCCCGCCGCCGCGGACCACGTGGATCAGGTGCAGGTCGTCGTTGACCACCCAGGTCCAGACCGGATAGGGGCGCGGTGGGTTGTCCGGGTGGAGGAACGAGACGAGTTCGAAGTCGGCAGGCATGCGGCACGGCCTCCAGGCGCCTGGCGAATCGCCCCAGGATGCGCGAAAAGTCCAATTATATGCGCGACGGCTCCATGGAAGTCTATAGGCAATCCGGGCTATGCTTCCGCCACGATACGCGATTCATCCAAACCCAGGGGATCCCCGCCATGCCCGCCACGCTCACCGCCGCGCCCGAATCCGTCTCGACCCTCGAAGGGTTCCAGGAGGCCTGGGAGGGGAATCTCAACTTTCGCCTGACCGGCGAGTGCGCGCCCTTCGAGTTCGATTTCCCGCCGCTGCCCGAGCTCGTGGATCTCCTGCGCCGCGACGAAGAAGTCCGCATTCTTCGCGGCGGCGATCACGGGGTGCTCGATCCGACCGACATTCGCGCCGAGTTCCGCCGCATGCCGCTGGAGCGGGCTCTCGAGTCGCGCTTTCATCTCTCGCACTTCAAGCTGAACCGTTTCTACGGCCCGGGCCGCTTCCTGCACGGTTTCGAAGCGCGCGTGATGGAGCCCTGGCAAGAGTTTCTGCGCCGCGGAGGCTTCACCTGGAACCGCTGCTATCCAATTTTTTTCCTGGCCGGGCCGGGGAGCGGTTCGAGCTACCACATGGACTGCTCGCACGTCGTCGCTTGGCAGCTTTACGGGACCAAGATCTTCAGCGGGCTGCGCGAGCCCGACCGCTTCTCGCCGCTCGATCTCTCCGTCCGCAACGCCTACCGCAAGGCGCTCTACAAGCCCGAGCTGAAGCCCGCGGAAGTCCTGGCCTTCGACCTGAAGCCCGGCGACGCGCTCTGGAACCAGATCCTCACCCCGCACTGGGTCGACGCGACGGACGAGCCGGCGTGCAGCCTGAACCTCTCCCACGGGCTGCTGCGCCGCGAGGGGAAACTCTGCCCGAACGAGGCGGCGCTGGACGCCTACTGGCATGAGCATCCCGACGAGGCGTGGCGGGAGAAGCGGTAGCCGCGCCGGCCGATTCGCCTTGCCGGCGGGCCCCGCGCGGACCTGGCGGTCTTGACGGGGCCTTTATCGGTTGGGATCGCGCCTCGCGCGCCCGCGCGCCCGCGGCTATTTCGGAATCCGCACCAGGTCCAGCAGCATCTCGAAGCGCGCGTCCAGGTCGGAGCGCTGGATCCGCTTGAGCGCCTCGAGGGAGAAGTCCTGCACGGTATAGCTGGCGACGACGGCGCCGTGAGCGACGGCGCGGCGCAGGTTGTCGGCGCTCACGTCGCCGGTCTGCGCCAGGTACCCGCAGATGCCTCCGGCAAAGGTGTCCCCCGCCCCGGTCGGATCGACGACCTCTTCCAGCGGGAAACCCGGAACGGCGAAATGCCCGTGCCGGCTCACCACCAGCGCTCCGTGCTCGCCCTTTTTCACGATCGCCGTCTTGGGGCCCAAGTCCAGGATGTCGAGTCCCGCGCGAAGCAGTTCGTGCCTGCCGGTAAGCATGCGCGCTTCGCTGTCGTTGATCACCAGCGCGTCGACGCGCTTGAGCAATTCCTTCAGGTCCGCGCGGGCGGTCTCGATCCACAGGTCCATGGTGTCCATCGCGACGAACTTGGGCCGGGCCTCGAGCTGGTCCAGGACCTTGCGTTGCACCTGCGGCGCGCCGTTGGCCAGGAACAGGTAGGGCGTGGCGCGGAAGGCCGGCGGCACCTTCGGGTCGAAGCTGCCGAAGACGTTGAGGTCCACCTCCAGGGTATCGCGGTCGATCATGTTTTCGTGGTAGCGGCCGACCCAGCGGAACGTCTTCCCGTCGGCGACTTCCAGCCCCTGCAAGTCGATCTCGCGGCTCTCCAGCAAGGTGCGATGCACGCTCGGAAAGTCCTTGCCGATCACGCCGACCAGTTGCACGCGCGTGTAGAAGCTCGCGGCGAAGGCGAAGTAGACCGCCGAACCGCCAAGCTGGTTCTCGCGGCGCGTCTGGGGCGTCTCAACCGTGTCGATGCCGATGGAGCCGACGACCAGGAGACTCATGTCACCGTCCTTTCGTGGGTTCGCGTGTACGGCGCTGGACCGAGGGGTATGTGATAGGACACGTGAAAGCAGGCGGAAAGGGAAGATTGGGCCTCGGCGCCAGGCAGGCTGAACCGAATCGAGCAGGCTGCACTGGTGGGGAACGCCCCGCCAAAAATGCGCGCGCGCTTTCGATCTGGGTCTTGTATGCCTCCAACGCGGGCGCTATACCGGTCGCACGTATTCGGCATGCCGCGGTGGAGACTCCCCTGGTGTCTTTGACGCTCGAAATCGACAAGCCCGAAGCCGCTCTGTCCCTGATCAGGGCCAAGGGCGAGATCGACCACCACACGTTCGAGACCCTCGACGACGAACTCCATCGCCTGATCGACGACGGCGTGCTGCGCATCCTGCTCGACCTGGGCGGCGTAACGTACGTATCGAGCGCGGGGATCGGGGCGCTGGTCGGCGCGATGAGCGAAGTCGAGAACGGCGGCGGCGCGCTGGTGCTCTACGGGATTCAGAAGGACGTCCTGGCCGTCTTCCAGACCATGGGCTTCACCGAACTGTTCAAGATCGCGCCAAGCCATGCCGCGGCGCTGGATCTCGCCAGAGCCGGTTGACGGCCCTTTCCTAAAAACTCGTTGCAGCGCCTGAACCGGGCTTGACCGGTTACGGCATGAGCGCGCTGGTTCGCGCCGGGGCGGCGCTCTTGGAGGTCGCGGCGCTAACAGTGGAGATCGCTCCGCCGGAGCCGGCCTGCGCGCGGAACTGGCCGATGCTGAAGTGTTTGCCCGGGCACTGGGTGTCCTTCCCCGGTACGTCGCCGTGGCCGATGATGCGGCTCGCCGGCACGTTGCAGCGGCCCTGGAGGTACCGGACGAGGGCGTTGAGCGCGGCCATCTGGCGCGGCGTGGGGTGGGTCTCTTCGAAATTGCCAACCAGGCAGATGCCGACGCCGTGGGTGTTGAATTCGGCGTTGCCGGCGTGCGCGCCGCGCTCCTGCTGCTTCCAGCGATACCCGACCTCGACCTCGCCGTCGCCGCTGCCCGAGCCGTTGCCGATGACGAAGTGGTAGCCGAGCCCGTCCCAGCCGCGGGCCTTGTGCGCGCGGTCGAAGCTGGCGGCCGAGCCGGTCGCGCTGGCCGAGTGATGGAGCACGATGTACTTCCAATCGGCGCGCAGCGGGACATTCCAGCTCGGATCGGCGGCGGCGTAAGCGGGCGCGGCAGCGGGCGCCGGAGCGGCGGGCTTGGCGATACCCACGTTGGTGACCCCCGGACTGTCGAGCAGGCGCTGGAACTCGTCGGGCGGCAGCGGGCCGTACAGCTTGATGGTGGGCGAGACCTGCGTGACCTGCGGCGCGGGGGCCGCTTCGGGCCGCGGCGTATACGGCGCGTCGGCGACGACGCGCTCGGTCGCGGGCGGCTTGGCGGCGGAACGATTCTTGTCGCCGCAGCCCGGCAGGACCGCCAGCGCCAGGAACGGCAGCACGCACGCCGCCGCGCGCGCGCGCCACGTATTCGGATTCCGCATGAGCGCTCCCCCCCGACCGGGGCGCGCGGTGCGGGCCTCGGCTAGACGATCCTGTTGACGAGCTTCCCGAGTTTCTCGACTTCCAGCTCGACCGTGTCCCCGCGCTTGAGCAGCGCCGGCGGCTTCATGAAGACGCCCACGCCCGACGGCGTCCCCGTCGCGATCACGTCCCCCGGCTGCAGCGTGATGCCGCGGGAGATGTGGGCCACGATCTGAGGCACGCCGTGAATCAGGTTGTTGGTGTTGGAGTCCTGGCGCACCTGCCCGTTGACCTTGCAGGTGAGGCGCAGGTTCGAGGGGTCCACTTCGTCCGGCGTCACCAGCGCGGGGCCGAAGGGGCAGAAGGTGTCGTAGGACTTCCCGCGGAACCATTGCTTGTCCCCGAACTGCGCGCAACGGGCGGAGACGTCGTGCAGCGTGCAGTACCCGGCGATGTACTTCCCGGCCTCGGCGGCGGAGACGCCCTTCGCCGCGCGGCCAATCACCACGCCCAGTTCGACCTCGTAATCGAGCTGCTGGACGTCCTCCGGGTACACCACGTCGTCATTGGGCCCGACCGCCGCCATGGGCCCCTTGCTGAAAAGCAGCGGCGCCTTCGGGTACTCCACGCCCTGCTCGTCGGCATGGTCCTTGTAGTTCAGACCCACGCAGACGATCAGGCCGGGCCGAGGAACCGGCGCTCCCAGCCGGACGGCAGACCGCTCCACGGTCGCCGCCGGGGCCACCTTGCCGGTATCGGCCAGGATGCGCTTCGCGCTCGCCCAAAAATCGCCGCGCAGGAACGCCAGCATCTTGGAAGGGATCGAGCCGTCGGCCTTGTTCAGGTCCACGATCCGTTCGCCGTTCCCGAGCAGCGCGCCTAGCCGTTCCTGTCCCACGGGTCCGAAGCTCACCAGACGCATCGCGCGCCTCCTTAAGAATGCAAGGATTGCCGGTTCACCGCGCATGGTAGCTGTGGGCTACGGCAGGGTCGAGTCCAGGTTTTGTGGTAGGTACAGGCGGGGCTGCCGGTGTATATATCGAAGTCCGATAGAAGCGCCGGCAACCTGCGTCCAGGAACGACTTTCATGCGCAACCCCTTGTCTCGAAGAGGGTTTATGGAAGCAGTTGGAGGAGGACTCGCAACCATGGCGATCGGTTCGTTGGCACACGCCGGCCCGGAACGGCTCAACGTCCTGCTGATCACGGCCGACGATCTGAACTGCGATACGGTCGGGGCCTTCGGTGGGCTGGTTCCCGGCGTCACGCCGCATCTCGACCGCCTCGCCGCACAGGGGCCTGCGATTCGAGCATGCACACAGCAGCGAGGCCGTCTGCCAGCCCAGCCGGCAGATGCTTATGACGGCGCGCTACCCGCACCACTACGGCGCGAAGGGGTTTCATTCGTTCAAAGCCGATACGCCGACCCTGCCGCAGGCGCTGAAGAGGGCGGGTTACCGGATCGGGATATTCGGGAAGGTAGGACACTACGGGAAGCCCGAACTCCACGGCTGGGATACGCAGTTCGACCTGGACGAGATGGGCATGGGGCGCGACCCGGAGACCTATGCGCGCCGCACGGCGGCGTTCTTGAAGGAGGCGCAGGACGCGGGCAAGCCGTTCTTCCTGGTCGCGAACAGCCACGATCCGCACCGGCCCTTTGCCGGGGCCGACAACGAGGGGCCCAAATACCAGGACTTCCGCGCAAAGGCGCCCAAGGTTTACGCGCCGGAGGAAATCGTGGTTCCCGGGTTCCTGCCGGACCTGCCCGCCATTCGCCAGGAGGTCGCGCAGTATGTGACCTCCGCAAGCCGGCTCGACGCGGCCGTCGGCGCGGTGCTGAAGGCGCTCGACGAATCAGGCCAGGCCGAGAAGACGCTGGTCATGTTCGCCAGCGACCACGGAATGGCCTTCCCCTTCGCGAAGACCAACTGCTACCCCGCCGGGACGCGCAGCCCCTGGACGATCCGCTGGCCTGGGACGGTCAAGCCAGGGAGCGTGGACCGCGAGCACTTCGTCTCGAGCGTGGACTTCGCGCCGACGATCCTCGAAGCGCTGGGCCTGGCGCAACTGCCCGGCAGCGACGGGCGCAGCTTCCTCCCGCTGCTGAAAGGCGAAAAACAGGACGGCCGCGCCGGGGTACTGACCCAGTTCGATCAGACCTCGGGGCAGAACGACTATCCCATGCGCGCCTGGCAGGACGCGGAGAGCCTCTACATCTGGAACCCGTGGTCGGACGGGAAAGCCGCGTTCAAGAACGAATCCCAGGCCGGACTGACGATGAAGGCGATGAACGAGGGCGCCGGGAAGGATCCGGTCTTGGCCGCGCGAGTGAAGCTCTTCGTACACCGGGTGAAGGAGGAATTCTACGACCTGCGTTCCGACCCGCACTGCCTGAAGAACCTGATCGACGCGCCGGAGGCCGCCGAGCGGATCAAGGCCGGGCGCGCGAAGCTGCTGGCGGCCCTCGCCGCCAACGGCGACCCGCACGCCGAGGCCTTCCCCGCCATTAGCGATTTCGCAGGAAGCCACCGAACAAATGGTTTACGCGCGCGCGGGCGCTTCGGCGAGTCTGGATTCGAGGTGCCGCAGATAGTCGGCGAACGTGTAGGCGGGGCGCCAGTCGAGGAGCCTGCGGGCCTTGGCGATGGAGACGACGGGGAAGAGTTCGTTGGGGCGGATCGGAACCCCGGCGCGTTCGAGGAGCGCGACGCTGCCCGGCCAGTGCCGCTCCAGCACGGCCCGGGGGTTCCAGACCGCCTCCACGGCCTCGTCCTGGCGCAGCGGCGTGTCGGGGCCGATGAGAAAGATCTCGTCGTCGAAGCGTTCGCTTTCGACGCAGGCGAAGTTGGCCTCGGCGACGTCCCGCGCCCAGAGGTAGCGCGCGACGAGGCCCAGCCCCATCGTCTCGGGCGGCTTGTGGTTGAAGGTCATGTAGCGCAGCCCGGCGGCGCGGATGCCGTGGTTGGCCGCGTAGGCGTGCGCGACGCCTTCCGCGAGGTGCTTGGTCAGGCCGTAGATCGATTCGGGCGAGACCGGATGCGCCTCGGTCAGGATCGTCGCGCCGAAGCGTTCCCAGCGCGTCCCGTAAACCTCGGTGCTGGAGGAGTAGACGACCTTGCGGATGCCGTGGGCCAGCGCGGCCTGGAAGACGTGGTCGGTTCCGGCGACGTTGACCTCGAAGAACTCGCTGCGCGGGCGCTTGCCGATGAAACGGTCGAGGAGCGCGCCAGCGTGGACGATCGCGTCGCAGCCCGCGGCGGCGCGGGTCAGCGCGCTGGCGTCACGCAGGTCGCCCACGCACGGCTCGACATGCGCGGCGGGCTCGGGCGGCTGGAGGTCGAAGCCCACGACGCGGTAGCGGCCCGCGGCGGCGGCGCAGAGGGCGCGCCCCAGCTTCCCCGCGGCGCCGGTAATGAGGAGTTTCTTCACGCGCGGGCCTCCCGTGCGAGCGGCTTCGCGGGCCGCTCGAGCCACGAGTAGAGGGCCGGCGGCGGCCCGATGCGGCGCGTGCTCGCCGCCGCCGCCAGGCGCGGCGCGATGGTGAAGACCGCGCCATCGCCGCGCGGACCCGGCAGGCGCGGCTTGCGGGTTTCGGGCAGGCGCTGCAGCATCCGCTGCGCGCCGCGCACGCCGAACTCGGCCTCGTCCGCTTCCACGCGGGTCCACTCCGCGGCCTGGCCCCGCGCGGCCTCGGTGACGACCACGCTGAACCCTTCGGGAAGCGCGCCTGCCGCGCGGAGCGCCTCCGCGTGCGCATGGACCATGATCCCCGCTGTATAGCGCCCGGAACTCAGGTCGCGCAGCAGCTCGTCCCTGGATTCCTCGCCGCGGGGCAGATGCTCGTGCAGCTTCACGACCTCGCGCGCGATACCCGCCTCCTTCAGCGCGTAGACGAAGCCCGCGGCGGCGCGCTCGCTGTCGGGCTCGGGAATGCGCGCGAGGGCCAGCGGGTCCCCGGGATGCCGCCCGCGGTCGTAGCCCACGTACAGGATGCGGCGGTGGCCGAGTTCCAGCAGGTGCCGCGTCGCCAGGTAACCCGTGCGGAAGGCGTCCAGCACGACGCCGTCGAAGGACTGCGCGAGCGGCGCGGCGTCCAGCGCCACCACCGGCCGGCCGGTGGCGACGAGCGCGCCCAGGTATTCCTCGTGCTGAATCCCGATGGGCAGGTAGGCATCCACGTCGGCGCCCAGGATCGGCCCCAGCGGCGGCCCGAACTTCCCGCTCTTCGCGCCTTCCTCTTGCCCCAGCACCAGCGCCTGGACGTTCTTGGCCGCGAGAACCTCCAGCGCCGCGCGCTGCATCGCGGCGTACCCGCTTGCCGGCAGGGCGCCGTCGTCGCGCGCCTTGGAGACCACGCCGACGCGGAAGGGCGAGATGTCCTCCACGAAGACCCCGCGCCCGCGCTCGCTGTGGAGCAGCCCCTCGCCGATCAGGTCGCGGATCGCCTGGTCGGCGGTGACGCGGTTGATCCCGAGTTGTTTGCACAGTTTGCGCACCGGCATCAGCGCGTCGCCGGGTTTCCAATGTCCCTCGACGATTTCCCGGCGGATGCCTTCGCGCAGGAGTTCCCAGGCCGGGCGGCGAACGTCGCCGGTTACGATCCTGGGCAGCACGTAGCGGGGCTTCAGAAGCGCTTTCATGCCGTCATTTCCCGGGTTTGCGCAGGACCAGGTTCGAGAAGCGCACGGCGCTCCTGTAAACCTGGAGCGCGAACTGTCCCTCGTTCGGAAGCGGATCCGGATCGGCGGCCATCGTCACGAGCCTGTCGTCCACGAAAAGGTAGAATTTGGATCCCAGGCGCGCGGCGACGACGCGGTACAAGCGACCCTTCTCGATCGTGAACAGGCCAGTGAGCGCCTTCCACTTGTAGTCCGGGCCGCGCTCGACGCCGGTCATTGTATTGCCCCAGCCGCCCAGTCCGAAGAGATACATCGGTTTCTCGGGCGGCGGATAGTTGGGCGCCTTGCCGCAGATCACGAAGTTGATGTCGTGCGCCGGGTCGCTCTCGCAAACGGCGTCGAACTCGACGACGAGGTCGCCCTTGAACGAACGCTTCGTCCAGAGGAAGGAATCAGGGTAGGTCGCGCCCGGCGCGCCGAGGACCCCGGCGCCTTCGCGCCCGGCCGCCTTTGAGGTCTTCCAGGCGCCTTCCTCGACGATCCATTCCGCGCCCAGTTCCTCGCGGTCGAAGTCGTCCTTGAAGAGCACCTCGCCGCCGCGAAGCTTGGCGCGCACGGCTTCGAGTTTGCGCGCCCACTCGTTCTCCGCGGCTAAGGGCTCAGCGGCAGGCACGGCGTCCTCCCCGGCGCGCGCATCGAAGGCCAGCGCGGCCAGCAGGAGCGCCGGCCACACATGCAGGCGCTCGCGGCTCACGCGTGGACTTCCCGAGGCGCGCCGGCCTCGCGCCGCGCGCTGTCGGCCGCTTCGGCCAGGGCCGCGGCTTCGACGGCGAGGTCCGCGCCCGAGGTCTGTCCGCCGAAGTCGATCAGGTCGTTCCCATGCGGGCCGCGCACTCGGACGGCCAGCCGGCCGGCGGCCTCAATCGTCGGCGCGGGCTCTTCGCGGCGCGTGGGGTATACGACGGTGAGGAACTGCCGGCGCGCCGCGCGCGTCTTCGCGGTGAACCAGAAATTATGCGCCATCAGCACGGCCTCGCCGCCGGGGCGCTTCAGATGCGGCTCGACCGCGGCGCGGTAGTCCTCGCCGGTGAGGGGATTCAGCGCGCCGAGCAGGCCCGCGCGGTCCTCGAAGGCCAGGTCGCCCGCCTCGTGGACGTGCGCCAGGTCCACGCGCACCGCGCCGGCACGGTACGCCACGCGCCCGGCCGCGGGGGTCTCGAGCGGGCTCTCCTTCAGGACGTGCCAGAGCCAGGTGAAGGCGGCCGGCGCCTCGCCCGGCGCGAGTTCGAGGTCATCGAGCATCACGAAGTAGCGCCCGCGCATGAACAGGAAATGCCGCAGCGCCCGCGCGAGCTTCGGCAGGGGGCCTTCCTGATAGGGACCCTGGAGGTCGCCCCACCAGTGCCCGGCCGGCCCGGCATGGTCGGAGTACCCGTTCGTCAGATCGGCGAGGGCGTAGACGCCGTCCTTCAGTTCCTTGTACGCGGCGAAGCGTGCGATTTGCCTGGGCAGGCGGCGCGCCTTGAAGTGTTCGAGCCGCCAGTGGCAGAGGTGCCGCTGGCCGACGCCGTTCACGAGGACCGTGTTGGCGCTCAGCGCGCTGTACGCGTAGGGATCCTTGTTCGCGGTCGTGCCGGAGCCGTAGTTGAGCGGCTCGCCAAAGGCCCAGAGCTGCGGGCTGCCGTCGGAGAAGAAGGAATGCTGGTAGCCGCCGACGGGCCGCGCCTGGACGATCATCCCGGTCGAGGAAGCAAAGCGGTCCGGGCGGTTGGGGCTCTCGGTGTTCACGCAGAGCCAGCCTGAGTTCTCGAAGAGGCGCGCGCCGGCCGGCGCGTCGGCTTCCCGCGGCGCTTCGCCGCGCGCCGCGAGCCCAAAGGCGAGCCAGGGATTCCAGAAGCGCTTCTGCTCGGCCTGCGCGCCGGCTCCGAGGGCCTCGAGCGCCGGGCCGCTTTGCGCCCAGGTGCGGCGGAAGGTTCCGTCGTTCAGCAGGTACGCGAGCCGGTAGGCGCTCGACATGCGGTTGCGCAGGACGTAATCGCGCTTCGACGAGCCGTTGCTGAAAGGCGCCGCGTACAATCCCAGCGGCGAGGTGTGCAGGAAGAAATCGCCGATCGCTTTCAACGCCGGATTGCGCCCGAGCTGCAACTCCGGCCGCGCCAGGTCGCAGTAGGCGACGGCGTTCATCAGCCACTGCATCTTCGAGTTGCCGTAGCCGGGCCCCTCGTTCCAGCCGTCCTCGGTTCCGAAGCCGTTGGTGATCCCGACGAGCCAGTGCAGGCCGAACTCGTGGACGCGCGTGAAGAGGTCGCGTTCGTCCGGCGCGAGGTCCGGATCGCCGGCCAGGAGCGCGGCGGCGCAGAGCATCCCCATGCCCGCCTCGAACGGATGGCTGGAGCCGCTGACGGCCAGGGAGTTGTACGGCACGCGCGTCCCGTCCTGCGCGCGCCAGGCAAAGTTCTCGAAGGTATAGCGGACGCGCCAGGCGATCCCTGCGCGCAAGGCGGCGAGATCGCGCGGATCGGCCGCGGCACGGCAGAAATCGTAGACGACGGCGAGGAACTCGGGGAGCTGGGCCACGTCGGCGCCAAGGCTGCCAGGGGCGCCCTCGGGGCCGCTCAGCCCGCCGAGGGGCAGTTCCGCGATCCGCGCGGCGCGCGCGGCGACCTCGGCAAGGTCCCCGCCCAGGAGCGCGCGCTTGAAGGCCAGGTGCGCCAGGTTGTTCGCGATGGTCGTGAAATCGCCGCCGCCGGCATCCGGCCAGGAGCGCGCGAACTCCTGCCGCGTGAGCCGGTCGGACCCGGGCATGCGGTTCCACCAGCTCTTTTGCGTCGCGCCTTCGCATTTGGAGAGCGTATCCAGGATCGCCTTGCAATCGGCGGAAGACCCGGCGCGGCGGCGCGCTTCGTCCAGCTTGCCGGCCAGCAGCCGCGGGCGCGGCGCGGGCTCCAGCTTCAGGAAGTTCGAGCGATCCCAGGGCTCGGCGGCGGCGGCAATCTCGATCGAGCGCGTCTCGCTCCAGCAGCGCAGCGCGCCGGACTCGGTGAGGTACGCGACGCGCCAGTAGACAATTCCCGCAGGCAGGAGAGGCAGGGCGTTGTAGAAGTTGTAAGGAGTGCGCTCGGCGCGAAAGAGGATCGTCTCGTCCTCGAAGTCTGGCGCCCGGGCGATTTCCAGGGTGAAGAGCGCCGGCGTGAGCAGGAAGCCCTCGCGGTCCTTGGGGTGCGGTTCGAGGCGCTCGCCAGCGGCGGGAAAAACTCCGGGCAGGTAAGGCCAGGAGAAGCGCGGGGGATTCAGGGTCGCGCGCGCGCCGTCCGCGGGCCTGAAAGTGACGAGGCGCGTCCAGTCGCAGGCGGGATCCCAGGCACGCGCGGCTTCCGTTCCGATGCGCACGATTCGAGCCTCCCTGGCGAGAGCAAGTGAGTGGTTACTTCTGCGCGGCCTTGAGCGCGATAATGCGGCGCGCGACGTCGTTGCGGATGAACTCGGGCAGATCCGCGGGATCGGCGTTCGCCGGATTGAGAGTGAACTTGGAGCCATCGAGGCCGGTGATTTCCAGAGCCGGCACGGCGCTGAAGTCGGGGCGGCCGCCGCGGACGGTCATTTTGTCGAAGAGCGGCTTGCGATAGCCCTCCAGGAAAGCCTCGTGCTTCGCGGCTTCCTCGGCGGCCGCGCCGCCGGCCGACTTGGCGCTCGCGATCAGCTTCTCCAGCGTGACGAAGTAGCGGCGGTCGTCGACGCACTCGCGGATTCCCTTCAGCACCGGCGTGGCCAGCGGGCCCTCGGGCGTGGGCAGGGACATGGTCGAGGTGTCGGTGACCGAGAAAGGATCGAAGATCTCGCCCTCGTGCCAGTAGTTGGCCCAGAGCAGCGAGCCGTTGGCGCCGAAGACCCAGGGCACGGTACCGAAGGCGAAGCGCGCGACGCCGGCATCCTGGTAGTACTGCCGCCCGAAGCCGTAGGTCCAGAGGTTGCGGCCCTTCTCGCGGCACATCGTCGCGATCCGCGCGAGGGGGCGGTTGGTACACCAGGTGTCGTGATGGTGAGAGAGCCGGTCCTCGTCGCCTTCGTGGTAGAAGACCCCGTAGAGCGGAACGTCGGGCGCGCCCTTCTCGGCCATCGCGAAGACCTTGTTGTAGTAGTCGCGGCGCTCGGGGCGCGGTTCGTGGTCGGGTTCGTCGAGCAGGCAGGCCTTCATGTCCCCGTGACCCACGGCCTTCGTCGCGGCGTGGAACTGCTTGAGGATCTCACAGAGGTGCTCGCCGAAGGGCGGCGAGAGGTCCGCCTTCTTGAAGGATTCGCGCACCTTCGGATCCTTCTTGTTGCGCCCGTCCTTGATGGTCGGTCGGCCCAGGAGTTCCATCACGCGGTTCTCGATCTTCGGATCCGAGGCGCCCAGGAAAGCCATGTGAGGGCCGACAAACCCGGTCTCGTCGAGCAGCTTCAGGTACTCCTGGAACTTCGAGAAATCGGCGACAACCTTGCCGCCCTCGAGCTTGGCGGTGTAGGCCGAGGCCCACCAAGAGATCATGTTCAGGCCGTGCTCGCGCATCTGGACCAGTTCGCTGCGATTGCGGAAGCGCGAGATGAACGCCGCGCGGCCCCATTCGGGAGCCTCGTCCAGCACGAAGGGCAGGACGTTCACCACCAGCGGAGCCCGGGCGATCTCCGTGCCGGCCGCGCTGACGATCGCCTCGCCGCGGTATTCGCCGGCCTCCGCCGTCTTTGGCACCGCGACGTCGATCCAGAAGCCTTGGCCCTGGTGAGCCGCGACATCCAGGCCCGGCAGGTCCAGGAGCGCCACGGGCACTTCGTCGTAGCTGAGTTGCGCCTTCGCTTCGCCGACCACGATGTCGCCGTCGGCCGCCCCGGCCTTCTTGGGTTTCGGCACGTAGAGGTTGTAGCCGCACAGCACGCGGACATGCTCCGCGGCGGCCAACTTCTTCTCCCCGCCGGCGGACAGGTCGCTGACGCGCACGCTCACGTCCTTCAGGTCGCGCAAGGCCCAGACCCCGAGTTGCAGGGACTCGGATTCGCCCGCGGCGGCCGTGGCCGCGAGCCGTTCCGGCTTGGCCTCCTCCGCGGTCGGCGGCTCGTGCCGCCGGATGAGTTGCTGCCACGGCCGCGAGAAGAGCACGCAGCCGCGGTCCTTGTTCGCTTCGGCCAACTCCGCCGGCAGCGGCTTCGCGCCTTCGGCGAGTCCCTTCTTCAGAGCGTCCACCTCCGCCTGCCGCTTCTGCAGCGCGGCCTGGTAGGTGGCAACGGCCCACTCCGAGGCCTTGCGTTCCCAGTCGGCGCAGCGTTCGGACTTGGCGGAGCTTTCGGCGCGCGTCTCCTGGCCGGACAGGAGCAACAGCAGCGCGGCGGCGAGGCAAAGGGTCGAGCGCATGGGAAACCTCCTTAGCCTGAGAGAACTAGCGCACTTCTTCATGGCCTAGGCCGACATACACCGCGACCAGGACGCCCCCGACGGATTTCCATAGAAAGTGCACTAGTTTTCTTAGCGTGAAGATGCTCAAGCTAACATATTATAATACAATTAGTTAACTATGAATCGATCCAAATTCTATTTCTTTTGCAGAAGATCTCGAGGGTTTGTGTTCGGCGCTTTGGGTGGACCGCTTGGCCCAGGCTTGGTCGCGTCAGGTAAATCTCCGGCCACTTCGCCTAAGAGCACCAGTTCGGTCAGCCTGGGGTTGACCCCCGCATGCAAGGTCAGGCGCAAGCGGGTGGTCTTTACAGGCGCCTTGAAGCGGTGGGTGTGCGGGGGCGTTCGAAAGCGCATCGGCGAGGTGCGACCAAGCCTTCTTCTCCAGATCCCAGGCATGGATGGGCAGGTCGCGCAGCCACGACTGCGGTTGATGGGGATCTTCGACCACGCCGATGCCGGTATAAGGGCATCGTCGTCCCGCCCTTCACGGCGCGCGCGTCGTCGTCTCTCTCAGGTGCAGCTCGGCCGGTAGAATCCGCTGGATCGGCCGCGCGGCCTGCCCGTTCACGAGTTCCACCACCGCCCGCGCCGCCGCGCGGCCCATGTCCGCCGTCAGCACCTTTAGCCCCGAGAACGGCGGGTGGGTGTGCGTCCCGATAAAGCCGTCATCGAACGAGATCAGACTGAGTTCCCTCGGAATCGCGACGCCGCGTTCGCGCGCCTCCTTCAAGACCGTCTTGGCTTGGTTGGTCTGCGCCGTGAAGACGGCCGTCGGGCGCGGGCGCGACTCGAAAAACTCGTCGTAGCGGCTGGCGTAGACGACTTCGCCGCGCAACCGCCCGCCGCCCACCTGCGCGAGGGCCTCGCGGAAGGACGCGATCTTCAGCGCCGGGATGCTCGTCTGCGCCGCCTGCTCCTTCGTCTCGGTCGTGATGTAGGCGATGTGCCGGTGGCCCAGCCGCGCGAGTTTATCGAGGGCCTGCCGCATGCCGCCGAAGAGGTCCCCGCCGACGTAGTCCCAGCCGCGGTCGGTGAAGGCATACCCGGCCTGCAGGACCGGCGCATGCGCGCTCAGCGCATCGTACGCCCGCTCGACCGACTCGGGCATCAGCACGATCGCGTCCAGCGGCGTGCCGCGGACGTCGGCGACGAGCTTCTTGAAGTGGTCGCCCGGCTGCACGCTCAGCCCGAACGTCGTCGCGAGGCAGTTTTCGGCCTGCAACACCTCGTGGATGCCGCCCAGCAGGTCCAGGGTCAGCGGATCCTGCGCCGGATCGGTGTACTTGAAAAAGACCACGCCGACATGCGCGATGGCCATACGCGCGGCGTCCTGCACCCGCCGTCCTTCGCGTACGAATGTCCCGCGCCCCACGTGCCGCAGGATCCGGCCTTCGTCCTCGAGCATCTCCAGCGCCGCGCGTATCGTCTTGCGGCTGACCCTGAAGCGTTCCATCAAGCTCCGTTCCGGCGGCAGCCGCGAGCCCGCCGGGAACCGGCCCGCCTCCATCTCCCCCTCCAGGATTCGGCGCACCTGGACGGGAAGCGGAAAGGGGCTCTTGGCGTCGATCTGAGCCGGCCACACCACGTTTCGCTCCGAATCCCAAGGAAACCAATAGGATACCAATGTGCCTATGGTGTATACCCCTGAAAGCCGCTCGCGCTGGGACTTTTTCCGGCCAGGCTCGGGATTCCTCAGCCCCAAATAAAGAAGGGATGCGCATGGACATCCGCACGTACCTGTGCCGCGAGGCGGCGGGGCTCACCGAGCGCTCTCTGGCCGCGATTAAGACCGCCGCGGACTGGCGGCGCGAACGCCCCGGCCGGCTGGCGGCTTACCTTGATCGCATGGGCCTGACGCCGTACCTCGAGGCCCCGCGCACGCCGCTCAACGTGAAGGTCACGGGGGTCGTCGAGCGCGAAGGCTACCGCATCGAGAAGCTCTACTACGAGAGCCTCCCGCGCCTCTACGTGACGGCGAACTTGTACGTGCCTTCCGGCATGAAAACCAAGGCGCCGGGCGTCGTTTATTTCTGTGGGCACTCGGGGATTCAGAAGATCCACTACCAGAGCCACCCGCGCCGCTGGGCGCAGCTCGGCTTCGTCGCGCTCGTCGTGGATACGATCCAATTCGGTGAAATCCGAGGCGACCACCATGGCACGTGGAGCCAGGGGCGCTTCCACTGGTTCAGCCGCGGCTACACGCCGGCCGGCGTGGAGTGCTGGAACGGGATCCGCGCGCTCGACTTGCTCGCCGCACGCGACGACGTTGACGGCGCGCGGCTAGGCATCACCGGCATCAGCGGGGGAGGCGGCATGAGCTGGTGGCTCGGCGCCGCCGACGAACGCGCCAAGGTCGTCGCGCCCGTCTGTGGCACCGGCACCCTGCGCAGCCACCTTGCCGAACGCACCCTCGACGGCCACTGCGACTGCATGTACCACTTCAACAACGACCAGTGGGATCTCAGCGACATTGGCGCGCTGATCGCCCCGCGCCCGTTGCTCGTCGCCAGCGCCGACCGCGACGGCATCTACAAGATCGACTCGGTCCGCGAATGCGTCGGCAAAGTGGCGCGCGTCTACGAACTGCTCGGCGCGCGCGACCGCGTCCGCCTGATGGAGACGCCCGGCCCGCACAGCTACCACGAGACTTCGCGTACTGCGATCTTCTCGCTCTTCCTGAAAGAACTCGCCGGCCGCGACGTGCCGCCGGAGGAAGCCGGCGACCTGAGCAAAGACGAAGACGAGCCCGATCCGAGCGTGCTGCGCGTCTACGTGGAAGGCCCGCCGGCCGACGAGCGCGTCTCGACGATCGACGACGAGTTTATCCCGCGTGCGGAGCTAAAGCCACAATCGTCGAAGCCGGCGCTGGAAAGCCGCCGCCAGGAAGTTATCGCGCGCCTGCGCGAACTGACCTTCCGGCATTTTCCGGATCCCGCACCGGCTCTGAACGTGGACATCCATCAGCATCTCGCCTCCGGCAGCTCGAGCGGGATCAAGTTCACGTTCACCAGCGAGGCAGGCGTGCGCGTGCCGGCACAGATGCATTGGCCCGACGCGCTCAGTAGGCCCAGGGGCACGGTCGTCTGCCTGCGCAGCCCCAACGAAGGCCGCTGGGGCAGCGAGAATTGGATCGGCCCGACGCGCGAGCGCTGGGCGGCTTGCTACGTCTCGACGCGCGGCGTGGGCGATCTTGCCTGGGGGGACGAACTGAGCTGGCACGTGCGCCGCGGGACCGCGGTGGCGGGCCGAACGGTCGCGTCGCTGCGCGTGTACGACGCGCTCCGCACGCTGGAGGCCGTCCGCCAGCTCGACGGCGTGGACCCCGAATGCATCGTGCTGGCGGGGCGCGGCGAGATGGCCGTCGTGGCGCTCTATGCCGCGCTGCTTGACGGCGCGCTCCGCGCGGCGCTGCTCGGCGATCCGCCCGCCACGCAGAACGAGGCCAGCCGTCCCGACGGCACGGGTCCGGCGATCGAGATGCTCTCCTGCCTGCGCGTCACCGATCTACCGGAAGTCGCGGGGCTTTTGTGGCCGGCGGAGCTGGTCTTCGTCGGCTGGCGGCCGGAGGCCTACGTGCTGGCCGAGGACACCTACCGCGCGCTCGGCGCGCCGGGCATCGTCCGTCACGCGTACACGCTCGAACATTGGAAGCGGCGTCCCGAAGAATTTCGCGTTTGAGGCCGCCGCGCAGGCGGGCGGCTACTTGATCGCCAGCAGTTCTACCTTCAAGGACCAGCGTCGAGTTGGGCGGGATGGTACCGGGAAAACCGCGCGCGCCGTATCCCAGTTCCGGCGGGATCGTCAGCTTCACCTTCTGGCCGACCTTCATGGTGGCCACGCCCTGGTCCCAGCCCTTGATCACCTGCCCGGCGCCGAGCTTAAACTGGAACGGATCGTTGCGGTCCACCGAGCTATCGAACTTGGTGCCGTCGGTGAGCCACCCCGCATAATGCACGGAGACCGTGTCGTCGGCCTTGACCTGCTGGCCGCTGCCCGGCGCGACTTCCTCGATCTGAAGCTGTCCCATGGCTGCCCCCTCTTCGCGCGAGTCGTGAATCGTCGAATACCGCGCTTATGGGAGATCGGGACAAGTCACGCAAGCCGCCGCCCGCGGCGCGCCATGAGCTTCTGAGTTATCGCTCGGCCTTGCCGCGCAATTCTCGCTCGAGCGCCGCGGCGCGCGTGGCATCCACCCGCGCCAATTGCATGGCCAGGCGCTCGTACAGCGCGGTCTGCTCGCACGCGTACGCCAGCATCGTCGCCGCGTACAGCGTCTCGCCTCCGTCGGGCCGCGCGACGGCGGCCAGTTGCGCCAGGTCCTCGTCGGTCAGATCCGCCCACGCGAGCGGCAGCATGTTGTCCCGCAGGCGGACCTGCGGCCCCTTCGCCCCGGCGCCCGTCACCGTCACGCGTTCGCGCTTGCCCATCACGACAAGCTGCATCGTAACCGGCCAGCCTGTCGCACCGCGCGCGAGTTCTTCGCGCAGCTTCGCGCGCCACGGGGCCGGATCGAGCGCGGGCCTCGCCGGCGCACTCCGTGCGTCCGGCGCCGGAGGCGCCACGGCGCGGGGCGGCGACGCCTGGGCCGCCAGCGGGCCGATGTACGCCTTCGCGGCAACCACGTGATCGAAATAGAGGATCAGCGGGTTGCTTTCCTGGAACTTGGCCGGCAATCCGTGGTAATAGGTCTCGAACGAGAGCAGCGTGATCCTCAGGTTCATGACCTTGCGGAACCGCACGCCCTGCCAGTCGATGACCTGCTTGCCGTCCAGCCAGAGCTGCTCGAAGCCGTCCTTCCGGTCGGGCGCGGAGTTCAGCTTCATGCGCCGCTCGACGCAGTACCAGCGCCCCGGCTGGAAGTCGCCGCCCTTGCGCACGTCTCCCCATTGGTTGGGCTTGTCGCAGTGATAGCTGTAAAACCCGAATTCAAGCCCCGGTCCCTTGGCGTACGGCTGCAGGCCCGAGAAGAAGTAACCCTGCGAGGCCACGTCCATCGTGTTCGCCATGCCCACCCAGCGGGCGTCACCCCGCGTCAGGTCGCGACCGCCCAGGTTGATGCCATGGTTCCGCACGTTCTCGTAGTTGGCGGAAAACTTCACGTAATAGCGGACGTAGACCTCGTCGAGCCCTTCGCCCAGCCCCTCGTCACGGTTGTAGTTCCCCAGCTTGCGCTGCAAGCCGGCGGTCTGCGACTCGCCGCCATTCGACCACGCGGCCTGCTCGAGCACCTTCGCGCCCGGACCGGCGAAGCCATTCCGTTCCACGCGGCCTTCGACGAGGCGCGTACGCGTGGTCTTGTTCTTGATCATTCCATGCCATTTGGACTTGGGGGCTTGGGTCCCGTCGCCCGGCCAGCCCTCGAAGTCGTCGGTGAAGATCACGGCGGGATGGCTCTCGATGCCCTGATCGAGCGGAAACCCGGCCGCCAGGCCCTGCACGGCCGCTGGCGGCGTACCGTCTTGCGCCGCCGCCCACCCGGCCGCCATAAGGACCGCACAAGCCAGCGCGAGGTTCTGCAGCATGGGCCGGCCTCCCTTCATTTCTGGTCCGCACCGGCCAAGTAGCCCTCAGGCGGCGTGCGCGCGGCAGGCTGGGTGCCTTCCGGCCATTCCGTCGCGAAGCCCGCGTGCCAAGCCGACCAGGGGCCCCACGCATCGCCCGCGCCCTTCCGGCGCGCGCGGACGAAATGCAACGTGTTGGCGGCCAGCGCTTCTTTTCCCGCCCGCGGCCCGACGAACGCGCCGTTCTCGCCATTCACGGTCACCCTTTCCGCCGCGGCCTGCCCACGCCAGACGGTCGCGTACTTCACGGCGAGCGGCTTGTGGCGCGTGACGAGCCCGTCATTCGTGGTTTCCGTTTCGAGCGTCTCCTGCATGCCCTCAGCGACCTCCAATTCAACCTTGCCCGTCGCGCTGGCCAGTACAATCTCCGGGTTAAGCGGCGTGCGCGCCGGACCGATGGGCTGTGTGCCCAGCATCAAGTCGTCGAAGTAGCGCGACTGGCGCTTGGGGCTTCCGCCGTTCCAGTAGCAGTCCCAACTCATCCCGTTGAGGCCGAATTTCCGGTATCCGCCGGCCAAGTCGTCGCCTTCGACGTCGCAGATCAGCAATCCGTCGGCCCACGCCTGGATACGGTCGGCGCGCGGCCCCTCGCCCAACGCCACGCGCAGCTCGAAGTGGATCCAGCGACCCACGTTCTCCGGCCGCGCGAACTCGAAGCGTGTGGCGTGGTTCGGGAGCCACTCGCGGTGCACGCCCGGCGCCTTGGTGTGCCGTTCGATGGAAAGGTGCCCGTCCTGCCCGGCGATCCAGTAAAGCACCGAATAGGCCCCGTGCCATTCGCCGTCCGTGAAGCAGCGCATGCGCCCGAACTTCGGGACCCAGTGTGCCACGTCGCGCGGTTCGAACCCCGCCTCGAACTTGTGATACCAGCGCGCCACGGCCGTCGTGACCAGCGTGCCGCCGCGCGTCATGTTCGATTTGGGATTGTCCCCGAAGAAGCGCCAGCACCACCCCGCATTGCCGGGATCGTCCTTCAGTTCCTTACCCGGGAGGTACTCCTGCTGGATGCCGCGCTTACCGCTGAAGGCATCCGTATCGCTGATGCGAAAGCGCCCGTCATTGCCCCCAACGTCCTGGAAACTCTCCCCGAGCTTCTGGATGGTCTCAAGGTCCTCGTAAAAGAAGACACCGGGCGCCTCTTTCAGCGGATCCTCGGCCAGCGGCCGCACGCGCTCGACGAGCGGCGCCACCTCCGACTGGCCCTCCGCGGTCCAGGCCGCGGCCGCCCATCCCGCCGCCAGCGCCAACACGGCCAACTCCGCCCGCATGCTCATCGCTGCACCTCTTCCTTTAGGCGTGCATTCAACATCCTGAAGCGATTCCCGTCCACCTGCGCAAGTCGCTCCGTGAGGCGCTCGAGCAGCTTCTGCTCGCGGTTTGCCGCCGCCAGCAAAGCGGCATGGAAAAGCGCCTCGGCATCGTGGGCGCGCCCATCCAGCGTCAGGCGCGCCAGTTCCGGGTCGCCAACCTCGCCCCACGCCAGGGGCAAATCGTTGCCCTTGTAGCGCACCCTGATTCCCCGGCTGTCGGCGCCAGCCGCCTGCACCCAGACTTTCTGGCCCAGCACCTCAAGAAACACTTTGACCGGGTAAGCCGTATGGGGCTCCTGAAGAGCCGCGCACAGCTTCGCACGATGCGGGGCCGGATCGACCGTCGCGGCGCGCGGTTGAGGTTTCGGATGCACGTCGACCGGCGCCGCGGGCTGGACGGCCACGCTGCGGGACTGTCCGGGCGCCTGAAGCGGACCGATGTACTTCGTCGCAAGGACGATGCCGTCAAACCAAACCTTGCTGACGTGCCCCGCCGGGGCCTTGGTGATGTAGACCATCGTGCTCATGTTGTTGATCAGCAGGTCGGCATGCTTTCGCCAAGCCAAGCCCTCGAATGGCTTTTCGTTAGAGCCCGGCACAAAGTGGTCGCGAATCCAGTGCCCGTTGGGAAACCCCAGACCCATGTGCCCGATCGTCTGCCCCCCGCCTCGCACCAGATGCCCGTCAATCCAAAGCGCCATCTCGCCATCGTGCTGCCCCGGCTTATTAAGCTGGATCATGAACTCGACGCAGATCCACTTGCCCCGTTCGACCGGAGGCGCCAGCGTGCCGAAGAAATCGTTTCCATAGAAGCTCTGCCCGTTGCCGGACGGAGGATGCTTCGTCGAACCGTCCGGATTCTCCCAACTGCGCATCTCCATCCAGTAGTTGTACCAGTCCCACCGCCATTCCTGACCGCTGGTCTCCGGGCCGGCGTTGAATCGGTCGTCGCCCTGCGGGCGCAGCCCGGCGTTACCCATCGGCCACTTCGGCCCGACGGGATAGCGCCCGCCCAGGTTGCACCCGAAGTGATGCAACGGGTAGCAGTCCGCATCGAACTTCACGTAGGTACGCAGAAACAGGCGCGCATGGCCGTAGCCGCCCGACTTGTTCGGGATGCGCCGCCACAGACTCGAACCGGTCCCCTCTCCGCCAACGTGCGTCATCAGCACCGAGGCGCGTCCGGCGCTCCCGGCAGGCACGTCCGCGCTCAATTCCATGCGGCCCCCACTGTCCTCCCAGCGCGCCTTTACCTTTTCGATCGAACCGGATTCGAAATCCTCCGCGAAGACCACGTCGGGGTCGGCGGCGATGCCCGCATCGCCCGGGTATCTGGCCGCCAAGCCGGTGGAGCCCTCCGGCAGCCGAACAGCGGCTTCTTGGCCCAACAGGCTCGTACCGCATAGGCCGCACACGCAGGCCCACGCGAGCATCGCACTTGTGCGCCCTAACCCGTAACCAGCGTCGAGTGCCATATTGAATCCTTTCCACCTGCAAGGAGACCAATAGGATACCAATCTGCCTGCCTTCGAATACACCGTAGAAAACAAACCGGTGGCTACTTTCATCGCTTTGTAATGGTCACCGCTTCGGCTTGCGGGGCGATATGGATCCTCCAGGTGGCGGCGCGGGTGGTAGTGGAACACCTGCTCAAGCTGGGCCATCGCAAGGTCGCCGTAGCGGCCGGCGGATACGCCGGGGAACAGGGCACCTACGCGGCGGTCTCCGCCGAGGCATGCCGGCACTTGCTCGAGGTGACCGGCGCGCAGTACGTGCCGCATTACACCTTCCCTGACGGCAACCGCGATTTGCTCTTACGGCGCATCAAGGCGGAAGGCGTTACCGCGTATTGGGATTTGAACGACGCGGCGGCGGTAATCTCGATTCGGCGGTGCCAGGAGCAGGGCCTCCGCGTGCCGGAAGATGTCTCGATCGCCGGGCGCTTCGATACGCCCTGGTGCGAGCTGGCCTCGCCGGCGCTGACTTCGCTTTCGATTGACCCCGAGGCGACCGCGCGGACCCTGCGCGAGGCGACCGAGGCGCCGCCGGATGCGGGCGCGATCCGGCTGGTCCCGCCCAGGCTGGTGGCGCGTGCTTCCACCGGCCCGGCGCCGCACCGGTAATCCGGCGCTCAAAATTGAAAGGATACCCTTTTCCGAAACTGGAAAACCTCAGTGGGCATACGAATCCAAGGCATTACCTCACTCGAAGGGTTGAAAACTTTTGAAAATACACTCTGAAACCATTCGAGTCGCTAATATATACCGGTGTACCATAGAATGATCTGAGGGGAGCACCGTGCAGGTCGGGGGTTCAGGCTTTGAGCTCAATCGGTAAGCCGTGGCGGGGCTTGGCCTTCGCTGCGACAACCTGGGCTTTGGCGCTGGCCGCTTGGTCCGGAGGCCACCACGCACGGGTTTGCGCAGGCGAGGAAGTTACCTTCCCCGACGAAGCTTACAAAAAGCTCGAAACCTTCGAAGAGCATTCCCTGCGCAAGGCCGACAAGTTCTTCGAAGCGAAGAATTACAAGCAAGGCGCGGCGGCGTTCGAGGCGTTCATCACCGAGTTCGCCAACTCCAAGGCCGTGCCGTATGCCCTGGTCCAGAAAGGGCGCTGCCTCGAACTGGACAACAAGCGCAACGCGGCGCTCAAGACCTACACGGAGATCCTCGACTACTTTCCGAACGACGGGCGCTATGCGGCGGCGGCGCTTTACTTCAGCGGCCTGTGCCATTGGGAGAACGGCGACCGCGAAAAGGCCATGACGTTCTGGGCGCGGATGGCTCAGGACGAGAACTTCAGCCGGCATTTTCTCGCCGCGGGCGCACTGAACCGGCTCGCCGACCACTACCTTTCGAAGGACGATGCCCCGCGCGCGGCGCAGACGTACCGGCAGGTCGCGGTGAACTTCCGCAAGTCCAACGAGCGGCAGGCCAAGGAAGCCCTCGACAAGGCCGTCGAGTTGTACGTGCGCAAGCCCGACGAGGAGGCGCTGCGCGCGCTGTACGTGGAGGCCCAGGGCTTCGGCGCGCGGCCCGCGAAGGTCGAGAGCGACGCGGCGCAGGACCGGAGCTACTGGGACCAGCTCCGCGCCGCGATCCGCCGGCACGGCGCGTTCGAGGCCGCGCAGGCCGAGTTGCACGATCGTTATTACCGCTACTGGGCCGGCGCCTTCGAGGGCAAGTTCCCGAACTGGGACGAGTTCCAGATCGACCGCATCGACTTCGCGCGCGAGCACGACCGCGACACGGCCAAGTGGATCGAGCGCCTCGACGCGCAGTTCAAGTCCGACGCGCAGGACGACGGCGCTCGGATCGTGAAGTGGATTGCGCTCTTCATCGGGCAGGACGCCAAGGTCGAGGAGTACTACCAGAAGCTCGACTTCGCGAAGCTGAAGAACGAGAGCATCTTCGAGCTGATGCGCGCGTTCTTCGACGCGAAAGGCCAGGAGGCGCGCGGGCGCAACGTCTTCGAGAAGCTGCGGCTCGAGGAACTCGGCGACGACTACAAGACGAACCCGCTGAGCGCCTACCTGTGGTCGAAGAAGCAGGACGACCTGATGGAACGTCTCTGCGCGACGTTCCGGAACCGGCCCAAGGGCCAGGCCCGGCTGCTCGAGTACTACTACCACCAGCGCAACGCGCAGAAGGGCGTAAAGCTGGCCGACGAACTCGCCCCGGAGGCCGAATACGCCGGATTCGCGCTGTTCCGCAAGGGCGAGCTGCTCCGCTTCGCCGGCAAGCACGCCGAGGCGATCGCCGCGTACCGGCAGTCCGACAGCCCGCCGCAGAGCCTCTTCCACATCGCCGAATGCCTCGTTGCGCAGAAACAGGTTCCGCAGGCCGTCGCCCAGTTGCGCGAGGTCGAGAACTTCTTTAAGGACCACGCCTCCGAGGCGCTCTGGCGCATCGCCCACGTCTACAAGGACGCCGGGGAGCAGAAGCCCTACGTCGCCTCCTTGCGCGAGTTGATGAACAAGTATCCCAAGAGCGGGCAGTCCGCCTACGCGCACGACCTGCTCGAAAAAATGAACGTCAAGATCGGCGGGGGCGTCAATGCGAATCCGTAACCTGCTGGGCGCGGCGCTGTTGTGCGCGGCGCTGGGAGGCGTCGCCGTGGCCGGCGAGGGCGCCGAGAACGGCAAGCCTCCGGAACCCGCGGCCGGCGGCGACTTCGCCGCCCTGCGCCAGTTCAGGAAGGCCCAGGAACTCCTCGAACAGAAGGACTACGAGCGCGGCCTGCGCATGCTCGAGAACATTCTCGAACAGTACCCCAAGAGCAAGGTCCGCTACCAGGTCTGGCTCGCCCTCGGCCAGCACGCCCTGGCACAGCGCGATCAGCCCAAGGCGCTCAAGCACCTCCAGTACCTCAACCAGTTGAAGCCGCGCGACGCGCAGCCCGAAGACGAGGACCTCGACCTCTACCTTCAAGGGCTCTACTACTCGGGCCTCGCCTATTACCAGCTCGGGCAGTACGGCTCGGCCTTCCCGCCCCTGCGGACCATCGCCAACGACCATCCGAACACGGTCTGGGGCAACCAGGCGCATTACTACATCGGGATGTGCCACTTCACCCAGGGCAATTGGGACAAGGCGATCAAGGAGCTGAGCCTCGTGGGCACGTTCGTGAATCCCGAGAGCCCCAGCGCGGAATTCGCCGAGGCCGGCAGCCGCTTCTACCTCAAACTCGAGGACGCCGACCTGCCGGTGCTGCACCGCCAGGGCAAGGCCGTCTCGGCGCTCGTGGAGTCCGCCTCGGGCGATCGAGAGCAAGTCTCGTGCGTGCCGCTTTCGGGAAAGGGCGACGTCTTCATCGGTTCGCTTCCCGGCGAAGTCGGCGTGGCGAAGCCCGGCGACGGCGTCCTGCAGGCCGTGGGCGGCGATACGCTCGCGGTTACCTACCTCGATGCCAACACCAAGGACGGCGCGAAGGACGCCCCGCGCAAAGCCGCCGTGAAGGTGGTCTCCACCGCGCGCCTGGACTTCACCCAGGGCACCTACCAGGAACGCGCAGAGGCCGCATTTCTCAATCAGCCGCTCTTCGTCCTGCTCCACGATGCGGACCTGGACCTCACGCCCGACGCCGACGCCGCCTCGGTCAAGATCGTCTCGCGCTTCAAGAAGGAGCCCGACGAAGACGCGGCCCTGGACCCCGAACGGGATCCCGGCGCGCCTCCGGAGGAGCAATACGAAATCCGCGACGAGGTCATGCTGAGCCTGAAGGAATTGGGCGAGGCGCGCCCCCTGCGCGCGGGGCGTTTCGGCGGCAGCGTGAAGCTGGTCGAGGCCGCGAAAGACATGGCCGCCGACCGCGGCGACGGCGAACTTGCCTGCCTGCTCAACGACGAGATCGTCGCGACCTTCGTCGACGAGCGGCACATCGGGGGCGAGGCCGCGCGCGAGGTCCGCACGAAGCTGGCGGTCATCGGCGATCTCGACAGCCGGCCCCGCGCCACCCAGGCGGTGATCTTCGACCCTCTGCTGAAGGCCCGCAAGGAACTGCGCGACGCCCAGGCCTTCCTCGAGCTGGGCCGCATCTTCCGGAGCATGGGCCTGCGCAAGGGCGCCGGGGAGAAGTGCGACGAAGGCCTCGTGCTCGTCGAACCGATCCTGCGCAGCCGCGCGGACCTCCCCACTTCGCTCAAGGAAGAGGCGTTCAAGATGAAGTGGGAGTTCTATATGGTCAAGGACGACCTCGCCGCGGCCGTGCGCACCTGCGAACTCTTCAACCGGCTCTTCCCGGACTCGCCCTTTTCCGACCAGGCGTTGATGGGCATCGGCAAGGTCAAATTCGAGGCCAAGGACTTCGCCGGCGCGCAAAGCGTCTTCAGCCAGGTGCTCAAGCTGCGGAACTCCCAGGCCAAGCCCGAGGCGGCTTACCAGATCGCGCGCTGCACCGAGGAAGCCAAGAGCGAGAAGGATGCGATACCGCTCTACAAGCGCTGCGCGGAACAGTTCCCGCAGAGCCAATACGCGGGCGAGTCCCTGGCCAAACTCGTGGATTATTACGTCAAGACGCGCGACTTCGTCCAGGCCAACGACTTGCTCGAGCAGGTTTTTCAGGACTACCCCGACGCCTCGTTCCTCGACGGCATGCTGCTGAAGTGGGTCATCGTCGCGTTCCAGATGGGGGACATCGCCAAAGCCAAGGATAAATGCACCCAGCTCATCGGCGAGTACCCCTCGAGCGCTTTCGCCGAAAAAGCGCGCAAGGTTTTGCCGCGCATCGAGGCCCGGCTCAAAGGCGGCGCCGATGCGCCCGCCGCGGAGGGCGAGTAAAGACCATGAACCGGATCCCTCGCATGACCGGCGCGTGGCCCGCGCTGCTGCTGGCCGCCTGCGCGGCCGTCCCCGCCGCTCGCGCGGGCGAAGCCCCGGGAGCCGAAGCGTTCGAGACGCTGCTCAAGCAGGCGGCGCAAGGCCTGGAAGACGCGGACCTCGCGCGCATCCTCAAGCTCGGCCGCGAGCTGGGCCGCCCGCGCGACGCTTCCGCGGCCTTCGGCGCCAGCCTCGCCAAGCGCCGTAAGCCCGGGCGCGAGCTGCTCCGCGAAGCCGCCGAACTCGCCGCGCTTGCCGCCGACTACAACTCGGCGATCTCACGCTACAAGGCCTACCTGGCCGACGCCCAGCCCGGCCCGGAGTCCAGCCGCGCCGCCGGACGGCTGTACGAATTGCTCGTCGATTTCCTCCGTAACGACGACGCGGCCTACCAGTTCATGGCCGGGTCTGGATTTAACCTGCGCCAGGATCCGCTCGCCCGCAAGTTCGACGGCTGGTTCCTGAGGACCGCGAAGGCGCGCAACGATTTCGTCCCGTACGCCCGCAAGCTCGCGCAGATCCTCGCCGACAAGCTTCCGCTGCCGCAGGAACAGCTTTACTGGAGCGAATTGGACTGGCTTCTGGAGCGCGTCGCCGAGGACTACACGGGCAAGGCCGACCTCGTTCCCGTGCTCAAGGCGCTCGAGCCTGCAATTCGGGACGAAGCCCGCCGCGCGGCCTGTGCGTACCACCGCGCCTGCCTGGAGACCCTGGACTGGACCTCCAAATGGGAACAGCCGCTGGCGGCCGAGGCCTGGAAGCGGCTGCGCGCGGCCGCCGAAGCCCGCCTCAAGGCGAGCCCGGCCTCCAGTTCCCTGTGCGGTATCGCCACGTCCTTCTTCAAGGGCTGGCGTCACTTCGATGAGCGCTTCTTCCGCCAGAACAAGGCGGAGATTCAAGCCTTCTTCGTGGACGCATTCCCCCTGCTCCCGCCCGATCAGAAGGAGGCGTTCATCGACTGGGAGCTGCACGGCCGGCGTATGACCGGCTATCTCGTACCCGCCGCGCGCTGGGCGGCCTGGGCCGAAGCCGATCCCGCGTTTTTTCAGCGCCCTGGGCCCCGCCGCGCGCTACTCGCATTCGAGCGCGCCGAAGGCCCGGACCTCTATCGCCAGCAGGCGAAGTGGACGGCCGGAGCCGGCGGGCAGGCCGCCGCCGCGATCCGCTGCCTCGCCGCCGACGGCGATCTCGCGGCGCTGGCGCGGCAGCTCTTCACTCAAGAGACCTGGCACCTCGACTTTCACGAGGTCTACCCGACCTTCTCGCAGTACGTGGCCGGCGCATGGCTGAACTACAAGCGCCCCAAGGAACAGGCGCTGCCGCAGCATTACTGGGAAAAGACGCGGCTGGACGTCGGGCGCGAGTTCGTCGCGGCCTCGCCCATCGCCTACTTCGATGCCGGCGCCGCGCAAGATTACGCGCGCCTGGCCTGGCAGTTCGGCGGCGCGGAACCGGGAGACAAGGCGCTGGCCGCCGGCCTGCTCAAGGCGCTCGCCTGGGTTCCCTACGACGAAAAGACCCGGCGCGAGGCCTTCGAGCGGCCCTACCAGGAGTTCAGGCAATGGCGCAAGGAGTTCGACAAGAACGGCGCGGGCATTCCCAAGGAGAAGCACCCCGCGCTCAAGGCGCAGCTCGAAGAGCTCGACGCGGCCTATCAGGCGCTGGTCTCGGGAAAGGAACTCGCCGCTCCCCCAAACCCGCTCTGCAAGCAACTGGCCGATCTCGTCGCCGCCGCGCGCGCGAAGGACCGCGAGGCCTACTGGAAGGCCGCGCGGCCGGTCTTTGAAGCCCACAAGGACTGGAACACGGCTCACACCCCCTACGGCGCGGCCATGCTCTCCTTCGCGATCCAGTCGGGCATCCGCGCCTTCAACGACTTCGAAGCGCCCGCGGCGCTGTTCAAGGAGGAACTCGCGCGCCTCGAGAATGAGGACGACGAGCGCCGCTGCGTCGTACTCCTGAACCGCATCGTTTCCGCGAAGAAGGAATGGAACGGCGGGAACAACATCCAGAAGAGCGAGATGGATGCGGCGCTGAAGCTCGTCGACTTGCTCGACGAGGCGCTCGCCGCCCAGCTCGCGCAAAAACGCTTCTGGCCGCGGCTCTACGGCGCGTTGCGGAACCTCAAGCGCGGCAACGGCTGGCGCGACCAGGATCACGGCCTCAAGACGCTGGCCGCGCTGATTCGGAACAAGACCTGGCTCAGCGACGCCTACCGCCCCGAGTCCTGGATGCGCTCGGGCACGCTCGCGTACATGCAGCAGGTCCGCGACGAATTCCAGGGCCTGCGCGCGGAGTTCCCTGTCGAGACGGCTTTCGACGAGCTGTACCTCGAAGAGGCGCGGAAGACCGGCTACCTGGATTACCGCTACTGGCATTTCGGCGGGCAGGACAAAAAGCGCGCGATCCGCGATTACGCCGCGCAGGCGCTCGCCGAATGGGAGCGCTACCCTAGCGAAGCGTCAGGCGTGAAGCCCGATTACTCCGGCGAAGCGCTCTGGGAACTGCATCGGCGCCTCGAGGAATCCGAGCCCGCGTTGCGCGACGCGTGCCTCGACCAACTCGAAGCCCGCTACGGCAAGACCCGCTTCGACTCCTACGCGATGGGCTGGTGCCGCTTCTCGCAGGGGTGGAAGGACGAGGCCGAACGGGCCCAGTGGTTCCAGCGCCTTGCCGGCTACATGGACCGGGTCTCCGCCGCGCCGTTCCGCGTCATGGCGCCCCGGCTCCAGGCGCTTGCGGTTTTCCGCTCGGTCAAGGAGGCGCCGAGCGAGGCGGAACTCGATACGCTGCTGCGCTTCTTTCCCGCCGGCCGGCCGGATGCCTGGCACGGCGGCTGGGGCTACGAGTACCTGGTCTCGGCCGCATGCGCGGGGCTGGAGCGCTACAAGCGGCAGGATGAACTCTTCCGCTACGCGCCGAACCTGTGGGAGATCGCTCGGGATACCGGCAACGCGCAGGCACAGCGCGCGCTGGCCGACCTGGCGGGCGGTCTTTTCAGGGAAGGCCGACTCCATCTGGCGCTCTCGGTGGCCCTGGCGGGCCTGGAGATCGCCGGCGAACGGCTCGACAAGGACGCCGCCGCCGCGCTGGCGTCCGTGCGCACGCAGGCGCTCTCCAAGGTCGGCGGGGGCCTGGCGGTCTCGCGCAACGACCCGAATTACCCGATCTTCGCGGCGCAGGAGCGGTACCTCGAGAACAACCTGACTTCGGCCTGGGAACTGTACGCCGCCAACGCGCCGCGCGCCTTGGCCGCGCTGAAGGACCTCGACCCGGCTTTCGCCCTCTGGCTTGTGAAGCGTAACACCGAGCTGCAGTCCTTCGACGCGGCAGAGAAGCTCGCGCGGGTGCTGCTGCAGCACGCCGACGGCGCGCCGGCGGGGTACGACGCGGAGGCGCGCGCGGCCCTGCAAGTGGCGTACGCGGACATCGCCTTCGCGCGCAAGGAATTCCCCCGCGCGCGCGCGCAGTACGAGGCCCTCGCCGTCAACCAGGCCTACAAGGACACCCAGGCGCAGAAGGACGCGCTGCTGCGCACGGCGGAGGTGGACCGCCTCACGCGGCAGTACGACAAGGCTCTCGACCAGTTGGAACGGCTCGCCGAGCACGCAGACCGCTACCTCCAGACGCAGGCCTGGTATCAGATCGCGCTGGTGAAGTTCGACCAGAGCCAGCTTCTGGAAGCCGCGGAGGCGCTGGACAAGGCGCTCCTCCGCGCGCCCGACCACGCCGATGCGAAGCTGCTGAAGAAGGAAGTCCTGATCGCGCAGAAGAAGTACGAGGCCGCGCTAAACGTGGTCCCGGGGCAGCTCGAGAACCAGCAGATCCTCGTGCCCGGCGCGCCGCTGAAGGTCAGCCTCGAGGACCGCAACCTCGCGATCGTCGGGAAAGCGCTCACGGTCGAGGCGCGCGTCACCACGGCGAGCGGCGACGTCGAGACGTTCAACCTGCTGCCCGCCGACGACTCCAAGACCCGCTTTCAGGGGCAGCTTCCGACACGCCTCGGCCAGGCCGTCCCCAACGACCACGTCCTCCAGGTGCTCGGCGCCGACAGCATCGACTACGACTACTCGCCCGAGTTCAAGGCCAAGCACAAAGTTGCCGAGAGCAAGCCTTCGCGCCTGACCGTGCGCAGCGACGCCGAACTCTTCGTCTCCTCCGGCGCGATTCTGACCCGGGAGGAACTGGAGGCGCGGGCGCTCGAGCGCACGCTCCGGCAACGGCTGGAGCGCGAGGACGCGGGCGCGGCGGAAAGCGTCGCGCTTTCGGACCGCCGCGAACCCAACCAGGTCAAGCCGGGCAACCGGATCAACGTCCGCGTCGCCGACCCCGACCGCAGCGCGACGGCCGGCATCGACGAGGTGCTCGTCTCGGTGGAGACCTCCAGCGGCGACCGCGTCGAAGGTTTCGCGCTCAAGGAAACCGGCCCGGCCACGGGCATCTTCGAAGGCGCGGTGCCGACGGCGGGCGCGCAGGCCACCGCGCACGCCTCGGATTCCGACGAGGGCAGCCAGCCCAACCACGCGATCTCGCCGGGCGCGTACCCCGCCTGGCGCGCGCGCCCGGACAATCTGCGCCCCAAGGCGTTCTCGGTGGACCTCGCCGACAGCGTCGCGCTGGGCAAGCTGACGGTGCTGGCCCGGGATCCCGCGCGCGCGCTCAAGGCCTTCCGCGTCGAGATCTCGCCGAACGGCCGGCACTTCGAAACCGTCGGGAGCTGGCCGCAGCCGCTGCCGGCCTGGGACGGCTCGCCGCGCGTGAGCGTCGTCAAGCTCGGCGGGCGCGACGTCCCGCGCACGCTGGAGCAGTTCCGCGCTTATCTGGACCTGGGCTTCATCCAGGCCGGCACGCCCGTCCGGACCCTCGACCTGCCGACGCAGAAGCGCAAAGAAGAGACATGCTCCGGGCGCCTGGACGGCAACGTGTTTGACCAACGCAACCTGCTGAAGCTGAATCACGACGACCTGTTCCTGGCGCATCTCCAGGCCGGCTTCGTGCAGCGCGGCCACAAGGTCCGCACGTTCAAGTTCGTCTTCGACAAGTCCTCGCCAAACTGCCATGCCGTGATCGCGCTGGACGGGCAAGCCGGCGACGAGCCGGGCTCCGTCTCGCGAGCCTTGAAGGACGGCGCGCACCGGATCGACGTCTATCTCTGGTGCCGCGTCCACCACGGCACGCATTTCGAACTCCAGCAGGACATCGAGCAGGAGCCTTTCGTCGCGGCTTGCCCGATGGACCTGTTCGGCGTGCCCAAGGAGGCAGCCAAGGCCGCCGCCCTTCAGACCCCCGCCGCACAAATAACGGCGGCGGAGAACAACGCCCGCTTTGAAGTGGCGTTCCCGGCCGGCGCCCGTGCCCGCGTCGTGCGCCTGCTGATCGAGGACTACGCCTCCGACGCGCCCGCCCTCGACAAGCTGACGCTCACGGCGGCCGACGGCGCGACCGTCCTGCCCCCCAAGGAGGATTTCCAGGCGCTGCGACAGAACGGGCAGCTCGAAGTCGTCCCCGGCGACCGCATCTCGGTCAGCTACAGCGACCCCCAGCACATCACGCCGGACAAGGCGGTGCTCTCCGCGTCGCTCTCCGCGACCTTCAACGACGCCAGGCTTGCGGCCGTCGACGTCCGCGAAGACCGGCGCGCGGCCCGGGCGGACCAGAAGCAGACTTTCATTCCCATCCGCCGCTACAAGCCCGGCGACAACGTCACGGTCTTCATCAACGATCCCGACGCAGACACCTCGGCCGAGCCCGATCAGGTCACGTTCCGCGCCAGTACCGCGAGCGGCAGGAAGATCGAGGTTCAGGCCCTGGAGACCCTCCCACACAGCGGCATCTTCCTGGGGCGGATCTTCCCGGTGGAGGCGGCCGCGCAGCGCGACGTGGAGATCCAGGTTGGCCGCGACGAGGACCTCGTCCTTGCGTACCTCGACCGCGAGAACAACGATCCAGGCGTACCCTTCGAACGCACCCACGTGGTCGAACAGGCCTGGTTCGTAGAACCCGAGTTCCGCGTCTACGAGGTCTCCAGTTCGGCGCTTCAGGGCCAGGACCTCGAACGCGCGAAGCACCTCGCCGCTTCGGCCTCCTCGACCGAAGAGACGATCGTGCCGACGCGCCGGCTGCTCGCCGCCTGTCCGGCCCTGCCGACCGGCGCCGAACCAATCAGCGCCCCTGTAACGGGACCGCTGCTGGCCGAAATACGCTTCCCGACGATCGCCTACACTTCGCTCAGCGAGGCCGTGCTGTACGCGCAGACTTCTTCCGGGCGCGCGAAGGCTCCAAATCCGCAGGCCCCCTTCGACCTCGCCGCGCCGGGCACCCTGAAGCTGGTCGCGGCGCCCGGAAGCCCGTCGCGGCTCAAACCGCCGCCCGGATACCTGGACGTGCTGCTGCGCGGCGCCGCTCCCGCCGGCCTGGCGCTCGAGGAAGGCCGCTTTACGTTCCAGGTTCCGCTGGCGCTCGGCCCGCTGCCCGAGAAATCCCTGGTGGACTGGAAACCGGACGAGGACGCGCCGGCCTTCGAGCGCGACGAGGGCGCGCCGAAGCTGCTGCTCAACGGCGCCGACTCCATCTTTCTGGGCTTCGCGTACAAAGACGGCGCAGGCGAGGAGCGCTGGATCGTCCGCGAGGTCAAGCTCGGCGGCGACATCTTCTTCGACCTGATGGACCGCCGTTATCGCGAGGCGCTAGGCGGCGCCTACGTGGGAGAGAAGGTCTACTTCCGCCTCGTGCACCGTACCCGGGACACGACCGATGCGCGCGACCACGTGGAACTCGAACTGGCGGCCCCCGGCGGGCGCAAGCGCACGGTCCAGCTCGCCGAAACCTTCGAGCACACCGGCATCTTCAAGGGTCTGGTCTCGCTCGCGCACCAGGACGAGGCCGCGCCGGACGACCCTTCCGTATTTCCCGTCGCGTACGGCGACAAGGTGACGGTGTCGTACGCGCCTGGGCCCGGCCACGAGCACGTCACGCGCGTCCTGGAGATCTTCAAAGGCGCCGACGGGGCCGTGGTGCCCTTCACGAAGCGCTTCCAGGACCCCGAGATCGCCGTCAAGACGCAGTTCACGATCGCCGAGGCCTATTTCGAGCAGGCGAAGACGCACCGCAAGCTCGGCGAGAAGGAGCTTGCCCAGGAAGAGATCGCCACAGGCAAGAAGATCCTCGAAGAGGCCCTGCTGGAGCATCCCGACACCGAGTCGCGGGTGCAGGCGGATTATTTGCTCGCCAATCTTGCGCTCGAATTTGCGCTCGAGAACACCGATCCCGAAGCGGGCAAGAAGCATTACCTGGAGGCCATCGTCCGCTTCAGCGACCTCGTGACCGCCTACCCCGACAGCGGCTATGCCCCGAAGGCGCAGTTCAAAAAGGCCTACGCCTACGAGAAGATGGGCGACATCGACCGCGCCTGCGACGAGTACGTGAAGCTTTCCTACCGCTACCCAGAGCATGAATTGATCGCGGAAACCATCTCGCAATTGGGCCAATACTTCTGGAAGAAGGGGAGCGACCTGAAGGATCAGGCGGACAAGGAGAAAGATCCGGTCGGGAAGGAGAAGCTCCTGATTCAAGCCAGGGACATGTACCGCACCGCGGCCGAGGTGCTGTTGCGCCTCTCTGTCCGCTTCCCCGACCACACGCTGGCGCTCAACACGAAAGTCCTGGCCGGCGAGGCCTATATGCATGCGACGCTCCTGCCCGAAGCCGTGCGGACCTTCAAAGAGGTTTTCGAAGATCCGCATCCGGACAAGGAACTCGCCCCGCGCGCCATGTACTGGTGCGGGCGCTCCCTTTACGATCAGCAGGACCTGATCAACGCCTACCGCGTGCTGAAAAACCTGACCTGGAACTATCCAGAGACCGTCTGGGCCAAGTACGCGCGCGGGATGCTGACGGAGGAAGGCTTCCAGCAGATCGACGCCCAGGGCGGCAACCAGTAACCTTTCGAGGCCGGCCCATACGCTAAGGAGCGCCACGTGCTCGAAACCATCGTCAACGGCGGCGTCATGATGTTGCCGCTCATCCTCTTGAGCTTCATCGCCTGGGCGGTGGTCCTGGACCGCGCCTGGGCCTTTTACCGCCACGGGAAGATCGACCACAACGCGCTCCGCACCGACGTGCGCGAGAGCCTGGCCGACGGCGACGTCGAAGAGGCCGAAGAACTCTGCGCCGAGACGCCCGGGCCGGTCTCGGCTGTGCTCCTCGCCGGCCTCCACGCCTACCGCAAACTGGATCCGGCAAAGCGCACGCCTGAAACGATCCAGGTCGTCGTCGGCAACGCCATGGAGGACCACACCGAACGGGCGCTCAGCGCGATCAGCAAGCGCTTCTACGTCCTGGCCACCGTCGGAAATGTCGCGCCGCTACTGGGCATGACCGGAACGGTGACGGGCATGATCGTTTCGTTCAAAGCGCTCGCCGGCGCGGCGGGGCTCGACTCGGCACTGGTCGGCGCGGGCATCGCCGAAGCCCTGATCACCACGGCCGCCGGCCTGATCATCGCCATCGCCGCCGTCGTCCCCTATAACTTCTTCCGCTCGCTGGCCGACAAGATCGAGCTGGAAGTGGACGAAGCCGCCGCCGAACTGCTCGACTACCTGAAGACCGCGCCGGGCGGCCCGGAGCCCTCTCATGCGCATGCGGCGTAAGCACAAGGGCAAGGAGGAAGTCGAGGTTCCGGTCAGCTCGTTCTCCGACGTCGCCTTCCTCCTGATCATCTTTTTCATCCTCGCCACGTCGCTGGCCAAGCGCACGGGGTTCACGACCGACGCGCCGGCCGGCGAGAAGGGCGTCCCCGAGGCGAAGAAGTCCAACACCATCCAACTCCACGACCGCAAGATCCTCTTCAATGAGAAGCCGCTGAACCTCGAGGATCTGCGTCGAACGCTCGCCGAGCTGAAACTCAAGGAGCAGGAAGGCGAAGGCCGGGTCGTCCTCCTCGAATCCAGCGGCGACGTGCCCTACCAGCGCTACTATGAGGTCATGAGCGCCATTGCCTCGGCCGGCGGCGTGGTCGCCGTGGTGACCGAAGAGGACGACGACGGAGGCGGCACGTGAAGCGCAGGCGCCGCAGGAACGACGCCGAGATTCAGGTCCCCGTGGCGAGCATGGGCGACATCGCCTTCCTGTTGATCATCTTCTTCATGATCTGCAGCACCTTCGCCAAAGACACCGCCAAGGCCGTTCCGCCCCGGGCCCCAGACCTGGCTGAACTGAAGGAGCGCGCCGTCATCGTAGCCATCGACACCGACCTGCGCCTGTGGCTGCAGGGCAAGCAGATGCCTAGCGCCAAATCCGTCGGGGACGGCGTCGCCGCGCTGCTCGAGGGCAAGGCGACCCAGGATGAAAAGACCGTGCTCTTCGTCTGCGATCAGGACGTCCCCAAACGCGTTTACGAACCCGTGCTGCGCGCGCTCGCCGAGGCCGGCGCAACCGTCGCCGCGCTCGGGGAGCCGCTCAAGGAATCGCCAACCGCCGCACCCTGAAGGAGCAAGACGTGGCCAAGAAAACCCGTGCCGAGCCGCCCGGCGTAACGCCTGACGAACTGATGGCCGGCTTCTCCAGGACCCGCTTCGGGCCCTGCATCGCCATCGCGATCCTGTTGCACGTACTCGTCATCGGCGCGACGTCGGCCGGATACCTCTATCGATTCGTTAGTCCGGAGGCCGAGCCGCGCGCGGATTCGAACCACGCTGCCGATTCCTCCGCGAAGCCGAACGCGACGCAAAAGACCGATGCCGCCGCGCCTGCCAAGGCCGATCCGGACACGAAGCCGGCCGAAAAAAACCGAAGACCCAGCGAAGACCGGGATGACCGCCGCGCAGAAGACCTCGCCGGTCATGCAGCGGATCACCGATACCGCCAAGCCCGACGAAATTCCCAAGGCGCCAAAAGGCGACTTGGGCCTGAGCATCGACGAGACCAACTCGGGCAAGTAGGCGCACGCGCGCGAGCTGACCATGGCCCAAGCCCCCTCCCGACCCACCGCGCTTCGCGCGCCTGCCTGGACCCTTTCTCCGCTCCTGGTCCTGCTGGGCGCGCTGCTGCTTGGCGCGTGGCGCTGGGTTCCCGGCCGATACACGGCGTTTCAGCAGGCGCAGCCGTCCGCGGCGGGCATCCTGGCCGGCGAAGGCGTCGACGGCCTGGCGCGCGTCGCCGCGCTCGCGTGCCTCCTCCTCGGAAGCTGGTGCGTTCTGGCCGCCGCGGCCGCCTGGATCCGGCAGGGCTGGGCGCTCTCGGTGGTTCGCAAGAGCTGCCTCGGCGTGTACCTCGCGGCCGGCCTGTACGGCGCGACGGTCTTCCAGGGCACGTGGCTCTTGCAAGCGCACGAAGTCAAGTTCGGCGGTTTCGAAGCCGGCGCGGTGGACGTCTTCTTCTGGCGCCTGGCGTGGCTCTGGCCATGCCTGCCGCTCCTGGGCATCGCGGTCTTCTGCCACCTGCACGCCTGGCGCGCGGGAATCATCGCGGCGTACACGGGGCGCGAACCCGAGGAGCCCGCCGCCGGGGACCGCTTCTTTCAAAACCTGCGCACCCACGGCCCCGATCCACAATACCGCAAGAGCGCGATCTGGAGCGTGGCGCTGCACTTCTTCTTCATCGTGATCCTGCCGTGGCTTCTCTCGCTCTGGGCCGGCCGCGTGGAGGATTACCGTGTGCCCAAGGGCAGCGGCCAGCCCGTCGTCGCCCTCGTACAGATGGTCAAGCCCAAGCCGAAAAAGAAAAAGAAGTACGTCCTCAATCCCAACAGCGCGATCCTTTTCAACCAGCCGGACCTCGACGACTCGGAGCAGTTCAAGAAAGTCGAGGAGCTGTCGAAGGTCGAGTACAAGGCCGGCGAGGCCGCCAAGGCCGGCAAGCTCGGCCAAGGCGGCGGCAAGACCGGCGGCTGGCCCGACGGCATGGAGAACGCGAAGGTCCGCTTCATCCGCCTCGAGTACGACGGGCCCGATTGGAACGACGGCATGGACGCCCGCAGCGGCGCGGACATCAACTTCCTCGCCGACTTCAACCACCGCCACGGCTTTAAGACCGCGACCGCCGGCGAAAGCCACGCCATCCGCCTGCTCAAGGAGTACAAGCCCGGCTACGCGCCACCGTTCGTCTACATGACCGGTTCGAGCCAGATCCGGATTTCGCGCGACGACGCCAAGGTCCTGCGCCAGTATCTTCTCGACGGCGGCATGCTCTTCGCCGATTGCGGCCATCCTCACTGGCACCGCGGCTTCCAGGGCCTGATGAAGCAGGCTCTTCCCGAGTACGCGCTCGTCGTGATCAGCGACGACGATCCGATCTTCCAGCAGCCCTACCCCTTCCCCAACGGCGCCCCGCCGCTCTGGCACCACGGCGGCAATCAGGCCCTGGGGATCAAACACGAAGGACGCTGGATCGTCTTCTACCACCCCGGCGACATCAACGACGCCTGGAAAAAATGGCGGGAGCGGTTTGAAAGCCGAGCAGATCGACGAAGCGTACCGCATGGGCAGCAACATCGTTCACTACGCCTTCACGAACTACCTCGCGCTGACCAGGCAGCTTCGAGAGTAGGCTGCGTCAACCACAGAGAGCAATTTTCGATTTCCGCGTTTTGCATTCCGCATTGGAATCATTCCCACGGTGCGACCTCGCCCACGGGCTCGGGCGGATCGAAGCGTGTCGTCAGCACGACCGGCGCGCCGGTCCTTGACGACTCGTTGAGCCCCTCGGCAATCTCGACGACGTGCCGCGCCTGGTAAGGCGAGCAGCGCACGGGACGCTCGCGCCGGATCGCGTCGGCGAGGTCCACCGGGCCCTTGCCCCAATCCAGCGCGTTCTTCATTGCCTTAGGCGGCGTCGGCACGCTTTGGACCTCATGTCCCGACTGCGACCAGGTCCGGATCCCCGCGCCGTCGTTGTGCGGGTTCAGCGCGAATGCGCCTTCGGTCCCGTGGATCTCCAGTGGAGGCACGTCCGAGCGCCCCGACCAGCCCGTGTAGACGAAGCCGCGCACGCCGTTCGCGAACTCCAGCAATCCCATCACGTGGTCGGGGATGCTGGGCCTGAACGCCGCGCCCTTGCGCGGGCCGGTCTGAAGCACGCGTTCCGGGACCACGATCCGCGCGAAACCGAAGACACGCGCGACGGGGCCGAAGTACGTCGTCATCACGGTGAGCGGGTACGGCGCGGCGTCGGCGGCCACGCTGATCCCGTGGGTCATGAAGACATCCGCGTTCGGATGCCAAGCCTCCAGCCGCGTGCAGGCGAACGTCCCGACCACCGTATGCGGCTGCCCGATCTCGCCCGCGCGGATACGCGCCCAGACGTTCTGCTGCTCGTAGCCCAGCGGCGAAGACGGCGCGCAGGCGAGCTTCAACGTTCGCGCCTCGGCTTCCCGGATCAGCTCCGCCGCCTGCGCCGAGGTCATCGCGATCGGCTTCTCGGAGAAGACGTGCTTCCCGGCCTTCAGCGCCGCCAGCGTGACCGGAAAGTGCCCGTCGATCGTCGTCAGGTTCAGGACCGCCTCGACCTCGGGATCGGCGAGCACCTCGTCGATGCTTCCGTAGACCCTGCCCCCGCCGGACTCCGCGCTGAAAGCCTTGGCCCGCGCGCGGTCCTGGTCGAAGCAGCCGTGCAGCGCGAGCTTCTCGGGATACGCGAGACAGCGCGGCTGGTAGCCTTTCTGCGCGATCGAACCGCAACCGATAATGGCGAAGCGTACGGGTTCCATGGCAACGTCCTTTCAGCGCGCGGGAGCCTGCCCCAGCGCGATCCGTTCGAAGCAGGCCCGCGCGGCCTTCAGCGACCGCGCCGCGCACGCGCGCGGCGTTGCGCCCGGCGTCGGCGCGTTCTGCTCCAGCGTGATCCAGCCGGCGTGCCCCAGGCGGACCAGTTCCGCCGCCACGGCGTCCAGGTCGAGCGGCCCCGCGCCCAACTCGGAAGCCAGCCCGCGCTCGGGCGTCCACGCCTTGAATTCCACGAAGCGGCCGCGCGCCGGATGCCGCCGCAACAGCAGCGCCGCGCGCTCGGCCACCGGATGCCCCCGGAAGTCCTGCGTCGCGTGGCCGGTGTCGAGAAAGAGGCCGACGTGCCGCGGATCGGTCCGCGCCAGCAGCAACTCGGTCTCTTCAAGCGTCTCGAACAGACTCTCGCTGTGATGATGGTACGAGAGCCGCACGCCCAGGCTGGCCGCGCGCGCGCCCAGCGCGTCGATCCGGATAGCCGCTTCGAGCCGGTCGCGCTCCGACGCGGCACGCCCGCCGTGGAGGATCGCGTCGCCGCAATCCAGCCTGCGCAGGAGCCCGCAGAGCGTGTCGAGTTTCGCCTCGGCCTCGTCGAACCGCAGGTACGCGCCGGCCAGCCCCAGCCCCCGCTCGCGCAGCATGCCGCGCAAGGTTTCCGGCGCATCGAGGAACGGCTGGAGCGTCCCCGCGCGCACGGCGATGCCCTCGAAGCCCGCGACGGTTACCTCGTCGAGCCAAAGCGGGAACTTCGCGCCCTCGACCCCGCCCCACATCAATTCCATGCACGCGAACCGGAGCATCGTTTTTCCTCACCACGGAGACACGGAGAACACGGAGAACACGGAAAACGTCTTGCCGATATTTCTCCAACGCCTTCTCTGTGCGCTCTGTGTCCTCTGTGGTTAAACCTGATTTACCGCGCCACCGCAGGCTCGCGCTTCGGTAGCTTGAGGTCCACGAAATCCCGCACCTGCTTCGTCAGCGCGAGCTCGGTCGGCAGGCGCTCCATGCTGCTCGCGCCGTAGAAGCCGTCCACGCCCTCGCAGCGGTCCAGGACGTACTGCGCGTCCTCGGGGCTGGCAATGGGGCCGCCGTGGCAGATCACGATGACGTCTTCACGGACGGATTTGCACGCGTCGGTCAGCGCCTGAATCGCGGCCACGCTCTCGTCGAGCGACTTGTACGTCTTGGCTCCGATCGTCCCCGATACGGTCAAGCCCATGTGCGCGACGACCAGGTCCGCGCCGGCGCGCGTCATCTGCTTCGCCTCTTCGGCATTGAAGACGTACGGCGAAGTGAGCAGGTCCATTTCGCGCGCGCGCGCGATCATTTCGATTTCGGTCTGGTAGCAGATGCCCACTTCCTCGAGGTTGCGGCGGTACGTGCCGTCGATCAGCCCGACGGTGGGAAAGTTCTGCACGCCCGCGAAGCCCATCGTCTTCAGTTCCTGCAGGAACAGATCGCGCAGCATGAACGGATCGGTCGCGCACACGCCGGCCAGCACGGGCGTATGCTGCACGGCCGTCAGCACCTCGTACGCCATCTCCTTCACCACCTGGTTGGCGTTGCCGTAGGGCATCAGGCCGCACATCGAGCCGCGCCCGGCCATGCGGAAGCGCCCTGAATTGTAGATCACGATCAGGTCGATCCCGCCGGCCTCCTCGCACTTCGCGGAGATCCCCGTCCCCGCGCCGCCGCCAACGACCGGCTTGCCTTCGGCGATCTTCGCGCGCAGGCGCTTTAGAATGGCTTCACGAGTCGGGTTCATGCTGAGCTCCTTGGTTGCGGTTCGGTTCAGGATCGGGCGGAGACGATGGATAAAAACTCCTCGACGGCCGCGCGCGCGAACTCGGGCGCGTTGAGGTGATGCGGCACGCGCAGCACCCGGCGGTCCTTCGTCGCTTTCACGGTTCGCTCGAGGTTCTCGAAGAGCGCCGCGTCGGCTTCGGGATCGAAGAACGGCTGCCCTTCGGCGTCGATCGCCGAGACGCCCCGCTCGGGCAGCAGCATGCGCACGGGGCTCTCGAAGCGGTTGAGTTGCTCGCCCAGCCAGCGCCCGATAGCGGCGTTCTCGTCGCGGTTCGTGCGCATCAGCGTGGCGAAGGCGTTGTGGCGGTAAAAGAGCCGGTGCTTCAGGTGCGCGGGGATCGTCTCGGGCGGCCCGAAGTTGAGCATGTCCTGCGCGCCCACCGAACCCACGAGCGGCAGCCGCGCGCAAATCGCCGGCTCGAAGTAGTCTGGATTCTGGCGCTCGAAGCCCGGCGTGAAGACGGCGAGCTGCGTGGTGGTGATCTCGAGTTGCCCGGCGAGCCATTCCGACCCGGCGAGCTTCTCCACGGCCTTGCGCCCTTGCGCGGTGGCGTGGAAGACCAGGCAGTCGAAGTCCGCCTCAAGGTCTTTGCGGATCGCCGTCACGCAGGGCGTCGTCACGCCGAACATCGTCAGCGCGACGGCCGGCTTGGAAGCGCGCGCGGCGGGGAGCGGGCGCGCCATCATCCCGTAAAGCGCGTGCGCGGCGTTGGCGAGGATCACGCGCGAGATGCTGTTCAACCCCGCCACGTCGGTCACCGCGTAGAGCATCGCGATGTCGCTGCCGCCGACGTACGGCGCGATGTTCCCGGCGCAGACCGTCGAGACCATCAACTTGGGGACGCCCAGCGGCAGCGCGCGCATCGCGTGCGTCACCAGAGTCGTGTTCCCGCTCCCGCCCAACCCCACGATCCCGCCCAAATCCTTCCGCGTGAGCAGGAACGCGGCCAGCGCTTCGGACATCCCCGTCACCGCGCGCCCGCGGTCATCGAAGTCCAGCACGGCCGCGCCTTGCGGGCCGAAGGCGGCCACCTCGGCGCTCGTCACGTCCACGTCCCGCGCGCGGCTGCGCGTGCCCACGTCCACCAGGCACGTCGGCAACCCGGCCTCCGCGAGCAGGTCGCGGACATAGCGCAGTTCCTCGCCTTTCGTGTCGCAGGTGCCGACGACGTAGGCGCGCCGCATGACGTTAGGCATGGACCGGCCCCTTCAGGTCCTTCCACGGCGCCTGCTCGAAGACGTCCACGACCTCGTAGCCGTCGTTCCCCGCGCACGGCCCCAGGATCGCCAGCACCCGCGCGGCTTCGGCGAAGACGTTGTAACTGGCGTGGACCGTCGCCCGCGGAATGAAGAGCGCGTCGCCGGGACCCAGCACCTTGGCTTCGGCCTCCAGCCACTGCTCGATCCGCCCCTCGAGCACGTAGATCAATTCCTCTTGCCCCGGGTGAAAGTGAAATCCATGCCCGCCGCCCGGGTTGAGCTTCACGTCCATCACCGTCAACTTCTCGGCGCCGACGAACTTGGGGTCGCTCAATCGCGCCACCTCGCCAAAGGGCAATCGCTGAAACTGGCGCTCGGCTGCAAGCAGGAAGCGGATAAACATGTTGAACTCCTGGTCTGGGGCTGAAGAACGGCAAGCTGCAGGCCAATGGGTAGTATCCATACTAAAACTATAAAACCATATAATAAAAGGTATTATGAGTTTATTCTAGAATGGAACTGTAGGCAAAATGGATATGTGTTTACTTTTAGTATACATAATTGATATACACTTCTCATGAGCCTCCAAAGCCTGCTCCTACAAACCTCCAATAGGGATGGGCGTGCCATCGGCGTCGTGGCCGGCTCAGGGCAGGTCTCGCGCGCGGCCGTGCAGGCCGGCGCCGATTTCCTCATGGGCCTCAGCGCCGGGACCTTCCGCACGCTCGGCCACTCCAGCCTCGCCGCGTTCATGCCGTATGGCGCGTGCAACGCGCTGACGGAGACGTTGCTGCGGGAGCAGCTCCTGCCGCACGCGCACGGCGTTCCGGTGCTGGCCGGTTGCTTCGGCCATGCGGGCGATCCGGACCTCGCGACGGCGCTCGAACGCTACCGCGCCTGGGGCGTGAACGCGCTGACGTGCTGGCCCTCGGTTGGCGCGATCGACGGAAACTTCCGCGCGGCCCTGGAAGCGGAAGGGCACGGCCTGGCAGGCGAGATCGAAACGCTGCGCTGGGCGCGCGAACAGGGCTTCGAGACCTTCCCGTTCGCCTACAAGGCGGACGAAGCCGCGCGCTGGGCGGGCAGCGGCTGCAGCGGCGTGGTGCTGGTGATGGGCCTGACCGAAGGCATCGAGGACCTCCAGGAAAAGCGCGATCGCCTCCAGCAGGCCTTCACGACGCTCAACGCCCTGCACGCGGCCGTGAAGCAGGCCGCGCCAGGCATTCCCTGCATAGCCTACGGCGGGCCGGTGACGACGCCGGAGGATCTCGAACAGCTCTTCCGCTTTACCGGCGTGGAAGCCTTCGCTGGCGGCTCCGTCTTCGAGCGCCTTCCGCTGCGCGACATCACCGGGACCACGGTCCGCCGCTTCAAGAGCGTCGCAGCGGCGGTGGGCGCTCCGGCGCAGGAAGGCCTGGGGCCGATGGTCGGCCGCAGCCCGGCCATGGCCGGCCTCTTCCAGTTGATCCGCCGCGTCGCGCCATTCGACGTGAGCGTGCTCGTCGAAGGCGAGACCGGCACGGGGAAGGAACTCGTCGCGGGCCAGTTGCACCGCCTCAGCGCGCGCGCGCACCAGGCCTTCGTCACGCTCAACTGCGGCGCGCTCCCCGAGACCTTGCTCGAGAGCGAACTCTTCGGGCACGAGAAAGGCGCGTTCACCGGCGCCGAGCGCCGCCGCGCCGGCAAGTTCGAACTCGCGCACCGCGGCACGCTCTTTCTCGACGAGGTCGCCTCGCTGAGTCCGCACGGGCAGGTGGCGCTCCTGCGCGCGTTGCAGCAGCGGGAGATCACGCGCATCGGCGGCGACCGCGTGATCCCCGTGGACGCGCGCGTTGTCGCGGCCTCCAACGTGCCCCTGGCGGGGTTGGTGGCGCAGGGGCGTTTCCGCGCCGACCTGTACCACCGCCTCAACCAGTTCGCGCTCGCCGTGCCGCCCCTGCGCGAACGCGGCGCGGACCTGCGCCTGCTGGCCGAGGACGCCTTGAAGCGCCTGGCGATTCAGCTCGACAAGCGCCTGCTCGGGCTCTCGGCGCGTTTCTTCGAGCGCCTGGAGGTCCACGTCTGGCCCGGCAACGTGCGCGAGCTGCAGCACGTGATCCTGCAGGCGGCGCTGCGCGAGGACGGCCCGGTGCTCGAAGGCGGCTTCTTCCAGCCCCGGCAAGTCCTGGAACCCGCCCCGGAGGCCTCGCCGCGCGGCGAGGCCTGGCGCCAGGCCGTTCAGAAGGCTTATCGCGACGCGCGCGGCAACAAGGCCCGCGCCGCCGCGACCCTCGGCGTCACGCGCAAGACCCTTTACGCTTGGCTGAGGGAGTGCGGGCTTTCCTGAGGCTCGGGCAGGCTCCGTTCAACCGCGCTCGACGCGCGCGATCAGATGGCGCGCGACGTCCACCGCCCAGCGCAACTGCGCGTCGAAGAGTTCCTCCGGCACCGTCTGAAACGCCCGCGCAACTTCAAAGGTCCACGCATGCGCGAAGCCGGCGGCCCTCATGCCGGCGGTGACGGCCTCCCAGTCCACGCCGCCGCGCCCATTGGCGAAGGGCAGCATATGGTCGTCGCCCTTTCCGTCGTTCTCCTGGACATGCACGACCTTCAGGCGTTTGCCGAGCGTACTCAGCGCGGTGCGCTGCTCGAGCCCCATCAGGCGCGCGTGGCCGGTGTCCCAGCAGGCGCCGACGAGCGGATGATCGATCGCGTCGATCAGTTCGCATAGTTCGTCCGGCACGGCGCCATAAAAGCGCGGGCAGCCGCGTCCGGAGGCCGCGGAGTCGAAGATGTTTTCGATGGCGATGCCCACGCCGTGCTTTTCGCAGGCCGGCAGGAGCGCGCGGAAATAGGCGGCGTTGCGCTCGCGGACGGCCATGCGGTGCGCGGCGTCGAAGGGTCCGGCGAACACATCCGGATGATGGACCATCCACGGCACGCCCAGCCGCCCACAGGCGCGCAGGCAGGGTTCCACCAGCGCCATGCGCGCGGGATTGGGCGCTTCTGCGCTGAACATATTGAACATGGGCCCATGGGCCTGTACCCAGCTCATGCCCGCCTTGGACGCCGCCGCGGCAAGCTTCTCAAGCCAGCGGTCCGCGGCGGGCCCGTCGTGCCAGGGCTGTTCGAGCAGGTCGCAGAAATTGAAGTCGAGTCCATCGAAACCCGCGGCGGCCAGCCTCGGAATGCCGGCCTCCGGCTCGCAGCGGTTGAGAAAGACGTTCAGCGACGTGGCGATGCGCATGGCGGATCTCCCTGAATAATCCTTGAACTCTCAAGGATACCATGCCCGGGAAGCAACGGAAGAAGCGGCGGCTTGCGCGCTTCCTTTGCTAGCGGCTGCCCGCATGCGCTAGTAGCCTCATCGAGCGTTCAATCTTTTCACCACGGACGGCGCGAAGCCAAGAGGGCCGGTCATTCCCTGCGTGCTCCGCGCTTCTGCAGCGCAATCGTTGCGACGAAAGGAAAGCCATGTCCGCCGCCCCCAAATTCTCCCTCGCCAAGCTTTCGCAAAGCCTGCGCGCCGACGTGCTGCTCGTTCCGGTTAAGGTCGCGAAGGGCAAGCCCAAGGTTCCCTCCCTGCGCGGGCTGGCGACGGCCGCGCGCGCCCGGCTGCTGGAACTCGCGGCGCAGTACGCCGGCGGAAGCGAACCCGGCGCGGTGGACGCGACCGTTTGCGGGGCCGGAGCGGGGCTGAAGCGCGTGGCGTTGGTTGCGCTGGGCGAGAAAGATTCGACCCCTGCCGACGAGGTGCGGCTGGCCGGCGCGAAGGCTTACAAATGGTGCGCGGGCGCGCGCTGTTCCCGCGTCGTCGTCGCCTGGGACGCGCTGCGCGAGGTTGCCGGCGAAGAGGCCGCCCAGGCTTGGGCCGAGGGCGCGGTCCTCGCCAGCTTCAAGTACGACGAGCGCAAAGCCAAGAAGAAGGACCAGGACGGCGTGAAGGACGTGCTCTTTGCCTCTGCGCAGGCCCCGCGCGGGTTGGCGGCCCGGCTCGAGCGCGGGCGCAAGACCGGCGAGGCCGTCAATCTGGCGCGCTTCCTGGGCCACGAGCCGCCGAACGTGATCAACCCGGTCACGCTGGCCCAGCGCGCCAAGGGCCTCGCGCGCAAGGCCGGCTTGCGCTGCACGGTCCTCGACGACAAGCAGATCCGGCAGCGCAGGATGGGCGCGCTCTGGGCCGTCGGCTCCGGCTCCGCCAGCAAGCCGCGCCTGATCGCCCTCGAACATGCCGGGCGCGACCCCAAGTCCCGGCCCATCGTGCTCGTCGGCAAGGCCATCACCCTCGACAGCGGCGGCTACTCGCTCAAGCCCGCCGCCAGCATCCCCGAGATGAAGTACGACAAGCAGGGCGGCATGACCGTGATCGGCGTGCTCCAGGCCTGCGCGGCGCTGAAGGTCTCGCAGCGCGTCGTCGGCGTCATACCCAGCGCCGAGAACCTGATCTCCGGCGAGGCCTACCGCCCCGGCGACATCATCACCGCCATGAACGGGCGCACCATCGAGATCGACAACACCGATGCCGAGGGCCGGCTGATCCTCGCCGACGCGCTGCACTACGCCGAGACCGTGTACAAGCCCCGCGCGATGATCGATCTCGCCACGCTCACCGGCGCCATCGTGATCGCCCTCGGCAACCACGCGACCGGGCTCTTCGCCAGCGACGACAAGCTCGCCGATGCCCTGCACGCCAGCGGCGAGCGCACCGGCGAACGGCTCTGGCGCATGCCGCTCTGGAAGGAGTACCGCAAGCAGCTCGATTCGACCGAGGCCGACATCAAGAACACCGGCGGCCGTGAGGGCGGCTCCTGCACCGCCGCGATGTTCCTCAAGGAGTTCGTCACCGACCAGACGCCCTGGGCGCACCTGGACATCGCCGCCACGGCGATGTCGGGCAAGGCCACGCCCCTGCATCCGCCCGGCGCGACCGGCGCCTGCGTGCGCATGCTCCTCGATTACATTCAGGGGCAGTAGAGGCCGGCGCGCGCGGCGGGTGGATTTTTTCCTGGAGCCTCCCCGCCCGGCCTGCCGATGCTATCTGTCGTCGCCCAGTCGAATCCTGGTTCTTCGTGGAGGGGGAAGACAGGCAGCCCGGGGCGCCGCCTTCGGAAGCGGCCCCCCGGCGCCTGTCTGTTGGAAGGACGCCTCCGCATGTTGCAGCGCCGTTTTGCCGGATCGCCCCGCTCGAGACCGCGCCCCGTACGCGAGATTCACTACATCAAGAACGGCCACCGCTATACGCTGCGTTACGATCGCGAACGCCAGGCCGATGCCGTCGGCGAACTGCTCCGCCTCGCCGTCGATCCGCGCTTCAACTTCGACCTCGACGATGCCAGGCGCATCTTCCTGGCGCATGGACTCGCCAGCTTCCACGCCCCCGGGGCGCCGTGACTACTCCGGCTTCTTCGCCGCAGCCAGGATCGCCGCGTTGTCCAGCCGCGACTTGTAGTCGGGATTGACGTGCGCGAAGGCGATCTTCCCGTCCGTGCCGACGACGTAGACCGCCGGCGCCGGAAGGATCCAGTGGTGCGCGCTCAAGTCGAACTTGTACTTCTTGTATTTCTCGATCGTCGCGTCATCCATCTTGAAAGCCAGCTTGAAGGCCTTGCTTGCCGCCAGGCTGGTGTCGGAGAGCAGCGTGTAGCCCGCCTTGCTCTTCTCGGCGGTCTTGGGAAGGTCTTCCGGCGTCTCCGGGCTGACGGCGAGAATCTGGTAGCCGGCCTTTTCCAGTTCGCCCGCGATCTCCTGCAGCGCCGCGAGGTGCCGGTGGCAGAACGGGCACCAGCCGCCGCGGTAGAAGATCAGCAGCGCGGGCTTGGCCTTGATGGCCTCGGCCAGGTTCACCTCTTTCCCGTCCGCCTGCTTCACCGTCACCGCCGGCACGCGGTCCCCCACGGCCAGCCCTTTGGCGTCCTCGGGCTTGCCCGCGACGCCGTCCTCGCTCCAGGCGTGCAAGGTCAACAGCGCCGCCGCCAGACACCACGTCAGTTCGATCGAACGCATCGCGTCTCCTTTGGAATTGGGCTCCCGCCGCTGTATGTACAGGGCATGGGCTTCTATTCCGGTATTCAGGGCATTTGGCGCTTCCGCAGCGAGGCCTGGAATGCGCTCGGCGACTGGCCGTGCGCGCGGCGAAAGACCTTCGCGAAGTAGTTGGCGTCCGCGTAGCCGATCCGCGCCGCGATCTCCTTCACGCTCAGCTTGCCCTCCTCCAGCAGCGCGCGCGCATGCTCCATGCGGATCTGCGTCAGCGACTCCACCACCGAGAGCCCGCGGGCCTGCGAGAAGCCGCGGCAGAGGTTGAACGGGCTGACCCCGAAGTGCGCGGCGAGGTCCTCCAGTCCGACCGGTTCGCCGTAATGCGCCTGGAGCCACGTGTATACGTCCGCGGACAATTCCTCGCGCCGGCGCGCGGCCGCGCGCGAGCGCGCGTCGCCCGACGAAGGCGCGGCCCGGTGCGCCCCGCGCAGCAGCGCCAGCAACGCCTCCAGCAAAAGCACCTGCATCCGCTCGAAACCGCCCGGCGCTTCCTGCAGGTACTCGCGCTCCAGCTCTCTCATCAGCGCGTGCAGGTGCGCCTTCGCGCCGTCCGGGAGCCCCGCCAGCGCGCGCGGATTCAGGGCCTCCAGCAGCCCGCCCGCTTCAGGCCACTTGAAGAAGAGGTACAACACGCGGTATTCGCCGTCGGCCTGCCGCAGGTCCTTGTGCTCGGTCCCCTCCGGGATGACGAACGTCGCGCCGGGGCCCACCGGGAACGCGCGCTTGCGGTATTGGATCGTGGCGCGGCCCTCCAGGACGTGAATCAGCTCGTGCCGTTGGGTGCTGTGGAAGCGTTCGCCCCAGACGTCGCCGAGGCTCATCATTTGCAGGCTCTCGAGCCGGGGCGGATGCGCCAGCGCGCGGCGGAGCTCCTGCGCCCAGGCCTCGCCGTCGCGGGGCGGGAGCGTCACGCGCTTGCGGGTCTCGTCCGGCCGCTTCGCGGGCACCGCAAGCCCTCCGCAAGATCCTACCCGTCTTGGCAAGACATTCGTATGGCGCGACGCCGCGCCCGGGGATTTACTGTCCACGCAGGCATCCGGCGCGCAAGCCGACATTGAACCTCGGGAGGCTCCCATGTCCGTCCAGACCACCTCGCCCCTGGCCCTCCACGGCGGTCCCAAGGCCGTTCCCAGCGGGCTCCTCCGCGATTGGCCCGAGATCGACGAGACCGACCGGCGCATGGTCCTCGCCTCGCTCGAGCAGCCCAATCACGCCTACGGTCCGAACAGCCAGGCCTTTCAGGCCGAATTCGCCGCGTGGAACGGCAACAAGCACGCCATCGCGACCAACTCCGGCACCGCCGCGCTCCACATGGCCGTCGTCGCCTGCGGCTGCGGCACCGCCGACGAGGTCATCGTCGCCGCGTACTCCTGGTCCTCCTCCGCGACATGCATCCTGCACCACGGCGCGATCCCGGTCTTCGTGGACATCGACTTCGAGACGATGAACCTCGACCCGGCCAGGCTCGAAGCCGCCGTCTCGCCGCGCACCAAGGCGATCGTCGCCGTCCACCTGCACGGCCTGTCCGCGGACATGGACCCGATCCTCGCCGTCGCGCGCAAGCACGGTCTGAAGGTCATCGAAGACGCCTGCCAGGCCCACGGCGCGCTCTACAAGGGGCGCAAGGTCGGCACGCTCGGCCACTGCGCGGCGTTCAGCTTCAACCAAAACAAGTGCCTCTGCGCCGGCGAAGGCGGGATGTTCGTCACCGACGACGACGAGGCCCTCGCCCGCGCGCGGCAGCTCTGGTCCTTCGGCGAGACCCGCGCGCCCCAAGAGGACCGCGACTACCACGCCTACGCGCTTGGCTGGATGTACCGCATGCCCGACCTGACCGGCGCACTGGGACGCGCACAGCTCGCCAAGCTCGACCGCAACCTCGCGCGCCAGCGCGAGAACGCCGCGCGCCTCTCCGCGCGCCTGCGCGGCGCGCCGGGCCTGATCCTCCCCGCCGAACCGCAAGGCTGCACTCACAATTGGTACAATTACACCCTTCGTTTCGACATGAAATACTTCGGCCGCGAGGAACAGCCGCGCGCCTTCCGCGACAAGCTCAAGGCGGCCATGGTCGCCGAGGGCGTCCAGACCAGCGTATGGCAGAACTTCATCCTCCCCGAGATGACCGTTTTCCGCGCGCAGAACGGCTTCGGCGCCGGGCATCCCTGGAGCCACCCCCTCGCGCGAAAGATCAGTTACGATCCGGCCCAATATCCGCAGGCCCGCCGCCATACCGAGACGCACACCGGCATGACCGTCCCGTTGCGCTACCCTAACGGAGACGAGGTGGTGGATCGGACCGCCGACGGCATACTCAAAGTCCTGGAGCACGCGGACGAGCTGTAACGATCGGCGGCCATTTAGGGATCGTACCTTTACCAGGAGCCAAGCCATGCGCGCAGGATTCGCCGAAATCGAGATCACTCCGCCTCTGGGCACGCAGGTCGCCGGTTGGATCAAGCCGATCCTGGCGACGGAAATCCTCGATCCGCTCCACGTCCGCGCCGCGGTCTTCGAATCCGGCGGCGTGCGACTGGGCATCGTGAGCATGGATACCACGCGCGTGACGTGGCAGCTCGTCGCCGAGTTGCGCGCGGCCGTCGAGGCGCGGCATGGGATCCCCGGCGACCACCTGCTCGTCGCGGCCACGCACAACCACGCCGGACCCGTCCTGCAGCAGGCCTTCGAGCTGACCCCCGATCCGGCCTACCTCGTCGAGTTCAGGCGGAAGCTCGGGGCCGTCGTCGGCGCGGCCGTGGCCGATCTGGCGCCCTGCGAGTGGGGCTTCGCCTCGCGCGCCGAATTCCGCTTCGCGCGCAACCGCCGCGTGCGCATGCGCGACGGCACGGTGAAGACGCACGGCCGCTTCAGCGACCCCGAGGCGCTCTGCTACGATGGCCCGATCGATCCCGAACTGGCGGTGCTGGCCTTCCGCGCCCCCGGCGGTGCGCTCCGCGGCGCGCTCGTCAACTACGCCTGCCACCCGACCGACCACGGCCACGGCGGCAAGTTCAGCTCCGGCTGGCCCGGCGCGATGGCCCGCGAATTGAAACCCCGGGGCGTGCCGGTCGCCCTCTTCCTCAATGGCGCCGCCGGCAACATCGCCACGCCCGACCCGGAACGCGACAGCCGGTGCGTGCCGCCCGGGGAGATCGGCCGCATCCTCGCCGACGACGTCGAGGACCTGCTTGCGAAAATGGCTTGGCGCGCCGACGCCGCCCTCGCCGCGCGCACAAAGACCGTCGAGCTCGAATTCCGTCGCCCCAGCGCCGCCGAAATCTCAGGCTCCTCGCGGGGCACCCAGCGCTTCATCGACCCCAAGCTCTACGACGCGCGCATCCCGGCGATCCTCGAAGAGATGCGGCGCAAGGGCGTGCAGCCCGCGCAGATCCAGGCCTTCGATCTCGACGAATTGACCCTCGCCGCCATCCCCGCCGAATACTTCGTCGAACTCGGCCTCCACATCAAGGAGCGCGCCCACCCGCGCCGCGCGCTGGTCATCGGCTACGCGAACGGGATGCTCGGCTACGTCGGCCACCGCGACGCCTATGCGCGCGGCGGGTACGAAGTAACCTTCCCCGGAAGCCGTCTCGCGCCGGGTTCGGGCGAGCGCCTCGCGGAGGCCGCCCTGGAACTGATCGCCGCGGCGCAGCACGCGCCCGTCGGATAGGATGAACGCATGTCCCTCCGCGCCGGTTTCGCCGAGATCGAGATCACCCCGCCCATCGGCACGCACAAGATCGGGTGGCTGAAGGTCATCACGCCCGCGCGCGTCCGCGACCCGCTCTTCGCGCGCGTGGCCGTGCTGGAGTCCGCCGGCAGCCCGCTGGCCTTCGTGCAGCTCGATACGCTTTCCGTGCGCTGGACCACGGCCAACGAAATCCGCACGCGCGTGCGCGAACGCTACGGGTTTCCACCCGAACGAATCCTGGTCGCCGCCACGCACAACCACGGCGGGCCGGCCGTCGCCTGCGCCGGGGTGGTGCCGCGCGACGACGCCTACCTCGCGACCCTGGTTGAAAAAGTCATCTCGGCCTTCGGGCAGGCCCTGGAGGCCCGCGAGCCGGCCGAGTTGGGCCTCGGGCGCGGCGTCAACTTCGGCGTCGGGAACAATCGCCGCGTGATCATGCGCGACGGGACCGTGAAGACGCACGGCACGTTCAAGGATCCTGGCGCGCTCTGCCTCGAAGGTCCCCTCGATCCGGAACTCGTCGCCGTCGGCCTGCGCCGCCCCGGCGGCGCCTGGCTCGGCGCGCTCGTCAATTACGCCTTGCACCCCACCCACTTCGGCGGCGAGGACGTCTTCACCGCCGGCTGGCCCGGCGCGATGGCCAATGCCCTGAAGGCCCGCGGCGTCCCGTTCACGCTCTTCCTCAACGGCGCCTTCGGGAACATGTCGCATTCCGACCCCGCGCAGCCGGGCCGCGCCTTTGGCATGGAGGAAGTCGGCGGCGCGCTCGCCGAGACCGCCTGGCAGGCGCTCCAAGGCGCGGCCTTCGAGGCCGAGCCGGCCTTCGCCGCGCGCGCGGTCACGCTTCGTTTGCCCTACCGCGAGCCCAGCGCCGAACAGGTTCTCGGCACGGCGCGCGGCGCGCAGCGCTTCATCGATTCCAAGCTCTACGACCGGGAGATGCCGAAGCTCGTCGAGCGGATCCGCGCGCGCGGCGCGCAGCCGGCCGAACTCCTGGCCTTCGACCTTGGCCCGTTGTCCCTCGTCACGCTGCCATGCGAGGCGTTCGTCGAGCTGGGCCTGCGCATCAAGGAGGCCGCGCATCCGCGGCGCGCGATCGTGGTGGGGGCGGCCAACGGCATGATCGGGTACGTGCCCACGCGCCAGGCCTTCGAGCGCGGCGGTTACGAGACGACCTTCATCGCCAGCAGCCGCATGGCCCCGGAAACCGGCGACTTGCTGGTCGAGGCCGCCGTGAAGTTGCTGCGCGCCTGAGCCCGCCCGGCCTGCCTTGCCTTTGGCATCCTGCTTGCATGGTTTCGCGCCGAGCCCCAGGACCGTTCGAGGCGCGGCGAGAATGGCCAGGCCTTCGCCAGTTCCTGTACAACGCGTGCGCTTGTCGTGGCGTCAACTCAGCCTGCGCGCGCTGTTCCTGCTCTTCCTGCTGGCTTCGCTGGGCCTGGGCGCTTACGTCCTCGTTCCGCGCTACTGGCTGGAGCACAAGCTGTCGCAGACCTCGGGCGACACCTCCTTCGAGGCCTGGCCCGCGCTTCGCCGCCTGCTGGAACAGCAGGATTCGTGCCGGAGCGAACTCTGGCGCCTGAGCCTCGAGGCCTGCTTCAAGATGATCGGGGTCCACGACGATTCGCTGACGCCCCTGGAAGTCGAGATGGGCTTTCCGGCCGCGGTGCGCGGCAGCCTGGGTCTCTATCCGTCCGCCGGGGACGACTCGTACGCCAACGAATACTATTTCCGCGCCGTGCGGATCGGGGATGCCTGGTTGATCACCGAATTGCATAGCGAGGGCGAGGTGCTCCTGCGGCAGCCCGTTCGAGCCGCCGCGTCCGGCGCCGCCCGGTAGGCGGCCCGTTCAGCGCCCGCCGCGCTCGGCTTTCTCGCGGACTTCGCGGTAGTGCTTCCGCGCCCAGCCGGTCCAGGCGGTGCACTGCGCGTTCAGCTCGCGCGGCCCGGAGAGCTTCTTCGCCACTTCCGCGAACTCCTCCTCGCTCAGCGGCGGCCGGCCCAGTTCCGGGCCCAGCTCGTCCGCGCGCCCGTGCGCGATCGCCGCGGCCCAGGCGGCCTTGAGGTCCTCGTGAACGTCGATCAGCGTCGCGCGGAGCAGGTCCTCGAGCAGCCCCCAGCGCGCGCCGCCCTTTTTCCCATCGTAGGGGAAGGCGTTGCCCTGATCGAACGGGCGCGCGGCGGCGAACGTCGGCAGGCCGCGGTCGTACAGCTCGTGCCAGACCGGCAGGCGCTCCAGGTCGAACTCCCGCGGCCCGCCTTCGCTCCCGCGCTTCTGGTACCAGAGCCGCTGGCCGGGCTCGCCGAGCACGTAGTCCATGAAGGCGCGCGCGAGTTCCGGCTGCGGGCCGTGCTTAAGGATCGCGATGGCGTCGGGCGTGATCACCGAGTAGCCCTCGGGGAAGACGAACTCGACGTGCGTCGCGCCCTGCCGCCGCACCGGCGCGGCCGCGTAGAAGTCGATGCACGGCCCGGCGGCCGACTGGCCCAGCGAGACGTCGCGCGGCACCGACGCGCCGCCCTCGTTGAACGAGACCACGTTCGCGCACATCAGCGTCAGCGCGCGCCAGCCGCGCTCCCAGCCGTACGCCTGCAGGATCACCTCGAAGGCCATATGCACCGAGCCCGAGCGCGTCGGGTCGCCGCAACTGACCCAGCCGCGCAACTCGGGCCGCGCCAGGTCGTCCCACGTTTTCACGTCGGGAAGCTTCGCGCGCTCCAGCACCAGCCGGTTCTTGACGATTCCGAAGCCCGAGAGGCACGCGGCGTGCCAGCGGTGCTGCCCGTCCCGCAGCGGCTGCCCGCTCACTTCGCCGCGGATTCGGCCCTCCCGCGCGGCCGACGGCTCGTAGGCCTCCAGCAGCCCGCCGGAAACCTTCACGCCTTCGCGCGCCAGCTTGCCTTCGCTGGAATAGTAGGTCTCGTAGTCGAACGTGCCCCCGCCGAAGAGCAGGTCCACGCCGATGCCTTCGCCCTTCGCCCAGTCCACCTGCCGCGAGCGCTCGCGAACGTAGCGCCGGATCTCCCCCGTCCCGCCCACGTCCCAGAACTCCACGCGCACCGTCTCGCCGGTCTTCGCCTTCCAATGCTCCTCGAAGCCGCGCCGGAACTCCTGTTTGATCCCGTCCCAATGCGGCGAGAGGATCACGAGGGTCCGCGCCGCCGGCTGCGACGGCCTCAGCGCCGCCGGCCCGAAGGCCGCGCCAAGGAGCAACAGCAGCAGGAGCACCGGCCAGACGAAGCGCATGCGAACAGGTGTACGCCGTCGCCGCGCCGGCGCAACCGAGGTTGGGCGCGCCGCGGAGGCCTCGGGCTGGCCCCGACACTGGATTCCTCCGGCCCGCACCGCTAGGATCGCCGCTCATGCTCATGCGGTGAATCCGGAGACCCGAACCATGGACCTCGAAGCGCTCAAGGCGGATGCGGCCCGGCAGGCGGCGGCGCACGTGAAGTCCGGCATGGTCGTCGGCCTCGGCACCGGCTCGACCGCCAAGCACTTGGTCGCCGAACTCGGCCGGCGCCTGAAAGAGGAAGGCCTCAAGATCGTCGGCGTGCCGACCAGCGAGCGGACCGCCGAACAGGCCCGCTCCCTGGGCATCAAACTCGCCACGCTCGAAGAAGAACCCAAGCTGGACCTTGCCATCGATGGGGCCGACGAGATCGAACTGGGCACGCTGGACTTGATCAAGGGCGCCGGCGGCGCGCTGCTCCGCGAACGGCTCGTCGAATCCGCCGCCAAGACCTTCATCGTGATCGCCGACGAGACGAAGAAGGTCGAGAAGCTCGGCACGCGCTTCAAGGTGCCCGTGGAGGTCGTGCGCTTCGGCTGGAAGAGCACCTTCGCGCGGCTGGAGGCCCTGGGCGTCAAGCCGCGGCGCCGCGAGACCGACGGCAAGCCCTTCGTCACCGACGAGCAGCACTACACCTTCGACTGCGCCACCGGCCAGATCCCCGACGCGCGCAAGCTCGCCGCCGAATTGAAGGCCGTCACCGGCGTCGTCGACCACGGCCTCTTCATCGGCATGGCCAGCGAGTGCCTCGTCGCGACGAGCACGGGCGTGGAGGTGCTGAAGAAGAAGTAGGCTCGCGCCTACTCCCCCTTGGGGAAGCCCAGCTTGATCTTTTCCTGCTCTTCGTCCACCCGGAAGTCCTTATTAGCCAGCCGGCATACCCATCCCAGGGACGTTAGTAGATCCATGTCGGACACGCGCAGCGCAAGCACCACCTGTCCTGTCTTCGCCGCGAAGTCCGGAGGCGTCTCGATCTTGACCCCGGCCGTCGAGGCCAAAAACGCCACCGCGTCCGCCAGGGGCATGTCCACGAACTCGAAGCTCACACGGCTCTTGCAGCGCTCCTTGAACGGCAGCCAGCTCCGACTGAACGCTTCGCCCTTCAACAGCCGCTTGCGGTTCTCCATCGAGAGCGCGTCGATTTCCTCTAGCGCCTGGCGCAACTGGTCGAGATTCGAGTCCAGCTTGTTTTTCTCCAGTCGAAAGGCCAGTCGCGCATTCTCCAGTTCTTTCTTGAGCTTCACCTGCTCGGCAAGTGATACCTCTCGTTGTTCCGCTTGGGCTTGTTCCTTGGCCAGCTTCTCCAACAGCGCCTCGGTATCGGCCTGCAGCTCCTTGTACTCCTGGTTGGCGGCGGCCAGCTTCTTCTCCGTCGCTTCGCGCTGCGCGGCCAGCTTGGTTCTGACTTCCCGGTTAATGGCCTCGTTGATCCGCGTGCGGACTTCCGGTTCCTTCGTTTCGGCTTCTATCTTCAAAATGCGATCCAGGTGGGTCGGTACGAGTTCCGCCAGCCGCTTCGTAGCCGCCTCGCGGACCTGATAGTCCTCGTGATTCAGATTGGTCACGAGCGCGTCCAGGTCGGTCTCGACCTCCACCGCCCCGGCCACTGCCGCCGAAAGGTACAACAGTCCGCCCAAAAACGCGATTGTTCGCATGAGTCATCCCCGCCGGTGCATGGAATCCCAAATCTGTGACGAACCTGCATGGGGCTTTGGGACCATTTCGCCCCGATACTTTGAACGCCGGAACGGGCAAAAAGTTCAATACGTAGCGGCGTTAGTCGTGTCGCACGTGTGCGTCTGGAAAGATCATCTCCACCGCCGCCAGAAACTCCGTGTTCGTCCGCGCGATGCTCACGGCCCGCCGGAAGGCGCACGCGCCGGGCCGGCCGTGCGCGTAGTTGGCGGCGTAGCGGCGCATCAGGACCACGCCGCGTTCCTCGCCGAAGCGTTCCACGATCTCGCGGTGATGCCGCAGCAGGACCGCGCGCTGCTCGGCCGGCGGAGGCTCCGGCGGGATCTCCTCGCCCTTCAGCGCCGCCGCGGCCTGCCGGAAGAGCCACGGGCGGCCCAGCGCCGCGCGCGCGATCATCACCCCGTCCACGCCGTAGCGCTCGAAGGCCGCGACGACCTTCTCGGGGCTGTCCAGGTCGCCGTTGCCGACGATGGGCAGCTTGCCCGCGCGAACCTTGATCTCGGCGATCGTCTCCCAGTCGGCCGTGCCTTTGAAGAACTCCTCGGCCACGCGCCCGTGCACGGTCAGCGCCGCCGCGCCGGCGTCCTCGACGGCCCGCGCGACCTCCACTGCGGTGACGGCCTTGCGCGTGCAGCCCAGCCGGATCTTCGCCGTTACCGGCACCGGCGCGCAGGCCTTCACGACGCGCTCGATGATGCTCCGCATCCGCGCCGGCTCGCCCAGCAGGTAGCTCCCCGAGTGCGCCTCGGTGATCTTCCGCACCGGGCAGCCGAAGTTGAGGTCCACGACGCTGACGCGGTACTCGAAGGCCAGCGTGCGCCCAACCTCGGCCAGCGTCTCGGGATCGTTGTCCCACATCTGCACCGCCAGCGGGCGCGGCTCGTCCTGCACGCCCCAGAGCCGCTCCGGCGCGCCCTTCAGGCCGCCCACGCGGCGGACGAAGCCTTCGGCCGAGATCATCTCGGTCGCCAGCAGCCCCGCGCCGCCGTAATCGCGCACGATCCGCCGGAAGGCCAGGTTGGTGAAGCCCGCCATGGGCGCTTGCAGGATCGGCGGGTCCACGCGCAGCGGGCCGATCCGGAGCGGGCGGACCTTCGAGGCCGGTTGCGTCGCTTGCGCCAGCATGCCCAGAGGATACCCGCCCGCGTCGCTCCGTGCCACGGATCGGCGCTGCCGCCGTAGCGCCGGCGTCCCCGCCGGCTCGCGTGGGCGTCCCGCCCGCGCGTCTTTTCGTTCTCCCGTACCGCGAACATCCCGTGTGCCACGAGTGGCACCCACTCAAGACGACGCGGAAGCTCCGACTTGGTTTTCTACGCCCAATGCTCAGCCACCCTCCGTGTCCTCCGTGCCTCCGTGGTCCATCAAGCGAACGACGCCAGCCGCACCGGCTGCCGCTTCGCGCCCCATGTCCCCGGCCGCGCCTCGAAGACCCCCGCGCAAGCCGCGCCGCAGTCCGGGCACGCGCCATCCGGCTTCAGGCGGTAGGAGAGGATGTCGTACCAGTCGCGCACGATCAGCTTCGCGCCGCAGCCGTGGCAGAGCGTCGTGCCGCCCTCGTGGTCGTGAACGTTCCCGGTGTAGGCATAGCGAATGCCGTTCTTCATGGCGATCTCCCGCGCGCGGACGAGCGTCGCCGGGGGCGTGGGCGAGTGATCGAGCATCTTCCAGTCCGGATGGAAGGCGCTGAAATGATGCGGCACGTCGGGGCCCAGCTCGCGCGCGACCCACTGGGTCAGCTCCTCGAGTTCCCGCTCGCTGTCGTTCTCGCCGGGGATCAGCAGCGTCGTGATCTCGAACCAGACCCGCGTCTCGTGCTTGAGATACTTCAGCGTCTCGAGCACCGGCGCGAGCTGCCCGCCGCAGATCTTGCGGTAAAAATCCTCCGTGAAGCCCTTCAGGTCCACGTTGGCCGCGTCCATGTGCCGGTAGAACTCCGCGCGCGGCTCGGCGCATTGGTAGCCGGCGGTGACGGCGACGTTCTTCACGCCCTCCGCCGCGCAGGCCCGCGCCACGTCGAGGGCGTACTCGTGGAAGATCACCGGATCGTTGTAGGTGTAGGCGACGCTGCGGCAGCCGAGTTTTTTCGCGGCGCGCGCGATCGTTTCGGGCCGCGCCTCGTCGGCCAGCGTGTCGAACTCGCGCGACTTCGAGATGCTCCAGTTCTGGCAGAACTTGCACGCCAGGTTGCAGCCGGCCGTACCGAAGCTCAGCACCGGCGTCCCCGGCAGGAAATGGTTCAGCGGTTTCTTTTCGATCGGGTCGATGCAGAACCCGCTGGAGCGCCCCCAGGTGGTGAGCACGATCCCGTCGCCTTCGCGCATCCGCACGAAGCACATCCCGCGCTGCCCCTCGTGGAGCCGGCAGTAGCGCGGGCAGAGGTCGCACTGGATCCGCCCGTCGTCGAGCTTATGCCAGAAGCGGCCGGGGACAGCGTGGGATGCGGGCATGGAGCGCCTCCGATCCGGCGGGCCTAGGTTATTGTAACCGAGCCCCGCGGCTGAGGCATGGGAGTTGTGAGATGGGGGTAGGGTGCAGCGGGTGATTTTAGGAGAACGGGAGAGCCCAGCGAGAGGGGCCCTTGAAACGCGATCCGCAAAACGCAATAAGAAACTTCAACTCAAAAGCTCAAGGGCGTCTATCTATTTCACGTTTCACGTTCACTTCCCTTTCCCCTTCTGCGCGTCCGCGTCCGGGTCCAGCGCGCCCAGTTCGACCAGGCGCTTGAAGAGGATGCGCCCGGAGGTGCGCCGCTTGGCGCGCTTCTCTTCCCTGTTCCTGCGGCTCTCTTCGCGTACGGCGTCGATCCAGGAGAATTCTTGATCGTTCGTCATGGAGAAGCTCCTCGCTCGATCTGCCCTCTGCCTTCTGCCCTCGGAACTCGGAACTCGGAACTCGGAACTCGGAACTCGGAACTAACCTTAGTCCGCCGGCGCGGCGACGTAGCGCCCGCTCAGGTAGCCGTCCTGCTGCGCGCGCCCCTTGGGCTTGGCGACGATCCGCAGCCAGCGCCCGCTGGGGGTCTTGACCACCGGCGGGACGGCGCCGTCGATGGGCACCAGGAGCCGCTCGCGTTCCGGCGCGCGCTGATGCGGCGCGGTGACGCCCTGCGTGCCCAGGAAGTCCGGCTGCACGACCAGTTCGGCGTCGTCGAGCGCCGGGGCCGGCTCGCGGTCCGTGCGCCATTCGGTGATCGCCTTCAGGGTCTTGCTCGAGAAGCTGATCTTGCCGTACTGCTCCATGAAGAGGCGGTAGTAAGCGCCGCGCTTCTCGATCAGTTCGTCGTGCGTGCCCATCTCGGCGATTTCGCCCTCGTGCATGACCACGATCTTGTCGGCGTCCACGATGGTGCTGAGGCGGTGCGCGATGACGAAGGTGGTGCGCCCCCGCATCAGCTTGTCCAGGGCCGCCTGGATCTGCGCCTCGGCCTGGCTGTCCAGGGCGCTGGTGGCCTCGTCGAGGATCAGGATGCGCGGGTCGGCCAGGATCGCGCGGGCGATCGAGATGCGCTGCTTCTGCCCGCCCGAGAGCTTCACGCCGCGCTCGCCGCAGAGCATGTCCAGCCCTTCGGGGTTGGCCTGGATGAACTCCCACGCGCCGGCCATCTTCGCGGCCTGGACGATCTCCGCCTCGCTGGCCTCCGGCCGCGCGTAGGCGATGTTGTCGCGAATGGTGCCCTTGAAGAGGAAGTTCTCCTGCAGCACGATCGCCATGTTGCGCCGGAACGAGGCCATCCGGTAGTCGCGCACGTCCACGCCGTCCACCAGGATCGAGCCGCTGTCCACGTCGTAGAAGCGCGCCAGCAGGTTAATGATGGTGGACTTGCCCGAGCCGGAGTGGCCGACCAGCGCCACGCACTCGCCGGGCTTGACGCTGAAGCGGATGCCCTTGAGCGTGTGGCTGCGCGGCTTGGGCGCGTCGGCGGCCGGGACCGCGCTGGAGCGGGAGGACTCGCCCGAACGGCGCTTCGGCTCGCGGTACTTGAAGCCCACGTCCTGGAAGACGACCTCGCCCTGCAGCGTGCCGGCGTCCTTGGCGTTCGGGCGGTCGGCGATTTCCGGCGCCTCGTCGAAGACCTCGCCCAGCTTCTCGATCGAGGCCATCGCCGCCTGCACGGTCTCGGTCACGTTCAGCAGCTCGGCGATGGGCTGGAAGAGCATGCCCAGTAGGCCGTAGAAGGCGACCAGTTCGCCGATGGTCAGCGCGCCGGCCATGTAGCGGTAGCCGCCGAACCAGATCATCCCGACCAGGCCCAGCCAGGTCGCGCATTCCCAGATCACCAGCATGTTGAAGTGGCTGCGGTGCATCAAGAGCGCCTTGCGGACCATCTCGTGGACGCGCTTGGTGAAGGCCAGGTTCTCGCGCCCTTCGGTGCCGTAGGTCTTGACCACGCGCACGCCGCTGAAGGTCTCGGCGGCCTTGGCGAAGAGCCGGCTGCGGTCCTCGCTCAGTTCCTTGTGCGCGGGCTTGAGCTGCTTCACGTGGCGCCAGATTCCGGCCACGAAGAACGGCAGCGTGATGCAGCTCACCGCCGTCAATTGCCAGTCCAGCCAGAGCAGCGTCGCGGCGACGAAGACCAGGCGGAAGGCGTTGGCGATGGTGTTGATCACGCCCCCGCTCAGGAGCTGCTGGATCGCCTGCGTGTCGCTCATGATCCGGCTGCAGATCCGCCCGACCTGGTACTCTTCCAGGAAGCGCAACGACATCTTCTGCAGGTGCTTGTGCAGGTTCACCCGCGCGTCCCGCACGATCAGCCCGCCCAGCAGGCTGACCAGCTCGCGGCCTACGTACAGGTACGCCGAGCGCAGGAAGATGAACGCGATCAGGCCGGCCGCGATCAGGTTCAGCAGCATCGCGTCCTGCCGCGGCAGGACCGAATCCATGATCCGCCCGATCGCCACCGGCATCACCACCATCGCGCCCTGGTTGATCAGCGTCACCGCCAGCAGCAGGTACACCAGGTGCCGGTGCGGGTGCACGAAGCCCCAGAAACGCTTCAGCGACTCGCTCGTCACCGGCGCCGTGCCGTACTTGCGATGCTCGTCGTCCTCATGGTCCCGGTGGTCGGGATCCGTGCGGCCGGAGCTGTAGCGGAACAGGTGCTTCCAAACGCGGCGCTCTTTGAGGTTTTCGGGCCTGGGCAGAGGCTGTGGACGCGGTTTTTGAACGGTGGCTGTGCTCATGGATGTGTGCTGACCCCTCGCTCTCGGGCGGCTCGTATGCGGCGGGCCGCCCCCCCTCGCTACGGCATCTCTCGCGTTATTCGCTGCTCGGCGGCTTGAACTCGAAGCGGAACTGGTCCTCGAGGCTCTTCTCGCCCAGGCGGCCGGAATCCGAAGCGTGCCCCGGAATCCCCCCCAGTTCGCGCAGCGCGGCCAAGGGGTCCAGCCGGCCGACCGTCGCCGGATCCAGCGCCGGCACGTACGTGCCGCTGGCGCGGTCCGGCACCCGGCGCTCCGCGCGCGGCGCGGCCCCGTCCACGAAGATCGACATCAACTGGTCGGTCATCTGCTCGGTGGTGCGCTGCGCGGCGAAGTTGCGCAGGAAGCTCTGGATCGAGGCCATCAGGATCATCGCCCCGACCGCCGGCTCCATGTCCGAACGGAACGAACCTTCCGCGATCCCCTCGGCCAGGATCCGCGCGAAGCAATCCCGCACCTCCGCGCGCTTCTTGCCCAGGTCCTTGCGCTCGCGGCAGGTGCGGAAGACCTTGTCGTGCCAGAGAATCTGCAGGAACGGCTCGTTGATCCGGAAGTATTCCAGGGTCATCGCCACCGCGCGGCGCAGCCGCCGCGGCGCCGACTCGCTGCGCTCGGCCGCGTCCGCGATCACTTCGCTCGCGCGATCCACGGCCAGGTTCACCAGCTCAAGGTACAGCGCTTCCTTCGTCGGGAAGTAGCGGTATACCGTGCCCTTGCCCACGCCCGCCTGATCGGCGATGTCTTCCACCAGCACCACGTGGTAGTCTCGGCTCGTGAACAGTTTGACCGCCGCTTCCAGGATCTTCAGCCGCTTCTCGGGCGAAGGCTTGCGCCCGCAGCGCCGGCGGGAGGATTCTGAATTCGAGTGGACCACTTCGGCGAGCTTGCGGCGCGCAGAATCGGGCATTTTTACATCGTGCGCTGTCTCGGAAAGTTCGATGTTTTCTTCGGTTAAATCGTTAAGCTTTTTATTTGCATTGGATTGCATGGTATAATCCACCTTTTATCGCCGATCTACAAATTAAAACTGACTGGTCAGTTCTATTTTGATTACACTATGAATCGTCGCGCGTCAAGGTGCACCCAAGTCCTATTCGGATTTTTTTTGCCGGACCAGTATGCTAATTGGGAAAAGACAGGGTAAATCTGCGCAACTTCTGCACATGTTTCGAGCTGTTCTCCAGACCTGCCGAGTGAATCGATTCACGCCGAACGGATGACTTTTCGTGTTCCGGTAGGCCCTTTCCGACCCGCTTCAGCCTCCGCTTCGCGCACACGGACAACAGTAAGGAAGGCCTGCGCGTGGCCTGCGCGCGCGTGGAACTTTCCAGTGAGATTCTTTTGAAAAAAATAACGAGCCCCCGCCGCCCCGCGTACTTCCTTGCATCTTCGCGCTTTACCTTGCGGCCGCGCGGCTCCGCACGGAGTTCGATTTCCGCGCCGCGCGCGCGGGAGCATTGATCCGCGCGGGGAAAACGGGTTGGTTACGCCTAACGGACGCCATCAACTCAACGGGAGAGTGGACGGATTCGCGTCCGCGGCTTGAGGGAAGTGGTCATGGAACTCAGTTTTCAGCAGAAGATGGAAATCTACGAACTCGGCTACACGGTCCTGCGCAATGCCGTGCCCCGCATCATGGTGGACCAGGCCCTGCGCGCCATCAACCACTCGCTCGGCGAAGGCCTGCCCAAAGAAGAGATCCAGATTCTCCGCTCGCGCAGCTACTGCCAGGAATTGACCCGCACGCCGGTCGCCACCGACCTGATCAACAAGACCCCCGTGCTCGAGATGGCCGAATCGGCCGTCGGCAAGGGCAACATGCAGTCCAAGGTCGGCGGCGTCCAGATCGCGTTGCGCTTCCCCTCCATGACCGATGCCCCGCCCAAGCTCGGCTGCCACCTCGACGGCATGTACAGCCCCCACAACGGCGTGCCCAAGGACGGCAAGTTCCACAACTTCACCATGCTCGCCGTCGTCCTGCTCAGCAAGGTCGACCGTCCCTACGCCGGCAACTTCACCGTCTGGCCCCGCACGCACCGCATCTTCGAGGAGTACTTCCGCGAACACGGACCCGAAAGCCTGCTCAACGAGGGCATGCCCAAGATCGACTACCCGGAGCCGGTGATGCTCGAGGGCGAGCCCGGCGACGTGGTGCTCACGCACTATCAGGTCGCGCATACCGCCGCCCCGAACCTTTCGCCCCACGTTCGCTACGCCGTCATCACCCGGCTCAACCACGTCCGCCGCACCGACGGCGGGAACTACGGCGATGTGATGACCGACATCTGGCTCGAGTGGGACGGCATCCGCGCGATTCTGCCGGAGCAGGTCGCCCGCAAGCCCGAGCTGGTGCTGCATCCCTGATTCGACCCGCGCGCGGGCAGCCCTCGAACTTCGGTTCGGGCGGCTGCCCGCGCTTTTACGGACCTGTTTTCAACGCCATTGCCGCGCCGGTGTATTGGTATCGATCTGGAATTAAAGACCTGAACTGCGGATAAATCCGTTCTGCTTCGACGGCCGGCACGCCGCGCCTTACACGCCCTCGGCTTCCGCCTCCAGGAGACCGCGCCATGCTGACCGAAGAAGACCGCTTCCTCTTCGACCTGCAGGGGTTCATCAAGCTCGAGGGCGTGCTCGCGCCGGACGAGATCGCGAGCATGCTCCGGACGATGGAAGAGGCGGGGATCAAGGATCCCGAGAACAACCCCAATAAGTCGCGCTTCGGCAACTTCCTCGCCTGGAGCGCCGCCTACCGCAACCTGATCGACCACCCCCGCATCCTGCCCTGGCTCTTCGAGCTGCTGGGGCCCAAGTTTCGCCTCGACCACGCCTACGGCATGGCCGCACGGGCCGGCGCGACCGCCGAAGGCCACAGCCTCCATCACACCAGCTACCTCTGGAACCACGGCTGCTATTACCTGGTCGAGAAGGGCGTGATGCACAACGGCCTGATCGTTGTCAGCTTCGCGCTCACCGACATCGCCCCGAACGCGGGCGGCTTCTGCTGCATTCCCGGCACCCACAAGGTCAATTACCCCATGCCCCGGAAGTGGTACGACCTGAAGGACAACCCGCTCGCGAAACAGATCCCCCAGAAGGCCGGGGATGTCGTGATCTTCACCGAGGCCCTCACCCACGGCACCTGGCCGTGGACCGACGCGAAGTCCGAACGCCGCAGCGTCCTGCTCAAGTACTGCCCCTCCTACATGCGCTGGGCGCAGAAGGACATGAACGCCGAGATCGAGGGGCTCACCCCGCGCCAGAAGCAGATCCTGCTCGGCCCGGCCGTGGGCGACCGCGACCCCATCCCGCCCGACGCCTGACGCGCGCCGGCGCCGCGGGAAGGCTCGGCCTCGCGGAGCTCTTCGCGCCTCCGTGAGCCTTTCCCCGCGGGGCAGGGGGTTGCCGATGCGGTCGAAACGCCCTATCCTGTATGCTTATGGCTTCAAACGCCCCTTCGGACGGGCCGGCCCGCGGCGCTCAGCCGGAGGCCCTCCGGCGGTTGCTCTCCGCTCGCGCGCTCCTGACCGCGTTCCTCCTTTCGCTCACCCGCGATCTCGAACTCGCCGAGGGGATCTTCCAGGATCTCTGCGTCGCCGTCACCGAGGGGCGCGAGGAGCTGGACCCCGACGCCGCCGGCTTCGACGCGCGCCTGCGCGCGCTCGCGCGACGCCGCGCCTTCGCCGTGCTCCGCGCCCGCGGCATCGACGCCTCCGGCCTCCCGCCCGAACGCCTCGTGGACCGCGTGGAGGCGATCGTCGCCGAACTCTCCGCGACCCCGGCCGAACGCTGGACGCGCCGCAAGGACGCCCTGCGCGAGTGCCTCCACGCCCTGCCCGCGCACCTGCGCCAGGTCGTGGACCTGCGCTACGTCCAGAACCTCAGCGTCGGCCAGATCGCCGCGCGCCTGGGCCACGAGAGCCAGCACGTCCACGCCGCGCTGGAACGCGCGCGCCGGCATCTCTCCGAGTGCCTGCGCCGCCGCGCGGCCGCCGCGGAGGAGGGCGCATGAGCGACGCGCCGGCCGCCGAAGCCCTCGACCGCGACGTCTGGGACTGGCTCGATCCGGTTCCCGGCGCGCCCCGCGGGCCCGCGCTCGCCGCGGCCTTGGCCGAGGAGCCTTCCGCGCGCCGGCTCGTCGAGTTGGCGCTCGAGCACGTCCTGATCCGCGAGGTCGCCCAGGAAGAGGCCGCCCGCAAGCTCAGCCCGCGCGAGAGCCAGCGCCTGGCCAAGATCGCTGGGCCCAACGACGAAGAACTCGTCCTCCAGGTCGAGCAGGGCATCCCCGGCGCCTTCGACGCGCTGATGGAGCGCTACTTCAACCTCGCCGTCGGCGTCGCGTACTCGCTGCTCGGCGACGCCGAGGCCGCCAAGGACGTCGCACAGGACGCCTTCCTCGAAGCCGCCAAGATGCTCCACACGCTGCGCGAGCGGAACAAGTTCGGCAATTGGGTCTACGGCATCACCCGCCGCCGCGCGATCTACGTCCTGCGCCGCCGCAAGATGCACCGCGCCGCCATCGAAGTGAAGAAGGACGAGGAGAAAGCCGCGCCCGTCCCCGACGACCCCGGCACGCCGCTCGACAAGCGCGAGCGCTCCCAGCACATCCGCGACGCGCTCGGTCAGATCCCCGAAATCTACCGCGAAGTCCTCGTGCTCAAGTACATGGACGGCCGGAGCTACGAGGAGATCGCCGCCTTGCTCGGCATCTCCCTCGCCGCCATCGACAAGCGCCTCATGCGCGGCAAGGCCATGCTCCGCGATTCCCTGCGCAAGTTCATCGACGAGTAAGCGCCGCTTGCGTGCCGTGGGTCGGCGCCGCCGCTCCATACAGGGCAACTCGCCTGCACTTCGCGCAAACCGTTCTGTCGCACTTTTCGACAAGCGATTCTTGAAATCCTACAACGGGAATCGCAGCTATTTTCTACTTACTCCTGAAGAACATCCCGTCCGCATCGGAGCCGACCCATGAGAATTCTGCTGCCTTGCCTCTGCCTCGCCGCGTTGGCCATCTCCTCCGCGCGCGCGCAGATGACGCCCGACGAGGACCGCTTCGATTTCGAGAAGTCCGTCGGCCCGTTCAGCTCCCTGGTCCTGCCCCCGAAGGCGCAGGTCGCCGCGCCGGTCGTGGTTCACGAGGCCGCCCCTGGCGCCGTTCAGGGCAGCATGGGCATGCTCCGCTTCGACTACACGCGCAAACACATGATCTTCCCCATCCTCTATACCACCGTGATGCTCAACGATCTGAACGGGATCGAGTTCGACGTGCGCTCGCAGGAGAAGGCGCTCCTGATTCTGGCCGTCACCGATTTCGATGGCGCGAAGTTCAATTACCCCGTCGAACTTGCCCGCGGTTCGTGGAAGCACGTCAAGATCCGCCCCGAGGACTTCAAGCTCAGCGACGACTCGCCGGTCAAGAAGTCCGCCTTGGAGCCCGCGCGGCTCGGCGCGGGGCTGGCTTTTCTCGACGCGCTCAGTCTCTTCCCCGGCAACGACGCGAGCACGTCCCTCTGGCTGGACAACCTGCTCGTCTCCCGCGAGCCACTCGCCGCGAAGCGCGGCGAATGGCGCATCAAGCAGGACACGACCTGGACGACCCCGGCCAGCGTCGAAGGCGACCTGGTTCTCGAACCCAACGTCGCGCTGACCTTGCGCTGCCGCCGCTTTCGCCTGAAGGGTCACCTGCTCCTCGGCAAAGGCGCGCGGCTGCGCGTCGAAGAGACCGTTCTCTGCGTGGCCGGCGAGTTCCCCTACCAGTACAAGGCCGAGGTGGAGAGCGGCGCGCGCTTCGAACTCTTCAAGTCCATCGTTGCCCTGCCCATGGGCGTGGACCTGGGGCTCAAGGAAGGCGCGGCCTTCCGCGCCGAGCGCTCCGCGTTCAGCAGCGCGAACCTCACCCTCACCACCGCCCCGGGCTCCGACGTGGCCCTCGACGAAGTCCAGCAGCTCGGCGAGGTCATCGTCGTTCCCGGCGCGCGCGTGCAGTTGCGCGAGGTCAAGAAGCTCCTGCTCTGGTTCCACACGCTGCCCGACAAGCCCGGCCAGCTTCCGCTCCCCGACGGCGCCTACGTCGCGCAGTGGCGCGCGCCCGAAGCCTTGGGCTACGACCTCGAGGTCCGCAACTCTTCTGAACTGATGTGGGGCCTAGTCGCACGCGACGGCTGCAAACTTGGCGTCCCTAGCGCCAAGCTCCGTTGCGCCAGTTTCGTCTTCGCCGCGCCCGCCGCGCGCACCGTCAAGGGGCTCAGTCAGGGCGTCACCTACGCCGACGTCCCCGTGGCCGCCGGCGAGGCGCGCCTCGACTTGAAGGGCAGCGCGGTCGAGACCTGGAACCTCTATGCCGTCGAACAGGCCGCGCTCAACGTCGAGCAGTGCGTCCTCGGCGAACTCCTCGCCTTCGGCCAGGCCCGCGTCAACCTGGCCGACACGAGCTGCGACGGCAGCGGCGGCTACTTCGGCGCCCGCGACCGCTCCACCGTCGTCGCGAAGAAGTGCCAGCTCAAGTGCCGCGTCGTCGCCCACAACGACGCAAAGCTTACTCTGGAGGACTGCGAGATCGACGGGGATGTGGTCGCCGCCGACCGCGCCCAGGTCACGCTGATCCGCTGCAAGGTCTCCGGGCAGGTGCGCCGCGAGCCGCAGGCGCGCCTTGACAAGCGCTGACGCTGCCGTTGCCGCCGGTGCGTGCGTCGCTATCATGAACGAATGGCCGGCTTCCGCATGCCCCGGATCGGCGTGCGCGTCATCGCGTACCTGATCGTCATCGCCGCGATCTGGATCGTCGGGCGGAACCGCTCCGGCAATCCGAGCGCGCCGCTCCCGACAACTCAGGAGGACGGCAAGCGGCCCGCGCAAGCCAAGACGCGGGAGCCACAGGGCGATGACGACAGCGATCCAGGCGTTCCCGCCGAGCTGGACCGCTACTATCCGCGGCACACCTTCTATTTCTGGTCGAGCGAGACGCTCCCCGGCGGCGCGCGGCGCATCCAGGTGCTGCTCCGCTTCACCGGCAACGTGGACGAACTGCAATGGGAAGAATTGAAGCTCCGCCGTATGGGCGAGAGCGCCGACCTCGCCGCCGCGCGAGGCCCCGAGGGCCGCGCGCGCCCCGGCGTGGGCGTTTCCCGCCTTGTCTTCGAACTGCCCGCGGGCGCCGCGCCTTTCGAAGAAGGCCGCGTCTACTGCTGGAACCGGGATCTCTGCAAGCTCACGCCCGAACGCCGCGTCAAGCCCGCGCAGCTCGAACAGGCTCACCAGGAAGCCGAGCGGGAGGACGCCGCCAAGACCGCCGGCCCCAAGCCTCCCACCGAGTCCGGCCCGTAGGAGCCGCGGCGGTCCGTGCCATTTGTGCTGTCATTCGAGATCTAATTTTCGCCTTGCGCCTGGCATCCGGCGTTATCGGATTTCCCCGGCCTTGCTCCTGAAAACCGCGGGCTTCTGCGCGCGGTCCTTCGCCGCTCCGATTTGAATTGATCTCTGCTATTTTCCTGGAATTGACCCGCGAATGAGCGGGCCGCGACCGCGCCGCTCCGGCGCCGGAAAGCACTGTACTATCCCGCGCGCTTGGGTAGCTTCGACCCATCGCATCGGCTCGCCTTGGGGGGATTGGCCGTGTCTACCGAAGCTACCATTGTCACTTGTCCCGGCTGCGGCAAGAAACTCAAGGCCGGCGCCCAGCACCGCAAGATCAAGTGCCCGTCCTGCGAAAAAAATCATCGACCTCGAACAGCCCGCTCCGCGGGAAGAGTTCACCGTCGAGGAGATGGACCTCGACCTGAGTAACGTCGCGCCGCCGCCCAAGGTCGAGCAGCTTTCCGACGAGGCCAAGGCCGAGCGCATTCGCGTGATGGAGAAGGAACTCGAGGACCTTAACGTCCGCTGGATGGCCGAGCGACAGTCCACCAAGCAGGCCCAGAAAGAGCGCGACCAGGCGGCCGAGAACGTCCGCCGCCTCGAGGGCGAACTCGCCGAACTCCGCGCGCGCCTCCAGTCGGCCATGGAAGACCGGCAGGCTGCCGGCGGCGCCGACGCAGGGGCCCAGGAAGACCTCCAGAACACCATCAAGGACATGGCCGCGAGCCTCCAGGAGGCCCGCGCCGGGCGCGAGGCCGCGCAGAAAGAACGCGACGCGCTCGCCTCCGGCGCGCGGGAACTCCAGGCCCGCGCCGCCGACCTCGAGAAGCGCCTGGCCGCCGCGGGCGCCGAGAGCGAGCAGGGCGCGGGCGAGCGCGCCGAGCTGGCCAAAGCCAAGGCCGCCCTCGAAGGCAAGCTCGCCGAGACCGACGCCCGCTACAAGAAGGAGCGCGAGGTCCGCGATGGGCTCCAGAAGGAACGCGACGAACTTTCCAAGTCCAACGCCGAACTCGAGGGCCGCGCCGCCGAGCTGGCTGCCCGCGTCGCCGAGTACGAGGCCGCGCCCAAGCAGACCGACGAACTGACCGAGGAGAACCGCGAACTCAAGTCCCAGCACGCACGCCTCCAGAAGCAGACCGAGGGCGACCGCCGCGAGCTGGAGGAAGGCGCGCGCCGCCGCGAGAGCCTCGAAAAGGACCTCTCCGACCAGGAAGCCCGCGTCGCCGAACTCGACCAGAAGGTCAAGGCCGAGAGCGCCGCGCGAGAGAGCCTCACCGCCGAGCGGGACGAGCTGGCCAGGGTGAAGGGCGACCTCTCCGCCCGCGTCGCGCAGCTCGAAGGCCGTGTCAAAGCCGACCAGGAGCGCGAGGAAAACCTGCGCCTCGAGCGCGATGAACTCCAGGAGGCCCGCGCGCAGCTCGAAGCCAAGGTCAGCGAACTCGCCCAGCGCATGGCTTCCGACGCGGAGGCCCGCCAGGAACTTCGCCAGGAGCGCAACGGCCTCGCCGACGCGCGCCGCGATCTCGAAGCCCGCAACGTCGGCCTCGAAGCCAGCCTCAAGTCCCAGCGCGACCACCTCGAATCCGCCACCCGCCAGCGCGACGAACTTCAGGCCCAGCGCAACGAACTCGAGGCCAAGGTCGCCGAACTCGACCGCCGCCTCGGTTCCGAGCGCGGCGCCAAGGCCGACATCTCGCGCAAGGAAAAGGAACTCGCCCAGCTTCGCACCGAACTCGAGGGCCGCATCGCCGACCTGGAAACCAAGCTCAAGATCGCCGACGAGGCCAAGCGCTCCGCGCGCCAGGAAAAGGATGAACTCGCCGACGTCGTCAGCGAGAAGGAAGCCCGGATCGCGCAGCTCGAAACCAACCTCGCCGCCGCCAACGAGGCCAAACAGGAAGCCTCCGGCGCCCGCGAGAAGCTCGCCGGCGAGCGCGAGGAACTTGAGGCCCGCGTGGCCGAACTCAAGACCCGCCTCAAGAGCGAAGGCGAGGCCCGCGAGCAGCTCTCCGGCGAGCGCGACCGCGCCCGGCGCGACGCGGAAAGCCAGCGCCGCCACGCCATGCAGGTCCAGGCCCAGCTCACCGAGGTCACCGAGAAGACCGCCGCCAACGCCGAGCAGCTTCGCGAGGAGCACCGCGCGCTCCTCGCCGCCGCGCAGGCCCGCCACGAGGACATCCTCGCCAAGGCCCGCAGCACCGCCAAGCGCCTGAAGGAAGCCGTCGAGAAGGCCGAGCAGTGGGAGCAGGCCGTCGAGGAAAGCCGCGAGGAACTCGCCCGCGGTGAGGAGGCCTTCGCCGGAAAGCTCAAGACCGTCCTGGCCAGGCCCGGCGCGATCGAGCCGCCCGAACCGCCCGCCGAGGAGGAAGCCCCGGAACCGAACGGCGACAGCGCCGAACCGGAGCGGGAAGAAGAAGAGCCGCGCGCGCCCGCCGCCTCGCCGCCGCCCCCGAGGTCGAGCCCGAGGAGGAGGACGACGAGGCCGAAGAGGAGCAGGAATCCGCGCGCGACCAAGGCGCCTTATCCGACGAGCCGGCCGCCGAGCCCCCGCTGGACCTCGACCCGGAGCAGGAAGAAGAGGAAGAAGAAGCCGCTATCGAACCGGAGCCGGAACCGGAAGCCAAGCCCGAGGCTGAGCCCGCCCCGGCCGTTGCCGCCGAAACGGCCCGCGACCGCAAACGCCGCGAACCTGCCCCCAAGCCCAAGAAGAAGGGTTTCCTCGGCCTCTTCGGCAGATAATTCAGCTTCGCCGTGCTGGAATTTGCGCCTGTTGGTTGAATTCAATTACGCGGCGAGGCCTGTTCCGGGCCGGTTCTCCGGAGCGGGAGGCCTCAATTTGTGCATATTTCCACGGGACATTTACGCACACTTAAAGAAATCGGTTACAACGGTATGAGGGTCCGGCGGGTTCCGGACGAAGGCTACTCCAGAGGAAAGGAACGCTTCATGAAAGCCGTCGGCATCACGCCTCGCAAGGCCCATACCGCGCGCCTGGTCGAATTGCCCATGCCCGACGTCGATCACGTGCCCAACGGCCGCGGCGTGAAGGTCCGGATCCTTCAGGTCGGCGTGGACGGCACCGACAAGGAGCTTCATCTCGGCGAGTACGGCGCGGCGCCGGAAGGCTTCGACTTCCTCGTCACCGGACACGAGAGCTTCGGGAAAGTCGTCGAGGTCGGCCCCAACGTGAAGGAACTGGAGGTCGGCGACTACGTCGTGCCCACCGTCCGCCGCCCGGGCCATTCCCTCTTCGATGCCATTGGCAATTACGACATGACCTCCGACGCGACCTATTACGAGCGCGGCATCAACCTCCGCCACGGCTACATGACCGAGTTCTTCGTGGACGACCCCGAGTACATCGTCAAGGTCCCCAAGGGCCTCAAGCACATCGCCGTGCTCCTGGAGCCCATGAGCATCTGCGAGAAAGGCATCATCCAGGCCTACGAGATCAACCGACGGCTCAAGGTCTGGCGCCCGCGGCGCGTGGCCGTGATGGGCGCCGGCCCCATCGGGCTGCTCGCCGCGCTCTGCTGCCGCATTCGCAACCTCGAGACCGTCGTCTTCGGCGTCGACAAGCGCCCCTTCCGCAACGCCGAACTCCTCGACGAGATCGGCGCCTCCTATTGCAGCGTCCAGGAGCGCAGCGTGGAGCAGGAATACAAGGAGCATGGCCGCTTCGACATGATCTTCGAGGCCACCGGCTTCTCGCCCGTCGTCTTCGACAGCATGTCCGCTCTCGCCAACAACGGCTGCCTGATCCTCTCCTCCGTCACCGGCGGCAAACGCAAGGTCGAGGTCGAGGCCGACCGGCTGAACCTCGAGTTCGTCCTCGGCAACAAGGTCATGTTCGGGACCGTCAACGCGCACCGCGGCTACTTCGAACAGGGCCTCAGCGACTTCGCGCTCTCCGAAGCCGAATTCCCCGGCTGGCTCTCCAAGCTCCTCAGCCATCCCGTCGACGGGCTGGAGAACTTCAAGCAGGTCCTCACGCACCTCTTCGAGGCCAAGAACTGCACCAAGGCCTACCTGAACGTCAGTAAGGACGACTGAGCCTCAAGCGCGGCCGTTTTCCGAGCTGAACTCGGTCAGTCTTGCGATGGCCGACTCCGCGTCGTCGAAGAGGGCCAACGGTATCCTCGAGTTCGCGGTGTAAGCCGCCAGCATCCGGAACATGCCGTAGGTGAAGGTCCCTTCCCGGGCCGCCACGGCCCAGCGTCGTGCCTGGAAGCGTTCCGGCATACCCGTGAGCATGTGCCCCAGCGCACGCATCTCCAGCCCGCGCGTATCCAGTTTGCCGGACGTGAAGTCCGTGAGTATCCCCAAGCGCGGTTCGCGCGCCGTGACCTGAAGCCGCTCGATCAAGGCATCCCGGAACTGCTCGGTGCTTACGATGCCTTCGGCGCGTTCCACGTACAGTCCCCGTGCCCGGTCCACGTGAGTCACCAATGGCATGCGCAAGCCCCCCCTGCGTCCACCCGATCATGGAGCAGGATAGTCTTCGGACTTCTTCGACTCAATGGAATCCCTTTCACGGCGTTTCGCGCGTTTCAATTCAGGCCCGGCTGCGCCGTGCATCTGCGCGGTTCCTCGCAATCCGCCCCAATGCAAGGCCGCTCCAAGCCCACATGTGAAGTCGGTGTTCGGCAATAATGGCGGAAGAAAACGATTCGATACCTCGTACCGGGCGGGGGCCGGCCCGCTGCGCATGCAATTCCGCGGGTCTGCGTTACAGCATTTTCAGGAATGGCGTAGTGCCAGATGCGCAGTCATGGAGGGCGGCGTCGAGGCTGACGAGACCAGACGTATCAGGCGCATACTGCGGACGAGTCCAACGAAGAGGCCGCCCTCCAGGGCCAGCAGATGGCGCTACGATATTCTTGAAGATGCTCTAGCATGAGCGGGGCGGCTGCGGATCCCATGCCCTCCAGGCCCAATCATGGCGCTCATCGCGTTACGCAAGGTCTCCCTCGGCTTCGGCGGCCCGCCGCTCCTCGACGGGATCGACTTTCAGCTCGAGCCCGGCGAGCGCGTCGGCCTCCTGGGCCGCAACGGCTCCGGGAAGTCCACCCTCCTTAAGCTCCTCGCGGGCGCGCTGGATCCCGACGAAGGCGAGGTCGCGCGCGCGCAAGGTCTGAGCTGCGGGCTCCTCGCGCAGGACGTGCCCCTCGATCTTCACGGTTCCATCTACGCCGCCGTCGCCGCCGGCCTGGGCGAGACCGGCGCGCGCCTGGCCGAGTTCCACGCCCTGAGCGAACAGGTCGCGCGCGCGCACGAACTCCAGGCCCTCGAACGCCTCGAGCGCCTGCACCGCGAGCTGGAGGCCGGCGGCGCCTGGGAAACCCGCCTCAAGGTCGAGCGCATCCTCTCGCGCATGGAACTTGACCCCGCCGCTCCCGCCGCGAGCCTCTCCGCGGGCATGAAGCGCCGCGTGCTCCTCGCCCGCGCCCTGGTCGCCGAACCCGCCCTGCTGCTCCTCGACGAACCCACCAACCATCTCGATCTTGCCGCCATCGAGTGGCTCGAAGCCTTCCTGGTCCAGTCGCGCGCCGCGCTGGTCTTCGTCAGCCACGACCGCATGTTCCTGCGCCGCACCGCCAACCGCATCGTCGAACTCGATCGCGGCCGGCTCTACGACTGGGCCTGCGCGTACGACGTCTTTCTCCGCCGCAAGCAGGAGGTCCTCGACGCCGAATCCAAGGCCTGGGCCGAGTTCGACAAGAAACTCGCCCAGGAGGAAATCTGGATCCGCAAAGGCGTGAAGGAGCGCCGCAAGCGCAACGAAGGCCGCGTTCGCGTCCTCGAACGCATGCGCGAGGAGCGCCGCCTGCGCCGCGAACGCACCGGCCAGGCCCGCCTCGCCGCGCAGCAGGCCGAGCGCTCCGGCGTTCAGGTTTTGAAGGCCGAGGGCCTCGCCTTTTCCTATGCCGAGCGCCCCATCGTTCAAGGCCTCGACCTGCTGGTCCTGCGCGGCGACAAGCTCGGCCTCCTCGGCCCCAACGGCGCCGGCAAGACGACGCTCCTGCGCCTGTTGCTCAAGGAACTCGAACCCGGCGCCGGAAGCGTCCGGCACGGTTCGCGCCTCGAGGTCGCCTACTTCGACCAGTTGCACGCCCAACTGGATCCCGAGAAGACGGTCCTAGAAAACGTCTCCGAAGGCCGCGATCACGTCACCGTGGACGGCAAGCCCCGGCACGTTCTGGGCTACCTGCAGGACTTTCTCTTCACCCCCGAACGCGCGCGTCACGCCGTCTCCACGCTTTCCGGGGGCGAGCGCAGCCGCGCCATGCTCGCCAAGCTCTTCACCCAGCCCTCGAACGTCCTGGTCCTCGACGAGCCCACCAACGACCTCGACGCCGAGACCCTCGAACTCCTCGAGGAACTCCTCGCCGACTATGCCGGCTCCGTGCTCGTCGTGAGCCACGACCGCGAGTTTCTCAACCGCGCCGTCACCGGGATCCTCGCTTTCGAGGGCGGCGGCATCGTCCGGGAGTACGTCGGCGGCTACGACGACTACCTCCGCCAGCGCCCCGCGCCCGAGACCGCCCGCCCCGCGAAGTCCGCGCCTGCCGAACGCGCGCCCGAACCCGCGAAAAAAAAGAAGCTGAGCTACAAGGAAGACCGCGAACTCGAGGCGCTCCCCGCTCGCATCGAAGCGCTCGAAGCCGAGCAGGCCGCGCTGCACGCGCGCATGGCCGAGCCCGAATTCTTCAAGCGCCCGCACGAGGAAGTCGCGCAAGCCTCCGCCCGCCTCACCGAGGTCGAGCGCGAACTCGAAGAAGCGTACGCCCGCTGGGAAACCCTCGAAACCCGCAAGCACGAATAGCCGCACGCCCAAGCAACCCCTGCTAAGCTCCCCGCCACCCTGACCCAGCCTGCCTATAGTTCACCGTTCACTGTTCACTGTTTACTGTTTACTGTTTTACGCTGCTCCTGCCGTCGACCCTCACACCACGATCCGGTCGAAGATCTCCCGCACGCGGTCGGTGTGCTTCTGGAAGTCCGCCAGGAGCGCGTCGCCGGCGCTGCGGTCCGGCGCGTTGACGTACCCCGCGCGCTGCGCCAGCCGCTGCAAGTCCTCGGGCTTCTTCGGCAGCGTGTGCGCGCTCAGGCCGTGCACGATCCGCACGCGGTTGCCCAGCAGCCCGAAGAACTCCAGCGCCTCGCCCAGCGCCTTCACGTCCCCCGCCTCCAGGACCTTGTGCCGCAGCAGGACCTGCAAGGCTTCCTTCGTGTTGGCCTGCCGCAGGCGCGGATAGGCGGGGCCGTGCTTGAGCTGCAGGTATTGCACCAGGAACTCGATGTCCATCAGCCCGCCGCGCCCGCCCTTCAGGTCGTCGCTCTTGGCGTGTTCCTCGATCTTCTGCCGCATGTTCTTGACCTGTTCGGCCAGGTCCTTCGACTGCAGCGGCGCGTAGACGGCGCTGCGGATCATGTGCTCGGCGCGCTCGCCCACTCCGGGATCCCCGGCGACGAAGCCGATCCGCGTCAGCGCCAGGCGCTCCCAGTCCGCCAGCGCCCCGCTCTTCCAGTATTTCTCGAAGGCCTGCAGCTCGATCGCCAGCGGGCCCTTCGTCCCGTTCGGGCGCAGCCGCGCGTCGAGATGGTAGAGCGGGCCCAGCCCCGTGTGCTCGGCCATCGAGCGCGTCAGCTCCTGCGCCAGTTCGCCGAAGTACGTCCCCGCGGGCAGCCCTTCGGCCGTCTGCCCTTCGCCCGCGTAGAAGAACAGCACGTCCAGGTCCGAGCCGTAATTCATCTCGCGCCCGCCGAACTTCCCGATCCCCAGGATCGCGAACCCGACCTCCCGCCCGTCGGCGCGCGTCACCGTCCCGCGTTTCTTCTCGAACGCTCGCAGGGTGTGTTCGAGCTGCGCGCGCAGGAGCGCCACCGCCAGGTCCGAGATCTCGCGCTGCACCTGCTCCAGCTCCACCGCGTGCATCAGGTCGCGCACCCCGATCCGCAGCAGCTCGCCGTTGCGGTACGCGCGCAGCGTATCGGCGATCTCGCCTCCGCCCACCACCTCGGCGACTTCCCGTTCGTAGCGCGCCACGTCCTTGCACTCGTCGATGCGCAGCGCGTCCACCAGTTCGTCGAAGAGCCCCGGGTTGGCGGCGAGCACGTCGGTGAGGAACTCGCTGTACGCGGCCAGGTCGCAGGCGATCCGCAGCAGCCACGGGTTCTCGTGCAGCGACTGGTAGAAGACCGCCTTCCCGCCCAGCGAGTTGGCCAGCCGCGAGAAGCGCCGCAGCGCGCCCTCCGGATCCCCCGTCACCGCCAGCGCCTTCAGCAGCATCGGCGCCAGCGAGGCGAAGAACTTCCGCGTGCGCGAGGGATTCATCAGCGCCAGCCGCTCGCGTCCCAGCCCGATCAGCTCGCGCGCGGAGTCCTCCGACGCGGCGAAGCGGAAGTGCGGGAGCAGTTCCGCCAGGGCCTTAAGGTCGGGCTCCGGCGCCAGCAAAAGGTCGCTCAGCCGTCCTTCCGGACCTTGCTGCTCGCCGAAGAGGTTCGCGAAGAGGTGCTCGAAGACTTCGCGCGTGCGCCGGATATGCCGCTGGCGTTCGCGCTCGAAGCGCGCCTCCGCCGGCTCCTCCTCGTCGCGGAAGCCCAGGCTCCGCGCCAGCCGCCGCCGCGCCGCGCCGTCCGCCGGCAGCGTGTGGGTCTGCCGGTCGCCGTGGAGCTGCAGGCGGTGTTCCACGTGCCGGTGGAAGACGTACGCCTGCGTCAGTTGTTCGGTCTCTTCCTGCGTCAGCAGGTTCTCCTGCCGCAGCAGGTTCAGCGCCTGGAGCGTGTTCCCGCCGCGCACCGCCGCGTGCTGGCCGCCGTGCAGGAGCTGCAGAAACTGGACGGTGAACTCGATGTCGCGGATCCCGCCGCGCCCGAGCTTCACCTCCGTCTCGGTCTGTCCCTTTTGCGCGATGAGCTGCTCCATCTGTTTCTTCAGATTCTTGATGTCGCCGATCGCGTCGAGCGAGAGGAAGCGCCGGAAGACGAAGGACTGCGCGCGCTCCAGCAGCGCCTGCCCGGCCTCGCGGTCGCCGGCCACCGGGCGCGCCTTCAGCCACGCCTGCCGCTCCCACGTCCGCCCTTCCGATTGCAGGTACGCCAGCACGTCGTCCGTCCGCATCACCAGCGGCGCCACCGAGCCGTACGGGCGCAGGCGCATGTCCACGCGGTACGCGCGCCCGTCCTCGCTCACCTGGTCCAGGATCGCGATCAGCTCCTCGCCCAGCCGCGTGAAGTAATCCGCCAGCGGGACCGCGCGCCCCAGGCCTTCGGTCTTGCCCTCGCCGTCGTGGACGAAGATCAGGTCGATGTCGGAGCTGTAGTTCAGCTCGCGCCCGCCGAGCTTCCCCAGCCCCAGTACCGCAAACGGCGGCGGCGCGGGGAACTCGCTCGCCTTCACGCCCTCCCGCGGCCGCGCCGCCCCGAAGCGCGGGCGCAGGTTCTCGACCGCCAGCTCCAGCGCCGTCTCGACGCACGAATCGGCCAGGTCGCTCAGCGCGCGGACGGTGTGCTCCAGGCTCGACGTGCCCGTCAGGTCCAGCGCGGCGATCTGGAGCATCGCCTCGACCCGTATCCGCCGCAGCGCCGCGCGACGCTGCGCGTCGGTGCCCGCCTTCAGGCACGCGGCGCGAATCTGCGGCCGCCACGCCCAGCCCCCGGTGACGGCGCGGTCCAGCACCGGCTGCAAGACCGGCCACGTCCGTGGCGGGAACCGGATCAGGTACTCCGCCAGCGCCGGCGTCCCCGCCAGCAGCGTGCAGAGCACCTCGAGAAACGGCTCCTCCGTCCACGCCAGCGGGCTCGCCGCGCCGAACGCCCCGCCCGCCTCCAGCCAGCGCTCCAGACCCGCGAAGGCCTGGTCGGGATCGCTGGAGCGCGCCACGCAGCGGATCACGTCGGCGAAGCGGACCTCGAGGATCTTCGCCAGGTCGATCCGCGTGCGCAGCCGGTCGAGGCCCTGCCGCAGCCGCTCGGGCTCGCGGAACCCCAGCTTCTTCCAGTCCGCGTCCGGCAACTCGCTCGGCAGCCCGAGGTCGAGGATCCGGAACAGGGCGTCGTCGCGTTGCGCCATGCCAGCGTTCTAATCGGCCCCCGAGCGGGGGAAAGCGCGGGAAGCATAGGCTTGACCCGATTGACGAGGTACGATTGCCGATTGACGATTGACGATTAGGGCGCGACGTGGGTGGCTGCGTATGGAACCGTCAGGCTATACGAAGAAGAAGGTGCTCGCGCTCTTCGCGCTGTGGTTGGTAGCTTTTCTGGTGCTGAACCTAGCTACACATCGAGAAGGAGCCCTATTATATACACAGAACAAGTTCCATATCTTTGGTATTCCACCCTGGTTGATTATTATGCAAGACGGCCCAATGCAGTACCCCGGTGAACCGGAACCCTCAAAGAGTTGGGGTAGTGCCATACTGTACGAACACATTTTAGCTGCGATTGCTATACCTTTTGCGCCAATTGGACTTTTTCTATTCTTCTTTTGTCTGACTAAGAAGAGACTTCAATTTCACCTCACTACAGTACTCCTATGTTCAATTCTTGCTAGCGTACACCTCGGCCTGAGTCTGACTCAAAGAGACGACCTAGACTTGCTCCATGCCGGTGAAATCGGATGGCCAATAAGTTTTTCTGCGAATCGATATTTCTGGACCGGCCTCATCTCCGACCTCTCCGTCGCCGTCTTCCTCCTCTTCTTCACCGCCCTCGCCTGCGAAGCCTGGATTCGCCGCAAACGCCTGCTCTCAATAGCAAGGGAAAGTACAAAGGTGAGTGAGAGTTCCAATGACCAATGATCAATGATCGTTGAACCATGATCAATGACTACCTCCCCTCCCGCACCTCGCGCGGCGTCCGCCCGAAGCGCTGCCGGAACGCGCGCGCGAAGTAGTTCGCGTCGTGAATCCCCACCGTATGCGCGATCTCCTTCACCTGCCGCCGCCCGTCTTCCAGCATCTGCCGCGCGTGCTGCAGGCGAACCTCGCGCAGGTACGCCGCCGGCGCCATGCCCACCGTCTGCGTGAAGACCTGGCAGAGGTGGCTCGCCGACATCCCGGTCAGCTCGGCGAAGGCCGTGTAGCCCAGGTCCTCGAAGTAGTGCGACTCGATGTGATGCTTCAACTCCAGCGCCGCGCGGTCGGAGGCCTTCGGGACGTCCGAACGCGCGGCGCCGCCGGCCCTGGCCGTCGCGCTCCGTTCCAGGAGCAGCCGCAGCACCGGCCAGAGCAGCGCGTGCGAGTGCGCCGCGCCCCGGCGCAGCGCCTCGAAGAGTTGCTCCAGCAGCGCGCGTTCCGGCGCATCGGGTTCCAGCCGCGCATGGAGCGGCAGGCGCGGCGCGAGCGCGCGCGGCACCGGGTGGCATTCGCGCACGCGGAAGGGTTCCTCGGCCGGCGTCTGGAGCGGCGGGCGTCGCGCGGCGAACTCGCGGGTCCAGGCGAAGTGCACGCAATGCCGCTTCACCTTCCGTGCCCCGCGCAGCGCGCCCTCGCTCCGCACCGCCGGCGGCAAGATCACCACGTCCCCCGCGCGCACCTCGTACGGCCGGTCCTCGATCGCCAGCACGTACGTCTCGCCTTCGGAGGTGTAATCGAGCAGGCAGTCGTAGATCCGCCGCGGGCCCTCGTGCCACGCCTCGCGGCACCAGCCCTCCCAGAACCTCCGCACCACCGGATCGAAGTAGAAGCCGTCCACGCCGCGCTTCCCCCGTTTCCCCTACTATACTAAATACCGTGCTAGTATTCGAAGAATAATCCCATGGAATCGCCACGATGCGGACGTGTAGATTCAGTAAGATTTAAGAAAATGCTACAGCACGGAGGAGGGCGGACGCATGCGCAAGCGCATCCTGGGCCGGACGGGCCTCGAGGTCGGCGAACTGGGCATGGGCGGCGGCTTCGTCTCCAGCCGCGGCGGGGACTTCGAGCAGTCCCGCGGCGCCGTCCGCCGCGCGCTCGAACTCGGCGTCAACTACATCGACACCGCGCCGACCTACCACGACAGCGAAGAGGTCCTCGGCAAGATCCTCGAAGACGTCAAGCAGCCGCTGATCCTCTCCACCAAGCTGGGCGGCCGCCCCAACCCCTTCGAGCCCAGGAACAAGGCCCACCTGCGCCAGTCCATCGAAGAGAGCCTGCGCCTCTTGAAGCGCGACCGCGTGGACATCCTGATGGTCCACGAGCCCGACCGCTTCCGGCAGTACGACTGGTGGGACGACCAGGAGCGCTTCACCGGCCCGGTCCTCGAGGTCCTCGACGATTTGAAATCCGAAGGCACGATCCGCTTCACCGGGCTCGGCGGCACCACGCCGTACGAACTCGCCGCGCTCATGGCCACCGGCCGTTTCGATGTGGTCCTCACCGCCTTCAACTACAGCCTGCTCTGGCGCGAGGCCGCCATTGAAGTCATCCCCACGGCCAAGCGCCTCAACCTGGGCCTCGTCATCGGCAGCCCGCTTCAGCAAGGCGCGCTCGCCGCGCGCTACGACGCCCAGGTCTACGACGGCGCGCCGTGGCTCAGCCGCCCGCGCCGCGAGCAGTACAAGGTTCTCTACGCGTATCTCGACGAACTCGGCATGCCGCTCGTTGAAGTCGCGCTCCGCTTCGTCCTCTCGAACCCCGATATCAGTTGCGTCCTCAACGGCGCGCGCTCGGCCCAGGAAATCGAGACGAGCCTCTCGTACGCCGAGAAAGGCCCGCTCCCCGCCGAGATCCTCAAGCGCCTCGACGAGATCGCCGCCCTGGTTCCGTTCCGCCCCTTCAACGAACCCTTCGGCCTGCCGTTCGCCTCGAACAAGCGCCTCCAGATCGGAAGGGCGTGAGTAGCGCCGGCGTCCCGCCGGCAATGAATCCAAGCAACCGCCCCGCCGCCCAAGAACCCGCGCGCGACCCGGCAAGTTCCTCCCTCTCTTCTCCGTGTCTCCGCGCCTCCGTGGTAAACCGCTCCTACCCCGGCAGGAAATAAACCCCCGCCGTCAGCGCCGCCGCGATGGCCTGCGCCTTCAGCGTCAAGACCACCGCGCGCCGCCGCAGCCGGCTCACCAGCCCCGCGTCGGCGATCTTCGTCCCCTGCATCGCGCGCTCGCCTTGGAAGCGCTCGTCCAGGCTGCACTGCCCGGTCGCGGCCAGGACGATGCAGGTCTTCTCCTTCCCTTCGAGGTACGCCGTGACCATCGTGCTCAGCGGGATGAACATCAGCCAGCGCCACGGCCGTTCGGCGTGCGTCGCGAAGAGATAGATGCCCAGCGCGAGCGACGCGGCGAGCCCCGCCACGGCGAAGCCGTAGCGCAGCTTGCGCTGGCCGGGGCCGATGTTCAGTTCGTCGTCGGGCTGCGCCATGCCGCCCTTCTCGCGCATAAGTCCCCGCCGGTCAAGCGCGGCGTCCGCCCGCGCTCATGCGTCCATGCCATCCTCCACGCGCAGACGTTCCCCGCCTCGAATGCCCCGGAATGCGGAAGATTCCAGCCCCATCGAACGCGCCTTGGCAAGGAACAAGCCAACGGCCTCTTGCTCCTTGGCGCCCATTCCTACCGGCCACCTGCCGATCTTGCTCGCGGGAGGCCCTGGGCCGGACGCCCACGGCGGCCACGAGTCGGGCGTTACGATCCTTGCGCGGGGTCATGGGGTTTGTCCGCGTCCTGCGGGGGCTGCTCGGCGGTTTCGTCCGTTCCCGGCTGCACGCCTGCGGCTTCTATTCATCTTTCACGTTCGCCTGGGCCGGGCGGGTCATTCTTCTCAGCGTTCGGGGTCGGGGGATCCTGGGGCGTCTCGCTGGGGCGCTTCACCACCCGCAGTGGACACTTCAACCGACCTTCGGATCGACCGAACTACAAGTTCAAGAGCTATCGCAATTCCAATCGTAATAAGAAAGCACAAGAAAATGTCAACATATATTATACCTCTGAAATAGAAGGCTTTATGAGATGCCTTTTCGATAGGTACTCCGCTATCGGTTAGGGGAACTGAGTCAGTTTTAACTTCCCAGCTCAGTGGCCAACCCCTACAAGCATGTGTTACGTAGAAGGTCCTGGGAATACTCCCATCCCCATAATCAGTCTCTTGTAGATATTCGATATGCTGGCTGGGATCAAAATTCAGCCACAATAACACTGCAACCCACAGCACGACAAGAATGCAGGTCGGTAGCTGTACCTGTAAAATGGCTCGCCTTCGAACAGCCGCACGCGGTACCTTGAGAAAGTTATCGCTAAGCATCAGATAATCCCTATGGCGCAGCATCAAGCGCGCCTTGATGGAATTTTGTTAGGCAGCACCGCACTATCGAGCTATAATCACTTCTCTCACCCGTCTTTTTAAACACGTATTTTACAACGCCATTACAGTCAACTTCATGCCAGGAACAGGCACATAATATCCCCATCAGGTTGTTATACTTCGCCCTTTGGGTAGCTCTCGCCGACTGACGCAAGTTAGTCGCCTGCCAATCTTCTCTTGCCTCTCCAAGACACTTGGCGCACTCGCATCCTTTATAGAGCGAAATAATTCCGAGGCCAATACAATGTCGAATCGGGCTGGTGGCACTGACTGAGGTTGGTTTGTGATCTGGCGCCACTGGATGCGGTACTCCGCAACCCGTGCGAGGCGCGCACCCCGGATTCAACTCGCACGTAGACCCGAATGAAGTAACTTGAGTGGGCCACGCGATCCGGACGGCGAAGCACTGGCTGCCAACGGCCGCAGCCAGCGGCGCCCGTGGCACTTCAGCCCCGGCGGGTGGCCGGAAGAAAGGGCGGCGAGTGATTCCATAAAAAGGTGGCTCCGCCGGTAGTAATTTTTACAAGCGAGGTGGATGCGTGAAGAGGTCTTTATTGAAGGCAGGTGCTGCAATTAATCGCTGCCTAACTCTTTCAATACTGTGCTCATTCGCGTCCTGCCTTCTGGTTGTTTTCTCATCAGTCTTGGTCATCGGAGGTCCGCTCCCATTTTCCTGGAATGCCTTCTATATAATTGGGGCTCCCTCATCCGTAATCTCTCTAATTGCATTCATTGGTGCGAAGTTAAAGATAGAAGTTATTTTTTCGATGACTGCCATGTCAATTACGTGGACGTTAGCCCTCTGCATGTTCTATTCCGCCTGGCTGGCAGGGATGCCATGAAAAGGCGCGTGCGTGCGTATGTGTCAAAAATGTTTACGTGGCGTAAGCAGTTGATCGTATCGTATGTGTCAAAAATATCCGTGCGGCGTAACCAGTCGTCGGGGCAGGAGGTTGAACGAGATTGGCCCAAGCCCCCGCCCCATGACCCCGCCGCCCATCGAGACGGTCTCGGTCGCGCGGAAGGACGGGCGGTTCGTCGCGGTCGTCCGGCGCGGCGGGATCGAAGCCGCGGGCGCGGACCAGGACGAGCAGACGGCGCTCTTCGCGGCGCGGGGCGGCTGCGCGCAAACGATTGCCGACGAGCGCCGAAGGCTGCCATCCCTTCCGCCAAGGAACCGCCAAAGCGTTTGAGGTATTACGCACAAGGCGGGCCGTCGTAAACGCCTAACAACTCGCGTCCCGCGGCTTCCCAAGCCGAAGCGCTGGAGAAGAACTGCCCAGCCCCCAGCCCCCGGAACCCGCCGTTCACGCTGGCTGCAGGACGCGCTCGTAGACCACCGGGAACTTTTCGCCCTGGAGCACTTCGCCGGGCTTGACGGCGACGTGCTTCTCCACGGGGTGCGGGCGGGTCGGGGCGTAGATCGTATAGCCGGGCATGTAGTGGATCGCGAAGGCGCGGCGCGGGCGGCTGGTCTTGTTGGCCGGGCTGCCGTGCCAGGTCATGCAGTGGTGGAAGGCGACCTCGCCCTTCTTGACCGGCATGGGTTCGGCCTTGGTCTCCACGCCGTCGGGCACGAGCGCCTGCTCGAAGACGGGCTGGAAGTCCTCGCCCGTGCGGATCGGCACTTTGCCCCAGCGGTGCGAGCCGGGCACCATCCACATGCAGCCGTTGTCGATCTCGGCGTCGTCCAGGGCCACCCAGGCGCTGATCAGGTCGGCCGGCTGCAGGATCGGCCAGGCCGGGAAGTCCTGGTGCCAGCCGGTCGGCCCGCCGACGCCCGGCGGCTTGTACTGAATCTGGTCGTGCCAGATGCGCAGGGTCTCGGCGTGGTTGCACAACCGCGAGACCGTCGCCGTAATCTCGGGGTTCTTGCAGAGTTCCAGGAACGCCGGGCTCGCCTCCCAGATGTTCACGATCTGCACGACCACCTTCTGGCCGGGGTTGGCCTGCGGGCCGTACTCGCTGCTGCCGCCGAGCAGGTTCCGGTTCAGGACGGGCTTCTCCTTGGACTTGCCCTCCATGACGAGCTGCATCTCCTCGCGGAGCTTCTCGATCTGGTGGTCGTCGAGGACGCGCGCGCCCTTGGCGAAGCCGCGGAGATGGAACTGGTCGAGCTGGGCCGGAGTGAGCAGCATGGGGGTCTCCTCGATTCAAACCTGTCCGTTTCGACGGTGAACGATCCTTGCCTTTGCGCCGTACGCGGGGAGAATACCCAATAGTCCGGGCGCGAGCCATGGACGGAGGCGCACCTAAAGATGGATATTTCGACACCCCTTGAGCGCGATCCGCCCACCCTAGTACGCATCCCCGAGCGCCCGCAAGCCTTCTGGCTGCGCCTGGCGCACCTCGTCACCAGCCGCCCCGAGCACGCCAGCCACCGCGCCCGCGTACGCTTCCTGGAAGACTTCGAACTCGTCCTGCAAGTGGAAGGCTCGGCTTGGGTTTGGGTCGAGGACGCGAACGGCAGCGTGGACGTGCACGCGGGGCAGTTGGTCTTTCTCCCGCCGGGCTTCCGGCACGGTTGGGGGCATGAAGCCGGGACGCACCTGGCGGTCCACTTCGACTTGCACGCCAATCCCAGCCTCAAGGCGCTGGAGATGATCCGGAGCCTGGAGCGGGTCGTCGAGCGGCGCGCGCTGGGCAGACAGCCGAGCTTCCGGCTCGCGAAACACGGCCCGGTCGTGCCCCTGGTGACGAATCTGCGGGAGCCGCTCGAATGGCGGCGCCGGCTGGAGCCGCTGGCGGAACTCTGGAGCCGCCGGGTCCACGAGACGCTCCAGGCGCAATGGCTGGTGAGCGAGACGCTGGGCTGGGCGCTGCGCGCGCTCGCCGCAGACGCCGCCGCCGAGGCGCGCACGCCGGACCTTCCGCCAGCGGCCGATCCGCGCGTGCTGGCGGTCCTGCGCGCGCTGGACGACCCGCAAGGTCCGCAGCGGCCGAGCGTTGAAGACCTGGCCGCGCGCGCGGGGCTGGGCCTGACCGCCTTCCGCGACCGCTTCCGAAGCGCCACCGGCCGCAGCCCGCGGCGCTACCTGGAAGAGCGCCGGATCGAGCGCGCCGCGCGGCTGCTCCTGGAGACCGACCGGAGCGTCTACGCCGTGGCGCGCGCCGAAGGCTACGAGGATCCGTATCATTTCAGCCGTGCGTTCAAGCGCGTGACGGGCCTCTCCCCGCGCGCCTATCGAAAGAAAGCGCGCAGATAACTCAATATTTTCCAACAGGTTCGGGAGGGGCGGCGTGGCCTGGAACGCATGCGAGATGCGATAAAATTGCCGAAAGACGAGAAGCACAAAGTGGCAGTTTTCTCGATGGGCGAATATGGTAGAAGAAGCACGTTGGAAGGATTCTGACCGACTCCGGCAGACCGCAAGTCTATGAGCAAAGAAGAAGTCCTGGGCTACTGGTTGGGAAATGGCCCGCGTCCGCTGCCGTTGCGCCGGCAGGACGTGGTGACCATCGGACGTGAACCGCAGAACTCGATCGCGCTCGACGACACCCACGTGAGCCGCTACCACGCGGTGGTGGAGTGCAACGTGTCCGGCGAGGTGGTGCTGAAGGACCTGGCGTCGAGCAACGGCACGTTTCTCAACGAGGAGCGGCTGGAGTCGCAGGTCGGGTTTCCGCTGCGTAGCGGGGACCTGGTGCGGATCGGCGGGAAGCTGTTCACGTTCGTGAGCAACCAGCCGGGCCTGGAGCCGCGGAAGGTGAGCCTGCAGGCCTACCAGGACGTGGCCAAGATGCAGACGCGCACCTTCGAGGCGGTGAAGGTGGAGCGGCGCAAGACCCCGCCGGTCTCGCGGCAGACGGACAGCCTGCAGACGATCACGGACCTGCGCCGTCCGACCGAGCCGGAGGCCGAACTGTCGGGAAGCCTGCACGAGCAGAGCCTGGCGCAGATCCTGCAGTTCCTGCATTCGACGGGAAAGACCGGGGAGCTGGTGGTCACGGGGCGCACGGTGGAGGGGAAGGTGGCGTTCCAGGACGGGAGCATCTTCTTCGCCTCCGCGGGGCCGTTCAACGGGGACGATGCGGTGTACTTCTGCGCGCGGCAGCGCGAGGGCCGGTTCAAGTTCGCGCGCAAGGAATTTCCGCAGGACCTGAAGCGGAACATCGCCGAGAAGACGGTACAGTTGATCTTCGAGGTCTGCCGGCGGATGGACGAGGAGCATTCGCCGAAGGACGCGTGAGCAGGACACGAGACGGGACGCGGATGAGCGAAGAAGACGTCATCGGCTACTGGCTGGGCGCGGGCTCCCGCCCCTTCCCGGTGCGGCGCGGCGAGACCATCACGCTGGGGCGCGATTCCCAGAACAGCGTGATGCTCTTCGACGCCCACGCCAGCCGGCGGCACGCGGAGGTCTTCTGCAACGCGCGGGGCGAGGTCTTCGTCATCGACCTGGGCTCCAGCAACGGCACGTACCTGAACGACGGGCGGATGGAGGCGAACAAGCCGTCCAGCCTGCGCAGCGGGGACAACATCCGCATCGGGGGCAAGGTCTTCACCTTCATCAGCAACCAGCCGGGGCTCGAGGCGCGCGCGATCGAGCAGGACGCGCACCAGCAGATCGCCAGCATGCAGACGCTCACCTTCAGCAAGGAAGAGATGGCGCAGGTCGATTCGGCGCTGCCGCCGACGCGCGAGCAGAAGGGCGTCAACGCGGGGGAGACCTGGTCCCCGCAAAAGGAGAGCGACAGCGGCATCGCGCTCGCCGGCAGCCTCACCGACCAGAACCTGGCGCAGATCATGCAGTTCCTCAACGCCAACGGCCGGACGGGCGAATTGCTGGTCAAGGGGCACGGCCTGGACGGGAACATCGCCTTCGAGAAGGGCCAGATCTTCCGCGCGCGCGCGGGAGTCGCGCAGGGGGACGAGGCGGTGTTCCAGTGCGCGCGGCTGCGCGAGGGCACCTTCCAGTTCAAGATCCGAACCTTTCCGCCGGACCGCCAGGCGAATATCGCGACCTCGACCATGAACCTGGTCTTCGAATGCTGCCGCCAGATGGACGACGAATCGCGCGGCGCGGGGACGTAAGGGCCAGGCTGGAAATTAATTGGAGCGAGATGCGCCGCGCCGCCTCCCCCGTTCGCGCCGCAAGCGCCACGCCCGTCGTGCCACGCCCGCGCCCAACCTCCACTTCACCGCGTCGTGAGTTTGGGTGCCACGCCACGCAGTGGTGTGCCGCCTGCCGCCTGCCGGTTACCAGTTCTCGGTTGCCCGCCCCCGCCCGCGTGCCACGGGTCGGCGCAGCCGCCCCGTGCTGAGCAGTAGGCGGCCTGCTATCTAAGAGTGCGTCCAGAGAGCGGAAGGCTCGGACAGGCGCAATGCACCTGCGCATTCCAGGGGAGATCCCGAAGGTAATCGTTGAATATTCGACCCGGGATGATACGTATACATATGGTTGAGGGTGGTCCGTGCGCGTCCGCAGGTTGAGGGGATGACGACCATGCAGCGGTTCCTGATCCTGATCTTCGCCCTGGGTTTCCTGGCCGCGCCGGCCCGCGCCGACTTCGTCTACCTCAGCAACGGCGGCGTCCTCGAAGGCAAGGCCGTATTGAAGGACGGCAAGTACCACATCGAACAGCCCACCGGCACCGTGGTGGTGGACGCCGCGAAGGTCGAACGGATCGAGAAGCGCAAGACCGACATGGAGGTCTTCGACGAACGCTTCGAGGCGCTCGAGACCGCCGACGCCTGCGCCGAACTGGGCCGCTTCGCCGACCAGCGGAACCTGAAGAGCCGCGCCGTGCTGGCCTACCGCAAGGCGCTCGGGCTCGACCCGAACCACGAACTTGCCCGCACCGCCCTGGGCTACGTGAAGTTCAAGGACGTCTGGATGACCCAGGACGAGGCCCAGCAGGCGCGCGGGATGGTCCGGCACGGCGACGCGTGGGTCACGCCCGAGGCCAAGATCGACCTGACGCGCCTGGAGGCCCAGGCGGGCATCGAGGACACGCGGCTGGAAATCGAGAAGCTCAAGCTCGAACGCGCCAAGGCCGAAGCCGAGGCCGCGCGCGCGATCGCCGACGCCGAGGCGCTGCGGGCCGAGCGCGCCTACCGCGACGACTATTACGACTACTTCGACCGCTATCCGATCGTCTACTACGGCGGCGGGCATTCGAACTACGGCCGCCCGCGCCCGCGCGACCCGGCCGCGGAAGCCCGGCAGGCGGCCTACTACAACAGCGCCTACCGCAACTTCGGCCGGCAGACGACCTTCGTCCCCGGCATCTCGCGGCAGCAGACGGTCCTCCTCGGCACCGGCCCGGCCGTGCAGCCCCTGACCTTCACCCAGCCGGGAACGGCCACGATCAAGAAGTAGGAAGAGCATGGAGTCGTGATGCCGTCGGGTCGGCGCAGCCGCCCCGTGCCTTGGGTCTCTCCCCAAGTCCCCCATCGGCTATACTCCCCCATGCCCGCCGCCGCCACGGCCGCCGCCATCGGCCCGCACCCGCTCCCCACCCGCTTCGCGCTCTCGCCGATGGCCGATTTCACCTCCTGGCCGCTGCGGCTGCTGGCTCAGGAGTTCGGCGCGGCCTTCTCCTGCACCGAGATGGTCAAGGCCAAGTTCGTCGCGCAACGCCACCCCGAGACGCTGAAGATCCTGGCGCGGCACCCCGCCGAGCGGCTCGTGGGCGGGCAGATTTGCGGCGCCGACGAGACGGAGCTGGCCGAAGCCGCGCGGGTCCTGGTGGGCGAACTGGGCTTTCCCTTCGTGGACTTCAACCTGGCCTGCCCCATCCGGCGCGTCGTGAGCGACGGAGCCGGCGGGGGGCTCCTGGCGCACCCCGAGAAGGTCGAACGGCTCGTGCGGGTCCTCGTTGCGGCCGCCGCGCCGGCGCCCGTCACCGTGAAGATGCGCTCGGGCCTGGACGAAAGCTCCATCACCGCCGTGGAAGTCGCGCGGGCGGCCGAGGCCGGCGGGGCCGCGCTGATTGCCCTGCATCCGCGCACCGTCCGGCAGGGCTACGGGGGCAAGGCCGACCACGGCGTCGTCGCCGCCGTCAAGCAAGCCGTCCGCGTCCCCATGGTGGGCGGCGGCGACATGCGCTCGCCCGCCGACGCCGTTCGCCTGCTGGCCGAGAGCGGCTGCGACCTGGTCTACTTCGCCCGCTCGGCCACCGGGGACCCCTGGATCTTCCACCGCGCGCGCGCGCGGCTCGATACGGGCGCCGAGCCCCCGCCTCCCGGCGAGGCCGAGGTCCGCGCCGTCTTCCGGCGGCATGTCGCGATGCTGATCGAGCACCTGGGCGAACGCGACGCCTGCCTCCACGCCCGGCGCCTGGCGCGGGAGTACATGGGCCGGCTGCCCGAAGACCGCGCCGCGGGCTTCTATGAGGCCTTGAAGCGAGTGGAGACGCTGGCGGAGGTCGAAGCCGCGCTGGGCGGGCGTGAAAGACGATAGGCTTACGACTCGCTCGGCGATTCGAAGCCGCCCAGCCACTTCTAACCGTCAAAGAAAACGGGCAGCCCCTTGGGCTGCCCGTTTTGCTTGCTTGGGTTGTACCGGCCGAACTACCAGCCGACCTGGAAGTTCAGGACCAGGTTGTCGTTGCGGACTTCGCGCGTCTGGCGGCTGCCCGCGCCCGCGCCGGAGTCGCTGTCGTCGTCCTCGTTGACCCAGTTGTAGTTGAGCTGGATCTTGGCATTGTGGCCCTTGATGTAGTAGTTGATGCCGGCCGTGATGACCTGCGTCTTGAAGACGTCCAGCTCGCGGGTCGGGTTGTCGAGGTCGGAGTAGAAGAGGTTCTCCATCACGTCGTAGCGGAAGACGAACTCCATCGGCTTCACCCAGCCGCCCACGTCGTCGGCGAAGACGCTCTCGCCCAGGTTGTAGCCCATGCTGACGTACCAGCCCTGAACGCTGAAGGTGGCCGGATCGAAGGTGGCGGCCAGGACGCCGTTCGCGTCGATGGCCACGTCGGTCGGGCCGAAGCGGTCGCGGTAACGGCCCCATTCGCCGCGCACCCACCAGCCGCGAACCGGGCTCTCGCTGCCGGCCTTCCACATGCCGTAGGCGTACATCAGGCTGTGGTAGGTCTCGCGGCGCTGCAGGCCGTCGTAGGGGGAAGCCGTGGCGCGGGCGAAGTTGCCGCCGTCGCCGCCGTTGCCGCCCATGAAGCTGTAGCCGATCTCGATGCTGCCCCACTTCTCGTCCTGCCAGAGCGGGCGGAGCAGGACGGCCGCGACCAAGTCGAAGTTGTCGGTGTCGTTGGCGCGGTTCTGGCGCTGCTGGAAGGCCGTGCCGGCGCCGTCGAAGCCGCCGATCCAGTACTGGAAGCGCTCATCCCACCACGAGCCGTGCACCTGGATGCCCAGGTCGCGGAGGTCGGCGAGCTGCGTGATCATCGCCCGTTCGGTGAAGTCCAGGCTCTTGCTGTCGCGCGTGCCCTCTTCGCCGAGGTGGCGCTTGAACTGGCCGACGGTGAAGTCGTGGTGCGGGATCGCGCCGTGGTAGTTGATGTAGGCGTCCTGGAGCGCGCGGTTGGCTTCGCCGCTGCCGCTGCGCACCTGCGGGTTGCGGATGTGGCCCTGGGGCCCCACGGCGCCGCCGCCGAAGCTGTTCACGCCGGCGTTGTAGAAGACCGCCGAGTCGCCGGAGATGCCGGAGCCGACGTTCGTCGGGAAGGTCGGGAAGCTCGTCGCCTCGCGGGCCGGGTCGATGCTCACGTAGGCCGTGATGTTCTCGTGGATGTCCATCGTGAAGCGCAGCTCGCTGCGGCGCACGCGGAAGGAATCGTTGTCGGCTACTTCGTTCGAACCCCAACCCGTTCCGCCCGGCGTGCTGCCCAACTGGTCGGCGTCCACCCAGCCGTGGTTGTCGTTCTGGATGCTGTAGTACCAGACCTGCAGCAGCCCGCCGATGGTCAGGCGGCCCGAACGGGTCGTGACGTTGGCGTCCGGACCGTACTTATTGTCCAGCGCGTTGTCGACGGCCGTCGAACGGGGACCGATGGGCGTCGTCGCATCGAGCTGACGCTTGAGGTCTTCCAGTTCCTTCTTGAGCTGGTCGTACTCGGCCTGCGTCACGTCGTTGCCGCTGGAACCCGCGCGGACCAGACCGCACGCCGTCACCAGCGTCAACACGACCAGAATGCCGAATCCACGGCGAATGAAAGACATCGGGTCCCCTCCGGATGTTCGGTCTGCTCGCGCAAACCGTTAAGCGCCTCGCGACCCCATTACTTCACCACAGGTGAAGACACCATGGGGACACACAGCACTTGTTCCTATGAGCGGGTGGATTCTAGCCTCATCCACTCCACCGTCAAGATTCATCTACTCGATTTTTTTAACATGCGATCAAGACTGCAAGTCCTTTCGATTAAATATGTTGCCGGTTCGGCCAAGGTCCGGTCTCGAACCGGCATCCAAACCCCAAACGATATTTTTAGCCTTTTGAAGCTCTCGCATGCACTGGTGCGAGCCGGCCGCTGCTGTTCAAAATCTCACATCCTCTTGATCTTCTCTTAACGCTCCGAAGCCGAAATGCGTTGATTTCCGCTCACGTTCGCGCGCTGGATGAGGAACTGCTCCTGCAGCCGCTTGAGGTGCTCGCGAGTCTGCGGGTAGTCCTGCTGGAGGTTCAAGACGGTATGGAAGGCGCGCTGGGCTTTCTCGTAGTATTCGCGCCCGCCGCCCTGCGCGCCCAGGTTCCAGTAAGCCAGTGCGAGGGCCTGATAGTGGCGGGGCTGATCGCTGCGCAGGGCCACGACGTTCTCGCGCTCGCGGACCTCGTCGCCGAAGCGCCCCGCGAGCATGAACAGACTCGCGCGCTGGACGGCGGCCTCGCTCTTGAGCGCCGGATCGGCCTCCGCGGCCCGCGTGGCCAGCGCCAGCGCCTCGTTGAAGCGTTCGGGATCCCGGACCTGCTTGCGCGCGCGGTCGATCCCCTGCAAGCCCACGATCTGGCTCAGCCCCAGATACGCGCCGGCGTGCGAGGCGTCCAGGTCGAGCGCCTTGCGAAAGGCCGCCTCGGCCTCGGCCATGCGCCGAGCGCGCAGCGCCTGCCAGCCGCGCTCCGTGAGCGTCCCGGCCTCTCGCGGCGCCAGCGCCACTCGAACCAGCACGCCCACCAGGACCACGGCCGCCAGGCCCAGCCCGAGCTTCCAGGCCAGCGAGCGGTTCTCGCGGACCGTGCGCAGCCACTGCGTGACGCGCTGCCCTTTTTGCGCCTCCACCGGCGCGCCTTGCAGAAAGCGCCTGAGATCCTCGCCGAGCGCCGTCCCGTTGGCGTAGCGCCGCTCGCCATTCTTCTCGAGGCACTTCAGGACGATCGCCTCGACCTCCTTGGGGATGCGCGAGTTGAGCAGCCGCGGGCGGCGCGGCGTCTCCTTGGTGATCTGGAGCATCAGCCGCAGCGCGTTCTCGGCCTGGAACGGCGCCTCGCCGGTGAGCAGCTCGTAAAGCACCGCGCCGAGGGCCCAGACGTCCGTGCGCGGATCGATCTTCGCGCTCTCGCCGCGCGCCTGCTCGGGGGCCATGTACGCGGGCGTCCCGCAGACCAGCCCCGAGGCCGTCAGCCGGGTAACTTCGTCGAGCGACTTGACCAGGCCGAAGTCGGCCACCTTGGGCGCGCCGTACCGGTCGAGCAGGATGTTCCCGGGCTTCAGGTCACGATGCACGTAGCCGGCCTCATGGAGCCGTCCGACGGTCTCGGCGACCGACTGCATGATCGCCAGGCCCTCGTGGATCGTGAGCGCCTGCTCGCGGATCAGCTTGTCCAGCGACTTGCCTTCGATCAGTTCCATGGCCATGAACGGGCGCCCGTCCAGTTCGCCCACGTCGAAGATCTCGATCATTCCCGGCAGCGCCAGGGCTTTGGCCGTCTCGCATTCGTGCTGGAAGCGCTCGCGGTCGACCTCGTCGGCCTCGTCGCCGTCGAGGAGCACCTTCAACGCGACGTGCCGGCTGGCTTTGGGCTCGTAGGCTTTCAGGACCGCGCCGACGCCCCCGCGCGCGATCTCGCACTCGATCTCGTACGGCCCGAAGCGCCCTTCCAATACAGGCGGGCGCTTGCCGCGCTGGCTCTCGCGGCTTGGCGCCGGCGCCGCGGGCGGTTCCGGCTCGTCCGCGCCGTCGAGCATGGTTCGCTTGGGCGCGGGCGAGGCCGGTTCGGGAGCCGCGGGAGCAACTTCGTCAGCCTCTTCTTCAAGGTGGACTCGCGGCGCCGGCAATTCGAGCTTCGGCGCGGGCGCGGCCTCTTCCTGCTCCGCTCCGTTCACGAGCACGCGAACGGCGCCGGTCCGGTCGCGGACTTCTTCCTCTTTGCGCGCCTGCCGGGCCGCTTCGCGCTCGGAACGCAGCAGCCGTAAGGGTTTGAAGCGCGAGGTCGTCACGGAGGCTTCAAGGAACGATTTGGGCGGATCGTTGGAAGGCGCCGCGGGCGGAACGGAAAGGCCGTGGCCGGCATCCGAATTCATTTCAGCGCCGTTGGAATCTTCAATGGCGGCCTCAGGCACGTGTTCAGGACGGAGCTGGATGGGGTTCCTGCGGGCCATACGCGCCGCGAACGGATTGCTCGATCGAGAGGAGGCAGGAACGGAACTCGGCGCGGGCTCCGAATCTTCTTCTTCGAAAGGCAGGCCGCCGGTTTTGGTCTCGGGCGAGGCCGGCGCGGCGGGCGGCGCGGGCGGATCCACGGGGCGGATCACGTTTCCCGCCGCGTGGGTGCCGCGGTCGTAGTGCGAACGGGTTCCGCCCTGCGGGCGGCGCTCGCAAATGGCTCTAAAGTCCTGGTCGGGCAAGTATTGCGCGGCATTGAAGGCGACGCCACAGGTGGCGCAATTCAGCGTATAGTCGTCGCGGGAGATCGAAGCCTCGAAGGCGCTCTTGCAGGACGGGCAGACGACACGAGCCATCGGTTGGGCCTCTACGTGAACGCGCAGATAAGGAATAGGGCGAGCCGCCCCCACCCGTCTGGATCGTCCACGCCGGCCCGAATCTTTATCTTAAGCCTCGGCGTTTCCCGTTTGCGTACCGGGAGTTATACAGTATTTCCAAACCCGGGCGAAGAGCGAAAAGCGCCGGGCTTGAGCCAAAAGCGCGCCGCGCACGCTCGATCTTGCAAGATCGCTTCAGACTTCGATATAATCCAGGACATGCCCGCTCCCGAAGCGCTCATCTTCGATATGGACCAGACGCTGGTGGACAGCGCGCCGATCTGGCGAGGCGGGGTCCTGGCGTTATTTCGTTTCCTGGAGAAGACTTGCACACCCGAAATCGCAGCCCATTTCGCCGGGCTCAACATCTACGATATCGCCTCGAAGGCGGTCGAATTGACCGGCGCGCCGGTTGATATAAAGGAAGCGCAACGAATCGCCCACGACGCGCTCGTGGAACGTTATCGTCAGGGGCAGGTTACGGAGATGCCCGGCGCGGCGGCGCTGGTTGAGCGGCTGCATGGCTTGGCGCCGCTGATCGTCGCAAGCGGGAGTCCGCTGGAGGGCATCGCGCGCGCGACTGAGCAACTTCAGATCAGATCAAAGTTTACGGAGTTACTCTCGAGCGAGTCCGTCCCGCGCGGCAAACCGCATCCGGACGTGTTCCTGAAGGCCGCAGCGCTCGTCGGCGCTAACCCCCAACGCTGCCTTGTCTTCGAAGACAGCGTCGTGGGCGCGCAGGCCGCGCGGGCGGCCGGCATGGCCTGTTTCGTGGTGCCGTCCTGCGCGCCCGCCTTGCTTGAGCCTTTAGCAACAAGGATCTTCGGGCATTGGGACGAAGTGTCGTGGGAGCTGGCGAGTAAGGCAGAGCCGAAGACTTGGGACTGAGGACTGAGTACCGAGACCTGGGGCTTGCGTGTAGCGCCGGCGTCCCGCCGGCTGTATCGCGGGCGTCTCGCCCGCGCGCCTATTAGTCCCATCCAACCAACGCCTTGCGCCCATGGGCTGACTCGGTTCCAAGTCTGCGCAGAGGCTTAAAAAAGATGCACTGTGGTGCGTGGGTTGGGTGCCGGGTGCCGGGGATGGGTTCTGGCAACAGGCCACTCAGAGCCCTGCAAAATGTTGCACGCTGTGCGTCTAATAGTTCCTCCTTTTCTCTCGAACCTCGCACCTGCCGTAACGGTCCATTGCTCCACGTGGAGCAATTGGAACTCTAAAATGAGGGGAGCGGATTCCGGTTTTGGAGGAGGCCGGAATTACAGATCACAGGTTCTACTTCCCCCGCAGCGCCTCCACCAACCCGTCCAGGGCCTGGACGTTGGGCGCCGGGCCGTAGGCGGCTTTGTCGCTATCCGGATCGAGCGCGAAGTGCTTAAGCCAGTCGCTCTGTTCGGTCCAGAGCGTGAAGATGTCGAAGCCTTCCAGGTGGTGGGCGCGGACGATTTCGGCCCAGCGCTTCTGGTAGGGCTCGCCCTGCCGGGTGCGCCCCGGTTCGGGGACCACGCCGAGGAACAGGATGCGCCGGGTTCCGGCCAGGCGCAGGCGATCGACCAGCACGTCCAGTCCGCGCTCGAAGTCGTGCAGCGGCGTCTGCGCGTAGGCGTCTCCGCCGCCGACGGAGACGACGACGGACTCGGGCAACCCGCCCTCGCGTTTGCGCGCCGCGGCCTCGGCGGCCTCCAGCAGGCGGAAGACGAAGCGCCCGCGCGACGGCCCCGGGAGCACGCGCGCGCTCCAGGTTTTCTCCGGGTACGCCCGCGCCAGCCGCGCGGCGAGGCCCAGCGGGGCCTCGGGATCGGCGCCGGCCGGGGCCTCGACGAGCGGGTCGCCCAGGAACAGGATCTCGGAAGCGTCCAGCGCGCGGGCCTCTTCGCGGAGCCGGAAGCGCCGGTAGTCGGCTTCGTCCTCCCGCGGCACGACGACCAGCGCCTGTTCGGGTTCGCCGCCCGGGCCGCCCGCGGCTGGTTCGGCGTAGCCCAGGCCGTCCAGCCGCGCGAAAACGCCCGCCGGCCACGGCGCGCGCGCATGCAGCAGCCGCAGCGCGAGGCGCTCCACCGGCACGCCGCCGACGCTCAGGCTCGCCACCAGCCGCACTTGCCCGCTCTTCGAGGCCTCGGCGAAGCGCTCGGGCGGGAGCGGCACGCGGATCTTGCAGCGGCCATCCAGGGCCGGCGTGGCTTCGGCCCGCTCCAGGATCTCGCCCGGGCCGTCCGGTCCCTGCAGGCTCCAGGCGACGCGATACTGCCCCATCGGCTGCGGGGCGGGGATGGGCGGGCCGCGCTCGACGCGGTTCTTCTCGTGGATCACCGGCAGCGGGGCCAGTTGGGTCTCGAAATGTATCTGCCCGGTCTCGTCGGAATAAAGGAAGGTGGACGCGGCTTTCAGTTCCAGCGCGCCGCAGAGGTCCGCGACGTTGCGCCCGCCTTCGCGTTCGAGCGGAAACAGCACGGTGCGGCTGAGCGGCTCGGCGGGGGCGCCTTCGCCCTGCCAGGCGATCTTCGTCTCGGCGCCCGCGGGCATCCACGCGCAGCCTCCGGCGGCCGGGACGCGGCGCGAGGCCGCGCCGAAGGCCTCGAACGCCAGTTCGCCGCCCGGCGCGGCTTCCGCCACCGCCTGGGCGAAGTAGAGGACCCACTCCTTCTCGAGCGCCGGGCCGCGGTGCCGCCGCACCCGGAACTGCGCCAGCCGCTCCACGTGGAGGAACGGTTCGACGCGCCCGGCGACGTTCTCCGCCCGCGCCACCACCGCCGGCAGGCCGCGCGGGAAAGCCTGCGCGGGCGCCACGCCGAAATCCTCCGCGAAGGGCGGCTTCCAGAATAGCCGCACGCCCATCTTGTCGCCGGCCTGGATGTGGTACAGCACGACCCGGTGCGTGCCGGCGCCCAGCTCGATCTCCCCCTTGAGGTCGAAGGTCCCGCGCTTGGGGTCTGCCGCCCCGGCGGTGCAGACTTCGTACCCGTCCACCACCAGGCACGCCGCGCCGTAGGTGAAGACCGCGAAGCCGTAGCGCCCCGGCAGCGGCGCGCGCAGGAAGCCTTCGAAGACGGAGGTGTATCCGGGGCCGGCGCGCCGAAGGTGCTCCTCGGGCGGCTCGGGATCGTCGATGTTCGCGCAGGCGCCGACGCCGGTGCGCGGCAGGTTCCGTCCCAGCTCCTCGAAGGCGGCGAAGGTCATCGGCTTCTCGGCGCTGGGCAGCTTGCCCTTGGGCGTCTGCTGCACCTGCCGGCGGACCATCAGCGCGGTGGTGCGGAACGTGGTCGGACTGGCGCGCGCGGCGCGGCCTTCGTTCGCCCCGGCGTAGAGCGCGTAGCGGCGCTGCCCCGAGCGGGTTCCGAAGGCGACTTCCACTTCGCGCCCGCGCGCGACCGGGCGCACCAGCACCGGCTGGACCTCGCCCTGGTCGTCCAGCAGCAGCACGTGTTCGACGCGGAGCTTGGCGTCCTCGTCGTTGGCCTCTTCGCCCTGTGCCAGATCGTAACTGCGCAGGGGCAGGTAGACGCTGGCCACGTGCGGCGCGTTCTGCAGGTTGACCGCGCCGGCCAGCGGCGGGGCCTCCACGCGCAGGAAGTAGCGCTGGGTGTAGGTCGGCTCCGCCCAGGGCTTGAGCGGTTCGGGGATCTCGAAGCCCGCCTCGCCTTCCGCGCCCGCCGGCGCGGGCGTCTGCGCGGAGGCCGCGGAAGCCGCCAGGGCGAGCAGCATGAACATGGACGAACCGCGGCGCGCCGCCGTCTCCGCGGCGCGGTACTTAGGCTTCATGCGTCGAGGTTCATCCTTCCACGCGGGCGCCATGCTCAGTTCGTCGGCTTGAAGAAGACGCCCTTGCCGTCTTCGGCCGCCTGCGTCGGCGGGGGCTTCGTCGGCGGCTCCGGCGGGCGCGCGCCCGGCTGGTCGAGCCCGTGGACGGTCTTCTCCCAGTACCACGGATTCCAGAAGAGCTGCCACGCGCCCTTGTAGGCCGCGATCGAGATCAGGATCCAGTAGCACGGCATCAGCAGCGCCACCGGCGCGAGATCCCACAGGCTGCGCTTGTAGCACGAATAGAGCCCCAGCACCACGAAGACGAAATTCGCCAGGAAAAGCCCGATCACCACCGGGTACAGGATCTGCGACCAGAAGCTCCAGGGGTCGATGGCCCTGAAGATGTCGCGGGCCTCCCCGGACGAGAGCTTGCCCTGGACCAGCCATTGCCAGCTCGTGTTCCAGATCGTGTGCCCTTCGTAGCGGTCCTCGGTGACGTTGTCGTAGTACAGCCGCCATTCGAGCAAAGCGTCGCGCGCGCGGCCCTCGGGCAGCGCCTCGGCGATGGGATGCCGCAGCAGGTACACGCCGCTCATGGCCCAGAAAAGGATGTTGAGGCAGAGCATCCCCGAGAGCCCGCCGACGGTGAGCCGGAAGGTCAGCGCGTCGTACGGCCCGAGGCGGCCTTCCTTATTCGTCTTGCGCAACGCCTGGCGCACCCGTTCGCCCAGCGCCCAGCCGCCCAGCGCCGCCGAGACGAGCGCCAGCAGCGTGCAGAGCGTGCTCGCCAGCATGCTGAGCTTGTAATCCTCGGCGAAATAGGGGCTGGTGTTGTCGAGCGCGCGGACCTTCACGTTCAGGTACAGGAAGAACGCCGCGAGCATGAAGAACGGCCAGACGCTGTCGCGCGTGTGGACGAAGTGCGTCTGGAAGTAGCCCTTGATCCAGCGGCTGCGCTGCTTGATCCAGTTGAGGGTCTGGCTGTTGGCCTCTTCCCAGGTCGTGCTGTCCAGGACCTCGGTGCCGAAGCCCTGCCGCGCCATGCGGATGCCCAGGTCGCAGTCCTCGGTCACGTTGAAGGGGTCCCAGCCGCCCAGCCGCTTCAGCACGTCGGTCTTGAAGTGGTTGGACGTCCCGCCCAGCGGGATCGGGATGCGGAAGGCGTGCAGCCCCGGCAGAAAGAGGTCGAACCAGGTGGTGTACTCGAGCGTGAAGAAGCGCGTGAGCAGGTTCTGCCGCGCGTTGAAGTAGTTGAGCTTGGCCTGCAGGCAGACGACGTGCTTCTTCCCTGCCGCTTCGAGGCGCTTGAAGGCCGCGACGGCCTTCTTGAGCTGGTCGCCTTCGGGGCGGTCCTCGGCGTCGAAGATCACCAGATACTCGCCCTTGGCGCGGTCGAGCCCCCAATTGCAGGCGCGCGGCTTGGTCCGTGGCTCGCCCTTCGGCACCTTGGGGCAGACGATCACCTCCACGCACTTCGGCAGTTCGCCGAGCACCTCCGCGACCTTCTGCCGCGTGGCCGGGTCGTCCTCTTCGAGCAGCAGCTTCACGTCGAGCTTCGAAGTGGGATAGTCGAGCGACGTGACCGTCCGCGCGATCTTCTGCGCGACCTCGGGCTCCTTGTACATCGGCACCAGGATCGTGTAGACGGGCAGGTCCTCGTCGCGCAGGGAGAGGATCTCGTCCTCCCCGATGCGGTGCTCGTCGGGGAAGCCCAGCCAGCCCTTGACCAGCGCCAGCTTCACGCTCAGCAGCCGGAAGACGATGATCAGGCCGTAGAACGCGCAGAGGACAAAGGTGAGGACCGTGTAGCAGACCTTGTAGTCCCAGAAGAAGAAGATCGCGAGCGCGGCGAAGAGCAGGACGTAGAAGCCGATCTGGCGCACGGTCAGCGGGACGAAGAGCGGTCCCACGCGGTAGCAGTGGGCCGCGCAGACCGGTTCGTGCTCGCGCAGGAACTGCTGCGTATAGCGGTCGCTGAAAGCCTCGGGACGGATGACCGGACCCCCCGTCGTGCAGCTTGCGGCTGGATGCTCGGGCGCTTGTCGCCCTCTTAAGAGTTACATATCAAACCTTTTGTGGCAAGGGAAAGGTCACCGGCAAGCGCGGGTTATGTCCGCCCCGCGCCGGGGAGCAGGAGCAGGTCGGTCTGCCGCTCCCCAAAGGCCTGGGCAAAGGATTCCAGGCCGGAGACCGGCCGGGGCATCGCCTGCGTGCCTTCCCGGATCAGGTCTTCCGTGCTTACGAAGGAGGCGAAGCGCTCCTGGACGCAGGCCAGGAACGCGGCCACGCCGCCGTGGGCCTCCAGCCCGCGGGGCCAGAATTCCATGAAAAAGGGCGCCCCGGCCTTGAGAATCTCCGTCGCCGACTGAAGCACTTCGCGCTCGAAGCCCTGCGTATCGCACCAGACGAAGGCGACTTGCTCGGGCCGGAACCCATGCGCGGCCACCACGGCGTCCAGCGTCTCGGCGGGAACCTCCACGAAGCCCGAGGCCTCCGAGGCGTCCCCGAAGCCCTGCCGGCCCCCGGCGGCCTTGACTTCGCTGCGCCCGCTCTTGGGGTGGATGGCCATCGTGACCTTGCCGGCCTTGGACGCGACGGCCGCGTGCACGCACGTCACGCGTTCGGACAGCCCGTTGCGTTCGACGTTGCGCCGCAGCAGTTCGACGTTTTCGGGGACGGGCTCGATGGCCAGGATCCGCCGGCCGGTGCCGAGGGCCAGCGGCACGCAGGGGGTGCCGATGTTCGCCCCCACGTCGACGATCAGGGCGCGCGACGCGGGCATGTACTCGTGCGCCTCGAGCCACTCGAGCACCCGCGCGCGCGTGCCGGCCTGGTGCCTGCCCGTGAGGAACAGGGATTTCGTCACGCTGGCGTCGGAGACCAGCACCGTCCAGTCCGTGCCGTCGCGGCGAAACGTGAGTTGGTCGGCTTCGCCGATCAGGCACTCCAGCGCCCACTGCCGCCGCAAGCGCCGGAGCTTCTCCTGGTCGCCCTTCACCCAGGCCCAGGCGGCCTTGCGCGCCATGCTCAACCAAGTCGCCATAGCGTGTCCTGCCGCCAGTCCGCTGAAGATAAGCGCTCCTATAGACTCCATTTCCCGTGCCTCGTCAACCTCCCTGCCCCTCACGCCCGGCGTCCGTTGGGAAGCGCTTAGGCAAATTCCAGGCTAACCTGCGCTGGAGCGTCCCATGGTGCTCCAATTACCCGGTTGCTTTCATCCTTGGACGGATGATAGAATCTTGAAGCGTTGACAGCCGAGTCCGCCGGCGTCGCAGGCGGAGCGGGGGACCCAAGCCGCAGGGGTGTATCCCGGAGCCGTACATCCGGGAAGGGCACCTGGAAGCCCTAACCCGTCAGCTAACCTCGCAGGCTCTTCTGGGGCGCGACCCGCCAAGGCCCGCCCGTTCGATCGCGGAGGCGCAGCGCCGCCCGCAGGCTTCAAGACTTCGCCGGCATTCGAGTCGCTCCGCGCCGGGCTTCCAAGCCCCGGCGCCGGGAGCCGTTTGCCGCCGTGCTTGCGGCGCGCCCTTTCCGTTGCTTTTCGTCAGGAGGCTCCCATGCGGCGCGTGCTCCGTGCGCTCGTCGAGTTCCTCGCGTCCTGCCGTCCCGTCACCCTGGTCGTCCTCGGCTACGCCTCGTACATGTTCCTGGGCTGGCTGGCCCTGTGCCTGCCCTTCGCGGCCGAACGCGACGGCGCGACGGCGCTGGACCATCTCTTCACCGCCGTCTCCGCCGTCTCGACGACCGGGCTGGTCACCGTCGATCCCGGGACGCACTACACGTTCTTCGGCGAACTGGTCATCCTGCTGCTGATCCAGCTCGGCGGCGTCGGCTACATGACCATCGGCTCGTTCGTGGTCCTCGCGCGCCAGCAGCCGCTCACGCCGCTGCGCCAGCGCATCTCGCTCCAGACCTTTTGCCTGCCCGACGGATGCCATCTGGAGACGTTCCTGTACCACGTCGTGATCTTCACGGCGGCGGTGGAGTTCCTCGGCGCGGCGGCGCTCTACGCGCTCTTCGCGAGGGCGGGCGTGGAGCATCCGCTCTGGCCGGCGGTCTTCCACAGCGTCTCGGCCTTCTGCACGGCCGGCTTCAGCCTCTTTCCGAACAGCCTGGAGGACTTCCGCGGCGACGTCTTCCTCAACGCGACGGTCGCGGCGTTGAGCTACCTCGGCGCGGTCGGCTTCATCGTGATGCTCGACCTCTGGCGCGTCGTCACGCGCAAAGCCGAGTCGATCACCTTCACCAGCCGCATCATCCTGCACGTGACGCTCTGGCTCTCGGCGCTGGGCACGGCGGGGCTGTTCCTCATCGATCCCGGCCTGCACGCGCTGCCGCCGGAGCAGCGGCTGCTGGCGGCGTTCTTCCAGGCCATGACCGCGCTGACGACGGTGGGCTTCGACACGGTTCCCATGAGCGCGCTGGCCGCGCCGGCGCTCTACCTGCTCGTGCTGCTGATGCTCTGCGGGGCCTCGCCGTCCGGGACCGGCGGCGGGTTGAAGTCCACGACGCTCAGCGCGCTCGTGGGCCTCGCGCGAAGCACCGCGCGCGGACTCGACCGCGCCTGGCTGTTCGGACGGCCCATTCCCGAGGACCGCGTGCGCGTGGCCGCCACGAATTTCGCGCTCTATCTGGCGACCTTCGGTACGGGACTCTTCGTGCTGACGCTGACCGAAAGCGCCGGCTTCCTGGATCTGGCCTTCGAGGCCGCCTCGGCCATCGGGACGGTGGGCCTGAGCATGGGCGCGACGGCGGGGCTCAGCCCGCTGGGCAAGCTCGCCGTCTGCGCGCTGATGTTCGCCGGCCGCGCCGGGCCGCAGGCGATGGCCGCCTCCTTCTTCCTCCCGCGCCGCGCGCTGGCCGGCGGCGCGAACCCCGACGTGGCCGTCTGACTCTTTCGAATGGAGCGCTTGCCATGAAGATCGGATTTCGAACCAAGCTCTGGCTGGGGTACGCCGGACTGATGCTGCTCGTGCTGGCCGTCGGCGCCGTGGCGCTCTCGGTCGTCAAGTCCGGGCGCGGCGCGGTCGAGCGTATCCTGCACGAGAACCGCGACAGCGTGGCGGCGTGCACGCGCATGACCGAAGCGGCCGACCGCCTGCTATTGGACCGCCTGGCACACGCGCCGGGGGCGGCTCCCTTCGAGGCGCCCGCCGCGCCGCGCGAAACTTTCGAGCAGGCGCTGCGCTTCCAGCAGGGCAACCTCACCATCGAAGGAGAACCGGAACTCACGCGCGACCTCGCCGCGTCCTGGGCGCGCTTCCAGGCGGAACTCGCGCGCGAGCCCGAAGTCGGAGCACGGGCTCCGCTGCTGGCCGCCTTCGACGACCTCCAGCACGCCGCCCATCGCATCGCGGAACTGAACCTCGAAAACATCGTCTCCGTGCACGGCGAGGTTCAACAGGCCGCCGACGACGTCGAATCGAGACTCTGGGTGATTTTACTGGCGGCGCTGGCCTTCGGTTCCTTGTTCATGGTCCTGACCGGCGATGCGGTGCTCAAGCCCGTCTATGCGCTGACGCGCGCAGTGGAGTCCATCGCGCGAGGGAACCTCGACGTCAACGTCCCCGTGCTCGCGTCCGACGAAATGGGCAACCTCGCGCGATCCTTCAACGCGATGGTCGGGTCGCTGCGGCAATTCCAGAAGCTCGGATGGGCCGGAGTGACCTGGGTGCATCACGCCTTGGGTCGCGCGCTCGAACAGGTCGCCGAACCCGTCGCGGTCCTCGACGCCGCCGGCAACGTGGTCCTCGCCAACGCGCCCGCGCAGCGCTACCTGGGCCTGCGGGCCGGCGGGGGAGGTCGACGGCACGCCGCAGGGCGCCTGGTTCAAGCGCGTCCTTGAGTACGCCGCGCGCCCCGGCACGAGCCTCGCCGCCATCAAGCCCGATGCGCCCTTGGAACTCGGGACCGGCGCCGCGCAGCGCCGCTTCCTGCCAGGGCTCTGCGAGATTCGCGACGGGCTGGAGCAGCTCAAAGGCGTGGTGCTGGTCCTGAAGGCGCGCGCGAACGGGGATTGATCACCCCCGCGGCGAATACTCGAAGAGCTTCAGCGTCTCGAAGCTGTGGTTGATCTCGGCGAGGAAATTGGCGAGGTCCTTCGTCACCAGCGGCTGCCCCGTGACGGTCGCCTCGCCCATGAAGACCTGGTTCTCTCCCTGCCGCGCGCCCGTGTAGAAGCGGTGGATCCCGCGCCGCAGGCGGAAGTCGTAGAGGTGCAGGTCGAGCTTGAACGGGGCTTGCGCCTTCGTCGCCGGCCCGCCCTGCACGAACTGCCGCGGGTCGAAGACCGTGTGCTGCCGCGCGTAGAGCTGCTGCGCCAGCCCGGCCAGCTCCTCCGCGCGCGCCTCCCGCGAACCGCTCTCGATGCCGCGGTACTTCGCCTCCTTCTCGACGTAGCGCGCGATGGCCGCGCGCCGTTCGGCCTCGTCGGGCCGCCCGTCGTAGTAGCCGCGCACTTCCTTCTGGTAGGCCTCGTGCCCCCGCATGTGCTCGATGATCTCCGTCAGCACGCGCGGGATCTTGGCCTGCCATGCCAGCGGCGAGATGCGCCGGTCGAAGCCCACGATCCGCGCGTAGCGCCGCCGGTCTTCTTCGCTGATCGCCGCGGGGTGCGAGATCCCCGGCATGCTCGGCTGCTGGTCCTTCAGCTTCTCGAGGCTCTGGAACTCCGGCGCCACCACCTTCCGGTACACCGCCTCGGGGTTGGTCCCCGCCGGATACGCCAGCGCCTCCAGCTTCAGCAGCCGGACCGGTTGCCCGTCGAGCCCCGGGCCGTGCGCCTCCAGCAGCAGGTGCCGCACCTGGCCCAGGTCCGGGTCCGGCGGGTTCTCGCCGCGCAGCTCGAAGGCCTCGATCTTCACGTCCACCTTCCCGGTCGTCGGCACCAGCAGCGGATAGGTGAAGGTGGTCGTCACCGAGACGGTCAGCTCCTCCGGCCCGATGAAGCGCTCGTAGCAGAGCGACGAGAGGATGATCCCCGGCATCACCACGATCTCGGGGTGCTGCAGGAGCTTCGCGCCGAGCGTGTAGGTGCGTTCCTCGGGGCCGGCCTGCGCCAGCTCGGAGGAATCCCCCGCCAGCGCCGCGTTGCTGGCCAGGCCGAGCATCCACTGGACGGCGTGGTCGGGCTTGTGGTGCACGGGGTTCGCGTCGTGGTTGAAGAGCAGGCTCGTGATGACCTGGTCGCCGAACGAGAGCGGGACCGTCACCGCCCCCAGCGGGACGCGCTGGATCCGCGCGGTGCCTTTCTTCAAGGACTCGGTCATGCCGGCGCTCCGAGGCGAACCTGATTCGCGGGCCATGATAATCCGCGCCGCGCGATTTTCGACGCACGATTGCCCCAGGCTGCTTCGCCCGATGGCCTATGACCCTTCGACCTTCAACCTTTGACTCTTGACCTTCGACCTATCCCTTTGACCATCCCGCCCCGCAAGTGCTATCATGCTGTTGGAAGGAATTCCTATGGGCACGACGGCGACTCGAAAAACCCTGACGCGCGAAGAGTGGCCCGCGCAGGGCCGCTGGACCTATGCCGACTGGCTCCGCCTGCCGGACGACGGGTATCGGTACGAGGTACTAAAAGGAGAGCTGTTCATGTCGCCACCGCCCACGCTGACTCACCAATGGGTCGTTCGTGAGCTTTTTGTGCGGCTCTGCGAGCATGCGCGCCATAACGACTTGGGTGAAGTTTTTACTGCGCCTGTGGGCGTGAAGATTCCGGGCCAGAGCGTGCCCCTGCAACCCGACCTGCTCTTCGTCAGAAAAAGCCGCACCCGAATCCTGAAGGACGATTACATCGACGGCGCGCCCGACCTGATCGTCGAAGTGCTCTCGCCCCGCAACTGGGACTACGACCGCAACGAGAAATACCGCGCCTACGAGGCCGGCGGCGTGAAGGAATACTGGATCGTCGACTACCGCGCCAAGACCGTCGAGGTCTTCGAACTCATGCGCGGCGGGTACGAACTCCTGGCCAAGTTCCGCGCCCACCAGACCGCGTCCTCCAAAGTCCTCAGGAATTTCGCCGTCAAAGTCAGCGCCATCTTTGCCGGCTAATGGCCTGCCTCGATGGCTATACGCTGTTCACTGTTCACTGTTCACTGTTCACTGTTCGCCGATCGTGCTCTTCATGTATCGCCCCCAGCTTCCGCAGCTCCGGCCAGCGCAGCGCCGCGAAGAGCACCACCAGCAGCGTCCCCACGCCGCCGCTCACCGCCGCCGCGACGTGCCCAAAGAGGCTCGCCACCGTCCCCGACTCCAGCATGCCCAGCTCGTTCGAAGAGGCGATGAAGATCGAATTGACCGAGGCCACGCGCCCGCGCATCTCGTTGGGCGTGCGCAACTGGATCAGCGTATGCCGCACGATCACGCTGATGTTGTCGCACGCGCCGCAGGCGGCCAGCGCCAGCATCGAGAGCCACAGGTTCGTCGAGAGCCCGAAGACCACGATTCCCAGCCCGAAGCCCGCGACCGACCATAAGAGCGTCCGCCCCGCGCGCCGGATCGGCGGGCGGTGCGCCATCGTCAGCGCCATCGCCAAGGCGCCGGCCGAATCCGCCGCCCGCAGCCAGCCCAGCCCCTGCGGGCCGGCCTGGAGCACGTCCTGCGCGTAGATCGGCAGCAGCGCCGTCACCCCGCCCAGCAGCACCGCGAAGAGGTCCAGCGTGATCGCGGCCAGGATCACCTTCGCGCTCCAGATGAAGCGCAGCCCGCCGAGCAGCCGCTCCATCGAGAGCGGCTCGCGCTTCAGTTCGCCCTCCGGCTTGCGCAGCGAGCCGATGCAGCCGGCGTTGATCAGCGTCGTCGCCAAGTCCACCGCGTAGACGGGCCACGCCGCGCCGGCCCAGTGCATGACCAGCCCGCCCAGCGCCGGCCCGCAGGTCGACGCGAGCTGGAAGCCGCTCGTGTTCCAGCGCACCGCGCTCTCGAAGAGGCCCGGCTTGAGCAGTTGCGGCATCAGCGCCGTGCGCGCCGGCGCGTGGCATGCCCGAGACACGCCGTTGGCGAAGAGGCACGCGTAGACGGCCTCCACCGGGGCGTGCGTAAGGGAAATCCAGAGCATGAACGAGGTCGAACACGCGCGCAGGGTCTGCGCCAACACGCAGATCAGCCGCCGGTCGTAGCGGTCGGCGAGATGCCCGGCCGGAAGCGAGAGCAGCAGCACCGGCGCCACCTGCGCCAGGCCCACCAGGCCCAGCGCCAAGGCGTCGTGCGTCCGCTCGTACAGCTCCCAGCCCACGGCCACGTTCAACATCTGGCCGCCGACCACCGAGAGCACCCCGCCGCTCAGGAAGCGCCGGTACTGCCCGTCCCGCAGCGCCGCGTACGGATCGTGGCCTGTGGAGGCGTGCGTGTCCCCGTTGCTCGTAGCGGTCCTCTTTCGCGCGACTTGATGGCAAGGGCAGGCCGTTACTCGAATGTCGCAGATGATAATGAGAAAAGGAAAATCGATACGAACGAAAATGCAGGCGCGGGAGACGGAAGCCGGTCGCCGGCGAACGTGCCACGGGTCGGCGAAGCCGCCCCGTGCCGCCCCGCCGGGCGGCAGCCGTCCGTACTCGCACGGGCGGATGAAACCGCCCGCGGCACGCAAGGGCGCAAGCCGTCAGCGGTCGCCGCCGGCGCCACCCGCCAAACAATGACCCTCCCTGTTCAGGCCCCCGGCCGAGCGCGGCTTCGCGTGCCCGGCCACCTTCGACGGCGCCTGCCGATCTTGGGCGCCTGAATCGAGACGCACGCGACGGCGTTTGCCCGCATCTCGCGTCACGCCAGGCGGCGCCGGTAGGCCTGCGGCGGCATTCCGGTCACTGAACGGAACTGCGTGGCGAAGTGCTGCGACGAGCTGAAGCCCAGCTCGTAGGCGATCTCGGTCACCGAACGGCGCGTGAAGCGCAGCAGGCGCCGAGCTTCCTCCACGCGCGCCTGCATCTGGTAGCACTTGGGCGAGATCTTCCGCGCCTTCTTGAAGTGGCGCGCGAGCTGGCGGTAGCTCAAGGACATCCCGGCCAGGACTTCGCGAGGGTGCTGCCCGGTGTAGACGGTTGCGTCCAACGCCTGTCGGACGGACTCAGCCCAGGCCCGCGACGGATCGGCTGCGGCTCTCGGAGCCGAGCGGCTGTCCGCCATGCGCAGGGCCAGCCAGGCCATCGCCCAACCCAGGTGGCCCAGCAGCGCCTGCGCCTCCGGACCCGGCGCGGCGATCTCGCGCTCCATGCAGCCGGCCAGTGTGCGCGCTTCGGCGGGCGCCTTGAGCGCGTACGATTCTCCGCGCAAGTGCGGGTTCGGATCGCCGATGACCGCGAAGTACACGCCTTGGTAGCCGTCGACCTCGGTCCACAGGTCGAAGACGCTGCCTTCGCGCAGCAGCGCCACGCAGCCCGGGCCCAGTGCCGCGGCGCCGCGCGCATCGGCGTAATGCAGCACGCCGGTGCGCACGAAGATGACCTGAAAATGTTCGTAGTTCCGTGTGGTGAAACGGTAGCGCGGAGGCTGGGCCTTGCGGCCAAAGGCGATATGCGGCTGCGCATGTCTCATATACGTACACCAGCATGTCCCGATCCTGAACGATGTCAAGGGTTCGGGCGGATAGTCTCTTTATTAAAGAGGAGGAGCGCCCATGACCGCCGTAGGCACGCTGACCGAACGCGAACGCTGCCTGGAGACGCTGCTGTTCGGGACGCCCGACCGCGTGCCCTTTGCACCCGGCGGCCCGCGGGAATCGACGCTGGCCGCTTGGCGCACCCAGGGTCTGGGCGAAAAGGAAGACTGGTGGACGGCCGTTTGCCGGCACGCGGGCGTTCCGGCCGGCAACCGCGGCGGGCGTACGAGCCCCGGCGTGAACTTCCGCATGATCCCCACCTTTGAGGAGAAAGTGCTCAGCCACGCCAACGGACACTACATCGTCCAGGACTGGATGGGCAACATCACCGAGATCTCCGACCGTTACGACTACACCTACATTCGCAACGCGATCGACTTCGTCACGCGCAAGTGGCACAAGTTCCCTGTCGAGAGCCGCGCGGACTTCGAGGCGATGAAGAAGCGCTACGCGGTCGAGACGCCCGGGCGCTTTCCCGAGGACTTCAAGGCGCGTTGCGCGAAGCTGCGCGAACGCGACTACGTCTGCGGCGTCTCGTTCTCGGGCCCGTTCTGGCAACTGCGCGAGTGGTGCGGCTTCGAGCCCCTGTGCTTGCTGCTGCTGGACGACCCGGACTTCGCGCGCGAGATGATCGAGTTCTGGACCGAGTTCGTCTCGCGGACGCTGCGCCCGGTCCTGGACGCCGGCGTGCTGGACTCGATCCACATGAGCGAAGATATGGCCTACAAGGCGCACCCGATGATCTCGCCGGGGATTGCGCGGTCGTTCCTGAAGCCCGCCTACGACCGCTGGATCGCCGAAGCGAAGGCCGCCGGCGTGCCGCTGATCGACATGGACAGCGACGGCAACATCGAAACGCTGATTCCCGTCTGGATCGACGCCGGCATCAACGTCTGCGATCCTATCGAAGTCGCCGCGGGCAACGACCTGAACGTCTTCCGCCGTAAATTCGGGAAGAGGATGGCGTACAAGGGCGGCGTCGACAAGCGCTGCATCGCGGCGGGCGGCGCTGTCATCGAGCGGGAGCTGGGGCGCCTGGCGCCGGTGGTGAAGGACGGCGGCTACATTCCGGGCTGCGACCACGGCGTGCCGCCGGACATCTCGTGGCCCGACTTCCTGCGCTACGGCAAGCTGCTGGCCGAACTCACCGGCTGGTAGCGCCGCGCCCGTTCTCGCGGTAGTGGCGCAGGCCTTCCAGCAGCATGCGCACGTGGTCCGGATTGGTGCCGGGCGTGATCGAACTGCTCGCGCCGAGGAACAGCCTTTTCATGGCATCCCAGCCGTCAGCGGTCGCCGCCAGCACCACCTGCTTGCGACTTCGGCTCGGAGGCTCTGACGCCCGCACGCCGTCAAGCGCCGCCTGCATCCGCCGGTCGTGCGTACGGTGCGCCAGTTTCAGGCTCCGGCAGATGACAGTTGTCGGCAATGTCGAGATTTGTAACATTCACGGCATGAAAGACGCTTTGCCAGTTCGGACTCGTCGTCGCCCATTTAACGCGCACCCGGTCCAACGCCACCTCTTCCGCCCGCTCGATTTGGATTAGCGTGCTTGGGTAATCGTCGAGGGAGTCCAGTTTGACGGGATTGGCTACGACCGTAATCTCCATGTTGCGCAACGCAATGTTATGCAAATTGCTACGAGCATTGCCGCAGATGCGGATGGGGGCAAAGGACTCGCACTGCATGCCATCCACCACAATGTTTTCGATCCGAGCGGTCGCCTCCGCATGCCCGCCCTCGATTACGAGCGGATACGCGACGTTCCGCGCCAACACGTCGCGGAACCGAACGTTCGAGATCGAGACCCCCTTGCTTGGGGGCCTGTATGCGGGGTTGAAGTGAATTCCGACCCCGCCTCGCGTGATCACGATATTCGAGAACACAGCGTTGCGGATTTTGCCGTTACCCACCCCGATGCGAAAAACGCTTGAAGACGAACCGACCACGCAATTGGCAACCACGATATTCTCGCAAATACGCTCGTTGTCCTTCAGCCTCTTGGGAGAGCCTCGAAGCGCGATGGCGTCGTCCCCCGTTTCGATGATGCAGTCGCTCACCGTCACGTTCCGGCATGAATCGATGTCGATGCCATCCGTGTTGCAGGCCCAGGAAGAGTTGTCCACTTTGATGCCGCGAATCGAGACATCCTCACACCCGTGGAGGAAGCACGACCAACAGGTGGCGTTGCGAAGCGTCAGGTCCCGTATTTGGATATCCCGGCTCTCGCAAAAAACAATTGTCTGCCCCGGTCGGCCGGTCGCCCTATCTCGGGCCGTGGCCAGACCATCCCTCCAGCAGAAGCAGCGCGCATCGAAGGGCGCGGGCTCTCCGAAGAATGCCGCCGCGTTGCCGTCGATCGCGCCCGGTCCGGTAATGGCCACGTCGCTGACTTCGATGCCCAGAATCAGATGGGCGGCGGTCCAGTCCTCGTAGGGATCGTTCGCCGGAGCAAAGTTCTGCGGATAGGCATCCAGCCCGTTGTAGTCGTCCGGGTTTGGGCTGGCCAGTAATATCGCTCCCGATTCCAGATGCAGCTCGACATGGTTCCGCAACCAGAGCGTGCCGGTAACAAAACAGCCCGGTGGCACGACTACCCGTCCGCCGCCCGCGGATCCGCACGTCTCTATCGCCGCTTGAATGGCCCCGGTGTTCAGTGTCTTTCCGTCGCCAATCGCCCCAAACTCGGTAATTTTGAACACCAATGCCTCCTCCGCACGACGGCCAGCCGCGGGTGGCCCCCATAACGCCGCTATGGGGGCGGGAGTCCGTTCGGGTCTCGGCGCCCGAACATCGGCTCCTGGCAGCAACTTTTTCTCCTGCTACACAAGGAAGAATTCCCCTCGGCTTTCAAACGGCGGGCTGGGATGCCATGAAAAGGCGGCTCCGCGGCGAATACACTCCGCCGTTGGAAGTCTAACCCCATTTAAGGGAGGAGCCGCCATGAGTCATTGTTACTTGGGTCTCGATTTGGGCAACACGAATTCCGTCTTCTACCTGAGGTCCCACGGCGGCCAGAAGCTCGATTGCGGCTCGCTGCCGACGTTATTTGAGTTCGGCGCGTGGCACACTTTGAGGCCACCCGTGCCACGCGGCGGGTATCCGTTGCTTGCCACCACCTTCAGGTGGTGGATCGCGGCTCCCTTTTATGTCTCATTCCGCCGGCTTAAGCCGGCGGAAAGAAGATCGATTGGGGCTGCACACCACCGGCTGAAGCCGGTGGCAAGCAACGGATGGGGGAGTCTCGGAACACGCGGAGTCGGAGGCAGCGCGGCACGGGGCGGCTGCGCCGACCCGTGGCACTTGCGGGCGGGATGCTCGCGGTACGGGAGAGCGAAAAAGACGCGCGGGCGGGACGCCCACGCGAGCCGGCGAGGACGCCGGCGCTACGGCGGCTGCGCCGACCCGTGGCACGCGGGCGGGAGGGAGGCTCGCGGTCCCGCCGACAGGATGCCGGCGCTCCGAGCCCGGGGTCCGGATACCGGTTCCCGCCGCGGGGCGCCGCCGTCCCGCCGCGCCAAGTCGGCGCTCGCCTGGTTCGCGAGCGCGGGCTTCAGGTGGCGACGGGGATGCGTTCGAGCCAAGCGCGGAGCTGGCCCAGGTCGAGGGGCTTGCGCATCAAAGGGACGTTGCGCGCGCGGAGCCAGAGTTCCAGCGAGAGATCGAAGTAGGCCGTCATCAGCGCCACGGGCATCCGCGGGGACTCGTCCAGGCAGGCGCGGACGATCCGGCAGCCGGTCGCGTCGGGCAGGCGGTAATCGACCAGCAGGGCGTCGAAGGACGACTCGATGAAGCGCATGTCGCCAAGCAGTTCCATGGCCTCCCTGGCGTCCTTGGCGAGTACGGGGAGCAGGCCCTGCCTGCGGATCCAGTGGCCGAGGAAGTAGCGGACGTCTTCCTCGTCCTCGACGATGAGCAGGCTGCGCTTGGACGGAGCCGGGGGCTCGGCGGTCAGGTCGATACCGGCCACGTCGTGTCTCCGCAGGGGGCGTCGTCGCTCATAGGCGCGCACGACCGTAGCGGTCCGGCGTGAAGCGAGAATGAAGAAAGCGCGGGCGTAGCGGAATTCCCGTCGCGCGGGGCTAAGCAGAGCGGAATTCCCGTCGCGCGGGGCTAAGCAGCCTTTCGGTGCGCTTTCAAGTATCTGCTTGGCCCTTTTGACCGTGCTCATCGTCGCTCGCTCGTTGCAGATGCTCTCCGAATATGCTCCTCGCTCTCTCCTCGATCACGGTCAAAATGACCTGCGCATATTCCTTGAATTCGCACCGAAAGGCCGCTTAGGCGCGGCAACCCCGCGCGCGGCGGGAGGTTGAGGCGCGCGGAGGCGCGGTTCTCCGCTGGCGCGCAGGGGCATCTTGTCCACAATGCTCCGGGCGCGGCCGAGCCCCGCCGGTGAGGTGAAAATTTTTCGCGCCTCCCCGCTGGAGCGGATTTCTGCAAGGAGCAACACGATGGCGCAGCAGCAGGGCGGCGGGAACGAAACCAAGGGCATCGCGACCCGCGCCGAAGACTACAGCCAGTGGTATCTGGATATCGTGAAGCGCGCGGAGCTGGCCGAGCATTCGGCGGTGCGCGGGTGCATGGTCATCCGGCCGCAGGGCTACGCGATCTGGGAGAAGCTGCAGCGCGAACTCGACGACCGCTTCAAGGCCACCGGGCACGTCAACGCCTACTTCCCGCTCTTCATCCCGCTGAGCTTCCTCGCGAAAGAAGAGCAGCACGCGGCGGGGTTCGCGAAGGAATGCGCGGTGGTCACGCACCACCGCCTGAAGAGCCTCGACGGGAAAGTGCAGGTGGATCCCGAGTCGAAGCTCGAGGAGCCGCTGGTGGTCCGCCCGACCAGCGAGACGATCATCTGGAACCAGTACAAGAATTGGATCCAGAGCTACCGCGACCTGCCGCTGCTGATCAACCAGTGGGCCAACGTGTGCCGCTGGGAGATGCGCACGCGGCTGTTCCTGCGCACCGCCGAATTCCTGTGGCAGGAGGGGCATACCGCGCACGCGACGGAGGCCGAGGCGCGCGAAGAGACCCTGCGCATGCTCGGCGTCTACGCCGACGTGGCCGAGCACGTGATGGCCATGCCGGTGGTGCAGGGCGCGAAGAGCGAGGGCGAGCGCTTCCCCGGCGCCGTCGAGAGCCTGTGCATCGAGGCGATGATGCAGGACGGCAAGGCGCTGCAGGCGGGGACCAGCCACTTCCTGGGTCAGAATTTCGCGAAGGCCAGCGAGGTGCAGTTTCTCAGCAAGGAAGGGAAGCTCGAGTACCCCTACGCGACGAGCTGGGGCGTGAGCACGCGGCTGATGGGCGCGCTGATCATGACGCACAGCGACGACGCGGGCCTGATCTGCCCGCCGAAGCTCGCGCCGATCCACGCCGTCGTCGTGCCGATCTACCGCAAGGACGACGAGAAGGCCAAGGTGCTGGAGGAAGCCGGGAAGGTCTGCGCCGAACTGCGCGCCAAGGGCCTGGCCGTGAAGCTCGACGACCGCGACCTGCATCCCGGCGCGAAGTACTACGAGTGGGAGATGAAGGGCGTGCCGCTGCGGATCGAGATCGGGCCGAAGGACCTGGAGAAGGGCAGCCTGTGCCTGGTGCGGCGCTTCGCGATCGAGCAGGAAGGCGAGAGCGAGGCCGAGCAGCGCAAGCGCAAGAAGAGCTTCGTCGCGCGCGCCGAGGCGCTGGCCAGCGTGCCCGCACTGATGGACGAGATGCAGGCGCAGCTCCTCGAACGCGCGCGGAACCTGCGCGCGCGGCGCACGCGGGTGCTGGATTCGCTGGCGGAATTCGAGGCCTGGTTCAAGGGCGAGGACGATGGCGGCTTCGCGTGGGTGCACTGGGCCGGCGGTCGCGCGGAAGAGGAGCAGATGGCCGAGCGCTTCAAGACCTCGATCCGCTGCATCCCGCTGGAGGGTCAGTACCCGGCGGGGGCGGAAGGGCCGGGGACGTGCCTCCTGACCGGCAAGCCGTCTGCGCGGCGGGTGGTGATGGCGAAGGCGTATTGAAAAGAAATACGAGCAACCTGAATTTCAATGACGGTGAGCAACTATGTCGCCTTGGTGTGTGTTTCTTTTGTTGGTGACCATTTGCTCTAGTGCGACATTAATTGCGCAGATTGCGATTGCGATTGCGTTGGGATATCGCCTTTACGGAGCAACGTTATTCTTTGGCCCAAAAGTTCTATCTATTAAGTTACACGGCTTCCGATTTATTCTTCGCACCGTTCCCCTTTCATCGGTCATCTACTTAACACCCATGGAGGAAGATTACCCGGCAGGTGCAGAACTGGAATGGGGAGATGACGTAAGGCGCGTAGAAGCCCAGTTAGCCAACCGGTCACTTTCGGCCAAGTGTGCCGTTAACATGGGCGGCGTCATTGGGTTGTTGTTTATCTCTGAGTGCCTGCTGGGATGGACGAATGGTCTCAAATGCATGGTCAATGGATTCTTAGAAATCCTGTGGGGGGCTGCCAATTTCGAATACGGTCACGCCTTGGGAAGAATCTGGTTCGAAACTCTATCTAATTCATCACTTGCCGAACAATTAGGAATCTTATCGGCAAAACTAGCAACGCTGAATCTGCTACCATTTCCCTTCTTCGCCGGAGGTCAATTGTTGAGTTTATTATATGAAAGCGCCTTTTGCCGAGGAGAACCTAATCCCCCGAGTGGTCCACGGCCAGCAACTGGCCATGAACTCATGGCCTTATTTGTCTTGTTCGTCTTCTATTTGCGGTGGGGTTACATTCTGTATTTCGCAGTGTAAATTGCTATAGAATGACCGTTGACCCGGCTAGCTGCTAGTTTACCCTATTCTTCTCTCTGGCATTTGGCGCACTCACATAAGGACCCGACAGCCGGCGAGGTGAACCATGTCCATCGCGGGCGTACGGTATCGATTCTCCGGGCAGCTCGGTTCGGGGCTGGCGGTCCTGCCGCTGGCGGCCCTCGGAAGCGCGCTGCTCTGCGGCCTGGCCTACGGCTACATCAACGTCTACAACCCGCTCATCTACATCCAGGCGCTGGTGACGTTCGGGACGTGCTGGCTGCTCGGGATGGCCGTCAGCCGCGCGGCGCGCTCGGCGAAGGTGCGGAACCCGGGCTTCGTGGCGGGGATGAGCCTGCTGGCGGGGCTGCTGGGGCTCTATGCGGTCTGGACGGTCTTCGAGTTCGCCTTCCTGCAGCGCTTCGCCCCCGCGGGCGTGGGGATGACGCCTTCGCTGGCAACCTGTCTCGTCAGCCCGGGCATGGCCGTGAACTTCGCCGATACGCTGGCTCAGGCGGGCTGGTGGACGCTGGGCCGGTCCGGCTCGCCGGTCAGTGGCATCCTGCTCTGGATCTTCTGGGCGGTCGAAGCGGCGTGCATCGTGGGCGGGACGGTCTACCTGGCCCATACGGACTTCGTTAAGGGCGTCTTCTGCGAGGACTGCGGTCAGTGGTGCAAGGAGACGCAGGACGTCGCGCGCGGGGAGCTTTCCACGGACGCGCAAATGCTCGCGGGGCTGAAGGAAGGCGACCTGGAACGCTTCGCGGCGTTGCCGCCGCCGCTCACGGGCGAGAAGTCCTACTTCCGGCTCGACCAGCGCATGTGCGAAGGCTGCGGGAACCTGGGCACGTATCAGGTGCACAAGATCGTCACGACCGTGGACAAGAACAAGAAGGAAGAAACGAAGACGGAACAGCTCACGCCCAACCTGTTGCTCACGCCGGATTCGGTGCAGGCGCTGGGCGGGTTGATCTCACGGGGCAAGACCCGCGCGCAGGCGAAGAAGCCGTTCGCGGCGCCGCCCGGCGGGGATACGCCGGCGGAAGAAGCGCCGCCCGCCGCGCCCGAGGCGTAGCATTCCCGAGGCCGGGTTCAATCCGGCCAGTGCTTGTTGCTGCGCCAGTCGCTGGGTGCGCTGCCGGTCCATTTCTTGAACTGCGCCGAGAAATGGTAGGGATCGGCGAAGCCGCAGCGGCCGGCGATCTCCTTCACGCTGAGGCTTTCCTCCGCCGCCAGCAGCGCGCAGGCGCGTTCGAGGCGCTTGCGCAGGAGGAGCTGCTTCGGCGGAATGCCGACGAAGCGCCGGAACTGGTGGGTGAAGTGGGACGGCGAGAGGTTGGCGCGGCGCGCCAGGGCGTTGACGTCCAGTTCGTGCCGGTCGATGCCGCGATCGATGGCTTCCAGCACCGTCCAGAGCCACGGCGGACCCACGCGGCTGGGATGGAAGTTCAGCTTCCGCTTCGCCCAGGCCGCTTCCAGCAGCAGCGCGAGGAACTCCACCAGCCGCGCCTTCGCGTGCAGCAGCCCCCAGGGCTGTTCGCCCTTGGCCGCGCGGCGCAGGTCCACCATCGAGCGAAAGAGGTTCAGGGCGTCGGCGGCCTCCGGCGGTTGGGCGACGAGCGGGAGATCCAGGGCCTGGAGCGGATCGAGGTCGCCGCGGCCGGCCTGGAAGTGCGCGAAGTACAGCTCGACGCCCTGCCCCTCGACGCAGACGCGCTCGCGAAAGGGCAACTCGGGCGGGAGCAGCACGCAGGAGCCTGCGCGGCAACGGACGGTCTTGTGCGGAAAGGCGTACTCCAGGCCGCCGGCGACGACAAAATGGAGGTCGTAATCGACGAACGGGGTGCGCTCGACGTCGCGCCCGGCCGCGTGGAAGGAGTGCCCCACCCCCTGCGCCAGTTCGATGCGGGAATGGGCAAGCTGCTCGCAGAGCCACTTGGCGGGATAAGGCAGGTTGCGGCGCGGCGGCAGGATGCGATCCGGGGTCATGCTCGGGATTATACGCCGGTTCGGCCCGGACGGAGTGAACCTGCGCTCGAGGGGGAGGAGGCGGTTCGCAAAAGCCCGGAAGCGCCGGGAAAGGCGGCCTGGTCCTTCCAGGCCTTGAATGATCGAATAATCCACCTTTTGATCCAATCTTCAGAATGCTGCTGGAATTCACGTGTGGTAATCATAGCGAGGAACGATCAATTCGGTGTCGAGGAGCGCGCCATGACCCCCACTCGCAAGCAGCTCGAGTCGTACCGTGAGCAGGGCTTCCTGGTCGTCGAGGGGCTCGTGACCCCGGCGGAACTCCAGGAACTGAAGGACGACATGGTGAAGCTCTGCCGGGGCGCGTACGCCCACCCGGCGCTTCCGCCGCTGGGGCCCGAAGTCAGCGACCAGGAGGCGCTCGAGCACTACCTTTGCATCCACCAGGTACACCGCGTCAGCCCCGTGATGATGAAGTACGTGAAGCACGAAGGGATGGCGCGGATCATGTCGGGGATCATCGCGCCAAACGTGAAGTGCATGCAGTCGATGCTCTTCGTCAAGCCGCCGGAGTACCCGGGGCAGGCGTGGCACCAGGACGAACTGTACATCCCGACGCGCGACCGCTCGCTGACGGGCGGCTGGATCGCGATGGACGACGCGACGATCGAGAACGGCTGCCTGTGGGTCGTGCCGGGCTCGCACCGCGACGGCTACCTCTGGCCGCAGCAGGCCAACAACAATCCCGACGAGTTCGACTTCGCGCCGGAGAGCTTCGGCTTCGACGAATCGAAGGAGCTCCCGGTCGAGGTCCCGGCCGGTTCGGTGGTCTTCTTCAACGGCTACCTGCTGCACCGCAGCCGCAAGAACCGCTCCAACCGCTACCGCCGCGTGCTGGTGAACCACTACATGAACGCCTACTCGCTGCTGCCGTGGCACATCCCCGTCCCGGAGGATCCGGCCAAGCGATTCGTCAGCGCCGGGCAGGCCGACTTCCGGGACGTGGTCATGGTCGCCGGGACCGACCCGTACGCCTGGAAAGGCTACACGCAGGAGACCGGCATCTACTCGCGGCAGTGCGAGAAGATCCGCAAGCGCAGGGAAGCCGAAGCGCTGGTGGGCGCGGGGAAGTAGAGCCGGGCGCAGGAGACCGGACTCAGGACGCCGGGAGGAACGATGGATGAGCAGCGATCCGAAGGCCTGCTACGAGCGGGACGGCTATTACGTCGCGCGCGGCGCTTTCACCAAGGCCGAGATCGCCGCGATGCGCGAGCACTTCATGGCGCGGCGCGCCGAAGGCCCGAAGCCCGGCGACCTGGGCGGGAACCCCAGGAGCGGCGAAAAGGACCCGCTTAATTCCTACCCGCGCATGATCAACATGCACAACTGGGACGAAACGACGGCCGCGCTCTGGAAGGATGCGCGCCTGAAGGACCTCGCCGCGAAGTTGATCGGCGACGAGGCGGAACTGTGCCAGACGATGCTCTACTTCAAGCCTCCGGGCGCGCGCGGGCAGGGGCTGCACCAGGACTGCCAGTACATCCAGAAGAAGCCGCTGATTGGCGTCTGGGTCGCGCTCGACCGCTGCGACGAGGCCAACGGGCAGATGGTCGTGGTCCCCGGGAGCCATAAGCTGGGGCTGCTCGACGTCACCCAGGCCGACGAAGCCAAGAGCTTCGTGGGCGGGCAGACGATCCTTCCGGAAGGCTCGCGCGAGACCGGCGTCGGGATGGAAGAAGGCGACGTGCTCTTCTTCGACGGGTATACGATTCATGGGAGCTACAACAACACCACCGCCGACCGCTTCCGGCGCAGCTTCATCGTCCATTACGTCGGCGCGCACGCGAAGAAGCTCGACGTGGACGAAAAGAAGCACATGAGCTACGTCCGCAAGCTGGTCGTGGAGACGGCCAAGTCCGGGGCCTGAAGCCCGTGGAGCGCGGGACGTCCGCGCTACTCCCTGTTTTAAGATGACTTCGACGGAAGCTGGGATCCGCTCTCGCGCTGGGAGAAGCAGGCCGGCCGCGCGTACACGACGGCCTTGGGCGCGCTGAGCCTGGAAGTCTATTACCGCTACCTGCCGCTGTACCGCTGAACGCCTGGACCTCGCCTCTCCTCCATCCAATGCCACACGTGCAAGTGCCCCCGCGCGGGGCACTTGTGCGTCAATTCCGGGTTCTTTCGGAATTCGGGAGCGGATCGCGGGCGCCTGCCCACTATTAGAATAGAAGGGCCTACCGCGGAGACGGGCGATGCCGACGACGGCCATGATGATCGAACAACTGGTGCGGATGCGGCACGATCCGGACGGGCCGCCGGTGGACCAGTTCTGGCTGCTGGTGGAGCGCTTCCGTGCGGATCTGGTCAACCAGGCGCTGGCGCAGTTGGGCAATCAGCAGGACGCGGAAGACGTCGCGCAGGAGACGCTCTGCGTCGCGTACCTGGACCTGAACCGGCTTCGCGATCCGCAAAAGCTGGGGCACTGGCTGCGCACGATCAACCGCCGGATCGCGCTGAGCCACCGCGAGCGGAAGGACCGGCGCAAGGAAGAACGTCTGGCGACGGCGCAGATGTGCGAGCTGGTCGATCCTGCAAGCGGCGGGGCCAAACGCGCCGCGCCGTCCGACCGGGTGCTGCGGGCCGTGGACGCGCTGCCTGAGGCCTTCCGGCAGGTGGTGGTGCTCCGCTACTGGGAGAAGCTCTCCACCGAAGAGATCGCCGCGCGGCTGGACATCCCCGCGGGCACGGTTCGCAGCCGGCTCACCCGCGCCGACGGGATGCTGGCGCAGAAGCTGAAGGGATCCGCAAGCGAAGAGGAGCGCCGGGCATGAGCGTGCAGAGCATCGTTCCCTGCGCCGAGGCAGTGGAGCAGGTCCGCCCCTACCTGGACGGCGAGTTGCCGCCCAGCCAGGCGGCGGCGTTCCTGGAGCACCTGCACTCCTGCCCGGGCTGCAAAGCCGAGTTCGACTCCCGCAAGGAAGTCTTTTCCCTGCTGGGACAGACCTACAGCGCCAAGCGCATCTCGGACTCGTTCGACAACTTGGCCAACAAACGCCTGCTCACGATGCGCAACACGCCGACTGGCCCACAGGCCGTGCCGGCGGGCGCGAAGCGCATCGCGATCCCCGTACGGCAGACCGAGCAGGAACAGGCAGACGAGCCCGAAGCCGTCGCCGCGCCCGCGCCGAGCCTCTTCGACGCGCTGAACGCACGGCTCGGCGCCGCGCCGTGGTGGATCGTCAGCGGGGCCTTCCACGCCCTGCTGCTGCTCCTGATCACGCTCATCGGCGCCGCGCTGCTGCGCGCGCGCAGCGACGAGGTGGTCATCGTCACCGACTTGCAGCGCCAGGAGGAGCCGCCCGAGGAAGAAAAGCCGCGCCCGCGCGACGTCTTCAAGCAGCCCGTCGAGTTCGAATCGACGGAGGTCACGGCCGAGACGCCCATCGTGACGCACGAAGAGGTCGAGATCGCCGACCATGTCGAGACCGCGAACGAGGCCGACCTGAGCGAGACGCGCGGAGAGGACGGGATGAGCGACGTGTTCCTGGGCGGAACCGGAACGGTCGCGGCGCTGGGCCTTGGCGGCGGGGGCGGAGGCGCCTTCGGCCGGCCGAACGGCTCGGGCGGGCGGCTGCGCCGCGCGATCCAGGGCGGCGGCGGCAAGGCCACCGAGTCGGCCGTGGACAAGGCGCTGGAATGGCTGGCCCGGCACCAGGAGCCCGACGGGAGCTGGGATTCGCGCAAGCACGAGTGCCAGGACGGGCTGCGGGCGCACGCGCAGTCCATCTCCAATGTCGGCTGCACCGGCTTCGCGATCCTGGCCTTCCTGGGCGCGGGGCACACCGACCGCGTGGGAAAGTACAAGCAGAACGTCAAGATGGGCCTGCAATGGCTCATCGGCGAACTGGGCGAGAAGAACCGCTGGAGCGACGGGCACCAGAGCAACTACTCCCATGGCGTGGCCGCGCTGGCGCTGGCCGAAGCCGCCGCGATGTGCCGCAGCCCCGAAATCAAGAAGGCCGCGCAGCAGGCCGCGGACGGCGTCACCGAAGGCCAGATCAAGGACGGCGAAAGCGAGTACCAGGCCTGGGACTACCAGCCCAAGTCCCGGGTCAACGACACGTCCGTAACCGGCTGGAACGTGATGGCGCTGAAGTCCGCGAAGATCGCGGGGCTGCGGATCGAGCCGGCCTCGCTCGAAGGCGCCCTGCGCTGGATCCACGCCGCGCAGGACCTGAAGGGCGCGCCGGCCGGCGGCGACGCGGCGTACTGGGAAGGCGGATTGGTCTGGTATCGCGGCACGCTCGACCAGCCCGGCGGGCACCAGAATATGGCCCTCGCCAGCATCGGCGCGCTGACGCGCCTCTTCGTCGCCGCCGAAGGCCCGGACAGCGCGGGCGTGGCCGGCCCCTGCAACCTGATGCTCAAGCACCTGCCCGCGAAGTACCCGAGCGGCTACGACGCCGGAGACCAGAATGGCAACCTCTACTACTGGTACTACGCGACGCTCGTGGCCTTCCAGAAGGGCGGCGACCACTGGGCGCAGTGGAACGAAGCGATGAAGAAGACGCTGCTGAACGCCCAGCGCAAGGACGGCGACTTCGACGGTTCCTGGGATCCGCAGTGGCCGTGCTTCGGCGGGCGCGTGATGACCACCGCGCTCGGGGCGATGTGCCTGGAAGTCTATTACCGCTACCTGCCGCTGTACCGCTGAAGCGCTGAACCGGAGCCTGCGCGGCGGGCGGACTCGCGGTAGAGTACCCGCGCACGCCGCCGCCGCGCGGCCGGGGCCGCGGAACCCGCCGGATGCCTTCGGAAGCCGAACGCGCCTACAACGAACTGCGCCGCCTGATCGAGCACGCCTACGCGCCGGGGCAGCGCCTGCCCTCCGAGCGCGACCTCGCGGCGCTCTGCGGGATCTCCTTCACGCCGGTGCGGCAGGCCCTGGCGCGGCTGCGGGCCGAGGACCGCGTGCGGACCGAGCGCGGGCGCGGCAGCTTCGTCGCGGGGCAGCCGGCCCCCGCTCAAGCCAATCGCGCGTGCACCATCGGAATTCTGAGCCCCGGGCTGCGCGGCGAGGTCCGGGAACAATCCTTCTCCGGCCTGTTGCTGCGCGCGCTCGAGCGCGACCTGCGCAAGGCCGGGCACGCCTGCCGCTACCTGGAGCACGAACCGCGCGGGCCGACCTATACGCGCGTGGGCCAGCGCCCGTCGGTCGAGCGGATCCCCTGGAACGAACTCGACGCGCTCGCGGTTCTGGATGTCTTCGACGCGGAGGTGCTGGGGCACGAGCGGCTGCGGGCCGGGCCGGTGCTGGTCGTGGACCAGGACGCGACCTCGCACGGTCTGGAGAGCGTGGCGTTCGACGACCGGCAGGCCGGCGCGATCGCCGCGCGGCACCTGCTGGGGCTCGGGCACCGCCGCATCGCGCTCGTCGAGGAAGCGGCGTACCACGGCCGGGCGTTCGAGCGCTCATGGCTCGACCGGCGCCTGGGCTTCGAGGAGGCCGTCTTCAGCGGCGGCGGCGACATCCACCCCGACTGGCGCATGCGGCAGAGCCGCTACGAGACCCCGTGGAACGAGCATGCCGAATGGCGCGGGCGCTTCGAGAAGATCCTCAAGCTGCCGCCGGAGCGCCGGCCGACCGCGGTCTTCGCGCCAAGCCTGGAGATCGTCGCCGCGCTCCAGGCGCGCCTTGAGGAACTGGAGCTGCGCGTGCCGAACGACCTCTCGACGGTGACCGTGCACGCCCCGTCTTCAGCGGCGCCGGACTCGCCCGCGCTCGGGCTGCGCGCCACCTACGCCTCCTGCGACGCGGCCGCGCTCGGCGCGCGCGCGGCGGAGGTGCTGCTGGACGTGCTCCGCGGACGTCCGACCGGGACGCCGCCGCGGCTGCATACGGTCCCCGTCCCGCTGCATGTGGGGCGCACCACGGCGCGGCCGAGGTAGACTTTGGCCGTCCAGAATCCGAAATCGGAAATTCGAGATCGCGTCGCTACGCCTTGGGATGCGCCTGGGCGTAGATCTCCTTGAGCCGCGACGGAGTGAGGTGGGTGTAAACCTGCGTCGTGGAGAGGCTGGCGTGGCCCAGGAGTTCCTGGACGCTGCGCAGGTCGGCGCCGCGATCGAGGAGGTGCGTGGCGTAGCTATGGCGGAGCGTGTGCGGGGTCGCGTCCGGCGGGAGCCCGGCCTCGCAGAGGCGCTTGGCCAGGACGCGGCGGACGCTGCGGACGTCGAGGCGCGTGCCGAGCTTGTTGACGAAAAGCGGAGCGAGGCCGTCCGTGCGCGCGGCGGGCGCGTTGGCGCGGCCCGCGGCGACTTCGGAGCGGCGCAGCATCCAGCCGGCGACGGCGCGGGTCGCGCAGCCGCCGATGGGCAGCAGGCGCTCCTTCTTGCCCTTGCCGCGGACGCGGACGAGGCCGCGCTCCAGGTCCAGATCCTCGAGGTTGACGCCGACGAGTTCGCTCACGCGCACGCCGGCGCCGTAGAGCAGTTCCAGGAGCGCGCGGTCGCGCAGGTCGCGCCAATGCGCGCCTTTGACGGATTCGAGCAGGCTCCGGACCTCGGCTTCGTTGAGGAACTTCGGGAGCGGGCGGCCGAGCTTGGGCGTGCTGATCCCGTCGAGCGGGTTTTGCTCGGCGAGTTTGCGCTTGAGCAGGAATTTGTAGCAGCTCCGCAAGGCCGAAAGGCGCCGCGCGAGGCTGCGCTTGGCCAGGCCGTTCTTCGTCTGTTCGGCGAGGAACGCGCGGACGGCGAGGCGGTCGAGGGCGTGCGGAAAGCGCGCCAGTTCCTTTCGCCCTTCGAGAAACGCGAGGAAAGCGGTGAGGTCCTCGGCGTAGGCCTTGACCGTATGGGTGCTGGCGCCGCGCTCCTGGCTCAGGTGCGCCAGAAAAGCCTCGGCGTAGGATTCGGGCGTCGCGACTTCGCGGGCGATCATAGTCCGGAGTATCGGCAGGCACGGTTGGGGATATTAGTGCTTTGAGCTTGGAAAGTGGCCGGGCATTGAAGTGGCGTTGGAATTCCAGGCAGGGCAGCTATGCTCTGCGAGTCGAAATGGGGATGCCGGCGTGATCCTGGTCATCGATAACTACGATTCGTTCACCTACAACCTCGTGCAGACCCTCGGCGGGCTGGGCGCGAACCTGAAGGTGGCGCGGAACGACGAGCTGACGCTGGACGAGATCGCGGCGCTGGCGCCCGAGAAGCTCATCGTTTCGCCCGGCCCGTGCACGCCGAAGGAGGCCGGGGTCTCGGTGCCGGCGATCCGGCGCTTCGCGGGGAAGATCCCGATCCTGGGCGTCTGCCTGGGGCACCAGTCGATCGGCGAGGCCTTCGGCGCCACCGTCTGCCGCGCCGGGCGCCTGATGCACGGCAAGACCAGCCGCATCGTTCACGACGGGCAGGGGGTCTATGCGGGGCTGGAGAACCCCTTCGAGGCCACGCGCTACCATTCGCTGGTGGTGAAAGAGGAGACGCTCCCGCCGTTCCTGAAAGCCGTCTCGCACACCGAGGACCAGCACGAGCTGATGGGCGTGCGGCACGTCGAGTGGCCGCTGGAAGGCGTGCAGTACCACCCCGAGAGTTTCCTCACCGGCGAAGGCACGAAGCTGCTGCGGAACTTTCTCGAGGGCAGCTTCTTCGCGGCGCGCGCGTAAGGAATCCCGCGATGTCCACCGCACGACCCAGCCGCCCGCGCCGCTACGACTTCGCGCCGGGCGCGAACTTCGCCAACCCCGAGATCGGCGCGCTCGTCGCGGTCCTCGACGAGAGCAGTGAGCGGCTCTTCGACCTGCTGGCCGATCTGTCGCCGGAGACGCTCCATTTCGTGCCCGAGAACGGGACGAATTCCATCGCGATGCTGGCCCTGCACCTGGGCTACGGGGAAGCCTTCTGGATCGCGCGCGCGACCGGCGCGCCGGCGCCTGACGCACTGGCCGCCGAACTGAAGCCCGGCGGGCAGGACGGTTCGGGCGAGCTGCCCAACAGCCGGCGCACGGCCGCCGAGGTGATCGCCAGTTGCAAGCGCGTGCGCGAGGAGCTCACGCGCCCGCGCCTGGCCGCGGTGGTGAACCCCGACGTGGAAGTGCCCAGCGACAAGCTCCCGCTCACGCTGCGCGGCGTGCTGTACCACCAGGTCTGGCACTGGACCTATCACACCGGCCAGGTGGGCCTGCTGCGCCGGCTGGCCGGGCCGCGGCTGCGCTGGACGTTCGGCGAGAAGCTGAGCGGGAAGCCTTCTTGACCACAGAGGCCATGGAGCGCACGGAGAACGGCCAAGAGGCCGGATTCATCCTGGCCGGAAACAACCGCTCTTGCTGCTTGACCGCCGCTCGGTCTAGCAGCCCGTTGAAATAGGGGGCGGCCGCGCAGCCTTGGATTGGGGCCTGGATCAAGGCGCGCGCAGGGGCGGCGTCGTGACGTACAACCAGGGAAACCAGAAGACCGCGGATCAAGGCGCGCGCAGGGGCGGCGTATCGGGCGGATACGCCAACCGAAGCGCAACGCGGAGCCAGGCCGCAAGGCGAGGCTGCCCGGAGGGTTGCGGGAGATTTTGAACTGGGCTGCGTTACGCTTCGCTCGCCGTAGCTTCCCGCTACGGCTCGACTGCGCAAGCCTTGCCCAGTTCAAAATCTCCTCGCAACGCGGCCAGCCCCCTATTTCAACGGGCTGCTCGGCGGCGCAATCCCTGGCGCTTTACCTTGGCGGCATGCCCCACGATAATCCCGGCTTTCATGGTGTGGCCGGCCGAGAGGCGCAAGCGTGGGCAAGGATGTGGGTGTCTACCCGAACGGCATGCCGCACCCGTCGCGCGAGGTGCGACGCCGGCTCGCGCTGGAGCTGCTCGCGCTGGCGGGTCTGACCGCGCTGTACCTGATGTTGATGCCCCAGCGCGCGCTGGGCGTGGACGTCGGGATGGCGCTGGTGGGGCTCGGGCTGGTAGGGCTGTACGCCTGGAAGACGAACGAGAAAATCTGGGGCCCGCCTCCGCAGCCGGCTTTCGAGCGCATCCCCCGCTGCACCTTCCTGATGCTGGTAACCACCCTTCCGGCGGTGGTGCTCTTCCTGCTCTACGGCGCATGGGACGCCTACTCGGTCAATGGCGACTGGCACGACATCCTGTACCGGCTCTTCCGCTTGAATTTCTTCGGCGCGCTCCTGCTTTACGTGCCCTGGGCGCTCCTGCAGCAGACGCTTTTCCAGTTCTACTTGCTGGGCCGTTTGCGCGCATTGCTGCCGTTTGCTTCTCCGCTGCTGCTCTCGGTGATTAATGGCGTTCTATACGGGCTGGTGCACCTGCCCGACGCGCCCGTGACGGCGGTCACCATCATAGGCGGGATCGTGTGGAGCTATTCGTACCATCGCGACCGCTACGTCCTTCCACTGGCGCTCTCGCACGCCGTGCTGGGCTCGACGTTCTTCTACTGGGTCAGCGACAGCGACATCCTCTCGAAGATCTTTACGCTGGAATAGCAGCTCGGCTCAGCGCTTCACTTCGTAGTAGTAGGTCTTATAGCGCCCGTCGATGGCGAACTTTCCGGCTTCAACGGGCACCTGTTTGCCCGTGCGGTCGCCGTACATGTCCACCACGTTCACCTCCTTCGGCGGCGCGCCCTTGAGCGCGATGGCGGCCTGGACGGGCTCGAGCAGCAGCGGCGGCGAGCCGGTCTGGGCCAGTTGCGTGCCGTCGGCGTTGTACTCGGCGCCGGTCTGCTTGTCGCGGGCGAGGGCGGTGATCAGGATCTGCGCGCTCTCGGCGAGCGGCTTGTCGTCGAGGGGCGTGAAGATCAGGCTGACGAACTCGGTCTTGAGATCCACCGTGACGGCGGGAAGCGCGTGGCTCTGCCCGCCGGCGAAGCCGAGGAGGCCCTGGGTCTTGGGGGACTCGATGGCGACGAAGCGCTTGCCGTAGTCCCAGCGCAGCTCGCCGGTCATGCTGCGGATGGTCTTGGCGTCCTTGTCCCAGCACTTCGCCCAGTCGGACTTCTCGCTCTTTAGATCCTTGCCGAAAGCGACCGAGACGCGGCCCACGGCGAGGATCTCGGTGGGCGTGTCGAGGTTGCCCTTGGCCTCCTTCTGGTCGTATCCGCCGGTGAGGTCCTGGCTCAGGGCGTCCACGCCCTGGAAGAGCTGGTCCGGGGCCAGGCGCCGCGCGGCGGCGATGGGGGCTTCCTTCAGGTGCTGCTTGTGGAGCGCGAAGGCCAGCGCGGGGAACTGCCCGGCGTAGTGCGGCGTGTCGGTGACGTAGCTCGAGAGGTTCGGCCAGCCGCCGGTGAGGTGCTGGCGCGCGGAGAGGAAGTGGTAGCTCGCGTCCCAGCCCTGGAGGGCCATGCCGTAGAAGGCGAAGAGCGGCGCGGCCTCGGCCTTCCACTGGTTCGGCGGGAGGCTGGTCCACTCGGTGACGCAGAACGGCTTATCCTCGACCTGGTAGCGGCCGATCGCAAGGAGCGCGCCGCCGGGCTGGCTCAGGTGCGTGCCGTTGTGGACTTCGCCCGGCGCGATGCCGTGGCCGCCCTTGCCGCCGCCGAAGTAGTTGTGCCGGTCGATCATGTCCATGGCGTCGTCGCACCAGAGGTTCGCCGGGTCGGCGGCGGGCCCGCCGGCCTTCCAGGCGGTGGACATGGTGACGCCCTTGAAGCCCAGCTCACGCAGGCGCTTCGCGCGCCGCTCGTAATAGCCGCGCTGGAGTTCGGCGAGAAAGCGGATGAAGTCGCCCATGCGGGCTTTCTCGGCGCCGTTGCGCTTGGGGCCCTCGGCGGCCATCTCCCAGGCGCCGTAGATGCCCATGCTCTTGTTTTCGACGGAATCCCCTTGGCGCAGCCCCGCGCCCCAAGCCGCCTTGAGCTTCTCGTCGCTCCCGTAGCGCGCCTTGAGCCAGTCGGCCCAGCGCGCCTTGAGCCGCGCGGCGATCTTGGTGAAGCCCTTGTTGCCCTCCATGGTGTTCAGCGGGCTGTGCCAGAAGATGCAGTCCTCGTTGTGGACCTCAACGACGGCCAGCGCGGGATCGTCCACGTAACGCATCCCGGTGTACGGGTTCTTGTGCTCCAGCAGGGTCTTCAGGTAGACCCATTCGGCGTCCTGGAGTTTTTCCTCGACGTTGACGACGCCGCTGGAGTTGCGCAGGCCGTGGCGGCCTTCCGGCAGGTCGTCGAAGAGGTCGTAGCCGTCGTCGGGCGAGACGAGGTGGGGATAGAAGGGCGACCAGCAGGTGTAGATGCCGTTCTTCTTCAGCTCGGCGAACCACCAGTCGTAGGCGTCGAGCTTCTTCGCGTCGAAGACCCGCTCGCCCTGCGCGTTCTTCTGCAGCGGTCCGAGCGCTTCCTCGACGCTGTGCTGGCGCACGGCGTTGACGCCGTACTTGGCGAGGTAAAGCGCCCACTGCGCCTGCCACTCGCGAGGCTTGTCCTCCTTCACGTTGGCCCCGCAGCCCCAGAACTTGACCGGCTTACCGTCGATGACCAGATTCGAGCCCTCGCGGGTCACCGGGCCAAACTTGCCGGCGGGTGCGTGCCAGAGCCTGCGCATGTCGATGAGCGAATCGGGATTGAAAGGGTCCTGCGCGGGCAGGAAGGCGAACCACTCGTCGGGCTTCCCTTCGGCCGCCGCGTCGCCGGGCTTGCTGGTCCCCGAAGGCGTGAAGGGCCGGTTGGAGAGGACGAAGCAGTCGATCCCGCCGTGATTCTGGAGTTTGCTGCTCAGCCGGAAGGCCAGAGTGTGTTCGCCCTTGGGCAGTTGGAGCTTCGCGACGAGGTGCCAGGCCATGTTGCGATGGTCGGGCTTCGGCGAGATCGTGAACTCCTCGCGCGGATCCTTGCGCAGCTCGCAGTCGATCCATTCGCCGGCGTCGAGCTTGTAGTGCTGCGCGACCATCAGGTTGTTGCAGCGCACCCAGAGCGTGTACTCCCCGCCTTCCTGGGCCTGGAAGGCGTACCCGGCTTCGGCCGGATTGGGGCCGTAGTTGGAGAGCCAGTCGCCGCCCGAGAGGCGGTCCTTGGCCACGCTGTCGTACCAGTTATGCTTCTTGAAGTTGTGCGTGGTGGGCTTCTCGCCCTCGATCCAGAGGTGTTCGGCGCGCGCGGACGCACACATAAGGAGCGCCGCGAGAAGCAGTGCAGGTTTCCTGCGCATCGCCTTATTCATTTCCTCAACGCTCCTTGCTCTTATTTACTAAAAATAGGCATCCAAGGTCCCGCCTTACTTACACCCAAGCTTCGTACGTGTTGGGACTTTTCTGCGGCTCGCCGCGCCTCTTCCTCCTGACGGCGTTTGCGCCTTGGTTACTCATCCCGACAATAGGCTGGATTGAGGCCACGCTAAGGGGATCGCGATGCGGATCGATGCGGACTTTCCGGGCGGCAACCTGATCGTCGAGCGGATCGAGGCGGACCACGCCTTCGTGCGGCAGGACCTGCGGGACACCGCGGGGGACTGGTTCTACTGGTACGGCCGGATCCGCGAGGCGGCCGGGCGGACCGTGAAGCTGACGTTCACCGGGAGCAACTGCATCGGCGTGCGCGGGCCGGCCATCAGCGCGGACGGCGGCGCGACGTGGACCTGGCTTGGCGCGGAGCAGGTCGATTTCAAGGCCAAGTCGTTCTCGCTTCGGATCCCCGAGGGCTGCGACGACTTCCGCGCGAGCTTCGGGATTCCCTACCTCGAGGCCAACCTGCGCGCGTTCCTGGCGCGGCATGCGGGTGCTCCCGCGCTGAAGGTGGAGACGCTCTGCGTTTCGGAGAAGGGGCGCACGGTGGAAAAGCTCCGCGCGGGCCGCGTCGACGGGGAGCCGCGGCACCGGATTTTCCTGGCCTGCCGGCACCACTGCTGCGAGGCCATCCCGGACTTCGCGCTGGAGGGCCTGATCGAGGGCGTCCTGGCCGATGACGCGCGCGGCGCGTACTTCCCGCGAGCACGTCGAGTTCCTGATCGTGCCCTTCGTGGACAAGGACGGCGTCGAGGACGGGGACCAGGGCAAGAACCGCAAGCCCTACGACCACAACCGCGACTACGGCGAGAACTGCATCTACCCCAGCGTCGGCGCGATCCGCGAACTGGTCCCGGCCTGGGCCGGGGGCAAGCTGCGCTTCGGAATCGACCTGCATTGCCCGCACATCCGCGGACCGCACAACGAGGTGCTGTACTTCGTAGGCGGCCCGGACGAGGCGGCCTGGGCGCGCTGCCTGGAGTTCTGCGCGCTCCTCGAATCCGCATGCCGCGGTCCGCTGCCCTACTTCGCGAAGGACAACCTGCCCTTCGGCCAGGGCTGGAACACGACCCAGGCCGGGGTGCTGAAGAGCTGCGGGCGCTGGCTCTGCGAACAGCCCGGGATCCTGTGGGGGCACACGATCGAGTTCCCCTACGCCAACGTGAGCGGCGCGGTGGTATCCGTCGAAGGCGCGCGCGCCTTCGGCCGCGACCTGCTGGCCGCGATGGAGCGCTACCTGAAGGAGGTCGTCGAAGCCGCCGGCTGAGGCGCCGGGCGCTACATCATGCGCTGGCGTTTATTGAGGTAGGCGATGAGCGCGGTCGAAAGCAGTTCGTCGGTGGTGAGCGGGACGAAGTCGATGTCCTGCGCGCGGCAGTAGCGCTTGATCGTCTCCACGTGCTCCTGCAGGGCGCGCTGATAGGCCGGTCCGATGTAGCTGCCCTGGGCGACGAGGGTCTGGCCGGTCTCGGCGTCCACGAACTCGATGTTCTCCCGGTACGGGAACTCGCGCTCCTCCGGCGCCAGCAGATGGAAGACGATCATCTCGTGCCGGCGCGCGCGAAAGCCTTTCAGCCCGTTGATGATCCTGGCCGTGTCGTCGAGAAGGTCGCTGATCAGGACGACGAGCCCGCGGCGGGCGAGCCGCTCGGGGAGCGCGCCGAGGCCCTTCTCGGTGTCGGTGCCCGAGTCGGGCTCGGACTTGCCCAGCACGCTCAGGAGCGCGTGCAGGTGCACGTTGCCGCCGCGCGTAGGCACGACTTCGGGCGGCCCGTCGCGGAAAATGGCGAGCCCCGCCGCGTCGCCCTGGTTGATCATCAGGTAAGCGAAGGCGGCGGCGAGGTCGCGCGCGTAGCGCCACTTGGGCACGCCGCGGCTCTTCGAGCCGTCCACGCGCGCGGCGTCCCCGCCGAAGCGCATGCTCGCGGAGCCGTCCACCAGGACATAGGTCCGCGTGTTGGTTTGATCCTCGAACTGCTTGATGTACAGCCGGTCGGTCTTGGCGGCGACCTTCCAGTCGATGAAGCGGAAGGCGTCGCCCTTCACGTATTTCCGGTAGCTGGAAAACTCGCTGGAGAAGCCGTGATACGGCGATTTGTGCAGGCCGATCAGGAAGCCTTCGACGATGAAGCGCGCGACCAGTTCGATGTTGCCGATCCGCGCGATGACCTGGGGGTCGAGGAAGCGCGTGTCGCCGTCAAGGGTCTTGCGGCTGAAGCGGTCGGCGCCGGTCACGGTTGCGGCCATGGACTACATCTATCCGCCCGCCCAGCGCCTGGCAACCGTAGCGGGGCGCGGCACTCAGGGATTCAGGCGCTCGGCGCGCCAGCCGCCGGCCTCGCGCGCAAAACGCCAGCGCTCGTGGAGCGCGGGGCGCAGGTCGATGTAATCGACTTCGTCGGGCGCGAGGAGCCCAAGGAGAAAGTTCTCCGCTGGCAGCGCGGGGTCTGGAGCGGGGACCGCGAAGGCGGGATCCCCGGCGCGCGGGAGCCCCGGGCGCGGCCAGGCGAAGGTCAGACGCGAGTCCTCCCTCTGCAGCGCCCAGAGGCGCAGGCGCTCGGCGCGCAGCGCGGCATCGGGATGCCGCGCGCCGACGGTCTCGACGCGGCCGGCAATCCGGAATTGCTCGCGGGTGGTCCGAAAATGCCAGCAGGCCTCGGCCCAGGGCTGGGCGGCAAGTTCGGCGACCTTGGCGCTGTGGGCGTTGGTGGTGAAGACGAGGCGCGGGCCGGGCTCGAGAAAGCCGCGGAAGAAGATCGTGCGGTTGGCCGGCCGCCCGCCGGGCCGGACGGTGGCCAACTGGAGATACAGGGCGTCGGGTCGTTCGGGATTGGCTTCGAGGGCGCGGTCGAGCCATTCGCGCCAGGCGCGGCTCATCGTTCCTCGCGCGCGGCCAGGACCTTCTGCCGCGCGGCGATCCAGGCCAGCTTCTGCTCCTTCGCCTCGACCTCTTCGTCGGAGCGGGCCATGGCGGCGCGGGCCTCGCCGAATTCGGAATCGAGGGCCGCCGAGTCGATCTCTTCGGGGCGGACGGCCTCCTGAGTCAGGACGGTGGCGGCGTTGGACTTCACCTGGAGGAACCCGCCGCGGATGGCGAAGGACATGTGGCTGCCGTCGGGGCGCGTCACGCGCACGGGGCCGCTGCCCAGCAGCCCGATGAAGGCCGCGTGGCCGGGCAGGACGCCCAGTTCGCCGTCGAAGGCCGGCACGACCAGACCGCGCACGTCCTCCTCGAAGACCGCGCGCGCGGGCGTGATGACGGTGAAGCGGATGGTCTTCTCGTCGGCCATCGCCGCTTATCCTTCCTTCTTCATCTTTTCGGCCTTCTCGACCACTTCCTCGATGGTCCCGACGTACATGAACGCGGCCTCGGGCAGGTGGTCGTAGTTGCCGGCGACGACTTCCTTGAAGCTGCGCACGGTGTCCTTGATCGTGACGTACTTGCCCTTGATGCCGGTGAACTGCTCGGCGACGTGGAAGGGCTGGCTCAGGAAACGCTCGATCTTGCGCGCGCGGGCGACGACGATCTTGTCCTCTTCGCTCAGTTCGTCCACGCCGAGGATCGCGATGATGTCCTGAAGGTCCTTGTAGCGCTGCAGGATCTGAACGACGGAGCGCGCGACGGAGTAGTGCTCCTGGCCGATGTACTGCGCGTCCATGATGCGGCTGCTTGAGGAGAGCGGGTCGACGGCCGGATAGATGCCCTTTTCCGCGATGGAGCGCGAGAGGTTGGTGGTCGCGTCCAGGTGGGTGAAGGCCGTGGCCGGCGCCGGATCGGTGTAGTCGTCGGCGGGCACGTAAACGGCCTGCACGGAGGTAATCGAGCCGCGGTTGGTGGAGGTGATGCGCTCCTGCAACTGGCCCATCTCGGTGGCCAGGGTGGGCTGGTATCCTACGGCGCTGGGCATGCGGCCCAGCAGCGCGCTGACCTCCGAGCCGGCCTGGGTGAAGCGGAAGATGTTGTCGATGAAGAGCAGCACGTCCTTGCCTTCCTGGTCGCGGAAGGACTCGGCGACGGTGAGCGCGCTGAGGGCCACGCGCAGGCGCGCGCCGGGCGGCTCGTTCATCTGCCCGTAGACCAGCGCCACGCGGCTCTTCTCGATGTCGTGCTCCTGGATGACGGCGTTGGCGCCGCCTTCACGCATTTCGAGCCACAGGTCGTTGCCTTCGCGGGTGCGCTCGCCGACCCCGGCGAAGACCGAGAAGCCGCCGTGCTGCTTGGCGATGTTGTTGATCAGTTCCATGATGATGACCGTCTTGCCCACGCCGGCGCCGCCGAAGAGCCCGGTCTTGCCGCCTTTGACGTAGGGTTCGAGCAGGTCGACGACCTTGATGCCGGTTTCGAGCATCTCGGTCTCGGGGTTCAGGTCGGTGAACTCGGGGGCCTCGCGGTGGATGGGCCAGCGCTCGCCGGGCGGCACGGGCCCCCAGCCGTCGACGGGCTCGCCCAGCAGGTTCATGATGCGGCCCAGGGCGGGCTTGCCAACGGGCATGGTGATGGGCTGCCCGGTGTCGAGCACCTCGGCGCCGCGCTGCACGCCGTCGGTGCTGCCCATGGCGACGGCGCGGACGCGATTGCGGCCGAGGTGCTGTTCGACCTCGCAGACGAGCCGCTCGCCGTTGGGGCGCTTGAGTTCGAGCGCGTTGTAGATCTTGGGCAGCTTCTCGGGGTCGAACTCCGCGTCCAGCGTGGACCCGATCACCTGCGCGACTTTGCCGATGTTGGCCATGACTCGTTCCTCTGCGTCCAAACGGGCGAACCGCCCGCGGCGCGCCGTGCCTCAGGCAAGCGCCGCGGCGCCGCCCACGATTTCCGCGATCTCCTGCGTGATCTTGCCCTGCCGCGCGCGGTTGTACTGCCGCGTGAGGCCCTTGATCATGTCGTCGGCCGCGTCGGTGGCGTTCTTCATCGCCAGGCGCCGCGCCGCGTGCTCGCCGGCGGTGTTGTCCAGCATCGCGGTGAAGATGGACATTTTCACCACCAGCGGCAGCACGTCGGTCAGAATCGTCTTCGGGTTGGGATGGAAAAGGTAGCCGGCGCCCAGCGCTTCGCCGCCGCCATCGGCCTTCATCGAGGAGAGCGGCAGGATCTTGTCCACGCGCGGGGCCTGGGATGAGGTGGACTTGAACCAGCTGTAGGCGATGTAGGCCTCGTCGATCTCTTCCCGGCCGTAGCGGTCGATCAGGGCGGCGCCGATCTCCTCCGCGCGCTGGTAGCTGGGCTTGTCGGAGACAAGCAGGTAGCTCTTGGCGACCGGGATGTTCAGGAAGCGGTAGGCGGCGACGCCCTTGCGCCCCTGCACGACGAATTCGGATTCCAGCCCGCGCGCGGACAGTTCGTTCCGCAGGTTGCGCCCCTCGCGGACGATGTTGGCGTTGAAGGCGCCGCAGAGGCCGCGGTCGGAGGTGAGCACGATCACGACGGCCCTCTTCGGCTGGGCGTGCTCCTTCAACAGCGGGTGCTCGATGTCGGTGGTGGCGGCGGCCAGGTCGCCGATGACCTGCTGGAGTTTCTGCGCGTAGGGGCGCGCGGCCAAGGCGGCCTGCTGGGCCTTGGCGAGCTTGGCCGTCGCGACCATTTCCATGGTCTTCGTGATCTTGCGGGTGTTGCGCACCGACTTGCGGCGCTTCACCAGTTCGCGCGTATTGGCCATGTCGTTCCGCTCATCCCGGCCGGCGCGGCGCCGGCCTTCCGCATTCGGCTACTTCTTGACGAAGCGCGCCTTCACGTCCTTGATGACCTGCTGGAGCTGCTTTTCCATCGCTTCGCTGAGGACCTTGGTCTTGTTCAGTTCGGCGGGCAGCTCCTTGTGCGCGTTGTCGATCTCCTGCAGCAGCGCCTGCTCGAACGCGCCGACCTGCTTGACGGGCAGATCGTCCAGGAAGCCCTTCGTCGCGGCGTAGATCGCGAAGATCTGGTCGGCCACGTGGACGGGCTTGTACTGGGGCTGCTTGAGGAGTTCCACGAGCCGGTAGCCGCGGTCGACCTGGCGCTGGGTGACGGGGTCGAGTTCGGTGCCGAGCTGGGCGAAGGCTTCGAGTTCGCGGAAGTTCGCCAGGTCCAGGCGCAGGGTGCCGGCGATCTTCTTCATCGCCTTGATCTGCGCGTTTCCGCCGACGCGGCTGACCGAGATGCCGACGTTGACCGCGGGGCGCACGCCGGCGTTGAAGAGGTCCGGTTCCAGGTAGATCTGCCCATCGGTGATCGAAATCACGTTGGTCGGGATGTAGGCCGAGACCTCGCCTTCCTGCGTCTCGATGATGGGGAGCGCGGTGAGCGAGCCGCCGGTGCCGTAGACCTTGGCGACCTTGTACCCGGCGGGGTTGTCCATGGCCTTGAGTTCCTTGCCGGCCTCGTCGTGCCCGGCCTCGGCGAGGTACTCCTTGCCGTTGACGGCGTCGGCGGCCTTGGCCTGTCCGCTGAAGCTGGCGGGGACGATGACGTGCTTCTCGGCCAGCTTGGCGCTGCGTTCGAGCAGGCGGCTGTGCAGGTAGAAGACGTCGCCGGGATAGGCCTCGCGGCCGGGCGGTCGGCGCAGCAGCAGGGACATCTCGCGGTACGCGGCGGCCTGCTTGGAAAGGTCGTCGTAGACGCAGAGGGTGTCCTTGCCCTGCTCGTACATGAAGTACTCGGCCATCGCGGCGCCGCTGTATGGGGCGATGTACTGGAGCGAGGCGGGGTCGGAGGCGCCGGCCGAGACGATGATGGTGTAGTCCATCGCGCCGACTTCCTGCAGGCGCTTGACCAGGCTCGCGACGGTGGATTCCTTCTGCGCGATGGCGACGTAGACGCAGATCACGCCGGAGTCCTTCTGGTTGATGATCGCGTCGAGGGCGATGGCGGTCTTGCCGGTCTTGCGGTCGCCGATGATCAGCTCGCGCTGCCCGCGGCCGATGGGGATCATGCTGTCGATGGCTTTGATGCCGGTCTGGAGCGGCACCTTGACGGGCTGGCGCGCGGCGATGCCCGGCGCGGGGCTCTCGACCTCGCGGTGGAACTCGGTGGTGATGGGGCCCTTCCCGTCGAGCGGGTTGCCGACGGGGTCGACGACGCGGCCGAGCAGCGCCTCGCCTACCGGCACCTGCAGCACGCGCCCGGTGCGCTTGACCTGGTCGCCTTCCTTGAGGTTGTCGTAGCGGCCCATGATCGCGACGCCGACGCTGTCCTCTTCGAGATTCAGCGCCAGGCCGTACACGCCGGTGGGGAACTCGATCATCTCGCCGGCCATGCACTGGGAGAGGCCGTAGATGCGGGCGATGCCGTCGCCGATCTCGACGACGGTGCCCACTTCCTCGACGGCCAGGGCGGAGTCGTAATCCTTGATCTGCCGCCGCAGGATGTCGATCATTTCGTCCACTTGAATGCGCATCGCTCTCGCTCCGTTGTCGGGGGCCGCTAGGGCCGCGCCCGCGCGTCGAACTCAGTTGCCCTGCGACCAGATACCCAGATTGGGCTTGACCGATTCCACCCTGTCCACGAGCCGCCCGAGGCGGTGGATCAGCGAGCAGTCCCAGCGCTGGTCCTCGTGGGCCAGCACGAAACCTCCCAGCAGTTCCGGTTCGACCTTCTCGCGAATCTCGATTTTCCGCTTGAGGCCCTGCTCCAGGCGCTGGCGGAGCACGTTGCGTTCGCCGTCCTCCAGCGCGCGCGCGGAGATGACGGTGAACTCGGCGATGCCGGCCTTGCGGTTGGCGTGCTCGTGAAAGGCGTCGACGATGGCCGGCAGCATGCCCACGCGGCCCTTGCGGATCGTGACCAGGAGGAAATTGGCCAGTTCCTTCGAGAGGCCGCCGAAGACGGACCCCACGACCTTGCGCTTGTCGTCGAAGCCGACGGTGGGAGTCTCGAAGAAGCGCAGGTAGCGCGGATCGGCGGCCAGCAGGCCCTTCAAGGCCAGCAGTTCCTCCTCGACACGCACCAGGCTGCCGGATTCGACGGCGGCGTCGTAGAGGGCCTCGGCGTAGACGAAGGCCAGGCTTTCGGATGCTTCACTCGGCATGCACGCGTCCCATCCGCGAAATCGCGCCTACTGGACCTTCTGCCCGACCTTCTCGATGCCCTGCTCGATGAAGCGCCGGTGATCCTCGGCCTTTACTTCGCGCTCGATCACCGTCGCGGCCATCTCGGCGGTGAAATCGACGAGCCGGTCGCGCAGCTCGGCGATGGCCTGATCCTGGGCCAGCTTGATCTCGCGCTTGGCCCGTTCGAGGGTCTTGGCGGCCTCGGCGTTGGCGGCGGCCTGGATCTGCTCCTGGACCTTCACGGCGTCGCGCTTGCCTTCGTCGATGATCGCGGTGGCTTCGGCCTTGGCGGCCTCGAGGCGCTTCTCGTATTCGGCGGCTTTGGCCTCGGCCTCCTTGAAGCGCGCTTCGGCGTCGTCGATCTTCTTGGCAATGCGGTGCTCGCGTTCCTCGAGCGCCTGCATCAGCGGGCCCCAGGCGAACTTCCAGAGCAGCCCCAGGAGGGCCAGGAAGACCGCCACGGACCACACCAGAACTTGGAGTTCCGGGGTGAGCCAGGAGGGAAAGCCTCCGCTCCCCTCGGCCAGTATCGGAGTCAGGGTCACCGGCGTATTCCTCCGCCCATAGCGAGGCTGGGCCGCCGCCCTCGGCCGCCAGCCACTTCGCCCATCCCCATCGCGCCGACAGCGGCTAGTTAATCTTGAGCACGAAGAGCGCGATGATGAGCACGATCAGCGCGAAGAAGGTGAATCCTTCGATCAGCGCCGCCAGCACGATCGCCGCGCCGCGGATGTTGCCGGCCGCCTCGGGCTGCCGCGCGATGCCTTCCATCGCCGCCGCCGCCAGCTTGCCGATGCCGTACGCCGCGCCCGCCACCAACAGCCCGATGCCGATGGACAGACCCACAAAAGCAAGACCACCGCCCATGATACGTCTCCTTTTCGCCTACTCCAGCCGGGCACCAAGCCCGGCGCCTAATGTTCCGGATGCACCGCCGCCCCGACGAAGATCACCGCGAGCAGCGTGAACACGTACGCCTGAATGAAGCAGACCAGGATTTCAAGAATGGAGATGCCAAGCGCCAATGGGATCCCAAAGAGCAGCATCACTCCGGCAATCATGGAAGGCAGCAGGCCCCCGAACGCCCCAAGCGCCAAGACGTTGCTCACGATCAGGTGGCCCGCGATCATGTTCGCGAAAAGACGCACGCAGAGCACAAAACACTTGATTAAGGGACCCATCAACTCCAGCACGAACATCAGCGGCACCATGGGTATTGGGGTGCCGGGCGGGACCAAGTGCTTGACATATCCCACCACGCCCTGATTGGCCATGCCCAGAACCCACACGCAGGCATAGACCGATCCGGCCAGCGCGATCGTTACGTTGATATTGCCCGTGGCCCCGCCGAACTCGGGGATCATGCCCATCAGGTTGCCGATGAGGATGAAGAAAAAGTAGGTCAGGAAGAGTGGCGTGTAGTGCGCAAGATGGTGCCCGCCGATCGGTTCGACGACCTCGTCGCGTACGTACACCAGCAACGCTTCGACGGCGTTGGCCAGCGGCCCCTTGGGCGCTTCGTTGGCCTTGAGGCCGCGAATCACGCGCTGGGCCACGACGGTGCAAACCAGGAAGGTCACCAGCGCGATCACGCCGAGGTTGAACATGTGCTTGGTGAATTCAAGCTTCAGCGGTCCGGCGTAGGCGGGTTCGTAGCCCTGGACGGCCACCCCATGGTGATAGGGCTTCCAGCGAATGGAGCCGTCCTTCGCGAGGCCCAGGTAGACCAGGTCCTTGATGTGATGCATCGGGTCGGAGCCATGCTCCTCGCCGTGATCGTGAGCGCCTTCGGCATGGCCCGCTTCCGCATGCGCGTGCTCGCCTTCGCCGTGGTGCTCGTGTCCGTGCGGGGCTTCTTCAGCCATGCTCAATCGTTCCCGCCGGGGCGCCCGTGGCCGCCAGTTGGCGGCAAAGCACGCCCGCATCCCAGAAGAGGGAGACCAAGTAAATCGCCGTCAGACTCAAGAGCGCCGCCGGCGCGCCCGCGCCCAGACATTGGAACAGCGCGAGACTGAATGCGCCCATCAGGACGAGGCGCACCAGAAACCCCGCGCCCCAGAGCCGCCAGACGTCCCAGCGCCCTTGAACTGCCCGAGACGCCTCGTGCCGGCGCGCGATGGCGCGGCTGAAGAGCATGCCCGTGGCGCCGATCAGCAGGCCGCAGCAGGCGCCGGAGTAGATCTCGAGCCTCAAGCCCACGCTCTCGGCCACGCTCACGGTGACGACGAGGAGAATCGCGAGGGGCCACAGAAGCACGTTCACTCGTCGCGTCCCTTCAGCGTCTCGCGCAGGAACTGGTACAGCGCCGCGGCCACGCCCAGCACGCCGCACACCAACAGAGCCCAAGGCGAGCACCCGTAACGCCGGTCCAGCCAGAGCCCCAACCCAACAAACACACCGACCGTGGCCGCCAATTGCGCGCCCAGGTTCAGGTAGGCCCACATGCTCTCCGCGGGCTTGCCCGGCCTTGGGGGCCGCTCGTCTTCGCCCATCACGCCCGCCTAACCGGCGTCGCGACTCGCGCCTGAATCTGTACCCCCACCGGGCAACCGTCGCACCTTTGGGGCATTCGCCCTCACGCTTCCGCAGGCAGAGAGTATGAAAGCAATTGCCTTGCCCGCCGGGTCAGGTCAGCGGATCCGGGGTCGCTTTGCCCTCGTGCAGAGATTTGAGGTCCAACGCCTATAGTTTGGGCTGAGGTTAAAGTCAAGCATAGGCTTGTGAGCCAAATATAAAAGTTGACCTTGGGGTAAGAACCTTTCTGTGATTGGGCTTAGCCGTTCCTTAACGGGATACGATGGGGATAGGAATCGGCCCCTGAAAGTAAGGTTTTAGTCGGGTTGGGGCGCAGACTTATAGGATGCCGACGACGCTGGTTGAGTATGGAAATTCGAGCGAAAAATGATCCCGGATGGGCTCGTGCAAGTCATTCCGCCAGCCCGTACAAAGTCACCACGCTCTGGGCGGGCAGGGTGAGCGTGGCCTTGCCCCCGCTCACGGGCACCTCGCCGGAGGCTTCGCAGTCCTTCTGCTCGGTCGTAAGGTGCCGCTCGAGCTTCGACACGGCAGGCGTATCCTTGAGGGACAGACTGACGGCCACCTCGGCTTCGGCGTGATTCTGCAGCACGAGCGTCACCGACTTCTTTACAGGGTGCACGAAGGCGCTAACCAAGACCTTCTCCTGGCCGTCGGGCGTGGCCTCGACGCGACGAGCGCCGGCGGGAATGAACTTAGCGTACTGCTTCTGCACGTAATATTTCTTCGTCGGCTTCAACTCGTCCATGGTGCAGTGGACGAGCGCGTGCTGGCAGTCTTCCTCGGCGCTTAGGAACTGCCACGTGGTCCAGACGCCGGCATGGCCGTAGACGATGGAGTTGTGGAGCATCGTCGCCAGCCCATTGAAGGCGCCGGGGGCCATAACTTTCTGGCCCTTGTTGTTCTTTCTGTTGGAAACGGTCTCGGAGTCCTTCCAGTAGCCCAGTCCGCCGCCGGTTTCGGTCATCCAGTATTCCTTGCCGGTATCCTTGATCATGTCCCAGAGCTTCATGCAGTCGTCCTTGGCCTGGTGGGATTCGATGCCGTCGGAGTAGCCGTGCGAGCAGACGATCTCGAGGGCGGCGTCGGCGTCCTTGTCCTTCAATACGGGGTTCACGAAGGACATCAGGCGGTCGGGGAACTTGGTCATGTCTTCAGGACCCATGATCCGCGTCTTGACGCCCTGCGCCTTGAAGACCCGGCCGACCTCCTTCACCACCGCGGCGAACTCGTTGGGCAGGTAGATGCAGGAGTCGTACGGCTCGAAGAAGTGCAATTCGTTCTGAATGCTGACGGCGTAGAGCGGAACCTGGTACTTTTTCTCGAGTGCCTGGCTCCAGGCCGCGAGGTAGTGCGCGTAGTGCGAGTAGTACTTGGGGCTCAGGAAACCGCCGCAGGAACTCGAGCCGAACTTGCTCCATTCGAACTTCCGCTTGGCATCGCCTTCCTTCATCCAGTGCGGCGGGGACCAGACCGAGCCGAAGACCTTGAGGTCGGGGCTGACCTTGAGCAAGGCCTTGGCCCACTCGCACGTTCTGCCGATCTGGCGCACGCGCCCGCCAGCGGCTTCCCAGTTGAACGCCTCCCACGTGATCTTCGCCGGATCCTTCTTCATCTCGTCGGTGACCGTCACCGGTCCGTTATAGGGATTGGGGCCTTCCAGCACCCAGCGTTCGATGGGGATGCGGACCATCGTGAAGCCCATGTCCTTCACGTAGAGTTCGTGCGCCTTCGTCTCGAGCTGCCATTTGCTGACCGGATCCTTCTCCGGGTCGCCCCAGCCTTTCATGCAAGTGCCGAAGCCGTGCATGACCTGGCGCTGCGCTGCGCCATCCACCGTGATCTCCAATGCCGCGCTGGACAGGCTCAGGCCGGCAAGAACCGCCGTAAGCAGGAGGATGGATTTCATTTGGGGAACTCCCGAAGGGACCGGTTCAAGCCACACATGGGTAACTAAACCAGCGCGGAAGCCCATTTTTGAAAACAGAAGAAAAGAGCTAATTTAATGTGAGGGCGGATCTGTCATCCTTGAGAAAATAGCAGAAACAAGGATCTGCGAAAACCTTTTCGTGTATACCGCTCCATCGAGAGCCCGGAATCACCTCAATGGCCAAGCTCATCGACGTCGCCCGCCTCGCCAACGTCTCGGTCTCCACGGCCAGCAAGGTCCTGGGGCAGGGCAAAGAGTCCGGCCGAATCGGAGCCGAAGCCGCCCAACGGGTACGCGAGGCGGCGCAGCGGCTCGAGTACCGGCCCAACTACCACGCGCGTTCGCTGCTGAGCGGGCATTCCTTGACCCTGGGCTTCGTCATCAGTTCCTGGCTGCAACAAAACCTGGGCGATTCGTTCTGGTCTCGGACGGTGGGCGGCGTGGGCGGTCGCGCGTCACGCGCGGGCTACGACTTCCTCGTGATCGGGCCATCGCCAGGGAGGCGGACGAGCTGCAGCGAGGCTTGCGGTTCCTACGCGAGGGCCGCATCGACGCGCTGGTCGCGGGGGGCTTCCTCCCTTCGGTGCGGAACGGCGCGGAGCTTCACGACCTCGAAGAGAAGATCGTGCTGGCCGAGTACTACCGTCCGACGCGGCTGCCGGTGGTCCAACTCGACCCGGCGCCGGGCGTCGCGGCGGGCGTGCGGCACTTGGCGGAGCTAGGGCACCGCGAGATCCTCTGGACGAGCTGGCGCTCGCGCGGGCAGGAAGTCGCCCCGGAGCGCCGGGAAGCGTTCGAGCAGGAGGCGCAGGCGCGAGGCCTGAAGGCCCGCGTGGTCACGTTCGAGCAGCAGGACGACGCGGCCGCGACGCGGGCGGGCTTCATCGAGTTCAGCCAGCGGCGCTGGGCTGAGTACCTGCGCCGTGAGCCGCTCCCCACGGCCGTCTTCGCCTACAACGAACTGAACGGGCTGGGGTTGTACGCGGCGCTGGCCGAGCGCGGGCTGCGCGTGCCGCGGGACGTCTCGGTGATCGGCTGGGACCGCCTCCACGACGACCTGGCCGTGCCGGCCATGACCACGGTGAGCCTGATGCTGGGCGAGATCGGCGCGCGCGCGGCGGAACTGGCCATCGAACTGGCCGAAGGGACGCGGACCGTCGCCGAACTGCGCGGCGCACGTGAACGCGTGCCCGCCGAACTGGCCGTAAGCGCAAGCACCGCGCCGCCGCGCGCCTAGGAATCCTGACCGATGAACGGACGAGAAAGGAGCCTGACGTGAGATACCTGCTGAGCCTGATCCTTCTCCTTGCCGCCGAGGCGCACGCTGGCGAACGCTACGTCTGGTGGGAGGGCGAGAAGCCGGCCGAGACGAACTTCGTCGCGGGCCCCTTCGCGCCGGCGAACGCCGACGAGGCCGCGAAGCTTTCCGCCGGCGCGTGGCTCCAGACCGGCAAGGGCGTCGCGGGGCAGAAGCTCTTCGCGAAGTACGACGTCGAGGTCTCCGCGGAGGGGACCTTCCACTTCTGGGCGCGCGTCTTCTATCACCACGGACCATTCCGCTGGCGCTTCGACGAACAACCCTGGCAGACCTGCGACAACAAGGTCACGCTGGCCGACAGCGTCGAGCTGCGCAAGTTCCTCTGCGCGAACTGGAAACCCTGCGGCGAGGCGAAGCTGAACGCGGGAAAGCACCGCTTGCACATCGAACTGCTCGCCGAGGAAGGCAAGGACACCGCCAGCGCCTTCGACTGCTTCCTGCTAACCCTCGACGCCTTCAGCCCGCGCGGCGCGATGAAGCCCGGCGACAAGTACGGGCGCGCGCCGGAGGGCTGGTTTGCCTTCGAACCCGACCGCGACCCGTTCTCGCCCGAAGCCCTGCTGGACCTGCGCGCGCTCAACGAACCGCAAGCCGGCAGCAAGGGCTTCTTGCAGGCCAAGGGCGACGCGTTCGCCTTCGAGAAGGATCCGGCGCCGGCGAAGTTCTGGGCGGTCTGCGTCGGTCCCAACGCGATCACGGGCGACCACGCCTCAACGGACTTCCTGGCCCGGCGCCTGGCCAAACTGGGCGTGAACCTCGTCCGCTTCCACGGCACCATCATGGACAAGCGGGATCCCTCGAAGCCGGACGCGAAGCTGCTCGACGACCTGCACTACTTCCAGTCGGCGCTGAAAAAGAACGGGATCTACCTCTACCTAGCCCATTATTACGTGCTGCATATCGAGGTGAATCCGGCCTTCGGGCTGCCGGGGTACGAAGGCATCCAGAACAAGCATCCCTTCGGGCTGCTGTTCTTCCATCCTCTGATGCAGGAGCTCTACCGGACCTACACGAAGGCCGTCCTGACCGCGAAGAACCCCTATACGGGACTGGCGCTGGCCGAGGATCCGGCGCTGGGACTGGTCGAGATCCAGAACGAGGATGGGCTGCTGTTCTGGACCTTCAAGCCCGGCGGCTCGATCCCCCAGGCTTGCATGGAACCGCTGGAGAAGAAATACGGCGCGTGGTTGGCCCGAAAATACGGCTCCCTCGAGAAGGCCCAGGCGGCGTGGGGGCCCGACAAGCTGCCCAAGGGCGACGCCTTTGCGGACGGCCGCGCCGCCCTGTACGAGGCCGGAATGCTGAGCGGGCAGGAGTGGGCGCGTAGCGGCCGCAACGAGGCGCGCGCCCGCGACCAGCTTCAATTCCTGGCCGAACTGGAGTACGAATTCTACACGGAGACCAGCATCTGGCTGCGCAGCATCTGCGGCGTGCGCTGCCCCACCATCGCGACCAACTGGACCACGGTGGACAACCGGCTTCTGCTGCCGCTGCACAAGTACGCCTGTTCGGCCACGGAGGTCCTGGACCGGCACGCCTACTTCACCGGCCCGAGAATCACACCCCGCGGCTATCAGCTCAACAAGGATGAACTCTATCAGGACCGGAGCGCGCTCTTTTCGCCCGGCGCGCAGCCCTTGCAGGAGCTCCAAATCGCCGGCCGGCCTCACACCATTTCCGAGTTCAACTGGAACATGCCGAATCGCTTTCGCGCGGAGCAGTTCTTCCTCGCCGCGACGTACGGCTCCCTGCAAGGCACCGACGGCATCGTTCACTTCGCCGTGAACACCAGCGACTGGCCGAACGGGCACGGCGTCTGCTCGGTCTACTGCCCGACGGAACTGGGCGAATCCCCCGCCGCCGCGCTGATCTATCGCAAGGGCTATGTGAAGCCCGGCCCCGTGGTGGTCCACGAGGCGCTGAGGCTCGACGACTTGTATGCGTTCAAGGGCTCGGCGCTGGACGGGCCGCTGAACATGGACCCCGCCGCGAAGGCCGACCTCGAGAAGACCGGCGCGACCGAACTCGAGAGCCTAGCCTCGCTCGACCCGCTGGCCTACTGCGTCGGGCAGGTGACGCGCACGGTCGCCGCCGAGCCGGGATCCTCGAAGGTTCAGGACCTCGCGCCTTACATCGACCGGGAGAAGAAGCAGCTCAAGAGCGCGACCGGGGAACTTTTCTGGGACTACGCCAACGGGCTGGCGAAGGTCGATGCGCCCTGCGCGCAGGGCGCGACGGGATTTCTCGAGAAGGCCGGCGCGATCCGTTTCGGCGCGATCACGATCGAGAGCAAGAACGAATACGGCACGGTGCTCGCCGTAAGCCTCGACGGAAAACCGCTAGCCGAAAGCGCCAACGTGCTCGTCCAAGTGATGACCGAGGACAACAATTTCGGCTGGAAGACGACCGAGGTGGACCACAAGGACGAGAAGAGCGGGAAGGTCACGCGCATGAAGCGGGTGGACGATACCGGCGGCCCCCCGTTCGTCGTCCGCCAGTTCGCCGGCACGGTGACGCTCGCGCGCCCCGATTCGGCCGAACTGAAAGTGACGGCCCTCGATCCGAACGGCTACGCGAAGGGAGAGGCGCAGGTCAAGCGCGCGGGCGGGAGCCTCACCGTGGAGTTGGCGCCGGACGTGTTGTATTACGCCATCCGAAAGTAGCGTGCCGGCTCACTTCAGCTTCGAGAGCCGGATCTCGTCGTACTGCGCGGACTGCATCTGGCTCATCATGCGCAGCCCGACCTTGCCTTCGCCGAGCGGCGGGCCATTCTCGCCCTTCTCGTCGGCGTAACGCATGATGATCTTTCCGTCGCAGACCAACGTAAGCGCGTCGCCCTGGCGCAGCAGCGCGAACATATGGGGCGATCCAGCCCAGTTCGGCAGCGGATCGGGCTTGGGGTGCTCGGCGATGGCAGCGAGAAAGAAGCCCGCGTTCTTGCGCAGGTTGCAGCTCCCGCGGCTCGCGCACCAGTACGAGAAGTGGTAGCAGTTGAAGTCGCCGCTGTGGTACAGGTTGAAGACGCCGTTGCGCGGCGCGAGACCGCCCGTGAGGATGTCCTCGCCCTGCTTGCCTTTCGCGCAGCAGAAGACGATGCAGAGCCCCTCGTCGGCGACCGGCGTCAGCTCCCACTCGAAGAGAAACTCCTTGGGCGCGTCCTTTTTCAGCCACCAGACGGTGTGCCCCTCGGACGTTTCCCAGTGCAGCTTGCCATCTTTTACCTCCAGCTTGCCGGGGCCTTCCAGGACCCAATCTTCGAGCTGCTTCGGAGCGGAGAAATCGTAGGCCGCGATCGAATCGCCGCGCACGGCGTCGAGGTCGATCGGTTCTCCGAAGGTCTGCAGGCCGACGTCGCCGTAGCCGGGAACCTTCCGCTGCGCGGCCAGCGCGGCGATTTCCTCGGGCTTCAGCTTGCGCTGCCAGAAGGAGAGCGGCCCCAGACGCAGCCCGCCGCCGAACGTCACGGGCCTGGCTTCGTCTTCGGGCTTGAACTCCTCGACCTTGCTGACGCAGCCCTGGGCGCGGCCGTTGAGGTAGATATCGTGATTGCCGCCCTGCCGGTCATAGACGAAGACAAGCTGGTACCAGACGCCGGGCTTAAAGTGCTTGCTGTCAAGCCGCCCCTGGCAGCCGGCGGCCTGGATCGTCACGGACAGGTGCGAGGGCGGAAACTGCGCGGCGAGGCTCAGCGGGCCGGCGAGCCACTTCGCGACGGGGCGGCCTTCGGCGTCGGGTTGAAGCGGTTTGTCGAGCTTCAGGAGCAGCGCGACCGTTCCGGACTCGCCGAACGCGCCGCCGGGGAGTTCCAGCTCGCGCGCCGCGGCCAGGACCTTCTCGCCGAGTTGTTCGTCGTCCACCGCACCGCCGAGGCCGGCGACCACGAGTTCGGCATCGGGTTGCGGCGCGGCCTCGCCGGCCCTCAAGGCCGTGGCGTAGAGGCCAGTGACCAGCGCCAGCAGGACGATCAGAGTGGAGGTGGGCAGCATGGTTTTCCCCGAGTGTAAGCTCCGTGGCCGATAGTCATGGAACGATAATCGCAGTTCGTGTCCTGAATGCCATATCTTACCCGAATGCCCCCTGATGTTTTCTGTGCCTTCTGTGGTGTGCCGTGGCCTTTACGCCTGCGCGAACTTGCGGCGGTACTCGCGCGGCGAGAGCCCGGCCTTTTCGCTGAAGATCCGGCTGAAGAAATTGGGGTCCGCATAGCCGACGCGGGCAGCGACCTCGTGGACGGGGAGCGGCGTCGAGCCGAGCAGCGCCTTTGCGCGTTCGATGCGCAGGCGCAGCAGCCGGTCGCGGAAGCTCTCGCCTTCCTGCTGCGTGAAGAGGTGGCTCAGGCGGCTCGGGCTGAGATGGACGTGCCGCGCAATCTCCTCGAGGGAGAGCGGCTCGGCGAGGTGCTCGACCATCAGCGCCATGGCACGGGCGACGGGGGCGCGCTTTTCGGAGGCCTGCGCGCGGACGATGGCCGCGGAGGCGGCGCGCTTGGCGGCCTGCTCGGCGACGCCCCCCAGGATTCTCGCGAAGGCCGCGAAGCGCCCGGGCTCGGCCTTCGGCTGCCGGTTGAAGAGGCGCTCCATGTGGGCCGGGTCGTGCCCGAGCTTCGCCCAGCGCTTGCGCAACACCGCGCGCTCGGCCGCGCCGACCCCCGGCGGAACGGCCTGCCCGCCGAAGATCGTGCCGAGGTGCTGCCCGTCGCCGACCACGGGCACGAGAATCTCCGTCAGGCCCGCGTGGCAGCGCCAGGCCACGGGCTTGCCGGCCTTGGCGGCCTTGAGGTGCGCGCGCTTGGCGTCGCAGGCGATGCAGGCGGCCGCGCCTTCCTGAGTGCGCTTAAGCCCGTCGCAGAAGGGCGTCATGTGCGTGCGGGTCGGCTCGATCTGCCCCAGCTTGGGCGGCGCGCCGTCCGAACTGATCCTGGGCATGCGCCCCTGCATGTTGTGAAAGGAGGTGCCGAACCCGGTCAGCGCTTCCAGGTCCGCCAGCGTGCGCTGGAGGTTGAAGGTCGAAAGCTGGGTAGCCGGGGATCGGGGTTCGGGCATCGCCGCGCGCCTGGTTGGTGGAATTCCGAGTAATTCACGATGCAGCAAGCGTCCCGTTCGTCAAGCCCGCGCGAGCGGCTCGCGGATTGCGCCGGCCCGCGAACGAAGTATTCTAATCCAAGGCCAACCTGGAGATCCCGCCATGCCGCTCACGCTGGAAAGCCCGTACTCGAACGAAGAATCGGTGAGTTGGATGCGCGGCAATCTGCACGCGCACTCCACCGAGAGCGACGGCTCCCGCCCGCCGCAGGAGGTCATCGACGACTACGCCGCGCGCGGCTACGACTTCATGATGCTGAGCGATCACGACAAGCTCACGGATCCTTCCGTATTGAAGGGCCGCGGGATGGTCCTGATCCCAGGCAACGAGGTGAGCGCGCAGGGGCCGCACCTGCTGCACATCAACGCCGAGACGCAGATCCCGCCGAACCCCGATCGCCAGCAGGTGCTTGAAGCGATCGCGGACGCGGCCGGACTGGCGGTACTGAACCATCCCAACTGGCAGAAGCACTTCAATCACTGCCCGCAGGAGCGGCTCGAGGCGCTGCAGGGGTACGTGGGGATCGAGATCTACAACGGCGTGATCCGGCGCCTCGAGGGCTCGCCGCTGGCCACCGACCGCTGGGATCGGTTGCTTTCGAGCGGGCGGAAGATCTGGGGCTTCGCGAACGACGACAGCCACCGGCCCGAGGACGTGGAGCTGGCCTGGAACGTCGTCCAGTGCTCCAATCGCACCGTCGCGGCGGTGGTGGATGCGCTGAAATACGGACGCTTCTACGCCAGCACCGGCGTGACGCTCGAGCGGATCGCGGTGCACGGCCGCACGATTCACATCGCCGCGCCGAACGCTTCGCGCATCGTCGTCTCCGTGGACCACGGCAAGCGGATCGCGCACGCCGACTCGACGGACCTGACCTTCCACGTGCCCGACGACGCCCCGTACACTTACGTGCGCCTGGAGTGCTACGGCGCGGGCGAGGCGATGGCCTGGACGCAGCCGATCTATGTGAAGAAGTAGTCCGTGTTCTGTAATCCGTAATCTGTAACGGCCGTGGGAATCCCACGCACCGCTCACCGTTCACGGATCGCAGGTTACTACGGGTTTACCTTCTTCTCCCGATTCGCCAGCAAGGCGTCCAGTTTCGCGATCACGTCCGCGGGCAGGTCCACGTCGCCGGCCTTCGCGGTCTCGGCGATCTGGCCGGGCTTTCTGGCGCCGGCAATGGCGGAGGTGATCTCCGGACGGCGCAGCACCCAGGCCAAGGCCAGTTGCGCGCAGGTGAGTTCGAGCCTGGCGGCGAGGCGGCGCATGCCCTCGACGAGTTCCAGCGTCGCGCCGAAGGACGGATCCTGGAAAAACGGGTTGCGGCGGCGCCAGTCGTCGGGCGCGAGGGCCTCCAATCGCGCGCGGTCGAAGGCGCCGGTGAGCAGGCCGCATTGCATCGGGCTGTAACAGACCACTCCAATGCCGTGCTCGGCGCAGAAAGGCAGGATGTCCGCCTCGATCTCGCGGCGCAGCATGCTGTAAGGCGGCTGAAGGCTCGCGATGGGATGGAGCTTCTGAAGCCGGCGCATCTGAGCGGGCGAGAAGTTCGAGACACCGAGGTGGCGGACTTTGCCCTGCTCCTTCAGCTTCGCCAGGATCTCCCACGCGCCTTCGATCTCGGGATCCGGGTCGGGCCAGTGGATCTGGTAGAGATCGATGCGTTCCACCTTTAGCCGGCGCAGGCTCTCCTCGCACTCCTGGCGGACGTGCTCCGGGCGCAGGTCGCCCTTGGGACCTCGCTCTTCGTTGAGCACACGCCCGCACTTGGTGGCCACGAAGGGCTTCGGACTGAAACCCTGAAGCGCGCGCCCGACGACCGTTTCGCTGTGCCCCGCGCCGTAGACGGCCGCGGTGTCGATCCAGTTGACGCCATGCGCGACGGCTTCGCGGATCGCGGCGATGGAGTCGTTGTCGTCCTGCGGGCCCCAGGAGAACTTGTAGCCCTGCCCGCCGATGGCCCAGGCGCCGAAGCCGACGGTGGTGAGGTGCAGGTCGGAACGGCCGAGTTGGCGCGTGCGCATGGCGGGTCCTTTCGCGCGGTGAGGTGGAACGGGCATTATAATCCGCTGAGTCGCGAATTCCGGGCACGTTGCGCAGGAAGCGCAAAATTGCTCGCAAGAGACCGCGTTGCGCCGTCTAATAGACCGTCTCGGCCGCTCGAAGAGGAGTTCCACCCGCCATGTCCCTGCCGTCCGCGAGGAGCCTGCTGCTCGGCCTCTTTGTCCTCGCCGTGGCGGCGCTGCTTGGCGGCGCGGTCTGGACCCTGGTCCAGCCGACGGACCCCGTTGAGCCGACCCCGGGCGGCTCGGGCGACCTGCCCTATGTGAAACCCCCCGCGCCCGAAACGCCCGTCAAATACTCCCCCGAAGAACTGAGCCGGGACGGCGGGCCGAAACCGAGCGTGATCGCCTGCTTCCTTACCCGCCGCGGCCCCACGCCGTTCCAGTCGCTGAAGCGCTACGACAAGGTCACGCTGCCGGCGACGATGATGCCGGGCTTTGCGGAAGTCGCCGACTACCTCAACGCCAACGGCTCGCGCCTGACGCCCATCGTCTACCGCGTGGACCAGATCACGGAATCGATCGTGACGAACCTTGGCGAGACGACGCACTCGGTGGTCAGCTCCAAGGCGTACCTCAATCCGATGGATATGCGCACGGTCGCCTACGACATCACGATCACGAGCGGCGGCGTGCCGCAGCGGCTCGTCGGGCACCTTCACAAGCGCGGCGTCACGGTGGAAATCTACCGCGGAGGGAAGCTGGTCGACCGGAACGAGATCGGGCTGCCGGCGAAGATGAGCATCCTGCCGGTCGAGATCGAGTTCGTGCATCTCTGGTACAAGGAAAAGCTGGCCGAGGGCGAGGCGCGCCGCGACGAGGCCGTGCGCTGGTCGTTCTTCGTACCCGAGGTCTCGGGCTACGTGCTGCTCGAAGTCGCGCCCCGCGGCGTCGAAGAGATCTCGCATCAGGGCAAGACTCACCAGTGCGCCCGCTACGACGTGCGCGTGACGAGCACCAAGGCGCGCGAGGGCGTCTTCTCGCTCCAGCGCATGTGGTTCGACATCAACGACGACGCGATGCTCCGGCGCATGGACTTCGAGGCCGGCGTCGGCCCGGAAGACGCGCTGGTGACCGAGCGGGTCAGCGAGGCGGAACTCGACGCGCTGCATCCTCTGGAAATCCTGGCGCCCAAGTTGCCCGAACGCTCGTTCCCCTACCACATGGACCAGGAGTACCGCTGGTCGGTGCGCGCGCGCAACAAGCAGCTCGGACGCATCCAGGCGAAGTTCCGCCGCCAGGGCGCCGACGAGCTGGGGCCGGCGGGGCTGACGGCCGAGGCGAGCGTCCAGATCGACACCGGGGGCAGCCTGCGGAACGAGACCTCCCTGACCCGCTTCGACGAGCGCCACCTGCCGGTCTTCTACAAAGCCCAGGGCGTTGAATCGGTCGAACAGCGCGCCGAATACCTCGTGGAAGCGCTCTTCGACCGCGGGCAGGTCCAGACGCGGCTCTTCCGGCGCCTGTTTCCCGCCACGCCGGGAAGTTCGGCGGCCCATCCTGAGCGCCCCGCGGCGGAGCACGGTCCCGAGTTCGAGCGCCCCAACGACGCCTGGGGCTGGCTGCGCCCCGTGCCCGTCACCAGCGCCGAGGAGGAGCGGCTCGACCAGGAGCGCGAACGCGTCCAGGACCAGCGCGTGAACCGGCCGCTGGACCCGGGAACCTTCGTCTTCGATCATCACCGCATCGAACAGCTCGCGGCCCTCGCCTGCAAACTGCCCCTCCCGCCGGTCCCCGAAGGGGACCGGCCCGGCGAGATCGTGTACCAGAAGGTCGGGCTCTATACGGTCCACCGGCACCAGGCCGGCATCGTGCAGTTCGCGATCCAGGCCGAGCCGCCGCCGCTGAAAGACCCCGAGCATCCCGAGGAGGACGAAGCGCCCGGCCCGCGTCTTTTTCTGGCGCATTCGGTGAACACGCTGTTGCCCTGCTCGATGCTGCTTGCGCCCGATGGCCGGCTGCTCCAGCTCGTCAGCCGTTACGGGACGGGGGAGGTGATTTACACGCTGGACGATCCGATCATGCACGCGCGGGACGCGGCCGCGCGGAAACTGCGCGGCCAGGAAGGGCCTCAATTGATCCGCCCGCCGTGGTTCTGAGCGGCCGCGCGAGCCGGCCGAGTATGAAAAAAAAGCGCGCCGGCCCCTGCCGGCGCGCTTTCATTTTCCCGCAGCCGTTACGCCGGCTACTTGCAGCCGGTCTTGACCCACTTGCGGCTCTTGGCGCTCTTTTCGGCGGCTTCGAGCACGCGCTGGGTGTTGGTGCTGTCGGCGAAGTCGGGCGAAAGCTTCTTCAGCGCCGCGCCGCCCTTGCCCACCGCTTCCAGCACGTCAGCGGCGATGTTGATGAAGGTGTGCTCGTAGCCGATGATGTGCCCGGCCGGCCAGTAGTGCCCGAAGTAAGGATGGTCGGCCTCGGTGGCCAGGATGTCCGTCCAGCCCTGCAGGTACGACGGCCTGGAGGCGTCGTAGTACTTCAGCCGGTTCATGTCCTCGAACTCGAAGCGCAGCGCGCCTTTCTCGCCGTTGATCTCGATCGCGTTGCCGTTCTTGCGGCCCTGGGCGAAGCGGGTGGCCTCGAAGCTGCACAGCCCGCCGCCGCTCATGCGGCCAATCAGGAGCGCGGCATCCTCGACGGTGACCTTGCCCTTCTTGGAACCGCCCTTGGCCGAGAGGCCGCCGGTCATCGCGCCGAGCGGGCGCTCCTTGATGAAGGTCTCGAAAGCGGCGCTGACTTCGGTGACCTCCTCGCCGGTGATGAAGCGCGCGGCGTCGATGATATGCGCGTTCAAGTCGCCGTGGGGGCCGCTGCCGGCGACGTCCCCTTGCAGGCGCCAGACCAGCGGGAAGTTCGGGTCCATGATCCAGCTCTGCAGGTACACGCAGCGGACGTGGTAGACGCGGCCGATGCGGCCTTCCTGCACGAGTTGCCGGGCCAGCGAGACGGCCGGCACGCGGCGGTAGTTGTAGCAGACGAAGTTGGCCTTCCGGGCGGCCTTGGCCGCTTTGGTCATCGCCTCGCATTCCTTGACGTTCATCGCGAGTGGCTTCTCGCAGACGACGTGCTTGCCGGCCTTCAGCGCGGCGATGGCCATGCCGGCGTGGACGTTGTTGGGGGTAGAGACGTCAACGAGATCGATGTCCTTGCGCGCGATGACCGATTCCCAGTCGGTGCTGGCCTCGGCCCAGCCCCAGGTATCCGCCATGGCCTGCGTGCCCTTGCGGTCGCGGCCGACCACCACCTGCATCACCGGCTTAACGGGCAGGTCGAAGAAGTGCGCCACCTGGGCCCAGGCGTTGGAATGCGCCTTGCCCATGAACTTCGTCCCAATGAGCGCAATGCGGATTTCCGGTTTGGCCATGTGAACGCTCCTCCCCCTGTTCTCCCGGCGGATCGTAAGTGTATGGGATGCCAAGTCGCGAGGGCGTAACCCTGTCACAGCCAAGGATTCCGGTCAAGCGCCGGATGGGCCTTCCGCGCGCGGAGCCGCGAGTTCCCGGGTTATCGCGCCGGCGCCCCGTGTATAATGCGGCGATGCGCAGGAGCGCCGACTTCCCGCGGGCCGCCGCGCCCGAAGCCCCGCCCAAGGCGCCCAAGGCCAAGCCCGCGCGCAAGCCGAAAGCCCGCTCGAGCGAGAAGCCGCGCCTGGCGCCGCAGTACCGCGTGCTGATCCATAACGACGACGTGACGCCCATGGACTTTGTCGTGACGGTGCTGCGCGAGATCTTCAGGAAAGGACCTTTCGAGGCCACGCGCATCATGCTCACCGCGCACGTCTCTGGGATCGCGCTGGTGGCGGTCCTGCCCCTCGAAGAAGCCGAATTGCGCGTCGATCAGGCGCACAGCTTGGCGCGAACGGCTCATTTCCCGCTGACCTTCAGCTACGAGCCGGCGGAGGCCTGAGCACCGGGCCCAAACCCCATGCCCTGCTTCCGCTTGCGCGATACGGTCCGCGCCGCTATCGAAGTAGGGCTCAAATGGCCGACACCCCTCCCAATCCCGCTCCGGAGCCTTCCGGCCGGAGCGCGCCCTCTTATCGCGAGGGCCCGAAGATCAGCCGGGACCGGCTCGATCAGCTCTCCGGCTTGGAAGCGCACGTCGCCGAAGGCGCGACCTGGCGCGGCTGGTTCCTGGGCCTGCTGGGCCTGCTCGGACTCTCGTTTTTCGTGCCCTATTGCGATTTCGTGATGCAGTCGGCATGGTTCAGCTTCAACTCGTTCCCGATGATCTCGGTCGTCTACCTGCTGGCGCTGATCCTGGCCATTAACGCCTGCGCGCTGCTGCTGAAGGCCAAGCTGGGCCTGACCCGCGCGGACCTGACGCTGATCTTCGTCATGACCGCCGTGGTCTACGCCATTCCCGGGGTGGGCTTCTGGGCCTTCTGGAGCACCGGCGTGACGGCGGGGAACTTCCATGCCAGCGCGGAGAACAACTGGGCCACGCTGGTGCATCCGTACCTGACGCCGGGCCTCTTCCCGATCGACCCGACGGACCCCAACGACCCGGCGCCCCGGCCGGTGGAGTGGTTCTATACGGGGCTGCCGCCGGGCAAGACGATCCCGTGGGCCGCCTGGGTCCAGCCCTACCTGCTCTGGCTGATCGTGGTCATCTGCATGTACGGGATCTGGTTCTCGGTTTCCGCGCTGCTGCACCGGCGCTGGTCGGAGCAGGAACGCCTGCCGTTCCCGATGGCGCAAGTGCCCGAGGCGATGCTGGCCGGGACGGAGGATCCCAGCGGCCAAGCCAAGGGGTTTCTTTCGCATCCGCTGGCGCGCTGGGGCATCATCCTGACCTTCCTGCTCCACAGCTTCAACGCGCTCAACTCCTACATCCCCAACGTGCCGGAAATTCGGCTCATGAATTGGAACATGCACGCCAAGTACCTGACCGAACTACCCTGGAGCGCCATGGGGCCGCTGCATATCCACTGGTATCCGTCGATCGTCGGCCTGACCTACCTGCTCTCGCTGGAAGTGGCGTTCAGCCTGTGGATCTTCTACATCCTCCAGAAGGTCCTCAACATGACCTTCTCGACAACCTACGGCCTCTCGAGCATGAACGAGTCGTACCACGCGCAAGGCGCCGGCGGACTGCTGATGCTGGTGGTGCTGGGGTTCGGCGCCGCGCGGACCGAACTGAGCTTGACCTTCCGGCAGGCGCTGGGCCTGGCGCCCTACGAGCGCCGCCCGGGCGAGGTGCATCCACGCTACCTCTGGGGCGTCTTCGTTCTCGGCTTCCTTGGGGCGGTGATCTGGCTCTCCTGCGTGGGGGTAAGCTGGTACTGGGCGGCGGCGATCGTGTGCCTCTTCATCCTGGTCATGACGGGGCTGTCGCGCCTGATCGCGGAGGCCGGCGTCTTCTCGATGCAGTTCGCCAATTTCCCGATCAAGATGCTCTCGGCGGCCGTCCCGCCGACGGTCCTGGGCGGAAAGAACGTGGTCATGCTGACCGTCTGGGACCGCATGTTCAGCGCGGACTGGTACCGCCTGGTCCCGATGCCGCACATCATGAACTGCCTGCACCTCTCGCGCGGCGCGGGCCTGCGCATGACCCACGCCCTGGGCGGGATGATCCTGGGCGTCGGCGTGATGCTGATCGTCTCTTTCGGCTCGTTCCTGAACCTGGCCTACACCCAGGGCGGGGTGAACGGGTTCGGCTGGTTCTTCAACCCGTATCCCTCCGACGAGTACGGCCGCATCGCCAAGACCATGTCGAAGGTCAAGAGCTTCGAGAAGAAAGAGGCGGAGGCCGCCGAGAAGGGCAAGGAGATCCCCTACGCCGACCGGCCCGACGAGGCGCGGCGCGACTGGAAGATGGTGGGCTGGATGGGCGTCGGCGGCGCGGTCCTGGCGGCGTTCACCGTCGCGCGGCGCTTCTTCTTCTGGTGGCCGCATCCGGCCGGGTACGTGCTCTGGATGGCCGGGACCATCGACCGGCTCTGGTTCGCCTTCTTTCTGGGCTGGCTGTTGAAATGGATGGTCTCCAAGTTCGGCGGGATGAAAGTCTACAACGAGTCGCGGAACTTCTTCATCGGGATGGTCGTCGGCGAGGCCGTGGCCGCGGTCGTCTGGAGCCTCGTCGCGATCTACCTCGAACACCGTTTCGGCTACAGGATTTCGATGGGCTGAGCGCGCGGCCGGCGCGCATGGGATCGGACCTCCTCCACCCTTAACGAAAACCGCCGATGAACCCCGACTCAACCCTTCCCCCGCCTCAGCGCAGCGCCGAGTGGCGCGAGTTCCCGGGGCTCTTCGCGCGCGGCGTGAGCATGGGCATCGCCGAGGTGATCCCCGGCGTCAGCGGCGGCACGCTGGCCCTGATCACCGGCGTCTACACGCGGCTGGTGGACGCGATCCGCTCCCTGGACGCCAGCGTGGTCCGCGCGTTCCTGAAACTTCAGGTGCGCGACGCGCTGGGGCGCGTGCACTGGCGCTTCATGCTCATGCTTTTCTCTGGCCAGCTCGGCGGGATCCTGCTCTGCACACGCATCATCCCGTTGCCCACTCTGCTGCGCTCGAACCCCGAACCGGTGCTGGGACTCTTCTTCGGCTTGGTCCTGGGCAGCATCTTCCTGCTGGCGCGCGACAGCGGCCTCCCGGGCTGGAAAGGCGTGCTGGCGTACCTTGCCGGCGGCGGGCTGGGCTGGCTGGTCGTTACCAGCGTGCCCAACGAAACGCCCACCGCGCCGTGGTTCATCTTCTTGTGCGGGATGCTGGCGATCTGCGCGTGGGTGCTGCCGGGCATCTCGGGCTCGTATACGCTGCTCCTGCTCAAGAAGTACGATCTGATCTGGGGCGCGGTGGCTCATCCGAGCCTCGACGGCATTCTGTACATCCTGCTCCCCTTCGGCCTCGGAGCGTTCGTGGGGATCACGTCCTTCACGCGCCTGCTCTCCTGGGTCCTGCACCGCTACGAGAAAGCCACGATGATGGCGATGAACGGGCTGCTGATCGCCAGCCTCTGGGTGATCTTCCCGTTCCAGAACCCGGTTTACGAAAAACACGGCGCGAAGGAGAAGCTCGTGTCCACGACCCCCGTCTGGCCGCCGCCGGAGCGCCTTTCCTCCCTTGAAGTTGGACTGGCGCTGGGGCTGCCGGTCGTGGGCCTGGCCGCCGTCCTGCTGATCGACCGCTTCGCGCGACGGAAGCGCGCCGAAGGCCAGGCTCCCGGCGCGTTGAATTGACAGTCGCGGACGCTTCGGGACAATCCCCTCCATGCGCGTCCTGATCACAGGCAGCGAAGGCTTCGCGGGCTCACACCTGGCCGACCATTGCCTGGCCCAGGGCGACGAGGTCTGGGGCACCTGCCGTCCCGGCGCGCGCGTCACGAACCTCTCCCATATCCTCGACCGCATCACGCTGCGCGTAGGCGACCTGACCAAGCCGCAGTTCGTCCGCGACGTGCTGAAAGAGACGCGCTTCGACGTGCTCTTCCACTTGGCCGGGCTGAGCTTCGTGCCGGAGGCCGAGGTCGAACCGGGGCGCTGCTACGAGGTGAACCTGCTGGGCGGACTGCACATGCTGGAAGCCGTCCGCACCATGCAGCCGCAGATGCGGGTCGTGCTGGCCAGTTCCGCGGAGGTATATGGGCACTTGAAAGAAGAAGACATGCCGGTGCGCGAGACCCAGCCCTTCGCGCCGGCCAATATCTTCGCCGCGGCCAAGGCCGCGCTGGAGCTGACCGCGCAGCCGCTCGTCAGCACCTACGGCATGCAGATCATCCTCGTGCGCCCTTTCAACCACACCGGCCCGCGGCAGCGCAGCGTCTTCGTCTGCTCCACCTTCGCGCACCAAGTCGCGCTCTGCGAACTGGGCCGGCAGCAGGTGATCCGCGTAGGGGACCTGACGCCCAAGCGCGACTTCAGCGACGTGCGCGACATCGTGCGCGGCTACCGCCTGCTGGCCATGCACGGCAAGCCCGGCGAGGCCTACAATCTGGCCTCGAGCAAGAGCGTGCCCGTGCAGTTCGTCCTCGATACGCTGCTGCAGATGGTCCGCATCAAGGTCCACGTCGAACACGACCAGGCGCGCATGCGCAAGACGCAGGTGATGGACGTGAGAGGCAGCTTCGACAAGATTCACGAATGCTGCGGCTGGAAGCCCGAAGTCCCGCTCGAGAAGTCCCTGCGCGACCTGCTCAACGACCACCGCGATGCGCTCGCCCGGGAGCCCTATTCGGCGGCGGCGCCTCCAGGCCAAGTAGGCGCGGCGGCACGCCCGTTCAAGCGTCCAGGAAGCATCCGGCGCGACCCGGCGTTCAGGCGAGCGCGGACTCTGGCGGGCCCTGCGGGACCGGCCGCACCTCGAGTTTCGCAAGCGCCGCGGGATCCTTCACATAGGGGCACCGGACGAGGTGCCCATCCGCGCCCATGGGTTCCAGCGGCGGCAGCGCCTGCGAACATTCCGGCTGCGCGATGGGACAGCGCGGCGCGAAGGGGCAGCCGGGAGGCGGGTTGATCGGCGAAGGCGGCTCGCCGCCGAGCACCTGCCGGCTTTTGACCTCCTCGGGGGCGCGCTTCGGAATCGCGCTCAGCAGCGCCCGCGTGTACGGATGGCGCGGATCGCCGTAGAGATCCTTGGTCTGGGCGTACTCGACGATGTGCCCCAGGTACATCACGGCCACGCGCGTGCTGATGTGTTCCACCACGGAGAGGTCGTGGGCGATGAAGAGGTAGGAGATGTTCCGCTCGGCTTGCAGGTCCATCAGCAGGTTGATGATCTGCGCCTGGATGGAGACGTCCAGCGCGCTGACCGGTTCGTCGCAGACGATGAAAGCGGGGTTGACCGCCAGGGCGCGCGCGATCCCGATGCGCTGCCGCTGCCCTCCGGAGAATTCGTGCGGATAGCGCTCGATGGCCCGGGGCGGCAGTCCCACCCGCTGGAGCAGGTCGAGGACCGTGGCGCGGCGCTCCCTGGCCGAGCCGCCGAGGCCGTGGACGTACAGCCCCTCGCCGATGATCTGCTCGACGGTCATGCGCGGGTTCAGGCTGCTGAAGGGATCCTGGAAGATGATCTGCATCTCGCGCCGGAAGGGCCGCAGCGCGTCGCCGTTCAGGTCCGCGATGTCCTGGCCGCGGAAGAGCACCGAGCCGGAACTGGGTTCGATGAGCCGCAGGAGCGAGCGCCCCACGGTGGTCTTGCCGCAGCCGGACTCGCCCACCAGGCCCAGCGTCTCGCCCACGCCGATGGAGAAGCTGACGTCGTTGACGGCCTTCACGGTGCCCACGACGCGCGAGAGCAGGCCGCGCCGGATCGGGAAGTGCTTGCGCAGGTCGTGAACCTCGAGCAGGTTCTCGCCGTCCCGCGGCGTGGCGTTCGGAGCGTTCATGCGCCGGAGGCCCCCTTTGGCGCGGAAGCGGCCGCGGCGTCCTTCCAGGCGTCGTATCCTTCACGCTTGGCGCACCAGCATGCGGCGCGATGGGCTGCCCCGTAATCCTCGAGCGGCGGCTCCTGCGCGCACTTCTCCTGCGCCAGCGGGCAGCGCGGCCGGAAGCGGCAGTCGTCCTGGAACTGCGTCGCGGCCGGCACGCGGCCGGGGATCACCGCCAGGCGCTGCCGCCCGTGCTGGCTTGAACCCGGCGCGGGGCGCGCGCGCATCAGTCCCTGGGTGTACGGATGCAGCGGGCGCGAGAAGATCTCCCGCGTCGCGCCGGACTCGACGATCTTGCCGGCGTACATCACGCAGGTCCGCTGCGCCATCTCTGCGACGACGCCCAGATCGTGCGTGATCAACAGGAGCGCCAGGCGGTGCTTGCGCTGCAAGTCCATCAGCAGCTCGAGGATCTGCGCCTGGATCGTCACGTCCAGCGCCGTGGTCGGCTCGTCGGCGATCAGCAGCTTGGGCGAGCAGATCAGGGCCATGGCGATGCAGACGCGCTGCTTCATCCCGCCCGAGAGCTGGTGCGGATAGTCGCCCATGCGCCGCGCCGGATCGGGGATTCCGACCGACTTGAGCGCCTCGACGGAGCGCTCGTAGGCCTCGCGCATCGGCGTCCCCGGGTGATGGACCGTGTAGGCCTCGGCCACCTGGTCGCCGATGGTAAAGACGGGGTTCAGCGCGCTCTGCGGCTCCTGGAAGATCATGGCGATGTCGTTGCCGCGCACGCCGCACATCTCTTCCTGCCCCAGGTCCACGAGATCCCGGCCGTTGAAGAGGATCCGCCCGGAGGCGATGCGCGCCGGCGGCATGGGCAGCAGCTTCATGATGCTGAGGCTGGTGACGGATTTGCCGCAGCCGGATTCGCCCACGATCGCCAGGCATTCGCCCTCGGCGATTTGAAACGTGATCCCGTCCACCGCCCGGGCCACCCCCGCGTCGGTGTGGAAGTGCGTGCGCAGGTCGTTGACCTGGAGCAGCGCGCCGTTGGGTTGCGTATCGCTCATGCCCGTTCCGATCAGTTCCGCATCCGCGGGTCCATCGCGTCCCGCAACCCGTCGCCGGCGAGATTGTAAACGGTGACGGAGAGGAAGATCATGAAGCCCGGAAAGTACAGCAGCCACCAAGCGCCCTCGAAGATATGCGTCTTGCCCTGGCTGATCAGTTCGCCCCAGGTGGGCGTCGGAGGCGGGGCGCCGAAACCCAAGTAGCTCAAACCGGACTCGGTCAGGACCGCGCCGGCCACCGCGAAGGCCACGCTGACCAGCACGGGCGCCATCGCGTTGGGCAGGATGTGCCGGAACATGATCCGCGCGCCCCCGCAGCCCAGTGCCCGCGCCGCGTGCACGAAGTCCTGATCGGCCAGCTTCAGGAACTCGCCGCGCACCAGGCGCGCCAGCCCGGTCCAGCCGGTAAGGCCGATCACCAGCATCACGTGGAAGATGCTGCGTTCGTCGATGAACGCGATGATCGTGATGATCAGGAAGAAGGTCGGGAAGCAGATGACCACTTCGATGAAGCGCGAAATCGCGATGTCCACCCAGCCCCGGTAGTAGCCTGCGATGCCCCCGATGAGGATTCCGATCAAGGTGGCGATGCCAACCGCCACGAATCCGACGGAAAGGGAGATGCGCCCGCCGTGCAGCATCCGCGCCAGCACATCCCGGCCCTGGTTGTCGGTGCCCAGAAAGTGCTTCGAACTGGGTGGTTGCAGCAGGTCGGTGGTCTGGCCCAATGGATCTTGGGCCACCAGCGGGAAATAGGCGTAGTCGCCGCGTTCCTTCGAAAGCGATTCGCGCGCACCGAGGTAATCGCGGTTGTCCAGGCGATACCTGCGGAAAAAGTGCCAGACTTTGACGATCTGAAGCTCCGGCTGCGCCTCTTTCTCCGCCGGCGTCGCGCCGCGCTCGTAGGACCCGGGACCGATAAAGGGCACGACGCCCGCGAGCACGGCCGCCAGCAGCCCCAGGCTCCAGCGCTTGCGCGCGACCTTCGCGCTGAATTCCTTGCCGCGCATGCTCCTGCGCACGAGCAGGACGGCGGCGGGAACCGTAAGGGTCAGGAAAAAGAAGTAGTTGAACAGGTAATCGACGCTCATCCCCGAGGTCGGCGCGGTGAGCCAGGCCGGCAGCGGATAGCTCGTCCGGCCGTCCTCGCGCCAGACCCAGGGCTTGCCTTCGGCCAGCACCGGCGCCCAGGCGGCCAGAACGAAGAGCACCGCGATGACGACAAGGCTGACCAGGGCCAGCCGGTTCTTGCGGAACTGGCCCCAGACGAGGTCCCAGTAGCTCTGGCTGCCGCCGGTCATGGCGGGCGGCGTCTGCGCCTGCGGCTCGCTCATGCCTAGCGTCCCTTCTCGAACGAAATACGCGGGTCGACCAGGACGTACAGGATGTCGCTGACCAGGATGCCCAGCAACGTCAGGACGGCGCTCGCCGTGAAGAGCGCCATCAGGACGGTGTAATCTCGGGTCAGCACCGCGTTGTAGCCCAGGTAGCCCATGCCCGGAATGCCGAAGATCGTCTCGATGATCACGCTGCCACCCAGCAACCCCGGCAGCAGTCCGCCCAGCAGCGTGACGATGGGAATGAGGGAGTTGCGCAGGGCATGGCGGTAGATGACGGTGGTTTCGCGACAGCCCTTGGCTCGCGCGGTGCGCACGAAGTCGCTCCGGATCACATCCAGCATGGACGCGCGCATGAAGCGGGACAGGAGCGCCAGGCTCCCGTAGCATTGCGCAGCCACCGGCAGGGCCAGATGCTTGGTGCAGGCCCAGAGCAGGGGCAGCGTCGCCATCTCTTCGGCGCCCGCTGGAAAGATGCCCTGGAACGGCAGCCGCAGATAATCGGGCAGCGACACCATCAGCTTGATCATCAGGATCGAGACCCAGAAGCTGGGCAGGGAGTAAAGCACAAAGAGCAGCACGGTCGTGGACTTGTCGCTGAAGGTATTCTGATGCGTGGCGGAATGAATGCCGATCGGCAGCGAGGACAGGTAGATCACGATCACAACGATCAGGTTCATCGCCAGCGTGACCGGCAGCGCTTCTTTGATCTTCTGCCAGACCGATACGGACGTGGTGGTCACGGACATTCCGAAATCCAGGAAGAGCATCCCGCGCAAGGGCACGCGGGCATCGACTTCGATCTCCTCAATGGTCTTCTGCAGGTCGGGGTCGGGTGTTGCGGGGCTTGCAGGGTCCCGCGAGCCGAGCAAGGTCCGGTCCAGATGGGCCACATAGGCCCTGTAGCGCCTCTCGTCCTCGACGCGATCTTCCAGAAAGGCTTCTTGTTCGCGCACGCCCGCCAGCTTGCGGCGTGCTTCGACCAGCTCCGCCTGAGTGGCTTCCGGCTGCAGGACCCCAAGCCAGTACAGGTAACGCAGGTAGATGGGCTTGCCCACATGGAACGTGCGCTGCATGACTTCCAACTGCTGCTGCGTCAGCTTGCCGGACCGGACATCCCCGCTTCCACCGCCCTTGCCGCTCGTTCCCGGCGCCAGGATGATCACACAGAAGCTGACCAGCGTGATCCCCAGGACCATCAAAGGCATGAGCAACAGGCGCTTCAGGATATAGGTCGTCATGGCTGCTCATCGGCCGCGGGACGCTCGGCGTGTCGATTCCTTCCCAGGGCTGGCCGGGGGCGCTCCGCCCCGTCCGTGGATGCTCTAGTACTTTTGCAACTCCTTGGGAACGAACCAGCGCGACTGGTTGCTTCCGACGAGCCGGTACTGAATGTTGTGAATGCGCTTGTCGAACGCCACCAGGCGCTTGCTGACGAACAGAAACGTGTAGGGCTGCTCTTCCATGATGAGCTGCTGGAACCGGTGCAGCCTCTCGTAGCGCTTCCGGGAGTCGAGTTCGCGGCGGCATTCCTCGATGATGCGGTCCGCTTCCGTGTTGACGAAGTTGCAGAAGTTCGACTCCTTCTCGTCCGTCTGCGAGGAGTGCCATAATTGATACGGGTCTTCTTCGCCGGCGCCGAGGCGCCAGCCCAGGATGCAGGCGTCGAACTGGAGCCGTTCGATCTTCTGCAGGAAGGCGGCCCACTCGAGGTTGCTGAGGGTCACTTCGATGCCGGCCTTGCCGAATTCCGACTTGATCTGATTGCCCATCGCGTCGAACTCATTGCTGTTCGCGGGGAACAGGAGGGTGAACTTGAAGGGGACGCCGTCTTTGTCCCGAATGCCGTCGCCATCGCTGTCCATCCAGCCGGCCTCGTCGAGCTGCTTGCGGGCGCGCTCGGGATCGAACGGCCAGACGTGGTTGGGCGTTTCCTTCCAGTAGGCCGGATTCTCCGGATGCACCGGCCCGTGAATCGGGATGGCGTAACCGCGGTAGATCGTGTCGCAGATGCGCTGCCGGTCCACCAGCATCGTCAGCGCCTGCCGCACGCGCTTGTCGGCGAACATGGGCTTGCGGGCGTTCCACCCGACGTAGCGGTAGGAATTGGCCACCGAGATGTTCACGTCGAACTTCTTGCGGAACTCCGGGTCGTTCTCCTTCGCCTTCATCTGCGGGGGCGTCAGCCCATTCACGTCGGTCTGGCCCGACTCGAAGAGCTGCAATTCCACGGTAGGATCTTTAACAACCTTATAGACGATCTTCAGCAGGTGAGGCTTGCGGCCGTAGTAATCCTCGTTGCGCGTGAACACGAACTGCTGCCCGCGGTCCCAGCGCTCCAGGCGGTACATCCCGTTGCCCATCAGGTTCTGGTTCTGCTTTCCGGTGTTGAACTCCTTGGGGTCGTTGTAGCGGTAATAGTGCTCGGCCATGGGCTCGAAATTGGCTGAGGTCGACCAGGCGTCGAAGTAGGGTTTCATCCACGTGAAGCGCACCACATAAGGGTCGCCGCCCACCAGGGCAATGGACTCGCAATCGCGGTAGTAATTGCGCTGCGGGCCGCATTCGATCTGAGGATCCATCATGGTCTGAAACGTGAAGACGATGTCCTTCCCCGTAACCGGCTGCCCGTCCTGCCAGCGCGCGTCCTTGCGCAGATAGAAAGTGAAGATGGGCTTCTCCTGGGCCAGGTAGTCCTCCATGACCTCGCTGGTCAGCAGCACTTCCTCGCGTTTGCCCGAGACGGACTTGGGATCGATGACCAGGCTCTTGTTCTCGGGCGACTCCCGCAGGGCCTTCAGCCCGGCGGCGCAGGCGTCGCGGGCCTTTTCGTCCCCCAGAACCCGCATCAGGATCGTGTCCTCGGTGCCCATGACGGGCAGGACCTTGCCGGTGAAGTCGGGGTTCTTCTTCAGGCGCGTCAGGACGTATTCGCCCAGCGTAGCCGGTGTGATCTTCGAGCCGTCGGGAAACTCGTTCCCGCGGTATTCCACGTAGAACCACCACTGCGGCAGGATGCGCTCGCCGAAATCCCGCTTCAGGTGCTCCCGGTACTCGTTGTTGACGTCGCCGATCTCGATTTGCACCACCGCGCCGCCTTCGCCTGCCTCCGCGGCGATGCGCCGGATCTGGAGCTTCTCGCGCAGGCCGGCATCCCACTTGCCTTCAAGATCCTGGGCCAGCCGCTTCGCGTCGCCGTCCTTGGGGTACAGGACGCAGACCAGTTCCTTCTTCCAGGCCCGCGCCAGCCGGGGCTCCCAGGCGGACAGGTCGTAGAAGTTCCGCGCGGCCAGTGGATCGTGCGCGCGGCTGAACAGGTCGGAGGCCGTCGCGTCGTTATCGATGAGCGAGTTGAGGGAGTTGGGTTCCGAACCCAGGGTGACCACGAGCCAGTCGCCGTCGTCGGCTTGCTCGTCGCCGTATTCGAAGTCGGGGACCTTGGGCAGTGCCACGTCCACGGGCAGGTCGCCGCGCTCCGCGGTTCCCAGCCCGTTCGACGCATGGCCATTTCCGGCGCCCGTCGAGCCGCTGAATTTCACGCCTTCGGCCAGCTTGTTCAAGATGGTCCGGTTCTGTTCGGCGAGTTCGGTCTGGGTCTTGAGGATCTTCTGCGTCGCCTGCCAGGCGCGATGGCGATCGTACATCTCCACGCTCATCAGCACCGCGATGAAGCCCAGCAGCACCAGCGGCGCCACGTCCCAGAAAATGTGTCGTTCGCGCATGGTTGGTCTTCCGTTGAACCAGGAGGCTCCCGCCGGCGCAGCCACATGCCGCACCCGCGGGGCGGCCTGCTGCAAGGCTCGGGCAGGGGCTCCGCCCTTTTAACCGAGGCTTCACCGGGCGGCAACGCAAAGGCGCGTCGGGGACGACCTTAGCTTCTCCGAGGCGCCGCGCGCTCCTGGACGCAACGCCCTATCGACTTGGACTCGCAGGCCAAGCGCGGGTTGCGCCTCCGAGGCCAAGTTCGCCGGACGCGCGCGCCTCCGCTCGCAAGCCTTCGCGCCGCGCGGCCTGCGCGGGCATTTCGACGCGCTTGGCCTTGCGGGCGGTTCCCGCCGCCGGTACCGTGAGCCTGCTCACCACGGGAAGCCCCTTACATGGATGTTCAATCGCTCGCCGGCCCCAGGCGCCAACTGGCCGTCTTCATCGACTTCGAAAACCTCGCGCTGGGCTTCCGCGGTTCGCAGCGCTTCGACGTCGAACGCATGCGCGCGCGGCTCGTAGAAAAAGGCAACATCGTCGTCAAGCGCGCCTATGCCGACTGGAAGCGCTTCTCCAGCTACACCCAGGACCTGCACGAGACGGCCATCGAACTGATCGAGATCCCCCGGCGGCACATGACCGGCAAGAATTCCGCCGACATGCGCCTCTGCGTGGACGCGATGGACCTCTGTTACAGCAAGTCGCACATCGACACCTTCGTGATCGTCAGCGGCGACAGCGATTTCTCGCCCTTGGTCAGCAAACTCAAGGAGAACGGCAAGTACGTCATCGGGCTGGGCATGCAGGCCTCGACCTCCGAGCTGTTGCGCGACAACTGCGACGAGTTCATCTACTACGAGGACCTGGAGGCCCAGGCCGTCGCCAAGGTTGCCGCGGAACCCGTCCTCGAGTCGGTGGATGAGAAGAGGCGCAAGGTCTTCGAATTGCTGCTCGAATCCTGCGAGGCCCTGCGGCGCGAGAACCGCGACACGCTCTGGTCCAGCATGGTCAAGGAGACCATGCAGCGCAAACGCCCCTCGTTCAACGAGGCCTATTTCGGCTACAAGACTTTCAGCAAGCTGCTGGAAGACGCCCAGGCGCGCCGGCTGGTCGAATTGCGGCGCGACGAGAGTAACCGCACCTACATCGTGACCCGCTTCGGCGCGGAACTGGAATCCAACGGTGGCCCGAAGCGCGCGCCCGAGCCCGCCCCAAGCCCTGCGCCGGTTCCCGAGGTGAACGCGATCGAAGGAGAGGCGGAACGCCAGGCAACTCCCGTCGCGGCCCGCCCCCGGCGCCGCCGGCGCGGCGGACGAGGTCGAAACAGGGCGGCCGAAGCCCCGGCGGATGCTCCCGCCGAGGCCGCAGCCGAAGTTTCCAACCAGGCGCCGCCTGCCGAGTCGCCCGCGCCCGAAGCGCAGCCCGCCAAACGTACGTCCAGGCCGCGCCGCCGCAAGACCGGCTAACCGCGCTTACATCTTGTCGAAGCGAATCTGCATCACCTTCAGCGCGCCTTCTTCCGTCGTGAAGTTCACGCTCACCTTGACCTTCTCGTTCTTCTCGAACTTGCACTGGAAGACCAGGAGCGGCATCTCGCCCTGCAGCACCGTCTGGTCCTTGATCAGTTCCTTTGAGGCGTAGTTCCCGAAATCCTTCTTGTACATGTTGATGAAGATGTTCTTGAAGGTCTGCTCGGTGGCGACGGCGGCCATCATCTTGGCGTACTCGGCGTTGAAGGTCTTGTGGTCCTCGTCGTTGTAGGCCTTGAGCATCTTGTCGACGGTGGGCTCGAGTTGCTTGAGCAGTTCCTCGCCTTCGGCGGCCTGGCACCGCGTGAACGAAAGACCGCAGAGCAACATCACGGCGATAATCGAAAGTCCGCGCATGGGCGTTTCCTCCTGGCCATGGAAGGCCGGCCGCGCACGGCGGCCGGCTGGGAAGTGAGGGAGCGTAGCGGGGCGGCTCGCCCGGGCAAGCGCGGTTTGCACCTTCGGGCGCCGCGGCTTCACTCTTTCGGCAACGGGCCGGGGATTCGTCGCTTCCAAACTTGTGACCGCGTAAAGGCTTGCCAAGCCGTGAGGATTGGCGTACGAGGTTCGCATGGCGCACCACCCTCGCTTCGCCTTCGATGGCCAAGCCCTGGTCGACGCGGTGCTCGCGTCTTGCACCAACCGGGACTCCACGATCCACGGCATCCACCATTGGCAATGCGTGGCCTGGACCGGCAGGGCACTGGCGCGCGAGGTGCCGGATGCCGATGCCTCGGTGGTCCTGCTCTTCGCGATCTTCCATGACAGCATGCGCTGGGACGACGGGTACGATCCCGAGCACGGCCGGCGCGCCGGAGCGTTCATGCGCACCTTCGCCGGAACTTATTTCGACCTGGAGCCCCCGCGGCTGGAGCTGCTCCAGGAAGCCTGCGACGGGCACGTCGACGGGCGCCTCGCCGAGAACCCGACCGTCGGCGTGTGCTGGGACGCCGACCGCCTGAACCTCTGGCGCGTGGGCATCGAGCCCAACCCGAAGTACCTCAGCACCGCGCCAGCGCGCGGCAAACCGCAGATCCGCACCGCGCGTGCGCTTCAAAAGCGCGTCTTCCGATGGAAGGATATCTTCGACGCGTATCGCGGATGAATCGGGTTGAGCCCGCGGCGCCCAGGGCCGCCGCGCGTCCGTCCGTTCGCCGGTTGCGGCCTCCGCCTTCTTCCCCAACCTCGCCGCATGGACAAACGCACGGCCTGCATCTACATTTTCGCCATGGACGCCCTGATCGGCACGCCGCAGTGCCCGCACCTCGGATTTGCCGCGCGCGACGGACTGCCATGCTGCCACGCCGACGAGGCCACGCGCGCGGCCTGCGGCCGCTACGCGCCAAACCCCGCCGCGCGAGGCAAACGCGGGTCCGAAATCGGCATGCTGGGCCTCGAGGCCTGGTTCTGCACGGTCCTGGGCAAGGACGCGCTGCCGGCCGAGGCGCTGCGGCTGGCGGAACTCGAGAAAGCCGCCGCGCGCAAGGCGGGGCGGCAGCCCGCGCGCGCGGAAGGCTACCGCCCCCCCAATGACGTGACCGGGCGCATCGAGGCGCGGCCCGAGCGCGAGCAGGACGCCAAAGACGGCCAGCCCGTCATCCCCACCCACACCCTGCGCGCCGAAGGGCGCAAGACCCGCCCCAACGAGCCGTGCCCCTGCGGCAGCGGCAAGAAGTTCAAGAAGTGTTGCGGGCGCGGCGGATGACGCAGACCCCGAAGGCCGTTCCGCGGCGCAAGGGCGCGCGGAGGATGGCGGAGATACCGCCCGCGGTCCTCAACGCGCTCAACGAAGGCCGCGACGAGACCGTCACCCTCGTGGAATGGCTGGCCATCGACATCCGAATCCTCGCGCGCGCCATGGCCGGGCAGATCGGCGCCGCCGGCGCCCGCGAAACGCTGGGTCGCGCCGCCGACGCGCTCGCCGATCAATCCATCAGCGCGCGTACCAAAGGCATGGGCGCTGCCTTGCGCGGCTGGCTGGCGGAGCGCAACGACCGTGACGCGCTGGCGGCGCGGCTGGCCGCGCACGGAAGCGATACGGTGCGCATGTGGACGTGCTACGCCCGCGTGGGCGAAGCCGGGCTCGGCTTGAAGGAGCGGCTCGCGCGCGGCAAGCCCTTTGCCGCCGACCGGGCCATGTCGGTCCGGGAGTCCGCCTGGGACGCGCTGCGGCCGTTCCTGGCCGAAAACCTGTCCCGCGCATTCAAGCTGCTTGAAAGGTGGGTTCGCGACCGCGACCCGAACGTGCGCCGCTGCGCGGTGGAAGGCACGCGGCCGCGCGGGGTCTGGTGCGCGCACCTGGCCGAGCTGCGAAAGGACCCCGATCCGGGCTTGGCGCTCCTGGAACCCTTGCGCGCCGACCCGCACCGCTACGTCCAGACCAGCGTCGCCAACTGGCTCAACGACGCCAGCAAGGACCATCCGGACTGGGTGCGCAAAGTCGCCGCGCGCTGGCTGAAGGAATCGAAGGCGGACGCGACGCGCTGGATCGCCAACCACGCCACGCGCACGCTGCGGAAGCGGGGGGCCGTGCGCTCGGGCTGCTAGGCGGCATCCGGCACGCGCACCGGACGCTCGAAAATCAGTTCGACAAACTTCGCCGCGCCGTAGGCCCCGGTTCCGGGCGCGAAGACCTGGACCAGCCGCCAGCCGTCCCTGGCATGCTCCTCGATTACCTTCCGGTACTCGCGAAGGCCCTCCGACCGGAGGCCGAGCCAGCCCTCGCCCAGCCGCACAAAGGAATATTCGAACTGCCAACCGCGTGTCATGCTTCACCTCCCGGCAACCTATTGACCCTTTCCGGGAGCGGCTTTCGAGCAATCGGCGCGCTTTACTCCGGTAGCGCAACCGCATGCCGGACGGTAACTTGGAAATGCCTGGAGAATCCAGATGGCGGCCTTCAAACTGGGCGTGCTCGCCGCGCTCGACGAGCAGGCGAATTTCGCGAAGCTCGCGCAAGAGTTCCCCGGCGTCGAGCCGGTCGCGCTCGCCGAACCCGCCGCGGGCCTCGACGCGGTCGTCATCGCGACGCCGCTCGAACGCCGCGCGACCGACGCCCTCGCTTGCCTACGTCACGGCGCGCACGCGCTCGTCGCGATGCCGTTTTCGCTTGCTTACGCGGAGTTCGACGCGCTAATCGGCGAGGCCAATGCGCGCGATCTGCGCCTCGGCGCGTGGCTGCCCCTGCGCTACGCCCCGGCCAACCGGCTCGCGCGCGGACGGCTGCTCGCGCACACGCTGGGCGCGCCGAAGTCCGCGCACCTCGACGCGGTTCTCGGACCCGGTCCCGGCGGTTTTCTCGGCTCGCTCGCGCCGCTCTTGAACCTCGCCTGCTGGATCCTGGGCGAGGCGCCGGTCAAGCTGAGCGTGGCGCCGGACGACGCCGCCGAGGCCGCGCGCCCCGCCGCGAGCCTGCACGGCTGGCTGGCCCTCGGGCACGGCGGGAACTCCCTCAGCTTTGCGACCTCCGCGCGCTCCACGCCGGACCTGCGCGGAGGCTGGGCGCTGACCGTTCATGCCGACGGCGGCGCGCTGCGACTCGGCGGGGATGGCTCGGTCCGCATCGCGCGCGCCGGCGAAGACTGGATGCAGGTCGGCAGCGCTTCGCCCAAGCCGCCCGAGGCCGAGAACCTGCTCGACTTCCTTGACGCCTGCCAGTCCGGCCGCGAGCCGTCCACCAATGCCCTCGATGCGATGCAAGCAATCGCGCTGACGCTCGGCGCCGTCGAGTCCGCGCGTACGCGCCGCTGCGCGAACCTGGTCCGGTATCATTACGACCAGGACAAGGACATGGCTTACGCCCGCGAGCTTGCCAAGGCCCGGAAGCCCGAAAAGGAAGGTGCGGCGTGAGCGACGCGACGCTCCCCGAACACGCGCGCGAGGCCGGCGCGCGGGTCGCCGAGCGCTTCATGCGCCGGTCGGACTACGCGCATTCCTACACGAACGACTTGGCGCTCGAAGGGCTCCTGTGGTGGGGCGCGTCGGCCGGCGATCGGTCCTGCGCGGCCTTCGTGCGCAAAGTCATGACCGGCTTCCGCGGCTGGACGCCCGGCCAGGGGCTGACCTGGCGCGCCAACCCGTTCACGCTGCTGCATGTCCAGTGGTTCCTCTTCACGGGCGAACGCGACTGGATCGCGGGCTTCGTCGAGGACGCCGAGCGCTGCCGCCGCGAGGTCGCGCGCAGTTCCGACGGCGGCGCGGCCTTCGTCTACCGCCCCGAGACCGGGCGCATCTTCGTGGACATGCTCCAGCAGTACGCCTCGCGCATGGCCTTCGCGGGGCGGCTCTCGGGCGACGTCTCCTTCTATAAGGAGGCCGTCGCGCAGTACGAGCTTCAGCGCAACGCGCTGCGCGATCCGGCGACGGGGCTCTGGAGCCAGGGGCGCGGCTGGGGGCCGACACCGGACTTCGTCTCGCCCCTCGGCTGGCTGCGCGGGCAGGGCTGGGTCCTGCGCGGGATGGTGGACGTGCTGAGTTTCCTGCCGGCGGACAGCGCGCATGCGGAGCCCATGCGGCGGATGCTCGCCGAATTCGCCTCGGACCTGCTGCGCTGGCAGGACCGGCGCGGGATGTGGCACCAGGTTCCGCACCGCGCCAACAGCTACCAGGAAACGACCGGGACGGGCCTCTTCGTGCACGCGCTCTTCCGCGCCGTCGCGCAGGGCTTCCTGCCGGCCGAGCCGTACCTCGCGGCCGCCGAACGCGGGCTGAAGGCGCTCTGCGGGTTCGTGAGCGCCGACGGGACGGTGCTTAACGGCAGCTTCGGCTGCGGCCCGCTCTTCGAGGAAGAGGACTACCTCCACCGCCCCGCCCCGCCGGGCGACGCGCACACGCCGGGCACGACGCTGCTGGCCTGCGCCGCGCCGGCGCTGTTCGGAGCGGGGCATGCGTTCTTGAAGGCGCTGCTGTCCTGAACGTAGCGACGCCCGCGCTGCGACTGAGGCCTTCCTTCGGCATTCCGCAATCCCAAATCCGCAATTTCCCGCCCGCCCTGCTTCCGCTAGACTTCCCCGATTCGGTAACGTCTTCCCGCCAGCGTTGGAGGTTTCCACGGCGTGGCTTTCGCCGTCCGTAAAAGTATGGCCCAACCCGCCGTCTTCGAAGGCGTGGGCCTGCACTCCGGCAAGGGCGTCAAGCTCGAACTGAAACCGGCCCAGGCCGGCGCGGGGATCGTCTTTGCGCGCGTGGACCTGCCCGGCGCGCCCGAACTCACCGGCGCCGACCTGCTCGAGGACGGCCCGCCCCTGCGCACCACGTTGAAACGCGGCGAGGCCGAGGTTCACACCGTCGAGCACCTGCTCGCCGCGCTGGCCGGCATGGGCGTCACCGACGCGCGCGCGGAACTGGACGGCCCCGAAGTGCCCGGCCTGGACGGCAGCGCGCTGCCCTTCGCCCAGGCGATGCTCGCCGCGGGCCTGATCGTGCTTCCCGACGCCCATATCGAACCGCTGCGTATCGGGCGCAAGGTGAAGCTCGAAGAAGGCGGCGCGGAGATCTCCGCCGAACCCGGCTCCGAGGGCCTGCGCATCCGCTACGAGTTGCACTACCCCGACGAGCCACTCGCGCAAGGCGCGCTGGAACTGGACCTGGACCCGCAGACGTTCCTCACCGAGATCGCGCCGGCGCGGACCTTCTGCCTGCGCAAGGAGGCCGAGGCGCTGCGCGCGGCCGGGTTCGGCAAGGGCGCGACGACGCACAACACGCTCGTGCTCGATCAGGGCAAGGTCCTCGAGAACACCCTGCGCTTTCCAGACGAGCCGGTCCGGCATAAAATCCTCGATCTGCTGGGCGATCTGTATGTCCTGGGCCGGCCGATTCAGGGGCGCCTGAGCGGGATGCGTTCCGGACATCGCCTCAACCGCCTGCTCGCCCGCGAGCTGGCCAAGGCCGGCGAGGACAACGCAGCCATGGGTTTCGATCTCGGGCAGATCCAGGAGATCCTTCCGCACCGCCATCCGTTCCTGCTCGTCGACCACATCGAGGAGTACGAGCCGGGCAAGCGCGTCGTGGGCATCAAGAACGTCACGGCCACCGAGCCTTGGGTCCCGGGGCATTTCCCCGGCCGCCCGATCATGCCCGGCGTGCTGATCCTGGAAGCGCTCGCGCAGGCCGGCGCGGTGATGGTGCTGAAGGAGCTGAAGGCCGAGGGGAAGCTGATCTTTTTCGCGGGGATGGACAAGGTCGCCTTCCGGAGGCCGGTGGTCCCCGGCGACCGGTTGAGGCTGGAATGCGAAGTGGACCGCATCCGCCCGCCGTTCGGGCGCTTCAAGACCCGCGCGCTGGTGGGTGACGAATTGGCCGCCGAAGCCGTGATGAAATTCATGGTTCAACTGCCCGGACAGGAAGGCAAGCCCGAAGCGTAAGCGCACCCAGCACGCTTGCGCCTCGGCGCTCGGAACTCGGAACTCGGAACTCGGAACTCAAGTACGTGGCGACCCGGATTCATCCGACGGCGGTGGTGGACCCTACGGCCGAATTGGCCGAAGGCGTCACCGTCGGCCCGTGCGCCTATATCGGGCCGCGCGTCCGGCTGGGCGCGGGCTGCGAGATCCACAACCACGCCACGGTGACCGGCGGCGCGGCGCTCGCCGGCGGCTGCCAGGTCTTCCCCGGCGCGATCGTCGGCTGCATCCCCCAGGATCCGAAGTACAAGGGCGAGCCGACCGTCCTGGAACTCGGTGAAGGCACGATCGTCCGCGAGTGCGCCACGATCCATCCGGGCACCGCGCTGGGCGGCGGGCGGACCTCGATCGGCTCGCACTGCATGATCATGGCCTATGCCCACATCGCCCACGACTGCCGCCTGGGCGACCACATCATCGTGGCCAACGCCTCGCAGCTCGCCGGGCACGTCCACGTCGAGGACGGCGCGCGGATCAGCGGGCTCTGCGCGATCCACCATTTCGTGACCATCGGGCGCTGCAGCTTCGTCGCCGGCAGCGCGCGGCTCTCGGTGGACGTCCCCCCTACACGCTCGCCGAAGGCCACCCCGCGCGCATCCGCGGCCTGAACCTCGAAGGACTCAAACGCCGCGGCGTCCCTCCCGAAGCCGTCGCGGCCCTCAAGAGCGCCTTCCGGTTCCTGATCCGCGAGAAAGGCAACCGCGCCGAGGCCTACGCTCGAATCGCCGCCGAGGAGTTCGAACGGCACGCGGTCGTGGCCGAGTTCGTCCGCTTCGCGCGGCGCACCGACGCCGGCCGGCACGGACGCGCGCTGGAAGCCGAACGCACCGTGGTCCCGCCCGAGGAGCGCGACGGCGCCCTGAACTTCCGGGTCGAGGACGAGGCAGGGGACGAACCATCGTGAACCGCCGCCGCGCCAGCTTCCGCGCCTCGCTCCTGGCCTCCCTGGTCTTGGCCGCGCTCTTCCCCGCGAGCCCGCGGGCCGGCGAGCCCTCCGCGCTCGACGCCCTGAAGCTCAGCGCGGGCGACGAGGCCGACCTGAAGGAAACGCTCGCCAAACTCGCCGCGCCGTCGCTCGGCGACCGCCTCCAGGCCACCGTGGACGTGCTCGCCTACGGCCCTGCCGCGCGGCCCGTCGTGGAGGCCTTCGCCAAGGGCGAGGGCGAGGCGCCGCAGGCCGCCGCGCGGCTGCTCGAGCGCCAGGCCCTGCAGACCAATCTGCCCGTCGTCCGGATCGCACTCCAGGATGGCGCCTTCGAGGCGGTGCTGCTGGAAGACGGCGCCCCCAACGCCGTGGCGAACTTCATCATGCTCGCCGAACGGGACTTCTATTGCGGCCTCGCCTTTCACCGCGTCATCGAGCAGTTCATGGTCCAGGGCGGCGATCCCACCGGCACCGGGCGGGGCGGCCCCGGCTACCGCTTCGCCGACGAGATCGACGCCAAGAGCCTGGGCCTGGACAAGCTGACGGTGAAAGAACTGGCTCAGAAGCTGAAGCAGAAGGCGCCCAAGGAGCCCGCCGCCAGCCTCTCGGTCAAGGAACTCTACGAGAAGCAGGGCTACCGTTACACCGACGGGCTGGCCAGCACGCCGATGCGCCGCGGGGTCCTCGCCATGGCCAACGCCGGCCCCGATACCAACGGCAGCCAGTTCTTCGTGACCCAGGTCGATTGCCCCTGGCTCGACGGCAAGCACACCGTCTTCGGCGTGGTCTACAAAGGCCAGGAATTCGTGGACCGGATGCAGGTCGGCGCGAAGATCGAACGCGTCGAGGTGCTCTGGAAACGGGATCACCCGTACAAGGTCAAGCGGATCGAGGAGTGAGCATGAACGTCCGACGTACGTATCCCCAGGGTCCTGCCGGCCGCGCGGCGCTGGCCGTCTTGTTGTGCCTCGTCGCGGGGTGCGGCGAAGGCAAGCACGACGGGCCGGGACTGCCCTACACCCCCAAGGGGCCGCAACCCAACCCCGTGGTCCTGATCAAGACCACCGCCGGCGAACTCAAAGCCGAGCTGTACGAAGACGCCGCGCCGAACACCGTCGCCAACTTCATCGAACTGGCCGAAAAGAACTTCTTCGACAACCTCACCTTCCATCGCATCCTCAAGGACTTCTGCATCCAGGGCGGCGACCCCGAAGGCACCGGCATGGGCGGGCCGAGCTACTTCATCCCTGACGAAGTCATGGAGAACCAGTACAAGAACGAGTATGGCACGCTGGCCATGGCCAATTCGGGTCCCAACACCAACGGCAGCCAGTTCTTCTTCAACATCAACAAAAAGGAAGGCGGCAACGCGCACCTCGATGGCAAGCACACCGTCTTCGGCAAGGTGACGGATGGCTTCGATACGCTCGAGAAACTCGCCGCAACAAAGACCTCCGGCGACAAGCCCGAGGACCCCCCGAAGATCATCGATATCGCGATCGTCTCCAAACGCGACCATCCGTACCGGGTCTATACGAAGCTGCCCGCGCCCGAGCGCAAGACCGAGGAACCGGCCAAGACCGGGAAGACCGGCAAGACCGCCAAGGACGACAGCGCCACGAAGACCGGCGAGGCGGGCAAGACCGAGGCCCCCAAGGACGAGGCCAAGACGGAGAAGACCGCAGACCCGGAGAGCCGGAAAACGGAGTAGCCGCGCGCGCCATGGACGTCCTCTCTTATTTCCGCGCCGAAGTGGAGGTCATCGGGCGCAACTCGCGCGAGCTGCTCGCGCGCTTCGACGCCGAGACCGCGCTGCGCCGGCCCGCGCCCAACGTCAACCACGCGCTCTGGCTCGCCGGCCATCTGGCCTGGGCCGAGGATTACCTGGTCGTCGAGGTCCCCCGCGGGACCTCCGTGCGCCGGAAAGACTGGGACTCGCTCTTCGACTTCACCAGCGAGAAACTCGAGGCGGCCCAGTATCCGCCGTTCAAGGAAGTGAAGGACGAGTTCGAGCGCGTGCACGCGGAGGTCCTGCGCGTGCTCAACGAAATGTCCGCCGTGGACTTGGGCAAGCCCGCGGTGATCGAGCGGCGCTGGCTGCCCACCGCCGCGCACGCCATCTCGCATCAGGTCACGCACGGCCATTACCACCTCGGGCAGTTGGCGCTGCTGGCGCGACTGCTGGAGGCGGGCAAACTGTGAAGGTCCGTGATCTGTGGTCTGCAATCTGAGCTCGTGCCAAGCTTGAGTGAGCCGGTACAGATTACAGGCTACAGATCGCAGACCACCGCCCCGGGGGCCTCTCTTGCGCGTCGCCGTCGTCGGACTCGGACACCTCGGCAAGATCCACGCCGAGATCTACGCCCGCCTCGCCAGGCGCAAGGACCTGGGCCTGGAACTGGCCGCGGTCTGCGACATGGCGCCGGGTGCGGAGGCGCAGGCGCGCAAGCTCAAGGTCCCGCTCTACGCCGACTACCGCGAGCTGGACGGCCGGGTGGACGCGGTCTCGATCGTCGTCCCGACCACGCACCACCGCGCCGTGGGCGGGTATTTCCTCGAGCGGGGCGTGCCGTGCCTGATCGAGAAACCGCTGGCCCGGACGGTCGCGGAGGCCGAGGAACTCTGCGCACTGGCCGCGAAGCACGGCGCGCTCCTGCAGGTCGGGCACGTCGAGCGCTTCAACCCGATCGTCCGCGCCGCCGCGCCGTACTTCCGCCGCCCGCGCTTCATCGAGGCCGCGCGCATCTCCCCCTACCCGTTTCGCTCCACCGACGTCGGCGTCACGCTGGACCTGATGATCCACGACATCGACCTGGCCGTGATGCTGGCCGGCGAGGAGCCCGCCGAGATCCGCGCCGCCGGCGCGCCGGTCTTCTCGCCCAGCGAGGACATCGCCAGCGCGCGGCTCGAATTCCCCGGCGGCTGCGTCGCCAACGTGACCGCCTCGCGCGTATCCCTCAAGAAGGAGCGCAAGTGGCGCATCTTCCAGGACGACGGCTACCTCTCCCTCGACCTGCTCGGGAACGAGGGCGTCTACATCGAGAAGTCGGAAGCGCTGAAGAAGGGCGAGATCGACCCGTCCAAGTTCTCCGCGTCGATCCTGGGCACGGCGGCGCTCGCGTTCCAGCTTGAGAAGCTCGTCAAGCGCGTCGCGCTGAAGGGCGATAAGACCCAGGGCCTGGAGGCCGAACTGGAATCCTTCCTGGCTTGCGTGCGCGAGCGCAAGGCGCCGCTGGTGGACGGCCCGGCCGGGCTTCGCGCGCTTCGCGTGGCCGATCGGATCGTCGCGACCATGAAGCGATTGTAGCACCGCCTTCACATGTGCAGAATTTTTGCGCTCATCCTGCGCGAACTTCAACACCATCCGCGTCTTGCCATAGTATAAGTACAGGAACCGCGGCTCGATGGATCCGGCATGCTCATCGTTTACTGCGAATCGTGCGGAATGCGGGTCTCCGAAAAGGACCTGCCTGACGGCGTTGCGCCGCAGGAAGGCGAGAAAGTCTTCTGCCCCAAATGCCGCCCGCAGGCGCCTCCGCAACGGGCATCCGGGACGCATGTGGCCCCTGCGCCTCGCGCGACGCGCCGTTCGTCGGCTTCGATCCGGCCGGCCTCCCGCACGCCGAGCGAGAGCGACCTTGCTCCCGCCGCGCGCCGGCCGGTCCATGCCTCCGCGCCTTCGCGGGCGCGCCCGGCCCAGCCATCCGGCGCAGCCCTCGCCGCGGGCGCAGCCGGCCTCTTGCTGCTGATCGGCGGTTTCCTGGTGCTCCAAAGCGGCGGAAGCGCGCCTCCCAAAGCGCCCGATCCGGTCCGCGAAACCGTCCGGAAAACCGAGCGGCCCGAAACCCTCGAAACGTCCCTGCCCGCCCAGAAGACCGCGCGTGATACCGCCGAAGCCGTACCGCCGCCGCCAAGCCCCGACCCCGACCCCGACAAAGAGGCCCGCGCGCGCGCCGCCTTCGACGAGTTAAAAGCGTTTCAGGGTCTGGCCGAGGACGACCATGCGGCGCGCATCGGCAAACTGAGGATGTACCTGATCGAGTTCGGGCAGACCCAGGCATCCGACGAGGCCCGGAAGTTGCTCGAGGCCTACGAACGGGAAGCGGCGGCTCGAAACCCCGTGCCCGTAACGCAGGCCGCCGATCCTAAGGCCGCGCCGAAGCCCGCGTACGAACCAGGCGCGGGCGAGGTCGTCCTGCGCGCAGAATTCGAAGCCGGCTTGGATGGGTTCGAAGGCGATCCGGGCGAGGTCTCCCTGGAGACGATCGGCGGGCGCAAGGCCCTGCGCGCCATCCGCGGCGGCAACCAGCGCGTGGGCGTCTGGCGCCGGGTGGGACAGACCGTCCAAGGGACCGTCGTGGAATTCGACCTCTACGTCGACAACCTGAAGGATGCCTACGTCGCCTTCATGTGCCGCTCGGTGGATGGCCGGCAATCGCGTTACACCTGCCCCGTTCCCGATCTGCCGCAGCGCGCCTGGACGCACGCCCGAATCGTGGTGGACGAGGCGCCGCGCGCGGACGGCGAGGCGCTCGAAGCCACGCCCGGCGGCCTGCAACTCGTCCACCTGGAGATCAAGGGCGTCCGAATCGCGGAGGTCAACGAGAACGACTTCCTGGCGCTCGATAACTTCACGCTCACGCAGGGCAAACCGCTCCCCGAGCCGGCCAAGCAGCCAGACGCGCCGGTCGCGCCAGACATGCCACTGCCCGAGGGCCAGGCGCTGCTCGTCGCCTTCGGCGCCAGGCCGGAGGCCAACCGTTTTGGGCTGCCTGCCGCCTTCGATGCCGTCCGGCTGGGCAACTACGTCACCTACCAGGAAATCGGAGGCGTGGCGGGCGCCGACACGCCCGCGCTGACCTTTGTGCTCCTCTCCGGAAAAGGCATGGACTGGCCTGAAGGCGCGACGCTCTGGCTGGAACTTCATAACCGCGAGGCGAACACGCTCGAGCTGCGGCCCAGGCTTTCGTTCAAGGCGACCGCGGGCTGCAAAGCCGAGGACGATCCGGAATGGCACGCTCTCGGCGACGTGACCCTGGAAGCGGGCGAGACGAAGCAGGTCCCCTTCCGGATCGACGCCCAGGTCGCGGGCCTGCATGGCTCCCTGAACCTCGCGTTTCCCTGGGGGCTGAAAGCCGCCAGGAGCAGGGCGATCGTCCTGAAGTCCGTGCGTTTCAGCCTGCCTGAAAAGGCCGAGCCTCCCGCACACGCAGCCGCGGCAACCGCCGCCTCGGCGCGGTTTGTGCGCCGCGACGACGAAACCGGCGGCAACTGGCTCCAAAAGTATGGCGTGGACGGCTATCTGCTGAACGCGGGCAAGGCGGCGGAACCCGGCCATTTCGCCTCTGGGGAATGGGATCTGGCCAAGCTGCCCTCCTACGTTTCCGGCGTGAAGAAGACCGGGGCCACGGGATATCGTTCCCCTCAACAGAGCCTCTCCTACTGGCTCCAGCAGCCCCAGGGCGGCGAGGAGCCGCTCTATACGCTGGACTTCGACCGTACCGAATTCTCCTACCTGATTACCTTCAAGGACGATCAGCCGCGTCTGCTCTCCGTCTACTGCCTGGATGCCGCGGGGCTCGAACGCGGGCAGCAGGTCGTCGTCTGCGATCCGGGAACCCGGAAGGCTCTCGATACCCAGGTCCTGGGCAAGAGCAGTTTCGTGAAAGGCTCCTACCTGACCTGGGAGGTCAAGGGGGCCGTGCTGCTGCGCTTCGTACGCGAATCGGGGCACAACGCGGTCTGTTCGGCCCTGTTTTTCGATCCCGTCCGGGAACGTCCACCCGCCGCCGCCGCGCTGAGCGAATGGGAAGCCCTCGAACAGCAGCGCAAATGGCAGGAGTTGTACGACGCCATGGCGCGCCTGGAGCCCAATGCCCGCAAGGCGCTGTCCACGGAAGAACAGGAGCGGGTGCGCTATTTCGAGCGCGTGGCGGCTGGGCAACTCGGCCTGCGCCTGCTTACCTCCAGCGCCATGCCCTTGCGGGTCAAGCCCACGCTCCTGCCCGACGGGCGCATGCAGCTCGCCTACGACTTCCGGGATCCCGCGCAGATCCTCGACTTCTCGGACGCCGCGCCGCACTTCGCGGAACTCGCGCAGGGCGAAATGAAGATCTTTGCCACCACGCTGAGGCACGACGTCCCCTGGGTGGGCGACGCCAAATTCCGCTTCGAGATCTGCAACGATTCGTCGATCGTCGATCGATACGCCCTGCGCTTTTACGACTACATTGGCGAGTTCGGCTCCGGCGAGAACAAATGGTCCGGCATCTGGCGCCGAGATATTTCCAACGGCTGGGAACGCCCGCTGGCGCGCAGCGACCGGGTCATCACCCCGGACACCTGGCACCAGATCAAGCTGATCTGGGAAGCCGAAGACAGAAAAGGATCGGTCGTCATCGACGACAAGCCCGCCTTGGCGTTCAACGATCCCAAAGCCAGCGGCAGAGGCCACGTGACCCTGGGCAGCCCGCATAACGTGCGCCTGCGCAACTTTTCGATCCTCGGAACCCCCGACATCAAGCGGATCGAGGAACTCGCCGAGGAACGCAAACTGCACGAGGCCTTCCTGCGCCAGCTCTCCAACGGGCAGTTGCACGACGTCTTCAACAAGGACGATGCCGCGAGATGGGAGCGCGACGACGCCTCGAGCACCTGGGCTGTCCACGGCGACATGCTCAAGGGCAGCGGCTACCTCTCGATCAAGGGGCTGCATGTGCCGGCCTTCGAACTGATCCTGGACATGCGCGCGCCCTCCAACGACCAGCTCAAAATCAACATGCGCGCCAACAGGAAGGAGTTTTACCGCCTGGTCCTCGAGAAGGATGCCATCTTCGTGGACCTGATGAACCGCAACTCGGGAAAGACCAGCGGTGTGCTCGCCAAAAAGGTCGCCGTGACCGGTTCTCAGTGGCAGCGCCTGCATATCGTGAGCTTCGGCAGCAACCTCAAGGTGTTCCTGAACGAAAAGACGGTCTTGCTGGACGAGAAGAATGTTCCGCCGGAGTCCGTCGGGTTTATCATTTACAGCGGGAGCAAGGCCGATACGGAGATTCGAAACGCGAAGCTCCGGATTCGATAGTTAGATTGCAACTTCATTATAAATAAAGCCTTATGTAAACCATTCACTCCTGCCTTTATTCCTGCACTTCGTGCTTTTAGACTAATCCTGATTTTTTCGGGAACCGGCGTCCCTTCGCCGAATCCTCTTGGTGGAACGGGACCGGAAGACCAGGAGTGCCGCATGCCCACGACGGCGATGATGATTGAAGCGCTCGTCGCCATGCGGCACGACCCGGGCGGCGTGCCCCACGATCATTTCTGGCAGTTGGTGGAGCGCTTCCGCGCGGACCTGGTGAATCAGGCCGTCGGCATCCTCGGCAACCGGCCGGACGCCGAAGACGTGGCGCAGGACTCCCTGTGCATCGCCTTCCGCAACCTGGGCCAGTTGCAGGACCCCCTGAAGCTGGGGGGCTGGCTGCGCAGCATCAATCGCAACAACGCGCTTCTGATGCTGCGCCGCCGGCGAGTCGAACGGCTCCAGACGCGCGGGCAGCTCGACGCGCAGCTTCCGGCCCCGGCCACGACCCCCACCGGCACGAAACTCGAAGCGGCGGGGCGGCGGCAGACCATGGACAAGGTCGCGCGCGCCGTCGATTCGCTGCCCGAGCCGTTCCGCGAGATCGTGGTGCTCCGCTACTGGGAACGGTTGAAGAACCCCGAAATCGCCGCACGGCTGGGGATCCCCGAGGGCACGGTCAAGAGCCGCCTTGCGCGCGCCGACCGCATCCTCGTGAAGGCCCTCCACCGCTTGTGGTCCGAGGAGGACGCCTGACATGAGCACCACCGGCCAGATCAACCTGCGCGCCAGCGGCTTCGACTGCCAGTCGGCGCAGGAGGAATTCCGCGACTACCTCGAAGGCGACCTCCGCGTCAAGGAGGCCCGGCTCCTCGAAGAACACCTCGCCGCCTGCCCGCGCTGCCAGAAGGCGCTGCAGGAACACAAGCGCATGTTCAAGCTGATGAACAACACCATCGGCGCCGGTCCGCTCAACGAAGGCTTCGTGCAGCGCGCCGAGGCGAAGCTGAAGAACACGCCCGACGCCGTGCCGCTCCCGAACCCCAAGGCGCTCCCGCGCACGCCCGCGCCGATCACCGGCGAGTACGGCGAGGTGACGGAGGAGGACGAGGAACTCTTTGCGCCCGCGCCTAATGGGTTCCTGGACACCATCGGCCAGCGCTTCGGCGCCGCGCCTTGGTGGATGATCTCCGGCGCCTTCCACGCCCTGCTGCTGCTCCTGCTGACCCTCGTCGGCATGGCCCTCCTGCGCGCCCAGGAAGACAACCTCGTCATCGTCACCGACCTGGAACGCCGCCAGGAGCCGCCGCCCGAGGTCGAGCAGAAGCCGCGCGACGTCTTCAAGCAGATCGTCCCGACGGACACGAGCGAGGTCGTCGTCGAGCAGCCCGTCGTCGTGCATGAGGAGATCGAGATCGCCGAGCACGTCGAGACGGCCAACGAGAGCGACGCGGCCGACACGCGCGGCGAGGACGGTATGAGCGATGTGTTCCTCGGCGGCACCGGCTCCGTGGCGGCCATCGGTCTGGGCGGCGGCGGCGGCGGCGCGTTCGGGCGGCCCAACGGCGCCGGCGGGCGCCTGCGCCGCGCCATGATGGGCGGCGGCGGCAAGGCCACCGAATCGGCCGTCGACAAGGCCCTGGAGTGGCTCGCCCGGCACCAGGAGCAGGACGGAAGCTGGAACGCCATGAAGCACGAAGGCAAGGCCGACGCGCGCGTCGAGGGGCTCAATGGCGATGTCGCCGTCACCGGCTTCGCGCTCCTCGCGTTCCTCGGCGCCGGTCACACCGAGCGCGTCGGCAAGTACAAGGACCACGTCCGCCGCGGCACCGAATGGCTGGTCAAGACCCTCGAAGAGCAGGAGAAGAAGGTCGGCGAGGGCCGCTGGCTCGTCAACCACGGCAGCAACTACACGCAGGGCGTCGCCGCCCTCGCTCTCGCCGAGGCCGCCGCGATGGGCCGCAACCCCAAGGTCAAGGAGGCCGCCCAGCGCGCCACCGACGGCGTCGTGAAGGGCCAGATCAAGCTCGACGAAAGCAGTTACGCGGCGTGGGACTACGCGCCCGGCCAGCGCACCTGCGACACCTCGATCACCGGCTGGAACATCATGGCCCTCAAGTCCGCCAAGGTCGCCGGCCTGCACATCGATCCCGCCGCCTTCGAAGGCGCCATGAAGTGGATCAACGCCGGCCAGGACCTCAACGGCGCGCCCCAGGGCGACGCCGAGTACTGGGATGGCGGCATGATGACCTACCGCGGCACCCTCGACGCCCCCAACGGTCGCAAGAACATGGCCATGACCGCCGCCGCCGCGCTGACCCGCATGATGATCGGCGGCGAGAAGATGGACAGCCCCGGTATCGCCGGGCCCTGCAACCTGATGAAGAAGGACGAGAACCTGCCCACCCCCAACGCCGACCGCTTCAACCTGTACTACTGGTACTACGGCACGCTCGTCTGCTTCCAGAAGGGCGGCGAGCACTGGAACCTGTGGAACGAAAAAATGAAGACCGCCCTGCTGCCCACCCAGCGCAAGGACGGCGACTTCGACGGCTCCTGGGATCCCTACTTCACCGAGCCGACGGGCTACATCTACGGCGGGCGCGTCCAGTCCACCGCCCTCGGCGCGCTCTGCCTGGAGGTCTACTACCGCTACCTCCCGATCCACCGTTAACCAGGAGCGAAAGCCTGACCCAAGGTTCGAAGTCCGAGAGCGGGCGCGTCCAGCGCCCGCTCTTTTTTTTCCCCGATGCTCCTGGAATACTCGCGCTCGCGGAACTCGGAACTCGGAACTCGGAACTCGGAACTCGGAACTGCTTACCCCCTCACCGCCGCCAGCATCACGAAATAGTGCAGATGCTGAAGCTCGCCGTCGCGAATCGTGACCTGCATGACGGCCCGCTGCCGCTCATCCAGACCCGCCAGGATCCGTTCGATCTCCGCGACGCGCTCGGGTTCAACGCCTTTCGTAAGCTGGCTCAAGGGGCGCAGGCGCGCGAACGGTTCGACCGACTCGATCCGGAAGCCCGCCGCGCGCAGGCGCGCGTCCCACTCCGATGGCCGGTACTGCCGCACGTGGGAGGCGTCGTGGAGGACGTCGAGGCGATTCATGATCTCGTCGACCTCGTCGTCCTCGGGCACGCTCCGGTCGTCGATCACCAGCCGGCCGCCGGGCCGGAGCACCCGGCGCATTTCCTTCAGGGCCAGGTTGAGGTCCGAAAAGTGGTGCGGCGCCCGGCGGGACGTTACGGCGTCGAACCCGCCGTCGGCGAACGGCAGGCGATGGACATCGGCGAGCTGAAAGGAGACGTTCGCCAGGCCGTTGCGCTCCTGGAGCGCCCGGGCCTCGGCCAGCATTTCGGAGGTCAGATCGACGGCCGTCACGTGCGCGACGCGAGGCGCGAGCGCGAAGGCCGAGTGCCCCGCGCCGGTGGCCACGTCGAGGACTCGCCAGTGAGGTTCCGGCCGCACGCGCTGAACCAGCCAGGCGAGGACTTCAGGATCGGTGTGCGACGCGCTGGTGGCGTAGTGTGCGGCGCGGGCGCCGAAGATGCTGCGCGCGCGATCCTCGGGGGAGCGGGTCACGCGCCGCCCGGTCCGGGCCGGCTCAATCCCTGCGCCCGCCGATCAGGCCCAGGCGCATCAGCCAGTACAGCAGCGTCCAGAGGGCCGCGATGGTGGCCGCCACGTAGGTCATCGCCGCCGCGGTGAGCACCGAGCGCGCGCCGGCGTTCTCCTCTTCGTTGAGGATCCCGATGGCGGGCAGGTGCTTCAGCGCCCGGCGGCTGGCATCCAGTTCGACCGGCAGGTTCACGAGCTGGAAGAGCGCGACGGCGGCCAGGCCCACGAGGCCGAGCAGCGTGAAGAGGTTCAGCTTCGGCGCGCCGTTGTAGGCCATGAAGCAGCCGATCATGATCGCGAAATAGCCCATCTGGGAACCGATGTTCGCCATCGGCACCGCGATGCTCCGCAGCGCCAGGGGCGCGAAGGCCTGCGCGTGCTGGATCGCATGCCCGGCCTCGTGCGCCGCAACCCCCACCGCCGCGATCGAACGACCGTCGTAGTTGTCGGGCGAGAGCCGCACGATCTTCTCGGAGGGCGAGTAATGGTCGCTCAGGAATCCGTCCACCCGCTCGACCTTGACGTCTTCCACGCCGGCCGATCTGAGCACGACGTAAGCCGCCTCGGCCCCGCTGATCCCTTTGCTGTTGCGGACTTCCGACCACTTGGCGTACGAAGACTTGACCCACAACTGGGCCAGCAGCGAAAGGGCCAGCAGCGGCAGGCCGGCGTAAAGGAAGTAGTGGATATCGATTCCAAGGAAGAACACGTGGGGAGGCCTCCTTCGGGTAGCCCCAACTCCGGCTCCTTCTATAAGATACGGATTGGGGCCCGTTCCTTCAACCAATCCTTCCGCCAACGCACGCGTGCGGCGCGTTGCGCCGGGCCGATCACCTCGTAAGATCGCCCCATTCACTTCGAAGTCCGCGAGGAGACCGCCGTGGCCGTCCGACTCAACGATATCGAGACCGAGAAGCTGGTCCTGGACCTGGGCCTGCTGGATCGCGCCGGCATCGAACGCTATTACGCCCGTATCGCCGAAGACCCCAGTTACACGCTTTTCGACCTCCTGGTGGCCGAGGGCGTGATCCCCTACGAGATTCTGGTGGAACTCGAGAAGAGCGTTCCGGGCGGCGAGGGCGTGCCTCAGGCCAGCGGCGGCGGCGCGCCCCAGGCGCCGGAGCCCGCGCCGCTGCCGCCCCGCGTCGGCGGAACCCTTCGCCCGCGCCGGGCCTTCAAGAGTTTCGACAACGCGCCCGGCGGCGCGCCGGCGTCCGCTCCGGCCCCGGCCGCTCCGCCCGTTCCGTCCAGCGTGGCCCTGCCCCGCGCTCAACTGGGCCGCCCGAGCCTCGCCCCGGCACCCGCTCCGGCGCCCGCACCCGCTCCGGCTCCCGCGCTGGCGCCCGGCGCGGCGCCCATGCCGCCCTCGGGCTTGCGCCTCTCGTTGCGCCCGGGCAACGCGCCTCCCCGGCCGCCCCGGTAGCGCCGCCGGCAGGCTTCCAGCCTGCGCCGGCCGCGCCCGTTGCCCCGCCGCAGCCGCAGATCCATGCGCCGCCCCCCGCCCCCCGCAGCCGCACGCGCAAGAGAGCCACGAAGGGCACGGCCACGCGGAGCCCAAGGGCGAACAGGCCGTACCGGACGGCTGGCCCGGGGGCTTGCCCCCGAAGACCCGCGCCCCGGCGGCATCCAGGAGTACCTCAAGGCCGCGCGCGCCATGGGCGCCAGCGACTTCCACATCTCCGTGGGTCTGCCGCCCATGGTCCGCGTGCACGGCGAACTGCGCATCATGCAGGACGGCGCGCCGAAGCTCACCAACGAGCAGATTCAGAGCCTGATCCGGATGGCGCTCACCCCAGCCCAGTGGGCCTACTTCGACCGGACCGGCGACCTGGATTTCTGCTACGCCTTCGCCAGCGGCGGGCGCTTCCGCACCAACGTGCTCCGCGAGCGCAACGGGGACGGCATGATCTGCCGCGTCATCGGGTCGCAGATCCGCAGCCTGGAAGACCTCGGACTCCCCGCGCACGCCAAACGGCTCACCGAGTACGCGCAGGGCCTGGTCCTGATCACCGGCCCCTCCGGGCACGGGAAGACCACCTCGATGATCGCGCTGGTGGACCTGGTCAACGGGGCCCGCAGCGACCACATCATCACCGTGGAAGCGCCCATCGAATACCTGCTGGAAGGCAAGCAGTGCCAGGTGACGCAGCGCGAAGTCGGCCCGCACACGGCCAGCTTCGCCACGGCGCTCAAGGCCGCCCTGCGCGAAGACCCGGACATCATCATGATCGGCGAACTGCGCGACTACGAGACAACCAGCATGGCCATCGCGGCCGCCGAGACGGGGCACCTGGTCTTCGCCTCGCTTCCCACGCAGGACGCCGCCAAGACCATCGACAAGGTGCTCGACAGCTTCCCCCCGGAAGAGCAGCAGCAGATCCGCATGATGGTCTCCGAGTCGCTGCGCGGGATCGTGTCCCAGCAGCTCGTCCCGCGCAAGGACGGCCAAGGGCGCATCGCGGCGGTGGAGCTGCTCTTCAACAGCGTCGCGGTCGGCAACATCATCCGCGAAGCCAATACCGCGGGGCTCGTCAACGCGATGCAGCTCGGAAAGAACCAGGGCATGGTGCTGATGGACGACAGCCTGATGGAGCTGGCGCAGAAGGAGATCATCAGCGGCGAAGAGGCCTGGCGCCGCGCCGCGAACAAGACCAAGTTCAAGCAGTGGGAGCCCAAGCCGGAGGCGGCCGCCAAGCCGGCGCCCGCCGCGGCGGGCGCAAAACCGGGCGCGCCCCCGGCGGCGCCGGGACGGCCGGGCGCCGCGCCCCCGCCCAGGCCCGGCGGGCTGAGGCGCTGAACACCGCGCCCTTGTGGACGAAAGGGAGCCCGTGAACGATACGCTCAACGATGGCCGCGCCGGCGCGCCCCACCTCAAGCCGTGCCTGAATCTCGGTACGCTGGCGGACCTGCCCCCGCACGCCACCGCCCCGCGCCACGCCGACAAGAAGGAACTCTACGCCGCGCTCAAGGCCGCCGGATACGTGGGGCTGCAGGGGGCCGACCCCAAGCTCTGCGCCGAGCTCGGCCTGCTCAGCTTTGGCGGCGGGCGGATCAACAAGCCTGCCGAGGCCGACGAACTGGCGCGCAAGCAGAAAGAGGCCGGGCAGCGCTGCGCGACCTTGCACGTGGCCTGGGGCATCGAGGACGACGCCGAGGTGGACGCGCTCGTCGGCGCCATCCTGAACGCCGCCGCGAAGCACGCCTTCCCGCTGTATATCGAGACCCATCGCGCCACGATCACGCAGGATCTCTGGCGCACGGTGCGGATCGCGAAGGCCTTTCCCGACGTGCGCTTCAACGCCGATTACAGCCACTGGTACACCGGCCTGGAGATGCCCTACGGCGGGGTCGAGCCCAAGGCCGACTTTCTCGCCCCCGTCTTCGAGCGCGTCCGCTTCATGCACGGCCGCATCGGCAACAGCGGCTGCATGCAGGTGGATTTCGGCGACGGCAGGGACCGCCCCTACATCGACCACTTCCGGCTGCTCTGGACGCGGACGTTCAAGGGCTTTCTCCGCCACGCCGGCCCCGGCGACTACCTGCCCTTCTGCCCCGAGCTGCTCCAGCCGTCGATCAACTACGCCCGCGTCTTCCCGGGCCCGGACGGCAAGCCCGTGGAGGAAGGCGACCGCTGGGAGCTGGCCAAGGTCATGACCCAAATCGCCAAGGAGAGTTTTCTGGAAGCAGTCAACAGTAAGCAGTGAACAGTGAACAGTAACACAAGGATGAGATCAAACGTTGGCGAAGCTAATCCACGCCGAGCGCTTCCAGGACCTCGCCGTTTACCAAAAGGCGTGGCAGGTGAGCCGCACTATCTACCAGCTTTCAAAAAGCTTTCCCAAGGAAGAGACCTACTCCTTGACCAGCCAGGTACGAAGGTCCTCACGTTCCGTAGGCGCTCAGATCGCCGAGGCTTGGGCTAAGCGCAGGTATCCGCGCGAGTTCGTCAGGAAAATGACCGAGGCGGATGCGGAGCAGATGGAAACGCAACATTGGATCCGTGAAGCGTTCGCCTGCGGATTCATCGATGAGGCCACGGGGGCGCACCTTACGGAGTCCTGTGGAGAGATAGGCAGAATGCTCGCCGCAATGATTGCCAAGACCAACCGCTTTTGTGGAAAGTACGATTACAAGGTCGAGGAAGAGCCGGCAGCCTATGGGCTGGCGGACGATTTTTTCGACGAGTTCATGGCGTTAGAGGATTCCCAAAAGGGCATGCGATTGCCGTAAGCGTGACTGTTCACTGTCTACCGTTTACCGTTCACTGGAGTTAAAGATGCCCGCCATCGACCGACTCTTCCAGGCCATGCAGAAGGCCAAGGGCAGCGACCTGCACCTGGCCGAGGGGCAGCCGCCCAAGTACCGCGTGCACGGGCATATCGAGGCCATTCCCGGCGAACCCCCGCTCACCCACGACACGCTCGCGGGGTACCTCCAGGAGATCTGCCCCTCCCACCACTGGGAGAAGTACGTCCATAAGGGCGACTGCGACTTCGCCTACGCGATGGGCGTTTCCGATCGCTTCCGCGCCAACTACTACAAGCACCAGCGCGGCTACGGCGCGATCTTCCGCATCATTCCGACCAAGATCCTGACGCTGGAACAGCTCGGCGCCCCGCAGAAGCTCTTCGATTTCACCGAGACCAAGAGCGGGCTGCTCCTGGTCACCGGCCCCACCGGCTCGGGCAAGTCGACCACGCTCGCCGCGATGATCAACGAGATCAACGAAAAGAAGGCCCGGCACATCCTGACCATCGAGGAGCCGATCGAGTTCGTGCACCCGCCCAAGAAGTCGATCGTCACGCAGCGCGAGGTCGGCGATCACACCAAGGGCTTCGGTCCGGCGCTCCGCGCGGCCAGCCGCGAGGATTGCGACGTGATCCTGGTCGGCGAAATGCGCGACCTCGAAACGATCAGCCTCGCCGTCTCGGCTTCCGAGATGGGCGTGCTCGTCTTCGGCACCCTGCACACCAACAGCGCCGCGAAGACCATCGACCGCGTGGTCAACGTCTTCCCCCCTGGACAACAGCCGATGATCCGCGGGATGCTCTCCGGCTCGCTCCGCGGCGTCGTCTCGCAGCTCTTGTGCCGCAAGAAGGACGGCGGCGGGCGCGTCGCGGCGCAGGAGATCCTCGTCACCAACACCGCCATCCAGGCCGCCATCCGGGAAGGCAAGATCGCCAAGCTCAACCAGCTCATCGCCGCCGGCAAGGGCGAAGGCATGATCACGATGGACGACCGGCTCCAGGAACTCGTCGACGCCGAGACCATCTCCAAGCGCGAGTGCTACATGAAGGCGCTCGACAAGAAGCGCTTCGAGGAATACTCGAAGGATGAGGAAGGGCACTGAGCCATGCCGCTGAAATTCGCCTTTGCCGGATTCCGCCACGGCCACATCCTCGAGCTGCTGCGCCAGGCGCGCGCGCACCCCGAGTGCGAGGTCGTCGCGTGCAGCGAGGAAGACCCGGCCACGCGCGAAAGCCTGAAGGGGCGCGTGGACTTCACCCACGAGCGCCACGCCCGGATGTTCGAGGCCGTCGAGTGCGACGTCGTGGCCGTCGGGGACTATTACGCCGCGCGCGGGGGCCTCGCGCTCGAGGCCCTGCGCCGCGGACGCCACGTCATCGGCGACAAACCGCTCTGCACCCGGCTCGAGGAACTCGTGGAACTCGGGCGCCTCGCGAAGGAGCGCGGGCGGGCCGTCGGCTGCCAGTTGGGCCAGCCCTACCATCCCAACTTCCAGCGCCTGCGCCAGCTTGTCCGCGAAGGGCGCCTGGGCACGATCCACCAGATCGCCTTTGGCGGCCAGCACCCGCTGCTGTACGGCTCGCGCCCGGGGTGGTACTTCGAAGACGGCAAGCACGGCGGGACAATCAACGATATCGCGATTCACGGCATCCACATGCTGCCCAAAGTGACGGGGCTGCGCGTGGCGCGGATCCTCGCCGCGCGGCAATGGAACGCCTTTGCCGCCGAGGCGCCGCGCTTCATGGACTCCGCGCAGTTCATGCTGGAACTCGACAACGGCGCGGGCCTGCTGGGCGACGTGAGCTACGCGATGCCGGCGAGCCACGGCTACACGCTGCCGCAATACTGGCGCTTCACCGTCTTCGGCTCGAAAGGCGTCGCCGAGACCGCGCCCACGCTGGACCACGTGGCCTTCGCGGAGGAAGGCGTCAAGGAGGTCCAGCGCCTGCCCGGGCTCAAGATCGAAGCGAGCTATCTGGATTCGTTCCTGGCGGAAATACGCGGCGCGCCGGACGCCGAGGGCAACACCACGGCCGACGTGCTCGAGGCAACCCGCGTCACGCTGCTCATCCAGCAGGCCGCCGAGACCGGGGCCCGGGACGTCGCGGTGTAGCAGTCCGTTGCATGGAGTGCGCCAGGCCTATTCGACCGGCAGTCCCAGGAACTCGTTCCACCAGCGCTTCCAGGCGCGTGGGTCGGTTCCGTGGTCCTTCTTGGCCAGTTCAGCGAGCGCGGCGCGGGCCTCGGTGCGCGCCGTATCGGAGCCCTGCTCCAGAACCGCGATCAGCGTGGGCACCGAACCGAAGCCGCGCTGCACCAGGCACATCGCCGCCACCGAGCGCAGGTCCGCGTCGCGATCGTCCAGTCCTTTAATCAATTCGCGTTCGGCTTCCGCACCCGATTGGAGGGCCGTGGCCAGATAACGCCGCTTTTGAGTCTGGAAGACCGGATCGTCCTTGCGGAATTCGGGGTCGTCCCAGGCCTTCTTGGAGCGGGTCACGACCGGCTGAACCGGGTCGGGCTGCGCGACCGGTTCGGGCGCGGGCTCCGGCTCGGGGCGCACCGTCACCACAGGCTGGGGCGGCGGCGCGGGCTCTTCCTTGGGCTCGGGGGTCCGAACCGGTTCTTCCTTGGGCTTCGAAGCCTGAGCGGTCGAGAGCGGTTCTTCCTTGGGCAAATCGCTGGGCGACTCCGTTTTCGCGGGCTCCGGCTTGACCGCGACCGGCTCGGGCGCGGGCTCTTCCTTGGGCTTGGGCTTCGCTTCGGGCTTCTCCCCGATCTTCACGTCGGTGGGGGGAGGAATCAGGGTACCGTCGTCCTGGGGCGTCGGCGGAGCTTCCTCGGGCTTGACCGTCAGCTTGGGCGGCGGCGGCTCCGTGACGCGCTCCGGATCCCGCGCTTCGACCGAATCCGGGTTCGTCTCGGTCTTGGGGGTGGACTTCTGCTCGGGAGGGGTTTCCCGCGGTGCGGGCTTCTCTTCGCGCGGAGTCACGGCCGTATCGAGCGCCGGATCGGTCACGTTGACGTCCACCGTGGCCGGGAGGCTCGTATACTCTCCGTCGAAGACGGTCAGGGTGAAGCGGTACTTCCCGGCATGGTAGATGCGCAGGCCGACGCGCGGCTTGGCCAGCGCCGGAGCCCTGAGCTGGAGGTCTTCTCCGCCGACCTGCTTCCATTCGTAGCTCTTCAACTGCCGGCCTTCGCCGGCGGTGCTGTCCGAACCGTCCAGGATCACGATGTTGCTGTGCTGGCTGCCGCCGCGCTGCGCGACCTTGGCCTCAATCACGTTGGGCTTGGCGATCGCGCGCGGCAGGGAGGCCGGTTCGACGACCGTGACCTGAACGCGCTCGGGCTGGCTCGCGTCCTTGCCGTCGCGCACGATCAGTTCCCAGACCATGTCGCCCTTGCGCGCGGCGACGAAGCGGACCCGCGGGCCGTCCACCTGCACGTTCTCGGGGCGCGCGCCGGTGGCCTGGCGCCATTCGTAGGCGAGCGGCTCGGGGCCTTGGTCGGGGTCGGTCGAGCCGGAGCCGTCGAGGATCACCTCGCGCCGTTCCTCGGTGATCAGGTGCCGGTGCTTGAAGATGTGCGGCAGTTCCAGCAGGTTCTTGCCTCCGGCCAGGTCGGCGGCCGAGAAGCCGGCCAGCGCCACGGGCGAGGCCTGCGGCGGGACGTTGGCTTGGCGGGTCTTCACCTTGGCCTTCGCCGCCTCGCTCCACAGCTTGCCGTCGTAAACCTTCAGTTCGAACTCGTACTCGCCGGCCTTGGGCAGCTTGACCTTCAGGTTGTCGCGCTTGTACGCGAGCCAGCCCAGGCTCGGCTCGCCGCCTTCCGGCCAGCTCAGCGCCTTCCAGCGGTATTCAAGGGCCTTGCCTTCCGGGTCGGAAGAGCCGGTGGCGTCGAGGGTCAGCTTGTCGCCGGCCTCGACGGGAACCAGTTCGGCGATCCTCGCGATGGGCGGCTTGTCGCCCTCGCCGACCTCGAAGCTCACGCGGTCGCTGGACTTGGCCTTGCCGTTGTCCACGCTGACTTCGAAGGCGTACTGGCCGGGCTGCTGGGGCCGCACGGACAACTTCGCGCCGTCGGGTTTCATGTCCACCTGGCGCGGGCCGTCCAGTTGCTTCCAGCGGAACTCCAGCGCCAGACCTTCGGGGTCCTTGCTCTCCTCGGCGCTGAGCACGAGTTCCTGGCCCAGCGCGAAGGGCCCTTCGCCCAGCACCTTGGCCACCGCCTGCGGGGCCTTGGCCGCCACGGCGACGTTCACCGTCCAGGTGGCCGGCGGGCTCTTCTGCCCGTTCTCGTCCACGACCACGAGCTGGAACGCGTAGGCGCCGGGCGCCTCGGGACGGAAGACGAGCCTGGCCTGCCGCGCCTGGCGCTCGCTGAGCTTCGCGTCGGGGCCGCTCTCGGGCACCTGCAGCCAGAAGTATTCGGTGATGCGCCCGCCGCCGGGGCTGCGGCTCTTCTCGCCGCTCAGCACGAGCTCCTCGCCCACGCTTCCGGTCGTCGGGCCTTCGGGCTGCGCGAGCGGCTCCGCCTGCTTGCGCAGGATCTTGAGCTGCACCACGCACGGCGCGCTGTCGGCCTTGCCGTCGTTAACCAGCAGTTCGACCCGCACCGTGCCCTGTTCGACCGTCGTAACCTTCAGCTTCGGCCCGTCGCGATCGCCCAGATCCACCGCAGGGGTCTTGTCCAGCACGCGCCAGCGGTAGGTCAACTTGTCGCCGTCTTCGTCCTTGCTGCCGCTCCCATCCAGTTCGGCGGCGTCCCCGGCGAAGACCGTTGCCGGTTCGGCGATCGCGGCGACCGGGACGCGATTCTTCCGCTCGGCGGGCGGCGCCGGCTGGGCGACCTCGGGCGTCACCTCCGGCGCGACCTCGGGCTTCGACGGGGCTTCGGCCACGCTGAACTTGAAGACGTGCGGCTGGCTCTCGTTGACGCCGTCACCGACCACGAGTTCGACTTTGTATTCGCCCTTTTCTTCAGGCGTGAACGTCCATTCCTTGTCGTTGATGCCCGGGCGCGGCGCAGGTATGGCAGGGCCGGCGACTTGCTTCCAGGCGTAGGAGAGGCGCTTCAGCTCGGGATCCTGGCTCTCGGCGCCGGAAAGCACGACCTCCTGCCCCGCGACGGCCTTCTCGGGCCCCCGCACGATGGCCGTGGGAGCCAGATCGATTTCGCTGCCCACGTGAACCTGCACCTGCCCCGCCTTGCTGTCGGCCTTCCCGTCGTTGGCGACGAGCTGGACGAGGTAGACGCGCTTCTCCGGGGGCGTGAAGATCAGCGGATTCTGCGCGGCGGCCTCCTCGGGCAGCTTGAAGTCCTTGGGTTCGAGCACCGACCATTTGAGGGTGAGGCGGTCCTGGTCCTCGTCCTCGACCACGGCCTCGATGCGGACCGGTTCGTTGACGATCGCCTGCACCGACTCGGGCAGGTTCACCGTCGGCGCGCGGTTCGCCCCGCGGACGAGGACCATCGTGGTCGCCGGCTCGCTCTGGTGCTTCCCGTCGCTGACGATCAGCTTGATGCCATAGCTGCCTTCTTCCTCGGCCACGAATTTGACCTTCGGGCCGTCGCGGCCGATCCAGTTGCTGGGCTTGAGTCCGGTGCCGGACCAGCCCCAGATGTACTGCAGTTCGCTCTTTTCCTTGTCATGGGATTTGGAGCCGTCGAGTTCGACCGTTGCGCCCTTCTCGACCACCGGCGTGGCGGTGAACAGCTCGGCCACGGGCGGCTCGTCGTCGGAGACCACCGTGAAGACGATCACCTTGCTCTTGGCGCTGCGCTGCTGCTGGCCCTTGCCGGCGGTCACTTCAAGCTGGAAGCGGTAGACGCCCGGCTGCGTGGGGGTGACGCGCCAGACCGGGGAGGCCCAGGATTCCTTGCGCCCGTTCTCGGCGAACTTCGGATCGTCCTGCATCGAGCGGAGCATCGGGGCCTTGCCGTCGAGCTTCTGGGACCAGAAGTAGTCCATCGGCTCGCCCAGCGGATCCTTGCAGCCGCGCCCGTCCAGCACGATCTCCTCGCCCAGCTTGACCGTCTTGCCTTCGGCGATCCGGCTGACGTCCGGCGGCTCGCCGGCCTTGGGCGGCTCGACGACCTTCGGCTCCTCGCCCGGCAGCTTGTGCTCGACCGTCTCCTCGGGCTGGATGAGGATGGGCTTGCGGTTGGCGGCGGAGACCTTGCAGAGCGCCTGGGCCGGCGCGCTCCAGACCTTGCCGTCGAAGACCTTGAGTTCGAAGACGTAATCGCCATCGGCCTTGGCGTCGAAATGGAACTCGCGGCGGGTCAGCTCGTCCTGGGTCAGGGTGACCGGCGGGCCGCTCACCTGGCGCCATTCGTATTGCTCGATCTTGCCGTCCTCGTCCTTGCTGAGGCTCCCATCGACGAGGATGCGCTGGTTCAGTTCGGCCTTCTCGGGAAGAACCTTCGGCACGGCGACCGGGGTGCGATTGGGGCGCGAGACCTTGATCTTCTTGGTCCCGACGACGGAGTCCTTCCCGTCGTCGACCTTCACCTCGAAGACGTACTCGCCGGGCTCGGTGGGGACGAACCAGGTCTTGGCCGCGTTGGGGTCGGCGATGCGGACCTTGGGCCCGCCCGTCTGGGTCCACAGGAAGTTCAGCGGATCGCCGTCGGGATCCTTCGCGTCCACTTCCAGCGGGACGCGCCATTCCTCGTTGTCGAGCCCCTCCGCGCGGGCGGAGAGGACGCCGCCGGCCGAAGCCAGCAGCAGGAGCAGCGCGAAGGTGCGGCTCGGGCGCCTGTACGTCATCCCCAGCAACCTCCCCCCAGGCTCGCTCGCTACGCGCTCGGCGCGCCCACCTCGGCCGCCGCCTCGACGGCTTCGGCCGCCTCTTCGTCGCCGCTCGGCGCGGCAGGCTTCGGCGGCGCCAGGCCCAGCAGGCGGCCCAGTTCCTCGCTCACCGCGCTCAGCTCGCCTTCCGCGAGGTCGGGCTGCCGCACGTCATGCTTCTCGCCGCCCTTGCGCTCGACGAAGACCAGCACGTCGCGCCCTTCCTCGTCACGCCCCGAGCCGCCGAGCTTGAGCACGCGCTTGCGCGTCAGCATCAGGGCCAGGACGTAGCGGAACGCCACCTTTTGGACGTCCGAGTCCCCGGCCAGGCGGCGGAAGAAATCCAGGACGGACTCGATATCCAGCACCGGCCGGCGCTCCGCCGCCTCGTCCTCCAGCGGGATGGACGTCTTCCAGAACGAGAAGACCTCCGCGGGCCGCTGCGCCTGGAAGCATGCCGGACAGTAATCGTCCCGCCTCAGACTCTGATCGTCCGCTTTCGCGAGCGCCGAGAAGTAAATCTCCCCGGGCTTGAATTCATGCTGGCACTGCCGACAGCCGGAACTCGACTTGGCGATCTTCCACTCGCTGGTCACGGGTGCCCTTTCCTTCAAGGCCGTCCCCCAGCAACCTTTGCGCTTGAAACAAGGCGCGTCACCGGCAGCGCACTCCGCCATACCGGCCTTCACGCCCTTAGCCCTTAATCCACTAGAGGTTATTGTCTTTTTATTGAGGGGTGCTGTCAAGGGGTGCCTTTGATCCAAATCCATAATGCCACGTAAGTTCCGATAATGCGACGACCCCGCAGCATGCGCAGGCTTGGGTTAGGATATTTTTAGGAACGATGAAGGCTATTTGGCCTGTGCACGCGCCAATTCGGCGATCTTGAGCATCTCCGAGAGGGGGCGTCTGGAGACGAGCGAATAGAGCGGCCCGTTCTCGTAGCCCTTCCAACTGATCAGCCGATAGTCGGGGTGTTCGACGATCCAGAAGCCGGTCCGCTGGTCGAAGTTCATCGGATCCGGGTACTCCTCCGGCCAGTTGTGCACGATCAGGGAGAGGCACGCGTCGCCGGTGGTGCAGCCATTGTAACGCACGAAGGTCGCGTTGGGGCCTTCGATCGCGCGGAACGAGACGGTCCCGGCGCCGGCGGCTTCCAGGTTGAACTCGAGCAGGTCCGGCAGGCGCTCCAGGTTCATCTCGGAGCGGGTGTTCACGTACTTCACCAGTTTGGAGGCATCGGCGCTGCGCAGCGCCATGGGAATGCCGCCCCCAAGGATCCGCGCGTGCGTCTGCTGGCACAATTCGATGTAGGGGCATTCGTGGGCGATCTGGAAGCGGGCCACGCCGAAGGTCATGCCGGCCAGGACGAGCATCACGGCGGCGGCCATGCCGAGGGACGAGACGGCCGCCGGGAGGCGGAAGGCGCGGCGACGCGGCGGCAGGGGCGCGGCGGCAGGGTGGGCGAAGGGGCGCGCCTCGGGTTCGGGCGGCCAGAGCTTCCCGGCCAGGCGCGTCACGAGGCCTTCCGGCGCCTCGACGTGGGCGCTGGCGCGCTTCAGAAAGGCGTGGAAGGCGGCTTCGGCCTCGAAGGCCTCGCGCAGCGCGGGGTCCGCCGCGAGGCAAGCCTCGACCTCCGCGCGTTCGCCCGCGGAGAGTTCCCCGTCCAGGTACGGTTGCCGCCGCTGCAATGCCTCTTCGGCCGTCATCGCGTCCTCATTCGGCCCCGCGCGAGCCCGCCAAGCCGCGCTCGCGGGCGTAGGCGCCCAGTTCGTCCTGCAACTGCTTCCGCGCGCGGAAGAGCCTGGACATGACCGTCCCGATCGGGATCTCCAGCGCGTCCGCGCAGTCTTTGTAGGAAAGCTCCCCCAGCGTGACCAGCAGGAAGACCGCGCGCTGATCCTCGTCCAGGCGGTCCAGCGCGCGCTTGAACTCGTCGTCCACCAGCGCGGGGTACGCCGCGTCCCAGTCCACCCGCGCCTCGTCCGCCGGCCGCTCACCCGCGGCCGCCGGCAGCACCTGCTCGCTCGTCGCCGGATCCATCGTCACTTCGCGCGACTTCGCGCTGCGCCGCTCGTTCCGGTACAGCAGCGTCATGATCCGGAAGAGCCAGGCCTTGAAGTTGGTCCCCAGCGTGAAGCGGTCGAAATTCTGCCAGGCCCGCACGTAGGACTCCTGCACGAGATCCTCCGCCCGGGCCGCATGCCGCGTAAGCCGGTAGGCCGCCGCGTGGAGCGTCCGCGCGAGCGGCATCGCGAGATCCTCGAACTGCCGCCGCCGGACGGCCGGATCCCGTGACGGCGGCCCGAGCGCCGCGTCGCGGGAAGCCGCCGCGTCCGCCGTATCGAGGTCGGGCTTAAGAACGCCCGGCCGATCCTCCGACATGCACCCTTCCTTCCGAAACGCCGCCGCGGCGACGCTCCGGCCTATAACCTCTATGCCTGGGATCAGCTAAGATATTCCGCTGCGAGCGAAAGGAAAGCCGGTTTAGGTGAATCGCCGGATCGCGCCGTCTCGAGCAGCCATTCGCGCCCGGAGAATTTAAATCGTTACAGAGAGTTCTCCTTACACCGCCTGAGATTGCGTCTATAATTCCCCAGGGGTTCGATCATGGCGCATGCGCGAAGGGTATTGTGGATCGTGATGCTGGTCCTGGCCGCGCCCGGCCAGGCCGCCGGCGAAGACGCCGAGAAGAGCGACGGGTTCCAGGAACTCCTGCCCAAGCAGGACGAGGCCATCGAACGAGCCCTCGCTTGGCTCGCCAAAAACCAGGCGCGGGACGGCTCCTGGAACGCGGGCGCGCAGGGCTACCCGTGCGCGATGACCGGCATGGCGGGGCTGGCCTTCCTGGCCGCCGGGCAGACGCCCGCGCGGGGCAAATACGGCCCCCAACTCACCCGCGCCATCGAGTACCTGCTCAAGCAGCAGGACCGCAGCGGACACATCGGGAGCACCACCGACGGCCGGAGCATGTACGGACACGGCTTCGCGATGACGTTCCTGGCGGAGTGCTACGGAATGGAGCCGGGTACGGAGTTCGGCGGGCGGATCAAAGACTGCCTGGACAAGGCGATCGTGCTGGTCTCGAAGGCGCAATCGAGCCAGGGCGGCTGGTACTATTCACCCAACAGCGGCACGGACGAAGGTTCGGTGACGATCACGCAGGTCCAGGCCCTGCGCGCCTGCGCCAACGTGGGGCTCAACGTCCCCGACCGGACGCTCCAACGCGCCATCGACTACATCAAGAAATCGCAGCAGCCCGACGGCGGAGTGGCCTACCGGGTGGGGATGAGCGGCTCGCGGCCCGCGCTCTCGGCCGCCGGCGCCGAACTGCTGCTCATGGCGGGGATGTACAACGCCCCTGAGACGAAGAAGGCCATCGAGTACGTCAAGCGGCACGTCAACGCGGACAACTCGCGCAACCAGCACGACAGCTACACCACGTTCTATGCCGCGCAGGCCCTGCACCAGATCGGCGGGGACGACTGGGTCAAGTACTTCGGCGAACGCCGGCGGCGGTACCTCAAAGAGCAGAACGCCGACGGCTCCTGGTCCTCGCCCGGCTGGGGCGCCTCGCCGGTCTTCGACACCTCAGTGGGCGTGATCGTGCTGGCGCTGCCGTACCAGTACCTGCCGCTGTATCAGCGCTGAGCGCCTCTTTCGGCCTTAAAGCCAGGCGCTGCCCGAAGCGCCCCGGCCGGAGGCCGCCGGTTTTTCCTGTTTACTGATCTCCGCGCACTGTTTACTGATGCTCCATGCCCGTACCTCGCGCGCGCGCCTTCGTGGTCCCCTGGATCCTGGGCCTGCTGGTCTTCACGCTGTATCCGTTCGCGGCGAGCTTCGGTTATTCGTTCACCGACTATTCGGTGCTGCGCGCGCCGGAGTACGTCGGCGGGTCGAACTACGCCGAACTGGCGAGCGATGCGATCTTCCAGCGCGCGCTCCTGAACACGCTCGTCTACGCAATGCTGTCCATCCCCGCCGGCGTGCTGGTGGCGCTGGGCTTCGCGAAGGCGCTGCACGCGCCGGTGCGGGGCACGAGCTTCTACCGCGCGGCGATCTACGTCCCGCACCTGGTCCCGACGGTCGCGAGCGCGATCCTGTGGATGTGGCTGCTCAACCCGGGCAACGGGCTCGTCGCGACCTTGCTGCGCCCGGTCCTGGACGCGGCCAGCCCTTTTCTCGACGCCCTGGGCGGCTGGCTGGGGCAAGCGCCGCCGCCGGAGGCGCGAGGCACGAGCTGGAAGACGCCCTCGTTCATGCAGGACGGCCGGCTGCTCGGGCTGGACTTCAAGGAGCGGCAGCTCGTCTTCGGCGCGATGCCCTCGCTGGTGCTGCTGAGCGTTTGGGGCGTGGGGCAAATGGCCATCGTCTACCTGGCCAAGCTGCAGGACGTGCCGCGCGAACTCTACGAAGCCGCGCGGATCGACGGCGCCGGGGGCTGGGCGGTCTTCCGGCACGTCGAACTGCCGCAGCTCTCGCCGGTGATCCTCTTCAACGTGGTCATGGCCATCATCGGCGCGTTCCAGCTCTTCGCCGAGCCCTACATCATGACCGGCGGGCAGGGCGGCCCCGATTACGCCACCTACCTGGTCCCGATGTTCATCTACGACAACGCCTTCGACTACCACCGCATGGGCTACGCCTGCGCGGCGTCGTGGATCCTCTTCGGGCTGATCGCGCTGCTGACGCTCGTCGCCTTCCGCGTCGGGCAGCGGCGCGTCCATTACGCCGGGGGAGGGTGAACCCATGGCGGCGGACGCGGCCGAAAAGGACGTGGCGCCGGCCGAACGCGGCGCGCTGGGACCCTTCGCCCGCCTGGGCCTGCAGGGCTTCCTGCTGCTGGCCACCGCCGTCTTCCTGCTCCCGCTGGCGTGGATGATCCTCACCGGCCTGAAGCCCCTCGAACAGACGCTCAAGTCGCCGCCGGAATACCTCCCGCGCACCGAGACGGCCACGCTGAAGCCGTACGCGCCCGGCGGCGCCGCGGCGGAGGACGCATCGCCCCAACGAATGGCGGTCGTGCGGCAGCGCGAACTGGACGCGCCCCACGCGATCGTCCACGAGGCGCGGGAGCTGGCCGAGGCCGGCGAGCGCGGCAAGGCGTTCGAGGACCGCCTGCTCGTTCCGCTCGCCGACCTGAGGCCCGCCGGCGGCGCCTGGGGCGAGCCGGTCGAGCCCGGCCCGGCGGAGCTGCGCTACCAGGTCGGGGCCGAGCCTGGGAAACGCCTCTTCGCCTGCACGGTCCTTGAGACCTGCCCCGCCGGCTGGGTGCTGGTGAAGGAGTCGGTCCCCGACGCGGGGCTGACCACGAAGCCCGCCGGGAGCGGCGAGCCGGTCCCCTATGCCTGGGGCGTCGTGCCGCCCGAAGACCTGCGCAGCGAGGTCCGCTTCATGTGGGGCAACGTGCCGGCGGGCCTGCGCAAGATGGACTTCGGGCGGATGCTCTTCAATACGCTCTGGATCGCGCTCCTGGGGATGATCGGCACGACCTTCGCCTCGGCCCTGGCCGCCTACGGTTTCGCCTTCGGGAGCTTCCGCGGCCGCGCGGCGCTCTTCGCGTTCACCCTCGCCACCATGATGATCCCCTTCCCGGCAACGATGGTGCCGCTCTACCAAGTCTACCGCGAACTGGGTTGGATCGGGACCTTCAAGCCGCTCTGGGTCCACTCCTGGTTCGGCGCGGCCTTCAACATCTTCCTGCTGCGGCAGTTCTTCCTGGGGCTGCCGCGCGACCTGCTCGACGCCGCGCGCATCGACGGGTGCAGCGAACTCGAAATCTTCTTCCACGTGGTCGTGCCGCTGAGCAAGCCGGCGCTGGCGATGGTCGCGCTCTTCCATTTCCTGTACGCGTGGAAGGACTTCATGGGCCCGCTGCTGTACCTGACCGACAAGAGCCAGTTCACGATCTCGCTGGGGTTGCAAGCCTTCCTCTCGCAGCAGGGCGGGAGCCCCTGGCACCTCGTGATGGCCGCCGCCACGATCTTCAGCCTGCCGCTGGTGGTCCTCTTCGTGCTCGCGATGAAAACGTTCATCCGCGGCGTGGCGATGACGGGGATCAAAGGGTAGGCGCAGCGAAACGGGCCATTGCTCCACGTGGAGCAAATGAAAACCTAAAATCAAGAAGCTGGGATTCTGGGTCCGGACACTCGGGATCGAGGGGTAGGCCCTGGGGTTATCCCCTAAGGCACCGGTGACTTCAATACCGATGCTGTGGGCCAAGACCTCGAATCGTCTATGCGTTCAAATACTTTACTTCATAATTTCAAACAAGTTATACACGAGTCGAAAGCTCGGTGCTAGGTGTTCCGATTCCGTCTACTGAGACCTGAAAAAAGATGCACCTATGTGCGTTAGTGACGCAAGACACACGAGGGGGCTCTACAGCCCCATTACTCCACGTGGAGCAAATATTACCCTAAAGTAGTCGGCGGTCTAGACACGCTCCTGCGCGCTTCAGTGCATTTCGGCTGCGCAGGTCCCGATCCCGCTGCGGAGATAATTGAACTGCACGTTCGGGTGGTCGGCGAGGAGCGACATGGGGCAGGCGCTGTCGGGCAGCCGCTTGGAGATCATGAACGCGGTCAGGCGCTGGCCGAAGGGGTTATCGTGGTTGCCGGCGTGCCAGATGCTGACCTTCTCGGCCTTCCAGGTTTCGACGGGCCCGACGGTGGCGGCCTGCTGCGGAACCAGGGCAACCTGCCCGCCGCCGCTGGTGCGGGCGTTCTGGATGATGGTCATGGGGTGCAGGTCGACGACGCGGGTGGCGAGCTTGCGGTACTCGGCGGGCGCCGGCGGGGCGTTCTTGTACTTGCCTTCGCGCTTGAGCGGGTCGTTGAAGGCCCAGTGCTTCACCTCCCCTTGCCCGCCCTGCATCACGAGGCAGCGGACCTGGTCGTAGGTTCTGCTGTAGGCGGCCAGGTCGCCGGTGGGGAAGTGCAGGTTGGGCTTGGGCATGCGCAGCTTCGCGTCGATCCGGCCGAAGCAGAGTTCCATGTCGGCTTTGGCGAAGGAGAGCGGGTGGTCCTCCGGCACGGGCTTGCCTTTCGCGTCGACCCACTCGTCCATGCCCCAGAAGTGCGCGTGCTCCAGCTTGACGCCCAGCGCGTTGACGATGCGCGCGACGAGCGGGAGCTGCTCGGTCGGTCCGATCGGGCCGCAGATGCCCACGGGGTTGTCGGCGGTCGCCTTCCGCCAGGCCGCGACGTATTCGAGCGCCTCGGCCAGGTAGAACTCCTCGCGGGTCTCGTAGAGCTTCACCTGGAAGCCCGGGCGGGAGAGCTGCTGGAGGTCCTTGACGCTCAGCTTCGCCACGTCGGCAAGGAGTTTTTCGTCGAGGGTCGTGTAGTCCCACCACCCCGGGGCGACTTTGCTGATCGGGCGAGCCATTTTCGAAGCTCCTTGAACACTTCCCGGTTGAACGTTGCGGCTCGCTGCCTCAAGGCTTGCGGCACCGCGCGTGCAGTACGCCGGCCTCGGTTTTGGCCTGGGGCGCCTGAACTTCATCCCACAACACGGCGAACCCCGCCGCGCGCAGTTCCTCCAGGACCAGCCCGGGGGCAGTCCGGATGACCCGAGTCGGCAAGTAGAGCTTCCCGTCGCGCACGACGCACTCTTTCGTGCGCATGCTCTCGGGTATATGCGACCAGCAGACGCCGGCTTCGTCCATGCCCCAAGAGTCGGGGGCGACCATCGCCGGGTGCCCGATCATCGTCTCCACCCAAAACTCGCCGCCCGCGCGTAACATCTTCCACACGCCGCGCAGCACGTTTTCTCGATCGGCGGGCAATACGATGCAGTGCATCAGGTGATCGTCGATCACCAGGTCGAATGTGCTTTCCGGAAAAAGCGACTGGCACGCGTCGCCCACGAGGAACTCGACCTTCAGGCCGCGTTCTGCGGCCTGCTTGCGCGCGAACTCGATCGCCGATTCGGAGATGTCCACGCCGCTGACTTGGAAGCCCTGGGCGGCCAGGATGCACGCGAGCGGCCCGGTGCCGCAGCCCAGTAGCAGAACCTTCGTGCACGCAGGCGTCCAGGCGGTCTTTTCGAGGAAGCGTTCGACAAAGCCACGCGTGTACACGCTTTCGTATGCGCCCTTGTCCCACATCACGTAACCTTCGGCGAGCCGTTTCCGATACGCCGATTCGTGGGTCTCGTAGTATTTCAAAGCCATTCTCCCAAGCGCGATCGAGCTATCCCAAGTCCTTTTCATACTCCGGATCGACCCAGCACGCCGGTCCGAGCCACTCCGCCAGCGGGTCGTAGCCTTCCGGGCCGAAACCCAGGTGGCTGTGCCGCCGCCAGCCTTCGGCGAAGGCGAAGCGCCCCGACTGCTTGCCGACCTCGGCGCTCAGCGCCTCCATCTCGTTGAGGTAGGCGTCCATGCCCTGGCTTTTGTCGAGCCATTCCTTCTGCGAACGGTGGCAGGCGAGCATCTCGCGCTTCTTGGAGAGCGCCGGCGCGATATCGACGTACTGCCCGGCCCGCACGCGGCGGCGCAGGCCGTCGCGGAGCCCGTGGGGGAGCGCGTGGTAGACGGCGGCGGGCTTGCCGGTCGGCGGAGCCGGCGGCTGCGTGGGAAAGTTCCGCATCCCGCGCGCGAAGGCCGCCGTCACCAGCAGCCGGCAGACGTTCTGATGGTCTTCCATGTAGTCCTGGGGGCTGTGCGTCAGCACAAGGTCCGGATCGACCCGCCGCACGACCGCTGCCGCCGCCGCAAGCAGGCGCGCGTCGTAGAAGACCGCCAGGTCGTCGCAGAGGGGCTCGTGCATCGTTCCGCCGATGAGCTTCGCGGCGTCGCAGGCTTCCTTGCGCCGGATGCGGACGATCTCGTCACGGTCGTGCGCCGCCGTCCCGCAACTTCCATTGGCCAGGTTCCAGAGGTGGACCTCGCAGCCGGCCTCCTTCAAACGCCAGAGCGTGCCCGCCATCATGAACTCGATGTCGTCGGGATGCGCCACCGCGGCCAGGACGACGCGCTTTGCTTTCGCCATCTAGGCAGCCTCCGGCTTTGACGTGGGCGTGAGGAACCTACGCCTGTCTACCAACCGCGCCGTGCCGCGGCAAGGCGGTTTGGGAGGTGCGCGAGGGCGTGGTCATGTCGGGAGGTTGACAGGCAGTGAACAGTGAACAGTGAACAGTGAACAGTGAACAGTGAACGGATACCTCGATTGAAATACAAAGGGTCATTCTAGAAATTGTTTTGCAGCGTTCAGCATCTATCCGATTTGTGCTTGGCTTTCAGGGTCATAGTTCGCCAGCCGCTCGCCCCCCGATCGTTCATTTACTCCCCGATTCCGCCTGTTAATTTCCACCCATGGTCATGCCGTCCAGTACCCTCGCCGAGGGCGCGCGCCCACGGGGCTCGGCGCTCGATCCCAGCGGTTCGCGGCGGCGCAGGCCGCTGGCGTGGCTGGCGCTGGCGTTCCTGGCGGGGATCGTTCTCGACGAATGGCAGCGGCCGGCGCTCTCGACGTTGGGGGGCTGGTGCGTCGGCACGGCGCTTACCGCGATCCTGCTGCTGGTCTCCGGGCCGCGGCGCGGGCGGCTGCTGCTTGGGGCGGGGCTGCTGGCCGCGCTGGCCGGGGGTGCGCTGCGGCATGCGCAGACCACGCGGCACCTGCCGGCGCACGACGTCACGCGGCGCACGGGCGAGGCCCCCGGCCTGGCGTGGCTCGAGGGCACGATCCTGGAGCGCGAGCGGACCGGCCCGGACCGCGCGCGGTTGCGCTGGACGGTCGAACTGCACGCGCTGGGCGCCTCCCCCGACACGCTGGCGCCCGCGAGCGGGCGGGTGCAGTTGGCCCTGAACCTCGACGAGGCGGGCGCGGCGGCGGAGCCGTGCGAAGGCGAGCGCGTGCGGGTGCTCGCGCGGCTGGAGGCCCCTCACGGCGGCACGCTGCCGGGAACCTACGACGCCGCGCGGCGCCTGGCGCGGCAGGGGATCCGGCGGGTGGGCGAGCCGGCGGCCGATACGCTCGTTCGGGTAGCGCACGCCTCGTGGCTCCGCCCCGGCCTGCGCATGCGGCGGATCGGCGGGGCGCTGGCCGAACGGAACGAAGGCTGGCTCGACGCGGACCGCGCGGGGCTGCTCAACGCGCTGGTCTTGGGCCGCCGCGCGGGGCTCGCGTACGAGGACCGCGAGGCCTTCCAGCGCGCCGGGGCCGCGCACCTGCTCGCGATCAGCGGGCTGCATGTTCACGCGCTGGCGCTGGTGCTCTTTTTCGCGCTGGGCCGGCTCGGGATCGGGCGGCGCGGCGCGATGCTGGGGGTGATGCTCGCCGGCGCGGGGTACGCGTTCCTGGCGGGCGCGCCGGCCAGCGCGGTCCGCGCGGCGCTGATGATCGGGGTCTTCGGCGTGGGGCTGCTGGCGCGCCGCGCCGCCGACCCGCTCACCTCGCTGGCCGTGGCGGCGCTGGGCATCCTCTTTATCGCGCCGGACGAGCTGTTCACGGCGGGCTTCCAGCTCTCGTTCCTGGCGGTCCTCGCGCTGGTGACGCTGTACCCGACCTTCGAGTCGGCGTGGCTGCGCTGGCGGAACGTCCCCGAGCCGTGGGTGAAGGATCCGGACGAGGCGCGCAAGACGGCCATCGCGCGCGGGCTGCGGCGGTACGTTTTCATTTCGCTGGCGACCTGGATCGGGACGGCGCCGGCCGTCGCGTGGCACCTGGGCGGGTTCAACCTGCTGGCGGTCTTCGCGAATCTGGTCGCGGTGCCGCTGGCCGGGTTGGCCTTCGTCGGCGGGCTGCTGGCGACGCTGGCCGGCGGCGGGGCGCTCTCCGCGCTGCTGGCCGTGCCGCTGACGATCCTGCTCGGCTTCAACCGTTTCGTGGGCGAACTGCCGGCGGCCAGCGTCGAGGTCCCCGCTCCGGCGGGGTGGGCGTGCGCGGCGTACGCGGGGCTGCTGGGCTGGGCGTGGCTCGAACGCGGGCGGCGGCTGACGCTGCCCCAGGCGGCCTGGATCCTGCCGCTGTGCGCGGCGGCGATCCTGGCCGGGGGGCTCTTCCGCGACCGGCCCGAGCGCCCGCGCGTCACGATTTACGACCTGGCCTTCGGGCGCGCGGCGCTGGTCGAGACCCCCGGAGGCGAGGCCGCGCTGGTGGACGCCGGCGGCGAAGGCGACGGGCGCAAGCTCGCCGAGGGCCTGCGCCGGCAGGGCTCCGCGCGCTGGCGCTGCTGGTCTGCACGGAAGACGATCCCGATGCGCTGGGCGGAGCGCGGGAGCTGCTGGCGCGGATGCCGGTCCGCCGCGCGATCCTGCCCCGCTCCGCGGCACCCAGCGCCGAACTGCGCGGGCTGGAAGCCGAGCTCGCCCGCCGCGGCGTGCCCTACGGCCCGGCCGATCCGGGCGCGGCGCTCCAAGGCCCCGGCGACGTGCGCTGGGACTTCGCCAGCGACGCCGCGGACAAGCTCCCCGCGCGCGGAAGCGAGGCGCTGGCCGTGCGCGTCGGCGTTCCCGGAGCGCGGATCCTCTTCGCGCTGGCCCGCTCGGAGGCCTCGCTGACCCGGTTGCTCGACTCCGGCGGGGCGCGGCTGGAGGCCGACGTCGCGCGGCTCTGGCCCGGACCTGGCGGGCGCTGGCCCGCGGCGACCGAAGACCTGCTGGCGCGCTCCGGCGCGCGCGTGCTCGTGGCCGGACGCGGCGCGTGGGAAGACGATCCCGGCGAGGACGCGCAGCGGCTCGAAGCCCTGGCCCAGCGCCGCGGTTTGCGCCTGCTGCGCCCGGCGCGCGACGGGAGCCTCCGCGTCGGCGACGAGGCGCTGGCCGGCTGGGCGGCCTACCGCGAAGGGCGATGGGAACCGGTCGTGTTTCCTTGAGTTCCGAGTTCCGAGTTCCGAGTTCCGAGTTCCGAGTTCCGAGTTCCGAGTTCCGAGTTCCGGGTTCCGAGAGGCTCGGATACAAAGAGAAGGTTCGCATTGCGGGCGGTTTCTTGAAAATACGCGCCCCGCGGCACACCTGAGGATTCGCATGCGGTCCGCCGGCCGCGGACTTCGGACCTGATTTTCTGAGCAGTTTTCGCGGGCTCTGCGATAATCGCGCCGTCATCCGATCCAACGTCGACGAAACCCCGGCGGCTCTTGCCCGCATGAGCGAAGCGCACGATCCAAGTGGTTCCTCGAAGGCCGGCGCGCTGGAGATCCGCGACGTGCGCAAGAGTTTCGGCGCGGTGGAGGTGCTGCGCGGGGTCTCCCTCGACGCGGCGCGCGGGGAGTTCATCACGCTGCTGGGACCGTCGGGCTGCGGAAAGACGACGCTGCTGCGGATCGTCGCCGGACTGGAGCTGGCCGACGAGGGGCGCGTGGTCCTCGGCGGGCAGGACCTGGGGCGGCTCCCGGCGCACCGCCGTCCGGTGAACACGGTCTTCCAGAGCTACGCGCTCTTCCCGCACCTGCGGGTCCGGGACAACGTGGCCTTCGGGCTGCGGGCGCGGCGCGTGCCCGAGGCCGAAGTGCGCACGAAGGTCGGCGACGCGCTGGCGCTCCTGCAGCTTCAGCCGCTGGCCGAACGCCTCCCGCACCAGCTCAGCGGCGGGCAGCGGCAGCGCGTGGCGCTCGCGCGCGCGCTGGTCAACGAGCCCCTCCTTCTATTGCTCGACGAGCCCATGTCGGCGCTGGACGCGAAGCTGCGGGCGGAGCTGCGCCTGGAGCTGCGGCGGCTGCAGCGGCGGCTCCAGCGGACCTTCGTGCTCGTCACGCACGACCAGGACGAGGCGATGACGGTGAGCGACCGGATCCTGCTGATGCGGGACGGGCGGATCGAGCAGGACGGAACGCCGGAGGAGGTCTACGAGCGCCCGCGCACGCGCTTCGTCGCCGAGTTCCTCGGCGCGGCGAACCTGTTCGAGGCCAGGCGCGAGGACGATGCGATCGTCACGCCGCTCGGCAAGCTGAGCGCCGAAGGCCCCGCGGGCTGGACGGCGGGGCTGGCCTGCATCCGCCCGGAGCGGATCGAGGTGAGCCTGGAGGCGCCCGCCTCGCCCGGCCCCAACGTCTTCGAGGCGCGGATCGCCGAGCGGGTCTACCGCGGGGACCACGTGGAACTGCTGCTCGAACCCGGCGCGGTGCGCGTGCAGTGCGCCCCGCGCGAGGGGCTGGCCCCGGGGGTGCGGGCCTGGCTGCGCTTTCCGCCGGAACACGTGAGGCTTCTCGATGGCTGAGCGGATCGTCTGGGAGGGGGAGCTTGTCGCGCGGCGCGGGCTGTACGCGCGCGGCGCGGCGCTGCTGGCCGGAGGGATGGGCTTCATCGCGCTGCTGCTGGCGCTGCCGAGCCTGGCGTTGGTGGCGCTGGCCTTCGCCACGCGCGGGACCTACGGGGATGTCGTCTGGAGCTTCAGCCTCGACCAGATGAAGCGGCTGGCCGGGTACGGGATCCTGGGCTGGTCGCCGGACCTGCTCTGGATTCTCGCGCGCAGCGTCGCGGTGGCCGGGGTGACGACGGCGCTGTGCATTCTCCTCGCCTTCCCGCTGGCCTTCTTCGTGGCCTCGCGCCCGCCGAGCCGGCGCTACCTGTGGCTGGCGCTGGTGGTGGTGCCGATGCTGACCAACCTGGTGATCCGGACCTACGGGTGGTTCCCGATCCTCGGGACGCATTCGCCGCTGACGGCGCTGGCGCGCGGGGCGGGCCTGTTGAACGCCGACGAGTCGCTCTATCCGGGCGCGCTGGCGGTGTACCTGGGGATGGTCTCGGGCTCGCTGCCCTTCGCGGTGCTGCCTTTATACGCGGCGGCCGAGCGGCTCGACGGGTCGCTGGTGGACGCGGCCCGTGATCTCTACGGCGGGCGCTGGCTGGTCTTCCGGCACGCGATCCTGCCGCAGGTGCGGGTGGGGCTGGCGGTGGCGACGATCCTCACGTTCGTGCCGGCGCTGGGCGCCTTCGTGATCCCCGACCTGCTGGGCGGCGCGCGCTACATGCTGATGGGGAACCTGATCCAGCAGCAGTTCTTCGCGGCGCGGAACTGGCCGTTCGGCGCGGCGGTGAGCCTCGCGCTGCTGGGCTGCTCGCTGTGCGGGCTGTTCCTGTACTGGCGCGCGCAGCTCAAGGACGAACAGGGGGCGCGCGCATGAACGCCCTGCGCATGCGCTGGGTGCTCCCGCCGGTGCTGCTGGCGCTGGCGCTGCTTTACGCGCCGCTCTTGACCATCGCCGTGCAGTCGGTGAACGCCGCGCGCTACGGGACCTCCTGGCAGGGCTTCACCTGGGCCTGGTACGCGAAGCTCTTTCAGAACGAGACCATCGGCGCGGCGGCGCGGAACACGCTGCTGCTGGCGTGCGTCTCGACGGCGGTCTCGACGGTCCTCGGCACGCTGCTGGCGCTGGGGCTGGACCGGATGCCCTGGCCGCCGGCGCTGCGCCGGGGGCTGGACGTGCTGCTGCACCTGCCGGTGATCACGCCGGACATCCTCTTCGCGGCGGCGCTAGTGGTGGCCTTCGCCTGCCTGCGCTCGGCCTCCTCGGTCTTCGATCCCGGGATGGTCCCGATGATCCTGGGGCACATCACGTTCCAGGTCGCCTTTGTCGCGCTGGTGGTGCGGGCGCGGCTGAGCACGCTCGAGAAGGACCTCTACGAGGCCGCGCGGGACCTGTACGCCGAGCGCGGGTTCGTCTTCCGCCACCTGACGCTGCCGCTGCTGATGCCGGCGGTGGTCGCCGGGGCGCTGCTGGCCTTCACGCTTTCGCTGGACGACTTCATCATCAGCTTCTTCACGACGGGCGCGCATTCGGATACGCTGCCGATCTTCATTTACGGCTCGCTGCGGCGCGGGATCAGCCCCGAAATCCACGCGCTCTCCACGCTCATGGTGCTGGTCACCGTGGGGCTGGTGGTGGGGGTGGAACGCCTGACGCGCGCCAAGGAGGCATGAGATGCGTTCGCTGATCCTTTCCCTGTTCGCCCTGTTCGCCTTCGCCCTCGGCGGCTGCGGCTCGGGCGGCAAGACCGGCACGGCCGCGAAGAGCGCGGGCGGCCCCGATGCGCCGTCGGCCGGCGGGATCGTCAGCGTCTTCATCTGGTCGGAGTACCACGACCCGGAGGTCGTCGCGGAATTCGAGAAGCAGACCGGGCTGAAGGTGAAGCTCAGCTATTTCGAGTCGAACGAGCAGATGCTCGCGAAGCTCCAGCAGCCCGGCAGCGACAAGGAATACGATATCGTCGTGCCCTCGGCGCATTCGGTCGCGAGCATGATCAAGCTGGACATGCTGCTGCCGCTGGATCACGCGAAGCTCCCGAACCTGAAGCACATCGCCCCGCGCTTCCGCGACGCCGCGCACGACCCGGGCAACAAGTACGCCGCGCCGTACTTCTGGGGCACCACGGGGATCCTGTACCGGAAGGACAAGCTGAAGGACCCGCCGCGAAGCTGGAGCGCGATCTTCAAGGAGCCCGCGGGCACCTTCGCGCTGCTCGACGAGATGCGCGACCTGCTCGGCTCGGCGCTCGTCTACCAGGGCAAGTCGAGCAACTCCCGGAACCGGGAAGAGCTGAAGGCCGCCGCGGAACTGCTCATCCAGGCCAAGCACAGCGAGAAGTTCCGCTTCCTCAGCAGCGGGACCGAAGCCAAGGACAAGGTGCTCGCCGGTGAAATCGACATGACCGTGAATTGGAACGGCGAAGGCGTGCGCGCGATGAAAGAGAGCGAACAGGTGGATTTCTTCATCCCGGAGGAAGGCTCGGTGCTCTGGGTGGACAGCCTCGCGATCCCGAAGCACGCGCCGAACCCCGACGGCGCGCACAAGCTGATCGACTGGCTCTGCGAGCCGAAGCACGCGGCCCGCCAGGCGACGGCGCTGGGTTACGGCTCGCCGGTGGCCGCCGCGCTGGAGCACCTCTCCAAGGAGGACCGCGAAAACCCGCGCATCTATCCGCCGGAGGAGCTGATGCGCAAGCTCCAGATCCAGGAGGAACTCGGCGCCGATTCGCAGGTCTGGGACGAGCTGTGGACGCAGATCAAGTCGAGGTGAGCCCGAGCGGCGATGGATGGAAACCGCCGCCTGGCCGTTCCATCGTCCATCCGCGATCGTGAATTCCGCTCACGCCTTCCACTCGAAGTGGCAGCCCATGGTGCGCGCGCGGTCGTGGAGCAGCTTCTGATAGGCGGCCTGGGCGTCCTTCGGCGCGAAGACGTGGGTGTTGAGGTCGGTCATGCGCATCCGGCCGTCCTTCAGGAACTGATAGAAGAGCCGCACCATATGCTGGCGGGTCCAGGGGGTGAAGTCGGTCTCCTCGGGCGGCGTGTTGGTGGCGTGGCTGCCGAGGATGCTGAGGCTCTTGCTGATCACCTCGCCGGTGAGGTGCTGCCCGCTGGGGGTGCCCGTGTCGCCGATCAGGACGAGCTTGCCGAATTTGCGCAGGAGCTGCTGCGCGGCCTGGAAGACCTTGTCGTTGCCGGTGATGTCGTAGACGGCGTCGGCGAGGCGGCCTTCGGTAAGCTCCTTTACCGGCTCCTGCGCGGCCTTGACGTCGAGGTTGATGGCGAAGGTGGCGCCGTGGCGGCGGGCCATTTCCAGGCGCTCGGGGACCGGGTCGATGGCGATCAGCTCGCGCGGCCCCAGCAGGCGCACGAACTGGGTGGCCAACTGCCCCAGCGGGCCGAGCCCCACGATCACGATGTCCTCGCCCAGCGCGTGCTGCGCGCGGCGCACGCCGTTCTGGACGATGTAGCTCAGCGTCAGCCAGGCCGCGTCGCGGTCGGCGACGCCGTCCGGCACCTTGATCCAATCCTTGACCGGCCCCACGGCGAACTGCCGGTGCCCGTGCGTGCTGCTGACGCGCTCGCCGATATGGAAGCCTTCCACGCCCTCGCCGACGGCTTCCACGACGCCCACGAAGCTGTAGCCGGGATGGAACGGGTACTTGACCCACTTGTCCCAATGCGTGCCGGCCTCGAAGCGCCGGCCGTAGCAGATGGTCTCGGTGCCCGTCGAGACGAGGGTCCAAGTCGCGCGGACCAGCAGCTCGCCCTTGCCGGGCGGGCGCAGGGGCTCCGCGCGCAGTTCGGCCTGCTCCTTGTCGGCGAAGACGATATTGAGGCTCTCGGCGGGCAGGCTCATGGGCGCGCTCCACGGGGTTCAGACGAGCCCCACGTTACGCAACCCGCATCATTCGACAAGTGTCCGAGCGCAGCCGGCGCCTGAGATCGGTCAGGCCACGGGTCGCCAGGCGACGGCATGCTCGCGGCACCAGTCCCGGAGCGGCTCGGCGCCGCCGCCGGCGACAAAGCGGCCCTCGGGGTCGCCCGTGGCGCCGAGCAACTGCCGGCCGATGGGATCGGCGATCTTCTCGAGCAGGTCCGAGTCCTGAACCAGGTAATCCATCGGGCGCAGCCAGCGATACCCGTAGCCGAACATCACGGCCTTGCGCGTCCGCCCGCAACGGTTCGCCCCGCCGGCGTGCCAGGTGCGGTTCTCGAAGAAGAGCGCGTCGCCTGGGCGGAGGCTCGGTTCGAGCGCGCCGACAGGATCGACCTGCCCGTCGGAGATGACAAGGCGCTCCTTCAGTTTGTGGCTGCCGGGGGCCACGAGCGTCGCGCCGCAGCCGGGCTCGCTGAGGTCGGTCAGGTAGTAGGCGACCTTGACCTCCATGCGCGGGATGTGCGGATGCCCCAGGTCTTCCGGCGTCCCGGCGATGTCGCGGTGCCAGCCGGGATGGCGATGGGTCGGCGGCGCGTCCGAGGGGTCCGGATGCCGGTAGATCAGGTGCGAGGTCATCAACTGGAGGTTGGGGCCGAAGAGCTGGACCACCAGCGGCACGGTCGTGGGCTGCGTCAGAAGCGGCAGGAAGGCGTCGTCCATCGCGATCGCGTTGCGGAAGCCGTCAAAGTGCCCGCACTTGGAACGCTGGCGGTCCTTGAGCCGCGCGGAGGCGACCAGCCGGTCGCCGGCCTCGACGAGCCGCGCCACGGTCTCGGGGTCCAGCGCGTTCCGAACGATGAGGTAGCCCTCCTCGTTGAAGCAGCGTCGCTGTGCGTCGGTCAGAGGCTGGTGTCGCATGGGACGGCTCCTGGGTGGGGGATCCGTTCCCATTCAACCTCCCGGAGCCGTGCTCCGGCGCGGTGGGGAATGCTGGAAAAATGGCTTTTTCCGCTATACCTGCTATTCTGCTCCCAGAAGCATCGGAACCGCCGAGATCCGCCATGCCCGAATTCGACGCTTTTGAGGTGCCCGCGCAGGCGATCGCCGCGTTCGAGCGCCTGCACGGGCTGCGGATTACGGTCCACGACTTGCATGGATCGCTATGGCGGGTATTGCCGCACGAGCGTTTCCAGCACGTCCAGTCGTTCTGCCAGGCGGTGAAAGCCTACGACCACGACCGGCGCTGCATGGACTTCGAGCACCGGCAGTTGCGGCGCGACCTTTCGAAGTACCCGCACGGGCGGGTGCACGCCTGTTTCGCGGGGTTCGTCGAGTGGGTGGCGCCGGTCTTCCGCGGGTCGGAGCTGGAATGGGTCCTTTTCGCGGGGCTGCGCACGCCCGGCCCGAAGCTCGCGGACCTGGTTCGCGACACGGGCGCGCCGCTGGAGGCGCGGCCCTGGCCGGCGCGCGACCCCCTGCCCCGGCCGGTGGACGACGAGGAGGCCGCGGCGATCCTGGAGGCGCTGCGCCAGTTGGCGGCCCGGTTGCGGCTCTGGGAACTGGAGTATGCCGCGGAGCCGGAGCCGCGGCGCCGGGACGCGGCGCGCGCCGACGAGCTGGCGCGGCGAGCCACGCTGATCCGGCACTTCATCCAGCAGCGTTTCAAGCGGCCCGTACGGCTCGCGGACCTCGCGCGGCGGCTCAACCTCAGCGAGAGCCGCGCCGGGCATGCCGTGAAGGAAGCCTGCGGCGCGACGTTCGTGGAACTGCTGGCGGAGGCGCGGCTGAGCACGGCGGCGGGGCTGCTGCGGCACACGGAGCTGCCGATCCTGGAGGTGGCGCGGCGGAGCGGATTCGGCGACCCATCGCACTTCCATCGCGCCTTCCGCTCCAAGTACGGCCTGCCGCCCCTTCAATATCGCAAGCGCGTTCCGTCTTGACCTCGTCCCGATTGGACTTAGATTAGGCGCACCATGTGCCGGCTGCGGGCTCCGACCCTCCTTCTGTTCCTGATCCCCGCCCTGCTTGCGCTCGGCGGCGCCGCGCGCGCAAACGAGGCCCCGCTGGTGGAAGCCGGCGAAGACCAGACGATCACGCTCCCCGAGACCGCGAACCTGAACGGCGTGGTCAGCGACCCCGACGCCGGACCGGAACAGCTCTCGATCCAGTGGACGCTCCTGAGCGGGCCGGGGCACGTGACCTTCAGCAACCAGGACGCCCCGAACACCACGGCCACCTTCGACAACCCCGGGACCTACGTGCTGCAACTGCGGGCCTTCGACGGCGCGGCGGCCACGGCGGACACGGTGACGATCGTGGTCGGGCCGAAGCAGGTTCCGGCGACGCTGACGCGAGCCACCTTCAGCGTGAACCGGACCACCCTGCGCGCGAACTTCACGTTCCTGTTTTACGGCGGAAACCTGGGCGCGAACAAGCTGGACCTGCGGCCCGGCGACGTCTTCGCGGTGCGCTTCGGCGGCGACGGCGACGACGGGAACATGCTGAGCGACGGCGTGCTGATCGGCGAAGTCGCCGGCCCGCCGGGGGCGGACTTCTTCAGCATGAACAACCGCGGGCGGATCTTCACGAGCAACGGCCGCGGCGAGACGTTCGACTCGACGAACGCGAGCTTCCGCGGGGCGCGGATGGCCTACAACCCGCGCGGGCTGGGCCGGGTCTTCGGTTCGGCTACTGGAACCATCGCGAGCCTCGACGACCTGCTCGGCGCGATTCCCGCCCCCGGCACGAGCGGCTTCTACGACCTGCCGGTCTCGATTCGGGTCTTCCGCCTGCAAGACGGCGAGCCGTTCAACGTGGAGTTCACGTCGACCCTGCGCATCCGCGTCATCGGCACGACGCGGGCCGTCGTGGGCCGGCCGTAGCGCGGACCTTCCCGCCCGCTTCAATCCAGCGGCGTCACCTTCACCGGACCCCAATCGGTGCGCCCTTCGGCGCAGAGCAGCGCGACGGCTCCGGAAGCGAGCGGGTCTTTCTCGTCGCGGGCCTCCAGGACGAGCTTCCCGCCGGCGAAGGCGCGAAGGCGGCCGCCGCGGGTCTCCAGGGCCAGTTCGACCTGCTGGTCGAAGCGCCAAGGGAATGCGGCCTCGGCCAGGACCCGCGCGCCGTAGAAGCGCTTCACGAGCCGAATCCGGTTGGGATGGGACAGGACGAGCGCGTAATAGCGTTCCTGCCCCTGCACGCAGGCGGCGAGCCCCGCGTCGGCGGCGAGGTGCGGGACGGTGAGCGCCTCGACGCGGTAGCCGGCCCATTCGCGCGTCCCCTGGATCAGGAGCCCCGTGCCTTCAGCCTGCAGGATGCGGTAGGGGCGCGCGGGGCCGCCGAAGCCGGCGCGCTCAGCGGCGTTGACCCAGGCGCGCTGCCAGAAGGTCTCCTTCTCGCCGGAATGGCCGAACACGACGCGCGGCGGCCCGGACCAGTCGAGTCGGTCGAGGTAGACGACGCCGCCGGCGCGTTCGGTGGAGGCCAGTTCGAGGCCCACGTCGAAGATCGGGCGGCCGCCGAGGTCCGGCACGAGCCATTCGAGTTCCGCGCGCGCGCCCGGGGCCAGCGCGCGGGGTTCGCCGCGCGCGTAGGCCGGGCGGTCCTGTTCGCCGTAGTAGCGCACGTACAGGCCGGCGTTGACGGGCTGGGCGTTGTGGGCGTCGGCCTCCACGGCGGCGCGGAGGGTCTGGCCCGGGTAGAGGGTGGGCGAGGCGAGCAGACCGTAGCCGGGCATCTTCGCGGCGTCGGGCGCAATGAACGTGGGCGTCGCGGCGCGCGCGGCGCGGCCGGGGGCCAGGCCGTTGTAGCCGAGCGCGAGGCGCCGCCGCCCCGCTGCGCCGTGCCCGGCCGCATTCCAGACGGCGCCGATGCAGCGGCACTCGGGGCTTTCCTCGAAAGCGAAGCCCTGCACGCTGCCGGGGAGTTCGAAGTGGAAGCGCGCGCCGCCCTTGGGCGCGGCGAAGGGCTCGCCGTACAGCGCGTGCGCGGTTTTTGCCAGTTCGCAGGTTTCGCGCGCGGCGTCGGTGACGCAGCGCCCGCCGTCGGCGGTGGGCAGGAACAGCCGGTCGGCGACGGGCTGGCGCCAGTCGGGGCCGGCGTCGAGCCCCTTGAGGCCCAGCTTGATCCCGAGCAGGCAGCCGACGTTCCCGCTGTTGCAGTCGGTGTCCCAGCCGGCGGTGTTGGCGATCAAGAGCGCCTGCTGGAAGTCGTCGGGGGCGTAGGCCAGCGCGAGGACGATCACGGCATGGTTGGGGACCATGTGGCAGCCGCCGCCGAACTTATCGTAGCCGTAGGCGGCCTCGATGCGCGCGAAGGTCTTTTCCCAGTCGCGGTCGGCGCGCGCCCAGTCGCGGATCTCGTCGGTTAGGCGGCGGATGACGCAGTCGGCGGGGACGAAGCGGCGCGCGAGGTCGAAGAGCTTGTCCATGTCCGGCTCGACAAAGGCCTGGGCCTCCATCGCCGCGAGAGCGACGGCGCCGTGGACGGCTTCCCCGTCGTGGCTGACGCGGGCGGCGCGTTCGGCCAGCGCGGCGGCGCGCTCGGGGTCGCCGGGGCAGACGAGCGCCCAGCCGTCGATGAAGATCTGCGCGCCGATCTGCTCGGCCACGACCTGCCCGTTCAGCTCCATGCTCCCGCTGCGCGGGGCCGCGATGCCCTTCTTGAGCCGGGCGAAGGCGGTGTGCTCGGTGCTCGCGCCCATCCCGCCCCACCAGAGGATGGCGCGGTCCTCGACGATGTAGTTGAGCCAGGTGCGGCCGATCTCGGCGGCCGAGAGGTCGGCGCGGCAGCCGAAGTCCTCCAGGGCGCGGACGAAGGTAAAGGTGCCGGAGATGTCGTCGTCGGTGACGACGAGCGGCTTTTCGAGGCGCTCGTGGACGTAGTACCTGATCGGCCCGAGGCGCTCGAGGATCTGCCGGTAGCCCCAGCCCTCGAAGGGCCGGCCCAGGTAGACGCCGATCAACTTGCCGAGGACGCCGGCGTAGACTCGTTCGAGGTAATCGCTGGGGAACCTGGACATGGCGCGCCTTTCCGGGGGTTTCGATGAAGGTATCGGCATGTCTTCGGAAGGCAAAGGAACGCCGGAAGTCGGGGTGCCGCGGCGGCCCTCGAACTTGAAAGCGGCGCGGGGCGGTGGATAGTGGAGGGATGAGCTCCAAGCCGACGCCTCCCCCGCTGATCGTGGCCATCGACGGGCCCGCCGGGAGCGGAAAATCGACCGCCGCGCGGATGCTGGCCCGGGAAGTGGGCTTCGCGCACCTGAACACGGGCGCGATGTACCGCGCGGTGGCGTACCTGGTCGAGGAAGGCGGCATCGACGTGGAGGACGGCGAGCGCGTCGCGAAGGTGGCGCGGGACATGATGTTCGAATACGACTGCGCGACGAACTCCGGCGACCCGCGTTTCGTCGTCGCGGGGCGCGAAGGCGCGAAGCGGCGCGACTTGACGGATGGACTGTTCACCGCCGCGCTGACGCAGAAGCTCAAGCCCGTCGTGAACAACGACAAGGTGCGCGAGGCGCTCGTGGCGAAGATGCGGCAGGCGGCCCTGGACGTGCTGGAGCATCACGCGCCGGGCGTGGTGCTGGAAGGGCGCGACATCGGGACCGTGGTATTCCCCGACGCGCTGATCAAGTTCTACGTGCAGGCGGATCTGGAAGAACGCACGCGCCGGCGCGCGGCGGAACTCCAGGCGCGCGGGGAGATCTACGACCTGGACGGGCTGCGTAAGCAGATCGAATACCGCGACCACGTGGACGCCAGCCGCGCCGTGGGGCCGTTGAAGAAGGCCGACGACGCGCTCGAGATCGACACGACCTTCCTGTCGCAGGCGGAAACCCTCGCGAAGCTCGTCGCGGCGCTGGAGCGGCGGCGCGCCGAACGCGGCGTGTAGCCGCGGTCCTTGCGCGCGGCGATGCGTTTGCTTCCCGGCCCCCCCGCGCTATAGCTCAGGCATGGGCAGTGCCGACCCCGAGGCCTTTCGCGAGGCGCTGCTGCGCGGCTTGCGGCCCGGCGCCGACCTGCGCGCGACCCTCGGCGACTACGCGGACCTGGAGTTGAAGACCGGCGCCGAGGCGGGCGTGCTTTGCGAGGCGCTGCGCTTCTACCGCGACCATCCCCGCGCGGACGACGAGGCCTTCATCCGCTCGCCCCTGCACACGCTGGCGGGCTTCTTTCAGCAGATCGCCGGAGAGGACGCCTACGCGCGGCTCAAGGCCGACGGCATCCCCGTGCTGCTCGAACTGTACGACGCGCGCCTCGCCGCGCTGGAGCGCAAGCCCGACGACCCGCTCTGCGGCTCCGAGCTCATGTTCGTGCTGAAGATCCTGGCTTATTATCCCTGCGAAGAGACGCTCGGCCGGATCGTCGCCGCCGCGCGCGACCCCTTCAACCGCGGCTACATGTGGTCGGTGGTCTTCTCGGCCTTCGAAGAGGACCATCCGCTGGCGGGCGAGCTGATCGACCGGCTGCGCCGCCGCCTTCCGGACGGGTTCGTGGGCGTCGCCTTCCTGGACCTGTGCAACCAGCGCGCGGGCGCGGGGCTGCTGGACCGGCATCCCTTCAACGGCGAGGAGGGCGTCAAGCGCCTGGAAGCCTGCCTGCGCGACTCGGATCCGGGGGCCTTTTCGCGGGCCCACAGCGCGACGGCGGCGCTCCCGTTCGTCGACAAGCCGCAGCGCGACGGACTGCTGGCGCTGGCGCTGGACCACATCGACCCCGGCGTGCAGCTCGAGGCCGCGTGGGCCTCGGCGAAGGTCGGCAGCGAGAACGGGCTGAAGAAGCTGATTCAGAGCGCGAGCCTGCCGCATTGCAGCGCGCGCGCCGTGCGCTACCTGGAAGAACTGGGGCGCGCCGATGCGATCCCCGGCCAAGCCCGCGACCCGGACTTCAAGGCGCTCGCCGAGATGTCCGAGTGGCTCCAGCACCCCAACGAGTTCGGGCGCGCGCCCGACGAACTGGCCCTGTACGACACGCGCGAGATCTTCTGGCCGCCCACCGGCGACCGCCGCCGCGTCTGGCTCTTCAAGTACGCCTACCGGGCCAAGGAACCCGGCGGGGCCGACGAGCGGGGCATGGGCATGGTCGGCTCGATCACCTTCGCGCTCTTCGGCGAGACCACCGACAGCCTCTCCCCCGAGGACGTCTACGGGATGCACTGCGCCTGGGAGCTGCAGCAGACCGGGGATCCCGCCGCGCCGAAGGACCGCGGCGCCGACTCCGGCCGTGCGATCCTGCGCAAGCACAACCCGGGCGCGGGCTTCTGACGGGTCCGGATCCCGGCGTGACGGTCAAGCCCGCGCTTTGACGCTCCAGCGGCGCTCTCGCAACAGCGCCGCCGCGAGCTGGCCGAAGAGCCCCAGCGCGAAGGGTTCGCAGGTGCGGCGCCCGGTGTGCTGGGCGGCCTCGCCGCGCTTGTTGTTCGGGGCCACGCCGGCGAGATACCCGTCCGGTGCAAGGAAGGCGGCGGCCGCCGCGAAGGCGCGCCCGGCAAGCTCGCCGCAATCCGCCTCGAGCAGCCCTGCCTGACGGGCGCGCAGCAGCGCGGCGGCAATCCCGCAGGAGCCGGAGGTATCCGGCGGCGGCCCGGGCTCGTCCAGGAAGTTGTCCCACAGCCCGTCGGGGCGCTGGCGCGCGGCGATCCAGGCGGCGCGTTCGGCGAGGTGTTCGAGCAGGTCGGCGGGCGGCCGTTCGGCCGCCTCCAGGGTCCGGGCCAAGCCCAGCAGATACCAGCAGATCCCGCGCGTCCAGTTGCGGAACGAGCGCTGCCCGTCGGCGTGGCGCAGGTACACGTCGCCGTCGAGGACCAGGGTTTCGCGGCGGCGGCGGAGCTGGCGCAGGGCGGAATCGAGGAGGCGCGCGTCGCCACTCTGGCGGCCCAGCAACATCATGGGATAAGCCACCGTGTAATTGCCTTCGCAGGTGTCGCTATGATCGCGCACGCCGCCGTCGGGCTGGCGCTTGCGGCTCCAGACCGCCAGGGCGGTCTCAAGCGCGGGATGCCCGGGTTGCAGGCGCGCCAGCGTGGCATACGGCAGCGTCGATTCGATGCTCTCGTCCTGGCCCGTGGTGAGCCGCCCGCGCGGGTCTTCGAAGGCCAGCCCTTGCGGCCCGAGGTAGCGCGCGAGCAGGGCCTCCTGCGCCGCGCGGCAGCGCGCGTCGCCGGATGCCTCGCCCAGGAGCTGCAGGCCTTCCAGCACGCAGCCGCCGATCCAGCCGAACGGCGCGTACGCGGGCTCGCGGAGCCGTTCGAGCGCCTCGCCGACCGGCTCGTCCGGCCGCCCGAGCAGCACGCGCGGGACCAGCCCGGGCGCCTCGGCCTCCGGCGCGACGAAGGCCAGCGGCGCTTCGCCTTCGTTCGCGACGAGCAGCTCGTGCGCGTGCAGGCCGCCCACGACGGCTTCGGGGAGTTCGACGTACAGGCGTTGCGCGCTGCTCACGAAAGACGCATCGAGGCGCTGGCTCCAGCCGGCCCAGGGGGCTTCGAAAGTCAGGGCCGCCTCGAAGCGGCAGTCGAGGCCCACGACCAGGAGCAGCTTCCCGGCGGCGCGCCCGGCCGGACGCTCCAGGCGCAGCCGCAGGGCGGGTTGCGCGTAGCGGATCGGGAAACCGGCGAGGCCGCGGAAGCCATCGGGCAGCGCGGCGAGCGGGCCGGCGGCAAGGAGCGGGAGGCGCTGGAGGGGCATGGCGACCTACTTACCCCAGAGTCGCGGAGAACGCAGCGCAGAATCGCGAATGGAACAGTCGCATTCCTCTTCTTGCTCTCCGCCCTTGGCGACCTAAAAGAAAGCGTAAGAGAATCGGCATAGTCTCGGATTCCCCTCATCCCGGCGGAGGCACGACGATGGCGTATCGATGGCGGCGCGGCGTGACGCGCACGATCCTGGCGGCGTGGATTCTGGCGCTGGCCGCAATCCCGGCGCGCGCCGGCGAGGCCGAAGTGCCTCCGGCCGAAGAGGTCTTTCCCGCCGAGACCGTGCTGGGCTTCTTCCTGCCCAGCGTGGACCGGCTCGAGCGGCAGTTGGGCGCGACGCGGACCGCCGAGATGCTCCGCCGCCCCGAGATGCAGGCGTTCTTCGCCCCGGCCGTGGAGCGGATCGCGCAGCAGTGGGAGGCGTTCCGCGCCAAGGAGCCCAAGCTCGAGCAGTTCGGCGAGGCGCGTTCGTTCCTCTTCGGCATGCGGCTCGACGTGGGCGTCTGGTTCGGCGGCGCGGGCCCCCAAGACGCGCACGCGGCGGGGCTGGTGCGGTTCGGGCCGGGCGCCAGCCTGCGCGAACGCCTGGCCAAGGACCTGGGCCGCGCTCCAGCGCCGGACGGGGAGCGCCTGGAACTGGGCCTGGGCCAGGACTCCGCCGCCACGCTGGTCGGGAACGGGCTCCTGGTCGTGGACCCGCCGGAGATCCTGCCTCAGATATTCGCGCGCACGCAGGGCGGCGACCCCGGCAAGCGGCTCGCCGCGCTCCCCGGCTTCGCCGCCGCCCGGGAGCATTTCAAGGACAGCCTCGGCTGGGGCTTCTTCGCTTGGCCGCAGATCCTGAAGGAGGTCGAAAAAGAAGAGCCCGAAGACGAGCGTGAACGGATGCGGCGGGCCTTCAGCCTCCTGGGCTTCGACAAGCTGGGGCTGTGGAGCGCTGGCCTGAGCCTGCGTGACGGCGTCGTGTCGGGCGAGATGCGGATGAACCTGAACGAGGCCGGCGCGCGCGCGGCGTTGCTGGATTGCATGCTGGGCCGCGACCCGATCCCCGCCGAGGCGCTCAAGCTCGTGGCCAAGGACGCGCCGTTCGCCTTCGGCTGGCGCTTCGATACGAGCAAGCTGCTGCCTCTCGTCCGCGACGCCATGGCCCTGGAGCAGAACGAAGGGATGCTCGACCTGGCCCTGGAGCAGATGCAGCAGATGCTGGGCTTCAAGCTCCAGGAAGACCTGCTGGCGAATCTGAAGGGCGATTATGTCTTCGCGGCGACGCGGCTGCATTCGGGGCCGCCGCTGGTCAGTTGGGGGCCGGGGCTGGTGGGTTCCGTGGGGCTGCACCGCCCGGAGAAGATGGCCGAGTGCCTGGAGAAGCTGAAAGCCGTCTTCCTGGCGGGCGAGCGCGAAGGGACCGAACTGACCCAGAGCCTGCGCTGGAAGGAACTCGACTTCGGCGGGCAGAAGGCGCACTACCTCTCCGGGAAGATCCTCGGCGGCGGCCTGGTCTTCGCGGTCGTCGGGGACCGGCTGCTCCTTTCGAACGCGCCGAACGCGATGCGGATGGGCCTGGAGCAACTGAAGGCTCCCGACGACCTCCGCGCGCACGAGCCCTTCCGCAAGACGCTGGAGCGGCTGACGGGGCGGCCCTTCGATCCGGCGGCGCTTCCGCCGGGCTTCGCCTACGAGGACGCGCACGAATCGGGGACGGGCACGCTGCTAATGAGCATGATCGGGCTCGGCGCGGCCACCGCGGTGCTCTGCGTGGTCTCCGAGCAACCCGCGCTGGCCAACCTTCAGGCGCCGCAGGCGCCGGTCCTGCCGAACCTGCCGCCGCTGGCCGCGGTCAACCGTTTCTTGGGCCGCCCGGCGGGTCGGACGCTGCTGTCCCTGCTGCAGGGCGTGGACCTGGGGCTCTGGCCCGACGCGGGCTTCTTCGCGCAGTTCGACGCCCCGCACGGGATGGTGCTGGAGTTCGCGCCGGAAGGCTGGCGCATGCGCAGCGACCTGCCGCCTCCGATGCCCGGCGGCGGGAACACGGAACTGGCGGCCATCGCGGTCGTGGCCGTGGGCGCGGGCCTCGCTCTGCCGGTGCTGGCGCGCGCCCGGGGCAACGCCAAGCGCACGCAGAGCGCGAGCAACCTCTCGCAGATGGGCAAGGCCTGCATGATGTTCGCCGACGTCGAGGCGAACCAGGGGCGCTATCCCAAGGATCCGGCGCAACTGATGGGCGGGTACATCGTCGACGCGCGGCTGTTCCAGAATCCGCTGCGACCCGGCCAGGACATCGGCTACATCTACCTCGCCGGATACACCCTGGCCGACGGGGTCGGCATCCTCGCGTACGAAGAGATCGACCTGGGCGCGGAAGGGCGCAACGCGCTCTTCGCGGACGGCCACGTGGAGTGGCTCGACGAGGAATCCTTCCAGCAGGCGCTCAAGGAGAGCATCGACCAGTTGAAGGAAGAAGGGCGGGGCGTCACGAAGGTGCCCGTCAGCTTCGCCAAGATGCAGGCGGCCAAGGAGGCGTTCGGTAAGGACCAGGGCGCGCCGCCGGCGCAACCCGAACAGGCTCCGCCGCGGGAAGACCAACCTAAGAAGCCGGACGAATTCTAACGGCAGGTTCGAGGGTCAAGGCACGAGCGGCGAGTGGCTAAGGACCGCCTTTATTCGCTGCTCGGAACTTGGAACTCGGAACTTGAGCCGGCATACTACACGTATGTCCGAGACGCCCGCCGCGGTTTCCACACCCTCCATGCTGCTACAAGCCTTGCGCGCGTGCGGCGTCGCGCATGGCGACACGTTGATGGTCCACAGTTCCCTCAAGAGCTTCGGGACGTTCGACGGCGGTCCCAAGGCCGTCATCGATGCTTTGCTGGAGGCGGTCGGCCCGGCGGGGCACGTGGTCATGCCCGCGCTGACGGCGACGTACGTGAGCCTCCCGAAGACCGACGGACTGGCCTTCCACCCGGCGCGGACGCCCTCGCGGGTGGGCGCGATCACGGAACTCTTCCGCAAGCGCAAGGACGCCGTGCGGAGCGGGCATCCGACGCACTCGCTCGCTTGCATCGGGCCGCGGGCCGCGGCGTGGATGGCCGGCCACGGCGTCGAGACGACGACCTTCGGCGGCTGGGACGGCGCCTACGCGCACTACGTCCGGGCCGACGGCGGGCCGTCCAAGCTGGTCTTCCTGGGCGTGACGATGGTCTGCAACACGACGCTCCACGCGGTCGAGGAATGGCTGGGCCTGCCGTACATGGCCGAGGCCATGGCGCGGGTCGAGGATGACGCCGGGACCGCCCGCGAAGTGCGCGTGACCCAGGCGCCGCTGGGTCCGCGAGGATTCTATAAGCCTCAGGACCGGCACCACCTGCACATGGCCCGGACGGGCCGGATCCGCCAGGCCGCCTGCGGCCCGGCAAGCGTCTCGGTGCTCGACGCGCGCGCCTGCGTCGCCGAGACGGTTCGGCAGGAATTAGCCACCCCCGGCGCGTTATTGAAAGATAGTCCGGATTGTGAGTTCTCCACTAAAGGAAGGGCCGCCATCTTGACGATGCAGGACGAGGTTCGCGCCCGGGCGGACGAAATACGCCGCCGCGGGCTGTCCGAGTAGCGCATCCTGCACGCAGATGACGGCCGGATCCGTGACTCCGGCCCCAAGACCCAATCGTGGGGGGCAGCCGCCCCGAAGCCGGAAGGAGACTCGCATGTTCGGATTCAGGAAGGTGGCCGTGGCCATGCTGGCCGGTGGAGCGCTGATGCTGGGCTCGGGCTGCGGACACCAGTCCCGCGCCGAGCGCGCGTTGAACGAGAAGGACTCGACGATCCGGCGTCTGGAAGAACAGAATGCCATGACGCAGCTCGAGAAAGAGAATGCCCAGCGCCTGGCGCTGCAGGCCCAGGAGCAGAACAAGCTGATCACTGAGCAGGTCCATACGATGACCGCCCAGAACGTGCAGCAGACCAATGCGCTGCGCCAGCAGCTCACCAGCATGCAGTCGGAGATGTCCGCGCTGCAGGCGAAGCTCCAGGCCAACACCGGGAGCAGCGACGTGACGGTGACGAGCGGGAACTCGAAGGAACCCGGCGCGATCACCATTCGCGTGGCCAATACGGTGCTCTTCGATTCCGGCCGCGCGACCCTGAAGCCCGGCGCCGAGCGGACGCTCGCCGAAGTCGCCAAGACCCTGACCGGGCAGTACGCCAACCACTACGTCCGCGTCGAGGGGCACACCGACAGCACCCCCGATCGTGCGCGAGAGCACGAAGAAGATGTTCAAGGACAACATGGAACTCTCGCAGGTCCGCTCCAAGGCCGTCTGGGACTGGCTGGTCAGCGACGGCAAGGTTCCCTCGAGCCACCTCTACACGGCCGGCTACGGCTTCAGCCAGCCGGTGGTCTGGCCCGAGAAGAGCGCCGAGGACAAGGCCAAGAACCGCCGCGTGGATATCGTGATCCTGCCGAATAACGTCAAGATCACCAAGGAGACGCTGGCGTCGCGGTAAGCCGCGCCGGGGTTTGGGACGTACCGAAAGCGCGGGCCTATCAAGGCCCGCGCTTTCTTTTGGGCCTGACTCGCCGCGGGACGCGAGGCCTTCGAAGCGAGGGCTTCCCGCGCGCGGCCATGCCGTAGCGCGCAGGGACCGCTGAGCCGGAAGATGGAGTTGCCCAGACCCCAATAGACTTGCCGCCGTGACGCGCCCCGGCGCTAATAGCGCTCACTCCCCGCCCGCAAGGCTCGTGAGCAGCTTCCAGCCCTTATCCGGTTCGGGATCGAAGGTGTAGAGGTTGTCGCCGCTCTTCGAGGTCGTCTTGCCTAGGTCGGCGTAGTAGACTTTCTTCAGGTGCGTGACCATGAAGGAATAACGCGCGTCCTTTCCGTAGGCGGCGGGGAAGCAGAGCAAGCCTACGCCTTCGGTCAGGTTGGCGTCCTTCTTCTTGGGGTCGTTGTTCTCGTAGTAGCTCTTTTCGCCGCCCTCGGCGCGCGGGCCCTGCCCGTCGAGAACCTTGAAATAGTAGCCCTGCCAGGGCTTGGCCTTCTGGAACCCCGCGCGCCGGCGGTTCCTTTCCGCGCCGGCGAACTCGGAATCGATCAGCTTCAGGTCGCCTTCCCCGTCCTTGTTCTCGTAGAGGCTTCCGTCGCCGCGCAGGCCCAGTGCGAATTCGAAGACGCCGTCGCCGTCGTAATCCTGCTTATGGTAGGCGTCCTGGGCATCGAGGAAGGCCTTGCAGGCGTTAAGGGCGTTGGTCTCTTCGCCGGTAAGGTTGACCCCGCCCGTGTCCAGCGGCTTGGGGACGTCGCGGCCGGGGGTTTCCACCCCGGCGGGGCCGCTGGAAAGGCTTGGGAGGCTGAGGCTGCTGAGGTCCAAAGACGAGGCCAAGAGCGAGGCGCGTACGATTTCGCCGAGCGCCTTGGCCGCCGGGTCGCCTCCTTTAATAAGCAGGCTCAGGCGCAGCGCGTTCTCTTTTCGCGCCAAGGTGAACCCACCGGGCTCAGCCCGCGCGCGCGCGGCCTTCAGCTCCTTCTGGCGTTCCTCCGGCACGTACGAGGCATACGTATCCATGAACGGCGCGGGGTCCATGTAGAGGCCGAGGAGTTCGCCGCCGCCGAGCGGGGCGTCGGCCGCGCCCTTGCACGCCAGCGCGGATTCCACCTCCGGGGTGGCGAGGGCGAGCACCAGGAAGTCGCCGCGCACGCCGACGAGCATCCTGGCGAAGGGCGCAGGGATCGCGTAGAGCGTGTCCTTCTCGAACTTTTTCGCTTCGACGCCTTCCTGCTTGCCGTACTGCTTGGCGAGGGCCGCGGTGAGCTGCTTCGAATCGCTCAGCTTGGCGAACGCCAGCACGCCGGGAACCGGGCTGCCTTCGGCGGGAAAGACCGCCACGCCCCCGGCGCCTCCCGACAGGGCCTTGGAGAGCTGCGAAAGGCTCATGCCCAACAGGCCCGCGACCTCCTTGTCGAACGACTTGAACGAGTTGGCGTCGCCGGCCTTGCCCATCAGGTTCTGGAGCGACTGGACGGGGTTCGCGAGGCTCCAGGTTAAAAGGAAGGGCGCGGGCCCCAGTTTCTTCACGAAGTCCTTGCAGTTCCCGCCGGCCTTGAAGTCGGAAAGCGCCGGGGCGTTGGGCTTGAACTGGACGTGCAGGACGTTCTTGCTCTCGCCGGCGCTGAAGGCCAGCCCGACCACGTCCTTCATCGCATCGGCGAAGGCGCCGGAGCCGGCGGCCTTCTTCAGGGGCTCGAGGTTGACGTAGAGCGTCGTCTCTTCCACCGTGCCGAGGCCCTTGAGCGTCTCCGCGAAAGCGGAGCCGGCGGCGAGGTTCTGCTGGGCGCGCTTGGCCAGGAAGCCGCGCAGGTCCTTCGCGGCGACGGCGTCGGGCGCCGCATAGACGTGCATCCGGCCGTCCTCGATGGCCATGGCGAGGTTGCCGGCGAGGTACACGGCCGGTTCGGCGGACTTGTCCTCCTTGACGCTGGCGTCGGCGGCCTTGGCGAGGCCCTTGAAAAACTCGTACCCCTTCTGATAGGTCGACACGGCCACGCTCGCGACCGCGCCGGTCGGGAAGTGGCTCTCGTCGAGGGGCAGGAGCGCGAACGTGACGGGCTGGGTGAGGTCGATCCCGGCGTCGGCGTACCGGTCCGTCTGCTCCAGCCCGAATCCCAGTTCGCTCCGGAAGGCCTCGCGCGCGGCCTGCCAGCGCTCGGACCACGGCGGCATGTTTTCGAGGGATTCGTCGAGGCTCTTCACGGCGGCCTTGACGGTGCGCTCAGGCTGGGCCAGCGCGGCGACGGCGACGCAATTCGCGGGCGCCGCGGCCGCGAGTTCCATGGCGTCCACCTCGCCCTTGGTCTCGCGCATCAGGTAGGGGTAGGCGATCAGCGCGGCGACGGCGAGCAGGAGCACCAGGCCGCCCGCGACGCCGAACTTCACCCACGGGACGGCGCGCTTGAACTCGCCGGGCACGGGCGCCATTTGGGGAACGTTCGCCGCCGCCTCTTCCGCTGCCGGACCGAGCGGCTCGCCGCCCGCCGGCTGGATCGAGAGTTCGGGCTCTTCGTCGGATGGCGGCGGTTCGATGTGCGTCATGGTCGGCCTCGCTGGCTGCGGCGGTTACTTCCCTTTCACGAAGGGGAAGAGGAGCCGGGCCTTCTCGGGCGTAAGCGGCGAGCCGTACTCGCAACCCTCGAACGCTTCGGCGTACTTGAACGCGCGGCCCTGCTCGGGGCCGTAGAGTTCGATGAGCTTGCCGCGGTACTGCTCCGCGCACTTCTCATCGGCCTTGATGCGGCGCTCGCGCAGCCACGCGCGGCGCTCGGCCTCCCCGGAGGGCACTTCGTTCTCGACGCTCTGGTTCCAGGGGATCCACTCGTAGAACTGCGAGGTGTGGCAGTGGAGCATGTCCACCTTCTTCTCGAGGACATGGTCGATGCCGACGACGACGTCGGGCTGGAAGGGGATCGGCTTCTGGAAGTTGTCGGAGAGGTACGCGATGGTCGGGTTGTGCCGCAGCGCCTTGACGGTAGGCATGTTGTTGGGCACGGTGACGACGTACGCGGAATCCTGCACGAGCTGCGAGGTGTAGCGGTGGTCCGGATGGTAGTCGTTGGGACGGTGCGTAAGGATCAGGTCGGGATTGAACTGCCGGATCAGCTTGATGAAGAACTTGCGATGGAAGAGCGTGGCTTCCAGCTCGCCGTTGGTGAAATCCATCACCTCGTATTCGATGCCCAGGACCGCGGCGGCGCGGCGGGCTTCCTCGAGGCGGCGGCGCACGAGTTCGATGCCGCCGATCTCGTGATGCCCCGTGCCGCCGTTGGTGGCGGAGACGAACTTCACGCTGTGGCCCGCAGCGGCCCACAGCGCGGCCGTGCCGCCGACCTTGATCTCGCAGTCGTCCGGATGCGCGCCGATGGCCAGGATGCGCAGCTTGCCGCTCGCGTCGGGCATGGAAGTCCCCCCTTTAGGCATGAGCCGCGAGGATTGTACTACGCGGGCGCGAGGCGCAAGCTCAACGCGGTTCCTGGACGGTCACGACCAGGCGCAGGGCGCCCTGGGTCACGTCGAAGTTCTCGTCGCGGTTCTGCTGGAAGCGCAGCGCGCCGGTCGCGGGCATCACGAACTCCATGGGCTTGTTCTTGTCCACGCAGGCCCAGACGTGCCCCTTGGCCTCGACGTCCTTGTAGGTCTCCGTGACGGGGCGCTTCTCGTCGCTGACGTAGACGACGAGCATGGCGATCCACCATTCCTTGTCCGGCCCCTGGAAGGCGCGAAAGTTCTTGAGCGTCGGCGAGCCGTCCGCCTTGCGCCCGTCCGCGCCGACCCAGCTTCCCATCGGCCCCGAGTGCCAGGCCCCGCCGTATTCCACCTTCACCTTCGTCCCCTTCGGCAGGACCATCCAGCGGTCGAAAGGCTTCATCGCCTGTTCGTACTGCTCCTTGTCCAGGTCGTCGCGCAGCGGGATCACCTGGCCGTCCTTCGTAAGCGGGATGCCTTGCGCCGGGCGGTTGGAGTAAACGGCGAAGGGGCCCAGGACCCGCGCGGGCTTGAACGCCGCGTCGGGCGGAACCGGCGCAGGACCCGGAACCGGCGCAGGACCCGGAACCGGCGCAGGACCCGGAACCGGGGCGGGACCCGGCGCGGGCGCGGCGGCCCCGGCCTTCCGCACGGTCAGCTTGATGTTCATCTCCCCTTCGTTGTCCTTCAGGCCCACCGGCGATTCCTCATTGATGCGGAACTGGAGCGCGCCGGGCAGGTTGACCTTGAAGGTCGCCCGGTCGCCGACGTAGAAGGGTTTGCCTCCGGCAATGCGCGCGATCAGGTTCTCCGCGGAGAACTCGTGCTTGCTCTCGTCCTGGTTGAGCACCCGGAAGGTCCCGGTGCCCTTCTCGGCCGGCCCGCGCTTGGGGTGCATCCACTGGAAATTCTTGGAGATGGTCCAGGCGCCGGCGGCCTCGACGGCGACCTCGTCGCCCGCCGCGAGCGTCACGCCCGCGTCCTTCCAGTCCTCGGTGGCGGCGAGCTTGAGCGTGCTCTCGCGGGGCTTCAGCGCATCCAGGCCCGCGGCGACGCGCTTGGCGGCCGCGGCATGGCGCGGGTCGTTGCCGGCAAGGGGGGCCAGCTTCTTCAACTCGGCCTCGGCCTGCGCCCATTGGGCGGCCTGGATCAGCCGCTCCACGCCGTCAAGCCCCGCGTCCATCTCCGCTCCTTGCCGGCCCTGGCGCACCGCCTCGGCGATCTCCTGAACCTCCGGCGTGCGGCCCATGGCCTTTTCGGCGCGGGCCAGCGCGGCCTCGGCCCCGAGCCAGTCCTTCGCGGCCCATCGTTCGCGCGCGAGCTTGAGCGCCTCGGCGTAGTCTTGACGGCGGGTGAGTTCGACCTTGGCCTTGCCTAGCAGCATCTCCGCCAGCTTGCGGCTGGGATGTTCGCGCTGCCCGAGGCGCTGCAAACCGAACGTGAGCGTGTCGTGAATGCGGGTCCAGTCGTCCTTGAGCTGCGGGCCGTTGGCCATCTCGAACGCCTGTTCGAAGGCTTGGACGGCCTGCCGGTCCTGGGCCTGCGCCTGCCGCTCCGCGAGGAGCTTCCGCGCCTCTTCCATGCGCTGGGCGAGGGAAGGCTTCAAACCGTCGAGCAAGCTGGGAAAGGCCTTCTCCGGGTCGGCGGCGCCGGCCTGCTCGGCTGCGGCAAGCGACTCGAGCGCTCTAGCGGGATCGGCTTCCAGCGCCGCGCCGGCCTTCCGTAGCAGCTCATCGAAGGCCGCTTTCCGCTCGGCCAACGCCTTCTGGAGGCGTTCGAGCGCGCGCTGCTCCTCGTTTTGCGCCTCCAGTTCTTTCCGCCGCTTTTCGTCCAGCGCGGCGACCTCTACCAGGACCTTCGGGAGCCGGCCGAGGCTTGCGTCGGGCAGGTCGGCGTAGCGCTGCCGGAGATCCCTAAGTTCCTGGAGCGCTTCCGCAATCTGCCCCGGATTCCGCGCCTTGGTCTCGGCGCTGGCCACGACGGCTTCCAGGCCGCGCGCGAAGACGCGAGCCTCCCAGTCTTTCAGGAGGGCTTCGAATTCCTGCTTGAGTTCGGGCGACACATCGGGCTCGGCCAGCAGGTCCCGCGCGCCTTGGACCAGTGCATCGAGCTTCGCGGGATCCGCGGCCAGCGCCTTGAGTTCGGCGGCGCGGCGTTCGTGCGCCTGCGCGGCGAGTTTCGCCCGCCAGGCAGCGAGTTTTGCATCGAGCTCCTGCCGCTGCGCGTCCGTGAGCGCGATCCTGCTCATGAACGCCTCAAGCCCGGCGACGGCCTTGCCGAGGCTTTCGGGACCGGCGGCCAGGGCATCGAACCGGGCGACCTCCTCACGGAATCGCGCGTCCATGAGCCGCTTCTCGATGCGCGAACTCAATTCCTGGCTCAGCGCGCGGAGCGCTTCCAGGTCGAACGAGGGATCGTTGCCGTGGCGCGCCAGCACGGACTTCAGGCGTTCGAGCGCCGCCTCCTCGCGCGCGGGATCCCCGGCGGCGGACTCGGCCGCGGCGCTCGCGGCGGCGATTTCATCGCGCGCCTGCCGCTCCCGCCAGGCCAGGAAGCCCCACGAAGCCAGCACGACGACAGCGATCAGGGCCAACACGGCGACAAGGCCGCGCCTGGACGGCCCGGGCGCCGAAGCGGATGAGGGTGCGGGCGTGGCCGGCGCGGCGTCCGCCTGGGGCGCGGGCGTCAGCGCCTGCGTGGGCAGCGCGGGGGTGACGGGCGCGGGCCGGGGCGGCGTGGCCTCGGCCGGCGGAACGGGCGTGCTCGGCACGAAGGTCGCGTCGAGCGCGCCGGAGGGCGCCTGGACCGGGCGCTCCGGAAGCGCCTGCACGCAGGCGCGCAAGGCGTCCAGCAGCGCGCGGGCGTCGCGAAAACGCTTCGCGGGCTCCTTCTGCAGGCAGGTCTCGATCAGCGCCGCGGTCGCGGACGAGAGGTCCGGGCGGAGTTGCGCGATGGGCTGATGCGGCTTCTGGACCGTATCCATCACCACCTTGGTGATGCTGGTTCCGGTAAAGGGCGGCTGGCCGGTCAGGAGCGCGTAAAGCGTCGCGCCCATGCTGAAGACGTCGGCGGGCGAACCCGCGGTCTTCGCGTCGAGCGCCTGTTCGGGGGCCATGTATCCCGGCGTGCCCATGGTGGCCTGCGTGCCGGTGAGCGACTGCGCGAGGTCCTCGCTGCGCGCCAGGCCCAGGTCGGCGACCTTGGCCGCGTCGAGGTCCAGGTCCTTCGCGCGCGCCCGGCGCGGAAGCATGATGTTGTCGGGCTTGATGTCGCGGTGCGTGACGCCGCGTTCGTGCGCCGCCGCCAGCCCCGCCGTCGCGGCCTGGGCGATCCGCAGCGCTTCGGCTTCGCTGCAGCCCGCGCGGCCCCGCGCGAGCTGATCCTTCAGGTATTTCCCGGCGCTGATCCCGTCCACGAACTCCATGACCAGGAAGAAGAGCCCGTTCTCCTCGTTGACGTCGAGGACGCGGACGAGGTGCGGGGACTGGATCTGCGCGGCGACCTGGGCCTCGCGAAAGAACCGGTTGACCAGTTCGGGAACCTGCTCGGCGAGGTGAAAGGGCAGCACCTTGACGGCCACCTCGCTGCGCAGCCGCGGGTGGACCCCGAAGTAGACGGCGCCCATGCCCCCCTGCCCGAGCTTGGCCAGGAGCGGGATGCCGGCGAGCGAGGGGAAGGTCTGGCCCTCGATCTCCATGCGCGCCGCGGCCAGGATGAGCTTGTCGTGCTGGAGATCCTGAAGCGCGACGGAAGAGTGCGTAGGCAGGATGGGCGTGGCGCCGTGCTGGCGCGCGGAATCGACCTTGGGCGGCGCGGGCTGCGTCGGCGGCACGCCGCCCGGCGGCGGCGCGGGCGCCCTGTTTTCCGGCGGCAGGCTCATGGCCGAATTCTAGACCAAAGCCTGGCGCGATGCACCCGCATTGGCGAACGGCGGCGCGCGCGGTTTGCCCTGTTCTTGACGCACGCGCGCCACTCCCGCATAAGCTCCTCGTGCCCGATTCCTCCGCTCCGCAACCGCAGGACCGTCCCGCCGATCCGTACGCGCGCGCGTTCAGGGCGGCGAAGCTCGTGCTCCTGCTGGCCCTCGCCGGCTACGGCGTGCGCTGCGTGCGGCACGGGCGCTGGGAAGATCCCAAGCCGGGCGCGAGCAGGAAGGAAGAGCGGCATCGGCATAATGGGACGGATTTCACGGCGTACTATTCCGCCGGCGAACTGGCGCGGAAAGGCGAGAACCTCTACGATTGGCGCGCATCTTCGACTCCGCGCCGCCCCTTCATTTATCCCCCGTTCTTCGCGGTCTTCCCCATGGCCCCGCTCTCCCTACTTTCGCACAATGCCGCCCTGGGCGTCTTTTACGCGCTTAACGTGGCGCTCTTGCTGGGCGCATTATGGCTGCTGCGAAAGCTCCTGTGGCCGGCGGACGCCGCCGCGCTGCCGTTCTGGCGCCGGCCGGAAGTCGGGCTCGCGCTGGCGGTCCTCGCGTGCGGGCGCTTCCTGGACAGCAACATGGTGCTCGGGCAGGCCAACGTCTTCGTGCTCGCGCTGGTGACGCTGGGACTGTACGCGCTGGCGCGGCAGGTTGAAGCGGACGCGATGGTGCGCGGGGCGGCGGCGCCGACCCGTGGCACGAACGATTCGGCGCCGAGTCGTGGCACGGGAGGCGCGTGGCTGGGGCTGGCGGGCGGGCTGGCGGTGGCGGCGGCGACGACGATCAAGCTCACGCCGGGGCTCTTCGGGCTCTACTTCCTCTGGGCCCGGAGAGGCTGGGCCATGGCCGGCGGCGCGCTGGGCCTGGCGCTCTGCCTTTTCGTCCTCCCCGCGCCGGTGCTGGGATTTTCGCATAACCTCGAGCTGCTCGGCGCGTTCGCGGCACACGCCAAAGAGAAGGCCGCGGGACCGGGCGCGGGGGCCGGCGGCGACGAAGAAGAAGGCGACGAGGGCGAACTGAGCATCGGCTGGGGCGGCGACTTCGAGCAGAGCTACCAGGGCAAGGGGCGCGGCGTGGGGATCTCCCTGCGCGGGACGCTGCTGAAGCTCCTGACCAAGCAGCCGCCTTCGGAGGACCGCCCGGTCCTGAACGTCGCCGAGTTTGCGCCCTCGGCGGTCGCGAAGGGCGCGGCGATCCTGGGGCTCGTGCTGCTGGCCTGCACGGTCGCGCTGACCGCGCCGCGCTGGGCGCGCGCGGACGCCGCCGCGCTGGCGCTCTCGTGGGGCCTCGTCGCGACGACGATCCTGCTGCTCTCGCCCCTGACGCGGAAGGCCCATGCGGTGATTCTGCTGGTGCCCGTCGCGGCGCTGCTCGCGCTCTTGCAGCGGGATGCGCTGGACGCAGGCTGCGGCTGCGCGCGCAAGCTGGCCTTCGGCGCGCTGGCCTTCCTGGGCTTGGCGGGGCTGCTGAGTTCCCCGGACGTGGTCGGGGATTACGCGAGCGAATGGCTGCACACCGCCGGACTCTTCACGCTGGCGCTGCTGGGGCTCCACGCGGCGCTGGCCGCCGCGCTCTGGTCGCGCCGCGCCGCCGCGTTGCGGGAAGGCAAAGACGCGGGCGGCGGGTAGAATGCCTTCTTTCGCGGCGCAGGCTCGAGGCGAACGGAACCGGCGATGAGCGCGCAACTGTTGCAGGGAGGCCCGCTGGCGCAGACCATGCGCGCCCAGGTCGCGCAGACGGTCCGCGAACTGGCCGAGCAAGGCCGCCCGGTCTGCCTCGCCGCGGTGCAGGCCGGCGAGAGGCCCGAATCCCTGATGTACGTCGAGAGCCAGCGGCGCTACTGCAACGAGGTCGGCATCGACTTCCGCCTCAAGCAGCTTCCCGACGCCGTGACGCAAGGCGCCGTGATGCGCGCGGTCCAGGAGCTGAACGAGGATTCCGGCGTCCACGGGATCATCCTGCAGCTCCCGCTGCCGGCGCGGATCGACGCGCAGGCCGCGCAGCGGGCCATCGACCCGCGCAAGGACGCGGAGGGCATCCACCCGGTCAACCTGGGGCTGCTCGTCTACGGCGTGTTGCAGTGCGCGCCCTGCACGGCCTTCGCCTGCTACCATCTGATCAAGTCGCTGGACCAGGACTTGTACGGCATGGAAGCGGTCGTCGTCGGGCACAGCCAGATCGTCGGCAAGCCGATGGGCCTGCTGCTCCAGCACGACTTCTGCACGGTCACGACCTGCCACGTGGCGACTCGCGACCTGGCCATGCACACGCGCCGCGCGGACATCCTGGTGGTGGCGGTGGGCAAGGCGCGGCTGATCACCAAGGAAATGCTCAAGCCCGGCGCGATCGTCGTGGACGTGGGGATCAATCAGGCGCCCGCGCTGAGCAAGAAGGGCAAGCCGCTCCTCGACACGGAGGGCAAGCCGCGCATGCGCACCGTCGGCGACGTGGACTTCGAGGGCGCGAAGGAGGTCGCCGGCTGGATCACGCCCGTCCCTGGCGGCGTCGGCCCGCTCACCACGACGATGCTCCTGCGCAACGTCGCGCAGGCCGCGAAGAACCTGTACCTGCAGGAGCGCCGCGAGCACCCGGAACTGAGCGGACCGTTGCTCCCGTTCGACCGGGGCGGCGAAACCTGACCGGCCGGCTCGCAGAACGATAAGGCCTCGCGTGCCCTCATGGACCCAGCGCGGTATACTGTTGCGAAGCAAGGAAGAGGATCGGAGCGCCACGCATGACCGTTGAACGCATCCGCCAACTCTATAACGCACGGCCATTCCAGCCGTTCATCATGCACTTGGCCGATGGCCGCGGTATCCCCGTGGAACATCCCGAGTGGATGCACATCTCGCCGAATCTGCGCACGGTGGTTGTCGAGCAGCGCACGGGAACCATGAACGTCATCGATCTGCTATTGGTAACGGATCTGGAGATCCGCGTGAACGGACGTCATGGCCCGCGCAAAGGAAAATCATTGAAGAAGCGCCCGGATAAGTGACGGCTTGGACGATCGATGGAAGCCCGTGCCGAAGTCCCTACCCCACCGGCCAGTAAATCCGTGTGCGCCACTTCGAGGCATCGGGCTCGCGGCTGGGGTCGGTCTCGTAGACCTCGAACGGCGCGCCGGCGCAGGCGTGCCCCTGTTCCTTCATCCAGCGTTCCAGCCGCGGGTAGGCGTCCTTGAGGCCTTCGTAGGGACCGACGTGGAGCAGCGTGGCCGCGCGCCCGCCGGGGAGTTCGCCCGCGGCGATCTCCCCCTGGCTCGGCATCGGCTTCGCGACGGGCGCGCCGACTTCCAGTTCCACCCGCTCGGGGCTGAACGAGAAGTACCGCGCGTAGGGCGGCCCGGCCATGGGGAATTCGCCCGCGGCGAATTTCGGGCCCAGGATGCCGAAGATTTCACGGCACGTGTCGCCGATCTTCTCGGGCGTCGTCACGCGCCGGATGGCGACCACGGGACGGGCCTGCAAGGTGGTGAGTTCGGGCTCGGGCATCTCCGCCTCCTTCCATGAACCGGTCCTTTCGATGCTGCCGAAGGCCCGCGTTCACCGCTCCAGCTCGACCGCCGTCTCGCCGGCGGGCAGGCGCAGGGCGAGCACCGTATCCGCGCCGTCGTGGACGAAGCCGCCCTCGGCCAAGCCCGCGCGTTCGCGCGCGCGGTCGAAAGCTTTGCCGCCGCACGCAACCCTCGTCGCGCGCAGGTTCGGGACGCGCAGCGTGAAGCGCGGGACGGCGAAGGCGTTGCGCACCTTCACGCGCGCGCCGCGCCCGGTATCGCTCGATTCGACCCGCGCCAGGGCGCGCGTACACTCGTAGTCGGTGATCTCGCTCACCTTCATCCACAGCACGTCCGCGGCGTAGTGCTCATCAAGGCGGCGCTTGATCTCCTGGAGCACCTTGAAGCCCAGCTCTTCGCCGTTCTGATAGAAGCCCGGCCAGTGCCCGCACATCACGGCGGGGCGGCGCTGCGCGATGACCTCGGGGAGCCGCCCGCCGCGGCCGTCGGGCGTCAGGAACCTGTCCACGTCGCCCACGTCGAAGCCCGTCCAGCCGCCGAACCAGTCGCCGGTGCACGCGATGATGCTCATCACGGCCGTGCCGCGTTCGGCGTCGCCCAGCAGCACCGGCACTTCGGGCGGCTTGTCGAGGTAGATGCGCTTGAAATAGTACGGGCGCGGCGTGCCGTTGACCTGCCGGCAGGCGTTGAGCGTCGCGCGCGCGTAGGTCTCCTCCATTTTGCCGCCGAAGCCGCCGGGGCTGGTGACGCCTTCGCACGGGATGCCGACGCGGCGCAGCAGCTCAAGCGACTTTGCGATGTACTCGGTCAGCAGCGGCTCGTGGACCGGGAAGGCCCACTCGTACTGCTCCCAGGCCTCGGTGGGCCGCCATGTCTTCAAGTCCACGACGAAGGTGTGCGTGAGCATCTCCGGCGTGAGGTCCCAGTTCTTCCAGAGCACCTCCTTCGCGGCGCGCAGCCAGGCGTCGAGTTCCGCGCCGGAGTGGCCTTCGAGCCGTTCGTCGATCCGGCCCAGGTGCGCGGGGCAGGGAATCAGCGAGAACTTGCCCTTCACGCCCGCGTCGAGGCACCACTCGCCGAAGCGCCGCGCGAACTCGGCGGGGATCGCGCGGAAGTTGGCGCGGTTCTTCTCGAAGCGCAGCCGGTCTTCTTCGGGGATGCCGCCCGGCCTGTGGCGGTTCATCCAGGCCTCCCGCTGTTCAAGCCAGTAATAGCCGAGGTTCACGCAGGGCGCGGAATCGTCGATGATGACCGAGACCGGCACGCGCAGGAGGGGAAGGTCGATGGTGGCCATGGGGCTCCCGGGTTTTGTACCGCGGCCACGTTATCCGTCGTCAAGGGCCTTGTTAAGCGCATTGGGCCGCTCGCCGCCCTCGCCCTTCCCCCGCCGCGTGCTACACTCACCGCATCCTCGGCACGGTCTTTCGCGCATCCCCGGGCGTTGCGTCCATGCTTGCATCCGTCCTGAAGAAGCACTGGTTCATCGCGCTCCTGGCGGCCGCGGTGGTCCTGGCGCTCCAGGTTCCTGCGCCGGGGGTCTGGGTCGAGGCGCGCACGGGCACCAAGCCGTTCATCGTGGTGCTGCTGTTCATGACCAGCCTGACCTTCGACGCCTCCGAACTGCTGGCGGGCCTGAAGGCGCCGAAGCCGCTGCTGCTCTCGCTGCTGGGGACCTACGCCATCCTTCCCGCGCTGCTGTACGCCGCGGCGCAGGCGCTGGGCCTGGGCTCGGATTTGGGCGTGGGGCTGCTGGCGCTGGCCGCGGCGCCGACGACGCTGGCAAGCGGCGTGATCTGGACGCGCCTGGCCGGCGGGCCCGCGCCGCTGGCGGTGGTGCTCACGGTCGCCAGCAACGTGGGCAACGTGCTGCTGGGGCCGCTGGTGCTGAAAGTAGCCGCGGGCGGGACGCTGGCGCGCCCGTTCGGGAAGATCGTCCTGGACCTGGCCCTGATCGTGCTCCTGCCGATCGTGCTGGGGCAGGCCGGGCGGCGCCTGTTGCGCCGCTGGGTCGACGGGTGGGTCCGCGCGATCGGGGTGCTCTCGCGCTGCCTGATCTGCTGCGTGATCGTGGTCGCCGTCAGCGGGGCATCGGAGCGCGCGGGGCAGGAGGCCTCGGCCCTGCGCGTGCTGGGCCTGGTGGGGCTCTGCGCCGCCGCCCACGGCGTCGTGGTCGGCTGCATGGAAGGCTGCGGGCGGCTATTGGGGCTGCCCCTGCCCCAGCGTATCGCGACGGTCTTCATCGGGGGCAGAAGACGCTGCCGGTGGGGATCTCGATCCTGGACTCGTGCTTTCCGGCCCAGAAACTGGGCGCGCTCTCGGTGGTGACCTACCACGCCGTCCAGTTGATCTTCGATACGTTCCTGATCGACGTGTACAAACAGGCGGGCCAGGACGCCAAGGCCGCGCCGGAAACCTGAATGCGCGGCATCAGGCTTCCCGCGGGCTGAGCAGCCTGTGGATGAACGCCTCGTGGATCGCGTCGGCGATGCGGTCGGTCGGCGGCGGCGGCGGCAGGTCGCGGCGGTCCAAATAGCGCAGCACCCCGTTGTAGGAGGCCACGTAACAGAACGTCCAGGCCTCGAAGTCGAAGGCCTCCACCTGCGCGCGATTCCAGCCGGCCTCCTGGGCGGCGGCGCGGGAGAGGTCGGCGACCATCCTGGAGCCGTTGCGCATCCACGCGGCGCTGTGCTGCATGGCCAGTTCGCGCACCGCGGCCGTGCGGCTGTAGGCCAGGCTGTTCATCAACGTCGCCATCTGGACCAGTTCCTTCCCGGTCCAGTTGCGGAAGTCGCTGAGCGCCTTGAGGCGGTCCCGCGCCGAGGCCTCGCTGGTCACGATCTTGAGAATCGCATCGTCGAGGTGCTTCGAGAGCGAATCGAAGATCTGCCGCAGGCATTCCTCCTTGTCCTTGAAGTACCAGTAGAAGGCGCCCTTGGACTGCCCCGCCACCCGCGCGATCTGCTCGACGGTGACCTGGTCGTAGCCGCGCTGGATGAAGAGTTTGAGCGCGGCCTGGAGCATCCGGCCGTGCTTGGCGGTGCGCAGTTCGGGGTTCGGCGGCCGGCCTCGGGGGCGGCGCTTGGGCGCGTGCTCCTGCGGGCTGGGTTCGGTCATGGGACTCATCCGCCACCCTCCCGTTCTGAATGGTCATGGCGGGGGCGTACGACTTTGTTTCGGAAATTCAAGGAAGAGCCTGGACGCCAAGCCGCAGGGATCCATGGAGATCCGAGGCACAAAAGAAGGAGCATGACCCGTCCCGGTAGCCGAACCGAAGTTCGACCTGAGCACGGCACCCCCGGTCACGCCGTGCATTCTTATCCCGATTCAGGAACCACGCCCGGGCTACATCTGCCCCATTCCCGCAGTAACTGCCTTTCAGAACAACATACTTCAAGAGCCTAAAAATCCAAAACTTGCACCGGTGCGAACAAAAAGAAGGTGGGATTAACAGGTGCATACATATAATCACTTTCCATAGCTATTCTCGCCACTTGCAAAGTTTTAGATAAGTGTTGAAAATACTTTCCTAGTTGACTGCAATTCCTACAAGTGCAGAAACTGGAGTTGGGATTCTTTCTTTTGATTTGAGACCTTACCTCCAGCAACTCAACAGGTTAGAGCTTGCTTTCTTTAGCTTTCAGCTGCACCCACACTTTAGTCCTACAGCGCCAAAACGAAACCGCAGAGCACGCAGAGAGCGCAAAGGCAGGGAAGGTTAAGGGTAAAGGGTCGCTACTTTAAGGACACCCCGGGGCTTCCTGTCCGTCATGGTTTGAACCCGTAAGAAGGCTTCTCTGCGTTCTCCGCGTGCTCTGCGGTTCATGTAGCGTTGTAGCGCTAAACGCTCTCGGCGCGGCGATACCGGCCCGGCGAACTCTGCGTCCAACTTCGAAACACGCGGCAAAAAGAAGGGCGCGTCGGAAAAGCCACAGGATGACGCCACCTGCTCGATGGACAGATCGCTTTCACGGAGCATCTGCCCCGCGCGCTCCACCCGCCGACGTTGGATGAATCGAACCGGGCTCAGCCCCGTCACGCGCTTGAAGAGCTTGCGGAATTGCACTTCGCTCAAGAACAGCTTTCCGGCGAGGTCTTCGACGCGCAGGCGCGGGTCGGCGAGGTGCGCGTCGAGATGCCTCAGGGCCGGCAGCAACCGCGGCAGGTCGGCATGCCGGCCTGCCGCCCCGGCGGGCTTGAAGCGCCGGCCGTGCTCCCGCACCAAGTAGAGCAGCACGCGCAGCACCTCGCAGCGCATGGCCGCGCGCCAGCCGGCGGGCTTGAGCGCGAACTCGCGGGCCTGCCTCCGCGCGGCGTCCTCGAAAGGCGCGCCGGGTTGGGCGGGGGCGAGATCCGGAAAGCCCGCCAGCGCCAGCAGGTTCAGGCCCTCGTAGACGTGCGCATGGAAGTGCGACGTGATCAGGTGCATCGCCGAGCCGGGATCCTGCCGGATCTGATGGACCTCGCCCTGCGGAATCAGCATCAGGCTCCCGGGCTCGATCCGGAACTTCGCGCGCCCGCCGACCTGACCCCAGCCGCTGCCGCTCTCGACCCAGAACCACATCGAATCGTTGAGCACGCGCGGGCCCAGCGCCCAGCGGTGGGAGCACTGCCACTCGACCGCGGAGACCGGCCGGACCCGGGCGATCTCGAGCCACTCGGCCAGATGCCCCTGCGGATCGTCGGGCAACTCGGGCCAGGCCGGAAAGCCCCGGGGGTCCCGGGAGACCGCGGTCGTGGAGTCTTCGTATGGGGCTTGGGCCATGGTTTCGAAAAGTACAATAAGTTGAGCGCCGTGTCCATAGCGCTTCGATTTGCGCCGGGGTAAATACTTCTAAGAATTCACGCACGAAACAGGCCGCCCCGGAGAACGCCCATGAAAGCCTTGACGCCCGAGCAGGTCGAATTCTACAAGGATCAGGGGTACCTCATCATCGAGGATTTCCTGCCCCGCGACGAGCTGCAGCGTCTTCTGGGCGCCCTCGACCGGCTGGTCGACGAGAAGGCCCGCGGCATGGAGAAGGACGGCGACGGCTTCAACTTGCAGCGCACGGGCAACGAGACCGACGGGAACTTCATGAGCGGCGGGAACCTCGTCCAGCCGGGGCTGCTGCGGAAGATCCAGTCCATCACGAAGCACAGCCCGGAGTTCGCGGCCTTCGCCGAGTCCGACAAGATGCTCGACGTGGTCGAGGACCTGATCGGGCCGGACATCTATTACCACTCCAGCAAGCTGATGTTCAAGCCCGCGCGGCACGGCACGCCCAAACCCTGGCACCAGGACTACGCTTACTGGGCCAGCCTGAAGCCCGAACAAGTCACCTGCTGGATCGCCCTGGACGACGCGACGCTCGAGAATGGCTGCATGCAGCTCATCCCCGGCAGCCACAAGTGGGGCCTGCAGAAGCACGAAAAGCAGGAACTGCAGGTGCTGCCGGAGAAGCTGCCGCTGGACCGCGTCAAGGTCGCCCAGATGAAGGCCGGCTCGCTCCTCGCCTTCCACGTGCTGACTTTCCACTACAGCGACGCGAACCGCTCCGACAAGGGCCGCCGCGCGCTGATCGTGGACTACGATCCCAACTGCCGCCCGCTGCGGAAGGGCGAGCCGGGCGACCGGCTGCTGCGCGTCGCCGGACGCAAGCCCACGCCGGAAGAAGCCGAGGCCGCGGCGCTGGAGCCGGCGGCGAATTGAGTGAACGAGGCCGGCTTGGGGGCCGCCGAGAAGGCGGAGAAGCCCCGGCTTCGGCGCTCGCCGTTGGCAGTCCAGCCTCTCTCACGGGAGTCCGCTCATGACGGGACGGGAACGCCTCTTGGCCGTGGCGGAGGGCCGGACGCCTGACCGCGCGCCGTTTGCTCCTAACATCGGACAGTGGTTCGGCGCGCACAAGGCCAAGGGCACGCTCCCGGCCGAGTTAGCCGATTGTACGGACGAAGTGGACGCCATGAAGCGCATGGGGTGCGACATTTTTTCCCGGCGCTGCGGTCATTTCGTCACGATTCGTCGGGGAAACGGGATCGAAGCGGCGTCGGAAAAGCTGGACGCGCACACCACCCGGAACGTACTGCGCACCCCGCATGGCGAGCTGTCCTCGGTTTCCGTCTTCCAACCCGAAAGCCACACCTCCTACGAGCGCGAGCATTTCTGGAAGGACTTCGAAAAGGAGTATCCGGCGATCCGGTACCTAACGGAGCATACGGCCTATGAGTTCGACGCGAACGCGCACCGCGCGGCCGACGCGCGCGTGGGCGACGACGGACTGGCGATCGTCGGGGCGCAGCAGACGCCCCTGAAGTACTTCATCCAGCTCGCCGGCGCCGAAAACGCGATGGTCTGGCTTGCCGAATACCCCGGGGCCATGCGGGAGCTGGCCGAACTTCACGTCGAGCGCACGCTGGCCTTCGCCCGCCAAGTCGCCAACGGCGATGCTTTCGGCATGATGAGCATGGACAACCTCTGCAGTCTCTTTTACACGCCGCGTCTTTTCGACGCCTGGTGCCGGGACTATTACGCTCGGATCGGCCAAGTGCTTCACGCCCGGGGCAAATTCTGGTGCGCCCATGCCTGCGGGCGGGTGAGCACGCTGCGCAACCGCGTCGCCGATGTCCAGCTCGATGGCCTTGAAGGCACGCCGCATGCGCCGCTGGGCGACATCGAACTGGCGCGCTTCCGGGATACGATCGCCTACGATCGGCATGTGGTCTGGGGCGGTATGACCTGCCACGAGCAGGAGTTCGCCGCCGATGCTCGCGGCCGCATCCACGCGTTCGTCAAAGGGTTGTTCGAAACGTTGCGCCCCTTCCATCGTTTCGTCTTTTCGTCGGCTTGCAACACCTCCATCCGCACGCCGTGGGACAATCTCCGGCACTTCCAGGACGCCTGCTATGCCCACGGGCGCAACTGACGCGGCCCGGCGCTGGGAACGGTAACGCGGGCGCTCCCGGAGCCCCGCGCGGTAAACCTGAAACCCAAATGCAGCCGGCTTCCACGCCAGGACCGGCGTTCCCAGCCAGCATGCGCCGAACCGGCGCGCGCCTCATTGCTCCCGCGACGCCAGCAGCTTCTCGGTCTCGTCCTTGACGTAGATCCTGGACAGGCCCGCGTCGGCCAGCGCGCGGACCGCCGGCTGGATCATCGACGCGGGCGCCGCGGGCGTGCGCACCACGACCGCCGAGACCAGATGGTCCTGCGGCAGCCGCGCTTTCAGCGCCTGCACGCGCTGGGCGTAGAGCGCCAAGTCGTCGGCGGGCGTCAACTGCCCGTCGATGCGCACGAAATACCGCAGGTCCTGCCCGCGGCGGCTCCCGGAGCGGCCCAGCAGCTCGACCACCAGCCGCTCCTCGCTGCGCGGCGCGTCGAAGCGCACCGAAGGCAACAGCCCGGCGGCCTCGCTGGCCTGGATCTCCGACATCGCCCGGTAGGTGCTGCCCGGCCCGCGGCGGAAGGTGGGCTCCGGGACGATCAGGAGCGGGCGCTGCCAGGGCGGCTCGCCGGCGCGGCTCGTGCGCCGGACGTGGTTCTTCAGGAAGAAGCCCGTCACGCGCATCACCGGATTGCGGTCCTTCTGGATGCCTTCCTTGATCTTTTCGCAGAGGTCGCTCCCGGGCGCGCAGAGGATGCGCAGCTCGTACACCTGCACGTAAGGCGGGCTGCCGGCCACGCAGATCGCGGGCAGAACGCTGTGGCCGGGCAGGCCGTATTCGTCGGGCAGCGGCACTTGGTCCACTTCCACGATCACGGCGTCCTTGACCCCGACGATCTCGCCGCGAAAGAGGTTCGGCTGCCGCACGAGGTTTTCGAAGCTGGCTTCCTTGTTGCGCTGATCGTCGAGTTTCTTCTCGTCGTCGTGCGTGGCGCAGAGCTTGAGCAGGTACTTGAAGGCCTTGCCCTCGATGGCCGCGCTGGCCGCCAGGTCGTGCGGCTCGTCCACGACCTGAGCGAGGATCAGGCGGCGGTCCTCGGGCGTGACGCCCAGCGCGTCGGCGCGGGCGGGCGGGAGCACCGGCCGGGGCTTGCCGCATCCGGCTGCGAAAACCAATACCGCGGCGGCCCAAAGCGGCCCCGCGCGGAAGGCGGCGCATGATGCACGGCGGACAGGACGCCACATGGTTCAGGTATCGTCCGGCAAGCCCCAGGACTTCATGACCGCGGCTTCGATCCGCGCAGCCAATTCGGCGCAGCGCGCGCGGCGCTTCCGCGCCTCGGCGGCGCGCGCGGCCTCCGGCGAACCCGGCGCCCACGGGCGCAGGTTGCCCAGGGCCTGCGTGCAGGCCCCGCTCGCGGCGGCCTCCAGCAGACGCGCGGCCACCGGCACGTCGGCGAGCAGGCTCGGATTGCACCAGCCGGCCAGCTCGGAGGCCTGTTCCAGACCTTCAAGCGCCGCGGCGAGGACCGTCTCGGGGACCGCGATCGCCTCTTCCCGGGCCGCCTCCAGCGCGGCCTGCCGCGCGCGTTTCTCGGCTTCGCCGCCGCGGGGGAGCTTCCGCGCCTCGGTCCAGGCAGCGTAGGCGCGCGCGTCGCGTTCGATCAGTTCGGCCAGGCGCTCGCGCAGCGGCTCCAGCCGCTCGAGCGCCGCGCGGGCGCGCGGTTCGGCCGCCTTGAACTTCTCGCCGCTGGTGTAGGCCGCGCACATGCCGGCCAACGCCGCGCCCGCCGCGCCCGCCAGGGCCGCGGCCGCCCCGCCGCCGGGCGTGGGCTGCCGGGCGGCGAGCGCGCCGAGAAAATCGCGCAGCTTCAGATCGCGCAGGTCGGACACCGCGGGCTCCCGTCGCCTTGCCGCAAAGCACGGAGCGAGATTAACATGGCCGGCGCGCGCCGCAAACCGACGCGCGAGGCTCGCCCTGGAAGGCGCCATGCGCGACGAAACGCTTCTCGATCCCTACGACCTGCAGCCGGTGGTCCGGCGCTGGGAACACCATCCGGGCTTCGCGCGCGGAGTGGTCGGCCCGCGCGCGCTGCCCGACCACGAGTTCGTCCTCATCACCCAGGGCGCGGGGCGCTACGAGGACGACCGCGGCGCGCGCCGGCTGCTCGCGGGCGACCTGTACCTCCTGCGCCCCCACGAACGGCACACCTTTTACTGGGGCTCGCGGGGCACCTGGCACTGCTTCATCCATTTCGATTTCGACGCCCGGCAGCGCCAGCCGCGCGGTCCCATCCGCCTGGCCGGCGCGCGCCCCTTCCCCAATCCGCTCCATCTGGGCCTCGGTTCGCCGGCGGCCAAGCAGATGCTCGAAGTCGCCCGGCGCGTCAAGCCGGGGCAACCCTGGAGCCGCCTGCGCTGGCGCGGCGAATTCCTGGCGTTCCTGGCCCACCTCTTCGACGGCCCGCTCCGGCCGGTGGGGCCGCTCGACGAATCCGGCGCGGACCGCGCGGCGCAAGGCGTCAGCGCCTGGCGCGCGCGGCAGGCGCTTGAGACCCTCCAGCGCCGCCTGGGCGACCCGCAGTTGGCGATCGGCGACTTGGCCGAGGCGGCGGGACTCAGCGAGTCCCACTTCCGCCGGCTGTGCAGGGAAGTCTTTGGGCGCGGGCCGCTCGAACTGATCCAGCGTCGCCGCCTGAACCTCGCGCGCGAGCTGCTCCTCGATCCGCGCCTCCAGGTCGGCGAGATCGCGCGCGCCTGCGGCTTCGCCGACGTGCGCTACTTCACGCGCCTCTTTGGCCGCGCCGAAGGGCTCTCGCCGCGCCAATATCGCAACGCCATGCTCTCCGGGCGCAAGCCGTAACCCCCGGACAGCACAGATGTTGAACAAGGCAGCGGGCCTTCGGTGGAAGATGCGCTCGGCCGCGCGGCGGCACTTGCAACCACAGCCGCTTCGAGTAAAAACCTTTCCGGTCGAAGGACCGGGAACCTCAAGCGGGCTCGTAGCTCAATTGGTTAGAGTATCGGACTGTCGATCCGAGGGTTGCGGGTTCGAGTCCCGTCGAGCCCGCCAACTTGAGGTTCCCGAAGTCGTCGCCTGCGCATCCCGCCCCCCGCATCGGTCACGCCGCTCTGCCGCCCAGCGCGCAGGTTAAACCCCACACGAGTTCAGGGCGAAGGTCACGCGCGAGACGGCTTCAAAGCCGTGCTGCGCTCCCGCGGTTTTCCAAGCGCGAACCAGCCCGCGGGGAACTTCGCCTGAGGCAGGGCTCGGTCGTCCTCCGCCATGCGCGCGGGCGTATCGAGGACGACCTCCACCGCGGCGAACTTGTACTCGGGCTGCTTGCTGAGCGGATCCAGGGCCGCATGGGTCAGCAGGTTGGCGTTGCTGTGGGGCGCATGCAGGTCGCCCCAATGGAAGGTGGAGAAGACCGTGCCGGGCAGGATCGTCTCCGTGACCTCGGCCACCACGCGCATGAAGCCGCGGCGGTTCGAGACCACGACGGTCGCGCCGTCTTGGATTCCGCGCGCCTGGGCGTCGAGCGGATGGATCTGCAGGATCGGACCCGGAGCCTTGAAATTGAGCGAAGCGACTTTCCCCGTACGCGTGCGGGTGTGCCAGTGCGCGGCCAGGCGCCCGGTGGTCAGGACGAGCGGGCATTCGGCGTCGGTCCGTTCGAGCGGCCCGCGGGCCGGCACGGGATGAAAGCGCGCGCGGCCGTCGGGCGTCGGAAAGTTCCGGTCGAGATAGCGGCGCAAGGTGCCGGGATGGGCCTCGTGCGGGCAGGGCCATTGCAGTTCGCGGACGCGCTTGAGCCGCTCGGCGCTGATCCCCGCCTGATCGCAGGGCCGGCCGGCCGTGAGGAGCCTGTACTCGTCCCAGACGCTCTCGCGGGTGGCCGCGTCGAAGCCCGGCGCGCCCAGCGCCGCGCCGGCGCGGCGCAGGATCTCGAAATCCGGCAGCGCTTCGCCCACGGGTTCGACCAGCCTGGGGCTGTAACTCACCATCCGTTCGCTGTTCGTGCCGGTCCAGGCTTTCTCGACCCATTGCGCGGCCGGGAGGATCAGGTCGGCGTGCAGGGTCGTCTCGGTGGGGTGGTAGCAGTCCTGGACGACCACGAACTCGGCGGCCGCGAAGGCGCGCTTGATCTGATGCAGGTCCGGCATGCTCGCGGCGGGATTGGTGCCCGCGATCCAGAGGGCCTTGAGCCGGCCGCGTTCCAGCGCGCGAAACATCTCGACGGCCGTCAGGCCAGGGCGGGCCGAGATCGAACCGCGCGGGTAGCCCCAGTGGTCCTCGACCTCGCCCCGGTGGCCCGCGTCGGCGACGAACCGGTAGCCCGGCAACTGGTGCGCGAGCAGTCCGGCCTCGCGTCCGCCCATCGCGTTCGGCTGCCCGGTCAGCGAGAACGGCCCCGCGCCCGGCGTTCCAATCTGGCCCGTCAATAAATGGAGATTGAGAATCGCCAGGTTCTTGGCGACGCCTTCGCGGCTCTGGTTGGCGCCCATGCAGTAGAACGTGAGGAAGCGCCGGCCGCGCAGGAGCTCGGCGGCCGCGCGAACCTGCTCCGCCGCAAGGCCCGTCTCCTTGATCAGGGCCTCCAGGTCCAGGCTGTCCAGAAAGGCCTCGTAGGCCTCGAATCCGCTGGCGTGCCGCGCGATGAAGCCGCGGTCGGCGCCGGGGCGCAGCAGCAGGGCCAGCGCGTTCAGCAACGCCAGGTCGCTCCCCGGCTTGAGCGGCAGGTGCAGGTGCGCCCGTTCGGCGGTCGGCGTGCGCCGCGGATCGATCACGATCAGCCGCGCGCCGGCGTCCTCGCGCAGCCGCTGCCGCAGCAGGTCGAACGCGACGGGGTGCGCCTCGGCCATGTTGCTGCCCAGCACGAGGAGGGTCTCGGCCTGGGCGATGTCCTCGTAGCAGGTCGGCGGCCCGTCGCTCCCCAGCGCCGTGGCGTAGGCGACCGCCGCGCTGGCCATGCACAGCCGGCTGTTCGAGTCCGTGTTGTTGGCGCCCAGATACCCCTTGAACAGCTTGCAGATCAGATACGCCGTCTCGGTGTCCAACTGCCCGGAGCCGTAGAAGGCCAGCGCGTCCGCGCCGTGCGCCTCATGCAGGGCGCGCAGCCTGCCGCTCAGCAGCTTAAGCGCCTTGGGCCAGGAGATGCGGCGGAACTTCCCGCCCAGCGTCCGCTGCAAGGGGAACCTCAGCCGGTCGGGCGTATCGACCACGTGCCACAGCGTGGCGCCTTTGTGGCACAAGCGCCCCCTGTTGGCCGCCGCGTCCGGCACGCCCTTGACGCGAATCAACCGCGAGCCTTCGGCCTCGACCCACAGCCGGCATCCCACGCCGCAGTAGGGGCAGACGGACTCCCCCGAGTGCAATCCCGGCGCGCTCACGCCTCGCCTTTCAGGGCCGGCCGTTCGGCTCGCGCCCGCGCCTGCGCGAGCAGCAGGAGCGCTCCGCCGGCCATCATCGCCGCCAGTCCCGCCAGCCCGGACCCGTAGCTTCCGGAAGCGCCTTGGGCCAGTCCCAGTCCGATCGGAAGACAGAAGCCCCCCAGACCCCCAACCGCCCCGATCAGCCCGGTCGCCGCGCCCATGCGCGAACCGAAATGCCGGGCCACGAGCTGGAAGACCGCGCCATTGCCCGCGCCCAGGAGCGCCATCACGCAGAAGAGCGTCAAGACGGCCAGTTCCAGGAAGGGCAGCAGCGCCAGCATGCCCAGGCCCAGGGTCGCGCCCCCGAGGATCGCCGGCAGGACGCGCAGCCCTCCGAACCGGTCGGCCAGCCAGCCACCGACGGGACGCAGGAAGCTCCCCGCGATCACGCAGAGCGTCGCGAAATCCCCGGCCGACACGCGGCTCGCCGCATACTGGTCGTGAAAGAAGACCGGCAGGAAGCTCGCCAGGCCCACGAAGCCGCCAAAGGTCAGCGCGTAGATGAAGCCGAGCCGGAGCGCTTCGGGGTGGGCGAGGAGCGCCCGGTAATCCCGCCGCTGCCGCGGACCGGGGCCGCCTGGAGCCTCGCGGGCCAGCAGCGTCAAGACGGCAAGGCAGGCCAGGATCGGCAGCGCCGCCAGGCCGAAGACGGCCTGCCAGCCCCATGCCTCCGCGAGGCGGGGCGCGAACAGCGTGGCCAGCACCGTCCCGCTGTTGCCCGCGCCGGCGATGCCTAGGGCCAGGCCCTGCTGCTCCGCCGGATACCAGCGGCTGGCCAGGGGCAGCGCCACCGCGAAGCTCGCCCCGGCCACGCCCAGCAGGAGGCCGACCAGGTACACCTCGGCCAGCGAGTCCGCGCCCAGCCAGCCGTAGAGCAGCGGCAGCAGCGTCAGGCCCAACCCCGCCTGCGCGGTGCGCTTGGCCCCGATCCGGTCGGCCAGCGCGCCGAGCGCCAGGCGCAAGAGCGAGCCGCCAAGCAGCGGGAGCGCGACCATGCAGCCCTTCTCGCCGGCCGAAAGCCCGAACTCGGAGGAGATATGGTTCGCCAGGGCGCCCACGAGCATCCAGGCCATGAAACTCAGGTCGAAGTACAGGAACGAACTCAACAGGGTCGGCCAGTGGCCGGACTTCAGGAACAGGCGCAGGTTGCTCATCCGTAGGGTCCCCAATGAATAGCGGCTGCGGCCTCAGGCGCTGCGCCGCGCGGTTTCGGCGCCTGCGCCGCCCGCCAGCCGGACCAGCAGGTCGGGCAGTTCGCTCCAATCGATCCGCTCCGCGGCCTTTTCTCCCAGCTTCATCCGCGGTCCCAGGGCGCCGCCGAGGAAGAGCTCCGCCGCGGGCCGTATCTCGTCCCCGCAGCGCTGAAGGCTGCCCAGGAGGCCGAAGGCCGCGACCTGGTGCTTGCCGCACCCGCGCGGGCAACCCGAGATGTGGATGCGCGCGGGCTCGTCGTCGGGGAGGCGACCCTTGAGCCGTTCGGCGAGCTGCAGGCCCAGGCCCTTGGTGTCGATCGTCGAATAGGCGCAGTAGTCGTTGCCTACGCAGGCCACCAGCCCCGCCAGCGCCGGATGGGGCGCGGGGGAGAGTTCGTTCAGCAGCGGCTCGGCCAGCAGCGCGTTCAACCGGGATTCCGGCACGTGCGGGATCAGGACGTTCTGGCCCACGGTGAACCGCAACTGCCCCTTGCCGAAGCGCTCCGCCAGCTCGGCCAGCCCTTCCAACTGGGCGGCCCGCATGCGGCCCACCGGCACGCACAGGCCGACGTAGTACAGGTCCGCCTGCCGCTGCTTGTGCACGCCCAGATGCGCGTTCAGGCCTTCGCCGAGGTATTCCCGTTCGGCGGCGCGCTCCAGGCGCCGCCCGAGCCGGGCTTCCAGTTCGGCGCGGAAGCGCACTTCGCCCCAGGTCTCGAGCAGTACCTTCAGGCGGCTGTGGCTGCGCCGCTCGCGCGGCCCGTGATCCCTGAACAGGTCGAGGACGCATAGCGCCGCCTCCACGACCTCCTCCGGGCGGACGAACACGTCCAGCGGCGTGGCGAAGCGCGGCGCGGCGCCCCCCAAGGCGCCGCCGGCCCGCAAGTTGAAGCCGAGTTCCCGGCCCTGCCGCCGCTCGCGCGCGGCGGGGACGAAGGCCAGGTCGTTGGTCTCCGCGTGGGCGCAATTCTCGCTGCATCCGGAAAGGCACAGGTTGAACTTCCGCGGCAGGTTCGTGTAGGCGCGGTTGCCCATGAGCTGATCGGTCAGTTCGCGCGCCAGCAGGCGCGTATCGAGAAGCTCCGCGGCGTCCAGCCCGGCCACCGGGCAACCGGTGACGTTCCGGACGTTGTCCATGCCCGTCTGCATCGAATGCAGGCCGGCGGCGTGCTGCCGCGCGAAGAGCGCCGGCACGTCGGAGAGGCTCAGATCGCGCAGTTGGACCTGCTGCCGCGTGGTGAGGTCCAGGACGCCGCTCCCGAAGTCGCTCGCGCAGCGCGCGATCGCGCGCGCCTGGTTGGAACTGACCAGCCCATGCGTCAGGCGCAGCCGCTGCATGAAGCGGCCGGGCGTCTGCTCGCGATGGAACAGGCCCAGCCACTTGAGCCGTTGCAGTTCGTCGGCGCCCAGCGCCTGCCAGCCCGCCGCCGCCGATCCGCTCCAGTTCCTCCGCCATGTCGAGCCCGTCTTTCGCCTGCTTCAGTTTTTCGACCGCGTTCATGCTCGGCCTCCGTGTCCGGGGCGGTTGCAAACGATTGCAGGCGCACAAAGCCAAGCATGTGCCAGCCGGTTCGCGCAGGCCCGGTTCAGGCGGTAAGCACTTACGAAAGCACGAGATGAGCGCGTGGAATCGAGACGGGGGCGGCCGCAATCGTCGGTGCGCTGCCTGCATTGAAGCAGCTCAATCAAGACGCATTGGTCAATAAGCCGGGCTGACTCGATTTGCGCAGCCTGCGCATTCCCGCCGACCAGGCGCTGCAAAACGAGAATGCTTCGCCCCACGCGCCACCCGTGCCCGAGGCGGCAAGTCCTCCCGCTCCCGGCCGGCGCGAACCTTCCGCGCATGGCCCGAAACCGGACCGAAAGGCGCTCCCATCGCGCTCAGGGCGAACTCCTCGGCGAGCACCGGGTGGGCCGGCTTGCCGGCGAGGGCCCTAAAATGAAGGCTGCGCGCGCCTGCCTGGACGGTAAACTGTGTGGCTTCGGAAGCGCTCTGCCCGACAGGGCGCGAGACGGTGCGAGCCTTCGGAATCCAGCGCATGAATCCTCGCGAAGCGCAGGTCGCCGAATCGAACGCCGCCGGGGCGCACGCGCTGCGCGCCGATCCGGTCCGCCAGCGCGTGCAGGAGATCCTCTTCGACGCCATCCTGCCCGAAGCGTCGCGGCTCACGCGGGCGCGGCTCATCGTGCCGGGCGATCACGGCAAGCCCTCCTTCGCACCGTACGCGCCCGGAACCGCGAACGAAAGCCTGCGCGTCCCGACGGGCTCCGACCTGCCTGGAAAGTCCGTGAAGTACGACAAGCATCCCAGCGTGGAGTGGGTCTACGGCCTGGGCGGACGGGGCGAACTGGCTCTCGACGGCAAGCGCTACCTGGTCGAAACCGGCGAACTCGCCGTCATCCCGCACCAGACGCTGCACCTCGAACGCATCGCCGACCCTGCCCGCGCCTACCACCTGACCTGGTTCTGCGTGGCGCGCGACGTGGTGCTGATCCACTTCAGCCGCCACGACCCGGTCGCGGGGTTTCTCTGGGATCCCGGCGCCCGCATCGTCAACTGCGCGCGCATCTGCAAGCTCTTCCTGGAAGCCACCGAGGAGGTCGTGCGGCGCGAAGAGGGCTGGGACCGCATGGTCGCCGCCAACTTCGCCGAGATCCTCGTCCTTATCGCCCGGCATATCTCCAAGCACGGCGTCCGCCCCGAAGGCAAGGCCCAGCAGCAGGACGTGATCCGCCTCGCCAAGGCGCACATCGAGGCCCATTACGCCGAATCGCTGACCCTCAAGGGCATCGCCAGCGCCGTCTTTCTCAGCCCGACCTACTTCAGCAGCCTCTTTTCGCAGACCACGGGCAAGAACGTCTTCGAGTACGTGCAGGAGGTCCGCCTCACCGAGGCGCGCCGCCTGCTCGGCCAGTCGTCACTGCAAGTCAAGGAAGTCGCGTCCATGGTCGGCTTCGAGACAACCTCCTATTTCAATCGCGCCTTCAAACGCCTGATCGGCAAGTCGCCCCAGGAATACCGCGCCAGCGTCAGGACGCAAAAGTCCGAGACGTAGCCGGCGGACCCTCGCAACCAAAGAAAGGTCAATCCGATTCGGAGAATTAGCAACTCCATGCGGTGTAGTAGGTTGCAGGAAGATCGCGTCCGCCAGCCCAACCTCGTTTCGAGGACCAAGCGCATGCACGAGCCCAGAAGCCTGACCTTCGTATTCCTGCTCCTCCTGATCGGCTGCGCCGGCGCCCGGTGGGCCCGCGCCGAATCCTCTTCGGGCTCGGGCCTGCTGCCATGGGCGACGAATACGCACCCCACCGACGCGCCGAAGCGGCACAGCGAAGAGGTCGCCGCACGGAAGCACGAGTACAAGGTCGAGCAAGGCGGGACGCTTGACGGGGACACCTGCCGCGGACCGATCGGGACCTACGAAGCCTTCCAGCAGACCTGGGAATCGAACCGCGGCGTGCGCCTGGAGAACGTGGGCGAAACCGACGTCGTGAACCCCTGGCTTTCCAACGGCCGCAACCTGCTCCGCTCCACCCCCGAGATCATCGCCACGGCGACGGAGGCCGGGATGAGCGACGCCGAGAAGGCCATGGCCCTGTATCGCCTCGGGATCTCCTACCGCTGGCACAACCCTTCCGACAACAAGGAGGTCATGGACCCGGTCAAGGTCTACAACGTCTACGGCTACAACACCTGCGGGAACGACTCGATCTGCATGGCCGTGCTCTGGAGCCGCGCGGGCCTCAAGGTCACGCCCGCGCACACCGTCGGGCATTGCATCAGCCAGGTCTTCTACGACAACGCCTGGCACCTGCTCGACGGAGACATGCAGAGCCAGTACCTGCTCCGGGACGGAAAGACCTTCGCCAGCGAGCAGGACCTTGTCCGCGACCACGACCTGATCAAGCGCGCGCACACCCAGGGTATCCTGCGCGGCGACGCCCGCGGCGGCAACGAGTTCGAAGCGGCCCTGTACGTCTACGAAGGCGAACCCAGCGGCACGCGCAACGGCAGCGACAAGCACACCATGAACATGGTCCTGCGCCCCAACGAAGCCCTCGTCTGGCGCTGGGGCCGGCTCGAACCGCTCAAGTTCCACGGCCCGAGCGTGCCCAAGTTCAAGGACACCGTCTGCAACGGGCTCTGGGAGTACCGCCCCGACTTCGCCAAGGAGACCTGGAAGAAGGGCGCGGCCTCCATCGAGGGCGTGCAGTCCGGCGCCGGCGGGCTTAGCCCCGAGGAAGGCAAGACGGGCGTCGTGGTCTGGAAGATCGCCTGCCCGTACGTCCTCGTCGGCGGGCGCCTGGAGGCCGAAGGGCAGGGCGCGAAGTTCTCCGCCAGCGTGGACGGCAAGGCCTGGCAGCCCGTCACCGGCGAACTCGACGCGCTCTTCCCGGCCAAGGGCGCGGCGGTCTACGAGTACCAGCTTCGCTGCGAACTCCCCGCCGGCGCGAAACTGGCCAAGCTGGCCATCGTCAACGACCTGCAGATGGCCCCGCTGGCCCTGCCCGGCATGCGCGTCGGCTCCAATCCCTTCACCTACTCCGACGAGACCCAGGGCGAACGCAAGGTCCGCATCACGCACGAATGGGTCGAGCGCTCCGCCACCAAGCCGCCGGCCGCGCCCGAAGCGGCGCTCGAACCGGCCGACGGCGCCGAGGACGTCGGATCGCATCTGGTCTTCAAGTGGAAGCCGGCCGCGGACCCGGACGGCGACAAGATCGCCGATTATCACTTCGAACTCTCCGGACGCCCCGACATGCGCTGGCCCTACTCGTCCAGTTTCACGCGCCTGGTCTCCCTCACCTCCGACCGTGGCAAGGCGCAGTTCACGGTGGACGAGGCCGGGCATCTCGCCCCTCAGCACACCTACTACTGGCGCGTGCGCGCAAAGGACGACAAGGGCGCCTGGGGCCCCTGGAGCAAGACCTGGTCCTTCAAGGTCGTCGCCCCGGCCGTGCCCCTCGACGTGACCCTCAACTTCGACGCGGCCCAAAGCGCCGGCACGCTGCGCTGGAAGCCCAACCCCGCCGGCAGCAAGGCGGTCAAATACCGCGTCTACGGCAGCGACGAGAAAGGCTTCACCGCCAGCGACGCGCCGCTCAAGGTCACCGTCGGCAAGGCCAAGGACCTCCCTTCGACCTTCCCCGCCAACTTCGTCGCCGAAACCGAGGCGCTGGAACTGGTCGTCGTCGGCAGGAACCTCGACCTGCCCAACGCCAACAAGGCCCACTACCGCGTCGTGGCGGTGGACGAGAAGGGCCGCCGCAGCACGGCCTCCGACTACGCGAACGCGCCGCGCGCCTTCATCTACGGCGCGCCTCCGGCCAAGGCCAAGCTGGGGCAGGCCTACAGCTTCCAGGCCGGCGCGATCCGCTCCATCGGCGACCTGCGCTCACGAGGCGGCGTTGGGTTGGGGTTCCATGACATCGAATCGCCGGCCTTCGCGCTCGAAAAGGCCCCCGCCTGGCTCAAGGTCGATCCCAAGACCGGCCTGCTCTCCGGCACGCCCGACGCCGCGGGCAGTTTCGACGTCACCCTCGCCGCGGCCCTCGACAAGGAAGTCCTCAAGTTCGACGTGAGCGCCCTCAGTTGGGGCAACGACAAGGTCGCCGGCAAATCGGTCGAGCGGCTTGGCGAAGACAAGCTGAGCTTTGCCATCCAGGTCGAACCCTGACCCAGGCGGCGCCGCGGAGCGCGCGACATGAGGTTCGCGATCCTGATCCCGATCCTGGCCTCGTCCGTCCTCGCCGGCGCTACGGCCGGCGAAAACGCCGATCCCGTTGCGCCGCTCCCCGAAGGCCATACCGGCATCGCCGCGAAGTTTCCCGGCGATCTGGGCATCGCCAACGACCCGGCCGTCCTGGTGCACGACGACTTCGAAAGCTGCTCCAGCCCCGCCGACCTGCGCAAGACCTGGGACCGCGTCCACAACGACCAGCACATGCGCATCGCCGAGGAGCCTGAAAACCGGCACGCGGGCCGGCGGGCCGTCGAGTGCTCCGTCCCGGTGCGCGACAGCGAGCTTTCCGTCGCCATCCTCAAGGTCTTCACCGAAGAACGCGACATCCTGTTCATGCGCTGGTACTCGAAGTTCGACCCCAATTTCGACCAAGTCGGGTCCAGTCATAACGGCGGGCACATCAATGCCCATTACTACAATAACGGCAGAGCCACGCCGGGGCAGCGCGCCGACGGCAAGAACAAGTTCCACGTCGGCCTCGAGAACTGGCGCGGCGAGGAGGAGACCCAGAAACCCGGTTTCCTGAACATCTATTGCTACCATCCCGAGATGCGCAGCAACTTTGGCGACCACTTCCATTCCGACGGAACCGTCACGCCTTACAACGGCGGGCGCAATGCGATCTTCGGCCCGCAGTTCGTCTCCCGGCCGAAATTCATCCCCGAACTCGACCGCTGGTACTGCTACGAATTGATGGTCAAGGCCAATACGGTCGGCAAGCGCGACGGCCGGATCGCTTTCTGGGCCGACGGCAAGCTGACGGGCGATTTCCCGAACCTGCGCCTGCGCGACATCGATTCGCTCAAGATCGACGGCTGCGGCTTCGGACTCCACATCGGCAGGAGCCCGCGCCTGAACAAGAAGTGGTACGACGACGTGGTCGTGGCGACCTCGTACATCGGACCCATGCTCAAGGCCCCGCAGGCGGCCGTTGCATCGAAACCGGCCGCCGTTGGATCCGGCGCTTCGAAGCCGGAAGCCGTCGTCGCGGCCGCGCCGCCCAAGCCCGCCGGGCCCAGCCCCGAACAGCAGGCCAAGGCCAAGGAACGCTTCGGCGAATTGAAGTCCGCGGTGATCGCGCAGGCCGGCCAGGGACGCCGCGAATACGTCTACGTCGAAGTCCTTGGCAAGGTGGACAAAGTCCAGGTCGTCGGCGCCGACGAAAAAGCGCTCGTCGTCAACCTCCAGGGCAATCGCTTCCCGCTGCCATGGGAGGGCCTCCCGGCCGCGCAGTTCTTCAGCGTCGCGCAAGCCTACAGCCAGGACAAAGTCGCCATCTACGAGTATTGTCTGGGCATGGGCCTCCCGCGCGAAGCCGAACTTGCCCTGACTCGGAGGTAGCACGGCAGTCGCCGCCGCCTTCGCCCTCCGTCGCGCCGTTCCAAGGAGCATTGCCCCGTATGCCCACGAGCCCGAACCTGCTCTTTGTCACCACCGACCACCAGCGCGCCGACAGCCTGTTCATGACGCAAGCCGGCATCGAGGTCACGCCCCATCTGAACCGGCTCGCGCGAGAGAGCGTCAACTTCACGCGCGCCTACACCACCTGCCCGCTCTGCGCGCCCGCGCGCACCGCGCTGGCCACGGGCCTCTATCCCACCACGACCGGCGTCACCTGGAACGAATGGGCCGGCACGACCGCCCGCGAGGGCAAGCCCCTGCACCAGCATCTCGCCGAGGCCGGCTACGACCTCGCCCATGCCGGCATGCAGCACGTCACCACCGCGCCCAAGCTCCATGAGCGGGTCAAGTTCAGCCTGTGGCTCACCGACCAGGACCACGGCCGGCATTTAAAGGAGCGCGGCCTGGCCAACTGGCCGGCCGACGACATGGAGGGCTTCAAGCGCCCCATTCTCGAAACCCGCTTTGAGGGCCAGCCCAATCCGACGCACTTGAGTTTCGTGCGCACGGCCGAATGGCCCAACGACGAGGCCCACTTCAAGGACCTCTGGATCGTCGAGCAGGCCCTGGCGTACCTCGAATCGCGCCGCGCCGAACGCGAGAAGCCCTTCGCGCTCTTCGTGAACATCTGGGCCCCGCACCCGCCGCTCTGGGTGCCGCATTCATGGTGGCGGAAGTTCGACCGCGCGCGCCTCGACCTGCCGCCCAACGTGGGCCTCGAGGGCCCGGGCGAGCCGGCCAACCGGCGCAAGGGCGTGGCCGGGCAACTCGGCGCCGGCGTACCGCTCGAGCAGTGGCGCGAAGTCTGGGGCGCGCATCTCGATCTGGTCCACATGGCCGACGCCCTCATCGGCCGGCTCTGGGCGAAGGTGCGGGATCTCGGCGTGGACGACCGGACCGCGCTGGCTTTCATGTCCGACCACGGCGACCACCTGGGCCAGCACGCGAAGTATCAAAAGATGGAAATGTACGAACCGGCCGCGCGCGTCCCGCTCTTCCTGCGCCTGCCGGGCGTCGCGCCGTCCGTCATCGACGGCCCCGTCAGCCACCTCCACGTGATGCCGACCCTGCTGGAGGCCTTGGGCCAGAAGGCGCCCGAAGGGCTGCATGCGCGCTCGCTCTACGCCGACTGCCGCGCGGGGCGCCTCGCGGCGGAGGAACCGGTCTTCGGGCAGTTCTCCGGCTGCGGCGGCATCGGCGACCTGCGCCGCATGATCGTGCTGGGCCCCTGGAAGTACATCTACGACCCCTGCGACCGGGCCGAGCTGTACCATGTCCTCGACGACCCGCTGGAACTGGCCAACCGCGCCGGCGAACCCGGACTCGCCGGCCTCCAGCGAGACCTGCACGCGCGGCTGAAGGCCTGGCACGAGGCCAAGGGCGATTTCGTGAAATACTGATCCGCGTTCAGCGCCTTCCGCGCATCAACCGCCGCCGGACCGCGCGCAGCTTCTTGCGCCGTACTTCGCGCAAGCCGCGAGCCTGCACGGCCCCCACGAGACTACGCGGCTCGCGGCGCCGAACCTTCGGCGCGACCGGATCCCCCTGGCGCACGAGCGCCACGCGGGTCAGCAGCCGGGTCATGTTGGCGCGCCGCGTGTCCACGGGGGCCGGCTCGGGCGGCTCGACGATTTCACGCTCCGATTCCACCCGGTAGGCGGCCCGGAAGACCCGCGCCACGAAGATCACGTTGCCCAGCGTCAGCCCCGCCACCGCCCCGACGGCGACCCCCGCATCGCCAAGTCCAATCCGGGCCAGGAAGAGTTCCGTGAAGATCATCGTGACGCCGAAAAGCAGGAACCCCGCAGCCGCGCCGACGAGCAGGTTGACCAGGCAGTAGATGGCCGCGTCGATCGCCGAGCGCGCGCTCGCGTCCATCGACAGGCTTGCCCCCAGCGCCAGCACCGTCAGCGGGAGCCCGAAGGCGAACGAGAACCCGCCCAGGAGTTCAACGCTCAGGATCGCCGCCGCCGCGGGTAAAGCCGTCGAGAGCAGCGCCCGCCCGAAATCACCGATCGCCGCGCCCAGCAGCAGCCCGTTCCCCGCGCCGAAGAGCACCAGCAGCACCGCCCAGCCCACCAGTTCCGGCTTCCTCCCGGGCACCTCCGCCGTCGCCGCGGCCAGCGCCCCCGCCGCCGCGAGGATCGGCACGCCCAAGGCCCAGACCCGCCAGGGCCACCACGTGAACTCCGGCTTGTGCATGGTCCGTATGCTAATCGAAGGATTACGGGCCGAGTATGCCTCTCAGGCAGGAGCGCGCGCCGAGCCGTCGCGGGCGGTGTATAAGGGTAACGCTTTGATGTAAACCTGTTTCGCGTTACAGGGGGATGCCTCGGATGCCATCTAAAGCCTTGCTCTGCCTGAGCTTCCTGTTGCCGCTCGGCGCCCCGCGCGCGGCAGCCGGAGATTCCGCCGCGGTGACCCTGCCCCGTTGCGAGACCCCGCCGGCGCTCGACGGGAACCTCGACGACGCCTGCTGGGCCGCCGCGCTCCCGCTGCGCAACTTCAGCGTTCCGAATTCCGCCGAGCCGCCCGCGAAGCCCATCGAAGCGCGCCTCTGCTTCGACGCCCGGCACCTCTACGTCGCCGTCACCTGCGGCGAGCCCGAGCCGGCGAAGCTGAAGGCCGAGGCGAAGCTCCGCAACGAGCAGGTCTGGACCGACGACTGCGTCGAACTCTGGATTCGCGTCACCTCGAACGCGCTCGACTTCGATCAGTTCATCGTGAACAGCATCGGCACGCAGGAAGAGCACCGCCGCCGCCGCGGCGCGGGCCAGGCCTTCAAGCCGGCGTGGGAAGCGCAGGCCCGCGTCGGCGTGGATGCATGGACCGTCGAACTGAAGCTCCCCGCCGCCGACCTGGGCTGGGACGGCTTCCGGCGCGGCGACCTGCTCGAACTGAAGCTCGGACGCGAGGACCACACCGATCGCAAGGCCGCGCGCCTTGCCGTCTGGCCGCCCGCCGCTCCGTACGCGGGGACCGAAGGCTTCGGCCGGGCCTATCTCGAAGACGCCAACGCCGTCGCCAACCCGGACCTCAAGGATCGCGCCGGCTGGAGCTTCTCGAAGGGCGACGAAACGCGCTTCCAGGCCGCCGAGGACGAAGGCGCGCCGGCCGTGAAGATCGACTCCCCCGCCCGCTACGCGACCATGCAGCAGGACCTGCGCCTGCGCCCGAACGCCGCGTACCGCCTGAGCGCCGAGGCCAAGGCCGGCGCGCCCTGCACCGTCCGCGCGCGCGTCACCCCCGCCGGCTCCGAGAAGTCCGTCCCCCACGACTTGCGGATCGCGAAGGCCGACGGTTACCGGCCCTACTCGACGCGCTTCACGACCGGCCCCGACGGGAAAGCGCTCCTGATCCTGGGCACGACCGAGGAGAGCGGGACGGGGACGTTCTTCCTGCGCAAGCTCGCCGTCGTCCGCGAGGGCGGCTCCGAGGAAAGCGGCCCGCCGATCCCGCTCGAACCCGGCGCCGAGCCGGCCGTCGTCTCCAAGCTCCTCGTGGCCGACTGCCGGGCGGTGCGGGGCTTCATCGGCAATCCCGTGGACGGCACGCTGAAAAGCGGCAAGTGGGACGGCGGGAACTGGGAGTACAACCAGCCCGGCGCCGGCAGCGGCGTCGGCTACGCTTGCCGCAAGGGCGACGGGCTGCATATCGCCTTCGCCGGAGCCGGAGGCTTCAACGCGGTCGTCGTCCGCGGCGGGATCAAGGCCAGGCTCTATCGCGACGTGGCGAAGTACGACGAGCCGTCCAGCGGCGCGCTCGTCCACGAATTCCCCGGCCAGGCCAAGACCTCCCGCGCGTACTTCCCGGAGCCCGTGCCGGCCGGAAAGGTCAGCTTCTTCGACGTGACCGACGGCGTGATCGCGGACTGCTCGTTCTATCGGGTCTCGAAAGGCTTGGGGACCTTGCCCGCGCCGCGCGCCGAACCGGCGCGCGGCTTCGCGGAGCCGGCGGACGCTGCCGTTAAGGCCGCGCTCGCCGCGCGCTTCGGCCCCGAGGACCGCAAGGCCGCGACGTTCGGCGCCGGCGGGGACGCGGCGGCGAAGCTCGAACTGCCCGCGGGGCGCTGGGTGCACTTGCTCGGCGAACCCCTCGCCGTTGAAACCCCGCTGGCCGCAGTCGGGATCGACGCCGAGGTCTCCGGCGAACGGGCGCCCCTCGCCTTCAGCGTGCGCGTCCAGGACCCGCTCAATCCGCGCCTGGAACTCCACGGCGCCGACTACGCGCTTTCAAAGGCCGGCCGCCTGCGCCTGGTCTGCGACTTCCCCGACCAGCTCGCGCCCGCCGGCACGCGCCTCTGGATCAGCCTCTGCTTCGACGCGCCGGCCACGCTCGCGAACCTCAAGCTCGAGACCTACGCCGTGCCGCGCGATGCCGCCGCCGCCGAGGCCCTCGCCTATCGCAAGCTGCTGCTGAAGGGCTTCTACGCCAACATGAGCGAGGCGCGGCCCTGGAACGGCTGGGGCAGGAAGGAGCACCGCGAAGAATTCTACGCCAACGCGAAAAACCCCATGGTCCCCTGGGTTCGCGAGATCGAAGAGACCATCGAGCAGTGCCGCGCCATCGACAAGGACGGCCAGGACGATGTCGTCCGGCAGTACCACCAGTGGTTCCACCGGCGCATCCTGGAACGGGAAAAACTGATGCCGCCGTATCCCACGCGCTTCGACGCGCGGCCCGGCCTGCCCGAGTGGGCCGTCCTCGCCCACCAGGCCTGGATGCAGGCGCGCGAGATCCCGAAGTGGTGGATCGAACGGCGCATGACGCCCAACGGCGAGTTCGGCGGGGAGGTCGGCGACGACACCGACCTGCTCCAGAACTTCGCGCCCTTCCCCATGTTCGAGCGCGACGGCGTGGGCGCCATGGTCCTCGACGCCGGCGCGCGCCTCGCCGAGGAGGCCGAGCGCTCCACCCTGGAGGCCGGACTCAACCGCCGCACCATGGACCCACTGCACGCTTACGAGGAAGGCATCAACCACGAGGCGCTGATGGCCTGGTGGCATTACGGCGATCCGGTTTACCTCAACCGCTGCCTCGTCGCCGCGCGGAGCACCGAGAAGCTCACCGTCGTCAACGCCGCCGGCCACCGGCATTTCAAATCCCAGGACTGCGGCGCGGCCGACCTGCGCATGGACCGCAAGACCGATACCGACGGCCACGCGCACCCGTTGATGTGGCACCCCGCGCTGGAACTCGTCCGCTACAACCGGCATCCCAAGGTCATGCAATGGCTCGACGAGTGGTCCCGCGCCTGGCTCGCGCACCAGCAGCCCGGCGCGTACGCCACGAGCGTGGAAGTCGCCACCGATGCGGTGAAGGCCAGCGAGCCCACCCCCTTCGCCGGCGGCTACGGCGGGCAGGCCAGCGTCCACATGGCCCTCGCCCAGCTCACCGGCGACAAGGCCCACGTCGCGCCGTTCAACGCCTACCTGGCCGAGAAGAAGTCCACCTACGGGAACGTCCGCCCGCACCTGCCCGAAATGCTCCAGGACGGCCTGCTGGACGTCCCCGAGGACGTCCAGGACGCGCTCCTCGCCGAAGGCAAGAGCTGGCCCTTCGCGCTCTACCGGGCCGGCGACAAGCAGCCGCTCGTCGAGGCCCTGAAGCGCGACGTCGAGGAACTGCAGCGTTTTGGATACATGTACACGGACGTGGAGTGCTTCACCGACCGTGTCTTCCTGTACGCGATCATCAACCCTTCGATCTGCTACACCGGCGGGTACGCCACGCGCAACAAGCTCAACCACAACTTCGCTGTCTCCTGGGACGGCTTCGGAACCGGCTACGCCGCGCTGGTCCTGCGCGCCACGCGCGAGCGGCTGAAGGTGCTCCTCTGCAACCTGTCCGACGAACCGCTCGCCGGGCGCGCGACCGTCTGGCGCCTCGCGCACGCCAACTACGCGCTCACCTTCGGCCCCGACGCCGACCAGGACGACGCGGCCGACGAGGGCGCGCGCAAGGAGGCCCTCGTCCTCGGGCGCGGCTCGGAAATCGAACTCGCGCTCCCGAAGCGAGGCGTCTACGTGCTCGACCTGGAAGCCCGGCAGGCGCAGGCGCTGGAGCCCCTCGAAGGACGCGCGGACCTGGCCCTGAGCCCCCTCGCGCTCAAGCTCGATGGGCCGCTCCTGCGCGGCCAGGTCTTCAACCTGGGCCTGCCGGAGGCCGCGGAAGTAGTCGTCGCGCTCGTGGACGCCGGCGGGAAGGAAATCGCCCGCAAGAAGCTGGGCAAGCTGGCCGGCGTCGGCGACCTGGAGCCCAAGGCGCTCTCGTTCGAGTTCGACCTGCCCGCCGAGCACGCGGGCTGCTCCGTCGTCGCGGACCCCGACGGCAAGCTCGACGAGATCTACGAAGGCAACAACCGCGTTCCGTTGCCGCGGTAGCGATACCGCTCGTGCCACGGGTCGTGGGCGCAGCCCACGCCCCGTGCTGAGGCGTGCGGCCTATACCCAGAGTCCGTCATCCCCCGGCACGGGCCAGCCGCGCCGGCTCATGGCACGCGGACCGCTACTTCGCCGGCGCCGCCGCGAAGGCGTCCACCAGAACCGGCTGGGGCGCGTCGGGGAGGCTCTTGACCTCGATCGAGCGCGCGTCGCTCCATTCGTCGGTGCTGTAGCCCTGCCCTTCGATGCCCTTGGCGACCAGTTCCACCCAGCCGTCCTGCGCCGCGCCGCTCTTCTCGAAGACCTGCCGCGCCGCGCCCTGCCGGACGGCGACCTCCGGCAGCGCCTGCCCGGCCGCGGCCTTCACCCAGCAGCTCAGGTCGAACTTGCGGCCCGGCTCGAGGAACACACGGCGGCGCGCGCCGTGCTTGCGGATATCCACCGCGCGGCGGCCGTCGCGGGCGCCCTCCTCGACGCTCCCCGCCGGCACGTCGCGCTCGAAGGAGCCGTCCAGGACGCGCGGAAGCATCCCGGCGACGGCGTCGAAGGAGTCCCCCAGCGAGGTCCGCAGCCGCACGCGCACCGGCCGCACCAGCGTCCGCGCCGCGGCTTCGGGGAATTCGAAGCGCGTGCGCGAAACCTGCCCGGGCCGGAGCTCCAGCGCGACGCGGACCTGCCGCGGCTTCTCCTCGGGGCTCCAGCACTCCAGCTCCGCGCCCAGCGGCGCGCCGCTCCAGTTCATCGCCTCGGCGGTGAGGTGCGCCTCGGCTTCGGCCGAGCGGACCAGCACGGTCGCCGCGAACGGTCCGGCGGCCTCCTCGACCAGCAGCACCGCCGCGCTCTTGGCCGCCGGCGCGACGAAGTGCGCCTTGCCGTCGCGGATGTAGAAGGCGAGCGGCGCCGGATCCTGCTTCGCTTCCAGCGCGAAGGCGCGCCGCGGGAGCGTCCCGTACGGCGCGAGGTCCAGGCTCACCGGCAGCCCCGAGAGTTCGTGCGCGTTGTGGAACGTCACCAGCGCCCCGCGCCCGCCGGCTTCGTTCACGCGGAAGCCCTTGGCGTGAAGCCGCGGGTCGGGCACGCGCAGGCCCTTCGTATCGAGGAACGTCCCGCGCGTCATCCACGGCCCAAGCTGCTGCCGCACGTAGATCAGGTCGCGCACCATCTCGCTGGCGTGGATCACGTCGAACTTGTTGGCCAGCAGGAACGCCTCGCGGATCGACTGGTACGACTTCTCGCCGCTCCAGTACCCGTTGGCGTGCCCCTGGAACATGACCATGTCGGGGAAGGTGTAGCGGAAGATCTCCGGGTTCCGCGCGAAGCCCGAAAGCAGCATGTACATCCGCGTGCCCCAGACGTCGCCGACGCCTTCGACCAGATTCGCGTAGCCGGGCGTCGTGCGCCGCGACGCCTCGATAATCCGGTCGAGCAGCTTCAGCCGGTGCATCGCCGCGTCGCCTTCCCCGTGCAGGCCCAGGTGCGGATTGAAGTCGGGGTGGTCGCAGCCGAAGGCCATCGTGTCGTAGTAGACCGTGTCGCAGCGGTACCGGTTGACGTAGCGGTCGGTCCAGAAGCACAGGAAGTCCTGCCAGGGCTTGGCGGTCGAGCTGAAGTGCGAGTAGTCGTCCTCGGAGTTGTGCTGGTCGGCCTGCGCGTGGCGCTTGGCGAAATCCTTGAGGTACTTCTCGCGCTCCACCTTGTAGTCCTCGGACTCGTAGCCGCGGTACTTCACGTAGTCCGCCCAGCTCATGGGGCGCAGCTCGGCCGGGTACTCGCTCCAGGGCGTGTCGAAGTAGCTGTGCAGCCGCTCGACGAAGCGCTCCTGCCAGAGCTTCCCGGGATCGGCGAGCTTCGCCTCCTTGGCGTACGCGTCGAAGGCCTCGCGCAGGACCTTCATCTCATCGGGCGTGAACGCGCCATGGGTCATGATGTAGCTGAAGCCGGTCGAGTTGCCGTGGAAGTAGTAGCCGATATGGTGCCCCAGCCCGCGCCACCAGGCGTTGACCCCGGTGAAGGCCTCCTCGCCGCCGCACTCCTTCCGCGGCAGGTAATACGACGGGCACGCGCCGTTGAAGGTGCTGCCCCACATCTGGCAGTAGTCCAGCCCCTCGACCAGCGCCAGCTCGGGCGCGTGAAAGAGTTCGGTGTAGTGCCGCGGGCGCTTCTCCTTCAGCGCGCCCTGCGTCTGCCAGCCGTGGGTGTCCTTGAGCCACTGCGGGAGCATCGGGCGCGGGAAGGCCGAGTAGAACCACGCGCGGTACAGGTCCGCGCCGTCGTGCCAGTCCCCGGCGTGCGCGGCGAGCAGGTAGCTGTAGCGCTTCTTCGTGCCCGCCGCGATCCGGTGCCGCTTGGTGAAGCTCAGGCTCACCCGCTCCAGCGCCGTGTCGCTCGCGCTGCGCACCTTCGTGGCCACGATGTACGGGTCGTGGCTGCCCAGATACAGCCCGCCCTCGTCGCCGAAGAGGTCGATCCAGGCCATGCCCGCCGGATAGCCGATCTCCACCGTCCCCAACAGGCATGGCCCCACGTGGAACATCCCCGCCTGGTAGGGCCAGACCAGCACGTCGTCGTCGCTGCGCTCGCCGAGCTTGAGCCCCTCCAGCTTCGGATAGCCCGTCTCCAGCACGTCGTAGCCGCTCCGGTTGTCCAGTTCGAGTTCCAGCGCGAGCCGCCCGCCCTTTTCAAGCTTCATCCGGCTGCGCAGCTCCACGTCCCCTTCGGGCGTCGGCGCCAGGTAGCGCGCGTCCACGGAATCCTTCGAGGATTTGAACGCCTCCAGCTTGAGGCTCGCCCACGGCACGTCCCGCGCCGGACTTCCGGGCTTCTTGATCCGCAGGTCGATGAACGACGTCGGCAGGCCGGCCTCCTGGACCGTGACCCCGGCGGCCTTGTTCACGATCCCCGCCGGCGCGCCGCTGCGCCGGTCCACCAGCAGCCGCAGCGCCTCGTCCTCGAGGATCGCGAAGGCGTCCGCGTCGGCCTCGTAGACCACCACCGGCGTCTGGAGCACCGGCGAAGGCCGGTCCTTCGCGCGCTGGAGCGTGAAGCGGAAGACCAGCGCGTCGTTCCCGTCCCCGCGCGGCGCGCCCAGGAAGCCCAGGCTCCCGTCGGCCGGGAGCGGCAGGTAGGTCGCGCCGCCGTCGAGCGAGACCTCCCCGGCGATCGCGCCCCCGTTCCGCGCGCCCGGCAGCAGGACCGAAATCCAGCGCCGCGCGCTCACCGGCTTGAACGGCTTGGTCACGACCGTCCCCTCGGCGACGAACTCCAGCGGGCTCTTCTCCGGTCCCGTGCCGTCGGGATCGGGCTTCCAGTCCGGATCCCGGGTGAAGACGATCTTGTCGATGCGCTTCCCGTTGTGGAGGTACATGCCGTGGTGCTTGTGCGTGCCGGCGCTCAGCTCGTACGGCTCCTTGTCGCGCATCCAGAACCAGTCTTTGAGCTTCAGGTTGTTCAGCAGCACCGGCTGGATCGGGCCGTCGTCCACCTGGGACTGGTAGTTCCAGTGCCCGCCCCACGAGATCCAGTACCGCACCCAGCGGTAGTACGCGCCCGGCTCGGCGACGTTGAAATCGATCGAGTACTGGTCCAGGAAGTCCACGTAGGCCCCGCCCGAGGCCTTCTCGTCCTTCCCCGCCTCGTAGGGCTTCGTCTCGCCCGCGTACACCTGCACGATGCTCCCCGCCGCGAAGCTGCGCCCCGATCGGTGCGCCGCCGCGTCGCCCTGCGGGTCGACGTACCCGGCATCCTCGGCCTCCAGCGAGATCCACTTCGCGTCCTGCGGCTGCGTGGCGACCCGGTCGAGCAGCACCGTCTCGCCCGCGCCCACGCGGCAGCCGCTGGACGTCGAGACGGTCACGCCGGCGGCCAGTTCCAGCGCGGGGCCGGGCTTCCGTTCGTGCTCCTCCTTCTTCTTCAGGTCCTTCTCCTTGTCGGATTCGGCACGCGCGGCGAAGACGAACAGCAGCGCGGCCAGCAGGGCAGTGAACGGAAACCGGCGGACGTTGAGCATGGGGCATCTCCGGGCGCAGGGGGGCTTACCTATAAACCCACGGGACCCCCGCGCCAAGTCCCTGGAGGCCGCCCGAGCCCCGTTGCTGCGAAAGAGCGGCGAGAAAACTCGGATGCAATCGAGCGCGGCGCGGCCATAATGAGGCGAACCTCGCCGCGAAGGGCGCGGAGTTCCTGCCGATGGGTCTGTACGATCGCGATTACGCTCGGGAAGCCACGCGCGGCGGCGGCCTGCGCGGCCTCGTCGCCACCTGGACGTATACCCACTACCTGATCGCCCTCAACGTCCTCGTCTTCATCCTCTGGCTGGCCGCGCGCGACAGCTTCTCGGTCCTGAGCTTCATGGTCGAGCACTTCATGGTCAGCCGCGACGCGCTGGTGGACCGCTACTTCGTCCACACCCTGTTCACCTCCGCCTTCTCGCACATGGAGCCCTTCCACCTGCTCTTCAACATGTGGTGCCTCTGGATGTTCGGCCCCGAACTCGAGGTGATCTACGGGCGGCGCAATTACCTGATGCTCTATCTGCTCTGCGGGGCGGCGGCGAGCCTGGCGCACGTGGCGCTGGCCGCCAACCCGGCCCTGGGCGCGTCCGGCGCCGTCGTGGGCATCATGATCGTCACCGCGATCCTCTTCCCCGACCGGCAGATCCTGATCTTCTTCGTCATCCCCATGACCATGCGCCTCGCGGCGATCCTCCTGATCGTCGTGGAGGTCCTGGGACTCGTGCGGGAACCCGACGGCATCGCCCACGGCGCGCACCTCGGCGGGGCGGCGATGGGCGCGCTCTTCTGGAAGCTCGACCTGCGCTTCTTCAAGGACACCCCCACCGGCAAGCGCGGCCTGCTCGCGCGCTTCCTGGGCTTCTTCAAGCCCCGCCCCAAGCTGCGCGTGATCCGGCGCGGAGAGTTCGAGGACGTGGAGGCCCCCGAGCCCCAGGACCGGGGGCGCGCCGAGCCCAGCCTGGACTCCGGCACCGCCGCCCGCGTCGACGCCCTGCTGGCCAAGATCTCCCGGGAAGGCGGGCTGGGGGCCCTTACCGACGAAGAACGCGAGTTCCTCCGGCACAGCAGCGAGAAGTACCGAAGATAAAAGGGCTTACACACGGGCGCCCGGCCCCCCGCACTTGCCCGGATTCCCGTATTGACCAAGCCGCTCGGTTGCGGTAACTATAGGAAGCTCACGATTTTGGACTATTGCGCCCGGAGCCGGCGGCGTCCCTTGGGCAGGTTCGTTCCGGCGCCGCTCCGTTGGGCGGAATCAGGGGCAGGCATGCGTCAGCGCCTTTCTTCATCCGCACCGCTCCTCGCCGCCTGCGCGTCCGGGCTGCTCGTTCTGGGCGGCTGCGGCATGGGCACCTCGCCCGCCCGCAAGCAGGCCGTGGAAAAGAACGTCCGCACCTATTTCGACAGCAACCGCGAAGTGACCGAAGACCTCCGCGACGACGTCCGGCGCTACCGCGATGTCCAGGAAGCCCTGGCCTGGAAGATGGTCATGGACATCGAGAACTACTGGGAGCACCAGCGCAGCCTCCCCGAGCACCTCCGCGACGACATGCGCGCCTACAAGCAGCTCCAGTTCCGCCTCGCCTGGGAAGTGAAGAACAACGTCGAGAACTACTTCGAATACCAGCGCAGCCTCCCCGAGCACCTCCGCCAGCAGGTCCGCGACTACAAGAACGCCCAACTCGAACGCGGCTACAAGACCGAGTCCAACGTGCGCGACTACTGGGATTACCACATGAGCCAGGTCGAGCACCTGCGCGAGCTGGTCCGCCGCTACTACCACCACCAGCAGGATCTCGCCAACCGGGTCGCCGCCAACGTCGAGAACTACTTCGAACACCAGCGCAGCCTCCCCGAGCACCTCCGCCAGCAGGTCCGCGACTACAAGAACTCCCAGTTCGAGCGCGCCTGGAAGACCGAAGCCAACGTCCAGAACTACTGGGACCACCAGTGCTCCCTGCCCGCCGAGCTGCGCCAGCAGGTCCGCTCGTTCTGGAACCGCCAGAAGGAACTGGGCGAGAAGCTCGCCGTCGACGTGGATACCTACTGGCAGCACCAGATGAGCCTGCCCGAGAACCTCCGCGCCGGCGTCCGGCAGTACTGGCACAACGAGTCCGTCGTCCGCACCAAGAAAACCAAGGAAAACATCGAGGCCTACTTCGGGCACCAGGAAGCCCTGGTCCAGGACCTGCGCGACGACGTCAGACGCTACAAGACCAACGAATTCAACCGCGGCGAGAAGGTCGAGGCCAACGTCCGCAACTACTTCGACTACCAGCGCGACAAGACCGAGTGGCTGCGCGAGCAGGTCCGCAGCTACATCCATAACGAGAAGGACGTCCGACCCATCAAGGTTCTCGCCGACGTCGAGCGCTACTGGGACCACCAGCAGGAGTACCTCAGCGAGACCGCGCTCAACGCCCGCTACCTCGCCGGCGAATACGACGACAAGACCCGCGCCAAGCAGTAGCCGCGGCGGCTCCCGCTTTACCCGATCGCTCCAACTCATCCCCCGCCAGACGTGCCACGGGTCGGCGCAGCCGCCTCGTGCCGAGCGGACCGTGAATCAACCCCGCTCCCAAAGGGCGAGCGGCGCCGCTACTCGTGAACTCCGTAAAAAATCGGGTCGGCGTTCGGCACGTCTTCGTCCGGGGCGTGGGGCAGGACATGGGCGAGCGCGTGGATGGCGGCCGAACTGCCGAAAAAGAGCCCGCCGTCGGGCCCCAGCGCCGGGCTGGCCCAGTCGAGCTGGTCCTGGACTTCCAGCGACCAGAGCACCTCGAACGCGGCGCCCTGGACGCGCAGCGCGTACATGCGCCCGTTGACGACCGGCTGGCCCAGCATCGGGAGCCGCCCGCGCGCGCCGACGTAAACGACCCCGTCCCGGTCCAGCGTCACGTCCGTCAGCCCGCCAACGCAAGACGGCTCGGCCTGCTTGGGATCCCACGACGCGTTGACCGCGCCGGTGGCCGGATCGAGACGGTGCAGGCGCCCGCCCTTCGAGTTCGCCATGCGCGCCGAGGTGGTGCTGGCGAATACCTGCTTCACCGCGCCGCCATCCTCGAAGAGCGCCAGCCCGCCGGCCCAGTGCGAGCCTTCTTGGCCCGGATCGGGCTCGGTCGGTCCCCAGCGCTCCTTGCCCGAGGCCCCCGCGTCTTCGATGGCCCAGACCGCCGGGGCCGGAAAAACCAGCCGCTGCCGCATGCCCGCGCAGAAGATCGTCCCGTCGGCGCCCACCGCCAGGTCGTGGACGCCGCGGTCCATCCACTCGAGTTTCCACGCCAGCTTGCCGCTTGATGCGTCGAGCGCGAGCAGTTCGCAGGCATGTTTATTGTCCGGCAGCGCGGTGGCCGCGTAGACGCGCGCGCCGTCGACGCTCAAGGCCGTCGGCGCCGAACACACCTGTTCCAGCGTGCCTTGCTTCGGGTAGCGCCAGAGCAGCTTGCCCTTCCGGTCGATCGCGTAGACGGCGTTGGTCTCGTGGCGGACGAGTTTCGGCGGGTCGGGGCGGTGCGGCGCGGCGAAGGTCGCGAAGACGATCGCGCCGGCCGGAGTGAGCAGCGCGCCGCCGACCACTTCCCCGCCGCCTTCCGGGTCGTCAGGCCGCGCCGGGTCGAATGTCGTGAAGCTCCACGTCACCTTGCCGCGCCGGGGGTCGATCGCATAGAGCTTCCCGTCGCCGCGCCCGACGTAAAGTGTCCCGTCGCGCGGGTCGACCAGCGGCGTCCCTTCGACGGTCCCGTTGTACCAGTTGAGATGCCGGCCCGCGCCGGCGGGCGCGTCCTGCGGGCCGGGCGCGCGTCCGGCGTAAACGTAGGCATACGGGGTCGCCGCGGGACGCAGCGGCGGGAAGCGCTCTTTCCCCTCGCTGAGGTCGAGTCCAAAAAGCTTGCCGTCGAACTTGTCCCAGTCGCTCGGGGCAGGGCCGTGGCGGCGCGTGAGGCCCCACGTCCCGAAGAAGACGCCGCCCGGCGCCGCCGCCGGCTCCATGTTGATCGCGTTGCCGTCCTGGGCCGTATAGCGCCAGACGCGGCCCGCCTTGCGCGGGCCGGCCACGCCGGCGCGCCCCGTCCGCCGCGCGTCATGGCTGCGCATGGGCCAGCCGATGTCCTCGCCCGCATATACCGCGCTTGCGGCGAAGAGCGCCAAGCCTGCCCAGGAGAGGTTCCGCGCGCCCAACATGCGCCCATTGTCGCCAGCCTGCGCGCGCCGATCAAGACCGTCGGTTGGTGCGGAGCCCGCGCCGCGCTCAATCCCCCGCGTCGCGCTCAATCCCCCGCGCCGCCCTCGGCCAGCTTGGGCGAAGCGGAGAGCGCCGCCGCGCCGGGCGCGCCGTGGCCGCCGCCGATCCCCACGCCCGCGCTCAGCGCCTGCGTGTAGGCTTCTTCGCCGTGCTGCGTCAGGTCCAGCCCGGCGAGTTCGGCGTCCTCGTCCACGCGCAGCCCGACCAGCGCGTTGACCACCTTGAGGATCGCGAAGGTCGCCGCCGCCGCGAGAGCCAGCGTCAACGCCACCGAGAGGAGCTGGTTCACGAACTGCGCGCCGCCGCCGACCATCGAGATCGTCTGGCCGTCGGCGAGCTTCACCTTCTCGATCGCGGGATTGGCCGCCGCGCTGGCCAGCAGGCCCGTCAGGAGCGCGCCCAGCGTGCCGCCGACGCCGTGCACGCCGAAGGCGTCCAGGCTGTCGTCGTAGCCCAGCGCGAGCTTGATCTTCGTCACCGCCACGAAACAGACGCTCCCCGCAGCCAGCCCGATCAGCAGCGCCGAAGGAATCGTCACGAAGCCCGCCGCCGGCGTGATGCAGACCAGCCCCGCCACCAGCCCAGAGATCGTCCCCAGCGCGCTGGGCTTGCCCAGCTTCAGCCATTCCAGCCCCGCCCAGGCCAGGGCGCCGGCCGCCGAGGCGAAATGCGTCGTGGCGAAGGCCTGCGAGGCGCCCGACCCCGCGCTCAGCGCGCTCCCCGCGTTGAACCCGAACCAGCCCACCCACAGCAGCGCCGCGCCGACCATGCTCAGCACCAGGTTGTGCGGCCGCATCGGCTCCTTCATGTAGCCCTTGCGCTTGCCCAGCACCAGGGCGAAGACCAGCGCGGAAATGCCCGAGCTGATGTGCACGACCGTCCCGCCGGCGAAGTCCAGCGCCGGCACCTTCGCCCCGTCGCACCAGTTGAACAGCCCGCCCGTCCCCCAGACCATGTGCGCCAGCGGGAAGTACACGAACGTCGACCAGAGCACCGTGAAGAGCACCATCGCGCTGAACTTGACCCGCTCCGCGTACGCCCCGCTGATCAGCGCCGGCGTGATGATCGCGAACATCATCTGGAAGAGCATGAACGTCTGGTGCGGCACCGTCGCCGCGTATCCCGAGGGCTCCGCTCCCACACCGTCCAGCAGGAAGTAATGCGTCGGCGAGCCGAAGAACGCGTTGCCCGGCGCGAAGGCGATGCTGTAGCCGTAGACCGCCCAGAGCACCGAGACCAGCCCCATCAGGAAGACGCTGTGCATCATCGTGCTCAGCACGTTCTTCTGCCGCACCAGCCCGCCATAGAATAGCGCCAGCCCCGGCGCGGTCATCATCAGCACCAGCGCCGAGCAGACCAGCAGCCAGGCGTTGTCCCCGCTGTCGACCGCCGGCGCGGCCGCCTCTTCGGCGCCCGCCAGGCCCGCGCCCAGCGCGCCCGCGCTCACCGCGAGCGCCGCGAGCCACGGCTTACGAATGGACGAAACTTCCCTGTGACCACGCATGACGCGGCTCCCCTCCTGAGGTCTGGCCTGTGCTCACCCCTGAGCAGGCGGGAAGCCTATGGCAAGAAACCAGCCAATCCGATCAATACGGGGCCTGCTTCTTAACATGTGCCCCAGCATGCGCTTAAATCCAAGCACCTGGCTTGGACGCAAGCTCAAATATCATCACTTATGACAAAATTTTGAGCACTCTGGTCAGATACCGGGGTCGATTTCCACCACCTCCAGGCATCACTCCCCCATCACCGCGCCCTTGAACGGTTTATCCTCGGGCTGGTCGTCCGGGAGAACCGGGAGCTTCTTTGGATCCCGCGCGCCGGGCTGGGGGTCGGCGGGCACGGGCTGGGGGTCGCGCGAACCGGGCTGGGGCTCGGTTCGAGGCGGGTTCCCCTGGGCCGCGCGGGCGGCCTCTTCCTCCTTGGCCTTCCGCTCCGCCGCTTCGGCCTCCATCAGCTTGAGCACGTCCGCGTCCAGCAGCAGCGCCTTGGGGTTCTTGTAGCGCTCCTGGCCGTACTTCTCCCACCAGGTCTGCGCGGCCTTGGCGTCGCGCAGGGGCACGCCGGTGGAGAGCGTGAGCCCCTTCAGCGCCTGCTGCGCGACCGGCTCGGGCGTCTGCGGATCGCCGAGGAGCCGGATCCAGACGGGGACGGCCAACTGCGACTTCATTCGCGCCAGCGCCGCGATCGCGTTGCAGCGGACGGGGATCACCGGATCCTTCTCGCTCAGTTCCAGCAGCGCCGGCTCCCCGCTGCGGTAGTAGATCTTCACCGTCGCGACCTGATGGCAGACCTTGGCCGCGAGCTGCCGCACGTCGTCGCGCGCGTCCGCCAGCGCCTTGACGTACAACTCCTCGGACGTCGCCCACGCCGTCGGCATGATGCTCAGCGCCAGCAGCGCCTTGAAGCGCAGCACGCCGTTGGCTTCGCTCTTGGCGACCTTGCTCAGCGCCGGGACGCCTTCTTCAAGGCTCTCCCCGCTGACCGCGTTGATCGCCAGTTCGCGCTGCGCGGCGTCGGCCTTCTCGTCGGCCACCAGCGGCAGCAGCGCCTGCGCCGCGCCCTTGTCGCGCATCCGCGAGAGCGCCAGCACGCAGTAGTAGCGGACCTGTTCGTCCTCCGAGCGCTGGAGCAGGTCCGAACACAGCGGCACCGCGCGCTTGCCCAGGCTGCCCAGCTTGTAGGCCGCGTCCAGCGCCTGCTGCGGGGTGCCCAGGAGCTGCTTGGACAGTTCCAGCGCCACCTCGTCGTAGTTGACCTTTCCTTCCATTTCGTTGCGCGGGGGACGACCTGCCCTTCCTGCGCCGGCAGGGTCCACGCGCAGGCCGCCGCGCAGGCCAGCCCTGCCGCCATTCCACGGATGGCATTTTGGATTCGCATGGCGCGTGCCCCTCCGGTATCGTCGTTAGTGGACCTTCAAACTTGAATGGCGAGGTGGCGTCGAGGGATTTTGGTCGTGATCGAGGCGCGCGAAGGGGCGGCGTATCAAGAAGATACGCCAACCGGAGCGCAACGAAGAGCACGGCCAAAAGCGCCGGCGCAACCCGACATTCAAGTTGGAAAGCCCACTCATTCTACCAGTTAGACGGTGAAGCGGGCCGTTCCACAACCGGTTTTTCGGAGTCGGCGAGGGGTAACGCACATCGTGAGCGCTTCACCTCCGGTCTGGCAGCCCAGCGGCGACGTTCTGCGCGCGGCTCGAGAACGGATCAAGCCTTACATCCTGATCACCCCGCTCCTCCGCGCCGAGATGCTCGACCGCGGCGGCCTCCGCGTGCTCCTCAAGGCCGAGAGCCTCCAGCGCACCGGCTCGTTCAAGGTTCGCGGCGCCTTCAACGCCCTGATGCAGCTCGCCCCCGAGCAGCGCGCCAAGGGCGTGATCACCTACAGTTCCGGCAATCACGGGCAGGCCCTCGGCCTGGCCGCCTTCAACCTGGGCTGGGCCGAGCGCGGCAGCCCCTATCCCTGCACCGTCGTGATGCCCGAGGACGCCAACCCGCTGAAGGTCGAGCGGACCCGCGCCATGGGCTGCGAGATCGTCGCCGCGGGGCATTCCACCGAGGAACGCAAGCTGAAGGCCGTGGAACTGGCCGAACGGACCGGCCAGGCCGTGATCCCCAGCTACGACCATCCCAACATCATCGCCGGGCAGGGCACCCTGGGCCTGGAGATCATGGATCAGTGGATGGGGCTTCCGACCCGCACGCGCCGGCTGCGCTTCGTCGCCGGGCCCGTCGGCGGCGGGGGGCTCATGGCCGGCGCCGCTTCGGGCCTCCGCGTCCGCGGCTTCCCCGGCCCGATCTACGGCGTGGAGCCCGAGCGCGCCGACGATACGCGCCAGTCGCTGGAAAAGGGCGAGCGCGTCACGATCCCGCAGCCCGACACCGTCTGCGACGGGCTCCGCTCCGTCACCCCCGGCGCCCTCACCTTCCCCATCCTCCAGCGCTGCGAAGTTCAACTCCGCACCGTCACCGAGGCGCAGGTGAAGGAAACCGTCGTCATGCTCGCCCGCGAGATGAAGCTCGTCGTCGAACCTTCCGGCGCCGTCGCCGTCGCCGCCTGGCTCTTCGGGCAGCTCGAACCGATCGCCGAACAGGCCGCCGAAGCCGCCGACGTCGTACTGATCCTCAGCGGCGGCAACATCGACCCCAAGCTGCTGGGCGAGTGGTCCGGCACGGGCTGAGCGGTTTTACCTAAGCTCACCTGAATGAATCCGCGCGAAGCGCGACTCAAATTCCGGGAGAGACTTAGGCAAGACCTCTTAGTTGGATCTTCACTGTTCACTGTTCACTGTTCACTGATTCCCAAAAGCTCCCCCCTACGCCAGTCCCACGTTCGTCCGGCCCAGCCGCTCCAGCGCCTCCGCCGGCGCGCCCTTCTCCTTCAGGAACGCCAGCATCAGCCCGTGCAGCCGCACCGCTTCGTCGCGGTGCTCGCGGAAGGCGTCGCGCTGCTGCGCGGGATCCTCGGCGACGTGAAAGAGCTTCGGCGCGAGCGGCTCCGGCGGCTCGCTCAGCAGCAGCGTCCACGTGCCGTCGGTGACGGCGGGGCGGCGGCTGTTGAGGATCCCGTCGGCCAGGGAGGTCTTGCAGGTGGACGCCGTGACCGCGACGGGCCGCGGCGGGGCTTCCTCGTCGCCCCGCAGCAGCGGCGCCAGGCTCGAGCCGTCCAGCTTCACGTTCGACGGAGCCTTCAGCCCGCAGAGTTCCAGGAGCGTCGGCAGCAGGTCCGGGGCCTGGATGGGCTGCTTGAACCGCGTCCCCGGCGCGGCGGCCTTGAGCCCCAGCGCCGCCGGCAGGCGCATGCTCCAGCAGATCCGCGTCAGCTCCGAGTGGAACGGGAAGCAGTCGCTCGCCTCGGGCGTGATGAGCGTCTTCCCCGTCCGCCCGCGCTCGCCGATGTACATCCCGTGGTCGGACATGAACAGCACGATGGTGTTCTCGTAAAGCCCCGCGTCCTCGACCGTGCGCAGGATCCGCCCGAACGCGCGGCTCAGCAGCGTGCACGTCGCCGCGTAGCGCGCCTGGAGGTTCTTCAGCTCGGCCGGCGCGTAGTGCCCGGCGGAGCTGTAGTTCGGGTGGCACATCGGCTCGCCTTCGTAGTCGGGATCGTACGAGCGCCAGAGGTGCTCCGGCGGAAACCACGGCTCGTGCACGTCGAAGCTGTCCACCCACAGGAAAAACGGGCCGCCCTTCCAGTTGTCCTCGATCCAGCGGCATACGTTCGTCGCCAGGCGCTGGGCGTGGTGCTCGTCCTCGTAGCGCAGCCGGAAGTTGGTGTGGAAGGACCGGTCGCAGAGCGCCGGGCTCCCGGACTTCGAGCCGTACTCGTGGCGCGTCTTGCGCGGGTCGGCATGCAGCGCTGCGAGAGGCTGGTTGAGCCGCGAGTAGGGCGAGTCCCCCTCCAAACCGCGCAGGAAATCCCAGTGGCGGAAGGAGCGCTGGAAGTCGCCGTTGAGCAGGTGCATCGTGCTCGCCAGGAGCTGCGTCGTGTAGCCGGCCAGCCCGAAGGCCTTGGGCAGCGTGAAGGCCGCGCGGTCCAGCGGCTGCCAGCCGTGGTGCGGGTGGCTGAAGCGCCCCGTGAACCAGTCGGTGCGCATGGGGATCGTGGGGAAGCTCGAGACCGTCGCGCCGTCGAAACTCACCGCGCTGCGCACGAACGCGTCCAGCTCCGGCGTGCGGCAGTACGGATGCCCGTTGGCGCCCAGGTGGTCCGGGCGGAAGGTATCGGAGACCAGCACGATGACGTTCGGTCGGTCGCTCATGAGCGGTTTTCCTTTCGTCTGGCTTCGGACGGCTTGAGAACCCGGACGGATTCCCGTTCGACCAGTTCGTTGAGCAGCACGTCGCGTACGCGCCGCTTGCGGTCGTCGCCGCGCTCCAGCAGTTCCACGATGCGGTCGGCCGCGCGCGCGCCCAGTTCGGCGATGGGCTGTCGCACCGTCGTGAGCGGCGGGTTGGTGTACGCCGAGACCCCGCGCCCCTCGAAGCCCACTACCGAAATGTCCTCCGGCGCGCGCAGCCCCAGCAGATGCAGCGTCCGCAGCGCCGGGAGGGTGAGCTGCTGCCGGCCCAGCACCAACCCCGTCGCGCCGCGCGCCTTGGCCCGCGCCAGAATTTCCACCAGCGCGAGGTCCTCCCCGCCGCGCCCGCAGGCCTCCTCCGCGTCCAGGCCGGCCCGTTCGAGCGCCGCGCGCGCGCCCGCGCGCCGCGCGTCGAGCACCTCCGACCGCGCGCCCGGCGCGGCGTAGGCGATCCGCCGGTGCCCCTTCGCCAGCAGGTGCTCGACGGCCAGCCGCCCGCCCTGCGCGTGGTCGCTCAGCACCGCGTGCGTCGGCGCGCCCAGGTCGTGGTTGAGCACCAGCACCGGAATCGAGTCGGCCAGCTCGCGCAGCCCCCCGCCCCCGTCCGCCTCATTCCAGGCCGCCGAACCCGCCGGGCCGCCCAGGACCGCCAGCGCGTCGAAGAAGCCCTCCTCCACCGCCGCGATCAGGTCCCCCGACGATCGCGCCGGCTGCAGGATCACCCGCATCTTCCGCGCATGCAGCCGCTCCAGCAGCGCCCCCACGAGTTGCGCGGCGTACGGGTCGTCGCCCAGGTGCTGTCCCGCCGCGAGCACGATCGCGACCTTGTTCCGCCGGTTCGGCACCACCCGCGGGTAGTAGCCCAGCCGCCGCGCCGCTTCGAGCACCCGCCCCCGCGTCGGGCCCGCCAGCTTCGGCGCGTCGTGGAACGCCCGGCTCACGGTGGCCACCGAGACCCCCGCCGCCTCGGCGACGGTCTCGATCGAGGCGCTGGCGGGGCGGACGGACGGGCGGCGCGGCATCTGTAATCCTTACATTCAAAATGTAAATATTACATACCCCGCCGCCAGCCGCCTGTCAAGCCGCCCGCCCCGCGCCGGGCGTTGCCCCTCGTGCGCCATGGAGTATCGTGGAGGCTGCACGTCACGGAGCCCCCGCCCATGCCTGCCACCGCCTGGCCCTCAGCCGTCGAGGCCGATCTCCCCAGGCTCATCGAGATCCGCCGCCACCTCCACGCGCACCCCGAGCTGGCCTTCGAGGAGTTCGAGACGAGCAAGCTCGTGCAGCGCGAGCTGGCCGGGCTGGGGCTGGAAGTCCGCGCCGGCCTGGCCAAGGGCACCGGCGTGGTCGCGGTGCTCCGCGGCACGGCCCCCGGCGCAAGCGGCAAGGACGCCCGCGCCGTCGCGCTCCGCGGCGACATGGACGCCCTCCCGATCCACGAGGAGACCGGCCTGCCGTACGCCTCCACGATCCCCGGCAAGATGCACGCCTGCGGCCACGACGCGCACACCACCATGCTCCTCGGCGCCGCGCGCGTCCTCTCGCGCCACCGCGACAGGCTCCAGGGGAGCGTCGTCTTCTGCTTCCAGCCGGCCGAGGAGGGCGGCGGCGGCGGGCGCTACCTCGTCGACGAGGGCGCGCTCGACGATCCGGCTTGTGCGGCGGCCTTCGCGCTCCACGGCTTCCCCAACCTGCCGGTGGGGCACGTCGCCGTGAAGCCCGGCGTGGCCCAGGCGGCCAGCGACAGCCTGCGCATCAAGGTCCTCGGCGTGGGCGGGCACGGCGCGGCCCCGCATAAAAGCGTCGATCCGATCGTGCTCAGCGCGCGCGTCATCGAGGCCCTGCAGGGCGTCGTCAGCCGCGAGGTCAACCCGGTGGATTCGGCAGTCGTCACCGTCGGCGCGATCCACGGCGGCGAGGCCGGCAACGTCATCCCGCCCAGCGTCGAGATGAAAGGCACCATCCGCAGCCTCGACGAAGCCGTCCGACGCCAGGTCCACGCCGCCGTGAAGCGCACCGTGGAGCTGACCTGCGCCGCCGGCGGCGGGAAGGCCGAGGTCCTCGTCCACGACGGCTACCCGGTCCTGACCAACGACCCGGGCGCCTCGCGCTTCGCCCTCGAGACCGCCCGCGAACTCTTCGGCGCGCCGAAGGTCCACGAGCTGCCCGTCCCCAGCATGGGCGGCGAGGACTTCGCCTACTACCTGCAGAAGGTCCCCGGCGCCTTCATCCGCGTCGGCGTGGCCACCCGCGAGGCCTACCCCGGGCTGCATCATCCGGCCTACGACTTCACCGACGCCGCGCTCGGCGTGGGCGTCGCGCTCTTCTGCCGGCTCGCCGAGCGCTTCCTGGCCGAGGGCTTCGGCGAGGCGGATTAACGGCGCCCATTCCATGTTGCAGCTCGTGCTCGTGCGCAAATACCGCTCGACGAGACCGCGGAGCTGGGGAAATGGCAGGAGGCTTGTCCGACCCGTGCCGCGCATGTCCCTTGACGTTTGCCGTGGGTTTGGTTCTTGCCGTTTGAGATTTGGAATTTGCCTGGCGCCTGGCTTTTGGGGCGCTTGACGTTTTCTTAGGGCAACGTTTTCGCCGAAGGGATCGCTCCATGATCGTCGTGCTCCGCCCGGGCTGCTCCAAGGAGGAGATCGCCCACGTCGAGGCGCACCTGAAGGATCTCGGCTTCATCCCGCACATGCTCTACGGCGTCGAACGCACCGTCATCGCCTGCATCGGCGACGACCGCGTCACCACCAAGGAGCACCTGGAAGCCGTGCCGGGGGTCGAGCGCGTCATGCCGGTGCTCGCCCCGTACAAGCTCGCCAGCCGCGAGGTCTCCGCGAAGACGACGGTGATGGAACTCGGCGGCCCCGGCCCGGCGGTAAAACCCGGAACCCGCACGGTCCCCATCGGCGGCGAAAAGCTCGCCGTGATCGCCGGGCCGTGCTCCGTCGAGGACCGCGGCATGCTCCTCGAGACCGCCGCGGCGGTGAAGGAAGCCGGCGCCGTCGCGCTCCGCGCCGGCGCGTTCAAGCCCCGCACCAGCCCCTACCAGTTCCAGGGGCTCGCCGAAGAAGGCCTCCAGTACCTCGCCGAGGCCCGCGAGCAGACCGGCCTGCCCGTCATCACCGAGGTCCTCACGCCCGCCGACATCAAGCTCGTCGCCGACTACGCCGACTGCCTCCAGATCGGCACGCGCAACATGCAGAACTACCTCCTGCTCCGCGCCTGCGGCGAGTCCGACCGCCCGGTCCTGCTCAAGCGCGGCATGAGCGCCACGCTGGAGGAGACCCTGCTTGCCGCCGAGTACATCCTCAGCGGCGGCAACCGGAACGTCCTGCTCTGCGAGCGCGGCATCCGCACTTTCGAAACCCACGTCCGCAACACCTTCGCCCTCACCGCCATCCCCGCGCTGAAGGAGAAGACGCACCTGCCCGTCCTGGCCGATCCCAGCCACGGCACCGGCGTGCGCCGCCTCGTCGCCCCCATGACCAAGGCCGCCGTCGCCTGCGGCGCCGACGGGATCCTGATCGAGGTCCACCCCAACCCCGAGAAGGCCAAGACCGACGGGCAGCAGACCCTCGACTTCCGCGAGTTCGCCCAGCTCATGCGGGAACTCAAGCCCCTCGCCGAGGCCGTGGGGCGGAAGCTCTGAAGCGGCCGGTTTCGGTGAATGACGGGCCGCCCTTCGCTCGTCCTGTCTTAAGGACTCGCCCGTGAAGCCCGGAGCGCCAATGCCCGAAAGAGCCCGAACCTCCGCCCTGCGCCTCGCCGCCCGAGGGCTGCTCGCCGGCGCGAGCTTGGCGCTGTGCCTTGCGCTGGGAGCCGGATGGGCGCGCGCCGACGGGCTCCACTGCCGCGTCCTCGACGGCGCCGACCTCGACGCCGCCTGGCGCCGCTTCGTCGCGGACGTCTGGCCCGGCAAGGAGAGCGCCCCGCGCCAGACCAAGCACGCCAACCCCCGCGTCGCGCAGGCCATCGCGGAACTTCTCTCCGTCCTCCAGTTCGTCGACCCCTACAACTACGCCGACGACTCCCCGGCCTGGATGAGCACCGAGGAAGGCCGCGAACTGGGGCGCGAGCAGGCCAAGAAGATCCTCCTCGAACTCGGCCGCGGCGCCGCGGAGAACGTCTGGGGAGGCGCTCGCCGTCGAGCTGCGCTTCACCGAGAGCGCGCAGGCCCCGGACAAGTTCGTCCCCGAGTTCCGCGCCGCCCAGCGCAAGCTCAAGGCCGCCCTCGACGACCTGCACAGCCTGCGCATCGTCGACGCCGAATACCGCGCCGCGCGCGCCGAATTCGAGGCCCTGCGCCCGAAGTACAACACGCTCAGGGCCCTCGACAAGGAAGAGCAGGACCTCAAGCGCGCCAAGATCCGCCAGCGCAAGGACGAGAAGATGCTCGCGAAGATCGACGCGCTCCTCGAGCGCCTCGCCCTGCGCAAGACCGAACTCGGCGACGCCACCGAGATGGGGCAGCAGCTCAAGGGGCTCCAGGAGCGCATGGACGAGCGGCTCAAGGTCCTCGACCAGGATCCCAAGATCGTCCAGCACCTGGGCGTCGTGGACGCCGCGCGGAAGGATCTGGAGGCCGCCCAGAAGCGCTCCCTGGGCCTCGGCCAGGGCGGCGACGTCACCGGCGGCGACCCGGCCATGGTCACCACCGACGACTTCGTCGACCAGCTCCACGGCGTGCTGGTCCAGATGGGTCCCGAAGCTCTTCCCGTCGTCGTCCGCTTCAAGGGCCACGCCAACAAGGCCGTCCGCGAGCGCGCGCAGCAGATCCTGGGCGAATGGGAGCGCCCGCAGTACGCCAAAGCCTTCGCCCTGGCCGCCGCCGAACCCGACCCCACCCCCGTGCAGTTGAAGGCCAAAGCCTTCCTGAAGGAGACGCTCAAGCTGAAGGCCGCCGAGGCCCTCATCCCCGCCCTTAAAGACGCGGCCGACGAAGAGAAGCCGGCCCTCTACGCGGCCCTGAAGTCGATCGCCGCCAACGACCTGCCCGACGAACCGGCCGCCTGGGAAGACTGGCTCAAGAAGATCAAAGCCGGCTCCACCCCCGACAAGCCGGTGCCGGAGGAAGAAGAAAAGTAAGGGACTCAAGCCGTTTCAAATAACCAAATCAAATGAACCAAGAACCAAACAAGCCACAAATTCCAAGTTCCAAACCATGCATTGGGTACACATCGTTAGCAGGACGTGTCCCGTTACTTTGCAGTTTTGCAGTTTTGCAGTTTTGCAGCTTGCTTGGTTCTTGGTTCTTCTGATTTGAAATTTTCCTTTTATCGGAGCCGCTTGAGCGTGTCGTCGGCCAGCGTCGGATCGCCCGGCGGGGTGCCGGGACGGACGCCGTAGCGCTCCTCGAACTTCGTCCGCGCCGCCTCGACCCGCAGATGCAGCGCGGCCAGGCGCGGCCAGCTCAGGAGCGGCGGAGGCGGCGGGCGGTCCGGGTCGCGCTCGGACGCCGGCAGCGCGCCCGCGGCAAGCTGCCGCCAGTCCATCAGGATCTCGGCCTCCAGGATCGCGTCGCGCAGTTCCCGCCCCAGCCACTTCGGCCCGTCGCCGTCCTGCGCGTCTTCCAGGCGCGGATCGGCGGCCATCTCCCACGCCGGGCGGGCCACCGAACGGATCAGCGTCCAGCCCAGCCGGAAGAGTTCCAGCAGGTCCATGCTCTTCAGCGCCTCGGTCGCCGCCGGCAAATGTCCGGACGTGACGGCCTCCAAGCCCGCCGAGCCCACCACCTGCACGGCGGCCAGCGCTTCCTTCTTCGCCTGCGGCTCGCCGGGATCCCGCGTGTGGGCCAGCAGCAGCATGTTGGCGATCTCGGCGGCCTCCTTGATGAACGCGCGCTCGGTCTTCTCGCCCAGTTCGCCCCGCGCGCGCCCCCACGCCAGCGCCTGCGCCAGGAACGGCCCCGCCGGCGCGGCGGACGTGGCCAGCGCCGCCGTCGCGGCCCCGGCCTCCGCCTCCGGCCACGCGATCGCGTAAGGCTCCAGGTCCACCGGATGCAGCAGCGCCTCGGCGCGCTCCCGCGCGGGGAACCCGCGCGCCTCCATCCGCTCCTCGCGCCCCGCGTACATGTCGCTGCGCACGTCCCGCGGGTCGTCGAGGAAGATCCGCTCCAGGATCTCCTCGTACAGGTCCGGCGCCTCGTCGTGGAGAAACTTCGCGAAGCGCCCGGCCAGGTCGTCGGCGATCAGCAGCCGGTCCGGCGTGACCAGGTGCACCTGCTTCATCTGCAGCGCGAGCTGGATCTGCTCGTCGCGCAGCGCCGAGGCCACGTAGCGCCGCAGGTACGTCGCGATCGCGAAGCCGTCCAGCCCCTGCAGCGCCTCGTCGGCCTCGTCCGGGTTCAGCTCCAGCAGCAGCTCGACCCAGCGCCGGACCTTCTTCCGGTCCAGCTTGTGGTCCGTGTAGAACTCCACGTCCAGCAGCGCCTGGAGCTGCCCGCTGGAGGCCGCCTGCAAGACCGAGAGCGCGTCCTCGGCGCCGATCAGCCGGATCGAATGGTGCAGGTGCTCGGGCGGGAGCGCGCGGACCAGCTCGGTGCAGTCCTCGGCCAGCAGCAGCCAGTCTTGCAGCTCGTCGCCTTCCAGCGCCAGCGCCGTATCGAGCTGCGCCTCGAAGCCCATCAACTCGAAGGCGGACTCCGCCGCGCGCAGGTCGGTCTTCGAGAGGTTCAGGATCTCGCGCGCCCGCGCCGCCAGCGGATGCGCGTCCGCGCCCGCGCCGGTGGGCCGTTCCGATTGGGGCTCGTTCGAGGACATGGCCGGTTCCCGTGGACTAAGGGCCAGTCGGTGAATTACTTGGGACGATCTGCTGGCGGCGGCCTGCGCCGGACTTCATCAGGCTCGCGCGCCTTATCTCCTCCGGATAGGGCTTGCTCGCCTTCTTCGTCCTGCTTGGCCGGCGCGGCGCAGCTCGTCCCCATTAATTCTCCGACTGGCCCCAAGGGCTGCCAGCACCGTACTTCCTGAAAGGGGCGAGTGTCAAGCCGCCCGGCGGCGGGATTCGGGAAATCGAACCGGAAATGGGAAGTCAGCGGAGGACCTGAATTGCGCCTCGGACCTTTTCAATTATACGGCACGTGTCAAGCCCACGCGGCCTCCCCGGTGGGGGCGTCACGCGAACTCATGCGCGTGCTCCAGCACGTGCCAGTAGTTGTCGAGCTGTTCGAGGACCATCCCGATCCCGCGCGCCACCGCGGTAAGCGGGTCGTCGGCGCGGCGCACGGGCAGGCCCGTCTCGCGCGCGACCAGCCGGTCCAGGCCGCGGATCAGCGCGCCGCCGCCGGCCAGCGTGATCCCCGTCTCGTACAGGTCGTCGTGGAGTTCCGGGGAGAGCTTCTCGAGCGTGGCCTGGATCCCGCGCACGATCTCCTGGAACGTCGGCGCCAGCGCCTCGCGAATCTCCTCGCTGCGCAGCACCACCGAACGCGGCAGCCCGGCCACGGTGTCCTTGCCGCGGACCTCCTTGACCAGCTCCTCGTCGAGCCGGTAGGCGCTGCCGATCTCGATCTTGATCCGTTCCGCCGCGTGTTCGCCGATCGCCAAGTTGTACACCTGCCGCAGGTGGTCCTGCACGGCGCGGTTCATCTCGTCGCCGGCCGTGCGCAGGCTCGAGGCCTCCACGATGTCGTCGAGCGAGAGCACCGCGACCTCGCTGGTCCCGCCGCCGATGTCCACGATCATGCTTCCGCGCGGCTCGCGCACCGGCAGCCCGCAGCCGATCGCCCCGGCCATGGGCTCGCGGATCAGCCGGACCTCCCGCGCCCCGGCGCGCTCGGCGCTGTTGATCACCGCGCGCTTCTCCACCGTCGTGATCCCCGAGGGCGCCGCCACGATCAGCCGCGGCCGCGCGAAGCGGCTCTGCCCGTGCGCCTTCTGGATGAAGTACGCCAGCATCGCCTGGCAGATCTCGAAATCCGCGATCACCCCGTGCCGCAGCGGGCGCACCGCGACGATGGAGTCCGGCGTCTTACCCAGCATCTGCCGCGCACGCTCGCCGACCGCCTCCCCTTTCCCCGCGCTCACGATCCGGTTCGTGCCCTTGTAGACCGCCACCACGCTGGGCTCGGAGATGATGATCCCCTCGCCGCGCGCGACCACGAGGGTGTTCGCGGTGCCCAGGTCGATGCCCAGGTCCTTGGAGAAGAGGCCGAAGACCGATTCGAGCATGGGGCCTTGCATCGCCGCGCGCCGCCGAGGGGCCTGAAGACCGGGCAGGCAACACGCCCGCCGTTATCGGTATCGGCCAGGACGCGCGGCGGCCGCCGTCCATTTCCCGCCGCGCCTCGATTCGAGGCGCGCGCCGCCGGTCGCCGGGCTTCGCGCCGCCCGGCTCCGGGATTGCCTTGTACGGTGTACCTCCCGCCGCCTCGCCCCGGGGCCCTGGCAGGCCCCCCCATGCCGCAGTCGAAGCAGAGCCGGAGGCTCGAATGGATGGACGTCGTAACTCGTCCAGCCAGCGTCATTTAATCATATGCGCCGGTTTCTCCCAACAAAAAACGCGGCGCCGGTGAGGCGCCGCGTTCAAATCGGCTTCGATGCGGGTGTATGGAACTAGTTGCCGCCGCCTTCCGGAGCCTTCTCGGCCCCGCCGCCGCCGCCGCCCTCGTCCGGGCCCAGTGTGGCGTCCTTCGCATTGTACTCGTCGGCCAGTGGACGCCAATAGTCCTCGCCGATCTTATCCAGGTTCGACGCATCCGACGCCGGGTCGTACCGGTTGGTCAGCGGGTGAATCTGCTGCGGCCAGTCCAGGTAGTTGGGCAGCGCCGCGCCGTCGGTCAGGATGTCGTACTCGTCCTTGTCAATCTGGCTGACCACGCCCACTTCGACCGCCGCCTGCTCCAGCGGATTCGTCTGCTTCTCGTTGATCACGGTCAGGTGCACCGCGAACGGGCGGGACGGCTCGCCGTTCTCGGTCACTGGCACGCCCGCGTACCAGAACTTCTGGAGTTCGTCGTGGAGGAACGCGATCGCGCCGGCCGTGGCCAGGAAGGCCATGATCAGCATCATCGCGTAGACGTCGAAGGGTACTTTTTCGTGCAGTTCGCCTTTTTCCGCGGCAGGCATGATTCGTCCCTCGTCAGGCGCCTCGAAAACCCAGTCTACCCGACTTACTGGCCGCCGGAAACCACCCGCGACTTGACCTCGTCGTGCACCTGCACTTCATCCTTCTTGAGCAGCAGGCGCGCGCTGGACATGTCCTTGTAGACCTTCTCGACCTGCGCCTTGGCCACGTACTGGTCGCCGCGGCTGATCGTGAAGCGGAAGCCGGGCTTCACGCCCTGCTCGGCGCCCACGCTGATCATGATCAGGTCCAGGTCGGGCTTCACCGCCAGCACCAGCGAATCCGGAACGTACGGCTGGGTCGCCGCCGCGTCGATGCCCAGGATGTCGTAGATCGGGACGCCGTGGTCCAGGAGCCCCTGGATCTTGTGCGTCTGCTCGGCCAGGTCGCTCTCGATCTTGCGCTTGTCGCGGGCGAGCTGGTTGAACTCCTGCTTGACCTGGTTCAGCTCGTTCTCGAACTCCGCCTTCTCGTTGCGCGCCTTGACCTCGTTCTCGCGCGCGACCTGCACGGCCTGCTGCTGCTTGAGGAGCACGCCCTTGAGCTTGAGCAGTTCGTCGGCGCGGCGGTTCAGTTCGCGGGTCAGTTCCTCGTTCAAGGCCTGCTGCATGTTCGCTTCGCTCTTGAACTTCGCCAGCTCGCCGCTCTTCTGGAGGATGTCGTCGCGCAGCTCGTTCACCTTCACGCGCAGCTCCGCGATCTTCTCCTGGCGCAGCTTGATCACGCCTTCCTTCTGCACGTTCGACTTGGTCAGCTCCACTTCTTCTTTCTGGTTGGCCGCCTTGAGCGCGATGTTGGTGGTCCGCTCAAGCTCATACATCTTCTGCCACTTCGTCTTCGCCGTCCAGATCTGCATCGCATAGATAAGGAAGCAGATCGAAAGGATCAGGTTCAGCACCACGAAGACGCGCGCTACGATGCTCACAGGTTCGTCCTCCGCTTAACCCGCGCCCCCGTATTTGGCGGGTTACGCCACGCAAGCCCCTGACCCGACCTAGACCCAAGCCGGAAACGGCTTTAGAGCCTCAGCCCGATCACTGCATATTCTCGCTAAGTGCTAAAGGCACCGCAGATTATGTGCGTGTGCGCGAAAGTGTCAAGTCTTTTTCTCGCCCGCCAACCAACGTTTATCCAACCTTCAAGAAATCCAGGACGATTCCCATAATGCGCCCGCATCAAACAGGTTGCATAATCCGTTTCGCGCCGGCCCCCACCCTATTTTTTCACTAGCGCGACACGCGCACGAAGCCCATCAAGACTTCCGCAGCGCCTCCGGATACCACAGGTCGCTCGTCGTCAGCCCCACCGCATCCACCAGCGCCGGGAGCCACTCGTATTGCGCCACGTCCTCCGGGCGGTGCGCGTCGGATCCCAGCGAGAAGAGCAGCCCGTGCGAATGCGCGCGCCGCACCAGCGCCGGATAGCTGTCGAAGTGCCCCACCGGCAGCTTGCGGCTGAGCAGCTCGTTCAGCTCGAAGGCCACGCCCACCTCGGCCATCGCTTCGAAGAGCGGATCGAAGAAGTCCAGCACCTCCGGCTCGTCGAAGGGCGGGAGCAGCCGGCGCGCCGCGACGAGGTCCCCGGGATGGGCCAGCACGTGGATCTTCCCGGAGCGGACGAACTTGATCGTCCACTCGCGCCACTCCTTCGCCACGCGCCGCGCGGTCTCTTCGGGCAGCCGCACGCGGTCGAACCAGAATGCCGAGCCGCCCGGGAAGACGTGCGTGCTCCCGACGACCACGTCGAGCCCGGACACATCGTCCAGCATCGAGCTGCCGTCGAGCAGGAACGGGTCGGCATCCAGCTCCACCCCGCGCAGGATCTTGAGCTAGGGGAAGAGCGGCGCGGCCTCCTCCAGGTCCCGCGCGATCAGGTCGAGCTGTTCGCGCTCGTTCTTGCCGTGGCGCCAGAGGTTGATCGTGTTCCGCCGCCCGCTGATCTCGGGCACGTGCTCCAGGACCACGTAGCTCTTCAGCCGCGCGGCGGCCGCCGCCTGGAGGCTCCGGACCACCGTCATGTCCGGGTGCGCGTGGCGGGAATAGATGGTGTGCGTGTGGTAGTCGTGGTCGAAGAATGCGGCCTGCCCGTTCGGCTCCGTCATGCCAGCATTCTCCAGGCTTCGTCGCGGATGGCAAGCGTCACGTTCGCGCCGTCGGGGAGGCCCGCGCCCCCGTCCTCGTGCCGCAGGCAGCGCCAGGCCGCGCCGCCCTGCAGGGCCAGCTCGTAGAGCGTGTTCGTGCCCAGGAAGGCGCTGGACGCGACCCGCGCGGGCTGCTCCAGCGCCGCGTGCCCGGCCGGCGGCGCCGCCCCGGCCTCGCCCAGCCACAACGACTCCGGCCGGCAGAAGACGCGCACCGCCGCGCCCTCTTTCAGCCCCTCCGGCCAGCTCGGCTGCGCGCTCAGCCGGACCTCCCCCAGCGCCGTCCGCACCCGCCCGGGGGACCCGTTCGACGGCCGCGCCGCGAGCGTCCCCTCCAGCTCGTTCACGTCGCCCAGGAACGCCGCCGCGAAGGCCGTCGGCGGGTTCAGGTACAGCTCCCGCGGCGGGCCCAGCGCCTCCAGCTTCCCGTCCCGCAGGATCGCCATCCGGTCGGCCATCGAGAGCGCTTCCTTCTGGTCGTGCGTGACGTAGAGCGTGGTGATCCCCGTCGCCGCGTGGATGCGCTTGATCTCGCCCCGCATGTCCCAGCGCAGCTTCGCGTCGAGGTTCGAGAGCGGCTCGTCGAGCAGCAGCAGCCGCGGCTTGATCACCAGCGCGCGCGCCAGCGCCACCCGCTGCTGCTGCCCGCCGCTGAGTTCCCCCGGCCGCCGCGCCTCGTAGCCCGACAGCCCCACCAGCCCCAGCGCCTCGCCCACCCGCGCGCGGACGTCCCCCGCCGCCGCCCCGCGCGCCTCCAGCCCGAAGGCCACGTTCCCCGCCACCGTCAGGTGCGGGAAGAGCGCGTAGTTCTGGAAGACCATCCCGAAGTCGCGCCGGTGCGCCGGCACGCCCTTCAGCGAATCGCCCGCGAAGGCGATCTCCCCATCGAACTCCTCGACGAAGCCCGCCACCGAGCGCAGCAGCGTGGACTTCCCGCAGCCCGACGGCCCGAGCAGGAAGAACATCTCCCCAGGCTCCAGCCGCAGCGTGATCCCCGCCAGCGCCGTGACGTTCCCGTACCGCACGACGAGATTTTCGGTGGAGAGGCTCATGCGATCCCTGCGATTCACCGTAGACGCTCCTCCATATTGCAGTTTCGAGCCCGAACATGCAATACGAGCCGGGCAAATTGCAGGAAACCGCACTGTTGCGGCAGGGCGCTGGCGGGCCTTGTACACAGGTCGCCACCGCCCCCCCTTTCCACCTGCTTGCCTCTTTGCACCACCGCCATTCGTGATAGGGTCGTACCGAACCGCAAAGGAGCACCGCCATGGACGAGCCGCAGGAATCCGCCGACGAGGTCCTCCGCAGGAAGTTCCCGGACCTCGAACCCGGCAAGAAGCCCACCATGCTCGGCACCCTCAACGGCATCGGCGCGGCCGTCTACGGCAAGCGCGACCTCGACGCCGAAACCGGCACCTACGTCAAAACCCACTTCGTCGTCTTCCTTTTCATCCCGATCTTCGCCCTGGGCGCCTACCGCGTGGCCGACGCGCCGGGGCAGGGCTGGTACATCCTGGGCCGCGAACCGCTCTCCGGCGCCTGCAAACTCCTGAACCTCTGCGTCCTCTCGCTGGTCCTCGTCTTCGGCGGCGCGGGGCTCTGGAGCGGCTACACCTCCAGCGCCGAATACAAGGCCGCGCAAAAGCTCGAGGCCGCGCGCGCCAGCCGCGACGAGGGCAGGAAGCTCGAAGCGCTCCAGACCTACCTCCAGATCGTCGACGACGGCGCCGCCGCGCGCCGCGCCGAAGCCATCGCCGAGGCCAAGGCGCTCTACGCCGACGGGTTGGCGCCGCTCGAACCGGCCGAGGCCGTCGAGATGCTGGGCCTCGCCGCCCAGCGCCAGGCGCGCCAGAAGCCGCTACTGCCCAAGGACGAACTCCTCAAGCACGCCCAGGACCGGGCCGCCGCGTGGGAGTCCGCCGATCCACGGCTCGCCCTCCGCGCCCTCCGCGCCGTCCAGCCCCTGGATCCCGACGGCAAGCTGCTGGGCGCGCGCCTCGAGACGCTCCTGATCGCCGCGCAGGCTCGGCATCCCGACGACGCCGAACTGGCCGGCGAACTGGCCCTCCGCCACTACGAGCGGCAGGAGTACGAGGCCTGCAAGCGCCTCCTCGAACCCCTCGCCGACAAACTGGGCGCCTCCGAAGGCGCGCGCGTCCTGGGACAGCTCCGCCTCGAAGCCGGCGAGTTCGAACAGGCCCTGCCGCTGCTGCGCGCCTACTGCGACAGCCGGTTAAAAAGCCTCCACCACAGCGAGCAGCGCTACGAGCAGCGCCAGCAGCAGGCCGTGAGCGGCCTGATCGACAAGCTCGACAAGGGCGCGGCCTCCGATTCGTGGTACGCGACCTACAAGAAGCAGGACGATGCCGGCCAGACGCGGATGGTCCAGGAGTGGCTGGCGCCGCAACTGAAGGCTAATCCCGCCCTGGAAGAGGCGCGGCAGGACCTCGCCCGCGAGGCCGCCGTGGTCCCCGTCGCCCTGGACCTCGGCGTCGCCCTGCTCCGCCACGCCCAGGCCCAGGACGGCGAGGCGCGCCAGAAGAGCTTGCAGGAGGCCGAACAGGCCTTCCTGGCCATCGGCGGCATGGCTGGGGAGAGCGACGAGTACCGCATCTACTACGGGCAGGTGCTCTACTGGCTCGGCAGGCACGCCGACGGCGCGAAGCTCTTCGAGGAGTTCCTCGCCTCCAAGCAGCGCGCACCCATGAGCCTCATGGCCGTCGCCGGCACCTACCGCAATCTCGGCGACCACGCCCAGGCCCGCCTCCTGCTGGAGGAGGCCTACGCCGGGTCCAAGGATCCCAAGGAGCTGTTCGCGATCGCCATGCTGCGCCGCAACTGCTCCATCGACCTGGACGACAAGGAACTGTGGCTGAAGCGCTGCGACCTGAAGGAGCCGCACGTCCGCTCCGACCTGGAGATGCTCGAAGGCGAAAAGGCCGAACGGGACGGCGACGATAAGGCCGCCGAACGCCACTACCGCGAAGCCTCCCGGATCTACGACGGCGTCCCCATCGACAGCGCCACGCTCAACAACCACGCGCTCTGCTTCGGCGCGCTCTTCGGCGTCACCGGCGACCTCGCCGACTACCGCCGGCACGTCGAGAAACTCGAGGCCTCCCTCAAGCTCCAGCCCGACCACGCCGTGATCCTCGGCAACGTCGCGACCGCCCTGCAGCGCCTGGCGCTGCTGGAGGTTCTCGCGCCGGTGCTGGACTTCAAGGCGCTCCCCTTCATCCCCGATTACGGCGACCTGGCCCTCCTGTACCGCGACGAAGCAGGGCGCGCGGCCTGCATGAACCGCCTGTTGCAGCGACCCGAATGGGCTCGCGCCCGAGTCCTGGCCGGGCAGTGGCTCACCGTCTCGCCCCACAACGCCCAGGCCTACGAGGCGCTATTGAAACACGAGCGCGCGGCCGACGGCCTGGACGGGCTGCGCGAACTTCTGGCGCGGCTCCAGAACTCCGGCTACGACCCGGCCGACGCCAACCGCGCCTCCCTCGAAGCCTGCGCGGGCAAGCACGACGCCGAACTCCTGCGCATCCTGCCGGCGCGGCTGGCCCTCCTCGAAGCGAAAAAGGCCCGGTTCAAGGAGCGCAAAGGGCCCGGCTACGCCAAAGCCCTGGTCTTCGAACTCGAACTCCTAGCCTTGGCCCAGATGGCTGGACAGGCCCAGGACACCCACCGCATGCTCGCGCTCGCCCGCGAAGCCTGGGACGCCCATCCCTCCGGCGCCACCCGCTCGTTCCTGGTTCAGACCCTCGCCAACCGCATCCTCGCCGACGCCGGCAAGGCCGATACCGAACTGGCCGCCTCGATGGACCGCACGCGGTATAACTTCGGCTACCGCGAACTGCTCCTCCTCGCCCTGGAACGGCCCGCCTGGCGCCAGCGCATCTCCGCGCATGCGGACTTCAAGGCGCTGGAGGGCCTCGTCCGCGATACCCAGCGCGACTTCCCCAACCGGGTCTCCGCCTGGGAGGCTGCCTTCGCCCGCGCCGCCGGCTGGCCCGAGGCCGCCGCGCTCAAGGACAAGGCGCTCGCCTACGAGGCCGACTTTCTGGAAAACCGGATCAACCGGCTCCTCGCGCCCCTCAGTTCCACGACCGCCCTTGAAGCGCACGGGTATCTCACCCTGCGGGACCAGCCCGCCGAAGCCCGCGCGCTCCTCAAGGATCTCGAACGGCAAGGCATCCCCATGCCGAACCTGGACTGACGCCCGGCCCGGCTGGACGATAGAGGCGGTCCCGTCAGGACCATGCACGAGTGCATCTTTTTTGAGGTCTCGTGGACTCCTCCTTAAGGTCTGGGGTCCATGAAGATGGTTATAGGACACTTCCATGGACAAGCGGCTGCACCGCGTGCAACTTTTTTAAGCTCTCGTAGACACGCGCCAGAATGCCGCTCACGGCAATGGAAGGCGAAGCCGAAGCCGGCTGCACCACAGTGCATCTTTTTTAAGCTCTCGTGGACACAGGTCGCGGGGGACTTGCCGGCTTTTTCCCATTACAAACGGCTCGAAGCCCATGGCGATACGCACCACGGTGCATCTTTTTAGGGTCTCATAGACAAGATCGCGGAGGCGAGGGCGTCCAATTTCAATCCGGGTTCGCAGCCTGCGCCGGAAAGGCGCACGTCGAAGGCTTTTTGGATATGCGTAGACTTTACGCTTGGATTAACCCATCCAAACAACCGTTTAATCTCTGCCCACGGCCGGGAAGGCGACCATCGAGCGGTAGCCGTCGGCGTCGTAAGCCCGCACGCCGAAGAAGTAGTTGTCCACGCTCATGGGCAGGACCGCTTCCGTCGCCTGGCCCACGTCCTTGGACCCTTCCCAGACGGGGCTCGTCGTGGCGCGCCAGACGATCTCATAGCCGGCCGTGTCCCGGTCCGGGCCGGCCTGCCAGCGCAGGGTCGCGTCGTTGGCCAGTTCGGCCATGACCAGCTGCGCGCCGGCCGGCGGCGCGGGGGCGTTGGCCAGGTGGACCAGCGCGGCGAGGTTCACGCGCGCGACCCCGGCCAGATACTCGGCGTCCACATGCGCCGGCAGGTCGCCGTACTTGACCCCGCCTTCCTCGCGCACGTCCTGGTGCTGCTTCGTGTAGTCCTCTTCGACCACGGTGAAGCGGACGGCCGGGTAGCCGAACTCGTTGAAGGCCAGGTGATCGCCGCCGCGGAGGAACCGGTCGCTGCGGTAGATCAGCATGGGCTCGACAGGCAGCTCGTGCAGGCGCGCGGTCTCCTGGACGAAGCGCGCCAGTTGCCGCGAGAGGCCGTCGCTCTCGGCCGAGAGCCCGCGCACCAGCGGGAGCCGCTCGGCGCCCAGCGCGGCCGGCAGGCCCTCGCTGAAGACCCGCACCTGCGTGTCGTGGACCTTCCCGCCCGGCGCGCGCGGGTCGCCCACGATGTCGTTGTTGAGGACCGCCAGGACCGCCTCGCCCCGCTGCCGCGCGGCCTGCGCGTGGCGGCGCGCGCCGGTAAGCCCCTGCTCCTCGCCGGCCGTGGCCAGGAAGACCACCGTGGCGTCGAGTTCCCGCCCCGCCAGCACGCGCGCGAGTTCCAGGACCAGCGCGGTCCCCGAGGCGTTGTCGTTGGCGCCGGGCGCGTCGGCGGCCGCGTCGTTGGCTTCGCTGGCCCGGGAGTCGTAGTGGCCCACGACGTAGACGCGCCGCGCGCGGGCCTCGGGGCGCGTTCCGGGGAGCACCGCGACGACGTTGACCAGTTCGACCTCGCGCGGGTAGCGCCGCCCGTCGGCGGGCTGCTGGAAGCTCTCGAAGGACACGTGCAGGCGGTCTTCGGGCTTGCGCCGGGTCCCTTTCGCCGCGGCCTCGGCGGCGCGCTCGAACTCGGCCTTGATCCAGCGCCGCGCCGCGCCGATCCCGCGCGTCTCGGAGCCGGTCTCCGAGAGCGTGTGGCGCGTGCCGAAGCCGGCGAGCTTTTCCACGCCGGCCTTGAGCCGCGCGGGCTTCGCTTCGGCCAGCAGCGCGTCGACGGCGGCCGGGCGCGGGCGCGCGGGGGCTTCGCCGGCGCGAGCGCAGAGTGGGCCTCCGGCCAGAATACAGAAGCCGACGATCAGACGAGCGTGGCGCTCGTTCCGGGGCATATCGTCTTCTCCACGGGCATCAGTTGCGAAGATTGCGCTTCCAGTAGTCTCGGAACGAGATCAACCTGGGCAGCGACTCCCGGTCTTTCTGCCGGTTAGCCGCCTGCTTGCTTGCAATGATGTCATCGGGGTGGCAGACCATGAAGCCTTCCACCTCAACGCGCCGCGCCCAGGCCTTATCGAAGCTTTCGATGCCGTCCGGGGCGAAGACCAGGTCGAGGTCGAACGGCCCGTTCTTGAGCTGCACGAAATCCTTGCCGCGTTCAATCTCGGCCCGCTGCGCTTCGTCGAGGGCGAAACCCAGGCCGATCAGGGCTTCCACCAGGGCTCGCCCATTCGCGGCGTCCTTTTTCACGAACAGGTCGGCGTCTTGCGTCGTATCGGGAAAACCGAGCAGGATCGCGCCGGACTTGCCGAGAAACAGATACCGCACGCCATGCCGCGCGAAGCCGTCGCGAATCTCTTCGGCCTGCCGGTATTCAAACGCGCCCATAGCCCAGCCAGTCGGGGAGGTTTTCTTCGCACCAGCGCCGGTACTCCGCCATGCTGTCGAAGGACCGGTACGCCGCGTCGTCGAGGACCGGCTTATGCGTCTTGATGAAGGCGTACTTGAAGCGCTGCTTCAGCGGCCGCCTCGCCGCGGCCTCGAATTCGGCAAGCCATTCGGCGGGGATAGCCAGCGGGGCCGCTTGCGTTTCCGCCCGAGGTGGGGTCATGTACGCCTGCCTTTCTTCCTATATTGTATCCCATCCTCCACGGAATGCATCCGGCCCTATTGCACTTCCACGCCGCCCAGGTCCACCCAGCGGTCGCCGAACCGCTCCTTCACCGCGAAGGCGACCTTGGCCTCCTGCGTGCCGGGCTGGACGAGCCCCGCGGCGAGTTCGGCGTAGCCGGGCTTGAGGCCCTGCGGCAGCGGGACGTGCCGTTCGACCCAGACGTCGCCGGGCGTCCACGTCCGCGGGTCCACGCCTTCGAGGACATGATGAAAATCGCGGTCGCCCTGCCGGAAGCGCAGCGCGAGGTCGTAGCGGCGATAGAGCGGCGCGACGCCGACGTTCTCGATCCAGCACGTGAAGCGCCACGGCTTCCCCGCCTGCCCGTAGCGGTCGTGGACGCTCTGGCGGAAGACGAAGCGGTAGCCCAGCCGGCGGCAGAACGCGGCCAGCTTCTCCATCCACGGCCCCGGCAGGCGCGTGTACTTGGGCATGAAGTACGTGCCGTGGTACTTGAGGCCCTGCTCGAGGATGAAGTCGATATCGAAGCCGTGGTTGTACCAGTACATCGGCACCCAGCAGCTCTCGAAGTGGACCGGCGCGGTCTTCCAGGTCTCGCGCGCGCCGCCCTCGCAGACCTCGCGCGGATAGGACTCGTACATGTGGTTCCAGCAGAGGTCCTTGCGGACGTGCGAGGTGCCGGGGTCCTTCATGTCGCCGTAGCAGTCGCAGCGCCAGCCGGCGCCGCTCGCGATCCCCGCGCGCATCTGCTCGCCGCCGATCATGCACAGCCGCGGCGTGTTGGCGAACGCTTCCTTCCAGAGCCGCGCGAAGCGCTCGCACTGCTCGGCCGAGCACTCCCCCGCGCCTTCGCCCCACGGCCCGATGTAGGTCACGTCGATCGTCTCCAGCCGCGGGTCGGCGTCGTAGCGGCGCGCGAACTCCCGCACGAACCCGCCCCAGTGCTCGAGGTATTGCGGCGCGTCGTGATCGGGCGTGAGCTGCACGGCGGACTTGTGTTTCCGCTCGAGCATCGGGTGCTTCGCGGCATACCAGTCCGGCGCCTGCGGCTGGCGCGCCGAGCCGAAGGCCATCAGGCGCACCGCCACGGTCTGCCCGCGCGCGGCCGCCGTCTCCAGCGCCTTATCGATCATCGCGAAGTTGTAGCGCCCCTGCTCGGGCTCCATCACGCGCCAGAACCAGCGGCAGTAGCTGACGGTGGTGGGCAGGTAGCCGTCGATCGCCGGCGGCTGCTTGGCCGGCGGGAACTCCAGCGGCCCTTCTTCCGACCAGCCCAGGCCCGGGAAGAGTTCATCCCCGTTGAAGTGCTGGAACGTGCAGCAGCCTTTGTGCGGATTGCCCAGGTAGGCGTCGGTGGGGGTCGGGCGCACCCGGCGGACGATCTCGGCCACGCTTGAATCCTCCTGGAGTTGGGACGTTAGGAAAGAGGCCGTGCGAGCAGCCTACCCTCGCCGCGCGGCGAGGTCCATTCGAGTTGGACGCGGCGCGCGCCTGGGCTAATAATCGCGAATTATGCGCGCGGACCGCGTTCCGGGTGTATGCAGTCCCGCGGATCGTACAGGATACGCTAATATTCGCGCACTTCGCCCGCGCCTCGAAGGAGACCACGGCATGCGCCGCTTGAACCTCATGTTGCTGCTGGCCGGCATCGCGAGCCTCGGCCTCGCACGCGCGGAAGACTTCCAGGAACCCGACCCCGCCGCGTACCGCGAGCAGGTCATGAAGAACGGCCACCTCCATCAGGACAAGGGCGAGGCCTTCTGCTGGCACGCCGCCTACGGCGCCGGGACGTTCCTGGCCGGGTACAAGGCCTTCAAGAATCCCAAGTGGCTCGAGGAGGCCGAGACCTACTACGACTGGTTCGTGAGCAAGCTCGAGAAGGACCCCGACGGCTACGAAGGCTGGCTGGGCCCGACCATCAACAACACGCCGGGGCTCAAGGCCGACGCGCTGGTCGGCGACGCGGTGCTCTGCGAGCCGCTGATGAACTTCGTCCTGACGGTAAAGGCCGACCCGGAACTCGAGAAGCGCTGGGGCGAGAAGGCGCAAAAGTACCTCGACCTCTGCACGCGCATCGTCTGGGAGAAGTGGAACAAGCGCGGCTGCTACTACGAGGACGCCGCCGGCTGGGGCAGCTACCACACGCACGACAAGTACATCGACGAGAAGACCGGGCAGTGGGTCTCGCGCCCCAACATGGTCGTCAGCGACAACCTGAACAAGCACTACTCGGCCGGGCACGTGATCCTGCGGCTCTGGCGCGCGACGGGCAAGCCCGAATACAAGGAGCGGGTCAAGAAGATCTACGGCCGCGCGAAGACCATGTGGCGCTACTACCCCGACGAGGACCGCATCGTCTGGAACTTCTGGATGCCCCACGGCCCCTACGACATCGAAGGCACCGCGCCCAAGTCCTGGGTCGCCGTGCACCCCGAGCGCGCCGGGTACCAGGCCGGCGAGGTCAGCGACTGGGTCGAGGTCTACGACAGCGGGCTGGTCTTCGAGCAGGCCGACCTGGAACGGATCATCCGCACCAACCACTGGATGTACAACGAGGGCCAGGGCTGGCGCAACGCCGACGGCACCACCAAGGCCGGGACGCTCTGGACGGCCCTCGAACGCTTCGACGAGAAGATCCGCAAGCTCCACGAGGACGGGCTGCGCGGCAAGAAGGACGCGGCCTCCGTCGTCCACCTCGCGTACCTCAAGAACGTCACCGAGAAGCAGCTCGGCTGGAAGCGCCTGTACGTCGAGGACGAATCGCGGGTCGAGGTCGTGAAGGTCCCGCTCATGCCCGGCCGGAACATCACCCTGGCGCAGGCGATCCCCAACCTGCTCGAGACGGCCAACGGCGACCGGACGAAATTCGTGACGCAGACCCGCGCCAAGGGCACGCTCAAGATCGAACTGCTCGACGAGAGCGGCAAGGAGGTGCTGGGCACGCTCCACGAAATCGAGGTCGGCGACGCCGGCTCGGCCTACCACGCGCCGCGCTGGGACGGCACGAACCCCAAGACGGGCCAGAAGGACGCCGGCGCGTACCAGGTCCGCTGGACGCTGGCCGGCGAGAGCCGCGCGATGCCGGTCTGGGTCAAGCTCGGCGAGAAGCGCGCGCGGACCGGCCCGGAACTGCTCGAACCCGGGCAGACCCTGGCCGTCGATTTCGAATCCGAGCCCGACGCGCGCTGGCACATCGAGGGCGGCGCGCCCGTCGAGGAACAGGCGCACGGCGGCAAGAAGGGCCTCAAGCTCACCGAAGGGCAGAGCGCCGTCTGCACCTTCGCCGACGAGGAAGACCTGCCGGTCAAAGTGAGCATGTGGGTCTGGGACGCCGGCAAGAAGCTCGGCAAGAAGACCGCCAACGGCCCCGCCTGGGGCATCAAGGACGGCAACGGAAACAAGTTCTGCATCCGCCCGACCTGGCGGAAATATCTCGACGGCGACAACCAGTACGCGTGGTTCAACACCGGCGAGAACCAGTGGTTCAGCCCGCACCCCGCCAAGCTCGCGCGCAAGGACGGCTGGAGCCTGTGGGTCTTCGACTTCAGCGACCCGGCCGGCGGGAAGGTCACGCGCGACGGCGAAGCCGTGGGCACGCTCGATCCCAAGTTCACGCCCAAGGGCGCCGCGGCGCTGTACTTCCTCGGCGGGGACAAGGAAGCCGGCGGCGTGATCGTGGACGACATCCAAGTCGAGTACGCCAAGAAGTAACTCTTCCGCGGCCGGCCCATGAAAAAGGCTCCGGGACGAAAGCCCCGGAGCCTTTTTCGCATTCCGCGCCGCGCCTGCCGCTACCGCACGCGCAGCATCTTCTTGTATTCCCGGTGCGGCGAATGGGCTTCGCCGTTGACGTAGTGCAGCGCCCAGGCCCGGCGCGGGTGGGCGCTGTGGTTGGCCTTGGAGCTGTGCAGGCAGAGCAGGTGGTGAAAGACCGCGCCGCCGGCGGGAACCGGCGCGGGGACCTCCTCGCCTAGCGGGAAGTTCACGTCCGGCACGTGATGGGGCGTGTTGGGAATCGCGCGGTGGTTGATCAGCCCCAGCTTGTGGCTGCCGGGAATGTAGTTGAGGCAGCCGTTTTCGACCGTGGCCTCGTCGATGGCCACCCAGCAGGTGACGCCGTGGCTATGCGGCGTGACGCGGAAGTAGCTGTTGTCCTGGTGCAGAGGCTTCTCGCTCCCGCAGAAAGCCGGCTTGAGGAAAACCTGGTCGCTGTACAGGTAGATCGACTTCGCGCCGCCGGTCAGCTCGGCGACGAGTTCGAGGATGCGCGGGCTGGCGGCGATCTCACGGAAGAACTCGCCCTCGCTCACCAGGCTGCTGAGCTTGCGCACGGCGGGCTTGGCGAGCGTGGCCGTGGCCGCCGCGGCGCCGGGTTCCAGGAGGACCTCATGCTTGCCGGAGCGTCCTTCCTCGGCGTCGCGCACCAGGTCCCAGATGCGGTTGCTGAGTTCCGCACGCGCGGCCGGGGCGAGGACTTCCGGGCAGGACAAGGTAGCCGTCGCGGTCGTAGGCTTCGCGTTGCGTGGCGTGCAGGCTCATGTTCGTTTCCTCCGGTTGGGGGCCCGGGGCGGCTGCCCCGATCGGCCCTTGCGTTGGAGATATCTTTACCGTATCGGGGAAGCGCAGTCTTTAGGCGCATCTGCTATTTTTTTGTACTAATCTCAGGTCCTCGCCATGGCCGACCCGCCCCCGCTCCTCGCGTTTCCCAGCGGCGTGCCGTATCTCAGCGGCGGCACGGGGCTCTACGTGGACCAGCCCGGGCGGCTCCCGGTCCTGCACCTCTTCCATGACTACGACCTGTTCTGGATCGTGGGCGGCGAGGCCACCTGGACCTTCGCCGACGGGCTGAAGCTCGTGGCGCCCACCGGCAGCTTCGCGTTGATGCCGCCGTACACGCCGGCCTGGATTCGCGACACGAAGCCCGGGCTGAAGCTGCGCTACTGCCACTTCGCGTTCCGTCCCGTGCCGCCGCGGGTGCTGGGCGCCCCGCGCGACGACGCCCTGGGACCCGGCCCGGACGCGCGCGTGCCGCTGGTCTTTCCCGCGCGCGAGGCCCCCGGCGTGCGGCGCGCCTACGCGGCTCTGGCCGCGCTGGACCCGCGCAAGCCCGGCACGCCCTACCGGACCGAGCGCGCGGTGCTGGCGCTACTCGGGGAACTCGCCGCCTTCGCCCGCCGCCGCGGCCAGCGCGCCGACCCGCGCGCGCGGATGCTCCGACCGGCGCGCCCGCACGACGAGCGCGTCGCGCGGCTGCGCGAGCGGATCGACGCCGACCCCGCGCGCGCCTGGCGCGTCGCGCAGCTCGCCGCCGACCTGGACCTCTCGCCCGGCCACCTGCACGAACTCTGCCGCCGCGCGCTGGGGCGCAGCCTCAAGCGCTACCTCGTCGAGGCGCGGCTGCGGCTGGCCTTGAGATTGTTAAAGGAGCGGCCCGGCGGGATCGCGCCGAGCGTGAAGGACGTCGCAGACGCCTGCGGCTTCTCGTCGCAGCACTTCTTCAGCCGGCAATTCAAGGCGCACTACCAGCTCTCGCCGCTGCAATACCGCAACGGCGCGGGGCTGGAAGGCGAGCTTCAGGAATAAGGACACGTGTGCGGCGGCCTCAAGCCTGCCGTTCACATCCAGACGTCCTTCGGGGCCTTGGCGAGAAGCTCCTGCGCGGCGGCGACGCCCGAACCGAACGTCACCTTCGCGCCGGCGTTCTTGAGCCCGAACTCGATGGCGGCCAGCCCGCTGAGCAGATCCATGCCGCTGCAATAGCCCATGTGGGCCAGACGCAGCACTTTGCCCTTCATGTCGCCCTGCCCGTCGGCAAGCGTCACCCCGAAGCGGTCGCGCGCGTACTTGATGATCGCGCTGCTCTCGATGCCGTTCGGGGCTTTCACGACGGTCAGGACCTCGGCGGGCGAGTCGGGGAAGAGTTCCAGCCCCAGCGCGGCCACGCCGGCGCGCGCGGCCTGCGCGAGCGTCGCGTGCCGCTTGTGGACGTTGTGGATGCCCTCCTCCAGCAGCATCTTCAGCGCCTCGTTCTGCGCGTCGAAGAGCGTGTTGCCCGGCGTGAAGGGCGTGTCGTTGTTGGGCAGGTCCTTCCGCGCGCGGAGCAGGGACGAGTAGTACGTCGGCGCGCCCTTGTTGCCTTCAACGACCTTCCAGGCCTTGGGCGAAACGGTGAGCATCGAGAGGCCCGGCGGCATCATCAGGCCCTTCTGCGAGCCGGCCATGAAGAGGTCCACGCCCCACGCGTCGAGCGGGCAGGCCATGCCGATCGCGCCGGAGATGCCGTCGACCGCCAGCAGCGCCTCGGGGTTCGCCGCGCGGACGGCCTTCCCGATCGCCTCGATGTCGTACTTCGCGCCCGTGGAGGTCTCGCAGAGGTGGACGTAGACGGCCTGCACCGCCGGGTCCTTGGCGCGCTCGGCGAGCTGCTCCGGCGACGGCGAGCGGCCGTACTCCAGCTTCACCACGTCGATGCCCAGCTTGAACTGTTCGAAGATCTGAACGAGCCGCTCGCCCCATTTGCCCGCGCTGACGACGACCGCCTTCCTGCCGGGGCCGACGATGTTGACGATGCCGGCCTCCATGGCCACGGTGCCGGAGCCGGTGAAGACCAGCACGTCGCTCTGGGTCTCGAAGACCTGCTGCAAGCCCGCGCGGACTTCCTTGTAGATCTCGCGAAAGCGCGAGGAGCGGTGGTACCACGCCGGTTCGGCGAGCTTCGCGCGGACGCGGTGCGGGACCTGGCTGGGGCCGGGGGTGAGCAGGATTTCCTTGAGCGCCATGGGTGCGAGACCCCTTTCATTAAGGAGGCAGTCCTTGCCTGAGCGGAATCAGTCTAGCAACGGGAACGGCGGCGAAAAGCGCAGGCGAGCCTGCCCCGAATTACCCGCCGATAAACCGTCCCATGTGCCCGATAACCATCTCTCTTCGTTCTTGAGGTCCTCTGATTCCAATCCAAAGTACGGGTACGGCGCCAGCCAGCATCGGCAAGGCCAACAAAAGTTCCCACCAGTGACTTGAAGGCCCAGCGAAATAGGCCCAACTAGTCATCACGCCGAAGAACAGGAGGATAAAACCAAAGAGCACAATTATGGCAGTCGTCCAGAGTTTTCGAATCATGGCACCGTGATCCTCATCCGGACATTAAGGAACGAGTGAAGAGACCATGGGCTTCGCCCAAGCGTGACGAGTTACAATCCTCATGCGATCCTCTCCCCGCCCGCATACGTGTTGAATCCACCCGCCCGCACGAAGCCCAGCAGGGTCTGGTTGAAGGCGCGCGCGGTCTCCACGGCGAGGCTCGACGGCGCGCCCACCGCGGCGACGACGGGAATCCCGGCCATCAAGGCCTTCTGCAGGATCTCGAAGCTCGCGCGCCCGCTGACCAGAAGCACGTGCTCGGCCAGCGGCAGCGCGCCGGCCTGGAAGCGTTCGCCCACGATCTTGTCCACCGCGTTATGCCGGCCCACGTCCTCGCGCAGCAGGAGCAGTTCGCCCCGCGCGTCGAAGAGCGCCGCCGCGTGCAGCCCGCCGGTCTTCGCGAAGACCGCCTGCGCCGCACGGAGCTTCTCCGGCAAAGCGTGGATCACGCTGGCCGAGAGACGCGGAGCGTGCAAATCGGACAGCGGGGAGGCTTCCAGCTTCAGCGCCTCCAGCGAGGCCTTCCCGCAGACGCCGCAGCTCGAGGTCATGTAGAAGTGCCGCCGCAGCTTCGCCGGGTCGAAACTCGACGCGCCGCTGAGTGTGACGTTCACGACGTTGTGCTGCTGCGGCCCGTCGCCGGCCTCCAGACACCAGCTCAGGTCGAGCACTTCCTTGCGCCGCTTGAGCAGACCTTCGCTGACCAGGAACCCGCAGCAGAGTTCGAAGTCGTGCCCGGGCGTGCGCATGGTCACGCTGAGGCTCTCGGTTCGGCGCTCGCCGCCCGCGGCATGGTTGACGCGGATCTCCAGCGGTTCCTCGGCGGCCACCTCGTCGAGGCGCGCGCCTTCGCGCCGCCCGTCGCGGAAGCGTTCGATCTCGAAAGAGGCGCTGGAACGGTTCATGCCGCGGTCCCGGGTTCTGGGTTCTGGGTTCTGGGTTCTGGGTACGGACTCGCCCTCAAGTACGCAAGCTGCGGTCCTATTACGCATTAGGATTCAGACCTTCTCCTCGCATTCAGCACCGCCTGCTGGACCCGCCCCTCGCGCCGCCGGATGCTCCAGCGCCGCACGCGCTCGCCCGCGATCCAGCCCGCGCCGCCGAGAATCAGGATGCCCACGAAGATGCTCGCGCCGGCATGCAGCGCGTAGCCGAGCCGCCCGCGGAAGGCGTAGCCGTTCGGCGTGCGCGCGGCCCCCAGGCCCGTCTTGAGCACCAGGTAGTTCGGGAGCCAGAGCGGCGAGGGTTCCCACTGCGCCGCGGGAATCCCGTTCGGCGGCGTGTACCCCGGCGGCGGGGGCGCGCCGGCATAGAGCGAGAGCCCGCCCCAGGCCGCGCCGAGCATCAGGCAACTGAAGAGGATGAAGCGGAAGAGGGAGAGCCCCTTCGGGAGCCGCCCGCCTTCGCCGGCCGCCTGCGGCCGCTCGAACGACTCGGCGCTCATGCGACCGGCCCCAGCCAGCGCTCGAGCCACGTGAAGGCCTCGTTCTGCATGGCGAGATCGAAGCGGTGCGGCGCCTCGTACATGCTCGCGCGAAAGGCCTCCGCCCTGCCGAGCCGCCGGTAGACCTCGCCGATCTGCCGCCACGCAGCTTCGGTGGCCGCGGGCGGGAAGTGCTTATCCTCGCGCCCCTGGATGCTCAGCATGGGACGCGGCGCGGCGAGCGCGGCGAGGTGCGGGAAATCGGCGTCGCGCACGAGGCCGTGGATCACGCTCGCCGAGCCGAGCGAACCCACCGGGCGGCGCAGCACGATCGGAAGCAGCGTGGACATCCAGCCGACGGGGACGACGCACGCGATCCGCTCGTCGAGCGCGGCCAGGTGCACGGCCCGCCAGCCGCCCATCGAAAGGCCCATGCAGGCGAGGCGCTTCGCGTCGACCTCGGGCTGCGCGGCGAGGACGTCCAGCGCGCGCACGTCGTCGGAGACGAGCGTGCCGGGGGAGGTGCGACCCGCGGCAAGCAGCAGGTTGTCGGCAACCGCGCCGCGCACGCGCGAATGCAGGTCGTTCAGTTCCGCGGCGATCTCGTCGAAGGGCCGGCCGCTCGCTTCCAGCTCGACCGTCGAGGCGTCGTGAAGCCGGCGGTCGCCGAAGCCGAAGGCGTCGCCGACCAGGACGGCGAACCCGCGGCGCGCCAGCTCCCCCGCGAAGGGGCGGCCTTCGTAGCACTTCGCCCAGTGCGCGCGCAGGATCTCCGGCGCGCCGGGTACCTCCAGGATCTTCGCGCGGCCGAAGAGCACCAGCCCGCCCCAATCGTGAAGCGCCAGAACGCCCGGGCGCGGCGCGGCAGGCGTGGCGCCCTCGGGCAGCAGCAGCCAGGCCTCGGTCTCGATTCCCGGCGCGGTCCTATACAGGAGCGTGCGGCGGCGGTAGCCGTCGCAGGCGACCTCGCCGAGCGTCCTGACCGGCGCGTCGCGGAGCCCTGGCGCGTCGTGGTGCCCGCAGAGCAGGTCGAGTGCGCGCGCGCGGAGCGTCTTGCGCCAGGCCTCCAGGTCAGGCCACGCCGCGGGATCCAGGGCGCGCGGCGCGGCCGGCTCCAATGCGGCGAACTGCGCGCGCCAGGTTGCCCAAGGGATGCCGGCAGGCTGGTGGGAATTGCTCATCCGCGTCGGCCTTTCAATACGTACATCATGAACGGACGGCGAGCGAATGCAACCGTGGGCGACCGCGCCGGCCATCGCTCGAAGGACGGGTCTCGAACGGCCCAGCCCGTTTTCGCGAAGGCCGCCGCCTCTTCAGCCTGCGGTCATGTTGCGCCCGGAATTTCAGCGCGCGTACTGCCCATCAATTCCGCATCCTGTACTGTTTAATTTGCGCAAGGTGTTGCCGCGAAATAGATACGGCCGAACTTAAGTCCTGAAGGATCATGAAGCCGGCGCCTCCGATGCACGGAGTTGAAGAAGCTGCCATTCTTTTGCGCAACCTGTCCATCAAATCCAGCCAGAAACGGCCCGCGCGGAGATTCCCCCGGAGTGGTCCGATCTTTGCACCGCGCGAGACATGGCCCGAAGGCCGCTGGGGAGGACAACTTGGATGCGAAGGAGCATACCGATGGATTTCAATTCCGTTTACGACGAAGAGAGCCGCTACGGCTTTCTGGTGGACATGGACGGCGTGGTGTACCGGGGCGGTGAGCTGATCCCTGGCGCGGACCGATTCATTCAAGGCTTGCAGGCGGCCGGGATCCCGTTCACCTTCCTGACCAACAACAGCCAGCGCACGCGGCGCGACGTGGTGACGGCGCTCGCGCGGATGGGCATCCGAGTCGACGAGCGGCACGTTTTCACCTGCGCGATGGCCACCGCGCGCTACCTGGCGCGGCAGAAGCCCAACGGCACGGCGTACGTGATCGGCGAAGGCGGCCTGCAGACGGCGCTGCACCGCAACGGCTACAGCATCGTGGACAAGGACCCCGATTACGTGGTCGTGGGCGAGGGCCGCACGATGACGTTCGAGCAGGTCGAGAAGGCGCTGGGGATGCTGCGCGGCGGCGCGAAGCTCGTCGCGACCAACCTCGACCCGAACTGCCCCACGCAGAACGGCGGGACCCGCCCGGGCTGCGGCGCCATCGTCTCGATGCTCGAGGCCGCCAGCGGCCTGCGCGCCTTCAGCGTCGGCAAGCCTAGCCCGGTGATGCTCCGCGACGCCCGCAAGATGCTCGGGCTGCGCAGCGAAAGGACCATCGTCATCGGCGACACCATGGAGACGGACATCCTGGGCGGCGCGCAGATGGGCTACAAGACCGTACTGGTGCTCAGCGGCGGCGCGGCGCGCGCGGACCTGCCGCGCTACGCCTTCTCGCCGGACCTCGTGATCTCCTCCATCGGGGAACTCGGGCACGAGGAACTGATCGAGCATTTCCAGATGGCGCCCGCGCTGGTCTCGGTGGCGAGCTTCTCGCCGGGCATGCTGGACATCGAGCCGCCGGGGGAGTGAGGCGGTTCCTGGCTTCCGGCCGAGCGCTACGTCGAGTACCGGTCGTCGCGCCAGGGGTGCGCCGAGTTGCTGTAGCCGCGCACTTCCCAGAACCCCGGGCGGTCGTGGGTCATGAACTCGATGCGCTTGATCCACTTGCTCCCCTTCCAGGCGTAAAGCTGGGGCGTGATCATCCGCACCGGGCCGCCGTGCTCGGGCGGCAGCGGCGCGCCGTAGGCGCTGTGAACGAGCAGCACGTCGGGCTTGAGCGCCTCGGCCAGCGGCACGTTGGTGCTGTACCCGTCGTAGCCGTGGCACATCACGTGCTCGGCCTCGTCGAGCGGCTCCACGAGCGCGGCGAGGTCGGCGAAGCGGACCCCCTTCCACGGGACGTCCATCTTCGACCAGGTCGTGACGCAGTGGAAGTCGCTGACGTCTTCGATCTGCTCGAGCTGCAGGAACTCCTCCCAGCCGAGCGTGAGCGGGTGCTTGCACGCGCCGTCCACGGTGAGCGTCCAGGCGGCCGTATCGAGTTCCGGGAGCATCCCGAGGTCCAGCACGGGCCAGCCGCGGGTCAGGTGCTGGCCCACGGGGAGCTTGGGCATGCCGTGCCGGTTGGCCGGCCCGGCGCCGCGCGGCGCGCCGTCGGCGAGCGCCGGCGTGGCCTTCATCTTCTCCTCGAAGCGCCGCTTGAGCGCCATGCGGGCCTCGACGATGCGGTCGAGCTTGGGCTTGTCCGGCGTCTCGGGGGGCATGCGGCGCCTCCTTGAAGGCTCACGATTATAGGCCATGTTCCCCGCGGAGGAAGCCCCCGCCCGTTGCCGAACCGGAGGCGGGCGGGTAGCGTGCTGCCACGCACTCAAGGGGGGCTCGACCATGCGCGCGACGGCGATCCTGGCGGGGCTGGCGGCCCTGCTGCTGTGGGGCTGTTCGGGGAGCCAGAAGCCGGGCGAAGAGGTTTCCGGAGGCGCTGAGCGCGGCGGGAAGAAGACCCCGCAGGACTTCGTCCAGATCGACAAGGAAACCACGCCCCAGGAGCGCAAGTACCTGGAGGTCGGGCGGAAATTCATCGTCGCCGTGGCCGCGGGGGAGCACGCGAGCGCCTACGTGATGCTCTCCAGCCACGCCCGCGCGCGCATGTCCCTCAACCAGTTCCTCGCCCCGGAGAACGACAAGGAGGCAAAGCTCAACGAAAAGAACGCCCTGAAAGACGTCAGCGCCGAGTCCTTTGCGGAATTGATGGGTAAAGTCGTGGCGCAATACGGCCCGCCCGTCAAGCCCATCGACCTGCACGTCCAGGAGACCGACCCGCAGATCCTCGCCGGCAAGGCCGACGGCCTGGAGGCCCTGAGCGTGATGTTCGCCATCGGCATGATGCCGAAGGACATTCCCGCCGGCATCCGGCGCGCCAGCCTGCGCGGGCAGGTGCGCTGCCGCTTCAAGCCGGAGGACCTCAAGCAGGCGGCGGAGGAAATGGGCATGACGCCCGAAGAAGTCGAGCAGGACGAAGAGCTGGCGCCCTACTACACGCTCAAGCAGGTGCTGGTCGAGGAAGGCGGCGAACTGAAGATCGGGTACTTCGAGTTCCTGCCGCCGTCGATGGCCGACTGACGGAGGGCCGCGCGGCTCCGCCCTTGAGAATCGCCCACCTAACCGACCTGCACTGGCGCGGGCGCCTGCCGGGCACGGCGCCGGTTTCCGCTCGGCGCAGCCGGCGCATGCCGGAGTTTCTCGAACGGGCGCTGCGGGAAATCCGGGACGCGCGCCCGGACCTGCTCGTGCTGAGCGGCGATCTCCTCGACTACCCCGCCTACGCGGCCCGCGACCTCGAGATGCTCGCGCGCGCGGAAGAAGACCTGCGCCGGATCGCCGCGCTCCTCGACGCCCTCCCTTGCGCGAAGGCGCTCGTCCACGGCAACCACGACCACCCCGCCTGCCACCGGCGCGTCTTCGGAGCCTGGCCGCCGGACTTCGCCTGCGCGGGGCGCCGCGTGCTCTGCTTCCACGACGACGAAGGCGAGGGCCATTATCCGCGCAGGCTGGGCGCGGAGCGCGAGCGCTTCCTCGCGTGCCTGAGCGACGCCGATCCCGCGCCGCAGATCCACGTGCAGCACTACCTGATCCATCCGGAACGCAACGCCGGCTATCCGCACGCGTACCGGGAGGCCCCGTCGCTGCGCAAGGCGCTCGCGAAGAGCGGGCGCGCGCGGCTCGTGCTGAACGGGCACTACCACGCGGGCGCGGAGCTGGAACTCGTGGATGGCGTGGCCTACAGCACGGCGCCGGCCTTCTGCGAGTGGCCGCACCGCTGGCGCATGTACGAACTCGATGAGCAGAACGTCCGCGCGAGCGAGCACGCGCTGGAGCGCGCCTCCGCGCCGCGCCGGCGCGCGGTCTTCCTCGACCGCGACGGGAACCTCAACCCGCAGCCGTCCTATCGCTGGGGACCGGAGCCGTTCGAACTGCTGCCCGGCGTCGCCCGGGCGCTGCGCCGCCTGCGGGACGCCGGCTTCGCGCTCGTCGTCGTCACCAACCAGTCCTGCGTGGGCCAGGGCTACGTCACGGCGGAAACCGTCGGCGCGGTGCACGACAAGCTGGCGCGGCTCCTGGACGAAGCGGAAGGCGTGGACCTCGATGGCATCTACGCCGCGTACCATGCCGGTTCGAACGCGGCGCTGCCGGAATACCGCGGCGATCACCCCGACGTGAAGCCGAACACGGGGATGTTCGAACGCGCCGCGCGCGACCTGCACCTCGACCTGGCGGGGAGCTTCACCGTCGGCGACAGCCGCACGGACCTGGAAGCCGGCCGGCGCGCGGGCGGGAAGTCAATCCTGGTTCGCACCGGGCACGGCGCGCGCGTGGAACGGGAACTCCCGCCCGGCGAAGCCGACCACGTGGCCGACGACTTGGCCGGCGCGGCGGAGTGGATTCTCGCTTCACTCGGGTAGCGCGTCCTCGCCTTCCTCCACGAGTTTCATGCCGACCGGCATGGGCGCTCCTCGCAGGATCGCCGCGTAGACTTCGGCTTCCAGCGCGCCGAAAGACCCGAGCAATCCAATTGCCCCGTCGGGAATGGATGCCATAAGTGTGGGCATAGAGAATGCCACGCCGTCCACCAGCACGGCAAGACGATTGTTGAGGTTGTTCTTCGTGAGGGTGTAAAGCGCCTCGCCCGAGATGGGGTTCAACTGCAACAGAACCCTGTATTCGCCGTCCTTGAGGGCCTGGGGTTCCGTGGATTGGATCGACAACTGCAGCATTCCGCGGTCGCCGTAAACGTAGTCTGGAAAGAGTGTGATTCTGTCCTGCTCGTAGGGATCTACTCTTCGCACCATAATCCTAACGAGGGATTCCTGCGGCTCATCCATCTCCAACGGAGGCGCGGGAACCAGGATTACTTCACCTTGAGTGGCAATCAAGGTTTCCAGGTTTCTCCATTCGGCGGCGTTCAAGGCATGACCGGTAACGGCAAGACGTTCGCCTTCCACCTTCAAATCAACTTTCCAATGTGGAAAGGCTCGAAGGCGCTCCTGCAAAGCAGGCAGGCAGTCGGAAACCTTCGCTGCGGTTCGTCGCGCATGGATGTCGCGAATACGTTGACGTTGCATCAACTCCGCTTTGGCAGTCTTCGACCCTTCCGCCGCGGCCTGCTGCAATTCCTTCTCGTCCCCGCTCCAGCGCGCCTCGAGCGTCTTGACATGTTCTTCGGTATGCGCCTCATTGCTCTCGAATAGAAGTGTGGCCGTGTGACGTTTTGCGTTCTCCGCTTCCTTTTTGGCCAGGGCCGCCTTGACCTCCTCAGAGTCGAAAAGTTCGACATTCGAGCGGATGGGGCGAGGCTTAAGGAGGTATACGACCGCGCCGCCAGCCAAGACGACCACGGCAAGGGCCGCTATCTGCACTCGTCTACGCATGGTTTCTCCCATCCGCTGGCAAATACGGAGCGCCGAGGGCTAGAAGATCCAATGGCCTAGATGTGGAAGCGTGGTGGAGAGTCTGAGAGCTGTCCCTGCGGTCTCCGGTATCGCGCCGCATTCAGTTCGAGCGCCCCAGAAACTCGCCGTCGCTGGTGCGGATCTTGATCCTGTCGCCCTTCTTGATGTGCGCGGGAACCTTCACCTCGATGCCGGTATCGACCTTGGCGAGCTTGGTCACGGAGGTGGCCGTGTCGCCACGCGCCGCGTCCGGGGCGTCCTCGACCAGCAGTTCCACGGTCGAAGGCATCTCGACTTCCACGACTTTCTCCTCGATCATCAGGAGCACGTACTTGTTGTTGGGCACGAGATAGCCGCGCTTGTCTTCCTGCACGCTGTCTTTGCTCACCGGCACCTGCTCGTAGGTCTCCGGGTGCATGAAGATGAACGCGTCGGCCTCGGCGTAGAGGTACTCGTACTCCTGCCGGTGCAGCATGACCTTCTCGACGATGTCGTCGGGCGAGAAGCGCTGCTCGAAGACGTTGCCGCGTTCGAGGTTCTTGAGTTTGACCTGCCAGTAGGTGCGCAGGTTGCCGCGCGTCTGCTCGTGCCGGTCCACCACGACCCAGACTTCCTTGTTGTACTCGATCGCTTCGCCGATCTTGATGTCCCGCAACTTCATCGTCGCCATGTTGGTAACTCTCCTCGTTCCGCGCGCCTGTTGCGCGGCAAGACCGAGCATCCTACTGGAGAAGAAGTTGGCATACAACGACAGCGTGCGCGCGGCGAAGCGGCTGCGCACGTAGCGCAATTCAGGGCGCCCAACGCGGCTTGCGCTTCTCCAGGAAGGATCGAATGCCTTCCTTGCAGTCGTCCGTGTCGCGAGCTTCGGCGTTGCCCTTCACGGCGTCCCGGAGCGCCTCCGGCAGAGGCTGCTCCGCGCCTCGCGCGAGCATCCCCTTCGCGCGGCGCAGCGCTTCGGGGCTCAGTTCGGCGAACTGCATGGCGCGTTCGGCGGCCCGGGACATGAGCGCTTCGGCATCGACGAGTTCGTGGAGCAGGTGGAGGATCTTGGCCTCTTCGGCGTTGACCCAGCGCGCCGAAAGCAGGATCTCCCGCGCGACGCGCTCGCCCACCGCGCGGGTCAGGTACACGCCGACCATCGCCGGCACGAAGCCGATGCGGACCTCGCTGAAGCTGAAGCGCGCGTGTTCGCTGCCGAGCGCCACGTCGCACAACAGCGCCAGGCCCGCGCCGCCGGCCACGGCCGGCCCGTTGACCGCGGCAATCAGGGGCTTGGGATAGGCGCGCAGGTACTCGAAGAAGGCGCAGACGGCCTCGCTGTCGGCCAGGTTCTGCGCGGCGCTCGTGGCTTGCAGTTCCTTCAAGCCGGAGAGGTCCAGCCCGGAGCAGAACGCCTTGCCGGAGCCGGCGAGGACCACCGCACGGATGGCGTCCTCGCGCGCGAGGGCCTCCAGCGCGGGCCGCACGCCGTCCTCGTCGCGATAGGGAAGCGGGTTGCGCTTCTCGGGGCGGTTCAGCGTCACCACCGCGTAGTGCGCGTGCCGTTCGACCAGCGCCGGTTCGGGCATGGATCCGAGCCTCCGTATCAGGGATTGGCGAGCGTGCTCGCCCAGAGCGGCCCCGCGCCGCCGGCCAGCCGCCGCGGAAGCAGCGATTGTAACGGATCGGGCTGCAGGTTGGCTTGGGCCAATCGGTCCAGCGGGCGCCAGAAGAACTCCAGGCGCGGCTCGCGCGACACTAATGGCTCGCCCGGTTCGATGCCGGCCTCGAAGGCGAAGATCAGGTTGACCTCGTGCCGCCACCTCGTCTCGCGCCGCAGGTAGCGGTGCTCCACCGCGCCCAGGAACGCGCCGGCCCTGGCCTTCAAGCCCAGCTCCTCGCGCAGTTCCCGCTCCAGCGCGCGCGCGGCGGGTTCTCCTGCTTCGATATGCCCGCCCGGCAGGAAGGTGTGGGCGGCGCCGTGCAGATGCGCCAGCAGGAGCTGCCCCTGCTTGAGCAGGACCCCGCGGGCGAGAAGATGGATGCGCGGCATGAGAGGGAACCTAATCAGGCCGGCGCGGTTCGTAAACAGGGAGATTGCCGCGCTTGAAGCCCTCTGCATCCCTGATAAAAGCGTCTCGTTCGACTAAGCTCGAGCAGGTGGCCCCCGCCCCGGCCGTAGCCGGCGCGGGGGCCCAGCCGCCAGGAGCCCTTCATGTCCGCCCAGGCCGAGGCCCCCGCCGCGCCGAGCGCCGAGTTCATTGCCGCCGGCCTTAAAAGCGCGGTACGCGGGGAGGTCCGCACCGATCCCCACGCGCTCTCGCTCTACAGCACCGACGCGTCGATCTACGAGATCGAGCCGCTCGTGGTCGTCAATCCGGTCGACGAAGACGACGTCCAGGCCGCGGTGAAGTTCGCCGCGCGGCACAAGCTTCCGATCATCGCCCGCGGGGCCGGCAGCGGCCTGACCGGCGAGAGCCTGGGCCGCGCGATCGTCCTCGACCTGAACGTCCACATGGCGCGGATCGTGGAACTCGACCGGCAGCACCGCACGGTGGTCGTCGAGGCCGGCGTGGTCCTGGACAGCCTCAACCGCGCGCTGAAGCCCTATGGGTTCCGCATCGGGCCCGACCCGGCCAGTTCCAACCGCTGCACGATCGGCGGGATGATCAACAACAACGCCTGCGGCGCGCGCTCGCTCAAGTACGGCGCGACGCGGGACAACCTGATCAGTTGCCGCGTGGTCCTGGCCGACGGGACGGCGACGAACTTCCGCCCGGTCACGCTCGACGGCAACAGCCACCGCCGCAAGCAGAAGGAGAAGGGCCTGGCGGGCAAGATCAACCGCGAGTTGCCGGCGCTGCTGCGGGAGCACGCCCAACTGATCGCCGGCCGCAAGCCGCGCAGCGAGCGCAACCGCAGCGGCTACCTGCTCGATGGGGTCATCGCCGACGGGCTGCTGGAGCCCGAGCGGCTGCTCTGCGCCAGCGAAGGCACGCTGGGGATCGTGACCGAGGCCGTGCTTAAGGTCGTCCCGCTGCCGGGCCGGGTCGGCGTCGCGGTGGTGAGCTTCGAGACCCTCGGCGACTCGGCGCGCGCGGTGCCGGCGATCCGCGAGACCAACCCGGTCGCCTGCGAACTCTTCGACGCGATGGTGATGCACCTGGGCCGCAAGGGCGCGCCCGAGAAGGCGCACCTGCTCCCCGAAGGCGCCGGCGCGATGCTGGCCATCGAGTACGAGGGCGCGGACCTCGAAAGCGTCAACGTGCAGCTCAAGGCCCTCGAAGAGCGCCTTGCCAGCGTCAAGCACCAGGGCTTCCGCGTGGTCCTCGACCCGCTGGAACAAGCCGACCTGTGGCACACGCGCAAGGCCGCCGTACCGCTGCTCTTCCGGCGCGACGACGGCATGCAGCCGATCCCCTTCGTCGAGGATGCCGCCGTCCCCGTGGACCGGCTGGCCGAATACGTCGAGAAGGCCTGCGCGGTCTTCGAGAAGCACGGCCTGGAGTACACCGCCTACGGCCACGCGGGGCACGGCGAGCCGCACCTGCGCCCGCTGCTGGACCTGCGCCGCGCCGACCACCTCGCGCTGCTCGAACGGATCGCGGAGGAATGCCACGCCATCGTCTGGGGCTGCGAAGGCACGATCAGCGGCGAGCACGGCGAAGGCCTCGCCCGCGCGCAGTTCATCGCGCGACAGGCCGGCCCGGAACTCTACGCGCTCTTCAGGAAGGTCAAGAATCTCTTCGACCCCGACGGCATTCTCAACCCGAACAAGAAGATCACCGACGACCCGCACCTGATGACGAAGAACCTGCGCCAGGGCGCCGGGTGGAAGATCAGCGCGGACGGCTTCCGCGTCGAAGGCTACCGCGGGCCGCGGCCGGAAGAGCGCGAAGTCCCGGCCGAACTGGCCGCGGACCAGCCCCAGCCCGCCATTCACGCCCACGGGCCCATGGTCCTGAACTGGAACGACTTCGAACTGGGCCTGGAGACGATCCGCTGCAACGGCAACGGCTTCTGCCGCAGCACGGGCCCCGAAGTCGATATGTGCCCGCGCTTCCGCTACAACCGGATCGAGGATGCGGCCCCGCGCGCCAAGGCCAACCTGATGCGCCGGCTGCTCTCGGGGCGCCAGACGGCCGGCTCCTTCGCCGACCCCGAAACCATCAAGATCGCCGACTACTGTTTCAACTGCAAACTCTGCGTCGACGATTGCCCCAGCCAGGTGAACATCCCCAAGCTGGCCACCGAAGCCAAGGCGCGCTACCACCGGGAAAACCGCCTGCCGCTCTCGAAATGGATCTTCGTCAAGACCGAGTTCTTCGCGCGCGCCGGCCGCTGGCTGGCCCCGATCGTCAATACCGTCAACGAGATGCCCTGGACGCGCTGGTTCATGGAGCAACTGGTCGGGATCGACCGGCGCCGCAAGCTCCCGCGTTTCAGGAACTGGCGCCTGCGCCACGCCAACACTTACGACGCGGATGGCCCGCGCCCGAAGGTCGTGCTCTACACCGATCTCTACGCGAAATACTACGCCCCCGAAGTCGCCCAGGCCGCCGTGGACGTGCTGGAGCACAACGGCATCGAGGTCGTCGTCCCCGACCTGCCCTGGACGAACATGCCCGCGCTGATGCACGGCGCCGCGGCCGACGCCCGTTCCGGCATCCGCCGCATCGTCGAAGGCCTCGCGCCCTACGCGCGCAAGGGCTACCCCATCGTCGTCACCGAGCCCACCGCGGCGCTGTGCCTTTCGCGGGAATTCCTCGACTACGAGGACACCGCCGACGCGCGACTCGTCGCGCGCCACACCCGCGACCTGGGCGCCTACCTGATGGAACTGCACCGCGCCGGGAAGTTCAAGACCGACTTCCACACGCTCAGCCTGACCCTGGGCTACCACGCGCCCTGCCACCTCAAGGCGCTTCGCGTCGGCACCCCCGGCATGGACCTGATGAGACTGATCCCCGGCGTGACCGTCGAACATATCGACGAAGGCTGCTGCGGCATCGCCGGCACCTTCGGCATGACCAAGAAGAACTACGAAGAGTCCATGTGGATCGGCCGCGGGCTCTTCCGCGAGCTGTCCAAGCCGGCGTTGCGCTTCGGCAGCAGCGAATGCAGCACCTGCAAAATGCAGATGGAGCACGGCGCCGGCAAGACCACCCTGCATCCGGCGCAGGTCCTCGCCGCCGCCTACGGCTACGAATCCGCGCACCCGCTGGAGAGCGGCTACACGACGATGGACGCCGTCGCCGAACCGCCGGCCCATCACGACGACGACCATCACGCCGAATCCCACGAGCCGGCCAAAGCTCACAAGCCCGAACCCGCGCACGCGCACTGACCGCCCCGGCTCGCCTATCCTTCTATAGGTCGCCAGAGCTCGCGTGGCCCTTGGGCATCACGAGCGCCCAGGTTAATAAATGCCATTGAATTAATCATAGATAGATCTGATTCTAATATATAAATAATTGTCAATATTTTACTTACATGACAACATCTCAAGTAATCAAATGGGATTAAGTTTATCTCTTTGGTGTATTCTAATTCACCACTGGAGGACGCAACCATGCAACAGAAGGAACTCGCTCGCATCCTTGGGGTCTCCACCGCGACCATCTCCATGGCCCTGCGCGGCAAGGGGCGCATCTCCCCCAACATCCGCGAGAAGATCCTGGCGGTCGCCTTTAAGCACCGCGTGGGCGTGCGCCGCATGCGCCAGCCCGACGCGGAACCGCCCCCGAAGACGCCGACCTTGCGCATCGCCTACTGCGGCCTGGGCGAGCAACGGGGCTGGTTCCACAGCGGGACCTTCCGCGGACTCAGCGCGCCGGTCGGCGTCGCGCGCCATGAGATCCTGCTGCAGGTCGGCGAGACGCCCTACGGGGCCGATCGCGCCGCCGCGGCGCAGCGCATCAAGGCCTCCGTGCTGGCCATGGAGAACCTCGATGCGCTGGTGATCGACCCGTCGCGCTGGCTCGTGGACGCGCTCCTGGACGTGCCGCTGCCGAAAGTGATGGTCGGGTACTTCAACCACGCGCCGGGCCGGATCGATGCGGTGGTTCCCGACAACACCGACGGCGCGTACCGGCTCACCCGGAGGCTCATCGAGTCCGGCGCTCGGCGCATCGCCTGCGTGCAGTGCATCGCCGGCGACTGGAACAGCCGCGAGAAGCTCGCCGGCTACAAGCTGGCCCTGGAGCACGCGGGCCTCGAGTTCGACCCGCGCCTGGTCTTCGACGGCAACTTCAGCCTGCATTGCGGAGCGCGCCTGGCGCGCAAGCTGGTTGAACTGCCCGAGCCGGCGGACGCGGTCTTCGTCGGCAACGACTGGCTTAGCGGCTCGTTCGTCCGCGAATTGAAGGACATCGACCGCGAGACCGGCGCCTCCTGGTCGCGCCTGCCGCTCGCCCATTTCGGCGATTCCATGCTCGATCCCGAGGTCTGCTTCGCGCACGACCGCGTCGAACTCGCGACCGACGTGATGGGCCGGCAGGCCATCCGCCTGCTGCTGGACCGGATCTCCGGCCTGGGCCCCGAGGAGCCCGTCACCGTGAAGGTCCAGGCGACCTTCCGCGCCGGCGGCGTCTTTACGCCCGAGCACCACTGATCCCGGCGCCGGGAGGACCGCCATGCGCCCGCACACGATCCACACGGCCGCCGGCCTGCTCCTGACCGCGGCGCTGAGCTGGGGCTTTGTTCGCGCCGAAGGCTCCGCGCGACCGCCTTTCGAGAGCATCCTCCCGCCGCACTTCGGCTTCGGCGTCTCGTGCTTCGGCTCCAACGGCGCCTGGCCCGAACGCGCCAAGCGCGAACTCGGCGCCCAGTGGGATTTTGCCTACGTCTACGTCTTCCCGCGCACCGAAGAGAGCTATGTCGCGTGGTTTCTCGGCAAAGCCGAGAAGATGCAGGCCCGGCCCATCCTCTCCTTTTACGGACTCCTCGAACTCGGCCGCGCCGCCGGCTACGGCGGAAGCGAGATCGATATCGTGCTGCGCGTGCTGAAGGATCCCGAAGCCATGCGCAAATACCTCGAATCGGCCAAGCGCCTGTTGCAGCAGTGCGCCAAGAGCAAGGCGCCGGTCATCTTCCACGCCGAACCCGACAGTTGGGCCTTCATGGAGTGGCACGGCACCGAGGAGACCCACGACGCTTCGCGCTGCCCCGCGATGGTCAAGTCCACCGGCATGCCGGAGGTGCAGGACTTCCCCGACCACGCCGGCGGACTCGGCCAAGCCCTGATTCACCTGCGCGACCTCTACGCGCCGCAGGTCTACATGGGCTTTCACTGCAAGGACTGCCGCGTCGGAACCAGCCCCGAGCTTACCGTGAAGTTCGTAAGGGGCTGCGGGACCTGGGACGTCCTGCTCGGCGACGGCATCGGGCACGTCTACAAGACCCGCGACGCCGGCTGGTGGGACGCTTTCGACGAGGCGCTCTACAAGCGCTACATGAACTGGTACGGAACCGTGACGCGCGAACTGGGGCTCAAGTACATCCACTGGCAGTCGGTCATCGGCAAGGCCGACTACACCCTCCTGCCGGATTATCCGAGCCGCGAGCGCGTCCGCGACTACATGCGCGCCGGGGCCGTCGCGGTGCTCTTCGACCTGCGGGGCGATCCCGACAATGGCGGCGGGCGCTCCGACGGGAACCACGGGTACTCCGCCAGCCCGCCTCCCGGGCATCCCGCCGAAAACACGCCGCAAGCGCTCTGCCGGCGTCTGGCCGCCTACTACAAACAACCCATTCCGCTTGCAGGACTCGGGCGCGCCGCGGAGCAGGCGGCCGCAAGCGCCAAGCCCGAACCGACGCCGGCCATCGCTACGCCAAGGCCCGAACCGTCCAAGCCCAAGCTCGATCCGGCCGCGACCGGCGCCTGGGACGAGCGGCTCCGCGCGCGCCTCAACGCGGCGCAGAAATCCGGCAAGCCCGTGCTGGCGTATCTGCGGCTCTTCGGGCCCAGCGACGCCTCCAAGCGCTACCGCATTCTCGGCGCGTCCGGCGGAAGCCTGCACGTCCAGGTCGAGGGCAATCGCATGCCCATGAAGTGGAGCGAACTGGCGCCCGAAGACCGCGCCAATCTTGCCAAGGGCGTGCTCGAGGCCGGCGCCGACGACGCCCCCGCGCTGGCGCTTGCGGCCGTGTACCTCTACGCGAGCGAGCGGGTGGACGAGGCCGAGCAGCTTCTCGCGAAAGCCTCGAAGTCCGCGCCCGAAGCCGTGCGCGAAGCCCGCCTCGCCCTGGGCCTCGATTCCGCCGGCCCCTGACCCGACCGCCGCGCCGATCCCGGCAAGGCTTCCGGACGCCATTCCCAGGCCCGCCCGGCCCCGTGATCGGGTGGCTTGCATTCACCCGCTCGATTGAGTATCAAATCGGCGGAAGTCCCCGTAGCTCAGTTGGATAGAGCGCTGGTTTCCTAAACCGGAGGTCGCAGGTTCGAGTCCTGCCGGGGACGCCACTTCATCTTCAGGTTTGGGAACGACTTGCAACATACCCCCTGGTTGGTGCCCAGACCCCTTTTTGCCAATGACTTCATCAACCGCTTCAGAAAATCGGGCATTTTCGGCCCCGGCGGCCATCGGAAGCACCTTTGCGCTGCGCTTCTGCTCGCTCTTCCCATCCCCGCCGAGGGTCGTCTTCTCAACGATCAAGTCGTACACGGCACGTGAAGACTTCGACGGATCGATCAGCGACTCATCCAGATAGAACTTCTCTTCCACGCCGCCTCCGGTGTGGCCAACCTGCAGTGCGACTGCATCAGGATGCACACCGATCGCACGCGCCAAGGTGATGTGAGTCTTGCGGGTGAAGGCGTACAGGTCGCGCCCTTCCAGCTTCACCTCGACCGCCGCCTTCAACTGCTTCGCCAGGCCGTCAATCGCGCCTTTCTTCGTCTTGCGTGCCGCGATCTTTTCTTCCTTGGTCGCCGGCGCCCCGTCGAACTTGTAGGGCTTGCCGCTCAGGATCACGCTGGCGACTTCAACGGGTTCCGCGTGCTTGGTCCGTGGATCATGGTGAGGCCACAACATTCTTACGAAGGCCAGGACCGCCGCCGCACGGAACTCGCGCTTGGTATAGTTCACCTTCTCGATGGCAGCACCCATCGGCGTGACCAGGAGCGGCGAATCCGCCTTCCGGCCACGAGCATATAGACGCAACTCCGCGATCAGTTCCTGGGGAAGCGTGGCGGCACCGTTCCTCTTCTTGCCCACTCCGGGCGGCATCCGGATCCGATCCGCCTCAAGGTCCGCGATTCGTGCCCTGAAGACGGCACCGGGGCGGTTCCCGCAGACCACGAGGGTGCGAAGGACCAGTTCGACCGGATGCTTGCGGTCATACATCCGGTCCAGTTCCCGCGCTCCCGCCAGAATGGCGCGGATCTCTTCGGGCCGGAAGGCCCGCCGCCTGGACCTCTCGAACCGGAACGGCAGCTTGCGCCACCGCACCAGCGGGTTACTGGGCAACACGTTGACCTCGTAGGCCCAACGGGTGAGCTGCTTGAGGATCGGCTGAACCCGATTGACCAGGTTCACGGCGGAACTCCGTCCCTCATCCAGGGCCTTGCGGCTGCGGGCATTCAGCAGGCCGGGATCGTTCAGATCGGCGGCGACTTCCAGACTCAGGTCATTCTTCTTCAGAACCCTCGCCACTTCACTACGCCTGCCTTCGCTCGCCAAGGGTGCCTCCTCAAGAAACCGCTGCACGAGCGTCTCGTAGGACTGCGCCCAGGGGTCGACATCGATCTCCGAGGCACACTTATCGAGGTGCTTGCGGAACATCTGATCGGCAACGGTACGCTCGTTAACCCAGAAGGTCTTCTCCGTGACGCGGCCGGTTTTCGGGTTCACGAACCGGAACTTCCAGCCGGACCGCCGCCGCTTGTTGCTTTTAACTCTGCGTGCGCTCCTCATATTCGACTCCCATCTTCAATTCCGGTTAACCCTCTTCGGCTTCGCAGCGCCGGAGGTATGCGTGCAACTCGGCCACGCGCACCTTCCAGTGCCGCCCGATGCGCAGGCATTTCAGGCGCCCGCGATCCCGTTCGCGTTCGAGTGTGCGCTTGCAGACGCCAAGCATCTGCGCCGCTGCGACTAGACTGACAGCCAATTCGCCATTGCCGGCGGGGGGTAAAGCAGGTCTTACATTTTCCGGTGTGGGTTGAGGTTCTTGCGAACTCGTCTGCTTCTCCATTTTTGAGTATCCATTGCGCGGTTCCCTCCAAAGACCTCGGGTGGCGCGGCCTTTGGGCACTACGAACGCCGATGCAACACGCCGTCGGTCACGACGGGGTAGCCACCTTGACTTGGGGACTTATGCGCCACTTCGGGTGGCGGGAACCTGCAGAACCAACTCAGATTGAGATGGAGTTCGGCCTGATCGGCCTACGTAGCCGGGACGACACCCGGCTGGAAGGGAATCGCAGTGCTATCTCGATACGTTACCTCCGACCCGAAGAACACCTTCAGGCTAGCCCTCTTAGGCTGGGTTGTCAACCTGTCGGCCTGGCGACATCATGATCGCTTGGGTTTCCGCGGCATTCGAGCAGGCACCGGCGAGGGGTATCCGCACGACTCGCAGACCAGGCACAAGTCGAGGGGCAGATCGAATCGCTTCTTTTCGGCCCCGGTACTGCGCCAGGTTCGGGGGCCAGTCTGTTGCAGATGTTCGACCCGGATGACGACGCGGTACAGCGACCAGAAAACGGCATTGCCGCATTGGGGGCATAGGAGCCCGCTGCGGGAGCCGGGTGTTGGAGCCCTCTTCTTGGGCATGACGGGACCTCCTCCAGTTCAAGGGGTGAGATCGAACAGATGCGGGGGAATAGGACGGCCCCGGATTGCGGGGCAAATGCACATCAGTGGAATTGGGCCTACTTGGGGATTTGGAAACTATGCCGGCAGGGTGCTTCGTGTGTGCGCTCGCGGCGCCTTACCAGAGTCTTCCCCTTCTGGGACGGCCGGGCCGTGCCGGCTGCATGGAATCGATGCCGTGAAGGAATCCGAGCGCTTGCAGCGGGCTCTTACCGACCGCTTCGTCGAACGCCTTCATCGCGTTGCGTCGGAACAATCGCCCGCCCGGCAGGATCTTGCGGAGCAACCGGCGCTCGACTCGGCGGGCCCGGTCCTCCAGGCGCGCTATCCGCGCGGCTTCGGCCTGCGATGCCAGTTCGGCGGCACGCGCTTCCCGTCGTTCGGCACGCCATTTCTTAATAATCAGCCGCGCGTATGGACCGGAATCCCAGCCGCCCATGGCGATGGCCCGGTGGACCCAACGTCCGTCGGGAACTTTCTCGCGGTATCGTAGGTAAAACGCTTGTCGTCGATCCTGACCGTGGCGGATCAGCACGGTCCCTTGCTTTTCCAGGATTGGGCGCAGGTCATGCAACTTCTGCAGGTAATCCGGTGGGATGCGGGCCTTCAGTTCCGCCTCTGTCCACTGCTGGTGAGCGGCGGGCTGCATGGCTACTCGCCGCCCGATGCCGGGGCCTCGTCGTCTTCCAGATAGTCGGCGATCCGGAGCACTTGGCCGCCACCCTTGCTCTTGCCGCCACGGCCAGCCGGGGGCAGCGAGCATTGGACTTTGCGGTAGGACTGGGCCAAGTACACGATCCGCTCTTCGATCCGGGCGACCCGCTCGATCTCCTCCACGCACTCTTTGGGCAACGGGCCTACCGTAGGCCCGGATTCGGCATCGGCGCGCTTCATCTGGTACAGAGCCCTGGTCTGTGCCCGCAGCAGGAGTCCTGCATCGAACGCCAGCATGCTCTGGATCAAGGCGTCGGCCAGGTGCGGCGTGCCGGCCTGGGCGCAGGCCGCGATGCATTTCCGGATGATCGCTTGGTGATCTCTCGGCTCATAGGCCAGCACGCCGCGCCCGGCCAGGATATGGGGGATACGGCTGAGGTCCCCAGCTTGGGCCAGCTTCAAAAGGACATCGGCGAGGGACTCGTCGCTGGCCTTATCCGGTTCGGATTCGTTAGCATCGGCCATTACCGGCCCTCCAGGACGGGGCACAATTCCAGGCACAATCCTATCGAATCCGGCAGCAGAAAAAATAGTCCCGGGTGTGCGGTCCGTTATCGCCGGCCCCGCTTCCGAAGCCCCCCGCGCAGCACGTGTCCGGCGATGGAACGAGCCGCCGCGATCAAGGCGCCGGCGACGACCCTGCGTAGCCATTTCTTCGTGATGTTCTCCTTGCGTTGAGGTTAGAGAAAGGGCCGCGCCGTCTGGCACGGCGCGGCCCCCGGCTCAGTTCACCAGCGCCAGCAGCACCGAGTTCAGCGCCTTGAAACCGTCCACCTGCCGCGCCGGCGACTGCTGCTTCATGCGCTCGGTCGCGGCCTGATAAAGGGTCCACCCATTGCGGTCCCTGAACTCGGGATGGCGCGGCTGCTCGAACTCCTGGACCACGGGCAGGATGTCCGACGACGAGATCGCCCCGGCGCGGGCCAACTCGACGACGAGGTGGTGCGAGCGGGCCTTGGTCAAGCTCTTGCCCCGGAGCCGCTCGTACGTGGCGTGGAACTGCGATGTGCTCTCGATGAAGGCGTCGAGCGCCCGGTCCACCTCCAAGCGCAGTTCGAGACCGCTGGTGTGCTTCCGGCTGATCACGTGCTCCGCGCTCAACACGCCGTTCGCGCAGACCAGCACGCGCGCGCCGGACAGGATCGAGAGCGCGAAGCTCTTGTCGTGGCTGTTGCGGATGCCGGCGGAGGGCATGCAGCCAGGTGGGAACCGCAGGCCCTGGATCGGGGCGAAGTCGAGCGACCCGAAGAGTCTCGCGCCCTTCAGGTTGACCTGCACGCCGGGTTGCGGGTACAGCGCGCCGTCGAGTACCGCATACCGTTCGCTGGTGACGCGCAGGCCCTTGGCCTCGGCGCGGTGCAGCAAAGTCTCGACGACCTCAAGGTGTGGCACCGGACGCCAGGTGTCGGTCGGGGCCGGGGTGCGGATCGCGCCGAGATCGTGGCGCGAGACTTCCTGAGCTTTGGACAGCATCAACATGGATTTTTCCTCCTTGAAGGGATTTTGTGGGACTAGTCCGACAATGGAAAAAGCGATGAAGGCGAACTACGAGGAAGGACTTGGGCGGTTTTTGACCAGTGAACGAATTTCGTCTTCAGATAAGGTGCCCTTTGCCAATAGATGTGTTGCGACAGATTCAATTATCGGCCAATGTCTTCTTACCAACCGCAGAGCTATTGATCGGAGGCTCTCAAGATAATTCCGGTGCATGTTACTTCCGACATAGTCGCAACCATTGGGAAGGACTTCGTACTGCCTTGAAAGTTCAAAGGCAGTGTCGTTGTCTTCTTGGCTATAGAAAGCCTCAGCACTAGGTGAATAGTGCCTTTCGGCCTCGAATCCGGCGTAGCACCCTATGATTTCGTCCCTGACGACTCTCTTCAATTCACGCCGGTTCATGTGGTTGTAATGCAACGGTGAAGGGCCGACCGCCATCCCATAAGTTTGGCCTCGTTGTACAATGGTGACCCTTTCTATGTGCAAGCCGAGCATTAGTTTGATTACGGAATGGCCAGCTTCGTGGTGTGCAGTTTCTTCACGCGTTGGTTTCCGAAGCCTTTTCCTCATGAGTGCATATTACCCGAAGTCCTCGTACTGAAGAACAGGGCATTGCCTACGCATCCTCTGTGTCCTGATTCCGATACTTGAGCTGCGTCAGCTTGCAGTCCGCCGTTAGGATGTCTGTGCGGCGCCCCTGGAATGCAGGCTGGTACAGAGCACCGCCCCTGTGTGCGTAGAGGTAGCGAACCTCGATTACTTGACCCGGCCGGGGAATTGATGTCTTCGGTGGGATCGTCACGTTGCCGACGGATACGAGCTTGAGTCCGTCCAGGAGTTCCAAGCCGACGCTACGCTTGCCGTTGCGCCCCGGCGCGACAATGCAGGAGGCCGTGGCATAGAACTTCAGCTTGAGTTGTGGACCACCACTGGCCGGCCGTCCAGGCGTGTACGGCGCATTACGATCCTTCAGGACAACTCCCTCGGCCTTCCGTTCCCGCAGGAACCGGAGCAGATCCCTCTTGTCGCCGGTCGCCGCCGCCGTCGGCAAGACCTCAATTGCCCCGCCTCGCCCGCCGGCCAGTTCGAGTAAGATGCGCCAGCGGTCTCGGTACGCCAGCTTCTCCAGCGGCGAATTGCCCCGCTGTAGACAGTCGAAGGTATGCAGCCGGTCGCCGACCGCTTCCCCGTCGATCACGAAGTCAGAGCGCAACGCGCGCGCAGCTTGGACGATGGTCTCGGGCAGGCCCACCGTCAATCCGCGCCGGTTGATTCCAGTAACTTCGCCTCCGGCCTTGCGGACCAGGATGCGCCGTCCGTCCTTCTTTTCCTGGAGCCAGAATGCCTCGTCCTTGAGGTAGCGCTCGACTTCGGCCTCGGTGATCGGGTTCAGGAGTTGGGGGCGCAATCCAGTGTTGCGCTCGGCATCGACAGTCCCGACGTAGGGTGCTCCGTCTTCGCCAGGCGTGTAGCCCTTCGCCGTCTTCGACTTCACCAGCTTGTCGTAGATCTTCTTCGCCTGGTCGAACGGAACCGGCGCGTTCGTTTTCGTGCCGGTCTGGAGCGTGCTGCCGCGCCGACCGAAGGCGAAGTTGACCACAAATCCGTCGGCGCGTTCTTCGATGGCGGCACGGTAAACCTTGTCGCTGTTCCCTTCCTTATAGAAGAGCGTGGTGCTTATTCTCGGCATGAATCTTCCTTTCAAAAGGTGTGGGGGGATTGGAGTTTGCAGCGTGAATAGGAAAGCCGCTCGCCGCAGAGCATCTTCACCGGCCCGGAACCGATGTAGCGCTGCGCCACCGTGCCGTTGGCACGGCTTGTGATGCCGAAAGGCTTGCGAGCGGCCTTTTAGGAAGGGATGGATTACGCAGCGACGGCCATCCTGCGGCTCTTGCGCTTGCCGTGACGCAGTTCGTCCAGGATCAGGTCCGTGATCTCGCCGAGGGCTTCGTCTACCGCCATCGCTTCGCCGATGGGTTCCAGTGCGCGGTCCACCGCTTCCACTTCATCGACGATCCGCTTGATCTCGCGGTACAGCCGGTCTCGGCGCGACGGTTCTACGTGTTCGAGCAGTTCGGCCTGCATGGCGTTCTCCTGTGCGTGGATGTAAACGAGGATGCCCGCGCCACAGGGCGCGGAGCCAGACGAGTACGGGATTGTTCGGGGACCTACTTCACGTGCTGGCTGGCCCAGACGACGATGACGGTTACGGCGCCTGCTGCGCCGACCAGGACGAGCCCAACCAGGAGCACGCGCAATACGAACCGGCGCGTGATCTTTTCGGTTCGATCCAACCACTGCTCGCGCTGCACGGACAGGCGATGGTCCACGTCTTCGACCACTCGATGCGCGCGGGCTTCTCCGTCTTCCAACAGGGCGTGCTCATGCTCGGCGGCGTGGTCCAGGAGCGCTCTGGCGCGCGCCTCGGCGCGCTCCAGCGTCGGATCGGCCACCTCTCGAAGGCATGCGCCCGTTACGTGTCTTGCATCAGGAAGCACGGCCTTCACCGCTTCCCACAGATTGTGCCATAGTGTCACGGCTCACCTTCCCTGGCAGGAGGTGCGGAACGGGCAGGCTCCGCACCACCAGCCTTCACGAGCCGGAAACACGCCGGCACGGACGCCCTTCCAGACATCTGCGACCTGCTCGCGCAGGCGCAGCACATCCCTCTGGCTGGCCAGCGGCTCGATCACCTGGACGACCGGCTTTTTCGCTTTTGTGACGATCAAGAAGGTCGGCCGAATGCGCTTCGCGCCCACATCGCGCAGGAGCGGCAGCAGGGCATGGGCGTATACCACGAGTTGCGGAAGAGCTTCGGCAACCTTCTGGTCGTTCCACCGGCTCTTGCTCGTCTTGATCTCCGTCACCAAAAGGCATTCGCCGTCGAGTTCCAACACATCCAGCCGGGCCTCCAGCGGCGGCGTCTCCGGCAGCAGCCGGAACCGGTCGGCGTGTTCGAGCGCCAGAATGCGGCGTTGCGGGTTGGCGACGGCTTCCTGGTGTGCGTGTTCGACGAATGCCGCGATCATGCGGCCGGCCAGGTCGGCCAAGGTCATCTCGTCGTCGCCCTTGGCGTAGACGATCTCCGGGGCTTGATCGGCCTCCTCCTTCCACGCGGTGGTGTAGGTTGCCATCAGCGTGTTCAGGTCGGGTAGCGCCCGGCCTTCCAACCGCGCCTGGAAAACAGCTTCGGCGGCGCGATGGAATGCGCCCCCGAAGATCAGGGCGGCCGACTTGCGCTCCTCCGGAGCCGCTTCGAGATAGCGGAAATTGAACCGCTTCGGGCATTGGTTGTAGGTCGTGATGCCCGACCATGAGAGATGGTCGAGCTGGCCGGCCGCCGCCCGGATGGACGGCAGCGCGGCTGCCGTGTGAATCGGCATTAGGTTCCTCCTTTAGCTATTGGGCAGTGTGATAAGGGCGGAGAGAAGTCGAGAAGCAAGGAGCGATGGAGGGTTCAGGCGATGCGCGCCTTCAGGTCATCGATCAACTTCGACGCATCCATGACACTCAGGTCGCGGGCATCGGTGACATTGAAATCGGCGAGTACGTCGGCCATCTCGATGCCCTGCTCGCGGCAAAGCGCGAAAATCGCACGGCGCTGCGCGTCGGTGGAGCCGACTCGGCGCCGACCGTTGCTGTTCCCGTTGCCGTTGCCATTGCGCCGGTATTGGGCGCGCGTCGGCGAAGGGCGACCGGCGCGTCGTGTTGGTTGGGCCTTATGCTGGTCGTTACCGCCCGACTCGTGATTGTTGCTGTCGGTTGCGGCTTGGCCGTTGGACTCGGTGGCCGCGCTGATCTGCTCGTCGATGCTCCGGTTGAGCAGGTCGTACAACTCGCGGATGCGGGCCTGGATTGCTTCCGGCTTGTCAACGTCGCTGACCTCGATTTCGAGGAGCGCCGCCCCGCCGCCCCGCCACCCCCCCCCCCCCCCCGCCGCGCCCCCCGGGGGCGAGGGGGGGGAAGACGAGCCATGGCGGGCCCCCCTCTTGAAATGGGGAAGTTGGTATTCGCGCCAGACACGCGCCTGGCAGAATTTTGGAGTACGTGGGAGTTGCCGCTACTTGCGGCGTTGTGCAAACTGGATCAAACCTTCCGGTATTCGGGTGATGGTAACGCTTTTGGGAAAGCAATTTGGCTATACGGATGCCCATGACCAGTGCATGGGAGACGTCATTGCCTAATGGGGGAACAATGAGCAAGAAGACCAAGCGTCGTGCTACTAGCCAAGAGGGAGAATCTCCCGAAAGGCCTTCAATACTGGTCGCTTTGGACCGAATTAAAGACAGGTGGACCAAGCCATATCAAAAACTCCTACAGGAAATTTTTGAAGAAAGCATGAAGCACGATGCTGGGTATTCGCCCGAATTGATGGCTCTAGCGCTTCAACTTGCTTTCCTATCTATCTTGGATCGGCGTAGGCCGAATAAAGACGACGTTTTCCGGTATCGGGTGACACGGCGCGGAAGTCGATACCTAGTGTCTGAACACACTAACTCTTTTTTTGCTCAGCATGTGCCGGAGGAAAGCCACGTTGAGATCTTTGAATCCACCGCAGTTCGCGTGCTTGACTGTATCGTCCCCGATCAGCGGCGCCTGGATGAGCTTCGCAACGTCATTCAGCGAAGGTTGGGCAAAGATCTAGGGCACGAATGCCCTGCGGAAAAGCTACGCTTCGAGTTTGAAATCGAAGAGATTAGCGATGGGTCATGCGTACATCTTTGGATTGACGGTTCGGAGGTCGCCCTGCCACGTAGCGCCGACGTACACCGCCTGCTTGAGAATCTCTGCTCGAAACCAAAGCTGCGCATGAACAAGAGCGCTGCGGAGAAGCGCTACCAGATCACCAACGTTTATCGTGCCTGGAAGGGCATACGCGCTTCCCTTGGGGCCGCGCGCAAGGGAGCTGAAGCATGGGTGCTCGAAAGGGAGATAGGCTGGGTGAAGGGGTGCGCCCCAAGCCGCAAGAAGCGTCGCGGTCAATCTACATGATTTCTACAAAGATCTACATCTACGATAGATAACCCATTTCAAAATAATGAGTTATAGTCACGATGCGAAAGTAGATTCGTCTAACGAATTCTAAGCGCTCGCCTGTGGTTGGTTGCCCACGTGAGCGCGCCCTGCATTCCGGCGCAATCAAGAAAATCTAGGCCGTCCTCGTCCGCCGTGCTCCAGGCCTTCCGGCCAGGCGCGCTCACCCGGCGGACGGGGCGGCCCCATTGGGAGGTGATTCATGGATAAGTTGATCGCCACCGAAGTACCCGGCGAAGAGCCCGAGGAAGTGCCCACCGCGGAGTCGGCTGATCCGCCGCCCAACAACCCGTTCGATCCGCGTCGTCTGCGCCTCTCGCAGGACTTCGCTGCCGGGTTGGGCGTCAAGAAGGCCTTGGTCACCGTTCCGATCCGCAAGCCCCCGAGGGAATGGTGGGTGCAGGTGCATCCCCAGGAGGACTACAGGTTGCAGACCGGTCTGCTTGAACTGAAGGAGGATCGGGAAATCTACCTCGTGGAGCCCGATCTTTGGCCCGAGTTGGCCACCGAGGCCACCTTCGGGCCGAGGGCGTTGTTCACTGCGCTCAATCGCCAGGGTGTCTTGTTCCTGTGGCCTCTTCGTCTCCCCGGCCCCGATGGCCGAATCGATGAGTGGAGCCGGAGCGCTCTGGAAGCCGCCACCATGGCGTCTGGTCGGTGGGTCAGGGTGGTTTCCAACATGTCTTTGGGTGCCTACGAAGTCTTCACCACCGAGGCCGCCATCCCGGCACCGGAATGGCCGGTGGTCCCGTTTGATCAGATCTTGAAGACCGCGTTCCGGGACCGCTTCATCGACAGCTTCGACCACCCCGTGCTCAAGCGCCTCCGCGGGGAGGTGTAGCGGGTGGCTGCTTTGCATGACTTCCGCGCCATCCGGCTGCTGGACTTTGAGTACCGGCAGCCGGATGGCGGTCGGCCAGAACCGCATTGCATGGTTGCCCGCGAGTTCCACACCGGTCGTTTGCTGCGGTTGGATGCCGACGAACTGCGTTCGCTCAAGGCGCCGCCCTTTCCGATCGACGAGGAGAACCTCTTCGTCGCCTACTACGCCAGCGCGGAGCTTGGATGCTTCCTCGAACTCGATTGGCCCATGCCGGCGCGAGTCCTGGACCTGTGCGCCGAGTTCAAAAACAGCACCAGCGGCTTGGCCGTCCCCAGCGGCAGAGGCCTTCTCGGCGCGCTCATCTACCATGGACTCGACGCCCTCGCCGCCGTCGAGAAGGAGGAAATGCGGGCGCTGGCCATGCGCGGCGGGCCGTTTACCTTGGCCGAGAAGGCGGCGCTGCTCGATTACTGCCAGTCAGACGTGGACGCACTCGCGAAGCTGCTGCCGGCGATGTTACCCAAGATTGATCTACCCCGAGCCCTCCTGCGCGGCAGGTACATGACCGCAGCGGCGCGCATGGAACGCATCGGAATTCCCATCGATGTTGGGACCCTTGACCGCCTGCGTCGAAAATGGAGCGGTATTCGCTGCGCCCTGGTTGATGACGTCCGCTGCAACTACGGTCTCTTCGACGGCATCACGTTCAAGGTGGATCGCTTCGAGCAGTTCCTTGCCGCGAATGACATTCCGTGGCCGTACCTGCCATCAGGGTCACCGGCCCTCGACGACGACACCTTTCGTTCGATGGCCAAGGCGTTTCCCTTACTTTGGTCGATCCGAGAACTTCGGCACGCGCTTTCTAGCCTGAGACTCAACGACCTAGCTGTCGGCCCCGATGGCCGTAATCGCTGCATGCTCTCGGCCTTCGGTTCAAAGACCGGCCGCAACCAGCCCAGCAACGCAAAATTTATCTTCGGGCCGTCCGTCTGGTTGCGCGGCCTGATCGCTCCGGTCGCGCGCAGGGCAGTCGCGTACATCGACTGGGGACAACAAGAGTTTGGCATCGCCGCCGCGCTCTCTAGCGACCCGGCCATGTTTGCGGCGTACCTCAGCGGCGATCCCTATCTTGCCTTCGCGAAGCAGGCTGGCGCCATACCCGAGCATGCGACTAAAGAGTCCCACGGGGATATCCGCGAACGCTTCAAACAGTGCATCCTCGCCGTCCAGTACGGCATGGGCGCCGAGTCGCTGGCGCTGCGGCTCAGCTGTAACGTCGCTGATGCTCGGCAGCTACTTGAACTCCACCGGCGCACCTATCCGGTCTACTGGAGGTGGAGCCAGGCGGCCGTAGACCATGCGATGCTGCGCGGTCATCTGCACACGGTATTCGGCTGGCTCGTACACGCCGGCCCAGGTGCTAATCCCCGCAGCTTGGCGAACTTCGCGATGCAGGCCAACGGCGCGGAGATGATGCGCCTGGCCGCCTGTCTGGCTACCGAGCGCGGCATCCGGGTCTGTGCGCCGGTCCACGACGCGTTCCTGATAGAAGCGCCCATCACCCAAATCGACGCTGAGGTCGCGCGGATGCAGGCGTGCATGGCCGAGGCCAGCCGAATCGTTCTGGGCGGCCTCGAACTGCGTACAGATGCGAAGATCGTCATGCACCCCGACCGCTACATGGACAAGCGCGGCGTCGAGATGTGGGGCCGCGTCATGGGCATCCTAAGCCGTTTAGAACCTGTCCCGATGCGGGACACCCACCTGTCCCACCACGGGATAGGAACCTGTGGCGGCGTGGGACACCCGCTTAATCTTATATCTTGTAAGGGTATCTCTAATGGGTAAGGGACCCCCTGACCTCTTGACCAAAACGCTGGCGGCCCAAGCCCATGTGGATCTCGCGGCCATCGTCAAGCGCCGGACCCGCCCGCCGCGTCACCGTCACGGCGAAATGTTCCTGCGCGGTCCGATTCCGCTTCCTTGGTTGACCAGGGCAGCAGCATTGCCGGGGAAGGCGCTCACGGTGGGCTTGGCGATCTGGTTTCAAGCAGGGCTAACCGGTAAGGCCGAGGTAAAGCTCACCCAGGCTACGCTGGTCCATTTCAACGTTGGCCGTAAAGCGGCATACCGAGCGCTTGACTTCCTCCAGGCGGCAGGCCTGATTGCGGCCAACCGGGCAAATGGCCGATGCCCGCGAGTTACGTTGCTCGACGTACACCAAAACCCGGCCGTGGCGGACTAGCAGATCCCACCCGGCACAAGAAAAAGGAGAACACCATGAAAGACCAAAAGCAGCACGACAACAGGGAGGACGCAGTGGTGTGTACGAATCCCGAGGTCGGCCGTTGCGACTATGCGTGCGCGACCCACGGTTGCCACGGCGCCCCCGATGTGTGCCTCGCGGCAGACTACTCGTCTCTTCCGCCCTATGAGGCACGCGTTGCCCGGATGCGGGATGACGAGACGGAGGCTTACCGGCAGGTGTTGGTATACCACCATGACCTTGGCCGCTTCGCTACCACCTTGGAGAAGGACAAGCAGACCTATGGCAAACGGACGCTGAAGGAATTCGCCCATGCGTTGCAGCGTGACCCGGCAGACATCCGGGCTGCAAAGGCCTTCTACGAGAAGTATTCGCTTGAGAATCTGGAGGAAGCCATTAACCAAGGCATCTCCTGGGATACGATCAAATTGCTGGTTCAGGTTTCCGACGATGCGCAGCGGGCTGATCTGCAGGCCAAATTCGCGGCTGGTGAACTGCTCAGGATCGAGCTTGAATCGAAGGTAAAGCGCCTCCTGCGCAATAGGCTGAAATAGTAAGGGTCTGGCCTGGGCTTCGGGACAAGCGAAGCCCAGGCCTTCATAGAAAGAGATCTATCACCCACTTCCCTGAGTAAAACACGGCTGCCGCCCCGCCTACGATGAGGAACGTATCGACAAAAACCAATTCCTCGAATGTAAGGTAGTCGGCTAATTTATCGTACATTTGGCTAATAAATTTCACGCGTAGATACCTCCCAAGCTTTCGATCATCGGTTCCAGGGATACACGTGACCACCGCATCGATTCAGCAGGAAGAACAGCATGAAGACAATGAAGATCAGCCACCAAATACCACTACCAGTATCGTTCTTGTCTCTTGGATTGGACATGGCTCACCTCTAATGAATTGGCGCATCAGATACAAAGTCGGGGTGAATAGGACGAGTTGGTGTAAGGCACCACCGCAAACGATTCCGTGCGGCTTACGTCACTTACTACCTGGCACATTAAACCCGCCCTCTGGATTGGACAGGTTTGTAGCTGAGGTATTCTGGCCCGGCACTTTACCTTTGGATTGTTCAAGCCCAACGGCTTTGTAGAAGTCTTTCGCTGCCTCCGAGTCGAGGTCTATCCCGCACTGACGAAGGGCCATCCGAGCCGCCCGCTCCTGATTCTGCGTGTACTTGTTCTTTTCGTAGATGGCTATGGCTTTCGCAACCGGGTCTGTGGTTTCGACCGCCGGATTAGCGCCAAGGGCGTGTTCGTTTTGAGCCGCGGGGGCGGGGGTCGAGGTGGATTGCGTTGGCGTAGCACCCGGTGTCAGCTTCGGCTGGGAAGGATCGGCTGGCCTATCGCCGCTTCCACATCCGACCAACAAAAGCAGTACCAGGACTCCTTCAAAACGCGGTTTCATTTCTTCTTCCCCTTTCAGGTGGCGGTTATTCCTTCTGCTTAACCATTCGCTCAACTCGGCGCCGAAGGTCATCAAAATCGCGCCGACTACCAAGATGACCGCGTCTGGCCAGTCCCGTTGCATCGAGAGCATGGCGGGAACCCGCGGCCCTTGCAGAACGAGCACTTGAAACTCCCAGTACCGGATTTGCCGGTGCCGTCGCAATGCGTACATGAGAATGGACCAGTCCCGGATCCATCGCATGAAGTGCACGTTTTCGGCCCGCTGTTCTGCGTATTCGAGAATCCCGAGTTGCCCGCCGGCTGCCGGGGTTGATCAGTGTATTGCCAACCACTGTTCTGGGACCTCGGATACGGCTGCGGCTGCGCTTGGGGTGCGTAATCTCTGCTGCCACCGTCGTCGAGGATGGGCCCCGGCATGGTCACGTCTGGCGGTACAGGCGCGGCCTTGGCCGCACTCTCCGCCACGCCGGAAACCACGGCAATCAAAACAGCAAGCCCGCCGGCGCCCACTGTACCGAACCACCAGGGTTTGAAGTCTTCTGCCGCCACGGTGTGGCCGTTGAGCGTGTTAGTCGCGCGCGCCTGCTCGATGATCCAAAGTCCGGCGAGAACGATTTGGGCAACGAAGAAGGAGTACAAGAGCCAGATCTGCGTGAACACCAGCGGGCCGACCGTCCCGACGACCCAGGCAATGCTCACGGCCATGGCCAGCCCTTCCGGCGCGATCCCGGATTGGTTGCGGTCCTTGAAGGCGCGGTTGGTTTGACGGGATAGCCCAACCGTCGAAACGAAAATTTGGTACAGATTATAGATTGGTACCAGCAGCAACCATGTCGATGACGGCGAGACCGTGCGGTATTTCATGGGAAGGCTTTGCCAGCCCTTGAAGATCAGTATTCCGCCTCGCACCAATACGCTCAATCCGGCAATCATGGTGATCAAGAAGAATAGCGCGAAGACCGGCAAGCTGTTTACGGCCCCGCCCAGGCTCCCCATGACCCCGGCACCGCAGGCGACCGCCAAGGCGATCAGCGCGCCCTGTATCGAAATGAGCAGATAGCGAGGGCCGGAGCCTGCTTGGGTTGGGGTTCGGGACTGTTGGACGCCGGCGAAGGCTGCTCCGGCGGCGCAGGCGGCGGCGGTGGTCCGCCTTTAATGGGTGTAGGCGTTGCTTCAAACCGGAGCGTGCGCCGTGGCCCGGCCTGGCCAGGAACCGGCGGCGGGGTTGGGCGATTAGGGATCGGAGGTGGGACGGCCGCAGGCTTTGGCAACGGGGGCGGCGACGGAAAAATGCCCGCACAAGCCTTTTCAGCGGCTTCCCACTCGCCCATTCCGGCGCGCCAGATCAGGGTCGAGCGCGCAACTACGCCAATGCTCGTCAAGCGCTTTAATTCGGCGTCGTCAACCGGGCCGCGTTGTTCGTCGTTTTGTGTGTAAAACCATTCAGTTGCCATTGCGAATGCCCTCCGAATTCAGGGGCTCTATGGATAGGTTGAAGGCGAGTTCTCCGTGCGTTTATCTGGCTTGTTGATGCGCCCTAGCCTAACCATGGCCACCTATGTTTACAATCGTGTAGTCCGACTACTAGCATAGTGTGTACGCACATGTTCCCTCCCGGCCGATCTCATCCGAGAGGGGGCGATATGCCAAAAAGTCCAAGGTGCCGCGCAAAAAGACGGCCCTGAACCGCGAAGAAGTCGTCCGGCAATTCGGCCGGAAGGTCCGCGAATTACGGTTGGCGCGGGGACTGTCGCAGCGAACCCTCGCACAGAAAGCGGGTTTCAGTTTTTCATACGCAACGCGTTTGGAGCGCGGGGACGCAGAGCCGGGTTTGGAATTGGTTGTAAGGATCGCGCAGGCATTAGGTGCTACGCCGCATGAGTTGATTCAAGCGGCGCCTACGGACCCGTGGCCCGAGTTGGCTGCACAGGCTCGGCAGCGATTGAACGCCATCCTGGAACGCCAGGACCGCGATGCCTTGGCTGTTATCCTGCCCGTGCTGGCGCTCGCCGAAGACGCATCCGCGCGTCGCAGAAAATAGAATCAGACCGCCTGCGCGTCGGCCGCCGTCTCGGCCTTCTTGGCCAAATGCAGTTTGTCGATCAGGGCCATGACGGGTCTGCTGCGGTCCTTCAGCTCTAATGTCAGGTTGCGGCCGTTTACGCAAAGTAGGTACCGCCCGATCACGCTGCCATCCTCGCCCCTGATGTGAAAGATGAGGCAGGGATCGGACTCCTTGCCGCGCCCGTAAAAAACGGGGCGTACCTTGATCTGGCCGGGCGGCGCATCCAGGCACTCGACATCGAAGTCGTCGGGGACCTGAATTTCAACAGTCGCCATCTTCGTCTCCTTATTGGGCTGGCTTCTCCACTCCCTGATTATGCCCAAGGCTAGTTCAGAAAAATAGCGGCAATCACTCCCAGGCGCAGCCGCTGTAACCTTTGGTTTTTTGGTAGGTTGGACCCTTGGGGCTCTTCAAGCTGGGCGTCCCGGCTCGTGGCCGCGTCGGGGATTCTTGTTGACACCGTTCGATGCGCGAGATAAGGATCAATTTCAAATCCGGCATCAGCCCAATCGATGCCGCTGGCCGCGCAAGCGGCTACTTCGTTATCCTCGCCGCTGTTCGGGCGACGGCCGCCAGCAGTACCAGGTGGCCCCGACGTACATCCTGAGTCGCCCGGGATCGCCCCACACACTGTTTCACTGCACACACAGCTAGCGATGTTGTTTTCGCACGGCGCGTTGCGCCATGGCGGCGCCGCCAGCTCTTTGACAACTGAAGATTTCAAAAATGGCCCAGCCCGGCGCTGGGGTGGGGCGTGGCCCCGGCGCCGGGCATATTCACCTGTAACCGCCCATGTGAAGCATATCTGGATGGCAGTCCCAAAACCCCAACGGCCTGCATGGCCAGAAAGGAAGGTGTGCTGTGCTGGATGTATCTGCCCGCCTGCGCGCAGCGAAGGAAAAGGCTGAAAAGGTGAAAGAAGCCCACGAGCACGGCCGCCGGTGGGCTAAGAAGTTTGCTGAAAAGTCGGAGCTGCAGGAACTCGAAGCAGTCTTTGCAAATCCGATGAATTATTACATCGACCTCCCCAACGTAGCGTACTCGCCCGGTGAGAACTTCTTCTTTTTGATCTCGCCCGAAAAGGATGGCGATCGGGAAGCGGCGGATGAATTCTGGAATGGAGTGATTCCCGATGCCCATCACTTGGCCGATGGTGCGGCCTGGGTGAATGCGTTCATCAAGGGAGCGCTGGAGGCCTGGGAGGAGATGAAAGATAGAGACTAAGTACGTAACGTCTAAAACGAAGTGTCGAAAGATTGCATGATGGACACATACTCCAACTGGATCTCCGCGCTGCGGAACGTCACCACCAGCCCGGAATCATCCAGACTGCACCAGTTCAAGGCTTTGGGTTGCTTCGCAAATAGACTTATTGGCGGGCACTACGCCGGCAAGTCTTTGGAAGATGCGATTGAAGACCTAAATGTGCCAAAGGTAATCATGTTTGCGGCAATGGTGTTTCACGAACGCTGGAATCCGGACGAAGTCGGCCAACTAGAGAAGCTAAACTTAACTTGGCCGATGATTCATGCCCTTACATTGATTGATTCCCACAGTTCGAGGTTAGAGATTGCGATTCAGGCCAGTCGGGAGCAATGGGGCCTGAGGAAGGTGAAGATGGCTGCAGAGAAGGTTCGCAGACTGGAATCGCCGCTGGAATTTATCAGATGGAAGAAGGTCAAGCGTAAGTGGAAGCAAGATAAGTCAAATCGGCATCCACAGCGCCCTGGTTAATGACTTCAGGCCAAGCATCTCAGTGATTTCCAACGCTACCGGGTTAAGGTGAAACAAGGTCCCTAGCCATTCCTTGCACGTTGTGTTCCTCCCTTATATAACTCTGCCCGTACCCGGGCGGGTCCTAAGCGATACCAAAATGGATGGCGGCTTTGCCGTCGTCCGGGCCGGCCGAGATCATCCCCGCCCGGGACCTCGGCCGGTCAGTATTGAACTCGCGGGGCGGGAATGGCGAAGCTCGAAGACCTCACCCCTAACGCCGCCGTAAAGGGCATACTGCCCAACTGCCAAGTATCCGTCGTCAATGTCCAGTGGCTCGGCTCCGAAGCCGTCGAACTGACCTACAAGGATCCCGGCGGGCGCGTCGATCAGCGCCTGCTGTACCGCCACGACGAACCCAGCATCGAGATCGTTCAGGTCGGCCGCCCCTGGAGCTTCGACGGCGACGGCGCGCTTTTCCGGCTGGTCTCCGAGGCCAACCGCATCCGGCTCGCGCACCTGTTCGACCCCGTGCTGGCCGTGCATACGTCGCTGGTCGAGCCGCTGCCGCACCAGATCACCGCAGTCTACGAGGCCATGCTTCCGCGCCAGCCGCTGCGCTTCTTGCTCGCCGACGACCCAGGCGCCGGCAAGACGATCATGGCCGGACTGCTCATCAAGGAACTGATCGTCCGTGGCGACCTGCACCGGTGCCTCGTGGTCTGCCCGGGCAGCCTGGCCGAGCAGTGGCAGGACGAACTGTACCGGCGCTTCCAGTTGCCCTTCGAGATCCTCACCAATGACAAGCTCGAAGCGGCGCGCACCGGAAACTGGTTCATGGAGAACAACCTGGTCATCGCGCGCCTCGACAAGCTCTCCCGCAACGAGGACGTGCAGGACAAGCTGAAGGCCCCCGACTGCCGCTGGGACCTGGTGGTCTGCGACGAAGCCCATAAGCTCAGCGCCACGTTCTTCGGCGGCGAAGTGAAGTACACGAAGCGCTACCGGATCGGGCAGCTTCTTTCCACGCTGACCCGCCACTTCCTGCTGATGACGGCGACGCCGCACAACGGCAAGGAAGAGGACTTCCAGCTCTTCATGGCCCTGCTGGACGGCGACCGCTTCGAGGGCAAGTTTCGCGACGGCGCGCACACCGCCGACGTGTCGGACCTGATGCGCCGCATGGTCAAGGAGAAGCTGCTCAAGTTTGACGGCCGCCCGCTCTTCCCGGAACGCATCGCGAAGACGGTGCCCTACAAGCTCACCGAGACCGAGGCGCGCCTCTACCGGCAGGTGACAGAGTACGTCCGCGACGAGTACAACCGGGCCGAGAACCTCCAGAACGACAAGCGCGCCGGCACGGTCGGCTTCGCCTTGATGATCCTGCAGCGGCGGCTCGCGTCCTCGCCCGAGGCGATCTTCCAGTCGCTCCGGCGCCGCAAGGAGCGCCTGGAAAGCCGGCTGCGGGAATTGCAGCTACTCCAGCGCAGTGCCTTCGCCGAAGCCATCGCGTCCGATGTGCCGGCCATGGACGCCGAGGACCTGGAGGACTTCGAGGACGCGCCGGGCGAAGAGTTGGAACAGGCCGAGGAGCAGATCCTCGACCAGGCCACCGCGGCGCGGACCATCGACGAACTGAAGCGCGAGATCGGGACACTCAAGGGCCTGGAGAACCTGGCCAACGAGGTCCGCCGCAGCGGCGAAGACAAGAAGTGGGCCGAACTGGCCACGCTGCTGGAAGAGGTCTTCACCCCGGCCGCCATCGCCAACCGGGCCGCCGAAGATGCGCCCGCCTACGGCAAGGACGCGCCGCCCAAGCCGGTCCCCTCGCCGACGCAGAAGCTCGTAATCTTCACCGAGCACCGCGACACCATGAACTACTTGCAGGGCAAGATCACCACGCTCCTGGGGCAGCCGGATGCCGTCGTCACGATCCACGGCGGGATGGGGCGCGAGGAACGTGCGAAAGCGCAGAATGCGTTCCGCCACGATCCCCAGGTAAAGGTGCTGCTGGCCACCGATGCCGCCGGCGAAGGAATTAACCTTCAGCGTGCGCACCTAATGGTCAACTACGACCTGCCTTGGAACCCGAACCGGCTTGAACAGCGTTTCGGCCGCATCCACCGCATCGGCCAGACCGAAGTCTGCCACCTCTGGAACCTGATCGCCGACGAGACGCGCGAAGGCGATGTGTACCGTACGCTCCTGGATAAGCTCGAAGAGGCGCGCAAGGCGCTGGGCGGCCAGGTCTTCGACGTGCTGGGCAAGCTCCAGTTCCAGGGGAAGCCGCTGCGCGACCTTTTGATGGAAGCGGTTCGCTACGGCGAGCGGCCCGAGGTCAAGGCCCGCCTGAACCAGGTCATCACTGGCGCTTTCGACCGGAGCCAGATTCAGGATCTTTTTGGACGAGCGGGCGCTCGCCACCGACACCATGGATGCCAGCCGGGTCCGGCGGGTCCGAGAAGAGATGGAACGTGCCGAGGCCCGCCGGCTCCAGCCGCACTACATCGAATCCTTCTTCCTGGAAGCGTTCAAGCTGCTGGGCGGGGCGGTCAAGCAGCGCGAGGCCCGCCGCTACGAGGTCACCCACGTCCCGGCGCCGGTCCGCAACCGGGACCGTCTGATCGGGGTCGGCGAAGCCGTCCTACCGCGCTACGAGCGCGTCGCCTTCGAGAAGGACCTGATCGCGCCGCAGGGCCAAACCTTGGCGGCCTTTGTCTGCCCAGGCCACCCGCTGCTCGACGCCACGCTCGACCTGACGATGGAACGCCACCGCGACCTGCTCCGGCGCGGCACCGTCCTGGTGGACGAGCGTGACCCCGGCGAGAAGCCGCGCATGCTCTTTTACCTGGAGCACGCCATCCAGGATGCCAGCGTGACGCGCAGCGGCGAGCGGCGCACCGTCTCCCGCCGGATGCTGTACGTAGAAATCGATGAGGCCGGAAACGCGCGGCACATCCATTATGCGCCCTATCTCGACTATCGGCCGCTGAAGGACGGTGAGCCGGGCGTGGAAGCGCTGCTCGCTCTGCCCGAATGCGCTTGGATCACCCGCGACCTGGAGAAGAAGGCGCAGGCCCACGCCATCGGGCACGTGGTCCCGGAGCACCTGAAGGAGGTCAAAGGCCGCCGGGTGGAATGGATCGCCAAGACCAAGGCGGCGGTGCAGGAACGCCTGACCAAAGAAATCAACCACTGGGATCACCGCGCTGCCGTTTTGAAGGACCAGGAGCAGGCCGGCAAACCCAACGCCAAGCTCAACAGCCAGGAGGCCCGACGCCGCGCCGACGAGTTATCGGGCCGGCTGCAGAAGCGGCTGGAGCAGCTCGACCTGGAAGCCCAGATCTCGGCGCAGCCGCCGGTGGTGCTGGGCGGGCTGATCGTGGTGCCGATGGGGATGCTGGCGAAGCTCTGTGGGGCTCCCGCGCCGGTATCCAGCGAGCCGGCCGACCTTCAGGCTTCCGCCGCGCGCGCACGGGCCATCGTGATGGAGGTCGAACGCGGCCTCGGCTTCGACCCGACCGACCGGGAAACGGAGAAGCTCGGATACGACATCGAAAGCCGCGTGCCGGGCACTGGGGAACTCCGCTTCATCGAGGTAAAAGGGCGCGTCACCGGCGCGGCCACCGTCACAGTCACCAAGAACGAGATCCTCTACTCCCTGAACAAGCCGGAGAGCTTCATTCTGGCAATCGTGGAGTTCCTGGATGAGGACAAGCACCTCGTCCACTACGTGCGGCAGCCCTTTCGGCGAGAGCCGGACTTTGGAGTGACCAGCGTGAACTACGATTTGGATGAACTAATCGGTCGCGCAGAGGCGCATTGAGGTTGTGGAATGGCAAAAAGGTTAGCAACAAAGAGAACGCGAATGAACAAGAGCGAAGGACTCTTTCATCTCGGGGAACTACTAAAAAGAAGGCGAGGTCTTGCATGGCGCCGGGTGTGTTTCGTCGGACGCACTCTACGCATGGACAGATTCGGTTGAAGATTACCTCAAGCGTATTCTTGGGAAAGATAGTCCACAGGTTACTGGCTTTCGCGGGATGGCTATAGCTGTAACTGATCTGGGGGACCCTAATCCAGAAGAGACGGCCGCTCGCGACCGTATGAAAGATCTTGGGGAGCATCTTACACACTTACGAACCATCGTTAAGAACTTAACACGCGAAGTAGGCTTTGAACAAGGAGCGACCAGTAAACCGAAGAATGGAGACCTGTGGTTGCTCTTGCACGCCAAAGTGGTCAAAGCAGCTCAAGAGAGATTTGAGAATGGCCACTTTGCGGATGCAGTTGAAGCGTCTTTCAAGGAGCTGAATTCAGTAGTCAAGGATATGGTGAAGAAGAAAACAGGCCAAGAGCTGGACGGCACTTCTTTGATGCAGAAGGCATTTTCACCCAACGCACCCGTCCTTATCGCACTCGATGACCTCTCCACCCAAAGTGGTCAAAGCATCCAGGAAGGCTATATGCAGATTTTTGCGGGTTCGATGAAAGGCATTCGCAACCCAAAGGCGCATGCGAACTTAACCATTTCACGCGAGCGATGCATTCATTTTCTCTTCCTTGCTAGTCTCCTGTTTTGCAAGCTCGACGAAAGGCTGTGATGAAGCAACCCAAGAAGCTCATCGAAGTCGCGCTGCCGCTGGACGCGATCAACAAGGCGTCCGCGCGGGAGAAGTCGATCCGGCACGGGCATCCAAGCACGCTGCATCTGTGGTGGGCGCGACGGCCGTTGGCGGCGGCGCGGGCGGTGATCTTCGCGCAGATGGTGGACGATCCTTCCGAGTACACCGACGTGCTGCTGTCCGATCCCAAGCTGAAGCGGCGGGCGCAGACGGAGTTCAAGAAGCGGCTGGCGGCGTGGGAGGCCAAGGATACCGAAGAACGCAAGAAGGCGCACATGCCGACGCTCGAAGAGGCCGCGGCCGACCAGGAACGCGAGCGGCTCTTCGGGATCATCGAGGAACTGGTGAAGTGGGAGAACACGACCAACGAGACGGTTCTTCAGGCGGCGCGCGACGAGATCTGGCAGAGCTGGCGGCGGACCTGCACGGCCAACATCGGGCATCCGCGCGCGAAGGAACTCTTCAACCGCGAGAAACTGCCGGCCTTCCACGATCCTTTCGCCGGCGGCGGGGCATTGCCGCTGGAAGCGCAGCGGCTGGGGCTTGAAGCTTACGCCAGCGACCTGAACCCCGTCGCGGTGCTGATCAATAAGGCCATGATCGAGATCCCGCCCAAGTTTGCCGGCAACCCGCCGGTCAACCCCGAAGCACGCCAGAACAAGGAACTCTTCCAGAAGCCCTGGCGCGGCGCGGAGGGTCTGGCCGAAGACGTGCGCTACTACGGGAAGTGGATGCGCGACGAGGCCGAGAAGCGGATCGGGCACCTGTACCCCAAGATCGAAGTCACCGCGGCAATGGCGAAGGAGCGTCCGGATCTGAAGCAGTACGTAGGCCAGAAGCTGACCGTCATCGCGTGGCTTTGGGCGCGCACGGTCAAGAGCCCCAATCCTGCCTTCCGCAAGGTGGACGTGCCGCTGGCTTCGACATTCATGCTCTCCACGAAGGCGGGTAAGGAGGCGTACGTAGAGCCGGTTATCGAGAAGGACGCCTATCGCTTCACGGTGAAGATCGGCAAGCCGAAGGACGCTGAGGCGGCAAAAGCCGGCACCAAGCTCGCGCGCGGCGCGAACTTCCGCTGCGTGATGAGCGGCACGCCCATGGACGGTGATTACATCAAGGCCGAGGGGAAGGCCGGGCGGATGGGCGCGCGGCTCATGACTGTTGTGGCAGAGGGTCAGCGACGACGGCTGTACCTTTCACCCACGCCGGAGCACGAGGCGGCTGCGCGCAAAGCTATGCCGAAGTGGACGCCAGAAGGCTCGTTCATTGAAGATGCGCGTGCATTCACGCCGTTCATTTACGGCCTTGGCGAATGGCGGAAGCTATTTACTAATCGCCAACTCTTAGCACTCACAACCTACACTGATCTGATTCCAGAGCTTATCGAAAAGGTCCAGCGCGATGCCCGGGAGTCCTGCTTCAAGAACGATCAGACGCCGATTGATAAGGAAGGGATGGGAGCTTTCGCGTATGGCGAGGCAGTAGCGACCTATCTGAGTCTTGGCGTGAGCAAGATCGCGGACAGCGGAAATGCACTCGTTTCGTGGAAGGCCAGCATGGATCAGCCAATCCATCTCTTTACTCGGAATGCAATTCCGATGGTCTGGGACTTTGCTGAGCCGAACGCGTTTGGAAACGCGATGGGTGATTTCGGAGTCACTCTACGCAACATGGCAAAAGTGTTGGATCAGTTGCCGGCTACAAATGCGGGAAACGTGCGGCAAAGTAACGCGCAATCTCAGGTTGTGAGTGAAGCGAAACTTGTTTCGTCCGATCCGCCTTACTATGACAATGTTCCTTACGCGGACATGTCGGACTTCTTCTACGTCTGGTTGCGGCCCAGTTTACGAGAAGTATTTCCTGAAGTTTTCGCGACACTCGCCGTTCCGAAAGCCGAAGAACTAGTCGCGACGCCCTATCGGCACGGCGGAAAGAGTAAGGCAGAAGAGTTTTTCTTGGATGGAATGACGCAGGCAATGCGGCAGGTTGCCAATCAATCGCACCCTGCCTTCCCAGTCACGATCTACTATGCATTCAAGCAATCAGAGACCGACGATAGTTCAGGAACCGCGAGTACAGGATGGGAGACGTTCTTGGACGCAGTAGTTCGCGCGGGGTTTTCCACAACTGGCACTTGGCCAATGCGAACCGAACTCGGAAATCGCATTCGTGGCATCGGCGCCAACGCCCTTGCCTCCAGCATCGTCCTAGTCTGCCGACCGCGACCGGCAGATGTGCAGACGGCCACGCGGAGGGAGTTCGTGGCCGCGCTCAAGGCCGAACTGCCCGAGGCTCTGCGGCACCTTCAGGCCGGCAACATCGCCCCGGTGGACCTTGCCCAAGCCGCCATCGGCCCCGGCATGGCCATTTTTACCCGCTACGCGAAGGTACTCGACGCCGAAGGCAATCCTCTGCCGGTCCGCGAAGCCCTGTCGCTCATCAACCAGACCCTCGACGAGGCGCTGGCCGAGCAAGAAGGTGACTTCGACGCCGACAGCCGCTGGGCGCTGGCTTGGTTCGACCAGCACGGGTTCGCCGAGGGCGAGTACGGCGTCGCCGAAACCCTCAGCAAGGCAAAGAACACCAGCGTGGGGGGCATGGTCGAAGCCGGCATCCTGGAGTCCAAGCGCGGTAAGGTCAGGCTGCTGAAGCCGGAGGAACTGCCCGAAGACTGGAACCCAGCCACCGACGCGCGCCTGACCACGTGGGAGACGGTTCACCACCTGGTCCGCGTACTCGACGCCGGCGAAGCCGCTGCTGCCGAACTGGTAGCCAAGCTGGGCTCAAAGGCCGAACCCGCCCGCGATCTGGCCTACCGGCTCTACAACCTCTGTGAGCGCAAGAAGCGCGCCGCCGAAGCCCTGGCCTACAACGCCCTGGTCCAGTCCTGGCCTGAGATCATGCGCCTGGGCCAGGAAGTCGCCCGCACGCAGCCGTCGCAGGCGGAGTTGTTCGACAATGCTGGTTGAGTGGTCATTTCAGCAACGTTGGGGAAACAGAAGATGGATAGGTTGAATGACACCAAAATTTCAGAAGGAAATCCTCATTGGATGCTAGAGGATGACCTCTATGCTAATGCAACAGTTCGTGGATCCTATAGCCCAATCCATTTTGTTGTTCGACTGGACCCGCGTCTACGTGCGGCACTAGATAGAGTTGGCACTAGAGTAGTTAAAGGCGGCGAACTAGATCCCGAGACTACCCTTTCGTTCTCAACGTATTTTCACGAGACAATTCATTGGTGGCAGCATATCGGATCAACCGCCGGCCTCATGCTTACCTTTGCCTTTCCTGCGCAATTCCATGTAAACCTTCGTCACCTAAGAGACTCGCTGACCGACCCCGGACCACGCAAGTCTTTAAAGGCTCACTTGATGCAACATGGAGAAAACTTATCGCCAAAGGCCCAGACGACGCTCAATACGATTCTGAATAATTGGCACGATGTTGAGTTTAATCGTCGTCTGATCATGGACCCCATGAATTCTCATGCCGTTGTTAATAGTCCTTTTTTTTGAGTCGGTAGGTCATTCGCTTGCGATAGGTCTGTCTCACACGCTGATTATGTTGTGCTCTTCCTTTGATAACGAAGCATCCTTCCTTCCAGACCCAAGGCGTTGGGAAGAAGGGCTTGAAGATCTTCGCAAGAAAAGGGTCCCAAATTTCTTCCACGGGACATCTGTACAACTTTTTCCTCTTGGCGCGCTCAGGATTTTTGAGGGACAGGCGCGGTTTCTTCAAATGCAATACCTGGCACTTGCTTCAGCCAATAGGATGTCTTGGTCAGACTTTGATAAGATGGGAATGCTGACACCAGTTTACGTAGATGCATACAAAAGATTTCTAGAGTGGTCCGGATTGAAGGCTCCCGACAGTATTCTGCACCCAATAATCTACCTTTTCCTATTGATTTGCGATTTGAGTGTCAATCCAAGTGATGGCTATCCCTTTAACCTAAATCATTTTGAATCCATGATACTTTCCGTAGACCCCAGCGCACGGTTTTATCTGTGCTGCAGGCATATTGCCAGGAATACAAGTCTTAGGTCGGCAATTCAAAAGTGTACACGCGAGGAGTATTTGAGCGTGGCGGACGAATTCTGTAAAGTTATGGTATGTAAAACTCCTGTCGAAATTGCATTAAAAATTAGTTCATGGCAAGATGAAAAGGCAACCTTGATTCAACTCGCAGATGAAGATCGCCGCTTTGAGTTTCTAAATCAAGACCTTCCAATTCGCGTTTGCTTTGCTCGCCACGCTCAATTTATGAGAGATAAGGCTCGATGCCCCGAGTTTTTCTGCTGGCCATCATTACACTTTGTCCAGCACGCAGGCTGGAGCGTTGACTTCAAGCAGTCGATGGCCCTTTGGAATGAGCATCAGCCATTATTCTTTGCTGATATTCAGGGGGAGATTTTCCCATTGCTCTTAGCTGGGCGAGAGGAGAAGAACATTAGCGACACTTTTAATAACTTTTATCTTTGGAACACGCTTTATGACTTTGCTCGACAGTGGACGGTTTGTGAGGGCCCATTCAATTACAACTACACTTGGATGGCTCCAAGACTTGTAGAGGATGAGACTAAACCACACATTGACAGAATGTTTAGAAACGCGTTTGGGATTGACCCCGATCTGTTCTCCGTCGACAAGTCGAATGGATAATTGCCGTGAAGAACCTAGCGAAACCGAATTTCCCACCACTGAGGATGAGCTAAAGATGGCCATTAGCAATCACGACCGCATCGGCAAGGCCCTGGACCTTCTCAACCAAGGGCTTACCCCCTTCGTCGAGCGGGAACTTCAGGTCACCTACGGCCAGTCCTGGAAGGACGATCTGAACAAGACGCTCAAGGACTACCAGCTTCCCAAGCCGGCCAAGGGCGGCGGGCTGAAGTGGGACATCCAGGCGCTCCTGTCCGTGATGTGGAACCACTGGAACGATACCTTCAAGCGCACGCTGGGCCACGCTGAACGATCCTTGGTGAACGAGTTGCAGGGCGCCCGCAACAAGTGGGCGCACCAGGAATCCTTCTCCAGCGACGACGCCTACCGCGGACTGGACTCCGCCACGCGCCTGCTCACCGCCGTCTCCGCGCCGCAGGCCGAAGAGGCGGAGAAGATGAAGATGGAGCTTCTGCGCGTCCGCTTCGACGAGCAGATGCGCACCGAGAAGCGCAAGAGCGCCGGGACCGCCATCGAGAGCCAGGCCACCGGGAACCTGAAGCCGTGGCGCGAAGTGGTGAACCCACATCGCGACGTGGCCAGCGGGAAGTACCAGCAGGCCGAGTTCGCCGCCGATCTGTGGCAGGTCCACCTGGGCGAAGGCGGCGAGGAGTACCGCAAGCCCGTCGAGTTCTTCCGGCGCACCTACCTGACCGAGAGCCTGAAGCGGCTCCTGGTCGGGGCCGTCGAGCGCGTCAACGGCAAGGGTGGTGATCCGGTGGTGCAACTCCAGACAAACTTCGGCGGCGGCAAGACGCACAGCATGCTGGCGCTCTACCACCTGCTGGGCGGCACCGCGCCTGCCGAACTGGCCGGCGTGGACGCCGTGATGAAGGCCGCCGAGGCGGAAAAGCTACCCAGGGTCAACCGGGTCGTGCTGGTCGGGAACAAAGATCTCCCCCGGCAACCCCTCGAAAAAGCCCGACGGCACCGAGGTTCGGACCCTTTGGGGCGAGTTGGCGTGGCAACTCGGGTACGCCGCCGGCGGGGCCAAGGAAGCGAAGAAGGCGTTCAAGCGTATCCAGGCCGACGACGAGAAGGCCACAAGCCCCGGCGACGTGCTGCGCGACCTTTTCAACGAGTACGGCCCCTGCCTGGTCCTGATCGATGAATGGGTGGCCTACGCGCGCCAACTGCACGATTCCGCCGACCTGCCGGCGGGGAGCTTCGAGACCCAGTTCACGTTCGCGCAAGCGCTGACCGAATCGGCCAAGCTGGCGAAGGGCTGCTTGCTGGTGATTAGCCTGCCGGCATCGGACACGGCGGCTTCTCCGCACACGCAGTCCGACGACGTGGAAGTGGGCGGGCAGCGCGGCCGTGAAGCCCTGGACCGGCTGCGGAACGTAATCGGGCGCGTCGAATCCTCCTGGCGGCCCGCCAGCGCGGAAGAGGGCTTCGAGATCGTGAGGCGACGGCTCTTCGAGCCGATCACGAGACGCGAAGACTTCGTGGCGCAGGATACGGTGGCGCGCGAGTTCTACGAGATGTACCGGACGCAGCAGGCGGAGTTCCCGCCAGATAGCCGCGACGGCGACTACGAGGACCGGATCAAGCACGCCTACCCGATCCACCCCGAAGTCTTCGACCGGCTCTACGGCGACTGGTCCACCTTGGTGAAGTTCCAGCGTACCCGTGGCGTGCTGCGCCTGATGGCGGCGGTGATCCACAGCCTGTGGGAGAAGGGCGACCGCAACCCGCTCATCATGCCGGCGAACATCCCCATCGACGATCCGCGCGTGCAGTTCGAGCTGACCCGGTACCTTTCCGACAACTGGCCGCCTGTGATCGAGAAGGACGTGGACGGACCGAACTCGTTGCCGATGCGGATCGACGCCGAAGTGCCGAACCTGGGCAAGTTCGCCGCGTGCCGGCGGGTGGCGCGCACCATCTACATGGGTTCCGCGCCGACCGGCGGCGTTTCAAACCGCGGCTTGGAAGACAGGCGTGTGAACCTGGGCTGCGTGATGCCGGGCGAGAAGCCGTCCATCTTCGGGGATGCGCTTCGGCGCCTGGCCGGCGCGGCGACGTACCTTTACCAAGATGGCAATCGGTACTGGTATTCGACCCAGCCGACCGTCACCAAGTTGGCCGAGGACCGCGCCGAACAGTACAAGCGCGATACCGATGCCGTCGTGAAGGAGATCGAGGAGCGGGTCCGCGACGACGTGCGGCGGGAAGGCGACTTTTGTCGCGTGCATCCGTTCCCAGGCAGCGGGCAAGACGTGCCGGATGACATGGACGCGCGGCTGGTGGTGCTGGGGACCGACGCGCCGTACAGCAAGGAACCGGACTGCCCGGCCATGGCCGCCGCCAAGGCGATCCTGGAAATGCGAGGCAACGCGCCGCGCCTTTTCCGTAACACGCTCGCCTTCCTGGCCGTGGACAAGACCCGGCTGCAGGACCTCGACGAGGCGGTGCGGCGTCTATTGGCCTGGGAATCCATCTTGAAGGAAGAGGAGGAGCTGGACCTCTCGCCCCACCAGGTCAAGCAGGCCGACACCCAGCGGAAAGCCGCCGACAGCGCGGTGACGGCGCGGCTGCCGGAAGCCTACGCGTGGCTCCTGGTCCCGACCCAGAAAGATCCCAAAGCGGAGATCGAGTGGCAGACGTTCCGGCTCCCCGGCACGGACCCGCTGGCGGTGCGGGCTACCAAGAAGCTGCGCAACGACGAATTGCTGATCACCAGTTTCCACGCTACACGGTTGCGGATGGAACTGGACAAGATCCCGCTCTGGCGTGGCGATCACGTCGAGATCAAGCAGCTCGTGGAAGACTTTGCTAAGTACCTGTACCTGCCCCGACTCCAGGCGCCGGACGTGCTACTGGGCGCGATCCGGGACGGCCTGGGCTTGTTGACCTGGCAGCGGGAAGCCTTCGCCTACGCCGAGAGCTACGACGAGGCCGGGAATCGTTACCGCGGCCTGCGCATGGGCCAAAATCTCGCCCTTCGGGACAGCGACGCTCCGGGGCTGCTGGTAAAGTCCGAAGTAGCGGCGGCCCAAGCCGAGGCGGAGAGCGCCAAGCCGGGATCATCTGCTCGGACCAAGGCTGTCGTCGGCCCAGGACCGGTTACCGACGCCAAAGGAACCGGACCGGCCGGGCAAGGCGCCGTGGGGGCTCCTCCAGAACCCGCGCGCCCGAAACGCTTCTACGGCACCGTGGAACTCGACGCGGCCCGCGTCGGCCGCGACGCCGGCCGCATCGCAGACGAGGTGATCTCCCACCTGACCGGTCTCGTGGGCGCCAAGGTCAAGGTGACGCTGGAGATCGCCGCCGAGGTCCCCGACGGCGCGCCGGAGACCGTGGTCCGCATCGTGACCGAGAACGCCCGAACGCTGAAGTTCATGAGCCAAGGGTTTGAGGAGGAGTAGCCTTCCAATCGAACACGACGCAGGTATAGCCCAATGGCGGAAATCCGAATCACCACGGTCAGCCCTTCGTCCCCGTTGCTTCGGCAAATCAAGGAGCTTGGCGACTCTCAATCTGCAACCTTGGGTTTCCTGCCTGCCGGCGCGTTTGACGAATTCGCTGTTCGCAAGAAGGTTATCGCCGCAACGAATGCGGACGGCGCACTCCTTGGATACACCCTTTACCGTGTCGCCCGCGAGATGGCCTTCGTGGTCCACCTTTGCGTAGACCCCGCGCATCGCCGCCAGGGAGTTGCGAAGGCGCTTCACGACGCGCTGGTCGAAGCCACGCAAGACTTTAGGGGCCTGCAGCTCAGGTGCCGCAGGGAATATGAGGCCACGAAGGTGTGGCCGGGTTTTGGATACAGCAAGATCGACGAGATCCCGGGAAGGGGCAAGGACGGCAAGCCCCTAGTCGTCTGGCGAATAGATCATGGCCATAAGGACCTTTTTACCGACCTCGATGAAGCACCCGAGCGCAGCCACGCGCTCAAGGTGGCCATCGACGCCAACATCTTTTACGACCTCGATCCTCAAAACGCTTCGCCCCCTGAAGAGTCCATGTACCTGGAAGCGGATTGGCTTAAGGACGCCATCGAGATCAGGGTCACGGCAGAGGTCAGCGTCGAGATCGACCGGAACGATGATCCCGCCGCACGAAAGCGGCAGCTCAACCGATACCGGACCTACCCGAAGGCCCAGGCACCACGGCAGAGGCTTCTGGCTCTTGCGGAAAAACTGGAGAACCTGTTCGGCAAGCCCAATAGCGAACAGGACAGATCGGATCTCCGGCATCTGGCGCACGCGATGGGAGCGGGCTGCAGCGTTTTTGTAACCCGCGACCAGCGGCTCCTCGACAAGTCCGAAAAAGTGGCCGAGAGCTTGGCCATCGCTGTGCTGCGTCCGGCGCAGTTGATCGTCCACGTGGATGAACTGCTGCAAGGGGACGCCTACGCGCCGGCACGGTTCTCGGGCACAACCTTACATGTCAGGCGCATTACGCATGAGGATGTGAATGGCCTGCTTGCGGCCTTCCAGATCGACAAGCTGGGGGAGACCCGTAAGGGTTTTCGGGAACTACTTACATCCTGCATGGCTGCCAGCCCTGAGACCTCAACCTTCGTGGTGGAAGACGAGGGCGGCGAAGAGATAAAGCCGTTGGCTCTTTACGCATGCAAGCTGAACCAGGGACAACTGGTCGTTCCGATGCTTCGAGTTCAAGACGACCAACTCGGCGCCACCATGATCCGCCACTTACTCTTTCGGCTGCTGACGAGCGCGGCAGAGCAAGCCTGCGGAAAGTTCGTGGTTTCAGAACCGCTTTTACCTACCCAGGCCGTCCGGGCACTTCAGGAAGATCACTTCCTGAAAGCAGGGAAAGGTTGGGAACGCGCCCTCATCCCGAAGATACTCAGCCAGGCCGAAGCCGCCCGGGAAATCAACGCCGTGAGGTCTCCTGCGGTGCATGTGCCCCAGGAACGTGGCGAGTACAGACTTGTCGGGGGTGCGGCGGCGGCCTCGACTATCGAGCACGTGTTCTGGCCTCTCAAGATCGCGGATGGCGACTTGCCCACATACATCGTTCCCATCCGGCCTGAATGGGCAAAACATCTCTTCGACGAAGGGCTGGCAATGGGGGAGCTGTTTGGCGTGGACATGGGTCTGGCCTTCAACCGTGAAGGCGTGTACTACAAGGCGGCCAGACCAAGAATGGAAGCGCCTGGGCGCATTCTCTGGTACGTATCGCAGGATCCAATGCAGATTAGGGCCAGCTCCCGGCTGGTGGAAGTTCGCCTGGGTGGGCCGAAGGAGCTGTTCAGCCTTTACAAACGCCTCGGCGTGTGGAACTGGAAAGATGTGTTCGGATGTGCCCACAAGAATCTGGACACGTCGATCATGGCCCTACGCTTCGACGATACGCTCCTGTTCAATTCGCCTGTAGCATTGGATCGGATCCGGTCGATACTTCGAGATGCCGAATGTCCGTCTCCGTTGATGACCGCCCACCGGGTTCCGCCAGGTGTCTTTGAACGGATTTATAGGTTGGGAACAAACAAGTGACTGAGCGCGAAGATAGCTGGGCGCTGTTGGTGTCCATACGCCCGGAGTTCGCGGCGAAGATCTTCCAGGGCACCAAGCGTGTCGAACTTCGCCGCGTCCGCCCGCGAGTGGAGGAGGGGCACGGCGTCTTGGTGTATGTCTCATCGCCGACCAAGGAGCTGCAGGGCGCCTTCGAGGTCAGGGATGTGGTTGAAGCGCCGCCCAAGCGCCTATGGCGGGAAGTCGGATCACATGCCGGCATTACACGGGAAGAGTTCGAGGCATACTTTGAAGGCGCTGATACTGGGTACGCGATCCGCATCAAGCGGGCCTGGGAGTTCGACCGGCCACAAACCCTAACCTCGCTCAGGCGTAGGATGCCGAAGTTCGCCCCGCCCCAAAGCTACCATTATCTCGACAAGGCCAAGGCAGCCGTGCTTCTTGGTAAGGCCAAGCTCGCGAACGCATAGAAACGATGGGCGGCCAGCGCCATGATGACAGGGGCGATGCCGTAGACGTCGATCTGCGCATTTGGTGTCGCCCGAATCGGGGTGGGTGTCGCGCAGATCGCAGATCCTCGCCGGACCGTAGGTGCGCCGCCGCCGCGATCGCGCGCAGGAAGTCAGGCCCTCTACCAGCTTGTCACGCTCGGCTCGCTGGCCGACCACCATCGTGGGGCCGCGCCCAGTACGACGCCCAGCAACGGCAGGGCCGCGATAGCCCGTTCGCTCATCGGCTACAAGCCCTCAATGGTTTGCCCAGGCTTCCAATACCATACCCACGCTCCCCTGAGGAGATGCCGTCACCCTTGCGCCACTCGAATCTGCGTGATGCGCGGTGCAGCGCCCAATTCGGGCATATACGGGAGTATTATTGAGCCTACCTGTATTGGCGAATCAATTTGGCAACCTCCAAAATTGAAATGGGTATGATCGAGACAATAATCAGCATCAAACAATCTGACCAAGTCATCATGCCTGTTTTGAGAAAACCGCCAAGAATTGGGTTGTGGTGGCTCCAAATTTGAAATAAGAAAGCGATGCCCACCACCACCGCAAGTCGTAGGTTTGTGAATGCGCCAACTTGGAATAGAGTTTTGGTTTCGCTTCGACATCCGAAGGAGCGAAGCAACTCAGCAAAGACAAGCGCCGCAAAAGCATGGGTTCGAGCCATTTCGAGGGTTTCGTATTTTAATCCGTAGAGATACACGGCGAAGGATACACCGGCAGTCAGCAAGCCTGTAATCCCCATCAATACCAAAAACCCTCTATCGGCTATTGATGCTCCCGGTTTCCTCGGACCACGCTTCATGACATCAGAATCTATGGGATCGGTCGCGAGGCATAACGCGGGAAGACCATCGGTAACTAGGTTGATCCAGAGCAGGTGAATAGGCAGGAGCGCCATAGGAAGTCCGAATACCACGCATAAAGTCATCAGCAGAAGTTCGCCGGCATTACCTGCGAGCAAGTATTGAAGCGTCTTCTTGATGTTGTCGAAAATGCCGCGGCCTTCTTCCACGGCAGCTACGATGGAGGCGAAGTTGTCGTCCGCTACAATCATGTCCGAGGCTTCCTTTGTCACCTCGGTACCGGCCTTGCCCATGGCGATGCCCACGTCGGCGCCCTTGATGGCCGGAGCATCATTCACCCCGTCCCCTGTCATCGCGACGATGGCCTGCTGCGATTTCCAGGCCCGGACGATCCGAAGTTTGTGCTCCGCCGTGACGCGTGCAAAAACGGCAATCTGATCAACCTGATCGCTTAGGTCGGAGTCGGAAAGCTTATCCAATTCCAGCCCAGCGAGAGCTTTGCTGTTTTCTTTGGCAATGCCCAACTCCTTCGCGACCGCCAAGGCAGTCCGTGGGTGGTCTCCCGTAATCATGACGACACGAATACCGGCACTGCGGCAGCGCGCTACAGCATCCTTGGCTTCCGGACGTGGCGGATCGTACATGCCCACAAGGCCCACAAAAACCAGATCGCGTTCAACCTCTTTCGCGGAATGTACGTCCGACTCCTGCACGCCATTCTTGATTGCGGCGCCTAGCACTCGCAAGGCCCTCGCTGCCCAGGCCTCGTTGATTGTGGAGATGTTCTCGCGATCCTTGTCCGTCAACGGCCTGATGCCCTGGGACGTAAGTATTTGGGTGCACCGGGCCAGCAGCACGTCGGGAGCCCCTTTAACCATGGCCCTAGCGCTACCTTCGAGTGACTTCCTGACCACCGTCATCATCTTGCGGTCGGAATCGAATGGAAACTCTTTGACTCGCGGCAGATCCTTGTCCAACGTCGCAGGAAAGACCTTGGCTTTTGCGGCAGCCGCGAGGAGGGCGCCTTCGGTCGGGTCGCCGATCACCTTCCAACGCCCTTCTTCCTGTGTAAGGTGTGCGGCGTTGCAGCCAGCCAGAACCGTTATCAAATCGTTTAGACCCGTGGCTCCCGGTTCTCCTTCGCTCGTTCGCGGGGTAATCTTGCCCTCGGGTCCGTACCCTTCGCCGGTTACTTCCCATTCCTGGTCACAGGCGAAGAGGGTTCGCACGGTCATTTCGCCCACGGTAAGCGTGCCGGTCTTGTCCGTGCAGATGACAGAGGTCGAACCAAGCGTTTCCACGGTTGGAAGCCGTCGCATCAGCGCGCGCCTTCGCGCCATGCGCTGAACACCGACCGCGAGAGAAATAGTCACGACGGCAGGCAGACCCTCTGGAACGGCCGCGACAGCCAAACTCACCGCCGTCAGAAAAAGCTCGAATACTTCCAGGCCTCGCACAAGCCCAAGCACAAATACAAGCCCCACCACCCCCAGCGAGGCCCATACGAGCAGCTTTCCGAATGCCTGGAGGCGCTTTTGAAGCGGAGTCCCTTCCTCTTGGCCTGCTTTTTGAATCAGGCCGGCGATTCGACCCATCTCCGTCGCCATGCCCGTGGCCACCACGAGAGCTTCCGCAGATCCGGTGGCCACGCTCGTGCCCATGAAGACCAAGTTCTTGCGGTCGCCCAACGGTACTTCTTCGCGATCCAGAACCTCAGCATGTTTTCCGACCGCATCCGATTCCCCGGTGAGCGCGGCCTCTATACACTTCAAGGAGGCGGCTTTCATAAGCCGGGCATCGGCGGGTACCAGATCTCCCGCTTCCAGGACAACGACATCTCCCGGAACGATATCGCGCGCCAGTACATCTCGAACGACGCCACTTCGCCTGACTCGCGCATGTGGAGCCGTCATGCGCTTGAGCGCAGCCATGGACTTTTCGGCGTTAAACTCCTGGTAAAATCCAATGAGCGCGTTCAGTACCACGATGGCCGTGATGGCGAGAGCGTCTACCCATTCGCCAAATATCCCTGAAACTACTCCAGCCGCGATCAAGATCCAAACGATCAGGCTGCTAAATTGGCTGGCGAGAATGGCCCAGGGATTGATGGGCTCCGCATCCCGAAGCTCGTTCGGTCCAAACTTTTGAAAGCGCTTGGCCACTTCGTCATCTGAGAGACCCTCGGCGGTAGCGCCTACTTGTGCTTGTGCCGACTCCAGGCTTAGCGCATGCCAAGCCACCTGGGCAGAGGGATCGGCAAACTCGCCCATTCTCTATTCCTCCCCTACGCGGCTATCGTCTTTCGACGTTCCAATTAGGGCTGGCAATGCTCGACTAGCCCGCGAAATCAGTTCTAAACTTATCCTCGCCAAGCATTGCCCTTTCCAAATCGCTGAGGATCTTTGCGGAACGAACTGGCGCAGGTGGAACAACAGAAATAATAAGTCTTCTTCCTGTATCGTACCTGGATGGAGGACTCGTTGGGGTCAATCCACATGCCGCAAACAACGTCGCGGACTGTCCGTGGGCGATGCCCCTTCATGGTAGACATATCCGAGCTGAAGCAGCTTGGATGCCGGAAATGATCCTTTTGGTACAAGCGAATCAGCCCATTCACCAGGCGCTGCGGATTACTTTCATAAATCACACGCGCGCCGGTCTCTTTTTTGCACGCGGACAGTATCCTGGGAACGAGTCCAGTAATGCCTCCCGTGCCCTTTAATACGCCAATTAGCTTGCCTTCGTCGTAGGCAATGGCCAATTCGCCCAAAGTCCCGCTTCTGCCGCCAACAATCACTACCATGTCCGATGACCGTATGTTCACGACCTCGCGCCCCATTAATCCGCTTCCTGTATAGATCAGGACATCGTGCCCTTCGGCAGGCGAGCCGTACTTGTAAATATGCTCATCCAGACTCAGTCCTGGAGATATCCCGATGACAAATCCACCTTCCCGCTTGGCGCCGTCTGCTGCGGCCAACGGAAGGCCGGGACATGCTCCGGTCACCAAGATGCACCCGTGCCTGGCGATCGCTCTGCCGAGCGCGTTAGCCTTTCTGAGGTGTGAAAACGTAATTCCTTGCCCCGCGCCACCCATGACTCCGATTTTCGGGCGCATCCCCGCAATAAGACCAGCGGAGCGAATACGCCCGTGGAAAGTCGATGCGCTATTCATTCGAATCATCCCCTGACCGAGCAATTTCAGTCATCACAACGTGCTGTTGAATATTTCTCCGAATATCCATCAGCTCCAAATCAGCGGTTCCATTCTCCTTTTGAACCGTTACGTCCTTGATGGCGTGCAGGGCGTCCACCACTCGTTCGATGCGCTGACTTTCTTCCTGGATCGTGCACAAAGCTTCTTGGGCAGTATGGGAAAGGCTGGAGTCCTTCGATAGCCACCTTGCATATCCGCCGATGGCCGCATTCGCGTTACGAACAAAATGTGCGACGGTCTGAACGATTTCCCGTAACGTCTCATTTGCTACTTTGGTCGATTCGGCAAGCCTGCGTGCCCTTTCTATCTCCCGTTTGCGTTCCAGTAGCAGCCCAACGCCGAAGCCGAAAGCTCCTCCTAAGACTGCATAAAAAGCGGACATGGGCCACATATGCAGGGAGAAGGCCATTCCGCTCCACCACAGCGCGTCCGCGATGCTTTGCCCTTCAGGCCCAAGGAGAAGGCGGTTGACTGCCATCGAGTAAGGATGCACCACGCCAAGCCCCAGGACCATTCCTGCGCAGCATGCAAGTACCTGTCTCCTTGCCTTGGCATTATTCTCTCGGGCATTCTCGGACATATCTTACTCCTCGACGCCATCGAGTTTTGGTGTTGCCCCAAGAAGAGTTACTCCTTTTTCTCCTCGCCCTTAAACTTGGACGACGCTGCGTCGAGTTTTTTCAGAAAGGTGCCTGGGTCTTTATTGAATTCCTTGGCACAGCCATCACAACAAAACCTAACCAAACGATTCTCGTGCACATGATCCACCGCTGCCTCTTCCAACGCTTCGCCGCTGACTACACACGTCTTCAAGGGATATTCGGCCTTCTGTTTTTCGACAATCGCCGCGTCCAATTTCTTCAGATACTCATCGGGCTTCTCTTCCAATTTGTGGACGCAGGCCTTGCAGCAGAACATCAATGGGCGTCCCTTGTATTCATAGGCAAACGCGGTTCCCATGGAAGTGAGCTTCTTGCCTGAGACGACGCAGGTATCCAGCGGATACGGATACGCCTTTGGCGGCGCCGCATCCTTGCCCCCTTCGGCCTCTTGCTCCTCAGCCGCGGCATGCGCTACGACTACTGCGAACAAACAAGCCACCAGCAACCAGATCGACAAATGATGTTGCATGGCTTCACTCCTTTGCTGTGGCCTCGGTCGATTCCGAGCCCGGTCCCTTGGTTAAACGAGCCCATTTCCATTCCTCCACCGCACAGAAGATGCAGGGAACGATGAAAATGGTAATCAGCGAAATGGCCATACCTCCGACAGATGGAATGGCCATCGGCTGCATGACATCCGAGCCCCTGCCGCTGGCCCAGAAGACCGGAAGCAGGCCGAAACAGGTTGTTGCGGTCGTCATTAGACATGGCCGAATACGCTTCAGGCCTGCCTCTATGACAGCCTCACGGATCTCCCCGGCATGTGCGAAGGTGCGGCCCTCGAATACATCTTCAAGATAGCTGGACATCACCACGCCATCGTCGTCCACCACACCAAACAGAACCAGGAATCCAACCCAGACGGCAACCGAAAGGTTCGCACCCCAAAGGGCCAGCATGAAGAAGCCGCCCGACGCGGAGACCAGGACGCCAAAGTAGATGACGATGGCGATCCACTCGCGTTTGAAACCCATGTAGAGCATCAGGAACATAATCAGTAGCGTGATCGGCACGACGACCTTCATCGTGGCCATGGCGCGCCGCTGATTCTCGAACTGCCCGCCCCACTCCCAGTGGTAACCTGGCGGTACCTTGAGCCGGCCGTCGCGAACCGCGCCTTGCAAGGCCTTCTCTGCGTCCTCGACCACGCTGACCTCGTCGCGGTCCCGCGTGTTCATGGTGACGTATCCGACCAGGCGCGTGTTCTCGCCCTTGATCTCCTGCGGGCCGAGCACGTAGGAGAAATCGACGACTTGCGTCAGAGGAATATGCGCGCCGGACATGGTGGGCACGAGAATCTTCTCAAGTTCGGGAAAGTCTTCGCGGTAATCGCGCAGGTATCGCACGCGGATCGGGTAGCGTTCACGTCCTTCTACCGACTCGGCCAGGTTCATCCCGCCAATCGCCATCTCGATCACGTCCTGAACATCGCGGATGTTCACGCCATACCGGGCAATACGGGCACGATCGATCTTGAACTCAAGGTAGGGCTTGCCCACAATGCGGTCCGCGACGACATCGGTGGCGCCGGGAACATGCTTCAGGATTTCTTCCATCTGGAGCCCGACACGTTCGATTTCCTTCAAATCGTCTCCATATCGGAATCCGCATAGAGTTCAGGTCCTATGGGTATGGCTTCATTCAGGGTCAAGGGCCGTATCGCCAATACGCTGCGCGCATGGAAAACGACCCACCGGACAGACCTTGGCCCGGCCTGTTCGCAGGTAACCTAGAATTAGGGAACTGCTAAAGAAGGAATGTAGACTTCAAGAGATATAATGGTCGCAAGGGAATAAGAGGAGGTGCCGGCCCGACTGCGGTCGCGTAGGAATCGACATCCATCCTTGGCGTTTGGAAATTGGATATGACAGCGTAAGCAGCCTTTGAGGAGTCAGTCTTGCCCTCATAGACCTTGCCGGCTTGGGTCCCGCTACCCAGGAAGACTTTGCTGCCGCAACAACACGTCTTCGTTTGACCAACCTTCGCCTCCACATCGTCCTGCTCAAATGTGGCAGCCGAATGGCAGCAGGAACGCAAGGCAACCTTTTCCGGGGCGGCCTCTGAGCAAAGAGTAGAAAGGAAGCGGCAAGGACAAAAGCCATATCCGGCCCCGAGGAATAGGATCGGGATCAGCAGTGCGGATATAAAAATGCGTCTACCTTTCATACAGACTTGACCCTATGCGGCAATACGTCTCGCAGCAAGTCGAATTCGAAGGACTTGGCAAGGACTGTTTTCCATACCACCACTGAGATGCCTAGCCGGGTGTGCCGGCGCCCATGCTGGCTGGCTGGGTCGGGCACTCCGACCTCAACATGATCCTGCGCTATTACCAGAAGGACAAAGCGGAGGGGGTACGGATGATGGCGAAGATCGAGGCTGAGCAGCTAGCTGATAGCTCAAATGGGCTAGTCCCATAAGCGTGCGACGGAAGAGGTTCACTGCTTAGCTGCGCGAAGGATTTCGAATACCGCGGCCTTTAATGGCTCTGACAATTCAGGACAATGCGCTACCATTTCACGCAGCTTTTCAATGGAGATTGGGCTGTCGCCAATGACTTCATCAACCGCTTCAAAACTCAGTGATTTTCGGTCGTTTTTAGTCGCTTTTTGAAGTGGTTGGCTGTCGTCGTAAGTCTTTGTCGTTACAGGGAGATAGGCTGTTTTGGGCACCCCGCCCGGAGCCCTTCCTAAACCGGAGGTCGCAGGTTCGAGTCCTGCCGGGGACGCTTTACATCCCATATCTACCAATGAGTTAGAAGAATCAACGAGCCAAGCCCAAATGACCCAGGCGTGCCGAGGCGTGTCTGGAGCTTGCCTGGGCTTGTTGGGGCGTGCCATGGAATGGAGGTCGGGCTTGCCTCCATTGGCTTGGTTGGCTCTGGGAGTCGCCTACCTATGCACCCTAGAAACGCGGTCCCGGGGGACGTCAGGAAGGGATGGACTCAGAGTCAACGGAGTCAAGAGAGGTGCTCCTCCATACCCTCACCGAGACCTCACCAGCCAATGGTTAAAATCTTTTCCATTGGGCATTGACGTGGTACGAAAAGCCTCTTACTATTTGATCCAGTAATTGAGCGAGCGATTGGCTCGTGCTCTCTGAAATCCGATCTCGGTCGCAGCAAGTCCCTCCTTCAAATCGCCGGACCGACCGCCCCAATGTCGCCCCGGTTGCCTGCGAAAGCAGGAGTGGCAATTACGTATTGCCACGTGCGGTACCCCCTGTGGGTAATGCACCGATTTGTGATCCGTGAGCTTCCTGGTTGTGCGAGCAACTGGCTCACGGTTGACAAAGCCCGGATGGGAAGACTCGCCGGTCTTCCCGAATACTCCTACGGAAGGAGGGAGCAATGAAAAAGCGGCGAGTAAGGCGACCGGGATCGATGCCGAGGCCCAAAGTGTTCTTGGAGGAGGCTGAAGCAATTGCTGTTAGGTTGCGCAAGCTTCTCCTGAAGTATCTGGGGACGCAAAGGGCACAGGCACATTCCGGGCGAGTGGAGGACGCGGTTAGATTGACCACCTTGATCGAGAAGCTGTCTCGCAAGGGACGTCGATCCACTGCGGAGAAGCGCCAACGTGATCGCTGTCAAGGTAGAGGCCCTTTCGGCTCTCCTTGGAACCGAGATCGCTGACCTCTTGTCTCCGGATGTCAACACGGCGGAGGAGTGACCGTGCATCACAAGATCGCAACTAAGGGGTCGTGAGATGGTGGACCTCGGCACGACCATCAGAATAATCCGTCAAGCAAACGGGCTGAAGTTGACCGAGCTCGCAAAGGCTAGCGGATTGAGTGTCCCGTTCCTAAGTCTGGTAGAGCATGGACGAAAGCAGTTGTCGTTGTCGGCATTGCGAAAGGTAGCAGTCGCCCTGGACGTACCGCCTGAAGTGCTTGTCGTTCTCGCGGAACAGAACGTCGAGACCAAAGGCTTGACCAACAAGCGTATTAAGCAAGCTGTTGAAGACCTTATTAGCGCCGAATGCAACCTTCGAAAGGCGTTAGGGATCTCGAAATGACACGCTTTGTTCAACTAACGCCGAGCCACATCGCCGCAGCCATGGGAATGTCTGAAGCTGAACTGTGGTCATTTGCCAGGTCTCTAGAAAAGAGCTTTTGTCCATCGCGGCCGATCAGGGTCAAAGACAAGTGGCGCACCCTCGACGTCCCAGGGCGAAATCGACCTGGCACTCCTCGCCGGGCGCCATCTCCAGGCGCCTGAACGGCAACGCCTGCCCTGCATATGGCGGCGAACAAAGCGTTTGACCGAGTCGTACCCGCCCAGGAAACCGTGCTCGTCGCGCAGGTCCTGCCAGATTCGTTGCGCGGAGAGACCCTGCTCCACTTTGGCCTTGATCTGTTCGGCGTGCGGCGTGCAATGACTGGCCGGCCCGGAGGACCCGGCGGGCAGGTTGGCCGTTTGAGGCACCGGAACCTGCCCAGACCCGGTGAGCAGGTTACTGGCTGCATTTGGCCCCGGACCCGGCGCACCGGGCAGGTTGACTGCATTTGAAAGGGTCTCGGCGTACCGCTTGACCGTCGCTCGGTCGACCGACAGCGCCTTCGCTATCCGACGATGGGACCACCTGCGTTGCAGTAAACCCTCAATTCCCAATACCTGGCCCATTTTGAGCCGATTCGCCATGAATACCCCTCCCGGTTTCCCAGGCTGGGATCTTCGGCGAACCCCTTTCTCTCAAAATGGCTGTATTTCACCTGCCCATAGGTGGCTGGTGGCTGCTAACAGCGGGAGGATCACGATCCCCGCGAGGAGGACCGTCGAGCCGGCAACGCAGCCGATGACGCGCCGACAACTGCTGCGCGTGGCGGAAGCCCCGGCCGAGGACATCCGCATCACGCAGGCACGCAACCGCCGCGCCCGCCAGACACGCCGGTGCCGCCGCTTGCGCGGACAGCATCGCCTGGGCATCCGTTTAACGGAGCCGTTGCCGTGCGATTGGCAAGTTGCGTTGTAGCGCCAAGAGATCACTATTTTTTCTGTTTATCGAATTCTTCCAGGATTGAGCGCTTTATGACTCTTGCCGCATCAATAGAGTCCTCCGGCAACTGCGGGAGCTCCGCCAACAACTTGCCTTCACCCGAATAGACAGCGTTGAATGGCGTCGTTTCGATCCCGAATTTCTCGACGATCGGATCGGCAGCGCCACACCAGACTAGGTTCGTAAATGACAATCCCTTCCTTTCGACCGTAGTCCGGGTCGCACTCAAGGCCCGTGATTTGGCTTCCTCGCTTATTTTGCCCCTCAAGGTGAGGCCATCCAGGGAGATGCCGACAAAGCTCACTCCAACCGTGTCCTTCAATTCTTTGTAGGCCGCAGCTATTGCCGGCATCTCTTCGAGGCAGAAGGGGCAACTCGACGACCAAGCGCTAACAAATACGATTTTAGCCCCCGTTCCCTTAATGGCACGGGTTATTTCCTCGGGCTCGGAAACGGCTGAGACCATGGATTTAACAGGTTCCCGATCGCGAGCTTCATTTCCATTGGCCCATTGGATACAAATAGCAAACGCAATACAACTCCCAAGACTCCATTGGATCCACCCGGTAGACATGCGCATGAAAGATCAACCTTTCCCAAAAACCGATTCTATTTCCGCCCGTCAATCATTGCTTCAAACCGGGCGGACATTTCACTGACCTTAAAGCCGCCTGGTCCAGGCCCTCCCTTGTATGCGATTTTGCCGTCTTTATCTATAATGTAGAGGCGGTCCGGCCAAGCCGCATACGCTTCCCCGATTTTATTGTCCATTCCGTCCACGGCAAAGGGAATCTTGAGTTCCAGATTCGCGGCACAGGTATTTGCCACGGCGTTGCGCTCATCAATAGATTTCGGCTGATTAACCTTAATTCCTTCCTGGGCGTTCTTGGGCATTTTCCAGCCATCCTCGGGATGCGCCTCCTTGATGTATATTATGACGATAGTCGCCTTCTCCTTGTTCGCTTCGTAGAATCGGTTGAGGGCTCCAGCCTGGAGCCGGAAAGGCGGTCACGTGAACGACCCAAAAATCAAGACAACGGGCTGCTTGCCTTTGTGATCCGCGAGCCTAAAGTCCGACTTTCCATCCGGGCTCTTAAGCGAGATGTCCGGGGCCATGTCCCCTTCGTTAAGCTTATCGGGCCACCTCTCGTTGCCGCCGCCCCGGCCAAAGGCGGGAAGCATCCAGATAGCTGCCAATAAGATCCCACAAACCACCTGGCAATTCGCGGATCGCATCAGTTTTCTCCTCTAATCCGATCGTCCCAGCGGGCTCAATGGGCCAGCGCCGAATCGCGCTTTTGCGCCACGAGTCGGCAGCCAGGAGCCGTATCCTTTTCCCCACGCATGTTTTCGATCATCCCAGCAAGCATACGCTTGAGCCGAGACTTCTCCCGCGGCCCCAAGTCTTTCTCCAGAATGCCGTTGAGCCGCAAGACCAGTTGACTGCATCGAAACTCCAAGGAGCGTCCGAGTCCGGTTAGCCGGATACGCACGACCCGTTTGTCGCTCCTATCCCTGGAACGCCGAACGATCCTCGCCCGCTCCATTCGCGAAAGCATCCCAGTCAGAGTCGAATAGGCAAGTTGTGTGCGCTCGCTGATTTCCCTAATGGCCAGGTTGTCTTGTTCATAAAGACAAAATAGAATGTGCCCCATTCCGGGACAGAGGTGGCGATCAAGTCCAAATTCCAACAACAACCGTTCCAACAGGCCCACGTAATTATAATAGGCGCGGCCCAGATAGAAGCTCATCTCTTCAAGCGGCGATGTCAATGGCCCTGTAACTCTCACCTTACCTCCGATCAACCATGTGGCCGTACGCCCACCCTTCCTTTGGCGTAGCTGGAACCCCTCGGTCCCCATTCGCGCAACGCGAAATACCAACAGAAACACATGCTCCATTTCCCACTCACCGATAACCTCCACAATTTACTTCGGTAGCGTAATAAATGCAAGTCATTTCAACAGGGTAAGTTGGAAAGCCCCCTACGGCCTGTGTTTCAGGGGCATTCTGGTCGTTTCGTCTTTTGTATATACGCATTAGGGCGGGAACCATATGACCTCTGAGTAATCAACCACGCCCATAGGGCGTGGCTTTAGGAAGCCCCCCCGAGGGGGGCGTTTACGTGGGGAAAGCCCCGTTGGGGCTTGGGCTCAAGCGAGGTCCAAGTAGCCTTGGCCTAGCTCAAGCTGTTCCTGTTCCCGAATGTACCTCCGGATCTGCTCTTCGTTCAAGCCTACCGTACTGACGCAGTACCCAGGCGCCCAGAAATGCAAGCCCGTCATACGCCGCTCTTGCCTTAACTGCCGATGTATCCGAACTGCGCTCTTCCCTTTCAGGAAGCCCAGGGTATGAGATACGCTGAACTTGGGCGGGAGGCTCAAACACATATGAATGTGATCGGGCATCGCATGACCTTCGATCAACTCCACGCCACGCTGTTGACACAACTGCTTCAACACCACACCCACCTTGGACCTGGACTTTCCGTAAAACACCTTGTGCCGATACTTGGGCACGATTACCACATGATACTTACAATCCCATCGCACGTGGGACAAACTCTGCCAGTTGTCCATGGTTCTCCCTCCTGTCCCACGGGGCTTTCCCGGAGGGAGAACCTATCTGGCACGCCGGATCGGTCGAACCTCTTAGGGTCGCACGGCCATAGGCCGTGGCTTCAAGAACTGAAGTAATCAACCACGCCCATAGGGCGTGGCTTTAGGAAGCCCCCCCGAGGGGGGCGTTTGCGTGGGGAAAGCCCCGTTGGGGCTTGGGCTCAAGCGAGGTCCAAGTAGCCTTGGCCTAGCTCAAGCTGTTCCTGTTCCCGAATGTACCTCCGGATCTGCTCTTCGTTCAAGCCTACCGTACTGACGCAGTACCCAGGCGCCCAGAAATGCAAGCCCGTCATACGCCGCTCTTGCCTTAACTGCCGATGTATCCGAACTGCGCTCTTCCCTTTCAGGAAGCCCAGGGTATGAGAAACGCTGAACTTGGGCGGGATGCTCAAACACATATGAATGTGATCGGGCATCGCATGACCTTCGATCAACTCCACGCCACGCTGTTGACACAACTGCTTCAACACCACACCCACCTTGGACCTGGACTTTCCGTAAAACACCTTGTGCCGATACTTGGGCACGATTACCACATGATACTTACAATCCCATCGCACGTGGGACAAACTCTGCCAGTTGTCCATGGTTCTCCCTCCTGTCCCACGGGGCTTTCCCGGAGGGAGAACCTATCTGGCACGCCGGATCGGTCGAACCTCTTAGGGTCGCACGGCCATAGGCCGTGGCTTCAAGAACTGAAGTGAGTTCTGGTTCAGTGGATGTCCTTGAATGAGAAGGCCTTGTCAACCTTCAGCGGCTTGCCGTCGGCTTCGGCGTAGGGGTAGATGAAGAAATTGAGCCTCCCGGCGTCCTGGCCCGGTTTGAGTTTAAGATCGCGTCCGGTCGAGAAGCTGACGCGGTCGGCAGAGAGGTTGCCGTAGTAGTACGCCGCCAGATCTTCGTGCTTGCGCGCCTCGGAGATGTCCACCGGCACCCAGCCGATCCCACCCAGATAGAACTTGGCCCAGCAGTGATAGCCGCCGATCGCGCCTTCCTTTGCATCCTCGGGTGGGGGCAGTGGGAAGCCCATTTCGAATTTGACCGGAATCCCCACTGAGCGCCCGATGGACATGAACAACGCGTGGAAGTCGGTACAGTTACCGACGCCTTCCCTACATGCATACCAGGTGTCGCCTTGGCCCCAGGCCTTGCCTTCGGGTTTGCCGTATTTCATGTTCGCGAAGACGAAGTCGTAGGCGGCCTTGGTCTGCTCTAGCGGCGACTTCGCGCCGCCGACGGCTTTCAGCGCGAGGTCCTTGAACTCCCCTCCGACGGGGACCTTCTCGTGCGCCTCGAGGTATTCCTTTAATCCGTCCAATTCCCTCGGCGAGAGCGGCCTGTCCAGAGCCAAGTCTCTGGCCGCGATCTCGCGTCGCTCGCAGTCGAACGTCATCGTCACCGTAACCGGCTTGAGGTCTTCGTCCTTGAATTCCCAGTAGGCCATCCTGTTCCCCGATTCCTCCTCCAGCTCAATCCTCCGCGCCTCCGGCGCGATCTTGACGTTGCCGATCGTCTGGTGCGCGTCCGACCTCGGGACCGGGATCCACAGCTTCAGCTTCTTCGCGCCGGCAGGGACCTCCTTCACGAACGCCTGGTAGGTAAACGTGAACGAGCGCGCCCTCTTGCCCGAGGGAGCCTCGCGCGCATCCAACTCGGGGTCCGCCGCACGGGCGGGCAGGACCAGCAGGCCCAGTAAGAGCCCTGCACAACACCGTGTCGCGATCATCGCACGTTCCTCCCTCAGAGAACGAATCGGTTGCTCTCGCCAACGACCATGGTCTGCCGATGGAATCTCGGTCTGTGTGGATGCAGTTCAGGCGGACGGTATCAGAAGCGACGCCGCGCGGCGGGGTTCGAGGCAACGCGCGCATGGCAATGGGTCCTTTCAGCGCGGCGCACGCGCCACGTCGTCAGGGCCGTCTCCGCGCTGGGCGTGGCGCGCGGACTCCAGAGCTTGCAACCTAACGCTCTCCCCGCGGAAATGGCGCGACGCACCCCAGGCACGACATGCCCCGTACCATACCCGTTGGCCGGTCAGGATTCAGCCAGCCACCCAGCGCCGTTTGTTCCCCTCGCGGCGCGTCAGTCCCCGCGCGTCGAAGTGCTCCACCAGCGGCACCACGTATTTCCGGTTGAGGTCCAGGGCCTGGCGGATTTCCGAAACGGTTCGCTCCGCGCCCGCGCCGAAAAGAGCCTTGGTTACCGCGAGCATCTCGGCGTAAGCATGCGCGTGATAAGCGAATTCAGGCGGTACTTCCACGGCCTTGCCCGTCTCGCAGAGGTAACGCAGAACCTCGCGAAAATCCCTCGATGAAAGTCCAAGCCTTGCGGCCAGCTCCTCGCGCAGCGGCGGCATGCGGCCGCCCTCCCGCAACGCCTCCTCCAGTTTTCGGGCGTACCCCGCCCAGCGCGCGTCGAGTTTCCGTTCGTATCCCGGCAGCGCGACCTCATTGCCTCTCAAGCGCAGCAGCCCGGCGCGTTCGCAGCTCGCAAGTAACTCGTCGATGTGCGCCACGCCGCCGAGCCGCTGCCGCCGAACGGAACGCTCCAGCGCTTGCTTCAGCGCGGGCTTCTCCATCCAGACCATGGCAGGGTGCTCCCTGAAAAATTCCGCAAGGCATTCTCCTATGGCCCGCGCAAGCTTCGCGTGGAGCGCCAGGCCGATGTAAACCTCGCCCGGTTTAAGTTCCACCACGCGCGAATCGGCCACGAGCCGCGCGAGCCAGGCGCGCGACTGTTCCGGGAGCGCGCCCAACTCCGCACAAAGCTCGTCCAGGCCAAGCGCGCTCGCGGCACAATCGAACACATGCGCCAGGAACTCGATAGGCTCCCCGAGACATGACCGCCGCGCCTCCAGGTCGCTCAGCGCCTCGGCGTCAAAGCGCTTGAGTTTGCGCGTCGCGTTGGAGAGCACCTTGCCACCGCCGATCGTCCGCATGGGCGACTGATGCCGAAGGATGAAGCGGTCGCCGGGGCAGACGACGGCAGGCTCTTCCAAGAGCACCTGCACGAATGCGCGCTCGCCCGGAAGGAGCTGGTCGTGCGCGGGTAACAAGACCTTGCCCATCAACTCGGCGGTACCGGCGTGAAAGCGCACCGGCGCCCGGTGCTTCAGCGGAAACGGCGCGTCGGGCAGGTGCTCGATCCACGCGGTGACCCGCTTCGTCGCTCGGAAAACCCCCGGCGTAACCGCGACCATGCCGCGTTCCATCCCGCCTCGTTCCACGCCCGCCAGGTTCACCGCCGTCGAGTGTCCCGCGTGCGCGCGCTCGATCCTCCGATTGTAAGCGTGCAGGCCCTTGACGCGTCCGCTCACGCCCAGCGGCAGGATTTCGAGCGTCTCGCCGAGCGCCACGGTTCCGCTAAGCGGCACGCCGGTAATGACGGCGCCGAAACCCTCCTTGGCGAAGACGCGCTGGATCGGCATGCGAAAGGGGCCGCCGCCGTCGCGCCGACGCAGCTTGCCCAGCGCGGTTTCCAGCTCCGTCCGCAACCGCTCCAGACCCGCGCCCGTCTTGGCGCTGACCGGGACGACGGGCTTGCCCTCCAAGCACGAGCCGCGCGTCAGTTCGGCGAGTTCTCCGCGCACCAGCTCGACGAAATCCGGCTCGACGAGGTCGATCTTGGTAACCGCGACCAGACCATCGGGCACGCCAAGCAGGCGGATGATTTGAAGATGCTCGCGAGTCTGCGCCATCACGCCGTCGTCGGCGGCCACGACCAGGAGCACGAAGTCCATACTCGTGCTTCCGGCGACCATGTTTTTGATGAAGCGCTCGTGGCCTGGGACGTCGATGACCCCGGCGCGCCGGCCACCGGGCAATTCGAGCGGCGCGAAACCCAAGTCGATCGTGATACCGCGCTCACGCTCTTCCTTCAGCCGATCCGTGTCCACGCCCGTCAACGCGCGCACGAGCAGCGACTTGCCGTGGTCAATGTGCCCGGCGGTTCCCACGACCACGTTGAAAATGCCGGCGTCCGGCTCGGACCCGACAAACCGAGGCGGTGAAGATTCGGTGCGCGCACGCGACATGCCGACTTCCCAGTAGGCGCCATAACGGGTCCAACCCAGAGCGCCGAACGGGTTGGCGGGAGTGCATGGGAATCGAACCCACCCGGCGTCCTTGCGGACGCCACACTGGCTTTGAAGGCCAGGCGCAGCACCAGCTACGGTCCACTCCCCCTGAAACGCGGGTTCCCTGAGTTGGATCCTGGACCCCGGTAAAAGGTCCGATTCAGTCCAGGAGGCCATACCGCAAACCTGCACCCGCGATGCTCTACCTCACCCTCAGCAGTTTCTCGCCGCGTGGCAAGACTTCTCCTATTTCTTCGAATTCTTCGACGCCGCGCTCGCGCAAGGCCGAGGCGTAGGCCGCCGCGCCTTCGGGGGCGACGGCTACGAGCAGCCCACCGGAGGTCTCGCTGTCGAAGAATATATCCACTTTCGGCCCTTCGACGTCCGGCGCAATCTCGACCAGTTCGCCCAGCAGCGCGCGGTTGGCTTTCATGGCTCGGGAAAAGAGACTTCTCTTCGCGAACTCGGTGGCGCCATCGAAAAGCGGCACGCGCGCGGCTTCGAACGTAAGCGTGACGTTGCTGGCTTGGGCCAAGTTACGAGCATGGCCAAGGAGGCCGAAGCCGGTCACATCGGTGGCCGCGCGCACGCCTCGCGGCTCGTTGATGCCAACGGCTTCCATCGCCTCCGCGGCGGCCTTATTGAGCGCCGCCATCTGCCCCGCGGCGCGACGCATGTGCTCGTCGGCTATCTTCCGCGCCCGATAGGCGGCCGTGACGGGGCCCATCCCGAGCGGCTTGGTGAGAAAGAGCCGGTCGCCTGGCTGCGCGCCCGCGTTGGTGGAGACACGCTCGGGGTTCACCGTACCGGTAACGGACAGTCCGAATTTGAGTTCCTGCTCGTTGACCGAGTGCCCACCGACGACAAGGGCGCCGGCCTCTTGCGCCTTCTCGCTCCCGCCGCGCAGGATCTCGCGAAGGTCGCCGAGAGGCAAGCCGTTCAGCGGAAACGCGACGATGCCCAGCGCGGTGATCGGCCGGCCGCCCATGGCGTAGATATCGCTAAGCGAGTTGGCCGCGGCGATTTGCCCAAACAGGTACGGGTCGTCCAGCACCGGAGGGAAAAAATCCACCGTCTGAACCAGCGCGAGGCCGGGTTGAAGCAAATAGACACCCGCGTCGTCGAACGTCCCGTGTCCGACGAGAAGGCGTGCATCCTGCTGAACCGGTATCCCGCGCAGCACCTGCGCCAAATCCCCCAAGGGGAGCTTGGCGGCTCACCCGGCACAACTGGCGTAGTCGGTCAGGCGCTTTTTACGGCCGCCGAACGAGGCCATCTTCGCTCCTCCTTTCATCGCGGACGGCGAGCGGCTTCCACTCGGCCGCGGAAGAGATGTGCGACATCCCACCAAGGCCGCCCAGGCAACCGCCGGACCTCGCCATGCCCCGAACCTTTCAGCCGGGAAAACGACACGGAAAAGCGCGCTCGCTACAGGGCGCCAAACGCGCGGACGATTTCATCTTCTTCGCCGGGCAATAGGGTACGCGGATCGAGGAGCACCATTCCGCTCTGTATGCGCGCGAAGATGGGCGGCTCATGTTCGCGCAACGCCGCCGCCATCCGATCGACCGAATGCCGCTTGTGCCGCACTTGCACCACGCATGTGGACAGGTCGCGCTCGGGCAGGCTGCCGGAGCCCAGGCGAGAGACGTCCCGCGCGGTCTCCACGTCCAGGAGCGAGTTGACCATGGCAAGTTTCCGAGCAAGCCGCTCGGCCTCGCGGATCAATTCGCTCAGAGGCCGGCGCAGCATACGCAACGTGGGGATGGCTTCCATACGGCGTTCCGGATCGAAATAAAGCGCCAGCGTCGTTTCCAGCGCACGCAGCGCGAGCTTGTCCACGCGCAACGCGCGGTACAGCGGATGGCCGCGCAAGCGCTCTATGAGTTCGGCTTTCCCCGCCGCGATGCCGGCTTGCGGACCGCCAAGTATCTTGTCGCCGCTGAAGAGCACCACGTCCGCTCCGGCCTTCAACGATGCCTGCACGATCGGTTCGTGGCGCAACTCGTCAGCCAAACCGGGCAGCAGTGCGCCGGAACCGGCATCGTGGACTACCGGCAGACCGTGCCGGCGGCCCAGTTCGGCCAGTTCGGCGACACCGACTTCTTGCGTAAAGCCCACCACGCGGAAATTGCTGGTATGTACGAGCAGAAGCAAGCCGGTATTGGACGTAAGGGCCTTTTCGTAATCCTTAAGGTTCGTACGGTTGGTTGTTCCGACCTCGACCATCTTCACGCCGGACTCCAGCATCACGTCCGGCATTCGGAAGCTGCCGCCGATCTCGACAAGCTGCCCTCGGCTTACGACCACCTCCTTTCCGCGCGCCAGCGCCGCCAGCGCGAGCAGCATGGCCCCGGCGTTGTTGTTGACTGCCGTGGCGTCCTCGCAGGGCAGCAAAGTGGCGAGCATTTCGGCCAGCGCCGCGTCGCGCCGGCCGCGCTTGCCATTCTCGATCTCCATTTCGACCGTGGCGTAGCCTGACAACTCGGCATGGAGCGCGGCAAGCACCTCGGGGGCGAGGACCGCGCGGCCAAGGCCCGTATGCAGGATCACACCCGTGGCGTTGATCGCGCGGCGAATGCCGCCGGCGCTGCGCCGCCCGGCGCGGGCGACAATCTTCCTCGCCAACGCGGGTGGATCGAGACAGCGTCCGGCCGGCAGACGGTCGGAGAGGATCGCGGCGCGGAGATCCCCAAGTTCCTCGCGAGCCGCGGCGACGACCGCGTCGCGGCCGATTCGTTCGGCGGCCCGGCGCAGAGCCGGCTCTTCCAACAGCCGCGGCATGGCCGGCAATAGCCGCAGGCGTTCGAGGAGGTCCGCCTGCCGGGAATCCGTTTCCATGCCGTCCATATCCCGATTATTCGAGTACGAACTCAGGCCGTCAAATCCGGTTTGCGAAGCCCGCAGCCCGGGAAAGCCCAATGTCAAGCGCAATTCCAACGCGAGGAGCATATCCGGTCCTACACTTCGAGCATCCGAAGCACCGCGTCGAGTTCCGCGCGAGTCGTGCCAAAACCGAGCGAGAAGCGTATGGCACCCATTCCAGTTTCCGGCGGCGTTTGCATGGCCTCGAGGACGGGCGAGAGTTTCATCGATCCGGCATGGCAGGCGCTCCCCGCGGAGGCCGCCACGCCCTCGTTTCTGGCAAGCACGTCCGAGCCCACGCTGCCCACGAACGAAACGTTGAGCGTATTGGGCAAACGCCGTTCAGGGTGGCCATTAAGCTCGACCCGCGCTCCGAAGCGAGCTTTCAGGCCGCTCCAGAAGTAGTCTCGCAAAGCACGGATGCCATTCGCTTCGGGCAGTCTGCGGCTCGCGAGTTCGCAGGCCGCGCCGAGGCCCACGCTCAAGAGCACGTTCTCGGTCCCGGCGCGCAGGCCCGACTCCTGCCCGGCTCCGTGGACCAGCGGTTCCAGCCGCACGCCCGAACGGACGTAGAGCGCGCCAATGCCCTTGGGGGCGTAGAGCTTGTGCCCCGCGATGCTTAGCAGGTCCACTTTCAGGGCGTCCGCTTCCACGCGAATCTTCCCCACGCTCTGCGCCGCATCCGTGTGGAATGGAACCCTGGCGGCACGGCATTGCCCGCCCAGTTCCGGCAGCGGCTGGATGGTTCCGACCTCGTTGTTGGCGTGCATGATCGAGACGAGGAACGCGTCGCCGCGGCCGAGTTCGCGCTGCAAATCCCGCTCCGCGACACAGCCGGCGCGGTCCACCGGCAGGACGGAGACGTTCGCGCCGAGCCGCTGGAGAAAGCGCGCGGGCCGCATGACCGCGGGGTGTTCGACGGCGCTCACGATCAGGCGATTGCGCCGCGGTTCGCGCTCCGGCGAGAACCAAGCGCCCTTAAGCGCGAGGTTATTGGCTTCGCTGCCTCCGGAGGTAAAAATTATCTCGCACGGCCGCGCGCCGACGAGCGCAGCGACCTGCGCGCGCGCGCGTTCCAGCGCGGCTTTGGCCGGCGCGGCGGCCCAATGGCCGCTGGACGGATTGCCGAAGTGCGCGGCCGCGAATGGCTCCATCGCCGCACGGACTTCCGGCGCAACGGGGGTGCTTGCATTGTAGTCGAGGTATATCGAAGACAAGCGCGCGTCCCCCACCCGGTTTTGAGGAAATACAGCTCCCGTCCCAGGGCCGTTGGAGAGGCCTCTCGATCCGGTTCCCCTCACCCGGTGGAAGCGACCTTGCTCATGAACGAAGAACGGCGCAGCCAAGCACATCTCAAAGACAGGCCATGCGCTATTGCTTCAAGGGGCCGCTTGGGGCAATTGAGCCAATTTCGATAGAATGGCATCGAGAGGAGTTTCGGACGCTTCACTCAAAGGGTCGGCGGCGTGGAGCTTTTTCCCCTCAGCGGAAAAAACGAACAGGGTTGGAGTAGCCACGACCTCGTGCTTTTCGGCGAACCACGGCGCGCAGTACAGGGGAAAGGTCACGCGCTTGCCGGTGTCGTCGAAGAACCTCTTTACACTCTCAGGCTGCGAGTCGTAACTCATCCCGATCACGGCGATTCCGCGTTCGCTCCATTCCCGCGCCAAGGCGGAAAGTTTCAACGCCTCCTCCATGCACGGGCCGCACTTCTCCGCAAACACCTGGATCACGATATACTGGGCCTTCGTGGCTCGCAGCGTTGGCATGAAATCCGGTTCCGCAAGCAATGTGCCTGGCTCAAGCTTGGAGATTGAAGACTCGGGGGGCCGCCTGGATGCCGTCTCCCGAACCTGGGGCGTAGGGCTGTCCGCGTCCATCGTTTGGGGCGCGTTCCCGCAACCCCAGGGCAGAATCGCGAGTAATGGCAATCCGAAGATAAGGGCATGGGAACTTGTCACTTGGCGAATTCCTTTACCTTGGCCAACGTCTCGTCTTCTTTGGGCCGGTCGGACCAGTTTCTTTCGCCTTCGCCGATATGCGCCCAGCGAACCACGCCGTTCCTGTCGATCACGAAGGTCGCCGGAGTATTGGAAACGTCCGTATGAATTCTCATCTGAAAGGCGACCCCGTACATGGAACTGACCCAGAACCCGGCGTCCGCCAAAACGGAGATTGCGCCGCTTCTATCCTGCCACCATTTCACCCTGCACCGCTCGTGCGGGATGACAACGAATACCTTCGCTCCCGCTTCCTCGAACTGTTTCAAGCTGACACGCAGCTTGTTGGCTTGGCCAAGGCAGACGGGTCACCCATCCCCATAGTTGAATACCAACACGACCATTTGCTTGTCCTTGAAACTTGAAAGCGTCCACTCCTTCCCGGCGCTATCCTTCAGCGCGAAGTCGGGGGCGGGCGCTCCTACTTTCGCCGTGCCGATGTTATCGGAGGAGATCTTCAGGATCTGCTCGCGCACGTCCTCCTCCAAGGCCACCTGGCGCTCCAGGGCGCGTCCGATATGAAGGAGCACGTCGCCCTTGGTGTGTTTTGCTTTTGCCGCTTCCAGGGCCTTCAGGGCGTCCGGCGTGCGAATTTGCCCCAACGCATCGGCGGCCAGCAACGCCACTTCCGGGCGCTTGTCGTCAAGCAGGGCGACGAGCTTCGGCACGGCCTTTTCGGACCCAAGAAAGCCAAGCACGCGCGCGCTGAACGCGCGAACCTGAAAGCGGTCGCTGGACAAGCCGTCCAGCAAGGCCGGCACGGCCCGATCGCCTAAGGCGACGAGGCGCCGCATGCTTAGCGCATAGGCTTTCCAACTTTCGTCACCCGCGGTTCGCCATGGCGTGCGGTCGTCGGGCCAGGCCTTTTCAAATTCGGACAGGATGACCTTGGGGTCATCCTCGCCCCAGGCGCAATCCGCCATGGCGAAGATTGCGATGCCGACGACGAGAAACCCAAGCGGAATTGCCATCATGTAGCCGCTCCCGTTATTTGGCGCCTGCTCGTAATGGCGGCGAGGAAAACACGCTTATAAATGTATATCCGTTCAATGTCTTTCAAGCAGTCAACTATTCCCAAAAAAAGGAGCCGCTGCCCGGCGACCCACGCACAAAGTGGACTGATTCCATCCAGCTTGACGAATGTGCTTGTCGCGAGGGCAAGTCGAATGAGCTTTATCCAGTTGGAAGGTTTCCAGAAAGCGAGCAACTCAAGTGAATGGTTTGGGACGAGATCGTTTGGGTATTTGCATGAGAACCCAACCCGCGAGCGCACGAGTGGTTGTTGCAAGCGGCCTTGCGTTGCTGGCCCTCTTTTATCTGCTTCTGCGGCTCAGCACGCGCTTCATACATGGCCAGGACCACGAGCATCGGGCCATTCTCGGCTTTTTGGGGTTATGGGCACTCGCGTCAGTTGTATATTTCGCGGCGATCCGGGCCGTTCTCAGGCCTGCCTTTTCAAACCCCGCTCTTGAAAACGCGCATGGCTGGGCTTGGACGCGTATCTGGGTTCTTTTCGTCGCGCTTGGAACGCGTGTGTTGCTCATTTCCAGCAATCCCATTCAAGAGGTCGATTACGCCCGCTATCTTTGGGATGGCGGAGTGCTCGCCCATGGAGAAAATCCGTATGTCTATGCACCTGAAGAGATCGAGGCTTCTTACGCCGCGGACCCTGGCATTGGAAGATTACAGGAACTCCTAGACGCTAACTCGCAAGCGCGACTAGCTTTCAGTCGCATCGAACATCGAGGCGTTCGTACGATCTATCCGCCTCTGGCGCAGGCAACCTTCGCGCTCAGTCACTGGATAGCGCCTTGGGACTTGCATGGACTCCGCATCGTGTTCCTTGGCTTCGAGATCGGGTCGATCCTGTTGCTATTCTCCTTGCTCCGCAGACTTTCGCTCCCTCCTGAGTGGGCGCTCATTTACGCGTGGTCGCCACTTGCGATCAAGGAACTGGCCAATAGTCCGCACTTGGACGCGATCGTCGTGTTCTGTCTGGCCCTCGCTGCTTGGGCATGGGTTAGCGAAAAGATCCCTCTAGTGGCCATCGCGCTGGGACTGGCGGTGCTGGCGAAAACGTTCCCCGTGGTACTAGTGCCCGCTGGAGCTGTCGCGGTTGCCAGGCGCAAGGGGAAGTACAAGGCATTCGCATTCTGCGTCGTTGTTGCAGCCGTGATATTCGCCGGATACTTCCCGTTTCTGTTAACCGGTGGATGGCGGGTTTTCCACGGATTGGGGACATTTGCTTCGGAATGGCGTCAGAATGGAAGCATTTATCCGCTCGTGGAATCTCTCGCGGGCTCCATCTTCGGACTTCATGGTGCCTGGACACTGGGTGAAACCACCCGCCCGGTAGCGGATTGGATCGCCCGCTTTGTTATTGGCGGATTCGTGGCTGCGGCATCTCTTGGCGCGGGACTCTGGCCGGAGGGCCACGCGCGCTTTGCCACGAATGATGCCGGCCGTCGTCGATTTCTTCTGGCGCGCTGGCTGTTTATTATGGCCGTGCTTTTCTTCTGCGCGCCCGCCGCCAATCCCTGGTACGTGACTTGGCTGCTGCCTTTTCTATGTGTCATGCCCGTGAGGGGCTTGCTCTTGCTGACGGCCACCGTCCCGTTCTATTACCTGCGCTTTTATTTTGAGTACCACGAAGAAAAACTGGCCGCGGCCGGATGGACTCCGGAACGTGCGTTCACGTGGACGTGTTGGTTTGAATACGCGCCGGTATTTCTTCTGTTGGCCGCGGAGGGCTGGCTGCGCAGGAGGCGCCTGTTTCAGCAAGCCCGAGCCGTGAATTTCGCCAAGCCGCAAGGCGGGCAGCGTCCATGCCCAAACGATAGCCCAGAATCGACAGTTGGTTGATCCAGGTCGTTTTCAAGACGCCGCACATTTCCCAGCGCCGCGCGGACGTCAGCACGCTGTCACGCAGCACGGCGATGTGTCCGTGCCGGCGCAGCCGCAGCACGAACTCGAAATCCTCCATGACCTGAAGTTCGCGGTAGCCGCCCAGCTGGCGGAACAGGTCCGAAGCCACGAAAAGGGCCTGGTCGCCGTAGGGTCTCTGCCTGATGCGGCTGCGCAAATTCACGAGGCCTTCGACAAGCCGATATTCGATGGACGCGCTATTTATTGCCAACCGGAATGCCCCCGCCGCCGTGCCGGGCTTCGCGAGCGCCTGTCGGATACTCTCCATGAAGCCATTGGGCAATTGCGTATCGGCATGCAGGAAAAGCAAGGCTTTTCCGCGCGCCACGGCGGCGCCCGCGTTCATTTGGCGGGCGCGCCCGGCAGGACACTGGATGACCTGGCAGCCGAACCGGCTTGCCACGGCCGCCGTCTCGTCCCTGCTTTGACCGTCCACCACGATGACTTCAAGCGCTTCGGAAGTTGGAAGTCCAGACAGCGTCCGCGGCAATACGCTGGCTTCGTCCCGGGCCGGAATGACGATGGAAAGCCAGGGCGTGCCTGGGCGATGGTCCTTGTTTCGCAGACCTAAATCATCGGGCAGGTCCACGTCCCGCAGTGTTTCGAGCAGGTGCGCGCGCATGCCCAATCCCTGGGCCAGCGCTTGGGTCTCCTCGAACACACCGGCGCCGCCCCAAGAAATGCCGTTGAAAAGCGCCGGTTCCATACGCCTCAATCCGATCAGGTAGTAGCCGCCATCGGCGGATGGACCCAGAACGACATCGTTCGACGCAAGCGCGTCAAAGGCGTCTTGAAGAGTGCGCTGGGATAGCGCTGGGCAATCCGCGCCGATGATGACTATCCGGTCGAGGCCCCGCGCGAAGGCATTCCCCGCCGCCGATTTCAGCCGCGCGCCCAAATCTCCCGGCCCTTGAACCTTGAAATGCCAAGAACCGAACTGCTCGCGCATCCGCGACTCGTCGCCGCCGGTAAAACGCACTTCAACCGAGACGCCACGCTCATGCGCAAGTCTTCCAGCCAGGGCCAAGGCATGAGCGGTCATGCCCCTTTGGCAGGCCGCGGCGCCTTCCGCGCCCAGCGCCGGCATGAGCCTCGTCTTGGCTTGGCCCGGTTCAGGATAGCGCGTGAATACGATCAAGCGTTCCGCATGCCCCTTCTTGAAGATGGGCGATTTCGTGAACGCCTCGCGGAAAATAGTGTAGAGAATCTTCGTTCCCGCGCCGACGACGCCCTTCAACGTGCCAGAGATTTTCGATGCTCCGACCCGCTTACGGTAACGCACCGGAACTTCGGCGATTCGCATCCGCGCCTTGGCGGCGCGAATTTGCATCTGGATCGTCCACCCAAAGCCGCGGTCGCACATGCCGAGCCGATTTAGCGTCGAGTACCGAATGGCCCGGAATGGCCCCAAGTCCGAATAGGCCGTGCGCCAGAATAGATTCATGAGCAGGCAGGCGAGCCCGTTGCCGAAGCGTTGGGTAAGCGTCAATGCACCGCGCTCGTGAATACCACGCGAGCGCGAGCCGATCACGAAATCCGCTTGGCCGTTCACAATGGGCAGCACGAGATTGGCGAGTTCTTCGGGGAAGTCGCTGAAATCGCCGTCGAGGAACACCACGATGTCGGGGTCGTCGAGCGCGGCCAGGCCCGCTAGACAGGCAGAACCGTACCCTCGCCTGGGCTCGTGAATTACCCGCACTCCTTGCGCCAGCGCGATCGCCGCGGTGCGATCCGTGGAGCCATTGTCCACGACGATTACTTCGTGAAGGTCCTTGGGCAAATCGCGCAAAACCAAGGCGATGGAGTTTTCTTCGTTCAGCGTGGGGATGACGACGGAGATGCGGACGCCGGTTGACGCGCCATTAGACAAATTGCTGGCACGGATTTTTTTCCATGCAGTCGCTCCACTTACCTGCGCCACGCCAACAGCAGTTTAAGCCACCGCTTCACTTTAGGAGTAAGGCGCGTGCGGTTATAGGCGTCACCCGCCTTCTTGACGATCTCGGCCTTCGTTGGATATGGGTGAACGGTGCTTCCGATCTTCCCCAAACCAATGCCATGGGTCATGGCCAGGGCGATCTCGGAAATCATGTCACCCGCGTGACGGCCAACCAAGGTAGCGCCCAGGATACGGTCGGTGCCGGGACGAAGCAGCACCTGCAGAAAGCCCTCGGTCTCGCCGTCCAGGATCGCCCGGTCCACTTCGTCCCATGAAATCGTTATGGACTGAACCTCGACGCCTTGGGCTTTCGCCTCCACGACGCTCAAGCCAACGTGAGACACCTCCGGATCCGTATACGTGCACCACGGAATGGTCAGCGCGCTGGCCTTGGCCCAACCGAAAAAGAGCGCGTTGCGAATGACGATCCGTGCTTGCGCGTCGGCCGCATGGGTGAACTTGTACTTCGAGCAGATGTCGCCCGCCGCATAGATGCGCGGATTGTTCGTCTGAAGATACTCGTTGACCAGGATACCGGTCTTGTCGATGGCTATCCCGGCTGCTTCCAGGCCCAATTCCTCCACGTTGGGGGCGCGTCCCACGCTGACCAGGACTCGATCCACCACGAGATCGTACGACTGCTCATGCGACACCAACGAAAGCCTTGGCTTGCCATCCATGGCGGAAATTCTCAAGTCTTTTCCACAACAGTACAACTTAACACCATCGGACTTGAGCGCCTTCAAGACAACGTCCGAAGCTGCAGAATCCTCTCGGGGCAGGACACCGTGCATGGCCTCGATCAGGGCGACTTCGCTGCCAAAGCGCGCGAAGGCCTGCGCCATTTCGCACCCGATGGGTCCGGCTCCGATGACGGCCAGGCGCTTGGGCAGTTGGGTCAACGAGAAAAGGGTTTCATTGGTAAGATAATCAATATCCTTCAAGCCGGGAATGGGAGGCGCCGCGGCCCGCGCGCCGGTCGCGATGCAGGCCTTGCTGAACCGGATGCGTTTCCCGCCGATTTCAAAGGCTTCGGGTCCGATGAACCGCCCGCCGCCCAGGAAAACGTCAATGCCCAGTTCCCTAAACCGGCTGGCCGCGTCGTGCTTGCTGATCCGCGCGCGCAGCGTGCGCATGCGTTCCATGACTTGGCCGAAGTCCACACGCGCTCCGTCCGGAACGACCACGCCGTACTGGCTCGCTTCGCGCACTTCACGAATCGAGCGCGCGCTGCGGATAAGCGCCTTGGATGGCACGCAACCGACGTTCAGGCAGTCCCCTCCCAGCAGATGTTTTTCGACCAAGGCGACTTTGGCGCCCAGTCCCGCCGCGCCTGCGGCGGCGACCAGGCCGGCCGGCCCGCCCCCGATGACCAGCAGGTTGTAGCGGGGAGCCGGCTCGGGATTGTCCCATGCGGCCGGATGCGTGCGCTCAACCCAAGCGCGATTGTGCTCATCCAATGGATGGACGCTGGCCAAGTCCGTGAGGGCAGTCCGATTCGCGGCGGCTTCCACTGCTTACTCCTTTTCGTTTAGCGACCAGTCGTACGGAAGGTACGTAATGCGAAGATCCTTCCCATCGTCCAGCGCGCGCTTGAGGTCGGGCGAATAATCGGCCGCATACTTTAGAATCGTGCCCGCGGACTGCTCGAAGTCGCCGCCGTACCAGTTGTACAAGCTGGTGAGCCCAACCTCGTTCTTGCCCGCGTGAAATTGGAACCACGTGTCGTGCGTGTGGACGTACTTCGCCTGGACATCGAGTTGTTCTTCAAGCCGGGCGCCCGTGTAGGCCTCGTTCCGAAGCGGTGGACAACCCTTGGCGGCACAGACCAGCGCGAAGTGAATGCGAGGCTCCTTGAACTTGGGCCGAATTCGCTCGTGCTCGATTTGATTGAGGCTCACAATCTGTCCCGCGATTTTCCAACGCGCATGTTCCCAACGCTTATCGGCAGGGATGTCTTTGATGGATTTGAGAGGGTAGTGGTCGAGAATCAAACGAAGGGTACAAGCATTGTAGGCGTTGATAAGAAAAGAGAGCTTTTCGTCCCGGGATAATTCCTCAAAGGGCGCTTCCTCCAAGGAAGCGAAGTAATCGTCCAAGGCCTTCGTATTTTTCCGAATGCCTTGGTAGTCCACGCGACCTTCGGCGTCCACGTGCTCGCGGAGCAACGCGTCGAACGCCGAGTGGTCGAAAACGCGGCCATTTTTCTTTTCCTCGTACGCCTCGCCCAAGGTGACCGGCGGGGGGCCGAACATTCCGGCAAGCGCATCCTTGTGTACGGTTGTGTAGATCGCCGCGCCAAGCATTGCCAGAGCCAGAATGGATAACGCCGCGGCGGTCAATGGTTTCGGCGGCGACACCGCGGCATCCTTGGGCCGGACCGGCCCCGGCGTCTCGCTCGGCTCATCCACGCGCCGCGCGACAGCCCCCCTGGCCAATCTTGCGATGTATACGCTCGCCGCGACCGTGGCGGCCAGGCCAAGGATCATGAGCGCCCACTGCCCAGGGGTTCGCTCGCCCGCCTGCATCAAACCCGTCCTTGCCAGGTAACCGATGTACACGAGCATGAACGTTCCCGGAAGCATCGACACCCAGCTCGCAAGGATACATGGAATGAAGCGCACCGCGGTCAGGCCGAACATGTAGTTGAGCAAGTTGAACGGCATGACAGGCGAAAGCCGGAGCAGAACCACGATCTTCCAGCCGCGCTCGCCCAAGGCGCGGTCAATGGCCTCGAACCTCGAGCTGCCGCGCACGCGGCGCGCCACGGCATCGCGCCCAAGGTAACGCGCGACGAGGAAACTGGCCGCGGCGCCCAGCGTGGAACCCAGCGAAACGACCGCCGTGCCGCCCGCGAGGCCAAATACCGCGCCCGCCGCCACGGTAAGCGGGGTGCCGGGAACGAAGAAGATCGCGCAGATGGCGTAAATGAAGGCGTACACAAGCGCGCCCGACAATCCCAAACCCTGAATCCAGACCGTCAGCAACTGCACACCGCGTTCCATCGGGATCTGGCGCGAGACGGTGAACACGCTGGCAACGATCAAAGCGACGGCAAACCAGCGCATGGCCCGCAGCCGGGTTTGCGAAATCCGCTGCACGGGAAGGGCTCTTCCAGACTGGCGCAGGCATTCCGGGTTAGCAGACGAGGTATCCATAGGAAGCGTTCCGCGGAAACACCTCACGTTAGCGCGCCCCCGCACGACGAACCGCATCCCGCCGTACAAGCGAAGCAATGCGGTCCCGTGGCAATCGGACGGCCGGCGAGGTCTTGGGCCGAGAACTCCCCGATATGGCGCGGAACCCCATGAGCCACAGGCAGTTTCAGCGCCAAATTGAAGTCGCAATCGAAAAGGATGCCATCCCAGCGCACGCCGATCTGGTGGCGGCACATCAGGCCTTGGAGCGTGCCGGCATTGAACTGGCTGGAAAGCAAGGCAGCGTAAGCTTGGGCCTTTCCCTCCCGTTCCAGGTCGTGCAGGAAGCGGCCGATGGGCATGTTCGTAATCGCAATCAAGCGCGTGAAATAGATCCCGTGCCGCGCCCAAAGTTCCTTGCGGTAGTCGCGCTCCAAGTCTTCCTGCTTAGGCGGCAAGTGGGGACCCAGCGGGTTGTACACGAGGTCGATACGCAGGCGCGGATCTTCCCCATACCCCAGCGCATTGAGGAGTCGTATGGCCTCGATGCTTTTTCGGTATACGTCCGTTCCGCGCTGCCAGTCGACATTCTTCTCCAAATAGCACGGCAGGGAAGCGACGAGGCTCACTTGCTCTTCCTTGAAGAAAAAGGGCAGGTGCTCGAAGCCCTCCTCGAGCAAGACGGTCAGGTTGCTTCTTAGGACGACGCTCAGGCCTCGCGATCGGGCTTCCCGGATAAAATCCTGAATCCGGGGGTGCATTTCGGGCGCGCCGCCCGTGATGTCGATGGTCTCCGCGCCGCACGCGTTCGCCGCCGCCAATACCTGGGTCATCGTTTCCCATGACATCCGTTCCGTGCGTTTGGGCGAGGACTCCACGTGGCAGTGCCGGCACGCCAGGTTGCAACGAAGGCCAACGTTGACCTGAATCGTGCGAAGCGCGAGGCCGCGCAGGTCCTCGCCCAAAGCCTGATGCATTCGATGCGCAAAGGGGTTAAGCGCAGCCGGGGCGGACATGGCCTTCTTTGGCATTGGAGTGTGCATCGTATCCCCATTCCCACCGTCAAAAGCTTGCATGGCCTCCTAGCGGGCCGCCTCGAATATCTCGCGGTGCCTCAAGGACTCTGGAGCCGCATCCGCGGAGATCCGCAAGGGGGTCGACAACGCGTCCGTTCGCGGCGCCAAGCAGCGCTCTTTGTCGCAGGCCTGGGTCCTGAGCTTTAGGCTTAGAATGATTTCTCCCTCGGCGGCGTCCGGCTTCACGGCCACGTGAATGAAAAACCAGACGCGGCCCTCGTAGATGGGCAAAACTTGCTTTAGGACCGGATCCGCTGCCGGCTTGGGCTTGGCGGCGTCGACTTTCGACACTACGAGGAAGTCATGGGCTTCGAGTTCCACCGAAGTTGGGATGAAAGCCGTCGCTCCCTGGGCGGGGCCGTATAGATGCCAGCCTTGCATGACGTCCAAGGCCATGGCCAGGAGAAACGTGTCGCCGGGCTTGGCCGTTCGACGGGACGCGAACACATAGGCTCCAACCGGACCGAACTCGTCCTTCGCGTCCGCATCGCATATGTCTCGCGCGAGGAGCTTCGCCTCCGCTTTGCGCTGAAGGTGCACACCGGCGGCATGGATGGCGGTATCGAGTCCGCGCGGATTCTGCCACATAAGTCCAGCCAGATTTTCCAGCGTTCTTTCCGCGGATTTATGGTGGGCCGGACCACCTGTCCATCCGGAGAGTTCCATGTGCAGGATCGCCGCCATGCCGTTCGCATCCGGGACATTGCCGCCTCCCAGAATATTCTTGGATCGCATGAGCAGGGTTTCGTGCCCGTCGGCGGTGAAATAAAAACCGCCCGCTTGCTTATCTTCGAAACGATCCAGCATATATTGAGCGAGCTGTTGCGCTTCATGGAGCCACCGAGCATCCCGCGTGGCCGCGTACAATTCAAGAAGCCCTTCGGCCAGATAAGCATAATCGTCCAAATAGCCTGGCAGTTTTGCTTGTCCAGCGCGATACGTTCGCAGCAACTGGCCCTCCTCATCCTTCAATTTCGAGAGAATAAACCCAGCCGCCTTGCCGGCCGCTTCCACGTACTTCGGCTCGCTGAGAAGATAGCCGGCATGCGCCAGCGCCCCGATCGTGAGTCCGTTCCAACCGGTCAGGATCTTGTCGTCCTTGTGGGGCTGAACCCAGGTCAAGCGCCGCGCAAGCAGCTTCTCTCGCGACTTAGCCATTAAAGACAGGAACCGGTCTCCATCCGCATTTTTCTCAACGGCGATCTCGCGCAACGGCTGCTTCAAATGCAATATGTTGGTGCCTGGCGCCTCGCCTGTTGCCTCATCGCGAAAGTTGCCCCGCGCGCGGACATTGTAGATTTCGGCGAAAAGTTCTCCATCGCCGGCGCCCAACACATCCATAATTTCCTCGTGGCGCCAGACATAAGCCTTGCCTTCCTTGCCCACCTCGCCGGAGTCAATGGCCGAATGGAATCCCCCTTCGGCCGAACTCATGTCGCGCATCAGCCACGCGAATATGTCTTCCACGGCTTCCCGATACCTTGCCAAACCGGTCAGGACGTGGGCATCCGCATAAATCCGCATGAGTTGCGCGTTGTCGTAAAGCATCTTTTCGAAGTGCGGCACCAGCCAATCCCGGTCCGTACTGTACCGATGAAACCCGCCGCCCACGTGGTCATGCAAGCCACCCAGCCACATCGCGTCCAGCGTCCGGGTTATCATGGGCAACAGCGTGGAATTCATGGACCTCCGGTATTCGTGGATAAGCACTTGCAGGGCGCCGTGCGGAGGAAATTTTGGAGCGCGACTGAACCCGCCACGGGATGCGTCAAAGGATCGGCGATATTCCTCGAGCGCATGGTCCAGGAGTTTTCGGCTCAATACCTGCTCCACGGCGGCCGGGCGAAACGCTCCGCTTCCGGTACCCGCTTCGCGAATGGCCCGTGCAAGCTTTTCGGATTGTTCCGTGACATCCGCGCGCCGCGTGTTCCACGCTTCCACCAGCGCATCCAGGAGGCGCATGAATTGCGCCTTGGGGTAATACGTACCGGCCATCCACGGCTTGCCCTCTGGCGTCAACCACACTGAATTGGGCCATCCGCCCCGTCCCGTCGTCAATTGCGTGGCAAGCATGTACTGCTCGTCCACATCCGGTCTTTCTTCGCGATCCACCTTGATGGCCACGAAATGTTCGTTAAGCAATTCTGCGACTTCCTCGTCCTCAAAGGACTGCTTCTCCATGACGTGGCACCAGTAACAAGTCGAGTACCCGACGGAAAGAAAAATAGGCTTGTCCTCCGCTTTTGCCTTGGCGAACGCTTCCGCGCTCCAAGGATACCAGTTGACCGGATTGTGGGCATGTTGAAGCAGGTAAGGACTGGTCTCTTGCGCAAGTTTGTTGGTAAATTCGTAATCCGCTTCGCTCTCGGGGCCGCGACCGGTATCCCTGCCGTCTCGATCCCGGTCTATGGATGTATGCTCCGAAGTTCGCGCTATCTCGCGTTCGGGCGGAATGCTTGTACGATTCCGCCATAGGAGAAGGCAAAGTCCGCCGACGCTCAGGCAGACTACCGCCAATACGGGCATCGCGGCCTTCCGGGTTTTGCTTACCATGATCTCACCAGAGAAAATGCGATCGCTCCAAGAAGAGCGGCCAAGGGAAGCGTCAGCAGCCAAGCGGCCAGGATTTGCATAACGGTCTTCCAGCGCCCTTGCCCCCGTGAGACGCCAATTCCGAAAATGGAACCGCAAGACACATGCGTCGTGGAAACGGGAACGCCCATATATGACGCGCCTAATACCAAGCTGGCCGTCGTCAGGCTTGCCGTGAGACCTTGCCCGGGATTAAGTTCGGTAATCCGCTTGCTCATGGTCAACGCGACCTTCCTGGCATTCAGCAGTCCCCCCGCGCACATGGCTCCCACAACCAGTCCCCAAGCACCCCACCCCAATTCAGAGCCGGCGATAAGCAGCAAGGCCGCAATTTTTGGGGTGTCATTCAAAGCCCGGGCAAAACAGAGCGCCGCACCACTGGCGCAATGGATCGCGCTTACAACGGTTTGCGCATCCACGCCAATGCAACGGCCCCGGTATATTTCCGCGCAAGCCGCGGTTTGTCCCACTTGAATGCCCGGAATGGCTCCCGCGGTTTGCTGCGCCGCCCTCGTATTCGGGGCGGTTGCAAGTTGGCGCGACTCATCGACCAGACACACGCAGGTTTCCCGGGAAATGCCCAGCTTCGAGCGCAGGCTGTGCAGCATCGCATATACAATCACGGTCAGGGCAATGGCCAACAACGGGCTGACCAGAAGCGGAACCGCGAACCCTTTGGCCAGCGGCGTCCAACTAAACCGCCCCTCGGGAAGAGAAAGACCGGCGCCCAATAAGCCGCCGGTAATGGCATGCGTGGTGGACGTTGGCATACCCAACCAAGTCGCCAAAAGGATGGTGGCCGCGCTGGCGGCGCCGACGGAGACAAGTAACTCGGGCGAGCCGACCCATGCCGAAGGAACCAAGCCCGTGCCATTGAACGTCTGAACGAGCATCCCGCCTAAAAAGCAGGAGGCCACGCCGCCCGCGAGTGTCGCCAAGGCAGCCAACCCCAGCGCCTGCCGGAATCCAAGCGTGTTGCTGCCGAACAGCGTGGCGACACCCTTGAAGTTGTCGTTGGCCCCGTTGCTGTACGCCAGCCAGAAGCCGACGAAGGTCAAGAGAACCAAGCTCATGAATTCTTCCCCATCAGCAGCACGTGCCGGACCGGCAGGGCGATGTCCCCGAGACCTGCAAGCGGGTCTCGCGGAAATCCTTCCCCTTGGTCTCCCGCGGGTCGCGAAGCGAGCCGTGCGAACAATCGAAGGGCAGAGCGTCTTTTACCGGGATGACCTCGTGAGGCGGGACGGCTTCGAACATCCCCGCATAAGGCCCTTTGGGATGGGTCAGGATCTGGAAGGTCTTGTCGCAGACCGCGGTCCGTTTGCCGCGAAGAAATACGTGGCCGTCATCGTCATAAATCCGGCTAAAAGGCCCTTTGTAGACGACCGCTTGCCGGCGTTCCAGGCAGGGCCCTTCTTTGCCCTTGTAGGCGCGGATGGTCATGGCGCGGAACTCGATGCCGTCGATAACCTGCCAGGGGTCGGTCTGTCGCCGAAGAATCTCCACGCCATAGAACCCCGCCTGCGCGAACCGGTCGGCGAGAGAATCTTCACGGAAGGCGCCCGAAATGCAGCCGCTCCACGAACCGGGATCGTTCAGTATCTTGGGTGTTGGATCTTCGTCGCAGACAATGTCGGAAATGACCGCGCGGCCACCCCGCTTAAGAACTCGAAACATCTCGGCAAACAGGCCGCGCTTGTCTTCGGGCTTGACCAGGTTAAGGACACAGTTGCTGACCACGACGTCGGCCGCCTCGTCCGCCACGGCAGGGGCGGCTTGGCGCAGATGAGCGCATTGCGCTTCCAAAGCCAGCCACCGATCGGCGGTGTTGACTGGATGCTCTCGCAGCCAGGCTTCGGCTGCTTCCAGGTCCAACGCCATGTCCTGTATCCGCGCGCGCACGAAACGGACATTGTCGTATCCGAGCTTGTGGGAGATGGCGGTTCGGTGCTTCCGCGCCAGGGCCAACATGGCCGGATTGAAATCGACTCCAACGACCCGCCCTTGCGGACCCACCTTCTGCGCGAGGATGTAACAGATTTTGCCCGATCCAGAACCGAGATCCACGACGGTTTCGCCGGCTTCCACGAAACGCGACGGATCTCCACAGCCGTAGTCGGTCTGAAGAATCTCGTCGGGCAGGACCTCCAGGAACCTCGAATCGTAGTGCGCGGCGGGGCAGCAGAGCCCGGCTTCGACTTCTTTCGCGCCTTTCGCATAGCGGTTCAGAACCTCCTCCTCGAGGCTGCGCCCGTCACGCGCTTGGGCCGAAAACGAGATTGGGCTTCCGACGTTCGTATCCATGCGGTCCCCTTGAAATGCGCAACCGGCCTCTCGACAGCCCGCGCGCGAGAATTACAACTCGGCGCCGCGGCTCATCCCGGGATCGAGCAAGTTGAGTATCAATCTCGAATCGTGGCTGCCGATGAAAAACGCGCTGACGGAGCCGTAGACCCGGCCGGCCATGTGCTGGCGTTTTGCCGCTTCGGAGTGCATCGCCAAGGCAAAAGCGCTGGCGGCGGTGGACGACGAGGGCGCCAATACGATCTGAATAGGGTCCCCGCAACAGTCCAACAAAAGTATCGCGCAGGCTTCGCCATTTATGTGGGTTCGCATGGCGCCCAGAAAACGGGTCACGTGACCACTCATGGGCGTTTCGCCATCCAACATCAACAGGCCGTCCAGGTGCGCCTCCAAACCCAGGCTGGACAGGAAGGGGATAAGCTTTTCCCGATCGGGCGGGACTTCCGCCTTTGCGGCCAGCCCTTCCACGGTATCCGCGGATGCGCGCGTCAGATACCCTTCCACATCGGATGTGTCCGTTCCCCTCCGCGCCACGCCCACCGCCACGAGGACAAAGATGACGGCGGCGGCGCAAACGGCGGCGAGCCAGCGTTTTCCACCCCATGTTCCGTGCGCTGGCGAAAAGGGGCCATCCTGCCTTACCTGCTTCCTGATCCGGATCCATGCCTTCTCCGAAAGATCGCTTCCGCTCAATTCTCGTTTGACGCGATCCATGAGCGCTTGCTCTTCATGCAAAAACGTCCGGTCGGCGTCCGACAGCGTCTCCTCCAAGGCCGATCTTTCCTCGGAAGGCAATTCGTGGTCCAGGTAAGCCCTCAACAAGCTTTCGCGCTCGGAAGGGTCCATGATCTCGTCCGGCATGTTTCCCGCCGCTCCTCCTGTGCAACCTTATTCGTGAATGCGCTCGAATTAAGTCGGAATTGACGGATTTACCCACCCTTTCGAACGCCGGGTTCGTCGTGAAGACACGCCTTCAACTTTGACCTGGCCCTGCCCAACCGCGTTATGACGGTGGTCACGGGAGCGTTGGTCGCTTGGGAAATCTCGGCATAGGACAAGCCCCCGAGGCTCAGGAGCAGGAAAGCTTCCCGTTCCGCCTCGTTCAAACGGCCCAGGGCGCGCTTCATTTCATCGCTGCAATCGGCATCGTTTGGCGCGGCGGCGCTCTCCGTGCCACGCTTTCCCTCCCGTGCGATTCGCGTGGACGCCTTGGCCGCAAGCATATGGCGCCGGTTTGTCGCGTAGATCTTGTTCAGTACGATACGGTACATCCAACTCTTGAAGCTCGAACCGGCTTGAAAAGCATTTCTTTCGGACCAAGCCGCGAGCACGGCGTCCGCGAGCACATCCTCGGCTTCCGCGGGGTCGAAAAGGCTGCGGCGCGCGTAACTGAAAATCTGCTTCGACAAACCGGCAACTTGCGCCAGGAACTCTTCCGTGGGGATTGCCACGAGGGTAATGTCTCCACCTTAGGTCCATCCGGGAGCGCAACGCTTATGCCCTCTAATGTTACGGCATCCACCAAAAATTGCATGAGCCGCGGCATTGCAGCCAAGTGCTCGCGGTGCATGGGCATGCGAGTATAGAAAGCCGTTGCAAAGGGGCGACTCACCCGCATCGGCGACGCAGGTGCCGAAGCCATTTTTTTGCGGTCCGAGAGAGGCCCCATCGGCGATCGGCGTTGGCGCAAATCTTCCGAGTCCCTCGGCAAAACACGAGCGTCAACTGAAATGTTGACTTAACCGGGCTTTCGTTCCGAATTAAAAGGCGGACGTGCATGGAAAGTTTGTGCTTTCCATTCCCCGATTACGCCCTTTGAGGCAAAAGGAGCCTGAGATGATCCCAGTACGAGTTACATGGATGGTCTGCGCGCTGGCCTTCGTGACATTCGGAGCAGCCTCCGGAAGCGAAGGAAGCGGGAAGAGCGAAGGAAGCGGCCCGCAACAGCTTGCGGTGGCGCTGGATGGCAATTGCGCCGTATGCGCGGTCGGCGGAAAGACGGTAAAAGGAAAGGACGAATTCAAGAGTTCTTACCAGGGCCTCGAATACAAATTCCCCACCGCGCAGATCAAGGCGAAATTCGACGCCGCTCCCGATACGTATGCCGTCCAGGACATGGGCCACTGCAAAGTGTGCGCGGTGGACATGAAGAAGGAAGTTAAGGGCAACCCTGGCATCTACGCTGTCCATAATGGCAAGATCTACCTCTTCGTGAACGAAGAGGTCAAAAAGAAGTTCGTTGCCGCCCCGGCCAAGTACACGGGCGAAGAAGCGAAAAAGGAAGAGGGCTCCGGAAATCGCCCGCCCCGGCGCGAAGGGAGCTAACACCCGCGCCGCGGCAGTTCCTGGCCCAGGTGCCGCGCCTTGCGGTCCGTTTCGCGACGAACATCTGGGACCCTGACGCGACGAAGAGCGGGGAACAGGCGTAGGCATTGGGCCAGGGACTCCGCGGTCCGGCGCGAACGGGAGTATGCCCCGAGACCTGATCGCGGGGCGGCTCCGGAGTGCCGGTCAAGCGAGGCGGTCGCACGGTTCGTATTGGACAAGCAAACGGCATGAAGAACCACGAAACATGGCGTGGTCCACCGTCCGAAGGCCATCGAGAGACGTTGGGGACGCCGCACTGAAGTCTGAGAGGAGATCGATAGATGATTGGGCGATCTGGAACTCGAGCGCTACCGGTTCTGTTCTTACTTGTCTTGGCGGGGTGCGGCGGTTCAAAACCGGCGCCAAGCACCACGAAGCCAAGCATGGAAGGCTCGTCGAAAACGGCTCAAGAAAACCAGAAGACCGAGGCAAAGACCGAAGGTTCATCGGGCAAGACCAGGACGCCAAGCAGCAGGGAAGGCAGTTGAGAGGATTTGTCCCTTTCAGGCTTGCACGGCCTTCTGCCATATCTTGCCGGTGGCATGCGGATACCGGGAGAATTGATCATGGGCGCTCTCTGGAGGTTTGGTTGGGCTCGCTCCGATTTACGCCCGCGAAACAACGCCGAATCCACGGCATGGCATCGCATGTGTCGTTCCGGCAAAAAGGTACTCGCGGCGGATCGGAGGAGGCCCGGGCAAAACCTTTCCAGCGCAAACGCCTCTGCAAGGTGCCTTGTGGGCGCAAGACCAGCCGTGGCCAAGAGAACTCCTCGCATTGCGCTTCCAATTCTTATTGCCGGTGCCTTGCTGGTCTTAACGGCCTGCGTTTATGCCCAGTACGAATACTGGAGTGCCCCCGAACCGGCGTGGTTAAAGGACTTTCCCAAGGCAATCGAGACGGCAAGAGCGGAGCATCGGTTCCTGATGATATTCTTCCACGACGATGCGGATTGGGGAAGCAAGGAATTTCAAGCGCGCGTGTTCACGGGTAACGAATTTCGGGACTTTGCAAACAGAAAGGTGGTTCTTCTCGACTGTGACCTGTCCGCGGGAGTGCCGCCGCCGATACGGGAGCGGAATTGCTTGCTTATGAACCGGCTCGGAGTCGCCGGAGTGCCAAGCATTGTCTTCTTGAATGAAAAGGAAGAAGTTGGGGGGCGTGATCGAGGGCTTCGGACCTGTGCCAGGTGGCCATGACTGGATGGAAGTTCTCAACGCATATAGATGCAACCCAGGATGCTGCCAAGTCACCAACCGCTTTAAGGCCGGCGCTGTTTCCGAGCCCAGGTCGGGGCTCTGACCTGAATCCGTGAAGCAAACGCCCCTATTACGATCCCGATCATCGCTGAATATGAGAATTTAGTTTGGCTGCATCGGTGCCGAGAAGCACCCGTACAGGCGTTTCCAGAGATGCCGCCGCTGCGCGAGGAGCTGGCCGCAAGGCTTGGACTTTCATCGAGGGATTTTCGCGAGGTTCTGCGTTACCTCTGCGAGACGGGCAAGGCCGTGGAAGTACCGCCTGAATTCGCTTATCACGCGCATGCTTACGCCGAGATGCTCGCGGTAACCAAGGCTCTTTTCGGCGCGGGCGCGGAGCGAACCGTTTCGGAAATCCGCCAGGCCCTGGACCTCAACCGGAAAGACGTGGTGCCGCCGGTGGAGCACTTCGACGCGCGGGGACGGACGCGCCGCGAGGGGAACAACCGGCGCTGGGTGGCTGGCTGAATCCTGACCGGCCAACGGGTATGGTACGGGGCATGTCGTGCCTGGGGTGCGTCGCGCCATTTCCGCGGGGAGAGCGTTAGGTTGCAAGCTCTGGAGTCCGCGCGCCACGCCCAGCGCGGAGACGGCCCTGACGACGTGGCGCGTGCGCCGCGCTGAAAGGACCCATTGCCATGCGCGCGTTGCCTCGAACCCCGCCGCGCGGCGTCGCTTCTGATACCGTCCGCCTGCACTGCATCCACACAGACCGAGATTCCATCGGCAGACCATGGTCGTTGGCGAGAGCAACCGATTCGTTCTCTGAGGGAGGAACGTGCGATGATCGCGACACGGTGTTGTGCAGGGCTCTTACTGGGCCTGCTGGTCCTGCCCGCCCGTGCGGCGGACCCCGAGTTGGATGCGCGCGAGGCTCCCTCGGGCAAGAGGGCGCGCTCGTTCACGTTTACCTACCAGGCGTTCGTGAAGGAGGTCCCTGCCGGCGCGAAGAAGCTGAAGCTGTGGATCCCGGTCCCGAGGTCGGACGCGCACCAGACGATCGGCAACGTCAAGATCGCGCCGTGCAAGACGGGCGTACAGGAGAACCCACGCCTCGCGTTCTTCAATGGCGTCTTCATCGTGGCCTAGCAGAACTTTCGCAACAGCAAGGACGACGATGTTCTCGGCGCGCGGGTCTCGGTCGAAGGAAAAGTGCTCGACACCCAGCCCATTGCTTTGCGCTTGGTCCACGCACCCAGGCCATTCCTTCGCGCACGAGCGGACCAGCTTCAGCATGTCGGCGGTCGTAGGGGCGTCGCGGTAGATGCGAAGCGCCAGGAGCTTGCGCGAAAAGCCGTCTTCGAGCGAGGCGACGTAGTAGCGAAAGAGCGGCAGCCACGGCACGGGCAGTTCGAAGGTCGTCAGGGTTTCGGCGGGCGGCCGGAGCGGGTTTGCGGGTGCGTAAGCGGTTCGATGCGGGACGATCGGGATGCTCGGCTTGGCCGAAGGCGGCGCCTACAGGAAAGCGGCCCGGAGCCGGTGCTGAAAGGCCGAGACGAGGCAAGGGTCGTGCGGAAAGGCCGCTCGTAGGTGGGCCAGGGTCTGCTCGGCCGGCCCCCCTGCATGGGAGCGCTCGGGCGGCGAAGGGTAGAGGCGTACCAGCGCGGCTCGCAGGCGGCTTTGGGCGTGCAGGAACCGCGTCCAGAGACGGTAGGCGCAGGAGACGCTCAGGTCCGAACCGGCCGCGCGCCAAGCCGCGGCTTTATCGCCGAGCGTGAACACGAAGGCCAGAAACGACCCCAGGGCGCCGGCGCTCAGGCGCATGCGTTTGAGCTTATCGACGGCCCAGACGCTGAAGGTGCGCCCGCAGCCGTTGCGCCGACGCTTGCGGTTGTTGCAGAAGACCCGCCGCCCGCGCCGGGATTTGCGTTGTTCGTCGTGCTCGCCGTAGCCGTAGAGCCAGCCGTGCAGGTTGAGGGTGCCGGTCGCTTTGCAAGCCGGACACGCCGTCTGCTTCAGGCCGCGATGCAGGCGTAGAAGTTCGTCCTCGGACCGGTAGAACCGCGCCAGCATCGAATTGCACGCCTCGGGGCATCGAAGCGCGCGAGCTTAACGTTCATACGCAAAACGGCTGGGCACGACGGCGCGGGTAAGGCGACGAGGTCTGCGGGGTCTGGGTTACGGATTACCGAATTAGGGCAGGAAGGCGAAAGGCGAACTGCGACGGCAATTGGGTAGAGAAGGGCTGGAAAATACGATCAGAGATTGGGAAGGGACAGCTGCCGTTCCACGATAATGCGCCGCATTTGAAGAGTGATCTCGGGGGACTTGTGCCGTAGCAGGTTCTGCGCCTTGGATATCGCCTATCAGAAAGCGAAGTCCCCGGGTGCAAGGCACGCCAAGCCATCAAGCTCAATGTAGAATGGGCGCCTAGGCCAACGTCGCGGCCTCACCGTTCTTGATCCAGGACACGCGGCAGAATGGACTTGTCATTAGCCGTGTCGCCGCATAGGGTCAAGGTTGTATGAGATGCGTGAATGCTTGTATATTGGGCTTGCTGCTCCCGATCCTATTTCTCGGGGCCGGATATGGCTTTTGTCCTTGCCACTTCCTTTCTTCTATTAGCTCAGAGGCCGCCCCTGACAAGGTGGTCTTGCGTTCTTGCTGCCATTCGGCCGATACATTGAAGCAGGAAGATGTGGGGACGAAGGTTGGTCAATTGAAGACGTGTTGTTGCGGCTGCAAAATCTTTGTGGGAAGCGGTATCCAAGACGGCAAGATCTATGAAGGTCAGACAAACTACTCCAAGACTGCTTACGCCGTCCTTTTCAACTTCGCGGCACCGAGGATAGAGATCGATTTCTGCGCAACCACAGTCGGGCCAGCACCTCCTCTTCTTCCCTCGCGACCGATATATCTTTTGAAATCCACATTCCTGCTCTAGCAGTTCCCAATATCCAAGAGGCGCCAGCGAACAGGCCGGGGCAGGGTCTGCCCATGGGGTCGTTTTCCACGCATGTAGCGTATCGGCGACACGGCCCGCGAGCCTGAATGATGCCATAGCCGTAAGGCTTAAACCTGAATTCGATGTGGATTCCGATTATGCGAAGACTGCGAGATTACCTGCTTCTGGGCGCTCTTCTGTCGGCAACTGCCCTACTTCAGAGCGGTTGCGGCACCTCACGATCGTCTGCGCGACCGTGGATGGATGCGGACGAACTGATGGAGGCCCGCATGGCCCGCCACGTCCTTGCGGAATGTAACGCAGAGGGGCAAATCGCGAACCGAGCCGAGAATCCCATTGCCGGGCTGTCGGACAAGCTCACGCTCCCGGAGCTGCTGCATGCCGCGGCTATAGAGAGCCCGATGGTCAAGGCGGCCTACCACAAATGGCAGGCTGCGGCGCAGAAGTATCCCCAAGCCTTCACGCTGCCGGATCCGATGGTTTCGGGGAGGTACTACGTCCGGCAGATGGCGCCGGAGGAAGAAAAATGGGAACTGATGATTTCGCAGTCCATCCCCTATCCCGGAAAGCTGGCGATTGCCGGAAAGATCGCCGACAAAGAGGCGCAGGCCGCTTTCCTCAGATACCAGGCGGCCACACGCAACGCGCTTACCGACGCGAAGGAGATGTACTTTGAACTCTTTTACATCGACCGAGCTCAGTCCGTCACCACGGAGATTCGCAAGCTCTATGAGCGCTACGCGGCCCTAGCCGCCGGAGGCACTGAGGTTGGAAGGCCCAAACTGCCTGAGCAATTCCGCGCCGAGAGCCAGCGTGAACAGCTAGGGTACGACTTGGTCCTGCTGAAGGAGATGCGTGAAACCGAAGCCGCTCGGTTGAGCGCCATGCTCGCGCTGCCAAAGGGGCGAGGCCTGGGCCCCACGGAAGACGTGGCGGACCCGGCAGAATTGCGTGACTCCCTGGACAGCCTGCTCGAAATTGCCGAACGCTACAACCAGGAATTGGCCGCGGCCGGCATCGAGGTCGAGCGGTCGATCCTTCAAAGCAAGTACGCGCGCCGCGCGCCGATTCCCGACCTTTCGGTGAGCGCCAGCTACATGCGCACCGGCGAGATGCCGGATGGAACCGACCCCACGCGCGATCCGATCACCGTGGGCGTGGGAATCTCGATCCCCCTTTGGTTCAACAAATACAAAGCCATGGCTCGCGAGGCTTCGGAGATGGAAAAAGCGGCCTTGGCCGAAGAAGAAGCGCAACGCCAGGAGATTCGCGCGGCGCTGGCCAAGGCGTACTTCTCGTTGCGCAACGCGAGCAGACTGGTTCGGCTCTATCGCGACACGCTCATTCCTCAGGGGCGGCAAGCCCTGCAATCGGCCGAGGAACTGTATCGCAAGGGCGAAGCAAACCTCGCGTCCGTGCTCGAAACCACGGCTACGGTGCACAATTTTGAACTCGCCCGCCTCCGAGCAACCGCGGATTTCTATCAGCATCTGGCGCGCGTAGAGCGGATCCTTGGCACGGCCTTCGAACCGGTCAACGAGAGCCAGGACACTCCTGAACCTCATACCCCAGGCGAGAACAAGGAGCCGGCGCCATGACCTCTTTCAGGCTGACGATGCGGACGTTGCCCTGCTGCTTGGCCATCCTATGCACCCTACCATTGGGGATCGCCGCGGCCGCCGAGGCTGAATCCTCCCGGGACCCGTCCACTACGAAGCTCGTGGAGGCTTTTGTTAAGCAAGCTCGATCAACCTCCACGGATCGTGACGCGCAGACGCATCGACAAGCATTCAAGGAACTGATGGCATCCATTGCGGAAAGGCGGGAGGCTTGGGTCAAGCGGGTCGAGCAAGAATTGGGCGATGCCGAATTGATTGCCGGCTTGCCGGCCGACCTTCTCTCCAAGGTCAAGCCGGCAGGCGCAAACCAGGAGCAGGCCGCTGCCCTCCTGCAAACTGGGATTTCCATGCCGCTGGTCATGCTGCTGGCCGCCGAGCGCAATCCCGAGGCTCGCGTGGCCTATGAAGCGCTGCGCTCCACGCTTCGGCGATTCGAGCAGGCGGCCTACCTGGAGGAACTCATCGCGCAGTACCGCTCGTTCGTCCGCGAGCTGGACACGATGGTCGGCCCCCAGAGTCATAAGGAAATGCCTGAAAAGGCGTTTCCGTTTCCGTCAGCATTGGCGCTGAAGGGGCAGGCCATCGACCAGGAGGCGGAGCTTGCGCGCCTGAAGTACATCGAGGCCTTGCGCAAGGCCATCAACGACGCGGCGCGCGGCTTCTTCTCCGTGCAATTCGCCGAACGACAGGCGGCGATCCTGAAGGAGAACCGCGACCTCTTCGCCAAGATGGACGCCATAGCCGCCGAGCAACTCAAGGTAGGCCGCGCCAGCCAGGCCGATTCGCTGAAAGCGCAATCCGAACTTGCGATGCTCGATACCCAGGTGCTCACGGCCGAACGCGAGCGGATCAACGCCATAGCGAAAGTCAACGCGGTGCTGGGTCTGCCGCCCGAAACGCCGTGGGGCGCCTTGCACCCCACAGACCTGTCGGACGAGGTTCAGGCACTGGACGAACTGCTTCGCCTGGCTGCTCAGCAGAACCAAGCCCTGGCTGGAGCGCGTGTCGAGGTCGCGCTGATGGAGACCATGGTCCGCATGGCCGAGACGATGGTTCTTCCGCGCGGATCCCAGGGCGCCAGCCTGATCGCTCCTTCAGTGGGCGCCGAGGCGGGGCCCACCCGCTCGGAGATGGCTGCGTTTCCGCCGATGCAGAAGCCGTCCGCCGAACGTGCCGGGTTCGGCGCGAACGCGGCTTACATCGACGAGCTTCGCGTGCGTGTCCAGCAGGCTTTGCGCATGCGGGATGCCATGGAGGCCGACGTGGCCTTCATGGTGAAGGATGCGCATTTCATGGCCGACGCCACGACCCGGGAGCGTAAGACGCTGGCGGACGCGGTGGTTCCCAAAGCACGCCAGGCGCTGGAGACCTATCGGGAACGTTACAACACCGCCGCGACGCCATTCATCGAATACCTCGATTCGGCGCGCCTGTACCTGAACAGCTCGCTGAGCCTGGAAAAAGCCCGGATGGAACACAACCGGGCTTTAGTCGATCTGGAAGGGGCTTGTGGCCGGAGCGCTGCGCGCCTGCTGCCCGGTTCCCGCGAGGAGCAGAAGCCATGAACGATAAGCGGAAATGGATCGGCATGTTGGCGCTACTGCTGCTGGCCTTTGGAGCCGGCTTTGCCCTGCGCGGCGGCAAGTCCGCACAGGTTGGTGAGTCCTCACAGGAGGGGGCAAAAGCGCAGACCGCTTGGACCTGCTCCATGCATCCGCAGGTCCGGCTGCCCAATCCGGGCAAGTGCCCGATCTGCGAGATGCCCCTGATTCAGGCCGACGCAAGCGGCGGAGGTACAGGCGACCCCAAGCTGGAGCTCTCCGAGCACGCGCGCGCCATGGCCAGCGTTCAAACGGCCCACGTGGTCAAACGCAAGCTGTTCAAAGAGATTCGCGCCGTAGGCATGATCCAGTTCAACGAGACGGCGCTGGCCACAGTCACGACCCGCGTTGACGGCTACGTGGAAAGGCTATTTGTCGATTACACGGGCATGGCGGTGGAGAAAGGCGATCATCTGGTCGAGATCTACAGCCCGGATTTGGTCATTGCGCAGAAGGAACTGCTCCTGGCGGTTGAGACCCCGGATAACGCGCGCCTGGTGGAAGCGGCGAGGCTGAAGCTCCGGCGTTGGGAGATTACCGACGCACAGATCGAGGAACTACTCAAGACCAGGAAGATCGAGGAGCGGATGACCATCTACTCGCCGGTGAAAGGAACCGTCGTCGAGAAGATGGTCGTCGAGAAAAGCTCGGTCAAGGCAGGTGACGCGCTGTACCGCCTCGCCAACCTGGAGTCCCTCTGGGTGCATTTGGACATCTATGAGTTCGAATACGCATGGGTGCAGTACGGACAACTCGTGGAGATCGCGGCTGAAGCTTACCCGGGCGAATCTTTCAAGGGTATGGTGACCTTCATCAGCCCCACCCTGAATGAATCCACGCGCACCATTCGCGTGCGAGTGAACGTGACGAATACGGATGGCCGCCTGAAGCCGGGCATGTTCGTCAGCGCCCGGATTCGCGTGCCCTTGCTTTCCGATGGACACGCCGCGCCCACCGGCGTGGAAGGGCGGTTCAACTGCCCGATGCACCCGGAGGTCCTGAAGGACGGCCCCGGCAAGTGCGATCTGTGCGGCATGGACCTCAAGCAGGTTTCTTCCGCGCATGGGCGCCATCCGGGCGAACGCTACACCTGCCCCATGCATCCGGAAGTCATGCAAGACCAGCCTGGGAACTGTCCGAAATGCGGCATGAAACTTGAAAAAGATGTTCACCAGGAGACATGGATTTGCGAAATGTGCCCGCATGTGAAATCGGATAAGCCGGGCAACTGTCCCGATTGCGGCATGAAGCTCAGCAAGGCGCCCCAGACGAGCGGCGAGATCCTGGCCGTTCCCTTGGCGGCAGTGCTCGATAGCGGCCTGAACAAGCTGGTCTATGTGGAACGCGTCAAGGGCGAATTCGAGCCCGTCCAGGTCACGCTGGGTCCGCGCGCTTCGGTATCGGAAGGCGGCCAGACGAAAGAGTTCTATCCGGTCCTGTCAGGGCTCAAGGAACACGATGCGGTCGCGGTACGCGGAAATTTCCTGATCGACAGCCAAGTGCAAATTCGGGGTATGCAAAGCCTGTTGTTCCCTAAGGGCGGGCCGGGGGCGGCGGGCACGACCATGGCAGTCACGGTGGAGAGGCGCCGCCCGAAAAGGCCATGCCCGAGGGGCACAAACATTGAGCAAGGAAAATCCAAGGTCAATGGGATCGGTTCGCCATGATTGACGCCGTCATCCGTTGGTGCCTGAACAACGTTTTCCTAATGACGTTGATCGTCGTAGGCCTGTGTATCGGCGGCTACGTGGCCCTGCGCAAGGTCCACGTGGACGCGATTCCCGATATTGGCGAGAAGCAGGTGATCGTCTTCGCTGACTGGGAGGGCCGTTCGCCTCAGGACGTGGACGATCAGGTAACGTATCCCCTGACCATCGCGCTGACCGGCACGCCGGGCGTGAAGACGATTCGCTCCATGTCGGGCTTCGGATTCTCCATGGTCTTCGTGATCTTCAAGGACGAGGTGGACTATTACTGGGCCAGGGCGCGCGTTCTGGAACGGATGAACGTGGCCCAGGAACGACTGCCGCAGGGCGTGGTCCCGGTGCTGGGGCCGGACGCCACGGCCCTGGGGCAGATCTACTGGTACACGGTGGAAGGGGAAGGCTTCGACCTCGCGGAACTGCGCTCCATCCAGGACTGGTACATACGTTACCAGCTCAACTCCGTGGAAGGCGTTTCCGAAGTCGCCAGCGTCGGCGGCTATGTCAAACAGTACCAGATCGACCTGCATCCCGACAAGCTGCGCGCGCACCGCGTCTCGCTGATGGACGTCTACAACGCCGTGGTCAAATCGAACATCGACGTGGGCGCGAAGGTCATCGAGAAGAACGGCGTGGAGTTCTTCATCCGCGGCGTGGGCTTCATTAAGTCGACCGGTGATCTCGAAAACGTCGTGGTCCGCGAAGCAGAGGGCGTGCCCATCTATCTCAAGAATGTCGCCAGCGTGACCCTGGGGCCGGATTTCCGGCGCGGCGCGCTCGACAAGGGCGGCGTCGAGGCCGTGGGCGGCGTGGTAACCATGCGCTACGGCGAGAATCCCCTGGAGGTAATGGAACGAGTAAAGGAAAAGCTGAAGGACATCGAAAAGGGCCTGCGTGACAAGCAACTCGTGGACGGCCGCGTCTCCAAAGTCCGGATCGTGCCCTTCTACGACCGCACCGACATCGTCCACGAGACGATCGACACGCTCAAGGATGCGCTGAGCGAAGAGGCGCTGGTCGCGGGCCTGGTCATCTTTGTCTTCTTGCTTCACCTGCGCAGCACGGCATGCGTGCTGGTCACCCTGCCGCTCAGCGTGGCGCTGTGCTTCATTTGCATGTGGCTCTTCGGGGTGGACAGCAACATCATGTCGCTGGCCGGACTGGCCATCGCCATCGGCGACGTCGCCGACATGGGCATTATCATGACGGAGAACATCTACCGCAGAGTCGCCGAGGCGCGACCCGGGAAGAGCCACTTCGATAACGTCTACGAAGGCGCCAAGGAAGTCGCGGGCGCGATTCTTACCGCGGTCTCGAACACCATCGTCTCCTTCCTGCCCGTCTTCTTCCTCACCGACCAGGAGGGCAAGCTGTTCAAGCCGCTGGCCTTCACCAAGACTTTCGCTATCGGCGCTTCGGTCGTCTTGGCAATTACAGTGGTTCCATTCCTTTGTTACCTGCTCTTCCGGCCGACGCCCTGGAAGCGGAGGATCGTTCATGGTGTCGCCGGCGGCATCGGCCTGCTCGCGACGCTTGCCACGCACGCGGCGCTGATGCTGGGCTGGGAACACAGCCACTACAGCGGTTGGCCCACCGCTATAGCGGTCGGCGTTATTGTTTACCTGGCCGTTGTCCGCATGACCAAAGAGCGCTTCCTGCCCCTCGAAGAGAACGTCGTTTCGCGTCAGATTTCGCGCGCCTACGTTCCGACGCTCCGCTGGATCCTCGACCATAAGAAGACGTTCATGGTTTTTCCTTGCCTCATTCTGTTCGCCGGGCTGACCATCTGGCTGGGCGTTGGGACGACTCTTTTCCCAGTTGAATTTGCCGCGAATTTTTTTCGCCCATGAGGAGATTTCGCCGGAACTGCGCAGCCAGATGTATCTCGAGAAAGACGACGATCGCCGCCGACCCCTGCTTGAACTTTCCCAACTGCGCTGGCAGAAGGTTCGCAAGGACGGGTATTCGTGGTTGCGCGTGCTCTTTCGCCGGCAGGAGCCGAAAGCCGCGGAAGCGGAACAGCGTGACGGATTGGAAGTCCTAAGCGAAGGACGCATCCTGCCCGGGATGGGCCGAGAATTCATGCCGCCGCTCGACGAGGGCTCGTTCCTCTACATGCCGTCCCTGCTGCCCCACGCGGGCCTTTCGCAGGCCATCGAGGTCAATGCCAAGCAAGACCTCGCCATCGCGTCCGTTCCTGAGGTTCAATCGGTCGTTGGCAAACTGGGACGCGCGGAGACGGCCCTGGACCCGGCGCCGATCGGGATGTTCGAAACCGTTGTCATCCTCAAACCGGAGGATGAGTGGCGCATGGTTTCGCAGGAGCGGTTCTTCTCCGGCTGGCCTGAATGGGTCAAGGCGCCACTGGCGTGGGTATGGCCCGAGGAGCGGCGGATCACCAAGTCCGAGATTCTCGACGAGCTTCAGGAGAAAACGGCCATCCCGGGCGTCCTGCCCACCTGGCTGCAACCGATCCAGACGCGCATCGTGATGTTGCAGTCCGGCTTCCGGGCGATGATGGGCGTGAAGATCTATGGGGAGAGCTTAAACGACATCGAGAAATTCGCCATCCAAGTAGAAGGACTGCTGAAACATATCCCAGGGGCCACGGACGTGATCGCAGACCGTATCGTGGGCAAGCCCTATCTTGAGTTCGAGATCGACCGGGCACGCATAGCGCGCTACGGCGTCAACATCCGCGACGTTCAGGACGTGATCGAGATGGCGATCGGCGGGATGAACTTGTCCGAATCCGTCGAAGGTAAGCAGCGTTACCCGATCCGCGTGCGATACCTGCGCGACTACCGCGAAGATTTCCCCGAACTTGAAAAGATCCTCGTCCCTACCATGTCCGGTGCACACATTCCGCTTACGCAGATTGTCAGATTTTCCTACGTTATTGGTCCACAGGAGATCAAGGGAGAAAATACGCGCCTAGTGGGATACGTCACCATGAACACGCGGGATCGCGACGAAGTCAGCGTTCAGGAAGAGGCGGAAGCCGCCATCCTTGCCGCGGTTGCAGATGGGCGCATAGAAAGGCCGGAAGGCGTCACATGGGATTGGGGCGGGCAGTACGAAAACCAGCGCCGCGCCACCAGGCAGTTCATGTGGCTTATACCCCTGACCTTGCTGATCATGTTTGTCATGCTCTTCGTCGGTTTCAAGCGTTGGTGGATCGCCTTCATCATCTTCTTTGGGGTCATGGTCTCCGCCTCGGGCGGCTTCTTCATGCTCGCCTGGTGGGACGTGAATCTTTCGATCGCCGTATGGGTCGGTTTTCTGGTCCTGTTCGGCGTGGTGGACGACGACGGCGTGGTCATGTCCACCTATCTGGAAGATGTATTCGATGGACGAACGTTCGGTAACAAGGCAGAGATCCGCGAGGCCGTCATCGAAGCCGGCCTGAAGCGCATTCGGCCATGCCTAATGACGACCGCGACCACCTGTTTCGGCCTGCTCCCGGTCTTCTGGACCAGCGGCAGGGGCTCGGACGTCATGCAGCCGATGGCCATTCCGTCCGTCGGTGGCATGGCCGTTTCGCTCATCACCATCTTTATCGTTCCGTGCATGTTCTGCGCGGTGGAGGAGTGGAAGTGGCGCCGTACAAGCAATGGACCGGCCTCGGAATTGCCCGAGACCACGGCAAAGGAGTGAAGCCATGGAACGCCATGCATCGATCGGCTTTTTGGCGGGTTGCTTGTTGATGGCAACCGTCGCTAGCGCTACGGCCGAGGAGCAAAAGGCCGAAGAAGGTAAGGATGCGGCGCCGCCAAAAGCATATCCGTATCCGTTGGATACCTGCGTCGTCTCAGGCAAGAAACTGACCTCCATGGGAACCGCGTTTGCCTATGAATACAAGGGACGCCCCTTGATGTTTTGCTGCAAAGCCTGCGTCCATGAATTGGAGGAGAAGCCCGCTGAGTACCTGAAGAAGTTGGACGAAGCGATTATCGTAAAGCAAAAACCGGACTATCCCTTGAAGACCTGCGTGGTCAGCGGCGAAGCATTGGAAGACGAGGCCGTGGACCACGTGCACGTGAATCACCTGGTTCGCTTTTGCTGCGGCGGCTGCGCCAAGGAGTTCCAGAAAGACCCGGGCGCCTACCTGGAAAAACTCGGCGCGGCTTCGTCCAAGCCCAAGGACGAGGAGAAAAAGGAATGACGCTTCCCGCGCGCACGGCGTGATGCCCAACACGATCGCCGACATGCGGACCCGCAGCGAGTTGCCGCGCCGGCGTCCGTGGCGGCACGCGCCGGTAACCTGCCGCCAAGGGTCAAAACAGGGATAAGGAGTAAAGGCTTGATCTATATCCTCATCGGCCTGCATGCCATATTCGGCGAAGTGGGCGCCTTGACCTTTCTATGGTGCTTGGTGGAGACGATGGAGCCAACGCCGTTGCGCCTAAGACGGGCGAGGCGGGCCGCTCTAATCGGCGTCGTCCTGCTGGCCCTCTCCTGGTTCGTTGGCGGGTACTACTATCTCATGCACTACGGCCCGAACGTCAAACCCGCGATCCAGGCCGGATCCCTGAGATGGGCGCACGGGATCGCCATGGAGCTGAAGGAGCACGTCTTCCTCTTTCTCCCCTTTCTAGGGATGTCCGTATACGGGCGCCTTCGCGGAAGCGGGGACGATCCAGAGAGACTGAACCGCACCGCCGTGATCCTCGAGAGTTTCCTAATCGTGCTGATCGCCTTTGCGATAGCCGGGCTGGGCTACTTGGTCATGCTCGGTGCGCACATCCATGGAGGCTAGGTCATGAGCGTACGGACATTCGGCGCGGCGTGCCTCATCGCTGTGGTGACGATCACCGGATTAACGATTGCCGGCGAGTTGGCCGAAGCGGTCAAAGCGACACTTACCGGGCTGACCGGGCACCACTGGGTCTCTAAGGGCGGGCTGGCGATCGTCGCCTTCGTCGCGAGCGGCCTATGGTTAAGCAGGGGCGAGGGCCGCTTCGCGGCCCCCGAAGGCCAGGAGACCTACGGCGTCGCCGTCACGACCATCGTGTGCAGCCTGATCCTGACCGTGCTCTTCATCGCTCGCTACTTGAGTCACTGAGCGGCGGATGGGAGCGCGGGAGGAATGCAATATGAGCGAACTGGCAGGCGAACGGCCTGGGTTTTTCCGCAGCACATCGGGATGTCTCGTCCGGAGGCCGATTCGCATGGGTAACGCGTCGCTTCCCCGGCGTAACGGCCGGCATGGCCTTCCTCCCGGGCGCCATCGCCCCGCGGGTCTTATCGCGGGGATGTGCCCAAAGATCGGAGTCATGGGCGGCGCCGGCCAAAAGATTACATACGCATACCTGAGAAAAGCCAACGCGCTCGGCAGAGCGATCGCCAAGCGCGGTTGCATCTTGGTGACCGGAGCTTGTCCCGGCCTTCCGTTAGCCGCAGCGGACGGCGCCAAGCGGGAAGGCGGGCTGGTCATCGGAATTTCGCCAGGACTAAGTCTGCACGAGCATATCCACAAGTACGGCTCTCCTGCCGAAGGACATGACGTCCTGATCTACACGGGAAGCGGATTGATGGGCCGCGAGGTCGTGAACATACGGTCGTCGGACATGGTGGTGATAGTTGGCGGTAGGAGCGGGACATTGGGCGAATTGGCCATTGCCTATGACGAAGGCAAGCTGATTGGCGTACTACGAGGCACCGGAGGCATTACCGGTCTGGTTCCCCACATACTGTCCGCGTGCAAGAAGGAGACCGGCGCGCGCGTGCTTTATGAAAGCGATCCGCAGCGCTTAGTGAATGGGTTGATTCGATTGTACCAAAAGGATCATTTCCGGCGTCCAAGTTGCTTCAGCGCTGAATGGCAGCCCCAAACCGGGCATCGCCCCCGGACGGCCCGCGACGTCGTATGCGGCATGTGGATTGATCCCAAGGACGCTTCTCGCCAGATCCGACGCGGTGGAAAGATCTACTACTTCTGTTGTTCCATTTGCGCTGAATCGTTCCGCAAAGACCCCAAGCGATTCGAGAAGGGAAATGCCTGGCAAGGATAGATACAGAACCGCTTTCTCTGGCTAGTAGCGAATTGGACGCCGGTTCGAAATAAGCACGCCGAAAACAAGGGAGGAACGAGCATGAGCGAGTTTGCCGGCCCTTCTCCCCGCGTGGAGTGGCATGCTTTGAATTTGGAGTCCGTACAAGCGCGGGTAGGGGCGGTCGCCGAAGGCCTCTCGGATGAAGAAGTCGCGAAGCGCCTTCACCGGTTTGGGCCGAACGAATTAAAAGACTCGGAGCCCGTCAATCCCTGGGCCATTCTCGCCAGCCAATTCGGCAGCCTGATCGTATGGATCCTGATCGCGGCCGGCATCGTTTCGGGATTGTTCGGCGAATGGATAGACGCGCTGGCCATCGCGGCCATCGTGGTACTCAATGCGCTCATAGGGTTCTACCAGGAGTTCAGCGCCGAGAAATCCATGGCCGCGCTCAAGCGCATGACGGCGCCGCATGCGCGCGTTCGCCGAAACGGCACGGTCCGCGATGTGCTGGCGCGCGAGATCGTTCCGGGAGACGTCCTCGTTCTGGAGGCGGGCGATCTGGTCCCCGCCGATGCGCGGCTCACGAAAGCTGCTTCCTTGAAGTGCGTGGAGGCCGCGCTTACCGGCGAGTCGGACGCGGTGGGGAAACACGCCGGGGATCTGGATCGCGAAGAAGTGCCGTTGGGCGACCGCAAGAACATGGTCTTCATGGGCACGAGCGTGGCCACCGGATCCGCGGAAGCCTTGGCGGTGGCGACCGGCATGGCGACGGAAATGGGCCATATCGCGGGCTTGATTCAAAAGGCAGGTCGGGATGACGGCACTCCTCTTCAGAGGCGCCTCCAGGCATTCGGAAAGCTGCTCGTGTGGGCCTCGCTGGGCGTGGTTGGATTGGTTTTTGTGCTTGGCTTGGCGAGAGGCATGGAAGTGTTCGAGTTGTTCCTGACCGCGGTCAGTCTGGCCGTCGCGGCCGTACCGGAAGGCCTCCCTGCCGTGGTGACGATTTCGCTCGCGGTCGGCGTTCAGCGCATGGCGCGCCGGCGCGCCTTGATGCGACGGCTGCCAACGGTGGAAACGCTGGGATCGACCTCGGTGATCTGTACCGACAAAACCGGCACGCTTACCGTGGGCGAAATGACCGTGCGCGCCCTCTACGCCTGCGATCGGGAGTGGGAAGTGACGGGCGAAGGATACGGACCCGATGGCGCGATTTCCCCACGAACGCCAGGCGAAGCCGAGCCAGGAGCTACGGGCCTGAGCGACCTGATGTTGATCCTGGCCGGCTGCAACTCGGCGCATTTGGCTCAGGAGGACGGGCGCTGGAAGGCGATCGGCGATCCGACCGAAGGCGCCCTACTTGCGGTTGCCGCCAAAGCAAGGGTCTTGCCCGCGACCCTGGACACGGAGTGGCCGCGAGCCAGGGAATTTCCTTTCGATTCCGACCGCAAGATGATGACGGCGATCCGGAAGACGCCTCAAGGCGGCTTTAGGGCCCTGGTCAAAGGGGCCCCCGACGTACTGCTGGCGCGCTGCACGCGCGTACTCACGCCCAAGGGCGTCAAGCCCTTGACGGACAGGGATCGCGAGCGCATTTCAGCGCTCAACGCGGCGTGGGCCGGGCGGGCCTTGCGCGTTTTAGGCGCGGCCATGAAAGAAGGCGTCCAGGACCCGGACGCCCCATCGATGGAGGAGATTGAAAGCGACCTGGTCTTCGTGGGCCTTGCCGGCATGTACGATCCGCCGCGGCCAGAGGCCAAAGATGCCGTGGCGCGTTGCCGCAGCGCAGGCATCCGCGTGGTCATGATCACCGGCGACCATCCCCGGACCGCGCTGGCCGTCGCGCGGGAACTGGGTCTTGCCGAGAGCGACGGCAAGGCCCTCACTGGACTTGAACTGGACAGGCTTTCCGACGCCGAACTTAGCGGCCAGGTGGATCGGGTTGCCGTATTCGCGCGAGTCACCGCGGAGCACAAGCTCCGGATCGTGCGGGCTTGGAAGACACGGCATGCCATTGTCGCGATGACGGGAGACGGCGTGAACGACGCGCCAGCCATCAAAGGCGCCGATGTGGGCATCGCCATGGGCAAGGCCGGGACCGAGGTGACGAAGGAAGCCTCGGATATGATCGTGGCGGACGATAACTTCGCCTCCATCGTCGCCGCCGTGGAGGAAGGACGCGGCATCTTCGACAACATTAAGAAGACGCTCCAGTATCTTCTTGCCGGCAATGCCGGCGAACTCCTGTTGATGACCGCATGCGTGGTGTGTGGACTTCCCATGGCCTTGTTGCCTATCCATCTGCTGTGGATCAATCTGGTAACCGACGGTCTTCCCGCGCTATGCCTCGCGACCGATCCCATCGATCCTGACGTCATGAAGCGCGGGCCGCGGAAGGCAGGAACCGCTATCGCCGACCGGGGTTTCCTTATATTGATGGGGGCTACCGGGTTTCTAACCGCCGCAGTTGCCTTTGGGGTATACGTATACGGCTTGAGATTCGAAACCCTCGAAATGGCTCGGACCCATGCCTTTGCGGCTCTGGTCTTCGCGGAGTTACTGCGCTCATTCGGTTGCCGGAGCGAAACCAAGACGCTTTTCCAGGTGGGAACGTTTACAAACCTTCGCCTGGCGTTTGTTGTGGGCGTCGCGTTCCTGTTTCAAGTCTGGAGCCACCACAATCCGGTTCTGGGCGGCTTTCTTAAGACGGGCATGATGAGTTGGTCGGATTGCCTGATGCTGGCCGCTGTCTCGGCCATTCCCATTTCGATCCTGGAAATAGCCAAGCTGTCTCGGCAATTCGGGAGTGTGAAGTAACGGCACGGTGAACCTAGACTTGCGCGTGCCGTTGGGAGCCGAGGGTATGAGCATGTCCACGAGAAGCTCCACGAACCACGGAAAAGCTTTGCGGTTGGGAATTACCTGTTGCGCTGGAGCGGCCCTGGGGGTCGGCATAGTGCACCCGTATGCGATGGCGGTCAATCGCATGCTGCTGTCGCCCGAAGGCCGGGACATCGCGGATGCCTTGCGATGGAGCGGCATGGCTTTCTCCCTCCACATGTGGCCCATGTCCGTTTTTTATGCGATCTTGGGAGGTACGTTCGGCCTTGGCGTGGGGTTGCTTCTTGAGCGCAAACAGGAGCTGGAAAATACGCGAAGGCTTGTCGAATCGGCCAAATTGGCAAACGAGACGTTACGTGAAATCACTCGGACCGTTGCGCATTTTGTTCGCAACGCGAATTCCTCCATCGGCGGATACGCAAGGCGGCTATCCAAGGACTCCAGCCTTTCCAGTACTGCCCAGGAGGCATTGAGCACGATTCAGGAAGAAAGTCTGCGAATCGAAAGAGTTGTAGTCGCCCTGTACGCCATAGAAGACGTTACCGTCCAAAAGGAGAGTGGAAGCGGCGGTTTAGCCCTGATGGATATACAGCGGAACATTCAACGGGACATCGGAATGTCTTGTCCGGGGGCTGATGTGCATGAGTAACGCATCACCTTCCCGGCATAAGGAGCCGGTATGGCCAACTTCACGGAAGTCTTCTCGCGACCGGCCGTTGTCCACTTCGCACTGAACCAGAACAGGTCGGCAACTGGGTTTCCCCTTTTGAGGCCTGCACGGTCTTCACCGAGCCCGATTACACGGGCCCTCTGTTACGGCCTGCTCACTCGCCGTGGGTCATTCCCACGTTGTCCCCGACCTCCGGCGAGCCCCTTTCGGCCTCGACCTCGCCGTCGGAGTAGTTACCCGGTCCCTGGCAGCCCGAACCGAGAACGAATCCTTCCCTCGTTGGAATCACGCGCTTCCACCGCGCACACAGTCGCTTTGGCCGCTACAACCACTTCAGCCGCTAACCCTATCCACTGCAATTTAAACTATATAGGCATCGTAATATCTTGATATATGGGCATACTTCTAGTTTAATGACATTGAACGGTCATTGCACAAGAACGCTTACCGTGAGGCTGACTGATGGGTACACGAAAAGGCTCCCGCCTGGAACTCTAGACTATGCTTCTCTTCGAATACACAACTGAGCGTTTGCGTAGCAGGTTATACGAGATTTGCGCCGACTTGATGAGCGAACCTCCAGCTCTTGAGTTGCTAGTACAGATTCGGCAATCGTTGGCTATTTTGCCGGAATTTCCTGGTACGTTGCACGCTGTCGAGTGGTTGTGTCATGCCATTGACCTTACCTGCGCAAATGGCCGAGAGCTGGACATGGTTGGGAGGGAGTTCCGCGCGTGGCTTGAGCCGCTGGCCTCCTTGCGAATTCGCACGCCCTATGCATCCGAGCACTGCACGCCTGCAGAGTGGTCTCAACTTCACGATGCCGATTGTCCGCACGAGCCGGGTAAACGTTGCCCTTTCGGCAATTCATATTGCGTGAATCGAATCGGAGCGCCTTGCGACCACATCGGGGCGGCCCTGCGCATCATGTCCTGGCTGTATAGGGATGCGGCGAACGCGACGGAATCCGAATGGGAGATTGCCAAGTCGCGATGCCGCCGATTCGCAAGACGGCATTTGAAGGGTTGGGTGGGAAAGGTGGCTCTCGCCATGAGCGAGCGAACCTGCACTCAGCTTTACGTGGCGGCCTTTACTCTTCTCGAGGACTTGAGCGGATCCGAATAGGACTTCATCATGCGCGTGGCAACCTGGGTGTTTTCGAGACTGAAAGAACTCGGCGTGGACGTCACGTTCGGCTTGCCTGGGGATTTTGCCTTGCCCTTATACGATGGCCAAGCGGAGGCCGGAATGCGCACCGTCACATGCACGCACGAGCCGGGAGCGGCCTTTGCGGCGGACGCTTATTCGAGACTCAAGGGTTTGGGGGTGGCCCTGGGAACCTACGGTGCGGGCACGCTGAACATGGTGAACGCGGTCGGCATGTCCTACGCCGAACATACGCCCTTGTTGATTATCAGCGGCGCGCCAAGTTTGAAGGAACGCCCTCCGGAGAGGCCGGTTCATCACACGATCCGCGATTGGGATACGCCGCTGCGTGTCTTCCGGGAACTTACAGTGGAGGCGCGACCGGCGAACGACCCGCACCAAGCTGCCTTGGAGTTCGAGCGGGTCGTCGGCGCGGTAGTCAAGCATCGTAGGCCCGGCTATTTTGAAATCCCCACCGACGTGGCGCGCTTGGAAATAGACCCGCCGACCCTGGGCGAATTCCCTAAGCCGCGTGTCGATCCCGCAGCGCTCGACGAAGCCATCCGCGAAATTCGCGGGGCGCTCCTCTCCGCGCGCCGGCCGGTGCTTTATGCCGGCGTTGGGGTACGCCGATTCGGGCTGTCCGCGATTTGCGTCAAGCTGGCCGAGACCTACGGCCTTCCCGTCGTGGTTTCTGTGCTGGGCAAAGGCGTATTCCCGGAATCCCATTCCCATTTCGCTGGCGTTTTCATGGGTGCGCTTGGAGGTCCGACGGCTCGTGGCGTGCTCGACGCTTCCGATTGCGTGCTTTCTCTCGGGGTTCTGCGGAATGACGTTAATTCCGGGTTCTGGACGGATCGGTTCGACAAAGCAACTTGGATCGAGGTCGCCGAAGATGCGGTGCGCATCCGTCACCACGTGTATCCAGACCTACCACTGGACGCGGTCGTACTCGCCCTTAAACACGCCGGATGCCGCGCGACGGCGCCAGTGCCCAGGTTCGAGTGCTCCGTCCCCGAGGAAAAGGAGGTTTCCCAGGGCGCTTCTCGCCTCCGCGTGAACCAGATCATTCACGAGTTGAATCGAGTTGCGGCGAATCGCTACGCCTACGTGGCGGATATCGGCGACTCCTGGTTCTTGGGGCTTGAGTTGAAGACCGACATGTTTCTCGCGCCCGGTTATTACGCGACCATGGGATATGCAGTACCTGCGGCCTTGGGCATGTCCCTGGCCGAACCCTTGCGGAGGCCATTCGTCCTGGTGGGGGACGGGGCTTTCCAGATGACGGGCTGCGAACTGAGCACGCTCGTCCGCGAAAGACTCAACCCCATCATACTTTTGCTAAACAACGGTGGGTACATGATGCTTGAGGCGCTCGACCGGCCATGCGCCCGATACGACTTGCCGCGTTGGGACTATGTGACCATGGCCAGGGCGATGGGGGCCGAGGCCTGCCGCGTCGAAACCCTGGACCAGTTCAAAGCGGCATTGCAACGAGCACATCAAGCCTCCTGTACGTTCCTAATCGAGGCCGTGCTCGAACGCAGTGACCGCTCACCAATTATGAAAAGAATTGAGGACGTTATGAGAGCCTCTCGGGCCGCTTCCGGGGTATCCCGTTCAACTTAACGTCTTAAACGGCAAAGAGTTGATGAGAAGTTTGGGAACTGCGGCCAAGCTTCTTCATTTTGCGCTATTGACATTCCAATATAAACAGATATCTTTATCTTGTAATGGAGGAGGACATCATGCGTGACCGCCAGATTCGCATCGGGTGTGCGTTCGGACTCATCGGTTTGTCCATGCTGCTCATGGGTTGCGGCGGTGGTCAACCCGCCAAAACCGGAAAAGCCAAACCGCCTTCGTCGGCGCCGCCTTCGTCTCAATCAAGGGCAAAGGCGAGTTCCGACAGCCCGGCGCCAGTTTCGGCATCGGGAGCCTATCCCGAAGACCAAGCGACCACGCAGCTCGTCGGAATCGTAAAGTTGGTGGGGTCTCAGCCGACGCCGAAGACCATCGATGTGAGTACGGATGCGGTATGCAAGGGGATGCATGAAGGCGGAGTTCTTCGCGATAGGCGGTTGGTTTTGGGCGCCAACGGCGAGCTGGCCAATGTGCTGGTCTACGTCAGCAGCGGGATGGATGCGTTCACGTTCACGCCGCCGCAGGAAGCGCTGTTGTTGGATCAGAGGGGCTGCGAATACGTGCCGCGAGTCTTCGGAATGATGGTCGGGCAGACGGTTCGCATTCGGAACAGCGATACCACCCTCCACAACATCAATTGCCAAGCCAAAGTCAATATTCCCTTCAACCTAAGCCAAGCCAAACAGGGGGAAGAGAGTGAGCGTTCTTTCGACGAGCCAGAGGCGCCCGTGGCGGCTTCAAATGCGACGTCCACCCCTGGATGAAGGCCTACGGCGGAGTTTTTACACACCCCTTCTTCGCGGTTACCGGGGCGGACGGCGCTTTCGCGTTCCCCATGAAACTGCTGCCGGGAAAGTACAAACTCAAGGCCTGGCACGAAGTCTATGGAGCGCAAGACTTGGAGATCGAGATCGACAAACGCAATTCACGTCAGGAATTGAACGTCGAATTCAAGCCTTGATCCTAGCATCGAACGTTTCGCCTTGGCCTAATGGAGTCCTATCGACATGCTTACCGCGACCGAAGAATACGCATTGCGAGCCATGATTTCGATCGCCACTCGGCCCGAAGGCGGCTACGTGCTGGCCAGGGAACTCAGCCAGGAACTCTCCATCCCCCAACTCTATTTGTCAAAAATCCTGCAGACGCTCGCTCGCCGCGGGTTGCTGGATTCGCAACGCGGACGACGGGGCGGTTTTGGAATGGCGAAGCCCGCCAAGGATATATCCGTGCTGGATATCCTATCGGCAGTGAACGGCTCGGAGCGATTCAAGCGTTGCATTCTCGGCTTTCAAGCCTGCTGCGACGAGAATCCGTGTCCGCTGCATCACGTTTGGAAGGCCGAGAAGGATCGCATTCTGGAAGTGTTTTCAAGTACTCGCTTATCCGACCTCTCCGGAAACGGCCCACTGGGGCCAGATATGAAAAGCAGCCCGCCTCTACAGGTTCAGCGTAATCGTCGAGCGAGGCCGCACGACCTGCTTTTTTTGACCAAGCTCAAGAATGTCCTGTCCCCTTACTCATGCTAGCCGCTGAGGAGAAACCGAGATGCCCGACCCCACCGTCAAAAGATTCCTCAGGCCTTGGCCATTAGCTTTGGCCATCCTGGGCTTGGCGGCGATCCTATACGCCGCGGGGAACCTACTTCCCACGGCGCCGCCCCCTCAACCCACCAGCGTACCGTTCAGCGCCACGAGCGCCGTCGACCGAGTCGCGTGGGGACGCGAGTTGTTCCAGCAGCATTGCTCGGTGTGCCACGGTCCTGGGGGTTCCGGGGACGGGATGGCGGCCTACTTGTTGAATCCGAAGCCACGAAACCTGGCCTCAGGACAATTCCGGATTGTCCGCACGGCCAGCGGATTGGCGCGGAGAGAGGATATTCAAAAGGTCCTCACCGAGGGCATGCCTGGATCGGCCATGCCGCCATGGGATCGGCTAAGTGAAGATGAGCGCTGGGCGCTGACCGATTACACGCTATCCCTGCATCAAAATCGCGAAAAAATCGTGGCCAAGAAGGGACTGGAACCATTTACGCCGGGACCCGAGGTCCCCGTCACGGAGCAGGGCTTGGCGCGCGGAAAGGAACTCTTCGCGCAGGCCTGCGCGCTATGTCACGGACCTTCCGGGCTTGGAAATGGGCCTCAGAAACAATTCGACTCGGATGGAAACCCGACTCGTCCCCGCAACCTGACCCTGGGACTCTACAAAGGGGGGGATTCCGGCGAAGAGATTTACCGCCGTATTCGCCTGGGCATTCCGGGCAGCCCCATGCCGGCACTGGACTCGTTGAGCAATGAAGACATGTGGCATCTGGTCCATTTCGTCAAATCGCTGGCAAAGCGCGATTCCCAGGCGACCGTCCGCCAATCCTTCCAAAAGCTCGAAGCGCCGCGCCTAAAGAAGAGTCTTCCTGACGAACCCCTGGCCCCGGAATGGCTGGAGCAACCGGCCGTTGCCCTTGCGTTGATGCCTCTCTGGTGGCGGGATTCGCGAATCGAGACCGTCGAAGTGCGGGCGGGCTGGGATGGAGAAGACTTGTTGGTTCACATGACCTGGATGGATGCCACGCACGATGAACTGCAACTGCGGACGGAAGGATTCCCCGATGGGGTGGCGGTGCAGTTCACCGCGGAATCCGCGCCGCCGATATTCGCCATGGGGGCCGCTGGGGCGAGTGACGTCCGATTATGGCTCTGGAAGGCGAGTTTTCAGCGGGATGCGGACGGAGGATTTGCGGACCTTCAAGTGGCGCATCCCAACGCGTACGCAACACACTATCAACATATGACCTCGGGGCCAACAGCCCAAGCAAATCCCATTTCGGCCAACCTAGATGGGCACGATGCCACGTTTCTCACGGGACGCGGCGCGGGCAACATTGTTTCGACGCCTCATGCTCAGCCCATCGAAAGCCTTTCGGCGCATGGAATGGGAACCGTGGGCAGGCGCCCGCAGAACGACATGGGCCTGCGCGCGAGAGGGACATGGAAAGACGGAAAGTATGGCGTGCTGATGCGCCGTCCACTGCGCCAATCGGGTCCCGGGGCGCTTACGTTGAATGCCGGCGACACGTTTCATGTGGCGTTCGCGGTTTGGGATGGTTCACAGGGCGACCGGAATGGACAAAAGAGCGTAACCATCTGGCATGCGCTGCATTTGGCGCCTTGAAGAATCGGGCCCCAGGCCCAAGCAGCGGGCCAGAGACTTCCGTGGCGCGGCACCAAGCATGGAGGCGGGACAATGAACGATACTAATGCGCGTTCTGGCGAGGGCGCCGGCAAGCGGCCGGCAGAGAACGTCTCGCGCAGGAGATTCCTGAAGTGGACGCTGGCGGGCGTCGGCGGCGTGATTCTGGCGGAGGCCGGAGGGCTTAGGGTTCTGCAAGCTCGAGAAGACATTGTTAACCCGCTGAAATTCTATCCGAATCGCGATTGGGAGAAGATCTATCGGGACCAGTATCGTTATGACTCGGCGTTTTCCTGGGTCTGCTCCCCCAACGACACGCATGCCTGCCGCGTCAAGGCCTATGTGCGAAATGGCGTGATCGTGAGGATGGGCAACGACTACAACATCGAGATGACCGGAGACTTGTACGGCAACAAAGCCACCCCCAACTGGAACCCGCGGCAGTGCGCCAAAGGCTACACCTTCCATCGCATCATGTACGGACCGCACCGCCTGAAGTATCCCATCGTGCGCAAAGGCTGGAAGCAATGGGCCGACGACGGGTATCCGTATCTCACGCCGGAATTGCGAACCCGATACAAGTTCGACAGCCGCGGCAGCGACGAGTTCGAGCGCGTCTCGTGGGACGACGCCTTCAAATACATCGGCACGGGACTGGTGAAGATCAGCGAAATGTACTCGGGCGATGAGGGCAAGAAGCGCCTGCTCGACGAGGGCTATCAGCCTGAAATGGTGGAGGAGACCGGCGGCGCCGGCACGCGCTGCTGCAAGTTCCGCGGAGGCATGGGCCTGCTGGGCGTCATCGGCAAGTACGGCATGTACCGTTTGGCCAACACGCTCACTTATGTGGACGAGAAGATCCGCAAGCTCGATGATCATGAACAGGCCCGAGCGGGACGCTGCTGGTCCAACTACACCTGGCACGGCGACCAGACGCCGGGGCAACCCTGGGTGCACGGATTGCAGAACAGCGACTGCGATTTCAACGATCTGCGTTTCTCCAAGCTGATCGTGATGAGCGGCAAGAACCTGGTCGAGAACAAGCTGCCCGACAGCCACTGGTTCATCGAGTGCATGGAGCGCGGGGCAAAGGTCGTGGTGGTCTCGCCCGAGTACGGCGCGCCCTCGACCAAGGCCGATTACTGGATCCCCATCCGGCCGCAGACCGACGCCGCGCTGTTTCTGGGCATCACGCGCCTGATGATCGACAAAGGCTGGTACGACGAAAAGTTCGTCAAGGAATTCACCGATTTCCCGCTCCTGATCCGCTCCGATAACCTCAAGCGCCTCCGCGCGGCCGAGGTCTTTCCGAACTACAAGAGCAGCCTTTCGCCGGAAGGCGCGAGCATGAAGATCCACGGCTTCAAGCCCGAGCACCATGCCAAACTGGGCGATTTCGTGGCCTGGGACCTCAAGACCAACCAGCCCGTGGCCGTGACGCGCGACGAGGTGGGCGAGCTGTTTGCCAAGCGGGGCGTGGACGCGGCGCTGGACGGGACGTTCACGGTCAAGACCGCGGACGGAAAGGAAGTCGAGGTCAAGACGCTCTGGACCTTGTACCGCGAGCACCACCTCAAGGACTACGACCTCGACACCGTGCACGAGATTACCCATTCGCCCAAGGACATGCTCGTGCAACTCGCCGAAGACTTCGCGACGCTCAAGCCCGCCTCGATCCATCAGGGCGAAGGCATCAACCACTGGTTCCACGCGACGGAGTCCAACCGCGCCGCGTATCTCCCGCTCATGCTACAAGGCAACATCGGCAAGCCGGGGGCCGGCTGCCACGGTTGGGCAGGCAACTACAAAGCGGCGATTTTCCAGGGTTCTCCCTGGAGCGGCCCCGGTTTCAAGGGCTGGATCGCCGAGGATCCTTTCCACGTCACCCTGGACGAGGCCGTGGACGGAAAGGATATCCATGCGCATGCGCACACCAAAGACGAAGAGCCTGCATACTGGAACCATTCCGATCGGGCGCTGATCGTCGAGACGCCGAAGTACGGCAGACGGTGTTTCACCGGCAAGTCGCACATGCCCACGCCGACCAAATCCCTGATCTTCACGAACGTGAACCTGTTTAACAACGCCAAGCATTGCTATGAGATGTTCAAAAACGTGAATCCCAAGATTAACATGATCGTCTCAGTGGACATCCAAATGACGTCTACGGTCGAGTATTCCGACTTCGGGCTTCCGGCCAATACGTGGTGCGAGTTCGAGGGGCCGGAAATCACCGCCTCCTGCTCAAACCCTTTCATCCAGATCTGGAAGGGCGGCATCAAGCCGGTCTTCGAGAGCAAGGACGATTGCGAGATCCTGGCCGGCATGGGCAGGGCGATCGGCCAGGCGTTGGGCGACGAGCGGCCCGCCAAGTACTGGTCTTTCGCGGCGCCGGAGAAGCGGCACGTTTACATCCAGCGCCTGTTGGATTCCTGCACCACCACTCGCGGCTACAAGTACGACAAGATCATGAACGGCGATTACGGCGTTCCGGGGCAGGTGCTCGCGCTCTTCCGCACCTATCCGCGCATACCGTTCTGGGAACAGATCCACGAAAGCAAGCCGTTCTTCACCGACACCGGTCGGTTGCACGCCTACAGCGACGATCCGACGGCGATCGAGTGCGGCGAGAACTTCATCGTCCACCGGGAAGGTCCGGAGGCCACGCCGTACCTGCCCAACGTCATCGTCTCGTCCAACCCGTTCGTGCGCCCGGACGATTTCGGCATTCCCTTGACGGCCGAACATTGGGACGAGCGGACGATCCGCAACGTCAAGATGCCTTGGCGGGAAGTCAAGGGTACGCACAATTTCCTCTGGGAGAAAGGCTACCGCTTTTACCTGTTAACGCCTAAGACGCGGCACCGCGTCCACTCCACTTGGTCGAACGTGGACTGGCACCTGATCTGGGACTCGAACTTCGGCGATCCCTACCGCCTGGACAAGCGCATGCCGGGCGTCAGCGAACACCAGATGCACATGAACCCACAGGCCGCGCGCGACTTAGGCATCGAGGACGGCGATTACGTTTACGTGGACGCCAACCCCGCCGACCGGCCTTACGAGGGCGCCAAACCGGACGATCCGTTCTATAAGGTGGCGCGCTGCATGGTCCGCGTGCGCTACAACCCCGCCTACCCCTATGGCGCGGTCATGATGAAACACGCTCCTTACGTGGCGACGGAGAAGAGCGTCAAAGCGCACGAGACGCGCCCCGACGGTTTGGCTCTGACGCCGGACGGCTATCAGGCGAACTTCAGGTACGGCTCACACCAAAGCTGCACGCGCAACTGGCACATGCCCATGCACCAGACCGACACGCTCTTTCACAAGGCGAAGGTGTTCATGGGCTTCATCTTCGGCGGCGAAGCCGACAACCACGCCATCAATACGGTGCCCAAAGAAACCCTCGTCAAGGTTACCAAGGCCGAGGATGGCGGCCTAGGGGGCAAAGGCAAATGGAAGCCGGCGACGCTGGGTTACGCCCCCGGCAACGAAGGCGACGTGATGAAGAAATACCTGGCCGGCGGCTTCCTGCCGGAAGCGTGACCGGGAAAGGAACGAGCCATGCCCTACGGCGACCCCGATCCGGAAGATCCCATGGAGCTGGCGGCGCTCGAATTGCCCGGCAGCGTGGAGGACACACGCGAAATGGCGCGCTGTTTCGCCGAGGAATTCGCGAGGATGGGCTGGACGCTCTCGCGCATTCTGAAGCTCTTCCACACTCCTTTCTACGTGGGGCCGCACAGGGCGCTCCTGGCGCTGGGCGAAAGCGCCGTTCGAGACTTGGTCGCGGAGGCTGTATTCGTGCATGGTGTGCGGCGCGAACGCCCCTACGACTCCCCCGAACCGCAACCGGCGGGCATGCAGGCGGATGACGAGCCGCCTGCTGGGCCCTGTGAACGCAACGTGTAACGCCACAAGGAGAATCGTCATGCCCAAGGTCCAGAACTGGCAGCTTGGCCGTGAAATGGACTATCCGTTCGAGCAGGCTGCTCCAAGCCGGCAGTTCGCCTTCGTGATCAACATCAACCGCTGCCTCGGTTGTCAAACCTGCACGATGGCCTGTAAGAGCACCTGGACCTTTTCCAAGGGCCAGGAGTACATGTGGTGGACCAACGTGGAGTCCAAGCCGTACGGCGGTTATCCCCAATGGTGGGACGTGAAACTCCTCCAGAAGCTCGCCGAGGCCGACCCGCAGAATCCAGGCTGGGAAGGCGAACCGGAGCCCGGCGCGAATTCAACGCGGCCGTACGGAACCTACGGCGGCCAGACCATCTTCGAGGCGGCCAAGATTTCCAACGAGCCCGGGCAGGTGCTGGGGCATTTGCCAACCGACGACGAGTGGCGGCATCCGAACATTTACGAAGACACCCCGCCCCAGTCCGGACAACCCGCTCCGGGGCAGTTCGACCAGGAAGGCGCCCAGCTCCCCGAGCACAAGACTTGGTTCTTCTATCTGGCCCGTTTGTGCAACCACTGCTCTTACCCGGGCTGCCTGGCCGCCTGCCCCCGCAAGGCCATCTACAAGCGTCCTGAGGACGGCATCGTGCTCATCGACCAGGAGGAATGTCGCGGCTACCGCAAGTGCGTCGAGGCCTGTCCCTACAAGAAGTCCATGTACCGCGCCACCACGCGCGTGAGCGAGAAGTGCATCGCCTGCTATCCGCGGATCGAGGGCACGGACCCGCAAGCCGAGGGCGTCCCGCTGGAGACGCGCTGCATGAGCGCCTGCATCGGACAAATCCGCCTGCAAGGTCTGGTCGAATTGAACGCGGACGGGAGTTGGAAACACGATCCCTCCAACCCCCTCTACTATATGGTGAAGGTGGCCAAGGTCGCCCTGCCGCTCTATCCGCAGTTCGGCACGCAGCCCAACGGTTTCTACATTCCGCCGCGCTGGGCCCCCCGCCCGTACCTGCGCCAGATGTTCGGACCTGGCGTGGATGAGGCGATCTCGAAGTACCGAACGCCGGACCGGGAACTTCTTGGCGTGCTGCAGCTCTTCCGCCGCAGCAACAAGATCATCTTCAAGTACAAGCTCGAAAAGGGCCCCAAGGTCTACGAGCGCGAAGTAAACGGCAAACAATTTGAACTCTACGACGATACGGTCATCGCGTACGGCAAGGAAGGCCAGGAACTGTTCCGCACTAAGGTCGAGGAGCCGGTCGTGGTGCGGCCCGAACAGTACGCCAATTCGATCTGAGCGCCTGAAGGAGGTGAACCGTGGAATCCTTCGATTCGCTGGACCGGGCGCGCGCGCGTTGCCGGCTGTACGGTTTGCTGGCGTTGGCCCTGAGCGAGCCAAGTGCGGATACCTGGCCCATGTTGCGCAATCCCCTGCGCTTGAAGCATGGGCGCGAAGCAGCGGCAAAGCTCGGCGACGGCTTGGGCGCGGCGTTCAAGGACTATCAGCAAGACTTGGGCGCTGCGGCGTTGTCGGACCTGCGAACCGCCCACGGCGAACTGTTCGGGCATACCCTGCGCGGCAGCGTACCGCCCTACGAGGAGGAATACGGTGAGCGCGAGATCGCGCGCATGTCCTCGGAATTGGCCGACCTGTGCGGGTTCTACGAAGCCTTCGGCATGAGCGTGGACCCGGAAGCCCACGAGCGCGGCGACCACATCACGGCCGAGCTCGAGTTCATGGCCTTCCTCTGCGCCAAGCAGATCGAAGCCGCTTCCGCAGCGCGCCAGGACCTCGAACACCTGGCCATCGTGCGCGACGCACAGCGTAAGTTCCTGCGCGACCATCTCGCCTGCTGGGGACTTGCCTATGCGCGGCGTCTCGCCACGACGCCTGCGACAAGCGCGGTGTACGCGGCCGCCGGCCGGTTGCTGGAAGCCTTCCTGCGCGACGAATGCGCACGGCTGACCGTACAGCCCGGCGCGACCTTCTTGCCCTTACGCAAGGTTCCCGAAGCCGAAACGATGATTGCGCAGATGTCCTGCGGCGCGGCGGCGGGTCCTCCCGGCTGCGCGGATGGCGAAGCTTGAATGAGCGGGGGCGCCGAACATGGATGTCTGCTTTGACCCGCGGCTGATGGAAGAGGCCGTCTTCCTTGCGTTGCGCGAGCCCCATCGCCAGTGCGAAGCCCGGCGCTACCATGCCTCGCGCGAGCGACTCTATGCGCTTGAGGACATGGAAAAGCGCGAGCGCTCCTTCCAGGAACTTCACGTCCACGCCTTCGGGGAACTCAAGCTGGAGCACCCTCTAGCCGCGCTCCTGAACGAGATTCCGGTCCTGCGACGCCTTGGCCGCCTTAACGTGCAGGCCGTCGGCTTGCACAAGGAGGAAGGGGCCGATCTCTATGACGGCGCTCAGGGCGTGACGGCCTTATTGAAGTTGTGTCCGGAAACGCTTGTCGCGCCGGACAAGCTGGTCCGGCGCATGCGCCCCGAACTTGAACATCTGGCCGACATGCTCGATCCCGGCTTCCAGTACGATCCCCAGTATGAGTTAGCGGGCCAGACCAGTGCCCAAGAAAACCTCATTCGCGATCGTTTCGCCCTGCTGTGGGACCTGCGCATCGAAGCGCGCCTTGCCGTGCGCGGGCATGCAACCGAACCCTCGCACTTCCGACTGAGACAACGGTTCGAGAAGCTGTTCGGGCGCAGCAGCGCGTGGTCCGAGACCTTCGCGCGGATCTTCGACGGCAACGACCTGCAGCGGCGCACGCAGGGTGACCTTTTTCATTTCGCACATGAACCCGGCGCGTGGTTACGGAACCTAGGATTGGGCGATGGGGCGGGGTTTTCCAACAGTCGTCCATGTCCCGTCTGCGGCTTCCCAAGCACAGTATGGGCGCCAAACCCGGAGCGTCTGTCTCACGGGGCGCAGGAATACCTTCGCACGCGCCTGCCGCAATGGTCTCCCGAACAGGGCTTGTGTGAACAGTGCGAGGAAATGCTCACGGTCGTTGCGCGTTAAGGCGGCTGGATGGCGGATGGCGGACGGCGCGAGGCGATTGAGAGGGCGACTACCATGGCGGAGATCTTGCTCAACGCCACGATCGCCGGCCAGGAATCGGCTGACCAGCCGATCTCGCCGGAGCAGACGATTCCCGATCTGCTGCGTGCTTGGCCGCACCTTCGGCTGGTGTTGGACAAGTATGGACTCAAGGGTTGCGGCGGGCCCCTAGGGCCTGTGGAGACGCTGTCTTTTTTTGCCCGCGCGCACGGTGTGGACTTACATGCACTGCTAAACGAAATGCATGCGGCTCGGCGACAGACGCAGGCCGGCCCGCCTGCCTACCGGCCCGGCCCCGGAGACACCATCTATCGCTTGTTTTTCAAAGGTGGCATTGCGGTCGTGCTCAGTGCCGGCGCGGTCTGGGGCGCTTTGTTGCTGCTGAGAATAGGATACGCCCAGGATTTCGCCGCCAACTCGATCTTTGCCGTCAATGCGCACGGTCACGCGATGATCTTCGGCTGGGTCGGCCTGTTCGTGATGGGATTCGCATACCAGGCCTTTCCACGATTCAAGCACACGGAACTGCAGCGCCCGCGCTTGGCCGTCGCAAGTTTCTGGCTGATGAGCACGGGTATCGCGCTCCGTGTCGTCTGCGAGACGTTGCACGCGTCGAACGCGCTCTTCTTCTCGGGGGCGTTTGTGGCTTGCGCGCTCGAATTCACTGCCATTGTGCTCTTCATCCATCTGCTGCTGGCCACGTTTCGCCGCAGCCCCAAACCCTTGGAAGCGTACGACACCTACATCTTGGCCGCGCTGATCTTCTTCGTCTTGCAGACCGTTTGGGACGCCGCGCTGCTCTGGGCCACCACCACGGCGCCCACGTCAGAAGTGCTCGTGGCGCGCGTCGCCGCCTACCAAGCCCCGCTCCGAGACCTGCAAATCCATGGTTTTGCCACGTTCATGATCCTGGGCGTGTCCATGCGCTATCTCCCGGCCATCTACGGCTTTGCCCAGCCAAACCTCAAGCTTGTCCGTTGGATCTGCCTGCCGTTGGGGCTGGCCGTGCTGGCCGAGGTCGTTTTCTTCAGCCTCCGCTCACGGGGCGACGCGAGAATCTGGTCAGGCGTCGGTCTCTACCTTTCCATGTTAGCTTTCGCCGGCCTAGTTGCGACGCTTGTCTTGAACATGAAGGTCTTCACGTCTCGGGTGGAACCCGACCGGAGCGTAAAATTCCTCCGCACCGCCTTTGGTTGGTTGCTGCTGTCTCTAACCATGCTGGTGGCAATGCCTCTTTACCTGCGCTGGTTCCGCGGCGCACACGACAGCACCTTCTCACACGCTTACTACGGCGCAATGCGCCACGCGATCACCGTGGGTTTCATCACCCTGATGATCCTGGGAGTGGCTTCCAAAGTGGTGCCAACCCTGGCTGGCGTCTCGCCAGCGCGCCTTACCAGCCTCTGGCCGACGTTTCTCCTTGTCAACACGGGCTGCTTGATGCGCGTGCTCTTTCAGGTACTGACCGACGTGGGCGCTCTTTCGGCCTTCGCTTTCCCCGTCGCCGGGATCTCGGGCGTCCTGGAGGTCGCGGGCATCGCGCTGTGGGGCGTTCATCTCTGGCGCGTCATGAACGGCGCAGGTCAGGAGCATGAAGCGGAGGTAAGCGGCGCGGTCACGCCGGCCTTGCGCATCGATGCGGAGGCGAAGGTCGGCAGTGTTGTCTCGCTCTTCCCGAAGACCCTGGACGTCTTCGCTTCCCACGGCTTCGGATTGCTCACCAACCCCTACCTGCGTAATACGCTGGCTCGCAACATCTCGATCGCCCAAGCCTGTGAAATCCGCAAGGTAGACCTGAACGTGCTGTTACGCGATCTGAACTTGGCAGCCTTTCCAGACACGCCTGTGGCCACGGACGGCGCAAGCCCCGAGAAGGCATCGCGACCCTCGGCGTGCGGACATGCTTAACCCTGGCCGCGGAGTATCCTTCATGCGAGCGCCATCCGAAGCAACTTGCCGGCCGGCTTTGGCCAGCCTCGTTTCCCGCGGCTACCTGCCGGGACAGGAGCAAATCATCGATGGCTTTGGCCGAACGGTTACCTACCTGCGCATTGCCATTACCGACCTGTGCAACCTGCGCTGCATCTATTGCATGCCACCCGAAGGGATCTCCTGGCTGCCGCGTGAGGCCATCCTGTCCTTTGAGGAACTTGAGACGGTCGTCGAGGCCGCCGCGGCCTGCGGCATTTCTAAAATTCGCCTGACAGGGGGCGAGCCGCTTATACGCAAGAACCTTCCCCGGCTAGTGGAACGCCTGGCAACCGTCCCCGGCATCGAGGAATTGACTCTTACCACGAACGGCGTGTACCTGGAGCAATTCGCACACCCGCTCGCCCAGGCCGGCATGAGTCGAGTCAATGTCTCGCTCGATACGTTGGACCCGCGGAAATTCCGGCGGATCACCCGGTTGGGCCGACTTGAGGACGTTTTGCGTGGTTTGGATGCGGCCGCCCAAGCCGGCTTGACTCCCTTGAAAGTCAACACCGTGGTCATGGGTGGGCTCAACGACGAGGAAGTACCCGAGCTGGCGGCGTTGAGTCTCGAGCGCCCCGTGGAGGTCCGCTTCATAGAGTACATGCCCCTGGAGGAAGCCAAAGGTTGCGCTCGAAGCAGCGGGGCCTTCAACTTCGTCGCGAACGAGGTAACGCGCGCACGAATAAAGGCGCGCTGGGGGCCGTTGGAGGCGCTTCCCTCATGGGGCGAGCGGGATGGCCCCGCCACGCGTTTTCGTATCGCCAGCGCGGCAGGCAGCTTGGGCTTCATCGGCGCCATGAGCGCGCCTTTTTGCCAACGCTGTAATCGTCTTCGATTGACGGCGGATGGAGAAATTCGGAGTTGCCTGTTGGAGGGTGGAAGCGTGGACGTAAAGGCGATCCTTCGCAGCGGCGGATCGCGCCCCGAGATCATGGCCGCCCTTCGCAGGGTAGCCATGCTAAAACCCGAGGTCCATGGCAGTTTGACCGGAGCTTATCGGGGTTCGATGAGCCGCATCGGCGGCTGAAAAGCTAGAGCCGTAAACGGCTCACGCGTCGCGTGAAAGGAAACGGCTCATGTGGCGGAAATATACCAACCAGGATCTGGGGAAATGCCCGTATCTCGTCTTCTATGAATTGACTCGGATGTGCGACCTTGCTTGCGTGCACTGTCGCGCAAATGCCCAGCCCATGCGGCATCCGGAAGAACTCACCGTCAGCCAATCCAGGCAGTTCGTGGAAGAACTCGCCAGGTTCCCCTTCCGACCCTTGCTCGTCTTGACTGGCGGCGACCCATTCAAACGGCCGGACCTTTATGAACTGGTCCACCACGCCACGCAAGCCGGCCTGCATGTCTCGGTGACGCCGTCCGCTACGCCTTTGGTGGACCGCTGGGCGCTGGTGCGTCTAAGGGACGAGGGCGCCCGCCGAATTGCGGTAAGCCTCGACGGCGCAAAGCCAGCCACGCACGACGGCATCCGAGGCGTCGCGGGCAGTTTCGCCAAATCCCTCGAGCTGTTGAAGATCGCGAATGAAGTTGGGTTGCCGGTTCAGGTCAATACCACGCTCACGCGTCGCAACGAGGGAGAAGTGGACGCACTTGCGGAGCTGCTGGCCACCCGCCGGATCGAACTCTGGTCTGTATTCTTCCTCGTGCCGACCGGCCGCGGCGCGAAGGAGCAACGGGTCTCCGCCGAGGAATACGAAGCGGTGTTCGAGCGGCTTTGGAGTCATGCCATGACCAAGGGCTTCGTCGTCAAGACCACCGAAGCCCCGCACTACCGTCGTTTTACGGCGCAACGGAGGCAGACGCTGGTCCATGCCCACGGACTTGGGCCAACCGCCTCCCGCCCGGCAGCCTCGCTTGGACTGAACGACGGCAAAGGGATCGCGTTCGTCGGTCATACAGGGTGCATTTATCCTAGCGGATTCCTTCCCGTGGAATGCGGGCGGATCCCCAAGGATAGCTTGCTCGATGTTTACCGCACGCACCCTGTCTTCACGGCTTTGCGCGATCCCGGCCGTTTGAAGGGCAAGTGCGCCGTCTGTGAATTCGGCTCGCTGTGCGGCGGAAGCCGCGCTCGCGCCTACGCCGTTACCGGCGATTACCTGGCTCAAGAGCCTGATTGCATCTACCAACCTCATTCGCGAGAAGGAGTCTCGGCATCATGCTCAGCCTGAGCCGCCTGCTATGCGGGTTGCGCACCGAAAGCGATCCACTGAGGTATGGCCATGCGCGCCAGGGATCTCATGGCGCCGCTAATGACGCGGCTCCCAAGCCGGTCGTCGTATGGGCCTTAACCAGGGCCTGCAACCTTCGCTGCGTACACTGCTATGCGGCGGCCAGCAGCAAGCCGGCGTCCAGCGAACTGACCCATGCGGAAGGCCGAGCCCTATTGGAGGACCTGCGGGACTTCGGCGTTCCCGCGGTGCTCTTCAGCGGCGGGGAACCGCTCGTGCGGCACGATGCCCTGGACTTGTTGGATTATGCCCGAGGCCTTGGCCTTAATGCAACGCTCTCGACCAACGGGCTACTGATCGACGACGCGATGGCCGACAAGCTGGCGGATCTGGAACTAAAGTACGTGGGCATCAGTCTGGACGGACTAAAGCCCATTCACGACAAGTTGCGTGGGCAACCTGGGGCCTACGAGGAAACCCTGGCTGCCATCCGGCGCTGTCGTGAAAGGGGCATAAAAGTAGGCCTGCGGTATACGGTTCATGCCCTTAATTTAGACCAACTGGACGCCGTCTTCGACTTGTGCCTGGATCTTGGGATTCAGAGGCTCTGCGTATACCACTTGGCCTACGCAGGTCGAGGAAGAAGCCTAAGGCGCTCCGATTTGTCGTCCGAATGCACGCGCGCCATGGTTGAGCGTCTTATGCGGCGCACCATCGAGGCACATGAGGCCGGCAGCCGAATGGAAGTGTTGACCGTGGCCAATCATGCCGACGCGGCCCTGTTACTGCTCTGGTTCGAGCGGCATCTTCCGGAATTCCGCGGCGGCGGCATGGCAACTGCTGCGAGGCACCGGCGGCAACCGTTCAGGCTGCAATATCGCATCCATTGGACCGCGCGGAACGGTTCACTACGATCAGTTCAGCTGGCATTACACGGTCGGCCACGTTCGGGAAAGGCCCTTCAGTTGGGTCTGGACGCATGCGCGCGATCCGCGTTTGGCTGCTTTGCGTAACCGGCGCCGGCATCTTCCGACTCGCTGTCAGGCGTGCCGCTTCCTGGAAGTCTGCAACGGAAATCTTCGGACGCGGGCCGAAAGCAGTACGGGCGACTGGTTGGCTATGGATCCGGGATGTTACATGCGTTCGGAAGAGACGTTCTTTGACCCTTGATGGGGAATCCGATACGAACAAGTTGGCTTCTACTTGAAATTGGTTTTCGAATGGCGTGGAGAGATGCACCCATGGCAACGAAGAAACGCCCGCTTCCCCGGAAATACGAGGCCTTGAAGCTAGGAAATCCCAAGCTGGTCAAAGCCTACGAGGAATTTGGGAAAGCTTGCGAGCGCTCCGGACCGTTAAGCCTGCGTGAGCGGAGGCTCGTAAAACTGAGCTTGGCCTTTGCCGCAAGAATGGAGGGCGCATCTCACTCGGCCGTACGCAAGGGACTTGACGCGGAATTATCCGTTGAGGACATGCAGCATGTGGCTTTCTTGGCCATGAGTACCATGGGGTTTTCCTTTGGCGTGATGTTCCTGGGGTGGATTGAAGATGTAATCCAACGCGAGCAATGACTTTTTTTGAGGGGGCGCTTGGCGATTCTTAATACCGCGCGACAGGAGACCTAACCCAATGCGCCAAGCATTAGTACCGAGACTACGCGCTCCTAGGGATCCCGAGAGCGCGGTTCGTGCAGGAAGTGCGCGACGGACAACGGAAAACGAGCCGTTTCTTCTGGGCGCAGGGGGAACTGAAATTCTGAATTTTAAGTGTCGAAACGCCAAGCATTCTTCTAAAGGCGCCCACAGTATCGCCAGATCGAGCCCGTCACGAGATAAATGCATCTTGATATTTTTATATTGCTAGGCATACTGGTATTCAGAATTGCTTCCAGACACCTGTGAGGGCACCCAGCCAATGCCAACCCATCCGGACCCGGAGCTCGCCGTTCCCTATGAGCCGCCGCACACATTCCACATTCCCGTCATGGGAACAGGGTTCACCATTGATACGCCGCTTAAGGTGGCTCGCTGGGGAATCGCTTCGGTCGTCTCGCTCGTGGACGATACCCTAATCGAGCAGATGCGTGAATTTCACACCAAGCGAATTGGCGAATGCTTTATTCCCATTGATGGCGGCGAATGGGACGCGCGCGCAAGAAGAATCACGGCGTACCTCGACCTGCTTGCGAAACTCGTTATGAGGCAGGTCAACGAACTGCGCAACGATTCTTTCGCGTCTGGAAGCAAGCTGTCTCAATACTACGAGATGCTTCCGGATTGTCCGCCCAGGCGCGACTATGAGCGACTCAAGGTGGCGCCTGCGGAAGAGGCCCGTGCGCTAGAGGAGGTCCTTCGTCAACAGATTAGGCCCGGCCGCATCGAGGCCAATATCATGACCAAGTTGGATCGTAATCGAACCGATTCAACACATCCTGAAATGTCCGACGCCTTGGCGGCATTGCGCGGATTCGCCCGCTCTTCGCTAACCGGAGCCCTGGTCCTTTCCGCCGGAATCAACACGCGCCTGTTCGCCTACATGGGCACCTTCCCAGACTTTTTCCCCGACGCGGATGGATTGTTCCGTAAACAAATAGTCCTGAAAGTAAGCGATTTTCGCTCCGCTGAAGTCCAAAGCCGGTTTCTGGCCAAGCATGGGCTTTGGGTCAGTGAATTCCGCGTGGAATCCGGGTTAAACTGCGGCGGCCACGCCTTTCCAACCCAGGGGCTCCTGCTTGGACCGATTCTCGAAGAATTTAAGTCACGACTTGAAAGTTTTCGAATGCGGCAGTTCGACATTTGCGCCAAGTCCTGGAGCGGGAGCGAAAGGGGCGTTCGTTTTGAGACTCCGCCTCCTATTCGACTGAGCGTCCAAGGTGGAATTGGGACGTTCAAGGAAGACTGGATGTTGCGACATGCGTATGGCGTTCAAGGCACGGGCTGGGGCACGCCGTTCTTACTCGTCCCTGAAGCCACCAATGTAGATGAAGAGTTGCTGCAGAAGTTGTCGAATGCCGAGCAACGGGACGTGAAATTAAGTAACAGCTCGCCATTGGGCCTGCCCTATTGGAACCTCGTTACCTCCTCCAGCGAAGCGCAAAGACAAGATCGAATCGAAGCGAAACGCCCAGGCAGCAGGTGCCCCAAGGGATTTCTCGCCTTCAACCAGGAATTTGGAACCCCGTTGTGCACCGCCTCTCAGGGCTATCAATCACGAAAATTGAAGGCTCTCAATATAAGTAGTCAGTCGCCGGCGATTATGGAGGAAATGAAGCGGCGCATTCTCGAAAAGGCATGTATTTGCCACGAATTGAGCGGCAGCGCTCGCAATAAGTATGGGATCGACGAACGGCAGCCTGCGGCGATTTGTCCAGGTCCCAATATCGCCTTTTTCACTCGTCCTTATAGCCTAAAAGAAATAGTTGACCATATTTATGGGAGAATCTCGCTGTTCGACGATGACCGCCGGCCACACATGTTCCTTAACGAGTTGCAGTTGTACATGGATTACCTGGCTTCCGAGTTAAAAAGCGTGGCCTTGGGCTTGTCCAGCCACACGCGAGAATATCTTACCGGCTTCAGGGAAAACCTACTAAGTGGCATCGAGTATTATCGATGTTTCGCGGAGCGTAATCGCGAACTCGTGCCGGATGAGTTTTTGGAGGGCTTGTCCAATTTATGCGGTCAATTGCTCCGCGGCTCATACCCCGAAAACGTTGCGTCTTCGCGCTGATGGACTGCGAGTCGACCCACGGATCGCGTGGCGCCAGCAACTTGGCGGACTATACACGCCGCGAAACCGCACTGCCGAGCATGCAAGAGCGCAATAGGTCGGCACGCTCCTCCTTTGTGGTAAGCCGGTTCAACGCCGGATACAGGATATTATGCTCGCGCTGGTTATGATGCTGAATAAGGTGCTTAAAGGTGCATTCCAAGTCAAGGATTGAAATGACCGCACGGGGCGTTGCCGCCCGGCCGATCCGAAGACCGCGCGTCCCGGTCTGAATTCTGGAAAGCCACTCCATGATTTTGGAGTGTTCGAGCACGAACACGTTGGTTTTGAATCCCTTAATCTTGGCCATCCGGCCACACCGGGACTCATAAAGGGGGAGAAGTAACTGCTCTTCATGCCGCATATGAATTCGCAAGCCGTCCTTGAATTTCTTCAGCCATGACCTCGCATCCGAATATCTATGCGTTACCAAAGCCTCCTGATGACGCTGAAAATCTTCCTCCAGCTTCTCGTGGACGAGATCAAGTTCCAAAAAATCGCGCGCGCATCCTCCCTTGCCCGGCAATCTCTCGGCGCGCGCGATCCTTGTCATGTACTCGCGAAGCACGATGGCATTATTACGCTTGGCGTCGCGAGCCCCGTAAAGAAAAGTGGCCGTCCCATGCCGCACGAAGCGAAAGAGTCCTCTCCACCGCTCCGGCTTGGCATCAAGCTCGGCCATGTAGCGCCTTCGAAACTCTTGCCATCGAGAAGGCTCGTGCCCATACCAACGGCGCAGCAGGTCGCTCGGCGCGGCATCCCTGAACCAAGCGTCAATGCGCGCGGCCTTCCTGTTCAGTCCACGTGGCCAGAGGCGATCCACGAGAACGCGTATTCCATCTCCGGCCGACGGGACCTCGTAAACGCGCCGAACGCGCAGGGCATGCGCAGCGCCCACTCTCAAGGTCTGCCCCTTGCTACGTCGCGGCTAGATTGGTTCGCCGAGTCCGCTTCAATCGCGCGCGGAAAGAGCACATTGTTCTCCTTATGCACGTGCTGATGCATATCGCGTTCGAGGCAAGCCAAGGCTTCCAACATGACGCGATAAGTGTTGCAGGCCCACACGGGAGGTTTATGGCCGTCCGTTAGCTTACGCAACTGCTCAAGCGCCCCGCCAGCAAGCCTATGCTCGTGCTCCATTTGACGGACCATTCCGTCGACCGAACCGCACGGAAGCGGCAGTGCGCCCATGCCGGCATCGAGCTGGCGGATCAGAGGGAAAAGGACCGACTCTTCCTTCGCCATGTGACAAGCCATCTCCATGCTTAGCGCAAACAAGACTTCTTTGACCTGCATAAGCCTTCCATCCTGGTGGCCGTGCACGGCAGCTACCTTCGCCGTCATGGCCCTAAGGCGCGGGAGTTCCGCCTTCAGATAGGCATGGTGCGTTTGTTCGACATGGTCCGCCAATTCGGTTAATGACATGGCCGCCGCATCGACCAACTCCTCTCCCACGGAGCGCGACGCGGGCTCGCGCAAAGCTTGGAGAAATATGGTAACGTCGACGCCATGCTTTCTGCACGCTTCCTCCAAGGGTAATCCTCCGCCGCAGCAATAGTCGATTCCTGCTTCCTCAAATTGCCGCGCGAGCGACGGATGGCGCGCCACGATCCCACCTACTGTGTCGGAAACCTTGATGTCCATTCTCATTCCTTCCTTTCCTCTTCAACCGCTTGCCACAGCCAAGGAGGGCGGCGGAGGCGTCGCTTGTTCCAGGGCGGCCGTGAAGGCACTCATGTCCTTGAGCACGTCGCCTACGAGGCAATCGACAAGTGCGCGGCGTTGCGCCGGAAAACGTGTCACGAATTCGCCGAAGCTGAAATGAGGATCGTAGAAAGCGTGAATCAAGCGCCTGATTACATCCACACCAGCCATCAGCCGCGCTTCAAAGGCCCCAAGCTTTGCGGCGCTCAAATCGTTGGCTTCAAGGGCCTGACGGATCGAGTCCGCAGCCAGTTCCGCCGAAGCCAGCGCGAGATACAAACCCGAGGAGTAGATAGGATCCAGGAACGCACGGGCATCCCCGACCATGACCCAGCCGTCTCCGGAGGTCTGGCGATTGAAATAGGCCAATTCCCTCGGACCGCCATAGACGCCCGCGCAGCGCTTGGCCGTGCGTAGGCGATCCATGAGCGGCCCGCAGGCATATACTTCGCGCGCGTATATGGTTTCCTTTTCCTGAGTGCCCGAAAATAGTTCGTCTGGGCTTGCGACCACGCCCACACTGACCACGTCGTCGGGCAGTGGGATGTACCAGAACCATCCGCGATTTCGAATCATGAAGATGGTGGTCTCGCCAGCGTCTATCCCGTCAAGGCGCCGGCCGCCTTTGTAATAGGACCAAAGGGACGCCTTTCTCAGCCCTGGAACGGACGATTTCAAACCCAGTTGTTCGCCTAAGACCGTGGAACGGCCGGAGGCGTCCACCACCACGCGCGCGGCCATATCGTACGCGTCGCCTTCCGACGGACGCACGCGCACCCCCGTTGCCCTGGCGCCATCAAAGAGCACTTGCTCCACTGCGGCGCACATACGGACATCAGCGCCTTGCTCCCGTGCATGGCTAAGGCAAAGCTGGTCGAACGAGGAGCGTTCCACTTGCCACGTGCGCGCTCCCTCGCCGTCGATGGTCTCCGAGAAATAGAACGGAGTGGATTCCTTTCCGGTAGGCGATACAAATCGCACGCTGTACTTTTCTGGATATGGGGATATCCGAAGCTTGGGGAGCAGTCCCAGGCGATCCAGTATGCCAAAAGTGTGCGGAATCAAGGACTCGCCAATGTGATAACGGGGAAACACGCCCGCCTCGAATATCGCGCAATGATACCCCGCACGCTCCAACAGCGTCGCCAGCGCCGCCCCCGCCGGACCGCCTCCAACGATCGCCACGTCAATGGACCGGCTTGATTGGGATGTGAAATTCATACATTTTCTCCTCTGCTTCGAACATCCGCTTCCCGCCGATTTCACTCGCTCGAGTGGAACCCAGCTCGAAGGGTCTCCTGCGCCTGCCGAACTCGGCCACCCGCATCGCAAACGGAGCAAGCCCTATATGGACAGCCAGGCAAGGAGTCGTCTCCGGCAACGCTCTCCTTCTTGCGGCCGCTCAAGCTCGCGATGACGATCTTGGAGAGCGGCAATTGCTCCAACGGCGTTTTTCGGCCATGGCCTTTGCGCGCAGCGCCTCGCAACCCGCAGTATTTGCGCTCATTGGCAAGCTGGACGCATCTTTTTTCGGCAAGATCGTGGACGGAGACCAACCGGCCCTCGACCAGAATCGAGGCGTAATTGCTCAGGTCTGGCAAAGACCAGTCCACTTCAAAACAAACCCGGTCGTTTTCCGCGAGCACTCGGCCTTTCCGGCCCTTCATCGGCAAGCGCAGATACAGGGCCTCATCGAGCCAGCAAAAGGGCATGGGGATCACGTACGGCGTCCCGTCGCCGGCGGCCATGGCCAACCGCCCTAGCGGCTCATGCTGAAGCAACGCTTCGATCTCCGCGCGAGTCATCTCTTCCATCACGGCACCTTTCGATCGACGCACGCCCGAAATGGACTGACCTTCTTCAGGACGGAATGCCAAATCGCCTGCGCTTTTCGTTGAGGTAATAGACATAATTCTCAAGCGACACGTCGGGAGGACAACGGTGGTCCACATGGGGCAGGAAACCGCCCTCTTCCACGAGCGGCGCCAAGCGGTCGAGTTCCGCGTCAATGGCGCGCTTCCCCTTGATCAATTGCATCTTGTCCACGCCGCCGCACAGCAGGAGATTCTTGCCGAAGCGCTGGCGAAGCGCGACCGGATCGCTCCCCGCGTGCACTTCCAGCGGGAACATCACGTTCACGCCCACCTCCAGCCAGAGCGGAGTGAGCAGGTTGATGTCGCCGTCGCAGTCGACCAGGATGACGTCGATACCGTGCTTGTGCAGCAAGTCCGTGATGCGCCGATAGCGAGGCGCCATCATCCGCTTGAAGTCCCGCGGCGAGATCATCGGCCCTTCGTTGAAGCACATGTCCTCCCAAAAGTGCGCGAAGTCGAATTCCATCATCGGCAGCACCTTTTCCATGACGCTGCACACGAGGACGGTGATGTGCTCCATCATCTCTTCCACGAGTTCGGGCTCGTCTTTCACCGCCATACAGGCGTTCTCGAAGCCCATCCAGTTGCGCACCCAGCCAAAGAGGCTCCCGACGTTGACGCCCAGCGCGTAGTCGCGCCGCTTGAAACGCCGGACCTTCTCGTCGAGCCGGTCGGGGAGGCGAAAGGGGTCATCGGGATTGAGTTGGACCTTGAAGTGCTCCCAGTCCTCGCGAGTTTCGACGGGAAACTTGAGATAGTGCGGTATGGTGGAGTGCCCGTCCTTGGGGATCTCGCAGAGCACGCCGCCGCTATCGACCACGATCCGGGTCTTCTCTTTCTCTTCGACGACGCGCGACTGAAACCCAGGCCGTAAGCCAACGTTTGCGGGAAAACAATGCCGCTGTTCCAGGCCGAAGTAGAGCTCACCCTTACCGATGGAATCCACCCAGCACGGCAGGCCCTGCTCCTGCCAGACGTCGAAGTTCTCTTCCCACCAGCCGAACTCGTAGTCCGGAAGGAAATCGACGGACTGCCCTTTCCAGAAGCGCTGCCAGCGTTCCCGTGAATTCATGGTCCCCTTTCTGGGGATGCCATGCGGACCTTGCAACTCAACGGCTGCAGTGGATGGCGTCGTTACTTTTGTCATGAGAATGCCCTTTCTCCAGGTGCTCATGCGCCGATTTCGCAAAGCTCCAGGTAACGGTCCAGCATGGCCATGAAGTTTTCGTACTTCGTTCCAACAGCCACCGAATGGCTTGTGGAGAAGATGAAGCGCCCGCCCGGCGCAAGCGCCCGAAAAGCCTCGCCCACTTCGCAGCGAATATCCTCCGGCGCGCCGCCCACCAGCGTTTCAACCTGCGCCCCCGCCCAGAGGGCCAAGCGATCGCCAACGGCAGCTTTTACCTTCGCGAGTTCCATGCCCGCGGAGATCTGAATGGATTGATAGGCGTCGTAGCCCGCCTCAACAAACATCCCCAGGAGTTTCCAGTTGTTTCCGCAAGCATGCTTGAACACGGACAACTCGAAGTCTTCGTGCATGCGCTGGACGCGGCGCTGAATGGACGGCAGGCACAATTCGCGGAAGGTTCGGGGCGATAGCAGGGGACCAGTCTGGTGCGCAAAATCCTGCCCCCACAGCACGCCGTCGGTTCCAGGCCGCACGTAATGCGGGTCCATGCTCTCGGCGCGCAGCAATGCGCATTCCGTGGCGCGCCTGACCCAATCCGGATGCTCCGCGAACTCCATCAAGCCGCGTTCCATCCCGCCCAGCAGCACCATTCCGACTTCTCCGCCGGCGGGACCTAGGATGTACCGGTCTTCTCCGAATTCCCCTATGACCGCGTCCACGACCTCGAAGATCGATGGGTCGGGGGGCGGTTGTTTTTCGGTTGCCTTTTCCGTGTCAAAATCTTCTTCAGAAAAAGATCGAGTCCACTGTCGCGGATCGTGGACCATCGTGAGATCCTGCGTGAGTTCTGAGTACTTGTAAACACGGCCGTCCTTGAACTCCCAAGTCACGTCATCTACGCGCCGAGGCGCTTCGGGGCGATACCCTTTGGGAGGCGCCACGCTGGAGGCCATGCAACACACGGGCACGATGTCGAGGAAGTCGAGCTTGCGGTACAGGTCGATTGTGTCGCGCTTCCAGCTTTCAACCACCTCGTCGCGCCTGCCTTCCCAAAAGGCCACTTGGACCTTGGCCTTGGCGCGCAGATACGTCGGCCGCCCGAGAATCTTTTCGACGGTGTCGGAATCGATGGCGAAGAAACCGATGGGCACGCGGTCCGTTTCTTCGCCCCGTAGGGTTCGAGCGACTCGCTCTTTTGAATTCATGCCGTTTCCTTCCTACTCCCAATGCGGCCGGCCGCTCCTTCAGCCGCAAGCGGCAGCCGGGCTCTTCACCTGCCCGCGGTCGTAGCGGCCATGTTCCTTCGCGGCTTGGTAAAGCGCGGAGATATTCTCCAACGGCGTATCGGGCGCAAGATTGTTGCCCTCGCGCAGCACGAATCGCCCGCCTTCGAGAATGCCCGACTCGAGGATTTCCCGCGCCCTGGCAAATACCTGCCGAGGCGTGCCCGAGCGCATCAACTCGACGTGCGGCCCCCCGTAGATTTCCACTTCCGGCCCCAGTTCCCGCCTGAGGCCCGTGAAGTTCACGGGAAATCCGGTGTCGAAGCTATCGATGCCCAATTCCCGATGCAGGGCCGGAAAATGTCTCGACGCGTTGCCGCACATATGAACGCTGCCACCACGTTCGGTCGAACACAGGCCAGCCCTCAAACGCTTATGGCACGGCAGGATGAACTCCTTGTACATGTCCTTTGAAAGCATCTGCACCGCGTCGTCAGCGAATCCGAAACGCTCCTGCGTCTCAGGTTGGCCCAGGTAGCGCCTCCAAGCTCGAATCCGTGCGACGATCGCATCGGTGACCAGGGCAAGCAGTTCACGGACGTATTCCGGATCCTCCACGAAATCTTCGAACAGTTCGGTCGCGCCACGAAGGTTCACGGCGACGGTCAGAGGGCCGTCCGTGCCCAAGCCTTTGGGCTGGACGCGCCGAACGGGCAATCCGCGGTGGGCATAGTTCCTGGACTTTTCGAGGAAGAACTCATAATACTCCCTGGCCTTGCCCATCAACCCTTCGAAGGGATCGGGTAAGCCGCGATTCAGAATCTCGTGCTTAAGCCCCTTGTCGCGCCAACGCGGTTCGGCGGCCGGCACCTGCCCCTCGAAAAATACGACCGGACATCCGAACCAAGCCGCCTCGTAGAAATTCTGAAAATCCACGTTGACCGTCCACCCGGTTTCCTCTCCGGGCAGTCCCATGGGCGCGTCCTGAAGAATGTGCATGCGCTTCCACTCGTCGCAGCGCACCTGGGTTTCAAACATGACGTCCGGGTCTTCAGTGTATGTCCGGAAGTCGACGTGGGGAAAAGGCGCCGCGCGTCCCAGCAAGAAGAACCGTGTATTGGTTCCGATCACGCAGGGCGTACGGAGCGGCTTGCGTTCCCTGTAGGCATTCCAGACCTCTCGAACTTCCTCGTTGTGCCTTTCGTGATCCTGCGCGTTCATGGACGTTCCTCCGCGGCGTGGAAGAAAGGGAATGCGACCAGCGACGTTCCGCATCCTACCCGTATCCATGCGCGTGGCGGTCATGGGAATCCAACCTGCGTTCATGCACGGCGCCGCCTTTTCAACAATTCGCGTGCAGCGTTTCCAGCATGGCCAGAAGGTTTTCCGGGGGCGACTGCGGCACCACTTGGTTCGAGACGCCGACGATGACACCGCCCAACTCACGGGCCTCCTCAAGGACGTTGCGCGTTTCCGCGGCCACCTCTTCCACGGTTCCCAAATGGAGTGTGCGAGACGAGATGTTGCCCATCAGCGTCAAACGGGGGAAACGCTCGCGCAGCTGGCGCAAATCCATCCCCGCCCCGCGGTCGATCTCGTAGTACCCGTCCATGCCGCAACCGTCGAACAATGCGTCCGCCAGCGGCCACAGGTTGCCGTCGGAGCCGAACAGATGCTTGCAGCCGTGCGTGCGGCAAGCCTCGGAGATGGCCCGCAAGCGCGGCGCGAGAAGCCGGCTGAAGACGCGGGGGCGTACATCGGACCTTGGTTGGTGGCGCAGTCCCCGCCCCCGAACAGATAAGGAAGTCCAAGCCGCCCGGCGATCTTCACGAGTTTGACGGCGCGCATGGCCTGCGCGTCCAAGTAACGGGCCACCCATTCCGGCCGTTCAATCGTGGCTTCCAGCCACAGACAGGGGTCGTAGGGAATGGCGCAATGTACGGCACTGCACCGAATAGCGTATGAACCGCCTAGCTCGTCGCGCGCCCGCAATTCAGCGGCAAATGCGCCTTCCGTTGGCACAAACGCCGCGGCGTCGGCCATGGCCCGTTCGGCCTTTCGTTCGAGATCTTCGAGAAGCATCTCGCGCCGAGGATGCCGGTCGATTTCCTGATACAATTCGGTTTCCGGATCGTAGCGCATGACGCGGTAAGCGCCGTCAGGATCGCCGTAAAGAAAGGTGCGTTCGTCCAGACGGCGATCCGGTTTGCCGTGGTGTTGCCGCCAGTAAGTAGGTCGCACCAAGTCCTGTCCGGTTTCCCTGGCCAGATCCAATGCATCTCGAAAGGAACGTTCGAGGAATGCCTGGTGCGCTTCGGGGCCCTCAAAAAGGGCGCAGGCCTCGCGGTACCATTGAATACCACCGCCTACGAAGGCTTCGCGCCCGAGAATCACGGACGCCGCCCTGGAAGAGAACCCGATATGATGCACCGGCACGCGGTCGGTCGGCCGCCCCGCAAAGGCATTCGCGATCCGTTCGGCCGGGCACATGGCACCCGCGGGCGCAGAAACCGTTTTCGCCTTATTCGCCATGGCTTTTTCCCGATTCGTGGAGTTCGCGTAATCGAGGCATTTCTTTGTCCACGACATCGCACATCGCCAGAAACGCGCGCGCGCCGCGTTCCCTGTAGGTTCCTGATGCGGTTCCGCCCAGCACGAACCCCCCAGGACCGGCTTGCCACAACCGCTGGCGCGCGATGTTTTCGATCTCGTCCAGTTCCAACGACTCCAGCACCTCCATGTCGTCCAGGTTTCCCACCACGCCGATTCGCCCTCCCAGGGCACGGCGCGCGGCGCCCAGGTCGTCGATATCGCCCCAAGGCGGCGCTTCCAGCGGGTCCAGCGCATCCATGCCTATCTGAATGAAATCGTCGAGATACCTCCGCACCTTGCCGTGGTTGTGGTAGTAGGCGAGCGCCCCATGCCGGTGCATGGTCCGTATCAATTCACGGTCAAACGGCACGCATAGCCGGCGGAAGGCACCGGGACCCAATTGCACGCTGGCGTACTCGCCGCCGACGATCCGAAAGGCGCGCACGCCTGCTTTGCAGAGTTTCTCGGCGTAGGCGTTGACGCGCTCGCCTGCCACGCGGACCAACTCGGTTACCAAGTCGGACCGCTCCGCCCAAGCCATGCAGAAGCGCTCCGGCGAGAACCAATCCGCGGGCAGGCATACGGCGTTGGGTATGCCAACCAGCACGAGCGCCTGCTCTCCCACCCGTTCACACCAGCGTCGGTATTCTTTAGGATCGGGATCCGGCAGCTCGAACGGAGCATTGAGATACATCTCGACGTCCGCGTAGTTCTTAAAGGGAAAATCCACGCAAGCGGAGGTGATCGGATTCCGCCGCGTGCGCCGTGTCAAAGCGACTCCCGGAAAATGATACGTATGCTGGCGTTCGTCTCCTATATCGAGGCCTTCCACGTGGATATTCTTGCCGAGAAACGGCGAGCCGCCGGAACCCACACAAATCAATGGGTCGGCGCGTTCGATGAGTTCCTGAGCCAGAAGGCTCTCTGGGTCGAGGCGCCCGAGACCAAAGGGACCGACCGGCACGCGATCGGGCATGCCGCCCCTCAAGCTGGTCCAAAGCCGTTCGCGCGAATCCATTTCGCTTTCTGCTCCATTCAAGGCGCGTGCTTGTCGGCGCACCCGTTGTCGTTGCGCTCGTTCTGAGCGCTCAGGACCAGTCGATGAATTACTTGGGACGATCTGCTGGCGGCGACCTGCGCCGGACTTCATCAGGCTCGCGCGCCTTATCTCCTCCGGATAGGGCTTGCTCGCCTTCTTCGTCCCGCTTAGCCGGCGCGGCGCATCTCGCTCCAATTAATTCACAGACTGGCCCTCAACTCAGGCTTCCGCCCGGCCACCGGTGGCCGGTGCATGGGAAGCGGCATGCTCCCGCGTGTAGCGCCGCATGGCATGCAGGTTCTCGTGCGGCGTGTCGCGAGGCACTTCGCAACCGGCGCTCACGATGAACCGGGGACCCGCGGCCTGGTGGCATTCCGCCACCGCCTCGTAGATCGAGTCTGGGTCGCCGTTGCAGAGCACGCGAACCGGATCGATGTTACCCAAGAGCACCTGATCGTCGCCCATATGAAGGCGGCCGTCCGACAGCGGCGCCTGCGAATCCAGGTCGACGACGTCGCAGCCCAGTTCGCCGAAGCGCTTGAGCAGCGGGCGCGTGGCGCCGCAGACGTGCAGGCGCACGCGCGTGCCGAGCGCCTTGAGTCCGTCGACCATACGCTTCTCGCAGGGCCAAACGAACTCCTCGTAAATGCGCGGCCCGACGAGCGAAGCCGCCGCGTCGCCGATCCCGATCATGTCGGCGCCGGCCTCGACCTGCGCCTTCGCGAAGCGTATTTCGAGTTCCAGTACGAATTCGAAGAGTTCCCGGATGAAATCCGGATCGTCGTAGAAGTCCAGCATCACGGCGTTGATACCGCGCAGATCGGCCGCCTGCGCGATGGGACCCTCGATCCAGCCCTCGATCAGCTTATCCCGGCCCACCTTGCGCCGGTACAATTCCAGCGCCTGGAGCCGGTTGTGCATGCGCGGACCCGTGCTCGGATCGGGCACGCGCAGGCCCTTCAGTTTGGTCTTATCGGCAAGCAGCGCGCGTGTCTCGTCGAGCGCGGGCGGCTGGTCGCTAAAAAATTTGACGGGCGCGCCGCAGTCTGCCGCCTCGCCCGCCGGATCCGACATCGTGTTGACGTAGTCCACATCGAAGACCTCGGCCAGGCGCAGTTGCCCCTCGACCAGGCAGCGGAAATCGGTCGCATACTTCAGATACGGAATGCCAGCCAGCTTGGCGGCAAACATCATGGTAATCGGCATGAACGGCAGCCGATCGGGACGCCGCCCCTCCAGCAGCGCCAGGATGCGCTCGCGCCCGTTCATGAGGCCCTCCCCGCGGGGCTGGGGCGAACCGTGCGTTTCGCCGGGGGCGCGCCGTACTCGTGGACAGTGCGGTACAACGCGAGGATGTTCGCCGTGGGCGTATTGGGCTGCAGGTTGTGGCAGGGCGCGCAGATGTACCCCCGGCGCGGCGCGAACAGTTCGATGTTCTCGACCACCTCCCGCGCCACGTCGGCCTCCGTGCCGAAGGGCAGCGTCTCCTGGTTGTCCACCGCGCCATGGAACGCGACCCGGTCGCCGAAGTCGCGCGCCAGGCCTTCGCGTTCCATGCCCTTGCAGCGCCACTGGATCGGATTGAGCACGTCGATTCCGATCTCGATCAGTTCGGGCAACAGCGCGCGGATCGCGCCGTCGTCGTGGTGGAAGGCTTTGACGCCGTAGCCGTGAACGAGCTGGATCATCTTTGCCATACGGGGCTTGATGAAGCGCCGGAAGGACGCGGGGCTCATTAGCAACGAATCTTGACTGCCCAGGTCCTCGGCCACGTAGATGAAATCGATCAGGTCGCCAGCCGCCTCGAGCGTGCGGCGGATGATGTCCTCGTGAATCTCGTAGATCTTCCGCAGCGCGGTCTCGGCCACTTCGGGATTGACGACCAAGTCCTCGAAAGCCCGTTCCATCCCGCGCAGGCTGCAATAAAGAAGAAACGGTTCGTATGTGCCGCCGATGCGCGGATTGTCCCGCCAGGATTCACAGGCCTTACGGACTCCGCTCGTATCCCACCACGCGGGGTCCGGCCATTCGTGGGCCAGCACGTCCTCGGCGCTCTCGGCCTTGGCGAGCGGATGCGATGCGGTTTCCTGATAGACGCCGATTCCGCCGCCATAAGCGATGCTCGTCTTCTCGACGCCCCAGACGGTCTTGTGCGCGCGGTGGGGACGCGGGTCGCGCAGCGCGGCGCCTACGTGAACCGATTTGTCTACGCCGAGCTTTTTCCACAACGCGCGTTGGTCCGCGCATTCCAGTTCGCGCAGCAAACGCTCGGTCACCTCGCCGGTGGCCCAGTAGTCCGTCGGCACCCGGTCCGGACGTTCGCCGCACAGCACCGCCAGCCAGCGTTCTCGCGGGGTCATGCCGCGTCCTCCTGACGTTTCGCCGCCGTCCGGATGCCCTCGCGGCGCCAGACGTCCAGAATCAACTCGTAGCGCTCGAGCCGCATACCGGTGTAGATGCAATTGCTCGTGGAGAAGACGTATCCCGGCGCGCGCAGGCCGTGTCGGAGGGCGTAACGCGCCGATTCGCGGCATGCGTCCTCGGTGCCGGTATCCAGCAGCCCGCAGTTCACATTCCCGATCAGGCACACGCGGTCGGCAGCCAGGCGGACCATCTCGGCCATGTCCACCCCGCCCTGCGGATCGAGGGAGTGCAGCGCGTGCGGTTTGGCATCCAGCAGGTCGTCCAGAATCGGCATGATGTTGCCGTCGGTGTGTTTGATCGTGTAGAAGCCCAACTCACGGTAACCGGCTACGAGCCGCTTGAGGTACGGCGTGATGAACTCGCCGAACATCTCCGGCTTCAGGAAGGGGCCCGAGTTGAAGCAGTAGTCGCTGCACAGGGCGAAGCCATCCAGCCCGCCGTGCGCGCGCAGGCGCTTCGCGCGTGCGAGAGCATCGTCCACACGCCGCTCCGACTCGTCCTTCACCGCGTCCGGTTCTTCGAACAGACGGCATGCGTAGTCCGTCATGCGGTTGCCGTGGGGCACGCTGCTGGTCGCGTCGCCGTGCAGCAGCAGCGCGTACCGCGGCCCGCTTCGTTCGCGCAAGCCGTCGATGAGCCGGAAGATCTCATCCTCCGAGCCGGGATTTGGGTGCAGCAGGATGGCATCGTGTTCGTAGCGCTCGGCGGTGAGCAGGTACAGATCGGCCATCTCGCGGCGGTGCAGATCGCGCTCCGTCTCGGTCATCTGCAGCCACTGACCGTAATGGCGCTGCGAGAAGTGCAGCTTCCCAAAAGCCTCCACGGTCAGGTAGAAGACCAACTCGAAATGCGGCACGCGTCCCGGCAACGGACGGCGTTCCAGCGCGGCGATAAACCGCTCCCGCGGCGTAAGCCGGGATGCGCAGGCGGCGGGGAGCGCCGGCTTCAGGGCTTCGGCCATTGGCGCGCCTTTCCGATCAACGACTCCGCCTCTTCCGGCGTGCGGGCGTGAATCTGGATCATGACGCCTTCCGGACGCAACGCGGCCATCAATGCGTCCAATTCGCCGCCCTCGGCGCTGATATGGAGGTTCTTCCCGGCCACCTGGATTCTCTGAAAAACGGGAATCCAACGGGTCGCGGGGCCGTTTCCAGCTCCGTAGACGAATTGCACTGCGTCCAACTCTTCGATCGACAGGATGGCATCCAGATGCCTCAGCGCCATGGGGCCGTCGAGGTGATAGATGGAGCGATCCAGCCAGGCGACTTCCTCGCGGATCTCGTCCAGGAAGAACTCCTCGAAAACGGCGGGGGCGATCATGCAGGAAAAATCGTTGGAGGGGATGTAGTAGCGCCCCTCCGCGAATAAGCGCAGCCAGCTGGTGGTGAGTTTTTGGCCAGCAGCGAGCAGGATTTCGCGCTGTGTTTCGTACCAACGATAGAACGTCGGGCGCAAGCGCTTCATCAAGGCGCGAACACGCTCCGGATCGTCGACCAAGTCCAGGCACAACTGTTGCGCGCCACGCAACGCCGCGCATTGGTCGCCGCCGGGGTGCAGATCGGTGATACCCACAAGCCATTTGCCGCGGCCCAACTCGCAGGCATGCCGGGTCATGGCCACGATGGCGCGCACATATTCATGATCGGGCTCGAATTCGAGCATGTTGAGGCCGTCCCAGTCATCCAAGAACGGCTCGGACCAGGAGGTATGTTCGGCGAAAGTCAAGCCGCTGCCCAAGCTGGCGGCCATGACATCGGGCCCGAGATTGGGATGGTAAATGGGCAAGCATTCCCCGCCATAGTAGGTGTTTCGCGCGGCTTCCCAGGCGCGCTCGACCACGAACTCGACGTCAAGCCACCGCTCCCGCCAAGTGGCGTGGGATTTTTCGGGCAACGCCGCTCGCCGAGCGCGCGGCGCGGTGACCATGAGCGTTGGGCGGTCCAGGATTTCTCCCTCCCACCACGCCGCCATTCGCGCAACGGCTTGCTCGGCGTCCGGCTTCAACTCGGACGCCAACGCGGCTCCCGGGGCGCTCGTCATCGCTCCCTTCCTCTCTCAGTCGTAGCGGCCATACTTGTCCACGCAGGACAGGGCATGACGGTAGGTGTCCAGCGTGACGCCAGGCGGGACGGAGTGATCGGAGTGGTATACGTATCCTCCGCTCTCCTTGGCCGCCGTGATCTTCTCGCGAATCTCGCGTTCCAGCCCCTCCCCGTCGTTGGCCTGGAACAGCCGGGCGTCGATGTTGCCCATGAAGGACAGGCGCGCGCCGTACTCGGACTTCAACTCGCGCACGTCCATCCCCGCCTTGACTTCCAACGGCTGCAGGCAGTCGAATCCGGCATCGATCAGCTTGGGAATGAGCCCCTTTAAGTTGCCGTCGCTGTGATGAATCGTTTCGCCCCCTGAGCCATGGACCAAGCCGCACAGCCGTTTGTGGAAGGGCATGAGAAGCTCGACGTACTGTCTCGGCGAGACCATGCTGGTGTTCTTGTATGCGATGTCGCCCCAGAACCATGCGCCGTCGAATTCGATGCCCGCCTCGCGAAAGGCCACCCAGGCGTCCTCGACCTGCTTCGTCTGCACTTCGTAGATATCCTGAATCCACTCGGGCTCTTCGGCGTAACCCAGCATGTGGGCCACCGGTCCGACAAGCGGCCACGCGGCCTCGAACGGTTCGCGGCAGCTCAGCACGATGTAACGGCCCTCTTCGCGCCAGCGCCGGTAGGCGCGCAGGGACGCTTCCCAGTCGACGCGGGTGCGGTCGAAAGCGTAGCGCGCGCGAAACGACTGGCGCCAGACGTCCGGATCTTTCACTGCGAAATCGATGTGCTCGCCGGTGGTCTGGCTGTTCTTGAACTCGCGAATCGTCGCGCCGTTGGCATCCCGGTAGACCCGCGAAACCTCGTCCTCGCGGAGCACGGTCCGGGGCAGGCGCGCGGTCCAATCGAAAGAGAGCGCACGGATATCGAAATCGAAGAGGTCGTTGAGATCGGCTCCGGGCGGCGCGCCGGCCTGGGAACGCAGGGCTCGAGCGGCGTCCTGCCAGAAATGATCGAAACGCGGAACGCGGTCGGGTTGTTCGCGGCGCAAGGCGCGGCGGACCCGGTCGCGGGAGTTCAAGACGGCGTTCATCGCGAGACCTCGCATTCGTGCACGGAATCGATCATCGCTCGGTAGTTGTCGAACATGGCCGGCGTCAGTTCGGGCCAATACGGCGATGCCGACGGCGCCAGGATCAACGCGCCGCAGCGTCCCGCGCGTTCGATCACGCCGCGGCAATGGGCGGCGACCTCCGCCGCGTTTTTTTCGTACAGGTCCCCAATCTGCACGCCGCCTTTGATGCAGATGCGGTTGCCCGCTCTTTTGCGAAAGGATTGGAGCGTCAGGTCCCCCATGGGCGGCTCCTCGACCGGATGAAGTGCGTCCACGCCGATGTCCAGGAAGCCGTCGAGGAGCCTGCCGATGCGGCCGTGGCAATGGATACGGCAGATGACGCCGTACTCATGAATCGCCTCCACGATTGGCTTGTCGTACGCCACGACGAACTCCTGAAAGTCCAGCGGCGAATGCAGGGGCGGTGTAATGTACTCCTCACCCAAAAGCGCCAGCACCGGGCCCACGCCGTGTTCCAAGAGATAACGCACGTAGGCCATCAGGCGCGCGTTGAAGCGATCGAGCAGTTCGAGGACGGTTCCGCGCTCCTCGCGGCTCCACAGGGCCAGCCCCTCGGTATCCAACAGTTCGTGCACGAACGAGGCCGCGCAGGGAATCTCGGGAAGGCAAATGCCCCGTTCGCCTATGGACGCGCGCCGTTCACGGTATGCGGACAAGTCGGGGCGCACCGACCGCTCGGGGATGGAGAGCACCTTTTCCAGGTCATCCCTGGTTTCGACCCACGGCTTGCGGACCATGGACAGGCGTTGTGCTCGCGAATAATCGACAACTTGGTCGATCCGGCCTCTGGGCGTCTCGATCCAGCGACTGTAGGCGATTCGGTCGCCGTCGAGGACGTGTTCTTCCCGGCCTTGGGGAAGGCCGGAAATGTCGTTCAGCAGGAATCCTCGCGGCAGGCCGAATAACTCGACGATGTCCGTGTTTTCGCGCACGTAGTCGATCAAGGGCGCGTAACTCTCGTGTTTGCGCGCGACCCATTCGGGATTGAACGGATACACGCCTCGAATGGCCACGGGCGTGCGATCCGGCATCCCGCCTCGATACGCTATGAGCAAACGCTCCCGACGCGTCATGCCATGGACTCCTTCGCCGTCTGACGTCAGCCCAGCCGTTCGCGGAATCGCCGCTCGATGCGCTCCATCTCTCGATCCTGCTCCGTGGTGACGCAAGGTTCGTCCTCTTCCGCCAACAGCGTCTTGACGCGCGCCTCGGCTCGCGTGTATGCGTCGTGACGGCCGTCTCGTTCCCAAGCCTCGCGGCGGTTGCGGAACGAGAGGGTTGAAGGGCGTATCTCGGTCCGAAAGTGGTTCACCGTATGTTCCTCGTGCAGATAAGACCCGCCCGCGGCACGGCGGAGGATTGGATCCGCCGCCAGATGCTCGTCGTTGACGGGGATGCCTCGCTTGAAACGCAAAACGGCTCCGGCGATCTCGTCGTCGACGACGGCCTGTAAAAGGCTCAGAGACGCCTCGCTCTCCAGTTGACCTATGCCCCAGATGACATTCACGCCCGCCGCGGCGTGCGCCCAGGCCGTAAGGGTTTTTTCATATGCGGCTTGGTGATCGGCCGTCAGCGCGTCGGTGCACATCCAGGACGCCGACGGCAGCTTCAGAAACGCCGCCATCTCGGCGCCGGCCGCGCCGAGTAAGCCGTTTTCGGCGGCGCCGGTCAAGGCCAGCGCCGAACGCATGTCCATGACGTGCGCGAAGCCGAGGTTGTAGATGCAGGGCCTTCCCGGCTCGAGCAACTGGTTGATCGCGATGCCCGATAGGATCTCGGCATGGCCCAGCGCCACGGCGCCCGCCAGCGTGACCGGAGCCGAAGCGCCGGCCATCGGCTCGCTGTTGATCATCACGGGAATGCCGTCCCCGGCCGTGAGCCGAAACAACGCCAGCGCGGTCGCTTCCCAGTGCAGTGGAGTGAGGACCGAGTAGCCCACGCTGAAAAGGGGGTGGTCCTTTAGCGCCGTACCGCCGGCCAGCACCCGGCCCATTTCGACGATGGCCGAGCCGCCATGTTCCGAGAACATCAGGGGTCGCAGGTGCTTGCGCGTATGGCGCGCCATCACGCGGAAACCGGCGAAGTCGTTGCACCGCGGGGGAATGTCGCACAGCGCGGTGCCCACGACCGCCGTCGTGTTGGGCAGGCGGCTGACGAGACGCGTGAATCGCGCCAGCCAAGCGCTGTCGATCCGTTCCGCCCGGCCCTCGCGCCCATCGACCCGGCGCAGGGCGGCGCCGCTCCAGAAGGTCGAAGGCCCCCCGGCGCTGACTTCCACGACCTCGCCCAGGCGGTTGGCGATTGGGGCCGTCTTCGGAGCGGAGGCTAACGCATCCGCGATCAAACCCGCGGGCAGTCTGAAGCGGCCGGCCCCTTCGCCCATACGCGCGCCGGCCTTGCGCAACGTCTCCTGGACGGCGGCATCGTCCACCTTCACGCCTGCCTCTTCCAAGATCCTGAGACCGAGCCGGTGAATGCGTTCGCGCTGCTCGCCGGGCAGCACTTCGCACCACGCGCCCCCTGCATGGTCGTTCATTGCTGCCGCTTTCCTTCAAGCGCCGCGCCCATCCGTTCGGCCGAGACGACACCATCGTCGTAGCTAGGTTGAATGGCGTATCCAGGCGGCACGACAAGATATCTGTCCTTGGGCCATGCGGGGCCGTCCAGGAGGCCCTGGAACAGGCTCAGGTCGCCGGGTAGTTCCTCGAAACTGAGAGCTCGGCGCTCCGCCTCGCGGCGCGTATGGGCCCGCAGGAGTTCGACGTCGCCCAAGCCCAGGTCGATGAAGACCATGCGTTCGTACTTGTCCTTCCAGTGCCCGAGCATCTCCATCAGATACTGCGCGTTCTCTTCGCCAAAGCGTTCGACGTATTTCCGATACGTCGTATCGCTGGCCTCGGCGCCCTTCACGCGTGTCGGAAGGGTTTCGATGGAGCGCCGGGCGCGCTCGATCCAGCCGCTGGTCAGGTAGTAACTGCCCGGATTGTCCCTGAAGATTTTTGCGTAGCGTTCCTTGGAGCCCAGGAACATGGTGATGCAGTCGTGAGCGCGGGGCACGATCAAGGGCGTGCGGCCGGTACGCAGCCCCACGATGCCGTTGTTGCAGAGCCCATAGCCCAGCAGCAGCGCGTCGTAGCCCGACTCGTCCACGGCATCGATGTGCTTCTGCAGCGATTCGGCCATGGAAGCCGCGCGTTTATCGTGAAGGCCTTGCGGAACAAAAGTAACGTCCACGGTATTGGGCGTGCGCGCGATCGCCGCGCAGAACTCGCGGTGGAACACCTCGCAGGCGATGAGCCGGTGACGAGCCACGGTGCGCCTCCTTGGCGCTTTAGAATTCCTTGTGCGCCGGCTGCAGGCCGTAGGTCTCGGCTTCGGGGTCCGATTCGAGCCACGGCTTGCGTGCGGCCGACACCCGGCCGTCGCGCACCACCCAGCGGATGCGCTCCAGCGCACGCAAGTCCTGTTCCACCGGGCCGTCAACCGCGATGAAGTCCGCCGGCCGGCCGTGGCGCAACTGTCCGCAGGACGCGCCAAGACCCATCCACGCCGCCGCCTGCAAAGTCGCCATGCGCAGCAACGCGGCCGGTTCGCTTCCGGCTTCTTGCAGCAGCCAGAGTTCCTGCCAGAGCCCGCCGCCGTGCCCGACGCCGGGGCTGCCCGCGTCCGAGCCAGCCAGAATGCGCGCACCCAGGCCGCGTGCAAAACGCAGCATCTCGGCGTGCCCGTCCAAGATCCCGCGCAGCCTCATCTGGGTCTCTGCGTCCCATCCGCAGCGCTCGGCGTGACTCCATTGCGCATGCACGGGCGCGAAGGTTGGCGTCCAAACCAGATCGCGGCGCGCCAGTTCCTCCATCGTCGCCTTGCTGATGAAGTAGCCGTGTTCGATGAAGTCCACTCCGGCGTCCACGGCCCGGCGAATGCCCGCCTCGCCGCTGCCGTGTGCCGCGACGGCCTTGCCGGCGGCGTGGGCCATGTCCACGGCGGCCTTGAGGTCGTCGGTCTCCCACGGCGGCGCGGCGCTCACGCCGCCCTTCTTGAAGTTGATGATCCCCGTCGCGACCAGCTTGATGAGCTGCACGCGCGGGTCGGCCAGCAGCGCGCGAACCTGCTCCAGCAGCGACGCGCGGTCGGCGCAGGGGCAGCCGATGAAGCGTCCGTAGCGTCCTTCCCGGAACAGGCCCGGCCCCGATGCGATGAGCCGCGGCAAGTCGTGCGCGTTCGCCGTCCACTCCAACGCGGTCAGGCTAATGCCCAGCGGATCGCCCAGATCGCGCAGCACGCCCACCCCGGCATGAAAGGCCTCGCCCAGTCGTTCCCGTGCATGCGCGAAGTCGGTTTCCGTGGCGCTGGCTGCGGGCAGGTCGCGCGCCTTGGGATCCAGCGGCCAAGGCTCGAAATACAGATGGACGTGCGAATCGGCCAGCGGCGGCAGGATGCGCATCCCGCGCAGGTCCCAGACCTCCGCGCGCTCTTCGGCGCCGGCCTCGAGCGGAGCGACCGAGACGATCGTGCCGTCCCGGACCTCGATGCGCCGCGGCACGAATCGCCCGCTATCCGGATCAAGAACCCGGTCCGCGTGTACGACGAAGGTGGGCTGGCATGGAGGGGTCATGCGTTGGCCGTGACCTCCTTGGCCGCCTGGGCTTTTTCCTCCAGGCGGAACTGGCGGATGAAGTTCGCGCAGAATTCGTCGCGGCCGATGCAGGCGTCGGCGCCGAGGATCGCCCAGCGCAGTTCGGGCAGCGTGGGGTCGGTCAGCGCCACGTTCATGCCCGAGCCGATCGCCAGCGCCAGGTAGGAGGCGTTCAGGTATTTGCGCAGCGGCAGGCCATAGGCCGCGTTGCTGGCGCCCAGGACCACGTTGAGCCCCAATTCGCCGCTGATCCTTCGGCAGGCCTCAAAGGTGACCGGGCCCGCGGAGGGATCCGTGCCCACCCCCAGGCATACGGTGTCGGCCAGCAGGTCGGCCGCGCCCAGGCCGAAGGTCTCCGCGCGCTTGAGGATGCGCTCCACGATTCGCACCCGCGCTGCGGCGTCGGGCGGGATGCCGTTCTCGTCGCAGGCCAGAGCGATCGCCGCCGCGCGGTACTTGGCGGCCAGTTCGAGCACCGGATCCAGCTTGCGGATCTCGCCGTTGGTGGAATTGATCAGCGCGCGGCCGGGCGCGACCTTGAGAGCGGCCTCCAGCGCGGCGAGCGAACCGAAATCGATGGAGAGCGGCACGTCGACCGCGACCGCGATCCTTTCGACGGCGCGAGGAAGCAGGTTCTCTTCCGGAATCGAAGTGCCCACCATGTTGACGTTTACGGCGTCCGCGCCGGCCTGGACCTGCTGGCGCGCGCGGCGCGCGACTTCGTCCAGGCGCCCTTCCTCCGCGGCGCGCTTGACCGCCTTGTAGCCCAGCGCGTTGCAGCGCTCGCCAATGATTCGCGTGGGGTCGTCCGACGAGATCGAAACTTCCCGGTTCCTGCCCTTCAGAATCACGGTGGCCATGCGTTGGCTCCTTCGTTCCCGCTATGCGACCTGCCGCGCGCTCGGCGTGCGCGTCAGCTTTCCGCGCGCGCGCTCCAGGACTTCGCACATCCGCGGCAAAGCCATCCCGAAATTCATCAGGTGGAAGCCGTCCACGGACCCGGCCAAGGCGTCCAGCACCTCGAGCGTCCAGGTACTCCCTTCCGCCGCGATGTCCGAGGCCTGCGCGAAACGTTCGAGCACCGCCGCCGGCAGGCGCACGCCCGGCAACGCGTTCAAAATCTCGGCTCCGCGCAGGCTCCCCACGACCGGCACCGAAGCCACGACGAAGAGTCGCGGCCGCAGTCCGGACGTCTCAAATCCGCGCAGGAAGTCCGTGAAAACCCCGACGTCGCAGACGGCCTGGGTGAAAATGTAATCGACGCCGCAGGCCGCCTTCTGCGCCAGTCTCCGGATGACCGCCTCGCGGGGCGCCGAATTGGGATTGATCGCGCCGCCGACGAAGAGGCTGGGCGCGGCCGCTCCCGCGGGCAACGGGCTGAACGCCGCCCGGCCCAGCGTCCCCAGGCTGCGCGCCTCGTGGATCATCTGCGCGCCGTCCATGCGGAACGCGCGCCGCTGGGTCTCCGGCACGGAGACCGGCTGCCGCGGCTCGTGCGCCGGCCAATCGCCGGTAACGCAGAAGACGTCCTGCAGGCCGGCGTCCCGGATCTCGACGAGATTCCTGACGAACGCGGCGGGGTTCATATCGCGCCCGCAGAGCGTCGGGATCGCACAACCGCCCTGCTTGTGAACCTCGCGCGAGACGTCCAGCGTCGAGCGCGTCGGAACGCCGCCTTGGTTACTCGTGGTCGTCAGCGCATCGACAAGCGGCAGGAGGGCTTCGATCTCCTCTCGGACCCGGCGCATGCCGCGCGCGCTGCGCGGGCAGCGCAGTTCGCCGGTCAAGATCGGTTGTCCTCCGCGCAACCGTCGTTCGAAACGGCTGCCGGTACGTTGGGGCGAGGCTCGGAACGTGCGGAGTTCCTGCGCGAGCGCGCGCGGCTTGCGCGTGGCTTGGTCGGCGCCTGTCAGGAGGTTCCAGTAACTCGATGTGTTGAGCAGATGCTCGTCGAAGGGCGCGCGTACCTGGCAGGGATCGTCCGCGCCGCCGGCCGACTTATCGTGAATGCGCACCCATACGCAAGGCCGATCCGTATAGACCTCGCAACGTCCCTCGATGGTGCCGCCGCAGGGGCCGTTGCGCAGACCCTTCGGACAATTCATCGGGCAGACCATGGCCGTCTGGCTGAGCAGGCACTGCCCGCACTTCTGGCAATTAAAAAAGTATCGCTTGAAGGGCCATTCGGCGGCCAGCATGAGACGGTCCCAGACCGTCGACGGCCCTGCCTGCTTCACGGCACACCCTTCCTACGAGATGCACGAACCCAACGCCACGGCCCGCCTCAGGCCGCTTGCAGCAGGGCCTTCAACTTCTCCGCGCCTTCGGAGGCGTCCCCGGCATAGAGATCCGCGCCGATTTTGTCGGCGAACTCTTGCGTCACCGGCGCGCCGCCAATGACAACCTTGCCCTCAAAGTGCGCCTTCCGGAGTTCATCCACCACCTCTTTCATGTTCACCATGGTGGTGGTCAGCAACGCGGACATGGCCACCGCGTCGGCCTTGCGTTCCAGCGCGGTGCTGACGAAGCGCGCGGGGGTCACGTCGATTCCCAGATCGATGACTTCGAAGCCGGCGCCGGTGAGCATGATCGCGACCAAGTTCTTGCCAATGTCGTGCAAGTCGCCCGATACGGTGCCGATGACCACCCTGCCCACCTGCGCGGCGGGGTTTTGCGCCAAGTCCTCGCGAATGACCTCCAACGCCGACTGCATGGCCCGTGCGCCGACCAGGACTTCGGGAATGAAGTACTCTTCGCTGCGCATACGCCGGCCCACTTCTTCCATGCCCACCAACAGGCCCCGCGTCAGCAGATCCTTGCCAGCCACCCCGGCCTTCAAGCCGTCTTCGCACAGCTTGACGGCGTCCTTGCGCTTACCGTTAAGGACGGCATCCCGAAGCTGCTCGAAAATCGCCTCACTGGACATGAATCGGTCCCTCGTTGGCCCTGGATTGAATCTCTGAATATTCAACTCCCATCCGATAGCCGCCGCAATAGGATAATTCGATGTAAATATACTATATTTCGATCACCGCCCCTCATAGCGCGCATCGTGCACCGACGAAAAACCCGCCCCGAAGCCCCATACGGGACTTTCGTGTTCAAGATCCGGTCGTGTCCGACCTGATACGCTCGGATTTCTGAATGAGGTCTTCCGGCTCCGGGAAGACCATGGCCTCAGAGAATACGGTCGTGAAGTCCGGTTGAGCCGACAGTTCCACGTAGTCCGTTTGCCGGGCAAGCTTTTCAATCCGCGAACGCGCTTCGAGGTGCGCTAGACAGAAGCACGCCCCCAGCCCGGCTGTATTGCCGACAAACTCCATCCGGCCCTCGGTGAAGCTCGCCGGGAACAGTCCGATCGCGCGCGCGGAAGCCGGCCGGACAAAACTCCCGAAGCCTCCGGCGATCAGCACGCGTTTAACGGCGTCGGGCGCGACGCCGCGCAACTTCAGGACCATGTCCACCGCCGCGCGAATCGCCCCCTTGGCCAGTTGCAGTTCGCGAATGTCGCGTTGCGTAAGGCACAGATCCCGGCGCCGATCGGACGTCCGCTCCGCGGGAACCAGTACGATCCGCGCACCCTTCTCGCCGAACTGAATCCGCGCGGCCAGCTTGGGCGGCAGGCGAGAGCGGGCTTCGGCGAGAGAAACGATCCGGCCCAGTTCATCGATCATGCCGGTCTCGAGGAACGCGGCTACGCCGTCGATCAGGCCGGTGCCGCACATGCCGCGCGGCGGCGCGTCGCCAAGGACGTGAAGCTCCAGGTCCGCCGCATCCGGCACGTAGGTCACGGCGTCGATGGCGCCGCTCATCGCAGTCATGCCGCAGGAAATCCGGGCCCCTTCGAAGGCCGGGCCGGCGGGCGCGGCGCAGGCCAGCCAGCCTTCGCGATTACCCAGGACCACTTCGCCGTTGGTGCCGATATCGACGAAGAGCGTCAGTTCCTCGCCCTCGCATAGCCCGGTGGCCAGCAGGCCCGCCGTGATGTCGCCGCCCACGTACCCGGCCACGCAAGGCAGCAGGTACGCCCGCGCCAGCGGATGTATGGCCAGCCCCAGGTCGGCGGCGGCGAGTTCGCGCGCGCCCGTCCAGGCCGGGGCGAACGGAACGACCGTGATCGGATGCGGATTCACGCCGAGCAGCAGGTGCAGCATGATCGTGTTGCCGCCGATGGCGACGTCGAAGCAGCGTTCGAGGGGCACGTCGGCCTGGGCCGCACACTCCGCCGCGATGGCTTGTAGGCAGTCCACGATTGGCGTCCGCAGTTCGCGGCGCTCCGCCTCGCCTTGGCCCGCGTGCTGCGCGCGCGCGATCACGTCCTGGCCCAGAACCGCCTGCGGGTTCGAACGGCTGGCTACGGCGAGCGTCCGGCCGCGCACGAGGTCCACCAAGTAACCGACCACGGTGGTCGTGCCAAGGTCGAAGGCCAATCCGTAGGCCGTACCGCGGCGGTCGCCGCCTTCAACCGCCAGCAGGCGCGAGCCCGCGCAGGTGGCGGTGATCTCGAAACCGGATTCGCGTAGCACGCCGGGCAACGCGCGCAGGACAAGTAAATCGGCTGTCAAGCCCCGGCCTGCGGAGCCAAGCGCCAGCTTGAGACGTTCGAAGTCCCCTACCCCGTCTTCGCGCGAAGGCGGATCGAACTTCCGGTAGTGCTGCCGCACCAGTGCCGAGCCCGAGAAGGCCGCGAAACCCTTGCCCTCGGCCAGGATACGCTCGCCGTATGGGCGTGTGGCCTGTGGGATTTCAACGGTGGTGTCTTCAACAATCCGAAACATGCAGGAGTGCCGGTATCCCTCTTCCAAATCGCGAGGTGGCAAATTACGCCGATCCAGAGTCGAAATCTCGGCAACTCCTTGAACCACACGCACTAAGCACTTATTGCACGTGCCCATGCCGCCACAGGCAGATCGAATGAAGATACCCGCATTCCGGCAGGCCTCATAAACGGTCTGCCCAGAAGAGACCCTGATGCTCCGCTCGTCGGGTTGGATACGCAGTGTCGACATGGGTTGGGCACCCAGAACGAACCCGACTTTTGAACACAGACAGCCTAGTCCGGCTGAGACCAAGCGGTCCATGGCCATTTAATGTACTTCCATATATACTTATCCCATATTAGCGTCGTGTCAACTGAGATTGTGCGCCCATTGTGCGCCCAAGGAGGATTTTGGGGCAGGAATTGGCAAAAGTCGTCCGTTGCCATGCGTGGCTACCAAGCTTATCCCAGTTGATGCGCCCTCTGCGAAAGACCTTACGAGAAAGGACGAGAAATAGTGCGACTCAAACGTCTGAAACCCCTGCATGCAAGGGTCGGCTTGATCTCCGTCGGTCACCATACTTACTGGAGCCAGTTCGAGGGCCTGCTGGACGAGATGCATCGCAAGACCGCGGTGCTGATCAAGCGCCTTCAGCGCGAAGGCGTCGAAGTCGCCGACTTCGGGCTGATCGACGACCCCCAAAGCGGCTGGGGCGCGGTGCCGAAGATCCGCGCCGCCGACGTGGACGTGCTGTTCGTCGACATGGTGACCTACGCCACCAGCTCGACATTCGCGCCCATCATCCGCAACCTGGACGTGCCGATCGTACTCGCTGCGCTGCAGCCGCTGAAGGCGATGAACTACGCGCGAGCGTCGACCTACATGCAGTTATGCAACGACGATTTCTGTTCGGTTCCGGAATTTACCGGCGTGGCGATGCGCATGGGCAAGCGCATCCCCGAGGTGATCCTGGGCACGCTGGAAAACGACCCGGTCGCCGACCGCGAAATCACCCGCTGGTGCGGCATCGCCAAGGCCGTGGGCGGGCTGCGCCGCGCGCGCATCGGCCACATGGGCCACGTACTGGAAGCGATGTACGACATGCACACCGACCCGACGGCCCTGGCCGCCACGTTCGGCTGCCACGTCGCGCAGTGCGAACCCGACGACATCATGCGGCATTACCTGGAGCCTGACGCAAAGGCTGTCGAAGCCAAGAAGCAGGCGATCCTGGACTTCTTCGACACGCCCGACCCGGTCAGCGACCCGGTCACGACCAAACTGACCGAAAAGGACCTGCACACCGCCGCGCGCGCGGCCGTGGCGCTGGACCGTTTCATCGCCGAGAAAAAGCTGGACGGGCTGGCGTACTACTACGAAGCCGAGCCCGGCGGCGAAATGCGCACGCTGGTAACGAACCTGATCGTCGGCAACTCGCTGCTGACCGGCGCGGGCTTCCCCATGTGCGGCGAATTCGACATCAAAACCTGCGTGGCAATGTTCATCATGGACCGCCTGGGCATGGGCGGCAGCTTCGCCGAATTCCACCCCGTCGACTTCGAACGCGACACGGTGTTGGTGGGCCACGACGGACCGCACCACATCGGCATCGCCGAAGGCAAACCCGTCATCCGGTCGCTCAAGAAGTACCACGGCAAGCCGGGCTCGGGCGCATCGGTCGAATTCAGCCTCAAGACGGGGCCCATCACCATGCTGTCCATCGGCGTCGGCAGGGGCGGGCGCTTCCGCTTCGTGATCGCCGAAGGCGAGAGCCTGCCCGGGCCCATCCCGCCCACGGGCAACACCAACACCCACGGCAAATTCCCCCCGGACGTGCGCACCTTCCTGAAGAAATGGGTGGCCGCCGGCCCCACGCACCACTTCGCGCTGGGCATCGGCCACGAAGCCGGCACGCTGGCCGCCATCGCGCGGCTGCTGGACGTCGACTGCGAGGTGATTCGATGAGTACGGCCATGACTACGCCAGGCATCCAGCCCGCCGTGGCGCCGCTGCCGCCCGGCGGCGCGCGCGACCGCATCCAGCCTTTGCAAAACGTGACGATGGAGATCAGCCCCAAGCCGTTCGTCCCGCACGACGACGCGAACGTCGAACGGGTGATGGAAGACGCGGCGCGGCAGTGGTGGCCGCTGCTGAAGCACGCCCGTCGCGTGTCGGTTCTCTTCTGGCTGGGCGACGGCACCGACATCCTGGAATACCGCGGACGGCTGGACGACCGCGTGGAATGGGCCAAGTGGATGGGCTACGCAGAAACGCCCTATAAGGTGAGCGAAAAGGACGACCCGCTGAAGGAATCCATCGTCACGCGCGGTTACCTGTACCGGCCCGACGCGCCCGAGATGACCTACGGCGACGTCAAACGCATCGTCGCGGCGATGAAGCGCGCGGTACGCCGCGTCTGCGGCGTGCCGGTGGAAGTCGGCATTCCCTTCGATCCTGGCAGCGAATTTTCCGTCGCGCCGTTCCGATACGAAAAGCACACCGAGATCCTCATCACCGGCGGCGGCGCCATGCGCATGATCGACTGCACCGGCCACATGAACGCCGACCCGCAGGCCTTTGCCGGGTTCCCCGAAGGCCTGCCGCAGGACCTGCCCTTCGGCGCCTTCCTGGGCCGACAGACGCGGCATTACCTCAACGACCTGGGCTTCGATTACATCTGGTTCTCGAACTCGTTCGGCTTCGGCCGCAGCCCCTACGCGTGGGGCGCCAAGGGCCAATTCTTCGACGGCGAAAAGTTCAATGCCGAAGGCAACCGCGCGCTGGCCGACGCGGTGGTCGATTTCTGGAAGCGCTTCCGCGCCGAATGCCCGACGGCCCGCATCGAAAACCGCGGCACCGACTTCAGCGCCGGCATGAACCTGGTCAACCACGCCACCGATTATCAGGCCATCTATAAAGTGGCCGGCGAAACCACGCCCCAGCCCAACACGCCGTGGCCGGCCATCACCGGCAACCACGGCATCGCGCTGGCCGGCTGGCTGAGCCAGATCGCGGGCTACAACGGCGAAAGCTTCCCGCTGCGCTTCTACCTGTCCGACCCGTGGTGGTGCAATTCGCCATGGGTTGATCGCTTTGACCGCTCGCCGCACGACATTTATCTGTCCATGTCCATGTGCCGCGTCGGCGCCGACGGCAAGGCGCGCGCGATCAACGACGTCAAGATTCTCTCCGTCGATACGGCCTGGGGCGAAATTCCAGAGACCTTCGCCGAAGAGACCGTCCCGCACCTCAAGCGCGGCCTGGCCAAGCGACCCGACGGCGCGCCGCCCCTCTTGTGGGTCTACCCCACCGACGCGTACCACCGCTACACCTTCGCGCAGAACCGCCTGGATGAAGTGTTCTTCGGCGACCTGTTCGTGCAGGAGGCCGTCAACCGCGGGCTGCCGCTGGCCGGCGTGGTGGACGCCGACGATCTCGTGAGGGGCGTGGGCGAACAGGCGGGGCGCTACGCCGCCAGCGTGCTGCTCACGCCCGTGCCCGAAGCGAACAGCGCATGGGAACGGGCGCTCTTCGATCACCTGGCCGCCGGCGGCCGCGTGCTGGCCTACGGCCCCACCCACCGCGCCTCGGCGCGCTTCCGCGAGGCCCTGGGCGTGGCGCTGGACGACGGCATCGACGGCACGCTGGATTTGTTGCACGAAGACGGCGACGCCTACCTGCTGCCGGGCCGCAACGACGCGCCGTTCGTCGACCCCGCCGGCATCGACCACGCGTACAAAATCGCCGATGCGGTGCTGCGTGACGACACCTGCCGCAAAGGCCCGCCGCCGCGGCTGATGCACGACCCGGTCTTCGCCGCCGGCAGCCTGCGCGAAAAGGCACTGGCCGGCTGCGAAGTGGTGGCCTCGGCCCGCGACGCGTCGGGCGTCACGCGCGCGGCGGCGGTGATCGGCTCCACCGGCGGCGGCAAACTGGGTTGGGTGCGCGGCACGCCGTCGGTGCTGTCCGAGGCCCTGCACGGCCGCAGCCTGCGCGCGCGCGATCCCAGCCTGGCCTACCCCGGCGAAAACCTGCTGCGGCAGGTGTTGAACCGTCTGGGCTGGGGCTTCCGCGTGCGGCGCCAACGGGTCGATCCGCGCGCGACGCATGTCATGGTCGCGCGCCACCGGAACGGGTTTGTCTACACGGGCTATTCGCTGGACCCTAGCGTCGAGTACGGCCTCTCCAGCCCGCTTGGCATCCCGGTGCTGACCAGCGGCGAGACGCGCATCGAAGACGACGCGGGTTGGTTCGGCTTCGACCGCTGGTTCCACCGCGAATGCCGCGTCTTTGTCAAACAGGACGCCGGCACGCTGATCCTGAAGCCCACCAGCCCCAAGCACTTCCGCTATCGATTTCGCTGGATGCTGACGGGGCTGAAACACGCGACGGTGCGCTTCTTCCCCGTCGCGGGGCTGGAAGAGTACTCCAACGTTTTGCTCAACCCGTGCGTGTACTACTACACCACGGGCGAAAAATACGAGGGCGGGTGGGTCGATTCGCCTTACGGCAGGTACTGGGAAATGCGCGGCGTCTCCGGCATGGCAACCTTCGCGTGGTAATGCGTGCGGTACGTCTTCCCGTCTCCAATTGAATAGTGGCCAATCCAGGCATCCTTTGCCGGGATTTCGCGCGGCGTTGCCGCGTGCAGGAATGGACAACAACTTTGCATCGTCAGCCAACGATCTCGCGGCGGCGCTGGGTACGCTATGGATGGGAACAAGAGACCGAACGGCCTTCGCGAAGGAGTTTACGATGCCCGCCATCCTCCAGGACCTGACCGGGCATGCCGCCGCGGCCCGCGAACTCGTCGCCGACCTGCATGCGCACGACGGCTTGATTCCGATGGACGTGGATCGGTTTTGGCGCGACGACGCGCAGGCCCACCTGGACCCCTTCGGCGCCGGCATACCCCAGGTGGCGCTGGGAATCCGCATGGGCGGTGAGTGCGTCTTCGACGAGCTGGGCCTCCCCGAGGACCATTACCGCCTGCATCACGATCAGGCTTGGGCCAACGAAGTCGCTCGCGCGTACAACGCAAAGGCCGAGCGCATCGTGGGTAAGAGCCTGGTGCCCATCCGGACGACGAGGCCCGAGGATCGATATCCCGCCGTGAAAGGATTGCACGATGTCTTCGAGGCTCGCAACGAGTGGCATGGACAATCGTACTGGCTACGCCAGGTCGCGAAGAACGAAGCGGAGCTGGAAGCGTTGCTGGATCGGGTGATGGCACGCGATATCCGCAGCTTCATCCTGCCGACGAATTGGGCCGAGGAAAAGGCGCGCCTGCTCGCGCTCGGCATGAAGCCGCCGCTCTACCGAGGCCAACGCGGCCCAGTTACCTTCGCGACCTCGATTTACGGCGCGGAGGAACTGATCTTTCTCTGTCTCGACAATCCAGACCTGGCCGCGCGCCTGCGCGACGCCATCCTCCACGTCATGCTGGGGATCGCCCGCGTGCTGGACGAGGAAGCCGGCTACGCGGCCGGCCAGGCGCCGCGCGGCTTCTCGTTCCTCGATGACAACTGCTGCCTGCTGAATCCGAAACTCTACGAGTTTTTTGGGTATCCGATCCTGAAGGGTATCTTCGAGCGCTACGCACCCAACCCCGGCGATCGGCGCTACCAACACTCGGACTCGCCGATGGCGCACCTGTTGCCCTACTTCGGGCCCATGGGCCTGAACCTGAGCGGTGTCAATTTTGGGCCGACACTGAGCGTCTCCGAGATTCGTGCGCACTGTCCCCGCGCGGTGATCCAAGGCCAACTGGCGCCGTTCACCTTCAGCCGCAACCGGGAAGAAGCCATCGTGCTGGAATGCCTCAGGGACATCGAGCAGGCCCGAGCTTCACGCGGCCTGGTCCTCACGACCGCCGGCTCCATCAACAACGGCTCACGCCTCACCGGCATGCGCCTGATCATGGCGACGATCCAGCGTTTCGGCCGCTACGATCGATAACGAAGGCGCATCAAAGCCAACCACTCAATCCGGTCATGACCTGCCCTTAGTTTATTGACCCTTGGTAACCGTTCAGTCCCCTATGAAGGCTCATTTTTTACGTCACGCCATCCGATACTGTATGTGTGCGCGAGCTTAAACCCAACCCGGCTTGTCCGAATTGCGCGGTGCTCCTGGCGCGGATCGAAGAATTGGAAGCCAAGCTGGAGCGGCTTTCCGAGCGCTTGAACCAGAATTCCTCTAACTCTTCCAAACCACCGTCGTCCGATGCGCCCTGGCAGAAGCCTCCAGCCGCCAAGAAGCCGAGCGGCCGCAAACCCGGCGGACAACCCGGACATCCGGGCCATCACCGTGTACGTTTGCCGCCCGAACGGGTCACGCACGTGGTCCATTACGTGCCGCACGTATGTGCGGAATGCCAAGCCCCCTTGTCTAAGCGGCCAGGGCCACACGATCCGCCTCCGACTTGGCATCAAGTCGCGGAGTTGCCGCCGCAGCCGGCCGAAATCACCGAATACCAGGGGCACGCACGCACCTGTCCGTGCTGCGGCTGCCGCACCCGCGCGGAGATTCCGCCGGAGATTCAAGCCCATGCGCTGGGTCCCAACCTGGCGGCGGCGTTGTCGTATCTGAGTGGGCGTGGCCACGCCAGCAAGCGCAACGTCCAGGAACTCGCCGAGACCGTCTTTGGGGTCCCGCTATCCCTGGGCACGGTGATCAAGCTCGAACACGAGATGAGCGGCGCGCTGGAAGGGCCTCACGCGCAGGCGCTGGCGGCCGTGCGTGGGGCGGCTTTCAAAAACGTGGATGAAACCGGCTGGGCGAAGGGTGGCAAGCTGTGTTGGCTGTGGGTGGCAGCCACGCGGAGCGTCGCAGCCTTTCAAATTCACGCCCACCGGGGTAAGGACGGCCTGAAGGCGTTGCTGGGGGCGTGTTGCGGCATCCTCGGCTCCGACCGCTGGGGCGCCTACGCGCACCTGCCGCCGCGGCAGCGGCAAATTTGCTGGGCGCACCTCAAGCGCGATTTTCAGAAGTTGATCGACCTGGGATCCGCGACACAACCGCTCGGCCGAGCGGGCCGCAAGACCGCCCGAGCGGTCTTTGCGGCCTGGAAGGATTTCAAAGACCGGCGTTGCGACCGTGCCGCGCTACACGTGCGGTTGCAACCGATACGCCTGCGTTTCCAGAGAACGCTCCGGCTCGGAAGCAGGGGCGCGGACCCCAAAACCAAGCGCTTTTGCAGACGCGTGCTGAAAGTCTACGACGCGCTGTGGACCTTCGCGGCCGTCGAAGGCATCGAACCGACCAACAACCACGCCGAACGGATGTTGCGTCCGGCGGTGCTGTGGCGCAAAGGGAGCTTCGGCAATCACAGTACCGCAGGCTGCCGTTTCACCGAACGGATCTTGACCACCGTGCAGACCTTGCGTTTGCAAAAGCGTCCCATCCTTGACTATCTGCGCAGGGCCTTGGCTGCTCACCGCACCGGCGCAAAGGCTCCGGCATTCCTTGCAGCGGTAGGGAACTGAACGGTTACGACCCTTGAAACACCAAAGCCAACGCATTCCTGAAGCCAAAACCTCGGAGCATGAGAACTCCAGGATCTGCCCAGGTGCTTGAACGCTGTCGGTTCCAAGCGCTCGAATTGCTGAAGGCCGGAACCACACCAACAGATGTGGCTCGTAAGGTCGGCCATGACCCGAGCACCGTGTGCAAGTGGTGGAAGCGTTTCCGGAGCCATGGGGCCAAAGGCCTGCACGCCATCCCTCGCCCGGGCGGTCCCCCCAAGCTGACCCCAACGCACGTGAAGCGACTTGAGCGCATGCTCTTGCAGGGACCACGGACGCACGGATTGCCACCGAACTGTGGACCTTGCCCCGAGTGGTCGAATTGATCCAGCGGACTTTCGACGTCTCGTACGATCCTTTCGGGGTCTGGCATATGTTGAAGCGCATGGGGTGGAGTTGCCAGAAGCCCGAGCGCCGCGCGAGGGAACGCGACGAGAACGCCGTCGCCCACTGGCGTTCCCGCGATTGGCCGCGCCTAAAGAAACGCGCGTAGGACCGGGCGGCACATCGACTTTGCCGACGAGAGCGGTTTCATGTTGCGCCGGTCTGCCGGCAAACGTGGGCGCTACGTGGACAGACCCCCGTCTATTGCGCGTGGGACCGCCGAGAGCGGCTCTCGGCGGTTTCGGCCGTGACGGTCTCGCCCCAGCGGCGACGGCTGGGCCTGTATTTCGAGCTTCATGCGCACAACATCCGTGCTCCAGACTTCGAACGATTCGTCGTTCGACTGCTCCAGCGTTTTTCTCGTGGACTCCTCCTCGTGCAGGACCGTTACAGCGTTCATCGTGCTGCGGCGCGCCGGCTGCTAACTCGCTTCCTAAGCGCCTTCACGTCGAATGGTTGCCGGCCTACGCCCCGGACCTGAACCCTGACGAGCAGGTCTGAAACAGGGCGAAGTACACCAATCTGGCCAACTTCATTCCCGAGAATGTCCACCATCGCAACCGCGCCCTACGGCGGTCACTCAAACGAACCCAAACCCAGCAGGGCCTCTAACGCTCATTCTTCAAGCATGCCAAACTCAGCCTCTAGACAGAACTGGCTTTGTGCATTCAAGAATCAATAGCTTCAAGATCCGGTAGGGGATGCGGCGGATTTCGGAAATCTGCAACGAACGGCATAAAAGGCAAGTTGGAGCGGGCGATGGGGCTCGAACCCACGACCTTCGGCTTGGGAAGCCAACGCCGTTTCTTGTAAGTCCCCTTCCCTCATCAACTTAATTTCGAGCGAACACCAATAGAACACCAGGATTCTGGGCAATTATCCTCTCCTGCGGTGCTCAGCCTACTTAAAGGAGAGTCCCATGCCCGCCCGAATCCCTGCTTCCGCGCCCAGGTCCGCCCTCCGGATCATCCTCGAAACCATCGGCGCCTTCTCGGCCGTCTACCAAGCCGCTCGCGAACGGATTTCCGATCGACCTTGTCCTGACCTGAACACGTTGGCGGACCGGGACGAGGCCGTCTGGAAGGCGCGCATGGCCGATCGCGAGATCGAGATCCTGCGGCACCGCATCGAAGGGATGAACCCTCATGCGAGGCCGAACTACGCTCCCGAGGACCGCTTCGCCATCCTGCAGTTCATGCGGCTGGCAGGGCTTTCGGTCAAGGAGGCCTCGCAGCGCTTCGTCCTTTATCCCCATACGATTCGGGCCTGGAAGCGCGCCGTCGACTCCGGCCATCCTGAGCGGCTCCTGGGCCGCGCGCCCTTCAACAAACTCGGTGACGCCGCGCGCTGGTTGGTCCACGAAATCCGCAGCCTGTGCGTCGAGGCGGAGTTCGGCACGCGCAGCATCGCCATGCAACTGGTACGCGCCGGCATCCAGATCAGCCGGGCCTCGGTCCAGCGCATTCTGCGGGAGCACAAACCCAAGGGGCCAGTGGGGCCGGCCGCCGTGGAGGTCAAGCCAGGCCCAAAGGTCAGGGCTCACGACCTCCTGCGCCCGCGCGAACCCAACCGCGTCTGGCATCTCGACCTGACCACCTTCGAACTGCCCGCGCCGTGGCTGCCGCTCTTTCGCTACTACGTCGCCGCGCTCGAAGACGGCTTTTCGCGCAAGCTCCTGGCGCTGCGCATCTACCGCGACACCCCCACGACCGCCGACATGCTGAAGCTGGTCCGCTCGTGCGCGAAGGAGTTCGGTCGTCCTAGATTCCTGATCACGGACGGCGGGCCTCAATTCCGACACCGGTTCAGGCGCGGCTTGAAGGACATCGAACTCATTAAGGGCAAGGATGCCAAGCGCTTCAATGGGAAGGTTGAACGCTTCTTCCGCACGCTCAAGGGCTGGCGGCGCTGGACGCTCCTGCCGCGAACGCGTACCGGCATCCAGCGCAAGCTCGACGTGTTTCGAGCTTGGTACAACACGGAGCGGCCGATGTTCGTGCTGGGCGGTCGTACACCGGATGAAATGTTCGTTGGGGCTAAGAAGCCGCACGCCGTGCCGATTCTGGCGCGCGAAGAACAGCCGGCCGTCTCCGTGCGGCGCGTCCATTACGGCGGAGATCCCCATCTGATCCAACCGACCTTAGCGTAATGCGCTCCGTTAAGCGCATCGCGTGGTCTTTGCGCGTGTCGTGGCTCTTTGGCAAAAACGAAAATCGTTCGCCATATCCGCGCGCGAGAAGTGCAACCGTAGGCGTTTCGTTCGTTGCACTTCTTTCACGCTTTCGGCTCCTTTCTATCCTTCACAGTCTCTTGAGCCTACAAACTCTCCATTTGAGGTGGCTCTTTGAAAACAAAAAGCGCTGACACATCCACGAGCGAGAAGTGCAGTCGAGATTATTTCACCTGTTGCACACGTTTCACGGATCAGATCCCCTTTCGTCCTTCACGGTCTCCCGGGCCCCCACACTGGCCCCTTTTGACACGCACACACGGCTACTTTGCACCTGACTTTCTCAGGAGTTCAATTATATCCTTATCACCCTCACTAAGCGCCGACTCAAGAATGGTCTCCCCATAACTAGGCTTCAGGTTTGGGTTCGCACCCTTCTTCAGTAGAAACTCCACGGCACTCTCGCGCCGCATCAAAACGGCACAATGCAAAGGTGATTGCATGGGATTCCAACTCGACAGCGCATCTACACTTTCACCTGCATCCAATAACATTTGCATAACATCAATTTTGCCTCCATTCGCAGCTATATGAAGTAAATCTTGGCGCGAAGCACCCTTCTCTAGCAAGACTTTTAAGAGATCCTTCCGGTTAAAATACATTGCAATCTTCGCAAGACTAAATCCCAAAGAGGTCTCTGAATTTACCTGAAGATCCTTATCCAATCTCCCAAGGAGATCTTGAACTGTACAATCTCTTATAAAGATTTCTAAGGGATCAAGCTTCTCCTTAAATTCCTGAAGCGAACCTACAAACTCATCAAAGTCCCGAGCAGGAATCGGAAAGAGGTTGGCGCTCGGGTCTCCACCATCATCAGGATCCTCTTCCTGATCATGGTCCCAAAAATATAGCTTTCCTCGCTCCTTACCCGACAGACCAAGGCACACCAGATTCCCAAAGTAATCCTCCCCAATGGGAAGGTAGTCTTCGGGAAGACGACCTGCTCTCCAATCTAAGTAGTAAGCCAGGTTGTACTCGCCTCCAACCAGCGGTATGAAGCATTTCACATCGCTGGCGCGTTTTTTACCATGGTCCAAATAGTCGAACTTGCTTGGTTTGGGACAGCCACCGTTGTGCTTCAACAGGAATTTTCTATAGCCCTGAGGCAACTCCACTCCGAGCCGCTTTTCAAAGGCGACAAGCTCGTGCTCGTCGATGGGTTTTCCCGACTTCGTGATCTTCGGCTTCACGGCCATTTCCTCACCTGCACATGGAACGACGGCAAGAAAGCATATGCCTAAGACCACCGCTTGGCCGATTGTCGACATCTCCGATCCTCGCACCCACTAGACTCTCAAGGAGCGTTACTCCTTTTTAAGCATTTCACGCTGCATCCGAAGATTTGAATGGGGATCTATAACGGCATCTACCCATCCCTTTGTCCCTTCCTCAACTGTATCAACAACACCCTCCGCCGCCGAGCCAACTTCCGTGGTTTTAAGAACTTCACCAGCCTCTTTCACACCAGACTTTATAACTTGCTTGCCTGTGTCGTGCAGCCATTCAGTCGGTACGGGCTCGAAGTTTTCTTGAGCATCCAGCAGCGCGGCCCGTACAACTTCGTCCTCCGATACTTCTTCCCCGTTATCCATGCGATCTGATACTTCAGAAGAGTGGGGAGCCACCAACTCCTTTATAACACTCTTGCAGCTAACACCCACAACTGCCATAGCTCCCGCTGCCTGGGCATCTCTCTCGGCTCGAATTATAGCGGCCCCACCTGTGTGAGCAATATTATTATGCAATTCCTTCGGCACCAGTATAAGGGTCTGGCCATCTTCATGGTGATGCCAAACGTAGTCGTCATAGTCGGAAATCATTTCCGTCGGTTTACCTTCCTTACGTAATATGGCTTCTGCCATGTTCTTATCGTCATGATAGTATCCTGTCAATTCGCCAGCCTTGAACTTGATTTCTCTGACCTTCTTATGCTTATATGGAGAAAAATCTGGGAAGCCCGCTTCGGTAAACCGTACTCCATTGGGATATTTGTTTTTCAATCGATTCCACAATTTAGCGCACTGCTTTTTAGGCTTGGTGGACATGTCAAAGACATAGCTCATTCCTGCATAACGCCAATTTTTGGGTAATCTTCCACCAACAACCTTGACCTTTTGAATTACTTTCAGTAAGCGCTTCCCGTCCATTACCACATCCCACCAACTCAACCCCCAAGGGTCCGTATACCCGACCGGATTCCCCCGACGTAGTCGTACATGTTCGCCCCGTCGATGTACCCGGCGGGGTCCTGCGAGATGAAGCGGCCGGTGGCCGGCTGGTAGTAGCGCAGCCGGTAATTGTAGAGGCCCGATTCCGGGTCGAATTCCCGGCCGGTAAAGAGGTACGGATTGCCCACCAGCGACGTGCTCGACGTCGCGTCGTCCCCCGTGCCAAAGGTACGGTCCGCGCCCCAATTCACGATCGTCTGCTTGCCGTAGATGTCGTACTCGACGCGTTCGACCAGGTGCTCGGTCGTGCCGTCCCACCAGGTGACCGCACGAACGGAATTCAAGACATCGGTGTGGTAGTAAAAGCGCTGCAGCTCCGTGGTGTTCGCGTCGTCGTCCACGTCCGCGACGTCCTGCCGTTCCATCACGATCCGTTCGTCGATCCCGCGGCCGTTGATGTAGCGGGCGATTTGAGTAAGGGTCTCCTCCGCGCCTGGGTCGGTGACCGCGTGCTCCTCGATGACCATCGGCCCGTCGTAAACGTAATGCGTCACGCCATTAAGCGCGCCGCTGTTCGTAACCGTCCGGCGCACGCGGCGACCATGAGGGTCGTACACGTAGACCGCGAGCACCGCCGAGTCCCCCTTTCGCGTCACCTTCACCAGGCGATTGTAGAAATCGTAGGCGTACAGGTTCGTCCCGTCGTCGGTCAGGTTCCCGTTGTCATCGTGGACCTGGCCCGTTCCGCCCACGGACGAATACCGGTTCATTTCGTAATCGTTGGTTACGGATCCTCCAAACTTGACGGTGCAATACTCAAGCGTGAGCAAAGAGCTGCCGCTGCTACTTCCCACCAAATACTGCCAGGAAGGCCGCCATCGAACAGGGCATGCTGACCCTTCGGCAGGACGGGCTGCGCAAGGCCGCGGCGGGGATCACCACGCTCCCCGAAGTCCGCGCCGTCACGCAAGCCGTCCGGGAGGGCGTCTGAATGGCGCTCTTCCGCTACGTCGCCCTGGACGCCCACGGCCGCACGGTCAAGGGCACCGCCGACGCTGGAACGCCCGCCGAGATCCGGGCCGCGCTCCGCTCCCAGGGCCTGCATACGACGCGCCTGGAACCGTTCGTTCGCACGACTTCCAGAGGTCCGGTTCACCTGCCGGGCTGGCTGGCCTCGGGCGGCAGACAACTCGACCGGCTGGCGGCCTTCTCCCGGCAACTGGCCATGTTGCTCAAGGCGGGACTACCGCTGGCGCAAGCACTGGATGTGCTGGGCCGCCAACTCGAGGAGCGCTGCCTGCGCGAACTGGCCCAGGACCTGGCCGTGCGCGTCCGCGAAGGCGACTCGCTGGATGCGGCCCTGGCCGCGCACCCGCGCGCCTTCCCCAAGCTCTTCGTCGCCGTGGCCCGGGCCGGCGCGGCCTCGGGCCAACTGGGGCCGGTCCTGGCCACCATGGCCGCCTTCTACACCCGCAAGAAACGCCTGCGCGACAAGGTCGTCTCGGCCCTGACCTATCCGGCCCTGATGTGCGGCATCGGCTTCCTGGTCCTGGCCTTCCTGATGGCCTTCGTCGTCCCCAAGGTCACCGCCGTGCTGCTGGAACAGCAACGCGTCCTGCCCTGGCCCACGGAGGTCCTGCTGGCCCTGAGCGGCCTGATCCAGGACTACTGGTGGGCGCTCCTGCTGGGCATGGGATGGCTGGGTTGGATTTTCAGCGTGCTGCTGCGCTCCGAGCGGGGCCGGCGCGGACTGGACCGCATCCTGTTGGCCGTGCCGGTGATCGGCGAACTGCTGCGCAAGCAGGCGATCGCGCACTGGGCCGACACGATGAGCCATCTGCTCGCCAGCGGCCTGCCGGCCGCACAGGCTCTGTCCATTGCGCATGAAGCCTTGGGCAACCGCGTCCTGGTCGCCGACCTGGCGCAGCTCCAGCAGCGCATCCTCGAAGGCCAGAGCTTATCGGAAGCGCTCAAAGCCAGCGCCTTCCTGCCTCCTGCCGTAGGCTTCGCCGCTGGCGTCGGCGAGGAATCGGGCGACTTGGCCGGCGTGCTGCGCGAGATCGCCGAGGGCTATCACGAGGAGGTCGGCCTCGTGGCCGGCCGGCTCACCGACCTGGTCAACCCGATCCTGATCGTGGTCCTGGGTCTGCTGGTCGGCTTCATCGTAGCCGCGATCCTGCTGCCCATCACGGACTTCAGCCAGGTGCAGTAGCGAGCCTATATAGAAGGAGGGATTTCATCCGTGAGACCCCCACAACGCCCTAAGAAGCGCCGGTGCCAAGGCTTTACGCTGGTGGAATTGATCGTCGTCGTGGCCATCATCGGCGTGCTCTCGACGGTCGTGATCGTGCGTTACAGCGGCAAGACCGACCAGGCCAAGGTCGCCGCCGCCAAGGCCCAGATCGCGCAGTTGGAAGGCGCCGTCATCGAGTTCCAGGCCCACCAGAGCCGGCTCCCGGAATCGTTGAACGAACTGGTGGACCGGCCCTCCGGAAACAGCGACTGGCCGGAGGGTGGGTTCCTGAAGGGCAAGAAAGTCCCCAAGGATCCTTGGGGCCACGATTACCTTTACCGCGTCGAAGGCGCGGAGTTCGTCATCACCTGCCTGGGCGCCGACGGGCACGAGGGCGGCGCCGGCGTCGCGCGCGACCTAACCAACCTGAATCTGGACGACCGCGAATGAGGCCCGTTCGCCGCGGCTTCACGCTGATCGAACTGGTCGTCGTCCTGGCCCTCGTCGTCGTGGCCATGGGCCTGGTGATCGTGCGCTTCGACCTCGGCAGCACGCGGCAGCAGACGGTCAGGGAGGCCCGCGCCCTGGCAAACCTGATCGGGAACTATCGTGAGCGCGCCAAGGTCGAAGACGGTATCTACGCCTTGCGCCTGGAAGTCGAGGGGGCGCTGCACCGTCTACCGCCTGACCGAGAAGCGCCTGGATCCCGATCGCTCACCCGCGCCAATCTACACCCACGCCTTGCCCGGCCCGCTGCGCTTCCGGTCCATTCAAACCGGCAACGACAGCCCCAGGCTCGCGGTGCTCTACTTCGACGCGCGCGGCATCGTGCCGCCGACCGTCGTGGACCTCGAACACCGGGAAGGACACCGCGTCCGCCTGCGCCTCGACCCGCTCGATACCGAGGTCGCCCTCGATGAATAAGAGACGCTTCCCGGGCTTCACGCTGGTCGAAGTCATCGTCGCCCTGGGCATCGCGGCCACGGCGCTGATCCTGCTCGTCTCGGCCAACCATGAATCCCTGCGCCGCAGCCTGCGCGCCGGCGAGGGACTGCGCCTGGGCCTCGCCCTGGAATCCAAGCTCGACGAGATCCGACTGGGGCTGGAGCAGTCAGGAACGGGACCATTCGAGGGGCTGCCGGGGTACTCCTGGCGGCTGGAACGTCGCCGCGAGACCTCAGTCGCGCTCAAGGGCCTGGAACGCCTGACCCTTGCGGCGCTGGACCGGCAGGATCGAACTCTTATGTCCCTGGAGACGCTCGTCTGGACCCCGCCGGCGCCAACGACGGAGGAGCCTCGCGATGCGCCCCGTTAGAAGAAAAATGCTTCCGGGCGCAAGCCACGGCTTCACCCTGATCGAAGTCATTCTGGCCATCGCGCTCTCGGTCCTGATCGTCTTCGCCGTGGCCCGAGTCACCCAGTCCAGCCTTTCGACGGCGCGGACGGTCAAGCAGGCCTCGGCCACCGACATGCGCGTCGCGACGGCCCTGAACATCCTGAAACGCGACCTCCAGGGCTGGTACCAGCCCCAGGCGAACCCACCTGACCCGGCCAGCCGCCCATCCGCATGGCCCGAGAGCGGAGAACTCCTCCTGAGCTTCGCGACGCTGGCGGACAGCCTCGCGGTGGATTCGGGGCGGGAGTCCACGTCCAGCGTGACCCGCAGCATCGCGCGCGTGTCCTACCTCGTCCAACCCCGCGGTTCCGGATTCGACCTGGTCCGGCGAGAGGATGCCTCGCCCGGCGACATCACGCTCCTGACTGCGCCACACAAGCCGACGTTGGAGTTCTACGACGGGAAGAATTGGGTGGAGCGGTGGCAAAGACCGAATAAACCTAGGGCACTCCGACTACACTTAGTGAGTCGAACCTGTATCTGGGAACTGTGAAGCCCAACTTGCAACAATTGCGCGCACCTTCTGCAAAGGAAGGTACTGCATGACAGGGCTGGGTGAGAGTTCACAATGAAACACGGGAGGAGCAAGTCTACGGCATGAAACTTGCCATACCCGGAATAGGACCGGGAGAGAAAGCTATGTCCCCTCCACCCATGTTTTCAGCAGCGCACATATCATATTGTTCGGCAACGAGTTGCAACCAACGAGCTGGCAATGGCCCTCAGGCGGAAGGGGGCACATGCGCACCGATTCGGTGCTAACTGATGTAATCATGTGCTGTGATAGTCTGAGTGTACTAAACTACACCGAAGGGAGGACTCCACCTTGCCCGCACCAAGGCCGTTGATCCTGGTTGCTGACGACGACGACTTCGCGAGAGAGGATATCGGCGATGCTCTCGCCCTTCAATCCTATCGGCTCGCCTTTGCCAAGACTGCCCAAGAGGCACTTGAAAAGACACGCATGGAAAGTCCTGACCTGGTGATTTTGGACTTGGTATTCCCGGATTGCGACGACCTGGCGCTCTTGAGACAAGTGAAAGCCCTGCCTAATGCTCCCGAAGTCGTCATGGTCAGTGGCAACACCGACGAGTACGGCCTGATCGTAGAGGCGATCAAGCTGGGCGCGTTCGATTACGTAAGAAAGCCTTACTCGCTTCAGGAATTGCTCAATCGTGTGGAGAAGGCACTCCACTTGCGAAGTTTGAAGGTCAGTCAATCGCAATTGGTGCGTGAGTTGCGCAGCCACTTTGGACTTGATGGTCTTCTGGGCGAGAGCCCTGCGATGAAGCAAGTACGAGGTACGCTGCAGCGGCTGGCCGATTTTGAAGGATGCGTGCTGATTCGAGGCGACAGCGGTACGGGTAAAGAGCTTGCCGCGCGAACGCTACATTATGCGAGCAAGAGGGCCAACAAGCCTTTCGTGGTCGTTAATTGCGCAGCCATACCAGAGACCCTGACCGAGTCTATCCTGTTTGGACATCGCAAAGGAGCATTCACGGGCGCAGTGGACTCAGCCCAAGGCAAGTTTGAACTCGCCGCTGATGGTACCGTGTTCCTCGATGAAATCGGAGACATGCCCTTGCGCCAGCAGGCGGCGCTCCTGCGCGTCCTTGAATACCGGCATTTCACGCCGGTGGGCGACACTCGCGAAAGAGAATGTCTTGCCCGCTTTGTATTCGCGACGAACCGCGACTTGAAGCAGGCCGTCCGCGAAGGGGCCTTCCGCGAGGACCTCTACCACCGGATCAACGTTTCGAACATACTCTTGCCATCCTTGAGTACGCGGCCAGAAGATATTCCCGAGCTGGTAGAGCACTATTCAGCAAGACTATGCTCAGAAATGGGGCGCTCGCCCGTGCTGGTAAGCAAGACGGTCCTTAAGGTTTTTGCTCACTACGACTGGCCTGGGAACGTGCGCGAGCTTCGCAACGTGCTTGAGGCAGCCATCATGCTCATGGAGAAGAGCGATCAGGAGCTAACGCCGGAACACCTGCCCGCGGATATTCTTGTGGTTCAAAGCAGTGATGAGCCACAATACACGCAGATCGAACGTAACGAAAAAGAGTTGATCGTGGAAGTCCTGTGTAAACATCGTGGCAACCAGACGAAAGCAGCGGAGGCTCTAGGATTTCATCGCAACACCCTGGGACGCAAGATTCGCTATTACAGCATTTCCATCGGTGAAAAAGGAGGCCAGGGATGATCCAAGATCTCAAATTGGCCCTCGACCTGCATTCGAGATGCGGCGAATTGGAGTTTGTAGTAACAGAACATGTACTCGAACAAATCTTACTGCACCCCAATCGAGGCAGCATTTGGATGCAACTGAATATCGTGCAGGAGGGCTTTCGGTATCGCTACTTAAGCCGACTTCAATGGCGTGGCCTACTGTTTATTCATCCCTCGAGAAGGCCAGTCTCGCTCGATTCTGAGATCGGCTCACTCTCGCCATGTGCAACCGGCAGGTAAATCGTCACCATCGTCCCTCGATCAGGTTCGCTGCTTATTTCGATTCTACCTTCGTGCAATTCTATCAGTTTCTGGCAAAGGCATAGCCCCAAGCCGGTGCCTTGTCTTCCTTTGGTTGAAAAAAAGGGCTGGAAAAGTCGGCGCTGATGCTCTGGGCGAATGCCAACTCCCGAATCCCAAACACTCACCTGTAGATATCCAGATGAGTTCGTAATGCGCAGTTCTATGTGACGCTCTTCGCAACCTGTCACGGCCTCGACAGAGTTCTTAATGAGATTGTAAAAAACCTGAGCGAGCCAATTCCCGTCGCCATGACAAAGGTCGCTATCGGCTGAGGAGTGCAGCTTGACTTCTACGCCCGCTTCGCTGCAAAGACTTTCGAGGTCCCTCATGGCGGCCGTCAACAGCCGTGCGATAGATACCGCTCGACGTCTCAATTCGATGGGTCTCGTATAGTTGCGCAGATTCTCAAGCATCAAATCCATAAGGGCAATCCGATCCGGAAGCAGCTGCATGGATCGTCGAAATATGGGATGCTCGATTTCAAGGCTCTGAAGCCTGGTCAAGGTGCCTCGAATCGGGTTGATCATGTTTCGGATTTCGTGATTGATGGCCGAGACCAGTTCCCCTACGCGCGCCAAGGCTTCCTGGCGCTTTAATTCGTCCTCCATGCGCTTGAACGCCGTAAGGTCATGAATAAGAAACAAGTACAAAGGTATTTCAGTACCGCTCTGCAGCATCCTCATACTCAGCATCAAGAAGCGTTCGACGGGCAACACTTGATTCAAGGGGAGGTTGTCAACCTGGTCTGAAGATTTGATTCGCGAGGCCAAGACCTTAATCAATTCAGGGTCCTGCAGATGCAAGGCGTTCAATGATGTTGGGCTGTCCCCTTGCAAATCTGGCGATGTGGCAAGCAGACGCCTGAACGAAGCATTTGTCAACTCGACTGTACCGTCCTGCCGCACCAGGATCACACCTGCCGATAAACTCTCGAGAGTATCTCGGAGGAGCAAATGCATCTGACGGACCTCATGATAGGAGCGGGCATTCTGAAGTGCCGCAGCCGAACTGGCAGCAACGGTTTCGGCGAACTGCAGGTCTTCAGCCCAGTAGGGGTCGTCAGACCGCTTGGCTCCAAGCACTGCATAGCCTTGGATCGTGCCGTGGCCCATAATGGGCACGACCATTCGCTCTGGGCCTTCGTCAATGACAAGTCCAGGCGCAGGAACGGGGATCTCACAAGCCAGTCGTTCTAGTTTTGCTGCCCTCTTGGGGGCATGCTCCTGAAGCCAGGCTCTCCATGCCTCCGAGACAGAATCCTTTGGACTGTACGATTCTACATTCAGGCCCTCTTCATAACGTCCAAATGGCACTAGGTCTCCATGCGCATTGCTGCTGATGAAAAGCCGAACGCGAGTGGGGCCAAGCACCTGATAGAGGATTCGGCCAAATTGCAGCATGACGCGGTCAAGGTCCAGGGTCGAAGAGACCTCCTTGGTGTAGTCGGCCAAGAGAGCTTCCCGATTTCTCCTGGATCGGAGAAAGGCTTTGTCAATGAAGGACTGCAGTACCGCAAATAGCGGCGCATAGATGACACCTGCAACCATGGCGAGCACCACGGCGCCCCCAAAGGTTGAATTCAAACCCAAGGCCTCCGCACTTTTCCAGGATAAATAGATCAAGAAACCAAAGCTGAGGCCTAATCCTGCCGAAACCAAGGCGTATGGAAGGCCGCGACGTACTACCAGGGTCAGGTCAAACAAGCGGCGCCGGAAAACCGCATATCCCAGGATCAGGGCGTGTACGATCAGGAACAGCCCCCCTCCCGTTGGAACAAAAATCCCCATGCTCAGTAGAAAGTGGCTCCAACAGGATAGCCAAAGCGGTAATGCTCCCGCCAAATAGAAAATAAGTTGGTTGCGGCGCTGTCGATCCGGATGCCGAATGGCCACGACGAGCGGTATGCCGAGCCCCAAGCTAACATAGAAGGTGATATATCCAAAGAAGTACGGATAATGAGCCGTCATGGTGGGGACCCACTTCTCATTGTTCCAGTGGAAATCGCCAAAGAAGTCGCCACGCAATTGGCTGCAATGAAAACCAAAACCCACGATCCACCCGATTACGTCAAGCCAATGCCAGATCCTGGTCTTCACCTCTGCGAAGTGAAGCGTTAGATGATAGATCGCGACGCCCATGTAGACGCCGCCAAAGCCCAAGTATCGGGTAGCCAACAGGACTTTCTGCTTGGCTAACGTTTGATCTTTGTCGGGAATCGATACGTAGACCACCCAGATCACGAACTGATAAAACAAGAACATGACCAGGTAAAGCGTATAGGACTTGAAGAGAGCGGAGTCGCGCCATTGTCGCAAGGAAACGAACAACAAGGCGCCCGTTATAAAAAGTCCGATCAGCCAAGTGGCGGAAATTGGATTCGTCAAGAAGCTTAATGCAACTGAGGCGATGGCTGCCATCAATAATAGCGTTAGCGCTGAGTACCTGAACGCAGGGTGATAGGCATCACGAGTTGATTCCATGATCTCTGAATCTATCTGAACTGGTTCGTACTACAACGACCGGGAGGAGGCTTTATGAATCGACTTCAGTTTGAAGTGGATAGGTTTGTCGCGGCCTTATCCACCCGTAGAAACGGATTGTGCTTCGCATTGGGCCCGCCGGCCGATCTCAAACGCCCTCCTGTTGATCTCCATGAATTCGGGCTTCATGCCTTCAAGGAGAGAAGCCAATAGCGTATCGCAGGGGACATCAAGCAATGAACTCGCCGCACCCAGTAGGACAGAGTTTTGCACGCGAGTAGACCCGACTTTTTTTCGCCAAGGTGTCCAGATCAAGCATCTGGACATTCTCAATGCCTTCGAATCGCTCCAAAACATAGGTACTAAACAGCTGAGCTTCGCGCTTAGGACATCCTGCCTCCTGCCAAGTGCGCGAGATATGCAGCGGAGGGACGACGCCAACATGGGCAACTACTAAGCCGCCTTGCTTTAGGTAGGGCAGTGCTCTAGCTGCCTCTAGGGCATCCAGCGCTAGAATAAGGTCAGCTTCCTCTACATCAACAACGGAGGTCACCGGGTTTGAGGCGAATCGAACGCAGGATTGCACCGCACCTCCACGCTGGCTAAGACCACGGAATTCCGACCGGCATACGAATTCGAAGCGCTTCCTGGCGGCCGAGGCAATGGCCTTTGCCATCAGGAGAATCCCCTGACCGCCAAGTCCCGCCAAGACGATGGTTAGCCCACCATTACACCTATAGGGCAGCCGCATGCACTTGCTCCTCAAGCTTCTTTAGAGACTGCCCATGACCCGTAAAATACCCGGGGGAATAGAGGCCGCACTGCGAGCGATATAGAAGCACTTTGGCGCCAGGTAATGAAAACGAGTCTTCGATCAGCTTGCGGATACCTTCTATCCCAAGACGATGGGGATCGAATGCTTTGCAGGTCGCCACTCCGAGCGCGCGTATGAGTCGGGTCAACCGAACCGGCGAGGAAGCTGCGCCGCATGTATGGTGAGGTACGGGTTGCCCACCCGTCATGGCTGCCGTGCCATTGTCCAGGAGCAGAATGGTCATTCGGTAACCATTCTGGACAGCCTCCAGCGTCGGCGGGATGCCGGAATGGTAGAAGGTCGAATCACCGATTATGGCTAGAATGCGCTCTTGGCCTAGTGCCGCTAATCCACAAGCCACCCCGATACTCGAGCCCATGGCCCAGACGCCATCCATAACTTCATAGGGAGGCAAGCCACCCAATGAATTGCATCCGATATCGGATGGCGTGGCTAGGTTTTGAAGCTGCTTTATGGCCGCGAACACTTTGTGATACCCACAGGGCTTGCAAATCTCAGGCAGTCGAGGAGGCAATTCTTGCTGGTCCAGCTTTATGGTGGGCTGCTTGGCTCCCTCAAGTACTGCCCGGACTTCGACCTTCTGCAATTCCCCAAACAGCTTCAGGTCTCCCGAGAGCCTTCCCCTAATTCGACAACCCTTCGGTGCAGCCAAGCGAGCCTTACGTTCGAGAAAGGCATCGCCTTCTTCCAGGACCAGGATTTCCGAGTGCGCTTGAACAAATCGCGCAAGGGCTGCCTCCGGGAAGGGTTCCCCCGGCACCTTCATGATGCCCCATTCTTGTGGAGCCATCTCACGCGCCAGGGCGAATCCAACACCGGAGCACAGAATGGCGCGTTTCCGATGAGATTCCTGTTGGCATTCCTGCCATATCGTGAACTTCGAAGATTCCATTTCCTGAGCCATCCGCTCCTGGCGCTCCAAGAGCGATTTGAATAGCCGACGAGACACCGTCGGAACGATGAAGAATCGGTTGGGCATCTTGGGCCATGCGAACCTGGTTGTACCCGTCCAAGGCGCCGTTCTGCGAACTGGCGAGCATCCGTATGCAGTTCTCGTCGTTAAACGGAGGATGATGGGGATTCGGAACTCTTCGGACCACTCGAAGGCCGCGCGGGTCATCTCGTAGGCCTCTTGTGAATCAGCAGGCTCAAGCAAGGCGACCCCTGCCAACTCCCGATACCACCTCGTATCCTGCTTGTTCTGTGAACTATGGCATTCGGGCTCATCGCCTACAGCCAAGACCAACCCGCCGTTAACGCCTGCCGGACAGCTATTCATGAATGCGTCGGATGCGACGTTCAGTCCTACCTGCTTCATCGCGACGAGAGCGCGAAGGCCGCCGATTGAAACGGCCAAAGCGGATTCGTAGGCGACTTTTTCGTTGATGGACCAAACGACCTTCGTACGTGCCGGATCGATGACACGAAACAAATGCTCGAGAATGTCAGTCGCTGGCGTTCCTGGGTATGAACTCGCAAAGGCGATCCCCGCATCCAAGGCACCCAAGGCCACCGCCTGGTCACCGCTCAGTATCTCAGAGCACGCGGTTGAAGATTGAGCTTGCTCGCGGCATTGTGCTTGTCGCTGTAGTGCTTCCATGAAGCCTCCCGCCGGACTCAGCCAAATCTTGCATTCAAGGGAAAAACCTAGTCTGCTACTAATGAGGTCTGACCAGCACCAACCGCATGCTTGGCCAGCTCGGCCTGAATGGGCTTTCGAGCGATCATGAAAAAGAGTTGCCAATTGAGCAGGAATCTTCCGGTAAGCTCAAAGCCAAGGTATTGCTTGGCTTCTGAAATGCACTCTTCAGGAGTACAGGTGGCATCGTGAATAAGATGAAGGAAGCGCCTTGCCTCGGCCTCATCCCGGAATTCCCATGGCACTTCCTGCAGGTCCCAACTTCGGAAACCGAGACCGCTGTCCTCGCACAAGCGCCAAGCCAGGTTAGGATTCAGAAACTGGTGATTATGGCCGGTGCTGCAGAACCGGTCTACGGGACCATCGAAGTACCGTTGGACCGGTGTTCCTTCGGCCACGTCCCCGATGACGAGCCGTCCGCCTGGCTTAAGGACTCGCTCGAACTCCTTGAACATGGCGAACTTGTCAGGGACATGGTGGAAATTCGCCAAGGTCACCACCGCGTCAACGGACCTGCTTTGCAGTGGCAGCTCGGCCTCGACTATGACCACGCCTGCGATGTTGCCATGACCCATCCGACTGGTCAGGTTCAACATCGACTGCCGTGAATTGTCTATCGCGTAGACTTTACCTGAAGTGCCCACGCTGCGTGAAATCGGCACGGTCAGGACACCATTCCCGCAACCGAAGTCCACGATGGTTTCGCCAGGTTGTGGATGCAGCAGATTGACCATAAATTCGATCTCGCGGTGTCGAGCGCTTGGGCACTCTACATTGGCTTGTCGATAGTGTTTGCCGCGGGTCGGATGATCAAACTCGATCTTCATGCGCACGCTCCTCCCAAAAGGGTTAGCAGGCAGAGAGCACCAGGGCCGAATGATTGCCGCCGTTTCCAAAGGTGTAGACCAAGGCATCCTTCACGCATGCCGAACGGGCCTCGTTGGGCACGTAGTCGAGGTCGCACGCAGGATCGGGATCGTCGTAATTGATGGTAGGCGGAACGGCGCGATGTCGAATGGCCTGCGCGGCAACGACAGTCTGGATTCCACCTGAAGCCCCCATGGGATGTCCCATCATGGATCGCACGGAGCTTACAAGGAGTCTTCGCGCCGCGTCCTGAAAGGCCAGCTTGATGGTCTTAGTTTCGAGCACGTCAATCCAAGGGTGCGCAACCCCCAAGGCGCTGTAGTACGAAACCTCGGACGCTTCTCGACCGGCTTGGTACAGCGCTTTCTTGATCGCCTGTGCGCCCGGCCATTCGGATTTCGGAAACTTCAGCGCGCAGCACGAATCCCCTGCGCTCCCGAATCCGGTGATCTCGGCATAAACTTCTGCGCCCCTGGCGCAGGCACGCTCGTATTCCTCCAGCACCAGGATGCAGGCGGCATCCGCTTGAACGTTGCCGTCTCGATTGCGCTCAAATGGCCGTGAGGCGTGTTGAGGGTCGTCGTTACGAGTGCTCAGGCAGCTTCCATTGGCAAACGCGCCCAGGAAGAGAGGGGAAACGCCTTCATCCGCGCCACCGGTCAAGACGCAAGAGCTCTCTCCCATTTGAATCAGGCGCAGTGCGTAACCGATGGCAGAAGTACTTGATGAGCAGGCTGTCGTGATGTTAATGATCTCGCCGTTCAGCCCCAGCTCCTGACTGATCAGCGCGGCCGCGTAAGCAGGATTCAGCGTGACGAGTTCATGCGGTTGAATCCGCGCCAGGCTGGCCTTGCCATCAGAGAACAACCCGGCGTCGACGTACTCAAGCGCTGAGATGCTGACGCCCACGATGACATCGATGGGTAACCCCTCGACTGCCGAAAGCCCGGCATCGCGCATGGCCTCGCGTGCCGCTTCCAGGCCCCATCGTGCGGCATTGGGAATACGACGTCCTGCATGAAGTACGGATGGGGGCTCAGCCTCGCAGATCTGTCCAGCAATTCGCGAGGCAAATGGGGAAGCGTCGAACTTGGTTATGGGTGCAACTCGCGATGCGCCCTTCAGGGCATTCCGGAAGAACTCCTCAGGGGTGTTGCCCAAAGGACTACGAATGCCGATGCCTGTAATGACCGCTCTCTTGTGCATGCAAACAGCATTCGAAATAATCGTGCCAGTCAGTCAGATTCGTGAATCACAAGAAGTGGTGAGTAGTTAGAAGTAGCTGGCCCAATTCTCTGTAACGCTCATCAGCCTCATTTCATGGCTTGGCCGTTCGAAATCGGTGCAACAGCTGAAATGTAGCAAGTATGGCCGGTGAACACCCTTTGCAGCACCATATTTGTGCTATGCAGCCGCATAATGGTGTAGTCCTGGGCTCATTGCATCTGCTTTCAGGTACTAATATGGATGGCAAGCGCCTATCCAGTCGTGGGTTATGGCGTCGAGGGAGTAGCTGGCCCGGGATTTGATACCGCTCAGGATTTGAGGAGGGCGACGCGCATGGTCAATCCGGGTGACTGTACCGATCTCATTACCTATCGCATTCGATTGGGCCTGACGCTTCGAGAGATGAGCGCTCGAACGGGATTGAGTCCCGCTACCTTACATCGCCTGGAGAGCCATAAAGTCTCCATAACCCCAAGATCGAGAATTCTGTTGCAACTAGGCTTAGGCCTTCAGCCGGAAGTGCTCGATCGGTTGTTACATTCAAACACCAATGGTGGTCGCGTCCCTAACCACGCCCAACGCCGTGCTCAAGGAACTGCGGGCTGATCCCCGTATATCAAGGTGAGCTGTTCCCATGGTACTTGAATTCAAGTTGCTCCTCGGCCTTGACTAATTCGTCCAAGTCGCATTCGCGAATCCACCAATAGCCATTGTTGGCCTTGGCCGCCTTCAGGCGTCCTAAGTGGATGTAGCGCTTTATATTCTCGCCCGTACATCCGATCTTGGCCCCGGCCTCGTTAGGCGAGAGACAGCCCTTCGGCCGCACGACAAATCGGCTATTGGTCGGGTCGAGCTTAGGACGCTTGGATTTCTTCTTCCGCAAAGCCATATCCCCCTGGAGTGAATGTAGGTATCTATACCAATGCCGATTGATTTTCTATCTTCTCTTTTTTGGCCTCAACTGCTCCAACTGAATACAACCCAAGGGCAACGCTTGCGGGGTGCCTATGAGCATGGCTATGAAAACCGGCGCTGAACGCCTATGCTTGTGGGAACCAATCTCGAGGCCGCCAGCCTTTCATGATGCTCCAGCGCCAAAGCTCATCCCGTGGTCTCCTGCGCGCTTGGCTGCTGCTTGGCGCGCTCCTTGCCGTCTCTGCGGGAGCCGAAGAGGCCCCCCCAGGCCCTCCGTCCGAGCCCTCCGCTTTAGGCGGCAAATCCACGGCTCCCGAGCCCGCGCCCGAGCCTAAAGAGTTCACCATTGACGTGATCGGCAAGCCCGCGCCGGGCGCCGTTTCTCGTCCGCAATCCGTACTCTCCGGCTCGTACCTCGAATCGAGCACGATCGATTCGGCCGAAGCGCTGGCCGCGCGCGTGCCCAACGCCACGACGCCCGCGGCGCCGGAGCCGCATTCGCCCTTCTATATCGTGCGCGGGATAGGGAACGGCGCGGGGATCGGCGATCCCACGGTGGCGCTCTACCTCGACGACGTGCCCCTGGGCGAGCTGCGCTCCTTGAGTTATCGCCTGCTCGACGTGGACGAGGCGCGCTTTTACCGCGGCCCGCAGGGCACGCATTTCGGCCGCAACGCCGAGATCGGGGTGCTGGAGGTGCGCACAGTCCGCCCGGCGAACGAATGGCAGGGCCATGGCGAGGGACGCTACGGCAACTACAACGCGCAGTACGCCGAAGGCTCCGTCGCGGGCCCGCTGCTCAAGGAGGCCCTGCACCTGCGCTTGAGCGGCGTGCACGATAAGCGCGGCGGCTACCGCAAGAACACGCTCAAAGGTACGCATCCCGACGACCGCGAGAGCCTGGAGAGCCGGCTCCAGTTGTACGCCCGCCCGCTCGACAACCTCGACATCATGGCGCTGGGTCAAATCCGCGCCGACGACAACGGCTCCGAGGATTACGTCTCTCTACTCCAGTCGGATCCCTTCAAGGTCCAGCATGACGTGCCTGGCAAGCAGCGCGTGAACCAGTTGCTGGGCGCGCTGCGGATCCAGTACCGCGCGCCGGGATTCGACGTGCTCTCGGTCACCGCGCGCCAGCGGCACGAACTGGACGACGTGAATACCGAACTCGACCTCACGCCCCGGCCGTTCCTGGTGCTTCTCGACGAGTACGAGAACACGCAGTGGACGCAGGAATTCCGCCTCGAATCGAACGAAGATGGCGCCGCGCTGCGCTGGCGGGCCGGCGCCTTCTTCGAGGACCGGCACACGCGCACCCGGGTCGGCCTGCGCTTCATCGATCAGGCATTTATCCAGAGCCCGCCGCCCGGCGGCCTGGGCCTCCCGTTTACTGCCCCCGTTACCCAGTCCCAGGATTCCAACCAGTACTACCGGACCGGCGCGGCGTTCGGCGAAGTGCGCTACCGCCCGGCGCAGGCCTGGACCTTCGAGTCCGGCCTGCGGCTGGAACGCGTCCAGCGCGAGATTCATCGCACCCTGGTCTTCCAGGCGCCCATCGAGAACGCGGCCCTGGCCATCGCCCCGCCCATCGACGAAGCCTTGGCCGACTACGCCGTGCTTCCCCGCGTCGCGCTCGAATTCAGCCCGGCAGGAGGGCCGGAATTCTTCGCCAGCGCCACGCGCGGCTGGCGTCCGGGCGGCTTCAGCCGCGCCGCCAGCCTCCCGGCGGAAGCGCCGTGGGATCCGGAGTTCCTCTGGCAGTTCGAGGCCGGACTCCGCCACGCCTGCTGCGACGGGAAAGTCCACCTGGCGCTGACTGGATTCATCATCGACGTTCGAGATTTTCTCGTGCGCCGCACGGTCACGCCGCCTTCCTTTTCGCTGGTCAACGCCACCCGCGCGGTCTCGCAGGGCGTGGAACTGGAAGCCCGGGCGGAACCCCTCAAGGGGCTGGAACTGCAGGCCAACGGAGGCTGGAACGACGCGCGCTTTCGAGAGTTCGTCGATCCGTTCACCGGCGTGGACTTCGGCGGCAACCGGCTGCCGCTGACGCCACTCTATACCTTCACGCTTGCCGCGCGGTATCGGCACCCCGCGGGTTTCTTTGCCTGGGCCGAGTGGCAGGGGCGGGGCGACATGTGCTTCCTTGAGGACAACCTGAAAGAGCAGGGCGCGTACGAACTGCTCAACGCCAGGCTGGGCATCGAAAAGGAGCATTGGTCGTTCTTCGTCTACGGGCAGAATCTCCTGAACCGGCAGTACCACCACTTCGCCGTACCCGCCGTTGGCGCGCCGGGGTATATCGGCACCCACGGCCCTCCGCAGACCTTCGGCGCGGGCGCGACATTCAAGTGGTAATTCAATCTCGTAGTTGCCTACGCTGCATTCATACACCCATTAACTCCGATGGCCCCTCTAGCTTCCAATAGTTCGCAATGTCGTGCCCGGCCAGAGCTGCATTCGCTACGGGCAGCAGGAAGCCTCTAAGACCCGTCACGACGATCCCCATATCCATTACAGGGTCCTTCAGCCGAATCACCTTCCTATTGGAAGATACAGAAGAATTTGATCACAACGATTTTGCCATGCGAACATTTATTGTGTGAGGTAGACCTTGTCGTCCTTGCCTTCCTTCGTCATACCGGGATTGCCTCGGCATGGATGCGGGCGCGCAGATAGGGGCTCTCGCCACCCTCGACGACGATGTCCACTTCGCGGCCAAGCAGTTCCTCCAAGTCTATCGCCAGGCCCCCAGGAAAGAACGGCGAATGAAGGGGGCCGACGTCCACCAGGAAGTCGATGTCGCTCTGCTCGTCAGCTTCCCCCCGGGCCACTGACCCGAATATCCGCACGTTCCTCGCCCCGTGTTTGGCGGCGACGGCCAGGATGGCCTCGCGTTTGGCCTTCAGGAGATCTCGGATGTTCATGGGTCAACCCCTTACGCCAATGGTCATTATACCCGCTGGCTTGGCAGGGCGGAAGGGCTCTGAGAAACCGGGCGATCTCTTCTTCGCCCCCTATAAAAGGAGGGAACTCCCAGACAGTCCGCTCTACTGGCCGGCGCCAATGAGCAAGCGCAAGACTCGGGAGCATCCAGTCACTCCCCCACCTGCTCCATCCCCTCCACCGCCCGCCGCTTCCGTTGGTCGTCGGTATGCGTGTAGATCTTCAGCGTGATCTCGGGGGATCTGTGGCGCAGCAGTACCTGCGCGGTTTTTATGTCCACGCCCGCGGCGACCAGCCTCGTGGCAAACGTGTGCCGGAGGCTGTGCATGCAGACGACCTCGCCCCTCGGATTTACCTTCTCGATCCCCGCCGCCCCAAGGTCGTCGTCGAACTGGTGGAGCGTCCGGCGCGTGATCTTGGGGATCACTCTTTCGGCAGGCTTGGCCCCTGGGTTCATATCGCGCCACGCCAGTAGGGCTTCATGGAGCGTAGGTGAAAGGGGCAACGTCGCGGCCTCGCCATTTTTCGTCCAAGACTCCCTGCAGAACAGTTCCCCGACTTCGAGGTCCAAATCCGCCCACCGTATGCAACGCGCCTCGTTGGTCCTTAACCCCGTGTCCAGCATCAGCAGGTAGAGCAGGTGCAGGCGCTGTCCCTCCAGGGTCAGCCGGGTCTCGACCTCAGGCTTCAGTTCCACTGCCTTCCAAGCCTCTGGATCGAGGCACTTGCTGACTCGCATCTTCTTCGCTCTCCGGAGGGGCCCCACCTTCCCAGCCCTGAGCAGCCGCCGGCATTCGTCGATGGTCAGGGGCCGGCGCTTGGTCTCCGACTCCGTGGTGGAACCGTTCTTCACGTGCTTGAGCGGGTGCTCCGCGAGCAGGCCCTCCTTCACGGCCCAGTTGAGCATCCCCTTCAGAGCGCCCACGTACTTGTTGCGGGTGTTGCCGCCGACCTCGAGGGTCTGTACGGCCGCACGCACTTTCGATGGGCTGAGGTCGGAGACAACCACGGCCCTCGTCGTGTCGAGGATGAATTCGATCCGGACCTTGAGAATGTCGAGTTGCGTGTCCTCGACCTCGGCAGCCTTGGCTTTCAGGAACTGCTCCAGGAGCTTCCGGCACCTCAAAGTCGCCGGCGTCCCCGCCGGGAGCCCGTTCCGGCGGGCCACGGCCTGGCGCTCGGCCTCGGCAAGGGCCTCCTGGGCCTGCGCCTTGGTCGTGCCGCCGACGCGGCGGACCTGTTTGCCCGAATGGTCACGAAACTGGATGTACCAGCGGCTGGCGGTCGCAGTCGAGCCGTCCTTCTTCTTCCTCTTCGGTCTGAAGACCATGCCCATGGCGCCTACTCCGACGGCCCGTCCGGTTGCTCAATCAACGTGTCGTGCTTCGCCGCCATGTCCACGATAGGACTGGCCTTATCCGCGCGCGCCTGCCAAGCCCGCCAGTCGACAAGAGGAGGACAGGACGCGCGAGCCCAGGCGGCGATCTCCTGCGCGTCGAAGCGGGGTGAACGACCGACGCGGAAATGGGGGATGGAGCCGGGCTGGTCGTCGGGACGGGCGAGCGCGGCGTAGATCCAGCGGGGGGACTTGCCGAGGTATTCAGAAACCTGATCCACGGACCAGAGGGGGTCGACGGAGTTGATTGCTTCTGGCACGACGATCCTCGCTTTCGCAGGGCATGTGTTCAGGGCCCTGCAATGAGGATCATACAGTTGCGGTTGGATGCGAAATTTGGCAGGAAGGACACAGGATCAGCTTGGGATTGCATTCAGAGCGAGGCTGGAAGAAAAAGAGGTGGGTTCCCCTTTAGGGCTCAATGGCGAGTCATAAGAATGACGACCGGGGGAACCCATGGGACTCCTGTGGCCGGGTCCCATTTCGCGGATAAAGAACGGGGGGATAGGGGGTACCCCCCTGCCGTCTCAAGCGTGGTGGAAAGCTGTCGGACATCCGGCAGGATGATCTGTTCAGTCCGTTCCCGCATGCACCGGGATCTCATCGACGATCTTTCTCGATCTCTTGCCGCCTTCCTTCGCGACGATCTCCACCTTGCACCCCAAATCGGCGACAAAGCGCATGAGCCTGTAGACGGAGAAGCCCCGAAAGCGGCCTCTGAGCATGGCGGAGACCTTGGGCTGGTCGATGCCCAGCGCCTTGGCGGCCTCCGCTTGGGTGAGGTTTCGCTTCTTGATCTGCTTTGCGATCCGGCTGGCAAGCCTCGCCTTGGTCTGGTGCTCCTCCGCGTCGGCGTAGCCGAGGTCGGCGAAGACGTTCCCGGTACCCTTGACGACGCGGTTATGAGTGGCCATGGCTCTTTCCTCCGTACCTTCGCTCGTGATCCTCGGTCGCGTCCCGTAGGCGCCGCTTGACCAGATCAATTTCTCCCTTCGGGGTCTTGATGCCCCGCTTCGACTTCTTCTGGAAGACATGCAGCACGTATACCGCTTCGGTGAACCTGACGGTGTAGACGGCGCGGTATGCGTTCCCGGCCTCGTTCGTCACGACTTCCAGGGCGCCCGCGCCGCCGAATCCTTTCAGCGGTTTCGCCGATTCATGCTTTCCGCCTTCCTGGGCAATGCGCAGGGCGAAGCCGACGTCATCCTTGACGTCCTCGGGACAGGCTCTCAAGTCCGCAAGGGACGAACCCACCCAGTGTACGGGACGCAAGGGCTCATCCTCGTTCATGGGATAATTATGCTCATATTGGCATACCAAGTCAATGCCGCAATGTGAAAGAAGCTGCCTTGGCACAGCCTGACCGCCAGAAAGCGGACGAGTTTCTTCGGGATATCAGGCGGCTCAAACCCTTTAGCGCCGTGCCGTTCTTTCCCGAATTCGTCCGCTTTCGGCCCTTTGCGGACAAGTTTAGAACAGCTTGTCGACCGCCTCCTGGCGCCGCCCAAGACTGACATGCGTGTAGACCTGGGTCGTCGAGACCGACGCGTGCCCGGCTTGCTCCTGAGTCAGCCGAAGATCCTTCGTGCTCTCATAGAGCGCCGAGAGATGAAAGTGGCGGATAGCGTGAACGCCATACTTGTCGCTCAGGCCGCCTTGGCGAAGACAGCGCTTGAACAGATGCCGGATGCCGCGTGTCGTGAACTCCGTTCCCTGCTCCGAAACAAAGACCGGGGCCTCCTGGGTTACGGGCTCGCCGTGACGCTCCTTCCAGCCCAGGTATCTACGCAGGTGGTTCTTCAAGCGCCAGGAGATCGCGACAAGACGAGGCTTACCGCCCTTGCCTTCACGGATATGGACGGCCGCCTGCCCGTGCCCGATCTGTAGATCCTTGACGTGCAGCGCCGCGACTTCGTGCGATCGCAGTCCTGATCCGATCAGCAGGTGAAGCATCATCCAGTCGACGACGGGCTGCCTGCGCCCTGATGCCAGCGCGGCCTCGGCGCGTTCTCGACACGCCTTGGCCAGCCGCTTGATCTCCTCGCGAGACGGGATCCGGTTTTCATCGATGCGCCAGGTGTTGCTGGTCATGGCTATGCCGCCTTGTTGGATTTCGCACGCTTCTTTTGCTTTTTCGCCATGCCGTGCCCCGGTCGTCTGGCCAGCTTCTCAACCTTGCAGCCCCGCAACAGATAGCCCTCCCCCTCCTTAACCAATTCCACGCCTGCCCGGCGCATCGTGGCGTTGTGGTAGGGGTTGCGCATGGCCGCGATGAGCGTCTGGGCGCGTGCCACCGGCAGACACGCACGGGTTGCCGCTTCGTTGGCCTTGAGCGGCCTGCTGCTGCGCCGAAAGGCCTCGAAGAGCGCATGGAGCGCAGAGTCCTTGCGAAATGGGCTTGCGAGATTACCTTTCTGCATCGAATGACCTCCTATCCTGCGTATGGGGAACCCATGGGTCCCATCGGCCGCAAGGAAACGGGACTCCGAAAATGAATGCCCCCCCTACTCCCCGGGGGGCACTGCAAAGGGTCACGCGTTGGCGATCTCTTCCCGCGCGACGTGAAGACGAGAGGGGCTTTGTAGGGGCGCTCCAGCCGCCCATTGCCGCAGAGCGTGGCATCCTATTCATTGTGCCGCTCCTTGGTCGGCCATTTCGCCAGTACTTCATGGAACCATTCCGCTTCCTGGTCGCTGATCGGCGCCGCACCGCTGGCCATCTCGACCAGCGTTTGCGACGGATGGATTTTTCCTTGCTCATCAAACCGGAAGAGCCTGCCTTCTTGGGTTGCCCAGATGCCCAGAGTGCGGACGCGGACGGGGTGAAACCCAGCGGCCAGTGCCAGCGCATCGCGCAAAGAGGGGATGAACAGATGCCCGTAGTAGGCCGCCAGCACGTACAGCACCAGGACGAAGCGTTCGCCGTCCAGGCGTCCTAGGCGCATGACGCGGTATAGCCCGACATTCCAGCGGGACGCTCGCACGCGGCGCAGGTGATGTGCGACGAGGCTCTCTGCGTACTCCTCGTCCACGCGAACGCGCATGATGCCGCGCAGTTTGCGCAACTCGTCGAGCAGGCGCAGAGACTCCGACCACGCTTCGCCATCCGACGAGCACGGCTCGGCTCCCGTCTGCACAGGTTGCGGCGCCGCGTCGCCGTCCGGTTTGCGCCGGGGGAATCGTCCGCCCTGATTTGAGGAGCGCGCCATCAGCAACCCTTTCCCCGCTCAATCCAACCGGTTGCCTCCTCCAGGAAGTCGGCCGCGTCCTGCGCCCGGACGACCTGGTGCTCGGCATCCGTACCCTCAAGGCCCTCGATGGCCTCGGCGAGGAGGTTCGCCGCCGCCAGGACCCGCAGGAGCGCGGTATGCCAGCACTTTCGCCGGTGCTTGTCCTGCTCATCGCGCGTCGGATTCCGTGGCGCAACCATTCGAGACCTCCATTGACTACGCGCTCGATAGAAGCGACTCAAAGGTCCTTCCCGAGGCATTCCTCGCGAAACGCGCACTGCGCGCATTGCCAGCCTTCGTGGCGCGGAAATACTTCGGCGCAGACGCCTTTGGCCGTCTCCTGAACCAGTTCCTTGAGGCGTTTGGCGTCGTCGGCCGTGGCCACGGGTTCGAGAACCTGGACTTTGGGCTGCTTGGCTTTGGTGATCACGATGAAGCGAGGCTTGATGCGCTTCACGCCCAAGGCTTCGACGAAGGGAACGACCGCGTAGGCGTAGGCGACCAGTTGGGGCATCGCTTCACGAATTTTGTTCGCGTTCCAGATGGACTTGGCCGTCTTCAGGTCCGTGACGACCAGTTCGTCGCCGCGCAGTTCCACAAGATCCAAGCGGGCGACCATGGGTACCCCGCCCACCGCAAAGCGTGCTTCCTGCTCGATCGCGAGCACCTGCCCGCTCTCGGTCAGCGCAAACTCGAGGTAGGCCTCGAGCATCCGGTGGGCCGTAGCGCGCAGGGTTGCCTCGTCCTCGCCTTTCGCGTACTGCAGGGCGGGCGCGCGCTTCACCGATTCCCGCCAGGCGCGCTCGTACTCCCCGGCCAGGACTTCGACAGAGGGGATGGACCAGCCAGCCATGCGGGCTTCGGCGATGCGCTCGGCGGCCTGGTGGAAGGCCCCGCCGAACGGCAGCGCCGCGCTGACGCGCTCCTCAGGGACGCGCTCCACGTAGCGGTAACGGAAGCGGCGCGGGCAGTCGCGGTAGATCGAAATGCGCGACCAGGACAGCTTCTCGACCGGAATCGCCGCCACCGCGTCCATGATTCACCTTCCCCCGTGATCCAATCCTGACTTCTCGACGGTCGCTCAGTTGCCCGCGGTCTCCAGCCGCTTGAGTTCGTCGATCAGAGCCGACGCTTCCTTGATCCCCAGCTTGTCCAACTCCGGCAGACCGCGGCTGGCGAGCGCTTCGTCTGCGTTGAGGCCAAGGGTTTCACAGATGGCAAAGATGCACTTCTTCTGGGCCTCGGTCGCGGGGACGTGGCGCCCGTTGCCGCTGGCGTTGCGGTAGGCGCGGTTGCGCGGGTAGCTGCGGCGTCCGGGCTCCGGGGCCTTGGCGGGTGCCTGCGAATCCGCGCCGGCCTGCTTGACCTGTTCGTCAATGGCCTCACCGACCAGCGCGTAGAGCCGCCGGATCGTCGCTTTGATCTGCTCCGACGACTCCTGGTGGCCGATCTCGGCCTCGATCCCCGCGCTGAATTCCTGCGAGCTGTACTGCACGCCGGGGATGGGGAGCTTCTTGGACAATGCGGCGTTCACCTTGATCATGGGTTCGTCTCCGTTTCCTCAGATAGAGGTGGGGGCGTGCAGAACCCTAACGGGTGAAGCTTGCTATCAGAGGGAAACGGTTTACGAACCGAAGAAGAATGCGAAGAAGAAGACAATGACGGCGATAATCAGGCTGCCGATCATGATCCAGCCACAGACCAGCCAGAAGGTCTCGGTCGGCAGGATCATGCCCAGGACGATGATCACCATCACGAATAGGGCCTGGAGTACCCGCAGACCAGGTTCGTCGTCGTCCATGCCGCCTGCTCCATTCCGCTATAGAAGAAAGGTTGCGCCAAGCAGGACCCTAATGGAGGTCGGTAAGCCTGTGCGCTACCCGAACTCCACGGCCGGGATTTCGCAGCGATGGCCCCGGATGGTTCTGGTCAGTCGTTCGCCGGCATTCTCCGTCCGTCGATATTCACGGCATGGACGGACCACCCGTCTGTCCCCGGCTCTACATAGACATATCCCAAGCGAGTACGGGTGATGCCTGCCTGGGTGCGGAAGGTGAACTCAAATGCAATATCGGCAACGGTATCGGCATCCGGTTGGCGCCTCGCTGAGATCAATGTTCCATCTCCCAGCAGCGCTTGGACGTAGCGCGTTGCAACTTCGATCTTGTTCTGGCGCCAGTTGGCCGGCGTCGGCGTCGGTTCACCGCCCTGAGCGGCATTTGCGGTTGCTTCGCAGACCTGCCGAGCCGCCTTCGCGATATCGGAGGACACGGGAAATGCCTGAGCCTCCTTTGCGCCAAGAGGGATCCAATAGGCACGATTGTTGTCGGCGCCTGGATAGACCAGATAGTAGTTCAGAGTCGTCCCCGGGCGTGCCTGTGCCTCCTTCATCCAACTTTCGCCAACGCCAAGGGGATCGATCGGAATTGCGGAGACGCTTCCCAGAGGAAGGCGCACAGGAGCCCCAGAAATCGGCGCGGTTGAAAGGATGACCATGGCGCCGGAGAGGGTTCGCCCGCCCCTATTGACGAAGGAAACCGTTGTCAGGGTTCGTTCGACTTCCTTGGGTTCTGTCTTCTGAACAATCTTATATCGTCTCTCAGCCTCGTCCTCATACGGATAGGTCCTCTGCAGCCAGTTGTAGCGGGTAGCCCGCTCTTCCTGTGAATAGGAGGGCGTCTCGAAGCCCTTGAAATAGACCCTTTCTGCCGGACCGGCCGGCACCTGGACGGTCTCCTTATCGATCCTGCTGCCCACTGAAGAAGAGGACGCGATGGCGAGCGCCGCTTCGCGCTCGGCTGCTTCGGCCCGCGCCTTCTCCAACTCCTTGTTCTTCTTCCACTCTTCTTGCGCTTTGCGCGCGACTTCAAGAGGATCGAGATCGCTCGGCACGGTGGATTCCGGCGATTTCGGAGCTTCTGAACTTGGAGCCACTGCCTTCGGAGGGACTTCCGGGTTCGGAGTCTCCGGCTTCGAGGGAGCTTTTGAAGCAGGATGCTTAGCTGGCGGAGGGGCGCTCACGCGCTCCTTGGCTGTTGGATTCGCCTTCGGCTTTTCTGTTGGAGCCGGAGACTGACTGCCAAAGAACTTGCTGCCGAACATGAATACGAGCAACAGCACCGCTACTCCGGCAACGGGGGCCAGGTACGGTCCCCAGGTTGCCCTGGAGGTTCTGTGTCTTGTTCTCCTGGCTGCTGCACCGCCTGCTACCGGTCGCGCTTTGCCTGTTTGACGTCTTCCAATGGCCCGAACCGGACCCTTGGTCCCACCGCGCGAGACAGGCGATTGTCGGCGTGTGGTCCTGTCGACTCCAGCGATCGATGGCCTGCTGCTCCCAGCCGTTGAATCGACGATGAATTCCTGGCCGCAGGAACAACGGTGTCTCTTGCCTTGCGCGTCGTCGGGCAGCACGACGTGCTGCGAGCAATGGGGGCAGGTTACCTCAAATGACATGGTTTATACCCTCGAATTGGATTTCGATTCCTGTGGGCCATTCACTTGCTAGAAAGGCCCGCGCTGGCATATCAGTTCCATGCTCTGATGGATTTCGATCATGCCTTCCAGGAATGGGCGCTTGAAACGCTCCCATTCCTCGTCTTGGAGGCTGGTTTTCATCTCATCAATGGTCTTGATCATAGTGCCCAGCAGTTCAAGCTGAGTCTTCAGGAGTCCAAAATCAATCGCATTGAAATCGTCATGCTTCAGTGCGACCCAGGCTCGCAGGCGCATTTCCAGGAAGGTTGCAAACGTGGAATTGTAAACAGCGAACGCCTGCCGGACGTAGTCGCGGAGCGCATAGCGGTCCGTCAGCACAGAACAGCCCTCTTTGGCCTTGCCCAGCGCGTTTCGGCATTGCGCTTCCAACTCGCGGGTGTAGCCACGCTGGTTGAGGTCCTTGATGGCCAGTTCGGCCTCTATCAGGCGCAGGTAAACTTGGTCCTCGACAGCCGGGTTGGCTGCAATGAGCCGTGAGACGTCATCCAATGTCTTGATGCCGGGGAAGGCCGCTCCTTGTCCGTCCCTCATGGGCAGAATGTAGGCATCCTTGAGTTTCTGCTCGGCATTCGTCCAGCCCTGCGCCAGGAAAATAAGTCGAACGTGCCCATGCGCTTCCCGGGCGCGCTTCCCCGTGCGGTTGTAGGCATCCAGGTACTTGAACCATGGCTGGACCTGGGCTTCAAGGCCGTCGGCTTGCTGGCTCTTCTGCTTGGCCTCAAGAAAAGCCTTTAACTCCGGATCCGCATCGGCACGGCCCGTTGAACCGGGGGTTGCCGGTGTCCCCGGTCTGCGCGCTTCGACCTCATTGCGAATGTTGCCTGATAACCCATGAGCGTCGACGGACGCGGCCTTGGTTTCCCGACGATCCTCCGCAGTAGGGATCTCGCGTCCCTTGCTGCGCACCGGCCCAGGAGCGTCTGCCGATTGTCGTCTGGCTGATCCTATGCCGGGTGCCATGGCCCAGTAGCCGGCAAGAACTACCGCGCCAAGCAGCATGAATATCAGAAGGTACCCGGCAGGGCCGGGGCCTGCGCCCGAATGCCCATGTTGCGCGCGTTCCAATCGCCCGTTACGAATCCCCCGGCCGCGAACAGGCACCCTGTGTCCTGTTGTCCTCTTGGCTCGGGGCCTTTTCCCTCCGTACACGCCGGAATCACTGCCAGTACGAGAAAGGACACGTCTTTCAACGGCAGGTTGTCCGAGGATCACGATACCTGATTGCGGATCGGGGGATCCCGGGATCGCCTGTGGATTTGGCGCGTTGTCGGGCGCCACCAGAGGAATAGGGAAGACCGCTTGGCAGGTCTCGCATCGCACACGTTTGCCGACTACTTCGGCCGGTAGACGTGCAACGGCGTTGCAGTTGGGACAAACGACCTGGATAGCCATTCGGTTCCTCTTGAATGGACAGGACTGCAGTTGCTAGATGGGCCGCTTGGAATTCGTTCCGCCGATCCGATTGGCGGGCCAGTTCTCTTTGCTTTTGTGACCTCTGATCACCCTGTTGACGGTCTTGACTTGATCGTCGAGGTTGCGATCCAGGACCGAAGTGAGGAGGAATCGAATCAGCATGGCCTGGGGCAGGCCTGGAAATTCCGCCTGCAACGCCTCGAACTTGGCACCAAGCTCCGGTGAGAGACGGACCATGATCGGTTTTCTGGGCAACGTCATGTGTAGCACTCTGTCTGGTCGAATCTGCCCTGTCCACGCTTACATCGCGCGACTAAGCATCGAATGCTACGGATGCAACGTTTGTAACGTTCAGAACACGCCGGAATACCGCTAACCCATGGGAGGTCGCCCGCGCCCTTCCGTCGGAGACCGGTTCGCCCCCTACGTTTCGATGTCCTCGACGGTGATCGCGTCGGGCTGCTCGTCCAGGGTCCTCAGGTAGACGCGAGCATCCGATTCGCGCTCGCCATCGCCCACCGGGCAGCCCTCGGTGTTGCGCAGGGCATACTCGTTGGCCAGCCGCCTTGCTTCCTGCTCGCTTGGCGCCTCCATCGTGATGCAGACGCTCGCGGCTATCGCTATTCGGTACTTGGCCAAAGCAGTTCTCCTTGAATGCGCAGCCTTCGAATCCGTACTCTCCCATCAATACTTGAGGAAGGGCCGAACATTCGCCGTGCTATGCAGTCGGGGCAGGCAAATCGTTCTCTGGTTTCGAACTTATGAAAGGGACCTTGGCAATGGAGAACGGGGATGGACGAATCGATAGACGGCGGCACGACACACGAATGGATCCGGCAGACCTGCAGCTTCGCGACGTCTGATGAGGAGGCCGCCATGTTGATGGCTTCACCGCAGATGCGAATGCTGCTCAGGGCGCTTCATCTGATGGGGCAGGTGGCATTGGATTCGGGCTGGACCCAGACCCATGATCCGTCGGGCCGCCTGAAACAGTCCATCGAGGACCTGGTCCACGTCACGCGCATCCGGCGGCCCAGGAATTCCTGAGGTCGCGATGCGGTTCAGGACGCGAGCCTCATCTGCCTCACGCGCCGACCGAAGACGGTACGCCGGATTGCCTCCACACCTGCCGTCAGGGATTCGAGGTCCAGGCCCAGGCGCTCGGCCAGTTCTGCGCGACTGGCGGGGTCGCGGATCATCTCCAGGACGCGACTGTCCACCTCGTTGACAACGGTATCCCACCCGATCTCGCGGATGTCATTGGCCACGCCGGGATCGAGCGTGCTCAGGTACTGCTCGATCTGGTCGGCGCCAGCGTTGGGATGTGTGGCCATGAACTCGCCCACGGCGCGCTCAGGCGCGTGTACTTTGCTCCAGTTCTTCTCGCAGGTCGGGGGGCAGGAGGGTCCAAAGTCGATGGCCTTGGCTGGTCGTGTGCATCTCTTCGACCAGCCGTTCGGGCACCAGATCCTCTCGCCTGAGTCGCGTGATTCCGCTCTCGGCGAGCGCACGATGTACCAGTTCCGTTACTAGGGCGCCGAACTCTTCCTCGCTCAGCCCCAATCCGCGCAGGTCCCGGCCCAGCATGGCGCGCACGGTGGAACCGATCAGGGTTTCGACCTCCTGACCTACGACTTCCTTCTCTTCGCTGGTGCGCGCCTGATCGTGCTTTTCCAGCAGGCTGTCGAGCGCCTCCTGATCGACGGTTGGTGCGGCGGCGATGATGAGCACGGCGGATCTCCAATGGCGGATCGGACAACACTGGATTCGGCCAGCGCGCGCGCGAATCCTCCACAGACACCTACCAGATACCAATATTGTGTGTGGCCAGAACTCTGCACGTATGTAGAACCTCTAATTTCCAGGACGAGACACAGATCAGTTGATCGGCCCTCGGCCGCAATACCGGCCGCGACAGGCATTTATAAAGTTTACGATTCTTCGAATTTGGTGCCCGGGAGGTAGGCGGCCTAACCAATGATCTTCGCGACGGGAACGAATGAAAGGATGGGCAGCCATGAGCAACGTCGCGCAAGTTCCAGAAGCCAATCCGGGAAACAAGGCAGATGTCGGACGTCCGACAACTCCCACCCTGGATCAGCTCCCAACGCTGGCCCATGAATGGCAAGAGTTGGCCGTGGAGGCGGAGCGACTGATCTGGCGTCGTGTCCGCAAGGCCGCAGAAATCAGGGAGGTCTGGGAGACGGCCAAGGCCCCGAATCCCTCCTCTAATTACGAGGTGCCGCCCTTCTCGCGCCTGATCAAGCAGTATTTCGACGACTGCAGCAGGCCGACCTTCTACGACGACCTCGACGCCTGGCGCGGGTACTTACTCGTCGGAGAACTGGCAAAGGACCCGCCCATGGACAGCCGGACGGCGTTCATGCGCCTGTTTCGAGCGCTGCGTCGCGGGCTGGAACGCGCGGAGGCCGAACTGCCCCCGGACGAGATCGAAGCCAAGAAGGATGAGATGCGCACGACCATCTCGAACTTGGCCCGTTCGGTCGCCAGCGGCGAACTCGAAGGTGGAGCGGTGACGGCCCAGGCACGTAAGGCCGTCGACGCCCTGCTCGGCAAGTCAGATGCAAAGTCGAAGGATGGTACGGCGCTGAACGAGGGTGCCGTCACCTGCAACGAGCCTCCCGATATCCGGCCCTACCCTGACTACGCTCCGAAGGACTTCCTCAGACTGCTGGAGGACTACTACGACCATCCCGATTACGAGTCGTGGACGGTTACGTTGGTCCGCGTCGAGTTGCCGCGCTGGACCAGGCAGGGGCCCGTCTCGGTGTTCAATTCACCCAAGTTCCAGCGCGTTATCGCCGAGTCAACGCCCAAAGAAGGGGGCGACCTGTTCCTGCAGTTCACGGAGCGGCGCAAGTCGAAGAGGGAAGGAACGAACGATGAATAACGAAGCCATCTGTTGGTTCTGCGGGCCGGGCGGTTCGTCCGAAGGGGCGGAGCAGGCCGACCTCCGTGTGCTTGCCGGTGTGGACCGGGACGAGTGGGCGCGCGAAACCCACCTGCTCAACCTGCCGGGCGCCAAGGTCTTCGACTTCGACCTGATGCGCCTGACGGACTACAGCGCCAGGTCAACGGACCTGGCGCGAGAGTGGATCCGCGCCTGCGGTGTTGCGGACCCAGATGCCTGGGAGGGCCTGCACGTTTTCACCGCCCCTTGCCCGGGCTTCAGCAACGCCGGGAAGATGCGGTTGGATGACCCGCGCAACCGGCTGGTCTTTACCATGCTGCCCATCCTGGCCGCGACCCCGCGCTCCCGGCTGATCTTCGAGAACGTACCGATGTTCCTGGCCCGAAAGTTCCAGCCCATCCATGACGAGCTATTCGGAAGCCTCGCGCGCTTGGGCCGAGGACACATCCATCCCGCGTGGCTCAAGCGCTACATCGTGGTAGGCAGTGACCACGGTTTGGCCCAGTGTCGACGCAGGTTGCTCTTCCCGGTAATGCAGCAGGGCGAAGCCTACCCGTCTTCCTTGAGGCCGAGCGTGCTGCGCGAGCGGGTCCTGGAAGATGCGATCGGGGCCGGGTTCGCGGATCCGGATCCGTACCATCACGCCCTGACTTCGATCGAGGGGCGCATGGTTCGGCCGGTGCAGCCGGGCGAGAACTGGAAGGCGGCGATCGCCCGCGACGCCTTCGTGCGCGAGTACGCCGACGAACACAGGTGGTTCGAGGTCGAAAAGCCGACGGGCACGCTGCGGGTCATGGGTTGGCACGAGGCGGGCAGCACGGTCGTCGCCTCGACGGACTTCCACATTTCTCGCGTGGAACCCCTGCATCCCGACAAGCGCCGCTTCACGGCAGGCGAGAAGGCACGCCTACAAGCTTTTCCTGCGCATTGGATCATCCTCGGTTCCCCGGATGTCCGCTCGCGCCTGATCGGCGACGCCGTTCCGCCGGAACTGATGCGCCAGGCGATCGAAGCCTACTTCGGCCACCTCATCGAGGCCTGAAAATTCGAGCCAAGAACGAGCATTGAAAGGAGCGCTACCGATGGACCGCTACGAGAAAGCCACCAGAGACTTGGCGAACGCCGGCGTCACCGTACATCGGATCGCCACGTACCGCGAACTCGCCGAGTACCGGGATGATTGGGCATCGGGGAAGCTTGGAGCGCTCCCCTTGTACATCTGCAGCCGCCCACAACTGGGCAAGTCCCGCCATTTCTCTGGGATCACCGACGCCGTACACCTGAAGATCCACGCTACCGCTTGGGGCATCTATCACCGGCTGTGGCATCACCAGAACCGACAGGTGATCCTCGACGACCTGGACTCGCTCCTCCAGGACATCGCGGCCAACGCGCTCTTGAAGGCCCTGATGGACGATTCGCCTCGACGCCGGCTCACCTGGACCACGGACAATGCCAAGATCAGCCGCGGCGAAGTCCCGGCTTCCTACGAGTTCGAGGGCCGCGTCGCAGTGCTGAGCAACGGCTGGCCCCGGGACCCGGCGGTACTCGCGCGGGCCTTCTCGCTCTGGTTCGCGCCGAGCGTGGTGGAGGTTCACGCCTACGCACACACCTGGTTGCCCGAGGATGCCCTCCCGATCTGGACCTACGTCGGGGAGCGCCTGGAGTTCGTTCCCGCTCCCGATCTCAACCGCTGGTACGTACAGCCGAGCAGGCTGGCCAAGATCGGCCGCGACTGGCGGCGATACCTCGACGGCATGTTGAATGCGCCGGAGATCCGGTGCTTGGTCGATTTGGAGAGAAAGAAAGGGCACACCCGGCGCCAGAAGGCGGTGCTATGGGCACGGCAGACCGGGGAGAGTGCGAGAACCTACTACCGCAAGCTTTCCGCGTATCGTGCCTCGCACCCGGTTCTGGAGGACAGCCGGAAGACACCTGATCGGAAGGTGTGTCAGCATGGCAGCGAGGAACTGTGTCAGCGACGACTCGAAGATGCGACCGGCGCTGGCGGCAGCCAAGCACAACCGCCTGCTGTCATGCTGCCAGGACAAGAGGCTGCAGCAGGAGATTAATTCTTCGACCAAACGCAGGGGAGAACTGCGGATCCCGAAAAGCCAAGCGTACCCGGCCCCGCGCGACCACGGCCATCCAGGCCAAGGCCCCGCAGGCCCTCCCCGGTCTCCGGGGTCGGGTCAAAAAAGAGAGGCACGGCGATGAAGCGGAAGATGAACACCAAGATCATTGACAGGATCAGCTACGAGGAGGCCGTCAACGCGCTCGTCGGCCGTTCCGATAGGGATCGATTCCGCTCCCTCAACCCGACCAGCATCATGATCCGCCTGTTGCGGCATGCCGGGCGAACGGAACGCTGGATGACCTTCGAGGTTCAACCAAGAGGCCCCATGCGGACGCGCTACATCACCGCCCGGTTCAGCAGTCGAGGCAGGATGATAGGCATTGGAGTCTCTGCCGGGCAATCTATAAATTCCTGCCGACATATTCGCGCGGAAACATCTACCCCATCGACGAATCGGACGCCCATTCCATAACTCCAACAAACACGCAACAACTACTGGCCCCAGGAATCCCTGTGCTCCCGCAGGCCATCTTCGGTACTTCAGGCCGTTGCTCACACCGCTTCGATCCTAGAATCGCGCCCTTATGCGGGAACCTGCCCCGTGTCCTGGCCGGACAGGGCCGGGAAGCCCCCTTGGCTCCAGTGCGCGCGTTTGCAGGAACCATCAGGGCCTTGATCGAACAGGATGATGACCTGGCAGATCATGGAGGAACACGCTTTGACAACAGGATCAGGACCAACACAGCCGGAAGCGACTGGCCTTACGACCGGCGCGCTGATGAAGCGGGTAGGCCTTACACGGTCCCGAATCAGGCGCTGGGTTGCTTCCGGATACCTGCAGCCGGAATACGAATGGCATGGGGACCAGGAATGGGCTGTGTTTCCAGCGGAGCAGGTCGAGCGGGCACGCCGGATGAGATGGCTGTGCGACGACTGCGGAGTACTGCCGAGCCGGGCCATCAAGCGCTTGGACGACGTCGCGGCCTTGGAGGCCAAGAAGGGCAAAGCGTTCAGCGTTTAGGCTTTCGATGAATCTCGACCATTCTCATGGCCCCCGAAGGGAATGGACGGCATGCCGCCGTATAATTACTTCAGGAAACACAGCGCAGCGTTCCAGCTCCGTGGCCGCTGCGAGATGCTTCGACGTCGGCTGCGCGGCGCGGATCCAGTGCAGGGCCTTCGGCGAGCGCCAAGCGTCAAAGAAAATGTCGTAATCAGTGGACAGCTGCAGCGCAGCTTCGGCCTTGGCGTATTCCAGCGCGGCGTTCTGGGCGTCGGACACCGGCGGCGGCTGCATCGCGCGCAACTCGGCGATATATCCCGCCTCGGAGGCCTGGAGCACGCGCGCGAGGGTCTCCTGCTGCACGCGGTGTGCGCTGAGACCTAACGCATAGAAACCCAGCAGTCCTGCAACCGGCAGGCCGTTGCCCCATAGCTGACGGCGCGAGTCGCCTCGCGCGTAAGCCTCGCCAGCAAGCGGAGCTTTGCGCGCGGCGCGCCACGCGCGAGCAGCCGAGAGCAGGCCCAAACCCGTTCTCAGCAGCAGAATCGCGCCAACCGCTACGAGCGTCACCACGTCCGCGGCGCTCGTTGAGCCGGCGATCCAGCCTCCCGTCAACGTGAGTCCCAAGAGCCACCACGCCAAAGGCGAGAGCGCGTAGAGGAAGATAACCGGGCCGCACGGAACGGCTTCCCTCATCCAACCCTTTTCCAGAGGGATAGAGTGGACAGAGGCCTGCTCTCTCATACGGTGGCCACGGGCGGCCAAGGTTCCGATTGCCCAACCTGGCAGCCAGCGCGCCGCGCGGTTCGCCGCGACAGCGCCGCGTGCCGCCAGCGCCGCCAAGGCCAGTGCCAGAAGGACCAGGTTCCAGGAGAAGCGTTCGTCGCGCGCCGCGACGCTAAACCCTGCGCGCCATTCGAAATACCGAGTCACGACCGTCATGCCGCACGTGTGGGCGACGAACAGAGCGAGCCAGCCACCGAGAGACATCCGCGAGCGGAACAGCAGGTTCTCGAAGGCATACGCCAGCGCCAGCAGCAGGCCCAGGCTCGCCGTGATGACGATGATCCATCCGCCGGCTTGCGGGTGTGCGCTCCAGCCGAGCGTCCAGTGCTTGCGGCCTACTTCCGCCGCCACCCCGGCCGCGGCAAGGGGAATGGCCAGGACCATGACCAGCAGGCTGAGTCGCTGCCAGGAAAGCAGGTCGTTGTATCGGAGCGAAATGTAGAGGAGCGACAAGCCGGCGAGGATGCAGCCGCCGTAGGCCACCGCCGCCGCAGGGACGTCCACCTCAACACAGAGCAGGTTGCCGGTGAGCAGTCCAGCGGCACAAACGGCCATGAGCGCGACAACATCGGCGCGGTCGCGAAGGGCGCTCAGGTCTGGCGAGCGAGGCGCGGGTGGTTGCAGCACGGTCTCATCGGTTCGTACTGCGACCTGTAAGGAATCCATACGAACACTTTACCTGAAGCACCTGTGAGAGCCGTAAATGACGGGTCAATTGTAAAGTAGTGCGCCATGGTATCGCCCCATAAACCAGTTCCCCCTCACGCTACTCCCCAGCAATAGATCTTCGACAGGCCTTCGAACTGATATTGACTATCTGTCACAATGTCTGCCCACGATCCAAAGGAACTCAGGAACAACCCCGTATTCCCCTGACGCCTATCCGTTTGCCCAAGCAGACTTCTTCCTTCCCCCTTCCCCCTTCCCCCTTCCACTTGATCGAACACCATTAGAACACCAAGGGATTTCCATTCCCTTCAGTCTGTTGCAACGAACTGCAGTTTGGGGGCTATTTCGTAGCAGGGGAGAAAGGCTCTAGGATCGCGTCTAACCTCAAGATTCGATTGGGCTTGCATCGGATTTCAGCAGACTGCAGCGAAAGCATAAAAGGCAAGTTGGAGCGGGCGATGGGGCTCGAACCCACGACCTTCGGCTTGGGAAGCCAACGCTCTACCACTGAGCTACGCCCGCTCTGACGCCGTAGATATCTTGCCGGCTAACACTTGAAATGGCAAGCGCCTACGCCGACCGCTGCCTTTGGCCGTGCCGTGTTCGGATGGGTCTCTGGCCAAACCGTGGACATAAAAGCGGCGGAAGGACGTTGTGCGTCGCTTCCGCCGCGAAGCCTGAGCTAGCCGGCATCAGTCGAGGCCGAAGAAGTGGGCCAACTCTTCTTCGCGCAGGATCTTGAGCCCCATTTCCTTGACTGCATCGTAGAACGGTACCGGCGTAACGCCCGCCGGGACTTCTTGACCTTCGTAGTAGAGCCTGCCGGTGTCCTTATCCAGGTTGGCGTTGGAGAGCCCCGCGCCAACGACCACGTAGTCCACGCCCGACCCCAGCCTCTGGGCGAGCACGCCGCCGTTTTCCTGGATGTACAGCCCGGTCTCGCGGACGCTGCGCAGGCGAGTTTCGCCAACCACGAAAAAGACGTACTGCCCGGGCTGAATCACATTGCCCTTAGACAGTTCGCTCTTGCGCTGGCGCTTGATGAAGAAGGCTTCCAGTTCTTCCTCGGTCAGAACCTTGGACCCGAACTTCTGGCCGTCCTTGAGCGCGGCCAGGGTCGTGCGCTTGGCGGCGATTTCGGCGGAAACCTCGGCCTTGTCCTTCATCGGCTCCAACTCGCGCTCCAGCAGGTCGGCGCGGACGGTCGTCGTCGTGCTGACGATGATGTCGACGTCGGAGGTCATGACATCGCTGGACTTGCAGCGATTGCGCTCGCAGAGGCGCTTGAGGAACTCGCGCCGATAAGGGCGGATGGTGTCGGAGAGGAAGATGGTCAGCGAGCCCAGGTTGATGTCCTTGAGCCCGAGCAGTTCGTCGGTGCTCTGCTTTCGCCACTCGCGCTCCGGCACGATGCGGACGAATTCCGTGTTCGAGAGCCAGTCTCCGGCCATGAGCGGATCGAAGCCCTTGCCGAGAGCCAGAGGCGGCACGGTGGGCGCTTCGCGTTCCTCGATGATCTTTTGAACCGCTTCGGGGCCCAGTTCACGCCGGACCTGCTCCAGCCGGATCTCTTCCACGACATCCTTCTTACTCTTCTTCTTTTCGAGAGCCTGGGGCTCGGACTCGTCGGGGCCGGAAGCGCTGAGCGGCGAATAGCGCATCTTGTCGTCCACCGCCTCGTAGCCGGTCTGGGAATCCCAGAGCGGCCGGCCGATGCGCGGGAGGACGATCGCGCGGGAGCTGGTCGCATTGATTTCGACGAGCTGGATCTCGGCCTTGAGGACCGGAACGCTGTAGCGCGCCGAATAGACCTGGAACTTCATACCCTTCTGCGCGCCGTGCTGGGCGCCCAGATCCACCGTCACGCTGTTGAGGTCCGGGGCGGCGTAAATGATCTTGCCGTCCACCTCCTGCTCACTGGTCCGTTCAAGCTCGCGCGTGACGCTGTTGATCTTGTCGAGCAGATCCTCGCCAGCGAGCCGGGTTTCGCCCAACTGGTCATCCCACTTCTTATAGTCGGCGACCAAGCTGCGGCGCTGAGTTTCTTCCTTCTCCAGTTCGGCAGTCAACTGGGTGCGGCTTTCGTCCACGCGCTTGATCGAGTCGACCTGGAGTTTCTCGTAGGCTTCCAGTGCTTCGCGAATCTGCTTGTTGCGCTTGGTCCAGTCGTCGTAGACCTTGCCCCATTCTTGCCCCGCGGCGGCCCATTCGCGCTCGATTTCGGGCAGCTTATTGAGGTAAGCCGGGTAAATCGCCATCTGGTCGGTCCAGACTTCGGCGTACTTCTGGTCGGCCTGCTGGGTCAGCGCGTTGAGCCGGTTGGTCAGGTCCTTGTCCGGCTCCTCGGGATTCTCGACGACCTTGCGGACCGCATCGCGCTTGCGCTTGGCCTGGACGATCTGGTCTTCGAGCTTCTTGATTTCCTTCTTCTTGATGTTCACGTCCAGCGCGTAATGGAACCACATCCCCAAGGTCACGAGGGTCGCGACCATGAAGATGAGCATGAAGACAAAGATGACCGTTTGTTTAGTGGACATGGCCGCGTGATTCCTCGCTGGTCCGCCGTCGCCCGAGGGCGTGGCTCAACGCTGATCCAGGAAGCGGAACAGTTCCCATTCGTAAATGACCGGAATGCCCAGAGTGACGGCCTTCGTGAACTCCGGGTCGTCCTCGCGCGCGTTCTTCTGCGCGATGATGTAGTTCACCCCAAGGTCCACGACGTCTACGACCTTCGCGCCGTAGAATTCCGAGATGCTCTTGATCTGCACCCAACTGTAGGCGATCGCGCTCTTCTGCACGCCCTGAGCGATGGCCTTGCTGCCGGCGATATAGAAGGTGAAGGTCTTGTTGGGCGCGAAGAACGGGTTCTGGACCAGATCGCCCTCGACGATCGGGTCGAGCTTATTCATGCCCAGCGTGGTTTCCTTCACGCTCGCCGAAAGAGGCTGCAGAGTGCTGCCCTTCTTCCCGGATTCGTGGTAGGGGCTGTAGCGGTACTCGGGTTCCGGCGCAACGTAATCGGACAGGGGATCACGGGGAAGCTGAAGCGTGGTCGTCACAATCATGCACTCGGAGAGGCTCGCGCTGGCTTTGCGCACCTCCAGGAAGGCCTTGTGGACCTTCCGGTTGCCCGGACGCATCGCGAAGCACTCGAAGCGGAAGCCGTTCTTGACTCCCTGCACGGTCCCGATGTTGATGACCACGGTGTTGTGCACGGGGTCGGAGAGGATCACCTTGCCGTCGGTCTCGTCCGCGACGTGCGCGCGTTCGACCTCGCGCTGCGTCAGCGCGTCGAGCTGGCGGCGGTACTCGTCTACCGTGGAGTCCTCGTAGTTCTTCTGGACGCGGAACGTCTTCTGCCGCGTCTCATGCTTCTTCTTTTCTTCGATGGCGCGGCTCACGGCGTTCTCGCGCGACTGATCCAGTTCACGAACCTGCGAATCGGTCCGTTCGCGCAGGTCGCTCTCGTCCTTGCGGATGGTGGTTCGCGTTTCGTCCTTCTTTTCGGCCACGCGCCCGCCGAGGTCCGTCGCGGCGCCGCGGAAGCGCTTGCCCGCGTCCACAATCAGCGTGCGGCCCTTGTGCGCGCTCTCAAAGTCCTTATAGAGCCGGTCGAAGCGATTGAGCCGGTCCACCTGCACCTGAATCGCGGCGCGCTTCTCTTCGATCTTGAACTGCCAGCCGCGAGTCTCGTCGCCCACGGTGGCAAGATCGTCCTTCTTCTCTTTGATTTCCGCGTCGAGTTTGGTGCTGCGGCCACCCACGCCTTCGGGATCGTCGCCCATCAATTCCTGATAGCGCTGATAGGCGAACAGACCGCATACCGCCGTAAAGATGATGAAGAAAATGAGCGCGATTAACGGGCCGTTATCTTGCATGGGCAAGCCTCCATGCGGCGGCAGCATTTCGGCTGACGCGGCAGGTATCAACTCCTTGTAAGAGAAGGCTTAACGATCTTAGATTCCTTTTAGAACCTGTCAAGACGGCATTGCAGAAAGGATGCGCCCTGCGGGACGCCCGCCCGCGAATAGATCATCCTCTTGATAAGGACGATGTTGGGAATTCAAAACGGAAGAAAACCTTGGCCCGAGGAAGAAGTCTTGCATTCCCAATGCGCCTAGAGCACAATGTGCAGCTTGCAGGGGGGGCTGAAGTTTTCCAAGAATTTGAGAACTCGCGTGCGGCCCCAAGCGGCTCGGTTGATGGAGCCCACAGGGACTCGGACATGCCCACCACGGACCTGATGATCGAGCAGCTCATCCGACACCGGGAGAACCCCGGCGAGGTGCCGCTGGATCAATTCTGGCTTCTGGTGGAACGTTTCCGGGCGGACCTGGTCAATCAGGGGTACGCGATTCTCGGCAACCTTCAGGATGCCGAGGATGTCGCGCAGGAGTCGCTCTGCCGCGCCTACCGCGACTTGCAGCGGCTGGAGGATCCTCTCAAGCTCGGCATCTGGATCCGCCAGATCAACCGCTTGCAATTCGCTGGACCTCAGGCGCCGCCGGCAGCGCGAGAAGGCCGCCCGGGAGCAGATGGAAGATCCCGGCGCCGTCACGGGCGGCTTCAGCCGCGTGGACTTGCGCGAACTGGTCGCGCGCGCGGTGGACACGCTGCCCGAAGAACTGCGTACGGTAGTGGTTTTCCGCTACTGGGAGCACCTCCCTTACCAGGACATCGCCGACAAACTCGGCATCCCTCTGGGCACGGTCAAAAGCCAGCTTTCGCGGGCCGACCACATTCTCGAACAGCGGCTGGGCAAGATCCTCAAGGGATCCGAGCCCGCCCGCGCCAATGCCGGAGGCGAACACGCATGAACGCTTCTTCCGCCCAGATGGAACTCGCGCTCTTCCACGAAAAACTCCGCGACTTCGTGGAGGGCTCGCTGAGCGAGACCGAGCGCCAGTACATGATCCACCTGGTCAAGTCGAACGCCGAGTGCCGGGAAGCCTACAACCGGCGCAGGCAGCTCGTCGGAATCATGGACAAAACCCTGGGCAGCATGAACATCAACCCGGGCTTCGACGAGCGCGCCTCCCAGCGCCTCTCGGACATCGACCAGCACCTCGAACGCCTGAGCACCCCGGGTCTGGGCCAGGAAGTGCTGGCCCCGGAAGAAGCCACGGTCGACAAGGTGCCCCTGCCCTGGGCCGAAGAACCCGAAGGCGACGGCTTCCAGCCGGTCACGGGGGAAGAGGACGCTGACGAACTGGCCGCTCGGCGCAAAGGCCCCTTCTGGTCGATGCTGGGCGCCGCGCCGTGGTGGGCGGTCTCCGGCGCGTTCCACGGCCTGCTGATCCTCCTGCTGACCCTGGTGAGCATGGCCATCCTGCGCGCCCGGGACCAGAACACGGTGATCGTGACGGACCTCTCCCGCGCACAAGAAAAGGAAGAGGAAAAGGTCGTCAAGCAGCGCGACATCTTCAAGCAGGTCAAGGTCGACTCCCCGACCGAGGAGATCGTCGAGCAGCCCATCGTGACGCACGAAGAGGTCGAGATCGCCGACCACGTTGAGACGGCCAACGACTCCAACGAAGCCACCGCGCAAGGCGACGAGAACGCCATCAGCGACGTTCAGCTTGGCGGCACCGGGACCATTGCCGCGATGGGCCTGGGCGGCGGCGGCGGCGGGGCGTTCGGCCAGCGCGTGGGCGGCGGGCGGCGGCGCCTCGCGGTCAAAAACGGCGGCGGGCGCGACACCGAATCGGCCGTCGACAAGGGCCTGGAATGGCTGGCCCGCAATCAGGAGCCCGACGGGCGCTGGGACCACGCCAAGCACGGCGGCAAACACCAGGGCGTGGTCGGCGACGCGGCCATGACCGGCTACGCGCTGCTGGCGTTCCTCGGCGCCGGGCACACCGAGAAGGTCGGCAAGTACAAGGAAAACGTCCGTAAGGGCGTCGCGTGGCTCATCGAGAACATGGGCAAGGACCAGGGCCGCAATGGGCACGAGGGTCGCTGGTGCCATGGCAACTACACCCAAGGCATCGCGACCATGGCCCTTTGCGAGGCCGCCGGCATGGGCCGCGTCCCTGCCACCAAGGAAGCCGCCCAGAAGGCCGTCGACGGCGTGGACTTCGGGCAGATCAAGCGCGGCGGCGAGAGCGACCGCGAAGCCTGGGACTACGGCCCCAACGGCAAGACCAACGACAGCTCGGTGATGGCCTGGAACGTGATGGCGCTCAAGTCGGCGAAGGTCGCTGGGCTGACGGTCGATCCCGCGGCCTTCGAAGGCACCATCACCTGGCTTAACGCCGGCCAGGACTTGGGCAATCTCAACCCCACCGATCCGATCCCCGAGACCGACTGGGAAGGCGGGCGCATGGCCTACCGCGGTTCGCCCGGCGCCGTCGAAAAAGGCAAGGGCAGCCACGCCGTCATGGCCGCCGCCGCGCTGTGCCGCATGCACATCGCCGGCGCGACCCTCGACCAGTGCGGCGTCGGCGGCCCGCTCAACATCGTCAAGAATCGCCTGCTGCCGAAGAAGTACCCCTTCAACCTCTACTTCGGCTACTACGCCACCCTGGGCATGTTCCAGGCCGGCGGCGAGCACTGGAAGCTCTGGAACGAAGCCATGAAGGGGGCCCTGCTGCCCGGACAGCGCAAGGGCGGCCCCGAGGACGGCAGTTGGGATCCCACCGGCGCCGGCGCCGACGAAGGGCGCGTGATGTCCACCGCCCTCGCCGTGATGTGCCTGGAAGTCTACTACCGCTACATGCCGCTCTACCGCGATTGAAGCACGCCGGCATTCCGGCCGAGCATCTCCTCGGCCGGAATGCCGGCGCCAAGCGGACTTACCTGAATTGCCTTCCATTTGCGCCGCGGACTATGCCTTGGGAAAGGCCGCGAGCAGTTGGGGGAAAAAGCACTCGAAGTCCGCGAGGTACGCCTCGCGTTCGGCGAGCAGGCCGTCGACAGCCGCATCGAGCGGCGCCGGCTTGCGGAAGCGCCGGCCGATGCGGCGGAGCGTCGAGCGCAGGCCCTCCGGGTCGGCGTACGAGCCCAACCAGCCTTGCTCCACCATGTACGGCAGGACCTCGCGCAGCCGCACGGGCGCCAACTCGGCATGTTCGAGCAGCGTCCGTTCCACGCGCGCGATAAAGGCGTCAAGCGGCTCGGAGGCGTACGCGGCCCAGCGCAGGCTGAGCAGGTGATCGTAGTACACGTCGACCAGGATTCCCGCGTAGCGCGCGAAGGGCGCCGGGACGCGCGCGCAACTGGCGCGGAAATCCGGATGGGTGTCGGTGAACGTATCCACCTCGTGATGCCGCCGGATGCCGGCCTGGACCTCGGGCGCGAGCGTGGGCAGTTCGTGGGGGCTCAGGAAGTCGCCGCCGAGGTTGCCGGCCAGCCCGGCGGGCGTATCGGGCGCGAGGAGGAGATGGGCTAGGAAGTTCATGGCGCCGCCCGCGCATCCCGCGAAGCCTGGAAACGAAAGGGGGCGGACCCGGGTCCGCCCCCTTTTCCACGTCCTGTCGTAACGAACGGCTCAGGCCGAGTACTTCGTCTCGAACTGCGACTTGCCGGCCTTGGCCTTGATCTTCTTGTCGGGGTTCGCGGCCAGGTGGCGCAGGATGAAGTGGATCATCTCGGCATCGCGGGCGGCGCCCATCTCCTTGGCCAGTTCCTCGCTCGTGTACGCCTTGCCCTTGCGGGCGCGCAGGTACTCGACGACCTTCGCCTGCGTTGCGAGCACGGCGGCGGCGGCTTTCTTGCCGGCCTCCACGCCGGGCTGGTGGTAGGCGTTGGTGTTGATCAGCGTGCCGTAGAAGCCGACGGTGCGCTCGAAGAGCGCGATCAGCTTGCCGACGGTCTCGGGGGAGACTTCGTGGACCGTGATCGTCATCGACTCGCGGCCCTTCTCGTAGAGCGCCCCGCGGGTGCCCTGCAGGAAGCCGTTGAGGAATTCGCCGCTCGTCGCGCCGGGTTCGACTTCCATCGAGCGCCCGCCACGGTCCTTCAGCACCTCGATGAAGGTGACGAAGAAGTTGTTCACGCCGTCGCGTAGCTGCTGCACGTAGGCGTGCTGGTCGGTGCTGCCCTTGTTCCCGTAAACGGCGATGCCCTGGTTGACCACCTTCCCGTCCAGGTCGTGCTCCTTGCCCAGCGATTCCATCAGGAGCTGCTGGAGGTAGCGGCTGAAGAGTTCGAGGCGGTCCTTGTAGGGGAGCAGGACGAGGTCCTTCTGCCCGCGCCCGCCGGTGGCGTGGAACCACATCAGCGCCATCAGCGCGGCGGGGTTCTTCTTCGTCTCATGGACGATGGTCACGGCATCCATGGCCTTGGCGCCCTTGAGCATCGCCTCGAACTTGATCCCCTGCAGCGCGGCCGGGAGCAGGCCCACGGCGGAGAGTTCCGAGGTGCGCCCGCCGACCCAGTCCCACATCGGGAAGCGCTCGAGCCAGCCGTGCTCCGCGGCGTACTTGTCCAGGTCGCTGCCTTCGCCGGTGACGGCCACGGCGTGCTTCTCGAAGGTCAGCTTGGCCTTCTCGAAGGCCGCCTTGGCCTCGAGCATCCCGTTGCGCGTCTCCTTCGTGCCGCCGGACTTCGAGATGACGACGACGATCGTTTCCTTCAGGCCCGCGCCGATGCGCGCCAGCACGTCGTCCATGCCGTCGGGGTCGGTGTTGTCGAAGAAGTACGGCTTGAGCTTGTCGTCGGAGCCGCCGAGGGCCTTCGCGACGAACTCCGGGCCCAGCGCCGAACCGCCGATGCCTACCGTCAACACGTTCTTGAAGCGCTTCGCCTTCTGGGGTTTGAGCGAGCCCTTGTGAACGGCGTTGGCGAACTTGCGGATCCGCGCCAGCGTGGTGTCGATGGCTTTCTTCGTCTCCGCGTCGGGGGCCTTGGAGGAATCGCGCAGCCAGTAGTGCCCGACCATGCGGTTCTCGTCGGGGTTCGCGATCGCGCCGCCGACCAGCGCGTCCATCGACTTGAACGCCTTGTCCATCTCCGGCTGCATCTTCTCAAAGAAGCCGTCCGGGAAGTTCATGCGGCTGTAGTCGAACGAGACGCCGACCTCGGGGCACTCGCACAGACAGCGCTTGTACTTCTCCCACAATTGGCTGGAATCCATGGGCATCCCCCTAAAACGGTTGAAAAAGTGAACGGAGGCCGGCGTGCCTCGGCATGGCCGGGCATGTGCGGCGGACACGAGATTCAGAGAACGGCCCGATTCTAGCCGTGAGGGACAAAGTGCAACTGCATTTGGAGACTTCGCAGGACTACTATCGGAACCCGTTTCCCAGGCGCTATTTGCGGTAATGGGCCAGAACCCGCTGTATCGAGCCTTCCAGATCGTGCTCGTCGTAGCTCACGCCCAACTTCGCACAGTGGCTCTTCAACCCGTCGCCGCGCTGCATACCGTAGAGGATCTCGCGAGGCTCGAGCCCCAGGTCGCGCAGCTTGGTCAGCCAGGCCGCGCCCTTCACCTTGTGGGTCTCGGAGAGGCAGAAGCGCAGCGCGTTCAAGCCCACGTTTTCGCCGTAGTCGAGGTCCGCGGCGAACTTCTCCCATTGCGCGGCGCTTAGCTCGGGCTTTGAGAGCGGCGGTCGCCAGCCGTCGTGGACGAGCAGGTCCGCCGCGCCGGCCAGCCCCGCGGCGGCGGCGGCCTCGGAGAGCGGCGCGGCCGAGGCGGCGTGGAACTGGATTTCCAGCACGCCGCTCTCGAAGTTCAGGCGCAGACCCAGAGCCGCGGCGGGTTCGGCGGGGCGCAGCACGCGGGCGGTGACGCCCCAGCGCGGGTTCACGCCGCGGTCGGTCACGTCGAGCCAGTTGGCGGTCCCGAAACCCTGGTCTACATAGAGTGGGACGACGTTGTCCTCGGCGGCATGCCAGACGCGGTACGCGCCTCCGGGGAGCACTTCCAGGCCAACGCGGCGCCAGAGCGGCCAGTGGTTCAGGCTCTCGCGCCCTTCCATCGCCGTCAGCCAGGAGGGAATCTTCTCGTCGTTCTGGTTCAGCCGGCAGCGTTCGAGGCGGAAGGCGCCCGGAGCCGTAGCCATCAGCGCGTGCCCGTCTTTGCCAAGCGCCAAGGGGAGGCGCAAGCCCCAGTGGGCCACCTGCCCCGAGCCGGCGCGCACGCGGCAGGCGGCCTCGACGCGCAGCGCGGACAGCCCGTCCACCTGGGCGATCCGCAGCCGCGCGGCGAACTGCGCCGGGCCCGCCGAGCCCGTCGCCGCCAGCACTCCTTCTCCGGCCGGCCCGACCGCATCCCAAGCCGCGGCCGCCTCCGTGTATTTCGCCGCCACGCTGGAGAGCCCGTCCTTGGGCGCGGCGAGGGCCACGTAAGCCGCGAGCGGCCCGGCCAGCGGCTTGGCCCCGTTCACCTCCACGGCGTCGGCCAGGCTCTTGGAGGCCGACCACGCCGCGTCGCCGGCCTTAAGCGCACCGCCGCCGTCGCCGGGCTTGAGCGCGAGCAGTTCCGCCGCCGCGGGAACCTTCTCCGCAACCTGCTGCGCGCCCCCCGGCCGGTACCAGCGCTCGGGCGCGGCGGCCGGCGCGGGCTTGACGCTGGGCGTGAGTTTCGGCGCGCTTCCCGGCCCGCTATCGCCCAGCAGCACGCCGAGCGCATACGGGTAGTCGCGGGTCTCGCCGGCCCGCAGGTCCGGCGTGCGCCAACCCGCGTGCCCCGGCCACCGGGATTCGGGCAGCGCGGCGAGACTGTCGTCGCGCTCGGTCGCGAGCTTCGCCAGCAGCTCATTCAGTTTCGTCTTCAGCGCCTCGTCTTTCGAATAGCGGTACGCCATGGCAATGGCGTAGATGAAAGCGGACGCGTTCTTCGCCTGAATGCCCTGCTTCCCCAGTTCAATGACGCGCTTCCGGAAGCCCTCGTCGCCGCTCAGGTCGGCGTACTCGCCGGCCGCGTTGAAGAGCCCGAAACTCGGCCCGTAGCCCAGGCCCTTGCCCGGCGCCGGCGGGACCAGGCCGCTCTGGTCGAGAATCTTGCGGCAGGCGTCGAGGTACTTCCGTTCGCCGGTGGTCTCGTGCTTCCAAAGCAGCGCGTTGGAGGCGCTCCCCTGCCCGTCGCTGCCGCCGCTGTTGCAGAGCCGCGAGCCCTCGCCGTTGACGTAGCGGAAGGAGGCGTCGGCGACGATTTCCAGCCCGTCGGCGATCACGCCGTCGCCGGTGAGCAGATGCAGCATGCGCTGCCCCACCGGGTAGCTCCCGCGCATGCCGATGTACGGGCAGCCGAAGGGCTGGACGTTATGCCGGTGGCTGCAGCCCGTCGCGGTCCACAGTCCTTCGGTATTCTCGTAGTGAAGCCGCGTGTGAACCATGTTGGTGTCGAAGCAGACGCGGTTGAAGGCATCGCCGGCCTCAAGGTAGCGCCGTTCGCCGGTGCGCAGGTACGCGAGCATCAAGATGTGCCCGATCCGCCCCGCGCCGTCGTTGAGCGCCCAGCCCCAGCGCCCGTAGTCGTCGTCCCAACGGTCGTGCCGGTGCGTCTCGCCGAAGCGCGACTGCCAGTAGCCGTAGGTGAGCTTTCCGTGCCAGCGGTAGAGGTCCTGGCAGTACAGGTGGAAGTCCAACTCGCGGCGCGTGGCGGCGTCGAGCTTCGCGTGGGCGCCTGCGGTCTGCTCGGGGGCGAGCGGCCCCAGGGCTTCGCTCGCGCCGTACCAGCCGGGCGGGGCGACGAGCACCGCGCGGCCGGCCAGGGCCTTGGCTTTCGAAAGCTCCGCTTTGCCGCCGAAGTCGAGCACGAAGCGGTGGCTCTTGGCGATCCCGCGCGCAGCCAGCGCCGCGTAGCGCTTCATGTCCTCGGGCTTGCGCATGTTCCCGCTCTCGCCGACGGCCCACTCGCGCGCGTAACGGCGCAGATCCCAGAGCCCCGCCGCTTCCGGCCAGAACTCGACGAAGGCCGCGCCGCCCTTCGAGACCACGCCGCAGGGGCGTTCCTGCCAGCCGTCGCGGATCAACGCGAGACCCGACTTGAGCGGCGCGAAGCAGAGCCGCGAGGCCTCGGCGGCCGGCTTCCAGTCCTCGCCCGAACCGTTCAGCTCGAGTCCGGGCTCCAGGACGAGCGTCCCGTTCGCGGCGCCCTGGCCGGGAAGTTCCAATCCCCAGCGCGCGATGAAATCGCAATCGGGCTCCCCGCTGAAGACGATCTGGTGCTGGCCGTAGACGATGGGCGCGCCGCGGAAGAAGCTCAGCCGCAACGAGAAGGGCAGTTCGCCCGCGCCTTCGCGTTCTTTGATCTTGGCCGGCAGGGTTGCGCCAAAATGCGCGAGCTTGACCTTCCCGCGCAGGCGCAGCGTCGCGCGGATCGGGCCGGCTTCCTCGACGGCGATCTCGTCCAGCGCGACCTGCCCGCGGTCAAGGCCGGCCTTTTCATCGCGGCTGAGGTACGTCCCGGCCGGAAAGGCGCTCCCGCCCTGCGCCGTGCCGTTCTCGATCCGCGCCGTATCCAGGACCAGTTTCAGCGGCTGCTGGGGCGTAAAGAGCGGCTTGCCGCCGAGGGTCAGTTCGTCGAGGACCGCGCCGGAGGCCTTGCCCGCCCGCGCGCGCAACCCGGGGCCTTCGACCGCTGCGCCGTCGCCGTCGGCTTGGGCCGTCAATCCGTCGTTCACCGCCGCGCGCGAGATGCCGGCGCCGAATTCGAGCGTCAGGTCCTTCACCGCGCCGGTGTCCACGACGGCGTCCACGAGCACCCACTTCACGCTCCCGTCGGGCCAAACGGCCGCCTTCGAGACTTGGGCGGGGAGTTCCTTGCCGCCGGCCAGCAACCGCACGTGCTCGGCCGAATCCAGCGCGCCTTTGGGAAAGGGAACGCCTCCGCGGACGGGAATTGTCGCTGCGCCGCCGCCGGGCGGCAGGTCGAGGCGGAGCGTTACCGACGCCGACCAGGCCGCAGGCGCGACCGATAGAAGGAGGCCCGCGAGCGCCATCCCGTAGGGTCCGCGCATCCGATTCATGCCGGCGTTCCGACGCATGGTGGTGGCCCTTTCTTCAGCCTGGCGATCGTTCGGTTTACTGCATGTATGCACTTAGGGTCCATTACACCGGTCCCTCGAAGGCCCCGTGCCACAAGCGTGCTATTTTTCATGCCACAGTCGAGCGGCGACCGGAAGCCTATTTCAGAATCCGGGCTCGAGGCAGGGCCAGTTTAAGCGCCTCGAGGCCGGCATCGGTGACGCCGGTCTTGCGCAGGTTCAGCAGTTCCAGGTTGAGTTCCTTGAGCGGCTCGGCGCAGGCATCGCTTACCTTGGTCCCGTCGAGAAAGAGCCAGCGCAGCGCGCCCAAGCTCTTCAGCTTCGGCAGCCCGGCGTCGCCGACGGCGGTGCGCGAGAGCTTCAGCGTCTTCAATTCGGTCAGCCCGGCGAGGTGCGCCAGCGCCGCGTCGTCGGCCTGGGTGTCGGCGAGATCGAGGGCCTGCAAGCGCGCCAGCGCCTTCAGCCGGCGCAAGCGCCTCGCCGTGCAGCGGAAGTCCGCGCAGGTTCAGCGCGGTGAGCTTCTTGAAGAGGCCCAAATCGGCGAGGCCCGCCGCGCTCAACTTCGTGGCCTCGAGGTCGAGTTCCTCGAGCGCGTCGGCGTGGACCTTGAGGTGCTCCAGGAGCCCGTCGCCCGTGGGCGCGCCGGCGAGGCGCAGGCACCTGAGCGGTCCCAGGCGGCTCAGCGGCGCCAAGTCCGTGGCGCTGACCGGCGTGCCGGAGAGGTCCAGCGCTTCGAGCCCTTTCAGTTCTGGGAGGCGCTTGAGGTCTTCGGTCCCGAGCTTCGAACGCGCCAGGCTCAGGATACGGACGCCCTCGAGGGCCAGCACGTGCGGCCAGAGTTTGCCGAAGTCCCCTTCCTTCAAGTCCGTGAGCAGCGCCGCGCCATGGCGGACTTCGCCGCCGGCCTTCCGGATGGCCTCCTCAGCGGCGCTTTGCGCGTCGCCGGCATGGGCGGACAGCGCCAGAAGGCCCGCCAGGCACATCGAGATCGTACGCATGCGCAGCATGCTACCTCATGCCCCGGCGCTTGAAAGCGGCGGCGGCGCGAACCGTGCGACGGGATACCCGATTGACCTCGACATGGCGGCCGGATTAGCATGGTAGGCGAATCGACGAACCGAACCCTATGGGACAAGGAGTCCAACCATGCGCGGAACGCTGCTGACGCTCGCGGTGCTGGGGATCGCATACGGATTGTGCGGGAGCGGCGCATGCCGCGCCGCCGACGGCGACGTGACCTGCAAAGGCACCTTCAGTTGGTCCAACGAAAAGAACCAGAAGCACGACATCAAGGGTGTCTTCACGCCCAACGGCGACAAGAAGTGGAACGTCGTCTGGACCTTTACCTGGAAAGGCGGCGCCCAGACCTGGAAGGGCACCGCCGAGGGCGACCTGACCAATGGCGAGGTCAAGGGCGAGGGCCTGCACCCCAACGGCAAACGCACCTTCAGCTTCGTCGGCGCCGCCAAGGACGGGAACATGGAGATCAAGCACACCGAGACCACCGGCGGCCGGCCCAAGGACACGGGCGTCATGGTCATCAAGAAGGAATGAGCACGGCTTTCGAGCGGTCGTGCAAGCCCTCCCTTTCGCGAGGGCTTTTTTATTCCACGGGAATCCAGGTTCCGGACCGGTCGTGGGTTCGCGTGGGACCCCAGGCGGCCGTGTCGTCCACGTCCAGCGCGCCGGCGTCGGACTGGTAAACCACGCCGCTGTGGTCGATCTGGAAATGGTTGCGCCCCGTGCCGTCGTAGCTGGCTGGCGCGGCGTAGAACCCGTAACCGGAGACCAGGTCCCAGGTCCCGCCCGGCGGCGAGCCCTGCTTGACCACGACCCAGTTGCTCCCGTTTGCGTTGAAATGCTGGACGCGGAAGTAGTACCCCGCCTTGGGCGCGGAGTCCGCGACGAGTTCGCCGCTGCCCACGATCCGCTCCGCCCGCGCCAGCGAGGCATCGACCAAGGCCAGGTCCGCCGCGCCCGGGGCGGATTCGAAGAGCGAGGTGTACTCGGGCACGTTGGGATCGCACTTCAGGTTCAGCGCGTACTCCAGGATCCCGTCCGCGTCGTAATCGGAACGGCGGAAAATCTCCTGAGCCTCGGCCAGCGCCTTCAGCGCCGCGATGGCGGAGGCTTCGTTGGCGGCCATGCGCGAGCGGAGCATGTTGGGGATCGCGATCGCCGCGATGATGGCGATGATGCCGACGGCAACCATCAGTTCGATCAGCGTAAAGCCCCGGCGCATGACGCTCGCCCTCCTGGATCGGTGGGCGGGTAGGCAAGGTCCGTGCCGCGAAGCCGCGACGCTCCAGGCTTTTCTCTAACCCTTGAACTATTCAGGAGGTAGGCGGCCAAGCGCCCTGGTGCACCGTCCTTGTTGGATTTCCGAACTCGCGCCCGATTCGTTCAAGATCCCGACGCGGCAATATGCGTAAATTTATGGCGTCTCAGCCGGACGGGGGTTGTCCACCCAGCTTCCGGCGCCGTCCTGCCAGACCCACTTCTTGTTCACGCCGGAGAACTCCTGCTCGGGCGCTTCCTTGCGGTAGGCTTTCCACATCGCGTCCACGAACGGATCGAAGGTCTTGGTCTCGCCGTCGGGGCGCTTGTGCTGGCCGCGCTTTTCCGCGTACGGGTCGTCTTCGCGCATCCAGCGGTCGCAGTAGTCGAAGAAGGCGTCGTGCTTCCAGATCCCGATCGCCTTCATCTGCCGCGCGGCGAGCGCCGTGCCGGCCCAGGCGACCGCGTTGCAGCAGCAGCGATAGCCTTCGGAGGTCTTGTCCCACTTCTCCCACTGTTCGGGCGGCTTCTCCTCGTAGGGCTGCCGCGGGCCGTGGTGGGTAATCATCTGCCAGAGCGCCGTCTGCCCGAACCAGCCCTCGCCGTAGTACGTCTGCGCGTCCTCGTGGAAGACCGCCGACTCCGGCAACTCGCGCAGCTTCGGCGCGTCGAGCATCAGGCTGGCGAAGAGAACCGGCCATTTGCGCCCGCTGCTGTGCCCGCCGCCCATGTTCCAGACTCCGCCGGCCTTGGCGAGCCCCGAGAGGTCGATCCCGTACTGGACCAATCCAATCAGGAGTTTCTCCTTGCGTTCCTGCGGCGCGTCGAGCTGGAGCATCAGGCTCGCCATCGAGACCAGCCGCGCATGCTCGCGCCCGTAGCACGGCTGGTTCTCGTTCGGATTCAGCTCCTGCTGCGTCCAGTTGGTCAGGTGATCGAGCCAGGGGCGGCGGAAGTAGCCCTCGAAGTCCTCCCAGGAGGGAACCTCGCCGGCGGGCTGGAGCTTGAGCAGCAGGTCCCACTTCAGGTCCGCGGCGCGGTAGAGCGGCTTCTCGGTCCCGCCATAGGGGGGCCGAAACGCATCGGCCGGCGGCTCTTCGGCCAGGCAGGTCAGGACCGCGGCGGCCTTGAGCGCCACCTGCGCGTTCTTCTCTTTGGACCACATGATCTTGTGCGGAAAGTTCTGCACTGGAAAGGCGCTGTTGCTGATCGTGGAGATCAGGCTCCGGTTAGGTTCGAGCGCGCAGGGGAGCTTGACGCTCAGTTCCGGATCGTAGGTGCTGCTGCGCGAGTCGTAGCCGTGCTTACCGCCGCACTGCAGCACGATCATGGAGCCGTTGCGCATGCGCATGTCGTTCTTCAGACTCGTATCGCCCCAGACGCCTTTCTTGATCTCGACCTTCGCCTCGGCCGCCAACGGCCCGGGTGCCGGTTGGATACTCGCCACGGTCACCGGTCCCAGCACCCACCAGTCGCCGGTCGCAAATCGGCCGGTCTTCGCCGGTTTATCGAACGTCCAGGTGATCCCGTACTGGCTGACGGAGGAACGCTCCGCCACGCCCGCACCGTCCGGAGACGCCGGCTCGGCGGCCCGCGTCGCGCCGAAGCAGACACCGGCCAAACCAACCAGTAGCAGGCATGCAGAGAAGTAGGGCATGGGAACCGCCTTTCGCGAGGCTCGCGGAATTCCTGTGCTATTAGCGGTACACCGCCCCCTAAGAAGGTTCGATTATTAGCTATTGTTTGAACTCGGCGGCACGCCCAGACGTTCACGAATGCGGGCGCGTACGCCATCCAGGTCGAAGCAGGCGCGGGCGTTGCGCTGGAAGAGCCGGTCCACGACCTCAAGCGCCTGAGCCTCGCTCAGTTCCCTGTCGTCCACTTCGGCCTGAAGCGCCTTATTCAGCCACTTGCGAGCCTGCATGGCGTAGGCGGCGGCGGCCCGCGGGCGGCCGGTGTCCCCGCCGAACGCGAAGAGCTTGTTGATCGGCGCGGCGTGCAGGTAGCGGCGCAGGAAATTCATCGAAGCGAGCGGGTTGATCGACCAGGCCCAGCAGAAGTCCACCCATACGTTGGGGTAGTGCTTGGCCAGCGCAACGATCTCGTCGTCGTAGGGATAGGCGATGTGCATCAGCACCCAGCGCGTCTCGGGGTAGCGCGCCAGGAGCGGGCAGAGCTGTCCGGCGGCGATGCGCGAGACCGGCATGCGGCTGTGCCCCGCGTAGTAGCCGGTGTGGAGTTTGAACGGCAGGTTGTGCTTCGCGGCGAGTTCGGCGCCGCGGGCCCAGCACCAGTCGCCGAGCACGTTCTTCTCTTCTTCGCTCCGCTCGCGCCCAGCCAGCGCGGCCTCAAGGACCGCGGCGGCCTCCTCGTCGCTCCGTTCGCGCCAGGCCAGCGTGCGCATGTAAGCGTGTTGCGCCTTCACCGCGATGGCGCAGGGCGCGTACTTCTCGAAGAGCTTCTCCATGGCCTCGCGCAGGCTGCCGAGGTCCTTTACCTCCACGCCGGTCTCGTCGAATAGCGGGCGCATGCTGAATGACTCGCCCTCCCTGAGCAGCCCCTTCGAGACGAGGTCGCCGGCACAGAAGTTGAGCCAGGAGATGTCGTAGAGGAAGAATTCGGGGCCGCTCGCGTCGGGCTGGCAGGGCCAGCAAAAGTCATCGACCTGGACGTGGTCCAAGCGCGCTTCGTCGCGGAGCACGCGCATGCGGTCGCCCTCCGGCCAGCGCTCGGGGAGCAGTTCTTGCGCCTTGGCCAGCGCCCGCCCTGAAAGCTCCTCGATGCCGAAGAAGCGTTTCGCGATGTAGCGGCTGGCCTCGCCGTACCCGGTGAACCGCGTCGCGCGCCAGGCTTCCTCGAGCGGCGCGAAGCGCGCGGCCACGTCCAGATCCTTGCTCCACAGCGCCGCATCGACTTGCGCCTGCGTGGCCCCCGCCACGCGCAGATCGGCGGAGACGTAGTTCTCGAAGATCTCGCGCAGCACGTCGGGCTTCTCCGCGAGAATCTCGTGCTCCTTCCGCAGGTGCTCGTGGGTGTCGCAGAGCGGCGTCGCTTCGATGTGGCGTTGCAGGTCGGTGAGCATGAGCTTCTCCTGGGATGGAACGAACGTCGGAGGTCGCAGGTCAAAAGTCAAAAGTCAAAAGCCGTGACGCCGGCCCACGATTCCGCGCAAGGAATCCAAGTTCTCGACTGGAAATCCTTTGACCCTGCGTCACGGGGCGGGGTACCCTACTGCATACATGCACCAAGGCGCCTGTTCATGAGCCGCCCCAAACGAGCGCCCAAGCGCAAAGCCAGGCGCGCGCCGCTCCCGACCGCGGCGCTTGAACCCGGCTCGGATCTCCCGCTCTACGCGCAGCTCATGGAGCTGCTGAAACAGGAGATCCTCGAACGCGGTCTGAAGCCCGGCGAACGCCTGCGCAGCGAGCGCGAACTGATGCGCGCCTACGGGCTGAGTTATCCCACGGTCACCCGCGCGCTGCGCGAACTCGTCCACGCAGGAATCCTCGAACGCCGCCAGGGCAAGGGCACCTTCGTGCGCGGGCGACCGGAGGCCGCGCCGCCCGCCGCGACGAAGCGCGCGCGGGAGCTGGTCCTGAGCGGGACGTGGGCGCCCCACGACGAGGCGCTGCTCCAGCGCGCGCTCGAGCGCTTCGCTCGGAATAACCCCGGCGTGCGGGTCCGCCGGGAGGAAGAGGCGCACGCAGGCGCGCCGCGCGGGGATCTCTTTCGCACCATCGGGAACCAGTGCTGGCGCATCGCCGAGTGGGCCGCGCCGCTGGATGGCTTGGCCGAGTCGCTGCGAGAGGCCGAACGCCCGCACCCCGCGGCGCTGGAGGCATTCCGCCACGCCGGAAGGCAGGTCGGCCTGCCGCGGAGCTTCGCCGCCTGCGTCCTCTATTATCGCCGCGACCTATTCCGCGCCGCCGGGCTCGCGGAGCCGCATGGGCATGGGCGCTGGAGTTGGAACGACCTGCTTGCCGCCGCGACGGCGTTGCAGGACCCCTCGAAGCAGCGCCTGGGGCTGGCCGTCTTCCCCGTCCTCGGCTACGCGATGCCCTACCTCTGGCAGGCCGGCGCGCGGCTCTGGGACGAGGCGCGCCGCACGAGCCTTCCGGACCGCGCCGCGGCCCTCCGCGCATTCGAGTTCTACCGGACCCTTTACAGGCTTGCGCCGCCCGAGCTGCGCGTGCAGGGCGAAGAGATCCGCCAGACCCTGGACCGCTTCGCCAAGGGGCAGGTGGCGATGACGATCTGGGGCGGCTATCTCGCCGCGCACCTCCGCGCGCAGTACGCCGATTGCTGCCCTGAGGGCGAGGCCTGGGCCGTGGCGCCGCTCCCATACGGCCCGGAGGGGTCCGCGCACGCCCAAGCGGTCTTACCCGGCGGGCCGACGCTCATTTTCAGTGAGGGCCTATGCCTGCACCGCGCGGCCGCGGACCACCCGCTGGCCTTGGCCCTCCTGCGCGAGCTCACCGGCCCCGAGTCCGCGCGCGATCTGGCCCAGGCAGGCTACCGCCTGGCCGCGCTTCCCTCGTCCTGGGAGCGCGATCCGATCACGGAGGCCTTCGAGCGGAATCTCCCCGCGGGCCGCCTGAACCCGGACTCGCGCCACGCCGAGCTTTTCCGCAAGGCCGACTGGGCGCTTTCGGCGCTCTTCACGACCGAGGCGCCCACGGAGGAGATTCTCGAAGGCGCCGCGCGGAGCCTTCAGGCGCTCCTGGACGCGGGCGCGGACGCCCCGGAACGTTCGGCCTTCCGGGGCTCCTGAAGGCGCTCCCGTGTCGGTTGACACGGCCCCGCGCATCCCCTACAAAGGCCGGGCTTTCGCCGGTTTGGACGGCCGCGGCGGGAGCCTCGAACGCGAGGCCGTCCTTGTCGTCTAGTTGAGCGTCTGTCGGGTCGAAGCGGGGTTAGTGCTTAACGCCCCCGGGCGAGAACATCGCCCTGAACCCGGCCGAACCGCCGCGCGGACGCCCGCCACCGGACGTCCCGGAAAGGATTTTACATGCCGATCGTCAGCGCCAAGGACCTGCTGGCCGCGGGCGCCCATTTCGGGCACAGTTCCAGCCGCTGGAACCCCAAGATGGAGCCGTACATCCTCTGCAAGCGCAACCGCATCCACATCATCAACCTGCGCGAGACCGTGCGGGGCGTGGTCGGCGCGTGGTACTACGTGCGCAAGACCGTCAGCGAAGGCGGGCAGCTTCTTTTCGTCGGCACCAAACGGCAGGCGCAGGAAGTCGTCACCCTCAAGGCGCAGGATTGCGAGATGCCGTTCGTGACCGAGCGCTGGCTCGGCGGCACGCTCACCAACCTGCTCACGATCAAGGAGCGCGTGAAGCGCCTGATCGAGCTGGAAACCATGGAAGAGGACGGCTCGCTCAACGCCTTCAGCAAGAAGATGCGCAGCGCGCTGAACCGCGAGCAGCGCAAGATCAAGCGCAACCTCGACGGGATCCGCAACATGCAGGACTTGCCCGGCGCGATCTTCGTCGTCGATCCGAAGCACGACCATAACGCGGTCGCCGAGGCCCGCACGCTGGGCATCCCGGTCATCGCGATGCTCGATACCGACGCCGACCCGGACAACATCGACATCCCGATTCCAGCCAACGACGACGCGATGCGCTCCATCGAATGCATTGCCGGCAAGATGGCCGAGGCGGTGAAGGAAGGCGTCAACCTGCGCAAGGCCCATCCGGAACTGGCCAAGCGCCGGCAGGAAGCCGAACGGCGCCAGATCGAGCAGCAGCAGAGCGTCGGCGCCGTCAGCGTCGGCGGGCGCATCCGGTAGCGCCGGCGTCTCGCCGGCTGTAGCGCCGCCGTCCCGGCGGCATAAGATTCAGATTCTGGAATTCGCGGAGACACGCAGCAGAGTACCGAAAGGAAGATTGAGATGTCGATCGACGCCAAGACCGTGATGCAACTGCGCCAGGAGACCGGCGCGGCCCCCATGGACTGCAAGAAGGCGCTCACCGAGGCCGGCGGCGACTTCGAGATGGCCAAGGAGTGGCTGCGCAAGAAAAACCTGGCCAGCGGCGAGAAGAAGCAGGAGCGCGCGGCCGAAGAGGGCGCGCTGGGCGCCAAGGAAGCCGACGGCGCGCTGACCGTCGTGGAACTCTCCGCGAACACCGACTTCGTCGCCAAGAACGACGACTTCAAAAGCTGCTCGCCGACCTGCTGGACCTCGCCGCCTCGAAGAAGCTCGGCTCGGCCGAGGACCTCGCGAAGCAGGAGCTGCGCGGCCGGCCGGTCAGCGAGGCGGTCAAGGAGCAAGCCGGGAAGATCGGCGAGAACATCGGGCTCAAGCGCGTGCTGCGCTTCGAGGGCGCCTTCGGGTACTACATCCACCACGACTCCAAGCAGGGCGCGGTCGTCGTGCTGGAGGGCGTCGAGGGCGAGAAGGCGCGCGAGCTGGGCAAAGACCTTTCCATGCACGTCGTCTTCGCCAAGCCCCACTATATGACTCGGGAGCAGGTGCCGGCGGAGGACGTGCAGAAGGAGAAGAAGTTCGTCCAGGAGAAGCTCAAGGAAGACCCCAAGAACGCCAAGAAGCCCGACCAGATCCTCGAGAAGATCGCCGAAGGGCAGATGCAGAAGTTCTACGGCGAGCGCTGCCTGTTGGAGCAGCCGTACTTCCGCGAGAACAAGGTCACCGTCGCCGAACAGCTCAAACAGGCCGGCGGAGGCGCGAAAATCAGGAGCTTCGCGCTCCTGCAAGTCGGCAAGTGAGCCGAGGCCGCCGCAAGGCGGCCTTTTTTGTTGGAAGTCGAAGCACGCAGCGGGGCGAGGCGATGAGTAAAGCGAAGGATGGCTCCAAGGGCGGCCGCAAGCCCGCCTATCGGCGCATCATGCTGAAGCTCTCCGGCGAGATGCTCGGCGGCGCGGCGGGCAAGGGTTTGGAGACCTCGCGGCTGAAGGGCATCTGCAGCCAGGTGCTGGAGGTCGCGGAACTGGGCGTCGAGATCGCCATGGTCATCGGCGGCGGGAACGTGATCCGCGGCCAGAAGGCCAGCCAGGAATCCGGCTTGCTGCACCGCGCCACCGCCGATTACATGGGCATGCTGGCCACGATGATCAACGCCCTGGCGCTACAGGACGCCCTGGAGAGCCTCGGCGGGCAGACGCGCGTGATGAGCGCCATCGAGGCGCGCGCGGTCGCCGAGCCGTACATCCGCCGGCGCGCCTTGCGCCATCTCGAAAAGAAGCGCATCGTGATCCTCGCCGGCGGCACCGGGCACCCGTACTTCAGCACCGACACCACCGCCGCCCTGCGCGGCATGGAACTCGACGTCCAAGTGCTGATGAAGGCCACCAAGGTCGACGGGGTCTACGACCTCGATCCCAAGACCCACCGCAACGCGAAGCGTTTCAAGCGCCTCAGCCACATGGACGTGATCCGGAAGCGCCTGGGCGTGATGGACATGACCGCCATCAGCCTGTGCATGGACAACAAGCTCCCCATCTTCGTCTTCAGCCTGGAGCAGAAGGGGAACATCCTGCGGGCGGTGACCGGAGAAGCCGAAAAGATCGGTACGCTCGTAGGATAAGGCAAGCCGCGGCGAAGAATAAGCGCGCAAGCATCCCGGCAGGCATTCCAACTTCCAGCGCAACCCTCTGGCGTAGAATAGTCGCGCTCAAATCCATTTCCCGGTTAAGCCCCGCGGGCGCACGCGTGACGGAGATGGTGTATATTCACTGAAGAATCGGCAGCTAAATCGACATAGCAGCTTCGCGCGGCGCACAGGAGTCCCTACGCATGGCCTCGACCCAACCCCAATCGATCCCCGCGACGACGGACACGCTGACTGAAGGGCGCGTCGAAGAGATTTACATCGTCCCGCAGCGGCACGTGGCGCCGCAACGGGTCTCCGAAGTGCGGCTGGTTCCGAAATGCGGCGTCGCGGGGCACAAGAATTTCGTCCCGGAAGGCCACAAGGACCCCGGCAAGGAGCTGACGTTGATCGCCCGCGAACAGCTCGAGTGGCTGCGCCAGAATCACGGGATCGACCTGCATTCAAACGAGACGCGCCGGAATATCCTGACCTCGGGCATCGACCTGAACCAGCTCGTCGGGCGGGAATTCACCATCGGCTCCGTGCGGATCAAGGGCATCCGGCTCTGCCAGCCTTGCAGCGATCTGGTCAAGTACACGTCCAAGGAAGTCCTGCCGGGGCTGGTCCATCGCGGCGGCCTGCGCGCGGGGATCCTCACCGAAGGCGTGATCCGGCCCGGCGATACGATTCGGGCCGTCTGACCCCTCCCCTTTTCCGTCTTGACATGCGCGCCGCCATTCCTGACCATGGTGGGGCTTACCTTTTTCGAGGTACCCGAACAGGAGGCATGGGCATGTCCCAGGCTGCGCGGTTCATCACGGGGCTGCTGGTCGTCGCGCTCGGATCCGGCTTGGCCGGCTCGCTGCGCGCGGAAGAAGGCGGCGAAGCCAACCACCCCGACGTGATCGTGGACGGCGTCCGCTATACGTGGGAAGAAGCCAAGAAGAAGTACCCGGACATCGTGCAGGCCGAGAAGTCCGGTTCGGCCACCGTCAAGACGGAAAGCGGCGGCGAAGCGACCCTGGAAACCGCTCCGGCGGCCAAGTCCGAGCCGGCCGCCGAGACCACCGAACTCGCGCCACCCGCGAAGGCGGAGGAAGACGAAGCTCGGGAAGTCCCCAAGAACGAAGCGGCCGAGGATGAGGAGAAGGATGAGAAGAAGGAAGATAAGGCGGGAGTCGTCGTGATCCAGGAGCCCGATCCGGAGTTCGCCGAGCGCGTCGCCCTGCTCCGCGCCCGGCAGAAGCTGCTGGAGGAAGGCTTCATCCGCAAGAACATCCGCCTCCTCACGTCACCGGAATGGCGCACGGCGCAGGCCGAATTGGTGAAGCTGGGGCGCTCCGCGGTCCCGCACCTGATCGACGCCATGGCCGCGCAGGATGCGTATCCGGCGAAGTCGTACAGCCTGCAGGCCCCGCGCCGCGCCACGCGGCAGCGCCCCCTGGCCGAAGTCGCCTACGAGGTCCTGGTGAACATCGTTCAGAACCACTCGAACTTCAAAGGCGAGTTGCCCGGCCGGAATCAGGCTGAATGGCAGGAATTCTGGAACCTCAACGGCGCCAGCATCCTGCTCGCGCAGGAAGCCCTGCTCCAGACCGCCCAGCCCTGAGCGTTGCCTTTGGATCGAGACGCCTTCAAGCCCCCCGGCTCGGGGGGCTTTTTTTATGCACCCCCGCGGCACGCACGTTGTGCCATCACGGGTTGCCGGAATTTTGCTGCCATTCGAATTCGGCCCTGTAGCATATTTCCTTCGATTCAAGGGCTCCCTGAGTGCGTCTGATCTCATGGAACGCCAAGGGACTCGGGAAACGCGTATGCTGCGATTCGGATGGTGTCTTAGCCTCTGCCTTGCTGGAAGCGTCCTGGCTTCCGACATGGTTGGCGACGGCATGGAAGACGAACTGGTTCCGGCGCCCGTGAAGCCGCCCGAACTGGTCACGCCCGGAATACCGGCGCCGCCGCGGGTCGTGCGCACGACCGACGAGCCCCGACCTCCGCTCGGCGCCGAACGCCCGCTCAAGGTTCTCCCGTCCGAAGACGAACCGGTCTCGCCCGTTCCGCTGGCGCTGCCGGGCCCCGAAAGCCGTCCGCGCGAGTCTCTTGCCGACCCGCTCGACGTGGATCTGCCCGCGCCCGCGCAGCTTCCCAACGACCTGACCGCCGACCTGCCCACCGCCACGGCCGAACGGCGCAAAGGGCCGTTCTGGGTCGAACTCGAGGATTTCAAGCCCGAGGGCGTGCTCACCGCCAAGGAAGACCAGGCCTATCGCGTCCTCTCGGACATGAAGAAGACCGTGTACCAGATCTCCGAGGACCTCGATTCCGGCGGCAAGGAGCGCACGCGGCTGATTTACAACGCCGAGGCGCTGGGCAAGCAGGTGAACATCCTGGCCGAGACCTGGCGCAACAGCGCCAACTTCCGCGACCACTGCATGAGCGCCAAGCGCAGCGCGCTGGTCCTGGAAGAGGAATTGCGCAACGAGCCGCGCAAGTGGAGCCACGTGCGCTGGGCCTTCCAAGCCGTGCAGCATGAGATCGGCCGCCTGCGCCGAGCCACCATGGACCAGATCAAGGGCACCTCGCGCCCGATCACCATCGTCACGCAGGACGGCCGCGAGATCGTCGTCGAAGCGCCGCAGGATACCCCCGAGACCCTGGCCCAGAAGGAAGCCGAAGCGCGCCGCGAGGCCGCGGAGCGGCAGAAGGAACTCCTGATCAAGCAGGCCGAGACCACCAGCCGCCAGAAGGCCGAAGAGATCGACGCGCCGTAAGCGTTCGCTTCGCCGCTCAGGTATCAGGCCGCCAACCGGTTCACGCTAAAAGCCCTTCGGCACGTAGACCACGTCGCCGGGTTCCAGTTCGATATCCTTGGACAGGCTGCCTTCCTTCTTGGTCAGGTCGTCCACGTTGATCTCGGTGATGCCATTCTTGCGGATCACGCGGACGCTGGAGAGCTTCGCGAACTTCTCGATCCCTTCCGCCATGCTCAGCGCCTTGGTCACCGTCAACCGCCCGCCGGCCGGGGATAGAAGACGCCGCCCTTGCGCACGTCGCCGAGCACGTAGATGCCTTCGCCCTGGGGAATGAAGAGCGTATCGCCGGGCTGCATCAGCGCGTCGTTCTGGGACGAGGCGGTCATGAGCGCGTGGAGGTTAACGCTCTCGATCTGCGGCGTGGCCCCAGGCGCGCCGCGGCGAATCACCTGCGCGCGCTCGGCCAGCGCGCCGTTGACCAGCCCGCCGGCCAGCGCCAGCGCCTGCGACGCGGTGACCCGGCCGCCCCGCGCGACCGCCTGGACGTGGAGCTGGTCGAAGTACCCGGGATGCTGGACGCCGCCGATCACGAAGACCCCCCGTCTCGTAGGGCACGTAGACCACGTCGCCCGGCTCCAGCGAGATATCGAGTTCGGGCTTGCCCCCCTCGGTGACCTGGATCAGGTCGACGACGATCTCCTTGTTCTTGCCGCCGCGCGTCCGGCGGATGACCCGCACGGCGTCCGCGCGCGCTTCGGGGCGCAGGCCCCCGCCCACCGCCACCGCCTGGCTCACCGTCATGCTCCGGTCGTTCGGCAGCTTGAACTCCTTGGACCCAATGACCGCGCCGTGGATGTAGGCGATCTCCTGAGCGAACTCTTTCACCGTCAGAGCGACTTGGGGATCGAGCAGATGCGCCCGCTTCTTCAGGCCCTCGACGATGGCTTCGGTCAGCGCTTCGAGGGTCTTGCCCGCCGCGTCGAGGCTTCCCACCACGGGGACGCGAAGGTTTCCGTTCGGCGCCACGCGCAATTCGATCTGAAAGTCGGGGACCTTGTAGACCCACAGCCCCAGCAGGTCGCCCGGGCGAACCAGGTAATCCGCCTTGCCCTCGGCGGCAGGCGGCGCGTCGCCTTCGGCGCATGCGTCCGCCAAGCCCAGCACGGAAAGAAGAACGACGCAGGGGATCACGACGCGAGACGTACGCAAGCTCAGGCTCCCGGGGGCGGCGCGAAGGGGCGCGCGCGCGCCCGTCCGTCCCGGGGCTTATTGTGCCGCGGCAGGCCCTGAATTCACGCTTTTTTCGGCGCGCTGCATGCCGGGTCTCGAGATGCTCCGCCCTTCAGGCCAGCCCGCCTTCGGCCTGAATGATGTAGGGGCAGATGCGGAATTCGTCGCAGTCCACGCCGCGCAGCCGCGCCAGGCGTTCCGCGGCGAGTTGGCCGGGCAGGATTTCAAGCAGGAAGCTCCAGCGCGGCGGCGCGGCGGGCGGCTCGAGGACCAGATCGCCGGCCTCGCGCGGCAAGCCCCGCCCGATCAGCAGCACCTTCGCGCCGAAGTTTCGCGCGTCGGCGGCCAAGGCCAGGTCCGCGTCGCGGAGGATCGTCTCGTGGATCCAGATCCCGAGGCGCACGCCGGGCGCGAGCATCTCCTGCGGGCCGTGCCGGAAGCCGCCGGTGGTCATGGCGCAGGCCGGCGCCTTGGCGCCCTCTTCCCACAGGAGGCGCGTCTCGTGCGCCGCCGCCAGCCCCGCGCCGCGCGCCAGGAAGTACGCCGGCGCTTCGGCCGCGAACCACGGATGGTCCTCGATCTGCGCCGACCAGCGCCGCAGCGCCTCGGGCGCGGCCTCCAGCGCGCGCTCCAGGCCCCGCGCGAGCGCTTCGTCAAGTCGCCCAAGGGCTTCTTCGGCCAACAGCCCGCCGGCGAGCGTCAGCGCCGAGTACATCGCGATCGAGATGTTGTGATCGAAGGCCGCCTCCAGCCGCAGCACCGCATCGGCGCGCTCTGCGAGCGGGCTCTCCGGCGTGTTGGTGATCCCGGCCACGCGCGCGCCGGCGCGCGCGGCCTTCTCGAGCAGTTCCACGATCTCGACGCTCTTCCCGCTGCGCGAGAGCGCGACGATGCACGCTTGCCGCGGGAGCGCGTGGGCATGCAGCAATTCGGAGGCGTCCACCAGATGCACCGGCCTGCCGGCGGCCTCGAAAAGCGCCGCGACGGCCATTCCCGCGTGCCAGCTCGATCCGATCCCCGTGATGTAGACGTGCCGCGCTTCGCGCACGAGTCGCGCGGCCAGGCGCAGGTCCTCGCGCCCCGGCCCCAGCGTGTGGCGCAGCGTCCTGAGCAACTCGCCCGGCTGCGTCTCGATGTTTCGGCGTAGTTCGGTCATCGTCTTAGCCTCGTGGTGTGGTTATGACCGCGTAAACGCAGAGCATGGTTCGTTCGCGGTTTAAGCTTCAAGTTTCTGGCCAACTTAAATCCTTCTCTGTGCCCTCTGCGACCTCTGTGGTTAAACCGAGCCCCCCTCGCCGCGGCAGACCCGCAACTTCCCGGCAACCAGTTCGGTCACGGCGTCCATCGCCGGGGGAAAGGTCTTGCGCAGGTCGATCTCGCCGCCGGCCAGCGCGTCGCGCAGCCCGCGGGTGAAGGCGTCCTTAATCTCGGTGGCGAAGTTGATCTTCGCGACGCCGCGCGCGATCGCCGCGCGCCACTGCGCGGGCGGCACGCCCGAAGCGCCGTGGAGCACCAGCGGGACGTCCGTCGCCGCGCGGATCCGCTCCAGCCTGGGCAGGTCCAGCTTCGGCTCGCGCTTATAGAAGCCGTGCGCGGTGCCGACGGCCACGGCGAGCAGATCCACGCCGGTCGCCTCGACGAAGCGCCGCGCCTCCTCGGGCGCCGTGAAACCCGCCTCAGTGGCTTCGCGCTGCCCGAGCTTGGGCACGTACCCCAGCTCGGCCTCCACCGCCGCGCCGGAGGCGTGCGCTCGTTCGGCCACCGCGCGGGTGCGCGCTACGTTCTCGTCGAAGGGGGCCTCGCTGGCGTCGATCATCACGCTGTCCCAGCCGGCCTCCAGGCAGCGCTCGATCAGCGCGTCGTCGGCGGCATGGTCGAGATGCAGCCACGCGCGCACGCCGGCTTCCCGTGCCGCCGCGCGCGCCAGCGCCGCGGCCGTCTCCACGCCCAGATACGCCAGCGTCGAGGGGCTCGTCTGGAGGATCAATTCATCGCCGGCCTCCCGGGCCGCGCGGAGCACGGCCAGGAGCGTCTCGGCGTTGTAGAAGTTCGTCGCCAGCAGCGCGCCTCCGGCGTTGCGCCGCGCGTGGACCGCTTCGAGGAACGCCGCGCCGCGCCCCGTTCGCTCCAGCGTCGTGGCGCTCATACGGAGGCCTCCTTCATGCGTCCCGATCCAACCCGGAAGGCGTCCGCCATGCACGCGAGCTGCCCGCGCACCCCGCCCGGCTCCGCCAGCGACGCCGCCGCGCAGCGCTGCCCCCACGCGAGGCACGCGCCGAGTTCGAGCCCCGCCTGCCACGCGCGGAGGAAGCCCGCATCGAAGCAGTCGCCCGCGCCGATGGCATCGGCGATGCGCGGCGCCGGCTCGGCCACGCGTTCGAATGCCCGCGTGCCGTCGAAGGCCAGCACGCCTTCGGCGCCGCACTTGATCACGGTCAGCGGCCCGCGCGCGGCGAGCCGGCGGCCGGCTTCGCGCAGGTCGCCCACCCCTGCGATCGCGCGGGCCTCGGTCGCGTTGGGCAGGAACACGTCCACCAGAGGGAGCAGTTCGCGCACGCCGGCCCAGCGTTCGTCGGGATCGAAATTCGGATCGAGCGAGACCGTGACGCCGGCTTCGCGCGCGCGGCGCAGCCACGCCGGCCAGTGTGGGCGCAGCTTGCGCAGCAGAAAATAACTCGCGATGTGCCAGTGCCGGCACGCGCCGAGCCACGCCGGATCGAGATCCTCCGGCTCGGCCGCGTCGATGGAACCCAGGCAGGTCAGGATCGCGCGGTCGTCCGGCGCGGCAAGGGCCAGGCCCAGGCCGGTCTGGAGGCCCGTCCGCGCGCGGACCCGCGAGACCTCCACGCCGCACTCGGCGAGCCGCTCCCGCGCGAAGCGCCCGAAGAGGTCCGCGCCGAGGAACCCCGCGACGCCTGCGCGCCCGCCGAGCTTCGCGAACTGGCTCGCGAAGAGGCACGCCGAGCCGCCCAGCTCCAGCGCGTAGCCTTCCACGAGCTGCTCGGCCTGCCCGAAGCGCGGGCGCACGTCGCCGCGCAAGACCAGATCCACGCACAGGTCGGCGGCGGCGAGAACGTCCAGCGTCTCGGGCATGCTCAGGCCTTTCTCAACTGGTCGAGGTACCACGCGACGAAGCGCCGGCAGCCGCCCTCGGACGCGGGGCTGTAAGGCCCGGGCCGATAGCGGCTGGAATTCACGCCGCGCTGGTTGTTCTCGATCAGCGCCCAATCCTGCTCGCCGGTGGCCTTCCAGAGGCCCATCACGCGCTCGAGGTCGTAATCGCGGCCTTCGACGGCGTCGGCATGCACGAGCCACTCGGCCTCGACGCTCAGCTCCTGCGGCCCTCTGGGCAGCGTGCGCAGCGTGACGGCCACGTCCGGCCCGGCCTCGAACCAGAAATTGGGGTACGCGACGATCGCGAAGGCGGGCGCCTCGTAAGCCGTGTGCTCGCCCATCAGCGGCGCGACGGGCTTGCCGTCGAGGCTTTGCGTGACGAAGCCCGGGCGCAGCGGCATGTGGTTGAGGTGGAACCACCCGCCCGCTTCGAACGACAGTTGTTGCGCCAGGCCGCGCCGCGCGACCCACGCGCGCTGCGTTTCGACGTGCGCCCTTTCGGCCTCGCGGTCTTCAACGCGCGGCGGCGGCGTGATGCCGGCCATGGCCTTGCAGTATTCGGGATGCCCCGTTGGGCAGTGGTTGCACTCGAAGAAGTTCTCCGCCATCAACTTCCAGTTGGCGCGCAGCTCGTAGGCGCGCGTGGCGGCGACCTTCGCGCGCGGCAAGCCGTGCAGCTTCAGGTGCGGGCGCATGGCGTTTGCGAATGGCTCGAAGTCCGGCGGCTCCTCGGCGAAGCAGACGAAGAGAAGACTCTCCAGTTCGCGAATGTGCGCGCGTCGCAGGCCGAACGAGGCCTTGTCGAAATCGTCCGGCATGTTGCGCGCCGAGCGCAGCTCGCCGTCGGCGTCGAAGACCCACTGGTGGTACGGGCAGACGAACTTCGCGGCGTGCCCGCAAGGTTCCAGACAGAGCGCCGAGCCGCGGTGCGTGCAGGTGTTGAAGAGCGCGCGCGCCTCGCCCTGCGCATTGCGCGTGAGGATCAACTCGTCGTCGCCCAACTTGAAGAGCGTGTAATCGCCCGGCTGCGCGATGCGGCTCGCGTGCCCCGCGAAGAGCCAGCGTCGCCGCCAGAGGCGCTCCAGGTCCAGCGCGTGCACGCGCGGGTCGCCGTAGAACGCCTGCGGGAGGCTGAAGCCGTCCCGGTGCGAAGCGCACAGCGCGTCGAACGCGTCCGGGCTCAAGCGGTCGCGGGACATGCCTGCTCCTTTCCGAAGAAGCGCGGCAGGTACGGCCGCTGGGCCTCCAGAAGCGCGTCGGCGAGTTTGGCGGCGAGGTCGAACTCGCGCACCGAACCGTCCAGGACCAGGGCCTGGATGAACTTCTCGCGGCTTCCCTCCAGCGCGGCCTCGGCGACCGTCTCGACCCACTGGAAGCGCGTGGCCAGCGTGCCGGCGAGGGCCGCCGGGAGCGGCGCCTGCTGAAGCGGCTTCAGCCGCCCGCCGTCAGCGATAGCGGGGCTCTCGACGATCGCGCCAGCCGGCAGGTTCGGAACCTGTCCGCGGTTGGGCAGGTTGGCCGAATACACCGCGCCATCGTTGTGGCGGATGCTCTCGACGATATCCGTAACCTGCTCGTGCTCGCCGCCGCAGCGCTTGAGGTACTCTCCGGAGAGCGGCTGCTCGCCCAGCGCGTCGGCTTTCATCTCCGCGTAGCGCTTGTCGCCGTGCGCGACGGTCTGCTCGACGCTGTACGTGTCCACGCCCAGCGTCTTGCCGTAGTAGCGCCCGTCGGCGAAGAACTGCGGGAAGAACTCGCAGACGTGCCGGTCGAGCACTGCGGGGAAAGCGCCGAAGAGGTCGAAGAGTTCCCAACTGAAAGGGTTGTCCTGAGCTGGGGTTTCGCCGTCCTTCGCCGTGCCGGCTTCCTCGAAGCGCGTGCCCAGGCCATCACGGTCCAGCGGCCTGCCCAGGCGCTGCCGCGCGATCCGGCGCAGCGCGGGCATCGCGTCGGCGCCGCCGCTGAAGACTTCGGTGAACCAGGTCAGGTGGTTGATGCCCACGGCGGTGTAGCGCAGGGATTCGCGCGAGACGCCCAGGGCCTTGGCGAGGTAAGCGGCGACGTGGAAGACGCCGTGGCAGAGGCCCACGACCTCCGCGCCGGTGGCCATGCGCACGCCATGGCAGACGCAGGCCATCGGGTTGCCGTAGTTGAAGAAGAGCGCGTTGGGGGCGAGGTCCAGCACGTCGCGGGCGACTTCGGCCATCGCGGGGATCATGCGCAGCGCGCGCGAGGTCCCGCCGGGCATCACGCTGTCGCCGACGGGTTGGAACACGCCGAACTTGCGCGGGATCAGCACGTCCTGCTCCCAGGCGCGCCGGCCGCCCACGCCGACGGTGCAGATCACGACCGTGGCGCCTTTCAGGACCTTGCGCCGGTCGGTCTCCGCGCGCAGGCGCACGTTTTTGGCGCCCAGCGCCTCGATCAGCTTGCGCGCCAGCCCTTCGGCGACCTTCAGCGCCTCGGGGTCGGTGTCCACCAGCGCCAGGTCCAGGTCCCACTCGCGCCGCAGCATGTCCAGCACGAGCCCCCGCGTGAAGACCGCGCTGCCCGCTCCAATCAGGACGACCCGCTCGTTCATGGCCCGTCTCCTTGCTTGTATATTTCTCTGGACCGGCGCCGAAACCCGCGTCCCGGCCGCCTGGGACAACCTAGCCCCATTGCCCTGTGCGCCACAAGGGCTTAGGCTTGTAAGGACCCTGGGATTAAGTTGTACATTTGCCCAGTCGGGAGGTAATCATGAAGCGCCGCGCGCTGCCCGCGAAGATCCGCCGCGTCTCCTTCGACCTCTCCCCCGCCCGGCCCATGCAGGGCTCGCTTTCCATGCACCCGCGGCCGCAGGAAACGCTCTTCGACATGCACTTCGAACTGGAACTGGGCGTGGTGCTGCGCGGCACGATGCAACGGCAATACGACGACTACCGCGCGGCGCTCGAGCCCGGCGAAACCTGGTTCTGCGGGATGTGGGAGCCCCACGGCTACGCGGTGCTCGACGCGCCCTGCGAGGTCCTCGTCCTGGTGATCCAGCCGCAGATGCTCGTGGAACTGCGCTTCGACGAGGCGCCCGAGGTCAACTGGCTCGCGCCCTTCACCCTTCCGCCGAAGCAGCGGCCCCGCGTGCCCCCCGATGCCCGCGCCGAAATCGCCGCTCGGGCGCGCGCCTTTGCCGAAGCCTTCGCGCGGCAGGAGCCCCGCCGCGCCGTCTGGCTGCGCCTCAAGCTCGTCGAGCTGCTCCTGAGACTCCAGGAATTCGCCCGCGCGCCGGCGCGGCGCGAAGCCCCCGCACCTTTCTACGCCCGGATCAACCAGGCCGTGCAGATGGTCTTCGAGTCGCGCAACCACGTCTCCTCGGCCCGCGCCTCGCGCGCCTGCGGGCTTTCGCGAAACCGCTTCGATGAGGTTTTCCGCGAGCTGATGGGCCTCAGCTTCGCCAAGTTTGCGCTGCGCTACCGGCTCAGCGGCGCCGCCGCCGACCTGCTCCGCACCCCCGAACCGCTGAAATCCATCGCGCGGGCTTGGGGCTTCACCGACGCCAGCCACCTGCACCGCTGTTTCGCGCGGCATTACGGCTGCACGCCCGACCGCTACCGCCGCGCGACCCGAGAAGGCCAGCCGGCGGCGCCGTGGCGGCTCTCGCTCGCAGCCCCGCTGGCCGCCTCGCAGAAGGACGTAAAATGGGATCCTCCGGCATGAGGCTTGTAGCGCACTCAAAAATATATTCCCCTGCACCTTAAATAGTTATGCGATTGTTCTCGTCTTATTCCTTAGTGCGCGCCTCTGTCGGTGTATTTTTCATTCGAATGATGTAATACGATTAATATCCAGTGGGCCGAACCGAAAGGAACCGCGCGATGACGACCCGCAGCCTAGCTTGGTGCCTGCTGCTTGTACTTGCGACCGCGGCGCGCGCCGGCGAGACGCTCTTTGTGGACCTGACCTTGGGCGAGGCTTCCACCTCTACCTACGACCCCGCGACGCGCAAAGCCGGGGGCGGCAAGGAACAGGCCTACAACAGCCTCAATGCGGCGGCCCAGGCGGCCACGGCCGGGCAGACCGTAATCCTGCGCGAAGGGACCTATAAGGAAGCCCTGGCCCCCGCGAACTCCGGGCAGGCCGGGAAGTACATCACGTTCAAAGCCTACGAAAAGGAAATCCCGCTCATCACGGGCGAGAAACTCTTTCCGGCGGTGCAACTCACCGACCGCAGTTACATCGCGCTGGAGGGCCTGCATGTCGAGAAGGTCGCCGGCTGGCTGCACGCGGTCCGTTCCCAGCGCCTCCTGCTAAAGAACAACGTCTTCCGGCAGGCGCACAGCCCGGGCGGGAGCAGTAAAACGGGCCTCTTCTTCCAGCAGGCGCACGATAACCGCATCGTTGGGAACACCATCGACGACACAAATCAGGATAATCTGGCGCTGGTTAAGTCCGACCGGAACCTCGTCGAAGGCAACGTCTTCCTGAAGGCCAAGCACGTGCTCTGGACGATCAAAGGCGGCAACTTCAACGCGATCCGCCGCAACTACCTGCACAACGAGATCCAGAAGATCGGCGAGGTCTTCGACTGCGAACACGTCGGCTTCGACCACGAGTTCACCGAGAACAACTGCACCAAGCACAACCTGATCGAACTCAACGTCTTCGCGCACACCGCGTCCAGCGGCGACCACTCGCCCTTCGCGGGGATCCAGTACGCCGGGCAGGACGGGCTGATCCGGCGCAACGTCTTCTACGACTGCATCGGCCCCGCGCTGGACCTGACCCTCTACCCGCAGGAGGCGCTGCACAACGCCGGGAACCGCGTCTGCCACAATACGTTCTACAAGAACCACTTCGCGGGGATGATTCTCGCCGGCCGGCGCGACGACCCCAAGTACCGCTTCGAGGACAACGTGCTGAAGAACAACGTCTCGCTGGGCACGCGCTTCCAGCGCAACGACACCCGCTGGGAGTGGTACAAGGAACTCGACGGCAAGCCCATCCAATTCTGGTTCGGCGCGCCGAGCGGCTTCCTCTTCGAGCGGAACCTCCTCTTCAACACGGCCAAGGGCGAGAAGTACCTGATCGTGCAGGGCAGCCGGCAGGCGAAGTCCAACCCGCCCGCGCAGGACGTGGCCGCCTGGCAGTCGCAATTCCCGGACGCGCTCAAGGAGACGCTCGAGGCCGACCCGCAGTTCGTGGACGGCGAGAAGCGCGACTTCCACCTCAAGTCCGGCAGCCCGGCCATCGACGCGGGCGCCTTCCTGACCCGCGCCAAGGGCGACGGCCAGGGCGTCGAACTCACCGTCGTGGACGCCGGCTGGTTCTGCGACGGCTACGGCATCGAAGGCCTGGCCGGCGACGAGATCCAGTTCGAAGGCGCCGACCGTCCGGTACAGATCGTCAAGGTGGACTTCGCGAAGCAGACGCTCACGCTCAAGGAACCCGCTGCTTGGAAAGACGGGCAAGGCGTGAGCCTGGCCTTCTCCGGCCAGGCGCCGGACCTGGGCGCGTACGAGCACGGCGGCCCGGAAGCCCCCGCCGCGCCGGCGCCTCCGGCGCAGTAAGCCTCTGGAACTCCTTCAAAGGAATACGACCATGCGGACCTTGCTCCTGATTCTCGCGGGCGCTTTCCTGGCTGGCCTCCACGCTTGCCCCGCCGGCAGCGCGGAACTCAACGCCGATCCCGAGACCCTCGCGGAGGTCAACGCCCAAGCGGCGGCCGGCGACACGGTGGTGCTCGCCGACGGCAACTACACAACACCCATCGCGCCGCGGCACTCCGGCGAACCCGACAAGCCGCTGGTCTACAAGGCGGCCAACCGGCACAAGGCGCTCTTCACCGGCGAGAAGCTGAACGGCGCGGTGCAGCTCGAAAACAAGGCCTTCGTCGTCATTGAAGGCATCGCGGCCCAGAAGGTGCAGCGCTTCATCGTCTCCGAAGGCTCGCGCCACATCACGGTGAACGACTGCAACTTCGAGGATTCCTCGCAAGGGAGCTGGGAAGGCTGCCGCTTCCGTTCCTGCGGCGACGGGATCGTCTTCACGAACAACCGCGTCACCGGCGGCAACGACCTGCTGGCGATCTGGAAAGGGCAGCACCATCGCGTCGAGAACAACTTTTTCGGCGACGCCTCGCACACCGGCCTGGTCCTCATCGCCGTGCAGCGTTCGGCGATCCGCGGCAACCGCCTGCTCAACCGGGAATGGAAGTGCATGGAGGTTTTCAGCGAGCGCGCCGAGCCCGCGCAGGTATCGCGGTACAACCTGATCGAGAAGAACCGCTTCGAGTTCTCCCCGGCTTCCAGCATCCAGTACGCGGGCAACGACTCGATCCTGCGGCGCAACGTCTTCTGGCGCACGCGCACCGGGATGAACTTCGCCCACTACCTGGGCCGCGCCAAGACCCCCGAGGCCTGGTACAACTCGGGCAACCGCTTCTATCACAACGTCGTCGCCGACTGCGGCAATTCGGAACTCAACGACCGCCTGATCGGCGAGGCCGACGCCGCGGGGCACAAAGTCGCCGAGCCCAAGAAGCTGGGCGAGACGATCGCCTACGGGATCGTGTTCGCGACCAATATCAACGACTCGAAGCGCCCCTACGGCGACCAGGCGCTCGTGAACAACATTCTCTTCCGCAACGGCACGGGCAAAGGCACGGACAAGATCGCCCCCACCGTCCAGGTGTCCTTCGACTGGGACGCGACGCCGGCCGTCGCGAGCTTCTTCAACAACTGCTTCGGCGGCGGGCAGCCGGGCGACAAGCTCTTCTACTGGCTGGATGCCGACCGCGAGAAGCCGCCGCTGCCCAACAGCGACGTCCTGAAGGCCTACGAGGAACGCTACGCGAGCGCCTTCGCGCGCAACATCGAGGCCGATCCCCTGTTCGTGGACCCCGATCGGGGCGACTTCCGCCTCAAGCCCGGCAGCCCGTGCCTCGACGCCGGCGGGCCGCTCACCACCGCCGTCGAGAAAGGCGCGGGCCGCACGATCCAGGTCGCCGACGCGCGCTTCTTCTGCGACGGCTTCGGCATCGTGGAGCCCGACGTCATCCGCGTGGCCGGGATCAAGGCGAAGCTGGTGCAGGTCGATTACGCGAAGAATACCCTCACCCTCGACGCCGAACTGGCCTGGGAGGCCGGCGCGCCGCTGACGCTCGATTACGCCGGCAAGGGACCGGATGTGGGAGCATTTGAAGAACCGTGAACGGTGAACGGTAGTTTGCGATCGGTATCGGAAAAAGCGCTGTAAAATGCGGCCACCTCAAGCGGTGGCAGTCCAAAACCGGAAACCAGGCGCCAGGGATCGTCCATGAAACCACGCAACGCGCCAGCTACTCCCAGGCGCTCGGCGCGCGTGACGATGAACGACGTGGCGCGCGAAGCCGGCGTATCGCAGGCGGCGGTCTCCCTGATTCTCAGCGGGAAGGACCGCTGGGTCAGCGACTCGACGCGCCAGCGCGTCCTCGACGCGGCCCGCGAACTCGGGTACCGCTACAACTACCATGCGCGCCTGCTGCGCACCGGCAAGACCCATTGCCTCGCGATGGTGGGCAACCTGCACGGCTTCGCGCTGCACAACTACGTCTTCACCAACGTCTGCCGCGGCGTCACGGAAGAACTGGAAGACACGCAGAGCCCCTACTCGCTGCTGCTCTTCGGCTCGGCGTCCGCCGCGGGCATCCAGCGTTCGATGGAGTTGATCGAGCAGGGCATGGTGGACGGCCTGCTCTGGGTGCTCAGCTCGTCGAAGATCGACGAATTCGAGCGCGAGACCGTGCCGTGGCTCGCCGAGCGGAACCTGCCGTTCGTGGCGATCCATTCGCTCTCCGCCCGCGGCTTCGATTTTCCATCCGTGGGCCTGGACAGCGCGGCCGGGGGGCGGCTGGCGGCGAAGCACCTCGCCAAGCTGGGCTATAAGGATCTCGGGATCTACCTTTCCTCTCCAGACGCGCCGCAGACTCTGGAGATGCTGAACGGATTCAAGCGCGGCCTCGCGGACGCCGGCGCGCCATTCCAGGAGCGTTTCGTTTTCCGCGAAGGCGGCAAGTCCGGCCAGCACACCTTCGATATCGCCTGCGATTTCGCGCGCGAGGCGCCACGCGAAAAGCTCCCGCGCGCGCTCTTCGTCACGCTCGATGCGTCCGCCTACGGGCTCTGGAAGGGCCTTCAGGCGCGCGGGCTGCGCGTTCCCGAGGACGTCGCGCTCGTCGGCTTCGACGACGAGATCCCCACGCGCTATCTGGCCCCCGAACTGACCACGATCCACCATCCGTTCCGGGAGAAGGGCCAGGAGGCCGTGCGGCTGCTGACCCGGCTGCTGGACGAACCGCGCGCGCCGTCCAAGCCGCCGCGAAAGATTCTCGCGCCCACCCTGGTCGTCCGGAAGTCCTGCGGCGCGTAACCGTCTAACGTCCCCCGCCCGCCAACGTCGAGTATAATGCGGGCTCCGAACCCCGGCGGTGGGGACCGGATCCACGAACGAACGCGGAATACCTATTCTTCTTGTCGAGCGAACTCGTCTACCGGCCCCTGCTTCCCGAAGCGGCCCTCGCCGCGGCGGCCGCGCTGCTCGGCCTGCTGACGCTCGCCGCGGCGTGGCGCACCCGCAAGAGCTGGCCGCTCTGGGCGAACCTCTGCGCGATCGGCGTGCGCGCGATCGCGCTGGCCTGCGCGGCCCTGCTTGTCCTGCGCCCCGAGACGCTGACCCGCGCCTCGCGCGAGATCCGCAAGCCGCTGGTCGTCCTTGCCGACGCCACGCAAAGCCTCGATCGGCGCGACTTCGATGAGGGCCCTTCGCGCGCCGAGCAGGGCGCCCCGATCCTCAAGGCGCTCCTGGAAACGGCGCGCGCGCGCGGCTGGGACCTCCTCCCGTACGATGCCGGCAAAGCGCTCGAACCCCGGCATCCCGACGACGCGGCCTTCCACCCGCGCGACGGGGTCTCCCCCCTGGGCGAGGCCCTGGCCGAGGCGCTCCCGCGCGCGCTGGAAGAGCACGGCCTCGAAGGCGCGCCACGCCCCCGGGCGCCGGCGTGGTCTTCAGCGACGGCGTGGTCAACGCGGGGCAGCCGCTCGCCGAGGCGGCTGCGGCATGGGGCGCGCGCGGCGTGCCGCTCTTCTTCGTCGCCTTGGGCGAAGACCGCCCCCAGCCGCCCGACGCGGCGCTGGAGCAACCCACGGCGCGCCCGGAGTCCGAAGCCCCTTCCGGCGCGGACGGCGCGCCGCGCGCGGGCGATCCGATCGTCGTCGAGGCGCGCGCGCAACTGCTGCCCGGATCGAAGGGACTCGACGGCCCGCTCGCCGACACCGACGCGCGACTCTGGGTCCTCGGACCGCTGGGCGATCCGCGCGCGACGGCGTACGTCGAGGCCGACCGCCTGCGCCACCGCCTGCGCGCCTCGCCGGCGTGGACGGCGATACGGTTGCGCTTCACGCCCAAGCGCGCGGGCTTCTACCGCCTGCGCGTCACGCTCGATGCGCTGCCCGGCGAACGGCGGCTCGCCAACAACGTCGCCTATGCCGGCGTGGAGATCGACCCGCCGAGGCGCCGCGTCGTCTTCGCCGCCTCGCGGCTCGGCCACGATTACCGCGCGCTGAAGGAGCTCTTCTCGCGCTGGAGCGGGCCGCACGTCGAAATCGTGGCCGACTTCGTCCGCGCCCCGACCGGATCCGAGACCCAGGGCTGGCCGGTCGAAGCCGCGCTGCGCAGGTGGCTCGACGAGTCCGTGCCGGCCTCGGCGCGGGCGGGGACGCTGGTCTGGGCCGAACCGGATCCGGCGCATCTGCCCGAAGCGCTCCAGGCGCGGCTCCGCATGGCGCTGCAACAGGGCGAACTCGGCCTCGTCTGGATCGTCAACGAGCCGGCCGGCGCGCTCGAACGGCGGCTGCGCGGCTCGCCTCTGGCCGACACCTTCCTATACAAGGGGCTGGGCGCCGAGGAGGCCCCCGGAACGCCCCAGGCCGTGGCCGGCGCCGAGGCCGCACGCGCGCACGAAGCCACCGCGTGGGCCTACGACGGCACGGGCGGCGAGCCTTGGACGGCGTGGGGCGCCTCGCGCGCGTGGGGCGGCTTCGCGCTGCCCCGCGACGGCACGCAGGTCCTGCTCCATGCCGGCGCGACGCCGCTGCTGAGCACGGGTAAGGTGGGCGAAGGGCGCGTGGCGCTCCTGGCCTGCGGCGAGAGCTGGCGCTGGCTCACGCCCGCGCCGCAGGATCCGCTCCGCGCGCAGGGCCTCGAACGCGCCGAGGCGTTCTGGCGGCGCCTCGCCGACTGGGCGGCCGGCGACCCGGGACGGCTCGACGCGCCGGTGCGGCTGTACCTCGCGCGAACGCGCTGGGAGCGCGGCGAGACGCCGCAAGCGCGCGTGGCGGTGCGAATGCCGGCGGGGCTCGAGCGCTGCCGCGTCGAAGCGGCGGTGGCGCGGCTCACCGGCGGCGGCGCGGCTCCGGTGGCGCTGGAGTGGCGTCCACTGGGCCGGCTCGAAGCGGCGCCCGGCGAGCCGCCCGGACGCGAGCGCGTCGTCGCCGGACCCGTGGGCGCGCCGCTCGAACAAGCCGGCGAATACCTCATCGCCGCGCGCGCGCTCAGGGACGACGCCCCCTTCGGCGAAGACCGCGCGCATCTCGTCGCCGAAGGCTCCCCCCTGGAGGACCGCTCGGTCCGCCCGGACTTGGAGGGCCTGCAGGCGGCCGCGCGCGCCGCGGGCGGCGCCAGCCGCGTGCTCCAGCCGGATCAGGAAGACCTGCTCGCGCTGCTGGACGAACTCGACATGCGCCTGCTCGCGCCGGAGACCGTCTGGCGCGAAGAGCGCCGGCCGGCCGTGCCCCGGACCGCCATCCTGATCCTGCTGCTCGCCGCGCTTGCCGTGGACGCCTGGCTCCGGCGGGGCTGAATCATGGGCCAGACGGCGCAACCCGCCTCACGAGGCCGTTCGAGGTTCCGGGAACGCCTGCGCTGGTATCTCGCGCCGGTCCTCGCCGCGGGTCTAGGGTTGCTGGCCTTCCCGCTGTATCTTGCCTACCGCTATCTCGACAGTTTCTTCTGGAAGACCGCGCCAGGTCGGATCGTGGAATCCCGCTACGAGGTCGTCTCGGGCACGCGCGGCGATTCGTTCGTGGTGAAGCTTGCCTATCAGTACGAAGCCGGGGGCCTGGCCTGGACGGGCCATGCGCGTCTCTTCACCTACTCGGACCAGCACCTGGCGCGCGCCTGGGTCCAGCGGATCGTTGCGGAGTATCCCGTGGGGCGCGCGGTCGAGGTCCATTACAACCCCAGCGATCCGGGAGACGCGGTCCTGGAGCCGCGCATCGATTTCGATCTGGTCTTCTTCTTTCTCCCCACCGTCTTCGGGTTTCTGCTGGTCCTGCTCGTGGTCTTTGGGCCGCGCCGCAACGCCTGACCGCCTAAGCGCGCCAGCGCTCGCCATTCCGCTCAAGTCGCTTCAACCCCTGGACGATGCACCAAAGGTCTGTCGCCCCGTTCGCCGGGCGGGGCCGGACGGGGCGCCGCGCGGCGCTTCCGCGTGCTCGGCCGCCGTGTATCAGGGGGAACTGCCATGTTCCGTTTCCGCTTCGCCGTCGCCGCCATGATCCTTGCCGCGGGCGCGCCGTTTCTGTCCGGATGCGGGCAATCCAAGTCCGCCAAGGCCCAGAACCCCGCGCCGCCTTCGCTGAGCGCTCCGGTTCGCGTGCAGACCGAGACCGCGCAGACGACCACGACGACCTCAAGCGAATACGCCACGCTCCAGACGGGCAACAGCGCGCCGCTGCCGCAGGTGCTGCCGCCGCCTTCCCCCGAGCCCGTGGCTCAGGCCTCCGCGGGAGAAAGCGCGTCCACCGGCGGGGAATCCTGGTACGTGCTGCAGAAGGGCGACACGCTGTACGCCGTCGCGCGGAAATACGGCGTCCCGCCCAAGCAGTTGATCGCCGCGAACAACTTCCCCGATCCCAACAAACTCAGCGTCGGGACGCGCGTTCGTATCCCGCAGTAGCCCGCCGAGCCTTCAGCTCTCGCGACCGAACGGACGGCCGAATGGCCGTCCGTTTTTTCATGGCGCGGGAACGGGGCGCGCGCGCCGGCCACGCGCCTCAAGTACTGCGGATCGAGCGGCCGCTCGGGGACGGGCTGGAAGCCGCGCTTCAGCGTCGTCAGCCCCAGCAGCGCCAGGAAGAGCGCAAGGGCCAGGACGAACGCCTGGAGCACGTCGGCGGCGGTGCAGCGAAATCGCGGCCACGCGCCCATCAGCACGCCCAAGCCCACCAGCGGCAGGCTGAGCATGATTTTCATCGAGGCCATCGACATCAGCGAGGCCACGCCGTAGGCGGCCGCCGCCCCAAGCGCCACCGAGGAAAGCTTGAAGCGGAAGCGCCGCGCGGCCTCCAGGTACAGCGCGAGGAACATCAGGTCGGCGAAGGTCGGCGCCGCGTACAGGCCCTCCAGGGCCGGCGGCCAGCTCAGCCGCAGCATGCGGATCGGGTGCAGCGGCCCGACCGATTCCGGCACCTTCAGCACGTTCAACCACGCGTCGCCGGCCGCCGCGCAGAGCACCACCACCAGCAAGTGCCCCGGGCGCTCCAACAGCCGGGCCAGCCACGTACCCCACAGCACCGCCGCCAGGACCGCGACCTGCACGCTCAGCAGGTCGCGGACGTCGCCGGCCTGCCCCGCCGGCTCCGGGCCCAACGCCAGCGCGAGCGCCAGCAGCACGAGGGACGCGGCCGCCAGGGAGCGCAGCGTCGCGCGCGCGCCCTGGATCAGCATCGCCGCCAAGGCGGTCACGCCGAACAGCACGACCCGCAGCCCGACGACGAACTCGATCTGCGCGCTTCCTCCGGACTCGCGCACCAGCGGCGAGGCCAGCCCATAGAGCAGCGCCAGGTAGGTGAGGGCCAGCAGCACGCGCCCGAGCAGTTCGGCGGCCGCGGCGGGCGGCGCTTCGGGGAAGGGGCGGTCGGCGGCGCGGGCCATGTCCCGAGGTTCGCACGCCGCGCGCTTCCCGGCAAGAGCAGGGGTCCGGGACGGCCGGGCGGTTCCGCAGTGGCCTTTCGCTCCGCCCAGGAATAGGCTCCCGCGGCATGTCCAAGGAAACCTTCGTCCACCCGGCCTGGACGCCGCGACCGATCGCCACGAGCTGGGACGACCTGCTCGAAGGGATCGCCACCCCTGAGAATTGGGCGCGCAAGCGCGCGGAGATCCGCGCGCGCTTCCTGGAGCTGCTCCGCGAAGAGGCGCGACCTCCCGTGCCCAAGGAATTGGACGTCCAGGTCGAGCGCGCGTGGGACGGCGGCGGCTTCACGATCAAGCGCGTGAGCTATCGCGTCGAGGCCGACGAACGCGCGCACGCCTATCTGGCCCTGCCGGACGATTCCGCGCCGTCCGGCGGCCGGCCGGGCGTCGTCTGCCTCCACGGCACGCTCAATTGGGGCGCGCGCCAAACGCTCAGGCTGCCGCCCGAGCCAGGCGATCCGCACGCCTCGAAGGGTCTGGCCGGCGGTTACGACTTCGCGCGCACGCTCGTGCGGCGCGGCTACGCGACGATCAGTCCCGAGCACTTCTGCAGCGCCGCGCGCTGCCCCGCCGAAGGTCCGTACGAGACGGCGGCCTTCTACCGCAAGCATCCGCGCTGGTCGGCGGTCGGGAAGTACATGCACGACAGCGCGATCGCGCTGAGCGTACTCGCCGCGCAGCCCGGGGTGAATCCCGCGCGGATCGGCGTCACCGGGCACAGCCTGGGCGGGCAGGGCAGCATCTGGCTGGCGGCCTACGACGAGCGCGTCGCGTGCAGCGCGCCGAGCTGCGCGGCGCTCACCTTCCGCGAGAACCCCGAGCCGCTCCACTGGTCGCGCGATTACTGGTACATCTACTTCCCGCAGTTGCGCGAGACCTTCCTGCGCGGGCAGACCGTCGCCTGCGACTTCCACGAACAGTTCGCGCTGATCGCGCCGCGCCCCATGCTCGAGCGCTTCGCGCTCAACGACGGCAACCCGCTCTCGCAGGCCCACCGCGTGATGCTGCATTTGAAGGTTCGCGAGGTCTACCGGCTCCTCGGCGCCGAGGCCGCGCACGCGTTCCTGGCCTTCGGCGACGGGCATTCGATCCCCGACGTCTCCGACGCGGCGATGGCGAGCTGGATGGACCGCTGGCTCAAGCGCGAGGGCCGGCCACTCGGCGGGCGCGACGACGAGCCGGCGCGGGACGCTTGAGCCCAGCCATCGTCACTTGCCCGGCGCGCGCGGGCCGGGGATGGTAGTCCGCTCCTGAGCTCGCCAACCCACGGGAACCGCCCATGCCCGCGAAACGCAAGACCCGCAAGGCCGCCAAGCCCGCCGCGACGAAGCCGCGCGCGCTCGACCCGCGCAAGGCCTACGCCGAACTGCTCGAGCGCAGCCGCCGCCGCGCCGTCTTCGGCTCCATGGGCAGCGTGCTGGGCTGGGACCAGCGCACCTACATGCCCAAGCGCGGCGCGAAGCACCGCGGGGAGCAACTCTCGCTGCTGGCCGGGATGAGCCACGAGATGGCCACCGACCCGCGCATCGGCGAACTGCTCGCGTGCGTCGAGTCCAGCGGCCTCGTCAAGGCGCGGCACTCCGACGCCGCCGTCAACGTCCGCGAATGGCGGCGCGGCTACGACCACGCCACGAAGCTCCCGCGCAAGCTCGTCGAGGCGCTCTCCCGAACCGGCTCCGAGGGTTACAACCTCTGGGTCGAGGCGCGAAAATCCGACGACTTCAAGGCCTTCCGCCCCGTGCTGGAAAAGCTGGTGGCGCTGGCGAGGGAGAAGGCCGACGCGCTGGGCTGGAAAGAACGGCGTTACGACGCGCTATTGGACCAGTACGAGCCCGGGGCGACGACCAAGCAGGTGCAGCGCCTCTTCGCGCCGCTGGAAAAGGAACTCGCCGCGCTGATCGCGAAGATTGTCTCCAGCGGCAAGCGCGCCGACCCCTCGATCCTCGAGAACGTCTACCCCGTCCCCGCCCAGGAAGCGCTCTGCATCGAGGCCGCGCGCGCGATCGGCTTTGATTTCGATGCCGGCCGGCTCGACGTGACCACCCATCCGTTCTGCAGCACCATGGGGCCAGGCGACGTGCGGCTCACCACGCGCTACGACCCGGCCAGCGTGTGGGGCGCGCTCTTCGGGACGCTCCACGAAGCCGGCCACGGGCTCTACAACCAGGGCCTGGACCCCAAGCACTACGGCACTCCGCGCGGCGGCTCGATCAGCCTGGGCATCCATGAGTCCCAGTCGCGCATGTGGGAGAACATGGTCGGGCGCAGCCGCGCCTTCTGGCAGTTCTTCCTGCCGCTCGCGCGCAAGACCTTCCCCGCCGCGCTCGGCGGGAAGGACCTCGACGCGGTTTACTTCGCCGTCAACGAATCCAAGCCTTCGCTGATCCGCGTGGAAGCCGACGAGGCCACCTACAATCTGCACATCGTCCTGCGCTTCCGGCTCGAGATCGAACTGATCGAAGGCCGCCTCAAGGCGGCCGACCTGCCCGGCGCCTGGAGCGAGACGCTGCAGAAACTCCTCGGCCTCAAGCCGCCCAGCAACCGCGAGGGCTGCCTCCAGGACGTTCACTGGAGCGGCGCGGCCTTCGGCTACTTCCCGACCTATTGCATGGGCAACCTCTATGCCGCGCAGTTCTGCGAGCAGGCCCGCGCGGACCTCGGCAACCTCGACGCGCAATTCGCCAAGGGCGAATTCAAGCCGCTTCTGGGCTGGCTGCGCAAGAAGATCCACAAGCCGGGCAAGACCTACCGCCCCGCGGAACTCTGCGAAGTCGTCACCGGCAAGAAGCTCTCGCACCAGCCTTTGATGCGGTATTTGAAAGGTAAGCTGGCGCCGCTGTACGGGAGCTGACGGCTTCAACGCGACAGGCCGGAGGCACTTGATGCGTGGCCAGGGTTTTGAAGCACGAATCGAAATACGCGATGCGGCGCCGATCCGTCTTGGACTACGTTTCATTTATATAGTTAATCGTTGACATCCCATGTCTGCGGCCCTAAGTTACTTGAACCCGCTGCGGTGCGCCTCAGCAGCCGGTCGCGCACGCCCGGACCGAGGCTCGGACTTCCCGGACCCGATCTCCAACGTGCGCACGGTGCATCTTTTTTACGCTCTCATGGAATTAGATCGACAGGTATCGTCTACGATATGCGACTAGGTGAGGAATCCTTGATCGAGACCTCTGCACCTCCGTGCATCTTTTTTTATGAGCCCATTATGCTCACGCTTACCCGCCGTGGGCCGTGATGCGCTCCAAAACCCATGCGCGCCCCAACACGGGTGCACGACTGTGCATATTTTTTACGCTATCGTAGATCTTGATTCCAGAAGCCAGAACCTGTTTTCAGGGCGGCGTTTGCTCGACCCTACCCGTACAGATACACGCCAGCCGTGCCGAGTTGCGCCGCCATCATCAGCACGTACATATGCGCCCACGCGGGATGGTTGCGTTCGGCGCCCAGGCGCGCGGGGTCGCGGACGAGGAGCCAGCCGATCCACGCGCCGTACAGCGCCAGCGCGCCGCCGAGCGCGCCCGCCGCGGCCAAGGGCATGGTAAGCGCCCCGAAGAAGGCCAGCGCCGGGAGCAGCAGCCACGGCAGGCTCAAACAGCACGCCGCGAGCCACGCCGCTTTCTCGAAGCCCCAGGCGACGGGCAGCGAGCGCACCCCGCAGGCGGCGTCGGCCTGCGCGTCGGAGAAATCCTTGGTCGTCACGGCCCCAAACGTGAACAGGAAGAAGACGGCGCCGAGCGCCCAGGGCTCGGGATCGAAGGGGCTGAGCGCCGCGAAGAGGCAGGCCCAGCCCGCGACCTTCAGCAGCAGTCCGCGCGCGCTGGCAATGGCAAAGTTCGCCGCCAGGCCGAAGCGCTTGAGCCGCACCGGCGGCAGGCTGTAGGCGGTGGTCAGGATCGCCGCCAGCAGCGCGCAGAAGAGGAACTCCGGCACGCGGCTCCCCGGCGGGCGGACGAAGAGGCCCCATGCGAGGCTCGCCAGCAGCGCCGAGAAGGCGATGGCCCAGGCGGCGCCGCGCGAGAGCGCCTGCGTCACCAGCGGGCGCTCAGGCTTGGCGAGCCGGTCGATCTCCTCGTCGCAGAGTTGGTTGAGCGCGTTGGAATACACGTTCAGCGCGATCGCCGCCAGCGCGCCGAAGATCACCACATGCGACCAGTGGCGGGGCGGAACGTCGGCGAGCCCGCGCAGGTCGAGTTCCTCGACCACGCCGTGGAAGGTCTTCCCGTGCCGGCGCATCTCGGCGCCGATGCCGCTGAGCGCCCCGGTCGCGACGCCGACGGCCGGCGGGAGGCACGTGAAGGGCCGCGCAAGGCGCCAAAGGGCGCGGACGTTGCCGGTCAAGGGCATGGCGGGGTTATCCCGATTCGCCGCGCGGGCGGCAAGGGGAGATACCGTGCCGCGAGCCAATCGGCGATTGACGCTCCGGCCGGTTCTCACAAACTGGTCCGATGCCGCCGACTGCCGCCCTCGCGCAGACCCCGGCCTTCACCGAGACGCTCTTCGAAGACGATTTCTCGGGGTTGAACCTGGGCCTCTTTCCGATGCAGAACTCGCCGCTGGGCGAGTACCACGCGCTGCCGCTGCCCGGCCCGCCCGGCGCCTGGCGCGTGCCCGTGAACCACTGGTCCTGGAGCAAGGACGGGCGCTGTTTCCAGGTCGTGCCCGACGCGGGCGGCCGCGCGCTTGAGACCCTGGGCTACAGCCCGCACTACGACAACCGCATCCTCGTCGCTGGCGCGCGCGACTGGGGCGACCTGCGCCTCGAGGCGCGCGTCACGCCGCTGCCCGGGGACGGCGACGGCAGCCCGGCCGGCGGGCTCTGCGGGCTCATCGCGCGCTACGAGGACAGCCGCACCTACCTGGCGCTGGTCCTCGACCGCGACGGAAGCCTGAAGCTGCTGCGGCGCCGCGAGAATGTCTTTGAGGTTCTCGCCGCCGCGCCGCTGGCCTGCGAATCCGGCGCGCCGCTGGCCTTCACGCTCACCGCGGCCCGCGACCGCCTGATCGGGCAGGCCGGCGACGTGCGGATCCAGGCGACGGTGGACGGCTACCGCCGCGGCGGCATCGGGCTGCTCGCCGACGTGCCCGCGCGCTTCGGGCCGGTGAAGGTTCTCACGACCCCGGCCGAGCAGGGGCGGCTGGAGCGCGAACGTTCCCGCGCCGCGCAGGCTCGCGCGCGCCGCGCCAGGCGCTACCCCGCGGCGCGCCTGGCGCACCGCTTCCCGCTGCACGGCCTGGTCAATGGGCGGAACCTGCGCCTGGCCGACGTCAACGGCGACGGCAAGCCCGAGATCGTCGTCGCCCAGGGTTCGCGCGCGCTGGTCGAGCGTTTCGACCTCACCCGCCTGACCTGTCTCAGCGTGCTGGACCTCGAAGGCAACGTCCTCTGGCAGGCCGGGCAGCCCGATCCCGAGGCGCCGATCGCCAACGGCGACCTGCCGTTCCAGGTCTGCGACATCGACGGCGACGGGAGCCTGGAGGTCGTCTGCGTCTTCGGCTTCGATGTTCAGATCCGCCACGGCCGGACGGGCAAGATCCTCTGGAGCGCCTCGACGCCGGCCACCGTGCCGGTTCCGCGCGATTTCAAGGAAGTCTCAAGTTCCTGGGGCAGCGCCTGGGGCGACGAGACGCTCAACATGAACGTCGCCCAGTTGCGCACCGTCAATCTGCAAGGACGCCCGAAGGCCCGTGAAATCCTGCTCAAGGACGACTACCACCACCTGGCCGTCCTGGACCCCTTCAGCAGCGGCGAGATCCTGCTCCGGCACCGCGGCGTCCACGGGCATTTCCCCTGGGCCGGGGATCTGGACGGCGACGGGCGCGACGAACTGCTCGCCGGCTACTCGTGCCTCGACCACGACGGCTCGCGGAAATGGTCGCTGCACCTGCAAGACCATCAGGACGCCATCGCGGTCCTCGACCCGCTCGCGCCCGGCGGGAAGCGCAAGCGCATCTTCATGTGCGGCGGCGAGGACGGGCTGCTGATCCTGGGGCTCAACGCGGAGTTCCACGCGCGCCTGCAGGGCCACGCGCAGCGCATGGGCATCGCGAAATTCCGCGCCGACCTGCCGGGCCTGCAGATCGCCAGCGTGACCTTCTGGGGCAACCCGGGCATCTTCCGGCTCCACGACGCCACCGGAAAACTGCTCTGGTCGAAGGAACTCCCCGTCGCCGGCGGCCTGGCCGCGCCGGTCAACTGGACGGGGCGCGAAGAGGAGTTGATGCTCTACAGCCTCGCGCCGGGCGCGGGGCTCCTCGACGGCCACGGCGAACTCTGCGTCGAAGCCCCGCCGGACGGCCCGCATGCCTGCTTCGACACGACCCCTTTGTTCATGAGCGATGGGCGCGACGCGCTGCTGGCCTGGGACCGCGAGACCCTCGCCGTCCACGTGCCCGCCGACGCGCCCCTGAAGGGCAAGCGCGCCAAGCAAGTCTACCGCCCCTCGCGCCCCGACCCCGAGAACCGCTCCAACTACCAGGCGTACGTCAGCCTCCCGCCCGGCTGGTGACGCGCCGCGCGGCGGATCGCCGCCAAGCCGCCCACCTATCCTTGAAAAGACGCGGCCTGCGGCGAAAATGGCCGTTTCGTCGTCTTCCAAGCCACACTCGGGAAAGGGAGCGCATCATGGCCGAGCGGTATCTGTTCACGTCCGAAGCGGTGTTTCCGGGGCATCCCGACAAGGTCGCCGACCAGATCAGCGACGCGATCCTGGACGAGATGCTGCGGGGCGACCCGAACTCCCGCGTGGCCTGCGAGACCCTGGTCAGCACCGGCATGACGGTCATCGCCGGCGAGATCACCACCGAGACGTACGTGCACATCCCGGATGTGGTCCGGCAGGTCGTCCGCGACATCGGGTACACCGATCCGTCCATGCGCTTCGACGCCGACAGTTGCGCGGTGCTGGTGAGCATCGACCGGCAGTCGCCGGACATCGCGCAAGGCGTCAACGAATCCTCGACCAAGGAGATGGGCGCCGGCGACCAGGGCCTGATGTTCGGCTGCGCCTGCCAGCAGACGCCGAACCTGATGCCGCTTCCGATCCAGCTTTCGCACCAGATCGCCATGAAGGCCGTGGAAGCGCGGCAGAGCGGCAAGCTCCCTTACCTGCGCCCCGACGGCAAGTGCCAGGTGACCGTGGAATACGAAGGGCGCAAGCCGCTGCGCGTGCATACCGTCGTCGTCAGCCAGCAGCACAAGCCGGAGATGAACGACAAGCAGAAGAAACTGGCCGCGGACCTGCTGGAACACGTCGTCAAGCCGGCGATCAACCCGGAACTGCTCGACGCCAAGACGATCTACCATTTCAACCCGACGGGGCGCTTCGAGATCGGCGGCCCGCACGGCGACAGCGGACTCACCGGGCGCAAGATCATCGTGGACACTTACGGCGGCTGGGTCCCGCACGGCGGCGGCGCCTTCAGCGGCAAGGACCCGACCAAGGTGGACCGCAGCGCGGCGCTCTACGCGCGCTACGCCGCGAAGAACCTCGTCGCCGCGGGCCTCGCCGATGACTGCACGATCCAGGTCGCCTACGCCATCGGCGTCGCCGATCCCGTCTCGATCCTGGTCGATTCGCACGGCACGGGGAAGGTCTCCGACGGCAAACTCGCCGGGATCGTCCGCAAGCACTTCAACTTCAAACCCCGCGCGATCATCGACCAGCTCCAACTGCGCCGGCCGATCTACAAGCTCACCGCCGCCCACGGGCCGTTCAGCCGCGCGCTCCCCGAATTCACCTGGGAGCGGCTCGACCGCGTCGAGGCGCTCAAGAAGGAACTGGGTTGAAGCGCGCCCGCCCGTGAGCCTTCAGTCTTTCGCCCGCTCGCGCGCGTCCTTCAGCATGCGCCGTTCGAACGGCGTCTTCATGCGCGGGTCGTCGGGCTCCTCGGCGAGCCGCTTGAGGAACTTCGTCAGGTCGCTCAGTTCGCCCTTCATTGCTTCGCGCACCGCCGGATCCTCGATGCGCTCGAGATCCGCGCTGAGCCGCCGTTCGACGCTCTCCACCGTCTCGTTCTCGCCGCGCACGTAAGCGATGAACAGCGCCGCTACGTGTTCGCGGGCCGCCAAGGTGCTGCCCGCCCGCGCCAGGGCCTGGCGGTGCGACTCGAGGTACTGGGGCACGCGCTTCTCCTCGTCGGCGCGGCGAAGCTCGTCGTGAAGGTGGCTCATCTTCTGCACCTGGCCTTCCAGGCGCTTCAATTCGGCCTCCTCCGCGGCGTTCAAGGTCCCGCGAAACTCGGAGAAGGTCAGTTCGAGGTAGCGCCGGCGTTCGTCCGGCGGCAACAGCACCAGCCCGGTGGCGTTACCGATCCGTCCGCGTCCCAGCACGCCGCGCTGGAGAAACTTATTGATCAGCTCGCCGTTGTTGGGCAGGAACGGACGGTGCGGCCGGTCGGGCGTCTCGCCTTCCGGCCCCTTGGCCGGCGGGCGCGGCGGCTCGGTTCGGGGCTTGAGGAACTGCATGCTCCGCACCTCGTTCGCGGACAACGTCCGATCGGGCAGCGCCCCATCCGGGCGGATCTTCATGCTGCCGTCCTTGAAATCGAGCAGGTAGCCGGTCAACTCCTCCTCCGGTTGAGCCTCGAGCACGATCCGAACCCTGGGACCATCCCACCTCCTCACGGAATCCGGGCGCTCCTGTGCGTGCGCGGCGAATGCGGCGCAGCAGAGCGCGAGGCACGCGCAGACACAACGGTTCATGTAGGATCTTCGCACATGCGTGTCGTGATATGCCACGCCTGACCCTCCCGGAGCGGACCGCCACAGGATACCAGCAAGGCGCGTTCCGGAAAAACCCGTCCTCAAGCCGTACCGTCCTCGGTTTCTTGGATTACGTCCCGGAAAGGCCGCGAATCCATAGTTCATGCGCATGCTCGCGGTGTATGCGACTAAACGTATTTAGTCCATGCGATATACTCCCGCCTCCAAGGAGTCCCTACAGTATCCCATGCGCAACTTCGTCCTGGTGCCTGGAGCGTGGCACGGCGGCTGGTGCTGGCGGCGGTTGGTCCCGCTCCTGCGCGAGGCCGGGCACGCGGCGCACCCCATTACGCTCACCGGGTTGGGCGAGCGCGCGCACCTGGCGACGCCCGAGACGGGCCTCGAGGTTCACGTCCGCGACGTGCTGGGCGTGCTCGAGTGCGAGGACCTGCGCGAGGTCATCCTGGTCGGGCACAGCTACGCGGGTTGCGTGGCGGCGGGCGTGGCCGCGCGCGCGCCCGAGCGCCTCGCGCGCTTGGCGATCCTCGACGGCTTCCTGCCCGCCGACGGGCAGTCGCTCGGGGACCTCAAGGGCGCGGCCTGGGTCGAACGAATCGCCGAGCGCGCGCACCGCGCCGGCTGCGCGTGGCTCGTCCCTCCTCCGGATAACGATACCTTCGGCGTCACCGACCCCGCCGACGCAGACTGGTTAAGGCGCAAACTCACGCCGCACCCGCTCCGCGCGTTCCTGGAGCCCGTCCGCATCGCGCGGCCCTTGGCCCGCGAAGGCTTTGGGAAAACGTACATCCAGTGCCGGCTCCCCGGCGAACGGGCCTGGGAGACGCCCGATCCGGCCTTCGAGCGCGTGGAACTGGAAGCCGGCCACGACGCGATGCTCTCCGCGCCGCGCGCCTTGGCAGACCTGCTGCTCAAGCTCGCCTGACTTTCGAGCCTCTTAATATTTTCCGGCCAGCTTGAAGATCGCCAGCCACAGCCCGGCGGCGGCCGCTTCGCCCACCACGAGCCCGATGAACAGGTACTTCACCGAGCGATAGACCTTCATCCCGCCGTATTTGCTCACCGCCCATTTGAAGAACCAGCCCACCAGAATCGGAAACCAGTACTCCTGCATCGTGCGCGGGTGCATCCACATGACGTACCCGATCGGATGGGGCGCCCACAGCCAGACGGTGCGCACGGCGGCCAGCGCCAGGGCCACGCCGAATCCGAGGCCGCTCCAGAAAAAACGCAAGGTGTCCCGCTTCGCTTCGTCGGGAATCTGGTCCGCTTTCAGCGCGCTCCCCTGTTCGCGCTTCAGCTTCTCGTAGTATTCGATCCGCTGCACCTGATGCGCGACGCGCTCGTAGTCGCCCTGCGCGGCGCCAGTCAGGCCCCAGCGATTCGCCAGGCTGCTGACGCCGCCATCGGAGCCGAATATCGTCGCGAGCGTGCTCGCGTAGCCGATGCCCAGCGCCAAAAGCAGCGCCACGCCGACGCCCCACGCGACGGTGCGCCGGCGCAGCCGCAACTCTCCAGCGAGGTACAACCCGTTCATCATCGCGGGCATCGGGGACGTGCGCCCCCAATCGAACGCGAAGGCCCGGTTCCACATCGAGACCGCCACCAGCCCTTGCGCGCCGAGGCCCACGGGAGTGAAGACCTGGTTCAGCGTGTCCATCGCCGAGACCCGCGTCTGGATGTCGAAGAGCCCGCCCTCGCAGCTCAGCCGCGTCATGCCCAGCGTCACGACGTTGAAGACCGCCAGGCCCAGCAGCGCCGGGCCGAGGCCCACGCCGGCCGCGCGCAGCCAAACCAGCGCGCCGAGTGCGCAGAGACTCATCATCACCAGCGCCGCCCGGGGCGAGAGCGGCTCGTAGGCCGAAGCCTCGTCGCCGGCGCTCCACGCGCGCCGCCAGACATCCTTCAGATGCCTGCGCGCCATCCATAGGCCAAAAAGGACGAACGCCCACAACGCCCCCGCGCCCTGGTCCAGCAGGAATCCGCGGTGCCCGCCCGTCTCGTAGAAGTCCCAGCCGGTCTGTCCCAGCCCCGCCTGCGCCGCGAGCTGGACGCAAGCCTTCTGCACGACCAGATAGAAAAACCAGAGGCTGAAGCTGATCTCCATCGGCAGCAGGAACGCCAGTCCGAGCATCGACGGCGCGAAGTTCATGAAGAGCGGGTTCAGCCCAAGCCATGGCGGCTCGCGCAGGAAGGAACTCGGATTGAAGCGCAGCGCCACCGCCGGCCAGCCGGGATAAAACTCCTCGAGGTGGTTCCAGCTCAGCAGCGCGAGCGAGAACCCCATGCCGATCCACGCCAGCCGGTGCTTCAGGAACGGCACGCGGCCTTCGTCCGTCTTCGCGCCGGCGATCAGCGCTTCGGGCACCTGCGCCAGCGGGAACGGCAGCCGCTCGTGCACGTGCCATTGCTTCCAGAGCAGCGCGCAGAGCGCGTACAGCATCCCATACACGAAGACCGCCATCAGCGCCCACCACAGGTACGGCCCGAGCCACGCCAGCCAGGGGATCGACGCGCCGGGCGGCAGTCCCGTCATGAGCCATTCGATCGGCCGCGGATCGAGGGACGCGGGATCCACCGGATCGTGCGGCACCAGCCAGGCCGGCTGATGCGCGACGATCGCTTCGCGCCAGCCGTTCTCAGGGCGCGCGTAGAAGGAACCGTTCGAGAGCACGCCGATGAGAAAGGAGACGAAGCCGTATCCCGGCACCGCCGCGGCGACCATGGTCATGATCGTGAAGAGCGCCAGATCCTGCGAGCGCAGCCCCAGGCGGCCGCGCGCCGCGCGCACGGCCAGGTTGAGCCCCGCCAGCGCCAGCAGCAGGAACAGGCTCGCCATGGGCAGCAGGTTCACGCTCACGAAGAGCCGGCCGTAGCCGTACTCGACGACGGGCGTCAGCCACGCGAGCAGGACGACGCCGGAAAGCCCCAGCGCCCAGCCTCGCCAGCTCGGCGCTTCGCTCGCGCCCAGGCTCCGGGCGCCTTCGAGCGCGCCCGCGTCCAGCCGCCGCGCGCGCCAGGACTCCTTCTGCCCGGAACTGGATTCGGTTGGCGTGTCCATAGGCTCGCGTCGCCGGCGCGGGCGAGTTCAGCTTCGCGCGCGCGGCAGATCGTCCGGGGCGGTGCGCCAGTCGTCGAGGGTCGTGACGCGGCGGATGATACCCGGCGGGCCGAGGCGGCGATAGGCCTCCTCCGTCCATTCGTACGCCGCCGGGCGCGCCCCTGCGAAGACCAGTTCGCAGGGCCACAGCAGCGCCGCCAGCTCGGGCAGGTCGGTGATGCGCAGGGCATGGAGCAGTTCGAGGGCCTGCGCGTTCCCGCCGGGCCACGCCGCCGTGTCCAGCGTCGGCGGCGGCTCGGCGAGAATGGCCGCGCAGACGCGCCCGTCGAGCAGCGCCGCGCAGAGCGCCACCGGGACCATTTCGCCGCTCGCGGCGAGCGCGATCCGTTCCGGGTGCACGCCCTCCAGCGTGCGCAGCGCGGCCAGCGCCCGCAGCGTGTCGTACACGCGCAGCGAGGCGACCGTGTGCCCCAGCACCGCCAGGCCGCGCCGCACGTGGCCGTGCAGGTCGGCGGGCCAGCCCCACATGCCCACGCCCCGCGTCTCCACGATGCAGGTCGCCCAGCGCGCCCAGGCGCCGCGCAGCAGGTCATGCGTCTTCCACTGGTCTTCGCCCGGCAGTTCGTCGCCGGGCCCCGGCAGCGCGAGGATCACGCCGCGCGGCGCGGCCAGGTCGAGGCCCCAGGCCATCCGCGCGTCGAGCCGCCAGCCGGGCTCGCTCGCGAACGACCAGCGCAGCCCCGCCGCCGTGGACGAGTCGATCCGCTGCCGCAGCTCGACCTCCGGCGGGGGCGCTTCGGCCGGGAAGCGCGCGAAGCTCAAGGCACGCAAGCGGCGCGCGACCTCCTCGCGGCGGGTTTGAAGCGCTTCGGCGCCGGCCGGAGCCTCCGCGCGCGCGCGCGGCACGAACCAGTCGTCGGCGTCCGCGACGCGCTCGCCGTGGGGCCGCGGCCCGGAGAAAACCCGCAGCGCCTCGTCGGGCTCGTCTCGCGAAGGGTCGATGTCCTCCAGCGCGCCCGGCTCCACGGCGCGCCCCGCCAAGTGCTTCAGGAACCAGGCGAAGATCGTCTTCCGCGACGCCGGGCTGTAGCCGTGCGGACCCGGATAGCTGAAGAGCCGGAAGCGCTCCCGCGCGCCCAGCAGGCCGTAGAGCCGCTCGAGCTTCCCCGCCGTCTCGCGAATGGACGCGGCGCTGAACAGATGGTCGCCGTCGGAGGAGGCGATCAGGAGCGGGCGCGGCGCGATCAGCGCGCCCACGTCGGCGAGATCCCAGCCGTCGATGGACAGTGGAACCATGCAGTCGCAGTGCCCGTCGAGCGTGCGCTCGCGCAGGTGGCTGCGCAGCGTGCCGGTGCCACAGGAGGGCGCGACGACCGCCGCCCGCCCGTCCGCGGCGCCCAGCCACCAGCTCATCCCGCCCCCGCCCGAGGTTCCCGTGATCCCGATGCGCGCGGCATCCACTTCGGGGCGGCCGCAGAGCAGGTCCAGGGCGCGGATGCCGTTCCAGCACTCCACGCCGGCCGGCGTGTACCCGCGGCTGATCCAGTCGAAGCGCCGGCCGCCGTAGGCGCCCCAGTGTTCGCCGCGAACTTCGCCGAACTGGACGGTGTCCACCACCAGCGCGACGAAGCCCAGCCGGCACCACTGCCGCGGATGCGCCTGGTAGTGGAACTTCTGCCGCTGCGCATGCCCGCAGAAGTAGGCCACCGCCGGCGCCGGCGCCGCGAGCGGCTCGGGCACGTAGAGGTTGGCCGTCACGTACAGGCCGGGAAGGCTCTCGAAGTGGAGCTGCTCCACGCGGTAGCCGTCGCGCCGCAGCTCTCCGGCGATCGTCGCGTTCAGCGGCGTGCGCGGGGCTTCCAGGTGCGCGGCCAGGCCCAGCCGGTCGAGAAAAACCGCCCGCCGTGCCGGCCGTTCGCGATCCCAGTCCTCCAGCGAACGGATCGAAGCCAGCGACTCCTCGGTCCGCCGCGCGGCCTCCTGGCACAGGTAGGCGCGAATGTTCATTCGCCCGTCTTCCCCGCCTGGGCGACGTTGAGCGGCAGCTCGTAGCCGCTCCGCGCAATAAACCAGGAAATCGCGCTGGAGTTCTGAAAACTCCAATTAAAGCGGCGCGGCGGCCGGACGTGCGTCTGCTCCGCGCCGCTCTTCAGCAGGGGCGTGAAGCGGGCCGCGAAACGCTCCTGCTGCGCCTTGTCGCGGCTGAAGTAGATCCCCATCGCGAACATGTAGGCCATTTCGAGGTTGTGCTGCTCCATGTAGTTGTCGGTACTGCCGCCGCCGTCCAGGGCGTTGATCACGTAATACGACTTCGTGCCCGCGGAATTCAACCCCTTGGCCGAGAGGAACTCGCACCAGCGCGTCAGCATGCCCGGCACGCGCTCGTCGCCCGACAAGAGCCAGTACTCGAAGAGCGGATCCAGCATCAGCGCCGTCATCCACGAGGAACTGCCGCCTTCGAATTTCGCCTCGCTGGCGTCGTGCTGCGTCCAGCGGTGCCGCCACGAGCCGTCGGCGGGCTTGCCGTCCGGAGGAGCCGTCTGGTGCGCGTGGAGCTTGTCGGCGTACATCTTCATGCGCGCCCAGCGTTCCTCGCCGCCTTCCATCTCATAGGCGTAGACCAGCCCGGAAAAGGTGTACGCGATATTCCGCTCGGTCCACATTCCGCCGCCGGGCTTGTACTCGGCCATGCGCTCGGTGGCGAGCTTCAGGAAGTACTCCCCTTGCGCCGCCAGCAGCGCCCGGGCGCGCGGATCCCCGCTGAGCATGTAATGCAGCCCCTGCGCGCGCGGATAGACGTACATGAACTTGTTGCTCAGCTTGAAGACCCCGCTGGGAAGGCTCTGGTTGCGGACGAAGTGCGCGCAATGCCAGGCGGCCTCCAGGTATTTCAATTCGCCCGTGCGCACGTACATCTTGTACAGGCTGGTGGTGCGATCGAAGAGCCAGCTCGCGCCCTGCATGCTCGTCATGTCGGGCTTCTGCTTCTCGAAATTCTCCGCCGCGCTCTTCTCGTACTCCGGAAAGCGGCTCTCCTGCGCCGGAAGTTGCGGCCCCGCCACCCAACTCGAACAGAGCCAGGCCGCCGGCAGGACGGCCCAGACCGCTGGACCCTGCTGGCCGGTGGCTTCCACCAGCGTGTCCGCGACGGCTACGGCTTCCGCGCGCCGCGGCTCCCCGGGCGCGCCGTAATACAGCGTCACCTTGACCTCCGCGCCGGCGGGGACCTCGCAATCAAACTGCACCAGCACCGCGCGGACGTCCCCTTCCTTGCCGTCGATGCGCCAGCGGCAGAGTTCCTGCGTAAAGAGCGGGACCGGCCGGTCGGCCGCGTCGGTCGCTTTCAGGTTTGCGGCGTCCTTCAACAACCCGGGCGGAAAGGGCACCCCGAAGGAGACCGTACTCGCCGCGCGGTCCGCCGGGGCGGCCTTGTTCCGAGTCAGCTTGACCTCGATCGTTCCGGTGGCCGGAACCTGCGGAAAGGCGCGTTCCACCCGGACGGCGTCGGAACCCGGGTCCGCCGCGCCGGCGACCGTGCCCGCCAACATGAGGATCGCGGCCATGCCGAAGCCTCTGCGTAGTACATTCATGGGCCCACCCCTTTCGCCTGGCCGGCTGCGGGCGAACTCGGACCGCATGGAGGCCCGGCCTAAACTTGTTTACCTTGTCCTATACACCTCGACCCGAGGCGCGGAACGGGAATCTGCGCGTATTTTGGGGAATCAAGAGGAGAGGGGGGAAACCAACCTGCGACAGACGGGGCCGTTCAGTGCGGCGGCGCCACGCAGCCGCCGGGAACCCGCTCGCCGCGAATCACCACTGGCGTCGGGCCGTCTTCGCCGGCGACGCGGTCCCGCAGCAACTTCAGCGCCGCACGCCCCATCAACCGGAGCGGGTAACGGATGGTGCTCAGCGGCGGCTCGGAGTGCTCGCCAAACTGGTACCCATCCATCGAGACCACGGAGAGATCCTCGGGGACGCGCCGTCCCGCGTCGCGCGCGGCGCGCAGGAGGCCCAGCGCGATCAGGTCCAACGTACAGAAGACGCCCGTCACGCCGGGGTGGCGGCGCAGCAGTTCCAGGCCGGCCGCGCGCGCCCGCTCCACGTTGTAGGGAGACTCGAACTCCAGTTCCGCGTCGTACAGCCCCGCGCGGCGCATGCGTTGGCGGTATCCTTCGCGGCGCAACAGCGAGGTCGTCGCGAACTTGCCGAAGCACGCGATGCGCCGGTGACCGGCCTCCAGCAGCAGCCCCACCTGTTCCGCCGCCTGACCCTGGTGGTCCATCACCACGCCGGGATGGCGAGGCCCGAAGTCGCGATTAAAGACCACGTAAGGAATTCCCGTGGCCGAGAACGCCTCCAGCCACTCCGGAGGCTCATAATCGAAGGTGAAAAGGATCAGGCCCTCGCTGTCGCGGTCCTTAAGGTCGAGGCAGTATGCGGGCACCTCCTGCGGCGACATGCCCTGCGTCGTATGGACCAGGAGGCCCGCCTCCGAGGCGCCCATGGCGATTTCCATGAACGCCGGCGCGAGGAATTCGTGGTCCGCCTTGCCGGTGGGGTTGACGAAGAGCAGGCTGATCTGGCGCAGCATCCGGCTCACTTGGGAACGGTAGATCTCGGGCACCCGAGGGCGATAATCCACCTGCCGCGCGACCTCGAGCACGCGCCGCCGCGTCGCCTCGCTGATCGAGACCTCCCGCGAGCGCCCGTTCAGCACCAGCGAGACCGTCGCCTTGGAGACGCCCGCCGCATCCGCCACGTCGGATAGCGAGAGCCGCCGCGCGGGCTTCGAGAGGCTGCGTTTGGGTTTGGCCACGTCGTTCGCACGCTCCCACGTCACACGTCCTCGATTCTACTCCCTCGCGCCCAATCCCGCGCTAAACTATTTTAGAATCGACCTCCATCACTTACACCGTGGCCCAGCCCTTCCGCTCGCCGAAGTTCGCGGCATGGAAAGGATACTCGTCCCTATTCCTTGACTTCCACCACGCTCCGGGCCTTGGCGCCTTTGACCTCGCGCACTTCACCCGAAGGGAAACGGACGCGGATGTCGGCCGTCTCGGCCTTCCCCAACCCCACGTGCAGTTTCGTGTCGAGGATGTTGGAGCGTTCCTGGGCGCGACCCTGGAACACCTGCCGGTAATGCAGCAACGCCTTCTCGTCGCCCAAGCTTCCGGCCCGGTACACCCACAACTTGCAGCCCAGCGCCGCCTCCGCCGGAATTTTCGGGACAAGCTTGACGTGCAGGCCCAGGTTCGAGGTGTCGTTGCGCATCAGAACGAGGTTCAGCTTCTGGGTGACGATCATGTCCAGGTCGCCGTCGTGGTCCACGTCGCCGAACTTGCGGCCCCGGCGGTTGCCTTTGACGCTTAACGACTCGACGAACGTGCCGCCGCCCAAGTTGAGGATCGTGGTAAAAGACGGCGTGTGGTCAGCCGCCGAGACCAAGTCGCGAAACCCGTTGTTGTCCAAGTCCATGAACCACACCTCGGAGTCGTTATCCACGTGGGACGTGCCATTGGTTTTTTTCCCAAGGTGCAAGCGGGACTGGCTCTTCGTGAACGTTCCCTTTCCGTCGTTCGCGTACCATTCTCCCGTGTAGAGGTCGGCCAGATCCAGGTCGCCATCCACATCCAGGTCCTCCGGATACAGCCAGTGGCCCAAGCCATCGGGAAGTCCGCGCGCGGCCGTGACATCTTTCCAGTCGGCCGGCCCCTTGGACTCGGCTTCGCGTTCCAGAACGTAACCGCGTAGTTTGTCGGTATTGAATCCGCCCGGACCGACGAAGAACAAGACCAATTCGTTGCGGTCGTCGCCGTCCAGGTCCACGCTGTACGCCTCGCGAAAGCCGTTGGGCAGCTTGGGGCCTTCGGGCTTCGGAAGGTCTTTCGGCCAGCCGACAACGTCGACCGGGAGCCAGATCGTCTTCACTTCCACGTTCTCCGGAACCCCCTTGCCCCATTGGCTAAAGGGCGGCTCCAGGGCCATGACCGCCCCGGCCGTGCGCTTGTACTCCAGAATCTCGTCATGATGGCCGTCGCCGTCGAGGTCCGCGAACATCCCGGCGAGCTGCAGGTTCGACGCCTTCCAATGGCCCGTGCCGTCGTTGACATGCAGCACGGACCTGCCGGCCGGGGAGGCGATGCCGTCCATGAAGCCGTCGCCGTCCGGATCCCACCACGTCGGGTCGCGCTCGCCGAAGACCCAGCGCGCCGTGTAGCCGGACGAATCGAATGTGAAGGTCCCGTCGCCTTTCCCGAACCAGATGCCGGCCCCGCCGCCGTGGTGGCCGTAGTACATCAGGTCCAGATGGCCGTCGCCGTTGAGGTCCACCGGCACGCCCATCCAGGGGTACTTGACGGTCGCGTCGATGCCGTCGGTCAGGCCCGATTTCTCGGCGGGAATTTCCACGAAGGGCAGGTTGTTTGCCACATCCTCGGCCTGACACGCTGGCGATGACTGCACGCAATACCATACGCTCAGAACCGTCCAAACCGCCCGCAGGCCTCGTTTCTTGTTCATCTTTCGCGCCCTCCAGGAAGTTCAGACCTCACTTGCCGCCGAAGCCCTTGAACGTCACCGAACCCTTGCCGGCCACGCCGATGCCGACGCGTTTGTTCGTTTGACGATCAAAGCTCATGTTCTCGGGCTTGAAGATGCACGCGCCCAGGTTCTTGGGGTTGTCCTTCTCCCAAACCTGGCAGGACATGAGGTGTTGGCTTGCCCAGCCCAGGCCGTGCCAGACCCCGTCCTTCCAGTCGAAGCGGGCGGCGCCGCAAAGATGCCGAGGTCCGCCCAGGGTGAAGGCCAACGTGCCTTTTTGCCAAGCGGGATCGACGTAGCCGGTTGTCCCGCTCTTGCCTTCGCCCTCCGGCCGGATGGCCAGCAAAGGCCGCGCGCCGTTCTCGGACTTCGCGTGCGCCACGACCAGCCCGCCCCGTTGAACGGTGGTCCAGAGGAACGCCGGCGCACCGTCCGTCGAGGCCAGGACGATCCCCTCCGCCGTGAATCGCGGGGGCGCGAGATTGGAATCCGCCGCGAAATCCTTGATCGAGGCCTCGTTCAGGAGCAAGACGTCGAGCGCTCCGGTCTCCAGGGACTTCACTCCACCCCAGTCGCCCTGGGGCGCGGATTGGAGGTCGAAGAACACCTCCTGCTTGCTTTCTTCGGGCGTGATGGGCTTGATTCGGACGTTCTTGAACAGATACGAGGAGCGGTCGAAGAGCTGGCGTCCGTAAAAGCCCAAGGCAAGCGCGCCGCGATGGAAGCGTTTTTCGCCGGTCTCCTCCCAGTCGTCGAACGTCTCCGTGGACCAGTGGGCGGGCTCCGGCTGCCCGGCATGCCAGATCTTGGCTTTCAGGATCGGCCCGGCCACGCGCAAGCGGACGGCGTTCCACCCCTGGCCGCTTTTAAGCCTTCCGCCTCGAGCGATATTGCACCAGGCTTCCTTGGAAGAACGTGACATGTTCACGTCACCCAGCATGCCCCAGGACAGGTAATACCCCTCGCCTTCCGGATTCAGACGGAACCCCACGTGCATATCCGGGGCGTCGCTGAAGCGGTCCGTGCTCTCGCAGCGATACTCAAGCGTCAGCTCGAAGTCGGCGAGGTCCTGGGGCCACGCGGCGTTGGTCGCCCAGATGTGGCCCACGCCGCTGAAGGATCTCTTCGCGAGGCCGTGCTTGGCGTAGAACTCCTCGCCGAGGAACGAGGAAGCCGTCAGCACGCCGTCGGCGAATTTGAAGTGCTTCTCCAGCGTGGGGACGTAGTCCTTGATGTGGGCCCTCGCGTTCTCGACGCTGGGGAAAATGTTCCAGGCGTCTTCGCCCGCCGGCTCCGCCGCTCCGGCGGACAACGCAAGCCAAGCCAACAGACCCAACGCGCTTCTGCTCATACGCCTTCCTCCCGCCCCGTCATCCACTCACGCGCTCCACGCGCCTAAACTTGTTTAACTTGACTTTGTACACCGGCGTTGGTTAGACTGAGACGGGAATTCCGGCGAATTCGCGGGCCGCCAAGGAAGAGACATGCCGTACCGGTACGTATCCGAACGCGCTTTGCAGGCGCAATACACCGCATGGGATCGTCGCACCTTCGAGGACGCCTGCAAGGCGCGTTCAAGCTTGGGGCGCTAACGAATCATGAAGTTCTATTTCTGCGAGAAATGCGGCGCGCGGCTCACCGAGAAAGACATCGCGGCGGGCGAGGCGCGCGACAAAAAAGCTGCGCGGCGTCTACTGCCAGTCCTGCGCGGAAGGCGTGCTGACCCTCGAGACCCTCCCGCTCACGCAGGAAGGCGCGGAAGAACTGTTGCGGCGCCAAGCGCCGACGGTGCCCGCCGCGAACCTGCCGCTCGCCGGCGACTCCAAGGACGGCAGGACGCGCCGCCGCAGTTCGGCGATTCGCACGCTCCCGCCGCGCGCGGACGCGCCGGCTTCGCAAGGCAAGCTCGCGCCGGCGCGGCGCGAACGGAAACCCGCCTCGGCCGGAGCGCCCAAGGCGATTTTGGCGCTGGGCGGCGCCGTGTTCCTCGCCGGCCTCGCGGCGCTCCTCCTCGCCGCCTCGCCGCGGCCCGCGCGAACGGCGAACGCAGAGCCGCCCGTGCGCGAAGCGGAGCCGGCCGCCGTGCAACCCCACCCGGCCGCGCCCACCGCGGCCGAAAACGGCAAGACGGCTTCCCCCGCGCCTGACCCGCCGGTCGCGCGCCCCGAGCCTCCCGAGGCGACTGACCCGCTTCCGGTTCCCGCGCCCGAACAACCCTTGCCCGATCCCGTCCAGGAACGCTTCGACCGGCTCATGGCGCTGCCCGGCGCGACGAGCGAAGAGCGCGACGAGCGTGTAGCGGCGGCCGAGGCCTTTCTCAAGGGGCATCCCGAGAGTCTATTCGCCGCCCGCGTGAGCGTGGCGCTGGACGAGTGGAAGCTGGCCGCGGCCGCCGAGGCAGCGGCCCGGTTGGCGGGGAACGACCCGCCTTCCGAGCCCGCGCCTGCGCCCACCCCCGTGGAACCGCCGACCGGCGCGCCGGCGGACCCGCCCGCCGCCGAGCGGACCTCTTCGTCGCCGCCGTTCGAGCCTCAGAAACAACTCCTGCCGCTGCCCCTCGCCGCCATTCCAGGTTCGGAAAAGTACCTGCAAGACGTCTCCAAGGACCTAACTCACGGGGCGAACATCAACCTGATTCCGTTACAGGGCGGCGGATTCGAACTGCTGGGCTACAACCGCAAGAGGGTCGTCCGCGCCAAGCTGAGCCGGAAGGGCGACTTTTTGCTCGAAAGCGCGGCCCGTGCCGACACTCAGTGGATCTTCGAGGGTGATCCGCCCATCTGGTGGGATCTTAACGCTGACGGTCTCGCGGACGCCTGGAACGGCAAATATGTCTGCTTGGGCGACGGCGCGGGCGGCTTCACGTCCCTGGGCTTCTCGGCGCGGGGCGGCTGGATCGACTTGGACGGCGACGGCGCGTGCCAGGAGTTCTTCCAAGGCGGCCCCTCCGGCGCCGCCGTGATCGTGCAGCCCCAACCGAGCCTCTGGCCGTCCAGGCCGCCTAACGCGCTCGAGGTTGCCACGGCCTGGACCGCCAAGGACCGGCTTGGCGTGCCCGCCAACGCCGCCGGGCGCGGAAACAGCTTCCCCTTCGCCCTCTCCGCCGACCTGGATGGGGACCACCGTTCCGAACTCTTGGTCTACTTCAACTCGGGGCGCTGGTCCGGCGCCCATATTTCCAGAACCTGGGTGCTCTCGCTGAAAAACCCCGGCGCCGGCGCCTTGGGCTGGGTCGATACCACGAAGGAGCGCGGCCTGCCCCAAGACGACGCCCAACACCTTATCCCGGAAGACTTCGACGCCGACGGCGACCTGGATCTGATCAATCCCCTTAACGGCGAGCTATGGACCAACGATGGCCGGGGGCAGTTTGCCAAATCCGAAGCCCGGCTTTACCCGCCGAAACGCCCGTTACACAAAGGCGCCAATCCGCCTTCTTCCGGCCAGCTCCTTCCCAAGCTCCTGGACCTCGACAACAACGGCTGGCGCGACCTGATTTATGGAGACAGCAACTATGGGATACACTATGGCGTATTTCTCAATTTCGGCGGGGGCAGGTTCCTCGAGGGCGCAGCCGTCGCGACCCTCAGCGATGGCATGGCCTTCGCCGACCTCGATGGCGACGGCGACCTCGATGCGGCGGCCATCCTCGAAAACAAGCCCGTCCTGTATCGCAATGATACCCCCGGCAAGGGGTTGCATCTGCGCGTCCAGCCGCGCTTGCCGGTCATGGCGTTCCTGGGCTGCAAACTCTGGGTCTGCGACCCCGCGCGGAAGGACGAACACGGCCAGCCTCGTCTGATCCACTACCGGCAGGGCATCTACCCCCAGGACCTGCACCCCCTCCAACACGTGGGCCTGGGAAATGTGGAGACGGTGGACCTCAAGGTCCGCTTCATCTCCGGCGCCGAACGCTGGGTCCGCGGCGTCAAGACCGGCACGGAGGTCATCGTGCGGGAATAGCGCGAGGCCGCCGCGCCACGTAACCGGGCTGTTATATATGGGTACAATAGTATCCATTATGACCTCTATAGACCCCCCAATACCTTATAAAGATGTGACTCGATAATCCGGATCGGTGTATGCGAAGTAATGGATACAATTGTACTCCAATAGATGCCGCATGCATGGCGCCCGCCCCAGCCGGAAGGAGCCTGACCCAATGCGCCTGACCTTGGCCCTCCTCCTTATAATTGCGGGCTGGGCGGTCCGCCCAGCCCCCGCTCAGGAAGGCCTCGTTTTCCGCGCCTCCTTCGACACGGGTCACACCCCCGAGATCGCGCGCGGCGGTGACGGGATACCCTTCGTCGAGCGCAATCCGCAGAAGGACCTCCCGCTGGCGCCGGGCAAGCTTGGTCAGGCCGTACAGGTCGCCAAGGGGCGGCAGCTCGTTTACGAAGGCGAGGGGAACGCCTACACCGCCGCGGGCACCATCGCATTTTTCTGGCGGCCCGATGAAGATCCGACCGGCAAGGGGTTTCTCATCCTGGACCTGAGCCCGTTGGAGCGCATCAATTACTCGCGCTTCCTCAAGATCCACTACGGACAGCAGACCCTCGGCGCGATCGGCACGCTCGGCAGCGCTGGCGGGCGTGGCCTGAGCGTCCACGCCTACCGCAATGCGATCAAGGCGGGGGAGTGGCGCCACCTCGCGCTGGCCTGGGACCAGGCTCGCGGCATGGCGCTCTACGTCGATGGCAAGTTGGGGGCCGAGTACAAGGGCGCTTGGTCCTACGAAGGCCACTTCAACCACATCGGCCTGGGCATCGAGACTCGCCCCGATTTCCGTCCCAGCGGCGCGCAGTTTTCCCAGTCCTACGACGAGTTGGCGGTCTACGACCGCTGGCTCTCCGACGCCGAGATCGCCGAACTGGCCGCCGGCAAGCTGCCCCAGCCGAGCGCTCTCGACCCCGCGGGATGGTGCGAACGCAAACGCGCCGTCAACGGCTGGGGCGATCCCGCGGGGCTCAAGCCCATCCTGGCGCTGAAGGATGGTCCGGGCCTCGGTTTGCGCCAGGCCGGCGTCGCTCATGCGCGGGACGTCAAACGCAGCAACTGGATGATCTTCGACGGCGAGCGCGCGCGCCGCTGGCCGGGAAGCAATGGCTATTACAACAGGGGCCGCGCCCTCGAGATCAATCTCGAACCCGGCGAGTCCTTCGACGTCGTGCAGATCCTGGGTTCCGGCGAGGTCAGTCTCGTCAAGGCCGGCTCGGATCAGGCGCTGGCCGGGCTGCCCTACACCGAGGATCGCCATCCGGCCACCGTGCACACCATGCTGGAGGCGCCGGCCTCGGGCGAGCATTTTCAACTGACGCGCCCCTGGATGACCGACCCGGAGACCCAGAAGTCGCGCGCAGGCGCGGTCTACCAGATGAGCCTGTTCCGCACCGTCCCCTACGACCCGCGGGCCGACGCCGGGGCGGACGGCTGGGAACGCCTGGGCCTTACCGCCATGAAGCCCGAAGGCCCTGAACCGCCCGAAGCCGTGCACATTCGGCGCCTCGCTTACCCGTCCGATCAGGACACCCTCTACGCCGTGCCGCGGGGCGCGGGCGAGACGCGCGCCTGCCCGGCCATGCGCGCCGTCCACCTGCTCGGCCCCGCGAGCCCCGAGCGCCGCGGGCTGGGCGCGCTGGCCTTGGATCTCGCCATCGCCGCCGGCGCCGAGACCAACGTGCTGCGCGTCGATGTCTTCGACCCCCTCAACCCCGAGCGCTACGCCGTCACGGCCGACGTGAAGCTCGCGGGCTCGGCCGGGCGCCTGCGCCTGATGTTGGACCTGCGCGACTTGGTGTTGATGGAAAACGTCCGCCCGCACCTCGCGCTGACCTTCCGCGACGACACCCGCATCGACCTTGCCGCCTCCGCCGTCGCCTTCCGCTGGCAAAGCGTGGACGCCGCCCTGCCGCAGTTCGCCCACGACCAACTCGCCCGCGCGCGCGACATCTTCCAGGAGATCAGCGAGTCCCGGCCCTGGGGCTACCCGCCGGAGAAGCTCAAGACCCTGCGCTTCCTGCTCAACGGCATCGACACGCTGCGCGCGCTCATGCCCGATGACGAGGTCGTGGGCAGCTACTGGCACTGGGTCCACCCGCGAGAAAAGAAGAAGCGCGCCGAGTTCCCAGAGCCCCCTCCAGGAATCCCCGCCTGGGCCGTCTACCTCGACGGGGCGATCGAAGCCAACAAGAAGGTGCCCTATTGGTGGATCGCGAACCGCGAGAACGATGTCGGCGAGTTCGGCGCCAACGACGGGATCAATGACGACACCGACCTCGTCATGGACTGGTGGGCGCTCCAGCTCATGCGCGGGCCCGACCCCGTGCTCTTCGAGTCCCTCAAGCGCGTCGCGGAGAACAGTTGGTTCAACAAGATGCGCGAATCCGGACTCGGCGGCTACACCGACGCGCTGCACACCCACGAAGACGGCCCCAATGCCCAGGCCCATATGGCCCTGATGGAATACGGCAATCCCGTGCGCATGGAGCGCCTCTTCAAGTTCGCCGCGCATTACAAGGACATGCTGGCCGTGCATCCCAAGTGCGGGCACCTGCACTTCAAGGCCGCCGATTACGGCTGCGACAAAGAAGGCAAACTCTTAATGCGCACCGGCCCCGGCGCCTCCGACGAAGGCGCCAACGCCCTCGCCCTCCAGCCGGGCATGCTCATCGCCTGGTACAACGGCAACCCCGCCTGCGTGAAGACCGTCGTCGACTGGACCGACGGGATGATGGCCCACCAGGCCTCGCAAGTGGAGCAGCTCGGCCGCCTCGTCTCGGCCGAGGTCTACACCGATAGCGGCGACGTCCGCACCAACGACACCAACCCCGGCTTCGGCTACGGCTTCTTCAACGCGCCCTGGTTCGCCTGGGAATTCACCGGCGCGCGCAAGTACCTCGAACACATCCGCCTCGGCATGGAGCGCGACCTGCGCGACTACCGCCACCTGCGCCAGACCGGACAGTGCGCCGACCGTTACATCCAGGAAACCGGCGATACGTCGCTCAAGGACCGCCACGTCGCCGCGGCGAAGATGCCCTACCTCTGGGAATCCTCCATCCATAACGACGACTACCTGGACATCGATTCCTTCTACGTGGCCTGGCAGTGCACCGGCGACATGAACTTCCTTACCGAAGGGCTCAAGCTCTCCTACAACGACATCCTTTGGGAACTCCCCATGCTCACCGTCGGGGAGCAGTCGACCGACCGCGTCTGGCTTCCCCAGCGGCTCCTCAACCGCGTCGCACTCGGCGGCCCCGCCATGCTCCGCAACGAACTGTACCCCAAGCACGCGGTGAGCTGGGAGCGCGCCAGCGGGCGCCTCGCGCCCATGGTCAGGCTCCAGGACCGCAAGCGCTTCGAGGTCTGGATCGTCAACTTGGAAGAAAAGGAAGCAAGCGTGGACTTGCGCGTCTGGCGCCTAGACCACGGCCGCTACGAGTGGACCGAAGGCGCGGACGCCGACCAGGATGGCGCCTTCGACGCCCCCGGCACGCTGGCCCCGCCGCGCACGCTCGAACTGGCCCGCTTCGACGCCGTTCCGCTGAAGATCCCGCCGCGGACCGTCTGGTTCGTGACCTGCAAGCAGCTCGAGGCGCTCGACGACCTCCGCGCCCGCCCGGACCTCGCCGTCTGCGTCGACGACGTCGCTTACGACGCGCAGGCCGGCGAACTCGTCGTCAGGGTTCATAACATCGGCGCTAAGGCCAGCGGCGCGTACGGCATCCGGATCACGGTCGGGGACCACGTGGCGCTGGAGCAGGAGACCGAGTCGCTGGAAGCCCCCGCCGACCTGCTCCCGAAGATCGCCGAGTTTCGCGTGGCCGTCCCCGACGGGGCGCAGACCGTCCGCGTAGAACTCGATGCCGCGCGAAAAATTCCGGAGATCGTCGAGGTCAACAACGAGGTGTCGTTCGTCCCGGCCAAGCTCCCGCCGCCCTGGCCCATCACGCGGAAATAGGAACGCCTCGCACTTTGCACCTGCCTATCGCCTTGCCGCGGGCGTCCCGCCGCATTCAGGCATTGAAAGCGTGCCAAGGGCCGGCGCAGCCGCCCCGTGCCTTTCACGATCCCGCCCGCGCGCTCACGGCTTCCACGGCCCGCCCGCCGTCCCGTCGGGGCTCGCGAGCACCACGACGTATCCGTCGGGGTCGCGCAGCCAGACCTCCCAATGGTTCGGCCCGCCGGCGCCGTCGGGCGGATTGCGATGCCGAGCCAGAACCTGTTCCGCGCCAAGCGCCTCCGCGCGCGCAAGCGCCGCGTCGAAGTCGTCCACTTCGAACCAAAGCAGCACGCCATTCCCGTAGGGCCGGTCCTCCGGATCGCCAATCGGGCCGTGATGGTGGTCTTCTTCCCAGCCGTGCAGTTGAAGGATCAGCCGCCCGCCGTCCACGAGCCGCTCGTACTCCTTGCCGCCGTGCGCGCTCTGGCAGCCGAGCAGCTTTTGGTACCAGCGGCTGCTGGCCTCGACATCGTGCACGCAAAGCATGGGTTGGGAGCGCATGGATTGACCTCGGCCAGGGCGCCCGCCCGAATACCGGGATTCCAGATCCTAAGCGGCCTTGCGGTGCGAATTCAAGGACTATGCGCCGGCCATTTTGACCGTGATCGAGGAGTGAGCGAGGAGCATATTCGGAGAACATCTGCAACGAGCGAACGACGAAGAGCACGGTCAAAAGGGCCAAGCAGATACTTGAAAGCGCGCCGAAAGGCCGCTTAGGGCCTCAGCCACACCACTTCGTCCTCCAGCGCCACTCGCAGCCCCGCCGCGGCGGCCACGGCGCGGAGGACTTCGCCGAGCGACTTCTCTTTCGTCTCGATGGGACCCAGCTTGCGCTCGGCCAGCCGTTCCATTGAAGCCGGATCGACAAGGATCGTCGCGCGCAAGCGCACGAAAGGCCCGCCGCGCAGGAGCGCGCGAAACTCGCCCTCCAGCGTCCCCGAGCCGTCGCCCTGGAAGGGCTCGGACAGGTTCTCGTCCAGCGCCGCGCGCCACGCCGGTCTCCAGGCATGGACGTTGAAGGGCGCCCCGGCAGGCTGCGCCTCCACCGCCACGCCCAGGTCGCGCGCCATGCGCTGGGCGGCGGCCAGATCGTCCAGGTCGCCCTCGAAGGCCAGCCTCCCGGGCAAAGAGTACAACCGCCGCTTGCCGAAGCGCTCGGGGAACCCGAGCCGTAGCTGCGCGGCGAGGATACGCGAGGCTTCGGCGGCGAATTCGGGGCGCTGTCGCGCCAGCGCCGCGCACTCCACCACTTGCATCGCCGGCGCGCCGTAACAAGCCGCATGGGCGTCGACGACGAGTTCCTCTCCTTCCCGCCGCAACCCCAGTCCGTGCGCGCGCGCGGCCCATTCAAGCGTGCGCCCCAGCGGGAGGCTCTTGTTGACGAAGGCCTGCGCGGGGAAGCCGGGATCTTCGAGCGCCAGCGAAACTTTGACCCCGCGCCGCGCAGCCAGCTCGGCCAGGCTGCTCAAATCGCGAACGCTCCCGGCCATGCGGTCGGCGTAAAGCGCCTCGGCGGGCGGGCTCACCATGGCCGAGGCCTCGCGCGCCGCGTCCAGCGCCCCTTCGAGCCGCTGGTACGACCCGCGCCCGCACACGACGCGCAGCGCGCCGGCGGCCTCGGCCTTGCGGACCACCGGCGCGCCTTCCGCGCCCAGCCCGTAGCGCCCATCGGGGAGCAGGCGCAGCGCCTCGGCCCATGCCGCCGTCTCACGCAACTCTTCGAGGGACGGCGCGCGCCCGAACCATTCGGCCAGCGGCGCCACGCGCGGCACGGTCGTCAGGCGTTCGATCCGGTCCGGCGAGGCGACCGAAAGCAAGCCGTCGTACGGCAACGCCTCCAGCTTCGCGGCAGCCAGGGTGGCGCGAAGCACGTCCAGGAAGCTCGCGCCCCGTTCCGTCTCGCGAGGCCAGGCGCGCGCGTCTTCGGGCGCGTCGCGCGGATCGAGCCATAGGTTGATCCCCGAGCGCTCCGTCAGTTCGCCAAGGAACTCGTTTAGCGTCCGCATCCCGGGCTCACCCGGCGCTTCCGGGAGCGGCGCTTGGGCGCGCTCGAGCAGGTCCTCGGGCCAATGACCGGATACGGGGCGCCCAAGTTCCTCATCGGGCTCCGCGGAACGCCACGGCTGCCCCGCCGCGTCTTCGCGCAGGCCGAAGTCGCGCGCCAGCCAGCGCAACACCGCCTCGGCGGGCAGCGCGTCACGGACGAGCAGCGTGCCAGGGCGGGTTAGAAACGCGGGCGGGCGGGCCTCGTCCTCTCTCGCGCGCACGCCCAGGGGGTTCTCGAGGTGCCGGCCGAGGCGGTCCCAGGCCTGCGCCAGCGTGAGGCCCCGGAAGTCCACGCCTTCCACCGCCTGCCGGCCGTCGAAGGGCCTGGGCACGGCCACGCCCAGCGGCGGCGCGGCGGGCGCGGGAGCCGGCGCTCCTTCAAGCTCGGGCCGGGCGACCACGACGTCCCCCGTCCCCGGGCGGACCCATGCGAAGCGGTCGGGATCGGCGGGGCGCACCGGCGAAAGGCCGCCGGCAAGGAAATCCGCTTCCTCGTTCGCGCGCAACGAACGCACCTGGCCCGAGCGCGGATGCAGGCTCACCACGCCGTCGTCCACCAGCACGGTCACGGTCGAGGCCGCTCCGTCCGGCACGCGGATTCCGAACACCGTGCCCACGCATTCGACCGTTCCCATCGGCGTATCGACCAGAAACGCCTCCTTCGCCTCCGCTCCCGGGCGGTCCTTGCGGACCTCGAAGTAGACCTCGCCCTTCAGCAGCTCGAAGTGGTGCCGGTTGAAGATCCGAAGCTTCGAGCCGGGCTTGAGGTGCACGTCGCCGATGGTCTTCCGCGCGCTTTCCAGCCGCACCGAGAGCCGCGGATGGCGCGGGCCGCTCCGCGCCGAGATCACGTGCTCCTTTTGCAGCATCTCTCCGACGACCAGCGATTCCTTGCGCTCATAATGCTCGACGTCGCCCAGGCCCTCCACGCGCGTCACGAGGCAGGGCGCCTCCGAAGGCGTGCCGGTGATGCCGTGCCGGAAGTACGCGCCCAAAAGGCCGATCCCGATCAGGATCGTCACAAGCGCGAAGACGCCCCAGGTCTGCAGCCGCCGCGCCCAGGGGTAGAGCCGCCGCTGCTGGGCTTCCTCGGATTCGGCCAGCGCGCGGGCCAACTCGTCGCGCGGGCGCGCGACCGGGCGCTTCAGCCACTCCGGCGCATCGGGGTCGCCTCCGGACGGCAAGGCGGCCAACACCCGCTCGGCAAATCGCGATTCGGTATCCACGGACCGGAAGGCGCGCAACAGCCGCGCGTCCAGCGCGCGGCGCCGGTCGAGTTCCGCGCGGCAGGCGGCGCAGGGCTTGAGATGCAGGAACAGCAGGGAACGCTCGGTCTCCTTCAGCGCGCCCTCTTCGACCAGCGCGTCCATCAGGCGGCGCGCCTCGCTGCACTGGAGCGCCGGCGCGGATTCGGGAGAGGTCTCGGCGTGGCTCATTCGGCGTCCGACTCCTCGCGCGCCGCCGCGGCGCGCGGACCCGCCCCGAAGGACTCCCGCAGGAAACGCAGCGCGTGGTGGATCCGGCTGCGAATCGTTCCACGCGGCTCGCCCAGGCGCTCGGCGATCTCCCGCGGGCTCAACCCTTCAAGGTACCGCAACGTCAGCGCCACCCGCTGCTCCTCGGCCAGCCCTTCCAGCGCGCCCAGCACCGCCGCGGTGTCCTCCTCCAGGCCCAGCGCGTCCGCGGGACGGTGAAACTCCGCCGGCTCCGGCGCGCCGTCCAACCCGGGCTCTTCGCGCTGCCGCCGCCGCCGCCGCGCGCGCGCCGCGTCCGCGAAGACGTGGCCCGCGATCCCGTACAGCCAGCGCGGAAACATCGTCGGATCCTGAAGCGCGTCCAGCCCGCGGAACGCCTTGACGAAGACTTCCTGCGCCGTGTCCTCCGCCTCCGCCGCCTGGAACCCGCGCTGCAGCGCCAGCGCGTACACCGTGCGCCGGTGCCGCTCCACGAGTTTCCCGAAGGCCTCGCGGTCACCGCTCAGCGTCTGTCGAACCAAGTCCGCATCGGAGAGGGCCACGCCGTACGCCGCTCCATAGGTTCAGTCGTCGGCAGGGGCGCGGCTGTTGAATGGATTTTGGACCGCGCCGCCCCTGCAACCATATGACGCAGTTTAAGTTGGATAGGGGCCTAAAATCCAGAGCCTTCCGGAAAACTAGCGCCGGCATCCATTCGGTCTCGTACGCGCGGCGGAATCCCTGAGTACCATGCCGCCGAAGTCACTGGCCCAATGCGCCGGGCATTTTGTCCCGGATCAAGGCGCGTCGAGGATGCATATCGGGACGAAGATCTATGACCGAGACGCAACGAAGAGCCGGGGCAAAAGGCCCTGCGCCGTGGGTCAGGAACTTCCGCGGCGCGGTACTGAGCCCCCGCTACGCCCGCGGCGGGCTTTCGTTCAGCAGCAGCCAGTACAGGCCCAACTGCCCCACCGCGTCGAGGAACTGCTGGAAGTCCACCGGCTTGCGGATGTAGCTGTTCGCGCCCAGCCCATAGCCGCGCAACACGTCCTGCTCTTCCTTCGACGAGGTCAGGATGATCACCGGCAGCAGCTTCGTGCGCGCATCGGCGCGCAGGCGCTTGAGCACCTCCAGGCCGTCGAGCTTCGGCAGGTTCAGGTCGAGCAGCACGACCGTGGGCATCTCGGAGGAATCGCGACCCGCGTGGGCGGCTTCGCGGAAGAGGTAGTCCAGCGCCTCCTGCCCGTCGCGGACCACCTGGACTTCATTGCAGATGCTGTGCTTCTTGAACGCGCGTAACGTCAGCGCCTCATCGTCGGGATTGTCTTCGACCAGCAGGATGTATTTCTTCGGCATGGCGATGCTCCTGTTCAATCTTTCAGCGTGAAGTAGAAAGAAGCGCCTTTCCCCGGCTCGGCCTCCGCCCAGATCCGACCTCCGTGCCGGTTGACGATCCGCTGCACCGTGGCCAGGCCCACGCCCGTCCCGGGGAACTCGGTCGCCGCGTGCAGGCGCTGAAAGACCCCGAACAGCTTCTTGGCGTAGGCCATGTCGAATCCCGCCCCGTTGTCCTTTACGTAGAAGGTCGGCCGGCCGTTGTCGTTCATTATACCCAGCTCAATGCGCGGGGCGGCGCTCTTGCCCGTGAATTTCCATGCGTTGCCGATCAGGTTTTCCAGGGCGATCCGCAGCAGGCCCGGATCCGCCTCCACGCGCAACTCCGGCGCGACCACGGCCTCCACCTGTCGCTGCGGTTCGCGCACCCGCAGGTCCTCGAAGACCTCTTCCGCCATCCGGCTCATGTCCACGCCCGTCGGCTTCAAGTCGCGCCGCGTCACCCTCGAAAGGTTCAGCATGTCGTCCAGGAGCTGCGCCATGCGCTGCGTGGCCATGCGCACCCGGTCCAGATGTCCGCGGCCCGTTTCGTCGAGCTTGTCGCTGTAATCCTCCAGCAGCACCATGCTGAAGCCGTCGATGCTGCGCAGCGGCGCGCGCAGGTCGTGCGCGACGGAATAGGAGAAGGCCTCGAGTTCCTTGTTCGCCTCCTTCAGGTCCCGCGTTCGCGCCTCGACCCGCTCCTCCAGTTCCTCCCGCGCGCGCACCAGCTCCGCGTCGCGACTCTGGATCGCCGCCAGCATCTCGTTGAACCGGTCGATCAGGAAGCCCAGTTCGTCCTCGCCGCGCTTCCTGCCGCGCAGCGCGTAGTCCTTCTCCTCCGAGACCCGCCGCGCCGTCTCGGTCAGTTCCTCGATCGGGGCCAGCAGCGGGCGCTGAAGGATCGACGTGAGCGCAAAGGCCAGCACCCCCGTCAGCGCCAGGATCCCCGCGCAGACCTTGGCGTACGCGCTCAGCCAGCCGTCGAGCTGCGAAAAGTCCGAGCGCAGATGGATCGTCCCGATCCGGCGGCCCCGCAGCAGCACCGGGCCAAAGAACGAAAGGCTCTCCGCGCCGGCCTCGAAACCGTCCGCGGCCGGGCGCTCGGGCGGGGCAGCCAGGTTCCCATCCCGCACATAGGTCGCGAAGAGCCGCCCGTCGGCGTCGTAGAGGCAGGCCGCCTCGACGGCCGCCTTGGCCGCCAGCGCCCGCAGCGTCTCTTCGCCCGCCTGCGGATCCTCGAAGGAGAGCGCCGCGGTGCTGTTCGCCGCCAGCACTTGTCCGATGGCCGCGAGGTCCCGCTCCATCGCCTCGCGCACCGCCGAATACTCGTGCGCGAACAGCAGGCCGCCCGCGGCCAACAGCACCATCAGGCTGATGGCCATCGCCGTCAGCGGCAGCTTCCATTTGATGCGCAGGTCGCGAAAGCGCATCCTCATTCGCCCTTCCGGCCTACGATGCGCGCCAGGCTCAGGAGTTGCGACGCGATCTTCAGGCTCGACTTCCGCGCCGCCTCCGGATCGATCTCGAACGAGACCTTCTTGTCACGCACCACGAAGCGAGCCATTCCTCCGCCATCCGCGAACTCCTGTCCTTTGCCGACCGCCAGCGTGGGCGCATCCGCCCCGGCGAACGCGTTGCCCGGCCATTGCACGAACGGGAAAAACTTGTACAGAAAGGCCGCCTTCAGGTCGTACTCGGGCGCCTTCAGCGCATGGAGGCGGGAACCTCCCAACCCCAGCGCGCACAAGAGCAGGATCAGGCGAGAGGCGCGCATGGACTCCATTCATGCTTACCATCCCGGGGCTTGGAACCTGAACGTGCGGCGCAGGTACAGGTTGCGCTCGACGCGCGAGGCATTCGGCGCGTGTTCCGGGTGGCGCTCGCGGAACAGGTTCTGACCGCCACGCTCAACCGACATCCTCGATTCCTGGGTTTGCACGCATCTTATAGCGCCTTGCTCCACCCTAAGCCATGTCGAATCGTGCCGGCTCATGTTGCCGATGAGGGGGGCTCCTGCGGCGCATCGGGCTTCCCCGCGTCCAGGACCTGCCGAACCTTGAGCGCCAGAAGGTCGATCGAAAACGGCTTCTCCAGAAACGCGGCGTCCTCGCCCAGCACCCCGCGGTTCGCCAGCGCGTCGTCGGTGAACCCGGACATGAACAGCAGGCGCGTGCCCGGGCGCGTAAGCATGAAGCGGTCCGCCAGCTCGCGCCCGCTCAGCTTCGGCATCACCACGTCAGCCAGCAGCAGGTGGATCTCCCCGGAGTGCGCGGCCGCGAGGTCCAGCGCCTTGAGCCCGTTCTCGGCCAGCAGCACCTTGTAGCCGTGGGACGCGAGGACCTGATTCAGCAGTTCGCGGATTTCGTCCTCGTCCTCCACGACCATGATCGTTTCCGCGCCGGCGACCGACTTGAGCCGCGCCTCTTCGGAGCTCTCGGCTTCCACCTTCTCGCCGCGCGCGCGGGGCAGGTAAATCTTGAAGACCGTGCCCTGGCCCGGGACGCTGTAGACCCAGATGTGCCCGCTGCTCTGCTTCACGATCCCATAGACCGTGGAAAGGCCCAACCCCGTGCCGCGGCCCATCTCCTTGGTTGTGAAGAACGGCTCGAAGATCCGCGCCTTGGTCTCCTCGTCCATCCCGCAGCCCGTATCGCTCACCGAGAGCATCACGTACTCGCCCGGCTTGACCGCCGGATGCTTCGACGCGTACGCCTCGTCCAGCACCGTGTTCTGCGTCTCGATGACCAGTCCGCCTCCGTGCGGCATGGCGTCGCGCGCGTTGACCGCCAGGTTCATCACGATCTGATCGACTTGGCTGGGGTCGACTTTGGCCGCCCACAGGTCGGGAGCCAGCTTCGTGCGCAGCTCGACGTCCTCGCCCAGCAGCCGCACCAGCATCTGCTGCAGGTGCTGAACCAAGTCGTTCAGGTTCAGCACCTTGGGATCCAGCATCTGCTTCCGGCTGAACGCCAGAAGCTGCCGCGTCAGCGAGACCGCGCGTTCCCCGGTCTGCAGGACGATTTCCAATTCCTTGCGCGCGGGATCGGCCGGCGGCATCCGCGCCAGGGCGAGCTGGCAGCGCCCGTTGATGATCGTGAGCAGATTGTTGAAATCGTGGGCCACCCCGCCGGCCAGTTGCCCCACCGCCTCGAGTTTCTGCGACTGCCGCAACTGCTCCTCCGTCAGCCGCAGCGACTCCTCCGCGGCCCGCCGCGCCTCGCGCTCCGCCGCGTCCCCAGTTCCCGCGCGATCGCCGGCAGCAGCCGGGCCAGGTTTTCCTTGGTGATGAAATCGTGGGCGCCCGCCTTGAGGATGCCCACCGCGCGATCCTCGCCGATGCTCCCCGAGACCACGATGAACGGCACGTCGATCTTCCGCTCGCGCACCACCTCCAATGCCGCCGGGGCGCCGAAGGACGGCATCGAGTAGTCCGAAATCACCAGGTCGCACGCCTCGTTCAGCGCCGCGTGCAGCTCGTCCGCCGTCTGCACGCGCTTATGCGTCAGCTCGAAGCCGCCGCGGCGAAGTTCGCGCAGCAGCAACTCGACGTCCGCGTCGTTGTCTTCAACGATCACCAGCCGCAGTGGTTTTCCCATGCTCTTGACCTCGCAGGCGGCGGCTCGTTCCGCTTGAGCCGGTGCAAACCCAGTTGTCGCCTCGCGTCGCCAGTCTTCTTAAGGACCTTCGGGCAGCACAAAGTAGATGGACGCGCCATGGTCGACACGCCCCTCCGCCCAGACCTCCCCGCCGTGCCGCCGCACGATCCGCTGGACCGTCGCCAGCCCGACGCCCGTGCCCTTGAACTCGCTGTCCGCATGAAGCCGCTGGAAGGCCCCAAAGAGCTTGTGCGCGTACGCCATGTCGAAGCCCGCCCCGTTGTCCTGCACGCGGTAGGCAGGACCCTTCTCGGTCTGGAGCCGCCCGAAGCGCACCTGCGCCACCTCGCGCTTGGACGTGTACTTCCAGGCGTTGGCGAAGAGGTTCGTCAGGGCCGCCCGCAGCAGCAAAAGGTCCGCGGTCGCCGTCAGGCCTTCTTCGATCTCCACTTCGACCCGGCGCTCCGGTTCCGCGACCTGAAGTTCGCTCACGATCGACTGCGCCAAGCGCGTCAGGTCCACCCGCTCCAGGTTCATTTCACGCCGCGAGACCCGCGACAGCTCCAGCAGCGCGTCGATCAGCTCCGACATCCGTTCGGTCGCGTCGCAGATCCGCCTCAGGAAATGCCGCGCCTCGTCGCCCAGCTTATCGGCGTAGTCGTCCCGCAGCGCCGAACTGAACCCCGCGATGGCACGCAAAGGCGCGCGCAGGTCGTGCGAGACCGAGTAGCTGAACGACTCCAGCTCCTGGTTCTTGTGCTGCAGGTCCGCAAGGAGCCGCGCGCGCGTCTCCGCCAGTTCGCGCGACGCCCGCGCCTCGGCCGCTTCCAGTTCCTTCTTCAGAAGCTGCTCGCGGATCCGCCGGTTCTCGTCCTCGAACTGCTTGCGCCGCAGTTGCGCGCGCACCCGCGCCTTCAGCACCTCGAACTCGCCCGACTTGGTGATGTAGTCGTCGGCGCCCGCGTTGATCCCCTGGATCATCGCCGCGTTCTCGTCCAGCGCGGTGAGGATGATCAGCGGAATGTCGCGCCAGGCCGGCGAACTCTTGATCCGCCGGCATGTCTCCTCCCCGCTCATCTCCGGCATCAGCAGGTCCAGCAGGATGCAGTCCACCGGCTGCACCGCCAGCAGGTCCAGCGCCTCCTGCCCCGACCGCGCCAGGACCGTGTCGTAGCCCTCCTGATCCAATTGGGCCGCTAATTCCTGAAGGTAGGTGAAACTGTCGTCCACCGCCAGAATGCGCTTGGGTCCCAGGATTCCCGCGCGGTGCCCGAAGGCCAGCGTGTCCCGCGAGCTGCGCCGAAGCGCGGCGACCCGCGCAAGGATCAGCTCCAGGTCCGCTTCCTTGCGCACGTAGGCGTCGGCTCCCGCTTCCAACGCGAGGACCTCGCGGTCGCGCCCTTCCGAGGCCGTCAGCAACAGGCACGGCGTGTGCCGCAGGCCCACGTCCGAGCGGATCCGCCGGATCACCGTCGCACCGTCGATCCCCGGCATCACGCCGTCCACCACGATCATCGCCGGGCGCAGGTCGGCTGCCCGGCGCAGCCCTTCCTCGCCGCTGCCGGCCGTGTAGACGCGGTACGCAGCCGCTTCCAGCGCCGCCTTCAGGCTCTCCCGGAAGGTCTCGCTGTCGTCGATAATCAGCACCGATGCGTCGTCGCCGCCTTCCTCTTCGGCCTCGCTCCGCCGCACCAGTTCACGCGCCCGCGCCAATACGTGCGCGGTATCGTAAGGCTTCCCGACGTACTCGTTCGCGCCCGAGCTGAGCCCGCGGACCCGGTCGCGCACCTCCGTCTCGCTCGTCAGCATCAGCACCGGCAGCCCCGCCGTCGCGGGCCCCTGCCGCAGTTCCTTCAGCAGGTCCACGCCGTCGCCGTCCGGAAGCAGCACGTCCAGCACCAGCAGCGAGAAGACCGTTTTTCCCAGCGCGTCGCGAGCCGCCGCCAGCGTCGCGCACTGGGACGTCCCGAAACCCGCTTCGCGGAAGGCCTCGTCCAGGTCCATGCGGACGGTGAGGCTGTCGTCCACGATCAGCACGGTGGGGCTCATCCGCGCGCCTCCCCCGCCAATTGCAGCAGCGCTGCCGGCATCCGGTCCAGCGGCAGCACCCGCTCGGCCGCGCCGAGTTGAATCGCCTCGCGCGGCATCCCAAAGACCACGCAGCTCGCCTCGTCCTGAGCAAAGGTCGCCGCCCCGGCCCGCCGCAGCGCCAGCAGGCCCGCCGCCCCGTCCCGGCCCATCCCCGTCAGCAGGAACCCCGCCGCGCGGGCCCCGTATTCCCGGGCCACCGACTCGAAGAGCACGTCCACCGAAGGCCGGCACGAATGCCGCTCTGGCGCGTCGCTCAGGTGCACCCGATGCTTCCCCGCCACGAGATGCCGCTCCGGAGGCGCCATCAGCACCGTCCCTCCGTCCGGCAGACTCTCCCCGTCCTCCGCATAGCGCACGTTCAACGCGGTCTGCGCGTCCAACCATTCCGCGAAGGAACCCGCGAAAGACCGCCCGATGTGGATGACCAGCAGGATCGGCAGCGCGAAGTCCTTCGGCAGCGCGCCCAGGATCCCCGCCAGCGCGCCCGGCCCGCCCGTGGAGGCCCCGAGCGCCACCACCTGGCGCGGGGCTTCCCGCGCGGCCTCGGGCTGGTCCCATGCCGTGCTGGGCCGGGTCTTCGCCAGGCCCAGCCGCGCGCGCGGATGCGTGATCACCTTGATCCGCGAAACCACCCGCAGCGCCGCGGCGCAACGCCGGACCCAGGCGTCCTCCGCGTCCTCCGCCTGCGGCTTCTCGATCACGTCCACCGCTCCCGCCGCCAGCGCGTCGTAGGTGCGGAACAGCTCGCCGCGGTTCGTCGAGGCCGAGACGATCAGGATCGGCGTCGGGCAGTACGCCATGATGTACTCTGTCGCCGCCAGCCCCGTCATCACCGGCATCATCATGTCCATCGTCACCACGTCCGGGCGCAGGCTCTGGCAAAGCTCGATCGCGCGCCGCCCGTCCTCGGCCTCCCCGACCACCTCCAGGTCGGGCTCCCGCGAGAGCGCCTCCACGAGCCATTTGCGGATCGTGACGGAGTCCTCGGCGATAAGCACGCGGATCCTCGGCATCGTTCACCCGATCAGCTCGCGGATGGTCCGCAGCAGGTAGCCCTGGTCGAACTCGCTCTTCACGATGTACGCCCGCGCCCCGGCGTCCTTGCCCCGCTGCAGGTCCTCGCGCGAGGAGCGCGACGTGACGAGCATGCACGGGACGTGCCGCAGGTCCGCGCTCGAACGGACCAGCTCGACGAATTCGAATCCGCTCATCCCCGGCATCTCCACGTCCACGATGAACAAGCCGTACGCGCGCTGGCGCGCGCGCTCCAGGCCCTCCTCCGCCGACGCCGCCAGGTCCACTTCGAAGCCCGCCGCTTCCAGGATGCTCTGCTCGAGCATCCGCGTGGTCAGCGAGTCGTCGATCACCAGGATCGGCGGAGGCGCCGCCGCCGCCGGGCGCGGCGCCGCCGCGCGCCCCGCCCGCGCGGCCTCCACGAGCGCCGGCGCGTCGAGCACCAGCTCGGGCCGGCCCTCCGCATCCAGCGCCGCGCCGGCCACCACCGCGTCGGCGCCCACGAACTCCGGAAGCGCCCGCACCACCACCGTCGCCGCACCCAGCAGCCGGTCCACCCCCAGCGCCGCCACGCCCGCGGGGGCTTCCACCAGCAGCGCCGCGCGCGGCTCCACGCCGCCCGGCGCCCCCAGCAGCGCGCCCAGCGGCGCGTACGGCACGCTTTGCCCTTCGAAGACCAGTTCGATCTTCTCCGCCGCGTGCATGAGCTGCTCCCGTTCCAGCCGGACCGTCTTGCGTACCGCGCTAAGGGGAAGCGCCGCCACCCGGCCCTCGACCTCCACCCGCAGCGCCGCCAGCGAGACGAGCTGGATCGGCACGCGCAGTTCCACCGTCGTCCCCGCCCCAGGCTCCGTCTCGACCGCGACCTCGCCCTTCAAGTCGGCCACCGCCGCGCGAACCACCTCCAGCCCGATCCCCCGGCCCGAGACCTCCGTCGACTGCAGCGCCGTTGTCACGCCGCCCCTGAGCAGCAGTTGCACGACCTCGTCCAGGCTCAGCGCCGGCGCGCGTTCCGCCTCCACCGCGCCCGCCTCCACCGCCGCCTCCCGCACCGCCGCCAGATCGATCCCCGCCCCGTCGTCCGAGCAGCGGATCGAGACCCGGTTCCCGCGCTGCGCGACCGCGACCCGGATCCGGCCCGCCGGCGGCTTCCCCTTTGCCTGCCGCGCCGCCGGCGCCTCGATCCCGTGCGCCACCGCGTTCCGCACCAATTGCAACAGCGCGCCCTGCAGCGAGGCCAGCACGTGCGCGTCCAGCCGCGTCGCGCCGCCCGTCGCCTCGAAGACCACCGCCTTCCCCAGCGCCGCCCCCGCATCCCGCGCCGCGCGTTCGAGGTTCGTGAACACGTGACCCACCGGCGCCAGGCGCAGTTGTTGCGCCCGTTCCCGTGCCTGGACCAGTTCGCTCCGCGCGAGCTCCGCGTCCCCGGCAAGGTTTTCCTGGAGTTGCGCGAGCGCCTCGCGCAGCTCTTCCGCCGCCAGCACCGCGCGTTCCGGCCCGGACCGCCCCCTCCAGCCCGCTCGGCCGGCGCCCTGAGCTGCGCCGCCAACCGCTCGGCCAAGCCCCGCGCCCGCGTCACGCGCGCGCCCGCGCGCTGCAGGGAGGCCAGGTTGATGCCCAGTTCGGCCAGGCCCTGGAGCAGCCGGTCCAGCTCCTCGATGTCCACGCGCACCGTCTCGAACGTCTCTTCGGCCGCGGCGCGCCCGCGGGGGCGCTCCGCCGGAGCCGCGGCGGGCTCGGCCGCAGGCCCTGGCTCGTGCAGGCCCGCAAGGCCCGCGGCAAACCGGTCTAGCAGGTCCAGCATCTCCGCGAGCCGCTCCGCCGGCACGGGCTGCTGCCCCTCGCGGTACGGCGCCAGGAGTTCCTCCAGCGCGTGCGTCTGTTCGCTGAGTTTCGTCAGCTTCACCACCCGCGCCGCGCCTTTCAGCGTATGCGCCTGCCGCAGCAGCCGCGTGAGCAGCTCCTTCGAGTGCGCGCCTTTTTCCAGGTCCAGGAGCCCCTGGGTCAGGCCGTCCAGCAGTTCGCGCGCCTCGACGCGGAAGTAACGGTACGGATCCTTCGCCATGGGCTACGCGCTCGCCTGGATCAGCCGCGTCAGGTCCCGCGCCAGGCTCGTCAACTGCCCGGCCGTCTGCAGCGTCTGCACCGCGCTCGCCTCCATCTCCTTCGTGGCCTGGGCCGCGTTGGAGATCGCCAGGTTCACCTGCTCCACCGCCGTGGACTGCTGCTTGGTGCTCAATTCGATTTCCTGCGCCGCCTCCGTCGTCGTCCCTACTTGGTCCCCGATCCGCTTGAACGACGCGGCCACTTCGTTGAATTGCGCCAGCCCCGCGTCCACGGCCTTCGAGCCGCCTTCCGTGGCCATCACGGTCGTGTTCACCGCCGCGCGGATCTCCTCGATCAGCGTGCGGATCTCCTTCGTCGAGCCGGCCACCCGGTCGGCCAGCTTGCGGATCTCGTCGGCCACCACCCCGAAGCGCTTCCCCGCCTCCCCCGCGCCCGCCGCCTCGATCGAGGCGTTGATCGAGAGGATGTTCGTCTGCTCGGCCAGCTCGTTGATGATCTCGAGGATCCCCCGATCTGCTGCGACTTCCGGCCCAGGTCCAGCATGTGGTTCACGATCAGGTCCACCTGCCGCCGGATCCCCGAGACCGACTCCTGCGCCCGCTGCACCGTCAGGTTCCCCGAGCGCGCGCCCTCCGCGGTCTGCCCCGCGATCTGCGCCACGCGCTGCGAACTTTGCGCGATCTGCCGCGAGGTCGCCATCAGTTCGCTGATCGTCGTCGTGATCTCGTTCATCGCCGTCGCCTGCTCCTTCGCCCCGGAGGCCTGCTGCGATGCCGCCGCCTGCAGTTCCCCGGACGAACTCTGCACGTGCTGGACCGCCGAGCCGATCTGCCGCGTCAGCGTCGTGGTCAGGAAATACGCCAGCCCCACGGCCAGGAGCAAACCCGTCGCCGCGATCCCCACCACCAGATTCGTCGAGTCGGCGGCCAGCGCGCTCGCCGCCTTCTTCGCCTCCTCCAGGCGCGCCGCCTCGCGGCTTTCCAGGTCCTCCAGCAGTTGGGATAGGCGCCGCCGCTTCACGGAAACTTCTTCGTTGAACGCGGTCACGATGTCCTCCAGCGGCTTGTCGGCCTTCTTCAGCGCGATCGTCGCGTCCACCGCTTTCTGCAGCTCCGCGTCGGCGCTCTCGACCTGCGCCAGGGCCCCCTGCTCCTCGGAGCCCAGGTTCGCCTTCAGGCGATTCAGCAAGGCGCGCTTCTGCGCGCGCACCTCCTCGATCTCCGCCAGGCGCCGGTCCTCCTTCGCCAGGTAGTAGCCCCTCGAGAGAGACGAGACTTCCCCATTCAGGGCCTCCAGTTGCCGCGTGTCGGCGAGGTTCCGCGCGTTCACGTCGATCACCTTGTCTTTGTTCTCGACCACCGTGCGCAGCGCGTATACGGCGATCACCGAAATGAGCAGAGTGAGCAGCACCACCGTGGCGAAGCCCGCGCCCACTTTCTGGCCGAACGTCCATCCCTGGAACATGGCTCAATATCGCTCCTTGGTTGCCCGCAGCGACGCGAAGAGCGCCGCCGCGTCCAGCAGCGTGTGCGCGTGCGGGCCCAGCCGCACGACCATCCCCGAACGCCCCGCGCCCGCCGCCTCCGCGGATTGCACGAAGGCCTCCGGATCGGCTTCCACGCAGCCCTCGAAATCGCCCAGCGCCAGCCCCGCCTGCGCCGGCGCCGCCCCCAGCAGCAGCCAGCGCGCGGGCTCGGCCGACGGGTATCCGAGCAGAAGCGCCAGCGAGAAGACCGGCAACGCCTCGCCCCGCAGCCCCGCCAGTCCCAACAGCGCCGGCGCGCGGCTCGGCAGCGGCGTCAGCGCTCCGCACCGGGCCACGCCGCCCGCCTGCTCCAGCCGCACCGCGTAGCGGTCCCCGTGCACCGCCAGCGTCAACAGCTTCACCCCGGCCGCGCGCGCCAGCCCCGGTTCCGCGGCAAACGCGGCGTCGAAGGCCCGCCGCAGCCCGGCCGCGCCGCGCGCGCCCGCCTCGCTCATCCCCGGCCTCCCAGCGCCTGAATCCGCGCGCGGCACAACCCGGCCAGCGCCTCGCGGCTGAATCCGCCGCCAAAGAGGAGGATCCGCGCCGCGTCCTCGCGCGAGAAGAGCGTCAACGCCGTCTCCAGCGCCCGCCGCGCGCCCGCCGCGTCCCCGCGCCGCTGCGCCAGCAGTCCCAGGTGGAAGTGCGGCATCGCGAAGCCCGCGTCCAGGTACGCCGCCGTCCGGTCGTGATCCGCCGCACCCGCCAGGTCCCCCGCCCGTTCGCGGCACAGCGCCATCACGTAATGCGCACCCGCGTTCAGTTCGTCGGCGGCCAGGACCCGCGCGCTGACGCGCTCGGCCTCCTTCACCTGCCCCGTGTTCACCAGCAGCACGCCTTGCAGCAGCAGCGCGTCCGGGTCGTCCCGCGCCGCGTCCGGCAGCGCGCGCACCGATTCCAGCGCCGCCCCGAAGCGCTCCTGCCGCAGCAGATCCAGCGGTTCGTGCAGGTTCCAGCGCCCAGCCGGAGCGGGTCCGGCCCGCGCGCCCGAATCCGGCGGCGCCGTGACCAGCGTGGCAATCCGGTCCGACGAGCGCTGGATCGCTTCCACCCAGCTCGCGTCGGGCTCCGGCAGCCACGGCGCCGGCTCGGCGTGCGGCTCCGGCTCGATCCGCGGCTCCGGACGAGGCTCGTCCAGCGCACGCATCCGGTAATAGAACGTCTCGTGGGTATGGCAGAGGTGGAACTCGGAGGAGATCCCGCGCAGCGTTTCCGCGTAACCCAGGAACAGGTGCCCCCCGGGCCCCAGCGCGCGCCCGAAGCGCGCGATCGCCGCGCGCGTCACCGCCGGCTCGAGGTACATCGTCACGTTGCGGCAGAATATGACGTCGAAGGCCCCCGGCCGCCAGAACGCCGCGTCGGCATCTTTCAGGTTCCGCTCCTCGAACGTCACCGTCTCCCGAAGCGCCGGATCCAACTCATACGCCCGCCCCGAGCGGCGGAAGTACCGCGCCCGCGTCTCCGCGTCGGTCTCGCGCAGCGACCACTCCGAATACTCCCCTTTGCGCGCGGCCTCCAGCGCGTCGGGATTGACGTCGATCGCGACCACCTCCACCTGCCAGGACGTGCGGTCCGGCAGCAGCCGGTCCAGCGCGATCGCCAGCGAATACGGTTCTTCCCCGCTGGCGCAGCCCGCCGAGAGCAGCCGCAGCCGGCGCGCGCCCGCCCGCGAGGCCAGCAGGCCCGGAAGCACCGCCTCCTCGAAGGCCCGGAAATGGTCCGGATGCCGGAAGAAATACGTCTCCCCCACCGTCAACCGCGCCGCCAGCCGCTGCAACTCCGCCCGCGCCGAGCCCGGCAACGCCAGCCGTGCAAGGTAAGTCTCCGCGTCCGAAACGCCGGATTCCTCCAGCCGCGCCCGCAGCGCGTCGCGCAGCGACTCGAGCTTGTCGTCTTCGAAGTGCAGGCCCAGCCGCGCCGCAACCAGCGCGCGTAAGCGCTCCACATGCTCCAGGGACAGCGACGCGCTCACTCGGGCGCCCCCCGAACCCAAGGCGACCCCAGGCGTCCTCGGGGAGGATCCGCGAGGCGTTCAAGATCGCCAGCAGCCGCGCGTCGCGCGCGCCCAGCGCCTCGAGCGCCTCCGTGCGCACGCTCCGCGCCAGCGCCGGCAACTCCTCGAACGTCGCCCCCGAGAGGTCCCGCAGCCCGAGCACCTCCGGCGCCGCCAGCGCCAGCGCTCCACGTTCGGTGCGCAGCGTCACGAAGCGCCGCAGCGGCTCCTCGTTGCCGTGCTGCAGCAGCGCCGGCAGCGAGACCACCGGAGTCGCCTTTCCGCGGATCACCGAGAGCCCCAGCACGAATGGCTCCAGCCCGGCAAGCGGTTCCAGCGGAAGAGGACGCATGCACTCCAGTATTCGTTCGAGGGGCAAGGCGCATAGGAGCCCTCCGCCACGGCAAAGCAGGTAGGTCGATCCGCTTTCCGAATATTGCGGCATCGTGCATCTCTCGAATTTAGAGCCTGCAAACTAGTCCATGTGAATGTTCCAATTCGCGTTCCAGTTCCGAATTTAGTTGATTGAAGTGATATAATCAATACGATGCGCCCATCGAATTAATTTCGATTCGCGGCTCAATTATCGTGATTTCTGCTTATTATTCACTCACGCACATGAGTCGGATTTAACATACCATCTATGAGCGATTCGTTCCTGCGCGCGTTCAATCCTACATTTGCGTACCGCTCGTAACCCCATTTATCATTCCCAATGGCAGCTTTAATGTTACGCTGAGGCAAAAGAAATTAATGAAACAAGCCAACTTCGACCATGCGATAATCGAACGCTCGAAAGCCGTACCTGAAACAGAAAAAGGCCTGGAGGCCGCGGCCGGGGGTATTGTCAAAAGTTGTGGATGGCGAGAGGAGAATCATGCGGCGTTTTCCTTGATGCCGTCCACGAAACGGATGCCTCGAATCACGTCTTCCAGCAGCTTATGGCCGTTTAGTTTCCGCCAGCGCTTCTCGGCAACCTGAGCGAGTTTGAACACCATCGCCAGCGTGGCTTGGCGCGTGCCGCAGCCTTTGGTCTTGTGCGTCCGCAAGCGCACCGTGGCGAAGGCGGACTCGATCGGGTTCGTCGTTCTCAGATGCGCCCAATGCTCGGCGGGGAAATCGTAAAACGCCAACAGCGCGTCTTGGTCCTTGAGCAGACACTCGACCGCCTTGGGATGCTTGGCTTGGTACGTCGCCACGAACGCATCGAACGCTGCCTGCGCATCCTTGCGCGTCTGGGCCATCCAGATCTGATGCAATTTCTCCTTGGCTGAAGGCTGTAATTTCTTGGGCAGGCCGTTCAGCACATTCATCGTCTTGTGAACCCAGCAACGCTGCACCCGGCACTTGGCAAAGGCTTTCGGAAGCGCCGCCCAGAAGCCCAACGCACCGTCGCCGATGGCCAGGTCCGGGCCGTTCTTCAAGCCGCGCGCTTTCAGGTCCGTCAAGACCTCAAGCCAGGACTGTTCGCTCTCCCGCACGCCGTCATGCACGGCGACCAGTTCCTTCTTGCCGTCGGCCGTGGCCCCCATGACCACCAGGATGCACGAGCGGTCTTCCTCCAGGCGGACGTTGAAGTAGATGCCGTCCACCCACAGATACACGTAGCGCTTGCCCGCCAAGGACCGCCGGTTCCAGCTCGCGTACTCGGAGGCCCAGACGTCCTTGATCCGCGTGATCGTATTGGCCGAAAGCCCCTTGGCTTGCGGCCCCAACAGCGCGCTCAGCGCCTCCGGAAAGTCCTGCGTGGAGATGCCCTTCAAATAGAGCCACGGGATCAGGTCTTCCATGCTCTTGGTCCGGCGCAAATAGGGCGGCAGAATCTTGCTCGTAAAGGGCTCTCGCTCGTCCGAGGGGCGCCGGTCTTCCACGCGCGGCTGCGCTACGCGTACGGCGCCGATGCCCGTCTGGATCGTTCGTTCCGGCAGGTAGCCGTTGCGCACCACCACGCGATGCCCGCGCTCGTCCCGCGCCCGCTCGAAACGCTGGAGGTATTCTTCCACCTCCGCGTTCAGCGCCGCGGCTAGCAAGCGCTGCGCGCCTTCGTTCAGGATGTGAGTAAGCACGTCCCGGCTGGACGCTTGCGGATCGAGCGAAACCGTCGTACCCTGGCTCATGTGGCGTATCCTCCTGCCCTTGTGGGCGTGGTGGCCTTAGATCTCCACCAAGGATACGCCGCACTTTTCTTTCTCGCTCATCCACAACTTTTGACAATACCCCGCCGCGGCCGCGCCTCCAGGCCTTACAACGTGACTTGGGGAATCCTGCTCAGAACTCGTCCGGCGCCGCGGCGGGTGTGGGCGGCACGACCGGCAGGTTGCTCCGCTCGTACACCGCCAGCGCCTCCTTGATTCGCAGCTCATGCTCCGGCGAGACCGGTTCGTTTGCGAGCAACCACTTCAACCGGTCCGCCGCGAAGTCCTGGACCTTGGGGTTATGGCTCTCCAGGGCTTCCAACTGAACCAGGAACCCGTTGGGCGCCGGAGATTGCCAGCAGGCGTATAGCGCCATGCGGGCCACGTACGCATCCGGATCCTGGACGTAAGATTTGGCCAGTTCGAATACGCGAGGCTCCCGCAGGTTGGCTAGTCCGCGCAGCGCGGCCGAGCGGATCTTTGCATCGTCGCGCTTCAACTGGGCGGCGAGGAACTCAAGCGCGCGCGGGTCGCCAGTCTGGCCAAGCGCCGTGATCGCGAACGCCTGGACTTTCGGCGACGGGTCGCTTGCGAATGGCGTGAGTAGGGAAAACGTATCCTTGCCGCGGAGCCGACCCAGACCACCTGCCGCGCGGGCGCGGAATTCCTCGTCCGGATCGTTGCGCGCCACCTCCAGCATTAACTCGGCGAACGCCGGGTCGGCGCTGGACTCCATCGCCCGCAAGGCCTTGCGCCGCACCTCCGGGTCCGCGTCGCCGGCCAGCCGCCGCAGGGTTTCCCGCGTCCGTTCAAACCCAACTCCCCGCTGCGGTGGAACCTCTCCCGACTTTCGCCAAATAAGTGTACATAATCGTCCGACCCGCCGGCCCCGGCGGTAGCGCAGATACGCTTACATCAAATGATGCCTGGACTTGCGCAGATAAAAGCGTGCTTATCGAAGCTCGGCGCGGCGCCGAGCTTTGCCCAGAGTCCGTTCCCGGCTCCCGGAGTTCAGCCTTTCAGCGCTTATAAAGATGCGCCCGCTTGGGATCGGCCAACGGAATGGCGGCGTCCACAAGCGCCGAGACCTGCGCCTGGAACTCCGTTTCCTTGAGCTGCTTCTGGAGTTCGACCAGATAATTGAGGTACTGCCGCTTCTGCTGCTCGGGCAGGTTCGCGTTCCCTTCGACCTGTTTCTTGAACCCCTCGAAGCCGCCTTTGGCCTGCCCGACCGTTCCGGCCTCCTTGAACCACGCCTCGACGCCGGTGCCCTGGAAGGGCTTCTGATGCTCGAGCAGCACGCGGTTGAAGTCCTGCGAGTAGTTGCGCAGCGCCGCGCGGACGGCCTCGCGGGACGCCTCGAGCTTCGGCCCGAGTTCCTTCGTCAGCTCCTCGATGCGCTTGCGCCGCTCCTCGTCCACGCTCAGGCTCTTCGTGCCCTGGTACAACTCGAGGACCGCGTTGGTGTACGTGCTGGAGTTCTTGTTGGCGATGCCTTCGACCTGCGAGAGCAGCTTGTCGGCCAGTTCCAGGCTCGCCTCGGCCGGCACGTTCCAGTCGAACTTCACGTTCTCGCCGCCGGCGGTGAAGTCCTTGCTGAAGGAGCGGTCGCCGAGCTGCGCGGTCAGCTTCACCGCGCCGTTGCCTTGCAGCGCCAAGGCGTACGCGCCGCTCTTCCAGCTCTGCGCCGCCGAGCCGTCGCTGGCCTTCAACGTCACCCCCGCCCAGCCCCTCGCCCACGTCGTAGAAGCCGTTGTTGTTCTTGTCGGTATAGAGCACCCCGCCGGCGAAGCGGACGTTGCGCGAGCCGAAGTTGTGGGTGACCGAGAGGTAGCCCTTCGAATGCGGCACTCCGCCTGGGCCGACCTCGCGATACCCGGCGTTGTGCATGTTCATGCGGTGCCCTCGGCCAGGCTGCATGCCTCCGGGGCCGCCCTGCCCGCTGTCGATCACGAAGCCCACGTGCGAGCCAAACGGGCCGGGGCCCGATGCGAAGCAGTTCTCGCCGCCCGCGCCGCCTTCGTAGCCCGCCGCCTTGATCCGCGAGCCGAAGTCCGCCGCCACGAAGCCGTCCTTCCCCGCCTGTTCAACGTGCGTCAGCCCGTTCTTGATCATGTAGAAGCTGTGCTTGCGCGCCGCATCGAGCAACTTCAGGTTGAAGACCAGCGGCGGCGAGGGCTTCAGCGACTTCATCTCTTTCTCGAACATCGCCAGATCCACGCCATTGCCCATCCACCCGGCTTTGCCGCCTTTGACAAATTCGAGGATCTTGTCGGCCTCGCCCGACGGATCGGCTCGAAAGCGGTTCATGTACTCCAGAATCAGCGTCTCCTCGGGCGTCGGTTCCGGATCGGGCGCCTGATACACCTCCGCATGCACTTGTGCGGCCCAGAAAAGCACGGCCAAACTCAGCAGCCCGCGACAATGCATGACCTTCTCCTTGCTCATCTAAAGCACTGCCGAAATTAAAGTTGCGGCCCAAATCCCACACCTTCAGGTTGCCAAAAGCCGATAGTGAGACGCCTCATAAGGACGCGGTACTGCAAGGCTTATCAGAGATCAGATACCGGGTTTAGGCTCTGGGTTCTGGGAACTCGATTCTGTTTTCAGGGGACAGTCTTCCTCTTGCAGTCTTGGAGTGCCATGGGTCGGCGCAGCCGCCCCGTGCTGAGCGTTGCAGGTTATCGGTTGTCCGTTCCTGATTGAAGATGTGTTCCCCAGCACCCGCTCTACGTCCGGTACTTCTTCAAGACCCGCAGGAACTCCTGCATGTCCCGCGGCAGCGGGGCCTCGACCTCGACCTTCTTCCTGCTCACCGGATGCGTCACGATAACGCGGGCGGCATGGAGCGGGACGCGGTTGAGGACGATCTCGTCGCCCTGCGTGGCCACCGAGCGCGGGCTGAACTCCTTGAAGCGCAGCGGCGTGCGCCGGCCGTAGAGCGGGTCGTAGGCCAGCGGGTAGCCTTCGGCGGCGAGGTGCACGCGGATCTGATGCAGCCGCCCGGTCTTCGGTTCGCAGCGCACGAGGGTGAAGCCCTTGAAGCGCTGCTCGACGATGGCCAGCGTCTCGCAGGCCTTCCCGCCGGGATCGCCTTCGTGAAGCGCCACGCCTTTCTTGACCCCGCGGATCGGGCGCGAACCCAGCTTCTTCTGCACCCAGGCCGGCGCGCGCGGGTCGAGCCGCTTTACCTTCGTATTCTCGACCGACTGCTTGGCGTACGTGATCGGGCGCCGGATGGTCTTACGCTCCCATTCGACTTCGCCCACGACCACGGCCAGATACGTCTTGCGCACCTGATGGAATGAGAACTGCTGAATCAGCACGTTGCGCGCCTCGGGCGTCTTGGCCACGACCAGGCAGCCGGTGGTGTCCATGTCGAGCCGGTGGCAGAACCAGAAGCCCTGCCGGTCGGTCGCCTTCACGGCGGGCTTCCGAACGCCGGTTGTCGCTTCCCGGTTCCCGATTTCCATGCATGCTCCATCTCGTTCCCCAGCCCCTGCCCGGCGCAGGATCACCGGCGCGTCCCCGCCTTCCTCGTCATCCACCTTCGAACTTCGTGAGGATTGCTCGGACGCTTTGTGGAATGAGATGGGCGGCGGCACGTCCTGCTCGTCGTCCTCCTCCCCGCGGAGCCACGCCGGGGTCGCGTCGCCGGTTGCGCGCGCCGGCTCGTCGTCCAACGCCGGCTCGTCGTCCAACGCCGGCTCGTCGTCCAACGCCTCGTCGTCCAACGCCTCGTCGTCGTCGTCCTCGGGCGCTTCCGGTTCATCGGCTGCCGGCCCCTGATACGGGTAGAAGCGCTTGAGCACGTCCTCGAGCGTCTCGCGGTGGCGCGAGCCCTCGTCGGCGTGATGGATCGCCATCCCCGAGGGCTTGCCGATGACCAGCATCGTCGCGTCTTCGTACAACCGCGCGACCTGTTTGCCGTGGGCGGTGACGAGCCTGGGCGCCTTGGCGCGCGCCAGCTCGTCGCGGACCTTACGGGCTTGCGGGTCCGGGAAACCCAGCGTGTCGCCTGGCTGCACGGACTCGTTGCCTTTCGCCAACTTTCCGTTGAGCCGCACGAGGTTCTGCTTGAAGAGGATCTTCACGTCGCGCCGGCTCAGCCCCGGCGCCAAGGACGCCAGCGCCCGATCGGCCCGGAAGCCGGCCTGCGCGTCGGTGACGGTGGCGGTCGTGGAGGTTGAGCGCGCGGGCATGGTTGTATTCTGCGAGGGTGTCCCGGGTTCGGCAACGAGTTGAAACGTGGAACGTACTTTGGGAAAGGATATGAAGCATCGGCTTGAGTCTACGCCAAGCCGCGCGGCCCCTTCACGTTTCACGCTTCACGTTTCACGCACCTACCTCCACCAGGATCTTCGTCACCGGGTTCGGATCGTTCGCCCAATCCCGCAGCGCGTCGCCGGCCTCGTCCAGGCTCACGCGGTGCGTGACGAGCTTCAAGGGGTCGAAACGGCGCGCGGCGAAGGCGGCGAGGACCTCATCGAACTCGCCCAGCGCATTGCGCGAGCCGAGAATATCCAGCTCTTTCGCGACGAAGTGCTTGGTCTCGTAGGCGACCTCGGCCTTCGCGTAGCCGATGTAGACCACGCGCCCGGCGAAAGCGGCGAGTTCCACCGCCTGCCGGTAGGTCTGCGGCGCGCCGACGGCCTCGATCACCGCCGCCGGCCCGTGCCCGCCGGTCCGTTCGCGGACGGCCGCCTCCAGCCCCGCGCCCGCGTCGAACCCTTCCGCCGCGCCCAGTTCGGCGGCCAGCGCGCGCTTGCGCGGATCGAGGTCCACCGCGAGCACGCGCGCGCCGCGCAGGGCGCAGGCGGCGATCGCGCCCAGGCCGATCGTCCCGCAGCCCAGCACCAGGACGGTCTCGCCCGCGGCGACCCGCCCGCGCGCCGCGGCATGAAAGCCCACGCTGAACGGCTCGACCAGCGCCAGTTCGTCCAACCCGAGGCCCGCATGCGCGAGCAGCTTCCCGTGCGGCACGCACGCGAACTCGCTCAGCGCGCCGTCGCGCTGCACGCCCAGCGTCTGGTTCTCGCGGCAGGCGTTGGCCCGCCCGGCCCGGCAGGAACTGCACGCGCCGCAGGCGGTGTACGGATTGAGCGTCACCGTCTGCCCCGCGCGCCAGGTCGCCGGGACCCCCGCGCCCAGCGCCTCGATCGTCGCGGCGATCTCGTGACCGGGGATGCGCGGGTAGCGGACCAGCGGGTTCAGCCCGCGAAACGTGTTAAGGTCCGACCCGCAAAGCCCCACGCGCCGCACGCGCAGCAGCACCTCCCCCGGCCCGGGTTGCGGCGGGTCAATGGACAGCAGCCCCGTGCGCCGGGGCTCCTGGATCACGACGGCCTTCATGCGCATCAAGATAGCGCGGAGCCGGCGGCGCGCCTGTCCGAAATGCGGGCGTGCCCGCCCGAGCCCGAAGCCGCGCGCGGATCGGTGCAGGCCGGATCAATCTGGGGGTTGAAAAGGGCCGATTCGGCCCGGAACTCAGTCGCGCGTGACGCGGGCCTTCTCGCGGGCCTTCGACGACTGCCGTTCCTTGCGGCGCTTGCGCTCGCTCGGCTTCTCGAAATAGGCCGTGCGCTTCATATCCTTCGTCAGGCCTTCCTTCTCGCACTGCTTCTTGAACCGGCGCAGGGTCTTGTCCAACGACTCGCCGGGACGGGATTCGACACGGATCATAAGCTTCTGTACGTCCTCCCCTCTGCTCTGGGACTCGGGCTGCGCACGTGCGTCAGCCATTTGAATAAGCCATGATAGGTGCGTTAGGAAGCAAATGCAAGGGCTAGAGCTGCCGGCATAAGTATTGTCTATTCTTCAACTAACAGGAAGGTTGGGATTGGGCGTCCAGGAACTCTGGTTGAAATGGATGACAGGTTGGTTCTTCCCTGTCGTCATCGCAATAGAAAGAGTCTTCCATGCGCACTTATCCCAACCGCCTCTTCTTTCTGCTCTTGCTCGTCGTGTCTTCCGGTGCATGGGCCGGCACCGTGGGCTACGAAGCCCCCGAATGGGCGTACGCGGAATCCGAGTTGATTGTACATGCGGTTCAACAGGGCGAGCTCTGGAAGGGCGTAGACGGCACCATCCAATCAGAATTCAGAGTCCTTAAGGTTCTGAAAGGTAACTACAAGGAAGGTACGTTGAAAGCCTTCCTCAGTAGATTCGAGCGGGGGATTCCTGGAGGCGAACCGCACCCGCTTGAACGAGGTCAGGCTGTGATATTGTCGCTTCGGAGAAGTTATTACCTGAACGCTCCTTGGGTAGCCCTTCCTTCCTATTTTGCTGTATGGCCGCTCGACCATTACGAGGGAATCGATCCCAAGAGCGCCAAGGACACGGTAAAGAGTTGGCAACAAGACATTAAGAAACTCAAGAAGTTTAAGGAAGACTCATTAAAGGAAATGGAAGCGTTTGACCCAGCGGCGGTTAAACGCGCTCGGCACCTTTTGAAAGAGTATCCGGCCTTTAAGGAACTGTATTACTCCAGAATTGAGCCTGCTAAAGAATTTCGGCCTGTGGTGGCGCTCAATAATCTGGAGGCCCGGAAGAATGGGCTTAAAGAAATACAAACTGCCTGGACCGACCCAATAGCCGAGCCATTCCTTCACCTGGACTGGAGTACGATGCGCGCGCTTCGCATACTCCTATATCATGAGCAACCCTTGAAGCCCCTGGGCGAGGCCTTTCTGAAGCGTCCGCTCCTCGATGATCAAGAGCCTGACCTACGACTGACTCAACCTGCGACGCATGGAGAAGGTTTTGCCGAGACTGAATCGGAACGAGAGCAGGTTCGACAGTGGATGGTCAGGCACTTTTCCCACCTGCATGCAGACCATGAAGTTGCTACATTTGCGCGCTTAAATCCCAAGGTCGTGGTTCCGTTCTTTGCATGCTTTCCACATGACTCGAGGTATCCGGCCGAGATTCAACTTAATCCTGAAGGTAATTCTGGCAGCGCCAGGCCAAACGAGGATGGCGGGAACGTTCTGGATGAAGAAGTTGCCAACACGCTCCTGTTGCTGATCTCGAGTGAAGACCCGGGCCTATCGGATTTCGTACTCCGGCCCGAGTGGGGTTATTGGACGCAGATGTTTAACCAAAAGAAAGGCGAAACGGGTCTTGAAATGTTCGGCAAGATGCGAATGCCGTGGATCAAAGATCAAATCTTGTCCTGGCTGAAACCAGAAACGGACAACAGGTACCGCAAGATAGCCTTGATTGTTATGCATGAGAATCCTGGCGATTGGGTCAAGGCGTGGATTGATGATCGGCGAAGGGCCAAGAACCCACTTTCTTATACCGACTTGGCAGGGCCTGCATCAGGCTTGGGCGATGTAAATTTCATGCTGGACCTGTGGAAGGAGACCTTGGCTATTGATGGATCGGAGTGGAACTTCGTCTGGTGGTTGCGTTTCACCCGTTGCTACGATGTGCGCTTGGCGCGATTTGCCCTGGAGCGCTGGGAAAAGGAGTTGGTCGGGGTTACGCCAGATAAGGCTGACGAGGCGATGGGACAATTTGAACCGTACCTGAGCGGATTCAGAGTCTTCACAATTGGGGATAGACCAGGACGCTTCAAGAGTTTTGAGGAAGCCCAGACATGGCTTGACGAAGTGGAAGGTGTCACTACGCCTGTCGAAAACCGTTAGACTCGCTACCCCGCCAGGTTCGCGCGGAACTCCCGCGGCGAGAGAAACAGGTGGCTCTTCTCGTCCAGGACCGTCGCCCCGAACTGCTCGTAGATCTGCACGTACAGCCGGTAGAAGGTCTTGGTCGGCGCCGACGAGGCCGCCTCGATGGTCAGCACCTCGCCGGGCTTCGGCGGGCCTTGCTCGCAGCGCACTTTCAGGATCACGCCTTCCTCGACCTGCCAGCGCAGCTTCTTCGGCTGCGGTTCGGCCTCAATCGCTTCCCACGGCGCCGGCGGGACCTCCGTCATGCGCGGCACCTCGAAGAGCCTGCTCGTGACTTCTTCGAGCTTCCCCAGCGAGTGCAATTCGACCGGCAGGATCGTGGCGTCCCTGGGCGGGACGGGATCGGGCTTCCAAAAGGAGAAGAACTGGATGTTGGGCGTTTCGGGCCCGGGGCTGGACCCGCCGGGACGGTCGCTCACGATGCGGAACCTCCGTGCGCTTTGCGGACTCCCCCTCCTTTCTATATACCATTTTTCACGAACTTGGAGACCTGCCCATGCCCGCTTCGCGCAAGGCCGCGCCTGCACGTGTGAGGTTCGAACGCTGGGTCCATCCCGCCGATCGCGACGGCTATCCGCACTACGACGAGATCGCGCGCGCCAACGCCGCGTACGAAGCCGCCTACGCGCGGGAACTCAAGCGCCGCCGGCGCGAGCGCGAGGCCCGCGCGAAGTCCGCGAACCCCGCCGCGTGGCGGCGGCACGCGGACGAGGTCCGCCGCGCGCTCGCGAAGGGGCTCGGCGTGGCGTACGCCTCCGCGCGCGAGCCTCGCGGCAGGGCGGAGTACGTATCGGCGGTCCCGCTCCACGCCGACGGCGCGCGCGGCGGCACGCTGGCCTGGATGGCGCGGCTCAACGCGCGGCGCTACGCCTGCCGCGGGCTGGCCTGGGACGGCGGCGACGTCGAACTCCTCGAGCTGCGGCCGCAAGGTGCGAAGGACCCGCTCAGCGCGGCGCTCGTACTCCCCGACGCCGGGCTGGGCCTCATGGGCGCGGAGAGCCCCGAGGGCGCCGCGCGCGGCTGGGGCGAAGCGCTCGTGCGGGCGGGTTTCCTCGCCGGCATCCCCGCGCTGCCCGGACTGGCGAACTTCTCGAGCACGCGCAACAAGCGCCGGATCCTCGAAGGAAGCTGCGCGCTGGGCGAGGTCCTGGGCGAGGCCGCCGCGGCGCTCGGCGCGCTCTTGCAGCGTCCCGGCGTGGCCGGCGTGGCCGGCGGGCGCGCGTGGGTCGCCGGGCGCGGCGTGGGCGCGCTGCTGGCCCTGCTGCTGGGCGCCCTCGACGACCGCGTCGCCGGCGTGCTCGCCGATGCGCCGCCGGCCTGGGGCGAGCTTCACGAAGCCCTGGCGCTGATCGTGCCGTTCGCGCACGAGGCCGCCGACCTCCCGGAACTCGCCGCGCTCCTCGCGCCCCGCCCGCTGGCGCTCGTGCAACCCGTGGCGCGCCGCTCGGCCTTCGACCCACCCGCCGCGAACCTCGCCGCCGTGCGCCGCGGCGCGCGGCCCGCCTATGCGAAGGCGCGCGCGGCAAGCGCGCTGAAATCCTTCGGCGCCGGCCAGCTCGAACGCGCCGCGGCCTGGGCCGCCGCGCGCAAGCCCGGCTCCGGCGCGCCCGAGAAGCGCCTCGTCCGCGCCGAGATTCCGTTCCGGAGGTTCAACGTCAACCGCTACCGCTCCGCCGCCGCCTGGAAGCGCGACGCCCCCACCCTGCGCCGCCTCTACCGCAAGGCCATGGGGCTGCCCGCGGCGAGTAAACCGCTGAGCGTGAAGTTCGTCGGCTTCAAGCGCCTCCCCGACGCGCTGCGCGTGGAGTACCTCGTCCAAACCGGCGCCTGCACCTGGGCCAACCTCACGTTCCTGCGCCCGCTTGGCGAGGTCCGCCCGCGCACGACGATCCTCTGTTTGCCCGGCTCCGGCAGCGACGTGAAGAAGGTCGAGGACGGCTACGCGCACGAAGTTATCGCCGAAGGCTGGAACGCGGCGATCATCGACGCGCGCGCGGCGCTCTACCCGTTCTTCCCTGGCCAGTCCGCCGGCCGCGCGCTCGTCGCCCAGGGCGTCCACGACATCCTCTGCGCCTTCGACGCGGTCGCGAAGCGCCCCGACGTGGACCCCGCGCGGATCGGCTCGATGGGCGTCTCCCAGGGCGGCACGCACAGTTGGATGCTCGGCGCGCTCGAGCCGCGCGTCGCGGCCATCGCGCCGGTCTGCGGCATCTGCACCTACCACAGCCTGCACTCGGGGGTCCGCGACGAGCGCTACGACGCGGCGTGGCTCAGCTTCCTCGACAGCCACGGCATCTACTACTATCCGCCGGGCATCCTGGCCCTCGGCGACCAGCAGGACTTCTGCGCGCTCCTCGCCCCGCGCCCTTTCGCGCTCATCGGCGCCAATCACGACAACTGTTTTCCGCTCGAAGGCATGCGCGAGGCCGCCCGCGACCTGCGGCATATCTATAAGGTGGTGGGCGCGCCCGGCGCGTTCCGGTACGTGGAGTTCGAAGGCCCGCACAGCATGCCCGAGCACACCCGCCGCACGGCCTACGCGTTTTTCAGGAAGCACCTGGGATAACGGGCGAGGGGCAAACGGCGCTCGAAATAATCCCCAATCGCCTCGCCGGCTACTTCGCGAACTTCGCGAGGCCTTCCAGGATCTCCTGCACGCCCACCCCGGCGAAAAAGACCAGCGTCAGCGCCAGCAGCGCGTTGATCCAGAACGAGTTGACGAAGCGCTTGCCCACCCAGGCCTCGCGATTATTCATCAGCAGCAGCGTCAGCGCCAGCAGCGGCATGAAGAACGCGCCCAGCACGGCGTACGCGAGTTGCACCTGCTTCACCGTGCCCCAGAGCAGGACCAGCGGAAGCACGGCCAGCGCGACCAGGAAGACGCGGTAGGGGCGGGTGCGCGTCAGGTCCGCGGCGCGTTCGGCCTCCGCGGTATCCCCACGCCGCAGGCGCAAGAAGTCCGCGAAGAGGTACGGCACGCCCTGCCAGACGCCCAGCAGGCTCGAGAAGACCGCGCCCCAGAAGCCCAGCAGGAAGATGCCGCGGAGCGCGCCGTGCCGCCAGTCGTCCGCGGGGAAGATCTCCGCCAGCCGCGTCGCCAGCGCCGGCGCGTAGTCGGCTCCGGCCTTCTCCAGCTTCAACCCCGCGCAGATCACGATCATCGCCATCCCGAAGAGCGCCGTCAGCAGGTAGCCCACGCCCAGGTCGATGCGGCACGCGCGAACCCCTTCCGCCCCCGCGCGGCCCTCGCGCCGAATCCAGTATCCGTAGCAGAGCAGCGTCGCCGTCCCGCCCACCCCGCCCATCACGCCCACGACCCAGCGCAGGCTCTGCACGAACGTCGGCTCGGGATCGGCGTAGGGGATCCGCGGGACCAGCAGCCCCTCCGCCACCGCGCCCCAGTCCGGCCCGATCAGGAGCGCCGCCGCGAGCACCGTCGCGAACATCACCGCGATGCACACCGCCATCACGACTTCGAAGAGCTTGAACCCGCCCAGCAGCACCAGCGCCAGACCCGCCATGCTGTGCGCGACGCCCCACACGATCTTGTTCGTCCGCGCCGCGGCCTTCACCGCCTCCTGCTTCCGCTCGGCGAAGCCCGCGTCGGTTTCGCCCGCGGCCCGCTCCACCGCTTCGGGCTGCGCCAGCGGCACAAGCCCGTGCCCCGCCACGCCGCACGCCCCCACCAGCGCCCCGCCCACGAAGAACGACCAGAGCAGCAGGTACGGCAGAAAGATCCACTGGATCCACGCGCCCAGCTTCGAGACCCAGCCCTCCAGCAGCGTCGTCCCCGTCGCCATCTGCCAGCGCGCCAAGCCTTCGTTGAGCACCCATTTCAAGAGCGCGCCGTAGAGCGCCGACCAGAGGATCGCCGTGCCCAGCTTCGACCCGGCCAGCCCCGCCGTCAGCAGATCCCCCGCGCCCACTCCGGTGGCCGCGATCAGGACGCCCGGCAGGAGCATCTTAAGGCGGAACGGCGCCCGCGGTTCCTCGCTCATCCCGTGAACTCCGTCACCAGGCAGTAGACGGCGAAGCCCGTGTACACGAGCGTCGCGCAAAGCATCATCGCGATGCACAGCGGACCGGGGCGCGCGCAGCGCGGCAGGTGCTTCAGGTTCAGGTACAGCGTCAGCGGCACGTAGACCGCCATCGCGAAGCCGCCCATGTAGGCCGCGTTGAGCAGAAAAGTCAGGTTCGAGATCTCTCGCCACTCCATCACGGCCGTCAACGCGACGCCGGCGGCCATCCAGCTTCCCGCGATCGCGAGGTACCACCAGCCCAGCTCGCGCCTGCGCGCCGCGGCGAAGTTGGTGTACACGATGTCGGCCATGCTCCGCGCCACTCCGTCCACCAGCGCCAACTGCGTGCTGAAGAGCGTCGCCATGCCCACCAGCAGAAAGATCGTCCGCCCCGTCCCGCCCCAGACTTCGCCGAGGATGACCGCCTGGTCGTAGATCAGCCGGTTCTCCTCGGGCACGATCCCGCGCGGGTGCAGCACCGCCAGCGCGCCGAAGATGAACAGAATAATCGTGAAGCTGTTCAACGCGAAGAAGAACACGAGCTGGTCGGTGCGGATGTAGGAAAACCACGCGCGCCAGCGCGCCCGGTTGGCCGCGTTGTCCTCGAAGCGGTATCCCGTCGCGGGGATCGTCTCCTGCCGCCCGCGCAGCGCGTTCGTCAGCGCCGGAAGCCGCGCGCCCATGCCGATGTTCTTATCGCGCAGGTAGAAGGTGTAGAACAGGTTCGCGGTCCCGCCCGCCCCCGCGAAGACCAGCCAGATGAAGAATTTCTTGAACGGCACGTCCGGGTGCTTGTAGCCGAAGTTGACGAGCCCCGCGCCCAGTTCCTTCCAGGTCTCCAGCGTCCCCACCGCCAGCGCCACCGCGACCAGACCCACGGTGATCGCCAGCACCAGCGCCTCGACGGTCTTCTCCACCGAGCGGTAGACCAGCTTGGGGCCGAAGAGCAGCAGCGCGACGCCCGCGAAGCTCGCCGCCGTCCAGAACGTCTGCGTCCCCAGCAGCCACGCCAGGCCCGTCGCCTCCGGACCCGTCCCGTAATCCGGCGTCAGCAACAGCGCCTTGAGCGCCAGACCCGAGGCCTGCCCCCAGCCCGGCGCGATCCAGCCCAGCACCGTCAGGAGCAGGAACAGCGGCGCGAAGCCGCGCCAGACCCGCGCGTACCCGGTGTAGACCGTCTCCCCCGTCGCGATCGTCCAGCGCGCGATCTCCAGGTTGATCCAGGTCTGCAGGAAGATTCCGACCCCGGCCGCCCAGATCATCCCCGCGCCGTAGGCCGCCACCGCGCGCGGCCAGACCACGATCTCGCCCGCGCCGATGGAGAGCCCCACCAGGATCGCGCCCGGGCCGGCCATGCGCCAGAAACTCTGCGTCCGTTCCGGCAGGTCGGCGGGTTTGAAGTCCTCGAGCGGCGCCAGGAGGGGCATGGTTCAAGACGCGGCGCGAGCGGGCGCGCCGCGGGGCTCCGGCCGTTTAAATACGGTGACGGCCACGACTCTAATGCCTGCGCGCGGTCGCTGCCTGGTTCGATTTTCGCCGCGCCCACCGCGCGCCACCCGGCACGGGGCGGCGGCGCCGGCCCGTGGCGCGGCGGCTGCGCGCGACGCCTCTCGGTTCAGACCTCCGCGCCGTCGGCCGTGGCGCTTGCCGGGCGTTCGCGCGCGCTCTTGGCGGCCTTGGCCACGATCCCCGAGCCGTAGCGGATATACCACCAGCGCATCAGCGGGGAGGCGATGAAGATCGAGCTGTACGTGCCCACGACGATCCCGATCAGGAACGGAAACGAAAGGTCCCGGATCGTCGGGCCGCCCAGCAGGAACAGCGCCAGCACCGCGATCAGCGTCGTGCCCGAGGTGAGGATCGTGCGTCCCAGGGTCGCGTTCGTCGCCTCGTTGATGATCTCGTTGAGGTCGCGGGTCGGATGCGCCGCGCGGACCTCGCGGATCCGGTCGTACACCACGATCGTGTCGTTCACGGAGTACCCGATCAAGGTCAATATCGCGGCCACCATGTTCAGGTCGATCATGATCGGCAGCACGCCCGTGTAGTTCACCAGGCAGACCGCGCCGATCGCGATCAGCGCGTCGTGGAACAGCGCCGCGATGGCCCCCATGCCCCAGGCCCCGCTGAACTCGAAGCGGAACCACAGGTACAGGAAGATCCCCAGCAGCGCCGCCATCATCGCCCAGAAGGCCGCGCTGCGCATCTCACCCGAGACCTGGCTGCCGTACTGCGTCTTGCGGCTGATCGCGCCCTCCACACGGTGCGCCAGCTTCGCCCCGCGCAGCGTGCCCAGCACGCGCCCGCGATCCAGCACGTCTTCGGGCGCCGGCGTCAGGTCCACGTACGCGCGCGTCGGGCCCGAGGCCTCGTCGTCCTTCACCGCCTCGAACTTCAGCGCCAGCAGCGCCGGGCGGATCTTCTCGTACTCGGGTTCGCCGGCCAGCTCCTCCAGCGCCTTGCGGACTTCCGCCGCCAGCTCCTCGTTGGTGGCCGTCGTCTCCGCGGACGCGTCGTACCGCTCCAGGCGCACCCGGATCGCCTTGTCGACCACCTCCACCGCGCGCGGCTCCAGCGCCCCTGGGAAGGCCTCCTGCAGCCGTTCGCCCAGCAGTTCCACCACCGCCGGCTGGATCACCCGCGTCGTCAGCGTATAGCTCTTGTAGCGCCCGGCGCCCTCGACCTGCTCGCCGAACGGCTGCGCGTCCAGCTTCACGCCTTCCCAGTCCTGAATCGTCTTGCGCAACTCGCCGGCCATGGCCGTCAGGCTCTCCGGCGCGATCTCCGTGCTCTCGCTGAACTGCGTCGGGCCGATCACCGGAAGGTCGACCGCGAGCTGGTGGCGCAGCTCCGCGCCGGTCTTGCCCGAGCCGGCCAGCGCCTCGAGCTTGCCCGCGGCGCTCTCCAGGTTCTGCCGCAGCGTGTCGCGCAGCCCGATCTCCACCGCCTCTTCCACCTTCGCCGGCTCCTGCTCCTGGCCCTGCCGGAAGTTGAACTGCACCAGCGTCCCGCCCGTGAAGTCCAGGTCGTAGATCCGATTGCTGAAGACGCCCATCAGCAGGAACCCGGCAAACGAGAGCGCCATCAGCACGCCCGAGGCCCCGATCCAGAAGCGCCGCATGCCCATCCAGTCGACCGCGGGATTCTCGAAGAACTGCATCATCTTCAGCTCTTCGAACGCTTCGCGCGAGACCAGCCAGTCGTAGATCTGGCGGCAGATCCAGAAGTTCGCCAACAGCGTGACCAGGATGCCCAGCGAGAGCGTCACCGCGAACCCGCGCACCGGCCCCGTGCCGAGGTAGTACAGGATGATCCCCGAGAAGAGCGTGGTGAGCTGCGAATCCAGGATCGTGATGAATGCGCGGTCGAAGCCGTGCTGGACCGCCAGCCGTATCGGACGCCCGCGTTTGGCCTCCTCCCGGATGCGCTCGTAGATCAGCACGTTGGCGTCCACCGCCATCCCCATCGTCAGCAGGATCCCGGCGATGCCCGGCAGCGTCATCGTCGCCTTGAAGAAGCCCAGCGCGCCCAGCAGGATCGTCAGGTTGAAGCCAAGGCACAGCACCGAGATGAACCCGCTCGAGCGGTAATACGTCCACATGAATAGCGCCACCAGCAGCGCCCCGATCAGCGTCGCCACGACCCCGCTCGAGATCTGCTCCTGGCCCAGCGACGGGCCCACCGTGAACTCGCTCTCCATCACCACCTCGGCCGGCAGCGAGCCCGCGACGAGGATGTTCGAAAGCCGCGTCGCATCCTCCTCGGTGAAGTTTCCGCTGATCACGCAGCTTCCGTTCGTGATCGCCTGCTTGATCACCGGATTGGAATAGCAGCGCCCGTCCAGCACGATCGCCATGTTCTCGCCCACGTGGTCGGTCGTCACCACGCCGAAGTCCGCGCCGCCCTTCGGGTCGAACTGGATGTCCACCTCGAAGCCGCCCTGCTCCCCGCGCTTCGTGTACGCGTTGACGATCCGCGAGCCTTCCAGCATCGGATCGACCTCCACGTAGACCGGCTCGCGGGAGACCTTCTTCGGATCGTAGGGGTCCACATGGTCGATGTAGACCGTCTTGTACCCGTCCGCCTCGCCCGTCGGCGAAGCACGCAGCTTCTCCAGCACGTCCTGCTGCTTCGCCGGGTTCACGTTCAGATGGAAGGTCAGCCGCCCCTGCGTGCGGATCGCGCGCTTGATCCGCTCCACGTCCTCGGGGCTCGCCTTGGGAAGCTGGATGCGCAGCCGGTCCGAGCCGTACTTGGTGATCGGGATGCCCTTCGTGCCCGTCGGATCCACGCGGTTGCGCACCACGTCCGCCGCCTTCTCCGGCGCCGAGTCCTTGCTCTGCGTCAGCGCCGTGATCGTATCCTCCAGCCGCCGAATCTCGTCGGCGCTGGCCTCGCCCGTGTCCTGCTTCGCCTTCGCCTCATCCAGCTTCTTCTGGTTCTCCACGATGCGCCGGTCGATCTCCGAGCGGTCCAACTGGTAGATCAGCTCCGTCCCGCCCGCCAGGTCGATGCCCATCGGATAAATGTCGTAGAGCGCCAAGTGCGCGAAGTACCCCCAGCAGCCCCGTCAGGAACATGATCAGGACCATGCGCTTGGTGAAGCGCTGGAAGACCGGCACGAAGCCCTTGGACAGCAGCGGGATCAGCAGGATCAGCCCCCGAAGCAGATCCAGGGGATCCGCAGGCTCGGCTTCAACTGCGCCTCGAAGAACGCCACGATGTCGTCGGGGTTCGCCGAGTCCCGCGCCGTCTTGTACTCGTCCGTCGCCTGCGCCAGCGGCTGGTAATACCCCGCCAGGTCCTTGCGCCCCGGCGCGACGCACAGTTCGTCCAGCGCCTTGACCGTCTTGTCCTTCGTGTCCTGGTCCTTCGCGCGGTTGAACGCCGACTCCACCAGCGAGACCTTGCGCCACTCCGAGAAGAGCGTGAACGTCAGCGCCCCGCACGCGAGCGCGCCCACCAGGAGCCCGATCACCAGTTGCGGCAGCAGCGCCATCAGTTTGTTCGACATGGCCGGTTTCCTTTTTTCGCCTTACGAGTCCTTCGGATGCCGCGGGGCCGCCGGGATGGGCTCCGCCCGCGTTCCTGCGAACTTCCCGCCTGCGCTCGCGAACCTTTGCGAACCGGCGCCTCGAGTCTTTGCGCCCGGCGCGCGGCCGGTGCGGATGGGGTTGGCAACGGGTGCGGCGTGGGGGTCAGGCGAGCGGAGGCGCGCGCGCGGAGGCGGCGCGGCAAGGCGCGCAACGCGGCGGCTCAAGCCCGGCCGCCGCAGGTGGAGCTTCGGCGCGGGTTTCGTAGTGGGCCGGCGCGGCGGACGCCGGCGGCCCGGCATCGAGCGGCTCCGGCGACGGCAGCCGCAGGTCTTCGTCGATCAGGCGCCGCTCGAAGCGCGGCCCGCACGGCGTCTCGCCGTCGGGGCTCAGCGCCCGCAGGCTGCGCGCGCCGCCCTCCTGGTCGCGCGGACCGTGGACGCCTTCGCCCGCCCGAGCCGCGCGCTCGCCGCGGAAGCCCGTATGCAGGACCAGCACCAGCGCGGCCGGTTCGCCGCTCCCGGCGCTCGGCGCTTCCACCAGCCGCAGCATCTGCGCCGCGGGCGCCCACAGCACCGCCAGCGCCGCCAGCGCCGGCGCGCAGCACGCCGCGAAGCGCCCACCGGCGGCGCTTTGGAGTGGGAAGCGGAACGGGCGGCTCACTTCTTCTCGCCTTCCTTGTTCGCCTTGTGCTTCTTGGTCACCGCTTCGATCGAACTTCGCCGGAAGCGCAGCTTCACGTCGCTCTTCGAGTCCACTTGCAGGATCACGTCTTCCGCGTCCAGCTTCACGATCTTCCCGTGCAACCCGCCGATCGTCACCACTTCGTCCTTCTCTTCCAGGGTGTTCAGGGTCTCCTGCCGCTCGCGCCGCCGCTTGCTGTCGGGCCGCCACACCATCACCCAGAAGACGATGATGAACGGCGCGATCACGATCAGCATGTTCGCGATCTGGACCCAGAACTCCGGCTGCGGAGGACCGCCGGCGCCGCCCGAGCCGCCGGCCTGGGCCAGGACCAACCCCGCGCACACGCCCAACTCGTTCAGCCCGCTCAACATGCCTCGTCCGCTTCGTCCGCGCCAGCGCCGCCTTCGCGGTACCGGGAAAGGAACTCGCTCCGGAACGCCTCAAAGCGCCCCGCGCGGATCGCCTCGCGGCTCCCGCGCATCAACTCCAGGTAGAACGACACGTTATGCAGCGAGGTCAAAATAGCGGCGTTCATCTCCCGGGCAAGGAACAAATGCCGCAGGAACGCCCGGCTCACCGTCCGGCAGGTCTGGCAAGCGCAGCGCGGATCCAGCGGGCGCTCGTCCTCCGCGAAACGCGCGTTGCGAAGCCGCAACGGGCCTTCTGACGTAAACGCCTGCGCATTCCGGCCATTACGCGTGGGCAGCGTGCAGTCGAACATGTCCATCCCGCTACCCACCGCATGGAGCAGGTCCGGCGGCGTACCCATACCCATAAGGTAGCGCGGCTTCCCCGCCGGGAGCAGCGGCGCGCTGAAGGCGATCGCCTCGTGCATCGCCGCGGTCTCCTCGCCCACGCTGAACCCGCCCAATGCGAAGCCGGGGAATTCCAGCTTGCAGGTGCCCTCGGCGCTCCGCGTGCGCAGTTCCCGGTCCGTCCCGCCCTGCACGATCCCGAAGAGCGCGATCTCGGGCCGCTCCAGTTCAACCTTCCGTCGCAGCGCCCGCTCGGCCCAGCGGATCGAACGGTCCACCGCCTCGACCAGTTCGCTCCGCGGGCACGGCAACTCCTTCAAGTGGTCCAGCGGCATGATGAGGTCCGCGCCCAGCGCGCACTCCAGGTCCACCACGCTCTCCGGCGTGAAGAGCCGCACCGCGCCGTCCACGGGGCTCGCGAAGGCCGCGCCTTCTTCGGTGATCTTCCGCAGCCCCGGCAGGCTGAAGATCTGGAACCCGCCGCTGTCGGTCAGGATCGGGCCGTCCCAGCCCCCGAAACGGTGCAGCCCGCCGAGGCGCTGGACGCGCGCCTCCCCCGGCCGCCAGGCCAGGTGCAGCGCGTTCCCCAGGACGATCTGCGCGCCGCTCTCCCGCAGTTGAGACGGGAGCAGACCCTTGACCGCGCCGAGCGTACCGACGGGCATGAAGGCGGGCGTCTCGAAGGCCCCGTGCGCGGTCTCGACCACGCACGCGCGCGCCGCGCCGTCCTGGGCCAGCAGGCGAAAACCGAGCATGCGGAGAGTCTATTCCGGCCACTCCGGATTGCGCGCGCAGGACCTTGAGGTGCTATGCTTATCGTACCCCGGCCCGGAGCCCCGCCATGCCCAAGCTCGAGACGCCCCCCGCCCGCGCAGGCCCCCGTTACGGCGTCCCCGAAGGCCCGCAGCGCCTCCGGCGTCTGGTTCGGGAATACGGCCTGGCCGTGCGGCTCCTCGCCCGGCGCCTTCGCCCGCGACGTCTTCCGCCTCGAAGGCTGCAAGACCGAGCGCGAGAAGGCCCTCGCTTTCTACACCTGGTTCCAGCGCTGCATGATGCGCGGCCCGAACCTGAAGCTCCCCGGCCTGGGCGGCTACATCCACTGCACCGACCCGCACCTGCTCTTCACCTCCTGGGGCCACAACGAGTGCACCGGCTGGGGCTTCGTCGCCGTCGAGGCGCTCCAGGCCGCCGGGCTCAAGGCCCGCCGCGCCGTCACCAACAACAGCGGCCATACCTTCTATGAGGTCTGGTACAAGGGCCTCGACGGCCGCGAAGGCTGGCACGCCTTCGATCCCTTCATCGGCTGGTACTTCACCAACGCTGCCGGCGAAGTCGCCTCCTGCGAGGAGCTCGCCGCGCGCCCCGACCTCGTCACCCATCCGCGACCCGGCGGGCCCGCGCGCCTGGGCCACCACCCCGAACGCGCCGGCGTCCTGCACCGCTACCAGGTCGGCGATAACCTCGACGTCCAACAGCCCCTCGCCGGCCACGAGCTGCGCTACGAACTGCAGCCCGGCATGGTCTTCTCGAACCTCTGGCGCCCCGAACTCCCGCACCAGGCGCTGCACTGGGACGAGAAGCACCGCGAAGGCTCGCACTGCGACGTCTCGCTCTACGACGAGGAAGGCAAGCCGCGCTTCGCCGAGCACTTCCCCTACTGGAAGCACTACGTCTGGCCCGCCCATGGGAAAGACGTCCGCTGGCACGGCTGCGGCGCCTTGCGCTGGCAGCCCCTGCTCCTCGGCGCCGAGGCCGCCTGCGAGCACGCCCACGCGGTCTTCGAGGACGGCACGCTCCGGCCCAGCGGCGCGAAGAAGCACTGCGAGGTCTGGTGGCGCGTCAAGCTCCCCTACCTCGCCAGCCACCTGCACCTCAACGTGGCCGCGGACACCGGCGGCGGCGACCTGCTCGGCTTCTCGCTCTCCCCCGACGCCGGCCGCTCGAGGCACAGCTTCTACTGGAAACCCGGCGCGCCCCCCAAGCTCATCACCGTCGGCAGCGCCGACTCGCCGGGCATCAAGGGCTTGCGGGAATTCTGGCTCCGCGTGGACTTGTCCACGCAGTCGGCGGCCTCGCCCCTGCGCCTGCGCGGGCTCCAGATCTGCGCCGGCTACCAGCAGAACATGCACCTTCAGCCGCGCCTGCTCCCCGGGGCCAACGAACTGTACCTCCAGGCCGAGCGCCTCGACGGCGCGAAACTCGTCGCCGAGTGGAACTACACCCACCCCGAAGGCGAGCGCAGCCAGAGCGTCGAACTTGCCGGCTCGGGCCGCGCGGAGATTCAGTTCGACCCCCGCGCCGCGCGCCCCGAAGACCTGATCATGCGCGGCGTGACGCTGCGCTGCCTCCCGGCGTGAGAGGCGGCCGCTTGCCGGTTCAGGGCGAGACGTCCTCCACCCGTCGCTTCAGCGCCGCCGCGTCCTCGCCCAGCGCGCGCCACTTCGCCGCGCGCTTCTTGTCCCCTTCCACGCCGATGCGGATGATCCCGAAGTCGGCCACCGGCTTGTCGTCCTCCGCCGCGCGGCGGTTGAAGTACGCGCGGGCCTCGTCCAGCCGCGCGGCCAGCGCCGCGACCTCCTCCCGGGCCTTCGCGCGCTCTTCCGCGAGGTCCGCGTTGGGCCGGTCGGCCAGCAGGCGGCGGGCGCGCGCGCGCGAAGCCGCGTAGCGCGCGGAGCGTTCCTCGCCGTCGCGGCGCAGCCGCGACGCCTCCGCGTTATCGCCCTCGACCCGGTCCGCCCGGTCGGCCAGCGCGCGAGCCTCGCGCACCGAGCCTTCCAGGCTCAGGTAGGCATCCTCCAACCGCTTCAGTTCGTCCAGCCGCAGGCGCAGCGCCGAGCCGCCGGCCGCCTGCCTCAGCGCCCCGTCCACGTCCCCGGCCAGGAGCAGCGCGCGGATCGCGGCCGGCGTCAGCGCGACGGCCCCCGGCGTCGTGACCGTGGACGGAGGCGTATACGGATCGGCAGGCGGGAGCGTGACGACCGGGCGCGTATCCCCGGCCGCCCCGCCAGCCGCTCGTCCACCGCCTGGGCCAGCCCCGGCCAGCGCCCCACCGCCTGGAGCCACGCGCGCCGCGCCTCCTCGGCGCGCCCTTCGCGCTTCAGGCGGTCGCCCGAAGCCAGCAGCGCCAGCGCCTCGCTCTGCCGCAGCCGCTCGGCCACGTCCGCGTCGTCCGGTCGCACCGCCTTGGCCCACTCGAAGCGCCTCTGCGCGTCGGCGTAATCCCCTTCGACCAGCGACTGGTTCGCCGCCGCCAGTTGCTCGTGGAAGGTCTTGTCCTTCCGCGCCTGCTCGAGCAAGGCCGCCAGGTCCGCGGCGCCGCCGCCCGCGCCGGGCAGGCCGCCGCGCGCCTTCCAATCCGCCTCCCGGATCCAGCGCCGCACCTCCCCGTCATTCGCCGGAGGCAGCTCGCGCAGCAGCGAACCGGCGGCGCGGCGGTCCTTCGCCGTCGGGGTCAGCGTAAGGTCCGCGCCGTCGAAGGCGTAGCGGAAGTGCCGGAAGTCCTCGAGCGCCTCCGGATCGTAGAACATGCCCAGTTCCGTCGAACTGGAGACGTAGCGGCTCGTAAGCCGCCGGCCGTCGGGCGCCCGCAGCGTGAAATTCTTCCCGTCGCTGAAGCTGAGCACCCACGTCGCCCGCTCGCCGTCCAGATACCAGGTATCCTGGAGCTTCGGTTCGGCGGCGCACGCGGCGCCCCAAACGCAGCCGAGCCACAAGATCCACGTCGCGCGCGCAGTCTGCATGGCCGTCCTCCTCATGGACTCAGTACCGCGCCGCAGAAGTTCCTGACCCACGGCGCAGGGCCTTTTGCCCCGGCTCTTCGTTGCGCCTCGGTCACAGATCTTCGTCCCGATATGCTCCCTCGGCGCGCCTCGATCCGGAACAAAATGCCCGGCGCATTGGGCCAGTTACTTCTGCGGCGCGGTACTCAGGATACGCTCCCCGGGCGCCCAGGTAAACCCGCTCCCATTTCATAACGACGCCCCGCAGGCCGCCGCGGGCGCTCCGCATGGCAATTTAACCGAATCCTTATAGACTCCGAACCCTTATGCCCCCATTCACCTTCGCGAGCCTGCACGAGGGCGCCGGTTGGGTGCTCCTCGGTTACCTGCTCCTGGCGGGGCTGCTCTACCGCGGCATCTCGGCCCATGACGCGCGCAGGCGCATCCTCTTCAACCTCGCCGGATTCCTGGGCGCGTACGCGCTCCTGGCCGCCGGCTGGTATCTCGAACACGGGGGCTACGCCGAGCAGGGGCGGCTCGTGCGCTACGTGGGCGTGCTGGTCGAAGGGCTGAGCCTCGTCTCGCTGGCGGCGCTGGCGGCCTACCGCGGCATCTTCCCCGCGCTCAAGCTGCACCCGCCGATGATCCTCCAGGAACTGGCCACCGCGGCGCTTTACGTAATCTGGGCGCTGGTGCTGCTGCGCTACGCGGGGGCCAGCCTCGCCGGGCTAATCACCACCAGCGCCGTCCTCACCGGCGTCATCGGCTTCGCCATGCAGGACACCCTCGGCAACGTCCTCGGCGGCATCGCGATCCAGCTCGACCATTCCGTGCGCCTCGGCGACTGGATCAAGGTCGGCGACGTCAACGGGCGGGTCGTCGAAATCGGCTGGCGCAGCACCGTCGTCGAGACCCGCAACTGGGAGACGCTCGTGCTGCCCAACAGCGTGCTGATGAAGAACAGCTTCCTCGTGCTCGGGCGCCGGCATGGCGAGCCCGTCCAATGGCGGCGCTGGGTCTGGTTCAACGTCGATTACCGCTACCCGCCCAACGAGGTCATCGCGGCCGTCGAGCGCGAGGTGCTGCGCGCCGAGATCCCCTGCGTGGCCCGCGAGCCCAAGCCCAATTGCATCATGATGAACTTCGAGGAGAGCTACGGGCGCTACGCGGTCCGCTACTGGCTTACCGACCTCAACCGCGACGACCCCACCGACTCGCTCGTCCGCGTCCACGTCTACCAGGCGCTCCGGGGCGCCGGCATCCCGCCGTCCATCCCCGCCCACGCGATCTTCCTCACCGAGGAATCCGCCGAACGCAAGAAGCTCAAGGCCGGGCAGGAGCACGAGCGCCGCCGCGCCGCGCTCGGGCGCGTGGACCTTTTCCGCTCCCTGACCCCCGAGGAATGCGACGCCCTCGCCGACCGGCTCCAGCCGGCGCCGTTCAGCCCCGGCACGGTCCTGACCCGCGAAGGCGACGAGGCGCACTGGCTTTATATCGTCATCGATGGCCAGGCCGACGTCGTCGTCGGCGCGCCCGGGCAGAGCAAGCACCTCTCCACCCTCGGGCCCGGCCAGGTTTTCGGCGAGTGGGGCCTGATGACCGGCGAACCCCGCCGCGCCTCCGTCATCGCCCGCGGCCACGGGCTGTGCATGCGCCTCGACAAGGACGCCTTCAAGGAGGTCCTCGCCCGCCGCCCCGAGCTGGCCGAGGAGTTCTCCAGGCTGCTCGCCGAGCGGCGCATGAGCTTCGACGCGGCCATGCAGCAACTCGACGAAGAAGCCCGCCAACGCAAGCTCGCCGAATCCCACTCCGACATCCTCGGCCAGATCAAGCGCTTCTTCAGCGTCTAAAAGTCGCTAACCATACCGGCATCGAGGCGAATGCCCCGCGCCGTGCGGATCCAGAATGCCCGCACTCGGTTCTCGCCGTTCAGCGCTCGCCCACTTCAAACGCCGCGAAGACCGCCAGGGTCTGCCGCTGCTGCTCCGGCGCGAGCTTCATGACGCGCTGGCCTACCTCCGCCGCCAGCCAGTAGCGACCGGGCTGGAGCGGCCCGCTGCCGCTTTTCGCATCCAGCTCGATCGTCCGCGACCACGCCGCGCCGGGCGCGAGGGCGTGCTCCGCCTGCGAAGGCTTGGCGGGCGCGGCCAGCGCAAAGCCGGCCGCGGCGCCGCTCCGCAGGTCCACGACCTGCGCGCGCTCGTCCTCGGCGGCCAGGACGTTCCCGTCCCCGTGGACGCGGATCTCGCCTTCGGAAGCGTTCTTGAAGCCCACTTCGAAGCGCAGCGGCGCGCCGGGCGCGAAGACCGCTTGCGCGGGCTTGAGCGTCACTTCCAGGCCGTGCCGCTTCGAGGGCTGCGCGGGCGGCGGCGGGAACTCGAGGTGGCTCCAGCCCTCCGCGTCGGCGTAGGTCCAGTGCCCTTCGTCGGCGCCGAACTCGCCGGCCCCGGCCACGCGGAGGTAGACGGTGGCCACGAGCCCTTCGGTGAGCCACGGCAGCTTCCCGGTGATCGTGAGCTGCTTGCCGGGCTCCTTTCCCGTGACGTTCTTGTAGCTTTCGAGGACCTCCACGCTCCACCACGAGCGCCCCCCCATGCCTTCGGCGTGGAGCCCCTTCACGCGCAGGACGGCCCCGGCCGGCGCCGCGCGGGTTTCCTCGAAGCGCTGCGGCGCGGCTGGCGGAGGCGCAGGCGCGGGCTCCGGATCGCCGCGCCGCGGCGCGGGCTCCTCCGCGGCGCCGGCGCGGAAGGCGTACCAGCCGCCCGCCGAGGCGGCCAGCGTCACGGCCAGCAGCACCAACGCGGCGAGTTTCAGCGTGACGAAGCTCATGGCGTGCAAGGCTCCTTGGGTCAATTCGACGGCGCGCGCGGAAACGGGCACGCTCGATCCGGCCAGCAGTTCGCCGGTCGCCGCCCAGACCGCCGCCTTGGCGCTCAGGGCGGCAAAACCCTCCGGCAGCGCGTGCGCCTGCGCTTCGCGGGCCAGCAGCGGAACCAGCGCGCCCGCCGAGAGCACCACCCCGCGGCTCGCCAGCCGTTCGCGCAACCGTTCCCGCCCCCGCGCGAGCCGCGAGGAGAGCGTCCCCGCGTTCAGGCCCAGCCGCCGCGCGGTCTCGGCTTCGCCCAGCCCTTCCAGGTGATGCAGCAGCAGCGGCAGGCGGTACGCCTCGGGCAGCGCCGCCAGTTCCTGGTCCAGGATCCCGCGCAGCGCGCGCGCCTCCTCGCGGGCTTCCGGGGCCTCGCCGGACTCTGGGGCGTGCATGCGGGCGGCCTCCTTTTCGCGCGCGCCCCGGCGGCGCTCGGACTCCCGCAGCCGCAGCGCGATATGCCACGCGACCCGGTGCAGCCAGGCCGCCGCCGAGCGCAGCCCGCCCAGGCTCGAGGCCTTCCGCGCGAGGGTCAGAAAGACCGCTTGGCTGGCATCTTCCGCGGCCTCGTGCGTCCCCAGGATGCGCCGGCAGACGTTGTAGACCAGCGCGCCGTGCCGCCGCGCCAACTCCTCGAATGGCGCGCCGTCGCGGTTCGTGGCGAAACGCGCCAGCAACTCGCCGTCGGTAACTTCTTCCCACATCGCCTGCACGCCTCCGGATTTCACCTTTCTGTCCGCGCCCGCGCCGGATCCCTGCACGAATTCCGGAAAAAACCCACCCGAACACGAACGTGCTAAACGTCGGTCGGAGGTTAAGATAAGAGACTCTTAAACCGGCTCGAGGTTACCCACGGCGGAGGCTATCGGCATGTCCGCGCGCAAAGATTCCCGGCCCAAGGCTTCCAAACCCAAGTCGCCTGCTTCGCGCGGCCCGCTGACGCGCCGCGGCTTCCTGACGGGCATGGCCGGCGCCGCGGGCCTGCTCGGCTCCGGACTGGCCGGCTGGAGTCCCGGCGCCGAGGCCGCCGAGATCGTCCCCAAGAGCCAGCGCCGCCGCCGCGCCCTCGCCCTGCGCAATCGCGTCCGCGCCGCGCGCCAGGAGTTCCTCGTCCGCCCCCCGCGCATCCGACCAACGCCGACGAGGATCTCTACCCCACTCGCGTCGGCAGCTTCACCAAGACCCTCCCTCACGACGCCCTGGGCGAGGTCGATCCCGCCGCCTACGAAGCTTACCTGGCCGCCCTGCGCAGCACGGAGCTGGCCGACTTCGAGGCCCTCCCAACCGGCGCGGCCGTCCCGGCGCTCCAGGTTCCCCTGGTCAACCCCCAGGCCGCCTACGCCTTCGCGCTCGCCGGCGCCGACGGGCGCGCCCTCGCCATGCCCGCCGCGCCCGCTTTCGCCTCCGCCGAAACCGCCGGCGAACTGGTCGAGTTGTACTGGCAGGCCCTGCTCCGCGACGTCCCCTTCGCCGATTACGGCTCCGACATGCAGGTCGCCGCCGCCTGCGCCGATCTCAACGCGCTCAGCGACTTCCGCGGCCCCATCGAGAGCGGCCCCGGCGCGGTCACGCCCAACTCCATCTTCCGCGGGCCCACCCCGGGCGACCTCGCCGGGCCCTACGTCAGCCAGTTCCTGCTCCAGGACGTCCCCTACGGAGCCAGCACGATCGTGCAGCAGTACAAGGTTCCCGCGGCGGGCGTGCATTACATGCAGGGCGTCCCCGAGTGGCTCGCGATCCAGAACGGCGACCCGCCGGCGGGGCCGGTCGCCTACGAGGCCAGCCCCGCGTACGTCTTCAACGGCGCGGTGCTGAACGAATACGTCCACCGCGACGCGCTCTTCCAGCCCTACCTGAACGCGGCCCTGATCCTCCAGCGCAACGGCTACGCGCACGATCCGGCCGATCCGTACGCCGCCGCCGCGCGCTCGGCCGGCTTCGTTACCTTTGGCGAAGTGCATCTCCTCGACCTGGTGGCTCACGTCGCGGCCCTCGCGCTCACCGCCGCCTGGTATCAGAAGTGGCTCGTCCACCGGCGCGCGCGCCCCGAGGCCGTCGCCGGGGCCGTGCACATGCACCTGAGTTCGCTCGCCAGCTACCCGCTCCACGCCGACGTGCTCGGGTCAAGCGTCCTCCCGCCGATCGAGACGCTCAACGGCGGAACCTGGCTCCTCCCGCAGGCCTACCCGGAAGGCTCGCCCGCCCATCCGGCCTATCCCGCCGGGCATGCGACCGTCGCCGGCGCCGGGATCACGATCCTCAAGGCCTTCTTCGACGAGAGCGCCGTCATCCCCGGCCCCGTGCAGCCCAGCGCCGACGGCAGCAGCCTCCAGGCCTGGGCCGGCGCGCCGCTCACCGTGGGCGGGGAATTGAACAAGCTGGGCTTCAACGTCGCCATGGGGCGCAACTGGGCCGGCATCCACTGGCGCTCCGATGCCGTCGAGAGCATGAAGCTCGGCGAACAGGTGGCCCTCAGCCTGCTCCGCGACGTGCGCGGGTGTTACAACGAACCTTTCAACGGCTTCACGCTCACCAAGTTGGATGGGACGACCGTGACGGTCTGAAGCGGCAGGGGCGCGATTTGCACCTTGTGGCTTGCTTCTCCCGGGCACGTGACTATGCTCCAGGTTGACGCGGGCCGGGCAAGCGAAGCCCGCCGCATGCCATCCATTTTTAGGCGCACGGGAGACGCGGGCCATGGACCTCGACCAGTTGCTTATCGAACTCGGCCAGCGCGGCGGTTCGGACTTGCACCTCAAGACCGGCCGCCCGCCGCTCTTCCGCGTCCACGGCGACCTGATGCCCCAGACGACCTTCCCGGAGATCTCCGCCGAGGACATGCGCGACCTGCTCTTCCGCCTGATGGGCCCCGAGCGCTCGCGCATCTTCGAGCAGGAACTGGAAGCGGACTTCAGCTACGAGATCCCCAGCTTCGCGCGCTTCCGCGTCAACGCCTTCGTCCAGCGCGGGCAGATCGGCGCGGTGATGCGCTTGATCCCCCTCGACGTCCCCACCATCGACGGCCTGGGCCTGCCCCCGGTGATGAAGACGCTCTGCGACCATCCCAACGGCCTGGTCGTCGTCACCGGCCCCACCGGCAGCGGCAAGTCCACCTCCCTGGCCGCGATGATCCAGTACATCAACCAGAACTATCAGCATCACATCATCACCATCGAGGATCCCATCGAGTTCGTCTACGCCGACGAACTCGCCACCATCAACCAGCGCGAACTGGGCCTCGACACCCACGAACTGCACCGCGCCCTGCGCGCCGCGCTGCGCCAGGACCCGGACGTGATCCTGATGGGCGAGATGCGCGACGCCGAGACCATCCACTTCGCCATCACCGCCGCCGAGACCGGGCACCTGGTCTTCTCGACGCTGCACACCAACGACGCCAAACAGTCCCTCGACCGCATCCTCGATACCTTCGAAGGCCCCGAAGCCAACCAGGTCCGCATGCAGCTCGCCCTCGTGCTCCGCGGCGTGCTCTGCCAGCGCCTGCTCAAGCGCTCCGACGGGCAGGGCCGCGTCCCGACCATCGAGATCATGCTCAACACGTCGCACGTCAAGCAGCTCATCGAGGAAGGCGCGACCCGCGACCTCGAGAAGGCCATGTCCGAAGGCGCGCACTACGGCATGCAGACGTTCAACCAGTCCCTGTACCAGCTCTACAAACAGGGCCTGGTCAGCGAAGAGGAAGCCCTCGCCACCAGCTCCGCGCCCGAAGACCTGAAGCTCCTGATGAAAGGCATCCGCCGCGGCGCGGCCGCCGACGAACTCTCCAGCGCCGCCCCCGCCGGACCGCGCCAGGTGCCCGCTCGCGGGCTCCCGGGCGCCAAGGGCGTCGGCGTCACCCAGTCGGCCCCCAAAGCCGGCGGCATGCCCCCGCCCGCCCAGAAGAAACCCGACCGCGGCTTCAACTTCTGACCGCCCAAAGCGCCGGCTTCCCGCCGGCGTAGCGCGGGCGTCTCGCCCGCGCGCCTATTAGTTCCATCCAACCAACGCCTTGCGCCCATGGCCGGGCTCTGTTCCAAGTCTGCGCAGAGGCTTAAAAAAGATGCACCGTGGTGCGGGAAGCGGGGGGCGGGAACCGGGCGCCGGACTCCGGGTGTAGCGCCGGCCTCCGGCGGGCTGTATCGCGGGCGTCTCGCCCGCCCACTCAGAGCCCTGTAAAATGTTGCACGCTGTGCGTCGATTGCGTCGAGCTATTATTCCGGAACTCGGAACTCGCACCTCGAACCTGCCGTAACGGCCAATTGCTCCACGTGGAGCAATTGGAACCCTAAAATGAAGGGAGCGGATTCCGGTTTTTGGAGGAGACCGGTTCTGGAACCTGTAAAATGTTGCACGCTGTGCGCTAGAGTAGGGATGGCGGTCCGGCTCGGCCCTCAGAACTCGAAATTAACATACCGAAAAATTGCTCCACGTGGAGCAAACATTACCCTAAAGTGGTCGGAGGTCTAGATGGGGGAGGGAGAGTTCCGAGTTCCGGAAACGGGGGCCGGGGACCGGTATCCGGACGCCGGGCTCGGAGCGCCGGCATCCTGCCGGCGGGATCGCGAGCATCCCGCCCGCCCGCGTGCCTCGGGTCGGCGCAGCCGCCGTAGCGCCGGCGTCCCCGCCGGCCCGCGTGGGCGTCCCGCCCGCGCGTCTTCCAGTTCTTCCCGTTTCGCCCGCCGCCGCGTCCCCCAGGGACGCGACGAAAATAGCCCAGCCTTTCAAGGCTGGGACCATGAACGCCGCACTACGAACCCAGTCCCGCAGGGACGACTGAAGCACACGCGTACCCCTCAGCCGTCCCTTCGGGACTTGATCGCAGGCGCTGCCTTGACCTCCCAGCCCTGAAGGGCTGGGCTATTTTCACGGCGTCCCGGCGGGACGTTCGCGGCGCGGACGAAGGCCGCCGGGACGGCGGCGGCTGGTAGCACTGACTGAGGTTGGTTTGAGATCTGGCGCCACTGCGCTGCGGTACTCCGCAGCCAGTGCGAGGCGCACACCCCGGATTCAACTCGCACGTAGACCCGAATGAAGTAACTTGAGTGGGCCACGCGATCCGGACGGCGAAGCACTGGCTGCCTACAGCCGCAGCCAGTTGCGCCAGTTCCTGAAAGGCACAAGGCGAGGCGAAGAGTGACAGTGCTACCAGCCAGGGGATTTTTTATTGATGCACAAGGAAAAGCAATACTCAATCGGCCAAGTGCTAGTTGCGGCGGCTCCCAGCAGTTCAAGGACGCCACAGAAAGATGGAATAAACTGGAGGATCAAGATGCAATTCTTACATACTAGCATGGCTCTTACAATGCTGATTGGCATGAGTTTGTTCAGCGCTAGCGTCCTTAGGGCGGAAGATGATAAACCTGTACCCAATAAACTTTCTGACAAGGAGTTAGTGGCTAAAATCAGGGAAGCGGTAGAAAAGAAAATTGATCCTGAAAAGGTCCAGGAATTTGTGGGAACTAAGCCAACGCTCAGCACTGTTGGTGACGAAAATACACTAAGATTTAGTCTAGTGACTATTGACTATGAAAATAGGGAGTCGGTTCCAAAATGGGACAAGAGGAAGAATGTCATATATTGGGTAAGGCCTATAGAATCTAAAAGGACCAAGGTTATTGGCATTTTTTATTTAAAAGACGGTGGTATGCAGATATTTGAAGGTGAAGTAGCCACTCCCGAATGAGGCAAGTGCATATGAAGCGACCCGGCTGGTGGCACTGACTGAGGTTGGTTTGTGATCTGGTGCCACTGCGCTGCGGTACTCCGCAGCCAGTGCGAGGCGCGCACCCCGGATTCAACTCGCACGTAGACCCGAATGAAGTAACTTGAGTGGGCCACGCGATCCGGACGGCGAAGCACTGGCTGCCTACAGCCGCAGCCAGTGGCACCAATTCCTGGAAGGCACAAGGCGCGGGTGGCCCCCATAACGCCGTTATGGGGGCGCCGAAGGCGATGGCAACTTCATGGAAAACAGACTCGGCCTTGAAAAGCCGGGTTGTCTCCAGGTAAAGCGCGCCTTAAATTTTCGGCATGGCCTCCGCTCGACCACCACGCACGATCTTCGATCTCGAAGGCCATCTTCAGTTCGTCACCTTTTCCTGCTATCGAAAGTTTCAATTCCTGAGCCGCGACCGCTGCAAGCAGATCGTCCTGGCGCACCTCGACCGCTGGGGCTGGCAGGAACGGGTCGGAGTTGCGGGTTACGTCGTGATGCCCGACCACGTCCATGCGTTGCTGCGCCCCGCGGAACCCGGACGCCTGAGTCCGTTCATGCAGCTTTGGAAACGCGAATCGAGCCGGCACATTCACGCCTTCCTCCGTCTGGGTGACGGCGCCGCGCCCTTTGGCGCAAGGGTCCGCGACGACGCGGGCCGCGTGCACTGCTGGAACAAACGCTATTATCCCTTCAACGTGTACAGCATGAAAAAGGCGATACAAAAGCTGGAGTACATGCACCACAATCCCGTGCGCCAAGGCCTGGCGGAGGATCCGTGCGCCTGGGCCTGGAGCAGCGCCCGCTACTGGCTGCAAGGCATTCGCCCGCCCGTCCGCATGTGCGGGATCGAAGGGTCCTTGCCGTGGGACCGGAGCGCGAAACGAGCGCAGGCTTAAAGAGGGCGTGTCGCGTTCTTCATGAGGTTGCCATCGGCTTCGCCGCCCCCATAACGGGGTTATGGGGGCCACCCGCGTAGGCGCGGAAATACCGATAATTGATACCAGTTTCGATCTTCCCAAGACACCCCTGCCTGGGTTTGGAGACTAGGGCTATGTCGGTTGCTCTTCACAAAGTACTCTGCGGAATGGGATTCTTTAGCGGAGTAATTGTAGGAAGCGTGATTTACCTAAGGTTTTTTTATTCCTATCATTTATTGCTAGGGGTATTGTCAAAAGTTGTGGATGGCGAGAGGAGAATCATGCGGCGTTTTCCTTGATGCCGTCCACGAAACGGATGCCTAGAATCACGTCTTCCAGCAGCTTATGGCCGTTTAGGTTCAGCGAGCGCTTCTCGGCAACCTGAGCGAGTTTGAACACCATCGCCAGCGTGGCTTGGCGCGTGCCGCAGCCTTTGGTCTTGTGCGTCCGCAAGCGCACCGTGGCGAAGGCGGACTCGATCGGGTTCGTCGTTCTCAGATGCGCCCAATGCTCGGCGGGGAAATCGTAAAACGCCAACAGCGCGGCCTGGCCCTTGAGCAGACACGCGAGCGCCTGGGGAGGCTTGGCTTGGTACGTCGCCACGAACGCATCGAACGCTGCCTGCGCATCCTTGCGCGTCTGGGCCATCCAGATCTGATGCAATTTCTCCTTGGCTGAAGGCTGTAATTTCTTGGGCAGGCCGTTCAGCACATTCATCGTCTTGTGAACCCAGCAACGCTGCACCCGGCACTTGGCAAAGGCTTTCGGAAGCGCCGCCCAGAAGCCCAACGCACCGTCGCCGATGGCCAGGTCCGGGCCGTTCTTCAAGCCGCGCGCTTTCAGGTCCGTCAAGACCTCAAGCCAGGACTGTTCGCTCTCCCGCACGCCGTCATGCACGGCGACCAGTTCCTTCTTGCCGTCGGCCGTGGCCCCCATGACCACCAGGATGCACGAGCGGTCTTCCTCCAGGCGGACGTTGAAGTAGATGCCGTCCACCCACAGATACACGTAGCGCTTGCCCGCCAAGGACCGCCGGTTCCAGCTCGCGTACTCGGAGGCCCAGACGTCCTTGATCCGCGTGATCGTATTGGCCGAAAGCCCCTTGGCTTGCGGCCCCAACAGCGCGCTCAGCGCCTCCGGAAAGTCCTGCGTGGAGATGCCCTTCAAATAGAGCCACGGGATCAGGTCTTCCATGCTCTTGGTCCGGCGCAAATAGGGCGGCAGAATCTTGCTCGTAAAGGGCTCTCGCTCGTCCGAGGGGCGCCGGTCTTCCACGCGCGGCTGCGCTACGCGTACGGCGCCGATGCCCGTCTGGATCGTTCGTTCCGGCAGGTAGCCGTTGCGCACCACCACGCGATGCCCGCGCTCGTCCCGCGCCCGCTCGAAACGCTGGAGGTATTCTTCCACCTCCGCGTTCAGCGCCGCGGCTAGCAAGCGCTGCGCGCCTTCGTTCAGGATGTGAGTAAGCACGTCCCGGCTGGACGCTTGCGGATCGAGCGAAACCGTCGTACCCTGGCTCATGTGGCGTATCCTCCTGCCCTTGTGGGCGTGGTGGCCTTAGATCTCCACCAAGGATACGCCGCACTTTTCTTTCTCGCTCATCCACAACTTTTGACAATACCCCTTATTGCTACCTATTCTGTCTTTGGGTGTGGGATTTTTTCTAGTCATCTTCATGAGAATAGCAATTCCATCAAAATGCAAAGTGTGTAGTCTAAACTTACTTTATTTTGACTCAAAGGCGGGAGATTATGTTTGTCGAAATTGTGTTAAGCGAGCGATAGTAGTGAAGCACCCCATCGACCCGCCGCAGGATCAACCGAGTCCGAGCACGGAGAAAAATGGAATGCCTGGCGAGGACGCCGAAGGAGGGTAGCGTGTGTGCGTGCGTGTCAAAAATGTTCGCGTGGCGTAACCAATCGTCGGGGCAAGAGGTTGAACGATATTTTCGGGGTTCAAGATCGGCGGATTGCGGCGGTGGGGTGAACGATGGTCGCGAGAGCTTCTGAAATCGGCGAGCGGCAGCGGCTCATCGCGGACGGCGCGCAGATTTACGCGGGTGGCCCCCATAACGCCGTTATGGGGGCGCCGCAGGCGATGGCAACTTCATGAAAACCAATCGCGATCCTGAAATGCCAGGTTGTCTCCTGGTAAGCGCGCCTTAAAATCGCGGCCTGGCCGCCACTCGACCGCCACGCACGATCTTCGATCTCGAAGGCCATCTTCAGTTCGTCACCTTTTCCTGCTATCGAAAGTTTCAATTCCTGGGCCGCGACCGCTGCAAGCAGATCGTCCTGGCGCACCTCGACCGTTGGGGCTGGCAGGAGCGCGTCGGGGTCGTGGGTTACGTCGTGATGCCCGACCACGTCCATGCGTTGCTGCGCCCCGCGGAACCCGGATGCCTGAGTCCTTTCATGCAGCTTTGGAAACGCGAATCGAGCCGGCACATTCACGCCTTCCTCCGTCTGGGTGACGGCGCCGCGCCCTTTGGCGCAAGGGTCCGCGACGACGCGGGCCGCGTGCACTGCTGGAACAAACGCTATTATCCCTTCAACGTGTACAGCATGAAAAAGGCGATACAAAAGCTGGAGTACATGCACCACAATCCCGTGCGCCAAGGCCTGGCGGAGGATCCGTGCGCCTGGGCCTGGAGCAGCGCCCGCTACTGGCAGCAAGGCATTCGCCCGCCCGTCCGCATGTGCGGGATCGAAGGGTCCTTTCCGTGGGAGCGGAGCGCGAAGCGAGTGCAGGCTTGAAAGGGCCGTGGCACGTTCTTCATGAGGTTGCCATCGGCTTCGCCGCCCCCATAACGGGGTTATGGGGGCCACCCGCGAATCAATCCTGTCGTATGGCTAATGAGAATCAATCCGATAACGGGTTGTTACAGAATTGAAAGGATCCTGTAGAAAATGAATCCCGCTATGTTCAGGAACGACGTCCTCAATAAGCTGATGGCATCGCTTGACGAACTTGGATTTTCTAAGGGACCCAATAGGAGCATGCAGTTTATGGTTACGAATGACGTAATTGGAAAGCTTGCATTTAGTGTAGCTCACTTTCAAAGTGCCGGTTTCAATATCCTTCCAACATTTACATTAAACCACCTGAAGGTGATGGATTTGGCTAAAGATTTCTCTGCTGATGGCCTAGCGCCACATTGCGTATTTTTTACTATCCAGATGTTATCCAACGGTGCCTTTATTCGGATGGAGTTTGAACACCTAGATAAAAACGTAGATCAGAAGATTTCTGAACTAGTTACCGTCATCAAGGCATATGCATTGCCATACATGAAAAGTAACTGTTCTCTCGAGAGAATTGCTGAGCTTATGGATACCGAGAGCGATGAATATAAGTTTAGTGGAAAGTGCAATATCAACGTTCCCGTTGCATACACCCTCCTGGGAAATCGAAAGAGGGCGCTTGGAGTAATCCAAAGGGCGATAGAAGGTTATTCTAATCCGAAATGGAGGGATCGGGAATTGGCCGACTCTTATTTCCATTTTGCAGAAAGGTTTATAAGGCATTTCTACCCCGAGGAGAAGCAACTACTCCGTATGTGTCAAAAATGATGGCGCGGCGTAAACAGTCGTCGGGGCAAGAGGTTGAACGAGATTGGCCCAAGGACCCCAGCCCATGACCCCGCCGCCCATCGAGACGGTCTTGGTCGAGCGGAAGGGCGGGCGGTTCGTCGTGGTCGTCAGGCGCGGCGGGATCGAAGCCACGGGCACGGACCAGGACGAGCAGACGGCGCTCTTCGCGGCGCGGAGCGCGTGGGGCACGGGGCGGCTGCGCCGACCCGTGGCACGGCGGGCGGGATGCTCGCGGTACGGGAGAACGAAAAAGACGCGCGGGCGGGACGCCCACGCGGGCCGGCGAGGACGCCGGCGCTACGGCGGCTGCGCCGACCCGTGGCGCGGCGTTGTGGGGCCGGGGCGGGTATTTAGGCCCGCAGGGCCGGAATAAAAGAGCCAGGGGCGTAAGCCCCTGGCGGCGAGCGCTTCACATCGATGCAGCCCCGCAGGGGCGGCATGGGCACGTGGCGCGAACTGATGCCGCCCCTGCGGGGCTCGCCTTAATTGTGGGCCGCATCCCAGGGGCTTACGCCCCTGGCTATGGCATGTCGGCCCTGCGGGCCTGAATTCAGGCTCGGGAATTCATGCCGCGAATTGCCTGTAAATGTGAGTTATGAAAGCTTGCGCTCCGGGCGCGGCACGGGGCGGCTGCGCCGACCCGTGGCACGGCGGGCGGGCGGGCAACCGAGAACTGGTAACCGGCAGGCGGCAGGCGGCACACCACTGCGTGGCGTGAGGTGGTCCAAGGACAGCCCACGCCTGGGCGGGTTGGAGGTCTTGAGACAGCCGCACGTCGCAACGTGGTGTGGCGCCTCTATGCAGGGCGACGCGGAGGATGTGGCTTTTCAGGTTATCGAATGGCGGGCGGGACGCCCGCGATCGCCGAAATTATAGAAAGCCCTCAAGCTTTGCCCTCAATATAGCACCGGAGAGTCAGGCCATGAGATCGGCTAAACACAAGCGCACAAGCTTCAAGAACGACCGGAAGCCCAATCCTATACTGGAGTTCTTCCTGCAGCCCATGAGGATGCATCCGCCCAAGGTTGAATTCTCATACGAAGAAAAGGTCCTTTGGAGCATCCTGGCTCGTGTACTCTTTCCTTGGCCGGCCTTGTCACACGTGCGCTTCTCTCTGCAAAGTCTGCTGATCCTGGCGGCATCCATCGGATCCAGCTTCGGCGCGATGTTTCGAGTCGCCTCCCTAGAACACCCTTGGTTGATCGTAACGATCCCGCTGCTTTACTTCGTAGTGAGCAGCCAAACGGCGTTGTTTACCTGGTTCGCGAATAAAAGGAAGGAGGATGGCGCGGGCGCTTCGGACCTGGAACTGTTCTGCATGATGCTCGGCCCGGTATTCTGCTGGCACGCGATCGGCTTCTTACTGATTCCATGCTTCGAACGCTTCGCGGGATAGCACGGAGAATTGAGGATGGCGAAACAGCGCGGCTATTCTATTTCTCTTCCGAAAACCCACTGATACAGGCCGCTCAGAAAGACTACAAAGCCACCAAAGGCCAGCCCATAAAAGGACAGGTAACCAGAGCCTCCGGACTGACGAGTCTGCATGTAGCTCATGAGCGTCAGGCCAAGTCCGATAATCATGCCTAATGCGCCGAGCTTCATGGCGAACACGCCTTTGCCGCGCACTTCTCGTTTCTGCGTCTCTGCGAGCTTTCCAGGATGGACCTTCTCGAAGATGCGTGCCACGAGCCTTCCCGCATCGTCTTGCGTCCAGCCTTGCGCAACGAGCCCGTCGATCAACTCCTGGATCGGCCGCCCGGCCCGTAACCCGGTCTCGATATCGGCTTCAAGCGCTTGGCGTTTTGTGTAGTCCATACGGGCTTACAGTCCAACTGGGAAAGGAGACCTACTCAGAAGAAGGAAGTTCATTCCCTTTCGGCCTCCTTAAGGCCTGAAAAACGGAAAAACCTAATCCAACCAAAAACACCATAGCCAGAATCAGGCAGGTCAGCCAAACGGTGGGCCATTCGCCATGGAATTTGATCGAATTGGGCGGTGTTGGGTTCCGGGCATCCAACCAGAGTGCGTATTCAAGCAAAAGAGAATCCGGGTAAGGAAACGGCCGCGGGAACATCTCATCTTCAAATCCACCGGCACCTGAGCGATACATGCCCCAAACGGAATAACTGAAACACAGCAACAGCATCACGATTGAAAGCCAATAAGACCAAGATGGCCTGCGCATTTCGATGCCTCACGGGGCAAACAGCAGCAGGTGATACCAAAGAATAATTTGATAGTCAAAACTTAAGGAATTATATGCCATAGGGCTTGCGTTACGGGCGGGCGAGACGCCCTCGGTACGAAAACGCTGCGCCCTCACCCCGCGCGTCGGCCCTCTCCTCGGTGGAAGAGGGGTCAGTCCGCCGGCTGCGGGTGGTAAATCTCCGCGCCCTGTTGCTTGAACTCCTTGGCCTTCGCCTCCAGGCCCTTCGCCAGCGCGGCTTCCTCGGTGAGGCCCTGCTGGCGCGCGTATTCGCGGACGTCTTCGGTGATCTTCATGCTGCAGAAGTTGGGGCCGCACATGGAACAGAAGTGCGCGGTCTTGGCGCCTTCCTGGGGCAGCGTGGCGTCGTGGTAGGCGCGGGCGGTGTCGGGGTCGAGCGAGAGGTTGAACTGGTCCTCCCAGCGGAACTCGAAGCGGGCCTTGGAGAGCGCGTCGTCGCGGAGCTGCGCGCCGGGAAAGCCCTTGCCCAGGTCGGCGGCGTGCGCGGCGATCTTGTAGGCGATCACGCCGGCCTTGACGTCCTCGCGATCCGGCAGGCCGAGGTGCTCCTTCGGCGTGACGTAGCAGAGCATCGCCGTGCCGTACCAGCCGATGTTGGCCGCCCCGATAGCGCTGGTGAGGTGGTCGTAGCCGGGCGCGATGTCGGTGGTAAGCGGTCCGAGCGTATAGAAGGGGGCTTCGTAAGTCTCGGCGAGCTGCTTGTCCATGTTCTCCTTGATGAGCTGGAGCGGGACGTGGCCGGGGCCTTCGATCATCACCTGGCAGTCGTGCGCCCAGGCCTTCTTCGTCAGTTCGCCCAGCGTGGCGAGTTCGCCGAACTGCGCGGCGTCGTTGGCGTCGGCGAGGCTGCCCGGGCGCAGGCCGTCGCCGAGCGAGAAGCTGACGTCGTAGGCCTTCATGATCTCGCAGATCTCGTCGAAGCGCGTGTAGAGGAAGTTCTCCTTGTGATGCGCGAGGCACCACTTGGCGAGGATGCTGCCGCCGCGGCTGACGATGCCCGTCACGCGGCGCGCGGTGAGCGGGATGTAGCGGAGCAGCACGCCGGCGTGGATCGTGAAGTAGTCGACGCCCTGCTCGGCCTGCTCGATGAGCGTGTCGCGGTACAGCTCCCAGGTGAGTTCCTCGGCCTTGCCGTTGACCTTTTCGAGCGCCTGGTAGATGGGGACGGTGCCGATGGGCACGGGCGCGTTGCGGACGATCCACTCGCGCGTCTCGTGGATGTTCTGCCCCGTCGAGAGGTCCATCACGGTGTCGGCGCCCCAGCGGATCGACCAGACCATCTTCTCGACTTCTTCCTCGATGGTGCTGGTGACGGCGCTGTTGCCGATGTTGGCGTTGATCTTCACCAGGAAGTTGCGGCCGATGATCGTCGGTTCGAGTTCGGGGTGGTTGACGTTGGCGGGGATGATCGCGCGGCCGGCGGCGACTTCCTCGCGGACGAACTCGGGCGTGACCTCGTCGGGGATCCGCGCGCCGAAGGACTGGCCGGGATGGACCGTGCCCTGCCCGCGGCGCCAGAGCAGCTCGATCAGTTCCTTGCGCTGCACGCGCAGGAGGTTCTCGCGAATCGCGACGAATTCCATCTCGGCGGTGATCTCGCCGCGCCTGGCGTAGCGCATCTGCGAGACGTTCCCGCCGGGCCTGGCGCGGCGCGGATTGCGAATGTGCCGGAAGCGCAGCGCGTCGAGGGCCTTGTCGTGAAGCCGCCCGCGGCCGTAATCGCTGGTGAGGCGCTCGAGCCGGACCGTGTCGCCGCGCGCTTCGATCCAGGCGTCGCGCACAGGCGCGAGGCCCGCGTGGACGTCGATGGCGACGGCCGGGTCGGTGTAGGGGCCGGAGGTGTCGTGGACGATCAGCGGCGGATTGGGTTCGGCGGGGCGGCCGGGGAGCGGGCTGGTCGTCGGGGTCTGTTCGATCTCGCGCATGGGCACGCGGAGGTCCGGATAGCGCGCGCCGCGGACGTGGATCTTCTTCGAGCCGGGCAGCGGGCCCATGCTGCGCTTGAGGACGTCTTCGGCGGGGACGCGGTCTTTGCGCTTGGCCGGGGCGACGGCGCCGGGCTGGATCATGGCTGGATTCCCTTTCACCACGGAGGCTCGGAGGCACGGAGAACGGCAAGCAGGGGCTGTATTCCTTGCGGCCGTCTTTGTGCGCCTCGGCGCCTCCACGTTGACACGTTCACAGCACCTCGAATCGCGCGGGGCGGAAGCGGGCAAGCGGGAGTATCGGAGGAATGGGGATCGACCGGGAGGGCATGCGCCTTCGCGCGGTCGTGGGCACATTCCTCCGCCAGCATTACCTGGATCAGGTTCTAGGGTTTCTTCTCAGGCTCCGCAGGCCGTAGCGGACCACCCCTAGTGCCCCAGCGCGTATTCGGTTGTCGAGTCCAGTTTCCCCCGTCGAGAGGGGATGTAAAGGGAAAATGGCGCGGCGCCGCGGCTATCCGTACTGCGCACCGCACACTTGCAGTTCATGCGGACCCATTAGGCCGCCAAGTCGATCGCGGAAGAGATCGTGCCCAGGTCGCAAACGCTGCCGCAGACGGCGGATGCTCGCTACAAGACGGGCGATGCAAGTCTGGGCCTTATTCTGCCGGTACGAAGGCATGCGACGGTTTCGAAGCTCTCGCATCTGGAGGCGCTGCGGGACGTATTGAGCGCCTGGGTGGAACTGAGGCGGTTCGTAGATAATCGCTTACTGGTGTCAGACGGAAGTCGTGGGCCACCCTCGCCGAACCTCCTCCTGGCAATAAGCATAGAGCGCGTCGTAGACGATCCATTCTGCCCGGTTCAAGGCCAGGTCGTCTTTGAACCCAAGGTGACGGAAGCCTTCCGCAAGGGCCTTCAACCCTGCTGACTCAGGTTGATTCCAGAGGCTGTTGTCCGTGTCGGCGCCGTTAACGATCCTGCTTAAAAGGCTCATGGCGGGATCTTGGTCGAGCCCGTGCTTTTTCACAAGGGCGTCAAAAGAGCATTCCTTCCCGTGATGTCCGAACTCAACGCCCGGAACGTCGTACGGAATGGCTCCAAGTCGATGGGCTTCAGGCAGCACTTGGTCCGCGGGCACGAAGAGAAACTCCGCCTGCGGATCGATAAATTTCCGAATGAGCCAGGGGCAGGCGACACGGTCCACCTTGACCCTTTCCCTCGTGATCCATTTCACGCGGCATCCCTCCTTTCAGGGCTCCTTTTGCAGGCCGAGCGCAGCTTTCAACGCCTTCGCCAGATCCGTGGCCTTCCCGCGCCCCCAATAATGGAGGAATAGAGTCCTCGGCGATTCACCCACCATGTGGTGATGAATGGCAACGATATTGATGCCGGAACTACGCAACGACTTGAGTACAGGTTGAAGTTCGGATTCGAGGACGGCGAAGTCTCCGCACACCATGGCGCTTTCATCCGTACCGCCGAAAGCGGCCCATGTATTCACGCCCATTTCCTTGCCGACCTCGCAGCCACATTCCATTTTAGCCTTTCGGCCCCAGACGAACTTGCACATGCCATCCTTGGCCGCGCCCTTGGATGCGAATAAGGCTTCAAGCTCTTGAGCCGATATGGAATTCTTGTCCGGGCGCTCCGGGCCGTCGAAGCCAGAGGGGGAGTCTTGTTCGCCTCGCGAATCTCTTTCACCTTGCCTACGGTCTTGCCGACGGCTGAAGCCAGTTCTTCGAGCTTGCCCTCGCCTCCAATGTGCATGAAGTAGACCTTCGGATCGTCGTAGAAGAAATGGTTGTGCAGGGCCGTGACCTGGAGCCCGCCGTCCAATGCCACGCTCATCACCGGATTCACTTCATCTTCCAGCAAGACAAGATCGCCCATGACCATCAGCGCCTTTTCTTTGCCAGGAGTGAATGCGGCCCAGGACGTGAATCCCATGAACGGAGGCATGAAAATCCGATCGACCTTCACGGCAAGGTCGTTTCGAGGCGCAGTCACCTTAAAGACAACTTCGGCTGCCTGGTATGAGCCTTTGAGCCCCGTCAGGGCTTCAATCTTGGCCGTGTCGAACGCAGGCTCTTCGCAGGTCCCCAAGGTTGCCCAGCACAAGAGGCCAGCAAGCACTGTGGCGATCCGAAGGCGAATCATAGCGTTTGTTTCCTTTCGCAATTCTAACCCAAGCATTCATCCTATCCGCCGGGATACATGGTTGCGATGCCGCACTTCCATTTGTGTATGATCAAGACTCAGATCGCCTGTGACCTGTTTGGCATGGTCGCCTATGCTCCTGTAGTGATTGCAGCGCCTCAAGAATCTCCCTTGCCTACTCATCTATATACTATAGGGTAGTACCCTACTGGGCGGAGGAGATTCCCCGTGTCCCATACCGTTCGAGATCGGCGGAAACTGCTAGACCGGGTGCGCCGCATCCGGGGGCAACTGGCCTCGGTGGAGCGGGATCTGGAGCAGGAAAAGGACTGTTACAAGATCCTTCAGACCGTGGCCGCGTGCCGTGGCGCCATCAACGGGCTCATGGCGGCGATCATCGAGGGGCACATCGAACTCCACGTGCTCGACCCCAAGCAGAAGCCGACCAAGGCTCAGCAGGAAGCCGCGCACGAACTGATTGAGGTTGTCAAGAGCTACCTCAAGTAGTTCCGCAAGGAGGCCGGATCATGGACGTGAACCTCTCGTACGTTTACCTTCCGTCGGCCGTGGCGCTGGGCGCCTTGCACGCGCTCGAACCCGGCCACGCCAAGACCCTGACCGCCGCCTACCTGATCGGGATCAAGGGGACGAAGTGGGATGCCATCGTGCTCGGTCTTTCCGTGGCCATCACGCACAGCATCGTGGTCATCCTGCTTTCGGCGATGGGCGTCCTGATCGGCCGGGAGACTTTCACCGACCATGCGATGTACTGGCTTCAGATCCTTAGCGGAGTTGTAGTGATCGGTTTGGGGTCTTGGATGCTATGGAGGCGCCTTCGGCGCGGTCGCTCGTTCGGCATGGCGATGAATGGCGCGCCTGTTGAGCATGTACACGACCACGACGGTCATGGTCATGCGCACGCTCACCCTCATGGTCATGACCATTCTCATGAGCTGGCGCACGTCCTCGACCACAGCGAACTCAGCGACGACGAGCATGCCCGCGCACATGCGGCTGACCTGCCCGACTATGCCCGTCGCGGCGAACGCCCCACCCTTGGCCAGATCATCGCCTTCGGCGCGGCCGGCGGCATGATCCCGTGCCCTGCTTCGGTCACCGTGATGTTGCTTGCCTTGTCCGTTAGCCAAGCCGGGATGGGGCTGTTCTTGGTCTTGGGCTTTTCTGTCGGCCTTGCGATGACCCTGGTCCTGGTCGGGTTAGCGGTGGTCGCCGGCCTCAGCAAGTTGTCGTCAACGGGCCGCTTTGCTTGGGTGACGCGCCAAGCCCCGGCCATTAGCGCCGGCATGGTCATATTGTCGGGGGTATTCGCCCTGTCCGTCGCGATGTTTGGTGGCCATGTACATTAGGAGAGAGGCCGCCGCTTCGTTGTCTACTTGGCTCGGCCCGGATGCTAGGCGGCCATTCGGTGCGCGTTCAAGTATCTGCTTGGCCCTTTTGACCGTGCTCTTCGTCGTTCGCTCGTTGCAGATGTGCTCCGAATATGCTCCTCGCTCACGCCTCGATCCCGGTCAAAATGACCGGCGCATATTCCTTGAATTCGCACCGCAAGGCCGCTTATTGCCATCCACGGCCACTCGCGGTGCGGCCCTGGCCCTGGAAGTCCTGTGGCTGGAAGCGCACGTGCTGCTGCGCGAGCGGTATCGGCCAAGGCCGGCGCCGTGAAGCCAACGGTCGCCTCAGTCGCAGCCGGTCAGGGGCAGGCGCAGGGGAGAATATCCATCTGGAAGCAAGGAGGCAAGAGCCGCCTCGAACCCTTCTCATAACCGCCGGTTAGCTTGATGAAGTCCAAGCACAAAGACCAAGAAGTGTCTTGATTCTTCTACAGCAGGGGTATCATATTCGGATTAGAATCTCCTGTTATCCTTAGAGAGGATTTGAAACATGCATTTGAACGCCACACTCGTCGCGCGAAGTCTGTGCGTAAGCATTGCCGCTGTAGCTCTTTCGCTCGGTCCCGTAGCTGGCGCGGAAGGGGCGGGGTTGCCCGTTCACCTACCCGAACAGGCTTTCGGGCCGACCACGTACCTTGTCGCACACCTTCGCGCGGATCGCCTCACCGGCGAGCGCCTGAAAGAGGCGCTCCAGGCGATCCTGCCTCAGGAGATGTTTCAGCAGTTAGCCAAGGAAGACCCCAAGAAGCCGGGCACGCTGCAGCAGGTCAAGGGCCTGGAAGAGGGGCTGCTGTTATCCCTCAGGAGCGCTCATTCCTCGGCCTTCATGCTTCTCTCGCATGGAACAGACGGTTCGGTGAACAGTTCCTCCGCCCGCTGGATGGTGCCGGCTACCGGCGCGGCCGGCGACGAGGCAAGGAGGTCGCAGGAGGAGCACCTCAAGAAGTTCGCGGCGGGGCTCGGCATGCAGATCTATCCCGCCGGTGCGTCCTGGTGGGGAATCGCCAAGGCACTGCCGGCCCAAGGCGGCGGCGAACTGGAAATGCTCGACGATGCAACCTTCCACCAGGGGCTTGATCACTTGGCGAAGTTTGACTTCGCCGTAGTGGTCGTGCCGACCGAACCGATGGTGAAGCGCATCCTGGAAGAGGCGGGAAAATCCGCGAAGGACGCTGCGGTGGAAAAGGCTGCCAAGATGTTGCCCACGGTGGCGTGGTACGGGTTCGGCCTGAGCCTTGGCAGGGAACCTCACGCTACCCTGACCTTGGCGATGACCTCCACCGAGGCCGTCGCTACGCTGGAAGGCGTTTTCCAGGCCGGCCTGGATCGATCGAAAGTCGAATTGGCCAAGGACGTCGAGGCCTATAACAAGGAAGCGGATGCGTACAATCTGGACCCCGCGCATACCCCGAAAAGAGACCGGCTCGATCCCGCAGGCGTAGATCGGCTTTTTTCGGCACTCGCACGTGACGCGAAGGACGTCTACTGGTCCCTGGACCTTCCCACGCAGGAACTGAAGGGTTTGGCGGACGGGCTCCAGGTCTTTGGGACCTTGCTGGCCAGCGCGATAGCAGATGCCATCGTTCCTGACTTGATGGATTCGGATAAGGCAAAGGCGCAACAGCCGCAGAAATGAGAAGCGCCGACGCTGGCAGGTTCTTCCCGGATCGTCCGTTCTTGGCAATGTCGCATGGATCGCATGCCCAGTTAAGGGGGACCGAAAGGTGAAACCGACGAAGGAATTGACCCACTTGAAGTGTTCCGTGCTGTGCATCCTGGCCGTCCTGGCGGCGACACCAAGGGCCCGCGCCGAAGCAGGGGCCCTGGACGGCATCGATCTCGAGAAGCGGATCGCCTGGGCGATCTACGATACCTTCCACCGGGAGTCGACGAAACAGCCGCCCCCGCAAGCCACCATCCAGACCTATCGCGAGCGCGGCAAGTCCCAGGAGAAACTGGGCGTCACACACGCGTATTGGGAGGATTTCCAGAGCCCCGAGGACAAGCAGCCGATACGCCTGTACACAGAAGTCGTTCAACTGCCTCCGGACTGGAAGGAGGACGCGGAGGCGGCCGCGGCCTGGAAGGAGCGCGCCAAGCCCAGCGATCCGGGCACGAACGGCGAGGTCTATGTCCAGAAGAAGACCGTAGGGCAAGTCCACCGGACACGGGTCTATTTCCGCCTCGTGGGCGGCCAGATAATGCTCAAGATGTGGGAACACCGCAACAGCGAGGCCGCCCATACGGACGAGGAATTGGTGGCCAAGGCCCTTCCGTGGTGGAAGAGCTTCCACAAGAACGCGGTCGAAAAAGGTCTTCTGGTTTCGACCCGCATCGTGGTCGAAGCGCGTCCCTCCGAGGCGAACAAGCAGGGCCCGCTATCGGAGGACGAGGCCGTGTCGTTATTGGAGAATCGCGACAAGACCGCCGAAATCCCGCTTCGCATCAGCGCCGCCGGTCCGGAAATTCGGCCCGACAAGCCCTACAAGCTCCAGATCCTTGTGAGCGAGAAGCTCGGCCAGGCCGGTGGAAAGCTCCTGTACGCGGACGGTAGACCGCTGGCTGACGAAGACGGAGACGGCCGGCTCGATCTTGCCGTGGCGCGCGGAGACACGCCCGCTGACGTCGTTGCGCGCTTCGCCCCCTTTGTGGCCGAGAATGGCGCCTCTGTCCGAAAAGGCGCCTTGCATCAGGTACTGCAGGTCCGAATCCGGATCGTCGACAGGGATAACAAGGCAAAGGCGCAACAGGACATTGCCGTACAGCGCAGGGACTGGACGCCGGTTGTAACGCGATTCGAGCTGATTGGCCGAGACTGGACCCCAAAGTATCCGCCTGCCGATCCCGATTCGAAGGTACCGAGCGACCTACAGAACCGATTCAACGAGTACAACGACCCGAAGGGGTATCTGCTCAAACATGTCTGGGAAACGCAGATTGCGCCGATGGCCACCAGCAAGGACACGTACGGGCCCCAAGATCCCGTTGTCCTGGGCTGGCGGGTGGACGAGCAGAAGCCCGAAGTTTTCTATTTGGCCTTGAATGCGCAGGAGAAGCGGGCCCTGTTCGGAGTGCCCGAAAAGTCGCCGCAGTATGTCGTGGCGGATGTGAAGATTGTCTCCGAGACGGTCGCCACGGATATCGATTTTGACGCCGAGGATTTCGGATCTGGGCCTGCCGGCGGAGGGATCGTTTGGACAACCCCGAGTTTGACTTCTACAAGCGCATTCAGGTCGATGACCTGGCGTTGACCATGCGCCGGCTCGCAGCCGAGGGCGTGGGAGCGCCGGGGGCCGACGCCCAGAGGGCGCAGGCGGAGGAACGATTGGCGGAGCAGTTGCGCAAGGACGGAACGGAACTGGCGGACGCAGACAAGGTGGAAACGGTGCTGGAACGTTGGCAGACTGGCCGTTCAAGCCTGAACGACTATTTCCCCTTTTCGGAGCGCGGCAAGCCGCCCGCCGAACGCACGCGTGGTGAGGACCAGCGGCTCGCCCGCCTTCCTGGCATCTATGCGCTTCGCCTAAAGATGGAACTTTCTTATGCAGGGGTGGCCGCTACGGCCAAGAAGATCGACGTCAGCATACGCTACAACGTTGTCGGTCAAACGTTCAAGACGCAGATTCTGCAATACGAACAGGGACGACTGAAGTAACGGGCCTTCTTGTCTTGGCTGGGAATGCATGGTTGGTAATGCGCACCCAAAAGGGGACCGGTTGTGGGATGTGCTCATGGATCGGCGCCAGATCACGCGCAAAAAGTTCGCGTAGATGTGTCGAAGCCGCGAGATGTGGGGTCAGATGTGGCCAAAAACTCCAAAAACGACGCGGGGACGGCTTTTTCGGCCGTCCTCGCGTTCGTGTATCTCTTTAGCTGTCCGTGATTTGTAAATGGAGCGGGTGAAGGGGCTCGAACCCTCGACTTCGACCTTGGCAAGAATGCCCCGAGGTTCGCGGCCAGTCTTAATCACCCTGACTACTCCAGTCCAGACAACAAGTTAGCCCTGAATGCAAAAAGTGAAATAGGTAGCCTAAATGAGCCATTTGACGCAACAGATGGCCTACAGAATGGCCTACGGAATCCACAGCCTGCCTCGATCTCGGTGGATGACCTAAAGCGCTTGGTCCAACTATGTCCCATTGTCCCTCCATCGGTCAAGGCTGGCATTCTGGCCATGCTGGAGTCTCTCGTCGAGGATCAGGAGGTCGATTCTTGATGACTGGCATCGCCGGGTGGCGGAGGAGGGCTCCCTTCGGGTTGGCCGGCTTCGAGTTCCTGGCGGCGGAGGACTTCCTTCATGAGCGTGACTGCCAGCCACTTGACGTTGGAAAGCATCTCGACCGCCTCACCGCGCCCTACTTCGCGACCCTTATGTTCGGTCCAGACTCTTTGCGTGTAGGCAATCGGATCCTCGCTCATCCATTCAGGGGAAGGCGGAACGGCGGGTTCTTTTCCTGGGTCCATGGCTTCTAGAGCGTGTTGGATGACCAGCGACGCGTCCACGACAATTTCGGAGGTCATAGGAGCGCCACCTCGGGTCTGCTTCCCTGGCCGGCATTCTGGCCATGCTGGAGCCCCTCGCCGAGGGACAGGGAGACCGACACCGGATGATCGGCCCTTCGCTGCCTACTTATTAGAACCCGCCCACATGAACTTCTGGCTTGTAAATCTACCGCCACCAGATCTCGGTTGAGCGCCAGGCATGGAGCGCATGATGGAGGAATAGGTAAAGCAAGTCCGGGATACCACCACTTGCACCTTGTGCCTCAAACTTCTAATGCCTACAATACCGACGCTATCAGCAAATCGCCCAAGGAGGTTGGATGAGCCAGTCGTCCTCCACAGCCCGTTGCGTCCGAACATCGACTTTGAAGAGCAAGTCGACTCGGAGGCAGTCCTGCTCCGTGCCCAACCCGTCACTGCTTGAAATTGGCGAGTTCCCGGCCCTGAAACTCGCCGAGTTCGCCATTCGCGAAGGCCGTCGGCCCCGGCCCATCTATACGGCCCATAAGTGGTTTGCGAGGAGGCTTGGCTGTGTCTTCCGCGCACTCCTCATCGGAGGTGCCAGCGACCCCGAGACCGACTTCTGGGACGCCTACTACGGCACAGCGGACCTTCAGGGAGTCACCGTGCTGGACCCGTTCGTCGGCGGCGGAACATCCGTAGTCGAGGCGAGCCGGCTCGGCGCGGCGGTTATCGGGATCGACATCGATCCTGTGGCTTGTGCGGTCACGCGGTTCGAGTTGGAGGCCAATACTCTGCCAGACCTCCGAAGCGCTCTGCGGTTGCTTCAGGAGTCCGTCGGTGCTCGCATTCGTCCTCTTCATGTGTCGATCGACGAGGCCGGTCGTGAGCGGGTTGTACTGCACCACTTCTGGGTACAGACTATCGAGTGCGGTGCCTGCGCTCAACCGTTCCAGGCTCACCCGACCTACCTCCTCGCTGAGGACAAGGAGTCCCAGTGGGTCGTCTGTTCTCACTGTGGCGAAATTGCTCGACGACCGGCGGGTCAGGAACGTTTCATGTGCTACAGCTGCCGTCGGTTCACCGTAGTCCAAGCCGGAACCGTCAACTACGGCACGGCTACGTGTCCGGCTTGCGGACATCGACAGGCGCTAATCGAAGTGGGCAGAGCAGCGGAATCACCGCCCACGTGGGAGCTTTTCGCTCTCGAGCTGCTCGACGCCCCAGACGGCGGCCGTCCGCTACCGATGACAAGACGGCGCTTCGTCCGAGCTAGGGACGCCGACAAGGAGCGCTACGAAGAGGCGACGCTACTATGCACAGACCGGAGACGATCACATCCACACTTCTTCCCGCTTGACCCCATCGCGGACGGGGACCGCTTCGACTCGCGCCTGCTGGACTACGGGTATCGAAGGTGGACGGATCTATTCAACGATCGCCAGATTTTCCACCTCTCGCTGCTCGCCGAAGGGATCGCGGAGTTCGACGAGCCCGTGCGCCGCGCCCTAGCCGTAGCCTTCAGCGACCACCTGACCACGAACTGCATGATGACTGCCTATGCGGCAAGCTGGCGGCGACTCACGCCGCTGTTTAGCATCCGCGCGTTTCGACACGTCCCGAGACCGGTCGAGCTGAACCCATGGTGCGACGGCACGGGGCGCGGGACATACCCGAACACGGTTAGAAAGCTCATGCGCGCGTCTGACTTCGCTCGTGCGCCCAAGGAGCCAGTCAAGAAGGGCGGCTTCAAGTCGGTTCCGTTGCGGCGCTCGGCGTCGGCGCCAAACATCGTGTGCGCGACGGCCCAGGACCTGGCCTTCGTCGCTGACGGCGCCGTAGACATGGTTCTGACAGATCCACCGTACTTCGACAACATCGCGTACTCGGAGCTCGCTGAATTCTTCCTGCCGTGGATGCAGCTCGTTGGCCTCGTCAGCGAGAACGATGGTCGGGAGCGGATCGTGCTGGGAAGTTTGATCGCTCGGCGAAACGACGCCGAGGCGACGACGCGCTTCACCGCGGGGCTTTCGGACGCGTTCGCGGAGGTGGCTCGCGTGTTGAAGGCGGACGGCCTCCTGGTCTTCAGCTTTCGCCACGCGGTCCCCGACGCCTGGTATGCGCTCACCATAGCTCTTGCGAGGGCTGCGTTCCGCGCGACACACATCCTCCCCGCGCCCGGAGAAGCCGGCGTTGGCCTCCACGCACATGAGGGTACGGGGCTCTGGGACGCGGTCTTCGTGCTGCGCAAGGGGCGGGCGAGAAACGATGCGGACCTGCGAGTAGGACCTACAGGCGAGGCGCACGTGGAGACTCTTGTTGCGGGGTGGACGAGGAAGTTGAAGCGCGCACGGCTTCCATTCACTGATACTGACCGTCTGGCGCTACGGCGTGCCGGACTCGCAGCGGTTGCACTTGGGCTGGTCGGAGACGTGCCGGACCACGACGGGTCACTCCTCCAGGACGCACTCAACGCTTCGGCTCGGTGACGATGGAGAAAACATGCCCCAAGTAGACAAACAAGCGATCGGCCAGTTCATCCGGACGAACTGCCTGCGGCAGCTCGCGCTCAACCTCTACCCGGACAATCAGACGTTCCGGCCTGATCGCCAGGCTTTGGGGATGCCGTATCCGCAGTCTCCGCGGCCGGGGCTAAGGCAAATTCAGGCGGCTGGTCAGGAGTGGCAGGAAGAGAAGCTGGAGGACCTGGCCCAGACGTTCGGTGGCGGTGTGATCATCGGTGTCTCATATACAACGCCGTCGAATCAGACGCGCTATCGCCCGACGCCCCTCGCGCAAGCTCTGGCCGGCGCGAATCCCGTCTGCTTCCTGGTGGAGGCTGAGTTTCCGGTCGGCGGGGCATTTCAGGCCGCCCTCGGGATCCATGGACACGGCGCCCAGTTTAATCTGGTCTACGCGGACCTGCGTCCGGACGTGATTGCCGTCCTGCCTCCGGGTACCTTCTCTCGCTACATCGTGCCCGACGGCACGGTTCACCTCCTTCCGACGGGTGATACGCGGCGGCAGCTACGAGTCATCGAGATCAAGATGACGGCGGAGGCGTCCCCAGGCTACTTCGGCGAGGTTGCGTACTATAGCATGGCTCTAGCCGCTTGGCTCATGGACCACGGCCTGGATCAGAACTATGTGGTGGTGCCCGATGGAGCCGTCTGGCCGGGCTCTCACGATGCGTCGAACCTCCTTCGGGTAAGTCGGCAGCTCGCCGCGCAGGGGGTGCCCGCCACGGTCACACAGCTCTGGGACGCGATGCAGGAAGACCTCGAAGCTGTTCCGTTCGAGGTGTTCGCACTCCGGATCCGCCGCTTCCTTCAAGTCGATGTCCCGCAGGCGTTGTCGCAGACATGGCAGTCCCTCGAATGGCATGTGGACAACCGGTGCTCGTTCTGCGAGTACCTTGGTGAACCCCGCCCGGCGACCTCCACGGATCCGCACACCGCGCCCCATCCCGACCACTGCCTCCCGACGGCTCAGGGGCAGGATCACGTCAGCCGCGTGGCCTTCATCTCCCAGGGAGCTCGGCTCAGTCTCGCGCAGGCCGGTATCTCGCAGGTCGCAGCGCTCGCGACCCTCCAGCACACGAATCCCGTCTTCGACTGCCATCAGGTCCTACGTGCGACCCGCACCGTCGTCGCGGGCCGGGCGGCATCGCTCCAGACTGGCCAGGTCGCGATTCCGCCTCAGGCCGGGACATCAGCCAGCATGCCGCGCTGGGCGGACCTGCATGTGTACCTGTCCGTGGACTTCGACATCGGCAGCGCGATCACCGTGGCGTTCGGCCTGCGAGCGTTCTGGCACGAACCGCGCGCGTTTCAGTCTCCGCTCACGACGCAGAGGCAGAGCCACGCTTGGCCGCCCAACACGCCGGGCGGCCCCTCGGCTAACACATGGATCGTCATCGACCGAGATCTCAACGCGGAGCGTCGTGAGCTGCTGGCGTTCCTCCAGGAGATTCACAACGTCCTCGACTGGTGCCAACAGCAGGATCAGCAGACCCTGGCGAACCCCTTGCTCGCTGGGCTGTCGCCGACGCAACGAGCGGACTACCGCACCAAGGTCCAGTTCTACATGTGGGACTCGCTGCAGTACGACCACCTGGCCCGGGTGATCGGTCGGCATCTCGAGGCCATCCTCGCCAATCCCACGATCAACTACCTCGCGTGGCTATTCCCGCCCGAGGAGCTGCTTCCGAATCCGGATCTGGTCACGCAGCGCTCGCCGATCACGATCGTTCGAGACGTGGTGCGGGGGCTGCTCGCCGCTCCCTTGGCGCACTACTACAGTCTCCTCGACCTCGCACGCGTCTATCACGAGACGGGGCTCCCGGCGAACGTGGCGGCGTTCAGCATCCACCCGCTCTTCGCCACACCCCTGAGCGACCAGATTCCGTCCGAGCGAGCGCACGAGATCTGGGCGAAGGTGACGGCGCCCCGTCACTGGCAACAGCAGATGACGACGTACTCCGAGACCGTGCGCAAGCGGCTCAGTGCCTTGGAGACCGTGACGAAGCGCTTCGAGGCGGACATGCGGCAGCAGTTGAGCCACACCGCTCCGTTCATCCAGGTTGGGCCGCCGGCGCGGCAGACCCGCGTCAGCATGGATGGCCAGCTCTGGTACTCCTTCGCCCGCCTGAACACGGCTCTGGAGGAATTGGACGTCCACCAGGTGCGCGCGATGCCGCCGCACGAGCGAGCGGCGCGTTTCCGGAGTGCCCGCCTGCCATCCAGGTTGACGGGCGCAGCCGAGCAGACTGCCCTCGGCCAGCTTGGGATGACTGCGCGGCAGGGGCGGCGCGTCTATGAGTTGGCTGCCGACTCGAGGGACGTGAAGGCGAAGGTAGGGGACTTCGCATTCGCGCTCGCGCCTGAGGCGCTTGGTGGGTTCTTGGACCGAATGGTCGCAGCGGTCCTCCACGGAACAGCGCTGCACCAGCAGGTGCTGAACCAGTTGGGCAACCGCTACTGGCACGCGCTGATGGAGGACCTTCTGGGCGTCACGATCGTAGCCCTCGACCGAAACCGGGGACTCCTGGCCGTCGATGCCGACTCGCGGACTCCGGCGATCTTGGACACCCTCGAGGCCGCCGGGATCGTGGACCTCAGCTCGAATGTCATCTTGGATCCTGTGTATCGCGACTTCTTCACGCGGAAGCTCCTCGCCGCACTCCAGGCGATAGGGAATCCACCGGTCGCCCGCAACAACCCAAACCCGCTCGTCCGTCGGTCCACAGGGCAACCGACACGCGGCGGCGCCCGCGCGACGGCGCACACACCGTGTGCGGATTACCTCTGGAATCTCCAGGCGATGGCTCAAGTCGCAGTCGCGCGGAACCTCTCGGCAGTACAACCTGATGTTCAGCAACGGCTTCTGGAGCAGGGGCGGTCTCTCAACCCTACCCAATGGCAAGCCTGGCAGAACGCGCTGTCCCATCGGGCGTGGCTGGTCTGGGGGCCACCGGGCACGGGGAAGAGCACGACTGTTCGGGCGACGGTCCTCGGTGCCGTGCTGGAGGCCCACCGGGCTGGACGTCCTCTGCGCGTGCTTCTCTCCGCATTCACTTACACGGCGATAGACAACGTACTCCTGGACGTTGCGCAGGACATCGCGGCACTTTTACCCGGTGCCTGTGATGTGTACCGCGTGCGCTCACGTTTCCAGCTTCCTCCGCAGAACATCGCGCCGGCGATCGACCTCGAACTGGATCGCAGGAACCCGTCTCAGGGGATCACCAACCTACGCAACCGTCTCCAGAACCCCGCAGGTGTGCTCGTCGTTGGCGCCCCTCCCGAGCAGGTCCACAACCTCCTGACCTGCAACAACGACCCGGCACAGGGAGAGTGGTTTGACCTGATCGTGATCGACGAGGCGTCGCAGATGGACGTCGCGCACGCGATCCTGCCGGTCAGCGCGGGCGCCGGTGACGGCGCGGTGATCCTGGCCGGCGACCCCTTGCAGTTGCCGCCGATTCACCAAGCTGAACCTCCCACGGGCCTCGAGGATCTGGTTGGATCGGTGTACGCGTTCTGGCGTCAGGTTCACCAAGTCCCCGAGAGTGCGTTGGGCGTCAACTACCGCTCGAACGACACGATCGTGGACTTCGCGCGCCACACGGGCTACCAGGCAACGCTCAGCAGCCATTCCCCGCAACTGCGCGTGAACCTGCTGACGCCCGTCCCCACGATCCAGCCCGCGAACTGGCCCGCCCCGCTGTTCTGGACCCCGGAGTGGACCCAGCTTCTCGATCCTGACCAACCGGCTGTCTGCTTCGTCTACGACGATGGTCGCAGCAGCCAGCGCAACGACTTCGAGGCCGACGCGGTAGCGGCCCTACTCTTCCTTCTCCAGGGGCGCATTGCGAATCGCCTGCGGAACGAGAACCATCCGGTCACCGGAGCGCCGCTGCCGCCGAGCGCCACACCGTACGCTGCGATGGACTTCTGGCGCGAGGCCGTTGGGGTCGTGACCCCGCACCGTGCTCAGCAGGGCCTGATCGTGACGCGGCTGTTACAGGTCTTCGGCGCGACGGGGCAGATGGCGGACGCCATCCGGGAGGCGGTGGACACGGTCGAGCGGTTCCAGGGCCAGCAGCGGGACGTGATCATTGCGTCCTACACGCTGGGTGACCCGGACCAGATCGCGGAGGAAGAGGAGTTCCTCATGAGCCTCAACCGCTTCAACGTGATCGCTTCGCGGGCCAGGGCCAAGCTTGTGCTTCTCGTCTCGCAGGAGGTGATCGGTCACCTTGCCCGCGATGCTGCCGTGCTGCGGGAGTCACGGCTCCTGAAAGCGTACGCCGAGATCTTCTGTAGCAACTCGCGCCCGATGGACCTTGGCCACGTGGACGGAACAACAGTGCGGACGGTGCCGGGGACGTTCCGGTGGCATTGAGTTGACTGATGTCCCAATCCGGTTCCAAAATCAAAAACAGCTATTGCGACGTCATTCCGCGTAGTACCGCGACCGCAGCGGCGACTTCTTTACCCTTGGAGTCGATCAGATCCAGTAACTCGGCGGGCGTACGGGTATCCACTACAGCTTTGCGGTTGGGGTTTACAGCCTTCAAATCGTACACGGCGTTTTCGATGGCTTCGGCCTTGTTTGCGGCCTCACGTGCTTCCTTGGCCAGAGCCTTCAGCTTCTCTTTGGTTTGTGCTATGGCCCCTTCATCACGAGGCTTGTCCTTCTTGAGGTGGCCGATCTGGTCCTTGACCGCTTCAGCTTCCTGCGATTTGGTGCGCGCCGCATCTCGAAAGGGCTTCGCGTCCGAGGCGGCTTTCGCCCTGCGGTCATTCAGGTCAACGGTCCAGGAAAGTTCCGAATCTTCGCGCTTCGAGAGTTTGGCTGCGAAGTCCTCGAAATGCTTGAGCGTCAGCGGTGCTTTCTTACCTACCTTCACGTCGGAGAGATCGTAGTACCAGATGCGCTCGGTGGGCTTGCCCTTGGAGAAGAATAGCAAATTGGTCTTGACGCCGGCGCCAGCGGCCGAAAAGACCCCGCCCGGCAAAGACAAAACGCACCACAGGTCGCATTCGTCGGTCAGCTTGCGCTTGGTTCTAACGAAGGCGTCTTCGTTGGTGCGAAAAAGCACGCCTTCGTCAATGACCATACCGCAACGCCCCCTATCCCTCAGAGATCGGATGACGTGTTGAAGGAATAAGACTTGAGTGGCGCTGGTTCGGTAGTCGAAGTTAGTTTGCGCGGCGGCGCTTTCTTTGCCACCAAAGGGCGGATTCGTCAGGATGACGTCGAATTGTGCGGGCGCGCCTTCAAACAAGCCGCCGTATACTTCGTCCCCAGTAAGCGCGTTTCCATGCCAGATGTTCGGGCGGTCAATCCCGTGAAGGATCAGGTTGGCCAGGCCAATGGGATAGATGAGGTTCTCTTTCTCGCGGCCGTAAAAGGTACGGTGCTTGAGCGTCTCGATGGCGTCCGCGGAAACTTTCGCACCGGACTTGGGCTTCATGAACTCGCAAGCCTGGGCCAGAAAACCACCGGTCCCGCAGCACGGGTCGTATACCGTCTCGCCGATCTTGGGGGCGATGGCGCGGACCATTCCACGGATGACCTCGCGAGGCGTAAAGAATTGACCTGCGTCCGACCCCTTCTCACCCATCTTGAGCAAGAGGCCCTCATATACCTGGCTCAGCGTGAATACGTGCGTAGGGTCAATGTTCTCGTTAGACACCTCGTGAACTTTGTCGAGGACATCGAGGAGGTTCTTCTCCGTATCGATCCGTACCTTTTCGACGCCAGACATGATCTCGGCGATGACCTTCTGCCTTGCCGTAGCTTGCGGCCTCCCGCGCAGGCCTTTGAGGTACGGAATCAACTCCCCATTGCAGAAGGCCAGAAAAGCCTTGTTTCCCGCGTCCTCAAGCTCCTTGCGCTTGTTGGCCCAAGTAGCAGGCGCATCCTTGGGGGCTGGTGCAGCCCAATCCTTCCAGCGAAAGGGCTTTTTGAGGGAGTGGGCGTATCGGGCGCCTACGGCTTCGGATTCTTGCGCCTCACGATCCTCGGTCTCGTCAAGGATGCGAAGAAAGAGTATCCAGGTCAGCTCGGGGACGTATTGGAGCGCGGAGGCCACGTTCCCACGACGCATGATGTCGCAGATGGACCAGATGGCGGCGTCCACGCTTTGCTGCGTGGCGTGCTTCTTGCCGTTCGACTTCTTCTTCGGATCAGACTTCTTGGTCATGAGGATCTAATTTTTAGTGGGCGGTCCGTTCGACTTCCGCAGCAAAATCATCGGTCTCGGCGAACCGGATAAACCGAACGTTGAACTCTTTTAGCGCGCGATCGAAGCGGTCTTCCATACTCGAATCGGCGTGGGAGGCTACGGAAAGAACCACGAGCTGCCCTTCTTTATCCTCGATCGGATGATTGAAAATCAACTGGCCGTGAAAACCCAGTTTGGCCATGCGGTCGTCCAGTTTGCCGCCATCGAGAGACTCGGGACGCACATAATTGACGCGGCCGTTTTCGTAGGCGATGGGCACGTCAAAGGGCCGCTTGACCATAGGCAGCTTGATGCGGCCCGGCCTCCACACTTTGTGCTGAGCTTCCAATCTCCCAAACGTTTCGGCCAGCTTGCGGGGCAAGCTGGGCGCTTGTGCTGGATAGGTAACGCGACCTAGCTCAAGGTCGCCGACCAGTTCCGCATAAAGTTCGGCTAACTCGCCGTACGCCTCTTGGACCATCACGAGGCGCGGTTTTGTCAACCGCACCGCATCGGCGCGAGCGGCGGCAAACTGCGCCAGGGCTTCTTCGGATTCGAATTCACCCCGTGCCAGTTCCATTCGGTGTTTGAGGGACTCCAGCTCAATTTCAATGCGGCGCAGTTCCTGCTTGTCTGGCCGGAAGAACTGCCGGACACGGGCCAGATTCGGCGTTACACGGATCTCGACCGAGCGACTCGACGGCACGTAAAGGACCACTCCGACGTTCGCGGCCTCGGCCCGCCCGCCGTCCGGTATGTATTGCACAACGCTGTAGAATCCACGTGCTGGGGTATTCATGCGATTCCCCTTATCCGCCAGCTTGCGAGTCGCTGGCACCGGTGCTCGGAACCCAGCCTTGCTCTATCTTATCGGCGAGAAACGCCGCGCGGTCCAGGACTTGCCGTTCCAGGGCGGTTTTCGCACGGGCTTCTACCTGCCATTCCGTAGGAATCCGGCCGACTATGGCCGATACGATTTCAGGGCTCAGCGACCGGAGCATCGCTTTGCACCAAACCAATTGGCCCATATCGAGGAACGGCCGAAAGGCCGGAAAGAGGCCGTAGGTAGCCTCGTCCTTTACCTTGGTAATCTCCGCCAGATGCTCCGTCAAGTCGCGCCCACAGTCAAAGCAATGCGTATGGTCCAGCGCAACCAGGCGAGAACGTCCGGAGCGCCCGGCGTCAGCGAGATAGACGTTTGCGTAGTTGGGCTTGCGAACGGACAGGTCCGGCGGATGGCGGTCGCAGTTTCGCACCCACGTATCGAAGACGATCATCCGCGTCAAGTCAGAAGAATTCTCCAGCGCCTTCAATTCGGCTTCGGATCCGCCCCAAGTACGCCCTTCTGTGTGGCGGCTCACGAATGCTGGACCCGCCTCCGTGCGATTTCCGCGTGGCAAATCGAAGCAGGCATCATGCGTCAAGGGCAACAGGGCGAAGTCAGGTACAGTTAGCCCAAACCATCGAGCCAGCGTCGATGCTACCAACTCGCTGGCCAGAACATGCGGCCCCTGTCGATTTCCGAGCGCCTTGATGTAGGCAAAGGTCTGGTCGGTCTTAATTTTTGTGGTTCCGACGGACGTATCGTAGGACTCGATCACACGCAGCAGCCGCGTGGGTTGCCAGGCAGGTGGGCTGGTGCGATCGAGCGTCATGCGGCTAACCTGCGGTCTCCGGGTCAACGCCATGCCCAATGGCTTGGCGGAGCAATGCGGCGGGGAGGGCTTCGATGGCGGCGAGTCCTTCGCCACAGCGGGCGATCACCCCCTCAGCAGCAGCGAGTTTTTGAGTGAGTTCGGCAGCGAGGCGACGCTGGGTGGGGAGGTCGGGAGGGAGTTCGATGTCAACGGCCGCAATCTCGTCGATGCTGATGCGAGGGAGTTGGCCCGTCGTTGTGACGCCTTTGGCGCGGCGCAGAAATGTCGCGCTCCGCATGAACGCGGCTACGAAAGTCGTGTCGGCCAACTCGGGGTTCACATCAAAGGCGAACTGGTCCACGGAAGAACAGCCATCGAAGTCGGCGACCCACACTTTGTTCAGGTACGGACGCAGGTAGCCGTAGACGATGTGCCCGCGCTGGAACGTCGGCTTACGGCCAGTCATCGACGCGAACTCGACCTTTCCGGAGCCGATGCGACGGCCCGAGTGCGACTCGATGTGTTCCAGCCCGACAAACACCGCTTCGCCGCTCTTGCGATCGCCGGGGTGGATGATCTCATTGTGACGGTGCAACAGGTTTCCCAGTCGCACGGTCTCCCATCCGCTGGCCTGTGGCCCCTCGAAGACTTCGCGGAGGAGGGCGGCGGGGAGGGCTTCGGCGGCGGCGAGTCGCTGCTCAGCGGCGGCGCGGCCACGCTCCACCGCCCCCAGTTGCTCCGTCAGCCTCCCCGCGATCCGCTCCTGCTCCGCTAGCGGGGGGATGCACACCGCAAACTGCTCGACAGTCGGAAAATAGATCGTTTGATGAACCGCGCCGCTCCCTAGGTCGCGGATGGGTTTGCGGCATGCAATGAACAGCCACTTCAGAAACTCTGGAGATAGGTCCGGCCCACAGACCCAGTTCACAAAGTCTTGCGAAGTTGCCATCGGACGACCCATAACGGTAACAAACCCGACCGATGCGGTTCGAGACAGGCACACGGTTCCCTCTGGAAGAAGCATGGCTGCGGAGTTGTTTATGCCCAATTCATTGATGTGCTCCAGCGTGTCGAGTGCGCGTCGGCCGTCGAGTGCGCGGATGTCAGACAGTTGCAGCCACGGGATGTCGCCGCTCCAATACTCGGGGCAACGGCGACTTGGCGTATGGCCAGTAGCGAGGCGAGCGAGTGTGGTCAGGCGATGCCAGCACCAACCGGGGCGCGTCGGCTCACTTGGCACCATCGGGTCTGCTGTAAATGGAAACGATACGGTTGGAGCACCGTTTCCTTCGCGTTCGACTTCCTCTTCCTGCTCCGTGGATGTTCTCATGCCGCGAACATCCTCTCTTTGGTCTGCTGGAGCACGACCTTGGGTTCACCCGCGCTCTTGAGGGCCGCAATCCCGCCCGCCGCCGCCACCTCTGGCGTCTGCCAGATGTGCGGGTTCTCCAGCCCCTCCGTACCGCCAACGGCGAATTGGCCTGCAATAGCCTCCACGGCCTTCCGAGCCGGTTCCGGCAGTGAAGCCAGCCATCCCGCGTGTTTGTAGCGGAACGCCAAGGCCCGATCTTCGCGTGTTCGGGGTACTAAGCCGTAGCCCAGGTCGGCCAATACGTCGTATAGGTCGTAGTCGTTCATGTCTTCAAGCAGCCGCAAGACGCTGGGAGAGTATCCGGCACTCACGATCGCCGTGATGATCTCTTCGCGATCTGGAGGATTGACCCAGCGCGAACGGAAGGCTTCCAGCGTGGGGCATTCTTCGGTCAGCTTGGCCGAAAGGCCTACCTTGTAGTCGTCGAGCGAGACAGGCATGGCTTGGCCGTTGACTGGTGCGACCACATACCGACCCAAGTCGCTCACGTGGACTTCAAACCCGTCCACGAGAACCGGCGCCGGAGGCGGAGGCGGCGGTGGTCCGATCGGACCGGGGCCAATCCCGCCCCCACTCCGGGGAGGCTCCACCACGAAACCTGCGCCAAAGAGCCTGGTGGCGCCGGTGTAGTCGTAGACAGAAAACATGAGCTTGCCGGTAGGCTCGTCAATTCGCGTTCCGCGCCCGATCATCTGATAGAAAGAAATCGGGCTATTCATGTACCGGAAGAAGGCGATGTTTCGGACGCAAGGAACGTCCACTCCCGTAGTCAAAAGGTCCACAGTCGTCGCGATAAAATGCGATGATGCCGAGCCTCGCAGGTCTGGAAGGTAGTCATTGCCGCTACCGGCAGCGGTACACTTGAAGGCAAAAGGGTCTTTGCGCTGGATGCCTTTCGACGCACACCACTGCGCGTACAGGTTGTTCATGGCCACGGCGACGTCATCGGCATGACGGTCGCGCGCGCAGAAAATGATAGTCTTCTGGTGCGGGCCGCGATCCTTGTCTGACTGTACTAGGCGATTGAACAAGTCCAGGCACATGGCGTTGACGCGATCGGGGAGCAGCAACTTGGACTCGAACTGTTCCTTCTCGTAGGAGTTTGCGATCTCGGTCGCAGTAAGTGGACGACCGGTATTGGCATCGCGCGGATTACGTTGAATGAGGTCGGCGAGCGTAAGTCCGGTGGCGTCCAAGTTGACCTGCGCCAGTTCAATCTCGCAGGCTGCCAGGTAGCCATCTTCCATTGCTTGCGCCAGGTCGTATTCGTACACCGGCTCGCCAAAGTACGCGAGGTTGTCTGCGGTAATCTTGGCGTCTGCCTTGGCCTCCTCGTTGTCCTCGCTGCACTTGAGCTGTCTCGGCGTAGCAGTCAGGCCGATCTGCACTGCCTTCTCGTTGCGCAGAAGGATTATCGACCATTTACCCCACGCCGAGCGGTGGCATTCGTCAATGACGATGTGGGAGAAATAGTCCTCCGGGTAGTGGCGCAGGAGAAAGGACGCGTTTTCGTCGTCGCGGTCTATGCCCAAGGTCTGATATGTGGCGACATGAACGCGAGCATTCTTGGCGTGGTTTCGTCCGCCGGATTCCTCGTATACTTCGGCAGCGTCGGCTCCAAAGAGATTTTGCAGAGCCTTGAGACCCTGGGTACGTAGTTCGTCGCGATCACAAACGAATAGTGCCCGTTTGAGTTGTCCGGCGTCCGCGATGCGCCGGAGCAGATGGCATGCGATAAAAGTCTTGCCGGTCCCGGTGGCCAGAGAGAGGAGCGCACGCGCCGGCTGCTGCTTCTCCACGCAACGCGCGACCTTCTCGAAGACGGCACGGATTGCGGCATCCTGAAAGTAGCGCCGCTGACCTTCACCCCCCGCGTATCTGGCAAGCAGAGGCTTGGCCGCCGCGGAGTCTAGGGAGAAGCCCATGATCCTTTCGTAGCGAGCGCGTAGGTCGGCGGGACTAGGAAATTCGGAGAGCGGCCTGGGCTGGGACGTCAAGCCTCGTCGAACGGTCGAATTCGACGAAAAGGTGACCGTTGGAAGAGAATACGAACTGTACGTTGTGCCTGCCGCAGTTCAGGTAGCCCTTGGCCTGATCCAGGCCATGACCGGGAGGAAGGGATTCTTTCTTTGCTTCCAACATCGCGACGGCAATTGGCTGGGTCTCAGGATTCACCCGAACTCGCAGCGTATAGTCGGTCCGTCCAGTGGAACGACGACGTGGCCGCCCGGCCACAATTTCGACCGCGCCGAGCGTAACTTCGCGGCAGATCAGATCCTCGGTCCAACCACGAGCATGGATGGCTGGGTCTATGAGTTTGGCGCGGGTATCCGCTTCGCTCAACATAGACCGGTAAGTTACACCTACAGGGAAGGCGGCACAAGGCAGAGGAATTGGCGACCATGATCGATGAGGGGCAGGTAGGTTTGAAATGCGTTTGGGTGATGATAACCTTTACCGCATCGCCCCCCTACCACCAAAACCCGCTCCACCACCCCAACCAGCGCTCCCGGCAACACCTCCACGTCCTGGATGACCTCGGCGTTACGGTAGAACGCCTTGACGCGCTCCTCCCCGATCCCGATGCCGCAGAGGTGCACGCCATCTACCTCCCGCGCCTCCAACGTCCGGCAAACCGTCAACAAGTGCCGCTCAAGCTCCCCCGTGTTCGAGTCGCTGGCCGAAGGCAGGCCGTCCGAGATGACCACCAGTATCCGGGTCTTTTCGGGGCGCGCCTCCAACCGCTTGGCCGCCCACAGGACGGCTTCGCTGTCCAAGTTCTCGTGCATCTCGAACTGCGAGAACACCGCGCTGGCGTCGGCGTCTTCCCCGAATCCCTTGAGCACATAGCCCTGGAACGGAGCGAACCGGCTGAAGTTCTCCAGGTCGGGCTTCTCGGCGTCCTTGCCCCGGGCTGCCAGCCGCGTGGTGTGGCCCAGGATCTCGTGCGGGATGCCCAACTCGCGAAGGGCGGCGGCGAGGGCCGCGGCGGCTCCAATGGCGACCTGATAGCGGGACCTGCCGCCATGGCTCATTTGGGTCATTGACCCGCTACAGTCCAGGAGGACCGAGACGGCCACCTTCGGATCGGGTTTGGTCACGACGGTCTTCCAGACACGGCGGGCGTCCACGGGCGCGCCCCTGAGCGCCATGCCCACCCGGAAGAGGCGCTTGGCATCCAGCCGGCCGCGCTCGACGTTTACGCGCACGCGGGACTTGATGGGGCTGTGCAGGCGCCGGAGGCTGGCGATCAGCCGCTCGATCAGCTTGGCATGTTCACGCAGCGCCTTCCGGTGGTCGGCGTTTGCCTGGGGCGTCGCCGTTACTTTCTCGACGCGGTCCAGCGACCGGTCGGCGACGGCGTAGGCGCGGGCGGGGCCGGAGAAGTCCGGCAGGTCCGGCGTTTCCATCTCGGGGAGCACGTCCTCGGGGTTGAGGCTCTCCAGGTCCTCCTCGACGGGCCGGGAGCGGTGGCGGTCCCAGGCTCGGCGTACGATTTCCTCGCGCACGCCGGGCTGGATGGGCGCGGCGATGGCCTCCTCGCGGGCTCGCACCTCCCCGGCCAGGCGCTGCCACTCGGACTTGGCGGCGTCGGCGCTGGCCTTGGCGTCCTTGTGCTCGGCCTCCAGGCGCTCCAGTTCCTCGGCGCGCTCTGACTGGGATTTCTCCCAGAGGGCCTTGCGAAGGGCAGAATGTGCCCCTTCGGCCTCCGCCAGCCGGTCCTTGGCCTCGGCCAGGGTCTCATGACCCTTACTCGCCTCGAAGCTGGCAGACTCCGCTTGGCGGCACCGTTCCGCGAACCGGGATTGCTGCCGCTCGGCCACGCCCTCGGCGTTGGCGACGCGCTCCCGGAGGCGATCGGCCTGGTCGGCGTCCGGGCAGGCCTCCAGGCGCTTTCGGAGGTCCTCCAGCCGGGCCGTTGCTCGGTCCAGGCGCTCCCGTGCGGCGTCCGTGCGCCGCGTGGCCCGTTCGGCCCGCTCCGTGAGGCGTCGCGTGGCCCTCTCGGCGCGCTCGTGGGCGCGGCGGGCCGCCCGAAGGGCCGCCTGCTCGGGGCTGCCCTCCATGCCCTTGCGGACGGCCTCGCGAAGCTCGGCCTTGGCGTTTCCCAGCTTCCGGCGCGCCTCCTTGGCGGCCTCCTTCGTGGCCTTGGCCTTCTCGGCAAGCTCGCGAAGTTCTTCCAGGGGCCGACGGTCCCCGGGCAGCGCGTCCTGGATGCCCAGGCGCTCCAGGATGCGGCGGGCCTGTTCCAGGGCCTGCCAGCTATCCCGCGCGCGCACAGTGGTCTCTTCCTCGAAGATTTTCCGCCAGGGGTGCGAGTCCCATTCCCGAAGATCGACCCACTTGTCGTATCCGCGCTTGCGGTAGAGCCAGCACAACGCGGCGCGGCGAAGCTCCAGGCGCGCGGCGACGCCGGCGACGGCCTCGTCCGGGAGCTTCTCGGCGGCCTCCTGCGCGGCCTTCTCGGCGTCGGCCTCAGTCGCGCCGGGATTGACCCGGAGGTACTCCGGCTTCATGTTCGCCTTGAAGCGCTCGATGATCTCGGGCTTGGCCTCGGGGGCGAACCACGAGCGCTCCGGGATGCCCTCGGGCTGGCCGTGGACGAGTTCCAGGCCCTCGCGGTGCGCGGCCACGAGCATCTCGCGGCCACCGGGAAAAATTCTCTCCAGCTTGTGTTCTATCCACTCGTCCTCGATGGCGTTGTGCAGTTCCTTCTCGGGGAAGGACCGCATCTCGCGGCAGACTCGGAAGTCGCTCCACTTGACGTGGCCGGCCTCGTGCAGCGCGAAGCCCCGGACGGCCTGCACGGCCTCCTCGCTCGCGTACTCCATGGCGGGCAGGAAGATCACCGGCGGGCGGCCGTCGCGGGCCAGGATCTGCTTGCCCTTGAGTTTCACCCGAACCCCAAGCTCGTCGGAGATCAACCGGGCGAACGTCCTCATGCGGCAAGCGGCGAAGATGGCCATTGGCGTTTCCTCTCTTCTCGTTTCGCTCCAGCGGCTCGGCCCGGTTTTCACCTCGCGGGCTTCTTGGCACTGGCGATCCGGTCGGCATGCTTCGCGTACAGGTCGGCGGGCGCGCGGTGGAGGATCTCCCAGGCGGTCATGCCGTTGCGGCGGGCGAGCCGAAGCACGGGCAAGTCCTCGATGGCCTTCCACGAGAGGCCCTTGGCGCGGGCATCGAGCACGGCCAGGAACTCGGCCTCGCGGTTCGGGTTGGCCGGGTCGAGCACGGAGGCGCTCCCGCGGGCGTTGGGATCGGCGGGCACGCGCGGTGGGCGCGGATCGGCGTTTCCGCTGCCATTCAGGACCAGCCGTCGCCCCACGATGGCCAGGATCGCGTCCTGCAATGCGCCGCGGGTGCTCTCGTCCTCGACTAGGGGCAGGAAGGTCATGCTCGCCGCCTGCACGGGGCTGCGGGTCTGCATGGTCTTCTCGCACCAGTTCAGGAGTTCCCGCGTCGAGAAGTCGGGCAAGACGGCGGCGTTCTGCCCGTCGGACTGCCGGACCTTCTGCGCGAACTTGACGGCGCGACGCACCAGCTTCTCGGGCAGCCAGGGGCAGCGCTCGCGGAGCATCGCCTTCTCGTCGCGGGGCGACATCCCGGCAATCTGGACGACGCGGCCGTGGCCCGTGAACCGGTTCAGGAGCGCCTTGTTCTGCTGCTGCGTGCCGTGGTAGCCGTTGGCCTCGCCGCCGAAGCTGTTCCCGGTCGCGAAGACGCGGAAGCCCGTCATGCGCGCCTCGGTCCAGGGCTTGAGGCGCTCGCCGGTCACCACTTTCCCGGTGGGATGTTCCTTCAATACCACGCGACTGACCTTCTCCAGCACGGGGAAGAGCACGCTGGCCACGTCGGGCGGGCAGAAGTCCAACTCGTCCAGGAGAATCCAGTAGCCCTCCTGCATGGCCGTGGTCAGGAGCCCGTCATGCCAGACTGTCCCCTGCGCCCCGATGCCCATGAATCCAAGAAGGTCTGACGGCGACACCTGCGCGTTGAAGTTCACTCGGACCACGGGCTGGCCGATGCGCGCGGCGATCTGGAGCACCCTGGAGGTCTTGCCCGTGCCCGTGCCGCCGAACAGCAGCATGTGGTCGCCGCCGATGATGCCGTCCAGGATGCAGACGGTTTCCAAGCGAGGGAAGTGGTACGGCTCGACCTCCGGCACTAGCGCTTTGGCCTGCTCGGGGTTGCCGAACTGCTCGGACCTGACCTTGGGCAGCGACCGTCCCTCGAACTCCCACACGTCGGGCTTGGCCTCGCCCTCGTACAGGGCGGGGAAGAAGTTCTCGTGCGGGAGGTTCTCGCCAGGGATGGCCACTTCCTCGCCGCCGATCTTCAGCAGGCGTTGAGAGGGGGAGCCTTCGAGAAGCTCGGCTCGCTTGAAGCCTTCGGGGGTGCGCATCCAGACGATCGACATGGGCCTTTCCTCCGTAGCCATTACGGTGGCAGAGGTAGGCCCAAAGCACACCCTATTTCGGGCGGCACGGAGGCGTGAGTGGATGGGACTTCGGCACTGGAACAAGCAGAACTGGAAGAACTCCCAGTTGTTGTTGAGGATTCGACGGTCAGCCAAGGGGCCGGAGTATGCCCCCTACACATAAATCCGTGGGAGTCCCAAGATATTCCATTAGGGGAACCCCTGGCGGAGCGCGACAATTGGCCTGCCGCCTTTGGCCGCCGGATAGGCGCGGCGGGAGAGCAAAGACCTTTGCGGTGGCAGCGCATCATGTAAGATGGAATACCAATGCTCGTGTGGCGGAAGGTCGCTGCCAGGTTCTCCGGTGCGAGGATTTCCCCGCCCTATCCCGCCGAGGCCACATGGAACCCGAGGATCCGTCAAAGGAGCTTGAACGCCTGAGGCGCGAGGTCGCCCAACTCACGGCCCAGTCCGTTCCGGCCAGCCCCATGGCCCAGATCGGCCAGGTCTTCGACGAGATGTTCGAGGGCATCCAGATCGTCGACTTCGATTGGCGATACGTGTACCTGAACGCATCGGCCGGAAGGCACTCGCGGCGCGCGCGCGAGGAACTGATCGGCAGGACGATGCAAGAGATGTACCCGGGCATCGAGCAGGCCGAGGTCTTCGCCTACCTGCGCAGGGCCATGACCGAGCGCATCCCACAGCAGGTGGCCAACCTCTTCACGTTCCCGGACGGACATAAGGGCTGGTTCGACATCCGCATCTCCCCGGTCCCCATGGGCATCCTGATCCTGTCGGTGGACATCTCGACCCAGAAGGAGATCGAGGAAGACCTGCGGCGCAGCCGAGAGGATCTCGCCATCACCTTGGAGTGCATGGCCGAGGGCGTGATAACCACCGACACCGGTGGCGGCGTCGCAGGCATGAACCCGGCGGCCGAGCGCCTGACAGGCTGGCCGACGGCCGAGGCAAGAGGCCAATCGCTCGACCGGCTGGTACGTTTTCTGAATCAGGAGACCGGTGAGGCCGTGGACCATCCGGTCGCGAAGGTTCTGTCCCAGGGCCTGAAGATCGGACTGGCCAACGACACCGTGCTGGTCGCCCGCGACGGCAGCCGCGTGCCCATCGCCAGCAGCGGCGCGCCGATCCGCGACGCATCCGGCAGGCTGCGCGGGGCGGTCGTGGTCCTGAAGAACATGAAGGAAGAGTACGAGCTGGCCGCGATGCTGCGGCAGGCCCAGAAGATGGAATCGGTCGGGCAACTGGCAGGCGGCATCGCCCACGACTTCAACAACCTGCTGACGGTCATCAACGGCTACAGTGCGCTGTCGCTCCAGCGACTTCCCGATGGCGATGCCTTGCGCGGGCCGCTAGAGTCCATCGGCGAGGCCGGCGAGCGCGCCGCGGCCCTGACGCGGCAATTGCTGGCCTTCAGCCGGAAACAGGTGCTCAAGCCGGAGCTCCTGGACCTGAACGAGGTCGTCCGGCGCACCAGCCAGATGCTGAAGCGCCTCATCGGGGAGGACGTCGAGTTGTCGGCGCGCCTCAAGCCGGGACTGGGCGCCGTCAGGTTCGACCCCGGCCAGATCGAGCAAATCCTCATGAACCTGGCGGTCAACGCGCGGGACGCCATGCCCAAGGGCGGCAAGCTGACCATCGAGACGGCCAACGTAGAACTCGACGCCGAGTATGCCCGGACGCACCCCGGCGCGCAGGCCGGGCCGCACGTCATGATCGCCGTTTCGGACACGGGCGTTGGGATGGAGGCGGCCACCAAGGCACGGATTTTCGAGCCGTTCTTCACGACCAAGGCGCCCGGCAAGGGGACCGGCCTGGGGCTCTCGACGGTCTACGGGATCGTCAAGCAGAGCGGCGGCAACATCTGGGTTTACAGCGAGCCGGGACGGGGGACGGCCTTCAAGGTCTACCTGCCGCGCGCGGAAGCGAAGGCGGACAATCAGGGCACAAAGGCGACGCATTCAGGCGCGCCCGGGGTTGGCACGATTCTCGTGGTCGAGGACGAGGAAGGCGTGCGCACGCTCCTGCGGGACGTGCTGGAAATGGGCGGGTACACGGTCCTGACCGCGGGAGATGCGGCGGTAGCGCAGGCGCTCTGTGCCAAGCACCAGGGCGAGATCCGCCTCCTGCTGACCGATGTGGTGCTTCCGGGGATGGGCGGACGCGAGCTCTCGGAGAAGCTCGTCGCCATGCGTCCCGGCATGCGGGTCGTGTTCATGTCGGGCTACACCGACAACGCCATCGTCCACCACGGAGTCCTGGAGCCAGGGCTGCATTTCATCGAGAAGCCGATCCTGCCGAACGTGCTGCTGGACAAGATCGGAGCGTTCCTGGCAACCTGAGGATTCCTGAAGCCGGACGCAAGCGATAGCAGGATGACGCAGTTCCATTCGCCTAATCCAGACTCTTCCCCCAGACGATAATAAGAAACGGATGCCATCGCGGGAGGGCGGCGATTGCCGATTCTGCGTCGTACCTTGGCCATCGCGAACGTGCTGCTGGCCGCCATCGCGCTGGCGCTCATCCTTCCTACGCCTCGTTCATCCAATGGTGACGGGCAAGCGGCAAGCGTGCCGGTCAGCGCCGCGCGCCCGACACCGACTCCAAGCCCGCGCACGGAAGACGACCTCAAGGATGCGCCACCGCCGGCCGCTCGGCAGGAGACCCCGGAGCCGCTCGTATTGCGCGTGGCGAACTCGTTCCCCGACGGCGGCGGATTCAACTGGGACTCCGGAACGGGAACCCCGGAAGAGATCAGGTTCAAGGGGAAGCGCATCCTCTCGAAGGCCAGGAGCGGGACGTACTGCTGCGGATTCACCTTTGCCGTGGTCATGCGCGCCGCCCAGGAGGCCGGCCTCCTTCAGGATAAGAGCGTGACCCAGATTCGCCGGTTCCAGCAGCACTGGTATGCCGCGACTCCGGAAGCGCGGGAGAGACAGCAGATTCACGCGATGGAGTGGCTGGGGATCGGCCGGGAGGTTCCCCTTATGGATTCACAACCCGGCGACTTCATCCGGCTCTGGCATGGCGGTTCCGGGCACAGCGTCATCCTCGTGCGATGGGTCATCCTGGATGGCCGCAAGGTTGGCATCGAGTACCGGGGAACGCAGGGTTCGACCGGAGGCATCGGCAACCGGACCGAGTACCTTTCCGGCGCTCCAGGTCACGTGGATGGAGATTTCGTGATCGAGCGCACGTATGCGGGGAGGCTAAACCCCCGCTGACGCTGGGGCACAAAATGCCCTTATCATTTTCGCCTGCCAACGGGTCTCCGATTTCGCGACTTACGTTTGTTATCTGTCGAGGGTAGGTAGGTTTGCTATCGTTGAATCAATCGAAAAGTTCAATAGCCTCTTGTCGAAGTATATATGGATTCCCTGACCAGAATCTCGCCTGCTGGAGATCAACCATGCCGCTTCAACCTCGCTCGGCCCTCGTCCTCCTCGGCATGCTCTTGGGGCTCGCCGTTGCCAGCGAGGCCTCGGATCACGAGGCCGAGATCGAGTGGAAGGTGGCGCTTGACGGCTCGCTGCAATGCGTGGCCCCGCCCTCCTGGAAGAAGACCGGCTACAAGGTCCAGCCGCCCATCCCGCCGGCTGTGTCGTTGGCGGACATCATCTGGCCGACCGAGCCGATGGAACGCTCGGTCAAGGCCTTCCAGCAGTCGAAGCGCGTCTTCTGGCTGGAATATTTCGACGGCGTGCAGACGATGCTGCCGCACTTCCTCCACGGCGGCCAGGACCTGGCCAGCCTGTCCGACCCCGAGCGGCACTTCCAGAAGCTCAAGCTGGGCGTCACGGACGACGACCTGATCGCGAGGGCGGGGAAGGCGCCGCAGCCTGGCCTCGCCAAGCCATTGGCCGAGCGCAATCACCTTGACCGCATCCTGGCCGTGCGGCTTTGCGGCATCCGCAAGCTCGCCAAGTCCAAGACCGTGTTGAGCCAATTGGCCGCCGCGAAGGACTCGGATGTCCACCTCAGGGAGGCGGCCCGGCAATCGCTCGCCCTCATCGAGGGCAAGGACTCCAGGATTGCCCCCTCGGGAACGGATGACTTCATCCTGGCGCAGGTTCCCTCCGAGTTTGACCTCGTGATCGTCTTCCGGCCGGCCCTCGCGTCCCTGTGGACCAAGCCCTGGCTAGGCGAGAAGCGCGGCAACGAGGAGCTTGAGAAGTTCTGTAGGCAGGACCTGAAGGAGTACGCGGACATCCCCAACAACCTGTGGTTCACCCAGGACATGCTGGCTCGCCTTGATATTGGCACGGAATTCTCCTACGAGATCGCCCGCGCCTTCGGGAATGCGCGCTGCGACCGCGGAATGATCGCGCTCAAGGTCGAGATGGTGAAACGGGAGGTGCCGCCGGACGTCGAGATGGTGGGAGAGCCTAGGGCGTTTCCCAAGCCCAAGCTGATCGCCCTGGCACTTGAGGGGAGCTTCCCCAAGGACCGCTGGAAGGAGCAATTGGCGGCCTTGAAGCCGGCGGCCTCGGGAGGCTTCCTGGTTTGCCGGAAGGACAAGGCCTTGCCCGCGTTCGCGTGGTCCGAGAAGCAGATCGCGATGGCGATGAATCCCGTCCTTGGCGCCGGCGCATCCAAGGAAAGGGAGGCACAACTCGCTGACCTGCGCAAGGCCGGCATCGGCGCGCCCGCCACCCTGTTGGTGATGCTGCGCGACCACTCTCTGCTGTCGGATGAGCCACAATTCGCGTTCCTCAAGCCGGCAAAGCTGGTCACTCTCTCCCTGGCCACGAGCGCCGGTGCCATTGACCTGGAGGTGGCGTTTCACTGTGGCAAGACGGAGGACGCGCAGGCGATCGTGAATGGATTTGAGCCTCTTCTGCGGCAGGCCGCCGAGGGCATTCGACCGCCTCCGGGGCTGGACAAGCTCAAAGTGCTCGGCGACTTGGCCGCCGCGCTTGGGCAGGCCAAGCCCGCGGTGAAGGAAACCAATGCGTCGGTTCTGATCCAGATCCCATGCACGCCGGAGACCCTGATGAACGCCTTCATCGAGATGGGGATTGAGCAGAGAAAGGCGATGATGAGAGAGGCGGGCGAATAGCAGTCGAGATGACTGACATGCCCGGCCGAGAGGAGGAAGCATGACGGGAGTCTCACGGGGCATGCCTGGCCTTTGCCCTGGACTATTCGCGCTGGCGTCCATGACGATGCTGCTCCATGCCACAGATGAAGTTCCCACATGGGTGGCGTTTCCGCTTTCCTGAATTGAAGCTGTACACTGGCAAGATTTGGATAATTTCACGAGAGAGGGAACAATGACCGAATCAGTTAGACGGAACTTAGTCTGCCTCCTAGAGAAAGCTGGCCAGGGTAAGCCTGCTGAGTTGGAAAGGCTCGGAGATGAGGCAAAGACAAGCATGTTTGTCTTCTTGTGCCTGTACGACCTATTCCGTTGGGACCCCTTCTGGGAAATTTCACCGCAAAAGACTGGACATGGATTCATTGACTATTTTCTTGAGCCGAAGGCGCACGAAGTCTCGTGCTATGTAGAAGTGAAGCGGTTTAAGGCGCCCTTGCGGCCGATCCAAATTCGGAAGTACCTCGTGAGCAGGAAGGCGATCGGTAGATTCCGGATCGGGGTACTGACCAATCTCCATAACTGGCAGATTTACGCATACTCTCCCGATATTGGCCCGAGGGAGCCCGTACGTCTGTTAAATTGCGTAATGAAGACCTCAGGAGACTTCAAACGACTAGAAAAAGTCCTAACCTACTCGCGTGGCCTTCATGGATTCAAGCCGCTACGAGACAAGTTTGTCAATTCCGCAACGGTCCAGGTGGGGGAGATCGTGCGCCCAGAGGTCCTCCCAAGGATTGCTTCCAAAGTAAGAGCCTATCTTTGGAATTCCAGTAGTTGTCCCAGCCTGCCCAGGGGAAACGAGGTCATCGAGCGAGCAATTCGAAATGTCCTCAAGGGCAGGAAATGGAGAGATCGGGAAGATTGTAAGATCACCTCATGGGAATGCACCAATGCTCTCCTGAATAGGGACACGCTGGAACATGTGGCCAAGGCGATCCGCAAGAGATTCAAGGCAAACCTCTCAGTGCAAAAGATAAGGCGGAACCTGAGGGAATTCATAGTTCATAGGGCAGATGGGCAAAAGCTTACCCGAAGTTGAGGCGTTGGCGACCAATTTAACCTTGCTAGGGCGATCGACAGGATTGTGGTATGGCGAACGAAGACGACGGACGCTTCACCATCGGGTCGGCCGAGGAACTCCAGAGACGCTTCGCCTGGACGGCTGAGAACTGGAATCCGCCCAAGCTTAATCCGGAAGTAATTCCCGAACGGCTAAGAGATCTCATCCCTCTGGCGCAACGGTGGGGGGTCACGTGTGACATTACTCGGCATGACGTGGCGGCAAAGGCCAGCAAGGCCGAGTTATCCCACCTTGCCGCAAGCCTGCGAGGCCGCCACCACCAGATTGAGGATTGGCTGAATACCGATGAAAATGAAGAATCCGAAGAGGAGCGCGCGGCCTTCCAGGCGATGGTTGTGCTTGAGATGGAAGAGTGCGATGGCCCCGGATTGAAGGGGCTAATCGACTGGGCGATTCGCTGGTACAAGGACGACCCATCCCCCAACCGCTTGCACAGGCTGAAGGCAGCTTATCAGGAGGTGCGCGGCTGGAAGTTCAACGAGGATTATCGGGACGCACTCTCGGAGGCACTTGCCCTGATTGAGCGCGCCTCCCAGTAGCGCATCCGCGATCAGCGGACGCGACCTCGTCGAGGAACAGGATGCAGGAGCACATAGAGGCGGTTCGCTCGATCGACCGGTAAGCCCGGCGCTCGCAGGCTGGCCCGCCATTTACGATCCCCTAATCGTAGTTCTCCCTATCGCCGAGGCGGCTGTAGTCGTACTCGGCCTCCTCCGGCGGGGCCTCGATGGGAACATGCTGCACCAGCACGGGGAACCCCAAGGCGCCCAGGTAGTCCAGCGGCTCGCACAAGCCCGGCGCGTTGGCGCTCAGGACGACGTGCCGGGCGCCGTTGTTTGCCAGCATGACTCTCGCCCGCTCGATGATTCGGTCATGGACCTCCTCGGCTGGCAGGCCGTCCGGCAGGTCCAGCTCGACGCGGACGGGGAAGACGGAGACGGCGGCGGCAATCTTCATGGGTTCAATGCTCCTTTCCATTCTCGGCGCGATCATACGGGGGAGGATCAACGCCATCAGGCTATGCGGGCGCGCCTTGGGTTCTCCGGGACCGTTTTCAATTTCCCGACCAGGTACTCCAGCATGGGCGCGAACCTCTTTGGCACCACATGGCAGACGGCATCCTCGCCGCCCAGCGGCTGGCCATTGACCAGCACGCAGGCGCGGACGCCGGGGCCCACGCAGTTAGGCCCGAAGCCAAGGTACTCGTAGTGCGCCCAGCGCACGTGCGGGCCGCCGGGGTCGCCCAGGGTTCCCGACTCCAGGCAACAGTGCCCGAGGTCAGGGAAGCACTCGCGATCCTTCTGGGCTCGCTCGACGTCCCCAGGGGTGATTTCGGGGACGGGCTCCGCGTCGAAGTCGAAGGGGATGCCGTGCCGCGACGCGATGTCCGCGATGATCCGGCGATCGTCCCAGGGGTCCGCGTCCTCCATGCCAAACGGCTCCTCGTCCGTGCCCGGCGAGCCGTTGGCATGGGCCTGCTCCTCGACCCCCGTCCGGAGGTACTCCGTGTACACGTCGTCGGGATCGCCGTGGCGCTCCTCGTACCATTCCTCGGTGTAGTCCTCGTCTTCCCAGCGCACGAATTTCGACATGGCATTCTCCTCGATGCCGGCGCCACCATGGCGCTGCCAGCCTGAACTACCATTCCCCGTCCTTGTGGCCCAGGCGATCCCAGACGCCGCGCCAAAACTCATCCTCCAGGGCCCGGACCGTGCACTCGGCGATCTCGGGGTCCCAGCAACCGCACGCCTCGACCTGTTCCGCTTCCTCGAGGATTTTCTCGCGGATCTCCTCCTCGCTCGCCCCTTCTGGAACCTCGATTTCCACGGTGGCGCCGGAGAGAATCACGAAGGCATTGACTTTCATCTTTCATCTCCCATCCTGAAATGGTTCCCGCTGCGATGATACCGAGCCTCGAAATCCTGATTGTCGCGCTCAAGTATTCCGTGCCTTGCACTTGCTGTTCTTCTCCTTCTGCCTCGCCCTTTTTTCCGCTGCCCGCCTGATCTCCGCTTCGTGCTCGCGCGCGAAGACTTCGACGCGGCCTTCCTGGTAAAAGTGGGCCTGTGCCCGCGGATTGTGTGGATTGGGACCGTACCAGTCCGGCGGACCGAGTTTCTCGATCAGCTTGGTAGTCAGTCCGTACTTGCTCCTTAGCTCGCACTTGAACACGTACATTGCCACGTCCTCCCAAACCAGGTGCCAAGATCTTCACTATTCGCCCTGGCTGCGGGCCTCCTCCTGCATGGAAACCCGAGCCTCGCGCAGTTCCTCCAGCGTGAAGATGCTCGGCAGTTTATCCTTGGACGCTGACCACTCCTCGATCTCGACCAGAGCGTTCCTTCTCCTGCCCCTGGGGACCTGCGGCATGCCCTCGTCCTCTTTCCGCAGCAGGTAGTTCTCCAGTTCCACAACGCGCACGATCAGCTTGCCGCCCAGCTTGACGGCCTTGAGCTTGCCCTCCCTGATCTCACGCCGGATGGTGCTCGGCTTGGTCAGGAGCCGCTTTGCCGCCTCCTCCAGGTCCACGACGAGTTCCACCGACTTTCTTCCCATGGTTCAAGCCTCCTTGTGTTCGCCAATTACCTTTATACAGATAGGCGCGAGGACCTCGTCTTGGGTCGAGAGCACATGGAGACTCAGGCTTGGTCTTGCGAGTCGATCTTCCGGTTGGGCTCTGGCTGCCCGGTCACTCGCCCACGCGATTGGGTTGACCTCTTCCCGGCGCTTTGTTACTTCTTCCAGTTCCAATGGATGCAAGCATGGACCGGCACTACACGCCCTTGAGCCCCTTGCCCTACCAGGGGGAGATGGTGTCCTACCTGCGGACCCGGGAGAAGGCCGTGTGGGCCTGGTACGCGGAGGACAAGCAGCAGGCCGCCTACGCGGACGCGGTTCGCCTGGAACTCCTGAAGAAGACCTACCGGCTGGACCGCCAGGCGCACGGCACGCTCTACGCGAGGGGCGATGAGGCCGCGCGGAAGCTCGGCATCGACGTGCCCCTGACTTTCTATCAGGCGCAGCAGGACCATAACGCCATCAACGCGGCCATCTGCTGCCTGCCCGGCGAGGCCCACATCCTCCTGATGGGTCCGATCCTTGAGGTCCTGTCCGAGCCGGAGACGGGCGCCCTGCTCGGCCACGAGCTGGGGCACTACAAGCTTCGCGAGCACGACGGCGGCCAGCCGGCCGTCGCGGATCGCATACTGGACGCGGTCGCCTCCGATTCACGGGCCGAGCCCAGCCACGTCTGGAGCGCCTTGCGGTTCCGGCAGTACGCGGAGATCTTCGCCGACCGGTGCTCCTACGCGGTCAGCGGGGACCTGAAGGCGGTCGTGGGCTGCCTGGTCAAGACGAGCACGGGCTCCAGGGACGTGAACGCGGAGTCCTACCTGGCGCAGGCCGAGGAGATATTCTCCAAGGGCGGCGTGGTGACCGAGGGCATCGTCCACCCCGAGACCTTCATCCGAACGCGAGCGCTTTCCCTCTGGGTCGGGGGAGCGCCGGATGCAGACGCCAGGATACGGGAGATGATCGAGGGTCCCACCAACCTTGAGAAGCTCGACCTGCTGGGCCAGCAGGCCCTGGTGGGCTTGACGCGCCGGCTGATCGACGCGCTCCTCTCGAAGCGATGGATTCAGTCCGATCCGGTCCTCGCGCAGGCCCGGCTGTTGTTTCACGACTACGCGCCGCCCTCGGCGGCAGCCGAGGACGAGGCCCTCTGGGGCGAGCTGGGACTCCTCGACAAGAGCGCGCGGGATTACTTCTGCTACATCCTGCTCGACTTTGCCTCCGTCGATCCCAGCCTGGAGGACCTGCCCTTGGCCCGCGCCCTGGAACTCGCCGAGAAGGCGGGGCTGCGCGAGCGCATGGAGGAGATCGCCAATCGCGAGCTTCGGATCAGCAAGAAGATGCTCGCGAGCCTGAGGAAGGACGGGCCCGACATGCTGGCGAGGGCCGAGACCGCGTGACCACCTCAAGGCCGACCGAGGCGCCAGCCGGCGACGCGCTGCATGCGTACCTGAAGGCTCGCGCGGGGGGAGACCCGCCCGCCACCGACGAGATCCTGGGCACGCTCCTGCCGCTCTTCCGCCAGGTCATGGCAGCGCACAACCAGGGGCACGTCGCGCCCCTCGCTGGCCTGGATGCCCTCCAGGTCACGAACGACACGTGCTGGTTCAACGAGCAGGCCCGCCTCAAGCCCGCCCTCAACCTGGATGCCTTGCGCCGGATCGAGCGCGTCGAAAGCCGCGCCCTGCACATCGCGGGTTACCAGGACATCCGCGAGGAGGACGACGGCTCGCGCAAGGTCCGTAACCTCCTCGTGTCCAAACGAGGGGACGCCATCGTCCGCCCGGTCTTCCTGCCCGGCTACGTCTCGTGGGAGCACGAGGTCGAGCACCACGACCAGCTAACCGACATCTTCTCGCTGGGGCTGATCGCCGCGAGCCTGGCCTGCGGCTTCGACTTCGCCGAGGAGGAGGACCTGGAGCGCTTCGTCGATCTTCGGGTCAACCTGTTCCAGGTGAATCCCCGCCTGCACCAGGTCGTGGCGAAGGCCATCTCCGGCATGACGGAGATTCGCAGGCACGATCGCGTGCCCGACCTGAATGGCCTGATCGAGACCCTGACGAATTACCGCCTCCAGGTGGCGATGCCGGACCTCGACTTCCACAGGATCGCCGGGTTCAAGGAGGCCACGCACCTCGACCGCAGCAAGATCATCCAGCAGCGCCTGCGCGACCGGCTCTTCGACATCTCCAGGCGCAACCGGCTGCTCTACTTCCGGCCGACCTTGCAGATGCTCAACCTGACCGTCGCCTCCGTGCCTTTGATGCTCGACCACAAGCACATCAAGCCGGACGCCCTGTGCACCTGGCAGGGCGAGTTCGCCGGGACGATCTCGGAGGGCGGCACCGTCCACCTGGGCAAGTACCTGCGGTTCGAGGACGCGCCGTACCTGCCCAGCGTGCTGGACCAGATCCGGAACCAGGAGGCGCGGGACAGGAACGAGTACGGGTTCAGCCAGTTGCGCCTGGTCCTCGCGTTCCTGCGCTGGCACAACCTGAAGGAGGCGAAGGAGGAGCGGATCACCTCGCCGCTGGTGCTGCTGCCGGTGGCCCTGGAGCGGCAGAAGGGCGTGCGAGACAGTTACAAGATCACGCCGCATTCGACGGAGGCCGAGGTCAACCCGGTCCTGCGCTACCACCTCAAGCAGCTCTACGGGCTCCAGTTGCCGGAGATCATCGACCTGTCGCAGGCGAGCCTCGACTCGTTCTTCGAGATCCTCCAGTCCCAGATTCACGCCAGCGAGCCGGGCATCACGCTCAGGAGGCTGGATCGCCCGCAGGTGAAACTCGTCCACGAGCGCGCGCGGGCCCGGGTGGAGGTCTTCCGCAGGCGGGCGCGCCTGACCGGGAAGGGCGTGCGGTCCCTCGAAGGCATCGACTACTCCTACGCGCGGGACAACTTCCAGCCTCTTGGTCTCCAACTGTTCCTGAAGCGCGTCCGTCCCAGTCCGTTGCCGCAGCAGGACGTGGCCGGCGAGGCGCCCAGGCCCAGGCTGCTGCACATCCAGCCCGAGTCGCCGCCCTCGGGCGCCATGCGCGAGCGGGACATGTACGTGCTCCAGGAGGAGCGCGAGAGCAACCCCTACGTCTGGGACTTCGATCTATGCAACCTGACGCTGGGGAACTTCAACTACCGCAAGATGTCCCTGGTGCGCGACTACAACACGCTCCTGGAGGGCGAGTTCCCCAACCCGGCGTTCGACGCGACCTTCTCGCTTCATCCCAGGAAGACCGAGCCGCTTGAGAATGCCGCGCTGCCGCCTGACGACACGTACCAGATCGTCCACAGCGACCCGACGCAGACGACCGCCGTGGCGCGCGCCCGGACCGGGGCCAGCTTCATCATCCAGGGGCCTCCCGGAACGGGGAAGTCGCAGACCATCACCAACCTGATCGCGGACTACGTGGCGCGGGGCAAGCGCGTGCTCTTCGTCTGCGAAAAGCGCGCGGCGATCGACGTCGTCTACCACCGGCTCAAGCAGCGCGGCATGGACAGGCTCTGCTGCCTCATCCACGACTCGCAGGCGGACAAGAAGTCCTTCATCCTCGACTTGAAGCAGACCTACGAGAAGTACCTGGCCGAGGCCAGCGCCCTGAGGACGGTGAGGGAGGAGCGCGACCAGGTCGTCAAGCACCTGAGGTTCGAGTTGGACGCCCTGGAGCGATTCTCGACGGCAATGGGCCATGCGGACCCGCGGGACGGCGTGCCCCTGCGATTCGTCTACAACCGGCTCATCGAGCTCTCGCACCGGCTCCCCGAGGTGACCGACGCGGACGCCGAGCGGCTTCCCGGGTACGCGGCGTGGGGCAAGTTCGACAAGAGCGTCCGCTCCCTGTCCCGCATCCTCCAGGAGGCGTCCGGGGAGGAGGTCTTCGGGAACCACGCCCTGCGCGACCTGGCCATGCCGATGATCCAGGCCGATCGACCCATCGAGGCCATCACCAGGAGCATCGACGAGCTGGAACCGCTCCTGGACGAGCTCCATGGGAAGCTGGGATCGTGCGGCCTGCCGGGCGAGACCCTTCCCTCGCTGGAGGCGGTCCTGGAGGTCGTGGGGTACGCGGAGCGGCTCAAGCCCCTCTGCGACACCGGCCAAGGCAACCTGTTGAACGCCCGGGACCCCGCCGTGCAGCGGCTCCGCTCGGCCGTCTCGGACATTCGTGGGCTGGGCGGTCGGCTCGAAAAGGCCGCCCAGAAGACCACGCACTGGCGCGAGAAGATCCCGCCGGAGGACCTGCAAGGCGTCCTGGATCAGGCGCGCGGCCTCGAAGGCTCCATATTCAGGTTCCTCCTGCCCTCGTTCTGGAAGCTCCGCGGAATCTTGAGATCACGGTACGACTTCAAGGCGCATGTCGTCGCGCCGGCCTGGTCCAGAATCCTGGCCGACCTCAAGGCGGAGTACGACGCGCGGGACGCCCACGACGAGGCCCTTGGGAAGGCGCGGGATCAATTCAAGACGGACGACCTGGAAGGTCTGGCCTCCCTCGTCGAGGAACTGCACGCCGCCGAGCCGGCGCTCAAGCCCGCGATGCGCGCCCTGCGCGAGCGCGCGCTGTCCAACGAGGTCACCACCCAGGAACTCGCCGCCATCCTCGGCGCGGGCCCGGTCGCGAAGGCCATGGGCCAGATCCTGGGCCAATTGCTCGTTGACCACGACAAGAAGAGGCTCGCTCGCCTAGGGGACGAGCTGGTGGCCATGCGCGAGGCCTTGCCGGTCCTGCCGGAGATCCTGCCCGTCCTCACGGACCTGCTGACCGCTCCCCCCGACCTGTACCGGGCGCTTCGCGAGCGGCCCTGGACCCCGGACGAGCTGGAGTCCGGCATCCTGCTCGCCGCGCTCCTGCGCGCCTACCGGCGCGACCGGTCCCTGCCCAGGACCGACGGCCGCGTCCTGTCGCAGCACGTCGAGCGGATCAGGGATCATCACGACGCGTGGATGGGCCTGAACTCAAGACTGATCCTCGAAGGGGTCCACGAGCACTTCGTGGCCAAGGCCAACCTGACGAGCCTGCCCGCCGCGCAACTGACGCCCGAGCAGAAGGAGCTGAAGAAGGTCTACTCCAAGGGGCGGCGCGAGCTGGAGCACGAGTTCGGTAAAGTGATGCGCTACCGCTCCATCCGGGACCTGTCAGACGATGAGACCGGCGTGGTCGTCGCCGACCTCAAGCCGATCTGGCTGATGAGCCCCTTGAGCGTCTCGGACACCCTGCCCCTAACGGGGACGAGCTTCGACGTGGTCATCTTCGACGAGGCCAGCCAGATCCCCCTTGAGGAGGCGGTCCCGGCGCTCTATCGTGCCCCGCAGATCATCGTCGTGGGCGACGAGAAGCAGCTCCCGCCGACCGACTTCTTCTCGTCCAAGGGCGAGGAGGCGGAAGAGGAACCCGGCGCCGACGAGCTGCCGGACGCGCTGGGGTACGAGTTGTCCAGCGACAGCTTCCTCTCCCAGTCGGCCGAGAACCTGCCTGCCACGATGCTGTGCTGGCACTACCGCAGCCGGTCCGAGTCGCTGATCAGCTTCTCGAACTCCGCGTTCTACAGCCGCAAGCTCCTGACGGTCCCGGACGTGGCCCTCCAGACCGCGACCCAGCCCATCTTGGCGGCCTCGGCGGTGGCAGGTGACCAGCACATGAGCCACGTGCTCGACCGCCCGCTGAGTTTCCATTTCATGCCCAACGGCGTGTATCGGGACCGGCGCAACGCGGGCGAGGCCGAGTACATCGCCCGGGTCGTGCGTGGGCTCCTGAAGAGGAAGGTCGGCCTGAGCATCGGCATCGTGGCCTTCTCGGAGGCGCAGCAGGGCGAGATCGAGGGGGCCATGAACGCCCTGGCGGGCCAGGATTCCGAGTTCGACGAGCTGCTCCAGGCCGAGATGGAACGCGAGGAGGACGACCAGTTCTGCGGGCTGTTCGTGAAGAATCTGGAGAACGTGCAGGGCGACGAGCGCGACATCATCATCATGAGCGTCTGCTACGGCCACGACGGCAATGGCAAGATGCTCATGAACTTCGGGCCCATCAACAAGCGGGGAGGCGAGAAGAGGCTGAACGTGGTCTTCTCCCGCGCCCGCCGGCACATGGCGCTAGTTTCCTCGATCAAGCACACGGACATAACCAACGACTACAACGACGGCGCGAGCTGCCTGAAGCGCTACCTGGCCTACGCCGAGGCGCTCTCGGGCGGACAGGCCGACCTGGCCCGCCGGATTCTGGGGACCTTCTCGACTGGTGCGGAGACGGACGGCAGGGACGCCACCCAGCAAGGACTCGTGAGCGCCTTAGCAACCGCGCTGCGAGAACGCGGGTACGTGGTTGACCTGGGCGTGGGCGACTCGGACTTCCGATGCGACTTAGCCATTCGAAGACCAGAGGATGACCGCTATCGCCTGGGAATCCTCGTCGAGCGCGATGCTGGCGCGCCCAGGGCGAACGTGCTGGAGGAATGCGTCCTTCGCCCAGCCGTCCTGGGCGCGTTTGATTGGAAGGTTCTGCGTGTGCTGGCAAAGGACTGGCACCATGACCGGGCCTCCGTGTTGGCGGGCATCGAGCGGGCTCTTGCATCCCTCGATGAGCGGGCCGGCGGGCCAATCCCAGCATGAGCGATGGCTCTTGATCACGCTTGCGCAACCCGATGACCGACCCGTGCTGCTGATATCAGTTGGCTGGGTTTGTCTTCTTGATGTCCAGGCTTGAGTTGCGAGGTAGCGTCAGGCAAATTTTGCATCTTGTCCTTTGGGCATGACAGGTACGGTTGCCACCGGCCCGTGGGCAGAGCATCCGCTTTTACGCGATGGCTCGCCGTGCGAGCCCGCCACCCCCTTTATCCCCCTCTCTGCCTTCGGCAGGAGAGGGGGATTTACAGAGAGCCGTATCCTTTTTCAATTCTTCAAACGGCTCCATCGTTCGCCACTTGCTGGTCTGGATATGCGTGTCGGGCAGCAATGGAACCCTTTGGGACGGGGATGCGTCCTGGTTCCCGACATGGCGAGTTCGTGTGACCGCTCGCCCGGAACTTGCCGCCAGCCTGCAAGGCCGTGCGGGGCGACCTGGGATGGAGCCAACGGATCGGTTCGCGAGGTTTTACCCCCGCCCGAGGCTTGTTGCCCCCCGTGCCGGTTCTGACACGTGGCCATCCGGGTGCCTGGCTGTCCGGGAAGGAGGTGGCCCAGTATGGGGCCCCAGAGTCCGATGACCTCCCGGATTACGCCCACCGATCCTAGCCGACGCCCTGTTCTTCGCCGGCGGGGCGACTGCGTGGCGACTGTCAGCGGAGTGCGGCCCGCAAACCACGCATAGACCCCCGAACCTGGTGTTCCCTGTCGCGGTGTCATGTGGCTCGCGGTGCATTGTTTGCCACATTAGCCGGGCGGCCGATATCCTCTCGGACGGCACGGTCGCCACCGCCTGGGCCCTTGACGCGGGCTGGTCGGACGCCTTGGCGGCCAGAAGGTCGGCCGCTTGCCATTCGGCTGGTGCGTCGCCCTTCGCGATCCCCACTGAAGGGGGTTGCTCCCTCGTCGCGGTCGAGGGGTCCTGACCCCCTGTCCTCCGGGTCACCCGGTCAGCCGGTTAGCCCGTCCATGCCAGGATCGGGTTATCTGCGTCCCGGGGTCTCTAGCCATCCGCGGTCTCGTCGCGGACGGAATCTCGGCAATAAGAAACCCCCAGGGCGAAGCGAGAATCTGGGGGCGGGAGACTGCCGTGGGTGGTTAGGCCACGCTCCCTCTTTATCCGGTTTGCTGCCTCGCCAACTTGGAGAGCACCGCTCTCCTTCCTGATCCATTATACGGGTCCCGCGGTCGTCCTCCCTTTGGCGCCTGCTTTTTCCTTGCGGTCTTCTTCCGGATACGCGCCCTCCAGAGCCTCGCGCACCAAGTCGCTGACGGTGTACGGGCGATCCTCCGCTGCGGCGCGTTTCCGGGCGATCGACTGGAGGCGCGCCAAGCGCTCCTTCGGCAAGCGGAAAACCACGGGAATGGTTTCGCAGGGCATAATGGTTCGCTCCTTTTCAGTAGCCCTATTATACGGAGGATGGCAGACTTCCTCCTGTTTGTTGGAGCAACGAAGAAGGGATCTTATCCTGAAGGAGCCGTGTTTCTGCTATCTGATTCGAAAGATGCGCCCCTTTGGAATGAAGGGAAGGCGCCTGCCTTGGGGCATAAGGAAAGCGTGCTCACGGCGAATGCGTAACCGGTCACATTGGCCATCAGTTATCAACAAGAGTGGACCTTTCGACGGAAAGTCCTCTGCTTGATCCAATAGGTCCACGGCAGGTTGCAGGACCGTGCCGCCTCTCCCTTTTACCCTGACTCGATGGGCAATCTCTTCCGGCCGCATGTATCCCTGGTCATAGACTGCGGCATCACAAAAGATCACCCGTGCGGCGGGAACTTCGCGGGCCATGCTGTAACTGGCGATCGCGCCAAGCGCCTTTGCAAGAATCAAGCGATCCATCGAGCCTGAAGTGTCGAGGACTACTCCAAAGGTCCTGCCATCCTCCGCCCCGTGACGAGGAACTTGCGTTGGTCTTGGAATGTCAGGCGTAGCCTGCTGACGCCGGCTGGGCCGGGAATACGTGCGGACCTTTTCGACAGGGGCGAACCATCGGTCAAACCATTGCGCGAGTTCGACGTCCCACGGGATGGGAGGCTGGCTCAAGGCGCGAATCTCCTCGACCAGCCTGCTCGGCAGGAGTCCTCTGCACTGCGTTTCATGGTAGACCAAGCCCTGCGTCAAGCAGCGCCGATAAAACTCGTCGAGATCGATTCCCTCTCCCATCGCCCACCAGTCACGTCCACCACGCTCCAGGATGTCTCCTATGCCGCAACCTCGAAAGGTAACCAGCTTGCGATACCGGCGCATGTCCAGCACCATGCGGTCATACAAGGCCTCCGCCGAGAGGCCCTTCAATTCGGGGTCATGAAGCCCGCCGAAGTTGGGAAGATCGCCGATGCCCATGTCCACCAGCCACCCATTGATGACAAAGTCGCAGGCGACGTTCCAAAGGTAGGAATCCCGGCCTTGCCTGCGCGCCTGATGCCGCAAGCCCACGTGAAGCAGTTCATGCGCCATGACAAACCTGCACTCTTGATGGTCCAAGCCAGCCATGGGATTGAGGTAAATCTCCTTTGATTCCACATCCACCGCGGCAACTGAGATTTCCATGCGGCGGCAAAGCTCGGCGTCCTCGATAATCGTGAACGCTGCTGCCAGCGCCCCCAGAAGGGGGTAGCTGCTTATGAACCACTCACGAGCTCTTTGGGCCGGACTCTGGGCTGCGGATTGCAGACCTAAGCCGGAATCCTTTCCTGCCGCGACGTTCAACGCCTTGGTAACGGCCAATGCCACGCCGAGTCCGAAGAGCTGTCTCCAGTCGTGGCCGCTGCCCCAGGTGAGTCTCGGCTTCGAGACCGGCAGCATGTCCAGATGCTCCGGCCCTGCCACACCAAGTTCCGACCATGGCTCAGGAATGCCGCTCTCGCAGAATTGATCAAAGAGCTTCTCTTCCGAACCCGCGACAGGCACAAGGATCGGAGGCATCTCCACGGGTCTGCGGCCCAGTTTCAGACGACCCAGAAAATCCGTAACCGCACAATCGCATGCGGCAGTCCATTCCCTGTGTCTTTGAAGAATCCGGCTTTTCGCCTCAAAGTGCCCGAGACCCAGATGAAGCAGGCAGTGTGCAAGCACATAGACCCATTCGTCCGGGTCTGCGCGTCGCTTTGGATGGATGTGGACGTGACCATGATCGCCGACTACGGCCCACCCAGACTGCGGACAAGCATTCTCCTCCCGTCGAATAATGGAGACGCGCCGGAACAGCGGCGAGAATAGCGGATGATTCGAGACGGTCTCCACAGCGACTGCGAAGTTCTGTGCCGCCGGGTCCGACTTTCGCTTAGGCCGTGCCATCTTGCTTCTCCGTTCGCTCGACCAGGCGAGGAAGGTCCCGGATGATCTCCACCAGGAACCATCCGGGCAAGGTGCCGCCATCCCCCTGCTCCGACACCACCATCTGGGCGATCTCCAGGCTGATAAGGGCGAGTTCCTTGAGGCGAGCCTTCGCGAGAATTGTCAATCGCTTCTGCTCTTCATGCAGATTGCCCTTTTCCGCGGGCAGACCTTTCACCAGTTGGGCGCGAAATGACTGTGCGAGGAAATAGAGCACGTCCCGATCCTCAGGCCTGTGAGGCCATCGTTGCTCCCCTGAGATGATGCCGGCCAATTGGTACTTGTTGCGGAGTTGCTTTACGAATCCTTTGAATTGCCCCGCATGGTGCGGGGACAGGCATCCATGGGTCAGGACCCCAAGCTGGACGTCAGAGAGGGAGTCTCCGAATTCTTTGATCGCATCACTCAGCATGTGCCAGGATCTCGGCGACGAGAACGGCTCCTCGTGCTTGGGCGGCTCGGTCCAAAGGTGGTCAGGGCGAGCCTGGATGTATTCGAGTACCCAAGGAGAGATCTCGTTCTCTCCGGCCCATTCGAGCCAATCGCGCGTCGAGACATGGAGATGCACATGGACCATTCGGTTCATAAGGGCCGAGGACATGGGCTTCACAATGGCACTATCCTGTGCACGATTCCCGGCGCCGATGACCACGGAGCCTGCCGGCAGGCGGTACTCCCCGATTCGTCGTTCCTGAATCAGGCTATAGAAGGCCTTCTGAACTTCGTGGGAACAGGCGTTGAGTTCATCCAGGAATAGGCAATAGGGGTCCTTGCGCGCGATATCGCGCGGAGGGCAAAAGCGGCTGGTTCCATCCACGATTTGGGGAACGCCAATGATGTCTTCCGGGGCGAGTTGGCTTCCCAGCATCGAGACGCAGGGCAGCCCGACTCTTTCCGCGAATTGCTGAACGAGGGAAGACTTGCCGATTCCCGGTGGCCCCCAAATAAAGAGCGGGCGCACCACCGCTACGTTCAAGAGGACGTCCATGAGTTGCTTCTGGGTGACAGTGGCGGCGGCATTCATCGTCTATCCTCCCTTCAAGACGGCCAGCGGTTCGAGCCTGAGGATGGGCGCGACCAAGTCGGCTTGTTCTTCAAGCACCTTCTTTATGTCCTTGTAGGCGCTCGGCGCCTCCTCGATCAGGGCCTTCTCCATCCACGAACCAGGTGGATAGACCACGTGCGCCATCTGGCGGCGGAAGTCCTTTAGGGCGATGCGGCGGTGTGCCTCGCCGCGCGAGAGCGCCCGGCCGGCGCCGTGAGAGCACGAGGAATAGGAAGCAAGGTTGCCGAGGCCTTGGACGACGTAGCTGGCCGTCCCCATCGAGCCCGGAATAATCCCCATCTTCCCTTCCTCCGCCGGCGTGGCGCCCTTGCGATGAACGAACCGTTGCTGGCCCTGATGAGACTCAAGGCAAATCAGGTTGTGCGGGACGTCGAAGGATTCGACGACCTGGCACGCTTGTCCCGTGTACTCGCGCAGGACTTGGGTAACCCGCTCCAGCATCAGCGCGCGGTTCTCCCTGGCGAACTCGACGGCCCAGTTCAGGTCGGCCAGAAAGGCTATGGCTTCAGGACTGCCTTGCTCCAAGGCGGGCATTGGGCCCTCCCTGGTTCCTGCCCGGTTGACTGCGACTTTCTCATGGTGCCGGGCAATCCTTGCGCCGATCCCGCGGGAGCCGGAATGCGCCGTTACCCAAAGACGGCCCAGCGTGTCGCGTTCCAGCTCCACGAAATGGTTCCCTTGGCCAAGCGTGCCCAAGTGCCTGCTCCCGAGCCAATCGCGCTCGTGGTTCAACGTGGCTGTGCTCAGCTCTTGCCCTTGAAGCGGTTCAGGCAGGCGCTGCGGCTGCTTGTGCACGCGTCTGCCGGCTGGGATTACCCTCATCAGCGCCTCCAGGATGCTGAGCAGATCTGCGCGTCCCAGGGTCCCGGCCTCGACCGCGAGGCAGCGGGAGGCCATTCCGCAGCCCAGATCCTCCCCGACGGCCGTGGGGAGCACGCAATTCTGGGTCGCGAGCACCGTGCCGACCGACACGGTGTCGGCGAAGTGCACATCCGGCATGACCGCGATGGGACCGGCGAGCCGGTCCCATCGCGCAAGCAACTTGAGACGATCCAGGCTTCTACGATCCACTCGTTCCGCCCAACAGTGAATGGGGACTTTCTGGGAAGCATCCATGATGCTCCTCATGGCTGGCCTCCCTTCTCCCCAAACACAGGCAGGGGAACGTAACGGAGACGCAGCAGGGGCATGCGCTTCATGCGAATGCTCGATGCCAGCTCCATGCGCAGCCGCCGTTCAACTCTCGACAAGGCGGCCTGGACCTCCTCCGGGCAACGGGAATCCTGCTCCGCATCGGGACCAAGAACGACCTCGATGCAGGCGAGGGACTTCAGATCCACCGCCATCACGCGCAGGTCTTGCAGCAGGGGATCTTCCAGGCCAGGTAACAGTTCGCACTCAAACGTCTCGGCGACGGCACGCGCGATACGATCGCAACGGTAGCCGCGCCGACCGGCACGGTCGGGGGATGACATGACACGACGCTCCTTGCGGCCTTTAGCCGCGGAATGGGTGCAAAGCACCACGCCGCGAAGCTTTCGGCTAAGGGCGCCTCAAGACCGATTCTTGGGGGCCGGAAAAGCTAGGCGCGGACGTGGAGGAACGGGGAAGGAGCGCGAAGGGCACGCATGTCTGTTCCTCCTTTTAAGTCCGCCCAAGGGGAGAATCGACTACGAACAGTGAACCTACCCTCTTGTAGGACAAACTGCAAGGATTTGGTTTGAGAATTCCGGGTGGCGTTTGTTCCTCAATTGTATCGGGATTGCCAAGCTGAAATACCGGAATCCTATTCAGTACAAAAGCTTGAGCGCCATGGTTGCCGGTAAGCGCACTTGGAACCAAGCCCCCTGGCCTTGCCGCCTCTTCCATCCGGCGCTACAAGCACATCCTTCTCCAAGCCCATATCGAAAGGACGCCGCCCATACCCCGAGGCCGCAAGAAGACCAGGCGTGCTCAAGGCCGTCCTGGCGCCAAGGCAAAGCGCGGCCGCAAGCACCTCTTCACGCCCGCTCAGAAGCGCGTGCTGGCGCGGATGATCCGCAAGGCGCTGAAAGTGGAACTGCGGACGATAGCCAGGGGGTTGTCGGCCTAGTGACGCCGCGTGAGCGGGTCTACCGCCCAGCGGACCCGGCCGTCATCGCCAGGCTTGGGCTCTCCGATGACGACCCTCCTTCCGGCACGCGCGAAATGCCAGGACCGGTCGATCATCCGGTCGCGCCCGGATGATCGCCGATTAGCTCGCCCTGGGACGGAGCGTTTCTATTCTTGACCTGCTGGCTGTACCCCGCTGTTGGCCTCGTCGCCCGCCAGGCGGCAGGCCAGCGCGACGATCTTGCCGCCCTCGGTCCTGATGTGGTGGTTGATGACGACGGGATCGGGAAGGCCGGCACGGTCAAATTCGCCATCGACCTTGGCCGTGACCGTGGCCTCTTCTTCGCCGCCGACGCAGTTCATTACCTCCAGGGTGACCCGCGCTGCGAAGATCTCGCGGTTGCCCCATTCCTTGATCTCGGCAAGCCCGCGAAAGGCTCGTCCTGCGTCATCCACGACTGCGTGAACACCGAACAAGGCAATGAACGCCGCAGGGTCACGGTCGTTGACCGAACGGACATAGGACTTGGCGATTCCGGGCATCTGGCTTGTCATGGTTCACCTCGCTTGGGTTGGCTTGCACGAAGGGTCACAGGCATCAGACCGTTGGAGTCGTTCCGCCGTCGATGACGAACTCCCCGCCGACGACGGACGAGGCTCGATCCGACGCCAGGAACGCGACCAGCTCGGCGACCTCCTCGGGTCGATTGGGGCGTCCAAGCGGAATCCCACCGATGGCGGCCATCAGCCCCTGCCGCGCGGCGGCCCTGCCCACCCCCGACCCTTCCGCCAGCCGGTCGATCAGCACCTCGGCTGCCTCGGTCTCGGTGTAGCCGGGAGCGACCGAGTTCACGCGGACGCCCTTGGGGGCGACTTCCTTGGAGAGCCCCTTGCTGTAGTTGGTCAGCGCGGCCTTTGCCGCCGCGTACGCCAAGGTGGCCTCGAATAGCGGCATGGTGCGCTGGATGGACGAGACATGGATGATGACGCCGGAGCCCTGCGCCAGCATGCACGGCAGGAATCCGCGGTCCATGCGAACGGCGGAGAACAGGTTCAGGTCAAGTTCGCGCCGCCAGTCGTCGTCGCCCAAGGCAAGGGCGCCGCCGCTCGGGGCGGAGGCGCCGCCCGCGTTGTTGATCAGGATGTCGAGGCCCCCTAGGCGCTCAAGGGTCGCGGCGATGACTTGGTCGGCCCCCTTGCGCGTGCTTAGATCCGCCTGGATGAACAGGTCGGGCGGGACGGATGCGGTCCCGGAACGAGCGGCGGCGACAACCGTCGCGCCGCCTCGAGCCAGGCGAGCCCTGATGGCCGCGCCGATGCCCTTGCTTCCACCGGTGACAAGAATCCGCTTGCCCTTGAACTCGGAAGATTCCCCTGCCTGGATTTCGGCGAATGGCCCGCTCATCTTCGCCGACGGCCGCGTCGACATGCTCATGGCTGGCTCCTTGGATGGGTGGTGGCGCCTTGTTGGCCGCCAGGACTTGGACACATCCGAGGATCGACCGTGACAACTCGGCGGCGAGACCTTCAGTTCAGGTGCAGCGCGGCGCGGACTGCCTGGTTGTCCAGGATTCGCCTGAACCAGTGGGCGTGGTCCGAGGGCCGGAGGAACGGGTGGTCGCGGTAAATGGCCGCATGCTGCCGCTCGATGACGTCCTCGACTTCCCGGACCGTTTCGGAGGCGGCATCCTTGATTCGTTCGACGTGCAAGGGAACGAATTGAAGGTTGCCCGGGTCCACGTGGCCCGCCTCGATGAACCCCCTGGTCTTCTTCGGGCAGCGGCAGGGGTTGTTCTTATTCACCAGGCCGCACTGGCCATTCATGAAGCCATAGAGGTCGCGTCGCGCGCGGGCCAGGCACTGGCGGAAGTTGTCGGCGCTCATCTCCAGCACCTCGGCGCCGACGGAGTCGCTCGCGCCGAGGATCTCGCCGAGCGTGAAGACCAGCCGCTGCCTGCGGTCCAGGCAAAGGAGCATCCCGGTCGTGCAGCCGACCTTGGCTTCCTCGACCAGGAGCGGGACTTCGGCGGGCATGGTCCTGGGATCGGGCAGATCCAGGTCGGGCGTGTCGCTGATCGCGGTCCCGTACCTGGCGAAGGTCAGGGCCTGCGCCTCCGCGCCCCGCCGTCTCATGTTGAGGACATGGTTGGCGACGATGCGATACAGCCAGGTGCGGAAGCTGCTCTCGCCCTTGAAGGTGCTGAGCTTGGTGATGGCCTTGACGAGCACTTCCTGCGTGACCTCCTCGGCATCGTGCGTCTGGAAGACCATCCGGACTGCGATGTTGTAAATCCACGCCTGATGCCGCAGGACCAGCTTCTCCAGCGCGGATCGGTCGCCGCTCTTGGCATGCTCGACGAGGGCGGCGTCCTCAGTATCGCTCCCGGCGGCCTCGGCGAAGGGGTTGAACATGCCCTGGCTCCTTGATCGGGAGAATCTGACATAGCCCAATGAGCGGCACAACCGTCCAAGCTCTTGGACCCCCGTGGCAAGGGGAGTGTGACAGAAGTCCAAGTTTCCGCCGGGCGATATTCAATTCGGGCGCTCCCGGATGATCGACCTCCTCCGGATGCCGGCAAGCTCATCACTCGCTCGGCACCGCCTCGTCCATGGCCTCAAGCCGGCGCCGCCGCTCAATCAGCTTGCGCCGCTCCGCGATCACGGACTCGGTGGCCAAGCGGGCGTCTATGTTGTCGGCCTCGGCCCGGACCCGGGCCAGGAATGGGTGGTCGAACCAATGGGACGCCCATGCCTTCTCCTGCGCCGTCCAGAGGGCGTAGTATTCCCCCGGGATCTCCAGCACGTAGCTGCTCCACTCCAGGTTGCTGCCCTCCCAGAATTGGCCCGGCGCCACGGGCCTACTCAGCAGGTGTGGAATGAGGTAACGGTTGCAGAGCATGGCCTGGCCCAGCTTCCTGACGGCCGCCTCCTGCTTGCCGCCGCGGTGCAGGGCCAACGTCCAGCACAGCGCGTGCCCGGGTTCCATGCTGTCGTCGGGGAACTCCCTCTCGTACCAGCGGAAGGACTCCAGCGCGCCCGGCACGTCGCCGGCCAGCAGGTACAGCGGCGCAAGGAGGAACCGCTTGCCCGCCCCGTCGTCGTAGCAGCCGTGCTTGTCTCGGCGCAGCTTCCTTTCATGTTCGCGGATGCGGCGGCGGAGGGCGGTCGGCTCGGATGGAATTCGGCCCATGGACTCGTCCTTATCCCACGCCGGCGGGACGCGCAAGGCGTGGTGGGCCGCGACCAGATGATCGACTGTCTGCCGACACAGGCAACGGGTCGGAAACATTTCTGGAATCCCATTGCACTCGTGCTTTTCATGGGTTTTATTGAAGCTTACCTACTGGGCCGGCGTTCTCGGGTCCAGGTTCCTAAATTGATGTTCATTTCGCGGCGAGAAACCGCTCCGCAATGGGAGCGGGCGGTCATTTGTTGTCCATCGCGGGCTAGTTTGGGAGGTGCCCCATGAGCGCTTGGTGCAGCAGTTGCGAGCGGCCCATGAAAAGCCCCGAGCCCATCTGGTACGCGGGGACGCGCTATGCCTGGGACATCTGGTGGATCTGCGGGGAGTGCATGGCCGGCATCCCGGACCGCGAGCGCCATCCCGCGACCACGCTGATGGAGTTCGAGGTGACCTTCGGCCCGGTCGATGCCCCAACGAACGACCGCGGCTGGTACCAATGGTCCACCGCCAGGCAGCTTGATCCCCAGTTCTGGGTCCGAAACGACGTCCTGGCCAGGCACGTGCCGGCGGGCCAGGCGTTCGTGGACCGCTTCTACCCCTTCAACGACCTCTGCCACTACCTGCCGTGGCTCGCCGAGGGGGTCCGGTCGGGAAAGGTACCCTCCTCGGGTGATCGGATGAAGCTCCTCCGCGACCTGACATTGCTGGGGCCGGTGCTGGAGCGGCAAATCCTTGGGCCCGGCGAGATCCGCCGGAAGCCGGTCCTGCCCTACGACCTGGAGCTGACCCCGGAGCACAAGATGCTCGCCGAGGAGCTGCTGGCGGAGATTCTGAATCGGTATCCATCCAAGCAATGACGAAGCGGTGGGCCTAGATTGGGGACGGTCATGAACGATGTGGAAATGGTTTGTTGCCTTTGCGGGAATCAGGCGACGGATGAAGATCCCATTTCGCGGGAGCACGTCCCACCGAAGCAATTTTATCCCAAGCAGGTTCGAGACGGCTTGAACCTCTGGGTCGTGCCCACTCACAAGTCATGCAACAATCACCACAAGAAGGATGAAGAGTATTTTTACCACGCCCTGTATCCGTTGGTTGCCAAGGCCAATCCTCGAATGGCCGAGGTCATCTGGGACGACTTGAAGCGGCGTGCTCAAAAGCCGCAAACACCCACGCTGTTGCGCGGCATCGTAAAGACTGCCCGGACGAGCACCGAAGAAGGAATCGTCCTCCCGAGAGGCGTTGTCCGCATGGACGCCGACCTGTATCGGCTACAGCAAGTCGCGATGAAGATTGGACGTTGCCTATTTTACCGCGACCACGGGCGGGTAATGCCGATGGGGAACTGCAAGGACATCCGATTATGCGAGCGCGAGGAGGATGTACCAGAGCTATACAGACTGAGCTGGGACATGAGCAAGGTGAACGTGAACGACTTGGCTCCATCAGAGACGAAGGGCATAGTGGTGGTTGAAGAGACGGACGAAGGTCGGGCGTTGGCTGAATGTCATCAGGTCTTTGACTATCGCCAAGCCCATCTTGAAGAGGAGAGACTATTTCTTTACTCACTCAGGTTCTGGGAAGCCTTCATGTTCTGCATGGCGTTTGAGGATTCAGGCACTTTACCGCATTGATTTGGCTGGAGTCGATCATCTGGCTGCGCTGCCTCACCAGATGATCGACACCCTCATAGGTCCCACGGCTCCGGCGTTTCCCCAGGCGCGTACTTCGGCGTCGGCATTTCCGCCAGGCGGCGCCTTTCCTCCAAGACCGGAACCCGGTGCGCGTTCTTCGCGGCAGCCCGCAGGGTCAGCCCCTTGTCCAGGAGCCACTTCACGCGGCGTAGATGCTCGACGTCCTCCGGCGTAAAGCATTGCCAGGCTCGGGTCCCGTGTCCGACAATCGTCGGCGAGACTATGCCTGTCGCCACCCAGTACCGGAGCCGCGCCCGCGTGATGGAAATCCGCTTCAAGACGACGCCGGCGCAGACGCCGTGCTTGGGGGCCTGTGGCGTGTAGACAGGCTTGCTGAAGTGGTCAGCCATGATCGGAATCCTCCTCTCCGGTTGGGTTCATGGCCGGCCATGTGCGTTCCTTTTTCCTCGTCAAGACTTCCTCGGTCATGGGCTGACAGCAAAGGGGCAGATTGTGCCCTTTCGTTGGGCCGGATGGCGCGGGCTCAGGGCAATGAGCGCGTGTTTGCCCCGCCCCGCGCCATGAAATAAGGGGTTATGCGAATGGTCTGCGCTTCGGTCGGGCCAATCGAGGGATTTGTCTGATTCCCACGTTTTCACTGGGAAGCCAGATTTTGAATGAGGATGTGGCCGGCCTTGTTCTGGGTAGGTTTTAAGCGCCGATCATCTGGTCGGCGTTTAATCCCGTAAGTCATTTTTCCGCATGACCTTGCTGGAAATGCGGTGTCTCATCGGCCAACGTGATGCCATTCATCCCCGCCGAAGCGGTATAGGTCCACCTCCAGGCCGCTGCCCGGGCTCCACTCTCTTGGATGGGGGATGAAGGCCGCGTATGTGGCAGCCGAGCACTCCCTCGCGGGGGCCGAAAGGCAGTCGAGCCACTCCCCAAGCTTCGAGTCGGAGACGCGCGGCCCCACCAGGAGCCTCTGCGGCGCCGAGCCAGCCACCAGCTTGGAGAAGTCGATGAGCGCCTCGCGCAGGTCCTCCGCCAGCTCGGACTCTACTTGCCAAAGGGCCCTCTTGACGAAGGACAGCTTCTTCCCGCCGACCTGTCCGAGTTCGCACACGTGAACGTCGTAGGAGAACTCGTTGAGCTTGAAGCTCTTCCTGTGATCAGGGCAAAACTTTGAAAAGACCGCGTACCGAGGCGGCGGGAAGAGGTCTCGAAAGCCGGCTGCGAGTCCCTCGACGAACCTGCGGGATCGGTGCGCATGGACGCGGTTGGCGCTCCCCCGACATCGGGGGCACCGTGGGCTTCGTCCAGCGTCCTGTGCAGCAGGTCGAGAAGATCAGAATCGGTCATGCCGGGAACCTCCATTCAATATGCCTTTGACCGTCGGCATCAGGAATCCATCTTGATGCCGGATGAGCCCACCTGTATCGATCCCCTCCAACAGAGTTCCCGCATTGGGCACTGGTCGAACTTCGGGCAAGCTCCGGTCTCCACGTTCCTATGGGTGCAGCCATAGCGCGAGAGTCCCCAGAGGGCCTCGTCCAGGTCCAGCGCGATGACCTGGCGCTCGTCCTTTTTGTGCCGCAAGCCTCGAACGGCTTCCGCCCAGGCCCGGCGCATTTTCTCGTAGGCCGTCTCCAGGTCGCCCTCGTATTTGCCCCTGATCACCCCGAGGCAGAGCGTCGCCCTGGCCACATGGACGTCGATCGGCAGGTCGACCTGGTCCATGTTTCGGAGCTTCGAGATGCCCACGTTGTCGCGCAGCATGCGCAGCCATAGCGGGCCGATCTTCTTGCCGCCCAGGTACGGGAAGTCGAGGGCCTGCTTATTCCTCTCGGCGTGCCGACCGTCGCGCAGCGAGGCCAGGACCCGCGGAGCGTCCCAGTCTAGGTGTTCGAGCATTCGCCGCGGATCGCCGCCCCACTTCTTGTGGAAGGTCACCGCCACCGTTCGCCAGATCCACGCGTCCTTCTTTGGCTTCTTCGACAGCCCGTAACGGCGCATGTCCTCCAGGACCTTCGCTGCTCTCGCTTCATGGACTAGGCGTGGATCGAACAGATACCGGGTCTCGGTATCCTCGTAGGAGCGCCGCGATGCGTCCCACAGGACAGTCGCGTCCCGCTGGTAGTCGATGGCCACCGTCAGCGTGATGAAAAGCACGTGTTCAAGGGAGCCATGCTCGACGCCCTTGGGAGGCAGATCCTCCGGCATGTCTTTGAAGCCGAAAATGCCGGTCGAGGCGTAGGCATCCATGAGGCGGACTGCGGCGTCCCTGGCCCTCGGGACATCCGAGGAAAGATCACCTGGTCGATCAGCGGGGCGCGTCATTCGCCGATGCTCTCCTTCAGCCAAGAAAGCTGCCGACCGATGGACAGGCCGGCGAGCGGGACGCTGGCCTTGAACGGCTTCGTTGCGGCGCGATAGCGCTTCCCTGCGAGGACCAAGAAGTCCTTGCCTGGGAACGCGATCTCAAGCTGCTTGCTCGTTCGATCAGCCCACGCCCGGACCTCGCTGGCCTTCATCCCGTTCAGGGTCTGGTCGTAGGGCTCGATGACCTGCTCGGGCATGACCAAGCCGTGCTTGGCGCTGAGGATGGCCCACCTCTCGCAGTGGCGCTCCACGTATGACTTGCTCTTCTTGAATAGATCGGACTGATAAAGCTCCCCTGCCGGAGCCGCGCGGGCCAACTTCTTCTTGCAGCAGGCAATCAAGCCGATGGGCATACCCTGACTCGCCTCCGATAGTGGAGCAACCTCATGCCCAATATGCCCTGGAATCAATCTGGTTCAACGGGCACCACGGGTGTCTCTTGGGCCGCGCCGGCCACGCATGACCGGAGGCCATGCTCATGCGAGCCCTGTTCCTGACCTTTCTTGTGCTTCTTGGCCTTCCAGTGCTGGCTCAGGACGTAGAGTCGGCGTCCATCCAGGGGGTCAAGCCCGACGCCTGCTACACCGAGAGGGCCACCGATTTGTGCCCGAGGCATTTCCGATACTCAGCCCCTCAGGTCGAGCGTGACGACCCGGCTTACCTGCGGTGGCGGCGCCTCTGGATTGAGCGCGAGGCCAACCTGCTCAAGCGGGACGACCTGCGGCGCGCGGGACGGCTCAGCGAGAAGGAAGAGGACGTGCTCCTTTACGCCCCTGAGGGCTGGTCGCCGGAGCCCATGCCGGAGAGCCTCCTGGCGGACTCGTCGGGAGAGATCTCGTTGAAGCGGAACTTCCTGACCTACTTCCTGTACCCGGTCGGCTTTGGACTGCTTGTCGTCGTCTTCTTCCGCGCGCGCCGACCGGTGCTCTCCGCCGTTGGGTTCGTCGTCCTTCTGCTCTATATCTCCCATGTCGCCGATCAGGTTGGGTTGGTTGGGTTCTTCGTTTGGATTCTAGGGTTTCTCTTGCTGTGCTCGGTGCTCAAGTTTGCGGCTTGGCTCTTCTTGGGGCTATAGTCTTGGCATGAACAAGCGCGAGCACAAAAGCGTCGGCAAGCTGATCGCCGACGACATCAATAGGATGTTGGACAGGAGGTGCGGGCCTGTCCCCAAGGTCTCGTGCGACCTCTGCAAGGGCACGGGCTTCTGCCCGGCCCCCGGCTCGCGCCACGGAAACAAGTTTTGCATTTGCGCGGCAGGCAAGGCCGAGAAGCAACGGTGCGGGTGCCTCCTCAGGGCGCTTGACGCGCCGTCCCCGAAGGAGAGGCGCCGGCGTCTCGGGTTCCCGCCGCCGACCCCTTATCAACCGGGCGACGACGAGGACGACGACTAACGCTTCCTCCCGCGCATCGTCTGGCGCAGCAGCTCGGCAAGCACCTCCATCTCCTTCGTGCGGCCCTTGGCCTCCAGGCGCTCGGTGTCAGGCCGGCCGTCCATCGCGGTCACGAGGTTCTCGCCCACGGCGTCCTTTAGCGCGCCCCGGAAACCGGCGATTGCCGCGTCCAGCGCGCCCACGGCGTTTCCAAGCGCGTCCACGTTGCGCGTGGCCCAATAATCCCCCTCGTCGCTCACCTTGACCTTGATGCCCTGTTTTCTGGCCGCGTCCAGCGCGGCCACCACCAGCAGGTGACAACGAAGAAAGTTGTGTAGGCCGCCGAGCCGCGGGTCGTTGGCGTATTGCGTCTTGCAGAAGGAACTCCAGGACCAGTTCTGCGCGCCGGGCACCGGGATCTTGCGCCGATGGAAGGGGTGCTTTTCGCTCTCGGCGTCCAGGTGCTCGGGAAAGAGCGCGAGCCCCAGGTTGGCCGGCTCGCACCCCTCGCCGGGCTGGGCGGTGAATGCGATGAGCCGCTCGGCGATGACTCGCCCGTACCGGTTCGCGCTGCCGGTCGCGTCCTTCCTGGCGTGCCCGCGCCGGGGAATGTCCTTGCTGGTCAGGTGGTAGGGGACCATCGCCTTGCCGCCCTGGATCAGGAGCCAGCGCAAGTCCTCGTCCTTGTTGATCTCGAAATTACAGGCGCTGCCCTCCAAGTCGATCAGCGGGCCGAGGTGCTGGAAGGGCAGGTCCAGGCAGCGTTGCCGCAAGGCCTCGACTGTCGCGCGGGCCTGCTTGACCGGCGTTTCCCGCGGCAGCGCCAGCTCGTAGTGGATGGTCAGTCCCATGACGGCCAATCCCTGTCCCATGCGCGACGAATGAAACAGTCTATTCCCGCCCGCGACGGACTTCGACCGCTGGAATCAGGACGCGCGCGGCGCATTGCCAGGGTCGGCGATCCGGACGAGTTCCTTGGCGAGTTGAAGGAGCGTTACCGGGTCCCTGGGAATCTCGATCCAGCAGTTCAAGGGCAGGCGCTTCTTTCTGGTGACCGGTTGCAGGGTCACCCACGCGTCATTGGCGCGAACTTCAAGCGCCGCGATCTCGGCGGTGCCGTTGCGGCTCATGGCCGTCGCGTAGATCCGGTAGTTTCCCTCATCCCTGATGAGGCCGTCGTTGGGGAACTCGACTTGTGGCATCGGCGGATCTCCAGTTTCCGCCGCAGATGCCCGGCCCGGGGTACACCCGAGCACAGCACGGGCCGTATCGTCGGGCTTACTCCCGAGCCTCCGCCCGCTCCTCAAGATAAGCCTCGTAGGAGCCGTCAAAGGCGGCGTAGAGGTCCAGTTCCTCCTCGTCGGCCAAGTGCCGCAAATCGGTCAGTAGGTCGCGCAGAGCCGACTGCGGCTCGCAGTTCTGCGTCTTGGCGTACCGCGTCAGCAGGCGTTTCAGGGCAACCTTCGTGTCCTTGTTGCCGGGCTTCATGGCGCGTCTTCCTCCTTGGGACCTTTCCTGGCGTTGCTGGTCATCCACGGCTGCGGCTTCATGCACCGCAGCCAATCCGAGACCGAGGGGATGAAGCCCAGGTCCTCCTTGACGTGCTGCTCTCCGATGAAGCGGACCGGCACCTGCCTGCCGTCGCTGTTGGTGATCGCGACGCCGAAGATGCGCTCCGCCAGGAAGATGCCCTCCGCGTGGTGGCGCAGGGCACGGTGCCGGAAGTCGGCGTGGTAACCCTTGGATTCATCGAAGAACTGGTGAATGGCCAAGTAGTCGTCTGGCTTGCCGCCGAACTTGCGCGCCGAGGACTGGGCATGATGAAGGGGATGCGCCATCACGCGCCCCCTTTCACGAACGGGCAGCCCGGATGGTGGCCGTTGATCAGGGTCGGGCAGGTGCAGACGGGCGCGGCGGACGCCGCCGGGGGCTCTTCTTCGTCTAGGTCCAGCGCGTCCTCGTGCTCGAAAGATTCGACATCCGAGATCCGTTCATTGTGGTCCAGGCGCTGCCTGGCGGTAGACACGTCGAGCGTGTAATCGCCGTATCCGCCCTCGTTGTTGTACCAGTCGATCCCCTTGTCCTCCAGGTAGCGCTCGGCGGCCTCCTCGACGGCCTTGCGCAGATCATCCGGGAGCTTGACCTCGGTGCCGCTCATGTCGCGGGCCTCGACGCTCTCGACGGTCCCGCTGTCGCCGTACCCGTCGTAGTGGGCGACGGCGTAGAGGACGCCCAGGGCCTTCAGCTTCTCGACGAGTTCGCGGTGGTTGTTCATCCGGTTCTCCCTTCGTCGGAATGAAGGGCAGGCCCGGCGAACACCCCGACGACCGGCACGCCTTGCCTTGTCGGGTGAAATCTGGGCCGTCCTCCAGCCACAGAAACGGGTGGAGGAAGCGGAATGCCGAAGATCATCGAGAGCGCGTCCCTGTACTTCCGGGAGGGCAGAAGCGACAAGGAGTACCACGCCCGCATCGAGGAGGCTTCCGGCGGCTACGTCGTGACCTTCGCCTTCGGGCGGCGCGGGAGCACGCTCCAGACGGGCGCGAAGACCGCGAGCCCCGTCCCGCTGGCGGCTGCCAGGAAGATCTTCGAGAAGCTCGTCGCCAGCAAGATGGCCAAGGGCTACTCGCCCGGCCCGGACGGCACGCCCTACGCCGGCACGGAGAAGGCCGAGCGCGACACGGGCCTGCGCCCGCAACTGCTCAACGCCATCTCGGAGGATGAGGCCGAGGCGTACCTGCGCGACGACGCCTACTGGGCGCAGGAGAAGGTGGACGGCAGGCGCGTCCTGGTGCGCAAGACCGGCGGTGAAGTCAACGGCATCAACCGCAGCGGCCTGATCGTCGCGCTGCCGCAGCCCGTCGTGGACCGCGCCCTGAAGTCCAAGGCCGACTTTGTCCTGGACGGCGAGGCCGTCGGTGACCGGCTGCTGGCCTTCGACTGCCTGTTGATCGGCCCGGCGCGGCTGGAGGCCCATCCGTACCGGCAGCGATGGAGCGCCCTCGTTGACCTGATTGGCAAAAAACAGGGAAGCATCGAGGTTCTGCCCGCCGTTTGCGCGCTCCATGCCAAGCGGACCTTCCTACGGCTGATGCGCGAGCGCAACGCCGAGGGCGTGGTCTTCAAGCGCCACGACGCCCCGTACACGCCGGGAAGACCGGCCAGCGGCGGCCCGCAGGTGAAGCTCAAGTTCCATGCCACGGCGACCTGCATCGTGTCCGCGGGCCGTAAGGGCAAGCGCAGCGTCGCGCTGGAAGTCCTGGACGGCGGCAAGCGCATCACCGTCGGCAACGTCACGATCCCTGTGAATCAGGCAATCCCGAAACCCGGCTCGCTGGTCGAGGTCCGCTACCTCTATTGGATGCCCGGCGGCTCGCTGATCCAACCCGTCATCCTGGGCGTTCGCGATGACGTTGGCATCGAGTCCTGCTTGGTCGCCCAGCTCAAGCCCAAGCGGGGAGAGCCGGTGGAATAGCCCCAAACGCAAGCATCGCATGCGATGCTTGCACAGCTAACAAAAGAAAGCGTGGACTCGTTGGCCTGGCAATGGCTAGATTCGCCCGCACTCGAAATGGGAGATGGCATCCCGGATGACCTTGCCGCGAAAGAGCGTAATGGTGCGCCTCTCGGACGAGATGGCCGAGAAGTTCGGGGCGCTATGCCGCGAGTTCGGCGGGCTGCCGCCGGCCACGGTCCTGCGCATGTTGGTGGCGGACGCACTGGAGGTCTCGCTGGATGATCAGGTCGAGCACGTGACGCGCCAGATTCGCAAGGGGTCGCAGAGCGAGGAACGTGCCATCCCGTCGCCGAGGTACCCGCGTCCCTCGGCGAACACGGGGAAAAGGCGCGCTCCGGGCTGATGACGTCGCCCGCGCGGTTGAGGGGAGACAGCTACCTTGTGTAGCAACGCTACCAACTGTACGGATGGTATCCGTTCCCAGCCGCCGCTCATTCATGCACAATCATGCGCATCTGGCACGAGGCAGGTATGGGCATCCCGAGGAAGGGCATCATGGTGCGGCTCCCCCGCGGCGAGGCCGAGGAAAGGTTCGTCGAGCTATGCGAGCGGTACAAGGGCCTGACCCGTAGCGCGGTGATGCGGATGCTCCTGACTGACGTGCTGACGCGCCCCCTCGAAGATCAGGTCGAGGCGATCGACCGACAGATCCGCGGCGGACAGACGGCATCGAAAAAGCGAGACATCGCGGAGTCACGGAACACCAACCGAATTCGGCAGGGACGCAGGTAAGGGACATACGCTGTCGCAGCCTTGCACGGTAAGGCGAAGCCAGACCGCAATAGAACTGACGTGGCGGGGACAATTCGCATGTAGCCGGCATAGAAGACGATCTGCATGGGGGGAGGCGGCCATGCTTGGCAATCTATGGAAAGATCCGGAGCGCAGGGAATCTTGGATCATCGGCGGCATCGTATGCGCCGTGATTCTCATATTCTTCCTCCTCTGGCAGGGCTGGCTCCTTGGCTTCCTGGGCATATGCGTCCTCCTGGGCGGAATCGGAATTGGCCTGCGGCACTGGATGAGGCGGCGCTCGACCGTCGCATCGACGGCCAGATCCGCAATGACCCCTACGACCTCACCTTCCGCGAACGCCAGATCTTGTCCTTCCTGCGGCAAGCCTATGATGCCGAGCGCGACCACATGCCAATCCTGCTCATGGGGCGCATACCGGCCCATGCCGAGGAGCATGCCCAAGCAAGCGAGCGTTACTGGAGGGGGCAAACTTGCGGTGCTAGCGCTAATGGCCATCGCATTACTTGGGGGGTCATTTACCAGGACAGTCTGACTGGATGGCTGAGTGGAAAATCCCAGTCAACACCGCAATCGTTGCCGCAGGCTTCTGCGAAGGATGCGCCCTCCAATCCGGCGCCGCCGGTTGTGGCGGTCGATGACAAACGCATCGCAAAAGCCAAGTTCCTGCTCGCTCTCATCTCGAAGACCGAATCCAAGTGGAAGGCTATGTCTTGCACGAAGAGCCGGACCTACGCCGTCACTCTGGTTTTAGGACAGTACGTGGACTACATGGCGGCGGACGAGCAAAAATTGGCGAAGGATACCGACACCATTCTACGTGCCTGCCAAAACGTCCAAAACATTCAGTTTGGGGCAGTAGATCGGCTCGACGATGACCCCAAGCAGTTCAGCTCTTTCACAACGGCGATGATCATGATTCAAAAGGACATCCCGCAGTCAGACATGGATGGCTATCTGGCGGCATTCAGGGTCTTCGGATTCTTCAATGGCGACGAGGAAAAGGGAATCTCCCTGTCCGAATGCTGCGACAGGCATATGCGAAAGCTGCGTGCCATAGCCGATGGACTGCCGGACTCTGCGGTCGAGGAAGCCTTCAGGGTCACTCCTGTTGACTCGATCAGGATTGCGATCCGTTTTGGGGAGAAGACCCCCAGACCGAAAAGCCTGGCGCTCCTGGAGCACGACGAGAAACTCATAAAGATGGCCGAGATTTGGCGGCGGGCATCCAAGAACATTCAGGAGAACCTGCCCGCGTACGAGTCCTTCTTCTCCCAGGTCAAGATCTACAATGACCAGGGCCAGCCAGAAGACGCGAGGAAGCTTATGGAGGCCAATTCGGGGGTAGTGGGCGCCTACGAGAAGGTGTCCAGCGTGCTCCAGGGAATGGAAAAAGACCTGGATGGTCGAATCGCCAAATCGGCACGGAGGCTGACCCCCACCCGGACAGGCACATTTTCGGCTGTCCTAAAGCGTGGAAGCAAGGCGATCCTCGCGGGCCTGTGCCCGCCGGACGCCAAGCAAGAGGAGACCACCGCTCTGATCTATGTTCTCAAGGCCGGGGATGACGATTTCGACTTTACTCCCGTGGCGGCGGACTTCGTCGAGCCCTACAGGCTCGTCGCGAAGGATCTGCTTGCGGGTGCGGTTCAGGCCCGGAAAGAGCCCGAGGGAGACCACGCCGATGTGGCGGAAACGCCATGGCGCCCCGTCAAGTGCGACAGGTGCGGAGGAACCGGGATTTACGAGCGAAGGGAAATGCGCGGTGGGACATACCGGACGCACGACATTGCGGTCATGGCGGCATCAGAAGCCAACGAGCGCGATGCGGAGGCCGATCCGGACTACGTCAACGCCATGCGACACGGCGGCGCGTACATGAGCAAGAAGCCTGCATGGGCGGCCGTTCCCTTGGAAAACGGCTTATGGGGAGTCGGTAGGCTCGACTCTGTGCGAACCATCTGCGATTGCGCAAATGGCGACGCGCTCAGGCGACAACAAGCCAAGGAAGAGGAGGATGCAAGGAAGGATGCCATCACCAGGCTGGCCATGGACCTGAAGGGTACGACGGACAAGAGCCACAACGCGGCGGTGAAGCTGGCGCAAATTGGGCCTAATGAGGCTCGGGTGGCGATCCCTGCGCTCATCGAAGCGGCTCGCTCCAGCCACGACCAATACCTGAGGGAAAAGGCGGTCATTGCCCTGAGGTGCCTTTGCCGACCGGCGGACAAGGATGCCATAGCTGAGTTGCTGGAGAGGCTGAAGGACGAATACCAGCCCGTCCGCTTCGAAGCAGTCGTCGCGTTCGGCTGCATCCTTGAAGGCCAAAAGCCTCCGGAAGGCATGCTTATCGCGCTGAAAGACAAGAGCCAACACGTGCGGTCCGAGGCGCTTGCCGCGTTGCTGAAGATGTCCCCCGACAAGGCCTCCCTTTCCGCCCTGATGGAATCCTTGAAAGACGAGAACGTCACAGCACGTAGCAGGGCGGCGCGGGCAATCGGCAGGCTCGGCGAAACGGCAAGGGACGCTGTGCCGGCGCTTACGGCGCGTTTGAAGGATGCGGAATTCGAGGTCCGCCAAGTCGCCGCCGACGCATTGAACAAGATTGACCCGGCGCTGAATGCCGAGCCGAGCAAAGAACCGAACTTCGTTATCCACCTAAAGGATGGCGATGCCATCCAGGTAGTCAGCATGAAGGAAGCCGGCGACTTCTACTTTGTCACCACCGTAGACGGCAAGAAGACAGGGGTCGCCAAGGACGAGATCCAGAAGGTCGAAAAGTTGCAAAGGTAATCCCAAGTGTCATTTCCCTAAAAGGCCATCATGATGCCGAACGACCAGTGGTATGTCGACGTAAACGGCGAAATCAAGGTTCTGGATTATGCCTCGCTCGCGAATCTGGCGCGCATGGGGTTCGTGAACGGTTCAACCGAAGTTTCCAGGGATGGAATAACCTTCCGCCAAGCCGCCGAGCTGCTTCCCCAACTGGTGGCTGGGCAACCGGTACAGCCTACATGTCGAAGTGAAGCGGTCCCCATAGCCGGCCAGGCCATGCCATCTCCCTCTGGCGGCATGGACGCAACGATGGAGTGTCCGTACTGCGCGGAGATCATCAGGGCGAAGGCGAAGAAGTGCAAGCATTGCGGAACAGACCTGGCTGCCACCATCTCCCCACCAACAGGACTACTGCTGGATTCGACGCCCGCTGGCATGTTGGGACGCGCGCAAGCCCAGCAACCAAGTGCAGGTCGCCCCAGGGTGATATTCGAGGGAGTGGGCAGCCAGTATCAAAACCTAGCGGGATTCCTTGCCCTATTCGTTTTCTCGGTGATCAGCTTGGGGCTTGGCCCGTTGGCATTGCTTCTGATCCCCCTGTTCATCGCGGCCGCGGTCAACGCATACCTGGGTGTCAAGTATCGCAAGTTCCGGGTTACCGAGACCCGAATCGAGGTGGAATGGGGCATTTTTCTGAAGTCGTCCGGGCAAATCCTCATGGTCCGCGTAAAGGATATCCGGTTCCAACAGGGCTTTTTCGAGCGACTCTTAGGGTATGGCCATGTCGTCATTCTATCGTCGGACCCATCAACTCCCCTACTGGTCCTGGCCGGCATTGAAGACGCCCATCGCGTGTATCGTGAGATTCAGGCATTGACGGAACAAATATCCATGCGTCATGGAGTGGTTCATTTCTAGCAGGGCTTGCTCACCCTTGGGTGTAAGCAGGGCCACGCCTTCCGACCGAACAAGTGAACGGGAGGCAATACATGATTCGCGTATCCGCCACGTTGAACAAGAAAGTCCCTCTGCCGGGCGTCCAGTACGGGTCGCAGGGCTTCGGCGGCTCCCTGGAGGTCGAGGTCGCCGACTCCGCCAGCGCCGATGAGGTCAAGAAGCGGCTCCATGACCTGTACGCGGTGCTCAACGCCGCCGTGAACGCGGAGATTGCGGCGCTCCAGCCCGGAAACGGCGGAAAGTCCCCCGCGAAAGCGCCCTCGGCCCAGGCCCGCCCCAACGGCAACGGCCAGCATTCGCGGGGCAACGGCAACGGTCGCCACGTACCGGCCACCGTGGCGCAGGTCCGCGCCATCCACGCCATTTGCAAAGACCGGGGCCTGAACCCCGCCGATGCCGTCGCCGAGTTCGGCGTGGACGCGCCGGAGCGGCTGTCGGTGAAGCAGGCCAGCGAGCTGATCGACAGGCTCAAGGCCCTGAAGACCGGCCAGTAAGCATCGGTTCCCGCTGAATCCCGAACCACGAGGCTCCCCATGAGCGTTGCCGTGCTTCCTCATCCCCCCGTGACGACCACGACGCCCACGGGCACGGAATACCTGTCGTGGTCGCGCATCCGCTCCTTCAGGGACTGTCCCAAGCTCTTCTACTACCGCTACATCGCCAAAGTTCCGGCGGAACGGGTTCCCGCCGCTTTGCCCTTTGGAGGGGTCTTTCACCAGGCCATCGAGTTGGTTACCGAGGCCCGCCTCGCGGGACGGGGACTCCCCTCCCTGGAGACGCTCCTGGCCGAGTACGACCGGGCTTGGGCCGAGTCCACTTCCAACGGCCCTCCCGTGGCGTTCGCGAAGGGCGAGGACGCCAAGAGCCTGCGCGAGACGGCCAGCCGGATGCTGGAGGCGTACCGGGAGTTTTCCCAATCCGAGAAGTCCGAGATCATCGCCATCGAGCACGAGGCGCGGTTCGCCGTTGCTGGCGTGCCCATCGTGGCCCGCCTGGATTCGGTCGAGCGGCGGGGTGAAGACCTACTCGTCACTGACGTGAAGACTTCCAAGAGCCGTTACGGGGAGACCAAAATCCTCGAAAGCGTCGGCCAGACCGTCCTTTACAGCCACGCCGCGGTGGAACTGCTGCGCGCCTTGGGCGCTCGCAGGATCGTGCCGCGGTTCGTGGTCGTCACCAAGGGCAAGTCGCCCGTGGTCCAGGTCATCGAGCCGCCCGTGGGCCGCGAGGACGCCCAGCGCGTCCGGGAACTTGTCGCCGACGCGCATCAAGCCATTTCCGCCGGAGCCTTTCCAAGAAACGAAAGCTGGCGCTGCGCCCGCTGCCCCTTCGCGGACAAGTGCCTCGGCAAGAAGTGAGTCAGGGTGAAGCCTGGGCCAAGCCGAGTTGCCGGAACGGAGATCAAGCATGGTCATGGCGACGGGAGAGGCGAAATTCGCGATGGGCAAGCTCCTGGCGACGCCCGGCGCGCTGAAGGCGCTGGAGGAAGCCGGCGAGACCGCGCTTCCGCTCCTCGGTCGGCATCTGCGCGGCGACTGGGGGATTGTCGGAGCGGAGGATGCCAAGCGGAACGACGAGGCGCTGGAGTCCGGGGCGCGCCTGCTCAGCGCCTATCGGCTCCGGAACGGGACCAAGCTGTGGGTCATCACCGAGGCGGCGGACGAGAACGGAAACAGGGCGGCGACCACGATCCTGCTGCCGGAGGAATACTGATGAAGGGGCTGGGCGTGCTCCATCTTGTCACCGCATACAGGGACGGCCGCCGCTGGCTGGTCTGTCATCACGCCGCCGGGCCCGCCGTGTTCTCCTCCGAGAAGGCGGCGCGACAGCACGTCGAGGCCATCCGCGCCGACGGCGTGGAGTATGCGATCATCAGGCTCTGGACCGAGTCGGTCTCGGTCATCTAGGGAGGAAGAGAAATGGCCAAGAAGTCACAGAACCCGTTCCGCGAGGGAAGCCTGAATCGAAAGATCATGGACGTTCTCCTGCGGAACAAGAAACCGTTGCCGGTCCGCGAGATCGCCAAACGGGCGAAGGTCTCGCTGGGGCGCACGGCGCAGGTTCTCGCCGCTCTGCGCAATCCGTTCCACAACTCGGCGGCGCGCAAGGCCGGCCTCTCGGTGGAGATCGAGGGGGACGGCTTTGTAATTCGCCAAGTTGAGCCGGAGCCCAATGCCCGTCGCCCGTTGCCGAAGGACGGGAAGTAAAGCGCGGAGGAGACATGGCCATCATCAGATTTCTCTGCGTGTCAGATCTCCACGGCGAGTTGCCGCCGGAGACGGACGAGTCCGGCGTCGCCGCCTGGCTGATCGCCGGCGACGTCGCTGGCCCGGACGGGCGCGCCAAGCAGTTCCTCGCATGGGCTGGGGAGCGCAAGGCGCCAGTTCTGGCCGTCCGGGGCAACCACGACGTCGACCTGACCACGGTCCAGATGCGCTGGCACAAGTTGGATATCTCAGGACGGGCGAAGGCCATCGTCCCCGGGCTTTGGGTCGTGGGAATCGGGTGGTCCTCCCATGAGGATGCGGCCACGCTGCCACAGCCATGCCACCTGGAGATCCGCAGCCACATGGCGCGGAGGATGCTCCGCAATGAGGCGCAACCCGACGACGCCATCGTGCTGTTGACGCACTACCCCCCTGCGCTCCCTGGGCTCTCGTTCGCGGGCGAGTACGCCTGCATCGGCAAGTTGGTAGATGATCTCCGGCCCTTGGTCGTAATTGCCGGCCACGATCACAGTCGACATTCAGACCGATTTCTATACGCGGGTCCAAAGGGGAGGTCGCTGATCGTGTTCCCTGGCCCTGGCGGCGGGACGATCGACCTGGACCTCAAACAGTGGGCGGCGAGGTTCACGCCGTGGCTGCCTCCCGCCGGGGGGTAGGCGTATGGGGCGTACTCTTCTTTTCCAAAATGGTACCAACTGAATCGTTTAGGAGTCCTCCTGAATCGGTAGGGACAACAGATGGCCAAGCCCAAGCGAATCGCCATTTACGCCAGAGTCAGCACCTCCGACCAGGACGCCGGCATGCAGTTGGACGAGCTGCGCGATCACGCGGGTCGCCGCGGCTGGTCGATCGTCGAGGAGTACGTGGACGAGGGAGTCAGCGGCTCCAAGGCGTCCCGCCCAAAGCTGGACCTCCTGATGAAGGATGCCCGGCGCCGGCGCTTCGACTCCGTGCTCGTCTGGCGCTTCGACCGGTTCGCCCGGAGCACGGTCCACCTGTTGGCGGCGCTGGAGGAGTTCCGCAACCAGGGGATCGACTTCATCAGCATCCACGAGGCCGTGGACACGTCCACGCCCATGGGCCGCATGGTTTTCACGGTCGTGGCCGCCGTCGCGGAACTGGAGCGCAGCCTGATCATCGAGCGCGTCCGCGCCGGGGTCGCCCGGGCGAGGGCAAAGGGCAAGCGCCTTGGACGACCGCTCGGGACCAAGATCCCGGTGGCCGAGGTCGGAAAGCTCATCGAGTCGGGGCTCTCCATCCGCGCCGTCGCCGAGAGGCTGGGCGTGGGCGTCGGCTCGGTCCATCGGGCCGCCAAGGCGTTCCAGAAATCCCTGCCGAAAACTGGCCCCCGGTCCCCTCTGAAGAAGAAGCGGAAATAGGCGTTCCAAGAACCTGATGTTATCTGGAACGGAAGTCTGCGTGGTTGCAGAAGATATCCTTGCCTCATTCATTTCTTTACTTCGCAAATGTGATTTAAGCCAATTATCGCAGTACATGAATAAACAGCAGCCGGGACCTCAGAAACATCGAAATGCAAAACACTGTAGAGTTCCCAGCAAAGAGGGGAGGGATTGCCATGGCCAACTCTGTCTCCTATTTGGAAATTCAATTCCCATTCGGCACCATCGTGGAGACCCGCGGCGACGAGGAATATCACTTCATCGGCAAACTCTTTGATCTCATGTACCACTGCCAGCACGCCAAGTTCAAGCTCGACATCCATTCGTACAAGACCGTGGACGGCGTCAGAGAAGACGATTTGAAGTTCCAGGTATACATCTCCTACGTCGGAGGTTCTGAAGAGATTGCGCATTCTGCAACGGAAGCATCTGCGCTGTTGGAGCGAATGCGTCGAGCAAGACCCACTGAGTCTGTCGTCGTTCGACTACATCATTGGAAGAAGGGAGTGACGCTGCCGCCATTCGATCCAGAGCACCTGCAAGAGATGGCCGTTCCTATTCGAACTTGGCAATGGGAGAATCTCTGTGGCATCTCGGTCGCAGCAGTCAAGGAGTCTGGGCGCATATTGCTCCCTGATGCCGTCCTACGTGGCATGGTTAGCGCAATCCTGAGGTCCGGTCTGAAGCTGACGGAGTTCGACAATGAGCATCAGGTCTGCAATGCCATTCTCAAAGCACTTGGGCGACCAGAGGACGGACTGCCTGCCCCGTGGGAGTTCGATGTGGTCTTCCAGTTTCTGGATGGCGGGCGTGTTGTGCTTATGGACCGCATGGACAATTCGGATTCCATGCGCATCCTGCGTCGGGAGGTGGAAGTTAGACGTAGATTGAAACGTTCGGTTGAAGGGTTCTTTCGCCGTCGACGAAAGGAAGATGAACTGGCCTTCTATCAGCCAGTAATCACTGAAGGCGGAAGGAGAAGAGGCAGAAGGCCGAAGTTATCTCCCGATGAGTTTGTCCTGGGCGCAGGGATATGACGCTTCATAATCGTTTTGCAGGAGGCTTTAACCTGGCCTGTTCTTGTTGAACTCCTGCTCAAAGCTGCCAACTACATTGAGAATCTCGTCGAATGTCGGGACCTCGCCAAAGAACATGTCCTCCCGCATGGCCTTGTAGTCCTGCTCCCAGAATTCACGCTGCTCCGCCGTTGGCAAGATTCGCAGCATGCCTTGACGCAGGGTTGAGTAGTCCATCCATGTGTACCTGAAGAAGACCTCGCGATGGGCGACGATGCGCTCGAATAACCCAACGTCCTCAGTGGCCTGCCGCGCTACTCCCTTGGAGACCAAGCACCACAGGTCATAGTAGTGTCGAGCCATCCGGGCCTTGCGCGGCTTTCCGGCGGGCCTGTAGGTCTCCTCGTGCAACAGCATGGCCTTCTCCCAGAAGGTTCGGCGCGGCGCCACAGCGCGAACCGAGAACGCTCCTGGCCCCAGGGCCTGCTCCAGGGCCTCGTGCAAGTAAGACCGCAGGCTGGGTGTTTCCGCCGGCTCCGTATCCGAACGAGCGCCCAATTCGATCTTTACCCAGGGATTGACGTAGCCTTCCGTGCCGGGAAGCGCCGTCGGGTAGGCGAAGAGCAAGGTCTGCTGGTCGGGGTCCACATCCGGCGGGGCGATCGACAGGGTCCAGGTGCTTTCCTTTGGCAGGACGGATTGGAACCTTGTCTCCAAGGCCACTTTCAGATCCTCACGGATGCGTCTCTGGCAGGCTTCCTTCAGCTTTTCCAGCCGCAGGCGCATCTGCTTCTTGCTTGGCGCCGCCTCGGGCCCCTGGTCCCCGCCAAAGCCAAGGAAGTCCCGATCAATCACGATGTCGATGTCCTCGGAAAACCGGTCCACCAGTTTCCATGCCTTGGAAAGCGACGTGCCGCCCTTGAAGGTCAAGTGCGGTCCCCATTCGGGCAAGCCAAATAGCTCGCGCAGAGTCCAGCAGACCCAGAAGTCCTTCTCGATGCTGGTTGCTGGCAGGCCGAGCCTGGCCTGGGCCTCTTCGCAGAAGCGCCGTTGGCGCTCCAGTGCGAGTTCAACGTAAGAATTCATGCCTTACGCCTCTGGCTTTCGGCGATCTGCTTCATCAGATCGGCGACCCACGCGGGGGCGAATCGGAGATCCTTTAGTAGCTGCCCCTTGTCCTCGGCGCTCAGCTTTCGGCGCAAGGTCTTGACAACCTGGTCATCTATGTTGTCTCGTCCGAGGTGCCTGAGGGCCTGGATGACCAAACCGCTTATTCTTCCTGCTGTAGCCATGTTGCGCGGAGAGGTGTGCTTGAGCATCACGTGGAGCTTCCCAACTTGAACGTGGCGCGACGAACCATCCGTCAGGAAGACCACCCTCATGGGCACTTGGTCCGAAAGGCTCAGGAGGTTGGCTGCGTACGCGCCCGAGGGTTGCAGGCGAATCGCGTCGCGACCCTTCAATGCCTTGGCGATGTCCTCTACGGGCGGCATGAGGACTCCGAGCTGCGGATCTTTGGCGGGTTTGTCGTAGAGTCCCCGTGCTAGGCGACGGACGGCGCCCTCCCTGGCCAGCCTGTGCAGGGCAAGATCCACGGCACGCCTAGTCCCGAGGTCTAGGAACTGGCTGCTCGTGAAGACTCGGCCATCTCCGAGTCGCCTTATCCTTGCAACTATCTTATGTATAGTGCTTTGCATGCTCATGGCCTCGGTCGCATGAAAGAAAAATACAACATTTTTCTTTCAAGCAAAAGGAGGTTTCTGGGAAAGGGCATACCAAAACAGAGCGTATGTCTCCCCAAACCAGGATTACCGCTGAGGTTCTCTTCTTCGGATGACTCGGACATAAATCTCCCCCTCCGCCGCGAATTGCTCGCGGAGTTCCATCAGGAACTGGCCCATTCGATTGCGCCTGCCGCCCCAGTACCCGTCAGCGTTCCTGTATGAGATCCGGAATCCCGAGGTATGCAGGAGCACCGCTCTAAGGCGGGGCGACTGGAACTTGGCGCCCAGGGCCTTCTTCATCAGCTCGTCCCTGACCTGGGGCCAGTCCTCGCGAGCCGACTGTCCTCGAATCGCCTTGCGGACATCGACCAAGGAGTGACAGGCTCTGATCGTCTCGCGAAGGTCCGGATCGTTGAACTGCTGCGCCAGGATGAAGTGCTCAACCGTGGGCCATTCCTGCGAGTCGATCCGCAACGGCTGCTTGTGGCAATTATGGAGCTCCTTGGTGGACGAGCCTTGGCCGACCTCTATGGCGATGGTTCCGTTCTCGACGCCTTCCTGGTATTGCGTGACATCAAGAGGAGTGACCTCGTTGCGTGCCATGGCATGGGTAGCCTCCTCGTCGCTCAGGCATTCTTGTTCCGGGGAGACGCCCTTCGTGACGACCCTGTCGTCCCAGGCTTCCTCCCAGGCGCGCTTGAAGCCGAGGCCAGCGCCGCGATTCAGGAAGCGGTGGTCGTTGGCGATCCAGACCGAGCCGTCCTTGAACCTGATCAACGTCTGGTACCTCCTTGCGTCCTTGCGGGACATGGCGAGGATCTCCCGGGGTGTCGGGAGGGGCTTCAGCCAGGGCCACAGGTCCCGGGCACGCCGAATCTCCCCGGCGTCTTCCGCGATGACCTGTTGACGCTCGGCGTCGTTGAGCGCCTTCGCGTAGTGGGCGACGACGAAGTCCAGGTAGGCGCGCAGAAAGGTCACCCGCTTGTCGGCTCGCAGGCCGCGCAGGTCGTGTTCGAGCGCATCCTTGGCGTCGAGTGGAATCATAGGAATACTCCAGCCGGAAGGTTGATGAAAGGGGTGCCAGGAAGGAGCATCCTACCATGATGCGCTGGGAGGCACGGGGCCTCTGTTGCATCGGCTGTCCAGCGTGATAGATGCCCTTGGGTCAAGGCGGGAAGCGCACATGGCAAAGCTCTTGCTCCTCTCGGATACCCACGGCATTCCCCCGGACTGGGCGGATGAGCGGGAATCAATCGCTTGGCTGCATGCAGGCGACGTCTTGGACCAGGGGCGGCCAAGCCCCGAGATGGCCCGGTGGTTCAAGGCCCGGCGAATCCCGGTCTATCGCGTGCGCGGCAACCACGACGTGGGCAAGGGGGCGCGTACGCTTGAGGGCTGCGGCGAGGACTTGTCAGGCAGGCTGACCAGGGTAGACGAGGGCCTGTGGTTGGCCGGCGTGGGTTGGAGCGGGAAGGTGTTCGCCGATCTGCCCGGCGAGTCAGAGTTCCTGTCTGCCATCAAGGACCTTCAGAGATTGTTCCTTGCCCGCGTTGGCGGCTCAGATCGGATTGTTCTCCTGAGCCATTACCCCGTTCAGTCCTCGGCGGCGCTCTCGCGACTGGCCAGGGAACTTCGTCCCATCGTGGTCGTTCAGGGACACATCCACGCGGCATTCTCCTCCAAGGAGCAGTTCGAGGGAATCCCCGTGGTCAATCCGGGCCCTGGCGGGGCAACCCTGGAGGTTGATCCCGTAGGCGGCGAGACCCAGTTCTGCCCATGGCTGCCCCAGTAGGGTTCCAGGCTCGTGACGGCAGCATCCGCTCGAACTTGCTGAACTACCTGCCGCTTGCGGCGAGGACTTGCTTCGCCACGGCCCGGGCGACCGGAGGCGGGACGCCGTTCCCCACCTGCTTCATGCGATTCCGGACGTTTCCTCCGAGTACGAAGCGGGAGGGAACTCCCATGAGCGCTCGCGCCTCGCCGACTGTGAATCCCCTCAGTTCACCCGGATGCAGCGCGGAGATCCGTCCGGGCAACCCGTTGTTGTTGGTCGTGAGGGCTGGGGCCGGCTCGCTCCAGCCTGGACGTCTCAGGAAGTGCCTCCGCTCGCCGGGGCCAATGCCCAGCAAGCCGGCATAACGTCGGGCCAACGATCCTCTCTCTGTGGACTCCCAGTTCCCTCCCGGCGAAATGTCGCGGTAAAGGAGGTACTCCAGCGGCTTCAGGCTGACGAACTCCGGGTCAACGTCCTCGAAGCCCGGCCCGATGACCTGCGCCATCGTTGGCCTTGCCCGCCCGGTGACCTTGGGAGCAACCGGGAACTCGCCCGGGAATCCAACGGGCGCCGCCACGATGAAGACCCGCGGGCGCCGGTTGGGAACCCAGTCCTCGCACTTCAGCCGCCAGACGGCGTGCCTCCTTCCCGCGGCCGCGTGCCTGGCCAGCAGGTCATCGAGATACGGCTTGGAATTTCCTTTTAGGAGGCCGGCGACGTTCTCGGTGACCACCCACGCCCTGGGCAGGGCCTCGGCCACCTCCGCCGATGCCAGCAGCAACTTGGACCGCAGATCGCGCGCGGGGTCCTTCTTGCCGGCCATGGAGAACGGCTGGCAGGGCGGGGAGAGCCAAGCCAGCCCATCCCATGACTGTCCAAGCCTGGCGACGGAGGGCAGATCCGCCGCACTTCCGAGTTGAAGGTTGGCAATGACCACGGGCGGGTGGTCAGAAAAGTTGAGGTTGTGGCTCGTCGCGGCCCATTCGTCGCAGTCGATCGCGACGACGGGGCGGAACCCCGCCTGCGTCAGGCCCGCGGTGGCCAGTCCCGCGCCGCAGAAGAAGACGGCGCATTCGTCAATCACGCCAGCGCACCTCGACGGGACGCTTGCTCTTCGCGGCGCGCGTGACCGCCTTGATCCCGTCAGCCGTGCTCAGCGCCGCGAACAGGGAGGCCAGCGAGCGCGCCGACGGGGAGATTACCACCCGCTCCATCGTCGCCTCGTAGGCAGGCTCGGGGGACCTGGGAAGGGCCGCCTTGGCCGCCTCAAGATCGGCCTCGGTCAAGCCGAGCCGCTTGAACGCCAAGTCCCGCCGCCCTCCGGCCAGGTTCTCAATGTCCCTTCCCGTCAGCCGCTCCGTCATGACCTTCCTGACGAACTCCCCGCGCTGCTCGACTTGGACAAGGTTGAAGACGCGGTTCATGCACTGGACCTGCGTGAGGGAGAGGAGGCGTGTCTCCTCGGCGGGCGCGTCCTCTGCATGGAGCCGCTCCAACTCGGCGGGTTGGAGCAGCTCGTAGAATTCAAGCAGCCGAAAGTACATGGGGCCCCATTTGTCGTCGAGGCCCACCTCCTTATATATGCGGGCGCGCGGCATGCCCGACTCCTCCAGGGAGCGCATGCCGTTGGCCGCCAGGATATGGTCCTTCCGGTTGGCCTTCTCGCGGTCGCGCGAGCGGGCGATGATCCGGCGCACCTCCGCCACCTTCACTTCAATCTCTGTCATATTGGCCCTCCCAGGCAGTCTGGTGGATTTTCGGCTTTCTTGCCCGGCAAGGCCAGAAGAAACCGGGGCCACAGGTGCGCGCATCTAGTGCCGGAGAAGTGGAGGTGTCGTTCTGGCCGAGCAACATCTGGGGAGGCAGACTGATGGATTTGGTGAATCTTACACAGAATGCCAGCGACCCAGAGAAACCGGAGGTACTACGGATTCCACTTGTGCGCCTCCCAGTGCCGCGGGAGGAGGTGCGCAATCCAGGTGGAGGCTGGGCCAGCCGGCCCGTGCAATTCGGGCGCAACAACGCGACCGACGCACGGAGAAGACGAAAATGGAAACCCAAGTCGCAGTTCAGCCGCAGCCCGTAAACCCAGCAGGAGAAGGCAAGGAAGACAACCCCGAGGCCTCAAAGGGCGATGGCCCGAAGGTCAGCCTAGAGGTTGCAATGGCAGGGCAGCCTCCGCTGACCGATGCCGAGTCCCAGGAGTATGCGGACAAGATCCGCAACCTGTACGCGGAGTACCTGAGCGTCGGGCGCGTATCTACCCAAAAGGCGCTAGCGCTTGGGGATTTGTTAAACGAGGTAAAGGATCGGCTGCCTCGGGGAAGTTTTGGCCCCTGGCTCAAGCGCGAGGTGGGCGAGCGCGGCGGATATGGGCTAAGCCGCTGCAAGCAGTTCCGGCGCTTGGCCAGGGCCTCAAAGACGAAAAGGGCAGAATATGTCCTTTTGCCCCTAAGCGACGCGTTGGAAGCTGCGGGTATCGCTAAGTATCGAACCAAGAAGAAGAACAACAAGAAGAAGCCCGGCGAGGGGAAGGGCGACAAACCCCTCAAACTCTCGACGCTGGAGGTCCTCCCCGTCAAACCCGAGGACCCGTCGCCGTCCAAGCCTTCCTGGGTCGCCCATGTCAACCTGTCCGATCAGGAGGCCTTGGTCGCGGATTGGATAAAGTTGGCAGACAATCCGGAAACGCTCGCGGATTGGATCAAGGGGGGCCTGCTACTCGTTCCCGCGCTCGTCGCCCCCAAGTCAAAGGCCGACGTCTGCAAGGAGGGCAAGTAGCCATGGCCCTCCCCAGGAACGATGCCTCAACGGCGAACCCGCTTGGCCTGCTGTACGCGATCTCCCTCTACTGCGGGGGAGGCGTAGCCGAGGCGCTTGGGACTCCCGGATTCCGGATCGTCTACGCCGTCGATCGCGACCCCAACGCCTGCCGGACGTACAAGTCGAACAACCCGGGGGCGGTCGTCCGCATGGCCGACGCCTCGGACGCGGCGACCATCCGGGACGCCCAGGAGACGATTACCCAGAGGATCGACGTGATCTTCGCTTCGCCGCCTTGTACCAACATCTCCTCGGCAAGCGGCATTACCCGCGCCGAGCGCGCAGCGAGCCGGACAAACCTGCATTACGTCCAGGCGGTCAGATGGGTCCGCGCTTTCCGCCCCAAGTTCTACGTTGCCGAAAACGTTCCAAACGTCAGAAATACCGTCCAGTTCAAGATGGCGGTCAGCCGCCTCCAATCCCTGGGCTACCGTCTCCTGACCTGGACCCTGGACGCCGCCGATTTTGGGACTCCGCAGCATCGCGTTCGTACCTTTCTCATTGCAGTCCGGGAAGATGTACCCCTGCCTGTCCGCCCGAAGCCTACGCATGGCGAAGGAGAGGGCTTGCGGCCGTATGTCTGCGCGCCTGATGCTTTGAAGGGCCTTCCCGAGCCCGATGAAGATGATGTCCAGCAGATGTCCCGAAAATGGCAATGGCTCATGCGAGGAATCCCGCCGGGCAAGAACTGGCGCTGGCTGTCGAAGACCGCGCATCGGATTTCGGGCAATGCCAAGAGGCTGGCCTATGTCAATAGCTGCTTTCCAAAGCTCAGGGGACAGCTTCCCAAGCAGGCCGCCAGGAGAATTCCAATCGCTCCCTGCAATGCCCTGCGAACCGCTCCCGCAATCCAGCAGATGATGCTCGCGGTCCATCCTGGTCATGCTGGCGGCGGCAAGGTCCGCTTCCGAGTAGGCAAAAAGTCCGGAAACGTTCAGGTCTTGAATCCAGAGACCGGCGCATGGGAGCCAATCAAGACCCGGCTCGTTTCGGTACCTGAATACAAGCGCCTCTTCGGCGCTCCTGATGACTGGAAGCTGCCGGTCTCGGACAAGTTGGCGCGTTACCGCATTCTCGGAAACGGAATTTGTCCTGCTGTTTTCAGAGCCGTCTGCCAGGCCCTGGCGGAAGCTGCCAATGGCAAGGGGCGGCCCCCGGAAGGCGAAGGGCACATTCTGCCCTTTTCAAGCTTGGCGCTGGCTAACACCGTCAATGGCAAGGGCGGCGATGAGGGCGGAAGCGCCGATAAAGGCGACGATGGGAAAAAAGGGGGCGATCATAGTCTCGCGCCCCTCTTCTCCTCGCGATCCGAGGACTGGGCGACCCCCCAGCATGTCTTCAATGCCTTGAACGAGGAGTTTGGATTCACGCTCGACGCCGCGTCCTCGCACGAGAACGCGAAATGCGCCCACCACTATACGCTCTCCGAGAACGGCCTGGAGCAGGACTGGCTGGAGGAAAAGGTTTGGCTCAATCCGCCATACGGAAGGGCCATCAAGGACTGGATGCGGAAGGCGGTGGAGGCGTCGTGCCGTGGCGCCACCGTCGTGTGCCTCGTGCCTGCCCGGACTGACACGGCCTGGTGGCATGAGTGGGTCCTGCCCCACGCGGCCGAGGTCAGGCTCGTCGCAGGACGCCTGAGGTTCGGCGACGGCAAGGGGACGGCGACGTTCCCGTCCGCCGTCGTCATCTATCGTCCCGGCCTCTCGGGACCGCCCAAGTTCATGGCCGCGGAGTTCCAGCAGCCTGTAATTTCGGCGTGAAATGGAGAAATAAATACACCGAAGACTGTGCATAACCCAAGCGGCAAGTCTACGATACGAGGAATTAAGTTGATAATTCAAAGAAAATTAACCCACTCATGTGGATCGTGCGAAGTGAGTGATGTAATAGATCTGTCAGAAGAGCTGAGAGAGTTCAAAGAAACAGGAAGGAATAAGAAGACCATGAAAATCAATGACCATGAACATCTTGAGATTGGCAAATTCGACGTCATCCTCATGAACGCGCCGTACCAGCCTCCGGTCGACCGGTCCAGGGAGGAGGCAAAGAGGGGCACCGGTCGCAGGCGCGCCTGCGGGTCGCGCAACACCCTCTGGCCCAGGTTCGTCAAGCTGGGCCTGCGGCTCTGCAAGGATGACGGCCACTGCGCCTTCATCCACCCGCCCCTCTGGCGGAAGCCAGGGCACGCGTTGTGGCCCGTGCTCTCCCCGTTGATCAGGTACCTGGAGATGCACGACGCCGGGGACGGCAAGGCCACGTTCGGCGCCCAGATCAGGTACGACTGGTACGTGCTCGACAAGGCCAAGAATGGCGGACCCGCCGTTGTCGTCGACCAGGACGGGAATCGCCGCGAGATGGACCTGTCCGAGTGGTCCTGGCTCCCGTCCGGCATGTTCGACGACTTCCGGACCATATTGGCGGGCGACGGCGATGACAGGCTGGAGGTCCTCTACTCCCGGTCTCGGCACGCGCATGACAGGGCCGGCACGTCCTCGATCAAGAGTGGCACGTTCCCGCATCCTTGCATCCATGCCCTCCACAAGAGCGGCGGGGTCAAGCTCTACTACGCGAGCAGCAAGTCCGAGTTTTTCGTTCCCAAGGTCATCCTGTGCGAGGGAGGCTTCCCCTACCCAATGATCGATGCCGAAGGCGCTTATGGGTTAACCGAGTATTGCTTCGCCATCCGGGTCGGCTCGGAGGATGAGGCGGCAAAGATCAAGGCGGCCATCGAGAGTGATCGCTTCAAGGAGATGCTCTCCGTCGCCAAGTGGTCGGCCTTCCGCACCGAACACGCGATGTTCTCCTACTTCCGACGGGACTTCTGGTTGCAGTTCCTCGACGACGAGCGAAGGGAGGCCGCATGAACAACGACAAGCGGAAGAAGCGCAGATCCCAGACCGCGGAGTATTTCACTCCGCCCAAGCTGGTCGACGAAATGCTCGACAAGCTGCCTCCGTCCGCCTGGGAGCCCAGTAAGACCTTCATCGATCCGGCGTGCGGCAACGGCAACATGCTTGTCCAGGTGCTGCGCCGCAAGCTGGCCAATGGGCAGGAACCCACGATTGCCCTCAAGAGCATCTACGGCACAGACATCATGGTGGACAACATCAGGGAGTGCAGGCTCCGGCTCCTCAAGGTGGTCTCGCACACCGCGCCGATCTCTGAGGAGATGATCCGGACGGTCTTCACCAACATCGTAGCGACTCCTCTAAGCAAGTACCCGAATGGCTCGCTGGACTACGCCTTCGACTTCAAGCCGATCAACAAGGATCAAGTCGTCAAGAAATGGCACAGGAACATCACGACGCTGATGCAAGAAGTCGACGTAGCCGAGGTCAAGCTTGGCCGCGGAGTTCTCGAAGCCTGCAATTTCGGTGTGAAACCAAGAATTAAAACCACCGATAACCGTACCTAACCTGAACAGCGCGTCTACGATACGAGGAATTAAGTTGAAATATCAGGAAAATTTGCCGGACCTGTGGATCGTGGAAAGTGAATGGGGTAGATCGAACGGAAGAGTAGGCGATAAAACTGAAGCATCAGGAAAGGAGAGTAAGGCCATGCAAAACGATGACTATAATGATCTCGAAATCCAGCTCGGAATGACCGAGGAGACCGCCTGCATCATCAGGCTTGACGAGATCGTCGCCGTTCAGATTCCGAAGGGGAGCGAAACCGCCGTCGTCCTGACGCGCTCGGTACAGAAGGAGCCTGTTGCCGACACGCCTCTTTTCGGGCCTGCGGCGGAAGGAGGCTATTTCGTCGTGTGTCCTGTGCTCGCTGCCATGAAGCTTGGGAAAGCCATCGCCCAGGGCCTCAAGATCACGTCGGGCCGAATCCGGACCAAGAAGAGCGGAATGGAGGCTGACGTTACCAAGTACAGGGTCATCTGATAGCCAGAACGTCAGGTCGATGACGCCCGAAATGTAAGGCCGAGGAAAAAGGATGAAGAAAAAATGCAGGCATACCGAGAAGTCGACGCTCTCCGGATGTATCCGTGGATCTGGTCGAGCCTCAGGACCGGCGCGCCGTTCCCGGACAACCTTGCGGTCAGCGATGACCAGATCTGGGCATCCGCTCTGTACTGCGGGCACGCGACAACCCACCTTTTGATCCAGCGACTCCTGGAGGAGCGGTCCGACCGGCTCAACGACGACGACCATCGCCAGCTCGGCTTCAAGTTGTGGGAATTGGAGAGGCGGATGGACACCGAAATAGACGACCCGCGCCAAGCAGGAAATTACCCTGAGGTTGAGTTTAACGAGTCGCTCGCTCTCCAGATCCTGGAGGGGTAGCCCTCTGGTCAGGAGCGGCGACATAACCACAAGGAGAAAGTCATGGCAATGGAACAAGATGAAGTCGAATTCCTGCGATTCAGCAAACGATTACTGGAGTTCGGTCCCAGGCAACTCCCGGAAATGGACGGTATTTACTGCCTTATGGCAGGAAGTACGTACCTTCCCTATCCCCCGGGGAAGAAGCCCAAGAACGAAGTCGTTAGCGGTCTCACCCGCGAGGCCCGAACTGACGCAGAGATGGGGAGAATGATGGGCTACGCGGCAGCTCAACTGAAGCGGGACATCAATAGGATCTGGACTCTTTATAAGCGATCGAAGGGGTTCCGCGAGTCGTACGTAGAAGCCATCTCGGAGTTTGAAAAGGTGCCGGTACAGCACCTTGAAAGTGTTGGAGAGATGGAATTCCCGTTCTTGGATGAGAACGAAGAAGAGGATGAAGAAAAGGATGAAGAGGAGGATTGAGTCCCGGCGCCGGTTGGAGATCCGATCGGATTGTAGGACCTTCGTGAACCGGAGACGGCGTCGTAGTGGCGACATGAACGTCCCCGCCGCATCGGGCGGCGGATGGCGAGCGCAGTGAACTCCGCGCAGGGAGGTAGTCAATGACCATCGACGAGGTGTGCGAAACAATATGGGAGGAGGAGCGCGCCCAGAGTCTCAGGGGGCAGGCCGCCAAGGACCCTCGGCTGGCACGGCTAGTCGAAGCGGCGCGAGGATCAAAAATCACCCACGAGCCGTGGTGGTCCTCCTTTTGCCAGGGACGACTACACGACTGGATCGCTCGTCGGTCTCCGACCGCGTCCGCCCAGGAGATCGACGTCGCGTGGCGCGAGGCGCTCGCGCACGACGTTGCGCTGGAGAGGGCGCGCTACTCGGCCGCAAGGGCAGCCGAAATGGCCGCCAGAGTCGCCGAGGAACGGAAGGCAGAGAAGGAGCGGAGGAAGATTGCAGGCATCGCGAAGCGACTCGCAATCATCGCCGCCAGGAAGGCCCGCCTCGCCGGGGTGGCCACGCCCGGGGAGATCGACGCCGCGTGGGACCAGGCCATCGCTGAGTGGGAGCGCCGGGAGGCGGCGGCGACGGCCTATGCGCCGGTCCATGTGTACAAGATTACGCTCAAGAAAGAGTTCGGATTGACGGACACGCTGATCGCCAAGCTCGGCGAGCCTGACAAGTTGGTTCGAAACCCGCACTACAAGAGCGGCCCGCCGTCGCAGTTGTACGAGCGCAGGCGGGTCGAGGAGTTCATCAAGGCGAACCGGGCCGAGGTGGAGAAGGCGAAGCAGGCGCGCGCGCGAAGGAAGGCCGCCGCAGAAAAGGCCGTCAAGACAAAGATCAACGCCACCTTCGGCATCGTCGATCAAGAGGGATTGAGGCTCCTGTGCCCCTTGCCCGACGCAGGGTCATTGTGGCGAGAGGCGGGTAGCTATTATGCGATGCGCTACTCGGACTACCAGGAAACGGGGTTCAATGGGCTCTGCGCGTTCGTTCGGCACAACTACACGAACTACGAGGAAGTCCTCGACCTGATTCGCGGCAGGGTCGGCACGCGCGACGCCTACTCGCACATCCGCTTGGAGCTGGACGAGCAGGTTGCCGAGTGGGTGAACAGGGTCCTTGCGGGCGAGGAAGTAAGGCCCGAGGCGTAGCGGCGGAATTACACGGTCGACGACGAGGAGGAGCTCGCCATCGACGACGATGAGGGGACCGTGATCCCGGTCGTGGCGAAGATCGGCCACCTCGGACGGAACGAATAGGCCTAAGGCCCTTGCTGGGGCCTGGAGAAAAGGAGACGGAAGATGAGAGAAGTCGCGCTAACCCCCTGCACCCCGGAACGTCGCTTCAAGTGGGCCCAGGACGCCATTAGAGACATCCTCAGGGAGAGCGGCGTCAGGGGCATCAAGGCCGAGGACAAGCGATTCCTGGGGCACCTCCTGGCCAAGCAAGGCGACGTCAAGAGCCCCTGGGCCGCTGAGGGGCTACACGACGGCCTCGAGAGGTTCCAGGACTACATCAAGCTCCGCGTCGAGAACCACTACCCGGTAAACCTCCTGGGCATGACCCTCGCCATCAAGGGCGAGGACGTCTCCATCGCCGACCGCGTGGTCGGATTCGATCCCAGGAAGGACTAGGCCGGAGTCACATAAGGGAGACGCAAAATGAAACAACGCATCCGGCAGGGCACCTGGGTCATCGTGCTCCTCGACGAGGACGACTGGGGCGCGAACGCGTACGCGGCCGATCACTGGTTCCGTAGCAAGGAACACGCACGGATTGGCCGCGTATCCCGGCGCCGGCCTGGCGTCCTCAGCGAGCAGTACGACATCACGTTCCCGACCGGGGCCGATCCCAACGGCTTCGTCCGGGGCTGGGCCATGTCGGAGGAGGTCTACGCCGGTGCCGAGAGGCCCGAGATCAACATGGAGCTCCTGGAGGCGTGCGTCGCGTCCGACGACCCGTGGGAGTTCGCCAAGGCTCACAACGACCTGGACTTCGTCCAGAGGGTCAGGCGGGCCAGGTCCGAGCCGGACCTCGACCTCAGGACGCTGCCCAAGAGGCCCACGGCGTGGAGGAATCCATGAGCCCGAGCACGCTTCGCCTCCTCACGGATTCTCCGTCGTCCAAGCAGATGGCCGAGGCACGTCGCTGGCAAGGGGAAGCTCGGCACTCTATTCCCGGAGGGATAGTCAGGTAGTTGGCAATGAAAAACATCATGTAGCTAGCCCGTATGATTGTCACTAGGCCGAATTCTTGACGTGGCGCCATGGGGCAGGGTTGACACGCTTGATTCATCATCTGGAGGTAGACCAATGTCAGCCATTCCCGTCGTCGATCAGCCCAGGGAAGGAGAGGGGCATCTGCGCCCCGGTAAGGCTTTGCCCTCGAACCTCATCTTCATGAAGAGCTCTTGCCATTCTCCTTCGCCCTCAGCCGCGCAACCGGCCTCGGTACCGCCGAAGGCAATCGCCGTCGATGCGAAGACCGCCGCCGAGATGCTCAGCATCTGCACCCGCACGCTCTTTGAGGAGATGGATCGCGGCAACATCCGCGGCTTCCGCATCGGACGCGCGTGGCGCTTCAGGATCGAGGAGATCAACAACTACATTGCGAGGCAGGAGAAGAAGCAGGCCGGCAAGTAACTGCCCACCGAAGCTGCCGGACAAGAGAAGATGGAGCCCATTCATGAAGCCCGAACGAGTGAAGGACAAGTCTGGTCGTCTTGGTTGGCGTTATCGCTACAAGAACCCCTTGAGGCGAAAGCGAACCTACAAGACCTTTTGGTTCAAGTCCCAGCGTGTTGCTGATCAAGCCTTCCGCGATTTTCTTGAGGATTTGGAAAACCAGCGACTTGGCTTGCGGGCGCGCACAGACTGGAGCCTTCCCTTCACGAAACTCGTAGACCGGTTCATCGCGGAAGCACCCATTTCCACTGCTGACCGCCGGGAAGATCTAAAGCGCGTGTTGATGCAGAACCACCTGAAGCTGGGCACCATCATGGACCTCCGCGATCCCGACAAGCTGACCAACAAGGCCGGCCGCCTTGTCGCGAGCGGCGCGATCTCGTCCCACTTTGGCCGGTTCAGTCTCCAGGCGAGCCTGAAGCAGTTGACTCGCTGGGCAACTGGGAAAGGGATTTTGCCATTCAACCCGCTCCTGGGATGGCGTCCGCTGAGCTGGGACGGGCACGAGAAGGAGTGTCGTGCGTTTCGCCCTGAGGAGTTCCGTGCTGTCATGGACGCTAGCGCGGAACTGGACGGCCTGCTGGCGCGCAGGTTTCCCTCGCCCATCGTGTTCAGGACGATTCTCGTCTCCGGAAATCGCCCCTCCGCGGTTCTGCGCGCCAAGGTCAAGGATCTTCGGGAAGGCCGCATCATCCTTCCCCCGGGAAAGGGGAAGAAGCGGAACGGTCGCGCACAATTGACCGAGGAATTCTGCCAGGAGTTGCATGGCTACCTGAAACTCCGAGGCGATAGCCCCAGCCTGACTGATCCACTGCTCGTCTCGCACCGTGGGTGCGAAATTGAGCGGAACAACCTCGCCTCGGACTTTAAGCGCGCCATCTACCTGGCTGCGGTCAAGGCCTGCTGGCCGGCTGAGGTGGAGGTCCCGGCAGGCATCGAACCGGCGGCCGTCGCGGACCTCCTGTACCTGGGTAAATCTCGGGGTTTCGATGGGGCTCCGCCGAAAGACCCCAGGAAGATCGCGATCAGGAGGGAGATGACCCAGGCTCTGAAGACACTGGCGGAATCCATGCGCAACCAAGTCGATCTTTGGGTCAGCGGGCTGACGCTCTACAGCCTGCGCGCGACCCACAGGACCTGGGCCAGGTGCCTGCGCGTTCCCGTGGAGGCGATCAACTTACAGATGGGGCACAGCCCGAAGAACGTCTCGGATCGCCATTACCAGGACTGGGAGTTCATCGACCCTGGCGAGTCGAGCCAGGCCGTCTGGGACGTGATGACGGGCCGCGTCAAGCTGCCGAAGAGGAGGAAAACCGCGCAACAGATGGCCTACAGAATGGCCTACGGAGACTCCGGCAACGAAAAAAGCGGCCGCAAGGGCCGCCCTTCGTCACTGCAACCGGGCAAACAAAAGTGGGTAAACGAAGGGGGTGGACAGGGGGGGGGGGCGGGCCCTAGGCATCTACTTTTACGTTTTGCGGTATGTAAGGCTTTTTTACCATGAATTAATTATGGTAACAAGTCGTCACCCACCCTGCCCCTCCTGCAAACCACCTAATCTCTCAAAATACCTGACATCAGCTTAAATTTGCCCGGAGGGGGGGCATTATGGGCCCCTTTTTGTACACCCCCAATGTCACCTGCGCCGGGGCCTGGGGGGGGACTCGCGTTGCACAAACAAAAAACTAATCCCCGTTGGGGTGTGCTTCTCGCGCGCGTCCTCCTTGGGGGGGGGTGTTTCCCTTTGCCCCTTGCCCCCCGCCCGAGACACCGCACTCGCCGATCCTTCTGCTCCTGCTTTAGGATCTTGCGAATCATATCCACGCTGACGTTTGGGCACCGGGCCCGAAGATCCCCGGCACGAAACGGATCGGGAAGCGCCGCGATGGCCTCCAGAACCAACCCGGTTTTCTCACCTTTGGGCGCGGCGGTTTGCCCAACCCGCTCCTCGAATTCCTTGTAGGCGGTCTTCAACGTATAAAGCACGAAGTTGAGGTAGGGCCAGGGTCGTGCTTGCCATCGTGCCAGCCTTGCGAACTGAGTTCGAGGGTTTCGTAGTAACGTTCCTTGTTCTGCCTCGATCAGGCGCTCCAGACTGATGTAGCGCCCCACCTCGAACCCCAGGCGATAGGCTTGCTGCAAGAGCAGCAGGCGCGAGACGCGCCCGTTGCCGTCGCGGAAGGGGTGAATACAGAGGAAGTCGAGATTGAAGGCCGCCAGCAGTAACGCGGGTTGTGTCCAGCGCTCCTCCAAGCCCTGGGACCACAGCTCAACCAGGCCGCTCAGTTCCTTCTGCACTCGCTTGGCCGGCACCGTTCGGAAACGGATGCGTTCGGTGCCGTCCGGGTATCGCTCGATGATGTCGTTATCGCGCTCCTTGTACTTGCCGGCGTCGCCAGTGTTCATGCGCGAGAGCGCATGCAGTTTCTTGACGGTGGCCTCAGATAGGGCCAAGTCGGCGCCCTTTTCGTGGATCAGCTTCAGCGCGTCGCGGTAGCCGCGAACCTCTTCCTCATCGCGGTCCTTCAGCAGGGCCTTACCTAGCACGACCGCTTTGACGCGGGCGGGATCGACGCGCACGCCTTCGATTCGATTGGACGAGACCGCGCTCTCGACGATAGCGTGTTCGCGTAGGGCTTTCAGGCGCTGAGGCGATTGCCGGGTAAAAAGCTCCTGCTTCCGCGAGCCTCGGCCAGGTCTGACAGATACCAAGCGGCAACCTGCGGGATCGAAGGCGGGCGGGCTTGAAACAGCTTGAGCGTATTCATGAACCTCGCCTGTTGATCGTGCCGTTTAACGCCATGTGCCTGATGTCCGTCAAAGGTGTTGCATGTTGGCCCGGAAGTATACCCGATTCCCATCCAGGCGCCGGGCGACCAAGGCGATGCGCAGCGACAGTCCATTGTAACGAAAACTGACCAGTTTTGGTTACAAGGTGGCTGGAGTCGGGCGCTGTCGGTTTAGTTTAAGTTCCCCCGCAAGTACTGCATTTCACGTTCTCATCTTACGTCACTTTACGAAAGCCATTTCCGGCTCCACGTTCACCGCCCTGTACCTGGGCGCGTGGGCGCCTGGGCAGGTGCGGCGTGACGGGGCCACCTTCTCCCAGGAGACCCGTCATGCAATCAGATTCCACCGCTGTTTCCGTTTCCTCGCCTGTACCGTCCGACGCCGAGATCGCTTCGCAGTTTGACGCCCTGCTTTTGCCCCACCGTCTGAAGCAGTTTTTGAAGAGCCGCAGTGCTGTCCGCTGCGTCTAGCTGAGCCGCTGCATTGACTGGCGCCAGGCTTGCTCTCAGGTAATGGCTTGGTTTTCCGAGCTCTTTTTTCCCCCTCAAAGCAACGTATTTCCACAAGCAAGAGGCCCTTTTCACGCGATTGGACCGTCCGGCGCTCGGTGAATTTCATCCTTTCACTTTCAATTCCAATTTGCTTGCCATCACGAGTCGTGATACGGGCATGGGTGCCCAATGCTGCGTAGATAAAAAAATAGGCAGATACCATCCCGGAAGACGATCCAAGGTGTCCACACACACTTGGTCCGAGAGGGATCTGCCATGGCAAGGATCGTCGAGATCTGTTCGGAAGCGCACAAAAAGATTTCATCGCGGTTGCTGGGGCCGGTTCGGCCCTTGGTGACGGATGCGTTGATCCTGGGGGCATTGCGAAGCACTTGGGATGCGTTTCCGGCGCCGGGTCTTTGACCCTGTTTCGGTGGTGCTTTCCATGATCTGGGCTCGGCTGGACGAGCATCGCTCGCTGCGGCAGGTCGAAGATGGTCTGGCTGTTCTGGTTCCTGATTCGTTCCGTGCTCGGCGGGACGGCAGCGCGTTGTGCCAGGCGCGGCAGAGGCTTCCGAATCGGTCACTTCATAAGTTGTTGGTTCACGTCGGCGCTTGCATCGCGAAGAGTCAGGCGAGTTGGCGCGGCCTGCGCGTCTGCATCGTGGACGGTTCGGAGCAGTACGCTCGACAATTATCCCGCTCTGGTGCGCGTCTTCGGGCGCAGCCGCAACCAGCACGGCACCAGCCGGCAACCGTTGATGCGCTGGGCCGGGCTGTTCTGCGCGGCCAGCGGCGCGGTACTGGACGTGGCGTTCGGCCCGTACACGTGCAGCGAAGCACGGCTGTTCCTTGTGCTGCTGCTGCGCCAAGGGCCAGGCCGGTTGTGGATCGGCGACGCGGCCTACTGTTCGTACGTGCATCTGGCGCTGCTGGGCAAGGCCGGGAGTCACTTCCTGGGCGTGCGGCCCGCTTCACGGAACGAAAACCGCCTTCGCAAACTGGGTAAGGGCGACGAACTTCACGTTTGGACGCGGCCGAGGCCGGAACATTCGGCGTTCGCTCGCTTTCTGTCGGACGTGCCCGAGACTCTGACGGTACGCGTGCTGCGCGCCTCCCTGCGGCGCAAGGGGTATCGAACGAGGTCGATTGTGCTCTGCACGACCCTGTTGGATCCGGCGGCCTATCCGGCGGCGGAGTTGGTGCATTGCTACGCGCAGCGGTGGGACGTGGAGTTGGACCTACGCGCAATCAAGGTCGATCACGGTGCCGGCCACTTGAATGCCCGAAAACCTCGAACGGCCGTGCATGAATTTTACGCCTGCCTGCTGGCCTACAATCTCGTGAGAGCCCTGGCACAGCAAACGGGCGTCCCTGTGCAAAGCTCAGTCACACGCGCGTGCAGGCGTTGCTCGCGGAAGCCGCGCACCAAATGAGCGCCGCGCGCGTGCAGGAACTGCCGTCCCGTCACCGCCATCTCTTACGCATCGCCGCAACCGCCGTCCTGGATCAACGCCAACGTCCGCCTGAACCGCGTGCTCTGGCACGAGATCCAAGCGCGGCTATCCGCTCTTGCTAATCAAACGCTCCGAGTGGAAACAGAAAAACAGGTCAGCCTAACTACGCAGCATTGGGCATGGGTGCCCGCATCAGACGAAAAGACCACATAATCGCCAACACGGGCATCTTCAACCCATGGTTCCCATGGAAATGGCTTTTTGTCTGATCCGTCTGGTCCGCCTGAGCCTGGCGGGGCTGCAACAAAGTCACCGGCCTGCGCCAGCACGGCCGTCAAAACCAAACTAAGCACGATCACGGTTCTCATGGCTTCTCCGCCTTACAATGGGTTAAGCGCCATTTGTCAGTCTTTTTCAACAGGCCCGACTTAACTTAGTAGTCGAATGGACGAAGGTCCCCAGGCAGCGTTTTCCTACAAAATTAAGCATTACTGGCCCGCATGGCGGGTTACTTCTTCCCGGCGGAGGCTTTCTTCACGAGATTCTCGATCTCGTCGCGCGTCCAGAACGTTTTTACCGCGCCCGTTTTCAAGTCGATGCGGTCGATCCTCATGTTGAGTTCGATTGCTCTGTTCTGAACCCGGTAAGTCACCGCCCAAAGCGCGGCGGCATCGCCCGACAAGCATGTGGAGTGGTGGTCGGAGAACCAGTAGAGCGCGACCGGTTTGCCAATGGCGTTTGGCGGCTCCTTCTTATTCGGGTTCATACTGTAGAAACGCGCCTCCCGGGTGCCATTAACCTGGCGGCCACCAAGCGTGACCCAAAAGAGTTCATCATCTGAAAGCGCCGCCAACATAAAAATCCCGCCCACGTCTGATAGCGCGAGCGCTTCGGACTTCGCGGAGCCTTGGGCATATTTTCGAATGCCTGGTCCGGCCGTAAAGTAACGGCCTCCGGCAAGCGCAACCGGGCAGCATTCCGAGTTTCCACCCGAAGGTATTCTCTTCCCCCCAAGAGTCATGAAGCCGGCCTCCCTGTACGGCCGCATGCCCAGCACCTGCTCGCGCGTTCCGTCCGGCTTGATGACCACCAGGCCGGTCTTGTTGTTCTCGCTCGCAACCGCCAGAATCCGGTTGGTCTTTGGATCGTACGACCAGCCGTTGAAGTCTCCCTTTCCGGTCAGCTTCCTGGGTTCGCCTTGCTCCTTCGGCAAAGCGAAAAGCGCGGTTTGCAGCGCATGTATTGCCTCCTTGCCAGTTTGGCCATCTGTGGATACTACCGGGCGGCCGTTGGGAAGTTCCGAAGCATCGGCCCTATATTCAAAGTCGAGGAAGATGGTCGTGCCATCAGCGCTCAAGACCGCGTGATTCGGCAGTTCGACGTGCGATCTCGTGCGTTCGATCAGGGAAGCGGGCAGCTCACGCAAGCGAACCGCCTTCTTGGCCGCGAGATCTACGAGCCAGATGAACCATGATTTGCCCGGCTGTCCCTCGAAATAGAGCGCTTGGGCGCGTTCGGGATTGACGTGCAAGTACTGATTAACCTTGAGCCAGACGCCGGGAGGTGGTGTGTAACTCTCCTGGCTGGAGGAAATTGCACTGGAATCTTCCGCGTAAACCTTCGTCAGCGAAGTAATCAGTAGCGAGACGAAACAAATCAGGACAGCGCAGAGTGGCTTCATGAAAGGATCTCCTTGGTTAAGCGCCTTTTGTCAGTTTTTTAACAGGCCCAACTTAATAGCCGAATGAAATTGCATGCGTGGATCCAGACACCCTCACTTCGATGTTGTTTTCATCGGTCTGTACTTCGGAGATCGACGAGCCGACCGTCGTTGTTTCCTCATCGCCGCCGGAACGCAGCCACGTCGTGGGCTGTGCATCAGTGATCTGGCGGTTTTCGGCAGCTAGCCACTTTTTATTGATATTCTCCATGCAGAATCGCGACTGCGCGCGCATGACGCCTCGCACCACCTTCAGATTCTGACAAAATTCGAATAGCGGATGCTTCGCGTCGACTTCGACGGAGTATGTCACTTCCGCGCGCGACCCCGAGACGATGATCTTCTCCACGCGCGCGTCCTTTACTTTCATGAGCTTGATCAGCGATGCCTGAAAGGTCGATTCGGCATCTTTCTGCAATTCGCGCAGAACATCGGGCTTACGCTTAGCTGCGGCAAGTTCTCTGGCATACGCCGCTTCCGCATTCTGAAACTCCTTTACCCTGCCACTGGTCCACATGTCTTTCTTGATGGCGTCAAGATTACCGGCCATTCCCGCGGCAAGATACGCTTCGGCCGCCATCAGCACCGGTCTCGTTTCAATTTCGTTTTTGATCAACGGAATCAAACGTTGTATGCGCTGGCGTTTTTCGGCACTCACTTTTTCCAAGTCCACTTTGTTCAACAGCAGCAAGGCGTTTGCGCCCGCGGCGAGCAACCGCTTTTCCGCTCCCTCGCGCACGTCGAAATTTCCATCGTCTAATTCAATCACAGCTTTGCCGAGGGACTTCTTGTCCGCATCGGTCATACTTTTCAACGCATTCCCGGTGATTTCCGCCAAATGGGCTGCGCGAAAATTTTTCGCCTTGCGCGCCGCTTCTTCTGGCGCGAGATCCTGTGCCTTCAAGTCGTACAACGCACAATCCATAAGGTCGGCAATCGTCCAGGCAGGCGCCGTCACGGCTACGGTTTCATACGCCGTGTCGACCTCAACATTGTAGCCTCGTTTCAATGCGACCAGGCGCTTATGGACCTCCGGGATCCCCGTCGGCTCTCCATTTGTCGATTCGACGTCAATTAATTCAAAATCGTTGCGTGGATCACCCATGCCGTGCACCATACGGTGGGCGATCGTGTCCTCAACGTTAAGCCGGACTGAAATTATCTTACCGTTGAAATTGACCGTGTAGATGGAGCCCCACGTTTGCGAAAGCTGGTACTTGCGCTTCACCAGCATTTCTTTTAGCAGCGTTTTCGGAGTAGAGATAAAGACGTGTCCTTTCCGGTAACTAGCTTGCGCCTAGCAGACCACACACGAATTCGATAGCGGTAAAAAGCGGAACGCTTTGCTTAGTTGAAATTTTTCGACCGTTGTGCCAGTTTGTTCTACCGAGGACGCAACAGGATCCCAAGCGACGCCCTCTTCGCCAAGCAGCTCTTCGGCGGCCTCCCGCGCATATAAAGATTCAGGCCCTGAAGCACCGCTACTAGCAGAAGAACCCTGGGGGGCGTAGGTACGGTATATCAGCAGCAGCGATTCATCCAGACGGATGTCCACGCCGCTCTGCTTCGCCAAGTCCTTCACCACGGCTTCCACTGTCGTGCGGGTGTAGTCCACCCGAACCTTCGTGGTGAACGCCTTACGTAAAAGCTCGCGATCCTGGCTGGCGGGAATTACACTGACATCTTCCGCGCAAACCTTTGTCAGCGAAGTGATTATTAGCGAGACGAAACAGATCAGGACAGCGCAGAGCGGTTTCATGAAAGGATCTCCTGAGTCACTAGAATTTGACGCTTCAACCAACATATACGTTCCAATGAACCTAAAATTTGCAGTTAAAATTTATAATATGTTAAAATGTAGTCACTTATACGATTGAAATAATTTTAATCCACTTGCTCTAACAACTAACAAAGGGTAGTGTATTTGATTGCACAACCGGCTTGGAGGAGTCTATGTTTTCCCGAAACAAGAAACACGAGCAGGTTCGTGCCCTTATCTTGCAACGGCACCTTGGGCTTGCGATAGGTTCGCCAATTCCACCGGAAATCCAGCTGGCACGCGAATTTGACGTCAGCCGAGTCACGGTGGCCCGTGCAATAAACGATCTGGTTCGTCAAGGGATCGCTTTGGCGTCATCAAGGCAAAGGCACTTTTGTGGCTGATAGGCGGCTGCATAAACGGACCCAGTGTTTGGGCGTGTTACGCTGCCACAATAGGTCGCCGATTTCCGACCCGTTTCATTCAGGAATCTTGGCGGGCATCGAGGAAGTTGCGCTTGATGCCGATTACGCGGTAACAATCTTTGGCGTACGCAATCGCGCGCGTGAGGTCTTGCCGCCTGAAGAGGCGGCCGTCAAGCCCGTTGATGGGTTGATTGTGTTAGGCATTATGAGTCCTGAGTATTTAGCGCAGTTGTCCCAAAATCGGATTCCGTCGGTTGGCGTGGAATACCATTTTGAAGCGGAGGCGCCAATTGATTATGTGATTCAGGATTGTGAGGCCAGCGCGTTTGAAGTCACGCGTCTGCTGATTGAGCGCGGCCACAATAGGATCGCGTACTTGGCCATGCCTGCCGCAACATTAACCCGGTGTCCTCTCCGGATCAGAATTCACTTGAGAGGATGGCTGGATTGCGCCGCGCATTCCAGAGCGCAGGTGCGCCGTGCCCCGAAGACCTGATTTTCAAGCGCCACATCCTCACTGGAGTTCAAACGCCGCCCTATTCAAGCACATTTTCAACCGAGATCACCCACCTACGGCTGTTTTCTGTGAGCGGCAAGGGCTCCTTAGCGAACTGCTTGCCTATTTACGCGCCGAAGGGCGCGCGGATTGCACCCCTTTTCAGTTTGTTACCGTGGGCCGTGATGCGCTGTATGGCGAGCGGGTTTCCACTTGGCGCATACTGGAGGACTGGCTGGAAATGGGTCGCATCGCAGCCCGCCGCGCACTGCTTCGCATCAAGATCCCGAACTGGCCCCACGAACTTTCAAGGTGGCGTGGCAGATTTTGCCGCCGGAAGAGTGATTGTTGGATTCGAAAATACCACGCCATTAACGTGCAAAACTCACAAGGAGATTTGAAAGGAACCTCGAAGATGCGCTTGATCGTCTGCTTTTCTTATGCTGGTCCTTTCGGGGAATGTCCTGTCTGCACAGGAAGTTGGGGCTCTCGTCGCCTGACGAAAAGGCCACCGAGAACGAGAAGAAAGCCGTAGTCGAAGGCCTCAACGCCTTCGCTGCCAGCCTGTATGCGAAAATCAAGGCCGAAGAACATGGCAACCTAATCTTTTCGCCCTACAGCATCTCGGCGGCGCTGAGCATGACTTATGCCGGCGCGCGGGGCAACACGGCGGCAGAAATGGAGCAGGCCCTGCAGTTCCAGCTCAAGGGCGAACGCCTGCACTCGGGCTGCGGCGCCCTGATCGCGGACCTCAACTCGGTCATTTGCGCCGACGGCGAGCCGCGCGGCTTCAAGCTGGTCGTTGCCAACCGGCTATTCGGCGCGAAGCAAGACGCCTTCCTGCCGGAGTTTCTAGGTATCAACGAGAAACTCTACGGAGCGCCTTTGGAACGCATGGACTTCACGGACGCCACGGAAGCCTCGCGCAAAGCCATCAACGCCTGGGTGGCGCAGAAGACCAATGACAGGATCAAGGAACTGATCCAGGCCGGGCAACTGGATGCCACCACGAGGCTCGTGTTGGTTAACGCGATTTATTTCAAGAGTGACTGGCTGGATTCCTTTAAAAAGGAATGCACCCGCGAGGAATTCTTTCAGTTGGAAAAGGACGGCCAAGCCAAGACGTCCATGATGAATCGCACGGCCGATTTGAGGTATTACGAGGAGGAAGGAAAGTTTCAGGCCGTCGAACTGCCCTACAAGGGCCGCGACCTGTCCATGCTCGTCTTCTTGCCCGCGCGAGTAGGCGGCCTTGGCGCTTTCGAAGACGCGCTGACTGGCGCGAACCTAAGGAAGTGGAGCGATGGGATGGCGCAAGAAAAGGTCGTTCTCTCGCTACCCAAGTTCAAACTGACCTGGGGTACGAAGGATATCGTTAACCAATTGAAGGAGTTGGGTATGCGGGATGCATTCGAGGTACCCAAGGCCGACTTTTCGGGCATGAACGGTACGCGCACTCTTTACATCGCGCAGGTATTGTGTAAGGCCCTCATTGAAGTCGATGAGGAGGCACCGAGGCCGCCGCAACCACGGGCGTCTTCGGAATACGCGGTGGGGCGCACGGCCATCGGCCTAAAAAGTTTTCAAGGCAGACCGGCCGTTCGTGTTCCTCATTCGTATGAATTCCACGGGCGCGATCCCTATTCAATGGCCGCGTGGCCGATCCGGCTGTGGGGTCGTAGATGACGAAGGATTTTGAATGAAGCGGCCGGTGAGTCATCGTGGACCATTTCTTGCTCGAGGGCTTACGCTGCGCAAGATGCGACTTCGCCGTAGCAACCTGGTTCGCCCATTTTTTGGAGGGGGCTTGGGAGCCGAATTCAAAGGCATCAGAAACGGATAGTGACCATGCATCCATCACTTCTAAACCGAACCATGTCATGCGGGAACTTTTCTGAACCTCTAATAATTTGCACCATTTCAGGAGATGGGACATGACTAAGATATGTGTTTTTTGGGCGATACTCGTTTCTGCTACGGGCGCTTCTATCGGCAATGCCAGGGAACTCGCCACGGGAACGATCTCTAAAGGACAACCGTCGGTCGTGCCAACATTTCACTGCCTGGGCATCTACTGGTCGCCGAAAAAGGGAGCAGCAGACAAGAAGGTGTTGGTCAAATTCCGCGAATGCGGGCAGGAAGCATGGCGCGACGGTCTGCCAATGCGCCACAATCCCGTCAAGACGAAGGAGTGTAAAGGGGATTACCGCGGCAGCCTGGTCAACCTAAAGCCCGGCACGGACTACGAAATCGAACTGACCTTGGAGGGCACGAACATTCGCGCCGCGTTTAAGGCTGCCACGTGGAGCGAGGAGTTTCCAGTAGCGTCGACAGTCAAATGCGAAAGCAGCGACCGCACGCTTACGGTAAGCCAGTCCGGGAAGGCCGATGGCTACGTGCTTTACGACGGTGCAGGCGCAACTATTGACACGGGTAACAAGTCTGACGCGGGAATTGACGTGAGGCCAGTTACGTCATCTTGCGTGGCTTCATCATTAAAAATGTGAAACAACACGGCATTCAGTTGTCCAGCGGCCACCATATCGTCATTGAGGACTGCGACATTAGCAAGTGGGAAGCGAAGAAGATGGCGGATTCGGGAAGAACCACAATAGTGGTGTATATTGTGGTCCAAAGGACCTCAGCGCGCTCGTTATTCAACGCTGCAAGATACATCACCCCTCCTGGGACACCAACAGTTGGGCGGAAAAGCGCCCAAACAACAGCGCCCACCCGCGAGGTCCACAGGCGATCAGTTTCAGAGAATCCGAAGGAAATCACGTGGATACGCTACAATGAGTTATGGTCGGATGACGACCACTACTACAATGACACAATCGGCGGTCATATTAACGGCTCTTACCGCGGCAGTCCGGGGGCGGACAGCGATATCTATTGCAACTATATTGCCAGTTGCTGGGACGATGGTATCGAAGCGGAGGGGGGCGACCAGAACGTCCGGATCTGGAATAACTACATTGAGAATGTGCATACAGCCATTGGCAATGCCGCCTGTTCCATCGGCCCGCTATATATCTGGCGAAACGTCTCCGGGACGTTCCTACAGCCCTCCGGGCAGTGAGTGGGGGCGTGACGCACGGAAAATTCTTGAAGATGGGCAACGCGCAATCCGTGTCGTGGATGACCGGCCACACTTACGTTTTCAATAACACCATTTTCCAGCCGAACGGGGAGGGTGCTGATGGCCTCGGGGAAAATCGAGAGAAATCAGGCACACCGTTACCCGCAACAACATCCTGCACGTGAGGGCTTCGGATGAGAACAGCATCGCAACCAAGGCGAATGTAGACGTTGACTTTGATTATGACCTATGCTCCGCCCGCTGCCCAAACGAGCACCACGGTATCAGCGACACACCAAAGTACGCGCTTGGCGCGGGGTTCTCATTCGAAACCAAAAAGGGGAGCTTCGAGCTTTCTCCCAACAGTCCTGGGTACGACATGGGCGTTGTGGATCCCCAACTTCTGCGACGTTTTCTCCGGCGAAGGTCCGGACATGGGCGCTCACGAGGCCGGCACCGGGCCGTTGACTTACGGCATCAAAGCCGAGTTCATCCCTCTAGGCATGCCGCAGCGCCCGGCAATCGGCGGTCGCACTACAGTTGAGAAAGCGCCCATGCCATCCGTGGCGCCGTAGACCCTGGGGCGAGTGTATGGGGAAGGAGGCAGACTATGAATGCCAGTTCCGTCCGCGGGAGTCTTTCGATATGGGCCTGAGTTTGGCTTGGCCATGCGGCAGAAATAAGTGCCAAGGATGCCTGAAAGCCGCAGGAGGTGTGATTGCTTATTTGAAAACACCACACCCGTAAACGTAACAATTCATAAAGGAGACATTATCATGGCGACGCAATACTTCCTGAAGGCCATGACCGCTATAATGCTGCTCGCAGGCTCCGCCCTTGCGTTGGAGCAGGTCAAAGAAGTCCCACCGCCCCAATCGTGGGACAAGTTCACCATCCTCGTCGCGCAGTTCCACACTAACGTGATCAAGGACAAGGCGCTGTACGAATCGGTCAACTTTCGCGGCTTTCATATTGACCGCAGCAAGCCCGACCTCCAGGCTTTCGCCAGAGAGACCCAATGGCCCTTCTACGTCGACCATGCCGCGGACAAGGGTTATCTGCACCTCAAAGAGAAAGTCCGGAAGGAAATGACGGGCAAGAAGCCCATTCAAATCCGCCCCAACAGCCTCGCCGATCCTCAGACCATCGACGCCATGAAGCAGCATCTTAAGATAAACATTGGCAGCGCAAAAGGATCGTCCGTTTTCGCGTACTCCTTCGACGATGAAATCAGCCTCGCCAGCTTTACCACCCCCATCGAGGTAGACGCACATCCACTCTCAATCATCGGCTTTCAGAAAGTCCTAAAGGCCGAGTACATGAACATCGAAACGCTGAATGCGCAGTATGGCGGCAGCTTCAAAGATTTTGCCGACGTCAAGCCGAAAGGTTACGAGGAATTCCGCGCGCAGTTGAAGCCGAAGGAACTTGGCAAGCTGAATCTCAGCCTTTGGTGTGACTGGCACTCCTATATGGACACGCAATTTGCCGAATGCCTCGCGGATTTAACGCGCTATTCCAACGAACTCGATCAGAACACGCCTGCGGGGATTTCTCGGCGGGCAGGGGCCGAACGCCTTCGGCGGATACGATTACCGCAAACTCTGCAAGGCGGTGCAGTGGATTGAAGCCTATGACATAGGTGCCAACAACGAGATCCTGCGCAGCTTCTGGAGCCAGAAATCCCCCGCGTCCAAAGCTTCTTTTCCAGTCAGAACCCCAAAAACGACTCATGGTTCCTGTGGTACTACCTCTGTCATGGCAATCGCGGCGTTCTCTGCTGGGCGCGAGTTGGCAAGGACCCGAATCATGTCAATTGGTTCTCGGAGGGTAAGGTTGCGGATTTCATCAAGGCCAACGCCAAGACGTTCAAGGAACTGCAGGGGTCCATCTCGCAAAAATTATCGATGGCACATTTGATCACGACCCCGTGGCCATCTACTATTCGCACCCCAGCATCCAGGTGAACTGGGCGCTCGACGCGGCAGTTCACAATGCCGAATGGCCCAACCGCAAGTCCTCTATTGACAACAATATCTCAACAAGTTACCTCGCGCGAATCGGCTGGCTCAAGACATTGGAAGATCTCGGCATACAGGCCAAGTTCATTCACCAGGACCACCTGCTCGAGGGCATGTTGCAGAAAGGGAATTTCAAAGTCCTGCTGCTGAACCGCGCCCTGTGCCTGTCTGACGCCGAAGCCGCCGCGATCAAGGCGTTCTCCGAAAACGGCGGCACCGTCATCGCCGATCATCTCTGCGGCGTCTTCGATGAACACGGCAAGGCGCGCGCCGCCGGGGCACTCGACGACTTCTTCGGAGTGAAGCGCGACCTCGAGCAGGGTTGGCTCGACGGCAGCGCGCTGACCGAAGTCAACGGAGAACTCGACTACAAAAGTCTCTCGCCCGCGAACTGGGCCGTAAAGGCGCCGCTGTATAAAGAAATGGCCGTCTTCGAACGCGGCCTTGCCGCCGTGAAAAATGCCAAGGGCGAACAAGCGGGAAAAGCCAGCGTGATGGTTAGAAACGGCAAGGCGGTCTACATGAATCTTTCGCCGATCGGCTACTTGCTGAAGCGCGGTGCCGAATCGTCGAAGGACTGGCTGGCGCTCGTTTCCGGATTAATGAAAGACGCCGGCGTCGAAGTACGCGTCAAGCTCGCCATTGATGGCCAGCCCGCGCAGTTCACCGAACCGATTTTCTGGCGGAATGGCGACCGCACGACGTTGTGCGTGGTCAAGAACCTCGACCGCCGTGCCAGCATTGACGCCTTCGGCTCAATCGAGTCGAAACTCGGCGATACGAAAGTGAAGCTGAAGCTCCAGTTCGCCAAACCAGTGAAAGACCTGAAAAACGAGCGCACCGGCAAGGACATGGGCAGCGGCACGGACTTCGAAGACGACTTCAACCCGTGGGAAGCGAACGTCTACACCTACGGGAACTGAATTGGGAAGAGCGCTTGTTTTGGCGCGCTGCAGGACAAAAGAGGATTGTTTGAGGCGTCCATTAACGAGCGTTGCAAGGGAGGGTCCACCTTTTGAAATTCCTGTTTTGGGGGTTGTTTTCGTTGGGCGCGGTCACGCAGGCATTCACTGCCGACAAGACCGCGGATTCCACAAAGCCCGGCTGTGCAGATTTAATCCGGAGCTTAGGCGCGGAGGATTTTGAAGCGCGGGAGGCCGCCACGGCGGCACTCCTGGACTACGGCGCCGCACTCTTGTGGGAGGAAGACTCGTCGGCGCGGCTGGAAAGGGAAGTATTGAAGCCGCTGCGCGTGGCCGCCGCTGAAGACGATATGGAAAGAGCGAAGCGCGCGCGGAACCTTCTGGGATTTCTGAGCGGCGGACGGAGCGGATGGGCTCTGGCGTGGGCGCGCGAACATGCTCAGACGGCCGCCGATGACCATTTGTTGGGAGAGGTCGCTGAAGAGTTGGCGAAGACGGACGGAGAAGCCGCTACGGAATGCGCGAGGATAATTAAGGATAGTAACCTGCGGACGAGCGCGCTTCAGCGCGTGGCTGCTGTGTGGGCGAAGACGGATGGGAAAGCCGCAGCAGAATGTGCGGAGAAATTTCAGGCCTATATGCGGGGTAGGGCGCTTCGGGGCGTAGCTGCAGAGTGGGCGAAGACGGACGTGAATGCCGCCCTGGAATTGGCTGGGAAAATTGACGATTATAACATACGGCCTTGGGCGCTCCAGAGCGTTGCTGCAGAGTGGGCGAAGACGGACGTGAAAGCCGCCGTGGAGTGGGCGGAGAAGATCGAGGATGCAAAAATACGGGAGACAGTGTTCGTAGGGGTGGCTTTAGAGTGTGCAAAGACGGACGTGAAAGCCGCCGTGGAGCTGGCGGGGAAGATCAAGGATGTTAACACGCAGGCTAACGTGCTTCGGGGCGTGGCTGTGGAGTGGGCGAAGAAGGACGGGCAAGCGGCTGTTGAGTTAGCGGGGAAAATAAAAGTTCCCAACACGCGAGCATGGGCATTTGAAGGCGTGGCATCGGAATGGGCGAAAACGGATGGAAAGGCCGCTGCAGAACTGACGGGGAAGATCGAGCATGCTGAAATGCGGGCCAGAGCGCTCCGGCGCGTTGCCGCGGAGTGGGCGAAGACGGACGTGAAAGCTGCCACGGAACTGGCATTTAAAATTGAGCAAGATGGCGCGCGGGAGTACGCGCTTTGTAGCGTGGCATTGGAGTGTGCGAAGACGGACGTGAAAGCCGCTGTCGAACTGGCGGGGAGAATTATGGATGCCGACTACCGAGACTTGGCGCTCCGGGGCGCGGCCAAGGAGTGGGCGAAGTCGGATGTGAAAGCCGCCGTCGAACTGGCGGGGAAAATTAAGAAAGCCGACACCCAGGCCGAAGCGCTTTGCGATGTGGCTGTGGAGTGGGCGAAGACGGACGGGAAGGTTGCCATGGAACTTGCGGGGAAAATTGAGAAAGCCGGCACCCGGGCGAATGCGCTCCGAGGCGTGGCCGAGCAGTGGGCAAAAATTGCGCCCGGCGTGGCCTACCGTTGTACAGCCGCCTACGCCGGATCAGCGCAAGAGAAGGGACACCTCTATCTGGGATTGGCCCAGGGTCTCCTCCTTCCGCAAAAGGCGGGCAAGAGGTAGGACAATTTATCCATAATTGCGCGGGCGAGGGGATCACGCTGACTATGCTACCTTGAGAAGAAAAAATTTTCCCACCTCGACGAACTTTTCCTGCAGTTACTCCAGAGCGAAATTCTTGCCTTGATGCTCCTTTTGATCGAATCGAAGTTCTGTGCCTCAGGCTTTACGCTTTGCCCAATCTGTTGCCTGATCAAGCACAGAATAAACGGCAGGCACAACGAGGAGCGTCAACAACGTTGATGAGAATAACCCGCCGATGATGGCGACAGCCATAGGTTGACGAGACTCGGAGCCGGAACCTGTACCAAGCGCAATAGGGAGCATCCCGAAAATCATGGCGCAGGTGGTCGCGAGAATCGGGCGCAATCGAACTGGTCCGGCCTTCAAAAGAGCAGATTGCCGGTCCAAACCGTCTCGCTGGCGCAGCGTATTTGTGTAATCGATCAGCAGGATGGCATTCTTGGTGACTAAGCCAAGAAGAAAAATGAACGCCATCATGGTGTAAATACTCACCGTCATTTTGAGAGCTACGAGTGCGCCAAGAGCGCCGACGATCGCCAAAGGCAAGGACAGCATGATCGTAAGGGGGTGGACGAAAGATTCGAACTGTGAGGCGAGGACCATATAGACGACTACAATGGACAGAATCATCGTGAAGATTAGAAACCCAAACGACTCCTTCATGGTGTCGGCAAAGCCTGTCCAGCCCGTTTCGTAACCTTGGGGGATTCCGATTTCTTTACTCATCTGCTCAATTTCGGTGGTAGCTTCCCCCAATACCTTCCCGCTGAGGTTTGCCAATACAGTAATCTGCCTTTGCCGATTATAGCGATTGATCTCCACGGGCGTCCCCGTTGTAGCCACTTGGGCAACGTTTCGCAACTCGATCAGTTGGCCATCTGCGGCAGGTACCCACAGATCCTCAATCAATGCAGGTCGGTCTCGATAGGACTCCAGAAAACGCACGGCAATATCGTATCGATCACCCCCGCCTTAAACTTGGCGACATCGACGCCTCCGATTGCGGCTCGCACGGTCTCGCCTACATTCAGAGGAGCGACCCCCAGATCAGCAGCCCGTTCACGGTTTATCAAAATGTCCGCCTGCGGTTTTCCAGTCTCGAACGTGGTGTCAAGGTCCACATATCCTCCAACCTCCTTCATCCGCGCAGTTAGCTGTGAGGCAATATCATTCAAGACCTCAAAGTCGGCCCCCTAATCTCATACTGTATTTGCGCCCATCTGCGCCCGCCTCCTGAAGTGCGTGGTACGATCTGAACCGATACAGTTGCATCTTTAATATCCTTCAGCCGGTGCCTGACGTCCTCCATGATGGCCGTCTGTCCGCGAGCGCGCGTTTCCTTATCGGTTAATCGAACATACATGGTGCCTTCGTTGACCCGACCCAACTCATCGGCGCCCACCGTATAAAAGGTGTAGTCGACTTCAGACACATCCTTAATCGAGGCCCGTATCTTGTCCAAAACGGAGCAGGTCCTATCGACCGATGCGCCCAGCGGCGCACGGACCATCACATTGAATTCGCTCTGATCCTCGACCGGAACAAACTCGGACCTCAGGTATTTGGCGAAATACAGGCTGCAAAGAAAAAGAATACCAGCAGTCAAAATGACCACGAACCGATGACGCAGGCATACGCGCAAAGCCGTCTCGTAAAGGCGCTCAAGCCATTGGAAGCATTCTTCCAGGAAGGCGAATACCTTATTGTGCTTGCCCGGCTTTTTCAGGATGCGCGCCGACAGCGATGGATCGAGCGTAAAGGACACAAACATGGAGATCATTACCGCGAACGAAACGGTTACCGCGAACGGGAAGAAAAAACGGCCCACGATACCCCTCATCAGTGCGACGGGCAGAAAGACTGCCACCACGGAAAGCGTTGTAGCCAAAACCGCAAGGCCAATCTCACTGGTGGCAAAAGCCGCAGCCTCCCGGGCCGGCCTGCCCAATTCAACATGCCGCATGATGTTCTCTTGCACGACGATTGCATCGTCGATCAGCAGCCCAATGGCCAGGGATAGCCCGAGCAGCGTCATCATGTTCAAAGTGAAGCCCATCGCGCCCATCATGATGAAGGTGGAGATGACCGATGTGGGCAAGACAAGGGAACTGATTAAGGTGCTCCGAACATTTAACAGGAAAATAAACACGATGAACACGGCAAGACCGCCACCAAACACGAGATGAAACTTTACCTCGTCGACCGAATGTTCGATGAAGGTAGATTGGTCCTGAGCCAGTTCCAGACGCACTCCGCGCGACGAAAGCTCGTCCCGCAGTCGCTGCACTTCCTGTTTCACGTTGTGGGCGACTTCAACCGTATTCGTGCCGGACTGCCTGCGAACAAGCAGGGCAACGCATGCCTTGTCATCCAACTGCGCGTAAGATCTCTTCTCCTCAAGCCCATCCTCCGCAAATCCGACGTCTTGCAACCGCAGGGCCGTTTGCTCCTTGTAGGCAACCACCATCCGGTTGAAATCCTCTGCGTTCTGGAATTCAGCCTTGACCTTTGCAACCAGTTCCACCGGACCGGTTTCCAATCGGCCACCAGGGAGTTCGACATGCTCGTCATGCAGGGCACGTACCACGTCCTGGACGGACAAGCCATGCTTTCGAAGTTTAACAGGGTCAAGCCAGATCCAGATTTTCCGGTCGCGGCTTCCAACGAGCTTGACCGAACCGACGTTCCGTACCCGCTGAAGCCGCTCCTTGACAACCTTGTCGGCCAGTCTGGTGAGCTCTCTCGCCGACATGTCTGCGGAGACCACCACTGCCATGATCGGCTGCGCATCCACGTCGAATTTTTCGACAATCGGCTCTTCGATATCCTTCGGCAGGTCGGAGCGAATGCCGCCTAGCTTCGCCTGAATCTCCTGGAACGCAACATCTACCTTCTTCTCAAGTTCGAATTCGACGATGACCTGGGAAACGCCTTCCGCGCTTACCGAGCGCAGATGCTTGATGCCCTCAATGGTATTGACGGCTTCCTCGATTGGATCCGAAACTAGGGTTTCCATGGTTTCAGGGTCTGTTCCTGGCAGCTTGGTTACGACCGTAATAATGGGGAATTCGACGCGGGGAAATAGATCCACCCCCAGATCCCTGTAGAACACCCACCCAAAGATGACCAGTGAGGCCATGATCATGGTTGTGAAGACGGGTCTTCGAATCGCGATGTCGGAAATCAGCATATACGGATTTCTTTCGTGGCTATGGCGCGGTCAGGTACGATGGCAGGCTGGCCCCGTCCTGGAGTTTGCCTATCGGCCCAACAACAATGCTCTCCCCAGGTGTAATCCCGGACTTAACCACCACGGCTTCGGTAAGCTGATCTCCCAATTTCACTTCTCTTCGGTGCATGGTGCCGTTAGCGGCAACAAAAACGTGCGCTGGGCCATCCGATTTCACCACGGCTTTAATAGGTACAAGAGCTTCCTTGGCGGCCTCCTGCAGGTCTACCGTGGCCTGCACGAAAGCGCCTGGCAGCAGGTTGCCGCGTTCCGACGCCGGCACGGGTACACGAAATCCAAATGTGCCGCTCCCTGGGTCCACGGCGTCGACAATTCTCCCCTTACGGGCAGCTTCAAATCGTCCTTCAATAGAAGGCTCTTGATATTTACTTCCGTCTTTCCTGGAACAATTTTGCGCACGTATGCCTCTGGAAGCCTCAATTCAGCCTCAAGGTCATCGACGGAGACGAGTTCAACGACCTCGGTAACGGGCGCGCTGTTTATGTAGTCGCCCACGTCCCGGAGCCGGCGTGCGATCAATCCAGCGAAGGGCGCCTTGATTTCCGTGTCCTGAGGTCGAGTTCGGCCGCTTCCAACTGCGACTGAGCCTCTACAAGTCGGGCTTCGGCCACGGCGATTTCGGTTTCGGTTGGCCCGGCCTCAGCTTCCGCCAACCGTGCCTTCGCGGCATCCCATTGCGCTTCAAATACCTTGAGTTGCAGATGCACTTCTTCGAGCCTCTTCGGGGGAACGGTCTGGTCTTCCTGGACAAGCCTGCGGAATCGTTCGACATCCTTCCGCGTTTCCTCGATACGTGCTTCAACCTCCCGCACTGCCGCCCGCAATGCCGCTTTCTTCTCTTCGCGAACCCCTGCTTTGAGGTCCTGCAAGACGGCGGCCGCCTGCTGAACCACGGCCTTCCCGATCTTGACCTTGGCCTCATAGGTGCTGGCATCGATACGAAAGACCAATGCTCCTTGTTTTACGCGTGTTCCCACGTCAAGGATTTCGCCAGCGGGGGCCCGCCCCCATTCCACAATACGTCCGCTCAGGCGCGAACTCAGCTTGGCGCTTTTGGTGGAGACCATCCGGCCGGTGGCAGTAAGCGACGGCGGTGTGGCGGGTTGGGCTCGAACCAGAGTGAGACCGCCATGGTCGGCAGCCGTACAAGCCCATACGCCCGTCACGCAAATGACCAAAGGAACGAAATGTCTTCCAACACGCATCGCGTATTTACTCCTCTTCTTCCTTATCTAACCTTCTTTTCTGCAGGGATGGCTTGCCGGGCGTCGTCTTGTCTGCAGGTTCATTCTCGACAGGCGGCAAAGCTTCTGCCTGGGCTTCGGGATCCTTCTGCTCGTCTGCGAGTGCGGCGGCATTCAACTCGTACCACGCGACCAGGTAGTCGGTTTCCGATTGGTCCAGGGATCGCTGGGCTTCTCTGAGGTCCGCCAGTGCCCGTGCCACGTTGGCGCCACTTTCGAGATTTTCACGATGCCGACTCTGGATTAGCTTCAGCAAGGATTCCTGGGAAGTGACGACCCTGCGACGGGCATCCAAGGTATCGTGGGCACGAATGAGCTGGAGAATTCGAAAGTCAACCTCAAATAGAACTCCCATAGCAGTAAGGAGAGCGCGCTCTGACGCGGTCGCCTCCTGCCCCTTAGCCAGCTTGTGTTGCCATATGCGAGAAGTCCCGTCCAATAGCGTCTGCCCTACCGTAAAGCCGAATGTGAAGTAGGCCGGATTTACCTGAGTGGAAATGCTGGTCCAATCGAAATCCGCATTGCCGCCAATATGCGGGAAGAAGGCGGCCACGCTGCGCCGGACGTTGTTTGCAGCTATATGCCTTTCAAGATCCTGGGACCATAATTCGGGGCGCAAGCGCAACGCTATTTGTTCGAGTTCCTTGACCTTTTCCAGGGTAGGCATTGGCGGTGAGGAGGCGGAGCTGTCCTGAACCATATATTCGGTCCAAGTGGTAACGGACATTGTATTGCTCAGGCGAGAGCGCGTCTCAAGCATCAGCCGCTTGGCCATGGTCCACTCCAGGTCCGCCTGCGCTAATCCCGCCTCTACAAACGCAGTGTCAGACCTGGCCGCCAAACCTTCTCTTTCGAGAGAACGGGAAACATTAAGGGCGTCTTTTGCGGCCTCGACCGCAGCACGGGCAAGTCTTTCCTGCCGGATAGCCGAGGCAAACCGCGCGTAGGACACGCGAACATCCCGAAGCAGAAGTTGGCGAGCGCGAACGGCGGCCAGCCTTTCCTGCACGCGCCGGTCCTTGGCCATCTGGTAAGCAAAGTAGGTCGATCCGAAGTCGAAGATGGGAATCAGGGCTCGGATATTGAAGCGGTCTACTTCGATGTCCTCGAACGAGAACGTGCCGCCGCTCTGGCCGGAAACCAGCGGCTCGTTGCTCCTGCGCGTTTTCTTGAACTCGGCCGTTACTTCCGGCAATGCGCGAGAAAACGCGAGTCGAACCTCGTCGTCCTGCAAGCGTGTTTCAAGTAGCTTGACCCGATAGGCAAGGTTGTTCCGAAGGGCAATCTGCTCGCACTCCTGCAAGGCCAAAGGGCGTTGGGGATCCAACTGCAGGTCGAGGATCCGGGAACTGATCGTAGCATTGAATCTTTCCACCTCGTCTCCCCGATTTACTCTGGGAGCATCGCAACCCGCCATTAGAAAGCCCATAATAAAGAGCACGCCGGTTCGCCGAAATCCTCTACCTGTCGTCAACATCAACACCCCCCATACCACCATACAGGAATCCCCAGAGGAGTCGCATTTGCTTGCCACGATCCTTTTCACCGCCCTCAATACTCCAGCGAGCAAGGGTTGAGACGGTCACCCCATGTATGAACTCCACCAACTCCGCCGATGACATGTCGTTTCGGATCCGGCCCATTGCTTGCCCTTCTCTTACGACCTTCTCCTCCTTGGCTTTGAAGGCAAGGTAAGCCTCAAGAGCCTCGTCTCGTAAGTTTGAACGAACGAAAGCTCGTCCCCCAGGGCTGGCGGTATAGAAAAGGCGAAAGAACGTTTTGTGTTCGTTGAAGTGAGGCAAGGATGGCCTCGGTCTTATTTTTTCAGTCTCTCCAACGGATCCCTGCCTTGCTTGAAGGCAGCCAATAGTGTCCGAGCAATGGCGTTGGTATGGCTAGTTCCCAGTGCGTTGAACAGGTCTTCCTTATTCTTGAAATAGAGGTAGACCGTTCCAGTAGCACATCCGGCTTCTTCCGCGACATCTTTCATGTGGGCACGTTCATACCCCTTCTCTCCAAATACCTTTTCGGCGGCGCTAACGAAGGAAACGCTGGCGGCTCGACGCTTTGCAACTCTCAATTCGCGCATTCCGTGAATCCATGTTCATTTAAATGATGCAGCATTCATATGCGGCGACGGGACTGAAGTCAAACGGTTTTCTGTCGGACAACAAGAGCCTTTAATGCTGGTAACGCTTCGGCCCTCTGGAAGATCCTAAGCCATTGGAGGAAGTGCCCATTCCATTGGATTCTTATAATGAGGAAGCATACTACACCAGTTCCCCTTCGCCCTTTCGGGCAGCCCTAGATAGCTGGTCGGAGCCGCCCAACATTTGGCTGACTACCATGGCCAGGCTAGTAGACGCCAAGGATGCCGAACGATTCGGAATTCGAAGGTTCACGATTGAGAACGGAAAACTCACCGAGAAACAGTCTAAAGCGTCCCCCTTTCCGATTGGACAGGGGCTAAGAGACTGGCAGCTTGGTTAAGGGGCCGGTCGCAGGCCTCCGGTACAGGGGGACGAAGGATGCCGCAACAGATCCAGGACGGTGCGGTTCAAGGACCGACGCCTCAACGCTGGACGGCGAAGCGCAAGGCGGCGGTGTGCTTGGAACTGCTCAAAGGCAAGACGACGACCGCCGAAGTCGCGCGCTTGCACGCCTTGACCGTGGCCGACGTGGAGAGCTGGCTGGAACGCTTCATGCATGGCGCCGAGGAATTCCTGAAGGCCTTGCCCAAGGAGCTCGAAGAGCGGCACGCGGCCGAGAAGAAGGAGCTTTTGGCCAAGATCGGGGATCTTTCCATGCAGGTGGACGTTTTAAAAAAGCGAACGGTTTGCCGAGCAGGGCCTCGCAGGACGAGAACGCGTGAACGCCGTACGCGGTGCGCTGCTGAACGAAGGCCGCGACGTGCCGGTTGTGAAGCTGTGCCGCTGGCTGGGCGTGCCGCGCTCGACGGCCTACTACCAGCCGCGGCAGCGCAAGGCCCGACCGCTCGACGAGGCGCTGGCGCTGGTGATCTTCGCCGTGCTCCAGGCCTTTCCGACCTTCGGCATCCGGCGGGTGTGGGCCTATCTGCGCTTCCGCTTGAAGTGGCGGGTAAACCGCAAGCGCGTGGCGCGCCTGATGCGCGCGAAGGGCTGGACGCTGAAGCAACGCCGCGTGGGCGGCAGGCCGCGTACGGACGGATCGCGCTCGGTGGCGGAACGTCCGGACGAGCGTTGGGCGACGGACATCGCGCTGGTCTTCTGTGGCGCGGCGGACGGGTGGTGCAGCTTCGTGCCCGTGGTGGACTGCTGCACGCGGCAGGTGCTGGGCTGGGAACTGGCGCCCACGGCGCGCGCCAAGACGGCCGAACGGGCGTTGGAAGCGGCGCTGTTGTCGCGCTTCGGGACGACGCGCGGGGCGCCGGAGGGCTTGACGATCCGGCACGACAACGGCCTGGTCTTCGGCTCGCGGCTCTATCGCGCCGTGACCCGGGACTACGCGCTGCGGCAGGAGTTCATCACGCCGTACACGCCGCAGCAGAACGGGTTGGTGGAGCGGTTCATCCGCAGCTTCAAGGAGGAATGCGCCTGGCAGCACAACTTCGGCTCGCTGGCCGCGTGAGGAGCGCGGGGGAGCGCCGCACCGAACCCCACGCGCAGTGGAGGAAGCACGCAGACTTGAGTTTTCCACGGCTTGTTCCATGCAGAAAGGCAGGGCGGCGGGCCCTCCACAGCCCAAAGCCGCCTTCCTCAAAAGCATGGAAACAAGCCGTGGGAAACTCTCGCTCAATAAACTTCAGGGTTGTACAGAAAGCAGGGGGACACTACAAGTCGTTTCAAAGGGAAGTGATCGGATCGATCGGCCGGTGGAAATTCCCACCGCTTGCCCGGCAACGCCTCTACGTCAATCCGGTGGATGGTTCGCTCCTGCTAGGAGAGGGCGACATCGGGTATGCCAAGGCGTTCACGCGCCTGCTGCACATCAATCCGGAGACCGGAAAGGGGAATGAAGTCGAGTCGCCGATGTCTACGGAAGATCTGGGCCATAGACAGGAATGGCCACTTCTATTTCCGTACGACGCCGCTCATCGCCCGTTTTGACCCTACGACATGGCGCGAGATTCCCTTCGACTACGGCGAAGGCGTGGAGGCCCGCTTCCCCTAGCTTCGGGCGAGGACGCGAGCCGCCGCAGCAGGATCATCAAGGCGAAACCGACCGTGCCGGCACGCTTATCGTTCTGGAGGTTCTCGGCCCGGTTGTACTCCGTCGCGGACGTACTCCGTCACCTGCCGGTACAGGCGCGCCTCCGTCTCGGTGAGCTTGTAGGGCACCGTCTTGGCGATGCGTTCCGGGAAGAGCGGGCGGCCGTCGAACTTGAGCAGCTTCTCCTTGACCATGCGGCGCATCAGGTCCGGATACGTCGGCGGTGTGCGCGCCGTCGCGGAACTTGCCCTCGAAGCGGTCGCCGTCCAGCAGGGCCATGAAGAGCTGGAAGTCCTCTTCCTTGCCGTTGTGCAGGCGTCGCCGTCATCAGCAGGAAGTGGCGGGTCAGCGTGGAAAGAAGCTGCCCGATTCGGTAACGCTTGTGTACTTCACTTCCCCGCCGAAGAAGGTAGCGCTGAGCTTGTGGGCTTCGTCGCAGACCACCAGGTCCCGGCGGCAGTCGGGGGCCTTCAGCTTGTCCGCACGTCCTCGTTGCGGGAGAGCTTATCGAGGCGCGCGATGACCAGGGTTGTTTCGCATGAACCAGTTCCCGGTGCGTGCCGCTTGAGCTTGTCATTGGTGAGGATCTCGAAGGCAACTGAAGCGCCGGTACAATTCGTCCTGCCACTGTTCGGCCAGGCTGCCCGGGCAGACCACGAGGCACCGGTGCAGGTCGCCGCGGACGATGAGTTCCTTGATGAGCAACCCGGCCACGATCGTCTTGCCGGCGCCTGGGTCGTCGGCGAGCAAGAAGCGCAGCGGCTGGCGCGGAAGCATGGCCTCGTATTGACAGCGGTGATCTGGTGCGGCGCCGGCTCGACCAGTGAGGTGTGCAATGGCAAGCACGGGGTCGAAAAGATGGGCGAGCTGGATGCGATTGGCCTCAGGAAACCAGCCGAAAGAGCGCGCCGTCGCCGTCGAAGCTCCATGGGCGGCCGACCTGGACGATCTCGATGCTGGGTTCGTCGTGGCGGTACAGCAGGCGCTGATCGAAGGCGCTGAGTCTCAGTTCCAGTTACCAGGTTAGAACCTTAGCAATACGTAATCCA